>CAWBPR010000026.1:0-20669 GCA_963790775.1 uncultured Gammaproteobacteria bacterium | reverse complement strand
CCCCACCACTCTGGGAACCGCAACTGGAGAATTTATATGCTGTGGTCGAGGATTCCCGTAACCAGCTCGAACAGGCTGAAAAGGCCCACTTTGCAGCATTAACGATGTTTGAAAGGCGTGCTCCACAGGAGCGCCCGACTGTCTTGTCATATCTTGACTTGGGTAAGACGCAATATAAAAAAGGTCAGCTGGATGAGGCTCTACAGAACTTCAGATATGCGGTCAAACTCACTAGGAAAAGAACCCAAAGTCTGAGAGTTGGTCAAATAACACCCTACTTTAATCTCCTCCTAGAAATGGTGGAACGCGAACCCAGTGATCAAGATAGTCTGTTCAGAGAAATGTTCAATGTGGCACAGCTTGTAGAGAGCGGGATCACCGCACAAGATATCGCAAGAACAGTTACACGTTTTTCAGCGCGTAATGATGAGGTCGGTGATCTCTTAGGTGATTTACAGTCGAAGGAAAAGGCGCGTATCAAGAAGCGTCAGGAATACCAAGCTCTACTTGGGAAAATTATGGATTCAGAGTATGTGCAACGTCTAGAAGAATTAAGCAGGGATATGGAGACGCTCGATATGAGGATAGAATCATTAAACCAGCAAGTGCAAATGGTCTCCCCTCGTTATCAGCAACTCATCAATACACCAGTAAATGTGAATGAGGTATTGAGCGAATTGAGATCCGATGAAGGATTGTTACAAATACTCGTGGGAAAAACACAAAGCTTTGTATTTTATTTAAAAGAAAACCATATCAAAGCCTATACTGTGTCGATTACTGAAGCTGATATAGCAGCATTAATCAAGAATATTCGTGACTGCATTAGATTCGTGCGTGACAAAAAAAGTGTTGATGAAGAAGACCAAGTAATAGCTGATCCTGCATATCAGCTGTATTCCAGATTATTAGGTCCCATCACGGATCAAATAACAAATGCATCACATCTAATTACTGTACCATCTGGCCCGTTACTCAGCTTACCTTTTGGAGTGCTTTTGGTTGAAGAGCCACCTGATAAAAAGATAACTGCATCCACCAGCGATTACCTTTCTGGTTTGGCATGGCTTGGCCGGAAAATTGATATAAGCCTGATGCCATCTGCACAGTCATTCGTATATCTGAGAAGCAATGAAACGAAATCTGAAGCAGAAAAATCATTACTCGCATTTGGTGGTTTTGTCTCTGAATTAAGTAAGCCGGTAGAAGACGAGTTAGACAAAGTCAACCTTTGCTTGTCAGACTCAAAAGACTTCGCTTCCGGGATAATTAACTTACCGGGGTCGAAGCATGAGGTTCAACAGGTAACAGATCTTTTCCCGTCAGATCAAGTCAATGCCTTTTTAGGGTATGACTTCAATGAGCGCACGGTAAAGGCACAGAAATTGGATGAATATCGCATTCTCTATTTTGCCACCCATGCCTTACTTCCAAATGAAATTGAGTGTAAATATGAACCCTCGTTGCTTACTTCCTTTAGAGCATCTGATGATCTTGATAAGGGGAGGGTTTTTTAACTTCAGATGAAATTATAGACTTGAAACTGGATGCGGATCTTGTCGTCCTTTCTGCCTGTAACACGGGTGGCGCCGACAAATCAGGCGGGGAAAGCCTCTCGGGGCTTGCCCGGGCATTCTTTTTTTCTGGCGCTCGTTCTCTGTTGGTAACCCACTGGCGTGTTCAAGACTTGGCGACTCAAGATCTCATGGTGCGTTTTTTCAAACAGTTGAAAGCCGGAAATGAGACGAGTTTTGCTCAAGCGTTAAGGAAGGCCCAAACTGATCTTATCGATGAATCAGGAGATCATTCATGGTCGCATCCTTATTATTGGGCTGCGTTCACTATGGTCGGGGATGGTTCACGTGTGGTAGCGGGACTTTAGAGCGTGCAGAAGTTTAGTGAATCGATTCTTGGAATCTCTGGCCATTACTAGTTCAAGAGATAAGCCAATTCTATGCCATGAACACCTTGGCCATATGCTCTTTTTTTAACTATCGAGAAGTAGTCTGATAGTGCAAGTTCTATTTTTGCGCTAAACGGGCCTGTATATGCACTTTTTGGCTTGGTTTCGTACATGGCACATGCTGAGGAGGCGTATAAATAAAACATGGATCCAAGCGATTGACTGTCCAAATGGAAGCAATTCTATCGGCTTTGATGATACTGCCTCTTGAGGAACCAGTAGGTCGTCAGTAGGCAAAACTGCGAACGAATTATGAAAAGCGAGGAGAAGCTATAGGACCCAATGATATATTCATCGCTTCCCACCCCTCGCGCTGGATTGTGTTGTGATAAACGCTAATGCGCTTGATTTCTCCGTGTGCCAGGATTGAAAGTGGAGAACTGGCTGGAATCGTAAATGGATGAATCACCAAGTCTGATGAGTGCAATACTCTTGTGTATTTCTCCAGTCTATGAAGAATTCTTACTCAGGCTTTCTTCGGTGTGAAAATAATCTGTTTCAGCCGCATGGATGGTATAAATCATCAGTTGGCCTGTAGGGAGCGAGTTATGAAAGGAGCGAACCAACTGCAACCACAGCTTCCACAGGTACACTGACGGTACACTGCGAAACACCTCCCAAGTTCGCCAAAGTTAGATAAAGTGCGCTAACTTACTGTTTGCCTGAGGTAAATTGCTGTTCGCTCAAGTTATATGTAGTTCGCTTAAAAAACGCAATAAATACAATAAGTACATAGTTTTATTTCAACACTCTTAATCCATTGGTCGAAGGTTCGAATCCTTCATGGCCCACCAATTTATACAATAAAAACAATAAGATAAGCGCTCTTTGGGCGCGTCTTTTTCTGGGTGTTTCCAGTGTAAGTACACTCTCGGTACAGTGCTGGATATTCTTCCTGGTTCTGAATAGTTCGTCTGTGTGTTGATCGTAACGTCCTCTGCTTTTTCGCAGGTCAAGTGGGTGTTCTAACCTGTTTGTTACTGTGCGTATCTGTTCCTGAAAGATACACGGTGGTCAATAGATTAAAGGTCCACATGTCGTAACTGCCAATGCATCCAATAAGGTGCATTTAAACGTTTCTGTTGAATCGATCTTGCGGCATGCTATCTGGCGCCATTGATGGACCTGAACTTCTTTGCCGTCAATAGATAACCCCGGCGATGCTGTATCTCTGTCCAAAGTTTACCTTTGTTACTTCCCGTAAGGTGGCAGGTTGCCAGTCAGAGACAGACTCCGCCTGGCTCTAAACATCCATTCGAAATCGAGCCGTCTGGGTTTATTGCCGGCTTCGGGGTATCCATGTGTAGCTACGGTAGTAATGCGGGCGAGGATCTTCCAGGTAGTTCTGCTGATAATTGTGAGTGTCGATCACAAAGGCAACATCCATGACCGCGAAACCTCAGAGAAAGCTAGGTTCTTATTTATAGACTTCATCAGCTATGATCCCCAAAAAACGCAAGCCCAGTGACTTTTGTATTAAAAAAGGTTCTAAGTATTTGGGTATAAGGCACATGATCAACTTATGGAACAACTCGATGACTTCATTGCAAGAGACCTTCGAAATAGATTAGGGGAAAGAATTCGTCAATCTTTTTGACCTGCTTCTGTTTGTGGCATATGCTTTGACATATGCACGATGATAGATGGTGATGACTATGAATTCTGAACGACATGTACGTCTATTTCGAAATGGCCGTAACCAGGCGTTGCGTATCCCTCGAGAGTTTGAGTTGGAGGGTGATGAAGCGATTATTCACAAAGAGGGCGACAGACTGATTGTAGAGCCGGTCAGGAAAGGCAGGCTGCTCGCCTTGCTTGCTACGCTGGAGCCACTTGACGAAATCTTTCCTGATGTGGATGAAACATTACTGCCACTCGATGACGTGGAGCTTTGAGTTTGATGCCCCGTTTTCTATTGGATACCAATATCCTGTCTGATTTGGTGCGTCACCCGCAAGGCGTCGTAGCAGAGAAGATTGCAGTGGAGGGTGAGAAAAACATTTGTACCAGTATCGTAGTGGCAGCTGAGTTGCATTTCGGTGCCAGCAAGCGTAACTCCGAGCGCTTAACTGCCCAAGTGGAAGCGATTCTCTCGGCGTTGGAAATACTGCCTCTGGAGGAACCGGTAGATCGACAGTATGGAAAACTGCGAACCCATCTGGAAAATCGGGGGGAAGTTATCGGACCGAATGATATGCTCATCGCTGCCCACGCCCTCGTGCTGGATTGTGTTGTGATAACAGCCAATGTTCGTGAGTTCTCCCGCGTACCCGGGCTAAAAGTAGAAAACTGGCTGGAAACCTAACTTTTTAGCGTTTATCCATCGTGCGCCTTTCAGCATGATGGATAAACGCCTGTTGGACTGAGTCGACATCAGGCAACTGCCCATACTTTAATTAATAGGAAATTGTTTTTGTAATACCGTTTCGGGAAGTGCCATGCTCGGCTACAGCGCAGTGGCTGCTGGCTGTTCTGTGCGGACTTCCCTGTGGTGGTTTCTCTCGTGATGCCTCCATTTCGAGGCCCATGATAGCCTATTTTTACCCATTTGGCCGCACTGATCCCTCAGCGATGAGGCTGATGATTGGCGTCGATTTCACCCTCCCACGTGATGCGGTGCAGCTTACCCTCTTGGGCATTGCCCTTAAGCTGACTCACCAACAACCTGCCCCGAAAGTACCGGGACAAGGCCCTTACCGGAAACAGGTAATCACTCTTACTGTCCCGCCAGCTCCCTTCCGGGGTGATCGCACCGCCGGGTATCATGCAGTGCAGATGCACATGACGTGTGAGTGTCGAGCCCTATGTGTGCAGCACCGACATCATACCCATCTGACCTCCGAGGCGTTTGGGATCTTCAACGAAGGCTTTGAGTGTCCCCCCAGGCAGCTTGAAACAACAGGGGCTAGAGCACTTCTGGGTGCGGCGGATCCAGCCGTTGAGAGTCTCTGGTACCCCGATATGGAGTTTCTCCAGGTACGGTGCGACTGCGGCCCAAACCGTGTTTGCGGGCATACTGTTCACCTGAACAGAACACCTTCAACCCAGTGGCATCGATGACCACATGTCGCACCTGCTTTATCGGTACAGTCCACCCTGAAGTGGCTAGACTATCCCGGACACACAACCTCAAGTAATCTTGAGGGCTAACCAGAGAGTGTGTATCGATGAGTGATCAGAAAAAACAGAGTGACTATACAGCTAGAGTTTAGGGAGTCAGCGGTTAAATTGGCCATAGAGAGTGATCAACCCGTATCCAAGACCGCAGAGGAACTGGGCGTTAACAAGCATACCCTGCATACCTGGATCAGCAAATACAACCGACCACAGAAGCAGAAGGTGGGGCGGGTTGAAGACACACACCTCTATGATGAATTGATTCGATTGCGTAAGGATAATAAGCGCTTGAAAGAGGAGCGCGATATATTTAAAAAGGCGGCAACGTACTTCGCGAAGGAAAGCTCGTGAAGTACGCCTTTATTAAACGCCACCATGAGACATTTACCGAGACCCGGATGTGCCACATGATGGGCGTCTCTCAAAGCGCCTACTATGACTGGCTGAAACGACCTGAGAGCGCCCGCAGTCTCGACGACAGGCGATTGAGTGAGAAAGTGAAAACGATCCACAAGCAGAGCCGTGAGATCTATGGTGCCCGGCGTATTATACCGTGTAGGTTTTCCTGGAGAAGGATTGAAGTGTTTTTTGTATCGCGTATTTGTAGGATTGTGCTACGTTATGCGGGTATAAAAAGAGGGGTCCACTCATGGAAAATTTCAACGTCTTTACCGCCAGAGATCTTCGAAACAGATCAGGCGATCTCTTAAAGGATGCCGAAGCTGGCCAGCTTGCATTGATTACGAAACACGGCAAGCCAGCCATTCTGGCCGTTCCTTTCGATAAATGGTTGCTGGATAAAGGTGTACATCGGGCAATGGCCCTGCATCTGTTTGCAGCTCACCTGCTAACTTTGGCTCAATCTGCAAAAGTGGCGGATTTATCTACCGAGGCATTCATAGAACTCCTCGGAGAGGTGGGTATAGATGCGGTGGATTATCCATCTGAAGAACTTGACGATGAGCTTGTTGTTGTGCTGTGATAAAGATCGTCATTGCCGATACCGGGCCGTTGATTGCATTAGCCAGGGCAGGGTACCTTCGCCTGCTCCATGTGTTGTACAAGAAGATTTTCATCCCCCCGGCGCTGCATGCTGAGTTGTGCCTTGGATCCGGGCAGCCTGGTTCGAAATCACTTTCCGACGCCATCGATAAAGGCTGGTTGAAAATCAAGAAACCCCCAGACAATAACGCATCAACATTATCTCAGCTTGCGCTCATACTCGACCTCGGTGAAGCTGAGGCGAATTGTACTGGCTGAGGAAGTGGATTGCGGATTTCTCTTGATCGATGAGCGGAAAGGTCGAGCAGTTGCCAAGCGCAGAGGTGTGCCTGTTGCGGGCATAGCGGGTATTCTGCTGGCAGCAAAGCAGCATGGTTTCGTTGATGAAGTCCTTCCCGTCATCAAAGTACTGGCTGAGGTCGGATATCGAATGTCTGCAGACCTGATAAGGGAAATTGCCAGACTTGCCGAAGAGGATGAAAGATAAGGTTGCACATCCGCTGTAACCGCAACTCCCTCAGCTATATTGTTAAACCCTTCAGAAGTTCGTTCATGTTAAAAAAATACACTAACTTACCTGTTTCATTAAGTGGTTTTGAAACTGTAAGTTACTCAAAACTTACGCGGTTTTGACTATGATGTTGGCTTATCTCTACTCAAGCATCCATGCAACGGTATGCATTTAAATACCGGCAATGTGTCAGTAAATTTTACACATTATCTCGCATTCAATCCGCTGGTCCTGACAAGCCATTGAAAAAAAGAATAAAAGAAATCTCGGTATGGGAATTGCGTGTGAATACTCGATGCACCGATTTGTGCGGGAAAATGTAAATCTTCGACCAAGAAATACACACTAACAGGGAGATAAACTGATGAGTAAAAAGTTGCTTCATGTATTTTTCATATTAACTTTTGCTATGGTAAGTGCGAACACCAATGCCGGCAGGATAATGCTTGCGAATGACGAGTGGACTCTTTCAGAAACCGGTTACAGTCAGGCCATCAGTGATCCAGGGGTGTTTGCAACCAATGTAGGTGATTGGTTCACAGGAGGCTCGGCAGGTAATTTCCTTGCGTATAGCAGTAATTTCGGTCTGACTGGCGGCTCGCTCGCAACTAGCATGACTTCGGCTGGTAATAGCTGGACGGTATCCACAGCAATTACCTTTGACCTTGCCACACTATCTGCCTATGACGGTATCTTCCTGGCCGGAGATGCGGCAGACAATAGTGTTTTGATTGATTATGTGAATGCCGGAGGTAATGTTTATCTGGCAGGTGGCACCGGTTGGGGAGGGGCGCTTGCCGAAGCAAACCGTTGGAACACTTTTCTGAATAATTTCGATTTGGGATTTGGAACTGCTTACAATGGTGTGGCAGGCAATATAGCCATTAATAGTTCACACGAGATTTTCAATGGTGTGGATTATCTCTATCAAAACAATGGCAATGACGCTCTCGATATTAATGTATCCAGTCCATATTCCCAGCTCCTGGTCTCATATAACAACCATGGGTTATACGCCATTTATGACGATACAGTTGCCAGTGTGCCTGAGCCTGCGTCATTAGCGCTGGTTTGCCTAGGTCTGCTTGGTATTGGGTTTGCCCGAAGAAGGGCGGCAAAATAATTTCCTGTAAAAAATAACGTAAAAAGGCCTGGTATACAGGCCTTTTTTGTGTGCAGTAATCTCGACACTACCATCTATCAGAAATTTCTGGCCGATGGCGCACGGGGCCAGTCTTTATCGGCTGCCGAGTGGCGTGATTCAGGATCATGCGTCTCTCTTTCGAAGGGTTTCTTGATCCCCCTCACTTGTTAACTGGCCTCGCCTGACGGGCAGTGTACAACCTTATCCCGGTGCCTCTGAAGCGTTATCGGGCGATACTCGGTGTAACCGTATATCCAGCGGTTTGTCGGTATCCAGGTGGATATCCCGTTGCGGGAAGGCGATGCTGATGCCAGTCGCGTTGAACTTGTCATTGATTGCGGAATGCAGCGCAGTGATGGTGGCCAGACGGTTGTCCATGGAACCCAGATAACTGCGCAGCTGTAGGGTCAATGAGTTGTCGCCAAAGGCTTCGAAAGAGACCACCGGATTTGGGTCGTCGAGTACGTTTACGTTTTCCTTTGCTGCATCCAGCATCAGCTGCATGGCCTTTTCCACGTCGCTTCCGTAGGCGACACCCACCGTCACGACGACACGGTTGATTTTGTCGGTCAGGGTCCAGTTGATCACCCGCCCGGTGATGAACTCTTTATTGGGGATCAGCAGTTCCTGCTTGTCCCAGTTGATGATCGTGGTGGCGCGGATGCGGATACGCGACACTTTGCCGGTGGTGTTGTCGATGGTGACCACGTCGCCGACCCGGATAGGCCGCTCGAACAACAAGATGATGCCGCTGATGAAATTCGCCACAATTTCCTGCAGGCCGAACCCCAGTCCGACGCTCAGGGCCGCCACCAGCCACTGGATGTTCGACCACTGCAATCCCAGGGTGCTGAAGGCCGTGAGCACGCCGATGCCAGCGATGCTGTATTGGGTCAGGGAGGTGATCGCGTAGCGCGCGCCGGGGTCGAGGGGCAGACGTTGTAAAAGCGCAATTTCCAGCACGCCGGGTATATTTTTCGCGGCCAGAATGGTAATCAGCACCATGATCAAGCCCAGTGTGAGATCGCCCAGCGTCACTGGAACCTCCTTGGTGATCCCGTCCACGATACGAGTGGCGTGAAAAGGCAGATCCGTGCTGTTGAGAAAACCCAGGGCAGGCAACAGGTCGCTCCAGATACTCCAGATGCCGATGACTGTACCGAACAGGAATCCGGCACGCACCAGGCGTTTGTTCTGTTCGCCCAGTTCAACGAAATTGATTTCCGGAATCTCGATAGAGATTGATGAGGTTTCGTCTTCTTTCGCCTCGCCCGTCTGGGCGCGTAGTGCCCGCAGCTCGTCACGGCGGCGCACGGCATCATCGTAGCGCAGGCGTCGTTCGGCAATGTACAGCGAACGCAACAGCAGTTCCTTGAGCAGGAACAGTGAAAAGAAAAACCAGAAGGTCTGCTCCGTGCGTTGCTCAAGATGCAGGGCGGTATAGTGATAACCCAGGGCAGAGGTGAAGGCAAAGCTCACCGGGAGGATCACAAGCAGTGGGAACCAAAGAAAATGGAGCTGCACCAGCGGGCCGCTGTTGCTATTGATCAGAGATTCCATGATTCTGCCCCGCCGCCGCAACAGACGAAATACAAACACGGTGTTGACTGACATGAGGGAGATGAAGGCAAGTCGGCCGAATGACTGCACTGCCTGGGGTGGCTCGTTGCCCGCCGTCGCGCCGACCAGAAATCCCAGCGGCAACGCGAAGGGAATGATCCAGTTGAGCTGATGGATCAGTGACTTGCGCACTGCTTCCGGCCAGTGCAAATGGCGGTCTCCCAGACTGTCTGGCAGGCAGATACGGATCAGGAACAGGATACTGAGCAGCAGTAAACCGGCCTTGATCAGGCCGTTTGCCATGGCAAGGGTGTGAAGTGCAGCGGTAGGCAGGCTGCCCAGCAGCCAGCCTGCACCGATCAACAGCAGCGGCCAGGCGCCGATGGTTACCAGGGTATAGGCAAGAGCCAGCAAAGTGAGCTTAAAGGAGTCGGAACGGATTTTCTGCGTTTCGCGGGCAATTTCCCTGAGTCGTTGCGCAGCCTTTTTATGTTTTTTCAGCAACAACAAAAACAGTCCAAGAATGAGCAGCACCCATGGCGTGCGATGTTGTATCAAGGTCCAGAGGTCTTGTACTACCTCAGCCCAGCTGCTTGGCGCCAACAACCAGGCCAGCGCCTTACCGAGGCCTACGGGGTCTAACAGCGCAGAGACTCCAGGGCCGGGAATCCAGATCAATTGATCATCGATGTACTCGATATACTCGCCGGCCACCTCCACCAGTTGGCGTTCCGCCAGATCCAGAGCGGTGATCTGTCCGATATGACGGCCATAGACTTTCTGTAGTTCGTTGAGGACATTGCGTTGGTCCATTGCCATGTCCGTAGTTTCCTGCTCGAACTCTGGATGATTCGCTACGGGCAGGGTGAGGAGAATTTTGGCGGCTTCTTCACGGATATCGTCGCGTTCCAGCATTAGTTCATCTATCTCGATCTGGCGGTCCGTTGCCCGGCTGATCTCCAGTCCACGATCGGCTGAAGTGCGCCGATAGCTTTGTAGCGATGGCAACGCATCGCGCCGGCGCTTGAGCATCTTGCCGATGGCCTCTGTGGTGCCCACTACTTCCACCCTTTGCCGGGTGCGTTCAAAATCGCTCTTGATCTCATCCAGACCGAGCCGCGCCGCTTGTAGATCACTGGATAAAGACTGCTCTCGGTCTGTCAGCTCTTCGAGTTCCAAATGATAGCGGGCATTCTCCTTCGCGATGACCTGCAGCGGCATAGGCAGGGTTGCAGTCTTTAGTCTGAGTGCTTCTGCTTCTTCGCGAATCTTCAGTGCCCGGGTGTCGCGCAGTTTTTGCGCCGTCTGTCGCAGGGATTCAAGGCGTTTCTGGCGTGCGGTGATCTCTGCAGCGGCGTGGTCCCGTTCAGCCTGTGCCAGATTGGTCAGTATGTCATGGCTATTGATTCGCAGCTTGAACATGGCCAATTCGGTTTGCCGCAGCATCCGGCGGGTCTTCAGCACCAGGATACGAGCCTGAACAAATACGGATGATTCTTCAGTTGTCGCCGTCTGGAGATCCGTTTCGATCCGTTCCAGCGTCTTTGTCCTTGAGGCCGCCTCTTCGCTGAGCCCTTTGCTGCTGACCAGCAGTCGCGCCAGTTCGTCCGCCTGCTTTCTTTGCGTTTCCCTGGCGAGTTGCAATGCAGCTTGTTCCTGTAGCAGAGCCTGTTCAGTCTGTTCCAGGCTATCGGACGTCAAGAGTGTCTCGAGGTGGTTCATCTCCCATTCAGAACGTGCTTTGCCTGTGCGGATGGCTTCAATTCTCTGTGGAGCTTCTCGCATGAGGGCTTGGAGTTGCGCCAGCTGTAGCTTGGTCTGGGTCGCCTGCTGGAGCCATTGGGCCGCTTGATCCAGCAGTTCAAGGGTCTTCTGCTTCTGACTCTCATCGAGGGTGCTGTCAGACTCCGCGGCTTTACGGTTGGCCTCGATCTGCATCTCGGACACCGCCTGATCAGACGCTGAATTATTCAGTGCCGCGAAGACAGTTTGCGCCTCGGCTGTCGACAGATAGGTCAGACAGCCAAGCAGCCAGGCGCGGATTATCAACTGGGGTAACGAATACAGGCATGCGCCAGGTTTCTGCACAGAACTTCTCCTAAACTTTGCCAATGACGAAAAATAATCAGCACGTACACATGAGCCGTAACGATGCCGTTAGTCTACGTCTGCTACAGTTATTCAAGCAGCAGTTTCGGTAAATGGACAGCGACAACAATCAGGATTCATGAGATATTAACAAGCTAAGGAGGTAAGATATTCACTGTCATTACAACAACAATAACCGGCATTTGTTACTGCCAATGTTTGTTGCCGCCCTATTCCGTGACTTCCACCCTCAACGCAAACCTGGTTTTTAGGACATGCAATTTCAATCTGCATTATGCTGCTCAATGGCGACAATACAATGTCAAGAGTTGTGTAATATTGATGTTTTAGCATTTCAATGCTTCCAGTACCCCAGGTCGGAAAGCAACATCAACTCAAATTCATGCGGGTAATTTGTTACCATGGCGAGTAATGGCGGCTTTGGGTGATCGAGACTGGGTACGGCTACCCTTTGATTTCAAATGGACTGCAAGCCAAAACTTATTCACTCAACACGATTCTATACTGATGTTAAGCACCTCCCTGCCGGTTTTTTATTGGTGGATTGGAGCTGTCTCATCTGCAACACAAAGAGCGTCATTGCGCTCATGCTACACACCAAATAGATATTATAAAATTGGATAATTAACCATGAAAATAGCAATTCTTTCCCGCAATCCCAGACTTTACTCCACCAAACGCATTGTTGAGGCGGCAACCAGCCGTGGCCATGAAGCCAGGGTGATCAATACCACCCACTGCTACATGAATATCACTTCCAATCGTCCCAGTATTCACTACAAGGGGGAGGAGTTGACAGGATTCGATGCGGTCATACCACGCATTGGCGCCTCGGTGACTTTTTACGGTTGTGCGGTAGTGCGGCAATTTGAAATGATGGGGACCTATTCGCTTAACGAGTCGGTGGCCATTACCCGTTCGCGCGATAAGCTGCGCTCCTTGCAACTGCTCTCGCGCAAGGGTATTGGCCTGCCGGTGACCGGTTTTGCCCATGCTCCAGGCGATATCCAGGATCTGATCAAGATGGTGGGTGGTGCACCGCTGGTGATCAAGCTATTGGAAGGCACCCAGGGTATCGGGGTGGTGCTGGCGGAAACCCGGCAGGCCGCCGAGAGCGTGGTCGAGGCCTTCATGGGGCTCAACGTCAACATCCTGGTGCAGGAATACATAAAAGAGGCAGGCGGAGCGGACCTGCGCTGTTTCGTTATCGGCGACAAGGTAGTGGCGGTCATGAAGCGTCAGGGAAAGGAAGGTGAGTTCCGCTCCAATCTGCATCGCGGCGGCACCGCCACTCTGATCCGCATCACACCCGAAGAGCGTTCCACCGCGGTGCGAGCAGCAAATACCATGGGGCTCAATGTGGCGGGTGTCGATCTGCTGCGTTCAAACCATGGGCCGGTAGTGATGGAAGTCAATTCAACGCCGGGGCTGGAAGGTATTGAGACAGCCACCGGTAAGGATGTTGCCGGTATGATGATCCAGTTCATCGAGAAAAATGCCGCTCTAGGAAAAACCAGAACCCGAGGTCGTGGATAAAACGATGGATGCTCCCTTGGTCATAGGTGGTGTTGAAGTTCACCGCGGAACCCGGCAGACAGTCGAGATACAGTTGCCGTTGCTCTATACCCACACACCTGTAATGATGTCGGCAAAAGTGATCCGTGGCCGACGCGACGGCCCCTGTCTTTTTGTCAGTGCGGCGGTGCATGGTGATGAGATCAATGGGGTGGAGATCATTCGCCGGCTGATCCGTGCGCCGGGGCTTAAACACCTCAGTGGCACCCTGATTGCTGTGCCGGTGGTCAATGTCTATGGCTTTGTGCGTCAGTCGCGCTATCTGCCGGACCGCCGCGATCTCAATCGCAATTTTCCCGGATCGATAAAGGGCTCGCTGACAGCGCGCCTGGCCAACGCTTTCCTGGAAGAGGTAGTGGCCAAGTGCACCCACGGGGTCGATCTTCACACGGGCGCTGTACACCGGGAGAACCTGCCGCAGATCCGCTGCTCGTTTGAAGAAGGCAGTGAGCTGGAGCGGATGGCCAAGGCCTTCGGCAGTCCGGTGATTCTGAATTCCCAATTGCGCGATGGCTCGATGCGGGAAGCTGCCTGCAGTATGGGTGTGCCGGTTCTGGTTTACGAGGGTGGTGAGGCATTGCGTTTCGATGAGTTGGTGATCCGGGCTGGAGTCAGCGGTGTCATCGGCGTGATGCGTGAATTGGGTATGCTCAAACCTTCCACCCGATCGCGCAGCCGACACCGGCCGGAGCCGGTGGTGGCACGTTCGAGTCAATGGGTGCGGGCGTCGCAAAGCGGCATCTTACGGGCGATCATTCCGCTTGGCGCCAGAGTCAAGAAAAATGACTTGCTGGGACACATTGCGGACCCGCTGGGGGAGAATGAAGCGCCAGTGTCAACGCCAGTATCGGGTGTGGTGATTGGTAAGGTCAATCTGCCGTTGGTCAGTGAGGGCGAAGCCCTTTATCACATCGCCCGTTTCGGTGCGCCCGATACCGCGGCGGAGACGGTGGAACAGTTTCAGATCGACATAGGCCCTGAATCAGATCGCTTGCCGCCTGATGATCCGCCCATCAGTTAGCCGCTGTCATTTCCATCACAGCGCAATCTTCCATGCTATAGGCAAAGGAGGAACAAAGCAGCCCGATAATATGCTGGTCTGCAGCAGGAGATGGAGAGTATCGATAATAAAGTTGGGTTAGGTGTGGGTCAACACCGGGAACAGTTGTTTTAATCCGTTGGCAATCACTTCCACCGCAATGGCTGCCAGGATAAGGCCGAATATACGGTTTAATATGTTCAGGCCGATCTCTCCCAGCATTTTACCAATAGGGCGCGCCAGCCGCAGCACCACCCACAGAATAAGGGCAACCATCAAGATGATCGCCATTATCATCCAGGGATGATGGGGTGCTGATGAGCGATGCATGGCAATGATCACGGTGCTCATTGCGCCCGGCCCGGCTAACAGGGGAATCGCCAGCGGCACGACGGCGATACTGGTTTTTTTGGCCGCATTTTTTGCCTCTGCGGATGTGGTGCGCACCGGGTCGGTCTGGGCTTGCAGCATGGCCAGGGCCATCAGGAACAGAACGATGCCGCCACCCACCCTGAAAGAACCCAGGCTGGTGCCCATCCAATGGAGCAATGTTTCACCGGTCAGAGCAACGAGAATCAGCACCGTGGCTACCGTGATCGTGGCAATGCGGGCTACGCGGTTACGTTCCGCCTGGGTATAATCCGCGGTCAGCGCGAGGAGTATCGGTATTGCCATAAACGGATCGAGGATAACCAGAAGCGAGCTGAAAAATCGTGTGTATTCGTTCCAGTTTTCCATTCCTGCTCCCAGTAAATCTGACCAAAAATTATCGGCTTATTAACCCTCCTATCAGACCCCGCTGTCAACGTTAAGTATGTCACTAAACGAAATTGACGCAGGTTGCCTGGCGCGGCTCATTACCGGAAAAACAGAGCAGGAAAAGCCATGGAACAAACTGCAGGGCAGCGGTTAAGATGGTGAAACAGTATTCAAGCCATGCAGATTCGTCCGGGCATGGCTGATTTCGACGGACAAGCTAAGGATAACTTTCACTATGAGCGTGCAAAAAGATAAGGCCAGACTGAATGCTTCAGGTCGATACGCCAATAGCCTCGAGGCAAACTCCGATGCGGAGGTCTACGATGAGGATTTCGAATCGCTCATTCAGCAGATGCTGACCCGCCTGGGTGAGGATCCAGGACGTGAGGGTCTGCGTCGCACTCCACTGCGCGTGGCGAAGGCGATGGATTTTCTTACCAGCGGGTACGATATGGATGCCGGGGAGATCGCCAGGAATGCGGTTTTCACTGAGGATTGCAAGGAGATGGTTCTGGTGCGGGATATCGAGTTTTACTCCCTGTGCGAACACCACATGCTGCCTTTTTTCGGTCGGGCGCATGTGGGTTACCTCCCGGCGGGCAAGGTAATAGGTCTGAGCAAGGTGGCGCGGGTGGTCGATGTATTCGCACGGCGCCTGCAGGTCCAGGAACGCCTGACCAATCAGGTGGCGGACGCACTCATGCAGGCCCTCGAGCCGCATGGCGTCGCGGTAGTCATGGAGGCCGGCCATACCTGCATGATGATGCGGGGTGTGCAGAAGCAGAACAGCACCACGGTGACGAGCGCCATGCGTGGCACCTTCGAGAAGGATGCCCGCACCCGGGCGGAGTTCATGTCTCTGATGAAGGCTTGATTTTCACAGACAGTCTCAGCTCACGGCGGGCCCGAATCCTGATCACCAGACGCAGACTCCAGCGGTATCCGAACCAGGCTAACAACAGAGCCCAGGGGATACTGCCCACCGCCATCGGCAGGCCGAACTCCTGCAACAGATTGATCATGCCGGCCCACAGGGATTCCAGCGGGCCGGCATCGACCGCCAGACTGGTGTTCAGCCTTTCTTGAAAAACATCGAAGCCTTGCAGGCTATTCCAACGGCCCATCAGGATCCGTCCGGTCAGCAGAAAAATATAGTACACGGGCGCCAGCGTGAAAACGTTGGTGAGCCAGGTCCAGGCAACGGCGACCACCAGGTTGAATTCCCAGGAGGGCCGCAGGTAGCGGATTAATACCCACAGCAGGAAGACTGCAGGCATCTGCACGCCAACGGTTGGAGTGAAGGCAACCGCCAGCCCTACCGCGGTGCCTCTTGCGGTGTACTCAGGCGCATGCTGTCCCCTTGTCAAGGGTGCGATAAGCCTGCGCAATAACATCCGTCTTACTCTATGCATCCAAATCTCCAGGGCATATGCCTGTTATCATAATTGGCTCACTGGAGGTTAATATGCAGCTAAGATTGGTGAAAAGCACTTTACATTGAGACTCGAGATGCAGATTTACCAACTACAGGGAACATTCATGCAGCCTTTTCAGTTCGCGTCGGGGCATCCGGCCGGAAGAGTCGGTGCTGCAGGATGTTCCGTATCGTCAGCGGTTTTTTCTGGCGCGACATCGAGTGTTGCGAAACCGGTTGGCACGACAAGGCTCAGCCCTGTCTTGGGGTCGGGTTGATGTTGATCATCATTACTGGCCTTGTGCCCTGGTTATGGCGCTGACGCTGGATACTACTTTAGGAGACTTGATTATGCGGATCCAGTTGTTGTGTGGATTTATGCTGTTGTTTGGCAGCGGGCTCTTGGCAATCGCCGGTATGGACGAATGGCGCTTGACGGAAACACCGCCGCCGGTCTCGCAAGCAGACAGGAGCCTGATAGGACGGACGGTCTGTGGAGCGGGGCAATTCGAGATGACCGAGGCTGGGGTGCGCTGCAAAGTCTGTCCCACATTTACCGGAAATGCGGGTTCCGATGAGGGACTGGAGATAGGTCAGATGAGCCGGGGCCGTTTTACCGCCGCTGGAGCCGAGGGCGAATGGCTCCTCGACACGGATGGATGTGAGGCCCACTACACGAGCTTTGGCGGCGCCATATTGCTCAGCCCGGCAGCACCCAAGACGCTGAGTTTGGGAATGCCTGCGCTGGCCCTGGGCTCCAGTCTGACCAGCAAGGCTGTTGAAGGGCCGTTGACCCAGGTTTTCTATAAACCCGGTTTTCGCCTGAATGACTGCCTGACCTGGGGCGGCGATGACACCCGGAGCCTGTTGGTGTGCAACGAGGCGGATATGGCCCAGGGGGAGGTCATCGGGCATATTTCGAGCATGGAAATTTCACGCCGCGGGATCACACGCTGGCGGTTGCTGCGCTGGTATGACAATGCCGGGAGTGATCTGCCGCAAATCGTCGCTGTTGTGCCTTCCGGAATGCGCCGTATTGAACTGGAAGATGGGCAGCCGGGACTCCAGATCAAGGTGAATATACTTGAGACTTCCCGTGAAGATTTTGAAAAGGAAACCGCGCCAGCCCCAGAGTCTGTCAGCCTGATATTTCAGCGTAAGGGCCAGCGTTTCTTCGCCACCAAAAAGACACAAGGTCATCTGCAGGAGATCAGTGTATTGACCCGTAAGATGTTGGAATAAAACCCCTCATCCTGGAGAAGATGAAGACATGACGACAGAAAATGGTTTGATCAATGCAGTTTTGCTGGATGGTAAGGGTGGGGGCAAGCTCCTCGACTGGTCTGGGGTGCGTGGCTGGACTGCGGATCAAGGTGCGCTCTGGGTGCATCTGGATTTTACAACCGAGGGCGCCCAGCAGTGGCTGGTAAAGGATAGCGGGTTTGATCCACTGGTTAGCGAAGCCCTGATTGCAGACGAGACAAGGCCCCGCTGTGCGCCAGTTGCCGATGGACTGTTGATCAGTCTGCGGGGGGTCAACAGCAATCCTGGCGCTGATCCGGAGGACATGGTCTCGATCCGCCTGTTCTGCACCGAACAGCGTGTGGTAAGTACCCGACGGCGACGCCTGCTGACCATCCAGGATCTGGTCGAGGCATTTGAAAGAGGCGAGGGACCGTGCACCACCGGAGAACTGACCGCCATGCTGGCCGACCGCCTGATTGAGCGTATGACCGGCGTGATCACCGCTCTGGACGAGCGCATCGATGAACTGGAGGAAAAGATCATCGAAGAAGCCGGGCAGCAGACTCGTGGCGAGCTACTCGAGTTACGCCGTGAGGTCATCATGCTGCGACGCTATCTGGCGCCTCAGCGTGAGGCCATGAACCGACTGCAGATGGAGAAGGTTGCCTGGTTGAGTGAACATGACCGTTTACAGGTGCGCGAGGCGTTCGACAAGATCACCCGTTATGTGGAGGACCTGGACTCGGCCAGAGACCGGGCCGGTGTCGCTAATGAAGAACTTACCAGTCGTCTGGCCGAACAGATGAATGCCCGGATGTACGTGTTGTCCCTGATTGCCGGGCTGTTTCTGCCGTTGGGCTTCCTTACCGGTCTGCTGGGTATCAATGTCGGAGGTATCCCGCTGGCGGAAAGTCCCTGGGGCTTCTTCGAAGTGGTGGTGTTTCTGCTTGTGCTCGTACTGATTCAGATCGTGGTATTTCGGCGCAAGAAATGGTTTTGAACACGGCAGAGCCAAGGATCTGAGTGGACAAATTATCAAGGAGGCGCATCCATTACTCACCTGTGGAGGATGTTCTCCTTAAACCGGTGTGTAAAACTCTTCGATAATATGACCGAGACCCTGCGTCGGATGGTCTTAAAGGTTGGAGGAGAAGGTTTGCTAAAGCTGTACCACCAGGCCTTCTGGTGAGTGTGCAGCACGGCCGACTCCGGACAGTCCCGAATGTGCAGAGTGAGCAGCAGGTCTACGGTGGCTAGGTTTTCGATTGCTTACAATCATTCAGTATTGCGCCCCCACAATTCCCTCAGCAATCCTTGACCGAGAGTCATAGGATTTCCCTGTTTCGACCTGATGTCCGCACCACCCGGCATGATAAGCTAGCTTAAATGGTTTCCGCAGCCTCCGGGTGGCAATCTACAACACATCACGAGGTGAACAAGCAGTGAAGGTTTTCGGTAAGAGCTATCATCCGCCCGGTACCTCGCCAGGCACCTTGGTCCCTATCGACTCCGGTGTGCCGTTTTCAATCCATCTCATCGACTATTCTGGAGAGGAAATTTTCGAACAGGAATTGGTCACTGCATCAGAGATCGGGCCTTACCTGTCGAATCCGCATTCGACTACCTGGGTGCATATTCGTGGCGGCCCATCGGCCGAGATGTTGCGGCAGCTGGGGAGCCTCCTGCACCTGCACTCACTCGCCCTGGAAGACGTCGCCAACACGGGGCAGCGCTCCAAGTTGGAAGAGTATGACGATCAGCTCTTTGCCATTGTTCATCTGCCGGTAGAAGATGATGACGGCAGAACCAGGACTGAACAAATCAGCCTGTTTATGGGGAGAGGCTTCCTGGTGAGTTTTCATGACGCGCCGGAGGATCCCTTCGAGCCGGTGCGCATGCGATTGCGCGCGCACAGTGGAAAGATCCGCTCCCGGCACAGCGATTACCTACTCTATGCGCTGCTGGACAATATTGTCGATCATGGATTCCCTTTGCTGGAAAGGTACGGTGAGCAGATCGAGACATTGGAGGAACAGCTGCTGGACAATCCCGGCAAGGATACCCTGGCCGAGATACATCAGGTTCGCCGTGACCTGCTGCTGATACGGCGCATGCTCTGGCCGCAGCGGGAGATGCTGGTCAGGCTATACCGCGAGGAGTGTCCCTGCATCGAGCAGGACACGCGCATGTACCTGCGCGACTGTTATGACCATACCGTGCAGATCATGGATCTGATGGAGAGTTATCGCGAAATGGCGGCCAGCATGCTGGAGGTCTACCTTTCAAGCGTCAGCAACCGGCTCAATGAGTCGATGCGCCTGCTCACCATCATTGCCACGCTGTTTATCCCCTTGACCTTCATCGTCGGTGTATACGGCATGAATTTCGGCAACGATACCCAGAGCTGGTGGGCCATGCCGGAACTGCGCTGGGACTATGGTTACCCGGCTGTCTGGTTGGTGATGATCGCGATTGCCGGCCTTATGCTCTATTTGTTCAAACGCAACCGATGGTTGTGAGTCAGAGCCCCTCGGCTGCCCGCCGAGAGAACTTCACCTATGGGTTCGGGTCTTACAGATGAACATCTATCGAATTGGCTAAACAACCCATCGTGCCGGACACACCAGGAGTCAATATGCACAGCAATCGTCTACAGCGACTACACGACCTCGGCCAAAGTGTCTGGCTGGACTTTATCGACAGGGCCATGCTGCAGGATGGTGCTTTGCAACGCTTGATCAGCGAGGATGGTCTCGCTGGCTTGACCTCCAACCCCGCGATATTCGAAAAGGCCATCGCCAAGGGCGCTGCCTATACCGAAGTGATTCAACGCCTGAAACAGCAGGGAGCGACCCGGGAACAGCTCTACGAACACTTGATACTGGAGGATATCGGAGCGGCAGCCGACCAGTTTCGCGAGCTGTATGATGCCAGCTACGGCGCCGACGGCTACGTGAGCATCGAGGTTTCGCCGTTGCTGGCCCGCGACACCGAGGCCACGGTAGCCGAGGCGCGGGTATTATGGAAAAAGCTGGCGCGACCCAACATCATGATCAAGGTTCCGGGCACCCTTGAAGGCCTGCCGGCGGTAAGCACCCTGCTTGCCGAGGGAATCAACGTCAATGTGACCCTGCTGTTCTCGGTGACGCGTTACCAGCAGGTACTCGATGCATACATGGATGGGCTGGAGGCCCGCCGGGCCAAGGGATTGCCGCTGACGGGGGTTGCCTC
>CAWBPR010000025.1:0-44150 GCA_963790775.1 uncultured Gammaproteobacteria bacterium | reverse complement strand
TGGTTTGACGGTACCAGCGAGGTCTATGTGTTGGGTCAGGTTCCGGCTGAAAATGCAAACGGTGAAAAGGCCTTCGGGGTGCCGACCGGCGACGTAGCGGCAGCCGATGCAAGATCTATCCGATGAAGGAGCATCGCTCGGTTTCTGCGCAGCACGACGCCACTGGTCTGACGATTCCCCATTCCACCTATGCATTTTTCACCCAAAACAGTTTTGATGAGGCGGTGCGTGTCGGCATGGAACTGAAGGTCTGGAAGGCAGATCTTCACTGGTGGATGTGCATACCTATCAGACCATCAATCATGGCGTCGAAGACGAGGATAACGCCTTGGCCTGTAACGAGTGTCATGAATCCACCAGCCGCATGGATCTGCAGGGTGAATTGGGTTATGGGCTGAAGGCGTCAGCTCGAGAAGTCTGCACCCAATGCCATGAGTATGAAAGGAGTGAAGGGTTCAGGAAAAACCACACCAAGCACGTAACGGACAAGGGCATCGATTGTTCCGCCTGTCATGGCTTTTCGAGACAGGAGCGTGGCCTTAACCCCGACTTGACTGCATTCCAAGAGGACTAACAGACCAGGGGATCTCAATCGTTGGTAGAGATCCCCATACTGCATGTTGACGCTGCAAGTATGAGGTAAATGATGAACTCGATGAGTTTTGTCCTAACCGTGTTCTGTTATTTATATTTCCGAAAATATTTGCGATGAATTTTTGCTTGACCAATCCGCGTGTTCAGCTGTGATACTGCGATTCAATTGAGAAAGAGGAGGGATTCATATTCAACCACTTGCCGGAATTGATCACAATCTAATCCCTCTGAGCTTCCCCCAGTCAAACGAGTTCCTTTGATACGTCATCTAAACCAACAAAAAAGGGCAAGCCCGGAAGGATTGCCCTTTTCATTTAAAGCAGAGTCTTAGCGCCACGGATTATTTAAGCAGCCATGGCATAGCTGAAGTTTAAACAGCTACGATATTCTCTGCTTCAGGACCTTTTTGGCCCTGAGTTACCGTAAATTCAACTTGCTGCCCTTCCGCCAGAGTTTTGAAGCCGGAACTGGCAATCGCACTAAAGTGAGCAAACACATCCGGACCGGACGGCTGTTCGATGAAACCGAAACCTTTAGCTTCGTTAAACCATTTGACGGTGCCTGTTACTGTATTAGACATAATATTATCCTGAAATTTAAAATTTGAGTGTGCCTTCAAGAGGCGTGAATAGCTGGAAATTAGACTGGAACTTAGAAACTACAGGACGAGGAATTACGAATAAAACAGCGAAATGAAGATTGTAAACAAAAGACTTGCTCTCTAGCTGGGTCCGAATCTATAGGTCTCGAGAGATGAAGTCAACTGATATTAAATTATTTCGTGTCAATCAATCTAGGCTTAGGCTGGGTTAGGTCATCATTCAAAAATAACGTCATGTTAATGGGCTTGCCACTTTGCCACTGCGTATGTGATCTCAGGATGCTACAAGGAGAGACCTGACCCCAATCTTCCCGTGACCCCAATCTTCCCGCATCTTCCCGAACCATTGCCTTGTTAGGGCATTTTCGCCATTCTGCTGTCAGAAACGACTCTATCGTAGCGTTTAACAAAAGACGCTAACCTCGTCGGGTCCACTACATATGTACCCAGCCATTTTGCGATGGCTTTCTGCATAACAAATATAAGATCTGTAAAATTAAAATAGGTTGTGTCGTGATCTTGTTTAGCTGTAGTGCCTTTTGGCGCAACCATAAAGCTTATACGCTTGATCTTTCCAAGTTTAACTTTGCGTGAATCAAGATTTGTCATATGGAGAATAGAATTTCTAAACTCCCACATTTCCTCGGAGGTTACACCAAGCTCTTCTGATATATTTGAGTAGTTATTAAGCCACAAAGCAAATACGTTACCCTTTATATCACCACTATCCAAGTAGCCTAGGGTATCTATGAAAGATACCATTAGCTTCATGGAAGAAAGATAGTGTTTTTCGTTAAAAAGGTTTTTTACTGCTATGTAGTGGTCATTATGAAGCAATGTTCCAATATCTAATGTGCCATCTACCATATACTCTTCAAGGTAATCTGGCATAACTCCTGCACCAGTGAGAGGGTGATCTTGGAATTGACTTATTGGCAGTGATTCTAGGCCAGTTTGTATGTCAAACTTAACAATACCATCTACGACTGGAGTCAGGACTGTCAATGGCTCAGCAGGTGCTGTTAACTCTTGAAATACTTCTTCGAACACATCTAAAGCTTTTCCAAGTCTCATTAATGAAAGCATTTCAGCGTTAGTAAAAGTATTTTTTTCGTTATATAGACGCTTGGGAACCTCGAACTTATTACATGTTTTCGAATCAATCTCGAGCTGTGACTGGAGAAATTGTATCTTTTCTTCATCAGTACCTGAAACCCTATGAGCAACTACACCAAGTTGCGCAATTTCTTCTTTTTCAACATAAAAGAACAGGTTGTATATTTCTTCCATTGTATGAGTTCCATGTGGCCCTAACGCCGCAATTCACTAGGCCGAGCATAGCGAGGCTCTGTGTGGAATTGCTTGGTTAGCTTGCTGGTTATTACTATGGAACTGTTAATTTTACTCATATGCTTTTTTGCCTTCGTGGCAATAGATTCTTTTCTTTTTGGTTATCATTTGGGTAGGAATTATTTTGATCGAAATGATAATGATACTCAAAAGATTGATTGATTATGTTTTCCTTTATTTCGTCATCAGTTAAAGCGTCAATTGCCAAAGAAATAGTTGCTGCATATGTAACAACTTCTAATATTATTTTTAGTGTGATTAGTGCTTCTTTACTAGGTTTTGGAATTAAAGACCATAAATTACCCTTTTCAGGATACTGTTTTACTAAACTCTTTTTAATATTTTTAGCACTTTTATTTCGATCAATTTCTCGTTGTAGTTTTTGTGAAAGTTTTATTAGTTCACTACTATCAAATGAGCGAAGAAGAGAAATAAGTAATGGTTCTATATTGTTATACACGCCTTTAGGCATAGATGCGTTTGATCCGCATCGAGGACATGTAGCATTTATTTCACCATTTTGGTTTAACGTAGCGCCTGGGGCTAAAACGATAGGCCCTGGAAACATAAGGCCACATTCTGCGTTTTGACAAATAATTGGCGGTCTAAAATCCATGATTTATTACATAGCTAACGTTGAGATCACCCGCCACATAGGAGGTCGGGTGTATTTGCTGGTTGGGGTTTATTTCAACAATTCCACCCTTGCTTCTTGATAGGCATCTTGGATTTCTGAATACATGTCTTGCATCTCCCACATTTTTTCTGAAACTTCTTTCTCTGCTTCTTGAGATGGAGACATGCCTTTATGGTCTCTATTTCCTGATGCAATCTTAGACAAGGTTTCCACCAAGCTCATTCGTGGTGCATTGAAATTCCTTAAAAACGAATCAGAAATCGCTGCCACATACCAATGCACGTGTAATATAAATATTCCAATTTTGTTGTCTTCTTCATACATTTTGTCTGCATGATTTGGGTTACGAAGTAAGTCAATGTTTTTTGACATAGAAAATAATTTATCACGAGAAGAATGGGTAAATATCATATCTGCATCTAACTTATTAAATACAGGATTTTTATTTGTGAAATTTGGAGCTTCGGTATTTATTAAATCTCTATAACTCATAAAAGAGGAGATATATTCTTTATGCACAATTTCGAATTGCTGCATTAAGGGCAATATAAAGTCATCGTGTAAAAGTCGTTTTTCGCGCTGCCATTCCTTTGCTAAAACAATCAGCTTGTCCATTAGCCTTATAAAGAGATCAAGCATGTTCTAGACCCCAACTGTTTAGCGTTTATCCATTGTGCGTCTTTCAGCATGATGGATAAACGCCTGTTGGACTGAGCCGCCCTCGGGCGACTGCCCATACTTTATTAATAAGAAATTGTTTTTGATACGACAAGCTGGGAAGTGGTTTGCTTGGCTACAGCGAGGTATCTGCTGGCTATTCTGCGCGGACTGGGCTAACTTCCCTGTGGTAATTTCTATCATGACACCTCCTTTTTGAGGTCCATGATAGCCTATTTTTACCCATTTGGCCGCACCTACCCCTCAGCAGCATGGCTGATGATTGGCCATGACTTTTTAATCGTGGGTTACCGCATCGTCAGCCTCCTTCCCATCTGGCGGGTATCTCAGCAACAATCTGCATCGGCTTATGGCAACTGGGACAGGTAAAGCGCCAAATTTCAGCGGTAGCCTGGGTTATTGTGTGCGCTTCGGCGACATCCGCTAACGCTTGCCCGTCTGCCTCAGCGATGGCCTGGCGTAACCGAGGCAGCTGTTTTGTGCGACAGGCATTGGCCAGGAATCCGTAATGCCTGATGCGCATCAGGCCCTTGGGCAGCACATGCAGCAGAAAGCGCCGGATAAACTCCTCAACCGCCAGTCGGAGGATTACGGTGACACCTTACCATTTATACCAATTTCATCTGACTAGTATCTTCACCCTTTCTCTTCGGTCGACCCCGCTTAGCGGGGCGAATCGGTCGCCCCAGCTTTCTTTCGAGTTCCACCAACGCGCTCTCTTCCATCAATGGCCGTCCAATAGATTGTCCCTTTTCCAAGGCAAATTCCAACTCCTGCTCTGGTGTGGCCGCCAAAAACTCGGATACATTATCAACACGGTCAAGTAGCGGTCGTACTGACACCAGGCCATCGTCTTTCCCACTCAGGTGTGCTTTCGTACTCGACCATGCCCAGTCCGACGCTTGGGCGACCATTTTCGCCTTAACCGGATTCATCGCCACATAGCGGAAAGCTGCCAGCAGATGCAATTCATCCATAGCCACACTGCCAAAGCGTCCCTGAAATAGATGGCCCGTTACTCGAAGTCGTGCATTGATGTAGCTACTGTACCGTCGATGCGTCTCACCTATCGCGCGAGACAAACCAGTGTCGTCTGCTGGAACCAGAATCAAGTGAACATGATTGGGCATCAAACAATACGACCACACCTCTACGCCGTTTTGACGGCAAGACTTAGCCAACCAATCTTTATAAAGACCGAAATCATCGTCAACCCAAAATACCCGTTGACGACGATTCCCTCTCTGCGTCACATGGTGCGCCACCCCAGGTACGATGATTCTTGGCAATCTTGACATTGCATCATCATAGCGTAAATAATAGTGTAAATGGTAAGGTGTCACCGTAATTCCCTAATTCCTGTCACCGTAATTCCCGAGAGATGAAGTCAACTGATATTAAATTATTTCGTGTCAATCAATCGAGGCTTAGGCTGGATCAATCGATACTGACCCCTTTGGTATTCCTCCATCGATCGAACTGAACCAACGCTCGCGAGATGACAGACGTAATCATACCTCAAGGACCTGCTGTCGATAGCGTTATGGCAACCTTGCATATAATAGTGGTCTGTCACGAATGGCACTAAGTTAAGCCTGCTCAGCACGGATTTTCGGGTGCTCCTTGATTCCCAAGATGGGACAATTGGGCATGACAAACAAGACGTTATTCCTGCCTGGATTTCATCTTCCTACACTGCGCCGCAAACCGCGTACGGCGAGTCAGATACTGGCTGAGGAAAGAGCGCGTATTCGCCGTCATTCCATCAGTCAACTTGGTGATCTGTTCTCGAGAATCTTACCCGCCAAGGCATTGGAACTGGATGCAGACGGAGCATTCAGTCGACGCCGCCTGTTCAGCAAGGCCAACACCTTTTGGGCCTTTTTCTCACAAGTGCTGGATGCGGATGGCGGCTGCCAGGAAGTCGTTCGTAAGGTCCAGGCTTTCGCCGCTGCGCGCGCCATGCCGGCCCCCTCGGCGTCCACGTCTGCCTACTGTCAGGCACGCAGCAAACTTGAGCAAAGCGATCTGGAAGAGATCCTCGCCCACACGGCGGATAGCCTGCAGCAACGTGGCCGCAGCCAAGGGTGGAAGAACCGTCGGGTCGTCGTCGTGGACGGCACCGGAGTGAGCATGCCGGATACACCCGACAACCAGGCGATTTGGCCGCAGCAATCCCAGCAAAAACCCGGCTGTGGCTTTCCGCAGGCCCGCGTGTGCGCCTGCTTTTGCCTGCAAACAGGTGCCTTGCTGAGCTATCGCGTTGGCAACCGGAAAAAACAGGAACTGCCTCTCTTACGCGAACAGGGGGATACCTTCGAAGCCGGCGACATCTTCCTCGGAGACAAGGGTTTTTGCAGTTACTACGACGTCTGGAAGTTCCAGCAAGCCGGTGTCGATTCGGTGCTCACGCTTGCGCGCCGGACGCCGGTTGAGGCGCCATCGGCCATCAAAGTCTTGGGGCCCGATGATTTGCTGATCCAGTGGCGAAAACCGCCTTGGAACAAGGTGCTGAGCTACAGCAAGGCAGTCTGGCAGTTGCTGCCTGAGCAACTCACCCTGCGACAAATCAAGGTCACCGTTGATGCCCCCGGTTTTCGCGTCAAGACCTTTTATCTTGTCACCACGTTGACCGATGCAGCAACCTACAGCACCGCGGAGTTGGCCGATCTGTACTACCAACGCTGGGATGTCGAACTCTTCTTTCGAGACATCAAGACGACCATGGGCATGGATATCTTGCGCTGCCGCACACCGGCCATGGTGAACAAAGAAATCCTGATGCACCTGATTGCCTACAATGCGATCCGGCGACTGATGTGCGATGCGGCCAAGGAGGTCGAGCAAGCACCACGGCAAATCAGTTTCAAAGCGTCTGTCCAGGCCCTGCGGCAGTGGGAGCCCCTGTTCAACAGTACCGGACCTGAGTGACCGAAAACGGCGCCGTTTGACTGCATCTCTCGTCCAAGCTATCGCAGCCAACGTGATAACCCCACGACCTGGTAGACGAGAACCGAGATGCCTCAAACGAAGGCCCAAGCCCTATGCCAGCTTTACCGCACCACGACATGAAATGATCGAGATCCCACACCGCAGCCGATATCATGCAAAACAGGCTTAACTTAGTGCCATTTCGCGCCGAGCAAAGCTCGTCGCATCTTGCGGGGTGAAAGTCCCCGTCGGGTAAGGGTTAGCCATCCACCCGTATCGAGTCTTGCGTCCGTGGCGGAGCCGAGGGAACGGTGAACAAGGCGGGCGAAGCGTAGACAGAGAATTCTGTAGGCCGTAGGGGTGGTCGCGCACCCTGAAGTGCTGGTACAGCTTCGAGATTTAGTTTTCGCGGATGCCGAGGGTTTAATGGCCCACCGAAGGCAACACAGAAGCACCCGAATTGGCGAGGGTGTGGAGATCCGCCGGAGTCGACAGGCCGTGGCATGCAGGAAGAGATGAGACGTAGAACTCGGGAAGCCCTGGCTGGCTCCCGCCAGGAAGAAGCATGAACGCAAGACATACTGATATTAAGGCACAGAAGAGGAAACTCGGACACAGGACTATGCAGTCGTCTAAACGCACCTTGTGGAAGCCTGGTTTTGGGCAGGCAGGTTACTGCCGCATGCCACCAGGGTGTCTTATCAGGCATAGTACTCAGCGCATGGGAAAGCCATGAACATGGGGAAGGACCTGACGGAAGTACGCAGCCCGCAAAGGCAACTCGCACCAGACAGAGTCGGACTGGAACAAGGCGAGCCAACCTTCCTGTGGGGAATAGCCAACAAGGCAAAGACCAACAAAGCGACACCGTTTTCGAGACCTCTATCGATGTCTGAATGAGGAACTGATCTACCATGCTTGGGAATCTCTCAACAAGAGAGCAGCCAGTGGAGTGGATAATGTTACCGCCGAGGCGTATGCGGAGGACCTGCACGCCAACATTCAGCGACTGGTAGAGCGACTGAAAACGAAACGATACCGTGCCAAGCTGGTGCGGCGTGTCTACATACCCAAGGAGAACGGAAAGCAACGCCCACTCGGTATCCCTGCCTTAGAAGATCGGCTGATCCAATCGGCCGCAGCAAAGGTGCTGACAGCAATCTATGAGCAAGACTTTCTGGATTGCAGTTATGGCTACAGAAAAGGGCGTAGCGCCCACGAAGCGGTAGCAGAGTTGACCCGGGAGCTCCAGTTTGGTCCCTATCACACGGTTGTCGAAGCTGATATACGAGGCTTCTTCGATCACATGGATCATGACTGGCTTCTGGGGATGCTCGAACAACGCATTGATGACCGGGCATTCTTGGGATTGATCCGCAAATGGCTGAAGGCCGGAATACTGGAAACGGATGGGAAAGTGATCAACCCGGAAACCGGGACACCACAAGGAGGTATCGTCTCCCCAGTACTGGCCAACGTCTATCTACACTATGCGCTGGACCTCTGGTTTGAACGCGTGGTGAAGAAATCCTGTCGAGGCAAAGCAACGACTAACGCGCTATGCTGATGACTGGGTCTGTGCGTTTCAGCACGAAGACGACGCGGAGTGGTTTTATCGAATGCTACCGAAAAGGCTGAAGAAGTTTGGCCTTGAGATAGCACGAGAGAAGACCAACAAGCTTCTGTTCAGCCGCCGTTACCTGAGGAAAGGCAAGCGATTTATCTTTGTAGGATTTGAATTCTACTGGGAGAAAGATCGCAAAGGCCAACCTCGGGTGAAACGACGAACCGCCCCAAAGAAGTTGCAAGGGGCGAGTCGTCGAATCAAGGCGTGGATCAAGAAGGAGAGACACCTATCGAAAGGTGATTTTGTCAGGGGTCTCAATAGGCGACTGACAGGTCACTACAATTACTTCGGGATCATAGGCAACGGCCACTCGATCAATCGCTTCTATCTGTGGGCTATGGAATGTACATTCAAATGGCTCAATAGACGGGGTGGTAAACGGAAGAGTTTCACACGAGAGACCTTCTGGAGAGCGGTAGATCGTGCCCTATTCAGGAAGCCCCGCATTAGGGTGGGTTCGCCCCGGAGAGTGTTCGCATAATGGTCTTGTTTTGCGCGAAAGCGAGTACGACCGAGGAACCGGATGCGGGAAAACCGCACGTCCGGTTCTGTGGGGGTTGCGCCTTGCAAGCGCATGAAATTCAGCGGCCTGAGATGGCTGCCCTGGCAAAGCCTAGCCAGCAGCCAGGTACCGAGTCTTGCGTGGTGTCCGGTAACGGCCACTGCGAAGCGTAGACAGGGAGACTGTAGGCCGAAACGAAAGTGAACGGAATAGATAGCCCCGAAATCGAACGTGGTTGAAGTAGCCGACCTTATCTCTCAATGGGGAAGGCAGAATTCCAGGATGCGCATTGGCGAGTGTTCTGGAGTGCTTCCGGGGTTCGTACCGTCGGCATGCCGTCGAAGGATTTCATGTGAACAAGGGAGATCCGTCAGGTTCAAGCGGAGCTTGTAGGGTCTGACAAGCTAACAATGCGAGGAAGACCCGATGGCCTGGCGGAAGTCAGACTGGCTGATAGTACTCTGAGGTCGGGAGAGCCGACTACATGGGGAAGCGGCCAGCAGAAATTGAATCGTTCATGGGAAACATGGGCTCCATACAATGGGAGGATACGGTCTTCTATGCAAAGAGAAGAGAAACCAGTCATGGCAACGGGACTTGAACGAATAGCAGCGAAAGCTCGGAGTGAACCAAAGCTTCGGTTTACCTCATTGGCCCATCACATCACGCGGGAACGGGTGTGGGAGAATCTGTATCAGATTCCAAACCGCTCGGCCCCGGGGTGTGATGGCCAGACGGTAGCCGGAGGCGAAGGAGGACTTCGACGTATGGATTGAGCCGATGCTCCAATCCGTGCACCGCCAGGGATATCAGGCACCGCCCATCCGGCGGGTCTACATCCCCAAGCCCGGCAAACAGGAGAAGCGCCCTTTGGGCGTGCCCTGTGTCACCGATCGGGCACTCCAGCGCAGTACCGCCCAGGTGCTGTCCGCCATCTACGAGCAGGATTTCTTGCCCTGTTCCTTTGGTGGTCGGCCTGGGTTAGGTGCCCATCATGCCCTGGCGACCCTGAATGAGGTCATTGCCGGGAAGCAAGGTGGGTTGGGTGCTGGAGGCGGATCTGAAGAACTTCTTCGGGAGTCTAGATCATGGATGGCTACTCCGCTTTGTGGAACACCGAGTCGGAGATCCGCGCATGATCAGCCTGATACGACGTTGGCTGAAAGCGGGTATTCTGGAAGACGGGGAGTTGCATCCGAACGAAGAGGGAACGCCGCAAGGGGGTTCGATCAGCGTCTTGCTGAGCAACCTGTATCTGCACTATGTGCTCGACCTGTGGTTTGAGCAGGTGGTCAAACCCCGCTTAAAGGGTGAGGCCTATTTGGTGCGGTATATCGATGACTTTGTGGTGTGTTTCCAATATCGGGCGGATGCGCTTCGCATGCAGAATGCCCTGCGCAAACGCTTGGGGAAGTTTGGACTGGAACTGGAACCGACGAAGACAAAACTCGTTGAATTTGGTCGCTTTGCCCAACGGCATGCGAGCAAGCGGGGGAGAAAGCGCCCGGAGACGATCTATTTTCTGGGCTTTACCCTCTATTGCACGCGCAACCGAAAGGGCAATTTCAAGGTGGGAATGCGCACCGAGAAGTCTCGGCTTCAGCGCAGCCTTTCCAACCTGCGCGACCTGATGCGGCGAATGCGTCATCTGCCGGTTCAGGAACAGGTGATCAATCTGAACCGGGTCTTGCGTGGTCACTATGCCTACTATGGCATTGCCGGTAACCTGCGTGCCCTGCAGAAAGTGCATCGGTTCGTGGAGCGGTACTGGCGCAAGATGCTTTGCAGTCGAAGTCGAAAGGGCCATGTTCGCGTGGGAGGTTTTCCACCGGATCAAAGCGCGGTTTCCGTTACAGCGACCAAAGCTGAGGCTTCCCTATGGGGAGTTGCAGTCTATTGCTGTGCTGTGAATCAATATCTGAAGAGCGTAGTGCGGGAAATCCGCACGCTACGTTCTGTGGGAGTCGGGAGCGGGTGACCGCCCCCGACGACCCGGTGGGCGCCGGGTAACCGGCGTTCCTACTGCGAGACGGAACAGACCACGAATAAAATCAAAAGCCACAACTTATCAAACAAATCCCCTGTATTTGAATTTTTATTTTGCTTAGGCCGGCCGGCTTTCCCTCTTGCTACCCTTCGTCCTAAGGTGGCTGCAATCTCTTTTTGAAACCTCAAACTACCGAGGGCGAAATTTCCGATTGTTGCATTACGAATATCGTCGATCATTTCAGGTTCGAGTTGATGTCTAAACAGTGTGCGGTACGCTGCTTGCCGGCTTTTTGGGCCTCTTCCTAAGGCAGTGTAGAGAGTATGTGGTGTCAATAGAGTTGAATTCTCACCCAGAGCGTTTGCTGTGTAGCTGGACCAGTGATAGTCGGTAGTGTGATCAACCATATTCGCTCTCACTGGGTTGAGTTCGATATATCGATAGCAGGCCAACACATAATCATCCCTGCTCTCTACTCTACCCGATTGAAGATTCCGCGCCATCTCAGGTAGCTGGATGAGTAGCCAAACAGGGCAGAAGGATGGCATCATTTCTACTTTCCAAACCCTTTATCTGTGACGCCTGACCATGCCTGTTCTCTACTACGTCCATGATCCGATGTGCAGTTGGTGCTGGGCTTTCCGGCCCACGCTGCTGCAGCTGCGTGAGCGTCTTCCGGATGGCATTGGCTTCAGCCAACTGCTGGGTGGATTGGCTGCAGACAGTGATGAGCCTATGCCTGAGGCGATGCAGCAGCAGATCCAGGCAACCTGGAGGCGCATTCAGCAGAAACTACCCGAGACCCGCTTCAACTTCGATTTCTGGCAGGTCAATCAGCCGCGCCGTTCCACCTATCCTGCCTGCCGGGCTGTTATCGCAGCCCGGCAGCTCGATCCGGACAAGGAGTCGACGATGATTCTGGCTATCCAGGAGGCCTATTATCTGGATGCAAAAAACCCATCAGATGATGAAACGTTGCTTGAGATTGCCGTGGATATGGAGCTGGATGCAGGAAGTTTTCAGCGCCTGCTTAACTCGGCAGACACACAGGCCTCACTGATGGGTGAAATCCAACAATCCCGTTCGATGGGGGTACACAGTTTTCCCTCCCTGATACTGCAGCAGGGAAAGGGCTACTGGCCGGTTCCGGTGGACTACTTGAATGCCGACTCTGTGCTTGAGACGATCGAGTTGTTGCTGGATTGACTTATGCCGGAGAGCGGGTAAGACTGCGCCTCTATGCAGACACGGCAACAACTCGAAAAGCTTCGGCAGGATATTGTCTTCAATGCTTCATTGGGTGGAGAGGATTTTCTGTTGCATTCGACCTGGGGCATCTTTTCCCCTCGGGAAATCGATGAGGGTACGCGCCTGCTGATCGATTATCTGCAGATAGACACGGATGACGATTGCCTCGATCTGGGATGTGGTTACGGACCCATCGGATTGTTCATGGCGAAACGGGCGCCTCAGGGACAGACCCTGATGGTGGACAAGGATTTCATGGCGGTGGATTACAGCAACGCCAATGCACAGCGCAACAAGCTAGGCAATGCCAGGGCTATGTTGAGCAATGGCTTCGATCATGTCGATCCGCAGCTGCGATTTGATGTAATTGCGTCGAATATACCCGCCAAAGTGGGTAAGGAGATGCTGAGCCTCATGCTGCATGATGCAAAGGATCGCTTGAATAACGATGGCCGTCTGTATGTCGTTACCATCAATGGCTTACGCCAATACATGAAGCGCAACCTGAATGAGGTATTCGGCAACTACGAGAAACTCAAACAGGGGCGCGCCTACACAGTAGCCTTTGCACAGAAGCTGGAATAATAGCTGAGTCGTGGTTCCGCTCAGCCAGGCTTACCCCCATTCGCATGACTATGTCAGCGTAGGGTGCGCCGCGCGCACCACAGCTCATCTCGGCGACACATGGATGAGTCTCCTTAGGTATCAGTTTGTCTTTTAGCAAGACTGCCGAGCACCTGTGATACGGCAGCCATGGCAAATGTCGCGGTAACGGTCATCGCTGAACCGTAACCACCGCAATTGAGTGATCCCTCCACAGCGGTTGGCTTGTCCAGGCAGACGGCGCCCTCAGCGGTAGGGTAAACCTGCTGTTCGGTGGAATAGATCGCGGGCACGCTGAAACGGCGTTTTGGGTTGCTCGAAAACCCGAACTCCTGCCGCAGCAATTTGCGTGTTTTCGAGAGCAGCGGGTCGTGTGCGGTCCTGCTCAGATCGCTGAGCCTGACCTGGGTGGGGTCTTTCTGACCACCGGCGCCGCCGACTGTGATAATGTCGATTTTGTTGCGCCGGCATTGGGCGATCAACACCGCCTTGATGCGAAAGCTGTCGATGCAGTCGATCACAAAATCAAAACCTCCTTGCGTGATGATTGAGGTGTTATCGGCTTCGATGAATGCCTCCACCTCAACTACCCGGCATGCAGGGTTGATGAGGCGCACCCGCTCCGCCATGGCGGAAACTTTGGCCCGACCGAACTCGCCGTCCAGGGCTGGTAACTGGCGATTTACATTGGATTCTGCAATATGATCCAGATCATAGAGCGTCATGGCGCCGACACCGCTGCGGGCGAGCGCTTCGACCGCCCATGATCCAACCCCGCCAATCCCAATCACCGCGATATGGGCACTGGTGAAATTAGCCAGGCCAGCTTGACCATAGAGCCGGGCGATGCCTCCAAAGCGACGCTTAAAATCGAATTCAGCCATGAGTGGGTATCAGTAAAAAATTGTGATCAGGGGACTATGTGCGGTGACAGCAGATTCTCTCATGGAATCGTAGGGGGTTATAAATAAATAGTGGCAGGCGCCATGAGTAGTCATGGATCGCGAATTTATCATGCCTGAGACATTGTCCAATCCTCGTTAGGAGGGATGGCTAAAATAATCCAATTTCAATGAAAACTATCAATGAAATCATATATATATTCATGAGATAATTATTAGATTCACGCATATAAAAAGGACCACTGAATGATACGACTAGCCTGCATTACTGCTGTTTATCTTGCCCTGTGTGTTGGCACGGCAAATGCCGAAAAACATGACGTTGATAATCTTCTGGCCCTCGAACAGGGAAACGGGCTGATTGTGACGATTCCGGTCTCTGGTGTGCAAGAACTCTTAACACATTTGACGACCTATCACTCTGCCTTGAATAAGCAAAGATCCGAATATGTCATTCAAGTTGAAGAGACTAAATTCGGTGTGAAAGATGCCTTGATTGCCGCCATCCTCCCCGGGGGGTTGATCTATGCTGCGAACAAAAAGCAACAGCACGACCGTGTAAAGGCCGACCTGCTGGATATTTCAGACCAGCTGGCGGAACTTTCCCTGGATCTAAACCATTTTGTAATTCAATCCAGCACAGATACTGTTGCACTCCTTAAATAGACGCTGAAAAATCTGTCCTTGGATTTATCAGCGCGAGGAACAAAGTTCGATTTTTTGCTTCCCGAGCTTTCAATCGCTGCAGCGATCTAAAATGGCGACACATTCTCATGTCGCTTAAAGTTCGGAATAAGGACCTTCCTTAACTAAAAACCCTCTCCGGCATCAGCAGGCCATCGTTTTTTAATTGTTGTCAGGTTTGTGCCTTTCAGATTAGCAGACTTGAGCTGGCCACTTCATGGTAGGTAAAGATATGAGTGTAAAGCTATTAGGCTCTTTACCCTTTTGCCGGCTGGATAATGCATAACCCCCCTATCATCATCTACTCATAACTACGCATTACGCGTTTCGTCACAACAACCACAATTGAGTTATGTGCGAAAGATTTGAGTTTGATCGTTGAGAGGCTGACCATGCTGGAAGAAATAAAATTAGAATACCGGCTGATTGAAGAAGATTTCTCTTATGAAGCCGAAACAAGGCGCAAAGGGATTTTGTGCAGTCTGTTGCTGGAAGAGGAGAATAAGCGCTTTGCTGACTCACCCGGCATCAGCAACAATAACCGGGAGAATGGTTTCGTGCCGGCATTTCAGGATACCCGCAGTGGTTGTTGCAGAATCTCCCGGTTTTCCGATGGCAGTCCCGCACCGATTCATGTTTTAGAGGGCTTGCCTGACGAATGGATGGAGGAGGGGGAGTTGAATGGGCGGGTAATCAGCATCTGCCCGCACATCGTTTCCGGTTTTCTGCGCAACGGCCGCTTTTATACCCGGGAAGAGGCCTCAGAAGCTATCCTGAATCAAGGCAATGCCTTGATTTAGAGCAGCGGCAAGAATATCAGCTTATTGCTGGAGGGCGGCAACCGGGTAAAAGATCATGCCTCATCATGTATGACGAGATCACGATATGCGTGCCAGGTGGCATATCCAATAACGGGCATGGAAATGATGAAGCCGATATAGAAGGTCAAAAACCCAAGGCAAACAAACATCACGATCAAGGAGGCCCAAAGCATCAATGGGCGGGGGTTTTGCAGGACCGCATTGTAGCTCGTAGTCATGGCATGCAGTACATTGGTATCCCTGTCGATCAGCATAGGTATGGATATCACGGTAATACTGAACACCGCGAGTGCAATGATTCCACCCGAAATGATACCCGCCGCCAGAAAAGCAGGGCTGCTGCCGGACAGAAACAGGGTTGGAATAAAATTCTCAAAGGTCAATGTCGCGCCGGAAAAGAAGATGGCGAAAACCAGATTTGCGATCATCATCCAAAATACCAGCACCATCATCAGCACCAACCCCATCACCACCAGATTGAATGGGTTTTGCCGGCAGTTTTTACAGGTTTCCTTGAAACTGGCGGGTTCACCTTTTTCCAGCTTGCGGCTCATGTCGTAGAGAAAGACCGCAAAGATGGGCGCCACCAGAAAGAAGCCGGCGGTGAGCGGCGGAACGAGAAAGAAAAAATTGCTGGAGAAGACCAGCATGGTCAACAGAATGCTTACAATAAAAAAGAGCATGCCATAAGCAGTGCTGATTAGTGGTGTCTTTTTGAAATCATTCCACCCGGAAGCGATCCACTGCCAGGGGTGATCCAGTGTAATCTCTTGAATGTTGGATGGCATTGCAGGGTTCTCCTGAACAGCAATAGAAACTTGTGTCATTGAATATCTCTTGGTTCTTCTTCGATTGCAGAATACTGCTGAGTGTCCTTGTTAATCCTGGTCTTGATCATAAAGACTGAATCGTACAAAAACAAATATTTTTGAAAACGATTAACATTCTTATTTAAACTGCATAATAAAATTATAATCCTTTGAAATGGCTGTATAAAATTAACCCCGCTATTAGCTTTGTCTGAACAGTTATTTAAATATATTTATTTAATCTGCTGCGTGGGTCCGTGTTTGAATTCAATAATGCAATCTTTGCATATAAGACTTTTAGAGTGTTTTTATGGGCTGTGAAACTGAATCATTGTTAGTTCAGAAATGGGTGATTTCCAAGTTCATGAATTACCGGCACTCAAATCAAGGGTAGAGATAATCAAATCAGCCGAGCTTAGCGGGTTTCTGTAATTGCAATAAAATCCTCAACCATGACGCCTGCATCATGGGGTGGACTGAACAGCGCCTGATAACGACCTTCAGGATCGACGAGGATTATCGATGCGGAATGATCCATGACATAGCCCATGGCGCTCTTCTCCGTCGCCACCTTCGCATAGAGAATGCCTAACGGCCGGGTGAGTCGCTGCAGTTCATCATCACTGCCAGTGGCTCCAATAAACGCTGGATCGAAGTAGTTCACATACTCAGCCAATCGTTGCTGAGTGTCCCGTTCCGGGTCGACGGAAATGAAGGTAAAGTTATACGGGGCAGCGGCTTTTGACGGCTGCAGACGCTGCTTTACATCTGTCAGCAAGGCCAGGGTTGTCGGACAGATATCGGGGCAATGGGTGTAACCGAAAGTCATGAAGGTCCAGTTGCCTAACAGGCTTTGGTTGTCAAAAGGTCTGCCTTGCTGGTCCATCAGCGCGAATGACGGAAGTTTTTTAAGCTGTGGCAGTACCGTGGCGTTGCGGGTTTCAATCCTTATCGGTTCTGATGCAGGAGGAGGGGATGAAAAATTCAGCCACACAACCACTCCCAGGATCAAGGCTATCAGACCGGAGAGGATAAAATAGAGATTGATGCCTGTATTCTGTTTATCTGCCACTGTCTTTTCCTGCATGTCGATAGGTCATCCAAAGCGAAGTAATCAGGGTGAGTAAAATCAAGGCGGCGCCTCCATTGTGGGCAACGGCAACCGGCAAGGGGAGATGGCCCAGAACATTGGTGATACCCAGGCTGATCTGCAGGATGAGTATGCCGAGCATGACCAAGCCCAGCTTACGCAGCGCAACTGCTTGGTTTTGTGTCACCAGTCGCAGCGACATCAAGCCGACCACGAGCAGGGTAAACAGCGCACCGATGCGATGCGTCATATGAATCGCAGTTCGCGCATCATTTTCCAATACACCGAACTCATAATTCACCCCCAGACCGCGCCAGATTACGAAGGCCTCCTTGAAATCCATGCTGGGCCACCATTGGCCGCCATAACAGGTCGGGAATTCGCTGCAGCCCAACGCCGCATAATTGGTGCTGGTCCAGCCACCCAAGGTAATCTGCATAATCACTACGGTCAGGGAGATCCAGATCAGTTTACGAAAGCCGTGGGGCGCCTCCGTAACAGGAAATCCAGCAACAAGCCTGAGCTTCAGCGCCAGTAACCAAAGCAGGGCAAGGGTAGCGAAACCGCCAAGCAGGTGGGCTGTGACGATAGCGGGTTTTACCAGCAGGGTGACCGTCCACATGCCAAGCGCGGCCTGAAAGAGCACCAGGACTACCAGTATTGAGGGCAGCAGCAGGGGTTGTTCCGACTGTCTGCGATTGCGCCAGGCCATGCTCGCCAGGAGCAGGATCGCGAGCCCCAGGCTACCTGCCAGATAGCGGTGAATCATCTCTTTCCAGGCCTTGCCGGTGTGTAGCGGCCGGTCCGCATAATCGGCATCGATCGTACTTTGCGCAGCAGGAGCCACCATCTGACCATAGCAACCGGGCCAGTCAGGACAGCCCAGTCCGGCATCGGACAGTCGCACATAGGCCCCCATCAGAATCACGCTGAAGGCGAGCAGACAGGTAAAGATCGCCAGCCGGTATTGGTTTCTAACCCGCATTTCTCACCAGGAGCTGGAGTTCTTGGGGCAGTCTGGCAAAGCAGTTTGGTCTTTCATCCGCAGAACCAGAGCCGTCGCCATTTAGGCAGTGAAGTATTGTGAAATTCATAAGGTGATCGATTTATTGCTTCCACCTGGTGTGAAATGCGGGTTGATGGTTGCATCTTCAGTTCCTGCATGGGAGGCTTTCGGGCAAATTACCATACTCAAGATGGATGGCGTAGTTTGAAACAACTCACTGACAAACACCTGATTGATTTTAAACCTGTTGAAGCCATGCAAAGCAGGATAACGACACGCTGGCTGCAACTCGGCGTGCTCTCCCTGGGACTGGCTGGTTTGTTCGCTGTACTGTTGGTGCTCTCCAGAGCGCCCGGCAGTGAGGCCTTCTTTCCCTGGGTCGATTTCTTCCGCACCGCGCTGGTGGTGCATGTGGATCAGTCGGTGCTGATCTGGTTTATTGCCATGGCCGGCGTGGTCTGGAGCCTGGTGATACCGGCGGATTCCAGATTGGGGGCTATCCAGACTGGCGCTTTCGCGCTGGCCTTGCTGGGTACTTTCGGAATCGCCCTGTCTGCCTTCGTCGGTGATGGCGCAGCACTGATGAACAACTACGTGCCGGTGCTGCAGCGGCCCTTCTTTTTCGCAGCGCTTGGCATCTTCGGAGTGGGTATCGCTATCCAGGCCGGGGTTGCATTGTTCTCCACCCGCAGCTCCTTTGGATTCGGTGAGAATACCCACCTGCCCAGTCTTGCTGCACTGACGGTCTCTGTCGCCGTGATCATTTCCCTGCTTGCGCTGATCATCGCTTGGTTGCAGATACCTGCCGGGGTGGAGGGGCAGGGGTACTACGAATACCTTTTCTGGGGCGCGGGCCACACCCTGCAGTTCGCCTATACCCAGTTGCTGTTGCTGGCCTGGCTGCTGCTGGCCTTGCACAGTGGTGTGACGATCCCTGCGCAGACCCGCTGGATCGTCTGGTTGCTGCTGTTGGGTGTTGCGCCAGTATTGCTGACGCCGCTGATCTATCTGCTCTACGATACGGTGACCATCGAGTCCCGCACGGCATTCATTCGCATGATGCAATTTGGTGGCGGCATTGCCGCTATCCCGATCGGATTTTTTGTCCTGCTCGGATTGCTGAAAGCAGGAAAGGCGAATGAGGTTGGACGGCCGCTGCGCCGATCTCTGTGGATGTCGCTGCTGCTGTTCTTTTCCGGAGGCTTCATCGCCCTGCTGATCTCCGGCATCAATACCATCATTCCGGCTCACTACCATGGCTCCATCGTCGGCGTGACCCTGGCGTTGATGGGGCTGGCCTATCTGTTGTTGCCCAGGCTGGGTTATGCGCCTGTCAAAGGGCGTCTTGCGGATTGGCAGCCCTGGGTCTACGGATTCGGTCAGCTGCTGCACATCACCGGACTGGCGATTTCCGGCGCCATGGGCATCCAGCGCAAAACCGCCGGGGCTGCGCAGGGTCTCGACACCCTTTCCGCCAAACTGGCGATGGGGGTGATGGGGGTGGGAGGCCTGCTGGCGGTAATCGGCGGCATCCTTTTTGTATGGATCATGCTGCGCGCCTTCTGGAGAGGCAGGGAAGCGGTTGGTGCCAGCTAGGGCTGGATGAGTTCGGGCGGGCTGTGCACCGCTCACCAAAAGCCGTGAATAGAATCCAGCAAGGGTGGGCGCCGCCCGCCCTGCCTGGTTGGGTTTACTTATTGAGCTAAACACACTTCGACAATACTGCCTTATCCTGCATCAGGATAGGGCGTTCTGCAGCAGCGGGTTCAGATAGTGATCGACCAGCAGCAGGGTGAACAGCAGGCTCAGATAGAGGATCGAGTAGCCGAAGGTCTTCATGGCATGCGCCTTCCCCTCGCTGCGCAGCAGTCGCAATGCATGGTAGATAAAACCACCACCCAGCAGCAGCGCGCCGCCCAGATAGAGGTAGCCGCTCATGTGGATCACGAAGGGCAGCAGGGAGACCGCCAGCAGCATCACCGAGTAGATCACTACCTGCTGCTTGGTGAAGTCGATACCGTGGGTCACCGGCAGCATGGGGATATTGGCCTTGGCATAATCGTCCCGGCGATGAATCGCCAGGGGCCAGAAGTGTGGTGGGGTCCAGACAAAGATGATCAGCAGCAACAGAAAGGCCTCGCTGGTAACCTCGCCGGTCACCGCGCTCCAGCCCAGCAGTGGCGGCGCCGCGCCGGCCAGCCCACCCCAGACGATGTTTTGCGGGGTGTTGCGTTTCAGAAACAGGGTGTAGATCACCGCATAGCCGATCAGGGCGCAAAAGGTCAACATGGCGGTCAGCGGGTTGACCAATAGATAGAGTGTGGACATGGAGACGCCGCCCAGCAGCAGGGCGAAACCCACTGCATGGGAGGTGTCCATATGACCACTGGGGAAGGGACGTGAGTGGGTGCGGTCCATCACGGCATCGATGCGCTGATCGATGATGTGGTTGATCACCGCGCCACAGGCCGCCGCCAGGGAGATGCCGAGCAGACCGAACAGCAGCGGCTGCCAGGGCGCCACTCCCTGGGTGGAGAGCAGCATGCCGACCAGGGCGGTAAATGCGATCAGCAGCACTACCTTCGGCTTGGTCATTTCATAGTAGTCGCGCCAGGAGTAGATGCTTGTCTCCTGCGCCGTTATTTCACTAGTGGCCATACTGTCCTCCCTTAGCCCAGCTTTGCGAGGCTTTGAGTAATTTTTCCAGATCCTGCAGGATCTGTTTTGAGGTGATTTGCGACATGTCGTGCAGCATCATCAGATCGACCCGCGGGTCGATGATAAAGAGCAGATTGTGCGGTGATTTCTGTGTGCCGCCGTACAGGGTTTGGATGGCAGGTTTCTCTGTATCCGAGGCGATGGCGAGACGGGTGCCTTCCAGCCCATCCAGCGAGGGAATCTGCAGGTTGCCGGAGGCATCGGGCAACAGTATCAGCAGACGTTCCACGCGTTGGCGATTGGCGGCCAGGGCGCGACGTATCTGACGGACCTTGATCAACTGCTCCGTGCACTGCGCATCACACTGGCCTTCGGCCACCACGGCCATGCTCCACTGTTCCAGTAATGGACTCCAATCGAAGTCCTGTCCCTCCGGGGTCTGCAGCGCGAATGCCTGCATCGCTCTGGGCGGATCGATCAGAGTGCCATGATTGGTTCTACCTTCAGGCAACCATTGCGGGTTGAAGTAAAACAGCCAGGCGGCGATGAGCGGCAGGGCGAACAGGGCAACGAGAATCCACAGTTGCCGCATATTGCTTTGTCTGGTTTCGACTTGTGACTCGGCCATCATTGCACCTCGCTGGCAGCTTGTCTGTGCAGGGAAAGGCGCAACCAGATCAGCAGGGTTATCAGGGCAAAGGCGAACCACTGGATGGCATAACCGGTGTGCATGGCGTCATTGGCTGGGGGCTGGGGCCATTGACGAACGAAGCCGCTGGATTTTTCCGGGGACTGCAGGATCATGAAGGGGAGGATCTCCAGTCCCGACCAGACGGCATAGTTCTCCAGGGTCAGGAAAGGCCAGCGCGGCAGCGCTTCTGCAGGATCGATCTGCAGGTTCAGGTCCAGCGCAGGTGGCTGAGGAAGGTTGATTTCCCCCTGGATACTCAGCACACCTTGCTTGCCAGGAATCGTGGGTTTTTCATTTTGACTCTGCTGGGGAATCCAGCCACGGTTGATCAGTACGATCTGTCCTGTATCGGCCAACCGGAGTGGTGTGATGACATGAAAACCACGTTTTCCCTGGTGCTTACGGTTTTCGATCAACACTGTTTTATCATCCAGGAGTTCACCCGCTGCGGTCACAGTGCGAAATTGCACCTGCTCGGCATCGGGAAGGTCGCGGCTGATCTGCAGCACAGGCAGTTTGCGGCGCATCTCCAGTGAGGCGGCGATGCTGCGTTTCTGTTCAGCGCGATCGAGCTGCCAGAGTCCCAAACCACAGAATAGCGGCGTCATTAATACCATGATTAATGTAGGGACTGCCTGTGCTCGAAAGTTGAAGGTGGTGGAGCTCATACTGGACTATATTAAAATAACGTTTAGGGCTCTGATTCTTAAGCAGAGCCAATATAAAAACTGCCTGTCAGGCTTGGAGGAACCACCATGGAACTCATGATCAAACTGCCAATCTTTCTAGTGCTGGGCATCATTGTCTTTTCACTCTTTGAGGGCATGTACTATCTGGCCAAAGACGATGGCAAACAGGATAAGACCCGGGTGGTGCGTGCACTCACGGTTAGGATCGTCCTATCCTTTGTGCTCTTCTCGATTATCATGGCTGCTTATTTCTTTGGTTGGATCGAACCTAACGCGGTCGTTTAGATGGTTGTGGTGTATCACAACCAGTAGACGAATACGAACAACCCCAACCAGACCACATCCACAAAGTGCCAGTACCAGGCCACCGCCTCAAAGGCGAAGTGGTTGTGCGCGCTGAAGTGGCTTTTCATGGCGCGACCCAGAATCGCCATCAACATGATCGCTCCCATGGTGACATGGAATCCGTGGAAGCCGGTCAGCATATAAAAGGTGGAGCCATAGGCGCCAGTGCCTAGCGTCAGATTCAGCTCTTCATAGGCATGTATGTATTCATAGGCTTGAAAAACCACAAACAACAGGCCAAGCGCGATGGTGGCCGCAAGTCCCCATATCAACTGCTTCTGGTTGTCTATCTTCAGTCCCCAGTGCGCCCAGGTGATGGTCGCGCCGCTGCTCAGCAGCAGCAGGGTGTTGATGGCTGGGATGCCCCAGGGGCCCATGGGTTTGAACTCCCCACCCAGTTCACCGGGGCCGCTGGAGGGCCAGTTGGGTTGAAATTCGCCACCATACAGAAACTCATTGGAGGGGCCGAGATAGCCATCGCCACCCAGCCAGGGCAGGGCGATCATACGGATATAGTAGAGGGCGCCGAAAAAGCTCAGAAAGAAGAACACCTCCGAGGCGATAAACCAGAACATGCCCATGCGGAAGGAGGTGTCGACCTGTTTGTTATAGCAGTCGCTCAGATTTTCCCCGATAACATCGCGGAACCAGCTGTACAGCAGATAGGCGAACAGCAACAGGCCGCCGATAACCAGGTACTTGCCGAATCCAACCCCATTCATCGCCAGGGCTGCACCCATCAGTGTGGCCAGCAGTGAGACCATGCCGATGATCGGCCATGGGCTGGGCTCAGGTATGTAGTAATCACTGCTATGCGACTTTGCCGACATAAGTCTGTCCTCTTGGTATCTATCCAATATTGATGGGAGTGGTAGTTACTTGGTGGTTACTATCGCCGGTAGTGAATCGGCTTGTTGTTCTGATTTCCGACCGGCTTTCAGCCGCATGAAACTGTAGGAGAGGGTCAGTGAATGAATCTCCGCAGGCAGGTCATTAGAGACCATGAATTGTAACGGCATATCTGTGCGCTCGTTACCCTCGAGGGTTTGCTGATTGAAACAGAAACACTCCAGTTTGCTGAAGTAGGCGGTTGCCTGCCAGGGCGCCACGCTGGGGATGGCCTGCCCGGTGATCATCGAACTGCTGCGGTTGTTGGCGACGAAGTTCACCTCATAGATTTGTCCTGGATGAACTTCCATGACGGGTGTGGCAGCGCTGAAATCCCAGGGCAGGTTAGGATTGACCGTGGTGTCGAATTTCACTGTAACCAGGCGGGATTCATCGACCTTGCCTTGCACGACCTGGTGGGCCTTGCCGGCCCCAGAGCGCAATGCGATCGACTGGGTGCCGGTCACCTGGCAGAGCAGGTTGTACAAGGGCACCATGGCGAATCCGAAACCAAACATCAGCACCACCATGCCCCCCAGGAGCAGGGTGGTGCGTTTGTTTTTACTGCGTGTCTCAGTCGTCTGCATGACTAACCTGCGGCCTGGTTGCCAACGATGCGGAACAGGCCGGTCCAGAACGGAAACGAGGTGAGAAAAATGAACAGTGCAAAGCCGGCCAGCAGCCAGACCAGGCGCAGGTTCTTTTTTCTCTGCTCAGGGGTTTGAGTCGCATGTGTTGTCATCATACCTTCCAATTTATTTGATCTGTGGAGCAACGGTCCAGGTATGGAACGCAGGAGGGGAGTCGAGCTCCCACTCAAGACCTTTGGCGCCTTCCCAGGAGCGGCTCTTGGCCTTCTTGCCGCCACGGATGGTCTTGATCACGATGTACAACAGCAGCAGGTGGCTGAGGCCGAAGATCATTGCGCCGATGCTGGAGACCACATTGAACTCGGTGAACATCACGTTGTAGTCGATGATGCGCCGCGGCATGCCCGCCAAACCCAGGAAGTGCTGGGGGAAGAAGGTGATGTTGAAACCAATCACGTTGGTCCAGAAAAACAGCTTGCCCAGGCGCTCGTCATACATATGCCCGGTCCATTTCGGCAGCCAGTAGAAGACTCCGGCGAACAGTCCGAACACCGCGCCGGGCATCAGCACGTAGTGGAAGTGGGCCACCACAAACATGCTGTCGTGATACTGCATGTCGGCGGGCACCACGGCGAGCATGATCCCGCTGAGTCCCCCGAAGGTGAACAACAACACGATCGCCACGGCGAACAGCATGGGTGTTTCAAAGGTCATGGCGCCGCGCCACATGGTCGCCATGAAGTTGAACATCATCAAACCCACCGGGATGGAGATGATGATGGTGCCGATCATGAAGTAGGTGACGGCCCCCATGGACATGCCGATTGTGTATTGATGATGAGCCCACACCACCATGCCGATGGTGGCCACCGCCAGCATCGCGCCGACCATGGAGTGGTAGCCGAACAGCGGCTTACGGGAGAAGGCCGGGATAACATGGGAGAGCACGCCGATGGATGGCAGCAACAGGATGTAGACCTCGGGATGGCCGAAGAACCAGAACAGATGCTGGAACAGCACCGGATCACCACCACCGGCGGCATCGAAGAAACTGGTGCCGAAATGGCGGTCGAACAGCAGCATGGTGACGCCGCCTGCCAGCACCGGCACCACCAGGATCAGCAGGAAGGCGGTTACCAGCCAGGTCCAGCAGAACATCGGCATCTTCATCAGCTTCATGCCCGGCGCACGCATGTTGAGCAGGGTGACGATGATGTTGATCGAGGCCAGCACCGAAGAGATGCCCAGCAGATGGATGGCGAAGATCAGAAAATCCATCGACATGCCGACCTGCACCGACAGCGGCGGGTAGAGGGTCCAGCCGGTGTTGATCTGGGTGCCGCCGCCGGGGAAGAAGGGTACCACGAAGGAGAGGATCAGCATGGTGGCGGCCGCTGGCAGGATCCAGAAACTCAGATTGTTCATGCGCGGCAGCGCCATGTCCGGCGCGCCGATCATCATCGGGATCATCCAGTTGGCCAGCCCTGCGGCTGCCGGCATCACCGCACCGAAGATCATGATCAGGGCGTGATTGGTGACCAGGTTGTTGTAGAGATCGGGATCGAGCAGCTGGATGCCCGGCATGAACAACTCCATGCGAATCAGCATGGCGCTGGCTCCGCCCAGGAACATCATGGTCAGGGCGAACAGCAGATAGAGCGTGCCGATGTCCTTGTGGTTGGTGCTGAACAGCCAGCGACGCCAGCCTTTCGGGGCGCCGTGATGATGCGCCTCATCATGGGTCATGGTTGTGGTACTCATGTCTCAGTTCTCCTCTATCGTGCCTGTTTGACGTCTGCCGGCTGCACGACATCACCTGTGTTGTTGTCCCAGGCGTTGCGCTCATAGGTCACAATCGCCGCGATTTCCAGATCGTTCAATGCGCCCCAGGGCTGCATCGCGGTGCCTTCCTTTCCGTTGATGACGATGTTCAGATGGTCGGCCAGCGGCCCGGTAGCCATAGGCGAGCCTTTCAGCGCCGGGAAGGCGGGGGGCAGGCCGAGCCCGGTGACCTGGTGGCAGGCGGCGCACTTGCTGTCGTAGTGGGTCTTGCCCTTCTCCATCAGCTCATCCATGCTCCAGGTCTTGTCCGCGCTGGCTTCCGCCAGGGCCGCCAATTTGAGGGCCTTCTGCTCGCCTTCCCAGACAGCGAAGCGCTGGGGAGAAACGGACTCCACCACGATCGGCATGCGAGAATGCCAGGTGCCGCAGAGCTCGGCGCACTGACCGCGGAACACCCCTTCCCGATCCAGTTTGGCCCAGGTTTCAGTGATGTAGCCGGGTATGGCATCTTTTTTCACCGCCAGTTCCGGCACCCAGAAGGCGTGATTCACGTCGGCTGAGGTATGCAGGAAGCGAATTCTGATACCGGTGGGCAGCACCAGGCGGTTGTCCACCTCACGCAGGTAGAGATCGCCTGACTCCTCTTGGGGGACGTAGCGGCTCTCCACCTTGATGCCGGAATCGATGTAATCAAACTCCCACCACCACTGATGCCCGGTGACCTTGACGTCCATGATGTTCTCATCCTCAGGCACCTCCCAGACCTTTTTCAGCACTGCATCGGCTTTGCCGGCGATGGTCAGATCCACCGCCAGCACCAGCACCGGCACGATGACCCAGGACCACTGGCCGAACCAGGAGGTGTGAAAATGCTGATCCGCCTGATAGCCGCGGCTCTTGCGGTGGAAATAGAGGGAGTAGAAAACGAAAGCAAAGACGATGATCAACAGCACTGTGGTGATCTGCATCGTCAACATATGGATGTCATAGATCTCCCGGGCCACGCCGGCAGCCGGCTCCGGAAAGTTGATGCCATATTCGGCCTGGGCGGCGAAGGTCGAGATCAGTCCAAGGATCAGCAGTGAATAACCACTGATGGTCTTGAGGAGAGTCTGGTCGCTGTCCTTACTGCAGTCAGCAGGGGCGGTGGAATGTTTCTGATTAGAAGTGTGATGATTGATCATTCTGGTTAAGCACCCTGTATTGCGCGGCGTAGATTGTCAGCAAGCGAATCCCGCTCACTGTCGATGAGGAACTTGCCGATCTCTATGAACCGACCATGAGCGCCGATTAAAAGCCGGCTGGGATACCATTCCTTGGGGTCATGGATCTGAACAATTTCCAGCCAGGCCTTGGGGTAGCAGATCTGCTGCCTGCCGTTACGGCCATCTTGCACAGATACAACGTTGTCCTTGATCTGAATGACCTGCTGTTGGTGGGCATGGCAGCACTGCAGGTAGAGGCCAAGGCCGATCACCAGCAATTCGAGACCGGCGAAGGGGATCACCAGCCAGGCGCCTAGACTGTAGAAATAATAGGCAACAGCAGTAAGGCAGAGAGCCAGAAACAGAAACACCAGCTTGGTGCTGTTCCAAGACAGGTTACGATTTGGCTGCACCACCAATATTGTGTCATCGCGACTGCATTCAACATCCGCTACAACCATACATCTCCTCCATAATGACAGGCTGGACTACCGGATGATGCATTGGCGTCAGCTAATTATTAGCTCAAGAATATGTCAAATCACACATTAAAAGGCAATAACTAAGTTCGTTGGTAAGGTATTTAATCTATTCGAAACTTTTGATGCGGGCGTAAAAGGTTTGAATTTTAGAGATGTCTGATGATGATAAAAAAGCTCTTCAAGTTGAATGACTGCTCGACCTGATAGTCCGCTACCTGGAAAGAGTTTGGAATCGAATTAATTATTAGAAGATACAGGCAATTAATAGATATTTCTGAGGGTTTTGAGAGAAAAATTTGGAGGGAGTCTTATGAGGATGGAGCGCAATCCTGTGCCGACCAGCAGTCAGGTGGCGTGATGGATGATCTGTTCGAATTCCTGGTCGATCTCTTCAAACGCCTTAAGGTCGTCAGGACTATCAAGGAGACCCCGATAAATCTTCAACAAGAATATCTCATGTGGGTTTCTTGGCGGGGTATGTTGGATGATCTTCATCCGGTAATAGAGATTTCTGTGTTGCACCGGCATCGATGCCAGTTGCTCCGCAGTGATTGAAAAATCCATCTTCATGTTCATCTTCCTCTTTGAAACCTAACCGACGTACCACGACAGGAATATATTAAACATAGTCCATGCAAAAAGCTGTGAAGGTGATCAAATGTTAATTAATCGATTATGGGAAGCGCAGCTTGACTTATTGATTGTCCCGACAGCAATCGTATGCATCTGCTTGCGACACACTATGTAAATCTCCCTGTTCGCTTGGCGACGGGGCCCCTCCCGCCGGCGGATGTGAACTCAATCATCCGGTTACTCACTCAACTAATCATAAGACTTGGCGATGGTTTCATGCCGGTCGACGCTGGAGACGCAAACTTAATTTCTGGGTGGTCTATCTTCGACCTTGGAGACCCAAGGACAGGCCAAACAGGAAAATATATTATCCTGGAATCTGCGTTCTTTAAAAAAAACAATTTATTTCAATTGGTTACATAAATAATGCTACGGTCAACTGCAAGTTCCATGATGATCTGTGCCTGGTCCCTTGCCGGAAATGAGGCCGCAAAAGCGAAGCTGATTGCCGGTGACAACAGCAGCAGCCGCGTCTGAATCAGGGGAAAAGGTATACGCGAAAGGCTTTTTCGATACGTTGCGTGTCGCGTGTGGAGACGCTGGCAGTTGCCGCATGACTTTTCCATTTGCGCACTGAGCCTGCAACCTCTCCAAGCAGTGTCATCGCCTTGGCTTTTTTCAGGCCCGCCGTCTGCGCAAAGCTAACCAGGTCTTCAATATGGAAGTCATCACGTTTCCCGTTCAGGCTCATCTGGTGCCGGCTGGTCCATGCCCCGCTTGGATTGTAGGAGTAGGCCAGGTCGAATGCAGGCGAGAGACGCCACTGCCCCTGCCTGTCCATCAGGAAAGCGATATTCTTGACGTGATCGTCGTGGTTACGTGCCAGCAGGTTGAAGAAGGCGCGACGAACCTGCTGCTCGATATCCTCCATCGGCAGGGTAAGCAGCTGGATGGTTTGGATGGCCTGCTCATATGCGTTAGCTCCCGCCTGGTTGAAATCGTAATGCCGCATTGCCCCAAGGGATAGCATGTGCAGTTTTTCGCCCTTCTCCGTGCGATCGAAACGCCTGGTCATGAAGTGGGCGCGTTCACCCTCTTCGTGCAGGCGACAGGCTTCCATGGTGATGCCTGCGTCCCGCGCCATCAGTGAATATGCATATTCGATCCGGCCGAACCCCTGGGGATCGGTCAGTTCTTTGTCCTTATTGCCGTGCACCCCATCGAACTTCATCAGCCAGTGGCTGAATCCCTTCTCGGTCGGGGCTTGGCCGGAACGGAACTCGCCAGTCAGAGGGTTCCAGGCAAGGACAGCTTTCGCCCTGGCGCCGCCGGCGGATGTGCCGACCCGCAGAATATCTTCGATGGCGTGCTGGTCGTCTTGCCCCGCGAACTTGCCCTCGAGGCTGATACGCTCATCGAGCACGCGGTTGGCAAGGTCTACCAGTGCTTCGATGCGGATTTTATGGGTTTTCGCAGGCGCCCCCTTGATGGTGGGTTTGAACTCGAGTGCCCCCATGCCCCGAGAGCCGGTGTAGCAGAGCCGTTCGACAGGATTGAGACTGCCAGGCAAGCGCCCTTGGTTGGCCAGCCAGGCATCGATGAGCCGGTTGCCGAATTTGTCCGGTAGTGAATCAGACAGCAGGCCGGGCAGGCCATGGAAGGTTTCTCGCGAAAGGGCGGGGAACTCGTAAGGCGCTTCTTGCAGCGGCATGCTCAGGGGCGCCACCTGGATGTTTGACCCGACAAACTCCGGCGTGTATTGAAAGACCGCCAGTTCACGTTCGTCCAGCCAGGTGACGGCGCCGATGTCGCGGCCCCAAAGGAGCACGCGCGCGGTGGTGCTCAAGCGTCATCCCTCTCGTCGCCCCATGTCCAGGGTTTGGGTGATGGGCGCTTGGCGCTGGCGCGACGCCGATGCCGGCCCTCCTGACGCACCAGTTCTACCGGGCGTACAGCAGGGTCGGGAAGGAGTGCCGCCAGGTGGTGCGCCAATCCCAGGGTCTTGATGACCCGGATGAAGGAATCGAGTGAAATGCTTTTGCCGTCGGCAATGCGCGTCATGGTGCTGCGAGACACACCGGCTTGCTTCGCGAGTTCGGCCTGGCTGATATTCCTGCTGAGCCGGATCTCCTCCAGGCGCTTGCATAGGGTTGCCGCAATGGCGCTGCTGGATGTTGTCGTGAAATCAGAGATATGATTCATAATTGAAGCATTAATGGCCTTGAAAGATGTTAATGCTTCAAATTATAGGCGTAGTACATAATTATGCAATCGATTAATGCGTCAAAAGTTATGCATTAAAGACGAATAATAAGCCCTTTGCTTCAAAAATGCTGCTGTCTGGGAATTTGTATTCAATCTGGTGTTGATCAAGGCGCTCTCATGGGTCCTTTGAGGTCTCCGGTTTCAGAATGGCTTCTCTCTTGGAGATCGCCCGGCAGGTCATTTGTTACACATTGCACACGGATAATGGATAACCCTATCTCACCGATATGAGGTTTTGGGCCTTGAAGTGACTGTGTGTAGCGCAGGGGATGCAACAGGGCAGAGATGAGGTGTAGGAAAGTAAAACCTGTTTCGTCGCGCAACAGGCCAGTCATCCAGGCCGACGCGGATGTGCCCGACAGTCTGCTGTTTTGCGATAAACAGTGGAGAAATAAGGTATATGAAAAACAAAAAGGGCTACGATTGCGCGTAGCCCTTTGATAAATCTGGTGCCGAGGAGAGGACTTGAACCTCCACGGGGTTGCCCCCACTAGCACCTGAAGCTAGCGTGTCTACCAATTTCACCACCTCGGCGGATGTGGCATACCGGTCGGAGCCCGGTTTGGAGAGCGCGAACTTTACAACCACTTATTCTTCATGTCAACGCTTGCAGGGAAGGTGTCAGAGGTTGTTGGAACACTTTTTGAGCTGTGGTAGCTTGCATCTCCTGACACTCTATATAGTTCTTGATTTTTTTAATCACTGTCTTTTGGATCTATGACTATTTATTTACGAAAATGGTATTGGGCGCTGTTGATCCTGTTGCCTTGTCAGTCCTATGCGCTCACTCTGCAGGGGCAGTTCACCCAGGGTGGTCTGGTGACCGGGCGGGTTGAACCGGGGGATCTGGTGAAGGTGTCCGGTGAGCCCGTCAGGGTTTCCGATGAAGGCATCTTTCTGATCGGCTTTGGGCGTGACGCGCCCCTCACAACCACCCTGAGCGTGTTCCGTGACAGCCGGGAAATTGAAACCCGCCCGCTTAAAATCACCAAGCGAAATTATGACATTCAGCAGATCAACGATCTGCCCAAATCCAAAGTGACGCCGCCGGAGCGGGACTGGCAGAGGATCAAGCAAGAGACGGCCCTGGTCAAGGCGGCGCGTAAGCTGGATGATCCGCGCACCGATTTTCTCGACGGCTTCATCTGGCCGCTTGAGGGCAGAATCTCGGGTGTCTACGGCAGCCAGCGTATTCTGAATGGCAAGCCGCGTCAGCCGCATTTTGGCGTCGATGTGGCCGCGCCGGTGGGCACCAAGGTGATTGCACCCGCCGCCGGTGTTGTGACCCTGGCGCATCCGGATATGTTCTTTTCCGGTGGCACTCTGGTTATCGACCATGGCCACCAGCTCTCTTCATCCTTCCTGCACCTGCATAAGATATTGGTCAGTGTGGGTGACAGGGTGAAACAGGGTGATGTGATTGCGGAGGTTGGAGCCACCGGCCGGGTGACCGGACCGCACCTGGATTGGCGGATGAATCTGCGCAGCGCAAGGATTGATCCCGAACTCCTGGCGCCGCCGATGCCAGCGCAACACTAGTGGTCTGATAAACCCCGTTTGTTCTGATGCCTCGCCATGCCGGATAATATCGCCTGATATGATAGAGTTTGCCGCTGATAGGACACTAACCTGTCCCAAATTGCTTTGGAGCAGAATATGAAAAAAATGAGAGGTCTTCTGATAGGACTGTTGATGGTCTGGGTGCAGGGCGTCTGGGCGCAGGATCTGATCGCGGTCTATGAGCTGGCAGTGAAGAGCGATCCCCAGTTGCAGGCTGCCGCGGAGCGCTTGAATGCAGCACGGCAAACCAAGAACATCTCCCGGTCCCGGCTGCTGCCGACGATCGGCTTGGGAGCCAGCTACGACCACATTCGCAGTGACGTCAAAACCCGCCTTGGTCAGCCGGTGGACAGCACCAGCGAATATAATGATCGGAGTCTGGGGCTGAGCCTGACTCAACCGCTCTACCGGCGTAATTTCCTGGTGCAGCTGGAGCAGGCGGACAGCACTATCGCTCAGGCCGAAGCACAGTATGCCGCGGCAGAAATCAACCTGATGGAGCGCAGCGCCACGGCCTATTTCAAAATTCTGTCGGCGGAAGATGACTTGAAGGTGGCCCAGTCCGAACGGGAAGCGACCGGACGTCAGTTGGATCAGGCGCAGCAGCGCTTCGATGTGGGACTGATTGCGATTACCGATGTGCACGAGGCCCAAGCCGCCTTCGATGCCGCGCGGGCTGCGGAGATCGCCGCCGAGAACAGCCTGGACAATGCCTGGGAGGCACTGTTCGAGATCATCGGACCCGAGGCCAAGACCAAGTTGGCCAAGCTGGGTGAGAATTTGCCGCTCGCCCCGCCGGTGCCGAATGATCTGCAGCAATGGTCGGACACCGCACAGCAGCAGAATTTCGACATCATCGCCACGCGCAGCAGCCTGGACTCGGTGCGTCAGGATATCGAGGTGAGCCGCTCCGGTCACTATCCAACCCTGGACCTGGTCGGTGGGTATAATCTCAGCCGCACCGACAATGACTTCGGCAGTGAGGCGGACAGCGCTTCCATCGGCCTGGAACTGGCGGTTCCGCTGTATGCCGGTGGCGGCGTCACCGCGCTGACCGAGCAGAGCCGCGCCAACTACCGCGCCGCCCAACAGGATCTGGATCAGACTCGCCGGGCTGTGAATCGTCAGGTGCGCAACGCTTTTCGCGGGGTGCTCTCCACGATCAGTCGGGTCGGGGCCCTGGAAGCGGCGACGGTCTCTGCCAAGAGCGCCCTCGAGTCGACCCAGGCCGGTTACGAGGTGGGCACCCGTACCATCGTGGATGTGCTCAATGTGCAGCGTAATCTGTTCTCCTCGCAGCGCGACTATTTCAGCTCCCGCTACGATTACATCATCAACGGATTCGCCCTTAAAGCGGCGGCAGGCAACCTAGGTGTTGAGGATCTGCAGCGCGCCAACAGTTGGCTGGAACGGTAAGCAGTATGTCCGGCAATACCATCGGTAAGCTGTTTACCGTCACCTCCTTCGGTGAGAGCCATGGACCGGCCATCGGCTGTATCGTGGATGGCTGTCCCCCAGGCTTGGAGTTGAGCGAAGCGGATCTGCAGCATGACCTGGACCGGCGCAAACCGGGCACCTCCCGGCATACCACCCAGCGGCGCGAGGCCGATGAGGTGCAGATACTCTCCGGGGTGTTCGAAGGCAAGACCACCGGCACCCCGATCGGTCTCATCATTCATAACACTGACCAGCGTTCCAAGGACTACTCGGAGATCATGGATCGCTTCCGGCCAGGCCATGCCGATTACACCTATACCCAGAAGTACGGTTTTCGTGACTACCGGGGCGGCGGGCGCTCTTCGGCGAGGGAGACCGCGATGCGCGTGGCGGCCGGGGGCATCGCCAAGAAGTATCTGAAGCAGCGTTACGGCATCGAGATCCATGGCTATCTGGCCCAGCTCGGCCCGATCAAGGTGGAGAAGCTCGACTGGGAACAGGTGGAGCAGAACGCCTTCTTCTGTCCCGATGTGGACAAAGTGCCTGCGCTGGAGACCTACATGGATGAGCTGCGCAAGGAGGGCAACTCCATCGGGGCGCGGATCAATGTGCTGGCGACCGGGGTCCCCGCCGGACTGGGTGAACCGATCTTCGACCGACTGGATGCGGACATCGCGCATGCCCTGATGAGTATCAATGCGGTGAAAGGCGTGGAGCTTGGCGATGGTTTTTCCTGTGTAGAGCAAAAAGGCACCGAGCACCGGGATGAGATGACCCCGGAGGGTTTTCAGAGCAATCATGCGGGCGGTGTGCTGGGCGGTATCTCCAGTGGTCAGGCGATCCTAGCCAGTATTGCCCTGAAACCGACTTCCAGTCTGCGTCTGCCCGGACATACGGTGAACAAAGTGGGGCAGCCGGTGGAGGTGGTGACCAAAGGCCGCCACGACCCCTGCGTCGGGATCCGCGCCACACCTATCGCCGAGGCGATGCTTGCCATTGTGCTGCTGGATCATATGCTGCGTAACCGGGGACAGAATATGGATGTGGTTTCCGGCACCCCGGATATCGCTGCATCCCACACAGAATGATCTTCCCTTGAATGATTGCAGACGAGTGATCGCGACACGCAGTAAAACCACCCTGTACCCTTGGCGGCGGCCCTCCCGTTGCCGAGGGTCTTGCTCAGTCGCCCGCTATTCCTCACCTCACCGTTAAGCGCGGCGCCTGATGCCTTACTGGCGCCTTTCGGGCTTCTATCTGTTCTACTTTGCCTCTCTGGGGGCGCTGCTCCCGTTCTGGGGTCTCTACCTGAAGGATCGCGGTTTCTCCCCCGCGGAGATCGGTGAGTTGATGGCGGTGGTGATGGCCACCAAGCTGATCGCCCCCAATATCTGGGGCTGGATCGCCGACCACACCGGACGGCGCATGCCCATCGTGCGTCTCGCCTCACTGCTCTCGGTATTCACCTTCGCCGGGGTGTTTTACGCCTCAGGTTATTGGGCGCTGGCCTTGGTGATGATGTTGTTCAGCTTTTTCTGGAATGCCTCGCTACCTCAGTTCGAGGCAGTCACTATGAGCTATCTGGAAGAGCGAATTCATGAGTACAGTCGTATCCGCCTATGGGGTTCCATCGGCTTCATTCTGAGTGTGGTGGGCCTGGGCTGGTTCGTTGATGAACTGGGCATTGGCCTGGTGCCGCAGGTGGTGATGCTGTTGTATGTGGGAATCCTTCTGAACAGCCTGGTGGTGCCGGAGCGGAGGGCGGTGATCCCGCAACATGAGCAGGAGCCGATACTCGAGGTGCTGAAACGCCGGGAGATCATCGCATTTCTGGCGGTATGCTTTTTGATGCAGGCCAGCCACAGCGCCTACTATGCGTTTTACTCCATTTATATGGAACAGCATGGCTATTCGAGCAGCGTGATCGGCCAGCTCTGGGCCCTTGGGGTGATTGCCGAGGTGCTTGTGTTTCTGGTTATGCACCATCTGCTGCAGCGCTTGGGCGCCCGGCTGGTGTTGTTTATCAGTCTGTTGATCGCGGTGCTGCGCTGGATTCTAGTGGGCAGTGCACCTGAGTCACTCTCCCTGGTACTGCTTTCCCAGGTCATGCATGCCGCTACGTTCGGCACCTTTCATGCGGCCGCTATTCATCTGGTTCATCACTATTTCGTCGGCAGACACCAGGGCCGGGGGCAGGCCCTCTACAGCAGTATCAGCTTTGGCGCAGGCGGCGCTGTCGGCAGTCTGTTGAGCGGCTATCTCTGGACCAGTCTAAGCCCGGAGTCAATCTTCATGGTGGCGGCGGGTTATGCCGGTCTGGCAGTGGTTATCGCCTGGCGCTATGTGGGTCTGAGAGCTGAATAGATATAACGTGATGATTTCGTTTCCATCTTGAAACCTGATTTACAGATTCAATCGGGGTACTTATGTTGATATACCAACTTGAGCAAAATCTATCGGTTAAGGAGCTGTTCTAGGTGATGGAGAGGGATACCGGGTTGCTTCTGAGTGAAGTCCGCTTCAGACAACTTCTTGGATGGTATTGCTTTATCCTGTTTTCAGGACTCTGGGGTGCTGCATCGGCGCATACCGAGGAAATCGAGTGGCAACCGTTGCCCTCAAAAGAGGGCTCTCCGGGGATCTATGAGCCCTCTGCCGTTCGTCAGTTGGTCGACGGGCGCCTGTTGCTGGTACAGGACGAGTCCAACGACCCCTTCGTGCTGCTGCAACTGACCGGAGATGGTCAGGTCGAATTTCAGCGGCCTACCCTGGACCCCCAGGACCGGCCGTTTTGGATCCTCGGCCAAGCCGAGCCGCCACGCGGCCTGGAAGACCTGGAGGGACTGGCCGCCGGTGTCGACGGTTACCTGTTTGCGATTACCTCCCATTCCCGCACTAAATCCGGCAAACGTCGGAAATCCCGCGAAAGGCTCGCTCGCCTGCGTATCGAGGAGGGACAAATCCGCGATTACGCGGTCTTCGGCAAGCTACGCAAGGCGATTCTGAAGGCCTATCCAGAATTGAAAGCTGCTGCCAACTCAGAGTATGCCAAGGGGCGGGAGGGTTTTAATATCGAAGGGCTGTGCTCGGCACGGGACAAGGATCAACTGTTGATTGGCCTGCGATCGCCGATCCTTTTCGGCCGCTCGCTGATCCTGGTCCTGGAGAATCCGACGGCCGTGTTTCAAAATAGTGATGCCCCGGTATTTAAACCCGAGCCGATACTGCTGGACCTGGATAAAGGGGGTATTCGCGCCATCAGCTATGTGCCCAGGCTCGATAGTTTCCTGTTGGTCACCCAGCGGGCCAAGAAGCGGGACACATCTGGTAAAGCCTTTCGACTTTGGATCTGGACTGGACACGACGGTGACCCGGCGCGCCCACTCCAGATTCCAGGACTCAGCCTGCGCAATACTGAGGGAATCACACCTGTCCGCCACGGTGGGCGCGATTACCTGCTGCTGGTCAGTGATGACGGAAACCGTGTCAAGGAGCTACCCGGCCATTATCTATTGTTGCCTTTAGATGCTTTGGGCTTACCGCTGAAGCCTCAATGATCCGGCGTTCGTCATCGCTTATATTTACGCTGTCCGCCTACTGGCGCGGACAGAACGGAGATGAATATGACGATTGATTACATTGATTTTCTGCGCGATCTGATCATTGATTTAATAGTGATCTATATCCTTGCCTTGACCTATTACCGCCGCTACGGGGACCGGGAAATGGTAATCACCATGGGCTTGCTCAACCTGTTCCTGTTCATCCTCGTTCTCACCATGACGTTGACGGAATTCAATCTGGCCGCCGGCTTCGCCCTGTTCGCCTTACTCTCCATCATCACCCTGCGCAGTGTCAGCATTGCCAAGGTAGAGGTGGGCTATATTCTCGGCGCCATCACTCTGGGGCTAGTCAACGGCATGTCGATTCATGATTACCTGCTGCTCGCACTGTGCAATCTGGTGATTCTCGTCGGCCCCTGGGTGTTGGATTCCAATTGGCTGCTGAAGCCCACCCTGCAGGTAGACGTGACTCTCGACGAGGTCTCCGCTCTCGATCTGAAAGACCATGCCAAGTTGATGGAACGGGTGCAGGCCTTGCATGAGTTGCCGGTCGCGCACCTGAAGATTGATAAATTCAACGCCAAGAAAGGCACTGTGCAGCTGTTGGCTCGGCTACGCCTGAGTTGATAAAAGAGGATTCCCGCGTATGGGAGGATCACAGGAGGATCTATACAAACGTAAATGAAAGCCCGATACCTGGGATTGGCATTGGCCAGCGCAGTGGTGGGGACGATGACGGCCGGCGCACAAGCTTCGGAACTGCTGGGGTTGCTACAGGTATTGCGGGACAACGGTACTATCACAGAAGCCCAATACCAGCGCGTGCGCGATGAGGCCATCCAGGGAAGCGGACATGGCGGGGCGCAGCCGCCGCTGGTCGCGGCGGATGACGCCGCTGCGGAACCGGCGGGGACGGCCCCTGCTGTTGAGCACAAACCTGGCGTGAAGGCCGAATTCGGAAAGACCGGGGGCTGGCCTGGAAAGACCGAGAGCGCGGATACGCGCTACAGCTAGGGGGGCGGGTGTTCCTTGATGCCGTGAGCTATCAGGATGATCGCGAGCCCATGGGGAGCGGCACGGAGTTGCGTGCCGCGCGGATTTCCCTCAAAGGTTCGCTGGCCGAGGATCGGAAGTTCAAGGCGCAATACGATTTTGCCGAGGATGACCTGAGCGTCAAGGACGTGTACCTTCGCTACCGTGGATTCCGGCACCTGGATAGTCTCACCCTGGGTCAATTCAAGGAGCCATTCTCCCTTGAGGAACAAACCAGCAGCAAACACATCACCTTCATGGAGAGGACCTTGCCGGTTGACACATTTTCCCCCGGGCGTGCTTTGGGATTAGGGATCGACGAACACGGAAAATCCTGGAGCCTGAGTGCCGGTCTGTTTGCCGATGCGGTGGGGGAGGTTCCCGCCGACGAGGGTAACGAGGGCTGGGGACTGGCGGGCCGAGGCACCTTGGCCTTGTTCCGAGAAGACAGGCGCAGTCTGCATCTGGGAGCGGCGGTGGAATTCCGGGAAGCGGATTCCGACGGCGAGGTGCGCTACCGTGCCGGGCCCGAGTCCCATCTCACGTCGGTTTTCCTGGTCAATACCGGCAAAATCGAGGCGGTCTATCAGACCCGCACCCTGGGGCTCGAAGCCGCCCTGGTGGAAGGTCCGTTCTCGCTCCAGGGGGAGTATATCCAGGCCCATGTGGAACGGGACGGCACAAACCCGGGATTGGACTTCAGCGGCTGGTACCTTTTCGGGAGCTGGCTGTTGACCGGCAAGTCCCGTCCTTACAGCGCGTCTGATGGCGCTTTCGATCCTATAATTCCTCGGGGCGATTGGGGCGCCTGGGAGCTGGCTTTGCGGTATAGCATGCTTGACCTCAACGATGGGGATATATTGGGGGGCGTGGCGAACAGCACCACACTTGGATTGAACTGGTACATCAATCCGCGTATCCGCTTCATGGCCAATTATATTCGCATGGATAGTGAGCGCGCAGGTGTGAGCGACGATCCGGATATCTTCCAGTTGCGCAGTCAGCTGGTATTCTGAACTGACGGGTGTATACGAACGATGATGGCGACGGGTAGGGGTTGTGTTCAGTAAATAGGCTTTAAAACCAGCGGTTGAACGCTCAGGGTTATATTCAACCTATTGACATATATAAAGTTTGTACCTGTTGGTTTTCGCTGGCTCGGCCCACTGCTGCTAAATCTTGTTGATTCAACCTGTCTCTCTTTCGTCGGCATATTTCACCAGTTGCTGCATCATCGTCTGTGCGGCATTTGACGGGGTCCTTTGTCGGTGAGTGATGATCCCCAGGGATCGCTCCAGCTGGATGCCGGTAACTGGTAGCGCCACCAGGCCCGGACTCAACATGATTTCAGGCAGCAGGCTCCATCCCAGGCCAATGGATGTCATCATCTTCAGGGTTTCCAGGTAGTCGGTGGAAAGTCCGCAGCAGATCGCGTTATCGACTTGCGAGAAGGCCTGTTCCAATAGGCTGCGGGTATAGGTCGCCTTGGTGGGCAGGACGGCAGGATATTTCACCAGATCCTCAGGCCGGATCTCGCTCAGATTGGCCAAGGGGTGATCCTCCGCCACCATGAAGAGCAGCGGGTCCCGCCAGACGGGCTGAAGCTGCAGATGTATCGATGGCTGCAGGGGCAGTGTAATTACGCCCAATTCTAATTCCCCCTGTTCGACCCCCTGGGATACTTTCTCGGAACTCATAAAACGAATGTCGAGATCGACTTCCGGATAGCGGTCGGTGTAACGACGCAGGATCGGCGGCAGGCGATGCAGTCCGATATGGTGGCTGGTGCCCATGGCGAGGGGGCCGCTGATCCTGCCGGAAAGATTCGACAGCTCGCGCTGAATGTCCGTCACCCCATCCAGGATCTGCTCGGCACGGGGCAGGAGATGCCTGCCGGCCTCCGTAAGGGCGATCTGACGCCCCACCCGGTCGAAGAGACGCGCCCCAAGATCGGCCTCGAGGCTGGCAATCCGTTTGCTTACGGCGGGCTGGGTGATGAACAGCGCCTCGGCCGCCAGCGAGAAAGATCGGTCCCGGGCAACCTGGACAAAGGCGCGCAGACTGGTCAGTTCCATTTGTATTCTCTTTTGGAATGTAAACCATGAAAAATATGAATTTGTATTATGTAGCATGCTCCCCTATGGTTTGACTACCAAAATTCTATCCATCTATAGATAAGCCAGATACACGCCCGGCACCGAGCTGGGCTTTGCTGGATGCGAGCCAATCAGGACATTCAAAATGAGCGTCAAGACACTTTACGACAAACTCTGGGATTCCCATGTGGTGCGTTACGATGATGACGGCACCGCACTGCTCTATATCGACCGTCAACTGGTGCACGAGGTGACCTCGCCCCAGGCCTTTGAAGGTCTGCGCCTGGCGGGCAGAAAGCCCTGGCGGGTCAGCGCCAATCTGGCGACGCCGGACCACAATGTGCCGACCACCAGCCGACCCAATGGTATTCAGGATATAACGGACCCGATCGCCCGCATCCAGGTAGAGACCCTGGACAGCAACTGCCATGAGTTTGGCCTCACCGAGTTTGGCATGAGCGATATCCGCCAGGGCATAGTGCATGTGGTCGGACCGGAGCAGGGAGCGACCCTGCCGGGCATGACGGTAGTGTGTGGCGATTCCCACACCTCCACGCATGGAGCAATGGGTGCGCTGGCCTTCGGCATCGGCACCTCCGAGGTGGAGCATGTGATGGCCACCCAGTGTCTGATCCAGAAAAAATCCAAATCGATGCTGTTGATCGTGGAGGGCAAGGTTGGACCGGGCATTACCGCAAAAGACATCGTGCTGGCGATCATCGGCCAGATCGGCACCGCCGGCGGCACCGGTTACGCCATCGAATTCAGCGGCGAGGCGATTCGTGATCTCTCCATCGAAGGCCGCCTCACGGTTTGCAACATGGCGATTGAAGCGGGCGCCAGGGCGGGCTTCGTCGCGGTGGATGAGAAAACCATCGAATATGTTAAGGGACGCCCGTTTGCGCCGAAAGGCGACGACTGGGATAAAGCGGTCAGCTATTGGGAGACGCTGCACAGTGACGATGGCGCCGAGTTCGATGCCGTGGTAAGTCTGGACGCCGCCACAATTAAACCCCAGGTCACCTGGGGTACCTCGCCGGAGATGGTGATCGCAGTGGACGGAACAGTGCCTGACCCGGACCAGGTCGAGAATACGACCAAGGCGGAGGGCATGCGCCGCGCACTGGAGTATATGGGCCTTACGGCCGGAACGCCGATCACCCAGGTCTCGGTAGACAAGGTCTTCATCGGTTCCTGCACCAATTCCCGCATCGAGGACCTGCGGGCGGCGGCAGCGGTCGCCAAGGGCAAGCGGGTGGCGGACAGTATCAAACTGGCGCTGGTGGTGCCCGGCTCGGGCCTGGTCAAACAGCAGGCGGAAGCGGAGGGGTTGCACCGGATCTTCACCGAGGCCGGCTTTGAATGGCGGGAGCCGGGTTGCTCCATGTGCCTGGCAATGAATGCCGACCGTCTGGCCTCGGGTGAGCGCTGCGCCTCCACCTCTAACCGCAACTTCGAGGGCCGTCAGGGGCAGGGGGGACGCAGTCATCTGGTCAGCCCGGCAATGGCGGCTGCGGCGGCCATTGCCGGTCATTTTGTCGATGTAAGAGAGATTCAAGGCTAGCCGGGAGACAGAGATTATGACCCCATTCAAAAATTTTACCGGCATTGTCTGTCCGTTGGATCGTTCCAACGTGGATACCGATGCCATCATTCCCAAGCAGTTTCTGAAGTCGATCAAGCGTTCCGGTTTCGGACCGAATCTGTTCGACGAGTGGCGCTATCTGGATATCGGCGAACCGGGTATGGATAACAGCCAACGCCCACTCAATCCGGACTTTGTGCTGAATGACCCACGCTATCAACAATCATCCATCCTCCTGACGCGGATGAATTTTGGCTGCGGCTCTTCCCGGGAGCACGCCCCCTGGGCGCTGGAGGACTTCGGATTCAAGGTGATCATCGCCCCGAGCTTCGCAGATATTTTCTTCAATAACTGTTTTAAGAATGGAATATTACCCATTGTATTAGAAGAAAAAATCGTGGATGAACTGTTTGCGGTTTCAGGTGGAGCAGAGGCGCTGAAGATGCACGTCGATCTGCCTGCCCAGGAGTTGCAGTTACCGGATGGCCGTAAGATGGGTTTCGAGGTGGATGCCTTCCGTAAGCACTGTCTGCTGAATGGCCTGGACGATATCGGTCTGACTCTGCAGCATGTGGATGAGATCAAGCGCTTCGAAGAGCGTCACCGTCAAGCTGCGCCCTGGTTATTTGAGAGTTGAGAAAAGCAATTAAGCGTTGTAATTAATATTATTTAATACAGTATATTGCAACAGTAATCTAATGCTGATTAGCAGTATGGAAATATGACATGAGTAAAAAGATTTTAGTGTTGCCGGGGGATGGCATTGGTCCTGAGATCATCCATGAGGCGGTCAAGGTGCTGGCGCTCTTGCGGGACGATTTTGGCCTGGACGTCGATCTGGATGAAGCCCTGGTGGGGGGCGCGGCGATCGACGCCACGGGTGGTCCGCTGCCGGACGCCACCCTGGATTTGGCGAAGGAGGTGGACGCGGTGTTACTGGGTGCAGTGGGCGGTCCGAAATGGGAGTCGCTGGATATCTCCATCCGTCCCGAGAAGGGACTGTTGGGATTGCGCGCCGGTCTGAATCTGTTTGCCAATCTGCGTCCCGCGATCCTCTATCCGCAATCGCCGGCGCTCCACCCTGAAGCCCGAGGTGGTGTTGGGTCTGGATATCATGATCGTCCGCGAACTGACCGGCGGTATCTATTTTGGCCAGCCCCGGGGTGTAACCCAACTGGAGAGCGGCGAGCGCCAGGGCATCAATACCCTGGTCTATACCGAGTCGGAGATCGACCGCATCTGCCGGGTCGCTTTCGATCGCCATGAAGCGGGGCAAGCGGGTCTGTTCGGTGATAAGGCCAACGTGCTGGAATGCACCGAGCTGTGGCGTGAGGTGGCGAGCCGGGTCGGCAAAGACTACCCGGAGGTCGAACTTAGCCATATGTATGTGGATAACGCCGCCATGCAATTGGTGAAGTGGCCCAAGCAGTTCGACGTGATGGTCACCACCAATATGTTCGGCGATATTCTGTCCGACTGCGCCGCGATGCTCACCGGTTCCATCGGCATGCTGCCTTCCGCCTCTTTGGATGCGAACGGCAAGGTATGTACGAACCGATCCATGGTTCCGCCCCGGATATTGCCGGCAAGGGCGTCGCGAACCCCTTGGCGACGCTTCTGTCTGTGGCCATGCTGCTGCGCTATAGCCTGGATGAGGCGGTTGGCGGAGCGTATCGAGCAGGCGGTGAATAAAGTGCTGGACGAAGGGCTGCGGACCCCGGATATTATGTCCCATGGGATGACTGAGGTAGGTTGTGAACAGATGGGTGATGCGGTGGTTGCGGTGACTTCAAGGCACCGAGCATAAATGCCATTCGTATACTTGTAGGAAACTCGACGATCGAAAGGGTCACTACAGCATTCCACTCTGAGATTAGGACTATGAGACGAGTCGGTATTGTGGTTGGCGCGGCATGGTCGGTTCCGTATTGATGGACCGCATGCGCGCAGAGAATGATTTTGCTGAGATTGCGGAGCCGGTGTTCTTCACCACCTCTCAGGTTGGGCAGGCGGGTCCCGATATCGGCCGCGAGATACCGGCCCTGCAAGACGCCATGGATATCGACGAACTCAGACAGATGGACGTGATCCTCACCTGCCAGGGTGGCGGTTACAGCAACGAGGTCTATCCCAAGTTGCGTGAAGCCGGTTGGCAGGGTTACTGGATCGATGCCGCCTCCAGTCTGCGCATGAAGGATCACACGATAATCGTGCTGGATCCTGTCAACGACAATGTCATCCGTGATGGTCTTGCGAGTGGTGTGAAGGACTTTATCGGCGGCAATTGCACCGTCAGTCTGATGCTGATGGCCATGGGAGGACTGTTCCGCGAGGATATGGTTGAGTGGGTCACGGCAATGACCTATCAGGCCGCGTCGGGCGCCGGCGCGCGCAATATGCGGGAGCTGATCAGTCAGATGGGGGTGCTGCAGGCGTCCGTGGCGGATAAACTGACGGATGTGAACTCGGCCATCCTTGAGATCGACCGGACCGTGGCCGAGACCATGCGCGCTGACGCCTTCCCTACAGAGAACTTTGGCGTGCCCCTGGCGGGCAGTCTGATACCCTGGATTGACGTGGCGCTGGAAAATGGTCAGAGCAAGGAAGAGTGGAAAGGCTTTGCCGAAACCAACAAGATC
>CAWBPR010000024.1:0-185717 GCA_963790775.1 uncultured Gammaproteobacteria bacterium | reverse complement strand
CCAACAAAGCAATCAACAAGGACGCCAAACTCTCCGCTACGCTCCGAGTTTGGCGTCTGTTATTGCTAGCCCAGAGTAGAAAATTGATATGCGTACTAAAGGAAAATTAGCGTCTTGGAATGAAGAGAAGGGATTTGGGTTTATAATGCCTATGGCTGGCGGAAGACAAGTCTTCATTCATATCAAAGCGTTCAGCAACCGTAGTCGACGTCCTGAGGTTGGCCAGATAGTAACTTACGAACTGTCTTCTGATAAACAAGGCAGACCATGCGCCATAAAGGCCACATTAACTGGTGATCGACTCCCTGAAAAAACAAAGCGGGGCTATGGATCTCTGTCAATCGTTGTTGCTGTTTTCTTTCTCTTCATTGTTGGGATCTCTGTTCTTTCTGCCAGAATACCACTCCATATTTTTGTGCTATACATGGCAGCAAGCCTACTCTCCTTCATTATGTACGCATTAGATAAATCGGCAGCCAAGAGTGGAGAATGGAGAACACAAGAAAGTACGCTGCACTTGCTGTCATTGGCTGGGGGTTGGCCTGGTGCACTCATCGCCCAGCAAAAGTTGCGTCATAAAACCAAAAAACAATCATTTCGTTCTGTATTCTGGGTAACCGTATTGTTGAATTGCGGAGCATTCGTATGGCTCTTCACGTCAAAAGGCGCTGCTACACTACAATCGCTGATTGTTACAATAATGTGAGGACTAATTGGTTAAGGGCGGGTCTCTAGCCCACCCTACCCAAATCACCTAGCATGCGAGTCCGCACTAGGCGGTTCATCAAGCATAGTGAAACTTAATCCATCGTTCACTGACCGAGACGAGCCCCTGTTTCTCCAACCACTTGTTGGTCATTCCGGATTGCGTGGCCAGCGTTCTTGCCAACCGATACAGCCCCTTCGAACTCAGGCTAAGACACAAAGCTGTTCGTATCCTGGTTCCCAAGCGGATCAGATTGCGAATACGGGTCCGGGATTTGCGCTACTGTTTGACCGCCAGGGATGGTGGAAATGCAGATATTGCAGGAGCAAATATCTGTCAGACATTCCCTCGCGGGTCTGCCCTTGCCCTCGGCTAGTAGTTGGTGTCAAATAAGCCGAAATGAACGGAGTCACCCACTTGTGGAGGCAATCCTATGGTTTACATTTCCAGTCATCGACAATGGTTCTCCTACAGGGGACTTGCACCCCATCAGTTCATGCCCATGCTGGGCGTACACAATGCATTTTCACACGGGCGCCTCGCTACCGCTCGGCTCCGGTGAAGTGCGACGTTGACCAAACTTCATCAAACAGCCCGGGTAATGGAAATGAGTTCGGTAAGTAATGAAGAGGGTTCTTATTTAACCTGAAATGCACAAAGAATACATACCAGAGCAGTTGGAATCCTTGGCATACTACGCGGAAACATGAGTTGCATATGTCTGGTGAATATAACAAGTAGGCGTTGCATAATGCGTAAATCGTTAGGTATGATTGTAGTGCTGATAGGCACTTTGTTACTGACATCTTGCCGTACTGGAACCGACAGAAGTGAGGTCGCTCAGTTCGTTGTATTCTGGGCGATAGTACTTTCACCCTTACTAGTGTACCTCGCCTAACAGTATGTAACTTATAAACGTAGTGATTCTTGCTCTTTTATTGAAATAGGCCGTGTAATTAGTGCAAATCATATGTTTCATTTATTCTGACGGGTACACTAGCAGTACGCCTTAAGGATAAAGGCCCCGTTATCCTTTTACTCTTGTTATTAGCTCAGCTCATTGCATTTTTGTTCTACGAAATAGGGGTGTCAAAGGATTTCAATATTCGACCTGATCTGCTTCTCGTCTTAATCGCTGTGATATGGAACTTGATCCTATTAATCCAATCATCTGCACGGGAATCAGGGTAAAAAAGACCAGATTTAAATAAAGCAATGTCTCAAAACAAACAACTCTGCCCGGTTGCGGTACGTAGGGTTATCCAAAAAGCACCTGACAAGGCCGTTCAACTCGGACATACCTCCGACGCGTTTTCTTTGTGCTTGAATAGCACAAACCAAACCCCACTCCGGCGTGCCGGTTAACGGCGACGTTGAAAAATGAAGAGTCACACATGATCGAACCAATAAGCTCATTTCCGGTATTTATAGTTAAGGATCTTGATGCAGCGAAATCTTTCTACACAGAGAACCTTGGCTTTGATGTTGTCTTTTCGGGTGATTGGTATATTCACTTGGCTTCGACGTCGGGCGTGCAGATTGGTTTTCTGTTGCCAGATCAACCCACTCAACCAGCATTATTTCAAAAACCATACTTTGGTGAAGGCGTTATTTTCAGCTTGGAAGTAGAAGACGCAGATGCCGCTTTCGCTGTAGCAAAATCGAAATCACTAAATATTGTGCTTGAGTTGCGGTCCGAGGATTGGGGGCAACGGCACTTCTGTATCCAAGACCCGAACGGAGTTTATTTGGATATTGTTCAGTCTTTTGAGCCAACCGAAGAATATCAGAGTGATTATGTCTCGGAATAAAAACCTCACAGACCTCATAAATATCGGAAAAATAATTGCTTTTCGGTTGAACGAAGTGGGTGTCTTTTCCGAAGACGATTTACGGCTAATTGGCGCTGCTGGCGCGCATCGCATGATTAAAGAGAGGCATCCGGAAGAGACATTGCCGGTCTGTTACTACCATATTCATTTGAAGGGGCTTTGACTAGCAAGCGTTGGGATGAAATCGGTGAGCATAGAAAACAGCAGTTCAAAGCACAAGTCGGTTAACATCTATATGACCTCCCTCTGTCAAGTACCAAAGTAATCCTGATCAAGGTGCTTTTATCTTGATTGCTCTTTAACAAATCATCAACGACCACTGCCGTAGCATTCATGATGCGGCTAGTCGCGAAGCGACTGCACACAAATACCCCAAGAGTACTTCCTGCGGGGCGCATCTATCGAGTGTCAATTAACCGTCCATCGATGCGGCATGATAGCTGTCGAATGTAACCTGGCACTGTGATTCAATGCCAGGCTACGCACTAGAACGTTATCGTTTACCCATGCACTGGCCAGTCAAAGCGTCGGGCTCACCTTACGGTATCCAGTTATATCCCAGCTTGATGGCGTATTCGGCGCGACCCAATTTATGACTGAGGATCGAGATGGCCCCGCCCTTGCCATGTTTCCTGGCCATGCGGGCGACATACCGCTTGGCCTTTTCACTCTCCCGCATATACAGTATGGTGGCCTCGGCGAAGGCCCACTTCAGATGGGCATTGCCGATGCAATCCCGGGTGGCGCGCATCGCCTGGGGATAAACGTGAGCCATCGGAAAATTACCGCCTCGGATAAGTTTGGCGATCTTCTCGGAATCTATATTGTCATTCTTGGATTTTTCCCCCATGAATGGCTTTCATATACAATGCATGGCCCAGGATGAATGGAATGCCTTCTTCGGCACACAGGTCCGCCAGCCAGTACCAGGACGACTGCATGGATGCAGGAGGTAGAGCAACGCAGGAGTATTTGCCAAAAAGATGCATTCCACGACAACTACCAGGTCGTCTCGATAAAGAGCGATCTATTTCAGGAACCGATTTGGTTGAGTAGGGATAATCTCATGCAGACAAATTTCCCCTTCGTTGTTCAAAATGCAGACGAACATTATCTTGGTGTGCAGATCGATCCCGCAGTAATAGGCGTGAGAAGTGTTATAGAATCTCATTTGACCACCCTCCTGTTTGTGGCTGTGACTTTGGATTTAGCACCCAAGTCAATTTATAGCAGGGGGGAGGTCATAATAAGTATCATGCGGTCAAGCCGTTCGTCGCTATGCTCCACACTCATACGCCCACCACTCCGCGCCTTTTGTGGACATCGCTTCGCCATCATTGCGCAAACGGCGCTATACGCTTGCACTTACTATCTATGGATGAATTCATGAAATGCAACTATATTGGCCATGAAGTAATTTACCGATAGTGCCACAGATTCAGAATCGCGGAATAATTTAACGGTTTATTATATCTATATATGGGCATGCAAAACGATTATGAAATTCACAATTATTGTAAATGAAGTTAAATCAATCGATGAGATACCTGGGTATTGGACCAATGATGACTTTATCAAAATATTGGAAGAGTTAGATATTTCAGATGCAAGAAACTCAAACCCTTCTGAATTGCGAGAGTTGTTACAAATGGCAATTAGTGATTTCGAGCCACATGAATCAGCAGAAATATTGTTAAGATATAAGTTAAACGAAGAGTTAAACAGCGGGCAAATTCAAAATCTTTCACATGAAATGGCGGATGACAATGAAGCAGAGGGAAACCCGGACATAGCATTACACTACGATTTATTCAACATTAACCAGCTACTCTATACAGCTTTTAACGGAATATTTCCTAATGCCAAAGCAACAAAAGTGGAATTTGAATTGAGTTTTAAGGGAGATTCAAATATTACAGTAACGAAAGAACTTGCCTTAAAGGCAGTTTGCAGTGGACTCACTGATAATAGCCCCATTCTAAGATTGTTTAAAAATCAACTAAATGGGAATGAGCCATTCAGTGATGCGGAAGAAATAGTTTGGGAATTACACAATTCCGGATCGAACAAATACACTATGATTACTTCCGACTATTGGATTAATAAGGAAGATTTTATAGAACGTGAATTTTCCAGCTCTATTAAACTTTATGAAGACAGAGAAGAATAATTTTGAATACCTACCTTGCGCAAGCAATAGATGACCGCGAATATAAAGAATAATCTTAGGTGATTTTTCACCGTTTAACCGCACGCAGCACAACAAACTTTCTATCACTGCCAATCAATTTTACATTACCGAATATTTTTTTCAGTTTAATGTGATAGTTGAGATGCCGATTGCCCACGATCCACAGTTCTCCTCCCTGACGAAGCACGCTCTTGGCCTGTGCAAACATTCGCATGGCTAGAAAATCACCCATGGCGTGCTGTTGATGAAACGGAGGGTTGCAAAGCACCAGATCGATAGACTGTTTCTGGTAGTCTTGAAGACCGTCAGCCACTTGAAAATACAACGCATTGCCGAGGCTGGCCCATGCGGCCGTTTCCCTGGCGCTGGCAACAGCCATATAGGATTCATCAATAAAATGGATGCTTGCCTGTGGGTTTTTCCTGGCTGCAACGACACCTATCACGCCACTGCCACAGCCTAAATCGACAATTTCCTTGAATCTTTCATCTCCAGGTATATAGCGCAGAAAAAAAAGTGTCCCGATATCAAGCCGCTCCCTTGAGAACACATTAGCATGATTACAGATATCGATATCAAATTCGTCTAATCTGTAACTTGTCGGATAGGGGGAAATCCTGGTTGGTATAGCCATATCCGGCGAAGTGAAGATCAATCGCGCCTTTTTCCATGCCAGCGAGGTCTTGGTTTCACCAACGATCGAGCTGAACAGTTCCAATGTCGAACTATGAATATGCTTGGCCATCCCGTGTCCGATCAGGCTGGTCCTCTCGCTGATATGGCATTTTATCTTGATCAGTTGTTCTTCGAGCAGAGCCAGTGTTTTTGTTACTCGCAATAACACCAGATCATACTGTTCACTGCTCAGTTCAGCGGTAGACGGAAGAATCGTAACAGCATTCTGCGACGCACCATTGCGCTTCAGATTCTCCAGGGTTGAACAACGGGCGATATAGGAGTCGGTTTGCATGGTTGGCTGATATGCTGCCAATGAGACAGCCATTGCGCCGAAGGAATCATTGACGATCAGGATGCTGGTATCGGAAGCCAGAAGACCCTGTTCAGAGAGATAATTAAGCAGGTATTCGTCTGACGCATCCCATGCGCGCAACTGCTCATTCGAACGCAGCGGATAGCGATCAAGGTGAAAGTCACCGAGGGGTGAACTGAATCTGTTCGACTGCTGGTTTACAACCATTGATTACTGCTGACAGAAATGGAGATCATGGCGTTTCTTGGGATTCATCTCGGTACCAAGTTTATTGATCGAAGGTGTCAGGCTCTTTGTTCTGTCTGTTACGGTCTAGCTTCATGCCCAATCAATATCACTCAGCATCACAGCAACCCTATTACACGTCTCGCCCGCTTTGCTCTACCCGGTCCTCAACATATCATAATCCTGGGTCTAATCGTGAGCCGATTTTTTATGGCGATGTGGGTTATCTCTTCTATCTGGAAAAACTTCAGCAGACCTGACTTAGAACACATGCTGTTGGTTATAGCAATTATCCGTATACTTGCTATAGTCTGAATGCTGTCTATTTCATAGCACTAAGAAGCACCACCGAGACCTGATCAGGTGATCACGGCTGCGATGACATTCAAGAACGAAGGGGTAAGAACGAAGGAGTCAGACTCGATTGATATAGCTTGTTCAGTCTGATACCATTTCCCACCAATATCACTCGGCATCAATCTAACCCTATGGTGCGCCTCCCCCGCTTTGTTTTTTCCCGAAAATTCTCGGCATGTCATTATCCGGGGCAATACTCGTGGGCCGCTCTTTTATGCCGATGAGGATTATCTCTTACTTATCAAAAAAATATGTGGGCGTGAAATTTCATCCTAGCTCCATCGGATTTCTCTGTATCGGGTTACAGGGATTGAAGGCGGTACGCCTCCAATCCCTGACTCAAGCCAAATCAATCGTAATTAGCAATAAGCGGCTGACTCAGCTTCCAGTCCGCACCCACCAACCTGTAGTTCAGTGAGACTTCTTGCGCTTCTACGGTCAGCAGAATTGTCACATCATTATGAGACATAAGTTCCCGGCCGGTAATTACAATATGTTTGTCGGGATACATGGATTCAAGCTTTTCGCAAACCAATTGCGATTCTGGACCGATATCACCAAGTTCCACAGAATCCGGCAGACAACCCGCATTTGCATTGAAAACAACTAACAGCCCCAGAGTAAGGATAGTGGTCTTGAACATATTTTCTTCCTCGAACATATTATTAAACAAGTACTACCATTTCAGGGCATTGGGACAACATTTGGTGATCTATCGCTTTTCCATCTACGCAATTGATTACTGACACAAGACCTAAAACCGGTGCCTTTTCACCTGCTGCTATCCCAGCCCGTTGGGGACTATTTTCCCTGGAATAAGTGTAAATGGATGTTAACTAATACCAACTGAATTAGTTAACTATTCACGAATCGGGAGTTTGGGCAAAACCACCCTGCGGATCATTATCATAGGGGTCGGACTCGATTGATCTGACTTTTTCATTCTGATATCATTCCCCAACACTATTACTCGACATCACACCAACCCTATGGCGCGCCTCCCCCGCTTTGTCTTACCCGGACATCCCCAGCATGTCATCATCCGGGGCAATAATCGTGAACCGGTCTTTTATGCCGATGAGGATTATCAATTCTATCTGGAGAAACTTAAACAGGCCTGCGAAAAACACCAATGCGATGTTCATGCCTATGTGCTCATGACCAATCATATCCATCTGCTGATCACACCGCAGGCGGAGGAAGGATTGTCAAAAGCCATGCAAATGCTGGGTCGCTATTATGTGCAATATTTCAACTCCACCTATCAGCGCACCGGGACGCTGTGGGAAGGCCGTTATAGGGCAACCCTGATCGATGGCGAAGCCTATGCGTTGAGCTGTTATCGTTATATTGAATTGAACCCGGTTCGGGCGCAGGATATGGTTGACCACCCCAGTGAATACCCCTGGTCGAGTTATCGGCACAATGCCTTGGGGGAAGCGGACGATCTGATCGTTCAGCATTCTTCATACAAGGCTCTGGGGCGGAATGATGCGCAACGAAGAAAAGCCTATCGGGCGCTATTCAGGGCGCGGATTCCACAGCGGATTCTCGAGGAGATCCGCACAGCAACCAATAAGGCCTGGGTGCTGGGGAGCGAACATTTCAAACAGCGGATCAATGCGCGGTTGAACCGCCCGGCCAGCCCCCGGCCCAGAGGTGGGGATAGAAAGTCGGATGCATACCGTAAGCAAGCCAAAATCCAACGAAGCTGAATTTTTGATAATGAGTGTTTCCCATGGTGTCTAATCCAACCCCAGCTCTGTTGGACAGTCTGTACTGGATTACCCTGTTTGCCGTCATCGTCTCGTCCGCCTCAGCGGTGCTCAAGGCGGGTTTCAAACAATTCGATCTGTTCGGCGTGATCATTATTGCAATTGCCACCGGGCTTGGCGGTGGGTCACTGCGTGACATGCTGCTGGATCGCGAGGTGTTCTGGATTCGGGATCAGACGTTTTTCATTGCCTCACTGGTCAGCGCCATTGCGATCTTTCTCGCCGCACGCCTGGTTCGAATCCCACCAAAAGTTTTTCTTGATCCCCGATGCCGCCGGGCTGGCGACTTTCGGCATCGCCGGCACCCTGGTTTCACTCATGGTGGGCGCGCCCTGGCTGGTCGCCAGCTTCATGGGCGTGATGACCGGCACGATGGGCGGCATTTTCCGAGATGTGTTATGCAACGAACTGCCCATCGTATTTCAAAGCCCGCTCTACGCCACCGTATCCTGGGGCGGTTCTTTGCTGTTTATCGGCCTGGTGTATCTGCAAATGGACATTACGCTGGCGGCAACCATTGCCGGGCTGTTTATTTTCAGCTCGCGCCTGCTGGCGCTGCGCTTCAATCTCAGTCTGCCGAAGTTCCGCTTTAAGACCTGAGTGCTTGAGCATCCTGTTGCTGGCGCTACCAGAAAAATTACTGGATCACCGGGCTGCCCGACTCAGTGATCTGTTTCAGCTGCTCCACCAGACGGGTCCAGTCAGCAGTGCGGTTGTAGCCGATGATATCGATGCGGGGCAGACCACTGCCTTCCACCAGGTAGTAGCCTTGCTTGGCCTCCCCTACCCCCAGCATTTCACAGGTCTTGCCCTGCAACCGGCAACCGATGCCGATGCGCTTGTAGCGGAACTCCTCGAACATGCCGAGGAAGGTGCGGGCCATCGATCCGGAAAACCCCGCCCCGCCCAGATTGGAGATGTTGTCCACCGCCTTCTGACTGATACGGCGCCGGGACTGGTCGTTCTCCGGGGTGTGGAACAGGGCATTGAACGCCACCGGCCGCCAGGCCTCGAGACTGATATCCCTGACATAGCCATCCAGCCGGCCGGTGATCTTGCCGAATGAGAAGGTGCTGGTAAGGGTCTCGAGATCGAGGGCCTGCAATGTGATGTCGGCCTGCAGCCGTGGATAGACCCCGAACAGGTCCTGCAGTCGCAATTGGCGGATCAGGATATCCCCATCGAACATGCGCACCAGCAGCACCCCCTCGATGTTGAACTGCCCACTCTTGTAGGTGAGCCCGGGGATCATCCCGGACAGCTTGCCGGAGAGGGGCATCCAGCCCAGGGCCGTACTCAGCGCTTTCATCGAGATGGGCTGGATGACGCCATCGAACTGCAGCTTCTGCTCAGGACTGCCGAGGGCCTCGATATCCAGGCGATCCACTACCAGCGCCCCATCCAGCACCGGCACGGTCGCCTGCCGGGTAAGGCGAAAGGTCCCGTCGTTAGCCTGAAAATCGACCTTTCCGGCACCCAGATCGATATGCTCCAGCAGATGCCCTGAGCGCCACGCAAGCCAGGACGGCCGGGGTGCGCCGCCCCGGGTCCAATGGATCTGACCATTCACATCGTAGAGGCCCATGCGGCGGGCGGTTCCGCTGGTATCGGCATCATCCAGATGGAAGTCTTCGAGCCCCAGGTCCAGCGCCTGGGCATCACCATCCAGCCGCAGTGACAGGCGCGCGCTGCCCGCCAATTCAAACTTTCCCCAGGGGGTCCCGAACAGCACGGGCTGCAGCAACTCCCGATAGATTTCCGCCACCTCAAACGGCTCGGCCTGCAACGCGAGCCGCTGCAGTGGGTTTTGTCCCGCGAGATCCAGCGCGCCCTGCGCCTTGAGAGACAACAGTCCAGCCACTTTTAACAGGCTGTTCTCGACGGTGATCTGTTGCATATCGTCAGCCATCGAGAAGCTCGTCCCGAGTGTCAGCGGATGACTGCCCGCATTGAGGTAGAACGCCGGGGTCAGCATCTCCCCCTGCTTGAGGGATAGATCATTCCGCACCTGCCAGCGACCGGATGAACGCTGTAAGCGGCCCTGCAGCCCTGCGCCAAGCCCCTCCCCCGCAGTACCTCCCATCGCATCGGAGAAGGCCAGACCAGTAAGGCCGGCATCCCAGTCGGCGCTGAGCAGGTCCCCGCCGCTGCCGGATAACTGGAGCTTGCCGTTCAATGCCCCGCTCAAGCTCCAACCCTGCACTGGTCTCTGCTCGACCGGCAGCAGCGCCAACAGCGCCTGCAGTTTCAGACGCTGACCGCGAACCACACCCTGCCAGGCACTCCCCTGCAGGCTGAAGTCCACATCCGCCTGTCCCCCGGCGATGGCGATCTTTTGCAGCTTACCCTCCAGTCTGCCCGTCGACTGCTCGAATCTGTAACTCAGCGCAATCACCGGACTGGCCAATTGCTGGAGCGGAAGATGCAGCTGCCCCCGCCTGCAGCTGATGATCTGGTCCGACAACTCACCCTCGAAGCACTCGAGCCTGAGGTCTTTGAGGCTCTGCTGCAGTTGCGGCAGTTCCAGGCGGCCGATCTCGAGCCGGTAACCCGCACTGCTGGTGGAGGGCCAGTCCAGGGAAAAGCGCAGTTGCTGCGCCTGAAAGTGATCCGATTCGAGGTTCTGCATGGTGAAGCTGAGCTGATCGAAGGCATTGGCTGCGCGCAGCAGCCAGAAGAGGGAAAGCGCGGCCAGCAACAGGGCCGCGAGACTGAAGGGCTTATTCTGCAGGGAAGACATGGGTGGAGAGATAGCGGTCTCCACGGTCACAGATAATCGCCACAATCACTGCATCCTCCACTTCCGCTGACAGTTTCAGGGCTGCCGCCACGGCGCCGCCGGAAGAGATGCCGGCGAAGATGCCCTCTCTGGCCGCCAGATCACGGGTCGTCTGCTCGGCCTCCTCCTGGGAGACATCGATCACCCGGTCCACCCGGCTGGCGTCGTAGATCTTGGGCAGATACGCTTCCGGCCAGCGGCGGATACCCGGGATGCTCGATCCCTCCATGGGCTGCACACCGACGATCTGCACCTGCGGATTCTGTGACTTGAGATAGCTGGAGGCGCCCATGATGGTGCCGGTGGTGCCCATGGCGCTGACGAAGTGGGTGACGCACCCCTCGGTGTCGCGCCAGATCTCGGGACCGGTGCCCTCGATATGGGCCTGGGGATTGTCCTGATTGGAGAACTGGTCGAGGATCCGCCCCTGGCCCGCCGCCTCCAGCTCCCTGGACTTGTCGATGGCCGCCTCCATGCTGCCCTCTTTGGGGGTCAGAATCAGTTCGGCGCCATAGGCCTTCATTACCGCACGCCGTTCCAGGCTCATGTTTTCCGGCATCACCAGGATCATCCGGTAGCCCCTGATCGCCGCCGCCATGGCCAGGGCAATACCGGTATTGCCGCTGGTGGCCTCGATCAGCGTGTCGCCCGGCTTGATGTCTCCCCGCGCTTCGGCATGGCTGATCATGCTCAATGCCGGGCGATCTTTCACCGATCCCGCCGGATTGTTGCCTTCCAGCTTCACCAGCAGGGTATTGGTTGTATCCCCCGGCAGGCGCTGCAGACGCACCAGTGGGGTATTGCCGATATAATCTTCGATTGTCTTGGTTTGCATAAGCGGATTCTACCCTGTTTTCCACTGGGATTGAGCTGCGAGTTTCAGCCTTGCCTGAACTCGATAATGCAGCCAGTTTCGAATTCATGGATGCATTGAGGATATACTGACTTTTAACAGAAACTATCAATCAACTCCAAATGAAACTTATTGAAGTCATCGCCGATACCGGCAGTACGGACACGGTCGCCGTGATTGCGGAAAAACACAAAGCCCGGGATTTCCGCCTCGGCATGCAGGGTGAAGACGGCAGGCAGGCTATGCGCATGCTGGTCAGCAACGACAAGGTGCAGGCCATGCTGGATAGCCTGCAGAATGTGCTGGGCGCACAGCCATCCGCGCGGATTATCGTGCTGCCGGTAGAAGTCGCCCTGCCCAAACCCCCTGCCGAGGAAGAGAAAAAGAGTGATTCAGCGGTTTCCGCCCGGGAAGCCATGTATGACTCGGTGGACAAGAACGCCAGACTGGATTTCAATTTTATCCTGCTGGTCATGCTCTCCACCGTGGTGGCGGCCATCGGCCTGGTCAAAAACAATGTGGCCGTGGTGATCGGCGCCATGGTGATCGCCCCGCTGCTGGGCCCCAATCTGGCACTCGGGCTTGGCACCGCGCTCGGCGACATTCCATTGATGCGCAAGTCGATCAAGACGCTCATCGCCGGGATCTCTCTGTCGGTGGCGCTCTCCCTGGTGATCGGTTTTTTCTGGCCCTTCGGTCTCACCAGCCCTGAACTGATGATGCGCACCGACGTTGGCATGGATTCCCTCGCCCTGGCCCTGGCCTCCGGGGCCGCCGCTGCGCTTTCCCTGACCACAGGCCTGCCCAGCGTACTGGTAGGAGTCATGGTTGCCGTGGCCCTGCTGCCACCGGCCGCCACGATCGGGCTGACTCTTGGTCATGGACGCCTCGACCTTGCGATTGGCGCCAGCCTGCTGCTGGCGGCCAATGTGGTCTGTCTGAATCTCGCTGCGAAGCTGGTTTTCCTGGTCAAAGGGATTCGCCCGAGGAGTTGGAGTGAGCAGCAAACGGCCCGGCGGGCCATGCGGGTCTATCTGATGGCCTGGCTGGTCACCCTGGTTGTGCTGATCCTGGCTATCTACGGCCGTGCGACTCTGGTTTCCTAGACAAGATCACTGCCATACTCAGTGGGTTTTACGGCCTCTGTTTATGCTCTACTCTTGGTACTGATCTGCTGATGAAAAGGTAAAGCAACGGAATGATTCTTGATAATTTCATCTTTCAACTGGCGGCCATTGTGGTGGGGGCGGGCCTGCTGGCAACCCTTTTCCTGTTCGCCCGTCAGCCGATCATCCTGGCTTATATTGCGATCGGCATCCTGATCGGCCCGAACGGCCTGGCGCTGATGAAGAGTTCCGCTCACATCGAACAGCTGGCCCATCTTGGGGTGGTGCTGCTGCTGTTTCTGGTGGGCCTGAACCTGCAGCCGAACAAGCTGCTGCATCTCTTCGGCAAGGCATCATTGCTGACCTTCGGCACTTCTGCCGGGTTTGGTCTGGTCTGTTTTTTGTTTGCCCAACTGGCGGGTTTCGAGCTGGTCGACAGCCTGATCATAGGCGCCTCAATGATGTTCTCCAGTACGGTCATCGCCCTGAAGCTGATCCCCACCACCACTCTGCATCATAAACATACCGGTGAAGTGATGACCAGCGTGCTTCTCCTGCAGGATATCCTGGCGATCATCGTGCTGCTATTGATCACCGGTGAATCAGCCGAGCACATGCTGCCGGCATTTGCCATCCTGGTGTTGAAACTGATCATTCTCAGTGTTCTGGCATTTGCCGGGGTGCGCTTTCTGATCATCCCGCTGCTGCGAAGGTTCGGCGCCATTCAGGAGTATATCTTTCTCATCACCCTGGCCTGGTGCCTGCTGATCACGGAAACCGCCCATGCGGTGGGTCTCTCTTACGAAATGGGGGCATTCATCGGCGGCATCTCGGTGGCATCCAGTAACATCGCTCTGGTAATCGCCGAGCATCTCAAGCCGCTGCGGGAGTTTTTCCTGATCCTGTTCTTCTTCTCGATAGGGGCCAAGCTGGAGATTCCGATCCCGCCACAGATTCTGTTTTCCAGTCTGTTTCTAGGAATCCTCCTGGTGTTCCTCAAGTCCTATGTGTTTCACCGCGCATTTCTGGGATCCGGTGAGCCGGAAAAACTCTCGCGGGAATTGGGAATCCGGCTCGGACAGACCAGCGAGTTCTCCATTTTGATTGCCTTTACCGGACTCACCGCCGGCGTGCTGTCCACCGACGGAGCGATGTTTATTCAGGTGACCACCCTGGTGACATTCGTCGGTTCGACGTATTGGGTAGTCTTGAAATACCCCACACCGGTATCCGCCGGACCGAAACTGCGGCAGGATTGAGCTATCCAGCAGCCAGCCGTCAGGGTTTGCGTAACAGTGCTTTCATCTCCCGTATCGCCTGATCCAGCCCGCTGAACAGGGCCCGGCAGATGATGGCGTGGCCGATGTTCAATTCCCTGATGCCGTCGATGCCGACTATGGCCTGGGTATTGTGGTAGTCCAGACCATGCCCCGCATTGACCTGCAAACCGAGCTGATTGCCGTACTCGACCGCCTTGACGATGCGTTCGAATTCTACCTTTCTGCTGCGCTCGTTGTGGGCATCCGCATAGTGCCCGGTGTGAATTTCAACCACCGGAGCGCCGACAGCGACTGCCGCATCCAGCTGCTTGGGGTCGGCATCGATGAACAGCGAAACCCTGGTCCCGGAATCCGCCAGTTCACTGCAGTAATCCTCCAGCATATCCTGATTGCCCGCTACATCCAGGCCGCCCTCGGTGGTGAGCTCCTCGCGCTTTTCCGGCACCAGACAACAATCGTGGGGCCGGAAGCGCGCGGCAATCGCCGCCATTTCGGACGTGGCCGCCATCTCGAGGTTCATCCGCACCTGCAGAAGTTCGGAGAGCATTTCCACATCACGATCCTGAATATGCCGGCGGTCCTCCCGCAAATGGAGGGTGATCGCATCGGCCCCAGCCTGCTGTGCAATCAACGCCGCCTGGATGGGTTCGGGATAACGGGTACCTCTAGCCTGCCGCAGCGTCGCCACATGATCGATATTCACGCCGAGCAGTAAATCATTTTCAGCCATTATTTTTTACCTTATCTATTTTCAACGTCCCGAGGATTTTTACACCGATGTAAATCTTCAGCAGCGGTTCACCTGCAAAACAATGCTGTTTGGTGCGCACGGTGCACCCTACATCTGGTGAACCGCAGCAATGGCGCGCACAGCGCACCCTACGGAGGTGTTGTTTTAGAGCATCCTTGAATCTGACGAAGCAGAACTAAACAGCGAGAGTTTGACTCATCTGCCGGGATCTGCAAAGCCCCGGAACAGTTCCCGGCTCTTCAGCGGCTTGCCGCCAAGATAAAAAGCCAGAATGCGCCGCATCAGACCCTTTGCTTCCATCATGCTTGCCCGATCCATGGCCACTCCATTGTGCAGGCTAAGCAGTGTGCGGCCATGCACCCGCTGACTGCCTTCATCCTCTTTCCTGGAGGAGATTAGCGGACCCTGCTCGATCTCATACTCATAGACCTGTTCCGGCGAGACCGCTGTGCCTGTTGCGTATTCACGATCCAGCAGCAATTGATAGCCGAGCGCTGTCAGCAGCCTGACTTCAAATGCCCTGAGCACGTCATCGACGGCCTGGCCCTCAGCGAGGGCGGTAAGCGTATTGAAATAGTGGACGAAGAGATCCTCATGGGGGTCATTTCTTTCCAAGAGCCGCATCAACAACTCGTTCAGATAGAAACCGCAATAGAGCAATGTTCCGCGCAGTGAAAAGGCCTGGCCTTCCGGCTCCACCTGCCCCAGGGTCTTGACCTCACCCTTGCCAGTCAGGCTGACTTGCAGCGGACGAAAGGGTTGCAAAAAGGCCGCCCGTTGGCCTCGACCCGACTTTGCGCCGCGCGCAATCGCAGACAGGCGGCCTTGATGAAGCATGAAGAGTTCGAGCAGCAGACTGCTGTCGCGATAATCCCGCCGGTGCAGAACAAAGCAGGGTTGCAGCGATTTTCCGGACATGAGCGCCCCATCAAGATGGATCCGAGAGGGTACTAATCCCCGTAGCCGAGCCGCACCAGCGCCGCCTCGTCACTGGACCAGCTCTTTTTTACCTTGACCCAGACATTCAGGTAAACCTTGCAGTCAAATAGCTCCTGCATCGATTTTCTTGCCTGAGTCGCCGCCTGTTTCAATGCACTGCCGTCCTTGCCGATGAGTATGCCTTTCTGTCCCTGTTTTTCCACCCAGATCACCGCTCCGATGCGATACAGGCCATTCGACGCCTCGAAGCGCTCGATCTCCACCGACACTGCATAGGGCAGCTCTTTGGCATAGCGCCGCGTGAGCTGTTCACGCAGCATCTCTGCCGCGAAAAATTTTTCCGGGCGATCGGTCAACTGGTCAGCCGGATAGATATTCTCACCCTGCGGGAGCGCCTTCAGCACCAGCGCCTCCAGAGTCTCCAGATTACTGCCGTTTTTCGCTGACACCGGCACCACCTCGAGAAAGTGGAAGCGTTCCGCCATCTCCGCCAGATAGGGCAGCAGCAGCTCCTTCTGTTTGATCTTGTCCACCTTGTTGACCGCCAGAATGACCGGCAGGGTCCGGTCCTGAATCAGACTCAGGACCTTTTCATCCTCACTGGTCCAGCGCAACGCTTCCACCACGAAAATCAGTACATCCACATCAACCAAGGCGGTCTTTGCGGTACGGTTCAGGTAGCGGTTCATGGCGTGGTCCGCCCGCTCATGAATGCCGGGGGTATCGACGTACACCACCTGGCCATGCTCAAGGGTCTTGATGCCCAGAATGCTGTGACGCGTGGTCTGGGCCTTATGTGAGGTGATGGCCAGCTTGACCCCGATAATCCGGTTCAGAAGGGTCGACTTCCCCACATTCGGCCGGCCGATGATCGCCGTGTAACCACAGTGATTTTCTACTTCAACCATGTTCCAGCTCCTGCAGCATGTTTTGTGCGGCATCCTGCTCAGCGCGTCGACGGCTGGAGCCTGACCCGATTTTTTCCAGATTGAGTTCAGTGATCATACAGCCGACCTTGAACGACTGCTCGTGGGGTGTGCCGCTGACCTCGACTATCTCGTAACTGGGCAGGGCGATCTTGCGGGACTGCAACAGCTCCTGAAGGCGGGTTTTCGGGTCTTTCTGCGGTGCTTTCAGATCAATCTTCGCCAGCCGGGGAGCGAAGATATCCAGGATCACGCGGCGCGACTCCTGATAACCGCTGTCCAGATAGATCGCCGCCAGAATGGCTTCCACGCCATCCGAAAGAATCGACGCACGGGCCTGACCGCCGCTACGCAGCTCACCCGGACCCAGGTTGAGATAGTCCCCCAGATCGAGATGGCGGGCGATCTTCGCCAGGGTCTCGCGCTTCACCAGGCTCGAACGCAGTCTGCTGAGCTGGCCTTCCGTGGCTGACGCAAACCGGTGATAGAGTTCGTCGGCAATCACAAAACCAAGAATGGCATCACCCAGAAATTCCAGACGCTCATTATTCGAGCCGCCGATACTCCGATGAGTCAACGCCTGTTCGAGAAGCTGTTCGTCATTAAACCGATATCCCAGGGCGCGACAGAGGATGTCAGTTGAGGCTCTCAATTCGCGACCAGTTCCAGGGATTCATTGAATGTCATAATGACATCCATGTTGCCGGCAATAGGTCTGCGCTGCTCATAACTCAGCTCAATGGTGGTGACGCCGCCTGAACGACGGATCTTGATCTGATCACGATCGATATTTTTGATGCTGTTGATATCAAAGCGCCTGATCAACATACTGCGAATCTCGCCCACGGGTTTTCGACTGATAAACGGCTCTTCCTTCAGCGAGAACAGGATATTCTTGATTGAATAGTGCTCAAGGTAGACCGGGCCAACCCGCAAACCAACCATGATGAAAAAACCGATCACAATCAACACGACCAGCCAACTGATCATGGTAAGGCCGCGCTGTCTCTTCAGCATATGCATCGCTCGCTACTCCAGATAAACTCAGGTACGGGTTGGAAAACTGCCAGCCCGCTGTTATTCGATCCCATTTCCCAGGCGCTCCCATGCGATGGGAGGAAAGCTGTCCAGATTTGAATCCCAGTTCATCCAGATCCCGAACGCCTTGCCGACCAGGTTTTCATCCGGGACCAGCCCCCAGCAACGGCTGTCGTTACTGTTGTCACGGTTATCCCCCATCGCGAAATAGTGACCTTCAGGTATGGTTATCGGCCCATTTCTCAATACATTACAACCCATTGCAAGATTCGGGGCCAAGGGGTGCACCAGGATGTCATGCTCAAAACCGTTAACTTTCTCCTTGGACCTGATGGCCCCGGTCATCTGCACCCCGCTGCCTACCCCGGTGTAGCGGCCTACAGGAGTCTGCTGCAAGGGTTCGCCATTGATGTAGACGATTTTGTTCTGATAGGAGACGCTGTCGCCGGGAACGGCCACCACGCGCTTGATATAGTCGACCCAGGGCTGCTTGGGATAGCGAAATACCACCACATCGCCCCGCTGCGGGTCGTCCATTTCGATGATCTTCTTGTTCAGGACCGGCAGGCGAATGCCATAACTGAATTTGTTGACCAGGATAAAGTCGCCTACCAGCAGGGTCGGCATCATTGAGCCGGAAGGAATCCGAAACGGCTCCACCATGAAAGAGCGCAGAATCAGCACCGCAAAAATGACCGGAAAGAAAGAGCGGGAGTACTCGACGAGCAGCGGCTCTTTGATCTTGGTCTCAGCACCTCCCTCAGCTTCGGCAGCGGCGCGCCGCTTGCGCCTGGACGCAAAAAACAGGGCGTCAATCAGCCAGATACCACCAGTCAATGCACTGGCTGCTACCAGAAAAGTCGGAAAATCGAAATTCATATTTTATTAAACCTTGCTTGAGAACCCTGTTTCCAGGTCGTTACAGAAATCCATCTGTCGGCTGGCAGCTGAATTAATTATCCTTTCCTACTTTGAGCACCGCAAGAAAGGCATCCTGTGGGATTTCCACCCTGCCTACCTGTTTCATACGTTTTTTACCCGCTTTCTGCTTCTCCAGCAGCTTGCGTTTACGGGTGATGTCACCCCCATAACACTTTGCGGTTACATTCTTACGCAGTGCCTTGACCGTGGTGCGGGCAATCACCTTGCTGCCGATCGCCGCCTGAATCGCCACCTCGAACATCTGACGCGGGATGATCTCCTTCATCTTCACTGCCAGGTCCCTGCCGCGGGTCGGTGCCTGGTCCCGGTGTACGATCAGTGACAGTGCATCGACCCGCTCACCGTTGATCAGAATATCGAGCTTCACCAGCGGCGCAGCCTGGAAGTGGGTAAATTCATATTCGAAGGATGCATAGCCGCGACTTACCGACTTCAGGCGATCAAAGAAATCTAAGACCACTTCGTTCATCGGCAGTTCAAAGACGATCTGTACCTGTCCACCCAGGTACTGCAGATTCTTCTGCACCCCCCGCTTCTCGATACAAAGGTTGATGACATTGCCGAGGTATTCCTGAGGAACCAGGATCGTGGCGTTGATCACCGGCTCTCTCACCTCTTCGAACTTACCCGGATCGGGCAAGTTGGCAGGATTCTGGATCTGGATCAACTCACCATCATTTTTCAACACCTCGTAGACCACCGAGGGGGCCGTGCTGATCAGGTCGAGATCGTATTCCCGCTCCAGACGCTCCTGCACGATCTCCATATGCAGCATGCCGAGAAAGCCGCAACGGAAGCCGAACCCGAGGGCCTGGGAGGTTTCCGGCTCGTACTGCAGTGACGAATCGTTCAGCCGCAATTTCTGCAGCGCATCCCGCAGGTCTTCATAATCGTCCGAGCTGACCGGATACAGCCCGGAAAAGACCCTGGGTCGTATCTCCTTGAAACCAGGGAGGGATTTTGCCGCCTTACGGTTCTCCAAGGTAATGGTGTCACCCACCGGCACACCATCGATCTCTTTGATTCCGGCAATCAGAAAGCCCACCTCACCGGTGCTCAACTGACTCTTGTCGACCCGTTTTGGGGTAAACACCCCCACCTTCTCCACCTGGTAAGTACGCCCGGTGGACATCACGCACATTTTATCCTTCGGCCGGATCACACCATTCACCACGCGGATCAGAGAGAATACCCCGACATAGGGATCGAACCAGGAATCGATGATCAGCGCCTGCAGAGGCGCATCGGCATCCCCCTTCGGTGGCGGGATGCGCTCGACCAGTTGCTCGAGCAGCTCTGGGATGCCGAATCCGGTCTTGGCGCTGACATTGATCGCATGCTGCGCGTCGATGCCGATGATCTCCTCAATCTCATTAATCACCTTTTCGGGATCAGCCGAAGGGAGATCGATCTTATTGAGGACCGGCAATACCTCCAGGCCCTGCTCGACAGCGGTGTAGCAGTTGGCGACACTCTGCGCCTCGACACCCTGGGCCGCATCCACGACCAGCAGCGCGCCTTCGCAGGCGGCCAGGGAGCGGGAGACCTCGTAGGAGAAATCCACATGTCCGGGGGTATCGATGAAATTGAGCAGGTATTTCTCACCGTTCTTCGCCAGGTAATCCAGGGTCACGCTCTGGGCCTTGATGGTGATGCCCCGCTCCCGCTCCAGATCCATGGAATCCAGCACCTGCTCCGCCATCTCCCGCTGCGCCAAGCCGCCGCAGACCTGGATGAACCGGTCGGCAATGGTGGATTTACCATGGTCGATGTGGGCGATGATGGAAAAGTTACGGATGTGCTGCAAATCTGTCATTGAGTGTCTGGAGTCCTGGCGTCCGACAAACAAAACGCCCCTGCTTGGGGCGTTTTGCCGGCAAAGCGGCCATCATACCAAATCAACCGCCATCCAAGATAGCATCAGTCCTCTCCTGGGGTAATTAGTTACAGGCCGCCGCCTTGGTCTGTCCCGGATCAGGCCCGGTCACGGAGTCTGCTGCCAGGCGGGCAATCCAATATGAGCAACAGCGGAAGCAGCCCGGTTGCCCGACGGCTCCCCTCGATATCGACCACAGCAAGACCCCGATCGAATGCTGCCCCCCATTGGCGGCTATGCTGATGCCTGACCCTCTACACCCTGCGGAGCTGTCTCAGGACAGGATTTGCTCCAGTTGCTGTTCCGTGTATCCCGCATCCTCACCGTATTTTTCTCTCAGATCCTTATCGGCAAGAGATCTTGCACTGCCCTTGTCCTGACCATTGGCGAGATGCGATTCGTACCTGTCGCGCAGATATTCATGGCGTTGCCAGGCCTTTCTCTGTGCAACGCCGACTCTGTCGGTCTGCCCACTGAACAGGGGATTGGAGGGATTATCACCCGGCTTTTTTTTCTTTTCTTTCCCGGTTTTGCTTTTTTTGAGTTGGCCGCGCAGTTCCTCGATGAGGCTTTCCCGTTTCTTGAGTCGTTTCTCGAGCTGTTTGATTTTTTGCCTCAAAACACTGGTTTCAGTCTGACTTTCCAAGTTATTCAGCGCTTTTTGCCGGTCTTTTTTCTTTAGCTTTTTCTTTGATTTATTTTTCATATAACCCACCAATGCAATACCGGCAATCACCTATCGGCATCAAGTCTTTTATTGGATGATTGCTAAGTCGTTATTTTTATGCGGACCACCGCCATGAGTAACGTATCAGGGACAGAGATGTCTGCTCAAACCAAGGATAGCAGAGCTTCAACAAACAATTTGGCATCGTAGTATGGCGCGCTGCGTTTACTGACGAGCTTCGTTTCAATGATCTCGACGCCTAACTCATTCATCAATGTGCGGGACAGGGATGAGTGATAGCGGCCATTCTTACTGTCCAGCAGAATAAAATTGATCAGTTTGTTTGTCGGGCATGTCGCTCCCGCATCGGAGCGCAGGTGATCGATCAACTTGAGCGCCGCCTGATCGATTGTCATACCGATTTGTTCCGGGTCATGACCCAGATTAGGGATGTAGACTTTAACACCCTCATTGACGGCTACCGCAGAACCAACGCCACCCGGCAGCAGATTGGCAATCACGCTGGTATAAAAGCTGCCGGGGGGAAAACAGATCAATTCCGCTCGCTCAATCAGCTTACGATTCTTTTTGCGGAGCTGTGCTGCAACAGGCGTAAATTTTTTATCATCCTGAGACAGGAATAGTCGCTTGATCGGGGAATCCAGCGGGGCAACCTCTTTCCCCGTGAGCAAGTGCTGTCCAATAATCTGGCGGCCGTCCTCCAGGTCCGCCCCCAGGTGGAGATCATCATTGATAATCGCACGTACTGTACCCTGCACCCCAAGTAGTTTGGTAAACAGAAAGATGATGGGGTCCAGGTGCTTGTGATTATTCAGATACCCTCCCGCAAGTATCAGGTTGCCGATGCTGGCGCCCTGGAGATCGAAATTATCCGGCTTCGCATCAAGAAAATATCCGATCTGATTCCGGATGAGGCGTCGCATGGGATTGGGTATTGCATTGATCAGCAGATGCTTTCCTTTATGCATCGATTTCAGCTGACGCAGCAGTCGGTCATTATTCTCTCTGATTGGAAAGCGATGGGTGAAGAGTTTATAGACTTCGGGATGGCCGGTGACGGTCTCATTGGCCAGCGCCACCTGTCGGCTTCTGAGGTCCCCTATGGACGGCATGCAAAAGGCCTTGCGTAGCTTCGCCGAACTCCCTCCGGAATCAAACGGCGTGACCATGTGAGTCGAATTGTGGGTGTAATTTTTCAGTACGTGGCTGACGCCGTTCAGCGCACTGCCTCCGCTGAAGAAAAGCACGCCGGGACCAAGATCCGGCGCCTTCTGGTAGCGGCTGAGGCGGAATGGGTCTGGAATTAGTGCGCTGCGGGTTACTCGGATGGAAGCCATATAACAATATTCTGATTGCTGACGGTTGGGTTATTAGTTCTGGTTATGACATTTCGAGTTTGCCCTGTGCGACCGCAGACAAGGCTGCAGCGACTCAGTTGAAGTAATCTCGATTCACCTACCCGGTAAAGATTAGATCATTGATAAGCCTTTGTGTAAAAGCACCTTGTTTAATGTCATGCTAAGACTGAGCACACAAGGCCCATTTTCAGGGGCCGTACAGATGATATTCATCGGCTACACTAAGATTTACTGCACTCTTGCATTCCCAATACTCCATTCATGGCAGGGGCTTGGTTAGTCAAGAACTGCGGGAGATCCGAGCGCCACACTCCTCCTGTTGCTGAATCGATGGCCGGCATGAAGAAGAAAACCAAGCATCAAGAAAAATGCGTCAAATATCACGGCAAAAAATGGCTTCGGACTGAGCTCCCCTCCGAGTGCCAGCCATGGGAACTGGGAAAGGGAAAGTCCATCCGCAAGGATCGATATCACCGGCGCGCCCTACATGATGAACTCTATCGGGTTCTGCAACGTGACCATTGGAAATGGCCAAAGCGCGTCATCTATTTCTTTTCAGACCTGCATGCCGATACGGACGCCTTTCTCGCTTCACTTGTGGCATCCGGCGGAATAAAGAAAACCGGACCACGAGACAAGGATTTCAAACTGTCCAAAGCTGGCCGTAAGGCGCTGTTTGTAATCGGCGGTGACTGCTTCGACAAAGGGCCCAGCAGCATACGACTACTGCAAGTCATCCGGTTGCTCATGAAACGAAAGGCCGAGGTGCGTATTCTGGCGGGAAACCACGACATCCGGATGATGTTGGGTATCAAGGCATTGGACCTGCCGCCGGACCCTAGAACAGAGCATTTTTTTGTTCGCATGGGCCCCAAGGTAATGCCATTTCTGAAAGAGATCTATGACCGTTACCTGAATGAAGAGAGCCTCATCCATGAAGTGCCGGGAAGACGGGAATGCCGACGTAAGCTGTTTCCTTCGAAGCGCTGGTTCGACGAGTTTCCCCGGGTCGCCGCATGGGTGATGCCTGATTCAGGTATCGATCGGGAAATGCAGCGGCTCAGGACAAAGATGGAGCATTTCGAGGATGATTGCCTCGGTGCCGGCATGACGCTGCGCATGGCCTACGCCGCCGCGAAAAAATGGCAGCAGCTTTTTCTGCATCCAAAAGGTGAATTTTTCTGGTTTTTTGAACAAATGCAGCTCGCTCATCGGGAGGCCTCTTTTCTATTTATTCATGCAGGCCTCGATGATCAGATCGCACAGATCATCGAAGATCATGGCATTAAGCATCTCAACCGGGAGTTCCGAAACAAGGTGAGGAGAGATCTGTTCGATTTCTACTATGGACCATTGGCAAACACCATTCGTACAAAATACCGGGAGGTGGACAGGCCCTTGACCCTGCGCGGCGTGGAATCCGTGCGTAGCAGAAAGATCCATGCCATTGTGCATGGACATCTTCATCTACGGCATGGACAGAGAATCACCCTGCGTAAAGGCATGCTCAATTTTGAATGCGACGCCACGCTTGATCGAAATACCCGAAAACGCGAAGGGGTTGAGGTTTTGGGAGCAGCGGTCACCATTATCCATCCCGATGGCCTGGTCAAAGGCATCAGTACCGATTACCCTTTCGTCAAGGTTTTCAGACCATCGTCAGTGATCCAGCAGGCAAGTCATCAAGGATTCAGGACTGGATAGTGATCAATCAGCCACGACCACTTTTTAGATTTTTTGATTTCGCTGATATTCCTGTTAGCTAATGACCTGACTTGTTCCTTCTATAAGTGCCTATAGTCCCCGAATTATTACTCTTGACCCTGCTACTTCTCGACAATAGGTAAGGCAGGAATTTCATGTCGGTCGATTATTCGCAACTGAAATTAGCAGTCTTTACCGAATCCGGTGAGAGGGATTATGTGATAGTCATGAGAATCTCTAATCCGCGATACCAGTGAGCCATATCACACTTTGAAGGCTGTCAAAACCGCTTGATCTGTATTTTTTTGGATTCCCGCCGTTAAGTATCTTCACCCGGTCACAATACAAAGTGGACTTGTTCCTGACAGATAAATTGCACAGGATGATAGACAATGAATTCCATAGAACCATTGAAGGGAATAGAAGAGATTGCCGTCGAGGTGAACAAGCTGGTGCAACGTCATGGATTGTCTGCGGTAGCAGTGATATCCAGTATTGAGGCCTGCCTGCTGAATGGGCCCTCCCCATCAAATACCTCATCCGAGCCGCCATCGGCGTATGTCGAACTCAATGAAAACGGCCATGCGAACCTGGTGCTGCACGTCTGCCGTATGGGGGTATATCTCGCCCCGGGCCGGGAGAAACTCCGTATTCCGATTGATTACCGGGACAACACCGTACAGGTCGCGGTCGATACCCTGTTTGACAGCAACTCGGGACTTCCCACCTCGATCCGGCTCGGGGATAAATCCTACACTTTCGACACCAGATTGAAGTTCGATGTCTATGCAGCGTTGATGGACTACCTGGCAGAGGTATGTTCTTAAGCAAAGTACCAATCAACGGGGATGCTCACGTCGGTCTCAGCTGTTAGATTGCATTTTTTGACCAAGCCCGAATAGAATCGACTTCTGCAGCTGCAATACCAATTGACTCAAGAAAGTCTTGATGTGCCTCTGGAGAGGTTTTCTCGAACTCAATATGCCAATTCTTCATTCCAGCTTCATCTAAACCTGCTGCTTGCAAGGTGAGTAGGGTCACAAGGTGAGTAGGAATGAGTAGGGTCAAATGAGTAGGGTCAGGTCTTTTATCAAATGAGTAGGGTCAGGTCTTTTATCATCACAATTCATATTGCTTTACAATTCGACTGACTGTTGTGTAGTGCCTACCAAAATAATCCCCGATCTGCTTCATTGTATAAGCTCCCGATAGAAAAGCTTCGGCTATGGCTTGATTCCTGTCTTTGTATTTTACCTGGTAATATTCCAGTGATTTTGGAATAGCTCTTTTCTGCAAGACGGGCACATCTTCCAGGCTATCTTTTCGTTTGATGGCTTTCTGCTGTTTATTAATAAAGCCTTCAGTACCCAGATAGATCTGATTCTGTAGATTTTCCCAGATCGAGGGTAATCCAATACCTGCTCTTATAAAATCGGTGTATTTCTCCCTCGCTTTTTTTCGTTGTTTTCCAAAATGACTCAACAACCAGTCAACCTCCAGCCATTCGGGGGCATCACGCTTACCCGTGGTGGCAAGATAGCTGCTCCAGGGCCAGTTATCTATGTTTTTGATCATATGGGCACGCATTGGGTTGAGTACAACGTATCGCACAAGCTCCAGTAAATAGGCTTCCTTTTCGACCAGTATGGCTTTATACCTGCCTTGAAAGATATGCCCTACCCGGTTATGTCGTCGATTGAATGCCTGGGTATAAACGCCATTGAGCTGGCGCATGCCTTTGGACAGGTTACCCTCGGCTATTTCTATGACCACATGGTAGTGGTTATCCATCAGGCAGTAGGCATGAACCCGCCAGTTGTGGCGTGCACAGACTCGGGAAAGGGTTTCCAGCCAGAGCGAACGATCTTCATCACCTTCGTAGATAAGCTCTCGTCTGTTGCCTCTTGAGGTGACGTGATAAAGTCCGCCAGTAATTTCTAATCGTAGTGGTCTCGCCATGGTCGAACTTTATCATGAGTTATATGATAGCGAAAGACCTGACCCTATTTTCTTTTCAAGACGCTGAACGAGCAAAGGACGAGCGGAGATGGCGACGATTGTCACGGTCTTCGCTTCATGGAAAAGTTGATCCCAAGGTACTTCGTCAAACTTCCAGCACTCATTAAGCCCGGAAAGTAACGTTGCGTCTTTGAGTTTTAGGCGCTCACTGATTGAATCAATTGCATCCTTCCAGATCTTTGTCCGGAGCAGAAAATTAAGCGCCACGACTGTTAAGAGTAGCTTTGCGATTTCACGGAATATTCCGGCGCTGTTTTCCAAGATTCGGCGAGCGTTTCCAACCAGTTTGCGAATAGGAAGAGGACTAGCGAAACAACCACAAATACCAGTGTGGCGACCAGAATCGACGCGCCTGAACCGCTTGTGAGGAATGTGTAGAAGTTGTTTTGTTCTTTCTGCATGTATGCACTTCCGGGCTGTGGTGAGCATTAATGTGAAAATTACGGACCAAGGCGACGATCAAAAATTCCGGGTAGGTTGAGCTTCAGTTTAAGCGAGTCTCGCTACCAGTCTACATTGAGTCAACGTCACATCGACGTGATATAACACGCCACTATGACGCCTATCTCGCATTCCGATTTTGTTGAAATCATCCTAAAAAAGATATCCTGTTTTATCAAAAATGATCAATTCAATCAATAATGTCCTATCACTTATAGTTTTGACTGCTCGTCAGCAGCTATGATTTCTGCAATTTTGCGTCACTTTAATGCCATTGTAACCGTTGCCAAGTTTATTCATAAACCGGGAGGCTGATGTTGCGGGTGTCAGCATCAGAAATCAGCTTATCCGCAACCCTTGCGTAACTCCCTTCACACCCTACCCTTTCAGTCACCTGATGTAGCTGGGGATGCATGAAGCCCAATTCCCAGACATAGAGACAGCGCTCGACCTGGTATCCGGTCTCGATCTGCACGATCTCTATTGGGTGCAACTGGTGTTTGACGGCATCGTCCCGGCTGATCTGGGCATTGGCAGGTTTCTGGTATCGATCGACAAACTGACAGTCGATCTCGATTCTGCCACGCTCGAACAGATGAAAGGTATCCAGTGAAGTCAGCAGACGCACAAAGGCCTCGGCTTGCGCAACTGATCCGACTTTATTCACATAGGCAGACAGGTCGCTGTAGTCATTGATCAACGCCACGGCTTTACCATCGGCAACCACATAGAGTTTCTCACAAGCCTCTATCGGCTCGGAGATCTCACCCTCGCAACCTTTCTGCAGATGATGGATCCCCAGATCCAATGCCTCACCGAGAAAGTCTCCTTCAAATAGCGTTACAGCTTCGGGTTGCATGCCAATCAGTCCGGATCCCGGTTTAGCTAAAATCGGGACAGTCGGTTCTGTCGGTAGAGTCACCGGACCGTCCGCAGTAATGATTCTTGCGTTCAGTTGTGTGAGACAGATAGCTGCTGAGTTGCTCGCAGCAGGTCGACGGGGTCGTTTCGCTGTCGCAATCGTTATCTCGAATCAGGTTGCTGGCGCAGGACATACTCACCGCGTAGGCCTCACACTCGCTGGCGTCCTTGTTGGTTCTTACCCATTGGTTCCAAGCGCTCATGACACGACCTCGGTGCGCCGCATCCCCACTGTCACGAGCGGCGTGATAGGCCGTACGGGCCTGCTCGCAGCAACTGGAGCGTCGATCGACATGGTTCTGTTCATGATCCTGGGTGCAGCTGCGGCTGCACTCATCGTTATTATTCGTAATATCCTGGCTATCTCCTGAAAGGTTGCACTTGGATGATCCACCAGTGACCAGTTCGACCATCTCGCCACCCTGCATGTCGGGTTCTGCTATTTTGGAGACCGGGAGTTCCGCTTCAGCGGCGCATTCTGCACAGCAGGCGCCTTTCCTCCACAGGATCGAACTGACCGTCGAATGCTGCTTACCAGACAGCGCCCTCCTTGCCCTGAAGGGATTCCTTTTTCTCTGTTCACGATTTTGTAAGTTGTACATTTCTCACCGACGGAGGCGGTAGGTAAAAAGCAGGAAATTAAGTTTTAATCTACGCAGTATAGTTCAGGATCGGGCCGCATTCAGTCGGCATGCGGCGACTTGTGAGGTGAGATTCGAACCTGGTTCATTGCACATGATGCCGCTTACAGCGGTTTACACTGTCCCCCAGTGCGGCTAAGAATCCCGCAGTAGATCGCCTCCCAGCCGGCAGCATGCCCCACACCATCGATGCTGATGACCCCAGGCATCCCGGCTGGCAGATTTCGGTCTTCCGCCCCGCGAAAATGAAACTGGCTGATCCGGCTGGGCAACGCGGGCCTGTCCGCAGGATTCAACGACCCGGCCAGCTCGGAGTAACCCTGTTTACGGGTCCAGGCTGCGGTGTCCAGGTTCCCCGCCAGGGTGATGACCTGGCTGGTCTGAGGAATCCGTTCCGCCAGCAGCATGGCCAGGGCGCCGCCGCCGCTGTGGCCGATCAGCGTGAGTTCGCTGATTGCATGGCGCTCGATGAGCTTGTTCAAGGCAACCTGCATACTCGCAATCACCGCTTCCGAGTAGCGGCCATGGGTCCAAACCCAGGGTTTACAGGCAGCCTCGTCAGCCAAGCCCTGATAACAGGGGCGTCCCAGATAGATGCGCGGTGCGGCATCCTGTTGCATGAGCCTGAGCATCAGCGGCATAGCCGAAGTAGGATCATGTGCAACGGAATAACGACCCTGCCAGGGTTGGCCATCCCCTTCGATGTAGACGTGCCAGACTGACCCTTCCCCGTTACCTGCCGTATAGATGACATGGGTAAAATCCACGCCTTTGGCCAGGGAACGGGAGAGTCCCTGAGCAGCGGCAAATCGGTCGTTGATTTGCACCGGTCCGGAACATCCCACACCAAGGCAGATCATGGAAAATAGAATGAATCTCCTTGATAGAATGACAAATTGTTGAAGGTTAAAATGCTTGATGATTAGTCCAAACCCAGTTGTATGGATTTTGGCAGAGTAGATCTTGTAACTGATTCCACATTGAAGAGTGTTTTCTATTACATTTGCAGGGTGCGCCGTGCGCACCATTGACTAACGGCAACGCTTGCCAGTTGGTGCGCACGGCGCACCCTACCTAAACAGAAAAGAAGCTCAAAGGGCTGTTGCTGGATCAGCTTTTTACGAAGATAAACTCTCCACCACTGTGCCCGGTGTATTTGATCGGGGCATAGGTGGGTGTCTGGTCAAATCCCACCAGCGCCGCATTCTGCTGCACAGTCCGGGTGACTCTGAGATAGATCTTGTAGGCATCGATAGGGCCCGCAGCCTCCTTGAGTTCATCGATAAATGCCTTGGCGAATACCGAGTGCTCACCCCCGCCACTATCGAGCACCGGCGCTATGCCCCCAGATGTCAGTACGGTCCGCGAGGGTGTGCGCGCCATCACCTTGAGCCATTTTTTCAGGTTTTCATCACTCAGCTGAGCATCCAGTCTGGCCACCGAACTACGGGTCATGGAACCAGAATAGCAGGAGTCGGCAACCACCAGGATATGTTTCGCCGGCATGGTATTCAGCAGATCGGAGATGGCGGAGTTGGGAATCCAGTTTGCGGTATTCTCCTGTTCCGCGTCGACCGGCAACCAGTAGCCCTGCAGGGTGCCGACATCCCGTTCCCCATGCCCTGCATAGTAGATCAACAGATTGTCATTCTCCTTCAGCTTGCTCTTCACCTCATTCAATGCGGACAGGATGGTGTAGCGGTCTGCATTCCGGATAAAACGGGTATTGAATCCGTACTTATTCTCGAGGACTTGTGCAACATTCTGCGCGTCGTTGATGGCGGTCTGCAGGGGAGGAAAGTTATGATATTCGTTATTGCCGATAACCAGTGCATAGTAACGGCCGAAATCGATGGAACCGGCCACCCGGCTCACCTGCTGATTGTCGGCCTCTGTTTTCACCTGGCGCTGTTCGGGAATCAGCATGAAGCTGAACTCAGCCTGCTTGCCGAGCTTGTCGCTGACCTGGATCAGCACCCGTTTTTCACCTTCCGCGACTGAGACTGCGGAATTGAACAGCCCCGTACTGTCGGGTGAGATGGCATTGCCGTTGATCGAGGCGCTGCTCAAACCGGCCGGTGCATCGATTCTGCCGCTGATTACCCGCGCCTTGCTGCCGGCACGCACCCTGACACTCGGTTCACCACTGCGGGTGATGGCAACCGAGGGATCAAATACCTCGATGGACGGGCCGCCAACCTCCTGCGTAGCCAATACCTGCTGCTGTTGCTGAACGGCAGTGGATTTTTTGCTGAGCTGCACCTGCTTAGTCTCTGCCTTTGTCTGCAATTGCGTAAGCTGGCTTTCAAGTTTCTGCAGCTTGGCCTGTTGTGTATCGTATGTCTGCTTGAGTTCATTCAATTGGGACGAATCAGTGGTATTTTCCATCTGCCGCTGGAGGATACGCAGGCGTCTTTTGGTGTCCTGCAGCGCCTCTTTCTGCATTCGCAAATGATTTTGTGCGGCCGACAGGGATACCTTCAAACCCTGGATCTCACGCTCCCTGCGCTCCATATCCTGGCGCAGCACTTCATTCTGTTCATCAGCCAGGGTAGCGGCCTTCACCTCAATCGCTGACGAGTAATCGATATCATCATCCGTTACACCAGAGGCGCGCCGGTACCAGTTGAGGGCCGTCACCCTATCCTCCTCAACCCCAAGCCCTTTCTCGTAGAGATAGCCCAGGTTTATCTGGGCCCGGGAATAGCCCTGCTCTGCAGCCTTGCTATACCAGGTTCGAGCGGTTTTATAGTCATTCGGCAAGCCAAGCCCCTTCTCATAGATCTCACCGACGTAGGTCTGCGCCTCAGGATCACCCTGTTTGGCCTTTTCAAGCCAGACGTTGAGCGAGGTCCGGTAATCGGCACGATCGTAGGCAACATATTCACCGCCTCGGATCTCGCAGTCGGCAGCCGTGGTCTTGATCGCCCGGCGCGGTGCGAGATAGGTCATTGACGCGCCGAGCTTGCGCATCTGGGCTGGCAACAGACAATCCACAGGTAACAATTGATCGGCGGAAACCCTGCCGGGCAATTTCGCGGTATCATCCAGTGTGGGTTGCGTAGCCCCACAAGCGGTGAGCAGTCCGAGCAGAACCGAACATGCGAGGAGAGTCAGATTCCGCACGCGGCTCATAATTTCCAGTCTAATTTTTGATAGTGGCATGATCACCCCAGGTTATCATTGCAGTTGTACTTCCAGTTCTTGATCCAGTAACTTTAGCTCTTTATGTCCGGCATGGATCGTCAAACCCTCTTTGACATACTCCCCTGCTTTCTCCAGGTCACCCGCTTCCATCGAGCTGCGCGCCAGCTGCAACAGTGTCTCCAGCAAGGTCTCCAGACCCGCGATAGCAGTACGGTTATACGGGTTCAGCTCAAGCACCTTTTTATATTCATCCAGGGCATTACTGCCTGGCGGGCTGAGCAGCCGGCCTACCATCATGTGCACTTCCGCCACTTCCAGCATCTGCTCCACCTGTAACTTCTGATCAGCCTTGAGTTCAGCTGCCAGGGGTGGATTTTCAAACAGACTGGGCTCAACGATCTCAGGTGGCCGGGTGAGGAAATAGGCAGACAGCAGACCCGCCGCCAGGAGCGTGACAAAGGCCGCGTACTTCCAAGGCTCCCTGCGATGCGGGAGAAAACCATGGATAAATTCATCGACACTGGAGGCGCGTTTGCTTCGCTCCAGCGCCAGTCCGGTCAACAGCGCATTCCACTGGGCATCCTTGAGCCCTTCGATGCGACTCGGCGCCATGCCTTTCTCAAAGGCCTCTTTGGCCGATCGTTTCCGATAGGGATGACTGCTGCCCAGCAGCAACTGATAACAGATACAGGCAAAGGCATAGATGTCATCGGCAGGATCCGGCGGATCCCCCATAAACATCTCGAGACTGGCATAGGATGGGGTCAGGGCGAACACATCATCCGTCTCGGTATGAGTGGCTTCGGTTGCTGAGTCAGGGACTGAGGCTGGTTTATTGCCCTCCGGGTGGATCGCCGATTCCGCATCGGATTGCATGATCGCCCTGGCGATTCCGAAATCGAGTATCTTCACGCCACTCTCGGTGAGAAAAATATTTGCCGGTTTCAGATCGGAATGAATGATATTTTTCTGATGGGCGTATTTGAGACCCTCTGCAATCCCGCTGATAATCGGCAGCACCTCTTCCAGGCTGGCCTTACTGTCCTGGTGTTCCTGCAGATAATCCTTGAGTGATTGGCCGGACATCAGCTCCATGGTCATGTAGACCGAATCCCCGTCACGGTCGAAGTCATACACCGTGATGATATTGGGGTGCGCCAGCTCCCGCGCCTTTTTCGTCTCCTGCTGCAGCATGCGTAAAGCATCGGGATGATCCTTGAAATCATCCGACAGCAGCTTGATTGCAATCAGTGAGTTCTGCTCACCCACGCCTTCCTGCACCAGGTCCCTGGCAGAGTAGACCACTCCCATGCCGCCGCGCCCCAGCTCTTCCACCAACTGGAAGCGCCCTTTGATCAGCGTACCCGGTTGAAAGGTCCGCAGGTGTTCCATGCGTTTGGCGGAATCGAGGGCAAAGCGCGTCGGAGGATCCATCCCCTGATCCTCGAACTGTCGAGCAGTGGCATCCAGAACGGCCGTCTGCTCATCACTCGGGTGGGTTTGAGATGGGAGCACCCGGGTCTTGTCATCCGCCTGCCGGCCAGACCCTGGAACGACGCGCGTCGCATCATCCGCTTCCGGATGGTAACGCTGGGTGAGTTCATCCCGTGTGGAATGATCAGCCGAATCTGAAAGAATGCGCGTCCGGGAGTCTTCGGTCTTATCCATATCAAGCAGAGGGTTTCATGGCCAGATTGTTACCGCTTCTCAAATGACCTATTGCAGGAAGCCGTGCGGCTCCTGCAATGGGTTCAATAAAAGATAGCTCAAACTGTCAGATTCGCTCAGAATTCGAGCCGAAAACCCACCGCCAGTGAATGCTGCTTGACATCTTCCTGCCCGAGCAGCGCCTCATAGTAGATATAACCAGACTTGCCTGCGCCGAAGGTTGCGGAAACCCCCGCTCCCAGGTTGAAGTAATCCCGGTCAGGATCATCGGTGCTCAGGCGGAAGGAGGTCTCGGTCGGGTCGTAAAGAAAACGCGCCTTGATGAAACGGCTGTCATCCTTGAATTCATGGGCCCACTCGAAACGCAGTTGAGGAGTGAACACACCCCGCGAGGTACTGATGGCGTAACTGAGTTGACCGCCGAGCAGCGTGGTCATTGAGTCAACGCTCTGGTCATCGTAGACCAGTTCCAAACCGGTGGAGGTGTTTTCGGTATAGCCGTCTACATCCGCACTCACATAATTGATGCGGCCATAGGGGCCGAAGGCGAAACCATTCCGGTTGAAATCATATCCGCCCCCCAGACTGACCGAAATCTCTGTGCCTTCGGTGTCACCAGAGGCTTTTTCATCGAAGGTGAGAAAACTGACCTGGCGGCTGGCATCGAACTCATTCCATCCATAACTTACGATGGCATCGAAGTAGCTTGCCTGGTTGTGATAGTAAGTCGAATAGAGCGCAAGAGTGTAACCTTTCACCGCCATATCGCCCCGTGAGGCGTCAAAATCGGTTTCATTACTCACATAGCCTAGCGCGCCACCCACCACGAACTGATCGGTAAACCGGTAATCCAGTCCTGCGGTGATGCCCTTGGTATCGAAATCGAAACCCAATTCGTTACTTGACTCACTCTTGTCGCCAAAGCTCATGTTGCCGTTGAGGAAGAAAGCCCATCCGGCCGAACAGGGCGGTGTTCTCCTCCCCTGCAGAGCCGCCGCTCTGTTTTGCATACGCCTGACTCACCAGCTTGACGGGTATAGCGACACCCTGATAGTCGACGTTCAGCCCGGTAACGCTGACCCCGGTCGCGCCACTGCGCAAGGCGTTCATGCGGGCCGTGATATTGTCAAATTGCCGCTGGGAGATCTCAACGGAAGAGGTCCCCTGGGCCGGGGCCTGTTTCGGGGTTATCTGGCGGATCGCATCGACTTGTGTGCCGATATCCGCAACATCCAGTGCATTACAGATCTCCAGCAGCTTTTCTGCCGGCAGCTTGGCCGCTATATCTGTCGGGGGCAGCACGACTTCAGTATTGGAGAGCGCCGCGCAGGCCTCATCCAGGGCATGCGCCACCTCACGTTCACTCTCGGTCAATCCCGGAAGGTCGGCAAATAAATCACTTGAGACTCGTCACCCTAACGTCAATGGTTGTTACATTTTGCGCCTGAATCGGTGATGGTGATGGTATCCGTAATTACCTCATTGTCAGCCGCCGATTGGCGGCACCATCATGGAATATTAGACAACATACCGCCTCCAGTCAGCAACGTCAGTCTGGGTTAACCGTACTATCAACATCCGGATCAGTGGTGATTGAGGTAATCGGCAGTGCATTGGATACGGTAAACGTACCGGTGGCGGTGGCACCCGGCGCAGCTGAGAGCTGAGTTCACTGACTGAGACGGTATCCGCAACGACAGTCACTGACACCTGATAGTGGCGATTATTACCCCATCAATACTGCCCTCCCTGATCGTGATGGTATCGCTGATGACCTCATTCGCCATCGCTTCATTGGGAATCCTCAGTGTGTAGGTGAAACTGCTCCTCCTCCTGCGGCATGAGTGGCCGGAGCTAACTGTGGCTGTACGGTACTATCTATCGTGATATCAGTCGATAAGATGTTCGCAATAGTGATGGTCTCCGATACCTGTTCACCGGAGTGCCGGCATTTTTAATCGATAGAGGTCGGCGATAACTGATTCAGGAACAATTGTTGTTGTGATGGGTGGTGTACTGCTACCAATACAATCCGTTTGATCACTGTTGGTGAACATTGGACGTCAAAGCTTATTGCAAAATCGCCAGTAGCATTCGCATCGATCCATTCAAACTCATAAGTTGCAGAGCCACCCGATGTAATAGAACCACAAAAGAATGGGCCATCAAGACCACACGTCAGAGGCTGCTAAAGCGACTGGTACTTTCTTCCCCGTTAATAGAAATGGTAATTTCGATAGATGTAGTTGTTTCTGGCGCAGTGTACAGATTATCCACCGTGATTGAATAGATCGGATTTTGCCCCAATATGACCGGATTTGTCGGGGACTGCACGGGGTTACTTACAGAAATATCCGCATGAACCGGGAACCAAGCAAACAGTAAGAGAAGAAAAAGATATGGCTGAGTTGCCAGCCGACCGATCCTGAATTCGCCCTTTTGCATGATTAATTCCCCTATTTTTATAAAAAAGTAACAGACTCCCGTCAGTTACAACTGGCAGCTGCCGATACTTGAAAATCTCATTGTTATGGTGCTACGATGCAATAGAGACATGATCCTGTCAATCTCAAGATTCACAACCCTCGATCCCGACTAAACCATAAAAATCACAGCAAGAGTCCTTGGCAAGCCTTCGCAAGCAGACGCTTTTCCGCTGCCATAAAACGCAAAACGCCCCTTGCGGGGCGTCAAACTTGAGATAAATTGCGACTCGGGAAGAGTCAAGCTCCGCTCAAATAGCTCATCAATTTATCCTCATCCAGAAAGTACTCGCTCAGACATTCGCCATCCTGGGACTCCAGAACCGGCACCCGGCTGCCATAGGCGTCCAGCTTGCCTGGCGTGCGCTCCACATCAACCAGCTCCAGGTGGAAATCCCTATGCTGCACAAGCCTTTGCAGCTCAGAGGCCATGTCCTCACAGAGGTGACAACCCTCCCGAATATAGAGCCTGAGTGATCTCATTCAGCCGGGATGCGCAGCGGCAGGAAGATAGGTCCGGTATTCCGCTGCACCAGCACCGCCACGGTCTTGCCGGCGGGTAGTTTCTTCACCAGCTTGTTGAACTGGGCGACACTTTCCACATCCTGATTATTCAACATCAGGATCACATCGCCCTGCTGGATTCCCGCCTCACGGGCAGGTCTGCCGGTCACGGATTCCACCAGAACCCCATTCTTCGAAGGCAGCGACAGCTGCTTGCGCTGTTCGCCGGTCAATTCCGACACCATCAGCCCCAGACGGTTTTCCGCGACGCGCGGAGCGGTCGACTGCGCCAGTTCCAAGGCATCCTCCTGGGGCAATTCACCGATATTGACCTTGACCGAAATCTCCCTGCCGCCGCGCAGGATTTCAAGCTCCGCAGGACGGTCCACATTACTGCTGCCAACCAGCGGCGGAAGCTCCGAGGAACTGCGCAACGTGGTGCCGTTGTATTTCAGGATCACATCACCCACCTGCAGACCCGCCTTGGCGGCCGGACTCTTGGGCAGCACGCGGGCCACCAGTGCGCCGCGCGGACGGTCCATGCCAAAGCTCTCCGCCAGCTCCCCGGTGACATCCTGGATCAGCACACCCAGCCAGCCGCGGCTGACCTTGCCATTGGTTTTCAGCTGCTCAACCACATCCATCGCAACATCGATGGGGATCGCAAACGACAGCCCCATAAACCCGCCAGAGCGGCTGTAGATCTGGGAGTTCACACCCACCACTTCACCCTTCAGATTGAACAGCGGGCCTCCTGAATTACCTGGGTTGATCGCCACATCGGTCTGAATGAAGGGTATATAATTTTCGCTGGGAAGATTGCGCCCCTTGGCGCTGACGATTCCTGCCGTCACCGAATGATCGAAACCAAACGGCGAGCCGATAGCCAGCACCCATTCGCCTACCTTGAGATTTTTTGAGCTGCCGATCCGCACCACGGGCAGGTCCTCAGCATCGATCTTGATCAATGCGATATCGCTGCGCTCATCCGTACCTATCACCTTGGCAGTGAACTCGCGCCGGTCAGTCATGCGCACAATAATCTCGTCCGCTTCGGACACCACATGATTATTGGTCAGGATATAACCATCCTCCGAGACGACAAATCCCGAACCGAGGGACTGTTTTTCCACCTGATCGTCATCCGGCAACTGGTAGCCATGCTCACCGAAAAAACGCTGCAGCAGATCGCCGAATGGGTTGTCCTCCGGGATGTCTTTGAATTCAGGGATCTGAAAACGCTTCATATGCTGGCGTACCGATGACTGCTTGGTGCTGATATTCACCACCGAGGGCGCATTCTGCTCGGCAAGCACGGTAAAATCCGGCAGGTTATTCGCCTGCACCGGCAAGAGAAACGCTGCAAGCAGAAACAAGGTTGCAAGCAAATGTGGGGGTTTCACGTTATTTATCATTTCCTGAAGACTCCTGAAAACTCCAATTTGGGTATAAAAAAGGCTTGCTCGATCTCGCGCGCCCCTCTAGGAGACAGCCCGTTTTTTTGCGACCCTAGATGAACCGCACAGACTTGTTGATTTCCTGCCGTAGGATGACCGGCTGGTAGCTGGGGTCATGTCTGTTGCGAAGTGAAAATCGTTTCAGCAGACTAAGGCCAATGATCAGTCCCAATAGACCTCCCACTATACTGCTGAGTTCCGTTGCCGGCCATTGCCAATAGCGAGCCATCTCCTGCGCTGCAATGGAGAGCAGAATAAGACAGACAAGCGGCAGCAGATATGTCGTCAGTGAAGCGTTAACCAGGGCGCGCTCCTGAAGACCGATCACCACTTGCTGACCGGGCACGGCATCTATCGGATTGAGCACTTTCAGGCGATTCTGACGGCGTTTGAAAAGTCCCGCGAGGACCGATGTGCCGCAACTCTGATTGGTGCTGCAGGAACCGCAGGCGGCCCTGGATTGGGTTTCCACAATGGCAAATCCCGCTTCACAGGCAACCACTCTGGCGGATTCTTCGATCATCGCTCAGGGTTTGAGCTGCATGGCATTGACGATGGCAAGCAGGGTGATCTCAGGCACCTCGCCCACCACTGTCACCTGATAGCCTTCCAGCTCGCCTCCCCAGGCATTGATTGCGCCAAGCCTGGAGAGACCATTCAAGGCCTCTCCCTGCCCGGCAGACTCGACAAAAACAGACAACGAGGCGAGCCCGTCGCTGAGCACATACTGATCTATCATGTCTTTGTTAGCGGGATCGGGCAGTCTGTTGCGCATGCTGAGGGAGAAGCCTTCCGGCAGATTCTGAAACATCCAGACACCCGCTTCCGGATCTTGCTGGGTTGTCATTTCAGCAGCGGCTTGTTTCAGCTCCAGCTGCTGTATACCCGGCAGATCTTCCCGGGCCTCGCCAATCTCGGCGACGCCTACTTCGATATGGGTGAACATGGTCTGTTCAACCGCCTTGCCATGCTCGTTCATCAGATCGGATTTGAGTGGCAGACCAGTCTGTTCATCCAAAAAGAAACGGTAACCATAACGCAACCCGTCTTTCGGTATGATCGCCACCACCCGCGCATTCCGATCGGCGACCCGGCCTTTTCCCAGACGACGGAACAGATAATGGGCGTTCAGCTGCTGGAGATCTTCCGGCAAGAGTGCGAGAAACTTTCTGCTGAGCGGCCGCTTGTCCACTGATACCTGTTGAGATTCCGGCATCACACAGGTAACCGAATGCTGATCCCGGATCACTTCGCGGGGCGCCCCGTTCAGCGAGGTCAGACGTTCACGCTGTTTGCCGTCCTGAACCGCATGGACGATCTTCATCGTCTCGAGCTGATTGCCGTGCAGATAGATAAAAGTGCCCTGGTAGTCTAGATTATTGACCGCCTGAACCATGCGTTCCAGCCACTGCTTGGCAAGCTGCTCATCGTCGGCAAAAGCAGAAAACGCGGAGAAAAGCGTGAGCAGGGTAAGACTCGATAGCAGCTTGTTCTTCATCCTCCAACCAACCACAGATCTCATCATAATTGCCGGATCATTGCTGGTTGCCGTCATAACTGACGAATGTTGCGTAAGGCATGATGCCCTTCATGTTCCCAGCCGGAGCGTACTCCTGATGGTTCACCAGATAGCTGTTGAGACGTGATTCGACCTTGGGTTTGTACAACAGCTCCCAGCGCGTGCCATCATCGGCGACATAGATTTTTTCCGCTGCGGGCTCGGCCTTGGCAACCGGATTGATCGATTGCGGCGCTGATTCCATGTCGACTTCCATGTCGACGACCCGCGGCGCCAGGGTTATGGCCAGCATGGCTACAGACGCAGCCACGGCAAACCCGGCGGCTGGTTTGAACCATTTGCCGGCTGAGGATCTGGTTGCATTTGGGGCGAACACCACCGGTTCGTCCTGCAACCTTTGACTGATCCGCGCCGCAAGCCCGGCATCCACCACCGGCCCCAACTCCTGGCGCATCACATCGCCGATCAGATGGTAGCGTTGCCAGGCGCCGTGACTGCTCTTGTTCAGGGTCAGTTTGTTGATTTCTCTGGCAATTTCCGGATGCGGCAATTCTGCATCCACCAGGGCCGAAAGTCTTTGACGTTCTTGTTCTGTCATTGTCTTTGGTCTAAGGGGTTAACAACGGTTTAAGGCTCTTGTCGATCGCCTCACGCGCCCGAAAAATACGTGAACGCACTGTCCCCACAGGGCAGGACATGGCATTGGCGATCTCTTCATAACTCATTCCTTCCAGTTCGCGAAGAATGATGGCGGTTCGCAGATCCTCGGGCAGATCATCAATTGCCCGTTGCACTGTTAGCGTAATCTCTTCACTCAGCACATGGTTCTCTGGCGTGCCTGTCTCCTTCAGCAGGTAACCCACATCCATCTGTTCCGCCGTCTCCGCCTCTACATCATCTCCAGGAGGACGGCGTCCCATCGCCACGAGATAGTTTTTAGCGGTATTGATGGCGATGCGATACAACCAGGTATAGAACGCACTCTCACCGCGAAAGTTCGGTAGCGCCCTGTATGCCTTGATAAAGGCTTCCTGCGTCACATCCATCACCTCATGTGGATCCCTGATATAGCGTGAGATAAGATTGGCAATCTTCTGCTGATACTTGAGCACCAACAGATCAAATGCCTTCTTGTCACCCTGCTGCACACGGATAACCAGCTCATGGTCAACTTGCCGTTCGCCCATCCGGGCCCTAACCTCCTCGTGACCAGCACCGCCTTGTGCACAGTCTCATTGACAATCGTTGTTTGATTTAGTTCTGAAAAATCCACACCTGATTGATCTAGTTCAATGAACCATCAATATAGGCTAGGATGCTGACCTATCGACGGCCAATTATCAACTTATCATTTCCAACCCGCAAATATGTCCATAGATCACCAATTTGATGTCCTTATCATCGGCAGCGGCGCCGCCGGCCTCAGTCTGGCCCTGCGCCTCAGCCCTGAACTGCGGATTGCGATCATCTCCAAGCGGAATCTTGAAGAGGGCAGCACCCTCTATGCCCAGGGCGGCATCTCGGCGGTGCTTGACGAGAAAGACAGCGTTTCCGCACATATCTCGGATACCCTGGGCGCGGGTGTTGGGCTATGTGACGAGTCCACCGTGGAACTGGTGGTTAAACACGGCCCAGGCAGCATCAACTGGCTCCTGGATGAGGGCGTCGACTTCACCCGTGATGACAAAGCCACCAGCAGCGGCGGCTATCACCTCACCCAGGAGGGAGGACACTCTCACCGCCGCGTCATCCACGCGGCAGATGCCACCGGCCGGGAGGTCGAGACCACCCTGGAAGCCAAGGTGCTGGCCCGCCCAAATCTGGAGACTTTCGAAAATCACATCGCAATCGACCTGATCACCAGCGGCAACCCTGGCCGGGGACAACATAAGCGCTGTCACGGCGCCTACATTCTCAATCAAAAAACCGGCCGCACCGAAACCTTCCGCGCCCGTTTCGTGGCGATTGCCACTGGCGGAGCGAGCAAGGTCTACCTCTACACCAGCAATCCGGATGTTTCCACCGGGGATGGCATCGCCATGGCCTGGCGGGCGGGCTGCCGGGTGTCGAACATGGAATTCATTCAGTTCCACCCCACCTGCCTCTACCATCCAGACGCCAAAACCTTTCTGATCACAGAAGCGGTGCGTGGCGAAGGAGGACATCTACTGCTGCCGGACGGCACCCGGTTCATGCATAACTTTGATAAACGGGGGGAACTGGCACCTCGGGATATCGTAGCCCGCGCCATTGATCATGAAATGAAGCGCATCGGTGCAGATTGCCTGTTTCTCGACATCAGTCACCAACCTGCAGACTTCGTCAAGGAACATTTTCCCACGATATATCAGCGCTGCCTCGAGTTCGGCATCGATATCACCCAGCAGCCGATTCCAGTGGTTCCGGCAGCTCACTACACCTGTGGTGGAATAATGACGGATCACCGGGCGCTGACCGATATCTCCGGCCTGTATGCCGTGGGCGAGGTGGCGTATACCGGTTTGCATGGCGCAAACCGCATGGCCAGCAATTCGCTGCTCGAGTGTCTAGTGTTCGCGAAACTGGCGGCAGAGGATATTCACAACAGACTGGCGCTGACACCCGCCTCCCCCGAGCTGCCAGCCTGGGATGAGAGCCGCGTCACCGACTCCGATGAAGAGGTTGTGGTCTCCCACAACTGGGACGAACTGCGGCATTTCATGTGGGACTATGTGGGCATAGTGCGTTCCAACAAGCGCCTGCAGCGCGCCAAACGCCGGGTGGACCTGTTACGGCAGGAGATTCTTGAATACTACAATAACTTCACGGTCACCAATGACTTACTGGAACTGCGCAATCTGGTGGATGTCGCCGACCTGATCATCCGCTCCGCACAGAGCCGCCGTGAAAGCCGCGGGCTGCATTACACCATCGACTTTCCGCTCAGGGACGACAGGGCGCAATGCCGCCCAACGGTGCTGATCCCGGACAACTACTCACCATATGACCCGATAGCGCCCGACTGACAAGCGCCTGCCTTCATCAAGCTGGCCGCTCATGCTGAGAAAATTCATGCTGCAGGAGATGGATCCTGAGTCTGCGCGCCACATCCGGGTCAAGACTGTCTGGTGGCAGCAGCATACTGCTTGTGGAAAACCAGGATCCGGTCCTGAAATTCAGCACCACCAGCCAGGGTTTCACAAAACTCTCCGGCAACAGCTCACCTGACAGCTTGGACCCACCATTTAAAATCAGCCACCAGCTGCCATCAGACTCAAGCTGTATCTGCTTGATGGCATTTGCCGTGGTGCGCAGCAAATGATGTCGAACCTGCCAGATAAAATAGCTGAGTAAAAGCAGGCTCAGGAAAACCTTGGGTACTGCATGCAACTGCAGTCGCCACAGCACCAGCAGGCTAAGCAGATGCAAGCTGGTCAACCAGATCGCGAGATAGCGGGAGAAAACCGGCTGCAGACGGATCGGTTCAATCCTGAATCCCATGTTCCCGGCCTCCTGCCCTGATGATTCTCACGATATCCCTGACGGCCTGGTCAACATCTGTCACGGTATCCGTGCCAATCAACCAGTGCTGTAATGACTGATCCGGGTATTCCAGCAGCGCAACAAATGCCTCCTGCGAAGCCTCATCGAGTTGTGAATAGCGGCTCTCGAGAAAGTCGAGCAGCAGCAGATCAAGTTCCAACATGCCACGCCGGCACTGCCAACGGAGGCGATTGTATACAGAATCAAGAGTCATCATATAGATGATTATTGCATGTAATCGATTTTAGGTTGTAATTCTCAAGCCATTTAAGACTTGTGACTCGAAATCCTGTAAAGATTTATCTTGTGCAGTGTAAGTTATTTAAACCTCAGCTTCATCCCATTGTTGTAACAGCTTGCCTGCCTTTTACAGTTCAATAGCAGATAAGCATTTCATCTAAGATTCGCTTTTTGCAGAATTATCTTTTTAATCTACAGAGTTCACCTCAAATCCAGCTCATCCCTGATTCATTACGCACAGACAATCCATCCCTTGGGTAACGTATGATTGACACCACACATGAATCCGCGTCACCGATCTGCAGCTCATAGAGTCTTAGCAGATCTGAGGGAGTTGGGGAATCAAGCTGTAGTTTGATGCCCATCTTAGTCAGCCTGACAGGTTTGTCTTCAAGTTTGATAAGCTGTGTGGGATCACTAAGGCTTTGTACGAGTCTGTGAAGATAGACCTTCGGATTAATGATGCTTTCATCGGGACGGATGCTAACAGAACCTTTTTTGTGATCGATCAGTTTTTTCTTTTCTTCAAGGAATTGATCTTTGATGTACCTGACCACACTTTCAAACAAAGTGACCAGCATCTCGAACCTGACATCCTCTTCGGTAGGACTGGGGCCAACCAAGCGATGGCCGTAAAAACTAAGAGATGTCTGCCTAACCTCCCTTAGCAGTATTTCTCCGTGTAATTCCGAACCAAGAACAGCCCTTTCTTGATGACGGACAAACAATATAGCGTACACCTCATCCCTGATACGGTCCTCCAGCTCATTGAAGAAATCCTTTATATCCTGATGCCCAATCAACAGGCGCTGCACGATCTTTATATCTGACAGCAAAGTGCGAACCAATGGATTCATAATCAGAGAGTCACTGTCTACCATAACAGGAGGCGGCATGGACCCTACGAGGCTTTCGATGTGTTCAAGTAGATCACCAGCGCAACCAGCAAGCTCCTTGTGATAATTTTTCACGCCTCGCAAACGAATATCAGTGCCTTCAATGATCGCCTCCACAGCGCCATGTATTCGTTTCTGCTCACGGCGCGCTGTTAATTTGTCATGGCGACGTGTCTCTAACTGATGCTGCAGATTCGTTTGAAGTCTGTGATAGTAGTTTACAAATGTATTCTCACTCAGTGAATGCATATTCAATAGCGTCATTTGCAGCGCCCGGTTATCAGTAGATATGACAAACAACTAGACTGAAATAATCTTATTATTCTGTTTTTATATTAGCAGCAGAAATTAATACTAGTCGGTGTATCGTTATATTTTTTTGTTTTTTTACCGCGATATTTTTTTGTGCTGGGGCTATTTTTATCCATCTTTTACCACCCATCGTAATTAATGATGGGCTACTGATTTACGTACTCAGTATTTTATATTGACTGTTAAAGACATGTAGTCATGACAAAGTATTTCCATCTGTGCATGACTCTGTATCTTTAGTAAAGATAGATTCTTATTGCATAATAAACTAATTGATTTAACTCATGTTTTTATTCACTTTACTCAGTCTAGTCGTGAGTGAATTGACCAAAGTCAAAGTAACTGTATATCAAGCCCTTCCACAGCTTTCTATAATCTGTTCAACACTCAGTATTCCTGCATTGAGTCTGAGAATATCTAGAATAGCTCACCGCAGTACAGACTCAAGATGTGCCAAGGTATTATTGGGGCGTTTGCCATTCTATTTGCCAGTAGCGTTTTATTGAATGTAGTAACCAATGCTATTGCCAGCAAATGATACTTACCCAATGGGGAGGCAAGGCATTATGTCCAAATGGAGTGCATCATTCTACGGTATTAACCATCAGGTCAATACGCCGATCGGTATCAACAGGCGCGAATTTCTAAAATTCTGTACCGGCGTCGCCGCAACACTGGGCTTGTCTACGACAATGAGTCTAAGGATTGCGGATGCTGCGACAAATCCACAGCGACCGCCAGTTATCTGGATATCGGCACAGGAATGTACCGGCTGTACGGAATCCTTATTACGCTCGACGCACCCCACCCTGGAACAGCTAATCCTGGATTATATTTCACTCGACTACCATGAGGCATTATCAGCGGGAGCTGGACATCAAGCCGAGGCCTATAAGCATACGTCGATGCAATCCAATAAGGGTAAATATATTCTGGTTGTCGACGGTTCCATTCCAACTAAGGATGGTGGCATCTACTGCAAGGTTGCCGATAAAACCATTCTTGAGCATGTGTTGGAAGCGGTTGCAGATGCCGGGGCAATTATTGCTATTGGCTCCTGTGCGGCATGGGGGGGTATTCCATCCAGTGGACCAAACCCGACAGGCGCAAAGGGATTACGTGAAATCATCAAGGATAAACCGATAATAAACATTCCAGGTTGTCCACCGAATCCCTATAACTTTTTAGCCACAATACTGTATATCCTGACCTTTCAAAAGTTACCAGCGCTGGATAAGAAAGGCAGACCCAAGTTTGCCTATGGCCAACTCATCCATGAAAACTGCGAACGCCGACCACATTACGATGCAGGCCGATTCGCGATTGAGTTTGGCGACGAAGGCCACCGTCAGGGATGGTGCCTGTACAAGATGGGCTGTAAGGGGCCGGAAACCTACGCGAACTGCCCGGCAATACTCTATGGCGAGGTCGGTACAGGTGCCTGGCCGGTTGGTACAGGACATCCTTGCTTTGGCTGTACCGAACAGGGCGTCGGTTTTACCAAACCCATCCATGAACTCGCGGATGTGACCACCGTAACGCCGCCCAATTCATTTACTGACATATTCCAGTCCAAGGGTGAAGGCGTATCTGCCGGCTCTGCCGCCCTTGCCTCTGGAGCCGTGGGAGCCGCCATTGGAGCGAGCGCAGTAATTGCCAGTCGTTTAGGGAAACATGAAGAGGATTCATCTGACCCAGCATCGAACAAGATTAATTTGAGGAAGCAGCCATGAAAAGAAGAGATTTTCTTAAAGCTGCCACGGTAGGCGTCGGAACATTTGCTTGTACTGGGAGCTCACAGGCTTTGATGCGTGAGCCACTGGAGATGCCTCCTCAGGCAGTAGGCATGCTGTATGACTCGACTCTGTGTATCGGCTGCAAGGCCTGCATGGTGGCATGCAAACAAGCAAACGACATGCCTCCTGAATTTTCAGGAAGTGATCAGAGGATGTATGACACCCCATTGGACACCTCAGGATCCACCCTGAATGTAATCAAGCTTTATCGTGATGGGACCCACGAGATAAAGGATCGGGAAGTCAATGGTTACGCCTTTATGAAGATCCACTGCCTGCACTGTGTGGATCCGTCCTGTGTTTCGGCCTGTCCGGTTTCCGCCATGACCAAGGACCCATTGACAGGTATCGTCAGCCATCATTCGGATCGTTGCATCGGTTGTCGCTATTGCGTTGCCGGTTGTCCTTTTTCAATTCCCAAATATGAGTATGAAGATGCATTCGGGCAAATACAGAAATGTCAATTCTGCTCTCATCTACAGGCTAATGGGCAGATACCCGCCTGCTGTGACGTCTGTCCTACAGGCGCCTCGCTTTTTGGAGAGATGACTGAAATAAAAAAAGAAGCGGAGCGACGCCTGCAAGCAAAGCCTGGTGACACCTACACTTTCCCGCGAGGCAAGATCGGAGGCGATCAACCACCACATGCAGCAACGATTCCTGAGTATCAGCAATCTGTCTATGGTGACAAGGAACTGGGTGGTTCTCAGGTCATCTACCTCTCTGCTGTTCCATTCAATAAGCTTGGCCTGCCGACAAATGTTCCCGATCACGCATATGCCGCGATAACCGAGGGCATTCAACATACCTTGTATCAATGGTTCGCATTGCCGCTTGTTCTGTTCACTGGTTTGTTGGCTGTGGTTCATAAAAGCACCAAAGAAGAGGACCAAGAGAGTCAATCCACGACCCTATCGAAGAGTAAAACAACATGAGCGGCTATCAACCCATAGGTGGAAAACTATTCACCAAACCCTTCTGCCTGTTTGCACTGTTCGCGTTTATCGGAATCTGCTTAATCGCCTATCGTTTCATGTTTGGCATTGGTGCGACTTCCAATCTGAACGACGGTTACCCCTGGGGCATTTGGATTGTCATGGATGTTGTCGTAAGCACCGGTTTCGGTTGTGCCGGGTATGCGCTGGCATTGACGGTTTATGTCATGAACCGGGGCGAATATCATCCGTTGGTCAGGCCGGCATTACTTGCTGGTTTGTTCGGCTATACCCTTGCTGGTATGTCAGTCATGGTCGACTTGGGTAGGTACTGGTTGTTCTACAACCTTCTTTTACCCTGGTATATGCAACCCAACTCCGTGATGTTCGAGGTCGCCATCTGTGTCCTGGCATACACGGTCGTCGTATGGATCGAGTTTGCTCCCGCCTTTCTGGAAAGATTTGGCTTGCATAACATCAAAAGGAAATTATCAAAATTACTCTTCTTCTTTATCGCGATCGGGATATTGCTGCCCACCATGCACCAATCGTCCCTGGGTACCATGGCGATACTCTGGGGACATAAACTGTCGCCCTTATGGCAGACACAACTCTTACCCTTGCTTTTCCTGATGAGTGCGATATTGATGGGATCAGCGTTGGTGCCTTTTGAAGGCAATTTCGCCTCATTGGGATTCAACAGGCCCCCTGAGACACGCCTGTACAGCAAGTTATCCACCTATGTATTTCTGTTACTTGGAAGCTTTATCCTGATTCGTGTGCTCGACTTGACAGTACGCGGCGCCTGGGGATATGCCTTTGAACAGACCACGGACGCCTTCATGTTCTGGATTGAGATGGCTTTGTATATCATACCATTCGTCCTCTTGCTCAATCGCAATAATCGCAGCAGTCGGCAAATAATATTTATTCTCTCGGTATGTCTGTTATTGGCAGGCACGATCTACCGGTTGAATACCTATCTCATTGGTTATCATCCGGGTCCGGACTGGAACTATTTTCCATCCATTGTGGAACTCCTGATAACGATCGGCATGTTTTCACTTGAGATCACTTTGTACTTGGTTTTTGTTAAGCGTCTTCCCGTATTACACCAGGCCGAAGCCACTAAATCGCAGCATCTCTTACTTGGCACGACACATTAATAATAAAGGAGAGTTACCGTGGCAAAAAGAATTGTTGTAGACCCAATGACAAGAATTGAAGGCCATCTACGCATCGATTGTGAAGTCGATGAAGGTAAAGTGACCAAGGCCTGGTCATCCGGTCAAATGTGGCGAGGTATTGAATTAATCCTGCAAGGCCGTGATCCTAGAGATGCCTGGGTTTTCGCCCAACGCATCTGTGGTGTTTGCACAACGGTACACGCACTAGCAGCGGTCCGCGCAGTCGAGAATGCCCTGGATTTGGAAATACCCCTGAATGCGCAATATATCCGAAACCTGATTATTGCAGCGCATTCCATACACGATCATATCGTTCACTTCTATCATCTCTCCGCCTTGGATTGGGTCGACATTCTGTCTGCCCTGCAAGCCGACCCTGAGAAAGCGGCAAACACCGCACAGAGCCTTTCCGACTGGCCCATGAACAGTGCGCAGCATTTTCGCGAGATACAAACCAAATTGAAAAGCTTTGTCGGCAGCGGACAGCTTGGGGTGTTTGCCAGTGGTTACTGGGGGCACCCCGCAATGAAATTACCCCCTGAGATCAATCTGCTCGCGGTCGCACACTACTTTCAGGCATTGGACTATCAACGCCGCGCCAATAAGATAGTTTCTATCCTGGGGTCGAAAACGCCGCATATCCAAAATCTCGCAGTGGGCGGAGTCGCCAATCCCATCAACCTGGATAGCCAGTCCACCCTGACTCTGGAACGGCTCTACTACATCAAGAATCTCATCGATGAACTGGGCGATTTCATCCATAAAGTCTATATGGTCGATGTCGCCGCCATCGGCGCTCTCTACGCAGACTGGACCAGCTATGGGGCCGGTGTGACAAATTATCTCGCGGTCCCGGACCTTCCACTGGACAGCAAAGGGGAAAGTTACGATTTACCCGGTGGATACATTCCCAATGCCGACATGGCTCAATTCAAACCCATCACCAGTCACAAAGACCCGTACTTTGGAAAAGGCGTCAAGGAAAGCGTCAAGCATGCCTGGTATCAAGGCGGCAAAGGAGCATTGCATCCCTACGAAGGTGAAACCATTCCCGAATATACCGATTTCCAGGATGATGCCAAATACACCTGGGTCAAGGCGCCAACCTTCTACGATCAACGGGCCCAGGTGGGTCCCCTGGCGAATGTCCTCTGTATGGTGGCGGCCGGTCATGAACCGACTCTGCGCAAGCTTGATGAATTGCTGATAAAAACCAGCAGCATCGCAGGCTCGAACATTCCCATCAAAGCCCTGCATTCCACGATTGGCCGGCATGCCGCCCGTTGTGTACGCACGGCAGTTTTATACGAATCACTACAGAGTCAATGGCAGTTGCTGATGGAAAATATCGGCAAAGGTGATTACGACACCTTTAATCGCCCGGAATTTCCCAAGGGTGAAGTTCGCGGCTATGGCTGTCACGAAGCCCCACGGGGGGTGCTGTCTCACTGGATTGTCATACGCGACGGAAAGATTCACAACTATCAGGCCGTGGTGCCCAGCACCTGGAATGCAGGCCCACGCGATGAGAATGATGAGCTGGGTCCCTATGAAGCCTCATTGATGGATAATCCCATCGCCGATCCTGAAAAGCCCCTCGAAGTCATACGCACCGTACATTCCTTTGACCCTTGCCTGGCCTGCGCCATCCACATGGTTGACACGCGCCGCCAGCAGGAGGTTGTCCGTGTGCATGCGGTTGGCGCCCAATCTGGAGTAACCTTCTGATGCAGATTCTGCCCTTTATTCAAAACGACCCGCTATTGCAGGCGAACACAACCAAGCCGGTTCTGGTATTGGGCCTGGGTAACATTCTGCTGTATGACGAGGGCATTGGGGTGCGTACGGTTCAACGGCTAGTCCAGGACTACCTGTTTCCATCCGAGGTTGAGATCATGGATGGTGGAACCGCAGGTATGGCCTTGTATGAACACATCATCGATCGTACCCACTTGATCGTGATCGATGCGGTTAAGACCGGGCAACCGCCTGGCACGGTGGTAAAACTGAACAACGACGAGGTTCCCGCCATTTTCCGCAGTAAAGTCTCACCGCACCAGATGGCCCTGTCCGACATCCTGGCTGCACTGCAGATCTCGGGGGAACAGTTACCCGAACTGACATTGATCGGCGTTGAACCCGTCACCCTGAAGACAGGCATTGGCCTGTCTGACAGGGTGCTTACTCAATTGGATATCCTGGTGCAAATGACCATTGAATCTCTACAGCAACTGGGGTTTAGCGTCCAACCCAAGACTATTCATTAAGACTGATAAAGGGATCCCTGTTAAGCCTCGATGCTCAACCATTGGGGCGGCCAACGAAGCGCTGCAATGGCTTTAGCATAATTATATTTTATCAAGCGTTATTCAAAATCCGACCTGCCAGATCAGTTCCCGCACCTGCCTCCGATCACCATACAGCCCATGCTCCAAACCGAAAAACCGCTCGCATGAGCACTCTAGAGTGTGAATCATGTCCCGTTTTTCCATCACCTAGCACTATTCCTCACTCATCTGTAACAAAACGAAACAGTGTGGAAATTCCTGTGAAATATCTGATCCATAAAGTGCTCCCCAGTCGCGACCGACTTATCAAATAATTTTATAGACCCCAGAAGAGGAAATGACCATGAAAATTAACACACTGAACAGCACCATCCTTGCCGGCATCGTATCCATCGCATTCTCAGCCAGTGTCCTGGCTGATCACAACAGCCCGATGGGTGCAGGCACCGCCGGTATGCAAAACGACATCCATAATACGGTGATCGAGGATAATTTGAGCGGCACCGAGTTCATGGAGTTCGTCTCTCGTGGCGCCGGTGCTGAATCCGTAAACCGTTATGACGATGATACCAATGGCGGTTCCAGCAGTAGCGCAAGCGGCGGTTCTTCCAACGGTGGTGGAAATGGCGGCGGTCGTGGTGGACGCAGCTAAACCCCTGAGCTAATCCAGCCACAGCTGAACGTTGCTTCAGCTGGGTTGAAAGCTTCAATATGGAAAGGCCTGCATTGAGCAGGCCTTTCTTGTTCAGATCCAATCATAGACTCACTCATAAACCATCCTTCCCGGTCGTGTCCAGGGCCTCTCATTTCCAGAGAAACAGACCCGGCTGCTTTTCCCCGGAGTCGCCCTATTCCGCCCATCAGTTATTCACGTAATAAGCTGAGTACCAGACTGACATCGACAACCGATCTACATCTGCAGTAGGTGATCAGACGCTAACAGGGACTCATTATCGCGGTTATAATGAGATGTGTGAAAATCATGCTTTATTCCCTATACAGCTATCTGGAAGCATCGAGGGCCTCGATGCTGGCAAGGGTTTATCAATGACGACAACAAAGCTCGACTCACAGCCAGCGAATGCACAGAAAACATTGCTGTATATCTGTAATGCGCTGGTATCTGCATCGTATCAACAATAATAAGGTCTATGATTGCCAATCCCACTTCCCATACTATCAGCCTGTCGGTTGCGATCACCGGGTCCGGCGGCAGTGGCGCGATCACCTGCGGCCTTATCCTGCTTGAAGCCGTCGCCGCCGCGGGTCTCTATGGTCTGATGAGCCGTTCTCTGGGACCTCAGATCCGTGGGGGTGAATCCGCCGCCATGCTGCGCATCGCTTCCGAACCGGTTGACTGTCTGGATGACCGTTTCGATCTGCTGTTGGGGCTCGACTGGCTGAACGTGGAACGCTTTGCAGATGAGATTCCCCTGAATTCCCAGAGCCTGATCGTTACGGACTCCGCCACACCTGCAGTCCCAGACTGTCTGCTAGAGTCCCAGGCCCAGGTCCTGGCCCTGCCCATCCAGGAGCTTGCCGTCAGTATCGCCGGTGGACGCAGTAATATGATTGTGCTTGGTATTGCCGGGTATCTGTGCGGTCTGGATCTCAACTCACTGCTGGAATCCACTCGCACAAGACTGGCTGATAAGGGTGCAAAGGTCAGCGAAGCCTCGGCCCAGTGTGTGGCGCAGGGTTTTCGCTCAGTCATGGATAAATCCCGCTTGCTGAAACAAACGCGCCTGCCGGACAAAAGGCCGCTATGGAACATCAGTGGTAATGAAGCCTGCGGTCTCGGCGGGCTGCGCGGCGGGATAAGATTTGTGGCGGCCTACCCTATTACACCGGCCAGCGACATGCTGGAGTGGCTCGCACCAAAGCTCGAGTTGTTGGGTGGTTCACTGCTGCAGGCCGAGGACGAACTGGCATCGGTCAATATGTTGATCGGGGCTTCATTCGGCGGCGTGCCCGCCATGACCGCAACCTCGGGTCCCGGCCTGAGCCTGATGGCCGAGGGCCTGGGACTGGCGGTAGCCAGCGAGACACCATTGGTGGTGATCAATGTCACCCGTGGCGGACCCTCCACCGGCATCCCCACCAAATCGGAACAGTCAGACCTCGACCTGGCCCTGTATGGCATGCACGGTGATGCACCCCATCTGGTGCTCGCCCCCCTGTCGATAGTAGATTGCGCCTTCACCACCGAATGGGCGGTGGGTCTTGCCGAGCGACTGCAGACCCTGGCCATCGTGCTGACCGATCAGTTCCTGGGACAGAACCGGGCGGTCAGCGATCCCGCCAGGCCGGCTTCATTCGCTCTGCAGCGGGAGACGATACATAACTCGGCGGGATCCTATCGGCGCTATGCATTGACCGAAGATGGCGTGTCGAGCATGAGCATCCCCGGTACGCCTGGCTGCCTCTATACCGGTGAAGGACTGGAGCACGACGAGCGTGGGATTCCATCCAACCTGACGCTCGATCATCAGGCTCAGTTGGATAAACGTCAGCACAAACTGGATGCATTTGATTATGGCCGACAATGGGTGGAAACTGAGGGTGAAGGTATGGTCTGTCTGCTCACCTGGGGTTCCACAAGCGGCGCTGTTTTCGAAGCAGCCAGACGCCTGCGGGCCCAGCAGATCGCCACTCAGGTCATTGCGGTCCGGCTGCTGGCGCCGCTGCAACGTGAAGCGCTAAGGGATCTGCTCAAAAACGCTGAACGTATCCTGGTGGTGGAGCAGAACCATCAGGCCCAGTTCTTTCGCTATCTGCATGCCCAGCAGATCCTGCCCGACAGCGCCGAGTCATTGGCCAGGCCGGGTCCCATCCCGTTCCGCCCGGGTGAGATCGTCACCCGGGTTCAAATCTGGTCTAACGGTTAAAGGTAGGCAGCGGAGGGAACAGATCCATGAAAGCTCATCCTGTTTTGAAAGCCAAGGACTACAAGTCCGATATCAAACCGGTCTGGTGTCCCGGTTGCGGCCATTACGCAGTGCTCAGCGCCCTGACCAAGGCCCTGGCCCATCTCGAACTGGCGCGGGAGGAAGTGGCATTGATCTCCGGCATCGGCTGTTCATCACGCCTGCCCGCCTACCTCGAAACCTATGGATTCCATGGGGTGCATGGCAGGGCATTGCCGGTTGCCAGCGGCCTGAAAGCCGCCCGGCCCGAGCTGACGGTGATCGCTGCCGGGGGTGATGGGGATGGATTTTCCATCGGCGGCAACCACTTCCTGCACGCCTGCCGCAGGAACATGGACCTGACCTATATCGTCATGGACAACGAGGTCTACGGCATGACCAAGGGCCAGGCCTCACCCACTACGGCGCCGGAGTGGACCCAGAGCAAACTGACGCCGCATGGCACCGGCATTCCGCGCTTTCGCCCCGCTGCGATCGCCATGGCGGCCGGCGCCGGGTTTATCGCCCGTGGTTATGCGGGCAAACCCGCCGATCTCACCCGTCTGTTGGTGGAAGCGATCGAATACCGGGGATTTGCCTTCGTGCATGTCCTCAGTCCCTGTCAGACCTTTCGCCCTGAACAGAAGGCCTGGAAAGAACAGGTCCACGCCCATGACTCCGCGACCGAAGATCCCCTGCAGATCACCAATTGTATCCAGACCGATGACGGACTGACCCTGGGCGTTCTCTATCGGCATCCCATGTCGGTGTGGCAGCCAGTCCAGCAACAGCAGTGTTCTGTGAGTCAGATCGAAGAGGAGTTTGTGCGATGAAGCAGGCTGAATCCATCAACTTCACATCGGATGCGGAGTTCCTGGCGCACGCCCACGCGCTGGAGCAGGAACTTACCGAGCGCTACCAGGAGATGGCTGACAGCATGGAGGTACATAATAATCTTGATGCAGCCAAACTGTTTCGCCAGCTTGCGGATCTTGGCAAGTCACACGCAGGGGAACTGATCCAGCGTGCCAAGGGTCTGGAACTTCCACAGGTGCCGCCCTGGAAATACCACTGGCTCAGACAAGATGGTCCAGACAGCTGCATGCAGGATGCCCACTACCTGATGGCGCCCTCCGAAGCACTGCAACTTGCCTTGAGAATCGAAAGATGCGCCTTCGATTTCTATACACATAGCGTTGAGGGATCTTCAGGCAAAAGTGTGATAGGCCTCGCTGCCGAGATGCTCACTGGGAAACAGCGGCATCTGGAAATACTCAGGGGATGGCTGGATAAAGAACTTGAACTTCATCCGGGTACGCCAGAAGATCTCGATCCGCCCCATATCCCTGAGTAGATTCACCGGAGCAGGAGGCATACACAACCTCAGGCATCGCATGCCATGCATTATCCACAAACCTGAATCCGCCGGGTGAACCTCGCCCCAACCAGGTTATAGATAAACCAAACTTATTCTATTGATCAAACCCTTTCCAATTGTCGGATTGTGAACGCCGATCCTGCTCGTGACGTCGTTCCACACTCATCCTGATATCGACCCTTCGATCTCCACCGGAACGTCTGTCTATAGTCCGCCGGGGATCAACCACACCCAGATACTCGCAATTGCATACCGCAGAATCACAACCATCCAGCGGGAGTTTAGGCGCATTGTTGAAGGAAAAAACTCTTCCAGCTAATTGAGAACAGGCCTTACAACTGCTTTTGTGCAGTTGCACACCGTAAAACCGGCCAGTCTGGAAAAGCGAATCCAACTGGTTTAACGGCAAAGTCTTAGCTTGCCTCTCCTCTTTTTTCTTAAAACTCCAGTTCATCATATGTCGCTCCACCCATGAGTCTTACCTGTTGCACACACAGGTAACAATTTTCAACTAACCTCTGTTCCTGACAAGCCAAGTGATGCACTCCAAGAATACATCGACGACCATTGTCGCACAGATAAAAATTAATGAAAGAATGTCAACTCTCATGGTTCTTAGAATGACCGCAACGAGAGTCCATTCGAAAAAAACCAGTTATTATTATGTGATCCAGTACACACTTTGCTCGTAAAGCTTGTCCATGACCTGGATCAAGGATACCTCTCTGACGATGAGTTGGAAAATCGATTAACACTTATAACCAACATACTTACTAGGTTATGCGGCACGAGTGCCGGAATCACTGCATAAATCGGCCCCACAATTATCCGGTATTCGACTTTTTCCCTGCAATCAGGGTTAAGGGGCACACCACCACCTTTAAATTGCAGAAGCCCTTAATCTGAAACGATAACTTGACACTCTGAAAAACAGAGTTATATTACTCTGTAATTCAGAGTCAATATTCAGGACGATTCACAGCATGCACTCTTCGTTACAAAATAAAGGACAGAATCAGCTCAGGGCTATCCAGACCATGCTGGCTTCAGGGCATGCCAGTGTGCATCTGGAAAGGCACACCTTCTTCATCTGGGGTCTGGCGGCGGCATTTCTCATCCTGTTCGTCCCGGAACTCTTCTCCCGGGAGAGTTTCACCGAACCGTTTTCACGCATGCTGTGGCAGAACAGCTTTATCTCACTGGTGCTCATCGGCGCCGGAGTCCTGGACTATCGCATGACTGACCAGCGCCGACGCGCACGGAATGAGAGCCTCTCGTTTGTGCAGCGGCAGCTCACCAAGGTATGGTGGATGCTGATCGCCCTGATTGTGGTGATCAACATCGGCATGAACCTGTATGGCGGCGGCTCCCTCTTCTATGGCATCACACTGGTGCTGATCGGTTTTGGTATCTACATCCAAGGTCTCTTTTCCCGCCAGATGTTGAGTTGGGGAGGCGGCCTGATCATACTGCTCGGGCTTGCGCTGCTCGCAACTTCTCCTGAAATCAACCTGCAGGAGTGGATCGCGGCCAGCACCTTTGGTATCGGCCTGCCGACGCTTTCGATCCTGGTCAACCGAACATCTGTCAGCACAGGACGCAGAGAACTGTTGCTCAGCCTGTTCTGGCTTGGGCTGGTATTGAGCCCGGCCACCATCGCCATCAATCTCTCCAAGCAGACGAGTTACGCAGACCGGCCCCAGGTCTCTCTGGATGACTACCTGATGAGCAGCACAGATCACAGCGGACAGGATCTGATTGTCACTCTACCTGCCGGCACCCAATTGCCGCTGCATATCAACCTCGATGGCGACACCCTGATCCCAGTGAATCAAGCCAGGCTGCAGATGCAGCTCATTCGCCCCATATCCATTCCAGTCAGTGCCGGTGAGGTTGAAAACCGGGTGCGCATTGATCATGGACACTGGAAACCCGGTTATGACTATCGGGTTCGTGATTGGCAGGTCACGAGCAAGTTGTCCGCAGAAAACGGTCCGGAGCTGAACCTTAGTCTGAAGCTGCAATTCGAGAAATGAATCATGCACCGATTTGACCTGGACCCCATCCTCCATCAGCCGATTCGCACCCGCCTGACCGCCTACCTGGCGGCGAGAGGTGAAACCACCTTCACGGAGCTGAAGCAGGTGCTGGAGGTCACCGATGGCAATCTGGAAGGCCACATCAAGAAACTGCTGAGCGCCGGTTATCTGCTGGCCCGCAAACAACAGGGCAGAGGCAGACCGCAAACGCTCTACCTGCTCTCGGAACAGGGCCGGGAAGCGCTTCAGGCATATATTCAAACCCTGCAGGCACTCTTTCCAGAACCGGCAAGTGATGCTGTGGAGGAAAACGCCCTGCCCGGCCCATCCCCCCAGACAAGCTGAACAAACCATGACAGGAGTCCCCCATGAAACTGAAAACTTTATTATTTTCCAGTGTCCTACTGCTTACCGGCGGTTGCGCATCCATCGAACGTCCCACCGCCGACGAGTTCACCAGGCTGCCGCTCATCCCCTTCGGCAACAGCGTTCCCGCGGATGGCGAATACATCCTGCATTTTCCTCACGGCATCGCCATCGACACGCCCGTAACCTTTGGCGGGAATCTGTTCATCGCAGATGATATGAAGACCCTGAGCGTAACACCCAGACAGGATATCTATGTCTATAAAGAGTGGGTCAGCTATGACCGGAAAAACTGGCAGCTAGCGGATGACGCGATGAAGGCGGACCTGCAGCTTAAATTACCCGGTTATGATCACCCGCAGACCGGGTATCTGAAGCTGCGCCTGGACAGCAGGTAGTCACATGTTTTGCTAAACCCATCGCCCGGGTCAAACCGATTTCTTGAGCATCAGGGTTTTTATATGGCCGATGGCCTGGGTGGGGTTGAGCCCTTTGGGACAGACATCAACACAGCTCATGATGCTGTGGCAGCGGAACATTTTGTAGGGGCCGTCCAGTGCATCCAGCCGCTCATCCGTCGCCTGATCGCGACTGTCGGCCAGAAATCGCCAGGCTTGCAGCAAGGCTGCAGGCCCCAGATATTTATCCGGATTCCACCAGAACGAGGGGCAGGCTGTAGAGCAGCAGCCACAGAGTATGCATTCGTAAAGCCCATCCAGCTCTTCGCGCTCCTGCGGACTCTGCAGCAGTTCAGTCTCCGGTTGCGGATCATGATGTTGCAGATAGGGTTTTACCGCACGATACTGGCGGTAGAAAGGCTCCATATCCACCACCAGATCACGGACTACCGGCATGCCGGGAAAGGGCCGCACCTCGATGGGCTGTTTCATCCCGGCAACCGGGGTGATACAGGCCAGACAATTGCGTCCGTTGACGTTCAGGCCGTCGGAACCACACACACCTTCCCCGCAGGAGTGGCGGAAGGTCAGGCTCTCATCCTGCGCCTTCAACGCCAGCAGGGCATCCCGCAGCATCATTCCGGGCTTCACCTCGCTCAGCTCATAGTTCTGCATGTAAGGTTCATTATCTCGGTCCGGGTTGAAGCGGTATATTTTGAAATGCATGAAATGAGCCCCACTCAATAGACACGCGGCTTGGGCGGAAAGGTTTCAACCGATAACGGCTGGGTCTGAACCGCTTTGAATTCCAGGCGGTCGCCCTGCAGATAATAGAGCGTGTGTTTCAGCCAGTTCTGATCATCCCGCTCCGGATAATCGATGCGGGAATGGGCGCCGCGGCTCTCCTGCCGAACCTCCGCCGACATCATGGTGGCCATCGCGATGTCCATCAGATTCTCCAGTTCCAGCGCCTCGATACGCGCTGTATTGAAGACTCGGCTGGTATCCCGCAGCCTCACATCGGGCATACGGGCACGCAGCTTGCCAAGCTCCACAACCCCCTCGCGCATCACCTCTGCATTCCTGAAAACCCCGCAATGCGTCTCCATGATACGCTTCAGGTCGCTGCGCAGCACATCCACCGATTCACCCTCACCCGGCTGATCCCAGCGATCCAGACGGCGCATCCCCCGCTCAATTCCCTCTTCGGAGAGCGGACGCTGGGTCTTGTTTTGGGCTAGATACTCAATGATGCTGTTGCCCGCCGAGCGGCCGAACACCAGAATATCGAGCAACGAGTTGCCACCCAGTCGATTGGCGCCATGTATCGAGACACAGGCGCACTCACCGGCCGCATAGAGACCGGGTGCTAAATCCTGGGTCGCCGAGGCGAAAACCTGGCCAAAACGGTCGGTGGGTATGCCCCCCATTACGTAGTGCGCGGTGGGGAACACCGGAATCGGCTGCTTGGCCGGATCGATATGCAGAAAGGTTTTCACTGTTTCACGGATGCCCGGCAGGCGTTTGGCCACCACCTCCTCACCCAGATGATCGATTTTGAGCAGCACATGGTCCTTATCCGGACCACACCCCCGCCCCTCTCTGATCTCGGTCGAGATGGCCCGGCTCACCACATCCCGGCTCGCAAGTTCCTTGGCGTTCGGGGCATAGCGCTCCATGAAGCGCTCCCCATCGCCATTCAGCAGATGACCGCCCTCCCCTCTGGCGCCTTCGGTGATCAGCAGCCCCTTACCGGCAATGCCGGTGGGGTGAAACTGGAAAAACTCCATATCCTGAATCGGGATACCGGCGCGTAACGCCATCGCCATGCCATCACCGGTGTTGATATGCGCGTTGGTGTTGGTGCGGAACAACTGGCCGCAGCCGCCGGTGGCGAGCAGGATGGTGCGGGCCTCGATCAGCAACGGCTCACCGCTGGCAATATCCATTACCAGAGCGCCCTGAAACTCGCCATCCGCGTGGCGTATCAAGTCGATGGCGAAATATTCATCGAAGAAATGGGTATTCGCACGGATATTCTGCTGGTAGAGGGAGTGTAAAATCGCATGTCCGGTGCGATCCGCCGCCGCACAGGTGCGGTTGGCCTGGGCTCCCCCGAAGTCCTGACTCTGCCCGCCAAAGGCCCGTTGATAGATACGGCCATTGTCGAGGCGTGAGAATGGCACCCCGAAGTGCTCCAGTTCATAAACAATCTGCGGAGCTTCACGGCACATGAATTCTATGGAGTCCTGATCCCCCAGATAATCGCTCCCCTTGACGGTGTCATACATGTGCCAGTGCCAGTTATCCGGGGTCACATTGGCCAGTGCCGCGTTGATGCCGCCCTGCGCCGCCACGGTGTGTGACCGGGTGGGAAACACCTTGGAAACTACCGCTACCCGCAGTTGGCCTCTGCGAGCTGCAGGGCGGCCCGCAAGCCTGCACCTCCGGCGCCAATGATAAGGCTGTCGAAGCGTCTTCGGGCTAGTGGCATAGATTCATCTCACTCAAAAAATTTTTATAGCGGTTAGCAGGATCGTCACCGTCCAGAAGCCGGATACGATGAGAGAGACCCCGATCAACAGTAACACGACCATCCTCACGCTGAACGGTTTCACATAGTCTATGACGATGTCCCGCATACCGATCCAGGCATGCAGCAGGGCCGCCAGTGCAAACAGCAGCACAGACAAGAAGACCCAGGGATTACTCAGGGTGCTCAGCCAGTCAGCATAGCTGGCGGGTGGCTTGATGAGCAGATAGAAAAGCGCCAGGGGCATGAAGATGCCGAGATAGACTGCAGTGAGACGCTGCAGAAACCAGGCCTGAAACCCCGCCATCTGTCTGCTCATAAGAGAACCCGCCGGCAAGCGCCAACAGCAACCCGCCGATAAATACCGTAATCGCGGAAGTTCTCGCCTGGGGCAGCTGGACGCCGATATCCAGGTCGAGCAACAAGTAGCGAATCCCCGCCAGCAGATGATGCATCAACGACCAAATCACCAGCAGCGCAAAGAGCTTGAACGTGAGGGACTGGATGATTGTCACTGCTTGAGCAAAACCCGCCTCGCCAGACAGGGACAGGCCCAGCAGATAGAGCAGCACCGGAATGGAAAGAAAAAGCAACACTCCGGTGATGCGATGGCCGATTGACACCAGCCCCATCAACGGGAGTTTGATTTTCAGCAGATTGAGAAAGACCGGTCTTGTATCTTGTAAAGCCATATAAAAAATGAGAATTTAATTATTCGATTTGTCACTGCAGTATAGTCAAGAAAGGACTTTTTTTGGGAGGAATCAGATTCAGCACATTTAACCTGTTCCAGCCACCCTGTCTCGATGCTGCAGAATTTACAGAACCTGCAGACACTTTTGTCCCTTGCTGAAAGTTCAGCTCGCCTTAGATTATCACCTTCTTGTCTCCCGGCCGAGAAGCACTACAGCCAGGAGCCGTTTCGCGCATCAGGACACAGGATGCAGATTGTCATTAAACCTGTATTCCATGCATGACTGAAGCTATAGTGCGGGCCTTGTATTTATCTCTCGAATCATCATCACAAACCACACAGTAGATGCAGAACACCTGAACTGAAATGCAAACCAAGATACTAAAAATGCTCGAAATGCTCGAAATGCAGGATGCGATGAATCGTAAAGTCAATCAAGCCTGGCGCGAGGCGGACTTTCCCTGGTATCGGGCGATCTGGACCGAGTGCGCCGAGATGCTCGACCATTACGGCTGGAAGTGGTGGAAACATCAGAAACCCGATATCGAGCAGGTCAAGCTGGAGATCGTGGACATCTGGCACTTCACGCTCAGCGCAAAGTTGATGCAGGGTCACGCCATGCAGCAGACTGCCGCGATGATTGCGGAACAACTCCAGCAACCGGTGAATTCGACTGACCTTCGGAGCGCTATCGAGGATCTGGCAAAAACGGCTATTGAGACCCATGGCGCCAACATTTCGATCTTTGCCGGCATCATGCGGCTTGCCGGGATGGACTTCAATGATCTCCACAGAATGTACATCGGCAAGAATGTGCTCAACTTTTTCCGCCAGGACCATGGCTACAAAGAGGGGCACTACCAGAAGATCTGGCATGGCCGGGAGGACAATGAGCATCTGGTGGATATTCTCACCCGCTTGAACCCGGACAGTACTTCATTCAGTGAGGATATCTATCGGGAACTGACTGCCGTCTATCCTAACAGCTAGTTCAGGCCTGATCCCATGATATGTCCCTCCACTCATCAGGTCTCTCCCTTACTGGCGCAATCGATGCACAGCGTGACTGCAGGATCAAACTCGAGCCTGCCTCTGGCAATCGGCTCATCACAAGTCAGACAATAGCCGTATTCACCTGCCGCGAGTCGTTTCAGAGCGGCGCATATTCTTTGCAGTTCGAGCGCCCTCCTGCGGTTGGTTTCCTGCGACATCGCCTGGACCTGCAAGGCATCCATGCGGGACAGCCGGCCTACCGCACTCTGATCCAGTTTTACCGTGCCAGCAGCGGCTCTGCCGGTCTCTGCAACCTGTTGCAGTTCAGCCTGGCGCAATTCCAAAAGCTCCTGAAAATGCAGTAACTCTGAGGCCTGCAGTCGCTTCACGGAACGCCCGTGAACGTCAAAGAGGTTGCAGACCAATACATGCAATACTGAATATCATTATTGTAATTCATTGTTATTAAGAATATTTTTGTGATAAATGGAATTTAAATAATTTCTATTTAGTGCATCGCATAGAAGAGTGATGGCCTGAAGTTTACACTTGATCGGGATAAGAGAGTCTAGACTTGTACTCCGTCAAGGTTATATTGATGAGTTCAGTTGGTCTGTCAGCGCACATGGCTGCGTTACACTTCTTGCAAAGGACTCGGGCCATTGCCTGCGCGCTCTGCCTTGTGGCGAAACACCACAGTAACGCTGAACCCTATAATATATCCTTGGCGGAGTACTAGGATTAATTCTCTTTTTGAGTCACCCTGGGTTACAACGTTCATAAATAATCGGGGGATCCATCCATGTGCAGTACATCCGACAATTCCAAGAATAGAGGCAGCACAGTGAACGAACATATCCTCTGGTTTGAAGATCTCGGCATGCAGCATGTCGAACAGGTAGGCGGCAAGAATGCCTCATTGGGTGAGATGATCAGTGGCCTTGCCCATTCCGGGGTGAGTGTACCCGGTGGTTTCGCCACCACCGCCGATGCATTTCGCGAGTTCATCGAATATAACCAGCTGGGCGAGCGCATCGACTCAATCCTGACCCAACTGGATATTGAAGACGTCGAAGCGCTGGCAGTCGCAGGCAACACCATCCGGAAATGGGTTATCGATTCCAAGCTACCGGAAACCTTGGAAAAGGCGATCCTTTCGGCCTATCGGAAGCTGGCGGGAAGGCCTGATGAAGAGCCCGCTGTAGCGGTACGCTCGTCGGCCACTGCAGAGGACCTTCCGGATGCCTCTTTTGCCGGGCAGCAGGAAACCTATCTGAATATCAGCGGCGCCGACAATATCCTGACGGCGGTGAAGCAGGTTTTCGCCTCGCTCTACAACGATCGCGCCATCGCTTACCGCGTGCATCAGGGTTTTGCGCATGCCGACGTCTGTCTCTCTGCGGGCGTGCAGCGCATGGTCAGATCCGATATAGGCGCCGCCGGGGTGATGTTCACCCTGGATACGGAATCCGGCTTCGACGGTGTCATCTTCATCACCAGCTCCTATGGACTGGGGGAAACGGTGGTGCAGGGTGCGGTGAATCCGGATGAGTTTTACGTCTACAAAGCAAATCTGGATGCACACCGCCCTGCCGTGCTGCGGCGCAGGCTGGGCAGCAAAGCGATCAAGATGGTGTATGGACAAACAGCGGAAGAGAGTGTGGCGACTCTTGATGTCCCTGAAGCAGACCGCAGGAAGTTCTCCCTGACTGACGAGCAGGTGGAGAGCCTGGCCAGACAGGCGCTGATTATCGAGCGCCACTATGGACGCCCGATGGATATCGAGTGGGGTCTGGACGGCAGCGACGGTCAACTGTATATCCTGCAGGCGCGTCCTGAGACCGTGGAGTCCCGCGTGGACAGCGCCAAGGTGGAGCGTTTCGAGCTGCATGAGAAAGGCAAAATTCTGGCTGAGGGTCGCGCCATCGGGCAACGCATCGGCGCCGGTGTCGCCAAGATCATCCATGACACATCCGAGATGTCCCGCGTCGAGAAAGGCGATGTGCTGATTACCGACATGACCGATCCGGACTGGGAGCCGGTGATGAAGCGGGCGTCTGCCATTGTCACCAATCGTGGAGGCCGCACCTGCCATGCTGCGATTATCGCCCGCGAACTTGGCATCCCTGCGGTGGTCGGTTGTGGCGACGCCACTGAGACCCTGTCGGACGGACAGCAGGTGACCGTCTCCTGCGCCGAAGGCAATGATGGATTTATCTATGCCGGCATACTCGATTTCAGCATCCAGCAGGGTGAAGTAGTTGAGCTGCCGGAGATGGCCACCAAGATCATGATGAATGTAGCCAACCCGAACAGCGCCTTCAATTTCTGCCGCTTACCCAATGCCGGCATAGGCCTGGCCCGCCTGGAGTTCATCATCAACACCATGATTGGCATCCATCCCCGGGCACTGCTTGAGTTCGATTCCCTGCCGGCCGACCTGCAGCAGAAGATTGGCGAGCAGATTGCCGGTTACCCTGACCCGGTCGCTTTCTATGTCGAGCGGCTGGTTGAGGGTATCGCCACCCTGACTGCCGCATTCAACGGTAAGCCGGTGATCGTCAGGATGTCCGATTTCAAATCCAATGAATATGCCAATCTGATCGGCGGCAGACTCTATGAGCCGGATGAAGAAAATCCCATGATCGGCTTCCGGGGAGCCTCTCGCTATATCTCGAAATCCTTTGGCCCCTGTTTCGAACTCGAGTGCCGCGCCCTGAAAAAGGTGAGAAACGAAATGGGCTTTACCAATCTTGAGATCATGATTCCCTTTGTCCGCACCCTGGAAGAGGCAGCAGCGGTAATCGAACTGCTGGCGCAACATGGACTCAAACGCGGCGAGAATGGTTTGCGGGTCATCATGATGTGCGAAATCCCCTCCAATGCGATGCTGGCTAAGGAGTTTCTCAGCTACTTCGACGGCTTCTCCATCGGCTCGAACGACCTGACTCAGTTGACCCTGGGGCTGGATCGGGATTCCGCCCTGGTGGCTGAGGGTTTCGACGAACGCAACCCGGCGGTGAAAAAGCTGCTCAGCATCGCCATTCAGGCCTGTCGAGATGAAGATAAATATGTCGGCATCTGCGGCCAGGGGCCTTCAGACTACCCGGACCTTGCGGAGTGGTTGATGCAGCAGGGCATCAGCAGTATTTCGCTGAATCCTGACACGGTGGTCGAGACCTGGCGCCGCCTGGCCGACCTCAAGCCGGATGCCGCGATTCCATGAGCGCCAAGAAGCGCACGATCTTTTTTCTCTCCGACCACACCGGCATCACTGTGGAGAACATGGGTCGTGCGTTACTCAGCCAGTTCGAGGGATTTGAATACGAGATTGTGCACTGGCCATTTATCGACAGCATCGAAAAAGCCAAACGGGTAGTGGAAAGCATCAACCGCGTGACCTACGAATCACCTCAGCCGCCAATCGTGTTCAGCACTCTGGTGGAGCCGGAAGTACGCCGCTGCTTCTCCGACATCGGGGTCAAGGTGTTCGATTTCTTCGCCACCTACACCAGTCAGCTGGAAAAGGAGCTTGACCTGAAGTCATCGCCGCTTCTGGGGCATTACCACAGCATGTCGAACCACCATGCCTACAATGAACGGATACATGCGGTGAATTTCGCCTTTTCCAACGACGATGGCGGCATCATCAAGAACTATCCCGTAGCGGACATCATCCTGATCGGGGTGTCCCGCAGCGGTAAAACCCCCACCTGTCTGTTCCTGGGTCTGCAGCACGGCATGCTCGCGGCAAACTATCCTCTGACCGATGATGACCTGTTGCACGATGAGATACCCTCCCCTTTGAAAAGCTTTAAAGAGAAGCTGTTTGGTCTGACTATCGACCCTCATCAATTGCAGCGTATCCGCCAGGAACGCCGGCCGGACAGCCGATATTCATCCCTGGAACAGTGCAGCAAAGAGATCCGGCAGGCCGAATCCCTGTTTAAGCACCATGACATTCCCTACCTGGACACCACCTCCATGTCGATCGAAGAGATCGCGGCAAGACTGATTCAGCAGTTCGATGCAGATAACCGCCAGACCTTCGAATTATGAATCGATTTCAATCCTGCAGAATGGTCTTCTTCCAGTCTGCCTGATCCCCCGCATTCATACTGGAGGCATTGCGCACCATGTAGGACCGCGCCGTACCGGATTCGAAATAGGTACGGATCATCAACTCGCTGAGCACGCCGGTGGTAAAGAACTGCACACTCATCAGCATGCAGAGAATCCCGACCAAGAGTAACGGACGACCACCGATATCCTCGCCCAGCACAAACTTCACCCAACTCAGGTGGATCAGGGCCAGCGAGCCAATCAGACCCATCACCATACCGATGCGGCCGAAAAAATGCCCCGGTCTGGCGAGAAAGCGCATGAAGAAAAACACCGAGAGCAGATCCAGCAGGACCCGGTAGGCGCGTGACAATCCATATTTCGATTGACCAAACTGCCGGGCATGATGCGTCACCACCTCCTCCTTGATGCGGCTGGGCGAAGTATGCGATGCCAGCCAGGCAGGGATGAAGCGGTGCATTTCACCATACAGCCGCACATTCTTCAGCACCTCGGCACGGAACACTTTCAGGCTGCAACCATAATCGTGCAGCGTCACTCCGGTAATCCGGCCGATCAGGCGATTCGCCATGCGGGAGGGGATTTTCCGCAGCCAGAGGTTATCCTTCCGGTCACGCCGCCAACCCGCCACCATATCCAGTTTCTCATCGATCAGGCGATTCACCATGCGCGGAATGTCTATCGGATCATTCTGCAGATCACCATCCATCATGGCGATGACTTCCCCTCGGGCATAGTCTATGCCTGCCTGCATGGCTGCGGTCTGACCAAAATTCCGTTGCAGGGCGATAATGCGGATATGATTCCCATATTGCGCCATGTTCTCCTCGATACGCTCGACCGTCTCATCGGAGCTGCCGTCATCCACCAGTATCAGCTCCCAGTCTGCCGGGTAATCAGCCAGGCAATCATGCACGCGCCGCAACAACGGGACCACATTTTCTCTTTCGTTATAAAGCGGTATGACCAGTGAAAGCCGTTGCGGCTTATCTTCTGTCTTCGGTGTCGGTTGCTGATTCACGCCATTTGATCCCTAAGGTCTTCTTGAAGATGGGAATCTTACCCTATTTCCCGACAGTCGGTATTCCTTCAAGCGGATATTCCCGGACTCAGTATCTCCCGGGAATGAACCGCTCGGTCTTCTCGAACCCCCCGCAACGCACGGGGTAGAAGGTCCGCACCACTCCGCCATCTCGGGTCAGCGCCTCCACCGGTGGAAGTTTCACGCAGAAATTGAACGCTTCGGATACGGCTTCCATACGATAGCCATTGGTCGAGACATACAGACCCGTGAGCCCCTGCGCTGTCTCTGGTCCCGGCCAGATATCGTACTGGCTGAAGCGTCTTCCGGGGTTTCCCCAGAGATAGGTACGAATCCCGCCCGGCCAGTAGAAAGCCAGTTCAGAGGCCAGCCTGTAATCCGGGACAAGTAGAAAATCCACACTCCCCGCGATGTCCGCCAGGTGGGCGACGGGGACTTGCCAGGCGCGGAGTTTCTTCAGACCACCCTTGTGTTCGGCCAGTCCGAACATTGAGGGCGAGATGGCAACCACCACCAGCACCATGGAAAAAACCAGCCCCGCATAAAACAGTCTGCGCATGGCCTTTGAAAGATCCATTATATGGCCTGCCAGCAGCACCATGAAGCCAATATACACAGGAGCCGCCCAGTTGATCAGGATTCTCGCGCTGGCCGCCTTGAACAGAAAAAAGCAGACACAGCCAAGCGAGACAGCCCAGATCAGCCGCCGACCCGCGTCAGCAGGTCTTCGCCACAGCAGGGATATGGCAACTATGACGACCAGTGGCGAGAGCGCCAGCCACTGTCCCAGTAGAAACTCACCGACCCGCAACAGCGACCAATCATCATGTGAAACATGACCGGCGTTGTGGCGAAACATCACCCAGTCATTGGCCGCATTCCACAGCAAGAGTGGACTGATGCAGGCAAACAACAGCAGAATCCCTCCCCACACATGGGGATCCCTCAGGTGTCGCCGATAGTCCGGATGGAGCAGCACCAGCAGCCCGACTGCCGCCGGCAGGAGACCAATGCTGAGTTTGGCCAGAATCCCGAGACCTGCCGCCGCCCCCAGTTCATACCAGGCCAGCCGGCTTTCCCGCACCAGCGCTCGGTAGGCCGCCCACAAACCCCAGGTCCAGAACAGGAACAGAAATATATCGGTGGTCATCACCAGACCGAGCACGAAATAGAGCGGCGTCAACAGACCCAGCAGCAGCGCCCACCAGGCGGCTGCACGGTGCTGCCACACATCGCGCGCGAACAGATGCAGGAGCAGCAGGAACAGACTGGCGGCGATCCATCCGGGAAGTCTCACCTGCCAGTCACCATGCCCGAACAGCGACTCACTGGCGGCAATCAGCCAGGCCAGCAACGGACCCTTGGTTGCATAACTCCAGTCGAGCTGTTGTGACCAGGTCCAGTACTGGGCCTCATCGAAATGCAGCTCCAATCCGCTCAGCCTGGTCAGCCAGAATTTCAAAGGCAACAGCACCAGTGAGATCGCAAACAGGTAAAACCAATCCTGTCGGGAGATGGTTTGTTTCATGGCAAATGGTCTGGCGACGAAGCGGTTCGTAACAATGGGCCCGACGGATCATTCGGGATGAAAAGCGCTTACCGCCATAGAAGCGGTTACACCTTGGATACAGACTGTCAGTATAATGAATTACCCTAAACCTAGGAAGCTGGCGAGCTGTCAGACTAAACCCGGACAGGACTCACATTCACCCCAACTCGAAGAGGCACAGAAAACGCCCCATGTCACCCGCCCCAGTCATCACCCTGAGTCTGCGATCTCTGCGCCTGCTGTTGCTGTTTACGATGGTGGTCAGCTTCTACTTCAATATCCATGCAATCCCCCTGTTTGACCTGGACGAGGGAGCATTCAGCGAGGCCACGCGGGAGATGCTGATCAGCGGCGATTACATCTCCACCACCCTGGATGGGGAGCCGAGGTACGACAAACCGATTCTGATCTATTGGCTGCAAGCCTTGAGTGTCACCCTGTTCGGGGTCAATGAGTTTGCCTTCAGACTGCCCTCGGCGCTTGCCGCATCTGTCTGGACCCTCGCTGTTTATCTGTTCCTGCGGCGGGTGCAGGATGAACCGACCGGCCTGGCCGGAGCGATCATCACCGCATCGGCCTTCGAAGTATCGGTGATGGCCAGCGCCGCCACCGCGGACGCCCTGCTGAATCTGTTCATCACCGGCAGTATGTTGAGCATTTTTCTCTACTGGCGGGAGCGCGCTCAACGCTGGCTGCTGCTCAGTTTCGCGCTCATCGGTCTGGGGTTTCTCACCAAGGGGCCGGTTGCCGTGCTGATTCCGCTGGTCGTGAGCTTTCTGTTCTACGCCATCAAGCGGGATCTTAAAAGCTGGTTCAAACTCATCTTCAATCCCATGGGCATCGCCCTGTTCCTGGTCATTGCAGCGCCCTGGTACCTGGCCCAGTACCTCAAGGAGGGGGATGCCTTTATCCAGGGATTTTTCTTCAAACACAATATCAACCGTTTTCAGAGCCCCATGGAGAAGCATGGCGGCAGCCTGTTCTATTACATACCGGTGGTGCTGGTAGCGGTGCTGCCTTACACCAGCCTGTTGTTGAAAAGACTCGCCAGCGCCAGGCAGATGATTCGGAATGACCTCAGCCTGTTCAGCCTGCTGTGGTTTGGCTTTGTGGTGGTGTTTTTTTCTTTCTCCGGCACCAAACTGCCCCACTATGTGCTGTATGGCTTGAGCGGCATCTTTCTGATCATGGCCATCAACCTTTCTGAAAACCGCTCCAGGTTCTGGCTGTTTCTACCCGCCCTGCTCTGGTTTGCCTTCCAACTGCTGCTTCCCGAGGTCATGGCGGAGTTGTTGCCCCGACTGAAGGACCCTTTTGCACAGGCGATGATTGCCGACTACAAGAGTCACTTCAGCCTGGCTTACCGGCTGTTTTTTCTTGCCGCGATTATCTTTACCCTGGTCTGCATGTTCGAGCGACGGTTTCACAGCAGCGACAAGCTGCTGACAACCGGCTTCGTATCCGTGCTGGGCCTGTCACTGTTTTTACTGCCGTTGCTGGGAGAGATCAAACAGGGCCCGATCAAAGAGGCAGCGGCGCTTGCCAGCGATGAAGGTTATAAGGTGGTGCGCTGGAAGCTCAATACACCGAGCTTCAGCGTCTATACCCAGCAGGTGACGGAGAGCAGGCGCCCGGTGAAGGGAGAAATCGTCCTCACAAAAAACCGCTATCTGTCAGATCTGCCTGACCATGAAATATTGTTTCAAAAGGGCGGCGTTGTGATGGCCAGGCTCAACCCGTGAGATCCCGCTCAGAGTTTGGCCAAGGCTCAAACAGCAGCATCAACAGATAGCCGAACGAACCGAGACCGATCAGCATCTGTAAAGGAATGGCCTGGGGATATCCCAGGTCCCTGGTGATCAGCAGGGTGAGCGCGCAACCCGCCAGAAACAGCAACAGCAGTAAATGCAGCCAACGACCAGGTTGCAATGGCCAATATTGAGCCAGCCAGACGCCCAGCACCGCGCTGCACCATCCGCCCAGCATGCCCGCCAGCAGGTCAAGGGGCCAGTGCGCCCCCACCACTGAACGAGAAACGGCGGCCAAAACAGCCAATACCAGCAGAGAAACCGCCAGCAATGGATGCACGCCACGCAGGATGATGACCCCCACCAGGGTGAATGCGGTAGTGGTGTGTCCCGACGGGAAGGAGTGATGCTTCAGCGCCTGACCGATCACCTGGACCCCCTCGCTGCCCAGCAGGGCCAGCGGGCGCGGAGAATCCACCCAGGGTTTGAGGCCGTGCACCCATAGCGTGGCGAACACAGCACCAATAAACAGAGCGCCGATGATATCCAGCCTATACCGCACAAAAAGACCCAACAGGGTAAAAGCCACCAGAGTATCTCCCAACAAGGTCATGCCCGCCCAAAGCGCGTGACCATTGATTGCCCCCAGCTGATTGAACAGATGAAACAACGGCAGATTCAAATCGCCGAGCCAGACCAGGACAGATGTCAGCAGGATAAGCAGGATGGGCGACCAGACGATCGGCATCGACAGGGATAACTCACCACTGCGCCGCCCCTGCCTCAGCAACGCCAGTGGATCGAATTCCGTCACGTCTCCCTGCCTGGCAGCAAACGGCTGCTTGCCGTGGCTGCGGCTGTGTGTATCAACGGATTCAACTGATGCCTTGAGAATACGTCGACCAAAGGCGAATGCACGCAGGCCGCTCCAGACCCAGACATAACCGAACAGCACACCGATCGAAGCTCCCGCCGCCACCTGTTGAGGATAGTGCTTGCCAAGATAGATGCGGGACAACCCCACAACGCAGGCGATAGCAAACAGCAACACACTCAAGCGCAGGCTGCGCAGGGCGTAGCTGACGAACAGCGCAACAGAGAAGAAATTCAAGGCATGATTCGAGGGCATACCCGAGGTGGCCGCATCGCATTGACGCGAGACGCCTCCCCCAGGCGCCCTCAAGAGCTCGAACAGGTTGTAACAGGGACGCGGCAGTGAGTAGAAATCCTTCAGGAGATTGCCCAGCAGATCCCCCGCCGCAACCCCGACAATCAGCAGCAGCCAGAGTCTGAGGCCATCGCCACCGAAGCGCCGCCAGAAGATGAGCAGTAAAATACCGAGCAGAGGTATGGAGAAGCCCGCCCGCCCTGATACCCACTGAAAGACAAAATCCAGCCCTGGGTCTGCCCATCCCTGGTTGATCCAGAGCAGCAACTGGACATCAGGCGACATGCTTGCTTCTCAACAGCAGACTCAGTGCGCCACCGATCAGCGTCACCCCAAGCAGAAACAGATGCAGGTTGACTGCAGCGCTCACGGCAACCTCCGGACTGATACCGAAGGGCATGAGCGCGGCCACAATCCCCGCTTCATAGGTACCGGCGCCGGCAATTCCATGCACCGGCAGGACACTGGTCAACTCGCCTCCTATCACGCCGAACATCGCCGGGGCAGCAGCTGTAGCGGCAAATAACATCAGCAACCAGGTGAAGGCAAACAGTTTCACCAACCAGTTCAGCAAGGTCCAGAACCAGGTTTTGAGCAACAGCCGCGTATCTTTGGGCGCTCCATCGAGAAGCTTGCAGAAAAGTTGGCTGAGGCGCCCTCCATCGCTGGAGCGAAACTTCTCAAGCAGCCAGTGGTTGGCCAGGAAAAGCCACCAGGGCAACAGCAGCCAGATTGCCCCGGACAGAATCATCAGATAGGGTCCAAACCACTGGCTGCCAACAGCCCAGATCCCCACCAGCACCAGGGTGTGCAGGTCAAAGATCCGGAACCACAGGAGGGCCGGCATGGAACGTGACAGAGGAATCCTGAAATAGCGGGACATCAGCACAGGAAAGGCGACCTCACCACTTCGCATCGGGAGAAAATTGTTCGCCAGATTGTGCTGCAGCATGAGTTTCAATGCCTCGGCAAATCTGCCCTGTATCTCCTGCCGGAAGTAATCATAGAGTCGCAGAGCCCTGATTGCATAACTCAACAAGACCTGCGCCATGATCAATAGCAGCATGGGCACAGCCACATCCTGCCAAGGCGTCAGCAGCTTGGTCCAGCCGATATAATTCTGGATGAACAGGATAAAGGCCAGGAGCACCAGAATACTCAGGCCCAAGCGCATTCTGCTGGAAAGAAAGGGCATCTTGACTATACCACTCTACCTGCCCTGTGATGGGTGCCTGACTCTAACATCAACCAGAAACTGTTACAAAAATCCGCTACTAATCCAATGGATTGACCACTCCTGCATTCTCTGGCTACAGACCACACCCTGGATAACGCATTGAAAATCACCCCTATCTACCGAAAGTCACTTAATAAAGTTCATGCAAGACTAATGCTGCTGACAGAATCAAGTGATTTAGGGTAAATTCCCCAATATAATGTTTGGTTTTTACCATATAAAAAAGATCATTTCTGTGCTTACTAACATAACGACATTTTTTTGGCGAATGCATACCAAATAATAAGGTTATAATAGCGAACCCGGATCAATAGCGGATGTTACAAGATACGCAGTGACCGACCCCATTGAAGATCCCAGGACTTGATTGAGCGTGTTTAGCTGGCTATTCAGAAATTTTCGTAATGCCCCCGTGCCTATTGCGATCAAATGGACCATTTCCATCGGTGCATTGATCTCACTGGTCATGACCACCCTCGGTTGGGTGCTGATCACGCAACAGAACCGGATCCATATGCGTGAGGTAGAAGGATTTGGAGAAGTACTGGTTGAACAACTGGCCCACTCCGCCAGCGAACCTTTACTGGCGGATGATCAGTTCAACCTGCAAGGCCTGATCAGCCGCCAGACGCAGAACGAAAATGTGGTCGGTGCAGCCATCTTCAGCGCCAACGGCCTGCATGAGGAGACCGGCCCGGTGCCAAAAATCGACTCCATGGTTTCGATAGAGACCCCCTACACCTGGTCCTGGCTCGATGAAAACAACAAATTACAGTCACTGATTACCTTCTCCAGCCCCATTACCTTTCGTGATGTAATCGCCGGCCATGCATTGATCACCCTTGACCAGGGCTTTCTGGACCGTTACCAACAACAGGTTATCCGCAACATCGGCTATGCGACCTTAGGATTGATTCTGATAGCCGGAATCCTCTCCTATATTTTGAGCCGCCGCATGAGTCGTCCTATAACGCTTCTGGCCCAAGCCGCCGGCCAGCAGGCTGAACCAGGGAGCCTGATTACCAACAAAGACAGCCAGAGACGCGATGAAATAGGCCAGGTCTACGCCCACTTCGACCGCATGTCCGCCGGTCTGCTTGAGAAAAGACAGGTCGAGGATGCGCTCTCGCGTTACGTCTCGCCAGGCGTTGCGGAAAAGATCCTCTCCAACCTCTCCCAACCCAGACTGAACAACCAGGAACTGGATGGCAGTGTGCTGTTCTGCGATATCGTGGGATTCACCGAGCTTTCCGAAGATCTACCTCCGGACGAGGTAGCCTCCCTGTTGAACCTCTATTTGGGCGCCATTGCAGAGGCCGCTCATCGCTGTCATGGCTCGGTGGACAAATTCATCGGGGACAGTGCGATGATCCTGTTTGGAGTTCCTGTGGAGGATCCAGAGCATGCCCAGCAAGCCATTCGCTGCGCCTGGCTGATCCAGGCTCTGGTGCGCCACATCAACCAACAGCGCCGGCAGACCGGAGATGAACCTATAAAACTGCGCATCGCCATCAACAGCGGGCAGATGCTGGCGGGGAATATCGGCATTCCCGACCGCATGGAATACACAGTGGTGGGAGATACCGTCAATCTTGCGTCCCGACTCTGCTGCCTGGCGCCCGCCGATGGCATCATGCTGGGCGAGACCACGGCTGGTCTGACTGGCGTCAGCGAGATGGTTGAACTCTTTCATCAGCAACCCATCAAAGTACGCGGACGTAGAAATATTGTCACACCCTCAATCGCCGGCAATCCCTCCAGAGAGTTTGGTATGTGGCTGATTGAATCGATGCGCCACATCCTGAATGGCCCGAAAGGATGATACAGAGAGTCATAACAACACTGCTTGCTAGCCTTATGCTCGGTGCCTGTTCGCTGCTTAAGGAATACACAGCGCAGCCAGAACCGGTTTTGCCGGACAACCCTCTGGTGACGGCTGAAAAGCTCGCTGCAGACGGGCGTTGGGGCGAAGCCGTATCACTCCTTGAACAAGCCATAGCACAGGGCCGGGGGGATGAAAAAACGCTTGCCGCACTGTCAGAAACCTCACAACAGCAGAAGGCTCATGAAGATGAACTGCAGGCGAAACTGGTGCTGGAAGAGACAAGGGCCTTGCAAAGATTGTTGCCGATTCTTAACGGACTGGCCTATTCCGACCCAGACAACGAGAAGATCGCAGAGAAGCTCTTTTCCGCCCGCAGCAGCCTGATACTTAACAGAAAGGCCCTCTCAATGTGGGGCTGGCAGCTAGTCAACCGTCACAACGCCCTGGCTCGAGAATGCCTTGAACTGGCCCTCTCGATAGAAGCGGATACAGAGGATCAACGTTTACTTCAGCAACTCACTGTGAAGAAAGAACAAACGGTTGAAAAGGAAGTCCAGAAACAGCGTGGCATCAGGGAAAAGCAATGGAAAAACCGTAATCAGGACCTTCTGGAACAGGCCCGACAGCTCTTCCAGAACAGCCAATTTGACGAATCACGTAAACAGCTCAACATTCTGCTGCGTGAAGATCCTGATAACGCTGAGGCAAAACAACTCCTTGCAACCCTGCGAACCAGGTTGGAATCCTACCTGGACAGCCTGCTGAAAACCGGCGATCGAATGTATCGAGAGGGTGAGATCGAGGGCGCAAAGGCACTCTGGCAGGCGGCCCTGAATTTGGATCCCGATGATGCTCGCGCCAAAGAAAAGATTGAACGCGCGGACCGTGTGCTGAAAAATCTGGAATCACTGCGCAAACCAAATTGATCGGCCTCATGACCTGGCCAGTTGACGCATCAATGCTCGCAGGATCGCATTTTCTTCGCTTCACCAGGCAGCAGTGATATCACCACTGTGGTAAGCAATAAAACTGGGCTGATAAGAATAAGGAAGAAACCCAGGTAGGGGACAAATGAAGGCAGATATTGGCTGTCCGGCAGTAAAACATTCATCAATAACTGCAACACAATACCTAATGAAAACAGCACGCCTGAGAGCAGCACCAGGCGCCGCATACCTTTGCAACTGAGTAAGAACATCTTCACCACCTTGACTTCAATCGATTGAATAATGACTCTCAGAGACAGGGCTCGCGACCTGCCCACCGCCGATTAATTTCGGCTGCAGCCACCGTTTCTTGATCGAACAAGTAGCTCTTTGAGAATACGAATCCTTGGAAATGTATGTGGATATTGCTGATTCTCAATCCAAGTGTTGCGTCAAAGGCTTGAAGATATCCCGGTCCCGGAACTCTTTCAGATCAGTACTGATCTGGACATTGAATCGCATAAAATCCTCGTTCGGCATGTAATGCGCCAGCTCATGCATCGCATTACACGCCAGATTCGCATGCAGCTTGGCGTTGGTGACATCGCCCTGGCGAGCTTGTCTGAGTGACGTATTCAGGTGCTGTCTGACGCTCCTTTGCAGCTGATCGCTGAGATGGGGCTGAAGCACCACACTGGAACTGCGCCTTTTGAATAGCCTGGAGAGTCCATTCAGGCGATTACGCAGCAGCTGGACCCTCGGCTGCCTGTAGTTCGAGGGTGCGCTGTTTTTTGTTTCAGTCGGTGGCTGAGGAGCGGCGGCGCCTTCCGTCAGCGGCCTCGCACCGTCATCCTTAGCCTTGCTGGCCAATTCATCAATATGTTCAGACAATGGCGCAGAAATATCCTCAACCAACTCGCCTCCTCCCTTGCCCTGATAGGAATGGATGCGGGTTAACAGGCCCAGATGAGCCATCCGGTAAAACAAGTTTTGCAGTGAGTTCAACAGTTGCGAGACATCAAGACTGACCATTATCTATCCTCTAATGCGCGGAAATTGGAATGTTCCTTGGCTATCGTTCTGGATAGTGAAAAACTTGAATCCCCACAAGTGGATATTCGATATTCTTACTTTTTACCGAGTTGTTTGATCTTGCCTAACAAAGTCTTGCGAGGCTTCTTTCCTGGCGTCTGCTTTACGTGCAAACCGGCCTTTTTCAGTTCCAGCTCACGAGCCCTTTTATCCGTTTCCAATCTGCGCCGTATTGCTGCTTTTAATGATTCATCAATTTCAAGCAGATGAATATCCTGATGTCTGCGTAAAATATAGTTGCCCAGATTGTCCAGCCAATGCTCGGTAATTCTCTCCGGTTGAATGACACTCCTCTCCGCACCGAAGGCGGCAAAGTTACTGGTGGTCATCTTGATCGCACCCTGTGCCAAATCGGCCTGAAAAATAATATTGATGTTTACCTTGACTTGCAGTTGGAAATTTATCCCTACCATCTGCGCTGTGTTGTCCCGGATAGGCCACTCCGCGTAACGCATGTTCTGGGATTCCAGGAAGTCACGGGTCTCGTTGGCGGCAGTCTTTGGTTTCACCGCATACTCTTTTTCAGAGTCAGCGAGACAATGAAAACGCAGGCGGATCTGCCTTGTCTGGTCCGTGCTGTCTGCATTAACTACGTAGCCACCTTGTCGCAACCCTTTAATATCACCGATCCCAGGCAGTCTGAAATCATGACGCACATCAGGATCGACCAGTTTGAGCTGCTCGGTCAACTCTCCCAGATAGCGGAAGATCGCATGCATTTTGGGTCTCAGTCTTTCTTTGTACAGCGCTTCCCGTAGCGCCTCCCCAGAACTCGGACCATGGTTCTTTTGTAGCGCTTCCGCCTGCTGTTTCAAATCATCAAGAAGGGACATTCTCAACTCACTCATTTCCGTATCATTTTCCGTAACACTTTTGAACCTTCTGGCTAGGCAACAGACCTATTTAATCAGGCCCCATACATTACCGTTACCCGCCATTTTTTCTATTCAGCAGAATCTTTCATATTAGGAATAACGCAGGTAAAGTGTAACGTTTTTCCCAGGAGAGCCCCAACTAATGAGCAGAATTACACAGCAAATCGCCACCCAACTGAGCGCAAAGGAATCGCAGGTGGAGGCGGCTGTCAAACTGCTGGATGAAGGGGCCACAGTACCGTTCATTGCCCGCTACCGCAAGGAGGCAACTGACGGTCTTGATGATGCGCAGCTGCGGCTTCTTGAAGAGCGCCTGGGTTATCTTCGAGAATTGGAAGATCGCCGAGCCAGCATTATCAAGAGCATCGATGAACAGGGTAAACTGTCTCCCGAACTTGAACGAGATATCCAGGCTGCAGACACCAAGACCCGCCTGGAGGATCTCTACCTACCCTACAAGCCGAAGCGCCGCACCAAGGCGCAGATTGCCCGGGAGGCAGGACTTGAACCACTGGCGCTTGCCCTGCTGGAGAATCCCGGCCTTAGCCCTGAAGAGACCGCAAAGGAATACATCGATGCTGAAAAAGGCATTGCTGATATCAAGGCCGCCCTGGATGGCGCCCGCCAGATCCTCATGGAGCAGTTCGCTGAGGATGCCGAGCTGATCGGCAAGCTGCGGGAATATGTCAGCGATAACGGCCAGCTTCATTCCAGCCTGGTAACCGGCAAGGAACGTGAAGGGGCGAAATTCTCCGACTACTTCGACTACCAGGAAGCCATCAACAAGATACCCTCTCATCGAGCTCTCGCCCTGTTTCGCGGCCGCAATGAGGGTGTGCTGAGTCTCAAACTAGCGGTAGCGGCACTGCCAGATGGCTCTCATCCCTGTGAAGCCAGAATTGCCGGCTCAAAATCCATCAGTCAGCAGGGTCGCACGGCAGACGACTGGTTGCTGGAGACCGCCCGCTGGGCCTGGCGGGTCAAGATCTCGCTGCACCTGGAACTGGAGTTGCTCTCGCTGCTCAGGGAACGCGCAGAAGAGGAGGCCATCCGGGTCTTCGCCCTGAATCTGCACGATCTGCTGCTGGCGGCGCCGGCGGGCAACCATGTCACTATCGGTCTCGATCCGGGGTTGCGCACCGGGGTCAAGGTTGCGGTGGTGGACAACACCGGCAAGGTAGTGGACACCGCCACCATCTACCCGCACCCGCCGAAAAACCAGTGGGACCAGTCCGTTAGTCAGCTCGCCCTGCTGGCAAAAAAGCATCATGCCACCCTGCTGGCCATCGGCAACGGCACCGCCTCGCGGGAGACCGACCGGCTGGCGAACGAACTGATGAAGAAACACCCCGAGCTTGGCTTGCAGAAACTGGTGGTCAGCGAAGCGGGGGCCTCGGTCTATTCTGCTTCGGAACTGGCCTCCAAAGAGCTGCCGCAGCTGGATGTGTCCCTGCGCGGCGCTGTTTCCATCGCGCGCCGACTGCAGGACCCGCTGGCGGAACTGGTGAAGATCGAGCCCAAGGCAATCGGGGTCGGCCAGTATCAGCACGACGTCAACCAGAACCGCCTGGCCCGCTCCCTGAATGCGGTGGTGGAGGACTGCGTGAATGCCGTTGGGGTGGATCTGAATATGGCCTCATCCGCCCTGCTCACCCAGGTTTCCGGGCTCAGCCCGACCCTGGCGGACAATATCATCGCATTTCGCGATCAGCACGGCGCTTTCGACACCCGGGAGGCGCTGAAACAGGTCCCGCGGCTTGGCCCCAAGACCTATGAACTGGCCGCGGGTTTCCTGCGTGTGGTGAACGGCAGCAATCCTCTTGACCGCTCATCCGTGCATCCAGAGGCCTATCCAGTGGTGCAACGCATCATCGAGCAATGCGGGATGGGGATAACAGAACTGCTGGGTAACCAGAGCGCCTTGAAAAAACTGCAGCCTGCCCAATTCACCGATGATCGCTTCGGTCTACCAACCGTCACGGATATCCTGGCGGAACTGGAAAAACCGGGCCGCGACCCCCGGCCTGAATTCAAAACCGCCAGCTTCAAGGAAGGCATCGAATCGATCAATGATCTGAAACCTGAGATGATCCTGGAAGGGGTGATCACCAACGTCACCAACTTCGGTGCCTTCGTCGATATCGGGGTGCATCAGGATGGACTGGTGCATATCTCCAACCTTGCCAGCAAATTCGTCAAGGATCCGCGTGAGGTGGTCAAGGCGGGGGACCTGGTGAAGGTCAAGGTACTGGAGCTGGACATCGAAAGACGCCGCATCGCACTGACCCTGCGCCTGGATGACAAACCTGGGGAACAACCCGCTCAAAAGCAGCGGGAATCCAGGCCCGCCAGACAAAAATCAGCGCCCCAACCCACTGGCAATACGCTGGCGGACGCCTTCGCCAAGGCAAGGAAAGGTCAGTGAATTGATGCACATATAATCACATTATATTAGTTTTTACTTATATAGTTGACCCAAGACAATGCGGCTCCTCAGCCGTTGCACTAGAGTTTGGCGGTGTATCCATAGAAACGCGACACAGCATGTCGCCGGAGGTTTATCATGAAACGCGGGCGTTCCTTCATCTCCGCAGTTGCAGCCGGCATTCTTCTTGCTTTGCCTATGTCATCCGCTGAAGCCTATTGGGGCTGGGGTCCAGGCAACTGGTGGGATGGTGATGGCTGGGGAGACTTTGGTTTCTCTTTTCATTTCGGCTTCAACGGATCAGGCTGGGGCCGCAATCGCTGGCGGTCAATGTATGGCTACCCCTATTATGGCGGCTATCCCCATTACGGATACTCACCGGCCTACAACTATCCAATTTATCAGCCTGCAGCACCCCAACCGGCCACGAGTGCTGAAAAGTAGTCCGATCGTCTCAACCGATATTCTGACCAGTGACTCTCACCGGGAGCGACTGGTCAGAACTTCCAGATCATAGGGGCCAGCAGGACTGTCACCGCCCCAACCAGCAAGGTCAGCGGCAGACCGATCCGAAAGAAGTCCCCAAAGTGGTATCCGCCGGCGTTGTAGACCATCAGATTGGTCTGATAGCCGATAGGCGTTGCAAAGCTGGCTGAGGCACCCACCATAATGGTTATCGCAAAGGGCAGCAGACTGACCTGCATATCCTCGGCCACCGCCACGGCGATAGGAAACATCAGCACAGCCGCGACATTATTGGTTGCCATAGCGGTCAGAATTGCAGTGGATATGAAGATCAACGCCAGACTCAACCATGGCTCACCTTGCGCCAGCGACACCAGCCCATGGGCCACAAACGCCGCTGCACCACTCTTTTGCAATGCAGCGCCGATGCCGAATGAAGTGGCGATCACCAACAGCACCTGCACATCAGGGGCCTTACGCGCAATATGGCTCGCAGTGCAGCGGGTCAGGAGCATCAATCCGGCGGCCGACAGCGAAGCCTGCAACATGCTCAGCCAGCCAAGCGCCACACAGCCCACCATGGCGATCACAATGGCAACCGCGATCCCGGCCCCTTCATGATGCAGGGGATGTGAATCGCCGATCTGACTTACCAGAAAATAGTCACGGGAGTTTTGATACTGTTCCAGGAACGCCGGCTGCGTCTCCAGCAGCAGGGTATCACCGGGCCTGAGCCGCACATTGCCGATCTTTCGTTTCAGCCTTGCACCATTCCTGGCAATGGCAATGATTACTGCGTTGTAGCGGGAACGGAAATTCCCCTTTTTAACTGTCTTGCCGATCAACGGGTGGGTGTTGGAGACCACCGCTTCCAGAAAACAGCGTTCCCGTCTGGCCTGATCCAGCTTGAACACCTGATCGGTTGCGGGCACCAGGCCCCGAATCTGCTGCAGATCCACTACCGAATCACGCACGCCGGTAAAGATCAGGCGATCATTGGCCTGCAATACCTCCTGGGATGAGACGGCTGGCAGGATCTCGCCAAGCCTGTCTATCTCGATCAAAAACAGCCCCGGCAACTGGCGCAATCCGGCCTCCTCGACAACCTGTCCCACCAATGGACTGTCAGGCTCCACCAGCATCTCCACGGTGAATTCCCGCACATTTTCCAGATCCTCCAGGATTGGAGCGCGGGAGGGCAGCAGCCAGCTGCCAAACAGCAGGATAAAGAGAAACACCGCCACTGCTACCGGCAGGCCGATCAACGCCAGTTCGAAGAGGGCGAAACCCTGGCTGCTGGTATCGCTGAGCAACATCCCGTTCACCACCAGATTGGTGCTGGTGCCGATCAGGGTACAGGTGCCACCGGCAATACTGGCGTAACTGAGGGGAATCAACAGCCGGGAGAGTGGCAGCTGGTGGCGTCGCGCCCAATCCTGCACGGCGGGAATGAAGATCGCCACTACCGGGGTATTATTCAGGAAGGCACTCAAACCGGCCACCGGCAGCATCAAGCGAAGCTGCGCATGCCATATCGACCTGGGCCTGCCCAGCAGATGATGGACGATCCAGCCTACCGCACCGGTCTCGGTCAACCCGCTGACCACCACATACAGAACTGCGACGGTGAGCATCCCTTCATTAGAAAATCCGGCAAGCGCCTCCTGGGGGCTGAGGATCCCGGAGAGCAATATCAGGCTGAGACCCGCTGTGGTGATGATATCCGGAGCAATGCGGGTAAATGCCAGCATACCGAAACACAACACAACAATCCCCAGACTGAAGAGAATCTCCCACTCCATCGATTCTGACTACTCCGTCATAAAGTGATACAGAGCCTTAATTTCATCCGCCCAGAGGCTGTCGTCGATCGTCTCCAGCACCATGGGGATTCCATCGAACCGCTCGTCCCGCATGATAGTGCGAAAAACGGTCCAGCCCAGCCTGCCCTGCCCAAGGCTCTGATGCCGGTCCACCCTGGCGCCAAGATCCGGTTTGCTGTCATTCAGATGCATGCCCCGCAGATATTCGAAACCCACCACCCGGTCGAATTCGCCGAAGGTTGCATCACAGGCTTTTTTGGTCCGTAAATCGTATCCGGCCACAAAGGTGTGGCAGGTATCGAGGCAGACCCCAATCCTGGTTTTATCCTCCACGCCTTCGATAATCTGCGCCAGGTGTTCAAAGCGATAGCCCAGAGTGCTGCCCTGACCCGCTGTGTTTTCGATCACCGCAGTCACTCCGCTGGTCTGCTGCAGCGCCATGTTGATCGACTCCGCCACGCGCTTGAGACTCTCCTCCTCACTGATCTTTCTCAGCGTAGCACCTGGATGAAAATTGAGTAGTTTTAAACCCAGTTGTTCGCAGCGCTGCAACTCCTCCACAAAGGCAGCGCGGGACTTTTCCAGGCCCGCCATTTCGGGATGTCCCAGGTTGATCAGATAGCTGTCGTGTGGCAGCACATGCTGTGCCGAGATACCTACTTGCCGCAGATTGTCTCTGAACCCCCTGACAGCCTCTTCGCTGAGGGGCCTGGCATGCCACTGGCGCTGGTTTTTGGTGAACAGCGCAAACGCCCTGGCGCCGATCTTCGCAGCATTGAGTGGCGCGTTCTGCACCCCTCCGGAGGCGCTCACATGGGCGCCGATGTATTTCTTATTCAAACAACTGCTCCTTTCGTTGGAAAATGCCGGTAACTGCCGACCAGGTTACTGATCAACCATGAAGAGCTTGAGCGCCAGCAGGATAAAAACACACCCCGCAAGTCCGTTGATCATTCTCTGCAGTCCGTGTGAACGGTTGAACCAACTGCCAAGCTGACCCGCAATGATCGCCACTCCACCAAATACCAGAAGCGTAGCGAGGATGAAGAGCCCGCCCAATGCCATTATCTGCAGCGTTAGATTGTCTGCCGATGGATCGGTAAACTGCGGCAGGAACGCCAGAAAAAAGAGCGCAACCTTGGGGTTCGTGATATTCATGAGAATACCGCGACGGTAGAGCTGGCCCGTCTGAAGTGAATTCACACCAGCTTCACCCAGCTTCCATGCGCAATCCTGGAAGGCCTGCCAGGCAAGATAGAGCAGATAGCTGGCGCCTGCGATTTTCAGCAGGGTAAAGGCCGTCGTTGAGGTCTGAAAGATTACTGCAACCCCCAGCGCCACCAGCGTGGTATGCAGGATCAGGCCTGTACAGAGGCCCAGGGTAACCGCCACTCCGGCAATTCTGCCCCGCTGCATGGCCTGGGTGAGCACAAAGATATTGTCCGGGCCGGGGGCTATTGCCAGCAGCAGCGAGACGGAGAAAAATGTGCTGAGGGTCTGGATCGAAAGCATCTCTCTACTCGCCGCTATCTGCGCATCGCATCGTAAGCCAACTCTGATAAACTCACGCCTTTTCCTGCAATACCTGAATCAACCATGGCAAATAATCCCCTATCCGGCGCAACCTATCTGCTACGCGGCCTGAGCCTGATCACCAAACCCAGTTTGCGTCCCTTCGTCATCATACCGTTGTTGATCAACATCCTGGTCTTCAGTCTGTTGATCTGGCTCGGCATCGATCAGTTCGAAGGCCTGATGGACCGTTTTCTACCCAGCGACGAGAGCTGGCTTGCCTGGCTTCGCTGGCTGCTCTGGCCGCTGTTCGCAATCACCCTGCTGCTGGTCATCTTCTACACCTTCACGGTTGTCGCCAACCTCATCGCCTCCCCCTTCAATGGGCTGCTCGCGGAAAAGGTGGAACTCTATCTGGGGGGCAATCTGCCGGAACAGTCCGGCAGTGTTAAACAGGTCATGAAAGATCTGCTGCCGTCGCTGTTGTCTGAACTGCGCAAACTGCTCTACTTCTCGATCAGGGCTATCCCGCTGCTGATCCTCTTCCTGATACCCGTCATCAACATCGCCGCTCCCTTTCTCTGGCTCGCCTTCAGCGCCTGGTTCCTGGCCTTGGAGTATGGTGATTATCCGATGGCCAACCATGGCCTGAAGTTCAAAGAGCAGCATCAAAAGCTCAAACAGGCCCGCTATACCGCCATGACCTTCGGTGGCGGCCTCACCCTGCTGATGATGGTGCCGGTGTTGAATTTCGTCGCCATGCCGGCCGCCGTGGCAGGCGCTACCGTGTTCTGGAAGGAACGGCTTGAGGCTGGCCCACCGGCGAAACCTAAGACTGCTGCATAAAACGCCTGAGTCTATCCACGCCTTCCTCAAGTCTGGATAAATCAGTGGTATAGGCAAAACGCAGATGGGATTCAGGCTGGTGAAAGCCGAAATCCCGTCCCGGCGTCACCGCGACGCCAGCCTGCTCCAGCAGGATCCGTGAGAATTCGTCGCTGTCATGGGTAATCCCCTGACAACCGGCATAGAGATAGAAGGCCCCCTGGGGCGTCACCGGGATATCAAAACCGAGAGACCTCAGGGCCGGCAGCAGGAAATCCCGACGCTGCAGGAACTCAAGACGACGCGCCTCCAAGATGCTCATCACCTGCGGTGAAAAGGCGCTCAACGCCGCATGCTGGGAGAGCGTCGGCGCCGAAAGAAAGATATTCTGCGCCAGGCGGTCGATGGGATCGACGAATGCCTCCGGTGCGACCAGCCAGCCAAGCCGCCAGCCGGTCATGCCGAAAAACTTGGAAAAGCTGTTGATCACAAAGATGTCATCCGCCAGCGCCAGGGCCGTACCACCCGAGGCGTCATACACCAGGCCCTGGTAGATCTCATCCACGATCAGTGCGCCACCGTGACGCCTGACAACTGCATGCATTTCCTGCAATTCATTGGCAGATAACAGAGTTCCGGTTGGATTCGACGGACTTGCCACAAGTACCGCCTTGGTATCTTCACGCCATGCCGCTTCCACCAATCCGGCAGTCAACTGGTAGCCTGTTTCAGGACCGACTGGCAGCATCAGCGGCCTGCCATCCACCAACTCCACGAAGTGACGGTTGCAGGGATAGCCCGGATCTGCCATCAATACCGAATCACCCGGATTGAGCAGGACACTCATCACCAGTTGCAGGGCGCCTGAAGCACCGGGAGTGACGATGACCCGCGATGCAGGGACATCCGTTGCATAGGCAGTCGCATAGTGAACAGCGATCGCCTCACGCAGAGCCGGCAGCCCCTTGGCTGGGGTGTAGTGGGTCTCACCCGCGGCCAGAGCTGCCTGGCCTGCCTCGATGATCGGCTGCGGGGTAGCGAAATCGGGCTCTCCGATCTCCATATGAATGATGGAGCGACCCGACTGCCTCAAGTTTGCGCGCCCTGGCCAGCAGATCCATGACAAAGAAAGGCTGGATGCGCGACATGCGATCCGCTACCGGGATCACTGTTCAGCTCCCAGCATGGAGTTTCTCGATCAACCCCAGGTCCACAAATCGGCTGCCCCATGCATTGCCACTGATCACTTGAAATGGCTCTCCCGCTTCACCAAATTTGTCGACCACCAGGCCCGCCCCATTGAAGTCGTGGTCTTCCGTATAGGCATTGGTGGTCACCAGGATGGTGTGGATGCCGGCATCATAGGCCGATTTCACCCCATTCTCCGAATCCTCGAATGCGGCGCACTGCGCTGGCGCGAGCTGCAGCTGCTGCATTGCCCAGGTATAGATGTCCGGGGCCGGCTTCTTGGCCGGTACGATATCCCCTGCAGCAATAACCTCAAACCAACTCTCTGCATCAGAGGCAAGACTGTACTGCAACAGGGCGCTGACATTTGCCGGCGTGGTGGTGGTGGCGATCGCCAGGCGCACCCCTGCATCACGCGCCTCCTGCAGCAGCCTCCTGACGCCGCTGCGCATGGGGATCGCCCCTTGCGCCAGCATTTCGGTGTAGTGAACGGTCTTTTTCTGGTGTAGATCGGCGATAAAGCCGTCCAGGTCTGGCAGGATGCTCAAACCCTGTGTTGAACCGCTCCAGGTAGAAACGAATCCGTTCCTTACCGCCGGTTACTGCAAGTAACTCCCCATACAGCTCGACTGACCATTCCCAGTCCAGTCCAGCATCAGCAAAGGCCTTGTTGAAGGCGACCCGATGGCCATCCTTCTCGGTATCCGCCAGCGTACCATCCACATCAAAAATCAGTGCTTCCAACTTCATCATCCAGCTCACCATTTAGTAACTAATCGGCGCTAGCTTAACCAAAGCTAACCCGCTAGACCATCATCCGCAGCAGGAAATTGAAAAAGGCACAATTCTTGATCGAGAACAATAAGAAAATCTGATCTTGGACGATAATTAACAATGCAAAAAAGAAGTACAGCTATACTTGCTAGGTTTTATTGTCTCATCCATACCTTTCTGGTATAGATAGGCGCCTTCATCTGACGAGGTATTCAGGAGAGTCATTGAATGGCCCAAGAGAAAGCCAAACAACTAGAAGCGGGACCTTTCGGCTTCCAGCCCTACCAGCCCGAAAAGGGCGAAGAGTACATGAACGAGGAGCAGGAGGAGCACTTCCGCCAGATCCTGCAATCCTGGAAAGAGGACCTGATGGAAGAGGTGGACCGTACGGTTCATCACATGCAGGATGAGGCGGCCAATTTTCCTGATCCAAACGACCGCGCCACCCAGGAATCAGAGTTCAGTCTGGAACTGCGCACCCGTGATCGGGAGCGCAAACTGATCAAGAAAATAGACGCCACTCTCAGCATGATCGACAACCACGAGTACGGCTTCTGTGAATCCTGTGGTGTAGAGATTGGGATCCGCCGCCTTGAGGCCCGCCCCACCGCCACGCAATGCATCGACTGCAAGACACTGGATGAAATTCGCGAAAAACAGATGAGCTGACGACCGTTCACTTTCAGGGAAAAAGCCGGCTGTTGCCGGTTTTTTCACTTCAGGCATGACTCAGCCACCACTGAAAACTCCCTATCGGGGCCGCTTCGCTCCCTCCCCCACCGGCTCGCTGCACTTCGGTTCCCTGGTTTCGGCCCTCGGCAGTTACCTGGATGCCCGGAGTCACCAGGGAGTCTGGCTGGTGCGTATGGAGGATCTCGATCAGACCCGGGAAGTGAAAGGCGCTGCAGCTGAGATACTGCGCACCCTCGACAGCTTCGGCTTCGAATGGGAGGGGGATGTGGTCTGTCAGAGCCGGCGTACAGACAGCTATGCCGAAGCGCTGCACAGATTACACGCGGTGGATCTCGCCTACCCCTGCGGCTGCACCCGCAAGGAGGTCAATCTTGCCGCCCACGAAGGGATCGAGGGCGCTGTCTATCCCGGCACCTGCAGCCGGGGTCTCAGGCCTGGTCGCCAGGCGCGCGTCATACGCTTGCGCACCTGCAACTCAGAAGCGGGGTTTGTGGACCGCATCCAGGGCCTGGTGAGACAGAATCTGGCCCGCGATATTGGTGATTTTGTGCTCCGCAGAGCGGATGGCTTTCACGCCTATCAACTGGCCGTGGTAGTGGATGATGCCTGGCAGGGGATTACCCGGATCGTACGTGGCGCAGACCTGCTGCTCTCCACACCCCGCCAGATTTACCTGCAACGGTTGCTGGGGTTGAGTGAACCAGACTATGCACACCTGCCTCTGGCGGTGGATGCGGCCAGCCGCAAACTGAGCAAACAATCCCGTGACGCGCCGGTGGAGCGACGCCATCCCCTGCCGGTGCTGCTACAGGCCCTGGAACATCTCAATCAACCCCTGCCACCTGAACGGCCTGTGAACCTGGATGAGTTCTGGCAGTGGGCAATCAGTCATTGGTCGATCGAGCATGTGCCTCAAACGCTGACTCGCCAGGTAGTCAGACCCGTCAAATCCCCGCCACTTCACGCAGATATTTGAAGAGTTTGCGAAACGCGGCCGGCGGCCGCTCCTTCTGCCGCTCCAGTTGGACCGCCTGAATCAATTGTCTCAAGCGCTGGCGATCAGCCGTCGGATACTCACTCAGAAAATCACCGAAATCACCGCTGTCCCCCTCGATCAAACGGTCTCTCCAACGCTCCAGGAGATGAAACCTTGCCACGCCTGCATGGTGCTTGTTATCGATCTCATCGATGATCTGCTGAATTGCCTCCACCTCCTCATGCCGCATCAGTTTGCCGAGGCGACGGGAGTGGCGGCGCAGTGCATTGTGGGATTTGATCCGCTTGGTCTCATCCAGCGCGGCGAGCATCTCGTCACTGAGCGGCATGCGGGCGATTACGCCGGGACCCTCTTTGGTCAAACGTTCTCCGAGCTTTTGCAATGCCAGCATCTCCCGTTTGAGCTGGCTTTTACTTGGGCCCTCATCCTCTTCATCATATTGATAATCTAATTCGTCGATTGGATAGCCTCCACGATCAATTGGGGCTGCACCAGCCCACGGAAATCATTTACATCGAGCCGGTAGACAAGATGCACCCGCTCAGGCAACCTGCCAGAATCCGCCTGATTGAAGGCGATCGCCTCAATAATGTCGCTATTATCATCTGCCGTGAGCCGCAGTTTCAAATGCCGCTCCCCGACAATCCGCTGCTGCACGAGCCGGAACTCCCCATCGAACAGCGGCTCCGGGAAGCCCTGCCCCCAGGGACCGGCAAAGCGTATCTGCTGGGCCAGCTCCAGACCCAGTTCCTCCGGCCGCAACGGTCCATCGGAGTGGAGGCGGCCATGCAGGGAATCCACATCGAGCTGGGAGAGCACCGCCTCCTCAAAAGCACTTTGAAATGCTTGAAAATTCTCCTCGCGCAAACTCAACCCCGCCGCCATGGCATGTCCTCCAAACCGATCCAGAAGACCGACATGTTGTGAGGCAATCCTGTCCAACAGATCCCGGATATGCAGCTCAGGCACAGAGCGCGCCGATCCCTTGAGCATGCCGTCACCACCATCTGCAAAAACAATAACCGGGCGATGATACTGCTCGCGGACCCTGGCTGCCAGGATTCCGATCACCCCCTGATGCCACTCCAGGCGATAGAGGCACAGCCCTGCCGGCAGTTCACCTTGCGACTCAAGATGCAGGCGCTCCAGTGAACGCATGGCCTGTTCCTTCATCTGCTGCTCTATCTCGCGCCGGGTCTGATTGAGCTGATCCAGCTCCTGCGCCAGCTGTTGTGCAACTCGGCAGTCTTCCGTGAGCAGACATTCGATGCCCAGCCCCATATCTTCCAGACGGCCCGCGGCGTTCAGCCTGGGACCCACGGCAAATCCCAGATCCGAAGCAACCACGCTACTCAGTGAACGGTTAGCGAGTTCGAGCAGCGCCTGTATCCCCGGACGACAACGCCCGGCACGGATGCGACGCAGACCCTGTTCCACCAGGATACGATTATTCGGATCCAGCGGCACCAGATCCGCTACGGTGCCTAAAGCCACCAGATCGAGCCATTCGGCCAGATTGGGTTCACTCCTGCCATGGATTTCGAACCAGCCATTTTCTCGCAGGCTGCTGCGTGCAGCAGCCATCACGTAGAAGATCACACCAACTCCCGACAGGTTCTTACTGGGAAACTCGTCACCCGGCTGATTGGGGTTGACGATCACCGCTGCTGCCGGAAGCTGCTCTCCCGGCAGATGGTGGTCGGTGACCAACACCTTGATTCCCAACGCATTTGCATGATCAACACCTCTGATACTTGCAATTCCGTTGTCCACGGTAATGATCAGATCCGGACTGCTTTGGGCCGCAAGATCGACAATTTCCGGGGTCAGGCCATACCCGAACTCAAACCGGTTCGGTACCAGATAAGAGACATTGCGAGCGCCAAATGCCCGCAGCGCGAGGATAGCCAGGACGGTGCTGGTGGCGCCATCGCAATCATAATCACCAACGATCAGAATATGGCCATCCTGCTCCAGAATCTGCTGCAGCAGACTGACTGCTTCATCAAGCCCCCGGAGCCGGGTCGCAGGCAACAGCCTGGACAGGCTATGATCCAGCTCATCGACTGAGAGCACGCCCCTCGCCCTGTAGACACGCTCCAGCACAGGATGCAGCGCTTCCGAGCGTTGCAGCGCCTGGACAGGGAGTGATCGTTGAATGATTTCCAAGCGCTTTCTATCCTGAGATACTCATTAAAAACTCATTTATACTTCAAACAGAGGAGGCAGACGAACCTTTTGAGTTCGCTCCGAACTTTGCAAAAAGGAACCTGTCAAACAGCCGCAATTTAACAAGGGATTATTCCTTTCGCCAGGCAGTCATGAAGCGAATACACCACAATATTTTAAGCCTATCGGCACTCGGGCTGTTGATAACCATTCTGTTCTGCTGGGGACAGCCGCTGCTTGCCGATGTCGATGCACAGCTTTCACGCAATACGACAAGTCTCGAGGAACCGGTCAGACTCCAGCTACAGATTACTGGTGAGAACGACGCCTCCCCCGATCTTTCGGTTCTGCAGCAGGATTTCGAAATCCTCGGACGCTCATCACAGCAAAACATTTCCATCATTAATGGCCAGATGTCAAAGTCCCAGGGCCTGACGCTCACCCTGCTGCCCAGGAAGAACAGGACGATTAACCATCCCGCCTATTCCCGTAGGACAGGAATCTTCTACACCTTTGACCCTGCAAGTGGTCGAAACCATGCAAAACAGTGAGGATGCGAACACTAAAAGCGCCTTCATTCAGCTTGAGCTGAACAAATCCCAGGCCTATCTTCAGCAAGAGATCCTGCTCACGGTCCGTGTCTATCAGGCCGATGGGGTCCGCGGTGAATCACTCTCCGAACCCGAGACCTCGCTGCCGGATACAGTGACGCGCCTGCTCCACGAAGAACAGTACCAGGCGGAACATGAAGGTCAGTCTTACCAGGTGATCGAGCGACGTTACGCCATCTACGCCTACCAGACTGGCAAGCTGCAGCTGGGGGATGTGCAATACCGGGGCCGCAGTGGTTCCAGGCGATCCATCTTCAGTCTGATGCGTGACCCATTTAACAGCCCCCAGCCACAGGAAAGCAGGATCATACGCGCTATATCGGAACAACTCGAACTTGAGATCCTGCCTGCTCCCGCTGAATTCACCGGTAAACGATGGCTGCCCGCCCGCAATCTGCAGATTGTTGAAACCGATATAACCAGCAACGGACCACTATTCGCCGGCAAACCGGCCAGTCGCCACATCATGGTATTCGCCGACGGACTGACTTCAGCCCAGTTGCCGGCCATCGAGCTGGAGCTTCCGACAGGACTCAAACAGTATCCAGAACGGCCGCAGGTCAAAGACAATCTCTCCAGAGAGGGCGTCTCCGGCAGCCGTCAGACCGGGGTGACGCTGGTCGCCACTGAACCCGGCAGCTATACCCTGCCAGCTATCGAGATACCCTGGTGGAACACAGCGACTCAGCAGCAGGAAACAGCTCGGCTGCCTGCCGTCACTCTCGACATCCTGCCTAACCTGGGCAGTTTCCCGGCAGCCACTCAAGCATCTCCCTCTCCAGCAGATGAGGGGGCTATCGCCTCACAATCTCTCACTGCGGATGCGCCAGAAACCACGCTGAATCAGGTCGATGACAAGCGTTTTCCCAGTTGGCTGGTGTGGCTCCTGGGGGCCGGCTGGCTGGCCACCCTGGTAGGCTGGTGGATCAGCCATCGGCGTACAAAACTCAACGCATTGATAGCACCGCCTGAAGTGGCAGAGGCGCCGCCAAAGGATGAACTGCTGGAGATAGCTGATACCTTGGAGTCGGCCTACCAAGCAGCTGACCAGGAAGCCGCAAGGGCGGCATGGTTACGTCTGGGCCAATACCGCTGGCCTGACAACCCGCCCAGTAACCTCAACCGCCTGGCACAGCGATGCAACCATAATACCGCCCTGGCAGTCACGGCGTTGGACCGCAGCTTCTACACGCCGGAAAATCCGGATGACTGGAGAGAATTCAACCCAAGGGAGTTGCTGGAGGCGAACAATCCGGAGAGACCGAGACGCATCCACAGGGAGCATTTAATTCCACTAAACCCTTGACGAGGCCGAAGGGCGTGAAGGCGTTTGTCTGCAGACCGTCAGGGGATGAGAAAATACCGCTTATTCCTTCTCCCATCCGCCATAGTCAAAGGTAATCTCTTCATCGGACTTGATCGCCTTCGACGCGTAGAGATCAAAGCCGTCAAATTCTGCGTTGCCCTGCTCTTCATGGTTGAGGTAACGCAATAAATTCCGGCCACTCCGACCTACCGGCTCCACCCCCTCTTCAAACACCCAGAGTACATAGGTGCCATCTCGCTTGGCGGTTGGTCCTTCATAAGTCCCGATATATTGGCCCTTGTTGAGATCCACCTTGGCGAACAGCCCATTGCCGTGAATCGCCGAAGGCGCCTTGTAAACAACATCACCCAGTCTTTTTTTTGTTTGCTCCACCATCTGCTTATCTATCTGATATGTATCTTTCTGTCGGCGGGACAGACATCTCCATACACCGCCATGATCGATCGTAATTCCTTCAACACCAGCCTGCGGCCCATCTCATCCAGATCCTGAATTTCAGGCAGGATCACTCCCCTTTCCAGCAATCGGATATCTTCTCTAACCGATTGACAACCTTTCTGACAAAGTTGCTCAATCCCCTGATCAATCTGCTGTCGAGCCATATTCAGCCACCGTTCATCCACTTGGATCAGAATTATACCCAACCTGATATCGGTCTGCCGATTTTCAGGAACAAGAGTGGCAATTGCGCCTCTAAAAAGGTTCAATATCACATTGCTTAAAATACATAATCAATCAAAGGTGGAACAATGCCCTGGATCAATCGTCTGTTTTTAATTCTTAGCCTTCTGGCAATCCAACCGGTTTCTGCGGAATGGGGCGAAGGCTGGGACCCTATAGATCCCCCCATACCGAGTTCCGCTTCAAGCGGCAAGATAGAGGTACTGGAGTTTTTCTGGTATGGATGCCCACACTGTTACGACCTGGAACCGGAGATGGAGGAGTGGTTGAAAAAGCAGGGCGAAAACATAGAATTTCGTCTGATCCCCTCCCCGCTCAATCCCAGCTGGGCGATCCACACCCAGTTCTTCTATGCAGCCGAAGCTCTCGGTGTGCTCGACAAGCTGCATAAACCGCTGTTTGACGCGATGCATAAAGAGCGCCGTAAGATTTTCGATAAAGAGTCACTCATCGACTTTGCTGTTGAACAGGGCATAGATCGCAAAGAGTTTACCGATGCCTGGAAGTCCTTCGGCGTGTTCGTCAAAATCCAGCAGGCGCGTAAGCTCGGTAAACGTTCTCAGCTGACCGGTGTGCCCGCGATCGTGATCAATGGCAAATACAAAACCAGCGCGAGTCTGGCGGGATCACATCAGAAGATGTTCAAAGTCATGGACGAACTGATTGAGGCAGAGTCTGCAGCTACCCCTTGATCCGCTGCATCAGCCAGGAGCCTTTTTTCGCAAAAAAGTCTATATATTCTGGTTTAAACTCCGCGATCACTGAATCGGCCACGGACGGCCGCACCAGCAGCGCTTTGGCCCAGGAGATCACTCTCTCTGGATAGATGCCTGCTTGTTCGGCACCAAAGGCACCAAGAATCTCCATGCGCATGAATAACGGCGCATAGGCTGCATCCACCAATGAAAAGTGCGTATCTCCGGCAAACAGGCCTGACTTAATTGGGGATGCCAGACGCGCTAGATTCTGCTGAAAGACTTCAGATTTATGCTGATACTCAGTCTCGTCCAGCGCCATGCAGATTGCGTGCTGGTCCATCAGCAGACCGGAACCATACTCGATCCACGCCTTATGCTGCGCCCGCCTCAGCGGCTCCACTGGATGCAATCTTGGCTCAAAAACCTCATCCAGATAATCAATGATGACCGCTGATTCAAAAATGACCTCACCATCAACCTGCAACAACGGCACCTTCCCCAATGGAGACAGCTTTCTGAACCAGTCTGGTGGTTCTGACAGGTCGACATACTCGAGTAAGAAGTCCACATGTTTCTCATTGAGTGTTATAACCGCCCTTTGAACAAATGGGCAGAGAACAAAACTCACCAGCTTTATTGTCATCAAATATTTCCTCCAGAATGGGAACAGAATGACTGGTATTACGGCCGATCAAAAAATAGCCAGCAACTACCCAGATCTGCCGCGACTCACTTATGATTGTTATTTATTTATTAAATACAGTATGTTGGAGACGAACCCATAGTGTAATATGGGTGCCTATGAGACTGAGAGAAAACCCGTTGAGTGAGAATCACTATCAATCTGTCCATAAGGGTACTTGCTTACCGCCCCACTTTCGATTAAAAATTTATGATAGTTATCACAATATTAAAAATAATAAGTTGACAACGGCACACAACATATTAACCAGTCGTCAAGCATTATGGTTTTTTAGTTGCGATAAATAATTACTTAATTTAAAGATAACAGAGCCTCGGCCGACTCAACCGGCATTAGGCATGTCATATATAGTGGCAGCAAATGGCGACAAAAAACCGTATAGGATTGAAAATCCCCGACCAATTCCCACCCAATGGGAAGGTCATCTATCTCACCGAAAAAGAGGTATCAGAGTGGGTCGAGAGCCTCCCGCTTGCCAATATCGGAGAGACATCGCGCCAGATCTTTCAAACGCTGCGAGATCACAACAAGACGGTCATACCCTACAAAAAGCGCTTTGTTTGCACTGAACATTTACGGGAACCAGTCAATTATGTGGGCCTGAATCTACAGAAGCATTTTGTAAATACCGGCTTTCCCCTGAGTGAAAAAGCCCACAAAATAGCCATACTGAACCGGGAACTGCATGTCGGCCTGGCCACAGCATACAAGTCTGTGGTTGCGGATATTGTCTTGACTAATCATGGAAGGACAGATCACAGATTACTCACCAACGCCATCCACCGCGCAATCTATCACCTTTCAAAGGTCGTTCTTCTCTCTGTGCTGGTCTACGACTCTTATCCAAAGAGGCTTTGGCAGGAACTGCATGTTATGCATCGCTTGGCCTGCCGTTACAATCTGGAGTCACTCAACGTCCAGGACGTACAGGAAACACATGAAAAAACCTCGACCATTGATACAGCTTATCGGCGAATAGCGCTTTTTTGCCTCTCATCACCCTATAAAATACGCCAGAAAGAGCTTATTCAGGTCTTCAATGCTCTGCTTGACTGGGCCAGCTATACACGTTTTTACATTCTGGATGAGGCACCCGCCGAGACTACAGTAATCCTGAATCAGGACTCGGACATGCCTCCCACACATGGCACTCATAGTTCTGATGCGGATTCCCGGTATCTCCTTAAGCTGGATGCATCGAAATTAATCGACAAATTACGTGAACATTTCGATGACGAAGCATCCCAGGTAACACTCCTCGGCATAGAGTCCCTGGATAAAAATCTACTCCGGCAGCTAATCCAACTCTGGTCCAACGAGCAAAAGCGTACCTTTGTCCGCACAAAACTCAATTTTGAACTGCGTGTCGCAGTTGGTCTCAGCAAGATATACAAACTGGTCATAGAGGGAGTTAAAAAGCGGGCTGAAAAACCCCAAGCCCCGGAAGCCGAAGAAGTAAATGCCAAATGGGTGGAACAGAAATTTGCAAAGGGAAATCTATTCGATGTATCAGCAAGATTTACCCTGGAACCGCTTGACTCACACAACCGAACCGAAGCCAGGAGAGGTGGCTTTGAAGAATTCGGGCCAAAATCCCGCGATTCAGATTCACCGGAATCCGTTACATCGATCTGGGACAAATCACATCAACAGCACGAGCCTGACAACACCTTTCTATTCCGCACACTGAACGAGAGTGCAGGTGGTTACTGCTTGAACTGGAAAGGCCCACATACACCAAAAATTCTTGTTGGAGAACTTATCGGCGTCCAATCAGCGATGGCCAACAGTCAGTTCGGGGTTGGCTTGGTTCGCTGGATGAAGAGTAATCCCAATGAGAGCCTGCAAGTAGGCCTGCAGATGATTGCGCCAAATGCCATCGCCGTCACAGCAAAACATGACAACCGGGGGCACTCACGTCCGCATGAATGCCTTCTTTTACCTGAAGTAGGAACATCGGGCCAACCCACCAGCTTCGTATGCCCCTCTTTCCCTTTCAATGTTGGGGACCTGCTGACAATCGATGATGAAAAATCAACCCGTGAGATCAAGCTGACGCGTCTTCTTGAGTCAAGCGGCGCCATCTCACAATTCCAATTCATCTATCTGGATAACCATAGCCTTCATCAAAATGATGAAGCGGATGATGACGAACTCAGCGCCGATTCGGATTTCGATAATCTTTGGTCAACGCTGTAATGATCGTTTAGATGAAGATTGTACGTTTCAATCCGGCACCATAAGCTGTTTCAGTATTAAAATCCGGCTTTCTTATACCAGCGCTGCGCCTCCTCCAGGTCCTTTTCGACCCCACGGCCCTCCTCGTAAAGCATAGCCAGGGTCGTTTGCGATCCCGCCAGCCCATGTTCAGCCGCTTTTTTGAACCATTCAACAGCCTTGGGAAGATTCTGCTCGACACATTCACCTTCGAGATACATGAATCCCAAGCCGTGTTGCGCCATGGGATTTCCGGCTTCAGCCGCTGCTTTCATATATTTGTAAGCCATCAGTTCGTTAACCACCATACCCAACCCCCCCTGCGCCATGATGGCCATGCGGTATTGGGCTTCAGGCGACCCCTGATCCGCCAGGGAGGAGAGCTGCTCCGCTGCTTTGGCGAAGTTTTTTCCCTCAAAGGCGGCAATCCCACTGCTCAGTTCCATATCCATTCCATCATTCGAATCATTCATCTTCATTTACCATCTAGTGTTTTTTTGTGAATACCCAATGCGCCACGCTGCTGTAATGCATCTCCCAGTGGACGAATTGCCACCGTATTGTTGACCCTGACGGCGAGTTCACCAGTGGGCAGAGTGAGTCCATACTCGAAGCATGGTGTACTCCGTCCTGTCTCCGTCAGATCCTTCCCAATCTGCTGCTCAATTTCGGCATTGAAATCAAAATTCAGCAGCAGATCAGCAGTCCCCGGCTGTAAAAAGTCAATCTGCAGCTGCCGCGTCCAGACTGCATTCCCAGGAAACAGACGATTGCAGGCTAAAGCTGGGATTGGGTCAGCCAGACAGGCAATGGCGCCACCAAACATGCTTCCCCCTGGATTTCTGTTCCGTCTATTCAGCGGCAATAGAATGCTCAGCTGCCGCCAGTCCGCTCCAAGCTCTAAGACCCTGACTCCCAGGTGGTGGAATGGAGGAAACCATTCCAACTGGCGTTTGGCTGATAAAAGACCCGACCGACTCAACAGCATGTTAAAAAGCATTGGTTTTATACCACTCACGCCTGTATTTGCATCCGCCCTATTCATAAGGAAATAGGAAATCATAAAGACCGGAAAAAGAAATATCTCCAATAAAAAAATACTCTCATCCATTACTCCAATTCATAGAGGCATCCTCTTCACCCCACTTAATCTCATTGCCCTAACGGCTAGAGAATTATAGATGTTGCGTTAGCGAAAGCGGGCTTGACTCTATAATTGACTAGAATAAGATTCATGACAGAAGGTTTTTTCAACCATAAAGGTAAAAGGACAACCACCTTGAGACAATCCCATATACTCTACGCCCTGCCCATTATACTGTTGTTTCTGGCCTTGCCAGTCATCACAAAATCAGCAGATGATAAAAAATTCGAATCTGCCAGAATTGATTTTATTGCCGCAGAAAATGCACTGATAGCAGAAGATCACAGCAGATACCGTCTTCTAAAACAAAAACTGCATGATTACCCATTAGTCCCTTATCTTGAATATCAGGAGATCAGGCAGAACCTTGCTGCAGCAGAATCAACAGCAATTCGCGCTTTTCTTGAGCAGTACAAGGACGTGCCCCTCAGCAGCCAATTGCTGGATCAATGGCTGAATATCCTGGCTGAAAACCAACAATGGGGAAGCTATCTGGATTTCTCAACTAACAGCGGAGGCATTCAACAAAAATGTCACCGCTTGCAGGCCCTTATTTCAACCGGGCAACAGACTTTGGCATTTGCAGAGATTGAGCCCATTTGGCTGAGCGGGCGTTCCCGTCCAAATGCCTGCGACCCAGTCTTCAAGGCGTGGATTGATGACGGCCATTTGACTGATAAACTGGTCTGGCAACGCATCGAGCTGGCCATGTCTGCGAGACAAATCCGTCTGGCGCGCTATCTCAAACGCTTCCTCACAACAGCAGATCAGGAATGGGTCGAACTCTGGATATCACTACACCGGAATCCTGAGAAAATAGACCAATTACTTCACAAAACACATCCAATGCAGGATGAAATCATCGTATCTGCAATCCGCAGGCTGGCGCCTAAAGATATTGCCCTGGCAATTGAAACATGGCAGAAATTCCACTCGAATCCGGTTTTTTCCGATCAGCAACATCTAAGTGTTACCCGCACTCTCGCTTCTCACCTGGTTAGAAAACCGCAAAATCACTTGTCCCAGCAACTGAACAATTTGGTGCCCCTTCACTTACGCCTTGACCCTAAACTTTCAGATAAATGGTTCCAAGCTGCACTGCAACAAAATGACTGGAATCGTGTATTGATAACTATCGACAATCTGTCCGATCAAGAAAAACACAAAGAACGCTGGCGTTACTGGAAAGCCCGGGCGCTCATCCAGCTTGGCAAGGCTGATGATGGTAAAAAACTTCTTGCATCACTGGTCAAACAGCGCAGTTACTATGGCTTCCTGGCTGCCGACAGGTTGGGAGACAGTCTCCATATTCTGCACCAGCCTCTCACTATTGATAAACGCGAAGTCAGCAGAATCGCCAGCCTAGCAGGATTGATTCGAGCGCGAGAACTCAAAGCCCTGGGAAGGGATCTTGACGCCCGCAGAGAGTGGAATCTGGCATTACAGAGTCGTTCTATCGAGGAACTCAAGGCTGCCGCCAAGTTGGCCACGGAATGGGATTGGCCTTCGCAAACAATTATCACACTGGCCCGGATCCGCCATTGGAATGACCTCGAACTACGTTTTCCTCTCAATCACAGACAGCAGGTCGACCTCCACGCCAAAGATCACGGCATCGACAGTGCTTGGATTTACGCCATACTTCGCCAGGAAAGCGCGTTCGCCACTGACGCCCGTTCAAGTGCCGGCGCCTTAGGTTTGATGCAGTTGATGCCCAACACGGCGCGACAGGTTGCGTCCAAGGAAAAACGTGACTCTTTCACTTCAAAGGATCTGTTTCTGCCCAAAATCAATATACAACTCGGCACCAGTTACCTTACTCAAGTTTATCAACGACTTCAGGAAAATCCTGTTCTGGCCACCGCAGCGTATAACGCTGGACCTAACCGAGTGTTGAAGTGGTTACCCAATGAGACGCAACCCATGGATGTCTGGATCGAAACAGTCCCATTCCATGAAACGCGCGAGTATTTGAAACGAGTAGTTGCTTATACATTGATCTACACTCAACGCCTGGGTGGCAACCCGACCAGACTGCCTGAGCAGTGGATGAAACCCATAGAGGCGACAACTTTTTCAGACACCCAGGCCAAACAAGCCTCTGACGCATAAGGAGCAGCTCAAATGCTACGCTTTCGTCTGCTTGAGTTGCGGCGCGAGCGTAGCGCGGCTTTAACTTGACCGATGATTTCGGAGTTTGTAATTACTTCGTAGAAAAACTGCGCGTCCGATTGTTCTTCTCCTATCGCACTATTGACTTGCAGTGACTGTATGGGGGCCTTCCTGATTACCAGCCAGTGGGAGGTGCGGAGGCGATCTATAAATCGGCCGGCATAGTAGTAGCTATATGTACCCGCCGGATTCTTCAGCGGAACCTTATGCATCGCTATCTCAGAACGAAGTTTCTCAAACGCTGGCGGGTCGAGGTCAATGCCATCCACGTTGTAACGGAGAAGTTTCTGTTTGGTGTCTGACCTTCCCCCAGGATACATGACTTCGACCGAATGTCGCTCATCCCGTCTCCAGCCGCTGTTCCTGCGCAACTCAGCTGCACATGACGAGAGCCGGTCTGCCTGGTTGATCGCTGGAGATATCATTATCTTACGCCGATCATCATACAGGTACGCAGGTGCTTCCCCACTGAAGGAAATCCCCAACCCAAGTTCAAGCTTGGGTACATCATGATTCCGGTTTTGCTGATTCTGTGACTCCATTACAGAAATAATTTTGCACGCCAGGCCACAGGCGTAGGCTACGGTCAATGCCTGATTGCCGGCCATCCCCGAATACTCAAGTACCGTAAGTATCAGGGCGTCACCCTCTACAAATACTTTCTGGGTATTAAACCTTTCGAGCAATTTGTTGATCGGATTAAAAAAATTGAGACTGAAATGAGTGGCTGGATTGAGCCGTTTTTGCATCAGCTGTTTTGTGATCTCAGTTGAGCCGCGAATATCCGCTTTCAAGACCACATGCGATCTGATTTTCTGGTCTGAATGATCGCTCTCACTTCCCATGCGAAACTCATAGAGTGTTCCATTATCCCTCGAGAGGCTGATGCTCTCGGTATCATCCAACAGACGTATATGACTCATCTTCTGATATGTAAAGTGTGCAAGCTTCAGATCCCGGCGAAATGTCAGAAAATCTTTCAGATAACGCTTGGCGTACTCCTCCTGTTTCGTCGTCGGCATACGTCGAATGTACTGCACAACAGCATCTAGTGCCCGCAGCGTTTCATCGGCTCTATTCGGTGTATTGGAACTCAATCGCTTGAGTAGCATGCGCCGTGAGAGAACACCGGATAAATATTGATAGATATCACGTATAGCTACACTTCCATTCAATTGATGATAGAGGCGAGGTGTACGATAAGAAGCTATTGCCCGCCGTAAAATACCAGTCTTTTGTAGTCTTTTGAGTAAATCACTGGCTAAGCTTTTCTGGAATCTGCTCCAGTCAGAAGTCTGCTCCTGGTTCAGATTTTTACCCCCATGTCCCCATAGTCGCTCAAACCATTGGGATCCAGTAGATCCTTGAAACAACCAGTCAATATTGTTAGGTGCGTCTAGCCATGAGAAGCGAAGGTTTATGAATTCCTCTTCCTGCAATGACTGCTCCAATAACCGATGACCATCCAGAAACTCAGAGAATCCACCGCGCCACTCCCGATCACGCACCTGAAACTTCTCTAATCCGCCACTCTTTTTCGTGGGTGTAAGATTGGCGCTGGCGGGTTTCGACCAAGTGGGTAGATAATCATCGAATATTTCACAGAAAAGACGATTGGTCGATACAAAATATCTTTCCTCATCACGATCCATGCAGATAATCGGATAATGATTCATCAAATACTCTTCAACAGACAGATTCGGTATATGAAGCAGTGGATTGAACAGTAGTTGCCTGGGAATCACCCAGGATTTGCCAAATACCGATTTGCGGATTTTTCTTAGCTCCCTTGTCTCCATCTGCTGCACGACTTTAAACAACCTGCGCAGTGTCCGATAACGAATACCTGGTTCATATTTTGCGATGGAGACTAATCTTTCGTGCAACTCAAGAGCACGGCCATCATTATCTCTGGCAGGTATATCGGCATCCCTTTTTAGCTGGCTTCGCAGTTTGTTGATTACCACGACGGGAGCTGCAAGCAATACCTTTAATAAGGTAAGTTGCAACAACAAAAACCGATCCGCAACAGCAAGGGGGTCATTTCCTTGATCCAGCGCGCCTTCCTGCAAACCACGGTAGACCTCACGAAAGGCATCAAAATCATCCTTTATGAGTGGTTTTCCTGTTACGGAATAGCCTTGCCTGGCAAGATCCTCCAGGACCATTTTGTGTACCAAGCCTGAAAGGACTGTGTGGAATTTCGTTTGCAGGACTACATCAACATGTAAATTGTCGATACCTGTCTGATAGCGCTGCATATTAACTTCAGGAGCCTTGTTCACCTGCATGCGCGCTAGAAAATCCTCAACCCCAGGATCTTTATGAAAAAATGTCCTTACTTGTAAACCCATTGGCTTTAGCTGTCCCGAATATTTCTTTTGCCGGAAGACTGCAGGATTGCTGACGGTGAATGATGATGCGCGACCGAGAGAACCTCCATGTCATAAGATCTTCAACAGTAGTAAAAAGATCAAGACTGCGAAGATAATCTCCACTTCCACACCAGGCTCTACCCACTTATCACCAGACACATTGTTAAAATATGCTTTTAGACAAAACGTTAACTCATTGGTAATAGAATAGTTTTAGTTGATGGAAACTGGTAGTAGTGATGAGAATAGATTTCTCTGAAGATAGGCTTTGTGATCAATATCCTGTTGCATGTCGACTGCCTGAACAGGCATGGGACGTATTTCGATAAACAGTGTTGATTCTTGCTGATTTTCACTTTGTGTAAACTTCCAGCAGAGCTGTTGCCAATCATAAAAGGCATGTATAGACGGACGCAACACTCTCTGAACAGAATGCACCGATTGGAGACGCCTGCTTATACCAGGAACAAGAAGCGTATCGAAGCTTAGGTTGAGATGGGAGATATAGCCATTATTGTTCTTAAATTTGCTTGAAAACGTCGTTCAGTTCAGCATTTTTGCAAGCAGCCTATCTTCCAACTCAATACGGCTCGCCAGTTCCTCACCCAATTGAGACAGATCCTCAGCTAGATGATCAAAGTTCAAGGCGTGATCAGAGAGATCATATTTATCATTGAAATTCACAGCCGCTTCGCTGGCTTCAACAAAATCAGGATAGATTTCTTCGACGATTTTCAGCACGCTACTGCGCCGCTCCCTGCCATCGCTAATGTAGCCAAACACTTCAAAATGACCAAATGCAGTATAGTCAACAAGCACCTGACAGAAGCTCTGAAGCAAATTATTCAAAGAATCGGTACGCGAATAGGGTTCGAGACCAGCGACCCGGCAAAACAAAACCAAAACCTCCTGACGCTCCGCCAAGAGCTTACTGATCATCTCTTGTGTGCCTGTTCTGCGTTCTTGCGTTTTATCTCCTTTACTCATGGGACTAACTCCACTCCTCTTCTTGTATGACGCTAGAGACTATTATCATTCGACGTTATTTTAGTGAATGTTGATGCTATTAGTTAAATTTTTCCAGTTTTTTGTTACCCCGTATACAAGACGACGTTGGCTTCTGCTGAAGTGACTGGTGCATGTCAGCAGTGCCCACAAGTGTAAGATAGTCAACTGTCTCTGCGAGGCCAGTCAACCGATAAAACGGTTAAGATCAACATAGAATGCAAGACTCATGATGGCAAGCAGTATCAGCATTCCAATTTTCTGTCCCTGTTCTATAAACTTATCTGATAACGGGCTTCCCTTGATTGCTTCTATTAAGAAGAAGAAAAGATGCCCCCCATCCAAAACAGGAATAGGCAACAGATTCAATACTCCCAAACTGATACTCACGACCGCCAGAAACTTCAAAAAATAGCTGAAACCATAGCTAGCTGATTTTCCGGCGGAATCTGCAATCGAAATAGGGCCACTAAGATTTTTGACTGACACTTCTCCAATCAGCATCTTACCCATCATGCGCAGCATCAGCAGGGACAGATCCCAAGTCTTGTAAAGAGAATGACCCACAGCTGTGATTGCGCCATATCGAATCACTGTCTGATACTCATCCATCAGGTTCGGTGGTAAATACACGCTTGCACCGATGCGGCCAATTTGCATCTCATCCTCGATAACCAAGGCAGGCACCAGCTCCAGCGTGTGTACCTGACCCGCTCTTTCAATCTCAATCATGATCGATTGCTCAGGTCGTTCCCTTACATAGTTTACCCAGTCTGGCCAATTCTCAATTTGTATACCATCCGCAGACAGGAGCAAGTCACCGGGCATCAATCCCGCCATCGCTGCAGATTCTCCCGGTAACAACTCACCTATTACCGGTGGTAAGACCGGACGCTTAGGGGTCAAACCGAGATTCTGCAACAATTTCCCATCTTCAGCCAGATCCTGTAATCCGTCAGTCTTCAGCCAATGGATCAGTTCTCTGTCGTCACTGCTTCTCACCTTGATCGGTAAAGGAGACTGTGACATCGATTCGGACAGCAGAGCATAGACTGCGCTTTCCCAGGTTGGAGTCTCCTGTCCCCCAACGAAGAGTATCTGATCACCAGGATAAAAACCCGCCTGTTCTGCAGTTGAACCCTTTTCCACCTCACCAACCAGCGGCTTTAAACCGGTATCGCCTGTCACAAAAATCAACCAGAAAGCAAAAATTGCAAAGAGAAAATTGAATAATGGACCTGCCACTACAATTGCACTGCGCACTTTCAGAGATTGTCTGTTGAAAGCCCGGTGTTGTTCTTCTGGATCAACCGGCGCCTCCCGTTCATCCAGCATTTTTACGTAACCGCCGAGAGGAATCGCCGCCACTACATATTCCGTATCATCGACACCTCCCGTGTGTTTCCATAGAGGCCGCCCGAAACCAATGGAAAACCGCAGCACCTTGACTCCCAGCTTACGGGCCACCCAAAAATGGCCGAATTCATGTACTGTGATAAGGATGCCCAGGGCTACCAGGAAGGAGGCTATTGTGAGTAGTATGGAACTCATATTAATGAATGTTTCTCAATGACTTAAGATCAGACCTAATTAAGCAGCAGTTGTTCCGCCGTTAATCTGGCATGACGATCAACATCGAGTAGCTGAGCTAGGTTTTCGGCAGGCTTAACTTCCACTTTTTGCATTACACTGTCCACAAGGTCGGCAATCGCCAGGAAGCCCAGGCGATGCTCCAGAAAGGCGGCTACGGCCACCTCATTCGCTGCATTCAGTACTGCAGGTGCGGTACCTCCGGCTGATACCGCCTCAAACGCCAGCCTCAGACAGGGAAAACGATTCATATCCGGGGCTTCAAAGTCGAGACGTGCCACCTGAAAAAGATCCAGACTATCAACCCCGGACTCAATGCGATCGGGCCAGGCAAGCGCGTGCGCAATGGGAGTGCGCATATCGGGATTGCCCAACTGCGCCAATACCGAACCATCTGCATACTCCACCATGGAGTGAATAATGCTCTGGGGGTGCAACACGACCTGTATGTTTTCAGGCTCTGCATGAAACAACCAATGCGCCTCGATCACCTCAAGCCCTTTATTCATCATCGTGGCGGAATCAACGGATATCTTCCGTCCCATATCCCAGTTAGGATGATTGCAAGCCTGCTCTGGGGTGACATGCGCCAGATCATCCATCTTTGCGGTACGGAAGGGCCCCCCTGATGCAGTCAGCAGAATCCGTTTCACGCCACAGGCATTCAGGCCATTATTGAAATCCTTCGGCATGCATTGAAAGACCGCATTGTGTTCACTGTCGATAGGGAGAATCTCGGCTCCATGTGTTGCCGCCTCCTCCATAAACAACCTGCCGGAGACCACCAAAGCCTCTTTATTGGCCAGCAAGACACGCTTTCCCGCCCGCACAGCCGCCAGAGAGGGCAGCAGGCCTGCTGCACCCACAATAGCCGCCATCACGTAATCGGCTTCAGGATGTGCGGCAGCCTCTTCCAAACCTACCAGACCTGTCAACACCTCGGTATTACAGCCTTTATTCCACAGGCGCTTGGCAAGCTCAGAAGCTGATGAGGCATCCGCCATCACAGCTATCATCGGTTTAAATGCCATGCATTGCGCAAATAGACCTTCAACATCCCGGTTGGCAGTCAGCGCAATCACTCGGTATCTTTCTGGATAGCGGGCAACCACATCCAATGTGCTGACACCAATCGAACCTGTCGAACCAAGTACAGTCAAACCTTTCACATCAACTGCTCCATCAGTAACAGACTCAGCAAAAAGACCGGGGCTGCGGCAGTCAGACTATCGATTCTATCCAGCATCCCGCCATGACCTGGCAGCAGATAGCCGCTATCCTTAACACCTCGTTGGCGTTTGAGCATGCTCTCGAATAGATCGCCCACGACAGAAAATAGCGCGGTTACAACACACAATAGCGCCGCCACAGGGTACAACCACAGCTCCAGCTCCTGCCACCAGGCAAGCATCAGCCCCCATAACAGAGCACTGGCAATAGCGCCATACAGGCCTTCACGGGTTTTTCCCGGACTGACCAGGGGCGCCAGCTTCACCCTCCCCCAACGCCTGCCGGCAAAATAAGCCCCGATATCGGCGCTCCAAATCAATAGCAAAAGGAACACCAGTAACAGCGGTCCATCTTGAGGAAGTCTGTGTATGAGTACCAGAGAGAGCCATGCAGGAACCAACACCAGGCCACCTTCGACTGCCTGTGGCAGATAAAACCCGGTGGTTTGAACTGTTGCCTGAAAACGGCTTAAACGAAGCAGAATCGCCAGCCACCAGAGCAAACTTGCAAAGAGCAGCCAGAGTATCCAGTCTGCATCCCCAAACACTGCGAATGCGCTCAACATAAGCAGTGCAATGAGCAGCAGATAGATTGCCTGACCAGGGATATCCGATAGGCCTGACAGAATCGCCCATTCACGCGCACCCACCAGCAGAACAGCTGCAAACAGCAGCGCCAGATAGTTGTTTGGCATCAGCAGCACTGCCCCTAACACCAGGGGAGCCAGAATCAGGGCGGTAAATACCCGCTGCTTTAGCATAGGACGCTCAAGTGACTTCAGCCTTCTCGCCGGCTATCTGCTCACCGGTCTGGCCAAAACGGCGTTGCCGACTGGCGTAATCAGCAAAAGCCAAATCCAGTGCCGTGCCATCAAAATCGGGCCACAGCAGATCGCTGAAATAGAGTTCTGCATAGGCAGCCTGCCAGAGCAGAAAATTACTCAGACGGCGTTCACCACCTGTACGGATAAAAAGGTCCGGATTGGGCAGGTCAGGAAAGGAGAGTTTTGCGGCAAACAGATCCTCATCGATATCATCTGCGCTCAGCACCCCTTCTTCGACCTCCTTCGCAAGCCCTTTAGCCGCCTGAATAATATCCCAGCGTCCTCCATAGTTGGCTGCCACCTGGAGAACCAAGGCGGTATTGCCAGCGGTCAGTTCTTCTACTTCACGGATTCTATGCTGGAGTTTTTCAGAAAACGCCGAACGCCCGCCGATTACTTTTAAGCGCACCCTATTGTGATGGAGGCGCTTCGCCTCTTTTCTCAGGGATCGGATGAAGAGGTCCATGATCAGACCGACCTCTTGTTTGGGACGCCGCCAGTTTTCACTGCTGAAGGCGAATAGGGTTAGAACTTCAATCTTGCGCGCTACGCAGTGTTCGATAACTTTACGCACCGCATCGACGCCCGCAGGATGACCTGCATGCCTGGGCAGGCCTCTTTTCCTTGCCCAGCGACCGTTGCCATCCATGATGATCGCCACATGCCTGGGCAGGCCACTATTGATCAATTCGCTGGAGGTCTGGTTACCCATGAGCTCTATTCAGAGATCAGCTGAAAGTGTGATTATTATCCCGCATCAAGCCTGATCAAATTTCCATCAGATCCTTTTCCTTCTCCTCCAGGAGCATATCCACTTCCTTGATGTATTGATCTGTCAGTTTCTGAACGATTTCAAGGCTACGTCTTTCTTCGTCTTCAGAGATCATCTTCTCTTTAACAAGATCTTTCAGATCATGATTCGCATCCCTTCGGATATTGCGGATCGCAACCTTAGAGCCTTCAGCCTCATGCCGCACCACTTTTATCAGATCCCTGCGCCGCTCTTCGGTGAGCGGAGGCATGGGTACCCGAATCACACTACCCGCGCTCATTGGATTCAATCCAAGATCAGAGGTGAGGATAGCTTTTTCCACAACCGCCACCATCGGTTTTTCCCAGGGCATCACCGTCAAAGTTCGCGCATCTTCCACATTGATATTGGCAACCTGACTCAGCGGCACCTCCGATCCGTAGTAGTCTACCCGTATATGATCGAGCAGACTGGGATGGGCTCGTCCGGTTCTTACCTTGGCCAACTCATGACCCAGGGCTTCAACGCTCTTGCCCATACGCAAGGCAGTATCACTTTCGATATCGTCAATCATCTGTTATTCGCCTTTCTCCACCAAGGAGCCGATAGCCTCTCCCTGCATCAGACGCATCAGTGCACCTGAATTATTGATATTCATAATTCGCAGCGGCATATTGTTCTCGCGACACAAGACGATCGCCGTTGCGTCCATAACCTTGAGGTTTTCCGTCAAAACCCGATTGTAGGTCAATTTAGGATAGAACTCAGCATCCGTGACTTTCATTGGGTCCGCGGAATAAACACCGTTGACCTTGGTGGCTTTGATCAAAAGCTCAGCCTTGATCTCGATGGCCCGCAGGCTGGCTGCCGAGTCCGTGGTAAAATAGGGGTTGCCTGTACCTGCAGCGAGGATCGCGACGCGACCCTGTTCCAGATGCCGCCTCGCGCCGCGTGCAGTGAACACCTCACAGACATCCGGCATGGCCAATGCAGACAATACGCGAGCATCTGTTTCAATACGGGAAAACGCATCCTGCATGGCAAGCGAATTCATCACCGTCGCCAGCATCCCCATATGGTCGCCACTCACCCGGTCAAATCCACCCTGAGCAAGGCCGGCGCCACGAAAGATGTTTCCACCGCCAATCACCAGGCCAACCTGGACACCTGCATTGACGAGTTCTTTGATCTCTCCCGCCACACGATTAAGTACTTGAGGATCAATACCAAAGTCACCGTTCCCCATCAGGGCTTCGCCGCTCAGTTTGAGCAGTATCCGCTGATATTTGACCTCTTTTGACATTGATTCCTCAGTCTTGCGTTAAAGCATTTTACGCTTCATGTATTTTTAGGAGGTAAAACTTGAACCTAACCTATAAAAACCGGGCAGTCCATGCCAAGGGCCGTCCATAGCCCCCAATAGCAGTTACATTTTCGCCTGAGCCCTGACCTCTTCAGCGAAATTCTCTTTCTTTTTCTCGATCCCCTCACCCACTTCAAACCTTTGAAATTGAATGATTTTTGCACCCTTGCTCTTGAGCAGCTTCTCTATGGTGATATCGGGATCCTTTACAAAAGCCTGTCCCAGCAGGGTATTTTCCGCAAGGAACTTACGCATTCTGCCATCTACCATCTTCTCCACGATATTGTCGGGCTTACCGCTCTCGCTGGCCTGTGCGGTGACAATTTCACGCTCCTTGGCCAGCAGATCCTGCGGCATTTCTGCAGCAGAGAGGCAGACTGGATTGGTAGCAGCTGTGTGCATGGCGAGGTCTTTTGCCAACTCGTCATCACCACCTTCAAGCTCTATCACGACCCCGATCCGCACCCCATGCCGGTAACTGGTGAGCTTACCTGTTGTTGCCTGAAAGCGCGCAAAACGGCGCACATTCATATTCTCGCCAAGCTTTGAGATCAGCGCTTCGCGGGCCTGGTTGACAGTGGTGTCTTCCCCTTCATGCAGGGGTTGCTGCATGAGAGTCTCAACATCACCGGCCCCTCCAATCAGAACTTTCTCCGCCACCGCACTGGCAAAGGAGGTAAAGTTATCATCTTTTCCGACGAAGTCTGTTTCACAGTTGACTTCGACCATCGCTGCCTGGGTATTGTCCTCGCTGAAGCTGAGCACAATCACCCCTTCTGCGGCTGTTCTGCCCGCCTTTTTTGCGGCCTTGGCCTGACCGGACTTCCGCATCTGCTCAATCGCGGCTTCAACATCTCCATCCGTCTCAACCAGCGCCTTCTTGCACTCCATCATGCCTGCGCCTGTGCGTTCACGCAGCTCCTTAACCAAAGAGGCTGTAATCGCCATGAATTACCTACCTTATGTACTGTTTCTTAAAATAGAAGTAGAGCCGGGGCATATGAGTAACGTCTGCCCCAGCCTGACTGTTTTCCTAGATTGCCGACGCCAGGTCAGGAATCGCCTTCGGGCACCTCGACGAACTCCTCATCCGCACCGCTTGATGCAGCCACATGAGCAGCACTGGTACGACCCTCGAGAATCGCCGCGGATGCGCCTTGGACATACAGCTGGATGGCGCGGATTGCATCGTCATTTCCCGGAATCACGTAGTCGATGTTGTCGGGACTGTTGTTGGTGTCCACAACCCCGACCACCGGTATTCCCAGTTTACGCGCTTCCGCTATAGCGATGTCTTCATGTCCAACATCAATGACAAACAAAGCATCTGGCAGGCCGGACATATTCTTAATACCACCCAGACTGCGCTCCAGCTTCTCGAGCTCACGCTTCAACCCCAATGCCTCTTTCTTGTTGAAGCGGTGCTCAACACTGCCGTCCTCAAACATTGACTCCAGATCTTTCAGTCTTTTGATGGATTGCTTGATGGTCTTGAAGTTTGTCAGCATACCACCCAGCCAGCGATGGTTGACAAAAGGCATGCCACAGCGTTCAGCCTCTTCACGGACCGGACCCTGAGCGGCGCGTTTGGTGCCGACAAAAAGGATCTTTCCGCCATTTGCGGACAGGGAGCCGATGAAATTCATCGAGTCATTGAAGAGGGGAAGGGTTTTCTCAAGATTGACGATATGAATCTTGTTTCTGTGACCGAAAATGTATGAACCCATTTTTGGGTTCCAGTATCGGGTCTGGTGCCCGAAATGCACACCAGCTTCTAACATCTGGCGCATGGATACAGCACTCATGAGTGACTCCTGATTGTTTTGGGTTGAAACCTCCACATACCCCATAGGCCGACCTTTTCAGGCACCCCGACCCACGTGACGGTATGTGTGCGTATTTAACCAACTCCCCTAGATAAGGAAGCGGTCATGGGATATTGCGAATCATTTGCGATTCAGCGCCGCGTTTTATAACATAAACGGTTTATTACGACAAATTCTATCTCTCTTCATAACCTCTTTATTTTCCGGACTTAATTACAAGCAACTACACATGAGTGTCACAATCAAAACTGCCCATGAAATCGAGAAGATGCGTGTAGCCGGCAGGCTTGCCGCCGAAGTCCTGGAAATGATCGAACCCTATGTAAAACCAGGCATTACGACCATTGAGCTCGATCGTATATGCCACGACCACATTGTTAATCAGCAGCACGCAATCCCGGCCCCCTTGAATTATCGAGGCTTTCCCAAATCCATCTGCAGCTCGGTCAACCAAGTGGTCTGTCACGGCATCCCTGGGGAGAAACGCCTGAAGAAGGGTGATATCGTCAACCTCGATATCACCGTTATCAAGGATGGTTACCATGGAGATACCAGCAAGATGTTCAGGGTTGGCGAAACCTCCATCCTGGCGAATCGTTTGATAGACACAACCTATCAGGCCCTCTGGCTAGGCATCCAGCAGGTCAAGCCAGGCGCAACAGTGGGTGACATCGGGCATGCCATTCAGGAGTTCGTCGAAGCCAACAACTATTCCGTGGTGCGGGAGTATTGCGGCCATGGGATCGGCAAGGAATTTCATGAAGAACCACAGATTCTCCACTACGGCGCCGCAGGCGCAGGGCTGACCCTGCAAGAGGGGATGTGCTTCACCATCGAACCCATGGTGAATGCCGGCAAACATCAGGTAAAACTGCGCCCGGACGGATGGACAGTGATCACCAAAGACCGCAGTCTCTCCGCCCAGTATGAACATACCCTGCTGGTCACCCAGGACGGGTACGAAGTCTTAACCCTGCGCAAGGATGAAGTCCTGCCTTAAGCAGATCAATGCCGATATTTCTTCCGCTAGTCGTCGGCAATTAGGGAGGCTCTGATTAATTCAGACCTTCCTAAGGTTAAGCAGCACTGATTTGATGCTAAACGACCATGATGGGCATACTAATCCTCATCATACATCTGTACTCATGAGAGGCGCCTTGAGATGTTTGATTTTTCCACCTTGGACCGGGCCCTCGAACGATCATCCCTACCCATTTCCGCCTTCAAGGAGATTCTTGCCCAAGGCTCTGCTCTGATTCTGGATCAATTTGACAAACTGCCTGTTACGGAACTTGTCAGCGCCAGGGCGCAACTGATCGATGAAATCCTGAAGCGTTCCTGGTGCGCCATCTTTACAGAGGCTACTGATGCTTCACTGGTCGCGGTTGGCGGATATGGCCGTGGCGAGCTCCACCCGGCCTCGGATATCGATCTGATGATCCTGGTGGGACACGAAGATCATTTTGATGAATTAAAAGAACAGTTGGAACTGTTTCTCACCCTGCTCTGGGACATAGGCCTCGAGGTAGGGCAGAGCGTACGCACCATCGAGGATTGCATCAGAGAAGCAGCGCAGGATATCAGCGTCATCACCAACCTGGTCGAATCCCGGCTACTGGCAGGATCAACAGACCTTTTCAATGCAATGCAGACGGCCACAGCGCCGGATAAGATGTGGAACAGCCACGATTTCTTCACCGCTAAATGGCAGGAGCAGCGGGCCCGTCACGCTAAATATGACAACAGCGTCAGCAATCTGGAACCGAATATCAAGGAAAGCCCCGGGGGCTTGCGCGACATACAGATGATCGGTTGGGTGGCGAAACGTCACTTCAGTACACAGAATCTGCATGACCTGGTAATCCAGGATTTCCTGGACGAATCAGAGTATGAAACACTGCTCAAAGGACAAAGCCATCTCTGGCGGGTGCGCTTTGCACTGCACATGCTGACCGGCCGCCGCGATGACCGGCTCCTGTTCGACCACCAACGCACCCTCGCCACCCGACTGGGATATGACTCGAATGCAGATTCAGCCAATCTGGCGGTGGAGTGTTTCATGCAGGACTACTACCGCACAGTCATGGAACTGAGCCGCCTCAACGAAATGCTCCTGCAGCATTTTCAGGAAGCGATCCTGCTGCACGATCAGCTCGGAATCCCCACCCCGATCAACAAGCGCTTCCAGAGCCGCAGCGGATTTCTCGAGGTTACCCATAACAAGGTTTTTCAACACCGGCCCACCGCGCTGCTGGAACTCTTCCTGATCATGCAGGAAAACCCGGAACTGAAAGGTGTAAGAGCGAGCACCATACGTCTGGTCAGGCACCATCGACACCTGATCAACGACAATTTCCGCAATGACATTCGCGCCCAGAGCCTGTTCATGGAGATCCTGCGTCAACCTTGGGGAATCACCCGTGAGCTGCGCCGGATGAACATCTACGGCATTCTTGCCGCATATATTCCCGCCTTCAAAGCGATTGTCGGCCGCATGCAGTATGACCTCTTCCATGTCTACACCGTCGATGAGCATACCCTGATGGTGTTGCGCAACCTGCGCCGCTTTACCGTCCCGCAATTTGTCAATGAACACCCCTTCTGCAGCCAGGTGATCCAGGCTCTGCCGAAGAATGAATTGATCTACCTGGCCGCCTTGTTCCATGATATCGCCAAAGGACGCGGTGGCGACCATTCCATCCTCGGCGCGGAAGATGCCTTTGAGTTCTGCCAACTCCATCATCTAAGCATGTTCGACAGTCATCTGGTGAGCTGGCTGGTGCGCAATCACCTGCTGATGTCGATGACAGCGCAACGCAAAGATATAACTGATCCCGAGGTGGTGCAGGAGTTTGCCTCCGTGGTGGGTGATTCGAATCGATTGACCTATCTCTATCTGCTCACGGTTGCCGATAGCAGCGCCACCAATCCTAAAAGCTGGAACTCCTGGAAAGACTCGTTATTGAGGGATCTATATATTGCCACCCGGCGCGCGCTATTGCGCGGACTGGACAATCCCCTTGCCCAGGAAGACCTGGTGAATGCCAAACAGGCAGAGGCGCTGGTGCAGCTCAAGGAGATGTCGCTCGCAGTTGATGACATCAGGGATCTCTGGAAAACGCTCCCGAATGAGTATTTTCTTACCCATTCCCCAAATGCCATTCAACGCCATACCCATGCAATTCTCGCAACACCCAGAGAAAAGCTGCCGCTGATCGCCATGCGTCAGACCGCAAAACGTGGCGGTTCCGAAGTTCTGTACTACGGACATGACCGGGACAATCTTTTTGCAGTGACCACCACCCTGCTGGATCAGCTGGGACTCTCCATCCTCAATGCCCGCATCATGGGCACCACCACAGGCAATTCACTGAACTCATTCCTGATCCTGGAAGCGGATGGCTCTCCGGTGGAAACCGGCCAGCGCAGCGAAGAGATCATGCTCGCCCTGCAGGAGGGGCTTTCACCGGAGGGCGACAATCCGCTCAAAGTTCACCGCCGCATGCCCCGCCGGAACAGACACTTTGACACACCTACCAAGATCTCTTTTTCCAAGGACCCAACCCACGAACGTACGGCCATGCGACTGACTACGTTAGACAGACCGGGTCTACTGTCAGAGATCGGCCAGGCATTCGCCGCCTGTGGGATTCGTCTGCAACATGCCAAGATCACCACCTTGGGCGCTGAAGTCGAAGACATCTTTTTCATTGCCGACAGAAACAATCGTCCACTGAATGACGAAAGCCACCTCGAGTGCCTGCGGAAAGCCGTGACTGAACGACTCCCTGAGGAAGCAACGCCTTACGAAAATGATACGAGCAGTGACCAGAGCGCGACCGCTTTTACACTCAGCAGCCACTTCGGCACTGGTGTTCACGTTACCTGATTGATCTGCCGGCAATCATCGCCATACCTGAAGCAAAACAGCTCGGGTATAATTCTGCGGCTACATGAGATAGATAAGACTCAAGATATGAACTTCATCGAATCACGCGGAAACGATGGCGCACGGCCATCAACTGTCAGTTTCTCTACAGCCATCCTCAATCCCATGGCCTCTTATGGCGGACTCTATGTGCCCGAAACTTTACCGGAACTCGGCATTGCATTTCTCAACAAGCATCTGAATTCAGACTACAAAGCCCTGGCGCGGAATATCTTGGCGGCATTCGAGCTGGATGTTGCGCAGACAGTCATCAATGAAGCTTTGGAACTGTACGATCATTTCGATGATCCCGAAAATCCAGCGCCTGTGGCGCATGTACGCGATGATCTTTTTGTCAGTGAGCTCTATCATGGACCGACCCGGGCGTTCAAGGATATGGCCCTGCAGCCATTCGGCGTGCTGCTCTCCAGACTCGCACAACAACGCGACGAGCACTACCTGATACTGGCGGCCACCAGTGGAGATACCGGCCCTGCTGCCTTGGAAACCTTCAAGAACCGGGCGAATGTACAGGTGGCTTGTCTCTATCCGGATGGCGGAACCTCCGACGTACAGCGTCTGCAGATGGTGACTGAAGACGGCGAGAACCTGAAGGTGATCGGTATTCGAGGGGATTTTGACGATGCCCAAAACGCCCTCAAGCTGCTGCTTGGATCCGAAGCCTTCAAAGCAAAACTCAAAGAAAAACATATCGAGCTTTCGGCGGCCAACTCGGTCAATTTCGGCCGCATCATCTTCCAGTTGATCTACCATATTCACAGCTACCTGGAACTGGTGAGACAAGGATTCATCTCACTCGGCGAAAAGGTCTATCTGGATGTGCCCAGCGGCAATTTCGGCAATGCCCTGGGAGGTTATTATGCGATGAAGATGGGGCTTCCGGTGGAGAAAATTCTGATTGCATCCAACCGCAACAATGTCCTGACCCAACTGATTAACGATGGGCGTTATGATTTACGGGACCGCTCGGTTATCCCCACCACCTCGCCTGCGATGGATATCCTCAAATCCTCGAATATCGAACGCATCCTGTTCGACCTGTTTGGCGCGAATCGCACCAGGGAGTTGATGCGGCAACTGGATCATGAGAAATTCTATGCATTGACTGCCGAAGAGCTTACGGCGCTGCAACAGTTTTTCAGCGCCGACTATTGCAATGACGAGGAAGGTAAGAAATATATCAAGGACGCACTCGCCGAAGGCTACCTGATGGACCCCCACACAGCCACCTGCTTTAAGGCATTTGAAAGCTGCAGAGAGAAACCGCTCAAGACCATTGTCTACTCCACCGCAGAATGGACCAAGTTCTCACCCACCATCGCCAATGCCCTGACCGGTGAAATCGATGCACATGATATCGAAGCATTGAGATCCATTGCGCGGGTGGCAAACACCCTTATTCCGGAGCGAATCAATGCGCTGTTCGACAAACCTGTCTGCCAGGAAACGGTGATCGACAAACAGGATATAGAACAGGAGCTGCTCGCATTTCTATAAAGGGACAACCCTCTTATATTCAACGGGTTGGCGCTAGAAAACGGGCACCAAATGATATCCTTGGGCCTGATAGCCAATCAAAGAGATAAATCCATCACCAACCAGCATTAAACCCGGGAACAAGGTACTGTTGTCTATCCCAAAAACACGGGTTGCAACAGCGCATATCTCCTGCCTGACACCCAGCGAGGCGAGCTTCGCGACATTGGACTCGATTTCGAGCAAGACACCGCCGGCAGTTTCCTCGGCCTCCGCTGATGGTGAAGTCGTTAAAAATTTAACGCTGGGTCCGATGTACACCAAGACAAAATCAGGTTCGACACCCTGAGCTTTCATTCCCTGGTGGGTGCCCTGAATGACCTCCAGGTAAAAATTCAGCTTTTTCGCATCACCGATATCGACCAGGTATACCCCTTTACCGACTTTCAAATCCGCCAGGGCCTGTTTATCGTTGATTGGCGTGCTAGCTGCCAGGCTTAACTGGCCTATCAAGAACAGCAGAATACCGGTCACTAAAATCATCTTCTTCATACTCTTAACTCCAATGGATTTATGGCTTGGGTGCCAGGTCGACCAGCGAGCAGCTGGTTTTGCGTGTCTGATTGCAGCCCTGATCCCCAGGCAGATAATCAAAGGAACAGCTTTTCTCCTGCAGCATTCTGTAGTCTTCCGTCGAATAGGCATTGAGCGGGAGGTTGGGTGGAAAGTAAACACAGCCAACACAGTGTTCACTCTCGTTGTGTGATGATGAATTCATTGGGTCACCATGCTATTTGTTGGATTAAATAAAAATTAGAACGAGCGTTCGTTCTAGATTGCAGGTAAAAAATGGCGCCACACTAAGAGGCAGCGACTGCCCGCCAGGAACAGGCCCAAACCTCGTCGAAGTACTCACCCAGAGGTTTATCCAAAATCCCGTCCAGGGCTGAAGTGATCATGCGGATCGCCCCACCAAACAGACAGGAGGATGCCGCCAGCACATCGCATTGCGCTATTTCGCCACGCTGCATGCCCCGCTCTACCATGCCCCGCATCATTTCAAAGGGCTTTGAAGAACAGACCGGTCGTTGATTCGGCAAAAATTCCCGATGTTTAACGTAAAGCATAAAAGTCATCACCTCCGGTTCTGCCTCGGTGATTTCAAATAACAGTGAAATCACCGCCCGGCACTGATCATGTGCTGTTTCATGACTGTGCATGATCAACTCAAGCTCTTCACGCATCCTGTCAATCAGACCCTGATACAAGGCCGCAGCCACACCCTCTTTATCCTTAAAATAGTGATAAATAGAGCCGGTGCTGACCGCCGATTCACGGGTGATATCCCGCATGGAGGTATTGAAGTAGCCTTTACGGGTGAACAACTCCAGCGCCGTTGCTATGACCTTATCACGGGCATTTGTGGAGTTATGTAAGCGATGTTGAAGCATGGGACAAGATTAAAACGAACGCTCGTTCTAGTCAATGCTTATGTCTCGATAACACACCCGCACCTACTCGACCAGCAGCGCGTCCAAAAACAGATCGAGCAATCTGTCCCCGTCTCTCTGCAGGTCAAGTGTCCGTTGTCCTGGGGACAAATAGCTGTGAATCAGACCGTGGATATAACTCAACAGACTATGGGCTAGCAGTTCAGGGGCCAAAGTCACCCGCAAGGCCTTGTGCCGCTGTAAGGCGAGAAAGGCACTCTCCAAAGCAGTATAGATCTCCTCTTTTTTGTTCATCAGAAAGCGCTGAAGCTCCGTCTGCTCATCGGTGAACTCCACATTGTGCATTACAATCCGTATCACCTGACCGACCTCGGGATCGCTCACCACCCCCTGCAACATATGCTTGAGGGCCTGACGGAAATTCAACGCAGGGTGAGGAGGAACAATCTGCTCCAGCATTTCACTGAATGCCTGGTGCAGCCTGTCCGCATTACGCTCCCACAAGGCCTGAACCACTGCATCCTTGTTGTCGAAGTGCCAATAGATGGCGCCACGAGTCATGCCGGCGTCTGAAGCAATCTGGCTGAGAGTTGTCTTGGCTACCCCCTGCCGGATGAACAACCCTGTGGCGGCATCCAGCAGCGCATGATAGGTGCGCTGTGTATCCTCTTTCGTTTTCCTGGCCATATTTTTAATACATCTGAATGGTAAATCCGGTTCACCTGCATTTTTATACATTCACGAATGTTTGTATACAGAGCTGAAGCCCCATGCATCCCTCCAGAACCATTCTCATTTCATCTTTGCTGGTTGCGACTCTAATATTGAGCGCCTGTGATAAGGCTGCAACCAGTCTGGCAGAAGTGCCGATAGAGAACTCAAGGCCCGCCAAGATTGTCCCGGTTATATCGGCCGGCGTCAGTCTGCTGCGAACCTACCCTGGAACCATAGAGGCATCGAAGCGAGCAGAACTGGCATTCAGGGTCGGCGGTCAGTTGAGTGAACTGCCCGCCCAGGCCGGCCTCAGAGTGAAGCAAGGCGACCACCTGCTGGCCCGGCTTGATGAAGCGGAATACCGCAATACCTTTGAGGAGCGTCAGGCGCGCTTTGATCTGGCGAAGATACAACACGACCAGGCCAGCAAACTGCTGCAGAAGAAACTCTCCAGCCAGTTGAAGTCCGACCAGGCGGCGGCTGAGCTGAAATCCGCAAGAGCAGCCCTGGAACAGGCCCGTGACAATCTGCAGTATACCCGACTCGCGGCGCCCTTCGACGGCATCGTGGCCCGCGTCGATGTGGAAAATTACCAGGCAATCCAGGCCAAGGCCCCGGTAATCCAATTGCAGGATGATACACAACTGGATATCCGGTTCAGCGTTCCTGAATCACTGATCAGTCAGATGAAGCGGGTCGATGACCCCGCAATTATCCAAAGCATCTGCGCCATCACACGCTTCGCCGCACAATCCAAAAGACCCTATCGGGCCTGTTACAAAGAGCATGAATCGCTGCCTGATCCATTGACCCGTAATTACTCGGCAGTCTTCTCACTTGAGAAGATTACCGACTTCGCTGCGTTACCCGGAATGACTGCATCGATTGAGCTGGATCTATCCGCTTTTCTGCCTGATGACTCAGCCAATGGATTGCTGGTGCCGGTTGAAGCGGTATTCGGCGAGCAGGGAACAAAATGGGTCTGGCGTGTCGATGCAGAGATGCGTGCAGCACGGACGCCGGTAGAGGTCGGCCGTTTCGAGGGAAAGATGCTCGAGATCACTGACGGCCTGAGCGCGGAAAACAGGATTATCGCCGCCGGAGTGAGCTTTATCCGAGAAGGTATGCTCGTCAAACCACTCGTCAAAGAACGGGGCCTGTAGAGGCGCGGCATGAACATCACGGAATACACGATTCACAACAAAACCGTTACCTGGATGATCGTGCTGCTGCTGATCTTCGGCGGCATCTTCTCATTCAACAATCTTGGCCGACTGGAAGACCCGGCATTCACCATCAAGCAGGCGATGATTCTGATCGACTACCCCGGCGCTTCCGCGCTTGAGGTGGAAGAGGAACTCACGCTGCCGGTCGAAACGCACTTCAGCAACTCCCCTATCTGGATAATATTTCGTCGACTTCCAGTAACGGCTTGTCGCAGATCATGGTTGAGATGAAGAGCACCTACCGCAAACAGCACCTTGCCCAGATATGGGACGAAATGCGGCGCAAGATCAACGACATGCGCAGACAATTACCGCCAGGCGTGGAAGAACCGATGATTATCGATGAATTCGGTGATGTTTTCGGGATGTTTCTTGCCATCACCGGCGAAGGATACAACTATGATGAGCTCGCCGACTACACCGACCATCTGAGACGGGAACTGGTGCTGTGCCTGGTGTCGGTAAAGTCAATATCGGAGGCCGCCGGCTCAAACAGATCTTCATCGAAGTGGATCGCGCAAAACTGGCTGCAACCGGGTATTCGATGACCGACATCCAAACCCTGTTGAGCACACAGAACCTGGTAACTGATGCGGGTGATATCCGGGTCGGCAGCGAATACCTTCGGATCAGCACCAAGTCCGAAGAAACCCATAGCCTGGCAAGCCTGGCGAACATGCTGATTGGAAACATTGATGGGCAGCTTGTCTACCTGCAGGACGTGGCAGCCATCAGTAAAGGGTATGCTGACCCACCACAGCATCTCTATCGATTTAATGGTCAAGCCGCACTGACACTCGGGGTCTCGTTCTCCTCCGGCGTCAACGTCGTGGAGGTGGGTGAAGCTGTTGAGTCCCGTCTCCTGGAACTGGAAAATTTTCGCCCCATCGGTATGGAGATCGGCGCCATCTACAACCAATCAGCCCAGGTCGCCGCCTCCGTCGATGACTTTCTTGTCAGCCTGGTCGAGGCGGTCTTGATCGTTGTGGTTGTGTTGCTTTTCACCATGGGACTGCGCCCCGGACTATTGATGAGCGGTGTGTTGCTGCTGACCATTCTGGGCACCTTTATCCTGATGTCGATCTATGACATCGAGCTGCATCGTATCTCACTCGGAGCATTGATCATTGCACTGGGCATGCTGGTGGATAACGCTATCGTTGTGACCGAGGGCATCATGATCAGCCTGAAGCGCGGCTACAGTCGCCTGGAGGCTGCCCGCATGATCGTAGGTCACACCCGTTGGCCCCTGCTGGGAGCCACCATTATCGCCATCACCGCCTTTGCGCCGATCGGCCTGTCACCGGATGCCAGCGGTGAGTTTACCGGCAGCCTGTTCTGGGTGCTGCTGATTTCACTGTATCTCAGCTGGGTCTTCGCTGTCACCTTGACGCCGTTCTTCTGTTACCTGATGTTCAAGGAAGAGACCGTTTCCGATGCTGAAGCGATCGATCCTTACCGAGGTTTCGCTTACCAGACATACCGTGGAATCCTGCAGCTCTGCCTGCGTTTTCGCTGGACTACGATTGTCATCATGCTCGCCGCCCTGAGTGCCTCGATTATCGGTTTCACCCAAGTGAAGCAGGCATTTTTTCCCGCGAGTTCTCTGCCCATGTTCATGGTTGAGTATTGGTTGCCCCAAGGCAGCGACATCCGCGCCGTGAAGGATGATATTCAGTCCATAGAGCAGAAACTGCAGCAGTTCCCTGAAATCGAACAGGTCACTGCAACCATCGGGCGCGGCGCTGAACGATTCATGTTGACCTATGCGCCTGAGTTCACCTACCCCAGCTATGCACAGCTGATTATCCGGGTGAATGCATACGACAGGGTGCAGCCGACCATCGATGCCATGCAAGCGGTGTTAGGCAGAGAGTACCCGCAGGCCTTTACCAAATTCCAGCGCTTCGAACTGGGCCCCGGCACCAAGGCGAAGATCGAGGCGCGTCTGATCGGTCCGGACCCGGATATCCTGAGGGCCTATGGGGCACAGGTCATTACAATCTTTGAAGCAGAGACACAAGCGATCAATGTGCGCCAGGACTGGCGGGAACGCACCAAGGTGCTGCGGCCGGTCTACAACGAGGCCGAAGGCCGCCGCCTTGGCATCAGCAAGAGCGATCTCGATCATGCGCTGGCCACCAATGTCAGCGGTCAGACCGTGGGGCTCTATCGCCAGGGCAGCAAACTGTTGCCGATCGTGGTGCGCCCTCCGGAAATCGAAAGAAACTCAGTCACACAGTTAGAAGATATTCTGGTCTACAGCCCCGCAAAGCAGGCCTATGTCAATATTGGCCAGGTCATGAAAAGGCTTGATCTGGAGTGGGAAGACCCGCTGATCAAGCGTCGGGATCGCAAGCGCACCCTCTCGGTACTTGCCGATCCTGTCGCAGGCGTCACCCCAACCACTCTGCATAATAAGATCAGAAGCGCTGTTGAAGCGCTTGAGTTGCCGCAGGGTTATCAGCTGGAATGGGGGGGTGAATATGAAGCACAGCAGAAAGCCAATATCGCCGTGTTCGCCTTCGTACCCTTGGGCGTACTGGTAATGGTGATATTGACTGTACTTCTCTTCGGTTCTGCCAAGCAAACTCTGGTAGTATGGATCACTGTACCGCTTTCGATCATCGGCGTGACCATCGGTCTGCTCAGTACAAATTCGCCATTCAGTTTTATGGCGCTGCTTGCCCTGCTCAGCCTGATCGGTATGCAATTGAAAAACGGCATTGTGCTGGTCGAAGAAATCAAGCGGCTGAAGGAAGAGCTAAACCAGGCGTGGCTGGATGCGATAACAAAAGCAGCGATCAGCCGTCTGCGTCCCGTCTCCATGGCTGCTGTAACCACTATCCTGGGCATGCTGCCGCTTTTTGGCGATGTCTTTTTCAGGCCAATGGCTGTCACCATCATGTTTGGCTTGGGGTTTGCCACCCTGCTGACACTGATCGTGGTGCCGGTACTGTTTGCCCTGTTCTATCGGGTACGAGTCGTAGCTTTGTAGCAAATAATTGGGACAGTTGTATTACCCCAGTGCTGGAGAATATAACTGAAGACCGATAATCGCAGCACTGATGAATATTTTTCTCTATCATACAGAGAATAAAGCGTGTTGGTGCCGACACCAGCGTGAACTAAGACAGATTTACTTTAAGCCAATTGAACTCTATTGCCACATGACTGATTTTCGGATCATCAAGAGATACAACGCCTACTATCATGGATGGTGCCTGGCGTTTGGTGAGCATACTGCCAAATATGATGATCAAAGGGACATCAGCTGGCTGTCCGGTGAAGAAAAAATGGGCTTGATACTCTCGCCTTTCCTGCGCAAACAGGCCCAGCGGGAACTGCTCGGACATGAAGACAAATTACCTGAATTTGCCTTGTCTGATGATGCCATCCGGATGAATAGATATGAGCATGAATTGCAGGACGATACAGACAGGAAGTGTATTCAACATCTGAAAAAATTCCTGCTGCGCAGTCGTGATCTGCACATGTTTCTGTGCAGTCACCTGTTCTATCCACCCGGTACGCGGATCATTACTTTTGCCAATAAAAGACCCGTGGCAATCATGTACAAGGAAATGCAGCCACTGAAACTGAGAATAGATTAGACAGGCCGTCCGCCGTATTCAGCATAGCGGCGCGTGCGTGCTACTGGTAGACCGTCGGATCACTGACACCCGCATCAGCAAACCCCCTGGCCCGTAAGCGGCAGGAGTCACAAACCCCACAGGCGCTGCCCAGATGATCTGCCTGATAGCAGGAAACCGTCAGGCTGTAATCGACCCCAAGGGTGAGGCCCTGTTGGATGATCTCGGATTTTGTCAGGTCGATCAGTGGGGTATTGATTTTAAAATTCCGCCCTTCCACACCTGCCTTGGTAGCCAGATTGGCGAGCTGTTCAAATGCCTGGATGAACTCTGGACGGCAATCCGGGTAGCCGGAATAATCGACGGCATTCACACCGATAAAGATATCCTGCGCCCCAAGCACCTCCGCCCATCCAAGCGCCAGGGATAAAAAGACAGTATTCCGCGCCGGCACATAGGTCACCGGAATGCCTTCAGCCATCTTTTCCGGAACTTTAATGGAGCTGTCAGTCAGGGCTGAGCCGCCTATAGACTCCAATCCGATACGTATCACCTTATGCTCGACCGCGCCCATGGCCTGCGCCACCCGCTGGGCTGCATGCAGCTCCGACTGATGCCGTTGCCCGTACTCCATACTGAGCGCATAACAGTCATACCCCTGGTTACGGGCAATGGCCAGAACCGTGGCGGAATCGAGGCCACCCGATAAGAGTACGACTGCACTAGGCTGCATAAGAGTTATCTACCAGGCTCATCACCCCACAGCAGTTTGTGGAGTTGTAACTGGAACCGCACCGGCAGATTATCCCGCACCACCCACTCAGCCAGTTGGGTCGCTTCCATTCCGCCATGCACAGGAGAAAAGAGCACTTCACATTTCGCAGCCAGATCCTGCTCGGCAAGATACCTGCAGCTCCATGTATAATCCGCCTCATCGCAGATGACGAATTTGAGTTGATCCTGCGCAGAGAGGCAATCGATATTTCGCATCAGATTCCGCTCCGCTTCACCAGACCCCGGGGTCTTGATGTCCACGACACGAGAGACGCGCTGATCTACCTTGGAGATATCCAGTGCTCCGCTGGTTTCCAGGCAGACCTGGTAACCCGCATCACAGAGTGCGGTCAACAGTTCGAAAGAGGATTTCTGGGCCAGCGGTTCGCCGCCCGTGACACAGACATGGCTGGGTTTATAGGCTGCGACGCGCTGCAGTATTTCGTCGAGTTCGAGCCATTCCCCACCGCTGAAGGCATACTCAGTATCACAATAACCACAACGCAGCGGACAACCGGTAAGACGCACAAAAACTGTCGGCCAGCCGACACTCCTGCCCTCACCCTGCAGTGAATAAAAGATTTCAGTAATACGCAGTCGAGTCATGCAGACAAGCGGACGATAGTAGTTCTCCCAGGGTCTGATAGTGTTAACAGGCCCTAGTGACCCTCTTTGTCCATCCGTTGCAGGCGCTTCACTGCCAGACGCGCCTCGGTGCTGCCGGAAAACTCTCGCGTAAGGCGATTGAACAAATCACGCGCCTGGCCCCATTCCCCCTTCTCATAATGGATATAACCACTCTTCAGGAGGGCGCCGGGAACCTTCGAGCTCGCAGGGTAGTTTTCCACAACCTTGTTGAATTCCACCAAAGCCGTGTCGAAATCCCGATTGACATAGCTCGCCTCACCCAACCAGTACTGCGCATTGTCCTCGTACACGCCACCCCGAAACTGGCTGAGGAAACCCCGAAAAGATTCAATCGATTCTTTATAACGCCCCTGTTTCAACAGATTGAATGCAGTCTGATAGGCTACCGCCTCCTGTTTCGGATCGGGCGGCGTCACCACGGTATTCATTTCAGCCTCTGGCGGCTCTGTTGTCTCTGGCTCTGGTGTACCTGCCGCATCGACCGGCGCATCCTCGGGTTCCACAGCAGCAGAAACAGGCTCACTCTGACTGGCGGGCGGCGTCGGCATTGGCCGCAGACCTGACAGGCGATTGTCGATATCCAGATAGAGATCCCGTTGGCGTTTATTCAGTGCATCGATGGTGTGGCTCTGTAATTCCACCTCACCGCGCAACTGTTGAACCTCCTGTTGAAGCTGCTGGAGTTGCAGAACGATGTCTGCCAGGCTCTGGTTGCGTAAAATACGCTCCAGGCGTTCCAGGCGTTGTTCAACTGTCAGCACACCAGACTTATTCTCCGCAGCGAGCAGGTTTCCCGTTACCGGCAGAACACCAACTAACACCAGCATCACCAGCCATACAGGGTAGGCGTTCTTCATCTCCTCATCCCCCAATCAGTAGACCAGCTCAACACGACGATTCAGCGCCCAGGCCTCTTCGTTGTTCTCATATGCAGCGGCACGCTCTTCACCGTAGCTGACCACGACAATCTGATTGTCAGACACACCTTCCGCCATCATGATGCTGCGCACCGCATTGGCGCGGGTTTCCCCCAGTCCGAGATTGTACTCGCGAGTGCCGCGCTCATCGGCATGCCCCTCGAGCCGCACAGTCACCTGCGGGTTAGTAGCGAGATACTGGGCATGCGCCCTGACAATATCTCGATACTCCATGGCGATGGTGCTCTGATCGAAGTCAAAATAGATCACCTTGGTAGCCAGCGGGCTATTGGGATCTTCCAGCGGATCACCACCATACCAGTCAGCGCCCTGATTGGCGGCAGAGGTCATCGCGCCACTGCTATCCATGCCCGCCTCGTCACTGTAAGCGCCGGTGGAACGTTCAGTGACTTCAGCCCCTCCCTCCCGGCTGGGCGCCGAGGTGCAACCGGCAAAGATCGTCAAAGCGAGTGCGATAAGCACCCATTGAATTAAAGTTTTGTACATCGAATTATCTCCTCGCAATAACAGCGTGGTTATTTTTCAAAAGGGGACCAGACCGGCTCACGCACATCACCTTCCTGCAGGGCAAGCCGCTGGCGAACCCGGCCGTCCACAGAGACAGCTGCCAACACTCCCCGGCGACCAGACTTTGAGGCGTAAATTATCATGCTGCCATTAGGCGCGAAACTGGGGGATTCGTCCAGATTCCCACTGCTCAGCACCTGCATGATACCGGATTCGAGATCCTGTACGGCAATCCGGTAATTGCCCTCCTCGCGGGTCACCAGGGCGAGCGACTTGCCATCCGGGGAATAGGAGGCGCGCGCATTGTAGGCATTCTGAAAGGTCAGACGCTTTGCCTTACCCCCGTAAGAAGGGGTCTGATAGATCTGTGGCTTGCCACCACGATCTGAAGTATAGGCGATAGTGCGCCCATCCGGCGACCAGGCCGGTTCAGTATCAATCGCATAGTGGCTGGTGATCTGCTTCAGTTTCTGGCTGGCCAGATCGAATACATAGATATCCAGATTACCATCCTTGGAGAGCGCCATCGCCAGTTTCCGGCCATCCGGCGACCAGGCAGGGGCGCCATTGATGCCTTTATAGGAGGTCACTTTCTGACGCTGCCCGGTGAATACTTCCTGTATATAGATGGCGGACTGCCCCTCCTCGAAGGAGACATAAGCAATCTTGCGCCCATCCGGTGACCAGGAGGGTGACATCAACGGCTCACTGGAACTGACGATCGTCTGCGGATTATGGCCATCCGCGTCCGCAATTCGCAGATCGATGCGGGACTTTTGCTGACCCTTAGCCGCCGTCTCCCGCACTGATGTGATATAGGCGACCCGGGTGGCGAATGCGCCCGGCACACCCATCAATTTCTCGTAGATCAGGTCAGCGATACGGTGCGCCGTGCTTCTCAGGTTGGGTTCGGTTGTGGGAATGCTGTAACCGCTCAACTGCTCACCACGATATACGTCAAACAGCTGAAAGCGAATGGTATAGCCCCGCACACCGCTCTTCTGCATCTGTCCCACCACCAGATATTCGACCCCCAGCACACGCCAGTCTTTAAACTGAATATCGTCACCACTGCTGGGTCGGGCAAGCATATCCACCTGAGGCAGGGTCTTGAAGCGTCCGCTGCGATGCAGATCGTCATTGATAATTGACGCTATATCCTCGCTGGGCGGTTTATCACCCTGCCAGCCGAATGGCACCACGGCAATCGGCAATGCCCCTTCCACACCTTCAGTGATTTCGATGGTGAGATCAGCCTGAGCAACTGGCTGCCAGGTCAGAAAAATCATGCAAATTAAAATCCACTGCTTCATCGATCTGTTATTTCCCACTGGGTTTGAAGTTGAACGTCAAGGTACGGAATGACTCAAAAAGATTACCACTTGGCACCGGCAAAGGAGCAGCTTTGTATATTGCAGTCTCCACCGAGCGATCAAATGCTGAATTGCCGCTGCTCTGGATGATACTCACCCCCCCAGGCACCACGTCTCCACCGGGGATCAGGCGCACCCGCACCACGCAGGAGAGTCCCTGCCCCGCATTCGGCGGCCTCAGCCAGCTACGATTAACCTGTTGCGTTAACACTGCTACATAGCGGTCGATTTCACGGGCATTCTGCTCCGCCGCCATTTGGTCCTGCAGGGCCTTTTCCCGAGCTGCCTGGGCGGCTGCTTCCGCCTGGCGCTTTGCCTCCGCCTCCGCTTTGGCCTTGGCTTCCGCCTGGCGCTTTGCCTCCGCCTCCGCTTTGGCCTTGGCTTCCGCCTGGCGCTTTGCCTCCGCCTCCGCTTTGACCTTGGCTTGCGCCTGGCGCTTTGCCTCCGCTTCCGCTTTGGCCTTGGCCTCCGCCTTACGCTTTGCCTCCGCTTCCGCTTTGGCCTTACGCTTTAGCTCGGCTTTGCGCTTCTCTTCTGCCTGCTGCTTGGCTTCAGCTTCACGCTTTTGCTGAGCAGCCGCATCGCGCTTCTGCGCTTCAAGTTCGGTGGCCTTGCGCTGCTTCTCCAGCTCTACCAGGCGCTTTTTCTCATCTGCCTGTTGACGCTGCAAATCCGCAAGCCGTTGTTCCTCATTACGCAGAGCCGCTTCCTTCTCCGCCTTCTGCTGCGCTTCCGACTGTTTAAGTTTATTCAGTTCCGCCGCAAGTTTCGAGGCATCCACCGTATGGGCCTGCACAACCGCTACTTTTGGAGTGGCCTGCTTTGGTTTACTTATCCAATCCACTCCGAACAACAGAAACAGCAGGATCAGGATATGCAGGATCACCGCCGACGCGAACGCAACCGGATTGCGTTTGAATAATGCGAACAAGCCTATTTCTCCGCCGGTTCAGTAATTAACCCCACACTGGGAGCGCCACCCGCCTGCACCAGCACCATCGCCTCAACCACCCGGCCATATTCAACGCCGGCATCGCCGCGCACCAGAATCGGGGTCTTCGGTTTATGCTTCAGCACCGCCTGAATGCGTGTCACCAGGGTCTCTCCATCCACCGGCTGATCATTATCTTGTCCGATATCGATGAATATCTCACCGGCCCGGTTGACCGATACCACCACCGGGTCGTCCGCCTCAGCGGGCAGGGGCTCGGCATCAGCCTGGGGCAGCTCCACATTCACCCCCTGGGTCAGCAGCGGCGCGGTGATCATGAATATAACCAACAGCACCAGCATCACGTCGATGTAGGGTACGACGTTGATCTCAGACATGGGGCGGCGGCGTTTGCGTTCGTGAGCCATTCGGTACTCCTTCAGGGTACATTAGCCGTGGACCTGCCGCTGCAGGATGGTGGCGAACTCTTCGGTAAAATCGTCATAGCGATTGTTCAGGCGCTCCACGTCGTTGGAGTACCGGTTATAGGCCACCACCGCCGGTATTGCTGCGAACAGCCCGATCGCGGTAGCGATCAATGCCTCGGCGATGCCAGGCGCCACCAGCGCAAGCGTTGCCTGTTTGACGTTACCCAGGGCGGTGAACGAATTCATGATGCCCCACACCGTGCCGAAAAGCCCCACATAGGGGCTGGTGGAGCCTACCGTCGCCAGGGTGGAAAGGTGATTTTCCAGCTCGTCCACCTCACGGCTCAGGGCCACCCGCATGGAGCGCTGTGCGCCATGCACCACCGCCATGGGTTCGATATGTCCTTTCGAACGCAGCCTGGCGAACTCCCGAAAACCAGCGCGGAAGATCGCGCCCATACCGGATTCGTCAACTCCATCCCGTTCGATCTGACGATAGAGTTCCGCCAGATCGCCGCCTGACCAAAAACGGCTTTCGAACTCCTCGGCGTCACGCTTGGCGCGCCGGAGGACCCGCATGCGATCAAAGATCATGGTCCACGAACTGAGCGATGCAAACACCAGCAAGCCGATCACGAGTTGCACTACCGGGCTGGCATTCAGAATCAGATGAGCGATAGAGAGCTCATTCGACATCCGGTATCTCCTTTAATAATAATTTCGGTATTGGTGTCGGACGCAGGGTCTCCGCATCCAGGCAGGCAATCTTGATCCGGCCACTGCAGAGCAGGGTCTGGTCACTGGATCTGATGACTTCCTGGTGGAATGTCAGACTTGCCCTGCCCTTGGCGGCCACCTCGGCTTTGACCTCCAATGCGTCGTTGAAAAGCGCGGGACGATGATACCCTACCTCGACCTTGCGAACTGCGAAGATCATCCCGAAGTTCTGGCGCAACTCGTCCTGCTCATAGCCCAGGCTGCGCAGCCATTCGGTGCGCGCCCGCTCCATGAATTTCAGGTAGTTGGCATAATAGACCACCCCACCGGCATCCGTATCCTCGTAGTAGACCCTGACAGGCCAGACAAATTCGTTCACTTGAGCGTCTAATTTCCCGCAGTCCTGACTGCGATTTCCCTGGCGTATAGAGTACCAAATAACCATTCAGTTCCCTGACTTATCAAACAAGTCATCCACGCTCGGCAGCTTCCCTGCCCTGCTTGGGCGACAGGCCAAAATGCAGATACGCCGCCTGGGTCGCCACCCGGCCCCTGGGGGTGCGCATCATGAAGCCCTGCTGAATCAGATAGGGCTCCAGTACGTCCTCGATGGTGCCCCGCTCTTCGCCGATCGCGGCGGCCAGATTGTCCACCCCTACCGGTCCGCCATCGAATTTTTCGATCACCGCCCGCAACAGACGCCGGTCCATGGCATCGAAACCATTCACGTCCACCTTGAGCATCTTCAGCGCAAGATCCGCCAGATCAGCGGAGACATGACCGTCACCTTTCACCTGGGCATAGTCCCGCACCCGGCGCAACAGACGATTGGCGATGCGTGGGGTACCCCTGGAACGGCGTGCGATCTCCATCGCTCCGGCCGCATCGATACCGATGTTCAGGATCCGTGCCGAACGCCCGACAATGTGCGCCAGATCCTTGGCTGAATAGAACTCCAGGCGCTGTACGATACCGAAGCGATCCCGCAGCGGAGAGGTCAGCAAACCCGCTCTGGTGGTAGCACCCACCAGGGTAAAGGGCGGCAGATCGAGTTTGATGGAGCGCGCCGCCGGACCTTCGCCGATCATGATGTCGAGCTGGAAATCCTCCAGCGCCGGATAGAGCACCTCCTCGACCACCGGACTGAGGCGATGTATCTCATCCACGAAGAGCACATCGTGAGGCTCCAGGTTGGTCAGCAGGGCGGCCAGATCGCCCGGTCGTTCCAATACCGGACCGGAAGTCTGGCGCATACTGACCCCCATCTCGTTGGCGATGATATGCGCCAGGGTAGTCTTGCCCAGACCCGGCGGACCGAAGATCAGCACATGGTCGAGCGCTTCACCCCGGCCGCGGGCCGCGGGTATAAAGATCTCCATCTGCTCGCACACCGCAGGCTGCCCCACATAGTCCGCCAACAGTTTGGGACGGATGGCGCGATCAAACGCCTCATCCTCACCGTTCGCCGCACCTTCGATAATTCTGTGTTCCTGATCCAACCTCTATGCCTGCTTTGCTGCCGCCTTGAGGGCCGCGCGAATCAGTTCTTCACTGCTCTGCCCTTCCATTTCCACCGCCTTGACCATCTGAGCGGCATCCTGCGGCCTGTAGCCCAGTGCTGTCAATGCAGAAACTGCATCGGAAACCGGGGTTGGGGGCCGGCTTGGAACTGCGTGACCGGGGGTGATGAAACCACTGCCTGGCGCCAGATCCAGTTTCGTGAGGCGGTCCCGCATCTCGACGATCAAACGTTCTGCGGTTTTTTTACCAATCCCCGGCAGACGCACCAGGGACGCCACATCCTCGTTCTGCACGCAGTGGGAAAAATCCTCGGCGCTCATGCCGGACAGTATACCCAGCGCCATCTTCGCCCCAACCCCATTGACCTTGAGCAGGCTGCGGAACAGGGCGCGCTCCGCTTCGGTACCGAAGGCATACAGCACATGGGCATCATCCCGGATCGCGAGATGGGTATAAAGGGTAGCCTGCGCCCCCGTAGCGGGCAGGTTGAAGAAGGTGGACATGGGCGCTTCCAGTTCATAGCCGACACCATTCACATCCAGCAGCAGGTATGGCGCCTGTTTGTCGGCAATTTCACCGCGCAATCGTCCGATCATAATCTGCGGCCTCTGCCTCTTTGTGTACTGAAACGACTCAGGGTCGAACCGGTGTGGGCATGACTCAGAGCTACCGCCAGGGCATCCGCCGCATCAGCAACCGGTTTCTCGGTCAGTTTGAGAATCAGTTGCACCATGTGTTGAACCTGCTCTTTTTCCGCCCGGCCAGTGCCGACCACTGACTGCTTGATCCGTGTGGGAGTATATTCAAAAACCTCAAGCTGACGGCTGACTGCCGCACAGATTGCCGCCCCGCGGGCCTGCCCCAGTTTCAATGCAGAGGCCGGATTCTTGGCCACAAAGACCTGCTCGATCGCCATCACCTCCGGCCTGTAGTCATCGATCACCCGGCAGATGCCGTCAAATATCTGGCCCAGTCGAGGGGGCAGTTCATCTCCCTGCAGCCGCAGCGTGCCATTGGTCAAATGGATGGATTTTACCCCATCGCTCTCGATCACCCCGAAGCCTGTCACCCGCGAACCGGGGTCGATACCGAGAATGCGCTGCATTCAGCCGATAGCATCCAGGATTTCATCTGAAATCTCAGCATTAGTGTAGACATTCTGCACATCATCCAGATCCTCCAGCATATCCACCAGGCGCAACAGCGTATCCGCATCCTTTTCGTCGAGTTCCGCATTGGTTGCGGCGCTGAAGGTGATCTCCGCATTATCTGGTTCCTGACCTGCTGCAACCATTGCATCCTTGACATCCGAGAAGTCATCCGGTGTGGTCATCACATCGATGGAACCGTCATCATTGATGATAACGTCTTCGGCACCGGCCTCCAGGGCCGCCTCCATGACCGCATCTTCATCTGCTCCCTCTGCATAGCTGATCACCCCCTGCTTGCTGAACATATAGGCCACTGACCCATCGGTGCCCAGATTGCCCCCCAGCTTGGTGAAGGCATGGCGCACCTCAGATGCGGTGCGGTTACGATTATCGGTCATGCAGTCCACAATCACCGCAGTGCCGCCAGGCCCGTATCCTTCGTAGCGCAACTCTTCGTAATTCTCACCTTCTGTGCTGCCCGCACCACGTTTGATAGCGCGCTCGATAGTATCTTTCGGCATGTTGGCGGACAGCCCTTTGTCCACCGCCAGCCGCAATCGGGGATTGGCATCGATCTCGCCGCCACCCATGCGCGCAGCCACGGTGATTTCACGAATCAACTTTGTCCAGATCTTACCGCGTTTTTTGTCATTGGCGGCCTTTCTATGCTTGATATTGGCCCATTTACTGTGTCCCGCCATGCTGACCCCTCGAATTGAAAATAAAAAACAGGTGATCTTATCACTCCATCAGCCTGCCAGAAACCGTTCGACCTATCCAGTGCTTATTCTGCTCCCTTAGCCTAAAGATACCTTGCGCAAAGCCGCTCTAACCTTTTAGCCAATCAGGAAGTTAAGTTATCAGGATCTGTCCGCATATGACCGAACCCATAAACGCCTGGGTCGCCCGCCTCTCCAACGAGCCACTGCCAGTAATGCGCCGCACCCTGACCCGGGTGCGGGACCTACTGAACAAGACCAGCACCAGCCATACCGCGCTCAAAGAAGCGATTGAGTTTGACCCTGGCTTTTCTTTGCATATCTTCCGCCTGTTCAATCGTCTTCCCAACCGTCCAAAGGAGCCTGTCAGCAAGCTTGGTAATGCGATTTCCCTGCTCGGGACAGGAAAAATCGAGCAGGCCCTGAAGGAACTCCCGGCCCTGGAGGACCGGTTGCAAGGACCGCCCCGGCGCAATCTGCTCGACTGTTACAGCCGGGCCGCCCATGCATCAATCTACGCTTCTGAATTGACTCTGCGCTTGAATTTCCGTGAAACGGAATCCCTGGCGAACGCTGCATTGTTACACGACATTGGTGAAATGGCGCTATGGAACGCCGCGCCGGAAGTCATGCAGCAGATCCAGCAGTTCATGAAACAGGGAGATGATCGTGAAGATGCCGCCCTGCAGGCGCTGGGATTCACCCTGGAAGAGCTGAACCGGACACTGGGAGGTAGCTGGCAGCTGCCGGAACTGACGCAGGAGTCACAAGGTCTTTACAACAGCTTCCAGGCGCAGCCCCTGACTGTAATGCTCGCCTGTGCAGTAGCCAGAGACAGCGCTCAGAGCTGGAACAGCCAGCAAATTCTCGACCATCTCGAACTGCTGGCCGAATTCCTTGAGATCAGCCAGGAACAGGCGCAGGCCCAGCTTCACCAGGCTGCGGTTCTCGCTGCCAGAAAGTTGCTGGTGTTACCACTTCCCTTGCCGGCTTTTCGATTGGCCTATGCAGCTGGAACCATAGCCAGTCAACGGAACAAGCAGACTGAGGCCGAATCCAAACCGGCGATTGTTCAACCACCGGCAGCGGCTAAAGCTGGAATATCGCAGCGTCCGCTGAATACGGAGAAACCGCAAAGCGCCAAAGCGCCAGCAGCTCCCCACAATCCTCTGCATGAGTGCCTGACTCGCACCATCGATGAGATGAGAAATCATCATGGTCTGGACAACGTCATGTTTGCCATGCTGTCAACTGACAGACAAATGCTTAGCGCCCGCTTCGTTGCTGCCGATCAAAACCAGTCAAAGCTCAAAGAATTCAAGGCCAGTTTACAGCAGCCCACCCTGTTTTCCATTTTGATGAAAAAACCCCAGGCACTCTGGCTGAATCCCGGTAACCTGGAGAAATACCGGCAGATGATCCCTGAGTCGATTAATCAAATGCTCTGTGGCAAGGGTTTTCTAGTGATGTCGATTTTCATCAAGAACAAGCCTGTCGGTCTCTTTTACGCAGATGGCGGGTGTAGCAATAAGCCCTTGTCCGGGGATCAATACCATAATTTCAAGGCGCTCTGTCAAGGTTTCATGCAAGAGTTGAGCTAAAGAACCGGCATCATTTATATGACATCCAGTCAGACAACCCCTGCTAGATCACTGAACGTTTCCTTCAGGTATCGCCCCAGAGCTTTTCAATTCTCGCATCCCGTCCACAGAGGTACCGATAGAATCTATATCTCAACGGGTTCTTGTCTGAGTAATCCTGATGATACTGCTCGGCTGCGTAGAACCCTGAGGCGGGAACCAGTTCCACCTTGATCTCTTCCGGAAAGGGTTTCTCGCGTTCAATCTTCGCCTTCGATTTTTCTGCGAGCAGTTTTTGTTTACTACCTTCGTAAAAGATGACAGGACGGTATTGCAATCCTCTATCGCAAAATTGACCATCGTTACGAGTTGGATCGATATGCCGCCAGAAGTGATCAAGAATGTCGCTATAACTAACTTTTGTCGGATCGTAGGTTACCTCCACGGCTTCGATATGCCCGGTTCTTCCTGAAGCAACCTGTCGATAGGTCGGATTCAAAACCTTACCCCCCGTATAACCGGATACCACATCGCGAACACCTCTGAACCCTTCGAAATCCGCTTCAATGCACCAGAAACAACCGCCCGCAAGAATGGCCTTTTCAGAGAAGCTTTTCTCTGCCTTGAGGGGAAATGACAGTATGACTGTGATCAGTGCAATAGTGCTTGAAAACTTGTACATGGAACGCTCGACAGTTGCTTGAACATATTGACACCATACGTGATTTGGTTGTTGGAATTTTCACATTTTGATAACAAATGTATTCCCAAGTGTAGTGAGGAGACATTTCAGCATCTACAACGACAGAAGCTCTTTTTGCTGATATCCGGTATGAAAAACGCGAATAGATTACGATCTCACTTACATTTCAGACCCAAGCAAACGTGTTTCGATTAGCCACTTCAATGTAACAAAAGATCCGCCATTGATTGACAATCCGACACCACAAACAGATGCATGCATTATGCGGAGTACGAAATGGCCATTGCAGTTTTGGTACCTATGAAATTCCGTCAATTTGACTTATCACTTGTAATCAACAGTGGTATCTGTTTAGTGTGCACTGGAAAAAATCAACGGCATAACTTAAGGTCAGGCACAACCTCTAATTTGGCAATGGGACATTGGAAATGAACACCTTCCCCAAAAATGGCATCACCTTCCGGGAAAACGTTGACCTGATAGTCGAGAAGGCCATGGCCATACTCGGCATCTCTCAGACCCTGGGAGAGGCCATCAAATCCTGCCGTTCAGTGTTGCAGGTCAAGTTTCCGGTCAAGCTGCAGGGGGGTAAGGTGAAGGTCTTCACCGGCTGGCGGGCGATCCACAGCGAGCATCTGCTGCCCACCAAGGGTGGCATCCGGTTTGCCCCCATCGTCTCGCAGGACGAGGTCGAGGCGTTGGCCGCCCTGATGACCTACAAGTGTGCCCTGGCGGATGTCCCTTTCGGGGGTTCCAAAGGAGGTCTGTTGATCGACCCCCGGGAATACAATGAAGAGGATCTGCGCAAGATCGTCAGCCGCTTCACCATCAATCTGGCGGCCAAGGGTTTTCTCGCACCGGCCACCAGTGTCCCGGCCCCGGACATGGGTACCGGAGAAAGGGAAATGGCCTGGATGGCCGAAACCTACCGCCAGTTATACCCGGAGGACATCAACAGCAATGCCTGCGTGACCGGCAAACCAATCGATCACGGGGGCATCGCCGGGCGCTCCGAGGCCACCGGCAGAGGCATTCAATATGCGCTGCAGGAGTTCTTCCGCCATCCGGATGACTTCAAACTTTCTGGTTGCGAGGGTGGACTCCGCAATCAACGCATCATCATCCAGGGCTTTGGCAACGTCGGCTACCATGCCGCGAAGTTCCTCACGGAGAAAGACAAGGCCAGGGTGACCGGTGTCATCGTCTCCAACGGCGCCATCGTTAACCCACAAGGTCTCGACATCGAGGAACTGCATCAGTATCACGTCGAGTATCGGACCCTGCACGGTTTCTCTGGCGGGACCTTTGTCGAGGATGGCAAGCAGGTGCTGGAGATGGAGTGCGATATTCTGATCCTTGCCGCGCTGGAGGCGCAAGTGCACGGCGGCAATGCACAACGGATTCAGACCAAACTGATCGTTGAGGGTGCCAACGGACCGGTCACCTACGAGGGCGAACGCATCCTCGTCAGCCGCGGCATTCAGATTCTGCCGGACATCTATATCAATTCGGGCGGTGTGGTGGTCTCCTATTTCGAATGGACCAAGAACCTCTCCCATATGCGCTTCGGCCGCCTGCAACGGCGTTACGAAGAGACCCGCGCAATGCACCAGCTGACCGCACTGGAGTCACTCACCGGACAGCAGGTACCGGATTGGATGCGCAAGGAGATCGTGCAGGGGGCCAGTGAAGTGGACCTGGTGCGCTCCGGCCTGGACGATACCATGCGGGAGGCCTACCGGCAGATCCACGAGGTCATGGCGGAGAGTGACGAGATAGAAGACATGCGTACCGCCGCCTACGTAATCGCGGTGGGAAAAATCGCCCGCTGGTACCGCATCCAGGGCATCAGCTAAGCTGTCGGCCCATGCAGGAGAGAGACAGACCGGCGGAACCCACCCAGTGGCGCAAGGTCGTCGGCTTGTTCGCGGGACCCGCCGTCTGTTTTCTGTTGCTGATTCAATCGCCTCCTGAAGCCATGCCGATCGCCGCCTGGCGGGTAGCGGCGGTCACCCTCTGGATGGCCATCTGGTGGATCAGTGAGGCCATCCCCATCTCGGCCACCGCCCTGCTGCCCATCGCCTGCTTCCCTATCCTGCAGGTGGCTGAGGTTTCAGAGGTCACCCGCAACTACGCCCACCACCTGGTCTATCTCTTTCTCGGTGGCTTCTGGATCGCCATCGCCATGCAGAGATGGAACCTGCATCGACGCATCGCCCTGCATATTCTGCGTCTGGTTGGCGCCCGAACGGACCGGATCGTCCTGGGATTCATGCTCGCCACGGCCTTTCTCTCCATGTGGATCAGCAATACCGCCACCACCATGCTCATGTTGCCCATCGCGATGGCAGTGATCAGCAAGGCGAAGCTGGAAACCCATTCCCGCTTCGCCTCCTCTCTGATGCTCGGCATCGCCTATTCTGCATCTATCGGCGGTGTAGCCACTCTGATAGGCACCCCACCCAATGCGATTCTGGCAGGAGTGGTGGAGACCCTGTTCGGTGAGAAAATCACCTTCGGCAAATGGTTTATGTTCGGTCTGCCACTGGCCGCAACAATGTTTTTCTGGTGCTGGGTCTATCTGACCCGCATTGCCCTGCCGAGTGAAATACGGGAAATTGAAGCAGGCGATTCGATCATCAGCACAGAGATAGACACACTCGGAGTTATCTCTCGAGAAGAACTCTCGGTATTGGGTGTATTTTCAAGCGTTGCTCTGCTCTGGCTCTTTAAAGGGCTGATACCTGTACCGATCATCCAGTCCCTGCAGGATTCCACCATCGCCATCAGCGGCGCCCTGTTGTTGTTCATGATTCCGGTCAACCTCAAACAGGGCCTGTTTCTGCTCGACTGGAAGAGCGCCTTGCAGGCCCCCTGGGAGGTCATCCTGCTGTTTGGCGGTGGTTTCGCCCTGGCCCACGGCTTCGAGCAGAGCGGCCTGACCAGTTGGATCGGAAACCACCTGGCGGTTCTCAGCGGCGCGCATTGGCTATTGATCTTGTTGGGCATTGCAGGCGTGACTATCTTTCTGACTGAGGTGACTTCGAACACCGCCACCGCGAGCATGCTGTTGCCCATATTCGCCAGCCTTTCCGTCGGTGCCGGCATCCACCCCTTCGGGCCGATGGTGGCGGCTGCCCTGGCGGCCTCTTTTGCCTTCATGTTACCCGTTGCGACGCCACCCAACGCCATCGTCTATGCCAGCGGGCAGATCAGCATACCCCAGATGGCTCGGGCCGGATTATGGCTCAATCTGGCCGGCATACTGCTCATCATGATCTTTGTTGGGTTTATTCTGCCCCCCTTGTGGGATTTTTCACCAACATCGATTCCCATTGAATTTCGTATTATCGCTCCTCATAGTTGAGCTATTGATACTTCAATGTGAGATTGGCCAGGCCACAACATTGCCACTCTCCACATCATAGGCAAGGACACGGTGGTTATTGGTGTCGGCAATGAGCACCCGTTTCCCGAGCAGAGCAAGACCGCCGGGTTCGTTGAGCTGGTAGTCGCGTTCTGCCGAGCCTTTGCCCGGCGAGCCATTACCGATCAGGGTTGTGACACTGCCGTCCAGCAGATCAACAGATTTGAGTTTATGGTTATAAGTGTCCGCGATAAACAACCGGTCCTTACTGTACGCAACGATACCTAGGACGTGTTGTAATTTGGCCTGAGCAAAGGAACCATCCCGATCACCAAAGTCAAATAGTCCGGTACCGATAATGGTCTCCACCTGCTCATTTCGAAGATCAATCCTACGTACTGCAGAATCCTCGGCATCAGCGATATAGAGCCACTCATTATTGATAGACAAACCGCTGGGCTGACTGAAGGTGGCTGTTGCAAGCCCGCCATCGGCTATACCCTCACGTCCTGATCCCGCATAGGGCTTGATTCTTTTTGATCGCGTATCGTAGCGCCAGATCTGGTGACTGCCCGCCATGGCGATGTACAGGAAATCATCCTGCAGCGCCAACCCCCAGGGCGAGGCCAAGCCAACATCACGGGCATCATATTCACCACCTCGGCGGCGGTCCAGCGCGCCATTGCCGGCAACGGTCGATACGGTGAATTTCTCAAGGTCGATATAACGGATCAAGTGATTTGCCGTGTCGGCCACATACAGTCCTTGTTTGCCAAACACCAGTCCCTGAGGGGAGTTGAAACGCGCGGTGCCTGCTCCGCCGTCCTTGTTGCCCGCCTCCTTTCCACCAATTATCCGCTGAATCTTTCCCTGATGATCCACCAGAATAACTCGATGATGCAGGGTGTCGCTGATCGCTACATACTGATCAGAAGCGGCAATCTTTCCCGGCGCCGCAAGAAGAGATAACGCCAGCTGTTCTCTTTCGAGCTTATGCGGAATCGGCGTGGCATCCAGAATGGCTGCATGTTCCTCCAAAAGCTGGCCGATCGTCTCATCGAAGAGTTCATAGCGTCCCTCCCCCGTCACTCTCCCAAGCACTGTCCCAGCCGGATCGATCAGCACTCTGGTCGGCCAGGCGCGCATTCCATATTTGGTTGCCAGCATGCTGTCGACATCATTCACCACCGGATGATCGATGCCGTAGCGAACCACAATATTCCTCACTGTCTCCAGATTTTTTTCGTTGTCGAACTTGGGGGTATGCACGCCGATCACCAGAAGTTGATGGCCGTATTTCTCTTCAAGACGCTTCAGATCGGCAAGCACATGGATACAGTTGATGCAGCCGTAGGTCCAGAAATCCAGAATCACCATTTTCCCCTGCAGATCATCAAAGGTCAGCGGCCTCTCAACATTCAACCAGGGCAGACCGGGAGCAAACTCGAGTGCTGATGTTGATGTTGAATGCGGCTCTCCCTGCTCAGCCTCCTGTTGCGGCGTTTCGGCAGAACAACTGTTCAGGATAATGGCCAACAGGATAAAGACGAACCGAGTGAGGATGGATTTGACAGGGAGGCAGTTATCGCTGGAGTACATGTTCGAAACCTGGCTGATCAAAGATGATACTAACTAGACCATGGTTTTCGCAGTTTGTCTCTGTCCGGGGATCAGATGTTATAAAATTGTGATCTCTTCACTAAGTGGAGAAAACCCATGCGTCTTCAGTTTAATACCTGATACAGGTTTTTATTGTGATTACGCTGAGCGCATATCCTGCAGACAGCCTGTGGGTTCGCAGATTGTCCCGCAGGCACATGGAAAGGATTTCCACAAGCGGTACAGTTGATTGCTGTAAGCAGTATTTCCAGCTGGCTTTGAAGCTCCCATTCAATCAGGCTCACAGCTCGTTGGTCACAGACATCCACACAGATACGACAACCCGAACAGTCTTGCGGCTTTATCTGATAACTGATTTGTCCGTCTGCTTTTTCCAGCCGAATCGCACCATGCGGGCACAGTCTGGCACAGGCATCACACCCATTGCATAAACTGCTGTCGATGACGGGCAGACAGGGCCAGACAGTGGTTATTGAATGCGGCAATAGCTGACCTGGAGGTGTGGCGGGTCCCGGAGCATCATTGAACAGTCCAATCAGCTCCATCCCCTGCCGGACACTGCTGCTTACGAAACCCGTTAAAAAACCCCTGCGACTGAGTGGAGGACCTGCACTCTTGCCACCAAGTTTCGCATGCAATTTCTGCCATTGCGTGGCTGACACAGGGCTCAAGCCAATCCCAACCAGGTCCGATGCCTGAAGGGAACGGTTCAACGCATCCAGCCTGTCAGTGAGATGTACAGACTGACCTCGCGGACAACTGTCACAGTCTGCAGTCAGCTGGTACCACTGAATGACACCTTTGCGATAGAGCCGCAAAACCTCGGCCAGCCCGATGGCATGGACACAGGGTATTACACCCTCTGTCTCTGGGGATTGCGCGACTTCGCAGGCACATAACGCTATCGATGAATCCTGCCAATGCCCGATGACTATCTCATGCCGGACCCGGATCGCGCTTTCCGGACAGGCCGGCATACACAGACCACAGCCATCACAGGCTTGTGTATTCAGGCTAAGCGCAGCATCGTCCAATAACCAGGCGCCCTGCGGACAGCTCTCGACACATGACCTGCAACTGGCGCTTTCCATTTTCCCATGAACGCAACGCTCAGCGAGGATATCCGGCAGTTTTTGTTCCTGCCGGACGTCCTCGATGAATTCACCTAACTTGGATGTCATGGTTCAAGCGTCGCCTAATCCAGATTCCCGTTTCTAGCCGTCAGTTTTGCAGAGAAAGGACATAGTCTGCCAGCGCCTTGATCTCTGCATCCGGAATATCAGCGCGTCCGGGCATGGTGGCAGCACCGCCATATTGTGCAGCGCCATTTTTGATAACGTTAAACAGATCGGCTTCCGTCCCCTTCTGGCCGTCACCATCCGTATCCAGGGCAAAGTCCCCGGTAGAAAAATCCCGAGGCTTGGGATTCAGCGCCGCCGCTGCGACTCCATCACCCTTACCGCTGGGTCCGTGGCAGCTGGCGCAGGCCCCTTTGCCGTCATAGATAGCCTTGCCTGCCGCCGCATCGGCCATTGCTGCAGGCGCAATCGCCAGCAGCAACGATGCTGCCGCCAGGGTACGGCCAATCAGTTGGAATTGCTTCATGTCACTTCTCCTCATTTCTCTTGTTGTAAGATTATTTGAGAAACTCCGCTCTTCTCGGTTCATTGAAACATCAATAGTTACACAAGCAATCACGTGTGTGTGGGCGCCACCCGCGACCGTCGGCGGAATGGAATCCGCCGTCGAGCGTACAGGGAGGTATGCATAGCGTGTCGCGAACAACACTCATGCGATTACTTTCGGGACGCTCAACATCACACTGCCGGCCCCATGCCCGGCATGAAACTGACCGGTACCGCTTCCGTCTGCCGGCGTGGTTTCATCCGCTCCTCGATCTCCTCTGCACTGGGTCTGGGTTCAGCCAGGATCTGTGCCAGCAGCTCTCGCAGCTCCTCGCAATAGGCCCCGGTGAGCATCGCGACGGCGGCAAAATAGGCTGTATTGCAGCGGGCCGCCACCCGCTCTGCAAAAGACATCAGCCAGCGCAGCAGGTGCTCGTCCATAAACCTGGCAGCCCCCTGTAAACCGGCAACTGTGGGATCATGCGTAAACAGATGGCTGAGAAACTGCAGCTGCAGGACCAGATGATCATCCGCTCGGATACGCCAGTTCTCCGCGCCCAGACCATGCTGCTCATACCAGGACCGCACCTGAAACATACTGTCCTGGCAGACAAGGTTTTCCTCATCGATCCACACCGATTCCTCCGGCGATGCGTGGATGGCATAGTTCAGGTAGATACCGGCATAATCCGCCGCCAGCTCATTCAGCGCCGCGCTGTCGAACACTGCAGGCAGGGTTGCAACCACCCGTTGCATGAGGTCCACAGCCTGCAATCCGGTTTCACCGACCAGGGTTAAACCCAGGCCATGGGGGAAGTCCGCCTTACGCAATGCTTTCAGCAGCGGGGCGTCCGGTTCCCTGTCATGCAGGGTCGCCAGCATCGCCAGATCTGCTGCGACAAATTCACTGAGGGTCCGGATTGAATCACTCTGTGAGGCTTGCCGTTGTTTGGTCTTTGCCTGTGCCATTATTTGACCTTCCCTTTGCTGTGCGCGACGAAACCAATGGAGGGTTTGGTCAGCTCGATGTCCGCCATGTTCTTCACCTGACGGGAGACCTGATCGTTCGGCCCAAGGGCCACCGTCTCCAGTTCACCGCTCCAGATCTGCTCCACCGGCCCGATATCCAGCACCCGCATCATGCAGGCCATCACACAGTAGGGTTTACGTCCCGCCTCGATCTCATCCACACACATGTTGCACTTTTTGACGATGCTGTCTGATGGATCAAACTGCGGCGCACCAAAGGGACAGGCCGCTTCGCAGCGACGGCAGCCGATGCACAGGGTGGAATCGATATCCACGATGCCATCCTGCTTGCGTTTGAAGATCGCCCCGGTGGGACAGGTCGGCAGGCAGGCGGGGGATTCACAGTGGTTACAGGACATGTTGACCTTGTACGCAAACACATCCGGATAGGTTCCGCCTTCGATGTACTGCACCCGCCTGAAGCGGGGTCCCGCCGCCAGGCCGTTCTTATCCTTGCAGGCGATCTCACAGGCGCGGCAACCGATGCAATCCACATTATGGTGTACGAATCCGAGCTGCAAGTCCGGCACGACCGGGGTGTAGGTCTCGCGTTTACGGCGCTTGACGGCTTCCTTGATCTTGGCTTTGTCTTTTGGTTCTGACATTTCTCTCTCCTCCAAGATTAAAGGTCACGCCGGAAAACATGGGCCCGGGAGGTGGCAAGCTTGTCCCAGCCCGGTCGATGTTCCAGATCTGTTTTTTTGATATCGCACAACACTGTGTTGTAGGCGAATGCCCCCGCCGGGCTGGGTTCGTCCAGGGTCAACATGTCCGGATTGCCGGCCCGGTCCACACCGTTCTCATCCAGATCGATCCAGGCCCCTTCATGCAGCACCGCAACACCGGGCATGCAGCGTTCGGTCACATACACAGGCACCACACACTTGCCGCGGTCGTTAAACACCTCCACCGTATCGCCGGTCTTGATCTCCAGCTTTCTGGCATCGGAGGCGTTCATCGTCACCTCCTGCTCATAGGTCTCGCGCAGCCAGCTGCAGTTGTTGAAGATGGAATGGGTGCGCCAGCGCGGATGGGGAGATATCAAGTGGAACGGATGCTTCTCGGTCTTGGGACTGTTGAGTGACTCCCAGGGCTCAATCCATTTGGGAATGTAGGGGATCTCGTAACCATACATGGTCTTCTTCCAGTCGGTGATCTGCGCCAACTGGGTGGCGAGGATCTCGATCTTGCCCGAGGGGGTCTGAAAGCGGGCGCCGTTTTCGATCTGATCCCGGAACGCCACATGGGGCTGAGCGAGAATAAATTTATACACCCCGCGCTGCTTGAACTCGTCCCAGGACATATCCACGTGCTGATGGGGGATGACCTTGGTCTCCCACCACTCCCGAAGATAGGCCTCGTCCACGTTGTCGTTGATATGGAAATAGTCGCGGTTGGCCTTGGGATTGTAAGCCTGGCCGAATACATCGCCGCCGATCCGGTAGGCCAGCTCGGTGAAGACCTGCAGGTCGGTCTTCGACTCACCCATCGGTTCGATCACCTTCGGACGATGGATATAGTAGTGCCCCTTGTACCAGGGCAGCGCCACATCATGCCGCTCGAAGTGAGTAGCTATGGGCAGCAGGATATCTGCATACAGGCCGGAGGGGGTGATGGTGGAATCCATGCAGACCACCAGTTCCAGCTTGTTGATCGCCGCGATCTCTTTGTTGATATTGGTCAGCTGGTTGAACCAGTCGGAGCCCTGCCAGAAAATGCCTTTGATGTTGGGGATCTGACCATCGGTCTCATCCTCGCGCTGCCAGAGTCCGATCTCTTCTCGTTTCACATCGGGGTAATTGAGCACACAGTGAGCCCAGCGGTCGGACTTGATCGCCTGGAACCAGATGTTGGCATACTGATCATAGGGATAAGCCACCGCCTCTGCATGCCAGGCCTTGCCGACGCCTTCGGCACAACCGCCCAGGATGCCGATATTGCCAGTCATCGCCTGCAATGCCGCCGCCATGCGGTTGTACTGTTCGCCATAGGCGTTACGTCCCGGCGCCCAGGAGGCCTTGAGCGCAGCCGGCTTGGTCTGAGCATACATATCTGCCAGCTTTATGATGTCCTTGGCGGCAACCCCACAGATATTCGCCGCCCATTCCGGGGTCTTGGGCGCACCGTCGTAGGTGCCCAGAATATAGTCCTTGAAGTTCTCCTTACCCTGGGCCCACTCCGGCATGGTGCCCGCATCCATGCCCTGACAGAATTTATCGATGAATCCCTGATCCTGCAGATTATTGGTAAAGATATGATGGGCCATGCCCGCCATCATCGCCGCATCGGTATTCGGCCGGATCGGAATCCACCAGGCATCATAAGCGGAGGCGGAATCGGTGTACTGCGGATCAATCAGCACGAACTTGCAGCCGCGCTGCTTGGCCATGCGCATGTACATGAAGGTGTTGCCGCCGTGAAAGGTGTAGGCGGGATTCCAGCCCCACATGATCATCAGCTTGGAGTGGGCGAAGGTATCGTCCTCGTTACCGTCCTCGATGGTGCCGAAGGTCATGCGTGAACTGAAGGTCGTGCCCTGGTAGGAAGGCACCGACCAGGAACTGGTGCGGCTGCCGAACATGCCGAGAAAGCGGCCCAGCAGGCCTTCGATCTGATCGGACTTGTGCAGCACGCCATAGGAGGCGCCGGCGTAGCTCTGATCCAGCAGCGCAGTACGGACCGTAGGTGTCCTTGAGATAGACCATCTTCTTGGCCACGAAGTCCAACGCCTCATCCCAGGAGACCCGCTTGAACTTGCCTTCGCCACGCTCACCAACCCGCATCATGGGATACAGCAGGCGCTCCGCTGAATAGAGCCGCTGGCGATAGGAGCGGCCGCGCAGGCAGGCGCGCAGTTGCGGTTCTTCGTTGCTGTCCTTGCCGAAATGACCGCCCCGTTGGTAACGGCCGTCATCGGTGGAGAGGCGCACGATGACATCCTTCCACTTATGCGCCACCAGCATGTGCCGGGAACCGCAATTATGCGCGCAACTGGTCACCACGGTCTGCAGTTCATCATCCTTGGGATAGGGCTCATAGGCGAATGCCTTCGCCTCCTTGGCGGTCTTCAGTTCCACCAGCCCGGTTGCCGCCACCGCCGCACTGCCGGCAGCGGTGGTCTTCAAAAAGGAGCGCCGTGAAAGATTCAGGCGCTCAAAAAGATCATGCTTATCTTGCTTGTTGCTCATCCGGTCCTCTCCTTTCACAGCAATGCTAGTTGGCTGCCTGGGTTGTTGTTTTCAGAAATCGCGTCTGCGACTCTGTCGGACGCTCTTTGGCCCATTCAGGGACTTCCTCGGCCATACCCTTCCAGGCATGCCGCGGATAGGGATAGGCGATGCGGTACCATTGACGCCCGCCATGGCAGCCATAGCAGACATCGGAGTCATTTCTTACCTGCCTCCTCGATGGCGTCCGGCTTCAGAAAATTGACCTGATGCCGAGTGGTGCGGATATTGGAGTGGCAGAGCAGACAGTTATCCTGGAACATGCTGCGGGATTCTGACCAGGGACTGGGCAGCCCCATCATCTGGTAAGGATTGGCGCCATGGCACATCAGGCAGATCTCCGGATTGACCGCCTTGCGCAGGGTGAAATCCGCATTTGCATGGTCTGGCGGTATCTGTGCCTCTTCGCGGGGATCATTGCCCTGATGGCAGGTGTTGCACTTCATCTCCATCAACTCTGTCGCCAGGGGTGTCACCAGATGACGGCGATGCAGGGTTTCCTGCTCGCCTTCATAAGTGCTCAAGGTCTGATACCAGGCCAAAGTCTCAGTTGATTTAACCCCGGCAGGCGATTGCGCCAGCACCCTTCTATCCAGGATCTCCTGGTGACAACTCAGGCACTGCCCATCAGTGGCGCTGTCTATCGCCGGCTTGAAATGGATCGGATCCCAGCGGGCACGCTCGTAATCGCTGATTATGCCGTCAGCCGCAATTACCCCACTGCTACTGGCCATAATCAGGACAAAAAAAAGCAGGGTGTTAAATGTAGATAGTGTTTTCAACTTCATGGTTTACCCCTCGCCCGGAGTGTTCCAGATCAATAAGTCATTCTGTAGGAGTCGATTTTGGAAAGGGCGCATCCCTGCGCCCTCCTGCATCCTTGCCGGTTTTACTTTTGGTTCAGGCTAGGATCTAGCGCCAGCCGGACATTCCACCCATGCCGCTCATTCCAGACATACCGCCCATGCCGCCCATGCCGCTCATTCCGGACATGCCGCCCATGCCGCTCATTCCTGACATGCCGCCCATTCCGGACATTCCGGACATTCCAGACATGCCACCCATACCGGTGGCCGGGTAAAAGAAGATCTGGCCCTGTGGGGTGATCTGGAAGTAGCCGGACATACCGGACATACCGCCCATGCCGCTCATTCCAGACATACCGCCCATGCCGCTCATTCCAGACATGCCGCCCATACCGGACATACCGCCCATACCGGACATACCGCCCATACCGGACATCCGACATACCGCCCATGCCGCCCATACCGGACATGCCGTCCATACCGGACATACCGCTCATGCCACTAGGCTGCCAGACCCACTGACCGCCCATACCAGACATGCCGCCCATGCCGCCCATACCGCCCATGCCACTCATTCCGGACATGCCGCCCATACCGCCCATGCCACTCATTCCGGACATGCCGCCCATGCCGCCCATGCCACTCATTCCGGACATGCCGCCCATGCCACTCATTCCGGACATACCGCCCATGCCACTCATTCCGGACATACCGCCCATGCCACTCATTCCAGACATGCCGCCCATGCCGCTCATGCCACTCATGCCGCTAGCAGGATAGAAGAAGATCTGGCCTTGCGGAGTGATCTGGAAATAACCAGACATGCCGCCCATGCCGCTCATTCCTGACATGCCGCCCATGCCGCTCATTCCTGACATGCCGCCCATACCGGACATTCCAGACATGCCGCCCATGCCGCCCATGCCGGACATTCCAGACATGCCGCCCATGCCTGACATGCCGCCCATGCCACTCATACCGTCCATACCGGACATGCCATACATGCTGGCTGAGGCCAAGGGCGCAACAGCAAGCGCTGCAGCAAGACCCAGGGCTTTAACAACTCCTTTCAGACTAGGCATTCGAAATTTTTTCATGTTACTTTCCTCACATTGGTTGGTTGTTTTATTTGGCCTCTGATCGAGACCCCTTTATCACTCCGTGCACATTTCTGGCCGGAGAGTAAAAGACTGTCAATTCGCTGCAGGGGAAGGCTGATGCCATCCGCGTATGTCATACCGCCCGGTCATACCGGGTCGATTGAATGGGGTATACCAGTCACCCTGATTGTCGAGAAAATAGAGGCTTCGCGGATAAGCAGGCTGGATACCGGTAAGTGCATACTGAAACCAGCTCTCGTCGTGATGCACCCATTCGATCACCGGAGCCCCTTGGGGTCGCTGAGAGGGTTCAATGCCGGCAATCGGGTATTCCGCTAACACAGAAAATGTTAAGAACACTCCGCACAGACTACCTAAGATGAACAGATAAGACCGCATGACTCACCCTCCGAAATTATTATTCGCCCTGCAGGCAACCCATGCAGGCTCGAGTTTTATATCTGATATCACACAGAGCAATGGCCATGCCATAACGAGACAGTCAAACCTTTCTTATTGATTTTTATAATTATTTTTATAATCGCCCTATCCACTGGAAAAGCCACTGGATGTTGATTCCTGACAAACTGTCATAGGGATCTATCGCTTGAACCGGCTGACACTTTTTCCATGCCAGTTCCTGCCAGATGACCTGGATTAATTTGTCAGGAATTTCATTCGCTTAGGCTGCGGTCATCGGATTCGCTTGGGGAATATTACGGTTAGATGTCAAATCTGACACAAAGTCAGGTGGCCTAAAACGCAGTCAACAACAGGAGATTTCAGATAGCGCGGAACAGACTGTGTCCTGCATCAACCCTATTTGAGCGGAACACAGTCTTGACGAGTTTTTCTAACGAACTTGCCTGGATTATTGCAGCAGTATCACCCGCCCGTCTGATGCGCGAATCGCCAGTTGATGCTTGAGAAGATGCGGCGGAACACCCTCAACCAGACTGACCAGATAAACTCCCAGCACCCGCCGAATCCTGCCAACCAGCAGGCCTTGCAGGCCAGCACTGCTCAGCCATCCCTGGGCCAATGCCTTGGCTTCACTCCATTGATCCACCGGTAGCGAAATCGCCGCATGCTGGATCTCGATGCCTTCACAGCGCCCCAGGGTGATTGCCTGTGCGGCTGGAGCTGATGACCCTGACGCCTTTGCCAGAGGGTGGAAACGTAGAGAGCCATCATCCTGTTTTTCAATACGCCAATATTCAAAACCGGGCAGATCAGGCTGTCGATCCGCGGGTCTTGTTTCAGCCATGGGTTCAGTTTTGACTGACTCCTGAGCGGTTTGGCTTTGCGGCCTTAATATAAGACTGCCGCCGGGGCTCCACTCCATCTGCCAACCCCGCTGTTCCAGGGTATCCCCCAGATCCTCCCGGCGCAGGGCTTTCGTGACCGGTTGACCCTGGCCCTCTGTTACCGGAGCAGGTGACTGGCGGTAGATAAGACTCCCGTCCTCCGCCCGCTCCGCCTGCCAGCCCTGGGCCTCCAATGCCTGGCGTAGGCTGTCGCTCACCCCGTTGTCAACACCGGCAAAAATGGAAATCGGCATGACCGTCAACAGGATCAGGCCGAGTTTTTTTATCAGATAGTCAATGGATTTTTCTTCTGTCACAGAATCGTCTCCTCAAGTTGATCGATTTGAGCACCCCCGAATCTAATATGTAAGCAAAACTGGAGCCAAACTCCTGCCATCAAGGGTTAAAGGATGATTTGCAGGACAGCGGGGCACGAAACATGACAGAATGTCAGACAAATAATAATTCTGATGATTACAATCATGATCGAATTCACCCACCAAGAGACAGCTCGACAGGCTCCACAACCATGAACTGGATAACAACCAATCTGCATAGGAAGTTCATCATTGGCACCACCGCAGGTCTGATGCTGAGTTCACTGGTCTTTCTACTGTTGTATATCCCCCTATATCAATCAGAACTGGCAGAGGAGCAGGCCCGCACTGCTTGGCAGATCAACAGCCTGCTGCAAACTTCCCTGGAAAATGCCATGCTGAAACGGGATCTTCCCGGCTTGAGCGATATGGTAAAAAGGCTGGGCGAGCAGACGGGAATCGTCTCGGTATTCATCACCAATCCCGCCGGAGAGATCCGTTTCGCCAGTCAGCCCGCGATTACCGGACAGAGACTGGCCGAACCTTATAGCGGAAAATCCCCCTCCTCTCAGTTTATCCAGACTGATCAGGGTGATGAGGTCCTGCGCAGCATAAATCCGGTACACAACAAAGCGCCCTGCATAGAGTGTCATGGGCCAGTCGAGCAGAATCCCATCAACGGCATCCTGTATGTGGAGTATGACGCTGTACCCCTGCGTCGCAAGATACGCAATACCACACTGCTGTTAATGGGGGCCGGCTCCATGATCGTGCTGCTGAATCTGATCGGCGGCTGGTGGTTTATCCGCCACCATGTCCTCAATCCGGTTAAAAGTCTCACCCTGACCAGCGAGAAGTTAACCCAGGGTGAGTTCAGCGCCCGTGTTGAGGTGGGCAGCTCTGATGAGTTCCAGCAACTGGGCAGCGCATTCAACCTGATGGCGAATCGGCTGCAGACAAAACTAATGGAACTGGAAGAGCAGAAGTCCTTTCTGCAACAACTGGTGGATGCCATTCCGGATGGTGTCAGAGTCATCGACAGTGACTTCAAGGTGTTGCTCACCAACCAGGCCTACGCCGATCAATTGGGCTTAACCGGATCCAACGGCGTGGGGCAATCCTGTTACGGGATTATGCATGACCGGGATAAACCCTGCCCCCACACCCTGATAACCTGTCCGGTTTATGAGGTGAACAAACATAATCAGACAGTGAGGGCGGTCCACCGACATAAAAAGGCCGACGGCAGCTCTCTGGATGTGGAGATCTATGCAGCACCCATGAACGCCATCATCGATGGGGTAAAGTCCATGCTGGTAGTCGAATCGATTAGAGATCTGACTAAGGAGGTGAAATACTCTCAGGAGCAGAAGCTCTCGGAGCTGGGTCGCCTGGCTACCGGCGTGGCCCATGAGATTCTCAACCCGCTGGCATCCGTGCGTCTGGCGCTGGATGCAGCAGAGCAGAAGATTGCCGAACACAGCGGCTGCCCTGATACGGTCCTCGAACCGTTGCGGCTGGTGGACCGTGAAATTGACAATTGCATCGAGGTCACCGGCAAGCTCCTCAAACTGGGCGCCTCTCCTGCCGAATCCCTGGAAATCGTGGATGTCAATGCCGCGCTGCATGAAACCATGAGTCTGCTGCGCTGGCAGGCTGAGGAAAACAATATTCAGATTCAGGAACAGATGGATCCTTCGCTGCTGCGCGTGCTCGCCTCCGATAGTGAATTGCGCATGGTCACTCTGAATCTTGCCCTGAATGCCTTTCATGCCATGCCGATGGGTGGTGAACTGCATGTATCCACCGGCAGGAAAGATAATCATATCTTTATCGAATTTGCTGATACCGGTGCGGGAATCCTGGGAAAGGACCTGCCTTATATCTTCGATCCCTTCTTCAGTCGTCGCGCAGATTCCGTCAAAGGTACAGGCCTGGGCCTCTCCATCAGCCTCGCAATTGTCAAAAAATATGGTGGCGCCATCGATGTGGCGAGTGAGTTTTCCTGCGGCAGCCGCTTTACCATCACTCTGCCGGAGGCCGGCGGTGGATTTGGAGACGAGTCATGAAACAGCGAATTCTGGTGCTAGAAGACGACACCGTCCTGAACCAGTTGATAGTGCAGCATCTGAACAGCCTGACCTACCAGGCCAGCGGGCTGAGCCACTGGAGCAAGGCACAGGAATATCTGGAGAAGTATGAACCCTCATTGATTCTGACTGATGCACGACTGCCGGACGCCAACAGCATGGATTTCATCGGTGCTCTCTCCGAAGACTATCCCGTGGTGGTGCTCACGGCCTACGGTACGGTGCGGGATGCGGTCGCTGCGATAAAGGCAGGGGCCGCTGACTATCTGCTCAAACCGGTTACCCTCGATACCCTGAGCCTGACCGTGCGACGGGTACTGGAAAATGCCACCTTGCGCAAAGAACACCACTTCTGCAAGCGCCAATTGCAATACCGGAATGGCAAGCGATCGACCCTGATCGGGTCCAGCGATGCCTTGCATGGGGTACATGAGCTGATTGCGGCGGTTGCCCCAAACGATATCACCGTATTGATCCAGGGTGAGAGCGGCTCGGGCAAGGAGTTGGTGGCGAGCGCCTTGCATGCGCAAAGTCACCGGGGAAAACACAACTTCGTGGCGGTGGATTGCTGCACCCTGCAGGAGAGTCTCTTCGAATCGGAACTATTCGGCCATGAAAAAGGCGCCTTTACCGGAGCTGACAGGCAGAAAAAAGGCCTTATCGAGGGCGCTGAAGGCGGTACGCTGTTTCTCGATGAAATAGGCGAGATCAACAGCAGTGGGCAGGCCAAATTGCTGCGCATCCTGGAGACCGGCCAGTTCCGGCGTCTGGGGGGCACCAAGGATCTTACGGCGAATGTGAGGATCGTAGCGGCCACCAACCGCGATCTGGAGACTATGATCAAGGAGGGCACGTTCCGCGCCGACCTGTTCTTTCGCCTCAACGCCTTCAATATCAAGGTTCCACCGCTACGGGAACGGCGTGACGACATCCCTGCGCTGGCGGAGCATTTTCTACGCAATCACAACTTCTCCACCCGGGTGAATAAAACCCTCTCCTCGTCAGCGGCGCGAAATCTGATTGCCTACGATTGGCCGGGAAATGTCCGTGAACTGAAAAATATGGTGGAGAGAGCGATCATTCTGTCTGGTGATCGCACCAAGATCCGCCCGGAACATTTCACCTTCAGTCAATCCAGCAATGGGCAGGAGGCAATGGTCAATCTTGCATTCGACCACAACCCAACGCTGGAAGAACTCGAGATGCACTATCTCGCCTCACAACTCAGAAAGCATTCAGGGCGTCGCGCCAAGGTGGCGGATATCCTGGGGGTCAGTGAACGCAGTGTCTACCGTATGATCAAGCGCTTCGGGCTGGAGGAACACTGACCGGCATTGACTTGAAAGTCATGCATCCTAACCAGGATCTCTTGTGGAGCAATTCCGCACTTTACTCGACACATTCCTGGATGAATGATATTCAAAGTCCCTGATGAATCAGTGTTGCGAAAAGTAGTTCGCCAGAAATTCATCAAAAGAAATCCGATCACCCGCTTCTATTGCATACTGTTTTTCCCAGGAGCGTTTTGCCTCACGTTGAAAAAAGTCTTCCCTCTCCCTGGACAATGCCTGCTGCTGAAAATATTCAAAGTGCTCCAGGGATTTACGCTGGGCAAATTCAAAAAAGCTCTCTCCGTTGTTGCACATTTCCGACAACATTCGTGCGGAAGGCGTCAGTTCAGGGCTTTCGACAAGTTCCAGCTGTTTGTTCAGGCTACTGCTGTAGTCCGCTTGCATCCTGCCACGATCCAATAGCTCAGTAATGGGACGCATGGCCTCACAAAGTTCTCTCGCCCACTCCCTGAGTCGGATCTCATTGCCATTCCGCTGCAGATAGAGCTCCGGATCACGTCCACGATGGGCGGCAGCTCCCTCATTGCGGTCAATCTCGCGCTGCTCGAAGACATTGATGGCCGGGCTCTCGTGCAACAGAGAGAACAACATAAAAGCCTCGAGAAAACAGATCTGCTGCTCATCGATGCCGAGAGGATGAAAGGCATTGACATCCAGTGAACGCAGTTCGAGATATCTGACCCCTCGCCGCTTCAACGCCAGGATCGGCTTTTCCAAGCCATCCGGAATCTGCTTTGGACGGACCGTACTGTAGTATTCGTTTTCGATCTGAAGAATATTGGCATTGAGCTGTTCGTAGCGTCCATCCACCTTAACCCCAATCGCCTGGTAAATGGGACAGGGGGTCGCTATGGCCTGGGAGAGGGTTTCCACATAGGCATCCAGGCAGTCATAACAGGCCTTGATGCCGGTCCCCTGCTCCTTGCTGTTCTGATAACCGATATCGCCCATGCGCAGAGAGGTGGCATAGGGTGAGTAATAGGTATACTGGTCAAATGATTGAAGATTGGTCGGCCTTCCTCCCAGAAACGACTTGCAGACTGCCGGGGAAGCACCGAAAAGATAGGGGACCAACCAGCCAAATCGCTGCAGATTGCGCAGCATTGCGAAGTAAGCATCTGAGGTAAATGCCTGCAATGACTGATTACTCTGCTGCAACTGCTGATACAGCGGCCAGAATTTCTCTGGCAGCGAGTAGTTGAAGTGGACGCCTGCGATTACCTGCATAACGCGACCATAACGGTGTCCCAAGCCCCGGCGATAGACAGTCTTCATCAGGCCTGCATTGGACTTACCGTAGCGGGCGATTGGAATATTCTTACCCCCTTCCACCACACAGGGCATGCTGGTAGCCCAGAGAGTCTCCCCATCGAGATGTTTGTAGACAAACTTGTGCTCATCCTGCAGAAACTGCAGGGGCTGAACGCGATCTGCCGAGGGGGGCGTTATAAATTCAGTCAGCGCCTCAGAATAGTCTGTGGTGATATAGGGATGAGTGAGTGGCGAACCCAGGCCGCTTGGGTGAGGGGTAAGGGCTATTCCACCCTCAGGAGCAACCCGCAGACTCTCTTTTTCCAGGCCAATGAGACCTTCCCGCAACAGGTCGTCCAGTCCTCCCTGTTCCAATTGTGCGAGTCTTTTAACTGCTGTTTTATACAAGCTGACAGAATCCGAAAAAAAAGGATTTAGATTATAGCCCGTGGTTTATTATCAAACACTGATATTTTTCAAGCCTGAAATCAGCCACCAGAGAACAGAGACGCAGCACTGGATTCAACCTCGTGCCGGTTACTGTCTGTGACTGAAAACTGCCTGCTGCGGCCATCTTTAAAGAGTGCATTAAACACAACACCCTGAATATAACAGGGTGTTGTGTTTGCTATTGAACTGCGGTTCCAGATCAAAGACACTGGCCGGAACAACCAGTTGGGAGTTTTGCCCGGTTATTAGTGGACTTCAGCCATCAGGGATTTCATTCGAATAGAGTCAGCCAATATGCGGGCCGCCTCATTCAGCTGGATATTTTTTGTGGCGTCCGACTCTGCATCATCTTCATCTTCATGACTCGTCCTGCTCTTCAACCTGATTGCTGTCGATCGCCGCCAATCCCTGTGACACGCGGAAACGGTTTTTTTGCTCCAACCGTTCATTCTCCTGCTCATCCCATTCGGCTTTGCGCCGGCTCTCCAGGAGCGTTACTTGCGTGCGCTTTTCAATCTCAGAAAAACGTTTCTCCTGCTCCAGGAGCATTTGGAAACCCGGATCGATTTCTATGCGCTTGAGATGCCTTTGCTGCAGATCGGCATACTCACTCGCACCGTTAGGCTTGTAGTGCGCGGGTTTTATCTGGGCATATGGGAGCGCATTCTCCAGGGATCTCTCACCATATTCCGAGGAAAATTCCGCGGTTGGAAACAGAATGTCCGGCACCACCCCCCGGTGTTGGGTGCTGCCGCCGTTGATCCGGAAAAACTGCGCCATGGTCAGGCGCAGACGTCCCAGATCCATCGACCTTCCAGGGACATAACGACTGAGGTCTACAAGCGTTTGTACCGTGCCTTTGCCAAAGGTCGGTTCACCGATGATGATACCCCGCCGATAGTCCTGTATCGCCCCGGCAAAGATCTCGGAGGCGGATGCGCTGTTGCGATCGACCAGCACCACTAACGGCCCTTCGTAGGCGATCGTCTTGTCCGGATCCTTTTCCACCTCTACTTTGCCGTTGGCATGTTTGACCTGCACCACAGGTCCGGAATCGATAAACAGGCCGGTCAGCTCAGTCGCTTCGGAAAGTGATCCACCGCCATTCTGCCGCAGGTCGATAACAATACCGCTGACACCCTGACTCTTGAGCTCATCGAGCAGTTTGCGCACATCACGGGTGGTGCTGCGGAAACCTTCTTCACCCCGGGATTCCGCGGCGAAATCACGATAAAAGGTCGGCACGTCGATCACACCAATGCGCAGATTGCCGAGGCCATCGATGCTTTCTATGATAGAACTTTTCGCCGCCTGCTCCTCCAGTTTGATGGTGTTGCGTACGAGCTTGATCAGTTCGCGCTTTCCACCAGTATCTCGCCCTTTCGGCAGGATTTGCAGGCGCACCAGAGAGCCTTTAGGTCCACGGATCTTTTCCACCACATCCTGCAGCCGCCAGCCGATGATATCCTCTATCTCGCCATCCAGACCCTGCCCAACCCCCACGATACGATCCCCGGCATGCAGTTGGGCGCTCAGCTTGGCCGGACCACCCACCACGGTCTTCTGCACTACCGTGTATTCTTCTTCACTGCGCAACACCGCACCTATACCTTCCAGAGAGAGCCGCATGCTGATATCGAAGTTTTCTGATGTGCTGGGGGACATGTAGCTGGTATGAGGTTCGAGATTCAGCGTGTACGCATTGATGAAGGCCTGATAGACATCATTCACATCATACTGCACAATTCGGCTTTCCAGCCGTTCATAACGACTGCGCAAGGTCTTACGGATCTCATCATCCTCTTTACCGGTCATACGCAGATTAAGAAAATCATTCTTCACGCGTTTGCGCCAGATCTCGTTCAACTCAGCATGGGTGCCCGCCCAGGGCGCATCCTCACGGTCGAACTGATAGCTCTCATCCAGGGTAAAGTCGAACGTGCCATCCAGCAGTTTGTTGGCATGGCTGACCGCCTCGCTCACCCGCTTGCGATAGACCCGGAAATATCTCGAATGCAGGCTCAACCTTGGCATTTTTCAGGTAATCATCGAGCGTGGTTTTGTATTTGGAAAAATCATTGATATCGCTGGCAAGGAAAAAGAAACGGTTGGCATCCAGGGTATCCAGATAGCGATTGAGAATCTGCTCGGATACATCGTCATCCAGCCTTGAATCCTTGTAGTGATGGTTGCTGATGACCTTGACAATGTGATGCGTCGACAGCTGATGTTCGAAAGAGGGTTTCAGCTCATCCAGCGGAACAACCCTGCGGTCCGCCCAAACTGCTGACGTCGCGATTACCAGAGCCAGAGATATGGCCACCAGTTTCCAGTTGTACTTCATGAAATCCACCCCTCTTACATCCCAACCCAGCTGTCAGAATGATCACTCAAATTAAAGAAACTCCATCCCCCTGAGACCAGTTTTGTCAGATTCTGTTCCTTGGGACCTCCCTAAATATGCAGGTGTGTGAAAAATATACAAGCGCCAGACTGGGATATATGCTTGTTTTGAGAGTCACAGCCGCGCATGCAAACCCTGAACTATTTCCAGATAGTCCGTGGTTTCCGGCCCGACAACTCCATGCCGTATCAGAAAATCGATGATAACCAGGTTGCAATTGAGTTTGAAATCGTCTGTTTCTCTAACGATCCGCGCGACCTCTGCCAGCGGCATCAGACAGAACTCGGCTACCTCGCCATCCGTATTGGCCGGTATGAAGTCGGCCGGCAGTTCCAGATCGTAGCAATACAGGGTATCCGGCTTCAGTCCCACCCTGGTCTCTTTGCAGTAGGTCAACGCCCCTACCGGCCTTGCGTTTCGGGCCATTGCGGGTGGAATCGAGGCCTCTTCCATGCACTCTTTTTGCAGATTTTCCTGCAACGTCAGATTCTGTGGCAAGCCACCGGCAACCATATTGTCGAGCTTGTCGGGAAAGTTCCTGCGGTCCGCCGAGCGCCTTGCGATCCACAGCATGAGGCCTTGCGCAGTGCGCACGAATCCGTTCATGTGCTGACCATAGGCCCGCAGACCAAAATAGGGGGCGGCTGAACGGTCGATGGTCGCATAAGCCTGCTCCCGGCCGGAGGCGGTGACCGGATACTGCTCCCCATGCCGGTGTGAAATCACCCCCTGTTCCACCAATTTTCCGGTGACCTGCGCCATGGCCTCGGTACGTGTGGCGAAATCTGCCAGTGCGGGTGATAAATGGACGCCGTGAGACTGCACCTGAAACAGTTCAGGCCACTGCTGCAGCGACTCCCAGATGCTTTGCTTGAGGCGACCCACACACTGGTCATCCACATAAAAATCCCTGAAATTAGCGGGATTCCACTGGTTACAGGTTCGAATGTGCCGTAAATATCCACTATCTGCCACGATCAATCTCCAATTACACTACACACCACACGGCGATCCCGGCGTGGCCCGTCAAATTCACAGAAAAAGATATTCTGCCAGCGGGAGAGTCCCAGTGAACCATCGATCAGCGGGATGGTTTCAGAGGGGCCTACCAGACCCGCCTTGAGATGTGAGTCCCCGTTGCCGTCCTGGGCATCATGCAACCAGACGCCCTTGGGGATCATCTTGCGCAACAGGTTCACCACATCGGTCTGCACACTCTCGTCCCAGTTCTCCTGAATCATTATCGCGGCGGTGGCCCCCTGGGCGTAGACATTCACCAAACCATTCCGGCAGCCACTCTGCTTTACAACTGCAGTGACCTGCGGCGTGATATCCACCAGGACCTCCCGGGAATGTGTACGTAACTCGATTATCTCCCTCATCCGAAAACAACTCCCCGACAAACTATTGATCAGAATAATCCTGAGGTGCATTCTGCCATAGAGAGAGGAGTTTGATGATCTTCAATGTGCAAGTCCGTAAGATGAGATAAATTCCCCCGCTGGAGAATCATTGGAGGCAACCATGTACGAATTTAACACTGAACTCAATCTGTCTTTCGACGCGGCCCTGGAAAAGGTCCGCGCCACGCTGATGGAGGAACATCTCGGCATAGTCAGCGACGTGGATGTACAGGCCATCTTCAAGAACAAGATGGATAAGGCCATCCCCGCCTATCATATCTATGGCGCCTGCAATCCCAAACTGGCGGACCGGGTGATCTCGGCGGAGCCCAATGCCGGCACGCTGCTACCCTGCAACTTTATCATGCGGGAGACCGGCAAGGATTCTGTAGTGGTCAGCTTCATGGATCCGGTGGCGGTCTTGGCTTTGACTGAAACGGACGAACCGAAAGCCGTGGCCAGAGAAGCCAAGGAGATACTGCAGCGGGTGATGGAAAAGCTGCAGGCTTAACTGGCCTGCGCATCCGGAAGCCGGCGATTTCAAGCCGCTGTTGACTGTTAAAAATTAACAGCGCAGCAGATAGCGAAGCGCCTTGCGGTTCGTCCAGGATGACGCAATCAGCGCACCTCGCTCGGCCCTGAACCACTGATAATCCGTATGTTCCTGCTGATTCAGATGGATGATTCGACGCCCTGTAAGGCGCACTGAGAACCAATGTTCACGGTTGTAATAGACATGAGGTGCGTAGCGTGACCGCCAGGGAGGAACGATGGGAAAAACTTCGCTATGCCTAAGGTCCTGTAGCTGGTTACCCGCCATGATGCCGGTCTCTTCGTAGAGTTCACGGCGCGCAGCCTGCAGTGGGGATTCCCCCCAGCGCAGACTGCCGGTGACTGACTGCCAGAAATCCGCGGGCTGGGTACGGCGCAGCAGCAAGACCTCACCCGTAGCGGCATACACCACCACCAGCACGGACTCGGGCCGCTTGTAATCCCGCTTAATCAGCAGCCGCTTCGCTCTGCGGTTTGCGCACCCGGATCGACAGCTCCCGCAGCTGATCCAGTCCCACCGCTGAAGGTGCGGAAGTCAGCTGACAGGCAGCGGTCTGGGTCTTCGGGAAGGCCATCACTTCACGGATCGAGTTGGAGCCGGTGAGCAGCATCACCAGACGGTCAAGGCCGAAGGCCAGCCCACCATGCGGCGGGCAACCATATTTAAGTGCGGTAAGGAGAAAGCCAAATTTCTCATCAGCCTCTTTTTCACCGATCTCCAGAAGTTTGAAGACCTGCTGCTGCACCTCCTGCTGATGAATACGGATAGAACCACCACCCAGCTCAACCCCGTTCATCACCATGTCATAAGCACGGGACTTGCAGTTGCCGGGATCGCTTTCCAGCAGCTCGACCTGGTCCAACTTGGGAGAGGTGAATGGATGATGCAGGGGATTCCAGCGGCTATGCTGATCGTCCCATTCGAACATCGGAAAATCGACCACCCAGAGGGGACGCCAGCCCTCCTCCATGAGCCCCATATCCTCTCCCACCTTGACGCGCAGAGCGCCCAGGGCCTCATTCACCACACTCGCCTTATCGGCGCCAAAGAAGATCAGGTCGCCATCTTTGGCCCCGGTGCGTTGCAGGATGCCATCCACCGCCGCATCAGGCAGAAATTTAAGGATTGGTGACTGCAGACCTTCACGCCCCTTGGCCAGCTCGTTGACCTTGACGTAGGCCAGACCCTTGGCGCCATAGATGCCAACAAACTTGGTGTACTCATCGATCTGCTTGCGGCTCAGGCTATTGCCACCCGGCACATGCAGGGCCGCAATCCGCCCGTGGGGATCCTTGGCCGGGCCGGAGAAGACCTTGAACTCCACTTCCTGCATCAGATCTCCCAGATCTACCAGTTCCAGCGGCACCCGCAGGTCCGGGCGGTCGGAACCATAGCGTTCCATTGCCTCGTCATAGGTCATGCGGGGAAACGGTTTGGGCAGATCGACATCGAGGATCTCTTTGTAGAGCTGACGCATCATCTCCTCGTTCAGCAGCATGATTTGATCCTCATCCATAAATGAGGTCTCGATATCGAGCTGGGTGAACTCCGGCTGACGGTCAGCACGCAGATCCTCGTCACGGAAACAGCGCACGATCTGATAATAGCGATCCATGCCGGACATCATCAGCAGCTGTTTGAAGAGCTGCGGCGACTGGGGCAAGGCAAAGAACTCGCCGGGATGAGTGCGGCTCGGCACCAGATAGTCCCGCGCACCTTCGGGGGTGGCCTTGGTCAGCATCGGGGTTTCGATATCCAGGAAGCCCTGCTCATCCATGAAACGCCGCAGCACCCGGGTTACCTTGGCGCGGGTGCGGAGCTTCTCCAGCATCTCAGGACGGCGCAGGTCGATGTAGCGGTAGCGCAGGCGGATCTCTTCCGAAGCCTTTTCATGCTCATCCAGTTGAAACGGAGGGGTGTCCGACTTGTTCAACACTTCCAGCTCCAGGCCCAGAATCTCCACTTCGCCGGTGGGCATATCCGGGTTGACCGTGCCTTCGGGACGCGCTCTGACTTTACCCTTGATGCGCAGTACGAATTCGTTGCGCACCTGCTCCGCCAGTGAGAAGACTTCTGGCAGATCAGGATCATAGACCACCTGCACCAGCCCTTCCCGGTCACGCAGGTCGATAAAGATTACCCCGCCATGATCACGCCGCCGATGGGCCCAGCCACAGAGTTCGACTTCCTGACCAATAAGAGAGCTGTTTACCTGACCACAATAATGGCTGCGCATGGGATAATTCCTGTGAAATGTCTCGAACCGGTCCGCTACCGGCTAAAAGGCGAGAATGTTAAGGCTTGGTCTCGGCCTCTGCAAGCGGATTGCCTGCCGGATGTTCGGCGTCAGGCGACACAGCGCCCATGGACAGCAGCATTTTGAGCCCGTCGTCGACAGACATATCAAGTTCACGAACATCTTCTCTGGGCACCATCACCAGGTACCCGCCGGTGGGATTGGGGGTGGTGGGTATGTAGACAGTAACCACGTCCCGGCCCGTCTTCCGTTGAGCCTCACCCTGCCCGGTGCCAGTCTGAAAGGCCAGGGTCCAGAGCCCTCGCCGGGGAAATTCAACCAGCAGAACCTTGCGGAAAGACTGTCCATTGTCGGAGAACATGGTCTCCACCAGCTGCTTCACTGCGGAGTAGACGGAGCGCACCAGCGGGATACGCGACAGCACTCTCTCCCATAAACTGACCAGTTTGCGGCCAAACAGATTGGCGGCAACCAGGCCGGTAAGCAGCAGGATCAGGAACGAGAGCGCAACACCCAGACCAGGGATGGCAAAGCCGAGTAGGTTTTCAGGTCGATACTGCTGCGGCAACAGCAGCAGACTCTGATCCATCCACTGCACCAGGAGACGGATGACAAAGAAGGTGGCCACCAACGGCAACCAGACCAGCAGCCCGGCAACCAGGTAGCGTCGCATAAAACCCATGGCTATTCAGCGATTGGCAATCAGTCGCATGAACCGCTGCTGCAGGTCGGCTTTTTTGCTGGCGACTTGCCAGAGTCATGGACATTCTTCTTTTTACCACTCTTGAAGTCGGTCTCATACCAGCCGCTGCCCTTGAGTCGAAAACCTGCCGCGCTCAATGCCTTTTTCAGCGCAGGCTGACTGCATTCCGGACATTCAATGAGTGGCGCATCACTCATTTTCTGCAAGGCCTCGAGCTGGTGCCCACATGCTTGGCAATGATATTCATAGATTGGCATGGTAATTCCTCAGACTTGTCCTGTGCAGCCGCACATAACCGGTATGCCCGGCAGAATAGATTCAGAATATTACCATATGGAGGCGATCTTGTTTTTATTCAAGACCAAATTTACCCGTTTCCTCAGCGCTTTCACTCCGGGTCTCTTCCCGGAGAGTTTCGAGAAGCGACAGCAGTTTACTATGCTCGATTTCCGGCAAACCGAATTTCAGATAACGCTCAACCACTTGCGCAATCGTCTCTAAAATCTGATTTCTGCCGTGCAGGTAGAGCAGATAACGGCCCACTGCGTCTGCAGGCAGGTCGCCACCAAGTAATTCATGGGCCGTTTCAAGCGCCTGCTGTATCTCTGTTTGAGAGGGTCTTTTCATCAATCTTCGAGCAGTTCCTTGCGCTCCCGCTCCCGGAGCAGCATCTGCCCCTGTCGTCTGAGGATGTGGCGGATAAGGGCATCCCGATCCACCTCCCGAATATGGCTGAAATTGATCCTTAATCGATAGGGATAACCTTCATTCTCCTGGGTGGGTATCACCCCAACCACATCCCCGAATGCGACTACGCCACTTAAGGAAGGCAATAACAACAGCTTGATCTCGAGCTGGGACCCTATCTCCAGGGATTCCTTGCTATCCAACGCGATACCCCCTGCACTCAGATTGACTGCCTTGGTCGGTTGCCCGATCATTTCAGTGTCTTCGGCAAGAAAACTCTGCCCCAGGAGATTGACCTTCTCATCCAGAGCCTTCAAATAGTCGGCTATATCCGGATCGCGCTGCTCTATTCTGTGCAGTGAGGCCGAAAGATGCTGGCTGATAGCCTGCATCCTGGTCATGATCGTAAAACTTCCTTCGATCCCCTGCTCTATCGCTGCAATTCGTTTCGACAGTTCAGCAGCATCGAGCAGACGATAACTGACCTGGATGGTATCGTCGATGCGAAAAAATTCTCTGCGTTCATCCACAACCCCAGCTTGCGGTTGGTCACTCATCTGTCAAATCTCCTGAATGAAAACCCGCGACATCCTTCATCCCGTAATATCAAGTATCTTACCACTGTCAATATCTTCTCCCCGTTCAATGATCAGTTCCACGCGTCTGTTCTTGGCCCGGTTGTCCCTGGAATCATTTGGCGCCAGGGGATTCGAATCGGCAAGCCCCTCTATCTTCAAGCGCCCGGCATCAATGGATGAGTTGCTCAATATGGCATGCACCACAGTTACTGCACGGGCGGTTGAGAGTTCCCAGTTGGAACGAAAGCGCTTGGTCGAAATCGGGATGTTGTCTGTATGACCGGCAACCACTATTTTCCCGGGTGTTCCAGCGATCACTTCGGTAATCTTGGAAATCACCTCAAAGAAATCAGGATTGAGATTGGCGCGTCCCGATGGAAATGAACCTTTTTCCTGAATGCGAATGATTATCTTGGTATCTACTGTCTCGATCTCCAGTAAACCCTCACTGATCTCCTGTTCCAGAAGTGCCTGCAAATCGACTGCCTGCTGTTTTACCTCTTTCTCCAGTTGCGCCTGGACCGCTGCCTTTGCCTCATCGATATCGAGCCCTTGGGTATCTTTCATACCCTTTTCCTCAACATCGAGAAACTCCCTTTCAACCTCAGTGGTCTGCTGACGTATTTCATTGATCGGCGTGGGATCAGGTTTGCCTGGAGTGAATTCCTGCTTGATAACACTCGTGCCCATGACGATCTCGTTTAACGGTATTTCACGTTGGACGCCAAAGGCATCCTTCATGGAATCGGCCATTTTTTTGAAACGGATCGCGTCGATCTCCGCAAAAGAGAGCAGCAAGACAAAGAAACACATCAACAGGGACATCAGATCAGCGAATGTAGCCAACCATGGAGGCAAACCAGCATCACATTTTGGGCACTCATCAGCCATTCGGAATTCCTTACATCAACCGTCTTTGGTGGGACGCTTGCCCGATGGCAGATAGGTGCTGAGCAACTGCTCGAGTACACGGGGATTCATCCCTTCCTGGATTCCTGAGATGGTTTCTATGATCAATGACTTGTTGGTCTTTTCCAGGCTGCTGGCGCGGGCCAGTTTATCCGCCATGGGCTGGGCGAAGGCATTGGCTATCACAGCACCATACAGGGTCGTCAACAAGGCCACGGCCATGGCCGGGCCGATACTGGCTGGATCTGACATATTCGCCAGCATCTGCACCAAACCAACCAAGGTACCGATCATCCCCATCGCGGGGGCCATAGTTGCCATATTTTTGAACATGGTCTGACCGATATCATGTCGCTGGATGGTGAGATCTATGTCTTTAGTCAAAAGTTTGTTGACTAATACGGGGTCATGCCCATCCACACACAGACCTACGCCCTGCTTGAGAAAGTCGTTGCTGATCTCCTGCCCTTCCAGCGCCAGCAAGCCGTTTTTTCTTGCGATGTCAGCCAGTTCGACGGCCTCTTCAATGAGTTTTTTGGGATCATCTGTCTTATAGAAGAAAGCCTTCATTCCCATGCTGAATGAACCGAGAAAATCACCCAGCGAAACCTGCATCAAAGTCACCATGAAGGTGCCGCCCACCACAATCAGAATGGAAGGCACATTGACAAACAGCATCACATCGCCACCCGATGCAATGGCTCCGATAATGATGCCAAAACCTCCAAGAAGGCCTACCAGAGTTGCAATATCCACCTAATTACTCTCCAATCCTGACGTGCAGTCTCAGTTACATTATTTACACCCGGCGCCCGGCCAAATCTGATTCCTGCGATGCACTCACTCACAAAAATATCCGGCGCAGTCTGAATTTGGCTTGTCTTAGATATCGTTCAGGCAGGTTGAAACTTTAATTCCCTGAAGGTGCGGATTAACCAGTCAAACGAAGACCAGATCAGAAAAAAGCGGCGCCCGGCAAACACATCGATTATCCTGCATGCATGACCAATGCGAGTAAAAACATACTGATTACAGGCTGTTCCAGCGGCATAGGCCTTTGCGTTGCCAGCGGATTGAGAGACCGCGGTTACCGCGTCTTCGCCTCTGCGCGAAAACCGGAGGATGTGAAGCTTTTAATGGCCATGGGGATGGAAGCGGTGCAGCTCGATTTGTCTGATTCGGAGAGCATCTCCAGCGCAGTCGAAACCGTACTTCGGGCCACTCAGGGAAATCTGTTCGGACTCTTCAACAATGGCGCTTACGGTCAGCCGGGGGCAGTTGAAGATCTGAGCCGATCCGCGTTGCGTGAGCAGTTCGAAACAAACCTCTTCGGCTGGCTTGAATTGACCAATCGGGTGATTCCAGTCATGCGCAGACAAGGTGCAGGGCGTATCATCCAGAACAGCTCGGTGCTGGGTCTCGTAGCCCTGCCCTACAGAGGCGCCTATACCGCCAGCAAATTCGCATTGGAAGGGCTGACTGATACGTTGCGCATGGAATTGGCAGGCAGTGGAATTCATGTCTCCTTGATTGAACCCGGCCCCATTGAAAGCCACTTCCGGGCGAATGCCTTCAGCATGTGGAAAAAACATATCGACGCAGAAAACTCATTTCACCACGCCAGGTACTCCGCCATGGTGCAGCGTCTCGAGAAGCAGGGACCGGCGGCGCCATTCACACTGCCGCCAGCAGCGGTATTGAAAAAGGTGATTCACGCCCTGGAGCACCCCAACCCCAGGCCTCGCTATTATGTGACCTTTCCCACTTATCTGCTCGGCGTACTGCGGCGCCTGGTGCCAACCTCAACCCTGGACAAGATTCTGCTGAAGGTATCCAATGATGGAGGCCGTTGAACGCCAAACGTCTAAACAAACCGGACAATCAGAGAGTTGAAGGCGATCGTTGTTTTATGACATGATCCACAGCCTTCTGAGCTACCTCCTGCTGTTGGATTACACGTATGGCTACCGAGATTCCTGTTCCTGTTGAAATCAATCTTCATCAAAAATCACACATACTGGCCATCCGCTTCTCTGATGGCGCCAGTTTTGAATACCCCTGTGAATATCTGCGGGTGTTTTCCCCAGCCGCTGAAGTAAAGACCAGCTCCACACCGGTTACAGGCAAGGAACAGGTGAATATCCTGAAGATCGAACCTCAAGGGCAGTACGCCATGCAATTGGTCTTCGATGACGGCCACGACACGGGCATCTACTCCTGGGAAACCCTCTATGCGCTGGGACTGAATAAAGAGGAAAAATGGCAGAAGTATCTGAAGAAACTTGAAAGTATCGGCTATCAGCGTGATGAGAGCATCCAGAAGGAGCGCCGCATCAAGATCTATTACTTCTCCTGGCTGGTCAACAAGCTGGGCAAGCAGCAGGAGGAGATACTGCTGCCGGATTCGATTCGAAATATCGAAGAACTGCTTAAGCTACTCGGTCGTCGGCGCCCCGAATTCGCTCCCCTGTTCGATAAGGAACGGCTTCGACCCACCATCAACAAGCAGTTCGCTGAATTCTTTACCCCGCTGGAAAATGGTGATGAGGTCGCCCTGGTGCCAACGTCACCGAACCCACCGGCAACACCTGGCATTTGATTGGGCAAGCCGAGGAATCCACACCGAAACTAGTTGAGGCTCAGAGTCAGCGACTCTGTCTGACCTCTTCGGACAATTTCCAGATTGAGCTGGTCTGCATCTTTCAGCTTGTCTATCAGCTGTAGCGCCTCTTTGTCGTTTTTCAGGGAAACACCATTCACTGAGGTCACAAGGTCGGAAGGACGTATACCCAACTTATTATAGAGCTCTCGATTCTTCTGCGGCAGCACCCGGTAACCCTTGATGGTTTTACCACTCCGTACCGGTACAAAGCGGACGTGCTCAAAGATCTTCAATGGCTCGTTTTTGAACAGTTCCCGATAACTGCTGAGAGATTCAACTGGAGACGATTGCTTAGCCATAGAGCTCGTTAAGCCTTCCTGCACCGGCATGGATTTGACCGTTTTAGGAAATTTCAGAACCTCTGGTTGACCATCTCTCAACAACACTACCCGGTCGCTGAACACTGCCTGGAGTTTTACACCGTTCATCACATTACTGCCGACCTTGTAATAGTTCTGCGTTGAACCTGCCTTACCGATGATTGCCGTCCCCTCTTCTGGCGTCTGGTCGACGAATACGCCGTGCAGGGTCAGTTTAAGCCTGGTTTCCGGCGCTTTCTGATCGACTTGCTGCTTGGCTGCCGGTGCACTTTCGCCCGCCCGCCCAAACAGGTGCAGCGCAGCTATCCTGTCTGCCACCTGATCAGGGAGCTGTGTTTCTCCAATAGTGTTTTTAGCCTGAATCTGGATTTGTGAAGGTATCTGGCGTTCAGCAGGCGCAGGTACCAGGCGCCACGAAAGTTCCGCTGCGCGCTGTGCAATCAAGGCTATCAGAACCAGAGTAACAATCTGAGGCAACTTGTTGCTGAAAAAGGCGGGCAACCACTTCGGGATCTCTTTCTGCAGAGCCCAATCGCTGATGCCTCTCTGTACTGATGTCACAAAATCCATACACTCATACTCCGCCTAGCCAGTTGCAAGTAAAGCTACCCCGCATAGCGCACCACACTTGCCTTAAGTCCAAACTTTTTCTTGATCGTGTTTACGACTTCCTCAGCCTGATTCTTATCCAGCTGGGGTAACATCTGCACCCGATAATGCAGCTTGCTGTTTATCCGGACCTCTTTCACCTGCGCCGGCATGCCTGCCTTATTCAGTTTATCCACGAGTTTCTGCGCATTCTGCTGTTTGCTGAAACTGGCCACCTGGACCATCCACGCCGAGGGAGTGGGACGCTCAATTTTGCCAAACCTTTGCACCTCCTCAGGTGGGGATGATTCAACGCTCTCAGGTATTGGCTCGGCTTCCTCAACTGGTTCTACGGGTTCGACAGGTTTAACTGGATCTACCCGGGCAATCGGATCAGGGAGAATCGCATGCGATTCCTGTTGCTGCTGAAAAATCTTGGGTTTTTCCGGAATCTTTGTTTCAGAAAAGGCGCGTTCAGTAACAACCCTCTCTTCCATCAACATGGGCACAAAGATCACAACCAGGGAGACCAGGACAGCTCCACCGACCAGTCTCTGTTTGAGTCGTTCCTCCAAAATCACTCCTTACTCAGATGATTTCTGACATTCTCTGGGATTTCCATAAGCGTAGATTATATCAGCTAAGATGCCCTGATTTTTGCAACATACTGAGCGCTTCTCCCAAAATGATGAAGGAACCGAACACCAGAATGGCGTCACCAGGCCCGGCAGTGGACCTGGCGGACCTCAATGCCTCAGCTACAGAATCGCAACACTCGATGTTTTGTTGAATGCCGGCTTCGTGCAGACATGCCCGCAGCTGGTTTGCCGACTGGCCACGAGCAGTGTCGATACTTACAAGATGCCAACTCTCTATCATTGGACCCATTATGTCTATGATGGACGCCACATCCTTATCCGACAATAACCCGAATACAGCATGCAACCGGCTGAAGTCTGCAAATTGCGGGAGATTGTCACGCAGTGCCATGACCGCCTGCGAATTATGGGCCACGTCGAGAATGACGGGGATTTCACCCGGCAAGATCTGCAGCCGTCCCATAAGCCGGCTGGTTTTTATGCCCTGCTCAATAGCCGTCTGCTCCACTGGCAGCGTTTCTGACAAACATTCGATCGCCATCAACACCGAGGACGCATTCTGTAACTGAAAATCCCCCAGCAGCCCCGGCCGGAAGTTGTAGACGTAATGATGATGCTTTGCGTTCCAGCTGAATCCCTGTTCAGAACGCTGAATGCTGAAATCTCTGCCGGACTGAAAGCAGTTGGCGCCCAGCTCAGCGGCATGCGCCAGTACCGTATCGGGCATTTCTGGATCGCCCAGTATCACCGGTCGACCGGCGCGCATGACGCCAGCCTTTTCCAGACCTATCTGTTCCCTTGTCTCGCCCAGCCAGTCGGTGTGATCCAGATCTACGGTAGTGATGATGGCAAGGTCCGGGTCAATGATATTGACCGCATCCAAACGCCCGCCCAGACCCACCTCCAGGATTACCAGATCAGGGGGATCAGCAGCAAAAATATCCAGGGCAGCCAGAGTGCCGAACTCAAAGTAGGTCAGCGAGGCGCCATTTCTCGCCTGATCGACCCTTTCAAACGCGGCACAAAGAACATCATCCGAAACCGCCATGCCATTCATCCGGATGCGTTCGTTATAGTGAATGAGATGAGGAGAAGTATAGGCGCCCACCTGATATCGAGCCTGCAGATAGACCACTTCCAGCATTGCCGCAGTCGAACCCTTGCCGTTCGTGCCCGCAATCGTGATGACCTGTGATGCGAGGCCGGCCGGACGCAACCGTTGCCAGACGGCGGCAACACGCTCCAATCCCAGCTCAATCTCCGCTGGATGGAGTGTCGACTGCCAGTCAAGCCAGGCATCCAGTGTCTGGAAACGCATGATTTGTTGTTATGGAAAAAGAACTGTCAGGGGCGCGCCTTCTGCATGAAAATACTCAGCAGGTCGGCAATGCGATCACGCATGTCCCGCCGATCGATAATCATATCCACCGCGCCATGCTCCAGCAGGAATTCACTCCGCTGAAAACCTTCGGGCAGTTTTTCTCTCACTGTCTGCTCAATCACCCGGGGACCGGCAAAACCGATCAAGGCATTGGGTTCGGCAACATTCACGTCTCCCAGCATGGCGAAGCTGGCGGACACCCCACCCATGGTCGGGTCGGTCATCACCGAAATAAACGGCAGTCCCCGTTTCTGCAAACGCTCCAAAGCCGCACTGGTTTTGGCCATCTGCATCAGCGAAAAGAGTGACTCCTGCATACGGGCGCCGCCGCTCGCGGAGAAGCACACGACGGGGATATGCCGCTCCATAGCGACAGAAACGCCACGTACGAATCGCTCCCCCACCACAGAGCCCATGGAGCCGCCCATGAAACTGAACTCAAACGCGGATGCCACCAGATCCAGGCCTTTGACCTGGCCGCGCATTACAATCAGGGCATCCTTTTCACCTGAACTCTTCTGGGCCTGGCTAAGACGGTCCTTATACTTTTTACTGTCCTTGAACTTGAGGGGATCCACCGACTCCAGGTTCCCACCGATCTCTTCCTGCAGGCCCGGGTCGAGAAATGTCTCCAGGCGGCGCCGAGCGCCGATTCTGTTGTGGTGGTTACATTTTGGGCAGACATCGAGATTCCTCTCCATTTCAGCACGATAGAGGATCGCATTGCACCCCGGGCACTTGGTCCACAGCCCCTCAGGCACCGCCCGTTTGTTGCCACCGTCCGTCCGGATACGGCTTGGCATCAGTTTTTCAAACCAACTCATAGACAGAATCTTACCTAAAAAAAGTTAATCGGTCAGGTGGATAAGGCGCAACTTTATCCATCCATGGCTTTGCGCATCGCAGAGAGCGTAGCTGTCAGAGCCGGTGCAATCTTATCCGGCTGCTCGGCCAGCGCTTCCACGCTGCTGACCAAGGCGCTTCCCACCACCACAGCATCCGCTATTTGGGAAACCGCCGCTGCAGTCGCCGCATCCTTGATGCCGAAGCCAACTCCAACAGGAAGTTCGGTATTGGCCCGGATCTTACTCACCTTCTCCGCTACTTCATCGAGGTCAAGATGACTGGCCCCGGTGACCCCCTTCACTGAGACATAATAGACAAAGCCGCTGGCAGCCTGGCAGATGAGCGCTATGCGCTCTGCGGTGCTGGTTGGCGCGAGCAGGTAGATTTGATCAACGGCATGTTCCCGCAAGGCCTGCAGCAGCTCATGCCCCTCTTCCGGAGGGATATCCACCACCAGCGCCCCATCCACTCCGGCTGCCTCAGCATTTCTCGCGAAAGCTTCGTAGCCCATCACTTCGATAGGGTTGAGATAGCCCATCAACACAACCGGGGTGTCTGTATCCTGCGTACGAAAAGATTTCACCATAGCCAGCACATCGTGCAGGCTGACATGGTGCAGCAGCGCCCGTTCACTGGCGCGCTGAATTACCGGGCCATCCGCCATCGGATCGGAAAAAGGCACACCCAGCTCGATCAGATCGGCTCCCGCACGCACCATCGCATGCATCAGGTCCACCGTAATTGCAGGATTGGGATCACCCGCAGTGATGAAAGGAATCAACGCAGTTCTCTCCCGGGCTTTGAGTTCACTGAATCTGGCTGCAATACGGCTCATATCTTGAGGCCCTCCCGCGCTGCCACGGTATGCATATCCTTGTCACCCCGGCCGGACAGGTTCACTAAAATGCTTTGATCCTTTGCGAGTGTCGGTGCAAGTTTGGCGGTATAGGCCAGGGCATGACTCGACTCCAGTGCCGGGATAATGCCTTCGGTGCGGGTCAGGACATGGAACGCGGCCAGCGCTTCTTCATCAGTGATGGCCACATAGTTTGCCCGCCCGGTGTCTTTCAGCCACGCATGTTCCGGCCCCACACCGGGGTAGTCAAGACCGGCCGATATAGAATGGGTCTCGATGATCTGCCCGTCCTTATCCTCCATCAGGTAAGTCCGGTTGCCATGCAGCACACCCGGCTGACCGGCGCACAGTGGCGCGGCGTGCTTTCCCGTCTGCAAGCCATCGCCGGCGGCTTCTACCCCGTAGATGGCCACACTCGCATCATCCAGGAAAGGATAGAAGAGACCAATGGCATTCGAGCCGCCTCCCACACAGGCCACCAGGGCATCCGGCAGACTGCCTGTCTGTTGCTGAATCTGCTCTCTCGCCTCTCGCCCGATAACGGTCTGAAAGTCTCTTACCATCGCTGGATAGGGGTGTGGACCCGCTACTGTGCCGATGATATAGAAGGTGTCGTCGACATTGGTAACCCAATCCCGCATTGCCTCGTTGAGCGCATCCTTGAGGGTTTTGGAACCCGACTCGACCGCACGCACCTCTGCGCCCAACAGACGCATCCGGTAGACGTTCGCCTCCTGGCGGGCGATGTCGACTGCCCCCATGTAGACCACGCATTCCAGCCCCATACGGGCGGCGACAGTGGCGGTCGCCACACCGTGCTGGCCGGCGCCGGTTTCAGCGATGATACGGGTCTTACCCATACGTTTCGCCAGCAGCGCCTGCCCAATCGTGTTGTTGACCTTGTGCGCGCCGGTATGGTTAAGATCCTCGCGCTTGAGATAGATCTTTGCCCCGCCCAGCTCCCTGCTCCAGCGTTCGGCATAATAAAGCGGGGATGGCCGGCCCACATAGTTTGCCAGATCTTCATCCAGTTCTTTGAGAAACCCGGGATCCTGCATGAACCGCTCATAGGCGGCGCGCAGTTCACTTAAAGGCTCCATCAGGGTTTCCGCCACGAATAACCCGCCGTAGGGACCAAAATGACCCCGTTCATCCGGCATTCTTCCAATTATCTTTTCAGTTGTTGTCGCCACGCTTCACTCCTTCAATGAAGGCCGCTATTTTTCCGGCATCCTTGATGCCCTTCGATGCTTCGACACCACCACTTACATCCACCGCATAGGGACGCACCTGAGATACCGCCGATTCTATATTTTCCGGATTCAATCCTCCGGCGAGGATTATTCTTGAGGCCATATCCGGCGGAATTCGTTCCCAATCAAAACGTGTTCCTGTGCCACCGGGCCGGTCAGCCTGGTAAGCATCCAGCAGCAGCCCTGACGCCCCTGCGTAGGTCTTTTCCAGCGCAGGCAGATCGATGCCTTCACGCATGCGGATAGCCTTGACCCAGGGACGGTAATACCCGTCACACTCCGCTGCGCTCTCATTGCCATGAAACTGTATCAGATCGATGCGTACAGACTGCAACAGCTGGATGAGCCGCTCTCGAGGCTCATCCACGAACAGCCCCACCACCGTGACAAACGGCGGCAGCAGCGAGACGATTTCCTGCGCCTGCGCCAGGTTGACTGCCCTGGGGCTGGGGGGATAAAACACCAGGCCGATGGCGTCTGCCCCATTGCGTACTGCAGCAAGCCCATCCTCGGGACGGGTGATGCCGCAAATTTTGATTCTGGTTCTCATAAGCCCAATAAAGATACAGGATTGCCCTGTCCTGCGCTATGCCGACACTTTATCCAGGCGATACTTTTCCGGGTAGTCCACGCCCATCAGACAGAGCCCTTGAGGTGGTGCGGTTACTCCCCCTTTGGTTCGATCCCGCAGCTCCAGGATCTCCTGGGCCCAGAATTCCTGCTGTTCCCCTTTACCGATGGCGATCAGCACCCCGGCAAGATTCCTCACCATATGATGCAGAAAGGCATTGGCATGGACCTCAAGGATGACCATCTCCGCCTGCCGACTGACATCGAGTCGATGAACCGTCCGCACCGGATGCTTTGCCTGACAGGCAAGCGCACGGTAGGAGGTGAAATCATGCGTGCCCACCAGCTGCTGTGCGGCGCGGTGCATCACATGCTCATCCAGCGGATGATAAATCCAGCTTGCCCGTCCCCGCCAAATCGCGGATCGAGTGCCGCGGTTGAGTATCTGATAACGGTAGTGCCGGCCAATCGCGGAGAAGCGCGCATGAAACTCCTCCGGCATCTCCCGAGCCCAGGATACGCTCACATCATTCGGCAGATTGACATTGGCACCCAGCACCCATGACCTTAAAGACCTGACCGCGTCAGTCTCAAAGTGAACTACCTGTCCGACTGCATGCACACCGCTATCGGTGCGGCCTGCACAGTGTACAGTCACCGGATGGTCAGCGACTTTGGATAGCGCCGCCTCCAGGCACTCCTGAACACTTCGGACATCACCCTGGAACTGCCAACCATGGAAATCCGTTCCATCGTATTCAACGCCTAGCGCTATCTTCATGTCTCTTCAATCACAAAACAAAAGGGGCGCAACCAGTGCGCCCCTTTTCCTATCAGGCTTGGTTAAATCAGCCTGATAGTGTACCTAACAATTCCTGAGCCTGCTGTTTCTGTTCATCGCTACCTTCAATAACAACCTCTTCGAGGATGCTTTTCGCGCCGTCCTCATCACCCATGTCCACATAAGCGCGCGCCAGGTCCAGCTTGGTCGTAATCTCATCGGTGGAATCCAGATCAAGCACCGCCTCCTCTTCCTCTTTCACTGCAAGCTCGTCAGACAAGTTCAGTTCATCTGCGTCTGGTTGCTCATCGATCTCTTCTTCAAGATCTCCTGAAAGTAACTCCAGCTCCTTTTCGAGGCTCTCCAGGTCCAGATCATCCAATGATTCCGAATCTTCCAAACCAACCACGTTGGAATCATAGTCTGCATCCGATAGATCAAGTCCGGAGAGTTCGCTCAATCCATCCATTGATGAAGAGAGTCCCAAGCTGTCCTCGTCGACATGGCTGGCGGAACCGGCGACATCTTCCAAGTCACCCAGATCTATATCCAGCGAACCAGAGTCTTCCTTCAGGTCCTTTGCGTCTGGTTTCTGATCCGCTTCGAGATTGTTAAGAAACTCTGAATCGAGCGACAGGCTGGACTCAAGGCTTTCCGAGTCCATCCCGTCCAGTTCACCAAGATCATCCAGATCCATCTCGCTTATCCCGTCTACGGAATCAGGGGCCGCTTCTTTTGCCGAGGAAACATCAGCGTTCCCCAACAGTTCACTGTTCAGGTTAAGACCCAGGTCATCAAAATCATCATCCAGGGCATTGAGACCGACACCTGCTGCTGCGCCTGCCGCCACGGCGAACAGTGCATTACCTGGATCCAGTTCCTTACCCATATTGGCGACCCGCGCCCAAGTCTCCGGTTTCTCCTTTTCCAGTCCGGCCCGTTGCAACTCTCCGGCCAAGCGCGTGAATTGCGTAGTATTTTTGGCCGAATAATAGATCTCCAACAGCTTGTGTTTCAGCTCCTCTCGTTCAGGAAACTTTTCGATAGCCTGCTTGATGAGTTCTTCCGCCTGCTGATAACGACCGTATGCAATATAGACATCCGCTTCAGAAACCGGATCGACTTCACCTGTCTCATCCTGCAGCGCATCGATATCACTGGGGGAGAAGTCGCTCATGAAGGAGGTTTCTTCTGACGGCTCATTGACTGAACCGGACGAACGGTGCGCATTACCTGCAGCCGCCTCACCTTCAGGAGTAACCAGAATACTCTCGGCAAATTCAGCTTCCGCCTCTTTACGGCGGCGCATAATCAACCACAAGAGTGACAACAACAGCACGACCACCGCACCCACTATGCCCATCAGCGTGGAATTGCCGGTCAGGATATCCAGGAACCCACCCTGTTTCGGCTTATCTGCAGCCTTAGGCTCAGGAGGAGTGAGCGGCTTGGTATCTGCTAGCGGGTGGGCTGACCGCAGCAGGTTCAGCCTCAGCTGGCGCGGCAGGCTTTTCAGGTTCGGTCGGTTGCGTCGTTTCGCTTTCTGCAACCATCGCCTCGGAGGGAGCCTCATCCAACTTCATCGCTTCTGCGACGATTGACTCGATATCCACCTCTACGATCGGTTGCGCGACTTCTGCAGTCGCCTTGGCTTCAATCTCAGTTGCGTCTGTCAACTGGGGCTCTGGCTCTGCAACCATTGCCGCCTCATCCAGGGCCGCCTCTAATTCCTCAGTCTTCTCTTCGACGATCTGTTGCGTGGTCTGAAGCTGTGTCATCTGATCGCTTTTCAGGGTCAGTAGACGTTGGATATCACCGATCTGCGACTCCAGTTCACGAATCCGTGCCTGCAGAGCCTCATTTTCCTGGCGAGAACTCTCATTCTCCTCTCTCACCAGCATAACTTCCTGTTCAAGACGGGACATCTTCTCAATGCTCTCCGCCTTACTCTCGGCAGGCGTTGTCTCATCAGCAACCTGCGGTTTTGCTGAGATCAGCTCCAATCGATCCTTTTTTTCAATCGACTTGACGGGCTCCGCCTGGTCCTGCACCGATGGTGTTACCGCAGGCGCAGGCGCGGGTTTGGAATGACGCTCCCGCCAATCCTTTGTCTGGGCCAAAAATTCACGGCGCGCATCCCGATGGGACATACCGGTAACATCCGCACCTTCCGGAAGCCGCAGAATCCTGCCTCTTTTAAGGCCATTCACATTGTTCCGGATGAAGGCGTTCGGGTTATATTGCTGCAGGGCAATCATCACCTGCTCCACAGACTCATTCTGCAAACGGAGGGTCTGGGCAATCTGCCACAGGTTATCATTGGATTTTACCGGGCCGTACTCCCTCGCTCCGCCAGTTTGTGAGGCCGGCGCCGGGTAGGAGCCCGCTACAACAGCTGCATCGGATTTCCTGGCAGGCTCCAACTGACGCGAAGGCGCAGCCGCTACCCTGGGAGCGGTTATCGGAGCCGGTTGTCTTGCCAGAGTTACCGGCGGGTCAAGCAGCACCGTATACTCTCGCAGCATGCGGCCTTTCGGCCAGTTGACCTCAAGCAGAAAATTCAGAAAGGGCTCACGCACAGGATCCTGGCTGTCAACCGCAATGATCATCCGACCATCCGGCGCCAGGGAGGGCATAAACTTCAAGGCTGACAGCAGGTATGGCCGATCGATGCCCGCTTTTAAAAAAGCTTCTGGGGATGCAAGTCCGACTCTGACATCTTCTAATTCATCCCGGCTTACAGCAAGCAGATCTATTTCAGCTTTGAAACGCTGATTGAGCGCGGATTGTGTATGTATATCTCCGAGCCCCAATGCGAAGACGCCCAGGGGTGATAGCGCTGTAGCTACAGCCACTGCTAGGGACAGCTTACGAATCATGCTTCCTCCTTGCCAGACAAACATGTCTTATCGATAACACAGCATCTGTGAAAAATGGGGCAAATAAACCCAACTGAATTGCTCCAAAAGATTTTAGAATTAGCTTAATAATTTGACGCTAAATATAGCTTACAAATAGTCTTTTACCAAAACTTCAACTATCTTGACAGCATTTCCAGCAATCCCGAATCGCAGATTGTCTGCAACTGTCCAAAGTGAGAAATCTGTCGAATATTCCGAGTCGGATTTAAGCCTTCCCACCGCCAAACTATTATTGCCAGATGCATCTGTAACGGCTGTCGGATAAGAATCTGAAGTATAAAAAAGCGAGATATCGGGAAAACTGGAGAAGCCGTTTTTCAGCTGATCTGCGGATATCGGGGCGTTCAACTGCAGCTCTACGGCCTGGGTGTGACCGAAAAATACCGGCGCCCAGCAGCAGCTGACCGAAAGCTTCAGATCCCGATCTCCCAACAGCTGTTTTGTATCGCCGACGATTCTGATTTCGACATCAGATAGACCGCCAGGCAGCAATACGGGACTGAACCAAGTAGATGTAACAGAACCACCATTTGCTAAAAAGTAAATTAAACTGTTGTTTGTGCATGTTACACATGTTGCCTTGCAGCATTTGGCGGTTGATTGGGATCCTCCCCTTCAATGATCGCGCTTTCCCACGGTCGCCTTCACCCAGGTAAAGAGTCGCAGAGTTCGCTTCCCAGAGTATTCGCCACTGCAGGGTGGGGTGGACCCCATTTACTAGACCACTACTCCCTATTCCTAATACAGGGGTGGAGGGTGAGGAGGAGGAGGGTCGGGCCGCACCGAGGAGAAGAGCCGCCGCGACAACCGCGCTAGATGGCGATCGAGGCTAGTGCTGCTCCCAGCTGGCCGTCTGGCCCACGGGTAGCACAGGGTAGTTCTTGTACGGACTCAGACCGGTATCATAGACGGTTTTCCCGTTTTTCTGGGCGCAAAAAAAGATGTTGAGGTTGCCCTGTGGGTTGTGGGGCGTGGTCATGACCACACCTAGGTCACCATCTGCCTTGCCAGACTCCCACACCGTTCGGAGGCCCTGTGGGTGTAGCGTGTTCCTGAACACCTGACCGTATTCCACCTTGCCGCTGGACACGCCAAGCCGTGCCGGGTCGTAAATCACCATCACTTTTTGATAGTAGAAGATCTGGCCGCCGAGGGTGTACTGATAGGGTTTCCCGTTTTGCGCCCGTTGCGAGTCGAAGATGATGGCTTTACCAATGCCATTGTGCTGCGCCCGCTGGAGCAGTTGTGTCATGCCCTGTGGTGTTCTCACCAGCCGCCGGACGACACTGTTATAGGCCAGACTTTGCAGCACACCGCTCTTGCCCTGAGCGATCTGGTCAAAGGCTACCATGTGCTGCATATTGTTGGGCGCCGCCCAGGTTGGTGTTGATGCGGTCAGCAATCCTACCAGACAGGCTCCGAAAGCAATTCTCAAGCTACTCAGCTTAGACATAATTCTCCACTCCATATTGGTAAACGAATTCTTATTAGACATAATTCTCCACTCCATATTGGTAAACGAATTCTTACTAAAGCAGTATTGATGCCAACCCAGATTTTATAGATGTTTAATGTATTCATACAGATAGCCGGACAACTGGAAATGATGGCACTCACAATCGAACAGGGAAACTGAGAATCGATTGCCACTCCAGCAGAATCTCCAGCATGTGCCTAGCCCAAAGGCATGCAGATCTGCAGGCAGATCTGGGGCCACCTCGGCTCAATCGCTAACGCAATAGGCCACATCGGCCTGTGATTCCCACCCCTGACATGCTCGCCATTTCCACTCGCGGACCATGCACATCAGCCAGACACACCGACCGATTTCATGATAGTTTATGTCCCAGGAGCTTTTTTGACGATGTACCTACCGCCGTATCACGTGTACCTGGGGGGTCTGCTGATCATCATCGCCGGTTGTGCCGGAGGCAAACCAGGCCCCCCACCGATCAATACGAACCCGGATTGGGGTTTCAGGGCGGCTGACGCCGGGGTCCGGGATCTGGTGCCACGCGGGGACGTCTACTCCCGGCCCCTGGATCAGGGCCCCCAGACCTTCGAGGACGGGGGCTGCGAGAAGGGGACCGTGGATAACTGCAGCAAGTGCGGTGAGAGCTGCCCCCCGGGCCAGGACACCGCCGCCACCTCGAGGACCTGCATCTCTGGGGAGTGCAACATCGAGTGCAAGGAGGAGTACTACGACGTCAACGTGGACGCCAAGGACGGCTGCGAGGCCATGGATGACCTGCCGATCCACGACAGCCAGGCGGAGGCCGCCTCCTTCGACATGGCCGACGTCACCGACTGCAACGGCGACAGCCAGTCCACCACCGCGGTGATCCCCTCCGATGATCGCCTGCACCTCAAGGCCCCCACCGCCCGGGCCAACGGCCGGGCCGACTGGTTCAAGCTGCACATCAACGACAAGCCCGGCTGCATCGTGGACGGCAAGGTCCACATCTCCCTGGCGAGCCTCCCCCCACCGGGTTCTACCGCACCGCCGCCTTCTACCTCTGCGACGGCGGCAATGAGCTCACCGCCGACTCCCAAACCGGCTACGGGGGGACCAACCTTTACCTCTCCCCCAGCGTGAGCTGTACGGGCACGGGCATGGGGGACGACAGCGGCACGCTCTACATCAAGGTGCTCAAGGAGGCCGGCGCCCACTCCGACCACACCTACACCGTCAACGTGACCCCCTGACCATGAAGGCGCCGGTCAGGGACAATGCAGCCGCCCAGGGACGCCTCTCCCACCGGCAGCGCCGTCGTCGCGGAGAGCAGAAGCCCTGCCCCCTCTGCCGCGAGGAGCGCCGCTTCTTCTGGGCCTGCCCCTGCGGCTTTGTGATCTGTGATCGCTGCATGGAGCAGGACAGCTGGGGCTTCACCTGCAACCACATCACCTGGGTCTGCCCGGACTGCGGTGAGATCCGGTCCTACTGAGCACCTCTTGATCCACCCGGTTGCCAGCACCGGCCCCGGCCCCTGTCACGGCCATGAGGCCCGACAAAAGGGCCTCGGATCCGGTTACACCAGGAGTGAGTGAGCAGCCGCGACCTGCGTCTGAGGATAACAGGGGATGCGCAGCGGGCAGTTTCTGCGGAAGGTGCTTGAATTCCAGTTCATGGATTGGGACTGGGAGAAGGAATGATCACTCTGCGGTGACCCTGCAGCCGACCACCCAACCCCACCTCCAGGATTAATCGCCTCAGCAGCGTCAATTTCCGGTAAAATGCCGGCATTATTTATTAAGGAGAGAGACCATGACTGCGAGGCTCTTTGGGGTGGGTATCTGTTTCATTCTTCTCGGCGCGTGCAGCTCGGCTGACACACCGGAGGTGGGGGGGGTATGTAACCCACAGGACACCAGAGAGTGCACTTGCCTCGGCGGCGCAAAGGGGACCCAGGTGTGTAACTCCGCCGGGACCACCTGGGGCCTCTGCGGCAGCTGCCAGACGAGCGACGCCGGGACCACGCCTACCGAGGCAGGCGTCACGACGGAGGGAGGCGTGATCCCGGATGATGGCGGCACGGCCCACGACAACGGTGGGGTCCTGCCCGACACCGGCGGCGCCCGGGACGGGGCCGCGGACACGGGCGGGGGCTGCACCCCCGGGACCAAGCGCTGCTCGGGCAACGACGTGGAGCAGTGTAACTCGGCGGGCACCGACTGGATCTACTACCGGACCTGCCCCGCGGCCGAGCCCTGCCAGGGAGACGGCGTCTGCACCCCGTCGGTGGAGGGCTGCGGCGACGGCGTGATCAACGGCAACGACGAGTGCGACGGCGACGACAAGGGCACCGAGACCTGCCTCACCCAGGGCTTCGAGGGTGGTTCTCTGGGCTGCACTCCGGGTTGCCTCTTCGACACCCGCGGCTGCACCAAATGTGGCGACAGCGTCCGCAACGGCACCGATCAGTGCGACGACGGGGACCTCGGCACCGCCACCTGCGTCTCCCAGGGCTTCGCCAGCGGCGACCTGGCCTGCAAGGTGGACTGCACCTTCGACACCTCCGGCTGCGTCTCCACTTCTTGTGGCGACGGCGTGATCAACGGCACCGATCAGTGCGACGACGAGGAGCTCGGCACCGCCACCTGCCTGACCCAGGGCTTCGATGACGGCACCCTGGCCTGCACCGCCGGCTGCACCCTCGACACCTCCGGGTGCACCAGGTGCGGTGACGGCATCCGCAACGGCGCCGATCAGTGCGACGGCGCGGACCACGGCGTCGCCACCTGCCTGACCCAGGGCTTCGAGGGCGGCGACCTGGGCTGCACCGCGAGCTGCACCCTCGACACCACCAGCTGCTACAAGTGCGGTGACGGCGTGATCAACGGCACCGATCAGTGCGATGGCAACGCCCTGGGGACCGCCACCTGCGCCACCACCGGCTTCAGCACCGGCGCCCTCGGCTGCAACCTCAACTGCACCTTCAACACGGCGGGCTGCTACGCCAGCGGTGAGCTCATCGACGCCAGCGCCATCGGGGTCAAGACCCTGGCCGGGAGCCAGCAGATCATGCCCGCGGTGGCCTTCGACGGCGCCAACTACCTGGTGGTCTGGCAGGACTCACGCAACGGCACCTGGGACATCTACGGTCGCCTGGTCTCCGCTCAGGGGGTCGTGCTCTCGCCGGTGGACATCCCCATCAGCACCGCCGTTGACGCCCAGTCCCTCCCCGACGTGGCCTTCGACGGCACCAACTACCTGGTGGTCTGGCAGGATGAGCGCAACGGCCCGGACTCGGAGGTCTTCGGGGCGCGGGTGACGCCCGCGGGGATCGTGATCGATCCCATGGGCGCCTTCAGCCTCCACCTCCCGGGTGGACGGGTGATCCGCCCCACCCTGGCCTTCGACGGCGCCAACTACCTCCTGGCCGTGGCCAGCGCCGTGACCGTGAACACCGACATCGTCTCGTCGCTGCACGGCATCCTGATCACCACCGCCACCGAGTTCGCCTCCTCCCCCTGCTCATCGCCGACTCGGTGGTGACCCACACCGAGCTCATGCCCTGGCCGGACCTCGCCTACAGCAACGGCCGCTACCTGCTGGTCTGGAACGGCAACACCGGCGTGGACTGGGACATCTTCGGGGCGCGGATCTCGCCCCTGGGGGTGGTGCAGGATCCAGGCGGCTTCACCGTGGCGGACGCTCTCGGGGACCAGTGGTCCCCCGCGGTTGCGGGCGACGGCGTCAGCTTCTTCACCGTCTGGTCGGACCGCCGCAACGGCGGAGACCTGGAGCTCTTCGGCGCCCACGTCTCTGGCACGGGTACCGTCACCCTCGGCGCCGAGTACCTGGCCGCGAACACCGCGGGCATGGAGATCGGGCTACCGTCTCTGGCCTTCGACGGCACCAACTACCTGGTGGCCACCAACATCTACTCCTACGCCGGCGGCCAGTACACCTCTAACATCTACGGCTACATCATGGGGACCGACGGCACCTACCTCTCCACCGAGACCGCCATCGCCCCCTCCTGCGCCACCGATCCCACCGGCGGATCCCAGCCCAGGGTCGCCTTCGGCAGCGCCTCATATCTGGTGGTCTGGGACGGCAACCCCAGCGCCGACTGGAACATCTACGGCGCGCGGGTCAGCCCCTAGGCTCACCTCGACCGCGGAGCGCCCTGCACCCGGGCCAGCAGCGAGGCGCAGAGCCGATCCTGGGCCAGCACCGTGTCGGTGAGGGTCGCCATCAGGCTGCCCGCCTGCAGGGTCGTGTGCTCCACCACCAGCAGATCCGCTGACTGGATCGCCCTCACCAGGTCCTCCTCGTCGCAGACGGTCCGCCCCTCGCTCGCGGCCCTCAGCCGCGCCAGGGTGTTGATCATCCCGTAGGCCGCGATCAGCAGGTTGAACCCGGTGATCATGGTCAGCTCTCCGCACAGGGTCCGGCGAGCGCGAAGCTTGTGGGTGAAGTACCTGGTGAGCAGCTCATTGCCCGCCGTGGGCGGATCGAAGGCCACGGCCTCGATGGCCCGCCGGGAGGCCTTGGCCCCCATCATCTGTGACCGCAGGCGGGAGAGGCCCATGTGGTAGAAGCGCACGCCGAAGAAGTGCCCCAGACGCGGGAATGCCCCCGGCCGGCAATCCTGCCCCAGAAAGAGAGAGAGCACGGGGCCGGCCTTGGCCGCGCTGCCGCCCTGTCTCCCCTCCAGCGCCAATTCCTCGCATGATCCAGTGCCCACCTGCTTGAGCGCGGGGAGCAGGGCCCGCTTGCCGCTCTCTCGGGTGACCCGCTGCAGGCGCTCCAGCAGCGCCGAGCCCGCCGCGAGCCGATCGGCCACCGGTAGCTCCAGCCGCGACAGGAGCTCCAGCAGCTTCCCCTCGATGGCCTCCACGTCGCGCAGGGTCAGCTCCAGCGTCGGGTCCAGCTGCAGCGGCACCTTGCGCGCCACGTCCCCCGCCGTCTGGGTGGTGGCCTTCAGCCATCGCATCTGCTCTTTGAGCTTCTTGCCTTCCTGTCCAGTAACCGCCGGGCAGTAGAAGCTGAGGCGGAAGTGGGTCTTACCCGCCACCTGGGCCACGTGCAGCGGGAAGGCCTTGCAGCCCTCCGGCTTGGCCTCATACCCCAGGGTGTTGTGGATCCTGCAGGTGCCGTCCTGCTCGAGGAAGAAGCAGCGTCCGCCCGACATCCTGATGCGGTAGGGGTCCCCCTCACCCCTGCGACGCACGAAGGGATCACCTCCCCAGTCGTGCTTGCGCAGCAGATCCACCCTGCTCTGATCGAGGGTGATGGTCCACATGGTGCAGCAGCGCCCGCAGCTCTGGCAGGAGAACCGCTCATCCGGTATCTGGTAGCTGTCCCGCTTGCTCACGCCTGTCGCTCCCCGGCCGCCCCCGCGGCCTCGCTCAAGAGGGTCTCGATGTCGGTGAAGATCTTGCGCGACTCCCCCCGGCCCAGGCTGGAGTTTCCGGCGAGGGAGAGGAGGCGATCGCGGCCGGCCTTGCGGGCCGAGTCATCGGCGGCGTGCACCGCGCAGATCGCGTTGTAGGCCTGGGCCACCAGCTTCGGCGCCTCCAGCCGGTCGTCGATGATGCGGCCCACCCCGCCCGGCGAGAGCCCGCTGTTCATGGAGTTGCGCAGGTTTCGTCGCACCTGGGGCGTCGCCGCGATCTGCGCCAGCGCCTCGAGGAACGCGTTGCCTCGCCGGCTGCCCCAGTGGCTGCGGTCGGGATCTGCTGGCAGGTGCGGAACATCGAGGTGACCAGATCATTGATGCTGGCCTGGAACGTCACCCCAACTTGCTTCTTGAGCTCGCGCACCTCCGACCCCAGCCCCAGCCGCGCCCTGGGCCAGATCGGCGAAGAGCACCTCCTCCTCCGGAGAGGACGCCGTCGGTCTCGGCCAGCATCCAGGTCCCCCGGAGCACCTCCCGACGGTCAGCCTCGTCCACGTCCCCGGCCTGGGCCAGGATGGTGTCGAAGGGGAGCGCTCCTGAGGATCTTCTGTATGTCCTCGTCCGTGAGCGGGTACTGCAGCAGGACCGAGCGCAGGACCACGCGGCTCCTCCTCCGAGATACGACCGTCCGCCTCGGCGAGCAGGTGGAAGCAGCAATAGGTCAGCTCCAGCTGGTCGCGCTGCCGGTAAAGTACTCCTGCGGGTTGTTGCTCTTGCGCCGAGGGCAGCCCCATGGCCAGCAACCCCGGCGCCGGCCAGGGTGGCCACCAGGGGGATCGCGCCGAGGCCCAGGGCCGCGCCCATGCTGGCCCAGAAGCCGAGGTTCGCCGCCCAGAAGAGCTCCGCCGGCCACCACGGTGGTGGCGCCGCCCAGGCCCGCCGCCAGCTTCGCCGTGCTCTTTACCCCGGGCGCGAGTGGGTGGTGGGGCCCAGGGTGGTCGGCGAATCCTTGAGCCGCCGCGATGACCAGCTGCAGCTCCATACCCGTGCGCAGGGAGATCGCCTGATTCTCAAAGGTCCGTGATCCTTTACTTTTTTTTTTTTTTTTTTTTTTTTTTTTTTTTAAAACTCCGTGCTCCAGTTCAGGGCTTCCAACTTGGTGCCGTAGATGACCCGTGTGTCTGCCGGCGGCTTGAAGCGGAAGTCCCGCTGGAGAGCTTTGTGTTGATCTTCACCTTGGTGAAGATGAAGTGGTTGTTGGCGTGCTTGCTCACCACCATCGACTCGCCCACCGAGTAGTCGTCTGGTTGATGGCGACAATCAGGTGCTGTACTGCACCGTGGCCTTCCTGGGCGTCAGCTTCGAGCACGAGGTCATCCGGGCGCCCAGCTTCTCCTTGCGCTTGCGATCTCGGCCGGAACTCCTTGGTCAGGTCGCCCTTGCCCAGCAGGAAGGTCAGCCCGGTGGAGAGGTTGGTGGTGTCCAGCGGGTTGCGGAAGGCCTGCTTGTCCTCGGGCTCGCAGACCCAGAGCACCTTGCCGTCGGCGATGAAGGACTTGCGCTCGGGCTTGACGTAGTTCCAGCGCATCATGCCCGGCTTCTTGACGTAGAGGTAGCCGTAGCTGGTGCGCTGGCGGTTGTAGAGCGAGTCGGTGTAGACCTGCTTGAACTTGCCCTTGAGGTCCTTGGCCTTGTCGTAAAAGGCCTGCATCTTGGCCACGACCTCCTTCTCGGGGGGCCTGGCGGCGAGGACTGCCTGAGGGGCCGCGAGGGCCGTCAGGAGTGTCACGACAATCAAGCTACGCATTTTATGCTCCGCTTTTTTAGGGGCCTCAATGCTCGGCCCTCCTCAAGAGTTTGTACGGGGGTAACCTAGCCTTTTGCCCGGGGCAGAATCAAGTGTTTGAAATAAATGATTTTGGGCGGCCGACATAGCCTGTGGACAGGATCGCTCAATGTCCCTCTGACCCGACTTTTTAGCACTGCATGACAATCCGAAGGCCGACGACCGGTTCCGGCGTCCGGCGACCGGTTCCGGCGTCCGGCCTCCGACCTCCGGCTCCGGGCTCCGGCGACCGGTTCCGGCGTCCGGCGACCGGTTCCGGCGTCCGGCGACCGGTTCCGGC
>CAWBPR010000023.1:0-45608 GCA_963790775.1 uncultured Gammaproteobacteria bacterium | reverse complement strand
TAAAAGTCAGATGCTCTACCAACTGAGCTAACGACCGAGAAAATGCAGTTCTCCACGAGCCCTGTTAAGCCAGCCATGTTTCATGGGCCTGCCGCATTTTGGAAGGCGGATAATACATTAGTTTTATGTTGGAGTGAAGCCTCAAAGCTTTTGGAGATGAGAGAGCTTAAATATGGGTGGGATTTTCAATTTTTGTAGAATCTCGATGAAATTTCACTGGCCTAGGTTTTCGAATAATCAGTTTTTATGTCCAAGGTTCCGTCACTCATGGTAATGCGTATGCCGGGAAGCTTTTTTGCCTCCTTGCTCGTCTTCATCGCCCAACTTCCTCAGGTGGCTTCTAAACCCATGCATTGGAGGACTATAATTTCCACCTTCGTAGATGTGATTCGTAACCTCTCTAAGTGCTATCATGATGACAACTGCGACGGAAATACCAATCACCATGGCTATAAAAAAAGCAATTAAAAAACCCAAAAGCATGTTCATTAGCAATCCGTACGCGATTTGAACGGAGATTCATCCGACCATATGAGAAAAAATCAAGCTATATAGCCCTGAGCCATCAGGCTACAAACACAAATGGATTTCACCAGTGCTTCTGAGTAGCGGATTTTCTGGGAAATTATAACGTTATGGTTTTCTTAGGAAAATGTTAGGGCTTTTGTGCTGCGTAGCAGCAAGCCTTTCTACGCCTTCCCTATTATTCAGAGAAATACGTTCCCAATACATCCGTCGTTAGCTCGTGCCCGAAAACTATACAGTATCCTAACCTTTTGAGGTAGTGGTGTTTTATCAATGATGCGATACCAAATATAAATTATGTCTATACTGGATATACCTGTATCAGTTACCCAACTTTCTTCCCTGACAACCAGCATTTAGATGCGGATTTTGTGTAAGGAGTTGGAATAACTATTTGCATGAATGCACATTTGTGAACCTATTCATTTTGTTCGATGTTTAATCGGATATCATGGCTGTAATTACAAGATCAAGTAGCAGCTTTATTTAAATAGTTGAATACAAATGCGGGAAGTTAAGGGCATTCACTGATCAGCACTACTACGATTTCTCATCGAGATACGATCATGCAGCCAAGAAAATACACACGTTTTCCCACAGACATTCCGATCAAGTTCTCTTCCGGAAACATGATCGGTGAACATCAGGTTTGTCTGCAGAACGCAGGTAGGGGTGGCCTCTGTTTGAGAGGGGCAGGCTGGTTAGAACCCGGTACGATCATCAACATCTGTATCCCATTCTCTGACGAACCCTGCAAAACCAGTGGCAGAATAGCCTGGTGTCAACCGGGGCAGAGGGGACGTTATCTGGTGGGCATTCAGTTCGAAGATGTGGTTAATCAGTCTGCCATAGAGGAAATAACCCTCATTGAACGTTTCAAGGATAAGCAGTGTGAAGAGAGAGGGATCCGAATGACCAGTGAGGAAGCGGCAAAAGAGCTGGGCGTGATCACTTAAAATACGCAGTGAAGCCGGTCTTTTCGGGCTACATTGGAAGTTAGTTGTCAGCTTGGATAGCAGTGGCTATGTATTTGCTTGAATTGGCTGACGCTAATGTCCTGCATAGAGTAAATCAATCCTATCTTTGTAATGTTCGAGAATTCGCGAGCGTCGAATTTTCATGGTTGGTGTCATCAGACCATTTTCAATGGTCCAGGGTTCATTGACAATTGAAACACGACGGATTTTCGCATAGCCTGGAAAACTGTCCAGTTGTTGTGAAATCCGCTTGATCAACCTTAGCTCCAACGCTTCGCTGATATCACTGGGATCGATGGATAATTGCTCACAGGCCTTAGGATTAAGCATCAAAAGTGCTGACAGATAGGGACGCCCTTCACCGATGACAATTACCTGATCGAACAGACTGTCCAATGCAATGCACATCTCCATGTCGGCTGGCGGTACCTTTTCACCATTTGCCAATACGATGATCTCTTTGATCCGGCCAGTGATAAATATATGGCCATCCTCAATTCTGACTTTATCACCGGTATGTAACCATCCTTCACCGTCAATAATCTCAGTCGTGGCGCTGGGATTGTTCCAGTAACCCAACATTACACTGGGACTGCGGCACAGTAACTCGTCATCGGCGCCAATTTTAGTCTCGATTCCCGGCAGATTGACCCCTACGCTGGCGGGTAGATTGTTTTTAATCGGATTTGCGGAGATGATCGGGCTGGTCTCGGTCAGGCCATAACCCTGTAGTATGGGGACGCCCAGCCCAATGAATACTTTTGCGATGTCCGGGGTGAGGGGCGCACCGCCGGAAACGGCAAATCTCAATTGCCCCCCAAGTTTCTGTTGGATCTTACTTGCGACAAGCCTGTTCAGGAGCGGCCAGGCCAGTTGTTTTGCTGACCAACCTCTGCGTCCCTGTTGCTGTTCAAAGCATTGCCAGCCGGTATCTATCGCCGCATTAAAGATTTTTCGGGCCAGCCCCGAATCATGTTCCAGTTTATCTTGAATTTTGGCGTGAACTCTTTCAAAAATTCGTGGAACCGCGATCAGGATCGTGGGTTTAATGATCTGCAGATCCTCACCCAGTTGCGGTATGGAACGGGCATAGGCCACTGTTGCGCCAACTACGATCGGCATGTAGTAACCGACAGTGCGTTCCAGGGTATGAGACAGTGGCAGGAATGAGAGGAATTTGTCATCAGGGTATACGGTGATTAATTTCAGTCCGGCTGCGATATTCCATAGAATATTGTAATGACTCAGCATGACCCCCTTGGAACGCCCTGTGGTGCCTGATGTGTAGACGATAGAGGCCAGTGACTGTGGATTCGCCTCAAGTATTTGGAGTGTTTTGTCATATTGATCAGGCAGCCAGCCATCAATGGAGACAAGACGGGGTTGGAGTCCCATGGGATCCACTGTCTCCAGGGTGATGATGCGGCTCAATCCTGCCAGTTGACTGCGTATCCGCTGCAGCGACTGCCATTGCTCGTTGCTCTCCAGCAGCAACAGTCGCACTCCGGCATCCTGCAGTATGTAACCTATGTTTTCAGGCCGGTCGTTGGTGTAGATCGGCACGGTCACCAATCCCAGACCTTGCGCCGCCAGATCGAACATCACCCATTCCCGGCAATTCCTGAGCATGATGGCGACCCTGTCACCAGGCTTCAGTTTTTCCTGACGGAAAGCCGCCTGCCAACGGGCAACATGTTCAGACATCAGCACCCAGCTGGTGTCTTCCCACTGTTGAGTGACTGGGTTATAGTCGATGTAAGCCGTTTTGCCGGGGCTTCGCTTGACCCGTTCCTGGAAAACTGCAGTGAGGGTGTTGGCTACGGTAAGCGGAATGGTGTCTGTTTTGTGTTCCTTCATGACCGGTTTATCTTGTCTGAGAAAGGTGCTATTTTCGCTGTAGAATAGCATTTTATACTCCCCGCAAGTTACCCCATCCGGCATCGGGATGAAACTGTTCACCATGGCGCTGTTCCAGTGCGTCCAACTGCTGGCGTGTAGATGCCAATCCGCCACTGTTGATGTAGTGCATCGGCCCACCCCGGAACGGGGCAAAGCCGGTACCGAAAATAATGCCGGCATCCAGCAGATCCGGATCATCCACCACCCCCTCACGCAAACAGGCCACGCTCTCGTTGAGAAGGCGAAAGATCATGCGTTCAGTAAGGTCATTAGGCAGATGGTAGTGCGCTGACCGGCGATTGAGTACTTTTTTGCCTTTCTGATAACGGTAGAAACCCGCTCCGGTTTTACGACCGAGATGATTTCTTTGCACCAGAACCTGCAGCTGTTGCGGAATTTCGAGATGGTAGACAGGCGCGAGTTTTTCCGCCACTGCCAGACAGATATCAAGGCCGACGCTGTCAGCGAGTTCCACCGGACCCATCGGCATGCCGAAATCAGTGGCGGCATGATCGATAAGGCTGGCTGGGATTCCTTCCTCGATAAGTTCGACGGCTTCGAGGAGATAGGGCATCAGGATTCGATTCACGAGAAAGCCGGGGCTGCTCTTTACCGGCAGCGGCAATCTGTCGATGCTGCGGGCAAAAGCAGCTGCCTGATCCACTAGTCCCGGGGCTGTGTCTGCGGAATGTACGATTTCAAGCAACTGCATCTTCGCCACCGGATTGAAAAAATGCAAGCCTATCAGACGCTCGGGGTGTTCAAGGGATTCACCAATGGTCTGCAGCGGGATGCTGGAGGTATTGGTCGCCAACAGGGTGTGTGGCTGAACTCTCTGTTCGATCTCCTGGAAGAGTTTCTGTTTGGCACTCACATCTTCAAAGATGGCCTCAATCACCACATCCGCCTTTGCAACAGCATATCCTCTGGGGTCAGGCATCAAGCGATCCATGGCCGCCTGTATCTGATGTTTAGATTTCAGTTTGTAGTTGAATAGCTTATAGGCGCGGTTTATCGCATTGCTCAGGTATTGCGGCTTGCGATCCTGCAGACTGACCTGCAACCCTTTCAAGGCGCACCAGGCCGCGATATCGCCCCCCATGATGCCGCCGCCAACCACATGCACATGGTTGGGTGTGAAACTACTGTTGGCCGCGAGTGCCTTGAGTCTTTCCTGCAGGAAGAAGACACGGATCAGATTTTGCGATGTTTCGCCGGTCAGCAGACGGGCAACCTGTTTTGCTTCGCTGGCAAACATTTCCGGCCGGTCACCCCCATGGTTTTTCCAGTGCTCGATCAGCGCAAAGGGGGCAGGGTAGTGATCCGGTTTGACGATTCTCGCCGTCTGTCTGCTGAACAGAGGGGCCAGCAGGCGGCGTGCCGGCGCTGTGTTGAGCAGGCGCTGCAGCAGATGAGCCCGTTTTGGCGTGGGGCGACTTTCGATGAGCTGTTTGGCTGCGGCCTTCAACTGACGGTCCGGAGCGATCTGATCGATCAGCCCCATCTTCAAGGCAGTCTGGGAACTCAAGCTGCGCCCTTCCAGCATGAATCGCATTGCGGCCAGGGGACCCATAAGCGCTATGCTGCGCACACTGCCGCCATAACCGGGGAAAAGGCCCAGACGAACCTCAGGAAAGGCGAGGCGGGTGCTCTCGTTGTTCTCGGCTATCCGATAGGTGCAGGCAAGCGCCAGTTCCAGACCGCCGCCGAGGCAGAAACCATGAATCAAAGCCAGGGTGGGGAAGGGCAGATCCTCGAGCCGCTGGAAGAGCTGATGAACTTCCAGAATGTGAGCCTCGGCATCATCATGCGTGGTTTTATCGCGGAAATCGTTCACATCAGCGCCCGCAATGAAACCACTCTTTTTGTCTGAAAGAATCACTAGGCCATTGAGCGTGATCTGTTCCATTCTATCCAGGATGGCGGAGAATTCTTTCAGCGCCTCGCGGGAGAGGATATTCACCGGAGACTCCGCATGATTGAAATGCAGCCATGCGATTCCGTCGGTATCTGTTTCCAATCGCCAGTGTCTGTTCATCATGCTGTCTCCAGGATCATTGCGCCGCCCTGTCCGCCACCGACACAGAGGCTCGCCATGCCAAGTCGGGCGCCATTGCGTTGTAAGGTCTTCAGCAGATGCAGGACCAGCCGCGCACCGCTGGCGCCGACCGGGTGACCGATACTGATGGCTCCGCCATCCACATTCAGCCGTTCCTCAGGAATTGTGCCGAGTGAGTTGTCGAGCCCCAGTTCATGCTGCAGGTATGCGTCGTCTTTCCAGGCGTGCAAACAGGCCAGCACCTGGGCGGCGAAGGCCTCGTTGATCTCCCAGAGATCAACCGCATCACTGTGCAGCTGATTGCGTTGCAGCAGGCGGGCCATGGCGTGTACCGGACCCAGCCCCATCTGTGACGGGTCGAGTGCGGACCACTGGGTATCGACAATCTGTCCTAATACCGGCAACCCATGTTTGTTGACAGCAGATTCAGACGCCAGCAGGAGTAATGCAGCACCGTCTGTCACCTGTGCACTGTTGCCGGCTGTCACCATGCCGACCGGGCGGTCGAAAACCGGTCTGAGACTTGCCAGTTTCGGCAAGTTGCTGTCAGCGCGCAAACCCTCATCCATCTCATAGAGTTGGCCGGCGGCATCATAGATTGGCTCTATTTCATCCATCAGGTTCTCTTCCAGGGCCTGGGCCAGACGCTGATGACTGCGCAGGGCGAAGTTGTCCATCGCCTCGCGGGAGATCTTGAATCGCCAGGCGAGGTTTTCCGCTGTCTGTCCCATCGAGAGACCGACTACCGGATCGGTGAGTCCATGCAGCAAGGCGATGATCAGCTGGAAGTGAGCCGGTCTGAGCCGGGCAAGATGCCTGCCTCTTGCAGTTACTCCCTTTGCCCTGCTCCAATCCGCCAACCATCCAAGCATTTTATCGTTGAGCAGCACGGGATGGTGGCTCATCGCCTCAGTGCCGCCAGCCAACACCAGATCCGCACGGCCGTTGGCAATATCCTGTGCGGCATTATCCAATGCCTGCATTCCCGATGCGCAGTTGCGTTGTACAGTCCAGGCCGGAACCCGCTCTCCACAACCCAGACGCAACGCAACCACCCGGGCTATGTTCGCTTCATCGGGTCCGGAGGAGACACAACCCAGAATCACCTCATCCAGTTGCCGGGCTGGAAAGGGTTGACGGGCGAGCAGTGGCCGTCCCGCAACGAGCGCCAGGTCGGAAGCGCGAAATGGCCCGGGTTTACCCCGCACCTTGAGAAAAGGGGTGCGGGAGCCATCGATAACATAGACCGGTCTGCTGTAGCTTGGACTGGCGTTCATTGTTGCTCCTCTTTGGCTATGATCACCTGCAATGGGTTGTGGCCGGTTTTTATTGATCGAAACCAGAATTCAGGCGGCGCCTAAATGACCAAACGGAAAGTCCGGATGCGAATCCGTATTCGAGCTTTGCGCCGTTTCCGGCAATAAATAATCAAATGCATCGACCTGAATAATCTGTTCTCTGAGTTGTTCCGCCTGTTTAAGGGTCAGCATGTCATCCTGATTTATGATGCCGATCCGCAGCGCTTCCTGACATTGCGCCTCAAGATCCTCTGCCTGCAGTTGCCCTGATTTTTTTGCCCGTTTCAGGGTTTTCTCAATCGGTGCGGCCGCAGTAACGGCGACCAATGCCTGTTCAAGCGCCCCCATCCTCTCAGACGGATTTTTACTGATATAGATATGTTCGGTCAGATGATCGCGCGCCAACCCTGGTTTCAACAATATTTCAGCAACTGCATGATCGAGTCGATCTGAAGGCTTGTGGAACGGCAGGCCTGTGGGATATACCACCAACCTCAGCAACCAGGCCAGAGGCCTGAAGGGCATGTTGCGTACCAGACCGACTTGGGCCTGCTGAATGCGCTGCAGTGAGTCCTGCATGGCCCAGTGCATCACCGGCAGGTCAGTCGCAGGTTCACCATCATCGATGAAGCGTTTCAGTGTTGCGCTGGCAATATACAACTCGCTGAGCAGGTCACCCAGCCTGGCTGAAATGCGCTCCTTGCGTTTCAGCGCGCCGCCCAGGGTCATCAGGGAAAGATCTGCGGTCAGGGCAAAGGATGCGCTCATCCAGTTGAGCAACTGGAAATATCGCCGGGTGGCCCCCGCTTTGGGTGAGTATGAAAAACGGCCATGGCTGAGTCCAAACCAGACACTGCGCGCCAGATTCGTCAGAAGGTAACTGATATGTCCGAAAAGACTGGTGTCGAAGGCACTCAGTCCAGGTTCCAGGTGGGGATTAGCGGCGGCCTCGAATTCACGCAAAATATAGGGGTGACAACGCATCGCACCCTGGCCGAATATGATCATGTTCCGGGTGAGAATATTCGCTCCTTCCACTGTAATGGCTATCGGTATCGACTGGTATGCACGTCCGATCAGATTGTTCGGGCCCAGGCAGATGCCGCTGCCACCCTGGATATCCATGGCGTGATTGATAATCTGCCGGTAACGTTCGGTCAGGTGGTACTTGATGATTGCAGAGATCACCGATGGTGTTTCACCCGCGTCGAGAGCGCTGAGGGTCAGCATGCGTGCTGAGTCCATCTGGTAGGTGAGTCCGGCGATACTGGCCAGCGCCTCCTCGACACCTTCAAACTGTCCGATCGGCAGACCAAACTGTTGCCTGATTCCAGCATAAGCACCGGTGTATCGGCTGGCCAATTTACCCGCTCCGGTAGCCAAAGCGGGCAGGGAGATCCCCCGGCCTTCCGCCAGGCTCTCGACCAGCATTCGCCAGCCCTGGCCGATACCGGCCTTGCCGCCAATGACCCAGTTGAGGGGGATGAATACATTGCTGCCGCGAATGGGGCCATTCTGAAAGGGTATGTTGAGGGGCATATGTCGCTGGCCGATCTGCACGCCTCTGGTGTTGCGTGGAATCAGTGCGACGGTGACGCCCAATGATGTCTGTTTTCCCAGCAGTTGTTCGGGGTCATAGAGTTTGAATGCAAGTCCGATCAATGTCGCAACCGGCGCCAATGTAATGTAGCGTTTGTTCCAGTTCAGACGGATGCCGAGGGTAGGCTTGCCGTCAAACGTCTGATAGCAGACATCTCCTCGATCCGGCATGGCTCCCGCATCACTCCCAGCCTGAGGACCTGTGAGTGCAAAGCAGGGTATCTCGTCCCCCCGGGCCAATCTTCGCAGGTACTGTTGCTGCTGTTTTTCAGTTCCATAGTGCAGAAGCAGTTTGGCTGGCCCCAGGGAGTTGGGCACCATGACTGTGACTGCTGCAGTGATGCTGCGGCTGGCAATTTTCATCACGATGTTTGAATGCGCGGCCGCAGAAAAACCCAACCCGCCCCAGGATTCAGGAATGATTATGCCGAACATTCCCGTTTGCTTGAGAAAGCGCCAGATATTCGCAGGCAGGTCCTGATCCTGATGGCTTATTTGCCAGTCATCCAGGCGAGTGCAAAGTTCTTCCACCGGACCGTCTATGAATGCCTGTTCTCGGGCGGTTAAACGGGATGCAGGATGCGCCAGGAGTTGTTGCCAATCAGGCTGGCCGGAAAACAGCTCTCCATCCCACCAGACATTGCCGGCGTGCAATGCTTCGCGCTCTGTCTGGGACATCACGGGCAGGACACGACGAAATTGCCTGAACAGAGGGGCTGTAATCCATTTTCTGCGAAGATCCGCAGCAAGATAGAAAAACAGGCCGAGAAAATAGAGCAGCCAAACTGGCGCAGAGATAACAAGCGGTAATCCAGCCAGATGCAAGACTGACAGCATGATTGGAATCAGCACCAGCCAGGCAAACGCATTGATGCGAGATACGCCAGCACCCAGAATCCGATGAATAGCATAAAAGTATGTGAAATTACCGTCATTGCTCAGTCTCCCGCACAACGCCTCGCATCAATGTCATGCTTTTGCCTCTGTCTGAGGAAGAATACGCTTCGGCCTTATGTTCTGGTTTCAGAGGGTGTTGTATATCCAGGTTGCAGGGTTCGCCGTAGTCACGCGTCAGGGCAGAGAATTCCCGCTCATTGTCGTTATACATCATGGCATCATCACACCATGGCAAGCGTCGATAGACACCCAGATCATCCAACCCGAGAAAAGGGTATTTGATAATATTGAAGTAAGGCGAGTAGTCGAAATCCTGGGGTGTGAAGAGGCGGGGGTTACGTTTGAAAAATCGTATACTGCCATCCTCGCTGCGATCGATAAACGGCAGGATTGGAAAGTTCACAGTATTGAATGCATTAGCCAGCAGTGAGGAGCAGACAGTTCTGGTGGGCCCTCCTGCATTGTGCTCAAACAGACTGGAGCGCCAGCGTCTGGGGAGAAAACCCCAGGGGAAGAAAAACCGCGCCAGATCGAGTAGATGGCGAACGTCGTAATCACTGCCAAGATGGCGAATGGCGTATTTGATAACCAGTTGTGCATCTGTCTGCTCAAGCCCGGTGGGACGGCAGATTCGAAGATGATCATTTCGATATTTGGTAATAGGGGAGATGATCGTGCCTTCACCCAGCAAAGCCTCAACAATCAACTGTTCTCCGGGATCTCCTTCATGGCTGGCTCTGATCTTTGCCTGCAGCATCTTGTCGTCGATATCGAACAGACGACCGATATAGAGCGCAGAATGGGTCCACGAACTCTGGGTGATCTGTTTGATAACCTCGCTGATCCTGCTTCGCCCCTCGACCAGCAATACGTCACCGGGCTTCAATTCATAACTCAATCTTTGGAAGTCGCACAGGGGTGAGTTAGGTGGGGGTCCCTGTTTGACCAACCACTCAGAAATGACCTGCATGAACTTTTGCGCCAAATACCCCATGAATAATTACCAAGTTAATTACTAAGGTATACGCTAAGTATAGACACTAAATCGTTGAAAAGGGTTTCAGGTGAGATGAAGCAAACAGCAGTAAATATATAATTTATCCTACGATTATCAATGTGATAATTAGTTTTTTTAATAAAGGAAAACAACAAGAAGCGGGGCTATACCAGCCTTCTTAAAAGTCTTTGAGTACCACCCAGTTGTTAACGCCTTGTAAGCGGGTTTTTAGAGTTGCGTTCTCTTAATCCACTGCTCCACCAGATACGGCAGGCGCCTTCATCTGAAACCATGCAGGGACCGATTGGATTCCGCGGGGTGCAGGCCTCACCATAGAGTCGACACTGGTTGGGATATTTTTTACCCAGGACAACCTGGGCGCAGTCACAGCCTGGGGGCATTTCCCCGGCCCGGCGACGTTTTGAGTCTGCATAGTCAGGGAAGCGGCCATGTGCATCCCATGGTGTGAAAGCATTGTTCAGTCGAAATCCGGAACCAGGGATGGTGCCTATGCCCCGCCAGTTGGCATCGACCACATCTAGCGTGGTTTCCAGTTGTTTTTTAGCGCCTGGATTGCCACCTGGTCTGACCAGTTCAGGATAGCAGTTATCTAAAAACAGTCGTTGATCAAGCAACTGTCTGAGTACGGAATAGGTCGCAGCCAATAGACTTTCCGGGGTAAAACCCGCCACTGCAGCAGGAATTTGGTGTTTCTCGATGACAAACTCCCACTCTTCCGGCCCCATTATTGTCGCCACATGTCCCGGCGCAACCAGCGCGTCAAAGCCGGGTGTATCTGAATCCAGCAGCATGGCAACAGCCGGCCAGGTAAGGCGGCCGGAAAGTAAAATGGAGAGGTTGTCCGGAATGCCCTGGGCCAGTAAGGCTGCTACCGGTGCAGTGGTGGTCTCAAAACCGGCGGCGAAGAATACCACCTGTCGATCTGGATAGGATTCTGCGATCTGGTGTGCTTCAAGCGGTGATGCTATGGGCCGAATATCGGCTCCTGAAGCGTGAGCCTGAGCAAGAGAGCGTGGTTCTCCCTTGGGGACATTAACCGGTACGCGCAGCATGTCACCGAATGCAACCAGAATGACATCCTCATTCAGCGCCAGCTGAATGGCCTGATAGACATCCTCTTCAGGACAGACGCATACCGGGCATCCGGGGCCGGGAATAAGCTCAATACTATCCGGCAGTGTACTGCGTAGACCGGCCTGGGTGATGGAACGCTCATGTCCTCCGCAGACGTTCATGATACGCACCCGCTTTGGTAAGGGTAGTTCGGCTATCTTCCCCAACCAGGCTTTAGCTGATAGCGGCATCTGGTTTTGTATTAGCCATGGGCATGCAGATGTTTTCCTTCCGGTTGGATCTTGGGTGAGATTGTTTCACCTGCCGCCCGACGGGCCGACTGTTGGCAATATTGATCTTCAAGCCAGTCCAGCCAGTTTTTCACACCTGCATTGTTTTTGGCTGACAGGGTTATCGTCGGCTCGGTGATCGCAAGGTCCTGAATAAATTGTTCCGCCCGCTGGGTTTTGAAATCATCGAGATAGGGGAGAAGATCTGCTTTGGTGATCAGGACTTTATCCGCCGCACGAAAGATGACCGGGTATTTAGCCGGTTTGTCGTCACCCTCTGTGACAGACAGGAGGGTGATATTCAGATGCTGCCCGAGGTCGAAACTGGCTGGGCAAACCAGGTTACCCACATTCTCAATAAACAGGATATCCAGCTTGTCGAGATCGATCTGATGCAGTGCGTGATGCACCATATGAGCATCCAGGTGACAAGCGGTGCCGGTCGTTATCTGGATGGCAGGGACTCCCTTGTGCCGGATGCGCATTGCATCATTCTCGGTTTCCAGATCACCCTCGATGACGCCGATGCGATACTTATCCTTCAATGCATCAATCGTCGCTTCGAGCAGGCTTGTCTTGCCACTGCCTGGAGAAGACATCAGATTAATTGCCAAAACGGCATGGCTATCAAAATGCTGTCTGTTGTGCGCGGCCTGATGATCATTCTCACTGAGCAGATTTTCAAGTACCTCTACGGCCACTTTTCCATCCTGTGTCCGGGCATGTTTTCCACCTTTATCTATGAGGTGTCTGTTCCCGTTTGTCACATTACAGCCGCAGGTATCGCACATGATGAATTATCTCCGGGTGCTCATAGGGTGATTGCATGCAGTCTAGCTCAAACTGGTGAGCTCTTCGCGATTCAATTCGACACTGGCAAGCAGCAGTTCATCACCAGAGATCAGCTGGGTGCGGTAGTCTCCACAACTCGCGCAGATCAGTTTGCTGGGGGTGGCTTCAGTTTCTGCGCCACACTGCTGACAACGAACTCTCACTGCCTGATATTCGGTGACCAGATCGGCATGCTCAGCAATGGTTCCCGCTCGTGCAATGGTGAATGCCTGCCCGAGGAGTTCAGGAACAACACCCGACAAAGGACCGACATGAAGCAGGATGCGGGTAACCTCAGAGGCCTTTTCGCGGATGGCGATCTCTTCAATCTGACTCATCAATGCCTGACAAACGGCCAGTTCATGCATCGGCCTGATTATCCTCCAGGGCCAGCATCTGGTCATAGATCTCCCAGGCGGACCGGGCTTCCTGTGGAGTGACTTTCTGAATCGCATAGCCGACATGGACTACAACAAAATCCTCAGGCTCCAATGACTCGTGCTGGAGCATAAACAGACTTACATCACGTTCGATTCCTTTGGCCTCACAACGTGCTGTAAAGCCATTAATCTGCTTAATTTGCATAGGGATTCCAAGACACATGATGTAACCTGCAGTCGGCTGATGGCTAACCTTCATTCTCGCAGGGAGAACAAAATTGTCAATTGAATCTGTATTGGTACTGGGTATCGGCAATACACTACTCAGTGATGAGGGCGTTGGCGTACATGTTATTCAGCTTATGCAGAATGACTATGCCGATGACGACAAGATAGAGTATCTGGATGGAGGCACCTTAAGCTTCACCCTTGCTGAACCCATCGCAAGAGCAGATGGATTGATTGTGGTGGATGCCGCCAGATTGAATAGTCCGCCCGGCACAGTGAAGGTTTTCCATGATGATGAAATGGATATGTATCTGAGCGGGAATCGCCAAAGCGTCCACGAGGTCAGTCTGTCAGACTTGCTCGATATCGCCAGACTTACCGATAAAATGCCTGAAAGGCGATGCCTGGTAGGTATAGAACCAAGGGAAACGGATTGGGGTGAGTCGCTGAGCGTTGAGGTTCAGCCTGCTGTTAAACAAGCAGTTAATGAAATACTGTCTATACTTGGCGAATGGCAAATAAGTTGCAAGGTTAGGCAGAATTAAAGTCAATTAATAAGAAAATAAGTGGGTATTAACATAGTTCTTGATCCAGGTCATTACGGGTTTTTACCAAGGGCTATAATCTTACTAACTACCGAGTCAGCACAGTGTTCGAGATGCAAAAACTGCAGGACATTGAAGTGCGTACGGAAACATCCCCAGACACAGCTTTCCAGTATGGGAACGCTCTCCCTATACTCCATGAAATTCTGCATGCCATGCAGCGACTCAATACTGATGGTGAGTCGACGATCATTGATCTTCGCTCCATTCCTTTTGGTCCTGGCGATGAGGAGAAACTTCTCAATATCCTAGGCGTAGGGGAAATTCAGGTAAAACTTGATTCTCTCGGCGCCAGTGAAATCTGGGAGACTCGATATCATGGGGTATGGGTCATTGACCACAAGAATACCGTGGATGAGCGTATTGCGCTGCAGATTGAGGTTACACAAGTGCCCGAGATACTTCTGTCGCAACAGACAGATATCACTGAATCCATTTCCCGGCTTTATGAAGAACTAAGTGCTGCATCATTCAGTGCTGATAGCGTTGATGTTTCCAGCATTAGGAGGCGTGATGGCTGATACAACCAGTTTTAACAAGACATTGGGCGAACACTTGCGCGAGAGAGGGGTTTCGCGTCGGGGATTTCTCAAATTTTGCACCGCCACGGCATCCATGATGGCGTTACCGCCAAGCATGGTATCCGCAGTCGCAGAAGGATTGGAAAAAGCCAGGCGACCTTCCGTAATATGGCTCTCTTTTCAGGAATGCACCGGTTGTACCGAATCCTTGACCAGAAGCCATGCCCCGACTGTAGAAAACCTGATTTTCGATCATATTTCACTGGATTATCATCACACATTACAAGCGGCTGCAGGGGATGCAGCAGAAGCGGCACGCGAAGCTGCCATGCATGAGAATTATGGCAACTATCTGGTGGTAGTGGACGGCTCGATCCCCTTGAAGGATCCGGGCTTCTCCACCATAGCGGGGATCAGTAACCTGGATATGCTGGAGGAGACCGTAGCCGGTGCCGCCGCTGTGATAGCTGTCGGCAGCTGTGCAGCATTTGGTGGTCTTCCCCATGCGAAACCAAATCCGACAGGAGCCGTCTCTGTTTCGGATATCGTGAAAGACAAACCGGTGGTTAATGTGTCGGGCTGCCCTCCAATCCCAACCGTTATCACGGGTGTCCTGGCTCACTTTCTGACTTTTGGCTCGCTACCTGAACTGGATGCGCTGGGACGTCCGATGGTTTTCTATGGAAAGAGTATCCACGATCGCTGTTACCGTCGTCCTTTTTACGATAAGGGACTGTTCGCCGAGACCTTTGATGATGAAGGTGCGCGTAAAGGCTGGTGCCTCTACCGTCTGGGCTGTAAAGGTCCAATGGCTTACAACGCCTGTGCTACCGCAAAATGGAATCAGGGAACCAGTTGGCCGGTTGAATCCGGGCATGGTTGCCTGGGCTGTTCGGAGCCTGATTTCTGGGATGCTGGTGGTTTTTACAATGCGCTGTCGATCCCTGACAGCAATGTCTCAAGGAATGTGGGATATGGACTGGCAGCCGGTGTGCTGGCAGGCGCCGCCGCCGGCATGCTGAATCGCAAAAAGAAGCAAGAAGCTGCTGCAAAGCATCAAACTGTCACCATCAACGATCTGGATCAAGCAGAATGATTACATCAATCGAGTTTTTATCTTGGGTAAAAGGCCCTGCCTTTGATGTGGCGTTGGCAATTTTCATCCTTGGCGTGATGATTCGTCTGTTTGAAGTTTTAATGTTGGGGCGGAAACCTGATTTTTCAGAAGCCAGGGGCGACACTCTGATACCGGGTATGAAGACTGTCTTGACCCGTACCCTGCCGGAAGCCGGAAGTTTAAAACGCGCGCCATTTACCGTCATTGGCGGTTATATCTGGCACATTGGCTTCCTGGTCTGCCTGTTGTTGTTCATCCCGCATATCGAGATGCTGAATGCAACATTGGGCATTAAATGGCCTGGACTGCCAAACCATATCGTGGACGCAGTCAGTGCGGTAACGATTGTGACACTGATTGCCATGCTGGTGGATCGGATGGTTAATCCTGTTAAAAAATATCTGAGCGGCGGTGAAGATTACCTGGTCTGGGCAGCTACATTCTTACCCATGCTGACGGGATATTTAGCATTTCATCGGATGATCAATCCTTATCCGTTGGTACTTGGTTTGCATATTCTCAGCGTCGAATTCCTGATGATTATTTTCCCATTCACAAAACTGATGCATGCGATTACTTTCTTGGTTGCCCGCTGGTACAACGGAGCCATCGCTGGTCGCAGGGGAGTTCAGTCATGAGCGAGGCAACACTCGAACGAGGCCTCAACGCCTTTCGTGAACAAATCGATGCACCCATCGCATCTTTCTTTTCCAGTTGCGTAAACTGCGGCATGTGTGCGGAAGCCTGCCTTTTCTATACAGAGACGGGCGACCCGAGATATACACCGATTAATAAGCTGGAACCCTTGCGCCGGGTATGGGAGCAGGAATATACCTTATGGGGCAGATTAAAAGCCGCAGTAGGCCTGGCAGAGCCGGTTACTAATGCGCTGTTGGAGGAGTGGGAACCACTGATCTACGACGCCTGCACGCTTTGTGGCAGATGTTCCATGGTCTGTCCGGTGGGTAATGATATCAGTTATATGATACGTAAGGCGCGTGAAGGTTTTGTGGCGGCCGGGTATGCACCGGAAGGGATGAAGTCGGCGAGTAAAAGAGCCATCACGATAGGCAGCCCAATGGGGGTCAAATACGCAGCCCTTGCGGCGCAGATCAAGCATATAGAAGCGGATACCGGGTTGGCTGTTCCTGTCGATGTGGAAGGTGCTGATTACATGGCGCTCCTGTCGTCGATGGAGATCATGAATTTCCCGGAATACATTGAGGCACTGGCCCGCATATTCAAACAGGCCGATATCTCATGGACTATCGCATCAGAGGCCTTTGAAGCAACCAACTCAGGGATACAGATTGGGTCCAGCGATATTGCGCGGGAACTGGTAACCAGGGTTGTCACGGCGGCCGAAAAGCTGAAGGTAAAAAATATCATCAGTCCTGAGTGCGGTCATGCCTATTACGCCATCCGCTGGGATGGGCCGAACCTGATCGGCCGGCCTTACACTTTTAAAGTTGTGCATATCCTCGAATTGCTTGAGGAGCTGCGCACCAGCGGCAGGCTGAAGACACAGGGCATGGAGGATGCAAGACTGACTTTTCATGACCCTTGCCAGATTGTCCGCAAAGGCGGAGTACTCGAACCACCCCGTAATTTGTTAAGACAGGTCGCGAGTAATTTTGTCGACATGCAGGATGCCCGGGAAATGAACTGGTGTTGCGGCGGCGGTGGTGGCGTAAGCGCCAATGAACGTGCTGATGAACTGCGCATCAAAGTCTTTGCACGCAAGAAGAGCCAGCTGGATGAGCTGAATGTGGATACCCTGGTAACCGCCTGCGCCAATTGCCGATTGATCCTGGAAGAGGGGTTGGAAGAGTACCATATGGAACTGCCGGTCGTGGGGTTGACTGAAATGCTGGCTGAGCATTTGGTGGAAGATGAGTGATTTCTGTTTTTTACAGTGTTGTGCGAGACCTTCACAATTACTGGAGATAAATAAAAATGAGCGAACGTGTTGTTGTTGATCCTATCACCAGAATAGAAGGGCATCTGCGTATCGAAGCCCAGATGGAAGGCGATCAAATAGCCAGTGCCTACTCATCCGGTACTATGGTCCGGGGGATTGAACTTATCTTGAAAGGGCGTGATCCTCGGGATGCCTGGGCCTATGCGCAACGCATATGTGGTGTGTGTACGCTGGTGCATGGTATTGCCTCTGTTCGATCCGTCGAAAATGCCCTCAACTATCAGATACCTCAAAATGCAGAACTCATCCGTAACCTGATGATTGGCGCGCAGTACATACACGATCATGTGATGCATTTTTACCATCTCCATGCTTTGGATTGGGTGGACGTCGTATCAGCGCTTTCAGCGGATCCTGCAAAAACATCCGAACTTGCGCAGTCCATCAGCAATTGGCCAAAAGCATCACCCGGCTATTTCTCAGACATGAAGAAAAAGCTGAAAGGCTTCGTTGAAGCAGGGCAGCTCGGTATTTTTGCCAAGGCATACTGGGGCCATTCGGTTTATAAACTACCATCAGAAGCCAATCTGATGGCGGTTGCACACTATCTGGAGGCGCTTTCGTGGCAAAGGGATGTTGTTCAACTACATACCATTTTCGGTGGTAAGAACCCTCATCCCAATTTCCTGGTGGGCGGGGTTGCATCACCCATCGATCTGAATTCCGATTCTGCGATCAATACTAAAAAGTTATCTCAGGTACAGAACGTCATCAACAAGATGAGAGAATTTACCGATCAGGTGTATGTACCTGACACTCTGGCGATTGCCAGTTTTTACAAGGATTGGGGAGAACGGGGAGAGGGTCTGGGAAATTTCATGTGTTATGGGGATCTGCCCGGCACCAGCATGAATGATCCCGATAGTTTTTTTCTTCCAGCAGGGGTTATCCTGGATCGTGATCTCAGCACTGTACACCCGCTAGACTTACACAACCCGGATGAGATACAGGAATCAGTATCACACTCCTGGTATGACTACAGCGAAGGCAAGGATGTTCCATTGCATCCCTATGATGGTGAGACAAACCTCAATTACACCGGTCCTAAACCACCCTATAAACATCTTAATGTCGAAGAGTCCTATTCCTGGCTCAAATCACCAAGATGGAAGGGCAAGTCGATGGAGGTTGGTCCCCTTGCACGCGTTTTACTATTGTATGCAAATGGCCACGAACAGACCAAAGAGCTGGTCAATATGACCTTATCTAAACTGGAACTTCCCACCAGAGCGCTTTTCTCTACCTTGGGACGCACAGCTGCACGCACCCTTGAAACCAAAATTATCGCTGATGCGATGCAAGGTTGGTATGATCAATTGATTGCCAATATCAAAGCAGGGGACACCAGGACCTTTAATGAAGTCATGTGGGAGCCTTCAAGTTGGCCAAAACAGTGCCAGGGTGTTGGTTATATGGAAGCACCCCGTGGGGCGCTAGGTCACTGGATAGTGATTGAGAATGGCAAGATCGCCAACTATCAGGCGGTGGTTCCCAGTACCTGGAATGCCGGGCCTAGGGATAAGCAGGGGCAACCTGGCGCCTATGAAGCTGCTCTCCAGGACAATCACCAACTGGCTGACGCCAAGCAGCCAGTGGAAATTCTGCGTACGATTCATAGCTTTGATCCTTGTATAGCCTGTGCAGTGCATCTTTCGGATGAAGATGGGGAGGAGATGCTGCGGCTTAAAGTTACCTGATCAAATCAAGTATTCAGATACTTCGATAAAGGTAGACGGGTGATAGTTAAAGGGTAGGCTGTGGTTACATTTTAACTGCAGTCACGATAAAGCCTTCTACCGAGGAGCTTCCCTCGTTTCTAAGCGCATCGGTAGTGATGTGCACAATCTGCATCTTTGCGTTTTGGATGACTTCAGTAACATATTCCTGGGTATGACTGTATCGCCCGTGTGGATTAAGACGGTAGGTCTCCCCTGGTGCAGCATCAATTGCTTTTTCCAATGTAAAGATAAATAACCCGTTTCTTTTCAAGGCAACAGATGCAGCATGAAAGACATTGGAGAGATCACCGAAGTAACAAAACGTGTCTGCAGAGGCTACCAGATCAAACATATCTGTTTTCTTAGACATATACTCAGTGAGTTCAGCAACCTCAAGCTCAGTATAAATACCCCGTACCCTGGCCTTGTCGATCATGCCTGTTGATAGATCCACACCAAACAATTGCTTGGCATAGTCTTGTATCAATATACCCAGAAGGCCAGTGCCACATCCTGCATCGAGGATGGTTAATTGATTATTCGACACACCAAGCGCTGTCTTAGCTGCCGCCAGGATCAGCTCAGGCGCACGATAATCGAGGCGTTTCAGAACCTCATCAAAACTGCCAGAAAAGATGTCAAATGTCTCCGATACAAAGGCATCGGATGCACGGTCAGGCACCTGCTCTCCCGTACAAGCCGCAAGCAAATGCTGAGCTGTGGGGTTATCTGGATCTATTGCGAGTAATTGCCTATAGACAGCTGCAGCTTCATCGAATCTACGTTCACGGTAGAGCATGCGACCCAGGCTTTTGTAGGCAGTGGAAATATAGGCAGCGGATTCTTCTGGTTCGATGAGCTTGACTGATTCGCGATATGCAGATATTGCCTCGTTATATCTGTCCAGCTTTTTATACACGTTACCAAGGTTGTGGTAGGCCTGAGAATGTGATGGCGCGAGCTCAATGGCGCGTTCCAGCGAGGTTAATGCATCTTCGTATCGTTTTTCGTCCTTTAAAACTGCACCGAGGTTACATAACGCATTTGCATTGTTAGGGTCAATATCAAGACAAGCCTGGTAAGCTACAGCTGCCTCTTCAGATTTGCCTGTTTCTTTTAGAATATTTCCAAGATTGTTATGGAAATCAGGATGCTTCGGGTTGATAGAGATTGCTTGTCTAATCAGATAAATGGCTTTATCACATTTTCCTTGTTGATGGGAGAGTACTCCGAGGAAATGTAATGCGTCCGGATGTTGGGAATTGGTATCCAATACCTTTTCATATATCGTATTTGCTTCTTCTAAGTGTCCATCCTGATGTAACCGGATAGCAATTGAAACGGCCTCATCAATCGACACACGTTTTTCAACAGGTTTATTCTGTTTAGCCGCCGCTCTTCGCTGTTTTCGATTCATCATTGAATTATTTGATTACGAAATAGTCAGTCAGGCCTTACGCCCAGCACGCAATCCCAATTTATATCCTTTTTTGAAGGCTTCATTCAATAGGGCTGCATACTGAGATGCACTGTTTGAGTCACTGAAAGTGAGTATGGTTCTTCCTGAAGCAGTAAGGATTTCAAAGTTTTTCTGACAATTTTTTACTCTATACTCCAAAAAATCATCTTCTTTATCTGTAGGCATGTAAATACGATTTTCACTTCCAGTGAACATTTGAATCAATAGGGGGCATAACTGCGAATCTCTGATCATCGAGTTCACCAAAGAACTTTAAAATAAACTGCGCTATGCCCCCTATGTAATCCTTGTAGAAAATTTGCTTTATTGTTGTGTTGATTGTACTGAAAATCATCTACCTGCAAGCGTGACGGCTTTTGTTGCTGTACAGCCACGCATCCAGTGATTCTGCATAGGGCCATATTTTCCCGTAAGAGTATTCCAAAAACCTAAGAATTCATCTTCCTGGAACAGGAATTCACCAAAATTGGGATCAAAAAAATGTATTGTCAGTTTTCCACCATGCTTTGTCGCATAGAATGCTGTGGAATGGGCTCCTCCTGATGCCCCTACAACTCCGCCACTAAACCAGAACGAGTATAAAAAACCCTGACCGATTCCATTACGTAATCCAGGCAGGATTTCGTTTATATTGTATTGCTTATATGCAAAAACATCCTTTGTTAATAAGCCATGGATTTGAGTTATAAGTTCATCCGCACCTTTTGCGCCCTCAAGTTTCCAGCGATCCCCAAACATCTTCTGCATTACTGGATTCGCACCGCCCGCATTTTTTGCGAGTCTATTCATTCGATCACCGGCTGAGCCTTGTGGATCGCGGATAATATCGGCAATCCATGCTAATGAAAAATTGTGACAAGCTCCTTCAATGGCAGCTTTGTTTTTCCCCACCCTTGGGCCCATTACAGTAACCTGCGCAAAAGATGCAACTTTTACATCATCAAAACCGGCCATAACTTAAACCCTCACAGTAATAAATTAGAAATTATCAATCAAAATGATAAGAAAATTCTCCCCCCTCAACATCAACATGCACGCGCTCAACAGGATTCGCCACCATCATCCGTTTGAGCAACTCTGCGCTGATAGAGGGTAATACTGTATTCGTAAGAATAGCATCTATCATGCGTCCTCCACTTTCCAGCTCGGTACACCGTTCTGTGATCAATTTGATCACTTCATCATCGTAGCTGAATGGGATCTTGTGATTCTCTAGAATACGCTTTCCGACACGACCCAACTGCAGTTTGGCGATGACACCTATTACTTCGTCAGTGAGCGGGTAGAAGGGAATAGTGACCAATCGGCCCAGCAAGGCTGGAGGGAACACCTTGAGCAGCGGTTCTCGCAGTGCTTTTGCAATGCCCTCAGGCTCCGGCATCAACTCAGGATCTTTACACAGGCTCATGATCAAATCAGTGCCTGCGTTGGTGGTCAGCAGTATGAGAGTATTTTTAAAATCGATTACCCGGCCTTCTCCATCTTCCATCCACCCTTTGTCGAAGACCTGAAAAAAGATTTCATGCACATCAGGATGTGCTTTTTCCACCTCGTCAAGCAGTACCACACTGTAGGGCTTGCGTCGTACCGCCTCGGTAAGCACACCACCTTCACCATAGCCAACGTAACCTGGAGGCGCGCCTTTCAGCGTTGAAACGGTATGGGCCTCTTGATATTCGCTCATGTTGATGGTGATGATGTTCTGCTCTCCACCATAGAGCGCCTCGGCCAATGCAAGTGCAGTTTCAGTTTTACCCACACCGGATGTTCCCGCCAGCATGAAGACACCGATAGGTTTGTTGGGATTGTCCAGGCTTGCGCGCGAGGTTTGAATACGCTTTGCAATCATCTCAAGGGCGTGATCCTGCCCAATAATGCGGCGTTTTATGATCTCTGCAAGATTGAGAACGGTTTCAATTTCATTCTTGACCATGCGCCCTACAGGGATACCTGTCCAGTCCTGAACCACGGATGCCACGGCTTGCGCATCGACGGATGGAAGAATCATCGGCGTCTCACCCTGCAATTGATGGAGTTCTGCCTGTAAGTCACGGAGCTTCTTCAGTAATTCAGCGCGTCGATCTTCAGACGAAACAGCAGCCTCAACATCTGCTGCCGTATCCTCCGGTTCACTGTTATTGGCTTCAGCTTCTTCAGCTACCGCTTTTTCCAAATCACTGCCTGTGCCTTCGACCTTATTACTCTGTCCACGGAGTTGGCTGCGAATATCGAGAATATGCTCGACAAGCTCTTTCTCAGTGTTCCAGCGTTCTTCTAAGCTCCCAAGATTTTCCTGTGCTGCATCAAGCTTTTCCATTGCTGCTGTTTCGCGGGCAGTGGTGTCGACACCCACATCCTTTTCACGTCTGATGATTGCAAGTTCAGTTTCCAGCGCCTGTATGCGCTTCCGGGTATCATCTACTTCAGCGGGTACAGCATATTGACTGATAGCAACACGGGCAGATGAGGTATCAAGCAGACTGACTGACTTATCCGGCAACTGACGCGCTGGAATATAGCGATGTGAGAGTTTTACGGACGCCTCAAGGGCCTCGTCGAGTATTTGCACCTTGTGGTGCTTCTCCATTGTCGAAGCCACGCCTCTCATCATCAGGATAGCCTTCTCCTCAGAGGGTTCAGGTATCCGAACAACCTGAAAACGCCGTGTCAGAGCAGGATCCTTCTCAATGTGTTTTTTGTATTCAGCCCAGGTCGTTGCTGCGACTGTTCGCAATGTGCCGCGCGCCAGGGCAGGCTTTAACAGGTTCGCTGCATCGCCGGTGCCCGCCGCGCCTCCGGCACCCACCAGAGTATGCGCTTCATCGATGAACATGATGATCGGCTTTTCAGAAGACTGAACCTCCTGAATAACCTGTTTCAGGCGGTTTTCAAATTCACCTTTCATACTGGCGCCGGCCTGCAGCAGGCCGACATCCAGAGATCTCAAGGTGACATCCTGCAGGGGAGGCGGGACATCGCCGGCCGCAATACGCTGGGCAAAACCTTCGACTACAGCTGTCTTACCGACGCCTGCCTCACCTGTCAGAATAGGATTGTTCTGGCGGCGTCGCATCAGGATGTCTACGATCTGGCGGATCTCTTCATCGCGTCCGACGATAGGATCCATCTTGCCTGAACGGGCCTCTTCAGTAAGATCCACGGTAAACTGCCTCAATGCCTCCTGCTTGCCCATTTGAGCAGGCGCCATCGCGCCGCTGGCCTCACCGGGTGCGGCTCCCCCGCCCACCTGAAAGCCATCCGTTGCATGCAATGATTCCTCAGGTGAGCCTGCAACCACTTCGTCGAAGCGGTCGGTGAGGGTGTCAAGTTTGATTTTTTCGAATTCCTTGGAAATCCCGACCAATGCATGGTTGAGACTTCTGGTTTTGATAATACCGACCATCAGATGTCCGGTGCGGATTTGGGATTCACCAAACATCAGGGTTCCATACACCCAACCCCTCTCTACAGCTTCCTCAATGTGAGAGGAGAGATCCGAGATGGAGGTTGAGCCTCTCGGCAGTCTGTCCAGCGTTTCAGTGATATCACGCGCCAGATGGGAGGGCTCAACATTGAACTGTTTTATGATGTGATGAAGATCTGAGTCCTGCAGCTGAAGTATTTGATGGATCCAGTGCACCAGTTCCACATAAGAATTTCCGCGCATCTTACAAAAAACTGTGGCGCTCTCAATGGCTTTGTATCCTACACTGTTGAGTTTCCCGAACAGGGCAACGCGGCTGATGTCTGACATCACAATATCCCCTTTGTTATGTTTATCTACGCAGTCGAGATTGCATCAGACCAGCTATCTTTGTAGACAGCGCAACAAATGCAGATCTTCCACTACGTTCAATTGGTTTGGATTACAGTTACTTGTATTTTTGTAATAAGTATAGAATCTCAGCAAATTATTTGAGCTTGAATAATGGATTCAGCAACAGGTTATCCATATCTTCATCAGGAACTCCGTCGACCATCTTGGTGGTCCAACCAAGCTGCCATTCTGTACCCAGTCTTAGTTCAGGGACTTCACTCTTTTTGAGGATCAGATTTAAATCCCAGCTCAGTTCATCACTGATATAGTTTCTGACGATGGCTTTCAGGTGTTTGAGGCCAGTTCCACCCGGTAAAAATCGCTTATAATCTTTCAGATCCAAAGGCCCCAGTATAATCTGGAACTTAGTCTGACAATCCCATACCGCCTCACCCAGTATCGCAGTCATGCCCAATGTTCCTGTGTCGCGTGATTCGCCCAGTTTCAAGCGGGCATCATCCGGCAGTGTCAGCCAATGACCGACAAACTCTCTGATGGAAACAGTGAGCTTGAAAAAATCTGATAATATCGATTTCAGACCTTCAGCATTCCTTGTCTGACAGGACAACCAGTTTGCATAGTGGAATTTGGCAATATCCGGCATGCCGTCGCGCTCACGCAATGATGACATACCATAGCCACAAGTGGCGCCAATGTACGCCGCAAACCGGTCGCTTTCCGGTCGATCAAAATTGACTGCCGGTCTGACGTTGGCCCAACTTCTGTAGAAAAGGGAGAGCAAGCGATGATGGAAAATATCGGCAAATTTTATAAACGTCGAATCATCAGAATTTCGCAAGCGATCCCGGGCATAATCTGTCAGATGCAGCGGCAATGGGCCATTGGGCCCAAACAAGCCAAAAAACAGTACCTCCAGGCGGGATGGCTTGCCCTCGATCCCAATTTCAAAGTCGGAAAGCGTAGAAGGGGCAAAGGCTAACGATGCTTGTTGCGAGAAACGGATCGGCTCATCCGCAGGGCGCAGGGATTCACCTATTCTAGGATTGTCAGGATGCACACACTCCAACAGCCGAAGCGCCCAGTAAAAGTCGTAGTTAAATGGCTCTTCATGCAGTTTGCGCTGCAGTTCTAGAGCACGTGTTGCTGTCCGGTACGTAATGGCCATCGCATAATCTCACCCCGTTCCACGGTTTTTAGCACGGTCTGGGTAAAGGAATTCATCGTGACATATTTAGCGAAGAATCGCTCCAATACTGCGCCTAATAGAAAGACTCCGGTACCCTGAAAGGCGCTTTCTTCAAGTGTCAGACTGATCTCAAGTCCACGTCCAAGCGCCAGAGGGCCGGTGACAGGCAGGCGCCGCACCACCGATTCCGAAGAAATATTTCTCACTCCATCGATTTGATTGCGAATAGGCGCTTCGCCAATATCACCGTAAAGCGTCAGCATTTCGCGCAATGCGGAGGCTCCCTGTTCTTCATTACTGTCGATCAGGGACAGATAGTTGAGAGACAGATGGCTTACCAGTCGCCAAGTCACATCACCCTCTGCCCAGGAAGGATTGGGACGGCTTGGGCCGGCTATACAGCGCACACTGTCTACGGGGGCCCCCGATTCCAGTGTAAAATCAGTCTTCCCTTTGCCGATTGGCATCTGCAATGGCAAATCGCGATTGGTGCAGAGTGTATTGACGCTCAGTTGTCGCAGATCAGAGCGGAAGGGCGCCTCATTTGCATCAACCAGTGTGATAAACACTTCGCTGCCGATATAACTGGACCGGGGTCCGCTGCGGCGTTGATGTGATGACAGAACACGCGGTTCTCTGCGTGAAGTGTAAAAGGCCTTTTCAGGTTGTTGGGCAGCCAGGCTGCTGGATGCATAGAATGGCATAAAACGCTGCTCGCGCTCCATACCGGTTCCGTAACCATTTATGCCGGCAATTGAATAGACTTCGTAATCCATTGGACGAGTCCTGTCAGGGACCACATGATATTCGCTCTGTTTATGCGTCAGATGGATACGGTCACACTGCTTGGGAAACAGATTGGCCACAGGCACCGAAAACAGGGAAAAATTTGCTGCGTTAACCACCTTTTCCAGAGCTGGATGACTCCGGTTGAGAAGGATGATCACCTCCAGTTCATCATATGAACATCGCTTAACTGCCTTGCGAAGTCCGTTCAGTTGCACAAACATGAAACGGTATGGAAATGCGAAATATTCGTGAATCAGGCGGTAGCCCTGAAACGAGCGCGGGCCAACGGGTAACAATGCCTGATCGTCTTCAAAGCCAAGTGGCGTAACAGATGATTTATCCAGCATTTCCTGCCAGGGAGCCGGGCTGCTCGTGGGTCTTACCACGACACCCAGAATATTTCCCAATAACTGTTCATAGAGATGCATGGGCAGTTCATCCACACCCTGCAGGTAGATCGGTAACTTATCAAGGGCCAATTTGTTGAACTTCAATCCTGCTGTGCAGCGCAGTTGTAAGCGGATTGCTGCCTTGGCTCCCGGAATATCCGGAAGGTCTGCGCCGGCAAATGTGGTCAGGTATTCCGCCTTATCGAGTTCCAGTGGCCATAAGGTGGTATCGTGAGCAGTTCTATATTCGCATGAGGTTTGCTCGCCTTTGCCCAGCAGACTGCGTATTGCAGTATTTCGCGGAATTATGAAACCATCAGCCAATCCGCCCTCGGTCAGGTCGGGTTGCAGTTTAACCACTGCCATGGAGGGCGTTGGTGAAAGATAGTGTGGATAAACGGCTTCAAGCAGATGCTGAGTGAAGCGCGGGAATTCCGCATCCAGTTTAAGCTGAATGCGTCCCGCCAGAAATGCAAATCCTTCCAAGAGCCTCTCAACATAAGGATCAGCGCATTCAAATCCCTCCAGACCGAGACGACCGGCGATTTTGGGGTATTCCTTTGCAAACTCGCCGCCCATCTCCCGGATGTATTGGAGTTCTCTGTTGTAATATTTGAGCAGCCGGGGATCCATCAGCGGCTGCTCCGTCCTGAATATTCAGTAACATTGACGTCACCTATCTCGAGATCAATCTCGGTTTTCATATACATGTGCAAGGGGACAGGATCGGCCCAAAGGTCAGCCTCTATATCAAAGGTCATGGCATTGTGGTTCATGCGGCTTTCGGCCAATTTCAACCTGACCCGTACAGTTTTTCGAATCAGGCGTGGCTCGTAATCGAGAATGGCCTGTTTCAGCAGACGTTCCAGGGAGTGTATCTCAACACTTGAGGCGGTATGACCAGCGAGGTCCGGCATTCCGTAATTGATGACTGAATTTTCGAGTTCGGGATATTGTGATAAATCCTGAATGGCACTGAGATTAACTGTATTAAACAGCCAACTCAGATCCCGGAGTACGCATTCTCTCAGTTTTTTTATCGAGAGCACCCGTTGATCGCGGGACTCCTGTTTGCGCTCCGGATGTTCATCGGTCAACCGGTCAAGCAGTGACGGCTGCAGCCGTTCTTTTTGAGTGAGGCCGACCAACTGCTGCTATTCCTCAGTTCCGATTTGTTCAGTAACGGCTTCACCCATATCTTCTATGACATCAAGCTTGATCTCTCGGATATCCATCAGCGGATAATCGGCGCTATCGGTAGTCAGCATGCGCTGTCCCAGCCCGAGATAGAGATCAGCCCCTTTGTCGACCCATTCAGTTCTACGGCTCATCAACAAAGAATGGTCTTCGCTGGCCTGGGTTTCCGGATAACGGGTGGGGATGAGTCCGACTGTTTCACCTCCATTGCTCCAGGTGAAGTAGGCGGGCATCCAGACAATATCACGCAAGTCAGCCGGTTCTTCAATGTTTATGGTTCGAATCTGATGCAGCGGCACCCAGTAGTAGTGGCCGTTGATCACAGCTTCCAGGATCGGGCCCAGTCGTCCGTCAGCATCCGCTATCCAGGAAAATGGCGCACCATCGATGGTTCCACTGGTCGCCGGGGCTGCGTCGAATGCTTTATTCCGGATCTCCTGGGATTCAGCAATCTTACCTTCTGCAGTAAGGCGCAGGGCTTCTGCCATCAATGCCACCCATTCTTGCGGCTGGCCGAAGAGCAGGGGTGTCCTGGTGCCGTTAAAGATCTCTGTTCTAAGGGCTTCACAGCGCAGGGCTTCGCGATAGGTCTGAACCATGGCCAGAGTGCCGTCATCAAGCTCGGCAACCACATTCAGCTGGTTCATGGCTCTGTCCCATTCACCTAAAACAGAGAGCAGCTGAAACAAAAAGGTACGGTATTCTGGATTCGAGGGGTTTTTCCTTACCTGCTCCTGTAGCTTGAGCAGGGCCTCCTTAGGATTGCCTTCCCGCAGGATCTCATCGGCGAGCATATTATTTTATTCCAAATTGCCGAAGGTGCTGAGCTGGTTCCTCAGCACCAAAAAAGCTACTTGGTCCCTCATACAGGAGGGACCAGTAATAGTGAGAACAGATCAGAGTTTGGCGTTGGCCGCAATGTCCCAGCCATATTTGACCGCACCGCCATCTTTCGAACCATCCGGTTTCTGGGGTTGATACTCAGTTTTAACTGCGCCGAAATTAAGCGTAACATTTTCCGTCAGCCGATCTTCTCCACCGCTGCCGCCGGTTGAGATAGAGGTGACGATAACGTCAGTCATAGTGATAATCAAATATTCCAACGGCGTGCCGCCTGCTTTACGCACGGTCAGTTTGGCTTCTTTGTACTGTTTGCCGCTGCTGCAGTATTCCATGAGTACGGAGCTGGATTTGTCGATGTATTTGGTGAAGGACAGATCCTGGACGGAGACCTTGCCGCCACCACCACCACCACCCATGTGCATGGTGCCGGACTGTGACATACCCCAACTCCATGCCAGAACATCGATCTCATCCTTATGGGTCTTATCCTGGGACTCGCCCTTAACGTCATCTATTTTGATAAACATATCAACAGCCATGACTTATCTCCTATTCAGTAGTAGATGGTTGGTTTTCACTTCAGCCAAACTCAGCAGTTAAAATACTATCTGGCTGGGTTAACACACATTTTCGCTTTATTATTACGTTTAAATTATCCGGCCTTAGCCGACGGCAGTTTGGATACAAGCCGCAGAGAAACTGTAAGACCCTCCAGTTGATAGTGTGGACGCAGGAAGAATTTTGAAGTGTAGTATCCCGGATTACCTTCCACTTCCTCCACAATGACTTCCGCAGCCGCCAATGGGTGTTCTGCTTTGGTGGTTTCGGAGGAGTGCTCCGGATCGCCATCCACATATTGCAGAATCCAGTCTTGCAGCCAACGTTGCATGTCCTCCCGTTCCTTGAATGAACCAACCTTGTCCCGCACGATACATTTTAAATAGTGTGCAAAACGGCAAGTGGCAAATAGGTAGGGGAGACGGGCAGCAAGGTTGGCGTTTGCAGTCGCGTCAGGGTCGTCGTACTCGGCAGGTTTCTGCAGGGATTGTGCGCCTATGAATGCGGCAAAGTCGGTATTCTTCTTATGTATCAGTGGCATAAAACCATTCTTTGCAAGCTCTGCTTCACGGCGGTCACTGATGGCGATCTCAGTAGGGCATTTCATATCCACCCCGCCATCATCGGTTGGGAACGAGTGCGCCGGAAGGCCCTCTACAGAGCCGCCAGATTCTATCCCGCGGATGCGTGAACACCAGCCGTACATCTTGAAGGAACGGTTGATATTGACCGCCATCGCATAGGCTGAATTGGCCCATGTGTACTTATTGTGATCGGCATTGCCGGTATCTTCCTCGAAGTCGAATTCATCCACCGGATCAGTTTTTGCTCCATAGGGAAGCCGTGAAAGGAAACGAGGCGCTGTCAGACCGAGATAGCGGGCATCATCCGATTCACGCAATGAATTCCATGCTGCGTATTCCGGGGTCTGAAAGATTTTTGTCAGATCACGCGGATTACTCAGTTCCTGCCAGGAGTCCATCTGCAAAACATTCGGGCTGGCTGCAGCAATGAACGGGGCATGAATCGCAGCTGATACCTTCGCCATCTCACCGAGCAGTTCCACATCCGGTGCACTTTGATCGAATTGATAGTCGCCTACCAGGCATCCATAAGGTTCGCCGCCAAACTGACCGTATTCCTCTTCGTAGAGCTTTTTAAAGATGGGACTTTGGTCCCAGGCCGTACCCTTGTATTTCTTCAAGGTCTTGTGCAGATCCTTCTTGGAGATATTCATGACCCTGATCTTGAGCATCTCATCTGTTTCAGTGTTGTTGATCAGGTGATGCAGACCTCGCCAAGCGCCTTCCAGGGCCTGAAAATCTTCATGATGAAGGATCTGATTGATCTGTTCCGTAAGACGCTTGTCAATCTCTGCAATCATCTCGCGGATGGTAACGGTGACATCCGCAGAGACCGTAATCGAAGAAGCTAACGCCTGTTCCGCCAGGGTTTGCACAGCCTGCTCCACTTCTTCCTTGGCCTGTGCCGATTTTGGACGTATCTCTTTGTTGAGCAGTGAGGCAAAATCACCGACCTCCAATGTTTCACCAGCTTCTTGCGCTTGTGCTTCAGTATCCATTTCAGCCATTATTTAACCCTCCTTGGAGCTGGAATCATCGGATTCTTCCGGCTTTGGCGCAGAGGCCAATGATTGCAGCAGGGCAGGGTCATTCAATGCCTTCGCAATCAGATCCTCCGCACCAGCTTTGCCGTCCATATAGGTCATCAGGTTGGAGAGTTGGGTGCGCGCCTGGAGCAGTTGATTCAGAGCGCCCACTTTCCTCGCTACCGCCGCAGGTGAAAAATCGTCGAGACTTTCAAAAGTCAGGTCCACACTTAGATTACCTTCTCCAGTGAGGGTATTGGGAACCTGAAACGCCGCCCTTGGTTTCATTGACTTCAGACGATCATCGAAGTTATCCACATCGATTTCGAGCATTTTACGCTCAGAGACCGGAGGGAGGGCATCCTGAGGCTTTCCTGAGAGATCCGCCATAACGCCCATGACGAAAGGGAGTTGAACCTTTTTTTCCGCACCGTAAACCTCTACATCGTATTCAATCTGAACGCGCGGGGCTCTGTTTCTGGCGATAAATTTTTGACTGCTCTGGGCCACTGGCCACCTCCTGAGTTTATAAAAAATTAATGATCTTATTAGTCATCTTCTTGACTGTGTTCGGGACCCCGTATGGCCTCAACCTGAGATACACCATCCGGCGCAATATTTTTTATGATTTGCATAAAGTCCATGGAGACCAGTTGCTTTGCTCGTTTCATCAGTAACGGTACAGGGCTCGTGGGTTCATGACGCGTGTAGTAATTCTGAATTTTATCCAAAGCGCGAATAACATCTTCACGGCTGTTGATATCACCACTGAGCGATGCGGCAGGTTTAGTAGCTGACACACCGCTCCCGTTGCCATTTTTTCCCTCCTCATCACCACTCGTATTCTCAGTGACGCCACGCCGGGAGAGTTGATCCTGAAGTACGTGCAAAGCATCTTTCAGTAACTGGCCCAGTTCAGCAAAACTCGCTGCATTGGCAACTCCCACCTGTTCGGTTACATAGCGTTCTATGGTTATCAAATAATCTATTGATGCTGTGAGGGCATCTGTGGTTGCCTGTAAATCCTCCAGGTCCGAATCCAGAAATGCCGCCTCAATGGTTGCCATTTCGATTTTTTGAGCGGATCCAGACGGCTGCAATTCTCCTGTTGCGATCGCTATATCACGCAGACTGAATTCACCCATCATTCGCGAACTCACAAGCGGAGTTTTGCGCACCGGATTCAGCATCATCTGATCATCACAAAGAGAAACCAATGCGTTGATGCGCATTGTCGGATCATCGTTGTCCTCAGCGTCCAGTTCCGGATACAGACATTCCCAGTATTGCTCGAGCATGCCTTTTAGCAGCGAAAGTCCAGCGCGCAATCCCAAAAAACCCTGTGTATGCAGACTGGCCCGCAAGAGATAGATCCCTACGCGTGTATCCTTGGTACGGGAAAAAAGTTTTGTAGCAAGCTTTCCTACTTCTCGCCAGTCAGGTTCTTCGGCTTCTACGATTGTCTCGCCAATCTGTTGTTCCGCCTTACCTTGTGCTGAGCGCTCTAATTCTCCAAAGACGGGATCATATTCTAGGTCCTCACCGCAAGGGCTATCAGCAGATACAGCCTGCAGCAATGCTTCTTCATCAAGTGTACTCATTATAGGTGTCCTGTCGGCCCATCTTTGGTTTCCCTGTAGACTATCCCTGGCCGGTCAATTTTTTTGGTTTAGGTTTTTTTATAGAATACAGTACTTATGTAGCACACTCTTGGTGCTCTAGCAATGTACTCCCCATGCAATGAAGGTAGTAGATATTCCAACAGCTATACACGCATTTTTAGTCTGGTGTTAACTGAAACTGCCTGGCAACAAAACTGCCGGTAGAGATCGAGTGATAAGACTACACTTGCTAAGTGGATCAAAATCACAGGAGAGTTGAATGCCCGGCAGGATTGTGTTCGATACAAGCTTCAGTGGAGACAGGGCACATGCAGTAAAAAGCCGAGGAGGGCCCATGCGCATCTTGCTGCTGGGGAATTTCAGTGGGCATAAAGAGCAGGATTTCGCTGGAAGCCACTCGACCCTGGCGTCCCGGAAAATCTATCCGGTCGATGTGGATAATTTCGATGAGTTGATGTCGAAATTATCCCCACATCTCTCAATCATGTTGGGTGATCAGGCGGAGTCACAGATTGAACTTGAATTCAAAGTGCTTGACGATTTTCATCCTGACGCTCTTTTTAAGCACCTAAAACTCTTTCAGTCTCTTCGGGAAATACGCAGTAAGCTTTTGAATAAAATAACTTATATTCAAGCAGAAAAAGAATTTAAGCAGACTGCGTCATCTCCAGAGATTCCTACAGCGTCTGCGCATGCTAACGAAGCAGAAGAGGGTTTATTTGAACAGTTGTTGGGTAAGCAAAAGGATTACCCTGACACACAGGGAGTCGCCTGTAAGAATGGAACAGATCAATTCATCCAGGCGATCGTAAGTCCGCATATTGTCTCTGCATCGGATCCCCAGCAACAGACCTATCTGGATGGAATTGATGATGCAATCAGTACGCAGATGCGCCATATATTACACAATCCGGAATTTCAGACCCTCGAATCGCTCTGGCGTTCGCTCCATCAAATGATTACCGGGCTTGATACGGGAAATGAATTGGAGCTTCATATGCTGGATCTTAGCTTCCCGGAACTGCTTGCGGATGTCACAAAATCCAAGAATTCTCCACAGAATTCAGCGCTCTATCAGATGTTGGTGGCTCAGGGAATAGACACCCCAGGAGGGGAACCTTGGTCAGCCATTGTCGGCGATTATAAATTTGGCTTGAAGGTGGAAGACCTCAGGGCCTTGGCTACACTCGGGTTTATCGCAGCCAGTGCGGGAGGCCCCTTTCTGGCGTCTGCATCAAGCGCAATACTCGGATGTTCATCCATATCTGAAACACCCAGGCAGGATGCGTGGCTGCCACTCAACGCGGAGATGGAGAAGCGTTGGCAGGACTTCAGAATGACCCCATATGCCTCCTGGATCGGACTGGTTTTGCCGCGTATTCTGCTGCGCTTACCCTATGGTTCGAACACGGATGAAATAGACAGCTTCGAGTTCGAGGAACTGACAGTATCACCGGCGGATCATGGAGATTATCTCTGGGGCAGTCCCGCTTATGCCTGCGCCATGTTACTTGCCATGGCTTTCACGAAAAACGGAGACGCAATGCAGCCGGGGGATATGCTTGATCTGGAGGGGCTTCCTGCATTTACGTTTAAAGTCGACCAAGAGCAGCAATTGCTGGCCTGTGCAGAAACCTACCTGACTGAGATGGCTGGCGAGGCTATTTTAAAGAGAGGAATCATGCCATTTCTCAGCTACAAAAATCGCAATTCCGCACGACTGCTGCAATTTCGATCTGTCGCTTTTCCACCAACATTGCTAAATGGTTTCTGGTCTTGAGGAGCTGACAATTTTCCTTGGCTTTTAAGACGCTCCTCATGGAAAAAGTCAGGCAAGGTAGTTTCGAACAGCATATAAGACAGGAACGCTAACTCTGAACTCTATTTGCTCAGTCACCTATTTTAGTTAGAAACTGCTGTATTCTGTGTTGGAAGCTTCAGTCAAATGAGTAGGCAGTTGTTGAAGGATATACTGGGCTGAAGCGCCACGCGCCATCGAAAGGGACCTCGTTTACAGGTTATTAAGAGAAGTCTGGTATTTCTGGCTAATAGTCATTAACCTACTTCATTAGTCGGAGATGTCCAATCTAAGGACTTATCCGAAAAGTTGATTCATGGTTTGTAAATACACCATTAAATAGCTGGTTCGTATGATCTTGCTTTCACGATAAAATCATACTTCATCGCCAATTCGGCCCAATTACATCGTAAACAAGGAGCATCTTTAAATGGCTGAAATCACTCTTGAGGGGAATCCAATCCATACCAATGGCGACCTGCCCGCCGTAGGTTCGAAGGCGCCTGATTTTAATCTGGTTGCTGCTGACCTTTCAGACGTCACGCTGGAGAATTATTCCGGTAAGAAAAAACTGCTGAACATTGTCCCCAGCCTTGATACAGGGATATGTGCAACCTCAACCACAAAATTCAACCAGGCTATCGAATCCAAGGCTAACGCCGTAGCCCTTGTGATCTCGGCGGATTTACCCTTTGCCCAGGGCCGTTTCTGCAGTACCGAGGGCCTGAAGAACGTGGTGTCTCTGTCTATGATGAGAAATCGTAACTTTGCGAAAGACTATGGCATGTTGATTACTGATGGCCCACTGGCGGGCATCTGTGGTCGTGCCGTGGTTGTGTTGGATGAAAACAACCAGGTCATCTATACCCAGTTGGTGCCTGAAATTGCCCAAGAGCCTGATTATGAAGCAGCTCTGGCTGCGTTGTAAGTAATCCTTAACTCCTCTATGTGCTCCGTATCTACTCTCTGCGGGCTTTGCTTTCCATTCTCAGGGGTAGATATGACACATAGAGCGACTCACCTCGCCGCAATTCGCAACATGAAATATTAAATCAGGGACCTCAATTTTTTGAGCCTGAGTAAAAAGATAAAGTTGACAAAACATACATTGAATAACCCCACTCTCGATGGTGGTCAGCGGAAGATTCTAGAATATTGAATGGTTTCAGATACTGTCACTTTTCAGATTTGGCCCATTTTTAGTCAGCACTCTCCCGCAGCAATGTGCGGGAGGACACAACTTACTTTAATTCACTTCCAAGGCTCCGCCTGTTCCCAATCCGCCTTCCACTTCCTGTGCCTTATAGTTTCTCACAGCTATCACCATATTGTTGTAGGCGTCGACAAACGCGGCGACCGTCGCTTTTCCTTCTGGCGTGTTTGAGTAACCACCCAAGACGCCGGCTGTTCCTCCGCCAAATGCGCCAAGAGCGGCGCCGTAGTTGGTCGCAGTGGAACTGCCCTGGGCGGCTGCAAGCTGTATTCCAGAGCGGATATCCATCAAGCTCAGTGTCACAACAGAAGATTTGGTTTCCAAACTTCCCGCGAGCCCGCCTATTGTACGGCCGAACAGGCCACCAATGGCGCCGCCTACCTTACCCATTGAGGAATCATCAATGATGATGCTGGGTTCCAGAAAATAGTCTGCCGCAACCCGCTGACCCTTTTGTTGCTTGGAACCGGCGCGGTATTCCCCTGAATTACGTTGAATTTCGGTGATTCTGGACAGCCGGCTGTCTGTGCGGGAGTTGCCGATAGAGGTGATCACGAAACAGTTGGACTGCTGCACCGCAAGACGCAGCAGAGGCTCAATGGTAGTGATCTTGGTGGCTCTATTAAATCTGTAGTACCAGTCTTTACCGCGGCCATCATCCACCGCCAGCGTGCCCAGTGTTTTGTCGCAGCGCTGAAGGTTTGAGTCGGCATCCACACTCGTGCCACCCGCTGCGGAACCGGAAAGCGCAGTCCCGGGTTCTCCGCTCTTGACATTACCGCCCATGCAACCTGTAAGCAGTGCCATGACGCACACCGAAAAACCAAGCGCAATTTTCGTGACAGATATTTTCATTATTTAAGTACTCCCTGAAGCTTTGAAATGCTGTTGTCTAAAACTCTGTAACTGGCAAATCCGACTCATTAATACACCCAATAGCCGCGGCGCCAGTAATAACGATAGGGATAGTCGTGATGCCAGTAGCGATAGAAAATCGGCCGCCAGTGACTACGCCAATGAGACCAGGCTTGTCTTGACTGTTTGGCTGCTGAGGCTTCTTTCAGAAGCTTTTCCGACTCCTTGTCCCCACGGCCTGCGGCGATCATCAGCCATTTTTCGGCCTCCTGCGGGTCGGCACCCATTTCTTCCAGGCCGGTAAGGTAGAATCGCCCCAGTGCCTTTTGCGCTTCCAGATCACCGCGCTCCCCAGCATCCCGCATCCATTGCAAAGCCTTGTAGCTGTTCTGGCGCACGCCGTCACCTCGAAAATACCGAAGGCCCAGATCATAGGCGGCACGCGGGTCTGTTTTGGCTTTTACCTCAAGCGCTGCCAGGCGTTTTTCCGCTTCTATCTCTTCCAGTGTTTTTGGTTTTTCCGGGGCAGCATAATCAGCGCTACGCTCGGAACAGCCATCATCATTGCAGATAACGACCGATTTATTTTCTGGACTGCTGCTTGTTGTCGTGGTGGCGCAACCTTGTATGAGAGTCAGGCCGCTTGCGAGTAGAAAGAGGTAGATTGCCGGACATCTATGCCCTAACCTTGTAATGCACTGTACAATAGACATGCCGAAGTAAATTCCCTATATTGCTAAGGTCCGCGGAGACAGCTATCAAGTCCCCATTATTATTATTCAGGCCCGCCGGACATGTGGCGGCATCTTAAATGAGATTATATAAAGTCCTTTACCTGATGGTCAACGACGGCGATTATCCCAATATATCTTTTAAAAGCTGCCTGCTTACTTGCCGGCCTAATTCTCCTATCGCTGTGGTGAGTGGAATCTCCTTGGGGCAGACCCGCACACAGTTCTGAGCATTCCCACAGTCGCTCAAACCACCAGCGCCCATAATGGCATGTAATCTCTCCTCCCGGCTGTAACGTCCGGTTGGGTGGTCATTCATGAGCCGAACCTGACCGAATATTGCCGGCCCAAGAAAATCCACTTCCGGCCCATACTGAGGGCAAGCCTCCATACAACAGCCACAACTCATACAACGGCTGAAGAGATAGTTATTACTCCACTCCTGCGGTGATATGCGGGGTGCGCGCTCATGCACATCCCAGGCGCCATCGATCTCAATCCAGGCCTTGGTGCGCTTCAGTCCGTCAAATAATTTAGAGCGGTCAATCAGCAGATCCCTGATTACCGGAAATTTACTGAGTGGCTCCAGTACGATCGGTTGCTCCAGACCCTCTATCAAAGTGGAACACGCCTGGCGGGGACGCCCGTTGATGATCATCGAGCATGCGCCGCAGACCTCTTCCATGCAGTTGTACTCCCAGACTATCGGATCGACTCTTTCCCCCCTGATGGTGACCGGATCATTACGAATGACCATCAAAGCAGAAACCACGTTATAACCAGGTTTATGGAGGATGCGGAATTCCTGCCAATAGGGCAGGGCGTCAGGGTGGTTCTGCCGAAGAATGCGAAAATGGATCGATTCAGTCATCAGCGATAGTCTCTCGGCTGCTCTGGCGGCACGATTGAGGTGTCGACAGGTTGGTGGGAGATTACAGGTCCCTGTGCACTATATTCAGCGATGGTGGTTTTCAACCATTGCTTATTATTTGCCTTCCATTTTTTTAGATAATCCTCGAATTCCGGATCCCCCGAAAACTTTCCTTCGGGAATGGACAGATCATAATCGGGCTTATAATGCGCCCCCCGGCACTCATCTCTGGCGCGTGCGCTCCGTGTGATTACGGCGCCCAGACGGATCATCTCCTGCACTTGGCGCGTATAGGCAAGCGCCTGATTGCTCCAGTTGCTGCTGTCTCCAAGCCCGATTCGGCCGCAACGCTCCCCTAACTCCTGTAGTTGCTGATAGGCATTGTCCAGAGAGGCGTTATCCCGCACCACACCCACTTTAGTAGTCATGAGTTCCCCCAGTTCCTCATGCAGGCGATAGGGATTCTCATTACCAGACATCTTCAGAAACCTGCGGTTTTTTTCTCGCTCAAGGGCTGCCTCTTTTTCATACAGCTCAGGTGAAATCTCCTCGCAGCACGACCCGAGTCCTTGCAGGTAAGCGACTACAGATTCACCTGCAACCCTGCCACTGAAAGAGGCTGAAAGCAATGAGTTGGCGCCGAGTCGATTGGCGCCATGATAACCATAGTCGCATTCACCACAGGCATACAGTCCTTGAATATTAGTGGCATGGTTCCTTGGACTGCCGTACTTGAGGCCACCGGTCTGCGGATCTTTCTCGTAATCTATCCATAAACCACCCATCGCATAGTGGGCGGATGGAAAAATCTCCATCGGATGCACCAGTGGATCAGCCCCGTGAAATTTTCGGTAGATATCGAGGATCGCTCCCAAGCGAGTAGCCACAAATTTTTTATCCAACTGGGTCAGATCGAGATAGACTTTGTCTTTCCCGCCCACACCCTGTCCTAACTCCCGCACTACTTTCCAGATAGCACGAGAAGCCACATCTCGAGGCACGGTATTGCCATAGCTTGGATACCACTCCTCAAGAAAATAGAAGCGCTCGTTTTCAGGAATTGTAAGCGGATTCCGGGTGTCGCCAGGCGCTATTGGAACCCAGATACGTCCACCTTCTCCTCTGGCTGCCTCACTCATGAGGCGGGTCTTGTCATCGCCCAGCATGGCGGTTGGATGGAACTGAAAGAATTCAGTGTTTGCGAACTTTGCCCCCTGCAGATAACAACGCAACGCAGCAGCGCCGGTGGAACTGGTTGAGTTTGTTGTCCGGTGTCCATAAACCTGCCCCATTCCCCCGGTGGCGATGACCACCGCATCTGCACGGAAGCCGTTCACTTCGAGGCTACGCAGATCGAATGCCGTTATCCCTCTGCATCTTCTGTCCTCATCGAATACGAGAGAAAGGAATTCCCACCATTCATGTTTGATGACTTTACCAAGTGACTCATATCGGCGGACTTGTTCATCCACCCCATACATCAATTGCTGGCCGGTACTTGCTCCGGCAAAACAGGCGCGTTTGTTTTTCACTCCACCAAACAAGCGCATTTCCATGAGCCCTTCGTTGGTGCGGGAGAAAGTCACCCCCATGCGCTCAAATGTACGGATCAAACCCGGGGCATCTTCACACATTGACTGAACTGGAGGTTGATTCGCAAGATAGGAACCACCTTTAACCGTATCGATAATATGCTGCCTGATTGAATCACGCTGGCCTTTTGTATCAAGTACGGCATTTATACCGCCCTGAGCACAGACTGAGTGGGAACGCTTCACCTCAAATAGGGAAAACAGCTCTACTGTATAGCCGGCCTCGACTATTCGCATAGTTGTCCAGAGCCCGGCCAGACCACCACCGATGACAATAACACGAGGCATCTTTTTCAAGACACAAACCCCCAGAGACCTTGAAATCCCATTGCCGACAACAACAGGCAAAAAATCATACAGGATATGAAGCTGAGTCGCTGGGCACTTGCTGATACCGTAACGCCCCAGGTGATGCCCATCGTCCAGAGGCCATTGCACAAATGAAAAACCGACATCAGCAAACCCAAGAGATAGATGAGAAAAAATACCGGATTATTCAGTAAATGCTGCATATGGGTGAATAAATCTGCTTGTACAGTTGGCTCCCAATAGCCCCATATTCGTGTCATTCCCACATGCACCAAAAGAAACAGCAGAATGCCGATGCCGGAAGCCCTCTGCAGCAAATAAAAATGGTGATGCAGCCATGGAAAACGTTTCGGTTCTACTGATCCTGTACGCAGAATAACCAGGCCATAGCCGGTATGAAACAGGATTGGAATCGCGATTACAAAGATCTCCAGAAACACGAGATAATTCATCTTCTGGAGTGCCGCTACCACGTTTTCGTTGTAGTGCTCCAAGCCGAAACGGGATTGGGAGTTTTCCCAAAGATGGAAGATCAGGAAACTACCGATAGGTATCAAACCAAACAATGAATGCAGACGGCGAAGCAGGAAATGTAGGTTTGGTCTGTAATTATTCATGCTTAAGTTGTAAATCAATAGCGCAGACAATAAGTTAACGTCTCCGTGAATGACTTATATTGATCTGCCTCATTCAAACATTGAATCCATTACTGAAATTCACCAGGAGAGAGACAATGAGATGGTTCTCACCGAACTGAAACTCGTAAAACTGGTGCAGGACAAAAAAGTAAAGTGGGATTTCAGCCAATTATAATATGATATGGTTACTTAACTATCATATATAACACACTGTATTCAGGTGTTATTTTTCTTTTTTAGCCAGATGCCACTCAATAGCCAAGAGTAGGCCCAGGTACCGAATATGATGAGTATGAAAACAACAATAATATCTGATGCGCTACCATTGAGTGAAAATGCGGGGACATAGCCGAAAAGGAAAGGGCCAAGATAGAGAAATTTGGCGAATTTGAAAGATGTGAATGCTGTTTTCCACATATTTGCCTTGGCGATGGTCGCTCCGGCAAATGCCGCGATACAGACTGGCGGAGTGATATTCGAGTCCTGAGAGAGCCAGTACACGATCATATGTGCTGCAATTTCATTAACGCCTAGATGTGTGAGCGCCGGTACGGCAACAACAGCCGTAATGAGATAGGCGGCAGTGACCGGCACACCCATGCCCAACACCAGAGAAGCCAGCGCAATCAGCAGAATGGTGAGAAACAGCCGTCCATCCGCCAGTTCGATGACGATATCCGCAAAAGTCAGCACCAGTCCACTGTAGGTCAGCACGCCAATAATGATGCCGATGACACCCACCGTAGCGCCAATCTTTAGGCTGCTCTCAGCACCAGCGCGGGATGCCTCAATAAATTCTTTAACTCCGATGCGGGTGTCCTTTCTAAACCAACTGACCACGATGCAGGCAACGATCCCCAGGATGGCTGAATAGCCAGGTGAATACCCCATCAGCATGAGAATGGATATGACGACCAGGGGCAGAACATAAAACCACTCTTTCTTGAGAATTTCCATGGCGCTTACAGCCGACCTCTCCCCAACAATATTGTGCTTTTTTGCCTCGTAGTGAACCATTACATAAACACTAAAAAAGTACATTAATGCAGGAAACAGGGCCACGAGCATGATTTGAGAGTAGGGGACTCCGGTGAGTTCAGCCATAATGAATCCACCAGCCCCCATGATGGGAGGCATGAACATACCGCCAATTGAAGCCGCAGGTTCAATGCCGCCCGCCACATGAGGTTTGAAGCCCGCCTTCTTCATCATGGGAATAGTAAATGCCCCTGTTGAGACGGTATTGGCGATTGCGCTGCCGGAGATCGAGCCAAACAGACCACTTGCAATAACCGAGACCTTACCAGGTCCGCCGATCTTGTGGCCCACTGCAGCGAGTGGAAAGTCGATAAAAAAACGCTGGGCGCCACTCTTTTCCAAAAAGGCGCCGAAAATCACAAACAGGAGAATGTAGGTGGCAAGCACATTAGCCATAATGCCAAACACCCCATCACTCTTGTAGAAAATACTGGTACATAACTCCGGGAAGGTGTCTCCTGCATGAGATATCAATTCCGGTGCATATTCACCATACACACCATATAGCAGCATCAACCCGCCGATGATCACGAAGATGTTGCCGACCACGCGTCTTGCCAATTCAATGCCAATCAGCACACCCGTCATGGCAATGGCCTGGTCAAGTTCTGTTTCCGCCCCTGCCCGATAGTTGATATCTTCGAAGTTATAGATCCAATAGCTAATCGAAATGATCGACAGGGTTAAAAGCGTATAGTCAATGACCCGTCCCCAAGGGCTTTTGGAGCGGTAAATAAGAAATACCAAGATGTATGTAATGAGGATGTAGATACCACGATGATATTGAGTGGCTGCAGGTTCAAGAACCGCGGAATAAGAATATAAAAGAACCAGGGTAAGGGCGAGGATATCGAACAGATATTTTTCTATTTTGTATAGTTTTTCGTAATACATCGCATAGCCCCACCCGAATTCGGCAACATGCATAAAGCCGGAATAGGGTGCGTTTCAGCACCCTGTTTCCAGCCGTATAAAAAATCAGAGAAGGCCTTTTTCCTTCCAGAATCTGATGGCGCCGGGATGCATTGGGGTGACGATACCTTTGGTACCCGTTTCGATGGACATCTCCTTGAATGTCTTTTTCTGAGACCGCATATGCGCAAGACCCTCTTCCGTATAGATCAAGGATAACATCTCATAGACCGCATCATCTGAAACCTTTGAATTGGCAACCCACAGCGCTGAATCCTGGAAGGAAGGCGTGTCTTTCTCTACACCCTTGTAGGTGCCAGCCGGAATGGGTAGTTTGGAGAAATAGGGATATTTTTCAAAGAAGCCACTCTCTTCAGCATCCTTGCCTACATTTACGAGTTCGATGTCATTGGTCTGAGCCGCCATGATAACCGCGCCACTTGGAAAGGCAGTGAAGAGCCAGAACGCATCCAATTGATTGTTACCGAAGGCTCCTGCCGCATCGTTATAACCCATGGCATTTCGCTCAATCTTATCCCATACGCCCATATGCGAAAAAAACAATTCGCAATTGGCAAACGCACCGGAACCGGCATTTCCTACACCGACCTTTTTACCTACCAGGTCTTTTACACTTTTAATACCGGATCCTTGGTGCGTAACAAGCTGGGCTGGCGCGCCATACAGGTAGGAGACTGCCAGCACATCCTCATACTTCGTGTCGTCATTTTTCAGCTGCCCATTTCGCCCAAGGTAGACATGGCCGGAATAGACAACTCCGAAATGGGCGCGTCCCTTGTTTACTTTGCGCAGATTCTCGACAGAACCAGCGGATGACTGTGCTTTGACATTGTAACCTTTGGACTTTTTTACTGGTCCATAGACCTGTATTGCGTTAGCCACAACTTGAAAGGTGCCGCCAGCGGGACCACCACTAAAAACAAGCCGTTTTGCAGCAAGGGAAGGGGTCGTCATGAATAAGAGCGAGACAAATATTGCCAATCCTCTCGCAAGAATGGATCTGTGATTGCTCATCATAAGGCTGTCTCCGGTGCTATTAATTAATATTATCTTTCATAATTGCGTCTAATAAACATAGACTATGGAGCAACTTACAACAAGCAGAATAGATTGAACGAAAACACTTGTTATCAATATGTTAAGGAGGCATTGATATTTAAATGAGTGTTTAAAATAAAGGGTTTTTCACTGCTTTAAGCAACTAAGTTATAAAAAATTTATTGTCTCAGCGGAGATATCTGGCGATCTGAAAACGGCTTTGAATGATTGGATATTCCAGCAATCTATGTCGGTACAATTCAGACCAACCATGAAGACTAAATAACAGCTCATTCACTTGAATCATACTTGCACTGCAAGGGCAGAAAAATCCTAACCGGTCTATCCGGTAATAGTGGGCGAGGTAGTGGATCATGGTTGTCGATATTTTTAACAGTAAGGATTAATGTCATTCTAAGAAAACTTATTAACCTACTGTAAATAATAAATAAAAAAAACATGGCCTGTTGTTTGCTCATTACATAGTTGAATACACAGACGAGGGCATGAACATGTTGATACTCGACCTAACCACTGGCCAATTTTCTGATCCGGAGGCAGAGGATAGCGATCAGCGAGACAGCTATCCTGACCAAGTTCTAAATTCCGAATGGAACCCGGTGCTAACCGAAATCCAATCTATCCATATCCACAACCAAGAACCTTCAAAACTGCCGGCCCACCCAATAATCGAAGCGGCATTAGCACGTTTATATATTGATGAATAAAATGCTACATCAGGAAAGGCAACGAGCGAATGTAGGTATATGGTGCGCCTCAATAACTCACGCCATGTAGCCAAACTCAATGTCGGGGTTTTTGCCCAAACCGCCGAATATGCGCCGCAGCACATATTGGCGATATGCGGTGTCCAGGAATATGCGGAGTGATGCATGAAAGAGCCGAAGCCGATGGGCACTTCGACTCTTATCGCTCAGCATATTCAGGCGCCACGTAGAGAGGCAATCAGTTTGTCGGGTGGCCGGAACCGTTCCCGTTTCAGCGTGGGTGGTACGAGGGCGTTCATCGCTTCAAGTTTCTCGGTCGGATCGGCTCGCAAGTAAACCTCGGTCGTGTGAAGGTCTGAATGACCGAGCCAAAGGGATACCTTGCGGATATCGCCTGTGGCTTTCAGCACCAAAATCGCCGCGGTGTGCCTCAAAACATGGGGAGAAATCCGTTTTCATTTTAGTGACGGACGACCTTCGGCTGCTACTCGAACATGCTTTTTCAATACATACCCGAGGCCCAAACGAGTCATTGGGAGATGTTCGGCATCTGATAGGACGGCCGGAAGTAATAGTGGCTCATGACAGTCGGCTTAGCATTTGGTACACCAACTCCAGGTTATAGCAGTAAATGTCGCTCAAAGACCAGGCCGTTGGGTAACTGGATGAATAAAGCCGTTGTCACTGGCTGCGAATTGACAGTATAGGGTAGAAAAGCCAGATTCCTTCTGTTACTCATGATTACCGCTGTGCATCATTCGATGGAAATTGAGATCCTTTGCCACGCAAAAGGCTTTCTGGGTTGTCCGGATGCCTGCAGGCAGTTATTTGCTGTTGCCAGTACTCGGCCAACCCTGAGGTTTTGTTGTTTTACGCCATGACTTTCTCCTGTGGAGGTGAACAGGGAAGTTATTGCTGGGTAGGGCTGAAATAATTGGTTCAGTTAGGGCGCTTAGTTTGACATGCTGAGATTTACCTTCTCAGCCATCAGGCGCTGGCTCCAATGCGTCGCATTTTCTGGTGTGGTTTCTGTGGTGAGTTCAATCACTTTCGAGACTTTGCATGAACTGATCTTTGGTTTTCGTCCTGGTCAGAGGCATCTTGGTTGATACCGTCTATTCCGCTTTCCGCATACCGTTTTCGCCAGCGGCCCGCCTTCTGTCTTGTTATGCCCAGTTCGTTACCAATCTCTTCATTGGTCATGCCCTCACCAGCAAGCAGAATAATTCGTGAACGTTCTCCTTTTAGCCAGACTGATACTTAACTTGATTTTGACAGCTTGCTAAGATGAGCTATTTCATCCTCTAGACAAAGCGATTTCTACAGCAACGTGCATAGGAAGCCCTCAGTACTCGCGAGAACCCATATGTTACATTAATTATGACGAGGTACACTAGAGAGCTACACATAATTCTAA
>CAWBPR010000022.1:0-117700 GCA_963790775.1 uncultured Gammaproteobacteria bacterium | reverse complement strand
GATAAAGTTGACAAAACATACATTGAATAACCCCACTCTCGATGGTGGTCAGCGGAAGATTCTAGAATATTGAATGGTTTCAGATACTGTCACTTTTCAGATTTGGCCCATTTTTCATCAGCACTCTCCCGCAGCAATGTGCGGGAGGACACAACTTACTTTAATTCACTTCCAAGGCTCCGCCTGTTCCCAATCCGCCTTCCACTTCCTGTGCCTTATAGTTTCTCACAGCTATCACCATATTGTTGTAGGCGTCGACAAACGCGGCGACCGTCGCTTTTCCTTCTGGCGTGTTTGAGTAACCACCCAAGACGCCGGCTGTTCCTCCGCCAAATGCGCCAAGAGCGGCGCCGTAGTTGGTCGCAGTGGAACTGCCCTGGGCGGCTGCAAGCTGTATTCCAGAGCGGATATCCATCAAGCTCAGTGTCACAACAGAAGATTTGGTTTCCAAACTTCCCGCGAGCCCGCCTATTGTACGGCCGAACAGGCCACCAATGGCGCCGCCTACCTTACCCATTGAGGAATCATCAATGATGATGCTGCGGTTCCAAAAATAGTCTGCCGCAACCCGCTGACCCTTTTGTTGCTTGGAACCGGCGCGGTATTCCCCTGAATTACGTTGAATTTCGGTGATTCTGGACAGCCGGCTGTCTGTGCGGGAGTTACCGATAGAGGTGATCACGAAACAGTTGGACTGCTGCACCGCAAGACGCAGCAGAGGCTCAATGGTAGTGATCTTGGTGGGTTTATTAAATCTGTAGTACCAGTCTTTACCGCGGCCATCATCCACCGCCAGCGTGCCCAGTGTTTTGTCGCAGCGCTGAAGGTTTGAGTCGGCATCCACACTCGTGCCACCCGCTGCGGAACCGGAAAGCGCAGTCCCCGGTTTCCGCTCTTGACATTACCGCCCATGCAACCTGTAAGCAGTGCCATGACGCACACCGAAAAACCAAGCGCAATTTTCGTGACAGATATTTTCATTATTTAAGTACTCCCTGAAGCTTTGAAATGCTGTTGTCTAAAACTCTGTAACTGGCAAATCCGGCTCATTAATACACCCAATAGCCGCGGCGCCAGTAATAACGATAGGGATAGTCGTGATGCCAGTAGCGATAGAAAATCGGCCGCCAGTGACTACGCCAATGAGACCAGGCTTGTCCTGACTGTTTGGCTGCTGAGGCTTCTTTCAGAAGCTTTTCCGACTCCTTGTCCCCACGGCCTGCGGCGATCATCAGCCATTTTTCGGCCTCCTGCGGGTCGGCACCCATTTCTTCCAGGCCGGTAAGGTAGAATCGCCCCAGTGCCTTTTGCGCTTCCAGATCACCGCGCTCCCCAGCATCCGCATCCATTGCAAAGCCTTGTAGCTGTTCTGGCGCACGCCGTCACCTCGAAAATACCGAAGGCCCAGATCATAGGCGGCACGCGGGTCTGTTTTGGCTTTTGCCTCAAGCGCTGCCAGGCGTTTTTCCGCTTCTATCTCTTCCAGTGTTTTTGGTTTTTCCGGGGCAGCATAATCAGCACTACGCTCGGAACAGCCATCATCATTGCAGATAACGACCGATTTATTTTCTGGACTGCTGCTTGTTGTCGTGGTGGCGCAACCTTGTATGAGAGTCAGGCCGCTTGCGAGTAGAAAGAGGTAGATTGCCGGACATCGATGCCCTAACCTTGTAATGCACTGTACAATAGACATGCCGAAGTAAATTCCCTATATGGCTAAGATCCGCGGAGACAGCTATCAAGTCCCCATTATTATTATTCAGGCCCGCCGGACATGTGGCGGCATCTTATATGAGATTATATAAAGTCCTTTGCCTGATGGTCAACTACGGCGATTATCCCAGTATATCCTTTAATAGCTGCCTGCTTACTTGCCGGCCCAATTCACCTATCGCTGTCGTGAGTGGAATCTCTTTGGGGCAGACCCGCACACAGTTCTGGGCATTACCGCAGTCGCTCAAACCGCCAACACCCATAATGGCGTGTAATCTCTCCTCCCGGTTGTAACGCCCTGTTGGGTGGTTATTCATGAGCCGAACCTGACCGAAAATTGCCGGCCCCAGAAAATCCACCTCAGGCCCAAACTGAGGGCAAGCCTCCATACAACAGCCACAACTCATACAACGGCTGAAGAGATAGTTATCACTCCACTCCTGCGGGGATATGCGAGGAGCGCGCTCATGCACGTCCCAGGCGCCATCGATCTCGATCCAGGCCTTGGTGCGCTTCAGCCCGTCAAATAATTTAGAACGATCTATCAGTAGATCCCTGATTACAGGAAACTTACTCAATGGCTCCAGTACGATGGGTTGCTGCAGATTATCTATCAAGGCGGAACAGGCCTGACGGGGACGCCCGTTGATGATCATGGAGCATGCGCCACACACCTCTTCCATACAGTTGTACTCCCAGACTATCGGATCGACTCTCTCACCCCGGATGGTGACGGGATCATTGCGAATAACCATCAAAGCAGAGACCACGTTATATCCCGGTTTATAGGGGATGCGGAACTCCTGCCAATATGGCTGGGCGTCAGGATGGTTCTGCCGAAGGATGCGAAAATGGATCGATTCAGACATCAGCGATAGTCTCTCGGTTGCTCTGGCGGTACCACAGAGGTGTCGACCGGTTCATGGGAGATTATTGGTCCTTGTGCAGTATATTCAGCAATGGTGGTTTTTAACCATTGTTTATTGTTCGCCTTCCATTTCTGTAGATAATCCTCGAATTCCGGATCCCCGGAAAACTTCCCTTCCGGAATGGATAGATCATATTCAGGTTTATAATGGGCGCCCCGGCACTCATTCCTGGCACGTGCGCTTTGTGTAATCACGGCGCCCAGACGGATCATCTCCTGCACTTGACGCGTATAGGCGAGGGCTTGATTGCTCCAGTTGCTGCTGTCTCCCAGCCCGATTCGGCAACGTTCCCCCAACTCCTGTAGTTGCTGATAGGCATTGTCCAAAGAGGCATTATCCCGCACCACACCCACTTTAGTGGTCATGAGTTCCCCCAGTTCCTCATGCAGACGATAAGGATTCTCGTAACCATACATCTTCAGAAACCTGCGGTTTTTTTCTCGCTCAAGGGCCGCCTCTTTTTCATACACTCAGGTGAAATCTCCTCGCAGCAGGACCCGAGTCCTTGCAGATAAGCGACTACAGACTCACCTGCAACCCGGCCACTGAATGAGGCTGAAAGCAATGAGTTGGCGCCGAGTCGATTGGCGCCATGGTAACCATAGTCGCATTCACCACAGGCATACAGTCCCTGAATATTGGTGGCATGGTTCCTTGGACTGCCGTACTTGAGGCCACCGGTCTGCGGATCTTTCTCGTAATCTATCCATAAACCACCCATCGCGTAGTGGGCGGATGGAAATATCTCCATCGGGTGTACCAGTGGATCAGCCCCGTGAAATTTTCGGTAGATATCGAGAATCGCTCCCAAGCGAGTAGCCACGAATTTTTTATCCAATTGGGTCAGATCGAGATAGACTTTGTCTTTCCCGCCCACACCCTGTCCTAACTCCCTCACCACTTTCCAGATGGCACGAGAAGCCACATCTCGAGGCACGGTATTGCCATAGCTTGGATACCACTCCTCAAGAAAATAGAAGCGCTCATTTTCAGGAATTGTAAGCGGATTCCGGGTGTCGCCTGGCGCTATTGGAACCCAGATACGTCCACCTTCTCCTCTGGCTGCCTCACTCATGAGGCGGGTCTTGTCATCACCCAGCATGGCGGTTGGATGGAACTGAAAGAATTCAGTGTTTGCGAACTTTGCCCCCTGCAGATAACAACGCAACGCAGCAGCGCCGGTGGAACTGGTTGAGTTTGTTGTCCGGTGTCCATAAACCTGCCCCATACCCCCGGTGGCGATGACCACCGCATCTGCACGGAAGCCATTCACCTCGAGGCTACGCAGATCGAATGCCGTTATCCCTCTGCATCTTCTGTCCTCATCGAATACGAGAGAAAGGAATTCCCACCATTCATGTTTGATGACTTTACCAAGTGACTCATATCGGCGGACTTGTTCATCCACCCCATACATCAATTGCTGGCCGGTACTTGCTCCGGCAAAACAGGCGCGTTTGTTTTTTACTCCACCAAACAAGCGCATTTCCATGAGCCCTTCGTTGGTGCGGGAGAAAGTTACCCCCATGCGCTCAAATGTACGGATCAAACCCGGGGCATCTTCACACATTGACTGAACTGGAGGTTGATTCGCAAGATAGGAACCACCTTTAACCGTATCGATAATATGCTGCCTGATTGAATCACGCTGGCCTTTTGTATCAAGTACGGCATTTATACCACCCTGAGCACAGACTGAGTGGGAACGCTTCACCTCAAATAGGGAAAACAGCTCTACTGTATAGCCGGCCTCGACTATTCGCATAGTTGTCCAGAGCCCGGCCAGACCACCACCGATGACAATAACACGAGGCATCTTTTTCAAGACACAAACCCCCAGAGACCTTGAAATCCCATTGCCGACAACAACAGGCAAAAAATCATACAGGATATGAAGCTGAGTCGCTGGGCACTTGCTGATACCGTAACACCCCAGGTGATGCCCATCGTCCAGAGGCCATTGCACAAATGAAAAACTGACATCAGCAAACCCAAGAGATAGATGAGAAAGAATACCGGATTACTCAGTAAATGCTGCATATGGGTGAATAAATCTGCTTGTACAGTGGGCTCCCAATAGCCCCATATTCGTGTCATTCCCACATGCACCAAAAGAAACAGCAGAATGCCGATGCCGGAAGCCCTCTGCAGCAAATAAAAATGGTTATGCAGCCATGGATAACGTTTCGGTTCTACTGATCCTGTGCGCAGAATAACCAGGCCATAGCCGGTATGAAACAGGATTGGAATCGCGATTACAAAGATCTCCAGAAACACGAGATAATTCATCTTCTGGAGTGCCGCTACCACGTTTTCGTTGTAGTGATCCATGCCGAAACGGGATTGGGAGTTTTCCCAAAGATGGAAGATCAGGAAACTACCGATAGGGATCAAACCAAATAATGAATGCAGACGGCGAAGCAGGAAATGTAGGTTTGGTCTGTAATTATTCATGCTTAAGTTGTAAATCAATAGCACAGACAATAAGTTAACGTCTCCGTGAATGACTTATATTGATCTGCCTCATTAAACATTGAATCCATTACTGAAATTCACCAGTAGAGTGACAATGAGATGGTTCTCACCGAACTGAAACTCGTGAAATTGGTGCAGGACAAAAAAGTAAAGTGGGATTTCAGCCAATTATGATATGATATGTTACTTAACTATTATATATAACACTCTGTATTCAAGTGTTATTTTTCTTTTTTAGCCAGATGCCACTCAATAGCCAAGAGTAGGCCCAGGTACCGAATATGATGAGTATGAAAACAACAATGATATCTGTGGCGCTACCATTGAGTGAAAATGCGGGGACATAGCCGAAAAGGAAAGGGCCAAGATAGAGAAATTTGGCGAATTTGAAGATGTGAATGCTGTTTTCCACATATTCGCCTTGGCGATGGTCGCTCCGGCAAATGCAGCGATACAGACTGGCGGAGTGATATTCGAGTCCTGAGAAAGCCAGTATACGATCATATGCGCTGCAATTTCATTAACGCCCAGATGTGTGAGCGCCGGTACGGCAACAACAGCCGTAATGAGATAGGCGGCAGTGACCGGCACACCCATGCCCAACACCAGAGAAGCCAGCGCAATCAGCAGAATGGTGAGAAACAGCCGTCCATCCGCCAGTTCGATGACGATATCCGCAAAAGTCAGCACCAGTCCACTGTAGGTCAGAACGCCAATAATGATGCCTATGACACCAACCGTAGCGCCAATCTTTAGGCTGCTCTCAGCACCAGCGCGGGATGCCTCAATAAATTCTTTAACTCCGATGCGGGTGTCCTTTCTAAACCAACTGACCACGATGCAGGCAACGATCCCCAGGATGGCTGAATAGCCGGGTGAATACCCCATCAGCATGAGAATGGATATGACGACCAGGGGCAGAACATAAAACCACTCTTTCTTGAGAATTTCCATGGCGCTTACAGCTGACTTCTCCCCAACAATATTGTACTTTTTTGCCTCGTAGTGAACCATCACGTAAACACTAAAAAAGTACATTAATGCAGGAAACAGGGCCACGAGCATGATTTGTGAGTAGGGTACTCCGGTGAGTTCAGCCATGATGAATCCACCAGCCCCCATGATGGGAGGCATGAACATACCGCCAATTGAAGCCGCAGGTTCAATGCCGCCCGCCACATGGGGTTTGAAGCCCGCCTTCTTCATCATGGGAATAGTAAATGCCCCTGTTGAGACGGTATTGGCGATTGCGCTGCCGGAGATCGAGCCAAACAGACCACTTGCAATAACCGAGACCTTACCAGGTCCGCCGATCTTGTGGCCCACTGCAGCGAGTGGAAAGTCGATAAAAAAACGCTGGGCGCCACTCTTTTCCAAAAAGGCGCCGAAAATCACAAACAGGAGAATGTAGGTGGCAAGCACATTAGCCATAATGCCAAACACCCCATCACTCTTGTAGAAAATACTGGTACATAACTCCGGGAAGGTGTCTCCTGCATGAGATATCAATTCCGGTGCATATTCACCATACACACCATATAGCAGCATCAACCCGCCGATGATCACGAAGATGTTGCCGACCACGCGTCTTGCCAATTCAATGCCAATCAGCACACCCGTCATGGCAATGGCCTGGTCAAGTTCTGTTTCCGCCCCTGCCCGATAGTTGATATCTTCGAAGTTATAGATCCAATAGCTAATCGAAATGATCGACAGGGTTAAAAGCGTATAGTCAATGACCCGTCCCCAAGGGCTTTTGGAGCGGTAAATAAGAAATACCAAGATGTATGTAATGAGGATGTAGATACCACGATGATATTGAGTGGCTGCAGGTTCAAGAACCGCGGAATAAGAATATAAAAGAACCAGGATAAGGGCGAGGATATCGAACAGATATTTTTCTATTTTGTATAGTTTTTCGTAATACATCGCATAGCCCCACCCGAATTCGGCAACATGCATAAAGCCGGAAGAGGGTGCGTTTCAGCACCCTGTTTCCAGCCGTATAAAAAATCAGAGAAGGCCTTTTTCCTTCCAGAATCTGATGGCGCCGGGATGCATTGGGGTGACGATACCTTTGGTACCCGTTTCGATGGACATCTCCTTGAATGTCTTTTTCTGAGACCGCATATGCGCAAGACCCTCTTCCGTATAGATCAAGGATAACATCTCATAGACCGCATCATCTGAAACCTTTGAATTGGCAACCCACAGCGCTGAATCCTGGAAGGAAGGTGTGTCTGTCTCTACACCCTTGTAGGTGCCAGCCGGAATGGGTAGTTTGGAGAAATAGGGATATTTTTCAAAGAAGCCACTCTCTTCAGCATCCTTGCCTACATTTACGAGTTCGATGTCATTGGTCTGAGCCGCCATGATAACCGCGCCACTTGGAAAGGCAGTGAAGAGCCAGAACGCATCCAATTGATTGTTACCGAAGGCTCCTGCCGCATCGTTATAACCCATGGCATTTCGCTCAATCTTATCCCATACGCCCATATGCGAAAAAAACAATTCGCAATTGGCAAACGCACCGGATCCGGCATTTCCCACACCGACCTTTTTACCCACCAGGTCTTTTACACTTTTGATGCCGGAACCTTGATGCGTAACAAGCTGAGCTGGCGCGCCATACAGGTAGGAGACTGCCAGCACATCCTCATATTTCGTGTTGTCATTTTTCAGCTGCCCATTCCGCCCAAGGTAGACATGGCCGGAATAGACGACTCCGAAATGGGCGCGTCCCTTGTTTACTTTACGCAGATTCTCGACAGAACCAGCGGATGACTGTGCTTTGACATTATAATTTTTGGACTTTTTTACTGGTCCATAGACCTGTATTGCGTTAGCTACAACTTGAAAGGTGCCGCCAGCGGGACCACCACTAAAAACAAGCCGTTTTGCAGCAAGGGAAGGGGTCGTCATGAATAAAAAACGAGACAAATATTGCCAATCCTCTTGCAAGGATGGATCTGTGATTGCTCATCATAAGGCTGTCTCCGGTGCTATTAATTAATATTATCTTTCATAATTGCGTCTAATAAACATAGACTATGGAACAACTTACAACAAGCAGAATAGATTGAATGAAAACACTTGTTATCAATATGTTAAGGAGGCATTGATATTTAAATGAGTGTTTAAAATAAAGGGTTTTTCACTGCTTTAAGCAACTAAGTTATAAAAATTTATTGTCTCAGCGGAGATATCTGGCGATCTGAAAACGGCTTTGAATGATTGGATATTCCAGCAATCTATGTCGGTACAATTCAGACCAACCATGAAGACTAAATAACAGCTCATTCACTTGAATCATACTTGCACTGCAAGGGCAGAAAAATCCTAACCGGTCTATCCGGTAATAGTGGGCGAGGTAGTGGATCATGGTTGTCGATATTTTTAACAGTAAGGATTAATGTCATTCTAAGAAAACTTATTAACCTACTGTAAATAATAAATAAAAAAAACATGGCCTGTTGTTTGCTCATTACATAGTTGAATACACAGACGAGGGCATGAACATGTTGATACTCGACCTAACCACTGGCCAATTTTCTGATTCGGAGGCAGAGGATAGCGATCAGCGAGACAGCTATCCTGACCAAGTTCTAAATTCCGAATGGAACCCGGTGCTAACCGAAATCCAATCTATCCATATCCAAAACCAAGAACCTTCAAAACTGCCGGCCCATCCAATAATCGAAGCGGCATTAGCACGTTTATATATTGATGAATAAAATGCTACATCAGGAAAGGCAACGAGCGAGTGTAGGTATATGGTGCGCCTCAATAACTCACAGCATGTAGCCAAACTCAATGTCGGGGTTTTTGCCCAAACCGCCGAATATGCGCCGCAGCACATATTCGGCGATATGCGGTGTCCAGGAATATGCGGAGTGATGCATGAAAGAGCAGAAGCCGATGGGCACTTCGACTCTTATCGCTCAGCATATTCAGGCGCCACGTAGAGAGGCAATCAGTTTGTCGGGTGGCCGGAACCGTTCCCGTTTCAGCGTGGGTGGTACGAGGGCGTTCATCGCTTCAAGTTTCTCGGTCGGATCGGCTCGCAAGTAAACCTCGATCGTGTTAGTGACGGACAACCTTCGGCTGCTACTCGAACAGGCTTTTTCAATACATAATCGAGGCCCAAACGAGTCATAGGTAGATGTTCGGCATCTCATAGGACGGCCGGAAGTAATAGTGGCTCATGACAGTCGGCTTAGCATTTGGTACACCAACTCCAGGTTATCGCGGTCAATGCCTCTCAAGACCAGGCCGTTGGGTAACTGGATGGATAAAGCCGTTGTCACTGGCTGCGAATTGACGGTGACGGGGACAAAGCCAGATTCCTTTTGGCTGATACCGTCTATTCCGCTTTCCGCATACCGTTTTCGCCAGCGGCCCGCCTTCTGTCTTGTTATGTCCAGTTCGTTACCAATCTCTTCATTGGTCATGTCCTCACCGGCAAGCAGAATAATTCGTGAACGTTCTGCTAGCCGGACTGATACCGAACTTGATTTTGACAGCTTGCTAAGATGAGCTATTTCATCCTAGACAAAGCGATTTCTACAGCAACGTGCATAGGAAGCCCTCAGTACTCGCGAGAACCCATATGTTACATTAATTATGACGAGGTACACTAGGAGCTACACATAATTCTAAACTTTTACATAGATCCAACTTTCAGCCGTAACCCGAAGCCACCGGCCTTTAGCCGGTGGAGTATTCACAAGACATTCAAAGTTAATGGTTTCGGTGGTGCCTTTAGATTTAAGGGATATTCGATTGCACCAATATCTGGACTACCATCTCTTTGATTCCCGGAATAATCTAAATCGATAGAAATTAGTGTTGATCCATTATCGCGAGTGATCGAATCAGCACTGGGTCGAAAATCATAATTGCTTGGATCAATAAGGCCTGGGTATTGTTCGTAACTATCGCTTTCCACCGTGAACGTGGACAATGACATGCGATCTACTCCATTCTCGTGGAAACGAACAACCCCGGTACCATTGTGATAGATGTTATTACTCAATTGAATTTTGTTAAGGGGGTAGATGCTCGAGTCAAGCATAACCATGTATTCGTGATCGAACACAACATTGTTTCGAATTTGAATATTCTTAGGATAGACAGTAATACGGTAGCAACTATCGCCACAATCCTCACACTCACTTGGGTAACGAGCACAGTACAGCGCGGCATCTTCATCATCATACACCAACTTAGTGCTTTGAAACACAAAAGCCCATTTGCCCAGATTGTAGAACGTATTATTGTAGATCTGGCTATCGATCCATCCAAGCGGCTTAATAGTTGACCACCCATATATATTATAAAATATATTGTTTCTGATAGTTACATTCTTTGCGCAAAATCGATCTTCTACAGGAAGATTCGGGACTGTTGGATTCCCAACAAAATGGTCCACTATTGCCTCGTTACAACTGAATGCCGAAGCCGCATCATGGAATACATTGTTTTCGATAACTACATTTTCAGTACCCAACTTAATTTGAAAAGAGGCGTAGTTGCTGAAATCGTTTCCCCGTATCACAACATTCTTGGCACCAGTATTATCAATAGCGTCTTCTCCACAGTCAGAAACAATATTCCCGATATATGCCATGTCAGTATTATGCTCTCCACCCGGGTAGTGGGTTTGTAAGTTCCTTATGCAGTCTTTTGTTGCGTTGTGCATATAGTTATTTTGATATGTTATGTGAGAAGCAAAATTCTTGATACTGTCCACACCTCCATCACCATCGAACTCGAAACCGTCGATAACAGCTTGTTCACCAAATACATGGATAAGTCCCACGAACTTTACGGGCCAATTCCCAGGTGCATTAGGGTCCGGTGCTACACGTATTTTATTTCCTTCAGTGCCATGAATATCCCACGTATATCCATTGAAGATCCCTCCGTCTGAGTCATAAGTACCTTCCTTGAAATAGACTGTATCACCTGGCAATATACATCCGTTTTTTTCCGGGAAATTCCAAGTTAGCCAAGGATTTGATTCTGTTCCACTAGAACAGTCCGTATTGTCTTTACCTGTTGTAGATATGTAATGAGTTGTCGCATTGACAACTGCAGGAAATAATAGCAATAAAAAAAGGAATTTCATTTTTACGGGCTTATATAGTTGCTTTATGAGTACAAAAATACTAGTAATACAACAACAATAATAACAGTGAACAAAATCATAGAATCACAATTCTGTTCGCATTACTTCTCCTTTGATTGGATAATCTTGCGGGGCTTGTCAAAACCTCAGATGATCGTGAATGAAAGATATTTCTGCCTGGATAAAAGCGCTGGAAAACAATGCATATAATTTCCTGATTAATGGTATGGACCCATCCCATTTCCTCAACGGCATCGGATGAGAGCGATTCATTTGGTGAGGTGTGGGCTAAAGGATTGAAATAACACGACTAAAAGTAGGACCCTGGAGAATTTCAAACAGTGCCGGAGACGACATGAAACTCAACAACCACCAGCTAAAAGCTGGTGGGTTAGTGTTACGGACTGAACGTCCGGATACGCGTCGGCTAAATGACGCGTCCTAATCTGGCTCCACCTTGAAATCATCATCCTGCCTCTGCTCAAAGTGGTGCTCTAAACAATCTTTTATCATTTCTTCGGTCATCTGTCTCACCGTGGTACAGAAGAAATAGTCCCTTGCCCAAAAGGGTCTGCCCCAGTACCGTTTCTTGATATGTGGAAACTCCTCGAATAACTTGCTTGACGTTCACCGATTATCCTATGCCATTATTTAACCTCAAGTATCATAGATGCAATCTGTTCACCTGGAAGGCGAAGGTTTAAACCTTCTATATGGAAATTAACATCCTGCTCAAGAATGAATCGCTCTCTTCCTTAATTCCTGTGCAATGAGTTCTTTCACGGCTTCCCGCGTCCACAACGCGCATGCCATCTTCAGCTGATCGGGTGTTTTGTCTGCGATAAGATGTTGTATTTGTTTCTGTTGTCTGGTTCAGGCTTCTACCAGCATCCAGCGGACGCCCTTGCCTGTTGGCTTTCAAGGCCTTGGCGCCTTCGGCTTCATAGCGACTGATACAACCCGCCACGGTGCGTTCATGCACGCCAACAGATTCGCCGGTCGCATGGTATGTATGACCCTGCTTACGCATCCGCACAGCCTGTTTACGTTTTTCTTCCTAGACTGCTGCAGGAAGGCTTCGGGCAGCTTCTCGTTTCATACCGACAGTACATCATGTTCTTTTATAATACCGGTTTAGTAAAAGATTCGGTGGACCAAGACACCCTAGGGTGGTGAGATTTTTAACCAGACAGCTTCTTAGTTCCGGCGATGCATAAGTAACTATCCCTCGGCAGAGCCGGGGGCTTTAATTGTGAACCGCTCAAAGCGATCTGAATAACGGAGCCTATCAGTTCCTTGTGCCCCTCATAGGGCCCTTACATCAACTGTAACTGGTCTATCCTGCGGTCTTTTGCTTCCTGGTGCCATCCCTTCCCACAGTCGAGACAAAGTAAGCCTTGGGTCCGGAAGTATTGGCCTGCATAGTTCCGTTTCCAAGTTCTTTCCTGACCTGCCCGAAAAGCGCTTTCCGCCGGCACTTCGGTATAAATACAATATGGTACTTACACTCCCACTTGCTGTGGCATAAACTTTCTACTTGTCTCATGGTTTCTCCTCTGCATGTTGCTTGGCGGCTCACGCTTTGGAGTAACTATGAGACTCCCCTTACTGTCAAATTATTGATGCCTCCCCAGCAGAGCTGGGGTATCTCCCATTTTGTTTAGGTGACTATTATCTTTGGTTTATAATGCTTTATCTTATATACTGCATCAGAATTTTAATCCTATCGAAATGACTACGATGAACTTATATAATGATAATAGCCCCATTTTTGTTCAAGGTATGATGGGGGGCGGTACAGGTATAATTTGGAACCTGATCCAATCTCATCCAGAATGCAGCGGTATGGGGATGGAGACCAATGAAGCTTTTGCATTCAATTACTTCGATTTAATAAAGCGCACGCTCAGAAGGCAATTCTTCTATTCAAAAAACTTCCTACGTTTAGCAAAAGTAGGCATTGCAACTGGCTGTAATCCAACAAAAGTCAATTCAATTTTATTTGAGTCAGAGCCTCCTGCCAATCTTAGTAAATTGATGAATATAAAACAGGCTAAATTCGTCGATAAGCATTTGTATAATTTAAAAATGTTGAAACTGAGTGATCCAATAGATTGTATGCAATACCCTAATAAACCTTATACATACGAATCTCTATCAAAAACAAGGTTGGTAGCGAAGAATAACGAGGGGTTGTGTATGTATGCCAATTGGTTTAAGACCATATATCCACAAGCAAAATTTATTTCTATTGTTCGTGATGGATATGCTATCTGCGAGAGTCAAATTCGGCATGGAAGAACTTCGGGGATAAATGAAATAACCAACCGATACGATATGTATATCAATCAAATGCTTCTTCAAGCAGAACAAGCACCGGACTCTTACATGGTTATACGTTATGAAGACCTGGTGTCAGATACAATTCACCAGCTTGAAAAAGTATATGCTTTTCTTGGATTAAACCTTTCAGTGGATCAGCAATTTTCTATGCTAATTAGAAACTTTATCGGCAAGGAAGATACTTTTCTTGGAGGTAAAAAAGTTAAACAAAAATATTGGTTGACTTTGGATGAGTTAGGTGAATTTTTTCAAAAAGATATCAATAGAAAAGCGCTTGAGGTACTCACTGATAAACAAAAACATCAGATAAAGGAAAGATGTGGAAGTGTTTTAGATAAACTGAATTATACAGGCTAATCTGTATATATCTTACGATATGCCAGTAATTTCAATGGTACTAACTGAGAGCGATTCATTAAGTGGGTCATACGACCACCTGATACAGCCGCTTCTCCCTGGCGAAACATTGTAATAGGCCTGAAAATCCGTGAGCTTTCACTCCAAACCAACGGCGTTCTAGCGTTCTAGAATAACGTTTGATCCGGAAAATCACGGCGAACGGTTCCGATGAGACGCTCAATAAAGGGATGCGAGCAGGGCGTATAGGGAATGCTTTTGACTTCGTCGATATCCAGAATGCGAAGGTTAGCTGCCCATTGATGGTAGGTGAATAAAGGATCATGGTCAGAACGGAGGTACTTTGGGGAATTTAGTAGAGAACATTCGACATAAGGCAATACCGTTTGGGTCTTGGCTTCCCTTTTTGACGAGAGGTATAAAGCAACCGAAATTTCCGTTTCTTGAGTGCTTCGTGGAATTTCAGCAGAATTGAGGAAAAGTGACCAGAATCCCATCAGGAAAGGATCGATCACTGACAGATTGGGTCACGTTTTCGCGAACGGCTGATCACCAGGAGCTGCTGTTTCATAAGCAGGCTGTCAGCAACAATGGCTTTTGCACCCCCCCGGACCCAAGAGCTTGGCGAGAGTGGCCAACAGATGTATGAGTAAAAAGCCCAGGTCCTTCATGGTCCAAAAGGGTAGGGCAGACGGCAAGCTTGCGCAAGATCTGTCATTTATCCGTTTTTTAGGTGCGAAGTTACAACTCGCCACCCACAGGCTGCAATCAGCAGGCGCGCAGATTTGACACGCACAGACGAGACGTCTGCGCATCTGTTCTATTGATTCGACCCAATACTATTTAACATAATATACATTATGCATCTTTCTAGGAATGGCTCCCTGGCCGGGCAAGCTTTCCTCCGGGAAGGTTTTTTGGGGCAATTTGACCACGTTGCCAGAGCTGCAGCGCCGTTGCCGGTTCATCCACGAACAAGCCGCTCAAGTTTGCTTCGAATCGAGGATGGACAACAGATACTCCGCCAACCTTGCGTTGACGGAGTATCAGACGGCCTGAAAAACCGAATGATAAAAATCATCCTGCTCCCACTGCTTGGGCTAGCCCTGTTGAATGGTTGTACGTATCTGCAGGAGACACTGCGCTATCCGAAAAAATCCACTGCTCGGACCCCTGGCGCTTACGGGATGGTTATCAACACCGCCCCGCTCCGCTGCCTCCATTACCATACCAGTTCCGATACGTCGAACAAGATCGACAACCTGCGTCAGGCCCGGATAGCGGCGGATCTGGTGCGGATCAACGTGGATCTGGCAAAGAAAATTCCTTAGCTGAAAGTCATTTCCCTCGGTTCATTAAAAAACCGGATTCTGCATTAATCCCGCACTATTCAAAACCACTGTTACCGACAAATCTACGAATTATAAGAGTGGCGCCAGCACTCTGCTTATGCCTTCGATGAGCCTTTGGCGCCGGGAAAGACCCTGCCGGTTCACCTCTGTAACCTCTCTTGCCTCAGCGCAGAGGGAGATAAAGTCCCGTTCCAATTCAACGGCCACTTCCGCGCCAAAGAAAAAGACGTTGGCCTCGAAATTGAGACGGAAACTTCGCTGGTCCATGTTGGCGGAACCCAGGGTCGAAAAAATGCCGTCGACAGTGACGGTTTTGGCGTGATGCATGGCGTCTTGAAGTTCAAAGACCCGCACGCCGGCGGCCAGCAGTTCATCCAGGAAAGAACGTCCAGCGTGGAGCACCAGCGGGTGATCGGAACGTCCCGGCAGGAGCAGCCGGACATCCACCCCCCTTAACGCAGCCGTCTGCAGGGCCATGACAATGGGTGGATCGGGGACAAAATAGGGCGTTTCGACCCATACCCGTTCCCGCGCCAGATTGATGGCGGCGAACAGCAGGGTATGAATGGCGCGCCAGCGTTCGTCCGCCGGGCCGCTGGCGAGTAATTGCGCCCAGACATTCCCGGCATCAGGAATTTGGGGAAAGTAAGCGGTACTGACCAGATCATCACCGGTGGCATGATACCAGTCCTGGCAGAAGGCCTCCTGCAGTGAATGTACAACCGGACCACGAATGCGCGCATGCAGGTCCCGCCAAGGTTCACCCAGTCCGGCATAAACATCACCGATATTCATGCCACCGGTAAAACCGGTCTCGCCATCCACTATTACTATCTTGCGGTGGTTACGGTTGTTCAATGCCAGTTGACGGCTCAGGGGATTGACAGGAAGAAATCGTTCAACCTGACCACCCGCCTCCACCAATACCTGGAAGAATCCCCGTCGGGCATTACGCGAACCCACATCATCCAGCAGCAGGCGCACCTCGACACCGCGAGAGGAGGCCCGTGTCAGAGCATCTCGCAGACGCACGCCTGTATGGTCCGGCTCCCAGACGTAGTAGACCAAATGTATATGATGACGCGACCTGTCGAAAGCTGCTTCAAGAGCATCGAAAGCCGCCGGTCCCTGCCGTAACAGAGCCACTTCGTTGCCGGATTGTGGCCCTGCTTCATCCAGCTTCTGGACGAGCCGCAACAGTGTCGGCGGGAGATCGGGCATCTGACCAATTGATGATTGGGTCTGTAATTGATGCAGTGCAGGGGCGAGCCGCGACTCGACCAGGCGCCGCTTACGGCGGCGCAGGCGAAGCCGGGTGGCGCCGAACAGCCAGAATGCCAGCAGCCCTAGGAAAGGAATCAAAATGATGACCAGAATCCACGCCAGTGTTGCGCCTGACTCCCGCCGTTGCAGAACCACGGTCGGAATAAGGAAGACGATAATGGCCAGATCCAGCAACAGCCACCCGGCGTTGAACCAACTCATGCTGCCACACCAGAGTGTAACAACAGAGTGATGACTGTGATGGCCGTCAGGTAGACACAGCTCCAGAAGAATGCCGTAATAGTGGTTTGATAATTCAAGCTTTCCACTTCGTTCCTCCTCGCCGTTCCTGCAGGGCGGTCTGGATCCTGATTAACTCCATGATATTGTCGAGGTTGACGATGCCCGCCAATCGGCCGGCTTCGGTCACGGAGAGCAGCCGGCACTGGCAGCTCTGCAGCCGCTCCAGCACCCTTTCGAGGGGTTCGTCAATCTTGGCACTCTGAACCTCCCGCTGCATCCAGTCGCCAACCCGGGCCTGTTCTCCCCGCGCCTGCAACCCTCTCAACAGATCGGTCTGGGTGAGCACCCCGACCATGACCGCATTCACCAGCACCGGGAACTCCTTCTGGCTGCCAACCAGGGTCAACTCGATGGCGCGGGACAGGGGGTCATCGGGCGACAACACATGAAAGTCAGTCAACATGGCCCGGCCTACAGCTGCATCGGACAGGGTGGATTTGATCTGTTCCATACCCGACTCGGCCGCGGCCCCGATCCACACAAACAGCGCAATGAAGATCAGAAAGGGGTTATACAACAGCCCGATGAAACCCAGCCACAAGGCAAAGCCCTGCCCCACACTGGCGGCCACCCGGGTTGCCTGGGCGCGATCCATGCGCATGGCCAACGCCGCCCGCAACACCCTCCCGCCGTCCATAGGAAAAGCCGGCAGCAGGTTGAAGACGGAGAGGATGATATTGATCAGCATCAGCCGTTCCAGAAACGGCCCGCTGGTAAGGCTGAGCTGATCCACCGGCGCCAGTGCGCTGCTTACGCTGAGCCACAACCATAGGCCAAGTGCAATCGCCAGGTTGACCGCCGGACCCGCCAGCGCCACGGCAATCTCCTGCTTCGGATCGTCGGGCATGCGCTCTAGGGCAGCGACGCCGCCAATGGGCAGCAGCGTGATGCGCCGGGTGCGAATGCCGTAGCGCCGCGCCGTTAGTGCGTGACCCAACTCGTGCAGCACCACACAGGCGAACAGCGCCAGGATAAAACCGACGCCGCTGATGACAGCCACCAGGCTCTTCTCCAACTGCCAGTAACTCAAGCCAATCCAGCCAATAAGAATAAAGAAGGTGGCATGGACGTAGACATCGATGCCAGCGAGGCGTGTCAGTTTCCAGGACCATTTCATGTTTCACTGCCTCCCGTTTCCCGTTTCCCGTTGAAGTTGGAACGGCTCCTACAACACTATAACCCGATAGATCTCCGGAGAATCCGTCATCAGGCATCCCGCTCCCACTATTTATTTCGATCCAACTCAACGAGAAATAATACAGCGCAGGAGACCAGCAGGATGCGCAACCATATACTGAAGTCGATTGACGCGGTGCCAATTAAGGATTGCAGCAGCGCAAGCTTGGTAAAACCCAACTGGAAGATGATGAGGATACCGATAGCTAGAGCACATTTCGGTTGCCTGTTAATCCTGCCCGGCTGAATACCGATGCTTTGATATAACGGGAATTGAATAGATAAAATATCTCGAACATCAGCAGTGTATTCACAGCTACTGTGCGTGCGTGTTCAATACTGACGCATCGAACCATTTCCCATAGAAACAACCCGAACGTGCCGCTCATTAATATTTTTGAGACAAATGCAACTCGCCAAATCAGATGAGGAGTCAGCATGGGTTCAGGTGCGTCGCGTGGGGGGCGTTGCATCACTGTGAAATAGTTATGCTCAAAATATATCTTGTACAACCATACAGTTCCTGAATTTGATTAACTACACGTATCATCTCAATGAGATCCTTGTCGAGTGGCAATAGAGGCAGTTTCGAAAAATTTCATAGGGCAAGAAACGCAATGACCCCTCCAAGCAAAACATGAAAACTGATCGCAACTGTCCACTGCCCCAGTTGACTCTCCAGTAGATCCAGGGTTCGATCTAAATCAACATCAAGCCAATTACGTTCCACCCATGTACGGAACAGGTTACGCCATTTGGGCAGTCGTCTCCTTATGGTGGTGTGAGTTTGCTGTACTATAAAATTTAACCACCACATAACGGAACGCAGTAATTCTGTCGGGATATCAGGCAGCTTATGCAGAATATCGTCTCTGGCGGCAGACCACCAACTAAACCGTGTATCCAACCAACCTCTCAAGAACGTTATTTTGGCAGCCATCAGCCACAGGATAGCCATGGCCAAAAAAACGGCGGGAACCAGCAAGTAAAGGTTTTCACGCAGCATTGGCCAGGAGGCTGGTTGTACAAGGACTCGACCCATTGCGAATAAGACCAGACCTGCAAGGGCAACACTGGTATAGGCCAAAATAGACCGGGCACGTACTTGTCCCATGCCAACCAATAATCCAAAGACGAGGCTGATAACACCTGCAACCTGCAGACCAAAACCCCATGCCGGCAGCGCAACTTCACCCAAGGGTAGCCAAGTAAGCCAGCCAAGCACTCCCTGGCCGAATTGGAATGCGAGGAGCAAGGGCACAACGGCGACAGGCACGACCCGATAGGCCCATGGCACCCAGAGATGCAGTGGAAACAGACCTGTCTTGACAGCGAAGCCCGCCAATACTAATGCCAGCAGTAGATCCCGGCTATCCGGGTTTGTCATCGCCTGATGCAAAGCGCTGAAGTCGCCAGATTCAGCAGCCACCGTGATCAACACCTCAAATAACAACAGGTCACCGAGTATCAGCATCACCAGGTAGCGTCTTGCAGCTTTCCACGCTTCATCTCTACCTTGGTGGACAATGAGGCCGTAAAATGCGTAGCCGCTGACGGAAGTAAAGAAGAAAAACAGCCAGGGGTCTTGGGCCAGAATGAGCCCAAGACTGCCGCCCATGGCGAATAGATAGAAGATCGAGAAACGTCGACCGGTTTTCTCATGGAAACCTGACCTCGCCACCAGTGCCCCCCCAAACCACACTGCACCCATCAGTGCCAGAAAGAGCCGGATCGGTGCCTCGAAACCAAAACTCGATCCAAGCAGGAGCCAAGGCAGATCCATCGAAGCGCCACTTGGAAGCAGCAGCGACACAGCGAAAGCGGGTAGCGCTGCACCTGGAACCAGCCAGTTCACTCTTTTGTACACACTATCTGACACAAGGCCGAGGGCCAACAACCAGGGCACCAATGGTACGGCCAGTAGCAAGAGACTCACAGGCCGTGCTCCCGTGTTGCAATGAGCCGCGCCCATTCCAGTGGACTGAATGGCGCTGCCGCCAGCAACCCGACCAGCAGGGAGAGAAATGCCGTTATCAAAGGCGGCAACAGCAACGCCCAGGCAGTCTCCCATCTACCAAATGATCTTTCGGAAGGCCATGCTGCTGGTGGTTCCCGAAACCACGCGGCATGTAGGATCGGCAGAAAGTAGGCAGCATTCAGCAGGCTGCTGCCAGCCAGTACCAGCACCACCCAGTTCTGCCCTGCTTCCAGAGCGCCGTGCCCCAAGTACCATTTGCTGATGAATCCTGCCAGTGGCGGCACTCCGATCATGCCTAAAGCACCCAGCGTGAAGGCTCCCATGGTCCAGGGCATGCGGAGGCCGACACCATTCATCTGGCTCACTTTATGGATTCCCAGGGTCTCCGCCAGATTGCCGGCGCAAAAAAACAGGGTGATCTTCATAAGGCCCTGATGCACCAGATGGACGATTCCGCCGATGGTGGCGATTGGGCCGACTACCGCAACCCCCAGGGTAATGTAAGAAACCTGGCTCACCGTGGAGAAGGCAAGCCGGCGTTTCAGGTCGTCCTGGAATAAGGCCCTTAACGAACCATAGAGGATAGTAACGGCAGCCAATACCGCCAACGGCCCAGTGACGCCGAGCCTCTCAGCGTACTCAATGCCGAACACATCATAGACAACCCGTACAATACCAAAAGCGCCCACTTTCACCACCGCCACCGCATGTAATAGCGCGCTTACCGGTGCCGGCGCGACCATGGCCTGGGGGAGCCAGCCATGCAAGGGCACCAGCGCGGCCTTAACCCCCAGACCCGCGATGAGCAGGGTAAAGATCACTATCAGTGTGGCTTGGGAACTGCTCGAACTGGCAGCGACAAAGCCACCTTCAGTGAACTCCAGGGTTCCGGCTAGCCCATACAACCAGGCCGTGCCGCTCAGCAGCAGGGCGCCACCCAGCATGGTGTAGATCAGGTAGGTGCGTCCAGCGCGCCGGGCCACTTCGGTACCACGATGCACAATCAGTGGATAGGTGGCGAGGGTCAGCAGTTCATAGAACAACAGGAAGGTCATTAGATTGCCCGCCAGGGCCACACCCACAGTAGCGGTCACGCAGAGACTGAAGAAGCCAAAGAAGCGGCTGCGATGAGGCGACTCCTCCAGATAACCGATGGCATAAACCGTCGTCAGCAACCAGAGCCCGGTGGAAAGCGGGAGGAAAAGCAGCGACAGGGCATCGGCTCTCAGTACCAGATCAATACCGGGTAACAGCGGCAGTCTTGTCTCATAGTAGTGTCCGTGAAAGACACCCCAGAGCAGAATGAGCACCAACACCAGTTTGGCGACTGCGCCGGCCAGATTTAAAACTGTGCGGAAAACGATATTTTTTTCAGAAAGAAAAAAGATCACCAGTCCCGGCAGCAGTGAACTGCAGACAATCAGCAGGGGCAGCCACTCATCCCAATTCACGGCATCCCCTCCCCGATTCGCGTAACCCACGGCGCGCCTATGTCCATCAGTTCCAGGGGCCAGGGCGCCATCAAACCAAGCGCCAAGGCAGCCAGCGCCAGTCCGAGAGCAGCCCACTCCATGATCGCCGGGACCGCACGGCTATCATGGAGTACCTTGGCCTGGGTAAAGGCGAAGCCAATCACCTTGAAGACGTAGGCAGCCGCCAGCAGACTCCCACTGATCACCACCAGTATCCAACCCCACTGGCCAGTGGTAAATGCGGCCTCCAACAACAGCCATTTGGCGACAAACCCACCGCTTGGTGGTAGCCCGATGATGCTGATGCCCGCCACAGCGAATGCAGTCAAGGTCAGGGGCAAGCGTTGCACTATCCGGTCCAGATCCGCGATGCGATCGTGCCCGCCGAAATACAGGATATTCCCGACAGCAAGAAACATGGCGCTTTTGGCCAGGGCATGGGAGAGAACAAAATAGACCACAGCGTTCCATGCGGCCGGAATCAGCAGCGGAAAAGCGAGAAACAGGTAACCGAGTTGGGCGACCGTCGAATAGGCGACCAATAACTTGAGTCGTTTCTGACGCAGTGCCTGCAGGGAGCCCCACAGGATGGCGCCAGCGCCGAGGGTGCCAAGCAACAGCCGCAGTGCGACGCCTGGCTCGGGAAACAGATCCAACCACAAGCGTAGCAGGAGGTAGAAAGAAGCCTTGACAACCAGCGCGGAGAGTATCGCGCTCACCGGCGCCGGCGCGCTGGCATGGGCCGGAGGCAACCAGAAGTGCAGCGGAAACAGTGCGGTCTTGAGCAGCAGTCCTGCTGTCATCAGACCCATGGCCGCCCAGACGGCCGGCATGGGCGTCATAAGCCGCCCCAGAGAGATGATATCCAGGCTGCCGAAGGCATGATAAAGCAGCGCCACGCCAAGCAGGTAACAGAGCGAACCGAGCAGGCTGACCAGCAAGTAACGCATGGCCCCGGTGAGCGCGTCAGCACCGCCCGCCAAGGCCACCAATGCTACAGCCGCCAACCCCAGCAGCTCCAAAGTGACATAGAGGTTGAAGATATCCCCGGACAGAAACAAGGCGTTGAGCGCGGCCCACAGAAACAACCACAAGGGCCAGAAAAACGGGGCCTTTCGACGTTCAAAATAACTACTGGTATAGAGACTGATACCAAGGCCCACCACTGCTGTCATGATCAGCATCAGGCTGCTCAGGCCATCCGTGTAGAGATCGATCCCAAGGGGCGCACCCCATCCGCCAACGGCATAACGCTGAACCCCATGGGTTGCCACCAGCCAACCCAGCCCGGCGACCGGGACAGCAATGCTCAATGCCGTCGCCAGCCCCAGCAGGATGGCCCGCCGGGGCAGCAGAAAACATAACAGGGAGCCGGCGAGTGGCAGCAGGATGGTCCAAATCGCCCAAGGGATAGTTACTAGGCTCAACTCCATAAGTGTTTAGAGGACTGTTCCGGTAATTCGGTCCGGCCTGTCTCTGTCTGCATACGCAGTATAAGGGTCAACGCCAGTGCTGTGGCGGCGATGGCAACCACGATGCCGGTAAGCACCATGGCCTGTGGCACCGGATCAGGCACTACGCTGGACGTACGCCCGCCTAGCCCGACGAGAACCAGAAACACACCACTGCCCATGATGTTCAGGGCAATAATCTTGCGGATTAGAGGGGCCTGTACGATCAGGCTGTAGAGCCCGAGAATGAACAGGCCGATACCCGTAAGGGCATACAGGGTAACCGGCATTATTGTTTACCAGCAGAAATTGCGTGCCTGCCCAGAAACAGGGCTGTCAGGATAGCGCCGATCGACAGCATTGCCATCGCCTCGATGAACAGGATCAGGCCACCTGCGAGAGCGGGTGGATATTGCAGAAACATTCCACCGGTGGGTATGACTAGAACGCCGACAGTAATAAAAGCCCCCAACCCAGCAAGCAGAACAAGGCGTAAGGGCCTGCCCATCAGCCGGGTAGTGAGGCGTTTACCGGCCAGCAACAGGAGTACACCTGAGGCCGCCAGCACGGCTCCCGCCTGAAATGCGCCGCCGGGTGCATGGGCTCCGGCCCAGAGTAGATAACCGGCCACCAGGATCATCATCGGCGCCAGTCCATGCACCAAGGTGGATAACACAGGCCCTGGGTTAGCTCCACGGCGCATCGGCGTGGCGCCCAGTGACCAGACACCAATCAGGGCCAGCAGCAGCACAGCCATTTCCAGCAGGGTATCGTAAGCCCGGTAATTCAGCAGCACAGCGGTAACCGGGTTACGCACACCGCTCGCTTCCAGGTTTGCCTCCACCATGCCCCTAAGCTCGATAGCCTGATCCGGCAGGGAGAGCACAACGTAACCCAGCCCACAGGTCAAAGCCGACATTAATCCTAGGAGAATCAACTGAAATGGTTTCGTGAGCACCCTGCTGTGATCAGCGCCGCTCATTGTTATCTCCGGTGTCGGTCTTATGAACGTCACTGACCCGATCGGCCAACTCATTCGACTGAGCCAGTGCTTTCAACAACAGGGCACCGGTGAGGCCTGCACCGATGGCCGCCTCGGCCAAGGCAATGTCGATGGCCTGCAGGCGCACCCAGGCCAACGCCATTGCCAGGCCGAAGGCAATAAACAGTACGATGGCCTTGAACAGGTCCGGACTCTTCAATGCCTGCCAGGCCAGCCCCAGCAGGGTGAGCATCAGCAGCCCGTCAAACATCCATTCCAGCAGCGTTATCGTTTCCACGGTTTTATCCCCTTGCGTAACGCGGTTCTTGACACCAAGTGGGCGACACTGGCGCTGGCCATAAGAACCAGCAACCAGATCAGCAGCAACTTGCCCATAACAGCCAATGACTCTGCCTGCAGGGTAAGGCCCGCCACGATCAATCCTAACCCTACATTGTCTGCCTTGGTCAAGGCATGCAGGCGTGTATAGACATCTGGAAACCGCAATAGACCCACCGTACCGGCGAGGAAAAACCCCGCCCCGACGAGCAGCAGGAACAGAGTGAGGAACTCAGTCACCCCCATTGTCATCTTCCCAGGCAACCCAGGCGCGTCGTACGAAGGCGACAGCGGTCACGGCGGCCAACAGAGCGAATACAAGGGCCACATCGCGCAATCGCGAACTGCCTGATGCTTGGGCCAACAACAGCAGGCTGGCAACGGCCGTAGTCCCGAACAACTGTGCCGCCAACATTCGGTCGGCAGCCGTCGGACCGCGTAGTATCCGCCACATTCCGGCAACCAGATTAAGGAGCAGGAAGAGCGCCAATGCGAGATAAAGAGTCTGCACGGGTGCTTAACTCTCCAAAGTTACCGGCGTTACGAAACCGGGCGGCTTGATCGCAAGTACGGAACAATCGATCTGATTCAAAATTGTCTCTGCGGTATTGCCCATGATGAATCCAGGAACGCCGGTACGGGCTACCGTGCCCATGACGATAAGGTCGGCCTCGATCCGCTTCGCCAGAGCTGGTATCTCTTTGCGCGCCCAACCCTTCACCAGATGCGTGCGGGGTTTGAGATAATCCACGGCATCCTGTCCGAGATAGACTCTCACCTCTTGCAGGAGATTGTCTAAATTGGCCTCATTCTGCTTTCTCACGTGTTCAACATAGGCAAGAATTTTCTCCTCTGGCTCATACATAAACGCGCCCCGCATGGCGCTCTCGCCGATCGCATCCCAGGCATGCGCGACATGCAACTCTGCAAATTCCGCCAGTGCCAGGGAGCCAGCCATCTCCAGGATCTGACGATTCAACAGATGCCTTGTTTCGAGCTCTGCCGGCGGGCATCTATCATCCACGTCTACAGCCGCCAGGATGCGTCGATAGGCCTTTGGCGACTCAGGCTTGACGAGCCAAACCGGGCAGGGACACTTGCGCAGCAAGCGCATGTCATCGCTGCCGAAAAACCGGTCCAGCCAATCCCGGTTTTCCGGGGTCCTGATCACCAGATCACGCCCATTCCGTAGTACCTCGCGGACGATTTCCAGAAAAGGCGTACCAATCAACACCTTGATTTGGATATCGATCCGTTGGCGGTAAGGTTCAATCATGGACTCCAGTCCCAACCTATGTTCAGCCACCAGCTTGGACTGCAGATGGTCAGAAATCGGACCACCCTCCATCATCCCGATGCCGGCAATGACACGAGGAACCACGTCGACGAGCGTCAGACTTGGCCTGGTTGCTCTCCGCCAGCGCTACGGCGCGCTCTAGGACAGAGTTCACAGGCTTCCTCAGGGTCGACCACACAAAGAATATCTTTGAACCGCTTCATCTCATCATCCTCCACCAGCAACGTTCAGGGACACACCAAACACTCGCGCAACGTTTTCCTCTACTGCCTCGAGTTCTGCGACGAAATCTCTTCGTCTATCGAGCAGATGAACCTGTAAGACACTTTGATCCAATTCGGCACTCAAGGTGCCTGGCAGCAGACTGACCGTGTTGGCCATGAATACCTGCGGCAGTCCCGACGGCAGTCGGAGCGGGTATTCAATCAGATCCGGCGCGATCGGCAAGCCGGGGTGAAATGCCCTCCAGGCCACATCGGCGCCACCCATCAAGGAGCGGATAAAGAAGAAGGGTGCGAACCGGAGAAACTCAACCCAGGACAGGCGTGTAGGCGGGATTAACAGATTACTGGCGATCACCGCAAGCAATACCGCCGGCACACCGATCCACCAGGACGATGCTGAACCATCAGTGAGAATCCACCAGATGATCGAGAATAGAAGCCCGCGCGATATGCTGATTGAGCTGCTGCTTATTTCCATTATGGTTTCAATACATGATTCATCACGGTATGGCCAGTGAAACCTGTCCCAATAGACGGTCCGCAGCCTCACGAGCGGCATCCGCAAATGGCACCAACACCAGGTCTGCTCCAGCCTGCTCCAGTCTGGCAACCTCATTGGGGGCATGCGCAGTTACCGCAATCCGACCTGCATATCCTAGACTACGCAGGCTGTGGACAAGTGCTTGGCTGACGTGTCGTTCCCGAGCCGTGCAGACCACCCAGTGAGTGCGGGTTAACGGCAACGACGCGATGAACTCAGGGTCCTCCGCATCCCCGTAAAGAACCGGATGGCCCATTGGATCACCCGAGCGCACCAGTTGCGGGTTGAAGTCGACATTCAAAACACGGCAGCCACGCTCCCTCAATGCCCGTGCGATGCCCAATCCATAGCGACCCACGCCAAATAAAATGATATCCGTGACGCCATCCACAGGCGCCACCCCCTGCTCGAACTCCCGATGGGGGCGCTGGCGCTCGAAAATCTTCAGCCAAGGCGCCAGCCGGTCATAGAGCGGATGCGAGAAGATGATCATATAGGTCGAGGCACTGATAGTGATGAGGCCAACCAGTGTGATCAAACCCATGGTCTCGTCCTCGATATGTCCGAGGCTCACACCCAGCGCTCCCAAAATCAGTGAAAATTCGCTGATCTGCGCTACCGTGAGCCCCGCCAGAAACCCGGTACGCTTACGGTACCCCAGGGCGCCCATGATAACCATGACGATCAATGGATTGCCGATCAGCACGAATAAAGAGAACACTAATGACTCCACGAATTGTGCGCCCAGCAGTCCAAGGTCCAGACGCGCCCCCAGGTCTATGAAAAAGAACAGCAGCAGGAAATCGCGCAGGCTGACCAGACGCGCCCCCAGCGCATCCCGATAGGGAGTGGAAGCCAACGACACCCCGGCCACGAAGGCGCCCACTTCCTTACTGAAGCCCAGCATGTCGCCCAGGGTCGCCAGGGCCACGGCCCAGGCAATGCCGAACAACACCAGCAGTTCCTGGGAGCGGGAAAGCAGATGGAGCAGACTTGGCAGGAGATACTTCGTGACGAGTCCAATGACTACGAGAAACGCACTGCCCTTCAGCAACATGGCCAGCACAGTGTAAGCCACAGACGCCTCACTGGTTTCGCCCAGGGCATTGAGGCCGATCATGGCCAACACCACGACCAGGTCCTGCACAATCAGGAAACCCAGAGCGATGCGGCCATGCAGCGTATCCACCTCGCGTTTGTCGGAGAGCAGCTTGACGATAATGATGGTGCTGGAGAAGGTCAATGCGACAGCCACATACAGGGCCGTAATCGGCGTCATACCCAACACTAAGGCAATGAGATATCCAATAATACTGGTAAAAGCGACCTGGCCGAGTCCCGTCGCCAGCGCCACAGGCCCCATGGTGCGGATGATGTGCAGGTCCAGTTTGAGGCCAACGACGAACAGCAACAAAGTAATGCCTAACTTTGCCAGCAGATCGACCTGGTCGTTTGCCGACACCCAGCCAAGTACGGATGGACCCACCAGGATACCTACCGCAATGAAGGCCACTATCAACGGCTGACGCAGACGCACACAGAGGGTGCCTACAACCGCCGCCAACAGCAGCAGTACTGTCATTTCGGTAAAGATATCTGGAAACAGGCCCATTTTGCAGCCCCTCTCAAAATCCATGCAACAACGTATTTTGAGCCCGGTATCCACGGCCATGTAGATTGCTAATTATCAAACCAGAATCCTCAAAAATAGGGACCACGGTTATAAACCATCCCCTCTCAAGGATGGGCGATTTCCTTGTACATAGTAAAAATAGAATCGAACTGGAATACGGCTTACATGCAAGTCAGTCTTATTTAGACTCATCACGTTCCTCTCCCTCGCGGACCAGTTCATAACCCCTGTTTCTGACACCTTGCATCAGCAATTCGACATTGTCCGCAGGCGCCCCGGCCATTTTGAGTGCTTCCGCACCGAGGCGCAGACTTGCTTCAATGGCTTCCGGAAACGCCTGAGTCGCTCCGGCCCTGAGCAGGTGAGAACTGGCTTCAAGATCGCGAGCACGTGCGATGATCGGTATCTGGGGATAGGTGTTGCGCAAGTGCGAGACGGTGCGCAACGCGGTGGCGCCATGGTCGATGGTAAGCACGACCAGGGAGGCCCTCTCAGCATGTGCAGCTGCGAGCAGTTCGGGGTCGGAGATGTCTCCGTACAACACAGCTTGCCCATCTGCCCGTCCCTGCTTCACCCGTTCCGGGTTTTTGTCGAAAGCGACAAAGGGAATCCCGCTGGCCTGCAACAGGGTGGCTATGGTGTGGCCCATGCGTCCATAACCACCGATCAATACCTGCCGCTCAGGCACTTCAAGCACATCGTTGGGCAACCCTTGTGGCTCATTGAGCTTACCTTCTAACCGGCGTGCCAGCCTGTTGCCAACACCAACCAGCAGCGGCGTAACCAGCATGCTCATAGATATCACAGCAACTGCCATGATAAAAACGGCTTCTTCAATGACATTCAAAACCAAGGCGGAGCCAAAAAGCACGAAGCCGAACTCGCCTGCCTGGGCAAGAAAAAAGGTAATACGCACGGAGTCGCCACGGGTATATCCAAAGGCGAGCGCCAATGGAAGCAGTACCACAAGCTTGATGCCGATCAGGGCAGCGGTATGCCCAACGAATTCAAGCGGCCGTTCGGCCAGCTCCCCAAGGTCGATGGACATGCCTACGGCCACGAAAAACAGGCTCATCAGGAGGCCCTTGTAGGGCTCGATATGGGCGCGGACCTGCATATTGTAACGCGACCCGGAAAGCAACATGCCCATGATGAAGGCTCCCAGCGCCATGGAGAGCCCTGCCTGATGCATGGCCCAGGCCGCCAAAAAAACCGCCAGCAAAACCACCAGCAGAAATGCCTCACGGTTGTCGTGGCGTGCCAGCCACTCCAGGGCGAGAGGCACAACTCGCAGACCAAATATCCATAACACCACGAACATACCACCCATGATCAGCAACTGCTCCCATAGCGGGATACCGGATGAGATAGCTGCGGTATCGGATATCAGCGGCACCATGGCGAGCAGCGGCACCACCGCGAGATCCTGCATCAACAGGATCGCAAAGGTGCCGGTTCCATGTTTGCTGGCGAGTTCCCCGCGTTCTTGCAGCAGTTGCATGACGAAGGCGGTCGAGGACAGCGACAGAGTGAGGCCAATGAGCAGCGCCGTCCCCCAGGACTCTATGCCAAGCGACACATACAATGTTATGGCGCAACCGGTCAACAGGATCTGCAATGAGCCAAGGCCGAACAAGTCCCTACGCAGCGACCACAATCGGCTCGGTTTCATCTCCAGACCAATCACGAAAAGCAGTAACACCACTCCCAGTTCAGTAAAGTGCCGCACATCCTCTACATGGGCAGTCACATAAGGGCCAGGGGAATGAGGCCCGACCACCACGCCCGCAACGAGCAATCCCAGCACCGAGCCGAGACCCAGGTGGCGGAAAAGCGCGACAGCCACCGAGGTGACTGCCAGCAAAAGCAAGGCCGATACGATGAAACTATCTAAGTGCACTTTAACCTCGCTTGAATGGAAAACCTTCTACCTATATCGATGCAGGAGATGGAAAACAGCACCAACCGCTCCTGCGACCTTGCCAATCAGTGCAGTGATGATGAACAGGTTGCCCTGAGCACCACTTCGCTACTGCGGCAATATGCTCGCACATACACATCCCAAGGTACTCTGCACCTTCGCTTCACACTAGCGAGCAGCGGTTGAATCATAAGCGCCATATCTTGATATATTAAGTCTATGGCCGACTGCTGGGCTTACTTGGCTGTATTCATATTCAGCTGCTTTTACCTCTCTTCTTAGCTCGCCATTTTGGCGCCACGACAACTTGTGTGCATCCTTCCATGGCTTATTTCAGCCGCGAGAAAAGCCCCCAGTGTCTGGAGTTTATCGAATCTATGGTCGCCTAATCTTCAGCCTCTACCGGCTTGCTCACCAGGTAGAGCCAGATGAAACCCGCCACTCCCGCCAGCAGCGAGGCGGCAAGAATGCCGGTCTTGGCCAGCAGCAGTAAATCTTCACGCCCCTCGAAACCGAGCTGAGCGACAAAGATGGACATGGTGAATCCAATCCCGGCCAGAAGCGATACACCGGCGATCTGGGTGAACCGGGTATCCTTGGGTAACACTGCCACACCCAGCTTCAGCATCAGCCAGCTGACCCCGGTGATACCAAGGAACTTACCCAGCACCAGACCCAGCGATACTCCGAGTAAAACGGGATGGGCCAGTGTCTCGCCCAGTGAGGCATATTCCAGCGGGATACCCGCATTGGCCAGGGCAAAGACCGGGATCACCAGGTAGGCCACAGGCATGTGCCAGACATGCTCCAGGCGCTGTAACGGGGCCTCGACGCTGTGTACGCCATTTTCCAAGGTCTGCACCACAGCGCGCAGTGCGTCGTTGGTCATGATGCTCTTGCCCAACTGGTGACTGGCGTCAAAACGATGCATCAACTCCCTGACGTGTTCACTGAAACGTTCCGGGTTGTACTTGGGAACGGCCGGCACGGACAAAGCACCCAGAATACCCGCCAGGGTGGCGTGTACACCGGATTGCATCAGGGCGTACCAGAGCAATACCGCGACGATAAAATAGGGTATGGTCTTGCGGATGCCGCTCAGATTGAGCAGTAACAGCAAAGCGAAGAGACCGCCGGCCGCCGCAAGAGGACCTAGCGCGATGCTGTCGGTGTAGAACAGCGCGATCACCATCACCGCACCCAAGTCGTCCACGATCGCCAGCGCCACCAGAAAGGTGATCAAGGCCTTGGGCACCCGGCCTGCCAGCAATGCCAGCGCACCGATGGCAAAAGCGATGTCGGTGGCCATGGGGATACCCCAGCCGAGTGCGGCGTCACCTTCAGGGTTGATGGCAAAATAGATCAGTGCCGGTACAACCATTCCGCCAACCGCCGCTGCGATCGGCAGCACAGCATTGCGTGGTTTCGCCAACTCACCGACCAGCATTTCCCGTTTCAACTCCAGACCGACGACGAAAAAAAACAGCGCCATCAGACCATCGTTGATCCAATGATGCAGGCTCATTTCCAGTGCCCAGCTACCGAAGTTGAGGCCGATAAGGGTATGTACAATATGTTCGTAGGCGGAAGCCAGCGGCCCGTTAGCCAGCACCAAAGCGAGCACCGCCGTACCCATCAGCAACAAGCCGCTGGTGGTCTGTCGGTGGATAAATTCTTCAAACGGCGTGAGGATCTTGTCGAAACTCTTTTCCCAGGGGGCGTGATAGACGCCTGTTTTGCACTTTGGATTCAGGATTCATTGCTTCACTCATAACATTCATCTCACCCTAAATTACGATTATATATCTGCAAACAGTGATTCGCGAGCCGTCTCCACCACCACAGAGACAACAGGATGCAAGACCCGACGCTCGACGGAAATGGCGTAGAAATGCTCTTTCACCTCATCGACCTGGCCAATCGCAGTCACCTGATACTGCCATTCCACTTCTGCCTCGATAGCTGCGGGCGCGATAAAGATCCCCGCCCCTTCCTGCCCAAAAGCCTTCATCAGCGCACTGTCATCAAACTCGGCAAGCATAAGCGGATGGATGCGATGTTTGTCCAGCCACTGGTCAATGCTGGAACGCAGTTGAGTACCGCTGCTGGGCAACAGTAGCGGTGCGCCATTCAGGCAGCGCGGGAAATCACCTTTTAGCGTCTTCTTCAGTTTCTCGGTGGTAAAGAAGCTGATCGCGCACTCGCCGAGCTTGTGGCTGAAGCCCCGTGTGCTGACCGTGGGAGGGATTGGACGATCCGACAGGACCAGGTCAAGGCGGTGCACAGCCAGTTCCGCCAACAGCGTATTGAGACTGGCTTCGCGGCAGATCATGCGCACCGGCTCCGGCATCTGTAGCGCAGGCGCAAGGATACGATGGGCGATGGACTTGGGCAGCACATCGACCACACCAACCCGAAATTGTTGCGGGCGGTAATCCGGCAGCTGATGTATTGCCTCTTCCAGTTCGCCACCCAGAGAGAAAATCTCATCGGCATAGCTCAACACCAGCCGCCCGTTCTCGGTGAGTTCCAGGTTGCGTCCGACCCGGTTAAACAGATCCACTCCTAGATACGCCTCCAACAGGCTCAGTTGCCCACTGATGGTCTGTGGGGTCAGATTCAGGCGTTCACTGGCCCTCGCAACGCCCCCTTCCCTGGCCGCTGTCCAGAAATAGTACAGATGCTTGTAGTTAATCATTGATGACCTATTACTTCGTTAATTACGAAGAGTATACCAAAAATAATCGACTTTATTTGTCTATCGGACCCACCTAACATGCCTGCTCATGAAGCAGCATCAGCATTACAGTTACAGTGGAGGTTTCCATGCAGGTTGACATCCAGGCACGCAATTTTTCTCTCACCGACGCCCTGCACCGCCATGCTGAACGGCGGCTGCGTTTCGCCCTGACCTGTTGTGATGATCAGATTCAGCGAGTTGTCATGCGGCTATCAAACATTAACGGACCGCGCGGCGGTACGGACAAGCGCTGCCATCTGCAAGTCGTGCTGGACGGTCTGCCCGATGTGCTAGTCGAAGATACTGAGGCCGACCTGTACATCGCCATCGACCGTGCGACCGATCGCGCCGGGCGTACTCTGCTGCGCAAGATCGACCGTCAACAAACCCTGTTCAGGCAGGACCGCCCGCTCGTAGCGGATATGCAGTAATCAAGTATTCAGTCTGCCCGGTTAACAAATCAGACAGAGATAACAAACCTTGAACAACCCAATCACTATCGCTGTGAGCCGGAGCCGTTCAACCGCCCTATGGCCAGGTGGGGGTCGTACTTCGGTGTATGGCAGTATCCAGCCTTGGGTTGGCGGGGTTGGCGTTCGCCCGCCGTCAACCAGGTATGGATTCTTCCTGCTGCCGCGCCGGCGGGCGTTTCATGAGAACCCTGCTGGCAAAGACCACTACTGAACCCTCGAGGCTACAGGGTTGATGATTAACATTTATTGAGGTTTAACATGAAACGTATCGCACTCTTTCTGATCACCAATATCGGAGTATTGATCGTATTGAGCATCTCCATGCGTCTGCTGGGGCTGGAGAGCTTCTTTACCGACAACTACGACCTGGATCTGGTCAACCTGCTGATGTTCGCCGCCATCATCGGCTTTGCTGGTTCTTTTATCTCCCTGGCCATTTCTAAATGGAGCGCCAAGTTGATGACCGGTGCGCGGGTCATCGAACAGCCAGCCAATGCCACCGAGTCGTGGCTGCTGGAGACGGTGCGGCGGCAGGCACAGCTTGCCGGTGTCGGCATGCCAGAGGTTGCCATTTACGATGCCCCGGACATCAATGCCTTTGCCACCGGCATGTCGCGCAACAACGCACTGGTCGCAGTAAGCAGCGGCCTGCTGGCCGGTATGAAACGGGATGAGGCCGAAGCGGTGCTGGCCCATGAGGTAAGTCACGTGGCGAACGGCGACATGGTCACCATGGCCCTGATCCAGGGGGTGGTAAATACCTTTGTAGTGTTCCTGGCGCGGGTCATAGGCTGGGTGGTGGACAGGGTGATTTTCAAGAACGAGCACGGCCCCGGAATCGGTTACTGGATCGCCACCATCCTGGCCGAACTGGTGCTGGCGTTCCTGGCCAGTGCGGTGGTGATGTGGTTCAGCCGTAAACGCGAATACCGCGCCGACGCAGGTGCGGCGGTGCTGGCCGGGCGGGAGAAGATGATCGCCGCACTGCAACGCTTGCAGGCCGCCCATGAGCCGGCGCAGCTACCGGATCAGCTTGCCGCTTTCGGTATCGCCGGGGGGGCTGCTGCCGGATTGAAACGGCTGTTTCTCTCCCACCCGCCACTGGATGAGCGTATCGCTGCCTTGCGTGCCGGTCAGCCGGAATAAGGGGGCGGATGTTAATGCAAGAGCAAGCATGAGGTAACGCACGATGCCACTCGTTGATATGAAAGAGTTGCTCCAGCACGCCTACCGTCACGGCTACGCGGTAGGCGCCTTCGACTTGGTGAGTCTGGATTTTCTGCAAGGGGTCATGGCGGCAGCGGAACGGGCCCGTTCGCCGGTGATCCTGAGCCTGGCCGAATTCCACTTCGAAACCATCGATATCGAACTGTTGATGCCCGCAGTGGAAGCTGCCGCAAGAAGGGCTTCGATACCAGTGGCTATTCATCTCGATCACGGCGTCAGTCTGGAATCGGCAGTGCGCGCCATCAATCTTGGTTGCAATGGGGTGATGGTGGATGTCTCTGACAAGCCGCTGCATGAAAATATCGAGGCCTCATGTGAAGTCGTTAAGATGGCACTCGGCTGCGGCATATCGGTGGAAGGATTACTGAGTTATGAACCTGGAGTCGAGGGCGAGGATGCTGAACGCCACCCGGGGGAAGTTGCCTATCCCACACCGGCAGATGCCAAGGCCTATGTGGAAAAAACCGGGGTGGACTTTCTCGCCGTTTCCATCGGCGCCGTAGATGGCCAGATGCGAGGCAAGCCAAAACTGGATTTCTCGCGCCTGAAACAGATCAACGAAGCGCTCGGCATCCCCCTGGCGATCCACGGCGGCGCGGGACTATCCGACACTCAGTTCCGGCGGCTGATCGCCCATGGCGTGGCCAAGATCAACTACTACACGCCTCTGTCGGATGTGGCGGCGAAGCAGATCAGGGAAAATACCCAGGCGGACACTTCCAGTGGTTATACCGGGTTGGTGAAGAATATCAGCACTGTTGTTGCCGCCGAGGCCGAGCGCTGCATGCATCTGTGGGGCTCGGCAGGCCGTGGGGCCGAGGTGATGGCCCAATGCCGGCGATGGGCGCCGGTGGAGCATCTGATCATCTATAACGTCGAGGGGCTGGACAAGACCGATGCTGAAACAATGATCGCCGAGGGCCGCCGGGTGCTCGCCGCCATTCCGGGGGTACGCGAGGTGTTCACGGGTGAAGCCGTGAAGGATGACGCCAAGTATCGCTACACCTGGCTGGTACGCTTCTGTCATCCGGCGGTGATCGACAGCTATCGGGTGCACCCTGCCCATGTAGCCTTTGCTGACAAGCGGTTCCGGCCAGTTGCGGGTGAGCGGATCAGTATCGACTACCTGGCTTTGGAGAGTGACGAGTTATACTCTGCGCAGCAAAAGCCAAGGTAAATCTCCCAGTCAATTTTTTACATCTGCCGACCGACCCCCGGATTGATGTGGATTAAGTAATTTACTCATTCCTAGCGCCAAGCAGATGGATTTGTTGATGTCCTGCCTGTCTTGGCGCGCTTTGACCACGATACAGTTCAGATAAAGGATGGGTTAACCGCATCAAGTGGGCGAGTCTGCCTCTCGGTTCCTTGCTCGATCACAGTGTTGGTGACTTTGGAGATCAAGGTCGTGGAGACGTTGTATCTTACGTCTCCTTGAAGCTGGCGAAGATCTCCCGGGTGGTCATGCCTGGCATACAAGCAATGGGCGAGTCATCCATGGCCGTGAGTAGTTGTTGCCGCTGTTGGCAGTATCTGACGGATGATCTTATCGTAACCGAGATGATCGACCAATGCGGCATGAAATGCCGTCTCTACCTCCCCTGTTCATTGATAAAGCATTTCTAGATGGAAATTCAAGTAGCTCCACCAAGGGTCATTGATCAACTACTCTCTTCAATACTGTAACACCATCATTTAGCTCCGTTGATGGGTAGAGAATGACTTTTTCACCCGACTCCAGCCCACTCAGCACCTGGGCGCTGATGCCGTTGTTGCGTCCGATTCCGATCCGGCGAAATTCTGCCACACCGTCCGTGACAACGAATACCGCCCATTCCTCACCATCGCGAAACAGTGCGCTGGAGGGGGCGATCAGTGCGTCCTTATCCTCCCAGACAACGATCTTCACTTCGATGCGAAACCCATGGCCAAGCTTCTCTCTGGCCTGTGGCGGATCCGTAAAGTGAATCATAGTATTGACGCGCTGTTCCTCAACTCCGAGCGCCGATACCTTGGTGAAGCCCCAGGGATCGACCCGGTTAACGATGCCATTGAGTGAACCGGAGCCGCCCCATTTCTCTAACACTACCCGATCACCAGGAGCAACCTGCACGGCATTGGTGGATAGCAGTTCAACCAGCACTTCGAGATCATCCTCGACATTACCGATCTCCATGATCGCTTCGCCCGCCGGCAGAGTTGATTCGCTTTCATGCAATACACGCAGCACGCGACCCGATGCTGGCGTGTGGATCGGGATCACCTCCAGCGAGCCGTTTGCCTTGCCCTGGTTATCGACGCTGATCAGGCGGGCACGTGCATTCTCCAACTCCGCCTTACGCATGGCGATGGTCGCATCCGCGGTATGCAGTGCCGCGGCGGTAGCGCGGGCTTCACGGATCGCTCGGTCCAGTGTTGATTCACTCACCGTATTGGCTCCGGCCAGAAGGCGAGTGCGTTTGAGCTCGGTATCCGCCAACTCCTTGTCGGCCAGTGCTCGGGTGTGCTCGGCGTATGCAAGACGCAATGCAGCTTCTGCGGCAGAGACCTCGGCGCTGGCTTGTGCACGACTGCGAATATCCAGCGCAATTGGATTGACCGGTAACATTTTTGCAATCACGCTCTCACCCACTATGACTGAATCGCCAGGCTCTACATCCACCCGCAACAGCCGGCCGGCGAGCGGTGTAGAAACCACATAGGTATTATGAACCCGGGTCCTGCCTTCCTCGTTTATGGTGACCGCCATGGAGCCGCGACTGACTTCGCCCATATCCACCATCAGGGGTCGCGGCCAGAAGGCGTAGGTCAGCGCTGCGCCGATGACGACAAGAGTCGCCAGGGACAGAAATGTACGGGAGATTTTCTTGGTCATATTGCTTACTCTCGGGTCTTGAGGGCAGAGACAAGCTCCGCTCTGTCCATATCGCGTTTCACCAGCCAGCCCGAGGCGATGGCAGCGAGCATCACTGCTATCGCGGCGATAGCGATACTGTCTGCCGAGATGGCAGCAGGAATTTGATATAGATCAGTGCTGAAACCGGCGGCGATGGCGAACGACAAGTAATAGCCCAGCAGCGCGCCCAGTGGTATTGCGGCAAGGGTAACCAGCGCCAGTTCGCCGAGTAGTACAAAGGCGGCTTCGGCATTGGTAAATCCAATCACCCGCAAGCTCGCCAGATCACGCGCTCTTTCGGCATAGGCGATACGTGCGGCGTTGTAGACGATGCCGAAGGTGATCACCGCGGCGATCAGCGCCATGATGTAGCGCATGGCGCCGGCGCCGGTGTCCATCTGTTTTTGTAAGGCGGCGCGCGCATCGTTTTTCAAACTGACCCCGGCCACCGCAGGCATGTCTTTGAGGGTCCGATAGATCGCGCCGCTGTGGGCGCTATCGATGCGTAGATAGGCAGCGGAGATGCGGTTCGGTTCTTTCAGAGCGCGGTTCAGCGCGTCCAACTGCATGAACGCCGGCGCGCCAAGCAGCGATTCGGTGACCCCGACCAACGGAATCGACAGCATCGGACGACGGCCCTCACGTACCTCGGCGATCAGCGTATCACCGGGTTTAGCATCGAGTATGTCTGCCAGCGCCTGAGCAAGTACAATGCCGCCTTCGCGCAGATGGATGGTGCGCATGTTCTTATCAACCGCACGGTTCAGGCGTGGCGAGGAAACCAGGCCGTTGATCGCACCACGCCGGTTTTTCAGACCGTGGTGCAATATCACGGACACAATACGCACCGGCTCCACTTCGATGACCCCCGGCAGACTTTGCAGTTCGAATACAGTTGTGTCCGACATTGCTTCGTTGAAACTGACGGTGACATCGCTGCGATCGATGACATTGAAAGTCAGGTCGATCATGTCATCGAAGCCGCCCATGATGCCGATCATCGATACTGACAACGCCATGCCCGAAGCGATACCGATCACTGCCCCAATCATGCGCCCCGGCTGGCGCGTCACACGGCGCAACACCATGCGGCTGGGTTGATCGAGCACCGCATTCAATGCTTGTCCGATGCGCCCGGTGCGGCTGTAGTCCGGCGGAACGGGAGGGCTCATGGCGGTGGCGGGGGTAAGCGCGAAGACACGGCGCAACACCAGCACTCCACCGGCGGAGGCCGAGCCGACGCTGACCAGAAAGCCGGTCACGAAGGAGGCGGGATCGAGCTGAAAAACCAGAAATGGAAACTTGTAATACAGCAGGTAAACATCGACCAGCGCTCGCCCGCTGGCGATACCGAGCAGACAGCCCACTGCCGCACCACCAACGGCAATCGTAATGATCAGCTTAAAGTAGTGGGTGCCAACTTCCAGGTTGGTATAGCCAAAGGCCTTGATCAAGCCGATCTCCTCGCGCTCCGACTGCACCATGCGTGAGATGACGATGTAGAGTAGAAACGCCGCCACCGCGAGAAAGATTGGTGGCACGCTGGTGCTGGTGGCTTGCAGTCCGGTTATCTCCTCAGTGACGAAACGGTTTGAAAGCTGATCTTCCAGTCCGTAGGCGCCCAGTGCGCCGTAGGGTTCGAGGATACGGTCGGCAGCATCCAGCACCTCAGGCACTTGGGCATTGCGACTGAGTGACAGGATCGCCTCATTGAACGCACCCTCCATGTCATAGGCGGCGGCCAGCGCCGTGCGGCTCATCCAGATAACGCCGAAACGCGAATCGTCCGAGATCAACTCGCCGGGCGCAGCGGTGTAGAGGAACTCGGGCGCCTGAGCTAGGCCGACTATCCGCAGCTTGCGGCGCTTCCCGTTCGTAGTAGCGGAGAGGGTATCTCCGGGTTGCAGCCCATGTGCCTTTGCGAAACTTTGCAACAACAGGATTTCGTCCGGGTGGTCACTCTCCAGCCGGCGACCATCCGTGAGATGGATGTCGTTGAGGCGCGGTTTGCCAAAATCGGGGAGCGAGACAGCCTGGGCCCGCAACGGCAGATCCAGACCGGTAATGTCGATCAGGGCACTGCCACTGACCCGCCCCTCAGCGGCGGCGACCCCTGGGATGGCGGCAAGTTCGGCCATCAGGTGCTCAGGCGCGCGGTTGACTGGCGCAAATACATCGGCGAGGCGGTAACGCTCGTAGTAGGCGCGACGCGTCTCTTCCAGTGAGGTGACCAGACCGGACATCATGACCAGCATGAGTACACCGACGGCGATCACCGCGCCGATCGCGATGGCTTGACCCTTGATGCGCCATAGATCGCGCAGCAGTTTGCGGTTCAGCGGAGTCACCGGCAGGTCACCATTCGATTTCTTCCGGATTGAGCTTGTCCGCATTTTCCTCCACCTTGCGGATTCCACCGTCGGAAAAGTGAATTACCCGGTCAGCCATGGCGGCGGTAGCCGCCGCATGGGTAACGATCAGCACGGTGGCGCCAAGCCGTTCGTTCACGTCCTTGAGCACCTTCAGCACTACACGTCCCGTGGTGCTGTCGAGCGCGCCGGTGGGCTCGTCACAGAACAGCACCGTCGGCTGCTTTGCGACGGCGCGGGCAATAGCGACGCGCTGCTGTTCGCCGCCGGAGAGCTGACTCGGGAAGTGGTCGGCGCGCTTGCGCAGTCCGACCAGCCCAAGCGCATCTTCCGGCTCCATCGGGTCACTGGCGATCTCGGTCACAAGTTCGACATTCTCATGCGCGGTGAGGCTAGGCATCAGATTGTAGAACTGGAACACAAAGCCGACATGCTCGCGGCGGTAGTGCGTCAGCTGCGCATCGCTCATGGCGCTCAATTCCTGATCCTGAAAATGCACCCTTCCGTCGGTGCCCCGATCCAGCCCGCCGAGGATATTCAGCAGCGTGGACTTGCCACTGCCCGAGGGACCGAGCAGGACTACGATCTCGCCGGCCGGAATCACAAGATCCACGCCACGCAGTGCATGCACCGCCGCATGTCCCTCGCCATAGACTTTGGTCAGGCCATGGGTGGTGAATGTGGGGACGTCTGAATCTTGTCTTGTCGCTTTTCTCATATGTTGGTCAACCGGTCAGTACTGCCGTTATCTCGGGCAATAAGATCATCGAGATTGGTTGCCTTAAACATCGGGACATTCATCCTTCAACTGCGGTTTGTTCAACAGACAGTTCTGCGGACTCGCTGCGTTTCCCAAGCCGTCTTTGCCGCCAGGTCGAGACGTTCTCACCCAGCATCAGCAAGGCAGGCGTCAATATCAGTGTCAGCATCGTGGCGAAGGTAAGCCCGCCAGCAATGGCGCTGGAGAGCTGGGTCCACCATTGTGAAGATGGTGCTCCGATGGCGATGTCCTGATTGATCAGGTCGATATTGACCGCGAACACCATCGGCAACAAACCGAGCACGGTGGTGACCGAGGTCAGCAGTACCGGTCGCATGCGCTGCGCTGCGGTGCGCAGAATGGCTTCCATCGGTTCCAGTCCACGCTTTTTCAGATCGTTGAAGGTGTCGATCAGTACGATGTTGTTGTTAACCACTATACCCGCCAGCGCGATGACGCCGATGCCGCCCATGACGATGCCGAAGGGTTGCCCGGTGACCAGCAATCCCAGCAGCACACCGGCAGTGGAGAAAACAATGGCGCTCAGCACCAGCCCGGCCTGATAGAATCTGTTGAACTGGGTCACCAGGATAACGGCCATGAGGAAAATCGCGGTAATGAAGGCATTGATCAGAAACTGCATCGCTTCGCGCTGATCCTCGTCCTGGCCCTTGAAACTGACGTCCACTGCCGGATCAAATTTTGCTGTCTTGATTGCGGCCTTGATCTTGCGCACCTGTGCGTCCACCAGGAGTCCGTCGGCAACATCGGCCTTGATGGTCATCACGCGGCGTCCGTCAGTGCGGGTCAGAGTGCCGGTGTTCTGGGCTGGCTGCAGGGTGATGAAGTTGCTGATTGGAACCTGTCCCAGTGCAGTGGGGATGCGCAGCTGATTCAAACGTTCCATATTGCGTTCATCGAAGGGGAAGCGCAGGCGGATATCGAGCTCCCCGTCGGCATCGTCGGGACGATAATCGGCAATCCAGACCCCGTTGGTTATCATCTTGACCGCGTCGCCCAGCAAGGCGACATCGGCTCCGTAGCGGGCAGCCTGTTCACGATCGACATGCAGCCGCCATTCGATGCCCGGCAGCGGCCGGCTGTCTTCGGCATCGATAAAACCACCGAGTTCGGTCAGAAGTCTGCGCATGCGTTCAACTGTTGCAGTGAGTTTTCCGGGATCTCGGGCGCTGACCTCTATCTGAATCGGCTTGCCGCCGGAGGGACCGGATTCCTGCTCACGAATCTGAATCTTGATGCCGGCAATATCTGCGGTGCGTTGACGCAATTCAGGTAAAATCTCGGCTGCTGGACGTCGTGCGCGCCAGTTGATGAACTCCATCTGAATCACGCCGATCACGTCTTCAGGCATTTCCGCGTTCCACTGGCGGCCGCCTGCGATGCTGCGCGCATACACCGTTTTCAACTCCGGCACGTTCAGCAGCCGCTGTTCCACTCGCTGCACCAGCGCATCGCGTTCCTGTACTGACAGGTCACCGCGTGCCTGTACCTGCACCTGGGCAAAGTCGGGTTCGACACTGGGAAAGAATTCAACCCCGCGGCCAAAGGCGAGGTAGGCGGCGTAACAAGCCGCCATCAGGATTATCGCAACGACAAAGGTTTTTGCCGGATGGTGCAGCAGTAGTCCGAGGCTACGCAGGTAGACACCGGACAAGCCCTTGACGTGAGCCAGATCACCACTTTCAGCCACCTTGATTATTGCCAGGTTGCTCGGATCGGCACGCTGACCACCACCCATGACACCACCCAACACCGGAATGAATAGCAGCGCCATGGCGAGAGACGCAAGCAGCGTGATCAGCACCGTGATCGGCAAGTATTTCATGAACTCGCCCACCACGCCCGGCCAGAAAATTAACGGCACGAAGACTGCCAGCGTGGTGGCTGTGGAGGCGGTGATCGGCCAGGACATGCGCTTGGCCGCTAGCGCATAGGCCTGTTTGCGTTCGATACCTTCGGCCATTTTACGATCCGCCAGCTCAGTGGTGACGATGGCGCCGTCCACCAACATGCCAACCACCAGAATCAGGCTGAACAGCACCACCATGTTGAGCGTATAGCCCATGCCGCTGAGCACCAGGATGCCGGCCAGGAACGATCCCGGAATAGCCAGGCCGACGAGGATCGCAGGGCGGGTGCCCAATGCCGCGATGATCACGATCATCACCAGCACGATGGCGGTTACCACGTTGTTCTGCAGGTCACCAAGCATGTCACGGATCTGTTTCGATTTGTCCTGCAGATAACTGACCGCGATGTCATGCGGCCAGGCTGAATGCTCTGCCTCGATAATGGCGCGCACGGCTTCGACGGTCTCTATGATATTGGCGCCGGTGCGCTTGGAAATTTCCAGCACCACCGCTGGATTGCCGCCAACCCGTGCAAAACCATCCGGGTCTTTGAATGTGCGCCGGACCGTGGCGACATCCTTGAAGGTGACGACGGTACTGCCGACCACCTTGACCGGCAGACTAAGCACGTCGTCGATGTCTTCGATAATGCCCGGCACCTTCAGTACCATACGCCCCGCGCCGGTTTCTAGCGCGCCGGCGGTAACCAGCCGGTTGTTACGCTGTACCAGGTTGTACAAGTCGATGTAAGAGATGTTGTAGGTCTCCATCACCGAGGGATCGGCGATCACTTCCATGACCTCCTCGCGGTCACCGCCGATATCGACTTCGAGCACGCCCGGCAAGGCTTCGATCCTGTCCTGCAAGTCACGGGCGATGCTGATCAGGGTGCGCTCGGGCGTCGTGCCGGACAGCACCACCGTGAGTACCGGAAACAGTGCCACATTGATTTCTGTCACCCGTGGTTCATCGGCGTCCGGAGGTAACTCCGCTTTGGCGATATCGACCTTCTCCCGCACATCCTGAAGCGCCTGATCGGCATCGAAGCCGGCGTCGAATTCGAGTACCACCGAGGCAAAGCCTTCGGCAGCCGTTGCGCGCATCTCCTTGATGCCTTCGATAGTTTGCAGCTCTTTTTCCAAAGGCCGAACCAGCAGCCGTTCGGCGTCGTCCGGCGAGATGCCTTCGTAACCTACGGTGACATACATCATCGGAATTGCTACGTCCGGTTCCGATTCCTTGGGGATACTCAGATAGGCGCTGCCACCCATCAGCAGAATCATGATGAAGGTCAGTATCACAGTACGGCTACGGCTGAATGCGGCGTCGATGATCGCGTTCACAGCCTAACCCCGGAAACGCGCTGGCTGTCATCTGATACTGGCAGGATGGGCTGCTGCGCCAATCCTGTCGAGGCCTGTTCGTCCTTGTACTCCACTACGCGTACCGTCTCGCCGGGCCGCACAAAACCCTGCCCTACGGTAATAATGCGTGCCTGCTCAGGGAGTCCGCTGACCCATAGACCTTGCGCTTCGGCGAGAACAATGCTCGTGGGGTAAAATTCTACCACGCCGTCTGTGGCTACGGTCTTGATCCCGACCTGACCGGAATCATCCAGGGACAGCAGTGCGGGAGAGATGAAATGCGCGATAACCTCACCAGCTGGAATACTGGCCTCGACGCTGGTGCCCGATGGTATCCGGTTGTCCGGATTGGGAACTTCGATCTCTACGCGAAAGGTGCGGGTGGAGGTTTCCGCGCGTGGCGCGATAAACCGTACTGTTCCCTCAAGCTGCTGTCTTGTGGCAAAGTCCAGTCGGGCGCTTTTGCCAAGCTTGATATCACTGATGTTCTGCTGAGCGATCTGGGTCGTTACCACCAGCGGATCATTGTCGATGATGGTGGCGATTTCGCCGTTCACCGTTACATAGTCGCCAACCTCGACTTGTCGACTCTCAAGAATGCCAGAAAAAGGCGCGCGGAGTTCGGTGTTCGCGATCTGCAACTGAATCTCCGCCAGTTCGGCCTCGGCGGCCCGAAGCGCCGAAAAACTCTCATCGATCATACGTTGGGCCTGATAGCCTTTGTCGCCGAGTTGCTTGGCTCGCGCATAGGTCTTTCGCCGTTCCTGTAGAAGGGCTTCAGCCTTCTTAAGCTGCACCTCTCTGTCATCCATTTCGAGCCGTGCCAGGACATCCTTTGCAGACACCACCTGACCTTCCTCAACCACGATTTCGGCGATCCGGCCGGCTGTCTCGGCGCGAACCGTCACAACACGGTTCGGCTCCACCTGCCCCTGCGCGACGATATGTCGGGTGACTGCGCGGGCTTTATACAGGTGTACTTCAACTGTCATCGGGTTGGTGTCATCGTCAACCGATTGGGTCTCAACCACAACCTGGCTCTGAGACCTAGACCCATCGGTGAAATGACCCGCCAGCATCCAGGCGGTGATGGCCAGTGACAGCGCAAATGCGATCAAATAGGATCTTTTCATTGAGTTCTCGATTGCTGATGGATGCCAGGAGCGGTTGGCCGTATGGCTCGACGCTATTTGTGCTTGTCGTCTTGATTGACAATGGTCATCCTCTCGGTGCTCTCTATCAGACTGCTGTAGAAAGCACCAAGATCTGTCAGACGCGCCTGGGCATCGACCCAATCATCCGGCAACTTGCCCTGGGCATCGGAAACGGCTTGTCTGGCCTTTTTCAGGCGTCCTCTCAAGCCGCGTATCAGTTCAACATAGGGATTCGGGCGTATCTGAAAATAGTCCTGCCTTTCGCCAGGCCGTGTGACGCGCTCAATCACACCGAGATTCTCCAGCAACCGGGTGTTGGTACTGATACTGCCGCGGCTGACCTTGAGCCGCACTGCCAACTCGGCAAAACTGAAGGGGCCGCCGTGAATCACGAGGAACCCCATGACTCGCCCGGCTATGCGTGGCAATCCATCGGCCTGTGCTACCAGGCCAAGACGCTCGACAAATTCTGCAATAACAGCTTCTGTATTTTGTTTCATGGCAACAAACTAGCTCGTTTAATATGTTTAGTCAATATTGAATAGAATAAACGCATTAGGCCTAGCTCAGGCAGGGTTTTCGAAGTTACTGCCTGCATGAGGTTGTAAAAAATTTTATATTGAAGGTAGGATTTCGACTTTGGCAGATTACGTAGGATCCTTTAATAGGAACGGCATCAAAGGCTACGTATATTTTGATAAATAATGATATATATCAATTAGATGGGTAACTTTTGCGAATTGTTCCATAATTCCTGCCAACCCTCAAGATTGGGAGATGCACAATGGATAGCTGTTTCCTCCGGGCTTCCCCTGGCAGCGCTATTATATCAAGGCGTTCAAAATCAGCGTGATCTATCGACGGCCAATGATCGATCCCAGAATCCCACGGATAATCTGGCGGCCAAGGCTTGACCCCACTGCGCGTGCGACTGACTTTGCAAAGGCCTCTCCAACACCCTGGCGTGCTGATCCGCTGGCTGCGCTTTTCCGGGGAGTTATCTCACGTTTTGCCTTAGCCTCCTGAACTGACTGTTCTTCCCGCTGCTGGATTAACTCTGCTTCACGTTTACGCAGAATTTCATAGGCCGATTCTCGATCAACTGACAGGCTGTATATGTCTTTAAGTGGTGAACGGCTGATTATCCGCTCTCTATCCTCCTGCTCGACCGGACCAAATTTGGAACAGGGCGGCGCCATCAGCACACGCTCTACCATGCTCGGTACGCCTTTGTGGTCAAGGGTGGAGATCAGCGCCTCCCCTACCCCCAACTCGCCGATTACGTCCTCGGTATCAAATGCGGGATTCTGACGAAATGTCTCTGCGGCCGCCCTGACTGCTTTCTTGTCTTTGGGCGTGAATGCGCGCAGGGCATGCTGTATGCGGTTACCAAGCTGACCAATCACCTCATCGGGCACATCATTGGGATACTGGGTGATGAAGAACACCCCCACACCTTTCGAGCGTATCAGCCGCACAACTTGAGTGATTTTTTCCAATAATGCCTTTGGCGCATGGCTGAACAGCAGATGCGCCTCATCGAAAAAGAAGACCAGCTTGGGACGATCTGCATCGCCTTGTTCAGGCAACTCCTCCATCAACTCCGAAAGCAGCCAAAGCAGGAAGGTGGCATAGATACGCGGTGAATGATAAAGCGTGGTCGCATCGAGGATGCTGACCACTCCATGGCCGGAGAAGTCGGTCTGCATCAGATGCTCGATTCGAAGCGCCGGTTCGCCGAAGAATATCTCGCCACCCGCCTCTTCGAGCATCAGCAAACGGCGCAGTATCGCACTGACACTCTGCTTTGACACTCTTCCATATTCGCGGTCCAGCCGTTCGGCATTATCCGCCACCCAGTTGAGCATGGAGCGCAAATCTTTCAGATCAAGCAACAACAGCCCTTCATCATCGGCCACGCTAAATGCTATCTGTAACACACCCTCCTGTGTCTCATTCAGTTCCAGCAGATTACTCAACAGTGTTGGACCCATTTCAGAGACGGTGGTGCGAACCGAGTGTCCCTTTTCCCCGTACACATCCCAGAAGAGTACCGGGCTGGCGCTGAAAGCGTGGTTGTCGATTTTGATATATTCCAGGCGTTCCGAAATCTTCGGATGGGCTTTACCGCTGCCGGCCAGCCCCGACAGATCGCCTTTCACATCGGCGGTGAATACCGGTACGCCGAGACGTGAAAATGACTCGGCCAGCACCTGCAGGGTGACCGTCTTCCCGGTACCCGTCGCTCCAGTGATGAGACCATGCCGATTGGCCATACCTGCATTCAGTAGGATCTGGGAATCACCGTTACCGCCGAGCAGGATAAGGTTGTCTGTCATGGCATGGACCTCTCTTTTCTTCACAATGGTTTACTTTAAGCTCTGGACTGGTCCCGAGTATGGGTTAGACTCTGCAGCAGAATATTTCAATTTATGCAGCAAGTTGCAACTCCTCCATTTTGCAGGAGATTAATCGCGGAGTAACTGAATCCAGGATTGGTCCGTTATTCAGATTCGCATGTTCGATTATTGCAGATCGAGCAACAAGATATTTCAGCTCAACTTAAAAGGCAAAAAGATGCGTTGGCGCGGCAATAGAAACAGCAACAATATCGAAGACCGGCGTAGTATGAGCGGCCCTTCACTTGGTGGCTTGGGTGGCGGCGGTGGACTTTTCAGGCTTTTGCCGATGATCTTCCGTCTATTTGGTTTCAAGGGTGGTGCCATCGCGATTCTTGGTATCGGAGCGTATGGCCTGCTGAGCGGTAATCTCAGTAGTATGTTGGGCGGTGTGAGTCTGCCGGAAGATCCCGCAAACCAACAGAGTCATCAAATCGAGCAAAGCGCAGAAGAGCAGGAGTTGGTGAAATTTGTCTCTGTAGTGCTGGCGGATACGGAGGACACCTGGCATCAGCTCTTTAAAAAGCAAGGCGGAACCTACAAGGAGCCTCGGCTGGTGTTGTTTCGCGATTCGGTCAAATCAGCCTGCGGGCTGGGAAAGGCTGCCATGGGGCCCTTTTACTGCCCGGCGGATCAGAAGGTTTATATCGACCTGAGTTTCTACAGTGATCTTAAACACCGCTTCAAGGCTCCCGGGGACTTCGCCCAGGCCTATGTGATCGCCCATGAGGTCGGCCACCATGTTCAGACGTTGCTCGGTGTCTCCAAAAAAGTCCAGCAGGCCAAGCAAGGACTGAGTGATGTAAAGGCCAATCAGTTATCGGTCCTCCAGGAGTTACAGGCAGACTGCCTGGCAGGCATCTGGGCGCACCATGCCGATCGTTCCCGGCAGTTACTGGAAACGGGAGATATTGAGGAGGGCCTGACCGCTGCCAGCGCCATTGGCGACGATCGACTTCAGAAACAATCCCAGGGTTATGTCAGCCCCGATTCCTTCACCCATGGCAGTTCAGCTCAGCGAGTAAAGTGGTTCAAGATGGGCCTCGCAAGCGGCGCAATCAAGGATTGCGATACATTTTCGAGCAATACACTCTAAGTAGCTATAATCACTAATATTACGAGGTAGAAATAATGGGTATCTTCTCCTGGATCATCTTAGGACTGATTGCCGGAGTACTGGCCAAATGGATTATGCCTGGCAAGGACGATATGGGTTTTATCGTCACCATCCTGCTCGGGATAGCTGGTGCATTTGTGGGAGGGTATGTCGGTTCTCTGGTCGGCCTTGGTACTACCGCGGGATTGAATTTTGGCAGTCTCGTCACCGCTACAGTTGGAGCCTTTCTGCTGCTTTTTCTCTATCGTCAATTCAAGCAGTAAGCGGCCTGGAGTGATGTGCTTCACATTTAAACTATCAAGATTCCCAAATCAATAGAGAAAGACTTGATTTATTATTATAAGCTAATATACTTATTAATACTTTCTCATTAGCAGTATCTGGAGATTTCGATGAACAAAAAACGCATGAGCGGTGTATTTGACCCAATCACAGTCGCCTTTATTCTGGCAATTGTCGGCACAATCGCCAGTCTGTCTCTGGACGGTGGCAACCCATCCAGCCAGGATCAATCACAATCGGCGGTAGTGACTACTGAATCAGTTGCAATGATTGGTAGCGAATAAGGCTAAATAGACAGTGAACATTACCCGCCTCTTAACACAAGGCGGGTAATGTTCTTATAGAAGATTTACTTTGATCGAGTTAGCATCAAAACATGTGTGCCCAACTCAGTTCCAACTCCCATTGTTCCATTTCGACTGAACCCGTCTGGGATCCAGTGAATACGGAAGTTCCTTCGACTTCCTCTTTAAATGCACGTGTGAGTGACATATTGACCTGATTGGTGTCACTGTACTTGTATGTGCTGCCCAAGCTGATGTGGTCACGAATAGTCGCGGGCGCAAGGATATTGAACAGCGCCTGAGTTCCTTCAAACAGTTCGGATGCATGGCTGTAACCCGCCCGAAAAGTCCATTTTGGGTCATACTCCCACTGTATGCCAAGCTTGATAATATCCATGTCGTCCCAGCCAAAGCCAAGGCCATCATCGGCACCAAGATGATAGTCTGGATTGCTGATATCTAGGTCATTTCCATTGGATAATGACTTCACCTCACCATAATTAATGCGCTGGTAGTCGAGAACCAAAGTAACCTCAGGGGTTGCAGAATAGGCCAAGCCAACAACCCAGGTAGACGGTGTGTCAAAATCACCCTGCTCCGCAAACAATCCTTCGTAATCCTCAAATTCGCTCATGTAGAGACGACTTTGGTAAGAAGCACCCAGAGATAAACGGTCATTAAGCTTACCCAACCACCCGAACCGGATCCCATAACCATAGGACATGTCATAACCATTATTCGAGACCTTACCGGGCGATGTTGATAATGCATCAAATGGTTCCAATCCTTCTGCTTTGAAGCGCTGAACTGCGGCTATTGGCATTACACCTAGCCATTGATCTGGACTGAGTTCATAAGCATAGGTTACGCCAATAAAGAGTTGGGCAAAATCTACACCAGTTGGAGAACTGGCAGGAGGCGCATAAGGGTTGTTGAAGTTGGTAAAAACAGCGTCATCATATTCTGTATTCATACCACCATTACCACCAATGGAGATTCCAAGCGCGCTATGCTCGGTCAGTGGCTTATTCCATCCGAAATGAGGTACCAGGAAGAGGTCATTCTCGCTCGTGTATTCACCACCACGAATTGGAGATGTCTCATCACCATCTGCAGTAAAACCACGATCAGAGGGATAAAAAAGTGCTGCGCCTACGTCTGTACGATTTCCCAGCAGCCCCATGCCTGCAGGATTTGTGGCCGCGGCCAAGGAATCCTGTGGCAGGGCCACACCAGCACCAACCATGCCTTTGTTAGTCGTCCCAAAACCAGTTGGTGAATAACCATTGGTTGCGAATACCGATTGACAAAAACATGATGCGGCGAGTAAACCGACACCAATGCGAATAAAGCAACTTATAGGTGGCTGTTTTGCAGCATACTGATTCAAATGCATATTTTTCAACTCCTCAAAATGTAATACTCAAACAATCTTTGTGTTAATAATCAACGACAAACCTTCTCATGCAGATAAGGCGTCCCGCCTGTATTATTGTTTATAGAAGATGTGTGTCTGCAGCTTGATATCGAACACAGAACTTCTAAGCAGCGAAGTCTCGCACACAGTGCATACCAAAAAAAGACATGGTTATTGTTTGGTAATACCTAGCGAGGCTTCTCCGAAACACCGTACCTTTGTGTCCACCAGCTAAGTAACTGTAGATATATCAGTTGATGGTGCCCGGGGCCGGAATCGAACCGGCACGACCTAAAGGTCGAGAGATTTTAAGTCTCTTGCGTCTACCAATTTCGCCACCCGGGCGGTGTGTGCTTATTGCAGCTGGTCGACTGTGAATACAGCTTCAGTCAGCGACGGAACAGGAGTCTGCAACCCATCCGCGGCGATGTCAACTTTCTTTCTGACTTTCCAAGCCAGATCAAGTTGACTATCAAAGGGCTTGCTCCCTGTAGTCTGGATCTCGGCCTATTTCTATGGTCTATGCTATGCCACGCTTGTCTCGGCAGCGAGCGGAAAACAGCGATAGAAATTCTCTTTCGTCTGTTCAGCAACTGCTTCCAGGCTCATGCCCTTAAGCTCTGCGACACATTCAGCGACCTGACTGACGTAGCGCGGCTGATTGGATTTTCCACGGTAAGGAACCGGCGCCAGATAGGGAGAGTCTGTTTCGATCAGCAACTGTTCCATCGGAACCTGTTTAACGACTTCACGCAGGTCAGCTGCATTTTTGAAGGTAATGATGCCTGAAAATGAGACGTAAAACCCCATTTCAAGGGCCTTTTTCGCCATCGGCCAATCCTCCGTGAAACAGTGCATGACCCCACTCACTGATTCGGCGCCCTCCTCCTGCATCAGACGGATGGTATCCTCCTTTGCTGCACGGGTGTGAATGATCAGCGGCTTATCACAGCCCTTTGCCGCCCTGATGTGGGTGCGAAAACGCTCACGCTGCCAATCAAGATCGCCATCACTGCGAAAATAGTCGAGACCTGTCTCACCAATCGCAACCACTCTGGGTTTTTTGGATAGTTCAACCAGTTCTTCAACATTCGGTTCATGACGGTCCCGGTCATTGGGATGTACACCTACCGACATGGTGATCTGCGGATAGTCCTTGATCAGGGAAACCATTGCAGGCCAGGATTCCAGGTCGATGGAGACACAAAGCATGTGTTCCACACCACATTTAAGAGTCTCGCTGACCAAGCGACTGAAGTCATTGTCGTAGGGTTTCAAATCAACTCGATCGAGATGGCAATGAGAATCCACCAGCATGATGTAAAGAGTCCTAGTTGAGTAGCTCCGAAAAAGGAGCTTAGAGTGTATGTGTGGGGCGGTCCGACTTGAGTGCGCCGGCCAGATAACCTTCAATCTTGTTGCGGGCAGCGCCACCATCCTGGTCACTGAACTGAACGCCAATCCCGGCTGCTCTGTTGCCTTCTGCGCCGACCGGGGTTATCCAAATGATTTTCCCCGCCACGGGTAACCTTTCTGCCTCATCCATCAGGGTCAAGAGCATGAACACTTCGTCCCCAAGCTTATATTGCTTGGTAGTCGGGATAAACAGGCCGCCATTCTTCACAAACTGCATATAGGCCGCATACAAGGCATTCTTATCCTTGATGGTGAGTGAGAGAATACCCTGTCTTGGTCCGCCAGCCATTTAAACACCTATTTGATTCAATGGCTCGCCCGCTGCAGACAGGCTTGCCAATCAATTAAAAGCTTCTCCAGCATCAGTTGTGGGTTCAAGTTGCTTTCTGTCAGATTGCGTACTTCATAAACCTGGATCAGAAACCGCTGCAGCAGTTCAGAGTTTAGCTGCTGTGCGAGACGCTGCAAAGCCTGTTTTTGGTCCCAGTTGTACAGCAGTGGTGGCTGGTTACTCACCTGTAGCCGCAACATGTCGATAATCCAGCCAGTGAGCCATTCCATGAGCTGCCTAGTATCATGTTTCGACCATTCAGCCACGATCTTTACCGGATCACGCTGATCTTGACCAAGCTCGATAAAGGCCTTAAGCATTTCCAGACGTCTTCCCAGCGTTTCAGCACTATCCATACCCAGCGCTTTCAGTGGGGCGCCGCCGGCCAGATGGAGTAAGGTTCCGGCATCTCCCGAGCAGGCCTGACTCTCCAGCCATTGAATGGCAGCATCTTGCTCGGGATGTGGGAAGGCAAACCGCTGACAACGGCTGCGAATGGTTGGCAGCAGCCTGGATGGATGATCAGAGAGTAGCATCAACAGGGTCCGCGCGACGGGTTCCTCGAGAGTTTTCAGCAAGCTGTTGGCGGCTGCTTTATTCATGCGTTCTGCGGGCTTGACGATAATGACTTTATACCCCCCTGACTGCGCAGTGAGGTTAGCCCCATTGGTCAGGCGGCGGATCATATCGATCTTGATTTCGCTGCTTTTACCCCCCTCTTCCGGGCTGATCATTTGAAAATCGGGATGATTGCCGGTATACAGCAGATGGCAGTGGCGGCATTCACCACAAGGTTCACCCTGAGCATCCGGATCGGTACAGAGCAGGGATTGGGCAAGCGCAACAGCAAAATTTTCTTTCCCCACCCCTTCAGGGCCGGCAAAGAGCATGGCATGGGGCAGGCGATCTTGACGGCGGGCTTGTTGCAACCTGCTCCAGACACCCTGTTGCCAGGGTAAGCGGTGAAAGGCTGATTTGTTAGCCATCCACTGATTCCAGAAACAGCTGCAGGGTGGATGCTATCTGCCGCTGAACCTGGTCCAGGGAAGGCGAGGCGTCAATCACCTTAACTCTGTCCGGTTCCCGCCTGGCAATCTCCAAATAACCATTTCGCACCTTCTCAAAAAAATCCTGGGCTTCGCTTTCAAAGCGATCAGGGCCGGATCGCTGGCCAGCTCTTTGCAGGCCGAGTTCAATGGGAAGATCAAGCAGCAGGGTTAAATCGGGACGCAGACTACCCTGCACGAACTCCTCCAACAGAGCAATCCGCTGCCGGTCGATGCCCCGCCCGGCTCCCTGGTAAGCGTAGGATGCGTCGGTAAACCGGTCACACACCACCCAATGCCCGTCTTTCATCGCGGGCAGGATTTTCTGACAAAGATGTTCTGACCGGGCGGCGAACATCATGAGTAATTCCGTGTTATCCGCCATGCCGGTATGTTTGTGTCCGAGCAGCAGGTCGCGTATCTCCTCACCCAGCGGGGTGCCACCTGGCTCTCGAGTGAAAACAACCTGCTTGCCGGCAGACTCGAGAAATTCCTTGATGAAGGTAAGATTACTGCTTTTACCAGCACCCTCTCCACCTTCTACTGTAATGAAATGTCCCCGTTGCATGGTCAGCGCTTTAGCTGGTACTTACGCACCGCTTGATTGTGCTCATCGAGCGTTGCAGAAAAATAGTGGCCACCATCCCCGGTTGCGACGAAATAGAGTTCATTGCCAGCCTGAGGTTGGCATACCGCCTGGATCGCCGCGCCACTGGGAAGGGCAATTGGAGTGGGCGTCAGGCCTTTGTGTATATAGGTATTGTAAGGGGTGTCCGTGGTGAGATCTTGGCGCCGAATATTGCCATTATATGCTTCACCCATACCGTAGATCACGGTGGGATCTGTCTGCAGCCGCATGCCTTTCTGCAAACGTCGTATAAAGACGCCGGCGATCCTGGGTCGTTCTTCCGGTAACGCGGTTTCACGCTCCACGATGGAAGCCAGAATTAGCGCATCATAGGGGGTCTTCAGCGGCAGATCTGATTCTCGCTTTTCCCACTCAATCTCCAAAACTTTCTGCATTTTAAGATAAGCCCTGAGCAGAAATTCCGCATCAGACGTGCCGCGGGGAAAGTGGTAGGTTTCTGGATAGAAGCGCCCTTCCGGATGTTCTTCCGGGTAGCCGATATGCTGCATGATTTCCTTTTCTGACATATCGAGCAGCCTGTGTTCCAGTGCGCCATGTCGATTGATAGCCTTCATCATCTGCATGAAAGTCCAGCCCTCCACCAAAGTCAGTGTGTGCTGCACCACTTTTCCCGAGGAGAGAATTGCCAGGAGCTGACCGGGTGTGGCATCCGCAGGAATTTGATACTCACCCGCCTTGAGACTGCCGGCCTGTTGGGATAAGCGGGCGTACAGACGCAGCATGAGGGGCTGTTGAATGACGCCACTGTCAGCCAGGTCTGCCGCCAGGCTATGGACTGAGCTGCCTGGCTCCAGATTATAAATCATGCCCGTCTGGGGAAGATTGAGTGGGTTTTCGACGAAATGCTCATACTCTATCCATCCCCAGGCAAGGAGGATGCTGAAGATGAGTATCAGAAGTCCAAGCAGGCGATTCAGCATTGTGCGAATTCTTTAAGTTTTTTATTCATCTATATTCTAAGGGAAGAGTTTTCTTAATCGATGCACTGCTCAGCTGAATCCAAAACAAACTTCATGCACCCTGTTTACTAGCTTAGCGGGTATCTTCTGAATATTGAAACGATGCTCTGCCAGGGAAGCAACCGGGCAGATGCCCAGCAATGAGTTGGTAATGTATAGCGCGTCCGCCCCGGTAACGTCAGCCAGGCTGATGTCGGTTATCACAGTCTCTATCCCCAATTCTTCCGCTACCTCCAACACCAACTCACGTACAATACCCACCACACCCGAATTTGACAGATTTGGGGTCAGCAGTGTCCGGCCCCTTACTAAAAACAGGTTTGACTGGGTGCCTTCGATCACCCGATTTTCATCATCGAGCATCAGGCCTTCAGGAATAGCCGGATCATTCCACTCCTGACGAGCCAATACCTGCTCCAGACGATTGAGGTGTTTCAGTCCCGCCAGGCTTCTGCTGCGACCAATCCGGGTGTTGCAAACCCGCAGTGCGATGCCCTCTGAATACCAATTTGAGGGATATTCCGGCCATTCGTGCAGGCTTAGGATCCGCGTGGTTTGCGCATCGGCAGGGGGACGGTAACCCCGACCTCCGAGGCCGCGTGTCAACACCAGCTTGAGAACTGCCCGCGGTTTCCCTGAGATGATGGATTTCACCTCCTCCAAAAGTCTATTTTTATCCTGTGGAGGTAGTTGCAGGCGATGCTCGCCTCGCGCCAATCTGTCCATGTGGCGCTCCCAAAGTCTGGGTTTGCCATTCACCACGGCAATGGTTTCAAACAGACCGTCACCGTATTGAAGACCTCGGTCCGCGGCGAAGATCAGCTCAGTTGATTTTCCGTTGATCAGCAAGAATGGAAAACCGGCTCTCTGCTACAGAGAGCCGGTGGCTTCATAGTCAGTCTAAGCGGCGGAAGGCGAGTGTGCCATTGGTTCCACCGAAACCGAAAGAATTTGAAATAACCACATCCAATTTCATCTCACGCGCCGTGTTAGGCACATAATCAAGATCGCATTCAGGGTCTTGATTGTCGAGATTGATGGTCGGAGGCGCCACTTGATCACGTAATGCGAGTATCGTGAAAACGGCTTCAGCGCCGCCGGCAGCTCCCAGCATATGGCCCGTCATAGACTTGGTGGAACTCACACAGAGTTTGTGCGCGTGATCACCAAAGGCCCGCTTGACCGCCAGTGTCTCTGCAACATCTCCAGCGGGCGTGGAAGTACCATGAGCATTGATGTAATCAACCTGCTCGATATTCAGACCGGCATCCTGCAATGCCATCAGCATACATTTTGCTGCACCAGAACCATCTTTGGAAGGGGCCGTCATGTGATAAGCATCGGAGTTCATACCGACGCCTACAAGCTCCGCATAGATATTTGCGCCACGCGCCTTGGCAAATTCGTACTCTTCGAGCACCACCACGCCAGCGCCATCACTCAACACAAATCCATCGCGATCCCTATCCCAGGGGCGACTGGCAGCCTGAGGATCATCATTTCTTCTGGATAATGCTCTGGCGGCGGCAAACCCACCAAGACCGACGGGGGACGTAGCCATTTCGGCGCCACCGGCAACCATTACATCAGTTCGACCATGACGAATCATCATGGCGGCTTCACCGATGCTGTGCGCTCCGCTGCTGCAGGCAGAAACTATCGAGTAATTTGGACCTTTCAAGCCATATTTTATAGAAAGGTTACCGGACACCATGTTGATGATATTCGCGGGCACGAAAAATGGTGAAATTTTTCGTGGTCCACCATCCAGATAGGCTTGATAGCTGTTTTCAATACCGGTGATGCCACCAATACCTGAGCCTATCAGAACACCGATACGCTCTGCATTCTCTTCAGTGACTTCAAGTCCGGAGTCTTCAATCGCCTGACAACCTGCAGCAACGCCATAATGGATAAACTTATCCATCTTTTTGGCGTCTTTCTTAGGTATGTAATCGGTGATCTCGAAGCCATAGATTGGGCCACCAAACTGGGTGCTGAATGGCTCCACATCGAAATGCGTGATTGGCTGAATGCCACTTCTGCCGGCGAGTATATTTTTCCAGGCAGATGGCACATCAAGACCTACGGGCGCAACCATCCCAAGTCCGGTAACGACAACCCTTCTTGCAGTCATTTGAGACTACCCCCAATCATTGTTCAGATGGCTGAAAAGCAAAAGGCCGCGTTCATCAACAGAACAATACGGCCTGATTATCCTGAGAGTCCAAACTATCAGCTATGAGCGTTGATGTAGTCGACAGCTAGTTGTACGGTGGTTATCTTCTCGGCCTCTTCATCTGGAATTTCAGTTTCAAATTCCTCTTCAAGGGCCATCACCAGCTCAACCGTGTCGAGAGAGTCAGCACCAAGATCGTCAACAAAAGAGGCCTCTAAAGTCACTTCGTCTTCTTTGACGCCCAGTTGTTCTACGACAATTTTTCGAACTCGTTCTACAACATCGCTCATTTTCTTAATTTCCTCATGGATTATCCTTCGACCGCAAATGCAACCGATGGGCTATTGTATTAACAAATTTTACATGTGAAAAGCGTATTCACAATAAATTTATCATGCGATAAAAGCCTTTATTGCACCTATTTATCAATTAGTTATGTTGCATATTTAATCATACTTGGTGCAAGAAATCTCACTTGAGTCATTACCCCATGTACATTCCGCCGTTAACGTGGATTGTCTCGCCGGTAATATAGTCACCTGCATCGGAGGCTAAGAAGACAACGGTATTTGCAATATCTTCGGGTCGTCCCAATTTGTTGAGTGGGATATTTTCAATCAAGCTTTTACGCTGCTCTTCCGGTAATTCCCTGGTCATATCAGTATCGATAAAACCAGGTGCAACAGAATTGACTGTGATGCCGCGTGAGCCAACTTCTCTCGCCATGGAACGGGTGAAGCCGAAAATACCGGCTTTCGCAGCCGCATAGTTCGTCTGGCCAGCATTCCCCATCGCTCCAACCACGGATGAGATATTGATGATGCGCCCCTTTCGGGCCTTCATCATGCCACGTAAAACCGCCTTGCTGAGACGAAATATTGAGGTTAGATTGGTATCTATGATGCTCTGCCACTCGTCATCCTTCATGCGCATGAGCAGGTTATCCCGCGTAATGCCCGCATTATTGACGAGAATCGATGGGGCGCCAAATTCATCGTTGATGGCCTGCATGATGCTCTCGACTGAAGTTGTGTCTGTAACATCCAGAACCATTCCCCTGCCCTTGCACCCCGCTGCCGCCAAGCGATTGGAGATAGCTTCCGCACCGCTCTGAGAAGTGGCGGTGCCGACTACGGTAGCGCCTGCCTTGGCAAGCGCATCGGCAATGGCAGCGCCTATGCCTCTGCTTGCACCAGTAACCAGGGCGATCTCATTGTCCAACTTCATTGTACTGCCTCAATTGCGGAATTCAGACTGTCTGTAGTAAAAATCGCATATCCATTGAGTTTACGATCGATACGCTTGGTCAATCCGGTGAGTACCTTGCCGGGCCCTGCCTCCAGGACATTTTCTACACTTCTTTCGGCGATTGCCTGGACTATCTCAACCCATCGCACCGGACTGTATAACTGTTCAGTCAGCCTTGCCCTTATGCTATCTGCGTCGACAGCTTCAGCAACATTCACGTTGTGCAGCACGGGTATGTGTGGCGTGTGCAGTTCAATCCCCGCCAAACGTTCAGTCAGTTGCTCTGCTGCAGGCCTCATGAGTGCACAATGTGACGGCACGCTCACCGGCAGGGGCAGCGCGCGTTTCGCCCCCGCTTTTTTTGCAATCTCACAAGCACGGTCCACTGCCGCCTTGTCACCTGCGATAACCACTTGGCCAGGTGAATTATAATTAACTGCTTCAACCACCTGAGATTCCGCTGCTGCGGCGCAGATCTCTCTGATCCGTTGGTCTTCGAGTCCCAGAATTGCCGCCATCCCGCCTGCACCAGGCGGAACAGCCTGCTGCATGAACCGCCCTCGGTCCGCTACCAGGCTTACTGCGTCGCTGAAGCCAATTGCACCGGCACATACCAGCGCAGAGTATTCTCCAAGACTGTGCCCCGCCATGACAGCAGGTTCCGGACCACCCTCTGCCTGCCAAATACGCCACACGGCAACCCCTGCCGACAACATTGCGGGCTGTGTAATTTGGGTCTGATTGAGTTTATCTGCGGGACCATCCTGCACCAGCCGCCAAAGATCAAAGCCAAGAGCTTCTGAGGCCTCAGCATAGGTCTCAGCTACGATGGCCTTTTCTTCTGCAAGCTCTTTGAGCATGCCGACCGACTGGGAACCCTGCCCAGGAAAAACGATACTGAAATTTGATTCACTCATAGGTAACAAGCTGGGTATCAGAAATTGACGAGAACAGAACCCCAGGTAAATCCGCCGCCAAAGGCTTCCATAAGGATTGTTTCACCTCTCTTTATCCGTCCGTCACGCACCGCAGTATCGAACGCGAGAGGGACTGAGGCCGCAGAAGTATTGCCATGCTCATCCACCGTAACCACAACATGATCCATCGAGGTGCGTAACTTCTTGGCCGTGGCGTTAATGATGCGGATATTTGCCTGATGGGGGATCAGCCAGTCCACATCGGATTTTTTCATACCATTCGCCCGTAGAGTTTCATCCACAATACGACCGAGTGTGGTCACCGCCATTTTGAAAACTTCGTTACCCCTCATTTCCATGTAGGCGCTACCCTCCTGCAACAGGGAATAGTTCCTGGAGATACCGGTTGGAACACGGAGTAAATTTTCAAATGCTCCATCGGCATGCAGATGAGTTGATATGATTCCAGGCTCTTCACTGGCCTCCAAAACAACTGCACCGGCGCCATCGCCAAATAAAACGCAGGTGTTTCTATCATTCCAGTCCACGATACGGGACAATGTTTCCGCGCCGATCACCAGGGCGCATTTGGCGCTCCCGGTTTTAATAAACTTGTCGGCAACTCCCATTGCATAGACAAATCCAGTGCAGACGGCCTGGACATCAAAGGCCGCCGGACCATGGATACCGAGGCGGGCCTGCAACAGGCATGCGGTGCTGGGAAATACCTGATCCGGTGTCGTGGTGGCGACAACGATTAAATCGACCTGATCTGTGGATACACCGGCCATTTGCATGGCGTTACGCGCCGCCTTTTCCGCAAGATCACATGTATACTCATTTTCTGCAGCGATATGCCGTTTGCGAATACCGGTTCGCTCAAAAATCCACTGATCGCTTGTATCGACGATCTTTTCCAGGTCCTGATTGGTCAGAATCTTTTCTGGCAGATAACTACCGGTACCAGTTATACGGGAATAGATCACGCGCTTTCCCTTGTTTCGAGATGTGCCCTGACCTGTTGCGCTATCCTCGTCGGCACATCATTGATGGCCTCTTTGCGGGCAATATCGATGGCATTTGCAAATGCCAGTTTATCCGCGCCGCCATGACTCTTGATGACTATGCCGCGAAGCCCAAGGAGGCTGGCGCCATTATATCTGCGTGGGTCGATGCGTTGGCGGAAACTGCGCAACACAGGCAGGGCAATCAACCCTGCCAACTTGGTGAGGAAATTCCTTTTGAAGGCATTTTTCATAAAATGGCTGATCATCTTGGCGACACCCTCACTACTCTTCAGCGCAACATTACCTACGAAGCCATCAGATACAATCACATCCGTGCCACCTTTGTATATATCATCCCCCTCAACATAACCTATATAATTGAGAGAGCTTCCAACCAATAAGTCATGTGCGCGTTTTACCTGTTCATTGCCCTTTATTTCCTCCTGACCAATATTCAACAGGCCAATCCTAGGAGTATTGAGCTCAGCAACAGCGGAGACAAACTCACTTCCCATGACGGCAAACTGAAACAGATGTGAGGCGGTACAGTCTACATTCGCACCAAGGTCGAGCATGTAAGTCTCGCCCTCAATAGAAGGAAGCGCAGTAATAATCGCAGGCCGGTCAACATTAGGCAGCATTTTCAGCACAAACCGCGAAGTAGCCATCAATGCACCGGTATTTCCTGCGCTGACACACGCATCAGCCATACCCTCTTTGACCAGGTTGATGGCCACCCTCATCGATGAGTCTTTCTTATTACGCAACGCTTTGGATGGCAGTTCATCCATCAGAACCTGTTGTGAGGCATGATGAATCTTCAAACGATCGCCAAAGCCATGTGCGCCTACCTGGGCTTGTAACTCATCTTCCGGTCCGACCAGAATCAGGGATGTCGCTTTATCCTGCTTCAGATAGCTTAATGCTGCAGCAACCACAACTTCGGCACCGTAATCGCCACCCATTGCATCGAGTGAAATTGTGACTGCCTGTTTCATCGAGCTAAATCAGACCTGGAAAAAAAGAACCCGGCAAAAGTCATGAAACCCGCCAGGATTCAATCTCACAGAATGATGCGACCAAATTGATGGCCTTATTCACCTTTGGAGTCGATTACCTTGCGACCACGATAGAAGCCGTCTGCAGATACATTATGGCGAAGATGAGTTTCACCCGAGGTTGAATCTATGGAAAGAGTTTCACCCTTGAGGGCATCATGAGACCGGCGCATGCCACGCTTCGAAGGGGTTTTTCTATTTTTCTGTACAGCCATGGCTGGACTCCTAAAGTATCGATAAAAAAGTTAATCGTCTTGCCGTTTAAGTTGCGCAAGGACTGCAAACGGGTTATCACGTGCTGCAACTGGCCCTTCATTGGGTTTCTCACCCATTGCTGCCACACACTCACCCACCGGGTGCATTGGCACCTGTGGCAGCATGAGTAACAACTCATCCTCGATCAGCAACCCGAACTCCACCCGGCCATTATCCACCAGTTGAGGATCAAGCTCGTCGGGCAAGTTATCAGCCTCATCCAGACCCTGAACAAAAGCGAGCGACATTTTTGACTTAACCGGTAACAGCAGAGCCCCAAGACAGCGCTGACATTCCAGCATCAATCTAGCCTCAACCGTTCCATGGAGACACGCCCTATGCTGCTTATCGCGAGAGAACTCCAGATCAAATCGAACCTCGCCCCGTGTGTCCATAAGACAATCACGAAGCCGCGGCAGATCTCCAAGCAAATAAGAGCCACTGACTCGTTTAGCCAGATCGGCAAACCGCCAAGGATCAAGATGATCAGGCAAGTGCTGCGACATAAGCGCGCGATTCTATTATGGAAAGACCTAGCATGTCAAAATGATAACCGCTCCAGCCAAGCCGTATAAAAGCCGTCACCACCCTTATCTTAGTGCTGAGGATTTACGTCAACACTGCTGGGTTGTTTTGGATTCAACATCCCGTTATCTGACATTACGGAGTTTTAACCCACTTCCCATGCGGAGACTTCGGCTGACTTCAGCTGCCAATGGACGAATATCAGCTGATTCTTATCCAACAATCGCGAGGAGTACTCCAGCCGCGACAGCCGAACCTATGACACCTGCCACGTTGGGTCCCATGGCATGCATGAGCAGAAAATTATGATGATTGGTCTCCAGTCCCACCTTATTGACCACCCGTGCAGCCATGGGTACCGCTGAAACCCCTGCCGCGCCAATCAACGGGTTGACCTTGCCGTCTGTAAAGCGGTACATGACTTTTCCCATTAAAACACCGGCTGCTGTTCCGATGCAGAATGCAAATGCACCCAGGGCCAGAATGCCCAGTGTTTCCACAGACAGAAATTTGTCAGCCGATAATTTCGAACCTACGGCCAATCCCAGAAAGATAGTGACGATATTGATGATTTCATTCTGTGCAGCATGGCTGAGTCGCTCAACTACGCCGCTCTCCCTTAGAAGATTGCCAAAAGTAAGCATACCTATGAGCGGTGCGGCGGAGGGAAGAAATATGATGCAGAGCAGTAAAACGGTAAACGGGAATAATACTTTCTCCATCTTGCTGACATGCCTGAGCTGCTGCATCACCACACTGCGCTCACGCTCTGTGGTGAGGAGACGCATGATTGGCGGTTGAATGATCGGCACCAAGGCCATGTAGGAATAGGCTGCTACGGCAATAGCCCCAAGTAAATCCGGGGCGAGCCGGGAAGCAAGAAAAATGGCGGTTGGTCCATCTGCCCCGCCAATGATGGCAATCGCCGAGGCATCTGCCAGGGTGAAATTAAAGCCCGGTATAAGATTCAGGGCCAGCGCGCCTATCAGCGTCACAAATATGCCAAACTGGGCGGCCGCACCCAGTAAAAGAGTCCAGGGCATAGCGATAAGCGCACCAAAATCCGTCAATGCCCCTACACCCATGAAAATAAGTAGTGGAAAAATCCCTGTCTCTATTCCAACGTGATAGATTTGCCCCAATAATCCATCCGCGCCGCCTATTCCAGCCAATGGAATGTTGCTTAATATCGCTCCAAAGCCTATCGGCAATAGCAGCAGCGGTTCGAATTTCCTCACCACCGCCAAATAGATCAGCAAAGCGCCGATTAACATCATCAGCGCCTGGCCCCACTCTATATTGGCAATCCCTGTGGAATGCCATAATGCTCCGAATCCGATTTCGATCATAATTCAGGAAAGACTCACCAGTGGGGCGCCGACCTTTACAGCATCACCCTCTTTTACCAGGATTTCGGCCACGGTGCCCGAAGTTGTCGCACGCACATCTGTCTCCATCTTCATGGCTTCAAGCACCATTATGACATCCCCGGCAGACACCTGCTGTCCTTTGGTAATCTTGATTTTATAGATGTTGCCGGCAAGAGGAGCATCGATTGTGCCGACAGCAACCGACAGCTTGGATTCGGCAGCTGGGCTCTGCTGGATCCGGCTCATTTCTCCAGTTGGCGTCACCTTAACGTTGTAAGATACCCCATTCACTTCAACTTGGTATGCTTCCATACCACGAGCCACTGGTTTTACAGCCTCCTCCTGGATATGAGGTTCGGGTTCACTGCCCGGCGGGGGTTCAAACGCGGCTGGATTGTTGCGGTTTTCCAGAAACCTCAATCCAACCTGGGGGAAAAGCGCATAGATCAGTACATCATCAACCTGTTGATCTGCAACAGTTAGTTGGCGTTCCTTAGTTAATTCACGAAATTCATTTGTGAGTTTGTCCATCTCCGGTTCGAGTAAATCGGCTGGACGGCAGGTGATTGCCTGTTGGCCGGGCTCAAGCACCTTGGCCTGTAATTCGGCGTTTACGGGCGCAGGGGTAGCCCCATATTCACCTTTCAAGACACCTGCAACCTCTTTGGCAATGCTTTTGTAGCGTTCGCCGGTCAGTACATTCAGCACAGCCTGGGTACCTACAATTTGCGAGGTCGGGGTAACCAATGGGATGTAACCAAGATCCTTCCGGACCCTGGGAATCTCCTCAAGCACTTCATCCAGTCGGTCATGAGCGCCCTGCTCCCGCAACTGGCTCTCCATGTTGGTTAACATTCCACCAGGCACTTGCGCCACCAATATTCTGGAATCTATACCTTTGAGCGCCCCTTCAAACTTGGCGTATTTCTTTCGTACCTCACGAAAATAGGCGGCAATCTCTTCCAGGAGAATCAGATTCAATCCAGTGTCACGCTGGGTTCCCTCGAATATCGCGACCACAGATTCAGTGGGCGAATGTCCGTACGTCATGCTCATGGATGATATGGCGGTATCCACCATGTCAATGCCAGCCTCCGCAGCCTTTACGGCTGTTGCGGTGCTCATACCTGTTGTGGCATGACACTGCATGGCAATAGGAATTGAGCAGGCGGATTTCAATCGTGTAACCAGTTTTTCAGCCACATAGGGCCTGAGCAGACCAGCCATGTCCTTAATACAGATGGAATCACAACCCATGGATTCCAGGTCTGTACCCATCTGCACCCAGTATTCCAGGTCATGTACAGGGCTCACGGTATATGACATCGTCCCTTGTGCATGTTTACCTGTTTTCAGGGTTGCTTTTACTGCCGTTTCAAGATTTCGCAGGTCATTCATGGCATCAAAAATGCGAAATACATCAACGCCATTCGTAGCAGCCCGTTCTACAAATGCCTCAACCACATCATCTGCATAATGTCTGTAACCAAGGATATTCTGTCCTCTGAGCAGCATCTGCTGGGGAGTTTTCGGCATAGCTGCTTTAAGTTCACGAAGCCTCTCCCAGGGATCTTCACCAAGGAAGCGGATGCAGGCATCGAAAGTAGCCCCACCCCAAGTCTCCAATGACCAGAAACCAACCTGATCAAGCTTCTCTGCAATCGGCAACATGTCCTCCAGGCGCATCCGCGTTGCAAATAGCGATTGATGGGCGTCGCGAAGCACGACGTCAGTAATACCTAAAGGTTTTATTTCACTCATATATAACCATGGTTCAGGTCCCTATGGACCAGCATCGGATGCACAAAGGATTTGGATTTTACAGCGATTCTAGCTATGTGTCGTACGATAGCGTGTAACTGCCGCTGCGATTACCGCAACTAGGTCACTCCTGACCTCACCAACTTGGGAATCAGGAATGGGGGGAATAGCAGCAGTTTGTCCCATGCTTCGCTCTTCAGTGGCCATGGCAAGCTTCGACATCCCTAACATGCTGAAAACCAACAGCACTAGAAATGTGAAAACAATGCCCATACCCAACAGCATTAGGTTCAAACCTGATATTAAAAGGTCTGTAATTGGCATGTCCAAAGTATTATTTATTAAATTGCAGTCTTTTTACGTGCCTGAAGGTGGTGCTGTCAAGCAGTAACTACTTGAATTAAAATTCATTACCATATGTTTTTTATGCAATTAATGGTGCATATTTAGAATATCCATATTAATTATTGATAAACTCAATACTAACTTATCGGCATTGAATTTATTTATAGTAAATTGTACACAAATATACACTTATCCTGCTCTATCTTCCCACCAAAATGCAAAACTCAATCGTTAACGGTCGTCTGCTTATATACCCTGCCAAAGTTGTAAAACACTATGACTATCAACCGTATAATCCAGAACACTATGGAAATTGTGTGCATCGGTACTGCTTCAATTAATATTCGAGTGTAATTGACTGGTTTGAAGAGACTTTGAAATGACAGAAATGCCATCCTCCACTGAACCACAGATTGTGTTAGGTTCCACTTCCCCTTTCAGGCGTGAACTTCTGCACAAACTGGGGATTCAATTTTATACAGCCGCGCCAGATGTTAATGAGTCTCCGGAACCCGCGGAACACCCGGAAGCTTTGGTGCGGCGTCTTGCTCGACTCAAAGCCGAAGCTGTAGCAGACAGCTACCCGAACGCATTGATTATTGGTTCAGATCAGGTTGCGACTATTGGCGGGATAATATTAGGCAAGCCTGGCAGTCATGAGAAAGCGGTTGAACAGTTAACCCTGGCTTCAGGAAAAAAAGTCACCTTTTATACAGGTTTGTGTCTACTGAACAGTCTGACGGGAAACCTGCAGGTTTGCTGCGAACCATTTGCTGTGTATTTCCGTGTCTTGGATCGCGAGGATATCGAAAACTATCTGTTGCGCGAAAAGCCCTACAACTGCGCGGGATCATTCAAGTCAGAAGGTCTAGGGATAACACTATTCAGAAAAATGGAAGGCGATGATCCTAATTCATTGATTGGCCTGCCCCTCATACGTCTGGTCGATATGCTGAAGAATGAAGGCATAGAACCATTAAGAGCATGAAGCCAAACAGTTTTTAATTGGCTATGACACCAGCTCTTCAACTGCTTTTGTGTCTTCTTCGATGCCCGGGTTGTTATCTGCACCAGAGTTCGTACGTACCCTTGAAAAGGCCTTCACAGAATGGTGGTCTATGTCTGCAAGTCGGTGATCAGACCCTTGATACGCCAATATGTTTGCCACTTGAACCAGATCAACATAGTCCACAGGTGTATTACCTGGATCCCGTGATAGATCCTCATGTTGCAAGGCAACCTCAACAACTTTCGGATCGAATTTCCAGAGCTTGATAATGCTGCTGCCTAACTGTGGATGAAGTTTGTGTAAGAGACGATCCAGCAAATCAGGATTCCCGGTCAAATCATCGTATTCACAGGCTTTGATCAATAAGGGGATTTTCCCAATGTCATGCACCAACCCCGCCACCAGAGCAATATCCGGATCGAGTTTCGGATGATTTTTTGCCAATATTGCCGCCTGGGCGCCAACCTTTACAGAATGAGCCCACAGTTCTTCCATACGCTGCTCTATCGCCTTAATCGGGGTACGGAACACCTCTTTCATCGATACTGCATACACCGCATTTTTCACTCGTTGAAATCCAATGCGTGTAATAGCCAGTTTAATAGCCGTAATCGTATGGGTGCCTCGATATAATGGACTGTTTGCATAGCGAATCAGCCTAGCTGTCAGTGCCGCATCCTTTGAAATCACTTTTTCCAGATCCGCCGCTGAACTGTCCGCATCATTGATTACCAGAAGCGCTTCGAACGCAATAGTAGGCAATGTTGGGAGGTAGATGTTGTTTGTCAGTAGGTCATTCCGGACGGCGCTCACAAACTCCTTAACTGAAAAGGATTCCATCTCACGCTTTGCGCGCTCTTCGGGTGTCTCCAGGGTGACCGCTTCACCATCTGAAAGTTGAAAGACTGACTTAGGCATAGTAACGCTTACATCGGCAAGGAATAGAAAAAAGTTTAGACAAGGGTGGAAAACTCAGCTCACCTGTGCCCTACAGCCTTGGTATCAGTTTACCAATTGACAAAACAACACACAGATTAATGATAATTTAGTTGAAGGAATTCTCAAAACAGTTCTCATAGGGTTTATTAATTTAAGTATTATATGTTAGATAACAGTGAGTTAGATACTATCAGTAAGTTGTGATTTTGGAAGAGAATCTTAAGAATAACTAATAATTGCCGAATATATCTGTTGTAAGGCATCTCCATCAACACTGACCCAGATAAATTGGTAGACAATCGTGAGCCTAGACCAAGTTGTGACTTCTGCCAGTAACCAGCATAGTAGCAAACCATTGATTCTTGTAGTTGATGACTCACGGGTAGTTCGGGTCTCCCTTAAGAATATTCTTCAGCGGAACTATGACGTCATTGAGGCTGAAAATGGCGAGAATGCCTGGAAGATGCTACTTGAAAAACCGGACATACGGTTGGTTTTTTCTGATCTGTCCATGCCGAAGCTGGATGGTATCGGGTTACTCCGCAAAGTCAGACTTTCAGATAACGAAAAAATTCGCGAATTACCCTTTATCGTAATAACTGGTAGGGAAGAAAATCAGAAAATTCGTTCGCAAATGCTGGATGAGGGTGCAAATGATCTTGTCACAAAACCGTTTGATCCAATAGACATAGCCGAATACGCCAGCAGGCATACTGTACAACCGCTACCTGCTGATCAAATTGATTTGCAACAAAATGCCGAGATTTTCAGCGGAATCACCAATAAAGTCGTTTTTTCCCAAAATGCGAGGAAAGAACTCTCTTTCGCGATACGCAACAAAAATGAGTTGGCTTTACTGTTACTAAAACTGGATCAGTTCGAAACAATTAAAAAACATTACAGTGATCCTGCAATTGAACATATTTTAATCACAACAGCTGAAATCATTCGCTCACACACCCGTATAGAGGATTTGGCCGCCTATTTTGGCGAGGGAACATTCGCTATTTTGTTTCCTGCTGCAAATTCAGTTGGAACAAAATATCTCGGACGTAAGATTCTCTCTGACCTGCAGGCTAAAAAATTCTATCTGGGGGACTCGGATGCCGCGGTGACCGCAAGCATTGGCGTATCTGCGCCAGACATCAAACCCGGAATTACATTCGGTGACCTTTTGATTCTCGCGGATCAACGGCTCCAAGCTGCAGTAAACGCAGGGGGCAACAGGGTCGTCGATAAAGGCAATGCGACCCTAACACCTGTCAGCACTCTGCTTTTTGATGATCAAGATAAGCAGTCAGATTATCGGGAAATATTCAGACAGACAGAGATTTCCATGCGTAGGCTTGCCGAACAGGAGGTTCATAACGATAAGAAGAAAAATGGATACAAGAATAATGAAACAGCAGGCGATGTCGATGTTAATAAATTAAATGATGAATTATTGTTGATAGAACATGAAAACCGACTTCTAAAAGAGGAAATAATCAGATTACGGAAACAAAATGAAGATGTAAAACAATTAGAAAAGCAGCTTCATGAAACTGATGCACAGTTGCAACAAACAAGACTCAAGTTTCAACAAGTAAAATCCGATTATGAGGCGATGCGCATCCGGGCAGAAACCGCTGAAGCCAATCAGAGCCAATTCCAGGAAACAGAAAATGACCGTTCAATTATTGAAGAACATTTACTGGAAGAGAGTGAACTGATACATAATCAGCTTCATGAAGCGAACCAGCAAATCGAAAAATCTTTATTGGCATATAGAGCCTCACAAGCTGAACTGTCGAATCTACAACAAGAATTAATACAGCAGCAGGAGAATTTTGAAATAGAGCTGGCTGACGAGCATATGATGCGTTCAATCGCAGAAAAAAAATTGGCTGATCTGGAAGATAAAATAGATGGTATAAAAAAAGTGACGAATCCATTCGTCCTGACCGCCACGCCAACGATTGTCCCCATCGATAAAAAAATCATAAATGGGTTAGATTCAGATTCGAGACAAGAGTTAGTAACACCAAAGCCACAAAGCGTATCAGTTAAACACTCCGTTGAAAAAAAGCGAAGCATAACCCGAATCAATCATCCGAATATTCACAAACGATCATGGCCATCAAAAATGCTGGTTTTGACAATATGTATTTTATTGAGCTTGGTTGGTTTCAAACTTTGGAAAGGATATTCTATACAAGACACCGACTCCCAGAACAGCAACAGCCAGATTGATACAACTGCCAAACTTGGGGCAGACAATCAACAAACCGACATAATTAATAACAGCACCAGTAACACCCCCGGCAGATACAAGCTGACTCACTCAACTGTGGAAACAGATTCATTGGATTCTCTAGAGCGAGAGGAAGCAAAATTACAAGCCGAACTGACGATAAGACAAATGGCCGAAGAGGAGTTTTTATTACTGTCTTATGATTGAGGGTGATGAATTCTCTGAATAGGACTCACCTCGAAACTATCGGAGATGATTCAAATAAACATACGATTTATTCATTAGTTGTATATTCAAAAATGCTGGCATGTATGGGCCAACCCGATTGATCACTGACTAAAACAGTCCACTTTCCCAGCATTGAAGGCTCGAGGGTCTTTTTTGAAAAGACACGCCAACGAGGGCCTTCCACCATGAATGAAACCTCGCTGATGACCTGGCCATTATATTCCCAGCGGTGAGAGATTTTTCGTCCTTCCAAGTGCCTTAATTCGCTAAAATAGTAAAGACTGGTGATAGAGTTATCGATCTTTACCACATTGTCTATCGGCTCTCGATTTGAAATTCCCCGGGTGAATTGTGCGCGTGAGACCTCCGCATCCGGTACTGGTGATTCGACCATCTCCAGTGCAGTTAAGCTGGTCGAACAGAGACAATAAATAATCGGTACAAGCGGTAGTAGAGATTTAATCATGACTGAATTTTGCAGTTCCATGGCCACATACTTCTTTTTATCGGCCATATGCTTCAAACAATTACAAAATTGTCAGCATTAAATTAGGTACTGGATCGCAGTCTGGATACCTGATTATTTTAGGCAAACTATGGCAAGGAAGTAATAATTAACGCTTCAGAATCTGTATCCAACGCCAAAAATTGAGTAGCCCCGCGAGTGAGCCTGAAAGATAGGTAAACGCAGCAGCACGGAGGATTTTCTCAGCTCCCTTGTACTGATCTGGTGTGAGGTAACCTGATTTGAGTAACGGCAATGCTTTCCTGAAGCTGGCATCCAATTCGACAGGCAAGGTGACAAGCTGTACCACAACATTGATCCCCATCACCAGGAAGGCGGCCAGGATTGAAATTAATCCTGCAGCAGGGGCGCGGCTAGCCAGCGTCAACACCGGAGCGATAAATAGCAGAAATGATCCGATTTTCTGTGATGCACTGGCAAGCAATACCAGTCGTGAACGCCAGCGGAGTAATGGATCGTTTGTGGCATGTTGTATGGCATGTCCGACTTCATGCGCTGCTGTGGTAATTGAGGTTAGGCTTCGGCCCGCATATTTGTCAGCTGTGAGACGAACCGAGCGACTCTTTGGATCATAGTGATCACCCAGATCGGTGGTCTCTACTTTGACCTCGTGAAGACCAAACTTATCGAGTAGATGCCTGGCCAATTCTGCACCGTTGCCTGGAAAGTTTTTTTCGGGAGTCCGGTTGTATTTAGCCATCACTCTGGTGACCCAGAGTTGCGGCCCAAGCAGCAGGAGCAGTAAGAGAGCAACGGACAAGAGATAGTGCATGGAGCAAACCCAACTCGCTGAAGAATTACACCGGTTCAATGAAACCTAAAAAACTTTAAGTTTCACTCCGGTAAAAACCCGGCCAATGGAGAGCCAGGGTCGATCCGTCAAACTGCACTCAGCAGCTCAGGCCTTATCATCCATTGAATGCTCCATGCAGATAGATTCTTATGTAGACACACCAGAGTACCTGGAGTGAATTCAACGATATCATCTGACTCGGCGCCAGCTACCAGCCAGTCAATCAGTCTCGAGAGATACGGCAAATGACCCACTACCAGTGCATCCTCCTGCCTGCCCTCCAACCATAAAATGAGTGTTTCCAGAGGGTCATTGGGATTCAAGGCTGGAAATGAGTCAATCTGGGTATTACGGGAGAGTGTCGATACGATGATTTCCGCAGTCTGCTGCGCACGCATCTTACCGCTATGAATTACCAGAGAAACTGCAATTTTTCCTTGGAGGAAATTAGCCAGATTTTGAATATCTAAACGCCCTCTTTCACTCAAAGGCCTGCTCGGATCCTTCTCTTTGCTGAGTGCATGACCATGTTGGAGCAGATAGAGTCGTAGGTCAGCCAAAGACCTACTCCGTCAGGCCGCATCTTCCAGTCGGGCAACATGCACCAGAGGAACAGGAAGGTTCCGGGTTTTTGAGGCTTGTACTACTGATGAAGGCCCCGCCGCTGATCAGGCGTCGCACTGGTGTCTCGGCTGGAGTATCGCCCGCTTCTATACCGGCCTTTTCGCACAGCTCACCCCAGCTTTTCAGCTCTTCGCTCATACCATGTCTCACTTCCACCTTTTGAGCGTTATCATCGCAATAATAATCATAAGTCGGCATCTTTGACCTCCAGATACAAAAATTTCAAATTCACAATGTTTATTCTACCCTGGCCTCAATGGCTTACTGTATTATCAAGGTTCAGCCGTCTCTGGCCAGACTTGGACATAAACACAGTCTCTGGTAACTTCATTACATGACTGAACAATCTACTAAAACATCTGACACCCTACAACTCAGTCGTGTTGCCATCGATACCTATCGCGAAAACGTTGCCTATATGCATCGGGAGTGTGAACTCTACCGTGCAGAGGGATTCCAGGCTCTGACCAAGGTGGTAATCACGGCTAACAACCACCAGATTTACGCCGTACTCAACGTTGTGGACGACGAGAAGATCGTCGAAAAAAATGAATTAGGCCTCTCTGAACAGGCTTTTGAGCAGCTGAAAATGCATGAGGGACACCCAGTAAGGGTTGCTCAGGCGGAAAAACCCGTCTCTATGGAAGCTGTGCGTCGTAAAATCACTGGTGAACGCCTTACCCTGGAGGATTTTCGACAGATCACCACTGACATCACCACGCATCGCTATTCTCGCATGGAGATGTCGGCTTTCCTGGTCGCAACGGGTCAGAATAACCTGGATCGAGAGGAGGTCCTTCATCTGACTCGCGCCATGACAGAATCCGGTGACCGGCTTGACTGGAAAGATGCTCTGGTGGTTGACAAGCACTGTATTGGAGGGATTCCCGGAAATCGCACCAGCATGCTGGTCACACCCATCGTCGCCGCCCACGGCATGTTGATGCCTAAAACATCGAGCCGGGCCATTACTTCACCGGCAGGCACTGCCGATACCATGGAGGTGCTGGCAAAGGTAGAGCTTACACCTGGCGAACTTCACGATATTGTGCGCAAACACCATGCCTGTCTGGCCTGGGGCGGAACCGCGCATCTGGCCCCTGCCGACGACATCCTGATTTCAGTCGAGCGACCTTTGGGCATAGATTCACAAGGACAGATGGTCGCCTCCATACTCTCAAAAAAGCTGGCGGCGGGTTCAACTCATCTGCTGGTCGATATCCCCGTTGGCCCTACCGCAAAGGTCAGGCACATGCGAGAGGCCCAGCAACTTCGCAAACTCTTCGAGTACACGGGAGACAGGCTGGGCATACACCTTGAGGTCATCATTACCGACGGTTCTGAGCCGATCGGAAAAGGTATAGGTCCGGTACTCGAGGCCCGCGATGTCATGCAGGTATTACACAATGACCCGCAGGCCCCGGCAGACCTGAGACAAAAGTCTCTCCGACTTGCCGGACGCCTGCTGGAATTCGATCCCGATGTACGCGGCGGCTATGGCTATGCCATTGCACGGGACATTCTCGATTCAGGGCGCGCGTTGAAGAAGATGGAGTCCATCATCGAGGCACAGGGCCCGCAGTCAAATCCCGTGATCCCAGGAAAACTGATGTATGAGGTCTGTGCAAAAAAATCCGGGGTTGTCACCAGCATCGATAACTATCTGGTGTCCAGATTGGCCAGTCTCGCCGGAGCGCCAATCGACAAGGGTGCAGGTGTTGACTTACTGAAAAAACTGGGGGATCCGGTGGTGAGAGATGAGCCCCTCTACCGGGTTCATGCTGAATACAGTTCTGACTTCAGATTTGCCCAGGAAGCCAGTGATCGGGATAGTGGCTATACAATCGGTCAACTGGATGCAGTGGCCAAACGCTATCCGGAATTATAGATTCAAGCTCATAATAGCTATATTCCAGAATCTGTTACCTTCACTCTTGGGCATGATCGGGGCTTAGATAGACTGCGGACTCCGGATGAAAGGCCATCCAGGCGAACCAGAAAGCGCTAACGGCAGGAATTTTATTGCCAGTAACGTCCACCACCCAGGCGCTGCGATTCGCTCGATCGTAAAACACCCTGTACACCTGACCGGCAAGGGAGTCGATCACCTCACCTCCTGCCCGATCCAGTTCCACGAATGGATATGCCTTGAAATGACCCTCCACTTCCAAGCCTAGAATCTGCTGTTTTGGATGATAACGTGGATCAATCTGTTTGACCGGAAAATAGGTCCCAGAACTGTCCTTATACCCTGCATAGGGGTCAGTCTGATAATTTCGGTCATGCCCTGTAGCTTTTGACAGTATCAGAGTATTCGGATGCAGCCTCCTCCATCGTTGCCAGGTTGTGTGTTCCAAGGGAAGCATCTGCAATTCGCTACCTTTTAAGGGTCCGCTAACTGCACGCCTCAACAGTTGTGACCAGAGTGATTCAGTTTCCCGGTCATAGAGCAGTACATCGCTGTTATATAACAGGCCTGACACCCCGAAATTCAGTGTGCGCTTACCCAGTTGTGCGGAAAACGCAATACCACTTCCGCATAACGGGCAATAAGTTACAACCAGGGATTCTCCGTTGATATGGTCGTTGACAATCTCGTGCCAGTTGAGAATCGAGACAGGATAAGCTTTGCTGACTCCAGACTTTTCTATCCCCAAGACCCGCGCATCCGGAGCCACCCATTCAGCTTCATCGGCAAACACGAATTCAGGCTGTGATAAGGACGGAATTCCATCCCTATCCGGCCCACCATGATGAATCTCCTCGAGGGGAATCAATGCCCCACGCAGATCGAACCCATTGTCTTTTCCAGCTTGAACTGATTCATATGCGCTGACCAATATTACGATCGAACTCAGGCTGTAGACCAACTGCCGTATCAGCATAATGCCTCCTCTCTCACAACTCGGCGCCATCACAGAATCTCTATCCAATGCTTATCCATACGTCAATAAGCTGGGGTTGGATTTCTCTCGTGGGGTAGAAAATCACTGATTTTCAGCGCACGTAATTGAGGTGAGCTTGCGTACCATTGGAAACAACCGGGTTTCATTGGGTAACAATCAAGACTCATCTCTGTTACCTAACGAAACATTATGAGAGCAGGTCTGCATCTGAATACACACAATAACCATTTGTTTTATTTGACATTTTGCTGAATTTTATGAAGAATTGCGGTACCCGTTCTACGGGTTATCCCGATACAGAAAATCATCTGAAATCCGTCAAGTGATTTTTTTTCACAAGCAACCGGCGGAACTCTGAATAAACATAACAGCGGAGTGATCATCCAATGAGCAAAGCTGAACAATACTGGAAATCCAACGTAAGGTTAGTCAGCATCCTGCTGGCCATCTGGTTCCTGGTTTCTTATGTATTCGGCATTATCCTGGTCGAACCCATGAACGCCATTAAAATCGGCGGTGTGGGTCTTGGTTTCTGGTTCGCCCAACAGGGCTCCATCTATACGTTTCTCGTGCTGATCTATGTCTATGTGAAACGCATGAACGCCCTGGACGTCGAGCACGACGTACACGAAGACTAAAGGTGAACTGAATATGGATCTGCAAACTCTCACTTATATCGTAGTAGGCATCACATTTGCCCTCTACATCATCATCGCATTCTGGGCTCGTGCAGGAACCACCGGTGAGTTCTACGCTGCAGGACGCGGAATACATCCGGTTGCCAACGGCATGGCAACTGCCGCTGACTGGATGTCCGCTGCATCCTTTATCTCCATGGCCGGACTCATCGCTTTTAACGGTTATGGCGCTTCCGTCTTCCTGATGGGTTGGACTGGTGGTTATGTGCTGCTGGCCCTGTTGCTGGCCCCCTATCTGCGTAAATTCGGTAAGTTCACTGTGCCGGAATTTATTGGTGACCGCTACTATTCACAAACCGCCCGCATTGTCGCGGTAATCTGCCTCATCCTGGCCTCCATTACCTATGTAATCGGCCAGATGAAAGGTATCGGTGTGGCCTTCTCCCGCTTCCTTGAGACCGACTACGATACCGGTCTCTATATCGGCATGGGCATAGTCTTCGTTTATGCTGTAATGGGCGGTATGAAGGGCATCACCTACACCCAGATTGCCCAATACTGCGTGCTGATCTTCGCCTATAGCGTACCGGCCATCTTCATCTCCATGAACCTCACGGGTAATCCGGTTCCTCAGTTGGGTCTGGGCAGTCAAATGGCGGATGGTTCAGGTACATACATGCTGGATAAGCTGGACCAGGTGATAAATGACCTGGGTTTTAATGAATATACTACACAGGTCATGGGCAGTAAGCTGAACATGTTTGTCTACACCCTGTCACTGATGATCGGCACCGCCGGGCTGCCCCATGTCATCATCCGTTTCTTCACCGTACCCAAGGTGAAGGATGCACGTTCCTCAGCCGGTTGGGCGTTGGTCTTCATTGCCATTCTCTACACAACCGCGCCCGCAGTGGGCTCCATGGCACGCCTCAATCTGATGAACACCATCCAGGTCGGTGAAGTCGGGGCATCTGAAGGCAATCTGGCCTATGCCGATCGTCCTCAGTGGTTCAAGAAATGGGAGCAGACAGGTCTGTTGGAGTTCGAGGATAAGAACGGTGACGGCCGTATCCAGTACTACAACGACAAAAATGCGGACTTCAACAAGAAAGCTGCGGAATGGGGTTGGAAAGGCAATGAGATGACCAATGTCGACCGGGACATCATGGTTCTGGCCAACCCGGAGATTGCCAACCTGCCAAACTGGGTCGTTGCCCTGGTGGTAGCCGGTGGCCTGGCCGCTGCCCTCTCCACCGCAGCGGGCCTGTTGCTGGCCATCTCCTCATCCATCTCCCACGACCTGCTGAAAGGTGTCTTTGTTAAAAACATCTCAGAGAAAAACGAACTGCTGGCGGGACGTATCGCCATGGCCGGCGCGATCGCCCTGGCGGGTTATTTCGGTCTGCATCCACCGGATTTCGCCGCCGGCACCGTGGCCATTGCATTCGGTCTCGCTGCCAGCTCCATCTTTCCGGTGCTGATGTTGGGCATCTTCAACAAACGGGCAAACCGTTCCGGCGCCATCTGGGGCATGATCTCGGGCATTGGTGTAACCATGCTCTATGTGTTCCAGCACAAGGGTATTATGTTCATACCTGGCACTGAGTTTCTGGGTGACATGGCCCCCAATTGGTTCCTGGGTATCTCACCCAACGCCTTTGGCGCCGTCGGTGCAGTAGTCAACTTTGCAGTGGCCATCACTGTATCCAAACTGACCGCACCGCCACCCGAGCACATCCAGCATCTGGTGGAAGACATCCGAGTGCCCAAGGGCGCCGCTGTCGCCATAGACCATTAACTACCTGCGGTTGGCAAAGCTGTAGTATTTGGCCCCGCGTAAGCGGGGCTTTTTCTCTCTTCCGGCAGGAAGATTTATTTCCAACTACCAGCCATTCCTGAAAATAGACAAAATTTATTTTCTTATTCTGTTACTTGCGATCAGTTATTATTGGCCCATGGAAATCGAACTGGTTGAAATTAGAGACTTTCTTGCACAGCGTCCCCCGTTTGACTCTCTCCCGGATGAACGTCTCAATCTACTCCCTAAATCTCTGGAAATTCGCTACTTGCGTCGTGATAGCTCTTTCCCTCCCGGGGATGCGTCCAATAATTATCTCTACATCATACGCAGCGGGGTCGTTGATCTGCTGGATGATAAGAACCGTGTGATAGAAAAACTTGACGAGGGGGATATCTATACCATTCCCTGCCAGTTGGTGGATATCGGCAGGGCAACACGGGGAGTCGCAGTAGAAGATACACTACTTTACCTGGTTCCCTGCCAGGTGCTGCAGGAGTTAAGGGCTGCGGAACCCGAGTTTAACCTGCATTTCAGCGAATCGATGCGCGAACGACTCAAACAGGCGGTCAGCACGATCCAGGAAACCATGAATCCGAATGACTTGACGCTGTTCAGCCAGGAGGTTTCAAATCTGTTGAACAAAGCTCCGGTACTGGCCTCGGCCAAAACCAGCATCAAAGAAGTGGCGCAGGTCATGACTGACAGAAATGTCTCATCGATCATGCTTACTCAGGACAATGAACTGGTAGGGATGATAACCGACAGCGATTTGCGCAGACGCTGCATTGCAGCAGATGTGTTATCGAGTGAACCGGCCAGCAGAATAATGTCCAGCAATCTGCAGACAATTGAAAAAGATGCGATTCTGCAACAGGCGTTGATGACCATGACACGTCTTCATGTACATCATCTGCCGGTGATGGATGGCGATAAAGTCATCGGTATGTTAACTGCCGGTGACCTTGCGCGCCAGCAGACGACAAATTCTGCTTTCATCGCAACTGATGTCCGCAAAAGCAGCAATCTGGAAGATTTGATTGAGGCAAGCAATCGTTTACCTGAACTGCAAGTCCAGTTGGCCTACTCTGGTGTTACAGCATTGCATATTGGAGAATACATCTCCTCAATCACCGACTCGATCACCATTCGATTACTGGAAATGGCGGAACAGGAGTTCGGCCCGCCTCCTGTGCCGTACACATGGCTGTGCGGCGGCTCTCAGGCGCGAAGGGAACAATCCACCCATTCCGACCAGGACAACGCGTTGCTTATCGGAGACGAAATGCGTGGGGAGCATAAAGCCTATTTCACTGCCTTGGCTGACCGAGTCTGTGATGGTCTGGATGCCTGTGGATTCATCTACTGCCCTGGAGAGGCAATGGCTTCAAACCCATCCTGGCGCCAACCCTTGAAATTCTGGAGCCACTATTTTGATGACTGGACCGAGAACCCGGAACCCAAATCATTGATGCTCTCCAGCATCTTCTTCGACCTGCGTCCCGTCTATGGGGAACAGTCACTGTATAAGGAACTGCAGCAGAATTTTCTCAACAAAACGAGAAACAATGGGATTTTCACAGCCTATATGGCGGCGAATGCCTTACAGTTCCGTCCACCGTTGGGGTTCTTTCGCAACTTTGTCTTGATCCATGGCGGTGAACATCATGACACTTTTGACATCAAGCACCTTGGCATCGTACCCATTACCGATATCGCCCGTGTCCTGGCGCTGTCAAAGGGATTGCCACAAATCAACACTACAGAACGACTGCGGGCGGCTGCAACAACCAATGCATTGAGCGCTGAGATGGGGGCCAATCTGGAGGATGCACTGGAATTTATTGCCAGTCTGCGAATCCGCCATCAGGCTCAACAGATCCGCTTAGGGGTTAAACCTGATAATTATCTACCGCCCCAGGATCTGTCCGAATTGGAACGCAGGCATCTGAAAGATGCCTTCAGTGTCATCCAGGATATGCAGAACACCCTGGAAAACCGTTATCAGAGCGGGCGGTTCCGCTGAGTCATGTTTGATCGATTCTTTGGTAAGGAGATACAGCGCAAGCGCTATCTATCCAGAGCTCCGGCCGGCCCCATGCGAGACTACCTTTCAACACCTCTCCCGGCCAAGAGCAGCACCTGTAAGGAGCTGGATATTGTCGCATTGGACCTCGAGACCACCGGGCTGGATCCCAAGCGAGACAGCATTCTCAGCTTTGGTCTTGTCCACCTGCGAAAAATGTCGATCCTGCTGGAAACATCCCGTTATGGTGTGATCTCGGTGACAGATGAGATACCGGAAGAGTCGGCGGTTATACACCAGATTACCGACGATGTATCGGCCGCCGGAAAACCACTGGAAGAGGTCCTTCCAACTTTGCTTATGGAGATGAAAGGTAAGGTGATGTTGGTGCACTACGCCAGAATCGAGCAGAATTTTCTTGATGCGGCTTGCCGGGAACTTTATGGCGTGCCTTTTGTGATTCGCACCATCGATACTTTGGTGCTCGCACGGAGGCTTTTCGAGATCCGCAACCACACGATTCAAACCGGAAACCTGAGGCTGTTCAATCTCCGCCCGCAATACAACCTGCCTCAGTATAAAGCACATAACGCCTTGAGCGATGCATTGGCAACAGCAGAGCTATTCCTGGCCATGGCGGCAGAGATGTATCCACGACAAACAAATTGTCGCCTCGACCGTTTCCTGACGAATTGATTGATTTGGGGCATTATCCATTGAGCAGCGTAAAAACCACATTATTATCATGAATTTCAAATTACCCCTCCTTTACAAAAAACTGCTTTTGCTTGCCATGGTATTCGGCCCGATCACCTGGCTGATGTTTACCGATGATGGACAGCGCCGGACTGATACCGTAGTGCTGTGGCTGTTCGGAGAGAAAGAGATCAAAATGGATTTGGCGGTATTGGACTCCCACTTTACCGAAGCTGATCTAAAACAGGTCTACCCCGATCTAAACTGGCAATGTCAGACACGCCAAACTCCATATGGAGATCAGCTGTGTGCCAGCCGTGTGGGGATATTAAATGGTATTCCGTCAAGATATATCAGCTTCATTTTTCAGGATGGAAGGCTGTCTGCGGTAAAACTCAACTATCGCAACAATAATCATGAGCAACTCCAGGTCCAGTTAAGACAGCAATTGGGGTCGCCCGACCTTGAGCCCCGCACTACAGTCACCACTTCCCCAGATGCGGAAGAAATTCTGCAGTGGAGAACAGCCTATGGAGTGGTCGTCATGAAAAGAGTCCTGTTGAGTGACGAGGAACCATCCCTGTTTTGGCTTGCCAGCAATCATCTGGCTCAGTAGTGACTGAAACTATGCTATAAATTATGACAAACTTATTACACTTGATATTTCATTCTGGACGTAACAATCTATCTGTTTTATAAACGTCCGAAATCTGCCGTGCAGGGAGCCAAGCTGGCTGATTCAAGATATAGCACCTTCAGCAGATACAGATAACCAGAATAGCTCAGTCCATCCATCGAAGTTACGGAAAAACCTGAACTCAATCTATCAAACTTACTTACAGACCCACCCAGGAGAATCAGACCCATGGCAGATAAGGTATATCCGGTGCCCGCCGACTTCGCCGCTCAGGCGAACATAAACAGTGAACAATACCAGGAGATGTATCAACGTTCCGTTGATGATCCTGAAGGATTTTGGGCCGAGCAGGCCAAGCAGTATCTCTCCTGGTTCAAGCCTTGGGACAAGGTACTGGACTGGAGTTTCGGCGAAAATGATCTGCACATAGAGTGGTTTAAGGGTGGAAAACTCAATGTTTCGTACAACTGCCTTGACCGTCATCTGGACACCCGTGGTGATCAGACTGCGATCATCTGGGAGGGAGATGATCCGGCCAGTGACAAGAAGATCACCTATCGTGAATTACACGCTGATGTAAACAAATTCGCGAATGTGCTGAAAGAGCGTGGCATCAAAAAAGGAGACAGGGTCTCCATCTACATGCCCATGATCCCCCAAGCCGTCGTCGCCATGCTCGCCTGCACCCGTATCGGTGCGGTACACTCCATCGTCTTCAGCGCCTTTTCACCCGATGCGCTCAAAGACCGAATTCTGGATTCAAATTGTCAGTGTGTCATCACATCCGACCAGTCGCTACGGGGTGGCAAAAAACTGCCGCTGAAAGCCAATGCAGACAAGGGCCTGGCCCACTGCCCGGAGGTCCATACCTGCATCGTGGTCCAGCACGGCGGTGATCCTGTGGATTGGACGGAAGGGCGGGATGTCTGGTACCACGAAGCCCTGGCTTCGGCAGACCCGGTGTGCGAACCAGAGCAGATGGACGCAGAAGACCCCCTCTTCATCCTCTACACCTCCGGCTCTACCGGCAAACCCAAAGGCGTGCTGCATACCACCGGCGGTTATCTGCTGCAGGCAGCCATGACCCACAAAACCGTATTCGATTACAAGGATGGCGAGGTCTACTGGTGCACCGCCGACATCGGCTGGGTCACTGGCCACAGCTACATCGTATATGGACCGCTGACCAATGGTGCGATCAGCCTGATGTTCGAGGGCATCCCCACCTACCCTGACGTCTCGCGTTTCTGGCAGGTTTGCGACAAACATAATGTCGCCAGCTTCTACACCGCCCCCACCGCAATCCGCGCCCTGATGGCATCCGGTGAGGAACCGGTTAAGAAGACCAGCCGTTCCAGCCTGCGTCTGCTGGGAACGGTCGGTGAACCGATCAATCCTGAAGCTTGGGAGTGGTACAACCGGGTTGTGGGCAACAGCCGCTGCCCCATCGTCGACACCTGGTGGCAAACAGAGACAGGCGCTCACATGCTGACCCCCCTGCCTGGCGCCACTCCATTGAAACCAGGATCAGCTACCGTGCCATTTTTCGGTGTGCAACCGGTACTGATCGATGATCAAGGTATTGAGGTCGATGGCAATCCAGCCAGCGGCAACCTCGCCATTAAATTTCCCTGGCCATCCCAGATGCGGACCCTGTATGGGGACCACAGGCGTTTCTTCGAGACCTATTTTCAGATGTATCCGGGTTACTATTTCACCGGGGACGGGGCTCGCCGGGATGAGGATGGCTACTATTGGATCACAGGCCGGGTGGATGATGTGCTGAACGTATCGGGTCATCGCCTGGGAACTGCTGAAATCGAATCGGCCCTGGTGCTGCACGAAAAAGTCGCGGAAGCTGCCGTGGTAGGTTATCCCCACGAGATTACCGGTCAGGGCATCTATGCCTATGTCACACTGATGGCGGGAGAAGAAGGCAATGATGAATTGAAAAAGGAACTTATCGGTCTGGTGCGCAAGGAAATCGGCCCCATCGCCAAGGTCAATCTGCTGCAGTGGGCACCGGGACTCCCCAAAACCCGTTCCGGTAAGATCATGCGCCGCATCCTGCGTAAAATCGCCGCTGATGAACTGGACAGTCTCGGGGATACCTCAACCCTTGCGGACCCATCCGTTGTGAACAACCTTATTGATAACAGACTCAACCGTTAGTCAATTACTCTAAAAGTGTACGATTGAGGGGTGCTGATGCACCCCTTTTTTATCTTCGGTATCCCTGCAGGAGTACTGCATATACAGGTCTGCATGAACCAGATGGATCGCTGCTGGCAGAGAATACAGCTCGAGCCATTTTTTAAAGAAATTCAGTAATTGGCCGAAAACACAATCAGCTTTGCATACAATCGTTTAACTATTTCTTGCCTACTCATCCAACGATTGCTTAGTGAAGAAACGGATTCTTGCAGTATAAATAGTCAAGAGTTGAGCAGTGAGACAATTTTTGCAGACCAATGATTTTTTGAACAACACATGGATAAAGAAAATTCAATTTCTCCCGCATTGAACTATCCCGAATCTGCGGAAAAGGCCAATGAGTATTTACGCCTGGTGCTGCCGATGCTCGCGAAGTTTAAGCTGCCGCCGAATCCCATCAACTTCAACCTCTGCTATGAGTATGTATCCGGAACCAACCTGGAACTTTCCAATATCCTGGATAAAGTGCTGAGCGAGCAAAAAGGTCTTTCCAAACAGGCTGCCATCGAACTCTACAGACGCTACATCTGGGATGTTGACAGACGCGCAATGGAGAAGCACAGCAAGGATCTCTATATGGTGATGACGGAAACCATCTCCGGCATCGATCAATCGACAACACAGGCTTCCAATTCAAGCAAGGTGCTCGGCAATTACACGGAAAAACTGACAGAAAGCCACGATCTGCATGAGATGCGCAATATCATTGCAGAGGTGGTTTCCGAGACCAAGATGATTGCTCAAAGTAGCACCCTGCTGCAGAAAATGCTCTCAGAAACCAAGCAGGAGGTTGAGAATCTGCGTGAAGAACTGGAACGCAGTCGGGAACAGGCCACCACTGACTCACTCACCGGCCTGCTTAATCGGCGCGCCTTTGACCAGGAATTGATGAGGGCCTCGGACGATGCCAATCAATCAAGGGATCCCCTGGGTCTGCTGATGATCGATATCGATAAATTCAAACGGGTCAATGATACTTATGGCCATCTCATTGGTGATAAGGTCATACGTTTTATCGCCAAGCAACTCTCAAATAATCTCAAGGGTAAAGATATCGTCGCCCGGATCGGCGGCGAGGAATATGCGATACTCCTACCCAACACTCAGCTGGATAATGCCAGAATTCTTGCTGAATCAATCAGAACAACCATTGAAAGAAGCAGACTGAAACGGACAGATACGAGCCAGCCCATCGGTGGAATAACTGTATCGATTGGCGTCACATCCTTTAAACATGGTGAAGTGACGGATGATTTTATCCAGCGTGCCGATCAAGCGCTCTATCAATCGAAAAACAACGGTCGCAACAGGGTCTCAATCTCTTTCTAAGCAGGCCTTGGCGGTTATAAATCGACGGGCAGATAGAAGAAAACAAAACGGCCTTGTTCAATATCGATCTTCAATTTCGCGCCATGATAGACCCCATAGTCCACGTATCCCGGCACGGCGCTGTGCTGGTGGCATTCGCTGGCATGCTGCGGGGACTCGAAATCCCGATCCCGGTCATACCATGACAGCAGCATATGCTGACCCAAACGTTTGTCAGCTTCCTGATTCGCCAACCGCATTGCCTCCAGATAGTCTTTCAGTGGCGGATCTGGAGAGATTTCCAGCTGAACGATGTGAGACATATCGGGAGGCTTTGGAATCGGGCAGGAGAAACCGTTATCTTCCTGTTGACTCATAAACAGCACCTCCACAATTTTGGTTAGACTTGACGAGCTACTTTATACTAGCGCCTTGATTCAACCAACAGATAGCGCATGATGGTAAAAATTTACGGTATCCCCAATTGTGACACTATGAAAAAGGCCCGCAAGTGGCTGGATGATCAGCATATCGAATACCAGTTTCACAATTATAAAAAAGAGGGTCTGGATGAGTCTCTGCTCAAGAGTTGGGTGAAACAACTGGGATGGGAAATTCTGCTCAACAAACGGGGCATGATGTGGCGTAAGCTGGATGATGAAATCAAGAGGAACATCGATGCAGCCCTTGCCATTAAGGTCATGCTGGATACCCCTTCGATCATCAAACGCCCGTTACTCGATACAGGCAGCGCCCTCCATGTGGGATACAGTGAGGATCAGTATCGGAGAATATTCGGCTAATACCCGCCATCTAATAGGGTTAAACTGCCTGTAGACACCTCCTAAAAACCCCCTTTGCCTGTATAATGGCGCGCTTTCGCAACACACCAAGCCAATGCCGTAGGCACGGCCAATTTCCTCAGGTTGTTACAGATGATCAAGATCAACGAAAATTTCAGTAAGCTCCAGGCCTCCTATCTGTTTTCCGACATTGCAAAACGGGTCATCGCCTTTCAAAAGGCGAATCCGGATAAAAGCATCATCAAACTGGGTATCGGGGATGTCACCAGGGCCTTGCCGGATGCCTGCGTGAAGGCCTTTCATGCGGGTGTTGACGAGATGGCCAGTGACAGCACCTTCCATGGCTACGGGCCCGAACAGGGTTACGATTTCCTGCGCGAAGCGATCGCCAAGAATGATTTTCAGGATCGCGGCTGTAATATAGCGGCAGACGAAGTTTTCGTCAGTGACGGTGCAAAATGCGACTCCGGAAATTTTCAGGAGATCTTCGCCAATGACATTACCGTCGCCATCCCGGACCCGGTCTACCCGGTTTATGTGGACACCAATGTCATGGCTGGGCGCAGTGGTAAAGCCGTCGAGGGTCGTTATACCGGGCTGGTCTACCTGGACGGTAACAAGGCCAATGGCTTTATCCCGGATCTCCCTTCGACCCCTGTTGATCTGATCTATCTCTGTTTTCCAAACAATCCAACCGGGGCCACAGCAACCAAAGATCAATTAAAGCAGTGGGTCGATTATGCCAAGGCCAACCAGGCTTTGATCCTGTTCGATGCAGCCTATGAGGCGTTTATCCAGGATGAATCCCTGCCCCGCTCCATCTACGAGATCGAGGGTGCCCGTGAGGTTGCGGTTGAGTTCCGCAGCTTCTCTAAGAACGCGGGATTTACCGGCACCCGTTGTGCCTATACGGTAGTGCCAAAAGAGTGCATGGCGTACACCGAATCCGGTGCAAAGGTCGCTGTACATGGCCTGTGGAACCGCCGCCACACCACCAAGTTCAACAGTGTCTCCTATCCGGTGCAAAGAGCGGCCGAAGCGGTTTACAGTGACGCAGGCAAAGCGCAGATCAAAGAGCTGATCAGTTACTACATGAAGAATGCCAGATTTATCCGGGAGCAGATGGAGACATTGGGCTACGAATGTATTGGTGGCGAGAATTCCCCGTACATCTGGATCGATGCCAAAGGCGATTCCTGGGACTTTTTTGACAACCTGCTGAATAAGGCAGGCGTGGTCTGCACACCCGGAGCCGGCTTCGGAAAATGTGGCGAGGGTTATATCCGCATCAGCGCCTTCAACAGCTTCGAGAATGTCCAGCAGGCGATGCAGCGCATCAGTGAAGTCCTTTAAATTACGCAGCGGCGCCCTTGGAGTTCCATGGGCGCTTCAGCCAAGTTCCGGTTAGTTTGTCATGCCTATATCCAAAGATTTTGCAGCACGCCTCGCCAGTTCACTGGAGAGAATCGCTGAACATTTCGGCACCCCCTTTCATCTGTATGATGAGAAAGGCATACGCGAGACCGGCAATGGTCTGAACCGCGCATTTTCCGGCATCCAGGGATTCAAGGAGTACTTCGCGGTCAAAGCCCTGCCCAACCCCCGCATCATGCAGCTCATGCAGTCCATGGGCTTTGGTTTTGACTGCAGCTCCATAGCGGAACTGAAGCTCAGCCGGGACCTGGGCGCGCGGGGTGAGGAGATCATGTTCACTTCCAACGATACCAGCGATGCCGACTTCGCCGCTGCTGAAGCGGATGGCGGCTGTGTGCTGAATCTGGATGATATCTCCCTCATCGAGAAGGTTCCACGGATGCCTGAACTGATCTGCTTCCGCTACAATCCAGGCGAGCGCCGCTCAGGCAACAGCATCATCGGCAATCCGATCGAGGCGAAATACGGTGTCGCCCATGATCAACTGCTGGATGCCTATCGGCAGGTGAAGGAGCGAGGCGCCACACGCTTTGGCCTGCACACCATGCTGGCCTCGAATGAGTTGAACTACAGCTACATGGTGGAGACCACCCGCATGCTGCTGGAGCGGCTGGAATGGCTATCCTCGCAACTCGATATCGGCTTCGATTTCATCAATATCGGCGGCGGACTGGGCATTCCCTACAGGCCTGAAGATCAACCGCTCGATATCGTGAGCATGGCGCAGGAGATCGGCGAACTCTTGGATGTGTTCAAGACCCACAACGGTTACGCACCAAAACTCTATATGGAGAGTGGCCGCTATATGACCGGTCCCCATGGCGTGCTGGTGACCCGGGCGATCAACCGCAAGGAGATCTATCGCACCTATGTCGGCGTCGATGCCTGCATGTCCGCCCTGATGCGACCTGGTATGTATGGCGCCTATCACCACATCGATGTACTGGGAAAAACGGGACAGGAAGAGATCGTGGATGTGGCCGGTTCGCTGTGCGAGAACAACGACAAGTTCGCGATCCAGCGTCCCCTGCCGAAAATCGCGGATGGTGACCTGCTTTACATCCATGATACCGGCGCTCACGGCCACTCCATGGGCTTTAACTACAACGGTAAATTTCGTCCCAAGGAACTGCTGCTGAGGGAAGATGGCAGCGTCGAGCTGATCCGCCGGGAAGAAACCCTGGACGACCTGTTTGCCACCCTGCACTTTGAGCCGGACAGATACAACCCGGCAGGCTGAGCTTCGCTATTGCTTGCGTGTCGGGACGATATGTACCGGCACGCTGGATTTACGCAATACCCCCTCACTGGTGCTGCCGAGCAGTAGCTTGGCAGCCATGCCTTTGCCATGTGAACCGAGCAGAATCATATCCACCTGCAATTTCTCCGACTCTGCCAGAATCTGTTCCGCACCACTGCCCGGCACCAGCAAGGCAACACACTCCACCCCCTTTTCCCGCATTTGCCGACTGATTTTCTGCAGACGGTCATGCTCCTTGTGGTAACGTTCGGCAACCGCATCCCGAATCATTTGAGGATCCGGTTCGATGCCCCCCATGAGTGGGTCCGGTTCATAAGCGGTGAATACAGGCCCGGGCTCTGGCTCCGTCACATGCAGCAGGGTGACATTTGCGGAAAGGGCCTGCGCAAGCACCACAGTCTCCTTGATCACCCGGTCAAAAGCATCGGAGAAATCAATCGCGGCGAGAATTCTATACATACTCATCGATCCCTAAAACAGAACTTACGTACTCCCTTTCAGCACTCTGCTCCAGCGAGGCATAGGCATTCAGGGCGCGTTGAGAGCGTGAATCGAGACCATTTTGTGCATCCAGGGAAGTCTGGCGGAAACGGGTGTGAAACAGCATGGCCTCCGCTTCCCTCGCATCAACCACAGCCCTGAGCGTCAGAGTTGGACTGGGCAACCCGTCCTGATGACGCGGGCACATGCCGTTCTCCGAGCGGCTGTTGTTCAACAGGCAACTGAGCTAATGGGCGAATGCTTGGAGCACTTATCTGCATCGATCTGAAATGCCTTAACCGGCCATGATGGATGGATCCAACCAGGATTATAGTCGATTCCAGGGCTTAACCGGCAAGCTCAGCGGTATATCCAGCCGCTTTCACTGCGGCAATCAAGCTAGCGGCGTCGGCGCCGCCCATGATCAGCGCTTCACCCGATTCAAGGCTGACATCGGCTTTCTCTACGCCATCCACAGCTTCCAGCGCCTTGGTCACACTGATCAGGCAATGGGGACAGGTCATACCGCTAATAGTGAGTTTGATAGGCAAGGGTTTCTCCACGATTTCAGGTTTAAAGAATCGCAACCGGTTGGCGTTGCTTACCACGGTCACAGATGACATGGCCATGGCGGCGCTGGCAAACATCGGCGGCAGCAACCAGCCGGTGAAGGGAAACAGCGCGCCAGCCGCCATCGGAATGCCAATCACATTATAGATAAACGCACCGAACAAATTCTGTTTGATATTGCGCAAAGTGGCGCTGGATATCGCAATCGAATTACTCACATTGAGCAGCGAATCCCCCGCCAGGGTGATATCCGCGTTGCTGATCGCCACATCGGTGCCGCTGCCGATGGCGAAGCCGGTATCCGCCTGGGCCAGGGCGGGGGCATCGTTGACCCCATCGCCCACCATGCCCACCCGGAAACCCTGGCGCTGCAGCCTTTTGACCACCTCAAGCTTGTCGGCGGGCAACACTTCGCTGTGCAGCTCATCAATGCCCAGCTCATCTGCAACAGCCTTGGCGGTGGCATGATTGTCGCCGGTACACATCACGACCTTCAAACCCTGCCGGTGCAGTGCGGCAATCGCCTCACTGCTGTCATGCCGGAGCGGATCTTTCAGAATCATTAACCCTTTGAGCTGGGCGTCATCCGCCAACCAGACCGGGGTCCCGCCTCTGGCTGCCTCCTGCGCCGCCTGTTGCTGTAGTCTGTCGGGCACTACGACGCCCCGCTCCTGCATAAACCTGAGACTGCCAATTAAGGTCTGCCTGCCATCGATCTGTCCCGCGACGCCCCGGCCATCCACGGCCTCGAATAGTTCAACCGGACTCGATTGAATATGATTTTCATCCGCCAGCCTGGTTATCGCATACGCCAGCGGGTGGGCGGAACCGGATTCCAGACTGGCGGCCAGCCTTATCAGCTCTGTCTTCGTCCACTCCGGGCGCCGTTTGAATCAATGTCACCGCTGGTTGACCCTGAGTCAGGGTGCCGGTCTTGTCCACCACCAGATGGGTCAGATGGCTGGCGCTCTGCAGGGCATCACTGTTGCGAATCAGGATGTTCAACTGCGCGGCGCGTCCGGTGCCTACCATGATGGCAATAGGTGTAGCCAGCCCCAGGGCACAGGGACAGGCAATCACCAACACGGCGATTCCAGCCGTCAGGGCATAGGCTGATTGTGGATCCGGGCCGAGCAGAAGCCATCCGGCAAAGGTACACAGGGCGATCAGGATAACTATCGGTACGAACACCGCCGACACCTGGTCCACCAGTCTGCCAATCGGTGGCTTGCTCATCTGCGCCTGTTTCACCATCTTGATGATCTGGGCCAGGGTGGTTTCATCCCCGATTCGCGCAACCCGGTACAGCAGGCTGCCGCGCTGATTAATGGTGCCGCCGGTGAGTGGATCGCCAGGCGTCTTTTTAACCGGCGCCGACTCCCCGCTGAGCATTGATTCATCCACACTGGAGAGACCCTCCTCCACGATCCCGTCGATGGCGATGCGTTCACCGGGCCGCACCCGCACCTGATCACCGAGTTGCAGCAGCGAGACCGGTAATTCCACCTCCTCATCACCCCGCACCAGAGATGCGGTTTTCGGTGACAGGCCGATCAAACTGCCTATCGCCTCACTGGTGGTGCGTTTGGCGCGGGTTTCGAGCACATGACCGAGTTGCAGGAAGGCGAGGATCAACACTGAAGCATCGAAATAGAGATTCGTCATACCCGCGGGTAAAAGATCGGGCACCAGCACTATCATACTGGAAGAAATCCACGCAGCCCCCGTTCCCAGCGCCACCAGGGTATCCATGTTTGAGGAAAAGTGCCGCGCCTGCTTCCAGGCCCCTCGATAGTAGTTTCGCCCGCTGAACCACATGACTGCGAGGCAGAGCAAGGCGATTGCGCTCCAGATCAGCTGTCCACCCTGAGCCTGCGGATCAGGAAGCAGCCCGGCGAAATGCGCCGTCATCAGTCCGGCGCCCAGCAGCCCGGCAAGCAGCGCCCGCTGCCAGGAGCGCCTGATCTCCAGCCGGGCCTCCTCCGTCTGTTCCGCATAGGGGTCAGTGAACTCCTCGACAAGTCTGGCCTGGACACCGGCGCGCCGCAGAGTAAGCAGTAAATCTGCGGGATGAAGCTGACTGGAGACGCGCCAGTTGTCCCCTTCGGCAACCACTTCCGCACGCCCTTCGAGCTGCTGAGTCATGCGGGAAAGCGTATCTTCTGTCACACCTGAAACCGCCAGCAGCAGGGAATCTGTCGTCACTTGTGGGATTTCGACCAAATGGGCGTTGTAACCCTGATCGATGACTGCGTTTACTACGTTCTGCGGCTCGCCACCCGTCACCTGGGCGCGCTTCTCGACCAGATTGACTGCTGCATCCGTGACCCCTTCCACAGTGCGAATCGCCCGCTCCACCGTGGCGACGCAACTGGAACAGGTCATGTCCTCAATCGCGATCAGATAGCCGCCATCGATACTCCGGGGCTCGGGTTGACCGGCTTCATCTGCCGCGCCGACGGGACAACTCTCCGGGATCTCAGGCAGGGGTCCGCTCTCATAACCCGCCGCCTTGATCGCCTCAATCACCTGATGGGGCTGACCACCGGTAACCAGAGCAGTTTTTGTCTCGAGGCTGACATCGACCTCGGTAACCTCTGGTAATGCCCGAATTGCCTTGTCGACGGCGGCGACACAGTGCTGGCAGCTCATCCCTTCTACCGCAACAAGGTAGGGTTTCAGGGCAGTATCCTGCTGTTGGATTCCGCTATTCCTGCTGACTGCATCGGAACGGGTTTTCATTATCCCGGGAGCTTCAGCCTGGCGGCCATCCCATTTTACGACCACCCAACAGGTGCAGGTGGATATGGAAAACCGACTGTCCGGCTTCCGCGTTGCAGTTGATCACAGTGCGGTAACCGGGTTCGGCGATTCCCTCATCGGCAGCGATCTTCTGCGCCGCCAGGGTGAGCTTACCCATCAGCTCGGCATCTTCCGGCTGCAGATCATTCAGCGTCGCAATATGACGCTTGGGTATCACCAGGATGTGGCAGCGAGCCTGGGGATTCAAGTCTCGGAATGCCAGCACATCCGGATCCTCATAGACCACGTCAGGTTTGATATCTCCGGAAACAAATTTACAGAAAAGACAGTCACTCATGTTTGTTCCTTAAAGTTAAAGATCACCATTGAGCTGGTCGCCGGCTCAAAACTCCGAACGTCCTCGAAAGGCGTGCGCCAGGGTCGCGCCATCCACATACTCCAGCTCGCCGCCCATGGGTACGCCCTGGGCGATTCGCGTGGTCTTGATGTTTCGAGTCTGCGCCATATCGTGGATGTACTGTGCCGTGGCCTCGCCCTCTACGGTCGAATTGGTGGCAAGAATCATCTCTTGAACCTCCCCCTCCGCCAGGCGCTGATCGAGCTGGTCCAGGCCTATCTCACGGGGACCCATACCATCCAACGGGGAGAGACGGCCACCCAGCACGAAGTAGCGTCCCCGATAGTCGATCGCCTGCTCGATAGTGGTCAGGTCTGCCGGGGTCTCCACCACACAGAGCAGAGAGCCGTCCCGCTGGGGATTTTCACAAAGCTGACATATCTCCGCTTCGGTCAGGGTGCGGCAACGCTTGCAATGCCCGATCCTTTGCATCGCATCTGCCAGCACCTCCGCAAGGCGCCTGCCGCCTTCACGATCCCGCTCCAGTAAATAGTATGACATGCGCTGTGCGCTTTTTGCTCCCACACCGGGCAGACAACGCAGTGCGGCTATCAGTTGCTCCAATAGAGGTGCTGAAGACATGGCTTCAGAAGGGGAGTTTCATGCCGGGTGGCAGATTCAGGCCTGCGGTCAGGCCCGACATGCTGTCCTGCATCTTTTGCGTAACGCGCTGATTGGCGTCGTTCATCGCGGCAGCAATCAGGTCCTCCAGCATCTCCTTGTCTTCCCCCATCAGGCTGTCGTCGATCTCCACCCGGCGGGTCTCATGCTTGCCGTTGATCGTCACCTTGACCAGTCCACCGCCCGATTCGCCAGTCACCATCTCCTGGGCCAGTTTCTCCTGGGCCTCCTGCATCTCGGCCTGCATCTTCTGGGCCTGCTTCATCAGATTGCCTAAGCCACCTTTCATGCTGATATCCTCATTGTTTGGCTATGTGGTTATGAATGACAACGCAACCCAATCAATTACGGGTTGCCGAATAGTAGTGCTATCTAATTTCCGGATCTGTAAAAGGGAAAGCGTACGACGCCTCACTCTGCTTCCAGACAGAAGATTCAGAATTATGCACCCGGCTGAAAAAAAGAATTAACACTCTCTGTCTGATTATTCGTTATTTATACCCTGTTCAATCCACAGGCTTCACCGAATTAGGCAGCAAGCGTGCGTCAAAGTGCTCCTCCAGTTCCTTCACCAGAGGATCACTGGCAAAGTCCTGCTCTGCCTGAAGCTGCCGCTCCGCCTGTTCCCGGGCCTGTTTTTTTGCGGGTGTTTCCAGTTCGGAATCCTCCACGCTGATCTGCAGCTTCGCCTGTTCACCCAAGCGTTTTTTGATCCCGTCCAGCAGGCGCTTTTCCGACTGCCCCACCCTGAGCTGCTGTTTGGCCGGATCCAGCTTGAGGTGCAAAGTTTCTCCATCCCAGCTCTGAAATACGCAATTGTTGGCCAGCTGCGTGGTAATCCCCCCGAGCTTCAAACCTGCAGCAAAACTTTCCCAGCGACTCGGGTCCAGGCTGGTTGAAGCAGCTTCCGCCGGCGCTTGGGCTGCAGGCGGTGGCGAAACGGTGGCACGATTCGGCGCGGCCCGCTGCGCTGGCTGCGTCACGCGTTTTGGTTTGGCTGCGGGAGATTCAGCCCTCGCTCCGGTAATCTGCCTCGCCTGCTCTGCCGGCTTGAAAGCCAGCATGCGCAACAACACCATCTCGAAACCGCTGCGCGGATCGGGCGCCAGCGGCAGTTCCTGTTGCCCAGTGAGGCCGATCTGATAAAACAGCTGCACATCTTCCGCGGCAAGTGACTGCGCCAATTCAGCGAGCCGGTTTTCATCATAGGCGTCATCCGGCTTCACGCCGGGGATCAACTGGAGCAACGCCAGTTGATGCAGCAGTCCCAACAGATCCTGCAGGGCCGTGCTGAAATCCGCCGCCAGCTCGGACATCTCCGCCGCCCGCTGCAGCAGGGCCTCGCCATCGCCAGTCGAGAGCGCCGTCAACAGTCCATAAACCGGATCGGCATTGATGGTGCCGAGCATGCTGCGTACGTCCTGCACCTTGACCACACCTCCGCCAAAAGCGATGGCCTGATCCAGCAGACTCAGTCCGTCCCGCATGCTGCCATCCGCGCCACGCGCCAGCAGGGACAGGGATTCATCATCAAAGCCGGTCTTTTCCTGTTCCAGAATCCGTCTCAGCTGCCCCCCGATCTGCTCTCTGGAGAGCCGCTTGAGATTGAACTGCAAGCAGCGCGAAAGCACGGTAACCGGCACCTTCTGCGGATCGGTAGTCGCAAGAATGAATTTAACATGTGGAGGTGGTTCCTCAAGAGTTTTCAATAAGGCATTGAAACTACTTGCAGAAAACATATGCACCTCATCGATCAGATAGACCTTGTAGCGGCCCCTGACCGGCGCATAAGGAACATTTTCCAGCAGCTCCCGGGTCTGATCCACCTTGGTGCGGGAGGCCGCATCGACCTCCAGCAGATCCACGAAACGCCCTTCATCGATCTCGCGGCAGGCGCTGCAGACCCCGCAAGGCGTGGCGCTCACGCCGCTTTCGCAATTCAGGGATTTGGCGAAGATCCTTGCCAGGGTGGTCTTGCCGACGCCTCGAGTGCCGGTAAAAAGATAAGCGTGGTGCAACCGGTCATTATCCAGCGCATTGCTGAGCGCCTTGACCACATGCTCCTGGCCCACCAGCTGACTGAACAACTGGGGCCGCCATTTCCGGGCAAGTACCTGATAGGACATTAAATCGGATCGGTGAAAGAAAAATAGAGATCGGAGAGTTTAACCCGAATCCAGCGATGATTCACGAGTGCAGCGGTAAACTTGTTTGCGGGCATGGCTCGCAAAAACGCCATTATCACAAAATATTCTGAATCTCGTACTCCGCCAAGGTCATATTGATGGATTCAGCGTTACTGTGGTGTTTCGCCACAAGGCACAGCGCGCAGGCAATGGCCCTAGTCCTTGTCAAGCGCTGTAACGCAGTAGCGGAACACCACAGTAGCGCCCGAAGGGTTGGCCTGTCAGCGCCCATGGCGGCGTTACGCCTCTTGCAAAGGACTAGGGCCATTCGCGGCGAGGCGTGTCTTGCCATGAACGCTGACAGACCAACTGAACCCATCAATATAACCTTGATGGAGTACTAGGGTTCTTGCACCCTGTTTTTCGAAAAATAAGTAACACCCCGCAGTCCCTCAAAATGATCATCCGCAGTAACAAGTTCGCTCTGATATTTTTTTGCACATGCATAGATAACCGCATCAGCAAAGGCGAGTTTATGTGATAGAGAGAGGTCCCCGGCCATGAGTGCGATTTCCGTGCTCAATGGGACAATGAGGCTGTTGTCGGCGAGAGCAATGACATCGAGTGCCATAGTTTCACCGGACTCGCGTTTGACCCACTTGTATAACTCATATTGCACTGTGGTTGGCACCAGCAAATCCGCGGGATCTTTCATGTACGGGGCAAAACTCTCCGCCAGGGCACCCTCAGTCAGCCACTCAATCCAACCGCAGGTATCGACCAGGATCATTTATAACGTTCCAAACGCTCTGTCCGGTCTCGGTAGTCAGTGATGTCAGCACCTTTCAATACCCCGCGCATCTCATCCAGAGAACGAATGGGCGCCAGTACGATGGTGTCGCCCTTGGGGATAATGGCGAATTTCTGGCCGGCCTTGAGATGCATCTCTTCCCGAATCGCTTTGGGTATCGAAAGCTGAAACTTGCTGGATAGGGTGACGGATGTCATGGTGATAACCTTACAAAATATTGATCGATAAACATTTCGTAAAATATAGCACTTTATCGCGGGCATGACCCGCTCATACAAACTCCCATCACCTGTAGGAGCGGGCCATGCCCGCGAAAAGCCTGATGATACCCGCCCATCTATCGTAAGAACGAGCCATGCCTGTGGCCAACCTCACAACCAAACCGCATCCCAAAACGGATAATCCCCCGCCCGTTTCACCAACCCAGCCCTTACCGGATTAGTAATCACATAACGCGCCATGGCCTTCAAATCATCCTCTTTGCGCAGAGCCTGGTCATGAAACGCCTTAGCCCACACGGTTGCCTCGCGGTCGAGATATCTATTCAGCCGCCTGGCACTGGCGGATTTCAGGCGACTCACGAGATGGCTCAAGCGGGTCTTGTCACCAAGCTGGATCAGCCAATGGGCATGATTCGGCATCAATACCCAGGCCAGCATCTGTGCATCGCCCAATAGCTTTGAATCCGTAAAACATCTTGCCACGGTCACGCCACCCCAGAAGTCCACAAACAAGGGCATCCGTTGATAAGTCGTCGTGGTTATCAAATAGATACCATGGGGCAGCGATACTCGCCCTCTGCGTAAGGCACTATGACCTGGCTTCTTCTTAACTGGGTCGCTTTGGTCGCGGGCATGGCCCGCTCCTACAACAGAAACGCTTGCCTGTAGGAGCGGGCCATGCCCGCGATAACGGTGTTGGTAAATCAGACCTTCAACCATTGGTTCAGTCTAGCCATCGACTGAGAACTTGCAGAAACCAACCATGTCATTTCCAATAAGATGCCCGGATCATGGACCTGGCAAGCAGCAAAGGGAAACAAGTCAAAATGGCATCAAGTGCAGTTCAACCACGAAAAAACCTCCTACCCGACATCGACTGGGTGGAGATCCCGGCTGGGACGTTTATCTATGGAGAGAAAGAGGAGCAGCAGAAACTTCACCTCGATCGTTTCGAGATCAGCCGCTACCCCATCACCAACAGCCAGTACCAGTGCTTCATAGAAGCCGGCGGTTACGAGGATGAGCGCTGGTGGCGGGATCTGAAAAAGCCCGAACCGGCAAGATCCACCTGGGATCAACCCAACCGGCCCAGGACCGATGTGGACTGGTACGAGGCGGTGGCCTTCACCCACTGGTTGTCGGAACAACTCAATCAATCTATCCGCCTACCCACTGAGCAGGAGTGGGAGAAGGCCGCGCGGGGCACCGATGGCCGTGAATATCCCTGGGGCAATGAATATATCAATGGCTATGCCAATGTGGATGAAAGTGGTGAAAATGGAGGTTACCTGGAACAGACCACGGCGGTAGGGCTCTACCCACTGGGCGAATCACCCTATGGTGTCAGGGATTTGGCTGGCAATGTCTGGGAGTGGTGCCTGAATAAAAGTGAGCATCCGGAGCAAATCGAGCCCGACACCAGTGGAGACAGTCGTGTGCTGCGCGGCGGCTCCTGGATCTTCAATCCAGGGGATGCTCGCGCGGCCCTCCGCGGCTGGGGCTATCCTGTCTACCGAGTCAACTTCAGGGGTTTTCGTGTTGTGTTGTCTGCCCCCATTTTCTGATTTCCTGTCCACCTGTTGACCACCGCGATAGCGGTGGTCGCGATTTTTTTGCGTCGCCTCTGTAGGAGCGGGCCATGCCCGCGATCCTCGGCAATCGATACAAACCACCCTGCCATGACGGAAAAGACCGATCGCACCCATAGCATGCACCTACCATGGATATGGATAGCGGTTGTGCCGATATATTTGACATAATAGCGCTGCTGGTTTTTCCAGCCGGGTGCCCCGATCATGACAGACGTGTGCTGCGCGGCGGCTCCTGGATCAACAATCCAGAGAATGCTCGCGCGGCCAACCGCAACAGGAACAATCCTGACAACCGAGACAACAACAGGGGTTTTCGTGTTGTGTTGTCTGCCCACATCTCTCCGGCCATCCATATTGCAGCGGCTTGTCGACCAAGGTTTACAGCACGTAAGGATGGCCGGAAAAATGGCACGGGTGCGTCCGGTCCGCACGTTTGTCGTCGGGCATATACAAAACGAGAGTGCTCCCTGACTTCGGGTCCGGAGCACTCTCACCTTTTTTTCCAACCCCCTTGTAGGAGCGGGCCATGCCCGCGATCATTGGCGGATACAGTTGTTCCAGATAGTCCGGCTGATCCATCCATCGCACCCATGGGGTGCTTCTACAATGATCGTCAGCTAGTTACATTGACGATATTTTCGATTTCGCTAAATCTTTCATCCAGCGTAGGAGCAGGCCATGCCCGCGACATTTAGTGACATGCCAAATCGAACTTATCAATCGCGCCCATGGGGCGCTCCTACAATACGTTTATAGCTTTTTGATCCAACTCCCTAACAACTTGCCCAGTTCGTTCACCATACGGCTGACATGTTCATACTGACCATCACTCAACCAGGCCCAGTGGTGGGCCAGCCGCAGATAGAGGCGCACCTTGTCCAGATCCGCATCAGATTCCAGGAGCAGCCGTCTGCGCGCTGCCCCCTTCTGCTTTCTGGCCAGAAACAGCCGCTCTTGAAAATCCAACGCAGCGGTGGTTAGACGCTGAGTGATGCTAAATCGGTAGATTTTTGGAAAACTCTCTGCCTTTGGCAGCAGCCAGGCCAGCAGATCGAACGTTTTCGTGAAAATGATCATCTCTTCAACCATGAAAAAATCTCCTGCGGATGACTTTCTGAAAATCTGCGCCTTTCCAAACCTCCTGCTGGCCTGGCGTAAAGCGGCAAAAGGAAAAAGAGGGCGTTGCGCTGCCGCAGGCTTCGAATATGACCTGGCTGATCGACTACTGCAGATTCAGCAAGAACTGTTATCGGGCGACTATCGACCTGGTTCCTATACCCATTTTTACATTGACGAACCCAAACGGCGCAAAATCAGCGCAGCGCCGTTCAAGGACCGTGTCGTCCACCACGCCTTGTGCAATCAGATCGAGCCGATCTTCGAGCGCCGATTTATCCGGGACAGCTATGCAAATCGGCTGGGTAAAGGCACCCATCGAGCCTGCGACCGTTTCCAACAGTTCGCCCGACGTTTTAGCTATCTGCTGCGCCTGGACATTGTGAAACACTTTCCGGCCATCGATCATCAGGTATTGTTGCGGATTTTGCAGGGCTATCTGACAGACGAAAGAACCTGCGGATTGTGCGAAAAGATCATCGCCAGCGGCGATGGCGTGTTGGATCAGGAGTATCAGCCGCTCTTATTCGAGGATGATGACCTGCTCGACCTGTGTCGCCCACGGGGCCTGCCGATCGGTAACCTGTCCTCGCAATTCTGGTCCAACTGTTATCTGCATCCACTGGATCTGTTCATCAAGCGGGAACTGGGCTGTAAGGCCTATCTCCGTTATGTGGATGACTTTGCGTTATTCGCAAATGACAAGGCACAGCTTTGGGAATGGAAACAGGCGATTCGTGAGCGGTTGTCGGCCTTGCGGCTGCGCTTTCATGAAACCAGCACCCAGGTCAGTCCCACAAGGCAGGGAACGCCCTGGTTAGGTTTCGTGATCTATCCACAACATCGTCGGGTAAAACGGCGCAAGGTGGTGGAAGCGAACCGGCGGCTGACTTCTCGCTTCGATCGATGGCAACGCGGGGAGATCAGCTTTGCCGAGTTCGATGCCAGCGTACAAGGTTGGATCAATCATGTGCGCTTTGCGGATAGTTGGGGTTTGCGGCGGCACCTGTTACAGGAATTTGTCTGGTAACCAACCATATCAGGATGGTAACAAATCTCCGTAGGAGCACCCCACAGGTGCGAATAAGGGATGCGGTTTGAAACGCCGCTCATTTTCGCGGGCATGGCCCGCTCCTACAAGGGAGGGGCGTAAAAAAAACCGCGACCGCCGCTATCGCGTCGGTCAACAAGGGACAGGAAATCAGAAAATGGGGGCAGACAACACAACACGAAAACCCCTGCTGCCGCCTCGGTTGACAGGATAGCCCCAGAGGCGGAGGGCCGCGCGAGCATCCCCTGGAGGGCTGAACCAGGAGCCGCCGCGCAGCACACGACTATCACCACTGGTGTCGGGCTCGATTTGCTCCGGATGCTCACCTTTATTCAGGCACCACTCCCAGACATTGCCGGCCATGTCTGATACCCCAAAGGGGCTATGTCCCTGGGGATAGAGCCCTACTGCAGTGGTCTGTCCCAGTTTTTCACCCTTATTGCGGCTTTCATCCACATTGGCATAGCCGTTGATATAGTCATCGCCCCAAGGGTACTTCCGTCCACCCTCGCCCCGCGCCGCCTTCTCCCACTCCTGCTCGGTGGGTAACCGGATGTCTTGGCCCAACTGGGCAGACAGCCAGCGGGTGAAGGCCACCGCCTCGTACCAGTCCACATCGGTCCTGGGCCGGTTGGGCTGATCCCAGGTGGATTTCTTCGGCTCCGGCTTTTTCAAGTCCCGCCACCAGCGCTCTTCAGTGTAACCGCCGGCATCGATGAAGCACTGGTACTGGTTGTTGGTGATGGGGTAGCGGCTGACCTGGAATCGTTCGAGGTGGAGCTTCTGTTGTTCTGAAACTTTGCCATAGATGAATTGTCCGGCTGGGATCTCCACCCAGTAGATATCCGGCAGGCCCTGCGCATCCAGGCCCACACCAGGGCGTGGATCGTCCAACTTCGCCAGCTTATCACCTATAGCCAGGCGGCGTTTCGGCTGGGTCTCGATGATGTTGATCTCGTCCAGCAGGCTTTGCACTGGCGGGGCATAGGTGGCTGCGCTTGACGAGTCTGCTTGTTCATCATCGATCTCGACTTCATAGACCCCCACTCCGGGCCTTGGGTCACCCAGTTCCGCTAGTTTGTCGCCGATCTCCAGACGGCGGCGGGGCGATGTTTCGGGGTCTTCGATTTCTGCGAGCAATGACTGGATTTCCTCCATGATACCCGAGTCAGGCGGAATCGGTTCCGGGGCTTCGCCGGAAACAAAGCGGCTGATCTGTTCCAGGCTTTCCCTGTTTTCCTGCTCGGAACGTTGCTGCCATGTGAACAGGTCGAGCAGCCTGGCATTGTCATTCCAACCGGTGGGTGGCGGCACATCCTCTATTCGTAAGAGTATGCTCGGTATTACACCAAGTGAATGTTCAGGTAGAGTTGCAGAATCCTTTTGCTCTTTAATGCTCCTCTCCGGTGAGACCATCTCCTCTGGCTTTCGGCTACCCCATGCTCGCTGCGCGGCACTAGTCCAAAGCCGTAGTAGCCTGGTCTTGTCATGAGGATCCCATGGAAGACCTGTATCACCCGGCTTTTCCAACAAAAGCTCCACCTGGATCTGATGTTCTGCCAGCCAATCAGCCAGCCTCTTGGCCTGCTCAGTATCGGACTCAACGTGGGTCAGGTAGATTTTACGTATTAGTATTTCCGATTTCGTCGTATTGCCAACCGGAAGTATGGATTCGGCTTTGATTTCATACTGCAGACCCTCCAGGGTGGTGAGGCGAATCGAGGTCGATACGGACGACAATATAATGCGGCTACCGAGATTGAGGGTCTCCCATTTCCCTCCCCTGCCTTCGCAGCGAAGATGGACCTTAACTGGTAAGGGATTGGAAAGCTTCAGCGTCATCGGTGCCGCCTCGGCATCCAGGCACTCCAGGACCTGTTGCTGGGTGTCCGCATCGTAGCGTAGCTGTAGACCGATGCGGCTCTCGCCAATTGGCTCGGGGAGGTTTGTTGCCAACCACTTTGGCAAGGGCGTGGGTTCACTCAGCTCCACCCAGGTTGATGCGTCGGCTAGAGCGATGCCGGCATACTGAGCTAATAAACGGCTTTCCTCAGTGGCCGTGTGGGGCTCAATCAGCGACGGTAGGTTTCGCTTGGCCCAACGGGCCAGATCGAGGCGTGCTTCTTCCAAAGGCACTTGGGTGATCCTGCGCAGCATGTCTTGCAGTCCTTCCCGAATGGCCTGAGCATCCTTGATCAGAACGTAGTATCGGAGGTCTCGCTCCAGACGGTCCAGTGGATTCCAGTGGACGGTGTGTTCGCAACTGAAACGCCAGACAGCCTCAAATTGCTGCGAGATTTCAGGATCGGCAGCATCCACAAAGCCATTGGCAAGCAACCGCGCCACCCCCGGGTGCAGAAGAAAGTTTTGCGTGCTGCGGATGCTGACCAGGTTGCTGAACCAGAGCAGGGATTCTACCTCGGCCTCTGCTGCAGGCAGAAACTCGAGACGGCTGTTACGCAACAACAAGGGTTCCACTCGGGGAACCAGGGAGACCAGCCGGGCCAGTTCCACCACCTCGACAGGCAATTCATCGATAGCCTGATCGAGCAGCGTCTGTTCGTACTCCGTGGGCTGCAGCCAGCTCATTTGACCACCTCATGGCCTATACCGATCACTCGGCGGACCATGGCAGCGGTGGTGTGTGGGTTCCAGTGGATGAGTTCGGGATAGCGGCCAAGATAATCCGGCCAGGCGCTTTGCGGCCAGGGGAGCAGCATCAACAAGGGACTGCCGCTGTCCTCACAGGCCTGAATGAAGGGCCTCCAGCGTTGTTCGATAATCGATCGGGATTCGCGCTCCGCGATACCGAAATCCGTCGCCACCAGCACTGGTATGCCTTGCTCTGGCTGCCAGGTAAGGAAGGATGAGGGTGGATTCCAACGACGGGCCGCCTTGGGGGCCTCGGTAAACTCGTATATCTGCAACCGCCGCTCACCCATGATACTGCCGATCTGGGCCGTCAGTGCCTTCAGATCTTCCCAATAAGGCACCATGCCGTCGCTGAAGTGCAACAGTAACTGGCAGCCCCGTTCAAGGGTACCACTCTTGAGGCGAGGCAGGTTTGAGGGGGTCTGACCGCGAACCGACTGTTCGATCAGTCGGCGCACATCGATCTCATGGCCAAGCCGTCTCGTAGCCAAGGCAGCGCTGAGGATACCCCGGCAGGTTCGGTCTGGAAAGAGCGATATCCGAGATAAGGGTTGATGAGATGTATCGTCACTTTCCAGCCTTTTACTCTCCTGTTTCAACCATCCGGGTTGTGGTGCTTGCGGTGCCGCCCTCACTGTTAGCTGCTTCAGTTCCGATTGAAGGACTTTCGTTGGCAGATCCACCGGGGGCTGAGGCGGGGGTGGTGCGGTAATTCTGGGTTTGTTTCCTGCCGGGGGCTTTGTCGTTCTACCCCGTCGCGGATAACGGCTGGTATCGATGATGGTCCGGGACGTCTGTTCCGAGGTTTTGGTTTTCAGGGTAAAACCAAGACTGCGGACGATCGCAGCCGCCTGCTCTTCGTTTTGCCAAGGCAATTGTGTAAGAGCGGTGATGATGTCACCCAGATGGATTTCACCCTGGTGCTTACAACCACCTGCATCCGGCTTGTTGACCTTTTTTGAGCTCATCAGACCTTGATAGGCTTTATGAGCACGGTCTGTTCGATCTGTTGCCAGACTTCATCTTCAGGGCTGATGGCGATTTTAAACCCCTCGCGCTCGAGTGCTTCACAGGCACACACTGCATCGAGGAATTCACTGGTGCTGGGAGCGCGAAGTGACTCACTTTTCGCATCAGCCCGATACCTTAGCATCTGATTGGCAAGGGCTTCGATGCGGGTCTTATCCGCTTTGGGAAAGTGCTTGCGGGCGATCTTGATCAATTTCAGAGTATCTGGTTCCTCCAACACCAACCCCACACAGCGCCTCAGAAATGCTGGCGGGAGCTCTCGCTCGCGATTGGTGGTAATAATGGTCAGCATCTCCAGACCTTCGACTACCTCGATTTTACTGCCATCCGGCAAACCAAAACTTTTCCGATCCAGGGGTTCCAGCAGGTCGTTGGGCAGATCCGGTTCCGCCTTGTCGATCTCATCGATCAGCAGCACACTGTGGTTGGCACCGTTTTGTTGTTTTCGGTAGATACCGGGAAATTCGACCTCAATGCCCAAACGCTTGGCTTCATTCGGATCAGATGCCCCCCGCGACTTGGCCGATGCATAGTTCAGCGCCCACCAGTAGATCCCGGGATTGTGATAGGCCCAATCCTCTTTAAGGACGGTTTTTTCTCCACCCTGGGCATCGCGCAAGCGCCGCAAGTGGTCGACCTCCACCGTCATCTCTTCCAGACGGGTACGGGAGGTCATGGTCTTGCTGAGCAGATGCCAGCCTTTGAGAGCGGCGATGGCATCCGCCAGACGGCTCTTGCCGCTGCCCGGTTTGCCGGCTACCAGCAACGGCCGTTTTGTCGCAAAGGCCACATCCACCGCAATGGCAATCTCATCGGTGAAGACATAAGGATCCTGCACATTTTTCCGCAGGTTGCGGTTGAGCACGCCACCGCGGGGAAGTAGGAAGTGTTTGGGTATATAGGTCATGGTTGATTTCCGTACTTACGATCGAGCAGTTCGCGCGCCTGGATTTCGTAGTAGAACTGTCTTGCCTCATGGATCAAATCCAGTGCCGGTTCCACTGCGATCAACTTATCTTCCGATATGGCGGGAAGTGTATCGCCCGTGCCAAAAATGATGATCACTTTGTTGTAGGTCTTTCTCAGACCAGACAGTTTGTTCAACAGTCGTGGATCAGGAACACCGCCATTGCTTTCATTGGCCTGTAGATAAACCATTAGGTGGCTGGGATCATCATTGATCAACTGATCCACCAACGCATCTGGAATGGGCACTTGTTGCATACTGAAATGGCTGCGAATTTCCTTTTTGATATTTTCTGTGGTGGTCGAACCTGTGACAGGAATGACTTTGATCATGTCCGTTTCCGGCCAGGCGCGTTCCAGATAACGATCGAGAGTGTAATGATTCGTCCTCAGTAACTCGTTTTTGAAGAACAGCAGCTGACCATTCATGGCCACCATGCCCTGTTGTTCACGTGAGCCGGGGATAAGACCGGCTGCTTTTGCATCGACCCAGATAGAGCGGATGGCTTTTAGCAGCTCTTCCACACGCGCTTTTTCAGGATTGGGATGCAGTTTGTCGATCACATGGCGGAAATTGAGCAGGCAGCTCTCACTGTCCCGCAGCAGATAGCGCGCCAAGGCGGCGGCGAATCGGTTAGTTTCATCAGGATGCCATGGGGGCTTAGTGTCACTGGCCTCCAGATGCTCCCATACATCCCTCAGATTGGTTTTGTTGGTACCTTGCTGTAACAGATTGCCGACCAGGGATTCCAGCCGCTCGTAAGGGGTTTGCGGGCACTGAGTTTTAAATACTTCAGGATCACCTAGTGCAGATTTAACTGCCTCGATGATTTCCTGGCTGGTCGATGCACTGCGTTTACACTGGCTTTCCAAAATCCGTAGGGTCGACCAGACATCCTGTTCCAGATCGGCGGGCTCACATTGACCTTCCAACAACACCGGTATCAGCTTGAAACCCTTTTCAATCTCCCGTCGCCAGCTCAGGATAGTGGCCTCTTTGCGCACCCATTGAGAGGTTTCGCGGGCGCGCTTGGAAAACAGAATGATCGCAGCATGGCACTCTGCCAGCCATTCGTTAAGACGTTGCTCCCAGTCGCAGCTCGGATAGAGGCCATGTTTGTCCTGGTCCACCAAGATTTCGATACGATCTTTATAGACATCCTTCAATTCTTTGCAGGTTGCTTCCAACAGTTTCCAATTGTGGTCAGGCTCGAGCTGATTCTGCGCGACATCGTCGAATCGCGAGCTGTGACTGATGAAGAGTTTGAGTGTTGACATCCGTTTTCTTGATTCTGTTGTACGAGCTGAAGTGGTTATTCTTCGATCAATATGCTTCCGATTCTTGTATTGAACGATAGGTGCTCTCGTTAGGCAAGTGTAATCCCTGGTCTTGGATGATATCGCGGGCATGGCCCGCTCCTACAAACGCCTCATTAAACTGTAGGAGCGGGCCATGCCCGCGAAATGTTCTGATGCATGGATCAAATGGATAACACCCATGGGGTGCACCTACAACCAGACACAGAAAAAAATTTGACCGCCGCTATCGCGTCGGTCAACAGGGAACAGGAAATCAGAAAATGGGGGCAGACAACACAACACGAAAACCCCTGTAGCGGCCGCGTGGTGACAGGATAGTTCCTGAGGCGGTGGGCCGCGCGAGCAAACTCTGGATTGCCGATCCAGGAGCCGCCGCGCAGCACACGTTCATCGTCACTGGTGTCAGGCTGAATCTGCTCAGGATGTTCGTATTTGTTCAAGCACCACTCCCAGACATTCCCCGCCAGGTCCCGCACACCAAAGGGGGATTCGCCTTGCGGATAGAGCCCCACCGCTGTGGTTTCACCCAGATATTCACCTCCCTCGCCACTCTCCATCACATTGGCATAACCATTCAGATAGTCATCACCCCAGGGATAGGCCCGACCATCCGTGCCCCGCGCCGCCTTCTCCCACTCCTGCTCGGTGGGCAACCGGACGGACTGGTCGAGTTGAGCTGCCAACCAGCGGGTGAAGGCCATCGCCTCGTACCAGTCCACATCGCTCCTGGGCCGGTTGGTCTGGTACCAGGTGATTTTTTTCACTGTTTTTGGCTTTTTCAGGCCCTGCCACCAGCGCTCCTCGACATAGCCCCCGGCATCAATGAAAGCCTGGTACTGAGCATTGGTGATGGGATAGCGGCTGATGCAATAGCGTTCGAGATGGACCTGCTGTTGCTCATCGCCCTCGCCATACAGAAAGGGACCTGACTGGATCTCAACCCAGTCTATGTCGGGCAGTCCCTGCTCATCCAGACCTATTCCTTGACGATCATCCAGCTCAAAACGGCCTAACGCCGTGCCAATCGCGGCTCGGGCGCTCGGCTGAGGTACACGTTCGATATCGGTCATCCGGGTAAACCATTGGTCATGAATGGCCTGCCGGGTGGCATCAGCCAATACTGGCCGGTCCTGCGCCTCCCATATATCAGCGGCCAAAGCCGGATTGGCCCGCGCCAGCCAGACGATGAAGGGCTCGATTTCATCCGCCTCCAGGGATTCGGCTGCGATTTCCGCCACCACCTCCCAACCGCTGCCCTGCCACCAATTCTTTTCCGGCCAATAACGCCCCGCTGACAAGGGGTCAGCCTGACTGGCAGTGACCAAAACCCGGCCGGCCAGATACTCCTGGAGCAATTGATGGGTAAAGCGCAGATCGTCACCCGTGAGTTGCAGCACGCTGGCATCACGGGAGAAGTTGAGCAATTCCTTGGTCAATAAAGCGGGCCAGTCGGGGCGCGGCAGGACGGTCTGGGCGCCTGCATCGCTCTGGGCCCCGCCGGCGAATTGCATCGACTCAGCCAGTCCTCCTAAGACATCCATCCAATGGGACTGATCGGGCACCGAGGCAGCATCCTGACGTCGCTCCCTGGCATCCTTTTCCCGATCATAGAGCACCTGCAAAAAGCCGCGGAAGAGTTGGGCCCGGTTCGTGGACAGTTCCGGCAGAACCGCCATGATCTGCAGCAAGTAGGGATTGCTGGCCAGATGCAGGAGATTGCGCTGGTTCCGGAGCAGATTTTCCCTCACTTCTGTATACCAATAAGATCGAAAAATGCCTGATGCTCCTCTTCTCTGGTAATGAAAGCATCGAATCCGCCACCTACTTTTACCCAGGCCTGCCAAGCTGCTTTTACCTATTGCCACCCGCGATCTGCCAGAAACGGGCATCCGCCTTGTCTGTCGCATCCCGGCTGTGGTGATGGCTCAGCACCCGCTGGAGGAACTCGCGGATTTTGCTGGGCGTCAAGGGCTGCAGGGTGAGGGTATCGAATGGCAGCCGGAAGTCTGCTCAAATCCCGCGCCCGGCAGCTCACCAGCACGCTGGAGAAACGCTCGTCCTGGGCCAGGTGCTGGATCTGCTGCGCCTTGTGGCGGCGCTGGCCCGGTGGGATCTCGTTCATGGCGTCGAGCAGCAGGATCGCCCTGCCCTGTTCCCTGAGCTTGGCGAAATCTTCGGCCCAGATCCCCCAGGGCCGATTCGATAAAGGCCTCCAGGGACTGCCCATCCCTCGTCCAACGCCCCAGCTGCACCAGCAGTGGAATGGGGGCCTTGGGTTATCTTTTGCGGACTTGGCGTACTCCAGGGCGATACGCTCCAGAGAAAACGTCTTGCCTGCCCCCGGATCTCCCAAAACCGCCAGCCGTCGCACCGGGCGTGTTTGCAGCTCACGGTAGGCCTGGAGCACATCCGCATAGGTTTTCTGCTTCTGAGAATCGGGGGTTATTGCTTGCTGGCCAAAGGCTTCGAGTACCGCGTGGGTCTCTATACGCACCGATTTCATGGCCCGTTCCAGGGAAAGGCTCCGCTGTTCCTCTGCCTCTAACTCTGTATACAGGTCAGCCCGGTCGGAGTAGTCCACATAGATGATCTCATCCAGCCATTTCAGTTCCCGCTGCCGCTGCAGGCTGTCGAGCAAGCTGGGTACATCCTGCGGTTGCGGTTGTGGAGTCGAGTATTTGAGGCTCTTGCGCCACTCCCGGAACAGGGCATCGGCGAGGCGCTGCAGGGTATCCGCCTGATCATCCCAGTGCTCGACCGGCTGTGTCTCCTTGATGATATGAGGCAGTGAAACCGGCTCGACCCGTAGGGTAACGATGGGTTTGTTCTTTTGCTGAGCGGTTAGTAGCTCCCGGGTGACCCAGCTGCTGGTTTCTCTCTCATCGGTCAAGACATAGGCAAGGACATCGCATCGCTCCAGCCCCTCTGCGATACGTTTTAACCAGTTTTGATCGCCTTCGGCTATGGCATCCTCGTCACGCCAGGCGACAGCCACCCCATTGGCTTCCAGTTCCTGCTGTATCGCCTGCGCCCAGCTGTGGGCAAGACCTCCGCGTGGATAGCTGATAAAAACCCGCAGCCCGGTCAAATCTGTCTGAGTACCTGCTGTTTCCATTCGCTCTGGTTTTTCTTCCTCTTTCTGACACCGCCATTGAACGTTACACTCAGTTCGGATGCAACTGTTTAGCAAGCCAGGAGGTTGGCGGTGAAATTACGTAAATGGCTGGACAACTGGGACATGGTCTCGCTGAAGATCAATGCCAAGTTCCTTGAGATGGAGTGGCAACCACAGACGGCAGACCAGGATGCCGCCTGGGATCTCTATATCGAGCTGCTGACCCGGATCACTACCCAACCGTTGCCGGAGTCTCATGGTAACGAGAAAACCGCCCTGGAGAGCGTCTACCGACTCTTTCCGCTGACCCGGGAGATCATCCGCCAACATGGGCGGGATTGCAGCAGCTTCACCAAGATCGCCATCGTGGTGTTGAATCAAGTGGTCAGGCCATTTACCGCCAAATGGCATCGGCTGTCATTGGAAGGCGCGTTGGACGATCCAGCCAGATGTGCAGAGTTTCGAGAGGATCTCACATTCAAACAGCAACAGCTGCGAGAGTACACCCGCATGCTGGCGGATATGGCTGGTGTGGAAGATCTGACTTCACTAGAGGAACTGCTGTAGATTTGCATCGCGGGCATGGCCCGCTCCTACACACGAATGTGGTGTCTGCAGGAGCGCCCCATGGGCGCGATTCACACGGGGAAAGAATTAGGTGGCAGCCGACACCAGCCACACCCCGGCACACGATTCCACTACTGCCGCTGCTCCCTTCCGGGCCTGACGGGGTTCGCAGCTTCACGTTGCGGGGGGACCGATGTCGTCCGCCATAGAACTGGAAACGCGGCAGGATTATAACCTGATTCAGCACAATAAACAGTGCTATTCACGCCGATCCTCCGGATTGACCTGACGGCTGAATCCCCTGCGCAATTGACTTGAGCCTGGCAACCGGCGGGAAACCGATCATCAATACCGGCAGCTATCTGACCGCCGACAGCGCCGAGAGATTGAGCAGCCCGCGCACCGAGACCCCCGGAGTGGCGATATGCGCCGACTTGGGGGTTCCCACCAGGATCGGGCCGATGGAGATCCCCTCGCCCAATACCTTGAGCATGTTGAAGGCGATATTCGCCGCATCCTGGTTCGGCATCACCAGCAGATTGGCCTTACCCTGCAGACGGGAATTGGGAAAGCGATCGTTACGCAGTCTTTCGGACAGCGCCAGGTCGGCATGCATCTCCCCTTCCACGACCAGGTCCGGCTGTCGTTCATTGATCAGCGCCATGGCCTCGCGCATCTTCAGCGCCGAGGGGGAGTCACTGCTGCCGAAATTGGAGTGGGAAAGCAGCGCCACCTTGGGTTCGATACCAAACCAGCGCACCTCATCGGCACAGTGTTTGACGATCTCGGCGATGGCCTCGGCATCCGGGTCAACCTGCACCGAGGTATCTGTGATGAAGATCGTACCGGAGTGCAACACCAATGCCCGCATGGAAGTGAGGTGACGCACCCCTGGCCTGCGCCCCAGCACCAGTTCGACCTGTTTCAGATGGTTCTGGTAACGCCCGACGGTACCGCAGATCATGGCATCCGCATCATTGTTCGCCACCATCACCGCCGCCAGGGTAGTCAGGTTCTGGCGCACAGATGTCGCGGCCTCCTTGGGTGAATAACCCCGGCGATTAACCCGTTTGTACAGAAAATCACAGTAGTAGTCATAGTGCGGGTTGTCCAGCGGGTCGAGCAGGTCGCAGTCCCGCTCCACCTGCATGCTCAGGCCAAGGTCCGCGATCTGCTGTTCGATGACATCCCGCCTGCCAATCAGTATCGGACGGGCGATCTGCTGATCGATCACCTGCTGGCTTGCCTGGAGTACTTTTTCCTCCTCTCCTTCGGCGTATACCAGGCGGGTGAATTTCTCCCGCGCCTTGTCGAATACCGGTTTCATGGTCATCCCGGTACGAAAAACATGATGATGCAGGCGCTGCCGATAGGCATTCATATCTTCCAGCGGCCGCTGCGCCACCCCCGACTCCATCGCCGCCCTGGCTACCGCCAATGGGACGGTCTCCATCAGGCGTGGATCGAAAGGTTTTGGAATCAGGTAGTCCGGCCCGAACTGCAGGCGTTTGCCCGCCATAGGCGGAGCGGACGATATCCGAGGCCTCCGCCCGCGCCAGTTCGGCGATGGCCTTGACGCAGGCCATCTTCATCTCACTGTTGATCTCAGTGGCCCCCACATCCAGTGCGCCGCGGAACAGAAACGGGAAACAGAGCACGTTGTTGACCTGGTTGGGGTAGTCGGAACGCCCGGTGGCGATCACCGCATCGGGACGCGCCGCCCGGGCCTCGTCCGGGAGAATTTCCGGGGTAGGATTGGCCAGCGCCATGATCAGTGGTCGCGCAGCCATGTCTGCAAGCCAGGCGGGTTTGAGCACCCCGGCAGCGGAGAGGCCAAGAAACAGATCAGCACCCTGCAACGCCTCCTGCAGGGTTCTGCAGTCTGTCTGCTGCGCATAGATGGCCTTATAGGGATCCATCTCCTCGGTGCGCCCTGCATAGACCACACCGGCGATGTCGGTAACCAGGATATGCTCTCTTTTAAGCCCCAGCTTCTCCAGCAGGCCGAGACAGGCCAGGGCGGCAGCGCCGGCCCCCGCAGTCACCAGTTTGACCTGATCGATCGACTTACCCACCACTTTGAGGCCGTTCAGAATGGCCGCAGAGACCACGATGGCGGTGCCATGCTGGTCATCATGGAACACCGGGATGTTCATGCGCTCCTTCAGCCCCTGCTCGATGACAAAGCATTCCGGCGCCTTGATATCCTCCAGGTTGATGCCGCCGAAGGTGGGTTCAAGACGCGCCACGGTGTCGATGAACTGCTGAGGATCGGTCTCGTTCACCTCGATGTCGAACACGTCGATATCGGCGAACTGCTTGAACAGCACCGCCTTGCCTTCCATCACCGGCTTCGAAGCCAGCGCACCGATCGCACCCAGGCCGAGCACCGCTGTGCCATTGGTGACCACCGCCACCAGGTTGCCGCGCGCGGTATACTTGGCCGCAGTCAACGGATCGTTTTCTATCTCCCGGCAGGCATCCGCCACTCCCGGTGTATAGGCCAATGCGAGATCCTGCTGATTTGCCAGTGGTTTAGTGGCCTTGATCTCCAGCTTGCCGGGTTTGGGAAACTGATGGTAATCGAGCGCCGCACGGCGCAATTCTTCAGACATGGACAGACCTGCTATGAACGGAAAGGTAACAATCAGAATAACCGCATATAGTAACGCACCTGAGGCTGATGCGGTTAACTTCATGTCATCATCATAATAAGCTGCAATAAGACCCGAACCAGTATTGTCGACATATTTCTTGACATTGCGCTTATTATGGCAATAATTTCGTCCCCTGAGCCATATATGTCGACAATTTTATAGTCTATGATCCCAGCCACACAAAACGACGCCACAACCCTGAGTGACTGGGTTTTCGAAACCCTCTGTTCGGCCATCGTCGAAGGCGACATTCCCCCAGGCAGCAAGATCAGTGAGCCGGATCTGGCAAAACGGCTGCAGGTCAGCCGGGCTTCCCTGCGTGAAGGCATAGGCCGCCTGGAGGCCTGCAGCCTGGTGACCCGCAAACCCAATATCGGCGCACGGGTAGTGGAACTCAGCAGTGAGCAACTGCTGGAGATCTATCATGTGCGGGAAGCCCTGGAGGGCATGGCCGCAAGATTGGCAGCAGAGCACATGACCGCACCTGAGATCGCTCAACTCAAGGCCTTGGTGACTGAGCACGGTCAACAGATTGAGCGGGACGATGGCAACACCCATTTTCAACATGTGGGCGACCTCGATTTTCATTACCTCATCGTCCAGGGCAGCCACAACAGCCGTCTCATCAATCTGCTGTGCGACGACCTCTACCATCTGGTGCGCATGTATCGCCATAAATTCGGCATGACCAGCCAACGCGCCAGGCCGGCACTCGCGGAACATCGCTATATCGTGGATGTGATCGCTGCCGGTGATGGAGAGATGGCAGAGCTGATGATGCGCCGTCATGTACGCGCCTCCCGGGAAAACCTGGAACGCATGCTCGGCCTTGTCGACAATTCAGACTAACTTGTTTGGATTCAATAACCCGACAGTCAACACGAATTTCCTGCAATTAAACCTGTTCATTACACATAAACTTTAGAGACACTGAAAGATGACATTTGATATTGATCTGATTAAAGACATCTACGCCAACTTTGACAGCCGTATTACTGCCGTCAAAAACAAACTCAATCACCCGCTTACCTTGGCGGAGAAGGTTCTCTACGCCCATCTCTCAGACCAGGACAATATCCAGCCTTACCAGCGCGGTGAAGACTATGTCAATTTCGCCCCGGATCGTGTGGCGATGCAGGACGCCACCGCGCAGATGGCTTTGCTGCAGTTGATCAACTCCGGCCGCAAGCAGGTGGCGGTGCCCTCCACGGTGCACTGCGACCATCTGATCCAGTCCGACCAGGGGGCCGGTTCGGACCTGCCGGTGGCGATGGAACAGAACAAGGAGGTCTATGATTTTCTGCAGTCGGTCTCCGACAAGTTCGGCATCGGTTTCTGGAAACCCGGCGCCGGCATCATTCATCAGGTGGTGCTGGAGAACTACGCCTTCCCCGGCGGCATGATCATCGGCACCGACTCCCACACCGTGAATGCGGGTGGCCTGGGCATGATTTCAATCGGTGTGGGTGGCGCTGACGCAGTGGACGTGATGGCCGGCATGCCCTGGGAGCTGAAGATGCCGAAGCTGATCGGTGTCAAGCTCACCGGCCGGATGAGCGGCTGGACCTCCGCCAAGGACGTGATCCTCAAGCTGGCGGGCATCCTCACCACCAAGGGCGGCACCAACGCCATCGTGGAGTATTTCGGCGACGGCGCCGCCAGCCTCTCCTGCACCGGCAAGGGCACCATCTGCAACATGGGCGCCGAGATCGGCGCCACCACCTCGATATTCGCCTATGACGAGAAGATGGCCAGCTATCTGAAAGAGACCGGCCGCGCCGAAGTGGCGGATGCCGCCGACCGGATCAAGCAGCACCTGCAGGCGGACAGCGAGGTCTATGCCGACCCGGAAAAATACTACGACCAGGTGATCGAGATCGATCTCTCCACCCTGGAACCCTACATCAACGGCCCCTTCACCCCGGATGCGGCACACCCGATCTCCGAGTTCGCCAAGGTGGTCAAGGAAAAGGGCTATCCGGAGAAACTGGAGGTGGGACTGATCGGCTCCTGCACCAACTCCTCCTATGAAGACATCACCCGCGCCGCCTCCATCGCCCAGCAGGCGATCGATAAGAAGCTGGAGGTCAAAGCGGAATATATCGTCACCCCCGGCTCGGAGTTGATCCGTTACACCTGCGAGCGGGACGGGGTGTTCGACAAGTTCAGCGCCATCGGCGGCACGGTGATGGCCAACGCCTGCGGCGCCTGCATCGGCCAATGGAAGCGTCACAACACCGATCCGGAGCGCAAGAACTCCATCATCACCTCCTTCAACCGCAACTTCGCCAAGCGCAACGACGGCAATCCCAATACCCATGGTTTCGTCGCCTCGCCGGAGATCGTCACCGCCCTGACCATCGCCGGCAGCATGACCTTCAACCCGCTCACCGACAGCCTGATCAATAAGGCCGGCGAAGCAGTCAAGCTGGATGAGCCCCAGGGCATGGAACTGCCGGTGAAGGGTTTCGCGGTGGAGGATTCCGGTTATCTGGCGCCTTCGGATAATGGCGAGGCCGTCGAGATAGTCGTCTCTGCGGAATCCGACCGCCTGCAACTGCTGACCCCCTTTGCCCCCTGGAACGGTGAGGATTACACCGGCATGCCGCTGTTGATCAAGGCCCAGGGCAAGTGCACCACCGACCATATCTCCATGGCCGGACCCTGGCTGAAGTTCCGCGGCCATCTGGACAATATCTCCGACAACCTGCTGATGGGTGCGGTAAACAGCTTCAATGGCGAGACCAACTCGGTGAAGAATCTGCTCAGCGGTGAGTATGACAAGGTGTCAGCGGTGGCGCGGGCCTATAAGGCCAAAGGCTTGAAATCCATCGTCATCGCCGAGGACAACTACGGCGAGGGTTCATCCCGCGAACATGCCGCGATGGAGCCACGTCATCTGAATGTCGGCGCGGTAATCGTCAAGTCCTTCGCCCGCATCCATGAGACCAACCTGAAGAAACAGGGCATGCTGGGTCTGACCTTCGCCGATCCGGCGGACTATGACAAGATTCAGGAGGACGATCACATCGATATCCTCGGTCTGACCGAGTTTGCCCCCGGCAAGCCTTTCCAGGTGAAGGTCACCCACCAGGATGGCTGTACGGATGAGTTCCTGGCCAATCACACCTACAACGAGTTGCAGATCGAATGGTTCAGGGCCGGCGGCGCGTTGAACCTGATATCCAAGGAGCTCAACGGTTAGTTCTGGACTCAACGGACAGAAATGTAGGTTGGGTTAGCGATAGCGTAACCCAACAATGTCAACAAATTGTCGGATTACGCTGCGCTAATCCGACCTACATATTTGGCTCTTTCGACACCCTCACATCGGAGCAGAATCCTACTCCTGAGCTATCTGTCGAATCATAAAAAATCAAGAGACAAACATGACAACTTCAAAAATCATCTATACATTGACCGACGAGGCCCCTGCCCTGGCCACCTACTCCCTGCTGCCGATCATCGAGGCATTCACCAAAGCGGCAGGTGTCGCGGTCGAAACCCGAGACATCTCCCTGGCGGGACGCATCATCGCCAACTTCCCAGACAAATTGACGGCAGTGCAACAGCAGAGCGACGCCCTGGCCGAACTGGGCGAACTGGCCAAGACGCCGCAAGCCAATATCATCAAACTTCCCAATATCAGCGCCTCGATCCCGCAACTGCAGGCCGCCATCAAAGAGCTGCAGTCCCAGGGATATGCGGTTCCTGACTATCCTGAGGAACCGCAGAACGACGCGGAGAAAGTCATCAAAGCCCGCTATGCCAAGGTCCTGGGCAGTGCAGTCAATCCGGTGCTGAGAGAAGGCAATTCCGATCGCCGGGTGGCCGCCCCCGTGAAGGAGTATGCCAAACAGCACCCTCATTCCATGGGCGCCTGGAGCGCGGATTCAAAGTCACACGTCGCACACATGAGTGACGGCGATTTCTATTCCAGTGAGCAATCCGCGGTTCTCGAACAGGCTAGCGACGTCAAAATCGAATTCACGGATCAGGACGGCCAGGTCACCGTGTTGAAGGACAAGGCCCCCCTGCTGGCCGGAGAAGTCATCGATGCCGCGGTAATGAGCCGCAACGCCCTGCGGGCCTTCTACGAGCAACAGATCAAGGATGCCAAGGACAAAGGGGTGCTGTTATCGCTGCACCTCAAGGCCACCATGATGAAGGTCTCGGACCCGATCATGTTCGGTCATGCGGTGAAGGTCTATTACCAGGATGTCTTCGCCAAACACGCCAAGGTGTTTGCCGGGCTGGGTGTTGACCCCAACAATGGCCTGGGCGATGTCTATGCAAAGATCGGCGGTCTTCCTGAGGCGCAAAGGGCTGAGATCGAGGCGGATATTCAAGCCGTCTACAAAGAACATCCTGAGCTGGCCATGGTGGATTCGGACAAGGGCATCACCAACCTGCATGTGCCCAGCAATGTGATCATCGACGCCTCCATGCCGGCCGCGATCCGCTCTTCCGGGAAGATGTGGGGGCCGGACGGCAAGCTGCACGACATGAAGGCGATGATTCCCGATCGCTGCTATGCGGGCATCTACCAGGAGATGATCGATTTCTGCAAGCAGCATGGCGCCTTCGATGTCACCACCATGGGCAATGTCACCAATGTCGGCCTGATGGCGCAGAAGGCGGAAGAGTATGGCTCCCACGACAAGACCTTCGAGATCCCTGCCAACGGAACCGTGCGGGTGGTTGATGACGCGGGCAAGACCCTGCTCGAACACACCGTGGAAGAAGGCGATATCTGGCGCGCCTGCCAGACCAAGGACCTGCCGATTCAGGACTGGGTGAAGCTGGCCGTCAACCGGGCGCGGCTGACCGGCAATCCGGCGATTTTCTGGCTGGACAAAAACCGCGCCCACGATGCCAATCTGATCGACAAGGTCGAGGTTTATCTTAAGGATCACGATACCAGCGGGCTGGATATCCAGATCATGCCACCGGTGGAGGCCATCCGCCTGACCCTGCAACGGGTAAAAGACGGCAAGGACACCATCTCTGTGACCGGCAATGTGCTGCGTGACTATCTCACCGACCTGTTCCCGATCCTGGAACTGGGCACCAGCGCCAAGATGCTCTCCATCGTCCCACTGCTGGCGGGCGGCGGCCTGTTTGAGACCGGCGCCGGCGGCTCGGCGCCGAAACATGTGCAGCAGTTCGTCACGGAAGGTCACCTGCGCTGGGATTCCCTGGGAGAGTTTCTTGCGCTGGCCGTCTCTCTGGAAGACCTGGCGCAGAAAAGCGGCAACCGCAAGGCGCAGATTCTTGCCGACGCACTTAATCAGGCCAACGGCAAGTTTCTCAACAGCAACAAGTCACCCTCGCGGAAGGTTGGTGAACTGGATACCCGGGGCAGTCATTTCTATTTGGCCCTGTACTGGGCGGAGGCGCTGGCCGGACAGACAGTGGACCAGGAGCTACAGGCGAAATTTGCCCCTGTCGCACAGCAGCTCGCCGCCAATGAAGCCAAGATCGTTGAGGAACTCAATGCCGCGCAGGGACAGGCGGTCAATATCGGCGGCTACTATCACTCAGATAAAGCATTGACCGTAAGCGCCATGCGACCCAGCGCTACATTCAATGCAGTAGTAGCTGGCCTTTGAGCCCTCAGCTGTTAAAGCCTGTGGCTCCGGGTACACCTAAATTACCGAACGCCACTCGGCGATAGCTATATTGGCACGTCCCCTTTCTTCATAGAGAGGGGAGTAAAGGTGAAGGTCACGCGACCATCCTCTTCTCCTTACATATTTCGCTTTCTCAAATAATCGAAATAGAGTATATATCCACATCTTCCATTCACTGAATATCGCAGGTTTGCCTGATACAGGCGAGTTACCACTACAAGATAACCAAGTATGAATATGCCTGAAAAAAAGCCATACACCTTCATCAGCATCGTCTTTTTACTGTTTTCAACTTTTACCCTTGTATCTCCGGTTCACGCAGAGACTGTACGAGTACCTATCAAACTCGATTATCCTGTCATGCAGCAATTGATGCGCAGCCAGCTGTTCAATACACCTGATCAAAGTGTGGAAATCCTGCAAGACGCCGACCGGTTGCAGCAAAATTTTCCTGTCTGATCCACAACTGCAGGAGCATCAGCAAAAACTGGAAATCACCACCTACGTAAAGGCTAATATTGCCGCGTCTGTTTTCGGCAACTGCACGCCCCTGTTCGACTGGGAGGGCAACGCCAGATTTCTCACTGAGCCCGTGATTCAGCCAGGTGGGAGATCTGTCAGGCTGAATATCCTTGCAACCCA
>CAWBPR010000021.1:0-14134 GCA_963790775.1 uncultured Gammaproteobacteria bacterium | reverse complement strand
CTATATCGTGGATGTGATCACAGCCCGGGATGGAGAGATGGCTGAACTCATGATGCGCCGCCATGTACGCGCTTCCCGGGAGAATCTGGAGCGAATGCTCGGCCGAGTAAACAAGTCTGACTGATTTTATTGATTGATCCGCTAATGAAGCTAAATAGATTAAAATTGAGCGCAAATTTACCTTCACTGGCTTCTAGAAAATTAACTTCTAGGGGCTCTTAAAAATGATATTTGATATCGACCTGATAAAAGATGTGTACGCTAACTTTGACAGCCGTATCAGTGCGGCAAAAAACAAACTTAATCGCCCTCTTACCTTGGCGGAGAAGGTTCTTTATGCCCATTTGTCGAACAAAGACAACATCGAACCCTACCAACGCGGTGAGGACTATGTAAATTTCGCTCCCGACCGGGTGGCGATGCAGGACGCCACCGCCCAGATGGCGCTGCTGCAGTTGATCAACTCCGGCCGCAAAAAGGTGGCCGTGCCCTCCACCGTGCATTGTGATCATCTGATCCAGTCCGACCAGGGAGCCGGCTCGGACCTGCCGGTGGCCATGGAGCAGAACAAAGAGGTCTATGACTTTCTGCAGTCGGTCTCCGACAAATTTGGCATCGGTTTCTGGAAGCCCGGTGCCGGTATCATCCATCAGGTGGTGCTGGAGAACTATGCCTTCCCCGGCGGCATGATCATCGGCACCGACTCCCACACCGTGAACGCGGGCGGTCTGGGCATGATCGCCATAGGTGTGGGCGGTGCGGATGCGGTGGACGTGATGGCCGGCATGGCCTGGGAGCTGAAGATGCCGAAGCTGATCGGTGTCAAGCTCACCGGCAGGATGAGCGGCTGGACCTCCGCCAAGGACGTAATCCTCAAGCTGGCGGGGATCCTCACCACCAAGGGCGGCACTAACGCCATCGTGGAGTATTTCGGCGATGGCGCCGACAGCCTCTCCTGCACTGGCAAGGGCACCATCTGCAACATGGGGGCGGAGATCGGCGCCACCACCTCGATCTTCGCCTATGACGAGAAGATGGCCAGCTACCTGAAAGAGACCGGCCGTGCTGAAGTGGCGGACGCCGCCGACCGGATCAAGCAGCACCTGCAGGCGGACAGCGAGGTCTATGCCGATCCCGAAAAGTACTACGATCAGGTGATCGAGATCGATCTCAACACCCTGGAGCCCTACATCAACGGCCCCTTCACCCCGGATGCGGCGCACCCGATCTCCGAGTTCGCCAAAGCGGTGAAGGAAAACGGCTATCCGGAGAAGCTGGAGGTGGGCCTGATCGGCTCCTGCACCAATTCCTCCTATGAAGACATCACCCGTGCCGCCTCCATGGCCCAGCAGGCCATAGACAAGAAGCTGGAGGTCAAGGCTGAATATATAGTCACCCCTGGTTCGGAGCTGATCCGTTACACCTGCGAGCGTGACGGGGTTTTCGACAAGTTCAGCGCCATCGGCGGCATGGTGATGGCCAACGCCTGCGGCGCCTGCATCGGACAGTGGAAACGTCACAATACCGATCCGGAGCGCAAGAACTCCATCATCACCTCCTTCAACCGCAACTTCGCCAAGCGCAACGACGGCAATCCCAATACCCATGGCTTCGTCGCCTCGCCGGAGATCGTCACCGCCCTGACCATCGCCGGCAGCATGACCTTCAACCCGCTCACCGACACCCTGATCAACAAGGATGGCGAAGCAGTGAAACTGGATGAACCCCAGGGCATGGAACTGCCGGTCAAGGGTTTCGCGGTGGAGGACTCCGGTTATCTGGCGCCTTCGGATAACGGCGAGGCTGTCGAGATAGTCGTCTCCGCGGATTCCGACCGCCTGCAACTGCTGACCCCCTTCGCCCCCTGGAACGGTAAGGACTACACCGGCATGCCGCTGTTGATCAAGGCCCAGGGCAAGTGCACCACCGACCATATCTCCATGGCCGGCCCTGGCTGAAGTTCCGCGGTCATCTGGACAATATCTCCGACAACCTGCTGATGGGTGCGGTAAACAGCTTCAATGGCGAGACCAACTCAGTGAAGAACCTGCTCAGCGGTGAGTATGACAAGGTGTCAGCGGTGGCGCGGGCCTACAAGGCCAAAGGCTTGAAATCCATCGTCATCGCCGAGGACAACTACGGCGAGGGTTCATCCCGCGAACATGCCGCGATGGAGCCACGTCATCTGAATGTCGGCGCGGTAATCGTCAAGTCCTTCGCCCGCATCCATGAGACCAACCTGAAGAAACAGGGCATGCTGGGTCTGACTTTCGCCGATCCGGCGGACTATGACAAGATTCAGGAGGACGATCACATCGATATCCTCGGTCTGACCGAGTTTGCCCCCGGCAAGCCTTTCCAGGTGAAGGTCACCCACCAGGATGGCTCTACGGATGAGTTCCTGGCCAATCACACCTACAACGAGTTGCAGATCGAATGGTTCAAGGCCGGCGGCGCGTTGAACCTGATATCCAAGGAGCTCAACGGTTAGTTCTGGACTCAACGGACAGAAATGTAGGTTGGGTTAGCGATAGCGTAACCCAACAATGTCAACAAATTGTCGGATTACGCTGCGCTAATCCGACCTACATATTTGGCTCTTTCGACACCCTCACATCGGAGCAGAATCCTACTCCTGAGCGATCTGTCGAATCATAAAAAATCAAGAGACAAACATGACAACTTCAAAAATCATCTATACATTGACCGACGAGGCCCCTGCCCTGGCCACCTACTCCCTGCTGCCGATCATCGAGGCATTCACCAAAGCGGCAGATGTCGCGGTCGAGACCCGAGACATCTCCCTGGCGGGACGCATCATCGCCAACTTCCCAGACAAATTGACGGCAGTGCAACAGCAGAGCGACGCCCTGGCCGAACTGGGCGAACTGGCCAAGACGCCGCAAGCCAATATCATCAAACTTCCCAATATCAGCGCCTCGATCCCACAACTGCAGGCCGCCATCAAAGAGCTGCAGTCCCAGGGATATGCGGTTCCTGACTATCCTGAGGAACCGCAGAACGACGCGGAGAAAGTCATCAAAGCCCGCTATGCCAAGGTCCTGGGCAGTGCAGTCAATCCGGTGCTGAGAGAAGGCAATTCCGATCGCCGGGTGGCCGCCCCCGTGAAGGAGTATGCCAAACAGCACCCTCATTCCATGGGCGCCTGGAGCGCGGATTCAAAGTCACACGTCGCACACATGAGTGACGGCGATTTCTATGCCAGTGAGCAATCCGCGGTTCTCGAACAGGCTAGCGACGTCAAAATCGAATTCACGGATCAGGACGGCCAGGTCACCGTGTTGAAGGACAAGGCCCCCCTGCTGGCCGGAGAAGTCATCGATGCCGCGGTAATGAGCCGCAACGCCCTGCGGGCCTTCTACGAGCAAGAGATCAAGGATGCCAAAGACAAAGGGGTGCTGTTATCGCTGCACCTCAAGGCCACCATGATGAAGGTCTCGGACCCGATCATGTTCGGTCATGCGGTGAAGGTCTATTACCAGGATGTCTTTGCCAAATACGCCAAGGTGTTTGCCGGGCTGGGTGTTGACGCCAACAATGGCCTGGGCGATGTCTATGCAAAGATCGGCGGGCTGCCTGAGGCGCAAAGGGCTGAGATCGAAGCGGACATTCAAGCCGTCTACAAAGACCATCCTGAGCTGGCCATGGTGGATTCGGACAAGGGCATCACCAACCTGCATGTGCCCAGCAATGTGATCATCGACGCCTCGATGCCGGCCGCGATACGCTCTTCCGGACAGATGTGGGGGCCGGACGGCAAACTGCACGACATGAAGGCGATGATTCCCGATCGCTGCTATGCCGGCATCTACCAGGAGACCATCGATTTCTGCAAGCGGCATGGCGCCTTCGATGTCACCACTATGGGCAATGTCAGCAATGTCGGCCTGATGGCGCAGAAGGCGGAAGAGTATGGCTCCCATGACAAGACCTTTCAGATTCCGGCCGACGGCACGGTGCGGGTGGTGGATGCCGCCGGCAAGACCCTGCTCGAACACACCGTGGAGCAAGGCGACATCTGGCGCGCCTGCCAGACCAAGGACCTGCCGATTCAGGACTGGGTGAAACTGGCGGTCAACCGCGCCCGGCTGACCGGCAATCCGGCGATTTTCTGGCTGGACAAAAACCGCGCCCACGACGCCAATCTGATCGACAAGGTCGAGGGTTATCTCAAGGATCAGGATACCAGCGGGCTGGACATCCAGATCCTGCCGCCGGTGGAGGCCATCCGCCTGACCCTGCAACGGGTCAAAGACGGCAAAGACACCATCTCGGTAACCGGCAATGTACTGCGTGACTATCTCACCGACCTGTTCCCGATTCTGGAGCTGGGCACCAGCGCCAAGATGCTCTCCATCGTCCCACTGCTGGCGGGTGGCGGTCTGTTTGAGACAGGCGCAGGCGGCTCGGCGCCCAAGCATGTGCAACAATTCGTGACGGAAGGTCATCTGCGTTGGGATTCTCTGGGTGAGTTCCTCGCGCTGGCGGTCTCCCTGGAAGACCTGGCGCAGAAAAGCGGCAACCGCAAGGCGCAGATCCTCGCCGACGCGCTTAATCTGGCCAACGGAAAGTTTCTCAACAGCAACAAGTCACCGTCTCGGAAAGTCGGTGAACTGGATACCCGGGGCAGCCATTTCTACCTGGCCCTGTACTGGGCGGAGGCACTGGCCGGATCAGACAGAGGACAAGGAGTTACAGACGAAATTTGCTCCAGCCGCACAGCAGCTCGCCGCGCATGAAGCCAAGATCGTTGAGGAACTCAATGCTGCGCAGGGACAGGCGGTCGATATCGGCGGCTACTATCACCCAGATAAAACCTTGACCGCCAGCGCCATGCGACCCAGCGCAACATTCAATGCAGTAATATCTGCCCTTTGATCCCCCGCCAGCTAAAACCTGTGGCTTTGGGTGCAGCCTGAAGTTGACCGAACGGCCTTACCCAGGTGATAGCTATTCAGCCGCTCCCCTTTCTTCATAGAGAGGGGAGTAAAGGGGAAGCTCAAGCGGCCATCCTCTTTCTGCGCTGTACATATTTCGCTTTTTCAATAATCGGAATAGAGTAAACATACACATCTTCCTCACTGAATATCTCAGGATTCACCAATTATGAGCGAATCACCTCTACAAGCCGGCAAAGTATGAATATGCCAGATAAAAAGCTATCTAAACGGGTCAGCATCGTCCTGCTGCTGCTGTTATCAGCAGTTGCCATAGCATCTCCAGCCATGGCTGAGACAGTGCGGGTACCGATCAAACTCGATTACCCAGTGCTGCGGCAATTGATGCGCAGCCAGCTGTTCAACACCGCTGATCAAAGCGTAGAAATCCTGCATGATGCCGCCGGTTGCAGTAAAATTTTCCTCTCTGATCCGCAACTGCGTGAATATCAGCAAAAACTGGAAATCACCACGCACGTAAGGGCCAATATAGCCGCGGCTGTGTTTGGCAACTGCACTCACCTGTTCGACTGGGAGGGCGAGGCCAGATTTCTCACTGAACCCGTGATTCAGCCGGGAGCCAGATCTGTCAGACTGAATATCCTTGCAACCCAGCTCTATAACCCGCAAGGCCAGTTGATCACCGGACAGTTATTGGAGCTGGCCAGCGGGCAGCTGCAAGCTTATATGCGCCGCTATGAAATAGACCTCGCGCCAACCATTGACCAGCTTGACGGACTGCTGCCGGATGTATTGAACAAACGCTCCGCCGCGCAGCTCGGCAAGATTACGGACAGCCTCGGATTGGCAAAAATATCGGTTGCGACGGACGGCATAGACGTCGACGTCAAGCTCCAGATAGACAGGCTTCCAGCCACTCCAGGACCCGCAGCAATACTCTCCACCGAGGAGATACAACAGCTGGAGGAAAACTGGCAGATGATGGACGCCATGGTCACCTTTGCCGTCAAACGTTATGCCAAGGCGACCCATCAGCAGGAGCTGCGTGAGGTCCTTGCGGAAATCTTGCTGGATGCCCGTTATCGTTTGCGTGATGCCTTGGCGCTGCCGGTTACCCGGGGAGATGATCCGGTGCGCCACTGGTTTATTGACAGTTGGCAGAGACTGGGGCCGGTGCTGCGCCAGATCAGCCTGGAAAACCCCGGTCAGGAAACCATGCTGCTGATCAGTCTGCTGACCGCAACCGACGCCCTTGATACATTGGATCGACTCGGTCCTTCCATCGGTCTGGATATTTCCGCAAATGGCCTGCGCCGGATGGGGCGCATGCTCATCGATCAGCCCGGTGTCAATCCGCTGCATTACGAGGATACCGTTGACCCGGAACTGCGCCAACTTTTCCAACTGCCGGCATCACCCGATGCAAACGAGCCATCAGGCTTCAATTTCAACCTATGGCCAATCCACTCCGCCTGGGCGGGATCATCGAACGACCGCCTCAATCTCTGGGTCCCCACGATAAGCGAGCTGCCGGAGTATCTGCCGATCGTGCGTACTCTGCTCAAGGATAGCGCCAAGAGCACCGCCAAGGGGAACAAACTGGATGCCTCTACGCAAAAGATCTTTCAATATCTGGTGCTGACAACCGCCTGGCAGGAGAGCTGCTGGCGGCAATATGTGATAGAAAACGGCAAGATAGTGACGCTACGCTCAAGTACCGGAGATTCCGGTTTGATGCAGATGAATGAGCGGGTCTGGCGGGGCTTGTATGACACTCAGAAACTGCGCTGGGATATAAACTACAACGCCCGGGCAGGCGCAGAGGTATTGCTGAGCTATATGGTCAAATACGCACTCAAAAGAGGCGAACAGAAACACACGGGCGGGCTGGATAATCTGGCAAGATCTGCCTATTCCGCGTACAACGGAGGCCCGGCAAAGACCTCCCGCTATCGGGATTCCCAGGCGCCTTCCGCACATAAGCAAATCGATGCCGCGTTCTGGAAGAAATATCAAGCTGTCAAACAGGGCAATGAGTTACAGGTCGCAGAATGTCTGGGTGGGGAAGCATCCAGTATTGTTACAGCGCCCATCAACAAACAGCCCCCCAAGAAAGTCCCGAGTGAGCCCATCAAGCCAGCTCCCAAAAAGACCCAGAGTAAGCCAGTCAAACAACCAACCGTTTCCAAGAACAGCACGGGTAAAACCTGGATCTTAGCGCAAAACAAAAATCACTATACCCTGCAACTGGCGGTTTTCAACTCTTACAAGGCTGCGCAGAAATTTGCTGCCGACACTCCGATAAAAGCTAAGGTTGCCATTGCTCCACTGGGCAAGGACAAATTGGGCCAGTTCGTGGTGGTGAGCGGCAGCTTCAAGAATAAAGCAGAGGCAGACAAACTGAAACAACAATACCAGAGACTCAAACCCTGGGTGCGGCAATTTAAAGACATCCAAACCTCGATAAAGCGCTAATTTCCAATTCGGGGAGCAGATTACAAGATCTGGCCCTGCATGAGTCGGAACTCATCTCATTTAAGTTAAGAAATCATCAACACCGCCGACCTATGGTTCAGGAACCTCTGGATTATTGTTGAGCCCGCAACCCGTTGCCAGCGGCGCATGTTCTCCAACCAGCCGCACATAACAACATGCTTTTAAAAGTGAACCCAAACCCCACAGCCTGAAACGAAGGTGAAGCTTGACGCACTCCATGCGATTGCCCGATACAGTCAATTCTATTAATCGTTCAATGCTGCCCACACGAGACCAGCAGGCACTGCAATATCTGCTGAGATTTCTTGTCTGGGCCGCAGGTTTCACTCTGCTGCTGTCTTCAGGTATCGGTGAATATCTGGAACATGGTGTTGCCGAGACCCAGGCCATGCTGGTTGGAAAGATTCTGGAATTGAGTGGCAACGAGATAATGCTCAACGGGCAGATAATTGTCCTGAATTCGGGCGCCGCCTCCGTCTCGGTGGATGAGCCATGCACCAGCGTCTATTTATCTTTGGCCCTGTTGGCATCGATTCTGGCCATGCCTGCGACCACGAGGCGCAAATTGCCCTTTGCCCTGGCTGCGATATCGATTCTTCAACTGGCCAATATCCTGCGCATCACGCATTTGATTCTAATCCTGCAGCAACAACAAGCGATCTTTGATTTTGTTCATCTTGTGCTCTGGCAGATCCTGATGCTGGGACTGGCCTGTGGGCTGTTGGCCAGTATAACGGCAATCCTGTACAGAACGACGCCGGGGGTTAATAAGGATGCAGAGACGGCTGCAGCAAAAGCGAATCAAGCCAGCCAGTTTTCATGCATACTCAACTACGCAGCCGCGATGGCCTTATGGGGATTGATGATCGGTGCGGCATATGCCTTTGGTGGTGGCGGAGGTGGCGGTGGTGGCGGCCCGGCCCCGACCAGCGTTCCGCTATCTGGCGGGCATCCATTATTCATCATCATGTTTGGGATGATTGCCGTGCACAGACTCCGGCGAACACGATAAAGTCATGACTGGAAAACCCATATGGCGGCGCTAGGTAACGAAGTTACGGCAGCCACCACCGATTTACCTGGATCCAGAGTCAGGCAAGGCGCGGCGCTCTTCATGGCCGCCTTGACTGTCCTGCTCTTCTATCTTGCCTTTCCCGGTGGTCCGGCTCCCTGGCTGGGTTGGATGGCGATGGTCCCTCTGGGTATTGCGCTCAGCCGCCTGATTCCCCGGCAAGCCTTCCTGCTCACATTTGTCTGCGCCTTCTTCGGCTGGCTGGTTGCCACCTGGTGGGTCGTTCCCGGCTTGAGTTTGGCGACCCGATCTCCCGCCACTATCACCCTGCCTTTCGAGTTTCTGTTTTGCGTTTTCTATGCCCTTCCCTATGCATTGGCAGGGTGGATTACCGCCCGCACAGGCTGGATGGGGAGCACCCAGGGGGCATTCAAGTCTGCGCTGGCCTGGACCCTGATCACCTACAGTGTGCCCCATTTGTTGCCGGGAAATCTGGCGCATTCCCAGTATAACTACCCGGAGATCATCCAGTTGGTTGATCTGGGCGGTGTACCACTGTTGTTGTTCATGATGCATTGGTTCAACTGGCTGTTGGTTGCCGCCTGGCTGCAGCGTGACAATTCCTCCAGGGAATGGCTGGTTCCACTGGGATTGGCGGCCTTAATTCTGATATCTGTCTGCAGCTACGGTCTCTGGCGCTTGTCTGACATCGATACCCTGGAAGATGACCCGGCGACAACGCGGCTCGTGATTGGCATGTTACAGCCGAATCTGCCTGTGAGGGGACGGGAACGAGAGGATTGGCTGACTGCAGCGCCAGTTATGGAAACGATGACCCGGCAACTCATCCATCAGCATCCGGAAACGGATCTGGTGATCTGGCCGGAGATCCCGACACCCTTCTCTTACTCAGGCATTACAGAGGATAGAGAGCGAATCGACAGGCTTATTACGCAGATCGGGCGGCCATTGTTGATTACGGACTTCCTTGATCAAACCCTAGAATCTGACACAGGCGCCACTCGTCACTATTTCAATACCATGGAACTGGTGAATACCGAGGGACGCAGCCTCATCTACCGGAAACAACATCTGCTGCCTTTCGGAGAATATGTTCCAGGTGAACAAAGCATGCCGTTTCTACGCACCCTGTTTCCATCCGCCTTGCACTATGTGCCGGGTGACAGGAGCAGGTTATTTGAGTTCATGCCGGGGATCTCGCTGATCCCCATGATCTGTTACGAAGCGGTATTTCCGGAACTGACCCGTTCTGCGGTGGAGATGGGGGGTAATCTGCTGGTCAACACCGTGAACGATGGCTGGTTTCTGGGGAGTAACGGACCACAGATTCATCTCGCGCTGAGCCTGTTCCGCAGCGTGGAGTTCCGGGTGCCCATGGTGCGGGCAACCAATAGCGGGATCAGTGTCATGATCGATGCCGGTGGCCGCATCATTCCCCAATCTCAATTACCCGAGGATTTGCCGGCCTCACAGACCCACAGCCTGGCAGTCCCGGCTGTAACCAGTCTCTACGCGATGATGGGCAATAGTTTTCTCTGGTTGTTGTGGGGATTATTTGCGGTACTGCTGATCCGCGACTGCAGACGATTACCCTGCTTTGGATGGAGAAGCCCAGCCAGAGCCGGCAAGCAATCCGTCTAATTGATCCTGTCAGAGGCGCCGCAGACAACGGCGCCTCTGCGATACTTAGATCATCTGCTGATACAAATCCTGCATCGCATGCCACCAGCCCTTCCACATCCCGCTCATCATGGAACAGATGGGTGGAGATGCGCAGTGCATGCTCCTCCGGCCCATCGAGGGTGATCTTAAAGTCAGTGGTGCGCACGATAAAGCCATACTCCTCACGCAGCCTGTCCCTGAACTGATTGAGAAGCTCCAGATCAGTGCGATCGGCAAATGGATTGAAGGTTGTGATGCCGCTGGAAAGCGCCCGCGCGTCAGGAGAATAGATCACTACCGATTCACCAAAATAGTCCCGGATCAACTCCTTGCAGTAGGCGCTCAGGGACAACACATAATCCTCGATCCGCTCGCGCCCGATCTCCGCCCACATATCACAAGCATCCGCCAGGGCGCGCTTGGCCGGGTAGTTGTCGTTGCCGATATACTGCAGTTGCATCTGCAGACCGAAAAAACTGAATTCGGCCAGTGAGCTGTTGATCGTCCAGAATACCTTATCCCGATCACTTCCTCTCCCATATCCCAGGGATCTCGCGCCACAAGCCGGTTATAACATTGGTATCTGCGCAATACCTGGCGTGGCATGGAACCCGTCGTGCCCACATTCATATAGACCGACCTGGGGTTGAGCACAAACTCCCTGCCCACACTGCGCCAGAATTGTTGTCCGTCTCCTCTCGGCTTAAAATCCGCTTCAGTTTCATTCTCCGATGCCAGCGCACTTGCTGGCGCCATACTAAGCGTGGCGCCGCTGACAGCTGTAGAGCCTGCCATACGAAGAAATTCCCGTCTACCAAAGCGATGCTTGTCGCCGTTCTTCATTGTTGATCTCCAACTGGTTTTTGATTCTTGAAAATGAAAAACCTTTACGTCTGATGTCTGAAGTTATTGAGCTCCACTCAAGATTGATGTGATCTGGCATCACCAGTTCAATGGCTTATATTCCGGTTTCTCCTTTCAATGGCCTTGCACAATCCCGGAGCACTTAAATGCACGCGATAATACCAATGGGATGTTGGATTATTTCCGGGTCTCCTCGAAGCTATTGGTAATCAACGCAAAATCGGCTACTCTGCCTGTTAAGGAATAAGAATCAGAAATCAGTGAACGGCAAGCGGTTTGAACAAGAAAGGGTGACAACTACTTCCGCTATCTGTTTACCATCCCTGGAACACTGGCAGCTTGCCTCAGCCGTACTCCATACTGTCAAAATTTATCCGAGCACCAGTTCATCTGACGACAGAATTACTCAGGGCTACAAGGTATCGAAATGGCAACTTCACTCAAATACGAAAACGACTTCATCGTTGATGGTGCAGCCAGCACCCGCCTGTCACCCAATTTCACTTTAAAAGAATTTCTCAAACCAGACGGCAAGATTCACATTCACCGGGAATTGGTGGCAGGTCTGCAACTCCTGCGGGATAACCTTGGCGCATCCATCAGTATCGAGCAGATCACCCCTCCCGCTTCTTTCAATCCGGCCACGGATGGATTGAGCATCGTGATCACCGCAGCAGACGGTGACAAAATGGAAAAGGAAGCCGGCAAGCTGGTCAAGTCAGGCTATTTCAGTCGGGCCGTGCGTCAGGGTTCCCAGCTCTACCTGGAGATTCCCGATCCGGAGAATCTCCCAGCCATCGCCCCTACCACTGCATTCGATTGCGGCGTCAAGGTTACCGCCGCATTCGAGACCAGTGGCGACCCCTACCAGCAGGTCACCGGCAATTTCGACGGCGCAGGTCTCTCCTTCGGCCCCATCCAGTGCAACCTCGGCACCGGCACCCTGCAGGAGCTGTTTCGGCGTATGCGGGGGGAAAATGAAACTAAGCTGAAGCGCTGTTTTGGCAATCAAGACCACTATGCAACCTTCTGGAAGGTCCTTGACGGCTCCAGGGCCAAGGCCGTGCAGTGGGCCGATCAGCTCAGTACCGGCTCCAACAAGCACGATTTCTCCCAGCCCTGGAAGGGCTACCTGCAGGCTGTCGGTCAGGAACCTCAGTTTCGTGATGTCATGCTGCGTTACGCCTACGACAAGTACGGCAAACTGCTGATGTCCGCCCTCGCCTTTCTCAGCGGTATCTCCCCGTCAAGATCACCAACCTGCGCTGTCTTGCCGCGCTCTACGACATGGGTGTACAGCAAGGCAGCCTGCAGAAGGCCCATGCCCAGATCCGCCGCCGGGTGGCCAATGAACGGCCGGCCGATGAGTTTGCCCTGACCCGCATTGCGGTGGAGGAACGCGCTAAAAAGGCCTCCAACGCTGGCGTGCCGATTGCCTGAGCCGGCGATTATGTATCCTGGAGCGCCAACCCGTCTCAGTCAGCCTTGATGGGCAGCGCTCGCGGCGCAGCAATCGCAGCAGCTATCTGCTGAGAAACAGCCCGGTGAGGGGCTTGGAGAAATATCTGGCGGGATGAATAAAAATCTCAACAATTCACCCGACTCCCCGGACTGCCGGGCCACGGGGGTATCAGCCCTCCATCCCTGGGATTGCTCTGAAGCCGGTTTATAACCCGATCATCTCCTCAGGTTCGACCTTTGGCACCGCCTCCTGCATCATCGCCGCTTCATCAGTGTAGATAATCGAGTAGCGGCCATTACGACAACGCTGGGAATAGAACCGGATCCCCTTGTAGGGACCGGTCTTTGATAAGCGAAAGGCGTACCAGTCACCCAGCAAACCCTTTCCCCTTGGTCGGCCGTATTTTTCCTCGAGCATCCCGGCCAGTTCTTTAGTCAACTGACAGGCGGATGCCTTTTCTTTCGGCATCTGTTTGCCGGTGATTGAATAGACGATGCCATCCTTATTGGTCAGCAACGAATACTCATTGAATAACTTATTGGGAATATTCGGTTCGACCTGATACAGGGTACCGGTATATTCAGTTTGATTCTCTCCTCTCGTTTTGTACTTCTTGTCTTCCTGGCTGATGATCTTTGCCACCATCCAGGGCTGAAAACTTTCCCCGAGCGGAATACCAAAGGCCCCATTGAAGGGAATACTGGTTGCTTTTTCCGAACTGTCTTCCGTTTGAGCGGCTTCAGTTTCCGTTCCGGCACTCTCGTCGGGCGCCAGCATCTCGTATTCGGTCTGATTTTCCTGCTCCGCACCTTCACTGAACGCCTCTGGGTTCTCGATGATGAGGGTTTGATCTATGCCGGGCGCCGGAACAGGAATCTGTTCTAGGCTGTCGTTATCGCTGCAAACACCGACAGGTGCATATCCCCAGGCTGTTAAGAGCAGGGTTACAAGCAGATTTATTGGTGAAACTTTCATTTTGTCCTCGATCAGTTACTGCGTAGTGCAATGAATTATTGTTGATTGGCGCCAACCGACATACCAACGGTCGACAGTTTCCTGGAAATAAACAACGCTCTCGCGTGGCAAATACAAAATTCCCTGAGCTGTTTCGCGGCGTATTACCGTTCCAAGCTACAGCAGAGACAGAATCATGATAATAGATGACGCTTAAAAAATCCGAGGAGGGTGGAGGCCCTCTCCGACAGTGTGCTAGTTGTTGTTATCGGCGGACCTCCCAAGCCGGTCCGCCTTCCTATCGCACGTCAATGTGCTGGTTCTTTGAGCGACCATTGCTAGTTCTGTTGCTCACCAGACCAATCTTCATTAGTACGGCAACGTATAGGCATTGGTATCAGAGACGTAATCGTCTTTGTACCTAACCCGACGGAACATGGAATCACCATCGACAACTCATGCACAGTCTACCGGTTTCTGGACCTACAGCCTCTGCCACATTGAACTGTCCCCATACTCCGTAGAGGAAGTCGCCATAGGCACTGGCGGTGATACTGGCCTCTTCAGAGAGTGACAGCGGGAAGCCTTCCAGCGTATCGAACTCGCTGAAGAAGCCCGTATCCATCGCCCAGTCCACATCGGTCGTCGCATGCGCATCACTCGGGTAGCAGACTGTCGAGATCAGCCAAATCCGTATCGGTTTCCGACCACACGGTGTAGTGATCACCGAACACCTTGGCACGA
>CAWBPR010000020.1:0-67808 GCA_963790775.1 uncultured Gammaproteobacteria bacterium | reverse complement strand
CCCCGATGATGCAGCAGTATCTGCGCATCAAGGCTGAGCATCCTGGCATGCTGCTGTTCTACCGCATGGGGGATTTCTATGAGCTGTTTTACGACGATGCACAGAAAGCGGCGCGTCTGCTGGACATTACCCTGACCAAACGTGGCCAGTCGGCAGGTAAACCCATCCCCATGGCCGGCGTGCCCTATCACGCCGCCGAGGGCTATCTGGCCAGACTGGTGAAGGCCGGGGAGTCGGTGGCGATCTGCGAGCAGATCGGCGATCCGGCAACCAGCAAAGGTCCGGTGGAGCGCAAGGTGTTGCGCATCGTCACCCCCGGCACGGTAACTGATGAGGCCCTGCTGGAAGAGCGCCGGGAAAATCTTCTGGCGGCACTGCATGAAGCAGGCGAGCAGTTCGGGCTGGCGGTGCTCGACCTGAGCAGTGGACGCTTCAGCATCCAGCAACTCTCCGGTGTTGCAGCCCTGGCGGGTGAACTGGAACGGCTCAGACCGGCGGAACTGCTCCTGGAAGAGGATTCCAGTCTGCCGGAACAGCTCCCCGCCAGAGGCGGCATCACGCGGCGTCCCGCCTGGCACTTCGATCTGGATTCCGCGCAACAATTGCTGACCCGCCAGTTCGGCACCCGGGATCTGGGTGGTTTCGGCTGTCAGGACCAGCCCTATGCGGTAAGCGCCGCCGGCTGCCTGCTGCAGTATGTGCAGGAAACCCAGCGCAGCAGCCTGCCCCATTTGCAGGGCCTGCGGGTGGAACAGCGGGAGGATGGCATCATCATCGACGCCGCCACCAGACGCAATCTGGAGCTGGACCACTCCCTCTCCGGGCAGCCTCAGCACACTCTTGCCGGGATCATGGACCGCACTTCCACACCCATGGGCAGCCGCAAGCTGCGCCGCTGGATAAATCGCCCGCTGCGTGACCAGGGAGTGGTCTCCGAACGACACACCGCCATCCAGGAACTGCTGGAGTCACGTCGCTACCCTGAGCTGCAGGATCTGCTGAAGAGCATCGGCGACATCGAACGCATCCTGGCCCGCATCGCCCTGAAGAGCGCCCGCCCCCGGGACCTGGCGGTATTGCGAGACTCGCTGAGCATACTGCCGCAACTGCAACAGCAGCTGGACTCCCTGAATGCGGAATTGCTGATCCAGCTGAGCCTCGAAATAAGCCAACATCCGGAGCATGTTGATCTGTTACAGCGGGCGATCATTGAACAACCCCCCATGCTGATTCGTGATGGCGGGGTACTGGCCGAAGGCTATGACGCCGAATTGGATGAGCTGCGCAACCTCTCGCAGAACGCGGATCAGTTTTTGCTTGATCTGGAGAGCCGCGAACGGCAACGCACCGGCCTCAATAATCTGAAGGTCAGCTATAACCGGGTGCATGGCTACTACATAGAGATCAGCCGCAGCCAGTCGGACCAGGCCCCTGCGGACTATATCCGCCGCCAGACCCTGAAGGGGGCGGAACGCTTCATCACCCCGGAGCTGAAGAAATTCGAAGACCAGGTATTGAGCGCCCGGGAGAGATCTCTGGCGCGGGAAAAAATGCTGTATGAGCAGTTACTTGAAATCCTGGCTGAAGATCTTGCAAAGCTGCAGCTGTGCGCCCGGGGGCTTGCCGCGCTCGATGTGGTCTGTAATCTGGCCGAGCGGGCGGAATCCCTCGACCTGCGCCGCCCCACCCTGCACCAGGAAGCAGGACTGGAGATCCGGGATGGCAGACACCCTGTAGTTGAACAGGTGAGCAGTGATCCATTCGTGGCAAACAGTGTCTGCTTCAACAACGAACGCCGCATCCTGATCATCACCGGCCCCAATATGGGTGGTAAATCGACCTATATGCGGCAGATCGCGATCATCACCCTGCTGGCCTATGCGGGCAGTTTCGTGCCGGCGGCTGATGCTCAGCTCGGACCCATTGATCGAATCTTCTCCCGCATCGGCGCCTCGGATGACCTGGCCGGTGGACGCTCGACCTTCATGGTGGAGATGGAAGAGACCGCCAACATTCTGCACAACGCCAGTGCGCAAAGTCTGGTATTGATGGACGAGATCGGCCGCGGCACCTCCACCTTTGACGGGCTCTCCCTGGCCTGGGCCTGTGCTGTGGAGCTGGCCACCCGCATCCATGCCTTCACCCTGTTCGCCACCCACTACTTCGAGTTGACCACACTGCCGGAAGAGTATCCAGGCATCGCCAATGTCCACCTGGACGCGGTGGAGCACGGTGACTCGATCATCTTCATGCACGCGGTCCGCGAAGGACCGGCTAACCAGAGCTACGGCCTGCAGGTGGCATCCCTCGCCGGGGTCCCGCAAACAGTTATCCTGCGGGCCAGAAAGCGTTTGAAGGAGTTGGAGGATAGCGCCCGGCAGCATGCCGAACAGCATCAGACACAACTGCCGCTGTTCGAGATTTCAAAAGCGCCTGACTCGCCTGTGCTGCAGCGCCTGCAGGAGATCAACCCTGACGACATGACACCGCGCCAGGCGCTGGAAGCACTCTACGCGTTAAAACAGCAACTCGACGAGACATAAGCGCCTGGCGGAATGAAGGCTTAAGCGCCGTTTGGAGGGTTCTTGCCATGCCGGCGCTGAATGGTTACGCAGCCAGAGAACAACTACGCCTATCTGGTTGGAGTATCTGGTTGGAGCACGAGTCAGAGAACGAATTCAAAATCCAATCCACCCAGTTCAATCCTGTCACCGTCGCGCAACTCCACCCCACCCGCTTTGACAGCCTCGCCATTTACGGAAGGAGGGACATCTCCGCCCATTTTGAGTAAAAAATAGCCGGTATGGCGCCGGTTGATGAGAATCAGGTCACTGCCCGGTTTGCCGATGGTGTAGAACGACTTATCTATTTCTTTCAGCTCGCCTTCTTCATGGCCGGACAAAAAGCGTATCCTGGCTTTCTTCCGAGGCATGGAAAAGAGCTTGTTTTGCGGTCTGCTGACCGAAGAAGTCGGTTGTTGGCTGTTCGCCCTGGGACGTAATACCACTGTCTTGTCGAGGTCCTCGCCTTCGACGGCCGTAGCGGCTTCCTGAAAACGGAGCTTGTACTTGCCGATATCGATCTCGTCACCGTTTTTCAGGATATGCTTCTTGATTTCGATGCCATTGAGCCGTGTGCCGTTAGTGCTCTCCGCGTCCTGCAGAAAATACCTGGTGGACACTTTCACCACATCGGCATGGTGACGACTGACCGATTTATCACTTAGACAAACAGCATTGGATTGGTCACGTCCAAGACTGACCTGCTTCTGGTCGAGCATGAACTCTCGGGTCTCTAAATCACCATCGATGAGGACAAGTCTATCCATCTCCTATTCACCTTTCATTTTTAACTATTATCACTGTCAATGAATCTGGCAAGGATTACTGAAATATTGTCTGCGCCTCCGTTTGCACAGGCCTTCTCGATCAAGCCATCAACCTGGGCCATCAGGTCAGGATTCGCCTGCTCCAGGATCTGTTTTATCTCCTCTTCGGAGACCATGTTTGTTAATCCATCAGAACAGAACAGAAAATAATCTCCTGCGGAACATCTGGCATCCGCAATGTCGACCTGGACATCGGCTTCTGAACCAAACGCGCGGGACAGGATATTTTGTGATACCCCCGCCTGCAGCGCTTCATCCACGGAGTCAAACTCACCCAGTTCCACCAGCTCCTGAATCAATGTGTGATCACGGGTCAGCGCCTCCAGCGCCCCCTGCCTGAATCGATACAGACGTGAATCCCCGACATGGGCGTAGGTCAGGCGGTCCTGCTGGAACAGGCCCATGATCAAGGTTGTACCCATTCCATGGTATTCAGGCACGTTTTGAGCAAGATCCAGGATCGCATGATTCACATTATGCAATGCTTCCAGCAGATCTTCCTGAGCCAGGTCTTCGCCGGCAGGAGTTCGTGTCACCACCAACTCGTTAACCAGCAGATCCACCGCCAGGTTGCTGGCCACTTCACCCGCATTGGCGCCCCCCATGCCGTCAGCAAGAATAACCAGTCCGGCAGATAGGTCGCCACCGACGGCATCTTCATTGTTTTTTCGTACCACACCGCGATCAGTACGCATGGCAACTTCAAACTTCGATACTGACAAGGAGCACTCCCTAGATGTCACTGAACGAACCTATCCAAGCGGTTCTAGCGGCAAAAGAAGCGTATTCTTAAGCCAGGACTCATCAAACCGGAAAAAATGTGCCGGACCTCACTCTTACGGGCACAAAAAAGGGAAGCCACGGCCTCCCCTCATGTTTGGAACAGACGAAAATCAATAATGGCTACTGCGTATCCTTCTGCGTCAGATAGGACAATAGTTTAGGGGCCGGAAGATAGCCCGGCATCAATTCACCATCCTCAAAAAAGATTGCCGGGGTTCCGGTAACGCCTACCATCTTGCCAAGTTCCAGGTGTGTCTTGACCGGGTTTTCACAGGTCTTCTGCTCAACATCCTTGCCTGCCTTGGAAAGTGTCATTGCCTCTTGCTGATTCTCAGAACACCAGACGGTTACCGCCTTGTCGTAAGACGGGCTGCCAATACCGGCGCGGGGGAAAAGCAGATAACGGACGCGGATCCCGAGTTCGTTATATTTATCCATCTCGTTATGCAGCTTGCGGCAGTAGCCACAATCGATATCGGTAAACACGGTCACCGTATGCTTGTAGTCTTCCGGGGCGAAGATGACCATATTTTCCTCGCCCACCGCTTCGATCGCCTTGGCCTTGACCATGGCCAGCTTTGGCGTGGTGAGATCTTCCTTGGTCGCTATATCGTACATCTTGCCGGTCAGCAGATACTTTCCGTCCTTACTCACATAATAGATCTGCGGGCCGATCATCACCTCATAGAGCCCCTCCACCATGGATGGCTCGATGCTGTCTGGCTGCCCGCCAGCGATCAGCTTGCTGATGCCTTCCCGAACCATTTTGATCTCTGTTGCTTCATCCGCCTGGGCCAGCGCAGCGTATCCTCCGCTCAGCGCCACCGTAGCCGCGATTGAAACCACACCGGCCAGCTGGAGCGCCTTTTGTTTGTACTGATTCATTGTTTAATCCCGAAAATTCTGAAACTGCAGGGGCAGATCATAGTCCGCTTCCCGCATCATATTGATGACCTGCTGCAGATCATCCCGTTTTTTACCTGTCACCCGCACCTGTTCTCCCTGAATCTGCGCCTGCACCTTGATCTTGCTGGCCTTGATCTCCTTGACCATCTTTTTCGCGGTTACCGTGTCGATACCCTGTTTAATCACAACCAGTTGACGGGCCGCATTCAGGCTCGTCTCCGGGTCTCTGATATCCATGCAGACAATATCAACTTTCCGTTTGACCAGTTTTTGGCGCAATATATCCATCATCTGGCCTAATTGGAACTCCTGTTCCGCCCTCAGGGTGATCTCCGTCTCGCTTTGCTCGAATTTCGCATCCACGCCTTTGAAGTCAAAACGGGTATCGATCTCGCGGTTGGCCTGATCAACCGCGTTGCGGACTTCCTGAATATCCACTTCGGAAACGATATCGAAGGACGGCATGACTCCCCCTGAGAACTCTGTTGTTGTGCAAAGCTGACAATTCTACATGGAAATCAGGATTGGCTGAAATCAAAAGAGAGGAAAACCCCGTGGGGTGCCGCAGAGGGACGAAGCGCATCAAATATGACTAGTTGAAGTCCGCCTGGGGATTCCACATAGAAACTCAGGTTGTCTGGAACCTAGATACCATGCTGTACATGTAGGGTGCTGCTGAGGAACGAAGCGCGCCAAAGTCCTTGCTTAGATCCCTGAACTGGCCCAAATCGATCCCCGATCGGGTGCAGGAGTTGCTGGAAACCCTCTCAACCCTGGGTCAGGTGCGCAGCATGCAGGATGGGAAATTTACGATCTAGTCAGGTTGTCGCGATTGATGCGGCGCGTACTTCGGCAACTGCTCCAAGCGTTGCCCTCGGCGGCCCGCTCCAGGCATAGCTCTACCCCCTACATCCGTGTCGGCGTACCTCCTCCTGTATCCAGGCGATCGTCACCGCATCCTGCCGAATTGATGGCCGGCCTTCCCCCGGAAGGGGAAGGTGGTATAGATCAGTTAATCCGCTATGATCGAGCTCGGTCGGTTACTCGCCAGTATTTCGGCAGGCTTTTCCTCTTCCTGGTTCTTGATCGGAATCCTAACCGTGGAAATAATAATCGCGGCGATCAGGCTCAAGAAACCGGTAATGATGAAGGCGAGCATGTAATTATTCATGTCGCCCAGATAACCACCGAGCATCGGGCCGACGGTGCCGCCCAAGCCATAAGCGAGAAAGACATAGCCATAGTTCTGGCCGAAGAACTTGTGTCCGAAGGTGTCGGTGGTAATGGCGGGAAACAGCGCAAAGTTGCCACCGAAGTTAAAACCGATCAGTGCGGCAAACAGATAGAGTGAATATTCATAACCGGCCATATAGGGAAAGCCGATCACGAACAGTCCCTGGCTGGCCGCCATGATGATCAGTGAGATCCTGCGCCCGCTATGGTCGCAGTTGACCGCGTGTCCGATCATATCGCTGATCTTGCCCCAGCCGATGCGCCCAATGGCATTGAAGATGGCGAAGATCACCATCGCGGTGCCTGCAGTTGCATCGGCCAGCGCCTCGGCCATGCCGGAAGCGGTGAGGGCCTGACTCGGGAACTGCTTCATCAAGCCGATACACATCAGCCCTGCAGTGGCACCGATTGCGAAGGTGGAGAAGATGGACCAGTAGTGAACGGTCTTGATCATTTCATCACTACGGAAGTCGAATTTTCCGCCTTTCTGATCCGGCTGAGGCGGTACGAATTCTGGTGGGAAGGTCATCCACAGGCTGCCGATCAACACCAATACCATGAATATCCCACCATAGATCATAAAGGTGGTACCTATGCCATAGTCAGCGATCAGGCCACCCCAGGTGCCCGCCAGTTTCACCCAGATCATCGCACCGAGACCAAAACCAGCTACCGCAACACCGGTGATAAGACCTTTCTTATCCGGGAACCATTGCATACCGACTGCAATAGGCACTACATAGCCAAGCCCGATGCCCGCGCCGCCCAGTAGCCCGACTCCGATCAGCGTGGGCCAGAAACTATCACCCCCCATAATGCCGGCAAGCAGATATCCGGCGCCAAGCAAGACGCCTCCCGCGGCCGTCAGCAGACGGGGACCAAAAACAAACAGCTTACGCCCCGCATAGACCATCACCAGGGCAAAAGAAACCAGCCCGACCGTAAATGGCCATTGGGTATCGGAAGTCGACCAACCGGAAACCTGTAAAGGTTTAGCAAATACAGACCAGGCGTAAATTGCTCCAAGCGATAACTGAATTAATAAGGCTCCAAAAATGACCCACATTCCATGACTACTTTTACTACTCGACATTTTTTTTATCCTGCTGAAAGATTAGAAAGGCTAGCACAGATATATGGCGGCTCTGTGACAAAAACTTAAAGTGATAAAATAAAGATATTTTTACCCCTATCAACCAATCAGCAGGCTATTTCGGGTCGGGTTGAATGTGATAGTCTGAGGTTGTCTACAAGTTCACAAAATAATTTAGAATCGAAAAGCGATACCCTGAAAGGAATTCGCACGGAGGTATAACAAAATGACTGCTGAATCCGTAATGGATCCCAACCCGACAGTCCTTAAATCCACGGACACGATAAAAACCGCAGCCAGATACATCCTCGACAATCGTTACCGCGCCCTGCCGGTGGTCGATGACGAGGGACGCTATCTAGGCATCTTTGGTGTCAACTGCCTGCTCAAGCAGGTCTTGCCGAAAGCCGTCATGATGGAGTCTGGATTGGAAAACGTGGGGTTCATCCAGGAAACCCTGCACGACCTGCACGAAAGACTGAAAGAGGTCGAAAACCTGCCTATCTCAGTGTGTATGCATAGCGATATCTCCACGGTTGAGCCTGACACCCCCTTGGTGGAGACGCTGCTCCTGCTATACCAAACCCGCATCAGTATTCCCGTCGTGGAGCCGAAAACAGGCAAGCTGGTTGGCATGATCTCCTACTTTGATGTAGGCGAGAAGATTATGCAGGCCTAGGGAGGAAACAGAGATGAATGTACCCTCACACCCACCTGTTGCTGAAGTTATCTTTGGACTGGATCCACTCTGGTTCGCCGGCACACTCTTTGTGCTCACCTATGCGCTGATTGTCACCGAACGACTGAACCGTGCGATCATCTCCCTCACCGCCGCCTGCCTGATGATCCTGGGTGGCGTACTGACCCAGGAGGCCGCCTTTCAGGGCGTGGATTTCAATACCCTGGGGCTGCTCACCGGCATGATGGTGATCGTCGGCATCACCAAGAACTCCGGCGTGTTTCAGTATCTGGCCATCTGGTCGGCAAAAAAGGTCAACGCCGATCCCTGGGGCATACTGGTGATGCTGGTGCTGGTCACCGCCGTGCTCTCCGCCCTGCTGGATAATGTGACCACGGTATTGTTGATCGCTCCGGTGACCCTGCTGATCACCGACTCGCTCAAGATCAACGCCTACCCCTACCTGTTTGCGGAGATTTTCGCCTCCAATATCGGTGGCACCGCCACCCTGATCGGCGACCCGCCGAATATCATGATCGGCTCCGCCGTTGGTCTGAGCTTCAACGACTTTCTGTACAATCTGGCGCCGATCGTGCTGGTTATTCTGCCGATCACAATGATTCCACTCTATCTCATCTGGGGACGCAAGCTGACCGCTAAAGACGAGCATCGTCAGCAGGTCATGAAATACCGGGAAGCCGATGCGATACAGGATGTACGACTGCTGAAACAGTCGCTATTCGTACTGACCTTGGTGATCGTGGGTTTCATGATGGCCCACACGCTCAATCTGCAGCCGGCGACCATCGCCATGTTCGGCGCTGCACTTCTACTGATACTGGACAACATCAGCCGCCACCCGGACAAACAATCCAAACAGGTCCATAAGTCATTCTGCGAAGTTGAGTGGATTACCATATTCTTTTTTATTGGCCTGTTTATCGTGGTGTATGGCGTCGAGACTACGGGGCTCCTGGAAATGCTGGCGCACAAGGTGCTGGAACTCACCGGGGGTGATATGTCCATCACCGCCATCTCGATCATCTGGGTCTCCGCGATTGCTTCGGCGATCATTGACAACATCCCCTTCGTGGCCACCATGATCCCGCTGATCAAAAGCATGGCGGGCACCTTCGGCGGGGCTGACCAGTTGATGCCGCTCTGGTGGTCACTAGCGCTTGGTTCCTGCCTCGGCGGCAACGGCAGTCTGATCGGCGCCAGCGCCAACCTGATCGTGGCCGGCTTCGCGGAACGCGCGGGTCAGCCGATCCGCTTCCTGCCGTTCATGCTCGGCGCATTTCCACTGATGATCCTGTCCATTATGATCAGCAGCGTGTATGTCTATTTTCGGTATCTGTAAGCCTGCTAAACACGCCACGTAGCAACCTGGCGTGCCTATCTATATGACTCGTTGCGTGAGTTATCGCATGCTTGAGGCTACGACCGTCGGCGGGAGGGACCCCGTCGTCGAGCGCACAGGGAAGTACAAATGCCGCGGAGGGCAGGCAGGGATTGTTCCTACAATCTGCATTCCCCACATCCCTGTGGATCAGATGCCCGAGAACGGCCCTGACCGGTCGTTCGCAAAATAAAAGGTCCACTGGACCTTTGCCAGCATGACTGCCTCTAAGAAACAGAAATCACAGCCATCCTTGGCGGGGCACCGAGTTCTTTTTTACCCCCGGCCCGGCTATCCGTAGCCGGTCGTTCGCCTAAAAAAAGGTCCACTGGACCTTTGCCAGCATGACTGCCTCTAAGAAACAGAAATCACAGCCATCCTTGGCGGGGCACCGAGTTCTTTTTTACCCCCGGCCCGGCTATCCGTAGCCGGTCGTTCGCCTAGAAAAAAGGTCCACCGGACCTTTTTCTAGGCTCACCCCCTCGGGTGGTGTTGTTGGTGGAGGGTTTTCAGGCGCTCACGGGCGACATGGGTGTAGATCTGCGTAGTGGAGAGATCACTGTGACCCAACAGGAGCTGGACCACACGCAGGTCGGCACCATGGTTGAGCAGGTGGGTCGCAAAGGCATGCCGCAGCGTGTGGGGCGAGATCTTCTTGTGGATACCAGCAACCAGCGCATGCTTCTTTATCCGGTACCAGAAAGCCTGTCGGGTCATGCCGCTGCCACGCCGGGTGGGAAAGAGATGTGCGCAGACCCTGCATGCCAAGCAGCTCATGTCTGGGGCCGCGGATAAATTTCTCCAGCCAGGTTTGCGCCTCCTCACCCATCGGCACCAGGCGTTCCTTACCGCCTTTACCGACTACCCGCACCACTCCCTGGGTCAGACTCACCTGCTCGGGTTTTAAATCTATCAGTTCGGATACCCGCAAGCCTGTTGCATAGAGAACCTCCAACATGGCCCTGTCCCTGTAGCCTTCCAAATCATCCAACTCTGGCGCCTTTAGCAACGCCTCCACCTCGGTCTCAGTCAGGCTGGCAGGCAGCGGCCGGCCTATCTTCGGCGCCTCGATTCTGGCGCTGGGATCCCGTTGAATCCAGTTCTCCCGCAAGGCATGTTGATAAAACTGGCGAAGCGTGGATAGCATCCTGGCGCTGGAGCGAGGTTTGTGTCCATGGCTGACGAGTAGCGCGAGATAACTCAACAGATCATTCCGCTGCGCCTGGAGCAGGCCCAGTTTTCGAGATTCAAGCAGCCATGCAGATGCCTTACGCAAATCGGTCTGGTAGGCGGACAAGGTATTTCTGCTCAAGCCCCGCTCCATCCAGAGCGCATCAGAGAACGTATCTATCAACCTCTGTTCGTCAGTAGAGGGGGTCACAGCCAGCCTTCATGGGTCAGTAACCAGCGTTTGATAGCCAGTTTTGGACCTGAAACTTGACCTGAGAAACCTCCCAGACCTGATTTGCCTACTACCCGATGGCACGGAATAACCAATGGGCAGGGATTACCGCGACAGGCGTTTCCGACCGCTCTGGGACTGCTGTTCAGCTCATCCGCCAATTGGCCATATGTCGCCGTACTCCCCAGGGGGATCTGCAGCAAGCGCTTCCAGACATTTTGCTGGAAATCGGTGCCTCCTGTTTTCAATTTCATTTCGAGGGATGCTCCTGGATCCTGAAAATAGCGTTGAAGTATTGCTGCAACCCCAGCCGCAGAATCATCTGTGCAGAAAACCGCACCTGTGCGGGAAACAGATCGATTTTCGTTAATATGCCTTCGTCCATGATGATACCCACAGCCCCAAATGGGGCATTCACAACGGCCTGGTACTCTCGCGCCAAATTTTTCATCTAAATACCGTCAAATTTTTGCCCCCTGCGGGGCTTAAAGCGTCAATAAATGGACCTTTTAGTGACGATAATTTTACACTTGATTCAGTTAGCCCCGAGCAACAGCTGTTAAGATGTCATTTGGCTGTAACCTTTCCACAGATCCTGTGGATAACTCTGTGCGTAAGGTGCTCAAACCGTCTTGAAACCCTTACAGAACAAGCCCTCATGTTAGATTGTAGTTTTTTTGCACAATTACATATATTTTATATATTACAATTAGTTACAACACTTTCATAACAAATTAATTGAGTATTTTCCGTTAACTCTGTTATGAATCCATCTGCCATCAACCAATGTGTATAAACCAGTTGACCTGTCTACGAATTACTGATCCATGAAGAAGAATTAAATGAATATTCTGGATAATAAGCACCACATTCAAGCGCAATAATCAGATTGCCCGGACCGCCTTGCGGCTGCACAATAACAGGCCTGAAAAGAGTATGATAATGCCAGCAGAATTAAAGCCATTTTGGAAAACAAGCTCTCTCAGTGAGATGAGCCGCGAGCAGTGGGAATCACTCTGTGACGGTTGCGCAAAATGCTGCCTGCAGAAACTCGAAGACGAAGATACCCGGGAAATTTACTACACCAATATAGTGTGCGATCTGCTTGATCTGGAAAATTGCCGCTGCTCGCACTATTCAGACAGGTCGGTTCTAGTACCCACCTGTGTCACCCTGAGTATGACAGATCTGCAAGACCCTTACTGGCTGCCCCCAACCTGCGCCTACCGATTACTTGCGGAAGGCAAGGAGCTTCCCCCATGGCATCCTTTGGTTTCCGGCTCCAAGATCACAGTGGAGACCTCCGGGAACTCTATTTACGGCAAGGTTGTCCGGGAATCAGACGCCGATGAGTGGGAATTTCACCTGATCGACTGGATATAAACGCCAATCAGAGAAATGACCAAAATCTCAACCCTAACTGAATTTCTCGAAGCCGCCGGTTCCCAGCTCTCTTTTTATGACATGGGCAGGCGGGTAGACATAATCCCAAGGGATGAATTTGTCACATTCGAGCTGACTGAACTGGCTTACCCTTATCCCTTGCAACAACAGGCCTGGTTGGGTGTTTTGCTGCAGGATCAGTCACCCCACCTGCCCGAACCTCTGATCTGGTTTATCCGTTTTCCTCTGGACGAGCAGAGAAAACTGGTACTTGCAGCACGCGATGAGTTTCTGCATCGACTGATTGAGACAGTGGATATAAAACTCAAGCCTACTGACATGACAGAAAAGATGCAGGCCGTACTGCAGGATAATCCCTATGTATTTCGCCCTAAACCTGAACGCATGGCGATTATCCATGCCAAGGTAACGCTGCTGCTGGAGCAACCCCCTTCCCGATACTATGTGCATGCCCGGGATTACTTCAGTGGCAAGCTCGGCTGGGAGCAGTGGTCATTTCTCGGCTATCAGGGCATAGCTGATCTCGCCGTTCGATGGGCGTTGGAGGAGAACCACACCATACTCTCTGCCGCAATCCCTCAGCTGCCCCCCGCTCCCCTGGAAGCCATCTGCCACTGCCTGGAAAATGAATGTATTTCAAATGATATTTCACAGGCACTGATATCCAGAGCTGGGCAAGCCCTCACAGCTGCAGCACCAGATCCACAGATCCTCAGCGCCTGTTTGCGAGGCATCTCAAGCGCTCCTGCAGAAGGCCTAAAACAGCGCATTATCCACCAGGTACTGGCAAGTGACGTGGCCAGACGCAGCGATATTCTGGCCGCAATCAGTGGCCGCGCCTGGGAAATGCTGTTGGATGAGCGGATCAGAGATCAGTATCTGGCCTGCCTTGCGCAAAATGATCAGGGCCAGCATTTCTTCAACAATATCCTAAGTGACCTGTTGTTCGTTCCCGCTACCCGATCCGCCATGCTCAGCAGCCTGAGAAATAAACACAGACCCAAGAGTCTGGCTACCGCTATCGGTGAATTTTTCAAACAGTTTCAACAACATTGAATTGCCCATAACACCCAAAAACAGGCCACAGCAGAGGTTGAGTCTGGGTTCCCCCGGCTTTTATCATTCAACACTCAACCTGACACATGATTTTGTTACTTGTAATTTGACAGGCAACTGCTCTAAATAGACATCACAACCAAGCTGAGGAGAGAGACAATGCTCAATGGAACGCATCTGAAGGTCAAATTCAGCCGCATCGTGGATGGCGATACGATTCGGGTCTTTCTACCGGGTGATGAGAAGGATGAATCACTGCGCATACTGGCGCTGGATACTGAAGAGTCCATCGCTGGCGGCAGTAAGCCCATCACCCCCTGGGGGAAAAAGGCAAAACAACGGGCCGAACTGTTTTTTCTGGATGCTGACGAAGTCACTATCGAATTTCCTGGCAATGAAGACCTGGCGACCTGTCTACAGAAATACCGGGGCAACTTCGGGCGCCTGCTGGTGTATGTCTATCGCGACGGGGTGGACTTTCAGGAAACGATGATCCGCGAGGGATATAGCCCTTATTTCATGAAATACGGCAATGCCGAATTTACCGGCCATCACCTGCGATATACCCAAGCTGAACAGAACGCCCAACGCCATCACCTCGGAGTGTGGGATCAGATTACGGTTAATGGAGTTGCGCACAGGAATTATGCCGTGCTCGGCACCTGGTGGCAGCTACGTGCAACGCTGATCGACAGTTACCGTAAAATCCGTGCGATAGATCCATCAATATTGAATACCCGGCTCGACTATTTAGCCCTCGAAACCAAGGCCAAGACAGAGGATTCGGTTACAGTCTTCACAGAACTCAGCTCCCTTACCCGAGTTGGCGGACGTCACGGGTTGATCGGCATTGGTTCCATTAAGCAGCCATTTAATCTGTTTATCCCCAATCTCGATTCGCCGACAGGACAGGAGATTTTGAATTTATTGGAATCACGCTACATCAGCCGTGGAGATGACCATCCACGACGCAGTTATGCCTATGTGACGGGACAACTGAGCGCCTATAACAACCGGCCACAGATGGTTGTTACCTCACCCGATCAAATCTCAGACAGCGTCAAATCGCGGGTGGACCTCACTCCCCAGGTTGCAGTGCGAATAACATCACTCCTGCCCAATCCTTCGGGAGCAGATGCCGGTTTTGAGCAACTGCAACTGAGTAATACGGGCAGGGTCGGTGTCAGTTTGGAAGGCTGGTCAATGCAGGACCGCTCAGGCAGGCGATTCGCACTGCGCGGCGATATTAAGCCAGGTCAGACCACAGAGATAACACTTCAGGCTGGGGAGATGCCGCTCAACAACACGGGGGATGAAATCACCCTCATCGATCAGCATGGCAAGATAATGAATGCCGTCTCCTATTCTGCGGGTGATGTGATCTCAGGCCAATCGATTCAATTTGCCTGAAAGAGGCAGTAGATATTGTATACATGTCCAAGCTGCCTTTTGCATCTAATCGAGCTGGACCTGGCCAAGGCAGCAAAACGCTGGGCGGTAGCACCGCTCGAGACTGATGAAACCTTCAACTACAACCTCCCTTGTCCAGGTACGGGAGGCTGCGGTTATTCTATCTCTCAGCCTTTAGTGCATATGCTCTGCATGTCTATTTTTTATTTGCAGGCCTTTGAACTTGCCTGATGCATACTTGCCGTGACATGCGGTGCAGGCCTCATTCATCTTGTAAATAAAGAAGTGAACAAGCTCGATATCTTTCTCTTCCGCGACATGGGAGAGCATACCGGCATAATAATGAAACTTTCTGTCCTGCTCCTTGAATCCATGAGGTAGTTTCTCATGTAACTCATGCTGTTGCTGCTCGGTTAACTGCTGCTTGAGAATAAACCCGTGCTTGATGCTGCTGGCTGTTTTCGCGACTTCATCCCACTGACCCGCCGCAACGGCATAGACCATGGATTCCATTCCCTTTCTGATCTCCTTCATCTCCAGAGTAAGCATTTCATGCACTTCCTTTGAGAGATTGAGTTGACCGGCAACTTCATGGCCTGAATGTTTGTGTTCTTCAGCCACAGACACCGATGCGAGCAGCATAAGCATCGATAGATTGATTATTCTTAACATTGATTAACTTCTCCTGTTTGAACATACAACTCAACACACGTTACCCTAAAGGATGGGCTGGCTGACTCTATTTCAAAAAAAACTGGTATGCAGCAAACCCTGCCCATGAAAGTATGAGCAGTAACCATGGCATTATGCTTCGCCGGTATTTTATCACCTCAACCGTCTCCACACCTCCCTGTTGCTTCTCTTCCTGTTGGGTTGTAACTTTCTTCAGTTGCTTATCCAGCGCCCTGGCTTTTATCTTGTATTGTTTTTTATATTGATCAATCCCTTTTTGAATGCCCTGGGCAATCAGCTTTGTCTGCTCTTTCGTTTGACCAGGTTTTTGCGTACCCCTGGCAATCTTCATTGCTTCATCTTCCGTTTGGCTGGAGACCCTGTTTGTCTTGGAATATTTAGCCATGGTTCATTTCATCTTCACTGCCGGTATTTTTTACTCGGCGTTTATCATCTGATTGTGTTAGCCGGCTTTGGCGCACCCCTGGTCCATACGAGTATTTTCATTCATTCCACATGAAAAGATAAAGCGAAAACATCAAACTGCTTCATAAAAAAAGCAGGACCAGCCTTTGCCAAGGCTGGTCCTGCTTGCGGATTAAATACAGCTAATCTATCAATCAGAATTCGATATCATACGGATCGTGTCCAGAAGGGTCGGGCCATGCTGGATCTTCCGGCCAACATTTTGAGATATTTGTATTGTTTTTCATCTGACTTCTCCTTAACCGCTTTACTGACCTTGTTGCATCTACCATGCCATATCAGCAAGCCGCTGTTTTTAATAGATTATTCATCCATGTATCCGCACTGACCCCAAGTTAGTGTAAATTTTTTCGACACCCCAGGACACTCGCGTCCCTATCCGCTCGTGCATCCGTTCCTTATTTGAGGCCAACTCTCTGTCGTTTGTAAAACTCGAATGGATGCCGCATTCAATAGTTCGACAATCCGCTTTCACACTTGAAAATTTTGCAGCCAAACTTCATGACGGATGGCCCTGCAGCAGCGAAAGATTCAACGATCCATAGACTCACCTGGCGCTGGTTAGAATCACCCTGTTATTCAGTGGCTGAATCGTCCTGGCATTTGAACCAATAATACTCTTGTAATGGTTAATCTCATCCCATGAAACCCTGGTAGGGGTTTTAAATACAATCCATTGAACATCTTCAGTGCAGGGTGGCCTGGTTTCCGAACCCTGGTATAAATAATAACTGCGGTCTGTCGGCAACAGGAACATGGCATTGATTCCGACCCGGCGATTTCGCTTACGTGATCTCACGTCCGGAACGTTTTCCCAGATTCGGGTAAGTGTAATGTTCTTTCTATGACCACCATTGACGGGGATAGCCACGATTAGGGGTTCACCGCTTGAACTGAGATGATGTAGATGGATCTCCATATCAGCAGTCCTGCCACGAAAACTGTGCTCTCCGGGTGTATGAAAATCAAAACCCAGGAATCTGTATCGCTTACCCTCGACCTTCAAAGCACTGCCTGAATCGTAATCCAGCCATAACTGGTTTGGCTTTCGATAGACTGATGTCATGCTGGTGCGGTAACTGAAGTTCAGCGCCGGCAAATGAGCATAGCTTGCTTCACTGATATCCACAGGTGACTGATTTGAGCCGGCCCCACACTCTGCATAGGCATCGGAGAGCTGCGCCCAGTTTGTCGGTCCCGTTTCACCGTCATAACTCCAACCTGAGGAATCCCACTCTGGAATAGTACCGTGATCCCGAATTGAATCTCTTGCAAAAGAGTGTTGCGCCGGCAACAGCAGTGCAAGGACGATAAGAGCTGATTTCAGCGTATAAATATTCATAGAAATTCCGGACACCTCATACGACCATGTAGTAGTTAACTTATCAGGAAATCACTGTTCGTCCTGGACAGACTTCATGTTTTCACTGCTCCTGGCAACGGCAATGCTGGTCAGACTCTTGGCGGCACTGACACAGCCCAACGGAATAACCACCAGAGTTAATACAGTAGAGACAAATACTCCAAACAATAAAGAGACGGCCATACCCTGAAAGATTGGGTCTGTGAGTATAACTGATGCACCACCCATTAATGCAAAGGCCGTAATCATGATCGGACGGGTGCGGGCTTTACACGAGAGAAGCACCGCTTCGCGCACGTCTATACCCCTGCGCACCTCCTCAACGGCAAAGTCCACCAGCAGGATGGAATTACGCACGATAATGCCCGCCAGGGCGATAAATCCGATCATCGAGGTAGCGGTAAACTGGGCATTGAAGATCAGATGTCCTGGCACTATGCCCAACAGTGTCAGTGGGATGGGCGCCATAATGATGGCGGGCACCAGAAAATTTCCGAACATCCCCACCACCAGCATGTAGATCAGGATCAGGGCCACCGCGAAAGCGGCGCCCATATCGCGAAAGGTCTCATAGGTCACGGTCCATTCGCCAGACCATTCGAAACCGGAAAGTCCATTATCCTCTGGAGGGCCGGTCATGGTGCCGGAAAGCGTCACCCCATCCGGTGTGACGTAGTCCTGGAGTTCTTCATCCACCTTCAACATGGGATAGATAGGCGCGCCGAGGCGGCCCACCGAGTCGCCCACCACATATTCCACTGGCCGCAGATCCTTATGGTAGATCATGGATTCTTCCGGCGACTTCACGAAGTGTCCCAACTCGGCCAGAGGTACACTCAGACCCTCGGGACCAGGAATCGGAAGATCCGCCAAGGCCTGAGGATTGGCGCGCAACGAGAGCGGCGCCTGCATCACGATCCAGGTCGGTTCCAGAGCGGAACCCTCCCGCACATCGGCTATCTTGTATCCACCCATGGCGGCAGACAGGGCTTCGATGATCGTGCTGTTTGAAATGCCCTGAATCGAAGCCTTCTGAGTGTTGATCTGAAAACGCCAGGAGTCATAGGGCTCGGTGAGATAGTTATCGACATCCGCCAGTCCATCCACCGAGTGAAAGACAGCGGTCATCACTTCCGCCACTTCCCTGCGGGTCTTCTCATCCGGTCCGTAGATCTCCGCCACCACCGACTGCATGACCGGCGGTCCCGGAGGCATCTCGGCAACGGTTATCCGGGCGCCTTCAGCCCAGGCGAGGGGTGTCAGAATGTTGCGCGCCTGCTCGGCTATCTCATGACTGCTGCGCGAACGTTTTTTCTTATGCGTCAACTGCACCTGGATCTCACCCTGCCAAGGCTCCTGACGCAGGTAGTAGTGACGCACCATGCCATTGAAGTCGAATGGCCGGGCAGTACCGGCATAGGTCTGCAGGGCAACCACTTCAGGAATATCGCGCAACGCCTCAGCCAGTTCACGGGCCAGATTGGAGGTAGTCGGCAGTGCGGTTCCCTCCGGCATATCGATGACCACGGCAAATTCCGGCTTGTTGTCGAATGGCAGCATCTTTACCGTCACCGCGGTCGAGTAGAATAGCATACAGACAGCAAAGAAGGCGACAACCAGGGCGGTGAGGAAACCAAACCCTGCAAGGCGATTATCCAACAGCGGCGGCAACACCTTGCGGAAGAATTTATCCAGTTTCTCGTTGGTCGCGTGTTCTTTTTCTTCGGCCTTGTGCAGTTTTCCCATGGAGGGTCTGATACGCATCGCCAGGTAGGAGGTGAAGGCAAATGCGGCAAACAACGAGATGATCATGGCCACAGAACCGAGTATCGGTATCGGCGCCATGTAGGGGCCCATCAGACCGCTGACAAAGGCCATCGGCAACAGCGCCGCCACCACGGTAAAGGTCGCCAGAATCGTGGGGTTACCCACCTCGCGCACCGCATCCACCGCTACCGAGGTGGCGGTGCTGTCGGCTATCAGCCAGCGCCGGTAGATGTTCTCCACCACTACAATCGCATCATCCACCAGAATGCCGATGGAAAAGATCAGCGCGAACAGAGAGACGCGGTCGATGGTGAAGCCCATCAGAAATGCGGCAAAGACCGTCATCAGAATTACCACGGGAATCACCACCGTGACCACGATGGCGGGTTTCAAACCTAAGAACCACCAAACCAGAATGGTGACGATACCGGTTGCCACGACCAGCTTGAACAGCAGTTCGTTGACCTTGTCCTGTGCTGTTTCACCATAGTTGCGGGTCACCTCCACCTTCACCTGCTCCGGGATCAAGCGGCCCTTGAGGGACTCGACCATGCTGCAGGATACTGTTAGCGACCGTCACACCATTGCTGCCCTGCTTTTTGGCGATCGCTACGGTTACCGCCTGTTCACCATCGGCCGGCGTCTGATCCTCGAAGGTCTCGGCATAGGCCGCGCCGGTGTAGTAGTTGACGTAATTATCCGCATCCTGGATGGTGCGCTTGACCCGGGCCACATCCCGCACATAGACCGGCCGCCCATCCACCACGTCAACCACCAGATTCCCCACCTGGTTGGCGCTGTACAGAAAACTACCGGCATAGACGCGCAAGGAGCGATTGTCCGCCTCCGAGCGTCCGGCAACATTTTCCGCGTTGGCGCCGCGGATGACGTTTGCCACCTGATCGGTGGTGACACCTGAACCCGCCAGCTTATTGGGCAGGATCTCCACCCGAATCTCTTCACTCTGGCCGCCCACCACGAAGCCCTGGCCGGTATCCGGGATCCGGTTCAATTGTTGCAGCAGGTTGAGCCCAAGACGCCGCAGGCTGCCGCCATCCAGTTCAGCAGAACGCAGCGTGAGGGTAACCACAGGCACATCATCGATGCCCTTCGGCTTCACCAGTGGCGGCATCTGAACCCCGACAGGCATCTTGTCCAGATTGGAGGCCAGCTTGTCATGCACCTTGATCAAGGACGGCCCTATCTGCTCTCCCACCTTGAAGCGGACAGTCACTACACCCTGGCCCCGGGCGCTGGCCGAGTAGACATGCTTGACCCCGGGGATCTCACTCATGATCCTTTCCAGGGGCTCTACCGCCATGTCCGCCACCTGAGCCGCAGCAGCGCCCGGGTATGCCAGAAAGATGTCGATGAGCGGCACGGATATCTGCGGATCTTCCTGGCGCGGGGTGGCCATCAGGCCGAGGATTCCCATCGCCAGCATGGCGAGAAACAGCAGCGGTGACAGTGGTGAATGGATAAAGGCCTGTGCGGTCTTTCCCGCCAGACCCAGATTTACCCCTGGGGTTGGATTATCGCTCTGGGACATGGCGGATCCTTAATCTAATCGTTGTCAGTGGATTGCGGCGCTGCAGACTCTTCCACCTGCACGCCAGCAGCCAGACCGGGAGGTGGATTGTTCACCAGCAGGTCACCCTCGCGGAGACCCGACAGCACCACACACTGGCCTATGCCCATGTTCTCACCCAGCCGCACCACCCGCAGACGAGTCCGTCCATCATTGCCGACGGTAAACACCAAGGGCAATCCTCCTTTTCTGATCACCGCACTCTTGGGGATCACCAGATTGGGCACCCGCTGCGCCTTTTGGTCAGGCACACTGACCTCGGCGTACTGACCAACGGTGGTTACCGTTCCCAGAGGCAGGTCCATCTCAACCCGCACCGTATGCTGACGGGGATCGGCAACCGGAAAGATACGGCTGATTCTGGCATTGATTGCAGGATCAGCACCATCCAGACGCACCATCATGAGATCCCCTTCCTGCAGATCGGGACGCAGCCGGGATGGGATATCCACCTCGACCTGATAACCTGTGGTTTCACTGAAATTGAGAATGGGCTGCCCCGGTTGAATCGTATCTCCCACTTCCACATGCACGGCCTCCACCACACCACTGAAAGGCGCCATGCTGCGCGCATCGCGCAGTGAAGCCTGGATCTCCTTGATCTGCGCCTCAGCCTGCTTATGTTGGGTCGAGGCCTGAGTCACCTGGGTTTCCCGCTGCACCAGATCGGAATCCCGCTCAGCGCCCCGGTTGCGCATGCCCATCGCATTCTGCATCGGGTTAGTGAACATCTGGTCCATCATTGCCGGCATCCCCATGCCTCCGGGGGCCTGACCACTGGCGCGGGACTGGGGCGAGCGCAGTTCGCGGTTGAGCTGCATGTTGGCATTGCGCATCGCCGCCAGGGCGGAGTCGCGACTGGCAACCGCAGCATCGAGTTTGGCGCGCAGGGCGCTGTCATCGATCTGCACCAGCAGATCTCCCTGATTAAAACGATCGCCCTCCTGCCCTGCAATATATTGAATACGGCCGGGAATCTGCGCAGTAAGCTGCACCGATTTGCGCGCCGATACGGTCCCGGCAATGGCAATATGCACGGAGACCTGCTCCCGTTTGACCGAATGGAGGTCGTACTCTGCAGCGAAAGAGGCCGCCAACGGAGCCAGGCTGGTAAAAACTGCAACAAGCGCTGCAAGCGAAAGCTTTCTAAGCATGATCCGCGAGTTCCTCAACTGAAGTTATATGTATTCAGCCACTGCGACTGGTCTGATTCCGGATTGTGGGATCCAGGAGCACCTCAGCCAAGCGCCAGCCGCCCGCCAAATGAGATAAGCTGCAGAGTATAAAGTGATTCCAGTTGAGAATCATTACTAATTATTGGCGATGAAAACACTTAACCTGCTGAAATCAGGCCTGATTGGCGCTGAACTTCACTGATCCATTCAGCAACATCCACCCCCATTTCCCGAGTCTGACTGTTCTCCAGCACCCGTCGCTGAGAATGGAATGCTGCTGCCACAATCATCAAAGATTCCAAAATGGGTATCCCAATTGCCGTAAAAATCAAAATAATCACTGAAACGCGTTTCTTTGAGCATCCGGTAGGTATTGCCGCAAACAGGAAACATTTTACCCCTTTCAATTACATGGTGACTATCTAGGGCAAACTCATACTCACTCCCGGGTATACCCCCCCTGTAGACAACCGCCTGACCGTAGTCCTCACAGGCCGGTTCCAGCTCATCGAGCTTGAATAGCCGGTAGGTAGCAGAATAGAAGTCGATATGGCCTATCTTCGCTTCGATCTCACTGTTGTCGATGGTGATCGGGTGATCCTCCACCAGCCGCGGATCGGCGAACCCGGCCTTTTTCGCCAGATTGAGGAAATCGTTCCAGTAGAGCGCCCCGCTCAGACACTCGCCATACAGCACCGGATCTGCAATCAACTGCTGGGGCACGCGGCGGTCTGCATAGACATCCGAGAAATAGAGTTCACCACCCGGCTTGAGCAGACGATAGGCCTCCTTCAGCACCGCCTCCTTATCCGGCGACAGATTGATCACGCAATTTGAGACAATGATATCGAAACTCGCTTCCGCCAACCCCAATTCGTCCAGCCGTTCGATGTAACCCTTCCTGAACTCAACATTCGTCTGCGCATAGCCGAACTTCTCCCGATGCCAGTCGACATGCCGGTTGGCCACCTCGAGCTGTTCATCCGTCATATCCACGCCGAGCACATAGCCCTGTTCGCCAACCATCTGCGCCAAGGCATAGCAATCACGGCCGGAACCACTGCCCAGGTCGAGTATGCGCATACCCTCCAGCAATTGCGGACTGACCAGACCGCAACCATAGTAGCGGGCCAACACCTCCTCATGGATATTGGCGAGCACGGTCCGCAACTCAGCCGGCATCGTGCTATCGGTACAACAGGCATTGGTTTGCAAATCGTTGGAGTGTTGCAGAATCTGACCGTAGTACTCTTTTACTGAATCTTTCATGGTTTCCCGTCTCTAAAGCAGCAGTCAGGCCGCTTGTGCATCAGATTGCCTTGCTTGAAAAGCGCCAAAGCGGCCCACATTATTACGAAATGATTTAATAGTCGACTGGAGAAACAGTTCATTATGAGCGGAATGCGTACAACCCTGCTGCTGGCCGCACTGACAGGCCTGCTGCTGGTGGCGGGACAGGCCATGGGTGGACAACAGGGGCTGATTATCGCGCTGATCTTTGCCGGTGCGATGAATATCGGTTCCTACTGGTTCTCCGACAAGATCGTGCTGAAGATCTACAAGGCGCGGCCTGCCGGACCCGACGAAGCGCCGGTGCTGCACCAGGTGGTGCGGGAGCTCGCCAGCCGCGCCGGCCTGCCGATGCCCAAGGTCTATGTGATTCAGAGTGATGCACCGAATGCCTTCGCCACCGGGCGAAACCCGGAACATGCGGCGGTTGCCGCCACCACCGGGCTGATGCGCATCCTGAGCCGGGAGGAACTGGCCGGGGTGATGGCTCACGAACTGGCCCATGTGAAGCACCGCGATACCCTGACCAGTGCCATCGCCGCGACCATCGCTGGCGCCATTGCCGCCTTGGCCAATTTCGCCCAGATGTCGATGCTGTTCGGCTTCGGGCGCAGCAACGACAACAACAACGGATTTGGCGCCATAGGCGCCATCATCATGATGATCGTTGCCCCGCTGGCCGCCTCATTGATCCAGATGGCCATCTCCCGCTCCCGGGAGTATGCAGCCGATGCCCAGGGCGCCGCGATCTGCGGCAATCCGCTGTGGCTATCCGGCGCCCTGCGCAAGCTGGGTCAGGCCAACGAGCGCATCCCCATGCAGGAAGCGGAGACCCACCCCGCTTCGGCCCATCTGTTCATCGTAAACCCTTTGAAAGGGGCGAATGTGAAGCGATTGTTCTCCACCCACCCGCCTCTGGAGGAGCGTATACGCCGTCTGGAAAACGCTGCCTATGGCCGTGCCTGATTGATGCAGAAGATCCTGATCGGCCTGGGGCTGGCGATCCTGATCATCGGCCTGTTCTGGCCCTGGCTGGGAAAGCTGCCGCTGGGACGACTGCCCGGCGATATCGTGGTGGAGCGGGAGAACTACCGTTTCTACCTGCCGCTCACCAGCATGCTGCTGGTGAGCGGCCTATTGACCTTGGTAATCTGGTTGTTGCGGAAATAGTCATAACTGACTCTTGGTATACGTTGGACTAGACACGGGTACCAGCCGACAAATCCCATGGGTGATTTTGATCGACTTCATTCATAGTGCGTCCAAAGTCGAATCACTTTGACGACCTTCTCTTCTTCGTATACCTGATAGACCATACGATGTTGGATATTGATTCGGCGGGAATAGGCTCCTGCCAGATCCCCGATCAGTTTCTCGTATGGAGGAGGATTTTGGAATGGATTTTGTTCGAGAACATCCAGCAATTCCTTCGCCTTGCTTTTCAGGCCTGACGAAGCGAGTTTCTTTGCATCCTTTTGCGCCTGCTTCGTGTACACCAACGACCATTTCACCAATCCAATTCCTTTGTACACTCTGTGATTGGGGTTTCCATTCCCTCTTTGATCGATTCCCTCATACCAGGCACAGACAGCAGATGTAGCGTTTCAGCGATTGAATTCCAATCTTCTTCTGAAACCAAAACCGCATTGCTTCTTTTTCCCGTAATTACGATAGGTTGATGCGTACTCGCAGCTTCGTCTATAAGGCTATAGAGCTTTGAGCGGGCTTCGGTAGCATTGAGAATAGTCATAATTCAGTATCTCCTTGCAAAAGCGTACGCCTTTCCGAACGCTTTCGCAATATCATTGGCAAATTCACCCAGGGCCTGGGGGTCAGTGAGGGCCTGGGGGTCAGTGAGGGCCTGGGGGTCAGTTCTTGAGGGCCTGCTTGAGGGCCTGTGAGGGCCTGGGGGTCAGTTCTCGCCTTGTAACATCCGATCTACCAGGGCCTGGGGGTCAGTTCTCGCCTTGTGAGGGCCTGGGGGTCAGTTCTCGCCTTGTAACATCCGATCTACCAGGGCCTGGGGGTCAGTTCTCAGGGCCTGTCAGGGCCTGGGGGTCAGTTCTCGCCTTGTAACATCCGATCTATGAGCCTGGAATCCTCAGACTCCCTTTTTACTCTATGCCCCCTCTTACTCCGAAGAAGTATTTCCGTTTTTAGCCACCAATAGATTCCAAAGCAACCCATTGACAGAGAAAGCTACTATGTACAGACTGCTCTACTGATTTTTCGCAGAATCATTATGCACCGATATCTCATCACACTGCTGGCGGTCATCACCCTGCTCTCACAGTGGGGCTGGGTCGAACACACCTATCACCCACATGATAGCGGCGAGGTCTGCGAGGTTTGTCTGGCTGCCAACGCCCTTGACCATACCATCACCCCTAGTCTGCCTCAGCTGCCATCCATATCGGCTTTCGTTGTCCGCGAACAACTACCACAGCAGATACTGGCTCAGCACAAAGTCCACTACTATTCCAGCCGCGCACCACCACCTTCTCTCTAAACCACACACCTGAATAAACAAACTGTTAACAAAGGCAGCGCACGCGTGTGCGGTGTCAGTTGTGTATTGGAGAAAAGATGAACAATAAATTAATTTCCGCAGCCTTTTCCCTGGCATTGGCGACCGGTGCGGCGCGGGCGGCCGAGGGCACCCAGTTCAACCCCGACATCAGTCTGATCCTCGATGGCCGTTACAGCGCCTATGCCAACGACTCGGACTACGAACTGCCCGGCTTTATGCTTGGCGGTGAGGCCGGGCGCAGCGAAGATGGCTTCCACCTGGGCCATAACGAACTGGCAGTCAGCGCCAATGTCGACGATATGTTCTACGGCAAGATGACTGCGGTGATTGCCGACCACGAGGGCGAGACCGAGGTCGAGCTGGAGGAGGCCTTTATCGAGACCCTGGCCCTGGGCAACGGCTTTAACATCAAGGCCGGTCGCTTCTTCTCCGGCATCGGCTATCTCAACGAGCAACATCCACATGCCTGGGACTTTGCCGATGCCCCGCTGATCTACAGCGGACTGTTCGGCAACCAGTTGCGTGATGATGGGGTGCAGGTGAGCTGGGTGGCCCCAACAGCGCTCTATCTCAAGCTGGGTAGTGAGATCGCCCGTGGTGAAAATTTCCCTGCCGGCGGGGCCGCCAACGATGGCAAGGGTGCAAGCACCCTATTCGCCAAGATCGGTGGCGATATCGGTGTCAGTCATGCCTGGCAGATTGGCCTGTCCCACTGGCAGGCGGATATCGAAGGGCGTACTTCCGGCGATCACGCGCATGGCGGTGGCACGACGGAGACGCCCACTTACTACGGCGACAGTAAATTGAGTGGCATCGACTTTGTTTGGAAGTGGGCCCCCAACGGCAACGCCACCGAGCGCAACCTCAAGCTGCAGGCGGAGTACTTCGCGCGCGACGAGGAGGGCACTGTGATAATGGATGACGGTTCCGCCAACCCGGAAAGCACCCGTTACGACGGTAAACAGTCCGGCTGGTATGCTCAGCTGATCTATCAGTTCATGCCGCGCTGGCGTATCGGCCTGCGTTACGACTCACTCGACAGTGACAACGAGGGTTCAGATGCCGATGTGCTGGGCGAAGCCGGGCTCGACAATAAAGGCCATACCCCTAAACGCAGCACTCTCATGATGGACTACTCCCACAGCGAATACAGCCGCCTGCGGGTGCAGTACGCCAGGGATGACTCTTACGATGATTCGGACAATATCCTGATCGTGCAATACATCATGAGTTTGGGGCCGCACGGCGCCCATAAGTTTTAAGGGGTGAAGATGAAACGACTTAACCAATCCATCGCAGCCTTGTTGATGCTGGCCGGCGCAATGCCCGCGACGGCAATGCTCAATATCTTTGCCTGTGAGCCTGAGTGGTCGGCACTGGCCGTAGAGGTCGGGGGCGAGCGAGTGAAAACATACACAGCCACCACTGCCCACCAGGACCCACACCACATCGAGGCGCGTCCGAGCCTGATCGCCAAGGTGCGCCGTGCCGATCTACTGGTTTGCAGTGGGGCCGAGCTGGAGATTGGCTGGCTGCCAATGCTGCAGCGTCAGGCGAGCAACAAACAGGTGCTCTCCGGCCAGCCCGGCTATTTCGAAGCGGCCAGTGTGGTAAAGCGCCTGGAGATCCCGTCGCAAGTGGACCGCTCCATGGGCGATGTCCACGCCTCCGGCAATCCCCATGTCCATCTGGACCCACGCCGTCTGCTGCAGATCGCCGGGGCACTGAGCGAACGCCTCGCAGAACTCGACCCGCAAGGGGCCGACTACTACCAGCAGCGTTTGATGAATTTTACCCGCCGCTGGCAACAGGCGATGCAGCGCTGGGAAGCACAAGCAGCCCCGCTCAAAGGAGCGCGGATAGTGGTTCACCATAAGGACTGGGTCTACCTGTTCGACTGGCTGGGTATCAACATCGCCGGCACGTTGGAGCCCAAACCGGGCCTGCCCACGACGGCCGGTCACCTGGCCGATCTCAAGCATCAGCTGGCTGAGAACCCCGCCAGTATGGTCGTCCATACCGTCTACCAGAGCGACCGCGCCGCGCAACGGCTGTCGCAGATGAGTGGCATCCCGGTGGTCGAGTTGCCCTATACCCTGGGTGGCGCCAAGGGGTGCAATGACCTATTTGGCCTGTTCGATGTCACCCTTGAACGTCTGCTGGAAGTGGTACGGTGAACTGGGAGGCACTCGATCCGTCCATCCTCGGCCCGGCCTTTCTGGCCGGGCTGCTGGTGGCCGGCACCCATGTGCCCCTCGGGCGTCGTGTGCTGGAACGAGGCATCATCTTCCTTGATCTGGCGGTAGCACAGGTGGCGGGTCTCGGACTTATCGCCGCCCACAGTTTCGATTGGGCACCAGGGGGCTGGCAGGCACAGGTGGTGGCGGTCAGCGCCGCCCTGTTCGGCGTCCTGGCCCTCAACTTCACCGAGCAGCGTTGGCCAGAGATCCAAGAGGCACTGATCGGTTCCCTGTTCGTGCTTGCCTCCAGCGGCGGCATCCTGCTGTTAGCCACCAATCCTCACGGCAGCGAGCATCTCAAGGAGCTGCTCGTCGGCCAGATTCTATGGGTCAGCTACCCACAGCTTATCCCGACCGCCATCCTTTATACTCTGATCCTGGGGGCATGGTTCTCCTTTGCCCGGCGTGGTTCATCGCTGGTGTTTTACCTGCTCTTTGCCCTAACCATAACCGCCTCAGTGCAATTGGTAGGGATCTATCTAGTGTTTGCCACTCTCATTCTGCCGGCACTGGCGCTGCGCACCCACAGCGGCAATGGTTTGATCTGGGGTTACGCTATCGGGGTAGCGGGTTATGCACTCGGCTTGATGCTGGCTGCACTGTGGGATCTACCCGCCGGGGCAATGATTGTATACACCCTTGCTATCGCATCTTTGATAGCAAGTCGACTATTGGGCTACTATCGCAACAAGTCCTAAGGAGGTATATGGGGACAGCTTTTCACTGACTATCGACCCGCCCTGTTTCCGTCACTCACGGCTAAGCCGTAAAGGCACTCAAGTTGCTGCTGATCGCGTTGAAGCTCCAGCCTACGATAAGAAAGGCTATCGCCAGCACCCCGACAAACAACGCCAGGGCCTGCCACTTGATGACCTTGCGCAGAATCAACAGCTCCGGCAACGAGAGCGCCGCGACACTCATCATCAATGCCAACGTCGTACCGATCGCCACACCTTTGGACAACATCGCTTCGGCCACCGGGATGATGCCGGTGGCATTCGCATACAGCGGAATACCCAGTGCCACGGCAGTAGGCACATCGTACCAATTGCCCCCCGCCAGATGTTCCGCTACCCAGTTTTCAGGTACGTATCCGTGAAAAAGCGCCCCCACTCCGATGCCCAGGAACACCCACTTCCAGATCCGACCGACGATCTCCTGTACTTCGGCCAGCGCATAGCGATGCCGCCCGATAAATGACTTGTCAGGCGCCGGCAGGTCCGCCTGCCCCATCTGGACCTTCCAGACGTATTCCTCAACCCACCGCTCCGGCTTGAACGCCTGCATCACGATACCGCCGAACCAGGCCACCAGCAACCCCGCTGCAACGTACAAAGCAGCGAGTTTCCAGCCCAGGATACCAACCAGAATGACCGCGGCCACCTCGTTGATCATGGGACTGGCGATGAGGAAGGAGAAGGTCACGCCCAAGGGGATACCGGCTTCGACAAAGCCGATGAACAACGGCACGGAGGAGCAGGAGCAAAAAGGCGTAACCGCTCCCAGGGACACCGCAAGACCGCGCGCCTGCCAGTCGGGTCGGTCACGCACGAACTCACGTACCCGCTCTGGTGAGAGCAGTGCCCGCAGCAGGCCCATGAGGTAGATGATGATCACCAACAGGGCGAAGATCTTGGTTGTGTCCATGACGAAGAAGTGCAGCGCCGAGCCGAGCTGCGAGGCCGGGTCTAATCCGAGACCCTGATAAACGAGCAGACTGGCAAGGGCATCAAACAACCGCAGACTCCGGCTTGCCGGAAGACACTTCGGGTAACTTCAGCGACAACAGCCCCGCCGCCAGCACGAAGCCAGCCGACAGCCACAGGCAACCCTCGAGGCCGTACACCTGATAGGCCCAGCCGGACAGCACCGTCCCCGCCAGGCGACCACCGGCATTCGCCATGTAGTAGAAGCCGACGTTCATGGAGACCTTATCAAAATCCGAGTAGGCCAGGATCAGATAAGAGTGCACCGCCGAATTGATGGCGAACACGATCCCGAAGAGGATCAGACCAGCGATCAGAACTGTTGCCGGGTCCCATCCCTGCCCTAACGCCAGGGCGATCCCAAGCGGAAACAGTGCCAGCAAAAACGCCCAGCCACGGGCCGTTCCACCGCCCGGCCCCCTGCCGTGGTGACTGCGGCGGATCAGACGTGGGGCCGAAGCCTGCACAAAGCCGTAACCGATCACCCACAGCGCAAGAAATCCGCCGACCTGGGTGTGATTCCATTCCAGCACCGAGGAGAGGAAAACCGGCAAGCCGACCACGAACCAGACATCCCGCGAACCGAACAGAAAGAAACGCGCGGCTGACAACCAGTTGATTTCAGATCGTTTGGAGAATACCTGGGTGAACTTTGGCTTCGACTTCATCTTGCCGACCCCGGACGGGAGCAGGATGACAGTCACCACAAGGACCACGAGCAACAGTCCGGCAAGTACCACGAGCGCACCGCGGAATCCAATCCACTGCAGCAGCAACCCTCCGACAAAGAAACCCGCTCCCTTGAGCGCATTCTTCGAGCCCGTCAACACCGCGACATATTTAAACAGCTTCGACTCGCCGCCGTCGCCGGTGAGTGTTTTCACACTGGCTTTGGCGGACATCTTGTTGAGGTCCTTGGCGATACCGGACAGCGCCTGCGCCAGCATCACATAGGGCACCGACAGCCAGACATCCGGTACCGTCAGCAGCAGCAACGCCACCACCTGCATCCCCATGCCGATGTGCATGGTCAGATTCAACCCGATGCGCGCCCCCAGCCAGCCGCCCACCAGATTGGTAACGATGCCGAAAAACTCGTAGAAAAGGAACAACATCGCCACCTCGAAGGGCGAATAGCCCAACAGGTGGAAATAGAGCACCACCAGCATGCGAATCGCGCCATCAGTGATGGTAAAGGCCCAGTAGCCCCCGGTGACGATCAGGTAGTTGCGTATCCCGCTTTGCATAATCGACTCAAACTTCGATCAGAGACTGGCTGCAACTTTCTGCACCAGATCCAGCATGCGGTTCACATAGCCCCACTCATTGTCATACCAGGCATAGATTTTCACTTGTGTCCCGTCGATCACCATGGTGGAGAGCGCATCGACAATCGAGGAGCGCGGGTCATTCAGGTAATCCACCGATACCAGTGGTCTCTCCTCGTACCCCAGAATGCCCTTCAATTCGCCATCCGCCGCCGCTTTGAAATAGCCGTTGACCTCTTCCGCTGTAACCGGCCGCGCCGCTTCAAACACGAAATCAGTCAGCGAAGCGTTGAGCAGAGGCACCCGCACTGCATGGCCATTCAGTTTGCCCTCCAGCTCCGGGAAGATCTTGGTGATCGCCTTGGCCGACCCTGTGGAGGTGGGGATGAGAGAATTCCCACAGGCACGCGCCCGGCGCAGGTCTTTGTGTCCCTTATCCACGATGGTCTGGGTATTGGTGATGTCATGAATGGTGGTCATGCAGCCGTGCAGGATGCCGATCTTCTCGTGCATCACCTTGACCACAGGGGCCAGGCAGTTGGTGGTGCAGGATGCGGCGGTCAGCAGATGGTGCACCGCAGGGTCGTATTGAGCGTCGTTGATGCCATAGACTATGTTGAGCGCGCCTTCAGTGGGCGCTGCCACAATCACCTTTTTTACACCCTGGTCGAAATAGGCCTTGAGTGAATCCGGCTTTTTGTGATGCTTTCCGGTAGCCTCGATAACGATGTCACAACCGGACCAGTCGCCCTCTGCAATCGTATTATGCGACGAGTAGTCCATTGCATGGCCATCGACCAGCACTCTATCGCCGTCACTGCTGCAGTCAGGCCCCCAGGTGCCGTGCGCCGAGTCGAATTTGAGCAGATGCGCTGAACCCGTTGCATCGGTAGCAATCTCGTTGATGCGTGCAAACTCCAGCTCTGGTCTAGCCCAACCAGCACGCAAGCCAAGTCGTCCCATGCGGCCGAAGCCGTTAATCCCAATCCGCACTGTCATGTTGTTTTTCCCCAGTTTATTTGTTATTCACTAACCCATTGGCGAATCAGATCGGGGCCGGGCAAGCCTCCAGCATGGACCAACTTGCCATCCACCACTACCCCCGGTGTAGACATCACGCCATAGCCCATGATTTCGGCTACATCTGTCACCTTCACCAGTTCTATTTCAGTGCCTGCCTGCTGTGCGGCAATCTTGATCAGATTGGCGGTTGTTTCGCACTTTTTGCAGCCTGAACCCAATACCTTGATCTGTTTCATCTTCTATTATCTTCTTTCATGCACAGCGAGGCGCTTCCGGTCGATTCGGCATCTTTTTTAGAGCCGTCAAATCATCAGAGTAAGGCGCCATGCCTTTCACACCTTCAGCCGTCTCCCACAGAATGTTGTTCACCCACTTTGGTAGATCGGGGTTGATTCGGTAGTAGATCCAAAGGCCTTCGCGCCGGTCGGTCACCAGACCCGCCTCACGAAGCTGGCCGAGATGACGGGACATATGCGGCTGGGAAGCACCGATGGCGTGGGTGAGTTCGCACACACAGAGTTCATCGTATTCATGCAACAGCAACAGAGAACGAAGACGTGTGTCGTGGGTGATCGAGGCAAAAAGGGTTGATGGAAGTATATTCACGCGACTATATATATCGCATATCATATATATCGTCAACCGAATATATATGGCCCTGATGAGCATTCCTGGAACAATTTAGAATGTGATTCATGGATCGCCAGTTACAACGGTCATGTAACTAAGACAAACTTTACACCCCATTCAGTTGGCGCGTGCTCTTGGAGAAATCCCCATCGGGCGTTTCACCGCCAGACAACACGTTACACAGCCCCCCCCTGAAAATTCGATTTGATAATGCATTGCCATAGCACCAAATATACTTCACCGACACAGGATGCAATGGTGCGAAAACTGAGACGTTCTGATGTTACGATGAGAATATTGACCCTCTGCGCTCCTCGCACGGAACTTACACTCGCTAGAATGTGCGGCATTGCCAAGCCGCTACTGTCCCCTGGTCTCCTTTTTATTGTGTGCTGCCAATGTTAGATAGGGTTAACACCATAATGTAAAAGATCGATTCCATTAAGTGAGCGTTCAGTTTGTCTCCCTTAATCTGTACCCGTGATCCGATAACACACTGGAGACAGACCATGAAGACACTGACCAAAGCATTTTTTACTACCACCCTTTGTTTACTGGTTGCGATACCTGCCTATGCTGGCCATAGCGATCGGTATGATGGATTCAGGGAGCGTATGCAACAATTAGATCAACGAATCGAGCATGGCATTAGAACCCATGAACTAAGCCGGAAGGAGGCAAAGGAACTGGAGCAACAACAACACCGGATTCACCGACTAGCTCGGGAGTTCCGGGAAGACGGCCGTCTGTCGCGCAAAGAAAGATATAGGCTCGAAAATGAACTGGACAGACTCAGCGACCAGATCACGGAATACAAACACAACAGACATAACAAGCCGAAATATCGCTATGGACATGAAAGGCATGATGATGACAGAGGGGGAAATAACCCTTACAACAGGTAACTGATATCAAATGGCAAATTACATAGGCTCGGGAAACCGGGTCTGTGTAGAAATGTGATTGTGGTCAGTTCTTGCATTGTAGCATCTTGCTTCGATTGACCTGCAGAGACGCGACTTTATACACAGTAATATCAAAATACACTCCCTTGAAATCACCCATACAGTGCCTTTGATCTTGACCAAATCAGGCTTAACCGCCCTCCGTACCTACTTGCACGGACTGAAAAAGCCATCATCGTTGAGCACATCGCTGCACTGTTGGCTGGCATGCGCAAAATCACCAGGCGCGGCATAGCGGTCCTCGGTCTCCATCTTCAGCAGCTGTGCAGTGACATTGCAGGCATCGGAATCGGCACACTGGTTCGTCTCGCCACACACCTGACGCTGCAGCTTTTCACAGGGCGAAAGGGGCACACCAGCATTGCGCTTGGTGCATACCTTGAAAAAGGTCTCGTCATGCATCGCCTCCAAACATTGTTTGGCGCTTTCCGGGGTGGCGTTCGACCAGCTGCTGCGAAGCTCTTCCTGCTCCAGGGCAAGCAGTTGCCTGGCGGGATCACAAGCCGGATGGCTGTCACACTCATCTCGTGGACCACAGACCTTGCGCACCAACAACACGCAGGCCTCCTCAAGCTGCTTGATCTCCTGCTCCTGCTGAATCCTGATAATCGCCTGATCCCTGACCACGATGCCGTCGCGTACGATGATCACCGCTCCATTGTCCAGATGATGCACCCCATCCCACAGCTGACTGGATTCTCCCTGCCAGTTGCGCGTCACCTTATTGGTGAGCGGATCGATAGCGATCTGGCTGCCATCCTTGAGTGCTCCCTGCCAGGCTGTCTCCCCGGCCTGACAGGAGAGTGCGATGAATAGCAACGAGATAAGAAGCACCCGATAAAACAACATGTAGCCACCCCTGCAAATATCAGTAAACCTATTCCTAATTTTGTCAGAATATCACAGATCGCCCGAGCGGAAAGCGCCAATTGCTAGCTGCGCAACCAGGTATGCAAGCGTTCCACCCAACGCAGCAGTTGCTGTGGCGCATGTGCCTTTTTCCAGACGCCCGCCGCATACTTATTCGCCTCGAACAGCGTCGGGTAGATATGAATGGTGCCAAGGATCTTGTTCAGACCGAAACCATGTTTCATGGCGGTGGTAAATTCTCCGATCAGTTCACCAGCATTCTCGCCAACGATGCAGGCGCCCAGCACCTTATCCCTGCCGGGCACAGTCAGCACCTTGACCATACCGTGCGCTTCCCCCTCTGCAATCGCGCGATCAAGCTCCGCCAGATCAAACTTTGTCACTTCGTAGGCAATGCCCTGCTGCTTAGCCTCCTGCTCGTTCAGCCCCACTCTCGCCACCTCAGGGTCGGTGAAGGTCGCAAAGGGTATCACGGAATAATCCACCTTGAATTTCCTGAAACTGCCAAACAGGGCATTCACCGAAGCATACCAGGCCTGGTGACCCGCGACATGGGTAAACTGATAGGGACCCGCCACATCACCACAGGCATAGAGGGTTGGGATATTGGTCTGCAGGTATTCATTGGTTTGTATGGTGCCATTGGGATTCAGCGACACACCCAGCTCCTCCAATCCATAACCTTGTGTATTGGGCTGGCGTCCCACAGCAACCAGCACCTGATCGAACGGCACCTCAAGCTGCTTTCCATCCTTCTCACAAATCAGACGCCGCTCGCCACCGTCCTGCTTGAACTCAAGGGCCTTGTGACTCAGCAACAACTCCATGCCCTCGTCCATGAAGCGCTGCATAACCAGATTGGAGACATCCTCATCCTCCCGCCGCATCAGCCTGGGACCTCGCACGACGATGGTGACATGACTGCCGAAGCGGGCGAATGCCTGGGAGAGTTCGCAACCGATGGGGCCTCCACCCAAGACCAATAACCGGGCAGGCAACTCCCGCAGCTGCCCAGATGCGTGTCGGAGGTCAGGTAGTCCAGCTTTCGAGACCGGGAATGGGCGGCGCATAGGGTTGCGCCCCGGTGGCCACAACGATACCACGGGTGGTCAGCTCACGACCATTCACCTCGACACTGTAGGGTGAGGTAATTCGCGCCTCCGCTTCAATCACCTCCACGCCCAGTCCCGTATAGCGCTCCACCGAGTCGTGCGGCTCTACCTCTTTGATCACCCGCTGCACCCGTTCCATGACTGTTGCAAAGTCAAACTTTACGTCGATCTTATCGAAGCCCCACTCCTCCGCACGACGTGTCTGGGCCAGCAATCGGGATGATCGAATCAGCGCCTTGGAGGGCACACAGCCGGTATTCAGGCAGTCGCCGCCCATCTTGTGCTTCTCGATCAGGGTGACCTTGGCCTTCACAGCGGCTGCGATCAGGGACGCCACCAGTCCGCCAGATCCGGCGCCGATCACGATCAGATTTCGGTCAAAACGCTTCGGGCGTTGCCAGCCACGCAGGGCCATGCGGGACTTGATCAGGCTGACGATCCATTTGGCCAATAGAGGGAATAGCCCGAGGAGAACGAAAGAACCCAGCAGGCCGGGCGAGAGAATCCCCGCAGCGGACTCCAGCTGTGCCAGTTGCGTGCCTGCATTCACGTACACCAGCGTACCTGCCAGCATGCCGACCTGGCTCACCCAATAAAAGGTCAGAGTGCGGATGGGCGTCAGGCCCATGAGCAGATTGATAATAAAGAAAGGAAAGATAGGCACCAGCCGCAGGGTAAAGAGATAGAAGGCGCCATCCTTTTCTATTCCCTGGTTAATCGACTTCAGGCGATCACCATAGCGGTCCTGAACGAAATCACGCAGCATGAAACGGGCGATCATAAAGGCCAGGGTGGCGCCGATGGTGGAGGCGAAGGAGACCAGCACCAGTCCCCACAGCAGACCGAATACCGCGCCTATGCCTAATGTCATGACTGCCGCACCAGGCAGGGAAAGTGCGGTGACCGCTACGTAGATAAAAAACACCAACAAGTCGCCAGCAACGGCTCTGCCTGCCGCCAGGTGATCAGCTGGTCGCGCTGTGATTTGAGATAGTCAAAGGTCAGAAAGCGGCCCAGGTCAAAATAGAAAAAGGCTGCAACAAACAGCAGCAAAACAATCAGCAGGAGCCATTTACGTCGGGTCATGAGGACGAAACCTTTTAGTCAGGTGATTAGTTACAACTTTTTTACGCTTGTTGCCTTTACGAGGCCCGGCGCGACGCAGATTCAATGCATTGAAATCGGCTGATCCGTACAGGAAATGGGATTCTTTGAAACTGGATGATCTGCCTACCATCAATTTGCAGCTCTATGAACTCAGATTATAGAAGCACAGGAACAAAACGGACGGCTGGATACGCTGGCGGTGGCCATGCAGCTTGCAAAACATGAGCGCAAGGGCCGAGCAAAACTGCCTGGCGCATAAAAAAACCTCAGAGCAGCGAGCGCTGCCCTGAGGCCTTTCGGTTGGATAATGAGAAAAGCTATTTACGCTCTGGGACAGCGCTAGCTATCAAATTCTCATTACGCTTTCAGACTGGCATGAGCCGCCGCCAGACGCGCCACCGGCACCCGCGGACCTGAACATGAGACATAGTTCAGGCCGGCCTTGTGACAGAAGGCGATAGAGGCCGGATGGCCGCCGTGCTCTCCACAGATACCGACGCTCAGATCGGGCTTTTTCTCACGCCCCCACTTCACGGCCAGTTCCATCAGTTTGCCGACACCCTTTTCATCCAACACCTCGAAGGGGTTGTCCTGCAGGATATTGCGCTGGTTGTACAACGGCAGGAATTTGTTCTCGGCGTCCTCGCGGGAGAATGAGAAGGTGGCCTGGGTCAGGTCATTGGTGCCGAAGGAGAAGAACTCGGCCTCTTCCGCCAGCGAATCGGCCCGCATGCAGGCGCGCACCACCTCGATCATGGTGCCGAAGCGGAAGTCGAGTTTCTGACCGGATGCCTCTTCCACGCTCTGGCGGATCTCATCGACCATCTTATGCACATACTTCAGTTCTTCAGCGGTACACACCTGGGGCACCATGATCTGAGGATGCACTTCCATATCCTTCGCCGTACACTCTGCCGCGGCTTCCAGAATGGCGCGGATCTGCATGCTGTAGATCTCCGGGAAGGTGATGCCCAGGCGCACGCCGCGATGTCCCAGCATCGGGTTGGTTTCAGTCAGCACCCGCACCTTGCGCAGCATGGTCTCCTTCTTCTCGATGGCCTGTTCCACCAGCTCTTCTTCCACCATGTGACGCATGGTTTCAGCTTCTTTCTTGGCGGTATCCGGATCATGCAGCAGCATCATGCTGCTGGCCAGCACCGACATGCCACGCACCGAGTTGCGCAAGTGGTGCAACTGCTCCAGGTCACTGATCAACTGCTGTTCAGAGGGCAGGAACTCGTGAATCGGCGGATCGAGCAGGCGGATGGTCACCGGCAGCGGCGCCATGGCTTCGAAGATACCCTTGAAATCGGCCCGCTGCATCGGCAGCAGTTTATCCAGCGCCACCTGGCGCTGAGCCTCATCTTCCGCGACGATCATTTCGATCACTACCGGCAGGCGTTCCACCGAGTTGAACATACGCTCAGTGCGGCACAGACCAATACCCTTGGCGCCATACTTGAGGGCGGCTCTGGCATCGGTGGGGGTATCCGCATTAGCCATCACCCGCAGATAGGCCGCATCGTCCGCCCAACGCAGCAGTCGGTTCAGCTCTTCGCTGAAATCCGGCTCCACCATCTGTACTGAGCCGAGGTAGAAGTTACCGCTGCTGCCGTCGATGGTGATCATATCGCCTTCACGGATCACGATGCCGCCAACCACGGCTTCACGGCGCTGCACATCCACATGGATGCCTTCCGCACCCGCCACACAGGGTTTACCCATGCCGCGCGCCACCACCGCCGCATGGGAGGTCTTGCCACCGCGACTGGTAAGAATACCCTCGGAGGCAAAGAAGCCATGAATATCTTCCGGCTTGGTCTCCTCACGCACCAGGATCACTTTCAAGCCCTGATCCTTGCCCATGATCTCGGCCCGGTCCGCATCGAATACCGCCAGTCCGCTGGCAGCACCGGGTGATGCCGGCAGGCCTTGCGCGATCGGCTCCGCTTTGGAGTTGGGATCCATACGCGGATAGAGCATCTGTTCCAGATAGGCCGGCTCGATACGCAACAGGGCCTGTTCCTTGGTGATCAGCTCCTCTTCCACCATCTCCACTGAGGTGCGCACCATGGCGACGGCGTTCATCTTGCCGTTGCGGGTCTGCAGGCAGTAGAGGGTGCCGCGCTCGATGGTGAATTCGAAATCCTGAATTTCTTTGTAGTGCGTCTCAAGATTCTGACGCAGCTCTTCGAGCTGCCTGGCCATTTCCGGCATCTCCTCGGTCATACGATCGATGGGCTTGGGGGTACGGATACCCGCCACCACATCCTCGCCCTGTGCATTCACCAGATATTCGCCATAAAGCTTGTTCTCACCGGTGCCCGGGTTGCGGGTAAAGGCCACGCCGGTGGCGGAGTCGTTACCCCGGTTGCCAAACACCATGGTGCAGACATTCACGGCGGTGCCGTTTGCCATGTCCGGGGTGATTTTAAACTCGCGGCGGTAATCCACCGCGCGCTTGCCACCCCAGGAGCCGAACACCGCCTTGATGGATATCTCCAGTTGTTCGTAAGGATCTTCCGGGAACGGACGCCCGGTATAGTCCTCGATAACCTTGAGGAAACGCTCACTGATCTCTTTCAGGTCATCGCCGGACAGACCCACGTCAGCGGTAACATGAGCCTTCTGTTTTACCTCATCAAACTGTACATCGAAGAGTTCATCCGGGACATTCAGCGCCACCTTGCCGAACAGCTGAATGAAGCGGCGATAGGCATCGTAACCGAAGCGTGCATCACCGGTCTGCTCAATCACGCCCTTCAGGGTTTCAGCGTTCAGGCCCAGGTTGAGAATGGTATCCATCATGCCGGGCATCGACATGGCGGAACCGGAGCGCACCGAAACCAGCAGCGGATTATCCGCATTGCCGAATCCCTTACCGGTATCCTCTTCAACTTTTTTCATCTGGCCACGGACTTCGTCCATCACGCCTTCCGGCAGGGTCTTGTTTTCAGTTGCAAGATAGTCGAGACAGGCTTCCGTAGTAATCACAAATCCGGGCGGAACATTCAGCCCGAATTGCGTCATTTCGCAAAGGTTAGCTCCCTTGCCGCCTAACAATTTTTTGTTTTTTCCATCGCCTTCCTGAAATGAATACACGTGTCTCTTATCTGTCATCTACATTTTTTCCTTCACTTGGGGGCGGAGTTATCTCCACCTTATTAATTTCGTGTGGCTATAATAGCGATTTTTTGTTGCCGAACAATGACTGAAACCATGGAAAAGACCTACAACCCTCACGCTATCGAACAACACTGGTATAAGACCTGGGAAGAGAGGGGTTATTTTGAGCCTTCTGCCCAGGGTGATGGCAATTACTGCATCATGATCCCACCTCCGAATGTCACCGGCAGTCTGCACATGGGACATGGTTTCAACAACACGATCATGGATACCCTGATTCGCTTTCACCGCATGAAGGGTGACAAGACCCTCTGGCAGGCCGGCAGCGATCATGCGGGTATCGCCACTCAGATGGTGGTGGAACGCCAGCTGGAGGCGGAAGGCAAAACCCGTCATGATCTGGGTCGCGAAAGGTTCATCGAACGCATCTGGGAGTGGCGCGGCGAGTCCGGTGGCAACATTACCAACCAGCTGCGGCGTCTTGGCTCCTCCCTGGACTGGGAGCACGAACGCTTTACCATGGACGAAGGTCTCTCCGAGGCAGTGAAAGAGGTCTTCGTGCGTCTCTACGAAGAAGGTCTGATCTATCGCGGCAAGCGCCTGGTCAACTGGGACCCGAAACTGCATACCGCCGTTTCCGACCTGGAAGTGCTCAACGAGGAAGAGAGCGGTTACATGTGGCACATGCGCTACCCGCTGTCCAACGGCCAGGGTCACCTGGTGGTCTCCACCACCCGCCCCGAGACTCATGCTGGGAGACTGCGCAGTGGCGGTCAATCCGGAGGACGATCGCTATAAACACATGATCGGCGAACTGCTGGAACTGCCGCTCACTCAGCGCAAGATCCCGATCATCGCCGATGAACACGCTGACCCGGAGTTCGGCACCGGCTGCGTGAAGATTACCCCGGCGCATGACTTCAACGACTATGCGGTGTGGCAACGCCACCGGGATGAACTCGGCATCAGCGAACAGATTCATGGCGGTCTGATCAACATCTTCACCATCGATGCCGTGCTGCGTGCGAACGAGGCTGACGAAGACGAACTGATACCATTGGAGTATGTGGGTCTCGACCGCTATGCGGCGCGCAAACGGATCGTCGCCGATCTGGAGGCCGCCGGTCTGCTGGAGAAGATCGTCGATCACAAGCTCATGGTGCCGCGCGGCGATCGCTCCGGCGCGGTCATCGAACCCTACCTCACCGACCAGTGGTACGTGAAGGTCGAGCCGCTGGCGAAGCCCGCCATCGAAGCGGTGGAAAAGGGCGACATCCGATTCGTGCCGGACAATTGGAAGAACACCTACTACGAATGGATGCGCAACATTCAGGACTGGTGCATCAGCCGGCAGATCTGGTGGGGGCATCGCATCCCCGCCTGGTATGACGAGGAAGGCAATGTCTATGTCGGCCGCTCCGAGGAGGAAGTCAGAAGCAAGCACGATCTGCCCGCCGACTATCCACTCCAACAGGACGAGGATGTGCTGGACACCTGGTTCAGCTCCGCCCTGTGGCCCTTCTCCACCCTCGGCTGGCCGGAGCAGACCGCGCGTCTGGAGGATTTCTACCCCAGCAGCGTGCTGGTCACCGGCTTCGACATCATCTTCTTCTGGGTCGCCCGGATGATCATGATGGGCCTCAAGTTCATGGACGATGTGCCCTTCAAGGAGGTTTACGTGCATGGCCTGGTGCGTGACAGTCATGGCGACAAGATGTCCAAGTCGAAGGGTAACGTGCTCGATCCGATTGATCTGATCGACGGCATAGAGCTGGAGCCTCTGGTGGAGAAGCGCACCCGCGGCATGATGCAGCCGCAACTGGCGAAAAAGATCGAACAGCAGACCCGCAAGGACTTCCCGGACGGCATCCCCTCCTTCGGCACCGATGCGCTGCGCTTCACCTTCGCCGCCCTGGCCACCACCGGCCGCGATGTAAAATTCGACCTGGGCCGGATCGAAGGCTACCGCAACTTCTGCAACAAGCTGTGGAACGCGACCCGCTATGTGATGATGAATGTAGAGGGCAAGGACCTCGCCATCGGCGCACCGCGCACCGGCCATTCGGAACCCGTTGCGGAGATCGAACGCTCCGTCGCCGACCGCTGGATTCTATCCCGGCTGCAGAAGACCAAGCAGACGGTCAACGAAGCGATACAGAACTATCGCTTCGATCGCGCCGCCCAGGCCATCTATGAATTCACCTGGAACGAATACTGCGACTGGTATCTGGAGCTTTCCAAACCGATCCTCAACAGTGGAACGACCAGCGATGCGGCGAAGCGCGGCACCCGCCGCACCCTGATCCGGGTGCTGGAAAATCTGCTGCGCCTGACCCATCCGATCATGCCTTTCATCACCGAGGAGATCTGGCAGCGGGTGGCGCCGATGGCAGGCGTCTCAGGTGAGACGATCATGCTGCAGCCCTTCCCCAGCAAGCGTCAAGCTCTGCTCAACGAGGAAGCGGAACGGGAGATGACATGGGTGATGCAGTTCATTCTTGGGATCCGCAAGATCAAGGGCGAGATGAATATCGCTCCGGGCAAGCCGGTGCCCGTACTGCTGGCCAATGCCATGCAGACGGACCAGGAGTGGGCGGCGATCCACCGTCCCTTCCTCGACTTTCTCGCCCGCACTGAATCCATCGAGGTCTTGCCGCCTGGAGATGACGGGCCTGAATCCGCCACCGCTTTAGTGGGCGAGATGAAAATCCTCATCCCATTGGCCGGGCTGATCGACAAGGATGCAGAAGGCAGCCGGCTGGAGAAAGAGATCGGTAAACTGTCAGGCGAAGTGGAACGGATCGGGAAAAAGCTGGCCAATCCCAACTTTGTCGACAAAGCCCCTGATGCCGTGGTGCAGAAGGAGCGTCAGAAACTGAACGATGCCGAGAAAGCAGTGGCGAATCTGCAGGCACAGCTGGAGAAGATCAGAACACTCTGAATAATGAGACGCATTGACTGTTGCCGTCTTGATGAGGACGGCAGCAGTCAATCCCCGTTTTCGTCGCCCTTCAAGCTGGGCCAGGCGGCGCGCAGATAGAGAATCATCGACCAGAGGGTGAGAATCGCCGCGACATACAGCAGCAGAAAACCAATGGTGTAGGTAGGCATGCCGAACAGGGGACGTTCGTAGATCAACAGCAGGATGGAGACCATCTGTACTGTTGTCTTAACCTTGCCCAGCATGGAAACGGCGACCCGGGCCCTCGCCCCGACTTCCGCCATCCACTCCCGCAGCGCCGAAATGGTGATCTCCCGGCCAATGATCACCGCCGCAGGAATGGCCAGCGCCGGCGTCGGCTCGGACTGCACCAACAGCAGCAACGCCACCGCGACCATCAGCTTATCCGCCACCGGATCGAGAAAGGCGCCAAATGGCGAGGTCTGTGACCAGCGTCTTGCGAGAAAACCGTCAAGCCAGTCCGTGATCGCGGCCAGCGCAAAAACCAGCGCGCAGCCAACCCTCGCCGATTCAAGGGGCAGATAGAAGATCAACACGAAGACCGGGATCAGCACTATCCGCAACAGGGTCAGTATATTCGGGATGTTCCACATTATCCTAGAAACGACAATTGGATGGGGTGAAAGGTGCGTCCACGGCGGCGCAGAGCAAGGCGCAACGACTGCGAATAGAAATTCTATTGCAAGGTACGTTGCGCACGCTGCTACTGCGCCGCCGTGGACGTGCCATTCGGCCCGTAGCGAAATTCACTTGATGGGTGAATAATCATAACTAGCAATCTATACAATACCTTATTATCAGCATGGTGCGGTCAACTGTGGTTTCTAGGATTACTTTCCGCTTAACCCTCATCATGGAAGGCATGATAAATCTGCTCTGCCAGTTTGATACTCACGCCATCAACCCTGGCGATGTCTTCAATCCCGGCCCGGGAGAGTTCCTGCATGCCACCGAACTGTTTCAGCAGCTGCTGGCGACGTTTTGGCCCGATACCCGGAATCTCTTCCAGTACCGAGCGTTGACGGCTACGTGCCCGGCGGATTCGATGCGCCATAATAGCAAAGCGGTGTGCCTCGTCCCGGATCTGTTGCACAAGATGCAGCGCCGGTGAGTCTGCGGGCAGTATAATAGGCTGTTTCCGCCCTAACAAGAAGAGCTGCTCCATGCCGGCTCTGCGATCCGGCCCTTTTGCCACGCCGATCAGCGTCAAGCCTGTAACACCCAGTTCCTGCAACACTTCGCTCACGGCATTGAGCTGGCCCTTGCCGCCGTCGATAAACAGCAGATCGGGCAGCGAAACCTCGCCCTTTTTGATGCGGATATAACGTCTTTCCAGGGCCTGCTGCATCGCTGCATAATCGTCACCCGGCGTTATCCCATCGATGTTGAAGCGGCGATAATCCGATTTCAACGGCCCCTGTTCGTTGAACACCACACAGGAGGCAACAGTCAGCTCACCCTGGGTATGACTGATATCAAAACACTCCATCCGCTCGGGCAGATCCTGCAGACCCAGAGCCTGCTGCAGCGACAGCAGCCGTCCCTCCTGTATCCATGCGTGACGCAAGCTTTGCCTGCAGCGCAAGCTCCGCGTTGCCCTGCGCCATCCTGAGCCAGCGGGCCCGTTCCCCCCGCACCCGGCTGCTGATGCGCACCCGGTGCTTGGACTGCTGGGTGAACACATCCTCCAACAACTCCCGGTCCGCCAGCGGGTGGCTGAGAATCAGCTCGCTCGGCACCGGCTTTTCCAGATAGTACTGGGAGAGAAAGGCGAACAACACATCTTTGTCGGCAGCCCCCGCCGGCACACTGGGATAGAAGGCCTTGTTACCAAGATTCCGGCCGGAACGGATAAAAAAGACCTGCACACAGGCGCTGTTGCCCTGGGTGGCAAGGGCGATGATATCCAGATCCCCTCCTTCTCCGCTGACATACTGCCGTTCCTGTATGCGGCGCAGGTTCTGAATCTGATCCCGATAGCGCGCCGCCTGTTCGAACTCCAATGCCTGGGAGGCCTGTTCCATGCGCCGCACCAGATCATCCACCACCTGATTCGCCTTGCCCTGCAGAAACAGCACTGCATGCTGCACGTCCTCCCCATAGACCTCGGGACTGACCAGATCCACACAAGGGGCCGTGCAGCGTTTGATCTGATACTGCAGACAGGGCCGGGAACGATTCAGAAAGAAGCTCTCTTCGCACTGGCGGACCGGGAAGAGCTTCTGCAACAGCTGCAGGGTATCCCGGGTAGCCCCGGCGCTGGGATAAGGCCCGAAGTAGCGGCCCTTGCCTTTACGCGCCCCGCGTCGGAATGAGAGGGCCGGATACTGCTGATCATCAGAGAGATAGATGTAGGGATAACTCTTGTCATCCCGCAGCAGCACATTGTATTTCGGTTGCAGCGACTTGATCAGATGGTTTTCCAGGATCAGCGCCTCGGCCTCGGTATGGGTCACCGCCACCTCGATCGCCTCGATCTGGGCAACCATCAGCTGGATACGGCGGTTCAGGGAGCGGCTGAAATAGCTGCCGACCCGGCGCTTCAGATTCTTGGCCTTACCGACATAGAGTACCCTGTCCCCACTGCCGATCATCCGGTAGACGCCGGGCCGGGAGGTCAGGTTCTCGAGGAAAGTTTTATGGTCGAATGGAGACTCAGGCATTGCGGCAGAAAACCAAACAACACCGGTTGGGAATTTGCAGCAGCACAGAACTCACAAAGGAAAACAGGTGCTGAAATACCGCTTCGGTGGCGATTACGAATTCTCTGGGCACTCTGCAGCTCTGTGGTTTATTGTCTTCGAAGGTTGAAAAAGACTGAAATCGGCTGGACCGCAACCTGATCAGGACGGATCACAGCCCCTCCAGCAATACCTGAGCCCGGGCGAAAACGGCCTGAAACATCTCCCTGGTCAGGCGTCTGGTCTGGGTGTTGTAGCGGCTGCAGTGGTAGGAATCGAGTAATTTTCGCTGCTGATTCAGATCATGCTCGCGGCCATGCCCGAAGGGTGCTGCCTTCTGACGTCTCCCGAGCGCCTTTATCACCGCATTGTGGGCGATCGAACCCAGCGCCAGAATGACACTGTCCACAGGCATGGTATCGATTTCATTTCGCAGAAAATCATTGCAGTTGTTGATCTCAGCGGCGAGAGGCTTGTTCTGCGGCGGCAGACACTTCACCGCATTGGTGATGCGGCAATTCTTAAGCTGTAAACCATCATCCATGGAACTGGCTTTGAGCTGATTGCTGAAGCCGAATCGGTAGAGTGTCTCATACAGCAGCAGGCCCGCATGATCTCCGGTAAAGGGACGCCCGGTGGCATTCGCGCCATGCAGTCCAGGGGCCAGACCAACAATCAGCAGACGGGCATGGGGATCGCCAAAAGGCGCCACAGGCCGCGCATGGTAGTCCGGGTATGTGGCTTTGACCTCAGCCAGGAAACCAGCCAGTCGCGTGCAGCGATGGCAATCCCCATCGAACTGCATCAAGGCTGCTCGTTATCGCTGAGCAGACCGTATCGATAGGCAAGCCGGGTCAGATCCACATCGTTGCGGATCCCGAGTTTTTCCAGGATACGTTGTCGATAGGTGCTCACGGTTTTCGGACTCAGATTGAGGGTGTCGGAGATCTCCAGATTGCGCCGGCCCTCGAGAATCTGCAGCAGCACCTGAGTTTCCCGGGATGACAGCCCCTGAAATGGGTTTACGTTCTTGCCTTTCCATTCAGTCAGGGTGTGTTTCTGTGCGACTTCCGGTGACACGAAACGCTGTCCCCGGAATATCGTACGCACCGCATGAATCATCTCTTCCGCGGGGCAGCCTTTGGTCAAAAATCCCTTGGCGCCTACATCATTCAGACGCGAGGGAAATGGATCATCATCCAATGCGGTCAGGGCAATGACACTCACACCCGGATTGTTATGCAGAATCCTGCGGGTCGCTTCTATGCCCCCGATGCCAGGCATGCTGACATCCATCAACACCACGTTCGGCAGGCTCTGTTTGGCCATCGCAATGGCCTCTTCCCCGGTAGATGCCTCCGCCACGACTTCAATATCAGGCGCGCGCTCAAGTATGCTTTTGACGCCGGTTCTCACCAATTCATGATCATCAACCAGGAGTACTCTAATCATAAAACCCACTCTGGAAAGCGTTTACGATGATGCCTGACACTCTTCTCGCTTGCCATTGGCCTTGAACCAAATACTCTTTCACCGCGTAACAAAGCATTATCGGGTCGGGAAGTGGAAAGCGGCAATCTAACTGGATTTCCTGATTCAGCGTACAAATCTGCTATCCGCATCTCTTCGAACAAACCACCACCCTAGTTACCAGAACCTCTGTGACAAAAATGCGTGGGTTCTTTAAGCATAGTCGTGTAATTCTACTCGTTCCTATTGAAATTGAGAAATAGGCTTAGTCCTCGATAAAATAAAACTTATCAAACGGTTGATATCTTTTCAGCCACTTTAACTGGCAAGGATTTTAAGCAACTGGTCTGAGCCGTAGAAAAACAGTGACCCTGCAAGGCACAATATGCCAGCCACTTGGAAAGAAAAAGATTGATCCTCCAGCGTTGCTCAAGGGTGGGATTGGCTCCCCAGCGCTTCAGCGGCAACGCCGATTGACTCAGATCCAGCACATCAACCTGACGCGAATCATGATAAACCCTGAGCCGCGCATCCGGGTCCGGGGCATGTCCCTCTGGATGGGGAAAATAGTAGGTCAGGTGGATCAGCGTCGTATAGGGCGTCTGCTCCTGCACCTCCAGATGAAGGTCCATGCCCCGAACCAGAGAGGAAACCAGTCTACCCTTCAATCTCACCAGGTCCGGCGCCAGACGCATCAGCAATCGGTAGTTGTCTTCACTCAGATCCAGCAGCGTCCCCACTGTGGGTCTGCCTGTCAGCAGGCTCTTCAGGCTCCAGGGATAATAAGGCGCTCTCATCTTTTATTGTTAACCAAGTGTTTGTGGCACTGCATAAGGGCTTGGGTGTTTACAGAAATGAACAGCTTACACTGACAGGCCGGCAAGCTGAAATGATAACCAGAATCACAGGAATAAATCCCATAAAAAAACCCCGGCCGGAATCAACCTGCCAGGGTTTTCGAGAGATATTCGATCGGGATCAGGCGTCCTGACTACCACTCTTCTGTTCTGCTTCGATCTGAGCGCGAACCTCGTCCATATTCAATTCCCCGGCCTTACCGACCAGGTCACGAAAGGCTGACTCCGGCAGGGCGCCGGGCTGGGAGAAGATAATGATACTGTCCCTGAAAATCATCAAAGTCGGGATGGAGCGCACCTGAAAATGCATCGCCAGTTCCTGCTCCTCTTCCGTGTTGACCTTGGCAAAAATCACATCAGGGTGGGCCTCTGAGACCTTCTCATAGGTGGGAGCAAAAGAGCGGCAGGGACCGCACCATGGCGCCCAGAAATCGATGATTACGAAGGCATTGCTCGTGATGGTCTCTTCGAAATTGTCTTTAGTCAGTTCTACGACAGCCACTTTAAGCCCCTCGGAGTGATTAAAAAATTCTCCGCATTTTATCAGAATGTTCTAATAAATGCTTCTACTAATAGACACGGAAAGACCGGTGGCTTCCGACCTTTCTGTGTCAGATAGAGTAGCTTTAACCCAGGCCGTTGAAAATCTGATCCCGGATGCTGTCGACACTGCCTACACCATGGATTTTGACATACTTGCAGGCGCCCGCTTCAGACTCTTTGGTATAGAAAGCGATCAACGGTTCTGTCTGATCATGGTAGACTTTGAGGCGCGCCTTCACGGTATCCTCCTGATCATCGTCACGCTGAATCAGATCCTCCCCGGTCTCATCATCCTTACCCGCCACCTTGGGTGGATTGAAGACGACGTGATAGGTCCGCCCGGAGGCCAGATGCACCCGGCGACCCGACATGCGTTTGATGATCTCTTCATCAGGCACATCGATTTCCACCACTGCATCAATCGGCACGCCGGCTTCCTTGAGTGCTTCAGCCTGAGGAATGGTGCGGGGAAAACCGTCGAACAGGTAACCGTTCTTACAATCGTCCTGGGTAATACGCTCTTTCACCATGCCCATGATGATATCGTCGGAGACCAGGCCACCCTCGTCCATGATCTTCTTCGCCGCCACACCCAGTTCGGAACCAGACTTGACGTGAGCACGCAGCATGTCTCCGGTAGATATCTGAGGAATAGCGTACTTGTCTTTGATGTAGTTCGCCTGTGTACCTTTACCGGCGCCAGGGCCGCCCAACAGAATCACGCGCATGATGGATCTCCATTTGGAATGTGTTTGGTGCGGCGGAGTATGCCACAGCCTGGGGCGATCAGCTATTCGAGACTATGAATCGAGGGATATATGGGTCTTATGGAAGGAACGCGGTCTGGCGCCGGCGGAGGGCCGGACACCGGACCGCTCTGAATATCAGGCCGAAAGGTTGAGCATCAGGGTGTTGAGACGCCGCACGAAGGCCGCCGGATCCTCCAGTTGACCGCCCTCAGCCAGATGCGCCTGATCGAAGAGCACCTTGGTCAGATCACCAAAACGCACCTCATCACTCTCCGACTCAAGCCGCTCCACCAGTGGGTGAGTCAAATTGATCTCCATGATCGGCTTGGATTGCGGCGCGTCCTGTCCCACCGACTTCAAGACCCGGGCCAGATTGGCGCTCATGTCATAATCCTCCACCACCAGACAGGCCGGTGAATCGGTCAGGCGGTGACTCACACGCACCTCTTTGACCCCCTCGCCCAGCACGCCTTTGACCTTTTCCAGCAGATCCTTGTGTTCTTCCGCCTGTTTCTCCTGGGTCTCCTTTTCTTCCTTGTCTTCCAGTTCACCCAGGTCCAGGGCACCCTTGGCCACGGACTGCAGCGACTTGCCCTCAAACTCCGTCAGGCTGGAGACCAGCCACTCGTCAACCCGGTCGGTGAGCAACAGTACCTCGACACCTTTCTTCTTCAGTACCTCCAGATGGGGGCTGTAACGCGCCGCGGCAGGGGTTTCCGCAGTGATGTAATAGATCTTCTCCTGCTTCTCCTGCATGCGCGACACATAATCAGCCAAGGAGACATTCTGCTTGTCGTCCGTATTGTGGGTGGAGGCAAAACGCAGCAGCGCTGCGATCTTGTCCTTGTTGGCGTAGTCTTCCGCAGGCCCCTCTTTGATCACCTTGCCAAACTGATCCCAAAAGGTCTGGTACTTTTCCGCATCGTTTTTCGCCAGTTTCTCCAACTCACCGAGGATACGCTTCACATTAGCCTGGCGAATGGTATCGATCTTGCGGTTGTGCTGCAGGATCTCACGGGAGACATTCAGCGGCAGATCGTCTGAATCGACCACGCCCTTGACGAAGCGCAGATAGCGCGGCATCAACTTCTCCGCCTCGTCCATGATGAAGACCCGGCGCACAAACAGCTTCACCCCATGTTTCTGATCCCGGTCCCACAAATCGAACGGAGCCCGCCCCGGGATGAACAGCAGCGCGGTGTACTCGTTGGTCCCCTCGACCCGGTTATGCACATAGGCCATGGGGTCTTCGAAATCGTGGGAGACGTGTTTGTAGAATTCGTTGTACTCCTCGTCGCTGATGTCCGACTTGGCGCGCATCCACAGGGCCGTGCCCTTGTTGACCCGCTCGAATTCCGGCTCCACCGGCTTCTCCTCATCCTCGCCATAGAACTCTTTCTCCATCTCCACCGGCATGGTGATATGGTCGGAGAACTTGGAGATGATGCTGCGCAGGCGATAGCCTTCGAGAAATTCCTTCTCGTCTTCACGCAGATGCAGGGTGACGTCAGTGCCGCGGCCCGGCTTGTCCACATTCTCAATGGAGTAGGCCCCCTGACCATCCGATTCCCAGCGCACCCCATGCTCCTCACCCAGACCGGCGCGCCGGGTCAGCAGGGTCACCTTGTCGGCGACGATGAAGGCAGAATAGAAACCGACCCCGAACTGGCCGATCAATTCGCTGTCCTTGGCCTGATCCCCCGACATGGATTCGAAAAAGCGGCGGGTGCCGGAACTGGCGATGGTGCCGATGGTTTCACCCACTTCCTGACGGCTCATGCCGATGCCGTTATCGGAGATGGTCAGGGTTCCCGCTTCTTTGTCGTAGGTAACCCGGATCTTCAGATCGGGATCTTCCTCAAACAGCGCCTCATCGGTCAGCGCTTCGAAACGCAGCTTTTCCGCCGCATCCGAAGCATTTGAGATCAGCTCACGCAGGAAAATCTCCTTATTGCTGTAGAGGGAGCGTATTACCAGGTTCAGCACCTGGCTGACTTCAGCCTGGAACTCCAGGGTCTCCTTTTGGGGTTCAACGGTCATCTGTGAAATCGGCCTCCACCGGTATCGATAGTTAAAAATGCGCGGATTTTTACAAATCCGCGTCTGAGATTGGGGCGATGCCTGCCTATTTCAAGGGCTGAGTTCAACCGGACGAGATTATCTCAGGCTGAGGGATCAGAGGTCTGGGCTCTCACCACCTTTTATCCAGCCCTAAACTCACGCGGTTCTCGGTGTAACTCGCCGCATCGACAGAGGCGTCACGCTGGAGATGCGAGAGGCTGAGAGAGAGTGAGGTTTTCGGCGCCAACTGGTAGCTGCCGCCGACGGAGGCGCTCCACTGCTGGTAATCAGCGAGATCCTCTTCATGATCGATCCAGGCAACGCCCAGGAAGCCGTTCAGGTGAGAGCGAAGCCTGCGGGTCAACCGCCCTGACAGCTTGAGATCCGTTGAGTCCCGTGGAACCAGGGACTCCTCATAATCACGCTCAGTGTATCCCGCAGCGAGCGAGAGACTGGTTCGACCCGTCGACATCACCACGCGGGCATTGAAGGATTCCAACAGATAGTGGCCTTCATCCAGGGTTGGACCGCTTCGCGTAGCAGCCACCGGGTTGCTCAGAACCGGGTCTCTGATCAGATTGCCAAAGGCGTCCCGCCGTTCAAACAGACTTGGCCGCATCACCTCATCGCGGGCGCTGACAAAGTCTTGCAGATAGCTTGCCGACCAGACGATACGCTGTGAACGATGCGAGAAATCCAGATAATAGTCGTCACCAAAGGAACGCTCCCCAAAACCGGCGGCGAGTCGGGTCCTGGAACTCGGGGTAAAGATAAATCCGACACTCCAGATCCCGCCGTCAATATCTTCGTTTACCGAAAGCTCATACTCCTCATAGCCCAGAGCGGCAGCCAGCGCCCACTGTCGACTGAACTGATACGCCAGTTCGCCACGCGCACGCGACACCTTGTCATCCTCTTCCAGGTCGTCATAATCGATCCTGCTCTGGGTCAGCTGCAGCTCCCATGGTATAACCCTGACTGAACGGCCGCTGCCCAGCACCAGATCAACCCGCTGGCCGGTGCTGCTGTCCAGGTTATCATCTGCATATTCGATACGGTTGAGTCCATACCTGGCCTCAACAGTGGCATAGTCTCCCAGCTGACTGGCCAGATAAGGACTGATGCCTGCAGTGTAGACCTGCGTCAGATCATCCGATCCGCTGATACTGTCAATTCCCGTTCGGCTGCTGCTGTTGATGGTATGCTGGTCTGCGGTTGCCCAACCATCAATAAAAAAATGATTTTTGACCAGTTCGATATCGCCATCAGCCCGTAGAAAATGCACCACCTCATTGTCCTGCGTCTCTTCCCAGTAGTGTCGGTACTGTGGCGCGTAGCTGAGATCGACACTGGCCCTCGCTCCCTTGCGGTAGGCTGAGATTCTTGGTTTAACCCGGGTGATGGACTCACTTACTTCATCGTTATCGAGGTTCGCGTTGTCCGTATAGACCTGCTCGAGCAAGACGCCGGGAGTGATCACCCAGTCCGCAGACTGGACATTGAAGGTAAAGACACTGCATACCAGGAGTGCTGGTAGAACGATGAATTGACTCGTCGATACGATTTTTTTAATGGGCATCTAGTCTGTTCCTGGTTGTTCTAATTGATTACATCCGGATAGATTTTTCCGGATCTAAGCAGTGAAGATATAACTGGATTCTATAATCTTTTCCACATCGCTGACATCATTGTCCAATAACTCTGCTGCCGGCGCCAATCATCGGGGATTCGGGTCAAGCCCGGATGCAATCCAAAAACACCTGCTTGCATGGCTGACCCTCACGCTTGAATTTACCAAACCTTAGCATCAGAATTGGCCGACAAACCCACTGAGAAGGGAAAGTATCTGCTGCAGCTGCTGACCTGTCCTGACAGACAGGCCATACACTGCATGCAACAAGCTGCACCCAATCTCAATCACGAAGGATTTAGTCTATATAAAACAATGCATTATACTCAATTTACAACATTCATTAAGAATCTATCCCGCAGCCCATCCCGCCTGCTGGTGTTTGTCTCCCTGTTAATCATTTCCAGTTCAGGAGATGCCCTGGAGGTAAAGATCACCAACGAGATCGGTGAATTTCAGGTACCCCACGCTAACCAGCAGATCACCATCCGCCGCAACCAGGATACCGACGCCGCACTGGCATTCGATTTTGCCAGAACCTCGCGCCCCTGCCCGCCTTTCTGTGCGCAACCCATGACAGCGTCACCTGGTGTTGCAACCATTGGCGAGGTGGAACTGATTGAATTTATGAGGACCCGCCTAACGGATGGTTCAGGCCTGTTGATCGATGCCCGCACGCCTGACTGGCACGAACGCGGCACAATCCCCGGCTCCATCAACATACCCTTTACCCAACTGAATCCAAGCCAGGGTGCTGATGATCTCACCCTCGAAGACTCGCTCGCTAAGCTCGGGGTGATCCAGCAGGAACCGGGCTGGGATTTCAGCCACGCGAAGACCATTGTTCTGTGGTGCAACGGCCCCTGGTGCGGGCAGTCCCCCACAGCGATACGCGGCCTGCTCAGCATTGGTTATCCCGCCAATAAAATCCTCTACTATCGTGGCGGCATGCAGCTTTGGCGAATATTCGGTCTGCCAGTCGTCTCGCCAGAGGGCAAACTGCTTGATGAATAATCAATTTTCACTGCATCTTTTCCCATCAGGGGGGTTCTAATTCCAGGTCAAGCTATGGTTGAATATGCGCTGTCTTCAACAACGCAGGATGGAAGATCGCAATGGAACTCTCCACCATTACCACTAAACCCTTTTCTGGCCAGAGACCGGGCACTTCCGGATTACGCAAAAAGGTCAAAGTTTTTCAGACTCCCCACTATCTGGAAAACTTTGTGCAATCGATCTTCGACACCCAGACCGACCTCCGGGGAGGCACGCTGGTCATCGGTGGTGATGGCCGGTTTTATAACCGCCAGGCCATTCAGATCATCATCCGTATGGCAGTCGCCAATGGCGTCGCCAAGATAATGGTAGGACAAGGAGGGCTGCTTTCCACGCCAGCCGCTTCCTGCGTGATAAGGAAATATGATACTAACGGCGGGATCATACTTTCAGCCAGCCACAATCCGGGTGGTCCGGACGAAGACTTCGGCATCAAGTTCAACACCCCTAACGGCGGACCGGCCCCCGAAGGTGTTACTGAGGCCATTTTTACCCGCACCACGACAATCGATGAATACAAAACGGTCCACACCGAGGATATCGATCTGGATACTCTCGGCAGTGTGTCGATCGCTGACACCCAGGTGGAAATCATTGATCCGGTCGCCGACTACGCCGAACTGATGGAGAAGCTTTTCGATTTCAAGCGCATCCATCAGCTGTTCAACTCCGGCGGATTTCAGATGCGTTTTGACGCCATGCACGCGATCACCGGGCCCTACGCCAAACGCATCCTGGAAGATATGCTGGGTGCGGAACCTGGCACGGTGATCAATGGTGAACCGAAAGAGGACTTCGGCGGAGGCCATCCTGATCCCAATCTGGTGCATGCCCATGAAATCGTTGAACTGACCCATGGCTTTGACAGTGTCGATTTTGCCGCCGCATCCGATGGCGATGGCGACCGCAACATGATTCTGGGACGAAATTTCTTCGTCACCCCCAGTGACAGCCTTGCCGTCATGGCTGCCAATGCCCATCACATCAAGGGATATGCGCAGGGCATCAGTGGCGTGGCGCGCTCCATGCCCACCAGCCAGGCCGCAGACCGGGTCGCCGATTCCCTGGGCCTGGAATGTTATGAAACACCCACCGGCTGGAAGTTCTTCGGCAACCTGCTGGACGCCAAACGCATCACCCTGTGTGGCGAGGAGAGCTTTGGCTCAGGATCGGACCACGTGAGAGAAAAAGACGGTCTCTGGGCCGTGCTTTTCTGGCTCAATCTATTGGCTGTAAGGCAAGAGTCCGTGGAAAAAATCGTCACCCAGCATTGGGCGAAGTTCGGCCGCAATTACTATACGCGTTATGACTATGAAGGGATCGACAATCAGTCTGCGGATGGCTTGATGGCGAACCTGCAGGCTAGGCTTTCCGCCCTACCCGGCACCGAACTGAGTGGCTACCAAGTCGAATATGCAGACAATTTTTCTTATACAGACCCGGTGGATGGCAGCCGTTCGGACAATCAGGGTATACGCATCGGCTTCACTGATGGATCACGCATAGTCTACCGCCTGTCCGGCACGGGTACGGAAGGCGCAACACTGCGGGTCTATCTGGAGGCATACGAACCCGATACCGACAAACAAAACCAGAAGACATCGGATGTCATGGAACCGTTGGTAAAGATCGCCACTGAATTCGCGGAAATCGAATCCCGCACGGGCCGCAATAAGCCCACGGTGATTACCTGATGAAATACAACAATAGCGATAGATTGCCGGGACTTGAGACCTGACCCTTAAAATTGCAAGTTTCCATATCGAAACAATGGCTTGTTCTTAAAATTGAGTTAAACTAACCGCAACCTAACTTTTAGTACTATCCAGAGGAGCTTAACGTGATCAAAAAAACCGCAACGGCAGGGACCAAAGTCACCAAAAAAAAGGTGGCGGCGAAAAAGACTGTCCAGCACTCAAAAAGTGGCGACGCAGGCTGCCGTCAGTAAACCAGCCGCTGCAAAACCAGCGCCTGCGGTAAAAAAGGCTCCGGTTGCGAAAAAGGCTGCCCCTGCGGTGAAGAAGAAAGCAGCGGCAAAAAAGAAAGCCGAAAAACCAGTCGTCAGTCCTCGTGAGCGGTATAAGATGATCGAGAACATGGCTTATTTCCGAGCCGAAGAGCGCAACTTCGCACCCGGCAATGATCAGCAGGATTGGTTTGAGTGCGAGCAAATCGTGGATGAGATGCTGAAAAACCGCAAATAAGACATTAAGCAATACATAGCCCCGGATACCTTTATCTTTACTCCCGGTAACTTCGGGTGTGCAGCGATTGCGTAACGGGCTCCATAATCTTATGGAGCCCGTTTTTATTGGCTGGCAGTTAATTGCCAGCGGCACGGCCATCAGAACCTGTAGGTGCCGTTCAGGTAGTAGTAGCGACCGGGTTCATTCATCAACATCACTTCATCTGTCGTACCATCAGTCAACAATGTCAGATCATTGTAGGTATTGCTGACTGCGTAGGTCTTGTCGAAGACATTGTCGACGCCGGCTGTGATTCCGAAGCTCTTGGTCAATTCATGATTGACTTTCAGATTGACCACCGTGTAGCTGTCCAGTTGCTGCTCTCCATTGTCTGCATCGAAGTCGTCCCAATCATCGGCGGCGACCAGTTCCACACGGGCTGAACTGTTAGGCATGTAATCGTAGTTGAGCGCCAGGTTGACCTTCATTGGCGGAATCTCCGCAAGATCCGTGTCGGTCTGGTTAGCGAGCGGTTCATCCTTCTTGCCTCTCTGGTAGGCCAGGCCGAAGTCTAGATAGAGATCATCGGTTGCAAAGTAGGACCCACTGAATTCCAGACCATAGATCGTGGCGTCGATATTCTCGAACTTATTCGTGGGATTGCTGGAGTTGAAATAGATGTAGTCGGTCAACCAGCTGTGAAACAATTTTGTTTTAAGCGTCAGGCTCTGAAACTTATTCTCAACACCAAAATCGATCTCCGTATTGGTTGTTTGATCCAGTGTCGGCGTACCCAACTCGACACCCATCATATTGTTGAAGTAGAGCTCTCTGGCATCAGGCACCCTGGATGCCCGGCCTACGCCACCAAACAGCTTGGTACTGTTGTTAAGCTGATATGTACCAAACACAAAGCCGCCGAGTGACTTATAATCATTCGATGGCTGATCGAGCGTACCAGCGGGTTCGATGGTTGTATCATCGTAGCGTGCGCCAACCCGCAGGTTGAAATTGTCATAGTCCTGTTCAAGCTCGGCAAAGAGCGCACTGTTCTTGGTATCGACATCGTCGATGCTCTTATTCCCCGTCAACGCCGTCATCATTGGCGGACCCTTGACCTCATAAGCGCCATCCCAGTTTCTCTTGCTGAAGTCAACGCCAAGTGTGAGGTCTGAGGACTCACTCAGGCCAACAACATTCTTCATTTTCACTCCTTCTGTGCGGGTGGTCAGCATGCTGATTCTTTCGTTAACAGAATCGGCACCCGACGAGACCCGATAGAAGGTAGACATTGGATGCTCGACTTTGGAGAGATAATATTGAAGGTCGACCTGCTTCGAATACTCACTCAGGTTCTTGATCGAGTAGTTGAGAGTCATGATATCCGAATCATCATACAGCGCGTCCATTGGCGTATTCGGATAGAGCACGTCATCACTTCTGTTGGCTGTATAGCTCAGCGCAAGCTCCTGATCCTCGGTAATATCCACAGAGACCTTGCCCATGAAGGTCCGTTTGTCGTAGGCATCCATATCCCTGTATTCATCTTTGTACTTAACACCTTGTAAAGCAGGATTATCGCCTACATAGTTGTCTATCTGCTCCGCGAAATTATTCCCATCACCATCTTCATACTGCTCGCTGGTCTCCCCCGAGACGCTGACCAGGGCCCTGAACTTATCTGTCCCACCGCTCATACTGAGGGCGCCTTTTCTGTAGCCCCAACTGCCCACGTTCAGACTGACTTCGCCACCAAAGCCCTTTTCCGGCTCTTTGGTGGTGATCTTTACCGCGCCGCTCAGGGTGCCGAAGTTCTCCACGTCATAGGGGCCTTCCGTGATCTCTATACCTTCGATATTGTTGGTCAACACATGGGAGGTGGGAGGGTCCATACGGTTCGGGCAGGCGCCATGCACCTTGGCGTCATCGATCAGGATATTGATGTTGTCCTTTTTCTGGCCGCGCAGGATGATATCGTTGGCGATACCGCTGCGGCGCACGATGGAGATGCTCGGGACCTTTTTTGTCAGCGCCTCCGCGAGATCGGCGGATTTCACCTCCTCGCCACTCACATCGCTGAGCTTGGTGCCCTCAACTGTGATCGTGGAGAGTTCTGTCTCTTCTTCAGCCCAAACGGGTTGTAGCGCCAGAATAGTGCTTATGGCGATGGTCAAGGTTGTTAACTTCATTACTTCCTACCTCAAAAAATTTCTTAGTTATGTTCAAAACACAGTGATTTTGTATGCGCAAAAAATCAGGAACCGGGATCTCCCTTGGTTCCCATGAATCCACCACTCTTTGGATACGCTGATTGCCCAATCGAATTAAATAGTGCAAATGCAATGCCAGAAACATAATCTATTGTTTATATGAAATATTTTTATTTTTCAGGCAGGCATCTGAAACGAGGAAACAGGGCATTTCACACACCAATGCGTCATATGCCACACTTTCGGGCGTGAATATTCACCTTCAGGAAGCGTCGATCTGATGAATCCGCGCCAAGATAGAGATTCATGACGGAACCGGGCTGACATGCCATACTTCTGCGGGAAGTAAACTATTTGCCGGTGCGGTGTTTTGCCGCTAAACCAACTTCAACCAGTGTTCTGCCTTCACGATGCAGTAATCATTGCCGTGGAACTGAAGCCGACCACAGAGAGTGCTGCTTTGCTGAGAAGGTTGATCTCAATCATGCTGCTTGCCTGTTCCACACAGGCAGGGGCTTTTTTCTGTCTCTCCTTTGGCAATGACAACCTGTATCGGGGAAACTCCCACCGCTTCGTCAGACCTCCCCCTGGCCCGGCCATCCTTCCGCCACCAGTTCACATTCCTGTTTTCCAGCGGCAAAGTCCCCCTGCGACGCCTGCCTCCCCGGCTGATTCAACCAGGGTCGATGACGCGCCTGAGATGATCCAGGGTTTTAGATTCCGCCCAACCCGCTTGAGGAATACTGTTATCCGAAACCAGTAATTTTTTTGTGTTCGGGGACCGCTCACTGCGCCCGGGAAATACTCAACACACCGGTAATGGCAGAACTTGTAAAGCAGGGTAAAGCGTACGAATCTGTTCCCGCGCCTGGCCTACATTTCTGTAGGCCAGCCGCATGAGCGCATTTTGGGTGCTCCTTTGGTGCAACGTCATGGACCTAAGCACCCATGCCGGGTCATTCAGGACTGATTTTGGGTGGAGGCGTATCCCGCGGCATCTTTCTGGGCGGCGGCAGTTTGGCACGCATACAGCCCCCCATTTCCTCACGGGTGTTGCTCTTGCTCAGGCATTCCTTCACTGCGGTATTCTGTTTGAGAGAACGATCCATCTCAGCCAGCATCGCTTTTTTGGTCTCAGGATCCCACTTGAAATCCTCCGGCACCTTGCTGGTCACGGCCTTTCCCTCACCGCCGAACTCTTTTTGAATCTCCTGCGCCTTCTCAGCCATCGCATTCATGCATTTTTCGACCGCTTCCTTGGAATCCGCCTGACTGACACACTCCCGTGTCTCCTTCATTGTCGGCAGACTTTTTTCGATGACCGGCAACATGGTCTGCTTGAACTGATCGAAGTTTGGCGGCTCCGGCGTCTGACCTTCCGGAGCTTCCTGCGCCAAAACAAGCGAAGGCAGCAGTAAAAAAGGTAATAGTATTTTCATCATTATCACTCCTCAGATTATTGTGGCCGAGACCTTACCTCACTCTTTACTCTTAGGCCAGCTTCATCACTATATCAGTAGAAACCGCAAGATCGGACAGGCTAAAATGGGCGGATTGAATAGTAGAATCACTGTAGAGCTTTGCGCTTATCACCCATTTCCTCCAGGAGTTTCCCCGTGACAGAGAAAACAGTCGACGTTGCCATCCTCGGTTCCGGCACAGCCGGACTTAATGCAACCGGACGAGTCGGACGCTCCGGCAAGAGCTTTGTACTTATCAACGGAGGCGAACCAGGCACTACCTGCGCCAGGGTGGGCTGCATGCCGTCAAAGGCCCTGATCCAGGTCGCAGAGGACTATCATCGCCGCACTCACCTGGGACGCTATGGTGTAGACGGACATCAGGAGATGAGCATCGATCATCCTGAAGCGATGGAGCACGTACAGGACCTGCGGGACAATTTCGTCGACCGGGTGCTGTCCAACAGCACCGACAACATGGGTGAAAAGTTCATCGAGGCCTACGCCAGGTTCGTCGATCCCCATACCCTGGAGCTGGACAATGGCGACCGCATTATCGCCGACAAGATCATCATTGCCACCGGCTCCCGACCGGTAGTGCCTGAGGCCTGGAAGAAGTTTGGGGAAAGGGTGCTGACGACCGACAGCTTTTTCGAGTTGGAGGACCTGCCTGAGTCGGTGGCGGTCATCGGGCTGGGGGTAATCGGACTCGAACTGGGACAATCACTGAGCCGGCTTGACATCAAGGTAACCGGCTTCGATGCAGCGCAAACCATTGGCGGCACAACCGATCCGGAGGTCAGTAAAATGGCCTTGGAAATCATGCGCAAGGATTTCGACATCTATCTGGGCAACCCTGTTGAGATCACTGAAGAGGGGAATCAGCTGAAGGTAAGCGCCGGAGAGTCTTCCGTAATCGTAGACAAAGTACTCTGCTCGATCGGACGCACGCCCAATGTGGAGGGACTCGCGCTTGAGCATGCGGGCATCCCACTGAATGACCGAGGCATCCCGGACTACAACCGCAACACCATGCAGTGCGGCGATTCACATATCTTTCTGGCCGGGGACATCAACGGCGAACGCCCGATCCTGCATGAAGCCGGGGATGAAGGAAAAATTGCCGGACATAATGCGGCCAGCGAGCAGCTAACCGCCTTCAGACGCAAGGTGCCCTTGTCCATCAACTTCTGCGATCCCAACATCTGTATGGTGGGCGCAACCTATAAGGAGCTGAACCAGGAGACCACGGTGATCGGCGAGGTCAAACTGGCCCCGGTGGGGCGCGCCATGATCATGGGTCAGAACCGGGGCATCATTCGCGTCTACGCCGAAAAAGCCAGTGGCCGCATCCTCGGCGCCGAGATGGTCACGACCCGGGGTGAAAACCTCGCGCATCTGCTGAACTGGGCGATTACGCAAGGCATGACTGCGGGCGATTCGATCCGCATGCCCTTTTACCATCCGGTCATCGAAGAGGCGCTGCAGGCAGCGCTGAACAACCTCTATGCCCAGGTTGACGCCAAGAACGAAGGCCCGATCAATGAACTCCACACGCTCAGCCAGGATTGAAAACATGGAAAAAGTAGAGATCAACTTTCCCGGCGGCAAACGCATCGACGCCAAGATCGGGAATTTCACCATCCATACCGATCAGTCTGAAAAATATGGGGGCACGGCATCCGCCCCCGAACCATTCGACCTGTTCCTTGCCTCAATCGCGACCTGCGCCGGTATCTTTGCCTGGAATTTCTGCCAGTCGAGAAACCTGTCTACCGAGGGTATAGGACTGAGCATGGTCTGTGAACGGGATGAAGCAAAGAAGCTCTTCACTGAAATGAAGCTGCAACTGGAACTGCCGGAGGGCTTCCCGGAAAAGTATCGTGACGGCATCATCCGCGCCATGGGGCTGTGTGCGGTGAAACGGCATCTTCAGGACGCACCGAATTTCACCATCGAGATTGTAGAGTAGCGCGCTTCTGGATAACCTTGGTTAATTCTGCAGATGGATTCGTAAGAATCCATCTGCTCGTCAACGGCTTAACAGTAAACCCTGGAGCACGCCCAGATTGTTCCCCACATCCACGATTCTGAAGTTTGCCGAAAAGCTGAGATTTCGCCAGTTGTTCCTGCTGTCTGCGACGCTATTCGTGATAGATCTTTTGATTCCGGACATACTCCCGTTCGTGGATGAAATCCTCCTGGGCTTACTCACACTCCTGTTTGCCAGCTTACGCAAACCCAAGGAACTGCCTCGGAAAACCGCTAAATAACTCAGAGAGCCTGTTATGAGATTAATGACGAACGACTGCAAGCGCTATTCGAAGGACCCTCAGGCATCTTGCGGATTGAGAGGTTTCAAGTGTCTGCAGCTGCTGATGCTGCTGCTGTTCCTCAGCGGCCTCTCCGCCTGCGCTACGCTCGGCCAACAGGAGCAACGCGTGAAGGTCACGGTCACCAGCATGACGCCGTTGGAGTCGACCCTCATGGAGCAAAGATATCTCATCAAATTACGCATTCAGAATCGCTCTCAGAAACCGCTGTCTATCGATGGCGTGAGTTTTGATCTCGAACTGAATGGTAAAGACTTTGCCTCCGGAGTCAGCAACCAGCAAGTAACCGCAACCGCCTATGGCGAAGCCCTGCTCGAGGTGAAAGTGAGCAGCACCATTTTCGGTGTGATACGTCAGATCCAGTCGCTGCAGGAACTGGAAGGCAAACCCTTTCAATATCAGATCAGCGGCAACCTCAGTACACCGGGCAGCTTTATCAACCTGCCCTTTCGAGAAAGCGGTGAAATCGATCTGAGCGCAGGTTCCCAAAAAATGGCGCCGCGTAATCCATAAAGTCACTATGAAGTGGCTGTATGCTTTACCGGCTGCAATCAGTATCGAGCAGATCTATTTTACATTGGCCTGAGAGTGTATGGTTCGAGTGGCTGTTGTGTGCTCAAAGCTGCCAATATGAAATCTGATTTTTTCAGCGGCATCGGCATGGAGCGGTCAGTGACTCTAGATATCATTTTGGCGATGGTTTCCAAGCAACTCTTTCATATATCTCATCACTCCGCGTTCTCCTGCTCGTAGCTCATCAAAAATGAAATAGAAAACGAGCGAGGAGGAAGTTCTGGCGAAACTGTTTGCTTGGATTTTACGGATTGTGAGGTATTGAAACCTGTCCCAAATGTGGCGGTGCGGAGAATATCATCGCCTATCGAAGATCCAGCGATAATCGACAAGATACTTAGCCATCTGGACAAGCAGGCGGTATCGGCTGACCCGGTGCCACCGCCATCAACGCGGCGGTAAGCATCGCTTTTGCCTGCCGGCCGATGCTACGACCTTTTTCCACCGGCATGATCAACATCCGCCGCCGACCACCGCCAAGAACTGGCTGTCAGCCTGTGTTCAAGGCATACTCCGAGACTCTCACCCTCGACACAACGCAACTACATTCGATACGTCAGAGACTTCGCGGCCTATCTGCGGCGCTCGCCGGACCAGGCCTCGGCGGAAGAGCTGCGCCAGTACCTGCTGCACCTGACGGACAATGGCGTATCGCCCACCTCCTACAATGCCTGCCTCCCGGCGCTGAAGTTCTTCTTTCAGACGACACTCGATCGGCCCGAGGTCGTCAGGAAGCTACGTACCCAGCCGGCACCTCAGCGGTTGCCCAAGGTGCTCAGCCGGGATGAGGTCCGTCGCCTGCTGGAGGCAACAACCAGCCTCAAGTACAAAGCCGCCTTCTCGATCGCCTATGGGGCGGGCCTCCGGGTCAGCGAAGTGGTGAATCTCAAGGTCGGTGACATAGACAGTCAGCGTATGGTCCTGCGGGTTGAACAAGGCAAGGGCAAGAAGGACCGGCATGCACAACTCTCACCGGTGCTATTGGACACGCTGCGCCACTGGTGGCGTGAGGGCAAGCAGCGGAGCCTGGTGTTGGACAACGGCTGGCTGTTTCCCGAGCAGGGATCCGGTGAATCCCTTGTCCACCCGGCAGGTGAGCCGTGTTTTCAAGACCGCAGCGGCCGCCGCGGAACTGGACCCGAAGTACAGCATGCACTCACTACGGCATTCCTATGCCACGCACCTGCTGGAAGACAAGGTCGATATCCGGATCATCCAGACACTGCTCGGACACAGCAAGATCGAGACGACAACGCGCTACACGCAGGTGGCCAACAGCGTCCTGCAGGAAGTGACCAGTCCACTGGACACGCTGAACCCGACCACACAGTAGGCGCGCCATGGCCCGCCTTGAGGTCGCGGATATCCTCCGCGCCCGGGGACAGGTCTGGCGCGAACAGCATCACGGGCACATCAGCGTCGGCCAATACAAGGCCATGTCGGCCATCGAACGCTGCCGTAGCGCATCACTCGGTGGTCATGTGTTGCACTGTCGTGCCTGTGGGCATGACCAGATCGCCTATAACTCCTGTCGCAACCGCCACTGCCCCAAGTGTCAGGCCAGTGCCGCCAGGCGCTGGATGGAGGCCCGTCAGGCCGAGCTGTTGCCGGTCGATTATTACCATGTCGTCTTCACGTTGCCGGCAGCGGTCGCCGCACTGGCGTATCAGAACAAGGCTGTTGTCTATGCCATCCTGTTCCGTACGGCCGCGCAGACATTGCTGACCATTGGCGCCGACCCAAAGCGTCTGGGCTGCCGGCTGGGTGTAACGCTGGTGTTGCATACCTGGGGCTCGAATCTGTCGCATCACCCGCACGTGCATGGCATCGTGCCCGGTGGCGGCATTTCACTGGACGGTGAGCGTTGGGTCGCATGCCGTAAGGGGTTCTTCCTGCCGGTAAGAGTCCTGTCGCGCCTGTTTCGACGCCTGTTTCTGGAACAGCTCAAGGCCGCCTATGAGCAGGGTGAACTGCAGTGTCACGGCGACCTTGACCACCTGACCGATGCCGCCGCCTTTACCGACTGGCTCAAGCCGCTGCACCAAGTCGAGTGGGTTGTCTACAGCAAGCGGCCGTTCGCCGGTCCCGAGGCCGTGCTGTCGTACCTGTCCCGTTATACCCACCGGGTAGCGATCAGTAACAGTCGCCTTCTCAGGTTCGACAATCAGGGTGTGACGTTCAAGTGGAAGGACTACCGTGCGAAGGGCAAAGCCCGGTATAAGACGATGACCTTGGCCGCGGACGAGTTCATCCGACGATTCCTGTTACATGTGTTACCGACCGGTTTTCACCGTATCCGCCACTACGGGCTGTTCGCCAACACCTGTCGGCAGGCGAATCTCAGCAGGGCCCGCGCCTTGCTCGATGCGGTGCCATCGCCTGAAGGTGGCGATGTGGCTGGCACAGAGCATGACAGCGCCAGTTCGACAGTAGTCCCGGAAGACACCTACCTCTGCCCGGACTGCGGTGCCCCCATGGTCGTTGTGGAAGTCTTTGCCGGGATGCCATGGTCCCGCGCACCACCCGGGAGGGACCGTATTGAATGAATAGCGACGGCTACCACAACGTGCCACACCATCCCTCGCATTGCGGCTCGGCGACCGCAACGCCTTCGCTCGCGCTGATGCCGGATACAATGCCGTTTTATGCCCATTATCCGGAACAGCGGCAGGTGGATCTCGCCTCATTCGCGATGAGCACGTAAGACCGTTCCTCTATATCCCAGTTTCTCGCCCGTCGCCACACCCCGGCGCTGATCAAATCCCCATAGCCCGGCGGATCAGCGTTACCCTCATGACAGTCGTCGCGGTTTCGTTCTTGGCGCTTTGTTAGACAGCAGCCGCTGGAGGTGGACAATTCCGGCAGAGAGATCGTGGTCGCTGCTGTCCAACAAACCTAAACCAAAGCTGCCGCTGGAGATTCGAGCTGGCTACGTCCGCTATGGGTTGGTTACCGGACATAGGCCAGGAAATCTCCGCGAACGGCAGCTTTCTGATTTCCTATCCGGCCGTACCCGACCCAAACCGGTCAGTATGGCCGAAGCTAGCGATGGTCCGCTGAGCCGATAAAGCGGTCATTAAGGCTCAGGGTAGCTAGTCAGTACTTTCGATCAATAGATGGTTTCCTGCTTGACAGTTTCCTATAGCCGCTACCACCCTAAAGCGGAACCTGCTTACAAAGATTTCAACCACAATAGCGGGTGACCTAGTCGCGCTTGCCAATCTTGCACCAAGCGGCGTTAACACTGGGACAACACGTGAGAGGCCAGATTTGGACGATCCAAGGGCAGGATTAAATAAAGCGGCTGTTATTGGCGATCAAGTGTAAGCGATCATTCTGATGACGTAAATCCCAGCCAATCCAACGGTCACGGGCCATGCATTTCCAAGCGGTAACAGAGAAACTCAGCATCGCGACCCACGCTCATTCAAGCTTTTCATTCCATAGTTTTCAGCCAATCCAGCAATACCCACAATAATGGTACGCTTGTATCAATTGCTGGAAGCGTTCTTCTTGGGGATTCTGTATTGGATTTACGCTAATCTTTCGAGGGATCAAACGGGTTGCTTCACACAGCAGGGTATCGTGATGCTTTATACCCAATTCGGGGTTGAGAATACAGAACGGTGGCCAACGATATGTTTGTGCGGCGGTTTTCTTAGAAGACAATTTCGCCCAGGAAAATTAGCGATAACATGTGCGTCACGACACCAGACTTCGTAAGGGATAGAGGGCATAGATTTTAGTCATTATCCTCTCTTGTACTAAAACAATCACAGACTTGATCGAAATCACTTTTAGCAAGAATGAATTAAACTACTATTCAGTTATAGGCAAGATAATGGAGAGGGAAGAGTTGAGTCTTGTCATGACAAAAGGGAGAAGGCCTTTTGACTCTCGCTGTGGCATCTTACTGACTCTATAATAACTTATACCTCCCTCTTCTGGTGGAAATAGTTAGCCATTTGGTGCTGTGCGTACGTTACTAGATTCTTGGCCCATTGGGGGTTCATGAAACAAGGAGGTATTGTGATGAAAAAGTTGTTTACAATTCTGTTGATAGCAAAAATCATGATTCTGACTTCTGGTCAGGTCACGGCGTCGGAAGAATATTGCTGTGTGCCGTATGATCCCATTATTCAACCAATCACTGACGATCTGACATCGAATCGTCACAGCGCTCTTCCCGAAGGAACCCTCCAGTTAACCGCCTTTTACGACGGAAATGGGCAGGCAGACCTCGGTGTGCAGGTCAAAGATATGGCAACAGGAGATATCGAGTGGATCGATGTTCAGGTTCCACCTTTCGGGATCCAGATCCCCACCTGGGAGTTTGACCTAACAGGACATGAACCTACTGGTCTGTTTCATGTCGGCAATGTAGTGGAAAATGGTGTCATCGATGGTTTAGCCTTTGGAATTTTCTGGCGCGATGACGATGCTAACTACCACCACCTGCAATCTAACAATGCCCAGGCGGAATATATAGCAACCTATGCATCCGCTTGGCCGCTTGGCATGAACGATATAGTCTTTGCTTCACGTACGCCACAACTCAGTGATAGTTTTGGAAGAGAGCAGGCACGCATGATGCTGTATGGCGCAAAGTTATTGAAGAACGGATGCTACAAATTCCATATCGACATGAACTCCAAGCTTCCCAATAGATGCAGAATCACGCAACCATACTCGCTCCAATCTCAGATGACTTCACTTCCAATCGCTCCAGTGGCATGGAGAATGGCACTCTTCAGGTCACGGCATGGTATGACGGACTAGGAAAAGGTAAGCTGGGCATCGAACTCGCTGATGCTGATGGGAATACAGCCTGGATCGTGATTAAGAAAGTACGCCCCTTTGGCGATGGAATCACAACCTTCGAATACGACATCGCCGGATGGCAACCCACTGGCCTCTTTCGCATCGATAAGATAAAACCTAATGGCGTTATAGATGGGCTGGCTTTGGGCTGTTTTGGAAAGACGATAATGGAAAGTATCATCACATTCAGAGTAAGGACGCTATGCAGGCACCTATTTCCAATTTTGTCAGTGCATGGCCGATTGGCCTCAATGACACACGATTTACGGAACTTACACCACAACTCACAACTCGCGAGCAAGCTCGTATGATGCTTTATGGTGCAAAACACTTAACAAAGGGATGCTACAATATACCCCTCGATGTTGATAGTCAGCTACGATTCTGACAAGAGTCAATAAATGTGTGGTCGACAAGTCTGGGGACAGAAGCAGCTTGTCAATACCACACATTCTAGCGGGTGGAATAGCCGTCTGGGTAACCACAAACTTTGGGTCCGGTATCGAGCGTTGCAGTAGTTTAGTAATGGACTGGTCGATGCGTAG
>CAWBPR010000019.1:0-72894 GCA_963790775.1 uncultured Gammaproteobacteria bacterium | reverse complement strand
AGTTGTGGGTCCCGAAAATAGGATCCTGCTGAATCTATTGCATATTTCTGGATGATGGTTGATCCTTGGATCCATGGTACGGCTAATCCAGTTTATTCTGACATTGATAACTACATCTGTCCGATCGCGGCTGTCTTTGCAGGCGGAGAATGCGGCACTGCGGAATCAGTTGTTTCTGTATAGGAAATCAGGACAATGGCCAAGAAATAGGCCAGCTGACCGGCTGCTCTGGTGCTTCATTGCGAAATTTTGGGCGGGCTGGCGAGAAGCCCTGTACTTTGTTCAACCCAGGACCGTAATAACCTGGCAGAAAAAGCGATTCCGTGACTACTGGCGCGCACTCAGTCAGTCGAGCAAAGCAAGGCCGACCTCAGATTTCGCCAGAACTCAGAAAGGTTATTGGGCGAATGTGGGAAGCCAATCCAACATGGGGCTCTCCGAAGATCGTTGCTGAACTCGCGATGCTTGGAATCGACGTTGCCAAGTCAACGGTAGAAAAGTATAAGCCTAAGCGAACTGGGCCTCCGTCGCCGACGTGGAGAACATTCCTGGACCAGCACGTTCGAGATCTCGTATCGATCGACTTTTTTATCTTCCCGACGGTTAAGTTTCGGATATTGTTCGTCTTCATCGTGCTGGCCCACGATCGACGTCGAATTGTTCACTTCAACGTGACGGAACATCCTACAGCGCAGTGGACGGCGCAACAGATCGTCGAAGCGTTTCCGTTTGACACTGCTCCGAGTTATCTGATTCGAGACGGCGATGGCATATACGGCGAGCGCGTTACGCGGAGGATTGAAAGTCTGGGTATCGACGAGGTTATCACAGCACCTGCATCGCCATGGCAAAACGCTTATGTGGAACGGGTAATTGGAACGCTACGCCGAGAGCTTTTCGACCACGTCATCGTGCTCAACGAGCGGCATCTCAAGAGACTTTTGTCGTCGTATCTGGATTACTACCATCCGTGGCGAACACACCAGTCCTTGAATAGCGACGCGCCGGACGGTCGTCCCGTACGAGCAGCGGAACCCTGCAACGTTGTTGAATTCCCGGCCGTCCACGGCCTTCACCATGTCTATCTTCCGAAGGCTGGATGAAGATTCGGGACCCACAAGCGATTTTCGGAAAGACATAGCGAGGTGGCGCAATGAACACGGTTAAGCTGGAGGTGAGGAGTTTTGATGATGTACTAGGTGATGTAGCCAAGGCATGGAAGACAGGGAAGGCGACTGAGCCCAGAATCAGCTTTGATAGCGTCGAGGATCTATGGAAAGTACTTTCGCCCAAAAAGATGGATATCCTCAAGGCAATGACCGGTGCTGGCCAGCTGGGTATCCGGGAGGTGTCCAGGAAAGTGGGGCGGGACGTGAGCGCTGTCCACCGGGATCTTCAGGCGCTGATCGTTGCGGGTATCGTTGAGCGGACAGACGATGGGAAGGTGGTGTTCCCCTATGACGAGATCCATGTGGATTTCACCTTGAGGGGCGTGGCATAAAGCCTGTCCCTAGCGAATCTCTTCAGTGATGTATTTTGACATCACAGGAATCGGAAGATTGCTACCCTGATATAACCTTTCTCGCTTGATCCAATGTAATCATGAGAGTCATCTCGTTCAGGGGTGACTCATGGAATCCACCCTGTTGGTAAAACCGTTTTGCGTCCTCTGATAGGGCGTGAACCAGCATGGCCCGGATGCCCGCCTGCTCGGCAACTATCAAGGTACGGAGGATGGCATCCTTAAGCATGCCTACTCCTATCTTTTTACCTAGGGGGTCGGAGGTTCGAATCCTTCCGGGCGCGCCATAAAACTTGTAAAATATCAAATGGTTACCGAGTTACGCAGTGACCGTTTTTTTGTTTCAACACAACCAGTGCCGGACTTGTGCGTAGCGAATTGTTGTTCAAGCTGCTACAGGCAGCTGATAAATCCCTCGGCAGTGAGTCTGCCAATGGAATTTATGTAACTTGATTGGCAATTTTGTCACGACGCCAGCAACTTCAGTTGGCGTATCACCGCCAAGTGATCTATGAGTGCGATGATGATTGTAATAGGCCTGATAATCTGTCAGCTTTCTCTCCAAATCAACGGCGTTCCAGAATAACGTTTGATCAAGAAAATCACGGCGAACGGTTCCGATGAGACGCTCAATAAAGGGGTGCGAGCAGGGCGTATAGGGAATGCTTTTGACTTCGTCGATATCCAGAATGCGAAGGTTAACTGCCCATTGATGGTAGGTGAATAAAGGATCATGGTCAGAGCTGAGGTACTTTGGGGTACCCATAGTAGAGATAGCGCTATTGAACATTCGACACAAGGCAATACCGTCTACATCACCGACATGCACACCAAAGCCAATGATGCGCCGCGTGAATTGATCCATGACCAAGAGCACCCAGTGTGACTTGAGCAGAATAGACTCACACCGAAAAAGATCCACACTCCAGAGACTATCTTTCATATGGCCGATGAAAGTCAGCCATGAAGGACCACTACCGCCATCTGGGTCTAGGTGGTAGTGCTTGGCAAGCATTCGTCGGACCATGTCCTTGTTAATATCGATACCGAATAACTTTGAGATTTGCTCTGCGATCTTTGGGCAGCCGTACCTTGGATTTCGACGCTTCATTTCAACGACGACCAGAATCAGTTCCTGGGATGGACCCTTGGATCCTGGCTTGCCTTTTTTACGAGAGCTATAAAGCAACCGATATTTCCGTTTCTTGAGTGCTTCGTGAAATCTCAGCAGAGTGGATGGCCTGAGAATAATCGCAGACCGCCGGATATGGTGCGGACTGAGGAAAAGCGACAAGAATCCCATCAGAAAACGATCGATCACTGACGGATTGGGTGCATGTTTTCGTGAACGGCTGATCACCAGGAGCTGCTGTTTCATAAGCAGACTGTCAGCAATAATGGCTTTTGCCGCATGTTCTGCTATGACAGATGTTTAGCGCTTCTGATGATCAACCGGAGCCACATCAGGACTCCTCGGTCTGAGGCGAAGCCTCGCGAGTACCCCGTCACGATTGTACCAGTATGGCGGAAAACAGAAATAGACTAGAGATCAATCATCCTCGTCATCCGGCTCCTCATCGTGAACCCGAAAAGGAGCGGCACGTACGGCAATCGGACTACGTACCTCGTAATCGTCATCAGCCTCCCAAGTGATGGAGCCGAAACGCCACTCACCAATTGGGGCATTTTGGTTGCTCACAGTTATCTCATAGCTCGCGGACTGACCCGGCATCAGGCGGAGAGCCGCTGGGCTAACCATGACCTCAAATCCGGGTGGGCTATCCACCGTTACCTGGTAATCAATGGCTCCGCTTGCCACACTCGTGAGTGTGCGCATCACTGTCTGACTACCGGAGATATTGGCAATACCAATAGATGGGTAGTTGAGATTGATAGCCTCTGTCGGAATACCCAGGGCTTCGAGCGCCTTACAAAGGGTATTTGAATCCACCAAGATCTCCCGCCCTACATCACAGAGAAAACCGAGATAATCCAGTATTCCCGCTTCATAGACGAGTCCAGGTTCGAACAGGGAGCCACGCTCTGTGGCATCCCCTGGATCGATATGACCTGCCCCCATGTCGAACGCATCTGCCGGTGACTCGGCATCCTCCTTGAGCATATCTTCTTGATAGGCCGTCGTCATGAGTGCTGATCGAGCCATCGCAGGGCTCCAGTCGGGATGTGCCTGCTTGATGAGTGCATAGATACCAGCAACGTGGGGACTCGACATCGAGGTGCCCATGATGGCCTGATAGAGTTGACCGGGTGCACCCATCAATGGGGTAATCGTGTTTCCTGCCAGGATACTGATACCCGGCGCAGTAACATCAGGTTTGATGATGTCTTCGGAAAGTGGATTAGGCCCACGTGAGCTGAAAGAAGCCATCACATTCTCGATGACCCGCGGGTCATCTTCAGCATATTGAGTCTTACTGGTGGTAAAACTGACGGTAATCTCCCCTGGATTGGCGATGAGATAGTCTTTCAGGGGTTGACCCACAGCATTCATCGTGTGCAGCGTGGGCAGCACATGGTTATCTGTTGGGGTCACTGTGACGACTGGAGAATTGTGGAGTATGACGGCGCCTCCACCGGCCTTTTTGACGTACTCGACGCGCACCATACGAGCTACCCCAAAATCATATTGATTACACAGGACCACATCGTTGGATTGGAAGGTATCGGGCAGGAATTCATTCAAACATTGGCCGGTGGTGTCCCCTTCGATATCAGCGATTCCTTCTGCATCAACCAGCTTGAAGTCTGTGATGCCGGGCGTGACGGATGCCCCCCAAACACCAGTTGGCGGCGTGCCGGGTCCTTGCAAGGTGATCTCACTGAGGAAGGCGCGATCGTGTGTGCTGGCGCCAACCGCGGTTATCCAGGGTACTGCCGCCGGCGAACCAATGGTGCCTGGCTCTGGACCCATGTTGCCGGCTGAAGTGGCAACGAATACACCGGCATCAGCGGCAAATAAGTAGGCGATCACATCCGGGCTCATCAGACTGGCGCCAAACACGGCGGAACCGATGGAAAAATTGATCACGTCCACACCGTCGACAACTGCCTGATCGATCGCTGCGGCGGAATCGGAGGTATAGCAACCCTGCTGACCACAGACTCGGTAAGCCAAGACATGCGCCCGTGGAGCCATGCCGGAAACACTGCCCCGTGGAATATCGAAGATCCTGGTTTCTATATCGCTGTTGCCCGCAGCAGTCGATGCGGTATGCGACCCGTGGCCATTATCATCGCGCGCCGAGTCATACTCATCTGGCTCCAGGCCGTCGAGTAGCTTATAGGTTTCCAGATACTTGCGCGCACCGATCAGTTTGTTGTTGCACTCATACGGCGCATCGTTCGAATTCCAGACGGTATTACCGAAGTCACAGGCCGGGTGCGCGGGTAGATCGATTGGCGTGACAGGGGGTAGTGGGAAGCTGCCATCGTCATGGAAGCTGGGATGCTCGGGCCAGATACCACTGTCGATTACGCCCACGACCACCCCGGTACCATCGAAACCAGTTTCCCATGGGCCATCATCGTCGGTCAGCTCTAGAAAGTCCGGGCTCGCATCCGTGGTCAGCTGTCGTTTCTGGTCGCGAGCTACCCAGTGCACATCGGGTTGCTTGGCCAGAGCCTCCGCTTGGGCTTTTGTGAGCATGGCCGTAAAACCGTTGATCACATTGGTGTACGAATAAACTTTTTTGCTTGCTTGGACACCAACGGCTTCCAATGTCTGAGTATGTTGGTCCTGGAGGAGACGAACATAGCGTCTGACATGCAAGTTGTTTGGGTCAATCTTTTGCCCCACTGCAGGCTTTGTAGCTGCATACTTAGGGAGTCCACCGCTATATCGCATTACAGGCTCGGCCTTCATCAAGATGACATAGGAATGAACGGCCAGCCCTTTCTGCATACGAGCAGAATTAGCATCCCCAAATATGAGAATACCTATTCCTATAATCGTGAAGAAAAAAACAAATGTAGCTCTATTTAGCATAATCTTTTTTCCTGGATCTCAGATACCTTGCTGGAGACGTTGATTAAATCCGTTTGTGCTAAACGTCTTGTAACCTATGGTCATATCGTTGCATCCTTGCACTACGGAAAACGCTGATTGCATGCCGGCCAATAAGAACTATTGACCCTTCTCTTTAGCCCAACCCGGGCCACCGCCAGGTCCACCAGGTACGGGTGTAGCATGCGGTGGGTTGCCGTGTTCCCAATCCGGATCCACCTTCTCATCCTTTTGCGGTGCTGTTTCCGGCTCTGTAGCCAGGATCGATTCTACTGCTGGCTGTTTACCTGGATCACCAGCATGACCCGGCGGTCCATAGGGCGCCCCTGCATCTTGATGGCCGGGCCCCTGACCCGGAGGTGGTGTATCTGCGGCGAATGCGATCGCGCCTGCGCTGGTAAAGGCCAATGCCAATGTTGCTAAAATTGTGCTTGTGGTCTTCTTCATGATTCCTCTCCGATTATATAAACCAGTTAAAGAGAAGTTACTCTGGACTGACCTAGATGGGTGTTTCAAATCGTTGATCCGGCAACGGATCATTTTCAAATACACGTTGATAGAGCAACTGAAACCTGGTTAACCAGATGACGCTGCCAGCCACACAACCAGACATCCAGGGGATATTCCCGGCTGGTTCCATGCCTAAAGGGAGTTGCAGCGGATTGGTTAGCCTGACCTGAATGGTTTGTTCAAGGCCCTTTACACTATCGTCTAGAAGACACGCGCTTATGTATGCTGCTGGAGGGGTGTAGATAGCGTTCTGCTGTGGAAGAGGGCGATTGATAACTATGTGACCACCCACCAAACCGACCATGGGCTGGAGAATTCCTATCGTCCTCACCATCATTACGAAAAGCATCACTGCTCCGGAGGTTCCATTCAGTAAATACCTGAACTTGCTCGGTTTCTCTATGCAGATTAACCCGTCAAACACCACATTTTGCGATGCATCTGGAATCTGGAACTCGTGTTCAGGTTTCAGTCCAAACAGAAGAATAGCAGCGGTGGATAGGTTTATATTGATCCAGGTCACAAAATATAGGAATTATATTCTTATTGAAATAGCCCAGAGGAACCTATTAAAGAGCGAACCGAACTATGACATGTCGCCTCTTGAACTCTTACTCGGCTCAGCTATGGCGCTGTCCATTGTTGGGGACCCACAAATGTGCAAGCATCAACAGCAGGTCCTTCATGGGAAGGTAGAGTAGGGAAAGTTGCCTGGGGGAACAAGACTGGTTAAGTGTCTTTTATCAGGCGGTAATTACCCTCTCGCCAGGCAGGTCCTTCATGGTCAAACAGGGTAGGGCAGACTGCTGTCGGGCGCAAGATGTCAATTGTTCACTTTTACAAGGCAAGCAACAATTCGCCATCCACAGGCCGTTTAAACCAAAACTATTGGACAAATATAATTAATATTATTCAGTTAAAACAATGCGTTATGGAGGTTAATCTATAAGACTACGAATTAGAGGGTCGGAGGTTCGAATCCTTCCGGGCGCGCCATTTTATGGGTTATATCAATCGCTTAGAAGCTCTTTCAGGCGGTGTTTTTATGGCTGTCCAATAGCATCGAAAATCGATGACGTTATTGGACAGGTACTGCCATTGATGTGCTTTTATTACTTATAGTGAAATCCCATGTAATTAGCTAAAGGGATAGAAAGAACTCGTGGTCGAATGGTGCATGCATTCGATGTTGAGCCCGAACGACTGAGTCACCGAGATCGGTTAACAACGATTCCATACCTCATAGTCCTACAAACTTCAGAATCTGGTCGTGTATATACAGATCGATGCGGGATCACCCGGCATTATCTGGCCCGGTTACCTTGTCGGTAACCGGATTTACGTGTTGAAGCGTTTAAGTAACGGGATTAACTTCGCTTGTCGAGCCAGGCGCCGATAGCGGGAGGCACTTGCGCTTGCGCCTTGCCGCTGACATAGATGCCGATATGGCCACCTGGAAATGACAACTCGGTGTAGTCTTTGGTGCCCACTAGATTTCGCAAGGCCTTTGAGGCGTCCGGTGGCACCAGATGGTCCTGTTCCGCATAGATATTCAACACCGGGATCTCGACGCTTTTGAGGTCGACGCTGCGCCCACCGATCTTGATTGTTCCGTTTATCAATCCGTTCTGTTGATAAAAATCCTTGATGAATTGCCGGAAAGCTTCGCCGGCCTGGTCCGGGCTGTCAAAGATCCATTTCTCCATACGCAGGAAATTCTTCACCTTCTTGGCATCTGTCAGAACATCGACCATGTTGACGTACTTCTGGCCGGTCAGACTGAATGGCTTGAGGGAGAGGAAGGTCCAGTTCAAAAGCTCACCAGGAACATTGCCCAGTGTGTCCACCAGCAGGTCGACATCCATGTGCTGGACCCAGTTGCTCAACATGTTGTCGGGGGTTTTAAAGTCCACCGGCGTCACCATGGTGATCAGGTTTTTTACCTTGCCGGGATGGATGGCGCTATAGCAGAGGCTGAAAGTTCCACCCTGGCAGATACCCAGTAGATTGATTTTGTCGAGTTTGTGCCGCTTGCGGATCACGTCCACACATCGGTCGATGTAGCCGTTGATATAATCATCCAGCGTAAGGCTTCGATCAGCGCCGTCGGGGTATCCCCAGTCGATGAGGTAGACATCCTGCCCGGCCTCTAACAGGGTTCTGATAGTGGAGCGGTTCTCCTGAAGATCAGCCATGTAGGGACGATTTACCAAGGCATAGACAATCAGCAGCGGTGTTGGATTCTGTATCACCTGACCTGACGCCTGATAGCGGTAGAGCGTCAGCTTGTCCTCACGGTAAATTTCAACCCTGGGTGTGACACCGGTGTCGATCTTTTCGGCGTTCAGTAGATTTTCGATTCCCTGGCCAAGCTTTTGGCCGTATTCAAACATTTCCTGGGCAAGTTTATCTGGCCGGATATCGATTGGATTCACGGTTATCCTCCTAAAAAATAATCGTACCGGTCCAGAGGACGCGGTGGGAATGGCCTTGTTTAGTGTGACTAGGTGTCGTTCTTGGGCTGTGTTGTGGTTTTACCGGTGGCTGAACGGCTTGGCGCAGCCTTCTTTTTTACGGCGGTCTTCTTGCGCGGCGCCGCCTTTCTTTCCGGGACGCTGGATGCTGCTGACGTAGAGACCAGGTCATCAACCTTTTCCCGCAGATTATCGAGATCCTTGCGTAACTGCTTGTTCTCGCGCCGGGTCTCCTGCAAGCGGTCCTGCAGGGTGCGGATTTCGCTGCGGGTGGGCATGTTCAACGCCCCTAGGTTTTCGTCCACCATCTGACTCAATTGCTTCTTGAATGCCATGAGCGTATTGATCAGGCGGCCGTGGATTTCGGCGTATTGCGGCGTCATCACCTGTTCGCCATACACCTCTTCACAGGAGACTATCCAGAGATCGTAGAGGGCCCGGGCAGAATCGATGGGCTTGTCCTCACCCAGTTTGGTGGTTTTCTGCCGCATGCGTTCAACCGCCAGTGAACCCAGGTTGGAAAAAAACTGCATGTAGGCCTGCAGTTCACGCTGGTAATCCATCATCAGCCGCAGCATTTCCTTCTGCTGCGTCTGCTCTTCGCGGGTATAACCCAATCCGGGGGCGGACAGAAACCGGTCAAAATCCATCCCATGGGGCATATTGCTCAACACATCCCCCGGCATCAGTGACAGTGAAGAAACCATGCGCTGCCAGTTGTCCAGAGGCATTTCCCAGAAGGCCATCATCTTATGCAACGAATCCGTCCCTAGACCATGCGCATCACCGTTAAAGGCGGTTTGCATGTCGCTGAAGACTTTGTTGAGTGCTTGCGACCAATCTGCGGTTGGAGACGACCCGCGCAGGCTGTCGGCAAACTGATCCGCCATGCGGAAAAAGGTTTTGCCCTGACCCAAAATCTTTTCCATGAATTCTTTCGCCGGATCAGGCGCTCCAGGAGACAGGGTTTGCCACCAATGGTCCATCGCACTTTCCCAGGGACTCTTCGTGGGTGCTTGCAGTCCCATCGTCTTACGACCCATTTCCGTCAGGTTTTCCCAATATTTCTGTTGGATCTCGATCCAGTCCTGGTTCCAAACACCTTTTTCACTCATGGTCTCATCCGTCAGTCAGCGATTAGTTTAAAAAACCTTAGCATCGAAAATTGTGCGGTGCAACAAATTTTCTGGATCAGCACTTCTTGCAGCTGTTTGAAATACTTAAGTCTGAATAATCTGCACTTCGTATGCGGGCCATACTCGGTTTCCTGGCTGGTGATTTGCCAGGTACTGACCCACAAGAGTATGGTTCCCACCGGAGTATGCAGTTTGCTCTCGCCATCACTTTTAAGCTTGAGAGATAAATCTTATGAATGAAGATATCGTTATTGTGGCTGCCGGACGAACAGCAGTCGGCAATTTTGGAGGAGCTTTGGCCGGGATGTCCGCATCTCAGCTCGGATCCCACGTCTTGTCCGGTCTGTTGCAGCGCAGTGGTATTGCACCGGAGCAGATTGACGAGGTGATCCTCGGCCAGGTCCTGACGGCAGGAACAGGCCAGAATCCCGCCCGCCAGGCGGCAGTTGGCGCCGGTATCCCCTACAATGTTCCTGCGATGACTATCAACAAGGTGTGCGGCAGCGGGTTGAAAGCGGTTCATCTCGCAATGCAGGCAATCGCCTGTGGCGATGCCGATATGGTTATCGCTGGTGGACAGGAGAATATGAGTCAGTCCCCCCATCTGCTGCCTAAATCCCGTGAAGGGAACAAAATGGGTGACTGGAAGATGGTCGACTCGATGATTGTCGATGGTCTCTGGGATGCATTCAATAACTATCACATGGGCGTTACGGCGGAGAATATCGCGCGTAATTTCAACTTCAGCCGTGAGGCGCAGGATGCATTCGCTGCGGCTTCGCAGCAGAAAGCGGAAGCGGCGCAAACGGCGAAGCGATTTGTCGATGAGATCATTCCGGTCGAGATCCCGCAGCGCAGAGGCGACCCGATCGTCTTCGATCAGGACGAATTTCCGCGCCATGGCACTACTGCTGAGAAACTCGGTAAGCTGCGTCCTGCCTTCGATAGGGAAGGGACAGTGACAGCCGGCAATGCCTCAGGCATCAACGATGGAGCGGCAGCGGTGATTGTGACCACCCTGAGCAAGGCAAAAGAACTGGGACTGGAGCCTCTGGCCCGCATCAAGGCCTTCGCCAGCGCCGGTGTGGACCCGGCAGTCATGGGTACCGGCCCGATACCGGCTTCCACCAAATGTCTGGAAAAGGCGGGGTGGAGCGTTGACGAGCTTGATCTTGTCGAAGCCAACGAGGCCTTCGCAGCCCAGGCGATGTCGGTGAATCACGAGATGGGTTGGGATGCAGACAAAATCAACGTCAACGGCGGCGCTATCGCCATCGGCCATCCCATCGGCGCCTCCGGTGCGCGGATTCTCGTTTCGCTGCTGCATGAGATGAAACGGCGTGATGCAAAGAAAGGTTTGGCCACGCTCTGCATTGGTGGCGGACAAGGTGTCGCACTGGCGGTTGAAAGACCCTGACAAAACAGGCTGTGAAGGATTGGTCCGAGTTTCAATCATGCGCAGCCTATTTGCATAAATCAGAAAAATAAGACATATCCATAAGGAGGAGAATCCATGTCAGAACATTCGAATGGCAGATTGGCCATGGTCACTGGTGGGCCACGAGGGATAGGATCCGCTATCTGTCGACGCCTGCTGCAGGATGGTTATAGAGTACTTACCAATTGCCTGCATGAAGAGAAAGGGCGGCAGTGGCAGCAGGCTCTCAAGGAGGAAGGGTACGAGGTATCGCTGTACGTATTTGATGTTGGTGATAACCAGCAGTGTGTCGAACAGCTTGCAGCCATTCAGACGGAGCATGGCACGATCGATGTCCTGGTCAATAATGCCGGAGTCACGCGGGACTCCAGTTTGCGCAAGATGACTTTCGAGCAGTGGCAAGAAGTAATCCGGGTGGATTTGAACAGCCTGTTCAATGTCACGCAGCCTGTGCTACCCGGAATGATCGAACAGGGCTTCGGCCGTATCGTGAACATATCCTCCATCAACGGACAGAAAGGCCAAATTGGACAGACCAACTACTCCGCCGCCAAGGCGGGCGTGCATGGTTTCACCAAGGCGCTGGCGCAGGAAGTTGCAAGAAAGGGGGTTACCGTCAACACGGTGTCGCCCGGATATATAGGCACGGATATGGTGATGGCGATAAAAGAGGGTATTCGCGATCTGATTATCTCTAATATACCGGTCGGCCGACTGGGCAGGCCGGATGAGGTGGCGGGCGCTGTTGCCTATCTGGTAAGTGAAGAAGCGGGTTTTATCACCGGCTCGAACCTCTCTATCAACGGTGGCCAGCATATGTATTGATTGCTGCCTGTTCAGGGGCAGTGGCCCTCACTGCCCCGTTTGACCCCAACGCAGACTCGATGAGTTACACTGGGGTTATTCCATTGCAGTGAAACAGAGATCATGTCTCAGCCTAGAATCATCAAGAAGTATCCCAACCGCCGGCTCTATGACACGGAATTGAGCCGCTATATCACCTTTACAGAGATTCGCGGTCTGGTGATGAAGGGTGTGGAGTTCAGGATCGTCGATAGCAGCAGCAATGAAGACCTGACTCGCGCTACCCTGCTGCAGATCATGCTGGAGGAAGAGTCCGGTGGGGAGCCGCTGTTCACCGCCAATATGCTGTCCCAGATCATCCGCTTTTATGGGGGCAGTGTCCCTGGGCTTTTCACCCGCTATCTGGAAGAGAGTCTGACGCTGTTCGAACAGCAGCAGCACGAAATGCACAAGGCGATGAGTGGCAACCCCCTGGAGTCAATGACAGAGATGGCGCAGCGCAATATGGATATCTGGTCAGAGATGCAGAAAAGCTTCTTCCAATCGATGGGTGTGGACCTGGACGCGGATAAAAAAAAGGAGCGTTGAAGCCCGGTATTCCAGCATATAGCTTGATCTGGTAACAATTCGGGACAGGGCTCGTCAGCCTTTTTACCCATTTTCTAAGACCATCACCAGGATGGTGAAAAATCCCAATTCTCTCTTGACAGGCCATGCTGCGAATACTATGCTGCACTGCAACAATGCTGCAATGCACAAACGACAGGAGATAGTGATGAACACACCTAAAGAAAGCTTGGAAATGATGAAAGAGATGACTAACAATGGTTATGAGACCGTTCGTGAGTTGGGCGATATCAATCTGAAAATGTTAAATAATATGCTCGATAAACAGTCAGATATGCTTAACAGTTGGCTTGACGTCAGTGCTAAGCAGGTTGAATTGAGCACGACCGCCAAAGATCCAAAAGAGTTCCTGGCATCCCAGGCCGCCCTGACCAAGGAAATGGGTGAGAAGCTGATTGCCGGGGGGCGTGAAGCACTCTCAACCGCTACTGAAGTACAAGGCGAATACCGTGCTTGGTATGAGAAGTCAGTTCAGTCGATGACCAGTAAGTTGAACAAGGTGAGTCAATAACCTAACTGAATATCTGATTTCGGAGTATCCAAGCAAATGAATAAAGAAGGTCGATTGGCCCTGGTTACTGGTGGTACCGGCGGTATCGGTACCGCCATCTGTCGCAAGCTGGTGGAGAAAGGATGCCGTGTGGTGGCATGCTACCACCCCTCTGAAAAGGACAGCGTGGAAGCCTGGGACAAGGCCCGTAAAGCCGAGGGAATAGAGATCGGGCTGGTGGCCGGTGATGTCTCATCCCCGGCGAACAGTATTGTCATGGTCGAGGAGACCGAAGAAAAATTCGGTCCCATCGACATCCTGATCAACTGCGCCGGAATTACCCGGGATAGCAGTTTCAAGCGTATGGAACTCGACAATTGGGAATCGGTGATCAAAACCAATCTCAACAGTGTCTACTATGTGACCCGACCGGTGTGGGAGGGCATGCTGGAGCGCGGTTTCGGTCGCATCATCAATATCTCCTCCGTCAACGGCCAGCGTGGTCAGTTCGGCCAGGTCAACTATTCCGCTGCGAAGGCTGGCATGCACGGCTTTACCATGGCATTGGCCCATGAAGGAGCAGCCAAAGGCATCACGGTGAACACAGTCTCCCCAGGGTATGTGGAGACACCGATGACCCTGGCGATGCGGGACGATGTTCGGGAATCGATCATTTCGGGTATTCCGATGCGCCGTATGGGAACCCCGCAAGAGATTGCCAGCGCGGTCGCCTTTCTGGCGGATGATGAAGCGACCTATATCACCGGTGTCAATCTGCCGGTTAATGGTGGGCTGTTTATCAAGTAACTCAACCCGGAAATTTCACCCGTGAACGTGATGCTCGGTATGAAGGCGCGTTAGGCGGTGTTTGGCTGCACTTTGCTCTAGGCTGGTGCTCAGTCGACCAGTTAAAAAGGATCTCAGCGTACGGGTGAACTTGCCGGGCTAAAGTAAGGCCAGGGAGAGAAACGGCCAGTAGGTGATTATCAGCACCGCACCAAGCAGCAGCACAAACCAGGGCAGGGTGGCGTAGTAGAGCTGCGTCACCGGCTTGTCGAAACGGTAGCTGGCGATGAAAAGATTCATGCCCACCGGTGGCGTGAAGTAACCGATCTGCATGTTGGCCAGGAAGATGATGCCCAGATGTACCGGATGGATGCCATATTGTATTGCCACCGGCAGCAGCAGGGGCACGATGAGCACCAGGGCAGAGAAAATGTCGAGCATGGCGCCCAGGGCCAGCAGGAACAGATTCAGAATAATGAGAAAGGTGAGTGGGTCTGATATCTGTTGATGAATCCAGTTGAACAGCCGGGTCGGTACCTCGGCATCGATCAGGTAGTTGGTGGAGGCCAGGGAGAGGCCGAGGATAATGAGGATGCCGCCGACCAGCAGCATCGCCTCCCGCATCACTACGGGTAGCTGACGTAGTGGAATCTCCCGGTGAATGAAGACCTCCACGAGCAGTACGTAACAGGCGGTGACCGCCGCAGCTTCGGAGATGGCGAAATAACCGCTGTAGACACCCCCCAGCACGATTAGCGGCAGGGGGATCTCCCAGATTGCCTCCCTTATTGCCAACAGCGCCTGTGTGCCGGAGAAGGGCGTGAGCTTGGCATTCCGGCTCGACCAGGCGCTCCAGGCCATCAGAATCAGCAGCATCAAGAGGCCAGGCAGAATGCCGGCGAGGAACATCTGTTCAACACTGATACTGCCGCCGATGCCCAACTGCTGAGCTACTACTGCATAGAGGATCAGGGGCAGCGCCGGGGCAAACAGCAGACCCAGACTGCCCGAGGTGGTGACCAGCCCGAGGCTGAAGTTCTGCCGATAACCGGCCTCCTGCAACGCCGGATAGAGCAGCGCGCCGAGGGCAACGATGGTGACCCCGGAAGCACCGGTAAAAGCGGTGAACAGGGCGCAGGCCACCAGCGAGACGAAGGCCAGCCCGCCAGGCATCCAGCCCAGCAGGGCGCGGGTCAGACGCACCAGCCGATGGGGTGCGTTACTTTCGCTGAGCAGGTACCCGGCGAACGTGAAAAGCGGGATCGCCAGCAGCACCGGCATCTCGGCGATCCGAAAGAACTCGATAGCGACTACCGAGAGATCGATCTCCGACTGATAAAAGCCCCACAGAGCGCCGGCGCCGATGATGGCGAACAGGGGGGCGCCGAACAGGGCCAGCAGAAACAGTCCGAAGGCGATCAACATCAGGTCTTGTCCCTGGCGACAAATCGCAGCGGGATGTTGCTGAGAAAATGCAATGTCAGGATACCAAACCCGATGGGTATGATGATCTCTCCCAGCCATGCGGGCAGACGGCCAAACAGTTGATTGCCGTCCTGCCATTCAAGGTAGACGAATCGGCCGCCGTGCCAGGCAATCACACCACACACAACAGCGGTAAACAGATCGGTTATCGACAGAATGGTCTGTTTCAGCCATCCATTGAGAAAGCGCGAAAAGAGGTCGATACGTATGTGGCGGTTCTCCCGGCTGGCGGCGATGGCGCCCAGCATGGTGATCCAGAGCACTAATAAGCGCAGTGTGGGGTCGGCCCAGACGAGTCCGGAATCGAATAGGTTGCGCAACAGTATCTGTCCGGCAGCCAGCAGTATCATCGCACTGAGCAGTAGGGCCATGATGCCGTCTTCAAGATAGAGGATGAGCTGTCGGATCTGTTTTAAACGGTCAAGCATGAGCTGCACATTATACCGATTCAGTGAGGCCTGTATTGAACGATGCCAGAGCCAGAATATTATGGATGCTGCGTGCGATACGCTTGAATGAGCGTCTGAATCTGCTTCAATTTTGCCTGTGAAAACTGGTTATCCTTAGTGCCATTTTCAATCGTCAGAGATGCATGTTTCTCCCATTCCTGTCGTTCCTCTGTACTGGGTTGGATGAACTGAATGCCCTGCTGAGCCAACGCTTTCAGGGCATCTAGTTCGTCCTCACGATTTTTTTGGTTCAACTGTGCGAATGTGGCATCCATGACGCGTTGCAGGATTGCCCGATCCTCTTGGGAGAGTTTACGCAGTGCCTGTTCCTCGATCACCAGGCTGGCGTAGAGATAGATCAGGGGCACCGCGGTCAGATACTTGATACGCGTGTGCCATTGCAGGGCAATGGCGCCCATGGCGGAAGTGGTAACGGTATCGACGAGTCCCGTTTGCAATCCCGTAAGCACATCGGTGAGGGGGAGTTGAATGGGGGAGATGTTCAAGGTTTTGAAAGCGCGGGCATTGGTTATATCGCCTTCCGGAATCCATATCCTCAGTCCTTTCAGGTCATCGGTGATCTTTACCGGTTGATTGGACATCAGATAGGCGAAGCCACCTTCGCTGATGCCATAACTGACAAATCCTTTCTCTCTCAGTGCGCCGATAATCTGTTCGTCCATCACGCGACGCACTGCATCGACCTCCTGCAGATTACGGAACAGAAATGGCAGACTGTAAAGCTCGGTGTCAGGATGAATGAACATGAGGCCTCCACCGGTAATTGCCCCCCCGTGCAGCTGGCCGGCGCGGATTTTGCGCAACACGCTTTGGTCGTTGCCCATTACCCCGCCCGGGTAGAAACGAATATTGATTCGCCCCTGGCTCTCTTGCTGGATCTTCTCAGCCGCAGCCCGGAGTTGTTTCATCCAGCTGGTGCCATCCGGTGCAATGGTGGCGATCTTCAACGTGGTTGCAAATGTGCTGGAAAGCAGTCCCAATGACAGCAACAAGGAGAAAAACAAGCGCAGCATGGAGTGTGCTCCTTAGGGAAATAAATAAGAATACGCTGAGGCCATGGTATCAGATGCTAAAAATAGTCTTCTGCGAGTAATTTTCTCGCCTGTTGCTGGGCAAGGACGTTGCTCAGGGTCAGTCCGGGTGCGACAGGGTCGGCGTCGAGAACTTCTTGCAGTAGTTGGTCATGCAGTTCCCGGTTGAACACCAGGCGAGCGTAGCGGCGGGCAAACTCCAGCTTGACCAGCAGATCCTTGCCTCCCGAAAATAGTATGGCTTTTTCGAAATGCTCGCGGCCCACCTCGGGTTTTCCGCCTATCGCGGGCGGGATCAGACTGCGAATCACGCCGAGATAGAGCTGGGCCCGGCCATGCTCGAAATCAGGCTGTACCTCCACTACCTTTTGCAGCACCGCCTCGGCTTTCGGCAGTTCTGCAATGGTACTCCAGTCGTCTTGATTGGCCTGAATCCAGCCAATCCAGCTGGCGCCGAAGGTATAAAGGCCCTCCAGGTCAGTTTGGACGAGTGACTCCAGGGTCGGTACGAACTCTCCATAGGGCAGGTGCTTGCGGGCGCAGATCTCTGGTCGGGTGATGCAAAGCCCACGGCCGGCATAATCCAGAGACTTGAGCGCCAGGCCTTTCTGTCGCAGCGGATCACTGATCAGGCCGCCGCCATAGGCGCCATAGAGCCGGGCGCCAGCGAGTAACAGATTGGGGTCATTTGGAGCGTCCTCGATGAGCGAATCGATCAGCAGCAGATAGGCTGGCGCACCGGCCCGTACAATCTCCGGATCAGTCTGATTGAGCATGGCATTCGAAAGATTGTCGGCCAGTCGATCGGTTGGCATGGATACACAGCCAGCCAGAAGGAGCAGCATCAGGCCGCAGGTAAGGGGTGCAGGAAATCGGTAAATGCTGTGCATGGTAAATTGCATATCTGTGCTTGGTATGTACATGGCTGCCAGATTAAGTCAGAGTGCTGCTGTTACTTACCAAGGGGGAATCAGCAATCCATTTATACGGTTCAGCTGGCTGAGCAAGACGCTCAGGTGGACCGTTACAAGATTACCACTGCTGAGTCGGATCAGTAAGTTTTCCTCATCGAACTGATCATCGGTCACATTATAGGTTAGAAAACGGAAAGCTGTATCGTGCGGTCATGGGAAGGCGGACTCCGCATAATCTGCGTCTGAGCAAAAAAGGGCCGCTGGAGCGGCCCGATGTATGGTCAATTTTCGGAAGGCCAGCCCCCTGGAATACCGGTCAGGTTGAACCCTCGATTGATAACAATCTCGGGCAGGGTGTTCATGGCAGTGATATCAGCGGCGGTGCCTTTCCAGAGGTCGTTAGCGACATCGTCGGCGGTCTCGTCGGTCAGCAGGCCATCAGCATTGGTGTCGAAGATGAAACTCCCGTTGATTCCCGGTTCGCTATGATCACAATCGTTGGTGGGAGCATAAGTGATATTGGAAGCGGCGGGATTGGTCGGTTCGAACAGCCCGGTGCTGGTATCGAGGGTGAAATGTTGCCGCTGTACCCGGTCGTTATGGCTGCGATACGCCAGCGAAGCGCCACCATTGGGTCCGGCCCAGTTGCAGATGAATGTCTGGATAGTGCCGCCAGTGTTCCCGATGGGGTCGCCATAGCCAAAATAGCTTTCACCAGTTAGCGTTGCATTCACCTCTGACACGCCGATATTGAAAATGCGGGTGTGGGAGTCACCTGAGCCGGCCTGCCAGACATAGGAGTATTTTCCTTCCAGGGAATCTGGATCGAAGTCAGCGGCGAACAGGTCGAAATTTTCACTCCATCCCTGGTTGCTGCCATCGTAGACATAGTCATCGTTGACCATGCCTGCATCATTACCGCTGCCGGTGATGCTGGCGTCGACTTCAGTACCGCAGAAGGTGGCAGCCCGTGACTGCAGCTTCATGGCAGTCAAGGCGGTGCGTTCATATTTCAACGAGCCATTATAGGTGCGGTCTGAAGATATCGGGCAATTTCCTCCCGGAAAATGGGCATCCCCGCCATCACCACTGATCCAGTACGCGATCAGGCCACTGTACGCATTTTTCGTATCGCTCGGACTGGGAGTGTGGTCCATGCGTACGGATATCTTGTGTGTATAGTCGCCACTGACCGGCCAACTTCTGGTGTATTCAAATAACAGCTGATAGGTCCAGCTGCTGTCGCTATTCTGGGTGATTCCCGCAACAGAGATATTGATATCCGGGTCAGCGACTGCACTGTTCAATTCACTGCTTACTGAAATACTGCTGCCAGCCTCCGGCAGTGCAATAGCATTGTGATTGGCGGCCGCAATCATGCTGGCGACCATCATCAGGGCGCCGCGTCCCTGTTTGCTCATGCCATTGAGTCTGACATTCAGTTCCGCCGGGGCGCAGGCGTGACCGGTCGTTGCATCGACCTCGGTCCAGAGGCCCAGGTCACCGGTGGGCAACTCACCATTCAATCGGTCTGCTGGATCGGGTGGGTTTTGGTGGTCCGGATGGCTTTCGTACTTGACTGAAGGGCCAAAACATTCTGCGTTTCTCGGAAAACTGAAGAATAGCTCGGGCGTGAAGGCGTCGCGTACTGGCATGGTCCCATCCAAAATACGGTCGATCTGTGCGGTTGTCCATGCATAGTGGGTTTCCATGCCGGTAATACTCACCCGGTTAGCCAGGGTATTTGAGTCGGCTGGCCTTGCACTGGTGGACACCAAATCAAATGGCGAACTCAGCGCCAGCCCCTCAGGAAATTTATTACTGGTGGCAGTGTCGGTGCTTTCGGTAGTATCACTGCCACCTCCGCAGGCGGCCAGAAGTGCGCTTAGGCAAAGCGCCATGATTTGTTGTGGCTTCATCCGGTTCTTCCTCTGCTGAAATAATGCATGTTCATCTCCATATCACCACTCCTGCAAATGTAAATGGAGTGATGAATCAATACGTCACATAACAACTTACTACCTACCGCCACTAGTCAATTTGATGTGGATTCAAACTGTTACATCGCGGATTTGAGCAAAATTCAGATCCCGCAGAGAGCGATAACAGATTCGATAATTGCAATCCGGCCAGTATCCTGGAGTAATGGTTGGTGTTGTGGTGTGTTTCTGAAATAGCGTCCACCAACCCCGAAAGTTGATGTGTTTACCTGACCTCATTCAATTCGATAGGGATGTTGATTGAGGTGGTTCGGGAGCAGGGGATCGAAAAAAATCTGGTGTCTCAAAGCGACGATAATGGGACTTTTTAGCCAGCAATCGGAGTATCTGCTACACAGATAGAGGGATTTTTGAACCCTGGTGAGAAGAGCGTTCTATACGATCCATTAAACCTTTCCACAGAATGTAGTTACTTATCGGATCATCTGACAAATTGTGGAGCACAGAGAGCAATTTTTGTCTGCGATGTCATTTAGTCCCTGTTCGAGTATTTACCGGGACTGATTTTTTTATATCGAGAGAGATGGACGCATCGCTGACGATCGATTAATGTTTCGGCTTGTCTACAGCAATATAAACGGACCATAGTTTAAAATGAATGTGCCCAATTTCTTAGGTCAATGGCCCATCGAGGCGGTCATCGCAATTATCGCGGGGTTGGTAATTCTGTTCGTGCCGCGTGCACTGAACTACGCAGTTGCATTATATCTGCTTCTGGCTGGTGCCCTGGGGTTGCTGCACGTCAGGTATGGTCGTTCGATCGATCCTCAGGCGGTTATCGCCATTCTGTCCGGTATCCTGGTTTTGATAAAACCCGCCATCCTGAATTATGTGGTTGGCGCCTATCTGATTCTGTTTGGATTACTGGAATCGGGAGTGCTTCGTCTCTGGTAAGCATCGGGGGCTGCACGCTATGCATGAACTCGGCCTCCGGATCGTGGCAGGGCAGAGCTGCATCCATCCCTGGAAGCAAATCATGTCGGTGTCTTGATAAAGTTCCGGCTGTCAACGCATGAAGTCCAGCCAGCTGCCTTGTGTTTTGTTCTCTTCTATGTATTTTACAATCGCAGAATGTCCGGCCTGTTCTGCCAGGGTGACGGCGTCCTCCCGCCGTTTATTGAGGAGACGATGATCGGCTCCTGCTGCCAACAGACGTTTGACCACATCCAGGTGTCCACGCTGTGCAGCAAGAATCAATGCAGAGTTACCCGCCTGGTTGCGATGGTTGACGTCCGGTTTGAATGGTAAGAGTAGGTTGACTGTCTCCAGGGAGCCGTTCTGGGCGGCAAGCGTCAGGGCGGTATTTCCATTGTCACTCTGTTTGTGGATCTGTTGGTCGTATTGTAACAACAGCTCAACGATATCAGAGTGGCTGCGGGCAGCGGCTCGCATCAAGGGTGTCAGTCCCCCTTCCGCTTCAAGATTCACCTTGGCGCCCGATTTTATCAGGAACCTAGCCAGTTGTGCGTTGCCCCCATCGATTGCATGATACAGAGGAGAACGGCCCTGCTGGTCTCTCTGATCGATAGCTGCCTGATGCTTCAGCAGAGACCTCACAATATCCGGCTGCTGGATGATCACTGCGACAATCAAAGGAGAGAATCCATCATCCGTTGCAGTATTCGGGTCGGCATTGTTTGATAACAGCAGTTCTGTCATCTCGAGGTTTTCGTTCTTCACCGCATGTACTAATGGAGTCGCCCCGTCTTTCCGTGCGATCTGTATATTAGCCCCCGATTTTAACAATCGTTTTACCAGTTCAATATTGTTCTCCTGACTTGCCAGCAGCAGCGGGGGTTGTCCGTTGGGGCCTGCCAGGTTGGGATCTGCCCCTTGATGGAGCAGATAGGCAGCGACCACCTCATGCCCCTGCCAGACCGCCCTGCTTAAAGGGGTTAATCCCTCGGGCCCTAATGAATTGATATCACTGCCTCTGTCAATGAGCGCTTTGACAAGGGGCAACTGACCGCGCCAGGCAGCCTGGTGCAATGTGCTCCAGCCCGCAAAGAGCGTTTCTTCAGTTTCGAGCCCTGTATTTTTACCTACGGATGCATCAATCAGTTTCAAATCGGCGAACTGTCGTGCGGGCTGATCGGCTTCCTCTATAGCACCTGCTGCAATAAGCTTCTCCGCAATACTTTGGTAGCCTCTGAGGCGGGCTATGCTCAGCGCGGTCTGTTCCTTGCTGTTTTTGGCTTCCAGCTTGACACCTTGATTGAGAAGCAGGTCTACGATCTTTTGTTGCTTTTTTCCACTGGCAAGAATCAGGCATGTATTTCCGTTTGCATCTTTGGCTTCCGTGTCCGCGCCTTTATTGAGTAACTGCTTGAGGATTTGTGTATGGCCAAGTGCTGCAGCGATATGCAGGGGGGTATCCCCTGCCTTGTCATGTTTGTTCGGGTCTGCTGCAGCACTCAGGAGTAGTTTTACGGTTGATTGTTGGTTATTGATCGTTGCCTCGTGCAGGGCTGTGCGACCGTACTTGTCGATCAGGTTTGGTGTTTGACCTGACTTTAAGAGTGTTCTGACTAATTCATTTTTGCCACTTGCGGCGGCGCGTGTGAGTTGGTCTGCGAAGGGTACGGATTCCGGGGCGACCGCAGAAATATTCGAGTCAAGCTGATGTAATTTTTTTTCTGCGAGCTTATCTCCTGCCTCAGCTGCCTTCGAATACCATTCTTTGGCTTTATCTCGGCTTGCAGCTACCCCCCAGCCATGCTCGAACATCGTACCTGTGATGTATTGGGCTTTGATATGTCCCTGGTCGGCAGCTTTTAGAAACCATTGAATGGCCTGTTCATGATCCTGGTCTACGCCACGGCCGGCCCGGTAGAGATTGCCAAGTGTGTACTGCGCCTCTTTATCACCGGCCTCTGCCAGTTCGCGATAGAGTCGCGCCGCAAGCTGAAAATTTCGTATCCGAACTGCAGCCTCCGCCTCGTTGTGGGGTAGTTCTTCGGAGGCATTGGCCGTTGCACTGAAAGTGGCTGCAATCGTAAGAATCAAACAGACTTGCAGGAAGTAGTTAGTGACCAGTAGTAATCTTGCTTTCTTTCCCTGTTTACGCTGTGCCATGCTTTGTTTCCACGGTTATGCCGATCTCTTTAAGAAAACCGGTGGGAAGTATACCCCCTGCACAGACAATAGCGGCATTGTTGGGTATTTCAATTATTTTGCCCTGCTGTTCGATTGTGACTGTCTCCTTGGTAAATCCCTGAATATTTGAATTGAATAAAAGGTTGAGCTGTCCCGTCGCGGCAGCTGCATCAACCCGCTCCCGGTTTTTTCGTTTGGCGCGGCCAAAAGATCCGCTCCGATAGGAGAGTGTGACCGTGGTCCCGGGTTCATCTGCAATACTGGTGGCTGCCTCGAGGGCGCTATCACCGCCGCCCACTACCAGGACATGCTGATTTTTATACTGTTCAGGGTCTATCAGACGATAGGTGACTTTGCTTTGGTCTTCACCTTCGACACCCAGTTTCCTTGGGGTACCTCTACGCCCGATGCTTAGCAGAACTGTTCGGGTTTCATAGCTGTTGCGGTTTGTTTTTACTATGTAGCCGTTATCTGAGGGTGTTATTGACTCCACCCTTTCATGGTAGTTGATCTTTACTCCAGTCTTCCGTTCGACCTGCTGCCAGAATTCCAACAGCTCTTCCTTTGTGGTTTCAGTGATTTTCACCTCGCCATACAGAGGAAGCAAGACACTGTTTGTCATCACCAGTTTTCCGCGTGGAAACTGGAAAACAGTTCCGCCCAGTGAATCCTGCTCCACAGTTACGGCATGCAGTTTTTTCTCCATGGCGCGCAGTGAAGCACTGAAACCTGCAGGGCCCGCACCCACGATCAGTACATCTAAAGGGGCTTTGTGAGCGCTATCGATATTTTCAGCAATGCTGTCCAGTGCTTTATAGCCTTGCTCGATCGCATTCCGAATCAGCCCCATTCCACCCAACTCCCCTGCAATGGATATCCCCGGCATGCTGGTTTCATAATTAGGGGTCAGGACAGGAATATCCACCCCTCGTTTTTCTGTACCGAAAACGAGCGTGATGGCATCAAACGGACAGGCTGTCTTGCAGGCGCCATGACCAATGCAGTTGGTTGGTGCGATCAACTGTCCTTTGCCATCGATCAAACCCAGGACCGGGTGGTTATGTCCTTCAGGACAAGCGCTTACACAGGTACCGCAACCCATGCATTTTGCGGGGTCAATGACCGGATGGAGGGATGCAGGCTCTGTCAGTCCGGCTTCGAACTCTTCTGTTTGAACCATCCGGCTTATTCTCGATTTTCTTTTGTTATTAAGTACATAGATGATCCAGAAGAGAAGCACTGGAACCAGGTATATGAGATATAAATCAAGTGTTTGAGGCATTAGGCGTAGCTGTTTATAAGTATATGAATAAAAGCAAAAGTTACGGTTTTTTGTGGATGAGTCGAAATCTTTGACTGACCACCTTGAAGGTAATTACACATCATGTCGCAACTATATGTGAGCTTCATTGGTTAATTTGTGAAACGCTTCATGGATGGGATTTTATTCCCATTTTATTATTAGCCTGTGTCGACATAGAACAAAGCAGCCGCTTCTCAAGGCCGCTAAAAATATAAAAATTTTGCGAAAACAACTTTTTAAGGGTGATGAAGATGGGAACGGTAACACTCTCTGCGAGCAGAGAAAATTTTTCTTTAGAAAATTTTGGTTCATCCTGGCGAAAAGCCCTTGGGCGTTTTTTGACCCTGCTTTTTGCCGGTTTCGCCATTTTCCTGCTTTACGTCGCGCTGATCAATCGTACTGAGGCAATCTGGACTGCCGAGAATGGTTGGGGTTATGGGTTCGGTATTGCTGGTGGAGTGCTGATGCTCTTACTACTGCTCTATCCCCTGAGTAAACATTGGCGGGCAATGACACGCCACCTGTCAGTGAAGTTCTGGTTTCGTCTGCATATGGTGCTCGGCGTGCTTGGGCCGGTGCTGATCCTCATGCATTCGAGTTATAGACTGGGTTCAATGAATGGCAGAGTGGCCTTCTTCTGCATGCTCATCGTCGCAATCAGCGGCCTCTTCGGACGTTACTTTTATACCAGGATCCACTACGGGCTGTATGGGAAAAAAGCAACATTCACCTCACTGCGCGCTGATTCAAAAGAGTTAAACAAGAAACTAGGGCCATTGTTTGAACTGAAGCCCAAGGCGCAGGAGTTGTTGCGTGTGCACGAGGAACGTGCGCTTGAACTTCCTACCGGACTGATTGCCAGCGCAATTCACTGGGTTTCCACAAGACTGCGGGCTGTCAGGCTCTACCGGACCGTGATGCGGTCTCTAAATGTCAAACTGCTGGCGGCTGGCAGGCTGAAGGGGTGGGAAAGTGAAAAGGTCAGACGCAAACAGCTCTACATGAGAAAGATTCTGATGGCGCATAACAAGCTGATCAGGCAGATGCTGGAACTTCATTTCTACGAGCGTCTGTTTGCGATCTGGCATCTGATGCATCTGCCGTTGTTTATTATGTTGATAATCACCGGTTTTGTACATGTATATGCTGTGCATGCTTACTGATAAGAGTTAAGACAGGTAAGCCGCAGCGTATGAGTATACAAAAGGCTTTTGCCTTACTAATGATTCATTTGCTTTTGACAAGTTTTCCAGCATTTGCTGGAAAGCTTGATCTGCTTCTGATGCCGGGAGATCTGATCGAAGGTCATGCAGAGTTTGAGCAGGACTGCGAAAAGTGCCATGAAACCCTGAAAAAGCAGAATCAGAAACTGCGTTGTGTTGCTTGCCACGATCACTCGGATATCGAAAAAGACGTCAAGGAGAAGACCGGTTTTCATGGCAGATTAGATCCCGGCCAGGCGTGCAGGTATTGCCATACTGATCACAAGGGGCGTAGCAAGAATATCATTATTTTCGATAGTGAATCCTTCGATCATCGTCTGACTGATTTTGAATTAAAAGGCGCGCATCGAGCAGTTGATTGTAATTCCTGCCACACTCGGGAACTGAAAAAATATAGCCAGGCCCCGGTGGTTTGCTTTGAGTGTCATAAAGCAGACGATTCTCATCGTGGCAAGCTGGGTGAAGAGTGTGAAAAATGCCATAACGAAGAGGACTGGAAACGACAGACGTTTGAGCATAACAAGGATACCGAATATAAGCTTATCGGGCGCCACAAAGAGTTGGCCTGTAAGCTTTGTCATGCAGGAGAACGTTATAAGAAAACCCCGAAGGATTGTTATTCCTGCCATCTAATCAACGACATCCACAATGGATTTTACGCTGATAAATGCGATAAATGTCATACCAGTCATGAGTGGAAAAAGCTCAGTTTTAATCACGACAAGGACACTGAATATCCATTGACAGGACGTCACAAAGAGACGAAGTGTGAATCCTGTCACAACAAAGGGCCTTACCAGGAGAAGCCGGAAAAAGCATGTAACTCATGCCATAAAAAGGACGACGAACACAAAGGTCGCAATGGTACGGATTGTAAAGAGTGCCACACCCCGAAAGGTTGGAAAAAAGTCGACTTCGATCATTCCAAAGACACTAAATTCCCATTGAAAGGCAAGCACCTGGATTTGGTTTGCACAGCCTGTCATCGCAGTACTTCTATGGATGCGATCAAAGAATCTGGTTGCTTCGACTGTCATCGCGCAAACGATGTGCATAACGGTGAGCAGGGTGAGAGTTGTGGCGACTGCCACACAGAAACCGGATGGAATGAAAAGCTCTTTTTTGACCATGACCTGACCCGCTTCCCGCTGATCGGAATGCATGGCATCACCTCCTGTGAAGCCTGCCACCTAACTGCAGAATATCGCAATACAGAAAGTGCCTGTTTTGCCTGCCATCAGTCTGAGGATGCGCATGATGGACGCTTTGGTGAACTCTGTGGGGGTTGCCACAACCCCAATGGATGGATGCTCTGGTATTTCGATCATGACACTCAGACAGAGTATGCACTGGAAGGCGTACATCGCGAACTCCATTGCAACGCCTGCCATAGAAACTCACTGGAAAAACACACGAAACTCTCGACTCAATGTTTCGGCTGTCACCGGGGAGATGACATCCATCGGGGCAGCTTTGGAAGGCATTGTGATCGTTGCCACAATGTAGAGTCGTTTGAAAATGCAGTTATTAAATAAAGATAAGAGAGACAACCAGTCATGTCCGTTGGGGAAGAGAAGATGAAATCTGAGAATAAACAGCAGTCGGCGAGATACAAGTGGATCTCGGTCTTGATGCTTGGTCTTGTCGTACTTATTACGGGATGGTTGGCACCAACAATTACACTGGCGGCATCCGGTAGTGATTTCGATCACTTCTCGACAGGTTTTCCCCTGTCCGGCGGTCATCGAAGTGTTGAGTGCGACAGTTGCCATCTCAGTGGTATCTTTGTGGGTACTCCCGCACGCTGCAATGGCTGCCATAACAATGTCCGGGCATCCGGTAAATCGGCAAACCATATTCGCACTAACAATACCTGTGATGACTGTCATACTACGGCCAATTGGCGACTCGCACGGTTTGATCATGGCAGCGTCACCGGCAACTGTTTTTCCTGTCACAATGGAAGCACGGCGATAGGAAAAGAGACATCCTCCTCACATATCAAGACCAATAATACCTGTGAATTCTGCCATTCAACATTCAGTTGGGGGCGCGTTAGCCGAGTGGATCATCAGGCAGTCATCGGCACCTGTAATGGTTGTCATAATGGATCCACCGCGAAAGGCAAACATGGTCGCCACATCAAAACCAGTCAAAGCTGCGATTCATGCCATATCACCAACAACTGGAGAATGGTTTTCTTTGATCACAGTGATGTCGCGAGTGGAACCTGCACCAGCTGCCATGATGGCTCCAGCGCCACAGGAAAATCCACCAGGCATATTCTAACGACCGAACAGTGTGACACCTGCCATACGACAAATAACTGGAGAGTTTCGAACTTTTCTCATGACGGCATAACACAGGCCTGTGAGTCCTGCCATAACGGTACTTCGGCCACGGGTAAACATCGTAACCATGTTACAACCAGTGCGCAATGTGACACCTGCCATAGTGTTGGCAACTGGACCATCTCTAACTTCTCCCATGAAGGTGTCAGTGGAACCTGTGAATCCTGTCATAACGGCAGGACGGCCACGGGTAAACACAGTCGGCATGTCGCTACAGCAGATTCCTGCGACACTTGCCATACGACCAATGACTGGCGTGTCTCCAGCTTTTCACATGACGGTGTCACCGGTAGCTGCCAATCCTGCCACAATGGTGCAACGGCTACTGGCAAGCACAGTACTCACATTGCGACTGGCGCTTCGTGTGAAAGCTGTCATTCGACCAATAACTGGAATGTCACAAACTTCTCCCATGACGGTGTCACAGGTAGCTGTCAATCCTGTCACAACGGTGCATCAGCCACCGGTAAACATGGTGGACACATTGCGACTCAGGCTTCCTGTGAAACCTGTCATACCACTAACAATTGGAATGTCACAAACTTCTCCCATGACGGTGTCACAGGTAGCTGTCAATCCTGTCACAACGGTGCATCAGCCACCGGTAAACATGGTGGACACATTGCGACCCAGGCTTCCTGTGAAACCTGTCATAACACTAATAATTGGAATGTCACAAACTTCTCCCACGAGGGTGTAACCGGTAGTTGCCAGTCCTGCCACAATGGGGCAACGGCAACTGGAAAACATTCCGGGCATATTGCAACGACGGCTTCCTGCGAAACCTGTCATACAACCAACAACTGGAATGTCAGCAACTTTTCACATGAGGGCGTCAGCGGAAGCTGCTCTTCATGTCATAACGGTGCCATGGCTACCGGTAAAAATGGCAACCATGTCAATACATCGGCCCAGTGTGACCGCTGCCATACCTCGACGAATAACTGGGATCAAGTGAGGTTCGATCACTCCGTTGTAAATGGCGCCTGCGCCAGTTGTCACAATGGAGCTATCGCCACCGGCAAGGATGCGGATCATGTGCAGACTACCGCCGCCTGTGACAGCTGCCATACCTCCAACACCAGTTGGGGGAGTGTACGCTTCGATCACAGTGGAGTATCCGGAAACTGCGCAACCTGCCATAACGGCGCCTCCGCCACCGGTAAGGACGCAAACCACATACCGACCAATGCTTCCTGTGAGGAGTGTCATACGACAGTAACCTGGAGTACCGGCAGTTTTAATCATTCGAACGTCTCCGGTACCTGCTCAAGCTGCCACAACGGCCGTACGGCAACCGGTAAGTCTTCGGGACACATCAACACAACCGGTCAGTGCGACAGTTGCCATGTGTCGACTAACAACTGGTCATCCATCCGTTTTGATCACGGTGTGGTAAGTGGCAGTTGCGACAGTTGTCACAACGGGACTACCGCGACCGGCAAATCTTCCGGCCATGTGACAACCCGTGCATCCTGTGACTCCTGTCATACTTCACAGTCAAACTGGAGCTCGATCAACTTCGATCACGCCTCTGCGACCGGCAGTTGCGCAAGCTGTCACAATGGCGCTACCGCGACCGGCAAATCATCCGCTCATGTACTGACAAATGCGGGTTGTGACTCCTGTCATACCTCTCAGACAAACTGGAGCTCGATCAACTTTGACCATGGGGTGGTTTCAGGTAGCTGCGCAAGTTGTCACAATGGCAGTACCGCGACCGGCAAATCCGCCAATCATGTGGTAACCAACAGTGGTTGTGATAGTTGCCATGTCTCGCAGTCGACCTGGAGCGCCGTCAATTTTGATCACTCCTCAGTCTCCGGCAGTTGTGCGAGTTGCCACAACGGCAGCACTGCAACCGGCAAATCCGCCAATCATGTGGTAACCAATGCGGGTTGCGATAGTTGCCATGTCTCGCAGTCGACCTGGAGCGCCATCAATTTTGATCACTCCTCAGTGTCCGGCAGTTGTGCGAGTTGTCACAACGGCAGCACTGCAACCGGCAAATCCGCCAGTCATGTGGCAACTAACGGTGGTTGTGACAGTTGTCATGTCTCTCAGTCCACCTGGAGTGCGATCAACTTCGATCACTCTGTGGTTACCGGCACCTGCTCAAGTTGTCACAATGGCGTAACGGCAACCGGTAAGTCGGGAAGCCACATTCCGACAACCGCGCAGTGCGATACCTGTCATACATCCCAGAGCAGCTGGTCGTCAGTCCGCTTCGATCACAGCAATGTGTCCGGCACTTGCTCCAGTTGTCACAACGGTGTCACTGCGACCGGCAAGTCCAGCGGCCATATTCCGACAACCGCTCAATGTGACGACTGTCATACGTCAACGTCGAGCTGGTCGAGTGTCAGGTTCGATCATAGTGGTGTGAGCGGCACCTGCTCATCATGCCACAATGGGGTGACCGCTACTGGAAAGTCCGGGAATCACATCCAGACGTCTGCGCAGTGTGACAGCTGCCATACATCCACCAGCAGTTGGACCAGCGTGCAGTTCGATCACTCGGGCGTGAGTGGGACCTGTTCCACTTGTCACAACGGCGTCACGGCCACCGGCAAATCGTCCAATCACCTCCAGACATCTGCGCAGTGCGACGACTGTCATCTCTCCACCTCGTCCTGGAGTAACGTCCGCTTCGATCACAGTGGTGTGAGCGGCACCTGTTCCAACTGTCACAATGGCGTGACGGCCACCGGCAAGCACAGCGGGCATATCCAGACCACGGCGCAGTGTGATGACTGTCATACATCCACTTCAACCTGGACAAGTGTTCGTTTCGATCACAACGGCGTCACTGGCAGCTGCAGTACCTGCCACAGCGGCAGTACTGCCACAGGTAAACCTTCCGGCCACTTCATTACTACCGAGCAGTGCGACAGCTGTCATACCACTACAGCCTGGTCGCCAACCCTTGGTTATCGACATCTTTCCGGTAACTATCCTGGCGATCATCGCGCCAATCTGAGTTGTAATGACTGTCATACCAGCAACAGCCAGACCATATCCTGGCGGTTCCCGAGTTATGCCCCGGATTGCGCGGCCTGTCATGCCAATGACTACGATGTGGGTGAGCACAGGAATCGCTCGGTCAGTACCGACCGGGATTGTGCTGGCAGCGGATGCCACCGGGTTTCCGATCGTAACTGGGATTAATGAGATGAACTGGCTGAGGATTACATCCTTAGCCCAGTAGATGTGCTGTGAGTGAATGCCGCTGTCTGTCTCCTGGTGGAGCCGGACAGCGGCGCACAGAACGTCTGCGAAGGAGGGTAAAGCTGACGTCCGGATTATCTGAAAGGTAAAGATGTGCGCCTGAGAGACGACATCTAAGGTAGCTGGTTCGCAATACAAAGAAGGTGCGTTTATCAGATGCGCGCCAACAAGAATTACTGACTGGAGAAAGGGCTGGTATCGAACAGTCCTTTCTTTTTTTAATTAGAACGGGAAACAAGCACCGTGCAGACAAGAAAATATTCATTCATTAGTCAAATCGTTACACTTTTTCTATTTTCCTGTATGGCGCTCGGCAGTCAGGCAGCCACACGGACTCTGGATAGAATCGAGGTCAAGCTGGGTGATGCGGAGCATACCATTACGGTGCATCTGACTATCCCGGTGCGCTATGTCTCGCATGTCGTGAGCGACTCCGGTCGCGAGGTTAACCTGCAGTTGCAGGTAATACAGACCCGGGATGTGGATCTCAACGATCTGCTCAGTACGGATCAGCTCAGCTGGAACCCTTCTGCAGAGATGCCGTTGGATAAAGTGGTTTTTCAGGGGCAGGCTGTGGGAACCTCCACCATGCAGGTCTCGTTTGCCTCTCCAGTGAAAGATTTCGAAGTCCGCCAGGGTAAGAATTTCGACGTTGTCGAGTTCGTCTTGAAGAAGAAAAAAAAGGCTGTCGAGGTGCCGGTTAAGCAGCTGCCGACACCGGATCTGCAGGTCCCCGAAACACGTCCACCCCTGACCTTCAGGGAATTGCCGTTGCTCATCTACGTGGTCAATCTGAGTTCTGAACTGAAGCCCATTGATTTTTCCAAGATTGCACCGATTCCGGTGGATGATGATCAGATACTCTACACCACACAGGTGATAGTCAAAGGGCGGCCCTGGTATCGGTTGCGCTTAGGTTTCTATCGCACTATGGAAGACGCCAAAGCCCAGCTCGAAACCATGAAAAACTTCTATCCCGATGCCTGGATAGACCGGGCGGATGTGGATGAGCAGCGTCAGGCGATGGAGCTGCCCGAAGGGGCGCCACTTCCTCCGCTGGTGGAAAAAGTGGCCAAGCCCGGCGTCAGCAAACCGAGGCAGGCGCAGCTGACACCGGCGGATTCCCGTCTGGCGAAGATGATGGAGCTGACCCGCCGCACCATGACTGCCGGTGAATACGCCAAGGCGATCCGCATGCTGGAGGCGATACTCGAAGAGCCGGAGAAAACTTTCGAGAAAGAGGCGCGGGAACTGCTTGGGCTGGCGCGGGAGCGCAATGGTCAGATCGCCCACGCAAAGGCGGAATACCGGGCTTACCTTGAGCTCTATCCGGAAGGCGAGGACGCTGCCCGGGTCAGCCAGCGCTTACAGGGGTTGGTCACCGCAACCCAGCAGCCGCGTGAACCGCTGCGCCAGGAAAAAAAGCGCGCAGTGCAGGTCGAATGGGAGACCTATGGTAGTCTTTCCCAGAACTACCGTCGCGACACGATAGACAGCCCGTTTGTCGAGGAAGAGGATAGTGTCACGCGCTCCGAGATCGAGACTTTTGTTGATCTCAATACGCGTCGGCGGGGCGAAGCGTTCGATATGCGGACGAAACTCACCACCAGCTATATCCATGATTTGCTGGATGAGGAGCAGGGCGATGGGGATGAAAGCTCACTCAGCGACGCCTATCTCGATCTTGAGCATCGCGGCAGCCGCTCCAGCATGCGCGTGGGGCGCCAGCGTCTGCGCTCAAGTGGTGTGCTCAACCGTTTCGACGGGTTGGTGCTTGGCTATGAACTGACCCCGGATGTGCAGATCAGGGCCGTGGGCGGTCTGCCGGTGGAGCGCTCCAAGGATGTCTTCCTGCATGAACACAAAACCTTTGCCGGCATCAATGGCGACATCTCGAGTATCATCGAAAACTGGGATCTCAGCCTGTACTTCATCGAACAGCGTGTGGATGACCTGATTGATCGCCGGGCAGTCGGTGGGGAGCTGCGTTACTTCGATCCAAAACGCTCCTTGTTCAGTCTGGTGGACTACGACATCCACTACAGCTCCCTGAATACCTTCATGCTGCAGGGCAACTGGACGCTGGAGGATGAGACAAGGCTCTACATGAATCTGGATTACCGCAATAGTCCTATACTCTCCACGACCAATGCGCTGAGCGGGCAGACCGACTCCGTCACAAACCTGCCCATTGAGACCATCGAAGATCTGCAGGGGCAGTATACGGACGATGAAATCTATGACCTGGCGGTGGATCGGACAGCTAAAACCAGCACCATCTCCTTTGGCGCCTCCAGGCCGCTCTATCCTACCCTGCAGTTGAGTGGCGATGTCACGATCACCAGTACCGGCGATACCCCCGCATCAGGTGGCGTCGAGGCGGTGGAGGAGACCGGCAACGAGTATTTCTATACCCTGCAGGTGATCAAAAATGATCTTTTAAAAACCGGCGATATCGGTATCTTCAGTCTACGCTACTCAGACGCGAGCACTTCGAACACCCTGCGTTTGACGGCCAGCAGCCGATATCCGGTAACCAACTTCTGGCGCATCAATCCGAAATTCAGTGTCTCCTACCGTGAAAATGAGGCTGGCGACGGCAATCGCCTGATGGTCAGTCCATTTATCCAGATGGATTATCGGTTGCGCAAGAGCTTAACCCTCGAGCTTGAGACCGGGTTGAACTGGTTTGAAGAGGATGACGGCACTGAGGTCACCAATTATACCGATTATTTCTTCCTGGCTGGGTATCGCTGGGACTTCTAGCCAGGTTTCTTGATTGACACTGATTGACGCATCCAGGCCCTCGAGGGCCTGTGATGTGTCTTCCAGCACCTCACCCTACCTGCCTTCTACAGGACAAGACAGCCTCTTGGCTGACTGATATTCGCATTGCGGCAAATATCCCAAAGCTCACCAAACGCACAACCAAATCAACTCTGACTGTCTCTGTCTTAGGGAAATTACTAGGTGTCGAGATGGCTGAATGGTGTTATGTTATTTTATTGATGTGCGGAAATGGCCGTAAAAAACAATAAGAAAACAATAAATTACTACTTATAATGAGACCGGCTTTTTCCCGCATCGAGTGGCAAATGAAGTGTCGAATTACTTTACATTCTGTTTGTCTGCTGCAAGAAAAAATTTGCGGGCCAATTGAAAATCGTCAATGAAAACAAAGAAAAACTATATATTGGCACTAACATTGCTATTTAATCGCTATTGATTTTCCAATGTTATGAAGATCAATTTTTTTCTTGATTTGAAACTTTATAGAAAAACACATCAATAACTAAGGTATTACCTGAAGGGGCGTGCAGGTGCAAGCTAAGTCTGATTATCACAACTGTGGTGGAGTATCTAAGCTGTATCAACTGGATAGCAAGTTCAATAATGTCGAGCTGAAGAGCGAGTACAAGGCTAATGTGATGCCTCTAACCCAGCTGATGCATCAAGACAGGGCCGCGATTTCAGGGGCCGGGGTTTTGTCTTTGTCAGAATCCGACAGCCAGAAAAATACCAAGATGATGGATTTTCAGGAGCTTGAAAGGAAGCGCATTTCAAGGGAGCTGCACGATGGATTGGGGCAGCTGTTGACCAGCATCAAGCTTCGGGTGCAGCAGTGTGTAACTGAATTGGAGAAATCCGGCAAGGCGGAAGCCTTGGGGGATTCATGGGGCTCGATGGAGCAGATTCCCAACCTGGTCACCGAAGCGATTCAGGAGGTCCGCAACATCTGTTCCGCACTGCGTCCTGCGATGCTGGATGATCTGGGTGTCCTGGCTGCCATTGCCTGGCAGTGCCGTCAATGCCGCGAGACCCTGCCGCGTCTGAAAACAGAAGTAGACTTTTTCGTCGAAGAGTCTGAGATACCGGAATCAATAAAGACAAACCTCTATCGGATAACCCAAGAGGCATTGAATAACGCGGTGAAATATTCCGATGCCGATGTGATTCGCGTCAGCATCAGGATGGAGCATGGCACGCTCTATCTGAGCATCGATGATAACGGCAAGGGATTTGCGCATGATGATACAGGCGCAAGATTCACCAGCAATGGTGTCGCCGGCTTTGGCATGATCAGTATGCGGGAAAGGGCGGAGTCCCTGGGCGGGACGTTGATTATCGAATCCAATGAAAATATCGGCACCAATGTCCAGGTGGCCCTGCCGACCGATGGCCTGACAATCAATAGCTGATAATGCCTTTTTCCATCGCGTAGGTGGTGAGTGCGGAGACGCTGTGAAGGTCGAGTTTCTTCATCAGGTTGGCGCGATGTTTCTCCACGGTCTTGACACTGATACAGAGGTAGGCAGCCATGCTTTTGTTGGTGTGCCCTTCGGCAATCAGCTTTAGAATCTGCCGCTCCCGTTGAGTGACTGAATCCCATTTTGTGGCAGGTTCCTGGCTGTTCTTATTGGCCTGAAGATAACTGTTGACCACCTTTTCGGTGATTTCAGGGCTCAGATAGGTCTTGCCGGCAAGTACCCGTTCGGCGGCGGCAATCAGTTCAATGTGGGTGGCGTCCTTGAGTACATAGCCATTCGCGCCTGCCTCCAGACTGGAGAGGACATACTCCTCTTCGCTGTGCACCGTCAGCACCAGGGCCTTGACCTCCGGATAGCGGTCCCGGATATCCTTCACCGCATCGATGCCGCTCAAGCCGGGCATGCTCAGGTCCATGATAATCAGATCGGGTTTCAGCTCGGCGACCCGGCGGATTGCATCCCGCCCGTTATCGGCTTCGCCGACCACTTCGAAATTGGGATTGGACTCCAGCAACGCCTTGAGTCCGGCCCTGAGGATGGTGTGATCCTCAGCGATTATAATTCTTTTTTTATCCATCTACTGTGTGCCATCCTGAGGGTGGTGTGTTTACCTAGTCGAAGATTCAGATTTATCTGTGAGATTCGGGCTATATTTTAATTCCTGTCACTCCAATGGCTGGCAGATAACCGAATCTGCTGGAGAAAAATCAATATTCAGTAACATTATGGTTATAAAAGAAAAATATTCCAGTTACTTTAGCCTCTGCCAGTTTGCGATTTAAACGATTTGTGGCATATGCCACAAAATTGAAGATTAGATCCAGTTATATCGCAAACCTCACAACCCTACCACATCGCTACTGGATTATACCTAGTTCTTTGCCCCCTGTCGTTCGGTATCAATGGTAGGGTTCGTTCCCGCTAAAAGTCGTAGTTCAACCACAGGTTATCTCTTTGACTATTGCGTAGAGTTCACTCAGGCAACTGTGAAAAGTAGCGGTTGCTGCTTTTTCGTTTTTGAGGAATGGGAAATCTCGTTTTTACCGACTTTAAATTTAGGTCTGGAGAGGAAAGGTATAATGAAACAAAAGAACAATGGGTGTATAGGGGGTGCCGGCGTCAAGTGGTTTACGCTACTGATGCTGCTGATCACCTCTACGATACTTAACGCCGCCCAATTCAATTTGAATGTGGTGGACAAAAACGGCAATCCGGTCAACGGGTTCCGCTACTTGATTCAAGAGGATACAACCTTTCCGGTTGATCCAGCCAATCCGGCAACCAATCCGGACGAACTGCTCTCCATGGGCTTCCATGCGAGCAACCATCCCCCTGCCAGGGCGCAGAATGATGGCCGTGGTCTGAGTGGTAATGTAGATACCGACAGTATCAACGTCACCAATGTCACGCCTGGTCGTTACTACGTCTCGGTGCTGCCCTATGCGGGTTACAGCATCAGCGGCGCTCAGGCGACGGTGCTGCCGAACGGTCAGGACCCGGACCAGACCCTGGATAATGTCACGGTGGTGGTGCAGAAACAGCCGATACCCACCGCGCAGATCACCATCTATCTGTTCCATGACAATTTCCCCATCAATGGCGTGCCGGATCTGCCGGAAGAGACCGATCCTGGTTTCGATCCAGATACCGGCTTGCCGCTTCCAGGTCACGTGGACTGGTCTCAGTTCTCCCTGTTGCTGGAAGAGCCTGCAGGCCGTTATGGCGCAAATGGCGGCCCGGTAATTCAGGATGCCTTTGGCAACGGACTGGGCACAACCTACGTGAGAGGCTGTGATGCCAATGGTCAGCCCGATGCTGACCTGTTCACCAACTATGGCTGTCTGGATGCCGATGGCAATCCAATCGTCGAGACGCTGGGTGACGGCACCCTGCACCCCGATCAAAACGGATTCCTGACCGTGAAGAATCTTGCCCCAGGCAAATACGGCGTGATCATCATTCCGCCACCGGATTCGATTGACCCGGGTTGGCAGCAGACCAGCACCATCGAAGGCACCAAGGTCATCGATGCCTGGGTCAAGGCGAACGAGCCGCAAGTCTTTGTCGAGTTCGGCCTGCCTGGCCCGCACGTGTTTATGGGCTTCGTTAAATCCACTGCCGACGGTGGTTTTCCTCCTCTGCCGGGCGGCGCGACCGTCACCGGCACCATCACCGACATGCATATGTCCCGTGCCCCTAACTTCCAGTTCTTCAGCGGACGCCCTGTTCCTCAGTGCTGGGTCGGTCTTAATGACGCCCCCGGGGGTGCTTTGGGCGCAGGACTCTATGCCGCGCCTTGTGCGGGCGACAGCAGCTTCAGCATCTCTGGCGTACCTGCCGGTTCATATAACCTGGAGATCTGGGATGCCAACCTCGACATGGTAATTGCCGCGCAGCCCTTCACAGTGGATGATCCCGCTGGAACCTGTAACGGCGGCCAAAGCTGTAATTTTGGGGATGTGCCCGTGTTCAACTGGTTTGCCCGTCTGAACACCGCAGTGTTCAATGATGACAACCAGAATGGTTTCTGGGATGAGGCCGATGGCGAAATCGGCATCGGTCCGGATAGCCAGGACGTCACCCTGCGCTGGCGCGATGGCTCCATCTATCAGAACTTTGCCACCGATAACGAAGGTTTTGCACCTTTCGATGAGGTCTTCCCCTTCTTCCATTGGCTGGTGGCCGAGGTCAGCTTCGCCAACAAGAAGGCCACCGGCGCTACCTTCGTCATTGATGCGGGTGGTGAGGTCTTCGCCGATCAGGGTTGGGACTATCCTACCTTCGACGAATTGACTCCCCAGGCTCAGGCCTGTACCCCGGCTCAGTCCTTGGACCCGGAAGATCCGAATGCCGGTTGTACCGTGGGTGATCCCCTGGTCAACCCGAACACCGGCAACAACCTGTCCCGGACCGAGACCGGCCAGGTACTGACCACCGCCTTTCAGGGTTTTCTGGGCCAGACCAGCGTGATGTTTTTCGGTAAGTCCGACTATGTCACATTTACTGATTTTAATTTCACTGTGTCTCCACCCTTATTGCCTGAGTTCGTGGGTGAAAACGGCGGTATCTCGGGTATCGTGTTCTATGCCACGACCCGTGCCGAGGATGATCCTCAGTTCGCCGCGGCCGAGACCTGGGAACCGGGTGTGCCTCGCGTGCAGATCGCGCTGTATGCCGATGGCGATGTCGACTGCTTCCCTCAGGGTGATTTCCCAGCCAGTGCCTGTGATATCGACTGGAACCAGGCATCTGCCGACAATGATCTCAACGGTCCAGAGCCAGACGATGGCGTCATCGATGACATCAATGGCAACGGCCTGGTGGATCTGGCCGATGTTGACAACTATCCCCTGGGCAACTTCCCGGGTGATGAGGACATCGACCGTAACGCCAACGGCGCCTTCGACCTTGGCGACGCCCTGGCGGTTGTCTACACGGATAGCTGGGACGACAGCAACCCCACCGGTTGTCAGGGTCAGAATCTGATCGACTTCGACCTGGATGGCGTGATCACGGATGAAGAAAACAGCCGCTGTTTCGACGGGCTGCGCAACTTCAACCAGATCCGCCCCGGTGTGTTCGACGGTGGCTATGCCTTCAACAACTACGACCTGGTCAATGCTGAGTTGCCAGTTGAAATTGTCAACAAGCTGACTGCCTTCTACAACGCCAAACGCACAATTCCAGGTTACACCTTACCAGAAGAGTGGCTGTTGCCCGCCGACTATATCGTCGAGGCGGCTACTCCGGCTGGTTTCAAGCTGGTGCAGGAGGAGCACAAAAACGTCGACTTCGGTGATAAGTTCATCCCCTCCACCCAGGCCCTGGCCGCCACCTGCGTAGGTGACATGGACCCGGTGCCTGAGTTTCTGGCGATGTCCACCAAAGATGGCAGTGGTGATGCAGCACAGTTGATCGATGGCGTGGAAGCAATTCCTGCACCTTTTGCACTGACCGAGCGCCCGCTCTGCGATCGCAAGCAGGTTCCCTTGTCTGCGGCTCAGAACGCCGCGGCGGAATTCTTCCTGATGACTGACGTGCCGATTGTCGCCAATGCTAGCGGTGTGATCCTCAACGACCTGGCCAATGAGTTCAACCCGAACTCCCCGGCCTTCGGCGAGAAATTCGCACCGCCCCGCGCACCCGTCTCCTTCTATGATGCAGAGGGTAATCAGGTAAGCCGCGTCTATGCCGACACCTACGGCCGCTACAACGCCGTACTGCCTTCCACCTTCAGCGCCAACCTGCCGCAGCCTTCCGGCATGTCGCCCAACATGCTGGTCTCCTGCATGAATGACGCCGGCCCCGTGCCGAATCCGGCCTATATTGCGGCGCTTGGATCCGGACGGTACCGGCATCGACAGCAACGGCAATACCGCGACCATGGTTGATCCCTTCTTCAACCCGCAATACAGCCAGTTCTGCTACACCTTCCAGTATATGCCGGGTGTGGCTACCTATCTGGATACCCCGGTTGAGCCGATTGCCGCGTTTGCCGGCCCCGGCCAGTTTCCGGTGGATTGCGAGCGTCCGAACCTGACCCCGGAGATCCAGTATGTGAAACGGGCCCTGGACGGGCGCGGCGGTCCTTTCGCCTTGCCGGGACAGCAGATTCGCATCCAGGCCATGGGCAACAATGTGCAGGTGCCTAATCCCGAGTGGGATGGTGTTGACTCGGACTCTCCGCTACATCACCCGTAACTACAACTTCGGAGCAATCCGCACAGCCAAACTGGTAGCGGAAGACGGTACGGTAACTCCGTTGAACGTAACCAGTGGTAACGGTAACCGGATCTTTGCTGATGTGCCGGCTGTCGCTCCGGGTGACTACCAGGTGGTGGTGACTCGCGTTCCGGTGGCGTACCAGAGCCGATCGATTCAACCATCGGCGTGACCCTGACCGTGGGCACCTGCACCGGCACGCTTACCAATGGTGTATGTTCCGGTACTGAAGTCGGCCTGCGTCCGGACGGCAATTTCTACAGCGTGTGGAATGTGCCCGGTGACTTCGCCTCCATTCAGGAAGCGATCGGCGATCCCACCAAGGGCCAGCCGGGTGTTGCTCCTGGTGACCTGATCCTGGTCGGACCTGGTATCTATGATGAAATCGTCATCATGTGGAAGCCGGTGAAACTGCAGGGTTGGGGCGCAGGTGCGGTTACCCTGAATGCCCGCCAGTCTCCGACTGAGAAGATCGTTCAGTGGCGTGCATTGGCTGAGTACCTGGTTGCCAGTGGCGGCATCGATACCCTGATCGGTCAGCAGGCCGGTGCATTGGGCTTCCCCGGCCTGGGCGCTGCGCTGTTCCCTTCAGAAGAGGGTGCGGGCATCTTCGTCGCGGGCAAGCGTACAGGAGTTAACCGCTTCAATCTACTGGCTAACCGTGGTGCGCGTATCGATGGTTTCACCATCATCGGCGCCAGCCAGGGCGGCGGCATCGTAGCCAACGGCTTCAACAGCTGGATGACCATCAGCAACAACCGGGTGCAATCCAACTCCGGTATCTTCGGCGGTGGCGTGCGTCTTGGACACCACAATCTCTCACATGAGATCGCTGATGATACCGACTATAACCTGGGCGGCGTGGATGAAAATCAGCTGACTGACCTGGTCTATGATGACGCGCTGAATGATCGGATCAATATCCGTTACAACCACATCGCGCAGAACGGCAACACCAACGGCACGGGTGGCGGCATCTCCCTGCATGTCGGTGCGGATGCGTACCGGGTCCAGAACAACTGGGTCTGCGGTAACTTCAGCAAAGGCAACGGCGGTGGTATTGCCCACTTCGGCCGCTCCCATGGTGGTGTGATCGAAGATAACTACATTATCTTCAACGAAATCTTCGATCAGCAGCCGGGTACCGCGCCTTCCGGCGCCGGCATCTTCATCGGTGGCCAACCTGCCCTGCAGGCAGCTACCCGTGATCCCGCCAATCCGGCCTCTACCGGTCTGATGCTCTCTTCGGGCAGCGGCACGGTCAGGGTTGACAGCAATATCATCCGCGGCAATCTGGCCGGCGCCGGCGACGGTTCGGGCATCCGCATCGATACCGCCAACGGCCTGGATGTAGACCGCAACCTGGATGACCGTACCGCATGGTATGCGACAGTGGTGTACAACAACATGATCAACAACAACGTCGCAGGCGTGGCGGGAGCTGTCTCCCTGTCCGATTCGTTGCGGGTGGTCATTCGTAACAACACCGTAGCCAACAACGATAGTACCGCTACCGGTGCTCAGGCCTTTGATATCACCAATCCGAATCTCTCCATTCCTCAGCCGGCGGGTCTTGTCTCGCGTCTGCACGGTCCGGTGACGTCTGATCTGGTGAATAACTTTGTGACTGCGGTACTGGTGCGTCCGGAAGGGGCGCTGTTCTCCGATCCGGTCCTGCGTGACAACATCACCTTCCACAACCGTTCGTTCTTCTGGTTGAACTATGATGATCCGGCGACAGCCGTCAGTGAAACCGGGATCTTCCCGGCCACGGATGCCTGTCTGGCCAGTGTTGTGCTGCCGTTCAATACAGCTGTGTGTGATGCGGAGCTGGTGAATGTCGATGCCTACACCAACGATCTGGGTGTGATGAGCGGTGTGGTGGAGACTGCCAATCTGTTCGATCCGCTCTACTCACTGATGCAAACCGGTGAATTGGTGGCGCGTACGAACACCAACGTGTTCATTCCGCCTGGCTCCCCAGGTTTCGTGAATGAGTACTTCAATGAGAGCCGTGATGGCTTCCTGTTCCCTGAGTTCAAGACGCTGGCAACCGCAGGCGCCTTTGACGAGGGTGGTAACTTCATCCAGGTGGCCTTCGGTCCGCTGTCTCTGGTTGAGCTGGATGCTGTTTCGACCAATCCGGAAGGGGATCTGTTCGACTATCACCTGAGCGCATCTTCCGCTGCCATCAACAATGGCGGCAATGTGCCGGCTACCAGTCCACTGGGTGTTGATATCGACAACGAAGCACGGCCTAACAATGGTCTGAACGACATTGGCGCCGACGAGGCAATGTAGCTGTAAGCAGGTTGGATTGATCTCCTGAAGCTGGCCCCTTGCTCTGCTAGAGCAAGGGGCCAGCCGAAGGGGTCAGCAGACAGCAGAATTTGTTATTAGGCAGTTACATAATTCATGAGGAGTAACGCCAAGATGAAAGTTTTTACAAAAAAAGCCCTTTCTGGGGCCATAGCAATTACATTGCTGGGGATGGTGGGAAGCGCCGGTGCAGTGGTCAATGTCCAGTGCCCGGGTGATATCGACGGTGACGCCACCTGGAATACCCCAGGTGAAACGCAACCCGCCGGTGTCAAGTGTAAGCACATGATCGCGGGTGACAGCTTTACCGTTATGTCGGATACCAATCCGCTGTATATCTTCGGTTTCGGCGAGCAGACCGGCACCGTACCGGGCCAGGTTATCGCAAATGGTATTCTGGACGCCGAATGGCCAGGACCTACCATTGAACTGGAGCAGGGTGACGAGTTCTACCTGAACCTGACTAATGTGGGAACAGTGATTCGTCCCGATCTGTTCGATCCTCACACCGTGCATTGGCATGGCTTTCCGAATGCCGCTACCGTGTTCGATGGTGTGCCGGAGGTCTCTATCAGTATCAACATGGGCGCCACGCTGACCTACTACTACAATGTGGTCGAGCCAGGCACCTACTTTTACCATTGCCACGTGGAGGCCACCGAACATATGGAGATGGGAATGTTGGCCAATCTCTATGTACATCCCCTGCAAGATGCGTTGGGCTGTTTTGATGTGGTAGCCGGTGTGCCAACACCTAACGGAAACTGCCCTGCTGGTACCCGTAAGGTTGCATCAAGTGGTGGCCCCACCGGGTACGCCTACAACGACAACGATGGCACCACTGGCTTTGACGTGGAAAAGGCCCTGCAGGTCGCGAGCTTCGACTCGGATTTCCATGATGCCAGCCTGTTCGTGCAGCCGCTGCCGTTCGCCCTGCTGGAAGGTAACTATCCACAGACTCAATGGCCGCGGTTATCCGGACACCGTTGTCTCCGGTGCGCTTCCTGCACCGGTGGACCTGATGGCTTGAGCCTGGCAAGGTCACCGGTAATCCAGGGGAGATCCTGAACAATGGAACGCCCACTCAGCTGTTGGATTCACTATCAATGTCAATCAGGGTGACAAGCTGTTGCTCAGACTCTCCAATGTGGGACTGGATCGCTTCTGGACCCTGACCGCAACCGGGTCTGAAGATGCAGGTGGTGGGTACCGGCGCACGCCAGATGCGGGGTGCTGATGGCAAGAATGTCTACCGCGAAACGGCTTCCGTGAACTTCGGCGGCGGTGAGAGCATGGATGTGATCATCGATACCACCGGTGTTGCGCGCAGGCACTTACTTCCTGCACACCACCGAACTGCATCAGATGAGTAACAAGACGCAGTTTGACGGCGGCATGATTACCGAAATCGTCATCAACTAAGCCCGAGCCAGCTAGGAGATTATTAAAATGAGAAAACTACTCAAACAACCTGGACGGCTTATGGGCGTCCTTCTGTTGGGTATGGCCTGCGCACTGCCTTGGTCGCAGTCGCAAGCCGCCCACGATATCCGGGGTATAGAACCGGATACTGCAGGTATATTCAATCTGTATACATTCCCCTTCAACATGAGCCTGCCGGAAGGCACCAGTCTCTACATGTGGGGCTTTGGGGACATGAACGGGGGTGTTGCCACGCGCCGATGGTACTGCCACCGCCACGCATCCAGAGGGAGAGAACTACTATCTGCCTCAGTACCCGGCGCCGACCCTGATCGTGACTGAAGGTCAGGCGGTGACCGTCAACGTGACCAACTATGGGGTGCCGAGTCCGGTCTCCATGGTCATCACCGGTCATCATGTCACCGCCAGTGGCGGCAGTCGACGGTCTGGTGACCAACGCAGCCAGTCTCTACCAGACGGTAACTTATCCTTTACCGCCGGTAGCCCCGGCACCTATGTCTATCACAGTCTGGACGGGACCAATCCCGGCCTGCATGCAGAGATGGGTCTGCAGGGTGTGATGGTGGTGCGTCCGGCCGATGGCAGCCGCACCGCTTACGGCACTGGAACAGGGACTGACTACGATCAGGAGAACCTCTACCTGATGACTGAGATCGACCCCGACATCCACCTGCAGATGGAGAAGGGCCACTATGCCCATTTCACCAACTCGGACCGTTACGCCAAGGTCTGGTTCATCAATGGCCGGGTCTTCCCGGACCTGTTCCAGGGCGACTTCAATACCCTGTTCCCGAATCAGCCTTACGAGTCTCTTGTGCAGGCCCATCCGGGTGACAAGGTGCTGGTGCGCAACGTGAACGCTGGACATGACTCACATCCGATGCACTACCATGGTGAGAACCTGCGCTTCATCGGCCGTGACGGCAAGATGCTGAGTTCCGATGGCCTCGTCTCTGACCTGGGTCGTTCCGACAACACCATCAACTCCGCGCCCAAGCAGAGCATCGATGCGCTCTGGACCTGGACCGGCAAGGACCTGAACTGGGATATCTACGGTCACGATACCGCGCATGTCTGTGTAGACACTGACGGTGACGGTTTTGGTGATTCGGCATCCGGATCCACCTATGAGCATGAATACTGTGCCGACCATGGCAAGGCCCTTCCGGTGCAACTGCCGGGCGCTCAGGACCTGACCCTGGGTGGCTGGTGGAGTGGCAGCCCATTCCTCGGTGATGCAGGCGATCTGCCTCCCGGTGAAGGCGGCCTGAATCCCTTTGGCGGTTACTTCCTGGTATGGCATTCCCACCAGGAAAAAGAACTGACCACCTTCGATATTTTCCCTGGCGGTACTCTGGGCGCAGTTGTCGTGCTCCCACCCGCTGTTGACATCAATTAAGCGGGGGAGGGAAAGACAATGAAAAGGTTTAAAATCATGAACACGACATTAAAACTGGCCATGCTGGGGGGCGCCTTGGCGCTGACCGCTGGCCCCGTCGCTGCGGTGGACTATTTCCTCTGCGCCGGCGCTACCACCAAGACGATGGTGGACGGCAGCAGTGTGCCAATCTGGGGTTTTGCGGAGGACGACGACGCCGATCTGAGCAACGGCTGCGGCAATCCCGTATCCCTGCCTGGACCCAGGTTGACAGTGCCGGTGGGTGACACCAGCCTGACTATCAATCTGCGCAACGATCTGTCCGAACCGACCTCGATCGTGATCCCCGGTCTGCCGCTGCCTGTGTCTGACGGCGCCGGTCCGACCTGGAACGACAATACGACGGGTGCACGTACCGACCTGACCCAGAAGGTACGCTCCTTCGGGGCCGAGGCCGCTGCAGCGGTGGCATCGAGTCCTACTCCTGGAGCGCTGTTCGTCCAGGCACCTTCCTCTACCACAGTGGCACCCACCCGCAGAAACAGGTCTATATGGGACTGTACGGTGCGATGACCCACGATGCAGCAGACGGCGTTGCGTATAACGACCCGCTGGGTAATCCCCTGGAGGCGACTGCCTACGACAACGAGGTAGTGCTGTTCTACAGCGAGATCGATCCGGTGCTGAACGGTGCGATCAGCGGTGGTAACTACACCACCTCTATCGACTACCAGGCCCGTTGGTTCCTGGTAAACGGCGAACCCTATGTACCTGGGGTTGGGGGAACTGCGGATATTCCGGCGGGCAACGCCGTGACCGGGCCTACCGACACGCGCAGCAACACCCTGATTCGTTTCCTCAGCGCTGCCGGCGAGACCCATGTGCCGGTCCTGCAAGGCGGGCACATGACGATCCATGCGGAGGACGGCCTGCTCTATACCTGGCAGGATGGTACTACCGGGGTTCAGACTCCCGCGCCGCGTCAGCAGTACTCCGCCGACTTGCCGGCTCTCAAGACCAAGGATGCGATCTTCGTCGCCGGCGCCGAGGGCAGATACGCGGTGTATGACGGCAACGGCTACATGACCAACCCCAGCGACCCGGAGGATTTCACCGCCGGGGACAATGTGGGCGGCATGTTGCGCTTCCTGAGCGTCGCAGCGGCCAACCAGGCGCCGTTGGCGGTGGATGACTTTGCCACCACACCGGAAGACACCCCGGTCGATATCAATGTGCTGGCTAACGACAGCGATCCGAATGGTGACGGCCTGACCATCGTCTCTGTCACCCAGGGTGCGATCGGCACGGCGACCATCAGTGATTCGAACTGCTGTGTGTTGTACACGCCGAATGCCAACGCCAACGGTGTAGACAGCTTCGACTATACGGTAACCGACAGCAACGGCGTGACCTCCACGGCTACCGCTGTAGTGACCGTCACTGTTGCGGCTGTGAATGATGATCCTGTTATCATAAGCAGCCCGGTCACCACGGCTACCACCAGTGTTCTCTATAGCTATGATGTGGAAGCGACCGATGCAGACCTGCCGATACCCCGCCGGATGTCCTGACCTTCACGCTTACCGTCGGGCCTCAAGGCATTGCTATCGATGCGGCAACTGGCCTGATCACCTGGACGCCAACCGTGCAGCAGGATGGGACGCATACCGTGTCCGTGATAGTAAACGATACGGGAGGTGGAGCGACCAACAGATCTTCGACATCGATGTAACTCTGGTGAACGAGGCTCCTGTGATCTCCACCACGGCGGTGACTACCGCCACTGCGGGTGTAGCTCTATAGCTACGACGTGGATGCCACGGACCCTGACCTGGGCGACACTCAGACCTGGTCGCTGGATCTTGCGCCTGCCGGCATGACCATCGACGCTGGCACCGGTGTCATCGACTGGACGCCTACCTTGGATCAGTTTGGTGATAACGCAGTGACGGTTACCGTGACCGACTTCCATGGCGCGACCGGTTCCCAGTCGTTCATTGTGACGGTGGCTGCACCGACTGGTTCGGTGTTCTTCTCCAATGCATCCAACACTGCTGCAGTACCTGGCGTGACCGGCCCTACAACAACGCGAATATCTATGCGTATGATGGCGTTGCCTACAGCAAGATCGTGGACTTTATAGCCACAATGGGCTTTCAAGCGAATGTTGATGGGTTACAGATGGTGGATGCTGACACTTTCTACGTCTCGTTCAGCAATACCACACGTACTGTTACCGGTGTCGGAACAGTCGAGGATGTAGATGTGGTGCTGTACGATAATGGCGTATGGAGCCTGTACTTCGACGGATCGGCACAGGGACTTGCTGCTGGAACAGGAGCTGACTTAGACGCCATTTCCGTGAGTGGTGGTATCCTTTACTTCTCGACCCTTGGTAACGTCAACGTCGGCGGGCTCGGAGCGGCTGATGATGCGGATATCTACAGTTGGGACGGGGCATCCTTCGCTCGGGTATTCGACGCCAGCGCCAATAGCCTGCCGAATAATGCAGATATCGACGGTCTGACGGTGAAGGGCGGCACCTTCTACATGTCCTTCCTCGCAACCTCGACCAATGTGACCGGGTTTAAGGCCGTAGCGGACACCGAAGTGGTGTCCTTCACTGGAGGTGTCTGGGCTGACTACTTTAGCGGCCCAGGATTGACACCCGGCAGTGGCCAGGACCTCGACGCGATACACGTGCCGTAAACAGAGACGGGAAGTAGTAATGTCTTCCTGGTAAAGTGTAACCCCCCGCCTTCGGGCGGGGGTTTTTGATTGAACCAATAATTTTCAGCAAACCATGGAGGGTTATTATGCAGGTTTGCGCTATGAGTAACTTAATCTATACGGATCAACAAGCAGAGCGATCCAAGAACAACAACCAACCATCCACATCCGGCAGATATGATGTCGAGCGGGTGCCTGATGATGCGGATCAGGGGCCATTTCTGGTGGTCATCGCATTGATTGTGTTTTTTGCCGTCCTGATCGGATTTTTTGCCACTGCAGCCAATGCTGCCGAGGCGGACAGCGTACCGGTAACCCCGATTGCTGAGGCTGTACCCGTGCCAGTAACTCCGGTTGCTGATACCGTAACTCCGCCAGCAACCCCGGCTGTTGAGGCCGTACCAGCCGCTGAACCAAAGTCGCCTCCTACTGACTGGAAACCACCGGTTGCCAAAGTGGTTCCTGCTCCGTCTCCAATCGATGCGGAACAAAAGAAAAAAATCATCGAGGAATGGGGTGTCGAGATTATCAGCCTGAATCTTACTGCCGCCGGTTATATGATCGATTTTCGCTATCGGGTACTGGATGTCGAGAAATCGAAGATCTTCTTTGATTCCAGAATCAAGCCCTATCTGCATGTGGAAAAGTCCAACGCCAAGCTTCCCGTGCCGATGGCCGCCAAGGTGGGTGCGTTCAGACCCACAAATCGCGGTAAAAACATCAAACCCAACAAAATTTACTATATGGTTTTCGGCAACCCGGATGCCCACGTCAAATCCGGAGAAAAGGTCACCATGGTGATTGGCGATTTCAAGGCCGAGCATATGACGGTGAACTAATCATCCTTTTAAGATAAGATGCCGGATTTTTCGAATCGGCATTTTAGAGATTCCTCCTATGTTCATGTCGCGTTTTTCTTCAAGAATTCTCTCCTTTCTCATGCTGCTGCAGGCCTTCACGGCCGGGGCAGCACCAACCATTTACACGGATGAACAAAGTTATCTGGATGCGTTGGCGCTGACTGTGTATGACACAGCCCATGAAGGTTTCGAGGCGGGGGAGTGGGTAAATCTGCGCAGTCCCTCCTCTCAGCCAGTGTGACTAACAATGGTGTGACCTGGGCGCCGATTGGCGTGACTGACCCGACAACGCAAGGATTGACGACTGATAGTAATGATTACCATGATCCAGTCTATGAGATGTTTACCCTGGATTTTTCGCAATATCCAACTATCGGTCATGTCGTACCTGACGGTTATACCCTCAACACTGGCTTCAAACTTTACGGAGTAGGCGGCTGGTTTCGCAGTAATGATGGGGCCAAACTTTCGTTCACCCTGGATAAGGATACTAATCCTACTCCTACGGTGGTGGATTTTGCCGGAGCAGAAGCCACAATCACTAACTGGACATTTCTTGGCTTTATCGAACCCAATGGATTCAATAGCCTGGAAATTCGCGTCAGCGACGAAATCATTGAGCCAAGAACCTTCTTCTCGGACGACTTCAACCTGGCTGCCGAAGCCGGTTCATTTGTGGACACTGACGGTGATGGGGTGCTCGATACATCCGACAACTGCCCGCTGATCGCCAACACCGACCAGGCCGATACGGATGGTGACGGTATCGGGGATGCGTGCGACAGCCTGACCGATAGTGATAGTGATAGCGATGGCATTGCTGATAATGCTGACAACTGCCCGCTGGTGGCGAATACGGATCAACTGGATACTGATGGCGATGGTGTGGGTGATGTCTGTGACACGGACGATGACAACGACACGGTGCTGGACGCCACGGATAACTGCCCGCTGATTGCAAATCTCGATCAGGCGGACAACGACAACGACGGTGCGGGCGATGTCTGCGATATCGACGATGACAATGACACGGTGCTGGATACGGCGGATAACTGCCCGCTGATCGCCAACACCGACCAGGCGGATACGGATGGCGATGGCATCGGGGATGCGTGCGACAGCCTGACCGATTCTGATAGTGACACAATCGCTGACAGCGCCGACAATTGCCCGCTGGTGGCGAATACGGATCAACTGGATACTGATGGCGATGGTGTGGGTGATGTCTGTGACACGGACGATGACAACGACACGGTGCTGGACGCCACGGATAACTGCCCGCTGATTGCAAATCTCGATCAGGCGGACAACGACAACGACGGTGCGGGCGATGTCTGCGATATCGACGATGACAATGACACGGTGCTGGATACGGCGGATAACTGCCCGCTGATCGCCAACGCTGATCAGGCGGATACGGATGGTGACGGTATCGGCGATGTCTGCGATAGCCTGACAGATAGTGATAGCGATGGCATTGCTGATAATGCTGACAACTGCCTGCTGGTGGCGAATGCCGATCAGTTGGATACCGATAATGATGGTCAGGGTGATGTGTGCGACACGGATGACGACAACGACACGGTGCTGGATACGGCGGATAACTGCCCGCTGATCGTCAACGCTGATCAGGCCGATACGGATGGCGATGGCATCGGCGATGTCTGTGATTCATTAACCGACTCAGACGGTGATGGAATCCCCGATTCTCAAGACAACTGTCCGCTGATCGCCAATACCGACCAGGCCGATACGGATGGTGACGGCATCGGCGATGTCTGCGATAGCCTGACCGATAGTGATAGCGATGGCATTGCTGATAATGCTGACAACTGCCCGCTGGTGGCGAATGCGGATCAACTGGATACTGATGGCGATGGTGTGGGTGATGTCTGTGACACGGATGACGATAACGATACCGTGCTGGACGCCACGGATAACTGCCCGCTGATTGCAAATCTCGATCAGGCGGACAACGACAACGACGGTGCGGGCGATGTCTGCGATATCGACGATGACAATGACACAGTTGCTGATACAGCTGATAATTGCCCACTCATTGCTAATGTAGATCAAGCGGATGTGGATGAAGACGGTATCGGTGATTCGTGTGATAACGATCATCCTCCCGTTATCAACTTTGAGTCTCAGATAGTAGAGATACTCTCCGCAGGTCTACTGACACATGTGACCTTAACTGATATCGGTGAGGTTACCGCCAGCGATGTGGAGGATGGCAGCCTGACACCCGAGACCGCAGATGTGCCAGACTATTTTGCTCCCAGGGCGGCATGTGATCAACTGGAGTGTGTCTGACAGCGATGGCAACAGTGTAACTGCAAATCAGACGCTGGACGTGATTCCGATGGCTTCTTTAGGGCCGGATCAGTTAGTAGGGATCGACGATGTCACTGGTACCGCAACTGCAACCATCGATCTCTACCTCAACGGCAATGCGGCAGTCTACCCGGTCAGCGTCGATTGTAACGTGACCGATTATGACACTGCAGACAATGAGGTCAGCAGTACACCGATTAATAACTGCTTTCATCTTACTTCCGGCCAGTTGGGCAGCTTTGATTATGAATTACCTAATGGTGCTGCGTATTCGACGGTCACTCTGAATGCGATGAGCCACGCCACTCCGGGCTTGAATGCTGATCAGCGCATCGCCGTTGTCAGTGGTCAGGTTCCACCCCGGGTTGAATTGAGCCTGGAGCAGGGTGGAGCGGCGGTTACCACGGTGGCTGCTGGAGCCGGTTTGGTTACTGTCACTGCATTAGGGAGTGATCTGAATGGCGATAGCCTGAGCTACGACTGGACAGGAACGGATATCGAACTCAGTCCGCCGACTGCGGGCAGCAGTTTTGCCTTCGATCCCTCAACAGTTAACCTGGGGGATATCGGGTTCGGGTTGCAGTGTCTGATGGCATGGATATCACCCTGTGGAGCGTGGATTGCTGATTGTTGATGGTACCGTGGTACTTATGGATTCTGACGAGGATGGGATTCCCGATATTGCGGATACGATTACCGCACCGGATGTACTCCAGGGGAGTTCTGTGCTGGATGACAGTTATCTGCTCAACACCGAGCCAGGGTTGACCCTGACACTCGGTAGTGTGGCGCTGCTAAATGAGAATTATTCCGCCGATATTACGGGACTGCTTGTATTTTCAAACAGCCATACCAATGTGGGGGGGATATATGACTTTACCGTGACCTCATTGCCCTGGCGGGTCAGATCAGTGCGAGTTGTAATTCCACTGCTGGAGGCGATTCCGGCCAATGCGCTTTATCTCAAGTATTTTGAAGTGACCGGTTGGACAGAGTTTGTCGTTGATCCCAATAACAGCCTGGCATCTTCCCCAGGTGTACCAGGAATCTGCCCGCCGGTTGGAGATCCTCGTATGTTGCTGGTTTGAATGAGGGACACCTCTGTCTGCAGGTGGCGATGCAAGATGGCGGTCCAAACGATGCCGACGGTCAGGTCAATGCCCAGGTAGTCGATCCAAGTGGTATCGGTACCCTTAATAGTACCCCTGCACCAGTAACCAGTTCCGGTGGAGGTGGTGGTGGCGCTATGGGGTATTTGGGACTTTTGGTGTTACTGGTCAGGCTCTTCGTTTCGGTCTTTAAGCGAGATAAAAGGTTTGATACAGCCTTTTCGAGATGACAGGTTTCAGATTGTGTTGGGTTTCTTAAACGAAGTCATTTCAGGTTAAGCAGAGTCGATGGTTGGTTGCGATTAGGAATATAAGATAGTGGTTTTCTTGGCATATTCAGCACCTCACTGGTGCTGAATATGCGCAGGGGTTGTTAACAGCCGGTACACAGTAATTGTCTTTTGCTAACGGCTGCCCAACTACTTAGATGATGACCTCACTAGTGAAGGGAAAATGCCAATAATCTGCCTTTGATATGGTATGGCAGGCAGAGCCGGTATCCTGTGGCGCTTCGAGGGTGATTCCAGAAAACGACGCTGATGGTAGTTCAACTGGAGGCAGTAGTGGTGAAGGTGGTAGTAGTGGGGTGCTGTTTTTACTACTTTTACTACTTGCCAGTTACCTTGTGAATTGGCGATATTACAGGTTAGTTGAAAGTAAATAATTTAGTCTCGAACCTGTTCTTACCCTGTTGGAATTTATCGCTGAACCAGGGTCTGGAAGGTTCATGGAGATGGAAAAATGATAAAAATGGGAAGATTGACCAGTAAAGGAAGCGCGATCCTTGCGCTGGCTTCATCGATCACGCTGTTAGTGACTTCGGTTGCTATGGCCAGTAACGGACTTGCTGCTCTGTATGCACAGTATTCTCCAGAGAAACAGTTTCCCACCGAGGCGAACTGCCACTTGCCGACGATTAAGGGCGGGCAGGCGGAACTTCAGGATATCAGCGCATACATAGAGCAGCGCAGAGTGGCTGCCAGTAAAAAAGGATACACTCGGACTGAGCATCAATTTGATATTCCTGATATATCCCTGGTTACCATGAATGGTGATAAGACGACGCTGGAGCAGGAGTTGAGTTCAGACAAACCCGTGATGCTGAATTTCATTTTTACGACCTGTACGACAATCTGCCCGGTGCTTTCCGCTTCATTTTATCAACTGCAGAACGAGTTGGGTGAGGAGAGTCAGGACATCAGAATGATCTCCATCTCGATTGATCCGGAATTTGATACGCCTGATAAGTTAAAGACTTATGCAGAACGCTTCAATGCCGGACCCCAGTGGCAGTTTTTAACCGGTGAGACTGAAAATGTGGTTGCAGTAGAGCGTGTTTTCGGCGCCTTCCGTGGCGCGAAGATGAATCATGAACCTCTGACGTTTATCCGGGCTAAAGAGTCTGATCCTTGGATTCGGATCAATGGTATTGCAAGCGCCGAGGATATGATCAGCGAATATAGAAGCCTCATCGCTAATTGAACTCAGAAATATAAATGAAAATCAAATTTTCTTTTTTAATAGGAGGCCTCTTAGCCTCCTTTTTTATTACTGATGCTTATTCAGCGGAGCATAGCGCCAAGGACGCCGCCATTCCTGAAGTAAAAGAGAACCTGTTGGATGTTGGTCGTAAGATGTATTTGGACGGTGTCTTGCCATCGGGTGAGTTGATGTCTGCAGTGATTCAAGGAGATATCGCTATAACCGGTGAGCAGGTTATCTGTGGCACTTGCCATAGACGCAGCGGCATGGGTTCGCTTGAGGGTCAGCAAGTTGTGCCGGCTGTGGCGGGAGATCTGCTTTTCAATCCGATGCAGCTTCCAACCAGTCAACCCCAGTCCGCGCCGATTCTTCGTCCAGCCTATACCAGAGAATCATTGAAGCTGGCCATCAGATCCGGACTGGATGCAAATGGGCAGCTACTCGATCCGATTATGCCACGCTATCCATTGGATGATGAGTCCTTGGACAGTCTGATCGATTATTTATCAACTTTGTCTATTGAGCACTCTCCCGGGGTAGATGACAAGGAGATTCATTTTGCGACTGTCATCAGCGATGGTGTTGCTGAGGTTGAGAAGAAGGCTCTGCTCGATGTGATGCGCGAGTATGTCAAACAGAAAAATACCGAGACGCGGCACGAATCCAGTCGTGCCGAGCATGCGCCCTGGCATAAGGAGTGGATGTTCAAGCCTTACCGAAAATGGGTCCTGCATGTCTGGGAACTCAAAGGAGAACAAACTACCTGGGGTGAGCAGTTGAAGGCCTACTATGATGAAAAGCCTGTATATGCTGTTATCAGTGGAGCAGTCGAAGGTCCCTGGGAACCTGTCCATCAATTTTGTGAAAGCACTCAGTTGCCTTGCCTCTTTCCAACCACTGACCTCCCTGTGATTGCTGAAAATGATTTCTATTCACTCTACACCAGTCGGGGCATGGCTCTCGAAGGAGAAGGGATTGCCTCTGATATCAAAAGTCAGATTGTTGATTTAGATAAGGTCATACAAGTCTACCTGTCAGGGGATATTAAGGCGGAAACTGCGGCGACAGCCCTAGAAACAGCCATGCGAGGTTCTGGAGTCGATATAGAGGATCTTCCATTAGCCCAGGATGGGCAGGTGGATTTATCAAAAACCCATTCAGGCAAGCAGAGCGTGTTTGTCATTTGGGGCGATAAAGCCTTATTGAAGCAAGTTGTCGGAGCAATCCCGAGTGATCAATTTCCTCAGCGGCTTTATTTGTCAACGACGCTGAGTGGTGTGGATGGCAATGAAATACCCGAATCCATCATTGAGCGTACCTATTTTATACATCCGCAAGAGATGCCGGAGAAATTGACCCAACTTCTTATAAGATCGACGGGTTGGTTCAGGGCTAAACGCATCTATTCGCCCGCTGCGAAAAGGATTCAGGCCAATGCATATTTTGCATTAAAGGCTGCTGGTGGGGCGCTTAAACTCACACGGGGTTATTTTTTCAGGGATTATTTCGTCGAAAAAATAGAAAATATGGTTGATAATGCAAATTATACCTCAGTCTACCCGCGAATCAGTCTGGCGCCTGATCAGAGGTTTTTATCTAAAGGTTATTACATAGCTAAAGCGTCGAAAAAGAATAACAATAATTTGGAAGCCGTGACTGAATGGTCTATACCATGAATTAGTGGTTAATATTTTGTTATTTAATTGGATATCAGGAACAGGGAGATAAAGGGATTTGTTGTTTACTCTTAAATTTAAGTGTTTGGTTCATGCAACTCAGTTGATGAACAGTTTCGAATAAATTCCAAGTTAAGTATCCCCCCCTAACAGATGCCATTACTGACCCTTACTTTGTATCTATTATTATAACGAGACGAGAGGAAGTTAAATGGTATCAATAGAACGACAAAATTACCGCCTTTCTCGGAACTACGCTTTAATAAGCTTCGTCGCGGTCGCAATAACTTCAATTATAATCTTTTTGTTTTTCCGCGCTCAGACGATCAATACCATTGAAAGCGCCAGTGAAGAGAGCTACACGGCGCTCGCAATCGCTATTACCAATTCAATGAATGACCACTTTGTTGAATACTTTAATAAAGTGGAATCCTCAAGAGAAAATAATGGTCCTATTCCCTCAATTCACGCGGATTTGGCAAATACTATTCAGCGTCTGGTTGCGGAATCCAGTCTTGTGCGGATCAAGATATATGATCGAATGGGGCGGGTTATCTATTCCACAAAAAAATCTCAAATCGGCAATATACAAAAAGACAACAGGGGGTTTATCTCAGCTATAGGTGGTAAGCCAGCTACAAAATTGATCTACAGGGATACATTGAATTTTTTTGATAATGAAACGGAAGATGCCAATCTTGCCCAGAGTTATGTCCCTATTGAAACGAGCAGGCTGCTTCCTCCGATTGGGGTTTTTGAAATTTACGCAGATGTGAGTGAAGAGATCGCTGAGTCAAACAGGACTCAGCTGAGTGTTTTTATCTTCGTGTTGATTGTTATGACCTGTCTGTATGGGATATTGATGTTCTTCATCAAAAAAGGTGAGAGGATCATAAATGAGCAGCAGCGTGAATCAAAGGAGCGTCAGCGAACTCTGGAAATACTGTCTTCAAAAATGATCACGGCCCAAGAGGATGAAAAACGACGAATATCTGAAGAACTTCATGAAGGTGTTGTGCAAACTATCTTGGCGGTAAAAGTTCATCTTGAAAATTGCATCAGAGCGGTAAATAAAAGTGATTCTGAAAAAACCTTCTCCATACCAGATAATATTTTACCCAGCCTGCAGGATGCTGTAAGTCGAATAAGAGCGGTATCTTTAGACCTGAGGCCGCCTAGTTTGGATAATTTTGGTTTGACTGCGGCGACCAACACGCTTGTTTCTGATTTTAAGGGATTATCAGATCGTTTAAATATCAAAATACAAATAGATATTTCAGAAGATAGACTGACTTCGGAAATGAAATCAATCGTGTACAGAATATTAAAAGACACCTTAGGGGCAATTGCCTATAAAAGCACCTCAATCAATTCCATCAATGTACTGCTGACATACAATGAAGTAGAGGAAACCTTGGAGTTGGAGATAGAGGAGGGAAATGTGAGTGATGAATTCACCCAGGATTACTACGAGATGATGCGTGAAAGGACAATCCTCTCGGGTGGGGAATTTACAATTTCCAAGGATCCGATGGGTACGTTAAAAGCACTGTCGACCTGGGATTCCCGATAATTTCGACTATGCACCGAGAGACCGACAGGCGGGTATTTTCAGCATCACACTAAGGAAGAATTTGCACATCGTAAATCTTTGGTTATCTCTCTTAAAGATAAGCAGTTAGATACGATCTCCAGCAAACAGGTAAACATTACGTATAATGAGGCTGAGTTTAATCTGACAGTTACGCCCTCGAAACCGTTAACCGTCAGGACAAGTTACGACTGCTACAGGTAATTACCGGTAGCTGCCGCTTTCACTGCCTTCAGCGCCAGTCACAGTGACGGAAGCAGGTTCCGTGTCCAGAAGTTTTATAAATTGATTGATATTGGATTGCCATTTATCAGTGCCGCTGCTCCAACGCATGCTTTCTGTAACCCGGGTCCCGTCCTGTGTGCGGATGGTGAGGGACAAGTCGGCCTTACCTTTTAAGTCAGTTGTTGCTTCAACTCCTGTTGGTTTTACTGAATCAGAAGGGTATTCAAACCTTTCTATATCGATCGTCAGGTCGTAACCGTTACAATCCTGGTCAATACCATCATGTTTGATCTCAGCAGAACCGGGGTGGATGCTGGAATCGAGATCGTTGCAGTCAATACCCTCTGCATAACCATCATTGTCCCTGTCTGATCCATTGAATGCCTTTAGGGTATCGGACATCTGGTTCAGATCATCATTATACACAGCGCCAAGGCCGTTGAATCCGGCCAGAGACAGCTGATGTATCACAAGTGAACCATTTTGGGACGAATCAGAATTACCATCGGTTGCCTTGTTATCCGTTTCTTTGTTGATACTGTCTATTGAACTGGATGAACTGCCAAAGGAGCCGCTCACTGAGGAGAGTGATACAAATGGAATGGCATCGTTGTCTTTTATAGTGATTATGGCAGTTGTGGGATTTCCCAATCGCGCTGAGTTTGTGATATTGAAAAGGGAAAAATTAAATGATTCTGTACCTTCATAGACCTTGTCATCCAGGATGCCGATATTGATGGTTGCTGATTGTGTGCTTTGCCCTGGCTCGAATGTGACAGTGCCACTTGCCTTTTCATAGTCTTCTCCCGCTCTGGCGGTCCCATCTGATGTTATATAATCAACAGTCAGCTTATCACTTGTATCACCCAAGCGGCGGAGGGTGATCGCTACTATTCTCTTGGTCTCTGAAGATTCATAACTTTTCGATTCTAATTGAATGACGGCTTGTAACGGATCAATGTCATCATTCAGGATTGTGATCAAGGAGGTGTTTATGTCTGTAATATCCGCCCCACCTAACGGATTGGATAGATTCAGATTGAATGTCTCGTTTGCCTCGAAAATTTCATCATTGATTATTTCAATGGTGATAGTTTTACTTCGCTCGCCATCGACGAAAGAGAGTGTCCCTCTAGTGGTCTTAAAATCGGTGATACCGTTGGCTGTTGCATCAGTTGTCGAGTAATCGACGGAGACTGCGCCATCGTATCCACCGGTTCTAAGTACTGTGACATCGAAACTACTGGAGCTTTCATTGATCGCATAATTACCGGATTCCAGCGTAAGAGTTCCAGGGCCATCGTCATCCAGGATGACTACGGGGACAACGGTTCTGCTGCCTAGCAGCGCATCTCCGGTAGGGTTGCTGAGTTCAATGGTGAAGTCTTCATTGATCTCGTCAAAAGAATCATCATTGATAACGATTTCAATGGTGCGTGATGTTTCACTGTCATTGAAAGTCAGGGTGCCCTGGGTGTTGATATAATCAGCGTTCGCGAAACCAAGGGCTGAGCCGTCAACAGTCCGGTAATCTACCGACACTTCACCAGTGCTACCGCCGATTCTGCGAATCGTAACAAGCAGCCTATTGGTGCTTTCGTCAACACTGTAAGATTGAGAGCTGAATAACAGGATTCCCGCATCAGTGATATCGAGAGTGTTTAGCAGCCATTCGTATGCAGCTGCTACATCGATCAATCCATAACCGGCGTTATTATCATCTCCAAAAAGGTCGATATCCCTTGCGGTTTCGCGAAACGCAGATTCAATCTGTGTAAGTGAGGCTGCGAAAGGGGCGCTCATGAGCTGGGCGATAGCACCTGAAACATGCGGTGCGGCGAAGGAGGTGCCGGAGACGATATTGTAACTGTTGGGAAGTTTGTCTGTGGTAAACACATCGCCGCCTGGGGCAACCAGTTTCGGGTATATGGTTCCGTCACAGGCGCTGGGCCCGCGGCTGCTGGTAAATTCAACTTCATGAGTCTGATTGATCGATCCAACAGAAAATTCTATCGAAGGATCATTGGGCGGACTTATGCTGGTTTCCGCGTGAGGGCCAAAGTTTCCTGCGGAAAATACCACCGCAATCTGGGCTTGCCTGAGACTGGCAAGGTCTTCACTGAAAAACGGTAAACAGGCATTGATCTGATTTTCTATGCCCCATGAGTTATTGATGATATCTGGAGCATCATCCGTAGATGGGTCGTTATCCGGGTCCATCATCCATTGGAACGCCTCATGAATTTCACTCAGACCAGCTTCTCCGGAGTCATCGAATATCTTTGCGGCTATCCATTTCGCCCTTGGAGCGACTCCTACCTGATAACCGCTATTGTCGCCACCAACAATCAGCCCGGTTGCCTGGGTTCCATGCCCGATATAGTCCACTGGCATGGGATGTACGCCATATGGGTCAAACCAGCTGTTCGCACCACCTCGCCATTTTTCAATCAAATCCGGATGATTGAGGTCTACACCGGAATCCATGACTCCGACTACCACACCCTCGCCGGCAAGATCACTCTCCCACAGGAGGGGGGCATTGATATCGTACAGGTTCCAGAGAGGAATGCCGCTGGTGATGTCTGAAGTCGTTTCAGTCAATGTGAACTTCATGTCAAGGCTGACTCTTTCAACCCCTTCCAATTCATAAATGCTATTGACCAGGTGCGATGGAACTGACAGTGCGAGCGCGTTAATTCCCCATAACTTCTTGATATTACGCTGTATTCCATAAGAAGAAAGAAAGTCGGTTACGACATCATGCGGTCTCAGAAGATTGGTCTGGAGATGGTTTAGCAGGGTTAATCGTGTGTTTTTCTTATGCAGCCGTCTGAGTTCCTTGCGGGTCAGGTTCTTTGCCTGAATGGAACTGTTAACCTCCCTGCGGAGTGCCCTAGTATCCAATTTGGAATCGAAATAGATAATGATCGGGGTGTCAGTTGAGCCATCCGAATTTGAAATGGTGTTTTTCTCAGCTGGCAACAGGGTGATGGCCTGAGCATTACAAAACAGAATGGCGCCAAAGGTGGCAAGCAAACACAGAAAGGATCTTTTTGATGGAAACAGCATTTTATTCGCCAATTCTTAATGGTGTTTAGCATAAACAGTACTGACTCGAGTAGAGTTAAGTCTACAAGACGTATGTCGACTTAGGTAGGTGTATTGTTGTTGTAAATAACCATAGGGTAATTACTACCTATCAAACGTGAAATATATTGTGAGATGATATGGTTATTATAATAGGATGCAATTGGTAAATACCCAGATTCACATAACTAGCTGAATATTAATAAAAAAAATGAGTTGGCGCGAGGTGTTTCCCGGAAAAACGGCTAACTTGGCAGGTGTGTTCAATGTATAATATCCTGCTGTACCGGAAATAGCGCGTAGAGTGGGTGAGTTGTAAAAAATACCTGGCCTGTCGGAGGCGCCGATTCAGTAGTTTAGTTACTCTGCATTATGGATAAAGTTTTTTCCAGCTAGCCATACTGACTATTGTGCAATGGTCGTTTCGTCCTAAATGCAGGCGGAAGGGATGAAGGGTTGTCTACATGCTGGTGAAGCAAGCCATGTTTGGAAAATTTGATATCTTTCCAGGTATTGAGTTGCAATTATGTAGGGTGCATGTGATGCCTGAGATAGACCTGAATGCAGGGGTTGTTCAGAGTTTATCGATAATCTCGGATAGATATTGAAGAATTCAAAGAATCGGGTTTTATGGGGTTTTGATTATTGTGGTTTAAATCAATCTATAGAGGGTTCCTTTAATTGCACGAAGCTGGGTTTGTTCTCTTCATCTTGTAGTAATTATTTCGAACAATAAGATTATGAAAATAAAATATATAAAATTACTTTCAACTGCCGGGCTCATTTTTCTGCTGGCATCCTGTGCGAATTCGCCTGAAAAAATGACGCCTACTGATGGGAATGATGTTTCATCGACACCTGTTAAGGAGTACGCGTATGAACCGCCGAAAATAGGGAATATTCAGGATTACGCGAGTGGATCTGAGTCAGATGAGATTGTACAAAATGAGGTTCGGCCCTTCATCAGCAAGGGCAGCGGAAACTTTGTACGGCCAGAAGGGAATCGAGATAATGCTGATCAAAACGCCAAGGGTGAGATTACCTTAAATTTTGAAGCAGTGGATCTTCGGGAAGTCATCAAGATAATTTTCGAGGAAATCCTCAACAAGAATTATCTGATTGATCCGGCTATTCAGGGAGTCGTAACAATTCATACCACTAAGCCGGTTAGTACGGATGATGTATTGCCTATTTTTGAATCCATATTAGAAATCAATCAAGCCGCCCTGATACGTGAGGGGGCGTTATATAAGATTGTGCCTCTGGCGAATGCGAAAAAAATGCTGGGCTCCCCCTCGATTGGAGGCATGGGTAAAAGAAGGATTTCTGGACATGGCGTGCAAATTGTCCCGCTGCAATTTGTTGCGGCGAGTGAGATGGTCAAGATCCTGCAGACTATTTCAGACGATAAGGAAAATATAAAGAGTGACGACGCACGAAATCTTATTTTATTAACCGGAACATCCAGTGCAACAAGTCATCTGATAGATACAATCAGTATGTTTGACGTTGACTGGCTGAGTGGTATGTCGTTCGCCTTATTTCCACTGCAGCATACGGATGCAAAAACCATGATAGAGGATCTGAAAAATATCATTGGCGAAAGTGGACCCATGGCGGGCATTGTCAGGCTTATTCCAATCGAACGTCTGAATGCGGTCATGGTAGTAAGCCATCAGTCGCGTTATATCGCAGAAACCAAAAAGCTCATCACGCAATTTGACCTGGGCATAGATAATGCACCTGGTCGACGTCTATATGTTTATCGCCTTGAAAATGGTAAGGCCGAGAACATTGCTGAAATTCTACAGAGAATATTTGGACAGGATGCGGGGGGAGAAGGATCTACTGCTGTTGCAAGCAAAGAGTCGCGTAAGCTTTCTAACATCCGCTCACCAGAAAGATCAAGCTTACAGTCTAGTTCGGCCGCCTCTGCAAAAGCGGGTGATGCCCCTGTGGAGACGCCGGTAGCAGCTCCGCAAGTTCGGAATAGTCCAAGTGCTTCAGCAGAAGCTCAAAGTGAAAGCCGTTATCCTGTCACGATAATCGCTGATAGCGATAATAATTCAATACTGACTCTTGCCAGTTCTCAGGATTATAACAAAATTGAATCAACGATCCGCCGTCTCGATGTCGCCCCAAGACAGGTCCTGATAGAGGCAACGATCGCAGAGGTACAATTATCAAATAACCTGAGTTATGGAATAAGATGGTTTCTCGAGGGAGGCTCGAATCGTAATCCGATCGATATTGGGTTTGATGCTCCTTTACCGACCGGTATTGGTGGTGCCGGCTTTTCTCTGGGTATATTTAACAGCGCTAATGAATTAAGGGCATTATTCGATCTTCTGGAGACTGAATCCTCAGTTAAATTTTTGTCCGCCCCACATATCATGGTGGTTGACAACCAGACAGCTACTTTCCGGGTTGGTGATCAGATACCCATCAACACCCGGACTACCCAGAGTACGATTGGTTCAGATTCACCTATCGTTTCAGAATTTCAATATCGAGATACAGGTACGCTACTGCAGGTCACGCCGAGAATTAATGCAGGCGGCATGATTACCCTTGAGATCAATCAGGAAGTCAGTAGCCCAGGACCGTCAGCAAGTGGGGAGAATCCTCCAATATCCCAGCGAACAATCGATAGTACCGTAATCGTGCATAGCGGACAGTCCATTGTTCTTGGTGGCATGATTCGAGAAAATCTTCTCTCAGGTAAGGATGGAATACCTGGTCTGATGGATATTCCGGTCTTGGGTAACCTGTTTAGCAGTACGACTGAAAATGTCAGTCGTACTGAATTGATAGTGACACTGACGCCGCGGGTAGTGACTAATCCGAATGAGGTCTACGAATTATCTAAAGAGTTGCGCAGTAAGCTGAACGAGGCTGCTGAGCTTGAGTCGGATTATAGGAATTAGTTATTTATCTAATGCACTTAAGGGAACATAGCTGGTTGCTATGAAACTAAGATCTGTATGGATATTTAATTTAAAGTCAGAAAAAGTATGAATGAGATTGTTGACGATATACTTCAAGGCCAAAGCAGTGACTTGAAAAATATATCAAACAATTCCCAGACTAGAGGAGACCTCTGTCCTTTTTTGGTTGATTCGGGAAAGATACGACAGGCTGATGCTGACAGGGCGATGCGCCTGTTTAGAGATCAAGCAGGTCGCGAATCGATCGTTTCCCTGATTGTAAAACTAGGGTTGTTGTCAGATAAAGAATTGGCCCAGTCATTATCAGCTTACACGGGGTATCCTTTTGTTGATAAGAAGGAATTTCCTGACGAACTGGTTGATAGTGATCTCATATCCATCAAGTTTCTTAAAGAAAACAAGGTCTTACTCTTAGACGAAGATGATGATTCTCTAATCGTTGCATTTGTAGATCCGACCAATAAGTATGTTTTCGATGCAATCGATCTCATAACGAATAAGAAAATAGACATACGTATAGGTGTTTTATCGGATATTGAGCAATCACTGGAAGCACTGACCAGTGAATTAGGAACCGGTAAGGCAAAAGGTGAATATGCCGGCAGTTCGCATGACGCACTACTGAAAGATGACGTAGAGCAATTAAAAGAACTGGCTAGTGAAGCGCCGGTTATAAAAAGAGTCAATCAGATTCTACAGAAAGCGGTAACCAGTAGAGCGTCTGACGTCCATATAGAACCCTTTGAAAGTCTTCTGCGAGTCAGGCTCAGGGTGGATGGCCTGTTGAGAGATGAGGAGGCACCATCAAGTCAGGATGCTGCGGCCATTATTTCCAGAATAAAAATAATGGCGAATCTCAATATTGCGGAGAGAAGGCTTCCTCAGGATGGTCGTTTTAAAATTCGTATTCATGGAGAAACAATAGACTTACGTGTATCAACACTGCCAACACTGCACGGTGAGAGTGTTGTGCTCAGGCTTTTACGTCGGAATGATGTTGAATTGGATTTTGGCTATCTTGGAATTCAAGACAGCCTGAAAAATAAGCTGTTGCAGACTCTGAATAACCCCCACGGGATATTTCTGGTAACAGGCCCAACGGGTAGTGGTAAGACCACAACACTTTATGCAGCGTTAAAACACCTGAACAAACCAGAAAGAAAAATTATCACAGTGGAGGATCCGGTTGAGTACAATATCGATGGGGTTAATCAGATTCAGGCAAAAGCAGAAATCGGGTTGACATTTTCCCACGCCCTGCGCTCAATCGTACGGCAGGATCCGGATGTCATTATGATCGGTGAGATGCGTGATACAGAGACAGCAAAGATCGCTGTTCAATCAGCATTGACTGGCCACCTTGTGCTTTCCACGCTTCATACCAACGATGCATTGAGCAGTATTACCCGTCTTATGGATATGGGTGTTGAAAGCTATCTCTTGTCATCCACAGTCAACGCGATTCTTGCACAGCGCCTGATACGGACACTGTGTCAAATATGTAAGCAACCCCACATTTTATCCGATGAGGAAATCGCAAATTGGAAGCTGGACACTTTTCTCAAGGGGAAAAAGAGCATATTTCGCGCTGTCGGATGTGATGAATGCGGGCAATCCGGCTATTCTGGGCGTAGTGCGATCGTTGAACTCCTGGTTATGTCCAATCCGCTGCGTAAGCTGATTTCAAATAATGCAGATCAAGACGTTGTCTATAGGACGGCAAGAGAGGAGGGACTGCAAACGATGTACGAGGACGGCATGCGTAAAGTTGTTGATGGCACGACAACTATCGAAGAAGTGTTACGCATTACCCAGGAGAATTAGCGGTGCCGTTCTTTTCCTACAAGGCAGTGGCTCCTGATGGAGAGGTCATTACAGGAGTTCTTGAAGAACGTTCTCAGGAAGCCGCTATTGAGAGAATTCACAGCCTTGGACAGGTTCCGATACGAGTCAGTGCTTCGACGAGTGGGAGTCAGGCAAGTAGTGCATTCTCTCTTTTCAAAAAGAAGGTTTCGAATGAGCAGATTGCAGTCTTCACAAGAGAGCTCTCTTCATTATTGAAGGCAGGCATGCCATTGGATCGGGCATTGTCGATCATAATTTCATTGACTGAAGCAGAATCGCTCCTAGCAAAAACAATATCGCAGATCTTAGATAGCGTCAGGAATGGTTCTTCCCTTGCTTCGGCGCTGGAAATGCAAAATGGCACTTTCTCCACATTCTATGTCAGCCTGGTAAAGGCAGGTGAAGCAGGTGGAGCGCTAGATGTTGTTCTGGAGAGATTGTCCGAGCACCTGGAGAGAAGTAAAGAGGTAAATGACACTCTGGTGTCCGCCTTTATCTATCCGGCAATCCTTCTGTTTGTTGCTGTCATATCTGTTTTTGTACTTCTGGCATATGTAATACCGCAATTTTCAGAATTATTTGAGGGAATGGGCGCTTCATTGCCATTGCCTACCCAGATAGTCATGATGTCAGGTGACATACTCAGACAATATGGCTGGTTAATTGCAATTTTGATGATGTTTGGCTGGTGGTGGTTTAGATATCAATTATCACAGCCCAGAGGTCAATATCGCTGGCATAATCGTTTTTTAAAAATGCCTGTTGTTGGTGATTTGTTGATCAAAGTTGAAGTTGCCAGATTCTCCAGAACATTGGGCACGCTTTTATCGAACGGTGTCCCTCTGCTGAATGCAATTTCAATAGTAAAGGAAGTGGTTGGTAATAAGGTGATTTCCGAAGGCATCGGAAAGGTAGTTGATAGTTTGAAAGCAGGTAAGAGGCTGGCCGAGCAACTTGCTGAACACACAAGGTTTCCAGCTTTCGCAATTCATATGATCCAGGTTGGTGAGGAGTCTGGAAATCTGGAAGAAATGTTGGAACAAGTAGCGGATCTTTTTGACAAAGAGACGAGTACTTCAGTAAAAAGGGCGCTTGCCTTATTAGAGCCAATATTAATCTTGACGCTGGGACTGTTGATTGCAGGAATTGTCATGTCAATCCTGGTCGCGATCCTGGGCGTGAATCAACTTGTATTTTAATAGATGAACTCAAATGACAAACAATAGCAAACATAATAAATATACGAATAAAGGATTTACTCTAATAGAACTATTGGTGGTGCTGGTGATATTAGGCCTGCTTGCCGGTCTTGTGGGGCCCAGGGTCTTGAGTTACCTGGGCGGAGCAAAGAGTGATACTGCACGTCTACAGATAGAGGAGTTTGGCGCTGGACTTGATCTTTTTTATCTTGAAATGGGCCGCTACCCCACGACTGATGAGGGTCTGACCGCCTTGGTGGAACAGCCGGCCAGTGTTTCGAATTGGCATGGGCCTTATTTAAAGAAAAAAACCATACCTAAAGACCCCTGGGGACGGGATTATCTGTATCAATCTCCCGGGGAAAATGGACCATATGATCTTATTTCGTATGGCATGGATGGCACAGAGGGTGGTGAAGGAGATAACCAGGATATAGTCAGTTGGTGAGAGGAAAGTGGTCGCGGCAGATAATGTAAAAGGATTTACACTCATTGAATTGCTGATAGTACTCGTGATAATGAGTCTTTTGCTATCACTTGTCCCGCCGTTATTAAGTAATGTAATGCCATCGGTAACGATTAAGGCGGCCGCAAATGATCTTTACCATGACATTAAATATGTCAGGAATATGGCTGTTTTAAATAACCGGCAGAGCAGCCTTTCTCTGAATATCCAAAATCGTAGTTACAGGAGTGAACAAAAAGACAGTGGTAGAGAAGTCAGCTTGCCTGCAGATATCAGTTTAGATATTAAAAGCCCATCTTTAAAAGATTCCTCAGAAAACAATCATGAAATTAGATTTTTTGCAGATGGCAGTTCTTCAGGGGCATTGATATATCTGAGTACAGAAGATAAAAAATTTACGATAGTTGTAGATTGGTTGACTGGAAAGGTTTCAATATTGGAAGGCATGTATGATGAGGAGGTGTAACCCTTACTCATGCATGACTGGAATAACTCTGATTGAAGTCATGGTGGCCTTTGTAATTCTTGCCCTATCCGTAACTGTGTTGTTGAGAATATTTTCTGGTGGCGTATCGAACACAGTCTTATCCCAGCAGTATGTTGAAGCTGTGGTATTTGCAGAATCTCAAATGGCGCAGGTAGGTACGATGAATGAGATTGTGCCAAGTGTGGAAACTGGGGCTTTTGGGGACATGTATACCTGGAAAACCACGATAGACACATATTTCCCGTGGGTTGATAATGATAATGATATAGCGCCTGTCTCAGCATATATTGTTGATGTGGAGGTAAGCTGGATGGAAAAAGGCAAACAGAGAAATGTCAGTTTGAGTACTATTAAGCTTAAAAATAACAATTTGATTAGTGGGCGTGGGTAAGAAATCGTGCGATCTGAATTTTACCTGATATGAAGTTATCAGCTACTCATAGTGGAAAATGGCATGCTTGCGCGTCATAGAAAAGGAAAATATATCAACTACGGTTTTACCCTGCTTGAACTCCTTGTGTCGATAACTATCCTGTCATTGATTATTACAATATCATATTCAGCCTTAAGACTTGGGACAAAGAGTTGGGATGCGTCAATCAAGAATATCAACAAGAATTCAAGCTCCAGATCGGCAATTGATTTGATTAAAAATAAGATCGAACATATATATCCTATTTACTGGAAGAAAAATGCAAAACGAGTATTGGCCTTTCAAGGTGATGAAGAGAGTATTAAGTTTATAGCGCCTTCTCCGCAAGGGCGTGAGGTTGGTGAGTATTTTGAATATCTGTTTGTTATCAATAAAGGTTTATCACATGCATCGATTGAACTTTTTTACGAACCCCATCTTCCTGATGACGATGATTTTTTTGTAAGCAGAGACAGTCCAAGCCGGGAAATTCTGAATGGTTTAAAGGCTGCAAAATTTGCATACTATGGGGCGGCGGAAAATAATTCGAAAGATGAATGGTTTGCAGAATGGAGTGATAGTTTTGTATCGTTTCCGTCTGCTGTCCAGATAATAATGGACGGCCAGGAAGAGACTGACATTGACATGGAATTTGTAATAAAGCTGCAGTCGGAATTATATCAATTATAGAGTTTAAGCGCATTTCACTATCGACTTGATAGTATAAATATTTCAATGGCATCAAATTACCAGAAATTCAGTCAATATAAGAAAAATGGCGGTGTCGCTTTAGTCCTTGTTTTGTGGATTGTGGTATTGCTAAGCGTTATAGGGGTGAGCCATTCCCGAAACGTTCGTATTGATATGCAGATTGCACGTCATCACCTGGATAATGCTAAAGCAAGAGCATTGGCAGATGCGGGGCTTAATCGTGCGATCATGGAGTTATTTAACACGGATGATGCGACCCGATGGCCATATAATGGTGACTTAAGCTATATGGAATTTGATGATGGTGTTGTACAGATCATGATACGTAATACCTCTGGACTAGTGGATATCAATATAGCCTCAGCAGACTTGCTGGAAAAGCTGTTATCTCTGGTTGACATGGAAAATTCCAAACGTGCGGAACTGGTGGATGCAATTTTAGATTGGAGAGACATAGACGATTTAACTCGTCTCAATGGAGCTGAAGATGCAGAGTATAAAATTGAAAGATTAGGCTATGGTACTCCTGATCAACGATTCTTTAGTATTGGTGAGTTGCGTTATGTCCTGGGAATGGAAACAGGCATCTACAATGCGCTCGCACCATATATTACTGTCTATTCCGGATTGAATTTTGTTAATCAAAACTATGCGCCAATTGAATTGGCTGCTCTGTTTAACAATAATATGGATCATATGTCAGCGATTGACGAGCCGGACGTCAATTATGGTGACGAGGGGGATGGCAGCGAACAAACACCACAAAATAACGTTCTGCAAGGTCAACTGAGCAAGGTGTTCCATATTTCAATTTGGGCGACAGTGAGTGGTGGCGCAAGTTCTGGATTAGAGGTCGATGTTGATACAACTAGAAAAGGCAATAGACACTACTCAATTATCTCTTGGCAAGAATCAAGTCAGAGTTAAGGTATTTGAACAATGAAAGAGGCAGCATCAACATTAGGCTACAAGTTTGGCAGGCCGCTGTCTCAATTCTGGGTCTGGTGGAAAGATGAATTGGCGTCAACGATTCCATTATCTTTCCGGCATATTCTTTTTAATGCCAAAAAGCTGGTTCTGGAAATAAATGGCGATAATGTTGATATCTATAGAACGATTGGTCATAAACGAAACACGGTAGGCGTTCTTCCTTTGGTGGATTTAATCACCCATCAGAATGGAAAGGTTATCCGTGAACCCAGTGCAACTGAAAAGATACTCTGTCTGCCGCAAAACCTGGTGCTCGAAAAAAATGTGACCTTCCCCTCGGCAACAGAAGAAAATCTGCGCGAAGTATTGTCATATGAGATGGACCGTTTGACACCATTTACAGCAGATCAGGTTTATTACGATTACTATGTCATCTCCCGCGATAAAAAGAATAATACTATTGAACTCAAACTGGTGGTTGTGCCAAAAGACCGCGTCTCCCCCCTCATCAATCAATTACAAAGTACCGGATTTCAACCGCATGTTGTTACCGTGAAAAACCTTGCGACAGGAGAACATTTCCCAATTAATCTGCTGCCTTCTGAGAAGAGAGCGAAAAAAATGAATGCCTTACGGCTAGTGAATTACTCACTGGGTATTCTATTGGTTCTCTTGTTTGTCATATCAGTGGTGTTTCCGATTTGGAATAAAATGCAGTTTATAAAATTGTTGGAACCTGAGTTATCAGCCTATTCCCAGAAATCAATGGAAACTACAAAGTTGAGAGAGCAGGTAGAAATAGCAAAAGATGAAGCGCTGTTTCTTGGAGAAAAGAAAAAAGCATCAATCTTGACTCTGGAAATACTTGACGAATTGACCCAGATTGTTCCTGACGATACTTGGATCAATCAATTGGAAATCAAAGACAATGAACTAAATATACATGGTGAGTCGATATCCTCTGCAGCATTATTGCCGCTCATTGAAGCTTCGAAGTTATTCAGTAATGCACAGTTCAGATCTCCTGTAACTCAAAACAGACAATCAAACACTGAGAGATTTCATCTGTCAGCTACTATCAAGCAGGAACAGCCATTGTGATAAGTCAGCTGACTAAAAAACAACAGAAGATTTTGGCAATATCTCTCTTTTTTATAGTATTTATTGCTTTTGCTGCCAGTGTTGCGGTTCCTATCTGGTCAGTTAACCAGCATTATTCTGATAAAATCGATCAAATGATTACACGTTTATCGATCATGAAGCGAACTTCAGCTGAAGGTGAATCTTTATTGCCGGAATATAATCGCCTGAAGAGTTTTCGCTTATCTGACAAACGCTATCTTCAAAGTAAGAGTGAAGCTTTGGCTGCAGCGGAAATACAGAGGGTGATAAAGGGCATAATTGTGCCAAATGGAGGGGAAATACTGAGTACCCAGATTATTTCAAACAATCAGAAGAATAAAATCCCCCAAATTACGCTCAAAGTCAGAATGAGAGGCGATATCAACACCTTGGTGAATGTCTTCTACAAAATGGAAACCAGTGACCCATTTCTTGTTATTGATAATCTGACTTTACGCAGTAGGAACGTTCGAGCGCGCAGGTCGGTCAGGCAAAATACACAGGAACAAGTAACCAGTAATTTAGATATTCAATTTGAAATATCCGGATACATTCGAGGTGGCGATTCATGAGTATCCGGCATATTGGCAATGGAGTGACAGTCATTCTCCTACTATTGTGTATTTTGTTGTCAACCTTGATATTTAAACAATGGGTAAAATATTCACAAGACGGGCCAGTAATCGATGTTTCCCAAGTAAAACCCATCAAAGAAAAACCAGTTTCTTCGAATCTCTTTTTGGGTATGCAGAACAAATCAATCTTAATCTCTCAGTTCAGCGAGATACTGGCCAGACCTCTTTTTACTGAAGGAAGGTTGCCGGATGAGGTGCCTGAACCTGAAAAAGTTCTGACTGAGCAGGTAGGGCTGCCTAAACTTAAGTTGGAGGGGGTTGTGATCTCACCCGAATCCCGTGTTGCCGTAGTCAGGGATCTGACAAACAATGAGCTCTTACGACTTATAGAGGGGATGATACACGCGGGATGGCGTGTCGCCACTGTAAATACGGATGAGGCGGTTTTAGAACGCGAAGGTGAAACTCATCAATTACCATTAGAACTGGTAAATAAGGCCGGTACAAAATCAACAACCTCTAGGTTCCGTCTTCCGCCCATTAAAAATGCCGCTAAACCCAGATAAAATGTCAATCCTCCATGATAAGGCTGACAAGCTTCTGAAGCCGTCACCCTGAGTGACTCTTTATAGAGTCTCTTTTCCCTCTGCAGTAGTTCGGTCTTTTATATAGCCTGTTTCCTGAAGCCAGCACTTTTTGGTTAAAGTGGTGACTTCACGCCGTGTATTCATGGCATAATTCTGCGGAAAGTGGATATTACCCGACCCGCCTGCCGGAGGTGACAACGTCATGGCAGGACAGTGGCGATGCACTCTCTGATCGGCCCTCAAAACTGAACTATCGCGAGTATGGTGAGGCGATACAGAATTGAGATCTTTTCGAGTTATGCCTAGGCGCATCTGTAAGGAGAAATCGATGAAAAAACTGACATTGTTAGCAACTGGCCTTGTCATGGCCAATCTTATCCCACTGGTACAGGCTGAAATACCTGAGCCGATGCCTTTACCTGGTTTTGAAAGGCCGGTTCCCCCCAGTGCCAGCAATTATCGTTACCAGGGACGTGTCAGGATTGAAAAGAGCAGGAATGAGCAGGGTTATCTTTTACACATCTATACAGGGGGTGACCTCGCTCCTGAATCGATACAGGTATCTGTTCAGGGACGCAGCCTTTTGATCGAAAATAACCGTTCATTTCAACGTGAGGAGCAGGGCGAAACTGGCTACTACAGCTATTCCCGTAGCTCGAGTAGTTTCCGTCGCCGGTTATCAATTCCTCGGGATGCGGATGTTGAAAATATGCAGCAAAGTGTGGGGGAAGGTGTCCTGACAATAACACTGCCCTATCTCAATCGAAACCGCTGAACAGCTGAAGATTCGAACTGACTGCGATAAAGGGTTGACAGTCTGCCAAGGACAGCTAAAATACGCCTTCTTTCTGAACGATGCGGGAATAGCTCAGCTGGTAGAGCACAACCTTGCCAAGGTTGGGGTCGCGAGTTCGAATCTCGTTTCCCGCTCCAATTGATAAAGAGCCTCGGTTGTTCCGAGGCTCTTTATTTTCAAACTGCGTGTTACTACTCAAAGGTGGTGCATGCTAGCTTTTTCTTGGCTGAGTGGCAGAGTGGTTATGCAGCGGCCTGCAAAGCCGTGTACCTCGGTTCGATTCCGGGCTCAGCCTCCACTAATATCAATGAGTAACAAGTGACTTGATCGTCCCGCAATAACATTTTTTTGACTAAATCCTGCCTATCCGCGTCTAGCACAGCCACACACAGTCCGTCCCAAGTGGCAGAAGTGGGTCTATTTGAGCCAAGAATCTGTGAATAACCGTGGTGAGAGTAGAATGCACTTAAATGGCTGGCTGTAAATTGCAGTCTATTTCTGATTGAGTCTTCCTCATGTCATACCCTTTCGATAAATCCGACATTGAAGCCGCGGCCCGTAGAGCCCTGATTGCCGCGGATCCAGCCTACTATTCCTGGTCGCATGAGCAACAGCAGATCTTTCGTGCCACGATGGACGGTGATGCAAGATTTCGTATCCGGCGCTCTCTTCTA
>CAWBPR010000018.1:0-126070 GCA_963790775.1 uncultured Gammaproteobacteria bacterium | reverse complement strand
CTGACGGCGTAAAACCGGGGTTATTTGCCGCTGTCATGCAATAGCAGCACCGGACAGCAGCCACCTCAAGTGACGGGTACCCTGTTGACGTTCCCGAGTTAGAACGGGATATCATCGTCAAACTCACACTCGAACTGATTGGCATCTAGGATGCAGTCGTCGTAAGCCTCACGATGCATCTGGGTGATTTGCTCTCCGTAGGTCTCCCATAAGGCATCCCGGAGTGTGTCGAGGAAGTCGATGACTGTAGCAGCCTCGCCGGTGGTCCAGTACGTGGTTATACGTGTAGTATTCATCGTCATGGGGAGTGCCTCGGTTTTCTTGTTTCCGGCTGACCGGCGGGTTTACGACGCGATTTGACGGTTCTTTTCTTGCTGGCGGCGCGCTCTTTTGCCTCTCGCATGCGGTAGGACCCACCCTCGATCACCATGATCTCCGAGTGATGCACCAGTCGGTCGACAATGGAGACGACACAGGCGGCGTTGGGGAATACCTCGCTCCATTCGGCAAACGGGCGGTTGGTGGTCACGAGGGTCGGCTTGAGTTCGTAACGGCGGTTGATGATGTTGAACAGCAGATCGGCGTGGCGATTGCCGTAGGAGAGGTACCCGACCTCGTCGATGATCAGTACGTCCGGATGCGCATAGTATTTCAAGCGGCGCCGCAGCGCATTGTCACCGTCCTGAGCGGACAGGTCCCCCAGCATCTGGGCGGCATTAATGAACAGTGCGCTGTACCCCTGCATCACCGCATGGTGGGCGATGTTCTGTGCGATCATTGATTTACCCACACCGTTGGGCCCGACCAGGATGATGTTGCTGGTCTCCTTGATAAAGCGCAGCGTCATGAAGCCTGACACCGCCGCCTGGTCGCACTGATCCGGCCAGCTCCAGTCGAAGTCGGCGAGTGGCTTGAAGCGGCCGATGTGCGCTGCGCTGAGTCGACGTTCGAGACCGCGCCGCCTGCGCTCGACCTCTTCCCACTCAATGAGTCGTTGCACCCAGGACATTTCGGTCCTGGATAACTCATCCCAGTGGGCAACCAGGCCGTGAAGTTTGAGCGCGACAGCACGCTGTTTGAACTCGTCATGAAGCACCTGGTCAGGATCAGTTCTTGTTGTCATCGGTTGGCTCCGACTCATTTTCGGTATCGGTATCGAGTTGGTCGTATGCCGCCAGCGATGGCGCACGCACGATGATGTTTCGCGCCTTGTCGTTGTCGGGCAGCGTGAGCGTTAATGGCGGTAATCGGTCGCGCTGCTCGCGGCGCCGTTCCAGCACTTGGCGTACGCCGTTGGTATGGGGCACCTCGTTCTTGAGGGCCTCTGCGATGGCCTGCTCGAGTTCGGCGGCACCGTAGTCATCGAGCAGTTGCACCAGTTGGGCGGTGGTGCTCGATAGCGGAGTGCCGCGATACGCGGCCTGCTGCAACAGTTCCCGACTGGACGGGGCGGCATGCGCCAGCCGGTCCTGTCCGCGGTGATGGCGAGCACTCCGCTTGGCGCTGGCCAGCGCTTCGATGTGCAGCGGATTTTCGATCTGCTCCGCCTTGCCATAGACGCGCGGGTGCTCGGCGATCACCTCGCCGCCATCAAGTACCCGCACGTGGGTTAGCGAGGCCATCACCGTCAGGCTGCGCTGCACCTGAGTATGCGGCACGCTGTAGTCGTTCAGATCGAAGCGGACATAGGGGGTTTTGCCGACACTGACCTCGACCCGTTCGTCGGTTTCGAAGGGGTTATCCGGTAACCCCAGCAGTTGTGGACGCTCTTGATCAAAGGCTTCGCTTACCGTCATGCGCGGGTCTTCCGGGCAAGGCCGGTTGGCGGCGGGACCCGCACACCAGCTATCAGCCTGCGCATTCAGATCATCGATATCGGACCACTGGCGCCCGGCAAAGAAGCTGTCGCGAATGTAGCGTATCGCGCGTTCGACCCGGCCCTTTTCGTTGCCCCGGGCAACGGCAACCGGCCGGGGTTCGAAGTGGTAGTGTGCCGACAACGCCAACAGGGTGGGATGGAACCGGATCGCATCGTCACGCCGCTCGAGCACGGCTGACTTCAGGTTGTCATATAAAAGCACCCTCGGCACTGCACCCCAGGCATCAAAGGCGGCAACATGGCCGCGCAGAAAGCTTTCCATGCGTTGATTGAGATAGAAACGCAGGAAGATGCGGCGGCTCCAGCTGAGCACCATCACGAAGGCCATCAAGGGTCGCTTTGCCCGGCCGACCTGAAGATAACCAAAGTGACCCCAGTCAACTTGTGATTGTTCACCAGGCAGGGTTCTGAGCCGGAGATACGCTTCGCTCGGCTTGCGCGGACGCAGTTGTGCGATATGAGACCGGAAATGGCTGCAACCGCCCGGATAACCGCGTTGCTGCACCATCGCATAGAGTCGCGCGGCCGTGAGTTTGGGGAATTGCGCCAAGGTCTCGATAATGAACGGCAGATAAGGATCGATCATCGAAGCCCGTTGCGCGCGTTCGGCCTTGGGCATGCCGGCCTGAGACAGCACCCGATCCACCACCGAGTGATGGATGCCAAGTTGGATAGCAATGGTATAGGGTCCCCAGCGCTCCACAAAGTGATAACGAAGAATCTTCGCTTCGAGCTCTTTACTTATCGCCAACGCTCATCTCCTTCAATCCAGGGTTGTCATCACGGCGATCTGCGTGGTTTGCCACGTTGCGGTGGTCGCAGAAAGTCATTTCTGAGGTAGGGAGTGCATTCGCACTGACAGAAATGGCAATAAATGGCCGTTTCCGTGCGATTGCGCACCGCTTCCTGATCTCTTTTCCGTGTGTTCAATGCAGACAACAGTAGAGCAAGGCGGATAACGGGTGGGGAACCCTGATGCGTTACTATTTGTTTTTGACGTGCCCGGAACCGGCGTTGTCGATCCGCGTTACGGTGCCGGCCGGGGCGGGTTGAACGGTAGCGTTTGGCCGCCCGGCTCAGCGAGGCGGATCGGGCCTGCCCGGCGCAGCCATTTGCGCAATAGACGTTTCCGCGGTCACAGTCTCGACAGACAATAACCTGGCAGTGACAACCTGCGCAGTGAAACATCCGGGCGGTAGGTTTCATCGGTCCACAAGGCCGATGAGAGCTGGATTTTGACCCGTCTTGGTGAGACCATGGACGGGCTGTGCGAAAGCACGGTTTGGGGCATAGCGTCAGCTTTGACCGTCAAATCTACGGCTGGCGTTATGCCTGTCTCCTCGGCTACACCTTCCATACCTGTTATCCGGCCAGATGTCATCTGATTGTGCTTGAGTCTACATCGACTCATGGGCAGCAGCGGCCATAAGATACGCAGCATTTAGGATAGGGCGATTTTCAGTCCGGAGTTGAACTGCGGCAAATAACAGCGGATTTTGATCGGCACATACAATCTGGCCAACCTCAGGACGTCGACTACGGTTGCTGAACGCTTTGATATGAATGAAGACTTGTCTTCCGCCAGCCATAGGCATTATAAACCCAAATCCCTTCTCTTCATTCCAAGACGCTAATTTTCCTTTAGTACGCATATCAATTTTCTACTCTGGGCTAGCAATAACAGACGCCAAACTCGGAGCGTAGCGGAGAGTTTGGCGTCCTTGTTGATTGCTTTGTGTACGCCCAGCATGGGCATGAACTGATGGGGTGCAAGTCCCCTGTAGGAGAACCACTGTCGATGACTGGAACTGATAACCATAGGATTCCCTCCAACGTGGGTGACTCCTTTCATTTCTGGTTATTTGACACCAACTACTAGCCGAGGGCAAGGGCAAACCCGTGAGGGGATGTCTGAAGGAAGCCTAAGCGCAAAGCGGCGAGCCGACGAACAGAAACGTCATATAAGGCCTGCTTCCCTGGGGCGAGCTGGCACAAGACAGCAAAGCCCTGTGGTTCGGGGGATAAGGTAAATGACGCGGTTGTGCCGTGAGAGTTCATGCTCTTATCTGGGGAGATCTGACAAACCAGCGGTGGCTTACCACAGCGCCCCGGCCAGCAATGGTCCGGGTGATTTGTCAGAAGTCAGCAGACGGTATAGTAGCCGAGAGCCATAGGATATGAATCCCGGTGAAGGCCTGAACATCAGCCAAGGAGGAGTCTCGCTCATCTCGGTGGAGGCGCAGTTCGTGACAAACGAAAAGTCTCATGCCGGCGGTGAGTTGCAGCAACCAGCCTTGAACGACAATCTATTGGAACGGGTTCTGTCTCCCGACAACCTTCATGCTGCATGGAAGCAGGTCAAAGGTAACAAAGGGGCACCCGGTGTCGACGGCATCACCCTTGAGGACTACCCTCAATGGGCCAGAGAACACTGGGCCGCAACCCGTCGAGCACTGGAAGGTGGCTACTATATCCCGCAACCCGTGAAACGCGTGGAGATCCCCAAGCCCAACGGCGGTAGCCGTTTGCTGGGTATCCCGTGCGTCAACGATCGCGTGATTCAGCAGGCCATCGCCCAGGTGTTAACTCCCCTCATCGATCCAACCTTCTCGAATGCCAGTCACGGTTTCCGCCCAGGGCGCAACGCTCACGGTGCGGTTAGACAGGTGAAAGGTTTTATCGAAGCGGGTCACCGGGTCGCCGTGGATGTTGATCTGTCGAAATTCTTCGATCGGGTTAATCACGACATCCTCATGGCAAGACTTTCCCGGCACGTCAGGGATAAACGCCTGCTCAAACTGATCGGGCGTTATCTGCGGGCCGGGGTGGTGATCGATGGGAGGCTCCATCCCACACCCGAGGGGGTGCCGCAAGGTGGCCCGCTCTCGCCGCTCTTGGCCAATGTGGTGTTGGATGATCTGGACAAACTTCTGGAATCAAGGGACATGCCCTTTGCCCGTTATGCAGATGACTTCGTCATCTGCGTGAAGTCGACATCAGCCGGCTATCGGGTGATGGACTGGGTGAAGCGCTTTCTGATCAGCCAGCTCAAACTGGTGATCAATGAGGAGAAGAGCACGGTGGTTAAAACCAACGCGCTCCACTTCCTCGGCTTTACCTTTCGGGGCAAGAAGATCCGCTGGAGCGACAAAGCATTGAGTAACTTCAAGCACAACATCCGTCGACTGACGAAACGTTCTTGGGGGATCTCGATGCAACGCCGTTACCGGGAACTTCGTCTCTACATCCAGGGGTGGATCAATTACTTTGGTCTTTCGGAATACTACCGACCTTTACCTAGGTTGGATGAATGGATACGCAGACGGTTGCGAATGTGCTACTTGAAACAGTGGCGCAAACCCCGGACCCGTATCCGCAATCTGATCCGCTTGGGTACCAGGATACGAACAGCTGTGTATCTTGGCCTGAGTTCGAAGGGGCCGTATCGGCTAGCGAGAACGCTGGCCACGCAATCCGGCATGACCAACAAGTGGTTGGAACAACAGGGGCTCGTCTCAGTCAGGGGTCTATGGATTAAGTTTCACTATGCTTGATGAACCGCCTAGTGCGGACCCGCATGCTAGGTGGTGTGGGGAGGGCGGGTTAGAGACCCGCCCTTACCCGATTGGCTTCTTTCCTATTATGTACGGCAATCCCGTACTTCAAGAGGTGCCATCTGATGGAAAGCACGAGCGTGAACAAGTTTCGCGATGGCTTGAAAGACTTTGTAGAACAAGTAGTTAAGCAGCACATCCCGTTGCGCGTTACCCGCCGAAACGGGGCTGATTTCATTGTGATGAGTGCCGAAGACTGGGAGCGCGACCAGGAAACTTTGTACGTACTCCAAAATACCAGTCTCATGCGCCAGATCGCCGAATCTAGCGCTACCCATGCCAGCCGCACCGGATATACACCTACCAAAGAGGAACTAGATGAGATCGTTGGTATTTGAGGGTATATCATGGGAGGCGTACGAGGATTTGCGACAGCGAGACAAGCGGATGTACAAGAACCTTTGTGCGATTTTGAAAGAATTGTTGCGCGGCGATCCAGGTAAAGGACTGGGAAAACCGGAGGCCCTTCACCATATCCTCACAGGATTCTGGTCGAGACGGCTTAGCCAAAAGGACAGTATATAAATTTGACGATACCCATATCTACATTTTTGCAATTGGCGGCCACTACGATTCATTTCAGCCCTTACGCCAAGCTATGCGGCCCGTGGCGAAGCCGTGTGTCCAAGTGAGGAGCAGAGCGACGAATGGCATGCGTGCCGTTAGCTGTTGTTTTCGTGTAACCGGCCTTCCAGGTACTTATGTAGAATACTGGCAACCAGGGTTTGGTAAGGGATACCTTCTGCCAATGCCTTTTTCTGCAAACCACGCAAATCTTTTGACGAAAGCCTGATGTTTATTCGGGCATCTTTTTTGAACATGGCTTCTGCATATTCTTGGTGCCGCTTCTGCGTACTCGCCGCTTTCTTTGACCTTTTCAGCTTGCCCATTTCGAACGCTTCTAGAATTTCTCGCTCTTCACTCGATAGTTTGCTCATTCGCTTTCACCCAAATAACTTTTCGTGGCCTTTCGGCTGGGGATAATCGTTTTCAAGAAAACTTCTTCGTCAGATTCCACGAAAGGGACCAAATAAATGTATTCCTCAATGGCAATGACATGGATCTGCTGCCCGGGATACCGTTCTTGATTGGGATGATCAAGCGTATCGAGGATATCGCCGGACAAAATATGGAAAACCACGTCCTCAAACGAAACGCCTCGCTCGGCCTTCAACAAGGCATTTTTCTCAGCATTCCATGAAATTGGCTTCATGCGCCAATATTAGCACAATGTGTGCCTATTGTCTTTTTTACGGCATAACGCCATGCTAACCGGCGCGGAGCAGCAACGAACGGTGTTAAGCATTTTGTTGGGCGCCCATGGATCTGAATATGTCATAAAATTGCCGAGATTTTTCTGTTTTAAAATGGTATTCAATCACTCCAGACCATCCGTTGCGAAAAACCGAAGACTCGAAGGAAATAGAAAATATCTTTTCATTGGGTATATTGACAAATATTTCTGATATTTTCGGATCATTGACTGCAATATTTATCTGACGCTTACCGTAAGTAACACAAAATATTCTTTTCTTTGTAACCACGAGGAATCCCGTAAACCCCTCTGTACGATTGACATATCGTTTTTTTGGTCCTTTCACATGTTTTGTTACGAAATAACCATTCATACCTTCATCTGCAACTACAATCCCTTCAGAATCGAGAATTGGATGAAGCTTCTTGGGAATAGCTCCTACACCAAATATGCTGAAAAGTATGCTTTTTCTCATGCTGTGATATTTTGAGCCCAACAACGCCTGGGCTCAGGGGGGCGAGCGATAGCGAGCGTCCACTGTAGCCCTTGGTTAGGCATAAGTGGTGTAATTGGTGAATTTCGCCATTGGTGAGAAGGGGTGTCTATTTCTTCTTTTCCAGAAACTCACGAATTTCCTTTTGCCCCTTTTGGCAATCGGCACCAGTTGGATTCGATTTACAAGCGCCTTCAATTATTTTACAAATATAGTGTGCAACGATTTCTGGATTATCCTCTTTGCGATCAGTTGCTAGTTGCGTATGAATGGGTAAGCAGACATCGTAAAATTTACTTGGTTCTACAGCCCAACCAGTTTGTGATTGAGATGCATTTGTTGCTTGTTCGCCAACTCCACTACTGGTTGTTTGGGTTGAAGCACAGCCGGATATTAAGGTGGAAGTGAGTAGTACAACGATAAAATCCTGGTTACCAGACATATGTGACTCCTTTTCTATACAATAAAACTAGTCGTCGCTGCCTAACGTTGGCGCTCCGCTTGAGCGAGGGGTTAGGCCGCAACGTCATCATCGCCGGGCCTCCAAGAACGTGCGGTCAACGCGGTTCAGGAGTCCGGTGGAGCTGAACTCGGTGCTGTTCGCCAGGACTACTGTTGCAATTTCCCTTGTTGGATAGATACGCATCTCGCAATGAAAGCCGCCGCCGCCCCTTCCTTAAAGGAATAGGTTACGCCGTGTGTTTCGCCAACGTGCCACCCTGGCGTCATGGGGATGGGTCGGCCTGAGCCATCTGTCTGCCGCGTCTCCAACAGGCGTTTGGTATCCCGCCCAAGCACGACTGACTCGGTTCGCAACTGGTCTTGCAGAAATCGGCTAAATCCACGTGCCGTGCCTATCAGCCCACCGAAAGCTGGGCCATTGAGGTAGTGGCTGTTCAACCGCAGCCAGTGTCCTTCGTAGCCGCCCAGGAACTTGCGGTCGATAAAGAACCCTTTCACCAAATTCATCAACGAATATTTTTTAAGGTAGCCGTTTGCATGACGGGACTCGTCGGGGATGACAAAGTCCATCTCTTGCGCCGAAAGCCGCAACGGTTGGAGGATATTCCCTCGGATATAGGCTGGATACGATTGGCCCGCTACCTGCTCGACTACCTTGCCGAGAAGCCAGTAACCGATATTGGAGTAGGCAAACTTGCGGCCCGGCTCAAACGCAAGATCAGGATTCTCGCGGAGAACCGTAGCAAGTGCCTCGGCCTCACTAAATCTAGAATCCTCTGCTGCCAAATGCACCCACCGAAGGGGAATCGGATTTGGAACGCCGGACGTGTGATTGAGCAGCTGACGCAGGGTGATGCCGTGACCGTGGTACGCGGCATTCGGGAGATAGCGGTCAATCACGTCGTCTAGGCTTAGCTTCCTCTGCTCTGCCAATTGCAGAATCGCGACAGCGGTAAAGGTCTTGGTCATCGAGTACGCCTTCAGCGTAGTGTCGAGAGTCATCGCTTTCTGACCTTGGATGTCAGCCCAGCCAGCGGCATACTCGAAGAGTACGCGGTCAGCAGTTACGGCGATGTATTGCAGACCGGGAACCTCCGACTGAACGTACTGATTCAGGTCGCTTGTCGTGTTGTCTTTTGCAAGAACATCGTCAATCATTGTTGCTCCTTGCAACATGGCAACGACCGGGATCAGCAGCAGCCTTGGAAGTCGCATGGTCGTTGAGCTTGCGGCCAACGCCGAGGTAAGCGGTGGCTGGTGAGGAGCGGCGTTTGCGCAATCATGGCGAAGCCATGCGCAAAAAGCCGCGGAGCACCAGACGTCCGAGTGAGCGCAGCGAACGGCTTGATCGACTTGTTGAACGAAGCCGCTGCGCGGCAGGATAACTCCTTCATCCCCAGGTAAGCTCCTCAGTAGCCCATTGTCGGGCGGTCTACAGAGGAGTTTACCCCATGAATGCCAGTGAACAAAAACGCTTTGATGCGCTTTACAAGAAACACCTGCGCGCCCTGAAGCTGCATGGGTACAGCGCCAGCACCATCGATGTCTATGCCCGCGCCGTACGACGCCTCGTCGATCGTTTCGATTGTCTCCCCCAACAACTCAGTATCGAGCAGTTGACCGAGCACTTTGACGAGCTGGTCGATAGTCACTCCTGGGGTACCGTTCGGGTCGATCGCAATGGCCTTCAGTTCTTCTGGAAACATGTACTCAAACTGGATTGGCAGTGGGTGGAGATGATCAAGCCACCCCAGGTGCGCACTCTGCCGGATGTGCTTAGCGTCCCGGAGGTGGCGCAACTCATCGGCACCGCACGCAAGCTGCGCTATCGCGTCTTTGTGCTGGCCACCTATTCCATGGGATTGCGGCTGAGCGAGACGCTGGCCCTGCAGGTCAGTGATATCGATGCCGGGCGCCATCGTGTTCATATCCGTCGCGGTAAGGGCCACAAGGACCGCTTCGTCCCGCTGCCGGATCTGACCTGCGACGCCCTGCGTAAACTGTGGGCCAGACATCGCCATCCCCAATTGCTGTTTCCCAACCCCACCGGCTCGCCTGAGCGTATGCGTCAGGCTACTACGCACATGGATCGTGGCGGGACCCAGCAGGCGCTCAAGGCACTGGTGGCCGAGTGTGGGATAAAAAAAAGATTTCAATCCATTCCCTGCGCCACAGTCTGGCTACCCACCTGCTCGAACAGGGCCTGAGCCTGCGTCATATCCAGGCGCTGCTCGGCCACAGCAGTCCCACCACCACCGCCCTTTATGCTCAACTCACCGACATTACCGAGCAGGATACCGCCGAGACGCTCAACCGCCTGATTGGATCGATCCAAGCCGATCTGAAGAAGGGATAGCCATGGAACTGACTACCCTGATCAAAACCTATCGCGACGCGTTTGAAGCGAAGTACACTCAGTCTCTGTTGCCGGGTCATCGACGTGCCCTGGACGCCATTACCCGCTGCCGCACGCCGGCCTCCGGAGAAGTGCTGGCACGCTGTACCGATTGTGGACAGATTGAATGGCGTCCGTGCTCCTGTGGTCACCGCAGCTGTCCCCGATGTCAGAATCATGAGGCGTCCCAGTGGTTGGAACGCCAACGTGACAAGCTGTTGCCGGTGGACTACTTTCTCGTCACCTTTACCTTACCGGAGCAGCTGCGCTCCTTGGCCTGGAATCATCAGCGCCAGGTCTATGCCGCCCTGTTTCGGGCTGCCAGCCAGACCCTCAAACAGTTTGGCTGCAATCCCAAACATCTGGGGGCGGAAATCGGTATGACCGCGATCCTGCACACCCACAGTCGAAGACTGACCTATCACCCCCATCTCCATGTGGTGGTACCCGGTGGCGGAGTGGATAGAAAACAAAGCATATGGAAACGCACGCGCTACCAATATCTGTTCAACGAGTTCGCGCTGGCAACGGTCTTTCGTGGCAAGTTCCTACATGAGATTGCCGCGGTTGGCTTGCAATCACCCACCAGTACACCGAAGGAGTGGGTGGTGGACTGTCGGCATGCAGGCCGTGGAAACTCAGCTCTGGAGTATCTGTCACGCTACCTTTATCGGGGTGTGATACGAGAGTCCAATATTCTGTTCGACCGCAACGGCTGGGTGACCTTCCAATATGTCGATGGAGAAACGGGCGAGATTCTCACCGAGTCACTGCGTGGTGCGGATTTTCTCTGGCGGGTCATTCAGCATGTCTTACCGCGTGGCTTTCATCGGGTCAGAGACTACGGCTTTCTGCACCACAATGCCCGCAAGACGCTGCGATTGATCCAACTGATCTTGCAGGTGGTGCTCAAACCAAAGGTACCCAGAGAACGACCCGTTTTTTGCTGCTCGGCCTGTGGCGGAGCGATGAAGGTCATTGGAATCTATCCGGCACACAGGATTGAAAATAACGCCAGACCGGCCCATGGACCACCCATAGCAACGCCGGCTTAGTTTTAACAGGCGGAATCGGGGCAGGCCGAAAAAACTGGTCCGGAATGGCCAAAGCCTGCCTATGCCTGAAAGCCTGGAATAGCGTAAAGAAACGGATAAAATGAGGGGATGGAAAAACAGAATGAGATGAAAATTACCGTCAGTCTGAGTATAAAACCATTTTCAAACGACGAACGACCTGCCAGATCCACTCCGATCCGTCTGGGGCTCAACGATTAATTTTCTATAGGTACTTACGTGATGTTGTTGAGTCCAGATCGGGCTTGTTCAACTACAGGATAAGATCGTGGTTCGCTCCGCTCTCACGATCTATCCTTATTCGTTAGGTTGCCACATGAAGTTCTGCCCATGCCGAAAAAACAACACGATACGCTGAACGCAACAAAAGCAAAGCAAGACCTAGCGCAACTACAATATCTGGCCATCCTGTACCAGTTAGCCAAACTGCTCCGGCTGCAACAAATACCGAAAGATTGGATGCAATGTCATTGCGTGAGCATTCCCACACCGAACTCATATTGACATCTTCGTCTCGGTGCTTCCAAAGCAAATACAGACATACAGTATTTGCCGCAAGGCCTAGAAGGCTAAACGCCCCCATGACTTCAAAAATCGGTGTGCTTGGAATATATAGCCTATAGATGATCTGGGACAACACAACAATTGCTGCCAAAAAGATAAGTAAACCTTTAAACAAGGCTACCTTAGCCTTGGCGCTATTGCTTCGTGAAACAACATACAGGCTAAGCCCGTATGTCAGAGCATCTCCTGGGTTGTCAAAACTGTCGGCAAGTAGCGCTGTTGAACGGCTATACAATGCTGCACCAACAATAACCAGAAACATGACTGCGTTGATACCAAGAACGACCCGAAGCGTTCCTCGTTGCTTTGCACGAAGAGCATCTATAGAACATTCATTGTCACAACAACCACTCATACACAGAACCTCAATTGCAACCTAACGGCTGGGCTCAGGGGAGTGAGCGGTAGCGAGCGTCCCCTGTAGCCCATGTTTGGGCCAGCCTACTTTGCAATAGCTGCAACAATTTTAGATAGCATTTCTCTTTCAAGTTGACCACGAGATACGCAGTTCAGTGTGATGTTTTGATCTACAGCTCCAGGCTTGTATTCGCCTTCAATTGTGGACTTCACTGTTATTTTTCCTTCATCGGCGATAACACCGAAACCAACTCGTGTCGCTGTTCTATTATCTTTGAGATAATCAATCCCCATCGTTTTGCCGCAATCAGCTTGTTCCAGAGTAACACGCAGATTTTGTAATGCGGTTGAAATGATACCAGCTGAGTCATCTGAGTTGGTAATCTGATAACCCTCGCTAATAAGCACCCTTTTAGCGGCGACCAGAATGTCGCTTTTTGAGGCTGTCACTAAGGAAGATGTTTTCGCGGCGACCGTGGTCGGTTGTGTATACGTGGCTGCACAGGCAACGGTTAACAAGGCAATAATCCCAACAATGATGAAGCGCATAATTTCTCCTTTATCTCATTTTGTTGTTAGCCCAACGTTGCGCTCAGCCGCCGCGTTTAGCGGTCGGCTGCAGCGCCTGGTTATATGCCGCTTTAATCATGTATTGAACGATTGAGAATTTCAGATACCCACTGATTGATGCTTTTACCAGCAGTTGTTGCTCTCGCTGCAATTTCGCTATGCAACCTAGGGGGTATCCTGAGATTAAACTTACCCGAATACTCTTTCGTTGGGGTAATCCCCTTTTCTTCACAAACCTCCAGATACACCTTCAACGAGTTTTTAAACTCCTTTCGAAGGCTTGCAGGGCTTTTACCATAAAAATCCGCGCTCCCATTCAATCCGAGAATCTCTCCTCGAAATTGATCGAGCTCAGGATCGTACTCGATCTTTGCCTTGTAACCATCGACTTCCATCATATTCATGGAGTTACCTCATATAACTCTAACCATTTGCGAATACTGGCTATCGCTCCTTTATCGGTATTCGGGGATGGGTGTGGCCTGTGAAATACACGGACTTCGTTGAATAGCACTATGGCTACCCTGGAACCTGCTCTTTCTGATACATCCGCACCCAGTGCTTTGAACAGAGACTCAATATCCGTCCATTGAATATTGCCGCTAGTGGGTCGTTTGTAGATTTGTTCTAGCGTTTTCTGATGCTTGCGATTCATAGAAATATAGTACCATTTATTGGTACCATGTCAAGCCCAAGGCATATAACGCCGCATTCACCGCGCGAGCGCAGCGAGTCCGGTGCAATGCTTTGTGTACGCCCAGCATGGGCATGAACTGATGGGGTGCAAGTCCCCTGTAGGAGAACCACTGTCGATGACTGGAAATGATAACCATAGGATTCCCTCCACGTGGGTGACTCCGTTCATTTCGGTTTATTTGACACCAACTACTAGCCGAGGGCAAGGGCAAATCCGGGAGGGGATGTCTGGAGGAAGCCTAAGCGCAAAGCGGCGAGCCGACGAACAGAAACGTCATAGAAGGCCTGCTTCCCTGGGGCGAGCTGGCACAAGACAGCAAAGCCCTGTGGTTCGGGGGATAAGGTAAATGACGCGGTTGTGCCGTGAGAGTTCATGTTCTTATCTGGGGAGATCTGACAAACCGGCGGTGGCTTGCCACAGCGCCTTGGCCAGCAATGGTCCGGGTGATTTGTCAGAAGTCAGCAGAGGTCATACTACCGATCCGAGCCAGGAGGCGAAGATCGGGAAGGACCAAACATCAGCCAAGGAGGAGTCTCACTCATCTCGGTGGAGGCGCAGTTCGTGATAAACGAAAAGTCTCAAACCGGCGGTGTGTTGCAGCAACCAGCCTTGAACGATAATCTATTGGAGCGGGTTCTGTCTCCTGACAACCTTCAGGCTGCATGGAAGCAGGTAAAAGGTAACAAGGGGGCTCCCGGTGTCGATGGCATCACCCTAGAGGATTATCCTCAGTGGGCCAGACAACACTGGGCTGCAACCCGCCGAGCCCTGGAAAATGGTTACTATATCCCGCAACCTGTGAAGCGTGTGGTGATTCCCAAGCCCAATGGCGGTAGCCGTTTGCTAGGCATTCCTTGCGTCAACGATCGCGTGATCCAGCAAGCCATAGCCCAGGTGTTAACTCCCCTCATCGATCCGACCTTCTCGAAGGCCAGTCACGGTTTCCGTCCAGGGCGCAACGCCCATGGGGCGGTCAGACAGGTGAAAGGATATATCGAATCGGGTCACCGGGTCGCGGTAGATGTCGATCTGTCGAAATTCTTCGACCGAGTCAATCACGACATCCTCATGGCCCGTCTCTCCCGGCATGTCAGTGACAAGCGTCTGCTCAAAATGATCGGGCGTTATCTGCGTGCCGGGGTGATGATTGAGGGAATACGCCATCCGACACCCGAGGGGGTACCACAGGGTGGCCCGTTATCGCCGCTCTTGGCGAATGTGGTGTTGGATGATCTGGACAAACTCTTGGAATCAAGGGACATGCCCTTTGCGCGTTACGCAGATGACTTCGTCATCTGCGTGAAGTCAACATCAGCCGGCCATCGGGTGATGGACTGGGTGAAGCGTTTTCTGACCAGCCAGCTCAAACTGCTGATCAACGAGGAAAAGAGCCAGGTGGTGAAAACCAACACGCTCCACTTCCTTGGCTTTACCTTTCGGGGCAAGAAGATCCGCTGGAGCGATAAAGCATTGAGCAACTTCAAGCACACTATCCGTCGTCTGACGAAACGTTCTTGGGGGATCTCGATGCAACGTCGTTACCGGGAACTCCGTCTCTACATCCAGGGGTGGATCAACTACTTTGGTCTATCGGAATACTACCGGCCCTTACCCGGACTGGATGAATGGATACGCAGACGGTTACGCATGTGCTACTTGAAACCGTGGCGCAAACCCCGTGTTGCTGACGGCGTAAAACCGGGGTTATTTGCCGCTGTCATGCAATAGCAGCACCGGACAGCAGCCACCTCAAGTGACGGGTACCCTGTTGACGTTCCCGAGTTAGAACGGGATATCATCGTCAAACTCACACTCGAACTGATTGGCATCTAGGATGCAGTCGTCGTAAGCCTCACGATGCATCTGGGTGATTTGCTCTCCGTAGGTCTCCCATAAGGCATCCCGGAGTGTGTCGAGGAAGTCGATGACTGTAGCAGCCTCGCCGGTGGTCCAGTACGTGGTTATACGTGTAGTATTCATCGTCATGGGGAGTGCCTCGGTTTTCTTGTTTCCGGCTGACCGGCGGGTTTACGACGCGATTTGACGGTTCTTTTCTTGCTGGCGGCGCGCTCTTTTGCCTCTCGCATGCGGTAGGACCCACCCTCGATCACCATGATCTCCGAGTGATGCACCAGTCGGTCGACAATGGAGACGACACAGGCGGCGTTGGGGAATACCTCGCTCCATTCGGCAAACGGGCGGTTGGTGGTCACGAGGGTCGGCTTGAGTTCGTAACGGCGGTTGATGATGTTGAACAGCAGATCGGCGTGGCGATTGCCGTAGGAGAGGTACCCGACCTCGTCGATGATCAGTACGTCCGGATGCGCATAGTATTTCAAGCGGCGCCGCAGCGCATTGTCACCGTCCTGAGCGGCCAGGTCCCCCAGCATCTGGGCGGCATTAATGAACAGTGCGCTGTACCCCTGCATCACCGCATGGTGGGCGATGTTCTGTGCGATCATTGATTTACCCACACCGTTGGGCCCGACCAGGATGATGTTGCTGGTCTCCTTGATAAAGCGCAGCGTCATGAAGCCTGACACCGCCGCCTGGTCGCACTGATCCGGCCAGCTCCAGTCGAAGTCGGCGAGTGGCTTGAAGCGGCCGATGTGCGCTGCGCTGAGTCGACGTTCGAGACCGCGCCGCCTGCGCTCGACCTCTTCCCACTCAATGAGTCGTTGCACCCAGGACATTTCGGTCCTGGATAACTCATCCCAGTGGGCAACCAGGCCGTGAAGTTTGAGCGCGACAGCACGCTGTTTGAACTCGTCATGAAGCACCTGGTCAGGATCAGTTCTTGTTGTCATCGGTTGGCTCCGACTCATTTTCGGTATCGGTATCGAGTTGGTCGTATGCCGCCAGCGATGGCGCACGCACGATGATGTTTCGCGCCTTGTCGTTGTCGGGCAGCGTGAGCGTTAATGGCGGTAATCGGTCGCGCTGCTCGCGGCGCCGTTCCAGCACTTGGCGTACGCCGTTGGTATGGGGCACCTCGTTCTTGAGGGCCTCTGCGATGGCCTGCTCGAGTTCGGCGGCACCGTAGTCATCGAGCAGTTGCACCAGTTGGGCGGTGGTGCTCGATAGCGGAGTGCCGCGATACGCGGCCTGCTGCAACAGTTCACGACTCGACGGGGCGGCATGCGCCAGCCGGTCCTGTCCGCGGTGATGGCGAGCACTCCGCTTGGCGCTGGCCAGCGCTTCGATGTGCAGCGGATTTTCGATCTGCTCCGCCTTGCCATAGACGCGCGGGTGCTCGGCGATCACCTCGCCGCCATCAAGTACCCGCACGTGGGTTAGCGAGGCCATCACCGTCAGGCTGCGCTGCACCTGAGTATGCGGCACGCTGTAGTCGTTCAGATCGAAGCGGACATAGGGGGTTTTGCCGACACTGACCTCGACCCGTTCGTCGGTTTCGAAGGGGTTATCCGGTAACCCCAGCAGTTGTGGACGCTCTTGATCAAAGGCTTCGCTTACCGTCATGCGCGGGTCTTCCGGGCAAGGCCGGTTGGCGGCGGGACCCGCACACCAGCTATCAGCCTGCGCATTCAGATCATCGATATCGGACCACTGGCGCCCGGCAAAGAAGCTGTCGCGAATGTAGCGTATCGCGCGTTCGACCCGGCCCTTTTCGTTGCCCCGGGCAACGGCAACCGGCCGGGGTTCGAAGTGGTAGTGTGCCGACAACGCCAACAGGGTGGGATGGAACCGGATCGCATCGTCACGCCGCTCGAGCACGGCTGACTTCAGGTTGTCATATAAAAGCACCCTCGGCACTGCACCCCAGGCATCAAAGGCGGCAACATGGCCGCGCAGAAAGCTTTCCATGCGTTGATTGAGATAGAAACGCAGGAAGATGCGGCGGCTCCAGCTGAGCACCATCACGAAGGCCATCAAGGGTCGCTTTGCCCGGCCGACCTGAAGATAACCAAAGTGACCCCAGTCAACTTGTGATTGTTCACCAGGCAGGGTTCTGAGCCGGAGATACGCTTCGCTCGGCTTGCGCGGACGCAGTTGTGCGATATGAGACCGGAAATGGCTGCAACCGCCCGGATAACCGCGTTGCTGCACCATCGCATAGAGTCGCGCGGCCGTGAGTTTGGGGAATTGCGCCAAGGTCTCGATAATGAACGGCAGATAAGGATCGATCATCGAAGCCCGTTGCGCGCGTTCGGCCTTGGGCATGCCGGCCTGAGACAGCACCCGATCCACCACCGAGTGATGGATGCCAAGTTGGATAGCAATGGTAGAGGGTCCCCAGCGCTCCACAAAGTGATAACGAAGAATCTTCGCTTCGAGCTCTTTACTTATCGCCAACGCTCATCTCCTTCAATCCAGGGTTGTCATCACGGCGATCTGCGTGGTTTGCCACGTTGCGGTGGTCGCAGAAAGTCATTTCTGAGGTAGGGAGTGCATTCGCACTGACAGAAATGGCAATAAATGGCCGTTTCCGTGCGATTGCGCACCGCTTCCTGATCTCTTTTCCGTGTGTTCAATGCAGACAACAGTAGAGCAAGGCGGATAACGGGTGGGGAACCCTGATGCGTTACTATTTGTTTTTGACGTGCCCGGAACCGGCGTTGTCGATCCGCGTTACGGTGCCGGCCGGGGCGGGTTGAACGGTAGCGTTTGGCCGCCCGGCTCAGCGAGGCGGATCGGGCCTGCCCGGCGCAGCCATTTGCGCAATAGACGTTTCCGCGGTCACAGTCTCGACAGACAATAACCTGGCAGTGACAACCTGCGCAGTGAAACATCCGGGCGGTAGGTTTCATCGGTCCACAAGGCCGATGAGAGCTGGATTTTGACCCGTCTTGGTGAGACCATGGACGGGCTGTGCGAAAGCACGGTTTGGGGCATAGCGTCAGCTTTGACCGTCAAATCTACGGCTGGCGTTATGCCTGTCTCCTCGGCTACACCTTCCATACCTGTTATCCGGCCAGATGTCATCTGATTGTGCTTGAGTCTACATCGACTCATGGGCAGCAGCGGCCATAAGATACGCAGCATTTAGGATAGGGCGATTTTCAGTCCGGAGTTGAACTGCGGCAAATAACAGCGGATTTTGATCGGCACATACACCCGCACCCGTATCCGCAATCTGATCCGCTTGGGTACCAGGATACGAACAGCTGTGTGTCTTGGCCTGAGTTCGAAGGGCCCGTATCGGCTGGCAAGAACGCTGGCCACGCAATCCGGTATGACCAACAAGTGGTTGGCGCAACAGGGGCTCGTCTCAGTCAGAGATCTTTGGATTAAGTTTCACTATGCTTGATGAACCGCCTAGTGCGGACCCGCATGCTAGGTGGTGTGGGGAGGGCGGACTAGATATCCGCCCTTACCCGATTAACTTACTTTTGTATAATGTTTATCAAATTCTTTCTGAATATTTGGGTTATAGAACGTCTTTTTTCCACCCTTTGGATTGCTTGGATTAAGAAGCCTTTGATATGCGAACTTCTTGTCTGATTCCAATTGTTTCCTAATTTTGTGATATTCATTATTCATTTTAAAGTCAGAATATCTTTTAGATAAACGAGTACTTAAAACGTCGTAATCCCAAGGATATTTATCCGTGAAATCTTCCTCAGACAAGAACACAGCAGTTGCGCTTGGATCATTGGTAATCTGAACTGGAATTCCTGATGTACTTTTAACTTTCTGAAATTATACATCAATTCTCAACGTTAGATTATAATCTCCAATCTTGTCGCTCTTATCATAAGGCTCTTCCGATTTCTTAATATAATCCAATACCTTTTTTTCGCTTGAATTCAACGAAACCCCTGGCGCTTCGCTGAAATTCCTAAAGAACGATAAAGGCATAAGATAAAAATTATAGCCTGACAAAACGTCACCAAACCAAGAGGAGACTAAGTGGAGATAGTTCTGTAAAGAAGCACTGCCAAGTTCTTGTATCTTTAAAGACAGCAACAGATCATCGTTTACAAAATGAATTGCGTTATCTCTGATCTCTGTAAGAGCAATCAAGTTATCGTTTACGGCCTTATTAATTTTTACTCCATAATCTTCATGCACGACTCGATACGCCTCAAACAGATTAATAGACATCGGGTTTCCTGATCTGTTCTTTTTGGGCCTCCTAACCGTCGACTTTTTACCAGACTTCAGTGTTCTTAGCTCCATTGCATATAGAGATGCTGGTTTGTTACTGGCTAAATTTAGAACTTTAGCCTTTAAAAGCAGTTCCCACGCGTTAATACATAAAACAGAAAATGTCTCCTCTCGATATTTAAAGTCTGGCTTATTGTAGATTTCTATTGCCGATAGCATAGCTGCAATAGATTTTTCTAACATTAATCGAGATCTCGATTTCATGGCATTCCTGAGGGGAAGTTAAATAGACCCCAAATATGGGGTGTTATAACACGCCAAATCTGGGGTATAACTCCACATTCGCGAATATAAGTATTTGATCAGGCGTGAAACGACTGCTAAAAAACGACGAATATTCAATGCGTGGATTACGCCATGACACAGGCGCCAAAACTTCTGGATCAAGTGCGGGATGCGATCCGAGTTCGTCATTATTCGATCCGGACCGAAAAGTCCTATGTTTCGTGGGTTCGTCAATACATCCTGTTCCATGACAAAAAACATCCCCGTGAGATGGGTGAGCGTGAAGTCAGTGCTTTTCTATCCTATTTAGCCAGTCAACGCAATGTTGCCGCTTCCACACAGAATCAGGCCCTCAGCGCCATTCTGTTTCTGTACCGCGAAGTGCTGGATATCAAGTTGGACTGGCTCGAAGACGTGGTGCGAGCCAAAAAGCCGGAACGATTGCCGGTTGTCTTATCGAAGCCTGAGACAAATAGTTTGTTATCTCGTATGGATGGAGTCAATCGCCTGATGGCCAGCCTGTTGTATGGTTCAGGTCTCCGTTTGATGGAGTGCTTACGCCTACGCGTGAGTGATATCGATTTTCACAAAAAGCTGATCATCGTCAGAAACGGTAAGGGAGGGAAGGATCGGGTTACCTTGTTTCCTGAGCCTCTGATTCCACTGCTGCAGGACCATCTGCAGAAAGTCAAACTGATTCATAAGGCAGATCTGGAGCGAGGGGCAGGCTCAGTTTTCTTGCCCAATGCATTGGATAAAAAATACCCGAATGCTCCCAAAGAGTGGGGCTGGCAATATGTTTTTCCCGCCAAGAATCTCTCAACCGATCCAAGAACCGGTATCGTTCGCCGGCATCATATCCATGAAAAACAACTTCAGCATGCAGTGAAGAAGGCAGTCAGGGAGGCTGGAATCCATAAAAAGGCATCATGCCATACCCTGCGTCACTGTTTTGCGACACATCTATTAGAGCAGGGTCATGATATCCGTACGATTCAGGAATTGATGGGGCATAAGGATATTCGAACTACTCAGGTTTATACGCACGTCCTGGGTCGACACACCAGTGGCGTGACCAGTCCGTTAAGCCTGCCCTGAGTGAATTGGAAAAAGCGCAAAACCGGATTATCGGGACGTAGCTCCGATAGTCCGAGGAGTTCATTTTTATCCTTACTTTTCTCACACGCCGGCTTTTCCCCTGAGTGGGAGGAAACTGATTGAAAATCAACGCGCTGCCGGCACCATCTGACTCAACCCAAACATCATAGCTGCGGTCACCACTACACTGGGTCCGGCCGGCGTATCCCATAGCCATGAACCTGCCAGTCCGCCGATCACGGCGACCATACCGATGATCGCGGCAACCAGTGCCATCTGTTCCGGAGTGCGGCTGAAGCGGCGTGCGGCGGCAGCGGGAATGATCATCATCGAGGTGATCAGCAGCACGCCGACGATCTTCATCGAGACGGCGATCACCAGGGCGATCAGCAGCATGAAGATCAGCCGGGTTCTTTTTACCGGCACGCCTTCTACCTGGGCCAGTTCCTCATGCACGGTTATGGCCAAGAGATGCTGCCAGATCAACAGCAGGCTGGCGATCACCAGCAGGCCGCCTCCCCAGACCCAGATCAGATCGGAGCCTGTCACCGCCAGGATGTCACCGAACAGATAGCCCATCAGGTCCACCCGCACTGATTCCTGAAATGAGATCACCACCAGTCCGAACGACAGGGCGCTGTGCGCCAGTATGCCGAGCAGGGTATCCACCGCCAGCTGTTTACTGTTCTGCAGCATGAGCAGGAGTATCGCCATGAGTATGGCAATGATGATCACCGTAAGGTTCGGGCTGATGCCGAGGATGAAGCCGAGGGCGACTCCCAGCAAAGCGGAGTGGGCGAGGGTATCGCCGAAATAGGCCATGCGCCGCCACACAACGAACACCCCCAATGGTGCTGCGACCATGGCAACGCCGACACCCGCCAGCAGGGCGCGCAGCAGAAAATCATCCATGGACATTCTCCTCGGGGGGCGGGATCACGTTGCCATGGATATCATGGGTGTGATTGTGGTGATGGGTATAGATCGCCAGCTTGGCGCTGGCGGGGGCGCCGAACAGTTCCAGATAGGCGGGGTGCTTGCTGACGGTGTCGGGATGACCGGAACAGCAGACATGATGGTTGAGGCACAGTACCTGGTCGGTTGCCGCCATCACCAGATGCAGGTCATGGGAGATCATCAGTACGCCGCAGTCGTGCCGCTCACGGATATGGCTGATCAGCGAGTAGAGTTCCACCTGACCTGTCACATCCACTCCCTGAACCGGTTCATCCAGCACCAGCAGGTCGGGGTCTCGCAGCAGGGCGCGGGCCAGCAGGACACGTTGCGTCTCACCGCCCGACAGGGTGCACATCTGGTTTCTCAACAAGTGACCGATCTCCAGTTCTGACACTGCTTGCTGCATCTGCGCTCTGTTGGCGGTCTGGGACAGGCTGAGAAAACGTGCCACAGTGAGCGGCAGGCTGTCGGACAGTGCAAGGCGCTGCGGCATGTAACCGATGCGCAGCCCCTTCTGCCGTTTGACGCTGCCTGAGTCTGGTTGCAGCAGGCCGAGAATGACTCTGACCAGCGTGGTCTTGCCGGCCCCGTTGGGCCCGATCAGGGTGACGATCTCTCTCGCTCGAACGGCCAGATCAACCCGCTCCAGCACCTGTCGGCCGTTGAGCTGAATACCGATGCCGCTGGCCTCGATGAGAGGTGTTGGTTCACCGTTCATGTTTTGCTTTCCTTGATACAGCGGTTACACAGGCCGGTAATCTCCACCGTCTGCCGCTGTATGTTGAAGCCGAGATGTTTTGCATCCTGTGTCAATGCCCGTTCGATCTGCGGGTCGACCAGTTCGGCGGCTTCACCGCATTGATTGCAGATGAAAAACTGTGCGTCGTGGGCATGGCCTGGTTGACTGCAGCCGATGAAGGCATTCAACGAGTCGATACGGTGAATCAGTTTGTTCGCCAATAAAAAGTCCAGCGAACGATAGACAGTAGGTGGCGCGGGGCGGCGGCCTGATGGCCGGAGCTGCTCCAGCAGATCATAGGCGCCCACCGGTCGATGACTGCCCCAGACGAGTTCCAGCACCCGGCGGCGCAACTCGGTCAGGCGCACCCCTGTTTTGCTGCAGTAGTCCTCGGCTTCGCTGATGGCGGCATGGATACAGGCGGCATGATTGTGCTGCGGCGTGGGAAATCCACTGATGTTTTTATTGTCACTCATGGCGCGTCACTCAGGCATTCAACAAGACGCTGCTGCATGTTGCGCAACAGCAGAAAATAGGCCTCGGTTCCGGCAGGCAGGTCAGCAGCCGATAGGGTCGAGTATGCCTGCTCCTGACCTGGGTGTTCCGGGTGAGTGTCTGCAGCAGTTTCGGTTCGAACTGCGGTTCGCTGAAGATGCAGCGCGCCTCCAGTCGCTTAAGCTTGCTTGTGTACTTCATGTATGCGCCTGACTCCAGGCTGGCGCTCCGGACTGATGGTGACTGACCCGACTGTGTGCAGCGCATACTGCTGTTCGAAATATTGATAGGCATCGTGAAACACGATGAACGGAACGCTTGCGCACGCCTGAGAGGGCATCACGCAGTTCACTGTCCAGTGCATCCAGACGTGTAAAAAGCTGTGCAGCGTTGCTGTGATAGCGCGCCTTGTTTGCAGGATCGATCTCAGCCAGCGCATCCTGCGTGAGCTGCACAATCTCCCTGGCATTGCTGATTGATAACCAGATATGCGGGTCACTGATCATGCTGATGTTCGGCATGGTCGGTCTCTGCTGCTGGATGACTTTTCGTCTCCCACATGACCGCCTTTGCGGCTGGCTAGCCGGAGCATGTCAGGCTGATCCATCAATTCGATGATTCTGGCGTTGCCTGATACTGATTTGAGGATCTGTGTGAGCGGCGTTTCAAATACCTCGCCGATCCACACGATCAATTCTGCCGATTGCAGTTTCCTGACATCGGATGGCCGCAGCGTGAAAGCGTGGGGGGACTGGCTGCCGGAATCAACAGTTCAGGTTGCCCGACCCCCTGCATAACCCCCGCGACCAGTGAATGAACCGGTTTTATACTCACCACCACCCGCGGCGCATCAGCCTGGGCTGAATGGAGCGGGCCGATTAAGAGTAACAGCAGCATGAGCTGCGGAATTGAGAGCACAGAGATAAGACGCATTGAGTTTGATCAGTCGTAGGGTCAAACCGGAAAAATTGGATGATGTTATATCATAACAATTCTGCCGTTGCAGGGTTATCCCGAGATTTTCTTATTCTGAAGCTGTAGTGATTCTTAGTCTCCTATCCCTGCTTTGATGGCCATCCATCGATATGTATTACAGACGATAATAACATGCTGTCAGAGGCAACAATTTCCCTACCTGCCGCGCGCCAACAAAACTGAATTCAACCTTGCATTTCAGTCGGCTTCTACTACTGTTAATCCCATAAAGAGATCTAAAGTAATAATAAAACCATTAAGGAGGTGGAACATCGTTGTCTGTAGACAGCGGTGATTTGAAATCCCCGCACATTTTACCAACCACACTGATAATTGACTCCAGGCATGACTGTATCTGTCACCTGGTTTGATCTATTTGCAACGCAAGGAGAGGAACATGCCAAGTTATCTGCACCCAGGTGTCTATGTGGAGGAAATACCCAGTGGTTCACGCCCCATTGAGGGTGTTGCGACTTCGGTGGCGGCGTTCATCGGCGCCGCGAACCGGGGACCGATTGGGGAACCGGTACTGATCGGGAACTTCGGAGACTATGTCTCTGAATTTGGCGGGATCACCAGTGAATCGGATGATATGGGTCTGGCGGTTCAGGCCTACTACTTGAATGGCGGTGGCGCGGCCTTTATCTGCCGCCTGGCCTCCGGCGCTACCAGTTCATCCACTGTGACATTGCAGGATGCTACGACGGGACTGGTTGATGTGATGACCGTGACTGCCACCAGTCCAGGGGATTGGGGCGACGAACTCTATGTGCGGGCCGCAAGTCCGAAACTGCTGTTTGATCTGACAGTCAGTCTGAACGGGGCGGTTCAGGAACGCTACTACGGACTGTCGCTGGATTCCACTCGGGGGGATTTTGTCTCCACTAAAGTGAACGGCCGGTCTGCGCTGGTTCGGGCGGACAATGTCGTGGAGTCACTGCTATTGGTGGCGCAAGCCTCAACCGCCCTGTCGGATGAAGATACGGACGCCACGACCGCAGATACTCTGACCGTACAGGATCCCGCGCTGGCTGATGTCATGGTGTTCACGGATCTCACCGATGGCAGCGCGCCGGTGGCAGTGGCTGTCAGCAACATCTCCTTCGTCTTCGATATCCAGGTAGGGAACAGAGACACCAGTGGAACATTCACTGCGGTCGAGTCCTTCTCCTCGGTATCCATGGTTTCAAGCAGCGCCGATTTTGCCGAGACCATCATCAACGGTGAATCCGCCCTGGTAACGGTCGATGTAGTGACCGGTGCAACCACAGAGCAGTACCCGTCCACCAACAGCAACGGTGATCAACTCATCGGTGGCGCCGCAGTCAATCCCACCGCGCCGGACTATACCGCGCTGTATGAGAATACCCTGCGCAAGTTCCGTGACATCAGCATCATCGTGCTGCCGGGAGAGAGCTGGGCGGCGGACGGTACGGGGAACTCGGTGATCGCCGCCACCCTGAGTCATTGCGACAAGATGAAGAACCGCATCGTCATCGTCGATCCGCCCGCCGGTCATGAGCTGGAAAACGCCAATACGGTGGCCACCATGTCCCTGCCGACGTCCACTTACTCAGTGCTCTACTATCCCTGGGTCGATATGGCCAATCCGCTCTATCATCCCGACAAGGCGCCGGATAAGAACAAGACGGTGCAGATTCCACCCTCCGCGATTGCGGCGGGCATGTGGAGCAAGATCGACGGCAAGCGCGGCGTATGGAAGGCCCCGGCCGGGGTCGAGGCCCGCCTCACCGGGGCTGCCGGTCTGGAGTTCCAGGTGGAGAATCTGGAGCAGGATCAGCTCAATCCGCTGGGCGTCAACTGCATCCGCAAGCTGCCCAATTTCGGTTCGGTATTCTGGGGCGCGCGTACCCTGTCGACCAATGCCGATCCCGAGTGGCGCTATGTGCCGGTGCGGCGCACCGCGATCTATATCGAAGAGAGTATCTACCGCGGTATCCAGTGGGCGGTGTTCGAACCCAACGATCATCCGCTGTGGAGTTCCCTGCGCGCCAATATCGGCGCTTTCATGAACGGCCTGTTCCGCGCCGGCGCCTTTCAGGGGCAGACCGCAAAGGATGCCTTCTTCGTACGTTGCGGTCTGGGCGACACCATGACCCAGGGCGATATCGACCGGGGGCAGGTGATCGTCATGGTGGGCTTCGCGCCGTTGAAACCTGCGGAATTTGTCATTGTGCGTATCCAGCAGAAAGTGGGTGAAGAGAGCTGATTGCAGCAGGCTTGCAACACAATGATCCGAACAATTTTAAATTAGGGAGAATGGAATGGCCGCTCCGCTTTTTCCGGTGAATGCTCACCGTTACGATCCATACAGAACCTTTAAATTCCAGGTTGTCATCGACGGACAGGTTGTTGCCGGCCTGCAGAAGATGGGCGCCTTGAAAAAGACCGTCAGCGAAGTCAAATGGCGCTCCGCCGGCGACCCTTCGCATCAGCGCATCATGCCCGGCGGCACCGAATATCCGCCGGTGACCCTGGAACAGGGACTGACCCATGACCCGGTATTCGAAAACTGGGCCAACCTGGTGAACAACATCCAAGGGGACGGGGGCATGTCGCTGGTGAACTACCGCAAGGATATCGTGCTCAATGTGCTGAATCTGCAGGGGGTGGTGGCGATCTCCTACAAGCTGTACCGGGCCTGGGTCTCCGAATATCAGGCGTTGCCGGAGTTCGATGCGAACACCATGAACACGGTGGGTATCCAGACCCTCACCCTGCAGCACGAGGGTTGGGAGCGGGATACCGCTGTGAGTGAGCCATCGGAAAGCTGATAACCGGCGGATTTCCCAATGGAGCTCCCAGGCGGATTGCTGTGCCACGGCAGGTTGCGGTGTGATTACCGTTTCAAGGCGGTAACCGGCGAACTTGAGCGTGCGCTCGCAGAGAGTGGTTTCCACACCGAGACCCTTCCCCAACAGGTGACCAGGATACTCTCCTGCAGTCTCCTTGAAGTGGCGGGGATTGCGGTGGACGAAGACCTGTGCCGCTCCCTGAGCGCCGGTGACCGGCAGTTTCTGCTGCTGCAGCTCGAAGCGTTGATCGATGCCTCCCCGCGTTGGATTACCGCGCTATGTGCGGGCTGCGGCGAACAGCTGCAGTTTCAGATCATTCCGGGCAGCCTGCCGATCAAACCGGCGGGGGAGGGTTATCCGGAGAGAACCATCGAGTTGAGCATCGGTGAGCTGAGTCTGCGGGTGCCGAATGGTGGCGATGAGGAGTTCATCGCGGCCCAGCCCTCCGGCAGCGGACCGGTGTTGCATGCGCTGCTCTCCCGGCTGCTTAGTTTCAAGGGCCGGGCGGTGGACGGGGGGCGGCTGCCTGATGCGGATCTGGAAACCCTGGATCAGCTGCTGGACGAGATGTCCCCCCAGGCGGGACTGGCCGCCAGCATCGAGTGTCCCCACTGCCACCTGGCGCAGGAGGCGGCTATCGATCCCTATGCCTGGATACTGCGTGATACGGCCTCCCTGGATCTGGATATCCACAATCTGGCCTTTCATTACCATTGGTCAGAACAGGATATCCTGCAGCTCCCCAGGGTCAGGCGGGAACGCTATCTGCAACTGATCGACCGGAGTCTCGGCAAGTATCGGGCCGATGAGCTGATTCAAGGCACAGCAGGAGGGACATGGTGAAATTTCTCGCCTCACTGATCAACAACAGCAGGCAGCCTGCCCGGCGCGCCGGGGTTCCGGCAGGCGGCGGGCAGGCGGCGCCGTTCAACCCGCCGCATTTTCCGCAGGATGGTTTGCCGATGAAGGCGGCTGAACAGCCTGTGCAGCCGGCACCACTCAGCGTTTCGCAGAGCGTTCCAGGCATGGCGTCTGAACCTCGGCAGGACGGCCCCATGCTGCACACCGGGGACCCGGGATCCGCAGCACTGCAAGCCGGGGAGGCGCCAAGGCAATCCCTTGAGACCCGTACGGATTCCAGCGCACCGCCGATGAGTGATGAGCTGAATCCTCCACCCCTGTCCCGCGAAGCGTCTGATGCCACTCCAGCAAACGCGGACGCAATTCAGCCCAGGCCGGCTGATGCTCCAAGCGAGCGGAAGGACCGGCCGGTTGCTGCGGCCGAAGCCGCTGTTCCGCCGGCTCAGGTCGGGGACGCTCCAGTGCAGGTCGCTGCAGCGGACCCCCTGTCTGTGCCGCAACCAGCAGCTGAGCAGATTCCGCTGCCGGTGAAGCGGGCTGAAGGCATGCCGCCACTGGCTGCCGTTGATCCTATCACCGGACTTGCCGAGCAAGACGCTGCTGCCGATCCCGGGCAGGCGGAAACCAGGCCGGGGAATCGGGCGCAGGCAATCCAACAGCCGGGCAACGCGTCTGCAGGAGAGCCGTCCGCTCCCCAGTCCCGGAGTCAGGGGCAGGCGGAGATTCCTGTCCGGCCGCTGCAGGCAGCCGTGCAGCAGGAGCAAGCCGCGCCGCGCAATCCGTTTTTGGGACAGGCCGCACCACAGCAGCAGCCCAGGGAGATACCCCAGGTGCGCATCGGCCAGATCAATGTCCTGGTGGAGGATCAGACCCCTGCCAGGCCGAAACAGAACAAGCGCAGCGCCCGGCCGGCAGCGTCCAATCCTTTCGGCTTGAGGGGTTTGTGAGATGCCGCTGCCTACCTCATCGCTGGCCAGAATCTGCAACCAGGTAAGGGAGCATCTGGATACTCTGGGTCAGACCCCGAGTCCTCCTGATTGGGATGTGACCGTGACGATCGGCGCGCCGGGAATCAATCTGGCCGCGGTCAACAACGCCAACACCCTGAATCTGTTTTTCTACCGCTTCGAACCCTTTACCTTCGATACCTCCGCCCGGCCGGGAGATGTGCAATGGATCAAGATGTTCTGTGTGATCACCGCAGTGGGCATCGACGAGGACGTGGACAACGACACCAATGTCGATTTTTCCGCCGGCATCAATGAACTGCGCATGCTCTCCCAGGTCATGCGCCTGTTCCAGGAGCAGCCGGTGATGATGATCGACGGCGACAACCCGGGGGAGGTCTGGCACACCCAGTTCATTCCTCATCCCCTGGCGGACGAGCAGATCAACCAGATCTGGTCGACCCAGGGCGAGACCGTTTACCGGCCGTCCCTGGTGTATGAGATTACCCTGGCGCCGGTGGAGCCGCTGGTTCCCACCACCCAGGCGGCGCGGGTCGCCTCGGTGGGCAGTTTTGCCGACAGCAACATGGCAAATCGCAACCGTCCCTGGCCGGCAGGCCGCGAAACCCTCTACCCCACAGTGCCCTCGGTGCGGGTGGACAGCTCCAATCCCCAGTGGGCCCCTGCGATGGTTCTGGTAACCGGTGCAGCCGGCGACCGGGAGGCGAGTCTGGCGCTCAATCTGGAAGTGCCGGTGGCGGGTGGCCTGGGGGATTTCAGCGGCTTGCCGCAGCTCGATATCTGGATCGCCGGCGATACCGCCCTGAGTGGCGATCTGACCCTGGTCGGGCAGCTGTTGCAGAATCCGGATGCCGAACGCAGCAGCGGACAATGGCTGGATATCGACCCGGTGCTCAGCCTGTCGGCGGATGCCATAGCGCTTGACGTGGAGAACCTGCCGCCGCCTGCGGGTACCGGATTCAGCCTGAACCTGAGCCACTGGACCGATCTGGACAACAGCAACAACAGCTGGCAGCTGCAGCTGTTTGTCGAGCGGCATATCCGCTATCAGGCCGATACCGGTGAGTGGGCCGATCTGCCTCACGCGGCAGAGGATGGCATGCGTATTCGCAGCAATCCGCTGTTGATCACCGTCACGCGAGGCACGCCCTGATGGCTGCGGTTGCGGAAATGGTGCGTCCGGCCAGCCTGACAGCGGAGTGGCAGCGGGTAGAGATTCTCGCCCACTGCCTGCTTGAGTCCCGGGGCGGCAAGCAACCCTCGGACAACCTGCTGGCCCGGCTCAAGGAGAGTCAGCATCAGGTGGAACTGCTGCGTCAGGATGGCCAGCTGTGGCGCAGTCTGCCCCTCGACAACCTGCCGGAACTGGCCCTGGACATGCTGGCGGCGACCTATGCGCCGGCCATCAACCCGAATGTGGCGCTGCTGTTTCAAGACCTGCAACAGAGCAATAGCGTACATCCGACTCTGGCCTTTCTGCATCGCCTGCTGGCGTTCAATGACCAGGAGTATGCGCTGGCCCAGCAACTGGCCCTGGAGCAGGGCGAGCTCATCGGCAGAGGCTTGCTGCTGAGCGAGGGAGAGGGACCGCTGCAGCAGTTGCAGCCGCACCCCGCTGTGCTGCCCCTGTTCACGGGGCTGCCGCCACGCCGGTTGAGGGTGCCCGGTGCGGTGCCTATCGAGATTCAGGCGAACTGGGATGATCTGATCATCCAGCCGGCGCAGCGCCGCATGCTGCAGGAGTACCTGCTGTGGATCAGCCATGCCGGACAGGTGGTCAAGGAGTGGGGTGGCCGGCCCGCAGGCGGACCCATCGCCCTGTTCAGTGGCCCGTCCGGGACCGGCAAGACCTTCGCCGCCAGCGTCATCGCCAATCAGTTGGGATGGGACCTCTACCGGGTCGATCTCGGTGCGCTGGTGAGCAAGTACATTGGCGAGACCGAGAAGAACCTGAATGCCCTGTTCGATGCGGTGCAAGGGCGGGAAATCCTGCTGCAGTTCGATGAGGTGGATGCCCTGATGGGCAAGCGCGGTGAGGTCAAGGACGCCCGGGACCGTTACGCCAACATGGAGGTCAGCCATCTGCTGTCGCGCATCGAGCAGCATCAGGGGCCCTGCATCCTCACCACCAACCTGCGCAAACAGATCGATCAGGCTTTTCAGCGCCGTTTCCATTTCGTGGTCACCTTCCCGCGCCCCGAGGCCGCTGAGCGGCTTGCCCTGTGGCAGCACCTGATACCGCAACGGGCCCCCAGAGCGGCAGACCTGGATCTGGCCCTGGTAGCGGAGGCGGTGGCCCTGACCGGCGGCGAGATCCGCAATGCGGCGCACCATGCGGCGATTCTGGCGGCGGCGGATGCCTGCGCCATCGGACTGCAACAGGTGGCGATCGGGGTCTGGCGGGTGCTGCAGAAGACCGATGGCCAGACCCGCATCAATCAGTTGCGCCAGCTGGCGGGATTTCTGCCCAAAGATATCATGCAGGGAGAAGCGACATGAGCCGCCAGCTGCTTATCGACAAAATCAATATCCGCCTGCCCAGGGGCTGGCAGGGCGATGCAAACCAGCTGGCGTTAATGGTCGCGGAACAGATCCAGCGGCAGGCCGCTGAACTGCAATCCGCGCGGCAGCTTGACCTCAGGTTGCAGGGCCATTTTGCCGGGGACGCCAGACAGGTGGCTGAACAGCTTGGCTCACAGCTGGCGGACCCTAACAGCAAGGCTTCCAGATCACGCAGGAGGGACAGATGATCAAAACCATGAAAGGCATGCTGGTGGAATATGCCTTGAGCCTGCCGCCGCTGCTGCTGGAGTTCGAGTTCAATCCGGAGTCCCTGACCCGCAGCCGCACCGTCACTTTCGACGGCAGCGCGCTGCCGATCATCGACTTCACCACTCCGGGGGAGGGCAACCGCATCGGCCAGGCGGCCTCGGCCACCGCCGAGACCATCACCTTCAAAATCCTCCTCGACGCCACTGACAAGCTCAGCGACCCCAGCCACCCGATGCACGGCGTGGCGATGGGCGCCGGGGTGGAGCCGGAGATCGCCACCCTGCGCAGCATGGTGGAGCCGAAGGTGAATGGCCCCGGACCCTTCCAGATGATGGCCTCCCTCACCGGCGGCGGCGCCCATGCCCATGAACGGGACGAGCACCTGTCGGTGCTGCTGTTCGTCTGGGGCACGCACATCCTGCCGGTCTTCATCACCAGCCTGAGCATCGAGGAGAAGGCCCATCTGCCGCTGCTCAAACCTTACCGGGCGGAGGCGACCATCACCCTGCAGGTGCTGGAGAGCGCGAATCCCTTCTATCAGGTGGAGCAGGTGCAGCGCATGATCATGTCGGCGGCCAATCTGCTGAATCTACCGATGCCGTTTTGATAGGGAGAAAACTTGATGGCTTGCGACAAAACGCCAAGACGAAAGCAAGAAGAGTTTACTGACGGTCTGGTCTGTGTCCGCTTCGGTCTGGATGGAAGGAGATCGATCGGTAATCAACAACAATTAACCACAGAGGACACAGAGACCACAGAGAAGATTAGGTCATTTGCGACAGGAACGCCTTTTGTCCTGGATCGACTCGGTGTTCTCTGTGTCCTCTGTGGTGACAAAACACTGCTGCTTTTGGCAAGAAATTCGGTTTAGGAGGTTTGGGAGATGCGAAGAAAAGGTTCCAGATACGAAAACACCCGCTCCTTCAGCGAGGAGAAGGGCTTTGGCGGTTACCGCGAGCGCCCGCCTCAGCTCGCCGCCTGGGGTGGTGGAGCATACGGTGCTGCACACCGACCGGCTCGATCATCTGGCCAAGGATTACTACAAGAATGACCGCCGCTGGTGGCGCGTGATGGATGCCAATGCGGAATTCCTGTATGGCTTCGAGCTGCTGGATGAAGAGATGCAGGGTGATGCGGTGGCGATTCCCGCCTCCCGGGAGCCGCGCAAATGAGTCTGGCCAGCTTTCTCGGACTGACTACCCGCGACACCGGCGAATGCATCGTGCGGATCGGCGGCAGCGAGTTTTCCGAGTTCTACCAGAATCTGCAGACCACGGCGGTCACCCTGCAACGCCGCGACAGCTCTCAGGCAACCCTGACCTTCGCCATGCTGCGGGATACGGACGGCAGCTGGCCCCTGGCGGAGGATGAGCGAGTGCAGACCTGGGCCCAGGTGGAGATCCAGGTGGTGTTCGGCGATGCCGAGGAGCCTTTTTTCAGCGGCTACATCCGCGAGATCAATACCGATATCCCGGAGAGCGGCAGTGTCGCCACGGTGACCCTCAACTGTCAGGATATCTTTGCCGCCATGGACCGCAGCTGCCGGCGGGTGACCTGGGACGAGGGGCGGGAGAGCCTGGATATCATCCGCGAGATTATCACGCCCTATGGCCTGACCCTGGAGACCGACCTGAGCTCCACCCCGGTGGACAGCCGCCACCAGAACAAGACCGACTACCGCTTCATCCGCGAACTGGCGGATGAAAACCACTACGAGTGGTATCTGCGCGACCGCCAGGGCGGGGTGCGGGAACTCTACTATGGTCCCCCCCGTGCCTCCGCCGAGGCCTCCGGCAGCAAGCTGATGATCCATGCCGGGCGGGAGACCAACTGCCTGACCTTCAATGTCGCCTATGACGGTTATCAGCCGGATCGCATCCGCTTCAGCACCGCGCCCCTGAGCGGCGCTGAGATCGAGCAGGCGAGTCAGGTGCCCGAGCTGCAGCTGTTCGGTAGCCGCAGCGCCGATTCCTCGGACCGCGGCCTGGACGACTTCGAATGGTGCCTGCCGCCGGGTGACGGCAACAATCAACTGACCGCCGAAGCCAGCGCCCAGGGCGAGGCGGAGGAGCGCTCCTTCAAGCTCAAGGCCAGCGGCAGACTTGACGGCACCGCCTATGGCGGCCTGCTGCTGCCCGGCACGGTGGTGGAGGTGGGCGGCACCGGGCAGAACAATGGCAAGTGGTATGTGGACAGCACCACCCACACCTTCGACGCCAGCGGTTATCACGTCGATTTCGAGTTGATTCGCAATGCGGCTGCCGGGGACGAAACCAGCAGCGAGCATATTCTTGCAGGAGTCCTTTGATGGAAGAACCGATCCAACAACTGGTGACCCGTTCCCAGGAGCAGTATTTCGGCAAGTACCGGGGTCTGGTGGTGGACAACCAGGACCCGGAAAACCGCGCCCGGGTTACCCTGCAGGTGCCCGGGGTGCTGGGCAACGAAATGGTGACTCACTGGGCCGAGCCTTGCCTGCCTTTCGGCGGCCTGGCGGATCAGGGCCTGTTCCTGGTGCCGGAGATCGGCGCCCAGGTCTGGGTGGAGTTCGAGGCGGGCAACGTGAACAAGCCGATCTGGACCGGCACCCTCTGGCAGCAGAGCGCGGATGTCCCCACCGAGGCCGCCGACCGCTCGCCGAATATGCGTGAGTTGAAGACCCCCTCCGGGCACATCCTCTCCTTCGACGATACCGAGGGTGAGGAGGAGTTCCGTCTCTACCATCCGGCGGACAGTGAGCTGAAGATCGATCCGGAGGGGGTGGTGCAGATCACCGATGCGGCGGGCGCGACCCTGGTGATGAACGCCTCCGGTTCCTCCATCGAGATCTCCGACAGCAACGGCAACACCCTGGTGATGGAAGCCGCCGGTACCACGGTGACCGACAGCAGCGGCAACGAGATCAAGATGGAGGCCAGCGGAGTGACGGTAAAAAGCAGCGCCATGGTGACCATCGAAGGCAGCATGGTGAATGTGGGCGGCTCCGGGGGCGAGCCCCTGATCAAGGGCACCAGTTTTCTCAGCCTGTTCGCCACCCATATGCACACCTGCACCGCACCGGGCGCGCCGACCTCGCCGCCTATACCCCAGGGTGAGATGAGCACCCTCAGCACCTCGAGCATGGTGAAGTGAGGATTCTAGTATGAGCAACCTAACCCGCACCCGCCTCAACAACCGCGACTACATGCGCTTCCCCTTCGCCATCGGCGCACAGGGCTCGGCGATCAGCAGCCGCCACCAGCATGTGCGGGAGCAGATCGAACAGATCCTGTTCACCAATCCCGGAGAGCGCTGGTACCGGCCGGATTTCGGCATCGGCGCCCGCGCCCTGGTGTTCGAGCCCAACAGCTCACCCCTCTGGGAGCTGGTGAAGAAGCGCCTGCTGGCGACCCTTGCCGAGGCGTTGAAGGGCGAGGTGCTGCCGGAATCCCTGGCGGTGGAGGTCACCGGGGAGAACGAGAAGCTGCTGATCCTGATCAGTTACCAGATGGCGGCTCTGCAGCATTCAGAGCAGCTGCAGTTCGTGCTCAATGGAAATGAGTAAGGGGAAGATGAATCATGGCAGATGAACCACGGGTCGATCTGATTTATACCGAGGGCTGCGGCGATTGCGGCAGGCGCAGCGTGGAACTGCCTGCGCCCCTGCCGGAGATCGGCGACGATTTCGACTGGGATGTGCGGGACTACGACGGTTTCCGCCTGTTCATGCTGGAGGAGCTGGCGGCGCGCTTTCCGGAACGGCGCAACTGGACCCCGGCGGACATGGAAGTGGTGCTGGTGGAGAGCCCTCGCGGTGGTGCTCGATCAACTCTCGGACATGCAGGACCGCATCCAGGCCGAGGCGTTCCTGGAGACTGCGCGGCGTCCCGATACGGTGCGCCGCCTGCTGCAGATGATCGGCTACAAACCCTGGCTGCATACGCCCGAAGTGGACAGCAGCTTAGGCGAGCTGGAGCGGAACAAGGAACTGGAAAAACTCTGGCGCTACTACCCGCATCTGATGGAGGAGGCGAAGCGCAAGGGTCCGGAGTCGATCCACCGGCAGCACCGCATGGTCACCGAGCAGGACTACCGCAACCAGTTGATGCCGCATCCGCTGGTGCTCGACGCGGATGCCTATGCGGACTGGAGCGGTTCCTGGCATACCCATTATGTGGTGGTGCGCCTGATCAATAATCTGACTCTTGACGAGGTACTGACCCAGGAGAAGATCGCCGGTGACGCCGAGGACCCGATCGAGGCCCTGGCCCGCTTTGCAGCGGAGCTGGCGAATTACTACCAGGACCAGGAGATACCTCAGGACCGGATGCCTGCCGTCCAGGGCGCCAGCTCCAGGACTCTGCTGCAGAGCGTGATCAAACGCCAGCGCATGGTGGGTCAGGAAGTGCTGCTGCAGGATGCCACCCTGGTGGGCATAGTGCTCTCCATCTCGGTGCGCATCGCGGGTGACTATTTCCGCTCCGAGATCCAGGATGCGGTGCGCGAGGCCTTGGTGGATCAGTCCGACGGCTTTTTCGCCCCGGGGTACCTGCAGTTCGGCGAGGATGTGGTGGCCAGCGATCTGATCGAGGTGTTGATGGCCCTGGATGGGGTGGAGTCGGTCTGCATCAACCGCATGAAACGTATCGGCGCCATCTACGCGGATCAGTCCGGCAGCGGACGCATCGTTCTGGAAGGGCATGAAGTGGCGGTGCTGGAGGATGATGCGGTTATTCCCGAGCGGGGTTCGTTGAGGATCGTACTGCACGGAGGAAAGCCGGGATGAAGCTCAATGACAAACAGGATCTGACCCGCTGGAACCGGGCCGGCCTCAGCGAGTTCCGTTACATCGACGGCAACGCGATCACCTATCTGGAGACCCTGCGTCAACAGTTGGTGGAAGAGTATGACCTGCAGGGCACACCGAGCTGGCAGGAGCTGGTAAGCCGTTTCCCGGAACTGGCCAACGAGACCCGCAGCCAGACCCGCAAGCGCCTCAAGGCCCAGTACTACGACGAGCGCCGTGACTACGCCTGGGAGATCCTGCGCACTTTCGCGCGCAGCGCCCATGTGCTGGGGGAGTACACCAATGCCTATGCCAATGAGGCCTATCTGCCCACCGCAGTAGAGTGGGACAACATCCGCAAGCTGGTGGCGATGCTCGGCTACCGGCCCTCGCCACCGGCCTCGGCGGAGACCTATATCGCCCTGCTGTTCAAGGCCGGGGAGAACGGTGATGTGGATAAGGGCTTTGCGGTGAAGAACAAGCCGGCTGACGGCGCGCCGACGGTGATCTTCGAGACTCAGGATAAGTTGACGGGCAGTGATCGTCTGAACCAGCTCTATCTGAAAGACTGGGACAAGAATTTCAGCAGCTTCAAGCTAACTGCGCCCTTCAAGCTCAAGCAAAAACGCGAAAAAATCGAACACGCCACCGCTGACTTGATCCATTTCCCGCTGCAGGAAACGCCGGAGGATGTGAGTGTGGGTGATCTGGGGGTACTGGCGAATTTGGATAAGGGGCTGCCGGTAAAAGTCAGCAGTCTGGCTGAGAACTCCGCCGGGCCATACATTGTGCTCGAAATCATCTCGACAGATAAGCTGGACAGCAGTTTCCACTATTACAACACCACACTCTATCTGCAGCCCGGATTTGTCGCATCGCCACTGGCCAACGGTGACGGCAGTGCATTGTTGAAAAAACAGGCAAACCTCGCCAAGGATGAGATCGTATTCGGTAAGCAGGGTTCGGACTGGCAGGTCAGGCAGGTGCGGGAGAATGAGTTTAGGCATATCCAGTTCGCCGACTCCGAATTGTCGCCGGCAGCAGGTGAAAAACTCTATCGGGCGCGCAGCCTGAACCAGCAGAGTCAGCCAAAGCTGGATAACGGACCGGATGTCTATGTTTTGCCCCACGGCGACAACGGCACCCATGGCCCATTGGTGGATGCAGAGCTGAAGGAACTCAGCCTGACCATTCACAAGGACCACATCCACGATGAAGACGACAACCATGTGGAGTACATCTACTACGTCTCAGGGGAACTTGGCGACCGCATTTACTACCCGGCGGAGGATCACGCAGCGATCATCGATCAGGCGAGTCTGACCGAGGTGCGCTTCGCCGGTAAGGCCAAGGACCTCGAAACCGGCGCTTGGGCGCTGATCACCCATAAAGACGACTCCCGGGCGGTAACCCTCATCAGTGAGATCGATCAGGACAAAGAGTGGTTCGAGGTTCAACTGGCGGGAATCAGTGAACCGGTCGCATTGCTGCGCTCGGCCTTCAAGATCTCTCTCCAGCCCCGCGATCATGACGTCAACGGCAGGCAGGCCTGGAGTTCGTCCAGCACCGCTGCGGTGAGCGTGGTCGAGCTGGCGGATGCCGCACTTGCCGAGGAGCTGAAACTGGGACAAAAGCTGATCTGCGCCGGTGACGGGTATGCGGCGGTGGTGGAGCTGAAGGATATCGTCAGCAGCGGTGGTCTGGCCAGACTGCATCTGGCGCCCCCTTTCCATCTGGATAAGGATTCCGCAGGCCTGAGCCGCCATGACTGCATCCTCTACGCCAATGTGGCGCGGGCCACCCATGGCGAGACGCAGCCGGAGAAGATCCTCGGCAATGGCGATGCCTCTCAGCCCAATCAGCGCTTTGCGCTGCCCGGCGAACGGATCTCCTGGGTGGCGGACGCCGCCTTTGCCCCCGGGGTGCGCGCCGATCTGACCCTGCGGGTGGGACAGCGAGTCTGGCAACAGGTCGAGGACCTCTCGCACTCAGCCCCGGAAGACCCCCACTATCAGGTCAAGGTGGATCAGGACGGGGTGCTGTCGGTCTGCTTCGGCGATGGCCGCAATGGCAGGCGTCTGCCCACCGGCATCGACAATGTCCGGGTGCGCTACCGCACCGGTTATGGTGAGGAGGGCAACCTCGAGCCTCATGCGCTGCTGAAGATCGCCCGGCCACACCGCCTGGTGGATGATTTCGTGGCGCCTCTGGCGACTGCCGGGGGGGCCGAGAAGGAGTCGTCCGAATCGATGCGTGAATCCGCTCCCGCTACGCTGCTGGCACTGTCGAGGGCGGTCTCCCTGGATGATTTCACCCATCTGGCGGCCCATCACAGCATGGTCTGGCAGGCCCGGGCCTTCGAGAAGATGCCGGACCGGCCGGCCCGGCCGCTGATCGAAGTGGTGGTGGTGGCTGCGGGAGGGGCGACCTTTGCCGCTGGTTCCGAGACCGCCTTATTGATCCAGAACTATCTCCAGCAACATTCCATCCCCGGCACCCCGGTGTCGGTGATCTCCTATGCGCCGCTGCTGCTGCATCTCAAGGTTTCACTGATGGTGGATGAGGCGGCCTTCGATAAAAAGCAGGTTGAACTGGCGGTGCGCGAACGGCTGCAGAATGGATTGGCGTTGCAACAGCGCAGGCTGGGACAGCCGCTGTTTCGCAGTGAGGTGATTGCCCTGCTCGAGCAGGTGGAGGGGGTGGAGAACGGGCATTGCGAGATCCTCGCCACACCCTATGCGGGGATGGGCGCAGCCAGCCGGCCCAGGCTGCACAAGGCCGATGACGGGGGTATCCGCCGGGTTTCGGTGAAGCCTCATCAGTTGCTCTATCTGGATGTGGATGCCTATCCACTGGATATCAGCACTCGCCAATATGAGATATAGCCAGGGTTGAATCATGACCAAGTCATACGATCACGCCGAACTGCTGTATAAGATCCTCCCCTCGATCTATCGGGAGCGCGACGCGAGCGGGGATCTGCGTAACTATCTGAACGGCTGCGGACTGTTGCTGGATCAACTGCAGCGCACCCTGCTGCAACGTTATGCGGACATCTTTCCCGACTCCGACCCGGCCCTCGAGCTGGATTCCCAGACCTGGCTGCTGCCCTACATCGCTGCGTTGCTGGATGTGCGCCTGACCTCCCCCCTGGAGTCGGGCAAACGGGCGGAGATCGCCAATGCCATCGCCTGGCGCAAGGCCAAGGGTACTTTGCAGGTGGTGGACGAGGTGGCGGAAGCGGTCGGCGGCATGGAAGTGGTGGTGCATGAGGGCTGGAAACGGGTCGCCGCCACCGCACGGGTCGGCATGCCCCTGCTGGCCGTGAATACGTATGGATACGCCGGGGATGCGCCGGCTCCACAACATGCCCCGCTCAGGGCCAGACATCCCGGATTGCCGGCGGGCACCGTCGATCTCCGTTGTCCGGGCTCTGCAGTCAAGGCTGAAGAGAACAACCTGGCGGCGCAGATCAGCCACGTCGACGGCAAGACCTATCGCTGGCGGCAGAGCAGTCTGCATGGCGCGCAGAACTGCAATCAGGGACACAGCGTGCTGCCGTTCCATGCCCTGCAGGCGGACTGGATTCCCGGTTACTTCGATGATCCATCGGTGCGCACCGTCGACTTCCGCAACCCCAACTGGAGGCAGGGACACTATCATCCGCGCCGGGTGCTGCTCTATACACCGACCCACCCAGGATTCTTTGCGCCCACCGAGCACCGTTTTCTCTGGTCCGAGACCCTGCAGCAGGATGCGGCGTTCCTCGCGGTGGTGTCTGTCGAAGTACAGGGTGCGCGCACCTTGTTCCGCAACCGTTCCCTGGACGAGGGACCGTTCGTGCCGGTGGTGATCCGCATGCGGGTCAAGCTGGAGCAGGTGCCGAGCGGCACCGGCCCGGTCGATCCACCGGTCTGGCGCTTCGAGGGCATCGTCTTCAGCCACACGGTGGAGGTGGACTCCGGACGCCTGGAGTTCGAGCGTTGCGCGGTGCTCGCGGCCGAGGTGCACAGCACCGATCTGGAAGGTCCGGTGCTCACCGCAGACGACTGCCTGTTCAAGCGGGTGCAGGCCGCCAAGGGTCTGGTCAGGCTGCAGTACTGCAGCGTCCTGACCAGTACCATCGCCGAGAGCCTGCAGGCCAGCGACTGCATCTTCAACGGTTTGATCCGCAAGGACCACGATCCGGCCAGTCTGCCGGGCGAGGGTTGTGTGCGTTATTCGACCCTGCTGCCTGAACAGCCCTGCGGAGAGCTGACCTTTTACGAACACCATAAGCTGCAGGCGGTTTTCTTCTCGGTGACATTCGGCCAGCCGGGCTGTGGCGTGCTGCATCCGGCAACCCCCGCTGAAATTGCCCATGGCGCCGAGGACGGAGGGGAGATGGGCGCCTGCCACCATCTGTATCTGGTGGCCAGTCGTGAGGCGGTGATCACCAAACTGAAAGATTTTCTGCCCACCGGTATCAGGCCAGTTGTGATCCCTGATCACTCGCTGCATGCATTGCCGGGTGAGATTACCGATGCGGAATCAGAATAAAATCCAAAGGACAAGACAAGCATGAAAATTCAGAAATCGCGTAACAGCAGACAACCGGTCAAAGATTATTCATCCGTCTGCCATCAGCAGGGGAGGATGCTGACCGATTCGGATTTAACTGAACAGGCGTTGCTCTCCAGGGATCGGCTGAATGAGGCCCTGAAGGATGTGATCGGCAGCGGCACCCCCCGGCATGGGGCCTTGCTGCAGGTGACCGAGGCCGGCGATGCGCGGATTCCCAGTCTGCACTGGGGACGCGTCTACATAGACGGCGTGCCGGGTGAAGTCAGGCCGGATGCGGATGCCCCGGATGCGGATCAGTTCGATTACGCCCACCAGCTCTACTATCCCGAAGCGCCGGCGCTCTCGGAGACCGCCCATCGGCTGTATGTGGACATCTGGGAACGCAGTGTCATCTGGCTGGAGGACGAGATGCTGCGTGATCCCGGCCTGCATGGCGCGGATACCACCACCCGCACCCAGACCATGGCCCAGGTGAAGTGGTGTCGATGCGGGAGTCGATCCACTCTGTGCGGATGTCAATCCCCCCATCGGTGACGCTCGTCTGCGCCTGGTGCTGCGCAGTCTTGCCAGCAGCGCGGATCCCTGCGACCCTTGTGCCGATGAACTGGAGCTCAACGACCCGGTGGGTAACTATCTGTTCCGGGTCGAGGTGCATGACGTCAGCTATGACGACAATGATCAGCCCGTACGCGGTGGTGCTGAAGTGGTCATCCGAGAATGGCGCCGAGGCCTACGCCACGGCGGATGTGCCGCCTGATTTCGGCAGCAGTCAGTTCGTCTATGAGTTTTTCGACGAGGTCACGGAAAAACGGCTGGGCGCGCATCTCGGACGTGACGCTCGTCAGTCAGCGCATCATCGATGGCCAGCGCCAGCCATTGGTCAACAACTTCTCTGATGCATCACCCCTGGCCAAGGCATTCGTGCGCCGCTGGGACGGCTGGTGCCGGATCGAGAAAAGCGGCGCGGATTGGCAGCTCAGCGAAGGTTACGAAGGCACCATCGACCTGACCAGCGGCGTCGGAGCGGACAAGCCTGGACATGTGACCCAGGGCGGCGACAGCCTTGAGATCGAGCTGCGGGTGATCAGTCTGGGTATCGAACTGGCGGATCACCCGCTGCTATGCGGCGATTATTGGACAGTGCCGGTGCGGGAATCGATCCATCAGCAGGGTGAGGTGCTGCTGGAGGATGCCGTCGGCAATGGCGTGCCGCCGGAAGGGGAGCCGCACCATTACATGCTGCTGGTGGATGTGGATGCAGGCGGGGTTATGAGCCTGCCTGTGACCAGCGGATGCGACGGCTACAATGCCTGCCGGCTTCCCCAGTTTCCCAGCCTCACCGATCTGCGGGCCGATGACATCTGTTATGACAACAACAGCTGTGACATGCCGCAAGTCAGCACCGTGCAGGATGCCCTGGATCATCTGTGTCAGGAGCGGGACCTTCGCTGGCACAACAAGCACCTGCACGGCTGGGGCGTGGTCTGCGGCCTCACCCTGGAGTGTGATTTGCAGGATCCGACAGGGGTGATATTGAACACCGGCTATGCCCTGGATTGCATGGGCAATGACATGGTTGTCGAAGCGGAGGATGAGTCGCTGCGCAATCAGAATATCTTCAAGCTGCTGGAAGAGGCGCAGATCGATCCCGCGAGTCTTGGCGACGAGCAGGGGCTCTGTCTCTATCTGGATCATAGCGATGCCGGGGAACTGGTTGTCCGTATTGAACTCTACGAGGACGATAACGAGACCTGGATCGATCGCCTGCGCAATACATTGCTGTACGATTTCTACGATGACTGCATCGTCGGTCTGATCGAGACCATTACCGGCGAGTTGCAGGAGACCGATGTCAAGGCCCGTTGCGCCATCACCAAATGCGGGCATGAGCTGATCCGGCCGGTGCAACGCAGGACCCTGACCCTGACCAATATCCTGTTTCAGTACCAGCAGGGCGAATCCTCCACGGTGCTGAATATCTCCCACTGTGAACATGCCCTGTTGAATGATCTGTATGACAGGCTGCGAAACCACCTGCGCAGTAAGACCTTCTGCGCCCAGTTCGACAATGTGGATTTCCCGGCTTATCCCTTCGCGGATGGCAAACTGTGCCGCGCCACCTGGTTTACGCCTGAGCCTCTGGACCATATCCGCCTGCATCCCGAGGGCAAGCTGGCCTTCGGCTGGCGGCGCAGCAGCGCCCGGGTGTTTGTTTTCGAACTGCTGAAGGAGGATGGCTGCCTGGGAGATCTGACGGGTTACTTCGATGTGCCGCAGCTGGAAAAGGGCAGTATCAGCGACCTCACCATCAACGAGGACAACCTCATTCATCTCGCCGGTATCGTGCACGAGGAGGATACCCTGTTTGCCCGGGGAAAACTGGGGGCAACCAATCAGGATGGCTGTGAGATCAAGATTGAGTGGCAGACCAGCTTCATGTGCGGGGTCAAGGTCGTGCAACTCAAGCAGTCCCCCTGGTCGACCAAACAGTTGTATGCCGTCGGGCTCTGTAAGGGCGCCTATCTGATCGATCCCGAAGAGCTGTTCAAGGAGGATAAGATCGAGCGTGATCCGGACTGGGCCTTTGCCGCCTCCGGACACATCGATTTCGATGTCAATGGCATACGCGTGATCTGTAGTGCGGCGGAAAAATCAGGTTGTGAGAAGGGTGTATATGATCGTTTGGTGTTCTTCAAGGCGACCCTGGATGCGGATGTCGCATCCCAGCCGCTGTTGATGCTGACGCCGACGGTCAATCAACAACCCGTACAGGGGAGCGATGGATTCGTCGTTGCCCAAAGCGCTGCGGCGGGACGTGATGTGGTGGGCGGCAGTGCGGCCGCTGAAATCGTGATCGGTGAGCTGAACAAGAATCTGCTGGTATTTCTGGTTGCCGATATCGGTGACAAGAAGGCGCTGTGCCGCTTCGATATCGCCAATCTGCAGAAAGGTGCCGATCAAGGGCAGGCCTGGCCCGGTCTGTTTTATCATCAGTTCGATGCAGCCAGCCATATCGCTCTGAAATATGTCCAGGGAGGCAAGCTGGACGGTGTCGTGGCCACCCGCTATGCGATGCATGACATGCAGTATATTCCAGGGGATCCACGTCAGTATCCGAAGGAACTGCTGAACAGCATACCGGTGCAGTCGGGGCCGGTGGATGTGGCGGTGAACGACTCCCTGGGGCAGATTCACATCCTGAATCACCTGGGTCAGTCAGTCACCCTGCTGAACTACGAGCTGCAGCCATACCAGCAGCAACGGCAGGTTCTGCAGCAGTATCGCGCCGATGTGATTGCCGCCTTCTATCAACTCCTGTCCGGGCTGCTGCAGTACCTCAAGGACTGCTTCTGCAATCACCTGTTGATTCAGTGTCCCGAGTGTGACCTGGAGAACGACAAGGTCTATCTCGGCTGCCTCAGCCTGCGCAATGGGGAGGTCTACAATATCTGCAATTTCACCAAGCGCAAGTATGTCAAGACCTTCACCTCTTTCTCTTACTGGCTGTCACTGATACCGATCGGACCCCTGGTTTCCTGGGCGATAGAACGGCTCTGTTGTCTGGTGCTGCCGAACGTCTTTCAGAGGAAAGAGACCCAAACCTTTGCCATCAGCCCGCAGCAACTGGGTACCTTCAGCGCGGTGATGAATACCGATCACACTAACATGCTGCAGGCTGTATCCCTGGCAGGCAAGGATGTCACGCAAAAGGGCTTGAACGAGTTGGTGAGGGCCGGCTACAAGGACAACAGCAGTTATCAGGATCTGGTGGGCACGGAATACAAATACAAGCCGGGGATCGTGCAGAAGATACAGCCGGCGTTTACCACCAATGAGGCGATTCGGGACAAGGTCGACAGTATCGAGATCGACCGGGCGAGGACCAAGGATGAGGTGGCAACGCTGCAGAATGAGTTCTCCACCCTCAGGCAGGAGAAAGAGGCGGCGGAGATCCGCTTCCAGGCGCTGGAGGCGGATTATAACGATGTACTGGTGAAACGGGTTGATGCGGTCGAGGCGGATAAGCAACAGGCCGAAGCCGAGGTCACAGCACTGAAAGCGGAGATTGCACTGCTCAAACAGGAGCGCAGCACCTCGGATCAGCGTTTTGCAACGCTGGAAAAAAACATCCTTGAACTCAACAAGCTGCGCACCAATGTCGAACCGATCATCAATGCAGCACAGCCCGTCTCGAGCATCGAGGGCCTCACACCGGAGAATGCCCGGATACTGGAAGCCAATAACATCACCACGGTCAAGCAGCTGGCGGAGTCGGATGTCAATCTGTTGAAGGAGCTGGGCATCAAACAAAATACCGCAACCAGCCTGATCAAGAAGGCGAATGACAAACTGGTGATCAAGGAGCCATAAAATGGGAAATGTGGTAATCAAAGCGGGTGGCCGGTTGAATCAGCCTGTCGGATTGGCTGTCAGGGCGACTTTTGGCCGGCAGTCTTCTCGAGTGAGATCCATTCTATCCTCAGGGCCTCACGACAGATTACAGGCGAAGCTGCGGATCAATACACCAGGGGACGTTTATGAACAGGAGGCCGATCGCGTTGCTGAGCAGGTGATGAGGATGCCTGAGACACGGTCATCCGCCGCAATCGGCGATGCACCGTTGGCAGACAGCCGCAGTGTTCCACCGCGTGGGACAATTCAGCGTGTCTGTGCGTCCTGCTCAGAAGAGGAGACATTGATTCAGCCAAAGAGAGCTCCAGGTGGAACTTCCCAAGCGATATCTTCACCAAGCCGCGATGTTGAGTCATTGCAAGGAGGAGGACGGACATTGACCAGCGCGGAGCGGGACTTTTTTGAACCACGCATCGGGGCTGATTTTTCCATGGTGCGCATCCACAGCGATATGCGGGCCGCTACTGCAGCCAGATCAGTCAATGCGCGTGCTTTTACCGTTGGACAAAATATAGTATTTGGTGCTGGTGAATATTCTTCAGATACTTCTACCGGCAGGAAATTACTTGCCCATGAGCTGACCCATACCATTCAGCAAAAGGGTATGGTCCAGAATAAAGTACAAAGAACGCTGCTTGATGGACACGATCTGCTTGCTGAAAGATTTCAAGGACGTCTCTCTTTGGAAGCGGCTTTTGATGATGAAAGTTATGTCAGGCAAGGCAGTAAGGGACCAGATGTCGTTATTCTGCAATTAGCGCTTCTGGATGCAGGTCATGCGTTACCACGATTTGGTGCTGATGGCGATTTTGGGTCCGAAACCCGCAATGCCGTCATAGAGTTTCAACGCGCACAGGGACTTCAAGATGACGGTATCGTAGGGCCGAGAACCATGGAGGTGTTGGATGCGCTGTTTACTGTCGGACCTGTCATAGCACCGCATTGCAATAATCCAGGAGTTGCCAGAAATGTCCAATTGCAGCCGGTCTTCTTCAGATGTGGTGCAAATGATGCCGATCCAACTGGAGGCAGTTACTTCACTCAACTTACCAAAGCCAACGAGATTTGGTCGAAGCTGGGAGTGACTTTCACAACGAATAGTGCAGTAACGCTGAATGATTGTGCAAATAAAACAAGCGGTACTACCGAAGCTGAACAGAATGCAATTGGTAATTTACATGCGGGAGCTGGGGTTGAAGTTTATTATGTTGATAATGATTTGGCTGGAGCTGGGGGAGGATCCACGTTGTCAGCTGGAAACGCCTCTAATGTAGTGTTGTCGGATTTTGGTACATCAACAACCCTTCTCGCGCATGAGTTAGGTCATGTTTTAGGCCTGAATCACCCGCCGACAAATGCCGATGCGGGAACAATAATGCAACCAAGCGGCTCCCATTCAATAGAGAATCCGGAAAGAAACACATTGGCCAATTTTGCATTTATCGTCTTTCCTGCGGGTACGGACCCAATTTGCTTAACTCCGGATCCATAAATTCAGTATCTAGTGAGCCACAAGGTTATTTTTTTGTTTGTTCTCGCTATCGTCAATGCAGGTTGTTTGCAAAGTGGATCAATAATGGAGACTGTGAATACAACAAGAAACTCATACAGCTTTAAACCAGAAGCTGTGCATGAAGATGTTATCGATTGGGTTACTTTCACAGAGCCGGATGATTTGGTTATTGAGAGAACACTGAAAAATGGCACAAAAACCCAGTGCAGGACAAAAATCATATTCTCTTCCGTACGCGGTAATGCCTGGTCAGCCGAAGATATAATGCAGGCAATCAAGAAGGAAGGCGTGCAAAAACTGCTGGCAGCTGGATCCAACCTGTTGCGGTTGAACACGGTTCTGGATAATGAAGGAAAAACTCAACCATTTATTTTCAAATGGATGAGTAAAACCCTCACTATCTTGCCTCCCTTGGAGGAGGATGACAACACCCCAAAGGCCGGTGAGGACGTCGCTGGTCTCGTGTATGTTTTATCCAAGGTTTATAAGCAGCAACTCAACATGCCGGAGTGTAACTCATTGCTGAATGGATACAAGGAGGCGGGCAACAAGGGTGTGACATGAATGGATAGGTATGTCAGTGCGAGTGAACTTGAAGGATTGGATTATCGCTGAGTCTTGCGATGAGTCTGTTTGAGCGATCAATCAGGGTGAAATCTACCGGGCATGACTTGAAAAATGCTGAATTCCTTCACTGATAAAAAGCCGGGATCTTTGGCCAAGTCGAATCAGCAATCGAGACCCTCCCTATCGTCTGCGCAGCATCCTGAAGTGAGGCAAATTCTGCAGCGGCCGGTGGTGCAGCCCAAACTTAGGCTGGGCGCCTCGAATGACAGCTATGAACAGGAAGCGGAGAGGGTGGCGGAGCAGGTGCTGCGGATGCCTGAGCCAGGGCAATCTGCAGCTGACGCACCATCCGTTACAAATGCCATCTCCTATACGCAATCCGCGACTCAGAAAACAGGGGTGATACAGACCAAACAGCTTGCTTTGCCGATTGAGCAGGAAGGGGATCTCGGAAATGACGAGAAAGATGGATTGCTCCAGGCAGAGGAGGAGGGTGACTTGATTCACCCGGCGACTCCGGGGTTAACAACTCGTATCCAGTTTTTACAGGGTGCCGGGCAGCCATTGAGCAGCCCTACCCGAAACTTTTTTGAGACCCGTTTTGGGGCGGATTTTTCCCAAGTGCGTGTACATGACGATGCTCAGGGGGCCGCTTTGGCCCGATCGGTCAGCGCGCATGCGTTTACTTATGGGCGCAACATCATATTCGGTGAGGGGGAATACGCCCCAGCTACGGCTTCCGGCAGAAAATTGTTGGCGCATGAATTGACCCATGTACTACAGCAGAATGCTGCTGCGACTGCTGACATATCACGTCAGACAATTGCACGCAGAATCCCAGCGGCACAGCCACCGATTCAACGATTTCCCTATGAAACGCGTGGCATCCCCTTGGATCGTACTCAGATTGCCACCTTGGCGGGCCAGAGTTATTGGGAGCAGCGCACCTTCCGCGCCTTTGTGACCACGGTCGATGCCCGCTTGAGCAGCAATGCCGAAGAGCGTGATGCTGTGCTGGCGGCATTATGGGCGACAAATCCTCCCACAACGGTAAGTAGTACGAGCGTTCAGTTTCTTCCCGTTGCAAGCCGTACCTTACCGGCAGTGACGGGGCAGCCACCACAAACCGCACCGCAACTGCTCTACAAACTGACATTTCAACGGCCGGCATCACGCGGCGCTCTGCCGCGTCTGGAGATCGCATTTGTTGTGAGTGGCGCGGCCGCAGCAGCACCAACCCTGGTGCCGGCAGCGCCGGCTGCTTTTCAACCCGCAACACCCGGTTCGACCTCGTTTTCCGGCTTTGCCGCCGGCAGCCCTGATCCGCTGACTGCTTTCTGGACAGCGCATCCAGAGGAACATAAAGCTGTCTTTAATTTCATTCAAGCTACAGCGCCTGCCAATTTTAATCAGGTGATTGAGGCAACGACGTCGAATCGACAAGGAAGGGTTACGCATCGCTCGGTTTTTCAGGTTCAGGGACAACATGCAGCAAATACGATCAGTCAGCTGAGCATCACCCTGCACAATCAGGGCGCCTACACTACCCAGGCGCAACAGACCGTACCGGCGGACTATCGTGATCGGGATATGGGTGATCTTGAAATTGAAACCTTGCAGGTTGCTACCTCCGCAGCCAATCGATTGGGTACGGTCAGATTGCCGGCTAACCTGCCGGCTGATGAATGGTTGCCAGTGAAGTACACTATCTGGCAGTATTTTTCCGCCGGCCAAGCGCGTAACACAGAAGTGGATGCCATTGTGCCGGTAGGTAGTGGCTCGCGCACCGTTTTGTACACATTCATCTTTGGTGCGCATAACGATGTGACGGTGACCCGAGTAGGGGAGGCCGGAACGGCCGCCGGCCAGGTTGATGTGCAGCGTATCAGCGTGACTCGGGTGAATGGATTTCCAGGTGCGAGTGCGTCTCCTGCGGCACTTCGAACATGGTGGTCAACCCGTTATCCACAGGGCGGTTCATTGACGCCGGTTCCAGCAGCTACTGGACAAACCCAGGGATCAACCCCCGCAGCCCCGACCGCAGCGGTGTTGATTGCGGATATGGACCGGTTGATCACTGCGGGTATCGCCAACCGGACCTGGTTCGATCAAAATTATGGCATTGAAGTTCTCGATGCGGCCGGCATAGCCAGTCGTTTGCAAAATGCGCACAACGTCCCACAAGCGATGACTGACGATACGCTGGACCTCAGTACCACCGATTTACGTATGCTCGAATTGTCCCTGCAAACCTTGTCGAACGATATGCTGCCTCATCTGCGTGGCATCAAGATCGGTCGCAAAACATCGAGCATTAAGCGTAGCGGCAGCAGATATAGCGCCGGCGCAGCCACTCAATACGGCCTGACCCTGATGGACAGCAGCGGTTCGACCAGAAATATCACGGTGCTCTATTTCCAATCATTGTATGCCAACAATACCAGCCTGTTCCGTGGCAGCAGTGCTGCCAATGCGCTGCCGGATGTGACGATGGGGATATTGCATGAACTGGGTCATGCGGCAGTGGAAAATACTCCTGCTGTCAGAACCGCATTTCAAGCCTGGATCCAGAGTCATCCGCAGACAGCACCTACCTGGTATGCAGCAAGCAGTCAGGCGCATGAGTTGTTCCCGGAAGTCTTTGCACTATTTCATACCGATCCGCATTTCTTGTGCAATCAAGCACCTTTGTTGTACGCCTGGTTTGACGTGGTATCCAGCACAGGCACTCCACCGGCTGCCAATGCGACGCTGACTGCACCGGCAAGCTGCCCATAAATAAAGAGCCAGAGTGCGATCAGCCAGGATGTCAGTTGATATCACTCTATCTGAATAGCCATCAGACCTTTCAGGACATTTGTGTGACGCGAATGATTCGAATTATACAGCGAATGAAATGCTGACATATCTGTGTTTCAACGATTTCATGAGAGTCGACGCTTGAAACAAGCAGATACATTTTGTTTGATGGGGGAAATACAGGAGAAATAACAACTATCTAGAATATTCAGCGTAGGAAATGAAAAGGCTCCATCCTCTTTTGAAGCAAGAGGGAAGTCTCATGACCTGCAACTGGCCTGTCACTGATATGTCATGACTGTTGTATGAATGCAGTCTGATTAGAGCAGTACACAGGGTTGATTATTCGAATGTTAAGGAGATCAAAAATGAAACTTTATTCTACAGCAGTTGCGATGTTTTTGTTGGCAAGTTCCTCAGTCCTGTTTGCTGCTAATGGTACTGGTCCTGGCGCAGGTGCTGAAGCGACTGTCAATCCACAACCGGAAACTCCTCTGATGGAACAAAATATGTTCGGTAAACCGGATATCGCTGGTGATGGCGTTCAGAATGCAACCCAGGTTGATAATCCTGCCGATATCGGAAATAAAAGTTCAACCGCACAGGATTCACCCGAGCCAGTTCCGACAGAAGGGGACGTGGGTGTGCAGAACGCCCAATAGATTCAAGCTGGCAAATTGTGCCGTGAAAAAGGGGTGCGTCTGGTACCCCGTACAATCAAAATATCGCCCATCTATAGCTGTACATTACTGTAGTTGGGCGATGTTATGTTAATCACGTACTTTTCTTTTGTCTCGGAATTCCAAAACGCTGCCTCCTCTCCCAGAGGGCCTTGCGGCTGATGCCAAGTTTTTTTGCCATCTCTGTCTCTGTCATCAGTTCTTGGTTCTCAATCACAAACTGACGGAAATACTCTTCTAATGAGAGACTGTCTTGCGCTCCGGTCGCTTTTATATGGCTGGTTGCAACCTGGTGATCAATAGCGAGAAGTTCTGGTGTGATGGCGTTATCCTCGCAGAGAATGACGGCCCTCTCTATAGTATTTGACAGTTCTCGGATGTTGCCTGGCCAACGATAATGCCGGATAGCCTCCATGGCGCTTCTACTGAATTTCAGCTGATGCCTGTTGAGTTGCTTGGATGATTTTTCCAAGAGAAAATGCGCAAGCTCCTGAATATCACTCCCTCTCTCTCGCAACGGGGGGAGACTCATCTCCACTACTCTCAAGCGAAAATAGAGGTCACTACGGAATGTCTGGTTCTGCACCAGCTGGCGGATATCCCGGTTGGTGGCGGCTATCATACGGATATCCATTGGTCGGTTGTTAAATTGGGTCAGCTCATCATAAGCATCATTTTGCAGGATACGCAGTAGACGTGCCTGAGCCGGAAGTGGCAGTTCGCCAATTTCATCTAGAAACAATGTCCCGCCTTCGGCTTTTTTCAGCAGGCCAGTTTGGAACTCATGTTGTCCAAATAATTCAGTCTCTATCAAATGCTCGGGAACAGCGGCGCAGTTGAATGCAATGAAAGGGGCTTGATTGCGGTTGCTTTTTTCATGTATTGCGCGAGCTACAAGTTCCTTGCCTGTGCCGGATTCCCCAAGAATCAGCACGGTCGCGTCTGTCGGTGCGACCTTGTCAATACGATCACACACCATGAGCATTGCGGGACAGTGTCCTACCATGCCGGTTACCGGATAACTTTTTGCCACATCTGATTTGAGAGCCTCCTGCTGGCGCAATTGGCGGCTCTGATTAAGGATTCGCTCCACCTGTAAGAGCAGTTCATCATGCTCGAAGGGTTTTGCGATATAGTCAACTGCGCCCAGCTTCATGGCGTCAACTGCGGATCTGACACTCGCATAACTGGTCATGATCAGAACCGGAACGGGCGCTGCGAGCTGGATGACTTCAGTGCCGCAGACTCCAGGCAGCCTGACATCCGCAATAATCATGTCAAATTGTCGCAGATCGTAATTTGTTTGGGCTTCTTCAGCTGAAGCCGCCATAGCGACAAGATAACCCTGTCGCTCGAGCAATCGCTTGACAGCATTGCGGATAACGCTCTCATCCTCGATGATCAGTATCTGGTTCATGATGAAGTTGTGAATGTTTGGGGAGCCTTAGAATGATACGCGTGCCGACGCCTGGTTCAGAGTCGATATCGATCGTACCTTTGTGTTCACTAATGATTTTATACACCAGCGCCAATCCCAGTCCGGTTCCTTCTCCCGGTGGTTTGGTGGTGTAGAAAGGTTCGAATATGTACTCCAGTTGATGGTTTTCAATGCCCTTACCTTGATCCAAAATCTCTATTTTGACCATCTCTTCCTGATTGGTGACCAGAATCTCAACACGGCCGCCAGGCGTGGAGGCATCATATGCATTGGTCAAGAGGTTGACGAAGACCTGTGAGAGTGACTGTCGGTCACCTTCTATCAGCAGGTCAACTGGGCATAGATTTTCACAACTGATCTGGCTTCCATGATGAGTAAGCCTGACCAGTCGTACTGCCTCATCAGCTATCTCCTTGAGATGGAATACTTGTATATCTGTTCCAATGCCGCCATTCCGGCTGAAGTTCATCAGGGTTTTGACAATCGCGGTGATCCGGCGGGTCTGGTTGAGTATCTCTTCAACGCTTTCGTCGATGATTTCCCGGTCGCTTTCCTGCCGGAGATTTTGTGCAAGTGAGGCAATTCCTGTTACTGGATTGCCGATTTCATGGGCGACACCCGCGGCAAGGCGTCCTATTGATGCGAGCCGCTCACTGTGGGCGAGTTCGGCTTCCAGGGTCTCAAGGTCGGTGAGATCTTCGATTATCATTACCTGACCGCTGCGTGCCTCTTCGCTCCTGTAATCGGCGGGCATAGGGGGAGGGATTGCAGCTTTGTGGAGGTTGAACCAGCGCGGATGGACGTTGTGCTTGATCTCCAGGTGGTGAATGTGCTCATCCCGGGCAGAGGCAAAGCCGGCAAACAGGTTGCCCCAGGGTTTGGGTAGTCGATGCACGGAGATCCCTATGGCATCATCTGAGCGCAACCCCGTCATGCCTTCCAGGGCAAGATTCCAAAGCGTAACAGTGCGTTCCCGGTCGATGGTGCAGACGCCCAATGGCAGATCGAGGAGTATCTGACGATGGTAGCGTCGCAGACTGTCCAGGTCTGCTGTAAGACCTCTTAGATGAGATCTGGAATGCTCGAGTTGCTGTTCCATGTAGCGCATGGAGTCTGCCAGGGCGGTTTTGGTGCTTGCATCGAGTTGCAACCGGCGGTTGATCATCATATGGGCCAGATGCGGGCCAATCAGACCGGAAAGGTTGCGTTCGATGCGTTCCCTAAGCCTTCTGAGTTCAGTGGGGCGATTTTCTGCAGCATTCAATCCTAGATCCCTGAGTGCCTGATCAACCTCTTTGGTGGCTATCTGTGGCCCCAAGATCTGCGCCAGCGCCCGGGTGAACTGATAGGTGGAGCCAGCGCTCACCATGCCATTCAGCGGGGTAAATGAATCGCTGCAGCAGGCATTCGCCGCCTCCCGCTCACCGGGACTTTGACTGCCCGCCAGCGAACCGCCGATAAACAATAGACCATTGAGCGCCAGCGACCAGAAAGTGGCGAACTCCCACTGATCCAGGCCGGAAGCGAGACGCAGTGCCGGTATGTTAAATTCGGTGCGGATAAAGCCGGAGGTTTCCAGCAGCGGGAATAAGAGCGTTACTGACCAGATGCCTATACCACCCAGCAAACCCAGGAGAAATCCTAACCGGTTGGCGCGTCGCCAGTAGAGAAGACCGATGATTCCAGGTAAAAACTGGACGACTGCGACGAAGGAGATCAGACCAAGTTGCACCAGGCCCTGGTTCTGCTCCAGCAGGATGTAAAATCCATAGCCCGCCATGATGATGCCGGAGATCAGTAGACGCCTCCCCCACAACAACAGGCGATACAGATTGACTTCAGGATCAGGGAAGGTAGTGGGTAACAGGATATGGTTCAAGGCCATGGATGAGAGCGCCAAACTGGTGATAATCATCATTGCACTGGCCGATGAAAGGCCGCCGATAAAGGCGAGTATCGGCAGCCAGTCGATTCCTTGGTCAAGGGTGATGCCCAACGCAAAATAATCGGCGTTCACCTGTAAGTCGAGCGCGGTGCCAGCCCATAACACCAAGGGAATCGGGAGGTTCATCAGCAGCAGAAAGAGTGGAAAGCCCCAGCTTGCAGTACGCAGCGCCTTGGGCTCCAGGTTCTCTGCAAACAGCATGTGAAACTGGCGGGGAAGAAGAAATGCGGCAGCAAAGGCGAGCAGTAGCAGTGTGCTCCAGGGCCCTTCCTGCAGGGGTTGATAAAGATTTTGAATAGCCTCGGGGTGAGCTGTCAGCCATTGGTTCAGCCCCTTAGGTCCGGAGAAGACCCCGAACAGGGCAAACAGCCCAATCGCTGCAAGTGCGAGCAGTTTGATCAATGATTCAAAGGCGATGGCGGCCACCAGGCCACGATGTTTTTCCCTTGGTGAAACATGCCTGGCACCGAACAGAATTGCGAACAGAATCAGAGTGATACAAAATCCTAATGCGATGATCTGAGGCGTGGTTTCCTGGCTCAACACCTGGAGTGATTCGGTAACCGCCCGAATTTGCAAGGCAATATAGGGAAGGGTGCCGACAAGCATGAAGAGGGTCACCAGAATTCCGGCGAATTGACTGCGATAGCGGAAGGCAAACAGATCGGCAAGCGAGGACAACTGGTATTCCCTGGTCAGCCTCAGGATGGGTTCAAACAGCAATGGCGTCAGCGCAAAGGCAATAGTGACGCCAAGATAGATGGTGAGGAAAAGATAACCCTGGCTTTGAGCAAAACCTACACTGCCGTAATAGGTCCAGGAGGTTGCATAGACACCCAAGGATAAAATGTAGGTGAGTGGGTGGCGTAGAAATTTCTCCGGGATATAGCCATTATCGGCCCCATAGGCGATCAGAAACAGCAGGAGCAGGTAAGCAAAACCAAAGCTGAAGAGAATTGCCAGTTCATGACTCATCGTGCTGCCGCCCAACAACCCAGGCTATAAGAAGGATGATTACAAGCCAGATGAGATAAGGAAGGTACCAGAGGCCGTCCGGGTCACTCCACAGAGACAGGATGGGGCTGGAAAACAGCAGTAGAATGAACAGCGCCAGGAGCAGGATATGTTCGGTCTGTTGTTCTCTTTGCCATGGATTACGCATGAACCAAGCCTAGCAGTTGTTACGTAAAGTAACAACGCTGCATCGGTCTGGCATGGTAATATCAGTTTACTGTGAGTTTTTTACCAGGAATTCCTGCAACTTCAATGCGAGTTCGACCGGTTCAAATTTGGGTACATAGGCGTCAGCACCCACACCTTTACCCAGTTCCTGATTGGCATCGGCTGATAGGGAGGAGTGCATGATGATGGGAATGTCCGCGAAACGAGAATCTTCCTTGATTTTCTTTGTGAGAACATAGCCATCCATTTCCGGCATCTCTACATCGGTGAGGACAAGTTGAATAAATTCACTTGATCTGTGGCCCAGTGATTCAGCCTGGTTGGCGATCTCCTGCATTTTTTTCCATGCTTCGGCGCCATTGTTAGTGCTGATGTGCTTGATTCCCATATGATTGAGAGTGCGGACTATCTGGTCTCTCGCCACTGCGGAATCGTCGGCAAAAAGTAGCGTGATATTCGCATTACCGATATGTTTGATGCCGTCGAATAATTCTTCGCTTTCACCGAACCCTGAAGTCTGGGCCAGCACCATTTCTACGTCCATGATCATCACCAGGCGGCCATCTTTCAATTCAGTTACCGCCGTTACCAAGCCGCCATGCTGTTGCGCCATCATGGCGGGAGGGACCTTTACGTCTTCCCATGCGAGCCGTTCGATTGTATCGACAGCATGTACCAGGAAACCTTGAACATTTTTGTTATATTCGGTGATGACAAGAATATCTGGCTTTTCTTCAGTCTGAACCCCGCAAAATTTTGGTAGATTGATCACCGGAATCATATTGCCCCGCAGACTGACCATACCTTCCACGGAGTGAGGCATGTCTGGAGCATGAGTTATATCAGGAACCAGCATAACTTCCCTGACTTTAAAAACGTTCACGCCATAAGTCTCATTGCGGCCGGTATTGATATCCTTGCCCAGGCTGAAGAGAAGCACTTCCATGCGATTGGTGCCTGCAAGGCGTGTTCGATCGTCGACAGATTTTATGAAGTTTGCCATTCCTGAATACCCATGATGAACTAGGAGAAAAGTGCAATTGCGTATTTATCTAGGTGATTATTCGTAAAGCTCTGCTGAGTGTCTTGAGTTGTCCGGATACACAGTGAATACCTTCCTATAGTCTCCACGATGACGTCCTTCCACCAAGGGTTTCATCTCCCCCTGTCCGATATCCTGTAGCTGAGTTGTCTAGCTAAGCACCCTATATCTAACGTGAAATCAAGGGCATAAGAGCCCCACATCTCAATCCGTAGCGGTTATTCATCTAAAAGCTTTAGGATTTTTTCATCATGGGTTAGCAACTTAACTGGAATAAGGCTATTTTTTCAGATATATACATCAATACACCCCAATTCATATGAGGAAAGGAAATGAATCCGGAGAAGGTTCTATTTGGATTTTTTATTGTTTTGGCGCTGACCCTCAATTTTGGATTTTTTGTGGGAGAGATCGACAATCCTGATCACCACCACGTCTATGAGTTGTTCGCTGTGATCGTGGTAAACATGATCGCTACCGTACTCAAATTTGGAGATCGAACGCAGATGGGCGCCGTACTGTTGGCAACCAGCCTGGTTGCGCTGCTGCAGCTTTTTGCCGCAGCGCTTGTCTGGACCTTTGCGATGCATGTAACTGAAGATGGATTAACATCTGTGGTAATGGCCAGCATCGTATCCCTGTCAGGCGGGGCAATGCTGGCTAACGTGATTTCAGTAGTGCTGCTGATAATAGAAACGGTCATGCTGCGACGCTGAGCGGTATCCAAACCGGCGGTCCAGTAAGATCGCCGGTAGGAAACGCGATTTAAGCTTTTTCACTTCTTTAACTGGAGTCCCTGTGAAGGTGTTGCTGACCGGCTGCAATCAGTTGCTTGAGATGAAACTCAGGATATCCCGGCAAGGATTTCACGAGCTTGCTGAACTCAGCGATATAAGCCTGAAATCTGTTTTGTTCGGGCTTTTATTAAGTTGCCGGTTAGATTCGGGAAATCAGCTATAAAAAATCAGACCAAATCAATATGGACAATATTATCTTTCTGATTTTCCGGCGTATGCGTACGCCCTTGTTGACTCTGATCATTACCTATTCAGTAGCGATTCTTGGGTTGGTGCTCATACCTGGACAGGATGGTGATGGCAACCCGATGAAGATGGACTTTTTTCACGCGTTCTATTTCGTGAGTTATATGGCAACTACCATCGGTTTTGGTGAGATACCTTATGAATTTACAGATTTACAGCGACTCTGGGTCGCATTTTCCATATTTTTTACAGTGATTGTCTGGTTTTACTCCATTGGCACCCTGCTAGCGCTGTTCCAGGACCATACTTTTCAGAATGCCTTGACAGAAAGGAGATTTACAAAGCGGATCCGACAAATGAGAGATCCATTTTATCTGATATGCGGGTATGGCGAGACCGGAAGTGCGCTGGTGCAGGCATTGACTGATCGGGATCAACTTGCGGTTGCGATCGATATACTGGAAGAAAGGGTTAATCTACTCAAACTTGAAAATTTGAGACAGTATGTGCCTGCGCTCTGTGGGGATGTCCGCTTGCCGATACACTTGCTTGAAGCGGGTTTGAAGCATGAACTCTGCTCAGGAGTTGTGGCTCTTACGGACTCTAATGATACGAACCTGAAAGTCGCGATCACTGCAAAACTCCTGCATCCTGAAATCACTGTCATATGCCGTGCCGATTCGCATGATATTGAAGCAAATATGGCATCCTTCGGTACCAATTATATCGTTGATCCATTTGATACTTTCGCAGTACATCTAGCCACTGCATTGCAGGCCCCATGTCTGAACCTGCTTCAGGAATGGCTTACAAAAGGTAAGCAGGAGCTTCTTAATGAGCCTATCAGTCCACCGCAAAAAGGACTATGGGTCGTGTGTGGTTATGGACGCTTTGGTAAAGCCGTTTACGATCAGCTCATAAAAGAGGGACTGGAAGTGAATGTAATCGAGGCCGATCCTGGGAAAACAGGCGCACCGAAGAATGGCTGTATAGTTGGCAGGGGAACTGAGGCTGAAACTCTTAGCGAGGCGGAAATACATAGAGCGGTTGGACTTGTAGCCGGGACAGATCACGATGCGAATAATCTATCGATCATCATGACGGCGAAGAACTTGAACTCAGACATTTTTGTGATTATGCGGCAAAATAAAAAGGACAATGATCCTATTATCAAGGCAGTGGGTGCGGAAATGATTATGCATCCCAGTGCTATCATTGCCAATCGCATTCGAGTCCTCCTCGGTACTCCTCTTCTTTATCAATTTATTCAGTTAGTGCTGTATCAAGATGATGAATGGGCGTGCCAACTCGTTAGTCGCCTGACGGCCTTGCTTCAGGATGAAGCGCCTGAGATATGGGAGGTCAACTTTACCAATGAGAAATCACACGCTATCTGCAACGCCTTTGCAGAGGGTGTTCGGGTCACGCTGCAAAATCTAATGAGTGATCCGAGAGACAGAAGTCGTTCGTTGAATATGATTCCACTGATGTTATTGCGCCATAACGAGAGGGTTTTATTACCAGACCTGTCTACTACCATAGAAAAAAATGACCATGTTCTATTTGTGGGCCTCAACGCGGCAAAAAATCGTATTTACTGGACGCTGCAGAATGAACACGCATTAAGCTATATACTTACCGGTGAAACTCGGCCTCAGGGCTGGGTATGGCGCTGGCTGAGGAGACATGAGGTGAGCTGATGAATATTTTGCAAAAATTAAAACGTGATCATGTCAATCTACTGCGGTTACTTGATCTATTGAAAAAAGAGTTGGATGCATTCTGTGCCGGTGAAGAATCTAATTTTGACCTGGTAATAGAGCTTCTGGATTACATTGAACATTATGCGGAGCGGGTCCATCATCCGACTGAAGATCTACTCTTCAAAATGGTATTGCCAGATATTCAGGATGGAGAGAAGATCCTTTTAAGACTGGGTCGCGAACATGGTGAACTGATAGGAATGGCAAGACGCTTCCGTGAAACACTGGAAGGAATTGTTCAGGGAGAGGTGCTGACACGGGAAGAGGTGGATACCCGTGGTCGAGAATTCCTTGCCTTGCAAAGACAGCATGTCAACTTGGAAGAGGATGAAGTTTTCGCACTATTGGAAGCCAACCTGACAGAGCAACAATTGATAGAACTCGAATCCCTGGTGCCTAAGGAGGAAGATCCCGTATTTACCTGGCAAAATTACAACCGCTTCAGGAGCCTCATCGACTACCTGCAGTCCCATGAATCAGAGTAAGAGAAAAATAATCTTTAAGTTCCTGATATACAAGCATTATTACATACCATTCTTAATTGACTGCATGGCTTGCTGATCCTAGTTTAATCATCCTAGATTGCTGATTAGACAAAAAAGTAACGCGATTCCTGATAAAGAATAGATATTGTTGGTCGCCAATAAGTTTATCTTTTAAAGTGCGAAGGTAAATCTCATGGCTAGTCACAGCTTCCCGGTTGTTCGGGTGGTTTTGATAATCTTTTATGCAAGTCCAATAACTGCGTCATTTGTTGAGCCTGAGATCTATTTGGCGGAAGAGCATTATTCTGAATGGTTCTTTAATGGCTCGAAGGCAAAATGTGAACTAAAACATGAAATACCTCAATTTGGCGTGAGTCGCTTTCTTCGCCTTGCAGGTGAGGAATTGACGTTTCATATTCAAAGTTTCCAACAGATACCTGTTTCTATAGAGGGCGTAATTAAGGAAACTTCACCACCATGGAAACACCTGAAACCTGACCCATTGACAAGTCCGGTTAATTTAAAGCAGGGCCTGTTGCCGATTGTGGTTGAGAGAAAGATGTCAGCATGGCTCCTGGCTTCTTTGGCAAAAGGTCAGGTTCCCAGTTTTGACTTTCTGGATTGGAATGACACACGTAAAAAAGTGCATGTGAGGCTCTCTCCCGTTAATTATCAGAAACCATATCGGGAATTCAAACGCTGTTTGAAAGAGATATCAAACGTAGGCTATGAAGATTATCGACTGAGTGAAGTTCATTTTGCTTTGGATGTGTACACATTGAGTGAAAGTGAGCAGCAATATCTCCAAAGTCTGGCGGAATTTGTCATTGCAGATTCATCGATAAGTGGAATAAGAGTTGATGGCCATGCAGATGACCAGGGCACCAAAAAATATAATGAGCGCTTATCTGGACAACGGGCTGACACGGTTGCCGAGTATCTGAGGCATGCCGGAATTGAAACAATTGATATCGAAAAAATATCATATGGTGAAACTAGACCAAAAATAAGGAGTCGCTCAGAGCGTGCACGAACTGCAAATCGGCGTGTAGAAATACATTTATCCAGATAAATTTGTTATCAGTAAGCATTATGTCGATATGTCTCGCTAATAAAATAGTAAAACCGTCAGATTTACCGGCTCCGCCTCAAAGTGCATTGCGGGTAATCGAGGCTTGTACGGGGGAAAACGTAGATGCCAAAAGACTTGGGAGCATCGTATCACAAGATCCAATACTTGCGATTGAACTGCTAAGAGTAGCAAATTCAGCCTATTTTGGATTCAGTAGTAAAATTACCTCCGTTATAAGGGCTATCACAATCATTGGGCATCGGGCATTAAAAAATATGGTGTTATGCATTGCAATCCGTGATGCATTAAAGCCAGATGATATACCTTCGTTTCCAGTTATAGAGTTTTGGGAAGCTGCAATAAGAAGAGCTGTTTGTGCAAAAGTATTGGCGCGTGTGGTAAATCAGGATGAAGATATCTGTTTTACAGCAGGATTGATTCAAGACTTCGGTTTGCTGGTTCTATTTTATCTTAATCATAATCGTATCAGTGAATGGCCAAATTTGACTGAATTATTGCCAGATGATCGTTATGTGATAGAACGGCAGATATTCGGTGAGACACACGACAAAATTGGATTTCGACTGGCTACTGAATGGAAATTGCCGGAGGAGTTATCTATTGCCATGGGATTTCATCATGGTGATGCCCCAGTGGATGTGTCATTAGATACAAAGTCTATCTGTGATGTTGTGCACTGTGCAGACTGGATGGCATCGGTTTATTCAGCACAAGACAAAAGAAAAGCACTGCTTCAGTGTCGTACACATTTAGATAGTTATTTCCATCTAACAGTAGAGCAAATAAACGACTTATTATTGCAGGTCTCAGAACAGGTAACTGATGCTGCATCGGCATTTGGTATGACAATTGAGGGACAACATGATTTTAATGTAATCATGCGTGACGCGAATCTTCAACTGGCGAATGATAATCTGAGTTATCAGGAGTTGACCTGGGAGTTGGAGCATACGCTGGAAGAACGGGATCGAGTTGCATCAGAACTACATGAAGAACTTGAACTTGCCCGCGAAGTACAGCGAAGTCTTTTGCCGAACACTCCAAATCAAAGATATGGAATAGTAGGAGTGAATGTTTCGGCTAAAGCGGTGTCCGGTGATTTCTACGATTACTTCAGGCTGCACAATGGAAACATAGCATTTTGTATTGCTGATGTATCTGGTAAGGGGATGAATGCTGCGTTGTTGATGGCAAAAACAAGTAGTTTATTTCGATGTTTGGCAAAGAGCATTCATGATCCATCAAAGTTAATGGCGATGATAAATCGAGAGATATATGAAACATCCATTCGTGGAATGTTTGTGACTATGATTGCCGGGGTTATCAACCCTGTCTCGCGACATATAAAATTGGTTAATGCAGGCCACCTGCCAGTATTTCAAATTAATCAAAATCATCTGGTAAATGAATATCCTGCTTCAGGGCCGCCGTTGGGTATTATCCAGGACATGATGTTCCATTCTACCGAATTTTTATTGGGGAGTAACAGTCTCTACCTTTACACAGATGGGCTTCTGGAGGCCAGGCTGTCTGTTACACAGCGACTAGAAAGGGATGGACTGCTTGCTTTGCTCGTGAAATACAGGGATAAAAAACCAATCGAAAGACTGCAACATATCATCGCTGACGTTCGGACCAGGTCGTTAGGATTTGATGATGATCTAACCATCATGCTGATCGAAGCCTGATATGCCGGAAGGAGTAGAAGAGAAAATCATAGAATGCAGAATTGCAGCTGCGGCGAGCAGGTTAAGGCTGTTACGCTGCGTAATAAAAGACACTGCACAATATATCGGCATTGATGATTCATTGTGCGGAAATTTAGTATTAGCAGTGAATGAAGCATGTATGAATATCATACAGCATGCCTATAAGAATGAACCTGATAGAGAGATTCATCTAACAATCATACGTAATCAGAAGGGGATTGTTTTTAATCTACAGGACGATGCGCCATGCGTAGATCTATCACGCATTAAATCAAGAAACCTCTCAAATATACGTCCGGGTGGTTTAGGGGTTCATTTTATGAAAAAGATTATGGATGAGGTTGAATACGGGGAATGTAGTGGACGTGGTAATACACTGACGCTCATTAAATATATATAACGCAATATGGTTACTGACATGTCATATGAAGTCTATAAGAAATCTGGTTTTAATGTTGTTTGTCTGACCGGTGATGTGGATCTTAGCTGTTCGCCTGACGCGCGCAAAACTATTCTTGATAATCTGCAAAGAAAAGAAAATATGCTGGTTGACCTTTCGGCTGTTGAGTATATCGACAGTTCAGGAATTGCCAGCCTTGTGGAAGGGTATCAGGTATCAAAAGGTCTAGGGGTCGATTTTGCACTTATCGGCGTTAGTGACACCGCGATGAATGTAATAAGACTGGCACGATTGGATCAAGTCTTTCCTATCTTCGAATCGGTTGGCGACAGACTTAGTAAAATATAACAATACTGATCAATGAAACTTACTCTCATCATTGAAAAACTGGGAAAAACCACATTATCAGTCATAGAGGAAGTTGGTTATAGTTTTTCTTTACTCGTTGAAAGTATTTATTGGTTGCTTTACGGCCCTTTAGTGAGGCAGCCGGTTAGAGTTGTTTCAATAGTCTCAGAAATGATGTCAATCGGAGTTCTGGCTATTCCCGTGGTTCTCCTTTTATCATTTTCTAATGGAGTCATGATGGCAATCCAAGGTATTACCACCTTGCAGGAGTTTGATGCAGAATCTCAAGTAGTTCCTGGTATAGCCTATTCTGTAACACGAGAATTCGGTGTTCTGATCGCTGCAATTATTGTTGCAGGGCGCTCTGGATCTTCTATTGCAGCTAAAATTGGATCGATGCAGATGTCACAGGAGATTGATGCGCTTAGGGTCATCGGCATTGACCCGGTCCGTTATCTTGTTGCGCCTGTGTTGTTAGCTATGATGATTATGATGCCAGTTCTTACGATCCTGGCTGATACTGCCGCTTTGCTTGGAGGCGGTATCTACACAGCAGTGATACTCAAAATATCCTTGGAGACATTTATCAATCGATGTTTTGATATTCTTTCAGTTTTTGATGTGGCTCAGGGACTCTATAAAAGCATGGTGTTTGGCATTTTAATAGCGTTAATTGGCTGTAGTAATGGGTTTTCCGTAAAAGGAGGCGCTGAAGGCTTGGGTCGGGCTACTACAAGATCCGTCGTATTTTCCATCGCAGCAATTGTGGTTGCAGATATGATATTTACATTTTTTCTTAACCGCTGATTGGTTGAGCCATCAAATCTGATGAAAGTTAACCTGAAGTACAATAGTAATGATCCTATTATAGAAATAGAAAATCTGGTTACATATTATGGCGCCAGACAAATACTTTATGGATTAAATCTATCTATTCGGCCTGGCGAGATAATGGTCATTATGGGCGGTAGTGGTTCAGGAAAATCCACGCTCTTGCGGCAAATGTTGTCACTGCATCAACCATCATCCGGACTGATACGCTTGTTTGGAAAAGATATCCAAACTATGTCTTCTACTCAACTCCATTACATGCGCCAGAAAATAGGTGTTGCATTCCAAGGGGGTGCACTCTTCAACTCACTGTCTGTTGAAGAAAATGTTGCATTTCCTCTACGGGAGCATACCCGCCTGGATGACAATACTATTCGTATTATTGCTCGCATGAAACTCGAAGTTGTCAATCTTGCGGGTTTTGGAAAACTCATGCCATCACAGCTTTCTGGGGGGATGATAAAACGAGCAGCACTTGCGCGTGCAATAGTCATGGACCCGAAACTGCTTTTTTTTGATGAGCCTTCAGCTGGTCTGGACCCTGTTGTTTCAGCGGATTTGGATGAGCTTATTCTACGTCTGCAACAGGCTATGGGGGTGACGATTGTAGTTGTGACTCATGAATTAGAAAGTGCCTTTAGGATAGCAGATAGGATTACGGTTTTGGACAAAGGACAAATTATTATTACTGGCACTGTTGATGAAGTGAAGAACAGCCGTAACATGAGAGTGCAGAATATATTGAACAGACGCGCAGAGGATGTGATTGTAGATGCTGATGAATACATGCGTCGTCTAACAGATAATCTGGCGGGGATATGAAAAGAGAGAATGTCAATTATCTGATTGTCGGTATCGTAGTGTTGGGAACAATCACATTACTCCTCTACTCGTTATTTCGACTGACAGGTGGAGTTGACGAAAACGATCCATATTATGTCATCTATCCAAATGTTGGAGGATTGAAAGAAGGAACTCCTGTTACCTATGAAGGCTTTAAGGTCGGTTCTGTAACAAAAATAGTACCTGGGCGCTATGCAGACGGGGTGCGTTATAGAGTTAACCTATTGATACGAGATGGTTGGAGTATACCGCTTGACAGTGCTGCTCGAATCTATTCAGAAGGATTGTTGGCAGAAACAGTCATTAATATTGATGAGGGCTCGAGTATGGAATTTCTGCCGCTGGGATCGGAGCTGAAAGGCATCCAGAATGATAATCTCTTTACCACTGTAAATACCGTTGCCAATGACGTCAGTATCCTGCTTAGGGATACTGTCCGCCCCTTGTTGGATAATTTGAACACAAGCATCTCGACACTAGGCAATCATGTAGATGAGAGACTTCCGGTAATCCTTGGAGGAATCCAGGAACTGATTGTTACGCTGCAAAGCAGTGCAAATCGATTGCCTGAGTTATTGGGTGAGGAAAATGCTCATAAAATAGATGTCATAATGTCGAATACAGAAAAATTGTCTTCTAATTTACTCATGTTATCAACTGGACTGCTGAAGACCCAGGCAAATGCGGATACGTTAGTCACTGCAACGAGTGGTATGATTAAAGACAACCGTCAGGATATCAGTATAGCCATAGATGCCTTGAGACAATCACTCGAGGATCTTTCTCGACACACTGACGATATTCTACAGAATCTCGATGGTACAACTCACAATCTAAATGAGTTCAGTCGTAAAATTCGTCAAAACCCAGGTCTTTTATTGAGTAACAAACCTCCGGTTGAAGTCGGGGTGGCCAGTGAATAAAGTACGCTATTGTTTGGCGGCTGTAATCAGTCTATCTGTTGTATTGATTGGATGTGCTTCGTCATCATCCATGCCAGAAGATCACTATTACAGGTTGAGCCAAATAAACAATGTAAACAAAATATCCGCGACAATAATCAATGAAACATTAGTTGTGGAGCGTGTAAAAGCCTACGGTATCTATCATGAAAGAGCAATGTTATATGCTCAGGAAGACAGTCCTGAAACTCTTAAGTATCATCACTATCACTACTGGATAGACAAACCTGCCGTCTTGGTACGAGAGCAATTCATTCGTTACTTGAGAGACGCAGCTGTTGCACAGCATGTCGTTGAAAGCGAGATTCGGCAGCATGATGGCATAATGCTAAACCTCGAGCTAAAAAACTTCGAACGAGAATTACATAATAATGGTGAAGTATTTGTAAGGATATCGCTCGGCTTGAGGACATTTAATACAAAGCGCAATACTCCTATTTTTTCTCAAGATTATACGGAAATAATTAAAGCTGATGATGGATCTATGGCAGCAACTGTGCGCGCGTTTAACATTGGTTTGGCTGATATTTATCAGAAATTATCTAACGATCTAATATCGTCTGTAGAATCCATTTGAATGACCAGACTGAATTTCAGTTAAGGATGTATCTCATTGTCAGCATGGGCATCAGCATTAATTTGAAGATCAGAAAATGAATTAGACTATATCGTCAATAAGACTTGAATATTAAAAGCGTATGATCGAAGACCAACGAAAATCACCGCGGATTTCTCTTGCGGTCAGAGTGAAGGTTCTCCATCCTTCTTTTGGAGAACTAATATTGAAAGCTAGAGACATATCTGATGGAGGGATGTTTATCTTTAGTGATGGTGAAGAACTTCCCATGGTTGGAGCTGTGATGCAGGTTCAGGCGCTTGATACGCCGGAAGAGGCGACGCTGTTAAAAGTCAGGATTGTACATAGACTAGCGAACGGTGTTGGAGTGATGTTTTGTGGCTGAATAACGCTGCACCCAACTTTGTTTCCTGCAATTTCGCGCTCAGTGGACTTAACGATCTAGATATTCAGGTAAGGGGAAAGGGTCCGTTTCGATGACTGGAGGCAGGGAACGTCTTTCCGGAGTGTCATTGATTGTCAGTTTCGGCCCACTCCTTATCGTGGAGCAGGCATTTATCCTGCTGCCAATCCATCTTCCTTGTGCTGCGGCTGTAAGTGGAAATATATCAGATTATCAATGGGATATGGTGGGCGTAACAGGGATCGAACCTGTGACCTCTGCAATGTGACTGCAGCGCTCTCCCAGCTGAGCTATACGCCCTCTTCAAGCGAAGACGGGCTATTCTAGTTCCGACGCCACATGACGTCAAACAGACTCTGCCGAAATTCCACGGGTCTGGTAGAATCCCATCTTTTCCAGCTTCAGGCCCAGAAATACCAAAATGACAGTCCGAACACGTTTTGCCCCCAGTCCCACAGGCTATTTACATGTGGGAGGCGCACGCACCGCACTTTTTTCCTGGCTCTACGCCCGCAAGCATGGCGGAAAGTTTGTCCTGCGCATCGAGGATACAGACCTGGAGCGGTCTACTGCGGAGTCGGTTAATGCGATTCTGGAGGGGATGACCTGGTTGGGCCTGGAATATGATGAGGGTCCCTTTTATCAAACTCACCGATTTGAGCGCTATAACGAAGTGATTGGGCAATTGATGGACCAGGGATTGGCTTATCGTTGCAATTGCACGCGCGAGCGTCTTGATAATCTGCGCGAAGAGGCGATGAAGCACAAGGAGAAACCACGATATGATGGCCATTGCCGGGATAAGAGTATTGAGCCTGACGAGCCGCATGTGATTCGTTTCCGCAATCCCGATAGCGGCACAGTCGTGGTGGATGACCTGATCCGAGGGCGCGTGGCATTCAACAATGAGGAACTGGATGATCTGATCATCCGCCGTACCGATGGTTCGCCAACCTACAATCTAACGGTGGTGGTGGATGATATGGATATGGAGATCAGCCATGTAATCAGGGGAGACGATCATCTCAACAATACTCCGAAGCAGATCAATATTCTGCGGGCATTAGGCAAAGCGTTGCCAAAGTATGGCCATGTTCCAATGATCCTGGGGGATGACGGAGCGCGTCTCTCCAAGCGCCATGGCGCCGTGAGTGTGATGCAGTATCGAGATGACGGTTTCCTGCCGGAAGCTCTGCTCAACTATCTGGTGCGTCTGGGCTGGTCTCATGGCGACCAGGAGATATTCAGCCTGGACGAGATGATTGAGTTGTTCGATATTGATGCGGTGAACAAAGCAGCATCCAGTTTCAACACCGAAAAACTGTTGTGGCTGAATCAACATTATATAAAAGAAGACAGTCCCCAGCGGGTTGCCCATCTGCTGAGTCCGCATATGGGCAACCTGGGGATAGATCCGGCTCAGGGTCCGGATCTTGTGCAGGTGGCGATGGCCCATCAGGAAAGGGCTAAGACCCTGGTGGAGATGGCGGAGATCAGCGCTTTCTGTTATCGAGACTTTAAGGCCTTTGATGAGACAGCCGCCAAGAAGCACTTGCGTGTTGCCGCCCAGCAACCCCTGGAAATGATGCGCGAGGCGCTAGCGGCTTTGGAGGAATGGAGCCCCGAGGCGCTGCATGTCCAGGTTGAAAGAGTTTCCGAGGCCCTGGAACTTAAGATGGGAAAAGTGGCTCAGCCGTTGCGGGTGGCGGTAGCCGGTCGCGCTGCATCACCCGGCATCGATATTACCCTGTTTCTGGTGGGTAAAGAGGCTACCCTGCGGCGCATCGATAAAGCGTTGGAATTTATCCGTCAGCGTGCCGCCCAGGCCTGACTTGAGAGTCACAGAGAGACACGATAATGAATCAGTCAGAGCAAGCAATACCTGTCAATTTTATTCGTCAGATCATCAACCGGGATTTGGCGGAGGGTAAGAATGAGGGACGGATACACACCCGTTTTCCCCCTGAGCCAAACGGATATCTGCATATCGGTCATGCGAAATCGATTGTGCTGAACTTTGGTATCGCCCAGGACTATCCGGGCGGTAAATGCAATCTGCGCTTCGATGATACCAATCCGCATAAAGAGAATATTGAATTTGTGGAAAGTATCAAAGCGGATGTGCGCTGGTTGGGATTCGACTGGGAGGAGCGGCTCTTCTACGCCTCCGACTATTTTCAGCAACTCTACGATTTCGCGGTGGAACTGATCAAGGCAGGCAAGGCCTATGTGTGTGACCTGGATGGTGAGGAGATGCGCGCCTACCGCGGCACCTTGAAGGAACCTGGGCGGGAGAGCCCTTATCGGTCGCGTCCGGTGGAAGAGAATCTGGACCTGTTTCAGCGTATGAAGGCGGGTGAATTTGCCGATGGCGAGCGGGTGCTGCGCGCAAAAATTGATATGGCCTCTCCTAACATTAACCTGCGGGATCCCGCGCTCTATCGAATTCGTCATGGGGTGGTGCATCACCAGACGGGAGCTGAGTGGGCGATCTATCCGATGTATGACTTCACCCATCCGATCTCTGATGCTTTGGAAGGGATAACACACTCCCTCTGCACGCTGGAGTTCGAGGATCATCGTCCGCTGTACGACTGGGTCTTGGACAACATCACCATCTCCTGTCATCCGCAACAAATTGAGTTTTCCCGTCTTAATCTTGAGTACACCGTGATGAGCAAGCGGAAACTCACACAGTTGGTGGATGAGGGGTTTGTAGAGGGCTGGGATGATCCCCGCATGCCGACCATCGCCGGTTTGCGCAAACGGGGCTTTACTCCTGAATCCATTCGGGATTTCTGTCAACGCATCGGAGTGACCAAATCAGACAACCTGGTGGAGATGGGGGTGCTGGAGAACTGTATCCGGGAGGATCTGGATAAAAAAGCCCCGCGACGCATGGCAGTCAAGCATCCTCTGAAGATTGTCCTGGAGAACTACCCTGAGGGTGAGACAGAGGAGATTGAGGCGCCAAATCATCCGAAGGATGAGTCTATGGGCACCCGCAGGATTCCTTTCGATCGGGAAATTTACATCGACCAGGATGATTTTCGTGAAACTGCCAATAAAAAATACAAGCGCCTGATTACCGGGGGCGAGGTGCGTCTGCGCAATGCCTATGTGATCAAATGTGAAGAGGTGCTGAAGAACAATCAGGGGGACATCATCGAACTGCGTTGCAGTTATGACCCGGACACCTTGGGCAAAAACCCGGAAGGACGCAAGGTGCGTGGCGTCATTCACTGGGTCTCCGCCATTCGTGGAGTCAAAGGGGAAGTCAGACTCTACGATCGGCTGTTTACTCTGGCCAATCCTGATCAGGTAGAGGAGGGGGGGAGGTTTACCGACAACCTCAATCCAGATTCGCTGCGTACCTTGACCGACTGTTACCTTGAGCCGCTGCTGGGTGGTGCAGTTGCCGGGGAACATTTTCAGTTTGAAAGGGAAGGTTATTTTTGCTTGGATAGCCGGGATGCAGTTGCGGATCGGCCTGTGTTCAACCGCATTGTCACACTGAGAGATTCCTGGGAAAAGATCGAGCAACAGGGGTAGAGGCAATGCATGATCCAGCTGTGAACGCGTAGGCTCCCAAAGGCGGCTAAAAAGCGGTGGACAAAACGCTCTTCATGGCCTAAGATTCTCAACCTTTCGGGGCCATAGCTCAGCTGGGAGAGCGCAACACTGGCAGTGTTGAGGTCGGCGGTTCGATCCCGCCTGGCTCCACCAGATCAATGTCGCCCGGAGCAAAACCGGGCGTTTTTGTTTTGTCGCTGATAGCCGATTTCTAATCTCAGTCAATCCTTGACGGTCGTTGAATGCACTGGATCGACATCCTCATCATAGGCATCATTGCCCTCTCTGCAGTTATCAGCCTGGTGCGCGGGTTCGTGCAGGAAGCCTTCTCACTGGCAACCTGGGTCGCTGCTTTCTGGGTGGCCTGGTTCTTCTTCAGACCATTGGCGGCCCAGTTTGAATCCTGGATAGAAGTGCCATCCATTCGTCTGGGTGTGGCATATGGGCTGTTGCTGGTCAGTGTGCTGTTGCTGGGCGGCATTTTGAATCGTTTCATGGGGATGCTGGTTAATACGACTGGCCTGAATGGAACGGACAGACTGATCGGCGTCTTTTTTGGCGGGGCCCGCGGAGCTGTGGTGGTGGTAATCCTCATTCTGCTCGCGGGGCTTACCCCGTTCCCAGGCGATCCCTGGTGGCGGGAATCCGAGTTGATACCTTACTTCCAGGAGATGGCGCTCTGGTTGAAACGGTTTCTTCCAGCCGATATCGCTGACAACTTTCGATACTGAACTGAACGGTATACGTGATTTTGAAGGAATTCATGTCCTGGGGCATTGCCACTTGATGGAGTTGCCTGATAGCTTTAATAACTCACCCTGACCAACAGCCGGAGAGAGAGGGTATGTGCGGTATAGTGGGGATAGTCGGTAAGTCGGCAGTCAATCAGTCTCTGTATGATGCGTTGCTGGTGTTACAGCACCGCGGGCAGGATGCGGCAGGCATCGTGACCTGTGAGGGCGGCAGGCTTAATCTGCGGAAGGCGAATGGACTGGCGCGGGATGTCTTCCGTACCCGGCACATGATAGGTCTGCGGGGAAACATGGGGCTGGGACATGTGCGTTACCCGACTGCTGGTTGCGCATCTTCAGCAGAGGCCCAACCTTTTTATGTCAACTCCCCCTACGGGATCACGCTTGCGCACAATGGAAACCTGACCAACGCAAAGGATTTGACTGAAGATCTGTTCCGGGATGATCTAAGGCATGTAAATACCTCCTCCGATTCAGAAATACTGCTCAATGTCTTTGCCCATGAATTGCAGGAGCAGAATAAACTGCGGATAGCCCCAGAAGATATCTTCAAGGCGATTGCGGGAGTGCATAAACGCTGTCGTGGGGGATATGCTGCGGTGGCGATGATTCCCGGTGTCGGGGTGCTCGGATTTCGTGATCCGTTTGGAATTCGTCCGATTGTGTTCGGTAAGCGGGAGACCGAGCAGGGCGCCGAATATATGATAGCGTCCGAGAGTGTCGCGCTTGACACTTTAGGCTTTGTCCGGGTGAGGGATATTGAACCGGGAGAGGCGGTATTCATTACCAAGGAGGGTCAATTACACGCCCAGCAATGCGCCGCCAATCCGGTAAAGTCCCCCTGCCTATTCGAATTTGTCTATTTTGCTCGCCCGGACTCTATCATCGACAATGTCTTTGTGCACAAGGCGCGTTCGCGGATGGGGCGGAAGCTGGCGAAAAAGATCCTCCGGGAGTGGCCTGACCACGATATCGATGTGGTCATCCCGATTCCTGACACCAGTCGTACTGCAGCCCTTACTCTCGCCAACGAGATGGGGATTCGATATACCGAAGGGTTTATCAAGAATCGATACATCGGCCGAACTTTTATCATGCCGGGGCAAACCGTGCGCAAAAAATCCGTGCGGCAGAAACTGAATGCCATAGACCTTGAGTTCAAGGGAAAAAATGTTTTGTTAGTGGATGATTCCGTTGTGCGCGGCACCACGTCCAAACAAATCGTGCAGATGGCGCGAGACTCTGGTGCAAAACAGGTCTATTTTGCATCTGCTGCACCGCCCGTGCGTTTCCCCAATGTCTATGGCATCGACATGCCGTCAGCGGTTGAACTCGTCGCCTATAACCGCTCAGTGGACGAGGTGCGGGATATTATTGGCGCAGATAAAATGATTTACCAGGACCTGGATGACCTGATTAGTGCCGTACAGAAAAAAGGCAAGACAGATATTGAACAGTTCGATACATCTGTTTTCAATGGTGAATATGTGACGGGTGACGTGAGTGACGCATACCTGGAGCAACTGGAGTTGCTACGCAACGACAAGGCGAAAAATCATGAGGAATCAGGTAACAGGACAATTCTCGATCTGCACAACGATGCTTGAACTGTAACTGCCTTGGCAGCATCAGTGAATTTTTAGGATTGGCTTTTCAAGTGCCCTGGATACGGTCGAAATAACGGGCTCGATAGAGTAATCGAGTGTGACTATGGTCGCTGAAGCCACTGCGAGTGTGTAACACATTGTTGCTGATCAGGCCCTGTCCAGCTTCCAGTTTACCGCGAAAATGCCAGGGTGAAGGAGTCTTGAGCGTCAGTTTTAAGAATTCAACTGCTTCCTTGAGTAGCGGAGCAGCATGCCACTCAATGCTGCGACTGCGGTCTGTGTATCGCATATGCAGGTGGCCGTCAGGATAGATGGCGAAGACGGGGCCGCTACGGGCTGGTCTAAGTTCTTTGCCATCTGCAATGTTGGGAGGGATGGTCATTGCTTCAGGGTGCATCAGAGCACGAATATAATCGGGGTTTTCATCCCGAATCAGGATATAGACAATCTCATGATCCAGCAGATCGTTTTCACCGCCCTCATCCGCAGGTTGTACGCAGTGGAGCAATAACCCATGTATTTGATGATCCAACGGGTTGTAATAGCCATCTGTATGCCATGCAATCGGTCGGTTTGAATAGGGAATGTAGCCCTGATGAAGGGCGTCTGGCTGCACCGTGAGTGATGTAATGGCGTCATTGTCAGAGCACATGTTGTGATCCAGTCGTTCAAGGCCAAAGCATCGCCCAAGGTCACGGATTATATTTTTATCAGCATCATGCCCCGTTAAACCTGACCAGATTGCCATATTCGTTTTTTTGCAAAGCTCGAGAATAGCCTGGTTTTCGGCCCCACTTAAGTGATGTGGGTTTCTTATCTCCACCACCAAATCATCTAACTTTACGGGATAGCCAGAGAGCTTGGAATCGCGCCATCGCAGGTAGGCGCTCTCATTAGACAGGTCATAGGGGGTTTCGAGTGTGTGTTGCATAGCCGGTATGTTTTTTCGGAAGCTGTGGTCGCTTGATATCAGATGCAGAGAATTGTGCTTGAGGCGGGTGATCTGTAGTTGGTGGCTTTAAGGTAGGTGGGCGGGTTAAACCTTTCAATATTCATGAGCCGTAAATTCAGGGATTGGTATCTGAAAATCTATTCTACTCTGGTAGTTGCTTAATTACACAAGGCTTACCCAAAAGGCGTGAAATGACTTGTTCAGATACAGGGTTTGGCGCGCTGCTCCAGAATTGTTCCGTACCCGCATGTTGGCTTTGGTTGAGGAGACCTTCAGCCGCAAGCCGCCTTCTCAATTGTTTAGCGACCGCCGCTCCGGTGTCAATTATAAGGGCCTTGTTTCCTGCGATTTTATCTAAATGTTGTTTGAGAAAAGGGTAATGCGTACAACCGAGAACGAAGGTGTCAACACCTTGATCTAACAGTGGGTTGAGTTGTTTACGAATGATTGATTCCGCGTTTGGATTTTCAGGGTCTTGCTCTTCTACCAGTTCTACCCAGCCATGGCAGGGGAGGATCATGACTGTTGCCAGGCTGCTGAAACGTTGCATGAGTTCCTGGAATTTTGAGCTGCCTAATGTTCCATCGGTTGCCAGGATGGCAACCTTACCATTCCTGCTTTGCTCAATACCCGGTTTAACGCCTGGTTCCATGCCTACAATAGGGATATTGAAGTCATTCCGAAGTGCTGTAATGGAGGCGGCAGTAGCCGTATTGCAAGCCACAACAACGGATTTAACTCCCTGTTCAATCAGAAATTCTGTGATATGAAGTGATCTTGCTCGGACATAGTCCGGGCTTTTATTTCCATAAGGCAAATGGCGTGTGTCAGCTACATAGATTAAATCCTCATCAGGCAAGAGTGCCCTGATATGAGAAAGGACCGACAGGCCGCCAATGCCAGAATCAAATATACCTATTGGTTTTGAGGAAGACACGTTCCGATGCCTGGTGAACTTAGGATAACCATTTTTCTTGTATGATTTAATTTATTGTTTTGCCTTGTGTTGTTTGCAAAAGGTTTTCTGCTGCTGTTTCAAGTTCGCCTAGCATATGTCCTATTTCGCTGATTTGCTTCTTTCTACAGGCTGTTTCAAGTTTTATCACAACCGCATTTAAGGCGGGAACGCCACAAATTGATGTGGCTCCATGTAGACGATGAACGCTTTCCCATAGTGATTCCAGACTTGAATCACTAAAATGCTTTTTAATAATTGCGACTTCGTTGGGCAATTCAAGACTAAATTTTTCGAACATCGAATCTGCCATCAGTTGATCACCTCCAGTCGCCTTCATCAATTGGTCTTGGTCTCGAAGCGGTAAACGGGCATCGTTGCCTATGCTAGGTACTTGATCGGTCGGATGGTTACTCAACCCGCAGACTGGTTTTTTGTTCAGTAAAGGTAGTATCAGGTTCCAAAGTTTGGGTTTTTCAACCGGTTTGAGAAGATAGCCATCCATCCCTGCTGCGATGATTTCATGTCTGGTTTTTGGAACGGCATCAGCTGTCAGGGCCACGATTGGGACATGCTGGTTTGAATTTTCAGTCATGCGTATCTGTCGGGATGCATCCGTCCCTTTCACAACTGGCATGTGTACGTCCATCAATATCAGGTCGAATACTTGGTCAGCAGTTATGTGTATCGCCTGTAGACCATCTTTTGCCTCTGTCACAGACGCCCCATTTTCACTGAGTAAGAGATTTACCAGTTTTAGATTGATCTCGTTGTCATCTACCACCAGAATATTTTTTCCGGTGAGCGGCTTGTCATGCTGATGTTTATGGGCTATTGCGTCATCTTTATAATCTATGTGATGCTCACGAGAGAATATATCATGTAACGTTTTTTCCAGCGTGTGATCACTGATTGGTTTTGGCAGTACCCAGGTTTTAGATGGTATTTGAAAATATTCAATAGTAGTGCGATCTGAAGTGCTGAGTAGTAAAAGTACAGGAACTTGGCAGTTATAAAATTGAAAATACGGATTATTTTCCAATATGAGCGCATCTATTTCATCTTTTGTGTATCCCACTACGATTAAATCATAGTTGTCATCTTGCGCAATGGCCCAATCGATATTAGCTTGTTTATGGACATCCATTCCGAGCCTCTCAAACTGGTGTGAAAGAGAGAGCTGCGAGAGTTTGTGTTGTGTGATGAGAAGGCATCGTTTTTGAGTGAAAGGAGGATATCTCATTTCCAGGTTTTGAGATTTGGTTTTTAGCATTCTAATTTTTACCTGGAACACAGAGCCGGTGCCAAGTTGGCTTTCAAATGTGATTTGGCCATTCATAGTCTGGACGAGTTTTTTACTGATACTCAACCCCAATCCTGTTCCACCATACATACGACTGGTAGATGAGTCTGCTTGTTTGAATGAATCAAAGAGATTTACCTGGGATTTCCTGTCGATTCCGATACCGGTATCGGCAACAGAAAATGCTAAGACACAGTCATCGTCCGTTTCTTCTTCAAGCATGACACGTATTACAACCTCGCCTGTGTGAGTGAACTTTATCGCATTACTCAAAAGATTCATTAAAATCTGTCGTATACGGGTTTCATCACCTGTCAGTTGCTGCGGTACATCTGAGTAGATCATCAATACGAGTTCCAAGCCTTTATCGTGCGCAGACGGGGCTAGTAGAACAACGGGCTCCTCAAAACACTCATAGATATGAAATGGAGCTATTTCAGGCTCCAGTTTTCCGTACTCGAGCTTTGAGTAATCAAGGATTTCGTTGATGATATCCAGCAGGCTCCTCGCGGATTTGGAGATCGTTTTAACGAGATCTTGTTGTTCAGAGTTGAGTCCTGATGTCATCAGGAGATCTGAAAAGCCAATTACGCCATTCATAGGTGTGCGAATCTCGTGACTCATGTTGGCTAGAAATTCTGTTTTTGCCTTGCTCGCCTGTAATGCCCTTTTTTTTGCCAGGTCAAGCTCTACATTCTGGATTTCAAGGGCCTCCATGGTTTCTATTAGGTCAGCAGTAGCCTGATCAATCTGCTGCTGCATAGATTCATGTGATTCTTTCAATTGCACAGACATTTCATTAAACGCCTCTTCGAGACTCTTTAACTCGCCACTAGACATTTCTGGCACTTCCACAGAAAGGTCTCCATGTTTCATGCGCTTGACAGCTTGCGTTAGGCGAGTAATGGGATTTATCACGCTCTCGCTCAGCGTCAAGGCAAAAACAGCAGTCAAGAGGAGGCCGATTATCAATATGAAAAGACTGTTCTCAAGAATCTGTTGCCTTTTTATGTCCAGTCGTCTGGTGCTCAGACTGACGACAACATTCCCCATGACATTGCCGTTCTTTGATTTGTTCTTCTCGGTCAATTGATCTGGATAATCGGAAATATCGATAGTTTCAAGCTCATATGTCACTGGTTCCGAGAAAGGTATAAACTTTTCTTTTGACTTCCGCGTGCCTTCTTCAGAATCCATGCTTTGGAGGTGGGCGAGGAGGAGCTTTGAGGTATTAAAGACCTTGATGCTGTTGACGTCCTGCTGATAAAAGACCGGTTTTAAACTCATATCAAGAATTGTCTGATCTTGTGTAAAAAGGCCATATACACTGAACGCTGCGGCCTCCTTAGCCAGCGATCTGCCCCGCTCAGTAAAGTTATCTGCAAGAATATTGAGTTGAGAAATAACCAGGTAGCTTGTAATGGACAGGGCCAGAATGGTCGCCGGAAGTAGCCCGAGTATAAGAGCGCGGGTCCGCAAGGTCTTTATCTGCGGGAATTTCATTGTCCGTAATCCCGGATGTAGTGCAAAATATCATCAGGCACTGAATCCAGCTCTATGCCTAGCGAAGCACCAACCCTCCTATTCAGCGATACAGAGAAAAATTTTGGAAAAATTGAATCATTCGGTATTTTTCGATGCGTCAGGTAGTGGACTATAGCCACACCAATATCTTTTCCAATATCTTCTGGCGAAGAATAAACAGCAGCTAAAGCGCCTGCTTTTACATATGCAGACGAGTATCCTATGACCGGAATTTTTTTACGGTATGAGGATAACAGTATCTTGGATACCGTCTTTTTGTTGTATATCCTGATATCGGGCTGTGCGAGTAAAACATCGATTTCGTCGAGCAGTTGTGAAAGCTTGCTACCAATCTCTTCCTCATTTGCGATAGATGCAGTGTGGAGCAACAACCCCGCTTTATCAGCTGTTTCGGTAAGGTTGGCGATATGGTTGGCTTCTGAAGGTCTGATCAAAATACCGACCCTCCGTGCAGACGGTATGATCTTATTAATCAGATAAAAACTTCTTTCGATAGGCTGGTCGAGGTTGATTGTCAGGAATTTATTGGTTTTGCGTGCAAGTTGTGATTCGGCACCTGCTTGGTTCGGGATCATGGCATTGATCATATTGGCGTGATCCAGGTGCCGTAGAGCATAATCACGCGCCTTCAAGCCTAATGTAATGACCAGGTCATATTCTTGGTAAATTGGTTTTGCTTCATTGGATATATAACTTTGGATATTGAGTTCGTCGCAAAATCCAGACTCAGTGGTGCACAGTTGGTCAAAATGTTTTCTTATGTGTTTCACGACATCGTCGTAGTAAAATGCACTTCCGCTCTTCAGAATTAGAATGTTGGTGGTATGGTCTGAGGCATGGAGCAAAGGTCGGCAGAAACAAAAGGCAATGATGATTATCAGACAGACCAGTAGTCTCTGTAATCCATCAAGGAAGCCAATCTCTGGAACAGACTGAGGTTCATGCCGATCGCCCAAAACTATTTCCCTAACAAACAATCAATTATGATTAAGTGTGTGTTTGTCCCTAACTGTCAAATAAGCTGATTCAATAGCTGAATCAGTGAAAATTTATCTTGGCTTGGAGAAAGGCGCGTCTCTCCCAGATGTTGATTTGGCCAGTTTCCTCATCTTCAAAGAAGTCAGTGTTATCGTTTCCAACATTCTGCAGGAAAAGCGCCACCTCAGCATCCATGCCAACATAGTCGATGTGCTTGGCAAGACGTATATCCCAGCGCTTATAACTGGGGACTTCGTCACCTTCTCCGGGCCAGTTCATGTCGTCCATAAAGTAGTAGGCGGAACTTATTTGGATGCCATTATTGAAACGGTGACTGCCTAGAATGCTGAATGTATGATCGGGTACATTCTCGGATATAGCGATATTGAAGCGTTTTTCACCGTCTTTTACTTCAGCCAGATGAATCCCAACAGTATCAAGATAACTATAGCCGAGGAACAGCAGGTCGGCGGTAGTCGGCTTGTAGTGGAGATTTACCTCAAATCCCCTGATTGTGGCTTCTGCTTCGTTGGTGTAGGTTAATGCGCCCTGGTGTATTTCGTCGTTGAGACTCCCCAGTACGGCAAGGGCTGTTGGATCGGTCAATCCCCGGTCAGGATTGGCCAAGTCCAGGTTTCTGTATTCATCGATGATGTTGTCCAGTTTTTCATAGAAAAATCTTAGGTCAAGCGTCAGATTGGACTCAGGAAAGTTTCCGAAATATCCCACTTCGTAGCTGTCGATCTGTTGCGGTTCGAGGTTTTCCGTGGCTATCCTGCGGGTGTTGAGGTCATTCAGAGGGCCGTCCAGAAATACCACCAGATTGACATAGTCCTCGTAGAGGGTTGGCATTCGATAGGCCCTAGAGGCGCTGGCTCTGAGGGTATTGTATTTGTCCAAGTGGTAATTGAGCGCCAGCCTGGGCGAGAAAAATGGGTCTTTTTTCTCAAACTTTTCCAACATGCCCCCGATATTGCTAACCAGGTCAGGGGTGATGCGCCATTCGATGTTGCCGAACAGCCGGGTCTGGTCACGGGTAATGGCTTCATCCTGATGGAATACCCAGAGACCTTCAACGCTGTCCCGGCGAAAGCCTAAACCCCATACCGTTCTTAAGTTCTCCAAAGGCGTCATTGTTTGCTGCATCTCCAGGTCGTACCGGTGTGACTTGAAGCCAAGCCAGGAGGCGGCAAGGGGTGAATCGGTCATATTCAGTGCTGATAACAAAGATGCATAGTCCCAGTAGACCGGTAACCCTGTTTCTTCATCAAAGGAGAGATACTGGGCAAGGGCATCTGGTCGATCATCTATGGGTACCGGGAAGGGGTAGAATGGCTCTAGATTCAGAGACTCCCAACCCTCCCACTCTTTGATCACATCAGATAGTACCGACGATTGAAAGGCATCCGCTATTTGAAAAAAATTGTGGTAGAACTGCACCTGAATCTGGTTGCTGGGTGATGCTTGGTGTTCCCAGCGAAGTTGCTGATAATTATACCGGTTATCGAGCTCTCTGACGGCCTGGGCGATTTCGTTAAAGCCTTCCTCATAGGTGCCTTCGCTGGCTCCCAGCATTGCATGGAAGTTATTCTGATTGTCTGGTGTATAGTCTCCATGGAAGCTGATCCAGCGGGTTCTTTCATCATCCGGGATTGAGTCAAATCCCTCCAGTTCCTGGTAATTCGCGGACAGCCGATAAGAAAAATCACCATCGATATCCGCATATCGTCCGTAAAGTTTACGTCTTTCTCCTTCGCCGACGATCGTTTTGATGGTGGTCCCCAGTTGGTCTGCAGGGTGTTCTGTGACTATGTTGATGACGCCTGCATAGGAGTTGGACCCGTAAGCGGCCGCATTGGGCCCTCTGACCACTTCGATGCGGGAGATTTCATCCAGCTCGATGGGCATGTCAGGCCATGACACCCCCCCATATCCAGGGTCATAGATAGACCTTCCATCGATCAAAACCTGCATGTCCCGGGCGTACTGATCGGCCATTCCATGATAAGAGACGGTAGCCCTGGAGCCGGAATAGAAGCCAACTGTCATGCCTGGGACGATGCGCAACAGATCGGGAATGCTCATCGCGCCTGAGGCCTTGATCATCTCCCGATCAATGATGGTCATTGCCGCAGGTATCTCTGAGACTGGTTGTGAGAGCCGTGTGGCTGAAAGCACAATTGGAAGATCCTCAAAGAAGTAATCGACTGACAGGCCGTTTTCCTGACACAAGGCTGGCGTATGGACGAGACCGATCGAGAACAGGAAACGCAGAAGTAGCGCCCGGTATTCTGAAGCGTGTGATCTATTCATGTGCATAGCCAGTAAAGCGATATATTACATAGAGTTAAACCCTCTTTGTTCTTCCATGTTAAGAGGTGCGGAAGGTGCCTGCAGATCTAAAAATATCTCTCCGGTGCATGAGTTCACAATCTGAGCAGGCGGAACTATAACCAGTGACATCTAAACTAGCAGAATCTATATCGGATTTTCCACTCTCAGGGTGGACACCGGGGTTAGTGGCTGACTGGTGGCGCTGGTTTGCCGGACGGCTCCTAGCCGACTTGATCCAGCACTCGCCGGCGAAATTTGACGCCATAATCCAGTGCAATTCTTTCACAGGCGGCCATATCAACACCCTCCAGCCCATCGATAGCCGTAACCGTAACCTGTGCTATGTATTCAGGTGCTTCCTTGACAAATTTCAGCATTGCATCGTAGGAGCCTGCAAGATTGGGTTTGCAGTGCAAATCATAGACTTCTCTGTTCTGGGCGTTGAGTGAAACAGAGATGGCATCCACGCAGCTCCCCAGATCAGGCAGCGTATTGTGCTTATGCACAAGATTGGACAGCCCGTCAGTGTTGACTCGCACCCGACCGCCCCGGGCCTTGATGTTGCGCGCCACCTGCAGAAGAATATTCAGACGCAGTGTGGGTTCGCCAAAGCCGCAAAATACCACTTCATCATATTTCCCGGGATCGTCGATGGCGTCGATGATCTCCTCGATAGTGGGTTTTCGTTGGAACGTCAGGTCATATCCCTTGACAGTCATAATGCCTTGAGTCTTGGGACAGAAGCTGCATTCCAGTGTGCAACGATCAGTGATGCTTAGGTAGAGGCTGTTGTCTATCTGATAGCTGATTTGCTGCAGCACGGTCAATTTTCGATTCTGCTTGGAAATCAACCATCCTAGCCAGCGCCTGTGTCAATGCAATGACCTGTATCAATGCATGGAAATGAATAAGACCTTCCCGGCTGGCTGTCCGGCGGAAACTATTTTAGCCATGCGAGGATTCAGAGAGGGTAAGACTGCGGCATGGATTTCTCTGCTGTTAAACGTTAAGTTACGGACTCTTTGTCGGCAGGTGATTTCGCATCCAGGCATGATACCTCTCATCGATCGCTATCTATTGCAGGAGATTTTTAAGGCGCTTTTGGCGATTATTGTGGTGTTATTGCTCATTTTCATGGGCACTACCTTCATTAAACTGCTCCAGCAGGTGTCGGTAGGCGATCTGAACGCCACCCTGCTTTTTCAGATGCTGGGACTCGAGATGTTTCGCTTTCTGGCCCGGCTGGTACCCCGGCGTTTTTCTTTGCAGTGCTCTATGCTGTCGGCAGGATGTATCGTGACAGCGAAATTACAGCTATGGAGGCCTGTGGGATCGGCGGAGCTCGCCTGTTTCGGGCTATTCTGATCGCCACATTACCCATTATGTTATTAGTGACCTGGCTTGCCATGGGGGTGGCGCCCTGGTCAGCCCGTATGATCGATAAACTGCTCAGTGATCAACATGGACAAGCTGCTGAACTGGCCGGAGTAAGCGCCGGGCGTTTCAATGAATACAGTCAGGGTGATCTGATTTTTTATCTCGAATCGATCGATGCAGACGAGCGCCGCATGGTGAATCTGTTCGTGCAACTGCGCCGGGAAGGCGAAGTCGGTCTGATCAGCGCTGCAAGCGGCTACCACAAGGTCGACGGGGAGAGTGGTGATCGATTTCTGGTGCTTGAGAATGGATATCGATATCAGGGGGTTCCCGGGACGGCGAATTACCAGGTCAGTGAATTCAAAGTCTATGCCTTGCGGATTGAGGAGGCGACACCGGCGCTGGTAAAACGTCCCTGGAAGGGACTCTCCAACACTGTTTTACTGGCATCGCAAAATATCCGGAACCAGACAGAATTCCAGGTCAGGCTTTCACAGGTGGTGGCGCTGTTCGTGGTTGCCTTGCTTGCCCTGCCATTGAGTCGCTCCACGCCAAGACAGGGTCCGTTTGGCAAACTGGTATTGGCCTTTGTGATCTATACCCTTTATCTCAGCTTGCAGGGCGCATCGGAGAAATGGATGGCGGTTGGCATCACCCCGGCCTGGTTAGGTATGTGGTGGGTTCATCTGACTATGCTGGCCTTCGCATTGCTGCTGTTTGTACCGGACAGCGTCATCTACAGACGCTGGAGGCGCCGCGTGAAGAGACTGGCTACATGATCTCACTGCTTGATCGTTATATTGGAACCTCCGTGGCAGTGGGGGTGTTTTCCGTGCTTATGCTGCTGCTGGTTTTAATGGGTTTTTTTGAGCTGTTGGCCGAGTTGGATGATGTGGAACGAGGCTACACCACGGGTAAGGCCTTCATCTATGTGGCGCTGGTGCTGCCCCGTTACGCCTATGAATTGTTTCCGGTTGCCACCCTGCTGGGCAGTCTCATCGGGCTGGGTTCTCTCGCCAGTAATTCCGAACTGACCGCCATGCGGGCGGCAGGGGTCTCTGTCTCCCGCATCCTGCTGGCGGTATTAAAAGCAGGCCTGATTCTGTTGATACTGGTGGTGGTTGTGGGTGAGTATCTTGCTCCATTGACAGAACAGCAGGCTCAGAGCATGAAGATGGAGTCGTTGTCAGAACGGGTGACATTGAAGACCCGCTATGGATTCTGGTCGAGAAACGGTAATAGTTATATCAATGTGAGACAGATTCTGCCTGACGCTAAACTGGCGGATATCTCGATCTACGACTATGACGACGCGCAGAGGTTGGATCGCGCGATTCATGCGGAATTCGCAACATTTCAGGATGATGGCCGCTGGTTGCTGGAAGGTGTCAGACAGAGTGAATTCGATACCCATATCCGGGTCAGCCTGCAGGAGCGGCTGGTGTGGAACACCCTGCTGGAGCCTACGGTGCTCGATGTGATCAGGGTGAAGCCGCATATGCTGCCGGCCTGGGATCTTTGGCGGTATATCACTTTCCTGAAGCAGAATGGTCAGGACGCGGCTACCTATGCAGTGGCGTTCTGGAACAAGCTGATGTCTCCCCTGGTGACCTTGGTCATGCTGTTTCTCAGCATTCCATTCGTCTTCGGGCCGCTGCGCAGTGTCGGCATTGGCCAGCGCATCTTTACCGGAGCAATCATCGGCATAGTCTTCTATCTGTTGAACAAGACCTTTTCCTACATGGCGGTGGTGTATGGAATACCCCCTATAGTTGCAACGGCATTTCCCACGCTGTTGTTCTTCTCTGCCGGATTCTGGTTACTGCGACGGATTCATTAAACAGAACCGGGTAAGCCTGTCACCGATGTTTAACCGGACGGCCGTGGTCCATCGCTAAGTCGTACTCTCGATACGCATTTTTCTGAATCAAACAGCTAGCGCCCATTCCAGGGAAAAATTATTGTGCCAACTTAACCATCGGTGGGTGGTTTTCTGTAAACTAGAGTGCTTTCATAAACCCGATGCTGTTGCCTTCCCTGCTGTATGACAAAACCCCGAAAAAGACGGACTCGAAGTAGCGTCCGGATGAACTACCACTTCTCATGGAAACGCTGGCTGTTACTCGGTCTAAGCGGCCTGTTGCTGGGGTTCGCGTTGTATGTGATCTACCTGGATCATATTGTCCAGGTTCGCTTTGATGGCAGGCGCTGGGCGGTGCCGGCGCAAGTCTATGCAAGACCCATGACATTGGTTGTCGGTGCAGAGTTAAACCCTGACCGTCTGACCATTGAACTTGAGGGGCTGGGTTACCGGCGGGTCAAGCATCCCGATCAGCCGGGCAGTTACTCCAGCTACCAGGGCCGCTTTCTGGTCCGAACCCGTGATTTTCGAATTCCAGGTCGGGAACGGCCTTCGGATTATCTGGAAATACGCATCAGCAGGGGCAGTTTGGCCAGTATCAAGCAGGCGGCATCCGGGCTCAGCATGGCGCAGTACCAGCTCGAGCCGCGGCGTATCGGCAGCCTGCACCCGTCACACAGTGAAGATCGCGTGCTGCTGCGTCGTTCAGAGCTGCAGGAAGGCCTGGTGCAGGCCCTGGTCGCTGTGGAAGACCGCAACTATTTTCAGCATTATGGGGTGGATCCAGGTGCTATCTTGCGCGCGGTCTGGGCAAATCTGCGTGCTGTAGGGGTTGTGCAGGGTGGCAGCACTCTTACCCAGCAGTTGGTGAAGAATTTTTTTCTGACTCCCGAGCGCAGTCTTTGGCGCAAGCTGAATGAAGCGCTGATGGCGCTTATCCTGGAGGCCCGTTACAGCAAGGACGAAATCCTCGAAGCCTATGCAAATGAGATCTATCTCGGGCAGGATGGAGGAAGAGCCATCCACGGGTTTGGCCTGGCAAGCCGTTTCTACTTCAACCGCCCATTGAGGGAACTCGATCTGCCGAAGCTGGCGCTGCTGGTCACGCTGGTCAGGGGGCCGTCTGCATATGATCCCCGGCGTAACCCGGAGCGGGCGCTCAAGCGGCGCGCACTGGTGCTGCAAATCATGCAGGAGCAGGGATTGATCCCGGCGGAGCTGGCCGAGCAGGCGGCTGCCGCGCCGCTTGGTATTCAGCAGGGTATCAATCGCGTTTCAGGCATGCCGGCCTATATGGATCTGGTGCGGCGCCAGTTGCGCAGAGATTATCAGGAGTCGGATCTCAACAGTGAGGGATTACGCATCTTTACCACCCTCGATCCATGGCTGCAGTCACAGGCGGAGCAGGCGCTCTCATCCCAGCTCGAGAGACTGGAAAAATCACGTAAGATTGAGAGCCGCAGTCTGCAGGGGGCGGTGGTCATGGTGGACGCCGCCACAGGTGAAGTTGCGGCCCTGGTAGGTGATCGAAATCCCCGTTATGCCGGTTTTAATCGTGCCCTGGATGCACTCCGCCCGGTGGGGTCGCTGATAAAACCAGTGGTTTATCTGACGGCGCTTTCCCGTCCTGATAAATACCACCTTTTCAGTGAGTTGGATGATACGCCGATTCACATCAAAGGTGCGGATGGCGAGGTTTGGTCACCGGGAAATTACGACCGGCTCAGTCATGGCCCGGTACAGCTGCGCAGCGCCCTGGCCAATTCCTACAATCAGGCCACGGTGCGGCTGGGGATGTCCGTTGGCCTGCCGGCAGTCTTGCAGCAGTTAGAGGCGGTTGGGATCAATCGTCCCGTCAGTCCATTTCCGTCTATGCTGCTGGGTGCGGTGTCCCTGTCGCCACTGGAAATGGCCCAGATGTACCAGACGCTGGCAACCGGAGGGTTTCGGGCCACATTAAAGGCGATATATGAGGTCAGTGACAGCAGCGGAAGGGTGTTGTCCCGTTATCCTACAGCGGTGAAACAGGCATTGGACCCGAAGGCTGCCTATCTGCTCACCCATGCGTTACAGGAGGTGGTGCGTGATGGCACGGCGAAGGCACTGCCGGGAATCTTGCCTGCCGGGGTGAGTGTGGCGGGCAAGACAGGCACCACTGATGATCTCAGAGACAGTTGGTTTGCAGGGTTTGACCAACGGTATGTGGCGGTGGTGTGGATTGGACGTGACGATAATGAACCCATCGGCCTGACCGGCTCCAGCGGCGCCATGCGGGTATGGGGAAGGTTGATGCGGAGCGTGGGTATCGCTTCGCTCAATCAAGCAATGCCTGCCGGTGTGGAAATGGTGGAGATCGATAGTGTGTCCGGACTGCGGGGTTCGGGTTGCAAAGAGACCCAGTCTGCGCCCTTTGTAAAGGGGTATGCTCCAAGGAGAGATGCACCCTGCGCGCGCCGTCCGAGGCGCATGATGGATAACGAAATCAACTGGTTGCAACAATTGTTCGATTAGCTCGTGCCTGCCATGCAGCATTGATCGCAGTGCTGGTCACGGTTTGTTCAGCAGGTGATGAAAGCTAATCAATCCAACAGGTTTGCTAACCAGGCTGCTTGCTTGGCGCCATGAGAAATGCCTTTAGTTCCATCAGGGCCAAAGCAGCAAGGCCTGCTGACTTGCAGGCCGGCATTAAAGGAACCCCTCCCATCGCCGATAAATCTGAGGTGATTCGGCCAGATAAATACTCATAAATACCAGGGCCTGTTAACACTATGCGGATATCCATCGACGGCGGCCATTTTTTCACAGGACAAGGCGCACTAAGCGTCGTGTACTTGTCGTACATAAGCGAAAGTGCAACGCGGACCTGGGGAAAAATGGCCCTGTCCCGGAGGGTTGGCTCTCGAATGAGGCCATACGGTGTTGCACCTCGTTTATTTGGAACAACCAAACCGCACTCGGTGCGCCTTGTCTGGCCTCATTGGAGAGCCAACGCTGGGCATCCGCGTAGTGTTAACAGGCCCTAGGACAAAAGGCTATCCGCCAAGGTTGGTAGTAAATCGAGATGGGTCGCAGAAAACATACACGCGTAGAAATCAGTCATACCGCCGAGTTCCTGTATAAGGAACATGGCTACCCTGGTTGCCAAATCCGTAATTTTTCCAAAGGTGGTCTTTTTATCACCTGGGGTGACTCGGCTTTAGCCACAGTGATGGAGGCGGGCTTTTATGAGCCCGAGCAGAGGGAGCGGGCTATTGTTGAGCTCCAGAGTGGTCGTTTTTCTGCGAATGTGAAAGTCGCTTACGTGAATCAGACCGGCATGGGTGTAGCCTTTGTCGATACTGGGCAAACCCTCTTTGCCTATTTGCAGGACTACATGCAGGATGCGGTGCAGGAAGCTGAAGTGCAGCAACAGCTCCCCATGCCTTTGGCTGCCACACAATCGATTATCCAGCGCCTGCAGGGCAAGGTGCTGGATTTCCTGAAACCTCAGCTCAGGCAATTCTCAGCATCGGCGAAAGAGGACTTGATCGCAGCTACGGATCGAAGTAACAAAAGTGGTGAACAAGGTGACCTGTTCTTTGCCTTAAGGACTCTGGAGACTGAAGAGGAGGGGATCAGGGATGGTTTTTTTACCAGTGTTGAGGCAGGGTTCACTACGCTGGTAATTGGCGAGCCGCCTGCCGGGGAACAAACTCGGGAAGATGGACTGCGATCAGAACTAGAATTGATAGACAAAGAGGAGTTCGACGACTGGATTCTACTGGATGGCATAGCCCACAAAATTGAATCCCGGTTGATGGCGCAGATCCATCAGCTGGATTTCGCACTCTCGCATCTGTTCCAGCGTCCTATCAAGCATGAGTCGAATCCCATCTCACCCATTGCACTGTTGCTGCAAATGAAGGCGGCCCTGGGGGGTTATGCCTTAACACCGAAGGCAAAAAAGGTCGTTTATCATGCCTTCAGCCGTTGCATATTCAGCGACATTCACCGTCTCTATGGGGAATTAATTGCCTGTCTGAATCAAGATGGCATCAAGACGGAGCGTTCTGTGAATGCTCCAGGAGCGCATCTTGACAGCTCCAGCCAGATAATGAATCAGGCACAGAGCGGCAATGCCAGCCTGGAAAACCTTTCGCTACTTTCAGATGCGTCGCACAGTGACCAGATTGAGTCATCCGGGCAGCAGGCGCCTTATACCATTGCGTCCCGGGATCAGGTGTTGGAGAGCATGGAATCCATGCCTGTTCGAGGAGGGTTACTCAGCCAACTGGAGCGAAATCTGAGCCACGGGGTAGCGCAAGGGCTTGCCCTCGACCCGCTGACGCGCGCCGCAATTGGCGCAAGTGAAGAACTGGTAGGCGCGATACAGCAGGATGTTCTGCTCAACGAAGACGTTCAAAAACTGGTCAATCAGCTCGAAATACCCTTTATCAAAGAGAGCATCACTGATCCTCGTATCCTGGAAAATGCACAACATCCAGGGAGACGCTTTCTCGAGGCGGTAGAGGGATTGGCGCCCTATGTCAATTTTTCTGATGCTGCAGATGTGAAGGGCAGAGGTCACAACACGGGGCTGCAGCAGCTGATCAATGACATCAAGTCTGGAGCCATCAGCAACATCTCTGCTGCGACCCAGCAGATCGAACTGCTGCACGATAAACAGAAGGAGAATTTCCAGAGGAACTGTGACCTTGCCATTGAGAGTTGCAGCAGGCAACAGCGGCTCAGGCAGGCGCGAGAATTTGTGAAGACCACACTGGAGGAAAAACTGCTCGGAAGAAATGTCTCCATCGCACTCGACAGACTGTTTCAGTACGGGTGGGCAAATCTGTTGATTCACACCGCCATGCTGCGGGGTGATGGCAGCGTGGAATCCAAGGCTTATCTGCGTATTGTGGAACTGCTGTTAAAACTGTTTCGTCCCAATAAGCCTTTCAAAAAGCTCTCTGCAGAGAATGCCTCCGACCTGCTGAAGGTCATCAAGAAAGGCTTCAATGATTATCCGGTCTATCCTGAAGGCGCGCAACAGTTCACCAGTGAGCTGATGCAGGCGCTGGTTGATGAAGGTGAGATAGCACAAAGCTTTGCAGTCAACCGGATCGCGATTGATGCGGAGTATCTGAATCGTCTGTTTCTGGGGCATGCAATGGAGGCTGAGGAATACAATCGCCATCCGGTAGGGCAGAATTGGATGGATCTGGTTGCCAATCTGGCTGTTGGTGATTGGATCGTGCAGCATGATGTCGGAGGCAGCCTCAGGCTGGTCAACCTGGCGTGGAAAAGCGCCGACCTTGAGTGGAATCTGCTGGTTGATGGCAATGGCATCAAAGTCCTGTATGCAGACACCCCTAAACTGGCTGCGCTGTTCGCCGAGAACAAATTCGGCTTGCTGGAAAATCGTGACATTCCAGTGGTGGATCGGGCTGTCCAGCGTATTCTGAAGGACAGTTATGACAGCGTGCAGCATGAGGTCAGTTACGATGAACTGACTGGACTGCTCAACCGGCGGGCTTTTGAGAGGCTGCTGACGGAGCTGCTCAGGGGGGAAATGGCGGAAGGCGACCGGTACACGATCATCTTGCTGGATGTGGATCAGTTCGGCCTGGTGAATGATCTTTGTGGATTTGAAGGTGGCGATAAACTGCTGCAGTCGATTTCAAATATCCTGCGAACTTATCTGCCGGACAATGCCCATCTGGCGCGCACCGGTGATGATGAGTTTGCAATCCTGGTGGCGCAAGGTTCTCTGGATCTGGGATTTCAGCTTGCGGAAGAGCATCGTCAGGCGATCAATGACTTCCAATATACTTGGAACAATCAGCTGATTCCCGTCACCGCCAGTGTGGGGTTGGTGTCCATCGACAGCCGTGAGCAAACCCCCGCCGCCTTGCTGAAAGCGGTTTCGTCCGCCTGCAGTATCGCAAAACAGGCAGGCAGAAACTGCACCCGGATCTATCGCGAAACTGATCGGGCGTTCCTGAAGCACAGAGAACTCGTCGACTCAGTGGCAGTCATCGAGGATGCCTTGCAGAAAGACAAGATTGTGCTGGTGGCGCAGCCAATTACTCCGTTGCAGGAGGGCGCCGGTGCTGCGCACTATGAGATTCTGATGCGCGTAGAAGGCGACGATGGACGGCTGCAGAGCCCGGTACAATTTATTCTTGCCGCTGAACGCTATAATCTGATGCGTACCGTGGACCGCTGGGTGGTTGATACGTTTTTCGAGACAGTCAATAGTCATATCGAGCAGCTTCGGGATGTAGGTGGCTTTTCCATCAATCTCTCAAGCCAGTCAATGGCGGATCAGGAATTCAAGGCCTACCTGATACAACAAATTGAGCATTCATCCATGCCCAGAGAGAAACTGGGGTTCGAAATCACTGAGACCGCCATGATTACGGACTCTGAGGATGCCATCAATTTCATCAAGGAGATCAAGCAGACCGGCTGCAGCTTTTACCTGGATGATTTCGGTTCAGGTTATGCCTCTTTTTCGTATCTGAAAGAGATGCCCGTTGATTATGTCAAGATAGATGGCATCTTCATTCGGGATCTACTGCAGGACAAGGCAAGCCATGAGATGGTGAAGGCCGTCACCAGCATTTCGCATTTCATGAACAAACGGGTCATTGCCGAGTTTGTGGAAAACCAGGCGACAGCGGATGAGCTAAGAAAAATCGGTGTGGACTATATTCAGGGTTATCATATCGGACGCCCCATCCCGTTGAGCCAGATCATTTCTCCCCTTCAGCAAAAATCAATCTCCGCCAGTTAACTGGATCAATCCGCTTTATAATCCCCAGCGTTCCATTTAAGCTACAATCCGCCTGAACCACTTCTCATGAGGATTGTCGTTTGACCGTATATGCAGCAGACAAATTGATTGCCCAGGCCCGCGTCTTGGCTGCTGAATATCGGCGCACCATGGGTAAACCGCTGCCCGGCATCAGCAGTGAGATAGCCGAGTACGATGCAGTCAAGTTGCTGAAACTGCAGCCGCATCCCGCAGGGGAAGGGGGCTTCGACGCCATCGATCCTGCGCGGGGTGGTAAACGCATCCAGATCAAATCCCGCACCATCTTCGATGAGAGTAAGTCCGGCCAGCGCATCGGTCAGATGAAACTTGACAAGCAATGGGACAGCGTACTCCTGGTGCTCATGGATGAAGAGTACGAGCCCTACGAGATCTATGAGGCGGAAAAACAGGATATCCTCGATTTCATCGATAAATCGAGCAGTAACCGGGCGAAGCGCGGCGCCATGTCGGTAGCCCGCTTCAAGATCATCGGCCGCCTGGCCTGGACCCGGGAGAATGGTCTTGAATCCGAGGTATGGGACAATCAGTCCGGTTAGCGAGCTGCGTGTCAGCCTGCATCCGGAAGCTGCAAAATGGAAAAACTCCATACATCAGTTCGGGTGAGGTTCGCGCTGAGTGGTTAACCCCCGGCTTTAGCATCATATGACAGAACTCACCGAGATTTTCGAGCCTGGGGGCTGGCTCGCCCGACATATCGATGGCTATTCCCACCGCTCCCAGCAACAGGAGATGGCTGAGGCGGTCGAGCGCATTCTGGATCAGAGAGGCGTGCTGATCTGTGAAGCCGGCACCGGCACCGGCAAGACCTTTGCCTATCTGGCGCCTGCCCTGATGTCCGGTCTCAAGGTGATTATCTCCACCGGCACCAAGAACCTGCAGGATCAGCTCTATCACCGGGACCTGCCGATGGTGCGCAGGAGTCTTGCCAGTCCGGTCAGTGTTGCCCTGCTCAAGGGACGCGCCAACTATCTCTGCATCCACCGCCTCGATTCCACGCTGGTGGAAGGGGTCCGGCTGAGCAAGGAGCAGAGTCAGCAGCTGCAGCGTATTCGCCAATGGTCTGCCAGCAACCAGATCCGGTGATATTGCCGAGATGTCCGAAATACCCGAGGATGCGGGCATCTGGCCTGTCGTCACATCCAATACCGACAACTGTCTTGGCCCGGAGTGTACGTCCTACAGTAAGTGTCACCTGGTGGAGGCGCGGCGCCGCGCCCAGGAGGCGGATCTGGTGGTGGTCAATCACCATCTGCTGTGCGCCGACATGGCGTTGAAGGAGGAGGGTTTTGGCGAGCTGCTGCCCAGCGCTGACTGTTTTATCCTCGACGAGGCGCATCAGTTACCCGAGGTGGCGAGTAATTTTTTTGGTATGACGGTCAGTGGGCGGCAGTTGCTCGATCTGGTCAGAGATACCCAGAATGAATACCATCGTGAGGCGGGTGATCTACCTGAACTGCTGGATAAGCTCGATCTGCTGAAGCAGGCCGTGCGTGAGCTGCGCCTGGCATTTGGTCTGGATTTGCGGCGCGGCTCCTGGTCGGAGGTCGCCGCGTAATCCGACTGTCGAAACCTACCTGTCCCGAATGCGGCAGGAACTGTCTCAGCTGCACGGAATGCTGGAGGCGATCAAAGGCAGGGGCAAAGGACTCGACAGCTGCAGGGATCGCTGTCTCGATCTGTCAGCCCGCCTGGATGCGCTCTGCGTGGAGCAGGATGATGAAAATATCCGCTGGTTCGAAACGCTGCGGCAGAGTTTTCGCCTCAACAGCACGCCGCTGGAGATCTCGAATATCTTCCGTTCCCGCATGGAAGACCATCATGCCTCCTGGATCTTTACCTCCGCCACCCTGGCGGTGGGTGGCAGCTTTGACCATTTTTCCAACCAGCTTGGTCTGGAGGAGGCGGAGACCCACTGCTGGGACAGCCCTTTCGACTATCCTCGTCAGGCGGTCTGGTATGTGCCGAAGGATCTGCCAGAGCCTAACAGCCCGCAATTCAACCGCAGGGTCTCCGAACTCAGCATACCGATTCTCGAGGCGAGTGAAGGCCGCGCCTTTTTGCTTTTTACCAGCCATCGGGCGCTGCAGGAAGCCGCTGAGTATCTGCAGGATCGCATCGACTATCCGATGCTGGTGCAGGGCACAGCCCCGAGAACAGAGTTGGTGGAGCGATTTCGGCAACTTGGGAATGCAGTGCTGCTGGGCACCTCGAGTTTCTGGGAGGGGGTCGATGTGCGCGGCGAGGCGCTCTCCTGTGTGATCATCGACAAATTGCCGTTTGCCTCACCCGGCGATCCGGTGCTGCAGGCGCGCATCGATGCCCTGCGCCGGCAGGGAGGCAATCCCTTTATGACCTTTCAGTTGCCACAGGCGGCGATCGCCTTGAAACAGGGGGCGGGCCGCCTGATCCGGGATGAGAGGGATCGGGGGGTGCTGGTGATCTGCGATCCGCGCCTGCTCAACAAACCCTACGGCAAGGTCTTCGTGCGCAGTCTGCCGCCCATGACCAAGACCCAGGACCTGGAGGTGGTGAGAAAGTTTTTCTCCCTGATGAAGGAGCAGCAAACCAAATCGACCTGATGCGGAAAAACATTTTATACCACAGAGGACACACGACTGCATGGAAGCAGGAGGTACGCCTACATGGATGTAGGTGGTAGAACTGCGCCTGGAGCTGGCAGTCGAGAGCAACGCATGGAGCAGTGGCCGAGAAAATACAGAGTTTATGAAATGAAACCCCACAGAAGTGTTATTTTCATACTGTTTGGGGCTGCTGATGCAATGAATATCTAGTGCATTGCTTATGAGCATTCTCTATGCCCTCTGTGGTTAATTTTATTTATCCTATGCCATGTTGTTTCAGCGCCCAGATGACGTGTTCCCGCACCAATGCTGAGGAATGACCGAGGCGTTGTTGCAGGGCTTGGATGACTCTCCGGTGAACTCGGGGCGTTACCCAGGGCCACCGCGATATTGCGCAGCCAGCAGAGATGACCGATGCGGCGGATCGCTGAACCTTCGGTGCGCTTGAGAAACAGTGCTTCGTCCCATAAAAAGACCTCGCACAGATCACTGGCATCCAGGCCATGCCGCGGCAGAAAATCGTCGATTACCGTGAGTTGGGCAAAACGGTTCCAGGGGCAGACCTGCTGGCAGTCGTCGCAGCCGTAGATCCGGTTGCCGATAGCTTTCCTGAACTCAACAGGTATGCTGCCTTTGAGTTCGATCGTGAGGTAGGAGATACAACGGCCGGCATCCACCTGATAGGGTTCGACGATAGCCCGGGTCGGGCAGATATCCAGGCAGGCGCGACAGCTGCCGCAGTGGTTCTGCGCAGGCTCGTCCAGCAACAGCGGCAGATCGGTATAGATTTCGCCCAGAAAGAACCAGGAGCCGGCGCTTTGGTTGATCAGGTTGGAGTGCTTGCCGATCCAGCCGAGCCCTGCCTTTTCCGCCAGCGGCTTCTCCAGCACCGGCGCTGAATCGACGAACACCCGGTAACCATACTCCCCCACCGCCTGCTCGATGCGCTTGGCCAGCCTTTGCAGCCGCTTACGCAGCACTTTGTGATAGTCGCGGCCTAAAGCGTAGCGGGAGATGAATGCCAGTAGCGGGTTGTCGAGGACCTGCAGGGCGGAATCCTGAGGCTCCGGCAGATAGTCCATGCGCACCGAGATAACCCGTCGGGTGCCGGGGATCAGTTCTCCAGGACGGCTTCTTTTCGCACCGTGTTTGGTCATATAGGCCATCTCGGCGTGAAAACCTTGCTCCAGCCACAACGCAAGTCGCTGTTCAGCCAGTTCGAGCTGGGTATCGCTGATGCCGACCTGATCAAATCCCAGTTCTTTACCCCAGGTTTTGATGCGGGATGTCAGCTCAGCTGCGACTATGGGGGTGATCTCTGGCATTGAAAGAGTACTATAGCACTGGTCTTTTCCGCAGGCTTCAAGGTAAGGTTGCGAGGCCGATTTTACCTGAATCATGAGTACCGAGATGCGCGTCACGCCCTTTATCGAAACCCTGCCGTATGCACTCTATCGCGCCGAGCAGGTGCGTGAATTCGATCGAATCGCGATTCAGGAGTTCGGCATCCCGGGGAGCGAGCTGATGGAGAGGGCGGGAAGCCGTGCGTTTCAACTGCTGCAGGAGCGCTGGCCCCAGGTTACCCGCATCACGGTTGTCTGTGGCGCCGGCAACAATGCAGGGGATGGTTATGTGGTAGCCCGTCTGGCACGGCAGGCGGGGCTGCATGTGCAACTTCTGAGTCTCGCTGATCCGCTGAAACTGACCGGCGATGCCCTGGCGATGGCGGATGCCTGGCGGCAACTGGGGGGTGAGATCACACCCTATCAAAGTCTGCCCCGAGAGACTGAGCTGATTGTCGATGCGATACTGGGCACGGGTCTGGAACGGGAAGTCGTCGGTTATTGGGCCGAGGCTGTTCAGGCGTCAATGACCATCCAGCCCCGGTGCTGGCGATCGACATCCCTTCCGGTCTGAACTCAGACAGTGGCAGGTCGATGGGCTGCGCCATCCAGGCTGACGCCACGCTCACCTACATCGGGCTCAAGCAGGGCATGTTCACCGGAGTCGGGCCTGATTGCTGTGGGCGGATCTATTTCGATGCGCTCGAACTGCCCGCGCGAATCTATGCGCGGCAGCTCTTGGCGGCGCAGCGTATCGAGTGGCGCAAGCTCTCGCAACGGGTGCAGCCGCGTCGGCGTTCCAGTCACAAAGGTGATTCGGGACAGGTGCTGATAGTGGGGGGCAACCGGGGTTATTCCGGTGCGGCGCTATTGGCTGCGGAGGCTGCGGCGCGCTCCGGAGCGGGGCTGGTCACTCTGGCCACCCATCCCGTCCATGCCGCCTGCCTGAATCTGGTGCGCCCGGAATTGATGTGCCATGGGGTGGAGCAGAGTGACCAGTTGCTGGCGCTGATGGATCGCGCCAAGGTGATTGCTCTGGGTCCGGGGCTGGGCAGGGATGATTGGGCGAGAAGCCTGTATCAGGCGGTGCTGGACAGCAGTCTGCCGCTGGTGGTGGATGCGGATGCGCTCAATCTCCTGTCTGAGGCGCCGGCCAGGCGAGAAAACTGGGTGTTGACGCCCCATCCCGGTGAGGCGGCCCGGCTCCTGCATACAGATACCCGAATGATCCAGGACGACCGCTTCGAGGCATTGCAAAGGTTGCAAGCCCGTTTCGGGGGCGTGGTGGTTCTGAAAGGTGCGGGCAGCCTGATTGGTGGCGGCAGCTCACATCCGCCCGCGGTCTGCAGTGGGGGGAATCCGGGCATGGCCTCAGGCGGCAGCGGCGATCTGCTGACGGGCATCATCGCCGCGCTGATTGCCCAGGGATATGAACTGCTGGAGGCGGCTCAACTGGGGGTTGCTCTGCATGCGGCGGCGGGAGACCGCGCGGCGCGGCAAGGTGAGATCGGCATGTTGGCGGGTGACAGTCTGGTCGAATTGCGTGGTCTGCTGAATGGGAGTCAGTCAGTTGTTGAACCTTGAATTAAATGGCGAAGCCTTGCAGGAGGCGCTGGGAGGTTTGCTGGCCAGCGTCTGCCCGGTGCCTTGCATCATCTTTCTGCAGGGAGACCTTGGCGCGGGCAAGACCACCCTGGCAAGGGGGTTTCTGCACGGGCTGGGTTATCAGGGAAACGTCAAAAGTCCGACCTATACTCTGCTCGAACCCTATGAATTGCAGGATTTCAACTGTTACCATTTTGATCTCTATCGTCTTGCCGATGCGGATGAGCTGGAATATCTGGGTGTGCAGGACCTGCTGGATGGGCAGGCTGTGTTGCTGGTGGAGTGGCCGGAGCGGGGCGAGGGATTTCTGCCGGAAGCGGATCTGGTGATCGAAATTCAGCATTCAGGCAGGGCGAGAAAGGTTTCGATTGAAGCAAAAACCAGCGCCGGCACCAGAGTGATTCAGCGGCTGAAAGGTTTATCCCCTGAGAATTTAACTACTTTTCTGCCACTCGATTCAGGATAAAGATTAAGAAATGATCCTATCTAACGGTTTAATTTGGAAAAAATATTAAAGCATGCTATTTTTTAGCTGATGATCTAAGTTAAGAACCGGTAACAAAAATGAAGAAGATTGTCACATTATTGATTCTTCTGCTCATATGGTGTCTGCCCCTGCAGGCCAAGCAGTCAGAGGTCGGCAGCCTGCGTATCTGGTCCGCGCCGGATCATGTGCGGCTGGTGTTTGATGCGAATTCTCCGATAGACCACAAAATCTTCACCCTGGATAATCCGCACCGGGTGGTGCTCGATCTGAAAAACACCCGGATCCCCAAGCATCTGCCTGAACCGCAGGCGGATAATAAATTTATCCGAAAACTTCGCAGGGCGGTACGTAACAAAGATGACGTCCGGGTAGTTCTTGATTTGAACAGGGCGGTCAAGCCCAAGAGTTTCCTGCTCAAGCCCAATCGTCAATATGGCCATCGCCTGGTCATCGATCTGCATGACAAGAAAGGCTCAGCAGTCCAGCATGCATCCAGGTCCGTCAAGTCTGTTGGCGAGGCCGGTCATCGGGATGTGGTCATCGCCATCGATGCGGGGCATGGAGGCGAAGACCCGGGCGCAAAGGGCAAGCACGGCACCTATGAAAAAGATGTAGTGCTGGCGATCTCTCGCCACCTGGTGGAGATGATCAACCGCAAACAGGGCATGAAGGGCGTGTTAATCCGTGATGGCGACTATTATCTCGGCCTGCGTAAGCGGATTTCCAAGGCTCGCCAGGAGCGCGCGGACCTGTTTGTCTCGATTCATGCGGATGCCTTCCACGACTCGCGGGTCAGAGGGGCGTCGGTCTATACCCTGTCACGCTCCGGGGCTTCCAATGAGGCTGCCCGCTGGCTGGCGGAGAAAGAGAACAGTGCCGATCTGGTGGGAGGCGTGTCGCTTGAGGATAAGGACGAGATGCTCGCCTCTGTGCTGCTGGATCTCTCCCAGATAGGCACCTTGGAGGCCAGTTCCGCTGCGGCGCAAAGGGTGCTCAAGCAGCTGAAAAAACTGGGTAAGACGCATAAACGCAGGGTGCAGCAGGCCGGTTTCGTGGTGTTGAAATCACCCGATATCCCATCCATGCTGGTGGAGACGGCCTTCATCTCCAATCCCGATGAGGAGCGGCGCCTGAGATCCCCGGAACATCAGAAAAAGGTGGCTCAGGCCCTGCTGGATGGCATCAGCAGTTATTTTGAGTACCAGCCGCCGCCGGGGAGCTGGCTGGCCGCCAGACAGATGAAGCAGATGGCCAAGCGCCACGTGATATCCAGCGGCGATACGTTGAGTGATATCGCGCGACACTACCAGGTCAATCTCAACCGGCTGCGCACCGCAAATTCCCTGAAGGGAGATACGATCCACATCGGGCAGGTACTGCGAATTCCCGAGGGTTGATTCCCGCTCAGTTGTATCCCTGGCCGATTGACTGATGGAGTGGCACAATAGCTGATCATGGTTCTCGGTTACTGAATAGCCGGGCAGTTATTCCACCAACTCTCAGTTCGTCCTGCATGCCGATCAAAACCCTGCCCCCTCAACTGGTCAACCAGATAGCTGCTGGTGAAGTGGTCGAACGCCCGGCATCGGTGGTCAAGGAGTTGCTGGAAAACAGCCTGGATGCAGGGGCGCGGCGGATCGAGGTCGAGATCGAACAGGGTGGCGTGAAACTGATCCGTGTCAGAGATGACGGGCAGGGGATTCCAAAGCAGGAGCTGGCGCTGGCACTTTCGCGCCATGCGACCAGCAAGGTGAGCAGTCTGGAAGATCTGGAATCGATCCACAGCATGGGTTTCAGAGGCGAGGCATTGCCCAGCATCAGTTCGGTGTCACGCCTGAGTTTGATCTCCAGAACGGCGGATCAGGATGCCGCGTTTGAGCTCAGCAGCGACGGCGGGGCAGGGATAGAGCCGCCAAGACCTGCGGCTCACCCGGTTGGCTCCTCCGTTACGGTCAGGGACCTGTTCTACAATACGCCCGCCAGGCGTAAATTTCTGCGCACCGAAAAAACCGAGTTCAAGCATATTGAATTGCTGGTCAACCGTCTGGCGCTGTCCAGATTCGATGTGGGATTCAGCCTGCAGCATAACCAGCGGCGGGTTCTTACGCTCGCCCCCTGTCGGGAACAGATCGATCAGCAGCGGCGGGTTGCTGAAATACTGGGCGGCGCGTTCATCGACAATGCGCTGTTTATCCAGCATGAGTTGTCCGGCTACCGGTTGACAGGCTGGATTGCCCGTCCGGCCTTTTCCCGCGCCCAGGCCGATATGCAGTTCTTCTATGTCAATCAGCGCATGGTGCGGGACAAACTGGTCACCCATGCGGTGCGCCAGGCCTTTCAGGATGTGCTGTTTCATGGCCGGCAACCCGCCTATGTGCTGTATCTGGAACTCGACCCGAGAAAGGTTGATGTGAATGTCCATCCCACCAAACATGAGGTGCGTTTTCGGGACAGTCGTTCAGTACACGATTTTCTGTTTCGTGGCCTGCACCGGGTGCTGGCCGATACCCGGCCCCAGGCGGTGGATGAATCGCTCACAGCCACCTCAGCAGTTACACAGCCGGAGCCGGGCGCAGGCCCGTCTCTGCAGGGTGTGGAGCCGGACCCGCCAGGCAAGGCTCAGCAGATGCTCGATTGGCGGGTTGCGGATCGCCCCGCCGCCTATACGGCAAGTTTCAGGGCACAACAACCTGCTGCAGCTGTTCAAGAAGAGGCGGGTGAGGAACATCCTCTGGGTTATGCCCTGGGCCAGCTGCATGGCGTCTATATCCTCGCGCAGAATCAGCAGGGACTGGTGCTGGTGGATATGCATGCGGCTCATGAACGCATTACCTACGAACATTTCAAACACACCTTTCATGGTGCGGGGATCACCCGGCAGCCCCTGCTGGTGCCGGTTACCGTCGCGGTCAACAGCCGGGAGGCGGAACTGGCGGAATCAAATCGTGAGCTGCTGGCGGAGATTGGCATCGAGGTTACGCGTCTTGGGCATGCTTCACTGGCGGTCAGGGGCATCCCGGCGCTGCTGCACGGAGCAGATGCGGAACGGCTGTTGCGGGATCTGCTCTCGGATCTGACCGAATTCGGCAATACGCAGCGTATTCGTGAAGAGATGGACCGGGTACTGGCTACCATGGCCTGCCATGGCTCCGTGCGGGCCAACCGACGGCTCAACCTGGATGAGATGAACGCCTTATTGCGGGACATGGAGCGTACCGAGCGGTCGGATCAGTGTAATCATGGCCGTCCCACCTGGATTCAGCTGAATATGGCAGAGCTGGACAGGCTTTTTCTGCGGGGCAGGTAATGAACCAGACCCAGGATCTGCCGCCCGCGCTGTTTCTCATGGGGCCGACGGCCTCAGGCAAAACAGATTTGGCGGTAAAGCTGGTGGAGCGTTTTCCGCTGGAGATCATCAGCGTCGATTCGGCGCTGGTCTATCGCGGTATGGATATAGGCTCGGCCAAACCCGGACCTGAGATCCTGGCGCGGGCGCCGCACCGCTTGATCGATATTCGTGATCCGGAGGATGCCTACTCAGCTGCGGAGTTCCGGGCAGATGCGCTGGCGGCGATGCGGGAGATTACCTCAGCTGGCCGGGTGCCGCTGCTGGTAGGCGGCACGATGCTCTATTTCCGGGTCCTGGAACAGGGTTTGTCAGATCTTCCCAAAGCTGATCGCGGGTTGCGCGCCAGACTTGAGGCCGAACTACGGAATCTGGGTCTGCCCCATCTGCACCAGCGCCTGCAGGCGCTGGACCCAAAGGCCGCGCAAAGAATTCATCGCAACGATCCGCAGCGGACTTTGCGCGCCCTGGAGGTGATCGAACTCACCGGCCGGCCGATGACCGAGATGCAGGCATTGAATCGCGGTGAGGCATTGCCCTACCGTTTGTTGAAACTGGTGCTGGCGCCCAAGGACAGGGCGATTCTTCATCATCGCATTGAACAGCGATTCCACAACATGCTCGAACAGGGATTTGAAGCGGAGGTGAGGACGCTGCTGCAGAAAGGGAATTTAACTCCTGACTTGCCATCCATGCGATCAGTAGGCTATCGTCAGATGCTCAGGTACCTGCTTGGTGAACTTGCGTGGGATGAAATGGTCGATAAAGGGATAATTGCGACCCGCCAGCTCGCGAAGCGACAGTATACCTGGTTAAAGGCCGATCATGACTGTTTTTGGCTGGATGAAGAGAGGGGTGAGCTACTCCACCAGGTGTGGCAGGTACTCAGGCAGTACATGCCGCAACTTACAGTTGGTGTAAAATAGTGGTTAAGCTTTTCTAAAGCTAAGAAAATCAGTACATTGTGCTAAACTCAGGGTGCGAAACGGGTGAGGAGGGAATTAAGCTGCAGTTTCGTGAGCTTTTCATTGAATATCAGATAAAGATAACGAGAACAAGGAGAACGACAAATGTCTAAGGGGCAAAGTCTACAAGACCCTTTTTTAAATGCGCTGAGGAAAGAACGTGTGCCGGTTTCAATCTTCCTGGTGAATGGGATCAAGCTGCAGGGACAGGTTGAATCATTCGATCAGTTTGTGGTGCTGCTGAAAAACAGTGTCAGTCAGATGGTATATAAACATGCCATTTCCACTATTGTTCCTGCCAGGAATGTACGTATTCAGCACGCTAACGGTCAGGCGGAAGAGCCAGTATCCCCTGGAAATTTCTAAAGTCATATTTTTACATACCAGGTTGGGCGAACAGTGTCTGTTCGCCCAACACTCAAAACCAGGTCTGAAACCACTCCCTTGAAACTGTTTTACTATGTTTGAACGTCCTAAATCGGGCGAGCGCGCCGTGCTGGTGCATATCGATCTTGGCAACGGTGCTGATCCGGATGAATTGGAAGAGTTCACTGACCTGGCGGTGTCGGCTGGCGCCGTTCCGGTAGAACTTGTCGGCGGCAGCCGCCAGAATCCGGATCCCAGGCTGTTCGTGGGGCGTGGCAAGGCGGAGGAGATTAAACATCTCGTGTCGGGTGAAAAGGCCGAGCTGGTTATCTTCAACCATGCGCTGTCACCCAGTCAGGAACGTAATCTGGAACGCGAATTCGAATGCAGGGTTGTGGACCGCACCGGCCTGATTCTGGATATCTTTGCGCAACGCGCCCGGTCATTCGAGGGTAAGCTGCAGGTGGAGCTGGCTCAGTTGCGCCACCTCTCTACCCGACTGGTGCGTGGCTGGACCCATCTGGAGCGGCAGAAAGGCGGTATCGGTTTGAGAGGGCCGGGTGAGACCCAGTTGGAGACAGATCGGCGCCTCTTGAATCAGCGTATCGATCAGATCAAAAAAAGGCTGGAGCGGGTCGAGTCGCAGCGCGAGCAGGGGCGGCGCGGTCGCGAACGGGCAGACATCCCTACAGTTTCTCTGGTTGGTTATACCAACGCCGGCAAGTCTACGCTGTTCAATACCCTGGTCGGCTCGGGTGTGTATGCCGCCGACCAACTCTTCGCCACCCTGGATCCTACGCTGCGACGCCTGGAGTTGAAGGGCGAGGGCGCCGTGGTGATTGCCGATACGGTGGGTTTCATCAGTAATCTTCCCCATGATCTGGTTGCCGCTTTCAAATCCACGCTGCAGGAGACCGTCCAGGCTTCACTGCTGCTGCATGTGGTGGATGCCGCCAGCCATCAGCGCGCCATGTGCATCACTGAAGTGAACGATGTTTTGCAACAGATTGGCGCCGATGAGGTCCATCAACTCGAGATCTATAACAAAATCGACCTGCTGGATGATATGGAGCCCCGCATCGACCGCAATGAAGCGGGTCAGCCGGTAAGAGTCTGGCTCTCAGCGCGCAGTGGTGCTGGCATCGACTTACTGCACCTGGCCCTGGAAGAGTTTTTCAGACGTGCGCATGTGCGCCAGCGGCTGCGCCTGAGTGCGGCAAACGGCCGCTGGCATGCCCTGCTGCACAGCAGAGGTGAAGTGCTGGAGGATCTGGGAACCGATGATGGTGGCTGGGAGATGGAGATCGACATGCCGGAACGGGAGTTCAGACGTCTGCTGAAGGAAGAGCCTGAACTGGAGGAGTGTTTTGTCTGAGGGGGTTACAGCGATCTCTGGACTTCATTCATTCCCCTCAGTCCTGCAGACTGTTAGAATCCTTCACCGTTATGACTCGAATAATGTTTTACCATCCACATGATGTAAATTCGTGCGCCTGCCTGAATGCGGGTGCGCACCGTTTTTCAGCTGATAATTTTGGAGTGTTCGATGGCCTGGAATGAACCGGGTGGCGGTAATAAAGATCCCTGGAGCGGCAAAGGTGGCGACCAGGGTCCGCCCGATCTGGATGAAGTGGTAAAGAAGCTTCAGGAAAAGTTTGGCGGCATCTTCGGTGGCGGCAAGTCGTCCAAGGGTGAGTCGAGCGGCAGTCATGGCCCAAGCTCCAGGAGTGTCGGGTTGATTATTGCTGTCGTTGTCCTGGTCTGGCTGGCGTCCGGCATCTATATCATAGAACCGGCCGAACGGGGTGTGATCCTGCGTTTCGGGGCCTACTCTGAGACTACTGATCCAGGACCTCATTGGCATATCCCCTACCCGGTGGAAGAGGTGCTGAAGGTGAACGTCGATCAGATCTCCTCGTTTCGCCACAAGGCGACCATGCTGACCCGGGACGAGAATATCGTGGATGTGGAACTGACGGTGCAATCCAGGATTCAGGATGCTGCGGACTATCTGTTCCAGGACCAGAATCCGGAAAAGACCATGCGTGACACGATCGAGACCTCGGTGCGTCAGGTCATCGGTAAGAGCGATCTGGACTTTATCATGACCGAAGGGCGTAGTGCTGTTGCAGATCTCATCATGTCCACCGCCCAGGGTCTGATCGAGGATTACAAGACCGGGCTGGAGATTACCAGTGTGAATACCCAGCCGGCGAAGCCGCCGGAGCAGGTCAAGAGCGCCTTTGATGACGCCATCAAGGCCCGCGAGGATAAGGAACGGTTGGAGAACAAGGCCGAAGCCTACGCCAATGAGGTGGTACCCCAGGCCCGCGGCCAGGCAGCCCGTCAGGTGGCGGATGCCAAGGCCTACCGGGATCGAGTAATTGCCGAGGCGGAAGGTGACAGCAGTCGTTTTCTGGCGGTTCTCAAAGAGTATCATCTCGCCCCCGAGGTCACCCGTGAACGTCTTTATCTGGATGCGGTGGAGACGATGTTGAGCCAGTCCAGCAAAGTGATGCTGGATACCGCTGGTGGCAACAGCCTGATGTATCTGCCGCTGGACAAGATGATCCAGCAGAGCGGCAGCGGCCAGGCCGCTGGTATTCAGTCCAACCTCTCCGGAAACCGGCAACCCGTCTCCGGTGCGGCCTGATCAGCGGGAGCCCAGTCGTGGCAGGAGTGTACGCTAATGAAAAATATTAAACTGTTGATCCCGCTGTTTGCGGTTATTGCGGTTGCCGTGTATGCATCTGCGTTTGTTGTCAACCAGTGGGAGGTCGCCCTGAAATTGCGGTTGGGCGAGATCGTACACAGTGAATACGAGCCGGGTCTGCACTGGATGGTGCCGATCATCAATGATGTGAAGACCTTCGATGCCCGCATCCAGACCCTGGATTCGCGCCCCGAACGCTTTCTGACGATCGAGAAGAAAGACGTTATCGTGGACTCTTTCGCCAAGTGGCGCATCTCCAATGTGGCGCAGTTTTACCGTTCTACCGGCGGCAGCGACACCAAGACCGCACGCCTGCTGGCGGAGCGGATCAACACCAGCCTGCGTAACGAGTTTGGTAAACGCACCATCAAAGAGGTGGTGTCCGGTGAGCGCGGCGAGATCATGGCCCTGCTGACCAAGGATTCGGATGCCCAGGCCTCTGAACTGGGGGTGGAGATCCTCGATGTCAGGGTCAAGCAGATCGATCTGCCGCCTGAGGTCAGTGAATCCGTGTATGAGCGGATGCGCGCTGAGCGTGAGCGGGTGGCGCGGGACCTGCGTGCAAAAGGTGGTGAGGCCTCGGAGAGAATTCGTGCTGAAGCAGATCGGCAACGGGTGGTGATCGTCGCGGATGCCTATAAGGAGGCAGAGCAGCTGCGTGGTACGGGTGATGGCAAGGCGGCGGAGACCTATGCCAATGCCTATAACCAGGATGCGGAATTCTACGCCTTCTATCGAAGTCTGAATGCCTATAAGACCAGTTTTAACGACCGCTCCGACGTGATGGTTCTGCAGCCCGATTCGGATTTCTTCCGCTATCTGAAGAATCAGCGGGGAAAATAGACAACGACTCCAGGCTTTGGGAGAATACACGGCGGCTGAAAACCGGATGCTCTGTCGAGAGGTTTTCTGACAGGGCGTCCGCGGCTGTCTTGCTAGACCGGGATGATCCCGGTTTTTTTATGGGGCGTGAAGATGTGGCATGATCTATGGGTGGCGTTGGCCTTATTGCTGGTGCTGGAAGGTATATTTCCATTCCTGAATCCACAAGGCATGCGCAGGATGATGCTCTCGATCGCCCAGCAGAATAATCGCGCGCTGCGCATCAGCGGACTGGTCAGCATGCTGTTTGGCGTGGGTCTACTCTATCTTGTGAATTGATGGGATCGATGGAAAACGAAAGCTGGATATTGCCCGACGGCATCGATGAGGTGCTGCCCCCCCAGGCGGGGTTGATCGATCTGAAACGCCGCGAACTGCTCGACCTTTATCGTAGCTGGGGCTATGAGTTCGTGATTCCTCCTTTTGTCGAGTTTCTCGACTCCCTGCTTACCGGCACGGGCAGTGATCTGGATCTTCAGACCTTCAAGCTGACCGATCAGGTAACCGGACGCATGATGGGGATCAGAGCGGATATTACACCGCAGGCTGCCCGCATCGACGCACACCACATGGGCACCGAGTCGCCGGTTCGCCTGTGTTATCTGGGAACGGTTCTGCATACCCGCTCGGATGGATTTGCGGGTACGCGCAGTCCGCTGCAGATTGGCGCGGAGCTGTATGGTCATGCCGGCGTGGAGAGCGACATCGAGATTCTGCGTCTGATGATGCGGACCCTGCAGGAGACCGGCGTCAAGGACGTCTATCTCGATCTGGGCCATGTCGGCATATTCAAAGGACTGGCGGCCCAGGCGGGTCTCGACAGCGAGCAGGAGATGACCCTGTTCGAAGCGCTGCAACGCAAGGCAATGCCGGAGGTTGCTGAACTCCTGGAGTCATACCGGATCGAGCCTGAACATGCCGCGATGCTGCATAAATTGGGTGAACTGAACGGTGAAAACGCCCTTGTTAAGGCGGATAAGGTCTTGCGCGGGGCTGCACAGCCGGTGCAGGAGGCCTTGCGCTACCTGCAGCAGATGGCGGAGCAGATCTCGATCTGGCTGCCGGAAGTGCCGGTCCACTTCGATCTGGCGGAACTCAGGGGTTACCATTTTCATACCGGTGTGGTATTCGCCGCCTTTGTTCCCAGCAGCGGCAAAGAGATCGCCCGTGGCGGGCGCTATGACGATATCGGCAGAGTTTTCGGTCGCGCGCGTCCCGCAACCGGGTTCAGTACTGATCTGAAGACCTTGATGCTGCTGGCCAAGCCCCAAGCCGAGCCGCCTGAAAGCACTGTCTTTGCCCCTTGGGGGAACGATGAGGCGCTGCACAACCGGATCGAGGCGCTGCGCAGGGCGGGGCGTTGCGTAGTCTCCGGGCTGCCTGGGCAACAGGGTGGCGCCAGGGAGATGGGATGTACCGAGCAGTTGTCCTTCAATGGAAGTGAATGGGAGTTGACGCCAGTTTAATTCACCGGGAAGTTCACTGGCAACAGTCGTAGCTTCCCGTCTCTTACACAGCAGGCCTTGGCCTGAAACCATTAGTTATTTTGAGATATACCATGGGAAAAAATGTCGTAATAATCGGTACTCAGTGGGGAGATGAAGGCAAAGGCAAGGTCGTTGATCTGCTCACTGACAAGGCCTCAGCCGTTGTCAGGTTTCAGGGGGGACACAATGCGGGCCACACCCTGGTAATCGATGGCAAGCAAACGGTTCTGCACCTGATTCCGTCCGGTATCCTGCGTGATAACGTGCGTTGTCTGATCGGCAACGGTGTGGTGCTCTCCCCGGATGCCCTGCTGGAAGAGATCGACATGCTGGAACAGGGTGGTATCCCGGCAGCCAGTCGCATGGGGATCTCCGAGTCCTGTCCCCTTATCCTGCCTTACCATATCGCACTGGATGCGGCGCGGGAAAAGGCGCGTGGAAAGAAGGCTATCGGCACCACCGGACGCGGAATCGGACCGGCCTACGAAGATAAGGTTTCACGGCGTGGCATCCGGCTGGGGGAGATTTTCGATGTCGCACATATCAGCAACCGCCTGCGTGAAGTGATGGATTATCATAATTTCTCACTCAAACATCTGTTCCAGGTGGAAGAGGTCGATTATCAGCAGGTACTGGATAAGCTGCTGAGCCAGGCCGAGCGCCTCAAGCCCATGATAGAGGACGTCACCGGGACCCTGCATCAGCTGCGTAAGGCGGGTAAGAATGTGATGTTCGAAGGCGCCCAGGGCGCCCTGTTGGATATAGATCATGGCACCTACCCCTATGTGACTTCATCCAACACCACCGCGGGTGGGGCTGCTTCCGGCACTGGTGTGGGTCCACGCTACATCGATTTTGTTGTGGGCATAGTCAAAGCCTATACCACCCGGGTCGGGGCGGGACCCTTCCCGACAGAGCTGTTCGATGATGACGGCGATCACCTGGGCACCAAGGGCCATGAGTTCGGCGCCACCACCGGGCGCAAACGCCGTTGTGGCTGGCTGGACGTCGTGTCACTGAAACGCTCACTGGATATCAACAGTGTCACCGGTATCTGCATCACCAAGCTGGATGTGCTGGACGGTATGCAGACGCTTAAGATCTGTGTTGCTTACAAGCTCCGTGGCGAGCAGATAGAGACGCCACCGGTAGGCGCGGATCTGTTTGAAGAGTGTGAGCCGGTGTATATCGAGATGCCGGGTTGGCAGGAGTCCACCGTGGGGGCGACGGAGTACTCGCAGCTTCCTCAGGCGGCTCAGGAATATCTGGACAAGATCCAGGAGCTTTGCGAGACCCCGATCGATATCATCTCCACCGGCCCTGACCGGAAAGAGACCATCATCCGTCGTCACCCTTACGATAGCTGATTCAGAGACGCTCAATCATCGCGCTCCCCCTCATTCAATGGGGGGGCGCGGCATGCTCCCTTCCCCTACCAGGTGAATTTCCCCCGCAAGCAGCGTCTACCCTATCGCGGCGACAGCGCCGTGCTGTTCGAATCCGTTCGTCATCTTCCCTGGCCGGTGTTTATCGACAGCGCCAGGCCGATGATCGAGCAGGGTCGATTTGACATCATCACGGCCGCGCCTTACCGGACATTGATCACCAGGGGCGAGATTACGGAGCTGCAGGCTGCCGGCGCCGTTGCAAGATCGGCTGAAGATCCGTTCGGCCTGCTGCGCAGCCAGCTTGCCGTCGCGGCAGCGCCCTCACAGACTGATCTGCCTTTTACCGGTGGGGCGATTGGTTATTTCTCCTACGATCTGGCGCGACGCATTGAACAGTTGCCGGCATTGTTGGAACCAGCAGATGGCATGCCTGAAATGGCGGTTGGTCTGTATGACTGGGCGCTGATCGTTGATCATCAGGAGCAAAACACCTGGCTTTGCGGTGAGGGCAGAGATCCACAAACAGCGCGCAGCTGGGAGAGCTTGATCGACTTGTTCAGTCATCCCGGACGATCTGCGGCTCCGCCTTTGCGCCTGCTTGCAGCAATCCAGTCGAATCTGAGTAAATCCGATTATCTGGAGTGTTTCAGCAGGATACAGCGCTATATTCGAGAAGGAGACTGTTATCAGGTCAACTTTGCCCAGTGTTTTCAGGCAGCGGTGGAGGGTGATCCCTGGTCAGCTTACCAGCGATTGCGCAAGGTAAACCCGGCGCCATTCAGCGCCTATCTGGAACTGCCGTTTGGAAGTGTCCTGAGCTCTTCTCCGGAGCGATTCCTGAGTGTCAGACAAGGGAAAGTGCAAACCTGCCCTATCAAAGGAACCGCGCCGCGCCATAGCGATCCAGTACAAGACCGCAGAGCCCTCAGTCAACTGGCGGCAAGTGAAAAGGACCGTGCAGAGAATCTGATGATTGTGGATCTGATGCGTAATGATCTTGGTAAAGTCTGTAACACCGGCAGTGTCGGAGTGTCAGCTCTGTTTCAGATTCAGAGCTTTGCCCGGGTGCACCACATGGTGAGTACGGTGGTGGGTGAGTTGGCTGCAGGCGAGGATGCGATCAGTCTGCTGCGCGCCTGTTTTCCGGGCGGGTCGATTACCGGTGCTCCAAAGCTGCGAGCCATGCAGATCATTGAAGAACTCGAACGCGCCAGGCGCGGGGTTTATTGCGGTTCGATCGGTTACATCGGCTTCGATGGCGACATGGATTGTAATATCGCCATCCGGACACTCGTCAACTCGGCTGAAAAGATCAGTTTTTGGACAGGCGGCGGTATCGTGGCTGACTCCAGCGCAGAAGCCGAATATCAGGAGACGCTCGACAAGGCTGCAGCGCTTTTTGACGCACTGGGTTGCGATCCGGAGACGGGGAAGTGAACTGCCAGCCTAGGTGTCTTTTTTTAGCATAATCAGACGTGTGTTTGAGAGCCGGTCGTGCCAAGCCAGGTTTCCCGGATCAACGAAAATCATCAGAAAGCCCAGACCCAGCGCGAGCCAGGAAAGATGCACGGCCAGATACCTTTTAAACGCATCACTCCAGCATACCGGGTTGCTGTCTGCTCTGATCAGTTTGAGCTTCCAGGCGCGCATACCCAATGTCTGTCCTCCGTGGACCCAAAATCCGCTAAAGAAGATCAGTGGAATAATTTCGAACAAGAAAACCTGATATACAATTCGACCTGCTCCGCCAGGCATTCCAAATGGCAGGGTGATCAGGGTGGTCGCAACCGCCATCAGGGCAAACAACAGCAATCCGTCGTATAGCATGGCGCCCAGCCGCCGGAAAAAACCTACAGTGGCGGGGGGGTGAGAAGAGGAGGGATTCTGATTATTCATGGGGTATTAATTATACACAGAGGTACTTTACAGGCGGGGATAATCCCTTAGTAAATGGGGCAATCATCCGGGTATCAGCATAAAGCATTATATTGGATACTTTTCTCACCCTGAATAAATAGGTTGAAACAATAAGCCGGGGAGGATGGAGGGAAGCGCATTGCAAGGTTGATTGAACACTGAGTGAGGATGGTAGACAGTGAGACTGATTTCAATATCGACGTTGTAATGTGAACTGCGGTTTGATCGCGAGACAGGTTGTAGATACCCCAGTCTACAGTCGGCGTGTGGGCTCATATTCAAACTGCTGTTTTGAGAACAACAATACAGTTTATCGAGGTAATCTTCGAAACCCCTATGAGGCACCTTTGGTGCCTCTTTTTTTTATTCCAGTGTGATCTTTTGGTGGTTTACTCAATGCCTGTCTGGATTTATCTCTCCAAGAAGGGTAAAAAAGGAAATCCCTATGGGGTTCCACTCAGATAAAATTAGAAACTATTAGAATTACTGATGTTTTCTCCTGACAGTAGCAGGTACCGAAGCTGGATAGAGCGTATTCCATTACCCTGGATATCTGTCTTCGTCGGGCTGTTTTGTGGCATCATCGTCTGGTTGATTATCGATCCTTTTCAGACTCACGAGCTGGGAAGCTTCTTTCAGGAGGATCTTGAAAGTCGCCTGGAGATTCGCGCAGCCGATACGCGGCGCCGGTTTGAATATTTTCTGACGGATTTAGACAAGGCAACCGAAAATCTTGCGCAGAACTGGCGTTTGGTTAGACATGTCTATTCAACAGATTGGGAGCAGAGCAGGGAAAAGACCTTTGTCTTCTTCAACCAGCCGAGCCCATGGATGAAGCAGGGGTTGCCATTGAGCGGTTCGGTGGAACCCAGCCACGTGCTGTTATTGGATCTGGATGGCAATCCCAGGGAGATCTACCATCAACAGGACCATGCATTTCCCATCGACCTGGCCTTGGAGCTCTTCGACAAGGAGCTTAAAGGCGTCACCACGACGCTCTGGGAGGTGCCCTATTTCATCACCTGGGCAGAGATAGCCTCCGGCGCCCAGGAGAAGCGCGCGATACTGATGCTGGTGATGCCGGTCAATGATGAGTTTTTGACGGCATCGCAGCAGTATGCCGGACTGGAGGGGGTTGTGATCGGCCTGTTTGAAGGCGATCAGCAAAGGGTGCTGGCCAGCAGCGAAAAAAACCTGGTGGGACCAGCCAGCCATCTCGAAGACTGGCAAGAAGAGTATCTCATTACATCCCAGGCACTTGCCCTCTATCTGGCGCCGGACAAGAATGTACAGTTTTATACATTTATCTCGCGTTCGCGCCTGACAGAAAAGCTGCAACACATTCTAAGCTCCATCAGGCAAAAGCGTTTTTTTGAGGCGTTTGTCTATGTGGCAGCGTTTACCATCATATTTTTTCTCATCTCATCCCGCCTCAGCCATATTTTGAACAGGATATCCAGTTTCGGTCACAATGCTTTGGGTATCGAGCAGAAAACTCCTGGACGAGGCAACCAGTTGCTGCTGCTTGAATATCGTCTTCAGGAGCTTTTTCAACAGGTGAGCTATGTCAAGGATGAAACCAAGGTTGCTCAGGAATATCGTATCCGAGAGTCTGAAGCACTGAAGGGCGCATTGCTGGAAAATTCTTTGGACCCGATCATAACGGTCGATAATACAGGTCTGATCATCGAGGCAAACATCACAGCGGAGGAGTCTTTCGGGTATTCCAGGGAGCAATTGTTGGGAAATCCTCTCGACCTGCTGGTCATTCATCCCAGAGATCATCTTCGGATTCGGGAGATGCTGGTGCGTTGCCGCCAGAAAGAGACACTGCCGAAATTATGCAGGGCGCAAAAGATGTTGAGTGTCGATGCCTACGGCAGTGAAAGGCCGATTGAATGCTCCGTAATGCCGATACAGCTGAAAGAGAGGACGGTGTTCACCATCTATCTCAGGGATGTCAGTGAAAGGGAGGAGGCGGAAAAGCGGATTCAGAGCCTGGCCAAATTTACCAGTGAGAATCCCAGTCCGGTGTTAAGGGTGAATAACCGGGGCGTGATTATCTACGCCAATACCGCAAGTGAGCCGCTGCTGGAATATTGGGGATGTGAACGCGGACAGACACTGCCGCTCTACTGGCGGAACCTGATCTTCGATGCCATGAAGGACGGGTTAAACCAGGAATATGATATCAATCTGGAAGAACAGATATTTTCGCTCTTGATGGTACCTGTTCTGGACCTTCAGTATGTCAATCTGTACGGGCGGGATATCACCCAGGTGCGTACTGCAGAACAGCAGAGCAGACAGCACCAGTCAGAGTTGGTGCATGTCTGCCGTCTCAGCACCATGGGTGAAATGGCTACCGGTCTTGCGCATGAGTTGAATCAGCCGCTATCCGCAATCGTGAATTTCGCCAGTGGTTGTGTGCGCAGGCTGCAGACCGGGATGGGCGGCGAAGCCGAGCTGGTTGATGCGATGGCGCAGATCACGGTGCAGGCTGAACGCGCGGGGGAGATAATCAAACGCTTGCGGGCCCTGGTTGGCAAACGACCGCAGCAGCACTCGGTGGTCAATCTGAACCACCTGGTCCTGGAAGTGGCCTCTTTTGTCGAATATGTCGCGGAAAAGCATCAGGTGGATGTGAGCTTGCAGTTATCACCGGGCCCCTTGGCGGCTGAATTGGATCTGGTGCAGATTGAACAGGTTTTGTTGAATCTGGTCCGCAATGCGATCGATGCCATGAAACAGGTGGATGTTGATCGCCGTAAATTGGAACTGATCACCCGGAGAATTGGGGATGATCAGGTTGAAGTATTGGTCAAGGACACGGGACCAGGTATTCAAGCAGAAAATATTGAGCATCTGTTTGATGCTTTTTTCTCCACCAAAGAGAGTGGGATGGGGATGGGCCTGCCCATCAGCCGCAAGATTGTTGAGTCGCATAACGGAAAGATCTCTGCGACTTCCGAACTAGGCAAGGGCGCTGAATTCAGAGTGGTGCTCCCATCTGATCCCAATCTGGTACTGCCAGGATTTTAAAATCTATGAATAACAAACCAACAGTCTTCGTGGTCGATGATGACCAGGCAATACGCAGTTCACTCAAATGGCTGATCGAGTCGGTTGCCATGGAGGTGAAAACCTTCGAGTCAGCCAATGCGTTCATTGAAAACTACTATCCGGGACGCTCAGGCTGTCTGTTGCTCGATGTCCGCATGCCCGGGATGAGTGGTCTGGAGCTTCAGGAATATCTGTCAGAGCAACGGATTACCATTCCGGTGATCATTATCACCGGCCACGGTGACGTTCCAATGGCGATCCGTGCCATGAAAGCAGGCGCGGTGGATTTCATTGAGAAGCCCTTCAATGATGAGTTGCTGCTGGAGAGCATCCGCCACGCCCTGTTGCTGGATGAACAGCAACGCGACAAACAGTCGCAAAAGGCTGAGATCGCAACCCGCCTGGCCCGTCTTACGCCCCGTGAACATGAGGTCATGGCGATGGTCACCGGCGGCAAGGCAAATAAAGAGATCGCTTCCGCCCTTGGGGTCAGCGCCAAAACGGTCGAGGCGCACCGCGCCCGGGTCATGGAAAAGATGCAGGCCACTTCACTGGCGGATCTGGTGCGGATGGCGATGCTGGCAAATATCAGCAATGACGCGAATGCTTAAAGCAGGAGATACTGCCGGTTCAGGCAAGGCAATCTGTCGGCCCGGCTTGCGAAGCGTCTAGTGATGCAGCCGGCACTGCTTTAGCTCCTAAAAAACGTATGCAGCGAGCCCGGCAAAAGCGAGGTGTCCTGGCCTGGGCCTTCTATGACTGGGCCAATTCCGCCTTTGCCACGACGGTAATGGCCGGATTCTTCCCGGTTTTTTTCAAGCAGTTCTGGAGCACCGGCGTAGCGGCCACTGAAAGCACTTTGCGACTGGCTCTTGCCAACTCCGTGGCCAGTATGGTGATCGTCTGTCTGGCTCCGGTGCTGGGGGCGATTGCTGATCAGGCCGGCAGCAAGAAAGGTTTTCTACTGTTTTTCGCCAGCATGGGGATAGTCATGACCGGCGCCCTCTACCTGGTGGCTATGGGTAGCTGGGTGGCGGCGCTGGTGCTCTATGGTCTGGCGCTGACAGGGTTCTCCGGCAGTAATATCTTTTACGATGCCCTGCTTATCGATGTGACCGATAAGTCACGCTATGACAAGGTTTCCTCGCTTGGCTTTGCCCTGGGTTATCTCGGGGGTGGGCTGTTGTTTGCCTTTGCGGTGTTGATGACGCTCTACCCCGGATATTTTGGACTGAAGGACGCATCAGAGGCGGTGCGTCTCTCTTTCATCCTGGTTGCCGCCTGGTGGGCGTTGTTCTCGATCCCGCTCCTGCTCTTCGTCAGGGAATCGTCCGTCAGCCAGTCGGGCGAAGGCTGGATAAGCGGCGGGTTCAGACAGCTGCGTTTGACGTTCCGGAAAATCCGCCAGTTGCGCATTACCTTTCTCTTCCTGCTAGCGTATTGGTGCTATATCGACGGCGTGGATACCATTGTACGCATGGCGGTGGACTATGGCCTGTCGATCGGTTTCGATGCCAACAATCTGATGGTCGCCCTGTTGATCACCCAGTTCGTTGGATTTCCTGCGGCGCTGATATTTGGAAGAATTGGCGCCAGGCGCGGACCCAAACAGGGCATCATGCTGGCGATCTTTATCTATTTTCTGATTCTGCTGTGGGCCTATCGCATGCAGGCTATCTGGGAATTCTATCTGTTGGCAGTGGCCATCGGAATGGTGCAGGGCGGCATTCAGGCCCTGTCCCGCTCACTCTATGCCCGCTTGATTCCCCGTGACCAGGCAGGGGAGTTCTTTGGCTTTTACAATATGCTGGGTAAATTCGCCGTGGTGCTGGGTCCCATGCTGATGGGGTGGGTTGGTGTCCTCAGCGGTGATTCCCGTATCGCCATTCTGTCGGTGAGTGTGTTGTTCGTGATCGGGGCGCTGCTGCTCTCAAGGGTGGATGTTGAAGCGGGTCATCGAGCGGCAAGCGCGCTCGAAAGTGATTGAACGGTCGATTCAGATGCTTTCGCAGGTGCAGTGATAGGGCAGGTCTTTGGCGACCCGTTGAATCGTTTTGTGGATTTCGTTTTCCTGCTGATCGAAAAGCGCAGTATCGGGATGTCTTGTGTCGACCATCTGCTTCACCAGAGCCTCTGTTTTCTCCATAAAGGCCCGCGGATTTCTGGATTCGGTCACTCCATGACAGACCGGACACATCACAAACAGACCTGCCTCCAGGCCAATCCGGGTGGCTACTTTATTCTGTTTCTGGCGTCTGGTCAGAAGAAAATCTAAAAATCCCATGCATCCGGCTCCAGTCTGATCTGCAGCCCTATTCTATTCATTAGCGGCATTCCGCGTAAAATAGCGTTTTTCGCTGACTCATACACCATGGCTGGAAACTCAGAACAAGACAGACTCTACGCCGAAATCCAGTCCGGGATTGCGGATTTTGTGTTCGATGAACGGGTGGCGGTGGTTTTTCCCGATATGATCCAGCGCTCCGTGCCGGGCTACGCCACCATCATCAACATGATCGGCGCCCTGGCCGGGCAGCGGGTCACCGCCCACAGCCGCTGTTATGACCTGGGGTGTTCGCTGGCTGCGTCCGCCCTGGCTATTCGCCAGGGTGTCGGCAACCGCGCCTGTCGGATCATTGCGGTGGACAGTTCTCCCGCCATGCTGCAGAGGGCGCAGCGTTATATCGATGAGTCGGAGGCTGGAGCTCCGATCGATCTGGTGTGTGGAGATGTGCAGGATGTCCGGATCCGGGATGCCTCGATGGTGGTGCTCAACTTCACCCTGCAGTTCGTGCCGTTGGCGCAGCGACAGCCGCTGCTGCAGTCGATCTACGACGGCATGCTTGAGCAGGGTATCCTGGTGCTCTCGGAGAAAATCAGTCTGCCCACTCAGGAAGCGGAAACCCTCTTCGTGGATATGCACCATGCCTTCAAAAAGGCCCAGGGCTACTCGGACCTCGAGATCAGCCAGAAACGAACTGCGTTGGACAATGTATTACTGCCTGAAACGCTGCACGCCCACAAACAGCGTCTCCGGCAGGTAGGTTTCAAGACCATTGAGGTCTGGTTTCAATGTTTTAATTTCGTCTCACTGTTGGCGATCAAATGAAACAAAACTGGGAGTGGATCATTCTTTTGCTGGACTCCCCGCTGGGGCGTTGGCTGGAGCAACTGCCTGAGCAGGTTGAAAGGGTCTGGCGGGAGCGTCCCCATGGCGACCTGGCAAGGTGGCGGGATGCGATCAGTGGACTTCCTGATCTGCCGATCAAGCAGGTAGAGCTGAATGCTTCCAAGGTCACTGCAGGCAAGGCGAGTCACTGTGACGATGCTGCGCGGCAAAGTCTGGCAGAAGCTCTTATGCAGCTGCATCCCTGGCGCAAGGGGCCGTATGAGATCTGTGGCCTGTCGATCGAAACCGAATGGCGCTCCGACTGGAAATGGGATCGGATTCAACCGCATATCCAGCCAATGGCAGACAGATTGGTGCTGGATGTCGGTTGCGGTAACGGCTACCACGGCTGGCGCATGGTCGGGGAGGGGGCGCGGCAGGTCATCGGCATCGATCCCACGCAGCTCTTCGTCATGCAGTTCGAGGCGATCCGGCATTTTCTGGGCGAGCAGCATTCGCTGCAGGTCCTGCCATTGGGTATAGAAGACCTGCCAGCTAATCTGCAGGGGTTCGACACGGTCTTTTCCATGGGCGTCTTCTATCATCGCCGCTCCCCCTTTGCGCATCTCTCCGAGCTCAAGGGCGCCTTGCGCAGAGGCGGTGAACTGGTGCTGGAAACCCTGGTGATAGAGGGTGGTGATGGTGAGGTGCTGGTGCCAGAGGGACGTTACGCGAAGATGCGCAATGTCTGGTTTATTCCCACCACGCAAACCCTGCAAAGCTGGTTACGCCGCGCCGGTTTTTCTGACATCCGGCTGATTCACGCTGCGCTGACCACGATCGAGGAACAACACGCCACCGACTGGATGCGTTTCGAGTCCCTGCCAGACTATCTGGATCCGGTCGATCAAAGCCGCACGGTGGAAGGTTATCCTGCACCGAGGCGGGCGATCTTTCTAGCCAGGGCTTAGACCAGGTCCCTCTGCCGGTTAGTAGAGTAACGATGGGTACATCAGGTCAGTGGCCTGATATCTGGTCAGTCCTGACAGACACGCCGTGAACACATCCCTGTTGCAGACGGTCTGCCAGCACTGCTCCAGATACCAGGCTGGCGTTATCATGAGTGGGTGATTGTTTGATTGTGGTGCGGAAAGCGATTGGGCTGAACTTGCGCTGATGCAAATGAGCTTTCAGGTTACACTCCAATTCGGTTTATGGGTTATCAAGTCAAGTTATGCCGATTATACAAAGTGAATTTCGCGCCGCCTGGTGGCTGCCCGGCGCTCATGCCCAGACCATCTGGCCCAGCCTGATGCGCCGCCGCGTTCTGCCGCAGATCAGCTGGGAGAGAGTGGAGCTGGAGGATGGTGATTTTATCGATCTGGCCTGGTCGGGGCCTGCTGATGGGCGCATCGTCCTGTTCATGCATGGCCTGGAAGGCAGCCTGGAGTCGCATTATGCAGGGGGCATCATGCGGCAGCTGAACAAGCAGGGTTTTCGGGTCTGCCTGATGCACTTTCGCGGTTGCAGCGGCGAGCCGAATCGCTTACCCACCAGTTATCACAGCGGCAAGACCGATGATCCTCAGCGGATCGTCGAACATATTCAGTCTACCCGGGGTCAACAGACCTATGCAGCGGTTGGTGTCTCTCTGGGCGGGAATGTGTTGTTGAAATGGCTGGGTGAACAGGGAGGGTCCACGCCATTGTGCAAGGCGGTCGTGATATCCGTGCCTTTTCAGCTGGAGGATGCTGCCTGCAGATTGAACCTGGGCCTGTCACGTTTCTATCAACACCATCTGCTCACCCGGCTGCGGGAAAAGTACCGGCAGAAATTCGTACGTATCCCCTCACCACTGGACGTGGAACTCGATGCATTAAAAACCTTTCACCAGTTTGATGATCAGGTCACGGCGGTATTGCATGGATTTGACGGTGTCGACGATTACTACCGTCGCAGCAGCAGTCGGCAATACATTCCAAAGATCAGAGTGCCAACCCTGATTCTGCACGCCAGACACGACCCCTTCGTGTTTCCTGAAACTGCACCATTGGAGGAGGAGCTGCCGGAGTGTGTCTGGCTGGAAATGCCCGACGCAGGTGGACATGTGGGATTTGTCTCCGGCTCGCTTCCAGGCTGGGCAGACTATTGGGCGGAACAACGCATTGCTCAGTGGCTGTCGACGGATTGATCGTTCGACAGCCGTCGATCAATGAGAATGGTTTGGTTGGATCGTATCCAGGTGGCGGTCTACGTATGTACTCTGATGAACAATACCTATGGGTTCGATAACGTTCGGTGCCGGCACATAGAACTCCTGATGTCGGCCCTGGGGAAACTCCGGTAGCCAGGCTTCACATCATCCCTCTGCTGATGAGCTGAGGGTTGGTCGTCAAGTCATCGAAACAGTTAAACAGGATGCCGCGGTAGCGTTCCGCCTGCTCGATACCCCATTGCTCAGTCATGTAATTCCAGTTCGTCTCGAGGTCATCCCGGGCGACTTAGCACAAGCGGCAGGCAGTCATTCCCTCGTTGTCTTACCGCGCATCTCAGCGAGGAAAAAGACCCCGGCACCCAGCCGTTGAGTTGCACTTTCCGATGCGTATCAGTCACGACCCCGGATTCTGTATCGCTGATCCTTTTATAACATTTTAAAACATTCGAGCGATGATGGTCAGAATCACCTTTCATCCGGAGGGTCTTGCGAGGCGATTTTGTGCGTTGGCCCGAACTGCCTCGACGGTGTTAGCGCCGGTGGTCGTTTCGTAGCAAAACGGACGCAAAAACGTTGGCGTTTCGCGTCATGTCTTCGATGTGCAGGTGCTATTCATAAAGACAGATGCGCAAACGGTGCGCATTGTTCAACCACAATAGCAATGAGTCCGGAGCAAGATCATGAAAGCCAAAATGTTAGCGTTCTCAATCCTGTCGGGGCTGTCGGTGGGTACCTTACTCGCCGCTGCGCCGATTACACCCCTGGTGGACTCGAATTCACTCCAGGCCATTACCTGCGGGCCGGGAGTGGTGGTGCTCGATGTCCGCAGCGAGAAGATCGACGGGCAGTCAAATAGCGACTATGCGCAGGGCCATGTCCCCTGTGCAATCGCCAGCGACTATATCAAGGACGGCTGGCGTGCCAAGGTGGCTGGGGTACCGGGTATGCTGCCGTCCGTGGCGAAGCTTGAGGCCCTGATCGGCGGCCTCGGCATTGACAACGACACGCGGGTGGTGATCGCTCCATTCGGAGCGGATGCGAAGAGTATGGCCAGTGCCACGCGGGTCTATTGGACCTTCAAGGTACTAGGCCATGGTCGGGTATCCATCCTGGACGGCGGAACCCTGGCCTACGCCAAGAACGAGTCAACGACCACTGGAACAAGTGGCGCGCAGTGCTGTGCCTAAGCAGTTCACCGCCAGTCTGCGCACAGAGATGTTGGTGTCCGAGGAGGAGGTCGCCCGCGCGGTTCAGGAACAACGTGGCCTCGTGGACTATCGCAGCCAGGACGAGTTCAGCGGACTCAACCGCAACGCGAGGACCGAACGCGCCGGTACCCTGGCCGGTGCGCACAACATTCCGATGGAATGGCTGACCCGGGATAACGGCGGTGTCTTCCGCTCTCGCAAGGCCCTTGAGCAGATCTACAGACTGGCGACCGTACCCCTCAATGCCGAGCAGATCGCCTTCTGCAACACGGGACACAACTCCAGCCTCGGCTGGTTCGTAGGCCATGAGATCCTGGGCAATCAGGGCGTGCGGGTTTACGATGGATCTATGGCGGAGTGGAGTCGCAACGATGCACTGCCCATGGCGCGCGCCGTCGCGGTGTCGGACTGACACCCAAAACGGCGGCACGCCTGCGGCTATTCGAGCCCCGCCTTGCCCAGATCGGTGAGGAAGCGCTCGCGATAGTCCGGGTCGCGGATGGGATACACTCGCCGGACATATTCCAAGGTGAAGCCGGGTTTCAGGGCCATCAGCTCCGCCGCCTCCCACTGAGCCTCTTCAATGCGGCCCGAACCCGCATAGGCTGCCGCCAGCCACAGCCTCAGCATCTGGTAGGTCGGGTTCATCTGAACCGCCTGCTCCAAGTCATCCACGGCGCTGGCGTGCTCGCCCAGGGCGTAATACAGCGCACCGCGCACCAGCCGGTAGATTGAGGGCAACCGTGGGTTGAGGCGCACCGCACGCCCCATGACGTCCAACCCTTCGGCGGGGCGTCCAGCGTAATGCAGCACCCAGGCGAGCAGCGCATAGGCATCGGCGTAGCCGGGCGTCAGCGTGATGGCCTCCTCAATCTCACGGACCGCCTCGGCGTGCTTGCCCCGATACAAGGCGATCTGCCCGCGGACGAAATAAATCTGCGGCACCCTGGGGTCTAGCTGCATAGCCTGCTCAGCCAACGCCTCGGCCCGCTCCATGGAGCCCTGCGAGGTCGGCGCCCAACCGTCAACCGCGTCGCGGGAGTAGGCGAGCGCCAAGGCCGCATAGGCCCGAGCGTACCTCGGATCCAGCTCGATGGCCCGTTCATAGTCGGCTTTAGCCAGCTCGTTGTCCTCGAAGGAGCGGCGCCCGTAATGAGCAAGGCCGAGCAAAAGCGCATCGTAGGCGTCGATGCTGGCCTCATGGTTACGCGCCAGGCGCCGTCGATCCTCTGGGGCCAGCTTGACCTCCAGTGCGGAGACGATCTGCGCCGTCAGCTCATCCTGGATGCGGAAGATGTCGTCGACTTGGCGGTCATAGCGCTCGGCCCAAAGGGTGCGCTCGTCGTGGGTATCGATCAGGCGGACGTTCAGCCGCAGTTGTTGGCCCTCCCGGCGCAGACTGCCCCTGAGCAGGAAGCGTGCGCTGAGTTCGCGGCCGATGCGGCCTGCCGGCTCAGCGCTGTCCTTGTAGGCGAACGCGGATTCGCGCGCCACCACCAGCAGGCCGGAGATCTTGGACAGGTCGGTGATCAGATCCTCGGTGATCCCGTTGGAGAAGTACACCTGTGAAGCATCAGCCGTCGGATTATCAAAAGGAAGGACCGCGATCAAGGGCGGCTGTACCGGCGCCGAAACCACCTCTCTCCCATCCCGTGACGACTGGAAGACATGCAAGTAGACCAATCCGAGCGCCAGCAGCAGGACCAGTAGACCTGCCGCCGACGCGAACATGTAACGTCCGGGTGTGGTCGCTCTCGCCGTGCGCTCGGGCTTTGCCAGGGCGTTGGCATCTCCTGTGGGTCTCTCCCGGACGGCGGGGCCCACGTCCGCAATCAGTCGGTAGCCCTGCTTGGAAATGGTCTCGATGATGCACGGTGCTCGTGCGTCATCGCCAAGAGCCCGCCGCAGCTTGATGACGGTATTGGTGACCGCGTCATAGCCCACCACCATGCCGGTCCAGACCCTCGTCTCCAACTCATCCCGCGATACCACCTGGCCGGGATGTCCTGCCAAGTAGACGAGCACGCTCATCACCTTCGGTTCGAGCCGCACCTCCTTGCCGTCGCGCAACAGCCGGTTGGCGGATGCATCAACGGTCCAGTCCGCGACGCGGAACGGCTCGCCAGCGATGGGAGACCAGGGGATGTCATCCGTTCCCATGGCCACCCTCAAGGAGCACGGCTTCGGACGGAAAACGTTTGGAAATAACGGGAGCCACTACCGGGACGCACGATTGGGTACCGAGGCAAAAGGCCTCGGCGAGCGACGCTACTGTATTTTCAAGCTCGATGCGGTGCTTGGGCATGGATGTCGAAAGACAGGTGCGAGAATTCCTACGAACCACTCTACACGTTGCTGCCAGGAAAGCGAAAAAAAAACGATGGTCGCGGTTTCGGCGTGTTTTCGTCGAGACTTCTGATCGAGGCAGGACTAAAGCTTAAGACAGGCGGCGGGTCAGCTCATTATTCGACCCGGACTGCATGGCAAGTTCGATGTCCACATTCAACCATTCGGAGAGTCAATCCATGAACACGACTACGAACACTATCAAGCAGGTGGTAATCCTGTTGATGCTGCCAGTTGCCGTCAGTGCGCAGGCGGCCTGCGTAACCGATGCGCCTGAGATTGGTGACACCGGTCCCAGCTCCGAAGTGGTCTGCGATCAACTCGAGGGCCGCTTCGCCGGGGCCGTACTGGTGGTCGAAGGTCGGTCGATCCACTCGCCTACGGAGGTCTCGGTGCACACGTCGGTAGATGGCACGCCGGTGCACATGTGCTACAAGCTGACCGGGTACACATGGCATCTCAACACCGCGGAGAATAGCACCGCCAACGCACCGATTCCTCGCGCCGGTCTTTCGATGCACGAACAACGACGGTGTAGCACAGGTATTGATTCGATCTGGTCTGGCCAAGCGGAAAACCCCGTGTGCATACCGGTTGCGGCAAACTGGAGGGCAAACCGGGAACAGACCGCATCTCCCGGCAGTTTGCTGGGCATTCCGTCTGGAACAGACCGTACAGTCATTCATCGCTCAGTCGGACTTGGACGGCGCAGTCGCCACCTGTCCGTCTGTGGGCAAGGTCATTGACGAACACCGTGGGAAGTTGAGCGTCCGCACAGGATACCTTTGCAGGCACTGCGCGAGGGGTGCAGCGGCCGGTCTCAGCCGATTCCGCGAGCCGGCCTACCTAGAGCACAGTTACCGTTGATGGGACGGTGCAGACACAGAGGAGTGCAGCTTGAGCATCGGTTCATGGTCGTCAGTCTTCTATATAGAATTCCACAAGGTCTGCTCTAGGGTGCGGATTCAACCGGTCGATGCAACACATTGGTTAAAGCGTTGTGCTGGAGATTTAGCTGACTACTTCCGCTATGGATTCGCTACCGGACGTAGGCTAGGAAATCTCACCGAACGGCATTTCTGATTTCCTCTGCTGCAGGACACGACCCTACAACGACATTCAGCTTTCATGCTCTATACCGGACGTTGGTGCCGCTGGGTGCGCGGACGACCCATTGCTTCGCCGATCAATCGGAGTCCCGTTTATCAGCGAAGTGTACCGGGGGAAGAAAACATAGCTCATTGATTCCAGATTATAAAGAGGTCTAGCTATAAATGTATAAAGAGACAGAGGGTCTCGTTATTACAACTGATGTTTTCAGTGGAGCATGAGTGGAAATAGTACTCTTAAGACACGGAAAGCCAGATATAGATACTTCAGGTAAGGTGAGTGCATCTGATTTTGGCAAGTGGGTCATAGAATAAGATCAAGCTGGAATTGACAATAAATGCAAACCTACAATTGAAGCTTTTAAAAGAGCAGAAAGGTGCTCCTTTACTGTATGTAGCACCTTGCCTCGTTCAATCAAGTCTGCGGAAGCATTGAATATTGATGCTCTAGATATGGTCAGCCATCTATTCCGCGAATGCGAAATGCCATATGCCAAATGGAAGTATCCGATATTATCAAAAATGTCATGGTCAATATTATTCCGCATACTACAGCTGGCAGGCTACTCATCTAATGCCGAGTCTTACAAAGCCATAAAATATCGGGCGGAAATGTGTGCGAACCAACTGACGGAACTCTCTAAAGAAAATGGATCAATACTATTTATTGGCCATGGCACCATTATATGGTTCATACATAAGCAGTTACTAAGTATGGGATGGTCAGGGCCAAAAAAGGCGGCAAGAAAGCACTGGGAATATGGCGTCTACATATACACTTAACAAGCATATACAGGCAATATTACACAGACGTCTTGCTATCGCTCGGCTCTGGTGAATTGCGATGATGGGCGCCATAACAAATTAATCATGAACATTCGATTCGCCACTACTGAAGCCGAAATCGCTGCTTGTTATCCTGTAATGCGGAATCTTCGTCCTCACATTACGGAAGAGAATTTTATCTCTCGGATTCGGGGTCAAGAAAGTGCGGGTTATCGGCTCGCCTATGTGCAAGAACCAAAAGGTGTGGTTGCCGTTGCCGGATTTCGAGTCGTTGAAAATCTGGCTTGGGGGCGCTTCCTGTACGTCGATGATCTTGTAACCATTCCCGCACACCGATCAATGGGCTATGGTGCTAAGTTGCTTTCTTGGCTCAAAGAACAGGCCGCAAAGGAAGGTTGCGAGCAAATGCACCTAGATTCAGGAAACCAAAGAAAAGAGGCACACCGATTCTATGAGCGTGAAGGCATGACCAAGGCAGGCCTTCACTTCGCTAAAATAATCTAGTCCAAAAACGAATAACGAGATGTGAGGCTCTCAACGAACACTATGAGCGAATTGCAACCATCACTAGTCTCTAAGCTCAATGACAAGCAGATCGATCAGCTGGTAGTTCTCTATGAAAGCGAATTTTGGTGCAATCAAAGAACGCGGTCAGGCGTCGAGCGAATGCTATGCCATTCGGACATTATAGTAGGCGCCGTCGACGGTGAAGAAGATCTCGTCGGCTTTGTTCGCGTCTTAACCGACTTTGTGTACAAAGCTACAGTCTTTGATCTTATTGTGCGTCCTGACTGGCGTGGAAATAAATTGGGCCGAGTGCTAATGAATGCCGTTATCACGCATCCGGCGCTTGGGAACGTCGAGCATTTAGATCTCAATTGCTTGCCGGAGATGTGCAAATATTACGAAAGCTGGGGTTTTACTTCGGATCTTGGAGGGTTGAGTTTCATGAGGCGGTTCAATCGTGGTAATTGAATACAGGCCGCCTATGTCCGTTTTCGCCTAATCTTCTGTTGACCGAATGTCGAGTTCACTGGCCGGGAGCCGCGGTTCCCAGTGTTTTCCGAAAGCGGCCAATGAAAAAGATGGCGGTTCGGCGAAGGTCAGCTATGCAGGACCTATCCCCTAAGGCAGCCCACACCCTTTAGCGGACTAGCAATATTGTATCAGGCGAGTAAAAAACCAAGTCAGGCTGGACAGGGTTCGTCTATCGTCCATCCGGCGAAAATCAGTTAACATGCCAAAATCAATAATACTTGGTGTGGTGTAATCATCTTCGTCGTACATTCCCACGAACACGCGGCCGGTTAGAATAATCCGCTGATAGTCCGAGCTGTAATAGCCTGTTCATTCAAACCCGCCATGTCACAGCAACCTCCATAAACACCGGGCGGCTGCATGGCAGTAAAAGGACATTTTTTCAGAGGAATCCTGATGTTCAGAAAGATCCTGCTTACCCTATGGGTACTACCGATCATCTTTTCCGGATGTGCTTCTGCCCCCGAAAAACCAGCGGTCCGGATACCAGGCGATTACCGCTATACCCAGGAGTATGCGCACTGGTTGATCAACAAGGAGATGCGCGGCGCTAATGTCCAGGGCCTGAGCATCGCGCTGGTGGATGACCAGCGGGTGGTATGGGCCGAGGGCTTCGGTTTCGTCGATGCGGCCAATGGTATTGCAGCCGATCCGGCAACAGTCTATCCTGTCGGCTCTATTACAAAACTCTTCACCACCCTCGGAGCGTTACAACTGGTCGAGCAGGATCGGCTTGACATCGATCAGCCGATCGAGAAATACTTGCCCGGCTTCTCCATCAAGCGACATGATGCCGAACAGACGCCAATCACCCTGCGCCAGCTCATGTCCCACCATTCGGGGCTGCCCCGTGACATCATGCGGGGTATGTGGACCGCCCAGCCGGAATCGTTCACCCGGAACCTCGAGCTGATCCAAGATGAGTACCTGGCATACCCTCCGGACCAGCTATTCGCTTACTCCAACGTGGGTATGACTCTACTGGGGCATATCGTGCAAACGATCTCGGAGCGGGATTTCATCCCGCAACTCGAGACCACGCTGCTGCATCCTCTCGGCATGAAAGACGCCTATTTTGCCACGGTCAGCCGAGGGTCGTCACAGGATTCGAAGGGTTATAAAAAGGGCAAGGAAGCGGCGATCACACCGCTGCGGGACATCCCTGCAGGGGGTCTGCATGCGAGTGTCAACGACCTGAGCCGGTTCATGATGATGATGTTTGCCGACGGTCGCGCCGGCGGGCGCCAGCTTGTGCAGGCAGAGACGCTTAACGAGATGCTGCGGCCTCAGAATGAGGCGGTGGCGCTGGATCTCGACTTTAGGATCAGACTTGGCTGGGCCTTGAGCGGTCTGGGTCAAA
>CAWBPR010000017.1:0-74459 GCA_963790775.1 uncultured Gammaproteobacteria bacterium | reverse complement strand
GCTGCTGCGCTTCACGCTGGACATCTTCGGTTTCGAATTTTCGCTGGGGCGCATGCCGCTCGAGTACATCCTGCTGCCGGTCGGGGTGCTTGGCATCCTGTCCGCCTCGCTGGTGGCCATCCACCAGGTGGCATCAAGCGTCTGCTGGCCTATTCCAGTGTCGCCCAGATCGGCTACATGGTGCTGGTATCCGCCTGGCCGCACACAGGTCTTACCGGTGCCATCCGCACCTGTTCAACCACGCGCTGATGAAGGGCGCCCTGTTTCTCGCCCTGGCCGCTGTTGCCACGCATGGGCTCCACCGCTCTGCAGGATCTGGCCGGGCTGGGTCGGCGTATGCCGTGGACCTTGTTGCCATCGTCTTGGGTGGGCTCAGTTTGATCGGCGTGCCGGGCACCGTGGGGTTCGTCAGTAAGTGGTACCTGGTGCTGGCGTCACTCGAACAGGGGCTTTGGCCTGTCGCCCTGCTGATCCTGCTGGGTTCTCTACTTGCGGTGGTCTACGTGTGGAAGCTGGTGGAGGCGGCCTATTTCACTGACTCGGGAAGGCGAGGTTGCAGTGAAGGAGGCGCCGCTGTCCATGCTGGTACCGCTGTGGCTGCTGGTTATCGCGAACGTCTACTTCGGAGTGCACACCGAGGTCAGTGTCGGCCTGGCGCGCCAGGCGGCGGCGGTGCTGACCGGAGGTGCCGGATGAACGGCATGCAACTGCTCGCCATCATCCCCTTGGTGCCACTGCTGGCAGTACCCGCCATCCTGGCGACGGCCCGCTGGCCCAATATGCGCGAGGCCGTGTCCGTTCTGGCCGGCGTGCTGCTGTTCGGACTGGTGGTGGCGCTGGTAGGTCAGGTGGATTCGCAGGCGGCGCCAATCCTGGTGCTGGCCGAGCCGTTTCCAGGACTTACCCTGGCGCTGTCGCCGGAGCCGCTGGGCATGTTGTTTGCCCTGGTTGCCGGCTTTCTGTGGCCGGTCACAACCGTGTATGCCATCGGCTACATGCGCGCCCACCACGAGGACAACCAGACCCGCTTCTATGTCGCTTTTGCCGTCTCCATCGCGGCGACAATGGGCATCGCGCTGTCGGCCAATATGCTGACGCTGTTCCTGTTCTACGAGCTGCTGACCCTGGCGACGTATCCGCTGGTCACCCATGCCGGTGACGACGACGCGCGCCGTGGCGGGCGTGTCTACCTGGGGTTACTGATGAGCACCTCGATAGGATTCCTCCTGCTGGCCATGGTCTGGACCTGGCAGCTGACCGGTACCCTGACGTTCACGGCCGGCGGCGTGTTCGATGCAGACGTCGATCCGACCATTCTCAGCGTGCTCCTGGTGCTCTACGTGTTTGGTGCCGGCAAGGCCGCGATAATGCCCTTCCATCGCTGGCTGCCGGCGGCCATGGTTGCTCCGACCCCGGTATCCGCCTTGCTGCACGCGGTGGCCGTAGTCAAGGCGGGGGTGTTCACCATCCTCAAGGTGGTGGTGTATCTGTTCGGCATCGATCTGGTCGGGCAACTGGCCGTGGCCGACTGGCTGGCCGGCCTGGCTGCCCTGACCATCCTGCTGGCCTCGCTGGTGGCGATGACCCGCGACAATCTGAAGGCGCGGTTGGCTTATTCGACCGTCAGCCAGCTCGGCTACATCACCCTCGGTGCCATGCTGGGCGTTGCTGCCGGCGTGGTGGGGGGCGGTATGCACATCGTCATGCACGCCTTCGGCAAGATCACGCTGTTTTTTTGTGCCGGGGCCATCCTGGTGGCTGCACATAAGAAACGGGTCAGTGAACTCGACGGCCTGGGCCGGCGCATGCCGTTTACCATGCTGGCGTTCCTGATCGGGGCTCTGTCCATCGTCGGCCTGCCCCCGTTTGGCGGGACCTGGAGCAAATGGCTGCTGGTGCAGGGTACCCTGGAAACGGGCATGTGGCTGCTGACAGCAACCCTGCTGGTCAGTTCGCTGCTCAATATCATGTACCTGGTGGTCATCCCGGTACGCGGTTTCTTTGCCAAGCCGGCGAGCGATGATCGGGGACTGCAAGAGGCGCCGCTCGCCAGCCTGCTGGCCATCGGCATTGCGGTGCTCGGCTGCATCGTATTGTTCTTCTTGCCTGACCCGATCTATCAAATGCTTGAAGGGGTGTTTCGATGAGTGCCGACAAGCAAAAGACCTATTTGTTCGACAACCCGCGTAACGTGCGCAGGGTAGTGTTTGGTCTGGTGGGTGCCTGCGTGATCCTGGCGGGCCTGGATCTGGTGCTGCACCGTCACGTGTCTCATCCGTGGGAGGCAATGTTTGGCTTTTATGCGGTCTATGGCTTTGTCGCCTGCGTGCTGCTGGTGCTGCTGGCGAAGGAGCTGCGCAAGGTCCTCATCCGCGAGGAGGACTACTACGACGAGGCGCCGCCGAGCGAGGACTCGTCATCCGGGGAGAATCCGAGTGCTTGAGTTCTCGCCCGCCTTTGCGCTGTTACTGGCTGCCGCTCTGGTTGCGGTAAGCCGCGGCCCGCTGCGCGCGCTGGTCATGCTGGCCGCACCCCTGCTGGGTGCCTGGGGTGTCTACCAACTCGAGCCCGGCACCGTCGTTGAGTTGCAGATGATGGGCATGCAGCTGACGCCGGTGCGGGTGGATGCATTGTCCATCCTGTTCGGCTACCTGTTCCACCTCGCTGCGTTCATCGGTGTGGTGTATTCGCTGCATATCAAGGACAGGATGCAGGACGTGGCTGCGCTTGCCTATGCCGGCAGCGCGGTGGGCGCGGTGTTCGCGGGCGACCTGCTGACCCTGTTCGTGTTCTGGGAACTGCTGGCCGTCACCTCTGTGTTCCTGGTGTTGGCGCGTCGCAGCAAGCACTCGCTGGCCACCAGTATGCGATACCTGGTGATGCAGGTGGGTTCCGGGGTGCTGCTGCTGGCTGGTGCCATCTGGTATTCCAGTGCCGGCAACGGCCTGACCTTCGATTTCATCGGCCTGGATGCGCCCGGCGGCTGGTTGATCTTCATCGCCTTCGGCATCAAGGCGGGCTTCCCGATGCTGCACGGCTGGTTGACCGATGCCTATCCGGAGGCCACGCCGACTGGCACGGTGTTCCTCAGTGCCTTCACCACCAAGGTGGCCATCTACGCCCTGGCGCGGGGCTTCCCCGGCACCGATCTGCTGGTAGTGATCGGCACTCTGATGGCCTGCTTTCCAATCTTTTTCGCAGTCATCGAGAACGACCTGCGGCGCGTGCTTGCCTACAGTCTGATCAACCAGCTGGGTTTCATGGTGGTCGGCATTGGTATTGGCACCCAACTCGCGCTCAACGGTGCCGTCGCCCACGCTTTCACCGACGTCATCTTCAAGGGGCTGTTGATGATGAGTATGGGGGCGGTTCTGCATGTGACCGGTGAAATGCGGGGCTCCGAACTCGGCGGTCTGTACAAAAAGATGCCCAAGACCGCGATACTGTGCATGGTGGGAGCGGCATCCATCTCGGCCTTCCCGCTGTTCAGCGGTTTCGTCAGCAAATCCATGGTGGTCGCTGCAGCCATTCAGGAAGGACACACCGTGGTGTGGCTGGCGTTGCTGTTCGCCGCTGCCGGTGTGTTCCACCATGCCGGCATCAAGATCCCGTTCTTTGCCTTCTTCGCCCATGATTCGCGCTTTGTGGAGACGGCTCACGAGCCGCCCGTCAACATGCTGGTGGCCATGACCCTGGGCGCGCTGCTATGCGTGGGCATCGGCACCTTCCCGGGCCTGCTGTACGGGCTGCTGCCCTATGACACCGGCTTCTGGCCTTTCGACGTCAGCCACGTGCTGGCTCAGCTGCAGCTGCTGGCCTTCTCGGCCCTGGCCTTCACCTGGCTCAAGCTGGCCGGCATTTATCCACCGGAACTCAAGTCCTTGCATCTGGACGTGGACTGGTTGTATCGCCGCTGGGCACCACAAGCGATCCACACGGCGGTGGCCCGGTTGGCCCCCATCGACCGAAATCTGCGCGAGCAGGGTAGGGAGCTGGTGGCCAGCAGCCTTAGAATGCTGGCACGGCACCACGGCACTTACGGCGTGCTGGCGCGCAGCTGGCCGACGGGCAGCATGGTGATCTGGGTCGCCGTGATGCTGGGTTTGTCACTGGCGCTGTACTACACCTGATAATCGCCCAGAGGGAAATCCATAGCCGCCTTGCAATTCACGCCACTATTACGATCTGGCGAAGATGGCTCAATCTTCGGTTAAGGCGCAGGCCTTGGCCGATCCTGTACTGTTGGCCAGCATAGTGGAGTTTTTATGAAGCCTATGGCGATCAGCTGAATGACCGGCAGGCCAGGATGGTGTCGCGTCTATTTGCTGAAGGTTGCAAGGGCTTTGAAGGTGGGAAGAAAGGCAAAAAAAAATATGCAGCGATCACCAAGTGTCCCAATCGAACAGCGAGTCGTGATCTTTCAGATCTGGTTGCCAAGGGAATCATCATACCGCTACCGGGTAATGGCAGAACAACCCGTTATGAGTTGACCGTTGTCGAATCGGTCGGGTTTGGTTTAGAGAAGAAATGATTTACTGTGTGAATTGGTGATATTTGCGTCGATTAGCAGTAATTTCTGAACATGGTATTTTTCATGTTATTGTCACTTGTGACCCTCTCAATACCCGCGCCGTTACTGGCTTTCCAATGCTCGTTTACAGTTGAGTGGGAGTAGGCTGGATCTGGCGCTGGCTGGCACCTGCAGGCATCAAGTCACATATAAGTTACTGTAACTACCAGACTTGCCTCATACGCGTCTGGCATCTGCTGGCACTGGCAGGCACGTGTAAGCAGACATTTTCATGGTACAGATCATGGTATCGCGCTGCTCAATTTCAGCACGACTATCGAATACCATGCTGTGTGTCGAGCCGTTCATGGTATTCGCTAATGAAGCGACCAAAGGAACTCGAGGACGAAGATTGAAGATATCTCCCCGATCAGTTGACGCAGACTCTCAACCATCGTTTCGCGGGATACATCCAGGTATTCACCCGCGTCGTTTACCAGTCTTCGATGTATTCAACAATTCGGTTCTATCGATGATGCCGATAAGGCTTCACTACGCGTCATGAACCAGCCACTTGTACATGATCAGTGCATCGACGTTACCCTGGACTGGATGCTTGAAGGCTCCGGGCAGCCTGCCAACGATGTCAAAGCCGAGCTTCTGCCAGAGCCGGACGGCGCCCTCGTTGGTTGACGCAACGAAGTTGAACTGCATGGCCTCGTAGCCCAGTTCCTGGGCGACGGCCTGCGAATGTTTGCACATGGCGGTGGCGATGCCTCTGCCCCGCGCATCGGCCGCAACCATGTAGCCGCAATTGCAGACATGGGCGCCGGGGCCGGCCTGGTTGGTCTTGATATAGTAGGTGCCCAGCACCTCGCCGTCATCTTCCGCGACAAAGGTTTTGCGCGGTGTATGCAACCAGAGTTGCCGGCCTTCTGCTCTTGTGACGTTCGTCGGATAGGCATAGGTGTCACCAGCCGCCGCTATGGCCTGAAAGATAGGCCAGATCTTATCGAAGTCGACTTCGGACGCTTCGCGAATTTGTAGCATGTCAGTCCTTCGGAAGCTGATCGTCAATGTCGACATCGATTATCATTCAGCTTCATACAGTAAATGATGTTCTTGGTAAATATTGCCTGGTATGAATAATAAAGCGGGATCAAAAAATGGAAAACACCTGATCAGGGATGCCCTCCTTATCTCGACTTCTCGGCCAGTACCGTCTCGATAACACGCACGACCCTTTCCGTCTTTTTCTGGTCCAGCGCGTCGGGATGCGGTGAAGCGAACCGACCTTTGTCGTTATCGAAATACAGTCCGGAAGCCGCTGCGAATTCATCAGAGAGCGCCGCACTGACGAGTATTTCCGCACCGATGCGGATATCATTGCCGGCCATGCCGAAGCCCTCTTTTACCATCTTGGTCGCGAGCAGTGATCCAGGATTCACTGCGATAAAGCCCAGGGCACGATTCTTGTGCAAATGCGCCATGGTGCGGGACCACATGGTGAGGGCCAGTTTGCTTTGGGCATAGGCGTTCAACTGGTCTGGGATCTTAGTCTTTCCCGCCAGCGCCTCCAGGTTGACTGGCGACTGCGCAGCGGAAGAGAGGTTGACCACGCGCGTCCTTGGTCGAAGCAGTGGCAGCAGTCGCTGGGTCAACAGGTAAGGTGCAAATGTGTTGACTGCAAACCGAATGTCGAGACCGTCATCCGTGAAGGTGTCAGCGGTGCGGAATACGCCGGCATTGTTAATCACGACATCGAGTTGTTCATGGTTCGCGGCAATCGCTTCGCCGAGCGTCTCCACGTCGGCCATGCGCGACAGGTCAGCGAGGTAACTTTCGACGCGCCCATCACCCGATCGATTGGAGAGTGCATTTACCGCCGCCTTCAGTTTTATGTCACTCCGCCCGTGGAGCAGGATGTGGTGCCCCTGTGAATACAAACTTTTGGCCGCTTCGAGCCCAATGCCGTCGGTTGAACCGGTAATGAAGATGGTTTTCGTCATGACCGGAGTCCTCCTACTCAGCGAGGTCTGGCCCGGGGAAATCAGGCAGTATGTTGTCGGCCAGACGTTGCATGGTTTCTTCCGTATCCATCTGGTTGAAGCGCAGATTCAGCGCCACATGGTTGACGCCGATCGCCTCCAATGATTTCAGATAAGCGCGAAGATGATTCGCACCCAATTGGAAACCCAGATGGATCGGTTGTGGTGGTGCTTGAGGATCTTTGGTCAGATCGACATAAAGCGACTGCACTGCGGGTTTTGCCGGGCCGCTAACTGCTTCCACGCGTGCCCGCCAGTCGCCGATGATTCGCGCCTGTGCAGCGATTCCGCGAGGATAGGTTATCCACCCATCCCCATGCCGTGCGATCCAATCTGGATCCTGCTGGCTGCCGCCCGTGATCAGCAATGGCAGTCTGCCGTTCGTCGGTTTGGGCAACATGTCCATCCCGCCGTGCGGGCTACCATAGCAATTCTCGAATGCCGGAGCATCTTCCCACATGCGCTCGATATAGTTGAAACTGGCGCGAAAATGCGCGCCCCGCTCGGCAAAGGGAAGATTGAGCGCCGGGTATTCATCCGGCCGGTCGCCCGAGGCGACCCCCAGGATGAGGCGCCCTCCCGACAGTACGTCCACGCTCGCTGCGGCTTTGGCAACATGCGCCGGATGTCGCAGCGGCAGAACGATACTGGCGACACCCAATGCAATCCGGTTTGTCTGGCCCGCCAGCAGGCCCAGATAGACAAAGGGATCGTACATCTGGCCCGCATCCCCGAACGAGGGCACGTTGAACGGCACATCGCGCAACCAGACGGCGGAAAACCCCAGTTGTTCGGCCAGTTGAACACGCTCCAGGTGCCGGGTCATGGTTGGCACCGGACCTTGTGAATAGGTCTCCAGCGGCACTACCAGTCCTAGGCTCAAATAGTTGGGACGGAATACGCTGTTGTAGCCCCGATTGATGGACTGGAAACCCGGTTCGTCGTTGACGGTCTGGTGTACCGCGTTGTTTGCTTGTTTGGCCATTTCAAATTCCTGTACTGCAAGGGAGTCGGGCGCGGCTATTTCACCGGAACGACTTCGTACTTGCCATCCGTGCGCACGTAGATGATGCTCTCTTCTCCCGCTTTAGACGAGATCTGATGCACCGTCTCTCCCTTCGAGCCGAAATAACTGCCTGGCTCCAGGGTCTTGAGGTCGGCTCCCAGGTGCTGTGGTTGACCCTTGATTACTACAGCGCGGAAGGTCGAGCCGTGGCTATGAATCTTTCCCGTAAATCCAGTCGGAAGCTTGACGAAGGTTCCGTTCGATAGACCATCCTGCAGATTACCCCAAAGGTAGGCGACCTTGGGTCCGTTGGCAGAGGCGGGAATTCCGGGCGGATCGACCCAGACGATATTCGATGCGTCCACGTTGATCGGCCTTTCCCCACTATCAAACGCCTCCTCTGTTGGAAGGACGAGGTACGGCCCTCGATCAATCTCGACCAGCGCCACATTGTTACTGCCCTTGGCAGCGGTAATGTGCACTTCGCCTTTCGGCTGTGTCCAGAAGGATCCGGCGGGCATCCACATCTCAGCGGCATCAGGATCATCGTTGTGAATGCTGCCGCTAATGACTACTGCGCGGTACGTGGCATTGTGGATATGAGGCGGCGACGAGAAGCCGTCCACAAACTTGGCGAGAAAGCCCGTCGGCACAGCGCCCTTGCGATCACCCCAGAGGGTACCCGCCTGTGGACTTTTGTCGCCGCGGGCGGGGTTGAGTTGCTCCCATTCGACTTCAGATGTCAGGACAACCTCTTGACTACCACCAGCATATGCCGAGTTAACAGCGACCAATGTTGTTAATGCCATTGCTGTAAGTTTGGCTTTCATAGCGCTATCTCCTTCATCACCGCTTCGAACTCGTCACGTTTTCCGTTTTTGAACTTCGCTTCAATGATCCAGCCAGTATTTACAAACATGGTTTCTCCTGAGTTCAGGGTTGTGTTGTAATTTGCTCGGTGCGCATCAATAACTCCTTAGATATCTACAACCACCTTGCCGATGGCTTCTCCGCTGGTCAGACGGTCGTGCGCCTTGCCGACTTCTTCGAGGCCAAAAGGTGTTTCATCAAGCAATGGCTTGAGTGCGCCCGCATCCGCTATCTCGGCAAGCTTCGTCAGAATAGCTCCATGTTCTTCTCGCTTGTGGTTGTACAGCATCGGGATCAGCATGAAGACAACGTGCAGCGACAGGCCTTTAAAGTGCACTGGCGTCAAGTCCAGTTCCAGCATGGATACTGTCGACACGACCTGTCCATTCAATGCGGCTGCTTCGAAGGAATTCTTCATATTGGCTCCGCCAACAGAGTCGAAAATGACGTCAAAGCCGGCACCGTCGGTATGTTTTGCCACGTAGTCGGCGACCTTTTCGGCCTTATAGTTGATGGGCGTGGCACCATACTTTTCAATGATTTCCATCTGCTTTTCGCCAGAGACGGTTGCATAGACGTCAGTGCCAAGGTGCCTGGCCAATTGTACGGCAACATGTCCCACACCACCCGCACCGCCGTGAACCAGTACTTTCTGTCCAGCTCGAGCGCCGGCTCTTTGCAAGCCTTCAAAGGCGGTAATGCCAACCAGTGGCAGCGCAGCAGCCTCGCGCATCGAAAGGCTTATAGGTTTGTGGGCAATCAACCTGGCATCGGCCAGCATATATTCCGCCAGCGTACCTTGCAGATCCGCGAGTCCTCCGGCGCAGCCATAAACCTCGTCGCCCGGGGTAAAGTTGGCGACGTCCTCACCAACAGCTTCTATGGTGCCGGCGAAGTCCATACCGAGTACAGCAGGCAGATCAGGCGAAAGAGGTAAATCCTTGCCCATTTGACGGATCATGGTATCGACCGTGTTGACACTGGTTGCGGCGACACGCACTACCACATGTCCAGCCTTTACAGAGGGCTGGGGTAACTTGGTTAATTGGAATTCGGCGTTGTTACCATACTCATTCAGGACCATTGCTTTCATCGAGCTTCTCTTAAGGGTTGGGTGTTGCTCTTAAGGTAGTCTTTTGTGAAAACTAAAAAAATAGGCTATTTTTGAGTTCAGAATTCGTTATTTGGATATAATCAAATGGATACAGAAAGCGTTCGTCTGTTTGTCCTCGCGGCTGAAAAACTCAACATTAGTGCTGCCGGCCGGGAGCTGGGGATGGCCCCCGCCGTGGCCAGCACCAAACTGGCGAAACTTGAAAAAGCTTTGGGGGCAGATCTGTTGCGACGTTCAACGCGGAAAGTGGCGCTATCGCTGGAGGGGGCGGAGTTTCTGCCTTATGCAAGGGAGATCCTTGTCCAAGAGAACGCGGCCTACGCCGCGTTGGGACGCGGTAACGCCACGGCGACGGGTACCCTTAGGTTTACCGCGCCAAGCACGTTCGCCCAGCTCTATATCGCGCCGGTTCTGCCCGAGTTTCTCGCGTTGCATCCGGGTATCAGTCTCGACCTGCGGCTCACCGATCTGGAGTTTGACCTTATCCAGGGCAGCTTCGATCTGGCGCTGCGCAATTCGGCGCTCCCGGATAGCAGCCTGAAAGGGCGCAAACTGGCCGACGACATGCGTATCCTTTGTGCGTCACCCGATTATCTGAATCAACATGGCACGCCCACACATCCAGATGAACTCGCGGCGCACCAATTGATCGCATTCAAGGAACAGTCACCGATTCCGCTGGTTGGGCGTGATGGCAACGCAAGGCAGGTCAATCCGCGACTGGCCGGGTGCCGGCTCATTGTCGACGACGGCTTGAGCCAGAAGATCGCAACCATCGCCGGGGCAGGCATTTCGGTGAACGCGCTGTGGAGCGTTCACCGCGAACTTGCCGACGGCTCGCTGGTCCGTGTCCTGCCCGACTACACGGTCGATGACCGGGCGGCCCTGTGGCTCGTCTATCCGAAATCGAATGTGCTTACCGCGAAAGTCAGGATCTTCATTGATTTTCTGCTGAAGAAGATCGGCAGCGTTCCGGTCTGGACCGAGGCCAGAGCGCGGTTGCGAGGCTAGCTTCTGACTTTGAAGCGCAGACTTCCAGCTATATTCACTAACCATGTCCTCGGTAATCAACTGCGATCGATATTTTCGGCTGCCCTCGTTTACAACTCTATAATCCGGTGCAAACGTAGAAAAACCACTCGGGGCGTCAGTTCTGTCCGAATTCCCTGCACACTTTGTAAGCGCCAAAGTATCAGCCCACTTTACCCCATCCCTGGATCCTGCTATCTCACATTCCAGGGCAGCAGCACTTCTATGTCTTCTACTGTCTTCGCCGCCGCGATGTGCTGCAATACATGATGTAGATAGGCATAGGGTTCCAGCCCATTGGCCTTGGCGGTCTCGATCAGGCTATAGCAGGTCGCACTGGCCCTGGCACCCCGCGGCGTATCGGCTGAATAACCAGTTGCGCCGCCCAACGGCAAAGGGCCTGATGGCATTCTCCGCCAGTGCATTGCTGATATTCAAGTCGGCCATCTTCACAGTACCCGATCAGCAGCTCCCACTGGTTCAGCGTGTAGTTGATCGCTTTCCAGGTCAGGCTGTCTTTCGGCACTCGGCGGCTGTTCGTCTTCTAGCCAGTCTTTCAGATCATCCAGTACCGGGCGGCTCAGTTGTCTGGCGTATGCTCTGTCTTTTGTTCTGGCTTAGATCCTTGATCCGGGCTTCAATGACGATACAGTTTGCGGATCTTGCCAATGGCCACATCGGCCTTGCTGACTTTGCCGCCTTTCTTTTTGGCCGGCGCGGCCTTGCTGGCCTCTACAAACTTCCTGCGTGCATGATCCCAACAGCCAATGCGGGTGATGTTGTTTTCACGACAGACCTGCGTTGTACCCGGTATACCCATCGGCCTGGAGCACGCCCTCGAAGCCATCCAGCAGGCGCACGGGCACCGTCTTCACTTCGTGAGGCATCGTATTCGAACAGCACGACCGGTTGATCCGGCGGTCCGCCCCGAACCAGCCACATCCATTTGTCCGAGGTGGCCGGTTTGCCGGTCTTCCTTGAGTACCTGCATGCGGGTCTCGTCCGCTTGCAGGTAATCACCTGCTCAACTGGTGTTCCCGCATCAGGTTGATCAGCGGTTTGAAGACATCATCCAGGCGGATGATCCAGTTGGCCATGGTGGTGCGGGTGATGTTGCCGCCATAGCGCTTGAGGATCTTCTCCAAGCGATACAATGGCAGGGCTATCGGCATACTTGGCGATTAGGATATAGGCCAGCAGTTGCACGCTGGCGATGCATTTGCCCAGTGGGTGCGGTGGCCGTTGGGCGGCGATGCATCTGTTGTTCGACCGGCCTGTGATCCTCAAAAACCGCCTTTTCCTGCCAGTATTCAAGCACCCGTGCCTGGGCCGGGATGATATCCAGTTCTTCCTTGACCTTGGTGAAGAAGGTCTTGGCCGCACCCTGATTTTTCTTCATCACGTTAAGGCCAGACTCAACGCGGATGCGGGGCAGTTGATCCGAAAAACCTTTGCGTTTCTTGCGAGGCTTCTTCGGTGCAGGTGGGGTCTTCCGGCAGTTGGGCTTCAAGCTCACTTAAGTGCCACTTCAAGCTCCGCCTCATCAAAGAAATCGACCTGGAAGGATAGCTTCTCACTGCTGGCGCCAAAGCGCCGTAGTCTGGACAGTCGTAGTTTCTCTTCGAGAAGCTTCAGCAGCTTTTGCTGCTCATGGATGATGTGGTCTTTTTGTTCGAGTGACCTTGCGAGCAGTTCCGGTACCGTTGGCGTGGCTAAAAACAGGCGGTTTTTTGTTGCAGCTTTTGTCGCTGTTTGCATGGGCGATATTATAACAGAACCAGCATCACTTAACGGGTTAAAATAAGGCGTCGTAATGCAGCTTTTTATGCCCTTGCATCCGGCTGATGTCATAGCCATCCAATAGCCAGTTGATCTGCTGGCCGGTCAGCGACATGAGCTCATCACCCTGGCGTGGCCAGCGGAATTTCTCTTCGGCCAAGCTCTTGTAGTAGAGCACAAAGCCATTGTCTTCCCAGTACAGGCACTTGATCTTGTTTCGCCGGCGGTTGGTGAAGGCATAGAGGCCGCCATCGAAGGGGTTATGCCCCAGTTCCTGTTCGACGATGGCTGCTAAGGCCGCGAAAGCTTTTGCGAAAATCCACCGGATCACGGTACAGGTAGATCTTCGGCATCTCATAGGCCGGCCTGAAGTAATGGCTCATGACAGTCGGCTCAACAGTTGATAAACCACGGGCAAGTTGTCACTGGCAATGCCTTGCAGCACCAGGCCATTGGGTAACTGGAGTGATAAACTCGTCGGTATCGTTTGAGAACGAAGTGTGACGGGAACGAAATCAGAGTCCTTCTGTCTTCTCGCCTCCGCTCGGTTCAGTAATTTGCGCCGCCAATAACCAAGCTGGTGGAAGTTGAGATCGTTGGCTTCACAAAAGGCTTTCTGGGATTGTCCGGATGCCTGCCAACCTGCGACTCGCTGTTGCCAGTACTCGGTCAGTTCTGCGGATTTGTCTTGCTTCGCCATGACTTTCTCCTGTGGGATAAACAGGGGAAAGTATTGGCTGGTGTGGGGCTGCAATGATAGAGGCCGATTTTAGGGCGCTTACCACACTTTTAGCTCTGAGCAATCCGGTAAACGACATTGCAAATTGCGGAAAAATACCCGTGAAAATGGTATGCATACGGTCCATGAGAATAGATAACTATGATGTGGCCCAACAAATTAGCGGCCGGAAAAAACAGGCTGTATAGCCGCCCTGCTTTTCTTTGCACAAAATTATCTGCTCAGAAAAAAAGCAGCACACCAGCCAGGTCAGTGTGTAATCAACTTATTTGCCTACGGCAGATTTCTTCACCACACGTGCCTTCTTTTTGCCCGGCTGGCGCCCTTCCCACATACCTTGAAAGAAATGGCGCGCATTAATTCCCAGTGTGCGCGTGCGGTAGCCACCTTCCTGCACGATAAGGGTGGTGAAATTCATTGCGCCAATCATGCGGCCGTTTTCACGAAAGTCTTCCGCCTTGAGCGCCCAGGTACCGGTAGGGTCTGCCTTGGCGGTATCCAGTCCAAGACACAGCACTAAATGCTGCGGGTCGAATTCACGAATCGCATTAAGTGCTTTTTTCAGTGTGCGCTGGTAACGTTCCGCGCTGGTGGTTTCTGGCAGGGGAAAATTAAGATTGTAACCCTCACCCTTACCTTCACCACGTTCATCAGCAAAACCGGCAAAATGCGGATAGGCGAATCGCGGATCACCGTGAATTGAAACCGTTAACACGTCTGCACGCGAATAAAAAATATCCTGGGTACCATTGCCGTGATGAAAATCTACATCAAGTATGGCCACGCGACCGAAGTGACTTAAATACTGCGCAGCAACCGCGGCCGAATTAAAATAACAGAAACCACCGAAAGCACGACGCTCGGCATGATGCCCCGGCGGCCTGACCAGCGCATAAGCATACTGGTAACCTTCGATCAGCAACTCGGCACCGGTGACAGCGCAATCCACTGCACCGCGCGCAGCCAGGTAGGCATCGCGATTCAGCGGTGTAAATGTATCCATGCAGTAATATCCCACCTGCAATTCAACATCTTTTGGTGGCCGCGAAAGATTGCGTATCGGGAAGATAATCGGGTAAATGGACTTCCCCGGTGGCAGCTTTTCACAGGCGCGCCGCAGATAATCGACAAAGCCTGGATCATGCACCTGCTTGACATATTTTTGACCGATGTGCCTTGGTTGTATGCGTTCGAACAGGCCGGTCTTGTCGATTTCACTAAGGATCACAGGCAGTCGTACCGGTGCTTCGACATAACCGCGCGCGTGGACATGATGAATGCTGTGGCCTTCATTGACAATCAGTGCAATAGACCGGCTCACCGGCACCGGCGCAGTCGTTGCGGTCTTGCGTTTGCGGGTATAGCGCGGCGCACGCAATATTGCCGGATCGTCACGAAATGATTTGACCACTTCGTCGATCTGTTTTTTAGAAATCAGCTCGCCATACTTGCGCTCAAGAATTGCACGCACCACGTGCCGGGTTGCATCACGGCGCAGCGGCTCACCCTGAGCGAGGTCGTCAAATACCAGGTAGTAAAGGTCCTGGTCACCGGGCTTCACCGGCATCGCATAATCATTATTGATAATCGGATACGCGGCATAGCGCTCGTAAAACTTGAGGCGTGCAATATTCTGATCCAGCAGTTTCGGGTCATTGATCAGGTGAGGCTCATCCACGCTGCACTCAAAAAACAGCCCTTTCACTTTCAGCGACAGCGCTTCTTCGCGCAGGCGCTCGTAGAGCGCACCGCCGACACCACCGCCGGTGCGGCCGGGCGCAGCAGAAATCAGTTCGAGGTAGCAAAATTCGATGTCCGGCATATGCAGCATCATGGCAAAGCCTTTCACCTTGCCAACACCGTCCTCGGCGACGAACAGTATTGAGCGGTACTGGTATTTTAACGGGTCGTGAAGCTGGCGGGGCAGCTTGAAAAACTCTTCATTACGGGCATTGGGAAACTGTAGGCGCAGGATTTCCAGCACCTGGTTAATGGCTTCACGGTTTACCCGGGAAACGTTGTCGTGAATCTTGCGTATGCGAAACATGTAAACTGGTATACCCCTGAAGTAATCGACAGATGTAAAACAGCCGATATATTCGCATATTCTGCAAACATGCAGTATGGGAAACGTAAAAAATAGTCTGGCTGGGAACTGCCCGGCCAGACCGGACCTCCTCGCACAGAGCCGTCACCGGCAACCGGACGCAGGCTACGCCCGAGGTCACTCCAAACTGCTGCAGGATATCGAAGACCATACCAGTGAAGAGGGCTATGGTCTGCTGGACGTCTGGATGAGTCATGGCGACCGGGTTGAAACCCTGCCGGAAGGTTTTCATGTGATCTGTGAAACGGAGAACGCCCCCTACGCAGGCATGGCGGATGAGCAGCGGGGCTACTATGGTCTGCAATTCCATCCCGAAGTGACCCACACCCGTCAGGGCAAGCGCATTCTGGATAAGTTTTTATTCAATATCTGTGGCTGTGAATCCCTCTGGACGCCGGGCAAGATCATTGAAGACAGTATCCAGCAGATACAACAACGTGTCGGCAAACAACAGGTCCTGTTAGGTCTCTCAGGTGGTGTCGACTCATCGGTGGTGGCGGCGTTGCTGCATCGCGCAATCGGCGAACAACTGATCTGTGTGTTTGTCGATAACGGCCTGCTGCGCCTGCACGAAGGGGATCATGTAATGTCCACCTTTGCCGAGCACATGGGCGTCAAGGTGGTGCGGGTGAATGCGGAAGAGCGTTTCCTGAAGGGCTTGGATGGGGTCTCTGATCCGGAACAGAAACGTAAGATCATCGGCAATCTGTTTATCGATATCTTCGAGGAGGAGGCGAGCAGGCTGGAGGATGTGAACTTCCTGGCCCAGGGCACCATCTATCCCGATGTCATCGAATCCGCAGGCGCCAAATCGGGCAAGGCCCACGTCATCAAGTCGCACCATAACGTGGGTGGGTTGCCTGAATACATGAAACTGGAGCTGATTGAGCCGCTGCGCGAGCTTTTCAAGGATGAGGTGCGGCGCATTGGCGTCGAGTTGGGGCTTCCCTATGAGATGATCTACCGGCATCCATTCCCCGGGCCTGGGCTGGGTGTGCGCATCCTGGGCGAAGTGAAGAAGGAGTATGCGGATATCCTGCGACAGGCGGATCACATCTATATCGAGGAGTTGCGCGAGCACAACCTCTATGATGAAGTCAGTCAGGCGTTTGCGGTGTTTCTTCCGGTCAGGTCGGTGGGCGTGGTGGGGGATGCCCGGTGTTATGAATATGTGGTGTCCCTGCGGGCGGTAGTGACGGTGGATTTCATGACCGCTAAGTTTGCCCATCTGCCATTTGAATTTCTGGAGGTGGTGTCGCGGCGGATCATCAATGAAGTACCGGGTATTTCCCGTGTGGCGTATGATATTTCGAGTAAGCCCCCGGCAACCATAGAGTGGGAGTAGGGCTGGTCTGGCACTGGCATGTGCAAGCATATAGATCATGGTATTGTGGTGCACAATATCAGCGCGGCGTTCCAATACCATGCCATGCGTGTTGAGCCGTAGATGGTATTCGTGATGGAGCATATGCCACACTGGAGTGATCGGCTGTAGGTTCATGTGCTCTCACCTCAGGCATCCAGATTACTTCATACGACTTCTGGTCGATAAAGTGGAAACTGAACTGATAACTCAACCGGCGGGTAAATTGTTTTGTCCGTCGACAATCGACAGCAACCCTACGCCATATTGCCACGGTGGCCAACTTACAATAACAGCGCTATTGGAGCACTAACTTGGCAATGGTAGGTGGCATCAAGTAAGAAAAACGTAAACCGATACCGTTCCATAAGTAAATACCGAGCGGAATGTATTTTGGGCAGACGTCGCAGGCTATGCTCGTAGCCAGTTCTCCACTTTCAGTCATGGCACCCGGGAGAATTCCCCGACATTGGCGGTTACAACTGTAAAGTCATTTGCGAGAGCATATGCGGTGATCAGTAGATCATTAACGCGGCGGTGCCGTCAGGATCATCGCCTGTATCTAAGACCCGGTGGTGATCAAGCAGATACTCGATCACCTGAAAGCAAATAACCAAAGTAAACGAGTCCATCCCGTTACCCGAGAGCCGTGCGCCGCCGCTTGGCTTGCCGGCGGACTTTTTCGACTGACACCCAAACCGAGGTCTCGACCCCAGTGCCCATTGACTGCGCATAACCTGCGCGGTGGGGGATCGGCTTGGCCTTAAGGGCAAGAGTGGGTCCTTTTTCAGTTTGGCCGTCGAAGATGAAATTGTTGAGAACCCACCAACACTATGATGCAGCCGCAGACTGCGCTGGACACCGATGCACAGCGTACACGGCAGCTGATAGAAAAGCCGGAGTGAGGTTCGCAAGTCCTATCGTTCAGGTGGCAGCCCCTGCCCGTGTTGTAGCGAATCAAGCTGTGTCGTTGAACAGTCCCTCTTCCGGGATGAGTGTGCCGCGGATCGATTCCAGAATACTTTTGCGTTCCACATCGCTCATATCAGCATGCAGATATTGATCCAGCAGAGAGAACACCTGCTCCAGACTCTCCTGGTCAATGTTGAGTCCACCACTGCTTCCATTGCCGGGAGGTGGTCCCATTTCCCGTCCCTGTAACCCGGCTGTGTCTCCGATTTCCCGTGCATCAAAGCCATTGGCAGCCATGGCTTCAGCCATGGATTTTCCGGGTTGGATGCCTGCTTCGCTAAATGTTTTCACAATAGACTGTGCGTCTGCTTCCGATAAATTGCTTGAATCATACTGTTCCAACGTATCGCTGATTAACTGTCGTTGATCATCAGTCAACGATGTTTCGCTACGGTTCTGCTGAGGTGGCATTGGCATCATGCTATTTGAAATGCTGTTAATCATAGGTCTCACTCCTGATAGAAATGGGTGCTGCGTGAACTATAGCGGTAGATCAGGCGCCAAAAATAGGGTGGAAGTGTGGAAACAATGTGGAGAATTTTTCTCTAATCCTCAGTATTTACAGCAGTACATCTCGGATGTGGGCAAGCTTGCATTTGGCCGTTTTCCGGTGTCCACCGGAATGGCGAATTGCGCCCGGTAATCCATGACTCTTCCATTAAATCTGCGCGATGCCTGCACTCTATCTATTTAGAGATTCAGATATGAATTCAGTGGTCTGAATACAGGTTCCAAATTCACTTGGCTTATATCGGGCGCTCGTCAGTACCCGCATAGTCATCTCGAATACCGAATCCCCAATTTATCCGCCTCATCCGCACATTTTCTGCACTATGTTTTTATAGACTTTTCGATACTGAAACAGGAGTAAGCAATGCCTATTAACGATATCTGCAGATACAACGGCTGTGGAAGATGCAGAGATTCTATTCTTTTTTATTATGCGCGCAGGATTAGACATGACTGAACATTCTTTATCGATATCTCCGCCAGAACCAATGCGCCATGTATTCAATGTTGAAAAGGGGAAGCTGGCAGTGGCATATCTGGCCATACTGTTGATTCCTTTCCTTGTCACCCTGTCACTGAATCTCGATGATAAGGGGCTTTATTCGACGGTGCTTGGGTTTCTGAATGTGGTTGCCATGATGGCCTTCTTTATTCAGTTTCCACTGGCGGGACGTCTTAAACATCTACCCATGTTTTCAAATATCGACTGGAGTATGTCGAAGCATAAGAGCGCGGGGAAATGGTTGGGAGCCTTCTTTTTGCTTCATCCTGTATTTATCCTCGCGCCACGCTTCCTTGTCTCGTTTGATGATGGCATGACGAGCGTGGTTGAAGCTATCACTTCCCCGCAGTTGCTAACCGGCATTATCGCCTGGCTTGTCATGATCGTGTGGGTACTGCTCGCTATCTACAAAGACAGGATCAACTATGAAGCGTGGCGACTGACGCATGTGCTGGGGTTTGCCATCGTCTGTGTGCTGGCAACGCTTCACGTAACCAGCGTCGGGCGGCATGGGCAGTTTGCGGCGCAGTTCAATGTGCTCTGGTGGGGATTATGTACAGCGGCAGTGTTGCTGGTGGTTTACAACCTGGTTGTTAAAAAATCAGGCCTGAAACAGAAACCATTCAAACTGACCAGCCTCGCCAGGATCAGCAGTAGAGACTGGCAGCTTAAGTTAAAAGCGAACGAGGCAGACGACTTCAGCTTTGAGGCGGGCCAGTTTATCTGGATCAACACCAGTGGTGCTGTCTATAGCATGAATGAACATCCGTTTTCTATCGCCTCTTGCAGAAAAGATCTGCCTGAGATAACGATGATTATTCGCGAACTGGGAGACTACACGTCGCAGCTCGATACCTTGACCATCGGTCAGGATGTCTATGTCGACGGACCCTATGGAAGTATGAGTCTGCGCGATAGTAAAAAAACCAGAGGCATCACACTGATTGCCGGCGGTGCCGGGATTGGCCCCATGTTGAGCCTGCTCAGAGAACTGGCCGCGAAAAATGATCCCCGCCCGATTCGTCTGCTCTATGGCAACAAGGATTATGAACAGATGGTGCTACAGGAAGAGATTACATCGCTGGAGAAAACCATGCCGGACTTTGCGCAGCAACTGGTGTGCGTAAACCCGACTGACCATCCCGAAGTTCACCAGGGTGTCATTAGTCAAGAGCGCATCAAAGCGACCATCGACCCTGAGCTTACCAACGACTGGGCCGTCTATCTTTGCGGTCCACAAGCCATGATTGCGTCGGTTAAAGCGAGCCTAAGATCTCTCAGGATTCCAGTCGCCAATGTTCACTATTGAACAGCTTTCGTTCTAAGTACAGGTCTACGAGGTAACGCCATGCCAATCCATCAAATTATCTGGCTGTATAGGTTGCAAAACCTGTATTTCCACCTGTCCGACCGACGTGATTCAGTTTGACGAGAAACGGAAAAAAGCCGTGATTGCGTATCCCGAAGACTGCCAGATATGCCATCTATGCCGTCTCTATTGTCCCGTTAATGCGATCACCATAACACCGGAGAAAAGCATTCCGGTCATGGTTTCCTGGAGGTAACGAATATGAGTTCAGATACAGACATTTCGCGACGTCAGTTCATGGGCGTGACGGCCAGCGTTGTTGGCGCGGCCGCGTTTGCTTCTCTGGCATTTGGTGCGGAGCCCGTTATCAACAGACCCAAAATTAACGCGAAGGATTTTAAGCAAGAGGTGCATGAAACCGATGTGCTTGTGATAGGTGGCGGAATGGCTGCGCTGTTCGCGGCTGTCAAGGCGCATGACGCCGGCGCCAAAGTCACGATGGTTTCCAAGGGTCGTCTGGGCAGTTCGGGCCTGACGCCATTTGCCAAAGGCATTTTCAGTTACGACAAGTCGAATGCGTCGATGAGCATCGATGACTTTGTCGCCAAAGTCTCGGAGTCTGCCATCGGTACCAACAACCCGGTATTTACCCGCCAGCTTGCCGAGCATTCCTATGACCGTGTGCAGGAACTGAAATCGTGGGGTTTTTTTGATTCTGCCTTATATGCCAACAGCTTTTTGCGTCCTGTCGAAGCGCGCAATATTCCGCTGATAGAGCGTGTAATGATAACGCATCTTCTGAAAGAGAAAGGCCGCGTAGTGGGCGCTTCAGGATTCAGCCTGGATGAAAACAAAGTCATCCATTTCTCGGCAAAAACCGTCATTCTCTGCACGGGATCGGGCGGCTTCAAGCCGAGTGGTTTCCCGGTGTGCGATCTGACCCATGACGGTTCCATCATGGCGTATGACATTGGCGCAAAAATTACCGGTAAAGAGTGGAATGACGGTCATCCGGCTTCTGCGGAAAACTCGGGTTCCTGTTACGACAACTGGCATGGTCAGGTCGAAGAGAGACCGACCACCACTGAGATTAGGATCAATCACCATCTCGGTGTTGATCTTAACTATCGAGCCTACATGCAAGGCGGTCCGGTTGCGATGGGGCCGCCGAGACCGGGTCGCAGGCCTGGCAATGACTCCGCGGAACTCTCAGGTGGACCTTATGTACCTGCGGCATTTCGCGAACACGACAGACCGCCACCACCGCCGCCACGACAGGAACAGGGTCTGTTTGCCCTGTTCAGACAAAACAAACACGACGGGCCTCCGGGGATGGGGGGCGAGTCAGTCGGTGGATCGTCAGCGGGTATGGCCATCCACAAATCCGAGGGATTGGTGCCTGTCGATGATACCGGCCTGAGCACGGTTCCGGGGCTTTACGCAGCGGGGGATGCGCTGGGTTCCTATATGTCCGGCGGTATCTATACCCAGATCGGCAGTTCACTGGCGGGATCAGCCGTGCAAGGCGCCATGGCCGGCGCAGCGGCTGCCCTTGCGAGTGCTGACGTTACACGTATTCCGGTTGCAGAGGCAAAGCAGAATCAAATCAAAGCAGAAATCCTTGCGCCCCTGAAAAGAGAGAAAGGCTACAGCCCGGCCTGGGTGACCCAGGTGCTGCAAGCCGTGATGATCCCTAACTTCGTTCTGTACATCAAGAAAGAACGCATGATGAACGGCGCACTGGCCTATGTGGAGGAACTGAAAGAGCACCATGTTCCCATGCTGCTCGCAGAAGACCGTCATCAATTAAGGCTCGCTCATGAAACCAGGAACATGATCGTGACGGCCGAGATGAAATTGAAGGCATCGCTGATGCGTAAAGAGAGTCGCTGCAGTCATTACCGACTCGACTACCCGGAAATCGATAACGAAAACTGGCAGGCCTGGATCAATATCTACAAAGACGTGGAAGGCAACATGCAACTGGAAAAACAGACCTTCGGCTGCTGGCCGGAGTCAGTGTGATCCTCGGGTGTTGCAAGCTGTTCAGGAAAAATTCAGTACCCGATTATACTCACGCGATTCGCGAAGGAGATGATGTAATGACACAGGATGAACTCGAAGTTGCGATGGCGTTCCATGGCCATAAGTGCCCGGCAATGCCTTTAGGCTATCGCACTGCACAAGCGGCGATGCTCGCTCTCGGTGTGAAACGGGCACAGGACAAAGAACTGCATGTTATTTCAGAAACCGGAAAAGGCCATGCCGCCGGGTGCTTTCTGGATGGCGTGATGTCGGCTACCGGATGCACCTATGGCAAGTCGAACATCGAGAAGCGCTATTACAACAAGATGGCTTTTACTCTGATCGACGTAAAGGCCGGTCGTTCAGTACGTGTGCGTTTGAAGGATGAGTTTTTCGGCAAGATGCTCAACTCGCCTTTTGTTGCCCAGCGCAAACAAGGTGTAGCGCCACAGGATATTCCAGCCGAAGTTAGCGACCCTCTGGTAAACAAGGTTATGTCAATGCCGGAGGCAATGTTTCTGGAGATCGGGCCGAAGGAGCCGTTCGAACTTTCGCGCGGTAAAGGCTGCTTTGACACGGACCTGTGCGCTCAATGCGGGGAACGTGTCTTTGTCGACAAACTGATCGACACGGAAGCCGGACGGCTTTGTATTCCTTGCCGGGAAAAGCGGGCTGGACATGCCGTATTTTGATGATGCCAAGGTATTGTAATGCTTACCATCGCTGCCGTCGCAACGTTTTTTCTGACCGCCGTCATGGCCATGGCCGGAGTCGGGGCCGCCTTTATCCTGGTTCCGATCTTCCTGGCACTGGGGGTCGAAATTCATGTGGCGATGGCCACCGCCTTGCTTCTGAATGCAATATCGACGAGCGTGTCCACAACGACATTCATTCGTAAGCGTCTGGTCGAATGGCGGTTGGCACTGCCGATCCTGGTTGTGGCTGTGGCGTTGTCGCCAATCGGCGTTCACGTCAGCCAGGGGCTGGACCGTCATTTCCTGCTGTGGATGTTCTCCGGTTTTCTTGTTTTCGCCAGCCTCATGATGATGTTGTATACGCCAAAAGCTTCGCGAATTCAGCGCAGTGCACGAAGCCAGATGTTGAGTGGTTCAGCCCTTGGCGGTGTTGCGGGTTTTATCGGCGGCCTGCTTGGGGTTGGAGGCGGCAGCATTATCGTACCGGCATTGGCGGGGTCCGGGGTTGAACCCAAACGTGCGTCGGCAACCGCTTCTTTCGTTGTCGTGTTTGCTTCGCTGACAGGTTTCTTTGCCCACGCCACGCTTTCGGGAATCGACTATTCTCTGGTTGGTGCCACCGGTATTGCCTCGGCGGGAGGGGCCGCACTCGGTGCGTGGTTAATGAGCGAAAAACTCAAAGGTCAACAGCTCAAGTACATCATTGGACTGGTCCTGTTAGGGACCGCAGTCAAGATCATCTGGGGGCTTTTGTTGTACGATCAATGATGCGGCTAAAGGTCTTCCACGACATGTATCAATGATTCGCGTAAACAGCGCCTCCCCACGTTCATGCTACTCCAGGTCCTTCAAACCCGGAAGCATCGCAAATGTGCAGATTGAAACTCAAATTGTGAACACCCATGAATCGCTAAAACCCGCATTGATAGTGGCTTTACAGCCTGTGCGTCTCAATTTAACCGGACACTACCGGATCTGGTTGTGGTAACAGAGGGAATGTGCATTCGATAGAAGTGGTGCTGGCGATGCTGCTGGCGGTGGTGGCCAGCGGCTATCTGGTCAGGACGGTGCCCTTGTCCATTCCGCTGCCGCTGGTGCAGATCGCGCTCGGAGCCGTGGTGTCAGCGTTCTCGATCCATAGCGTGGTGCTGGACCCGAAAATATTCTTTCTGCTCTTCCTGCCGCCGCTGCTGTTTATCGACGGCTGGCGAATTCCCAAGTCCGGGTTGTTTCGCGATAAGGCCATCATTCTCGCGTTGGCTTTCGGCCTCGTGGTGTTCACCGTGGTCGGCGCGGGCTTCCTGGTCCACTGGATGATTCCCGCCATGCCGCTGGCGGTGGCCTTTGCGCTGGCTGCCATCGTGTCGCCCACCGATCCGGTGGCCGTATCCTCGATTGCTGCACGAGCGCCCATTCCCAGGCGCATGATGCACATCCTCCAGGGCGAATCGCTGCTCAATGATGCATCAGGACTGGTGTGTTTCAGGTTTGCGGTGGCGGCGGCCATGACCGGCAGCTTTTCCATCGGGTCGGCTTCGCTCACGTTTTTCTGGGTGGCGCTGGTCGGACTGACGGTCGGCGTCGCTGTCACCCTGGGCGTGAGTTTTACGCATCTGTGGCTGACACGGCGCTTCGGCGAGGAAAGCGGTTCCCCGATCCTGGTCAATCTGCTGATACCCTTCGGGGCCTATCTGATTGCTGAACGCCTCGGTGCTTCCGGCATCCTCGCGGCGGTCGCTTCCGGCATCACCATGAGCTATGTCGAACTCACCGGACTTGCGCTGGCCACGACCCGGGTGCAGCGCACCGTGGTCTGGGATACGGTGCAGTTTGCACTCAACGGCATCATGTTCGTCATGCTCGGTGAACAACTTCCGGGCATCCTGCGCCGTGCGGCTGAGTCGGTGGAGGAAACCGGCCATCTCTCGGCCTGGTGGCTACCTGGCTATGCACTCGCAGTCACCGTCATCCTGATACTACTGCGCTTGTGCTGGGTCTGGCCGCCTTGCAGGCCGAGCGCGAGGCAATTTTCAAGTTGGCACGTGAGTACACAATCTCGGATGAGATTTCTCGCAGGCTGGTAAGGCAGATCGATCTGATGGAGGCACGGTATCGCTGACATCTTTCGTGCGTATTCGACGTGCTGCCGTAAGCCGCCAGATTTAAGGCATCGCTCATGCGTAAAGAAAGCCACTGGAATCATTACCGGCTCGACTACCCGAAAATAGACAATGAGAACTGGCAGGCCTGGATCAATTTAGAGGGTCTTAACATGACCATAAAAAATACTGCCGACAAGTGCGAATGGGCCTGTTAATCAATTTTTGTTAAGGTTGACGCCACAGTTGTTTATTAGTCGCCATCACAATTCGCCTGTATAGCGGAAGAGTACGCGGTTGTCTCGCTCGAGGTCGGCAGCCCAGATGAAACCCGCCGAACTCCCCGCAAATTCCACGCGTGGGTCCAGACACTCGCTCTCTTTCAGTGACTGGTCGCAACCCAGGCTGGAACGATCAACAGGCGATGTGAGCGTGCAACAACCCTCTTCAGGTGACCAGGTCGGTCGCCTGCCCCAGCCGGCCTCGGCTGCACTGTAGGGCGTTGCGAACGCCCAGGTGCTGTCGTCGAAATCCGGTCTTGTCCATCCTTCAGGCATTCCTCGATTCTCCACCACACACATGCCAAGCTTGTCGGCCGAGCAACCGGCCGCGCGACTGGCATCAGTGGGTCCAAAGGTTACGGTGTAAACGCGCCAGCTTGCTGCGGTCACGGTGCCCAGTCCATCTTCGAACGCCGCTATCAGGGCACCGTCGCCCAGTTGCGGTCTGGCGGATCCCGTGTATTCGTAGCCCGATTCGGAGGCATAGTCTTCACACTGAATGGCGTAGCTTAGACTGGAAGTGCCGTCCCATTCGAAAGCCACTCGAACAGCCTGATGGGGAGTGAATGCGACCGGGTCGGTGGCGACCTTCCGGCCATTCACCCAGAGCGTGAACAGGTTGTCGCAATACACCGTTCCAACAACCGTACGGGGAGTTCCCGGACACTCTACGGCAATTGCCGTACCGGCCAGGAGAAGTACCACGAAGCCAAACGCGATTTGTGCCACTACGCCTCTTTGCCTGTCGGCATGCGCCTGTCGAAGTCGATCAGACACTTTTCAGGGTATGGTTTGTCATTAAACTACTTCCTCCAGAAGGAATCACGGTCAAAATGAATCGCTTATCTCTCTAAAGTAGCCAATGCCTTGTCGAGGGCAATCTTGAAGCGATCGAAATTTTCAATCTGGGGCAAATGCCCCAGATCTGCTAATTCATAAAGTTCGGCATCGGGTATGAGCCTGGCTGCTGCTTTGCCCAAGCGATCGTAACGACCCAGTTCATAATCGACACCTGGCTTTTTCCAGTTTCTACCCGGGCCGGTACGATCACGGGTACCAATAATTAACCTGACCGGAATGGATAAATCCTTGAACTCTGTAATAACAGGCTGGGTAAATATCATGTCGTAGGTCTGTGCATTGACCCAGGCAACAAGCTCTTTATCCGGCCCTTGAATCTGCCCGATCATAAAGTGAGTGAGCGCCTCATATTGCTCATTCCACTGGCCGGCATAATAGTTATCTTGTTGATAACGTTTAATGCCCTCGGGGGTCTTGGCTAACTCATTGTTGTAGAAAAAATCAGTATCCTTGTATTCTACGTATTGAAGGTAATTTTCCAGACCGATAGGGTTAACCAGGATAAGCATTTCTGTAAATTGCGGGTACATCAGCGCAAAACGACTGGCCAGCATGCCTCCCATAGAATGGCCCATGACAAGGGTCTTTTCAATTTTCAAGGAAGTCATCAAGGCCCGGGTATGATGTGCCAGGACAGGAAAAGAATACTGGTAGTGTGCCGGTTTCGATGATTTGCCAAATCCTATCTGGTCAGGAATAAGTACCCCGTAGCCTTTTTTGTTTAAATAGCGTGCCGTGGGCGTCCAGTAGTGGGCGGTAAAGTTTTTTCCATGCAGCAAGGTGACCACCGGTTTATCAGACTTGCCTTCAAGAAAGACATAGGCCATCTTCAAGGTCTGGCGCTGAGAATCAATGGAAAAATAGCGCACCTCAAAATCATATTGATAAGCACTAAGCTGTGCGTCATAAACAAGCCCTGGGTTGTTTTCCATCTTTTGCGCAAGAAGCGACTGAGACCATAAAATAATTAACAGAATGCTGATCAGGCCAGGTCTGGACATAGGATCTCCTTCGATAAACTGAAACAAGCATGAGCATGCATCTGACTATCGCCAGATGCTCCGCTTTGTTAATGCCTGGCTAATCAGCCGCAAAACAGTAAAACAGGCCCGCGCCGCCGGTTTTTGCCAGGGCTTCCATGCTGCAGCCGCGGCTGGCATGGGCCGAGGTCCATGACAGGTTGCCGCCACCGTGACGATCATGGTGACCCACCTGCGCCGAACCGGCATCACTACTGGTCCAGTTGTTACAGGTGTGGTCTTCGGTATCCGGAAAATAGGCGGTGCCGTCGTCCATGCTGCCGGTCAGCATGTCGTGCAGATTCGGTTGGTCACCCCGGCCATTGACGATTTCGCCTTTTTCGTTGAGCGCGGTCTCCTTGAGGATTGTTTTGTTGTAAAGATGTAATTCGGTAATGTTTTTTGCGATGAGTACGCCTTTTGCGTTATACCACGGACCCTGGCCAATTCTGTCCCGTGCGCTGATACCGCGTTTACCGTCAGCCTCGGTGCTCAGGTAAGCGCGCCATTGCTTTTTCTTCGAGCCAACGGCTTTTGCAAGCTTTGCACAATGTGAATCGGCGCCTTTCAGCCCTCCCAGATCACCCCCTTTACCCGACCCTGCGCTGGTGACGAAAAAACTCATGGTATTGTCCTGTGCGTAAAGTGCGGTTGTCGAAAGTATCATGGTGAGTAAAACAGGAATTAATACTTGATCAGGCTTCATGGCTATTCCCTGGTTATGGTTGTTTGATGTTCTTTCAATTCTAAAAGGGAAATGTGTAGAAAATGTGCATAGACCTGTTAAAACTCCAGTATTCGATCCGAAACGGCTGTTTGGACGACGACGGGTGGTTATACTTGGGCCATGGCGCTTACAATCTCAAAAAAGCTGATCCTGGCATTCCTCGGCCTGACCATTGTGGTATTGATTTCAACCCTGGGACTCGCACGCTGGAGTTTCGAACAGGGGTTTCTGGATTATGTCAACGCACTGGAGGAAAAACGCCTGCATTTACTCGCGAACGATCTGTCGCAGGCGTATATTGCAGCCGGTCATTCCTGGTCAACACTGACTGAACAACGTTTCGAGGCGATATTGTGGGAGCATTCGGCGGCGAACCCCAAAGAGCGGATCAGGGCAGGTATTCCGCCACCACCCGGCAGTATGTTGCCACCCCCTGAGTTACGCCCGACAGAACCATCGACAGCGGACTCTCGGGGAGATAGACCGCCACCACTGGGACCGCCAACCGCTTTGTACAGTACCAGCGGTCGGGTCATTGCCGGCACACTGCCGGGCATTGCAGACTTAAAACCAATCAGGGTGTCAGTGACAGTGGATGGGGAAGCGGTGGGCGAACTGCGCAGTGCGCCAAGAAGGCATTTCGACTCGCCCCAGGAAACCGCGTTTTCCAGCCAGCAGTGGATCACCAGTGGTTTAATCGGGGTTACCTCGCTGATTCTGGCTGTCATTGTTTCATGGTTGCTGACCCGGATTTTACTCGCTCCGATTCGACGTGCGATCTCCGGTATTTCACGGCTGTCCAATGGCGATTATTCCACGCGTCTTAACGAGCGCAGGACAGATGAACTGGGACAATTGATGGGTGACCTGGACCGGCTTGCACACAAGCTGGCGGAAAACCGGGCTTCGCGCCAACGTTGGCTGGCCGATATTTCTCACGAGTTGCGCACGCCGGTGACCGTGCTCACCGGTGAGATCGAAACCATAAAAGATGGTATACGCCCTCTCGATATGGAGCAGGTCCTGTCGCTGGACCAGGAGGTTACGCGCCTGCGCCGCCTGATCGACGATCTCTACGAACTGTCCGTGTCGGACATCGGAGGTTTGCGTTATTCATTCGCCCCGGTCAATATCAAACAGTGCATCACCGCCACGGTTGAGGCCGTTCGGATGCGCGCCCGCGAAAAAGATATCGAGTTAAAGGTAATCGGTGAAATCCACGGCATGATCAGCGCGGACAGCCAGCGCCTGGATCAACTGTTTGTCAATCTTCTGGAAAACGCGATGGCCTACACGGATTCACCAGGACGCATAGAGATCACCCTCTCGGATACCGAGGACAGCGTGGTGATCAAAATCGAGGACACGCCGCCGGGCGTCGAGGCAGACGAGTGCGACAAACTGTTCGAACCCCTCTACCGTCATGAAACGTCCCGCAGTCGCCGCACGGCGGGGGCGGGTCTCGGACTGGCGATCTGCAGGAATATTATGGACGCGCATCAGGGCACCATTGCGGCTGCTCCGTCCGCACTGGGTGGATTGTGTATTCGACTGGTTTTCCCGGTAACTTCGGAGAAATAATATGAGCGACCGGAAAATCATTATCGTCGAAGACGAGGATAAAATCGCACAAATCCTTGTGGACTATCTGGCCAAAGAGGGATTCAAAGCGATCGTGTTGAATGAGGGCAGCAACGCAGTGGAGACTATCAGGGATAGTAATCCTGTATTTGTCATCCTGGATCTTATGTTGCCGGGAAAAGACGGCTTGAGCATTTGCAAGGAAGTCCGGCAGTTTTCCACGGTACCGATTCTTATGCTCACAGCCAGGGTCGACGAAATCGATCGCCTGCTCGGGCTGGAGATTGGGGCCGACGACTATGTCTGTAAACCCTTCCTGCCACGCGAGGTGGTTGCGCGGGTACGGGCCATTCTGCGGCGTGTACAACAATATCCAGTGGCCACAACAGATAACAAAATCGAATATCGAGGCATTGTCCTGTCGCCCGAGCGTTTTCAATGCCGGATTGGGGAACAGGTGCTCGATCTCACACCTGTGGAGTTTCGTATGCTGCAGGCGCTGATATCACAGCCTGGACGCATGTATTCGCGAGAAAGCCTGATGAGGGCAAGCTATCTGGACGACCGGATTGTCAGTGATCGAACTATCGACAGTCACATAAAGAATCTGCGCAAGAAACTCTCTGACCCCCTGGGAGATGAAGAGATAATCCACTCTATATATGGAATGGGTTACAAAATTGAATAACGGTATCACTTCAGCGCGAATCTCCATGAGTTTTCCATAATTTCTTCACCGTCACTCCTTACTACATAGCCATACTGAACGCATCCACAGTAGAGCAACGAAGGAGTTCAAAATGTCATCCACTCAGAGTCAGTCAAAATGGTTTACCGCCTTGATTTTTGCCTCCATGGCCGCTGCATCAGTCTCCTGCGCAGCAGGGCCAGGCGATCGAGGCAGACCACAAGGTCCACCACCTGAAGCCATTCAGGCATGCGCCGACCTTTCAGAAGGTGATGCCTGCAGTTTCACCGGTCGGCGCAATGATTTAGTGAAAGGCACCTGCATCGCATTACCGGATGGTGAGGAAGGTTTGGCCTGTGCACCCGAAGGCGGGCCTCCTGGTGAGAGAGGGCGGCCTCAATAGTTCCCGGGATTAACCGGCATAGTGCAGATCTTTCAAATGAGACACGATAAAAGCAACAGCTGCATGCCCTCACTAAGCCGGCTTAAAGGCTTGATGTTTATTGCCGTGCTGCCCCTGGTCGCGTGTACAACACTCTCCACCGAGCCGGCAACAATCGTGGAACCCGTCGGTTATTTTTCCCAATCCGGCGAGGTTCCCCTGCAATCCCATTGGTGGAAGTCACTGCCCGATGCGCAACTCCAAACGCTGGAGCAAACAGCACTGGCGGCCAATCCCAGTCTGCTTGCGACACAGGCACGCCTGGCCGAAGCCGCCGCGCTGGCTCGCAAGACCGGCGCCCAGCTATTGCCGCAAATCAATGCAGGCCTATCCAGTTCGGATACCGACGGCACAAGCAGCCATACCGGCAGCATCGCGGCAAGTTACGAACTGGACCTCTGGGGCGGACTCGAGGCTGAAACCGAGGCAGCGCGGCAGACCTGGATGGCGAGTCGTGAGGCCCTGGATGCGGCCGCCATCACACTGACCGCCGAGGTAGCAAATACCTGGTACCAGCGCATCGAGCAAGGTGGCCAGATCGACTTGCTGAACGAACAGCAGCAGACCAATCGCCAGACCCTGGAATTGATCGAACTGCGTTTTGATCTCGGCAAGGTGCAGGCCACCGATGTATTACAGCAACGTCAGCTGGTCGAATCGGCCGAAGCGCTGCTCGCCACTGCACGCGCCGAACAGGCCGTACTCGAACACCAGCTCAATGCATTGTTGGGGCTATCACCGACAACGCCCGGCATTTCATTGCCGTCGGGCAAACTGATTGCGCTGCCGCCACTCCCCAGCACCGGTCTGCCGGCCGAGCTGGTACAACAGCGGCCGGACGTGCGTGAAGCATACTATAAATTGCGCGCAGCCGAGGCCGAAGTTGCCAAAGCTGTGGCTGACCGGTTCCCCCGCATTACCCTGAGTGCCACCTTGACCACAACCGCTGGAAGCCTGAGTGGTCTGTTCAACGACTGGGTTACGATGCTTGCCGTCGAGTTGTTCGGCCCGGTATTCGACGGCGGACAACGCATCGCAGAGGTGGACCGGACGAATGCAGCAGCGCGTGCTGCGCTGCATGATTACAGCGGTATCGTGATCAATGCCCTCACCGAGGTTGAAGATGCCCTGGTGCGTGAACAGCAGCAAGGTCTGCTGCTGCAAAGCCTCGATCGCCAGCTTGCACTCACCGCAGAGGTGGTCGAACGAACGCGTTACAACTACACCAAGGGGACGGCCGATTATCTGGATATCCTCGATGCACTGCGCACCCATCAAGGCCTGCAGCGCGACCAGCTGGCCGCCCGTCGCACGCTGCTTACTTATCGCATCGCACTGCATCGCGCCATCGCTGCAGGCTGGCTCACGGACTCGCTTGATCAGGTTGTCGCGGTCAAAACATCCAATGATTGAGTAATGATTGAGATAGGCAAACAATGAACCAGACGACAGTGGACACAGAACCAACCAACGGCCCTCAACGGCAGCGAAGAAGTGACGGACGCCTTTTACGTTGGCTATTGCCCGTGGTCGTCATCGGCGCAGGTGCGATCAGCGGCCTGATGCTCTTCAGTAGCGGACCCCTGGCCCGCATGGCCCCGCCGGTTGCGCAGCCCAGGCTGGTTGAAATCGCCACCTTCACATCCGCTACCAACACCCCGGTGTTCGAAGCGATGGGCACGGTGATCGCGGCCCGCGAGAGTACGCTCTACCCCATGGTCAGCGGACCGATCGTTGCCGTCAGCGAGGAGTTGATGCCGGGCGGACAGTTCAAGGCCGGAGAAGAAATGCTGCGCATCGACGTGGCGGACTACCAGCTCAGCCTGCGCAAGCAACAGGCCGCAGTAGCGGAAGCACAGGCCGCGCTGCAGGAGGAGCTGGGGCAGCAGGCGGTCGCAAAACGTGAGTACGAACTGCTCGACCGCAAACTGGAGGCCGCTGACAGGGCATTGGTTCTGCGTCAGCCGCAGTTGGCAAGCGCCCGTGCAACACTGGAGAGCGCCAAGGCGGATCGCGACCAGGCCGACCTCGATCTAGCGCGCACCCGGGTAACCGCGCCGTTCGACGGCATGGTGCTGTTACGCAACGTCGACCTGGGAACCCGGGTGACGACCAGTACGACGCTGCTTACATTGATCAACGTGGATACCTTCTGGGTCGAGGTCAGCGTGCCGGTCACCGACCTTGCCCAAATCGCCATCCCCGGCGAAGACGGTGATACGGGTGCGCAGGTCGAACTGCAGCAAACGGGATGGGATGCGGCGCAAAAACGTCACGGCCGGGTAGTGCGACTGATTCCGGAACTCGACAGTGCAAGCCGCACGGCACGCCTGTTGATTGGGGTCGACGATCCACTCGCGTTGCGCGACGAGAACGCCGGCCTTCCACCCATCATGGTCAACGATTACCTGCGCGTGCGCATTGCCGGCGAGTCGATCCCTGAGGTGGTGACCCTGCCTCGAAAACTGCTCCGTGACGGCGATACGGTCTGGGTCATGGCCTCCGACAACACGCTTGAGGTACGCACGGTCGAGGTGGTGCACCGCGCAGGCGAGCACGTGCTGATCAAAACCGGAATCGACAGCGATGACCGGATTATTACCGTGGATCTGAGCACGCCAGTGGCGGGTACGCCGCTACGGCTGCATTCAGCTGTATCCGACACCCGCCAGCAGGTCACCGGCGACGCCCGGGTAGCCAAACAGGAAACAGGCTTATGAACACGCCCGACACCGAGAGCAGTCAGACTCGTGGCCCGATCGCCTGGATGACGCACAACCGGGTTACGCCCAACCTGTTGATGCTCGTACTGCTGTTTGGCGGCCTGTTCACCTCCTGGACCATCAAGGAAGAAGTGTTTCCCGATTTCACTCTCGACCAGGTAGACATCACGGTCGAATACTCGGGCGCCAGCCCGGAAGAGGTTGAACAGGGCATCGTGCTGGCCATCGAAGAGGCAATTCGCGGGATCGAGGGTATCGAGGAGATTACCGCATCCGCCACCGAAGGCCGTGCGTCAGTTAGTGCCGAGCTCAGCACTGACGCCGATGCTACGCTCGTCTACCAGGAAATTCAGCAGGAAATCGACGCCATAACGACCTTGCCCGAAGACGCCGAAAAACCGCAGGTCTCGCTCGCCAGCCGCCAGCGTGAGGTGCTGGGTGTGGCTGTCTCAGGCCCGGTAAGCGACTGGACTTTGCGCGAAGTCGCCGAGTCGCTACGCGACCGTCTGCTGCTGCAACCCGACATTACCCAGTTGGAGATGCGCGGCGATCGTGATTACGAGGTTCAGATCGAAGTCGATCGGGACACCCTGCGACGCTATGAACTGACGCTGGCCGATATCGCCAAAACAATCGACAGCAGTTCGGTCGAACTGCCGGGTGGCAGTCTGGAAACCAGTGGTGGCGAGATCCTGTTGCGGGTCAAGCAGCGCCGCGACTGGGCCGCGGAGTTCGCACAGATCCCGGTCGTGACGACCGGTAGCGGTGGCTACCTGACCCTCGACCAGATCGCGACTGTCACCGATGGCTTTGAGGATAACGACAGTGCGCAGACATTCAACGGCAACCCCAGCATCGTGCTGCAGATCTACCGGGTCGGCGAGCAGACACCGGCGCAGGTAGCCGCTGCGGCACGTGCCGTGATTGCCGACATCACTCCGGAACTACCGCCCGGGGTAACACTCTCTATCGATCACGATATGTCCGAGGTCTACCAGCAACGCCTTGACCTGCTGTTAAAGAATGCATTTTTTGGCTTGGCGCTGGTGCTGGTGATGCTGGGTCTGTTTCTCGAGTTCAAACTTGCCTTCTGGGTCACCCTCGGGATTCCGACCAGCTTCCTCGGTGCCTTCCTGTTTCTGCCGATCATGGATGTCTCACTGAATATGATCTCGATGTTCGCTTTCATCGTTGCCCTCGGCATCGTCGTGGATGACGCCATTATCGCGGGCGAAAATATTTACGAGCGCCGGCAACGGGGTATGGGCTACCTCGACGCGGCGATCGCAGGCGCGCGCGAGGTATCGATGCCGATAGCCTTCAGCATCCTGACCAACCTGGTCGCCTTCATGCCGCTCTATTTTATACCTGGCACCATGGGCAAGATGTTCCAGGTGGTTCCGCTGGTGGTATCAACGGTCTTTCTGATCTCCTGGGTCGAGGCGTTGTTTATTCTGCCGGCGCACCTTGGCCACTCGCAATCCGGGCGCCGCAATCCCGTGGCACGCTGGATACACGACAGGCAACAGCGTGTAGCCAATGCGCTGAATCGCTTTATCGAACGACGCTACCGGCCACTGCTGACCCTGAGCCTGAGTAACCGCTATCTCACGGTTGCACTCGGCATTGCATTACTGACCATCGTGCTCGGCTATGCCTTCAGTGGCCGTATGGGCTTCACACTGATGCCGCGGGTCGAGTCTGATCGAGCCATTGTCACCGCAACCCTGCCTTATGGATCGCCTACCGAAAAGGTGCGACAGGTCGAGACACAGTTGATCGCCGCAATCGAGCAGGTTGCCGCAGAGGTCGGTCGCGAACAACTGCTGGAGAGCATCGACGCCAACATCGCCGAGAACGTCAGTACGATACGTCTGACACTGACCGACGAAGGCATACGACCGCTCGAAGCCGGTGAGCTGACACGGCGCTGGCGTGCGGCCACCGGCCCCTTGCCGGAGGTCGACTCGTTACGTTTCGAATCGGACCTGGGCGGGCCGGGGCGCGGGGCCGCGCTGACAGTGGAGTTGAGTCATAACGACATCAACCTGCTGGACAACGCCAGTGCGGCATTGGCGCAAAAGCTCGCGGAACTGCCGTTGGCAACCGATATCAAAGACGGTTTTTCACCCGGTAAAGAACAGTTCGATTTCACGATACTGCCCGAGGGCCGCAGCCTCGGTCTGACAGCAGAAGACGTTGCCCGCCAGGTGCGCAACGCCTTCTATGGCGCTGAGGCATTGCGGCAACAACGCGGTCGCAACGAGATCAGGGTGAAGGTGCGCCTGCCCGAGTCACAACGCACCAGCGAATACGATATCGAGCAATTTCGGCTAAAAACACCTGACGGTGCCTGGGTGCCGTTGGTCGAGGTTGCGCACATTGCGCGCGGTCGCGCCTACACCAGCATCGAGCGTCGCGATGCCCGGCGTACCGTCAGCGTCACCGCCAACATTGAACCGGTCGACCAGACCAATCAGGTGGTTGCCACGCTGCGCAGCCAGATTCTGCCGGAGTTGCTGCAGCAGTATCCTGGCCTGAGTTACAGCTTTCAAGGCAAGCAGGCCGATACCAGCGAAAGCGTGACCAGCCTGCGCAACAGCGCACTGGCCGCGCTGGTGATCATCTATGTGATGTTGGCGATCCCGTTCCGCAGCTATACCCAGCCGATCCTGGTGATGGTGGCCATCCCGTTCGGTGCAGTAGGTGCCTTGCTCGGTCATCTGCTGATGGGTTTCAGCCTGAGCGTGGTTAGTCTCATGGGGATCATTGCGCTCTCCGGGGTTGTGGTGAACGACAGCCTGGTGTTAATCGACTATGCCAACCGGCAGCGCCATGAGGGACTCGACGCCCTGAACGCCATCATCGCGGCAGGTACGCGACGCTTTCGTCCCATCCTGCTGACCACGCTGACAACCTTCGGCGGCCTCGCGCCGATGATTTTTGAGACCAGCGTGCAGGCCAAGATCATGATCCCGATGGCCATCTCGCTCGGCTATGGCATCCTGTTCGCGACCGCAATCTCCCTGCTGCTGGTACCGAGCCTCTATCTCATCCTCGACGACATCGCCGCGCCTTGGAAAGTATCGGCACCGGGCTAAAAACGGGACAGATTTATTTTTCAGCAACTTCGACCCGACCGTGGTCTTGCGCCATCCGACACAGGAATTTCTGAACATGGTATTTTGCATGGTATTATCACTTATCCCTACAAATAAGCCATTGATGTTAATGCGTAATAATGGCTAGTTTACAATCGAGTGGGAGTGACAAGAATTCGTAACATATTGAATTATAATAATATAAATAATCCAGTTGATAATATAATCTACATCATCAATGGTATTTTTCATGGTATTTCCCGCGCGCTGTAAAGCAAAAAGCAGCGATACCATGAGTGGTAAATTGGTGCTGTCATGGTATTGACGGTGCTCAAAGTTTCGCTTCTAGAACGAGTGTGGCGTGACTATGCTGGTGGGTGCGGTTGATATCGTTACATACCCCGCTCCGAACCCCATCTCGTTGTATTATTTCAATGCCTGCCAACCTGGCACGGTTTTGGCGAACTCTTCTTGAAAAGCCGGACGTTTGATGTTGTCCTGTTTGACGTTGATGGCGAAATCGCGCCAGCGCGGCGCATCGCCCAGTACGTCAACCAACACGTGGTGGACCCTCTTCATCACCTGTGCCTTGCGGGTGTATTCCTTGCTCGGGGCGTTAGTCTTGATGTTGCCGAGGCCCGATAAATAGTATTTGAGAATCGCCTCGGGATACCTGCCTTCGAGGCGCCTGGCGGTCTGCAGTTCATAGGCGCTGTCCCGGGCGTAGAGGGGATAGCGGCTTCGGGTCAGTACGGCCACCGCTTCCTTATGCTCTTTGCGGTGCATGCGGATGCGGAGTTGCTCCGTGTCCCAGGCGTTTTCCAACTGCGCGAGAACTTTCGCTTCGTAACGCTTCCATTCGGCGGCCGTGCACAGTTTTCGAAACGCCTTGTACTTGTCACAGGTCAGATGATCGATTGTCTGATCGAATTGTAGCGCCAGGTAGTGTTCGCGGTTGCCGGCGGATTTGGCCCGCTTGGCAACGAACTGACGCAGTTCGTCCATGCGGCCTTTTCCCCGGAGCAGGCCTTCCTCCGCGACCTCCATGGCCTTCTGCTTTTCACCGGCCTTCCAGTGGAAGTCCGCGAGGTCGAAATAGTCGGTACCGGTGGCCAGTTTACGCTGGCGCAGTTCGAGATATTTTTCTCGGTCGCCGAGTCGGCGATAAATGCGGCGGGCATGGTCGAGTTTCCAATCCCCACCCATGGTCTCGAAGGCTTCCGCCAGTGTCAGCCAATCGTCGTCGGTGTAACAGGCCGCATAGACCACATCGTAGAGATCGTCGTCTAGGCCGGCATTGCCGCTCTCGATATAGGGCAGGACATTACCGAGTAGTTGTTGCCGGTAAGCCGTCTCGATCTTTTTCCGGGAGAGCGCCTGTGCGATCTCCTGCAACAGGCTCGAAACATGGAAGTCGGCGTCATAATCGCCACCGCCGTATGCATCCAGTTCGCCTAGGAACGGAGCGAGTTCGGCCCACAGGGCCAGCAGTTTTTCGCCTTCGGACTGTTTCTTTTGGTTGTGTGACAGGGCGGCGTGCCTGGTCAGGTAATCGAGGCATTCATGCCGGACAGTGGGGCGTGAGGACGCCACCAGGACGAGCAGATCCACCAGCATTGCTTTCGGCGCGGTCTTCATCAGCGCGGCCAACGGATCATTCTGTTTGCGTTTTCTCGCCATGAACCTTTACTTGGTGTGCTGAAATTGAACGATCTGGCCCAGCAACGGCAGGGCCTTCACCCGGTACTCATGACAGAGGAACTCGTCGGAAACCGGCTCCACCGTCGCTAATCCCAGGAAGCCCGCGAAATGCACCAGCGCACGCCAAGTGTAACCGCGTCGCACTATCTCATCGGGAGAAAATACCTGGCTCGGTGGCACTTCATCCAGCAGCATAGGAAAGGCGCGTAAGAAGGCGTCTTCATAAAACACCTGTGACCGCAAAATGTCACTGTAGCGCATGAGCAGGTAAAGCGTGAACAGGAAGGCGCTCTGTATGAATCGCAGTTCGGGATAGCCGTCTCTGTATGCCCAGTTGAACTGTTCGACATAGGCCCTGAACAGTTTGGGATAGATGGTGGTCATGCCGTCCCCGGCCAGCAGTCGGCGGCAATCGCGGCTGAGGATGAACCGGCCCTTGTATTTCCGAATCAAACCCGCCAGTTCGGCCACCAGACGGGTGATATGCAGATCGTCAAAATCCTCCTCCCGATTGATGCCACCATAACGGGTGTTTTCCTGATACCGCTGCTCACCCCAATAGGTCAGTGCGGTCTCGCGGCAGAAGTTGCGCGGCAGATTGCCCTTGGCGGTCAGTTTGAGTCCCTGATCGCCGATGACGTCCGTCAATTGCTGGAACAGGGTTAGTATCGGAGCAGCTGGAGTGGCATCCAGCACCTCCGGAAAGCGGACCAGTCCCGGTGATGCGAACGGGAAGTTCAGCATCTGATGCATCTGCTCGGGCGATAAACCGTGGAATTCGTCCAGCTGCTGACGGTTTTGCTGTTGGGTAATCTGGTAGAGAAACGTCTGAGCTTCCTCCAGTGAGTTGAATTGCCGGCCTTCGAGCGCTTTATGCAAGAAAGAGTTCGGACATGACTCCCGCGCCATGACCGGATGCCGTGTTGATCTCCTTGCCCATGCAGCAGTGCTTGAATTTCTTTCCGCTGCCGCAGGGGCAGAGATCATTGCGACCGATGGGCGGTGTTTTCATTTCACAATCTGCTCGGAATTGATTTCATGCCACGGCAGAATAGTGACATCGGAACGTATCTGCCGGGTGTCACCGCCATAAACCAGCCATGCTTTTCCAGCGGCATCACCGGCAAGCTTTTGCCAGAACTCAAGTCCTTTGAAGTAATCCTTGTTGATGGTTTGTCCGGATTTGATTTCCAGCGCTGACAGGTGAGTCCCATGGTCAATCAGCAGATCAACTTCGTGTCCCGAACGATCACGCCAGAAGTAAAGATTCGTGTATTCACCCGCGTTATAACGGGCCTTGAGCAATTCACTGATGACCCAGGTTTCGAATAGGGCGCCTCGTTGAGCGTGGGTGGTCAGTTGCTCGCTGTTTTGGATGCCAAGCAGCCAGCTGGCAAGACCAGTATCCAGGAAATAGAGTTTGGGCGTTTTGACCAGGCGCTTGTTGAAATTCTGGTGATGCGGTGGCAACAGATGCACGATATAACTGGCTTCCAATACGGATATCCAGGCTTTAGCTGTGTTATGGGTAATACCACAGTCGTTAGCTAGCGAGGAAAGATTGAGGAGTTGCCCGGTCCGGCCTGCGCATAATTTTAGGAAGCGTTGAAAGGTCCCCAAATCCTGTACTTTGATCAATTGCCGGACGTCTCGTTCCAGGTAGGTGCGCACATAGTTTCCATGCCAGGGATGTGGTTCAAGTCCGCGGTCGAAGATGGGGGGGAAAGCACCATCAAAGAGTATCTTATCGAGATTCCGGCCAACTTTTTCTGCGCGCTGTAACTCGTCATAGGTCATGGGTAACAGCGTCAGCAATGCGGCTCTGCCTGCAAGACTTTGTGTAATGCCTGACAACAGGCCAAATTGCTGGGAACCCGTTAGGATAAATTCGCCAGGTTGTTGCCTTTCATCGACGCGTGTCTGAAGATAGGAAAACAGGGCAGGGCAGCGTTGCGCCTCATCCAGGATGGCTCCCTCGGTAAACTGGTTTAAAAAACCCCGAGGGTCTGTTTCGGCAAATTCCCTCTGGTCGAGATCCTCAAGCGAAACATAGTGGTATTCGGGAAAGGCATGTTGCACCAAGGTGGACTTGCCGGATTGGCGTGGACCCGTGACGACAAGCACTGGATAGCCGTTGGCGAAGTGTTTAAGTCTGGGTTCCGCGTTTCGGGGGATGTAGGTCACGGTGGTTTCTGGTTGCTTTACATGCCTACATTATGTGGAATAATGGCTAATTGTCAATTCTATTGCCAATTAGCCAGGAAGCCGCCTGTTTACGGTGATCCATTACCTGCAGGAGCAAGGGGAGTACACCTGGAAATCAAAGCCCGGAAGGTAGCCTGGGGTGCCGTATGGCGGCGTTCAATCGGCAATTTTTTCGAGCATTTTGAAGGATTTTCTGAGCATGGTATTTTTAATGGTATTACCACTTAGCAGGAAAATAAGCCATTGATAATGCAAAATAATAATGGCTTATTTACAATCGAGTGGGAGTAGTTTGTGACAGCGCGTGTCGTGATGCCGTCGGTACTATTAAATAGTAACTTGCGGGACAATCAATGTTTCTTACTGAATAAACGCCAGCGTTTTGCTCTGAGGGGATGGAAGTCGGCGCACAAAGCAACGGGCTGCATGTGAAAATAATTAGGCGGGACAACTGTGAGGTATGGCAATTGACGCTCAAGATATCCACTATATGAAAATTGCTCTGGCGCTGGCGGCGCAAGCTGAGGCCGCAGGCGAGGTGCCTGTCGGCGCGGTATTGGTGAGGGATGCAGAGATCATTGGGGAGGGTTGGAATCGTCCTATCAGTCAGCATGATCCTACCGCGCATGCCGAAATCACTGCGCTGCGTGATGCGGGCATCAAGCAGCGCAACTACCGCCTCCCTGAGTCGACCTTGTATGTGACTCTTGAACCCTGTCCGATGTGTGCCGGGGCGATTGTGCATGCACGGGTCAAGCGGGTGGTGTTTGGCGCTTTTGATCCACGTTCCGGAGCAGCGGGCAGCGCTTTTGATCTGCTGCCTTCCGATGAACGCTTCAACCATCTGGTGGAAGTGGACAGTGGCTGTATGGAAAATGAGTGCGCCAGACTATTGCGTTCTTTCTTCCAGTCAAAGAGACAGGTTAAGAAAACCCTTGAACAACCAGCATGAAAACATCCTGTTAGCCCTCTTAATCTTATTTTGCCTGCTGGCAGGCGATGTGAATGCAGAGAGCCGTCTATCAGATCGTGAGCGCTGTCTTTTGGATGCCATGCAAAAGGCCAGTGAGAGCACAACAATGGGGGAGTTAAGAGCGCAGTGCGCGGAACAACCCGTTGCCTTGGAGGGAACCCTGCCGGGTTCCGGTTTGGTGGATAATGCAGAGACAACGGGCGGTTCTCTGATCAGCCGACGGAAAGAGGCGGAACTGGCAATCAGAAATAACCCGTTTGTATTGACTCCGCATAAAGCGAATTATGTGTTGCTGGCCTCCTACAACGATGTGCCTAACAGCGAACCTTACGCTGAAATTGATGATCCCATTTTCGACAATATCGAAATGAAGTTTCAGCTGAGCTTCAAATTTCCGGTGGTCGAGAATCTGTTTAACAGCAATATGGATCTCTATTTCGCGTATACCAATCTGTCCTTTTGGCAGGCCTATAACAGTGATATATCAGCGCCCTTCAGGGAAACCAATCACGAACCGGAGGCGTTTCTCATATTCGAAAACGATTGGGAGTTGTTTGGCTGGAGAAATTCACTCGTTCAGATGGGCCTGACTCATCAATCGAACGGTAGAGGTGGGCCTCTGTCACGCAGTTGGAATAGGCTCTATGCACAGCTTGTGTTTGAAAGGGACAAGCTTTTTCTTGGATTGAAGCCCTGGTATCGGCTGCCTGAGGATGCGGAGAATGATGATAACCCGGACATTGACGACTACCTTGGTAATGGTGAGATCTGGTTGGGGTATAAGGGTGGCCCCAACATCTACAGTATGATGCTGCGCAACAAACTGTTGACGGGTGGAAAGAATGCAATTCAGCTGGATTGGAGTTTTCCACTCTCTGGGCGCTTTCGCGGTTATCTGCAATATTTCAATGGCTATGGTGAAAGCTTGATCGATTACGATGCAGAGACTCATCGCCTGGGAATTGGGCTCGAATTCACTGAAATGCTGTGAGCTATTGATACCGCAACCGCTGTTCTTACAGAGGCTGTGGGGATATGGACAGGCCGTAAGGGAGTTTTGGGGGTTTCTGCTTTGCTGGCTTGTTCTTCCTTAGCCGCCAGTTGAGCAGTTCATAGTAAGCCCGGATATTGTCAACGTAGTTGACGGGTTCCTGGCCGCGGGCATAACCGCGTTTGAGTGTTTTATACCATTTCTCCAGGCTGAGCTTGGGCAGATGCTGTTTGAGGTCCAACCATTTATCAGGATTGCCTCCCAGCCTCTCCGTCAGTATGCGGGCATCTTCCAGGTGGCCAAAACCCACGTTATAACCCGCCAGTGTCAGCCATAGCCGATCGGGTTGTTTGATCCTTTCCGGTAGTTTTTGTTCTATATATCTCAGGTAACGGGCGCCGCCTAAAATGCTTTGCTCAGGATCGAGGCGGCTTTTGACTTTCACTTGTTTGGCGGCCGCCAGGGTCAACATCATGATCCCTTTCACCCCTGTGGGTGATTTCGCCTTCGGATTCCAGTGGGATTCCTGATATCCGATTGCAGCCAGCATCTGCCACTCGATGCCGGTCTCCTTGGCTGCCTGTTTATACCACTCAATATACTTCGGCAGGCGATTTTTCATGTGCTTTAGGAAAGTCCTTGACTCAACGAAATCGAGCCTTCCAACATGACCGTATTGGCGTTCGATTAACTGGGCCAGCGTGCCATCCTTGCGTATGCGGTTAAAGAATCGCTGCATTGCATCGTACAGACTGGTGTCTTCAGCATGCGCCATGGCCCAGGCAAGTTTTTGTGGCTTGGTCAGGTCAAAACCCACGCGGATGTTGTGCATGAAACGACGATTAACTGCGACTTCATTGGAATCAGCAATCGTGAAATCGATGATCCCGTCCTGGACACGTTGCAGAAGTTCGCCAATTTCCAGGCCTGATCTGGCTGTCCATTTTAGGTCGGGGTGAGATTTCGAGAGGTTCTTCAACTCCTCTTCATGGCTGCTTCCCGCCAGGACTTCAATGGATTTTCCGATCAGATCTTCTATTTTTCGAGGTCGTTTTGTGCCGCCTAAATAGACTACCTGCTGGGTGATCTCCTGATAGGAAGGACCGAAACGGATTTTAGTCTCACGCCCTGGCGTAATGGTGAGTCCTGCCGCAGCCAGATGAGCATCTCCCTCGATCACGGTGGGAAGAATCTTTTCAAATCGATTGGGTAAGATGAAATGGGGTTTTACGCCTATCTCTGCGGCGAATAACTGAATCAAATGGTACTCTAACCCTGTCAATCCATGCGTACCTTCATACAGCGTGGTGCCACTGTTGCGTGTGACGACCTTTAACTCTCCTGCCGCCTTGATGCGATTGATCAACGGATCAGGAATGCTGCAGCCGGTTAATACCAGAAATAGTGTGAGATAGAATACGCTACGCATTACAGATGGAGTGCAGGTGAATCTGTTGGAGTGTTGGAGTGCTCCTCGGGCCATTATTTTTATGGTGCGGCTTATTTTTATATAGGAAATAGAGAGATACACGACAAACCGTCATTTATCAAGTTATTGCCTTTGCCTGCAGGTGATGCCAGGTGAGCCAAAACTGTTTATCATGTACCGCTCTACCCGATGGTGGGTGGTGAACAGGAGAGATGCCAGAGCGGCCGAATGGGCCTGACTCGAAATCAGGTGATCCCTCAGGGGGTCCGAGGGTTCAAATCCCTCTCTCTCCGCCAAACGAGTTTCTGATCACAATTCAATCATGGGCATTATTAGGTCAAAGGGACATACCTAATTGACTTTAAATGTCATGAGCGTATAAGTCACGCATTTAAATTTTTATCAATATTAAAATACAGGAAATTATTGATGGGACAAGTACTTGGACGCAGTAAAACCCGGTGTCGTGACCGGAGACGATGTACAAACAATCCTGCAAATTGCGAAAGACCAGGGTTTTGCGCTCCCTGCAGTCAATGTAGTGGGTACCAATTCGGTCAATGCTGTGCTTGAGGCCGCTGCAAATGCGAATTCGCCGGTAATGATTCAATTCTCGAGCGGTGGCGCGGGATTTTATGCAGGACAGGGCTGTCCCTCTGCTGATGCAATGGTGCTGGGAGCCGTGTCCGGTGCACAGCATGTACATCTGATGGCGGAGGCCTATGGCGTACCGGTCATTCTGCATACTGATCACGCGGCCCGTAAATTGCTGCCCTGGGTGGATGGCATGCTGGATGCCGGCGAGAAACATTATGCGCAAACGGGAAAACCGCTGTTCAGTTCCCACATGCTTGACCTCTCATCCGAATCCCTGGAAGACAATATTTCCACCTGCGAAAAATATCTTGAACGGATGAGTAAGATTGGCATGACCCTGGAGTTGGAATTGGGTGTGACCGGGGGCGAGGAAGATGGCGTGGATCATACCGGCATTGATAACGCTTCACTCTATACCCAGCCTGAAGATGTGGCGGAGGCTTACGAGCGGTTGATGAAGATCAGCGACAAATTCACCATTGCCGCATCTTTCGGTAATGTGCATGGAGTCTATAAGCCTGGAAATGTGCACCTGACACCCAAGATTCTCGAAAATTCCCAGAAATACATTCAAGAGAAATTTAATACGGCAGAGCGTCCGGTGAATTTCGTCTTCCATGGCGGCTCTGGATCTGCCCGTGAGGATATTCGTGAGGCCATCTCCTATGGTGTGATCAAGATGAATATTGATACCGACACGCAATGGGCGGCTTGGGATGGCGTCAGGCATTATGTGGTTAAAAATCATGACTACCTGCAGAGCCAGATTGGAAATCCGGAAGGTGATGATAAGCCCAACAAGAAATATTATGATCCTCGAAGATGGCTGCGGGCTTCCGAGCAGGCTGTTGCTGAACGCCTCAAAGCCGCATATGAAGATCTTAACTGCATGAATAGAAACTGATCGCAAATAAGGGGCCTGTGCAGATCAGGCCCCTTTTGACTTTGGTATATAACCATGGGCTGATTTGCTGTAAAGCCTGTTATCCCACAAATATTCAAGTTTTTCTTTCACTTGTTATTTCCTCAGTTGAGTCTATATCTTTAACTTACCCAGCAGTAATTTATCCAGGCCTTATCAAGGGCAGGATGGATTGCTGATTGGGGTTTTCTGCTGCAAAGAACGTCGTTTTATTTCACAACTCGCGTCTACGGAGCCGGATATGAGCGAATATATAGCCAATGTTGTAGTGCATATTGACGAAAATCTTTCGTCAGAAGAGATTCATGCGATGGAAAAAGAGATATCCATGGAAGGGGGGGTTTACTGTGCATGCGTTCACGAACGCACGCCGCACTTGATGGTGGTGGATTATGACCCCATGGAAACCCAATCACTTGCCTTGTTACAAAACGTCCAAAATCACGGTCTACATGCGGAATTAATTGGGTTTTAAATTTCCACCTCTGCTCAGAGGCCTGTTTGAGTTAAGTCCGCCCCGCCTGACCTTCCAGGTGGGATTGAATTTCTCCCAGTTATGAGTAATTTGCGGTTTCTTTGACCTGTGGGCCATGGGATTGAATCTAGCGAGAACATTGCTGTTTTTTTAACAAAAAAACACCCGCACAAGGCGGGTGAAAGGCTGCTATGCGCAAATGCTCTAGAGGAATCGTATGCGCAATCTTGTGGCTCCCAGGCCAAGAAGTCCTACTCCAAAAAGTAACAGTGCTGATGGTTCCGGCACGGCATAGGTGTACTTGACAAAAATATCACCGCCCCAGGCGTTATTTGAGTTTCTCTCCCAGCATTTATCCTTAAAACCACAGGTCAGGAGATCGGCTCTCAGGGTGCGTGTCATCGAAAAATCCAGCATGTCTGTGCCGATGAAATCAGTCAGGCTGAAGAGACTTAGATCAAACATCCCATCGAAAGCGCCGCTGGCGGTATCGGTATCCCTGCAGGTTTCGAGGTCATTACAGGAGGATCTGACGACCTCATTATTCCGCTGCACGTCTTTATTCGGGTCAATCAAACGCATCACTTGATTGCTCACGGCCTTACCTTTTGCTTTAGCGGTCTTGTCATCCCTAGGATCGTATGAATTGACAGTGGAAGTAAGCGACCAGTCTGTTTCGAACCAGATATCCACATCCAGGAGGGTTCCCAATGAACTGTCAAATCGGGAAAGCGATTTATAATCGGTGTTTTTTAGTTCCGCGAAATAATTCACCCCATTTGCATCCTTGCCATCATTCTGATCATAAAGTGTGTCATAGGAGGCAAAAGTGAATCCCGTCGTCAAGGTATCAGTCATGATCAGGGCCTGGGCAGGCATTCCCATTGATCCCAGCACAAGTGCGCTGAAGCAAAGTAGATTGTATTTAAAGCTCATTTATTTTCTCCATCTGACCGGGTTGGTCCGTTATTTATTAATGGCACGCCTCATACTAAAGCAAACTTCAGGCCAGAATAATATTACATTTAAAAACAATATGTTACATACGAAGACAATTTTTTTATTTTTCAAGTGTAAAGATGTTCGACAAGTTACTTTAATTATTAATCAATAAAAAACAATGAGTTAAACTTTTTAAGAATGACTGAGATCGTAATTCTTTCCGGATTGGGTCGTTGCCGAGCGAAAGGAAAGAAAGACCTTCAGTTACTGAGTATTTAGAGCTTGCAGGCGATCATCAGACCTAACCTTAAGCGGGGGGAACAGGATCAAGTGCGGTATACTGAAGACTGTCGTTTTCAATCATTTCCGAGCATGAAGTTACTGGCTATCGAAACTGCTACAGAGGCCTGCTCAGCAGCACTTTACATAGATGGAGACATTCATCTCCGTTATCAGGTAAAACCCCGCGGCCATAGTGAACTGATCCTCGGTATGCTGGAATCTCTGGTCGCCGAGTCGGGATTGCGCCCCAGTCAGTTGGATGCCATGGCATTCGGACGCGGTCCGGGGTCTTTTACTGGAGTGCGTATTGCTACCGGGGTGGTGCAGGGTGTGGCATTCGGCGCTGACATCCCGGTCGTCCCTGTCTCGACGCTGGCGGCGCTGGCGCAACGCGCCTATCGTGAACTCGGTGAGCAGATGCTGTTACCTGCCTATGATGCGAGGATGCAGGAACTCTATTGGGCGGGCTACAAGGTGAATGACAGGGGTTTGGTAGAACTGGTCGGCAGGGAACAGGTGATTTCCGTAGCGGAGATTCCAATGCCTGCTGAAACGGGATGGTACGGCGTTGGCTCAGGCTGGGGCGTCTATGGCCCGCAGTTGCTGAAGCGCATCGGCGGGGATCGGGTAAAGGGCAGTGAGCCTGCAATGCTCTGCAGTGCGCATGATATTGCCTTGCTCGGAGCGGAGGGTTTTAGACAGGGGCAGGCTGTGGCCCCTGAGATGGCATTGCCGGTCTATCTGCGTGACAACGTGGCCACTAAAAAAGCACGATGAAAGGTCAGGTTGTTGCATATTCCGGCGACACCGAATTCCGCTTCACAGCGGAAGGCTGTTATATCAACGAGCTTTTAAACTCGGTCCATGATCCTGATGTCTCAATTGCCAGGGTTCGCGTCGAGCCTGGGGTTACCACCCGGCTGCATCGTCTGAACGGTGTGACGGAGCGCTATGTTATTTTGCAGGGACAAGGGGAGGTCGAATTGGGGGAAGACTTGAAACGCCAGCGAGTCAACCCGGGTGATGTGGTGTTGATCCCGCCGGGTTGCAGTCAACGCATCAGCAACAGGCAAGCCGCCAGCCTGATTTTTCTGGCGATCTGCAGTCCCCGTTTTATCCGGGATTGTTATGAGCCACAAGATTAAAGGCCGATGCCAATGCCGATACTGCCGTGAGATCCGCCACCAGAACCAATGCCGAAACCAAAATGCCATCTCGAACTTGAGTCGGAGCTGGACGGCAGTGGCCAGAGTTGCATCTCATTTGGCTGCACCAACGGGAAGTTATAGTCGGCTTTTCCAACCTTACCCTGACGTATCCCCAGCACGGCGCCACTCAGGGTAATGGTGCGCCCTTTTTTGTAATCCACAGACTCCCGGTAGCCTTGGCTGACTGCGATGAACCGGCCACTGGGAGGTTTATCAAGATCGGGTTTGCCGTCATCCTCCAGGGGATAGGCGATGATCTGTATCTCGCTGGAAGTTTCCAGATTGTGGGTCTCGACAATTACGCCGCCCCACTCGACAACCACTGATTTAAGCCGCGTGATATCCTGCGCCGCCTCTGCGGGGGAGATGGAACGATCCCCCATGACTGGTCGTGTCTGCATGGAACCACTGCAGGCAGAGAGCAGCAGGCACAGTACAGTCAGGGTGAAGGAGCGCATCAACCTAGCGCTTAATACCAATAATAGGGATGCGGATGCCTGTACCAGTAGGGGTACCAGTGGTAATAAAACGGGTCGTAATGATCATAGTATCGATAATTCCTCTGTTCAGCCCACAGGTGGTAGCTTGCGGATTTCACCACTGGATAGCTGTAGCTGTAGGAACCTACCTGTCCCGTAACTACTCCCGTGAGTTTTCCGTACACTGTGATCAGGCGGTCTTTGGGGAACTCTTCCGGTTCGATGAAACCTGGCAGAGAGATTTTGAAGCGCCCCAGACTGCGGCCTGACGCGTCAGGCCTGCCATTCTTGGTCAGCTGGCGGCCAAGGACTTCGATGAGGGTTTTTTCAGGAAGATTTTCAACCTCGATGATGCTGCCGCCCCAGCGTACATTGGAGTTAATGAAATCATTTGGTTTTTGTTGTGCTTCATCCAACCCAATATCACCTTTTGGCGCCTGTTTGATGAGATCCGGTATGGTGGAGGCGCATCCGGTAAGGTAAAGGCCGATGAGCAACAGGGTCAGGTATCTCGCCCAGAAAAACATATGCAAACTACTCCCTTTCGAATCTACTTATATATGGACAGTTTTACGCAAGGTTAATTCAGCTCTCCTTGTATTGAGTTTGTGAAATCTTCAGTCAGAGATGATCCGCTCCTTCTGCGCCTCCTGCTGGTAATAATAGTCGTAGGTCTGGTGCAGATGATTGGTGAAAGACCAGGCCTCACTATAGGAAAGGCCGCTGTCTTTGGGCAGGATAACCTTGATATACAGGCCATCAGGATGTTCCTGTTTCAGTTTGGTAAGGGTTTGATCCAGTTTGTTTCGGGATATGCTAGTGAAGCCCTGACTCTGGGGGCCTTTGTAGTCGATGCGGAAGCTGTCGCCGGATTTGTAATAACGCACTTCCACCAGAGTCTTGCCGCGGGATGAGCGAGCCGGCCGGAGCAGCTTGTTATATTTTATTTCGAGAGAACTGTAATCGGATTGCAGCGCCGTAAGCGCCTCATCCCTTTCCATGTTGAGGGCCCTGGCAGCCTCCAGTTCCTCTTCCTGAGTGCTGTAGGAGAGGCGCAGCGTGGCCAGTTCCTTGAGCGTCAGCGCCTGACGCAGCTGCAGGCGACTCAGATCCTGATTCAGGTTATCGATACTCTGATTTGCTTCAGTGACCTGGTTCTGCAGGCGGTTTGAATTATCCGTGAGACGTTCCACCTGGCTGGTCAGGTTCTTTCTTTCCCGGGTCAGTTGATTGACCTGGTCTGACAGACTGTTGCTCTCCCGGGAGAGTGAGTCGATCGTGTACCGCTGACTGGTGATCGCAGCCTCTTGCTGTTCAGACTCCTCCTCCATACGCATCAACTGCATGCGCAACATGGAGAGTTCGTGTTCCCTGGCTATCAGTCGTTCTTCCAGGGTTTCATTCTGCGCGCCGGTGGTGCGCGCCAGCTCGATTGCCTCCTGTTCCGCCATCATGGTGGCGCGCAGCTGATTGACCAACTCCATATTGCGCACCAGGAGGATAACCATGGCGAGCATGAAAATCATCACGATCACCGTCATGATATCCGTGAAGGAGGGCCAGAAGCTATCCTCCGCCTGGGCAGAATGGCTGTTGAGGCGCAGGTCGATGAAACTGTCGTCCATCAATCATCCTCGTGCAGACGGAAGCCGCGTTTCAGAATATTCTTGAGTTCCGCCATGTCTGTGATGTGCGTGCCAGACCGGGATTCGTAGCTCTGCAGGGTGGTGAGGATATTCAGTTCCACGGCTTCCAGGGACTTCTGGGATTGAAACATCTGATTGACCAGTTCCTGCAGGGAGCGCACCAGGCCGGTAAATTCATACAGCGCACTGTCGGCATGCACCTGGAACCGGGGGATAAGCTCGTTGACGGTCACCTGCTCGACGGCGCTCACCAGATTGGTCTGCACATCGGTCAGCTTGAGATGGAAATAACCAAAAAAGATAAAGCAGACGATCGCGGTGATAGTAGTCGAGAGCGCCGTGGACATGCCGTGCACCACCATCCCCATACCGCCGACATTGACCGCGCTCTCCAGCATGTCAGATGCGCCGATCAGGGCAATCGAGAGCGAAACGATGGTGCCGAATACACCGGTCAGAATCAGGATGTTGTTGATAAATTTCGGCAGGCTGTTGCGGGTGCTTTCATTGGCCACCAGGGTGGAGGCGAGAGAACCGTGGTTGATCGGGCAGTTGGCCTTGTAAAGCCCCTGCATGGTGCGGAAGCGGATCGCAATGATAGACTTTTTAGGGATCTGTTCGAGTGGATCGCGTTGCCCCTCGCGCAGGTTCCTGAGAAAAACCATCAGCGAGTTCTCCTCCCGCATGTAGTGCAGGAAGATGGTGATCATACGCAGGATGCCGACACTGAACAGGCCGACAATGGTGCCGTTGATGATCAAGCCGGTACTGGTCAGCTGGTCGCGGAAGTAAACCTGGTTGATGAACTCGAATTTCCAAACCATCAATCCGGCAATGATGATGAAAAGAAATATCATCCTGATCAGGATGTTGCGGCTGAAATTGCGACGTAGCTGAATGCTTCCCAAAGCTGTGTCCCCAGTAGTGCCAATAAACAACACATTCTAACCCAGTGTGCTGGTATTCTTTCAAGGTGATATTTTAGGATTCAGTGTTTCGCAGAATTTTACGGCAAAGCGCAGTGGGCAGGCATTCGTGTCTGGCAGTGACGAGACAACCGGGAAGAAGAAAATTGCATGATTCAACTATAGACAGACAGAGCAGGCGCGCCCTGCTGGAGATCTATCAGGCTGCGGTGCTCGCCGTGAATGGCCGCAATGCCGTGGCGGAAAGGCTCAGGCAGGCGCCACTGAACGGGGAGGTAAGCCTGGTGGCGGTGGGTAAGGCCGCGCAGTCGATGGCTGAAGGGGCCAGGGAGGTACTGGGACAGCGCATCAAGCGGGGTCTGGTGATCTCCAAGCCGGGACATCTTGACGCCGCGCGTTTGCCTGAAACCGGATGGAGCCTGATGGAGGGTGGCCATCCCATGCCCGACAGCGGCAGTCTGGCCGCAGGAGAGCGGCTCATCGAGTTTCTCTCACTCAGAGATCACACATCACTGCTGTTTCTGATTTCCGGTGGTGCATCCAGCCTGGTGGAATATCCGGTGCGCGGAGTGGATCAGGAGTTTCTGGTTCGCGCCAATGGCTGGCTGCTGGGCAGCGGACTGGCGATCGATGAAATCAATCGGGTGCGCAAGGGTCTGTCGCTGATCAAGGGGGGCGGCTTACTGCGCTGGATAGATGACAGGCCGGTCCGCGCCCTGGCTATTTCCGATGTGCCCGGTGATCTGCCGGGAATCATCGGTTCCGGGCTGCTGGCGCCGGAACCCGAATTGGCGAAGCAGCTGCAAAGCTTGGCGCTGCCGGATTGGTTGACAAAACCGCTTGCCGAAGGCCTCAGGCAGCGGCAATCGCCACAGCGGGTTGGACCGCCAATCGAGATTGTCGCCAATCTGGAGCTGGCCAAGCAGACTGCAGCCGAGCAGGCCAGCGCCTTGGGGTATCAGGTGTGGGTCGGGTCTGAGTTTGTCGATGGGGATGCCGCGGAGAATGGCAGGCGTCTGGCCGGTGAGCTGTTGCAGGGAGACCCCGGGGTCCATGTCTGGGGCGGTGAGACTACCGTCAGGCTGCCGCCGCAACCTGGCAAGGGCGGCAGGAATCAGCATCTCGCCCTGGCGGCGGCTGAAGTCTTATCCGGCCGGGAAAATGTATGGTTGCTGTCCGTCGGCACCGATGGCACCGATGGACCCACGGCAGATGCCGGCGCATTGGTGGATGGCGGCACTCTCGACAGGGCACGGACGGAAGGCCTGGATGCCGGGCAAATCCTGCAGGCGGCCGCCGCCGGCAGTCTGCTGGAGGCTAGCGGAGACCTGATCACCAGCGGTCCGACCGGCACCAATGTGATGGATCTGATCATCGGCCTGAAACTATGACTGATGCCGTGAACCCCCCCAGTCTGTTTGATGCGGCCCGGGAGTGCCTGCTGATCGAGGATGTGGATCAGAAACTGTTGCGGACGCATCAAGTGGCTGAGGCCTGGGAGTCGGGTGAACTGGGTCTGCATGGCGGCGATGCCGCCTCGCAGACTACTACTGATGCCGGTCATCCATCGCGGCCCGAGCTGGTCCATCCCAGTCAGTTGCCAAGGCGGGGCCTCGGCACCGAACAGGGCCGACTGGCCCTGATTCATGCGATTGCGCATATCGAATTCAATGCCGTCAACCTGGCATGGGATGCCGTGCAGCGGTTTCCCGGGATGCCCCCAGCCTATTACACCGACTGGGTGCGTGTCGCGAAAGAGGAAGCGGTGCATTTTCGCCTGCTGCTAGAACGCTTGCAGGCGTCTGCTGTCGACTATGGAGACTTCCCGGCACACAATGGCCTGTGGGATATGGCGGTGCGCACCGCCGATGATCTGCTGGTGCGCATGGCGCTGGTGCCACGCATGCTTGAGGCGCGGGGACTGGATGTGACGCCGGGGATCATGCAGCGCTTGCGTAAGCTTGGCGATATGCAAACGGTGGATGTGCTGCACATTATTCTGCAGGAAGAGATTGCTCATGTGGCGTTTGGCACACGCTGGTTCAACTACCTGTGCGAGCAGCGAGGATTGGATCCGGAAACCGCCTATTTTGATCTGTTAAACAACTTTCTGAACGGGGAGATCCGCTGTCCGCTGCACCGCAAGGCGAGGCTGGAAGCAGGTTTCACCGAACATGAACTGGACCGCTTGGAGAGACTATGCGCTGGACATTGATTGACACCCTGACGCTTGTCGTATTGTTCACGCTGAATGTCATGGCGCTACCCCTGGCTGCTGCCGATATGACGGCGCAACTGCTGGTGTATCGCGTGGCGGAGCCAGGCAGCGAGCCCTACATCAGCCGCATCCTGGTGACCGAGGCTTATCTGCGCATGGACCAGGGGCAGAGCGATGACGGTTTTATCCTGCTCGACCGCCAGCAGAAGATTATCTATAGCGTTAACTCGCAGGATAAGACGGTGCTGCAGATCAGCCCAAGGGGTCAGACGAGAGATTTGCCTGAGGGAATGACGCTGGAGGCCAAAATGAACGAGGAGCAGGGTTTGCCTGAATTGCCCGGCAGGAAAACCGAGTATTGGCGTTTTTTCGTGAATGGCAGACTTTGCCGCAGCGCGATGCTGGCGCCTGGCCTGATGCAACAGGCAACCAGCGCCTATGGGGAATATCTCGATCTGCTCGCATTTCAGCATCTTTCCAGCCTGCAGGCGATTCCCCAGGAAATGCAGGATCCCTGTGACATGGCGGTGAATATCTTCGAGCCCTTGGCGGTGATAGAGAAGGGACTGCCCTTGCGGGAGTGGGGGGAACAGGGTCGATTACAGGAACTGATCGACTATCGGGAGAGTTTTGAGTTGCCGGATGACAGTTTCAATCTGCCCGAAGAGTATCATCGAACCACACTCGGGGAGCTGTAAGCCTGCTCGCCGGATAAGCCCCGGCACTCATTCGAGTGCCGGGCGGGACCACAAAGGGGCTATCTAGAATTCACCTGTTGCGCCGGCAACCATCACATCCAGCATCGCCTGATTGACGCGGATTGCAATCTCAGTCAATTCAGGAGGCAATAATTCACTGTTGATCAGCATATCCAGGTTGAGCATCATCAGCCAGAGCTGGCCGTTCTTGTCTTCCACCATCGCGATACGGCAGGGCATGTAGGCCGCATAGATGGGGTCGAACATGATCATCTCCCTGGCGTCTTCCGGGTTGCAGAACTGAAAGATGTCCAGGTAGGGTGTTTTCAGTCCACGGGCTTCGAGTTCCTTGGAAACCTGCTGGCGGGCAACAAATTTCAGATTGATTTCCGCCGCGCGTGACATCAGGGCCTGCACGGCATCTTCCCGCGAGACATCTTTCTGAACACTCATCTGTACGACAGTCTGTTTGATGTCAGTGATATTGATTGTAGGGTAGTCGCCCTTGCCAGCTGCCCAGATGATGACAGGGATTGTCAGCGCGAGTGTAAAGCAAAGGGCTTTGATTGCATTCATACAATTCTCCAATATTTCTCGGGTATTCGTGTTTCGCTAACTCTCGCGACTACTTGTTGTTGGGCGCAAGCGATGAGACATAAGCCAGAATGGCCTCGATCTGTCGATCGTCAAAGGCGTCAAAGGTCTCATCTTCCGGATCATCATCGTGCACTCTTTTGTCCCACTGGAACATTTTGATCTGACGGAACAGATAACGGGGATACTGGAGCGCCAGTGCAGGGATGCCTTTGCGGGATTTACCCATGCCGGTTTTTCTATGGCAGCTTTTACATTCTTCGTTGTAGATATCGCTGCCCATCTCGATGTCGCCTGGCCATTTCGGGATATCGCCCAGGCCGGGGCGGACCTTATCGAGATTGATGCTTTCATAGTAAGCGGCAATGTCATCGATGTCCTCTTCAGTCAGCCGGTGCAGGTCAGAGGTAATCACCATACGCGGGTTGATCCGCTCTTCATTGATGTACGCTTCCATCTGTTTGACCATATAGCCGGCGGGTGTGCCCGCCAGGCGTGGGGAGGCCGGCCCTGGTGTGCCCTGTCCATAGACACCATGACAGAGCGCGCAGCTGCGGGCCTGTTGCTTGCCGTTATCGAGATCAATCGCGTTTGAGAGGAGGGGTAAGCTTAAAAGAAATGTAAGTATCAGCCTTTTCATACGAGATGGGCTCCTGCATGGAGTTGGTCGCTATTATTATAAGAATTCATCTGTAACCTGGTTACAGTGATTCCCGCTGGGTGCAGCCCCTCAAATAATTGAGGGGCGGCTAGTCCACCACTCATCCTTGGATGAGCCTCCTTTGGTTGGAGGGTGTCCCTCCAATTCTTTGCTTGTGGCGTATTGTTTTTTTAACTTGTTTTTGGACGGTTGTTTGGCACAACTCTTTTCTGCCACGGCGCATTCTTACAAAATTCACTTTGAGTTTCAATTTACCATTGTTTTTCAATAAGTAAGCAAATTATAAATTGCTTACTTTGTTTGTAGGATTGAAGTGTACGACACTCCCCGTGAGGTTATATAATCGACGAAAAATAATACGTGAACTTTTTTTCAGGCAGTTTTATGTTTTACAGTCTCGAGGATCTGGTGTTTTTTTTTTGCCGGACATTGATCGGATAATCCAGACAAGGTGGCAGAGGAGTATTGATGAAAGACAGAATATTAAACAGGCTGTTGGCCGCTACACTTTTATTTACTGGAGCGGTCTACGGTTCCTCGCAGGATGAAGCGCTGCAGGAGTACGAAGCAGCACTCACCCTGCCCCCGAATCTTGAGAACGGCAAGAAGGTCTACAAAATTTGTTCTGTGTGCCATGCACCGGAAGGCTGGGGGCTCGAGAGTGGGGCTTATCCCCAGGTTGCAGGTCAGCTCAACACAGTGATTATTAAACAGCTTGCTGATATCCGCGCCAGAAATCGCGACAACCCCACGATGCGGCCCTTTACTTCAAGCGCGCTGTTGGGCGGTACCCAGGAACTCGCTGATGTGGCGGCCTACATTGCACAGCTTCCCATGACGCCGGAAAACGGCAAAGGCCCCGGTGATGACCTGGAACTGGGTAAAAGGCTGTATGAGGAGAACTGTACTGATTGTCACGGCAAGAATGGCGAGGGTCATGTGGTCGACCATATACCCGCAATCTATGGTCAACACTACCGCTATCTGGTGCGACAGTTTGAGTGGATCAAGACCGGACGGCGTAGAAATGCCGATTCAAAGATGGTGAAGCAGATTCGCGGCTTCCATCACCGTGATATCCTGGCTGTAATGGATTATGTCTCACGGCTGCAGCCGCCGCCAGAGAAAATGGCACAGCCCGGCTGGATGAATCCGGATTATCCGAATTACGCCCGCAAACCAGAAGCTGGTACAGGTTATGTGATTGACCAACGGGCGAATCGTCCTCCCCGTCCTTAAGCCAAGGCCTTAGCCCTTTAATCAGTCTATCGGGAAAAACAACAGCAATAAAAAAGGCGGAGTTTAAAAAGCTCCGCCTTTTTTATTGCTGTGCAAAGGCTGATGAACAGCCCTGCAACAAGGGGTTGAATGACTACATGAATATATCGCTGGTGATATTGGTAAACCAGCTGTAGGCATACTGTACTTCGCGTGCGCGCATCTCTGGAGTTGCATCGCTTGGCGTCAGACCACCGGAAACCTGAGTGATCTTGGAGCCATCTTCAGCCAGGCGATAGACGCCTGCGACGGAGATACCGTAATCCTCACCGACTATGGAATAGCAGGTGTTGACATAGGCCGGTATGCCGGGCTCCTGGCCACTCAACAGGGCCGCCACGCTTGCGGCACAGACTTTGGCCTCAGAGTTGGCGGCATAACCTGACTTAGGCATACCTGTTGCAATAGAAGCATCACCAATCACATGGATGTCCTTGTGAATGGTGGACTCAAAGGTATGCAGGTTGATTGGGCACCAGCCGCTGTCATCAGTCAGGCCGGCAGCAAAGGCGATCGCGCCGGCCTTCTGCGCCGGGATGACGTTCAATACATCAGCCTTGACCTCTTCCTCAAATCCGGTGGTGACTGACATCGAACCTGCGTCGACCTTGATGACCGCATTGTCATTCGAGCCCTGGGCGCTGCCGCGCCACTCGATCATGGAGTTGTCGGTCTCGTAACCATAAAGGTCCTTCCAGCCCTGTACGAAAAGCCCCTGTTTGGAGAAATTCGGCTTGGGATCCAGGATCAGGATCTTGGATTTCGGCTTGTGGGACTTCAGATAGTGAGCGATCTGTGAGGCGCGCTCGTAAGGTCCGGGAGGACAACGGAAGGGGTTTGGCGGAGGAGCAATCACCACCGTGCCGCCATCCTTCATGGCTTCCAGCTGCTTGCGCAGAGTAACGGTCTGAGAACCGGCCTTCCATGCGTGAGGGATGGTTTCGGCTACCTTGGCGTCATAACCTTCGATGGCATCCCATTTCAAATCGATGCCAGGGGCAACGATACAACGGTCGTAATTGAAACTCTGCCCGCCTTTAGTCTTTACGATCTTGGCCTTGGCATCGATCTCGGTCACCACGTCATGCACCACTTTCACGCCATGCTTGCCCAGGCCGGTATAGCCGAACTTGATGGAATCGATGGTGCGGTCACCACTCAATACCTCATTGGACATGTAGCAGGTGTAGTAATCCTTGTTGGCCTCGATCAGCGTGACCTCGATGGTCGGATCGGCCATGCGCAGATACTTGGCGGCCGTTGCGCCACCGGTGCCACCGCCAACCACGACAACCTTTTTGGATGCACCCAGCGCGAGAAAGGGCACACCTACCATGCCGACCGCTGCAGCAGCGCCGGCACCTTTAACAAAACCTCTTCGGGTAATCTTCATGTTTCCTGTTCCCCTTTACTGTTGGCTGGCGTAGTAATTCATCAGTGCATCGACGCCGGCATCACCTTCTTTCTTCAACAAAGCATTGACTTTTTTCTTCATCTTCTTGGGCATCTCACGATCACCCGCCTTGAAGTCAGCCAAGGTGTATTGCAGATAAGGGACAAGCTGGCCGGCCAGTATGCCGGAGTCATCTTCCGCAGAAGTGCCGCCTTCTGCGTGGCATTTTTCACAGTATTTGTCGTGCAGTTTCGCTCCGGTTTTTGCCTTGTCGGCATCAAAGGCCTGTTTGGCGGAGACAAACTTCTGTTTGCTGAAATAATCCCCCATCAGAGCAATCTCTTCATCGGAATAACCTTGCGCAATACGGCCCATGATGGTGGATTTGATTTCACCACCGGCAAAGCCTTGCATGGTTTCCTTGAAGTATTCAGAGGACATGCCTCCCAGGCTTGGGGTGGCGGGTCCGGCGCTGGCGCCGTATGTGCCGTGACAGCCTGCGCAGGTATTGGACAACATGGTGGCGCTTGCGCCAGTCATGAGCGGTGGTGTCTTTTCATCGGCGGCAAAGGCAGCTGAGGATGCACTGATCACAAATGCACCGATCAAAGCCTTCTTGAGTGTTGCGTATGCCATGTTACCTCCTTTGGGTTTTGAACAGGCTTACTAAGGTAAATAGGGAATACTCATTCCCTAATTAATACACGGAAACATTACTGATCCCGGTGTAATCTGATGGATGAAATTATTCTTTGGTAACTTGTTGCCGTATCGGACAAGCTGCTCTTGATTTACTCCATCCACATAATGCTGTTTAGGCTATTTCAGCAGGTTATAGAGGTTATCCCGTTTTTTCATTTTTGCTATATCCCCTGCTGTGCGCCCTTTATTGTCTTTTAGACGTTTGTCCGCTCCTTGGGCCAGAAGATATTCAACCATCTGTTGAGAACCCCTGTTGACGGCCTCCATCAAGGGTGAAACGCCATCGTTATCTGCCAGATTGAGATCTGCGCCACCTGCTACCAGTAGTTTCGCGGCAGCGTCCCGGCCCTGACCAACAGCCCAGATTAATGCCGTTGCGCCATCCGCATCTCTGGCATTCACATCAGCACCATGCTTGATAAGGGCCTCTACCACTTTGTCATGGCCCTGGTCTGCGGCAAGTATCAGCGCTGTTGAGCCGTTCTTGTCTTTGGAGTTGATGTCAGCGCCGTTCGTGACCAGCAAGACAGTGGTCTCGACATGTCCTTTTTCAGCGGTCATCATCAATGCATTTTTGCCATATTTGTCAGACGCTTTTGGATCGGCTCCTTTAAAGAGTAACTGCTCGACCATGTCGATGATGCCATAGCGAGCCGCGATCATCAGCGAGTCCCAGCCTGCGCGGGTGCGATCATGCAGATTGGCGCCACGCTCCAGAAGTAAGGCGGAAATGGCCGGGTGGCCGTTTTCTGCGGCAAAGGTCAAGGCGGTACAGCCCGCAACAGTGCGTGCATTGACATCCGCGCCATACATTAGGAGTGTAACGACGGTTTCGAAATTGTCGTTCTCTACCGCCATCATCAACGCTGTCTTGCCAAACTTGTTGTCAGCGTCGACGTCAACTCCTTGATCAAGCAATTTGGCAATAGTTTCGTCATCACCAACGCTGGCTGCCAGTCGGAGATCTATCTCTTTCTGACTTTCACCCGCCAACGTCTGCAGGCTGAGAAGCAGCAAGGTAAGTATGAGTCCAGTGAGTTTGATCTTCTTCATTGATAGTTGCTTCGGTTTAGTCAGGTACAAAGAGGAGCATGGCCTGGGATGAATTATTCCTTATCCTCTGCGTCAGTTTCCTCATCCGCTTCATCTGGTTCATCCGGCTCTTCATGAGCAATGCCGGCATGGCAGTCGATACAGGCTTTACCTTCGTCAAGGGCGGCTGGGTGGCGCTTACGGGCGCTGCGATCCTGTTCGCTGAGGTCCATCTGATCATATTCGTGGCATGAACGGCACTCCCGGGAGTTGGAGGCGCGCATTTTTTCCCAGACACGAACGGCCATGTCCCACCGATGCGCTTCGTACTTCTCCTTGGTGTCGATGGTGCCCAGGATCTCGTGGTAGACATCCTTAGCCGCCATTACCTTGGCAATCATCTTTGGAATGAAAGGTTCTGGCACATGGCAGTCGGAGCAGGTGGCGCGTACACCGGAGGCGTTCTTGTAGTGGACTGTCTTTTTGTACTCTTCCAGATTAACCTTCATCGAGTGGCAGGAGGTGCAGAAATCCATCTCGTTTGTATAGGCGAGGCCCATATTGAAAAGCCCGGCAAAGATTGCGCCGGCGAAGAAGATGACAGCGACAAGAATAAGGGAAATCTTGCCCGTATTAGTTCGGAACATACTCAACCCCCAGAGTTAATCAGCGAAAGACATTATTTCTATTTTTTCACCGATGTGGCTAAGGAAATTATCCAATAGCATATTTTTATACCGGTATCTTTCAGAACCCCGGCGATGTTACGTCAACTGCAATCCAGATGCAAAACATTCCAGGGAAACAAAGGTATATGAAATTATTAGCGAACACTGAACAACATTGAGTGATCGCATGTCGGGGCATCTTTACACAACACTAAACTTTGTGAGTTCAGGTGAGTGAAATAGTTTCATTTCACCAGTGACGGTATTTATTTGATACTTTTAGCTTAGCAATACTGAAGGCAGGATATGCAATGAGTACTACTGGCAGGAGTGGCGCCTGGTCACTTCCGGATGCCTGTCTCGCGGCATAAGTGCAGCCATGCGCGTCAGATGTGCGGTTAACGGAGCTAAGCATGGAAATGCCCTGGGGAGAGCCGTTTTTCTTCAGCTTCGCAGTTGTGGGTCTAGACAGTGCTCAGTGACACAAATTTGAAGTCGATGCTGCGCTGAACCCAATGCGCTTAACCGTTGGGTGATCGCTTCCTGTTCAGCGGTTGTGGTTAGTTTTGGATGGATGGTGGTGCGGATTTCATGGGGAACACCGCTCTCGATCAGGAGCCTTGCGCTCTCCCAGGCCTTTTTGCCTGAGTCCTTGACTCCCGTCACCTGCGCATAGTTTTCCTCCATGGCCTTGATGTCCAGACCCACCCAATCCAGATAGGGCAGAATTTCCTGGAGACGTTCGGGGTAGGGGCCGCCCGTATGCAGGCCGATCTTGTAGCCCAGTGCCCTGATTTCACTGATTGCAGGGAGCAGCGCTTTTTGCAGGGTGGGTTCACCGCCGCTGAAAACCACTGCGTCCAGCAGTCCACGGCGTTGCTGCAGAAGTTCAATGATCTGCCGCCATGGGATTTTGGTTTGACCCTGACGCGGAATCAATTCCTCATTGTGACAGTAGCGGCACCGCCAGGGGCAGCCCTGGCAGAAGATCACTGCAGCCAGTTCGCCTGGAAAATCCAGCGTGGTCAGCGGGGTGAAGCCGCCTATCTGAAGTTCGAGATGTTGTGACATGTTGATTTAGAGTGAATCTCCCGGTGCCGAGTTCTGTTTGCCGATAACTTATTCGTTGGCTGGTAACTATGAGCCATGATCTCTCGATTTAGTATCGCACTACCGCTGCCCCTACTTTTGCATTGCGATTTCTTCCATGCTCTTGGCCAACTCGAAATCGCGCTTAGTTATTCCTCCAGCTTCATGTGTGGTCAGATCTACAATCACCCTCTTGTAGACGTTGAACCACTCAGGATGATGGTTGCTGGACTCGGCAATCAGAGCCACCTCTGTCATGAATCCAAAGGCCTGTACAAAATTGCTGAAAATATATTCACGGTGCAGTTTGCCGTCTTCGATAGACCAGGTGTTGTGTCGATCAAGAAACTTCTGTATTTCAGTATCTGTTGCTTTGACTAATGCCATGCCTCGTTACCTCTATGTCTGTATTCCATAGGAAAGTCCGTGCCGTACCACTTGAGTCATGTGTCCTCATTCGGCCTTTCAGCAAAATGTAACAGCACCCCCGCAGGATCCCACACATGAGTTATCAATAGACCCCAAGGTTTGAGGTCGGGTGCCGCAACTTTGGTGCCTGGAAATTTTTCAGCCAATCCGATATCGATGAAATGGTCATACCATTCCTGGGCAGAATTGACCATTAAATGCAGCATCAGGCTGTGCGCGTAATTATTGTGGTTTCTGGGTAACAGAAGAAAGCGATAGCCAAATCGGGTGTCGATTTCGCAGACTTCGCCATCGTCCCAGTTGATTTTGAACCCCATGCATTCATAAAAAGCCTTCGAGACGGCGTAGTCATTTGATGGGACGAAGGGTTTGAAATCATTGATTTTACGCATGGCGAACAGTCAAATTAAAAATAAAGATGCCCATGATAGCGTTTGCCCCTAAACTGATAGCCTGTTGAGTCATTTCCTCGAAGGCTATGGTCCTGGCTTTTTTGCAGTTCCTGCTCGTAGGCAGCTGACCTTCCGCCGCCGATATCGCGAATGCTGACAAACATATCTTTAATGATATCGGCCCCTAAAATCGCTTCGCCTGTGACTACCCCATGGTAATCCTTGATTTCTTTGCCCTGGATACTGGGCGTGGTTGAAAGAATCATATTCATCTTCACTCGTGGTTAGAGCGTATGTTCTAAGAGCATTCTATTATTCTGAAACTCTTGTATCTACAAATGAATAGCCTGCTTGTTTACTGGATGAATCGGTTATGACTGAAGAAAATTTAATTTTATCCTTATTGAGAAATTTAAACTGGTAAGATTCAGGGGTCTTCATGTTTCCAGGTGAGATTTCGTAAAACAGATTATCTTGAATCCACCAATACCCAGTCTCAACAGTATCCTTTAGGTATTTATTCTCCTTGTCATAGTATTTCAAGTGGATGCTGTAAGTGCCATCGCTATTCCGTGTTTGGTCCCATTTTCTCAAAATCCCGGATTTTTTATCAGAGTGTTGTCCTTCCCACTTACCGATGAAATTTTTGCCAATAATAGCATTCTCAGGGATAGCGAATTTGGCCGTGCAGCTCCATATGCTTGGAAGGAACAACAACAATAACAAAACGGCCTTCAACATCTTCATAATTGATCTCCTTAATGATCTATTTTTGTTGGTTAGGTTCGATGGTGTGCCTTGCGCCACGGAAGCACCCAGGAAGTTTTTTAGAATCGAGTCTGGTCATTTGAACTCGAATGTTTAGTGATAATCAATCGATACTGACTTATCGATCTTGGTTAATCTATTCCGGCGTTGTAAACATATCGCACATCGGATATCAGCGTTGCTCAGCTGTCCAGATTAAGCATAAGAAACAACATGGCCTGGTCGATGTCCGTGAAGATTTGCATGTTGAATCCGGCGTTTCTGGACAGCGTCTCGACAAAGTCGTGTGAGTGATCGCCTGGACTGACCAGTACGGCAATCCGGGCTCGGGTGTCGATGTCATCCGTGTTACGCATGTCGGTGTAGGCAAATTCGTAGTTCTCCAGGATCGATTCCCGGTTTCTCGCTTCTGTCGCATCGACCAGGTATCGATTGATATGTAATTCCCTGCCAAGTGCATGGGCCTCCAGGTTCAGTCCCATGGCGGTCTTTCTGGTGATGTCCCCAACGATCTTAAGCGTGATATATGCCCCGTCGGGAGAGGGGGTAATCGTGTAATCCAATTCGTGTCTTCCAAAAATTATTGTTTCCGGACTCTTCGGGCAGTGCATTTGATTTGAGATATCACTTGATCGTCACGGCTGTACCACTGACGCTGACCATCAGCATAGCACCCTGGGCACCGACGGTTTCATAATCGATATCGATGCCGAGGATGGCATTGGCGCCCAACTCCTCCGCCTGCTGTGTCATCTCCTCGAATGCCAGGGTGCGGGCTTTTTTCAGTTCGTTTTCATAGGCTGCAGATCTGCCGCCGACGATATCGCGAATGCTGGCGAAGATATCCTTGAAAATATTGGCCCCTAAAATGGCTTCGCCTGTGACGACGCCATGGTAACTCTTGATCTCTTTGCCCTGAATGCTGGGGGTGGTGGAATGGATCATGATTTATTGCCTTTTCGGTTTTCGATGGATCTCTCGAACAAGCTTACCCAGGTTTTCTGTGGTAGGTGCTGCCGGCCCTGCGAAGCCCACTAAACAGATTAAACAGCAACACCTAGGCGCGGTCGTTCTTAAGCTGATTCCTGGTCTACCAGCCATTATCCCCTATTCATTTCAAGACCCCAAGCGCCTGGTCTGCTGCTTTATCCTGCTCTGTCCTCCAATAGGAATTTACCCAGCTCTCGCCCACTAGGATAGATCCCACTTGGCTATGCTGTGAGATTAATAAATATGCAGCTATGCCTTGGGTCAGCGAGTACCTCGTGAACCCAAGGCCTTGAACTCTAAATCTACTGAAATATGCTATTATAATTTTAGGATGTAGATTCATTCGAGCAGGTCAGGAATGGAAGTCTCTGCGCACCAAAACCTATCAATGGATTTGGTCAATACCCCCTTCAAGGGGACTAACGACATATCTCCGCTTGTTCTCATGTTTCTAAATTCTAACAATGGTGTTTTATGATGCGTTAAGGAATTGTAAATGGAATGATTTTCAAAGGAGTGTCATCATGTCACGTCTATACATTATCATCACATCCTGTATCTTCCTTTTGACAGCGTGCGGAGGCGGTGGAGATGACTCAAGCACTTCAAATAATGTACCCATAGCAGACGCGGGTGTTCCTCAAACTATCTCTCAAGATCAATTGGTCACCTTAGATGGCTCAGGCAGCTATGATATTGATGGAGATACATTGACTTATAGCTGGTCACAGGTCTCTGGTGCTCAAATCACGCTCAGCAATCCGACTGGCGTCAATCCTACATTCAGCTCACCAGATAGTGGGGGGGATGTCGTCATCGAATTGATCGTGAACGATGGCATCATTGATTCAGCGCCCAGTGAAGTTACCATAACTTTCACCTATGTCGATTCAAAAATTGTCAATATCCCTGATTCAAGCTTACAACGGATATTTGCTGATCCTTTCAGGCCGGCGATCTACGTAACAGATGCGTTACACAACGTTGTCCATGTAATTGATACGACAACTAATACATTGGAAACGAGCATACCTGTGGGTTCTCAACCGTCGAAGATGGATATGAATGTCAACGCAGACTCTTTGTTTGTCATGAATTCAGGGGGGAGTACTGTTAGCGTAATCGATCCGGATACGCGAAGCGTAAGAACCACCATATCACTTCCCGGCTCGCCGGATGCGATCGCAGTAAGTTCCAGTGACCACCTCTACATATCCATGAACAATTGGGTGTCCCCTGCGATCGTTGGCTACAATGTTTCCTCCATGCCGTATACGCAGTCGTTCACGAGCGATACCTCCCTGATAATCATGGGAAGGAACGCAGCACATAGCAGGTTGTACATGCACGGTTGGTCCACGACGCTGACTGCCCTGTTCTGGGATGTCACCGTATCGCCGCCTGTTGAACTGGGTTCTGGCGACGTATCCTCCGGTGCAGCCACCGCGACCCCTATCCATGCAACTGATCGAGTAATGATATCTCCCGCATTGGAATACTGGGATACACGGTGGCCGAATTACGCAGGTGATGTGCCAATCTTTAACGGCTTGATTCGCGAGGCAACGTTAAACGTTGAATGGGACCCAATCGCCACTGCTTCAAACTTTCAGGGAACTGAACTCGCTGTTGCGCACACGGACATGGTAACCAATCCAGTGATTCCGGTAGACAGCATGCATGACCCCGATCCCGATTTACACATATTCAGCGGAGATACATTCGCGCTGATTGAAGTTCTCCCGTTGTCTGACTTTGTGCGACACAATGGTCTCAGTTATGCTTCAAATGGCGATATATATTTCCTCAAGGGGCAAACATCGATCTCCTATATTGACAGATGATTCGATAACTTAGGTTAGAGCAATATCTGGATAGATAGTGGGCAGACTGATAAAGAGTATTAACGAGAGTGCTAAGAAATCTGTGTAAGTGGCATTCAGCAAACTCTGTTGAGAGGACTGATGAATGCCACTCTCAGACAAACTGATCGATCAACGATCAACAGCAGGAAGTCAGGCGCTAGATTCAAGTAGTAAGTGGTCTGTCCACTATGCTTCCTAAAGCAAAATACGAGATCCCAGGGGTCCGCTTTGTCTAGCTGAGCGCACTGCCCAGACGGCGGCGGAACTCCTGTGCCAGCATGGGTTCGTTGGGCGCCAGCATATTGGAGAGATTGATGATCATCTCCTGTGCTGCGCCTTCCTTGTAGTCAGGCTCCATGTCGAATATGACAAACAGATTCTCCATGGCCTGCCTGTAATCGTGTTCCGCGACCAGACAAACGGCAAGGTCAAAACGCGTATCATGATCCTCTGCATTTTGGGCAATTCGCTCAAGCAGTCGTTCCTTACCCTCGGTTTTTGCCGCTAAGGTTTTGAAGGTCAGTTGCCCGGTCAATGACCGGCCGGTGAGGCTGTCCTTGTCTTTCTGGGGCAGTTTGTCGAACAAGGCCTGTGCTGACTGCAGTTCTCCCATGTCCAACATCACCTGCACCATATCCATGGCCACCCGGGTGTTCCCTGGATCCTTTTGAATGGCTTGAGTGAGCAGGCTAACGGCGCCCATCGTGTCGCCAGCCAAGTGCTTCTGACGGGCTTGCTCACGCATTTCATCGGATGCCCGGAAGATTCCGTAGGACTTCAGTAACGCGCCTAAATCCTCATCACTGAGCAACCCCTCCTTGGTAAGCACGACTTTCCCGTCCTTGAAAACCTTGAGGGTGGGTACGTTCTGGATGACATACTCGTTGCGAAGCTCCGTCTGTTCGTCAATATCCACCTTGGCGAAAATAAACTGGCCGGCAAACTCCCTGGCCAGGGCCACCAGGGAATCCTCCAGACGAATACAGTGTTCGGACCAGACACCCATGAATTCCACGACTACCGGAATCTTGTGAGAGTTGAGGATGACTGTGGAACCAAAATTAGTCTGGGATACTTCAAAAATAAAGGCTTCTTGATCACTCATAAGGGTGGCGGACTAAACGTTTAGACAAACGCAGATTATATCCCTAATTGCCGCCCTGGGCAGCTATCCAGCTTCAGTGCGATCTCACTGGCAGGACGATCGGATTCTTCCATTCTCACGAAGGCATCCAATTTAAATTCTTTGATGTAAGTCTTACCAGGCTTTCTCTTTCTGATCATATAAACACTCCTTCAGCGCGATTGTCGCTGGATAAAAGTGTCCATTGACTGAGGTAGGTTCAAACTGACCCCACGAGCGGAGGCAACAATCATTGCAGTAAGCAGGAACGGACATGCCGAATCACCTTGTCGCTATCCCAGTCGAGTAAGCCGAAAATACGCCCTATTTCAAAGCCTTCAGAGTTGACATATAGAGTAACCGGCACTTTACCGACTTTCATCTCGTGAGCAAAAAAACCCATTCAATCGGTATGGAGCGCCAGGTTCCTTATCTGGTGTTTTACATAAAAATCGATCGTACTGTCTGTTCCACCGCTGTCACGATTAATTGCGAGAATTTCCAGTTGTTCACCACTGACTGTTTTCTGGAATCGATCCAGAGCAGGCATCTCCTTGAGGCAGGGCGGGCACCATGTACCCCAAAAGTGGACTATTAAAGGCTTGCCTTTGAAGTCACTTAACTTTTTCTCACTATTCAACGCATCGAGAAACGTTCTCTCTGTGGTCTGCAGGGGTTCAGGCCAGATGCAAAAGTTTCCGGATTCACCCGAGAAGGAATGACATCCTTGTTGCGATACCGCTTCTGATACGGCGATGTGACCGATCAATAAAACGGCTGTTAAAAAATGGATTGGTTTCATGGCGATTACTGCTTGAATTTACGTTATTTTCACACAACAGGGACAGACTTGTCCTTGTAGCTTCTATTGAATAGAACTAAGTAATGCGTCCCCAGCTCTTGTAGGGAAATAAACAGAGGGCATTGCGCCGTATGAAATATACCGCAATACTTTCAGTATGCCTGCTTAACGACAAGCCTGGTATCCGGGCGGCCCTATATTATTACGGTTAATCTTCTGCAGAAACATGATAACGACCTACTGCTCCGCCATGGTGTGGCGTAGCCAGGGTGGTGTGCCACGCAACCGGGGAAACCGATTGCTGATCATAGGTAATACAAGAATTCTCGAAAAGACGATCTGATTAAACCAAATGCAAGCTCATGGTTTGCTTGCATGTTACCCGGGTTTTACCCTGGCTACGATGCTAAGGAGATGATTCCCTTTATGACGGCCCTGTTTCCTTATTGCCCGTGACCCCAGTTTGCAGATTCCGCCGCTGGCGAATATTCTGTCATGCAATGTATTAATTTGTTCCCTTGGTCGTGTGAGTGCATCCAGGTACCCACTAGGGCTTCAATCAGAGGATCGATGATGGTGGATTTTGTTGTGCGATTCCTGCGTCCGGCCGACTGGGCCGAGCCTGTAATGATCTATGCCTGGGGCCCGGGCAGCGGCGGAGATCAGGGTAACTGGCCCGGGGTACCGATGGCCGCCGACCCGGAAGCTCCGGGCTGGTACCGGTTCCACTTTACCGGCGAGCCAAGCTCGCATCTGCTGTTCCACGACAACCAGGGGCACCAGACTCCGGACATGAAGCGCGACCGGGATGGCTGGTTCAGCCTCCATGCCGGCTGGACCGATGCGCCGCCGGATGCTGCACCACCGGCATCACAGGCGGAATCACCCCCTGCATCACCCGCAACCCCGGCCGTCGTGCAGCTCGAACCCAGACCGGTGCAGGACCGGCTGGACTTCCGCGAGGAGACCATCTACTTCATGCTCACCACGCGTTTCTACGATGGCGATCCCTCGAACAACTTCTTCTGCCGCGATCGCATCCGTTTCGATGCCCAGGGCAATGCTGTCGATCCGCATTGGCGTGGCGACTTCAAGGGCCTGATCCAGCGTCTGGACTACATACGCGACCTGGGCTTTACCGCGATCTGGATCACCCCGCCGATCGAGAACCGCTCCGGCCTCGACTACCACGGCTACCACGGCTACGACTGGACCCGGATCGACCCGCGCCTGGAATCGCCCGATGCCACCTACAAGGACCTGATCGACGCCGCCCACGCACGCGACATCAAGATCATCCAGGACGTGGTGATCAACCACTCCTGCCAGTACGGCATTCGCGGCAAGGTGCATATCGATCACCTGCCGATCAAATACTACGTGCCCGCAGGGTTCCGAACCGGGCCGGGTGGACCACGGCCCCTACCAGGGCAGCCTGGGCAACTACGCCTGGCCCAACCGCGATGACATCGACAACCCGGTCGCGCCCGACTGGTATCGGGAGCGCCACGACCGCGATCCGGACGGCATCGAGCCGCTGGTGGATCCCATCGCCAAGACCGGCGAGACCGTGCCCAAGCCCGGCTACAACCCGGGCCGCTTTTTCGGTATCGACCCGCAAGACCTGGACCCCGAGTGGTATCACCAGGACGGCTTCATCTGTGGCGGCGACTGGGAAAGCGCCCATTCGCTGCAGCAAAAACACATGGCCGGCGACTGCATCGACCTGGCCACCGAGCGGCAGAACGTCAAGGACTACATCATCGGTTCGGTGAACAAGTGGCTGGACCTCGGCGTCGACGCCCTGCGCATCGACACCGTCAAGCACATCGAACGCGGCAACCTGCTCGAGTACATCAACGCCTGGAAGGCCCACAAGCCGGGCCTGTTCGTGTTCGGCGAGAACCTGGTCAAGGGCTACGGCTGGGGCGACCTGGGCGGCGGCGACAACGGCCCCAGCGAGATCCGCCCCTGGTGGTACACCCGCCTCGGCAACGATCCGCGCGACCCGGAATCCGGCGGCGACTCCGGCTTTCCCCAGCTCGACTTCGGCCTGTTCTCCACCTTCCGCGACACCGTGAGCAAGGGCACTTACGGCGGCACCGGCCAGATCCTGTCCATGGACTGGATCTATGGCGATGTCACCCAACTGGTCACCTTCCTGCAGAACCACGACGTGGGGCCGGACAACGACTTCAAGTTCCGTTTCAAGGGCGACCAGTGGATGGCCGCCGCGGCCTACAACCTGATCTGGACCGCGCGCGGCATCCCCTGCCTCTACTTCGGCGAGGAGATCGAGTTCATGAAGGGCGCTCCGCAGGACGTGGAGGGCGAGAAGGACACCCTGGAAACCACCGGTCGCGCCTATTTCGGCGACCATCTCACCGACGAGCGGATTGCCCGAACCCAGGCGCATCCGATCTACCGACACATCCGTCGCCTCAACCTGATCCGCCGCGCCGTACCGGCCCTGCAGAAAGCCCGCATGAGCCAGGTGAACGAATGGGGCAGCGGCATGAGTTTTGTGCGTGATCTGTCGGAGCAGGGCAGTTATGCGGTGGTCGGTCTGGCCATCGGTTCCGATCAGCAGGTGTCGGTCGGCGGCGTTCGTTCCGGTGTCTACCGCGATGCGGTCACCGGCGCGGAGCAGCACAGCGGCGGCAGCCTGCACTTCCACGTCAAGGCCAACTCAGCCGGCATCTGGGTGCTGAACGGGCCGGGAAAAATCGGTGAGGATGGGGTTTATCTGCGTTGAGCCAGCTAAGCCGTTACGGCACCGATCCCCTGCAGACGCTTGCACCCGGCGGTTCTCGATACATCGCAAAAACGTTGTACGTCCCTAATTATTCATCTCGGAGTGTAAAGAAATCTGTGTAAGTGGCATTCAGAAAACTCTGTTGAGAGGACTGATGAATGCCACTCTCAGACAAACTGATCGATCAACTGCTGGAAGGCAGGGTGCTCCGATGGTGATGCCACAAAACGAGAACTGACACCGTACTCGTTCTTCGGTCTTATCGGGTTGTTCCTTGGGCCGATTGTCATTGCGGTACTGTTGGCGGTGTGGCGTGAACGGGTAGAAGAGCATTCACTAGACCGATAGGGACAGATCACGATTTTAGAAACAGAATGTGTTAGCAGAGAACCTCCTTGTTTGTAAAAATGATCGAGCATAAAAAACTCCAAACTCATCTGCGTGCTGATTGAAAACTCCGGTCTGTCCAATATTGGTCGTCAGTACCGTCTGGCCGTCCAGAAAGAACGGCTAGGGCCGCTCGTCTGAGTCCTCGTCCGGTTTTTTTTCAGGAACCAGATTGGCACGGCTGACGCCCAGCCAGAGCGCCAGCGGACTGGCTACATAGATAGATGAAACCGTACCGATCAGAATTCCAATGATCAGGGCCAACGAGAAACCGTGTAATGCCGGACCGCCAATGAAGAACAGGGCAACGATTACTAGCAACGTGGTCACACCGGTAATAATCGTTCGAGAGAGGGTCTGATTGATAGATTCGTTCATCACTTCCACAACCGCCGCAGCGCGCATGCGGCGAAAATTCTCCCGAATACGATCGAAGACCACGATGGTATCGTTGAGTGAATAGCCTATTATCGCAAGCACGGCAGCCAAGACGTTGAGGTCAAACTCAAGCCTGAACAAAGAGAAGAAACCGATGACGAACAATGCGTCGTGCACCGTTGCAAGGACTGCCCCCAGAGCGAGACGCCATTCGAAGCGCAATGCCACGTAGATAAGTATGCCGATCAAGGCAAACAGCATGGCCAGACCGCCCTGGTCGGTGAGTTCATCGCCGACCTGTGCGCCGACGTAATCGACTTTACGTATCTCGACGGTGCTCTGATCCGCAGCCTGCAGAACCGCAAGCACCCGGTTGCTGAGCTCCGCGCTTTGCTCACCCGGGCGAGGTGAGAGCCGCACGATCAGATCCAGTGATGTACCGAAGTGCTGCACTCCAGCGTCAGCAAATCCGCCTTCGGCCAGGCTCTTACGCACAAATCCAACATCTATCGGTTCCGGGTAACCGAGTTCGATCAACGTTCCGCCGGTGAAGTCAAGTCCCAAAACCAGGCCGCGAAAGAGGAGAGATCCAATGCTGACGGCGATAAGCAGGGCCAACATCATGGCCACGAGCCGTCGCTGCCCCATGAAGTCGATACGGGTCTCAGTTTGAAAGATGCGCATTTTTGTCCATGTTATTCCTGAGCATCGGAATTGAAGTAGGGATTGGAATGGAGGGGATCGCCGGGAGGACCCCACAATCGGCTCAACAAATTACTCCCAAACCACAGAACAGTCAACATGATGGCTAGCTAATCGAAAAGCTCGCATGGAACTCGTAGTAACCACGATTTTGTACGCCTGATACGTCCGCCGGAGCGATCCTGGCCCCCTTTAGCTGTGGTATGTCGTCTATAGCAAAAGTGATACTATTCTATTACTTTCTACTTTGCGAGACTGACCCAGATAATCGTAAGATTAATCGTATTCGGCTTTTCAGCGCCTGGTCGATAAAGGCGTCTATATACCTGATTGGGCAAGTGGCGACGAGATGAACCTTGCTTATGTTGATTAACATTCGGTGCGATGTTTTCAGGTTATTGCGCCTTGCGCGGTGTGGGAGATCTGAGGGGTGCCGGGGCAATTGCTCGACGGCGGCTGACCTGGGGTTGTTCGGCTTTGTACAGTGGCTGAACCATCGGCGACGCTGAGCACACAAAAATATGGTCCCTATTATTCCAGGCCTCAGTAACTTTCAGTTTCCGGGGAAAGTATAGAGACCCATCGCCTGACTGACCCACGACCATGGACATCTCCCACAAAAAATTCTGGCAATGTGTCTGGCAGCTCGGTCAGCGATGGCCCGAAATGGCTGTTCACCCACGAGTCTTCGTAGCCGGAAAGTCTAATTAGCGTCGGAAATACCTGAAAGTGGCTCGTCTTGCCGTAATTGGCCTCCTGTACCGCCTTGAATCTTTCCAAGACTCGCGTGTCGTTAGAAAAAACCATCATCGGCACAATACCTTCGAAACGATTTGCTCTCGGCCTGCAGTGAGTAGCCAATGTTCCATCGTCGACTATATTTTGCCCATGATCACTCGAATATATAATTACGTATGTTCTAAAATCCCCGCTTTTGGTTAACAGGTCTTTGAACCAATCATCAACACTCCAGCGTATTCCATTCATATAAGAATTAAGAGATTTTTCCCGATCATTCATTGGCTCACCCTGCTCAAGAACAGGACTGAAATAATTGTACTTTTTTGGATGACTCCTGAAGTATGGAAAATGAATTCCATATTTATTGAGCATGAGAAAGGTCTTTCCGGGTCGCTTGAGATGATCCATTAACATTTCACGGGCAACACCGTCGCTTTCATATGCGGTTTCCTGGCGAACCCTGATGATTTCGTCTACGAATGAAGCCTCATTCTCATTCATGAAGTTTTGGAAATTCGCCCATTCCTCGGCACTCTGGGCATCCAGGTAAACATTGTAATACCCGGCCTCCCTGGTAAATTGCCAAATCGAAGGTTTCTTTAAACTTATTTGATTGTGGTCTGGAATCTCCTCTTTTCTCACTCCCGTTCTAAGAACGAGGTTGGAATAGTGACTGCAGTTTGAAGATGATGCGGCTAATCCATAATTCACAATCCCAGTTTCCAGAGAGCGAAGATAGGGTGTCGTATCCATTTCGTATGTATTGATTTCCAGTATGTCGGCGCGGATACTTTCATCCACGATCAGGACGATTTTCTCTACCTGTGGATCTAAAGAACCCGGGTAAGTAACCTCAGATCTTTCGCCATCGTAAACGCGACTCTGGCTGGCAAATACAAGCATTGCCGGAACCCTGAAAAAGGAGGGGTATCTATCAAACAAACCTTGACTGTTTTGCAGACCAAGAATGGTAAGTATTACGGCGCTTATTGGAACCAAATAGAACCTTTTGGAAAAATTCAATTTGTAAATTCTGGTAACCGCTCAACAAAAATATACAACTGGAATAAGCGCTATCAAAAATGGGATTGCTGCTAAGCCAAAATTCTCAACCACTTCCCAAAACCACCATTGAAAATAATCGACGATAAGGGTTGCCTGTTGGAAATCAATAGGCGAGTTTGAGATATCGTAGGAACCAATATTGAAAAGGAAGAAGAATAGAAAAAACGGTAAAGTTATTTTTCGAAAAAGGCTGCGACCACTAAAGAATATTAAGTAATGCACCGAACAGGCTCCAGAAAAACAATGCCAATGACAAGAAGAACTCGATTATCTTGCCTTGACTCCGCAGAAACCGAAACGGATAAGAAAAATCGTAGAACATACTGAATTCTACTAGCAATAGAATACCAACCGACCCTAGCGCGATAGCCTTTCTCAAGTCCGTAATTAGCATAGTAATTCTGTGTCAAGCCGATCGTGGTAATACTGGTCTGATCACCATTACCCTCGCTACCTGGTCTGTTGACATTTCTAAAGTATTTTTTCCACCGCCAACAAACCCGCTATCGAGATCACATCGGTGATCTCCCCCCGCTCGATCATCTTAAGGGCTTCCGTCAAAGGAAGTTCTTTAAGAATGAGATCGCTCTCGGTATCGCCCAGTGCCTGACTGCCCGGTTGCAGGCCGCGGGCGAGAAACAGGTAACCCTCTTCATCGGTGACGGAGTTTGATGTGTGCAGCCGCATCAACTGCCGCCATTCGCCGCCGTGCAGTCCGGTCTCCTCCTTGAGTTCCCGTTGCGCGCAGACCAGTGGCTCTTCATCCAGGGCGCCGCCGCCCATGGGTATCTCCCAGCTGAATGCATCCAGGGTATAGCGATGCTGTCCCACCAGGATGGTGTTGTGGTCATTG
>CAWBPR010000016.1:0-136292 GCA_963790775.1 uncultured Gammaproteobacteria bacterium | reverse complement strand
TAGCGACGCGACTTGGACCCGTCAAACTTACGAGCTACCAGCCTCCGGTACCAGCCCAGAAGGTGCTAGGTTTCACAACATTGGCCACATCCTCGAGGGCATTACGGCCAAGGCGATACGCGATTTCAGCAAGTGTAACTCGCTCTGCATCTGTGAGTCGCAACCAGGTCTTGAACTGGGCTTTCAGGATTCGGTTTTCAGCCACAAGGTACTCATTACGCAAAAGGAGTTCCTGGTCTACTGTCCCGGTAATGTAGGCCAGAATACGTACCCAATCCATAATTATCCCCATCAACGACTTCAACTAATCAGCCGATTGTACGTCTCTATTGTGGCATGGTACAAAGGTATTGTGGTCCTACTATCAGTGATAAGATGTTGATATCTCAATACGAATGAGTTTTTTGACCACACGGGTAAACAGGGTTTGCGAAGAGCAGTCCGGCACTGGTTGTGTTGAAACAAAAAACGGTCACCGCGTAACTCGGTTACCGTTTGATATTTAACAAGTTTTATGGCGCGCCCGGAAGGATTCGAACCTCCGACCCCCTAGTTCGTAGTCTTATAGATTAACCTCCATAACCCATTGTTTTAACTGACTAATATTAATTATATTTGTCCAATAGTTTTGGTTTAAACGGCCTGTAAGCCTTTGAATTGAGCTTATTCTGCTCCGTTTATTGGACAAAACAAATGGCGTTTTATGAAACTGCAGCATCAAGTGTATCGAGAAATTCGAACCTTCTTACTTTCCATATATTTCTCATAGTTATCGGTTAATTCTGATAGAAAGCTGTCAAATTTCAGTCGATACACCCTAAAAGAATTCTTAGCCGAAATGCTGACCTCCATACAACGAAACGTGCATTTTCGCATATAAACACATATACTTCTATACATACAACTTGAGACAGGAAGAATTATGAGTAACGTCCGCTGGTCGATTGTCATACCCGAAGAAACTGACCGGGCTTTGCGTTCCTTTCTAGCGCAGAGAGGAACCAAGAAAGGTGATATCTCACGCTTTGTAGAAGAAGCCGTTCAATCCCGTCTGTTCGAACTTACTGTCGAGGGCGTTAAAGAACGTAATCGACCGCATGATCAGAATGAAATCCTGGAAGCAATCGATGAAGCCCTGACTGGTGAATAACCTCAATGCGTATCGTGCTGGATACCGGGATCTTAATCGCCGCGCTCATCACCACGGATACTCCACCGGGGTTGATCTATCAGGCTTGGCGGAAGAAGCGCTTTGAGTTGGTCACGTCCGAGTGGCAGCTCGACGAATTTCGCCGTGTTTCCCGATATCCAAAGTTGCGCCGTTTCCTCAAACCAGCGGAGGCTGGCAATTTGGTCAATGGCCTAAGACTTCAGGCAACGGTCCTTGAAACGCTGCCAACCGTGGATTTATCCCCTGATCCCGACGATAACCCTGTGCTCGCCATGGCCGAAGCGAGTCAGGCGCAATATCTCGTAACAGGTGACAAAGTAGACTTACTGGCACTCGGTGCGATTGGCGGCACTCGCATCGTCACCGCACGGCAGTTTATCAAGGCACTTAGAATCTGATGCGCAGTGAACCAATCCGCTGAATGCCTGGCCTGACTATGGAGACTTCTGATCACGAAAACATCCTTTTGAAAATTGCTGAAGTCGAGAAGCAACTTGCCAGCCTAAAACAGCAACAAGATGAGGCCGAGGCAACACTCCAGTCATTGAGAGAACGCCTCGTAAAGCTTGACGATCAAGCTGCAATTCGTTCAAACATCTCTTCCGCCCTCTCCATTGCCACTGCTACAACCCTGACACCATCGGAAAAGGTCGCCCTTTTCATCCGTCTATTTCGCGGTCGTGATGATGTGTTTCCCAAGCTATGGCAGAACCAGAAAACGGGCAAGAAAGGTTACTCACCAGCTTGTGCCAACGAATGGGTTCGCGGGGTATGTGAGAAACCCCGGGTGAAATGTGGCGAGTGTCCCAACCAAGCCTTCTTGCCAGTGACAGCCGATACTGTGCTGGATCATCTCCAGGGACGTCATGTCATCGGCGTCTATCCCATGCTGAAAGACGAGACATGCTGGTTCCTCGCTGCCGATTTTGACAAAGAGGCTTGGCGAGAAGACGTTCTGGCTTTTACGGAAACCTGTCGTTATATCGGCATGCCTTATGCCATTGAGCGATCTCGCTCTGGCAACGGTGCACACGTCTGGTTCTTCTTCAGCAGCCCGGTTTCCGCCACGACGGCAAGGAAGATGGGCAGCTATCTCATTACGGAAACCATGGGGCGGCGACACCAGCTCAGCATGGCTTCCTATGACCGGCTCTTCCCAAACCAGGACACTCTGCCCAACGGTGGCTTCGGTAATCTGATCGCGCTGCCGCTCCAGTATCATCCCCGGCAGGAAGGCAATACGGTGTTCCTGGACGATTCATTGGAGCCCTTTCCGGATCAGTGGCGCTTTCTGATGTCGCTGGTCCCGCTTCCGGTGGAGAAGGTTGAAAACATCGCCATGGAGGCCTCGACACATGGCCAGGTTATTGGTCTTCAGATGACCGATACGGGAGAAGACAACATTGAAGACAGTCCGTGGCTGAGTCCACCCTCCCGAAAACCAAAGCGCCTTTCGATCACCGAACCCCATCCCATGTGAGGTTAGAGGTGTCTTGTCCCAGCGGCTTTACGTCGAGAGAGCGGGACTTCCGTCATCTCTCATCAACCAGATCAAACGGCTAGCTGCATTCCAGAATCCGGAGTTCTACAAGAAGCAGAATCTCCGCCTTTCGACAGCGCTGACGCCTCGCGTGATCTCCTGCGCCGAAGATCACGAAAAACACATCAGCCTGCCACGGGGATGTCTGGACGATGTACAGCTGTTGCTCAAGGAACACAAGAGCCACTTAAAAGTAGAAGATCTGAGACACGCTGGCGATCCCATCGATGCGACATTTTTTGGCGAATTGACCGAAGCTCAGCACAAGGCAGAAAAATCGATTCTCGAGCATGACAATGGCGTGGTCGTGGCACCACCAGGTTTCGGAAAAACCGTCCTTGGTACCTATCTGATCGCCCAGCGTAAGTGCAACACCTTGATTCTTGTTCATCGACAACCGCTCCTAAAACAGTGGAGATCGCAGATCGGTATATTTCTAGAGCGCGATGCGAAATCCATTGGTCAGCTTGGTGGTGGAAAACGCAAACTGACGGGACAGATCGACATTGCCATGATCCAGAGTCTGTCTCGCAAAGATTCGGTAGACGACATCGTCGCTGAATATGGGCAGGTGATTATTGACGAGTGTCACCACCTGCCAGCCGTCTCGTTTGAGCGGGTCCTTTCCGCGGTCAAGGCACGATATGTAGTTGGCCTGACCGCTACGCCCCACCGTCGCGATGGTCATCAGCCGATCATCTACATGCAGATCGGACCTATTCGATTCAAGCTAGATCCCCGTAGCCAATTGGCACAACACCCTTTTGATCATCGACTTGTTGTCCGAGAGACCGGCTTCGATGCTCCAAGACAAACACCCGACATCACTATCCAGGAAATCTATAGCCTGCTGGTTGCCAATAAAAAACGCAACGAACAAATCATCAATGATGTACTGATGGCTATGAAGGAAGGCCGCTCACCCATCCTGTTGACAGAACGCAAAGAACACCTCGAACTACTGCACAATCGATTAAAGGGCTTTGTCCGGCACATTATCATTTTGCGAGGAGGACGCTCAGCGAAAGAGCGGCGCGAAGTCGAAGAACAGCTCTCTTCTATTCCTGATGATGAAGAGCGACTCATTCTGGCGACCGGCAGGTACATAGGTGAAGGATTCGACGACGCACGGCTCGATACTCTGTTTCTTGCACTACCGGTATCCTGGAAAGGCACGCTTGTGCAATACGCAGGAAGGTTGCATCGTCTTCACCCTGGCAAACGAGAAGTACGGATCGTCGATTACGTCGATACCAAGGTTCCGATGCTACGGAGAATGTTTGAAAAACGGCGTATTGGCTATCGCTCAATGGGATATCGGGAAGCACGGACTGAGACAAGTCTGGAGCTAACCACCAGCTAAGAGCCACTCATTTAAGGTTACACACCGTGTGTCAGATATAAACAGCTTGGGTCTTTTTACCCTCAACTGATATCCCAGATGTCCAGGCGCTCTAAACTCAACCATAGCTCTAGATACAATACGCAGAGTACATTTTCACTATTGGTTTAACGGGTTACGTAAGAATTAGATACATCAGTTTTGGCGTAGGAAGACGGCAATTGTCCAATAACGTCATCGATTTTCAAGCTATTGGACAACCATAAAAAAACCGGCCAAGCAGCACGCTGTAACCGGTTGATTTAACTGTATTTATGGCGCGCCCGGAAGGATTCGAACCTCCGACCCCCTAGTTCGTAGGTAGGGCCGCAAATGTAAGTGATTGTTTTTATTACGCCTAAAGACGGCGTTCGTTGCTCAAAATGTCGGACTATGCACAACTATGCAGCACTGTTGTCGGAAAAATGTCGGAAATGCTCTTATCGATTGAACAATAATCAACGTAGGCCAAGATGCGCATCTAATCCATAAAATTCCCGCCGCCAAAAAGCACGATCAGTCAATTGTAAGTCTTATTTGAGGCAGAACATTGTGGCACTTACAATAGATGCTACGATGTTGATATATCGATACTGATGGCTTTTAACCATATGGGCAAATTGTCAGGAGAACTCACTGATGGCCACTGAACGCAACCATATCCGCGAGCTGATCAACAAGCTCGAAGCACTTCCGCCCGAACGGATCGCCGAAGTTGAGGACTTTATCGATTTTCTGAATAGCCGCAGCCCGGACCGACGCCTGACCCAGGCAGCAAGCCAGACTGCTGAACCGAGCCTTGCCAGGGTATGGGATAACCCGGACGATGCCATCTATGACCAACTCTGAGTTCGGCGATATCATTCTGGTACCGTTTCCATTCACCGACCAAACTACCACCAAGAAGCGTCCAGCGGTAGTCATCAGCTCAATCGCCTACAACACCGAGCGGCCTGACCTCATCATCATGGCGGTGACCAGCCAGCTCAAATCATCTCAAATAATCGGTGAAGTGATTATTCAGGAATGGCAGGCTGCCGGTCTGCTCAAACCCTCGGCCATAAAGCCGGTAATCACAACCATTGAGAAGCGCCTGATCATCAAGGCCATGGGGCAGCTAATGTCCGAAGACCACGCGGCATTAAAGGAGAGTTTGAAAACAATTTTGGGCTAAACAGGCTGCCCCTCTTGTCCCTAGCGAATTTTTCTTCTTGCTTGAAAACAAACGCTGAATCCTCAAGTATTGCGCACGATAGCGACCGGCCCTACCCTATTTCACCATGAAGGATCTGATCGTACTCCTCATACATCTGTTGACTACCCTCGCTAAGCTCTTGGGACCCGGTGGTGTAAAAGCTATTGTGTCCGACAGCCTTCTCATGAAACAGCAACTTCTGGTTATCAATCGTTCTCGGCAACGCTCACCAAATCTATCAGCACTCGATCGTTTCCTGTTCGGTTTCTGGTCACTTTTCCTCAGCCCACACCACATCCTGCGGGCTGCGGTAATCATCACGCCATCGACGTTACTGAGATTCCATAAAGCACTCAAGCAATGTAAATATCATTTTCTGTTTTCAGCTCGGAAAAAGGGCAAACCCGGACCCAAGGGACCATCCCAGGAACTTATCCAGGCCATCATTGAGATGAAACAACGGAATCCGCGTTACGGCTGCCCAAGGATTGCAGGACAAATCTCAAAGGTTTTCGGCATTGAGATCGACAAGGACATCGTCCGGCGAGTCCTGGAAAAATACTACCTTCCAGCACCTGGTACTGATAGCGGCCCTTCATGGCTCACTTTCATTGGCCATATGTAAAGATAGCCTCTGGAGCGTGGATCTCTTTCGATGTGAATCTATCACGCTGAAGACCCACTGGGTACTTGTCGTGATGGACCAGTTCAGTCGTCGCATTGTCGGTTTTGGTGTACACGCCGGTGATGTTGACGGCATTGCCCTGTGTTGCATGTTTAGCAATGCGATCTCACGGATGGGAGCACCCAAGTATCTATACTCCGACAACGACCCGCTCTTCCAATACCACCGATGGAAAGCGAACCTTCGTGTACTTGATATCGAGGAGATAAAAAGCGTTCCCTATATTCCACTCTCCCATCCCTTTGTAGAACGATTGATCGGAACCATTGTTCCAGCATTACTATAATCATCATCGCGTTCATGATTCCTTAAATCGTAATACTCCGGTAGAAACAAGTCGTGAGTCCACCATTCGCTATGCTGATCTTAGCAATTACGGCTGGATGACGCTTTGCCGAGGATTATTTCAGTTGCCGATAATCGCTTGAGTGGCAATTCGCCAGGGACAGCATGAATATTTGGTTATTTATGGATACTTTTCCGGGTATCTCGCATTAATCCTTGCCTTTATGGATATTTATGGGTATTAATATGGATATGAGTATCAACATCGACACCCTCCAGATCACACCCGAAATCCTCTCATTGATCGCCGAGATGGATGAGTTCAAGGGTGCATGGCGGGCTTTGGGGACGCTGGCCCCTGAGCGACTGTCGGCCTTGCGCCGTGTAGCATCGATCGAAAGCATTGGCTCATCGACCCGGATCGAGGGGAGTAAACTTTCCGACCAGGAGGTCGTCCGACTCCTCAATAACATCGAAATCAAGAAGTTCGATACCCGCGACGAACAGGAAGTTGCGGGATATGCGGAAGTGATGGAAACCGTCTTCGCTCATGCGGAAGCAATCCCTCTTACGGAAAATCACATAAAACAGCTACACCGCGATCTTCTTATCTACAGTGACAAGGATGAACGCCATCGCGGTAACTATAAAACGAACCCCAACAATGTGAGCGCCTTCGATGAAGAGGGCAAAGAGACCGGCATCGTCTTCGAAACAGCCACCCCGTTCGACACACCGTGCCTGATGGCAGAACTTGTCGAATGGACTAGGGATGCCCTCAAACAAAAGCGTCTACATCCCCTGTTGGTTATTGCCATTTTCACGGTTGTGTTTCTGGCGATCCATCCATTCCAGGACGGCAATGGTCGCCTGTCACGCGTTTTGACGACATTGCTGCTTTTGCAATGCGGTTACGCTTACGTCCCTTACAGCTCACTGGAAAGTGTGATCGAGCAAACCAATGAAAGCTATTATCTGGCACTGCGTAGTACCCAAGGCACCATACGCACGGTTACCCCAGACTGGCAGCCATGGGTGATGTATTTCCTGCGCTCCCTCCAAAAGCAGAAAGCGCGACTGGAAACCAAAATCCAGCGTGAGAAAATGCTTGTCAATGCACTATCAGAACTCTCACTACAAATCCTTGAACTTGCCAAAGCGCATGGTCGTCTGACCACTGCTCAGATTGTCCAGATCACAGGGCGCAACCGCAACACGGTTAAAAAGCACCTGCAAGCGATGGTAGCTGCCCAACACCTGACTCAGCATGGCAAAGGCAAGGGTACGTGGTATGGACGTGGATAATGCAGTGGCAAAGCCGCTGGCTTTGTGTTCTTGGAATGTGTAATCTTGACCTATACCTGTAGACAAACACTTTGCTGGACTTGCCCTACACGGCCCGTTGCTCTACCTCCTGCATCCCTGCAGTCGACGGCGACGTGCACCCAATCTCTCGGCCTTTGATCGTTTCCTGCTCGGCTTCTGGTCACCGTTTCTCGAACCACGTCATATCAAGCGGGCTGCTGTAATTGTCCAACCCTCGACACTGCTGAAATTCCACCGCCTGCTCAAGCAGCGAAAATGCCGACAGCTTTATTCTGCTCGGCGTAAAAGCAAGCCCGGCCCCAAGGGCCCCTCTCCGGAACTCATAAAGGCCATCGTCGAGCTGAAACAGCGTAATCCTAGTTTCGGTTGTCCGCGGATTGCCCAGCAGATCAATCGAGCCTTCGGTACTGACATTGATAAAGATGTCGTGCGACGTGTCCTTGCTGCGTATTCTGGCGAACGTGAACACTGATTCTGGTGATCGTGAACACCCAACCTGCCTACACATTGGGCTCGGTGGATTTTTACCTCAGGCGTTCACGATCAGTCAAGTTATTGCCTGTTTTTTGCGTAAAGACTCGCCTTTCAACTTGATTCTATGAGCATTGTGCATCAGCCGATCCAAGATGGCATCGGCCAACGTATTATCACCAATGGATTGATACCATTGATCCGTTGGCAACTGGCTGAGGATAGCAGTTGATGTACTGGCATTTCGATCATCCATAATCTCCATCAGGTCATTTCTCTGTGCTGCTTTTAGCGGTTCCAGTCCCCAGTCATCCAGAATGAGCAGATCCAGTCGGGCAAGGTTCTGTAAAGCCCTGGAGTAACTGCCATCCGCTTTGGTTTGAGTCAGTTCCAGCAACAGTCGGGATAATCGATAATATTTAACCCGATAACCTTTCATGCAGGCCGCATGTGCCAGTGCACAGGCAATGTAGGTTTTACCACTGCCACAGGGTCCGGTTAGCAACAGGTTCTGATATTTATTGATCCAGTCACATTGCAACAGGCCGGCAACGAGTGACTTGGTTAACCCTCTGGGATGCTCATAATCGATATCCTGAGGATGGGCAGCGATTTTGAGTTTAGCTGCTTTGAGCAAGCGCTGTTGCTTGCGATGTTCCCGTTCATGGACTTCATTGTCCGCCAGTATTTGCAGGCGCTCTTCGAAGGACAGTCCTTCATAAGTACCAGGCTGCTCCTGCTGTGTGACCAGCGCATTGGCCATGCCGCTGAGCTTGAGTTGTCGTAACTGAGTAATGGTTTGATCTAACATCATCATTTTCCTTTTGGATTTTAATGGAAGCTTTTGGGTCCACGGACATTTTCGTGTTCCTGTGGCAGTAAAGAGAGCTGTTCTTTAGACTCGGGTAACAGTTGATCCTGGTTGCTTTGCAGGATGGACTTGATCTGTTTGAGCCGGTAAAGCTGATGGTGGTTGGCAATGGCACAGGCTTTATTGAGTCGTTGCGGTTCATACTGCCTGGACAGGTTTAACAGCCCCAGACAGACACGGTAGGCCTGTTGCTCATGTTGCTTTTGAGCCAGGATGGTTTTAACCCAGACAAGCACCTCATCACCGATATCCTTGGCCCAGTTCATCAACCGTCCCGCTGACCACTGATGGTGCTTCTCGTGTTGTGTGGGCATGTGCGATGCAATGGTTGTCATGCCATGGCGATGTTTTCTCGCATGACTGGTGACGCGCTTATTGTGGAAGAAGATCTCAATGAGTTTGTCTTTGGCATGGATTTACAGTTTTTCACCAACAAGCTGATGCGGCACAGAGTAAAGGTGATCTTCATACTGAACGTGGTAATCCACATTCACTTTGACTGTTTTGATATGGGTATATTCATAAGGATGTTTGGGTAGCGGCATCAGGGCAGGTTTATCAATCGACTCGAACCATTCCTGTCTGGAACCTTTAAGTTGTTTAAAAGCCTTGTTGTTCACTTCAACCAGTAAAGCAGCGATACAGCGATTCAGTTCCGCTAATGAGAAGAAGGTATGATGACGCAGGCGAGCCAGTATCCAGCGTTCGATCACTTGTACACCAATCTCGGCTTTGGCCTTGTCCTGAGGTTTTCTGGGACGTGCTGGCATGATGGCGACAGCATAATGCGCACCCAGTTGTTCATAACTGGGATTAAGATCCGGATCGTAACGACAGGGCTTGGTCACACCGCTTTTCAGATTATCAGGAACCACCAGTTTCGGGACGCCACCGATAAAATTAAAGGCCCTGACATGACTACCCAGCCAGTCCGGTAGGCTTTGTGTCCAGGTCGCTTCTGCAAAGGTGTAGTTTGAAGCACCCAGCACCGCGACAAAGATCTGGGCAAAGCGAACCTCTCCGGTATCATTTTGAACGATCGGTATGGTCTGACCAGCATAATCGACAAACAGCTTGTCACCCGCTTTATGGACCTGACGCATGGAACGTTTTTGTTTCTTTAGCCAGTCACCATATAAAAAACAATACTGCGGATAGCTGTAACTGCGGTTTGGGTATTGTTGGCTATATTCTTCCCAGACCAGGTGCTTGGTCACATTTTTAAAGCGAAGCTCTTTAAAAACAGCTTGCCAGTCTGGCAATTGTAGAGAACCTGATGTTCGAGTATCAGATTCTGGGAAAATGGCTTGGGCTAACTGTCGGTCATCCAATTGTTCAATGGCAGACCAGTCAAGGCCAAGTTCCGCGGCTTTATGGGTGATTTTTTGTACCGCACCCAGACTCAGACGCAGGCTGTCGCGGATTTGGCGCATGCTCAGTTGGGCTGACAGCCGAAGTCTTAATACTTCTCTTAATTTACGCATTGATAGTCTCTTCGTTGGCATCACCTTTCCCCGGAAAAAACGGGCAAGGTTAGCAGGGCTTTATCAATGTGTAGAAAGGGATTCTGGTATCGTGAACGCTGATTCTGGTGAAACGGTAAAAGTGTTCACGATCAATCAGAATGAGTGTTCACGTTCGGCCAGAATAGGTGTTCACGATCAACCAGAATCAGCGTTCATGATGGGCCAGAATACGCATCCTTGCTGACCAATACCAGCCCATCCCAGGTGGCGGAGGGCCTTCTTGGCTGACCTTCCTCGGGCACACGAAGGACAGCCTTTGGAGCATTGATCTGTTCCGCTGTGAATCCATCCTGTGAAAGAGTCACTGGGTCCTTGTGGTCATGGACCAGTTTAGACACCGTACCCCAAGGGCACTTCCTACGGGGCGTATTATTGGATTTGGTGTCCATGCCGGCGATGTAAACGGTGTCGCCTTATGTCGGATATTCAATTCGGCCATCTCAGCCGAAGGTCTCCCGAAATATCTCAGTTCCGACAATGACCCTTTATTTCAGTATCACCGCTGGCAAGCGAATCTTCGTATTCTTGGAATTCAGGAGATCAAATCTCTTCCATATGTACCCTTATCACATCCTTTCGTAGAGCGACTCATCGGTACCATTCGACGGGAATTCCTAGACCAAACACTTTTCTGGAACGCCAATGATCTGGAACGAAAACTGGCGGTATTCCAACAATATTACAACTTACATCGTACCCATACTGCACTGGGTGGTGCCGCTCCCCTTGAGATACCCAGGAAACGCCATATCTACCTTGCTGACCTCAGTCACTTCAATTGGAAATCGCACTGCCGCGGTCTCTATCAGCTGCCTATAACCGCTTTATTAGTATTTCGCCATAGACGAGGTACCGCGCTCGGCAACAGATTAGACAATACGGTTATCTGTTGAATTCTTAAGTAAGTGCCATTACCCTTAATGGTAATTTTACACAACTTTTGTGTAACTTCTTGTAATAGCCGACTCTCTCCCATCAACTATAACTTAGTATAAGACTAGAGAATCCTTTGAGCGCTGATTCGCGCATCATTGGAGCTGTTTCCAATACCTACAACCAACGATCGATAATCAGCTATTTCAGTTCATTCTTTTTACTAAGGTGAGGAGTGGGAATCATGGGAATTCCAACCAGCTTTGATGGATACAACGGGTTTTCGCTGCATGGACGTGGTCGCTGCGTTAACAACTTCACTTATCTTTCGAATTCATCCACGAAAATCTTTGCCCCTTCGAGCGGTCAGATCGGCGTGATAGACAGCCCAGAGTTCGACCCCATTACGGGCAGGCCCTCCGGCAACGGCCTTGCGTCATCCTTCGACACCAGTGATTTTTCTGTTGATTCTACCCAGGGTGTCGATGGGGCAGTGCTGGAGTGCCGCAATGTAGTCATTCCAAAAAGAAAACGTCTGGTGTTCAGGTATGCATTCCTTCCATATGAAAGCCATACCTCGAACAAGTTCAATGACTTTGCTCTGCTTTCCGCCTTCAAAAAAGGAGATTTGAACTCAAATGGCGGCTTTGCCAGCGTGCAGCCTTTCCATTCAATGGTACTGGGGCAATCATTGAGCATTGCCGACCATACCAGGGATCAACTGGATTGGCTGATTGGAGAATGGAATCCCAACAAGAAGTTCGAAGGCACACTCTGTTGGGTTGCATCCACCGGCGCCTTTGTCGCCACGTCACAACTACCAAAACCTTCGGTTTTGCTGATCGATACGATCGAAATCAGGTAGCAGCAGTACCACCGACAATTCCGGAAGATGACTCGCGTCCTACGGCGCAGGAATCATCATGGAGGTATAACCATGTTTGTTACTAGAAAGTCTTATTTTCTCTGCTGCCTGGTGGCGTCGCCGCTACTGTTGATAAGCTGCAAACACAGCTTACATAACGGCAGTCCTGAAGTGCGCAGAGTGATTCACGCCGATGTAGTGGCGCTGGATCAACCAATCACCTACAACCGCTTCGGTTCTTATAACCCTTACGGCATGATCTATGCCTTGAAACGCGATGTGGTGGATACGGAACGTTGCGGTCCCAACGCGCCGGCAGGGGTTGAGAACTGTAAACCCATGTCGGATCAGACCCGACCCGGCCATGTCCGCCTGCGGTTGGAAAAGCGCCCCAGACCCCTGGTGCTGCGTGCCAGCGATGGCGATCGGTTGGAAGTAACCTTCCATAACATGCTGATGCCGAATCAACCCAACACTAGCAGCCCGGAGACCCCCTTGCCGAATACCGAGGCTGAGCTGGGCCTGACCTTCCCCAATATCGGTATCCCCGAATCCGAACAACACACCGATGTCGCCCTAGGTGGCGCGGCAGAGGTTCATCCCGCACCGATCACTGTCGATGTAGCCACCTCCGGTTGTGGCTCGTCACTGCAACAGACCCCATCCGCGGGTAGTTTGAACTGGCCGCGAACCCGTTGCGCCTCCATCACCATTTCAGGCATAACCCCGGCCGGCGACGGATTTGATCCGCTGCAGACCGGGTTGCAGCCCATTCCTCCTGGCTCCAGTATCGACTATGCCTGGAACATCGATATGCCCGAGGAGCAGCGTAAGCGAAGGTCAACCCATCTGTTCTTCAGCCACGGTGCGCCAGCGGGTGGTGAAGGCGATGGGGGTAGTTTGGTGCATGGCCTGTTCGGTGTCCTCAACCTGGAGCCGAGGGGCAGCGTCTGGTATCGCAGCCAGGTGGATCAACAGTCGTTCCAGCTCGCCCGCAATCAGGCCAGCGATAATGCCTTTATCGATTACCAGGCGCAATACCCTGACGGAACACCGGTATTGAGCCTGCTGCAATCCAGCGGGTCCAATCGTTACGAACTACTCTATGGTGATGTCAACGCCATCATTCATGAGGTACAGACGCAGCCCCTCGAGACGCCCGCATTCCGCGAGTTCACCGTGGTGTTTCATGATGAGCTGAAGACCTTCTACGCCAATGAATTTCGCGAGCTTGACACGGAGTTTTCCCTCTCCGGCATCGGTGACGGGTTCGCCATCAACTACGGCGCGAGCGGTCTGGGCACCATGTTGTTGGCCAACCGCAAAAAGATCGGTCCCGCCAAGGACTGCATCAATTGTGCCTACGAGGAATTCTTTCTCGAATCCTGGGCCAACGGCGACCCCGCCCTGCTGATGGACTTCGAGGACGATCCTTCCAACGTGCACCACTCCTATCTGAATGACCGGGTCGAGTTCCGCAATCTGCATGCCGGACCGAAAGAGACCCATGTGTTTCATCTGCATGCCCATCAGTGGCTATCGCAACAGTCGGATACCGGCACCTATCTCGACTCCCAAACTATTGCCCCACAGCAGGGTTTCAGCTACCCGATCTACTACGGCGGCAGCGGCAACCGCAACAAGACGCCGGGGGACTCCATCTTTCACTGCCACCTCTACCCACACTTTGCACAGGGCATGTGGTCGCTCTGGCGGGTGCATGACGTGATCGAGGACGGATCACGCCGCCTGCCCGATGGTGTACATGGGGAAGGCACAGACTTGATCACCGGCTTGACACCTGCCGGCAGCGGCACGCCGATTCCGGCGATCGTACCTTTACCGCAGCAGGCAATGCCGCCGGAACCGACCTACGCCAACACCGTAGGTACCGACGCAATGCCGGGTTATCCCTTCTATATCGCCGGCAAGGCGGGACAGCGTTCGCCCCAGCCGCCGCTGGATATCGCGGAATCCGCCGGTCTTGGTCGCCACCTGATCGAACAGGGCACGCGAGGCGTCTCGGGTCTCACCGCCGCCGAGGCGCAAGGTCTGAGCGGCGATGAAATCGTTGCACACGCCCTGCGCACTGGCGACTTCACCTCTCATGTAGAGACCGCGACCATCCAGCTATTGCCGGAGGACGGCACCACCCTGGAGAAGGCCGCAATGAATTTCCACTCACAGGGTGCTCACCCCACGCAGACCCCGGAAGGACTGCCGGCCCAGTTTGTGGTCAACGAACATCCAGCCACTGCCGGTGCTCCGTTTTCCGATCCGTGTAGCGGCAGGGTATGGGAGCTGAGCGAGAAAAAGATGCGCCACTATGATGTCTCCGCCATCCAGACCGATCTGGTGGTCAACAAAGCGGGATGGCACGACCCCCAGGCACGGATCAATGTGCTCGACAGCGACGTCGAGCGCTTCGAAGGACAAAAGACCGGCGGCGCGGAACCCTTCTTCTTCCGCGCCAACTCGGGGGACTGTATCACCTTCAATCACACCAACCGCACGCCTTATGAGCTCGACCTGGATGATTTTCAGGTACGTACGCCTACCGACACCATCGGTCAGCATATCCATCTGGTGAAATTCGATGTCACTGCCTCCGACGGTTCCGGCAACGGCTTCAATTATGAAGATGGTACCTTTGCCAAGGAGGAGATCGATATCCTAATCGACGCCACAAAGCAACCCGGCGGCGTGGCCATAGGACCGAACGGTGCCCCAACCACCCTGACCAAGGCGGCCCCGGACGTATACCAGACCACCGTCCAGCGCTGGTACGCCGATCCGCTGCTCACCACCGATCAGGCCTGCCTGGATGCACTGAATACAGTAGCCGACAGCGACCCACAGGTGAACGAGAAGCGCAAGCAGATCTGGGGTTCCGATGTCTGTGAAGACCGCACCATCCGCACCGTGTTCACCCACGATCACTTTGCCCCCTCTTCAATTCAACAACACGGGTTTTACGCCGCGCTACTGGTGGAGCCCAGGAAGTCGGAGTTCGTCAGGCCGGACGGCAGCGTGATGCCGGAACAGGCGGTCGGTTCCCAGGCGATGATCATCCATCTGGGTGATGACGGCGAGAATGAGGACTACCGAGAGTTCGCCCTGGCGGTGGCCGACTTCGCCCTGCTCTACGACGGCAACCCGCAACCAGGTCTAGGCGCGGAGAGCTTCAATACCGCTGCCGCCAGACTGCAACAACAGTTGGATGAGGCCACGACAGCAGGTGACACGGCCCTGGCGGACGCCATTCAACAGCAACTCGCCAGCCTGCAAGCCGAGCTGCCGGCCCTCGACAGCCACTTTCAGGCGATTCACGCCGCCCACGGTAAACCGGTAGACCCGCCGATGCTACCCGAAGCGATCTCGAAGGATCACCACAACCCCTACCTGGTCAACTATAAGCACGAGCCGGTGCCCCTGCGTATCGGTTGCAATAACCTAGACCAGATCGACGCCAACGGCAAATGCGCCGTCTACAGCGTGAAACAGCAGCGCACCGACGCCAAGGGGGATATAGCGAATGTGTTCAGCTCCCGCTACCACGGCGACCCCGCCACCCCGGTGCTGACCGGCTATGAGGGGGACAAGGTGCAACTGCGGCTGATTCAGGGGGCGCAAGAGGTACAACACAGCTTCACCATCAACGGTCAGGTCTGGTCGCGGGAAGTGACCCAGGACCCCAATGACCCAGACACTACCCTGATCAGCGCCCAGGAGATCGGCATCTCCGAACACTTCGAGATGCAGATCGGTCTCGACACCGTCCTGCGGGGCGACCTGAGCACCGACTACCTCTACAACTTCGGTTCGGTTGACGACATCTGGAACGGCGCCTGGGGACTGCTGCGCTCGGTCTCGACGCAAAACCTTGACAACCGCTGCAGCGTAGAACCCGAGAAGTGTCAAGCTATCTTCACCGCGTTGAACTGCCCCGAGGGTGAAAACGCCACCACAGCGCTACAGGGATGTCTGCGCCCTCTTAGCGCGCCCTACGCCAGCGACGACAGCAGTCAGGCCGCGCTTCAAGTGGAGAATATCAGCGAATTCTCCGGCAGCAGTGAGTACTCCTGCCCCGCCGGTGCGCAGAAGGTGTACTACTCCGTGGCCGCCGTGGATGTGGGCGACTGGCTGGGCCAGGAGCTTGAATTCCGTTCCGGCATCACCGACCCGGACAGTCTGGCCTATGTCGTGCTGGAGCGTAGCGACAATCCGATCCAGTGGTCAAGCGCGCTTGACTACGCCACGGAGAAGCTCGACACCCTGAAACCCTACTATCTGGCTCATGGCATCGAGCCGATGGCGATGCGTGCCAATGCAGGTCAATGCCTAAATGTGAGCCTGTTCAATATGCTGCCCGACACCATGGGTGACGCCAGAGGAGATGCAAGAATGCCTAAGATCGTTCCCCTCAACGTGGAACAGTCGGTGGCCGAGGCCAATAACGGCGCGGGCGACGTGACCCCATCGAACCGGGTCTCCATGCATGTGCAGAAAGTCTTCTACACGGTGGACGAGTACGACGGCAGCAACACCGGTTGGAACAGCGACCTGCTGAATAGCCCTAAGGCCAAGCCCCTGGTGAACTGCCCGCTGACAGACCCAACCTGTCAACCGCAGACCTACAACTGGTATGCCGGCACGGTCAGCATCGAGCCCTGCCCGAGCGATGCCACCAAACAGTGTCTGAAGGCCCGACCGCGAGAGCTTGGAGCGAGCAACATCGTCTCCCTTGCGGATGTCATCAACCATCCGGTGCATGGCCTCTTCGGTGGCCTGATCGTCGAGCCGGAAGACGCAAGCTACCAGTGTCTGGACGAAGATGGCAACCTGGACGCAGCACGTTTCGCACTGACCAATGACTGCGGCATTCGCGCACTGGTGCAGCATGGCGGCAACCAGGTGTTCAAGGAGTTCGTGGTCTTCTACCGCGATGGTATGAATCTGCACTTCGCCGAGGGCGGATCCACCCATCCGATTCCCAACTGCCTGATCTGCGACGACTCCTATGATCTGGGCGACAAGGGCATCAACTACAACACCGAGCCCTTCTGGGCGCGGCTGGGACAGTCTCCCGCGCAGGATGCGGCGACGGGCGACTGGGTGCTGCCCGATCTCAACGGCGCGCTGTTCCCGGAGAACTTCTTCCTCGACAGTTATGGACCGGTGGCCACCCCCCGCTTCGTCGCCAACGAGGATGATGCAATCCGCTTTCGCGTTCTGCAGCCCCACGGCCGTGCGCGGCAGCGTACCTTCATGGTCTATGGACACCAGTTCCCCGACATGATGAAAGAGTTCGGCTCACCGAACACGCCGTTGATGAGCGTCGGTAAGACCATCACCGCGAGTATCGATGCCGCCGTCCCCGGGCTTTGGCAGTATCGCGACGGCCCCAATCACTTCTGGGCCAGCGGCGCATGGGGTCAGCTTGAGGTGAAAAAGAACTGATCATGATCATGAAACGCCTCAATCTGAGCGCCTGGCTGTTCTTTCTGGCATCTGTGGTCTGTGCGCAGCAGATGCCGGAGAGTGGCCTGAGGGTGGAGATCACCGCCACCTCTCCAGGTGCGGCCGACGCCAGTGAAAGTATTATGGCCAGCGAGCCGACTGCCTTCGGTTTCAGGATAAGCGGTAGCCACGATGGGGGATCGCTGGCCGGCCTGCATCCGGGGGCATGGATCAGACCCCGGCTGGAGGGCAGATCGGAATGCAGGGATGCGATTCGCAACTATCTGACCGTGGGTCCCAATGCCAGCCAGGATATCGACCTCAACAGCTACAGCTTCATCACCCTCAACGCCGATGACTCGGTGGGTGTAATCGACCCGAAACTCAATCTGGCCAGCGCCAATCTGCTGGGCTTGAACAAATTGCCCCATCGCATCGGCGACTGGCATTTGTCGGAGGAGACCGCCGAGTTGACGCTGACCCTGCCCGATAGAGACAAATTGAGCGTACTCAACGCCCTGGACGGCAGCCGGCTGCGGGAGATCGATCTGCCCGTCGCCGCCGAGCGGTTCGCGCCGGTGTCGCAAGCCAACACCCTCTGGGTCTATGGCGATTCGGCGCTGATGGTGATCGCGGTCGCCGACGGAGAACTGCTGCACTCCCTACCGTTCTCAGCAGGCAAGAAGCTGCTGGCTGCCGACCCGCTCAGCGAGCAGCTCTTTATTTACAACACCGCGAATGGCGAGTTGATTGCCATCGACAGCAGAACCCTGCAACGGCTCTGGCAGCGTACGCTGCCCTACGGGTTGAGTGACCTGGCCTACTCCACCCATGCGGATCGGCTCTACCTGGGCAGTGCGGAGCATCAGCGCATCACCACGCTGTTTCCGGGCGAGCGGACATCGGTCGATTCCATAGCGGTCAACGCTCTGCCCCGGCAACTGCATGCTTCGCCGGACGGCCATTGGCTGTTCGCCCTGGACCCGGAGAACAAACAGGTCGCGATCATCGATACCGCCAGCAGTAGACCGGTTCATCACCTGATGTTCAAGCACGGGTTCGATCAACTGGTGTTTTCCGATCTCTATGGTTATCTGCACCACACCAGCTCAGCCAACGTCTCGCTGATCCATCTGCCCTCGCTCACCACCCGGCAGACCCCGTCGTTGATAGAAGTCCCCTTCGGCGTCAAGCCGCCGGGAGAGGGTCCTTCACACCTTCCTCTCATAACCCCATTGCCGGAGGGTGGCGCGGTCATGGTCGCCAATCCGGCGGACAAGACACTCTACCTCTACATGGAAGATGGCATGCTGGCCCCGGCCAACGCCTTCAAGGTCTACTCCAACCGGCCTGTCTCACTGCTGGTGCATGATAAATCGTTGAACGAAACCTCCCCTGGCGTCTATCAGACCGTGGCGGCGATTCCCCGGCCCGGTGAGTACGAGGTGGTGTTCTACCTGGCCAACCCGCTGCTGGTCTCCTGTCAACCGCTCAGCGTACGAGGCGCGGAAGATCAGCAACCGGTCGAAGCGGTTCACAGACTGACTCAAATCGCACTGCGCCCATCCCGCTACCAGGCGGGAACGCCCGCTGAACTCAAACTCGAGATGGACCCCGCACTCCCCAACCAAACGATTCAACTGCTGCTGATGAAACCCGGTTCGAACTGGCAACGCCGAATCTTCAGCCGTTCAAACGCCAAAGGCGAACTCATCGCCAACCTGGTTTTTCCCCGTCAGGGCGAGTATCTGCTGGGCATCGAGGCCAAGGCACTGGGGATCAGCATGAATCAATCCACAATGCAGAGAATAGAGGTGACAGAATGAATCGCCAAATCGTGAAATCCTTACTGCTGGCCATGCTGGTGTTCACCGCATCGCCCACCCAAAGCGCATCGGGCAAAGGGCTTGGCGACAGCCTGTCGATCAAGCTGATCGACCACACCATGATCGATACCCACAACAACTCGCTGCAACTGGTCAGCGATGCGATGGCGGAGCATATCGTGGTGATGAACTTCATCTACACCGATTGCAGCACCGTCTGCCCGGTCTCCACCAACATCATGAAGGCGGTTGAGAGTAGGATCACCGAGGACCCCGAGCTGCGGGACAAGGTGAGACTGATCACCCTCACCCTGAACCCCTCCAAGGATACCCCTGACAAGATGAAGGACTACAGTCAGAAACACGGCAATGCCAGCGATCACTGGCTATGGCTGACCGGAAAGAGCCAGGCGGTGAATGAATCCCTGATGGGGCTGAGGGCCTACACCGCAGAGTTGGAGACCCATTCCAGTGTAATACTGGTGGGCGATCCGCAAACCAACCACTGGACCGGCTTCTATCAATTGCCGGACCCCGAGATGATCGTCAGCCGCTTACGCAAATATCTGAAGACCGAAGATGTTAACTCATAAGCTTAAGGCACTCTGCTGTCTGACACTCCTCGTCAGCACCACAGCGGTGTTGGCCAGCGAATTTGAGCCGGGAAGGCGATTTTATGAAAAGGGTGATTCGCTCCACCCAGTTGCGGTCACTTTGACCGGAGGCATCGAGGCCAACGCCACTGCGTTTCCCTGCAAGTCGTGCCACGGCATCGATGGCCAGGGTGGAATTGAAGGAGGAGTCAATGTTCCTCCGATCAACTGGAGGAAACTATCCCAGCCCCTGCCCACCAGTGAGAAAGCCCCCTATGACGAACAGCTATTACATCGGGCGATCACCCAAGGCGTGAAAAGCGACGGCCAATCCATGCACCGCCTGATGCCCCGCTATGACCTCAGCGACGAAGATTTCGAACAGCTCGCCAAGCACCTGAAGCGCATCGACGACCCCATACCTCCCGGTGTCGACAACACCCACCTGAAGATCGGCGTTGTGCTCAGCGAGGCGCCTGGGCTGAGCAGCCTGGTGGCGGATACCCGGTCTGTCTTCAGTCGATATTTTCAGCAAGTGAACGATCGGGGTGGGATTCACGGCAGGCGGATCGAGCTAATCTTTACCCCGCCCTCCCGAATCGATGAGGATGTACTCTGTTATCTTACCGGCCCGCTTCAGCCCAATGAGGCTTCCGCCCTGCGACAGTTCTCGGAGGATACCCCAATCCTCTTCCCGCTGAGCGAGATCGACTCGACGGATAGAACCGCTGCGCCCATCCTGCCAAGTCTTTCAGACCAGCTCATGGAACTGATCGAGTTATCGGGGGTACAACAACCCAGCCTATTGGTGACCGATAAAGATGCACTCGGCAGTCTGATTCGGCAACGCATCTCATCGTTGGCGAATGACCAAAGCCGGTTGTCGGTCATCACGTCCGTGGATGAGATTCCTGTGCAAAGGGATCGGCTGCAGCATATCTTCTGGTTCACCCGGAAGCAGGATTTTTCTGCGCTGATCACGGCAGTGAGTCGCAACCGAACAAAAACCGCAATCTACAGCAGTGTCGACATATTGGGTAATGACCTATTAAAACTCTCGCGCTTGCCCGATAACATCGACATCTACCTGAGTAACCCCAGAGGTGTTCCCGATCAATCCTCCATCGACTATAAGGACTATCTGGCGTTCATCGAGACCCATCAGCTACCCACTCGGCACTCTGAGTGGAATCGAATGGTGTATCTCGTCTCCACACTAACCCATGAAACCCTCAGGCGTTCGAGCCGAAGAATCACCCGGCAGCGCCTACTCGGCGCCGCCAGCAGTTTTCACCAGTTTCCCGTGGGTGTAACCCATCCGATAACAACCACCGGTGAAAATACTCAGGGCTCCCAACTACTCAGGTTTGATGCGGATTTTCGCAGATTGATGCCGATATAAATCTCAGAGCACTATACAGCCGACGTCAGGAGTCTGACGGACTGACATCAGCTGTCCTGGCCCACCGAATCTTTCGGTTCACCGTCCAGACCATAACATTCTGATTCGATGGCGCTTATTGTATCCTTCAACCGGAAACTCTCAATAACACGTTTTCGGAGGCCACGATGCCCACAAACCCGCAGCCACCGCGAATCCATCTTCCCAAGGGCTGGGACTGCATTAAGTCGGCGGTGTTACACGCTATCGCGCTGGCCCACTACGCAATCTTATATGCGCGCGCCTGGGCCGCCGACAGCATCAATGCCCGGGTGCGACTCGCGGCGAAAAACGATCGGCTCCACGAAGAGTGTGCCCTGCTACGCGAAGAACTCCGCATCAAGGATACCCGCATGGTTCAGATCGCGCCTCAGCGCCGGCCGCATTATGGACCCTATGAGCGCATGGCGAGCCTCGAACTTCGTGCCGCACGTGGCTGGTCGCTCAAACAAACCGCCGACACCTTCCTCGTCACGCCGGTCACGATTGCAGCGTGGGTGAAATGCATCGACGCCCAGGGCGCCAATGCCCTGTTGCAACTGCGCGAGCCGGTGAATAAGTTCCCGGACTTCGTCCGCTACATCGTGCAACGTTTGAAAGCCCTAAGTCCCAGCATGGGCAAGGTCAAGATCGCCGAGACACTCTGCCGGGCAGGACTGCATCTGGGGATCACGACGGTTGGGCGGATCTTGAAAGAAAACCCACTGCCCAGCCCTGGGGAGGCGGAGGCCTCCACACGCCTCGTCACCGCAAATCGTCCCAACCATATTTGGCATGTCGACCTCACAGCTGTTCCAATAACAGTGGTTTTTTGGACACCCTGGATGCCGTTCGCATTACCCCAGTGCTGGCCGTTTTGCTGGTGGGTGGCGGTGGTCATCGATCATTATTCTCGATGTATCATGGGTGTCGCCACTTTCAAGCACTCGCCGACATCACGATCGGTTCAGCATTTTCTCGAACGCGCTATCAACGACGCAGGTGCCAATCCGAAATATATCATCTGTGATAAGGGCCATCAGTTCTGGTGCAGCGTATTCAAAGATTGGTGTGATCACCAAGGAATCACACCCCGCTTCGGTGCCGTTGGCCAACACGGTAGCATTGCCCTGGTTGAGCGATTCATCCTAACCCTAAAGAATGAATGCATGCGGATCATACTCGTGCCACTTCGCAGGGAGGCATTCCATCAGGAGTTAACGTGGTTTGGTAACTGGTACAATCAAAGTCGCCCTCACTCGTCACTCCATGGCAAGACGCCTCATGAGGTCTATCATAATGTCTTGCCGGCATGTGAGCGCCCTCGATACGAACCCCGTGCGCGATGGCCGCACAGTGCGCCATGTACATCGCCGCACGCCCCGATCGTCGGCCGCTGTGGCGCTCGCATTCGCCTCGATATGCGCTATCATCGGGGTCGGAAGCATCTACCGATTGTTGAGTTGCGACAGGCGGCGTAGTGCAAGCTTTTCGGCCTATCTCGGCTTCGACGACAATCGGACGCCGTCGATTATTTTCCTTGTGCTCCGATGTCTGTCAAGTGGGCATCTTGAAGTATTTGCGCTGTCAAGATGCCGATTAACACAGCCATCTTCCACTCAATTGCCTTGCGATAAAGGGAGTAAACTTTCGCTGGACCACCACACCGACCCCCTAGTTCGTAGTTATCTATGGCGTCCATAACTGTCTGTTTTTATTGTACTATATTGCGATATGCCCTTTGCATTCTGCACTACTATGCACAACAGTGCCGGACTCAATCCGGCAAAAGTCCGGCAAAAGTCCGGCAGTACTTTTAAGACCAGGAGGGAAGTACCGCATTTATCCATACTACTAATCACAAGACATTTCCACATAGATGGCAGCCAAACTAGTTATTCACCAAGGACAGACAGAATTGATCCTATCTGACTTTATCATCAGATGATATAATTCAGTATGTATGAAGATCCAGGTATAGAAACCTTATTAGACCTACACGATCAGATTATTGACCAAGACGGTGGATACTGGATCAAGATCGAGGCATGGCGGGTTGACGCCACCCAGATGATTCCACATGGTGTCCGCTATTCGCTAACACTGCACGAACCATATGGTAGGCGAATATTAGGTTATGACAATGCACATTCAGCGAAGCTGCCGAAGAAGTTCAAGTTTGTAGGGCGGATACTGCCTTATGACCACCGGCACCGTCATGCATCAGACAAGGGCATACCTTATGAGTTCAAGGATGCCTATCAACTCCTTTCGGACTTCTTCGCGGAAGTAGATCGCGTGCTGCAAGAGGTAAGAAAACGATGAAGACCATCACGATTGGCATCATGCCGCAGGAAAAAATCCGTAATCGGTTATTGTCCATTGCCAGTGGGAAATACAAACCAAAGCGGGGTGAACCCAAGATCTGGTTCACCTCAATGAAGTCGCTGGCGGAGGTTCTAAGCGATGAAAATCGTGCTCTTCTCAAAGTAATGGCTGAGATGCATCCAGAGTCGATTTCGGCGTTAGCGAGAGCCAGTGGTCGGAAGGCGGGAAATCTATCCCGAACCCTCAAAACCATGTCTCGATATGGCATCGTGGAAATGAAACGAGAGAAGAATTTTGTTCGCCCGATCGCCAAGGCGACTGAGTTCCGTATCATCGCAGCATGAGCATATTGGAAAGCAAGTAAGCCATTGGCCTAAAATTGAACCAGCTGTGCGGCATCAATGTAATCCGACCCGCCAACTCCTGTCGGTCCCGAATAATCATGCAGCCTTTGGAAGATAGACATGATGAAGTCCGTGTACGGCTGGGAGCTCAACAACGCTGGAGGGTTCCGCTGCTCGTACGGGACGACCGTTCGGCGCGTCGCTATTCAATGACTGGTGTGTTCGCCACGGATGGTAGTAATCCAGATACGACGACATGAGTCTCTTTAGATGCTGCTCGTTGAGCACGATGACGTGATCGAAAAGTACTCGGCGTAGCGTCCCAATCACTCGTTCCACATAGGCGTTTTGCCATGGCGACGCGGGTGCCGTGATGATCTCGTCGATACTCAGGCTTCAATCCTCCGCATAACGCGCTCACCATATATGCCATCGCCGTCTCGAATCAGATAACTCGGAGCAGTATCAAACGGAAACGCTTCGACAATCTGTTGCGCCGTCCACTGCGCCGTTGGATGTTCCGTCACGTTGAAATGAACAATTCGCCGTCGATCGTGGGCAAGCACGATAAAGACGAACAACACCCGAAACGTAGCAGTAGGGACAATGAAAAAGTCAATCGATACAAGATCTCGAACATGCTGGTCAAGGAATGTTCTCCACGTGGGCGACGGAGGCCCGGTTCGCTTCGGCTGATACTTTTCTACCGTTGACTTAGCAACGTCGATTCCAAGCATCGCGAGTTCAGCAACGATCTTTGGCGAGCCCCACGTCGGATTGGCATCCCACATCCTAACAATGAGTCTTCTGAGCTCTCGCGAGATCTGAGGTCGGCCTGGCTTAGCCGACTGACTGAGCGCGCGCCAGTAGTCGCGGAATCGCTTTTTCTGCCAGGTCGTTACGGTCCTGGGCTGGACAAAGTACAGGGCTTCGCGCCATCCCGCCCAAAATTTCGCGATGAGGCACCAGAGCAGCCGGTCAGCAGGTTTAATTCTTGGCCTTTTCCCTGATTTCCGATAAAGATACAACTGATTCCGCAGTGCTGCATTCTCCGCCTGTAATGACAGCCGCGATCGGACAGATGTAGTCACCAACGTCAGAATAAACTGGATTAGATGTGCCATGAATCCAAGGATCAACCATCACCCAGAAATATGCAATAGAATCAACAGACTCCTATTTTCGGGACCCACAATGGCCGTAACCGCTTGTTTTTCTTTACTTAAATGGCGCGCCCGGAAGGATTCGAACCTCCGACCCCCTAGTTCGTAGTCTTACAGATTAACCTCTGTAACCCTATGATAGTAATAAGTAAATCTATTTTTATCTGTCCAATAGTTTTAGCTTAAACGGCCTGTAAGCCTTTGAATTGAACTTATTCTACTCATTTTATTGGACAAATTTTCAATGAGTGAACCAACTGATATTGTATAACTCTAAGTGATATAGTTTATTAATGCAGAGAATATTTAAGACACGCCACTTTTCTCGATGGATGCGTAAGACCGACCTTACCAATGATGCGCTTTGCAATGCCGTTTCCGAAATGGATGCAGGGCTGATCGACGCTGACCTGGGAGGTGGTGTAGTTAAAAAGCGCGTCGCTTTGCCCGGTCGGGGTAAAAGCGGTAGTGCACGCACATTAGTGGCGACGAACAGGGGCAGTCGATGGTTCTTCGTCTTCGGTTTCGAGAAAAACGAGCGGGCCAATATCAGCAAGAAGGAACTGGAAGCACTACAAGCTATTGCCGGCGACCTACTTATGCTTAATTCGAAGCAACTTGCGGCTCATGTCAAAAATGAAGCATTACAGGAGATATGCCATGACAACCACAACTAAGACCACCAGCCGAATTTTGGAGGCGGTACATGAAACTGCGCGCGATCTTCATGATGCTGGTTTCATTGATATGCGTAGCATGAGGCGTTATGAGGCGTTATGTCTTGAGCCTATTCCAGAGTATTCGAGTGAGGGTATCCGCGCCCTACGTGAACGTTACAAATTGAGTCAAACTGTACTGGCATCTGTGCTCAACACGAGTCCATCAACCGTCCGACAGTGGGAGATTGGCGCTAAACATCCAAGCGGGCCATCGCTCAAGCTTCTCAACCTACTTGACAAGAAAGGACTGGAAGCCTTGATTTGAGTCCACAGGCTCTCATACAAAGATATATAAAATTCTATTGAGAATTGCCTTGTGGCAGCAAGGACACCTACCGATCCCTGCCCAGCCAACATTCACCAAGGCCATCTTGCAGCTTCAGATATTTGTTCAGTCAGCATGGTCTAAACCAGAGCCAGACAGTAAATACCAAATCAGGCCTGAACATGGAGACTTCTGATCGCAAAAGCATCCTTTTGGAAATTGCCGAAGTCGAGCAGCAACTTGCCAACTTAAAACAACAACAAGATGAGACCGCAGCAACGCTTCAGTCACTGAGAGAACGTCTCGTAAAGATTGACGAGCAAACTTCGATTCGTCCAATCATCTCTTCCGACCTCCCCATTGCTGCAACCCTGACGCCAGAGGAGAAGGTTGCTCTTTTCCTCAATCTCTTTAAAGGCCGAAACGATGTATATCCCAAACTGTGGCAAAACCAGAAGACAGGCAAGAAAGGTTACTCACCAGCTTGTGCGAATGAATGGGTTCGCGGGGTATGCGAGAAGCCCCGAGTGAAATGTGGCGAGTGCCCCAACCAAGCCTTCTTGCCGGTAACAACCGATACTGTGCTGGGCCATCTCCAGGGACGCCATGTCATCGGCGTCTATCCCATGCTAACGGATGAGACATGCTGGTTTCTCGCTGCCGATTTTGATAAACAGGCTTGGCGAGAAGACGTTCTGGTTTTTACGGAAACCTGTCGGCATGTCGGCGTTCCGTATGCCATCGAACGGTCTCGCTCTGGCAATGGTGCACACGTCTGGTTCTTCTTCAGCAGCCCGGTTTCCGCCACAACAGCAAGGAAGATGGGCAGTTATCTCATTACGGAAACCATGGAGCGGCGACACCAGCTCAGTATGTCCTCCTATGACCGGCTCTTCCCAAACCAAGACACTCTGCCCAACGGTGGCTTCGGTAATCTGATCGCACTGCCGCTCCAGTATCATCCCCGGCAGGAAGGTAATACTGTGTTCCTGGACGATTCGTTAGAGCCCTTTCCAGATCAATGGCGCATTCTCGCATCGCTGACCCCGATTCCAGCTATGAAGGTTGAAACGATAGCCGTTGAAGCCACAACACGTGGCCAGGTGATTGGCCTTCAGATGACCGATACAGGAGAAGACAACATTGAAGCTAGCCCGTGGCTGAGGCCACCCTCCCGAAAATCAAAGTGTCTATCGATCACCGAACCCATCCCACTCGAAGTTCGTGGTGTATTGTCCCAACGGATTTTCGTCGAGAGAGCGGGCCTTCCTTCATCCCTCATCAACCAGCTCAAACGACTGGCTGCATTTCAGAATCCGGAGTTCTACAAGAAGCAGAATCTTCGTCTTTCGACAGCGCTGACACCCCGGGTGATCACCTGCGCCGAAGACCACGAAAAACACTTCAGCCTGCCAAGGGGATGTCTGGACGATGTACAGCTATTGCTTCAGGAACATAAGAGCCACTTGAAGGTGGAAGACCTGAGACACGCTGGTGATCCTATCGATGCGAGGTTCTTTGGCGAATTGACCAGTGCCCAACAGCAGGCATCTAAAGCCATTCTCGAGCATGACAACGGAGTGGTCGTGGCGCCACCGGGTTTCGGGAAGACTGTCCTTGGTACCTATCTGATCGCCCAGCGCAAGTGCAACACTTTGATTCTTGTTCACCGACAACCGCTCCTGGAACAGTGGAGATCGCAGATCGGTATCTTTCTAGAGCGCGATACCCAATCCATCGGACAGCTTGGCGGTGGAAAACGCAAGCTGACAGGGCAGATCGACGTTGCCATGATCCAGAGTCTGTCTCGCAAAGATTCGGTGGACGACATCGTCGCGGAATATGGGCAGGTACTCATTGACGAGTGTCACCACCTACCGGCCGTCTCGTTTGAGCGGGTCCTCTCCGAGGTCAAGGCACGATACATTGTCGGCCTGACCGCTACGCCTCACCGCCGCGACGGTCATCAGCCGATTATTCACATGCAGATCGGACCCATTCGATTTAAAGTTGACCCCCGCAGCCAATTGGCACAATGCCCTTTTGATCATCGACTTGTTGTCCGAGAAACCCACTTTGATGCTCCAGAACAAGTGCCCAATATCACCATTCAGCAACTCTACAGCTTGCTGGTTGCTGATGAAAAACGCAACGAACAAATCATTGATGATGTGCTCATGGCCATGGAAGAAGGCCGCTCACCCATCCTGTTGACAGAACGCAAAGAGCACCTCGCACTACTACACAATCGATTGAAGAACTTTGTCAGGCACATGATCGTCCTGCGAGGAGGACGTTCGGCGAAAGAGCGGCGTGAAGTCGAAGAACAGCTCGCTTCTATTCCTGATGATGAAGAGCGACTCATTCTGGCGACCGGCAGGTACATCGGTGAAGGATTCGACGACGCGCGACTGGATACCCTGTTCCTTGCCCTGCCAGTGTCTTGGAAAGGAACCCTTGTGCAATATGCTGGGCGACTTCACCGGTTACACCCTGGCAAACAGGAAGTGCGAATCTTCGACTATGTCGATGCCAAGGTTCCGATCCTCAGGAAAATGTTTGAAAGACGGCGTATCGGTTATCGCTCAATGGGATATCAAGAAGAACAGACTGAGGTAAGTCTAGAGCTAACCACCAGCTAAGCCCCCCTCATCCGATGTCACACGGTACGTACAAGCCAGATACTTACACGCTTTTTTTAATCTCAGCCGATATCGGACGATCAGACGTTCTAAGTTCAACCACCGTTCATGAGGTAAACACGATATTGAATTTTTCAATATTCATTAATGGCTTAGGTAAGAATTGGACACAACTGTGTTGGAGCAGATTGACGACACTTGTCCAATATAGTCATCGATTTTCTCGCTATTGGACAGCCACAAAAAAACCGGCCAAGCAGAGTGCTCTAACCGGTTGATTTATCTTCTAAAATGGCGCGCCCGGAAGGATTCGAACCTCCGACCCCCTAGTTCGTAGCCAGGTACTCTATCCAACTGAGCTACGGGCGCTTATTTGGAAGGCGAATTCTGAAGATTTCTTGACCTTTTGTCAATCAGTGCTTGGTTACCTAAAGGCCCGGACTGGGTTCGGGATTGACTAGGCCCCATCCATCCATGGGCCTCGCCCTTCGGACAAAGCTCTTGCGTTGTCAAAACGGCTTCTGTCGTTTAAACCAAACCGAAGAAGGGTCCTCATCAACGCCTCTCTATCTCCCATATTAAAAAAGCCCCCAGATGGGGGCTGTTAATATGGCGGAGAGAGAGGGATTCGAACCCTCGATGGAGCTATTAACCCCATACTCCCTTAGCAGGGGAGCGCCTTCAGCCGCTCGGCCATCTCTCCAAGTTCAGTCAGGAAGAACATATGATGCTGTTCGTGAACGAGGACCGAATTGTACAGATTTCTTTCCCCGCAAACAAAAAAACTTTGCTGTCCTTAGCAAAGTTTTCATCTGCAGGCCAAAGAGCCTCACAATAATAGTTTGAGAGTACTTTTCAGCTGATCAATCCTGCTCCTGCTGTTCAGCCTGCTCTCTTTTGATGCGTTCGTAGATCTCCTCACGGTGCACAGTTACGTCACGTGGCGCGTTAACGCCGATGCGCACTTGATTACCTTTGACACCCAAAACTGTCACGGTAACTTCATCACCAATCATCAAGGTTTCGCCAACACGGCGGGTTAATATCAACATCTTCTGTCTCCATGAATTTCCTTTATATTATTTGCCCAGGTTCTTCTGAACATGCTTTAGTTCCCGAACAATGCCAACCAAGCCTCGTAATTATTCACGTGACCGGTAGTTTTATTCTAACAACTGATTCGACCGTAACAAAGCAGTCATAATTCCCTTGCGGGATGTTTTATTCCTTAAAATACAAATAAGTACTTTTATTCCTATCTATTCGGATTGATTGAGTTCGAAGGCCTCGTGCAGCGCACGAACCCCCAATTCCAGATATTTTTCAGCTATCACTACAGATATCTTGATCTCCGAAGTTGAGATCATGCGGATATTAATCCCTTCTTTGGCCAGGGTTTCAAACATTTTACTGGCTATTCCCGCATGGGAGCGCATGCCAACACCCACCAGAGACAGCTTGACAATTCTATCGTCGCTCATGACATCTCTTGCGCCCAGTTCCCTGGATGTCTGCTGCAGAATATTCACGGCCTTTTTAAAGTCGTTTCTGTGTACAGTGAAGGAGAAATCGGTCGTCGCCTCATCAGCTGCAATGTTCTGCACGATCATGTCGACTTCGATATTCTGATCAGCGATCGCTTTCAAAATCTTGTGCGCCACACCAGGCTGATCCGGCACACCGAGAATACTCAGTTTGGCCTCATCGCGACTGAATGCGATTCCCGAAATTTTTGCCTGTTCCATGCTCTCTTCCTCAAAAGTAATCAGGGTACCTTCGCCCTCTTCAAAGCTGGAAAGGACCCGCAGGGGAACATTGTATTTGCCGGCAAATTCGACAGCGCGAATCTGCAGCACTTTAGATCCGAGGCTGGCCATCTCCAGCATCTCTTCAAAGGTGATCCGATCCAAGCGACGGGCCTTCGGCTCAACCCGTGGATCTGTCGTGTAGACGCCATCCACATCCGTATAGATCTGACATTCGTCCGCCTTCAGTGCTGCCGCCATGGCGACTGCAGTGGTGTCCGATCCACCGCGCCCGAGGGTAGTGATATTGCCGTGCTCATCCACACCCTGAAAACCAGCGACTACCACCACCATGCCGGCATCGAGGTCCGCCTTGACACGGGCTCCGTCGATGTCCTGGATGCGCGCCTTGCTATGCGCACTGTCGGTGAGAATATGCACCTGGCCACCGGTATAGGAGCGGGCGGCACAGCCAACTTTCTGCAGCGCCAGACTGAGCAGAGCGATGGTAACCTGCTCACCGGTGGAGACCAGCACATCCATCTCTCGTGGATCAGGAGCGTCATCAATCTCACCCGCGAGTGCGATCAAGCGATTGGTCTCACCTGACATGGCCGAGACCACGACCACCACCTGGTCGCCTTCCGCCTGTCTGGCCTTGACCCGCTCAGCCACAGCCATGATACGTTGTATGGTTCCGACAGATGTACCGCCATATTTCTGGACAATGAGCGCCATTTCTAACCAGTTCGTTGAATAAAGTGAATACCGACGGAAAACCCGCAGCTCGAAACGGCGCAATTAAACACCAAATCGATCAGAGATTAAACCATCACGTTTGAATTAAGAGATTAAACTCGACGACTTAGCCGCCCCGCAGCTGTTCTGACACCCAGGGTTCCACCAGGGCCAATGCATCGCCGACGGCAGCCGGGTCATTACCGCCGGCCATCGCCATATCGGGTCTACCTCCACCTTTGCCGCCAACCTTTTCGGCTGCAAGCTTCACTAGATCACCGGCCTTCATCCGCCCCGTCAGATCCTTCGTCACACCTGCCACCAGAGAGACCTTGTCACCAGTGACCGTTGCCAGCAGAATTACCGCAGACCCCAGTTTGTTTTTCAGCTGGTCCATGGTATCTCTCAGGGATTTTGGATCAGCGCCTTCCAGGTTGGCTGCCAGCACTTTTACCTCACCGATGATAACCGCACTGGATGCCAGATCACTGCCTGCCGCGCTGGCCAGCTTGGCTTTCAACTGCTCAAGCTCTTTTTCCAGCTTGCGATTGCGATCCAACAAATGCACCACTTTGTCTTCGATCTCGTCTCGACCGGCCTTGATCAGCTCGGCAACCCGTTGCACCCGTTCTTCATCTGCTTCCATCCACTCGATGGCGCGTTGACCGGTAACCGCCTCGATGCGCCGCACGCCGGCGGCAATGCCGGTCTCTGCAGTAATCTTACACAGACCGATATCTCCCACCGCATTCACATGGGTTCCACCACACAATTCTGTGGAGAAGTCACCCATGCGCAAAACCCGCACATCATCCGCATATTTTTCCCCGAACAGGGCCATGGCACCCGAGTTCTTCGCCTCCTCCAGGGCCATGATGCGGGTTTCGACCGGATGATTCCGGCGAATCTGCTGATTCACCAGCTGTTCGATCTCCTGCAACTGCTCGCGGCTGATAGGTTCGAAATGAGAGAAGTCGAAACGCAGCCGATCCGCATCCACCAGGGAGCCTTTCTGCGCCACATGTTCACCCAACACCTGGCGCAGGGCTGCGTGCAACAGGTGAGTTGCGGAGTGGTTCAGCGCCGTAGCCTGGCGGGTAAAGTCATTCACCTGCGCTTTCAGCCGATCGCCAACCTTCAGCAGACCTTCTTCGAGCTTGCCGATATGGCCGAAGACATCACCACCCTGCTTGCGCGTGTCATCCACCTCGAACAATACACCTGCTCCCTCGAGCAGCCCCATGTCACCAGCCTGGCCGCCGGATTCGGCATAGAATGGGGTGCGATCCAGGATAACCATGCCGGCATCCCCCGCCTGCAGTTGTTCCACAGCCTCACCGTCCCGATACAGGGCAAGCACACTGGATTCATCCTCCAACTGTGCGTAACCGGTAAACTCTGTATGACCTTCAAAGTTCAGACTGATCACTTGGTTTGCCCCGAAATGACTTGCCGCACGGGCGCGATCCCGCTGCGCCGCCATGGCTTGTTCAAAACCTGCATGGTCGACTTTCAGATCCCGCTCCCGGGCGATATCCGCTGTCAGGTCGACGGGGAAACCATAGGTATCGTAGAGTTTGAACACCGTCTCACCCGGTATCTCTTTTGCTTCCAGACCTTGAATCGTCTCATCAAGGATCTTCATGCCCTGCTCCAGGGTCTCGGCAAAACGCTCCTCTTCAAGGCGCAGCACCCGCTCCACTTGAGGGCGGGCCTTCTCCAGCTCGGGATAGGCCTCTCCCATCTCCTGGCAAAGGGTTTCAAGCAGTTGGTAAAAGAAGGGTTCTTTCACGCCCAGCATGTAGCCATGGCGGATGGCGCGGCGAATGATACGCCGCAGCACATAGCCACGTCCCTCGTTGGAAGGCATCACTCCATCGACGATCAAGAAGGCACAGGAACGGATATGATCGGCGATCACCCGCAGGGATTTCTCTTCCAGGTTGTCACAACGGGTAATCCGGGCGGCTGACTCGATCAGTCTGGCAAACAGATCGATCTCGTAATTGCTGTGTACGCCCTGCAGCACCGCAGCCAGGCGCTCCAGCCCCATGCCCGTATCCACGGAGGGCTTGGGCAGCTCCGTCATCTTGCCATCGATGTCGCGGTTGTACTGCATGAAGACCAGGTTCCAGATCTCGATGTATCTATCCCCCTCTTCCTCTGGCGAACCGGGAGGACCTCCCCAGATAGCCTCGCCATGGTCATAGAAGATCTCGGAGCAGGGCCCGCAGGGGCCCGTATCACCCATCGACCAGAAGTTGTCGCTCTCGTAGCGCTTGCCGCCGGACTTGTCACCGATGCGGGTAAAACGCTGAGCATCAATGCCGACTTCACGCAACCAGATATCCGCCGCTTCGTCATCTTCCTTGTAGACTGTGACCCACAGCTTTTCGGCCGGCAGAGCACAGGTGACTGTAAGGAACTCCCAGGCGTATTTGATGGCATCCCGCTTGAAATAGTCACCGAAGCTGAAGTTACCCAGCATCTCAAAAAAGGTATGGTGACGGGCCGTATAACCGACGTTTTCCAGGTCATTGTGTTTGCCGCCGGCACGCACACAGCGCTGGGAACTGGTGGCACGCGCATAGTTGCGCTTATCACGTCCGAGAAAAACGTCCTTGAACTGCACCATTCCCGCATTGGTAAACAGCAGGGTTGGATCATTCATTGGAACGAGCGGACTGCTGGGGACGACCTCATGCTGATGGCCGGCAAAATAGTCCAGGAAGGCTTTACGAATATCTGCGCTGGTTTTCATGTTTGAACAACGAAATCAACCGGGAAAAACAAACCGCAGAAGATAGCAGGAACCAATTAAAAATGCCCGTTTTCTTCTGCCTGCCTGGGGCTAAAAATCGTTATTAAACAGTAGACGCCCGATCAACTCGCCTGGAAAACCCCGGTATTCAAGAAACCTTGCCCGCCTGGCCATCTCCTTCTGATCGCCTGGGGACTCAGCACCATACTTGGAGTCGTGCACACGGCGCAATATGCCCGGCCAGTCACTCGCATAGTGTTCGAGCATCGCATCAATCAGGCTGTCGCTGATACCCCGCTCCCGCAACTCAGCACGAATGCGCAACGGGCCGTTACCTTTGCGCACGCGGATCTCGATATAGCCCTCGCAAAATCGATCGTCACTCTGCAGTCCCCTCTGCGCCAGGTCATCCAGCACCTGTTCGATGTCATCCTCGGTGTAGCCCCGGGCAGCGAGCTTGCCGTACAGTTCCTTGCGGGAGTGCTCGCGCGCCGTCAGCAGGCGCACGGCGGTCTGTTCAACCAGGTTGGTTTCGGATGCGTTCAGGCTTCCGCCTCAACGGATTCCCTTGTTTCAGGTTTTGGCAGCAGTTCAGCACGAATGCGCGTCTCGATATCATTGGCAATATCCGGATTCTCTTTGAGGAAATTGCGCACATTCTCCTTACCCTGACCGATACGCTCACCGTTGTAACTGTACCAGGCGCCTGACTTGTCGATGATGTCCTGCTTGACGCCCAGTTCGATCAGCTCACCCTCATGGGAGATGCCTTCTCCGTAAAGGATCTCGAACTGCACCTGCTTGAAGGGAGGCGCCACCTTGTTTTTCACCACTTTCACCCGGGTATCATTACCGACCACCTCGTCACCTTTCTTGATCGCTCCGATACGCCGGATGTCGAGCCGCACCGATGCGTAGAACTTGAGCGCATTACCTCCGGTGGTGGTCTCCGGGCTGCCGAACATGACGCCGATCTTCATGCGTATCTGGTTGATGAAGATCACCATGCAATTGGTGCGCTTGATGTTGGCGGTGAGCTTGCGCAGGGCCTGGGACATCAGACGCGCCTGCAGGCCGACATGGGAATCGCCCATATCGCCTTCGATCTCGGCTTTAGGCGTCAGCGCGGCAACCGAGTCGATCACCACCACATCCAGCGCACCGGAGCGCACCAGCATGTCGGTGATCTCCAGTGCCTGCTCGCCGGTATCGGGCTGGGAGACCAGCAGTTCATCCACGTTGACTCCCAGTTTCTCGGCGTATTGTGGATCCAGGGCATGTTCCGCATCGATGAAGGCCGCGGTGCCACCCATCTTCTGCGCCTCGGCAATCACCTGCAGGGTGAGCGTGGTCTTGCCCGAGGACTCAGGACCGTAGATCTCCACCACCCGTCCTTTCGGCAACCCCCCGATACCCAAGGCGATGTCCAGGTTGAGGGAACCGGTGGAGATGGTCTCGATATTGTTCATCGCGCTGGTGTCCCCCATGCGCATCACGGAGCCCTTGCCGAACTGTTTCTCGATCTGGCTCAGGGCGGCGCTCAAGGCCTTTGCACGGTTATCATCCATTCATTCTGTCCTCATTGAAAATCTGTGGGAGAAGTTAGCGTCCTGGTCAAGGCTAACTTAAGAAGTTGCAGAATTATCACACAGCCACAGGCTCACGTCATGAGTCCCTGAACGGCCATTCCGTGAAAATTTGGGCTCCATCATCCTGATCGCCTATTCCCCTCGCGGCTTGCAGGCTGCCTGGAAGTTTTGAACTCACAGTCTGAGTTGCTGATGCGCCGGATATTTCTCCCGGTTGCCCGCATCCGCCAAGCAGGGATATGGCGCTGCAGCGGGAACCCGCACAGACGGCATGCAGGTTTAAAGTTCGGCCTGTTCGCTCATCCCCTGCACAAGTTGCTTGCTGTCCGACAGATTGTCACTTGCAACTCCCGCTATTTCCGTGTCCCGGATATCCAATAGCTGTCGGCGAGCATCAACAAGCCGCAGGGCGCGGGCCTGGTTGGTCGCCAGAATGGCCAGTGCCTGATCACGCCCTTCGGCCTCCGGCTGCAGGTTGAACAATCGCATCGCCTCCGCGAAACCGCTATCGGCTGCGGAATCCTTTCCCGCACGGCTCGCAAAGCGGGCCAGTTCTGCGGCGAGGGCCATTTTTTCCAGGGGGTTGGTAAGCGAGCTTGCAAGTTCGCGCGCCTGTTTGTAAGACTCATCTGCCAGTTTGCGATAGGTCTCATCCCGCGCCTGGGCGAGACCCAGCATGCCGTAGGCCCGAGCCTGGAAGAAGGAGGATTGAATAGCCTCAGCTGCTGTCATGGCGGCGCCGATATTACCCGTCGAAAGCTCATCTGATAGATTGGTATACCTTGTGCCGTCTCGCACCACCGGGTCCGTGATATCTGCGGCCAGTTCCTGCGCCGTTTGTATGTCACCCAGCTCCCTGTAGAGTCGCGAGGCCTGTTGCATGACCGCATCACGCGCCGCTGGAGATTCGAGAGCCCGGCCACCCTTCGTCATATCCTGCAAGAGCATCAAGGCTCCACCACGATTACCCGCCCTGCCATAACTGCTCGCCAGATAACCGAGACAGGTCAGGAGCTCAGACTGCCCCGCTATTTCACTCAATCCCTGATGGGAGCGTTGAAATGCCTCCTGCGCAGCCTTGCCCTGCCCCAAAGCAGTCAACATAGCGCCAACTTCTGCTGAGGTTGAGGCCTGATTGCAGGATCCGGAAATGGACTCTGCGATGACTCGAGCCCGCATCGCAGTCTTATCAGCATCCAGCGCCTTTCCGGGAATCCTGGCTTGACTCCGGACAATACTGTGCAGCGCTTCGACCCTCACTCGAGGATCTTCCGGCAAGGTCTCGGTCATTTGCAGCAGATGTTCAAAAACCTGATCGGATTCAAGGATTCTGCCTTCGGCGGCGAGCCAAACCGCCAGCCTGCCGCCACCTTGCATAAGCCGCCTCGGGTTATGAATCAGTCCCGTGAGCGTCAGGGCTGTCTCCACCCGACCCTTGGCAGCCAACGCGAAAACCTGCCGCAGGATGGTGTCGTCCCATTCCGCATCCTCATCGAGGCCATCGAACATTCCGTGGATGAACTCCGAAGCGGATCTCACAACCTGGGAATCAGCATACCCTGCTGCACTTGCGGCGAGCGGCAAGGCGACCAGATCCGTGGTGACCTGCGGCTTATCCCCGAGAGCCGCCTGAGTACCGCCGGCCACCAGCGAGCTGAACCGGGGATCCCCATCATCAGCGAAGGCTGGCTGAGCGGGCTCAGTCCCTGCGGGAATCCCTGCTAACGGGTTGTTGAGTCCAGACTGCGCATCCAACATCCCGGCCACCTGCATATGGGTAACCATGACCGGATCCATGCTGGCCACAGTCTCCGGCGGCAGATTCGGGAGTATCTGGGCCGTTGGGCCGGCATTTACTAAATTCCCTGCCTGGACCCCGGGTGAGGCCTCTTTCGTGCCAGTATTCGTACCGGCATCCATCTGTTGCTCAGCGAGACTATAGGGATCCTCCTGCATGTTATTCAGACTGTCGTACGCCACGACCCCACCAACCCCCAGCAGCAAACCCAATGCGAAAATGCCGGTTGCCGAGCTGATCAATGTACTGCGACGGGTAACAAAACGCGGCAGGCCTAACTCCTTGCGGATTTCCTCTTCCAGCCGTCTGCGTCGCTCTTCCTCTTGGCGGCGTTGATTCTCCTCCTGCAGGGCTTTTTCTTCGAGCTTGCTTTTAGCCAGCAGGGCCCGCTTGATCTTCTCTCGCTCGAGCTTGAGGTTCTGACTTACTTTCGCAAACACGATATTGCAAGATTCACAGATCTCCGGCGCGTCCTCACCTTCCGCGAATTTATGCACATGGCCACAGGAGGGACAGCAGAGGGATTGCAGCATCTTTTCCAAGGGGACCAGTTCCAGCTCAGCACCGCTTTCATTGCATGGCCGGGTGTTGCACTTGAATCCGATAGCGGACAGTTTTCTCTCATATTTCTGAGCAACCTCCCGCGACACGGCCTTGAGCAGGACAACTGACTTTTTTTCCAGCATGATCTCAACTTTTCCCGGAGGTACTTTAAGCATTTTGGCCAGCGTGTTAATTGCTTCCATTCGTTCAACGCCGTGCAGATTGGAACCGAACAGCAGCAGGTCATGAAGTTTGGTTTCGTTGTTCATATAACATCCAATTCATAAAAATCTAACGATCGCTATTGCCAGAAAACAGGTCACCTGGGGAGGTCAGTTCCCCTAGCGTCCAGTTCATTGGTTACTTTAAAAGCTGTATATTTACCGAACAGCCACAGGCTCACGTCATGAGTCACTGAACGGTTTTTTTCTGAAAATTGCAGGATTAATTGAAACTCCAGCGCTGCAGGATCCGATACCTCGGCTGATCCGCTGCGCCACCACCCGAAGCGGCCAGGACAAACTCAGCAGCGCGCCATTCGATAGGCTTATCGATGGCTCCGGCCTCGGCATGGCGCACCTTGCGGTGCAAGGTAACATGCGGCTTGTAACGGCGCTTCTCAGGCTCGAAACCGCATTCCTGCAGTCCATTCTGCAGGGACCTCACCAGATGCTGCAGGGCCTCGGACTGTGCGGAAGGTCCACTCCAGAGGATTCTCGGCCTGGGCCAATGACCGAGGGTGTCGAGTTGCAATGTGAAAACTGGGGAAAGGATGCCGTCCGCCACCCGCTGGATACAGGGTAGTTGCGCATCCTTCACCTGCCCCAGAAAAACCAGGGTGATGTGCAGGTCGTCCGGATGATGCAGGCGTCCTCCCGGCGGATTGAATTGTCTGGCCAACCCCGCCAATCGATCGCGCGTCTCACGCGGCGGCCAGAGGGCGAAAAACAGCCTGCCTTCAGCCATTGCGAACCAGTTCCAGCAGCTTTTGCAAGGCGTATTCCACGGCTTGCCTGCGCACCGCCTGCCGGTCACCGGGAAACCACACCGTTGCAATGACCGTTTCACCCTGCCTGAGCTGCCAGGCAAAACAGACCGTACCCACGGTTTTTTCAGGCGTGCCTCCCCCGGGCCCGGCAATGCCGCTGATGGCGAGGCTCAGGTCCGCATCGCTCGCCGTGAGTGCGCCACGCGCCATTTCAGCAACGGTCTGCTCACTGACCGCTCCGTATGTCTGCAGAGTAGCCGCCTGCACCCCCAGCATCTGCTGCTTGGCCTGATTGCTGTAAGTGACGAATCCCCGGTCAAACCAGGCGCTGCTGCCGGGGATGCCGGTCAAAACCATGGCAACCCAGCCACCGGTGCAGGATTCCGCCACCGCCAGGCGTAGTTGCTGCTGACGTAGAAGCTGCGCAACTTCATTCGCCAGCTGCGCAAGCTTGGGATTGTCCTGTTGCATCATCGAGCAGGTCTATTTGGAAGAAATCCGAAGATTTTTCTTCTTCGGCATCTCCCCTTCTGTTTGCCAGGTGACGCGCAAATTGATGCGGTGACGATTCTCCTCCTGATTGGCGGTCAATTTCAGATGCAGCAGACCATCCGGCTCCAGCACCATCTCATCATCTTCGTCACTCAGGTTGAGCCGCCCCTTGCCTATACCCTGGCTGACCGCCTTCAGAATGGCCTGGATAGAGCCTGCATCCTGCAGTGATTCATGGCGAAAGCTTTTTTTACTCTGTTTCATTTTATATACCTGCCTAATCAGCCGAGGGAAGCGGGATCAAAGACTTTGATAAACGGGTAGTCGGTGCTGACTCCCATCACCAGCTTGTCTGGATGAAAGATGGTCACTGCAGCCCCGCAGCCTGTCAGCCCCTCTTTCTTGCGCGTGTTTCGATCGATCGTTGCATCACACTCGAAATTGACGATTCCCTTGCGCACCATGATCCGTTGTCCATGGTGTCTGTTGTCATGGCCATGCACAATGGCATGGATTCCCGCCTCATGAATCAGCCTCACACCTTTCTGCGTCAGCGGCAGATCCACCTCACGATACTTGGTGCGGATGATGTTCGCCAGCGGCCCGTAATAGAACTCGAACAGCTCCTCTTTTACATGCTCATGAAACTGTTTGTTCAACTGCTTCACACCAAACTTGCTGACCAGTTTGGCCGCCCGATCATCCAGCCCGGCATGCACAAACAGGAATGATCCCCGCTGGTACGCCAGGCGCATACGCTGGAAGAACCAGGCAAATTCACCTTGCGGATGCAAAAACAGCTCCTGCCACTTGAGCGCTGCCGCATAGATCTGACGCAGGGTGAGATCAGCGGCTGCGCAGTCCTTCTCGAAGCTGGCGCTTTTTTCCATCAGCCGCTGCATCTCTCGCTCAACCCGGTTTTCCGGCATCGCCCATTGGGCCAGCTTGGGAAACTCTTTAAACCAGCTTTTTGGCGGGTAGAGTCTGCGCCGGCACTCCCGGGTTGACGGTATGCCCTTGAGTGCATTCTCCCCCTGCAGATAGTGATTGAAGATCTCTTTGAGGAAGGGCACCGCCTTATTCCCCATGCGGATGAAGAAATGATCATGCAACGGATCACGCTCCAATCCCACTGAGCGGATTCCCAGTTTGATGCGGATGTCATGATTCCCCGCCAGCAGCCGCACTCTGGCGCCTTGATCAATCAAACGATGAATTACCCGCAGCAGCCGCAGATTGCTGGGACCTTTATCGAAACAGTCACCACCAATCACGAAACGGGCGCGTCTGCCCGTTTTGGTGAGCTTGAAGTCGCGATCCCCGCTGCCGGTCTTTTCCACCCCTCCGGATGCCACCAGGGAAGCCAGAAAAGCATCGCTATCCGCATGCAGGTCGGAAAAGAAATAGAGCGGCCTCTTCGGCCAGCGCCATGCATCCTGCTCCAGCAACCGCTCGAGGATCTCGGTTGATGAGGCCCGATGCCCCTTGTCTTTGCTGATCGAGCGCTGCTTACCCAGCAACCAGGGCTGCTCTTTTACCGGCAGTTCGACATCCAGCCACTCCTGCCCTTTATAGCGGGGTAATCTGGATTTTTTTTTGTTTTGACTCATCGCTTTAGGTGAAAAGATTTAGTCAGTAAAGCCTTCATGCTGTTTACGAATTTTCCAGTCGCCCGCGATATGCCGCCATTGGCGGTTGCCCAGACGCTCGATGAACACCGGACGGCAGTGGTACATACTCAGCTGAGCGATCTGCTCATAGGCAAGAATGCCAAGGTAATAAGCTGCATGCCGAAAGGCGGCGCCATGCCCCACGAGCAACCTGACCGTATCGACACGACACTGCTCAACCAGTTGCTGCAGGCTCCCCTCAATGTGGTCCGCGACCCGCTTCCCGGCATCCAGCAGAGATTCCGCCCCCTGCAATGGCAGACAGTAGTGGCTGTCGGATTTCCAAGCGGCAGGGGGAGCCGGAAACCTGGGATCAAGAGAGAGCACAGTCTCGATCTGCCGCACTGTCAAGTTGGCGGCTGAACCCACACTGCGTTCGGCGAGATCGTCAAAACTCTCCAGTCGCAGATCTTGCTTTAAATGGACATTGAGTTCTTCAGACATCAAAGCTGCGGTTTGCCAGGCGCGCAACAGACGCGAGGTGTCAATTTGCGGATCAAGCACCCAGCCGTGCTGTTGCAGCACTTCAATTAACTCCGGCGCAGCCGCTTTTGCCTGCGCCCTGCCATTGTCATTCAGAGGGAAAGGCTGCAGAGCGCTCGGGGTATCGATCAGCTGTTGATAATCTCCATGCCGGATCAGGGCCGCTATCACTCTAGCCATCAGGCTGGTTCAGCTGGATTTCAACTGTTTCACCAGTGACTCGATCAACGGCTGGAGTTTTTGCTCTCTGACCCTTTCAATCGCCTGTTCCGGGGTCAACCACTCACGACTCCGATGGCGTTCTACCCAGGCCGATTCAGGCAACACCTGCGTCACTCTCATGGGATAGACATGAACCGTACACTCAGCCCCCCACTTTTCGCAGGTATAGCTCCCCAGCGGCAGGCTCTCCACTTCACCTTCGACACCGGCTTCCTCCAGCGCCTCCTCAGCTGCAGACTCCTGCAAGGTCATGCCCGGATCACTGATCCCCTTCGGCACCACCCAATGTTTTTTCTGGCTCGACATCACCACCAGTATCTCTGGCTTGCCATCCGTTATTCGGTAGGGAATCACTGACGACTGGGTATAGTAGTAGGCTGGGCGATCGCGTTGCTCCTGACCTTGAAAATCCGGAAAGGGAAACTTCTTTGGCAGCCCCTTCGGCCGGGTTAGCGATTTCAACTCGCCACAACCGGCTCCAAGCTCACGCCAGTCATCCGGGAGTTTCAATCTGGCCAGGGTGGCGGTGGGAAGCAGATTGCCATCTTTTGGGTGCGGGATCTTGCCCTTGGAGAGATGGATCAAGAGCTGCTCCAGCCCTGGATTATGCCCCACAATCATCACGCGCCGGGCCCTTTTCGGACAACTGGCCAGCACCTTAAGCAGATCAGAAAGGCTGGCCTCATAGATGGCCTGTTCCTGTTTGATCTGGCGGCTATCCATATCCATCGCCTTGGATATTTTACGCGCGGTCTCCAGCGCCCGTTCGGCCGGTGAGGAAATGATATAATCCGGCAACACTCCATGTTGCTGGAGCCAGACACCGATGCGTTGAGCAGCCCTTTTGCCTCGATCCTTCAACGAACGGTGAAAGTCTCCAACATCCTGACTCCAATCAGATTTCCCATGTCTTAAAATTAGCAGCTCGCGCGCCATAGATTCCCAACCTCGTGCGTTTATTGATGCAATAATTCTGTATAGCAGCGATGTCTCAGACCTGCAAAATCGACCCGACCACTTGCTTCATAGACCGGGATACCCTGGAGCAGCCGGAGGTAGGCCTGTTCATCCAGCTGTGTCGTATCCTGAAAAAAACCACCATCCGCATATTGGTAGAAAGGCCCTGGCGATTTCATGATCGCGGACAAAAGATCCCGCCGACGGGCAAGCTCGACCTGTCTCAGTTGCAGAACTTGATCGCTCTCCCGCTGCCAGTTTAACACCAGAAATGCATGCAAGGGCGCATGGGTGCTGATCCGGCCCATACCATAGGTTTTCTCAACATCCACATCATACTTCTCTTCCAACTCCCAAAGCTCCTGCTTTGGCAGTGCAAGCAGCGCCTTGCGCTGGAGTTCCGGAATCATCGGTTCAAGCGTCGGATTGGTGACGATGGTGCCCGGATTGATGCGAGGCAGTTTGGGTATCCCCCGGGCCTCCACCCCGCCGGTCTCCCGGCGGATAAACAGCCGGTCATTGGTGAGAAAATTCACATCCTGATGTTCCAGCAACTGCAGCATCAGCGTGGATTTCCCACCACCGGAGAGACCAGCCATGGCCAGTGTCCGCTCGTTGCGCACCAGCCCGGAGGCATGGCAGATCAGCCAGCCACGCTGCTGCAGCCAGTTCATATACTGGGCATTGATGAAATTTATCAGCTGATTGTCATGCTCCAGACAGGGGCCGGCGGCGATCCGTTGGGCGTCACTCTGCAGAAACAACATGCCGGTGCGCACCTTCCTGACCAGGCGCGCGTGTGGAAGATCCAGAGTGGCGTCCTTTCTGCCGGTTTTTCCAGGTTCCCGCTGCCAGTCGGTAAATTCATTCGCGACATCAACCACCTCGCGCTCGATGGCGATTATCTCCAGATCGATATTGCCTGTTTCACAAATCAGGTGCGAAAAATAGTCTGCAAGATGCCCGATCAATCTGTCAGAATTGGAGCGCAGCCCGAGCACGCAACCACCACAGTCGATCGTCAGAACTCTTTCACTGAGGATTGCATTCCCGCTCAGCAGCGCAACCGCAGAGGCCAGATCTGTCAGTTGATTTGAAGGCTCATTCATCGGCGTTTCAACTCATTCAGCACGTAGTCCACATAGCGTTCCGGGACGTTGATCCCCATTCCCTCCAGGGCGCCGCGAAATCCACCAAAGGCGGAGACCTCGAAAACGACCGGACCCTGCTCGGTTTCAGCCACATCTACCGTGGTAAAATCGAGGTCAAACAGCGCCTGCGCCCTGTGTCCCAGCTCGATCAGCCCGTCATCCGCATTATACCCTTCATAGTGACCGCCACTGTGAATCGTGGTGTTCCAGGCGCCGCCATCCCCGACTCGCGCATAACTGCCCAGATATTCTCCGCCGAGAAACACCATACCCAAATCCTGCCCCGGCAGATGCAATCGTTTCTGGATATACATCATCGGATTTGCGGCATGAAAATTCCCGATCTGCCGCTCCATCTCATCCGGCGGATCATGGGCATCGATGACTGCCATGCCCCGCGCCTTGGTCGAGTAGAGTGGTTTGAACACCGCTGAACCGAATTCATGGAGCGCCGCGGCGGCGGCAGACGGACTCTCCGTGACCCGGGTCGGCGGCATCGGAATGCCGGCATTCTGCAGGGTCATGGTGCAACTGAGACGATCAATCAAGCGCAGGATCGAGCCGACCCTGCTGAACACCCTGACGCCCTGCCCTTCCAGCAGACGCAGCACCTCAAGCCGGTCCAGGCTGTTGGGACTGTACTCAGCGCTGATCTTTTTCACAATCACCGCATCGAGGGTGCAGAGATCCCATTGATGAAACTGCAACCGTCCCTGATCAAGATCAGCCATCACCTCATCCATGTTCACCACCAGGCGAAAACCGGTAGCGGCTTCAACCGCATCCGCCAGCGCCTCGGTGGACCATTTTCCAGGAATGCCTACAACACCTATCTTCGGATTAGCCAACGAAAATCTCCTTGATCGGAACCTTGAAGCCGGACAGTTTTTGCGGATCGATCTGCAGTACCTGTTCGAGCAGATACCGGGACCTCAAAAACATTGCCCGGGAGAGTGATTTGTCGAGGATGAAGCGGGTTGATGTCGCAAATGAACGCACCAGGCCCAACGCCAGCCTGATCTCGAAGGACTTATCGCCCCGCTTACGGGCAAACTTTCTGGCGAACTCGCAGAACTCCACCGCCAGCGCGAGGATCCGCCCGCGCACCTGTTTATCCAAGACCTGCAGCCGGTAGATCGAGACCATGAAAACCGTGACATCCTGCACATAGTCCATATAGCGGGAGCGATGCAGATCGATAAAACTGATGCGTTTTTCCACCGGATCATAAATGATATTGTCGACATTGAAATCGCCGTGGATATAGACAGAGAACGGCGCTTCGACCTGCTGCTCAAAACGCATCCCCTGCTTCAGCAGATGATCGAATGAAGGCAGCGCCAAGTCGCCCACCCGACTCTCCACCTGCTGAAATTCCGGATGTATGGCATACACATCATTCAGTCTCTTGCGCAACTGCCCGATATATTCAGCGGATATTTTTTTCTTGGATCGGGTCTCCTGCCAGACTGAAAGCAGGGTCCCGGTCAGCTGACCAAGGGTCTCCTTCAGCAGCTTGTTTGATTCGTGCAGCAGAATCTGTTCAAAGGTCAGCCCGGCCAGATGCTCTATAAGCAAGGCCGCGGATTGTCCCCGCTTATGGTAAGAGAGGATCTTGGGGGCCAGTCCGGGAAAGATCTCATGCCAGCTCTCGACACCCTGCCGCTCTTCCTTGAGCTTGCGTTTCTTACCATCTTTATAGATGGCGTCATAGCCATCTCCCCCATTTTCCGACAGCGTGATGCCGGCGATGCCGCTGCCTGAACGTGTTTCAGCAATCTGCTTGAATCCAAGATCCTCGATATTCTTCTCACCCAGCTTGGCCATCGAGGCACTCAGTGTGCTGTAGCGATTTGTATTGAATGGCTGCCCCATATTGGCGGAGAGGATCGCTTCACTGATAATCAGCAGCTCATCACCCATCTGTTCGATGCGGTGCGCGACAAAGATGAGGCAGACCAGGTCTTCGGTCTGCTTCCGCCCTCTCAATGCCTTGGTGTACTTTTTCAGATATCCCTTGTAAGCCGCATCCAGCTCCTGTTCAATCTTTCCCAGTTTGAGGGCCAGCTGGTTGTCCTGTTCACAGACTGCGGATTCGATCAGATCCAGTCCCTGCAGGAGTGACTCCAACAGCGGGCCATGCTCCTGCGCCGCGAGGACCGAGGCATCTTTCAGGTAACTGGCCTGCTGAATCACTTCCCGTGCATGCTCCGCGATGCGTTCGAGGTGGGTCGCAATCAATTCTACGGCCCGGATTAACTGCTTGTTCACCTGCCCTTCTGATGCGCTTGAAATCTGCGCCAGACAACTGTTGTGGATACGCTGCTTGAGGTTACCCGCATAGCCTTCACGATCAAGAATTCTTTTTCCCAGCGTGGCTGCGGGGGTGCTGAGATAACTTTGCAGCACGGCGAGTTGCACGCCCACCTCGGCTACCAGAAAATGCAGATTCTCTCGAATACTCTTGGGGAAGGCCATACTCAACTCATAAGACCCAGATAACAGGGGACGCTGTCGCTGTGCAGATCCTGCAGCGCGTTCCCCAGACCGGCAGGAAACAACTGCTGTTTGGCGATATCTTTGAGTGGCAGCCAGACGACGTCGATCTGATGCTTGTCGGGATGATAACCGTTGCCCGGTTGATAGTCCTCCGGCACGGAGCAGGCAAACATAAACTCGACCAGATGGCGGGTGGAAGGGAACTCAGTCTCCCTCAGTTTATAAAAATCAGCCACCCGTAACAGGTCACCGATCTGCACCCGCACCCCGATCTCCTCTTCGCACTCGCGCTGCAGAGCCTCGGTCAGGGTTTCTTCGACACCCTGCCCGCCACCGGGCAGGGTGTACCATTCGCCTTTGGTTTCGGACCACTTTTTCTGCATCAGAATGGCGCCTTCACGCAGGATAACTGCCCGCACGGCATTTCTTATGTTAGGTTCAAGATTTTGCATGGCATTTAAGATGATATCGCATTCGCACCATCCATGCCCAGTAAACAACTGATGAGATTCAGGTTTTCCCATCTCATACAATCAACCCTGCAATACCAGAAACCAGATAATGATCACCAGTACTACTGCCACGAACACCGCCGCGGAGCCTTGATCCTTGGCGCGCCCCGAGAGTTCATGCTGTTCAGGACCAATGCGGTCCACCACTGTCTCAACTGCCGTATTCAGCAATTCAACAATCAGCAGGATAAAGAGCGAGCCGATCAACAGCGCCTGCTCCACTCCATTCTCACCCATCCAGTAACCGACTGGCGCCAGAATGATTAACAAAGAAAGTTCCTGGCGAAAGGCCTCTTCATTCTTGAATGTTGATCGAAATCCCTTCATCGACCAGCGCGCGGCATTGATCAGGCGACGGAGCCCACGGTTATTGTTCGGTTTATTTGTCTCCATGACCGCCCTTCTACCACTTTTATGTCTGAAAATCGATGCTGTCATCAGTCACTCATAGAACCTCATCGACACCAACCTGCCAGCGTCACAGAGTAGAGCCACCGACCTGGCGACCGCGACCTCCGCATTGCAGTAGAACACACAGTTCCGGTTTACCAATCAAGCCTTCTTATAAATAGCATGCCTGCACCCTTTCAGGGTTAAAGCAGGTATAATAGCGGCTAAAGTGCTGCTGGCATCAGCCAGTCGAAAAATAATATAAGTGAAGACAGATTGATGTCAGAACTGCAACACATCTCCTCCAGCCTGGATTATATATTGAGAGTCAGCTGTAACTGACCATGGTCTCAGCCTCTTCGTGCTATCGGGCCCATATCAGCGGAGAGATGACCGGCCGTTCTGACGGACACCTGATCAACACTGGCAGGTATTGCGGGAACAGGCAAAACCTGAGTTTTCCAGAGGAGTCCCCATGAAAAACATGCCCACCAAAGGCAAGACAGACGACGACAACCACAGCCGAACCGGCCTTGGCGTCGAAGCACTCAAACGCGCCATCATAGACCACCTGTTCTATCAGCAAGGCCGTTTCCCGGATGTCGCAATCGCCAATGACTGGTATCTGGCCGTCGCCTTTGCGGTGCGGGATCGCCTGGTTCGCCGCTGGATCAGCACCGCGCAGACCTATAAAAAACAGGGCAGCCGTACTGTCTGCTACCTGTCAGCTGAATTTCTGCTGGGTCCCCATCTCTGCAACAACATCACCAACCTCGGTATAAGAGATGAGATGAATCAGGCCTTAAAGGAGCTTGACCAGGACCTTAGTCAACTGTTGGAAGAGGAGCAGGAACCCGGACTGGGCAATGGCGGCCTGGGCCGTCTCGCAGCCTGTTACATGGACTCTCTTGCCAGCCTGGAGATCCCCGCTATCGGCTATGGCATCCGCTATGAATTCGGTATCTTCGATCAGGAGATACGTGATGGGTGGCAAGTGGAAAAGACCGATAACTGGCTACGCCATGGCAACCCCTGGGAACTGCCAAGGCGGAAATTGACCTTTGACGTCAAGTTCGGCGGCCACACGGAGCAGTTTGTGGATGATGTCGACGGCCGCTTCCGAGTGCGTTGGATACCCAACCGCATCGTACAGGGCATCGCCTATGACACACCAATTCTCGGCTACGGGGTGAATACGGTAAACCTGCTGCGGCTGTGGAAGGCCGAGGCCCCGGAGTCCTTCGACTTCCAGGCCTTCAATTTGGGAGATTACTACGCCGCAGTCGACAAAAAGGTGGTTTCGGAAAACATCACCAAAGTTCTCTACCCTAACGATGAACCCGCAGCCGGCAAACAGCTGCGCCTGCAGCAGCAATACTTTTTCGTCAGCTGCTCACTCCAGGACATGATCCGCATCTACCTGCAGAAAGGCGATAGCCTGGAAAGATTTCATGAGAAATATGCGGCCCAGCTGAATGATACCCATCCGGCCCTTGCCGTTCCCGAGTTGATGCGCCTGCTGATCGATGAACACCGCCTGGACTGGGACGCAGCCTGGCACGCCACCCGCAATACTTTTGCCTATACCAACCATACCCTGTTGCCCGAGGCACTGGAACGCTGGCCTCTCTCTCTGCTCGAAGAGATGCTGCCGCGTCACATGCAAATCATCTACGAGATAAACGGACGCTTTCTTGATGAAGTACGGCGCCGCATGTATGGCGTCGACATGCAGATAGACAACCTCTCGATTATCGAAGAGGGCGAGCAAAAGCATGTGCGTATGGCCAACCTGGCCTTCGTCGGCAGTTTTGCGGTGAATGGGGTCGCCAAACTGCATACCGAACTATTGAAACAGGATGTGATGCAGGACTTTTACAGGCTCTGGCCGGAAAGGTTCAGCAACAAAACCAATGGGGTGACTCCCAGACGTTTCATGCTGTTGAGCAACCCGGGACTCTCCCGCTTGATCCGCGACCAGATCGGCTGTGACTGGACCACGGATCTGGATCAACTGAGCCGGCTGGAAGAACTGGCAACAAACATGCAATTCCAGTCACTCTGGCAGCAGCAGAAAAGAGCCGCCAAGGTGGTGCTGGCGCAACTGATCAAAGAGCGTACGGGGGAGATCATCGACCCTGACTCCCTGTTCGATATCCACGCCAAACGCATCCATGAATATAAGCGCCAGCATCTCAATCTGCTGCATATCATCACCCTCTACAATCGATTGAAACACAATCCAAACGAGGACTTCACACCGCGCACCTTCATCTTTGCCGGCAAGGCGGCGCCCGGTTACAAGATGGCCAAGCTGATCATCAAGCTGATCAATTCAGTTGCCTACATGATCAACCGGGACACTGACGTCAACGACAAGCTCAAGGTGGTGTTCTTTCCCAACTTCAATGTCAAGAATGCGCAAAGAATCTACCCGGCGGCTGACCTGTCGGAGCAGATATCCACTGCCGGAAAAGAGGCATCCGGCACCGGCAACATGAAATTTTCGCTGAATGGCGCGCTGACCATCGGCACATTGGATGGCGCCAATATCGAGATCCGGGAAGAGGTCGGGGCGGATAATTTCTTCATGTTTGGGCTGATCTGCAAAGAGATCTACCGTCTTCAGGCAGAGGGATACCGGCCCTGGGAGTACTATCGGGACAATCTTGAATTAAGAGACAGCATCGATCTCATCGCATCCGGTTTTTTCTCCCACGGGGATACTGAGCTATTCAAGCCACTGGTGGATCCGCTGTTGAGCAGTGATCCCTATATGCTGATGGCCGACTACCAATCCTATGTCGAGTGCCAGCAGGCCGTTACCCGCACATTTCGGCATCCTGGAGAATGGACCCGGATGTCCATCCTGAATGTCGCCCGCATGGGTAAATTCTCATCGGATCGCGCGATCCGTGAATACTGCGAGGAGATCTGGAAGGTTAAACCAGTACCGGTTGAGCTTTAATCCTCGAGGAGTAGGTCTGTTTGATGGCACTCAAGGCATCCAGGAGAATTTGTCCATCTTTCCAAGGGCCTGGGACATCCCGGAATCATGTAGCTGGATTTTTCTCCGCAAACAGGGGGATTTATAACATAGCGCAATCACCAGACTGTCGTGTCAAACCAACCCAAGATTGGCTGACTACAATGAGCGTCCTGTCACACCAGAGTCTTATCCACCTTCTGCTGGATCGCGTCCTCGATGACACCTTTCATCGGCGTGAGCAGCATGCCCAGCTTGACATTGAACTCGACATAATCCTCACCGACATCAACCGAACCGGATGCCCCCGAACGCTGAAAATTCAGGGAGTCACCGTTCCAGGACCATTTTGCATTGAGTTTGTCTTGTAGCGAATTTGCAATCTCTTCAACCTTTTTTCGGGCAACCCCACGTCCCAAGCTATGCCGCCGCCTGATCTTGATATTTGCCATAAACGGGCTCCTGAAAATCCTGAGATGGTTCTGAATGCGTGAATTAATGATTTACGGATGACTGTCCGTTGCTCGAAGCGCTTTTTTCCCTATCGATGACAACTGCATCTCTCATATTGGTAGATCCACCCGATTTTCTGGCATGGAGCAGCTGCTCACGAACCCCTTCCGTGCGACCCACCTCCCTTCCCAGGTAGTAACCCAGGGCCATAAATCCAATATTCACGATCATCTTGTATAGCATGGCGAACCTCCACTCAAGTCCCGGATATTATCCAACTCCCTTTCCACAATTGTACTCCAAGAGTCTCTCCAGGAGTGGAGCAATTTCTGGCCATTCCTTGCATGCCCCGAGTACAATGGACGGGTTTGAAAGAACGGATCAACCAGCAGTCGAAACAAGGGGGTCATTATGATGGGGATGGAGTGGGTGACAAGCCCGGAGGCCTGGCTGGCCCTGCTTACATTGACAGCCCTGGAAATCGTACTGGGGATAGATAACATCATCTTTATTTCCATCCTGGTTGGACGCCTCCCGGAGCATCAGCGCCACCGTGCGCGAATGCAGGGCCTCGCCCTCGCGATGCTCACCCGTATCGCCCTGCTGCTCTCCCTGGCTTGGGTGATGCGCCTGACCACCCCCATCTTCACTATTTTGGAACAGGCCATCTCCGGGCGGGATCTGATCCTGATCGGCGGTGGCCTCTTCCTGCTCTATAAAAGCAGCCAGGAGATGTACGAAAACCTCGAGGGAGAGGAAGAGGAGCACACCCAGCCCAAGGTGGTCACCAGTTATGCGGCCCTGATGGGGCAGATTGCCATCGTCGATATCATCTTCTCGCTCGACTCAGTAATCACCGCAGTCGGCATGGCCAAGCACGTGCCGGTGATGGTGCTGGCCATCATTATCGCGGTCGGGGTGATGATGTTCGCAGCCAAGGCGATCGGTGATTTCGTCGACCGCCACCCCAGCATCAAAATGCTGGCCCTGAGTTTCCTGGTGCTGGTCGGCGTGGCGCTGATCGGCGAGGGGCTGGATATGCATATACCCAAGGGTTATATCTACTTTGCCATGGCATTTTCCCTGTCGGTTGAGATGATGAACATCAAGATGCGAAAACGCCGTGTGGCGCCGGTTCATCTGCACAAGCCTTCCCAGGTGAAAGAGGATTGATGAGATCAGGTATCTGTATCAACTGTCGGCTGGTTGATCTGCTGGGCCATATTCAATGCGCCGAGGAGCATGGGAATTGCGGGTCCGACTATGTTTCCCCGGTAGATCTGCTGGGCGGACAGACCCAGCAGCCCAAGAAAGGCCAGTGAACGGAGATCAATATTGCCCGCACTGCCGCTGGATATTGCCTGATCGAACCAGGAAAACCCCTGCCACACAGGATTTAACAATGGGGATTTTGGCTCAGGACCATTAACCAACTCGAATAGGGCCAGCTCCAGCAACTGCGGCTCCAGCTCGGCAAAGCCCAGTTCCGGGTGCAGCAGCAACAGACTGCCGGTGGTTTCATTGAAACTGACCTCGGCGACTCCTGGCAGCGATTCCAGTTTGCCGCAAACCTCCTGAATATAGTCAGGGTCCTGGCGTTTTTCGGTAATCCTGAGCCGTAGCCGACCTCTCAGCTGGTGAATTATGTAAGCTCTCGGTAACATCAGCTCTCTCGCCCGCTGACACCTGATACTGCGGACGGCTCGCCTGCCTCAGCCGCCTCCATCACGACCTCTGCAGCTTGATGTTCATCAATCATCTCCTCTTCCACCTCGGCGATGATGTCGTCCACTGTCTCACCAAACTCCTCCAGGGATTCACGCCCTTTTTCATAAGCACGAATTCCAGCCTTCATGGCTGAGCGCGCCAGGGGCTTCACAATCGGCGCCAGCGTCACTATGGCCAATGGCACCAGAACCGCTATCCCTACACCGATAGCAACACCTCGAACAAGATCATCGTTTCTCAGCATAGCGCCAGCTCCTTGATTGATCCTTCTAATTTCTTTGCGGAACAGTTTCTCATCAGCAACCCTGTTTTCTCTGCCAGGCTGGCTAAATTGCTTTTAACCAACGAAATCCAGTCTATCGCATCATAATGGCGAATGATAAACCTGCGAAAAATTCACAAAACAGTAAAACGTTCGACAGGGTCAGCCGGTTTATAATCCAACCCCCTATCTCAATCACGTCACACATGTGATTTATGATAATATCTCAGTGTAAACAAAACCAATGAAACAGGGGATAGGGATCATGAGAAGTCTTTTCGTCGGCGGCATCACATTTGGTGTATTCATGGCAGAGGCGATCATCCATTATAATATGGGCATGGCGGAAGCGGATGGTAAATTCAAACTACGTCTTCCCCCTGCGAAAGAGCTGGCCAAAATTGCGGCGGTAACCGGCGTCTTCTCTGTGCTGAGCGGAATCATGATCAATACCGTCGAGCGTAAGCTGCCTAACCTGAGGATGTGAAACCTCTGTAGTCATATAGTCTGAAAATTTTACTAGAGAGATTCAAAGCATTCAGCGCCACTTTGTTGAGTCGTCCATCCAAGCATGACGGATCAGGATACAGGTGAACAGCATGACAGATGTGATAACAGGCGGACTGTCTGAACAGGAAACAGCTGAGCTCCGCTGGGCCTTCCAACACCTGGAACACCCCTCTCTGGCAGCCAGATTGAGCAACGTACTTGCGGTGCCCATTGAAGAGGGTCTGGCGCTGTTACCCACGCACTGGAGGCGGCGCCTGGAGCAGGCTGCGCAAGCCAGCATCCACCGGTCACTGCAACTTGCGGTCGCTTCGCTGCAGCACACCGAGACATCGAAGGCCAATAACACACTGCATAAACTCATGGTCAGTGGCGTCGGCGCAGCGGGGGGATTTTTCGGGCCATTGACCCTGCTGGCAGAACTTCCGGTTACCACGACGCTGATAATGCGCTCCATTGCGAACATCGCTCATGCGCATGGTGAAGACCTGAAACAGCGAGAAGCAAGAATGGCATGCGTGCAGGTCTTTGCCCTGGGCGGCCGCACCAAAGAGGATGAGGCTGCAGATCTGGGCTATTACGGTTTAAGGATGACCCTCGGTCTCCATTTCGAACGGGATATCCTGGAATACGCCGCCAATACGGACGGCCCTCATATCCCGGCAGCCATAGAGATCGTACGCGCCATTGCCGCACGCTTCGGCGTGGTCATTTCCGACAAGGCCGCAGCCCAGCTGGTGCCTATCGCCGGCGCAGTAAGCGGTGCGATGCTCAATCTGATCTTCATGTCCCACTATCAGGATGTTGCCAAAGGTCACTTCATCGTGCGGCGTCTGGAGCGCCAACATGGTGATGAGCTGATTAAGGGGGCCTACCAGGCACTGTATGATGAAGAGACCGAGTCCGAGCAGGAGTTCAGTCCTGTCGAAGGCTGGTAGTCTGAGTATTCCCAGCTTGGCTGGGCAGAAACTTTACGCGCTGCAAAGTGAGGCATAAAACAGATCTCGCGTTTCATCAATAATCCCGCGCCCCAAGTCTTCTTCCACTCGCTCTGGTTCAACTATTAATTCAGACTAAACCTCCTCCGTAATAACAGGCAGCCGCACTGAATCTTCGTTAAATACAGTATATTTACTGATTATCAAGCATGAAATAACACAAACGCGCGGAATCCTGTAATGTAAAATTCATCGCCCTGTCATCTTCAAGTTATTTATGCACTGCATAATGCACGCTTCTCAAGATTGAAAAATGATTCAGCCGCGACTGCCATCGGCAATTCCGGCTGTACCTCCATTCGAAACAGTTAGAGGACCGATCTGCATGATAAATCGACACATTCTCTTAACCGCCATTGCTGCAGCACTGGTTATGTCTGCCAGCACATTCGCTGGTGAGGAAGATGCTTACTCCAGCTTTGATTTCAAACCCATCGAAGCCTCTGCAAATTCCGCAGACTGGGACGCATCCGCTCCATGGATCATTCCACAGGGATTCACCCAATCCATCGTCTCCAATGAGACAGACCTGAATGTTTACGACGGCGGCCGTGACGATTGGCCCGATATGAACAGCGTTAATGAGAGCGGTAAAATGTCCGGCCGTTTTATGTATCGGACACATGAACTTCGTCTTCCCGACAGCCTGCCTGAAGGTGGATCAGTTTCGGTCATCGACCTTCAAACCGGAAGCGCCAAGCTGCTGGTCCAGGACCCCTCCTGGAATGCGCTCGACGGTATACGCTGGACCCCCTGGGGAACCCTGCTGTTTGCCGAGGAGACCTTTGAAGGACGCTTGTTTGAAATCGTTCTGGACCAGAATGACCCGATGACCGCTGTCGACGTCATCGATCGCCCGGCAGCGGGCCGACTGGCGCATGAGGGCATGGATCTCGATGCTGATGGAAATATCTATATCGTGGATGAGCACCGTGGCCGCTCAGTCGGCTGCGATGGAACCGTCCCCTGCGGTGGGGGCGTTTATAAGTTCGTGCCTGATTTCTATGGAAATCTCTCTTCCGGGTCCCTCTACGTTTTGAAAGTGACTGGAGCTGACGGGGTGGGTCAAGGGGAATGGGCCGGACCCATCGATCCTCTCAAGGCGCGTGAGTCCGGTAGTGAGTTTGGTGGCCAGAGCTATCAGCGTCCCGAGGATCTTGAGATCATCGGCGATACGCTCTACGTTGCCATCACTGAAGGTCCCCGTGACGTAGCAACCGACCCCGACACCGGGGAACTGGCATTCACCCGCGAGATGTACGAGGGACGAGTGATCGCAATCAATCTCGATACCCTGTTGGTCACCAACTTCGTCAAACCCGGGATGAATGTCCCCGTAGAGATAGGCAAGCCCGGCGATGAAACTTTCCAGAGCGGTTTCGACAGCGTCGACAACCTGGCTGAAGCCCCCAACGGGGACCTGGTGATGATAGAGGACAATGTACCTTCCGATATCTGGTTCGCCAGCCAGGAGACCAATGATTTCGGCGTCTCGAACAAGGTCAAGCTATTCGCCTCCCTGACAGACCCAGGCGCGGAAGGCACCGGCATCTACTTCAGCCCTCTCAACCCTGACACCCTGTATGTGAACATCCAGCACTCCGCAGCGGATGATGGCGATGGCACCTGGGCTATCAGTAAGCAAAAACGCGGTCACGGACGGCGAAATGATCATGACGATTAATTGCTCATGATTAAACAAAGGGTGGCCATCAGGGCCGCCCTTTGTCATATCCAATTTAAATAAAAGCGATAATCCGTATCCTTAGCAATGACATCTGATGATGATTTTTTTTATCAGTTCCGGATACCAACAGCTTACATTCTATAAATCCTTGTATTTCGCTATAAAATACCGCCCAAACTCGCACAAGGTGCAGCCAGATCAGAGGTTGGACTATATGCTGAATTTCAGTCACTAAATTTATTGCAGAAGTTTCATTTTAAGCTTTCCTGATTACAGAATAATTCACTGTGTTTCAGTCTGTTTCAGGGCTATTGTGCCTGCATGAATCTCATGGTTGAATTAACTTGTATCGAAAGAAAGCACTTGCTTTAACATTGAATTTATCGATACGAAAGAGTTGTATTTTTGATTGAACAGCGGAATTGTTGCCTGGGTTTGCAGCACTATCCACCGGATAAAATATCCAGGCGCAATCATTCAGCATAAAAATGCAAACAGGGACAGGAGAAGGGAAATGTCAAAGATTTTTCAAAATAGATTTTTTGTTGTAGACACCATCCTTATGGCGGCCGCCGCAGTATGGTTTGTGTCAGTCGTGTTATCTACTTTCAGTTGATTATTGAAATAGTTAGAAACCAGAATAAACCCCAGTCATATCGCTGATTGGGGTATGTTCGTTTGATCATATATTTTCCACTGCACACCCTTCGCACCGTCAATCAGGCTGAATAGTTCTCGCCATTCATTTAGCTTGGCGCCTGCAATCTTCAATACTTCAGGGTCATCTATCAACAACCGGGTGAGTCCGATTCCTCATTGAAGGTTATCTTAGGCACGCTAAATGACACTAACTATTGTCAGGTTACTTAGCCCAATCAGACTCAACAGCCTGACTATAATAATCATGAAACCCCTCAAAACCCGGGAGGTTATAGATGATTTCCAGCGACACAAAGCACCTCAATCAGTGCATTGATGAAAACGTCACCACTTCAAACAGTCAAGCTGACTCCCCACAAAAGCCTAAAAAGAGCTTGAGTATGCATGAAGACGTTCCTGTCTGGTATGACTGCTGCTCGTGTGAAGCCGAGCCTTACTGGACTGCAAGCGTTGAAGATCAAGACAGGGACTCAAACGACAACAGCTGATTCATTAGTTCTCAGGCAGCACCGCCATTCAATAAACGAAGAAAATACCGGCATACATAGAACCTTACAGCCACTGTCGATATTTTTTACACCAAGACAGATAGATTTTCCTAACTCATTGAAATTATTATGGCGGCATGAATTATGCAATATATTATTCGGGTGATGCTTAGCAGCAGCATTTAGCCTTTTTTCATTCGCAAGTATCTGGGAGGCTTCGGCCTCCCTTTTTTTTATCCAGGCATTGAAATTCGATAAATCTTCTAGTCATCCGCTCAGGCCACCCAGGCAATCAGAACAAGCTATCGCTGTATCCTTCCTGAAATCCTCTAGTGTCACTGCAAGTCAGCCTCAGCGATGATCGCCAAGCAGCCACCGCCAGCATGTATTAGACAAACAAAATTGGTGATCAGTCACACAGCAAAGCACCAGCATGCGGACACAGGATGCGATACCCATGGCGGCGGGGGTTCCCCGCAAGCCTACAGAGAAGTACGCACGTCACTACGACAGCCATCGCCCTGTAACTCAAGATATCCACTCTATTTTGCCACCCTCGAAATAAGAATCATGTTCCTATTGTGGTTTTTTCAGTTACCATAGTTATTCTATGATTTCTCTAAGATAAAATCGCTCCATGAAGTCTGGCTGATTCTGCAGCTGGCAATGGTGGCTAAATTTTATTCTATGGAGTATTTCCGGCAGCAAAGTTTCTAGAGATAGTCAGCAGAGCAGAAACATTGAAGAATTGGTTCAACCAACAATGCTCATAAAAAGACCATCATGGGATTTTTACTTCTCCAGCCTCTTGCTGACAATAGGTACTGTTGCAGGCTTGTTATTCATCGTCTGGTCTGCGTTCGGACAACTTCATTCCTACAAAACCACTCAGCAGAAACTTCTCAAAAACTCAGTAAACTCAGTCGCACTGGAAATAGAAAACCAGGTAAAAAATCGCAGCCGAATAGTGACCGCCATTGCGAATGATCACCGACAGATACTGGAAGAAATCATTGCCAACCCTGATGATGATGCACGAATCGCCGGCTTTGAACGACAGTTGAAGTCCTATTACCCGGAAATGTACGCCTTTACTATCGTAGATGGTGAGGGCGCTCTGGCGCCAGATGACCTGGGTGAGCGCATCGGCAATTATTGCATCGAGGAGATCAGGCTTTTTGCCCAGGGAGACGATACCCTCTCCCACTCCCAAGACGGTCTTCGCTCTTACATGCCTTTTATCCATCCTCAACCTGACGCATACCATTTCGATATCATGGGACTGTGGAATGACATCGATCAACCAAGTCGCATCATGTTTGTCAGCTTTCACAGTGAAATTTTGACCAATCTGATACGAACATATCAATTGCCAGGGCACCTTATCTTCCTGGTCAGGAGCGATCAACCAGACATGATAGAGATCGGCGCAGAAGGAACCAGAGATCAACTGACCCGCCAGCCCAGGGTGGGTGAACATGAACTCAATGAATCCTTCCTTCAAGTCGACGTACCAGGCACACGCTGGAAGGCGATAGGTTTTTTAGAGCCAAGCCTCCTCCCGCAATACAGCCAGATCATCAATAAGCGTTTCAGCACCAATTTTGCCATCCTGCTCAGTTTCTGGCTGGTCTCACTGCTGATACTTTATCGATTGCACAAGCATAAAAAATCAGCCTTTCAGCAACTGCAGGCGCTCAATGATAACCTTGAATCAATCGTCATGAAGCGTACCCAAGAACTCACCAAACTATCCATGGCTGTCAACCAAAGCCCGGTACAAGTCTTTATCACCAGTGTCGATGGTACGGTCGAATACATTAACCCAATGTTCACTGAACTCTCAGGCTATCATGAAGCTGAGATACTTGGATCCGATTTAAGAAACCTTAAGTCATTCCAGATTTCGGAAGAGTTGATGCAGGAAATATGGTCACAGATTACAGCTGGGAAGCGATGGCAGGGTGAAATTCAGGTTCACCATAAACTTGGACAGATGCGTTGGATTGGGCTCTCAATCTCACCCGTAAGAGACAGTGAACAACAGATTACACATTTCATCGGGATTGGTGAGGACATCACTCAGAAACGGATGCAGGAAGAGAAGATCCGCTATCAGGCGCAGTATGACGACCTTACCGGACTGCCCAACCGGGTGCTCGCTCAGGATCGACTGGAGCAGGCCATCCGCCTGGTCGCCCGGACAAATGGCAAGGTGGCGCTGATTTTTGTCGATCTCGACGACTTCAAGAAGGTTAATGACACGCTCGGACACGATGCCGGCGATATCCTCATCTTTGAAGCCGCACAAAGACTGAGATCAGCGATCCGGGAATCGGATACCGTGGCCCGCCTGGGCGGGGATGAATTTCTGATCATCATCCAACAGATCAACGAACAGAAAGCCATCGAGTCTATTGCCCATATCATCATCGATAAATTCAGCTCACCCTTTATCCTGGCTGAATCTGAATTCAAAGTAACCGCCAGCCTGGGCATCACCCTCTTTCCCGACGACGGAACAAACACTAAAGAACTGATGCGCGGTGCTGACCTCGCCATGTATAAATCCAAAGCAGAAGGCAAGAATACCCACCATTTTTTCTCTCCCAGCATGGATGTGGCGACACGCGAACACTCAAAACTGGAACAGCAACTCCACAACGCCCTCGAGCGTGGTGAATTTTCTTTGGTTTACCAACCTATCGTGAGGCTGCATGATGCCTTTCCGGTGGGCTGTGAAGCACTTATCCGCTGGCACAATCCTGTATTAGGCAGGGTTGATCCGGAACGATTTATTCCCGTTGCTGAGCAGACCGGCCTGATCATTTCAATTGGAGAGTATGTGTTGCGTGAGGCATGCCGGGAAATTGCATGCTGGAATGATCAAAATAAACTGCAACTCTTTGTCGCGGTCAACCTCTCCCCACGCCAGTTCTGGTATGGCGGATTCAATGAAATGGTAGCCGATATCCTGAACGAGACAGGTCTGGCAGCTGAATTACTGGAACTGGAATTGACCGAAGGCATGATTATTCGTGACCATAGAGACACCGGTCAGATCATGCAGAAACTGAATGCACAGGGAATAAAGCTCGCGATGGATGATTTTGGCACCGGTTATTCATCCCTTAATCAACTCAAGAGATTTCCTTTCGACAAGCTCAAGATAGATCGCTCCTTTGTGCAGGATCTCGAAACTGACAGCGACGATGATGCTGTGGTGCGCGCCGCAGTTGCCCTGGCGCATGGCCTCGACCTGGAAATCGTGGCGGAAGGAATTGAGAGCGAGGGCCAGAGGAACATTCTAGCGAATGAAAACTGCGAGTATGGGCAGGGTTTTCTGTTCTCGAAACCGATCAAAGCTGAAATGCTCGGCGGCTATTTACAGAAATACAACTAATCCGGCTCTTTGCGGCTGCAGCATGCTGCAAGCTTATTGATATTTCCTTCCCTCATGCTTCAACCAGCCATCAACATGACGATGATTAGGATCATGGTGTGTCCAGTGGATCACGCCTCCTTTTGAATTCCACTCATACTCGCCATAAAACTCAACTTTATCCCCTGTCTTCAATCCAGATATTCTGGGCGCCAGGTCGATATTATGCGACACCAACACCGATTGTCCGGTGTCTAACTTCAAGATGAATTTCTGATGCCTTGAACCCTGCAGATCATCTGGCAACAGCTTGGCCACGATCCCGGATCCTGCTACCTGAAGGTCACTCTGTCTGTTTTTATATGCCGATTGAAGCGTAGACTCGGTGTTAGTGGATGTAATGGAAGCAGAACTCGGGATGGAAGTAACTTGTTCCTGAAACAACCCATAAGCCAGTGCAGCAGCAGCAACAACGATATAAATAAGTTTTTTCATATCCTTACCTCAACGTCACAAACCAAGCATTCAATCTCTGCCAACAACAAAAAGCCCCCAGAGGAATCCCGCTGAGGGCTTTTGCTGGTTCAGAAACAAGTTCTGAACAAATCCATCAACTCACCGTTAGCTCATGTTGCCGGCAACGAAGTCCCAGTTGACGATTTTCCAGAATGCTTCCAGATAGGCCGGACGTGCATTGCGGTAGTCGATGTAGTAGGCATGCTCCCACACATCAGCGGTCAGCAGCGCCTTTTTGCCGACGGTCATCGGGCTGCCGGCATTGGAGGTGTTGTAGATCTCCAGGCTGCCGTCTTCGTTCTGTACCAGCCAGGTCCAACCGGAACCGAAGTTGGTTGCACCGGAGGTGGCGAACTTCTTCTTGAACTCGTCGAATGAGCCGAAGGTGCTGTTGATGGCGTCGGCCAGTGCGCCGGTGGGGGCATTACCATCGGCCGGTCTTTTCAGGCAGTTCCAGTAGAAGCTGTGATTCCAGATCTGGGCGGCATTATTGAAGATACCACCTTCAGATTTCATCACGATCTCTTCCAGTGAGGCATTTTCAAACTCAGTGCCCGGAATCAGGTTGTTCAGGTTGGTGACGTAGGTGTTGTGGTGCTTGCCATGATGAAATTCCAGGGTCTCGCTGGAGATCACAGGTTCCAGTGCATCTTTGGCATAGGGCAGCGCAGGCAGTTCATGGGCCATGGTTCAATACTCCTTAGATTGGCTGAGTCTTTTACGTTTTGGGATTCGCGTGTAACGAATCGATTAAATACCTAGTAGAATGGTCGGCTATTCTAGCGGCGTGCGATTGCCGATGCAATAGCAAACATTGTGAGAGAGAATATAACTTCATATTATTCGTTAAAATGTCGATATGGATCCGATCGAACTCAATATCTTCGCCTCCCGGCTGGAGGCGGTCTGTGACGAGATGGGCGCGGTGCTGCGCAATGCGGCGTTTTCCCCGAATATCCGCGACCGTCTCGATTTCTCCTGCGCGGTTTTCGATGCCCAGGGTGAACTCTGCGCCCAGGCCGCCCACATCCCGGTGCATCTTGGCAGCATGGCCTATGCCATGCAGGACATAGTCGCGGGCATCGAATGGCGTCCAGGCGACATGGTGGTGCTCAACGATCCCTTCCTGGGCGGCACCCATCTGCCGGATGTTACCCTGATCGCACCGCTTTTCTACGCCGACCAGCTCACTGCCTTTCTGGTCAACCGGGCACACCACGCCGACATCGGCGCCAGTTCCCCCGGCTCCATGCCGGTCTCCAGGCGTCTTGATCAAGAGGGCCATATCATACCGCCAGGCCGTCTGCTGCGGCGAGGGCTTTTGGATCAGAATTTCCTGCGCCGACTGACAGCTGGCAACCGCAACCCCGCTGAATCGTCCGGAGACTTTGCGGCTCAGATCAGCGCCAACCGCAGCGGCCTGGAGCGTCTCCGGCAACTGGTCAATGAATGGGGACCTGAACAATTTCAAAATGGACTCGACGCGTTGAATGACTATGGCGAAAAACTCGCCCGGCATGCCCTATCCCGTCTCCCGGCTGGAGAATACTCATTCACCGATCTGATGGATGACGACGGCCAGTGCAACCTGGATATCCCCATCAAGGCGACCCTGACTGTCAGACAGGGAGAGGTGGCGGTGGATTTCACGGGCACCGCCGGGCAGGTTGCCGGTAATATCAACTGCCCCTTGTCGGTGGCCGCCGCGGCGGTGTTTTATGTCTTCCGCTGCCTGATGCCGCCCCAGACCCCGGCCTGCGCCGGGACCTTTCGTCCCATCCGTCTGCACGCGCCGGAAGGCTCGCTGCTGAACGCCCGGCGTCCCGCAGCCGTGGCGGCAGGCAATGTCGAGACCAGCACCCGGGTGGTGGATGCGGTGCTCGGCGCACTGGCGCAGATATTACCGGAAGAGATTCCAGCCGCCAGTCACGGCAGCATGAACAATCTGGCGATGGGCAGTGAACAGGACCCGCCCTGGGACTACTACGAAACCATCGGGGGCGGCATGGGCGCCGGCCGCAATGGAGGCGGCCTGTCCGGCTTGCAGACCCACATGACCAATACGCTGAATACGCCGATTGAAGTCGTCGAGACCCGTTTTCCGTTGCGCGTCAGACGTTACGCCCTGCGCCGCCAATCGGGTGGAGAAGGTCTGCGCAAAGGCGGTAATGGTCTGATCCGTGAGTTCGAGTTTCTCGCCCCCACCCAGGTATCACTATTGACCGAACGGCGCACTCATCAACCTTGGGGAATCGCCGGTGGCCGGCCTGGGGTGACCGGTAAAAACCTGCTTGATGGTAAGCTGCTGCCAGGTAAGATCAATATGGAGCTCCATGCGGGTCAGCTTTTGACCATAGAAACCCCTGGAGGAGGAGGATGGGGCAAGTGTCAGCTGTTGATGCCCGTCAACGGCGATGGATCTGAGAGCCGCCCCAAATTGCCGCCGTCCTGTCCCGATATTGCCCTGCGGGCTGAGAAATTCTGAGTCCCTTGGCTGGATTAAAATTAACATTCATGGCTTGAAGGAGATATGCAATCTTGACCGACAAACCCATCTCGATTGAACTGCTGCGTAACATTGGCCTGATCGCGCATATCGACGCGGGCAAGACCACCACCACCGAACGCATTCTCTACTACGCCGGGCGCACTCACCAGCTTGGTTCGGTGGATGATGGCACCACCATTACCGACTGGATGGAGCAGGAGCGCGAGCGCGGCATCACCATCGTGGATGCCGCGGTGACCGCGTTCTGGAACGACCACCAACTCAACATCATCGACACCCCGGGACACATCGACTTCACCGCCGAGGTGCAGCGCGCGCTGCGGGTGCTGGACAGTGCCATCGTGGTGTTCGATGCGTTGCAGGGAGTGGAGCCGCAGAGTGAAACGGTGTGGCGGCAGGCAGACCGCTACCGGGTGCCGCGACTCTGCTTCATCAATAAAATGGACCGCATCGGCGCCGATTTCAAGCGGGTGGTGAGCAGCATCCGTGAACGGCTCGCCGCCAATCCCGTCGCCCTGCAGATGCCGTTGGGCGCTGAGTCCAGCTTCAGCGGGGTGGTGGACCTGATCGGCATGCAGACGGTGCGCTGGAGTGACGCCCTGGGAGCGAGCCGCGAGTATGCCGCAATTCCCGATGAACTGCTGGAGGCAGCGCGAGCGGCGCGCGCCGAAATGATCGAAAAAGTCGCCGAGCATGACGACAGCCTGCTGGCCGGGTGGCTGGATGGCCTCGAACCCGAAGCCGATCAGCTCAAGGCCGCAATCCGTCGCGCCACCCTCGCCAATCGCATCGTACCGGTGCTGTGCGGCACCGCGCTCAAGAACAAGGGCGTGCAACCCTTGCTGGATGCGGTGGTGGACTATCTGCCCTCCCCCCTCGATATCGGCGAGATCGCAGGCACCCATCCCGAGTCGGGAAAAGCAGTGCCATGCAGCCCCAGCGATGCAGCACCGCTCAGCGCCCTGCTGTTCAAGACAGTGACCGACCCCTATGCCGGTCAGTTAGCCTATGTGCGGGTCTATTCCGGCGTGCTGCAGGCCGGATCTAAGGTTCAGAACGCCCGGCTGGGCCGCGCGGAAAGGGTGGGACGCCTGGAACGCATGTATGCCGCGCATCGCGATCACCTCACCGAAGTACACGCCGGAGACATCGCCGCAGTGCTCGGCATGAAACATGCGGTCACCGGCGACACGCTGTGCGATCCACGACACCCCGTACTGCTCGAATCCATTACCTTTCCCGAACCCGTCATCCAGATCACCGTTTCCCCCAGAACCGCAGAAGACAACGAGCGCCTCGCCGATGCCCTGCACCATCTGGCATATGATGACCCGACGTTCCGCTCGGAGGTGGATGAGACCACCGGTCAGACTATCCTCTCCGGCATGGGCGAACTGCATCTGGAAATCCTGCTCGACCGGTTGCGCCTGGAACAGGGGGTGAATGTGCTCACCGGCAAACCGAAGGTCGCCTACAAGGAGACCATCACCCGGCCGGTAGCACGGGCCGAGGAACAGTTCATCCGCCAGACCGGCGGCCATGGTCAATATGGCCATGTGGTGCTCAAGCTGGAACCCGCAGAGCGCGGGCAGGGCATACTGATTGAAAATGCCATCAGCGGTGGTGTGATCCCGCAGGCGTACATCCCCTCAGTGGAGGCGGGTATCAAGGAGGCCTGTGAGAGTGGCGTCATCGGCGGCTATCCGGTCACGGATATCCGGATAACACTGATTGACGGCTCCAGCCATCCTGTGGACTCCAACCCGCTGGCCTACCGAATAGCCGGAAGCATGGCGCTGCGCAGCGGAATGCAACAGGGCAAGCCTGTGCTGCTGGAACCTATTGTGAAGGCAGAGGTGTTGACCCCGGAAGATCACCTGGGAGATGTGCTTGGCCAGCTGACGGGGCGGCGTGCGGAAATATCGGGAGTCGACGACCGCCCTGGTGAGCTGAAGGCGATCCGCGCCATGCTGCCCCTGGCGGAGATGTTCGGCTACACCACTGAACTGCGCTCCGCCACTCACGGCCGCGGCTCGTTCACCATGGAGTTCGACCACTTCGCCCCGGCTCCCCCCAAGGTGTGAAAAATCAGCAGGGAATGAAACATAGCCCTACATGGATCAATGTGAGCAACACTGATCTTTGGCATACTCCTTAGCTATTCCCACCTCCACCGAGAAGGGTGTTGTAAAAGTCAAATGTAGGTTGGGTTAGCGATAGCGCGCCCCGAAGGAAGTACTCTTGGGGTGTAACCCAACAAAATCAAAAGATTGTCGGATTACGCTGCGCTAATCCGACCTACACGCCAGGTATTTACAACACCCTCCTGGGGAAGAGTTAGGAGAAAGCTGTCCCTTCAACCAACCACACAGGATCTGAACGATGTGCGGCATTTGTGGTGAACTCCGTTTCGACAACCAAACCGCTGATCTGAGCGCGGTGCAGCGTATGACCGCCAGGCTGGAGCGCCGGGGGCCCGACCATGGCGGCAGCTTCAGCGACGGTCCGCTGGGTTTCGGCCACCGTCGTCTGTCGATCATCGACCTCTCGGAGCACGCCAACCAGCCGATGGTGGATCAGCAGTTGTGTGTCGCCCTGGTGTTCAACGGCACCATCTACAACTACCGGGAATTGCGCGAGGAGCTGCGCGGCAAGGGCTACAGCTTCTTCTCCGAGGGCGATACCGAGGTGATCCTCAAGGCCTGGCACGCCTGGGGCGAGGACTGCGTCGACCATCTGCAGGGCATGTTCGCCTTCGCGGTATGGGACTTCCGCCAGAAGCAGCTGTTTCTGGCCCGCGACCGCTTCGGCATCAAACCGCTCTACTACTCGCTGGATAACAACCGCCTGCGCTTCGCCTCCAATGTCCAGGCCCTGCTGGCGGCCGGTGGTGTGGATACCAGCATCGATCCGATTGCGCTGCATCATCAGTTCACCCTGCACGGCGTGGTGCCGGCGCCCCATACCATCTTCCAGGGCATCCGCAAACTGGCCCCGGCCCATTGCCTGCTGATCGACGCGTGGGGCGGACAGACCCTGCGCCGCTACTGGTCCTACCCCGCCACCCGGCCCGGAACAGCCGATGACCGACCAGCAGTGGCTGGATGCAATCCACGACGCCCTGCGCGAAGCGGTGCGCAAACGTAACGAAGTGGCGGATGTGCCGGTGGGGGTGCTGCTCTCCGGCGGCCTCGACTCCAGCCTGCTGGTCGCCCTGCTGGCGGAGGCCGGGGTCTCTGACCTGCGCACCTTTTCAGTGGGTTTCGAAGATCAACCCGAGGAAAAAGGCAGCGAGTTCGAATACTCCGACCCGGTGGCGGCGATGTACGATACCAGTCACCACAAATTCCTGGTGCCCAACAGTGATGTGCTGAAACGCCTGCCGGATGCGGTGGACAGCATGGCGGAACCCATGTTCGGCCAGGACGCGGTGGCCTTCTACCTGCTCAGCGAACAGGTCTCGCAACAGGTCAAGGTGGTGCAGTCGGGCCAGGGGGCCGACGAGGTGTTCGGCGGCTACTTCTGGTACCACCGCATGCTGGCGGAGACCGAAGGCGAGCCGGTGGAACGCTTTGCAAAACACTACTTCGATCGCGACCATTCCGAATACCTACGCATGGTGACCCCGGAGATGGCCGGCGCAGACTACACCCGCCAGCGCATCGCCGAGCTGCTGGCGGAGCCGGAGGCTGACACCTTTCTGGACGCAGTGCTGCGCATGGATCAGACCACCCTGATCGTCGACGATCCGGTGAAGCGGGTCGACAACATGACCATGGCCTGGGGCCTGGAGGCCCGGGTGCCCTTCCTCGATCAGAACCTGGTGGCGCTGGCGGCACGTTGCCCGCCGGAGCTGAAACTGCGCGAAGGCGGCAAATACCCGCTAAAGGCAATGGCTCGTGGCATTCTGCCCGACTCGGTGATCGACCGTCCGAAAGGCTACTTCCCGATGCCCGCCCTGAAATATGTGCGGGGTGAATTCCTCGAGTTCATGCGTGACATCCTCGATTCACAAATCGCCCGAGAACGCGGTATCTTCCGCCGCGAATACATCGACATGCTGATGGCCGCACCGGAAATGCACCATACCCGCATCAAGGGCAGCAAGCTCTGGCATATCGCGGTGTTCGAGTTCTGGCTGCAAAGGCAATTGGCAAGTTAAATGGAGACAGGTCGAAATTAAACAACTTCAATGGTAGCCTGATAGCTTTTATACACCTTCAGTGCGATGGAATGCTTAAACACATCAATCAACACTACGCATTTTTTTCTGACTCGTCAGGAAAAATGAATGTTTCAACAAGCTATAGAATATTGGAAAGGGATTTTTTAATTAATATTTGCGGGAATTAAATACTACCCGCAAAGCGAGTAGCACAAGAGGTCTGGGAGGTCTGGGGAGTGGGAGGTCTGGGGACACAGGGACACAAGAGGTCTGGGGAGAGATCTGGGGACACAATACTTAATTCTAAATATCGATGGGTATGAGGTCTGGAGACACAATACTTAATTCTAAATATCGATGGGGACTCCTTCGATTATTTATTGCAAGCCAAATCCTGGCTCAATTGACCATCACATTCTAGATTTACCTTATCCCTAGGCATTTTCCAACCAGCAAACAAATTGAGCAGGCCATGTGCTTCCTTTGGGAGGTTGCGATCACATCCATGTGGCGCTGGAAGGTAGCCGACATTACTAGCGAAAATCGGTAGCACACAGCCTGCTCAAACTTTTTAATCAAGCCCCATGCAATTGGCGCAGTAGGTCACAGTGGCGGGCCAGTCCGAAAAGATACCGGGGATATCCACATCCTTAGCCAGCACGTCCAGCAGGGTCAGCATGTCACCGTCGTTGTCGATGGCGTCGCTGACGGTCTGGTAGTACCTGCCGCCACCGGACACCAGAGGACCGGAGCGCTCCAGTGTCCATGTGATGATATCCAGATCGGTATTCTTGGCAGCTTCATCTAAGGCCACCAGCATCCACATTGACGGGGCGATGATCTCCACGCCTGCGGCGGCCAGTTCCTGCATGTTTGGAGACCAGGCGGCGGGATCGGTGTGATCGAATTCCGGGTCGTCGTAACGTCCATCCAGATAGACTGCCTGCTCACCAAACTCCGGCTCACGGGATATCCAGTAGAAGACATCGTTCAGGTTGAATGACTTGGCCCAGACATGCTCAGGATCGACATCAGCCTCTTTGTATTCATCGATCATTTCTGTGCATAGTCTTGCTGGGTGAAACCATTGAATGGCATCGCGACACTGGCACCTTTAAGTTCCGGGGTCAGCTTCGCGCCCAGGCTTTTGAACAGTTCGATACTCACGCCATGACTCAGCATGGTGCCACAGGTGGAGTAGAGGTCGGTACATCAGTTGGTCGTGGCGTCCATATACTCATCGATACTGGTGGCGCTGGTGTTGGCGGCATCCATCTTACCGCACAGGGTCTTGAACTCGGCCAGGGTGATATCACTGGTGCAGCATTGGATGTCGGCAGCGTTTATCAATACACCATCAACCACAACCAGAGGAACCGAGCATTTTTCAGCCAGTTCGGGACGCGCCAGAATATCGGTAGTGGTGTGCAGATCGCACTGGGAGTGGCGTCAAACCAGTTCGGTGTCCTGGGTGAAGGTCACATCACACTCAATGATGCCGGCGCCCATGCGGGCGGCTGCCATGTAGGACTCCTTGGTGTGCTCCGGGAATTGCAACGAGGCGCCCCGGTGACAGATGGAGATATCGCTCTTCTTGAAGGGACCCTTGGCGCAACGTTGCAGTTTCCGCTTTAGCTTGCCTGCATCCATATCATCGACCAGATAGAAGGGACGCGGACCCAATTGAACCTGGACGTCCGCAGCTTGTGCCTCTCTCGATCATCATCCCTTTTGTCAGATCGATCGGCGAAGGCGCTCACACTCAACAGTACAGTGAGCGTAGCGGCGATGATGAGTCGGTTACTGTTGTTTTGCATTGAGTCCTCCGGTTCTTGGTTATTGACGGATCTTGCATATTCCAGCAACACACCATAGTCAGTCTTTGTATCCATCCAATGGCAGACAGATGACAAATTGACTATCCGTTACTGATTCAAACCATAACAGACCGATACATCTGCCAAAAACACTTCACAGGATCGATGTGAATATTTCACAGATTCAACGCCAATCCGAATGTTAAGTTTACACACAATGGGACTTAAACCAGCAGGTTTTGATGTCGTTCCAGTTTAACGACTCATGTTTATATGAGTTCGTGTAGAGGCAGGGAAGTAACGATGCTCAATACCTAAGCATCAATTCTATTGATCAATAAGGAGAGTGAAAATGCACAACATTATTGTAACCTTCCGACATCTTAGTCTGTGGCTGGCCCTGAGTCTGTTTACCTGTCCGGCATTTGCCGGTGGTCAGGTAGCCGAGGTCGGTGTTTATCAAACAGATGGACGAATAAAACTTCATATCCAGCGATTTCAAACGCAGTTTCCAGACGGCGCTCCAATTTCAGAACTGAAACTCAAGATTTCGAATGGTTTCGTTCACCTGTTTCGCAAAGGCTATAGTGCGGAGGATGCCTGCCGCACAGAGTTGATCGAAGTCGTGGATGCGGAGGGTTTCCCTGTCAAGCCTGGCGCCTTTCATCCACCGGGAACTCCGGTCTTCATTCAATCACTTTCCTCAACCATTCTGAGGCTGTGTGAGGACACGGGCTGCCACGCGCTGAAGAACGTTGTCCCAATCGGCGAACCGCCTCTGCAGCGCGCCTCTTGTGACAGGACGGAACTGAGTGAAAATAAATGCGCCTGCCATGTCAACGAAGGTGGTGGCGATAGAATTGTCAGCGGAAATTTTTGCTATGACCGATTGAGTCAGATCATCAAGCCACCGGTGCATTGGGTGAAGCTGATGTATATTGAAAACCTGTAAAAACAGCCGCCCCTGGTTCAGAGAGTAAGTATTTCGACTAGTATCGGCTTACTCTCTGAACCGGATGCCATCATCTTATCGAAGGGGTCAGACTCCTTCGATTATTAAATGCACACGAAAACTGGCTCACCTGTCTACCAGATTCTAGATTTACCTTATCTCAACGCATTTTCCAAGCAGTACAGATTGACCAAGCCATGTCCTTCCTTTGGAAGATTCCGATGGCAATCAATGGAGCTGCCAGAAGTTGGCGATGATCACCCCCAGCGGCCACGAAAAGCGCTGATTATCAATATCAGCAGGGCGGTAAGGAGCATCGACTCCGTCAAACCATTAACTACGCGTGCTGGGCATCACCGATCATTCCAACCCACCGGGTGGGCTATTTCACTATCAAAATCCGCTGTACTTGCCGATCACGGCAACCACCGTGACCAACAGGCCCAGAATAAGATTTGTGCCGATCAAGCGGCGGATCAGCGCCATGGAGGCGCCTGCCTTCGGCAACTCAGCCCGCTCCAGTGCGGCTGCCATGCGGCGGTAAGGCACGCCATAGATAAACACAAAAATAGCCGCCATGAGTGTGCCGAGCACCGCCATAACCCATTGGGAAAGCAGGATTCCGCCTCCATGAATGGAAAACATCATCCAGTAACCGGAGCCGAGGATCAGGGCCACCGAGGCCCAGACCCAGGGGAAAAAACCGTCGAACACTTTTAACATCAGAGGCAGACGCTGGGGCGGTTCCAACAGCGCATTCACCGCCGGCCGCAAGGCCATATGCGCGAAAAACATCCCTCCTACCCAGACAATCACTGCAAGCAGATGCAGAATCAGCGCCAGCGTCATAATTGTGATCTCTTCAGAATATGTATAAGCAAATGATAAATAATCGCTATTGTGCCTGAGTGGGTAAGTCGTTGCAGGAATAAATTGATATTTGAAATCCGCCCCCGAGCTAAGTAAACTTACCTGTTTTCCGCCGATTCGAACGGCTGAAGGGTGAAGCTGGCATCCATCTGGATGCCTTTCGTTTTTCTGGGATGGGGAAAATGTCTGACTCATTGATGGCGACTTATAAGCGGCTGCCGGTTACTTTTACCAAAGGTGAAGGCGCCTGGCTGTGGGACACGGAGGGCAAACGCTACCTGGATGCCCTTGCGGGCATTGCAGTCTGCGGACTCGGCCACGCCCACCCTGCGGTGCAGCAGGCCCTGTGTGAACAGGCCGGTTCGCTGCTGCACACCTCGAATATCTATGGTATTCAGCACCAGCAGACGCTGGGCGACAACCTGACCCGCCTGGCGGATATGGACCGGGTATTTTTCTCGAACTCCGGCGCAGAGGCCAACGAGGCCGCAATCAAGATCGCGCGGCTGTATGGCCATAAGAAGGGGATTGATAACCCCGGCATCATCGTCATGGAGAACAGTTTTCACGGCAGAACCCTGGCAACCCTCACCGCCACCGGCAACCGTAAGGTCCAGGCCGGTTTCGAACCACTGGTCAAAGGCTTCATCCGTGTCCCTTACGCGGACACCGAGGCGATCGAAGAGGTTGCCCGCAACAATGTCGACGCGGTCGCCTTGCTGGTGGAGCCGGCGCAGGGCGAAGGCGGGGTCAACATTCCACCCGGCGATTATCTGAACCGGATCCGTGAGATCTGCGACCGGCAGGGCTGGCTGATGATGCTCGACGAGATTCAGACCGGCATGGGGCGTACCGGAAAGCTGTTCGCCCATCAACACAATGGCATTCTGCCGGATGTCATGACCCTGGCAAAAGCACTCGGCAACGGCGTGCCTATCGGCGCCTGCCTGGCAAAAGGAGCGGCGGCTGATGTGCTGGGCCCGGGCAGTCATGGTTCGACGTTTGGCGGCAATCCCCTGGTGTGCCGGGTGGGCCTGAGCGTACTCGAAACCATTGAAACAGAACAGTTGGTAGCGCGGGCGGCAGTGCTTGGCCAACGCATGCAGGAGAGCTTCAAGGACAGACTGCTGGATCTGCATGGCGTGACCGAAATACGCGGCGCCGGTCTGATGATCGGCATCGAACTGGACCGCCCCTGCGGGGAGCTGGTGACCCAGGCCCTGCAGAAGGGCCTGCTGATCAATGTCACTGCCGATTCGGTAATCCGTCTGTTGCCGCCGCTGATCATCAGCGACAGTGAAGCTGATCAGATTGTCGATACCGTTTCACAGCTGGTAACCGATTTTCTCTGAGGATTCCCTTGAGACCACAAGCAATGCGCAAGAAACCCAGGCATTTCCTTTCCTTACTGGATCTGAGCAGCGAAGAGCTGCACGCTATCGTGGTCCGGGCCACGGAACTCAAGCACATTCAGCATCGGGGAGGCATACATACCCCGTTGAAAGGCAGAAGCCTCGGCATGATCTTCGAGAAATCCTCCACCCGCACCCGGGTCTCCTTCGAAGTAGGCATGTCCCAGCTGGGCGGCCATGCCCTCTTTCTCTCCCCCCGCGATACCCAGCTGGGCAGGGGTGAACCCATCGAAGACAGTGCACGGGTATTGTCCCGCATGCTGGATATCATCATGATCCGCACCTTCGAACACGACAAGCTGGAACGCTTTGCCGCCCATTCCCAAGTACCGGTGATCAACGCGCTCACTGATCTGCTGCATCCCTGTCAGCTGCTGGCGGACATGCAGACCTATTTTGAGCACCGCGGTGATATCCGCGGCAAGACCGTGGCCTGGATCGGTGATGGCAACAATATGTGCCACTCGTATATCAATGCAGCACAGCGCTTCGATTTCAAACTCAACATCGCCTGCCCCGAAGGCTACGACCCGGATGAATCGATACTCGCGCCCGCCGCCGGGCAGGCGGAGATCATTCGCGATCCCATGACAGCCGCCAGGCACGCTGACCTGGTGGTCACCGATGTCTGGGCCAGCATGGGTCAGGAAGAGGAACAGGCATTGCGCGAAAAGGCCTTTGCCGGGTATCAGGTGGATGACGCAATGATGGAAAATGCGGCTTCCGACGCGCTGTTCATGCACTGCCTTCCAGCCCATAGAGGTGAAGAGGTCACCGCATCGGTGATCGATGCAGATGACAGTGTGGTCTGGAACGAGGCGGAGAACCGCTTACATGCACAAAAGGCTCTGATTGAGTTCCTTCTCCTGGGAAAATAGTTGAAAGCCGTGAACTTAAGCACCCATTCATGATGATATTGTGAGGGCGCCGGGATGCATTGAAGAATCATTTACGGCAAACTGTCACACCCACGATCCTTACCCACAACACCTTTAAGCCGGATTGCTGCAATGAAGATCCTCAAAGCACCCCTGTTCTGCCTACTGTTAATCCTGCCTGGCCTGTTGCCGGCTGAAACCCGCTATGTCACGGATATCGCGAAGATAACCCTGCGAACAGGTGAAAGCACTTCCCACCGCATCATACGCATCATCCCCAGCGGCACACCGGTTGAGGTGCTGTCAGAAAACAAAGAGACCGGCTACACCAAAGTGCGCATCAATGACCAGACCGGTTACATGCTGACCAACAAGCTGATGAAGGAACCCAGTGCGCGCAGCAAACTCGCCGCGCTGGAAAAAGAGATCCAAGAACTCAAAGCTGCGCCGGGCGAGTTAAGACAGAATCTGACCAATCTGCAGAAACAGCATCGCGACCTGCTCACCGCGCACAAGGAACTGCAGGCAATCAAGGAAAAGCAGGAAAGCGAGCTGCAAAGCATTCAGCGCACGGCATCCAATGCAATCCGCATCTCCAACGAACGAAATGAATTACGTCAACAGGTTGCGAGCCTGACCCGCAAACTGGCGGACCTCAATCAGGAAAACCAGTCCCTCAGCAATGAGTCCACCAGAGACTGGTTTCTGATCGGGGCCGGCGTGATCATTGCCGGCATACTGATCGGGCTGATTCTGCCCCATCTGCGCTTCCAGCGCCGTCGCGACAATTGGGGATCGCTCTAAAGGTCGATATGGCCAAGGAATGTAGGTTGGGTTAACGACAGCACGCCCCGAAGTAAGTACTCCTGGGGTATAATCGAACATAATCATTAGATTGTCGGATTACGCTCCGCTCAATCGACCTACAGGGATGTAGGAAATGCCGATTATGCAGGCGACCTACAGGGACGTGGGAAGGTAGAACAACGCAGGAGCAGTTGTCGAAGCAATAATCGGTCGACCTACGAATAAGTCTATCTACCGGCCCGCACCAGCCCGCCAAGCCCCATCTCTTCCAGGGTATTGTTGAGCAATGCCCTGATCTCTGAGGCCTTTTCAAAACGCAGTGCGATTTGCAACAGTTCCCTGGCGCGCACGCGGCTGATCGAGCGAATCACCCATTTGACGGCCGCCAGGCTGCCGCCGTTCATACTCAGGCTGTCTATACCCATACCGAGCAACAGGATGGCAGCCGCCGGGTTGCCCGCCATCTCACCACACACGCTCACCTCACGCTGATGTAGCCGCGCTCCTTCAACCACCTGGATCATGGCGCGCAGCACCGCCGGATGGAGATCATCATAGAGTTCCGCCACATGGGGGTTGTTGCGGTCCACCGCCAGCAGATACTGCGTCAGGTCATTGGTGCCAATGGACAGAAAGTCGACCCGCCGGGCCAGCGCTTCAACCTGATAAACCGCGGCAGGCACCTCGATCATGACACCGATTTCGGGCATGCTGACAGGCAATCCTTCCTCTACCAACTCGTCGTGCGCCCGCTGCACCAGCAGCATGGCGTCATCCACCTCACTCACGTGACTCACCATCGGCAGCAGCAGGCGCAGGTTATACAGATCGATCGCCGCCTGCAGCATGGCCCGCACTTGGGTGAGAAAGATCTCCGGGTGATCGAGGGAGATCCTGATTCCGCGCCAGCCAAGAAACGGATTGGATTCTTCGATTGGAAAGTAAGACAGTGGCTTATCACCACCGATGTCCAGGGTGCGGATGGTCACCGGGCGCGGCGCGAAGGTCTCCAGCACATTTCTGTAGTTGCCCATCTGCACCCGTTCACCGGGAAAACGGTCCCGCACCATGAAGGGCATTTCCGTACGGTAGAGACCCACACCTGCCGCTTCGCTCACCCCAAGACTATTCATCTCCGAGATCAGCCCGGTGTTCAGAAAGAGCGGCACCAATACCCCGTCGGTGGTCTCTGAAGGCTGTTCCTGAACCGACTGGAGTTCCTCGCTCAGCTCTCTGTCTTCATCCGCCAGGCGCTGATACTCCTGCTTCACCGACGGTGCGGGAGAGACATAGACACGCCCGCGATAGCCATCACAGATGATGAAACGGCCATCCATGCGTCCCACCGGCATGTCACTGACCCCCATCACGGCCGGCACCCCCATGGCATGAGCGAGTATCGCCACGTGGGAAAAACTGGCGCCTTTTGCCGAAACGAGTCCCGCCAGACGTCCGATCGGTACTTCGGCCAACTGCATGGGACTGATCTCTTCTCCCACCAGGATGGAATTCTCCGGGTAATCGACCTGAGGCGACACGCTCCTTCTGCAGATGCATCAGGATACGCCGTCCCAGATCGCGCACATCCGAGGCGCGCTCCTGCAGATAGATATCCTCCATGCTGTCAAACACCTTGGCGTGTTCTTCAATGGTTTGCCGCAGAGAACCCGCCGCCCAGTTTCCTGCATGAATACGTTGAACGGTTTTCCCGATCAGAGAGTCGCTTCCCAGCATCATCAGCCAGGCATCGAACAAGGCGCGGTCCTCAGCCGGGAGAAAATCCTCCACCCGGTCCTCCATCGCCATCAGATCCTCCACCACCGCCGCCACTGCAGTGCGAAAATCCTCTTCCTCCTGCTCAGGTTGTTCAGACGGTCGGTCAGGAACCGCATCCAGATCTGCCGGTGGGTAGACCACCACGGCATTGCCCAAGGCAATACCCGGCGCTCCCGCTCTGCCCTGCAGAAAGCGCGTCAGGGGCATTCGTTCATTCAGCGCATCGAGTTCGCCGCTGGCCTGGGCATGGGTAATGGCGCCTGACAGTTGCGCCGCCAGGGTAAACAGAAAGGTCACTTCCTGATCATCGAAGGTGCGTTGCTGGATCTGGCGTGCGACCACCACACCCAGCACCTTGCGGTGTTGAATAATCGGCACACCGAGAAATCCACGGTAACGGGTTTCCCCGGTCTCACTGATAAACAGATAACGCGGATGACTCGGCGCATCCGCCAGATTGACCGGTTCGGCGCGTTCACAGACCAGGCCGATCAGCCCACGATGCAGCGGTAATCTGACCTTCCCGACTGCCCCGGGCTCCAGTCCTGCAGTGGCGCGCAGCACATGCTCGCGGCGTTCAAAATCCGTGAGATAGACCGAACAGACGTCAGCACCTATCGCCAGCTTGACCTTGTCGACAATGATCTCCAAAGCCTTGCCGAGATCTTCAGCCGCGTTGACGTCTTTTACGATACGATGCAGGAGTTCCAGCATTTTCAATCAATCACTTTTCCACGTTGTTGGCCTGTGTAAGCAGGTCTTCCACGGCGACATCTCTGGTGTGCTGGGCAAAACTCCAGTGGTGTCCTTCCAGGTCTTTCACCGCATACATGCGATCACCCCAGAACATATCCGAGGGTTCGTTGAGGGTTGTTGCGCCCTCGGCAATGGCATTTTGGTAATGCGCATCCACATCATCCACATAGACATAAAGACTCTGGTGGATGCCGGGCAGCTCATTGGGACTTTTGCCGCCCCGCTCGTCGCTCGGGGTGCCCATCATCAGGAAACCATCCTGATATCCCATCTCGGCATGCACCATGCCCGGCTCGACTTCGATGGGGTCGCCTTTGCGCTCGAAGCCAAAGGCCTTTTCCAACCAGTTGAGCGCCGCCCGTACATCCCGGTAAAACAGATAAGGTGTGATTCGCGGCATTCCCGCTGGCGGGTTTTTCACTTCAGACATGGTTTTCTCCAATTATTCAGCAGCATCCAAGAGCGCCTGCTCCGAGGATACAACACTATCGAATCAGGAAATTTACAATTTCCAAATGCTTGATTCTAAAAGTCCGGCTCAGTTTGTGATGGCGGCGGCATATTTGACTGACAGGGCCACCCGGCTCGGCCGATTATAAACGATGGATAAACACGGCAAGCATGTCGGTGCACAAGAACTCTGCACGGGCCCTGCGGAAAATAGTCCGGCCCTGAACCCCTTTATTCCCCGTCCTTCTACACTGTGACTCTGGGTATTCCCCGGATACTGCCCGACCGCCAGCCAGGCCAGAGTATCAAGATGACGAATCCGGCTGGTTGCTCATCGCCTGTTCTGACGCAGATAATTGGAGTGCGCCCGAACCGGAGCGCCCTCCGGATAGAGCAGTGGAGCCAGTTCCTCCAAGGCGCGGGTGTAGACGCCACGTTTGAAGTAGATCACCTCACGCACCGGTTGCCAATACTTTACCCAGCGCCACTCCTCGAATTCCGGCGTATCGGTTTTATCGAAGCAGAAATCTTTTTCCGTGCAGTCGGCTTTGAGCAGGAACCAGATCTGTTTCTGTCCGATACAGAGAGGTTCACAATGCTTGCGAATATACCGTTCGGGAAGACGGTAGCGTAACCATTTACGGGTGCTGCCAATGATCTGCACCTGATGGGGCTGCAGGCCGATCTCCTCCTCCAGCTCACGATACATGGCCTGCTCCGGCGTTTCATTGCCATTGATCCCACCCTGCGGGAACTGCCAGGCATTCTGGCCTACGCGACGACCCCAGAACAACCTGCGCTCATGGTTGCAAAGGATTATGCCGACATTGTGTCGAAAACCTTCAGGATCTATCACCGTAATACTCTTATACTTTTTTTCAGTTAATTTGATTTTTTCATAATACCCACCACTCAGCAAGGCAGCGACAACATAAGCCTTTGCTTATAAATGGAATTCCGGTAGTGTTGGCAGCCGGTAAATGTAACATCTGCATCATCACTGACAACCTACGAATTTAAGGAGTTTTTCTTCATGGCTGTGGCACTCTTCGATCTGGATAATACCCTGCTGGCAGGCGACTCGGACTATCTCTGGGGCGTCTTTCTGGTGACACAGGGGATTGTGGACGGAGAATATTACGAAACCGAGAACAATCGGTTTTATCAGGAATATAAAGAGGGCGTGCTCGATATATACGAGTTTCTCCGCTTCTCCCTTCGCCCATTGCGGGATAATGACCCGGAACAAATGCGGCGCCTGAGGGCGACCTTTATCCAGCAATGCATCGATCCTATTATTCCCGATGCTTCCCTCAAACTGATTGCCAGACACCGGGATGCCGGGGATCAACTGGTCATCATTACCGCAACCAACAGCTTCGTCACCTCTCCTATCGCAGAACGGCTGGGGGTACACCACCTGATTGCCACCGACCCCGAAGTCATCGAGGGACAATATACCGGTAATGTGGCGGGGGAACCCTGTTTCAGGGAAGGCAAGGTCAAGCGGCTGCATCGCTGGTTAACCGAGAACGACATGAACCTCGAGGACAGCTGGTTCTATAGTGATTCACACAATGACATACCGCTATTGGAGGAGGTGCAGAATCCAGTCGCTGTTGATGCGGATGAAATCCTCTCCGCCCTGGCGCGTGAGCGTGGCTGGCCTGAAATCAGTCTGCGTGGCTGACTCGGCTGGATTCGGCCATACTTGTAACTAACTACCGCTGCGCGTGACAGACCATGAACAACACCGCCTTCTTTGCCATTTTGATCGTGTTGATACTCGGCATCATCTACGTATACAAGACCTCCGACAACCCACCTGCGACAGGCATGACCCAGACACCCAAACAGTACATCGAGTATGTGGAGCAGAAAAAGGCCGCCAGACGGAATACCGAATAACCATCTGTTGCGCAGATAAATCCCAGCGGGCTTCATCTTTGGCAGAAGGGCCTCTGATCGGGATTTTCCACCGCATCGACTATCGCATTGACGAGGTCCCCCAGCTCTGCGGGGCTCACAGCATCAAGCAGACGCGCCAATAACCCCGGATCGACAGCAGCCTGAACGGTGCGGCCATCCGCCAGGTTTACACTCACCCCTGCTTGATAGTTCTCGCTCGCAGAACCTGATACCAGCGTTTCGTTGAGTTCAAGCATCTCATCGTAATAGACCTCGATACGGTCATACAGATCATCATCAATCTCTTCCGGCAAAGACACCAGCCAACCCTCATCTCCCCTGGACGTAATGGGGTGGAGCCCCTGCGCCTTCAGAAAATCAATAAAACGCTGCCAGGGTAGCTCATCAAAAAAAATATAATCCAACATCGATGCGATTTCTTACCTTATTAATCTGTCTCTAAAAATCTGCAACCCTGGCTGCCTGGGGGATCAGCCAGGCAACAGCCTGTCAATTTTTGGGATATATATCCCATTAATATGCATTACTCCCTGTTATGCTACACACTCACAAGCAGATGCAGGGTCATTTTAGTTCAGCTATTTTATAAAAAATACAATAGCTTATCAGTGTATCCCGCAATGCGATAAGTCTAAACATTCAGGGGAGCAAAGACGTTGGTGGTCCGGGATTAAATTCAGATTATTCATCCTATTTAATTGTTTATTTCTCAGAACTGTTAATTGATTCGCATAAATGGGCATTTTTTCCCAATAATTAAGCAGTTCTTAAGTTCCGATGACTAGCATTGACCTTACTTCATTTGTGGATGGACATATAGCAACTGCTACTCACGAGCAACCGTGCAGCGCAGGAGCAGGTGAAGTCAGCTCCCTTTGAGAGGAACTGTCGGCTAAGGGACAAGCCCAGAATAGCGCAGCATCAGCCCAGACATTTCAGCCGCGCTGTTGAATATCAAGAAAAGCAAGAATCTGGGCAAGCATCAGTGCAGTAATAGATTTCAGTAACACTTGAATGGACTCTTGAGACCAATGACCTACCTGGCCTCATGTGAAACTGGATGGGCTGATTTATGATTGGGACTATTTTCCCACAATGTATTTTTTCAATACACAAAGAATTTGGTTGCAATGGATTTCATGATCTACAGAAGGTCATTTTTGCTTGGTTAATAAGACCTGAATTCCCAATACATTGGAGGAAAGTATGGTTAAAAATAAAGAAGTTATCTTCAAAAAACGGTGGGCAATCTGTGCCCTGCCCTGCGCTGTCATGTTATTGAATTTTCCGGCTGCATCGCTGGCAGACCCGCATCCGGGAACGGCGCAAAGCAATGCTTTCGCCATCTCCTCCGCCAGTTGGAGCAGCAGCAAATCCAGACTCCGTGTCAGCGGAACCGGTCAAAACGGGGAATCAGTCGATGTGGTGAATGCAGCGACATTGGCGTCAATTGGCTCGGATGATGTGGGACGACGCGATACCTGGAGAGTGACCAGCCGCAACCCTTCAAGCGTGCCCTGCAGCGTACAGGCCATCCAATCAGATGGTCAGACCGCCGTAATGGACGTCGCCAATGCACCGGCAGATTGTGATGCCAGGTGGTAGCGCAGGTACAGGTGGTGGCGACACTGGCGGTGGTGGTAACACGGCGGTGGCGGTAATACTGGCGGTGGTGGCGACACTGGCGGCGGTGGTAACACTGGCGGCGGCGATACCGGTGGAGGAACGACACCTACCCCACCTGTAATACCGAACGTTTCCATTAATTCCACCAGTCAGAACGGGATGCCCGGCAGTCCGGTTGCAGAGCAACCCCTGATTGGTCAGGCCGATTACCAGATCTTCGCAATCAACGATCTGGGTATGCACTGCGGCGATCTGGATACCCGTGTCTCCAGCATCCTGCCCCCCTTCAACGTACTGCATGCAACCGTTATCCAGCGAGGGCTCGAACCCAATGTGCTGACCCGAGCCGACGGTGTCGAGGTGTATTATTCAGCTGCCTCCAATCCACAGGACCCAATCCTCAGTGGCATCAACTCCGCCGGTTCCGGGCCTGTCGCCTCAAGCATGCTGCCCGATGGAAGTGTTTTCAAGACCAACTTCTGGGACATCGCCCGTACTGCGTATGATCCCTTCTATCCGCCAGGCATATTACCCGCGTTCTACCCTGACGGCCCTGTTGAAGACATTCTGGATCTAGGCCTCCCGGCGCCGAATGTCGAACAATTCTATCTTGGTGACGGCGCCTTGACCGCCGACCAGCAAGCCATGCCCGGCCGCCACAACCCATATACCGATAATCTGGCAGAACGCTTCGAAGCCTATGTGATGGACCAGGCCTTCTTCATCAACCCTGCCTTTAAGTTTGGTTATGTCAAAGAAGGCGTAAACTGGTATGAAGCCCCAGGTATCCCGATGACTGCCTACGACGATTACGGTCGTGAGAACCCCTGGCCGCTGTACCGGGTGCAGGCCATCCAGGGCGGCACAGTTCTCGCTTCTGTCGACACCGTGGTGCCGATATCAGGCGAGGCCAACTGTGGTATCTGCCACAATGCAGAAATTGACGGTGGCAATGGCGCCGCAACCACGAGACTCGGGAATAATGTAGCTACCGTACTCGACGATCCGCTATTGGATTCAGTTCCACTGGATGTCAGTAAAGAGTACGCGGCCGATACCAACCTGTTGCGCCTGCATGATATAAAACATGGCACCAGCCTCGAGGCAGAGAAACCCGTGGTATGTCAGACTTGCCACTACACCCCGGCTCTGGATCTGGCGCAACTCGGTCCCCTCGGTCCTGAGAACGACCCGAATAACACGCTGCACAATGGCCGCGATCAGGTCAGTCACAAGAGTATGTCCAACGTCATGCACAGCCATCACGGCACCGTCACAGACGCCGATGGCAACAAGCTGTTCCCGGACATGCCGATGGCAGTCAAAAACGAGCTGGGCATAGTTGAAAACTTTCAAGAACGCAGAGACGTCCTGGAAGCAACCTGCTACCAATGCCACCCCGGTCGGCGCACCGACTGTCTGCGTGGCGCCATGTCCAATGGCGGCATGCTCTGCCAGGATTGCCATGGCGATATGGAACAGGTAGGTGACGACTTCACCCGCAATGTCAGCACCGATAATCCCGGCGCTTTCGAACTGGGCGGTGATTTCTACACCAATCCGGACCAGCCCCGTGTACCCTGGGCCAACGAACCCGGCTGTGGCGCCTGCCACACAGGTGATGCGATGGACAACCTTGCGGGCACCGCCGGCACCGTGGTCAACAACTACGATACAGATGCCAACATCGATGACATCCGTCTGTTCCAGGCATTCCGCAGCGATGACCCCAAGGCGACGCCTATCGTTCCAACCAACAAGCGTTTTGCCGAGAATGTCATTGAGGCGAACAACCCTGCAGTAACAGGCCCGGATGACCCACGTATCGGCAACCCGATGCTCTACCGGGTCAGCACCGGACATGAAGGCATCTTCTGTGAAGCCTGCCACGGTTCAACCCATGGTATCTGGCCGAACAAGAACCCCCTGGCCAACGACAACGTAACCGCAGATCAGTTACAGGGTCATACCGGCACCATCATCGAGTGCAGCACCTGTCATGAAGGCGATCTGGGCAACACCCTGGAAGGCCCGCATGGCATGCATCCGGTGGGTGACACCAGCTTCTCCGACGGCGGCCATGAAGACCTGGCTGAAAATAATGCGGATGACTGCCGCGCCTGTCATGGTGTGAATGGTGAAGGTACGGTGCTGTCACGGGCGGCAACCGACCGCGTCCTCTCTAACGAGGATGGCACAGTATCCATTGCCAAAGGCGAGCCTGTAACCTGTACTCATTGTCATGACAATGAACTGTAAATAGTTTTTCTTAACCTCACCCCCTTTAACCCGCGTTGTACTGCACGCGGGTTTTTTTATGTACAGGATGTACGGTATGCCGCGGGCGCAGGGATGCGCAGGAGCGGCGAATGTACAGGATGTACGGTATGCCGCGGGCGCAGGGCAGAGATTGTTCCTACAATCTTTCTGCATTTCCCACATCCCTGTGGGTCAGATGCGCAGGAGCGGCGAATGTACAGGATGTACGGACAGAAAATTGCTCCTCGGCAATTGCTCCTGCATTGCTCTCGACTGCTCGTTCCAGACGCAGTTCTACCACCTATATCCGTATAGGCGTACCACCTACGTCCTTGTAGGCGTGCATTTTCTGCATTTCCGCCGCACAAGGATGTGCAAGTGTCGCGGGGGCAGGAAGCCCAGGAGCGACCGCCGCATGCCGCACAGGGCAGGGATCGATCCTCCGATCCTTCTGCATTTCCTCCTTCCATGGAGGTCAGACGTGCAAGTGCCGCGGGGGCATGGAGCCCAGGAGCGACCCACATCTGCCGTGCAGGGACGCACAAATGCAGCGATTGCAGGATGCAATGGAGCTGCCCTGTGGGTCAGATGCGCAGGGGCGGCGAATGTACAAAATATATAATTTAGAGGCTCACGGAATGAGCCCCTGCCGGAGTTACACTGCAGAGCATCCTTACCTCAGACGGGAAAGACGCCATGCAACGCCAGACCTTCATCCACAAACTACTGGGAAGCCTGAACCTTGGGATGGGAGGAAACTGCTACAACTATCCCCTTCCCGCCCAGTCCAAAAGACGCATCCTGCTGCAGGAGTCGCCGCTTGCCGGCTATCAGCACCATCGGGCCTCCGGTATCTGGCCCTTCCTGCGTGTCGGTGAAATCTTGCAGCTACGCCGTGAAATCAGCAACCCGCATGATCCGCATGCGATTGCCGTCTGGTTCAAGAACGAACACCTGGGCTACGTGCCGCGCCGGGAAAACAAGACCCTGGCGCAGATGATGGACCGGGGCGAAAGACTCGAGGCACAGATCGTGCGATTACTGGAGGATGACAACCCCTGGCGGCGCGTTCGTGTCCGGATCGACCTGCTGCCGGATGCTTTTTGAACCGATTTTCAAGCAGGCCGGTTCGGCGTAAGCTGCTCACCGAGCTATTTCAGGAGGTAAGCCATGTCAGACAACGATTCAGCCTTTCAGGACCTGCTGCAAACCTCTGCAAGCTACCCAAATGCCCTGCATCCTATAGCCATGCACGGCTTTCTCACCGGTCTCGCGATTGGCCCGGAAGACACACAGGACGATCCTATACTCTCGACGGTATACGGGTTCACCGCCGTCGAGAGGATCGAGAACACTATAGGACTGGGAGAACTGGTGTGGGACGCCTTGCATGAGATCACCGAAGACCTGATCAATGCCAGCTTCGATGTCATGCTACGCACCGACTCCGACAGCCCGCAAGACCCGGCGCTCTGGATGCAAGGCTTCAACCATGCGGTCACCCTGAACGAACAGGGATGGAGCCAGTTGAATGATGAAAACATCCAAGCGGGAAAAAAATACGCCTATATCCAGTCACTGCAGAATCCCGAGCTGGCCGAGATCATTTTCGGCATCACCCCAGACCAATACGACGGCTACCTGGCGGAAGCCCTGCCCCTGTTGTCCGCTGCACTGATCGCGCTCTACCATGATTACTGGCTGGAACAAGCCTCCACAGGAGACGCCTTCAACATCGAAGACCTGCCGACCTTCAGCCGGGCTGTGCTTGCGCAACAAACCGACGATGAGTTGCTCAAGACCATCCTGACCTATGACGACCTGCTGCCCAGAGAAGTTGTGGATGAAGCCATCCAGCGCGGACAACCGATGGCCCTGCGTTTGAGACGACATCTGGAAGAACCAACCAACTGGAGCGACGAAGTCCCTGCAGGCCACTGGTGGGGGTTGATCCATGCGGCCCTGATCTTAGGGTCTACATACGGTGAAGACGCCACACAAGGGTTACTTCATCTCATCCGACGCATGAACAGTAACGAAGACGATGACCTGTGGGATTGGCTGGGGAACCACTGGCCTGCCCTGTTTCGCAATAAGCGTGCTACGGCTGCCGAAGGCCTGCAAAGCATCGTGGATAATCGCAGCTTTAGCTGGTATCCCAGAGCCACAGCCCTGGATTGTCTGGTGGAAGCTGCACAGGCAACCGGTCCAGATGAACTTGACGCCATGTTACAAAGAATCGGCCGGATAGTGGAGGATGAATCCGAAGATTGGGACTTCAGACTGTCGGCCAGCCATTTTCTGTTGGACTTCCCCCGCGATACCCATCGGCAGACGCTGAAAGATCTGGCGCTCAAACAAGAACAGCATGAGGAATACCCACATTATCGAATGAGTGATGTGGATGATGCTTATCATCAAGACACAGACAAACCGGAATGGGAGCGTTTTGGCGATCCCCTGTCGTTCTATGATCCGGAAAACATCCTGAGCCGCCAGATTCGCTGGTCGGCAGAGAATGAAGACCTCCTGTTTGACGATCCACTCTTCGAGGATTCCGACGACCTGCCCTACCCCGATGACCTGCCTCCGCCCACCACCTATGTGCGCGAGACCCCCAAGGTCGGGCGCAACGACCCCTGCCCCTGCGGCAGCGGCAAGAAATACAAAAAGTGTTGCTTGAAGAAGCTGCGCTGAATCTAAATCCGTTTACCCCTTCCCCTGTGGGGGAAGGCCGGGATGGGGGCCAAACCAGCTAGCAGATACCCACCCACAAACCGGTCATCTCATCATAACCAGTTAGTACTTTACTCATCTGTTCAACCACCTGTTTGAGAGAGATTCGTGGAAATCAACGTCACAGAATTCAAGGCCAAGTGTTTAAAACTGATGGATGAAATCGCCAAAACCCACGAGCCCATCATTGTCACCAAACGCGGTAAACCCGTCGCAAAAGTAACGCCTATCGAGCCGGATGAAAAGCAGTCATATTTTGGCTACATGGCAGGCACAATCTCCATCACAGGTGACATCATATCTCCCATCGAAGAGACCTGGGCGGCCATTACAGGAGAAGAGGATCACTTCTATGCAGGACTCGGCGCAACTGAAGAGAAAGGCGCGCAAGAAGAAGGGGATAATGATTGAATAACGGACTGCTCATCGATACCCACATCTGGCTCTGGTTTGCCAGCCACAACCCTCGCCTGTGGCAACCGGGTCTGGCAGCAATCGATAACGCAATTCGTGCGGGCAATCTACGTGTCTCTGCAATCACCTTATGGGAAATAAGTCAATTTGAAGCAGCAGGACGGCTTCACCTGAACATGCCTGTTGGAGAATGGATGCAAGCCTCCCTTGCATTGCCAGGATTAAAGGTCATCGAATTGGAACTCCCTATTATCCTCGATGCCCATCGCCTACCCGGAGAATTTCATAAAGATCCTGCCGATCAAATTCTGGTAGCTACCGCCAGACATCATGGAATAACATTCATCACCGAGGATAAAAAGATACTCGACTATGCCCGACAGGGTTATGTCCTCGCCTGCTCCTCAGCTGAAACAGAACTATTGGAGAGATGAAAACATACTTTATGGCAGAGGACATGCTGTGAATCACACTGCAGCCGGAAGGAACTAAATTCTTAAAATGAATCAGAGGCTCACGAAATGAGCCCCTGGGGATGCTATAAAGGACCACCAAGCAGTTAGAGAAGGATTTCGCAGCATGTCAGACAAGCCCTATTTCCGTTACTGGGGAAAGGCCCGCAGGGAAGATCAACCCGGTGAACCTTATCACCTATTACCATACCACTGCCTTGATGTTGCTGCGGTCGGTACAGTACTCCTGCAATCTCACCAACCATTCCGTCAGGGTCTTAGCAGACTAACCGGATTGGATGAAAAGGAATTTTTTCACTGGACGGTTTTTTTACTTGCATTGCATGACATAGGTAAATTTTCTGTCAGCTTTCAGCAGCTTCGGCCAGATCTATTAAAAACACTCCAGCAAAGGAAAACCCACAAACAATACACTGAAAGGCACGACTGCCTGGGTTATGAGATTTGGAAAAGCGGACTAAAACCACATCTACAGGAAAAAGGGCTGCTGACAAAAGGCAGACAACGCGCAGGATTGCAGGCGGCAGACTACCTGGCTTTGGCCGTTACCGGTCATCATGGCCAGCCTCCACAACGCAAGAACGCTGGATTTCTGCTCGATGATCATTTCGAAAATCCCGATCAGGCTGCCGCACTGGCATTTGCCGAAGACCTAATTGAGATATTGCTGGTAGGCAAGCCCCCAATACCCAACATTCAAAAAGACAAGGCAAAAGAATCATCCTGGTGGCTGGCGGGGTTCGCCGTGCTTTGCGACTGGTTGGGTTCTAATGCGGACTACTTCCCGTACCAGACAAAAGCCATGAACCTGGCGGAGTACTGGAAACTCGCGCTTGATCTGGCGCGTAAAGCTGTGGACGACACAGAGTTGTTACCTGCCAAGCCAGGTTCCCATCTCACCCTGGAACAACTAATCCCCACTGCCACTGACATCAAACCAACACCACTGCAACAACTCGCCACAGACATCAGGCTGGGTGACGGTCCACAACTGTTCATACTCGAAGACGTGACCGGTGCAGGGAAAACCGAGGCGGCCATCTTGCTGGCCCACCGATTGATGCAGGGAAATCTGGCCAACGGCATCTATTTCGGTCTGCCTACCATGGCAACCGCGAACGCCATGTATGCACGCCTGGGTGATGTCTACCGCCAACTTTATAACGGCAAGACCAGCCCATCGCTGGTGCTTGCCCACAGCGCACGAATCCTGTCAGACCAATTCCGTCAATCGCTGCTACCTGAAATCAATCATCCTGAATCTGAATATGACCGCAGTGATTCCCCGCCCGCGTCCGCCCATTGCAGTCAATGGCTGGCGGACAGCCGGAAAAAGGCGCTGCTGGCGGAAATGGGTGTCGGCACCATCGATCAGGCACTGCTCGGCATCCTGCCCAGCAGACACCAATCCCTACGCCTGCTTGGACTCATGCACAAGGTCCTGCTGGTGGACGAGGTTCACGCCTGTGACGCCTACATGCAGCCGCTGCTGTGCAACCTGTTACGCGCCCATGCCATGGCAGGCGGGAGCGCTATCCTGCTCTCAGCCACCCTCCCGCAATCCCAACGCCAACAGTTGCTCGATGCCTTTACACACGGCCAGAAACAACCTCAACAGACACTCCAATCCAATGCCTATCCTCTGCTGACCCACTACACGAGTGATGCCGCAGGAGAATACCCGCTGGAAACCCGTCCCACTGTCCGCCGCCATGTCCGGGTAGATTTTGTAGACGGTTGGCAAGCAGTAGAACAAAAGCTTGCCGACAGCGTTGCCGCCGGCCAGTGCGCCTGCTGGATACGCAACACCGTGGCGGACGCCCGCGAGGCTTACAACCAATTGAAGGGTCAACATCCGGAATGGAACATTGACCTGTTCCATGCCCGTTTCACGCTGGCCGATCGTCTCGCTATCGAACAGCGGGTGCTGAATCGCTTTGGCAACACCAGCAATCACGAAGACCGCGCAGGGCAAGTCCTCATTGCCACCCAGGTAGTGGAACAGTCATTGGATCTCGACTTCGATCATCTCATCACCGATCTGGCCCCCATCGATCTCATCATCCAGCGCGCCGGTCGTCTGCATCGCCATCGGCGTGATGCCGGAGGGAATCGGCTTAACGACAAGGACCAAAGACCGGAAACCACACTCACCATCCACGCCCCCACCTGGTGCGATGAACCTACAGCCGGATGGTTCAAAGAGCCTTTTCCCAGGGTCCAGACCGTTTATGCCGATCATGGCAAACTCTGGCTGACCATGAAGCTGCTGCGTGAAAACGGAGGGTTCAGGATGCCGGAAGATGCCAGAACCCTGATCGAAGGCGTTTATGGAGATGACAATGAAATCCCTGATGGCCTCTGGCAAGCAAGCTCAGAGGCCCAAGCAGAAAACATAGCCAAAGCCAGCATCGCGTTCCTCAACCAGCTCAACCTGGAAACCGGTTACTCGACATTGGATGCCCCCAACTGGTGGGACGACACCAAAACCCCGACCCGCCTGGGCGAAGAGACCACCACCGTATGGCTGGCGTGTTGGGAGCATGGCGAACTCAGACCCTTCCATGACCTTTCACACTTCGCCTGGCAGCAGAGCAGTGTTGCCATGCGTAGCGCCTTGATTTCCGAAGCAGCACCCGATAACGAAATTTCGAATGAAGTCATTGAAGCATGCAAGGAACAATTGCCCGCGAAAGGGAAATGGGGAGTCTTGTTGCCCCTGGTCAGACATCCATCGGGTATCTGGCAGGGTAGGATTAAAGATCAGAACGGGAATCCCGATACATTCTACTATCACTCTGAGCAAGGCCTCATGAGTTCAAAGGAATACAACCCACAAGAGGGACAGCATCAATGAATCTAATTGAATCGCCATGGATTCCAGTACGCAGGGAAAGCGGAGAATGCTCTATCGCCCCCTGGCAGCTCACCGAGTCTGACGACCCCGTCCTTGAACTCGCCGCCCCCCGCCCCGACTTCAATGGAGCACTGCTGCAATTCCTCATCGGTCTGCTGCAGACAGCCTGCCCACCGGAAGATGGCGATCAATGGGCGGACTGGTTGGAGGAACCACCTCCGCCTGAAATGCTTAACGAGAAACTCCAGCCTTTTGCGCATGCCTTTGAGCTGAATGGAAACGGCCCAAGCTTCATGCAGGACCTGCATGAGTTGAAAGGCGACGTAAAACCCATCTCCAATTTATTTATCGAAGCACCCGGCGCACAAGCCCTGAAACAGAACACCGATCACTTTATTAAACGCGGCGGCATCGAGGCACTCTGCCCGCACTGTGCCACGACAGCACTGTTTTGTCTGCAGACCAATGCACCCAGCGGTGGTGCTGGGCACCGCACTTCCCTCCGTGGCGGCGGACCACTGTCTACCTTGGTCGCTCTCGACCCAGCAGGCAGTGACTTGAAGGATAACCTTTGGAGGGCCTGCTGGCTCAATGTCGTGGAGAAGGGAGTCATCTCCAATCTCGGCGGTTCCAACCAACAGAATGAACTGAAGGATATTTTCCCATGGCTGGCAGCCACTCGAACCAGTGAAGCAAAAACAGGATCGGCCACCACGCCTTTGGACACCCACCCCCTGCAGATGTACTGGGGCATGCCTCGGCGCATCCGCCTGGATTGGGAACAGACTACCGAAGGCAACTGCGATCTCTGTGGCAACCCTTCCGACAAACGAGTCAGCCAATATGTCACCCAGAACTATGGCGTGAACTATGAAGGCGCCTGGAAACACCCTCTCAGCCCCTATCTGATCAACAAGGATGCCGAAGCCCTTCCGCAGCACGCCCAACCCGGCGGGCTTAATTACCGCCACTGGCTCGGTCTTATCAGTATCCTGCCAACCTGTGAACCGGCCAGGGTAATAAGGGGAATGACAGATGGGAAGAAATTGCTTGAGGGTGAACAATTAAGACTCCATGCCTTCGGTTATGACATGGACAACATGAAGGCCCGTTGCTGGTACGACTCCACCTTCCCTCTCTACACCCTGAAACCCGATATCCTTGAGAGGTTTACTGCCCGCACGGAAACACTGATTCAAACTGCTACCGATGCCGCCGGTATGACCCGCAGCTGCATCAAGGAGGCCTGGTTCAAACGACCCGGCGATGCCAAGGGTGATACCGCCTTTCTGGTGGAGGCATTTTTCAGCCATACCGAGTCCGATTTCTATACCAGTCTGAAAAGGCTCAAGGATCAATTGGAAGCTGGCGAAGATGGTACGAAGGTACGGCAAAACTGGCATCGCACACTATCTCGTGCTGCCTTGCATCTCTTCGACTACTGGACCGCTCGCGGTGACTTCGCAACGGTCAATCCCCGCCGCATCGCACAGGCGCACCGCAAGCTCAACAACTGGCTGCATGGCAAAAAACTGAAACAGGCGCTCGCCATCAGCGACGACAAGGAGAAAGCTGCATGAAAGATCTTTTCAAAAAGGATGCCCCTGCCACCGGGATACTCACACGCTGGTGGCAAGGCCTGGAAAATGACAAAGGGACCAGGGCCGAACTGCGCCGCTGTGACTCGCCGGAAAAGGTCATGTTTCATCCGGCGTTCCCACGTCTCTGCCGTCAGCTCGAACCATTGTTGAGAGAAGAATGGAACTGGCAGTTGCGTCTGGCGGCTGTGGTGGGGCTATTGAGCCACGTCCGACTAACCACTGGACAAAATCTTGCTTACCAGATGGCAGGCAATCCACCAGAAGTCAGTGAACTGCGTTTTCGTCGCCTGCTGCAACGGGACCGGGAAGACCTCTACGGGGCCATGATACGTGTGCTGCAAATGCTGGATCACACCGCCAATCTACCCGACCTGATGTCTTCCGTTTTCTATTGGGGAGACCCTGTACGTAAGCGCTGGGCCTTCGATTACTTTCCCAACACCCCTGAATCCAAATCAGCCTGAGATTGACCACACAAGGAAGAAACCATGAGCAAATTCATTCAACTGCACCTTCTGACCTCCTATCCGCCCGCCAACCTCAACCGGGACGACCTCGGACGTCCCAAGACCGCGATGATGGGAGGGGCCAATCGGCTTCGTATCTCGTCGCAGAGTCTGAAAAGGGCTTGGCGTACATCCGAAACCTTTGAGCTGGCCCTGGCCGGACATGTCGGCACCCGCACCAAGGAGATGGGTAGGAAGGTCTACCAATCCCTATTGGAGAAAAACGTAACAGAGAAAAAGGCCACAGAATGGTCCAAGGCGATAGCCGGTGTCTTCGGCAAACTCAAAACGCTTTCCAAGAAAGAAAAGGACAACGCCGATCCCGAAAAGCTGCTCACTGAATTGGAAATCGAACAACTTGCTCACTTCAGCCCAGAAGAGGAGCAGGCCATCGATGCACTGATCAACGAGATCGCCACCAGTGGTGAGGCCCCAACTGAAGAGCAGCTCGCCCTGCTGCGCAAAAAACACACTGCGGCTGACATCGCCCTGTTCGGCAGGATGCTAGCTTCGAGTCCAGCCTACAACACGGAGGCTGCCGCTCAGGTTGCTCATGCGATCAGCGTCCACAAGGTCACCGTGGAGGACGACTTCTTTACCGCGGTAGACGACCTGAACAATGGCGAAGAAGACATGGGCGCTGGCCACATGGGCGAGACTGAATTCGCCGCCGGACTCTTCTACCTCTATCTTTGCATCGACAAAGAACTGCTGACGGAGAACCTCTCCGGTGATGCAGCATTGGCAAGCAACACCCTGGGCGCACTGATCCGCTCCGCCGCCACCATCGCGCCCAACGGAAAGCAGAACAGCTTCGCCTCCCGCGCCCGCGCCTCCTATATCTTGTGCGAATCGGGTGACCAGCAGCCCCGTTCCCTTTCTGTTTCCTTCCTGAAACCAATCGGTGGTTCTGATCTGTTAAATCATTCTATCGAGGCGCTGGAACAAACCCGGCAGAAGATGGATGCGGTCTATGGTGATGGTGCGGAGCGTATCGCCACTCTCAACGCCCTCACTGGTGAAGGCAGTCTGCAGAACATCATCGATTGCGCCACCGGGGCATAAGGCGATGAAAGACTACCTCCTGTTTCATCTCTACGGACCGATGGCCGCCTGGGGCGATACGGCTGTGGGCGAGTTCCGGCCCAGTCACAGCCACCCCACCCGCTCTGCAGTGCTCGGGCTGGTGGCGGCCGCTCTTGGCATTCGGCGTGATGAGGAAACACGGCTTCATGAGCTGGAAAAATCCTGTCTTGTTGCAGTCCGCCTCGATGTGCCCGGCGAAGTGCTGCGTGACTACCACACCACCCAGGTGCCGCCGGAACAACGCAAGATTTGCCACTACACCCGACGTGACGAACTGAATGCCAGTAAGCTGCACACCATCCTCTCCCAACGGGACTACCGCACCGATGCGGCAGCTACTATTGCGCTGGCTGCAACAGACGATCCTCCGCTCCGGTTGCAGCAGATGGCCGATGCACTGCAACGCCCCGCCTTGCCGCTCTATCTTGGCCGCAAGTCCTGTCCACTAGCGCTGCCTCTGTCGCCCAGGATAGTACAAGCCAATGATCTCAAGTCAGCTTTCGAAACTTACCTGCCGGTTACCGAAAAGCTGAATCAATTGACTACGAATCTGCACCACTATGGCCAAGGGTTGCCGGCGCCTGATCACCTGCGTTTTTACTGGGAAGAGGAAGAAACCACACCAGGCATGAAAGCGCAGATGATCTATCCACGCAGGGACCGGCTGCGCAACCGCCAACGCTGGCAGTTCGATACCCGCAGTGAACACTATGCCGCGCAAACCAGGGAGGATTGAGTATGTACTTCAGCCGCATCCGCTTACGCTCAGATGCCAACACAGGCGCATTGGCCCGTCAGCTCTGTACACAGGACAGCTACCGGGAGCATCAGCTGCTCTGGCGGCTGTTTGGCAATGCGCCAGATACCAAGCGGGACTTCCTGTTTCGCCGCGATGACCTCAATGGCTGGCCACAGTTTTACCTGGTATCCCAACGTATTCCGGCAGCAGATGACGACATCTGGCAAATCGACCGGCAGCCTTATCAACCAACATTACGCACGGGGCAAAAGCTTGCCTTCAGTTTGCGCGCCAATCCAGTGATTACCCGTAAAGACGCATCCGGAAAATCCAAACGCCATGATCTGGTCATGGACCTGAAGAAACAGAGCGGCTGGCAGGAAGCCCCCGGCAATGCACGTAACTCGTCCTATGAACTCTTCCAGCAAGCGGGGGAAACCTGGCTTTCTCCCCGATTGGAACGCTGTGGTGGTAAATTGGAAACCTTGAATACAGAGGGCTACATCCAGCATCAGACACACAAAAAGGGACCAACCAAACCCATTCGATACAGTACCTTGGATCTCACTGGAACACTCACCGTATCCGACCCTGAAGTTTTCATCAATACACTCTATCGAGGCATCGGCCCCGCCAAGGCCTTCGGCTGCGGGTTGTTACTCATCCGGCGCTTGTGAAACCCCATTCATCAGACTACCCTTACTCCAAAGTAAGGAATTAAGCATAACGGTAAGATATCATGCAAGCCACGCTCACCAGTAAAGGACAGGTCACCATTCCCAAAGCGGTGCGGGATACCCTGCACCTGCATACCGGCGACAGGCTCGAATTCATGATCGAGTCGGATGGATCGATTCGAATTATCCCTGCCGTCTCCTCCGTCACCGAACTGAAGGGACTGGTACCGCCACCTGACAAAACGCTCAGCCTCGAAGAGATGGATGAGGCTATCGCCAAGGGCGCCGCAGGCTCATGATTGGCTTGGACACGAATATTCTCGTCCGCTATATCGTGCGCGACGATGAAACCCAGACTAAGCTGGCAACCCGCCTGATCGAAACGAATTGCACTCGCGAGAAACCGGGCTTTATAGCGCTGCTGGTGCTGATTGAATTGGTTTGGGTACTTTCCCGAGGTTACGGTTATCCGAAAAATACCGTCGTAGTCGTGCTGACGAAACTCCTCTCCAGTGCCGAACTCATGGTTGAGAATGTGGAACTGGCCCGGTCTGCATTGGGTAATTTCGCAGCCGGCCCCGCCGATTTCCCTGATTACCTGATCGGTCTAATCAATAGCACCCATGGCTGCAGTACAACATATACTTTTGACAAGCGCGCAGGTCGCAGTAAACAACACAGCCTGCTGGAGTAGGACTGAAGGAAAACCAGCCATCGTTCAAACATGCAATCAGTGAATACCATGAACATCAAAGACGAAGTAAAATCAATCCTTGAAGAACTACCCGATAATTGCACGCTGGAAGACGTGCAGTACCATCTCTATGTCGCCGAAAAAATACGCAAAAGTATGGATCGAGCAGACCAGGAAGGTACTAAGACACAGGAAGAACTGGAGAAAAAATACAAGCAATGGACCGCTTAGTCAGATGGTCACCTGAAGCCGAGGAAGACCTTGACTCCATCGCTCAATATATCGCGAGGGATTCCGAATTCTATGCGCGCTCTGTAGTTTCAAGAATTCTTGAAACCACCCGAAAAATCCCTGACCAACCCCTCAAGGGTAGGATCGTTCCAGAAATCGGGCACGAGCAAATACGGGAACGACTCGTCTACAGTTACCGTCTTGTCCATCAGGTACAAGCTGACGGCATCCTGATTGTTGCAATCATCCATGGCAGACGGTTGCTGGAATCAATCAACGAAAGGTTATAAACCACCCGATGCTCCCGCCACTCAAACCCATCGCCATGAAGGAAAGGATCTCCATGCTGTTTATCGAGAAAGGTGAAATCGATGTGCTCGACGGCGCCTTCGTCGTCATCGACAAAACCGGCGTACGCACCCACATCCCGGTCGGCAGCGTCGCCTGCCTGATGCTCGAACCCGGCACCCGCGTCTCGCATCGTGCTGCCGCACTGGCCGCCCGCGTCGGCACCCTGCTGGTGTGGGTCGGTGAGGCCGGTGTCAGGCTCTACGCTTCCGGCCAGCCCGGTGGCGCAAGATCAGACCGGCTACTCTACCAGGCCAAGCTGGCCCTGGATGAAGCCGCTCGACTCAAGGTCGTGCGCAAGATGTATGAATTCCGCTTTGGAGAAAAGCCGCCGGAGAAACGCAGTGTCGACCAGCTCCGCGGCATCGAAGGCGCCAGGGTCCGCAAGACCTACCAGATGCTGGCGCAACGCCATGGCGTGACATGGAAAGGCCGTAACTACGACCCCAGCGATTGGGATACCAGCGATCTGCCCAACCTCTGCCTCAGCGCCGCCACCGCTTGTCTGTACGGCATCTGCGAAGCGGCGGTGCTGGCCGCCGGTTATGCCCCGGCCGTGGGATTCATTCATACCGGTAAACCGCTCTCATTTGTCTACGACATAGCCGACCTGTTCAAATTCGACTCGGTTGTCCCAGTGGCATTCCAAATCGCTTCCCAGGCACCTTCACAACCCGAAAGGCGCGTACGCCTCGCCTGCCGGGATCTGTTCAGGCAACAGAAAATCCTCGGCAAGATCATCCCCACCATCGAAGAGATCCTGGCCGCCGGTGAACTGGAGCCCCCCAAACCCCCGGATGATGCACAGCCTATCGCAATACCCGTAGAGAAAGGCCTTGGTGATGCTGGTCATCGTCACTGAAAACATCCCGCCTCGGTTAAGGGGCCGTCTGGCTGTTTGGCTGGTTGAAGTCCGCGCCGGGGTCTATGTCGGCAATCCGTCAGCCCGCCTGCGTGATTTCATCTGGGAACAGACCGAAGAGGGCCTGGAAGACGGCAACGCCATCATGGCCTGGAACACCAATACCGAATCCGGTTACGACTTCAAAACATTAGGGGCCAATCGGAGAATCCCGGTCGATTTTGACGGTATTCGCCTGGTCTCCTTTCTGCCTCAAAACAACAAAGAAGATGCTCTTTAACAATTTGGAAAAAGGTTCAAAAAAGTTGGTAGAAAACTCAACTTTGAATTCCATCTTAACTATCAAATAGATATGATTAGAGTGTTCCCCGCACCCGCGGGGATGAACCGGTACTAGTGACCAGGTCATTGATGCTAGGCCACAGTGTTCCCCGCACCCGCGGGGATGAACCGTAGCGAGTTTCAGCCGGCGATTCGGCTGCAACGTGTTCCCCGCACCCGCGGGGATGAACCGATCAGCATGTCAATTCCTGATTGCACGTACAGAGTGTTCCCCGCACCCGCGGGGATGAACCGCTGAGCTGATGCATGGTCATCTACCGTGCATGTGTGTTCCCCGCACCCGCGGGGATGAACCGTAGATCTACTGAAGCAGTCACGATGAACAGTAGAGTGTTCCCCGCACCCGCGGGGATGAACCGCATATTCTGTCATTGCTGGTATTGCAATCTAGCGTGTTCCCCGCACCCGCGGGGATGAACCGGTATGAACATAGGATGCCGCAGCTCATATCGTACGTGTTCCCCGCACCCGCGGGGATGAACCGATGATCAAGCTGACAGTAAACACTCGTTAATAGTGTGTTCCCCGCACCCGCGGGGATGAACCGGTTGACCGGTCATATTACACGACTTCGCCATGGCTGTGTTCCCCGCACCCGCGGGGATGAACCGACGTTAGCACTGTAGAATCCAGCCGACCTCGGCCGTGTTCCCCGCACCCGCGGGGATGAACCGATGCTGTGTCACGGATTGCGCATCACAGATTACGTGTTCCCCGCACCCGCGGGGATGAACCGAAACATGTAGGTGAACGCAGACGTTGATGCTGATGGTGTTCCCCGCACCCGCGGGGATGAACCGTACAATTTCGTACTGGCAGTTAATTACAGTATAGAGTGTTCCCCGCACCCGCGGGGATGAACCGGATTGATATTCATCCACATGGCCCTGAGCACGTTGTGTTCCCCGCACCCGCGGGGATGAACCGGCTTTTAGATGCTGTCAATGCATGCGATCAGAGTGTTCCCCGCACCCGCGGGGATGAACCGAATTTCTCAGCGACGCAAAAGAGCAGGCCTCCGTGTTCCCCGCACCCGCGGGGATGAACCGTCTACCCGCCCGAGAATTGCTCCCTCGTTTATGTGTTCCCCGCACCCGCGGGGATGAACCGCATATCGACTCATGGACCGTCGCCTGTTAGAGGTGTTCCCCGCACCCGCGGGGATGAACCGATAGCTGTGCGTATAAAGTTTCATACAGCCGCGTGTTCCCCGCACCCGCGGGGATGAACCGAATTTTCCTGACCCTTGCGCGGTCTGCTTTTTGTGTTCCCCGCACCCGCGGGGATGAACCGAATCGCCCCGTCCTGTTCGCGGGAAAAAATAAGTGTTCCCCGCACCCGCGGGGATGAACCGCACTGAAATAACTAGCTATGAGGCTCCTGTCAGGTGTTCCCCGCACCCGCGGGGATGAACCGCAGAGCGAGCAAAAAAGGAAGCTGATCAGAAAGTGTTCCCCGCACCCGCGGGGATGAACCGATTTCTTGTGGCTGTGTAGGTGATCGCCGTCAGTGTTCCCCGCACCCGCGGGGATGAACCGCCTGTCTTGGTGATGGAGGTGACGGATTGAGCGTGTTCCCCGCACCCGCGGGGATGAACCGGCGTGGACATTAACCGGATGGAATCCTGTTTCGTGTTCCCCGCACCCGCGGGGATGAACCGGCGTGCACATTAACCGGATGGAATCCTGTTTCGTGTTCCCCGCACCCGCGGGGATGAACCGGGAATCTTGTGATACACCAGACCTTTCAGAAGGTGTTCCCCGCACCCGCGGGGATGAACCGAACTGGTATGACGGCATAGCGATAGGGAAGCTGTGTTCCCCGCACCCGCGGGGATGAACCTGCCCTCAAGTGAAAGCTAATGAGAATTCATCAGTGTTCCCCGCACCCGCGGGGATGAACCGATGCATTCCCCGATTGCGTCTTCACGGTATGAGTGTTCCCCGCACCCGCGGGGATGAACCGGCCAGGCCTCCGAAGCGCGTAACGATTAGCGAGTGTTCCCCGCACCCGCGGGGATGAACCGTCGACTCTTACCTTTAGTCTTTAAAGACGCCAGTGTTCCCCGCACCCGCGGGGATGAACCGTCATTTGCCATAACATCCTGAACAGGTTTAATGTGTTCCCCGCACCCGCGGGGATGAACCGGTCAGTTAGAGGAAAAATATCTCCCTGCATGGGTGTTCCCCGCACCCGCGGGGATGAACCGGTCATATAACCGCTGTTTAATGCATTCCTGCGGTGTTCCCCGCACCCGCGGGGATGAACCGCTGATGTGATTGTGCCTCCTGTAACACATGCGTGTTCCCCGCACCCGCGGGGATGAACCGATAGACAAGCGTGGAGCGCAAATTAACGGTCGGTGTTCCCCGCACCCGCGGGGATGAACCGGCTTCTGTAGACGCAACAGCAACAGGAATCGGGTGTTCCCCGCACCCGCGGGGATGAACCGCTATCAGGGCGGCGTATTCTTTCTTGAGCTGGGTGTTCCCCGCACCCGCGGGGATGAACCGATCCTTCCTCCAGACGGAACAATCTCAGGCTGGTGTTCCCCGCACCCGCGGGGATGAACCGCCTGTAAGATACCGGGATCTTGAGCATTAGTGGTGTTCCCCGCACCCGCGGGGATGAACCGTATATCGATCGATACGGGGCATCCCTGAAAGCGTGTTCCCCGCACCCGCGGGGATGAACCGGGGCTTTCTTACCTGATCTGAATGAAGCTATAGTGTTCCCCGCACCCGCGGGGATGAACCGATTTATCCTCCACTGGTTTGGGTTTGTCTGCTGTGTTCCCCGCACCCGCGGGGATGAACCGTTTCATAGCCATAAATCAGACCTATTCATAGAGTGTTCCCCGCACCCGCGGGGATGAACCGGCTGTACACAAGGCTAAAGCCAAACCAATGGAGTGTTCCCCGCACCCGCCGGGATGCATCCATCATTTCTCATGTTCTGAGTTAGTTTTGTGTGGGAATTATCGTTTTAATAGGAATTATATTTCTATAATTTACAATAGTTTATCTAATGACCTAGATCATTCCTGGGTAATTGATAGTAGACTACTATGCATTAAATTTTCGCATTCAAAACGGTTAACAAATGAGACATCCCACGCCTGCCATTCAACGGGCCATGGAAGCAGCGGAACGACTATCTTGTAACGGACAGACGCCAACTTATGAACTGCTGAGAGAGGAATTAGGTGGCGCCAGTTACAACACCATCAGTCAGGGCCTGAAGTTGTGGCGCAGGAAGAAGCAGGCCAAACAGCAGGAAGAGACGCAAAAACTACAGCAGCAGACCGATGAACTGGCGCTTTTTCGTCGCCTGGTCGATCAGAGCAGCGACAGTTTGTACATCATCGACCCCGCCAGCGGGCATTTTCTCGATGCAAACGAAAAGGCTTATCGTCATCTGGGCTACACTCGGGATGAATTTTTTCAGCTCCACGCACTGGATATATCCACGCATATCACCAGTGAGAAAGAGTGGCTTGAACTGGTTGAAAGCTACCGTGTTCAGGATCAGTTGCTGTTTGAGACCGCACAACGAAAAAAAGATGGCGGCCTGATCCCGGTCGAACTCAATGCAAGACTCTATTCCGATGGAGTCGATGAATACATTATCTGCTCCTGCCGGGATATCACCGACCGGAAGCGTCTCTCCGATGATCTCAACGAATCAAGAGAACAACTCAAGCGCCGGCTCGAGTTCGAACGGCTGATCTCTGAACTTTCGACTTCCCTGATCGATCTGCAACCCGCCAGTTTCGAAAGGATCATTGATAGCAGCCTCAAAAAGCTTGGCGAGTTTGCCCGGGCGGACCGATGCTATCTATTCCAGACAAATGACGATGAACTGAGCTTTCGCTGCAGTCACGAATGGTGCGGAAATGGCATAGCACCTCAGATAGCATCATTGGAGCACTGCCTGATCAGTGATTTTAAACCCTACATTGATGGATTCAAACAAGGCGCAGTCCTTGAGCTGAGGCGCGAAGATATCCCGTCAGACATACCGATCCTGAGGGAGATTTTTGAGGAGGGGAAGATTGCATCCATCATCAATGTACCTCTCCATTGGAATAATCAGTGGCAGGGTTTTATCGGCTTCGATTCTCTCGACCCGAACAAGCGTTGGTCCGATGATGAGGTATTGCTGCTGAAAGTTATCGCCCAGACGCTCTCCCGGGCATTTGCCCACTGGCACAGCGAGGCCCAATACCGATTCTCTCAGAAGCTTGCCAATCAATATCTGCAGATTGCCGGAGTAATGATTGTAGCGCTCAACGATAAGGCGGAAGTGACCCTTATCAATCAAAGAGGCTGTGAGCTTCTGGGGTATCAAGAATCAGAAATTTTAGGGAAAAACTGGTGTAAACATTTTCTTCCTGAATCCGACAGGGAGGGTGTTGATCAGGTGTTCACCCGCCTGATGCAGGGCAAACCGGAGGAATCCGGTTTGGTGAATGACGTAAGAGTCCAGTGCAAGGACGGTTCGTTACGCTGGGTCTCCTGCAACATTACCCTGCTCAGGGATAACAAGGGCAGCGTCATCGGCACGCTCAGTTCCGGCGAAGATATTACCGAACGCAAAGAGATGGAGTTTGATCTGCGGGCCAGTGAGGAGAAGTTTCGCGCGATTTTTGAAAATGTTCCCATTGGCGTGGTAATACTCGATGCCAACAATTTCACCCCGCTCTCATTCAACAGCCGGGCGCACACTATGCTGGGCTATTCCCGCGAGGAGTTTGAGCAACTCAGTCCCCTGGACGTTGCACTCGATGCATCGAGTGATGAGGTCAGGCTTCACCTGCAAAGGGTCAGGGAGGAAGGCCATGAATCCTTTGAATCCATGCACAGAACAAAGGACGGCAGGCTTATCACCCTGTTAGTGAATTTCGTGAGCATGTCGCTCCACGGCCAACCGGTGCTGATCAACACATTCGTCGATATCAGCGAGCAGAAACGGGTTGAACAGGCGCTGCATCAGACCCAGGAAGAGCTCAATGTACTGGCTTACTACGATCCACTCACCAACCTGCCGAATCAACGCCTGTTCCTCGATCACCTGAGCATGGCGATGGGGGCGGCACTGCGTGATGATAAGCTGGTTGCCATCTGTCACCTCGATCTGGATGACTTCAAATCAGTCAATCGTCGGCTGGGCGAAGAAGCGGGTGATGCGCTGCTGGTGGCGGTAGCCGGCCGGCTGTCAAAAAGTGTGCGTGAAGGCGACACGATTGCGCGCTGGGGTGGGGATGAATATACCCTGCTGTTGGGTGGATTAAATAGCGACAATGAATGCCGTGAGGCGCTGAGCCGCATAATCAAACTGCTCAGGCGGCCCTATGTCATACACAACAAAACCATTCCTTTGTCCGCCAGTATCGGCGCAACCATCTACCCCAATGACAACAGTGACGCCGACACCTTGCTGCGCCACGCCGCCCATGCGATGTATCTGACAAAAATCAACGGGCGGAATAATTTCTCACTCTTCGACATTGCTGAAAATCTGATGCTGCAGGAGTGGAGTGATGAAAGAGACCGTCTGGAGCAGGCTATTAAATCGGGTGAACTCCGCCTTCAATACCAACCAAAAATCAATATGCGTCAGGGCAACGTTTATGGTGTCGAGGCGCTGGTCAGATGGCAGCACCCGGAGAAAGGATTACTGGCGCACGATGATTTCCTGTCGGAGATCAAGGATCACCAACTGATTCTGAAGCTGGATCGCTGGGTTTTGAATCAGGCGGTCGCCCAGCTTTCAACCTGGCAAAAACAACAGATCAACCTGATCATCAGTATCAACATCTCCGTCCGCTCATTGGAAGAGGCAGGTTTCGTTTCCATGGTTAAGGAGGTGATCGACTCACATCCCAACCTGAACCGTGACAACCTTGAATTCGAGCTGATTGAGACTGAGGCGCTGAATGATATCGACCGGGTGACCAAGGTAATCAGCGAGCTGAAGAGTATGGGCATCGCAACGGCGCTGGACGACTTCGGCACCGGCTTCTCATCCCTGACCTACCTGTGCCGTCTGCCTGCGCGCATTCTCAAGATCGATCAGAGTTTCGTGCGCAACATGCTCGAGGATGATGGCGACCTGAGTATTGTCGAGGGTGTCATCAGCCTGGCGCGGGCCTTCGATCGTGATGTGATTGCCGAAGGCGTGGAGTCAGAGGCCCACGGCTTACAGTTATTGCGTCTCGGTTGTGAATGTGCGCAGGGTTACCATATCGCCAAGCCGATGTTCGCTGAGGCCATTCCTGACTGGCTCCGAAACTACAGACCGCCGGTACTCTGGCAATCGAAAGAGGCCCATGAAGTTCAGCATGACTATGTCACCCTTTTGTCGATCGAAGCTGAGCACTGCAAATGGATGAATCAGATTGAGCAGGCCCTGCTGGGAGACTCCAGTTTCAAGCCTCCTGCCCTGAAACCCACCCACTGCCGTTTTGGCCGCTGGTATTATGACCATGGTCGTAAGCGTTATGGTCAGATGGGCAGTTTCAAGACGCTGGAAGAGTTTCATAACAGGGTCCATGCATTGAGCAACGAACTGATCGACAAGCACTATGGTAAGAACACCGTCACCGACGCAGAGATGGAAGCGTTGAATGCTGCAAGTGAAGAGCTGCTCAAACAGGTATCTTTGCTGTTGATAGAAAGCACTCGATCATGCAACTAACCACTTACACTCATTTGTAATGCCGCCGTCATTCAAAGAACTCTTCCAGCTGTTGCCAAAAGCCGCCCGGCTCCTCTTCGTAATACTGCCCCTCCGGGGTCATATAGAAGTTACCCATGCCGCCTGAGTAATATCCACTCTGGTCGTATGGCAGCATGTAACCTGATTGGTGTTGGGATTGTAGTAAGGAGAGCAGAAAAAAGCTCGGCCTCGGCCCGTCTTTTCAAGCAACGGCCCGATATTCAGCCCCACCAGATCAGGCGCAGAACTCTCTTCGGGAGAAGGCTCAGTCAACCATCGAAGCCATGCTGTCCAGGGCCTCCCTGGAGCGTCGTGGATTGGCGTCCATCCCTTTCGCCCTGGCGGTTATCCAGTGGGCCTCCTCACGCAACAGACGGTTCAGATTCTCCTTGTACACCACCACCGGATAGCCGGTGTTGCGCAGCCGCACCACATATTGATCGAGGCGCTCCTTGAGCAACAGGCGCCGGGTTGCCTTACGGGTTTCCTGATCCTCGAAACTGGCATGCTGTTTGAGAAGCGCCCTGAAGGCGATCCGGTCGAGGTTTTTCTCATAGTAATCACGCAACTCCCGTTCACTGGGCTGCATATCGGCAATAAGTTTATCCCGATGGGTATCGACCAGTTGGGTCGAGGAGAAATCCGCCATGCGCTTAACATAACCGGGGGTTTTCTCCAGCCCCGTATCCCGCGCCTTGATTACCATCAACTCCTTGTCGATTAAGCTGTTGAGCGCATCCAGGCGACGTTCCATGTCTGCGGAACTGTTCAGGGTGGTGAGGCGTTGCATTACTTCACCCCAGGTTATCCGGCGCTCTCCGTACTCAGCTACCACCTCCGTGTGGCTGCGCTGACTGTCCTTCTGCGGATCCAGATTGTCAGGCTGGATGCTGACAGCGACGCCATGTCGCAAATGCTGTCTGAAACTCTGTTGACGTTTGGTATGCTTCTGCTTGCGTAGTTTCTCCTCGATCTTCTGGAGCAGGCGCTCCGTCAGCCCGGCATCACTGAAATAATGTGTTGTGGCATAATCCTCAATCTCATGCTGGCTGACTTGTATGCCCTGCCCCAGATAGTGATTTCGATACAGCCTGGCAAGCAATCCATCAGAAAAGATCCGCAATTCGCGTTTGTACTCTGTATCCCCGAGCCTGCCCTGTTTGATCGCATCCAGGTACAAAAGGTTGTGGCTGATCGTATTCTCCAACAGCTTGAACATAACCTTGCCCCTTTCCGGTGTACCTAATGCCGGGGTCGACAGGCCGACTACCGCAGAGCTGTTGAGCTGGGTATTGAGTTGGGCAAAGGTAATCGCCTTACCGGCCACCAAGGCCAAAGTATCATCAGGGAACCCTTCTGGTGGCTGAGAGGCCAGAAGTTGCGTGAAAACCAGACAGAGTACCGAAAAGGTAAATCGTCTGATGCGTTTCATGCTGCCTCCATCGGGTTAAGGGTCGAATCGGGCGCTATGGATAAACAAACTGTGTTTGCCCAAATATTCGATCAATTGAGAAAAAAATAAGGAGGGAATGGGGATCTCCCTCCTCACAAATGCGATATCGGCCTGCCGTCCCGGCAGGCTGAGATACCGCCCCTTACCAACCGCAGGTTGTACCTGTCCGGTCTATCGAAATTTGCTCCCGGACGCTGTACTGGATTCCCACCACCCGAACCAAATGGCGTTGTGGGGTGGCGGCGTTCAACAGCAGGCGTACTTGACACCCCTATGGAGCATTTCTGGATCAAAGTTCAAAATGACGTCAATGGTATCTTGGCGACTCGACGTCAGGATTATGCTTGTCTGTGCCTTTCTAAAGCTCTCCTGTCTCTGTGCGTAACTCTACTGATACGCTACTCGAGACCAGGAGCTATACCTGTGCTGGCAGCCCCAGCCTGGTGAGGCTCGCATATTCCAAAACAAGACTGGTCTCCGTACTGCTTGTCGATTTCTATCCTCCTTTTACTGTGCATCCGCCTCTTATCGATAAACATCAGTGACTATTTTTTATGCTTTACACTGAGTTGTTTATCCAGGCGCTACTCAACTGAAAGACATAACCGGCAGCATGCCAATCAAGGGTAGTAGGATAGAATGCTAGCCGACCTAACTTAAATTCCACTTAAGGATTGGGAATTTTCTACCACTTTTTTATTGTGGGTCAGAAGCTAAAAGCGGTATCAATCAATTGACTCATGCAAGTTATTGAGTTGCATGCCAATTTATTGATATCTGTTATAATCCACTGAATTTAAGATAGAACAGAGGTTAGCCTGGCGCCAACGGCCAGATACTGAATTGCATGGCCCGATATTCAGGATTTCACGGCCAGGACAATCTGATTGCGCAACATCTTTAACAGATTAAGTCTGTTTTTATCGATTTCCAGACCATTGGCTCTGGCATGATCTGCATAGATCAATCCAACCGGTCGTTTATTGACCACCAGCGGGAACAGCAGAAAGGAGCCTGCATCCGAGATTTTTTTGTACCAGTCCGGTATATCGGCCTGCATCTTTTTATCCGCGGTATTCGCTATGTAGACATCGACCGCGTTTTTCAGTGCACCATGAAAGACATCCACGCTGTACTGAATAGGAAATTTGAACTGTTTAACGAACCTATCCGAGTCTTCGCCAAATCCGAGGCGGCCAACCATCTGGCCTGATCTACGGTCCTGCAGAGACAGCACCACCCGCCTGAACTCCATCGAGCGGTACATGGTCTCGAGCACTACGTTGAAGACCTCCCCAACGCTGTGATCGCCGACCAGAAGCCCCGTAACCTCCTGCAACCCTTCCATCAACATCGCTTCTGCATTCTGTGACGGCTGCCGATCAATCTCAAGGGTTTGATCGTCAGCCCCAGCAGACCCTTCGCCATTATCCAGGATCTGGGTCTCTGCAAGCCCATCGTCGTTTGGTTTTGATTCTCCCTTAGCAGCCAGTTGTCTTTGATTGCGCTTCTGCTCAATACCGCCGGAAAGCTTACGCACGAATGACTGGGATATATCCGAAGCAAGGGCTTTCGCCACTTCGTGAAATTCATCAAAGGCGCTATTCGCCAGGGTTTTTAACTTTTTATCATCAATTCCGAGAGTATCCTTATACTTCATCAGCAGACCGTTTACTGCCTGTTTATTCTCCAGCCCTTTATCGACCATCAACTCACAGGCCTCCCTGGAAAACTCTGCAACCAATCTCCGTTTATCGGTCAGGTTCTTGGGTTTTTCGTCTTGATCCCAATGCCGCATTGACTGTGTCAGTGGTTTGGGGAAATTCCATTGCTGGGCAATCTCAATACCGATCTTCTCGTAACTTACCCCCAGTACAGTATGTTGAGCCGTTATCGACTCTATCGATTCCTTCTCAACCATCCGCTCTATTTCACGGGCCTCCTCTGGCAGGTAGAAGGCGACAAGGATTTTTCCCAGATCTCTGAGCATCGCGGAAAGGAAAAAATCCTCCGCCTGCGACTTATCCAAATCCTTCCCCACCTGGCTGGCGAAGGTGGCGCTGAACATGGCTGAAGAGACAAGTTCTCTGAGCTGTTCCGCCTGCGCCTTGTCCTTAATATGCTCGAAAAAAATCAGTGAAGCCGCCAGAGAACGAATAGACTGAATCCCCAGCACCACAACTGCCCTGGAGACTGTCCCGATGCGCCCCGAAAAACGACCGTAGAATGCTGAATTGACCACCTTTAAGATTTTGTTGGTCAGGGCGAAATCTTTGACGATCACCCCCGCCATATGATTTACATCCTTGTTGCTGGCCTGGGACATTGCGTTGATGCTGCGCACCGACTGAGACAACACAGGAAAATCACTCTTGCGCTTCATGCGACGCAACAGAAACTCTACGGTTCCGTGACCCGCATCAGACTCCACCTGATCACTGACCCTGGGCCGGAACAGCTCATTGAACGCCTGCAACATATCCGTTGCATCGCTGTACCTGGCATCCGGATCCTTTTCCAGCGCCTTCATAATGAAACGATCGAGCTTTTCATCCACCGCCTCATTAAACTGCGAGGGCGGCATGGGAGAGACATTGAGTATGTTGTCCAATACCTTCTGCTGATTTTGACCGCTGAACACCGGCATGCCGGTGAGCATTTCATCCATGATCAGACCCAGGGCAAAGATGTCGTTCTGAGGGCCAACCTCACCTTTACTGATATATTCTGGGGCCAGATAGCGGGGGGTGCCGATCAACTGCTGATCCTGCTGTTTGCCGCTGGAAAGCAGACGGGCGATACCGAAGTCCATAATCTTGGGTGCCAGATCGCCATTCAGGATGATATTCCCCGGCTTCAGATCACGATGCACAATGTTTGCCCGATGGGCCTGACTGACCCCCTCCAGCAAGCCCCGAAAGACAGCAAGTTTCTGTGCGTGATCCAATTTGTCTTTGCGAATTGCATCCGCCAACAACTGACCTTCGACGAATTCGAACACCAGATAAGGGGTGCCATTCTGATCACCCGCTTCATAGATGGATACGATATTCGGGTGTTGCAACTGGCTCATTGCCCGCGCTTCCGCCCGATAGGTCTCCTCAGCCAGAGATTTGTTCAGCAGCTTGATCGCCACCCGGCGCTGAAGTTCCGTGTCCGCACACAGATAGACCGTACCCTGGTTACCGGAGCCGAGCTCTTTACCTACTTTGAATCGCCCAATAGTCGTTGGCGTCATACATCAACCTTGTTGTGTTTTCGATCAGTAGTGCCGGCCATCCGTGGACGGAACTTGAGTCAGCATGGGGCCACGCCGAGTGTCTTTCTCAATAAAATGGCTTGCAACCAGGAAGGAGCCCTACGACCTCTATGCCAATTCCGAACCGGAAACAGCCCATTGATATGGGTATTTTGAATCTACCAGGTTAACGGCAACTAAAGGAAAATCTGTTGAGTGATACTCAAGAAACACCGGATCCCAGCAGAGCGATCAAGCGATCCAGACTGATCCGGGGAACTCGGGTTAAATCGCCACCGGTCTCGATACCGACCAGGAACAGTTTTTCCGGCAGGAGATCGAGCTGTTCCGCCAGCTGCAGCGCCTCTGCCACACCAAAGCCATGTGTTGAGGTCTGACATTCGACGGATGCGAGGTCTGCCGCCGTCAATTTGATCAGGCTGCCCGGCGCCTGACCGGACTGCACCGCATCGATGAGCACCAGTTCTTCCACATCCGAAAAAAATCGAATCAGCTCACTGCCCGGGCGGTCGAGCTTGATGAGTTCGGTGTCAGGGAGCGAAATACCGCCCAACAGATCGATGGCCAGCCAACCCAGTTGATCGGCTCCGAACGGGGAGCCGATGCCGATAATTCGTCTCAACGATTGACTTTAAGTTTCAGGAAGTGAGTCGCGCATGAGATACAGGGATCATAGTTGCGGATGACCTGCTCGGCGCGCAGGCGTATCGTCTGATCATCCTTATCCAGGCCAAGGTTCTCCAGGGAAAGCCTGACGTCCTCCTCGATACGCAGTTGATTTTGACTGGTGGGCGGTACGATGCGGGCCTCGGTGACCCGCCCTGCGTCATTCACTTCATAACGATGCCAGAGAATCCCCCGCGGGGCCTCAGTACAACCGTAAGCCACCCCGGCCACCGGTTTCACCGCAACTGCCGGCGTGGAGGGCAATCGGTAGTCCCGCAGCAAGCGCACCGCTTCGTGTATCGCCAGATAGATTTCCAACGCCCGCGCCACAATGCTGTGGAACATGTTGTGGCTGGGAAATTGAATGCCGCATTGGTCCATCAGCGCGCGCACCGGCGCCGGTAGCAGATGAAAATTGAGATTCAGCCTCGCCAGCGGCCCGGTAAGATAAGGCCGACCATCCAGTTCGGCATGCAGCGCCGTGGAATGGGGCGCATGGAGCTCCTTGAAATGCTCGTCGAACTGGTCGATATCGATATCCAGTCCCTGGCCGGAAATCAAACGACCTTCTGCGATCGCGTACAGCTCAGGATGACTCATCGCCACACTGACAAAGGACTGATCGTCATCCGGAAAATCGAGCCGGGCGGTCCAGTCCACCAGGGCCTCCGCCTCCGGCAGGGCCGCCTCCAGACGCGCAAGTATCGCGCTTACGGCCGATTCATCCGGGGCTTTGTAGAAGCCGCCGACGCGGACCCCGACCGGGTGCACCGAGCGCCCGCCAAACAAAGCGATCAGATCGTTCCCCAGTCCCTGAAGTTTCAAACCCCGGCGCACCGCATCCGGATGATCCGCCGCCATGGCGATGACCGAATCGAAGCCGAAGAAATCCGGCGCCGCCAGCAGATGCACATGCAGGGCATGACTCTGCAGCCACTCCCCACAGTACATCACCCGGCGCATGTTCCTCACCCAGGGGCCGACATCCACGCCGAACAGCCTCTCGAAGGCCTGCACTGCACTCATTTGATACGCCACCGGGCAGATGCCGCAGATGCGCGCCACCATGTCGATCACCTGATCGCACTCGTAACCCTCGACAAATTTCTCGAACAGACGGGGCGGTTCGAAGATGCGCAGCTTCAGTCGATCGATACGCCCATTGGTCACATCCAATTCCAGCGCACCCTCACCTTCGACGCGGGTCAATACCGGCACATTGATATGGATTTCGCGGGATTCAACCATTGCTGTCTTCTCCACCTGCTTTCAGTCGCTCACCCGCCCTCTTGAAAGCCGGCGCCTGACTTGTGATGAAATGGAAGCGGCGGGCAACCGCCTCAGTCTCCAGACCGAGGCTGGCGAAACAATCAATCAGGGATTTATCGTTGACCAGCGGCGCAGGCCCGTAACAGCTGTAACAGGCTCGCCCCAGTGAGGTACACAATGAACCGCAACCCGCGATGGTGACCGGCCCCATGCAGGGTTCGCCCTTGGTCACCAGGGTGCAGACTATGCCTTTGCGTTTGCAATCCATGCACAGCGACTGTGATTCAGAACGGGGAGCAATCCCCGACAGCAGATCCCGCAACGCCCGCAGGACCTGTCCCGAATTGACCGGACAGCCGGGAATCGAGAGGTCTACTTTGACATGCTCGGCGATCGAGCTGGATGTCCGCAGTGAATCGATGTGCTCAGGATTGGCATAGATCTGCGCCATCCAGGCATCCCGGTCGGTAAAATTCGCCAACGCCTGGAGCCCGCCCGCGGTTGCGCAGGCGCCGATGCTAATCAGATAGGCGCTGTTCGCCCGAACCTGCTTGATGCGTTCGATATCATGCGGTGTGGAGATGCTGCCTTCCACCAGTGACACATCGACTTTGGCATCCGGGTCGAGCGGCCCGGCCTCGGCGAAGTGGACGATATCCACCAATTCCGGCAGCATCAGCAGTGGCTCGCCCAGGTTGAGCAATGCCAGCTGGCAGCCGTCGCAGGAGCTGAACTTGTGCACCGCGAGTTTAGGTTTACTGGTTTTCATTTATTTCGGCCTGTTGTGATTGGACGCTGCTGTTCAAAAGCCTTTGGCGCCGAAAAAGTCGGCTATCTCCGAATAACAGAACACCGGCCCATCCTTACACACGAACTTTGGTCCTAGCTGACAGTGCCCGCACTGCCCATAACCACATTGCATATTCCGCTCCATACTCAGCCACATCCTCCAATCCGCAAGCCCCAGTTCGCGTAACTGGGCAATCGCCGCCAGCATCATCATCTCAGGACCGCAGAGCATTGCCAGGGTGCGATCGAGGCGCAGATTGAGCTGACCGATCAACTCAGTCACCATGCCCTGCTGCCAGGGCCAGTTGCCGCTCGACACGTCGGCCGCCAGTAACACATTCACGTCATGCTCCTTCGACCAGGTCTCGTACTGATCACGCCAGATCAGATCATCCGCATGTTTCACACCCTGCAGGATATGGATATGCCCGAACTGATCACGTCGGCGCAGCAGATAGCGAATCACTGAAACCAGTGGCGCACAGCCAAGTCCGCCTGTAATCAGCAATACATCCTGCCCTTTTGCCTCTTCGATAGGCCAACCACGACCGAATGGCCCGCGAATGCCTACCCGATCCCCTGGCTGCAGTTTTTCCAATCCCTTGGACACGCGTCCCACCACGCGGATGGTGTGTTCAAAAAAGTGGCTGTCCTGCGGGTCGTTGACGATGGATATCGCCACTTCACCCACGCCAAACAGGGAGACCATATTGAATTGCCCGGGGGCGAATTCGAAGGCCTGCTGACGGTCGGTGTCCTCATATTGCAGCCTGAGGGTAAAAATAGTGGGCGACTCCTGCACCCGCTTGTCGATTACCGCCAGATGTGGGAGATGGGGATCAAACATCACGACTACCCTCGTTTAGCAACACCTGAACCTCTTCGGTAAGATCAATGCCAACCGGGCACCAGGCAATACAACGTCCACAGCCGACACAGCCACTGCGGCCGTACTGCTCCTGCCAGCCTGCCAGTTTATGCGTCAGCCATTGCCGATAGCGCTGATCTATCCTGCTTCTGACCTGGAAATGTCCCATCTCGCTATGCGTCGGACTGAAGCAGGAATCCCAATGCCTCACCATCTGTGCTGAGTCCCCCGTCAACTCTGTCTGATGCTGGGTTGAATAGCAGAAGCAGGTGGGGCAGACCGCGGTACAGTTTCCGCAGGAGAGGCAGCGCTCAGCCACATTCTGCCAGCGCGAGTGATCCAGACGCTGATACAGACCGGTCAGCTGTCTGTCATGTGGTAAACCCCGGGACTGCGCGGCGGCGGCATCGGTGGTGGCCTGCAACATGGCAGCCAGTTGCTCATCCGTAGCGGGTTGCTGTTCGAGGGCCTCAACCCAAGGCGCTCCTCGCTCCGAGGCTGGCCAGATAAGAAAACCATCATCGAGCTCAGCCAGACCGATATCAAAGCCGCCATCCAGGGCAGGACCATCCCCAGTCGAGGCGCAGAAGCAGGTCTGCGCAGAGTGGGCGCAATCGACTCCGACCAGCAGCAGTTGATCCCGCCGCGCCTGGTAGTGGGGATCAATCGAACCCTTTTGCATGAAGTGCATGTCCTGAATCGCGAGGGCGGCAATATCGCAGGCCCTGACGCCAATAACTGCGCTTGGCTTTACAACGGGCAGGGTCTGAGCAACCTCCAGGCCTGCATCCAGTCTATTTTCCTGCCACAGCAGCTCCTGCGGGGCGAAGCAGAGTGGTTTGAGCCCCTGGGGACCATGATTCCAGGCAAACAGCCTCTCGTCCTGCTCCTGCCGCAGACGGTATTTTCCCGGTTCCTGATCATTGCGCACACCCTTCGGTAACTGCCCGATATTTTGGATCGGTTGAAACTGAATGGCGCCATCTTTCATTACCGGGCCGAGACACTCATACCCTCCTTCACGGAACCGATCGAGCAGGTCCTGAAAAGCCAAACTGGAAACGAATGCGGGTCGGCGTTTATCCCTTGCAGTCACTGGGTGGTTTCCCTGTATTGTTGTGGTCTTCGTAGGGTTGAATTCTAGTCAATAATTCACAAAATAAAACCTCGGATAAACCCTAGCCAAGTCAAAGAATTGTCATCAAATGTTCATATTTGCATGTAGCTGCCAAGGTTGGACTGCATGATTTCAAGGCAGCTCTCTTGAGCCGGGGTCGAGCAACATGAACAGATCACCAGAATTAATTCCATGGGACAATCTGCCTCCGACCTGCTCTTCGGAAGCCAAGACCGCAAGATGCCAGCACTGGCTCGAAGAGCTGGGCATCTCATATACCGACTGAAGCCAGATTATCAGAGCCATTCATGGGTCTGCTCTGGAAATGGCTGATGATTCTGCTCAGTATGCTGCTGGTGATTGCCGGCCTGCTGACCTTTCCCCTGCCCTTACCCATCATCGGCCTGCCCCTCCTGCTGATCGGCCCGCCCTCCTGGTCCGACACTCCTCAGCTGCTGAACAACAGCTCATCAGATTGAGTAAGCGTTATCCATGGGCGCATCACCTGCTGAAAAAGCGCAAAGCGAACCAGGTTCGGGATCCCGCAGAAAACCATATTTAGATGATCCCCGAACCTGGTACTTCTGATACACGGAGCCGCTCAATCACGCTTAAATCAAGCAGGAATCAAAGCTCTCTTTGATTAACGTCAACTCAAGGGGCCGCGCCCTGAGACAAAATAGCTGCTATACGTATATTTACGCACCCATACAAAAATAACTAATCAGGAATACCGCTCATGCCAGATAAGATGGTCACCATCGACGGCAACGAGGCCGCCGCGTATATCGCCCACCTGACTAACGAAGTCATTGCGATCTATCCCATCACACCCGCCTCGCCGATGGGTGAATGGTCGGACGAATGGTCTGCCAGGGGCATCAAAAACATCTGGGGCACGGTGCCCGATGTTATCGAGATGCAGAGTGAAGGGGGCGCCGTCGGCGCCATCCATGGCGCCCTGCAGGCAGGATCGCTGTCGACCTCCTTTACGGCCTCACAGGGTCTGTTGCTGATGATCCCCAACATGTACAAGATCGCCGGGGAACTGACGCCCACCGTACTGCATGTCTCAGCCAGATCCCTGGCGGCCCAGGCGCTCTCCATTTTCGGCGATCACAGCGATGTGATGGCCTGCCGCGCCACGGGCTACGCTATGCTCTGTTCCGCAGATGTCCAGGAGGTGGCCGATTTCGCCCTGATTTCACAGGCTGCAACGCTGCAAGGCCGCATCCCATTTCTGCACTTCTTCGACGGCTTCCGCACTTCGCACGAGGTCAACAAGATCAGTCTGCCCGAGCATGAGACCGTGCGCAGCATGATCGACGAGCAGCTGGTGACTGCCCATCGAACACGCGCCATGACGCCTGATCGTCCCATCATCCGCGGCACCTCGCAGAACCCGGATGTCTATTTCCAGGGCCGGGAATCGGTCAACCCGTTCTATCTTGAACTGCCTGATGTGGTGCAGCAATGGATGGACCGCTTTGCCGAGCTGACAGGCCGCCAGTATCAATTGTTCGAGTATGTCGGCGCACAGCAGCCGCAGCGGCTGATTGTCCTGATGGGCTCAGGCATAGGGGCTGCGCAAGAGGCGGTTGAGGATCTCACCGCAGCAGGCGAAGCCGTCGGCATGCTCAAGATCAGGCTATATCGGCCCTTTGCCGCCGACAAGCTGCTCGCCGCCATTCCGCAGAGCGTAACAAAGATTGCAGTGCTCGATCGCTGCAAGGAACCCGGGGCAGACGGCGAACCGCTGTACAAGGATATCGTCAGCGCCTATGCCGAAGCCTTTACCCGCAACGCCATCAGCGGCATGCCGCGCATTACCGGCGGACGTTATGGGCTCTCCTCCAAGGAGTTCACCCCCGCCATGGTGAAGGGGATTTTTGATGAATTGAACAATGCTCAACCCAAGCACCCTTTCACCGTGGGCATCCATGATGATGTGACCCACAGCAGCCTCGACTGGGACCCAGGCTTTCGCCCTGCTGCGACAACGGGTGTGACGGCCTGTGTATTCTTCGGCCTGGGAGCCGACGGCACGGTCTCGGCCAATAAAAACTCGATCAAGATCATCGGTGAGCAGACAGCCAATTTCGCTCAGGGCTATTTCCAGTACGACTCTAAAAAATCCGGCGCCGTGACTATCTCTCACCTGCGCTTCGGACCCAGCCCGATCCGTTCCAGCTATCTGATCGGGAATGACGAGGCGAGCTTCGTCGCCTGTCATCAGCCCATCTTTCTCGACCGCTACGAGATGCTCGACCATGCTGCACAAGGGGCGACCTTCCTGCTCAACTCCCCGACCCCGGCTGAACGGGTCTGGAACACACTGCCGCAACGCATGCAGCAGCAGATGATCGACAAGCGGCTCGAGTTCTACGTCATCGATGCCTATAAGATCGCCGAGGAGACCGGCATGGGCCGGCGCATCAATACCATCATGCAGACCTGTTTCTTCGCCATCGCTAAAATCCTCGGCAAGGACGAAGCGATCCAATTGATCAAACAGGCGGTAGAAAAGACCTACGGCCGCAAGGGGCGGCGTCTGCTGGAAAGAAACTTCGCGGCGATTGACACCGCATTGGCCAACCTGCATCAGGTAGAGATACCTGATCAGGTGACCAGCCAGGCTATGAGCAGGCCGGTGGTGCCAGAATTCGCCCCACAGTTCGTACAAACCGTCACCGCACAGATCATCGCCGGCAAGGGCGACGACATACCAGTCAGCCAGATGCCGGCGGACGGCACCTGGCCTACCGGCACCGCGGCTTATGAAAAACGCAATATTGCCCTGGAGTGGCCGAAACTGGAGATCGACCTCTGTACCCATTGCGGCAAGTGCCCGCTGGTCTGCCCCCACGCGGCGATACGCTCCAAGATCTTTACCGACCAGGATCTGGTGGGCGCCCCGGCAAGCTTCCTCAGCGCCAACGTGAAAGGCGGCGGTTTCGAAAAGGGCCTGAAGATCACTTATCAGGTCGCACCGGATGACTGCACCGGCTGCGGCCTATGCGTGGAGATCTGTCCAATTCGTGACAAACAAAATCCGCAACGCAAGGCGCTCAATATGACAGGCGAAGCAGGTTATCACGCCCAAGAGCAGGCCAACTGGGACTTTTTCGTGGAACTGCCCGAATTCGACCGCACCAAACTGCGCGAAACCACGCTCAAGGGCGCGATGGTGATGCAGCCCCTGTTCGAGTTCTCCGGCGCCTGTGTGGGCTGCGGCGAGACACCCTACATCAAGCTCGCCACTCAGCTGTTTGGTGACCGCATGCTGATTGCCAATGCCACCGGCTGCTCTTCCATCTATGGCGGCAACCTGCCCACCACCCCCTACACCACGAACCCGGAAGGACGGGGACCCACCTGGAACAACTCCCTGTTCGAAGACAACGCGGAGTTCGGCCTCGGCATGCGGGTCGCAATCGACATGCAGATGAAACATGCCCGGGAACTGCTCGAGCAACTGCGCACTGAACTTGGCAATGAGCTGGTGGACGAACTGCTGAACGCCGACCAGCACTCTGAAGCGGTGATCTTCGAGCAGCGCAAGCGGGTCGCAAGCCTGAAACAGAAACTCAGCGGCATCGACAGGCTCGAGGCGCGCAGTCTGGAAGGCATCGCCGACAGCCTGGTGAAGAAGAGTGTCTGGCTGGTGGGTGGCGACGGCTGGGCCTACGATATCGGCTATGGCGGGCTGGATCATGTGCTTTCCACCGGCCGCAATGTGAACATCCTGCTGCTGGATACCGAGGTCTACTCCAACACCGGTGGCCAGACCTCCAAGGCCACGCCATTGGGCGCAGTCGCCAAATTCTCCGCCGGCGGCAAATCCACCAACAAGAAGGACCTGGCAATGATGGCGATGGCCTACGGCAATGTCTACGTGGGACAGGTGGCCTATGGCGCGAAGGACGTGCAGACCCTGAAGACCTTCCTCGAAGCGGAATCCTACGACGGCCCCTCTCTGATCATCTGCTATTCGCCCTGTATCGCCCATGGGATTGATCTATCGAACAACCTGCGGCAGCAGGACCTGGCGGTGGCCTCCGGCCACTGGCCCCTGTTCCGCTACGATCCGCGCAAGGCGGAGCAAGGCGAAAATCCACTCCACATGGATTCCAAGGAACCGTCGATCCCCTACCGGGATTTCGTCAGCACCGAAACCCGTTTCAGCGTCCTGCAGCGCACCCATCCGGATGCTGCGGAGCGTTTTCTGCGCATCGCGCAGAAACAGGTCAAATCGCGTTTCTTCCTGTATGAGCAGTTGGCGCATCTGGCAGTGGCCCATGCGGAACAAAAGCCTGAAACCAATGATTAACCACAGAGAACAGCGAGGTTTTTAATTTGACAGCTTTCCGGCCACTCCTGGTTTTAACTGCCAGCCAGCCTTTTTAAAAGCTCTGCGCCCTCTATGGCCAACAAATATTAAGGAGCCAGTAATGGATCTGACAACCAATTATCTGGGCATGCGTCTGAAAAATCCGCTGGTGCCCTCGGCCTCTCCTCTGTCGCGCAGTATCGATGATGCCAGGCGCCTGGAGGATGCAGGCGCCTCGGCGATCATCATGTACTCCCTGTTCGAGGAGGCGGTGACCGCCGAAGAGGAGTCCATGGTACGTTTTCTGCACCATCAGGAAACCGGCTTTGGCGAGGCGGACAGTTTTCTGCCAAGCCACTACGATTTCTCCAACGGACAGGACCGCTATCTGGAAAACCTGCGGGCACTGAAGGAGGCGCTGGAGATCCCGGTCATCGCCAGTCTCAACGGCACCACCCCCGGCGGCTGGATCGAACATGCCAGCGAGATGCAGCAGGCCGGCGCTGATGCCCTGGAACTCAATGTCTATCATGTGGCGGCGGATATCGAAGTCGATGGCCGACAGATCGAACAGCGCTACCTGGATCTGCTCACTGCGCTGCGCCAGCACATCACGATCCCGATCAACATGAAACTCTCACCGGCGTTCAGCTCAGTGGCCAATATGGTGTCGCGCCTGGAAAGCGCCGGAGCCAGAGGCGTCTCGCTGTTCAATCGCTTCTATCAGCCGGATATCAATATCGACAATCTGCGCCTGGTCTCCAGCCTGCACACCTCCACTTCCGCAGAGGCCCTGCTGGCAATGCGCTGGATCGCCATTCTGTATGGGCGCACCCGTCTCTCTCTCGGAGCCACCGGAGGGGTTCACACCAAGGATGACGCCATCAAGCTGCTGCTGGCCGGATCCGACGTGGTGCATCTCTGCAGTCTGCTGCTGGAGCAGGGGCCGCGGGCGATCGGGCCGATCCTTGACGGTATCGGGGAATGGATGGAGGAAAAAGGCTTCGAATCGCTGGAGGATGTGCGCGGCAGGGTCAGCCAGATCAGCGTTTCGGACCCCTCGGAGTTTGAACGCAGCAACTATGTACATATCCTGGACAGTTTCCACATGAGCCCAGGCGTACGTTGAACCCTACAGATCAGCAGAGGAGCCCGCCAAGAACTGATCAAGCGCCGGTTTTGCAACGCGGCTAACAAACCGCCATTTTCATTCTCTCCGCAAATGCGCGACAATCCGCTTTTGTAATGAGTAGAAAACAAATGCAATTGTGGCCGATCTGATTCTCTACGAACATCCGCTCAATGAAAGGATTCGCACCTTCCTGCGTCTTGAGCACCTGTTTCTTCAAATCGACCATTTCAGTCCGCAGGCGGATGCCTGGAGCAACCGGTCTGCAATCGCAGGGCTGCTGGATATCATCAGTATCTTCAGCCGCGCCGACCTGAAGACAGAGATCCTCAAGGAGCTGGAGCGTCATACCAGCAATCTTGAACGCATTAGACGCCAGCCAGGCATCAATATGCAGGCCCTCGGGCAGATTCTGGACGAGCTCGAGCAATCGATTCATCAGGTCTACCGGCTGGATGGGCAGATCGCACAACATCTGCGCAGTAATGACTTTCTCACCACTATCATGCAACGCAGCAGCATCCCTGGCGGCAGCTGCAATTTCGACCTGCCTCAATACCACTACTGGCTCAATCAGCCACATGAAATCCGGCAGTCTCAGATGCATGACTGGCTGGAGGAACTCAGCCCGGTGCAGGAGAGCATTCTACTGTTGTTGAATCTGGTGCGCGGCAGCACCACCCCAACCCGGGAATTGGCCGGCAAGGGCTTTTTTCAGAAATCCCTCGAAAGTTCAGCGCCTGCACAGATGCTTCGGGTCGGACTGCCGCGGGAATCCTCGCTGTTCGTCGAGATCAGTGGTAACAAACACCGTATCAGCATCCGCTTTCTTGAAGCAGTGGATAGCGGACGTCCGCTACAGACCACCCAGGATGTGGATTTCCAACTCACCAGCTGTATATTCTAGGAACATGAAAAATACCCTCACCCAGGTTCCCTGCCCCACCTGCAGTAAACCCGTCGTTTGGGGAAAAGCCTCTCCCTGGCGGCCATTCTGCAGCGAACGCTGCCGTCTGATCGACCTCGGTGAATGGCTGGAAGAGAAAAACGCCATCTCCGAACCGATTGATGAAAATCGCGGGTATCCTGCTGAAGAATATTGAGAATAAATTTGACTTTAACATCAAGAATACGGTCTACTGGCATGATCTTAAGAAATCCTGCCTGTTTAGAGTAATTGCATTACCGATCTGTTGATCTCGATCTCTCCAAGCTCCACTGTATTTCTTTGGAAACCTTTAAACCGGTCCTTCTGCGGACTGGTTTAATACAGGAAAACAAAAAGCCATGTTTTTTGGATTCCTTCATTTTCAATGGCCTGTGACCACTGAAAAGGGCGGCATGAATCATGTCGCTGTAACCTCTGATTCATATCAGGGATTTTTACTCACAACAGCAAGTTGGCTTAAGCGTTTAACCACGCAAAGGCTGTTTTATTTCAAACGAGGTTTTATTTAATTATGTCTGAACAGCAAACCGGCACCGTCAAATGGTTCAATGATGAAAAGGGTTACGGATTTATTGAGAGAGAGAACGGCGCCGATCTCTTCGTCCACTTCCGCTCAATCGTTGGCGAAGGTCGCAAGACACTGAGTGAAGGTCAAAAGGTCCAATTCAACGAGGTCGCAGGTCAAAAAGGTCCACAGGCTGACAACGTGGTACCGATGTAAACTAGTCGAATCCGGCTAATGACCAGCCCGGGTTCCGGGCTGGTCCATCCCCTCTGCTCACGTAGACGACATTCGCAATGTTGTCATTGAATAAACTTTTGCCTTAGAAAAATCCATATGATCAAACTATCCGTCCGAAACCTGCCACGTTCAACCACCGAAAAAAGCCTGACGGAGCTCTTTTCGCAGTTTGGAACCGTCAGAGGCCTAACGATTGCAAAAGACCTCTTTTCCGGTGACTGTAAGGGTTTTGCGACTATCGACATGGAAGGTCATGAAGCTCGGGCAGCAATTGCCGCGTTGGATGGAAGCGAGCAGGACGGGAGACAAATCTATGTTTCTAAGGACATACCGCGCAAGAAAGGTTCACGCCGCAGGCACTGACGAACCACTCGCTTCGCTCAATACCTTACTCAAGTCTTCGGCCTCCGCATACCAGGCCTTGACCTGGTCGCTCGCCGGGCCGTGTTCATTGAGGAATGCCTTGATGCTGTCGCAGTGCCCCAGCGCATCATGCAGCTGCTCCGCCTGCTGAAGTTTCTTTGCCTGTTCCAGATGATAGCGATAGACACACTCCGCACGGCGCGTTCCTGCCAACTCAATAAACTCCCTTAGCTGCTCGCCAGTCAGCGGGGTCAACATCCCTCCCCCCTGCAGGAAACCGATCATCTCACCCAGGGCGTGAGTGATCTTTTGCCGATGTGGTTTATCCCATATCTCGAAGCGCTTGGTCTCCACCATCTGAAGCACTACCTGCTCAGCCTCTGTGATCAACTCATCGATTCCCTGAAATCGGGCCTCAATTTGCCTGACTTTTTGTAAACGGGTCAATACATCCTGATGGAGCGCCTTTGCCAATTCTGCCGGCAGCGGACAACCGTTAATCCGCTCAAACAGATCCTTGATCAGATCGACCCCACGGATGATGCGCTTGATGCGCATGCGCCTTTCCGCCATGAGCTCCTGGTAACGCCGCACAGCGCTTGCCAGCATCAAGGCAAAGATCAATAAGCCACCCAGGGCTATAAATAGATTGGTCTGCTCCATCTTCGAGTTCTACTTAACTGCACATTTAATAACTGATACTCCACCCAGACACGACACCCCCGCTTGCGATAGTCAACTGAGACAGTGGCTTATCACAGGCTATGATTCAGCGCGACACCGCTTGAATTCATGTAACTAACAATTATGGATAAAGATAAGCGCTTTTACACCCTTACAGTCTGGATCGGCGTGGGTTGGTTCTCAAGCCCATAGCTGTGTAGAATCCAGGCAGGCCCTTTATAACAGGTTAGATAAACGGAGGGATCACTGCATGTCATGGCAAATCATGGTGATTATCGTCATGGGCGGGCTTCTAATCCTGATCCCCCTCCTGACCTATCTCTCCAGCCGCCGCATGGTAGGTAAAGCCGTTGCCGGCAATAGATTCGGCGCGGAAGCTCAAATGCTCTATTTCTACAGTAAAAGCTGCGGCCCTTGCCGACATATGACCCCGATCATCGACCAGCTCGCCAAGCAACATGCCAATGTGCGTAAAATCGATGTCGCACAAGCCCCGGACACCGCCCGAGAGTATGGCGTTCGCGCCACTCCGACCACGATCCTGGTGCAGGGGCATGTCATCAAGCAGGTCGCCCTGGGGGCCAAATCGCAAAAACAACTGGAACGGCTGCTGGCGGAACTCAACTGATGCAATATCAAATCCTGCCGGTCACCCCGTTTCAGCAGAACTGCACCCTGCTCTGGTGCGACACCACCCGGCGGGCGGCGATCGTTGATCCTGGGGGCGATATCGAAAGGATTTCAGCGGCCATCACCGAGCGGAAACTGATCCCCGAAAAGATCCTGCTCACCCACGGCCATATCGATCACGCCGGAGGAGCCGCAGCCCTGGCTCAGGCCTTGCAGCTGCCCATCGAAGGACCGCACAGGGAGGACCGGTTCCTGCTCGACTCTCTGCTCGAACAGGCCAGAATGTTCGGCTTCCCGCAGGCGGAACTGCTTCCCTGCAGTCCCGATCGCTGGCTGCAGCAGGGTGACCGGGTGCATTTCGGCAACCAGGAGCTGGAGGTGCTGCACTGTCCCGGGCATACCCCCGGTCATGTGGTGTTCTACCATCGCCCGGACCAGCTTGCCCTGGTTGGGGACGTCCTGTTCCGGGGTTCCATCGGGCGCACGGATTTCCCGCGCGGCAATCACACCGATCTGATCCGTTCGATAAGGGAACAGCTCTGGCCACTGGGCAATGAGGTCCGATTCATCCCTGGCCATGGCCCGGAATCCACCTTTGGCGAAGAACGCCGCTCCAACCCTTTCGTTGCCGACAACCGCTGAACCCGGTCATTCCTGACTCCATCCAAACTTGTCGCATTTACGGGTTTCTCAAAAAAAACCTCCGTAGGCTGCGCCATGCGCACCGCATAAACTTCCAACCGCAAAATTGGCGCACCCTACAGTCTACCCTCTGACAAAACAGCGTTACTGACGCCGACTCATTCAGGGGTTTCCTGAGCACTGCATTTCAATTGATCCAAATCAATCAGATTACAACTTTTTCACTATATGTTGTGCTCTTATTGAATTTTTGATCTATATATTGTGTCTTAAAATTACAGAAAAAGGATAAATGGAAGTGACCAGCAACCCACACACATCCCCACTCTATCTTCCCCTCAAGGTGCAGAAACGCGATGGGGGCGAAGCCGATTTCGACGCCGGCAAAATCAGGGCCGCCATCCTCAAGGCGGGTCAGGCCACCGGCGAATTCAATGAACCTGAGGCCCAGCTGCTCACCGCGCATGTGGTCAAGGTACTGACCCACAGCGGCTACCGCCAGCAGATCCCCGGCATCGAGCGCATCCAGGACATCGTCGAACAGGTGCTGATCAGCGCCAACCATCTGCAGACCGCCCGCGCCTACATCGTCTACCGCGAGCAGCACAAGAAACTGCGCGAAGACCGCCGCACCCTGGTGGATGTCTCCAGCTCGGTGAACGAATACCTGGAGCAGGCCGACTGGCGGGTGAATGCCAATGCCAACCAGGGCTACTCCCTGGGCGGGCTGATCCTCAACACCTCGGGCAAGATGATCGCCAACTACTGGCTCAGCCATGTCTATCCACCGGAGATCGGCCTGGCCCACCGGGAGGGCGATCTACACATCCACGACCTGGACATGCTGGCGGGCTACTGCGCCGGCTGGTCCCTGCGCACTCTGCTCAACGAGGGACTCAACGGGGTGCCCGGCAAGGTGGAGGCGGGACCGCCCAGACACATGTCATCGGCGGTGGGACAGATCGTCAACTTCCTCGGCACCCTGCAGAACGAATGGGCCGGGGCCCAGGCCTTCAGCTCCTTCGACACCTACATGGCGCCCTTCGTGCGTAAGGACAACCTGAGTTACGCGCAGGTCCGGCAATACATCCAGGAGCTGATCTACAACCTCAACGTGCCCTCCCGCTGGGGCACCCAGACCCCGTTCACCAATCTGACCTTCGACTGGGTCTGCCCGGAGGACCTGCGCGAGCAAATCCCGCTGATCGGTGGCGAGGAGATGCCCTTCAGCTACGGCGAACTGCAGGCCGAGATGGACCTGATCAACCAGGCCTACATCGAAGTAATGACCAAGGGCGACGCCAAGGGTCGTGTCTTCACCTTCCCGATCCCCACCTACAACATCACCCCGGACTTTCCCTGGGAGAGCGAAAATGCCGAATTATTGTTCGCGATGACCGCCAAATACGGCCTGCCCTACTTCCAGAACTTCCTCAACTCAGAACTCAGCCCGAACATGGTGCGCTCCATGTGCTGCCGCCTGCAGCTCGATCTGCGGGAGTTGCTGAAGCGCGGCAACGGCCTGTTCGGCTCGGCGGAGCAGACCGGCTCCCTGGGTGTGGTCACCGTCAGCTGCGCCCGCCTGGGCTACCAGCACAAGGGAGACGAGGCAGGGCTGATGCAGCGCCTGGATCATCTGCTGCAACTCGCACGCAACAGCCTGGAGATCAAACGCAAGGTGATCCAGCGCCACATGGACGCCGGCCTCTTCCCCTACACCAAACGCTATCTCGGTACCCTGAGGAATCACTTCTCCACCATTGGCGTGAACGGCATCAACGAGATGATCCGCAACTTCACTGATGACCATGACGATATCACCAGCGAATTCGGCGCCGCATTCGCCAGCCGCTTCCTCGATAATATCCGTGACAGGATGCTCGAGTTCCAGGAAGCGACCGGCAACATGTACAACCTGGAGGCGACCCCGGCGGAAGGCACCACCTACCGCTTCGCCAAGGAAGACCGCAAACGCTACCCGGACATCCTGCAGGCCGGCACCGACGAGCAACCCTACTACACCAACTCATCCCAGTTACCGGTGGGCTTTACCGACGACCCCTTCGAAGCACTGCAGAGACAGGAGCCGCTGCAAAGGAAATACACCGGCGGCACCGTGCTGCATCTCTACATGAACGAACGCATCAGCAGCACCGAGGCCTGCAAGCGTCTGGTGAAAAGATCATTGGAGAACTTCCGCCTGCCCTACATTACCATTACCCCGACGTTTTCCATCTGCCCGGTGCATGGCTATCTGAGCGGGGAACAAAAGCAGTGCCCGGAGTGCGGAGAGACAACCGAAGTCTGGACGCGGGTGATGGGCTACCACCGGCCGGTGTCAGCATTTAATCATGGGAAGAAGGGGGAGCATGCCGAGAGGGTTTGTTTTACTGAGACATGTTGAACTGAAACCTTATTCTTAATCAACATGTAAATATGCGTATTCCAATACCATAATCCGATAATCGATGTCGATATTGATTGATAAATGTTCGGTTTCCTTTGAAATCTGATAAATGGACTGAGAATTAATAGAGCTGGTGAGAGAAAAAGCGGTTGAAAAACTGTTTTTTCTATCTCACGCCACCCGGCAAATGATTCGTCCCGAGCGTATGATAAGTACGTCAGATGTACGCAAGGTCCACATGGAAAGAGAAATCATCGAGGACTATCCTGATGATGCGAGAGGGCATAGCTGCCTAATATTGGGGTTTGGTGAGGGCGAAAGGCCGCTGCACGTTGTATGCTCACCTAAAGATGATTATCTGGTCATTATCACCGCATATGTTCCCTATCCGGATCAATGGGATGATGAATTCTGGTCCAGGAGAGAAAAATGAAATGTATGTACTGCCAAGCAGAAATGATTCAGAGTACGGTTCCATTCCATATCGACAGAAAGGGAGTTCATGTAAGCCTCGATGAAATCCCTGCCTGGGTCTGTCCACAATGTGGCGAAGCTTACTTTGAAGAAAAGGAGGTTGATTCTATGCAAGCCCTTGTACGAGCAGTTGAGGAACAAGCCTCCTCAGCAAAATCTATGGGCCATTGGCGGCGTGGGTAGATTCCCAAGTGCATGATATAAAGCAATTTCTGCGCCTCGATAAGTGCGAAAGCCATATGAAGTTCTCGTAGTGACTTTTGCTTTGTTGTTTAAGCCCTCTACAACTCCGCTGGAGAAGGCTTTTTTCGCCTTGAACCAGTTCAGGATGAGTGGCTTGTGATTGCGGATTGTTTTAGCCACCTTCTTCATAGGCTCGATCCTTGAACGCATAACACGAGTACACCAACGATCCAGAAATTTCCCCGCCCAGGCAGGCGAGACGTAATCCCAAAAACCATCAAAGTCTTCTTTAAGCAGATAGGCTCTCACCGATCTTAGATTGTACTGAAGCAAATCTTTTAGCTTAGCTTCCTGATTTTCACTCAGATTCGACCCGCGCTTGAGCAGACACCATCTGGAATTCTTGAGCAACGGCTCGTAGCCATTCTTTTGCATTTGCCGATACTCGCCGGCTCTGACTTCATCAATAGCCTTGTTGAGTTTGGCTACGATGTGGAACCGATCCAGAATATGCAGGGCCTGCCCCGCCTTCTTTTTTATGACCTTTATATAGGGTTTCCACATATCGGAGCAAACGTATTTCAGTGCCTGGTTCCGCTCCTTCCCGAAAAAACGGAAAAAACGCAGTAGCGTCTTAACGGTTCTTTCTTTGCCGATCCACAACAGACGGGTATTCCCTGCATCGATCTGGTAGACCATTGTCAAATAGTTGTGCCCCTTGCGCCATGCGATTTCGTCCACACCGATGGCGGTAACACCGGAAAGAGTCCGGTTTTCCAACCCCCATTCCACAATATATTCTACTGCTTGGAAGACCTTCTCCCAGCTGGTTTGGAAACTCACCGCCACTTCCTTCCAAGACAACTTCTTCGCCCAGTGCGCCAGAAATTGCTGATAGGTATCTGTGAGTTCTCGCTTACCCCTCGCCCAAGGAACCTGCTCTACTTTAACCCCACAGCCTGCGCAATTGACGCGCCGCATCAGATAGACCAGAAACACCCGGTAACCCCACAGTGGGATGAACTCGAAACGACGTTCCTTCAATCTGTCATAGAGCGGTGCCGGTCTATCACAGCACGAACAGATGGCCTGGCTGTTGCGTCGTGGTACTACCGTAACTTCGATGAACATTTCTCCATACGCGACAACAAAACGCACATTATCGTATACAAAGGACTTGAATTTGTGGCACTGGTTTAAGATAGTCTTCAACTGCATCTGCTGTCCTACGGGTTTGGTTCTGATCAGTCTGGTAACTCTTCTTTACCAAAACCTGGCAGCAGATGCACTCTGCCCTTGCGCTTTTCCCTCTGTTTTTAAAAAACCTGTTATTGAACAGCTATCAGAATCCATCCGGGGTTTCCCGGTGCAGTGTGGGCAGGCGGTGGATTAGTGTGGGAAACCGGTGGTATGTGAGGCTCGAACATTCCACGGGTTTTCCACGCGGGCCCTCGCCAGGGATGGCGGGGTGAAATCCACGGCCTGTCCACACGGAGTCCGGCTGACTATATCGGGGCTTGGTTTACCCACAGTTATCCCTGAGGACCCAGGAACAAAAACAAAGATTTGAACGAACAGCATAAACCAAATCATACTGAATAATTGGCGAGATGATAATCAATCGAGACTGACCCCATTGTTCTTATACCCTAACTTACCTTCCTACCCAATTATTCCCCGGTTGTCTCAACGATACAGCAGCTCTTCCTGCTGATCCCGCCAAGCTACTTCATCCGGCACTGTTAGGGTGTCCAGATCGCCCGGCGCAGCCTCGGAGTCGTCCACCCACTGACGCAACAGTTCGCTGCCATTGATCAAATCGATGGCCGGGCGGTTGTATTCGTATTCATAGGGAAAATTACGCCAGAGCTCGTAATCCGGCCGCAGCCGGCGTAGCGCTTTGAAAACCAGAGCCATCAGTCGCCAGGGACGGAATGCACCGTGGTCATAGGTGCCATCTTCAACGTGAATCTGCACTCCGGCGCACAGCTTACCGGCGTGCTTGTGAAAAGTGGGCTCGAACCAACATTCCCGCAACCGGCAACCCTGCAACCACCGGGGTTCAAGCTGTTGCATATCCGCCAGCAGTTTGCGTGGTTCCAGATCCGGCGCACCGAACAGCTCCAGCGGACGTGTGGTGCCGCGCCCCTCGGACAGGGTGGTCCCCTCCAGCATCACCGTACCGGCGTAGCAACGAGCCATCCATAGATTGGGAGCATTGGGACTGGGGTTGATCCAGGTACGTTCGCCCAGTGGCCAGCCATAACCGGGCCCTTGTTCCGGCATCCAGCCTTCCATGGTTACCACTTCGCAGTCCACATCCAGTTTCAGGGTGTGCGCGAACCAGCCCGCAAGTTCGCCCATGGTGAGACCGTGCCGCATGGGCATAGAACCCGCGCCCACGAAGCTCTCCCAGCCCGGACGCAGGTTCAGTCCTTCGACCGGGCGCCCGGCCGGATTGGGACGGTCAAGAACCAACACCCGCTTGTTGAACTGCGCAGCCGCCTCCAGCACATAACGCAGGGTGGTGATAAAGGTGTAGATGCGGCAACCCAGGTCCTGTAGATCTACCAGCAGTACGTCGAAGCTGTCCATCATGGCTGGCGTTGGCCGGCGCACCTCGCCGTACAGGCTGAACACCGGTATATTCAGCACCGGATCGTTGAAATCCCCCGATTCCATCATGTTGTCCTGCTTGTCACCACGCAGACCGTGCTGCGGACCGAAGGCGGCGCTCAGACGGATATCGGGCAGACCCGCCAGTGCGTCCAGGGAGTGTTCGAGATTCTCAGCCACCGAAGCGGGATGGGCCAGCAGGGCCACCCGCTGTCCTTTGAGAGACCGGCGCAGCTCAGGCTGTTGTAACAGGCGGTCGATTCCGAATTTCATGACACCACTCCACGGCTCAGGCTGTTCAGGTATTCAGGTTAAATCCAGTTGCAGCCCGTGTAGGGTGCAATAACCAACGGACATTGCGCCGAATGTTAATCATCATAAACTATATTCATCTCATCGCCATCTGCCCAATCCGGTGGATAGGCGCCTTTGTCGACCAGGCGGTGAAAAGTCGAATTCTGCCAATCACAGACCCTGGATACCCAGCCATGTTTAACCGGATTGAAATGCACACGATACTCAGCCCCATTGCGAATCAGGTATTCCCAAAATCGCCGTTGCCAAATGCCATGTTCACCGCGTTTTTGCCTGACTTTGGAACGTCTCTCCTTTGGCGGGATAGACTTTGAGAATCCCATTTTGATCAAACGCCAGCGTACGGCAAAATCTGCATCACCGGGCGGCAGTTCCATCACTCAATGCAGATGATCAGGGAGTACGACCCAGGCATGAATCACAAAGGTGTGGCGACTTTTGACCCACCGTACCATCTCCCGTAATTCTGCGATGTGGCGGATCAACAGGTTACGGTCATGTCTTTTCAGAAAATTAACCGTGAAAAAGTAGGTACCGCCCGGATGCCAGGCTCGTCGATATTCAGGCATGTTCGCAGTATAATAGTGGGAAATCTCACATACGGCGCAATGCCCTGCGGTTATAGCGCCCTACGCAGGCTCCACCAGATCTCCAGGTCAGCTTGCATATCGTTTTTTTCAAAACACCAAACAACACAAAAAAGCGTTGCGTTCCTTGTTGACGGAAAACTTCCACATCATGGGGGAGTGTGTTCGTTAACGGGAAAACCTATCCGTGATAGGTATATCTATAAGTCATGCATCTAATTTAACCGGCGTTAGAAAACCATCTGGCTTGATGGCAAGTACAGAACATTGTACCTGCTCAAGAATAGCCTCTGCGGTATTACCAATGAACAAGCCAGCTATGCCTGACCTGGCGACTGTTCCCATAACTACCAGATCGGCCTGCAACTCCTTCACCATCTCTGGAATGACTCTGGAAGCTGTTCCTCTTCGTAAATGGAATTGAGGAGAAAGATGGTTGTAGGCTTCGGTGCCTATGTGGTCTTTTAACTGCTGGCGAAATTGGTGTAACGCCCTTTCATGATTTGAACGCACGCCTTCAACATATGCCATGCTGTCTTCGTTTGGATTGTCGCTCCATAATGAAACTATTATTTCGCCAAGGACATCCCAGACATGAACTAAATGCAGTGAAGCGAAATCGGACAACGCAAGCGAACTTGACAGATCAAGAATATGTTGGTTGAGATTTTGATCTACTGCGTCAGGTATATCCGGGTTTAAGTCCAGTGCTGCCATAATGCATGCGTAATTCGAGTTCTCAACTGCGCGCGTTAACCATACCGGACAAGGGCAGTTACGCAACAGTTGCATGTCGTCGCTGCCAAACAACCGTTCGATGAAATCTGGATTTTCAGCGGGCTTGATTAGTAGATCGTACTTGTTACGTAAAACGGCGCGAATGGCTTCAAGGAACGTTTTTCCTACAAGTATGTCGAGTCGAATATTGAGACGTGTTTTGTACGGCTCGACCAAGGACTCCAGCTCATTTCGGCGTTCGCTCACCATGGCCGCTTGTAATTCACTGGAGATGGGGCCACCTGGCGGCATACCGATGCCCGCCGTGATGACTGGAACTACATCAATGACCGTCAAATCTGCCTGATTGTTTTCCGCCAGTGATACGGCCCGTGCGATCGATGTCTCCTGTGCAACGGATGATTCGGATACATAGAGAATATTTTTGAATAGTTTCATCATAATTTACACTTACCTTTGATAAAGTGAACGATGCATATGACAAGGCAGGTGGGAGTTTGGTTGTAGTTCCACTATTTAACCTGCTCATTCTCCAGAACGGGCTTATATCCCCAGTCTCTCACACCCTGAATGACCTCATCGATATCGTCAGCTGGAACATGAAGTATTTGTAGGGCCGTCGCACCGAGACGCAAGCTTGCTTCAATGGTTTCTGGGTACGCGTGTATTGCACCAGCGTCAAGCAGGCGTGTACTTGTTTCGAGATCACGTGCCCGCGCAATGACCGGTACCTGTGGGCAAGTTCTGCGTAGATGCGAAATAGTGTCTAATGCTGTAGTGGACCTATCAACGGTAATCACGACCAGAGAAGCGCGTTCCACATGAATGGCAGACAGTAATTCAGGATCGGAAATCTCACCATAGAATACCGGGTGACCACCCATGCGTCCCTGTGCCACCCGTTTCGGATCTCTGTCAAAGGCTACAAACGGAACGCTGCTTGAATGCAATAGCACGGCTATTGTGTGGCCTACACGACCATAGCCTCCGATCACCACCTGTCGCTTCGGGGTATCCGGTAACTCCGGGATAGCAGTGGATTCAGCGGGCGGAGCTTTAACCAGCCAATTCGCCAGAATGCCATTGAAACGGATCAGAACAGCACCTGCAATCATCGATAGAAGCACGGATGTTATTGCAATCTGCCCCAGCCGCATGTCGATAACGCCGGAATCGAGTGCTATCGCGATAAGTGCGAGGCCAAATTCACCACCCACGCTCAACATCAAGCCAGTGCGCCACGCAACTCGGCCGTCTACGCCTATTCCGCGCACTAATGCGGCGACTATCAGCGTCTTGCTTGCCAGAATGAGAAGCGTTCCCAGTAGAGCCCAATGCCATATAGATAGCATCTCCGCTGGATTGAAGCGCATGCCGATACCGATAAAGAACAAACCAAGCAATACATCACGGAAAGGGCGTATGTTCGATTCCACCTGGTGACGGAACTCCGTTTCTCCCAGCATCATACCGGCGAGAAATCCACCAAACGCCAACGACAAACCAAGGTTGTTTGTGGTCCATGCTGCAAGCAATGCAACCAGCAGAACTGCCAGTGTAAACATCTCGAATGACTTGTGTTCGGAAACAAAATGAAACAAAGGTCGAAGCAACCAGCGTCCTGCATAGAACACGAGCGCGAATGCGAGAACAGCTTTCGCGAGCGCCCATCCCAGGGAGCTGGCCAGCACAGATGCGGAAATTGATATGCCCAGAACGGGGATGATCACAAGAAAAGGAACCGCGGTGACATCCTGGAAAACAGACATTGCGAGCCCGAAGCGACCGTGTTGACTGTTATCCTCACCCTGTTCGGTTAGCAGGCTGGAGATAATGGTCGTAGACGATTGAGCGAAGACGGCACCAATCACGAAGGCGGCAGTACCGGGAAGTCCTCCGAACCACGCGATGCTCCCAACGAGTAATGTTGTGAATACAACCTGTCCGGTTCCCAGCCCCAGAATCTGGTGGCGTAACGCATGCAATTGAGGGAGGGAAAAATTGAGACCTATAGTAAACAACAGGAAGACAATGCCGAATTCGGCAAGCGTTTCCAATTCAGGCATCGAGACTGTCGGCCCCATCGTATGTGGTCCGAGAATCACACCCACAAGCAAATATCCCAGGCTGGTCGGGATCTGAAGACGTTGAAACATAACCACGACGCTTATCGTCACGGCCAGAAGCAATAGAATTTGTGCAAGATACTCCATCATGATACTGGTTTGCCGTGAAAGTTAAACGATAAGTGGACGACTCAATGCCAGATAAGACAGGAAAAAATTTATCAGTTCCTTATGCCTGCTGTGCTAACTGGCTAAAGCAGTACCGCATTGGAAATGATCGAAGACAATATCTTCAAATTCATCAGATATATCAGCTGGGACAATGAAGTACTCGTGTAGCTGTCCTTAATTATTCATCTAGTATGATGGCTCTCCGGAAATATGCGGACAAGATCTTGCGCAAAGACCACTTAACTCTATGATTATTAGTTTAATCTAAAGTTTCACGGTTTTTATGAGTTCTCAAGAGCCTCACTATTTTCTCGCGCGCTACGCGCGTTTTTATGTCCAGCAGAACTATTCGATAATAAACAAGTGTTACACAGAGTAAATATTAGTAATTCCCCTATACAAACAATGAGTTAAGGTTGTTGTGGCGCACCGCATTTGTTAGAATTTCTGCTGCTAATTCTACTTTGTCAGATTTCATCAATCGCTAACCAACTGTTCCAACATTTGTTATCGGTATTGGGAGTCGATAGCCGCTTTTCGTTTTTGATGTCGTTTCTTCAACTGCCGAAGTATTTCATCGGGTTCAATATCCCGCCGTGGCAGGAAAGCACGCAACAATGATTCAGGCGCAATGCCCTGCGGTTATTGCCTACGTGGGCTAAAATTCACCACATTAGGTGGCGCCTATTGGGTGCGAAAAAATATGGTCTAATTATTTGGCGGACCGACCGCCCCATGAGAAGGCCTAGGTGTTCGTGGAGGTATATTTATGGCAGATCCTCAAATTAAGCCTGAAATGGACGGCTTGGACTACCTCGTGGTGGTCTTATACCGTCTCGGTATGGTGATTAGTGGGCTTGGATTGTTGTTGTTGGCGGCGGATTTCCTTGGGGTGTATGCGTTTCACCATTATCCCTTATGGTTGCTGGCCTTGGGTGGAGCCTTGCAGGCCTCGTCGCTGCACATCTATGACAAGGTCATCCGTTGGTTTCTCGCAAACGCCACATGGGTTGGATTGCTTGTAATCGTCTTAGACGGTGGAAACGGCGGTTGGCTTCAGAACTTTGGATTGGGTTGCTTGTTCGTGACCTTATCCGGTCTTGCCTTTAAGGAAAGTTTTTGTTTTCGCATTCCGGGTTTAAAACTGGTGCCGCTGGCCCTGGCATTTAGTTGGTTTGCGCTGTTCGTAGACCTTCCATTCTATTCGGGTTCAATCCTTTTTCCCGCGGCCGGTCTGTATTTCTTCATGGCGCTCAGAAAAGCGCAGATGCCATTGCATTTCGACATCGGCGATAAAGCGGCTTATCAGATCTAATTAAATCAGGTATCTATGGGTTCAGACTCGTTTGATATAGCATTTCCCTAAAAATCATGAAGGACGAAAACCCTGTGTCTACCCCTGTAAAAATCGGTCCCTGGCAACGGCTGTCGCAACTAGAGGTCTATGACAACCCCTGGATCCGCCTGACCCATGAGGAGGTGATTACGCCGGGGGGCAAGCAGGGTATCTACGGCAAGATCCACTTCAAAAGTCGCGCCATCGGTATTGTGACCCTGGACAATGACCACAACACCATCCTGGTGGGACAGCATCGCTATACCCTGGATGCATTCAGCTGGGAGATACCCATGGGCGGCGGCGCCCTGGATGAAGAGCCACTGGTCTGCGCGCAACGGGAACTCAAGGAGGAGACCGGACTGCACGGCGGCGAATGGCGGCAGTTGATGCGGCTGCACACATCAAACTCCGTCACCGATGAAGAGGGTTACCTGTTTCTTGCCCGCGGCCTGCAACCGGGCAGTCAGGCACTGGGCGATACCGAGAGCGATCTCATCTTAAAGAACTTCCTTTGACGGAAGCCCTTAAGATGATCGAGCGGGGGGAGATCACCGATGTGATCTCGATAGCGGGTTTGTTGGCGGTGGAAAAAATACTTTAGAAATGTCAACAGACCAGGTAGCGAGGGTAATGGTGATCAGACCAGTATTACCACGATCGGCTTGACACAGAATTACTATGCTAATTACGAACTTGAGAAAGGCTATCGCGCTAGGGTCGGTTGGTATTCTCTTGCTAGTAGAATTCAGTATGTTCTAGGATTTTTCTTATCCGTTTCGGTTTCTGCGGAGTCAAGGCAAGATAATCGAGTTCTTCTTGTCATTGGCATTGTTTTTCTGGAGCCTGTTCGGTGCTTACTTAATATTCTTTAGTGGTCGCAGCCTTTTTCGAAAAATAACTTTACCGTTTTTTCTATTCTTCTTCCTTTTCAATATTGGTTCCTACGATATCTCAAACTCGCCTATTGATTTCCAACAGGCAACCCTTATCGTCGATTATTTTCAATGGTGGTTTTGGGAAGTGGTTGAGAATTTTGGCTTAGCAGCAATCCCATTTTTGATAGCGCTTATTCCAGTTATATTTTTTGTTGAGCGGTTACCAGAATTTACGAAATTGAATTTTTCCAAAAGGTTCTATTTGGTTCCAATAAGCGCCGTAATACTTACCACTCTTGGTCTGCAAAACAGTCAAGGTTTGTTTGATAGATACCCCTCCTTTTTCAGGGTTCCGGCAATGCTTGTATTTGCCAGCCAGAGTCGCGTTTACGATGGCGAAAGATCTGAGGTTACTTACCCGGGTTCTTTAGATCCACAGGTAGAGAAAATCGTCCTGATTGTGGATGAAAGTATCCGCGCCGACATACTGGGAATCAATACATACGAAATGGATACGACACCCTATCTTCGCTCTCTGGAAACTGGGATTGTGAATTATGGATTAGCCGCATCATCTTCAAACTGCAGTCACTATTCCAACCTCGTTCTTAGAACGGGAGTGAGAAAAGAGGAGATTCCAGACCACAATCAAATAAGTTTAAAGAAACCTTCGATTTGGCAATTTACCAGGGAGGCCGGGTATTACAATGTTTACCTGGATGCCCAGAGTGCCGAGGAATGGGCGAATTTCCAAAACTTCATGAATGAGAATGAGGCTTCATTCGTAGACGAAATCATCAGGGTTCGCCAGGAAACCGCATATGAAAGCGACGGTGTTGCCCGTGAAATGTTAATGGATCATCTCAAGCGACCCGGAAAGACCTTTCTCATGCTCAATAAATATGGAATTCATTTTCCATACTTCAGGAGTCATCCAAAAAAGTACAATTATTTCAGTCCTGTTCTTGAGCAGGGTGAGCCAATGAATGATCGGGAAAAATCTCTTAATTCTTATATGAATGGAATACGCTGGAGTGTTGATGATTGGTTCAAAGACCTGTTAACCAAAAGCGGGGATTTTAGAACATACGTAATTATATATTCGAGTGATCATGGGCAAAATATAGTCGACGATGGAACATTGGCTACTCACTGCAGGCCGAGAGCAAATCGTTTCGAAGGTATTGTGCCGATGATGGTTTTTTCTAACGACACGCGAGTCTTGGAAAGATTCAAGGCGGTACAGGAGGCCAATTACGGCAAGACGAGCCACTTTCAGGTATTTCCGACGCTAATTAGACTTTCCGGCTACGAAGACTCGTGGGTGAACAGCCATTTCGGGCCATCGCTGACCGAGCTGCCAGACACATTGCCAGAATTTTTTGTGGGAGATGTCCATGGTCGTGGGTCAGTCAGGCGATGGGTCTCTATACTTTCCCCGGAAACTGAAAGTTACTGAGGCCTGGAATAATAGGGACCATATTTTTGTGTGCTCAGCGTCGCCGATGGTTCAGCCACTGTACAAAGCCGAACAACCCCAGGTCAGCCGCCGTCGAGCAATTGCCCGGCACCCCTCAGATCTCCCACACCGCGCAAGGCGCAATAACCTGAAAACATCGCACCGAATGTTAATCAACATAAGCAAGGTTCATCTCGTCGCCACTTGCCCAATCAGGTATATAGACGCCTTTATCGACCAGGCGCTGAAAAGCCGAATACGATTAATCTTACGATTATCTGGGTCAGTCTCGCAAAGTAGAAAGTAATAGAATAGTATCACTTTTGCTATAGACGACATACCACAGCTAAAGGGGGCCAGGATCGCTCCGGCGGACGTATCAGGCGTACAAAATCGTGGTTACTACGAGTTCCATGCGAGCTTTTCGATTAGCTAGCCATCATGTTGACTGTTCTGTGGTTTGGGAGTAATTTGTTGAGCCGATTGTGGGGTCCTCCCGGCGATCCCCTCCATTCCAATCCCTACT
>CAWBPR010000015.1:0-154921 GCA_963790775.1 uncultured Gammaproteobacteria bacterium | reverse complement strand
AACGAGTCGACGACACCGGGGAAGCCCACATCCGGTCCGCGCCAGAATAACGAGACATTGTAGCCGCCCCCGCCGGGGGTCAGTTTGATAATGTCTTTGGCGTTACCCTTGACGCCTCCGATCTTGAAGCCATTGAGGATGGTCAGATAGATATGACCGGTAGCCGGGTCAATGTGAGTGCGGTGATAATGTTCCTTGTTCAGCCCCTGGATAGTGGAGCCGTCCAGATACAGCTCGAAGCTGCCGGATGTGTTCGCCCCCATGCTGGTGGCGTTGAACACGAACAGATCTTCGTCCTGCGCCACGACGTTGCCGCCGCCGGTGGCAGGCACTTCGGCCCGACCGAGCACGCTGAGCAGGAGCCGCCCGCTGCTGTCCAGCGAAAGTGAGTCGATGCGTTCGGCGCTGCGGGTCAGACCGACGTCGGAGCCGTCGAAGTAGAGGCTGTAGCTGCCGGCTGTAGTCGACCCGAGCGACGTTGGCGTGAAGGCCACCACGTCAAACGGCGTCACCTGCCCAATGCCGGGCAGCGAGCTGTTGCGGTTGACGGCGAGCAGAATGTCGCCGTTGGGTGCAAAGACGAAGCCGACGAGATTCTTGCTCAGCCCCACATCGGATGAGTCGAAGTGCAGACTCCAGCTGCCGGAGCCAATGTTGTAGGCCAGGATGTCGCCGCTGTCATACTGGATGCCGGCCACTTCGCTGGCCCCCTTGGCGCTCAGGTAGAGCGTGGAGCCGCTCGGTGGGGTGGCGGCGCAACGTCCCGCACGTTGAAGAAGGTGCAGGTGACCGTCTCGCCCGCGCCGACGTTGATGGCGCTCGGGCTGCTGCCGTCGCTGCACGTCGCGCTGTCCAACGACCAGCCGGCCGCCGCGCTTTCGGCCACGGCGTAGCTCCCGGGGCTGAGCGGCCCGGAGTCGCTGCTCTCGCCACCCGCCAGCGTGAACGCCGCGCCGTAGCTGGGCGTGAACGTGAAGCGGTCGTCGCTGTTCGTGTCCGTTTCCTTCACCACGACGATCTTGCCCGGCTCCTGGGCGAAGCTGAAGGTGCAGATCACTGTTTCGCCGGCGCTCAACTCAATGTCGCCGGGGCTGCTGCCGTCGTCACAGGAGGCTGCCGTTTCCGTCCACCCGGCAGGCACGCTGGTCAGTGTGACGCTGTAGACGTCGGGCATCATCGGTCCGGACTGGTTCGACTGGCCGTCGGTCAGGCTGAAGTTGTCGCCGTAATCGGTGCTGAACGGGAAGCTCGCCGCCGCGCCGCCCGGCGTTGTCGCCACCCGCACCTCAATCTCGCCGCGAGACAGGGTGTAGGTGACCTGACAGATGACCGTTTCGCCCGCCCCCAGATCGATATTGTCCAGGCTGCTGCCGTCGCTGCACGACTGGTCGGTCACCGTCCAGCCCGCCTTCGCTCCGGGGGTGATGCTGTAGCTGCCGGTAGCGATGGAGCCAGAGCGCGACTCGGCGTTGTGGCCCAACTGCACCGCCCCCATGTAGGAGGTGGTGAAGTCGAACTGCTCGCCGGTGTCGGACGGGTTGGCCAGGGCGATGAGCGCGATCTGGCCGCGCGGGTCATCGACGCCCACAAACTCGATGGCCCCGATGTCGGTGGAGCCGTCACGCACCGTTTGCAGATGGTCGTCGACGACTTCGGACAGCGCCGCGCCGGCGTCGCGCACCGACGAACTTGCCTGCGGACCGTAGTTGGTCGGGTCCGCCGGGGTGTTGGGCGCGGGCACAACGGGGTTGACCAGCAGCGGGTCGCCAATGATGCGGCCTGCTTCGCCGGAGAACCAGGTCGTCGTCGGCGCCTTGCTATACAGATTGTTGCGGGCCGAGGCAGTGGACAGGTTCACAGCGCCCTGCAGCCGCAGCACTTCGCCTGTGGTCTGGAGCAGCACATTGTTGACAAAGGCGGTGTTGACAATGTCGGCCCCTGAGTTTAGCAGGAAGTTCTGGAAGCCGGAGCCGGGGTCGCCCTGCGCTTCGGCAAAGGTGTTGTTGGCCACCAGCGCGTCTTTCAGTCCGCCGCCATCCACCTGGGAGTAGACGCCGAAGTTGATGCCGCAGCCCACAACGATGTTGTTGATGATCGTCTGGTTGCTGCTGACGATGGTCAGGCGGCCGTTAAACTGCTCGTCACGCACGATGAGACCGGGGCCGGCCTTGGCCGTCTCGTTCGACGCCTTCCGCCAGAAGCGCTTATCGGTGCTGCAGTAGACCAGGTTGCGCTGCACCAGCGGCGCGTTGGTGCTGTTCAGATAGATGTTGGCGTGCTTGTTGTCCCACGACACGTTGTCTTCCAGCGTAATCGTGTCGGTGTTGCGCCCGGCGACCAGGCCCTCACCGTAGTTGCCGAAGATCTCGTTGTTGCGGGCCGTGCTCCCTCTGGCCTCAATGAAGGTCAGGCCGTTGCCGCCGGATGAGCTGCCGCTGACATACAGGTCGCCGCTGTCGTCCAGCCAGCTGGCCAGAATGGCGTTGCTCAGCGGGTTGAAAGGAATGGCCGATGCATCGAAGTAGGGCGACCATTGGCCGCTGCTGGCGTCGTAGACCAGCAGGTCCTGGTTGGCGCCCAACGTGGAGCCGCCCTGACGGAAGGTGGAGCTGGTGCTGATGACCAAACGGCCGTCGGGCGTGTGGCCGATGGCGTCGACGTTGTCATCGCTGGCCAGGCCAATCGCCCCCGGCGCGTGGGCCACGCTGAAGGTGCCGGTTGTCAGCTGCAGGTTGGCGTCAGGCGAGGTGGTCGGCGTGAAGCGCACAATCGTGCCTTCGGTGACGCTGCCCGCGCCGGGCACGTCGGCCGCTTTCGACAAGCTGAACAGGATGGGGTAGCAGTCGGCGCAGCCAACGATCGCATCACCGACGTTGAACGCGTCGATTGAAACGTTGGTGGGTAGGCCGAGCGCGTCCCCGTCGAAATATTTCGACCATTTACCTGTGGCGCTGTTGTAGACGACGATATCTTCGCCATCATAGGCGATCTGGGCGCCGGTGGCGCTGTTCTCCGGGTCGATATAGTTGGTCTTGCTGCCGCCCGTTGTGGCAAAGACCAGCTCCGGCGATTCGTTGGCCCCAAACTTGACCGAGATGCCGGTCAGCGTGCGGTCGGCGAAGCCGGTGTTGGTGCCGTCCCAATAGGGCGCATCCCACGTCTCTTCCGGGATAAACGCCCAGTCGGTCGGGCCGCTGCCGGTGCGGTGGGCTTTGTAGATGACCGGCCCGTACTGCGCCTTGCGGACGTTGTCATAGACGCGGCTGTCCTCGATCAACACGTTCTCGACGTAGTTGACGGTGATGCCGTCGCCGTTGGTGTTTGTGTTGCCCTTGGCCAGAATGCCGACCTGCCAGTTGTCGTGAACGTCAAGGTTGCGCAGCGTGACGTTCTTGGCCGGGAACTCGACCTGGATGCCGCGTCCCGTGGAGTTGATCAGCTCCAACCCTTCGACGACCGTATCATCAGCTTCGACGCGGATAAGCGGAGCGAACTCATTGCCCGGGTACCGCTTCTGGCCATCGAGAACCGGCCTTGCTTCGCCCGGATAGCCGATCAGGGTGCGGCCAGGGTTGCTGGCTCCCATGCGAATGGTGTCGGTAATCAGGTAGGTGCCCGCACGCACACAGACCACGTCCCCGGTTCCGGCTGTTGTCAGGACGCTGTGAATGTCTTCGCCCGGGTTGACAACATGGGTACAGTCGTCGGCTGCCCAGGCGGTCACCATCGGCAGATGGGCCTCGTTGGCGGCTGCCGGGCGCGCACTGACGGCCGATAGCCCGCCTAACAGCAGGGCGATGAGTAGGGGCAGGATCCATTGTCTACGCAAGGTTGGTAATGTCATTCCGCATTTGCTCCTTGTTGTTCCGCCGCCGGCACCGCGCACTGCTCCCAAGACGGCAGCGCGATCACACACACGAAAAAAGGCACTTCTCGTGCCGGCACCATGAAGGATAGTGGAAAATGGCGCGTGTTTCATGAACTCTGCGTGAATAGTTAGATAGGAGGCCACCCCACCCCCCTTACTTTTGTCCTAATTTTGCCCATCGTGGCAGCGGATCCCCCGCACCAACCGCCCACGTACGGGCACGGCCTTTCAGGTGTCGGAGTGTTGGACGTAGCCGCGACATGCCAATGTCGTCTTCTCTGCCGGCTTCCAAGACCGGAACGGCGTCCGGACGTTACGGCGGCTCGAACAGTGAAACACCCTGGATGATTCTGCACGGCCTTTCAGGTGTCGGAGTGTTGGACGTAGCCGCGACATGCCAATGTCGTCTTCTCTGCCGGCTTCCAAGACCGGAACGGCGTCCGGACGTTACGGCGGCTCGAACAGTGAAACACCCGCCCATAACCAGCGTGAAGCAGCGGGAGCGGTGTGCTATGCTCTAACGCATGAGTAACGTAGCCATTCTGTCCAGTGGAGTCGTGGTCGACCATTACGGCCACGTCTTGCTGCAGGGCGACGCCGGTGGGCGCGCTCTGATGCCGCCAACGGCCGCGCTGGAACCTGGTCGGCTGCCGACCGACACGTTGGCCGAAGCGATTCGCACCGGGACCGGGCTGATCGTCCTCCCCCTACGCCTGACCGCACTGTTCTTTGACAAAGGGCCGGCGGGCGACCGGCTGACGCTGGCCCTGCGCTGTCTGCTGCGCGGTGGCTCGCTGGAACGCGAGGACGGCAACGCGACGGTCGCTTTCTTCCCCACCGCCCCCCTGCCGGAGCCGCTGGGTCCGGCCGATAGTCGTCTGGTTGACCAGGCGCTCCATCATGCGGGCGGGCCGCCGGCACTGGAGACAACGCCGCTGGGCGTAACGTCGCGCTTGCTGCGCCGCTTCGGCGCAGGCGAAGACGGACCAACCGGCGACTGGTCGCTGCGGGTGGTCGCCGTCATCCCCGACAACGATGGCCGCGTGGCCTGGGTGCCCGATGCCGGCGGCGACCAGTGGCGGCTGCCTGCCGCGCCGGTCGAACCGGGCGAAGCACCCTGGGCGACGGCCGGCCGGCTGGCCGCAGCGGCGCTGGGCCGCGCCGCGCCGGTGGCGGGGCTGCCGGCGATCTATGTCGATGAGGAGGCGCCGGTCATGACGCTGCTGTTCAGCCACGCGCCCGCGCCGGGAACGAGCGGGAACGCGGTCCGGTGGCGGCCACCGGAGGCTGATGATCCGACTCAGCATCCGGCCTACCGCAACCTGGCCCAGACCGCGCTCCAGCCCGGCCCGACGACGCTGTTTGCCCGGATGGACGAGAATGGGGACGCACGATAGCGATTGCGATTGCGAAATCGATTGCGATTGGACTACCTGACTATGATGTCCTCCGACCTCGACAAGCTTGAAGCTGCCATCAGCCAGACCGCCAAGTACCGTTACCTTGACCGGGACGTGGTGCGGCGGGTTGGGACGCGGGAGCTCGCCATTCGGCCCAACCTGAAGGCGGCGATTAAGGCCACCAAAACGGGCTCCACCAGGCGGGCGGGGCGTTCTTTGACCGGCCGGTCGATTACGCCGCGGCGCTGGCCCGGCTGCGGGAAGCGGCCGCCGCGGGGCCTGAGAGCGAGGCGTTCCGCGAGGCGAGCCGCGCCACGATGGCCGCCCACACCTCCACCCGCGAGCGGCTGCCCATTCTCGACACCTTCTTCGCCGAAACGCTGGGCGGCCTGCCGCCGGTGCGGTCGGTCATCGACATTGCCGCCGGGCTGAACCCGCTGGCCCGGCCCTGGATGCCGCTGGACCCGGCGGCCGTCTACGTCGCCATCGACATGTACCGCGACATGGTCGATTTCCTGAACGAGGCGATGCCCTTGAGCGGGCCGGGCCGGGCGACGCTGGGTGATGTCATTGGCAGCCCGCCCGGCGACCCGGCTGACCTGGCCCTCATTCTCAAGACGCTGCCCTGCCTGGAGACGGCCAACAAGGACGCCCCGTCCCGGCTGCTCGATGCCGTCAACGCCCGCCGGTTGCTGGTGTCGTTCCCGGCCCAAAGCCTGACCGGACGGCGCAAGGGGCAGGCGGCGCATTACGAAAGCCGCTTCCGCGCCCTGCTGGACGAGCGCGGCTGGGCCGCGCAGCGGTTTGAGTTTGAGACAGAGTTGGCGTTTTTGGTGGAGAAGGGGCAGGACACGCCGTAACGTATCCGGCGGGGCGCAGGCAGGTGGGGGCGTGGTCGACGCCGGGGGCGATGGGGCTACAGCTGGAAGCCGCCCCGGTAGGGAACAACCTTGTAGGTCAGGTCGGTGACGTTCTTCTCCAGCTCACTGTTCAGCTCTTCCCACAGATCGCTCTCCAGCAAGGTGTCGACCGTCTGGGCGTCGGCGCAGACGAAGCCGATGAGCCGGTTGGGCGCGTCGCCATAGGCCGTGTGCCACGCCTCGCTCATCTGGAACCCCAGCGACTGGAGCGACGGCACATACTGGCCCATCACAAACTGGTAGTACGCTTGCACTGTATCGTCGACGACTTCATACTCAAGAAGTAGTTTGTATCCGCTGCCGCTGTCATCCATAGGTTCTTGCTCCCAACTTGATTCTAGCCAACGCCGCGCCGGATTTCACCACCACTTCAGGTTTCTCATCTGCCGCCGGGCGGCCGGCTCAGCCGGCGTAGGTGCCCAGCACCTGCTCGATGCGCGGGGCGGCGGGGAGGGTCGCCGGACGAACGGCCGTCCACCAACCGCTCGTACGCCATGATGTAGCGGGCCGCGACGTGGGCCACAAAATCCGGCGGCATGGGGGGCGCGTCGCCCTCGCCGCGATATCCCTGGGCGGCATACCAGTGGCGCAGATACTCCTTGTCGAAATTTTCCGGGCTCGGCGCTGTCGGCGGCGTAGTCGGCCAGTCCAGTAGCGGCTGGAGTCGGGGGTGTGGAGTTCGTCGATCAGCGTGAGCTCGCCGTCGACCAGGCCGAACTCATACTTGGTGTCCACCAGTATCAGCCCCGCTGGCCCGCGCCATCTCCTGGCCCGCGCAACAGGGCCAGCGCCACCGCCCATCTCTTCCCATAGCGGTCGGCGAGCACGCCCTGCTCGACAATCTCTCCCCGCGCGTCAGCCGCTCATCGTGGCCTCCCTGGCGCCTTGGTGGTGGGGGTGATGATGGGCTGCGGGCAGGCGATCATTCTTGCGCAGCCCATCGGGCAGGGCAATGCCATACGGCCGTCGCTCGCCCTGCTCGTAAGATACCAGAGCGACGTCTTGGTCACGCCGGTGATGTAGCCGCGCACGATGATTTCCACCGGCAGCGGCTGCGCCTCCGGGCCACCGTCACGTTGGGGTCGGGCACGCTGATGAGGTGATTATCGACGATGTCGGCGTTTGTTCAAACCACCAGGCGCTGAGCTGGTTGAGCACCTGTCCTTTGTAGGGAATCAGCCCAACACGCGGTCAAACGCCGACACGCGGTCGGTGGTGATGAGCAGGCGCCGACCGTTAAGGCGGTAGATATCGCGGACTTTGCCCCGTTGCTTGGGGCCAAGACGGATCAGTTCAACCGCTCGAATGACAGGGAACGGCTTGAGCAATTCTTGGTGCGTTAACATATGCCTTCACTCCATTTATGAACAGCCGCAACCCACCAGCCCCCTTCCCGCCCGGTCGCGGATGCTGCCAGGGAAAAACGTGGTTTTCGGGATGGGGCATCAGGCCCAGCACATTGCCTGCCGGGTTGCACAGCGCGGCGATGTTGAGGACGGAACCGTTGGGATTGGCGGGATAGGCGACCGGTGAGCCGTCGGCGTCGACGTAGCGCAGGGCGATCAGATTGCTGGTCTGGAGCGGGCGGCCGTCGCCGCTCGCCCACAGCCAGCCGCCCTTCGCCGTGGGCCACCGGGCAGTAATTGGTTCGGTCAGTCCGGCGTGAACAGGCTGGGGCTGTGCGGAGTTCGGCTCCAGATGCACCCAGCGGCATTCAAAATGGCGGAGGGTTGTAGGTCAGCGTCACGGTGCGGCCCTCGCTGCTGTCGCCGGGCAGCAATCCCGCTTTGACCAGCGCCTGGAAGCCGTTGCAGATGCCCAGCACGGGACGGCCACTCCACAAAGCGGGCCAGCATCGCTCCCAGCCCGATCCGTGGCGCAAATCGAGCGACCAGAGCACACCCGCGCCCAGGTCGTCGCCGTAGGAAAAGCCGCCGGGGACGACCAACATATGGTAATCCAGCAGGCGCGCTCGCCGCCAGCAACTGGTTGACTGGACGATTTCCGGCTCGCCGCCGGCCAGTTCGCAGGCCAGCGCGGCGTCGCGGTCGCGGTTGGTGCCGTTGGCGTGGAGGATGAGCACGCGCGGCGGCGGGGCGACAACGGGGCCGCGGGGGTAGGTGACGCGGTCCGGGTGCGCTCCCCGTCCCGGTCGCCGGCGCGGCCGTCTTCCCGCCCGGTGAATGCCGCCGACAGCGCAGCGACCGGCAGCGACAGCAGCGGGTCGGCGCTTTCCGGCAGCCGGGGATGGATGGTCAGCGCGCCGCCGCCGGCCACGCCAATGCAGGCGTGGGGTGTGGCCGCCAACGCGGCGCTGAACGCTGCGGCATCTTCCGGGCGCACTTCGACCACGAAGCGGGTCAGCGACTCGGAGAACAGGACGGCATCGTCGGCGGCGTAGGCGTAGTACGGATCGACCGGCACGGCCGAATTGAATCTCCGCCCCCAGCCGCCGGCCAGACACATTTCGGCCAGCGCCACGGCCAGCCCGCCTTCGGTCAGTCGTGGCAGGCCCGCACCAGTCCGGCGCGGATGGCTCGTGCAGGGCGCGGAGCGCGCCAGCGCGTCGGCACCGGTTGGGGGGCGTGCGGTGCTGCGGCTGGACCGCTGCCCCCAGCAGCGCCGCAGTGGCTGCCGCCCAGCTCGGCCGGGTGTCGCCGATGACGAAGAGCAAGTTGCCCGCCTCTTGAAATCCATCGTCACCGTTTGGTTGACGTCGGGCACGATGGCCCAGAGCGGAGATGAGCAGCGTGCCGGGGATGGCGTGTTTTTGGCCGTCGGCGCCGGTGTACTCGTTGTTGAGGCTGTCTTTGCCGGAGATGAAGGGCGTGCCGTAAGCCAGCGCGGCATCGTGGCAGCCCTGGGTGCAGCGCACCAGACCCCAGCCGGTCGGGCAGGTTGGGATTGCCCCAGCAGAAGTTGTCGAGAATGGCGACCTGGTCGGGGTCAGCGCCCACGGCGACGACGTTGCGCATCGCCTCATCGACCGCCGCCCACGCCATCGGGTAGGGGTCGATCTCGCCATAGGCCGGGCAGATGCCGTTGCCCAGCGCGACGGCGCGGCAGCGGGGCGTCCCCCTGGCTGTGTGGGCTGCGGGACCAGCACCGCCGCGTCGCCCGGGCCGTGGTTGTCCGCGCCCGACCAGTGGCTTGACGGCCGTCCCGCCCTGCACTTCGTGGTCGTATCGCCGCACCACGTCTTCCTTGCTGCGAATGTCGGGATGGGCCAGCAGCGCCAGCAGATCGTCGCCGCGTCCGGACGTCGCTGCCGCCGATCGCGTCCGGCTCGCCTCATCGATGCGGGCTGCCGGCCGCCAGTCCGCCTGCAAATGGCGGCGCGGCAGGCCGTCGTGCAGAAATTCCATCGCCAGATCGCCGACCACTCGTCCGCCGTAGGTCACTTCCAGACGGCCGCTCGGCTCAAACGTGCCCAGCACCGTCGCCTCCACATCCTGCCCGGCGCAAATTTCTTCCAGTGCGGCCAGTTGGCCGGCGGCACGGCCAGCACCATGCGCTCCTGCGCCTCGCTGAGCCAGATTTCCCAGGGCTCGCAGGCCGGGATACTTGAGGGCCACATTGGCCAGCTGGACCCGCGCCCCGACCTCCGCGCCCATCTCGCCGACGGCCGAGGAAAAGCCGCCCGCGCCGCAGTCGGTGATGGCGGTGTAGAGTCCCTCGTCACGGGCGCGCAGCACCACTTCCTGCACCTGTTTTTCCTTGATGGGGTTGCCGATCTGCACGGCGCTGCCCGCAGTCTCGCCCGTGTCGACGTCCATTTCCATGCTGGAGAAGGTCGCCCCGCGCAGACCGTCCCGCCCCGTGCGCCGCCGATGGCCACAATCAGGTCGCCGGGTCGCACCTCAGTCGGGTGGCTGCCGCGCGGCAAAATGCCCAGGCAGCCGCAGTAGACCAGCGGGTTGGCCGTGTAGCCGGGATGGTAGAGAATCGCCCCGTTGACGGTGGGGATGCCCATCTTGTTGCCGTAATCTTCGATGCCGGCGATCACGCCATCGGCGATGCGGCGCGGATGGAGCACGCCGCGGGCAGGTCGGCCGGGCAGTGTCGGGCGGGCCAAAGCAGAGCACGTCGGTGTTGGCAATGGGCCGGGCGCTGACGCCCAGCATGTCGCGCACCACGCCGCCCACGCCGGTGTTGGCCCCGCCGAACGGCTCCAGCGCCGAGGGGTGGTTGTGGGTCTCCACCTTGAAGGCGAGGTCGCAGGTGTCGTCAAAGGCGACGATGCCGGCGTTGTCGACAAAGGCAGAGTGCACCCACGGCTTGTCGATCTGCTCGGTGGCGGCGCGGATGTAGGTTGTGCAGCAGGCCGTCGATGTCTGCGCTACCGGCGGCGCTGCGGCGTTGCCCCCGGCGGCGGCCCGTGTAGTCGATGAGCGCCCGGAAAGTTTTGTGGACGCAATGTTCGCTCCACGTCTGGGCCAGCGTTTCCAGTTCGACGTCGGTCGGATCGCGCTCTTCGCGCGGAATTAGTCGCGGATGGCCTGCATCTCGGCCAGGTCGAGGGCCAGTCGTCGCTCCTGACTGACGCCAGCAAGGCGTCGCCGTCAGCTCGCGCAGCGGAATCGTATCCACACGCCCGTCGGCGTGCGTGTGGGGGACGAAAGGCGACGTGATCGGCCCGTCGATGGCGAAGCGTTGGATGACCGGGTTGGAGAACAGTCCGACCGCCAGCTGCTGCAGGTCAGTCGGGGAGAGCGAGCCGCTCAGGTTGTAGCGACGGCCCGTTGCCGCCTGGGGCAGCCCGCTGATGCCCAGGTCGTGGGCCGCACGCACCAGGTTCTGCGCCGCCGGGTCGGTGACGCCGGGCAAATAGGCGACGTCGATGCGGTGGCCCTGGTCGGGCGCGAGGGCGGCCGTCTCGCTGCCCAGCACCGACGCTTCCCACCGCTCAGTGACCGGGTCAGCCATCAGCTCCGCCGCCAGCCGGGCCACCGCCGCCTCGTCCAGCGTGCCCATCATGTCGTAGATGCGCCCGGCCACGACACCGCCCAGCCCTGTCACGCCCAGCTCGTGGGCGGCCGTCAGGAGCGGCGACGCTGTGGCCGCTGCCTGAACGGGCATGACGACGACGCGAACTATCGTTTCAGTCGGGTTATCGGACGTTGCTGCGGGCTGCTGATTGCTCATACGCTCCCCTGCTGCCTGATGGTGGTCGTTCAGGTGGATTGTACCTAATTGACGGGCGCGGCAAAGTCCGGGCGGGTCGTTGATGCGGTTGGGGCCACAGGGTATCCTGATGCCCTGGTTTCTACGCCCGGCAGAGGGAGGGCACGGTCGAGCAGCGTTCGCTGAAGACGGCCGAAACTCTCTTGTACCGGCCACCATCTATGTTAAAATCGTGATGGTCCTTTCCTTGCGCGTTCCGGCCTCGCACTCCTCAGGAGACTGCGCCCCACAGGGGCTCGGTCACCTACCAAGCAGCTGAACCGCGCGGGAACTGCTGGCGGGCTGTTTGAGGTGAGCCAACAAGCTAAGTTAAGGAGTCAAACCTAATATGGAAAAGCGTAAAGAGGCAACGACGTTTACCGGGACAATCAACCGGGCTGTGCTGGACGAGTTGAACTGGGAGGATACGGCCGCCTATGAACAGGCCAGCCGGGGCTTCATCGCCGCTGCGGATGACCTGGTGATCCGCAACGACGCCGGCAGCCCGACGTATGACCTCGGCGCCTACCCGTTCCTGGAAGCGGAGACGGCCCCGCCCAGCGTTAACCCCAGTCTGTGGCGGCAGTCCAGACTGCTGGCGCTTTATCATGGACTCTTTCAGGTGACCGAAGGCATCTACCAGATTCGCAGCTTCGACCTGTCCGTCATGAGCATCATTGAAAGCGACAGTGGCTATGTCATCGTCGACCCGCTGACGGTGCCGTCGACCTCGCGGGCGGGCATGGAGCTGGTTTACAAGCACCTGGGGCGGAAGCCGATCGTGGCCGTCATCTACACCCACAGTCACATCGACCATTGGGGCGGGGTCAAGGGCGTCATCGACGACGTCGACGTCCGTGAGGGGCGGGTCAAAGTGATAGCGCCCGAACACTTTCTGGAACACGCCATTAGCGAAAACGTCATCGCCGGCAATGTGATGGGCCGTCGTTCCAGCTACATGTACGGCAACCTGGTGCCCAAGGACGCCAAAGGCCAGGTAGGGTCCGGCCTGGGCCAAACGACGCCCAATGATGTGCCCACGCTGATTGAGCCAACCGACGACATTACCCACACGGGCCAGAAGATGGTTGTCGACGGCCTGGAGATGGAGTTTCATCTGACCCCCGGCACCGAAGCCCCGGCCGAGATGAACATCCTGTTCCCCGCTTACCGCGCGTTGTGCATGGCCGAGAACTGCACCCACAATATGCACAACATCTACACGTTGCGCGGTGCACAGGTGCGCGACCCCAAAGCGTGGGCTTACTACATTGAGGAAGCGCGGGAGCTGTATGACGGCCGCTATGACGTCATCTTCGCTTCCCACCATTGGCCGACCTGGGGTTCCGAAGAGGGCGCGGCGTTCCTGAAGAAGCAGCGCGACATGTACAAATATCTGCATGACGAGACGCTGCGTCTGGCCAATCAGGGATACACCATGCTGGAGATCCCCGAACTGATTGAGCTGCCGGCGGAGCTGTTCCGGGCCTGGTATAACCGGGGCTACTACGGCACCATCAACCACAACGTCAAAGCCATTTACCAGCGCTACCTGGGCTTCTTTGACGGCAACCCGGCCACGCTGCATCCGCTGCCGCCCGAAGACGCCGGCAAGAAGTACGTCGAGTTCATGGGTGGTGCGGACGCGTTGTTGGCCAAAGCACCAGCATCGTTCGACAAGGGTGAATACCGCTGGGTGGCCCAGGTGGTCAACCATCTCGTCTTTGCTGAGCCGGACAACGAGGCCGCCCGCGAGCTGCAAGCCGAGGCGCTGGAGCAGCTCGGCTACCAGGCCGAGTCCGGGCCGTGGCGCAACTTCTACCTGACCGGCGCCAAGGAACTGCGCGACGGCGTCATCGACCTGGGCGCACCCAAGACGACCAGCCCGGATGTGATCAAAGCCACACCGCTCGACATGTTCTTCGACCTGCTGGCTGTTCGTCTGAACGGCCCCCGGGCGGCCGGCACAACGCTCGTGCTCAACGCCGACTTCACCGACACCGGCGAGCAGTATGTGCTGGCGGTGGAGAACGGCGTCCTCAACTACAGCAAGGGCAAGCAGGCGGACGACGCCGACGCCACGCTGACGCTGACCCGCTCCGCGCTGGATGAGGTCATCCTGGGCGAGGCGAAAGTGGCCAACAAGCTGGCGTCCGGCGAAGCCAAGATTGACGGCAACGCCGAAAAGCTGGCCGAATTCCTGTCACTGCTCGATACGTTTGAGTTCTGGTTCAACATCGTAACGCCCTGATCGGCGGCGGAAGCCACTCTTCGGCTTCTACCCGACGGAAGCCGGCCCTCTTCACCTCAGCAAACAGGCCGGCTTTCGGATTACGGACGTAACACGTGACACCTTCGTCTAACGAGAAACGGAATCCGCAGCTGAGCACACCACGCTCCGCAGCGTTAGCCGGCATCGCCTTTGCCGTTTCGTTCGCTGCCAGTCTGATCTTTCTGCGTCTCTCAATCCCCGGCGATCTCACTGCTGACATTGAATGGGGCACTCAGTCGCGACAGCGCGTTACGATCGCCCTGATCCTAATGCCCTTTGCGGGTGTATTTTTCCTGTGGTTCGTTGGTGTGATCCGTGACCGGTTTGACGTACCGGGAGGATCGCTTTTTCGCCACCGTGTTCCTGGGCAGCAGTATCCTCTTTTGGCGATGGTGTTTGTCGCCATGGCGATTGCCGGGGCAATGGTAGCCATAGGTCTTGACAATAGCCTAACACTCAGCAGTGATGTTGCCCTTTTTGCACGCGCCCTGATGCTCCAAATCAGTAATGTGTACGCGCTGCGGATGGCCAGCGTGCTCATGTTCTCGCTGGCAACGATCTGGCTACGTACCCATCTCATGCCCCGTTGGTTGGTCATTATCACTTATCTGCTGGCTACTGTCCTGCTGTTTGTCGTCAGCCTCAGTTTGTGGGTCACGCTCGTCTTCCCAGGCTGGGTAATGCTGGTTAGCGTCTATGTTCTGTGGCACAGTCACCGGAAGCAGACACCATGACATTGCGAGACAATGAATGAACAGAGTACCGACCAACATTCAACTTCCTGCCGATCGCGGACAGTTCGTAGCCGACGCCATCGCCGGCCTGACATTTGCCATTGTCAACGTGCCCCAGGCAATGGGCAACGCCGTTCTGGCTACCGTCAATCCGGTGGCGGGGCTGTATACGTTGATGATAGCCACGCCAATCGGCGCACTCTTCACTGGCTCGGTCTTCATGAACGTATCGACAACCGGCGCGCTGTCGGTTGCCGCAGGCGATGCGCTGGTCGGTTTTTCCGGCGACGCCAAGACAGGCGCGCTTATCGCACTCGTGCTCCTGATCGGACTGTTTCAGCTGCTGGCCGGCATACTGCGGCTGGGCAACTCATTCGCTTCGTCGCGCAGTCGGTGATGACCGGCTTTATCAGTGGCATTGCCGTACTGATCACCTGGGGCCATTCCTGATCTGACAGGCTACACAAGTGGCTTCAACAGTGAACTCCTGAAGCTGGCCGACACTGCGTTGAACATCAACCAGGCCGACCCGCTGACGCTGATCCTGGGCTTGCCACTATTGGGCTGATCGTCGGTTTCGGCTACACGCCGGCGCGCAAGTTCTCCATGATTCTGGCGCTGGGTGTCGTGACGGTGCTGGGTGTGGTGGCTGTCGCTTTGCTCGATGAGGCAGGGCTGATTCTGGTGGGCGACATTGCCACCATACCCCGGTCGCTCCCGCGCCCCCAGCTGCCCGACCTGCTGACCATTCCGGAGCTAGTACTACCGGCTCTAGCCATTGCCGTTATTGGATTGGTTCAGGGCGCAGGCGTGAGCCAGAGCTATCCCAACCCGGATGGCAAGTTTCCGGATGTCTCTGGGATTTTGTCGGGCAGGGCATTGCCAACATTGCGACTGGTTTCTTCTCGGGCATACCCGGCGGCGGTTCCATGTCCGGCACAGCCGTCACAGTCAATGCAGGCGCCTATACGCGTTGGGCCAACATATTGGCCGGTGTTTTCGTCATTCTCATCGTGCTGCTCTTTGCGAACGTGGCCATGTTGATTCCGATGAGTGCATTAGCCGGGCTGCTGGTCGTCGTCGGCTTCCAGAATTTGCAGCCCAAACAGATCTCGCTGGTCTGGCAAACCGGTATTGTGGCGCGGACAGCAATGGTGCTGACCTTCATTGCGACCATCGCCCTGCCGCTGCAATTCGCTATCATGATTGGTATCGCCATTTCAGTCATGATGCATGTCTCCGGTCCTCCAACCAGGTGCGCACCCCCATAAAAACTTATCGTTTTGATTTCCATGAGTACATACGCATCAACAATCTATAACTGACTGATATATCCAATAAAGACATGGGTAACCCCCTGAGTTACTGACCCAGAAAAAGGTTCGGCCAAATTGTTTGCATGCTTGAATCATAAGGTCCGCTCCAGGGTGCCAGCGGTTGTAGTAGCCTGGCAACATGGAGGTCCGGTATGGCCGGGAGCACGCATCCAGGATATCTCCTGATAGCGGCCGTTCGCGACTCGGCAACACAATCAGACTCCTATCAATCACGAAGGAGTCTGACATGGAAACCAATCAAACTCGGAAACCCTGGAATAAAGGCAAGCTGGTCGGGCAAAAGCCACCACTCAAACCAAAAGACATCTGGGCTATTCGAATCCACCTCCAAAATGAACACCAGGTCCGCGACCTGGCCATGTTCAACCTGGCAATCGATAGCAAGCTGCGTGGCTGCGATCTAGTGAACCTGCGCGTTCGGGACGTGATGCACGCCGATCAGATATTGCCCCGAGCGATGGTCGTGCAGCGAAAGACGCAAAGTCCGGTACAATTCGAATTGACCGAGCCGACCAGGTCCGCGGTCTCAGCATGGATCGAAAAGGCGAATTTGAAAGCGGAGCACTATCTGTTCCCCAGTCGCCTGGCGAAATCGCCTCATGTCTCCACTCGCCAGTATGCCCGGATCGTGCATCAGTGGGTTGCTGCCATCGGACTCGATTCGACGGTCTATGGCACGCACAGCATGCGGCGGACCAAGGCGACATTGATCTACAAGCGAACCAAGAACCTAAGGGCCGTCCAACTCTTGCTTGGCCATAGCAAACTGGAGAGCACTATCAGGTACCTTGGGATCGAGGTCGATGACGCCCTGGAGATTTCGGAGCAGACCGAGATCTAACACCGGAACGTCGGCCGCACGAAGGCCACATGATGGGCATCGTGCGGCCGCTTTCTGGCATTACGCCAAATGCGTCAACCGGCCAGAAGCGGACAGTCAAATGTAGGGTGGATTAGAAATGCCTTTTTATATTGCAGTCCACCAAGCATGGCTCTCTTCATATGATTGTAATAATTTAAGACCATTAGCAATCATTGATGCGTGTTTCCGAAGTTCATTAATGAGTGATTGATTATTCATTTACAATCATTCTCATCAACTACTATTGTTGCCATATGTTCCCGATCCTTATCGTAGTATTTGTAGTGTATAGAATACATTTCCCTTTTTCTAATTATTTGATAATCGGGTTCAGTACATACACTTTTCATCAAAGTAGGCTTTATTTGTCTAATGAAAGTATTTTTATCAATCTCAGAAGCATTTTGATTGAGCAAACGAAAGCCTGTATGTATCTGACCTTGAAGATATGTCATCTGTACAACTTCTGTATTAGAATCCACTCTCATCGGTAGTTGACTTGCTGTTTCTTCAGCAACGTCTCGAAGTATTTTATCAATTTCCTGTTCAGATAATTCTTTAGGGTTTACAACAGATTCCGGTTTATCAGAAGAGCGTTTAATCGCAACCTTGATCGTTTCAGAAATGATCAGAACAATTGCAAACAAGATAATTACTCCCGCTACTTTAAAGAAAGATTTCATAATTTAACTCATAACGCTAAAATCACACGACTAAAAAAAACGCGCAGTAGTATTTGGTCGGGTATATTTTTTAGGGCTTTTCGCTTTCGATCGGATAAAAACGGGCGGCAATGTTATTAACATTGTTCTCAACCATAACATCATGTACGAATATTTTCTTTGACACCAACCTGATACATGTCAATCCCGAGGAGTCGTAAATATCTAGTTTGACAAGATATTCATCCCCAAAATCAATATAAACAGGACATCGTGCGTCAAGCCAAGTCTTTCGAGGGCGCACCCAATCATATTGATGGTAGCCGTTATAAGACAAATTTACTTCATCTTGTATTTCATGGATTCCGTGAATCCAACCGCCACGAAGAGTTGCCTTTGTAATCGAAGGGTCATCTTCACGGGCTTCTGATAGCGTAAAAAATAGTCCATTGTTGGCTCCATTGATATGCCGCTTTGCTTTAATCCACACCAAGTCTTCAGCAAGTTTTGAATTGGGATTAGGAAGCATGTGATAAATGTCGAAGTTATCCTTAAATACCGACCCATCAAGCACCCATACTAAATTCTTATAAAAAACTTCTCGAGATATTCTCTCTGCATCCGTCATGCTTGAGTGTTGAATTTCTATAACTATACCAGTCGAAGTTTTTATATCAGCTCTATGTATTTCCCCGTTTTCAGCAGTATGTGATACCTCTCGACAATCAATAGGAAAACAATTTTTCCATTTTCTATGCCATTCTGTTCGTTTTCCCACCATGGATCACAATCTTTAGTTCTGTGGTGTGCCCAATGATGAATTATCCGAGGACCGCATTTAGCTATCGTTTCACCACCACAAATTGGACAAACTCCTCTTCCCCCAGGGTAGGCTTCTCTTCGTGTATTTTTAACTAAAGCTATTTGCATATCCTTGCATTGCTATTCTAGCCTTAACGGCCGGGCTCACTAAAGCGCGAGTGCTGTAAAGCCCATTTATTAACGCTTTTTGGCATTAAACTCGAATCTCGAAATGATTACTTCAAAGTCGTTATATACAAGGTGGAATGCGGAAAGCTCTGATAAACAACCAACGGTAAATATTCGATCACCATCAAGCGCTTGGTAGATTACATTTCCTGTTTTTATGCCCGAATCAGTACCTGAGTAAATTATTCGACGGCTCTTCCTTCCCCCTAAGTATGCCATATCAAACAAACGTACCTTTATGTCTGGCATGCTCATAGATGTAAGTTTTACGAACGACGCCTCGTCAGTTTGTGAGAAAAACTCATCGGGCGTTGATAATCGAAGACCAGTAACCTCGGATACACGAACAAAACAGATACCTATAGCATCATTAATCGGTCCTTGAGATAGCCATAATTCATTTCTTAATGGGGTTTCAGTTTTCCATTGCGAAGGAAACTGAATAGATACTCCGTACTCTATATTCGTAAATTGCTTTAATTCAGGCATAGTTGGGTAGGTAACTTGATTAGTCCCGGCAGTACGCACCACACCAAGATTGATTAGTATTGAACAAACAATTATCCAGATAATGAAAGCTACCGCCTGCAACACAAAGCGCAGAAACTTATTATAATTTCTTGTGGATTTGGCTATGAAGCTGGCCAAACACCAACCTGCAATACTAAAAGTAGCCGCACCTATACCCGCACCAATTGCACTGTAAACTGCTGCGCCTAAATTACCACCTGCAATGGTGGCAAAAATGATAAACAGGATTGGAAGTAGAAATGGTTTGTACGGTTTAGTATTTACTGTTTGATTCTGGGCATTGATTGTTTTTTTGTAACTATTCAGCTAAAAAAATACTTGACAGGATTTTTCTGCATTTTTTCTGATTTCAAGGAAGACGCCTCGCTCGCCTCAATAGACCATTTCACAAGCCCCCAGGCGCTCGCAATACGTTTCTTGTGCAGAGGTTGACCGCGTAGTCGAATCGTTTTTCAAAACGCCGCTGATCCGCTCATAGGGGCCAAAATTCCGTTCTGCAAACCCGTGCGATAATAACCGCATTCAGGATCAATCGGTTGCGGTCATTTGAAGATAGAAGACATCGACGTTGATGCCGCCATCAACTCAGTAAAAGCACTGCTCAAGCAAGAAAGCGATCTCTCCCCTGCGCTCAGATCTGCACTGGAGGTGTTACTGATTTTGGTCACCCTGTTGCTCAATCGAGTGACACTCAACAGCAAAAACAGCAGCAAGCCGCCGTCCACTGATCCGAATCGAAAGAAGTCCAGCAAGAAGACAAACAACGGTAAAAAGCCAGGGGGTCAAAAAGGCCATAACGGAATCACCCTTGCGCCGGTCGCCGATCCCGATCAAGTGACCGAGTTAACGATCGACCGGCGCACCTTGCCAAAGGGACCACAGTATCATGAGGCAGGCCATGAAAAGCGCCAGGTTATCGATATTGACATTGCACGGTTCGTGACTGAATACCAGGCACAGATTCTGGAAGACACACAGGGCAATCGCTTTGTGGCGGCTTTCCCTCCCGGGGTGAACAGACCGGTTCAATATGGCCTCAACCTGAAAGCCCATGCAGTCTATCTGTCCCAGTACCAGTTGCTTCCCTATGATCGAATTCGCGATCACTTTCAGGAGCAGTTACAGATTCCAGTGAGTGCGGGCTCTGTCTTCAACTTCAATCGGGAAGCCTATGATGGGTTAGAATCCTTCGAACAGTGGGCGAAGAACCAACTGGCCCAGTCTGAACTCCTGCATGCCGACGAGACGGGTATCAATATTGGCGGCAAGCGCCACTGGCTGCACTGTGCCTCCAATACGGCGGTGACCTGGTTTTATCCGCATGCCAAACGCGGCACAGAGGCCATAGATGAGATGGACATCCTGCCCCGCTTCCAAGGGGTGCTGTGCCATGATCATTGGAAGCCTTACTATCGCTACGCCTGTACCCATGCCCTGTGCAATGCCCACCACCTCAGAGAGTTGGAACGGGCCTGGGAACAAGATCATCAACATTGGGCAAAGGCGATGCAGACGTTGCTAATCGAAATGGCAAAAGCAACAGCGGATGTGGGTGGTCGATTAGCGCCGCTCGAGGCTCAAAGATGGCGCCAACGATATCGAAAACTCCTCGATCAGGCGGAGAAGGAATGCCCACCACCTGATGAAAACCAGCGCCAGGGCAAGCGTGGCCGACTTAAACGCTCGAAAGCCAGAAACCTGCTGGAACGATTGCGTGAGTTCGAATCCGATGTGTTGCGCTTTATGGAGAGAGAGGATATTCCCTTCACCAATAACCAAGGTGAGAACGACTTGCGCATGACCAAGGTGCAGCAGAAGATCTCTGGTTGCTTCCGATCCATGGAAGGCGCGAAGAGCTTTTGCCGGGTTCGCAGTTACCTCTCCACTTGTCGTAAGCAGGGTATGTCTGCCTCGGTAGCCTTGTCATTGCTCTTTCAGGGTAGGAGTCCGGAATTTATGGAATGATCTGAATAGTTACGTTTTTTTAAAACTTTCATCAGATAGTTGATAACCGCGATTTGCAAATTCTTCCTCGGCAATCGGTCTAGCTTCATCGCTAAATTTTCCGTCACGTAATCGCTCCGCAAGTTCCGCGTCCTCCATATTTAGGATGTTATGTTTAATTACTTCTAGCTGGGTCATTCGATGATCCTATTTTTGCGCTAACAGCCACTTCTACAGCTCCGTAGAAGTGGATCCAGATATGCGGAACTATATATCTGGAAAATTTAGTTGCTTAAAGTGTATCACTACCATCGGTCTCGCAGGCTCATTGTAGACACCCTTTATATTTATTCCTCACGCCTTATATAAGCAATCCGTGTAAGACCGAATTGGGTCGACAACGGCCGGATGGGGAATCAGAAAGCCGACGTTCGGTCAGATTTCCTAGTCTACGACCGGTGACCAATCCATTGCAGTCGTTGCCGGGTCGGATCTTCAACGGCAGCTTCGGCCGATAAGCAGCAGGTCGCTGCAAAACGATGAACGGCGGCTCCACCTTGGATAGCTGTCGTTCAAGTCGCCAGTGCCCGAATAACCACAATGGGTTTGATTTCCGTCAACAATTAAATTTCATCGATGTCCGGTATGTGCGCCTTGCTGTCCTTGGCAGACCGTTTCATGGCAAGCCTTAACACCATGACCTACTCACAATCGATAACACCAGGTTTTTCAAATTCCACAGGCTGTCTTTGTCCATTTTGGGATGAAAGATCAAACATGTGTCTGAGTGGGGGAGTTTTCCTTTTGCGCAGGCAACTTTAAGACGGACAATCTGAAATTCAAAGATACTTTCAATTTCCGGTTCGAGATGTCTGAAGGCACAAAGACATACCATTTTTCTTGGTTTCTTCTAAGCTTTTATCAATGTGATCCGGTTTTTTGGATTCGAGCACCAGTTGTAATTCGCATAACAACACGGAAAGTCCTGGGTTAGCTTTTTATAGTAGGAACTCACTACAGCCAACAGGACTGGGAAGGTACAAATGGAAGGTATCGAATATTCACCCATTTTTAAGGGGTTTCTGGCGCTTTTTTTAAGCGGTTTCATGCCGGTTACGCTGCTTTCGTTTCTGTTGGTGCGGCGTACCAAAAAAGCGGCAGAGTTTGCCCGGGTGGTGGACATGCTGGCGATTGCCGAGGATGTGGTGGAGTTCGCCCGCAACCGGGTGGCCGAGCAGTATGCCGCGCGCGACTATCGAATGCCGGTGATTTTCGCCTGGTTGATTGCCATCCTGGGTTTTGTTTCCCTGCTGTTCGGCGCCGATATGGTGGTTGAGCATGAGGGCAAGGTGAATTTTCTGCTCACCGGCACCAGTCTGGCGGATAAGGATATCCTGCAGTCGATGCGCATCCAGAATATGGCAGTGATGAGTCTTGCCTTCGTCGGAGCATTTCTCTGGTCGACGCAGAGCATCCTGTATCGCTTGAATGCGGGTGATCTTGCCCCTTCAGTCTATTTCAGCGCCGGTATCCGCATGATCCTCGCGCCGATTCTCTCACTCATGATTTCGCATCTGATTCATGGGGTTGAAACCTTTAATCCAATGCAGGCGGCGTTGCCGGTCATCGCTTTCCTGGTTGGCTGGTTTCCCAATCGGGCGTTGATCTTTCTCAAGGAGCAGTTTCCGCTGATCTTTCACAGCAAGCGTAGCGCCGATTCGCTGCCGTTGAATATGATTGAGGGCATCCACACCTACGACCGGGCGCGGCTCAACGAGCTGGGTATAGTCGATGCGCAAAACCTTGCCAACGCCAATTTCATCGAACTGGTGGTGCGTACTGCATTCAATCCAGGACAGATCATCGATTGGGTGGGGCAAGCCGGTCTCTATGTCTACTTCAAGGATGATGTGACCCTGCTGCGTAAACATCAGATCAGAACGGTATTCGACATGCTTCCGGTATGCCGGGATGCACAATTGATGGAGAAACTTGCCGCTGTTACCAAGATCAATGCCTTGGGATTTCAGCTGTTCTGTGACAAGTTGACGGCAGACCCGGTAGTGCGGCAGTTGTTGATTTTTCAAAAACGTCTCTGTTTCGCGCCTGAAGCAAAGGAACCCGATGAAGAAGAGTTGAAAGTCATCGAGACGGATTTTTGCGATCAGCAACAGACAAGGATCAGCCATGGATAAACCCTTTCAGCATTTCTGGCAATATAGATCGAGGTATCTGCTCGGCTGGGTTTTGCCGGCGGTTGTCTGGATGCTGGCTGGTTGCGCAACTGCATTGGCTCCAATCACGGATATGCCTGTTGTGCCTGGCTGTTTAGCTACTACGGACCAGTGTCTGCTGCTCGGACAAAAGCAGTTCGAGGAATACCGCCAGCAGAAGCTGGAGGAAATTGAGCGTCAAAGTAAGGGCTATCGTCTGCCAAGCGCCCCCTCAGCTCATCTGCATCCGAAGCGGACCGAATTCTCGGTATTGCTCATCCATGGCCTCAACGACTCCGCTTATTACATGGATGACATCGCCGCATTGCTGCACAAGCATGGCTTCAATATATTGACTATTCTGCTGCCGGGACATGGCACTGATACCACGGATATGCTGGAGGTGACAGCGGAAGAGTGGCGCAACGAGGTGGAAAAAGGCCTGCAGATGGCTTCTCTGGTCGGCAAAAAAGTCATTGTGGGAGGATTTTCCCTGGGCGGAGCACTCTCCATCGATGCAGCCTTGAGACGTTCCGATATTCATGGCCTGCTGCTCTTCTCACCGGCGATCAGGCTGCGTTCATTCGATGCGGTATCGGGCTTAAGCTGTGCACCCGGATTGAGGGGCATGACAGTGGAGACGGACCTGCCGCCAAATCCGGTGAAATACAAACATCGTGTGGGAAATGGGGTCTGCCAACTCTCGCGTCTGATAGAGAGCAACCTGAACAACGGTACAGCGAACGGAGATGAACCCACAGCCTACGTGCAAAAATTGCATGAGATGGGACAGCGATTGCAGATCCCCACCTTTGTAACGCTGACCTATGCGGATGCCAGAATCTCTCCGCAAGCCGTTCTGGAATGGTCCAGTCAGATCAATTCTTCGGTTGTCATCACGACCTTTGGCAGTGCGCCGGATGAAGCAACGCCAAGGCTTTCAAACGGCGGTAAAATTATCCATATCAACGACGCGGAGCTTCCCCACTCATTTCTGGTGCGGCGAAGCAATCCATACAACGGTCAGGAGAACCCCTATTTCGATGAGATGGCTGATGTTATTGCAAGCTTTTTAAAACAGCATTTTTATGCGATAAACACATCCTTGAACAGGGATTAATGGATTAAGGTAGGTTTTGCAGGCGGTTCGAGGGGTTGCACGCTGGTCGTTGCAGGGCCTACGCGCCAGAGCAAGCGGCTGAGCATTTCACGATTCTGTATGGTATGTAGCGCTCAGATAAACTCAATTTTTTTCGTAAAATCTCTATCTTGAGTAGATTCTCCTCAGCAGGAAATTACATGGGCGAAGAGCACAGCCATACGCCACAGACGAACACAGACCATCAACATTCAAGGCAATCAACCTCGAGATTACTGGAGTTGGAAAAGCACCTGCAGATGGAAAGAGTGCTTTCCAGTATTGCCGGGCGCCTGGCAAATTGCACCGATGTGGACAAGGCTATCAATATCTCTCTTGCCGAAATGGGAGGCTTGGTCGACGCGGACCGCAGCTACGTCTTCCGGATTTCGGAAGATGACCCCCTGATGGACAACACCCACGAATGGTGCAACACCGGAGTTTCAAGAGAGAAAGAGAACCTTCAGGGGCTGCCTCTCGAGAGTATACCCTGGTTTATGCAGAGACTCAGGCAGGGTACTGCCTTCCAGATAAGAGATGTATCCGCTTTACCGCCCGAAGCGGAGGCTGAAAGATCCATCCTGACAGCGCAGAATATTCGTTCCTGCCTGTTTATGCCGATGCAGAACAACAGTAACCTGACCGGTTTTGTGGGCTTGGACAACATTCGTGATGTGTCCAAATGGCGGGACAATGATGTTGAACTCTTGGAAGTCGCCACCCGACTCATCAGTGATTTTCTGGAACGGGAACAAGCTCAGCGTGCGCTGCGGGAGAGTGAAGAGCGCTACAGATGTCTCGTAGAGGCGCTTCCTGCGATTGTCTATCGCTACTCGCGCCCTAGAGGGGCAAATTACTGGTCACCTCGAGTGAAGACTATCCTCGGTTATTCGGACCAGGACCTGCTAAGAAATCCCTTTCTCTGGCATGACTCAATACACCCCGATGACCTGCCCAGAGTGGATCAGGCGATAGCGGAGTTTGAGATTGGAACCCCGATCGATCTTGTCTATCGCATCCGTGACATACACGGCAAATGGCTATGGTTGCATGACCGCTCCATAGGCCGGAAGGATCTTTCCGATGAGATGATCATCGAGGGTATTGCCTCTGACATCACTGACCTGAAACTCGTCGAGCAGGCTCTGCAAGAGAGTGAAAAGAATTATCGCCTGCTGGTGGAAAACCAAACCGACATGCTGGTAAAAGTGGATTTTGAGGGAAAATTTCAGTTCGTCAGCCCGTCTTATTGCCAGTTATTCGGCAAAACCGAAGCGGAACTCATTGGCAACACCTTCATGCCGTTGGTGCATGAGGACGATCGACAGGCAACGGCACTAGCCATGCAGAAACTCTCCCAGCCGCCCTATGAGTGCTACGTTGAACAGCGCGCCAGGACAGCCAATGGCTGGCGCTGGCTCGCCTGGGCCGACAAAGCGGTGCTGGATGAGGCAGGCCGCCCCGTGAGTATTGTCGGAGTTGGCCGGGATATTTCAGCGCAAAAGAGCCTTGAAGAGGCGCTTTATCAAGAACGGGAAAAGGCCATGGTCACCCTGAGATCTATTGGCGATGCGGTGATCACCACGGATAACAAAGGGTATGTGGAATTTCTCAACCCGATAGCGGAATCCCTGACAGGTTGGGCTGCAGGAGAGGCGGAAGGCCGGCCTCTGATGGAGATTTTCAATCTCCTCAACGAGGAGAGCCGCGAACCGGCGGAAGATTGTGTGGCGCGTTGCCTGAGCGAGGGCAAAATTGTAGGTCTGGCGAATCACGCGATTCTGGTCAGTCGTTCAGGCAATGAAGTCGCCATCGAGGTATCGGCGGCTCCGATCAATACCGGCAAGGGTGAGGTATTGGGTGTGGTGCTGGTGTCCAAGGATGTCTCTGAAGCCAGGGAATTGTCTATGCAGGTTTCTTATCAGGCTACGCATGATGCACTGACCGGACTGGTCAACCGTGCTGAGTTTGAACGCCGGCTGGAGAGTATGCTGGACAAGGCGCAGCAAGCATCCACCCAGAATGCCTTCTGTTATCTCGACCTGGATCAATTCAAACTGGTGAATGATACCTGCGGACATGTGGCGGGTGATGAACTGCTGCGTCAGCTGGGCGGGCTGCTGGAGAAACATATCAGAAAAGGGGATACCCTGGCTCGCCTGGGAGGCGATGAGTTTGGCTTATTGGTGGAGCACTGTTCACTCGAGGATGCGCAGACAGTCGCGGAGAATTTGATAACAACCCTGGGTGACTTCAGTTTTCCTTGGGAAGAGCATAGTTTCAGCCTTGGTGTGAGTATTGGACTGGTCTCAGTCGACCGGGAAAGCAAGGGTATTGGCGACATCCTGCGGGCTGCAGATAGCGCCTGCTATCTGGCCAAAGAGCAGGGGCGGAACCGGGTCCACCTGCATCAGGAGGATGATGAAGAACTGGCCCGGCGTCACGGTGAGATGCAATGGGCGGTGCGTCTGCCCCATGCCCTGGATCATGATCGTTTCCAACTCTATTTTCAGTCTATCGTCCCGATTCAAGGCAAAGGTCAGTCTCAAGCCCGGCACTACGAACTCCTCCTCAGGATGGAGGACGAATTGGGTAATCTGATCATGCCCGGCGCTTTTCTACCGGCAGCCGAGCGTTACAATCTCTCCGACAAACTCGACTGCTGGGTGATCAAACACACCTTCAGCTGGCTTCATGAGCACCCGGAGCATCTTGCACAGCTGGACCTCTGTGCACTCAATCTTTCCGGGCTTTCACTGAGCAACAAGACCTTTCTACGCTTTGTCATCGAACAATTGGAGGCGTTTCATATTCCCCCCCATAAGGTCTGTTTTGAGATCACCGAGACTGTGGCCATTGCCAATCTGAGTAGCGCCATTGTCTTGATCAGCAGTCTCAGAGAACTGGGTTGCCGCTTTGCCCTGGATGATTTCGGCAGTGGACTTTCCTCCTTTGCCTACCTCAAGAATCTACCGGTAGATTTCCTGAAGATCGATGGGCTGTTCGTGAAAGACATTCTGGATGATCCGATGGATTTCGCGATGGTCAAATCGATCAATGAGATCGGCCATGTGATGGGTAAACAGACGATTGCCGAGTTTGTGGAAAACGCCGCCATACTCGAGAAGCTGCGGGAAATCGGCGTCGATTATGCCCAGGGGTATGGTATCGGCCGGCCCAGGCCAATCGACGAACTACTACGCGATAAACGCTTGATCGACAGGATGGATTGATCTGCGTAGTCTGAAACTGCCTGAACTGCAGAAACAAGTATTCTCAGCAAGACAAAACCAGGAAGCCTCGATTGTAAGGGCTTTCCATTGAACAACCTGATCTCGATAAATGCACAGGACCACTCGAGGTCAATGTTAGGTTACGCCTAAGCTAGGGGTGCTGAGATAGCTCAGTCAAAGATAAGGCTTCCCGCCAACTGGTCATGGTTTCCTGTTAGGCTTCTGATTTCAACTTCGACGATCTTGTTGCTCAAGTCAGTGTTTTTGTCTGCTTCGATGCTGATCCTCAAGTAGTTGGGGGTGTAACCACCCCATCCTGTTGCTTCGGAGCCCTCCACCAATACAGGCATGGTTCTGCCAATATGGCGTTGCAGCGTCTCCTGCTTGATCTTTTCTCCCACTGCATGCAGGGTCTCACTGCGCAGGCGCTTGGTCTCCCGGCTCACCGGACTGGCCAGTTGCGCGGCCTTGGTACCGCTGCGGGGTGAGTAGGCGAAGATGTGCAGATGGCCGAAGCCGATCTGTTTGACAAAATTCAGGGTCTGTTGCCACTCTTCTTCCGTTTCACCGGAAAAGCCGACGATGATGTCGGTGGTGACATTGAAGTCCTTTACCTCCGCCCTGGCCTGTTCGATGAGTTGGCGGTACTCGTCGGTTTTGCAGCGCCGGGCCATGCGCCGCAGCACGCTGTCGGAGCCGCTCTGCAGGGGCAGATGCAGGTGGGGCATGAAGCGGGGATTGCGGAACAGCTCCCAGAATCCTTCCGGTAGGTCCCAGGGTTCCAGGGAGCCGACCCGCAGTCGGGGGATGTCGGTCTCGGCCAGCACCCGGCTGATCAGATGGTAAAGATTGCTGCCGTTGTCACTGCCGTAACCACCCAGATGGACCCCGGTGAGCACCACTTCCTGGATGCCTTCGGCGTGCAGCCGGTTGATCTCGTCGATCACCTCATTGACCGGCCGGCTGCGTTCCTCGCCACGGGCCAGGGTCACGATGCAGAAGGTGCAGCGGTAGCGGCAGCCATCCTGCACCTTGATGAAGGCGCGTTGCCGGCCGCGCGCCAGCAGGCCGCCGGTTTCGGCCTCGATAGACAGCTCCGGCATGACCTTCAGATCCAGTTTCTCACTGACGATCTCCACCAGACGCTCCTTGTCCTGGTTGTTGATCACCAGATCGACACCTTCGGCCCGGGCGGTGGCGCCAGGGTCGAGGGAGGCATAACAACCGCTCACCACCAGTCGGGCATGGGGATTCTGGCGATGCGCTCGGCCCAGCAGCTTGCGGGATTTGCGCACTGCCTCTTCGGTTACCGCGCAGGTATTGACCACCAGCAGGTCGGCCTGGTCCGGCTCGTTGGTCAGGCTGTGCCCCTGGGCCTGGAAGTCGCGGCTCCAGGTCTCCAGCTCTGCTTCATTGAGGCGGCAGCCCAGGGTCTTCAGGTGAATGCGCATGTCAGTGACGGCTTATTGATCGGGATGAGAAAGGTATCGGCTGTTGGCCTTGGGTGCAAGCTTAGAAACAGTCTGTCCTTCTGGGCATCAAAGATACATAACCACAGAGGACACAGAGGAATTAAGGTGACTACGGTGGCGCCATTGCTGCCGTTCCTTTATGCCCTCTGTGGATCTTGTGTTTTCAGGCATTTAGGGTGATTTACTATCTACCAAAGTGGTTGAGCCTCGGAGGTCATCGGCAAAATTACAGGCTCACGTTTTGAGCCTCTGCATGAGGTATAGTTCAGGGCATGAATATGCTCTCACAGTTACCCGTCTGGCAGCAGGCCGCGCTCGGCTTTGCCCTGCTGTTTGTTGTATTGCTTGGCTGGGGTCTGCGTTGGTTGCGGCTGGTGATGCAGCAGCAGAACTCGACGGAACGGGAACGTGATCTGCGTATGCAACTGCTCGAAGAGCGGCTGCGGGAGCAGGAACGCATACTGCTGGGAGGTCAGGCAGACCTGCGGGATCAGCTGGGTGAAAAGATCATCAAGGGCGCGCTCGCCCAGCAGCGCACTCTGCATGGGATGCAGCAGCTGTTGCTGGAGCGCTCCGACAAGCTCTACCAGGGACTCGAACGCCGCTTTGGCGAGATGCAGTCCCATCTCACCCAGGATGCCGGCAGGTTGCGCATCGATCTGCTGGAGCGCTTCGAGGCGCTGCAGAAACAGGTGACCGAAAACCTCTCCCAAGGGCGGCTGGCGCAGCAGGAAAAACTGGCTGAGCTGCGGGAGGGGCTGTCCCAGTCTCTGATGCGGCATCGTGAGTCTTTCGATGAGCGCCAATTGGAGGCGATGAAGGCCCAGCAGGAAGCGTTGCAATCCGGCATGAGCGAGGTGCGCAAGCAGGTGGCAGAAGCCCTGGTGCTGCATGCGGACAGCCTGGGCAAGCGGGTGGAGGGCCTGACCGAAAGCACCGATCAACGCCTCAAGGAGATCAGCGGTCAGGTGGAGAAACGCCTCAGTGAGGGCTTCGAGAAGACCACCGAGACCTTTACCCAGGTGCTCACTCACCTGACCCGCATCGACGAGGCGCAGAAGAAGATCACCGAGCTATCCAGCAATGTGGTGAGCCTGCAGGAGGTGCTTTCCGACAAGCGTTCCCGCGGCGCTTTCGGCGAAGTACAGCTGAGCGCCCTGGTGCGCAACGTGATGCCCGAGTCGGGCTTCTCCCTGCAACATACCCTGAGCAACGGCAAGCGGGCGGACTGCGTACTGTTCCTGCCCGATCCCACCGGCAACGTGGTGATTGACGCCAAGTTTCCCCTGGAGACCTATCAGCGCCTGCAGGATGACCAGCAGCCGAAATCGGAACGTGGCAGGATGCAGCGTCAGTTCCGGCAGGATATCAAAAAGCACATCGAGGATATCGCCGCCAAGTACATCATTCCGGGAGAGACCGCGGATGGCGCGGTGATGTTCATCCCGGCGGAGGCGGTGTTCGCCGAGATCCATGCGCATTTCCCGGATCTGGTGGAGGCGGCGTATAGAAAACGCGTCTGGCTGGTTTCGCCCACCACCATGATGGCGATTCTCACCACTGCCAGGGCGGTGCTGAAGGACGCCGCGACCCGCGAGCAGGTGCATATCATCCAGCAGCACCTGCGGGAGCTGTCCAAGGATTTCGACCGCTTTCAGTCACGCATGGAGAAGCTCGCTTCGCATATCTCCCAGGCGCATACGGATGTCAGCAACGTCAACATCTCCGCGCGCAAGATCACCAGCCGCTTTGTGAAGATCGAAAAGGTGGATCTGGAAGATGAGGCGGGTCCGGACCTGCCGGTGTTCCGTAAAGCGGCGCTGCCGGATCAGCCGGATGATTGAAACTCAGTCAGTATGCAGTGCCGGAATAATGCGTTTTCTGCCCTGATCATCCAGAGACAGACGAAGCTCACGCTGGTGGTGAATATCGATTCCTCGACGCCGCTCTCCGGATCATCGGCGTAGACCACCACCTCATATTGCACTGAGGTGTTGCCGCGCCGGGAGAGCTGGATCTCGAAACGCAGGATCACGCCTTGCCGGACGCTTTTTCTGAATTCGACCCGGTTCATCGCGATAGTGACAAATTTACAGCCGGGATGGTCCAGGGTGGCGGCGATCCAGGCATATTCGTCGAATCACTTCAGCAGGTTGCCGCCGAACAGATAACCGAAGTGGTTGAGGTGTTCCGGGAGGACTAGGGCCTGTTAACACTATGCTGGGCATCCGCATAGTGTTAACAGGCCCTGGCTTGTGATTCTCCATGCTTCAGTTGGGATCGGGCATCTGCAGGCCAGGTTGCAGCTGAGGCGGAGTGGGTGAGTTCTGATGCATCAGGATGCGCCAGCCGTCACTGCCCTTGTGATAGGTGTTGGTGGCATATACGATCTGAAAACTCTCCATACCGGGTGCCTGTACGTGCTCCTCCACCAGATGGATCGCCACATCTCCCACCTCCAGCCAGGCCAGGTGCCGGATCTCCATGTCGAGCTGGATCTCGCCACCCATCAGGGGCTCCCAGGCCTTTCTGATACTCGCCTTGCCGCGTTGCGCCGGCATCATCGGCAATAGGCAGAGGACTGCGCCTGACTCATCCCAGACCGCCATCATGGCCTCCAGGTCTTTTTCGTCGATGGCATCGTAGTAAGCGTCTTCGGCATCCTGGGGTGTGGAAAATTCCGGCATAGTGTTTCCTTGTTGAATTGGTTGTCTTGTTGATTAAGTGACTCGCGTGCAGATTATCCTATCGGTTGCAGCGGGAATTCACCACTATAAAAAGTCTAGCGGCGCTAAGCGCCAGGATGGCCTCTGTTATCTGAAATCCCGGGTATCAAATAGTCAATTCAATTTACCCGCAACACTAAAGTATGCTGTTAGCTGGACGATTGTTGGCTGTGTTCGCGTGTTTCCATGCACTCATCACATTGGCAGGAGTATCCAATGATCAACAACAATCGGTTCAAAATTCTGGCGGCAACGTTATTAGCCACCACCACAGCCGCTTCTCTGGCAGCCCCCTTCAACTCATTCGACCCCCGCTCCATGGGGATGGGGGGTGTTGGGGTGGCGGTCAGCAACGGCAACACAGCCCCGCTGTTTAACCCTGCCTTGCTGGCGATAGAAAATGGTAAAGGGAGTGTTCATGTCACCCTTCCCGCTATTGGTGGCAGGGCCTATGACCCGGATGAGTTCATTGATGCAGTGGATGATTTTCAGGATGGAGATTATATCGATCGGTTGGATTTGAGTATCAGCAGTGCTGAGAGCAATCCCACTGATCCGGAAAGCTATCGGGATGTAGCGGATGATACAGATTCCCTGAACAGCGGTTTACAGACGCTCGATAACAAGGAGATCCAGGGGGAATTAGGCGGTGCTGTGGTTGTTTCGGTTCCCGGAAGGGAGTTGGGTTATGCGTTCATGGCCAACAGCTGGCTGGTGGCCGGTGGGGTGGTCAACTATGAAGACGGGGCTGATCTTACCGCCTTGAGCGCCGATGCCGAGCTGTTTGCCGAGTGTCTGGAAGACAATCTGGTGACTCTAGGGTCATGTGATCCCACTACGCTGGGATTGACATTGGTGGATCCCTTGACCGGCGATATCAATTACGACCCCAACAACGATGTAAAATCCACGGTGGACGTGAGAGGTGTAGTGCTTGCAGAAACAGGGATCTCCCTTGCGCATGGATTTGACCTGAACGGACAGGCATTTACCGTGGGCATCACGCCAAAATATGTAACAGCCATGGTGTTTGATTACCAGGCGAATGTGGATAATGCCGACGAAGACGATTTCGATGCCGACGACTACACCGAGGAGTATTCGGATTTCAACCTTGATATCGGTGCGTCATACGAGTTTGCCCCCGGCTGGCGGGCCGGCCTGGTGGTGAAGAACATCATTTCGCAGGAGTATGAGACCACGCGTTTTGATGTGCCGACCGGCAATGTAGTCGAACTCAATCCCCAGGTGCGTGCTGGCGTGAGCTGGCAGGCGGACTGGTATACCCTGGCAGCTGATCTCGATCTGACTGAAAATGATCCGGCCGGTCTGGAGGATCCGTCTCAGTATCTGGCCATGGGCGCCGAACTGATTGGCTGGGAATGGGTGCAGCTGCGCCTGGGTTATCGTGCGGATTTGAGTAACAGCGAGCGCAGCACAGCCTCGATCGGCCTGGGATTGTCTCCCGGACCGGTGCACTTTGATGTCGCCTTTGCCAGTAATGGCGATGAGATGGGCGCCGCTGCGCAATTTGGTTTCCAGTTTTAAGCCATACAAGACCGGGTTCACGGCTCGATTCATGCGCGTCGTGAACCATTGTCCATGGGACAGAAGATTGATGTTTGTCATGGCCACATCAGCTTGAGATTCCACAGAATCCTCCAGATTGGCGCATCGCGCCCACATAGAGATCGCTTCGATGTGTATAACCATTCCTTCATCTGCAAGAGCCGGCAGGGAGTCCGCTTCAGGTTCACCGGTCTGGCGCTGGCTGATTGACTCACCGCTCCGCTTGTTGGCTGTTGGCGGTATATTCTCACTGCTGCTGAGCGGTGGATTTGCCCTCTCAGATGGGTCTGTTGTGACGCCATGGAGCTGGTTCAACCTGTTGTTCGGCATTCTGCCTTTTTTTCTCTTTGGGTTGCTGTTCCATGTCTACCCGGAATGGTTGAGGGGAACGCCGGTGCGCTATGCCCGCTTCGGTTCCCTGTTTTTCCTGTTGCTTGGAGGACAGCTCGCGTATTACCTCTCAACTCTGATGGCTGACGGGCCGGGAGTCGTCTATCTACTCATACTGCTGCTTGGCTGGTATCTGAGTATCACCACACTCAAGGCGATCAGTATGCTGGCTATCAACGTTCGCCTGGTCCTGGTGCGCTGGATCGATCCGCTGCTGAAAATCGCGGTGCTCAGCCTGCTGGCCGCCGCCGGTGGATTATTGTCAGGCTGGAGCGAGTGGGCCGCTTATGCACTGCTTGCCGGTCTGTCTGTCAGTCTCGTCCCGATTCTGTTGTTGAGCCTGCTGGCGCAACTTTCCCACACGGCAGGACAGGCTCATATTCCCTGATTACCCTGCGTCAGCCGCTGCCCCGCACGGCAGACTTGTGCGTCCCCGCACATCGCGTATCATGCGGCGGCAATTCCGTAAGCGAGTAAATTGCCATTTATGAGCAACACGATCGATCATAGCCTGGAAGGGATTGAACAGGTCCCACTGAGTCAATTTACCGAGAAGGCCTACCTGGACTATTCCATGTATGTGATTCTCGACCGTGCACTGCCGCATCTTGGTGATGGGCTGAAGCCTGTGCAGCGGCGCATCATCTACGCGATGTCGGAACTCGGCCTGAGTGCTACGGCAAAATTCAAGAAATCAGCGCGCACCGTGGGTGATGTGCTGGGTAAATTCCATCCCCATGGCGATAGCGCCTGCTATGAAGCGATGGTGCTGATGGCGCAGAATTTCTCTTACCGCTACCCGCTGGTGGACGGACAGGGTAACTGGGGTTCCCCGGATGATCCCAAATCATTCGCGGCGATGCGCTATACCGAATCACGTCTGACGGCCTATGCTCAGGTGCTGCTGCAGGAATTGGGTCAAGGCACGGTGGAGTGGCAGCCGAACTTCGACGGCACCCTGCAGGAGCCCGTGATGCTGCCGGCGCGGCTGCCGAATGTGCTGCTGAATGGCGCTGCCGGTATTGCAGTGGGCATGGCCACGGATATTCCACCGCACAATCTGCGCGAGGTGGCGAATGCCTGCGTCCATCTGCTGGAGTCACCTCAGGCAACACTGCCGGAGCTGCTGGAGTATATCAAGGGACCCGATTATCCCACCGAGGCTGAAATCATCACTCCCGCAGCGGATCTGCAGAAGCTCTATGAGACAGGCAATGGCTCCATCCGCATGCGCGCCAGTTATGAGCGTGAGCAGGGCGACATCATCGTCACCGCGCTGCCGCATCAGGTCTCCGGGGCCAAGGTGCTGGAGCAGATCGCCAGTCAGATGCAGGCGAAAAAGCTGCCGATGGTGGAAGACCTGCGGGATGAGTCGGATCATGAGAATCCCACCCGCCTGGTGATCATGCCGCGCTCCAGCCGGGTGGATGCGGTGCGCCTGATGTCACACCTGTTCGCCACCACGGACCTGGAGCGTACTTATCGGGTCAATCTCAACCTGATCGGCACCAATGGCCGGCCGGCGGTCAAGGATCTGCTGACGCTGCTCAAGGAGTGGCTGGCGTTCCGTATCGAGACGGTCAGAAAACGCCTGCAGTATCGGCTCGATCAGGTGCTGGATCGCCTGCATATCCTTGAGGGCCTGATGATCGCCTACCTCAATATCGATGAGGTGATCGCGATCATTCGCTACGAGGATGACCCCAAGGCGGAGCTGATGTGCCGCTTCCGGCTCTCCGAACTGCAGGCGGAGGCGATCCTCAACCTGCGTCTGCGGCACCTGGCGAAGCTGGAGGAGATCAAGATCCGCGGTGAGCAGGAGGAGTTGGAAAAGGAACGCGACTGGCTGCAGAAGACCCTGGGATCCAAGCAGCGGCTGCGCACTCTGGTGCGCAAAGAGATCCAGGCGGATGCGGAGAAATATGGCGATGCGCGTCGTTCCCCGATACACGAACGCCCCGCTGCGGAAGCGCTGGATGAAACCGATCTGTCACCCAGCGAGCCGGTGACGGTGGTGCTCTCAGAAAAGGGCTGGGCGCGGCTTGCCAAGGGGCACGAAATCGATCCGTCAGGGCTCAGCTATAAATCCGGCGACAGCTATCTGGCCTGCGCCAGACTGCGCAGTAACCAGCAGGTGGTGTTTCTGGATGCCAGCGGCCGCAGTTACTCCCTGCAGGCCCATACTTTGCCCTCCGCGCGCGGCCAGGGGGAACCTCTTACCGGGCGGCTTGCGCCGCCTGCGGGGGCTGGTTTTACTTCAGTGCTGGGGGGCGATCCAGAGAATGCCTATCTGATGGCGTCAGACGCCGGTTACGGTTTTCGGGTCAAACTCGGTGATATGTTTGCCAAAAACAAGGCAGGCAAGGCGATCCTTACGTTGCCGAAAGGGGCCAGGGTGCTGGCGCCGGTCTCACTGGTGGATCCGCAAACAGACCGGCTGGTGGCGATCACCAATGAAGGACGGATGCTGGTCTTCCCGGTGGCTGAGCTGCCTGAGCTGGCTCGCGGCAAGGGCAACAAGATTATCGCTATTCCAGGCAAACGACTCGAAAATAGAGAGGAGTTCGTCGCCATGCTTGCAGTGGTGCCGGCCGGCGGGAGCCTCACTGCACATGCCGGAAAGCGCCACATCACCCTCAAATCTGCTGATCTGGACAGTTATCAGGGCGAGCGGGGCAGGCGGGGTAATAAACTGCCCAGAGGGTTTCAGCGGGTCGATCGCGTTGAGGTGGTGTGAATCTGTGCACAGTGCGGCTTATCCAGGAGAAGAGAAGCTCAACTGGATGGGATTTTCCGGATACCGGCCGAATCTGGGGCGGATTTGTAATTGCTCAAGTTTAGTGCGCGGGATCTGAGTGTAAATGCTTTTGGCTACTGACAAATTCCCCGGTATAATGGAACGCTTATGTATTGGGTGGCGATTTTGAGCCCTCCCGCATGATGTTTGAAGCGAAAGTGGCGGAATTGGTAGACGCGCTGGATTTAGGTTCCTGTGGGGTAACCCGTGAGAGTTCGAGTCTCTCCTTTCGCACCATTATTACTGAGGTCGGGTAATTCCCCCGTCCGATATAACTTCCAGGTTTCTTTCAAAGATTATTGAGGGCAGTGAGCTTCTGCCAGGAGAAGAGTAGATGCAAGTTTCGGTGGAATCGGGTGAAGGGCTTGAACGGCGTATGACCGTGGAGCTGCCAGCCGAGGTTATTGAGGAGGCAGTCACCAAACGTCTCAAGCAGATCGGCCGGACCGCCAAAATGGACGGTTTTCGTCCTGGCAAAGTACCCATGAATATGCTGCGCCGTCATTACGGCGGTCAGATCCTGCAGGAAGTCTACGGGCAAATGATCGAAACCAGCTATCAGGAAGCCATTGAGCAGGAGAGCCTGATGCCTGCCGGTATGCCCAAGATCGAACCCGCCAAATCCGATGCCGAAGGGGTTTTCAGCTATATCGCCACCCTCGAGGTGATGCCGGAGATCGAGCTGGCTGAACTGGAGGGCGAAATTCTCCGTCCAGTGGCTGAGATCACGGATGAAGATGTCGCGGAGATGATTGAAAAGCTGCGTAAACAAAGGGCTGCCTGGAACCCCGTGGAGCGCGCCGCTGATGAAGGTGATCAGGTCAAGATCAATTTCAAGGGCATTATGGACGGCGAGGCGTTCGAGGGTGGTTCCGCGGATGATGTGCCCCTGGTGCTTGGCTCCAAAAGCATGATCGATGGCTTTGAAACGGGTCTGGTTGGCGTCGTGAAAGAGGAGAAACGGAGCCTGGAGCTGAAATTCCCTGATGATTACCGGGTGGAAGCGCTGGCCGGAAAACCGGTAACGTTCGAGGTGGAAGTCAACGAGGTAGCTGAACAGCTGTTGCCTGAGGTGGACGATGACTTCGCCAAAGAGTTTGGCGCCGAGGGTGGCGTGGACAAGCTGAGGACGGACATCCGCGAAAATATGGAGCGGGAACTGGAGCAGCGTATCAAGGCCAAGGTTAAAAGCCAGGCGATGGATATGATCTTCAACAGCAACAGCATCGACATCCCTTCCGCGCTGGTCGAGGAAGAGATCGAGGCTCTGCGCAAGCAGACCCGCAGCCACTTACGGAAGGGCGCCGGCTCAGTCGAGCTGCCGCGGGATATGTTTGTAGATCAGGCGAAACGGCGGGTTTCACTGGGGCTGTTGATTGCGGAGATCATCAAACAGCACAAAATTGAGTTGGATAGCGAGCGGGTGCGCAAAACCATCGAGGAATATGCCGCCAGCTATGAGACACCGGATGAGGTGATCAAACACTATTACGGCAATCGGGAGCAATTGGCTGCTGTGCAGAACGTCGTGCTGGAGGACCAGGTCGTCGATTGGGTGCTGGAACAGGCAAAAGTTACTGATGAGCCGACCAGTTTTGCCGCATTGACTGCACAGGCTTGATTGACAGGCCGGTAGCTCAAAGATAACAAAATGCGCGGCACACAATCTTGTGCGGCTGTGGCTCTGATTAAAGATGACCACCTAAAGGATACAGAAGTTATGACCGATACACTGCATATGGGCGGTTTGGACGCGAAAAATCTGGGTTTGGTGCCGATTGTTATCGAGCAGACAGCGCGCGGCGAACGTTCATACGATATCTACTCGCGCCTGCTCAAGGAACGCGTTATCTTTCTGGTGGGGCCGGTGGAAGATTACATGGCCAACCTGGTAGTGGCGCAATTGCTGTTTCTGGAGTCAGAGAACCCGGACAAGGACATCCATCTCTATATCAACTCACCCGGAGGATCGGTGACAGCGGGACTCTCCATCTACGATACGATGCAGTTTGTGCGTCCGGACGTGAGCACGATGTGCATCGGACAGGCGGCCAGTATGGGAGCGCTGTTATTGACCGGTGGTGCGAAGGGAAAGCGTTACTGCCTGCCCAATTCACGCATGATGATCCATCAGCCGATGGGAGGTTTTCAGGGGCAGGCTACAGATATCGAGATCCATGCCAAAGAGATCCTGTTGCTGCGTGAGCGCCTGAATACGATTATGTCCCTGCATACAGGCCAGTCGCTGGAGAAGGTCGGTCTGGATACCGAGCGGGACAACTTCATGGGCGGGGAAGAGTCGGTTGCTTACGGCTTGATTGATAAGGTGCTGGCCAATAGAAGTGGCGGGACAGAGACATAACCTCAGTTGACAAACGGTTGAACCAGAGGTTCTGAAGCAGATATGGTATTCCCAGATTTCGACAGGAGTCTTGCCATCTGGGTGCAGTTGGATATGATTGAGTCTGAGTAAAGATCCTCGCAGGAGGGAGTGGTATGAGCGGAGAGAGAAACGGGAAGGGTGACGACGGGAAACTGTTGTATTGTTCCTTCTGTGGCAAAAGCCAGCATGAGGTTCGAAAACTGATTGCCGGTCCCTCGGTTTTCATATGCGATGAGTGTGTGGAGCTTTGCAACGATATCATCCGCGAGGAGATGCAGGATGCCGGGGATGAAAGCACTGGCAAATTGCCGAAGCCTCACGAGATCAACAAAACCCTCGATCAGTACGTGATTGGTCAGGTACGGGCAAAGAAGGTTCTGTCGGTTGCCGTCTACAACCACTACAAGCGGTTGGAGGGTCTGGGCAAGGATAGCGATATCGAGTTGGCCAAATCCAATATCCTGCTGATCGGACCCACCGGATCAGGCAAGACATTGCTGGCGGAGACGCTGGCCCGCCTGTTGAACGTGCCTTTCACCATCGCGGACGCCACGACTCTCACCGAGGCGGGTTATGTCGGCGAGGACGTGGAAAATATCATCCAAAAACTGCTGCAAAAGTGTGACTACGATGTCGAGAAGGCGCAGACCGGCATCGTGTACATCGATGAGATCGATAAGATTTCACGTAAATCAGACAACCCCTCGATAACGCGAGACGTCTCTGGTGAAGGCGTGCAGCAGGCGCTGCTCAAACTGATCGAAGGGACTGTCGCCTCAGTACCGCCCCAAGGCGGTCGCAAGCATCCGCAGCAAGAGTTTCTGCAGGTCGATACCTCGAATATCCTGTTTATTGTCGGCGGCGCCTTTTCCGGTCTTGAAAAGGTGATCAAAGACCGGTCTGAAAAAGGTGGCATCGGCTTCTCTGCAGAAGTGAAGAGCAAGGATGAGAGTCGTTCTGTGGGCGAGATCATTGTCGATGTGGAACCGGAAGATCTGATCAAATACGGCCTGATTCCTGAATTCGTCGGGCGTCTGCCGGTAGTGGCGACACTCCAGGAACTGGACGAAGAGTCTCTGGTGAAAATTCTCACTGAGCCTAAGAACGCCCTGACCAAGCAGTACGGCCGTCTGTTTGAAATGGAGGGTTGTGAGTTGGAGATTCGTCCGGAGGCGCTTATATTAATCGCCCGCAAGGCCATGGAACGCAAGACAGGCGCGCGGGGTCTGCGCACTATACTGGAACAGATACTGCTGGACACAATGTACGATCTGCCTTCCATGGAAGAGGTCACCAAAGTGATAGTGGACGAATCGGTGGTATCCGGCGAATCGGAACCGCTGATGCTTTTCGAGAGCGGCGATAAGCAGTTAGCTGCTTCGGACTAAGCGCTCCTTGCAAGCATCTGGTGGATGGCGCCGAGTAGTGGATGCAAAGCCAAGGGCTTTACTCAATGGCATTATTTTTAGGGATGAGGCTTGAAATCTGCTGGGCCAGTCCCAATCCTGTATAACACAACACCAGGGTTATCCCGGCTAAGGCCGGGAGCCTATATTCCTTTTTTCCACATCCTGAATTGAAATTTAAACCCGGTGCACAGGTCCAGACAGTTGGATATGCACGTTTTAAGGTAGAAAAGTTATGGGTCAAGAAGAGAAGACGACTGGAATGATCACGGATCCCCTGAATGTGGTGCCGGTCCTGCCGTTGCGGGACGTGGTGGTATACCCACACATGGTGATACCCCTGTTCGTGGGACGAGACAAATCAATCCTGGCGTTGGACTCTGCAATGCAGAGCAACAAACAGATCTTGCTGGTGGCGCAGAAGAGCGCCGATGTGGATGATCCGGAACTCGGGGATATGTTTGGAATCGGCACCCTGGCGAACATCCTGCAATTGCTCAAGCTTCCCGACGGTACTGTCAAAGTGCTGGTGGAGGGCGGCGAAAGAGCCAGGATCATCCAGTTTCTCGATAACGAGGAGTTTTTTACCGCCCAGCTCGAGAGTATGAATGACAGTCTTGATCTGGACGATCGGGAAACGGAAGTGCTGATGCGCTCTGCAACCAATCTTTTTGATCAGTATGTCAAGCTGAATAAAAAAGTCCCGCCTGAAGTATTGACCTCGCTCTCCAGTATCGATGAGCCGAGCCGTCTGGCTGACACCATCGCGGCGCACATGTCTTTGAAACTGGAGGAGAAGCAGCAGGTGCTCGAGATGCCCAATGTGCGTGAGCGGATTGAACATCTGATGGGGCTGATGGAGGGAGAGAACGATATCCTGCAGATGGAAAAACGTATTCGCGGCCGGGTAAAACGGCAGATGGAGAAGAATCAGCGGGAATACTATCTGAATGAACAGATGAAGGCGATCCAGAAGGAACTGGGGGACATGGACGAGGCGCCTAATGAGATCGAGGATCTTGCAAACAGGATAGAAACCGCCGGCATGACCAAAGAGGCCAAGGGCAAGGCGGAGACCGAGCTGAACAAGCTGAAATTGATGTCGCCCATGTCCGCCGAGGCAACGGTGGTGCGTAACTATATCGATACCCTGCTTGGCTTGCCCTGGAAAAAACGTTCCAAGATTCGCAACAATCTCGGCGCCGCTGAACTGGTGCTGGATGAAGACCACTACGGCCTGGAGAAGGTTAAGGAGCGTATCCTGGAGTATCTGGCGGTACAGCAGCGGGTGCGTAAGCTGAAGGGTCCGATTCTTTGTCTGGTGGGGCCTCCCGGTGTGGGTAAGACATCCCTTGGGCAGTCCATCGCCCGCGCCACGAATCGTAAATTCACCCGTATGGCCCTGGGCGGTGTGCGTGACGAGGCGGAGATCCGTGGCCACCGGCGCACCTATATCGGCGCCTTGCCGGGTAAAATCATCAACAACCTGAGTAAGGTGAAAACTCGCAACCCATTGTTTTTATTGGATGAGATCGACAAGATGGCGATGGATTTCCGGGGTGACCCGGCATCCGCCCTGCTTGAGGTGCTGGACCCGGAACAGAACCACACCTTCAATGACCATTACCTGGAAGTCGATTTTGATCTTTCTGAGGTGATGTTTGTCGCTACTGCGAATACTCTCAACATTCCTCCCGCGCTGCTGGATCGTATGGAGGTGATTCGTCTCTCCGGTTATACCGAAGATGAGAAGGTCAATATTGCAGAGCGCTATCTGGTGCCGAAGCAGATGGAGAATAATGGCCTGAAACCCAATGAAGTGACGATTCGTGAGGCCGTGCTCAGGGATATCGTGCGCTACTATACCCGCGAAGCCGGAGTCAGAAATCTGGAACGGGAGATTGCGAAAATCTGCCGTAAAGTAGTCAAGGACATCCTGCTGAAAAAACCTTCGACCAGCATCACCGTGACCCCGAAGCGGCTCGATTACTATCTGGGCGTGCAGCGGTTTCGCTATGGGCGCGCTGAAGAGCATGACCAGATCGGTCAGGTTACTGGTCTGGCCTGGACGGAAGTGGGTGGTGAACTTCTCACCATTGAAGCCGCGTTGATGCCGGGCAAGGGGCGTCTCAGCCATACCGGTCAACTGGGTGAGGTGATGCAGGAGTCGATTCAGGCGGCGATGACGGTGGTCCGCAGTCGCGCAGCGTCGATGGGCCTGGAGGAGGATTTCCATCAGAAATACGATGTGCATATCCATGTTCCCGAGGGGGCCACTCCCAAGGATGGTCCCAGCGCGGGTGTGGGCATGTGCACCAGTCTGGTTTCAGCGCTCACCAGAATCCCGGTGCGCGCCGATGTGGCGATGACGGGTGAGATCACATTGCGCGGTGAAGTGTTGCCGATTGGTGGTTTGAAAGAGAAGTTACTGGCGGCGTTGCGAGGCGGGATTACCACGGTGATCATCCCGCAGGAGAATGAAAGGGATCTGGTTGAAATGCCGAAAAACATTAAACAGAATCTGCTCATCAAGCCTGTGCGCTGGATCGATGAGGTGCTGGAGATTGCGCTAACCGAGATGCCTAAGCCGTTGAGTTCGAAAAAAAACGAGTCTGATAATGATGCTAAAGAAACGAAAAAAGGGGGCACTGAATCCAAGAAAGAGGGCCAATTGACAAAACACTAAGCTGATAGTGAATTGTTGTAAACTGCCTGCACCTTACTCCGAACTTGCTTGACAGGGTTTGTGGCAGTCGGTATAAATTCTCGCGTTTCAGGCTCTAGCAGGAGCCATAACAACACTATTCTTGCCAGCGGCCTGCTCAGTCTGCTGGGATGACCAAAGGGGAAAATGATTAATGAATAAAGCTGAATTGATTGATGCAATTGCGGATGCTGCAGATATTTCCAAGGCTGCGGCGGCGCGCGCACTGGACGGCATGGTTGATGCCATCACTGGTGCTATGAAGGAAGGTGATCAAGTTTCCCTGATTGGCTTTGGTACCTTTTCCGTGAAGCAACGCGCTGCACGCCAGGGCCGGAATCCCCAGACTGGTGAAACCATCCAGATCAAGGCATCCAACATACCTTCATTCAAGGCTGGTAAAGCGCTGAAGGATGCCGTAAACTAGCGCGCCTCTCTATAGGGCGCTTAGCTCAGCTGGGAGAGCATCGCCCTTACAAGGCGAGGGTCGCAGGTTCGATCCCTGCAGCGCCCACCAAATCTGGAGCGGTAGTTCAGTTGGTTAGAATACCGGCCTGTCACGCCGGGGGTCGCGGGTTCGAGTCCCGTCCGCTCCGCCAATATGAAGATGAGAACGGGGCATCGGTTGATGCCCCTTTTTTATTTATGACATTGATAATAATGAGTGCAAGATCATGTTGCAGAATATAAGGGATAAGGCTCAGGGCTGGATTGCCTGGGCAATCGTCATTCTCATCAGTATTCCTTTTGCCCTATGGGGCATACAAGAATACCTGGGGGTAGGCTCAGAGCCAGTGGTCGCAAGTGTCAATGGCAAGGAGATCACTGAGCAGAATCTGGATCGACGTTACCAGCAGTTTCGCCAGGATCTGCGTAACCAGTTGGGCGCCGCCTATCGACCCGAACTGTTCGATGACAAGCGATTGCGCAAGGAACTACTCAACCGTATGGTGCGTGAGGAGCTGATTCAGCAAGCCTCCCGTGATATGGGCCTGAGGGCGGGTGATCCTCTGGTAAGCCAGACCATCCTGGGGATCGACGCGTTCAAGAGGAACGGCCGTTTCGATCAGCAGGTTTTTGAGCGGTCTGTCAGAATGCAGGGTTTTACCGCTGCGGGTTTTGAGGAGCGGGTGCGGCAAGCCCTGCTGTCAGAACAACTCTCGCAGGCCGTGCAGGGCAGCGTGTTTGTCACCGAGCAGGAGCTGAAAGAGTCCGTGCGCCTGTTCCACCAGACCCGCGCAGTCGACTATTTCATCATTCCGGCGGCTGATTTCATGTCAGACGAAGCCATCTCCGATGATGAAGTGCAAGCCTATTATGAGCAGCATCAGACGGATTTCCGCACTCCCGAACAGGTGAAGCTGGAATACATCCTGTTGAATGTCGAGTCGGTGGGTCAAGCGGCGCAGATCGATGACGATGCCCTGATGGAATTCTATGATAACAATCTTGAGAAGTTTGGGGTTCCGGAAGAGCGTCAGGCCAGCCATATCCTGATCAGGCTGGAAGAGGATGCCGATCAGGCGTCCCTGACAGAGGCGCAGGGCAAGATCGATGATCTCAAGCAGCGCATCTCCCAGGGTGAGGATTTTGCTGAGTTGGCCCGCGCGAATTCGGAAGACCCAGGGACCGCGGAGAATGGTGGTGATCTGGGCTATTTTGGCAAAGGCCTCATGGATCCGGCTTTTGAAGAGGCGGTGTTCAGTCTTCAAGAGGGTGATTTGAGTGAGCCTGTGCGCACCGCATTCGGACTTCATCTGATCAAGCTGACCGGGATCAAGGCCGGCAGTGTGAAGTCGTTTGATGAAGCCCGTGCTGAAGTGGAAACTGCCTTCCGCAAGGCGGAGGGTGAAAGACTCTACTTCGAGCAGGCCGAGAGACTGGTGGATCTGAGTTATGAGGATCCCACCACTCTGGCGCCCGCAGCCAGTGAATTGCAGCTTGAAGTCATCGCCAGCGATTGGATTGGCCGGAATACCGCACAAGGGGTATTGGGTTCTCCGAAAGTGCTTGCAGCCGCTTTCAGTGAAGATGTCCTGGTTGGACGTCATAACAGTGAACTGATCGAATTGGATCCGCTTCAGTCCCTGGTGCTGCGTGTGGTCGACCACAAAGAAGCATCCTTCAAGTCCCTGGATGAGGTGAAAGAGGTTGTTACCGCCCAGCTCAAGCAGCAGCGGGCGGCTGAGAAGGCGCGGGAAGAGGCTGAAAAGCGCCTGGCCCGCATGCAGGAGGGAGCGGCTATTGCCCATGTGGCAGGGGAATATGATGTAACCGGGGAAGATGCAGTGAAACGCTCTGCCGCCACCATGGCTTTGCCCCTGCTGCGTAAGATTTTCAGCAGTCCCCGGCCGGAATCCGGCAAGCCGGTATCCGGTATAGCTGAGCTGACGCAAGGGAATGTGAGTGTCTTCAGTCTCTATGAAGTGAAAGATGGCTTACTGGATGAGATGAATGAGACCCTGAGAGACCAAATGAAGGAAAATCTTCGCAGTGGGCTCTCCCGTTATCAATACGAGAGCCTGGTGGAGGATCTGCTGGGGCGGGCGGATATCAATTATCAACTGTCCGGGGTGGAAAACTGATTCAGTTTATCTAGATTCCAATAGAGAATACAAACAGCACAAAAAAAGCGCCAAATGGCGCTTTTTTTGTGCTTGAGTGGGATTCTTCGTTACCAATCAGGCCATGCCGAGAATGTGGTAACCGGAATCTACATACAGGACATCCCCGGTAATGCCGGATGCCAGATCGGAGCAGAGGAACGCAGCGGCGTTGCCGACCTCATCAATGGTCACATTTCGGCGCAGCGGATTCTTCTTTTCAGCCTCATCCAGCATACCCTTGAAGTTCTTGATTCCGGACGCCGCCAGGGTGCGAATAGGACCGGCGGAAACAGCGTTCACCCTGATCCCCTCAGGACCCAAAGAATCCGCCATGTAACGCACGTTCGCTTCCAGGCTGGCCTTGGCGACTCCCATTACGTTGTAATTGGGCACGGTGCGCACTGCGCCAAGGTAGCTCATGGTGACCAGCGCGGCGTTACGCCCCTGCATCATCGGCCGTCCGGCCTTCGCCAGGGCCGCAAAACTGTAGGCGCTGATGTCATGCGCCAGGGCAAAGCCATCCCGGGTCAGGTTATCCAGGTAACCCCCCTCCAGATGGTCCCGCGGGGCGAAGCCCACCGAATGGACGATGCCATCCAGGCCGTCCCAACGCTTGCCAAGTTCCGCGAATACGGCTGTAATCTGCTCATCGCTGGTGACATCCAGCGGCAGTACAATATCTGAACCGCATTGTTCAGCAATCTGGTCGACGCGCTTTTTCAACTTGTCACCCTGGTAGGTGAATGCGAGTTCAGCCCCTTCCCGATGCATCGCTTCAGCGATGCCCCAGGCAATGGAACGATTGCTGGCGACGCCAACGATAAGGATGCGTTTGTCTTGTAAAAATCCCATGGAGCAATTCCTAGTTTGGTGTAATGATTGAGTTGATCTTTATCGGAGGCCCGTGAATGCCTCAAGCCATGGCGCAACGTGCAGGCAATGACAGGTCCTTGTCAAGCCTTGGAGCATTGGATTGAGGCATCCACGGGCCTCCCTCTGGGCGAGCCGCCAAGCCGTCAACCGCGTTGTTCCGCCGCTTGGAAGGGGCGGTCCATTCCCTGCGGAACGCACCTGGCGGTCTGGCGTAACGCTGAAATGACCAAATCTAACCGTTCAGCTACGCCGACTGGTGTCAGTGAACAGAAATGCGGATAATACGCGCTGGCGAGTAATCCAAGTAAAATAACAAAACACTAAGGTACCGGAATTTCCACAGATGGAAAAGAGCGGCTTATGCCACATCCCCATGCAGAGTGAGCAGCTGAATATCACACGTTTGCTGGTCGTCCTGTTGCCTGTTCTGTGGTTGATGGGTTGTGATGGAAGCCCATGGAACAGCCCGTATCAGGCAGACGACAGGGATGCCGCCATCCTCTACAGTTCATTCGAGGAGCGCCCCAAGCATCTGGACCCGGTGCGTTCCTACGTCTCCAACGAATATGCCTTCATCGGGCAGATCTATGAACCCCCGCTGCAATATCATTTTCTGAAACGTCCTTATGTGCTGGAGCCCGCGACGGCCGTGGAGGTGCCCAAGCCGGTCTTTTATGACAAGCAGGGGGAACGCCTGCCCGATGATGCACCAGCCGGACAGATTGCAGTGAGTGAATATCTGATCCGTATCAAACCCGGTATCCGTTATCAACCCCATCCGGCCTTTGCCCAGAGTGGGGCAGGCGACTATCTCTATCACCAACTGACCCCCGCGGATCTGGAGGGCATCAATGTGCTGGCGGATTTCCCCGACACCGGCAGTCGTGAGCTGACGGCTGAGGACTACGTCTACCAGATCAAAAGGATAGCCTTTCCCAAGCTGCATTGCCCCATCGCCAGCCTGATGCAGGACTATATCCTGGGTTTCGAGGCCTTCGGTGAAACGGTCGACGAGGCTTACGAAAGACGCAAGACGGAGACCGGCGAAGAGGAGCCCTTCCTGGATCTGCGGGATTTCTCCCTGCAAGGGGTCGAACAGGTGGACCGTTACAGCTACCGGATTCGCCTGCAGGGTAAGTATCCTCAGTTCGTCTACTGGCTGGCGATGCCGTTCTTTGCCCCCATGCCCTGGGAGGCGGATCGCTTCTATACCCAGCCCGGTATGGGGCAGCGCAATATCACCCTCAACTGGTATCCGGTGGGCACCGGTCCTTACATGCTGTCAGAGAATAATCCCAACCTGCGCATGGTGCTGGAGCGCAATCCCAATTTTCATGAGGATTTCTATCCCAGCGAGGGCAATCCCGGTCAGGCGGAGGAGGGTCTGCTCGATGATGCGGGCAAGCGTGTGCCTTTCATCGACAAGGCGATCTACAGCCTGGAGAAGGAGACCATCCCCTACTGGAACAAATTCCTGCAGGGTTATTATGACAATTCCGGCATCTCCTCCGACAGTTTCGATCAGGCGGTGCAGTTCTCCAGCCAGGGTGAAGCGCAGCTGACCGCAGACATGCGGGCCAAGGGAATCCGTCTCATCACCGCAGTACAGACGAGCATTTATTACCTGGGTTTCAACATGGCCGACCCGGTAGTAGGCGGCGATTCGCAGCGCGCACGGTTGTTGCGCCGGGCGATCTCCATCGCGGTGGATTTTGAGGAGTTCATCGCCATCTTTGCCAATGGCAGGGGGGTTGTGGCCCAGGGCATCCTGCCACCGGGAATCTATGGTCATAAATCGGGTATGGAAGGGATCAACCCCTACCTCTACCAGGTGGTGAACGACAAGGTTGTGCGCCGGGATATTGAACAGGCGCGGCAGTTGATGACAGAGGCGGATTATCCCGATGGGCGGGATGCGCAAACCGGCAGACCGCTGGTGCTCTACTATGATACCTCCGCTTCCGGGCCGGACAGCAAGGCGCAGCTCAACTGGATGCGCAAGCAGTTTGCCAAGCTGGGCATTCAACTGGTGATCCGGGCGACCGACTTCAACCGTTTTCAGGACAAGATGCGCAAGGGCACGGAACAGATCTTCATGTGGGGCTGGAACGCCGACTATCCCGATCCGGAGAACTTCCTGTTTATGCTCTACGGCCCGCACAGCAAGGTTGACAACAATGGAGAAAATGCCTCCAACTACAAGAACCCGGAATATGACGCTTTATTCGAGCAGATGAAGAACATGGACAATAGTCCGGCGCGCCAGGTGATAATCGATCAGATGATGGAGATATTGCGGCGTGACGCCCCCTGGTCCTGGGGCTATTTCCCGAAAGCCTTCTCCCTGCATCACGCCTGGTATCAAAACGCCGTGCCGAATCTGATGGCGGACAACACCCTCAAATACAAGCGCATCGATCCACAGCTGCGGGCGGAGAAACGGCGGGAATGGAACCAGCCGGTGTTATGGCCGGTCATCAGTCTGGCGGCTATTTTGCTGATCTCGCTGATCCCGGCCTTTCTGATGTTCCGCCGCAGGGAAAGGAGTAGTGCGATATGATGGCTTATGTGATCCGGCGGATGCTGTATGCCATCCCGATCCTGATCGGAGTGAACATCATCACCTTCCTGCTGTTCTTCGTGGTCAACTCGCCGGATGATATGGCGCGCATGCATCTGGGTGTCAAACGCGTAACCCCGGAAGCGGTAGAGGAGTGGAAGGCGCAGCACGGCTACGACAAGCCAACCCTGTATAACAGCTCCGCGCAAGGGTTGGAACGTCTTACCGAGACGATCTTTTTTCAGAAATCATTGAAGTTGTTCCAGTTCGATTTCGGCTCCTCCGATGATGGCCGGGACATCGGCTACGACATCTCCCAGCGCATGTGGCCGAGTCTGGCCATCGCCCTGCCGGTGCTGCTGATGGGGCTCTCCCTGAATATCACCTTTGCCTTGCTGATCGCCTTCTTCCGCGCCACCTATATCGATTTCTGGGGGGTGGTGATCTGTGTGGTGATGATGTCGATCTCGGCGCTGTTTTATATCATCGGCGGCCAGTACCTGGTGGGGAAATTGCTGCATCTGGTGCCGATTTCGGGCTATGACACGGGACTGGGGGCGGTCAAGTTTCTGATTCTGCCGGTGATCATCGGGGTGATCGGCGGCATTGGCTCCGGCACCCGCTGGTATCGCACCCTGTTTCTCGAAGAGATCAACCGGGACTATGTGCGCACCGCCCGGGCCAAGGGCCTGAGCGAGCAGTGGGTGCTGTTCGGGCATGTCTTCAAGAATGCGCTGATCCCCATCCTCACCGGGGTAGTGGCGGTATTGCCGCTGCTGTTCATGGGCAGTCTGATCACCGAATCCTTCTTCGGTATTCCGGGGCTGGGCAGCTATACCATCGACGCCATCAATAATCAGGACTTCGCCATCGTGCGCTCGATGGTGTTCCTCGGTTCGGTGCTCTACATCATCGGCCTGATCCTCACCGATATCTCCTATACCATGGTCGATCCGCGGGTGAGGCTCTCATGATCGATCTGGTGATTCTGTGGACCGATGCGTTGGTCTTCCTGCTGGTGCTGCTGGCGGGTGGTTTCACTTTCTATGCAAGACGAAAAGAACATCTGCGCGCGCCCTGGAAGGAGGTTGCCCGCAGCAAGGTGGGTATGGGCGCCCTGGTGGTGCTTTCGGCGTATGTCATTATCGGTCTGCTCGATTCGATTCATTACCGCCCTCAGGCGGATGAGAACGGCAAAACGGAAACCGTCGAGGTTCTGAGTGTGTTCGACGCTTTGGTGACTCCGTTGCGTATCCGCCATGAGAAGACCTACTCGGCGCCCCTGGCGACCCACCTGTACGCCAAGGAGAACATCGAACAGCCGGATGGCGGCACCCTGCGTGACTATCCGCGCCTTGAGCACGGTGGCAGCCACCTGCTCGACCCGCAGCACGAATACCCGCACTGACATCGTCTTCACCGCCCTGTTCGGATTCGTCAAAGGGCTGCTTCTGTGGGCGGTTCTGGCCACGGCGCTGCTGTGGCGACTGGCGCGGCGGGCGGGAACGGCCTGGTCCATCATGTTGCGCCGGGTGGCGCGTTTCGAGACAGAACTGCCCTGGCGCACCGTGCTCACCACCCTGCTGGTGATCTTGCTGCTGATTGGCGTCAGTTGGGAACTGGGCACCCTTTATCACCTGCTCGGCACCGACAAGGTGGGAGAGGATGTCTTCTATCAGGCCCTGAAGAGTATCCGCACCGGCCTGCTTGATCGGCACCCTGACCACCCTGGTGATGCTGCCGGCAGCGATCCTGCTGGGCATCATGGCGGGCTATTTCCGCGGCTGGGTGGATGACGTCATCCAGTACACCTACACCACACTGAACTCGATTCCCGGGGTGTTGTTGATCGCTGCGGCGATCCTGATGATGCAGATCTACATGAGCAACCACGAGGAGGAGTTTGCCAGCCTCACTCAGCGCGCCGATCTGCGCCTGCTGTTTCTCTGCATGATCCTCGGCGTCACCAGTTGGACCGGTCTGTGCCGCCTGTTGCGCGGCGAAACCTTCAAACTGCGCGAGCTGGAGTATGTGCAGGCCTCGCTGGCCTTCGGAGTCGGCCATTTCACCATCATCGGCCGGCATATCCTGCCCAATGTACTGCACATCGTGCTGATCACCCTGGTGCTCGATTTCAGCGGCCTGGTGCTGGCGGAGGCGGTGCTCTCCTATGTCAATATCGGGGTCGATCCGACCATGAACAGCTGGGGCAACATGATCAACGGCGCGCGCCTGGAGATGGCCCGCGAACCGATCGTCTGGTGGTCCCTGGCGGCCGCCCTGGTGTTTATGTTCACCCTGGTGCTGGCGGCCAATCTTTTTTCCGATGTGGTGCGGGATGCCTTCGATCCACGTCTGCGCATGACCCGCTGATAAATGGCTATGAATGACCCCCTGCTGAAAATCGAAAACCTGCAAACCCAGCTCGGAGATGAGCAGAATCCTGTACGCGTGGTCGATGGTCTGGACCTCAGCATCCAGCGGGGCGAGACCTTTGCCCTGCTGGGGGAGTCCGGTTGCGGCAAGTCGATGACCGCGCTCTCCATGATGCGCCTGCTGCCCCCCTCGGGTCGGGTGACAGAAGGCGACATCAGTTTTGATGGCGCCGGCCTGCTCTGGTTGAGTGAGCGTGAGATGCGCCAGGTTCGTGGTGGTGGTATGGGCATGATCTTCCAGGAACCCATGACCTCACTCAATCCGGTGTTGCGGATCGGCGATCAGATCGCCGAGGCGGTGCGCCTGCATGACCAGATAAAAGGTGCGGCAGTCAACACAAGGGTGGTGGAACTGCTGGATGCGGTGGGTATCCCCGATCCTGCGCGGCGTGCAAGAGAGTATCCCCATCAGCTTTCCGGCGGCATGAAACAGCGGGTGATGATCGCCATGGCGCTGGCAGGCCGTCCCGAACTGTTGATCGCTGACGAACCGACCACGGCGCTGGATGTGACTATTCAGGCCCAGGTATTGAATCTGCTGAAGGATCTGCAACGCGAAACCGGCATGGCTGTATTGCTCATTACCCATGATCTGGGCATTGTCGCGGAAACGGCTGACCGCCTGGCGGTGATGTACGCCGGGCAGATCGTCGAGACGGGGGATGTGACGACCTTCTTTCAGGGTCCCAAGCATCCCTACAGCCGCAAGTTGTTCGAGTCCCTGCCGGACAGTCGCAAACGCGCGGAGAAGCTGGCGGTAATCAAGGGCTCGGTGCCTTCGCTGAGACAGGTATTTACCGGTTGCCGTTTTCTGCAACGCTGTGAGGAGAGCGGCGAGCGCTGCAGCAGGGAGATGCCTGAATGGCGTCAATTGACTGATACGCAGGGAGTACGTTGCCTGCATTATGCGGAACAACCGCTGATTTCAGAACCCCGCAGCAACCCCCCGGTTGACCTGTATACCACCTCACGGAAACCCGCTGAGCCACTCTTGCAGGTGACTGATCTAAAGGTTCACTTTCCCATCCACAAGGGAGTCTTCCGCCGCGTAGTCGGTCAGGTACGGGCGGTGGATGGGGTCGACCTGAGCATCCCCAAGGGGCATACCCTGGCGCTGGTGGGGGAGTCGGGTTGCGGCAAGACCACGGTGGGGAAGGCGATTTTACAACTGCTTAAGCCAACGGCCGGTTCTGCCCGGTTTGAGGACCATGAACTGACCCTGCTCAAGGGAGAGGCGTTGCGCAAACGGCGCGCCGACATGCAGATCATCTTTCAGGATCCGATGTCGTCGATGAATCCACGGATGCTGGTGAGAGATATCATAGCCGAGGGGATGAACGCCCAGCGGATGGGCACCAGGCAGCAAAGGGTAGCGCGGGTCAATGAATTGCTGCAGCAGGTCGGGTTGTCAGAAGAGTCGGCGGGTCGCTATCCCCATGAGTTTTCCGGCGGCCAGCGTCAGCGTATCTGTGTGGCGCGCGCCCTGGCGGTGCAACCCAAACTCATTATCTGCGACGAACCCACCAGCGCCCTGGATGTCTCGGTGCAGGCGCAGATCCTGAATCTGTTGAAGGAACTGCAGAACGAATTGGAGCTCTCCTATCTGTTCATTACCCACAACATCTCGGTAGTCTCCTATCTGGCGGATGAGGTGGCGGTGATGTACCTGGGCCGGATCGTGGAAAAGGGTAAGGTTGATCAAGTCCTGGAACATCCGGAGCATCCCTACACGCAAGCGTTGCTTTCCGCCGTACCGGTGGCCGATCCGAGCCATCAGCGGAATGTGATCCAATTACAGGGGGATATGCCTTCACCGGCGAATCCACCAACCGGCTGCCATTTTCACCCCCGCTGCCCACAGGCCTTTGATCGGTGCCGGGAGGCCTATCCTGATCAGAGCGACATTGGCGACAATCACCAGGTCAGATGCTGGCTGCATTCTGTAGAACGTTAACTAATAGGTCAGTGCCGTTGTGTATTGGCTTTTTGTGTGGGCCCATATGGCTGTTGCTCATTCCTGCCATTCACAGGTGAATCTTCAATCAACGTATTGCAGACATTTTAGATTTTCGTCATGGTCTGAAAGGCACGACATAGCAGTCATTGACCTCAGATAATGAACACCTCTCCTCAAACCGAGAAAGCGGTCATTGATGGGGCAGGTAGGAGGAGCTTGTATTCATACGACCATCAGGTAACAGCATGGCGCCTACAGCAGTCATTCAGAATCAATGATTCGTGCTGCATCCCCAATTACACGAGGATTGTACTGACGAAGTGGGTGTTTCCCTCTGGGTCGGCCCTCGTCTGGCTTGCTGTAGTCGCAGACCCCAGACGGGAAGATAGCATCGAGTAAGGCGCGTTGTGCTTCGTCAAAGACAACGTCACCATAGAATCCGTTCCTGATAGCCCTGTCGACCGACATAAGACGGCATTTGAACATATCACCGGCGAAGCTGTCTCCAGCGACCATTCTCGACGTAGAATAGACCGGGAATTGTTGGGCGCAAACACCAAGGGGCCCATCGGTCAGCACGCCGTCCCAAACGCCTGCACCCGCGTCGACCAGGGTACCGTTTTCGTCCCAGCAGGCATCGGTGAAGGTGGCGGGCTTTTCACCGCTGCTGAGGTAGATGCTCAAGGTGGCGAGCGCATCTAAGACACGTTGAATGTCATCTTCTATGCCGGTGAACCAAATTACCTGGTTTTCGGAGTTACCGATCCCGTTGAGCAATCGTTGGCGTACCGAAAATGATTGGCGGCTGTTGTGCATGTCGAGTTTGTGCTCGAGGTAGGGTCGGAGGTCGATTATGGGGATTGAAAGCGTTTCCCCAGTGAATACATGACCAGAGAGATAGGCCGCTTCCATCGCCCACTGGTCTCCCTCACGCCGTGGAGCCGGGATGCCCGCGCGGCAGGCGTGGTCGCGGTTCATATTCTCGTGGTCGAAGAGGTTGCTCGCACTTGGAATGAAGGGCACAAAGTTCGCTTGCTCTGTCCAGCTTCCAACACAACTATTGATCTCCAAGAACTCGTTCGCCGAGATATTGCCTTCAACCAATGCTTGCAGACCGTACTGTACACCAACGTTGTCCATGGGTATCGGCGCGAAACCATCATCGTCTATGCCGTAGATATTTTCGAGATCGTTCCAATGCGTCCAACGTATGTCGTCAATGACTTCCTGAGGATAGAGGTAGAACTCGAGAGCCTGAAGTAATTCCGGGGCGGTGAAGTAGGGGTTGATCACGGTCGGTGCCGCGAGGTGCCAACCCTCGATGCACTCGCTGCTACCGGGAGTGCCGGTGAGACTGTTGGTCACTGTATCGGAGGCGTTAAGCCCCTCGATCCATTGTCGGTTGCTCCATGTCGCCCATTTGCTAGCAGCACCGTAGAGAAGCACATCTTCCAGAAAGTACTGTTCCAAGAGATTGCAGTCCGAGACGTGGATCGTCTGCGTTATCATGTCGGGGTAGGAGAAGAGCGGAATACCGGCATCGAGTAACCCGGGGTGATTCTGTGCCAGTGCATAGATCTGGACGGCGCCGCCGGAGCCGCCGATGCCGATCGTGTGTTGGGGAGATCCGTAGACCTCGCTGAAGTGTTGTTTCACCATGTACGCGGTCTCTTCGGCCAAATTCACGTTGTACTGTATACCACTCTGATTGGCTGACGACATCGCGATCGCATAGCCGTTCGCTAGGACATGCGGAAATATTGCTCGTTCTCCACTCGCGACACCACTGTGCCAACCGTCCGTCCCTTGTAAATGTCCGAGCCCCGTCCCGCCACGGAAATAGTAGACCAAGTCGCCGTTCCAAGCGGCGTTGTTAAGGTCGTCGGGGTCGTCCAATTCCTCGGGGAAGGGCGCGAGCATGGCGATCGCATAGAGGAAACGGTTGAGGGTTCCGGCCTCGACCCTGACGATAAAATCGATAACCTGCCCCCCTATCAAGAACTGATAGATGTCAGCAGGTGGGTTAGACGAATCGTAAGGGTAGAAGCGACCGTCTGTGGCCAGATAAAAATAGTCCACGCGGGTTTGAATGCTGCAGTCTGCGCTATAGCCAAGGATCTCGCTGGTGTTGTCGCCTTCGACCGCGAAGACCGCATTGCCGATACCCTCGTCGTTGTCCACAAGCGGTTGACCAAGCCCCGATTCGCTGGTCGAACAAATAAAGGGGTATTGATGCGGTCCGGTGAAGATGGGTTCGCTGCGGCCGAGATCGCCGATCCAGAAGTCGTAGTCATCCTCCTCCTGGCAATGAGGACAGTTCCCGGTGTGGTTGTCTGCATGGCCACGACCCGCACGCTGCTCCACTGCCTCTCTTCTGTGCGTCGAATCAAGCGCCCGAGGCTCGACTCCTATACCATCCGATATACCAATGGAAGCGCTGCTGAAGACCAGAAGAAAAGCCAGTACACTCCATGAACGATTCATCCTCCATCTCCTGTCTTGTCACTTCCATATCTGAATTATAGTCCTTAATTTCGTCATGGGAATTATTCAATGTAGATGGGTGGCAGATCCGCTAGCAATACCCCAAACCTCTTCCTGAAATTGGCCGGTTCGACCAATTCCTGCTTGTTGAGATGAGTAATCACTTCTGAAGTGAGTAACAACCCAATCCAAGTAGGAATCTGCGAAAGCGACATCAATTTTTAAACCAACTAAAATTAGGGTCCTCAGGGATAACTGTGGATAAATCGGCCAGCTGCGTTATGCCACTGGCATAATGGTCTGGCCTCACCCCACATGCCTATCGATGCTTTTTTTTTCAGACAATAAAAAAGGGCGCTCATGTTGAGCGCCCTTGGATCGGAGGGGGACCGATCTTATTTAACGGTTTCAGGCTGTTACAGGCGCCTGCGGAGCTACAGGTGCATAGTGAGGAGCGTATTCGTAGCCGTAAGGGGCATTGTAGCCATTACCACGATAGGTGTTGTGAGTGTTAACAGCATCATGTGAATATTGGGTAATGAGTCAAGAATGTCAGCTTTTTACTCTAACCACCTCGATAGTGTAGGTTCCACCAGTGTCCGTTATGTGCGCTAACCAGTCGATGTTGTCCTGTCCCGTAACCGTCCGCTTGTGGCCGGACACTCAACTCAAATGTAGGGTGGATTAGAAATGCTTTTTATCGTAATCCACCAAGCATCGCGACAGCGATTCCCTTTCCAAATATTCGGTGCAATGCCTGTTGGTTATCGCGCCCTACGGCCCTATTGTGGGTTTTTGACACCTCTCGACTCTATGGGAAAGCGCGTTTATGCTTCTTATGCGCCGTTCGGGTTAGTAATCCTGTCTGTCATGTTGTTACACTTCATTTGCCAACGGAAGTCTTCGGCATTTTGTTCAGGATTTCCGGCATAAGGAACCAAACACCGATTCTTTCGAACATTATGAACCTGCCCCAGTCCGAACAAGCAATTTTGAACGGTATCTATGCCGCCGTGGCCTGGCTGATCCTTGATCTGGGATTTCTGGTCCAGGAACACGGCGGACAATCGCTTTCTGTACTTCTCTCCAGCCTGGAGGCAGCTGGGGGAACAGTCATCGGCATCACCTGCATCGTGGGCCTGATCTACAAGTCCCGCACAGCGGCCATAGCGCTGTTTCTAATTTTCCTGCTGCCCCTGGTATTGCGGATGGCACAGGGTCAATTCCCTTCCACTATGCTCCTGATCTTCTCCATGATCCTGTTGTATTTCTTCTATTCCGCCATATTGGGAACCTTCAGTTATCAGTATCTGAAAAAGTCCAAACCGGATGAGGCCGGGCCACAATAGCCGGTTGTTCCAGGAGCATGCCACCCATCCGGTTACCTGGCACACAGGCAATTGTGTACCATGCAGCAGAAGACCAGCCCCTAATCTAACCGCCCTGGATCCGTTACTAATCAGCCTCTGGTCACAGTTTCTCAGTCATCGAAGACTGAATTAAGACTTGGGGGCTGTGCGCGACTCATTATCAATTCCCCAGTCGTACCCATTGATCACAACATATTTCTACAAGGCAGTATTCCCGAATCGTCGACTCGTGGATAGATTTCATTGGCCTCGACCACCAGGACTATGGAACCCTCTCGTTGCATCGGACCAAGGCAACATTAATCTACCGGAGGACGAAAAACCTATGGGAAGTTCAACTACTACTCTGGCATATAAAGCTTGAGAGTACAGTCTGTTACTTGGGAATAGAGGTTGATGACTCCCTCGAGATTGCTGAGCATACCGAAGCCTAGCCGGGGACTGCCGGATAGCGGACATTGACTATGGGGCGCTGTCCGGCCAGAAGCAGACAACCAGTGTGACAGTTCACTATAGCCGCTGCCACCCTCATGTGAATATTGGGTAATGAGTCAAGAATGTCAGCTTTTTACTCTAACCACCTCGATAGAGTAGGTTCCACCAGTGTCCATTATGTGCGCGATCCAGTCATGAGCAACCATCCCTGGTGTTTAGGTCCAGCCCAGCCATCCTTGGCCGGTCGTTCGGCCAGCTGCGTAATGCCACTGGCATAATGGTCTGGCCTCCACCCCACATGCCCATCGATGCTTTTTTTTTTCAGGCAATAAAAAAGGGCGCTCAAGTTGAGCGCCCTTGGACCGGAGGGGGGCCGATCTTATTTAACAGTTCCTGGCTGTGCTACAGGCGCCTGCGGAGCTACAGGTGCGTAGTAAGGGGCGTAACCGTAGCCGTAAGGGGCGTTGTAGCCATTACCACGATAGGTGTTGTGAGTATTACCACGGCCGTTACCGGAAGCGCTCATATTGAAGGCCATGTCTCCGTCACCCATGCCGTCGAACATGCTGTTGTTGTCATTGAAACCCCAGAAAGCACTAGCCTGGGTGGAAGCGATCAGAGCAGCGATAGCGATAATTTTTTTCATGATTGGATACCTGTCAGTAAGTTAATAAAGTTGGTTGCTTAGCTTGTTGGTCTTCAGTGACCCGATGGATGAGTAGTATATAAGCAAATACTTAAATAGCAAGATCTTTTTCAATATAGGGATTAATTATTTTTTGGATGGTTGTTTTAATACTCTGTTAGTACAGTCTTGAGGGATTACTCGCCCAATAGGGCTGTTTGGCCAAGTCTTGTGGACATCGATACTTCAGGGTGGCTGATTAATGGCGGCCTTGCGAGTTTTATTCCTGGTGCCATACTTCCTGCATATGCCTGAGCTGCTAAAAAAGCAGATATCATTAATAATAAACAACATTTCCTTAAACAGTCATAACGGGTCAATCAGAAGTTCTTACTAAAAATAATAAGGAGATCAGCGATGCAGATCGATATGCATTATTACGGCACTTACGCCATCGCCTATGCCGCCGGATTGAAAAAAGAGACCGCCTCGATCATTGCCACTGCGGCACAGTTCGTGGATGACAATGCGGCGGCGTCGACCATCGAGTTTCAGGACGGCGGCCGCGTCGATGCCGAAGCCACCGCCCATCATGTTGCCCAGCTCTGCAATCTGGACAAGGAGGATCAGCGCCAGGTCTGGGTGCCTTTTCATTTTCTGCCCGGTAATGAGGGCAGTACCTATTCGCAAAGGCTGATTTGCCGTAAGAACAGTGATATTGCCAAGGCAATGGTCACCAATCATCTGGCCTATGCGAAGCATAAGATGGGAGCGCACCTGATGGGCATTAGCGCGCATGTCTATGCCGACACCTTTGCACACTGGGGGTTTTCCGGGGTAAGTGCGCGCCGCAATAAGGTGGATAACGACAGTTTTGTGTTGTATGGCCTGGATCAGAGAACCCAGGATTACATCGAGGGCAAGGCGGAGGAGTTTTTTCGCGAATACGGAGAGTGCGGGGGGCTGTTCGCCAACCTGAAATCATGGCTGGCGGAGACCTTCTCTGGCGCCCTGGGTCATGGCGCGGTGGCGACCTATCCGGACCGCCCCTATCTGAGATGGAGTTTCGAATACGAATATCCGAAAAAGCATCGGGTGCAGAGAGACAATCCAAAAGATTTTATGGAGGGCTGCGCGGCCCTGCACAGCATGTTCAGAAGATTTGCCAAAAAGAATCCAGATCATGCGGATGGTGCAGGTCTGCCCTTTAACACGATCAGACCTGAGGTGAAAAAGATCCTCCTTTTTCAGGGCACGAAAGAGGGGCGTATCGGGCAATGGCTGAATGCCGCCAGGGCGGGTAAATTGAGTCCACGGGGTTACGTCATCCCCAAGTACGCTCCTGAGGAGTGGTTATTCGAGGCCGCTGTGTTGGATAACAGCATTGATTCAAAGGCGGCCCTTGACTCCAATCTCTATCGTTTCTACCAGGCGTCTTCTCTGCATCGGTACTACGTGTTGCGGGATCTGCTGCCAAAGCACAACCTGGTTGTCGCTTAGGATTTCCTGATGGCCCTCGATATTCAGCCATTGCAGTAGACATCGAAGTGCTGTAACTGGTTGAAAATTGAGATATACACTTAGATCACACGACTGCAGGGACGCAGGAGGTAGGGTAACGCAGGGAGCAGTTACCGAGAGGACACAAAGGAAAAGGAGTGCTGAAATACTGAGCTGGCGGCTATCTTGAATGCTCTGTGCACTCTGTGGTTCATTGTCTTTAACGGATATAAAGAGACTGAATGATGGCTGAGCCTCAGGGGTAATCAGCTAGGGTTTTATCTGGTGCTCAATGAGGGAGCTGGATAAATATGAAATAGATCCAGACCTGTTTTTTTCCGTGCTTGCGGCGGGTGCGGAGCAGCATCCAGCCTGCAGCAAACCGGCTATTGATCAATCCGGATACTCGGCGGAGAAGCTTCAGGCCATTGCGGAGACCTGTGAGCTGCCTGCCATCGCCAGGCTGTTCTACAAGCGCTCCCAACTGCGGGAGCTGATACAGGAATACGCGTCATTCACTGCGATGATCTCCACCGACCGGTCCGGCCAGGCCTATATCGAAGTCTATCGAATGCTCATGGGTTTGGCGGAAGTATTCGCTGCCGAGGCGCTGTCCAGAGGGGATGCAGCAACCATCGCCGGCCTCAACAGAACCTATGACCACTATATCGAGATCACTGAACTCCGGCTGAGGGGCTACGATCTGCTCGCAAATTACCTGGAGCGGGAGCTGCTACTCTAAACGCCTGCCGTTTACAAGGTCGGTAATCAACGGGTGTCTTCAGCAGCGGTATCTGTCATATCATTACAGCAGTTTTCATACTTCCAGTTCAGTGCATGCAAAAAGTAATTGGTGGCGGACTTGCCGCCTGGTCCATCCGGCATCCCATCGGGGTGGTGATGATCACCCTGGCCGTGATGGTGCTTGGGCTGTTTGCCCTGGGGAAGCTGGGTGTCGATCTGCTGCCGCATATCATCTACCCCGATGTGCGGGTGCGGGTGATGGACCCGGGCGTGCCGGCAAACATCATGGAGGACCAGATAACCCGGCAACTCGAAGAGCAACTGGCGATCACCGAGGACGCCATCCATATCCAGTCCCGCACCATCGAAGGCCGTAGTTCAGTGGATCTCTCTTTTGCCTATGGTACGGATATCGACAAGGCGCTGCGGGACGCCAGCACCCGCCTCGACCGGGCTAAGCGTTTCCTGCCTGAGACCATCGATCCACCTATCATTTATAAAAGAGATCCATCCCAGCGACCCATCGCGGAGTTTGTGGTCAGCTCATCCCTGCGTGATCCTGTGGAACTGCGTGGCTGGGTCGATTATGAGTTCAGCAAGTGGTTTCTGAATCTGCCGGGCGTTGCGGCAGCTGAGGTCGGCGGCGGTCTGGTGCGTGAGATCCTGATTCAGGCGGACCAATTGCGCCTGGCCGGAATCGGCATGCATCTGCTGGATCTCAGTGAGCTACTGCAGAGCGCCAATGTCGAGACCCCCGGCGGCAGGCTCTTGATGAAGCGCGGCGAGATCAGCGGCCGCACGGAAGGGCGCTTTCGGTCGGTAGACGAGATCCTCAGTCTGCCCTTGCGCACCGTGGGCAGCGACGAAACCGCGAGCCTGGTGAAGCTCAGCGAGGTGGCGGAGATTTTCGATGGCGCTGAGGATGAACGCCTGCGTATCCGGCTGAATGGTCTGCCCGGCATCAAGCTGTCGATCCAGAAACAACCTACGGCAAATACCATCGAGGTGGTGGATACGGTATTGGCAAGGCTTGATGAATTGAAAGGCAAGGGGATCATTCCGGACGATATCGAGATACTGCCGGTAGACGATCAGGCCCGGTATGTGCGCCGGGCGCTGAACAATGCCATGAGTTCCGCGGTACTCGGCGCCATGCTCGCGATGCTGGTGGTCTACCTGTTTCTGGGCAGCCTGCGCCGTACGCTGATCATCGGCAGTGCGATTCCCATAGCCATCCTGGTGACCTTTATTCTCATGTCTAGCGCAGGCCTGACCCTCAATATCATGACCCTGGGAGGTCTGGCGCTGGGTATTGGCATGCTGGTGGACAGCACGATTGTGATGCTGGAGAACATCTATCGGCATCAGCGTGACAGTGCGCCATCCGGCAGCCGGGAGATGATTGAGATTTCAGAACTGGCTGCTGCCGAGGTGAACAGCGCGATCGTTGCTTCCACTTCCACCAATCTGGCCGCGGTATTGCCGTTCCTGTTTATTGGCGGGCTGGTAGGCCTGTTGTTCCGGGAACTCATTTTCACCATCTCCGCCGCTATTGTTGCCTCTCTGATAGTGGCCCTGACCTTGGTTCCCGCCCTGGCGGGGCGCATTCCCGCAGCCCGGGAGGGTCTGTTGCGGCGGGCGGTGAACCGCATGATAGCGGGTCTGCAGAACGGGTACGTGTGGATCGTCGGCTGGATACTCAAGGCGGCCTGGTTGGTGCCTATCGGGTTTACGCTCATGTTGCTGCTGATCTGGCCCTGGCTGACCCAGGAAAGGGAGGTGTTCCTGCCAAACATGGATGAAGGACGTATCCAGATCAGCCTCACCGCCGACCGGGGAATCAACCTTCAAGGCATGGACCAGGTGGTGCACCAGCTGGAGGAGATGATTTCGGCGCAGCCGGAAGTGGAGACGGTGTTCACGCAGGTTGGCGGTTTCGTGTTCGGCAGATCCGAACATGAAGCATCCAACCGGGCGAGCATTCAGGTCACGTTGCTGCCGAAGCAGCAACGGGGCATCAGCAGCCAGGCCTGGATCAACCGCATGCAGGGTCAGATCAAACAGGCGCGGCTGGTCGGCATGAAGGTCACGATGCGGGTCAGCGGCATCCGCGGCATTCGTCTCAATCAGGGTGATGATGATATCGGTCTGCGGGTGCAAGGTCCGGATCTGGAGACCCTGGGGCGGATCGCCGATCTGCTCGTGGAACAGCTGGAGGGGGTGCCGGGTCTGCGCAATCTGACCCATAGCAGTGAAGATCTGAATCAGGAGATCTCGATCCAAGTGGATCGGGATCGGGCGGCGGGTTTTGGCCTGAGTGTCGAGGATGTGGGTGCAATCCTCAAGCTCGCCATGGCAGGGGATATAATCACTGAATACATTGAAGGGGATCGCAGTGTGGATGTGCGCCTGCGGCTGGATCGCGCTGATCTTGCCTCGCCTGGTGATATCGAGTCGGTGATTATGTTCAGCCGCACAGAGCCCAGGGTAGCGCTGCGCCTGGGTGAGCTGGCGAGGGTGGGACTGGTTCCAACCCCTGCCGAGATTCGACGGAATCAGCAGCAGCGGGTGGTTGAGATCAGCGCATCCCTGGGGGATGATCTGACCCTGGAGGAGGCGCTGGGCCAGGTGGATGCTGTACTGGCAGAGCTGGAGCTGCCGGCTGGCTATAGCGTCTACGAAGCCGGCAACCTGGAGACCCTGAAAGAGGGCCGGGACCTGGGTCAGTTGCTGTTATGGCTGGCCCTGTTTCTGGTTCTGGTGGTCATGGCGGTGCAGTACGAGTCGCTGCGCAACCCACTGGTGATCATGTTCAGTGTGCCGTTTGGAGTGATTGGTGTGGCTATAGGATTGAAATGGAGCGCCATCCCGCTCTCCATGCCGGTCTGGCTGGGACTGATCATGCTGGCGGGGATCGTGGTCAACAATGCCATCGTGCTGGTGGAGTACATCAGTCTGCAGCGTTCCGCAGGGCGCTCCATGAACGCGGCGATCATGCAGGCAGCGAGGCTGCGTCTGCGACCGATCCTGATGACCGCGCTGACCACGGTCGCCGGTATGCTGCCGCTGGCATTGGCGCTGGGGGAAGGTTCTGAGATGCTCCAGCCGCTGGCGGTCACCATGGTTTCGGGGTTGCTGTTTTCAACTCTGGTGACGCTGCTGCTGATCCCGGCAGTCTATCGGTTGATCGGTCGTTGATGCCTGGGTCCAGTTAAAGCAGACAGACCTGATTTCTACCCTGTGTTTTGGCCTGCTGGAGCGCATTATCCGCCCGTTTTATGAAAGCTGCCGCGGTTTCGCCTTTTTTATACAGGGTGACGCCAAAACTGCAGGTGACCCGATCTTTCAAGTCGAAGTTACAGGATTCTATGCGTTTTCTGAGGCGTTCGCTGAGTATCTGCGCAGACTCACGGTCGGTATCAGGACAGACAATGAGATACTCTTCACCACCCCAGCGGCCGATGTTGTCATTGCCTCTGGCGGTGAGCCTGAGGTGATCGGCCACACTGCGGATCACCCGGTCACCGATTTGGTGGCCGTATTCATCATTGATCTGTTTGAGCATGTCTATGTCAAGCATGATCAAGGTCAGTGGCTCGGATGAATTGCCGCTTTCAATGATAGCCTCCTGCAGGATCAAGTCGATCTTACGCCGATTGAAAAGCTGCGTCAGGGCATCGATTTCATAGAGTGTCGCCAACTCCCGGTTACGGGCTGCCAGTTGTTTCTGGGTCGAACGCAGTTTATGCAGGGTCTCGTTTAATCTGTCATTTTTCTCCTCCAGCAGATTTTCACGAATGGCTTTGGCGGCAATGCCGCGAAACACGAAGGAGACCAGTATCCCCAGCATCACGAACGTGGCGAGCGAGACGAGCTGGATTGCCAGTCTGCCTTGGCTCACCGTGGCGCTCGTGAATGATTCATCGAGTGAACCCAGCTCAATGGAGCCGGTGGTGATGGCAATGCAGGCGATCAGAAAGTAGAGACCGATGCTCAGCATGCCGCTGATCACTATCCGTTTGATTGAAAACTGAAGTGTGGCGAGGCCGATCCACAAATAGTAGAGCAGAAAGACATCCGTTTTAAAGGTGCGATAGCTCCCAAGTGAGTAGATCACTATCGTCAGCAGAATGATATCGACACTAATGGCCGAGTAGTTGACCCAGCTTGCCGGACTCTCTTTTTTCAGTTCGAGATAAACCAATATCCCATAGGCCAGATTGAGCAGTGCAATGAGGATGATTGTATTGAATGCAACCAGTGGTATCTGGTTTTTTAAACTGAAGGCGGCGCTGACATAGACAAAGGAGAGGATGAGTCTGATGATGTTGGTATAATGCTCAACCTTCCGCTCTTCCTGAGCAAAAAGTTGCTTCATCATCGAACTGGGCTTTTGTCGCTTTCCAATATCCACGAGGACGATTATAGCGGTTTTGTTTGTAAGTCGAACATCAATTCATTCTACATTCTTCAATTCTGATGGCTGATATCTGTGTGAACCACTGGCAGCCAGTAAATCATAAATTCATTCTATAAAAAATCAGATATGTCAATCTGCTGGGGAGTGGCTGCTCAGGAAGGAGGAATCAACTGTCTCGAAGACCGACAAAGGTCGGTACAACCATTGCCAGGGGATTATATCGCTATTTATTTCCGGGCGCAGCTAAATAGCACTGCTGGTCAGCCTGGCTGACCTTGTCGGATTCCCGAGCTGTCTGAGGCGGCGCCTAAGCTGCTTCGGTAAAGCCCAGAACCCGGGGCAGGCGTTCTTCTGTGATGTAAAACGGCTGCTTAAGGATACCGGCATCTGTCGGGTGTTTGCGAATCTGACCTCAACCCAGGACTCCAGATGAAAGCTGGAGTCATATTCAAGCTCGAATCAGCGATACTGGCGCAGATACCACCACTCAAAGAACCGCTTCAGCCAGTGAAACAGGCGCATGCTGGGCAGCACGATGTTGCGGCGCTCAGTTCTGGCCACCAGCATGCCGGTGTTATTGCTGTCAACGATGCAGACCAACTCCACCTTATAGGTTTCACTGGGCTGCCTGCCGGCAAATTCTGCGACAAGATTGCTGGCCGCTGCAGTGGCCTGCAGGTCTGCCATGTGCGCCTGTTTCGGCATCCATTCAGGTCCCGGGAAGCTGCCGGAATCACCCGCGACATAGACCTTCTCCATACCCTCCACACGACACTGCGCATCCGCCTTGAGCAGTCCGCCTGGAGAACGCGGCAGATCGGTATTGTCGAACCACTGATTGCCGGTCATGCCCGGCATGAAGAGGATCAGGTCGGCGTCGAAGTCGCCGCCTTCGGTGCTCACGCTGGTGGCGGTAAAGCCTTTCATCTTGTGCCCAAGATGCATCTCGATATCCCGTTTCTCCATCTCCTGCACCAGTCCCTTCACGGCCTTGGGGCCGAGTCGCTGTCCGGGGTTTGCTGCCGGGGTGAAAAACACCAGCTTGAATTTATCCCGGCGTTTCTCCTGCCGCAGTTGCCGATCGATGCCGAACAGAAACTCAAACATCGGGCCGCCGCGCATGGCGCTGGGTTCTTTCGGATTGCCGGCAAAGCCGATGGCGATGACGCCGCCCGTCAGCTCTTTCAGACGCTGACGGATTTTCATCGTTGCATCGATGCCCTCGCAAGGGGTGATGGCATGTTCGATGCCGGGTAATTTTTTGATGAAACGACCACCGGAGCAGATGATCAGGCCATCGTTCTCGATATCTCCCGCACTGGTTAACAGGGTGCGGCCATGGTCCGCTAGTCCGGTGGCCTCGGCTGCAAGGTGGGTGACCCGCATGCGTTGCAGGAAGTTGTCCAGCGGGACGATCAGATCTTCAGGCTCACGCAGGCCGGAGGGTATCCAGATGGAACCCGGATAGTAGTGGAATTCCGCTTTGGGACTGACCAGCGTAATGTCCAGTTCAGGACTCTTTGAACGCAGGGTTTTAACCGCTGTCAATGCGGCAAATCCACTGCCGACAATAGTGACTCGCTTCATGCTGGGATACTCCGGACTGCTCTTGAGGTTGGAACTCTATCTGACGATAAAACAGGTTACAGGCTATTCTGACCAGTCACCGATCAATGGGCTGGCGCGAAGCATGATAGCGGTAGCGCGTGGGTCTCTCAAGCCATGTGATGAGTCAGACATCCAGGAAGAAGCTGGGGTTGTGTTTTAAAGTCCAATCAGTTCAGCATGCATGCCTTGCAATTCAACGATCTTCAGCAGCTGTTTGCTGTTCACCTTCTCCGGGTTGTACTCCAATATGAACAGGTGGGGGCGATTTTCGTTGACATGCACCGAAACCACGCCGTCCAATTCCCGGAATGCTGAGTCGAGCTGGGTCAGTCCTGATGGCTCCAGGGTCTCATCTACGTGGATGGTGACGTCTGCAAGATCGATATTCATGGATTCACTCCTCTCTTGTGGTTACAGCTCTTGACCGGCCGATTATTGCCTCACCTCTCTATCCGGTCAGGCTCTACTCTAAAGATAGCGGAGTTCTAAAAAATAATAATCAGGATCAATCGATCGGCTGCACCTGTCTGCCCTCGCGCAGACCGAGAAAGCCCTTGACCACGATGCGTTCCCCACTCGACAGGCCCTGGCTGATTTCGATTCTATCGGCAATTCGGACGCCGCTGATGACCGGGGCGCGATGCGCCTTGTTGTCCAGGTCCAGACGATAGACATATGCGCCCTCACGGTCTCTCTGCAGCGCTTGAAAGGGGATCATGATGCGCTGCTGGGCAACGGTATCGAGGGTGACGCGACAGAGTTGTCCCGGTCTGGCGCCGGTGGGGACAGGATCGAGGACGATTTCCACGGTGCCCAGGCGGGTCTTAGGGTCCAGTTCAGGGTGGATACGCAGAATTCTCCCGGGAAAGGTCTGGCCCGGTAAACCGTCGATCCGTACGGACACGCTGTCATTGAGACTGAGCTCAGGCAGCAATAGATCGGAGACTAAAATTTCGGTAATCAGTGATGCCGGATCGATCAGGCTCAGGAGATGGGTGTGGCGGGGCACTACATCACCCGGTTCGACCAAGCGTTGGCTGATCAGGCCGCTGAACGGGGCTTTTATCTGGGTATACCCAAGACGGATCTGCAGCAGTTTCTGTTCTGCCTCAGCGACATTCAATTCTGTCCTGGCGCGGGTCAGTTCATCGTCGGAAACCGCATTACGCTTGGCAAGCCCCAGCAGTCTTTGCAGGTTGCTGCCTGCTTGCGTGCTGGTGGCGGCCGCTTTTTCGAGCGACGCGCTCAGCAGATCGTCCTCCAGTTGCACCAATTGTTGGCCTGCCTTAACCCAGTCTCCCTCGAAAAAAGGCAGATGTGTAATCCGTCCCTCTTCCTGGTTGAAGATGCGTACTGATTGACGGGCCTTGAGAGTGCCGTTCCGTTCGTGACTGAGCCCGACTTGACGGAGAATGATGGTTTCAGCCACTACCAGGTGCGGGCTGGAGGAGCGTTTTTGTTTGTTTGATTCCCTGGTGGCCTCGTCAGCGGATTGAGAACAGGACAGGGTCAACGACAGGGTGAGCAGACTGGCCAGCAGCAGACGAACGTAATGCCTCAACCCCATGTGGTCCAATCCTGTTCCAGAGGGTCAGTTCAATTCGATGGAGGCGGGTGCTTTGCCGCCGGGCACATAGGGGTGATAATGTTTGATCTTACGTCCGACGTTGCGTTGTACAATCACCCCCAGTACCTTGAAATCCTTACCTTCGAGGGGGATGTCGGAGACACCGTCCTGCAGCGCCACGAGTCGTTTTCCCTGTGCGCCCTCGGCCAGATACTGGCGAAACCAACGCTCCCCATCAACCTCTGCCAGAATGTAGGCGCCGGTCGCACAGACTTCGGAGGGCTCGATGACGATGACGCACTTTTCCGGAAACTCCGGTTCCATGCTGTCATCCAGGACCTGGAGTGGGTAGAGTTCGTTGTAACTGCAATCGTTGCTCATGTGCCTGTTTTCACTGTTTGTTGAACCGAACGGTGGATTATCCAGCAGGCCGATTATGGCGATACCATAGAAAAAACCGGTGATTCGGTATTCGGACTGCTGAATCCGTTAATATTACCTGATTTTTTATCAGGCCCTAAGTTATCACTCTGAATAGAGTATTTGCATGACACACGTAATCGCCGATGCCCGGGTTCACAAAGACCGTCGCGACCTCCTCAACCTACGCAATATGCTGCCTTTTCTGTGGGAGTATCGTGGCCGGGCGCTGTTCGCCCTGGGCTGCCTGGTGCTGGCCAAGCTGGCCAACGTAGGTATTCCCATGCTGCTGAAACAGATCGTGGATCAGCTGGAACAGGGGGAGAAGACCCTGCTGGTGCTGCCGCTCTTTCTGCTGCTGGGGTATGGCGTGTTGCGCCTCAGCAGTTCTCTGTTCAACGAGTTGCGGGATGCGGTGTTCGCCCGGGTGCGTTACCGGGCCATGCGCAGGCTCTCCAATCGCGTATTGAGCCATCTGCATGACCTCTCACTGCGATTTCATCTGCAACGCAAGACCGGCGCGATCAGCCGCGACCTGGAGCGGGGTTCCCGCTCAGTGAGTTCGATCCTCAACTACATGGTGTTCAGCATCCTGCCGATGCTTGTGGAGTTCGGCCTGGTGGCGCTGGTTCTGCTGACCCAGTACGACATTATTTTCACCCTCATTACGTTTGGTGCGGTCGCTGTGTATATCGCCTTTACCCTGGCGGTCACCGAGTGGCGTATGGAATACCGGCATACCATGAACCGCCTCGACTCAAAGGCTAACGGGCAGGCCTTTGACAGCCTGATCAATTACGAGACAGTGAAGTATTTCGGTAACGAAAAACTGGAGCTGCAACGCTATGACGAGACCCTGCAAGGCTGGGAGGAGAACGCGGTCAAGAGCCAGACCTCCATGTCCCTGCTTAACTTCGGACAGGGTGCGATCATTGCTGTCGGTGTCACGTTGATCATGATCTTTGCGGCCGACGGTGTAGTCACCGGCGCCATGTCGATCGGGGACCTGGTGCTGGTGAATGCCTTCATGCTGCAGCTTTTCATACCCCTGGGGTTTCTCGGCATTGTCTATCGGCAGATAAAATACTCCCTGGCGGACATGGATCTGATCTTCAAGCTGCTGGAGAGCAAACCGGAGATCACGGATGCCGCCAATGCGCAGCCCCTGCAGTTGAAAGCGGGTGAGGTGCGCTTCGAACAGGTGGATTTTGCCTACCAGCCGGAACGGAAAATCCTGCATGGGGTGGATTTCACCATCCGCCCGGGTGAGAAGGTGGCGGTGGTAGGGCATAGCGGGGCAGGTAAATCGACCCTCTCGCGGCTGCTGTTCCGTTTTTACGATGTGACTGGCGGTCGGGTGCTGCTGGATGGGCAGGACGTGCGCGAGGTGACCCGCGACAGCCTGCGTGAGGTGATCGGTATCGTGCCTCAGGATACGGTGTTGTTCAACGATTCCATTCTCTACAACATCGCCTACGGCCGACCGGGGGCCAGCCGGGAAGAGATCGAAGAGGCAGCCCGGATGGCGCATATTGCCGAGTTCATCGAGTCTCTGCCCGAGGGTTATGCGAGCGTGGTGGGGGAGCGGGGGCTGAAGCTCTCCGGAGGAGAGAAGCAGCGTGTGGCAATTGCCAGGGCGATTCTCAAGCGCCCCAGGATTCTGGTGTTCGATGAAGCCACCTCATCCCTCGACAGCAAGACTGAGCAGGCGATTCAGGAGACCCTCAAGGAGGTGGCCAGAGACCACACGACCCTGGTGATCGCACATCGACTCTCCACCGTGGTGGATGCGGATCGCATCCTGGTGATGGACCAGGGCCGGATCTGTGAACAGGGCACCCATCGTGAACTGCTGCAGCAGGCCGGGAGCTATGCGCAGATGTGGCAGTTGCAGCAGGAGGAGCGGAATTGATGGTTTTCAGCCGGCCATGTCAGTTGAGTGTGCGAAGAAAAAGAGGTCATTAGGTGGAGATCTATCTCGTCGGCGGCGCGGTGCGCGACCAACTGCTGGAGTTGCCGGTGTATGACCGGGACTGGGTGGTGGTGGGCGCCAGCGAGGCGGAGATGACAGCAGCAGGGTACACTCGGGCGGATGCCGAGTTTCCGGTCTTTATTCATCCCGAGACTGGCGAAGAGTATGCCCTGGCCCGCACCGAGGAGAAGATTGGCTCAGGATACAAAGGGTTCCGGGTGTATGCCGGAACTGATGTCACCCTGGAGCAGGATCTGCTGCGCAGGGATCTGACCATCAATGCCCTGGCGCAGGATGCCGAGGGTAAACTGATCGATGTGTGTAACGGCCGTGAGGATCTGGCTGAGGGGTTGTTGCGGCACATCACACCGGCGTTTGTCGAAGATCCGGTGCGGGTGCTGCGGATTGCCCGGTTTGCCGCCAAGTTGGGACAGTGGGGATTTCGGGTGGCCCATGGCACCCATGGCCTGATGCAGCACATGGCGCGCGGGGCGGACCTGCTGACCCTGAAGCCGGAACGGGTTTTTCAGGAGCTGTGGAAGGCCTTGAGTGAACCCCAGCCCTGGCGTTTTTTTGAGGTTCTGCAGCGGTGCGGCGCGCTGCAACGGTTACTACCGGAGTTGTCAGGGGTAATGGGAAGCCAGGCATCACATCAGCCGGTCAGTCAGGCAGACGGCATGGCCGCCCTCAAGCGGGCCGTGAAACTCTCGGATGATCCCGGCATCCGTTTTGCCGTGGTGATGTATCATGCGGCGCGGCAGGCTGAGAATATGGATCGGTTCGTCACCGGTCTCCGGGCGGGAAGGCAGGCAGTGGAGCGCTTGAGGGATCTTCTGCAGCTGGCGCCTGGGTTGCAGCATGCGCCGCAACCCAGGCAGCTGCTGCAGATTATCAAGCAGCTCAAGCCGGCAACCCAGGCACCGCGTTTCGAGGCGTTTTTATTGGCGCTGGCGGCGCTCTGGCCGGAGCGCTCTGGGGAGCTGGAGAACGGGCTGCAGCTGGCCCGTGAGGCCCTCGAGTCTGTGGACGTGTCTGGGTTGCGCGCGCAGGGATTGGCGGGCCGTGACCTTGGGGCGGCGCTGCTTGAGCGCCAGCTTGCAGCAATGAAAGAGAAGTTGACCGGGGTGTCGTGGTAGAGTGCTGTGGGGAGCCGTTTGACAGCGCGCATGCCGAGTCTGGTATTCAGGGCTAGGATAGGGAGCTCAGCGCTGCTGTCTCGGGGCGACTGGGAAGGGCAGGCAGCGAAGCTGGCGGGAATCCAGGGGATGCAAAATTCAAGGCCGGCCCGGGCCATGTCTGGCATTCGCTGATTTTTTTACAGTTGGCGGCAAGGCTATATTATTTAAACTATTGGTGGATCCCGCTGACCCAAGGCTATAGGGCGGATTTTGCAATCCATGCAGTGGCGGGACCGCTGGCGCATGGCGGACTTCGTCAACTAACGAATTGCACAATTTAAGATCCAATTAAACAGTCAACTTGCCAAGTTACAGCATATGAGTGTCAGTGAAAGACAACCCACACCGTCGGCTGCCTCTGTATCCCTGGATATGGCAGGCGCGGAATCCCCAGCAAAGCTGTGGAATCTCAGACGGGTCATGCATCCGATGCGTTGGCCTACGCTGCGCATTCTTTTAACCGGCCGTCTGCTATTGCCTGTCGGTTTTCTGGTGGCTGCGATTCTTTGCAGTTTGATTTGTGTCGCCTTGCTGATGATGCGTACTCCAAACGCTGATTATATGCTGCTGCCGCTGCTGGTCTCAGTGCTGCTGGCCGGAGTCTCCCTGTGGGCACTGCTGGCGCGGCTGCAGACCCAGTTGTTGCAACCCCTCGCAATCCTGGAGAAAACGGTGACCCAGGTCTGCCAGGGTGAGCCGGTGATCAACCATGCGCCGGTGAAGAGCGGTGTGCTCAGCGGTATGGCACGGGATATCGACAGTCTGAGTGAGGAATTGACGGATATCTACGATGACATGGAGGTGCGTGTTGCGCGGCAATCCTCGCGCCTGGCGCAGAAGACGACCTCTTTGCAGGTGCTTTATGATGTGGCTGCAGGGATCAACCAGTCGGAAAACCTGGATGAACTGCTGCTGGAATATCTGCGTGTCTTCAAGCATATGGTGAGTGGCCGTTCGGCCACGGTGCATCTGGTGCTGGCGGACGACAAAGTGCGACTGGTTGGCAGCATCGATCAGGATGACGTGCTTTGCCGGGAAGAGGAGTTGCGGCCCATCATGCTCTGCCAGTGCGGCGTTGCGCTCTCTCCAGGCGACATAATCTGCATGCATGATCCCGCAGAATGTTCACTGCGCAACGGTCGGCGGATGTATGGCAGTGATGAGATAGAGCGAGTCTCGGTACCCCTCTGGTATCATGGCGATGTGCTCGGTTTCTACCATCTGTATGTGGATAAGCCGGGCATCTATGATGGGCCGGAGGATGTCTTGGATATCCTGAATGCCATTGGCGGCCACCTGGGCATGGCGGTGGCCAAACAACGCTCCGATGCCGAAGCGATGCGGCTCTCGATCGTCGAGGAGAGAACCGCGCTGGCCCATGAACTGCATGACTCCCTGGCGCAGACGCTTGCCAGTCTGCGTTTTCAGGTACGTATGCTGGAGGAGACTCTGCAGAAGAGTGAGACGTTTGCCGCGGCGCAAAAAGAGGCAGCGCGGATACACAGCGGCCTGGATGAGGCGCATGATGAATTGCGTGAGTTGATCAACAGTTTCCGCGCGCCCCTGGATCAGCGTGGTCTGGTGCCGGCCCTGGAAAAACTGGTGGAACGTTTCAGGCATGAGACCGGCATCCCGGCGTTTTTTCAGTCCGATTGCCGCAAGGTTGCGCTTGACAGCACTCAGGAGATGCAGGCCTTGCGCATCGTGCAGGAATCCCTGGCGAATATTCGCAAGCATGCCCAGGCGCATACTGTCAGGGTATTGCTGAGAAGTGGCTCCGACGGCGATTGCCGGCTGCTGGTGGAGGATGATGGTGTGGGTTTCGAGGGCGCTGTTCCGAAGGGGAATCCAGGTGAGCATATCGGACTCTCAATCATGGAAGAGCGGGCGCGGCGCGTAGGGGGGGAGTTGAATATCGAAAGTGAACCAGGCGAGGGCACCCGTGTGGAACTGTTGCTGCACGGCAAGAAGAAACAATAATGAGTGGGAAGATGCGGGTATTGCTGATTGACGATCATGCCCTGTTCAGGGTTGGATTACAGGAACTGCTGGAGCGCAGGGGCCTGGAGGTGATTGCTGTCGGCAATTGTGCGCAGGGTATTTCCCTGGTCAGGGAAGAACAGCCGGATGTGGTCCTGCTGGATATGCGCATGCCGGATATGACCGGCATCGATGTGCTGATTCAACTGCGCAAGGATCAGCAGCAGATGCCAATCAGTATGCTGACCACCAGCCGCGATGAGAAGGATGTCATCGATGCCCTGCAGAATGGCGCCCAGGGATATCTGTTGAAAGATATGGAACCGGATGAACTGATCGAGGCGCTGCAGCAGATTGTGCAAGGCAACACCGTGGTCGCCAAGGAACTCACCGGCGTGCTGGCCAAGGCGGTGCAGGGTGAGGCCCATATGAGCAGCGTCCAGACCTCATCCCTGGATGATCTGACGCCCCGGGAGCGTGAGATCCTCTGCCATTTGGCTGATGGCCAGAGTAATAAGGTTATTGCACGCCATCTGGGCATCTCAGACGGTACCGTGAAGCTGCATGTGAAGGCGATCCTGCGCAAGCTGGAAGTCCATTCACGGGTAGAGGCGGCGGTCATTGCGGTGGAACAGAATCTCTGCGCCAGGGGTTAAATATCAATGAAGTCAGTGGCTCGCACGCTCTAAACTGGGCCATAGTGAGTTCCATCCGTACAGAGGAATGCAGGTGTTATGAAAAGATTTCTTGATCTGATCAGTGATTGTCTTGGTGAGGTCGGCGAGATCATGCCCTGGGATCTGGAAGAGCGCATGCAGGCCAATCCTGATCTGCTGGTGGTGGATGTGCGGGAGCCCTATGAGTATGACGAGATGCATATCGAAGGCTCGCTTTCAGCCCCGCGGGGAATTCTGGAATCGGCCTGTGAGTGGGATTATGAAGAGACCATTCCGGAACTGGTGAAGGCGCGGGATCGGGAAATCGTGGTGGTCTGCCGGTCCGGTTACCGCAGCGTTTTATCGGCCTTCTCCATGAAGATGCTCGGTTTTCAGAATGTGGTTTCCCTCAAAACCGGTTTAAGGGGTTGGAACGACTTCGAACAGCCGCTGGTGGATCGGGATGGCAATCCGGTGGATGTCGATGATGCTGAGGATTATTTCACGCCGCATCTGCGCGAGGACCAGTTGCGTCCGAAGTAGCGATGCGGGTCGGTTAGCCCGAAAGATTCACCCAGGCGCTGAAAAAATATCCGACTGTCAGGGTGAACTGGATATGGTTGGAGTATGCATAGAGTACAGCGTGTTGCCAGAACATGCGGCACGCGCCCTGGTACTGATATCTTTGCCCAGAGCCGGTATTTTCTCAATCGAATATCCATCTCTGAACAACGATCTCGGCGCGATGCTAGCCCGCACTTCTCGGCTGGCGGGTTAGAAATCACGCGGCGATGTGGCGCCCTGTTCCGAGTGCTCTGGTGCTTTGTACCAGGAGAGTTTTTCCTGCAGTTCCACGACCCGTCCAACGATGATCAGGGTGGGCGGTTTGGGCTTCTCCCGCTCCACAATCTCCTGGATGTTGCTCAGGGTGCCGGTAAACACCCGTTGCATCTGGGTGGTGCCCTGCTGCACCAGGGCAATCGGCATGTCTGACGCTACGCCATGGGCCTGCAGCTCTTTGCAGATCACCGGCAGTCCCACCAGTCCCATATAAAACACTGTGGTCTGGTTGGGTTGCGCAAGCATCTCCCAATTCAAGTTCATGGTTCCATCCTTCAGATGGCCGGTGACGAAAGTGACCGACTGGGCGTAATCACGGTGCGTCAGTGGGATGCCGGCATAGGAGGCGCAACCCGCTGCTGCGGTGATGCCGGGTATTACCTGGAACGGCACGCCTTCCTCCGCCAGGGTGTCGATCTCTTCACCGCCGCGGCCGAAAATGAACGGATCGCCGCCCTTCAGCCGCACCACCCGCTTGCCGGCTTTGGCCAGGCGGGCCAGCAATTTGTTGATCTCCTCCTGACGCATGGTGTGCTTGTCGCGTTCCTTGCCGACATAGATGTGCTCCGCATCATGCCGGGTCATCTCGAGGATCGGCTTGGCCACCAGACGGTCATACACCACGACGTCGGCCTGCTGCATCAGGCGCAATGCACGGAAGGTGAGCAGATCGGGGTCGCCTGGACCCGCCCCCACCAGATAGACTTCACCCATCCCGTCGAATTCCTGGGCCTCGCCGAGGGCCTTTTCCATCAGCTGATTCGCCTCTTCGGCATGCCCGGAAAAGACCCGTTCCGCAACGCCGCCGTCCAGCACCCGGTCCCAGAACAGCCGGCGGTCGGTGGGGTTGGAGAAGGTCTCTTTGACGCGTTGCCGGAAGTGGCTGCAGAGTTTTGCCAGGTGCCCGTAACCGGACGGGATCATCGATTCCAAGCGGGAGCGGATCAGGCGCGCCAGCACCGGCGAAGCGCCACCGGTGGAGACGGCGACAACCACCGGAGAACGATCGATCACGGAAGGTACGATAAAACTGCAAAGTTTGGGTTGGTCTGCAACGTTGACCGGAATCCGCTGATTATCGGCCAGTTCGGCAATCCGTCGATTGACCTGTTTGTTATTCGTGGCGGCGATTACCAGATAGGCGCCGGCAAGGTCTTTGTCATCGAACTCCCTGTCGATATGCGTGAGTTGTCCCGCATCGCGCCAACTGCTCAGACTATTCGTCAGGCTGGGCGCTATCAGCACCACATCGGCTCCGGATTTTAGCAGAGAAGCGGTTTTGCGCTCGGCAACGCCGCCACCGCCGACAACCAGACAGCGTTTGCTTTTGATGTCAATGAAAATTGGAAAATAGTCCATGATATCAACCAGATGATGTGTTATTTAGGCGGTTATCCAGACTGCAAAACACAGCCTGTAAGATGCGTTCAGCAGTGTGGAACATGCAGATCAATGGGTAATCTTACTTGAAATATTTAAAAATATTAATATACTAATTCGTTTGGTTAATAACGATGAGGTTGACACTGTGGTAAAGGAAATCGATTCAGTTGATCTGCAGGCCCGCATTACTAATGGTGATGATTTAGTATTGCTGGATATCCGCAGCGCCGGAGAGCTGGTGCATGGGATGTTGCCTGACGCCGATCATCTGCCGATGCACCTGATACCGCTGCGCATCAGTGAACTGCCCAAAGACAAGGATGTGGTTCTCTACTGCCACAGTGGCGCTCGTTCTTACCATGCATGCGCGTATCTGGCCCAGCAGGGCATAGATAACGCTATCAATCTCCGGGGCGGAATTCTTGGTTGGGCCAGGTCCGGCTACCAGCTCGCAGTCAGAAAAGCGAGTTGATGGACGGAGACAGGTGATATACCGAGTGCTCATGCGAGGTTTTACTTGCGTTTCGGGCGCGCTTCGCATATAAATTCAAACCCTGGATTTTTCCTACATTCTAATACAGTCATATTCTGGAGGTCGTACCATGGCAGATTTTGATCAAGAACTGGACGCAAGCGGACTGAACTGCCCCCTGCCGATTCTGCGCGCCAAAAAGACCCTTAACGGGATGGAAACCGGTCAGGTTCTGCACATCATTGCGACCGATCCCGGCTCTGTGAAGGATTTCGAAGCCTTCGCCAATCAGACCGGTAATGAACTCATGGAGTCCAAGGAAGTCGGTGGCAAGTTCGAATTCCTGATCAAGAAGGCCTAACTTCTGATCCTAATTAGAGGAGAAAGATAGATGGATGAGAAAAAATTAGCCATCATCGCGACGAAAGGTTCTCTTGACTGGGCCTATCCGCCCTTCATTCTGGCCTCAACCGCTGCGGCGCTGGGCTATGAAACCGAGATCTTCTTTACCTTCTACGGACTTCAGCTTCTGAAAAAGAATCTGGATCTGCAGGTGACGCCGCTCGGCAATCCAGGTATGCCAATGCCGATGGGCATGGACAAATGGTTTCCTGTACTGGGTCTGACGTTGCCGGGCATGCAGGGCATGATGACCTCCATGATGAAGAAGAAGATGGCCTCCAAGGGCGTCGCAGGACTCGAAGAACTGCGTGAGCTCTGCCAGGAAGCAGAGGTCAGACTGATCGCCTGTCAGATGACCGTGGACCTGTTTGAACTGGATACCGCCGAATTTATCGACGGTATCGAATATGCCGGTGCGGCTCGTTTCTTCGAGTTTGCCGGTCAAAGTGATATCTGCCTTTACATCTAACCCGTTGTAAAATGCAGTCCAAGGCGTTGCCCCACAAGGGCAGCGCCTTTTTTATTGCCTGTTAGTCGATGGGGCATCTATGGATGGTGAAGCGATATTCTTTATGTTACGCAAAGGTAAAGACTTGACCGCACCCTTTACAAGTACTTTTGAAAGATGACCATTTGGCTTCGAATCTAGACCCCCTGTTTTCTCTGTTTTTTGAATCCGCAGTTTGAGGGGGTGAAAGGTGCGTCCCCGTGGGCGTGCCATTCGGCCCGTAGCGTGATTCACTCAGCGGGTGAGGATGCAGATCGAAACAAACTGACAGGGAATCAATCTATTAGCATCAGAATGGAACGGTTAACTGCGGTTGCTAGGTTTAAGTGGCTACCGATTATACATCGACCTCTATTTGGGCGTCCTTCTCAAACCTGGCGCCATCGTCCCCAGACCAGACGAATCGGAACAGCCCGCTTTCCTCTACCCGCACATGAAACGACAGGTAAGGATCTGAAGCGGTGCCTGACTCCAGGTCGGCCCGAAACACTTCGCGACCGTTGAACAGGCAGACGAATTGTCCCATCAGCACCTTAGGTACCTTCTGCCCGTCCTGTCCTTGCCGCCATCCGGATTCCATGGGGTGGTTGAGTTTGGTCATGAGACGCACCACCTCGCCTTTAGCGGCTGTTGGCGGGACCTTTATATGCAACTGATTTCTCATCACCCACACCCCCCTGCGCCGCCGGTAATCTTGCAGCGGGCCTTGCCAATGCGTACGGTCCCGTCGCTCATCTCAGCAGCGGCAACCACGACCTGGGTCTCTAGCACACGTATCCGGGTCGAGATCTCTGCTTTGCCGTTGGCCGGGCTCAAGTGAAAGGACGCCACCGCCGGAGTCGGATTGCGCTCGGCGACCACATGGATCGCCTTGACGTAATCCTGTTCCGTCATAGGGCTTTCCACCGAAATGCGCATGGGTACGTGACGCGCCTGATCCGTGGCCTCGGGTAGTGTGATCTTGACGCCGCCCTTTTGTTGCTCGACTCCCCCAGTGAGATCCGCGAGGAGTTTCTTGGCGTCGCTTGGAGAGGCTTCAGCGTCCCGCAGCATGCCGCTGAAGGGCAGACCCGCTGCAGTCGCCACGCCACATAGGAGAAGAATTTCTCGTCGGCTCAACATGGTTGTACTCTTTTGGTTGTCTCTGTCCATACCTAATCTCCAGCTTTCCTGCCAAACAGCGCACGCGCCGCCCAGTGCCCGAGCAGTCCGATGATTGTCAACAGCACCAAAGCAAAGCCGATGCGGTCGAGCCAGGGGTGCTCGTCCCTGCCCGGGATGTAGACACCCTCCACACCATCCAGGACACCGTTCCTGCTATGGCATTCCGCACACTGCAGGGATTCATCGGCCGGTCGCGACCATATGGGTGATAGGCCATGCCATCTCGGTCTCCACGAAGCCGTATTTTCCGCTGAACGGCTTGTCCACCGTCTGCATGCCCAGTTCTATCGCCTGGTTCCAATCGAGGGTCTTCCAATACCCTTTGTCCGTGGTGGTTAGCGGCGCCACCAGCTTCTGCAGCTCGGCGTCGTAGGGCTGTTTGCCGCGCATCATCTTGACCGGCCAGATCCGCGATCCCGGCTCTCCCGGATCGCCCAGGAATTGATTGACCGGGACAATGCCAGTCGGGTCTATCCGGTCTTCCAGCAACGTATAGAGGACGGTGCCGTTGAACCAACGGTATTCAGGGCCGGTATGCTTGTCCCACTCGAAATCCCCTTTCTTGGTAGCGTAGATCTCAAAGCCGTCTGCATCTTCCTTGGAAAACTGCTTGCCGTCCGGTCCCAACTGGCCCGCCGTGGACCAGTCCCACCACATCTTAGAGCCATAGTCACCGCGAGAATATTGCGGAATATGGCAAGTCTGACAGGCGATTTTATCGGTATGATCGTTCAGCTTTTCCTTCGCTAGATGCGGGTCTGGAGCCATGGCACTTGCGACATGAAGTGCGCTCGGCACCCTCACGCCCGGGTACGCCGATTTCACCTACATCCACCGCTTCGGGTGAATAGCGACTGCCCCGCACCTCATGCTGATCGGAGACATGGCAGGTGGAGCATTGGAAATTCAACCCCTCCGCATCCATGTGCACATCGACAAAATAGTCCGGATGCTCCAGGGTCGGATCAATATCGCCATGTTTGACGGCCTTGGCGCCGCCTCCCGCGAAATGGCAGGTACCGCAGGTTTTACGGCTCGTCGGTCCCACATTCTGGGCAAACTTTTCCAGTTTCGGTCTTCGCTTACCGGGCTCGCGCAAAGCGTCCCTGGAATAGAGCCCCGTCGTGTCATGGCAGACCAGACAGTCCACGTTCTCTTCGGATGCGAAGTCGAAACTGTCGTCTTGCCAGCCGTATCCGATATGACATTTGGTACAGGACGCGATATTGGCCCCTGCCGAGATGCAGAAGTTGTTCACCACATGGCGTTTCCCCAGCAACTGTCCGGTGACGGGATTTTTGTATTCCCAACGCCAATGCTTGGTCTGGTGGATCTGCTTGGCCGCATTGACGTGACATTCCAGACACGCCCTGGTTACTTCGGGGCCGGTTTCGAATTTGACCTTGAGCTGTTCAAATTTTCGATGATCGGCGGTCGAAGTCTTGCCTGTGGAGTCAGCTATTGCGCTTTCAGCTACAACGATAAAAATAGAAACAAAGACCCACGCCAGTGTGCGCATCAGCATCGCTCTGCGTATTTGCGGTTCTCGGAACTGAAACATGTGAATTCCCTCAACCTCTGATTATAACTCTGCCCGGTGCCTTCCCTGGCAGGGCAGATGCGACTGTCTGGCCTAGTCCGGAGGCGAGGCGGTCGGAATGCTGCCGTCTTTGTGAAACTCGACGTTGGCATCCAGAAAATAGACTTGCAAATCGTCCCGCTTCATTCTGACGATATCGTAGGCCTCGCCGGCACGCGCTCCAGTGGAACAGAAGAATACGATGGGCTTGTCGGCCGGTAACTCATCGATATTGTCCTCCAATTCATCCACCGCCATCTGTGAAGCCTTGGCAAAGGTACCTCCGGCTTCCACTTCTTCCAGATCGCGCACGTCATACCAGTAAAAATTGTCCGTGTTCTCCGATATCTGCTTATTGAAAGAAGCAATGGTGATGATTCCGGGTTCTTCACCGGTTTCTACCGCCGGAGCGCTCGAGGAGGCTGCAGCGGACTTCCCGGCAGTCTCTGCTCCGTAGGCCTCCTTCCAATCCGGATAGCCCGCCTGAAACAATTTGACGTTGGTATAGCCTTTTGCCACCGCCTTGGCGGCCGACTTAGAGCTCAGCGGGCACTTATAACCGCCGCAGTAGTAGATGAGTTCAGTACCCTTGTCCTTGGGCAGCAGGTCGAGCTTGTCGTCGAACTCGCGGATCGGAGATATTGATCGCGGTCGGTACATGAGCCTTTTTGTACTTGCGCGCCGGACGGGCGTCTACGATCACCGCATCCGCTTTTTTATCGAGCAGTTTTTTCACATAGGAGGCACTGACTCCGGGAGTGTGCCCCTGTTTCACCCAGTCGGGGTAACCGGCGGCATAGACACCGATATTCGTATAGCCGAGGGCCTCCGCTTTGGCCGCCGATTTGTGGCTCAAGGGGCATTTGAGACCACCACAGTAGAAGATCAACTGAGTGGACTTATCCTCGGGCAGCAGGTGGGTCGACTTATCGAACTGGGTATCCGAGATATTGGTCGAGGGTACGATGTGGCCTTTGTCGTACTTCCGGGAAGGTCGGGAGTCCACGATCAACACGCCGTCCATTATCGGTATCTTTGCGTATTGTGCGACAAAAGCTGCATCAACGATGTTCTTGTATTGTTGAAAGGGCTTCCCCCCAGCCTCTTCCTCGGCCATCAAGGGTACTGCAGCCAAGGAACATAATAGTGCGGCACTCAGCCACGTTAATATCCTTCTCACGTCAATTCCTCCTCTGGTAGGTTGTTTTTTGATTTAGTTAATGCATCCTTGCGGGCATCAAGCATGTCAATACTAAGAACCTCGTCCGCATTTGTCTATTAGTTGATTTACTACAGAGTGAGGTCAAAAGCTCTTTCCCATCTCGACACCCGATCTGTTCCTCAGGTGAGGATTCGGCCTGGAACTACCCACTGGGGGGCGGTCTGGCCGAATATTTTCCTGTGACATTGATTCATGAGGATATCTATGGATCTATAAGATATCCCAATCACTAATGAAGTAATAAAATGGATCTAGCCAGCATAATCACCATAATAATCTGTATGGAACTCATCTATTAACCCGGCATCATAATAGGCCATATCAAGCGGCATACTGAATGCGAGGATGTTCAAAATACTTCCTGACCCTAGCGGGTTTCTTTTGCAGCATCCGCATATGCGAACTGACTTTTTTCTTCAACTGCTCCTTTGATCGAGCGGGCTTACCACTATGCACCCCCTGCTTGAGGTCACAATTCAGGTATTCATCAGGGTTGAGTTCTGGTGAATAGGCGGGTAAGTAAAAGACTTCAATTTTCTTGATATTATCCTGCAGCCATTCCTTGACCACCTTTGCGTGATGAACTCTTAGATTGTCCAGTATCAAAAAGACTTTTTTGTTGGCGTCTTTGATTAAGCGTTTCATGAAATCAATCAGGACATCGGCATTCATACTGCCTTCAAAGACCTTGAAGCGTACCTTGCCTTGGTTGGTGATGGCAGAAAGCATATTAGCTGAGGCGCGCTTGGCATTGAGTCGCACGATGGGCGTCTTACCCTTAGGGGCATAACCCCGTTCTCGCTGACTGTCATTGCGCATCCCGGTTTCATCACCCCAATAGATTTCAGCCTTTTCTGCCTTCGCGCGGGTTTTGATCTCTGGGTAGGTCTCGTCCAACCACTGGCTGACTTTTTCGGCATTATGTAGCAGCCGCACATGACCCGCAGGGATGCAGCGGGGAGAATTTACCTCTCAACTTGTAGAGCGAGGGCACAATCATGGCGGAATTACTCGTCGTCAGTGGATTGGTTGCCAAGCGGGGTGAGCTGGCAGGCGAAGTGGAGCAATATCGCCGGGAGTTACAACGACTGGCGGACGAGTTGGGACACGTGGATGCAACCATCCGCCTCTTCGATCCAACCTATGACCTCAGCGCTATTCGCGTGAGGAAACGGAGCCATCGCAACCAGTGGTTCGGCCAAGGAGAGTGCCAGCGGCTGATCCTGGAAATCCTGCGGGAAGCGGTGGAACCGTTGTCGGGCTACACCCTGACGCATGCCTTATTGGTGCGCAAGGATCTGGAGGGTCATCGCGAGGCAGCGACCCAGATCAAGAAGACCGCCTCGGCGGTCCTGCGGCGGTTGTTAGCCAAAGGGGTGGCCCACCGTTCAACGCTCCCGGATGGGACAAGGGTGTGGGGGCTGTCAGACCGCTAGGCGCTCGTGCAGGCGCTTGTTGCCCTGCCAATAACCGCACCAGTCACGATGGGTTTGGGTCCGGGTGCACTTGGCCAAGATGTCGCGGAAGATCTCGCCATTACTTTGGCGGTGGGTATCTTCTCGATAAGCGGCCTCGTTGGCGTAGTTGGCCAGGTAGCGGAGGCCGAATTTATGAGTCTGACCAATCTCCATGCGGCGAAAGCGCGAGAAGTAGGATTCGGCCTGGTTGTTGGTGGTACCGTCATCAGCCCGGTACTCCTGCTGGTGATTGACCCGGCGCATCGGATAGTGGGCGTTCAACAGGTCGTAGGCGTCGGACTCGTCGGCCGAGATGACCGTTCCCGGGGCAATGAAGCGGGCGGCCAAGTCACCCACGTCCGCTTGGTTCTCGCGGTGGATCACGAAACTGAGGGTCCGGCGTGCACCACCAGGGGCTGGTTCAGCACTGTCCTCGGGATGGTGCTCACGCATGACCAGGATGCAACGTTTGTCCGGGCTCTGGTTTTCGGCCAGCCGCCGATCGACCCGCTCCGCCTTCTTGTTTTTTGGGCGGACATGGCCACCCACATAGGCACCATCCATTTCGACCTCACCGCTCAGCGGTGTTTCCTCGCGCTGTACCATGAGACTCTCGCGAAGTTTGTGCATCAGGACGAAAGCGGTTTTATATTGGACTCCCAAGTCACGGCACATCTGCAGAGCAGAAAGGCCTTTGACCGCGTTGGTATACAGCGCCACCGCCCCGAGATAGATCCGCAGCGGCAGCTTGTGGTGGGCGAAGATCGTCCCGGAGGTCACCGAGAAGGTGTGGGCGCACGCCTTGCAACGCCACTGCCGGCGGCTCGGCAGGAACCAATGATGTTCAACGACCCCGCAGACGGGACAGACAACCTCATCGCCCTTCCCCCAACGCAGTTCCCGGAACAGATCGAAAGCCTGATCGTCCGTGAGTTCAAAGACTTCTCGCACAGACAAGGTGTGGGCCTTGGCTGAAAGCAGGAAATGCTGGTGCATGATGGTCCCCTGATCATTTAACAGGACACCAGCATGACACAGGTGGTGACTCAGCCTGTGAGTCCGCAATGTGCAATTGCTACATAATGCCGGACTTTTTTGGGGTTTTGCTCATAGGCCTTTTTTAAAGGCTTTTGCGGGCTGAAGCCCCAGTGAGAGAGATAGTTACCTACCGTTCGGATCGCTAGCTTGATCTTGAATTCCTGTGCAATAAGTTCTTTCACGGCTTCCCGCGTCCACAACGCGTAGGCCATCTTCAGCTGATCGGGTGTTTTGTCTGCGATAAGATGTTGTATTTGTTTCTCTTGGTCTGGTGTCAGACTTCTACCGACACCCAACGGACGACCTTGCTTTTTGGCTTTCAAGGCCTTGGTACCGTCGGCTTCATAGCGACTGATCCAACCCGCCACGGTACGTTCATGCACACCAACCGATTCGCCGATCGCATGGTAGGTATGACCTTGCTTACGCATCCGTACAGCCTGTTTACGTTTTTCTTCCTGGGCTGCTGCAGGAAGGCTTCGGGCATCTTCTCGTTTCATGCAGCCAGTATATCATGTTCTATTATCGTGCCGGGTTAATAGTAGCACGATGCATTTGTCCTTGTGTCTTTTCTGTATCAAATCTGTCCGCAACAAGGCAAGCTGATTTATCCAGCGTGCATACAGGCATATTAAATGGATCATCTGTTAGTGTAAGCACAGGGCGGGTAATGGAGAATTCTGGGGCATTTTCCAACCAATATATGGTTAGGAACGGAAACCGACTATAGGTTCTGGATAGGGATAGCTATATCAATTCTCGTAGAGCGTAGTGATGGTGGCGGTCAGTTCCAGTTCTACACTACTGTTGGATAGACTGTAGGTTTCCGCATCGGTGGTCGAGACGATGAATTCGAAGCTGCCTAGCTCGTAGTCTTCCTCGTTCAAACCTTCCCAGACATTATAGAACTCGATATGGTCGTCAAGCTCCCAGCCGGTAATTGACCTAATCATGTTTGGCATGTCGATCTTACCGCAGTTTCAACATCCATGGGCTTTTGGGCACCCTGGTTTTCGTTCGCATTACCCCAGCGCTGGCCGTTTTGCTGGTGGGTGGCGGTGGTTATTGATCACTACTCCCGATGCGCTATGGGCTTTGCGATATTCAGGCATAATCCCACATCAGCATCGATTCAGTCCTTCCTCGAAAGCGCCATTTTCAACGCAGGTGCTGCGCCAAGATACCTCATCTGCGACAAGGGTCAGCAGTTCTGGTGCAGCGTGTTCAAGGATTGCTGTGATCGCCAAGGGATCACACCCCGTTTCGGTGCCATTGGCCAACACGGTAGCATTGCCTGGTTGAGCGATTCATCCTAACCCTAAAGAATGAATGCACGCGGATCATACTCGTGCCACTTCGCAGGGAGGCGTTCCATCGGGAACTTAGTTTCTTTGAAGTCTGGTTTAATCTACATCGGCCTCATTCTGCGCTCGAGGGCAAGACGCCTTATGAGATGTATCATGTAATATTACCGGCGTGTCAACGCCCGCGAGTCGAGCCACGGTTGAGGTGGCCACGCAGTTCGCCCTGCGCATCGCCGCACGCACCGATCACCAGCCACTGTGGCGCACCCCTTCGCCTTGATGTGCGCTATCATAATGGTCGGAAGCATCTGCCGATCGTTGAATTGAGACGCGCCGCGTAGACAAAGCGTCCAGGCAAATCTCGGCAACGAGGACACCAGACAGCGTCGATTGCTTTCCTTGTGCCGATGTCCGTCAGGTGGGCATACTTGAAGTATTTTTGCAGTGAAGATGCCGACTAACAAAGTATTGTCCAATCAATTGCACTGCAAACATGGGAGTAAACTTTCGCTGGACCACCACAGGCATATCTCAGGGTTCTACGGCCAGATAATTAGTGTCTGTCTGGAAGCTTCCCGCTCGTCTTTCGGAACTCAATATGCCGAGGCCGCATTGACGGGGTCAGTCAAAAATAATTTTTTAGCCTGAGCTCAAAAACCGCACCCGTTGAAAAGTAATGCAACCCGACATCCAAATGTAATTCAATATCAATTTTCTTCAAGGCCATACCTTGTCCACCAGTATAGGCAATGCTGTGATTGATATTTTTTTGATCTTTTTCAAATTTACTGAACACCCACTCGGTAATTCTTGAGATAAAATCGTCGCCATCCTCTTCACCCAGATATGACTTCTTGGGTTTGTCTACCCTTTTTCCAAACCCGTTATCTCCTACGGCTAAAATTGGAGTCTGCCGGACTTGATCGATGAAAAAAATAACCTTGAATCCGGGAAAACGGCTTATGTATTTTTGCTGTAAAAAGGCCGCATGTGAAAAGCTATCTATGGCATTCTGATAGGCATCCTTGACTACAGAACTTACTATCTGCGCGTCGCCTGCTAGGGTACCAATTTTATCAATCAGTTCATTATATATGTCAGGCAAGATAACTATCTCTGAGAGTGCATTGCTCTGCTCGCCCTTACTCAAGACATGCCATTCAGAAAATCTGTTGTCGTTGAAGATAACGGAGAATTCACCCAATATGGATATATCTTTGAGTCGGATATTATTCTTTGCCAGATACAGCTTGAGAATATGATTAAGCTCTGCCAGCGTCAGATCTTTCTTGATACGATCTTCATCGAGCAGAGAATCCTCCGCCTGGTATATAACAGGCCCCTCTTTGAGGGATATTCCTGTATAAGTTTTATTGCTCAGGCTACTCATGTAGCATCCGACTCACTAAAGGATAAACCTGTTCCACCCGGAACTTTATTCATGCTTAATCATCGAGCTCAATTTATCGTTGAAAGCAGCGGCTCACTGCGATACCGCAACAGTATCATATGGCCGTTGCCGCGGATAAACAAACCAATCCATGGGATATTGCCACTAATCACCACATCATGACGCTGTCCGTGGCGAATTATAACTTCTTGCTTGATAACAGGCACTTGTTCGTTCTTGCACCTGACAACCGGCTTCCCTAATTTTAAACACTATGAAGGACCTGATCGTGCTGCTGATGCATTTGGTAACGAACCTTGCCAAACTCCTGGGACCCGGCGGGGCATAGGCCATTGTTGCTGACAATCTTCTCATGAAACAGCAGCTTCTGGTGATCAATCGCTCGCGGCAACGCGCACCCAATCTTTCAGTGCTAGATCGATTTCTGCTGGGTTTGTGGTCGCTATTTCTCAGTCTACGCCAACTTCAGCGGTCCGCAGTGATTGTCAAGCCATCAACGCTGCTGCGATTCCACGAAGCGCTGATAAAGTGTAAATATCAGTGGCTGTATTCATCGCGTATAAAGGGCAAGCCGGGTCCAAAGGGTCCATCCACAGAACTCATCCGTGCCATTGTTGAAATAAAGCGCCGAAATCCACGGTACGGATATCCACGGATCGCGTAACAGATCAACAAAGCGTTTGGGATCTATATCGATAAAGATGTGGTCAGGCGTATCCTCTCTAAACACTACCATCCGGGACCCAATTCCGGTGGCGGTCCTTCCTGGCTGACGTTTATCGGCCATATGAAAGACAGTCTCTGGAGTGTCGACATATTTTGGTGCGAGTCTATTCTGCTGAAGACGCACTGGGTACTGGTCGTTATGGATCAATTCACACGACGCATCATTGGCTTTGGCGAACACCAATTGGGGACGTACCACAAATTATCGTCTCTGGCTGATTGTGATAGGTGTTTATTTGCCAGAGTGAGATACGCACCAATCTAACGCTAGTTTCCAGATCAACCCTGAACGCCAGAAGCTCCTACAACGTAACACCGGCGTTTTTTCTATTAGTGTTTTTACGAAGCTCAGTGGACGAAATGTGTACGATAAAAAAATAATAAAAACAGACAGATAAGATATATTACGCCGCCTCACAAGGGCAGCGCCTTTTTTATGGCTTAAAGATTATCTGAGTACGCCTCAGGTTCAGCCATCTTTCAGTTCTTTCTGAATTTAAAAACAATGAACCACAAAGACTTCAAGCGAAGCATCAGGCAAGGTTTGCGGATTTGCAGGTCGGATCAAGCGCAGCTTAATCCGAAAATCTATAGATTTTCACCATAGGTTTCTCTGACATACTTGTCCACGATGTGCATGAACTGAAGCGCGATGTCGTCGCCTTTGAGAGTAACCGACTTCTCCCCGTCCACGAAAACCGGCGCCGAGGGACTCTCGCCGGTGCCCGGCAGGCTGATGCCGATATTGGCGTGCTTGCTCTCACCCGGACCGTTGACTACGCAGCCCATCACGGCGACTGACATGGCCTCGACACCGGGAAACTCCCGACGCCACACGGGCATCTGTTCCCGTAAGTGGTGCTGAACATCCTTCGCCAATTGCTGGAAGTAGGTGCTGGTGGTGCGGCCACAGCCAGGACAGGCGATGACCATCGGGGTGAAGGCGCGCATTCCCATGGTCTGTAACAATTCCTGAGCCACCACCACTTCCTGAGTGCGGGGTCCTCCCGGTTCAGGTGTCAGGGAGATGCGGATGGTGTCGCCGATTCCTTCCTGCAACAAAACCGCGAGAGCAGCAGTGGAGGCGACTATGCCTTTTGAACCCATGCCTGCTTCGGTGAGCCCCAGATGCAGGGCATAGTCGCATCTCTGGGCCAGTTTGCGATACACAGAGATCAGATCCTGTACGCCGCTCATTTTGCAGGAGAGGATGATGCGGTCACGCCCCAGGCCCAATTCCTCCGCCCGTCGGGCGCTGTCCAGCGCCGATCTGACCATGATCTCATGGGTTATCTGGTCCGTATCCAGGGGCTCCGGCTTGCGCGCATTCTCATCCATCATTTCAGCCACCAGGGTCTTGTCCAGGCTGCCCCAGTTGACGCCGATGCGCACCGGCTTGTCATAGCGGCAGGCGATTTCGATCATGGTGGCGAACTGCGCATCCCGTTTTTCACCGCTGCCCACATTGCCGGGGTTGATGCGGTACTTGCCCAAGGCCATGGCGCATTCAGGAAAATCGCTGAGCAGGCGGTGACCATTGAAGTGAAAGTCGCCGATCAGCGGCGTATTGACCCCCTGTTCATTCAGCTGCCTGCGTATCTCGGGTACAGCCCGGGCGGCCGCTTCATTGTTTACAGTGATGCGCACCAGTTCGGAACCGGCCCTGGCCAGCTCAGCTACCTGCCTTACAGTGGATGTAATGTCGGCGGTATCCGTATTGGTCATGGATTGGACCACCACCGGCGCAGCCCCGCCCAATTGCAGATTTCCGACTGTTACACCAACTGTCTGATGACGTTTTATAGAGATCGTTGCCATGTCTAACACTGAATATACGGTGCGCGTTATTGCTTGATGCGATTCTAAACCGATCCTGAACAGGACAGAATGATAACGTTATTCAGTCCGTTAAAGTAGGCTTTGCGCTTATTTACTGTGAGACGGCTTGAAGCATTCCGCTGCACTGCAGCCGATGATTCTCAACAGACCTGCGATCACGGTAGGATGAATACCCTAGCGTCATGGCAGCCAAAGTGAGAAACAGCTGCCGCTAAGGATGTGGTTGTTTTCCAGGCGAATGAAGCCTTGTTGCTGCTGGTTAGTGTGCATTTGCGCAATCAACTTGGCGAAGTAGAGGCCCAGTTGGGTACGGCCCTGGTTGAAATTCTCCGATCTGCCTATGGCTTCCTGGAACTCAAGCATTTCAGCGGGAAATCCATCACCATTGTCTTCTACCCGGATCACGACAAAACTTTCACAGACATCCGTGCTCAGCAGGATGCGGTCTCTGGTGTAACGCTGGGAATTACCGACAGCATTATTGATCACTCCCCTGATCAGGTTCTCGTCGAAATAAGCGCTCAGAAAGGAATCGCAACGGGTGTCGATATTGATTCCACGGGCTTCTGCAAGCGCGCGATTTTCGATTGCGATATCTTCAATAAAATCATCCAGATTGTTTTCTGTGATATTGGGTGTCAGTTTTGCGTTTTCATGTTTATACAGTGCCAGCAACTGTATCAGCTCATGATTGGCCCGCTGTGACTCCAGTTGCAGGCGCATTAACTTAGGATTGCCAGCCAGCCCTGAATCAGGGTTGAGAGTGAGTTCTTCGATGGTGTTCGTGATCATGCCCAGAGCATTCTTAATGTCATGAATGCTGGAAGCCAGGACATCAGAAAACTTAATGATTGCTGCGACTCCCTTAGCTCGGGCTGTCAACAAGGTTTTTGAGTCTGGCAAACAATCCTGGTAAACCTTGATAGTCTGGATCGAGCCTTTTCACGCGTTCGAGGTATTCCCGGGTCTTCCTGACATATTCCGTTTTCATACCGTTTCTTTCCATACACATTATCAACACCTTGGCGGCATTTAGATTTATTGCCTTGTTGCCACTCATACCCTCTGCAGCTTTCTCGAAGAAACCTATTGCTTCCTCGATATTGCCACCAGATACCAGGCGCACACCCTCATTGTTGAGTGTAATGATCTCTTTCCTGGTTTCTGAAATCAGTGCGCTGGCGGATTCGGAGATGCCGCTTTCATCCAGTGCTGCTTCGACGTTGCGCAGGAACTCATCATCATCATGATTGTTTTTTATCGCAATTTGGAAGAGATATTTGGCTTTTTCCTCATTGCCCAGCTGGGCAGTGACCCTTGCCATCGATAAGGTAATTTCCGCGCTGTTGTGCGCTCCGAATTGATCGTACAACTGTTCAGCCTGCGACATACTCACCAAGGCTTGCTCTTCCTCTCCCAGACCTCGATGTACCGATGCTTTGGAGATGGCGGCATAGAGATCTGCCTCCCGATCGCCTTTGAAGTCCTTTTGCATTTGCTCAATTACTTTGAAAGCATTCTGCTTATCGCTGTTTTTTACATTCGAGACTTTGGATTCTGCCAATCGGGCATAGATCTTCGGATGTTTGTGGATAGAATGTTTGCCCAGCTTGACAGCCTGGCTAAAGGCATGTTCTGCAGTATCGAAATCTTTGTTTTTCATCGCTATCTCGCCAAGTGCCTGTTGCCGTAGAATAGCCCTGGGTGACATTCTGAGTGCCGTAATCAACACTTCTTGCGAGCCTTTCAGATCACCAAGCGCCATCAATGAGCGAGACAGCCAGTCATAGGCCTGGGTTAGCTGGTTATTGGTAATGATGAGTTCCTGAAAGGTCTCTCTGGCAGCTTCATAGCGTTTAAGGCCATAATAGACTCTTCCCAAACCCATTCGCGCCCAGGTCATCTCGCGTGCGGCTAGTGCTGTTTCGTAAACCACGGCAGCCTCTTCATAGGCGCCTGAACGAATGCAGATATCTCCTTTCAAGCGGATGAGTTCGGCAAAATTTTTGGGTTTGCTGGCGATGTGCTGGTCGAGCAGCTTAAGAGCCTTTGGATAGTCCTTATTTCCCAATGCCGCGTCTATCTGTTGCAGGTCGAGTTTCTTTGTGAGGACTTTTTTCAAGCGATTACGCAGCAACTCCTTGGTAAATGGCTTATTGAGATAGCTGTCCGGTTCGAATTCGATGGCGCCCAATACCATGCCCATGGTGTTTTCTGCGGTGATCATGAGAAATGCCGTACTCAAACTGATCAGATTGCGATGGCGCGCTTCTTCCAAGACCTGTTGTCCATCCTTGCCTGGCCCCAGATTGTAATCACAAAGCACGACGTCATACTTCTTAGCCAACATGCTGGAGATGGCTTCGGCACCGTTTTTCGCATTGTCAATGTCAGTCACGCCAAATAGAGAAAGCATACTGCGCAGTGTTGAACGCATCTCTCCAAAGTCATCGATTACCAGGTAGCGCTTATTACTCAGTATATTTTCGAGCATAGGCTAGACCCTTCGAATTGATCTGGCCATATAATGAATTTTGAGTTGCATTTGAATGTGCTCATTAACCGGACGACAGCGCTGATGCATGTCGTATATCTCGATCAGTTATCGGTTGGTTGGGGAATATCTGAAGCTTTAAGTTCCTCATCAGTCTGATGGAAATTATCTGAGAACCATAGGTTCTGCTGCTGACTCCCAGGGTTCAGAAGGCCTGAACTATGCCATTCCTCAGGGTATCTGCTTATGGTCCTTTAAATTTAGTGGCTGAATTACCGCCAGCTGGAAAATCTCTGCCTGATTGGCCAATTGGCGGGGTGGGTCGAACCGGGCATCCTGGGCATCGCGCACAATGCTGAGGGTTGATCCCAGAGTGACTACCCTAAAAAAATTCTGATAGCTTTCATTCCTGACATCGGCTGGGGCGGAACAGATCCATGAAAATCAGAATTTGACAAGGCAAACAAACCTGCTGCTGGGTGGATATCTCGAATCAATGAGGTGCGGAACTGATTAACAAGAATCTGCCCGCACCCGCATTGGACGCAATCGTTTGGATAGATGCAGACCATCAGTTGAGTGGAATGTCCTTGGCTATCAGTTCATTCGCAGTCGCCCGCAAAAAACCATATTTTTCATAGATCGATTGAGCGGCATCCGTGGCGAGATAGCGGAGAAACGCCTCGGCGTTACCCTGGTTCTTCCCCTGGGTCAGCTTGCCGATGGCGTAGGCTACCTTTTCCTGTTTGTTGTAGGGTGAGGGAATGGCCACGCCATCGATGGGGCGACCCTCGGCCTTGGCATGGGCGACTTCGGTAGTCCAGACAATCCCTACATCGGCCTCGCCCTGTTCGATACGGTGCGGCGTCTCCCGGTGGTGGCGCGAGGTGAACCAGGTTTTGCCCTCGATGGCCCAGCAGCTTTTGCACTGTTTGCCGGCGGTGACCTTGTCGTACAGTCCCAGATCTTTGAGCATCTCGGAACCGTAAAATTTGAAGATCCCTTCGGTAAGAGGGTTGGGATGTGACTGCACCAGGTCATCGCGTCCCAGATCCAGCGGGCCTTTGATCTCTTTCGGGTTGCCTTTTGCCACCATCAGTTCGAGCTTGTTGTGAATGTAGATCAGATACTGTGACATCAGGTCCATTTCCCTGAGTTTCTTCAGGTGTCCAAGGTTTACGCTGGCATACAGATCCGGGTGCTGATTGGTCTTTTGATCCTCGATCATACCCTGCTGCAGGAGCTGCTTCTTGAGGATCTGGCCCGGCGGTATGGTCTCGACATAGACGCTCTCGATGCTCGGATGTTTGTTCTGAAAATCCCCGATCAGTTCCTCCATCACCATGAACTGGTTGCCCGCCAGATACATTACCAGATCCGCTGTGTAGGAGTCCGCGATGTCCCCGGTCTCAATCTGGCCGTTGGCATGGAAGGTGCGGTAATCCTCACCATGGCCGGCATCCTCAGTTGCGCTCAACGGTATCGAGCAGATCAATAACAGGGCTGCTCCAGTCAATTTTTTCATCATCAGGTCTCTCCTCAACTCTAGTTTATCGACAGCTTGGTTAAGCCGGTCTTCTCAGTGTTGTTCGTTCCGGCAGAAGTGGAACAACTCATGAATAATCTGACCACATCCCTGTGGCCAGGATATGATGTCCTTAGTCTAATAGACTGCGGTTACCTGCAGAGCCAGCCGATTTCCGATGCCATCCATGTTGTCATTGGGTCCTATGCCCTCATCGAAGTCCGGAGTCTCCACATCTCTGAATGCGTAGTTGAGGGTGGCGCGGGTCTTTTTGTTGAAGTGGTACTGTACGCCGAGGGTCAGGGTCTGCCAGATCGATTCAAAGCTGTTGCCGGAAGGGTGACCGCTGTCATCCGTCAGGCGCGAGTAGTACTCGTATCGGGCATCCAGCTCCCAGTTGGTGCTCGGGATGTACCAGCCACCCTCCACATAGGCGCCCCAGGCTTTGCCGGTGGCGCCGTCTGCGCCGCCGGGATTACTCGTACTGTTGGCATTCTGGTCGAAGGTCATTTTGTCCGGCCCGACAAAGACCATGCCGTCGGCCTTGCGATACTCGGCGGTCAAGCGGAAGGGGTTTTTCCGGTACTGGGTGCCGAGGCCCCAGCGCTTGCGGTCGTATTCAGTGGGGTTGTGTAGGCCATCATTGGTATTGTCGAGCAGCCGTTCACCCTGCTGGTGCCAGGTAAACAGTTTCCAGCCCTGCCGGCGTGGGCCTTCGCCCCCAAACACCTTCTCCGAGGACCAGTAGAGGTAAAGGTCCTTGCTGTCATCCCGATCCGACAGGCTCAGTCCGTTACCATTGGCATACATGACGGCATAACTGTGTTCCCAGTCAGTCAGTTTGAAGGTGTCAAAGACCTGGATGCCGGTGTCCCGGCCGGCCGCCACAGGTTTGTCGAAGGTGTTCAGGCTCTTGGTGTCATCCACCGGCAGGGTGACCGGCGGCACGTTGGCGGTATAGTTGTCGTTGGGCAGGCGTTCGATCAACTGTTGATTGCCGAATTCGGTGAAATTGACATAGTCGATGTTGATGATGCCCTGAAATATCTCCTCCGAACCCGGGGTCTTGAACAGGCCGACGCGCGCGCGTGCGCCTTTGATGTGGTTGAAGGTGATGCTCGCATCGGTCAATTTAGCGAATGAGTTGCCCGGCTCGGTGATGCCGTTGTTGCCAAGTTCCGCCATCAGGAAGTAGTTGACCTTGGCGTCCAGCGGGAAACCGGCGCCGCGCACCGCAAGCCGCGCCCGACCGATGTTGAAGGAGTCCTGGGTTTCCAGTTCCGGACCGATCAGCTTAGGCGGGATGTAGGCATCGGTTGCATTGGGATCACTGTAGTCTTTCTGGTACTCGGCCTGGATCAGTCCCCAGACCTTGGCGCGCGGTGCTGCGGAGGCCGGCTCGGTGCCTTGCAGCATCAGCCAGTTGGTGGCCTGTGCCGGCGACAGAATGGCGAGCATGGCTGCCGCGCTCGTCAGGCGGATCGATGTGAAATTCATAATTTTCCCCTTCGGTATGATTTTTTTCTGGTGATTGATCAGGGTTTGATCAGGACATAGCCTTGCTCTAACAGGTCTATGATGCGGACCACGCCGGCGCTGACATGGATCGCGTGTTTGTGTAACAGAGGCTCTTTACCCAGGTTCTTTGCAAAACTGCGAATGGTATTTTCACAGGCGCTGAAGCGGACGCCCTGGCCCACCAGGCCATCGATGCGTCCTTCATTGGCATTGCCCAGCCTGCAACAGTCTCAGTCCGGGCCCGAAAGCGACGATCTCGACATCCACCTGTCCGGGCCATAGTGTTTCAGCACATTGTTCGCCACATTCAACACCAGGGTCTGCTTGCTTGGATCCATATCACTGATCTGCAACACCACATGCTTCTCGGCGAAAGGTTTGCCCTCTTCTTCCGCTGCCAGCAGGCCCTGAAAGCCTATCAGCAGACAGAAGGAGAGCAACCAGACGATCGCCCTATGGGCAGGTATGCTGTTAGCTTTCATTCTCCTCATCCTCATGGTTTGTGATTGGAATATTTCAATTGGCAGGCCATTCCGCACCGGCAGGAATGAACAGGCCTCGATGCACAAGATGGATGGCCGGAGCTGATTTATTCCCCGCTTCGAGAATAAAAATCCGAATAAAAAATAAATTACCAATGGATGGAATAAATTCACCGTTCCTGCATCTGTTACTATCAGGAGGGGTGAACAACATAATGAAATTATTAAATTTTGGGCTTGCTGCCCGACGCCTGGGGAAGCGCATCGGTGAATACAGAACCGATCTCTACCGCGTGGCGTTGTCATGGTGTGGTGACAGCATGCTTGCCGATGACCTGGCCCAGGAAGCCCTGGCCAGGGCGATAGCCAAGCAGCATCAGTTGCGGGATGAGGCGAAACTGGAATACTGGTTGTTTCGTATCATGAGCAACTGCTGGAAGGAGCACCTGCGCCAGCGCCATCCGAGCCTGGATATCGATGAACTGGTGTTCACCTCGGATCACACCCCGGAGATCGGGTTGCGCAAACAACAGATCACTGACCGGGTGCAGGCAGCCATCAGTCATCTGCCGCTTGGGCAGCGGCAGGTGGTCACCCTGGTTGATCTGAAAGGTTTCAGCTATGTGGAGGTGGCGGAGGTATTGGAGCTGCCGGTCGGCACCGTCATGAGCCGCCTCAGTCGGGCGCGCGTGGCGTTGAAGGCACAGTTGCTGTCACTGGAGGGGGAACTTAATCCGGAACGCTGTCATCTCAGGAGAGTGAAATGAAAATAACAGACGATGATATCCATCTTCAGCTGAATGCCCTGGCGGATGGCGAATTGAACGCCGAACAGAGCGAATCGCTGCTGGAAAAAATCGAGCATGACTCGGATTTGCGCGAAGCGCTGTGTGATATTCATCGGCTCAAGGATATGGTCAAGTACGCCTATGCGGAAAAGAACCTCCCACCCCGACAGAAACAGCCGCTTGCCCAATGGCGAATCGCTTTCGCGGCCGCTGCTGTAGCGATCTTTACCCTCGGTTTTATGGGTGGCCGGCTGATGGCGCCGACGGATGCCTTAGGCTCCTTCGAACTGGGTGAAATCCAGGCCCAGCCCAACAAGGTCGTGCTGTTCGTCGGTTATTCCGACGCGGGAAAATTCCAGCGGGTGCTCGACCAGGCTGAACATCTGCTGCAGCAGTATGCGGGGCAGGGCGTCGAGGTGAATGTGGTTGCCAGCGCCGGTGGCATCGACCTGCTGCGAAAAACAGCCACGCCTTATCTCGAGCGTATCGAAAGCCTGAGTTCAAATTATGCGGAACTCCAGTTCGTTGCCTGCAACAACACGCTTGCGCAATATGCTCGGGAAGGTAAAGCGGTTAATCTGGTTGACAGCGCCGTCATCAGGCCGTCAGCCGTGCAATTTGTAGTGGAACGGCTGCAACAGGGTTGGAGTTATACGGCGATCTGAATACGTCGCATTAAAAAGCCCGGAAGTCCGGGCTTTTTAACTTGCTTGATGTGTTTGTTATGCCATCACTTGAGTTTGCCGATTCCCAGCATCTTGAGAATGTATTTTTCATAGATCGGTTCCGAGGTGCCTTTCTTCATCTTGCGGATGAAATACTTCTCAAACGCGATCTTCGCCATATGCACCCACTTGCCCTTCTTGAACCAGGCCACGTTGCGTGGCGGGATCTGCGGCAGGGCCACGAAGGCCGCGCCGGTGTCACCCATGTCCGCCAGGCAGATGGCGTTCCAGGTCGCCAGGGTGGTGCCTTCCTTGCCAGCCAGGGCGGCGGCAAGATTGTGTACGATGGCGGTGACCATCGATTCGATCATGTAACCGGTTTTAGGCGCGCCGGTAGGGATCGGGGTGGCCTCGACGGGAGGGATGGCGATGCACACGCCAGCTGCAAAGATATTCGGGTATTTCGGATTGCGTTGATGATCGTCGACGAAAACAAAGCCGCGGGGGTTGCACAGCCCCTCCACTTTGGCCACGGCCTCCACCCCCTTGAAAGCCGGCAGCATCATGGAATATTTGAATTCCAGTTCGTGATCCTTCACCTTGTGCCCGGCATCATCGTACTGCTCGACATGCATCTTGCCCGCCTCTACGCTGGTGACCTTGGCATTGGTTATCCAGTTGATGTGGTGGGCGCGGAAATCGCTTTCGAGAAATCCCTTGGAATCACCCACGCCACCTAATCCCAGGTGGCCGATGTAGGGTTCTGAGGTTACGAAGGTCATCGGCACCTTGTCACGCAGTTTACGCTTGCGCAGGTCCGAGTCCATGATGAATGAAAATTCATAGGCGGGTCCGAAACAACTGGCAAACGGCATGGCGCCTATCACTACATGACCAGGATCTTCCAGCAGTTTTTGATAAGCTTCATACGCCTTTTCGGCATGATCGACCGTGCAGATGGAGTGGGTGTGCCCCTGTGGCCCAGATCCGGCGACTTCCTCGAACGCAAGACGTGGGCCGGTAGCGATCACCAGATAGTCATAATCGACGGTTTCACCATCCTGCAGGGTAAGCCGATTGGCTTCCGGGTCTATCGTTTCGACCCGCTTGGCTATAAAGTTGATTCCCTTGCGCTCCAGGTGCGGCCGGATATCAAAAGTGATGCTGGAGCGGTCGCGCCAGCCAACCGCAAGCCAGGGATTTGAAGGTACGAATTGGAAATAATCTCGTTCATTAATCATCGTCACTTCATGTTCACGACCCAATTCCATTCGGAGTTCGTAGGCACAAGGCATACCACCGGTTCCGGCCCCCAAGACTACGATATGAGCCATATATTGTTTCCTCCATCAGTAAGACAGCAGTTCATTGTCATTCAATCTTGTTTTATAAGTAAGGGTATAAATAAAAAGCAGAATCACCTTACCTTTAATAGAAATAAAGTTAAACAAACATCAGTTTTTGCGCATGATCTAATGTGTTTTTTCAGGAAGAGGTCAGAGTAAACCATCCTGCAGTTGTATGCTGATCGGCGATACTGAGTCTGCTTTCAAGCTGATCATGGGCCTGCAGCAGTGTCTGTGTTACGCGCTGCCGGGTATTGTTTTTCTCGCTCAAATGAGCAGCAACCAGATGTTGCAGGCGAGCTAAGTCAAGTTGATCTAAAAGCTCGACCGACTGTTGATTATTCAGGTGCCCATGACTGCCGCCAACCCGGTGCTGAAGACTGGGTGGATAGGGACCGGCCGCCAACATTTCCGTGTCGTGGTTGAATTCGAGAATCAGGCTGTCACAGTTGGAAAGATTCGCCACGATGTGGGGTGTGATATGACCTACATCCGTCAAAATCCCGAGGCGCTGCTTTGCGCAACGAAACAGGAACTGACAGGGTTCGCGAGAGTCATGGGGTACAGGGTAGGGCAGGACTTCAAGATCGCCGATGAAAAACCCACCGGCGTGGCTGTCGATAGTGTGTAACTCAGGAAGATCGCCGCATTTTGATCCGAGATAGGTGCCTGAAGTCATCCATGCGGGGAGCTTGTAACGTCTTGCCACAGGGCCCAAGCCACGGATATGGTCCGTGTGTTCATGGGTTACCAGGATGGCGTCCAGGCTGTCGGCATCCACATTCAGCTGAGACAGACGCCGTTCTATCTCTTTGGCGGGGAAGCCACAGTCCACCAGCACTCTTACCTGCGTGGTTTCGATCAGATGGGCGTTACCTCGACTGCCGCTGCCCAGTGTGGCGAAACGCACTAGGTTCTATTGAATCTGTTCGTGCAACAGGGTCAGCAGGCGTACAGCCGTTTTGCTGTTCTGGCGTTCGCCCAGCTGGTTGTTGACACTGACCTGGGTTGCGTCGCCCAACTCTGTCAGTTTGACCTGGTATTGATTGTCGTCGAGGTCATCATCATCACGCCAGAACGCAAGTTTCGAGAAAAAGCCTTTCTTCTTTTGTTCCTCCAACGCCTTGTAACGCACGTAATAGATGCCATCTGAACGGTTCCGGTCTTCGACGGCGAACCCGACCCGATCAAGCGCCACCCCGGTGACTCGCCATGCCCTGGCAAATCTCTCGTTGATGATCAGTTCTACCTGCTGCTCGGTGGTGATCAGTCTTGAGCGCTCCTCTTTGGTCGCGGGTTTTGCCAATGACTGGTCGGCCTTTTCCTGGCTGACTCCCAGATGCAACATCAGACTGCGCAGCATGGCAGCTTCGGTTTCAGGTTCGTTCGGCCTGGGCGTCCAATAGGTTGTATCTGCTTGTCCGCCGGTATCCTTGACCAATTCCTCCACCAGACCCCGATGGGTCAGAAACAGTTCGGTAGTGCCTGGCTCCTCACCATGTTCCAGACGCACCCGGAATCTGTCGCGGGTGGCGGATGAGTAAATGGAGTCGAACGCCTTGCGGAAAAATTCAGTCAGCGCCCCTTGTTTGACATCGCTGCGGCTTTCCAGCCAGTCTGTGGTCATCACGCCGATGGCCGGATCCTGCTCCACCAATAACAGCCCGTTCTTGCGCCAGAATTCCACTACCTTGAACCAGACATCAGCGGGACTGGCGCTGATTTTCAGCCACCTTTGGTTGCCATCCCGCTTGACCTCTATACCCTCGAATTCCGGCAGGACCTGGCTGCCGGCCAGGGTGGAGACGCCTTTTGCTCCACCGGCCTGTCCGGAGCTATAGTCAGAGTAGGAGGCACTCGATCCCGTCGGGATTTCCATCTCGTCACTGATGGCGGAACTTGAGAGATCAGGTGGGACTTCCAGATTGTCCACCGCCTGACGCTGACTGCGATAGGCCTTCTCCTGGTCGGTAAAGTAACCGCCGCTGGAACTGCAGGCAGTCAACATGCAGCTCAGTAAGAGCAGAGGGAGCAGCCTGTAAACAAGGGATAAAGACATATTATTCTGGCTCACTGAATTCAGAAAATCTCTGCAGGTGGTTGGCTGCGATGGGCGGCGTTACTGGCGCTCAATCCGGTCAACACACACCGGCCTGGCGCATCGCCGACATGACCTGGGGTTGTGCTGATTCGCTCAACCAGGTAAGAGGCAGGCGTATGCCCTTGGGGGATAAGCCCAGCTCCGTCATTGCCCATTTTACCGGGATTGGGTTTGATTCAACGAACAAAGCTTTATGTAGACCTGAAAGTTGTTTGTCCAGACGCTCCGCGGTTTCCCGGTCGCCGGCCAATGCCGCCTCGCACATCTTGTGCATCAGATTTGGCGCTACGTTGGTGGTGACGGAAATCACACCATTACCCCCGCGCAGCAGCATCTCACAGCCGGTAGCATCATCGCCGCTGTAAATGTCAAAGCTGTCGCCGCAAAGCTCACGGATCTGCTGCAGACGCTCCAGATTACCCGTCGCCTCTTTGATGCCGATGATGTTTGTTACCTCAGCCAGGCGAGCCACGGTCCCCGGCAGCATGTCACAGGCTGTCCGGCCAGGGACATTGTAGAGTATCTGGGGTATATCAACCGCCTCGGCGATCGCTTTGAAATGCTGATAGAGACCTTCCTGCGTCGGCTTATTATAGTAGGGTGTAACCAGCAGGCAGGCGTCCGCCCCGGCCTGTTTTGCGCATTGGGTCAGGCTGATCGCCTCGCGGGTGGAGTTGGCGCCGGTACCGGCGATAATCGGCGTCCGTCCGTCCGCATACTCGACAACCCGTGCGATCACATCACAGTGTTCCTGTTCATCCAGGGTAGCAGACTCGCCCGTAGTGCCCACGGCGACGATGGCGTCGGTGCCCTGTGCGATATGGAATTCCACTAAACGTTGCAGTGCGCCGTAATCTACGCCGCCATCCTCCTGCATTGGAGTGATCAGTGCCACCATGCTGCCGCGAAACATCTGTCTGGTTTCCTCAAGGGATAACGATTAATCGAGTATGGTATCCTGCGTCTTGCAATCCTGACAAGTCGGTTTAAGCTTTGGCATTCAGCAGAATGCTGTGCGCAATCGCCTGGCGGCGAACTTGAAGCTGGCTTGGTCGTTGAGCGGGCTTGCGCTATTTCTTGTTGCAGCGACACCAGATCAAGCTGCAGACGAGCGGATTCACTGTTGGCTCCGAATAGCAATAAAGCCATGCTACACTCTTAAAAATTTTTACTTTAAACGGTTATCAATGTCCAACCAAAAAAATTTCCTGGTCATTTCCGCACTTGGCAAAGATCGTCCCGGTATTGTCAAGTCTCTCTCAAAGAAGATTCTCGATGGAGGATGCAATATTACCGACAGCCGGATGACGGTATTGGGTGGTGAGTTTGCCATCCTGCTGCTGGTTGAAGGGCAATGGAATACCCTGGCCAAGCTGGAAAATGCACTGCCGGAGCTGCAGACTGAACTGGGTTTGACCATTATCGGTAAGCGCACGGAAAAGCGCAGTCAAAGCAGTAATCTGCTGCCTTATATGGTTGAAGTGGTTGCCATGGACCATCCCGGCATAGTCAACAAACTGGCCGAGTTTTTCTCAGAAAGAAATATCAATATCGAGGATCTGGTCACTGCCAGCTACGCAGCGGCGCATACCGGAACGCCGATGTTCTCTGTCCATCTGAGTGTTGGCATTCCATCGGATATCCATCTGGCGGCTCTCCGAGATGAGTTTATGGATTATTGCGACGCGCTCAATCTGGATGCGGTGATTGAGCCGATAAAAGGTTAGGGTCTGTCAGCAGGCCCTGAGATAAAGAGGTTATAGTTATGACGGTGATTGCAATCGGCAAGCCAGTCCCCGATTTCGAACTGCCGGCTACCGGCAACAAGTCCATCAAATTGTCAGACTACCGGGGAAAGCCGGTTGTCCTCTATTTTTATCCCAAGGCCAGTACTCCCGGCTGTACCCAGGAAGGGCTCGATTTTACCTCGGCTATCAACAAGTTCCGCCGTCAGTCCGCAGTGATCCTGGGGGCTTCGCGGGACAGCGTCAAGGCGCAGGAAAACTTCAAGGAGAAACAGGGCTTTCCTTTCGAACTCCTGTCAGACAAGGATGAAACGCTGTGTCAGCTGTTTGATGTCATAAAAATGAAAAACATGTATGGCAAAAAGGTGCGTGGCATTGAGCGCAGCACCTTTCTCATCGATGAACAGGGCATTCTCAGGCAGGAGTGGCGTAAAGTGACCGTCAAGGGTCACGCGGATGAGGTGCTCGAAGCCGTCAAGGCGATGCGCGCACAAAAATAGCCTAAATCATGGGTGTTCTGTATCAGGTTGGTGTTTACCGATAGTCGCCTGAATAGAGATGTGAACGCCTCCCAACACATGGATACCGCATGCCAGAAACAGCACTAGAGTCTCCCCGCCTGTTTGTCCTCGATACCAATGTGCTGATGCACGACCCCACCGCCCTGTTCCGTTTTAAAGAACACGATATCTTCCTGCCCATGGTGGTTCTTGAGGAATTGGACAAGGGCAAGAAGGGCATGTCGGAAGTGGCGCGCAACGTCCGCCAGACCAGCCGCTTCCTGGATGAGTTGATGTGCAATATTGCCCAGCATGAGATCAATAAGGGTATCCCGCTCAATACCCTGCAACTGAACGGTAATCGGATCGGCTCCGTGACCGGTCACCTGTTCTTTCAGACCGAGCCGGTATTAAGTGAGTTGCCCTCCACTCTGCCGGGTAATACCCCGGACAATACCATCCTCGCCACAGCCTTGGGTCTGCAGGAAGCAAATCTAGAACGGAAGATTATTCTGGTCTCGAAGGATATCAATCTGCGCATCAAGGCAGCCGTGCTTGGAATTCGCGCCGAGGACTATTCCAATGATCAGGTGCTGGAGGATGTCAGCCTGTTGTACAGCGGTATGCTTAAGCTGCCGGATGATTTCTGGGAACACCATACCAAGGAGGTGGAGTCCTGGCAGGAAGAGGGCCGGACATTCTATCGAATTACGGGCAGTGAAACCGCAGACTGGTATCCCAGTCAGTGTCTCTACCTTGAGGGCGACAACAGTCTGCAGTTCATCGTGCGAAAAAAGCTTGAAGACAGTGCGGTTATCGAACTGCTGGCAGATTACAGCAGCCCTAAGCACAATATTTGGGGGATCAACGCCCGCAACAGGGAACAGAATTTTGCACTGAATATGCTGCTCGATCCTGAACTCGACTTTGTCAGTCTGCTGGGTACCGCTGGCACCGGCAAAACGCTGCTTGCCCTCGCCGCAGGCTTGCAGCAGACGCTTGACCAGAATCGATTCCGTGAGATTATCATGACCCGGGTCACGGTTCCGGTCGGCGAGGATATCGGCTTCCTGCCCGGCACGGAGGAGGAGAAGATGACGCCCTGGATGGGGGCGCTGATGGATAATCTTGAAGTATTGACCCAGACCGAGGGAGGGGACTGGGGCAAAGCGGCCACGGATGATCTGCTGCGCAGCCGGATCCGTATCCATTCTCTCAATTTCATGCGCGGCCGCACCTTTCTCAACAAGTACATCATTCTTGACGAGGCGCAGAATCTGACACCCAAGCAGATGAAGACCCTGATCACCAGGGCGGGTCCCGGCACCAAGATCGTCTGTTTAGGGAATGTGGCGCAGATCGATACGCCCTATCTGACTGAAACAACGTCAGGACTGACTTTCGCGGTAGACCGATTCAAGCACTGGCAGCACAGCGGGCATATCACGCTGCTGCGTGGCGAGCGCTCCAGACTGGCGGATTTTGCATCCGAGCAGCTGTAAGCGGCGAATGCCATCGCGCCGGCCGCTGCTCAGGAATACAGCGCAGGATTAATCGGTCTTCGGGACCAGCTCGGGCGCTACCCGCTGATAACCGACCTCCGCCAGTTTCTCCAGATAGGCCTGCCACAGCTGGTCCTGGAATTTCCCCAGGTTGTAGAGATATTTCCAGTCATAGAGTCCGGAGTCGTGACCGTCGTCGAACACGATCTTGATGGCATAACTGCCCACCGGTTCGATTCGCTGGATGCTTACCAACTCCTTGCCCTTCTCCAGTTTGGCCGTGGCGGGGGTGTGTCCGCGGGTCTCGGCTGAGGGCGAGTAGACCCGCAGATATTCACAGGGCAGGGCGAAATGAGAGCCATCGTCGAAGGCAATGTCGAGAAACCGGGATTGCTGATGGACCTTGATGTCGGTGGGACGAGGATGCTTTTCCATGGTCGGTTACTGTGCTGTTTGTGCAGTGGTTTCAGGCCAGCCCTGGCAGTGGCGGATAATCAGCTCCGACAGCATCTGAATATGCGCAGGTTGATCATTCAGCGCCGGAATATAGTCATACGTCTTACCCCCTGCTTCGAGGAAATAGTCACGATTCTCAACCGCGATCTCCTCCAGGGTTTCCAGGCAGTCGGCGGAGAAGGCCGGGCACACCACCTGTACGCTGCCAACGCCATCATGGCCCCAGTCTTTCAGGGTTGCATCGGTATAGGGCTTCACCCACTCCTGTTTGCCAAATCGGGATTGGAAGGAGATGGCCCATTGATCCTCGCTCAGCCCCAGATGCTTGATGGTTTCCAGGGCGGTCTGACGGCACTCATTGGGATAGGGGTCCCCCTGTTCGAAGTAGTCCTTCGGGATGCCGTGAAAGGAAAACAGCAGCTTGTCGGCGCTGCCGTGTTGCTGACGAAACTGTTGTATGCTCTCCGCCAAGACCCGGCTGTAGGCCGGCTCATGGTGGTAGCGGTTGATGAATCTGATCTCCGGCAGCCAGCGCCAGTTTTGTAGTTCGCTGGTCACCGCATCGAAGATGGATGCGGTAGTGGTGGCGGAATACTGGGGATAGAGCGGCGCCACCAGCAGCCGTTGCGCATTGGCCTGGCGCAGGGTTTCCAGGCCTTGCTTGATGGACGGGTTGCCATAGCGCATGGCCAGCGCCACCTCCACCCTGCCGGGCAGCCTGTCGTGCAGGGACTTCTCGATGGCGGCTTTCTGTCGTTTCGAGATGGCCAGCAAGGGCGAGCCTTGATCGGTCCATACCGACTGATAGGCTGCTGCTGAGCGTTTGGGCCTGATGCGCAGGACTACGCCATACAGGATAATCATCCAGATGAAGCGCGGAATCGAGACCACGCGGGGGTCGCTGAGAAACTCCGCCAGGTAGCGCCGCACCGCGCCGGTGGTGGGGGCATCCGGTGTTCCCAGGTTGACCAACAGGATGCCAAGGCTGCTGTCATCTCTGCTCAGCTGGTCTGATTGATTTTTGTATTTCACAGGTGACGGTCACTCAATTTTGGTTGGATAGACGGATTCTTGCCTCAACCCGCGCCTTATTCAACAGGGTTTTGTTGTGTATTTCCGGAATCAGGCGCCAGAATCTATCGATCAGCGTAGGATTTTTCACCGCCAGCTTTTCAAGCATTTCACGGGTTGTGGGGGAAATACCTGGCAGCAAAAGCATCTGGGGCGCCTTCCAGAGGATATAATCCATGATTAATTGATGGTCTTCAGCGTTTTGCCAGTCGAGGCTGACTGGCAGTTCAGGGAACAGTTCGGCGGGTAGATCATGTTCACCATCCCTGACCGCAGCACCCGCCATTTTTTCATCCCGCAGATACCAGGCGCGCCGCTGATTATGTCCGCTGCGCTCCTGCATCAGGGCCTCGAGCATTGCAGTATGGCGCCGTGGATTGTCGTCATTATCCAGCGGCAGGGATTTGTAACGCAACGTATGTGAGACAAATCCCGAGTCGTCCGGCTCGGCGGCCGACCAGCGGCTGACCTCCCTGTGCTCCAGTTCCGCCTCAGAGCGGGCGCTGTTGAGCAACGCAACAGGTTTGCCGTCTGTTTTATCCAGCAGCCAGAGTTCATAAACATCAGCCATGGGGAACGGCAACTGCCCAAGGCAGGGTTCCAGGCCTTCCCTCAGTTGTTGCGCGGCATCGAGCATGCCAGAGGTATTGAACAGAGGATTGAGTGGCACCTGACTGAATCCCTCGGTTTGTGACCATAGGCCAAAGGTATAAAACTGTTGTCCGGCAAAAGGGATGTTGGCCCAGAGACCCTGAGGGCGATCACTGAGCACCTGGATTTCCCACTTCAGACCGTTGCTGCTCAAAGCGCGGGCATGGGCTGTTGTGAAGATCTGTAAAACCCCGTTGAACGGGTTGAGCCGCCGGATGCTGAAGGCGTTTTCAGATGGATATGACATGCAGCGGTAGCCTACATCAGCTGGCTGGCACAAGCGAGTTACGAGCTGTTATATTGAGCAGGCATAAAAAATCAACCAGGTCGATCAGGCAAAACGATGCGGACCTTACCCAGGTGATTGCCTCGTCATTCCAGTCACCGCAGGTTTCAGCTGCAGATCAATTCGCTGCAGAGGGTAGTGATGCAGGAACTGTTTAACGAGTCCTGCGGCCGTTTTATTGATATGCAGAAGCCTTTAATAAAGCAAATTTCGCTGAGGATTTGATGAAAGCGGTGTTATTTATGGGTATGAAGAGATTCATTCCCGGATTCTCAATCAGCCGGACCTGCTCAATGTCTGACGGCCTTGCCCGCCGCATCAGATTGCCATGAACAGGAAGAAGCGGCAGCAGATCTTCGAGCGTCTGCGCGACGCCAATCCGAATCCAACCACTGAGTTGAACTACACTACACCGTTCGAACTGCTGGTGGCGGTGACCTTATCAGCCCAGGCAACCGACAAGGGCGTCAATAAGGCCACACAGAGACTTTTTCCGAAGGCAAATACCCCTGAATCGATCCTTGCCCTGGGGGAGGAGGGTTTGAAGGACTATATAAAGACTATCGGGCTGTTCAATAACAAGGCGAAAAATATCATTGCGGCCTGCCGTATTCTGATCGAACAGCATGCCAGCCAGGTTCCGCAGGAGAGAAGTAAATTGGAGGCCCTGCCAGGCGTGGGTCGTAAGACCGCGAATGTGATCATGAACACCGCATTCGGTCAGCCCACGATGGCGGTGGATACCCATATTTTTCGAGTGGCTAACAGGACCGGGCTGGCAGTGGGGAAGACACCACTGGAGGTGGAGAAGAAGCTCCTGCGTTTTACCCCGGCTGACTTTCTGCAGGATGCGCACCACTGGCTGATTCTGCATGGGCGATATACCTGTATTGCGCGTAAACCGCGTTGTGGCAGTTGTCTGATCGAGGACCTCTGTGAATTCAAACTAAAGGAGATCGAATAATGATGAAAATCTTGAATCGTGTACTGCTGATGCTGGCTGTTTTGATTGTAATACTTCCAACCGCACAGGCTGATGACGGGCTGGTGAATGTGCGCAGTCAGTTCGATGTGCCGCAGACCCTGGACCGTTTCGAGGCGGCGGCAAAAGACGCAGGCCTCAAGGTCTTTGCACGCATCGATCATGCAAAGGGCGCCGCAAGCGTGGGAAAATCATTGCGTCCCACGCAACTGCTTATTTTTGGATCTCCCAAGGTGGGTACCGGGGTAATCAGCAGCGATCAGCGGGCCGGCATCGATCTTCCCCTGAAAGCCCTGGCCTGGCGGGATGCAGAGGGCGTTGTCTGGCTGACTTACACGCGACCTGAATATCTGCTCAGCCGTTTTGGCATCGACGACCGTCCCGAGATTCAGCAGAAAATGACTGGCGCGCTGGCGAAACTCGCCAAGGCGGCCACCCAGCCCTGAATCGAGGCTGGCTGGCAAGGGCTAACCTGGAAATGACAACCAACCACCGAGTTCTGCCTCCTGCTGCCATGCAGTTGTGAAAGCTCTGGGGTTAAAAGAAATTTCAACCCGTTATGCTACTTCGTGCTTTGCCGCAATGGTTGAGTATCGAGTGGCATCAGGAATCAGCATTAAGGAATCAGCAACCCATGTTTGGTAACGATCGAATCCAGATGCGCCAGGTATTCGTTGAAGCCTGGCGTAAACAACGGGATGGGGTTTCGATGGAACCCCTCGAGCAGATGATTGCGTCTGTGGTGCTGGAGCATCCGGAGTACCAGGGGCTGCTATCCGACCCTGAAGGGGCGCTGCATAAGGATTTTCCGCCTGAGGCGGGTGAGAGTAACCCTTTTCTGCATATGGCGATGCACATCAGTCTGCAGGAGCAGATCTCCACAGATCGCCCGCCCGGCATCACCGGACTCTACCGGCGGCTGACCCAGCGGCTGGGTGACGTGCATGAGGCGGAGCATCAATTGATGGAATGCCTTGCGCAAATGTTGTGGGAGGCGCAGGCTAATCAAAGGATGCCTGATGAACAGGCCTATCTGGAGTGCGTCAAGTCGCTTGTCATTTAATCAAGCGTGGCGGATTTCCAGATACCTCGGTTGATGCAAGGTGCGAGAATGGCTGGAACTGACTATAGAAACTGTGCCCTGTGCCGGGTAATGCGGGGTCTGGCATTCGGCGGTCTGGGTGCGGCAATCGGCGGTTATGGGGCGATCCTGTTCGGTGTCGATCGACAGGAGGCGATGTTTTACGCCCTGTTTGGCGCGCTCGCCCTGACGGCTTTCATGCAGCGCAAGAAAACCAAAGATGGAGACTGATTCAACGGGCTGACCGCTGTCGCTGTCTCTGTAGATCCTGGTACGGCGGATGTGAGCAGGTGGAAGCCATGCCGGAGCAGTTGTCGGAGCAACCCCTGCTTGTGTTGCTGAAAGCGCTGAATTATTCAGATCTTGATTCACACGGGGTTGAGAATTGAGTTACGCTTAGATTAGCAGAGCGTTGTGAATCGACCAGTTTACACACCCTGTTAGGAGGCTTGAACAGAACCTGTCAAAAAGGGGAGATGTTATGAATAAAACCTGGGTTGTTGCCGCTGACACCAGTCGCGCGAGAATATTTGTTTCAGACAAACCGGTCAGTGAACTTGAGGAAATACAGACCTTGAGCCATCCCGAAGCAAGACTGCATGAGGGAGATCTGCTCGCAGATACCACTGAAGGCGAACCCGACGAGTATAAACAGGCAGATGCTGACCGTTTTGCGGCCCATGTGTGCGCCACCATAGAAGCGGGGCGTAAGTCCGGTGAATTCAAAAAGCTCTATCTGATCGCAGCGCCGAATTTCCTGGGCATGTTACGCAAGCATCAGACCAATGCCATGAAACAGTTGCTGGCAGGCGAAGTGGATAAGAACCTCGCTGCTCACTCACCCGAGGAGATCCGCAAGCAACTGCCTGAGTATCTCTGAAAGAGTAGAAGGGGATCCTGATGCAACAATCAGATACCTGAATATGCAGCCGGCCAAACCACTGCTGCCTGAACAGCTTTACCACGCCTGTAACATCGATGGGCTCGATTTCGCATCCACTGACCAGTTGAAAGTTCTGGATGAAACCATTGGTCAGGGCCGCGCCCTTGATTCCATGGCCTTTGGCGTAGGAATAGCCCATGAGGGGTATAACCTCTATGTGATGGGCTCCACCGGTGTCGGACGCCACTGGATGGTGGATGAGACGCTCAGCCGATTAACCCGGCCGGCAGGCAAACGCTCTTCCGACTGGTGTTATCTGAATAACTTCGATGCTCCGCATCAGCCGCTTGCGGTCTCACTGCCTCCCGGCATGGGACGTGTTTTCCGCAAGGATATGCTGCAATTGGTCGAATCCCTGTTCGATGCCATTCCCGCTGCACTGCAGGGTAAAGAGTTCCGTAAACAGGCTGAAGAGATTCGCGACAGTCTGAGGCGCCGGGAAGAGCAGATGGCGGTGGAGTTCGATCGCCGCACCCGGGAAGAGGGGATTGCGTTACTCCATACCCCCACTGGTTATACCCTGGTTCCGCTCAGGGAAGGCAGTCTTCTCTCCCCTGATGAGTTTGAGAAACTGCCGGAGAGTGAGCGCAAGGCAATCGAGCAGGTGGTGGAGAAATTTCATGATGAGCTGCGCAGCACTCTCGCACAGATTCCGATCTGGAAGCGTGATATGCGGCAGCGCTTCAAGAAGCTGGAGCGTGAGTTCGTCAGCATCACCCTGGATCAGTTGCTGGCAGATCTGTTTCAGAAGTATGCCGACCATTCTGAACTGGTCAGTTATCTGGATGCGGTGCGTGAAGATGTGCAGCAGAATCTGGAACTTTTCCGCCCGGTCGATGATGATGAGGGTGCGCCGTTTGAAGCCAATGATCCGCGTTTCACCCGTTACAAGGTCAATCTGCTGGTCGACAACCGGGATGGGCCTGCTGTGCCGGTGGTCTATGAGGCCAATCCCACCTATCAGAACCTGATCGGCAGGGTGGAGCATATGGCGCGCATGGGCACCCTGGCGACCGATTTCACTTTGATCAAGGCTGGCGCCCTGCACCGGGCGAATGATGGTTATCTGGTGCTCGATGCAGAGAAGGTCCTGACCAACCCGTTCAGCTGGGAGGCGTTGAAGAGGACGCTCAAGTCTGGTGTGGTGCGCATCGAGTCCCTGGAGCGCCAATTGAGTCTGGTCAGTACCATCACTCTGGAACCCGATACGATCCCGATTAACCTGAAGGTGATATTGATCGGTGACCGCCGCATCTATCATCTGCTCAAGGCCTATGACTCGGACTTCGGGCAGTTGTTCAAAGTGGCGGTGGATCTGGCCGAGACCCTCCCCAGGAGTGAGGTGAATGACAACGCATACGCCAAGCTTATCGCAACCCTGCAGCAGCGGGAAAAACTGCGACCGATCAGCCGTTCAGGCGTGGTCCGCATCATCGAGCAGAGTGCTCGGCATGCCGGGAATGGCGAGAAGCTGTCCCTGCATATGGGTAGTCTGACCGATCTGTTGAAGGAGGCTGATTACTGGGCGCGGGAGAATCAGAGCGAACAGATAGAGAAAAGGCATGTGCAGCAGGCCCTGGATCACCAGACCCGGCGTGTCAGCCAGATGAAGGAACAGCTGCAGGAAGAGATACTCAACGGCACCCTGATGATCGATACCACGGGCATCCAGCTGGGGCGGGTGAATGGGCTGTCGGTGATTCAGGTGGGTGACCACATATTTGGCTTGCCCAGCCGGATCAGCGCCACGGCGCGTCTCGGCAATGGCGAAGTCGTGGATATCGAGCGGGAAGTGGATCAGGGTGGACCGATCCACAGCAAGGGCGTATTTATCCTCTCCGCCTATATCAACCGGCGTTATGCCCGCTACCAGCCGCTCTCACTGGCCGCCACCCTGGTGTTCGAACAGACCTATGGCGAAGTGGAGGGGGACAGCGCCTCAGCCGGAGAGTTGTGCGCATTGCTCTCCGCACTGGGCGACATCCCGCTCAAACAGAGTCTGGCGATTACCGGTTCAGTCAACCAACATGGTGAGATGCAGCCAATCGGTGGGGTGTGCGAAAAGATCGAGGGTTTTTTCGATATCTGCCAGGCCCGAGGACTGGACGGCAGTCAAGGGGTGATAATCCCCAGCACCAACATCAGGGATCTGATGCTCAAACAGGTGGTTATCGATGCCGCCGAGGCCGGAAAATTCCAGGTATATGCGGTCAAACATGTGGAGCAGGCGATGGAACTGTTGAGTGGATTGCCGGCGGGAGTGACGGACAACCAGGGCATCTATCCGAGCCAGACGATCAACGGCATGGTCCAGCAACGGCTTGCGGAGTGGCTGGCAATCCGCATGGACCTGGCGCAGCATGACAGAAGTGAGAGTTGAGGCAGATTTTTTCCGATCTGCACAGCTCAATTCAAATCCTAAATCATCTCTGCCAGGGTGATCTGGTTGCCGCCGGAGCGCTTCGAGGCATAACAAGCCTGATCTGCGGTCTCTAAAACTGTTTCAACGTCATCGCACGACTGATCTATGTCGACAATACCGATACTGGCGGTCACCGAAAACTGAAGTTTTTTAAAAGATGTGATGTGCTCCGCGATGGCATGCCGGATCTTTTCTGCAAGGATCATGGCCGCATGTGAGTCACTGTTTCTAAGCAGAATGGCGAACTCATCACCGCCCAGCCGCCCGGCAACATCCTGACTCCTGATGATGCGCCTGATGATCTGTGTAATGGATTTGAGCACCAGGTCACCCGTTGAGTGGCCGGCGGAATCGTTGACGTTTTTAAGTCCATCGAGGTCTATGTACAAGAGGCTGTGCCGGTCGTTATCACGCCGCAGGTTGCGCACGGTGGTGTTCAGCAGCTCAAGAAAGGCTTGCCTGCTCTTCATTCCTGTCAGATTATCGGTGGATGCCTGATATTCCAGGATACGTTTATCCAGTTGTTCGGTATGGGCCGCCGAGGCGAACAGCCCAAGGAAGGTGAATATAATCAGGAAAGTGATATTGAGATAGACGCCGTCGATCTCCGCCGTATTGAATTTTTCCGGAAAAAAAAGCGCCCCGGCAATGAGGAAGGTGAGCAGTACACTGAGGTAGATCAGAGCAACAAAGCGCAGGTTATCCTGCATGGCTGCAAGGATGATCAGCGGGAACAGAAAAAACAGTATCAATGTTGAAAATGGAAAGGTATTGATCGCCATACTGGAGAATGAGGCGATCACTGTCAGGCAGACCAGGGCTGTACGTAACCCGATGCTGCCTGTTATTCCCTTGTTCGGTGTGGCGCTCCAAATCAGAATTGCAGAGCCCACCATGAGAATACCGATACTGTTCCCCAGCCACCAGAAGGCCCACATCCTGATAATGGCGTAGATTTCGAGAGACTGATGCATGGCGAAAGCAGCAGCGCCTGCGGTTGCACTGAAAACCGGACCGAGGAAAACTGCGAATACCAGGAAATAGAGTATGTTTTGCAAGCGGTTGAGATTTCCGTCAAACCGGAATCGCTGCAGTAACAGTACGGGTATGGCAGCTTCCAGGACACTCCCGATTCCTGCGCTCAGTGCAACGAAGACGGGAATCTCGGCGTACAGGGCCAGACACAACATGGCAAGAATGATGGCTGGCCACAATCTTACGCCAAACAGCAGCAGTGCTGCGAAAGCGATACCGGAAGCTGGCCAGATCGGGGTAATGCCATTGTAGGCGGTTTGTACGCTCAGACCGATGATGCCTGCCAGGAAGTAGAGCGCCGCAAGAACACCTATTCCACCCCAATGCCTTGGCGCAGTGGGGAAATAGTGACTGATTGATTGAACATTACTCTGCATGATTCACGTAATTAAACCTTATCTTGGCGCTGAAAGCCTGTTGTTTTCCATCTGGATGGTTTGACACAGGGTAAAGAATTCGGGCGACGCTGAATGCCTGAAGGCTGGAATCAGCGTACCGAGACAGGCTATCTACGGGTTAAATACCAGTCTGAATCGCGAAAATTATGATCTATTTGTTAGAGACGCTCTGAAACTGGGATGCTACACATCCAGTCGGCAGGTTGGAGTGGGGGTATTCTGTATTTTTGGTCGGGAAATATCTTAGCTTTAATCTTGCTGGATCTCTTTGACTTCACACAGCAGCTGACCCTCGGCCAGACGGACCTCGGCCAGTTCACCAACGCTTATCTCCGCCGCTGAACGCAGTATCTGGCCGTCAGCGGGATGGACGGCAATGGCGTAGCCCCGTTTCAGGGTGTTGAGCGGACTCAGATTATGCAGATCCCGTGCGAGCTGGCCAAGCCGGTTGTGGTGTTGTAGCAGCTGATCGCTCAGGGATCTATGTAAGCGTTCATGCAGTTTGTCGGCTTTTGATCTCAGCCGTTCGAGTCTCAGCACCGGCGACTGCTGATTGAGCCTTGACTGGAAGGTGTTTAACTGGCTGCGCAGTGATAACAGCTGGTGGCTCTGGGTCTGGAAAAGCCGTTGCGAGACTTCATCCAGGCGCAGGGTGCGTTGAGTCAGACGCTGCTGGGGTTGTTGCCGATCTAAGCGACGCTGAAGCTTTTCAAGCTGCAGTTGCCCGGCTTGAATCCGCTGTTTCGATCTGCCGGTCAATTGTGCCAATTGTTTGTCCAGCCGTTTGCGCCATTCGTGCTGGTCGGGTGTCGCATGTTCCGCTGCGGCCGAAGGGGTTGGCGCACGCAGGTCCGCGACAAAATCGGCAATCGTAAAGTCGATTTCATGCCCGATGCCTGAGATCAGTGGAATTTTCGAGGCATGGATGGCCCTTGCTACCGCTTCGTCATTGAACGCCTGCAGATCCTCCAGCGACCCTCCCCCGCGGCTGAGAATCAGCAGATCACACTCCTGGCGGAGGTTGGCGAGTTGCAGCATGCGGATGATCTTGGCCGGAGCCTCCGCACCCTGTACCGGCGCCGGATAGATCACCACTGGAATGGCTGGAAAACGCCGGCGCAGGACAGTCAGCAGGTCGCGCACCGCCGCACCGCTGGGAGAGGTGATCAGGCCGATCTGCCTGGGCAGCAGCGGCAGGGGTTGCTTGCCGCCGGTATCGAACAGCCCCTCGTTGGCGAGTTTTTCCTTGAGTCTTTCGAAGGCAAGGCGCAGCGCCCCCTCACCGGCGGGCTCCATGTGCTCGGCGATCAGCTGAAACTCGCCTCGGGCCTCATACAGGCTGACCCGGGCGCGAATCAGCACCTGCTGCCCGTTCGCGGGTTGAAAACGCAGGTGTTGCAGTTTGATGCGGAACATGGCGCAGCGCACCTGGGCGGCTTCGTCTTTCAGCGAGAAATAGATGTGGCCGGAGGCGGGGCGCGCCAGATTGGAGATCTCGCCTTCCACCCAGAGCAGGGGGAAACTCCCCTCCAGGATGGCCCTTGTCTCACGCACCAGCCTGGAGATGCTGTAGATGTCTCTAGATGCCTGCGGTTCGCGCTGCATGTTTATGCCGGCATCTCGTCGACAGCCGCCTTCAGTCGGTTTGACAGTTGGGCGGCGTTGAGCGGTTCACAGAAGTAGTGGCCCTGGAAGATCCTGCAGCCTTTACTGCGCAGGAATTCGAATTGAGCCTGTTGCTCGACGCCTTCCGCAACGATCTCCAGTTCCATCTGCTGAGCCATGGTGATGATGGTTTCGACCAGGCTTGCGTCCCTGGGATCAGTGAGAATGTCACGCACGAAACTGCGGTCGATCTTCAATTCATTCAGTGGAAGCCGTCTCAGATATGAGATTGAGGCATAACCGGTGCCGAAATCATCGATGGAAAAGCGCACCCCCAGCTGATTGAGAAGTTGGATTTTCTTGTTTGCAGCTTCCAGGTTTTCCACCAGCGTACCTTCAGTGATTTCGAGGGTCAGGCAGTGGGGGTCGGTGCCCGTTTCTCCCAGTATCTGCTCGATTCGGTGAGTAAAATCGGCCTGATGGAACTGGACTGGGCTGAGATTGACTGCCAGGGAACGGAAGATCGTCGAATGCTGCTGCTGCCACTGATTCATTTGCGTCAGCGCCTCCCTGAGCACCCACTCGCCAATTGCCAGGATCTGTCCGTTCTCCTCAGCCACAGAAATAAAGTTGTCTGGCGCTATATCGCCGCGCTGCGGGTGGGGCCAGCGCAGCAGGGCTTCTGCGCCTACCATATTTCCCTCCAGGTCCAGCTGGGGCTGGTAAGCCAGGGTGAATTCATCATTCTCCAAGGCAAACCGCAGCTCGTTTTTCAGTTGCAGCCTCTCCTCAGCCTGTTTCTGCATGCTCGGGAGAAAGAAGCGGATCGTATTCCTGCCCGCCGCTTTGGCGCGGTACATGGCGGTATCCGCATGCTTGAGGAGATCGTCAGCGTTTGCTGCGTTCATCGGGAAGACAACAATGCCGATGCTGGGGGTGATCTGCAGCTCGTTGTCGCGGATGGCGTAGGGCATGGAGAGCACCCGCATGATCTTCTCCGCGCCCTGCTGAGCCTGTTGTGCGGCCTGCTGAGGGTCATCGCTGAGTTCGGAAAACAGCACCACGAACTCATCGCCTCCGAGGCGGGCGGGTGTATCTTCGTCACGCAGTTCCTGCTGCAGACGTTTGGCGACCTCTTTCAGTAACTCATCGCCAACCGGATGGCCCAGCGAGTCGTTGATGTGCTTGAAGTGGTCCAGATCCATGTAGAGCAGACCGCCTTTATGCCCATGCCGTTTGCAGAGCGCCTGGGCATGCTGCAGGCGATCCAACAGCAGGCGTCGGTTAGGCAGATCGGTGAGGGCATCGAAAGTGGCTTGATATTCGAGCATTTCCATCGAGCGCATGCGCTCCATCTCTGCGCTGGTGCGGGCGGCGATGATCTGCAAAACGTCTTCCCATTGCGGCGGCAGCTGCAGCGGATCATGGGAGGCGACCCATAACACGCCGATGACCTGGTCCTGCTGGTCCCGGATGGGAATGCCGGCATACCCCTGGATATTGTATTCCTGCAGAAAGACGGTGTGTGGAAACAAAGCTTGGGTTTCTTTTGGGAAATATCGGGGGCCTTGACTGATCACTTGTTCGCATGGCGTGCCAATCATCTTACAGACATGGTTCTCGATAATCTTTCCGTCCATCAGCATGCAGATCGGTTTTAACTCGAAATCATCCGTCAGTTCCCCGATATAGCTGCCTTCCGCATCGAACCAGCGGCAAAGTTCACGGGTCACCTTCTGGAAGTAGGCCTGGCCGCTGATGCCAACCATGCTCTCTACCAGCGTATGCAAGGCCTCTTCACTGCGCTTGCGCTCAGTAATGTCCTGGTGGGTGCCGCAGGCGCGCAGCGGCTCCTGGGTATCGGGGTCATTCTCCACGCCGTTGCCTGATCCCTGGATCCAGACCCAGTGTCCGTGCTTGTGCCGCATCCTGAATTCCACCACATAGGGCTTGCCCTGTTTGATGTGGCTCATGACGATGGGCTCAATCCGCTTGCGATCATCCGGGTTGATCCGCCCAGCCCAGTCGCTGACATCGTTCTGGATATCCTCTCGCGACAGTCCCAGCATGGCGAGCCAGCGATCATTGACGAGGTGCCGGCCGGTCTTCAAGTCCCAGTCCCAGAACCCGAGGGATGCCCCCTCGATAACCTGAGAAAGTTCAATTTCGGTTTGATGCTGTTGAGTGATATCCAGCATACTGAATGGCACTCGCTTTGCCTGTTCCTGACTGGTGGGGATGGGGAAGGAGATAATCACCCGGATTATCTTGCCTTGCAGAGTACGGAATTCCGTCTCGTCGCTGAAATTAGCTTGCCGTTGATAGATGGCGAGCAGTCCCTTTTCGAAGGTTTTGAGCGAGACAGGCGTAAAGGTGTTGCGCAGCTCATTCTGCAGCTGTTCCAGGGAACCGGCTCCAAACATTGTGAGTGCTTTGGTATTAGCCGAGAGGATATGCAGCTGTTTGATAAAAAGTAGGACTTTTTCCGGATAACGTTTGAAATGTCCGCTTAGATCGTACACGTCTCGTTCGCGGATCTTTTGCAGGGACTCAAGCACTTCAGTGAGATCTTCCTCCAGCAGGGATACGGTGGTTGCCTCGAACAGTTCCCTGTAGCGTTTCTCACTCAGCGCCAGCTCTCTGGTGCGGGCCTGTATGCGCCAGCGCAATATCACGGTTCCGGTCAGCAGGAGTACCAAGCCGATACTGAAGATGGCCAGCAGCTGCTCCGCCCAGATGGGGATGAACAAGCCAGAGGTCTTGGTGTTCAGCAGACCTGGTAAACCTTGATGATAGGGGGAGAGAGGATCTGCCTTCTGCGCTGCGAGTTCCGCATCGATCGCATCTTTCAAAGTGTGAAGGTGGCGGGAATTGCGGGAGACCGCGAAGCGCACATCCACCGGCATCATTACAATCGGGCTGGCAACCAGGTTCAACGATCGGGCGTGGAGTGCGCCGTGGAGACGGTTTACCAGCCCCGCGTCTACCTGATCCCGCGCCACGGCTTGCAGGACGGCAGAGTAGGAGTCCATCTCGAGCAGTTCACACTGGATTTGAAAGTTCCTGCACAATCTGGATAAGCCCTCATTGCCTTGCAGATAGATATCATCCTTCAGCGCAGCGATGCGCTGGCCGTTCAGGTCCAGCAACGAGCGGATGGGGGACCCTTTAGGTACAAAGATCTGCCCCCAGTTGAAGAACACTGATTCGTCAGTGAAGTGGAATTTCTCGGCGCGCTGCTTGGTTTTGGCGATGGCTGGCAGAATGTCGATACGGCCGGACTCCAGTTCCTGCAGCTTTTCCGTCCAGGCGCCGGGAACAAAATGCAGCTGCCAGCCGTTTTTTGTGGCTACCTGATTGAGTATATCGATGAAGAAACCCTGTGGCTCTTGCGCTTCACTCGACCAGACGAGTGGTGGATTCTGATAGACACCGACCCTGACCTGAATCTTTTCATTCCCATTGGTTTCGGATGCCGCCGCCCAGAAAGGGCCGCACAGACATACCAGGCACAAAAAGATTGATGAAAGGCGGCAGATTTTTTGCATATCGTGTTGTTTTTGACAATCTCCTGGTTAGTTTCAGTGCCAGCCAGCTATCGTATTGTGCAGTTTGAATGCCTGAATGTCATTTCCGAAACTACTTCACTAATAGTGCAGCCTGCCGGTTTACCGGTCTTGCAGCAAAACCTATAATGGCCGGCTATCTCTACCCACCGGAAGCTAAGACTATGCGTGTAATCGAGGAAGCCCTCACATTTGATGATGTTTTACTGGTTCCAGCCCACTCCACAGTATTGCCCAAAGATGTTGATTTGCGCACCAAGCTTTCACGGGGTATCGAGCTGAATATCCCACTGGTTTCCGCGGCTATGGATACCGTCACCGAGTCGCGTTTCGCGATCGCCATGGCGTTGGAGGGTGGTATCGGTATTGTGCACAAAAACATGACCCCTGAGCAGCAGGCTCACGAGGTTTCCAGCGTCAAAAAGTATGAGAGTGGGGTGATCCGTGAACCGATTACCGTAGGACCCTACGTCAGTATTGGTGAAGTGCTCGAACTGACCCGGGCCAATAATATTTCCGGTGTGCCGGTGGTGGATGGTGACGAGTTGGTGGGTATTGTGACCGGACGGGATCTGCGCTTCGAGAAGAAGATGGACGATCCGGTGAGAAATATCATGACCCGCAAGGAGAAGCTGGTGACGGTCAAGGAGGGCGCAAGCCGGGACGAGGTGCTCAGCCTGTTGCATAAATACCGCATCGAAAAGGTGTTGGTGGTGAATGACGATTTCCAGCTGCGTGGCATGATTACGGTGAAGGACATTCAAAAGGCGAAGGACAACCCGAATGCGAGCCGGGACGACCAGGAGCGGCTGCGTGTTGGTGCGGCAGTCGGGGTCGGCGGCGGTACGGAAGAGCGTGTCGATGCATTGGTGAGGGCCGGAGTGGATGTGATCGTGGTCGACACCGCCCATGGCCACTCCCAGGGCGTGTTGGACCGTGTCGCCTGGGTGAAGAAGAACTACCCTCAGGTACAGGTTATCGGTGGCAATATTGCGACCGCAGCAGCTGCCCGCGCACTGGTAGAGGCCGGAGCGGACGCAGTCAAAGTGGGAATAGGTCCTGGATCTATCTGCACCACCAGAATCGTCGCCGGTGTCGGCGTACCTCAGATCACCGCGGTGGCTAATGTCGCCAGGGAGCTGGAGGGAACCGGCGTGCCGCTGATTGCCGATGGGGGTCTGCGTTATTCCGGTGATATCGCCAAGGTGCTGGCGGCCGGCGCCTATTCGGTGATGATCGGCGGCATGTTTGCCGGAACCGACGAATCACCTGGCGACGTGGAGATTTTCCAGGGCAGATCCTACAAATCCTATCGTGGCATGGGATCCCTGGGGGCCATGTCGGGCAAGGACGGCTCCAGTGACCGTTATTTCCAGGAAGGTACGGAAGACAAGGAAAAACTGGTGCCTGAGGGGATCGAGGGCCGTGTGCCTTACAAGGGTACGGTGTTGAATATCATCTACCAGATCATTGGTGGTGTTCGCTCCAGCATGGGCTATACCGGATGCGCCAATCTGGAAGAGATGCGCACCAAGCCCGAGTTTGTGAGGGTTACCGGCGCCGGCATGACCGAATCCCATGTGCATGACGTGACCATCACCAAGGAAGCCCCCAATTACCGTCGGGATTGAGAGTCGGCAATAGAGAGTTTAAGCCGGCTGTGCTGCGCTCCGCTTTGTGCGTAGTGCCCGGCAGATTGTTGAGTTCACTATGGAGACCCTGAGTTTTCCGCATGGAATCAGAGGCGTTGAGTAAGGTTCGGCTAGAGGTGTTCCGCGCTGGCTTTGCCTTTGCTCTATGCCCGGTATTCGGTTGCTCGGTGGCCCCTGGTGAACGGAACTGCCCTTTGTATTATCTGGAAGTGGAAAAATGACCACCAATATTCATGCGCATCGCATCCTGATCCTTGATTTCGGCTCGCAATACACGCAGCTGATCGCACGCCGTGTGCGGGAGTCTGGGGTCTACTGTGAGATCTACCCCTATGACAATGCGGATGAAGGTTTTGCGGGGAGGAAGCCGGCTGGGGTGATTCTTTCAGGCGGTCCTGAAACCGTGACTGGGGATGAGGCCCCGGCCGCGCCGCAGCAGGTATTCGATCTCGGCGTACCTGTCCTGGGCATCTGCTACGGCATGCAGACCATGGCGGCTCAGCTGGGCGGGTCGGTGGCGAGCTCGGAGAAACACGAATATGGCTATGCCCAGGTGCGCGCCCGCGGCCACTCCAAGCTGTTGCAGGATATCGAAGACCACACCAGTGAAGAGGGCTATGGTCTGCTGGACGTCTGGATGAGTCATGGCGACCGGGTTGAAACCCTGCCGGAAGGTTTTCATGTGATCTGTGAAACGGAGAACGCCCCCTACGCAGGCATGGCGGATGAGCAGCGGGGCTACTATGGTCTGCAATTCCATCCCGAAGTGACCCACACCCGTCAGGGCAAGCGCATTCTGGATAAGTTTTTATTCAATATCTGTGGCTGTGAATCCCTCTGGACGCCGGGCAAGATCATTGAAGACAGTATCCAGCAGATACGACAACGTGTCGGCAAACAACAGGTCCTGTTAGGTCTCTCAGGTGGTGTCGACTCATCGGTGGTGGCGGCGTTGCTGCATCGCGCAATCGGCGAACAACTGATCTGTGTGTTTGTCGATAACGGCCTGCTGCGCCTGCACGAAGGGGATCATGTAATGTCCACCTTTGCCGAGCACATGGGCGTCAAGGTGGTGCGGGTGAATGCGGAAGAGCGTTTCCTGAAGGGCTTGGATGGGGTCTCTGATCCGGAACAGAAACGTAAGATCATCGGCAATCTGTTTATCGATATCTTCGAGGAGGAGGCGAGCAGGCTGGAGGATGTGAACTTCCTGGCCCAGGGCACCATCTATCCCGATGTCATCGAATCCGCAGGCGCCAAATCGGGCAAGGCCCACGTCATCAAGTCGCACCATAACGTGGGTGGGTTGCCTGAATACATGAAACTGGAGCTGATTGAGCCGCTGCGCGAGCTTTTCAAGGATGAGGTGCGGCGCATTGGCGTCGAGTTGGGGCTTCCCTATGAGATGATCTACCGGCATCCATTCCCCGGGCCTGGGCTGGGTGTGCGCATCCTGGGCGAAGTGAAGAAGGAGTATGCGGATATCCTGCGACAGGCGGATCACATCTATATCGAGGAGTTGCGCGAGCACAACCTCTATGATGAAGTCAGTCAGGCGTTTGCGGTGTTTCTTCCGGTCAGGTCGGTGGGCGTGGTGGGGGATGCCCGGTGTTATGAATATGTGGTGTCCCTGCGGGCGGTAGTGACGGTGGATTTCATGACCGCTAAATTCGCCCATCTGCCATTTGATTTTCTGGAAGAGGTGTCGCGACGGATCATCAATGAAGTACCGGGTATTTCCCGTGTGGCGTACGATATTTCAAGTAAGCCTCCGGCAACTATAGAGTGGGAGTGACGGAAATTTTTAACACATAGATTTATAACAGTTAAATATATCTAATTGACAATATAATCTGCATCATCAATGGTATTTATTGCGTGTGGTAAGGCAGAAAACATCAATACCATGAGAGGAAGATTGATCCTGGCATGGTATCAGAGCGCTTGAGCTGCGTGTGCTCTGGAGCAGTCCGGAAACCTGCTATACCAGCAGCACAGCTTCAAATTGTTTTGTCTTATCCGCGCTGACTGATTCACCTGAGAATAAGATGGTATAGCCCATCGACTTGTAGCTTTTTTCGCGTTTATTGAACATGCGCTGGAGCATGGGGAGACCGCAGTCGACGTAGTCGTGAATCGTCACTTGCGTTTTACCGTCTGATTCCCGATGAATCCTTCCTGCATATTGCGCCAACGAACCTTTCCAGGCGATGGGCATGGCAAGAAACAGTGTATCCAGTCTGGGGAGGTCAAAACCCTCTCCCACATACTTTCCAGTGGCGACCATAACTTGCGCCGAATGCAAATGTTCTTCAACATGCTTGCGTTCAGCGGCTCTCATTGCACCTTTCAATATGACTGAGTCAATATCGCTTTCATTGAGAAGGTTGTTAATCATTTCCGCATGTTCGCGTCTTTCAGTGAGGACGATTGGATGTTTGGCTTCGCGAACATTGTTGATCACATCGGACACAATCCGCTGTGTACGATTTTCGTTTTCCATTATCCATCGGTAGGCATCTGTAATTCTTGGACGCTCCTCGGGCTGGGAAAGATGCAGTGGTGGCGTATCATAGAACTGATGGACTTGAACTTCTTGTTCGAACCTTCCTTCACTTGAGCTTTTAACTTTGTGCCGAATGGGGCCGGCAGCCATAAAGATGATCTTCTGGTGGCCGTCCTGTCTTTCCGGGGTAGCAGTAAGGCCGAGCACATATTTCGCTCGAACTTCGTTCAGTACCATCTCAAAGCGCGGCGCGGATACGTGGTGGCATTCATCAACTATCACATGCCCATAGTCCTGAACAATGGGAGAGATGGTATTGTCTTTCTTGTTAATCAGGCTTTGGTACGTCGCTATGTCAATGATTCCGGTCGGTTTCTTCTTACCGCCGCGGATGACGCCGATCTCCGCTTCGGGCAAAAATGAGCGTAGTCTTTCCTGCCATTGATCAAGCAGTTGGCGACTATGCACAAGAATGAGTGTGTTTGCTTTGCGCTTGGTGATCATTCCGATAGCTGTCACGGTTTTTCCAAACGCTGTAGGCGCATGTAGTATTCCTGCATCGTGTTTGCTCATTTCTTTAACTGCAGTCTGCTGATTTTTCCTCAAAGTTAATAATGGCTTCATGCCGGAAAGTTTTATGCCCAACTCGCGCTTATCATCGATTTGAATGTCTATGTTGTTCTCTTTCAATAACGCGAGCGCATCATCCAAACACCCACGAGGTAATGACAAGTAGCCACGTTCAATGCGTGCGCAAGAAATGAATCGCGGAATACCATGGGTAGAAAAGCGAAGCGCCTGTGTTTTAAAGAAAACGGGATTCGAAAAGCTGGCTAGACGCCTTAATCTTGCTAAAAGGGCGCTTGGCAGCGCCTTTAACTCAAAATAGATGTGGTTGGCCAGCGTTATGGTTACCTGTTGAGGTGGGTTTTCCAGAACCAGGGGCCTGGGTTTGGCTGTTATCTCCCAGGATGGCCGGGTATCAGTAACGTCCTGCTCTGAAATCAGGCTTCCGTTGGGAGAAATCTGCGAAAGAAGCTTATTTAGCGCAGGCTTGGAAAGGCTCTTTATCTGTGCGAGGTACTGCCATTGATCTTCTATGATATTCAATTCTTTATCGACAAATGAGCTATTGCCTGCTTGTCTGGCTTCGCGCTGTAGTGGTAATGCAATGACGTTCAGGACGAACAAATGCCGCGAGCGCATGGATGCGCAGGAGCGGTCAAGTTGCCAAATCCCCCTTCAGGCAGAATGTCCTGATTGGGAAACAATCTGTCATAGGAGGCGAAAGACAGATTTGGATAAACCTCCATCGCTTTATCAAGGAGGCCAAATCCCAGCAAGCGTGCTTCATTGGCGGGCACCTTGTCATCGAAAAATATCCATAAGTGCGCGCCATTCCCGGAGCGTGAAATCTCGACTGCGTGAGGTACGCCATATTCGGTACAAGCTCTGGACATCGCTTTCACTTCATCTTGCCAGTTCCCTTTGTCGAAATCGGCGGCCAGCAAGTGACAGGTGTTGTCTTGGAGCAATGGATATAGACCAATAACCAGCTGTCCAGCCAAGTGACGATAGATGACCTGATCGTTTAACTCGCTAAACTGGCGGTGAGTGCAGTCAAGGCATTTGATCCTCGGTTTGTTGCAGACACCCTGAACCCACTCGTTGTTACAGGCTACGGAATAGCCACTTCGTCCTCGCTGGTTTTGCCAACGATTGGCAAAAATATCGGTGCGGCCACGAAACAGGTTTCTGAAAATTGCTATCTTTTGTTCCGGAGAAAAGGAATCTGAAATGGGAGGTACTGGCTTCGATTTTTGCAGCTCTGCTCTGAGCGCGATGAGCTGCTGCTTTTCCTGTTCAAGATCAGCCAGCCTCGAATCGATAGCGGAGATATCATGAAATTTATCTCCGCTGCGATATTGATCAGGCATGAGCCTGAGGCGGTTTGATCAGCGACTCAGCCGGAATACCCAAGCCTTCGTGGAGCTTCCAGATCATCTTCAAAGTCAGCGAGCGCTTGTGATTCAGTATCTCGTAAACGCGATTACTTTTGCCGATCATCGGTTCCAGGTCTTTTACGGTTAAGCCCTTGCGTTCCATTTCGAACTTGATCGCCTCAACAGGATCGGGCAAATCCATCGGGAAATGCCGGGCTTCATAAGCCTCAATAAGTGTGACCATGACATCCAGCTTTTCGCCTTCTGGGGTGTCCGGCCCAGCCATCATCAGGCTTTCAATTTCTTTTAACGCCGCGCGGTAGTCGGCATCAGTTTTAATCGGTTTGATGTCCATGGTTAATTCTCCGGCAGTTAAATGGTTTGCACATCAATCATGTCGTACTGCGCATGGGTGCCAATAAAGCGGATGTATACGACTCTGTAGGCGTAGTTGATCCATACGACGAGCCGATACTTGTTCCCCGCGATATTGAACACCACTCGGCCGTCTTTAAGGATGCTGGCATTTCTGAAGTCCTGCTTTACCTCGGCAGGGGAGTTCCAGTCGGCATGCAAGGTATGACGGTGCCAGGCCAATGTTGGCTCCCTGGCATCCTGATACTCCGGGTTCTCTTTCCAGAAGGCCTTCAGTGTCGACAGCGCGATGATTCTCATGTGTTCATGATGCTAGTCCCAAAATGGGACTTTGACAACATATTTTTGACCACACACAGGCTTGGCTCGACACTATCAACCTGGGTATCCTTATGAAATAGTGTTCGAATGAGACATTGAGTGCTTACGGATTTGTGGAAAAAATGAAACTTTTTGAAGGATTTTCTGAGCATGGTATTTTTCATGGCATTATCGATTTGCAGGAAAATAAGCCATTGAATATAAAAGATAAAAAGGCTTATTTACAATCGAGTGGGAGTGACCGGCATTGGCAGGCACTCGCTAGCATTGACTGGCAACAGCAGGCATTTCACCTTAAATCGGATTGTTCAGTCAGGTAGAAAATAAGTAATGATATCCATCTCCTTGTGCGGGATGCCGATAATATCAATGCCTTTATCTCTAGTAAGGAAGAAGACAACATGTTCGCCTTGCGGGAAACTGTAATAGCCGTCAGCCACATCCGTGCGGTGTTTGCCCAGTTTCGGGTTTTCGGCTAACCAGCCAAAGCGTTTTTCGAGTGCTTTCAGGTAAGTATTACGTTGTCGCTTACCCCATTGACGTTCTGTATATCGGCCGATGTTTTTCAAGTCATCCTGTGCCCTCGGAGTGACTCTGAATCCGGGGCATCAGGCTTCGTTATCCAGATCGTTGATCAACGTGTCCATTGTGAAGTTATCAATGAACTCACCGGATTCGGCCTGTTTAGCACCCTGGGCCAAATGACTCCGTAAAGCATCGAGTTTGCTTTTACGCTCCTCCATTGCGCGGAGGGCATCACGAACTACTTCGCTGGCGGAGCCGTAACGCCCACTGGCGATTTCGTTCTTGATATAAACTTCCCAGTGCTCACCCAGGCTAAGACTTGTAGTTGCCATAGTACTCCCCAAATATTCATATTTAACAAAAATGAATATATGTCGGGGTGGAAAGGAAGGCAAGCAGTATTTGATCCTTACGTATTTCGAGCAAGTAACAGCAATTTCTGAACATGGTATTTTTCATGGTATTTGCCGCGTATTGAAAGTAGAAAACAGCGATACCATGAGAGGCGAATTGGTGCTGTCATGGTATTAGTGAATGGCGTTCAGATTTCTCTTCTCGAATGGGTGTGGCGTGATTATAGGTCCATATTCACGCCAATAATAACCTATAATATGGCGTGAATAAGTGCTAAAATCGCGCCATGAGATGGATATGGCAACAACCCGGCTGGCCAGATTTTCGCTATGACAAGCGCGCGCTCGAAGACCGGGAACTTGAATTTCGCATAAACTCAGAGCGTCTGGCTGGCCGCTTTGAGGCACTGCCAATGGCGTCTCAAGAGGATGCCACGATCGATTTGATGCTTTCAGAAGCCATCAAAACCAGCGCCATTGAGGGCGAGGATCTGGATAGGGAATCGGTCAGGTCATCTCTGCTCTCTTTAATTACATCGGATACGCTCCCAGACAACTCAGACCAGAAAGCGGCGGGGGCAGCTTCGCTGCTGGTGGACGTTCGCAAGAACTGGCAAACATCGCTGACATATGATCTGCTGGGCAAGTGGCAATCCATGGCTGTCCCAGAACAGCGCTACACGCCTATTCTGCGAGGCGCATACCGCAACGATCCTTCGCCAATGCAAATTGTGAGCGGGCCTTACGGGCGGGAAAAGATTCACTATGAAGCCCCGCCAGCGACTCAGGTGCCTGATGAAATGGCGAGATTCCTCGACTGGTACAACCAGACCAGTCCTTTGAATAGGGATAAGAAGCTACCGGGGATTGCCAGAGCAGGTATTGCACACCTCTGGTTTGAAGTGATTCATCCCTTCGATGATGGGAATGGGCGAGTCGGTAGGGCGATTGCTGACCATGCACTTTCGCAGTCTCTCGGCTATCCGACCACGGCTTGTCTTGCCACGGCGATAGAGAGAGACAAAAAATCTTATTATCTGCAACTGGAGAAAGCGAGCCGTGGAAGCCTGGACGTTAATGCCTGGCTTGATTACTTTGCCGACAGGGTCATCAAAGCACAGGAAATTGCCAGGGAAGAAGTGGATTTTGTAGTGGCCAAGGCACGTTTCTACGAAACCTATGGTGACCAGCTGAATGACCGGCAGGCCAGGATGGTATTGCGAGTGTTCGCTGAAGGTCGAAAGGGCTTTGAAGGCGGAATAACGACCAGGAAATATGAAGCTATCACCAAGTGCCCCAATCGAACAGCCAGCCGTGATCTTTCTGATCTTGTTGCCAAGGGTATTATCATCCCGTTACCAGGTGGTGGTAGAACCACGCGCTATGAGTTAACGAGCGTTAAACCGGCTGTGCAAGGTCTGATGAAGCTATGATTTTCTTCGGAAATTGGATGATAATCGGTGACAATTTCTGAACATGGTATTATTGCGCACCACAAGAACTAACTCATTGATACAGAAGTAGTAAAAATGGCTCGTTTGCAATCGAGTGGAGGCCGGCACTGGCTGGTATCACAGTAAAAGCGGACAGATTTTTCTTAAGGCCATCGGACGAGCAGGAAATTAATCTATAGCCTTTCCCTGGGGGGTTTTCCTTACAGACCACATGTCATGTGCTCCATGTTTCAGCGAGGTAGTCCACGAAAACGCGTACTTTTTTTGAAACAAGCCTGCTGTAGGGATATACGGCATATAACCCGGTTTCGGTCGGCATATAATCGTCGAGTACCGTTTCCAATCGATCTTGCTCCAGTACACTCCTCACCATAAAGGTGGGAGCGATGATGATGCCGGCATTATTTAGCGCTGCGTTCATCAATAGACTTCCGGTGTCTGAGTGAAGATTGCCTTTAACTTTTACATTGTGTCGCTTGCCTTGGCCATCCCGGAAACGCCAGGTCTCCGGATTTTGCCCTTGTGAATAAATCAGGCAATTATGCCTGGCTAGTTCGTTGGGGTGCTTGGGTCTGCCATGCCTGTTTAGATAATCGGGTGACGCGCATATGTGGAATCTGCATGGCATCAGCTTACGCGCGATCAGGCTCGAGTCATCCAGCGTGCCAACCCGAAGCGCAACATCGATTCCTTCTTCCACAAAGTCGACGAAACGCCCCGTAATACGTATATCCAGTTCGAGTTTGGGAAAAGCTTGCTGGAAGTGCGGCAAAACTTCTCGCAACAAAGACATCGCCAGGCTCTCGGGGGCCGAAATTCGCAGCCTTCCCCTTGGCTCGCTTTGCAGGCGGGACACGGACTGTTCTGCCTCCTGAACCTCCAACATGATCCTTACGGAATAGCTCGCGAAGACCTCACCTGCCTGGGTGAGATGTAAACGTCGTGTCGTCCGATGTAGCAGTTGCACTCCCAGTTGCTGCTCAAGCAGCGAAATCTGCCTGCTGACGACGGGCTTGGAAATGCCCAAGGCCTGTGCCGCTGCCGTGAAGCTTCCATGTTCAATAACGGCTGAAAAGGTATCCAAATAGGTAAGTATCGTCATATTGATAAAAATATAGAAACAATTATTTCCTTTTTTCCATGTTTATGTACAAAAAGCAAGTCTATAGACTGGCTGTCAATGTGATCGAACCATGGCCTGGCTGCAGCTCATGGGGAGATCAAGAGCAAGAAAACCTATTCGGAGAAATATCATGTTGAAGAATACCGCTACTACCTACGGCACCGTCGCCAAGGCCTTCCACTGGCTGCTGTTCGTGTTGCTGACCTTTGCCATCGTGATGGGAAATCTGCTGGCCGCGATGCCGAAGGGTGCTGATAAACTCCAGGCGGCCGGCATGCACAAGTCGTTTGGGGCCATCCTGCTTACACTGATATTGTGTCGCCTCTTGTGGCGACTGATCAACGAGACGCCGAGGCTGCCCGATGACACTCCAACAGGCCAGGCCATTATGGCCAAAGGCATGCACTGGCTGCTTTACATCCTGATGCTTGCGCAACCACTCTCAGGAATACTCATGTCCCAGGCGGGTGGATTTCCGGTGAGCTTTTTCGGGCTTTTCGAATTCCCCGTGTTTCTCGACAAGAACCCCGAACTGGCGGAATTCTTCCGTGCTATGCATGGGACCGTCTGGATCCTGTTGGTAGTGGCCGTGTTCGGACACGCAGGCGCCGCCCTGCATCACCACTTCATTAAAAAAGACCACGTACTGAAACAAATGACCCGGACTGCGTGATCCCGGCTTTATGAATCATTCCACCTGGAGGATACAATTATGAAAAATCTAATGCTGAAGTTAACGGTCGTGATCGGTTTGCTGTTTTCGTCTGCCGTCATGGCGGGTAGCTTTCCAACCCAGGAACCGATGGGCGGCAAAGCCTTTGGATCCAGCGTGAAAGAAATCGGTGACGGCCTGTATGTTTTTCGCTGGTGGGTTTACCGCAATATCTTTCTCGTGACCGACGAGGGCGTCATTGTGACCGACCCGCTCAACCCGAAGGCTGCCGGTCTGTTGCGCAAAGAGATCAGCAACATAACGGACAAGCCCATTAAGTACGTCATCTACAGCCACAACCACCATGACCATATTTCGGGTGGAACGGTGTTCAAGGAAGAAGGTGCGAAATTCATCGCCCACAAGAATGTACTGACGCAGCTGGGCGACCACCCAAGCCCGGTCATTCCGTTACCGGATATTACCTTCGAAGACTCCTATACCGTGGAACTGGGCGGCAGGACGGTAGAATTGACCTACTTCGGGCCAAACCATGGCGACAGCCTGGTGGTTATGCGGTTGCCGAAAGAGAAGATACTCTTTGTCGTGGATATCGTTACACCACGTCGGGTGGCCTTCCGCAGCATGCCCGATTTCTGGCCGGACGAGTGGATACGGTCGCTGAAGGAAATCGAACAGCTGGACTTCGATTACGTTATATCCGCGCACGGCCCTGAGAATCAACCTGCCATTGATCCAGCGTCAGTCGTTGCCGAACAACGCGTCTACCTGGAAGAGTTGATGGCAGCCGTCAAACAGGCCATGGATTCCGGAACGCACAGTCCGGATGCGCTCAGAAAAACCGTCAAGCTCCCGAAGTACGAGAACTGGCGCTCCTACGACGAATGGCTGCCGATGAATATCGAACGTATATGGGCTTACTATCATATGGGCTGGTAACATAACTGCTTCGTGCAGCTGTTGGTGCTATCCGGGTACAGTATACCGATAAAGTGCATACTCTGGTCCAACATGAACACCGATTCCGGAAACTACAGTAAAAGTGTTCATGTTGAACCGGAATGGGTGTTCAGATTGGGCCGTAATACGCAATAAAGGTCAGCCGGTCTGTTCAACGCAGTTGGGTATACTGTCTCCTGATTTCCTGGCGTGTCCGATATCTCGATGACAAGAATTCTGAAGGAAGCATCCGAATGAGCGGGGGATACACTGAAAATCAAGACCCGGAAGGTGGGCAAAGGAGTTGCTGTGTGGCAGCGTCCAGTTGGCAATTTTCTCGGGCAATTGGCAGGATTTTTTGAACAGGGTATTTTTCATGGTATTGCCACCTACACTAACAAGTAAGCCATTGATATTAAACAGCGAAGATGGGTCGTTTACAATCGAGTGGGAGTGACAGGAATTCGTAACATATAGAATTATAATAAAAAAAATCCAGTGGATAATATAATCTGCATCATCAATGGTATTTCCCAAGTCCTGTAACACAAAAACCAGCGATACCATGAGAGGCAGATTGGTGCTGTCATGGTATTTATGGCGCTCGACTAGGTAGACTATTGATGACGGCTTGATGAGCCCCAGAGTGTGAACAGGGGAGACCATAGGTAGCTACCCAGGGGCATTGTTTCATCAACATCGTACAACAGCACGCCTGCTATGAATTGATCACCGGCCAGGCTGGCGAGTTTCTTCAATCCACGCAGATCTCGCTCTTTAATGGTGTCAGAGGCTTTTACTCGACCCCTACCATTTGTCCTGCGCTGTTCTCAATCACGACATCAACCTTGTACTCGTCCGCATCCCTGTTGATCTGCAAAGCTTATGTTTTAGAAAAATAATACGGTTTTCCTGAAAACGCAGTATTTGAAAATTTCTCAACGTATTGAAAATAAAGTTATTTCACGGATATCTTGCCGTGGTAGGGATTGGGTCCTTACCAAGACCGGCTTTGTGGCCGAATCATGTTCTATAACTCAAATTGTTGAACAGTGGACATGAGCCTATTCTTGCGCAGACCCTAATTCGATAAGACTTTGCTGTCGCCACAGCAGAGTACTGTGACAATTTATACACCTCAGAGCGCGGCCGCCCGATGCGCTTGTGGGCTCACGCCTCTTACACGCTTGAATGCAGCACTGAATGCAAATGGTGTTGCATAGCCAACCTTCTCGGCCACAGTGCTCACGGTCTCGTTTGGCTGGCATAACAGGTCGGCTGCCAGGGCCATTCGCCAATTTCTCAGGAAGGTCATCGGTGATTCACCAACCCGTTCCTGGAACCGGCGCGCAAGCGACGCCCGCGAGGCACCGACTTCCAGCGCCAATGCATCCATCGTCCATGGATTGGCCGGTTTGTCATGCATGATGCGCAGGGCACGTTCGATGATCCGGTCTCCCTGGTACCGCCACCATTTCGGCCGGCTGCTGTCGTGTTTGCCAAACCAGGCCTTGAGCACGGCGGTCAGCAGCAGATCAAGCAGCCGATCCAGCACCGCAGCCTGCCCCGGTTCATCTTTGATCACCTCGTCACCGAGTAAGGCCACAAGGGGAGACTCCCAGTCGGCATGGGTAAGCGACAGCACTGGTGGCAACGCCCGCAACAGGCGATCGCTGATGTCGCTTAGATGCTCATAGGCGCCGACGAGAAAGATGGTTGAACCTTCAGCATCGTTACCCCAGGTTCTCACGCCATGCATCATCGCCTCATGCAATGAGTTTCCGTTCAGGTCACAACAGCGTTGACCCGGATGAATGATCACCTGCGGGGGCGTGGCCGGAGAGTCGGCGAGGTTGTAATGCATCGGTGCGCGTATCACAGCGATGTCACCGGGGCCGATCTGAACAGGATCACCGTCATCGGCTACCAGCCACAGCTCTCCTGCCACACCAGCGATCAGCGTCAGCGGTGAACCGGCGAGGTCCCTCAGCGACCACGGCGAGTTCATGACTGCTCGCAAAGCAAAGGCGCCGCGCGCACGCGGAGCATCCAGCAATCCACCCAAAGTATCCATGGGGCCAATTATAGACGAACGCGTATGAATCTGAGCTTTCTACAAATGGCGTTATACGACCCTGTCACATACCTTTATTAGTACCGAAACAAGCTGCATGAGCGGCGCCAAACTGAACCAATAGAGGAGAATCACAAATGTTCCTGAGCAATGAAATAACCATGCGACGTTTTATCGAGCAGGTCATCAACAACGGGAATTTCCCGGTTCTGGACGAGGTAATTCACCCGAAATACGTCTACCGTAGTCCCGATCAGGTACTTCAGGGTCCGGAAGCTCTCAGAGATCTGTTCACAGCCTACCGCAGCGCTTTTCCCGATCTGCACATAGAAATCGAGGAGCTGGTTAGCGCGGGTAACAAGACCGTGATCTCCTTCACTCTATCCGGCACCCACGAAGGCGATCTCATGGGAATCGCGGCAACCGGCAGGCAGGTGAAGGTAAGCGGGATGACACTCAGTCATTTTGAAAACGGAAAAATCATTGATGAGTGGGAGCTTCTGGACCAATTAACCCTGTTCCAGCAGCTCGGCATCGTTTCAATTCACCCGGAAACAGAGACCAGCAGCAATGAGGGGAGCGCGATGAGTCTCGAGGCAAACAACGATCAGGCATCCGAGGCCATTACCCTGGTAGTGGGAGGAACAGGAAAAACCGGTCGCCGCGTCGCACAGCGACTACAGGCACGCGGGGTTGCAACCCGCATTGCATCCCGCTCGTCGAACCCATCGTTCAACTGGAACGATTCGAGCACCTGGAACACGGTCCTCGAAGGGGTAACGGCGGCCTATATCACCTATGCGCCGGATCTTGCAATACCGGGTGCCAGCGACTCGATTCGCCGTTTCGTTGACCAGGCGGTAGCGCAGGGCGTCAAGCGGCTCGTGCTGTTGTCGGGACGCGGGGAAGAAGAGGCGCAGGCCTGTGAGCGGATTATCCAGCAAGCCGGTGTCGAGTGGACGGTGGTTCGCGCGAGTTGGTTCATGCAGAACTTCTCCGAGGGCGAGTTCCTCGGCATGGTTATGGGTGGTGCCATCACGCTGCCGACCGCGGATGTCCCCGAGCCCTTTATCGATGTCAATGACATCGCAGATGTCGCGGTTGCAGCGCTAACCGAGGAGGGGCATGCCGGCGAAATCTATGAAGTAACTGGCCCCCGCACGCTGACCTTCACCGAGCTGGCACGCGAGATTTCCCAAGCCGCCGGTCGCAAGGTGCAGTTTGTTCAGATCCCGAAAGAGGCGTTCGCTCAGGCCATCGCCGAATCGGGCACGCCGGATGACATCGCGTGGCTATTGAACTACTTGTTTGAAACGGTCCTCGACGGTCGCAACGCCTACGTTGGTGACGGCGTCCGGCGTGCGCTGGGGCGGGAGCCGGCCGACTTCGCGGATTATGCGCGTCGCATCGCCGCGCGTGGCACCTGGAATGTGAAAAATGAGGAAGGGGTGGCAGCGTGAACCTCGTGACCATCATTGCGATAGTCATCGCGTTGCTCGGCTCTGCGTTGATCGGTGGCATCTTCTTCGCCTTCTCGAGCTTCGTCATGAAGGCGCTCGCACGCGTGCCCTCCGCGGAGGGTATTACGGCGATGCAATCGATCAACCTGGTGGTGTTGAATCCGTCGTTTCTTGGCGCGTTCCTGGGCACGGCAGTGATTTCACTACTGGTCGCTGTTCTTGCTGTGATAGGGTGGGAATCGCCTTCGGCGCCCTGGCTTGTTGCGGGTGCCCTGCTGTATCTGGTCGGCACGTTTCTCCTGACGGGCCTCGGCAATGTGCCATTGAACAATCAATTGGCTGCTGTTCAGGCTAACGATCCCGCTGCGATTAAGGTCTGGGAGCACTACCTTGACCGGTGGACGCTACTGAACAGCGTACGCACTGTAGCTGCAATGTGTGCGGCACTGATGTTCACCGTCGGGCTGATTCAGCATGCAAGTTGAGACAGCGCGGCGAGCAAACTGCGGGTACTATGAAGCAATCCGGAAACCTGCCTGCTATAGCAGCACTGATTATCTAGACTCCAAACGAGTGATGGTGGTGTGTTCGAAATCGGGCGTCCCTGCCCGGTGTATTGACGTATGGTAATTAGCGCAAGGGAATAGCAATGGGTCGCAACGGTGCCGCATCCGAACCGCGCAATTTGAGTGAACCCCCGATAAAGGCGAACTCGTAGACTCGATCGCGTGCCAGCTCTTCCAGATAGGCCAGTTCAATGATGGGGGTTCCCGTCTGGGCGAGCAGATAAGTGTGCAGCGGGACATAGTTTCCTTTCACTTCGGACGGAAACGCTTCGAAGCTCAGGTTGTCGGCACCCACTACCATGGCGCCGCTCTCCTCGACCAGGAATCGTGCGGCGGACATCCCCATGCCGGGCGGATTCGCCATGTAGGCGGCGGCATCTTCGTAATGCTGCATGCGGCCGGTCCGGATCAGGACGACATCACCTGTCTGCAGGGTCATGTTCTGTCGTTTCAGCGCATCGACAAGATCCTCGCGCGTGATGCGGTACCCGTCGGGAAGCACCTCCAGTTCTTTCGCCGCAGCGACATCGATCAGCACACCTCGGGCGATGATGGGTGGAATCTTTTCGGCGCCAGCGACGGTCCAACCGCGATCTCCCAGGTGGTCCTTTGCCGTGAATCCGTTCCAGACCTTGCCGTCGAGGCCAAAGTGACTCAGCGCATCGATATGCGTGCCCATGTGGGTGTACATTGAAATGGCAGCCCCGGTGTAGCTGACATGTTCGTTCACCGTCTCGCCAAGTCCGAGGGGATCGGCGATGACGTTGCCGTGGGGGGTATGTGTCATCCAGATACGATAGTGGGGGTCGCCCGCCGCCTGCCAGCTCGGCATGCCGATGAAATACTCGACTGACAGATCGTAGCTCTTGCCTCCGGATAACCGCGACAGGATGGCGGCTTGCGACTGTGGTGTCATCAGGTTCAGGCGGCCGATTTCATCGTTGGGTCCCCAAGGGCTCTTACCGACGGCTTGGGCAGCGTATGTGCCGGACATGCCCATCAGCAAGGCGATACCAAGCGTTGTGGCTATAAGATGTGCTTTCAGTTTCATGGTGTACCTCCTTTCGGTGTCGTGTGGAGATAAAGATAGAGGACCATCTACGATTGATAATCGGCCTAAATAGAATAATATTGTTCATGATTGTTGATTAATCGGAGTCAATTTGGAATCACTCAGCGACATTGCGGTTTTCGTGCAGGTGGTGCGCAGCGGCAGCTTTACCACCGCCGCCGACAAGCTAGGGCTATCCAAGTCGGTTGTCAGCAAATACGTCACGCGACTGGAGGACCGGTTGGGTGCACGTCTGCTCAACCGCACCACGCGTCGGCTCAGCCTGACTGAAGTCGGCCAAGCCTTTTTCGAACGCAGTCAGCGGGCGCTCGATGAGATCGAAGAGGCAGAGGCCGAGGTTTCCAAGCTCCAGGGCGAACCACGGGGTGAGCTTCGACTCAGCAGTCCGATGACTTTCGGTATTCTGCATGTGGCGCCATTGCTGCCGGCGTTTCAGTCGCAGTACCCGGAATTGACGGTGGATATGGTGCTGGACGACCGCAGGGTCGACCTGGTCGAAGAGGGCTTCGATCTGGCTATCCGGATTGGTGAGCTGCCGGATTCTTCATTGGTCGCCCGTCGTTTGGGGCCTTGCAAGCACGTGGTGTGTGGTTCACCCGAGTATTTTGCCCGCCATGGAGTGCCGCAGTCACCGGAGGACTTGGCGGACCATCCGGCACTGACCTATCGCTACCAGGATTCGCCGAGTGAATGGCGCTTTGTAGATACCGACGGCAGCTACCGTAACGTGGCAGTCAACGGTAGGCTGCAGATGAACAACAGCCTCGCGTTGCGCGAGGCTCTGCTGAAAAGCGCTGGCGTGACCTTGACGCCGACCTTCGTCGTCGGCGCCCACATCCAGGCCGGGCGGCTCATGGCCGTGCTGAAGGATTACAAGGCCCTGGAAGTCTCGATTTATGCCGTCTATCCACAGCGCAAGCATCTTTCACCCAAGGTCAGGGCATTCGTCGATTTCCTGTCTGAGGAGATCAAGGATCCACCATACTGGGAGCCTTGAGTCTGAGTCTCCCCATCAACTTGATCGGTCGCTGGATTGACTGATCTGCGCTCGCCGATCTGGGCGATGACGGTGATGAGAATTCCCAAGGCAATCACGCCCGCACCCCACCAGGTCGCCGCATCGTATTGCTCGCCGAGAAACAGGGTCGCTGCGATCAAACCGACGGCCGCTGCCACGTAACCGATCTGGCTAAGTAACACCGGACCACCGGTTTGTTGCAGGCGGAAAAAGACCGGGAAGGTCATACCGGCAACTAATACTTGTACCAATGCCGCTCCAATAGCGGGGCGGAGTTCACTGAACGGCAGGGTGCCGTGTATCAGCCACAGCAACGACACAAAGATCAGACTGGAAAAGGTGTGGCCCCAGAAGGCGAGCACATTTGGCGAGGTCTGTTCCGGCCAGTCTAGTGTGCGGTAGACATTACCCGCGGCGAGTGCCACCGGGATCATCAAGGCCGCCAGCAACCATTCAGTGGTTGGGCCATCCGGGGCGGTGCTCCGGGTCAGGCTGACTACGACAGCCCCAGTCAGGCCAACGGCGATCCCAAGGAATCCGAGACGGCTCGGTGTCTTCAGTCGAAACAACATGGCAAACAACACAGTGAATACAGGCGACAGCGCAAACATCAGCCCGGTGTATCCGGCACCGGTATGTGGGATGACGGTAAACAACAGCAAATTGGGCGTAACGAACGAAATCGTCGCCGAGATGAACGCGTAGCGGATCACGCGTTTCGATGGCCGTTGCAGTTCTCGCTTCACCGTCAGTATCGGCAAGAGCATCAGCGCAGCGCCAAGGGATATCAGCAGGGCCCAGAGCATGGGTGTCACGCCGGCTTGCCCGGCGATCTTGCCCAGCGGGAAATTCAGCCCGATCAGTGTGCCGGTGATAACCAACAACACGGCAGGTTCTTGCAGCAGACTCGCGGGTGCTAGCCGGGACGTTGTGTTCATTTTGATGTTCATGACATGTCTCCCATCACCGTTTGCTCACTGAGAGGTTCCGTCGTTTGTCGGATCGACCACGAACCACCCGTCAAAGGCAATCTGGTCGAGCGGCATCCGGTTACTGGGCGCCTCACGTTCACGAAGCGCCGGCGGCAGGGCGGTGGGTGAGGCCTGTCGACCGATCGCGACCGCGATGTCGACCCGGTAACGCTCGGGTATCGATAGCTGTCGAGTGACCTCGTCGAAGAAGATCCCGGCCATCGCGTGCGCCTGGTAGCCCAAGGCCGTTGCCTGCAGCGCCAGATGAGCCCACGCCGCACCGGCGTCGAAGCTATGGGTGCGCGAGGGCTTCGCGGGGCTCGAACCGTGAGCGGGTGTCAGCGTGTCGGAAACGGTGAACACCAGTGCGGAGGCATTGTGCGCCCAGGCCTCGTTGAAGGGGTCGAGCAGCCCCAGGAAGGTTTCCCAGTGTTCATCGTTGCGCAGCGCATAGACAAAACGCCAGGGCTGTATGTTGAAGGCCGACGGCGCCCAACGCGCCGCCTCGAGGATCGTATGCAGGTCGACCAGCGACATGGGCGAAGCGTCGAACGCGCGGGGCGACCAACGTTGCACGAAAATCGGATCGATTGGAAAATTCGGCTGCCGATGTTGACTGACAAGTGATTTAGCTTGTTGAGCGGGTTGGTTCATAGTGGTTCTCCTTAAGTAGCAGTATTGCTTCAATATGGGCGGTATTTGTTAACCGCCTCGTTGATGAGAACCTTAGTGGATTTGAATCAAGAGATAATCGGGATAACGGGAACAAAACTGTTCACGAATATGGATGAATCGTTTCGGGGAATGGTCGATAGGTATTAACAGCAATCCATCTTTTGGTCAGTACGGAGTATCAGCCATCGACGATCAATATCATGTATTTATCGTGTGTAATCTTCTATCTCATCATCGGCATCGACAGAAATACGCTTACCTAGTTTTCGCATTTCCTCCATCTCTTTTGGGTTTGAGCTTCTCCAGAACTTTTTCCAGGATTCCATGGAATCCCACTTGGCAACAGTCAAGACCTCTGACCCGTTTTCACACGATCGTAGCATGAAACTGCCAAGTGCTCCGGGGACAGACTCATGGATTTGATTCGTTGTAGCACTCCAAGCTTTTTTGAAGGCGTCAAAATTCTCGGGCTCTACCTGCCAACGATAAATCACTCTAATCACTAGTCACTCCTCGGAACTCATACTCTATTCTTAACAAAATCAGCCGTTAACAGCGGACGATTTTAGCGGTACATCTCTTTACCGCTGGGAGCTCAGACTTTTTCAGTGGTTTCTAAAGGGCCCAAGGGGCGTTGTAGAGCACCACCCGGTATCCATCCGGATCTTCGAAAGTTGTGCCTTTTCGATCCCAGTAGGGATTGTGGGCAGAGACTTTTCGAAATCCCGCTCTAGTTATTTCCTCGCACTGAAGTTGCCATGCATCTCGATCATCGATGTAAAACACCAGCAGATTCTCTTCACTCGGTGATCGATCAAGCATACGTCCTCTCTGGTGCGTAAATTCCAGGTGCCAATCGGCGTCAGGCAGGCCCAGCATGACACCATCGAAACCGTCGTGATCGAAAAAGCGGCCCAGTTTCGCCAGTCGAAGACCGTCCCGATACATCGTAACCATCCAGTCGAGGTGGTCTGTTGGACGGGCGATGCGCAATTGATGATGCATCAAGTTACCCGCAGTGCCTGTCTCTCCGCTTCTGCCTTCAGGGCCGAAAGGCCCTGGCGGAGTGATTTACTCAACATCTTGCGTAGCGGCCTGGCGAGCAGTCGTGCCACCAGGCCCTCAAATGATTCCTCGGTTGTCACATAAGTACCGCCATCGCGTGTTTCGAATTTCCAGACGTGAACCGCTCGGATACCGAGTGTTCGTCCGCTCCAAACCAGTCGATGCGGTGGCAATATCTCTTCCATACGGGAGTTGATGGTCGTGCCATCCGCCTTCCAGCGAAACTCGCTGTCTTGAACAATTGGTGTGGCCAGATCGACTCGGCTGACCGCCGGATTCCATTGTGGCCAATTTTCAATATCCGCGAGAATATGCCAAGTCATCTCAACCGGTGCGTCGATGTGGGTGCCGTCTGTTGCGGTAACCGGGGCGGTTTGGTTGATTTCCATAGGGGGCTCCACAATGCAATAGTCAGCAACGATCAGACATCGGCGTTGAGTCTGGTTTCCAGGTAACCTTCGATATCTGGTTCGGCATGGGAATTCAGTACGAGCTCGACCCAGGCATCGCGTTCAAAACAGAGTACGCGCAGATCCCAGGCACAAGCGATAAGTCCTGTCGGTGTCTGGTATTCCAGTCGATCAGGATCTTGGCCGTGGGATACGTAGACATGATGATTTAGTTCGTTTTCGTCTGCCGGTAGCATTAATCCAAGGGCGAGGATGCCGACAACCCAGAATGTTGCATGCCAGTCGCTCACCTCTGCGAGAAAGCTTCCTAGAGGTACACCGAATAGCGTGGACGCAACCATCGCGCCGATCACCAATCCCATTGCGCACCCGCGTTGGTTATAGTCGAACCGGTCGCCAACAAGAGCAAACACGCTGGGCTCAATCATTCCGGCGCCAATACCTGTCAATGCGCGAAACACCAGTAGGCTACTTAGGTCGACGCCAAAACCGGTCAGAATGGTGCCTGCGCTAAGTGTGGCAATACCTGGTAGGATGAGCCGTTTTCTTCCCCAGCGGTCTGAGAGAGCCCCAAACAGCGGCGCCGTTAGCATATAGGCAAGCGCGTAGGCGGTAACCAGAAGGACCGCGTGATCCCAGGAAATCGACGCCGAACTTGCAATAGCGGGTAGCAGTGGGACTGCCAGTTAGGAGTCAAGCCCGACGAAAAAGGAGCAGAGGCTCAGCGTGGCCAGCAGTTTCCGTTGTGAAATATTCGAACTATTAACAGACATGATAACCACCTCTATAAACAGATGTAGGGTATTGCGGTAAACACGGGGTTCAACAGGTATCAGCACCGGAGGTTTAAGCTGATGGGAACGATAGCGTGGATGCAGAGGTGGATAAACGTGCTCTGCAGAAAATATTTGTTCACGGAAATTGAATAAAAGAAGCCGTCAATCAGCTGTCGTAGATCGCGACAGGGGGGATCCGCCTGAGTTCAATTCCGGGGAGGGTGACGGACCACACCGGACCGTCCGAGATCATGGTGGATGTCGACATCACTCTACTTCACTGCTGCCCCCGGCTCCTTTGCCGTCCGCGACCAGGGCCGTCACAGCGACATTGTTGCTGATCAATTCCTGTGCATGGAATTCTCGCAGCATTTCAACTCACTTCCGATCCATGCCGCACACTGGAATTACAGCGCACGCAAAACCAAGCCGTAGGCGAAAGGCCCGGATGTTTCTCCTATCCCATATTACATAGACAGTCGGACGTTGAGAGATGCGCATGGTTGTGTTTCTATTATCGTCCGTCCACGAAATCGATGAAGGCAACATTCTCGCTACATACTTCATGGATCTCAACAAATCAGGTGCCATAATGAATAATTGTGTCCGCCGTTTGATCTAGGCGTTTACAACTGCCTGTCACACTACTTCAAACAATTCCCTTGACGGTTGCTCGAACCTGTAGGCAATGCCATTAATCATTATTTTCGGAAGACCGATTTACCGTTGCCCCAGATAGAGAATGGCTCAGGCGCAATGGGTCCTTTGAGTTTTACGGTTTATTCTTGAGAGCATTCGCTAATAACCAAAGACAGAAAGCGAGTTCCGCGGTCAGTGGAATGGCGTACAAAGGCTCTATAAGCGGCACTACGTCGGGTAGTAAAAAGCGAGCGTAACTCCCAAGTAGATAGACCAGCGCCGCGGCAGCGAGTCCGTATCCCAGCATGGCAGGTAGATAGTTTGACTTTGTGATCAGAAACCCCAGTAAAAGGTTTGATATACCAAAGAACAGCAAACCCAGGTCATACCCATGGCTGTGCATATCGAGGAACAACATGGACATGGCATGCAATTGACCGGTACCCAGAGCGCTCGTGTACGACGCGTTACTCAGTAAAAGCATGGCGGTGTGATAGATCAGCAGGTTTAACCCGAGTATGGCTGCCTCGGTCAGACGGAATGCTGCAGCGGTTAGTGATAAAGGTCTGTTCACGGGCCTGAACATCAGGTAGAGGATGACGGCGATGGCGACGTCGGCGAATAACATCACCGAGTCCGCGACAAGACCGACACGGAACAGGCCTGGCGAGGCGAGAATGTTGCCGGCTGTCGTCTCCGCGTCTTTCCAGATGATCAACTCGGACCGAACAAACAGTTCGCTAAACAGACCGCAGACAATAATAATCAGGTACAGCAGACCGGCAGTTCCTGCGTACTTGAGGGGATGTGGATTGTCAGTATGAGCTGTCATCATTTGACCCCCATTTTGACCCTCATCGGTGTTGTCTCTCGCATTGTTTTGATGCACCACAAAAGAAACGTCACGGTCTTAGTGTGTCGGGCTGAATTCGCGGTTGGGACAGCTCAATCACACTGCGGTCCGGGTCGCGAAAGAAGATCGACCTGCTGCCGTCACCAAAGGTCACCGGCCCCTCCGTGATCCTGATTCCGGCGGCTTCGACCTGCCGCTTTGACTCTTCGACGTCATCGACTGCCAAGGCGATATGGGTAATTCCGGGGTAGCGCTGGGCTTCGTCCATCAGCACGTTCCTGCCCTGATTGCCGTCATTGGCAGAGTCGAGAAGATTCAGCTCGAGTCCGCTAGCGTGGCGCAGTACAACAACATGTTCCTCTTTGTCTTCCCGTGTCACCTCGAAGCCAAATTGGCTATAGAAAGCGACCGAACGGGAAAAGTCGCAGACGCGGATACCGATGTGGGTCAGGTTTACGACGTCAATCGTGATATCTGCACATTTGTTCATCTTCGTCCTCCTTCACAACAGGTAATGGATGCATGATTTCCTTCGGGCCAATTGCCCGAGATAAACACTGGATGTAATGGAAACGATAGTGCGGATTGCGTTGAAGATAATTCCCCTGGGAGGAACTTATCTGTTCACGGAAATTGAATAATTGAAGGGTTCAATCGGACATCATGAGTCGCATCGGTATTTGCCCGCTTTGAATTCAGGGAATGACTGACAGGCCGCCACGGATCGTAAGAATACGTGGCGGCCGTCGAGATCACTCTACTTCGGCGCTGTAACCCGCTTCTTTGGTGGCTGCCACCATGGTTGTTACATCGGCAGTCCCGGAGACAAGAGCTTCCGCCTGCTCCAGGCTGACCTCCGCTGTATCGCCGCCGCAAAAGGGCCCTGGCGCGACTATAAGCGCCGGAAAAGGCAAGGGGTGACATGATGGCTTTGACGAAAGATTTTAAGGACACCATTCACGCACGCGCCCAACGGGATCCGGCGTTTCGCAAGGCTCTGCTGCAAGAAGGGGGCGAATGCCTGATCGCCGGTGATGTTGATACTGGCAAGGCGGTGCTGTGTGACTGTATCAACGCAACGATCGGCTTCAAGGAACTCTCCCGGGTTTTCGACAAGTCGTGCAAGAGTCTCATGCGCATGTTCGGTCCGAAAGGGAACCTCCAGGTGAGCAACCTATTTGCGGTGATCCATTATCTGCAGAAGCAGGAGGGCATACACCTGGAAGTCAAAGCCCTGAAGGTAGTCTAGAGTGCTGTATGGTGGCGTTCAATCGGCAATTTTCTCGAGCATTTTGAAGGATTTTCTGAACATGGTATTTTTCATGGTATTACCAATTTGCAGGAAAATAAGCCATTGAATACAAAAAATAAAAATGGCTCGTTTAAAATCGAGTGGGAGTAGGCGTGTTTTAAATGATTGTTTCTTATTAAGTAAACACGCTCATCGAACATGTAAATCACATGATCAACGAGAGGACATGCCATCTATGTCAATAACTCAAACGTTCTTGGTCCGGCAGTACTCATTTACGTTAGAATATTTCATGGTACCGACTGGCTGTCCGATGCAAAGAAGGTAACGATAACCCATCGTGGTGTTGGTTTAGATACGCCTTTGTAGATTATTCCGACCGTAATAACAGGGCCGGTTTGAGCTGCAACCGGCGCAGCAAGTACTGGGCACCCAAGCTGAGTGCGCCGATACTGATCACTGCTGCGACCACCGAGCCCAGCCAGAAAAAACCTTCGGCAGGAATCTTCATCCGCAGGTTGAGCAGCGGGTAGGCGATCGCGCTGCCCAGCAGTACTGCAAACAGGGTGGTAATGATCGCCAGCACCAGGTATTCCAGATACAGGCTGCGTCGGATGACACTCAAGCGTGTGCCCATGGCCTGCAATAGTGTGGCGGTATAAACTTGGCGGCTGCGCCCTGCCGCCATCACACTGACCAGTACCAGAAAACTGGCCAGCAGGCTGACTGCGGCGACCACCGCCAGGCCGCCGCTGGCCTTACCCAAAATCTGTTGCGCCGTGTCCACCATTTCTGCAGTGCGCACGGTGATGATATTGGGCGCTGTGGCGGCAACACGGGTCTGGCTGCTAATGGCATCAGCCGCGTCCATGTAGGCTGCACCTACGTAGCGGTGTATAAAACTGTCCAGTGCGCCATCGGAAAAAATCGCTTCGAACCAGAACCGGGTTTGCACCCCTTTCTGGCTGTAGATGGCAGCCACCTGGGCATCCAGCTGGCGTCCTTCAATGGCAAAGCGGATCCTGTCGCCAACCTGCAGGCCGATCTGCTCCGCTTCATGGTCCTCCACGGCCACTTGAGGCAAGTCGTTATCACCCCGGTTTGATTCATTCCACCACTGCCCGTCAATCACATTAACGCCATCAATATTGTTGGCCGAGTAGCTGAATTTATGCTCATCCCGCGCCGCCTCCTGGCGCTGCTGTGGGGTCAAGTCTGCTTTTTCGCTCAGCGGAACGTCATTGATGGTTGCGATACGCCCTCTCACCAGTGGCGCCAGGTCAAGTCGCTGAAAACTGTCAGCGGCACGAATAGCACTGCTGACATCCTCCCGTTGATCGGTAAAAACGTCATACAGCACAAGGGCCGGTGACTCCTCTGGCAGTGTGGTGCTGAGGGTGTGCAGCAAGGCGCTGACAATAAGCGTACAGGCCACCAGCAAGGTGAGGGCAGATCCCAGTGACAGTAGTGAGGCGCGTAAAGCTGAGCCGGGCCGGTGCAGATTGGCCAGCGCGAGGCGCAACGCAAAATGCTGGTTCAGCACCGGATGATCATCCAGTATGCGGGCCAGTTTGCGGATCAATTTGACGATTACATCCAGCAACAGTAACAGCGCGGCCACTGTGGCCATAAAACCCAGACCAAATCTGATGTCAGGCATGCTAAGCAAAACCAGGAACGCAAGCAGACCACCGCAACCCAGGCTCAGCAGCCCCCATTGCCTTGGTGGTTGCTGCTGCATGCCCACATCACCGCGAAACAGAGCAGCAGGAGACACATGTACCGCCCGCCCGATAACGGGCAGGGCGAAGCAGAATGCGGTGAGTACGCCAAACAATATTGCGCTGAGCAGGGGGATGGCGATTGCAGCCAGCGAAGATTGCAGGGGTACTTCGGCTGCTACGCTAGCAATACCCGATACCGCCAACAGCGCACCCAGCACCGCGCCCAGCAGGCTTGAGCCTATACTGAGTATGGCCACCTGCAGCAGATAGACGGTTGCCAGGGAACTATTGCGCAGACCCAGTGCCCGCAAAGTGGCGATCGTCTTGAGCTTATTCTGCAAATAGGCCTGAATACTGTTGAAAACCCCCAGGCCGCCGATGAACAGAGTGCTGAAGCCGATAATCATCAGCCCGGAGGCGATTTGTGCCAGGCGCTCGGCAATGCGCTGACTGCGGTCGGCAAAGGTGCGCACTTCCCAGGGCAGTTGCGGGAACTGGGCATAAAATTGCTCGCGCCATTGCTCGGCAGGTTGAGAGGTTTTAACCCGGTAGTCATACTCAATGCGGCTGCCGGGCTGGATTAGCCCGGAGGCCTTAAGGGCATCGTTTGAGAGCAGGACTGGTGTTCCACGCCAGTTGGCATTGAGACTGCGGTCGGGTTGGGCGAGTACCTTGGCGCGTACCGCCATTTCCAGGTTGCCGATCATGACCGTATCGCCCACTGAGAGCTTCAGCCGGTCTGCCAGCACTGGGTCCAGTGCCACGCCCCACCGTCCGTTCTGTTTTGCCAGTAGGGATTGCAAGGGCCGATCAGGCTGCAGCCGCAATTCACCGTACAGTGGGTAGCGGGCATCCATACTCTGCAACTCTACCCGGGCGAACTGGCCGGCTGGCGTCCCCAGCATGGTATCCACTTCGGTGACCAGTGACACTTCGCCGTTTTGTGTCATCCAGGAGAGTGTTTCCGAACTCAGTGGCTGGCTGGCATCCACTTCCAGGTCACCGCCCAGCAGGGCGCGGGTATCCGCCAATAACCCCTGGTTGACCAGCTGATAGAGCCCCCCGGACGCGGCGATAAGGGTGACGCCGAGGGCGAGACAGGCGCAAAACACCCACAGTGAGCGACCGCTGGCGCGTAAATCCTGCCAGGCCAGCTTAAGCAGAAAGGGCATCAGCCGCCTCCCGCGTTGATTCGGTTTCGATCAACTGACCATCCGCAAGCTTGACCACCCGCTGGCATCGACGTGCCATGGCTTCGTCGTGGGTGACTACTACCAGCGTCGAGCCGGTTTGCTGGTTGAGCTCAAACAGCAAGCGGGAGACCTTTTCGCCGGTTTTGATGTCCAGGTTTCCGGTGGGCTCGTCAGCCAGCACCAGTTTCGGGCGATGCACCAGTGCACGTGCGATGGCCACCCGTTGCTGTTCGCCGCCGGACAGCTGTCCGGGGTAGTGGTGTTGCCGTTCGGCCAGCCCCACTTTGTCGAGCATCTGCTGCGCCACTTGGCGGGCGCCGGCTTTGCCGGCTATTTCCAGGGGCAGGGCGACATTACCCAGGGCGGTTAAGCTGGGCACCAAGTGGAACGATTGAAAGATAATACCCAGATGGTCGCGCCGTAGATCGGCCAGCTGATCCGGATTCAGTTGTGAAAGTGTTTGACCATCCAGGGAAATGATCCCGGTATCAGGCTGCTCCAGGCCGGACAGAAGCAGTAGCAGACTAGTCTTGCCGCTGCCGGAAGGCCCCAGGACAGCTACTGTTTCGCCCTCTTCAATGGTCAGTCCGATCGCATTCAGCACCTGCAAGGGCTTCGATTCCATCGGGTAGCTGAGCGAGACATTTTCGAGCTTGATCATGATTAGTGGGTTGCAGTTTACGAAAAGATGCGGTTCGGCCTGCCTATGCTTACGCCTTTATGAGTGCAGCAGATTGGTCGTTTTCGACTAAATGACTAGTGTCAGTGTATAATTTTTAACGCGTTATTAATAAGGTTAACAAACTATCCGCCGAGCTGGCTCGGCTATTGCCTTTAGCTTGAAATGACTTGGACCGTTCGATTTAGTATTTTCTCCATCGTTCGCGTTGCAGTGTATAGGTTTATTGTCAAGTAAATAGCGGCCGTTGTTTGTGCCCCTGCTAATGGTGCTGTTTTTGACATTGCGCTGTTGGTGGTGAATTTCAGGATCTCTGCTCAGCTCGAGGCGCTTTTGGTACAGATCAATGTTGCGGGTCGCCAGCGCATGCTTTCCCAGCAAATGCCGAAGGCCCTTTTGATGGTTGAGCGGCAGGTGGTTGAGGGAAACGTCGGGAGTAATGTGCTGGCTGAATGGGGGCAATTCGTCAGGGTGTTTGAACAAACGTTGCACGCTTCACTTCGAGACCCGCATGAACGAGCCGGTCTCTGCCATCATGACCCCCAAGGTTCGCCCGATCACGGTCAAGGAGGGCGAAGGGCAGGAGGCGCTGATCGCCAAGCTTCAGGCCAACCGGATCGAGAAGATCCTGATGGTCAACGATGCCTTCCAGTTGCGCGGTATGATTACGATGAAGCATATTCAGTAATCCAAGGTTTCGGGTGACAGTGTACATATCTTGTTCACGATTGGCTGAATTTTGCTTCGACTGAACAAACGGTGCTCCTGTAGTTAAGTAATCTGTTCCCGGTATTCCAATCTACGCGCCACAACCTGAAGACATGCATATATGGAGTTAAAGCTGATGTTAAGGTTCTGATTTAAGGGAGGAACCAGGTCCCGGTAGAATCTTTAAAATATTTTTAGCATGGTTAGTAGTACTAACAGATGGAAGGCTATTTTCCACTGTTCCAATGCAATTTTTGCCGGTCAGTATTCCCACATCTATTTAACACCTATGTCATAGGTCGGTGATCTGCCTATAGCAGTGATCTTTTATATTACTCCTCCCAAGCACCGAAGCCAGGAATCTGGATTTCTGACTCACTAAAAGAACCCGTTTCGGCCTTTGTATGGCAAGCACCACACCTACTTACCGAACCGACTTTGGGATTGTCCTGCACCATCGCGTGTGATAGTTCATTATGCTTCTCGATAAAATAAGGCGTTTCACTAATTCGGAGTGGAGCGTCATCAGCACGCAGGGAACTCATGATCCTTTTCGAACGCTTGTAATTGGCATGGTCGGCCGCATTCTTCAGCAGATAGTCTGTAATATTTTTGACATCCTCAGGTGGAAGTTCTGCATTCTCTCCGAAATGATTCTCGAGCCCAGACGTTACCTTTGTCCATGAGCGTGCTGGTAGCAGGCCCGGCTGATAAGGAAAGTGACAGCTGCCACACTCCTCCAGATATTGCGGGTTTTTAACTGGTGCCACGCCCGGTGCTTTTGCTCCATCGAACATGCGGCTGAAGAAGCCTGGTTTATTATCAGCACTGAATGCTTCACTGCTCATTCCAAGCAGGGCAGCTGACAACAATACCATGGATGCTACTGATGATTTAGATTTCATATTACACCTCTCAATCCAAAGTTCGGTTGTTTAAAGGTTCTTAAGATAGGCAAGAAAATCACCTTTTTCTTGGACAGTACATTCACGCCCCAGAGTCCACTTGCAGTTACGAACGAACCACTTCTTGATTTGTTTCACTTCAGTAAGACGTTTCGGATTTACTGTAGGTGCCATGGGCTCAATGGCCTTGCCTGTTTGTGTATGTTTGCCTGATTGCTTCAAGTCGGCAGTGTGGCACGTGGTGCAGCTTCGAGTGTCACCTTTCTTGGCATCGACAAACTCTTTGTTCCACAGGGCCTCTCCTGCCGCGGCGCTGAAGTTAGTTCCACCCTGAGCCTGATACTCCGCCTCCAGCTCTGATACTGCATCGGCCTGAGCATAGAATGGTATCGCTAGCAACAATGCAGTAATGCCGATAAGTTTTCTTTTCATGTTAACCTCGAATTTATTTGTTTAAGGAGAATTGATTATTCAACAGATCCTTATCTATTAAGATTACTGAAGAGAGCTGAATTGAAACTGAAAGAAACGGTTATCTATGGTATAAATAATCATCCTTACTCGCTTGTTACCGTTGCTTTAACATCATCCGGTAGATGCATGGCGGCATCTTCAAAAGTGCCTGCGGCGGCATCGATATGGCAGGCTGCACAATCAACCTTGCCATTGACCTTTGGGTGCTTCCATGCCGCATCAGATATCTCCTCGTGTTTTTTGATCCAGTAAGGGGCCTCTGTGATTCGTAACAAAATTTCTGTCTGCGGTATGCTGCGATTAATTTTCCAGGCCGCTTCGGTCAATCCCTGTTCGGCCGCATTTTCTACCAGGAAGGTTTCGATTTTTTTCACAGTATCCTTTTCCAGAGAAAGATCTTCTCCGAAATGAGATGCCTGTTCCTGCATCATGACTCTCCAGGAGCGTGCAGGTAATAGACTGGGATGGAAGGCGAGATGGCAAGCGCCGCACTCTTCACGCCAAAGCGAGTTATCGGGTAGTGCCGGACCATGAAACGGCTGGTAGAGCTGCTCCGGTGTTTCTGTTAGATGGCCCTGAAACCAGAACGAACCGGCAGTGATAATGGCAACCAGCATGGTGGCACTGACCTTCCAGTGGGAAAGAGTAGACATCGCGCCGGCTGCGGAGGATTTGAAGCCGGTTAGCATGGAAACCACCAGGTTCTCTCGATGCAACATGCCCTCTACCAGGACACCCATCACATGAATAATAACCACCCCCAGCATCAGCCAGGACAGCCATTCATGAAGCTCATGAGCAAAACGTCCCTGCGGAAAGTTCAGTAATCCGGCAAGGGGGCCATGCCGTTCTTCACCGCCAAAGGTAAGCAGACCGGTAATGACGATTGACAGGCCCAGACCCAGCAGTAGATAAATGGCCCAGCTACCGGCCGGGTTATGGCCGAGAAAGCGAGGCGGGTGTTTATTCAGTACATCTTTCAGGTAATTCTGTACCTTAGAATAATTGAAGGCGAAGTCACGGAAACGGGCATAAGGGCCGCCGATGAAACCCCACAGAAGACGGAATAAAATCAGTCCGCCCATCAGGTAACCGGCAAAAACATGTACTTCCAGATAACGATTATCGAGAGTGAGCCAGGCTATTACGAAGCAGCTCGCCAGGGTCCAATGAAACAGCCGGATAGGGATATCCCACACCCTCACTTTTGTTTCTCGTACACCACCGTTTCTTTTCCGTTGAGCCATTTGATTAACCTCAAAAACATACCTTGCCAGTACTGTCGAAAGTTAAATCACTCCATGTGGGGAGTGGTGTCCATGCCCCTTTAATCGGTAGGAATTGGATTGAAAATGCTTGCCGATAGAATCGAAAAAGAAGACTCCGATGGCAATAACAGATGTCATCAGTATCGCCCAGAGTCCAGCTAGGCCAAGATACCAAAACAGTATCAGGACTGTACTGTCGATCAGACCGCCTATGACAGAAATTCCAAAAGACATGAAGCTGATGACAAGTGATACTAGTGTTACTACCATCAATAATTTGTTTATGCGTTTCATCTCTATTCGCTTATTAATCGGATTATTGATTAGCACGGTTTTAGCGTAAGCCCCCCGACCTGAAGACACGCTGATACGGAATTTAAGCCATGGTTAAGGTTCGATTAGAAGCAGCGAACCAGAATTTATTGCGGAGGTTAAGTACGCCGGAATGCCTAGCGCATCTCGAACGCCTCCTGATGAAAACGTACTCGGCCAGCGAAAGCTTGCAGCCCATCACGCAGGGCATCGGCAAAACCGCGCGGACCGCAGAACCACACCTCCGCCCGTCTTGTCTCGTTCAGCTCTGCTGCCAGTGTGTCGGCATTTAGCGGGCCGCTGTGCTTGTCGTACACATGCAACTGCACCTTGGGCAGAGTCGCACACAGGCTTTGCAGGCGCTCAACGAACGGGTCGGCCTCACGGTCACGCACACTGTAATGCAAGTCGGCAGAGACCTCGGTGGCCTGCTCAACCTGCAGAGACTCGAGCCAGGCAATGAACGGGGTGATGCCGATGCCACCTGCCACCCAGATTTGGCGGGCACGATTGTTGGTACGGGATAGTTCGAAGCGGCCGTAAGGCCCTTCGACCTCCACCGGGCTACCCTCGGCAAGTTTACGGGCCAGGGTGCGGGTATAGTCACCGAGTGCCTTGATAGCGAAGGTGACAGTATGGTCGCCAAGGTCGGCACTGGCGATGGTGAAGGGGTGAGCGCCCTCGCCAGCGTCGAAGGTCACGAAGGCAAACTGACCGGGCTGGTGACCGTGCCATTTTCCGTCAAGGCGACAGCTCACCTCGATGATATCGTGGCTCGGACTGCGCACTGCGACCACAGAGCCGCTTGCGCGACGCTTACGGCCGATGCGACCGGTTAGCGACTGCACACTGGCGATGCTGCCGGCGGTGAACAGCACGGCGAGCAGCAGCCCGATGGGCTGACTCCAGTAAGCGGCCGGGGCGAGCACCACCGAATGGAAAACCAGCAGCAGATAGAGCACCGGCATCGCCCGGTGCAACGGCCGCCACAGGCGGTATGAGAACTGCTTCCACAGGGTCAGCGCGAGCAGCGCCAGCAGCACATAGAAGGCCCATTCGCCCAGCGCTTCGCCCAGGTCGCGCAGCGGTTCGGCGAAGGCCGAAAGCTCATCTTCCTTGATACGGCCGCCGCGGCCGGCCAGCGCCTTGAACAGATCGTCCGACATCTCCAGCAGCCAGTGTGAGGCGGCAAAGACGACGGCTAGGATGCCGCTCCATTTGTGCAAACGATAGATACGGTCCATGCCGCCGAGCGGTTGTTCCAGCCAGGCGGGGCGGGTGGAGAGCATCATCGCCAGCGACATCAGGGCGATGGAAAGCAGGCCGGTCAGGAAGAGACTCTCAAGGTAGATGGTCCACGGCAGGGAGCCTGCCGCCGTGTGATCGGGTGAGAGCATCTCGACGCCCCAGGCAAGGGCAACGATGGCAACAAAACCGGCAAGGATAGTCTTCATGATGAGCCTATTCGCATGGATAATGGGGAGTCAGAGCGGGAGCTTGCCGCCCTACGCGTTACGGGGCGGGGTGACTCCTCAGTACTTAGCGTTTGGCATTGTTGCTGTAGCGGTCGTTGTCACGATCACGCTTGTTCGAGGAACGCTGGTCACGATACTTGTCGGACTTGTCCTTCGTGACGCGAACATCGAGCACTTCGCCGTTGATCGGATCGACAAAAAGTTCGACCCGGTCACCGTTGCTGTCATAAGCTTCGACGTCATAGCCACGACGCTCTCGCTCGATCTCATGGATGTCCTTGTAACCGGCGGCGTTCACTTTTTCATAGATGGCGGGGATTGCCAGCCAGTCGGCTCTAACGCTTGCCCTGTCAGCGGCAGAGGATGCGGCAATTGCGCTACAGCCCAGGGTGGCAGCAGTCAGTGCGATAGCGAAAATAGTATGTGAAGTCTTCATGATTAAATCTCCCATAGAGCGGTGTTGTCTGGTGGTCGAAGGAGCGACCGTGGGTGCAGTATGAGATAGGCAGCTGAATTAAAACTGAAAACAAGCTTTCCAGGTGAAGGAGACATTGTCCCCTTTAAACCGGTTATTGTGCGCGCTGCTCATCCTGATATCGCAGTTGTTTCTTCAGCTGCATTCCATTGATCATCTTTCCGATACTGACAACGAAACATGCGAGATTTGCCTCGCTGGGGGAGCGCTTGAACATGCGGTTGCCAGCACAGTACATGACGTCTGTGTGAAATCGGATGACAAGGCGGCGTTGCCTGCCTCGGTTGCCATTGCCGCTACCACCTGCCCCCTTTCTTACCGGCCCCGCGCACCGCCTCTACGAAAAACAAACGTCTGATTGTTATTGATCTCCGGTGACTGTTCACCGGGCCGTTTGTTGTCGTTGGAGGTACATCCATGAAGAACTATTTCCTTTGCGCAGGGATAACCGCTGCGCTTGCTATTCCCATTTCGGCGTATCCATCCAATAGTAACGATGTTGCTGAGCTGAAACAGATGCTTCAACAAATGAAACACGAATATGAAGCCCGCATCGGCGCGCTGGAAGCACGTATAAAGGATGCGGAAGAGAAGGCCGCAGTTGCCGAAAGCAAAGCAGATTCCGCCACCCGGGTTGCAGTAGAAGCCAAGAAGCCGGAGTTCGATGGTCGGGGCGACAGTGCATTCAACCCAGCTATCTCTCTTGTGGTCCAGGGAAGCGCCGCTAGTTATTCACTCGACCCGGACGACTGGGCCTTACCGGGCTTCCAGGTCGGCGGGGAGGCCGGGCTCAAACCTGAAGGTCTGAGTCTCACCGAGACAGAACTGACTGCATCGGCCAATGTGGATGACTGGTTTTTCGCCCAGACAACGATCGGGCTACATGAGGAGGAGGGCAGTACGGAGGTCGATCTCGAAGAGGCCTTCGTTGACGCTTTGAACCTGCCAGCGGGATTCGGTCTCCGTATAGGTCGGTTCTTTGCGGAAACCGGCTATACCAACACCAAGCACACTCACGCCTGGGACTTCGCCGATGCACCGCTGACCAGCCAGGCGTTCCTCGGGCAGCAATACCGTGATGATGGCCTGCGCCTGACCTGGCTCGCCCCGACCGATACCTTCATGGAGTTTGGCGTGGAGGCGTTGCGTGGAGAGCGTTTCCCCGCCGGCGGTGATGGCAGCAAGTTTCTAGGTGGCGCACAAAATTACTTTGCCCGCCTTGGGGCCGATGTCGGCGCGAGTAACAGTTTCCGGGTTGGCCTTTCGCTTATGCGTGCAGAACCGAATGACCGTCAGGCCGGACATGCGCATACCGGGCACGCAGATGAAATCTTCAGCTTTGCCGGGGACAGTAATCTGACGGCGCTGGACTTCGTTTGGAAATGGGCGCCAAACGGCGATGCGCGTACTCGGAACTTCGTTTTCCAGACCGAGTACTTCCACCGGGACGAGGATGGAATGGTGACCTTCGCGGATGATATAGGCGAAGCCATACTTCCATATGACGGAACCCAGCAGGGTGTCTATGCGCAGGGCATCTATCAATTCATGCCCCGCTGGCGTGCTGGCCTTCGTTACGACAAGCTCTGGAGTGATAACAATCTTCGGGTAGTCAGCAACACCTCGGGCGAGGCAGACGACGACATCCTTGATGAATCCAGTCTGCTGGGCGGTTATGACCCCTGGCGTTGGACGCTGATGGCGGATTATTCACACAGCGAATTCAGTCGCTTGCGGGTGCAGTATGCAAGGGATCACTCGCGGTCGGGTGATGCAGACGATCAGTTCCTGCTTCAGTACATCATGACGCTGGGCGCCCATGGCGCTCACAAGTACTGAGGGGCGGCCATGACGAAACCACACTATTGGCTGCTGCTCCTGATGCTCCTTTGCATGGAATCGGCTGTCGCAGAGGTCACTGTGTTTAGCTGTGAGCCGGAATGGAAGGCGCTTGCCGAGGAGATCGGCGGTGGGCGGATCACGGCATTCTCGGCGACGACGGCAGGGCAGGACCCACATCATATCCAGGCCAGGCCTTCGCTGATAGCCAAGCTGCGCAAAGCGGACATGCTCATTTGCAGTGGTGCCGATTTGGAGGCAGGGTGGTTGCCGCTGCTGTTGCGGCGTGCAAGCAACCCCAAGGTATTCCCGGGAAAGCCCGGTCATCGATGGCGGCTGACCAGGTCGCACTGTTGGATGTGCCGAAAGGTTGATCGCAGCGAAGGTGACATCCATGCCCAAGGAAATCCCGATGTGCATCTGGATCCTGGAAACATCCTCAGGCGGCCACGGTACTATCTGCGCGTCTGGCCGAAATCGATCCAGACAATGCAGTGACCTCCAGTCGAGTCTGAAAACCTTTCAGGCGCGCTGGACGGCGGCCATCATGAATTGGGAAACAC
>CAWBPR010000014.1:0-8303 GCA_963790775.1 uncultured Gammaproteobacteria bacterium | reverse complement strand
ATCACCATGGGCTTGCTCAACCTGTTCCTGTTCACCCTTGTGCTCACCATGACGTTGACGGAATTCAATCTGGCCGCCGGCTTCGCCCTGTTCGCCTTACTCTCCATCATTACCCTGCGCAGTGTCAGCATTGCCAAGAGTAGAGGTGGGCTATATTCTCGGCGCCATCACTCTGGGGCTAGTCAACGGCATGTCGATTCATGATTACCTGCTGCTCGCACTGTGTAATCTGGTCATTCTCGTCGGCCCCTGGGTGTTGGATTCCAATTGGCTGCTGAAGCCCACCCTGCAGGTAGACGTGACTCTCGACGAGGTCTCCGCTCTCGATCTGAAAGACCATGCCAAGTTGGTGGAACGGGTGCAGGCCTTGCATGAGTTGCCGGTCGCGCACCTGAAGATTGATAAATTCAACGCCAAGAAAGGCACTGTGCAGCTGTTGGCTCGGCTACGCCTGAGTTGATAAAAGAGGATTCCCGCGTATGGGAGGATCACAGGAGGATCTATACAAACGAAAATGAAAGCCCGATACCTGGGATTGGCATTGGCCAGCGCAGTGGTGGGGACGATGACGGCCGGCGCACAAGCTTCGGAACTGCTGGGGTTGCTACAGGTATTGCGGGACAACGGTACTATCACAGAAGCCCAATACCAGCGCCTGCGCGATGAGGCCATCCAGGGAAGCGGACATGGCGGGGCGCAGCCGCCGCTGGTCGCGGCGGATGACGCCGCTGCGGAACCGGCGGGGACGGCCCCTGCTGTTGAGCACAAACCTGGCGTGAAGGCCGAATTCGGAAAGACCGGGGGCTGGCCTGGAAAGACCGAGAGCGCGGATACGCGCTACAGCTAGGGGGGCGGGTGTTCCTTGATGCCGTGAGCTATCAGGATGATCGCGAGCCCATGGGGAGCGGCACGGAGTTGCGTGCCGCGCGGATTTCCCTCAAAGGTTCGCTGGCCGAGGATCGGAAGTTCAAGGCGCAATACGATTTTGCCGAGGATGACCTGAGCGTCAAGGACGTGTACCTTCGCTACCGTGGATTCCGGCACCTGGATAGTCTCACCCTGGGTCAATTCAAGGAGCCATTCTCCCTTGAGGAACAAACCAGCAGCAAACACATCACCTTCATGGAGAGGGCCTTGCCGGTCGACACATTTTCCCCCGGGCGTGCTTTGGGATTAGGGATCGACGAACACGGAAAATCCTGGAGCCTGAGTGCCGGTCTGTTTGCCGATGCGGTGGGGGAGGTTCCCGCCGACGAGGGTAACGAGGGCTGGGGACTGGCGGGCCGAGGCACCTTGGCCTTGTTCCGAGAAGACAGGCGCAGTCTGCATCTGGGAGCGGCGGTGGAATTCCGGGAAGCGGATTCCGACGGCGAGGTGCGCTACCGTGCCGGGCCCGAGTCCCATCTCACGTCGGTTTTCCTGGTCAATACCGGCAAAATCGAGGCGGTCTATCAGACCCGCACCCTGGGGCTCGAAGCCGCCCTGGTGGAAGGTCCGTTCTCGCTCCAGGGGGAGTATATCCAGGCCCATGTGGAACGGGACGGCACAAACCCGGGATTGGACTTCAGCGGCTGGTACCTTTTCGGGAGCTGGCTGTTGACCGGCAAGTCCCGTCCTTACAGCGCGTCTGATGGCGCTTTCGATCCTATAATTCCTCGGGGCGATTGGGGCGCCTGGGAGCTGGCTTTGCGGTATAGCATGCTTGACCTCAACGATGGGGATATATTGGGGGGCGTGGCGAACAGCACCACACTTGGATTGAACTGGTACATCAATCCGCGTATCCGCTTCATGGCCAATTATATTCGCATGGATAGTGAGCGCGCAGGTGTGAGCGACGATCCGGATATCTTCCAGTTGCGCAGTCAGCTGGTATTCTGAACTGACGGGTGTATACGAACGATGATGGCGACGGGTAGGGGTTGTGTTCAGTAAATAGGCTTTAAAACCAGCGGTTGAACGCTCAGGGTTATATTCAACCTATTGACATATATAAAGTTTGTACCTGTTGGTTTTCGCTGGCTCGGCCCACTGCTGCTAAATCTTGTTGATTCAACCTGTCTCTCTTTCGTCGGCATATTTCACCAGTTGCTGCATCATCGTCTGTGCGGCATTTGACGGGGTCCTTTGTCGGTGAGTGATGATCCCCAGGGATCGCTCCAGCTGGATGCCGGTAACTGGTAGCGCCACCAGGCCCGGACTCAACATGATTTCAGGCAGCAGGCTCCATCCCAGGCCAATGGATGTCATCATCTTCAGGGTTTCCAGGTAGTCGGTGGAAAGTCCGCAGCAGATCGCGTTATCGACTTGCGAGAAGGCCTGTTCCAATAGGCTGCGGGTATAGGTCGCCTTGGTGGGCAGGACGGCAGGATATTTCACCAGATCCTCAGGCCGGATCTCGCTCAGATTGGCCAAGGGGTGATCCTCCGCCACCATGAAGAGCAGCGGGTCCCGCCAGACGGGCTGAAGCTGCAGATGTATCGATGGCTGCAGGGGCAGTGTAATTACGCCCAATTCTAATTCCCCCTGTTCGACCCCCTGGGATACTTTCTCGGAACTCATAAAACGAATGTCGAGATCGACTTCCGGATAGCGGTCGGTGTAACGACGCAGGATCGGCGGCAGGCGATGCAGTCCGATATGGTGGCTGGTGCCCATGGCGAGGGGGCCGCTGATCCTGCCGGAAAGATTCGACAGCTCGCGCTGAATGTCCGTCACCCCATCCAGGATCTGCTCGGCACGGGGCAGGAGATGCCTGCCGGCCTCCGTAAGGGCGATCTGACGCCCCACCCGGTCGAAGAGACGCGCCCCAAGATCGGCCTCGAGGCTGGCAATCCGTTTGCTTACGGCGGGCTGGGTGATGAACAGCGCCTCGGCCGCCAGCGAGAAAGATCGGTCCCGGGCAACCTGGACAAAGGCGCGCAGACTGGTCAGTTCCATTTGTATTCTCTTTTGGAATGTAAACCATGAAAAATATGAATTTGTATTATGTAGCATGCTCCCCTATGGTTTGACTACCAAAATTCTATCCATCTATAGATAAGCCAGATACACGCCCGGCACCGAGCTGGGCTTTGCTGGATGCGAGCCAATCAGGACATTCAAAATGAGCGTCAAGACACTTTACGACAAACTCTGGGATTCCCATGTGGTGCGTTACGATGATGACGGCACCGCACTGCTCTATATCGACCGTCAACTGGTGCACGAGGTGACCTCGCCCCAGGCCTTTGAAGGTCTGCGCCTGGCGGGCAGAAAGCCCTGGCGGGTCAGCGCCAATCTGGCGACGCCGGACCACAATGTGCCGACCACCAGCCGACCCAATGGTATTCAGGATATAACGGACCCGATCGCCCGCATCCAGGTAGAGACCCTGGACAGCAACTGCCATGAGTTTGGCCTCACCGAGTTTGGCATGAGCGATATCCGCCAGGGCATAGTGCATGTGGTCGGACCGGAGCAGGGAGCGACCCTGCCGGGCATGACGGTAGTGTGTGGCGATTCCCACACCTCCACGCATGGAGCAATGGGTGCGCTGGCCTTCGGCATCGGCACCTCCGAGGTGGAGCATGTGATGGCCACCCAGTGTCTGATCCAGAAAAAATCCAAATCGATGCTGTTGATCGTGGAGGGCAAGGTTGGACCGGGCATTACCGCAAAAGACATCGTGCTGGCGATCATCGGCCAGATCGGCACCGCCGGCGGCACCGGTTACGCCATCGAATTCAGCGGCGAGGCGATTCGTGATCTCTCCATCGAAGGCCGCCTCACGGTTTGCAACATGGCGATTGAAGCGGGCGCCAGGGCGGGCTTCGTCGCGGTGGATGAGAAAACCATCGAATATGTTAAGGGACGCCCGTTTGCGCCGAAAGGCGACGACTGGGATAAAGCGGTCAGCTATTGGGAGACGCTGCACAGTGACGATGGCGCCGAGTTCGATGCCGTGGTAAGTCTGGACGCCGCCACAATTAAACCCCAGGTCACCTGGGGTACCTCGCCGGAGATGGTGATCGCAGTGGACGGAACAGTGCCTGACCCGGACCAGGTCGAGAATACGACCAAGGCGGAGGGCATGCGCCGCGCACTGGAGTATATGGGCCTTACGGCCGGAACGCCGATCACCCAGGTCTCGGTAGACAAGGTCTTCATCGGTTCCTGCACCAATTCCCGCATCGAGGACCTGCGGGCGGCGGCAGCGGTCGCCAAGGGCAAGCGGGTGGCGGACAGTATCAAACTGGCGCTGGTGGTGCCCGGCTCGGGCCTGGTCAAACAGCAGGCGGAAGCGGAGGGGTTGCACCGGATCTTCACCGAGGCCGGCTTTGAATGGCGGGAGCCGGGTTGCTCCATGTGCCTGGCAATGAATGCCGACCGTCTGGCCTCGGGTGAGCGCTGCGCCTCCACCTCTAACCGCAACTTCGAGGGCCGTCAGGGGCAGGGGGGACGCAGTCATCTGGTGAGCCCGGCAATGGCGGCTGCGGCGGCCATTGCCGGTCATTTTGTCGATGTAAGAGAGATTCAAGGCTAGCCGGGAGACAGAGATTATGACCCCATTCAAAAATTTTACCGGCATTGTCTGTCCGTTGGATCGTTCCAACGTGGATACCGATGCCATCATTCCCAAGCAGTTTCTGAAGTCGATCAAGCGTTCCGGTTTCGGACCGAATCTGTTCGACGAGTGGCGCTATCTGGATATCGGCGAACCGGGTATGGATAACAGCCAACGCCCACTCAATCCGGACTTTGTGCTGAATGACCCACGCTATCAACAATCATCCATCCTCCTGACGCGGATGAATTTTGGCTGCGGCTCTTCCCGGGAGCACGCCCCCTGGGCGCTGGAGGACTTCGGATTCAAGGTGATCATCGCCCCGAGCTTCGCAGATATTTTCTTCAATAACTGTTTTAAGAATGGAATATTACCCATTGTATTAGAAGAAAAAATCGTGGATGAACTGTTTGCGGTTTCAGGTGGAGCAGAGGCGCTGAAGATGCACGTCGATCTGCCTGCCCAGGAGTTGCAGTTACCGGATGGCCGTAAGATGGGTTTCGAGGTGGATGCCTTCCGTAAGCACTGTCTGCTGAATGGCCTGGACGATATCGGTCTGACTCTGCAGCATGTGGATGAGATCAAGCGCTTCGAAGAGCGTCACCGTCAAGCTGCGCCCTGGTTATTTGAGAGTTGAGAAAAGCAATTAAGCGTTGTAATTAATATTATTTAATACAGTATATTGCAACAGTAATCTAATGCTGATTAGCAGTATGGAAATATGACATGAGTAAAAAGATTTTAGTGTTGCCGGGGGATGGCATTGGTCCTGAGATCATCCATGAGGCGGTCAAGGTGCTGGCGCTGTTGCGGGACGATTTTGGCCTGGACGTTGATCTGGATGAAGCCCTGGTGGGGGGCGCGGCCATCGACGCCACGGGTGGTCCGCTGCCGGAGGCCACCCTGGATCTGGCGAAGGAGGTGGACGCGGTGCTGCTGGGTGCAGTGGGCGGCCCGAAATGGGAGTCGCTGGATATCTCCATCCGTCCCGAGAAGGGACTGTTGGGATTGCGCGCCGGTCTGAACCTGTTTGCCAATCTGCGTCCCGCGATCCTCTATCCGCAGCTGGCGGGTGCTTCCACCCTGAAGCCCGAGGTGGTGTCGGGTCTGGATCTCATGATCGTCCGCGAACTGACCGGCGGCATCTATTTTGGCCAGCCCCGGGGTGTAACCCAACTGGAGAGCGGAGAGCGCCAGGGCATCAATACTCTGGTGTATACCGAGTCGGAGATCGATCGCATCTGCCGGGTCGCTTTCGACATCGCCATGAAGCGGGGCAAGCGGGTCTGCTCGGTGGATAAGGCCAACGTGCTGGAATGCACCGAGCTGTGGCGTGAGGTGGCAAGCCGGGTCGGCAAAGACTACCCGGAGGTCGAGCTCAGCCATATGTATGTCGACAACGCCGCCATGCAACTGGTGAGGCGGCCCAAACAGTTCGACGTGATGGTCACCACCAATATGTTCGGCGATATTCTGTCCGACTGTGCCGCGATGCTCACCGGTTCCATCGGCATGCTGCCTTCCGCCTCCCTGGATGCGAACGGCAAGGGCATGTACGAACCGATCCACGGTTCCGCCCCGGATATTGCCGGTAAGGGCGTCGCGAACCCGTTGGCGACCATTCTCTCTGTGGCCATGCTGCTGCGTTATAGCCTGGAAGAGTCGGCTATGGCGGTGCGTATCGAACAGGCGGTCAATAAAGTGCTGGACGAAGGACTGCGGACCCCGGATATTATGTCGGATGGGATGACTGAGGTAGGTTGCGAGAAGATGGGTGATGCAGTGGTGGCGGCACTTCAAGGCAGCGCAGCATAAAAGCCATCCTTATACTAGTAGGAAACTCTACTATTTAAAGGTTCCCTACGGCATTCAACACAGAGATTAGGACTATGAGACGAGTCGGTATTGTGGGTTGGCGTGGCATGGTCGGTTCCGTATTGATGGACCGCATGCGCGCAGAGAATGATTTTGCTGAGATTGCGGAGCCGGTGTTCTTCACCACCTCTCAGATTGGGCAGGCGGGCCCCGATATCGGTCGCGAGATACCTGCCCTGCAAGACGCCATGGATATCGACGAGCTCAGACAGATGGATGTGATCCTCACCTGCCAGGGTGGCGCTTACAGCAACGAGATCTATCCCAAGTTGCGTGAAGCCGGTTGGCAGGGTTACTGGATCGATGCCGCCTCCAGTCTGCGCATGAAGGATCACACGATAATCGTGCTGGATCCTGTCAACGACAATGTCATCCGTGATGGTCTTGCGAGTGGTGTGAAGGACTTTATCGGCGGCAATTGCACCGTCAGTCTGATGCTGATGGCCATGGGAGGACTGTTCCGCGAGGATATGGTTGAGTGGGTCACGGCAATGACCTATCAGGCCGCGTCGGGCGCCGGCGCGCGCAATATGCGGGAGCTGATCAGTCAGATGGGGGTGCTGCAGGCGTCCGTGGCGGATAAACTGACGGATGTGAACTCCGCCATCCTTGAGATCGACCGGACCGTGGCCGAGACCATGCGCGCTGACGCCTTCCCTACAGAGAACTTTGGCGTGCCCCTGGCGGGCAGTCTGATACCCTGGATTGACGTGGCGCTGGAAAATGGTCAGAGCAAGGAAGAGTGGAAAGGCTTTGCCGAAACCAACAAGATCCTGGGTCGCACGGATCGACCTGTGCCTATCGATGGCACCTGTGTGCGGATCGGCGCCATGCGTTGTCACAGCCAGGCTTTGACCGTCAAGCTGCGCCAGGATGTGCCGCTGGATGAGATCGAAGCAATCCTGGGTTCCGCCAATGACTGGGTCAAGGTGATCCCCAATGAACGGGATATCACGATCCAGGAACTCACCCCCACCAAGGTGACTGGATCTTTGTCAGTGCCGGTAGGACGTCTGCGGAAAATGAATCTGGGAGGCGAATATCTCAACGCATTTACCGTCGGGGATCAGCTGCTGTGGGGCGCCGCGGAACCCCTGCGGCGGATGTTGCGGATTCTGCTGGCCAGCTGACAAAGAGACTGTTATTCAACTTCCTCAATCGAATACGACCGCCCGTGTGTTGCGGGGTTTATTTCGAATTACAGGGTATATGCTGCCCATTGAGACGCGATGAAGGCTGAAGTAGAGATTGTCATCATTGGCGCCGCTGGGCTGGTCGGTGAGGCATTGCTGGAGATGCTTGCGGAACACCCCTGGCTCAGCAGTCAGGTGGAGCTGCTGGGGGGAGATGATGCAGCGGGTCAGACGCTTGAGTTCGGCAGGCGGGAGCTTATCGTCGGTGATTTGACCCAGTTTGAATTCAGCCGCGGGCAAGTGGTGATCTTCACTGGTGAGCAGTCTGTCGGCAAGGACTGGCTGGAGCGGGCCCAGGATGCGGGCGGTATTATCCTCGACCTCAGTGCGAAGCTGTTGGCGGAGTATGCGCTTCCTCCTGTGGTGGCCGCAGTCAATCCGGAAGTGATTGCAGCAGTCGCGGAGGGTGGGATCATCGCATTGCCTGACGCTGCGACAACACAGTTGGCGACTCTGCTAAAGCCTATTCTTGGCTGTGCTGATATCAAACGGGTCTCTGTGGTCAGTTGTCACGCAATCTCCGAGATGGGGCGATCCGGGGTCGAAGAGATGGCACGCCAGACTGCCCAGTTATTGAATGGCAAACGCCTTAGTCCGCTGATTTTCAGCAAGCAGATTGCCTTTAATCTCATCCCTCTGGTTGGAACTCAGCAGCCTGGCGGTCTATCTGATGTCGAAATCAAAATCGT
>CAWBPR010000013.1:0-343328 GCA_963790775.1 uncultured Gammaproteobacteria bacterium | reverse complement strand
GAGAACCAATCATGTGGGACTTAATAAAATCACTATTTAGCGCAATATTTGATATTGTTGCAGCAGTCCTTGGGTTTATTTGGGATGTTCTTGTATGGCTTGCTTTAGTAGTGGCTGACATAGCGATATGGATATTCAAGAACGTAATAACGCTATTCTTGAATGTCCTTTCAGATTTAATTACAAACTTTCCGTTGTCATTTGTCATTTCAGTTGCAGTGCTTGGAGTTGGTTATTATCTAGTACAACAATGGCAACAAAAAAGAGGGATTGTAAATCCAACATTTTCCAGAACCCTAAGGTTCTATTTATCATTTTGGTTCCAATAACTACCTTACTTATTGGTGTTGTGGCTGAATTTGACCGCAAGCATTGTCAACAATACAACAAATGTGATCTCTGTTGGTGGAAACGTAGATGGTGGATCGACAGTACAGATTGGAACTGGCAGCGGTGATGGAGGCCTTAGGTATACCGACTGCAATATGGAGTGCAATTATTGCAGCACTTGCCACAGTCTCAGCTGCATTTATTGCACTGAAGAAAAAAGGTTAATGCTCTAACACATATGAGCCTCCACCCTGTCAATAGGCATAGATTTAGAGATTACGGTGACACCTTACCATTTACACCAATTTCAACTGACTTGAATTTTCACCCTTCCTTTTGGATCGACCACGCTTAGCGGGGCGAATCGGTCGCCCCAGCTTTTTTTCGAGGTCCACCAGCGCGCTCTCTTCCATCAATGGCCGTCCGATAGATTGTCCCTTTTCCAAGGCAAATTCCAACTCCTGCTCTGGTGTGGCCGCCAAAAACTCGGAGACATAATCAATACGATCAAGTAGTAGTGGTCGTACTGACCCAGACCATCGTCTTTTCCACTCAGGTGTGCTTTTCGTACTCGACCACGACCAGTCCGGCGCTTGAGCGACCATTTTTGGACAATAGGTGACAGACCACTATTATATGCAAGGTTGCCATAACGCTATCGACAGCAGGTCCTTGAGGTATGATTACGTCTGTCATCTCGCGAGCGTTGGTTCAGTTCGATCGATGGAGGAATACCAAAGGGGTCAGTATCGATTGATCCAGCCTAAGCCTCGATTGATTGACACGAAATAATTTAATATCAGTTGACTTCATCTCTCGGGAATTACGGTGACAGGAATTAGGAATTACGGTGACACCTTACCATTTACACTATTTTAGCTATGATGATGCAATGTCAAGATTACCAAGAATCATCATACCTGGGGTGGCGCACCATGTGACGCAGAGAGGAAATCGTCGTCAACGGGTATTTTGGGTTGATGATGATTTCGGTCTTTATAAAGATTGGTTGGCTAAATCTTGCCGTCAAAATGGCGTAGAGGTCTGGTCGTATTGTTTAATGCCCAATCATGTTCACTTGATTCTGGTTCCAGCAGACGACACTGGTTTGTCACGCGCGATAGGTGAGGCGCATCGACGGTACAGTAGCTACATCAATGCACGACTTCGAGTAACGGGCCATCTATTTCAGGGACGCTTTGGCAGTGTGGCTATGGATGAATTGCATCTGCTGGCAGCTTTCCGCTACGTGGCGATGAATCCGGTAAAGGCGAAAATGGTCGCCCAAGCATCGGACTGGGCATGGTCGAGTACGAAAGCACACATGAGTGGGAAAGACGATGGCCTGGTTTCAGTACGGCCGCTACTTGACCGTGTTGATAATGTATCCGAATTTTTGGCGGCCGCACCAGAGCAGGAATTGGAATTAGCCTTAGAAAAGGGACAATCTATCGGAAGACCATTGATGGAAGAGCGCGCGCTGGTGAAACTCGAAAGAAAGCTGGGGCGACCGATTCGCCCCGCTAAGAGGGGTCGACCGAAGAGAAAGGGTGAAAATTCTAGTCAGATGAAATTGGTGTAAATGGTAAGGTGTCACCGTAATCCTCTTGTTTGGGCGCTTGATATCCACGTAAACACGACTGCGGAAATAGCGTCGTAAACGGAGGCCCTTAGCATTGACATGCAAACGAACAGGGAACTAAACGATTATTCTGTGTGGGATAGCTGTTGCCTTGGTCATAAGGATGATTGTCACGCTGACACAGAAAATTTACAGTGCGGCTAAATTATCGATCCATTGAAAATACGTCGTTTATGGACGGGCACTAGTTAGGCGAAATATTCCAACCAACTATTACAAGTGGGAAATGACCTGATGGAATCAGATACAGAATATTTCTTCGCGTTGGCCGAGGCCCTTGGGATCGGCCTTCTGATTGGTATCGAGCGCGAGCAGCAAGCACATAGGTCTGGAAAGGAAGCCCCTGCAGGTGTGCGAACCTTCACCCTGGCATCTCTTGTCGGTGCACTCAGCATGATGGCGGGCGGCGTGCCTCTCTTGGCAGTTACCTTGGTAGTCGTAGGGGTCGTCCGCGTTGCCTGGATCGTGGTGCGAGGCGACCAGACCTCTGGGCTTACCACAAGTCTTGCACTATTCGCTGTCGTGCTCTTGGGTGCGCTCGCCCTAGAAACGACTACGTTGGCAGCAGGTGTTGCTGTGCTTATAGCATCGCTACTGGCCGCTCGCGAAGTATTGCACAGTTTCAGCCGCACAGTGCTGACGGCGGCCGAATTGCGCGATGGACTGATTCTTGGCGTTTCGGTTTTGGTAATATTGCCGGTTTTACCAAACTTCGATCTTGGCCCGGGTGGTGCGCTGAATCCACGCAATCTATTCATCATCGTGGTACTCATTATGTCGATCGGTGCCGCAGGGCACATCGCAACGCGGGTCGTCGGTGCCCGCCTGGGTTTGCCACTCAGTGGCTTCCTGTCAGGATTCGTATCGAGCACGGCTACGATCGCCGCGTTGGGTCGGCGGGCGGAGGGCAACCCAGACGACGTGCGTAGCGCTTCTGCAGGGGCAGCGCTTTCTTCAGTGTCGTCCCTGATTCAGATCGGAATCATCCTGTACGCGTTGAGCCCCGCAATGTTTGCCGCTGGTATGCCGGTTTTTCTCGGGGCAGGGATAGCGGCGGCACTATATGGCGCGGCGACTTTCTTTCTCTCACTGCACGGTAAAACAAAACCTGCGGTACTGGAATTGCCGTCTCAAGTCTTTTCACATGTACCACCCCATAGCGGGGGTATGAAGTAGCCCCCCCAAGGGGGGCGATTAGCGGTGAAGGCCCCACAGGGGCCGCATGAACCCGCCTCAGTAATTTCTCGTTACGTTAGTCGTCTAAATCTAACTCTTCTTGTCGACGCTCCGTCTCTTCCTGATGCCGGATATACTGCCTTACCTTGGCTTCATCCAGTCCGACTGTGCTTACACAGTACCCCGTCGACCAAAAATGAAACCCCTTGGCATTCCCGCGTCCTTTGACAAAATCCCGGTGGATCCTCACCGCCGACTTCCCTTTTAAACGCCCTATCGTGTACGCCACACTGAGTTTCGGCGGAATACTCAAACACAGGTGGATATGGTCGGACATCGCATGCCCTTCCACCAACTCCACACCAAATTGACCACATAGGTCTTTCAGCACCCCTCCTATCTTCTTTCTCAATACCCCGTATATTGCCTTCTTGCGATACTTCGGTACGATCACTATGTGGTATCTGCAATACCACCTTACGTGAGTTTGGCTTTGCCATTCTCTCATTTGGATTCTCCTCTTTACCTTGGCGGGTTCAGAGGAGAATCTACCTCATTCCTTTACCCTGGAACGGCAGAGCCTTTTGGGATCGCACCGGCAAAGCCGGTGGCTTACATCATGGAGTTAAAGGTGCCATCAAGTTTATGCTGATCGTAGCGTCAGTAATGCTCGTTTCGGCGATTCTCAGTGAACGATTCGGCAGTGGCGCAGTACTTCCTGCCGTGGCGCTTGCCGGCCTGGTAAGCACTAATTCGGCAGCCGTCGCGCTCGCCTCGCTCGTGGCTGCCGGACAGATGCCCGCAATCGAGGGAGCCCTGCCTCTGGCTGCCGCGTTAAGCGCGAACACGATAGTCAGGCTCTGGATAACTCTGCGTGCCAGCGAGCCGTCCTACCGCTTGGTCGTATCAGGTAGCCTAATCACCCAACTTTTGGTACTTTGGGCCGCTTGGTGGCTGGGTGGTTCTATCCTTGAATATTTGGGGTAATATTTGGAGTCAGAGTAAAAACTTTATGTAAGCTAAAACATTCGATAAATAATTCAATGAGGGTCAGGATATTACTAATACACTTGACCTATCTAGAAGTAGAAGACTTAACCAGGAACAAAAAAGGATTAATGGTGATTTTCCTACGTGTGGATTTCCCCTCATGTTAGGCATAATACCAAAGGGGTCAGTATCGATTGATCCAGCCTAAGCCTCGATTGATTGACACGAAAAATACCAAAGGGGTCAGTATCGATTGATCCAGCCTAAGCCTAGATTGATTGACACGAAATAATTTAATATCAGTTGACTTCATCTCTCGAGACCTATAGATTCGGACCCAGCTAGAGAGTAAGTCTTTTGTTTACAATCTTCATTTCGCTGTTTTATTCGTAATTCCTCGTCCTGTAGTTTCTAAGTTCCAGTCTAATTTCCAGCTATTCACGCCTCTTGAAGGCACACTCAAATTTTAAATTTCAGGATAATATTATGTCTAATACAGTAACAGGCACCGTCAAATGGTTTAACGAAGCTAAAGGTTTCGGTTTCATCGAACAGCCGTCCGGTCCGGATGTGTTTGCTCACTTTAGTGCGATTGCCAGTTCCGGCTTCAAAACTCTGGCGGAAGGGCAGCAAGTTGAATTTACGGTAACTCAGGGCCAAAAAGGTCCTCAAGCAGAGAATATCGTAGCTGTTTAAACTTCAGCTATGCCATGGCTGTTTTAATAATCCGTGGCGCTAAGACTCTGCTTTAAATGAAAAGGGCAATCCTTCCGGGCTTGCCCTTTTTTGTTGGTTTAGATGACGTATCAAAGGAACACGTTTGACTGTGGGAGGCTCAGAGGGATTAGATTGTGATCAATTCCGGCAAGGGGTTGAATATGAATCCCTCCTCTTTCTCAATTGAATCGCGGTATCACAGCTGAACACGCGGATTGGTCAACCAAAAATTCATCGCAAATATTTTCGGAAATATAAATAACAGAACACGGTTAGGACAAAACTCATCGAGCTCATCATTTACCTCATACTTGCAGTGTCAACATGCAGTATGGGGATCTCTACCAACCGAGTAGAGATCCCCTGGTCTGTTTAGTCCTCTTGGAATGCAGTCAAGTCGGGGTTAAGGCCACGCTCCTGTCTCGAAAAGCCATGACAGGCGGAACAATCGATGCCCTTGTCCGTTACGTGCTTGGTGTGGTTTTTCCTGAACCCTTCACTCCTTTCATACTCATGGCATTGGGTGCAGACTTCTCGAGCTGACGCCTTCAGCCCATAACCCAATTCACCCTGCAGATCCATGCGGCTGGTGGATTCATGACACTCGTTACAGGCCAAGGCGTTATCCTCGTCTTCGACGCCATGATTGATGGTCTGATAGGTATGCACATCCACCAGTGAATAGCTGCCTTCCAGACCTTCCAGTTCCATGCCGACACGCACCGCCTCATCAAAACTGTTTTGGGTGAAAAATGCATAGGTGGAATGGGGAATCATCAGACCCGTGGCGTCGTGCTGCGCAGAAACCGAGCGATGCTCCTTCATCGGATAGATCTTTGCATCGGCTGCCGCTACGTCGCCGTTCGGCACCCCGAAGGCCTTTTCACCGTCTGCATTTTCAGCCGGAACCTGACCCAACACATAGACCTCGCTGGTACCGTCAAACCAACGGTAGGTTGGCAATAGATTCATAGCGCGCAACTCACCCGGCAGCCAGCCACCCCGGCCGCCACAGGCCTTTGGCGAAAAATGCGTATGGGTCCAGTCCCGTACCAGTTCGGTACTGATATCCTTGGCAAACTCGGGGATGTGACAGGTCTGACAAGCCACTTTGGTGGCATGACGATCCAGGGAGTCGGGTTTGGTGCTTGAGTAGTCTTCATGCGGTCGATCGGTGTGGCATCCCCCACAGGTTAGACGTTCGTCCACATCATTCGGACGCAGATCCAGCCCCCTGCCCTTGAAACGATGGTTCTCTGCACTGTGACAATCCGAGCAGCTCAGATCCTCGCCATGGGAACTCATGTGGATATCAGATGAAAGAGGTGGGTCCGCTGTAACTGAAGAGAGATCGCCCCGCTTGCCGCCGTCACTGCCCGACGCGCCCGCATGACAACGCAAACAGGTCTTACGTGTGGTGGGATGCACGCTGCGCGCCGCTTCCAGTATGGAAACCGTCATTTTCGACTCATCCGGTATAAAGCGGAAGGTCTCGGCGATGGGTATCTGGATGGTGGTCAGGAAACCGTCCTCACCAACCACAAAGACATCTTCATAGGGCGGCGCACCGGTCCTTGCATAGTCTTCCTGATGACACATCAGACAATCGATATTGTTCAGCTGCTCGGTCGTCATCTCCGGTTCCGGAGGCAGACCATTACCCACATGACAGCCCGCGCATGTGAAGTAGGGTGAGGTCCGGATGGATCCGCAATAGGTATTGAATGCATCCTCGCCCTTACCAGAGGTGCCGTCGATATTGGTGACATTGGGCGTCATGCCGGTCTGTTGATAATGCACCGAACCATGCACCTCCATGGCCTCGGTTTCATGACAGGCAATACAGGTTTCCGGACCCGTGTATTCCATGATTGATGAGTGGGCTTCCTGTGCCTGAGGGCTGATAGCAGCGTTAGCGGAATTGATTCCGAATGAGATTGTCAGTGGGTTTAATAGACCTCCTTGAAGTAGCAGCGTTAAAAATAATAGTCGTAAGTACCTAAAAATGCCTCGATGCTTCATGTTTAAACTTCCTCCGATTTATTAGAGAAAGGAGAGCTTTACAAGCCTTTGTTTTATGGCCCTCCAATAAACACTCACACCCCGTACTGCTGGTAAAATTATCTTCTTTACCTTGGCGAGCACACTACTCCGTATGCCACATTTTTTCCGGAATTTGGTTCACATTTCGCAATACATGACTGAGGATGCATCGAATGGGGTCAGGTTGCCACCCCCCCATTTACGCCTAACGATTCGCAGATAATGCATAGACACAGGTTCCGCTCACAACACAAAGTTGAACCATTGCTATTGATTGGTGAATGTACAATTTGGAATAGACTAAAACTGAACGGCAGGCATCCATACCGAGCATTTAATCGGCAGAGAGCAACCTGAATCCGCCTGACGCATCTAAGGGACTCGTTTGTCTGGGGCAGGCTCAGAGGGATTAGATTTTGATCAATTCCGGCAAATGGTTGAATATGATTCCCTTCTCTTTATCTATTTAATCGCGGCAACACAGCTGAACTCACGGATTGGTCAACCAATAAATCATCGTCAATAATTCTCGGGAATATTAAGAACAGACCACGGATAGGACTAAACTCATCGAGCTCATCATTTACCTCATACTTGCAGCGTCAACATGCAGTACGGGGATCTCTACAAACCGAGTAGAGACCCCCTGGTCTGATTAATCCTCTTGAAATACAGTCAAGTCAGGGTTAAGACCTCGCTCACGCCTCGAAAAGCCATGACAGGCGGAACAATCGACGCCCTTCTCCGTTACGGCGAAATGCGGGGCCAGTTCTCGTATTGCAATCTAACTTCGAATAATCCGTTTGCGTTTGTCTCTGAAACATCCGGTTGGATCTTCCAGCATGGTATTCTTTGCATAGTTGACAGCCGGGATAGGTTCAATGTCCGCAGCATCAAACCGATCAGATTCAGATAGGGAGACGCCCATGGGTTCAGCAACCAGTACCAGTCATTCTCGATCACGCCGTCTCCTACGCTGGGGCATCATCGTTCTCGTGCTGACCTTGCTGGGACTGCTGCTGTTCTATGCGCCGCGCTATCTGGCGCGCTATCTGCTGGCCTCACAGCTCGACGATCTGGGGATCGACTACGCCGGAGTCGAGACACTGAACATCAACCCCTTTACCCGCGAGTTGTGGATCGGACCGGTGCAGATCGGCAGCAAAAGCGCCAACCCCGCCCGGCTCGACACCTTGGGTCTGACCCTGGGTTACAACGCTCTGTTGCATAACCGGATCTATATCGAACGGTTGATCATACGCGGTATCGACCTGGTGGTGACTCGCAACAAAGATCAGCGATTTATCCTCAACGGCATTCCGTTGAATCAGCTATTGCCTCCGCCGAGTGCTGAGCCGCAGCCGGTTGCAGAGGGCGAACCATGGAAGCCAGGAATTAAAGATTTGGAACTACGCGAATCCCGTCTGCTGTTTCAGGATCAGGTGCGGGGTGAATTGGCGGTCGACGTTGAGCGGCTCAGCCTGAGCGAGTTCCTTGCCTGGCAACCGGACATTCCGGGCCGCTTCGAACTCATGGGACGGGTCAACGACATCCAACTGAACTGGTCCGGCGAGGCGCGGCCCTTCGCCGACAACATCACCCTCTCCATCGACTCCCTGACCGAACAGGCCGATCTGCCCAAGATCGTCCGCTTCATCGGGCCGCTGGGCCTGGACCGACGCGACGGTGTCTATGCCGCGAGGCTTAAGCACGAACTGACCCTGTTTCACGACGGCGGGCTGGCGGGGCATACCCAAGGGGTCATCGAGGTCAAGGCGGCGGATTACCTTCGCAAGGATGTCTTCGCTCTGGCGTTGCAACAGGCCAAGACGGATCTCGATATCCGCTATGCGTTGAAAGAGTCGGGGGATTTTTCCCTGCAAGGTAAGCTGAACCTGGATCTAGGCTCCGGCCAGGTGAAGGTTGCCGACGAGACCCAGGTCGCCGTTGCCGGCGGACGAATCGTACTCGGCAGTCTGGATACGGCCTACGGTAAAAACGGCCATCTGCGCATTGACCTGCGTCCCGAACTGGATCTGGAGCAGGTAGCGTTCTCCGGTCCCATCGAGATATCGGTCGATCAACTGCTTAATCTGCTGGAGCTCTTGCAGTCACTTTCTGCCGGAGCGGCGGTCTCTACGGCGGACACGGGGCTGAGTGATTTCGCCGGTGGTTCGGTGGCCGCGCCCTCCTCGGACATCAAGGTGGGCCGTCTGCACAGCCAGGGAAAATCACTCTCTTTGGAGTCGGCTGGCGGCAAGCTCGATTTCGCATTGCAGAACCATACGGATCTGTTCGACATCCAAGTCGATTTCGCCGATAGGCGCATCAACGTGGAGCGCCTGCAGAGCGAACTGGAAAACCTGAACCTGGTTTCAGGACAAGGCCGGTTGACGCTCGACATGGCGGGCAGCAACTCCCTGATCGCGGGCGCTTCGAAAGGCCCCATCGGCGAGATGAAGATCGGATCGATCGAAAACAAACTGAGCCGATTCACCTTGCAGGTTGAGACCGGCGCCGTCGCGCTGCAACTGGCTGGAGAAAGTAGAGCCAGCGGGTTTTCAGGTCTGGTCTACGCCAGGGAGTCACGGCCGGAGGTGCAACTAGACCTGGGTGCGGCCAGCTCCACGATCGAGCAGGCCTCGCTGGAAATTCAGGGGGAAACGCTACGCTGGCAGGCCGCCGCCGATGCCGTGGCCGATGCCCTGTCGGTCCAATTCACCCAGGGGAAGGAGACCGAGATGAATTTGCAGCGTGCAGAAATCCAGGGCTTTCAAGCGGACCAACGACTGCAACTGGCGGCCAATGCGATCAGCGTCGACGGGCTCGACCTCTACCTGAAACGATCCCTGCTGGAAACCCTGTTCAAGGGTGAAGAGAGCGAAATGGAAAGCACCACCACGCAGGAGGAGGGAAAGAAGTCCGATCAGGCCGAACCGGCTGCGGAGTCGAGCGACCTGGGGCGGGTGCAGACCCTGCTCAGCGAACTCGGCTACGATCCGGGCAGTGTGGATGGTCGCATGGGACAACGTACCGCCGCGGCGATCAAGGCGTTTCAAGAAAAGGAGGGCATCAGCGTCGACGCTCGCATGTCGGCCGGACTGCTGGCACAACTGGAGCTGCGAGCCGCCGGTTCGACCCTCGAGGCGGATGAGGGAGCGCCCGGTTTACAAGTCGGGCAATTGGTCTTGAGCGGCAATCCGGTGATCCGTTTCCATGACGATATCGTCGAGCCTCCCGTCAAGATCGATACTGTCTTCAAGGAGTTTCAGATACAGAACCTGAGTACCCGGGCCCAAGCACAACCGACCGATCTGCGTTTGGTCGCCCTGATCAATGAATTCACCAATCTGGAAGTATCGGGCTGGACCAAGGGATTGGGTCTGGGAGCTGACCTGGATCTCGCCGTGCAGGTGAAGAACCTGGCGCTGTCGACCTACTCCCCCTATGTGGTGGAACTGGCCGGCGTCTATTTGGAAAGCGGCCAGCTGGATACCCAGGTGACCGGCAAGGCCACACGAGGCATTCTGCAGGGACAGATCCAGCTCGATCTGGACCATATGGCGTTCAAGCCCTTGAGTGAGGAGGACGCGGCACGCATGGCCGATAAGGTGGGCGTACCACTGGAGATGGCGGTCAGTCTGCTGGAGGACGGAGATGGCCATATCGCGCTGAAGCTGCCGGTGAGTGGTACCTTGAGCAAACCGGACGTAGACATCAGTTCGGCGGTCAACAAGGCGATCGGAGGCGTGCTGAAACGGGTCTTTCCGCCGACCCTGGCCATTTCCCTGTTATCGAAGATCGCCAAGGGGGGTGGCCCCTCCTTCGAGCCCATCACCTTCGCTCCCGGTTCGGCGGAACTGGATGAGTCCGGCAGACGCTATGCGGATGAGGTGGCCAAGTTTTTGCGGGAACGCCCGAAACTCTCATTGAAGCTGTGCGGTCGTGCAACGACGCAGGACATGGCGCGGTTGTCCGTACCTGCCGGAGATAAAACCCCATCCGCTGTCGATCAGGAGACTCAGATCGCTACGCAGAAGGAGGCCGAGACGCCCCGGACCGAACAGCCCCAGCCAGTTGTGCCGGATCCGGCACAACTGGCGGAGACCCTGAAACAGCTTGCCCTGGAACGCAAGAGTGTGGTTCGGTCCTATCTGATCAACGACCAGCAAATCCCCGCCAAACGAGTGCCGGAATGTCGTTCCACTTTCACCGCCGATGATCAGAGCAGTCCTCGTGTGGAAATCTTGTTCTAACCCGGAAATATCACCCGTGAACGGGTGATATTTCCGGGTGAGGCCTGGCTCTATGTTATAGGGTCAGACCCTGGCGAACATGAGGAGTCTGCAGTCGCTCCGCGACAAGCTAGATCTTCCCGCTGAAGTTTCATATTTATACAGCAAGTAGCTAACGGACTAGAGTAAACGTGGTCATACACGATATAACCTATTCGATGGGGTGCGGCGCATCAGCAGTTAAGTATCGGTGAACAGCTCCTTGGTCTTGAAATATGACACGAAGTCACTCGAGACTGCGTCTATCCCGATTTTTATCGGTAATTAATCGTAAAGATATTACCCTGTTTTGCAGGGTTGGATGGCTCGAAAAATACGCAGGCAACTGTGCACCTTTCTCGCTTTTTTTCAGCCTCTCCAGAAATGTGATCATGGGTTCAACAGCATAATCTGCGGCCAGCATCCACCCGGATGCCTGCATATGGGCCTCATGTTCAAATTCACGGGAGTAGCGAGAGTTCAGCAATAATGTCGTGAAAGTACCCATCACTGATTTGATTGAATTCGTATCACCAACCGATATCCCAATCAAAGAAATCTGCTGCGGTATCTCCCAATACATCCTCTTCAGACATACTGATTGCTCGTATACTCTCCATATTGGAAGGCAATGAAACGTTGATGTGACTGAAAATGTATCGAGCACGGCGGATACGCGCCCAGGGAATCAACAATCCAAGACTCATGAGAATGGCAAGCAAGTTGGTTAGCCGAATCCATATCAGGTCAGATGCTTCAAGTGAGAAGTTGAAGGAAATCTCTCCCAGATGGGTTTGACCCCAGGAATAATTGTGTTTTTTAGCATAAAGGTATTGATTGATGATGATGAAAATAATCATCGCAATAAAATAAAAGCCGAAGAAGGCCAATTTCTCCGGGTTATATGACTCGCTGGCTCCTTGACCGACAGATGCCAAAATGTCTGTCATGGTCGGCATGAATATCGACCCGATAATCGTCATCACTAAGATTGACATCGCTCCAATGAAAGTGGCGTGGAGATAGAGCTTGCGATATGGACTGACTATACCTGTGAAGCGACTATAAACATCTCCATAGGCCAGGTTACCGTGGAAATAACCTTGTTGCCGAAAAACAAAGTAGGGATAGATGATGAAGAATATGACACCCGATATAGGTAACAGTATCAATCCTGCTAGACTGGCCGGATCAGAGCTGGGCTGCGTTTCTGCCGAAACTGCCACGGGTAATCCCAGAAATAGCGCAACGGCATTGCCGAGAAAAATAAGAATACCGGAGATGGGTAGCAGAGCGTACACAATTAAATCAACCGATCCAAAAACTGCTGCGCGATTTTCGGTTGACTGATGTAAAGCATTATGTGGAAAATCGAAAGCAAACTTTAAGCTCAACAAAACTTGGATTAAATATGAATAACAAAATTATCGGAATTCTACTAATAGTTGTTGGTGTTGCTTTGGCTGCATGGGGGTACAACATTTATGATTCGGCTGGCTCCCAGGTTAGCAGGGCCTTAAGTGGTGACGCACCGATTGAAGCTTGGGCTGGAATGGTGGGTGGCGCTATTTGTATCGTATTAGGCATCTTCAAAGTAAAGTAAAAAGAATGATAAGCAGGAATACTGGCAAGTAATCACATAACAAGGCCATTAAATACGTGCCCATCTGGAACCGGACGCGCGCAAGCTCGCGCCGTTTATGGCAGCGTTATGCAGCCTATGAGAAAGAATCGTGAATAATTTGGTATACCTTGTCGGGTTAACATTGACGGCCGGCTTGGCTATGCCTTTAGGTGCGTTTCTGGCTAGTATCGGAAAATTCAAGTCACAACTGTTTGAGGCGGAATTCAGTCACAGTATTATGGCATTTGGCGGTGGGGCTCTTTTGTCTGCTGTTGCGCTCGTATTAGTTCCTTATGGCATTAACAAACTTGAGCCGTTGATAGCTTCTTCTTGTCTCATGGGCGGAGGGCTTCTTTTCATGATACTTGATATTTATCTTCTAAAATTAGAGACGCCGGCAAGTCAACTCGTGGCAATGCTCCTTGACTTTATTCCAGAATCAATAGCTCTGGGAACTGCATTTGCAATAGGAAGTAAAGATGCTGTATTGCTTGCAGCACTAATCACATTACAAAATATTCCAGAGGGGTTTAATGCATATCGTGAGTTGATTCAGTCATCTAATTTTGACCAGAAAAAAATTATAGCTATTTTCTTTTTAATGGCGTTTCTAGGTCCTGTTTCAGGGGTTTCCAGCTACCTATGGTTACAAGATCAATCTACTGCTGTTGCCGTGATTGTGCTAGTGGCTTCTGGAGGCATTCTGTATTCAATTTTTCAAGATATTGCCCCACGAGTAAAATTAGCAAGACATTGGGCGCCCCCGATGGGGGCGGTACTAGGGTTCGTACTTGGTGTGGTTGGAGTAATGGTAATCACATGATGAGCATAATCGGTCTCTAGGCAGCCTACCAGCTCCCAAACAACGTAGCGTGCGAAGTTCCCGTACTACGCTGTTCAGAAGCTGATTCACAGCACAGCAAAACGGCGCCACCGTCAATGACACGCAGCTCAGAGCCGGGAAAATAATTTATTCAGACGACGTCCCAGTTGATCCAGTTGCAACAGCATACCATCGTAAGCGGTGTTGTCCCGGTTAAATGCCGACTGTTCACCCGGTGGTATCTCGCGATAGCTGTCCTCGTCATGCAGTAACTGCTCACACATCCCACACAGGCGCACTATGGCGGCATCCAGGCTGGCCACATACTCGGTGAGCACTCCGCGCAGTTGCTCGGCCTGATGCGCCGCTGCCGTTCTTCCATAACTCACCTTAGCATCAATGAGAACACTGTCACTCTCAAGAGGGTTGGGATGGTGGAATCAAAACCAACCGGTTTCATTTTCTCCCCTCATGCTGTGCTTCTCCATGAGGGCGAAGGCCCCTACAAACAAGATCTTTGCTTTTCGAGAAGTTACTCAAATACATCATCCTTCGCCTAAAGGCGAGGGGTTTACTGATCCGCTATCGGGGACTCTAAAAAATGCCGCGGGCTCAGTCTTCCTTCATCCTCGCCAGACGCCGGTTCAGGGCGGGCCGCGAAATACCCAGCAGAGCGGCGGCGGTTCCCTGATTGCCGCCGGCCCGCCGCAAGGCCTCCTCGATGTGCAGCAGATCTGCCTGCTTGAGGGTCGGAAATCGTTCTTCGGCAACCGCCCTGTCCAACGCACGATTCCCGGCCGGTGCGGTACTGACCTGTTTCTTGATGATCTTGCGGAAACTCTTCACCCCCAGCACCGGCCCGGATTTATGCCGCGCCACTGCATCGAAGATCATCGCCCGCAGCTCCCGCACGTTACCCGGAAAGTGGTAATTATCGAGTAGCGTGAGTAATTCCGGCAGCGCCTCCGGCGGCTTCTTCCCAAGAGAGCCTGCTGCTTCCTCGACGAAGAAGGCCAGTAATATCGGGATGTCTTCCCTGCGTTCCCGCAGCGGAGGGATATCCACCTGGTGCACCGATAGACGGTAATACAGGTCGGAGCGGAACGCCTCCTCAGCCATGCGAGCATTGAGGTCACGGTGGGTGGCGCACAGAATACGCACGTCACTCACCTTCGCTACATCAGAGCCCAGGGGATAGTACTGGCCCTCCTGCAGCAGTCGCAGCAGCTTGACCTGGGAGGCAAGGGTAAGATCACCGATTTCGTCCAGAAACAGGGTGCCTCCGTTGGCGCGGGCGACCATGCCCTCCCGCACTGTATCGGCACCGGAGAAGGCCCCCTTGCGGTGCCCGAACAGGGTGTCGGAGAACAGGGTGTCATCCAGGCCTGCCACATTGACGGGGATGAATTCTCCGCTACGGCCACTCAGCCGGTGCACTGCCTCCGCCATCAACTCCTTGCCGGAACCGGTTTCACCCGTGATCAGCACCGGTTCGCCGGAGCCGGCAATGGCCTCCAGATACTGAAACAAGGAACGCATCTTGCGGCTGACAGTGACCATGCTGGAGAACGCCTCGCCGTGCTCCAACCGGTCGGTTATCAGGCTCTGCTTGAGGGCTCCCACCTGGCGACGCAGATCGCGCAGCTCCAGGGCCCGCTTGATGCTGGAGACGAAACGGCTCTCCTCCACCGGCTTGACCAGATAGTCGAAAGCCCCCTCCTTCATGCACGCCACCGCTGTCTCAACCTCCTGGCTTGCGGTCATAACGATCACCGGCAGCTCCGGATGATCCCTGACGATCTCCGGCAGCAGCTGGGTACCTGAGATATAGGGCATGAACAGATCCAGCACCACCACTGCCACTTCCTGATCGGCGAGCAGCGGCAGCAGCTGCCGGCTGTCTTCCAGGGTCAGCACGTCCTTGATGCCGGCGCTGCTGAGAATCATCCGGGAGCTGAGCAGCACCGTGGACTCGTCATCGACCAGAACCACCGGGAGTGAAGCCCCTGAACCTTGCGTCATACTTGATCTCCTCATGCCTGGTGGCTTACTGGAAGCCGGATGGTCACCGTGGCGCCTGCGCCCAGTTCGGATTCGAAGCCGATGCTTCCCCCATGCCTCTCTACGATGGAACGGGAGATGGACAGGCCCAAACCGGTGCCGCCGACGTCTGTGCGGGTGGTAAAAAAAGGTTCCGTGAGCCGACCGAGGTCACGTTCTGAAATGCCACGACCTTCATCCCGGAAAGCGACCCACAATATGCCGTCTTCCCCATTGTAGCCGACACTGATATGCACTCCTCTGGCCCGATCCGGCAGCGCCTGCAGTGCGTTCAATAAGACGTTGATAAAGACCTGTTCCAGTTGCTGGGAGTTGCCCCATACGGTAGGCAGACCATCTGGCGCCTCCAGGGTGCAGACATCGGTGAATTTCTGGATCTGGTTGTGCAGGATCATCACCGTCGCCTCCAGCACCTGCTGGATATCCACATTCTCGGTAAGCTCACCGGCATCCTGGCGGGACATGTGCTTGAGGTTCTGCACGATACGGCGAATACGTTCAGAGTTGCGGGTGATCTCGGACAGCAGGCGCGGGAAGTTGTCGCGGTCCTCGGAGAAGGAGAGCCCTCCCAGAGCGAAATCACCGTTTTCCTCGAAATATTCACGCAGTATCGGCGTAATGTCGTGCCAAGCCCGGGTGACCAAGGAAGCATTGAACTGGATGGCATTATTCGGGTTGTTGATCTCGTGAGCCACTCCGGCGGCCAGCACACCGATGGAAGCGAGACGGGCGTTGTGCAGGGCCTGAGCCTCCAGGTTGCGCTTTTCGGTCACGTCGCCGGCGATCACCATGGCGGCCGTTACCGGCCCCGCATCGCCGTGGATGGGGACGATGCGACCTTCCCAGTAAGTACCGTCATCCGCCGAATATTGGAATTGCTGAGTGGCGCCCTTGCGGAACACCTTTTTCAAGGCCTTGCGGAACCACTTGCGGTAATCCCTGGGAATCAGGGCCAAGGAGTTATGGCCCAAGGCGCGTTCCGCCGGCAGCTCGGGCACTGACCGATTCATCAACAAGATCGTACCGCGCTGGTCTACGGTCATGATGATATCCGGTGACTGTTGGAACAGGTCCCGCAACTTGGCCTCGGATTCACGCAGGGTCTCGTCCGCCAGTTTGCGTTCGGTGATGTCCTCGAGGAACCCGACCATGCGGTAGATAACCCCCTGCTCGTCCTTGACCGGAAATCCTTTGGTCCGCATCCAACGCAATGCGCCGTCTGCGCGCTGCACGCGATGCACGACCTCCGTGCCTGCATCGTCCAGGCGGATACGCCGCAGCGCATCGACCAGCAGCGGCCGGTCTGCGGGATAAACCACATCCAGCAGGGACGTACGACGCCCGTGCTCGGGAACGCCCAAAATCTTATCGAATGCAGGACTGAAGTAGAGCAGGCCTTCATCATCCGCCGCAGTGGCCCAGAAGGCCTCATCCACGGTTTCAGTCATTTGCCGGAATAGCTCCTCCCGTTCGACGAGCTGCTGCTCCATGATCAGGCGCTGTTTGATGTTCTCCTTGATCCTCGCCAGATAGAATGACAGCAGCACGGTGAACAGCAAGCCTGCCGCCATGGCTATCCAGGGGCCTTTCTGAAAGGCCTCCGCGCTGCGAAACTGTTCGGTGCGCCCGCATACGATAGCCAGCTTTCGATCCGCCAGCTTAATATGCTCGACCACTTTGGGCTCATCTGGATTATTCCACCAGGCCTGGTAATCGTCGTCCCCCACGTTTCTGGGAGCCACGCGGCTGGCGTAGAAATGTAAAAAGCGTTGTTCAGCGGGGGCGGATTCATCCAGAATCAGAATTTCCACCCCGCGCGGTTCAAGCAAGGATACTGCCGCATTGGTCAGATCTGCGAGGCGGAAGAACCCCACAACAAAACCACTCAGACCCGAACGGTGTTGCATCGACACATCTGAGGCATCTTCCTGAAACACCGGACTGGCGGCCATGAAGCTATAATCAGCACCGCTTCGACCTCTGGGATAGACGAACCGACCGCTCGCTGCCATGTTTCCCGTGTCTCGGGCGCGCAAGAGTGTTTCTCCAAAGCGGGGAATCGAGCCGAGGTCGAACCCTGGGGGAGCATTGTCGCCACGCTCAGGTACCACAAGCGTTACCGGAAAATATTCCGTACGCTCTCCAGCAGGGATCAGTTCGTGTTCACCGCCCTGCTCGGCGATGCGAAATTCCTTTCCGCCTGCTGCGAACCTTGCCTCGAATTCTTCTCTGTCCCCCTGTTGCACCACAGGCACCCACATCAATGCCTGTATTCCCCCATATCGATTCAGGAGTGATTCGGCGAACACCCGAAACCCTTGGGCATTTATTGATTCCGATGCCATGACGTGATCCCGCAGCGCAGCAACCGCCAGCAGACTGTTGTCCATGCCGTAATTGAGCGCCCGGACACGGTTATGGGCCACCCACTCGAAATCCAGCATTTTGTGCGCCTCTAACTGCTGCTGGATCAGCAGCAGGGCGGCGAAGGAAAGACTCAGACCAACGATGGCGGCCAACCAGACTGCACTGTTTTCTGGACCGTGCAGCAAACGGAAGGGATCGTGTATGCGGTTTATCGGGTTCATATCAAGTGTCTGGAGGCAAAAAGCCATGCATGGGCCGGACGCCAAGCTGAAAAGGTCTAGTGTACCTCGCGATCAATCAGCACACCTGCCGGAACTGTCTTACAGCTGAAGATCCACCCTATACCCTCTGCTCCAGGCCCGAGCAGGCGACCACGCTGTCTGCGGAGTCGACCAACTCTATACTTACAAGGCGGATGATGCAGGACGATGAATACGACACTCTCAATTATATTTGCTTACAAAACCGATGAAAGCAGGTTATTGGTCAATGCCATTAAGTTAAACAAGTAGGTTATCCCGCACTTGCTCCGAGGGACGCCGTGAACCCATCCCTGGGGGCTCGACCACGGCTATCCAAGCCGCGGACGCCCTCGGAGCAAGCAGGGGACAACCTTGAGACATGATCAATATTCTTAACTGAATGGCATGGGGTTATTGGTCCACTTCCAGTCTCCACTGTCCAGAAAAACCAGAAGCAGATGAACCTGGTTTCAGCCCTCCTGTGGAGATTCTCGATCCAGGCTGGCTTTGCTCTTCGCCAGCTTACTTTTTTTAAGCAGACCCATGAAGGCTTGATAGAGATACGGGATGAAAAGCGCCACCAGGAACAGAAGACTGATGAACACCGGGCCGCCAATGCCCAGTATCGAGTAGGAAATGACGATCAGATACATGAAGATTACACCCAGCGTGACCTGCATAAATACACCAGAACTACTGGTCTGAAAGCCACTTTTCACCTTATCGAACTCACGGATGGTATAAGCCGCTCTCAGTTCGCCATTAGACTTCCGTTGCTGTGTCATGGTTATTCCTCAAGATGTTTTTTCCGGGCGGCGCCAGAATGGAACCACCAGGCAACACGCCACTCGGCGTATTCAATAACAGAGCAAAAGCCGGGCCATTAACAGGGAAATGTAAAATATGCCTTTAAATGCGACAGATAAAAACCGTAGTCATCCAGTATCGGCGGTCAGGGGGGTGTAACAAAATCCGTGAAATCATGATCGCCATTTCTGCTGGATAAAGAAATATCGAGATTTCAATGGGTTAGCGGCGTATAGAACAAGTAGTAACAATACAAAATGTTACACCCCTGCTTGACCCGGGGGTATTAAGTGCCAACCACACATTACCCAACCAAGTTGCTACTGATAACGAGCAGGAACAGGAGTGGAATAAGGATTAAAAGCAGGAGTCAACAGGTTCCGGCCTTGAGTTCGAATGCCTGCACTTCAATAAACTGCCGCCAAACGCAACTTGCCTGCAGTCCTGTTTAAAATAAGGGGGGGTGTAACATGTTATTTTTTTACACTCCAGGCATATCTGTTGAATGGCTTCATAAGTTACTGATAAAAATGTTAAATGCTGGAATAGTGGTTATATTGATCCAGCTGCAAGCATTCTTCTTGTTACACCCTATATGCTATTTCTTATTTCCTCCAGACTCGTCTATCTCACTGATTTAAGATGTTTAATAATAATTATCAAGAATTGGTATGCCTTATGCTAAATGTAAGTTGAACACTTACTAAAGGTTTGTAGAAAAGACAGTTCGCAGTTTTAAGCGTAACGCAGACTCCATCAATGTCAGATCTACCTGCACTGAGAATATTGAGTTTCTGAATCTTACAAATACAAACCCTATGACCTTATGCGGGACAGAGAAATTCATGAAATATCAAAAGCTAGTCAACGAACTCAACAGCCACTTGGATTCGGCCACCAAACAACACCAAAAACATCAGGAAAAACTGAAGTTCTTTCTCGGGCAGTTCAAAACTGAAGAGAAAAAGCTACGCCGGCAATTGGAGAAAGAAAATAAAAAATCCAGTCGCAAGAAGCTGAAAAGCGAACTTAATTTAGTGAAAAAAGCATTTGTCATGTTGGATGCTTAACTTTTATCGATAGTTTTGATTGCGCTAATCATTGCTGAACGCGACAAACTCAATACGACAATCAGGAGGATCTTCAAATGCAGCCTAATGAAAATACAACCAGCATGGAATCCCATTTCGGTTTATTCATCATTCCCATACTTTTTGTTATCGGCATGTTCTCTTCCGTAGCGCTACTCAGTCTGATTTGAACCGATTCCCACTTTCTCTGATCGGGCAGTACTTCAATCTGAGGTTGCTGCTCGATTAATTCAAAGGGGTAATGAATGGATACGCTCGATAAATCAACAACTGAATAATCATTTGTATTTCACAACGCACTGTTCAATGGCCTGAAGACTTTATTATCGACAAATCAGAAAGATTAGCAGTCATACATTCGGCCCCTAGCGAGATCAGGGCATGGATCTCCAGCCATGATGAAAACCGCCCACCTGGTGACAAGAAACTCAGAACCGGGAAAATAATTTATTCAGACGACGTCCCAGTTGATCCAGTTGCAAAAGCACACCATCGTATGCCGTCTTGTCCCGGTTGAACGCCGACTGTTCACCCGGTGGTATCTCGCGATAGCTGTCCTCATCATGCAGTAACTGCTCGCACATACCACGCAGACTGACGATGGCGGTGTCGAGGGTGGAGCCATACTCGGTGAGCACTCCCCGCAGTTGCTCGGCCTGATGCGGCGACGCTGCGGTATCGGCAGCTGGTATATCAGCAGTCAGTTCAGACAGTCGCGTCTGCAACTGTTCCAGGTTCAGCAGGTATTCCTGGTAGGACCTGGCGGTGCGTCCCGTCATCGCGGCAATCACCAGACGGAAGGAAGAGGCCCCAAAGAGGGCGCTGTGGATGGCTGCGTATTGGTGGTGGAGTTCGGCGATGTCGCAACCCAGATCAACAATACTGCCCATACCGCCTCCCGATAATTCAGATTCAATTCTTGCCGGTGTCTTTCAGACTCTGTTGATGCGACCCGGAGGTATTCAAACCGCTGTTGCGCCGCCATGTAGCATTGTCTGCTCTCACCTTAGCAATTAACTGAACAGCGTCAATAGATTTGAATACTATTGAGCTGTCAGACCCAGCAGACAGCAAAATCCTCTAGCACCCAATTCAAGGGTCCACTCCAAGCTATCAGACTCGGTTGTTTCTTCTCCATCATCCCCTTACGGAGAGCCTTCCGCGCACGAGTCCCAACAGCCAGCCCAATACCGGCAGCCGCGAATAGATCTGTTCCGCAGGATCCCAGTAGTCGACATGTTCACTCACGCGTCCGGCACTATCGAAGCTAACTCGACTGACACCTTCCAGCCTGTACTCCTTGGCCCGTCCTTTGGGAGTGAAACTAAAGCTCCATTGCAGATAGCCACGATCCTCCTGTCCGCAGTAATCCGAGACACGAAAGCGCGGCTTGTCGCACTGCTCGAACATATGCTCAAACACCCGCCTTATCCCAGGTATTCCTCGCACATCGTTGAAAGGGTCCTTGAAATGGATATCCCGGCTGAACAGCGTGTCGAATTTCTGCAGATCCTCTGGCTCCAGGCCTTCGAAAAAACCAGCGTAGGCTCGGAGACGCTCCTGAATGTCAGTCATTTGGCCAACCTCTTCATGAAATGGAAGTAGAGCCTGTATGGCAGGCAGCGCATGACCTTGAGGATGGCCGCAAAGGGGGTCGGAAAGGCGATCTCGAAGCCGTTGCCTGGGAGACGCTTGACGATCTCCTGCGCCGCCTGCTCCGCCGAGATCAGGAACGGCATGGTGAAATCATTCTTGTCCGTCAACTCCGAGCGCACGAATCCGGGATTGATCAATCTCAAACTTACACCATTTTTTTTCAGCTCCGGATGCAGTGACTCCGCCATGCTGATCAGGGCCGCTTTGCTGGCCCCGTAAGGCGCCGCCTTTGGCAACCCCCGATAACCGGAGAGACTGGCAGTGATCAAAATTTCACCTGTTTTACGCTTTTGCATGATCGGCAACAGCACAGCCAGACAGTTGACCACGCCCAGGTAGTTGACCTCCATGAGCTGACGAAACAGGTCGACATCAAATGCATCCAGACCCATCGGTTTATAGGCACCGGCATTCAAAAACGCCTGATCGATGGGACCTGACTCTGCCTCTATCTCCGCCACCACCTGGGTCAAATCCTCCAAGCGCGTTACATCCACTACCTTGGGCAGAATGCTCCCATCGGATACTTCCGCCGCGACCGCCTCCAACCTTTCCCCATCCCGGCCGCTGATCACCACACGATGACCCTGACGACTCAATTCAAGTGCCAGGCATCGGCCAATACCACTGCCGCCGCCGGTGATCCAGACGGCCCCAGGCAGCGACTCCGGGAGATTCTCTATGGCTCTGTCAGACATGTTTCGCACCTGATCCATTCCTGTTTATTGTACATATATTACGATAATCATTGGAAATATATAGAGTTTTCCCACATTTCAATCGAAATATTGCTGTATATCTATGGATTATGTACAAGTATAGACTTGATTTAATCATTTATTTATACAATTATTGTACACATATCGCATCGTATGACGAAACAGGCAAAAACATGGATACACCGAAGAAAAGCATTGCAGTGGTTGGCAGCGGCGTTGCCGGCTTGAGTGCCGCCTGGCTACTCAGGAAACACTACGCCGTAGAACTGTTCGAAAAAAATGATTATCTGGGAGGTCATACCCACACCATCGAGGTCGAGGAGCAGGGCCGCTGCCTGGCGGTGGACACCGGTTTCATCGTTTACAACGAACCCAACTATCCACACCTCACCCGGATGCTGGCCCACCTCGGCGTTGACTCGCAGGACACCGACATGTCTTTCGGTGTTTCGATAGAGAATGGAGCGCTGGAGTATGCCGGAGACAATCTGGACACCCTGTTCGCTCAACGGCGCAATCTACTCAGCCTTGAGTTCATGGGCATGCTGAAGGAGGTCCTGCGCTTCAACAGCCAATGCAAAAAACTGCTCAGACAAGATCAATTTTCCAGCATTACCCTGGGGGAGTTTCTCGACAGACACGCTTACCGGGAGAACTTTCGCAACCATTATCTGCTGCCGATGGCCGCCTCCATCTGGTCCTGCCCCACCGACTCTATGCTGGCCTTCCCAATGGCCAGTTTTGCCCGATTCTTCAGCAACCACGGTCTGCTCAACCTGACCCAGCGACCCGCAATGGAAAACCGTGTGTGGCGGCAGCTGGAGCTATGTCAAGAAGATGTCCGCCGACTTACAGCCATCCCTGCAGGTCGAATCGCCAGTAACTTCTGTCAGGCGAACATCCAATGGGGTCAGCATCCTGCTGGCCAACGGCGAAAGAAAAGAATTTGACGCCCTGGTGATGGCCTGCCATGCGGATGAGGCCCATGCGCTGCTGGAAAACCCCACGGCAGAAGAGTCCTCTTTGCTGTCGAGCTTCAGCTATCAGCCGAATCAGGCCTGGCTGCACACCGATACCCGGTTGATGCCCCGTTCGCGGCAGGTCTGGTCGGCTTGGAACTATCTGGCGACCGGCAGCACAAAGGGAGTCACTCCCTCAGTCTCCGTCACCTACTGGATGAACCGCCTGCAGCGCCTGGACGCAGAACAGGACTACCTGGTTTCACTCAATCCACTCCAGGAACCGGCGCCGGACAAGGTGATTGCGCAGATGACCTATCAGCATCCGGTATTCGACAGTGCGGCCATCCAGGCCCAGAAACGTTTGCAGCAGCTTCAGGGACGCGACCGCATCTGGTTCTGCGGCAGTTATTTCGGCTTTGGATTCCACGAGGATGCACTGCAGTCCGCCGTGCAGGTCGCCGAATCACTGGGGGTAGAGATCCCCTGGCGGCAGCATTTGGAATCTGAACCCAGCCCGCCGCAACTGCAGCAGGTCATTGATATGGCCAGGGCAGCAGGAGCCTGATGCGATGAATCTCAGTAGCCTCTATCTGACCCGCGTGATGCATCAGCGGATGTTCCCGGTGAAGTATCGCTTCAACTATCGGGTCTTCAGTCTGCTGCTCGATCTGGACCATTTACAGGAGACCGACAACAGCCTGCACCTGCTGTCTGTTGACCGCTTCAATGTTCTGTCCTTCCAGCGGCGGGATCACGGACCACGGGATGGCTCATCGCTCAAGGCCTGGGCGGAACAACTGCTCGCGAAGCACAATATTCATCTGGATGGTGGGAAAATCCTGCTGCTGTGCTTTCCGCGCCTGTTCGGCTATGGCTTCAACCCCTTAAGCATCTGGTACTGCCAGCACCGCGACGGCTCTCTGCGCGCGGTCATCTGTGAAGTCAACAACACCTTCGGTGAACACCATTTCTACCTGCTGCACGAGCAGGGAGAACGCATGCCCTGGCCAGCCAGGGCGGAGGTGGATAAATGCTTCCATGTCTCCCCGCTGATTGATATGCAGGCGCGCTATCGATTTCGTCTCAGCAAGCCCGGCGAACGGCTAGCAGTCGCGATCCAGGAGTCTCAGCACGGCGAACTGATGCTGGTTGCCACCCAATCGGGTCGAGCGGCGCCCGCTTCGCGACATGTCTTTGCTGCGCGCCCTGCTCAGAACCCCTTTCATGACCTTCAAGATCATGCTGGCCATCCACTGGCAGGCCCTTAAGGCCTGGCTGCGGGGCGCCCCATTCTTCAGCAAACCAGAACCCCCCGAGGAGCAAGTCACATCATGAGCAGCCTACAGAGCCAAGTCATCTATGGAATTGGTAAAACCACGGACCGGCTGGATAGATTCATCAAACAGCTTGACCGGCTGGAGTTCGGCACCCTCGAACTGCGCGTCTCTGACCGCAGCTATCGGTTGAATGGCGAACACCCCGGCCCGGCGGGCGTCATCGAGATTCACAAGCTCAACCCTCTGCTCCGGCGGCTGGTCTTCAACGGCGATCTCGGCCTGGCGGAGGCCTATATCAATGCGGAGTGGGAGACCCCCAATCTCTCCGACCTGCTGTTGCTGCTGGTGCGCAATCAGCACCGCCTGACCAGCACTGCAGGGATGTCCGGCATCGCCCGTCTGGCGATGCGCTGGTACCACTGGAGCCGGCGCAACACCCACAAGGGCAGTGCGCGCAACATCATGGCCCACTATGACCTGGGCAATGCCTTCTATGCCCAGTGGCTGGATCAGGGCATGACCTACTCCAGCGGACTCTTCGCGCATGCCGATGAACCCCTGGAATCCGCTCAGGCGAACAAATATCAACGCATTCTCGATCTGCTCGAGGCCAAACCAGGTGACCGGATCCTGGAGATCGGCTGCGGCTGGGGCGGCTTTGCGGTCACCGCTGCATCCCAGGGCATGCGGGTGGACGGGGTCACTCTGTCCCCTTCTCAGCTGGCCTGGGCGCAGCGCCGGATCGAAGCCCTGGGTCTCGAAGAACGGGTCAACCTGTCTCTCACGGACTACCGCAAGCTGCACGGCAGCTATGACCACATCGTTTCCATCGAGATGTTCGAGGCGGTCGGCGAGGCCTACTGGTCCACCTACATGGAGACCCTCCAGCGCAACCTGAAACCGGGCGGCCGGGCCGCCCTGCAGGTCATCACGATTCAGGAACAGGCCTTCGAGGAGTACCGCCGCAATCCGGATTTCATCCAGCGCTACATATTTCCCGGCGGTATGCTGCCGACGCCCAGCCACCTGCAGGCACTCCCCGCGGCAGCCGGTCTGCAAATGATCCGGGACGATGCATTCGGGCTGGATTATGCGGAAACCCTGCACCGCTGGCAGCTCAACTTCCATCAGGAGTGGGAGACTATTCGGGCGCTGGGATTCGATGAACGCTTCCGCCGTATGTGGAACTACTACCTGAGTTACTGTGAGGCAGGCTTCAATTCCGGGCACATCGATCTGCACCAGACCCTGTTGAGCAACCCCGGGTAGGCCGGATGCCCCTCAGCCGCAGTCAACTGATCGCCTACGGGCTTCCCGGCCTGCCGCTGGCCATGCTCGGCCTGCCGCTGGTGATCTACCTGCCGCCCGTCTATGCCGACAGTTATGGCATCGGGCTCGCCGCAGTGGGCAGCCTGTTGCTTGGCGCACGTCTGTGGGACCTGATCAGCGATCCGCTGGTTGGCTATCTGGGAGACCGGCTGCCGTTTCAGCGCAAGCGACTGCTGCTGATGCTGATCGGCGCACCCATCCTGATACTGGCGGTCAATCAACTGTTCAGACCCGACATCCAACCCAATGCCACTTACCTGCTGGTCTGGTCATTGGTCCTGTATACCGGCTGGACCCTGGTGGTCATGCCGTACACGGCCTGGGGGGCGGAAATCTCCAGGGACTATCGGGAGCGATCCCACCTCACCGCGGTGCGGGAGGGCTTCATTTTAGCCGGCACCCTGACTGCCGTGCTGCTGCCCGCCGCTTTTGGCATGACAGACACCAGGGCGCTGCTGTTGCTCGGCGGCTTTTTTATCGTCAGTTTCCTGCTGAGTCTGCCTGCCTTGTGGCATGTACCCGTCCGGCTCAATCCGGCTCATCAAAAGCCATTGACCCTGGGAAAGGGCTTTGAGCTGCTGCGGCAGAACCGCCCCCTCAGGCAATTGCTGCTCGCCTATCTTTTCAATGGCATTGCCAACGGTATTCCGGCGGCCCTGTTCCTGCTGTTCGTGGAACACGTGCTGGGCAGACCCGATCAATCCTGGCTGTTTCTGGCGGTCTATTTCTGTGCCGGGTTGGCGGGCTTCTTCATCTTCCTGCCGCTTGCCGGGCGACTGGGTAAACATCGCACCTGGGCAATCTCCATGCTGTTTGCCTGCCTGATTTTTGCCTGGGTTCCTATGCTGCCTTTTGAGGAACCCGGTTTTTTTATCCTCATCTGTCTGTTGACCGGCCTGAGTCTGGGGGTTGATATGGCCCTGCCCGCCTCGATTCAGGCCGACGTCATCGACCTGGATCGCGCCAACGGCGGCGGTGAACGGGCGGGACTGTTCTTCGGCCTATGGGGCATGGCCACCAAGCTGGCCCTGGCGATGGCCATCGGCATCAGCTTTCCGCTGATCGAATTTGCCGGTTTCGATATTACAGCAGACTCACCCGACACCCTGGCGCTGCTGCTGACTTACGGCCTGCTCCCCCTGCCCTTCAAACTGATGGCCGCCCGCCTGGTATGGAATTTCCCACTGGACCAACAAGCGGTGCAAGCACTGCAAAGGAGAAACCATGTTAAAGCACCTGATCAAGTTGAACGCGCTGTTGACAGTCCTATTAATCCTCAGCGGATGCTCGACCATGAAGCCTGAAGACTACGCGGATGCAACCCCGGCACTGGACCTGTTCAGCTATTTCGATGGACAGACTCAGGCCTGGGGTATGTTCCAGGATCGTTTCGGTGAGGTGAAGCGACGTTTCAAGGTCCAGATCAAAGGCGAAATCGAGGGTGACCGGCTGACCCTCGACGAAGCGTTTCAGTATGACGATGGTGAAACCCAACGCCGCGTCTGGACCATCCAACGTCTGAATGAGCACCATTTCCAAGGCACCGCCGATGATGTGGTGGGCGTTGCCGAGGGCAGCGCCTACGGCAATGCCCTCAACTGGCGTTACGACTTGTTGTTGACTGTCGGTGGGAAGCAGTGGCAGGTCAGTTTCAATGACTGGATGTTCCTGCAGGACGACAAAGTCTTGATCAACCGCGCCAAGGTGAGTAAATATGGTTTCACACTTGGCGAAGTTACCCTGTTTTTTGTGAAACCATGAACCACAAGCAACTCCAAAGTCTGCACCATGTTGCCATCCCGGTCAGCGATATCGAGCGGGCCATCGAATGGTATACCAGCCGTTTTGCCTGCGAACTGAAATACCGGGACGCGACCTGGGCGTTATTGAAATTCGCCAACATAAATCTGGCGCTGGTGACCCCGGAACAGCATCCACCGCATATCGGACTGACAGACCCGAATGCCGCAGACTATGGCCCTTTGACCCTGCACAGGGACGGCACTCAATCCATCTATATCCAAGACAGCGAGGGTAATCATGTGGAGATCATGCAGGGCTGAACCCGGTTCTCTTTGCGCTGTGCGGTGGTTAGCGGCATACCGTTAAAAAACCGGCAGCGGACAAACCCGCCGCCAGCCTGGCTCCCCATAAAGCACACAAAACCCTCAGCTCATGGTAAGCTAACCAACTGTCACTGATAGTGTTTTCAACAGTAAGATCAAGTTTTTTCAAATCAGCTCCATCTCAAAATACGAACGAAACGACTTTAAGGCCCATGAAAACAATGCACTTTTTGCTTTCTTCTCTCGGCTTGCTGATCCTGTTCCAACTCACGCCTATCGCTGCCGCTGAGGAAATCTTCCTGGTTGCGCGCCAGGATGCGCCGGTCGAGTCCCTGAACCATAAAGAAACCGCCAATCTTTTTTTGGGTTTAGGGCGGACCTCGACTCCTCTGACACCCTTCGATCAACGTGATAAGCAAGTGCGCAAAGACTTCTATCGGGAAGTAGCTGGACGCTCTCTAGCCAGTGTCCGCGCTCACTGGGCGAAACGAGTGTTTACCGGCCGTGGCCGGCCGCCGGCCATGCTTTCGAGCGAGGAAACGGATCAAGTGATCAGGGAAATTCCTGCCGCTGTCACCTACGTGCCCGAAGATCAACGGCCGGAAGATAGTAAGGTCCTGCTGTATTTGAAACCGGGTGAACAGAAATGAACAATCGAATTGAATGGATTCGCTTGTTCTTGGCATTTTCCTACTGAATACGGCATCCCAAGCTGCTGCCCTGGATGTCTATTTCGACGGTTTCGGCACCGCAAGCCTCTCCTGTTTCAGCAGTGATGTCGCTGACTATGTCAGCAATGAACAACCGGTGGGACCCGGCCGATCCAGACAATGCGATGCGGGCATCGACTCCCTGCTCGGGGTGCAGTTGGATCTGGGCCTGAGCGAATCGCTGGAGTTCGGGCTGCAGCTCATCGCCGACCGCAACGCAGACCGCAGCTACACCCCGGATGTATCGGTGGCCCAGTTGCGCTGGCGGCCGAATGAGGTGACGACTGTGCGGCTGGGTCGCATGCCGACACCGGCATTTCTCCACTCTGAAGACCGTCAGGTGCGTTACGCCCTGCCCTGGGTGAGACCACCGGTGGAGGTCTACAGCCTCATCCCCCCTTTATCACAAGATGGGTTGGAGATCATCTATGAAGACCGCCTCGGCCGCTGGTATGCAGAGTGGCAGGGCGGTATCTCCGTGCTTGACTTCGATTCGCCAAGCCCAAATAGTGATGACACATTCTCGGTTGACACCCGCCAGGTCTATCTGGGCCTGACCCTGCAGGACAGCAATACCATTCTCAAGCTGCGCTATGGTTACGCCAGAAATATCGCTTGAGCGTCCTGAAATGGAGATGCTTTTCAATATATTACAGAGTTTTGGACCAGATGGGGCAGCCCTGGCAGAGGACCTGTCCGTTGATGACAGCCCATCCCATATGCTGTCCCTCGGGTTCCGGCACGAAAAGGGAGATTGGCTCACCATGGGCGAATTCGCCTATCGCACTGCGGAGGGTTCCATCCGCGATCAATATGGCGCCTATCTCACCCAGGGCCGGCGATTCGGACCCTGGATGCCCTACGCCACCCTCGCCCGGCGCGTGAGCAGCGGCCCGGACACGGATAGCCGCGCTCAGGCCCTCGGCCCATTTGTGCAAAGCGCAGTGGAGTCACTGCTGGCCAGCACGCGTTTAGATACCACCAGTGTGGCGCTGGGTTTATCGCGGCAAATCAATGACCAGGCCATCCTTAAATTCCAGGCGGATTGGATTCGGCCCGACAAAGACAGCTGGGGGCTCTACACCAACCATGCGCCCAGACTACGACTACACCAATCCCGACAGTGACTGGTTATTCACTCTGAGCCTTGATTTCGTGTTTTGAGTCAGTAGGATGAAATACAGCCGTTTTCATTCCCTGAGATTCCGCTTTCTTGTGGGGAGCATCCTGCTCTTACTGCTGTTGTTCGGCTTGATAAATTTCAATACCAACCAGGTGCTGAAACGCTTTGCCCTGGAAAACACGCGCTCCCTGATTGCCCAGACCTCGGAAACGCTCAATCTGGCGATCGTACCTCACACGACTGCTGAAGGGCTCAGCACCCTGAATGACTACCTGAACGGATTGATCACGGGGGAAGAGTTCGGCATCGTCTATCTGGCCCTGCTGGATGAAAATAACCAACTACTGGTAAGCACCCAAAGTACACCCGATCCATTACCCGAAACCAACACCGATCTGGAGCAGCAGCTGGATACGGGAATCGTGCATGTCAGTCAGGCAATACTGCTCGCTGACACCCGAATCGGTTTCCTGCAGTACGGTCTATCCACCCGCTTGCTGCAGGAGACCAATCGGCAGCTGCTGCAAAAAAACCTGATGTTACTGACCGCTGGGCTGCTTGTTGCCATCGTCATTCTGACAGTCAGCGGATTCCGCGTCAGCACACAACTGGGACAGCTGGTGAACGCCAGCCAGGCACTGGCCGCCAGTGACTTCGAAACCCGCGCCCCCGAAAACGGCAATAACGAGTTTTCTTATCTTGCCCATAACTTCAACCGCATGGCGGATGCCGTGGCCGAACGTACGGCGGCATTACAGGAAAGTGAATCAAAGCAGCGAGCCATGCTGAATAATCCAGCCCTGCTGATCGGACTGCTGGACACCGATGGCAGAACGCTGATCGTCAATGATGCGACTCTGGCCTTGCACAATACGCACCTCGATGAGATTCAGGGCCAACCATTCTGGGACACCCCTGCATTTGCCCATGACCCGTCACTCCAGCAGCGTCTGCGAGAGGCCGTGCTCCTGGGGGCAAAGGGAGAAGCCAGTCAATTCGAAATCACTTATAGCGCCCAATCGGGATTGCGCATCGCTGAGTTCTCCCTGCAGCCAGTCACCGACGCGCATGGCAGAGTGACCTGGCTGGTGCCCCAGGCGATTGACATCACCGAACGAAAGCGCGCCGAGGAGCAACTGGCCCGGGCCAATGCGGAATGGACTCAAGCGATGGACCAGTTCAATGACCCCATCTACCTAGTGGACATGCAACGGCATCTGGTAAGGGCCAACAAAGCCTTTTATCAGATGATTGGCTCCACTCCCGATAAGAGTCTGGGACGACACATCGCCGAATTACTCCATCCTCAAGGTGAAGCAGAGCTTTGCCCGGTTTGCGCGGCTCAGAATGCACGACGTGAAACAGTCATCACGCTGGAACCGAATGAATACTTTAATCCTGTCGGACGACCCACTGAGGCCAGCCTCAAACTGGTGCGTGACGACACCGGTACAGAGATAGGCATGCTGGTCAGCATGCACGACCTCAGCCGCTCGCGGCAGATTGAGGAGAGCCTGCGTCTGTCGGCTGGGGTGTTTGAGAATACCGCCGAGGGGGTGGTTATCACCGATACCGACGGCACTATTTTAGAGGTCAATCGCGCCACCAGCGAGATTTTGGGTTTCTCACGCGAAGAGATGATCGGACTCAACCCGAAGCTATGGAAATCCGGGCGCCATGATGAAAGCTTCTACCGCGATATGTGGCGCTCCCTCAAGGAGACCGGTCAGTGGCGGGGAGAAGTCTGGAACCGGCGCAAGGATGGCTCGGTGTTTCCGGTCTGGCAGACGATCAGTGATATCAAAGATGATAACGGCAGACTCACCCACTATGTGGGGGTGTTTTCCGATATCAGTCAGATCAAGCAATCCCAGGAGCAGTTGGACTATCTGGCCCACCATGATGCCCTTACCGACCTGCCCAACCGTCTGCTGCTGAATGAACGCCTGGAACAGGCTATCAGGCACGCGGAGCGGCACAACTCGCAACTCGCCGTGATCTTTTTCGATCTGGACAATTTCAAGAATATCAATGACAGCCTGGGTCACCCGGTCGGAGATCAACTGTTACAGGAGGTGGCGGCCAAATTGGTCCAAACGATTCGTGTTGACGATACGGTTGCCCGAATCGGTGGTGATGAATTCGTGTTGTTGCTGGAGGAACTCAGTAAACCGGAATATGCAGGCATTATCGCCGAAAAACTGATTTCGATCCTCAACAAACCCTTTGATCTGCAGGGCCAGCAGATTGTGATTACCGCCAGTATGGGGATTTGCCTCTACCCCCGGGATGGCGAGAATGCGGCAGTGTTGATGCGCAATGCGGATGCGGCCATGTACCGCGCCAAAGAGGAAGGACGCAATAACTATCAGTTTTATACCGAAGAACTGACTCGCAATGCGTTTGAAAGAGTGCTGCTGGAAAATAATCTGCGCCAGGCGATTGAGCGGGAGGAACTGCTGCTGTTCTTCCAGCCGCAAGTGGCAATGCACAACAGGCAGGTCATTGGAGTCGAGGCGCTGATACGCTGGCAGCACCCGGAACTCGGCATGGTCTCCCCCGCTAAATTCATCCCCCTGGCTGAAGAGTGCGGTCTGATCCGATCGATTGGCCGATGGGTGCTGCATACCGCTTGCCTGCAAGGCAGGAGATGGCTGGATCAGGGACTCGATGTTGGCCGGGTCGCGGTCAACATTGCCGGCATTCTGATCAATCGGGGTGAATTGGTGGATGAAGTCAAGGCGGTACTCAGTGAAACCCGTTTCCCGGCATCCCGCTTGGAAATAGAGGTCAGTGAAGGCTTTATCATGGGGCAGGCCAAATCCGCCATCGAGCAGCTGAATGAATTGCGCAGACTCGGTGTGACCCTCACCATCGATGACTTCGGTACCGGCTACTCATCACTGAGCTATCTGAAACAGTTGCCCATCCACAAGCTCAAGATCGACCAGTCTTTCGTGCGTGACATTCCCGATGACGCGAATGACATGGCTATCTCGAATGCCGTGATCGCACTGGGCAAGAGTCTGGGTTTGAGTGTCATTGCAGAAGGTGTGGAAAAGGAGGAACAGGCCGAATTCCTTGCGGAGGCCGGTTGTCAGGAGGCGCAGGGTTATCTCTACGGCAGGCCGGTCAGTGCGGAGGAATTAGGAAAACTATTGTCCAATGAATCGAACAACCAGGCTCTGAAAGTGAGCCTTTGACTGGTTCTAACGATCTTACGTGGTGATAATTATGTGGCAATCATCCAGACTCGGTTCAACCGCTTTGCTCGGCGCCATGCTGATCATCACAGCGGTGTGGGTGACTCCCATCAGCGCCAGACAGGCCATGGAACTGGAAGGGGCGCGTTTTCCCACCCGGCAGGTTTGGGAATCAGGCACTTTCAGCCTGCAGGGTGCGGGAATCCTGAAGTGGGGCATCTGGTTCGAACTCTACGCTGCGGCCTACTACGCGGATGAGATGAGCCCCGAAAATCAGCGGCTGGTGATCCATTACTTTGTGCCTATCGAGGCGCAGCAGATCAAATCCGCCGCAGAAAAACACCTGCTGAAACAAAATGGCGCGGAATTTTTCGCATCGATCAAGCCAACACTGGACCGCCTGCATGCCGCCATGCATGACGTTGACAAGGGCGACAGCTATGCGATCACCCTGCGCCAGGATCAGGAACTGGTTCTGGAGCTGAACGGAGAGGTGATCCTGCGCCTGCCGGAGCCGGAACTGGGCAAGGCCTATCTGAATCTCTGGCTGGGTGAGGACCCGCTCGATGAAGACCTCAAACGCAGACTGCTTGGCAGCACATCTGATAACTCGTAAAACGAACACCATTACCCACCTTACCCGCTGACCAAATGTAGGGTGCGCCATGCGCACCATGAAAAATGGATTGAAATATTGCCGATGTCTGGTGCGCACGGCGCACCCTACACAGTCCAGATATCACTACTGCTTAGTCAGTCTGCGCCGATCAGATCCATCCACCAGACGAAGAAAACAGTTGACAGCTATGACTCTGTTTTTATGATGGAGGAAATAGCAACCAAGACTCAGCCAAATGAAACACCTGCCAATCAGTCTGAACCTGCTCAAAAAGGCCATCGACGCCGCGAACGATGGTCTGGTGATTGCCGAACAGGAGGGAGACGACACCATCCTGCTGTATATCAATGAGGCCTTCGAGCGCCTGACCGGTTATGGAGAAGATGACATCCTGTATCAGGATTGCCGTTTCCTGCAGGGCGACGACAGAGATCAGGATGCAAGAGCGATCATTCGCACCGCAATCGATGCCGGTGAACCCTGCCGGGTAAGACTGCGTAACTACCATAAGGATGGATCGCTGTTCTGGAACGAACTGAGCATTACCCCGGTGCTCAACGAGGAAGATGGACTCACCTACTTTATCGGCATACAGAAGGATGTCAGCCGTGAGGTGGAAATCGAACGGCAACTCGCTGAAGCCCAACGGCGGATCAGGCAACTGGAAGCGGAAATCTCCGCACTTGCCAAACCCGAATAATTTTTTCTGAAGCATTGACCCGATTTCAGGTAGTGAATCACTTGCGGAAGGTATTCAGTCCGACCTTAAAACCTGTGAAATCCATCGACAGTGCAATTGTCACCCACAGCCACAGCCCTGTGATGTCTATCTGCGATTACGTCAATCACACGGCCTTAAAAAGGCTGCAGAGCAATGAGCGATTCCTGTGGCAGTCGGATCAACGGCATCAGCCATCGCCACACTATATAACATGGGTAATGCCGCGGCATTTACGGCCGCACACGGATGCCAAAGGGGGAACCAGCCGATTTTCTTAAAGTTAACTTCAAGCCAAGCCGACAAAAACCCGGTAACCAGAGAGGCAATTCCATCATGCCAGACCAGGGAGCGTGTAAGCAGTTCATCGCCCCCTCAGCCAATAGATAAACAGTTTATCAGCTTGTTGGACTTGTCCGTTGGCAGTTTTATCTGGATTCAGCAGATCGCAGGGATATTGAAATGGAACACACAAGCGCGACAGTACTCGTAGTAGACGATGAGGAATTCAACCTCGAGATTCTCATCGAGTACCTGGAAGACGCTGGTTACGCGCCGGTGGGCGCCGTAGATGGACAGCAGGCCTGGGAAATCCTGGAAAGTGAGCCGCAGCGATTCGACGCCGTGCTGCTGGACCGCATGATGCCGCAGATGGATGGCCTGGAGGTACTCAAGCGAATCAAGGCCCATGCCGAACTGAAGACCCTGCCGGTCATCATGCAAACCGCCAAAGCGGCCAAGGAGAATATCCTGGAAGGCTTACAGGCAGGGGCTTACTACTACCTGACCAAACCATTCGAAAAAGAGACCATGCTGGCCATCGTGGATACCGCGGTATCCGATTACCAGCGCCACAACAGCCTGCAACAGGAGGCCCTGCGTACGGTCCATACCCTGTCCCTGATGGAACAGGGACGCTTTCTGTTTCGCACCCTGGACGAAGCCCGCAACCTGGCAACCCTGCTTGCCAACGCCGCCCCAATGGGAAAACGACTGGTGATAGGACTCTCTGAGCTGTTTCTGAACGCCGTTGAACATGGCAACCTCGGCATCGGCTATGACGAGAAGACCCTCCTCAACCAACAAGGCAATTGGGGCTTGGATGTGGAGCGGCGCCTCGCCTTGCCGGAAAATGCAGACAAGCAGGTATTGGTGGAATATACCCGCAAAAACGGAGAGCTCAACTTTCTGGTCAGAGACCAGGGTACCGGCTTTGACTGGAAGAGTTACCTGGAAATCTCCCCGGAGAGAGCCTTGGACAACCATGGGCGAGGTATCGCCATGGCTCGCGGGATAAGTTTCGATTCCCTGGAGTACCGCGGCAGTGGTAACGAGGTGATAGCCACGGTTAAGACTGAAACAGATAGCTGAAGATCTCAGTCATCTATTAACAACAGGTCATGCGTGCCGGCACCAAGAAAATCCATATTGGCCTCAAGTGGAAAGCCGTCATCTATCTGAGCCTGGTGCTGATGATTCTCAACGGCGGGTTCTTTTTCTTCAATTACTTCAGTATCGGAAAGCAGTCCGAGCTGCAGCGCGAGTCCAACCGAATCCAGTACCGTAAGGAGCTGAGCCGGCTCCTTGATCTCACTTCGGACAGGCTGCAACGGCTTGCAGAGATTCTGCCGTCTTTGAGCGGCATTCATGCGTCCCTGGCCAATTCCGACAGCAGAGCGCTAATCGCCTCCTTCGAACCCCATTGGCAAAGTTTGAATCTGGATATGGATATCCATGTCGTGGGCTTTTTCGACAGTCATGCCAATGCCCTCGGCCAATGGCACGCTGCGCCACTTGCCCCACAGATCATGTCCGACATTCAAGACCAGGTGAAAGAGGTCTTGAACCAGGAGGCGCCTCTGTCACGCACCTACTGCGGTAGCGGCTGTATCCAATTTTCGGCAATTCCGGTGTTGTCGAATGAGGGCGCAAGCATCGGTTCGGTGGTTTTGGGGAGATCCATCGCCTACCTCCTGTTGGAGCTGCACGATCTGTCGGGCGTCGATATCGGGTTACTCTCACCCGATGATGACATGTCAGGGACATCACTGGGAGAATGGAACCTGCAACTGCGGGCCATGACCAACAGGAACGCCATCGAACCCATGCTGCAGACACTCGCCTCAAAACACCCCCTGCCTGTCAACGGGTCAGGCAGCTGGGTCTTTGAAGCAGCGGAGCAACATCTGGAGGTCACCCTCTTTCCATTGTTCGAGGATACGACCAATGGACCGCTGACGATCCTCGTATCCGATATCAGCCAGGCCATGATGCAGGCGCGGCAGGCAATCCATACCAATGCCCTGATCGCTGTCATCGGGCTGGTGGTGTCAGAGGTGCTGCTGCTTATTCTTCTGTGGCGTCCTACCTCCCGTATCAGGGAGACCGTAAGGCTGTTGCCCCTGCTCGCTGAGCATGACTTCGAGCAGTTTCGCCTGCGTGTAAAAAAACAATCGACACATTTATTCGAGGACGAGACCGATGTGCTTTGCAATACCGCTGACACCCTTGCCGTGCAACTGGAAACGCTGCAAGCGGAGGTGGACACCCGAACCCGGGAACTGCGCCTCAACCGCGACCATCTGCAGGAACGGGTGGACGAACAGACAGCCGACCTTAAGGCCGCCAAAGAGACCGCTGTAACGGCCAATCGGGCAAAGAGCGAATTCCTGGCAAACATGTCCCACGAACTGCGAACCCCCATGCACGCCATTCTGAGCTTTGCGGCCATGGGAATAGATAAGATCGACAGCGCGCCCAAGGAAAAGCTGTTGCGCTATTTCAGCCGCATCCACGACAGTGGCAACCGGCTCTTGAACCTGCTGAATGATCTGCTTGACCTGTCCAAGCTGGAAGCGGGACGCATGCTCATCGAGCGTGGTGAACACGATCTCAGATCCCTGGTGGAGCTCAGCAGAGCTGAGCTTGGGGAATTGTTGCGTAACAAGTCCCTGGATCTGGAGATAGCGCCTTACAACCTAAACACTCATGCACAGTTCGATCATGACAAGATTCTACAGGTTGTGCGCAACCTGCTCTCCAATGCCATCAAGTTCACACCAACGGGTAAAAAAATACGCATTCTCTTTTCAGAAACCACACTTCCGAATATGCAACAGCAGTCATCACAAAGACCAGTTCCAGCCCTGTCACTCACCGTATCTGACGAAGGCATAGGAATACCGGATGAAGAACTGGAGACGGTTTTCGATAAGTTTGTACAGTCCAGCAAGACACGTTCAGGCGCTGGCGGCACCGGTTTGGGTCTGGCCATTTGCAAGGAAATCATCAAGGGGCATGGCGGCCACATCTGGGCTGAACACAATTCACAGGGCGGCGCCGACTTTAGCTTCGCCATCCCGCAACCGCCAACTGGCAGTCTGCGTCCAGTCGAGCACGCAAAGAGGGATTCGGCGTAAGACAGCTCTCAGATTGGTACGTCTGCGACCCGGACATTTAGACTCACTATTTATATTGCCGGTATCTGCGGATGCCCTAAGCCGTACGCAACGACTTTTCAATCTGCTTGGAATCAGCCGTTACTCCGACCCTCTTGGGAATGGACCAGGGCGCGCAGAATATTCCGCCTCCCGGCAATGTACGGCAGCAGGCCAACAGCTGTGGCCGCACCATCTATAGATATCTCGGCGCTCCCCCTGCTTCTTGGCCAGCCTGAACAGATATTCGCTGATGTCTCCCCACCATGCATACGGTCTTGTAATATTCGGCCGCCATCGCTCTGTCAGCTTCATGTAAAAAAATCAAATACGGGACGAGTCAGCAGTTCTTATTCGGTATAGCCGAACAACTCAACCAGTTGTTGATTCAAAAAGATGAATTGACCATCTTCGATGACAAAGATCGCATCCTGCAGTTGGCGGACAACCTCTTCGAACGAGTTCGTATGATGTCCAGTCATTTTCAATATGAACGGCGCATCCAGATTAATTATTGAGGACATCCATGTAGCTTATTCAGCAATCAGGGGTGTTTACTATGTGGATCTCTTAAAGGGGGTAGCCGGCCAAAATACCCTTATCATCTGTGTAAGTACTTGACTATTTTTGTCGGGTAATTTTACAACTCAAGACATCCAAAAATTATCTGATAACTGCATATTTTCCCTATCCTGCTGATTCTTAGTTACATTATGGAGAATTTAAATAACATGGCACGATACATGCCTTATTAATTGCCAGGAGAGTTTAAACCTGAACTCTGCCTGTTGACTTTGTTGTATTAAACCTAATTTGGAACAGAAAAATTTAGAGGTCACGCATGGTAAATTTGAAAAATATAGCATTGGCAGCAGGATTATTATTTTCCGCGACTGCCGCAAACGCAGTAATTCTTGATTTCAACAGCATGGCTGAAGCCAGCGGCTCCCATGGCGAGAGCGCTTGGAATCCCCTTACATTCTCCTTTGGGGACTTCAGTCTGAGCATCACAGGCTTTGCGACAGATGATGATGACAGCGTTCAATATGCCTATCTGGATGCAAATAATGGCGGCCTGGGCACGTGTAAGGATCTGCTCAGCACAGCAACCGCCAACGTAACGACTAACAGCACGGCAAACCTTTGCGATCCAGGCAGTGATGACAACATCACTACCAATGAGGGCCTGAGTGCAGTCTTCACTGAAGACGTGATTATTGAAAATCTATGGTTCAACAACAACCATGATGGAGGCTTCGATGCTGGAGACCAAATCAATATCGACGGAACGCTTTTTGATGTAACCACGGGTTACGCTGGTGATTCGAACGGCATTGGTTCCTTTACGGTCGCAGCCGGATACAGTTTTGATATCTCGTTTTTCAATGAGCAGTTCTACCTGAGCGCGATGGAAGTCAGATCCGCCGCCGTACCTGAACCCAGCATCACCATGCTGCTGGGTATTGGTTTCTTGATTTTTGGATTTGCACGCCACAAGAGATCACAGACTCTGCAGGCCTGATAAGGCATGAGATCACTTTAGACTGTCTCCATGTAGATATTGAACTGCTCACAGACGATACAAGGACGTATCGTCATTTCAGATTATAAATAACCAGTTGTCCAACACACCTCCAGCGTCTGTATCCACGGAATACCACCGGTAAAATAATCCTCAAGCCATCCGAGAGCCATAGCATGGGTAGCCGGAGAATTACCTGACGCCTTATCAAGCACAGCACTTCCAACCATAACCCCGCCAAAATTCGAAATCACTGAATTCCCAGAACCTTTACACGCCCAAACTCGTATATACCACAAAACGCCCCTCCGTCCTGATACTCCCTCATTGAGCAGCGACAGTTACCAATCAGTTATTCGGATTATTATTGGCAGATAGCAAAAGCCATATGGTGTTATCCTGGCTTCAGAACGACAGGTTTACCAACAGGCCCCATATTGAAAAAGATTGCCATCTTTGTTGATGTTCAAAACATTTACTACACCACCCGTCAAGCCTATGGCCGCCAATTCAACTATCGAAAATTGTGGCAAAAAGTCAGCGCTGAAGGGGAGATTGTTTCTGCAACCGCTTATGCAATTCAGCGTGATGACGACAAGCAGCGTCAATTCCAGGATGCGCTGAAACACATTGGCTTCACAGTGAAACTCAAACCCTACATTCAGCGGAGTGATGGATCCGCCAAGGGTGATTGGGACGTTGGCATCGCCATTGACGTCATGCAGACAGCGAAGGATGTTGATACTGTTGTATTGCTCTCAGGCGATGGGGACTTTGATCTGCTGCTGCAAAAAATCACCAACGATTACGCAGTTATTGCTGAAGTCTATGGCGTGCCGCAACTTACCGCCAATTCCCTGGTTGATTCCGCGAGTATCTATCATCCAATAGAAGAAGATTTGCTGCTGTAATCAATATCAACTAGAGCCATCCTGCCTACCCAGGTGATTGAATATCATCTGCGGCATCTCTTCGGCAGTTCCGAGATAGCCAGCGATACGTATCAAAGTATCGGGGTGCTGATCCTGCTTGATCCTGACTTCCGCCGGTATGTCTTCCGCCACATGCCTGCCGGCAGAAAGAAAATAAGGAAACACCACAACCTCGGTGGCTCCTCGCTGGATACTGTCCTCGATACCATCCGGAATCGACGGCTCGGCAAGCTCCAGAAAGGCAGCTTCCACGAAATCGAATTCATTGGATCTGCTGCTGGCCGCAAGGCGCTGCGCAAGCTCTCTTATCTCATCGTTCGATGCCACCCTGCGGCTGCCATGGGCCACAAGCAGCAGGGCCCTTTTTCTTTCATCACTCATTGAATCACACCATCAGTTAGTTATTGACTCTTCTCGGTCAAGAAAAGTCATCCATCCAATCCAAGCATGGATGGATATTTACAGATTCTTCTCTATTACATCAACCAATTGCCTGTCATTCGGCTCAACCCGGCTTGAGAAACTACCGACCAGTCTCCCCGACCGGTCGAGCAGATACTTATGGAAATTCCATCGAGGGTATTCACCAGCCTGACTTGCCAGTGTCTTATACAATGTATCGGCAACGCCTTCACGTACATGGCTCTTTTCAAACATGGGAAACTCTACGCTATAGGTGTTGCGGCAGAAATTTTGTATCTGCTGCTCGGTGCCTGGTTCCTGACCGGCAAAGTCATTACTGGGAAACCCCAGCACCACCAGTCCCCGGTCCTGATATTTTCTGTACAGGTCTTCCAGACCTTCATATTGATAGGTGTAGCCGCACTTGCTCGCGGTATTCACGATCAAAACCACTTTACCCTGATAGGCTTCGCACAGGTTCACGATCTCTTCACCAGCCAACTGCCTCACTTTAAAGTTGAGGGTTTCCGGGCAACCCATGGTCAGCGTTGGCAGTGACAATAAAACGATTAGAAGTGTCAGATGCTTCATCAGATTCTCACTATCGAGTAGTTATTCACCCTGTCCAGGTTCATGTAGATCCAGCTTTCATCACTGACCGATTCCTGCGGGTGATCGTTATATAAGAAAACAGCTGTTGGTTGGCCGCCGACACAAGCCGCATATACCATCAGCATACTGCTGGTTTGTTTATATTCTCGTGCTCCTTCGACCAGTAACCCTGACCGTCTGTTGCTGTCTGAATAGCTTGAATCCGGTATGCGGTGAATAGCCATCATATAGTCACTCGGCTGTTGATAGTTCATGCCATGATGCATTATCCCAATCGGCGCCATCAGGAAAAGGGCTGATATGCCTGCCACAAGGCCGCTCCACACCGCAGGCGTTTTCAATCTGCCCATCAACTCAAAGCCGGCGCTGAGCGCCGGTCTGTTGTATGAGATGTTCATTTTCCTATCGGGCAGCCCGCTTTCGGCAGGCTGCCCAACTCCGATCATCCCTCGTCTATACCTTCGGTAATGGGATTATGGATGATTTCGTGTAGACGGCTTCCAGGAACAACGGAACTCAAAATCTCTACACCACTCTGCTCAACTGCCAGAATCTGGCTGTCGTAATAACGCTCTGTCTCAAGTATCTGACGCTCATATGCACTCATGATTCTTCTCCAGTAGTTATACAATCAATTAAAACATCTTATGCATTGTCTGCATAGTTGATCATTTTAGTCGGTTAAATTCATTTGTAAAGGAATATTTTAATATTTTTATTATTTATCTATACAATTTGTACATAGAACGCAGGCGCACAGGATACAAAAACAGGACGGCGGTTTTGGTTAATTTTTTATTATGTGTCCATGCCACAGAGTAATCGAATGAGTGATTCCTTTGAATCCCGAGTCTGGTATAGGAGGCGGGCATGAAGAGGGGGAACTGGTTAAGAAAAAATAGTGGCGAAGCTCGACATATGATTAGGCTTGATAATTCCTCAGGGATTTCATCAAAGTTGTGACAAGCAGGTTTATTGATTCAGGGATCAATGAGCACAAGTTCGATTATGATCGAATCGATTGAGCCTTCAGCCGGGAAAAGAATAAATCCCTCCATGGATTTAGTAATGCACGTAATGGCTGTGTGCGTCAGCTTTTCCCAAGTCTTTCCTGCACTTCACGCCATAGATTTTCGTAGGCTTGCCAGGCAGGACTGCGTGGTGAGAATTCACCCACCGGCATGCGGTAGATACCCATCTTTTCCACATCACTGGCATAGGGTATCTGGGTCTCCAGCAGTTCCTTGCGGGTATCGGGCAGCTCCTTCATGACATCCAGGTGCATACGCTTGCGGCGGTCCACCATGGAGAAGAACGGCATCAACTCCAGACCAAAGATGCGATGACCTTCGAGAAAATCCAGCAGTTGCTGATAGGTTCTGAGTGACAGGGTTGTCGGGATCAGCGGCAGCAGGAGACCGTCAGCAGCGCGAAAGATATTTTCTGACACCAAAGAGATGCTCGGCGGACAATCGAGAAACACATAGTCATAGGCCTGGGAAAGGGGACGCAAAAGTCTCAGCAGCTGCTTGGTCGGCTTTTTTGCATCCTCCAGCTTGAGATCCATATTGCGGTACGAGAAATCCGCCGGCAACACATCCAGATTCTCAAAGTCTGTTCCCTTAACCAGGCTGTCCAGATCATGCTTGCCTTTCAGTAAACCTTTACTCCCCCCCTTGACCTTCGCCTTGATGCGGAAGTAATAGGTGGCCGCCCCCTGCGGATCGAGATCCCAGACGATGCATCGGTAGCCCTGCCTGGCCGCCAGGTAGGCGAGGTTAACTGCGGTTGCCGTTTTTCCTACCCCGCCCTTGATGTTATATACACCGAGAATATGCATCATTTACCTCGAAAAAGTTTCTTGAAGGCCTGAGCATTTTCCTCGGCATTGAAACTATCAAACAGTGCAGCGAACTCATTTCTGGCCTGCTCCTGACGACCCAGCAGATTACCCACCAGGATTCCCATCGCCATCAGTGTGCGGGCTGGCGCACCCTCCTTCAACATTTCATCACCAAAGGATTCAATCGTCTCAGCCTGCACCTGCAAATCCTGAAAATCACCCAGATTATCCAGCAGCACTTTGAGCTGTTTGATCAACTCGCTAATTTCAGTTTTCGGATAGAGGCTTTGAAAAAACTCCATCAGATAACGCAGCTTCTTGCAGTCCTTACGCAAATCATGCAGCGACTCTGCAGGGGCATCGGACTTGATCGCCCTGCCGTCTTTCAACAACCGCTTGTAAATCTTGAAGATACGCTGGTTGGCCAGGGCGGCGATCGGGCGCACCGCATTCGGCTGGAATGAGATATTGGCAACGGGTTCTTCAAGCCACTGACGCCACTCCTTCATCAGTTTGCGAAAATGCGGAGAATTGAGTTTACGCACCAATTCAGTATGGGCTTTTTTGTGATGGGCCAGAAGGAAATCACGAAAGGGCTCCAGATCCTGCCTGATTTTTTGAGGCAGACTGAGTTGATAGCCATCAAACTTGAGCAGATACACATCCATATCCCGGGTAGGTCCGGTTACCTGTCCGAGCCAGGCAAAGCCTTTTTTAAAGGGCTCCAGTTCCCGTTCATCGAATACCCCTTTGATCTGGCCCATCGCAGAGCGACTGCGGCGGGTCGCCACTCTCAAGTCATGCAGAAACTCGCTGTCGAGATTGGCTTTGGCGCCCTCCACATTGGCTTCCAGAGTGGACAGGAGGCTCAACAGGATCTGCTTCGCCGTGGCGTCACAACGCCCTTCCGGATTGAGCTGATAGTTGAGTTTCGAGCTGTAGTCGCCAGGCCGGCTGCCAAGCGCTAAGACGGATGCTTCAAAAAGACTCTCAGTCAAAGGCTGCAAGCCGTGTGACTCAAGCTCTGCCTGAATCTTTTTGAACGGCCCTTCATATCCTTTGACGGGCTTCAACACCAACCGCCCTTCAAGGGCACCGGTCTGTTTGTCGTCCGGTGATGAAAATTGACTGGTCTGCAAGATCAGGCGCAACACGGTTTTCTCATCTTCATTGAGCACCCTGGCGGACTGCAATTGCTGATCTATCCGTACAATCGGCAGCAGTCTCCTGACCCCCAGTGCCTGGGTAAGGCGCTCCCGTAGATTCGAATCCGGCAACTCTGCAGGGAAACCCGGCGGACTGTCGATTGTCAGGCAAGCCTGCCGTTCCCCGCTCTTACGATCAACCCAGCAAAGCTGGCTCCCCTCTCCTGCCTGCTCGATGACAAGCTCTGCGCCTGCCAGCCAGATCTGCCATTCAAAGCTGTCCAGATAGAGTTGGCTGGTATTGGACGATTCACCTTCAAGCAAGAGATTAGCATCCGCCAGGTTGGATCTAAGCTTTTCCAGATCCCAGTCATCCGGCAATCGATATTGGATGGGTTGCAGCATCATAGATCTAATTCCTCTGAGGATCAGCCCGTATTACCTGTCAGACCGATCACATTGGGAGATAAGGTTAATTGTTGTTGGACCACAGCCCTTTGTAACGAAAGTGTAACATTTCTCCAGGCAAGGGGAACCAGAGAGATCATTACGGCTAAACTCACGCTGCCGAAGAGCAATAATTACAAAGCTGAGAGAATCACTTATTCAACATCCAGGCCATCCGATCAGGCTCGCGCCGGTGGTGAAAAAACCCCTCTGGCAGATTATCCGATTCAACGTCGTGCACAGTTAAGCAAGATATTTCGGGGTATATCCAACAGCGCGGGTTCATGCTGCGTTCCATGGCACAGCCTGCCCCATACCTGAGGGACAGACTGCGCCGACAATACCTATTGGTATGGCTGCAGCGGATCAGCACCGAGCGTGCCCACCAACGACTCGAGATAAGCCTTATCCTGCACGGCTTGCAGGCGTTTTTCCGCGCTTTGCAGACGTCCTTCAATACCCAGATTCTCCACCACATCCGCATAGCCTGGACGCGTCATAAAGTCCTGCAGATGCTGAACATGCCTCTGATAGAGAGCTGTTTCACGCTGCTGCCTGACCTGCAGCCGCTGCGCATACCAATCTGATGCAAGCAGATAGTCCCGGGTGAACATATCCCGGACCTCAGCATCGTGCACCGATTTCCCCCGGTACTCGCCCTCGGCCATGATAGTGAGCAGCGCCTTCAGCGGAGGACAGGCGTCCTCCACGCTGCCATCGTCCAGATACTGCTGGGCGACCCGTTGCTGCGCTTCGACGATATTGTCGATACCGTCCACGAATACCGCCAGGTCCTGGGTCTCGGGTTTTAGAATTTCCTCGGTCAGCACCGTGTTTGCATTATCGAAGATCTTACCCAGATAACCGTGCACGAAGCGGTCGGTAATACGATAGCCAAGGCGGCTTGCCAGCACCTGTCTGCCTGCGTATTCGAAATCCTCCAGCGGCTCCAGATAACCATTTTCAATAAGGAATGCGGGATCACGCTCTTCTTCATTCAGCCTCGCCCATACCTCTGGGATCAACAGACTGATGTCATGATCCACCCGCACATTCGGTCCGATGTGGCCCGCGGAGCTGGAAAAACCGGGATAGCCGGTCAGGATGTAAGAGACCAGTGCATTATTCAGATCCGCCGTGGCCCGCAGGGCATTGAATGGGCCCTTGGTCAGAGCTCCTTCACTGCCCGCTCCGGTGGTGGAAGGCGACTTTCCGGTCAGGCTGCAGATGAAGTCCATGAAGAGCTCAGGCAATTCCTGATAATGTATCGGGCTGTAGACCGCCAGTGGCCGTATGCCCGGCTCCGGCGGGTTGTTGCGCCGCCCGGCCAGCACTGCATCGACCGGATGGCAGAGTTGCGTACCCAGGGGCAACTTGCGGTGAAAACGGGCTCCCATCTCCGCCACATAGGTGCGCACCGGATTGACCAGATCCTGGCGGGTCTGCAGATAGCGTGGATTCTTGCTCGGTTTGCCATCCACCATTCTTGGATGGGCGGAACTGACCACATACCCCTTGCCCTTGTCGTAAGCAACCTGCAGCAGGTCCTGCATGGGCCGGGTGAAATTACAGAAATTGAGCACATCCTCGACCACCGCGGCCAGTTTGTCACCCTGCAAGGGTTCAAAGTTGGCGAGAAAGTTTCCCGGCTGCGCCATGTCGAATTCAGTCTGCTTGTCAAAACCAGGAATGATCGCATCATCCGGACGCTGGAACAGGCGGTATTCACAGTTTGCCGTGAGCTTGACACTTCTTGCCTCTGGCTTGAGATCCTCATCACGGCAACCAGCCAGACATTTCGCCCCGACCACCACGGATGCGGTGATGTCATCCTCCATCTGGATCTTTTCCGTGGCGATGAAATCCTGCCGGACCTTGAAGATCCGCCACTCATCCCGCTCATCAAAACCCACCCGCAGGTAAGAGGCAATGATGCGGCGGTTCATCATCTTCAGTTCATGCCCCTCAGCGCCGTCGATTTCGTCCACACTGAGATATCGCCTCCAGTCGGCGCCCCAGGATTCGCGGTAGAAACGTTTGATCATGAAGGCCAGAGCCAGAATACGCGGCGGGATCGAGTGTGCCCAGTCGTTGTACTCATCGGTATAACTGGGGGACGGCGTCAGCAGCTTGATTACGGAACCCAGGCTGCGATCCATACTCAGGGGCTTGCGCGTCGGATCACGGTCCTCATCTTCGAATCCGGGCTTGAAGCGATCAGAATAGTCCCGTTCAAAGATCTCCTGCACCAGATCCAGATCCTTCTGCAGGTTATCCACGAACAACGGACCATAGATCACTGCATCGTTCAGCGACTTGGAAATCTCCGATTTTCCGCCGCCGGAAACAGTACTCGGTTTATGGCAGAAGGTTCCTTCCGGATCAGTGCCGATCAGGCGCCAGGATGGTGCGCCGGGGTGTTTCTCCATCTCAACCTTATAGCCGTTTGGCTGGACATAGATCTTGCCTGGCTGCAATCGAATGTGCTGGTACTTGCCTGCCTGCATCCAGGAGATCCGCTGCTGCTCCAGGTCCATACGTAGATCCTGCGGCACATAAATGACCTCCGGATACTGCTTGTCGATCCCATACCCTTCTGGCTGAACGTGCATGATCTCAGCATACCGCTCGGCAACAGCCTGAAAGCTGTAACCCGGCTCACGGGTGCGGGAATCGACACCAAACTCGATGCCATGATTGCGCCGCGGGAAGGCCAATGCGCCACCGGCATGTTCTTCCTCCGACAATCCATACAGGTTGGAGGCATAACCGATCTGCGTCTTGACCTCCTTCTTGCAGTATCCGTAGTAGTTATCGGCAATCAGCGTCACGATCACCCCCCGTTCATCACGCGCTGTGATCTTGAATGCCAGGCCGTCGTTGTATAGCTCTGCCCCGTCTTTCCAGCACATGCCCTCCGTGCGCTGACGCTCAGTCGCATCATCCCAATGCGGCAGCCCCAGCGCCTGCTTGGTGAATCGGGTCAGATGAGGCGCCAGAATCACACAGCCGCTATGCCCACTCCAGTGATCCACATCCAGCCCCGCATCGAACTCCGACAGAAAAGGGCTGCCGCCATTGCCGAAGATACTCTCGACAAAATCGAGATTACTCACCAGGTTACCCGGCGCAAAAAAGCGGATCTCCATACTCTTGGCATTATCCACGCCGGGAATCGCCGGACAGATGACCGGCCGCAGCAGGAGGGAGACAAACATCTCCGCTGGCTTGGGCTGTTGGGATGTGAATGGGATGCGGAGTAACTCTGCAGGTGGTCGCAGCGCCTCTTCCAGCAAGCGGGCGAAGGTTTGTTTGGGCACAGCCAGCTTATCGCCAGGAACAGGTAAGCCTCCTTCAGCGACATGAAAGGAACCTTTGGTGGTGCGGCGGTCACTGGCAGGATTGTTCAACACGCCCTGTCTGACGCGGTAACTGGAGACGATATCCGAATGGAACTCATTCTCGCCGAGTGGCAGGGAAAGTTCCCTGGCAATGCCATGCCGGTCAAGAATAAAGGTCATGCTCGGCAGTTTTGGCGCCTCAGCGCAGACATCCTGCAGATAGAGGTCGAGAAAATCCTGGATGCGGCGGTCGGCAGGGCAAAGATAGTCGGTCAACAGGCGGTTTTTTTCACGATAGCTCTTGAGCAGATCGCTGGCGGTATGCAGAAAGCTGTCGCTGCCGCCTCCTACTGTGATGGGTTGTCCCGAGGAGGCAAGCTTCAGATTGATATAGAGCTGTAATTTTTTTTGGTTTTTTTTCGGGTTGCCGGAAGATTGAACAAAGCCCAGTGAGCGTTCCAAATTCATTAATCGATCCTTAAATATTAGTTATTTATCGCCGCATCCTGCCCCATCTCAGAGCTGGATTCAAGCCAGCCGAAATGCAGGTGCAAACACTCAGCAGCTAAGTTGCCGAAGAGCAATCAGCATGTTTGTTGGATTGACAAGCCGGAGAGCTCCTGCTGTCAGACATATATCAACTGGCTTCGAGACTCTTTGAGGCGATTTCAAAGACATCCCTGGAGAGACCTGGCTGGGCCAATATTCTTTCGAACTCAGCCTTCATCAAAGACTGCCTGGTCTCGTCATAACGCCGCCAGCGGGTCATCAGGCGCAGCATACGCGCCGCAACCTGGGGGTTGAGGCTGTTCAGTGCTATCACCTGGTCAGCCAGGAAAGCATATCCCGCACCGTCAGCCGCATGAAATCCGATGACATTGGCGCTGCAGAACACCCCCACCAGACTGCGCACCTTGTTCGGGTTTCGCAATGAAAATGCCGGGTGGCCCATCAGCTTCCTGACCTCTTGCAGGGTATCCGGGAGTTTGGAGCTGGCCTGCACGGCAAACCACTTATCCATTACCAACGGGTCAGCCCGCCATTGAGCCTCGAAGCTGGCCAGGGCCTCGGAACGCTCGGCACAGTCACAATTTGCCAGCGCACTGAGCGCCGCCATGGTGTCGGTCATATTGTCACTGGACTCAAACTGCGCAACACAAAGCCGCCGTATTGCAGGGTCAACCAAGCGCATCAGATAGTTCAGCGCCAGATTTTTCAGGCTCCGGCGGGCAATGGAGTCGGGAGCGATATCATAGGGTTCGGTAGACTGGTTAAGCGCATACACCGCCAGAAAATCATCCTTTAACTCAGATGCCAGCCTGGTCTTCAACCAATTCCGCATGGCGTGGATACCGTCAACATCCACAACGGGCATCTGATCGCCCAGAATCGACTCGGAAGGAAGAGTCAGCACCTCGCTCAGCAACGCCTTGTCCGTCGTCTCATCCCTCAAGGCGGCGCGGAAAGCGGTCACAAAGCCATCCGGCAGTGAGGGAGCCTGCTGCTTACGGCGCTGTTCGACCAGTTCGAGCAGGGTGCGTCTGGCCAGGGTTTGAGCCGCATCCCAACGATTGAATGGATCCGTATCATGGGCCATGAGGAACATCAGTTCCTCATTCCGGTAGTCGTATACCAGCTTTACCGGGGCGGAGAATCCCCTCAGCAGCGAAGGGACGGGCTGCTGCGCAACGCCCACGAAACGAAAGATGTCAACCCGGTTCTGCAACTCCAGCACCCGCTGGGCATCGGATGGATGACCCTCTCCTTCCAGTTGCAGCGGCAATTCCCTGCCCTGCCCGTCCAGCAGTCCCAGCGCCACAGGAATGTGAAACGGTGGTTTATCGGTCTGTCCCGGGGTGTCAGGGCAGGATTGGCTGAACCTCAGGGTATAACTCTGAGACGCCTGCTCGTAGACCGCCTCGACCCTGACCTCCGGCGTCCCGGCCAGGCTGTACCAATGCCGGAACTGCTGCAGCTCCCGTCCACCGGCATCCTCCATGCATTTGACAAAATCATCGGTGGTCACTGCCTGCCCATCGTGGCGCTCGAAGTAGAGATCCGTGGCCTTCCGATAGCGCTCAGGGCCGAGCAGGTTATGCTGCATACGCACCACTTCAGCACCCTTTTCATACACTGTCACAGTGTAGAAATTATTGATCTCCATGTAGGAGTCCGGCCGCACCGGATGGGCCATGGGTCCGGCGTCCTCGGCAAACTGATTAGCGCGCAGCAGGCGCACGTCCTCGATGCGCTTGACGCCCCGCGAACCCATGTCGGCGGAGAACTCCTGGTCGCGAAACACGGTCAGCCCCTCTTTCAGGCTGAGTTGGAACCAGTCCCGGCAGGTAATGCGGTTACCTGTCCAGTTGTGAAAATATTCGTGCGCGATTACCCCCTCGATGCCCTGAAAATCCCGGTCAGTGGCGCTCTCCGGCCTGGCGAGGACGAACTTGGCATTGAACACATTCAATCCCTTGTTCTCCATCGCCCCCATATTGAAATCATTCACCGCCACGATCATATAGATATCCAGATCGTACTCACGGCCATACTGCTGCTCGTCCCAGGCCATGGCGTTTTTCAAGGCGCGCATCGCATGGTCGCACTTGCCGATATTTTCCGCTTCCACGTAGATGCGCAGATCGACCTTGCGGCCCGAAGCGGTGGTGTAGCTATCCTGTTGATATTGCAGATCACCCGCCACCAGCGCAAACAGATAACTGGGTTTGGGGAATGGATCCTCCCAGCGAGCCAGATGACGCCCGTTATCCAACTCCTGCGTCTGGACAAGATTGCCATTCGACAGCAATACGGGACAGCGCTGTTGGTCGGCGGTAATCGTGGTGGTGAATTTTGCCATCACATCCGGCCGATCGAGGAAGTAGGTGATACGCCGGAATCCCTCCGCCTCACACTGGGTGCAATACAGCTCACCAGACTGATAAAGACCTTCCAGGGCGGTATTTTTATCCGGCCTGATCAACACCCTGGTTTCCAGGGTGAAACTTTCCGGAGGGCGCAGGATGGTCAGTGACGCCTCATCCAGTTGGTACGCCTCATCCGGCAGCTCGCTTCCATTCAAGGCGATCGACTGCAGTTCAAGCTGTTCTCCATGCAGGGATAAGGCCTGCACCTCGCCACTGGCGGATGGATTCCGTGACAGCTCGAGACGGCTTATGACCTGAGTGTGGTCCGGGTGCAGATGAAAGGTCAGATCGACCTTCTCCACCAGGTACTCAGGGGGTTGATAATCTTTCAGGTAGATGGTTTTTGGGTTGTCAGTGCGCATCGGGTAATTTTGAAATCAATTGCATGGACTGCCAATTTGCTGTTTGAACAGATTTGGCGACGAGGTACACTAGAATACACGTCTATTTATTGAAAATACTTTTCCTATACTATACAAAGGGTTAGTTACAGCAGTGCGTATTATAACCTTTTACAATGAGGATGTTTCCGTATGCCAAAGGTGGTCATGTACACCACAGCAATCTGTCCCTACTGCGTCCGCGCCAAGTTCCTGCTGGAACACAAGGGCGTCAGCTTTGAGGAGATCCGCATCGATACGGATCACGCAATCATGCAGGAGATGATGCAAAGAAGCCAACGTAACACGGTGCCACAGATCTTTATCGATGATTTCCATGTTGGCGGCTACGACGACCTTGCCGCCCTGGAGATGGCCGGGCGCCTCAATCAGTTATTGGAACTGCCGGAGGAAGACTGATCCCGATGGATGTCAGGGAGACAAAGGTCAGGCTCGACAAATGGTTATGGGCAGCGCGCTTTTTCAAGACCCGCCAGCTTGCTGCGGAAGCGATCAATGGCGGAAAAGTACACCTGAATGAACGGCGCACAAAACCCGGTAGAGAGGTGAAGACAGGTGACCGTCTGCGCATTCACAAAGGGTCTCTTGAATGGGACATCGAGATCAAACTACTGGCGACACAACGACGCCCGGCTGTTGAGGCCCGTACGTTTTACGAGGAGACAGAAGCCAGCCTTCTCCAGCGCCAGAAACTGACGGAACAGCTGCGCCAGGAGAAAGCCATGGAACCCCGTCCCATGCGGGGTAAAATCAACAAGAAAGACCGCCGTATGATTCATCGCTTTACCGGCAGGGGCAGTTGATAAAATCATGGACCAGGACGCCTTCCATCGCACATACCGTGAGCTCAATGAACGCTTCTGCGCATATGAAAAAAGCATTTTGGGGCGCAAATGCACCTGTTCGAAAGCGAAGAAGATCTATATTGCCGAACGTGAAGGCGTGCATTGCACTTCCGATGAGGCCCAGGGCCAGTGCCTGGAATTTCTGGAACATCTGCGCCGTTTCGCACGCTTTGCCCTGAAGTCGAATAATGAAAAGGCCGCGCTGCCCCATGGCAAGGCCATGCGCCTGCAGGTTGGAGGCTTGCGTGGTCTGTATGCAGCACTGCATGAAGATCAGACCATCCCGGAAACCATCGAAGATGTGTTCGACCTGATCAACCTGGCGCGGAAAGAGTACCAAGGGTTGGAGAATCTACCCTTTCAGCCCCTGATCCAACAGGTTGCAGCGTACAAAGGAAGACAGCGGTCCCGTAAGAAGACCTGATGCCCGGCGGGACTCAGTGTGAAGTTCGCCCTTGAAGCCGGGAAACCAGCCCAGACAGGGGTCCGGAAACCGGTTCCAGCTTGCGCCGCATAAGGCTGCCGATGGCATCCGTATTACGGAACACCGGTCTGAGCACACCATAACCCAGGCCGGACAGAATACGCATAGCCCGTATCTCATCCCGCAGATTCACTGTTGCTGAGAGACAGGCGGTGATATTGACGTCACTGCTTTGGGTGCTCATCAATGCTTCAGCCTCAGCAGCAAGATCCTCGAGGGTCAGATCAGGATCCCCTTCAGGCCTGAGTTCGGAAAAATAGTCGCGGATCACCTGCAACAATATGGCCACCACATCCTGATTCGCCGGTTTCTCCATGATTCGCGCTACTGTTTTCAAAAAAGTCTGGCCTGTGGCCGAATAAATCTTAAGCAACAGACCAGCATAGGGGTTGTTCGCCTGGGAAAGCTGTTGCAGCGCATCGCGGTTGACGTCCGACAATTGCCTTTCCGGTACGGGATCCGGCAGGTCATCGGGGATGCTCGCGAGAAATCCCAGATAGTAGGTCGGCTTACGATTGCAGCGCGTCCAAAGTTTCAGCTTGAGGGTCTCATCGATCAGCCCCGGCTGCAGCGCGAGTCGCAGACTTTCAACAATAATCTCCGGCTCGGTTTCAAACGGCAGATACTCGATCAGAAAGCTTGCCAGTTCGGAGCCCATCCGTCCTTCGACAATCGCCGGGTTACGCAACATGCGGCGCGCATTGTCAGGATCCTGCGAGATCCACCAGGCGCGTCTTGCCAGTTCGTCAGTCAACCCGCTTGCACCGGCCACGGCTACCACGGCTTCCGGCTCACCTAGCAGCAGCAGGTGCTCGAGGCTTTCATCCCGAGTCTGGCCCATTCTGGTCCAACGCTGCAGATAGACTGGATATCCCCCAGGCGAACCCAGTACATTTCCTGACAGCAGTTCACGCAATACCCTCAGGTATTGGTCACCCCGACAGGTTGGATTGAGTGGTATTTTTGCCTCGCCCCTGTCTGACAGTCCATACAGGGTCATGTTGGACTCATCGATTCTGATGGCCTGCGGTTTATTGGCCAGCAGGACATTCAGGCGCAGTGAGTCTTCGCTGGATAACTCCATACTGCCGGTTATCTCCGTGTCACACTAGATACGATGCTGGCTGCAGGGATAACAAGGGCGCAGCATCGCAAATTGCCAGCAACCGATCAATTGGTCACTGGCGCGTAATTGGCGTCTTTCGGATTGATGAAAATGAACTGCATCTCACCATCGTCCAGTTGTGCATAGTCCATGGTGGTTTCATCCAGCAGGGGCACCTGTTCCGGCTCCATGACAATTGCTATACCTTCAGAGTCAAACTGTATGTCGTCATCCTTGGCAACATCGAAGCCCATCAGATAGTCAAAAGTACCATCCTCTTTTTGGCGTGCTGCGAAACGCAGGGCCATGCCTTCGGTACCACCCTGCTTTGCGGCCTGTTGAATCTGCACTGCTGCTTGCGTTGTCAATTTAAACATCGATTCTCCCGTTATCACCTTCAAGACAGACGTCACTCTTTACAAGCCTCAACATAGGCCAGAAACCGGTCAACCCAGGGATGCGCAGCAGTGCTGCGTCTGTGGGTATAGCTGGCCAGGAGATTTTTGTAAACATAGCCATCATGTCTGCCGTCAATTCCTGTTCCTCTTACAACCTCATAGGCATAATTAGACGAAGGTTCATGCAGTCCCTCCAGCGAGGAGTAGTGAAACTCGTGAGCGCTCAATACCTCAGGCTCTGAAGCTTCAGACATTCCCGGCCAGGGATTATGCTTCGTCTCTTTCAGCTGGACATAACCGCGTCCTTGCGGTCTGTCATGCATCACGGCATCTGCCGGTATGATACCGGCCATTTTACATTTTTTCTCTCGCCAGGTCAGACTCCTGGACAAATAGATCAGACCGCCGCATTCCGCGTAGACCGGACCACCAGACTCAATAAAATTCGATATTTCAAGCATTAAACTGGAATTGTGTTCCAATTCATGCATCACTGTCTCTGGAAAACCCCCACCAAGAAAAAGGCCATCGACATCTGGCATGGCGCTATCCTTGAGGGCGTCGAAGATGATCAATTCCGCACCAAGCTCACGAAATCTGTCCAGGTCATCCGGGTAATAAAAACCAAACGCCTTATCTTTCGGCAAACCGATTCTCAATCCGGCATAGGGTTGCGCATTGGTTGCCGCGGGCTGACTCACGTGTTCAGGGTATTTGCCAGGTCGGGCAATCGACAACAGAGAGTCCAGGTCGATACTCTGCCTGACGGTATCAGCGAGTCTCCGGATCAACTCTTCCGCTTGATCCTCTTCATTGCTGGGGATCAGCCCAAGATGGCGCTCGTCGATACTTAAATCCGGATTACTCTGCACCGCACCCAGTATCCTGAGGTCCGTATAGTGCTCAATCACCTGAACCAGTTTTGACTCATGCCTGGTTCCACCCACTTGGTTGAGAATAACTCCGGCAATATCAATATTCCTGTCGAATGCCTGATAGCCAAGCAGGAGCGGCGCGATGCCCCGGGTCATACCCTTGGTATTTATCACCAAGACCACCGGCATCTCAAGCAAGGCAGCCATGGCTGCATTGCTGTTAGTGCCTTCCACATCAAGACCGTCGTAAAGACCCAGGTTGCCCTCGACCATACCGAATTCGCGATCTGCCATATGGCGTGCAAAGAAGGCTGCTATTTCCGCATGGGACTGGGTATAAAAATCGAGGTTATAACAGGACCGACCGGATGCAGAAGCAAGCCAGAGCGGATCGATATAGTCAGGTCCCTTTTTGAAGGTCTGTATTGAGAGGCCGCGGTCGCGTAAGGAACGAGCTATTCCAATAGACAGTGTGGTTTTGCCTGACGACTTATGTGCAGCAGAAATATAGAGACAAGACACAGTTTTTTGACCCATTGAAAAGAAAAATCCACCGACAGCATGACTGAGGGTGGATTATCCGCTTCGAAGCGCCGCCAGGCAGCGAGCCCCGCTATGCTTCCTGATTTGGATCCTCAAGGCTTTCCGGGAAAACCTTGAACATGCGTGCGCCAACTGCAACCATGATCATTGCCACTGCGATACCGCCGACACCCAAGGCGCCTTCCCAGAAGGTTGGCACATAGGTACTTACCACGCCATCATAGAAACTGCTTTCCAGCACTTCCTTACCTGGGAAGAGATTCATCGGGTAAGCTTGACCACCTATCACGATCACGTAGATCTGAGCGAACCCTCCCACCAAAACAGCGATCGAAGCGGCTGTGATCGCCCAGCGGGATTTGTCGAAGGCCGGTGAATAGATCAGAAACAAAGGTATGATCCCACCGATAAGCACCTGACCGAACCAGAACAGCTGAGTATAGATCCCGCCGTCCAGCAGGATGAAACGCTCAATGCCATGATGTTGAGTGGCATACAGATTGGTAAGATTGAAAACCAGGGTAAAGTAGAGCACTGCACCCACGAACACACCCAGCAGATTTTTCAGTCTGGCCAGCCGCAGTTCGCCTATTTGTCGATCACTCCACAAATAAGCGGCGATCAGGGTGATGATAAAAAAGGCAAGCCCATAACTGAATGACATGATGACGAACATCGGAGCCATAATTGCGGCATCATAGGCCTCTCTTGCAACCAGGAAACCAAAAATGGAGCCAGTACCCGTGGTCAGCGCAATCCGCCAGAAGAACGCGATAAAGCCGAGGGGACGATAATATTTGTTGACGGTTCGATCCATCATGGTCCACAGATAGACGCCAACAATAGCCAGGAAACCCGAATAGAGTATGACATTCCATGCAAAAATGGACTTGAAGTTATATTCGGTCATGGCAACGATCAGACGGTCCGGACGGCCCAGATCGAGCACCAGCACCATCAAACCACCCGCCAGCAAACCTATCGCCAAAAGACTCGAATAACGGCCCAGTGGCTTATACATCGGGCCACCAAATACCGAGCCAATGGAAGCCACGTTCAATGCGCCAGATGCCGCGACGATCAAAAAGATGGCGAACACGTGTGGCAGGCCCCAGACAATCTGGTTTGACATGCCGGTCACCCAGTGACCATTATGCTCCATATAGAAGGCAGCACCCAGACCGATTACTGCAAAAGTTGCCAGCATCGCAAGGCCCATCCAGAAACGCACTGGAGTGCCGCAGTAGAGCTCTCGATAGTACATCTTGCTCATCTTTTCCAAGCTCCCCACTTAATCACAGATTGAGATATCGGACGCCGGTATTCAATTCCAGGTCTGCCCTTATCTGCGTTGAATTATTTGCCTTCAGCACTTGACTGATCTTGCTCTTGGGATCATTTAGATCACCAAACACAATGGCTGCGTGGCCCTCTTTCTGACAGGCATCCTGACAGGCAGTGGTTGTCTTGCCGGCATCCACTCGATGTACGCACAGGGTACAGGATTCGACACACCCCTTGCCCCGTGGCGCACTCACCGACTGATTCTCCAGTGCTTCGTGGACAAAGGAACGGGCCTTATAGGGGCAGGCCATCATGCAATAGCGACAGCCAATGCAACGATGCCGGTCCACCAGGACGATTCCATCCACCCGTTTGAAAGAGGCATTGGTCGGACAGACATCCACACAGGGCGGGAATTCGCAGTGCTGACACATCATAACCATACGGTTGATATGGCCGGTCTGCGTGTCTTTGAGCTTAACTGTACGAATCCACTGCGAGTCGGTTGCCGGACGATCAAAGCCCGTCAGGTTATGTTCCTCATTACAGGCTTCAACACAAGCATTGCAACCATCAGAACACTTGTTGGTATCAATCACCATGCCCCAGCGTTTTTCACTGGAGGCCCCGGTCGCTTTCTGGGTGTTTCCTGCCACTGCGTGCAAGATCACACCAGGTGCAACGGTCACCACACCCGCAGTTGCAATTGCACCACCAATGAGTTTTCTGCGATTCATGCTCGGCTGGTCACTCTCTTTACTCATGATCAGTCTCTCTTCTCAGGGGTCGTGCGATGGCACTGGAAACATGCCGGATTAACAGCGACATAGGCATGACAACTCTGACAAAACTGACCCTCGCTATCGACTGGGGTAAATCCACCAGAAGAAGCATTACGGGCTGAATGGCAGTCGATGCATCCAGATAGACTGAATTGCCCGGTTCGGTCACCATCTCGTACCGTTTCGTCCCGGCCATGCTTCATATAGTCCATGTGGTTACGGCGGATATCATTGGTTTCCGCCACACAAGACGACTGAGAAGCCGCTTTCGAACCTTTTGTAACATAAGTGCTTTCCGCCGTAGCCTGCATTGCCGGGATCGTCAACACGATCCCGGTAAGCAAACCTGCGATGCACTTTCTGCTGAAGAAAGAACTACGCATTTCAGCTCCTATTCACCAAGCCCCATCTCGATATACCCGGTCGGGCAGACATCAGCGCAAACGTGGCAACCGATGCACTTGGTGTAATCAGTATCTACATAACGGCCTGTGGTGGAATCAGTCTTCTTGACCCGGAATACCGCATCCTGGGGACAGAAGACCACACAGTTATCGCACTCGAAGCACATGCCGCAGCTCATGCAACGCTTGCTCTCATCAACCATCTGCTGCTCGCTGAGAGGATTCAGACGCTCGTGAAAATGACCCAGAACCTCTTCGGCCGTGGGGACGTCCTCGGTACGCTTGATACGCGGAGTGTATGCGAAATGTCCAAGATATAGATCCGCGGAAGGTATGACCGCCTGTGAAGAACGGTCCTCATAGTTGTGCACCGCATATTTGGCGCTGGCTGTACCACGCTGATCACCTGCCGAAGAATCATACTGCTCAGGGTCCATGCCTGCTTCATGCAGTTTTCTCAACAGGTCGAAGTGGTGAACATCGACCTTTGGACGTTTCTTCTGCTCTTCGTGCTTCAGATAGTGATCGATACTGTCCGATGCAATTGAGGCCTGGCCAATAGCGGTGGTCAGCAGGTGTGGGCGCACGATGTCGCCCGCCACGAAGTGTCCGGCCTTGCCGGGGACCTGGTAGTATTTGTCCGCATCGATCAGATTACGATCGTTGGCCAGTGCTTCCAGACCGGTCATGTCACCACCCTGGCCGATAGCTGCCACGATCAGATCCGCTTCCAACACCCGTTCAGTGCCTTCGGTCGGGATCGGGGTCATGCCGTCCATGGTGCAATCACAGATCCGCAGGCCATTGGCGCGGCCATCATCACCCAGGAGGACCTCCAGGGGCATGACACCATCCAGGATAGTGACACCCTCAGTGGTTGCATCCATGATCTCATGTTCTGCCGCCATCATCTTGTCTTTGACGAACAGTGAGGTCAGGGTAACGTCAGAGCCCTGGGCCGCAGCAGTCATCGCGGTATCATGGGCCACAAAACCATCACGCAGCACCAGTTCCGGGTGATCGGTCGGGTTCTCTTTCTTTACATGACCCAGACGACGGGCAACCGAAACCACGTCGATGGAGGTATCACCACCACCGATACAGATCACCTTATCCGCGGTCACTTTCATGCGGCCTTCATTGAAGGCTTTCAGGAAAGCCACACCGGATACACAGTTCGGGGTGCCTTCCCAACCAGGAACAGGCAGGCCACGACCGGTCCAGCAGCCCAGCGCCCAAAGGACGGCGTCAAACTCTTTTTCCACATCTTCGATGGTGACATCGCGACCCACACGGGTCTTCATGCGTTGCTCGACGCCCATATCGAGTATGCGTTGAATCTCACTGTCGAGTTTGTCGCGGGGAATACGATAGCCGGGGATACCGTAGCGCATCATGCCGCCCAGACCTTCGTTTTCATCGAAGATAGTGACTGCATGCCCTTTACGACGCAGTTGATAGGCAGCCGCCATACCGGCAGGCCCACCGCCAACCACGGCAACTTTCTTACCCGTATCAGCACCAGCCTCGAATTTGAAGCCCTTCTCGATGGCAGTATCGCCGATGTACTGCTCCACTGCGTTGATGCCGACATAGTCTTCCACATCGTTGCGATTGCAACCGTCCTGACAAGGTGCCGGGCAGACGCGACCCATCATGGATGGGAACGGATTGGCGTCAGTCGAACGCTGGAACATGTACTCATCACGATCTGTACCTTCCGGTGGCTTTTCCATGCCACGGCCAATACCCAGCCAGCCACGAATGTCTTCACCGGAAGGACAACTACCCTGGCAGGGAGGCGTTTTGTGCACATAAGTCGGACATTTGTGAGAGGTGTCCTCCTTAAAAATCTTATCGCCCCAGTCTTCCCACTCCTTATCACCCTCTTCGTAGCGGCGCCAGGTAATGTTTTTCTTCATCTCTTCGCTAGGAGTTGCCATTTTTTGTCTCCAATAACTTTATGATCTTGGTCGTTCTGCTCGTATTCTGCAGTAGGTATGTTTGCGGTGAATGCCAGTCTAGTCAGCTATTCATCGTCATCATCTTCGCCATAGCCTGGCGCATCTTCGGGGGCCGTTTTCCTGTTCAGGATAATCGCATTACTTACCAGTTGGTGAACACTGACGATACTGAACATATCCATGCCGTAGTAAGGGAACACCTTGGTGAACTGGCTCTTGCAGATCGCACAGATCGCTGCAAGATGGGTCACACCCTTCTCTTCCATGACGTTCTTGAAAGCTGTCATTCGAGGCTGCGCGCCTTTTACCCGCACCTCCATCAGATCGTCAGTCAACAATCCACCGCCACCGCCACAGCAGAAGGTGCGCTCGTGAATCGTATCCCACTCCATGTCATGGAAGTTATTGACTACCGACTTGATGACATTCCGGGGAATCTCGAACTGGCCACCAGGGGTCGGTCCCATGCGGGACGCACGCGCCACGTTACATGAGTCATGAAAGGTAAGCGACATATCGTCGTTTTCGGATTTGTCGAATTCGAAGGTACCTTTCTGAATCTCATTCCAGGTGAATTCGCAGATGTGCTGCGGTACCGGGTAGTCGGGATCAAGAAAGTCGAAAGGACCGGCCAAGGTATTCAGGAAACTGTAAGCGATGCGCCAGGCATGCCCGCACTCGCCGAACACGATGCGCTTGACGCCCAATTCGAGGGCCGCCTCTCTGATACGCAGGGACACACGCCGCATATTCTCGTAACTGCCGATGAACATGCCGAAATTACCGGCCTCGGAAGCCCTGGTGCTCAGGGTCCAGCTGACACCTGCCTCATGAAAAACCTTACCGTAACCGATCAAGCCATCCACATGGGGTTCGGCAAAGAAGTCTGCCGAAGGCGTGACCAGCAGGATATCCGCACCTTTCTTATCGAGAGGATACTTGACCGCCACCTCGGTATCATCAAAGACGTCTTCCTCGAGACCTTCCAGGGTATCCAATATGGCTGGCCCAGGCAGACCCAGATTGTTACCGATGGTGTGGACCTTACCAATGATCTCGTTACAGTATTTCTGTCCGACACCAATCTGGTCCATGATCTCGCGCGCTGCCATGGAGATCTCTGCGGTATCTATGCCGTAGGGGCAAAATACCGAGCAGCGCCGGCATTGTGAGCACTGGTGGAAGTAGCTGTACCACTCATCCAGCACTTCATCGGTCAGATCGACGGCGCCCACCAGTTTCGGAAAGTATTTACCGGCAAAGGTAAAGTAGCGGCGGTAGACCTTTCTCAGCAGATCCTGGCGGCCTACCGGCATGTTGTTCGGATCCTTGGTGCCAATAAAATAGTGGCACTTGTCTGTACAGGAACCGCACTTCACACAGGCATCCATATAGACCTGAAAAGAACGGTAGCGGCTCAACAGATCGCCCATTTTGGCGATAGCAACATCCTGCCAGTTTTCGACCTTCTCACCAGGAAAGCCAAGCGCTTCATTGTGTTCAGGTTTAGCCACGAAGCACGTGGTGTGCGACATGGAGCCTTCCACTAATTTTGGAACTTCAATTAATCCATTGAGTTCCGGTGTATCGAATTCAGCTTTAGCCATTATCAGCCCTCATCGGCCAAACGGTTAATTAGGACTCTTCGAACTTTTTAGCCCAAGGAGACAGGTGTCTTTGCTCGCGCGGATTATCCACCTGATTTCTTGATGGGCTAAAAAAGATGCCGGGAATGTGCAGTAATTTGCTGAATGGTAAGAGCAGCATCAGCACGGCAACCATTGTCACATGGAGCAACAGAATCGGGTCCATTGGCAGATCACCGCCACTGAAGAACCAGAATCCGGTGAAGAAATTCTTAACCATGACAATATCGGTATGCACAACGAAGGTCATTATCAAGCCGCTTGACCCGATAGCGATCAGCAGTAACAGCCAGAGAAAATCTGAAGGCGACGAGATGTAACGCACTCGGTCGACAAAAACCCGTCTTGCCAATAGCCCCAGCAGGCCGACGACCATCGCAAAAGCGGCGTATTTACCAAACGGTTGGATCAGCTGAATCGGCAGCCAAACTGGATCAATGAAGTAGCGGAGATGTCTGAGCAGAACCAGAAACAGGCCCATATGGAACATCCAGGCAAATATCCAGGTCCATTTAGTGCTCTTAAAAAGACTCTCAAACAACACCACTTCACGGAACATACGTAATACCACCCCGGTCTGCGTCACAGGCGCCGGAGTAGTTGGAATCTTTAATGGTGCAGGTGTTTTGGCATACTGGGCGATCTTGCGAGCCAGGCCAATTACCAGAACGAGTGTCGCTACGATAAACAGCAACGCGTAGACAGTTGACATGTTCCTGCGGTCCTCTCGGGTCGATGACTTCTGAGGCCGGAAAGCAGTTGCTTTCCGGCCACATGACGAATGCTTAGATGCAGCCGGTAGGCTTAGGAAGACCTGCAAAGCGGCAGGCTTGCTTGCCAGGACCATAGGGGAACAGGGAATAGAGATATTTGGAGTTACCTTTCTCTTTGCCCAGTTTCTTACCAACCGCTTTGGTCAAGACACGTACGGCCGGGGCAATCTGGTATTCTTCATAGTATTCACGCAGGAAGTTGAGGATTTCCCAGTGCTCATCAGTCAACTCGAGGTCATCTTCTTTGGCCATTTCAGTTGCAATACCAGGAACCCACTCGGCCAGATTTACCAAGTAACCCTCTTCATCAGTTTCGTACGATTTACCATCTACTTCGATAGGCATTATATTTCTCCAATAAATGAATTAAATCTGTGTTCAGTTAACCAGAATCAGACCCAAGCCTGAACCTTGTCGTTTTCCGCCGCCATCTTGACAAATGCGGCATAGTCCACAACTTCAATGCCATCAATGAGCTTGTCCTGAGCGACGCCTCGCGCCTTCAGATCAGGCCCCAGCACATAAAACTTAACGCCGCTTAAAGCGCTTATTTTATCGGCGATAACAGTGCCTTTGATTGCGCCATAGATAGCGTCCTCATACATCAGGACAGAACTACCCTGTCTGGCATAACCCAGGCAACTCGTCAGTGAACTTTTCTCAAACGGCGATTTATTGACAGTATGTAAGGTACTCATGCGCTTTCCTCCACCTTAGAAACTGAAGACGACATCTTGTTCGTCAAAGATGTCGGAGAGCTCAGAACGACTCACAAGCTTAATCGAATCCTTTTCCGCCCAATCATCATCTTCGTCTTCGTAGGTTAACGGCATCAGATCCTCGAGTGTCAAACCACGCTCCGCCAGAGACTCTTTCTCTACATAGAGCTTGGTTACATCGTAATCCCCAAGCGCCTGATAAGTCGGAGAGAAATTCTTCATCTCGACACCCGACGTATCCTGACCTTTGACCAATTGATAAACGCCATCATCCAGAAAGGCCAGACTGACATCCTGGTCAAATGCAGCTCCAATCAGCACCACTTCCAGTGACTCCCAGGCATAAATAGTCCCATAGGGCGCCCGCCGGTTGAGATACATGAACTTTTTGATATTTTCAGACATGATTCAACCTCTTACCTCAATCACCGAAAACCATGAGACGGTCAGACTGAACGCCTGCTTCGACCAGCTGGCCGAGACCGGAAATCCGGAAACCATCTGCGATGTTTTGTGCGCTCTTACCGTTGCGCTGCATTTCACCCTCATCGACAATTCCACGGCGCTGCGCAGCAGCGACGCACACCACGAGATCGAGATCATGCGCCTTCGCCAGTTCGGACCAGCGATTGACAACATTCCGGTCGTCCTGCGGCGGGGTCGTCAGATTGGTGCCGTTATTAACACCGTCATGATAGAAAAAGACACGCATGATCTCGTGTCCAGAATCCAGCGCCGCCTTGGCGAACTGATATGCAGAATCAGTTGCCTGATGTTGATACGGCCCTTCATTTACCTGAATCGCAAATTTCATCAGTTAAAACCTTTCTGTTGAAAACTCGAACGTTAACCCGGTTTAGAAACGGATGTGTGCTGAAGCATTCAGATTATTACGTCCACCACGCCAGTTATCGATGTGATACTTGGTAAACGGCAGTCCGGTCTTCTCGAAGAACTTCGGCCAGCCGATTCGCTCGGCCCACTCACCGATGCGTTCCCAATCCTTGGCATCTTCCTTGTAAGCTTTGAGGATCTGCAAGACGATCTTGGAGACTTCAGGCCAACGTGGAGGATTGTTCGGCACACCGGAAGCAACCAATTTGTGGAAGGTCGGTTTGGAACGGGCGTTGGAGTTTTTACCACCCACCCAGATAGCAAACTTGGAATGCTCGGGATCGTTGATCTGCATTGGCGGGCAGGGTGGGAAGCAGGCGCCACAACAGATGCACTTCTTCTCATCCACTTCCAGGGAAGGTTTACCGTTGACCATCGCGGGACGGATGGCGGCAACCGGGCAACGCGCTACAACGGAAGGACGCTCACATACATTGGCAACCAGATTATGATCGATCTTAGGTGGCTTGGTATGTTGAATATTGATTGCGATGTCGCCTTGTCCACCACAGTTGATCTGACAACAGGAGGTGGTCATACGCACACGGTTTGGCATCTCTTCGTGCGTGAACTCGTGATGGAGATCGTCCATCAGCGCTTTCACGGCGCCGGATGCATCAGTACCAGGGATATCGCAGTGCAACCAGCCCTGAGTGTGGGAGATCATGGAAACCGAGTTACCAGTGCCGCCAATCGGGAAGCCTTCGGACTCCAGCTTATCGATTAGAGGTTGAACCTTCGACTCTTCGCTAACCATGTATTCGATATTGGAGCGAATGGTAAAGCGTACAAAGCCCTCGGCGAATTCATCAGCAATATCCATCAGCTTGCGGATGGTATAAACATCCATCTGACGTTGAGTACCGGCGCGAACAGTCCAGATGCTGTCACCACTCTTGGCGACATGATGCAGAACGCCGGGACGCGGACGCTCGTGCCAAGCCCACTGGCCATAGTTCTTCTTGAGGACGGGGTGCAAGTAAGGCTCCATCTCTGGAACGCCACTCTCGATCGGCATACGAGGTTCCGACATACATACCTCCTAAAAAATAGGGTATTTGATTCGTTTTAAGGGGCATCCGGGCGAACCCGGTGCCCCAATTCAATCTGCCTTAAACAAGGCAGCCAGATAGATTATTGAGCAGATTGACGCTCAGCCCATTTTTCAGCTTCCTCGTCCCAGTCGTCAGACCGGAAGTAAGGATTCATCCGTGGACGGCTGATCATGTTGGGATCAATCTCAAGGCCAACACCTTCCAGGAAGTTGGTCAGGCCGATGCGCTCGATCATCTCACCGGTACGTTCGTGCTCCAGTGCATTCTCGGCAAAAAAGTCGAGGATTTCGGTAGCCAGTTCTTCCAGCCACTCAAAGTCTTCGTCGGTTTCCAGCTTATGGAAAGGTACGATTACGGTGCCCATCAGGTCACCGATCTTCAGGGTACGCTTACCGCCGCAGAGCAGGGTTACACCCTTGTCGTCACCCGGGGACAGGGCCTTGGTCATGACGTTGATGCAGTGCATGCAACGTACGCAGGAAGGGTTGTCAACCGCCAGAGTGTCGTCGTCGTTCAGCGACAGAGCCTGGGTCGGGCAACGGGTGATCACGTTGTCGATGACATATTTGCGGCCAGCTTTGGCTACAAACTTCTTCACCTCTTCCTGATCGACCTTCATATCGTCACGCCAGGTGCCGATAGTCGCCAGGTCAGCGCGCTGCACGGAGTTCATGCAGTCGTTGGGGCAACCGGAAACCTTGTATTTGAACTTGTAAGGGAGTGCGGGACGGTGCATATCATCGAGGGCGTTGTTCACCAGCATACGCAGTGTACGACCTTCATCCAGGCAGGAGTTCTCGCAGCGTGCAGCACCCACACAGGACATACCAGTGCGTACTGCAGGACCTGCGCCGCCCAGATCAAAACCCATTTCGTTGATCGCGTCGAAAGCAGGCTGCACGTTGTCCGTGGTACAACCCTGGAACATGATATCGCCAGATTGGCCATGGAAGGCAATCAGGCCAGAGCCATATTTTTCCCAGATATCGCAGAACTTACGAATCGTGTTTGTGTCGTAATGCATGCCTGGAGGCGGCATAACGCGCAGGGTGTGAAATTCCGCAGCTGCGGGAAATACGGCTTTACCGTCTTTCTTCAGCTCGGTGAAACGGGGGATAATGCCGCCACCGTAACCTATGACACCAACGGTACCGCCCTTCCAGTAACCTTTTTTGGTCTGATAGGAGGTTTCCAGTTGACCAAGCAGGTCAACCATCATGTCATTATCGTTCGCCAGCCGCTTGAGACCAGTCACAAAAGATGGCCAGGGGCCACTCTCCAACTGATCAAGCATGGGGGTATCATGCATCTGTTTTGCCATCACTCTTTCTCCAAATGGTCGTTTATTAGGGTCTTCGGCCAGTACTAAAATCCTAGTGTCTGAGCCCGGCCAGGGTCCGAGCATAGAATATGGCCAAGAGACCTGCAATCCAAAACCGACACAGGTAGGGGACCTGCCTCCAGTTGCGGGCCAATTTTAGAAGTTCCTAATGAATGACCATATCCTTCCGATGGGGGAGTCTACACCCCCCGCTTCTATCCCATTAGAGATATAAAAGCGTCTAAAATCAATCAATTTGAATGCACGATATTCATCATATTATTCTATAATATCAATAATTTATAGTCCATTATTGTATTTATATATAATAAAATAAATCTATCTAAGAAACAGCTCAAATAAACCTTAATTACTCCATAGGTAACTTGATTGATACACTTAGTTGGTGTTCAATATCATTAGTTGACTATTTTACTAAGTAATTATTGATGGCCTTTGTCCACCATAAGAACCCGAAAGGTTGAACATATGTTGTACCTGAGTGAAGTGATGATGCAAAACCCGGATGTCGAGACCTTTGAAGAGCTGCTCGAGGTCATTAAGGAACGAAAAAAAGCCGAGATGTTCTTCCGGATTGACGTCAAACCACCCTTTTCAGACACACCCAATGACTGGGAAGACCGCCTGGAAGCGGCTTTTACCTGACACCGGGTCTGTGTACCATGCATATATTAGAGAGGGGAAACAACTAGTGAAGTACCTGGAATCAGAGACCTTTCTTGGTGAAAGCGAGAGTTCCGAAGACGCAGTCAAATCAAGCAAGCTGCTCGGAATCAAACTTGACGAGAAGCAGGAGGCCCTAGCCGCCCTGCCAGATGACGCACCGATCCAGCAACGCCTCAGCCTGATCCTGGAGAGCGGATATATTCTGCTGGACCTGGATCGAGCTGATGAGGCCTGGGCCCAGTGCCGCCCAGTACTTGATATGGCGCTGAACAATGAACTGTGGCTCAGCGCCGTTGAGGCCTGTGACATCCTTTACCAGGCGGAAAAGCCTGACTCCATCAAAGCACTGGCGCATGGTATCTGGCTGGGCGTGACCTTTCCCATAGATCCTGAACTGAGTGTCGCCATGCTGCAGCACCTGGTGGATGAGACCCCGGACACCTCGGACGGGGCAGCGGTCGCTGCGGTCGCGGCAAACTATATAGCCGACCTGCGAGCCGAGGGGCCGGACCGAGACAGTCTGACATTCTTCACCAACCAGTTGCTGGGGCAGGTCGCACGCCGCCACAGCCAGGTGGAAGAGCAGGAGATCTTCGACTTCTGGGTCGAGCGCATGGAACTGGATGATCCTTCAAAGTTTCTGCCCAGGCTGGCCAAGATACTCGATGTCATCGTCGAGGATGACTGGTGGTTCGATCGGGATGAGCTGAGGTCAAAAATACCGGAAAATGTCTAACAGAGAGCAAAACATGTTTTGGCAAGAAGAAGTTGATGAAGAGCACTTTGTCGCCTCCGGCGCTGTCCTAGACCTGCTCTTCAAAATGAAATGCAATACCCTGCCGGTGGATCACGCCTGGTCGCTGTCAGAGGCCATTCGGGAGGAACTTCCCTGGTTTGGCGAAGAGCCCCAGGCCGGCCTGCATCTTATTTACGGCGCCGATTCAGGCAACGGCTGGGAAAGACCCCAGGGAGGGGAAGATCTGCTCTACCTGTCGCGGCGTACCCGCCTTGTGCTGCGTCTGCCCGAGCACCGGGTAGAGGATGCCAGAACCCTGCAGGGCAAGACCCTGCAGATCCAGGACAACCAGCTTGAAGTCGGTGACAGCCACACCCGCAGCCTGGCTACCACAACAACCCTCTACTGCCGCCATCTGGTCACCGAAACCGAGATGGAAGAGGATGAGTTTATGGGCCTTGCGGTAGAAAAATTAAAGGCCATGAATATCCGTTTCAAAAAAATCCTGTGTGGAAAAAGCAAAGCCTTCGCCACTCCTGACGGCGATCTGCCGACCCAGAGCCTGATGGTGGCGGGATTAACCCTGGAAGACTCCATCACCCTGCAGCAGCATGGTCTGGGTCCACACCGAAACCGCGGATTTGGCTTGTTTGTACCCCACAAGACTGTTTAACATACCCAGTTACAGAATTTTTTGTCCTATGGGCGGCGCTGGCCGCCTGTGATTAGTGAAGGAGATGTCAATGTCATATGAAGTAAACGGCTCTACAATCGAAGCCACCGAAAACGGCTACCTGGTCGATCAGGCCCAGTGGAGTGAGGATGTCGCCAAGGTCATTGCCGAGGCGGAAGGCGTCACCCTGAGTGAGAAGGCCTGGGAGATCGTCAACTACCTGCGCGACGAGTATTTCAACAACGGCGGCAATCAGCCCAACGAACGCAACATGGTCAAGCACTTCAAGGATGTCTGGACTGATATGGATAAGGTGGATGCCAAAGCCCTCTACATGCATTTCCCGAAAGGTCCCGCAAAACAAGCCAGCAAAGTCGCCGGCCTGCCTGAGACCAAACGCAAGGGTGGTTATTAACCCCAAACCAGCCAGATTACCGGCAGTTACAGAACTGCCGGTAATCTGATTTCCTCATGAGCCCTCAGCAAGCTCCCGCAGCGACTCGTAGAGTTTTCTCTCCTCGTCTGAAAGCTGATGCGGGATTTCAACCCGCACCCGTATCAACAGGTCACCACGCGTCGGGTCTCGCATACCCCGGCAAACCTTTACCGCGCAGGCGCAACAGCTCATCCGGTTGTGTGGCCGGTGGAATATTCACCTGCATCAATCCATCCAGGGTCGGCACCTGACGGGAGCATCCCAGCACCGCATCCACCACAGGGATGCTTTCAATCCGCCAGAGATCACGCCCCCGGCGCTCAAAGCGGGGGTCGTCGAGGCTGTGAATCACCACATAGAGATCGCCGGCTTCGCCGCCCTCCACCGGCGCTGGCCGACCGTGCCCCGACACCCTCAGGGTCATGCCCTCTTCCACGCCGGCTGGAATCTTCAGTTCCAGGACTTCTTCCACTTCAACTTCACCCTTTCCCGCGCACTCGGTACAGAGTTTATCGATCACCTCACCCCGGCCACGGCAGGCCGGACAACTGGTGACCTGTTGAAAGTAAATTCCCTGCTGGCGTGAACTCTCCACCTTCTGCCCTGTGCCACCACACGCTGCAGGGTCGTGGCGGACTGGATGGATCCGCACCTGTACCCTGACAGGTCGCACAGGCCTTTGGCCGGTGGAATCTGACCTCCTCCATGCCGCCCGCTGCCACGAGTTCCAAAGGAATGGAGATCGCCAGTTGGATGTTCCCTCCGCGCCTGATGCGCGGCTCACTGCGCAGCGCTCCTTCGCCGAAGAAACGGGAGAAAAGATCACCACCCAGGCCGAAACCGGATAATCCCTGAGAACCGAATATCTCATCGAAATTGATCCCGCCATACAGATCATCCACGGAAAATCCAGCCACCCCCGCATGCCCCCGCGCATCATAGGCGACCCGTTTTTTCGGATCACTGAGCACTGCGTAGGCCTCAGCCAGTTCTTTGAAACGCGCCTCTGCATCCGGGGCCTTGTTGCGGTCCGGATGGACCTTCATCGCCAGATGTTTGAAGGCCTTTTTGATGGTCTGCTGATCCGCATCCCTGGGAACACCCAGTATCTGGTAGTAATCAATCGTGTTTGTTGTTGTCATGGATCAGAAGTCCGCTTCACTCAGTCTTTTCACACCGACTCCTCCAGTATCTTCAGCATCATCTCCCGCATGCGGAATTTCTGCAGTTTGCCGGTCACGGTCATAGGGAACTCCTGCACGAAGCGAATATATTTGGGCACCTTGAAGTGAGCCATACGCTCATGTAGAAAGCTGCGCAGTTCAACCTCATCCATGGCTTCCCCGCTATGCAGTTGCACCCAGGCGGCGATCTCCTCTCCATAGTATTCGTCCGGTACGCCAAACACCGCCACCACCGCCACCTTCGGGTGGCTGAAGATCAGTTCCTCGATCTCCCGGGGGTAGATGTTCTCGCCGCCACGGATGATCATCTCCTTGAGCCGCCCGGTGATCTGCACATAGCCCGCCTCGTCCATGCTGCCGAGATCACCGGAGTGCAGCCAGCCCGCCTCGTCTATCGCCTTGGTCGTGGCCTCGACATCACCGTAGTAGCCCCGCATGATGTGATGACCACGAAAGCAGATCTCGCCGATCCCACCCACCGGCAGGGTCCGACCATCTTCAAGTGAGATCACCTTGGCCTCCTGATGGGGGAGATTGGTGCCTACGGTCTCTGTACGGCGCTGTAAATCGTCGTCACGGGTGGTCAGATGAGTGAGGGGCGACGCCTCGGTCTGGCCATAGCCGATAAGGATCTCCCGGCAGTGCATCTCCTGCATCACCCGCTTCATCAGTGGTGCGGGACAGGGCGCCCCGGCCATGATCCCGGTGCGCAGGCTGGTGAGGTCGAAAGCCTGGAACTCCGGCTCTTCCAACTCCGCAATGAACATGGTCGGCACCCCATGAATCGCCGAGCATCTCTCCTTCTCCACCCCCCGCAGCACCGCCCGCGGATCAAAATGTTCGCTGGGAATGACGATGCAGGCCCCCACGGAGAGGCACAGCAGATTTGCCAGCACCATGCCGAAGCAGTGGTAGAAGGGCACCGGCACACAGAGCCGGTCCTGCTCGGTGAAGTGCATCGCCCGGGCGCTGAACCAGGCGTTGTTCAGGATATTGTGGTGAGTCAGCAGTACCGCTTTGGGGAAGCCGGTGGTGCCCGAGGTGTATTGGATATTGATCGGGTCATCCCGGTCCAGTGAGGCGGTCACCTTATCCAACTCGGTACGGGGGATTCGCTCGCCGGCTGCCAGCAACTCCTGCCAGGTAGTGAAGCCAGGAGCAGGTCGTTGGGTCTGCTCCGGGCGGGCTGGATCATATATCACAACCCGGCGCAGGACAGGAAACTCCGAGTTGCTCAGCTGCTCACCCCGCTCCTGCCGGATCTCGGGCAGCAGTTCCAGCAACATCGCCACAAAGTCACTCTTGCGGAAAGCCGGAATGACGAACAACGCCTCGACCTCCGACCGCTGCAGCGCATAGGCCAACTCCCGCGGCCGGTAGGCCGGATTGATATTCACCAGGATCGCGCCGATGCGTGCGGTGGCCATCTGCAGCAGCAGCCATTCGATGTTGTTGGTCGACCAGACGGCAATACGGCTGCCCTTGCCTAAGCCGCTGCCGAGCAGGCCTAGGGCCAACCGGTCCACCGCCACGGCCAGTTCGGCGTAACTCAGACGACGCTGCTGCGGCAGGGAGACCACCGCCTCGTGTTCCGGAAAACGTTCTACGATAGAAGCGAAATGTTCCGGGATGGTGGCGCCCAAAAGAGGCGGTTCGCCGCCGCGATGACAATAGCTTTGTTTGCGCATTGATATTAGTAAATTGCTACACAGCTTTGTTAATGAAAAGTGCCGTATCCGTTCCACCTTATGTCTAGGTTAGCAATCAACACATCCACCCTTGACTTTACATAAATACAATTTACAATTGTTTTGTAATTTGTATTTTAGGAGCAAGTAGTAAAATGAGTCCTGTTATCCGAGTCACCCCTGAAGTTTACTCTCGTCTAGAAAAATATGCTGTGGGCTTCGATAACCCATCAAATGTAATTGAAAAACTCCTCGATAACCATGAGGGACAAAGCAACGAGTTCGAAGAAAAAGGGTTACATGTTCATAAAATGGGATCGTTTGCAGTCTCAAAGAAAAGACTTTTTACAAATAAAGAAATTCAGAAACGCATTTCAGATTTAGCTAGAAATCTTTCCAGCAATGAACTCGAAAAGCTTTGCAACGAGCAAACATCAAAAAACATATTTGGGATCAGTTTTCCACTCTTTATCAGAGTACCTTCGACAGCGAATCAGGCTAGGAAGCGGTCGGCTGTCAAATCGAACGATGGCGTCAACCGCTGGACATGGAAATTCGAGTTTGTAAAAGAAGGCTATGCATATGCTATATGTACTCAGTGGTATCCAAAGAACGATGCCCTAGTTCAAAAATGGATCCAACAGTATGAGTAAGCATCTTCTGGCTAATGTTGTGTCACTGCGTGACGCTGATTAAACGGGGCTTCCGCGCCCCTACGGCAGGTTACTTTTCTTTCGGGAAAAGTAACCAAAACCATTTGCTCCACCACAACACCCTGCGGGTGCACTGCGCTACTCACAAAACAGGGGAGCCGCAGAACTCGCTCCACTACGTTTCGCTCAAACAGGCTGCGGCTCTGATCCCTGTTTTGCTCCGTTGCTCGTTGTTGTGGAAGTCGCGAGGCTGCATCCCAGACCGTATCACACAGATGCGAGAGCGCGTGATCCCGTTCTGTCACGAGTGAGAAGCGCAGCCAAAGTCGGGAAAAGGGCCTGAGTGTTTGAGCCGACCACAGGGAGGCGAGTTTTCAGGCCCGCCGACTTTGGCGAGCATCGCAGCGACCCGCAGGGCGTGACAGTCGGGCGCCCTTTCTTTTGGGTACTTTTCTTTTGGCGCAAAAGAAAAGTACCTCGCCCAGGAGGGCGAAACGGCAAGGTTAGTTACACTACACAAATTCACAATGTCTCCTCAATATCTGGACTACCCTACTCCATCCCAATACTCATCCACCCGCTGCTGAATCTCCGCCAACAACTCCTCCTGCCGCTCCGGCTCGAACAGATGCCGGAACCGCCCCTGGGTCTCCAGATAGCGCTCCACCGGCAAGCGTCGGTCGGGCACCTTGGTGTGCACCACCTTTCCGTCCAGATACTCCTTCAGCGGCCATACCCCGGTCTTCACCGCCAGCTTGCCGATCTTCACCGACTCCCTAGGGTCGAAATCCCAACCGGTGGGACAGGGTGACAGAGCGATGATCAGCCGCGGTCCTTTGATCGCTTTAGCCTTCTCGATCTTGCGCACCAGATCCAGAGGCTCGGCGCCGATCACCGTGGCCACATAGGCGGGCCGATGCGCCGCCCAGATGTCGAACAGGGGTTTCTTGTAGCCGGCAAATCCGCTCAGACCGAGACTGGTGGCGGTCCGCGCCGCATGTGGGGTGGCACCGGAATACTGCTGTCCGGTATTGCCGTAGCCCTCGTTGTCGTAGCAGATGTAGAGGAAATCCAGACCACGCTCGATGGCCCCGGAAGTCGCCGACAATCCCATCCCGTAGGCGGCGCCGTCACCGGTCAGGGTCACCACCTGCAGGTCATCCTCCGCCCCCATCTCGCCTTTCTCCTGCAGGATATCCAGGGCATCGCGGATGCCCTGGGCCCCGGCTGGGGCGGAAGCCATGGCAGTGTAGAGCCAGGAACCGCGAAACGGCGTGAACGGATAGACTGCGAGCAGGGTCATGCAGCCGGCGGCGTTGACGAACACGCTCTTCTCCCCCAGTACGTCGTAGATCTCGTGTAACGCCTCCAGACCACCGCAACCAGCGCACATCGGGGTGCCGGTACCTAACAGATGCACCGAGGGCAACGACTTGACGTTCTTGAATGCGGTTTCGTTCATTTCTGACCTCCCAGCCCGGCCCGCTCGACACGGGCGATGGCTTGCAGCTTGCGGGTCTCGCGCAGCTCAGCCTCGGTGTAGAGAAGGCGCGGTGGCGGGCTTTCGCCCCTCTCCGCCGCGTCACGGATCACCCGGGCGATCTCGTAGAACTCCTCGGGCGGGATGTCACGTCCCCCCAGGCCACCGATGAAACTGGCCAATACCGGCGGGGCATTCGGCTGACCATAGAGGGCCGCCGCCACTTCACCATGCAGTATGCCTCCGGTGCCGAAGGATAGATTCTGATCGATTACCGCCACCGCCTTGCACCCGCCCAGCAGGCGGCGGATCTCCGCATCCGGGAAGGGCCGCAGCAAGCGCGGTCGGATCAAGCCGATGGACCAGCCTGCCTCACGCAGGCTGTCTACCGCCGCCTTGGCCTTGGTGGCGAAGGAACCGATCATCACAAACAGACAACTCCGCCCCCTCGCAGCGATAGCACTCCACTGCTGGATGGTGGCGACCGAAGGTCTCAGCGAAGCTCGCTGCCACCTCATCGTAGACCGGGATCGCATTACGCGCCGCCAGATGGGTTTCGTAGCGAAAATAAGAGTAGGGACCTCCGCCCAACACCGCCACCGCCTGACTTTCCGGCGCGCTGGCGCGGAAACGGATCTCCCCTGCCTGGAAGGGCGGCAGAAATCGGGCCACTATTTCGGGCTCCGGGATCTCCACCGGCTCCCGGGTAAAGGAGAGATAGAAACCGTCCATGTTGACCAATACCGGCAGGCGCACCCGGCTGTCCTCGCCAAGACGATAGGCCATCAGCACACTGTCCAGCACCTCCTGACAGGTGGCGCAGTGGATCTGCAGAAAACCGCTGTCCCGCGCCGCCAGGATGTCGTTATGGTCCGGCTCCAGGGTAATCGGAGAAGCCAGACCACGGGAGACATTCACCAGCACGAAGGGGGCGCGCCAGCCCGGCACCGTGTAGAGCATCTCCATGGCGTACAGCAGCCCCTGGCTGGAAGTGGCGCTGAACACCCGCACCCCGGTCGCTGCAGCGCTGCCGGCTGCAGTGAGCATGGAGTGCTCCGACTCCAGGGTAACCAGCCGGCCCGCCATCTCTCCGCTGTCGATCCAGTTGGACAGATTCTCGATGATCTCGGTCTGGGGAGTGATGGGAAAGGCCGGCACATAGTCAACCTGCGCCAGACGGGCGCCCCAGGCCGCCGCACCATTCCCCGTCAGTAATCTGCGTTTCATGCCTCACCTCCTGCGGCAACCGCGTGTTCCGCCACCGCCGTGATCGCATGGGGCGGACACTGAGCGACACAGATCAGGCAGCCCTTGCAGTGGTCGTAGTCGATCTGGGGGTATTTTTCCTCGTCCACCCGGATCGCGCCGTCCGGACAGAAAGTGCTGCACACCCACCAGCAGCGGTTGCAGCGCTCATAGTCGACCACCGGCCGCATGGTGCGCCAGAGCCCGGTCTGCATTGCTTCGCTGGTCAGGCCGGCGTGGATCGCCGGGGCGCTCACATCCGCCGGTTCAGAGAGCAGCTCGATCCAGTCCGGTGCCTGCCATGTGTCTGCCGTGAGGACCCTGTCTCCTTTCACCAACCCGGCGTGTTCCGTCATCATTGCATAACTACTTGCAGCCCGTTCCCGATTGGCCGCCACCACCGGGTCTCCCAGATGACCCAGCTCCTCGCCGATCGCCTGCTCCAGACTGGACAGGCCAATCGCCCCGGTCAGCGCCGCAGCAGCTCCGGCGCAGGCAGCTCCCACATAGGGCAGCTCGGCCCGGTCCGCCACCTCTTCATGGGCGGGCAGGATCACCACCGGCCCCGTCAGATTGAGGCGGTCACGCCAGATCTCCGCCGCCAGGTGGCTGTTGATCAGCAGCACCGTTGCGGCGTCACACCCCGCCAGCACCCCGGCGGCGGGGACCGGCACCAGGGTATCGTCCGCCACCACCACCAAATCGGCGTGCTGAATGATGCCCCGTTGCTGGATCGGTTCGCGGGCGGCCCGTACAAAGGCGAAGATAGGAGCCCCGCGCCGCTCCGCCCCATAGCGTGGCGCATCCTGCACCTCGAAGCCCTCGATGAAAAATGCACTGCCGAGGATGCGGCTGGCGGTCTTCATGCCCTGCCCGCCCCGGCCGTGGAATCGTATCTGGTACATCAAGCCACCTCTATTGAAAATCTCAGAACGTCGACCAACGTCGATAGGTCATGGCCCGTTTGATCCGCTGCATGGCCAGGCTCATCGCCGCCTCCCGGGGCTGGATTTTCCGCCGTTTGGATTCCTCCAGCACCTGAGCGGTATTGACGCGCAGTTTTTCTTCGATGGTTTGCAACGCCACCGTCTGACTTGCCTTTTGATACTCCATGGCGGCGCAGATCACGCCACCCGCATTGGCGATGAAATCAGGCACGCAGAGCACACCCCGTTCATGCAGGATCTTCTCCGCGCCGGGGGTGATGGGGATGTTGGCCCCTTCCACCACCAGCCGGGTCTGCAATCGGTGGACATTGTCTTCGTGAATCACATCCGGACGGGCGGCCGGGATCCAGATATCGCACTCCACGTCGATCACCTGATCCCGTTTCAGCTTCTTGCCATGGGTATAGTCAATGACACTGCGACCCTCCGCCTTCAAGGCATCGAGGGCTGTCAGATCGAGTCCATCCGGATTGGTGATGGTGCCCTTGGAATCCGCCGCCGCCACCAGCACCGCCCCTTTACCAACCAGAAAAGCGGCGGCATGCCGGCCTACTGAACCGAAACCCTGCACCGCCACCCGGGCCCCATCCAGTGCAAAGTCGCAATAGTTGAGGGCCACATCCACCACATGGCTGATACCCCAGCCGGTGGCGCCGATCTCATCCAGGGGAATGCCTCCCACCTCCCGAGGCAAGCCCACGGAGCGACCGATCTCATCCTGAATCCAGGCCATGCACTCCTCGTCGGTGCCCATATCGGGGCCGAAGATATAGTCCTTCTCCCCTCTCAGGGCGCAGGCAAACTCACGGATCAAGCGCTCTTTCTCTTCCCGATGCATCTTGGGATTGCCGAACAGCACCGATTTGCCGCCGCCATGGGGCAGTCCGGCCGCCGCGTTTTTCAGGGTCATGGCCCGGGCGAGGCGGGCGCACTCCCGGGTGCTGACATCCGGCGCCATGCGCAGACCGCCGATCGAGGGGCCGGCCGCCACATTGTCAATCACCAGCACGCCTTTCAGCTCGCTGACGGGCTCGTAGACATGCATAATCTTGGTAGGACCCAACTCGTCTACATAATCGAATACTTCACCCATGTTATTGACCCTGTTGTTGACTCGGTCCCTAATCTAATTAAAGCATCTTCATCCTACTGAGGAGGCATAATCGAATGGTCGCCGCTAGTAAAAACGCTAGCACCGCTGATTCTGATCGGTGCATTGATCTATCTCGCCCTGCTGCTGTATGTCTACCTCAATCAGACCAACCTGATTCATTTGCCCAATCTCCCCAGCCGCCTGGTAAGCGCCACACCAGAGCGTATTGGCCTGGCCTATGAAAAGGTGGAGTTGCGTACCCAGGACGGAGTGAATCTGGAAGGCTGGTTCCTGCCTGCTGCACAGCCCCGTGCGACCCTGTTGTTCCTGCATGGCAACGCCGGCAACATCTCCCACCGGCTAGAATCCCTGCAGCTGTTTCACCATTTGGGCCTGGCGATCTTCATCTTCGACTATCGGGGCTACGGCAATAGTGAGGGAAGCCCCACCGAGGCAGGTATCTACCTGGACGCAGAGGCAGCCTGGAGCTACCTGACGCAAACCCGCGGGATCCCCAAGAATAAGATCCTGCTGTTCGGCCGTTCCTTCGGTGGCGCGGTTGCCGCTTATCTGGCAGAGCAGTATCCGGCCTTGGGGCTGGCGCTGGAATCCACTTTCACCTCGATCCCGGATATGGCGTCGGAACTCTACCCCTGGCTGCCGGTTCGTACACTGACACACTATCAATACGATACCCGCAGCCGCATGGCCAATATCGCCATACCGATACTGGTCATACACAGCCAGGAAGACGAGATCATTCCCTTCTCCCATGGCAAAACACTCTTTCAACTGGCCCGCCAACCCAAACAATTCATACAGTTGCAGGGTGATCATAACTATGGCTTTCTGGAGAGCCGAGATACCTATGCAAAAGGTTGGGACAAATTCATCGGTGATTGCCTACGCCAACAAGTCGAATTCCCCGCCAACGCCATGCGGCCTTTCGTCACTGCAGGGTGATCCGGGGCTGTTTCGAATTACCCATCGAAGATAACAACAGCTCGCAAGGAACACACCGAATCAGCATCTGAGTAAAAGTCTGTCCGCATAACCCATATGATTTATCGAATTACCATGGTCATTGGAGACCACAATCGAATAAAATAGGATCTCCGATAACAATATCAAGGAGATCGAAAATGAAATTGATTAGACTAATCCCCGCCGTGCTGATATCTGGACTGCTGCTCATCGGGCTGTCCGCCTGCGAAAAAGAGCCCGCAGAGAAAGCCGGGGATGCAATCGAGGAAGCAGCATCTGAAGCTTCAGAGGCAACCGAAGAGGCCGCTGAGGCCATCAAGGAAAAAATGGATAACTAACCGTCACTCGCATTCCCACGTAGCATGTGGGAATGCGAACCTCATACGAACAAAACCGCCTCGGCTCTCCCACACTCCGGGGCTCAGGAGACAACTCGACCATCACCCAAATATCTAGGGCCTGTTAACTGGCCCTGGCTCATACTTCCCCAGCCGGTCCATACTTCCGGATAGGACAAGATGGATTGAGAATGAAACCAGACACGCCTAAAGACCTCATCAATCCGACCACGAGAATGCATGCGTCAACGGAACAACGCCTGCTGACCCTGATCGAGGTTTTGCTGCGGGAATCCACGTCACATGCCCAGGCAGCAGACCGCCTGTCACTGGACAGTGCAATGGATGGTGACCTGGGGCTGGACAGTCTGAGTCTGACAGAACTGCTAACCCGGGTGGAGGATGATTTCGGGATCGCACTGCCGGACCATGCCCTGCATGCGGAGTCGCCCAGGGCGCTGCTCGAATTGATCAACACTGCCCGCGGCCAACCCGCATCTTCCGCAGCAGAGCCCACGCCCATGCCCGGCGCGACCCGCCGGCAGACGCCCGACAATGCGGCAACCTTGACTCAAGCCCTGCAGTGGCACCTGCAGGCGCATCCGGAACGGCTGCACATCCTGCTGTATGGTGAAGCGGATCAGCCTGAGCCGCTGAATTACGCTGAGCTTTGGCAAGGCGCCGGCCGGGTCGCGACTGGACTGCTGGAACATGGCGTACAGCCCGGTGACCGGGTGGCGCTGATGTTGCCGACCGGGCGGGGATACTTCTTCAGTTTCTTTGGCGCCCTGCTGGCCGGGGCGGTTCCCGTGCCCATCTATCCACCTGCGCGTCTCTCCCAGTTGGAGGAGCATCTGCGCCGCCACGGCCGCATCCTCGCCAACGCTGGCGCACGGATACTCATCACAGTACCCGAGGCGCACCGTGTTGCACGCTTGCTGGGGATCCAAGCGGGTACCCTGCAGCATGTCCTGAGCTGGGAGGATCTGGACAGCGCCGAGTCAGAAACTACGCCTATCAGCAGAGCGGCGAACAACATCGCCTTTCTGCAGTACACCTCCGGCAGCACCGGTGACCCCAAGGGGGTGACTCTGACCCATGCCCAGCTGCTTGCCAACATCCGCGCCATGGGCGATGCGGTCGGCGCCTCATCATCGGATGTATTCATCAGCTGGTTGCCCCTGTACCACGACATGGGATTGATCGGCGCCTGGCTGGGCAGCCTGTATTACGGCATGCCCCTGGTGGTGATGTCGCCACTGCATTTTCTTGCCCGGCCAAGCCGCTGGCTGAATGCAATCCACCAGCATCACGGGACCCTCTCCGCCGCGCCCAACTTCGGCTATGAACTCTGCCTGTCCAAGATCCGCCCGGAAGAGATCGAAGGACTGGATCTGAGCTCCTGGCGCTGGGCCTTCAACGGCGCCGAGCCGGTCAGCGCAACCACCCTGCAGGGCTTCGCCCGGCGCTTCGCCTCATACGGATTTCGCTCCACTGCACAGGCGCCGGTGTATGGCCTGGCAGAGGCCGCAGTAGGCCTGGCTTTTCCACCTCCCGGACGTGGACCGCGCATCGACCGGATTCAGCGCGAACCGTTCATGACCTCAGGCAAGGCCCTCCCTGCCGCGGATAGCGAGTCGGACAGCTTGAGCCTGGTTGCCTGCGGCCGGCCGCTCAAGGGTTATCGGGTACGCGCAGTGGACCCTGCCGGGCAACAACTGCCAGAGCGCCGCGAAGGCAGATTGGAGTTCCAGGGGCCCTCCGCCACCAGTGGTTACTTCAACAACAGCGCAGCAACCCGTAAGCTGATGCATGACGGCTGGCTGGACACCGGCGACCGGGGCTATCTGGCAGACGGTGAACTCTACATCACCGGCCGCATCAAGGAGATGATCGTACGAGGTGGGCGCAACATCTGGCCCTACGAGCTGGAGCAGGCGGTGGCCAGCGTGCCGGGTATCCGCCGCGGCTGCGTCGCCGCCTTCCCCAGCGCGGACCCGGCGAGTGGAACCGAACGGCTGGTGCTTCTGGCTGAGACCCGCGAGACCTCACCCCAGGTCCTGCAGGACCTGCGCTGCGCAATCCAGGCAAAACTGAGCGATCTGCTGGGCATGCCGGCGGATGAGATCCTGCTCGCACCTCCCCACACAGTGCTGAAGACTTCCAGCGGCAAGATCCGGCGTGGCGCCCTGCGTGACCTTTACGCCCAGGGCCGTCTCGGCCAGGGACCCCGTACGGTACCCTGGCAGGTCCTGCGGATACTGTTCTCCGGCGCGCGACTGGGTCTGCAACGCAATACCCGGCGAGGGATTGAGACGCTCTACGCAGGCTGGGCCTGGCTCGTTTTCTGCACCCTGACGCCAATCGTGTGGTTGTCGGTGGTGCTGCTGCCAGGCATGGATTGGCGCTGGCGCGCTATCCGCCTCGCAATTCGGCTCCTGCGCCGGTTGATCGGGGTCCCGCTGCGGGTGGAAGGCCAGCAGAATCTCCCTGCGCCGGACCAGCCCTGCGTGCTGGTAGCCAACCATGCCAGCTATCTCGATGCCCTGGTGCTGATCGACGCTTTGCCAAGGAACCTGATCTATGTGGCGAAACGGGAGCTCAAAGATCGCTTCTTCGCACGTATTTTTCTGCAGCGTCTGGACACGCTATTCGTGGAACGCTTCGACACCCGTCGCAGCGCCCTCGGGGCGGAGGCATTCGCTCCGCGGCTGCGCGCCGGGCAGTCACTGGTATTTTTTCCGGAGGGCACCTTTCAGAGTGAGCCCGGGTTGATGGCATTTCGCAGCGGCGCCTTCGTGGCCGCTGCGGAGGCCGCAACACCCGTCATCCCCATCACCATCCGGGGCACCCGTCGCCTTCTCCCGGCAGGCGTCTGGAGACCCCGTCACTGCAGGCTTGAAGCCATTATTTCAGCGGCACTGAAACCCAGCGGCAACGGCTGGCAGGCGGCAGTACAATTACGCGAGGACGCCCGCCAGGCGATCCTGCGCGAGGTTGATGAACCTGATCTGGGCTGATGCTTCCCGCGTCCAATCCTGATGCATTCAGCCGAGTATTTTTTTCAATTCCGGTAATTGCTCCATAACCCGATCAACCAGATCGGCGCCAGCTTTATTTTTGATGAAATCCACAAAAAGGCTGGCAAACGGGCCGAATTTATCCGCACTCAGCCCGGCGCTTCCCAGGGTACCTGCCAGACCGGCAACAGCACCCAGTTTGCCACCGAACATTGAACTGACCGAGGAGACGAGTCCGCCCAGCCCACCGCCGGACGCACCCCCGGATGCCTTTGCAAGCAGTTCCTGACTGCCCGGAAAATTCTGCAATAGCTGATCAGCATCAGTTCCACCCACCTGGCTCTTGATCAACTGCAGCAGTCCGCCCGTCGCGGAGCTTGCAGAATCCTCAGACAAGCCCAGCTTGCTGACTGCCAATTGAATAAACTCATTCATCATCGATACTCCTTTTTAATCATGCAAAAGCTTTTCATTATAAAGCCATGCAATGATCGAATTCATAAACTGCTCAAGAAAAGCCCCACAATGTGGGGCGATTGACTGGCAGGCCATTAATACATTCTGCCAGTTTATTTTAGACTGACACCAAGGGCTTTGATGGTTTCGATGGTCAACTGGCCTGTAGCAAGTCGATTGCTGCGCTGAAAGGCATTCACTGCAACCATGGTCTCCTGACCCAGCACACCATCGATGGGTCCGGGGTTGTGGTTTTTCGCCAGCAGGGCGCGCTGCACCTGACTGATCAGATCCGGGCTTGCATTGGTTTCACACAGAATCGGACGCCATTGCATATACCCTTCGGTAACGATCTCACGCTTGGATACTGTCTGGTACTCGGCAGGTAAAGTGGTGCGTTCTTCCTTCGCTGTTTCGATTACCTTTTTCACTTTCACTACTTTGTACTCGGCCGGAATGGTGATCTTTTCCATCTTAGGCGCTTCGACCATGACCCGTTTCTTGACCACCTTGTACTCGGCCGGAATGGCGACTTTTCGCGTGCCTGGCGGTGTTGTCATGACGCGTTTGGTGACTGTCTTATACTCTGCCGGAACGTCCACCAGACACATGATCTCACCTGTCGCATTGTCAACCTTCTCGATCGGTCCACGGCCCTTTTTCCAGGTCGTATAAGCAGGCTTCACCAGAATTTCTTCGCTGACATTCTCGTACACTGCGGGGACATCAATGAGTTTCTCTGACTCCTCTTTAACCAGCACCCGCTCTTCAATCCATTCGTACCTGGCGGGGATCAGTCTGGCATCTTCGGATGCTTCCTTGACCAGGACTCTGTTTTCAACCCACTCATACTTTGCTGGAATGACCTTGACGCGCTCCGAAGCGCCTCTTTTCAGGACTTCTTCAGTCGTGTTCCTGTAGGTAGGTGGAACGAACAGGCGTGCATAGCACTCACCAGGTTTCGCAGAGGGAGGCAGCAGCGTCGCCTCTTCACTCTTTACCTGGTCACCTGGGTGGTCGCTACTTTTCCTGCCTGCTGTTCAAGTTCTCTGACCGTTGCCTGCAGGGATATGGTCTCTTTCTCCTTTGCCTCCAGCTGTTGTTGCAGTTCAGCCACTTCGGTGCGACTGCTGCCAACAGTACTGCATCCTGTCAGTCCAACTAATGCCAAACTGGTGACGATCGCCAAGGGTCTCATTTGCTTCATATCCATTCTCCTCGCATAGGGTTTTCGTGTTTGAGGAGTCTAGATGGAATCACCCTAAGCTACTGTCAACTTCTGTTACATGAACAGATTCGAGATTGCCCTGATATTATTCAGCACATCTGAAGATGGGGCTCTTGCAGCGAATTGAAGCACAGGGTCTTTCAATTTCTGCTGCCCCGGACTCTCTATAGATGATCTATTATTGCTGAAAGCACTCTTTGACTTACAGACAGGGATGCCGGCCGACTGGTATCAAGGGCTATAAAAACATTATTGAATCAATGGCAACTTTAAGTTTCACACCTAATCTGTTCCGCCATGTGCAATCCCCCAGCGCACGCGTGGGTGGCGCTACAGTAAGGCAGGCGTTGGATGAATATTTTCAGGTTTACCCGCAAGTACGCGGTTATGTGCTGGACGATCAGGATGCCCTGCGCAAGCATATGGCAGTGTTCCTCAATCAGGAATTAATCCACGACCGAACTGCTTTGTCCGATCCGGTGGTGGCGGATGACGAAATTTTTGTGGTGCAGGCCCTTTCTGGAGGCTGACATGAGCAAGCGTCTATTGGTTGGAACCCGCAAGGGCCTGTTTCGCATTGAACGGGATGGAAGCGGCCGGTGGGACATCAGCCAAACCTGGTTTTTGGGTGATCCAGTCTCGATGCTGTTAACCGAGGCCGATGGCCAGCGCATTCATGCCGCCCTCGACCTGGGTCACTTCGGCGTCAAGCTCCACCGCTCAGAAGACGCTGGCGAGTCCTGGTCTGAAGCAGCAGTACCGGTCTTTCCACCCAAGCCGGACGATTTCGAGGACAAGGATCCGATGCGCGGCATCGACCTCCCCTGGAGTACGCAGATGATCTGGTCCCTGGAAACCGCTGGGGCGGGTGAACTCTGGTGTGGCGTAATCCCCGGCGGGCTGTTCCGCTCTATCGATGGCGGTGATAGCTGGAATCTGGTGCGCGCCTTGTGGGACGACCCGCGCCGTCGGAAGTGGGTCGGCGGCGGGTTCGATTTTGCCGGGATCCATTCGATTCTTGTCGATCCGCGTGATCCTGCGCATGTCACTGTGGGCGTTTCTGTAGGCGGTGTCTGGACCACCCGGGATGCGGGTGCAAACTGGGAGCTGATAGGCGCAGGCCTGCGCAATGCTTACATGCCGCCGGAACTGGCAGATGATCCACTGTCACAGGACGCCCACCGCATCGTCCACTGCCCCGCCCAGCCGGATCGACTATGGATGCAGCACCACAACGGCATATTCAGAAGTGATAATGGTGGCGAAAACTGGCAGGAACTGCTGGATGTGCCACCCTCCGTGTTCGGCTTTGCGGTCGCCGTCCACCCAACCGATCCCGACACCGCCTGGTTTGTACCGGCGATCAAAGATGAACAGCGCGTACCCGTGGATGCCCGTGTGGTGGTGACGCGCACCCGGGATGCAGGCCGGACTTTTGAAGTCTTAAACCAGGGTCTGCCCGATAAAAATGCCTACGACCTGGTCTATCGCCACGCCCTGGATGTTGCCGGAAACGGAGCACAACTGGCCTTCGGCAGTACGACCGGATCACTCTGGGTGAGTGAAGACCAAGGTGATTCCTGGCAGACCGTCAGTGAACATCTGCCGCCGGTGCACTGTGTAAGATTTGAATATTGAGCGGCAACCAAAAGCCTGAGCGCCTGTAATACTGCAATATTTCAACTCTGTGCTGCGGTTCATTTCGACAGTGTCTGCGGGTACAGATCATACCCACAGGTAGCTTACGACAGTTCCGAATAGATCCGATTGAACACTAATTTCAGCAAGGAGGCTATAGCAGGTTGGGATGAGGAGCTTGCGATGTGGACGACATCAGATGCCTTGAAACCAACCCGCTTCCTTTTTGTACGATTGATCCTGCTGTTTTTATTGACCGGTGCCGCACATGCCGATTTACACAAATGGGTGGATGAGAGCGGCCAGGTCAATTACGGGGACTGCCCACCCGCTGATTGCACATCCCAGACCGTAGACATCCCCAACCCGCCCTCTCAGGAAGAGGTCGACCGCGCCCGGGAGCGGCTGGAGCGTCATCAGGAAATCATTCAGAAATTACGCACATCCAGACAGGATGCCTCTCCCGTAAAAACACCAGCGCCCCAGAAACTCATCCCACGAGAGCTACCCTGCTTCGATCCACTTGAGAATATTCTGATTGGGTCGGCAGGTGAACTCTTTACCCCCATCATCCCCACCATACTGACCAACAAGCAACGCAGAGATCTGTCACAACTTTTTCACAAACTTGACTCTCATTGGCGTAAAGGCAAAGCAAGCATAACCATCTGCGGCCAGATGCCGAAGCACCTGGTGACTGTGAAAAAGCATGAAGATGACGATGCTCGTATCGAGGTCAACACGAATACGACTGAAAATCGGCTTTCAATGAAATTGGAATGGTTTGATAGTAAAGAAGCTATCAGAGGCGCTGATTTTTTAAGCTTACTGGCAGGAGACCGGCTCTATTTCTCAACCAAACCCCATTTTCAGAATATCGCGAAACCTGGCAACAGTGTGCAAATCCTCCATCTCGATAAAAAATCCATGCTTTTTCTGATCAAACCTCGTATCAGGCGAGGATTTCCCTATGCACAGCTCAGATATCTGGTCGTTAGCGACTATAAAGGGACTCTCACTGAACTTTACTATGCAAGAAATAAACTGGTGGAGCGCCGGAACTGGCTGTTTGCCAAATAACTCAACTGACAGTCAGGCCAGGGGTTTCTCAGGAAAAACAACTCGCCACTAAAAGTAGCTTTGGCCACTGCCAGTCCGGGTAGTGGCCAAAGTGACTGACTATCATATCCCGCCGGCAATATTTAACACCTTGTCGAGACGGCTACGGCCTTTTTGTATCGTTACCGATAGTTCCTTGAAGGCAAACTGCAGTGATTCCCTGGCCTGTTTTTCCAAACCATCCATACCCCCGGCCGCTTTAAATCTGGCTTGCATATCATCATCCGTCGGTACGGCTGTTGCCGCCGCATGGGTAAGCGCGCCCAAGGCAACCTGTTCAAATAATTCCAACGGGGCAGTTTGCTGGCCAATCATCTCTTCGATACCAGCAGGCGATTTTACCAGTGAAGCAATCTCCCTTGAGAGGCTGGTGCTGTGCAGGTCAAACAGGTCATTCACCAGTTCCCGGCGTTGACCAGGGCTCAAAAAACGGGCCAGGGTAGTCTGCATCTCCCGCCCCACTTCGAGCAGAGCGGCTAAGTCTAATGGCCTGTCCAGCAAATCGGGAATGAATTCAGCAACGGGATAAAGTTGCTTAACCGTTATGATGAGTGGCCAGCGCAGACAGCGACGCACCCTCCTGGGCATCAACCAGATGGCAATATTCCCAAAATAGGTGCTTACACGATCATAGGCATCAGGGTTAGCTTGTAATCCAGGACCTGAACCCGTATTGATCAGATTGATATTAATAAAATGGTGCCATGTCGCATCGGTACTGATTCTGCCGACATTCACCTGATGACCGTCGTAAGCAGCAATAGCCGCGAAGGATCTGGGTACACTGATGGGTTGTTTACCAGGGAAGCCACCCCCGTAAGACATCGATAAGGCGACAATTTCAGGACTGACGCTTACTCCCGTACTATCCTTTGGCCATTCAGTTACGTCGGCGAGGGATGCAGGCAGGGTACATTCGCTTTCGTGTGGATGATCGGGCAGGACCTCAATAATTTTTTTGCTCGGATGCTGCAGCAGGTAATGAGGTTCTGAGCTGAGGGTCGTCCCAGTATAAGCCGGGTAGATCTTTTGTGGGATGATATCCGACTGATCATTGAACTGAAATGCATTATCGGCCCCCGGATCATTGGTTGAAATCCGATCCGTCCCTCCCGCGCTAGGCCCTGTCCAGCGGCGCATCTCCCTGACGCGTGGGATATCACCGCAGAGCTGCCGCCCCAGATTGGCATGGTCACCGGTTGCAAACACACCGCCGCCATCATTCATGAAATCTGAAATCACCGATATTTCGGCCGCCGGCAAAGAACCACCCGATGAGTAGCCAAATAGAAAGAGTACATCATACTTGGTCTTGGATAGCGTAGTGGCTGTAAAGGTGAAGTTTGTGTAATCAGCCGCAGTTGCTCCTCGATGGGCCGTTTTCACGATCGGCAACATGCCATGAATAGTGGTATTTTTCAGGGTATTGATGAAATCGGACAAGCCGAAATCCCCGCTACCGAAAGACAAGCCACCATCTGTCACCACCAGGATTCGTGGCGTACATTCCTTAAAAAGACGCAGCACGAGATCATCAACGGGGAAAAATGGTTCAAACTTTGTCCCGAGTTCCTTTACGATTGTATTCATGAGATTATCTCCTTGGTTGTTTCTACGAATGAAAACCAATCTCAAGATGTGAAAGAGCTGCAGATATCATTTGGCTGAGTAAATCAAACAAGTGTCTCGAGAAATATCTCCAGCCAGGAAGAACACTAGATATCAAGCCTCACATCCTGATGCGGCTAACGGTATCAATAGTATTTTCCAGCCAAGAAATTCACTGTGATATCTTACGCTTGCGGGTGTGACATATTACCTGGTGTTTAAAAGCTCAATAGCTTACGGGAGTGAGTCTCTGTATCAATGATTCGTTTGCTTATTCCGGCAACAAAGAGATTGATACTTGTATGCCAACACTGACGAAACTATTCTTACAAGACGCTGATTGATTCAGACCTTAACCATATTCATCCCGAAAATACCGGCAAGGTATATCATGCAAGAACAATCAGAAAAATCTCTGCTGAATAATGTGGCGCTTTTCTCTGGACTTGGCGACTCAGAACTAGCCCTGCTTGAGCAACATGCGACAATCCGCACCTACCCCAAGAACACCATAGTTATCAATGAAGGAGACGATGCAAATGCTTTGTTTGTCGTCCTTTCGGGGCAGGTCAAGGTCTTTCTAAGCAATGCGGAAGGCAAGGAGATCATTATAAATATGCAGGGGCCTGGAGAATATTTCGGTGAACTTGCCCTGCTCGACAGCCGCCAGAGATCGGCATCTGTCATGACCACTGAAAAAGCCAAGCTTGCCTTCCTTTCAAAAACAGACTTCCAACGGGTCCTTGCCGAACATTCTGAAATTGCCCTCAACCTGATAAGAGCGTTGACCGGAAGAGTGCGCATCCTGAGTGAAAACGTGAAAAACCTCGCACTGCTGGACGTCTATGGACGTGTCGCGAAAACGCTTCTGGGGATGGCCAAGAGTCAAGATGGCCAGCTTATCGTGGAACAACGCCTGACACAGCAGGAGATCGCGAATCGGGTTGGCGCCTCACGGGAAATGGTCGCCAGAATCATGAAAGATCTGGTCCAAGGCGGTTATATAACCGTGACACGCAACCAAATAGTGATCAACGAGAAACTGCCAGACCGGTATTAATAAAGGCGGCACGTCCCTGTGCCCTGTCAGTATCCATTGTAGCGATACAGATACCGACAAATTTCTTATTCTTGTCTCAGTCTTTATAGTGTCCTGTCGCACAAGCACCCGGCAAAGAGCCGGATACTTAAGTCATCACTCATAGTTTGAGATTGGACGATACGATAGGAGTTATAGGTGTAGTAGGAGTGAGCAGGAGTAAAGACAAAACAACTCCAATTCCAATTGGTTCGAATCGGTAGATACGAGGCATTATTCCATTCATTGTTTTCTCCGAGGTTTCCGTCTCTGTCCATCACAACACCCAGCCAATAATCGGTGTTACAACTCAGGTTGCTGGGAATCGTGACATTATAAGTCGACGTATATACGTTATCGGGTGACAAGCCGAGACTGCGCGTTGTCAATAATGTATCCAGTGTCGAGATAGTGCTATTGGTTGAGACGTAATACCCGACATCCTGATACTGATAATTGTTGCCATTATTCTCATAGGTCATTTCCATTTTGACCGTCTGACCTCGATTGACTTTATAGCGACGCTCCTCATTCACCAGGTCGTAGGGCAGTTCAATATTGGTGCTGGATTCCAGCAGACGCGTCCGATCATGGGTGCTGTATGCGCCGCTGTTGCCTGTCCATTTCCAATGTACGACTCCCAGGTCCTGATCGCTGGTGGCACCGTAGAGATAGACTGAACCATCACTCGCATCTTCCCCGAAATAGGCGCGCGAGGTATTGCCGTTGGTGTGAATATGATCCCAGTCCTGCCCCATGATGTTGTATTCGTCGGCTTCATGACCAAGGCCAATAGCGTGTCCCAATTCGTGGAGCAAGGTAGTCTGAAAGGGCCTGCCGGCGCCACCATAATTCCAGTTTGTGGTTTTGACGGTGGAGGTGGTCCAGGTTACGGAACTATCCATGCGGACGTCCGCCTCAGTTAAATTACAACTGCCATTCCACCAATAGTTGGTTACACCCGGCGGGCTGATATTCGAGATCCACACCTCACTGCGACCATTCCCCAATGCAGGGGCCGTACTGGTATAGGCAATGTTGAAAGTGAACCCGGCTGCATTTTCATTTAACCGATTTACCGCGTCGATCAGTGCGGTACGATAACTGCTGCCGGATGGAAAACTACCGGTATATGCATAAATCGTACGGGTTTTTGAACTCCATTTCACATCACCGCTACCACAGGTTGTGGTCGTATAGGCATTGACATGACCTGTCGCGATCGCCAGCACACAGAACATGGATAGTGTTGCTAAATATTTGCTCATTGTCTTTCTCCTCATTCCATAAGTCAGATCATTTAAGGACGGGGTTGCCGCCGCTCTCATCCATCGCCTTCAGTTCGACACCCTCTTCCTCGGATATCTTTGAAGCGGGGGTGGCTTCATGATCCGGTTCCGGCAATGCTACGGGCTTGTCCTGCACGACATAGAAAGGTTTATTCTTATCCAGACTTTGAGCGACATCCCGCATGCTCTTCGGGGACATGAGCAATGCCTGATTGACTTTGACCCGCACCAGGTCAGTAAAATATCCCGCATCCATGTGATAAGAACCAACCAGGTCAGGCATGGCAACTTCGCCATTTCCATCCTTGGACCGAACAGGTTGATGACGGCGGTTAAACTGCTGATCGCCTATACGGAAGCTCTTCAATGCCTCAAGCTCCTCGGTTTTTCCCGCTACAATGCTGCCCTTCTCGTCCTGAACAATCTGCTGCCCATCCTCGGTATACATAACACCGTTCAAGATACGGAAGCGGCCTTTTGTGCATTCAACCAGTGGACACTCAGCAACACCATTGTCTTTGACGAATACCAGATCCTGGTCTCCAACGTTGAATTTCGGCAGCGAGCTCGTCATCATGAATTCGCCCTTTTCAGTCATACCGCCAAGAAAACGCAAGGTAAATTGTTTGCGATTCACATCGCCATGCAGAACCTCTTCGACTTCAAACGTGACAAAAGTATATGGCAGTGGTCTTTCATTGCCCTTTACGCTTGATTCTCGATAGTCCACCTCAACCACAGTGCCGCGAAACACCAGATTGGCATCTGCCGACATCTTCCTGATGTCATAGCTGCCAGTGGGCTGATACGCAAAAGCCTGTATTGCGAGTAGCGTACCTGCTGTAGCAAATAACAGTTTTTTCTTCATGATAATCCCCTAAAGAAGTGATTCGTCCATTAATGTAGAAAAAGCTCTACACTGAAAAAGTCTAACCATCGCGGTAATAATCTAAAGCGAAGAAATACAGCATTGAATTGTGAAATATTACCAATCCGGCAACAATCGACGCGAATACACCAAGAGGCCTGGAGATGGAATCACCAACAGGCCCGAAGCCAGATTGACGGAATGATGAGCTGAAGTTTGCTCTGCAATCTAACGGTTCGAATGCGTTGCACAGGTATCAAACATACATGTTCCATGCGCATGCAATTAAAGTATCAGCGAGCTACCTGCTCATAATTTTCACAACGGGCTGGAGAGCACCAGCCCGTTGTTTTCCGGTTACGCCTCTGGTTCTCTTAGACACAGACCAACGACTGCTGAATCATGGTGTCCGACAAAGCCACTGTCACGGATGGTACGGTCCCACACATGCAGATAGATGACATATCCGCATCTGGGCATGCCGCTGGTATCCAGCGACCAGTTGCCTGCCTCACCGATTGTAGGCACACCACCCCCATAAGTACGCGTCAATGGCATAGTTCCTCCTGCCGGCAGTGGCGACGGACTGGTGAAACTGCCACCCAGGCCGGGTGACACCGACAAACGGAGGCTGCCGAAATGCATGTCGGTGGCTGAGTAGGTGCCGTGAATCACATGACCGACAGTAAAATCGGCGCAGGCTCCACCACCGGACGTAATTGCAATGGCTGCATCGGGACGAGTATTGTCCAGCTTGATAGTGACGATATTGCTGGTCCATATCGGACCTGGAGCAGCAGGATCTTTGACCCGGATGCGCAGCTTCCTAATCCCAGCCAAACCGCTGGTGTTCCAACGCGCCAGTACATTACCTACCGGGAAGATGCTCGCATTACCCGGACCATCCACCAAGTCTTCCTGATACTCGTACCAATCATTCAGGTCAACAGACTGGGTGACATCCGGCAGATCACTCCAGATACCATTCAGCAACTGGTCTCGCTTGAGGGAGAACGAGTTGGTTACCCGCTGCCAGCTGATACCGCCATCATCGCTGATCTCAACACGGTACTTCAGCTTGGTGGACCCGCTGCTGATATCCGGCGTGTTCCCGATATGTCCGGTAATCACCACTTCACCACCAAAGGGGCTATCCTGTGCCGTGAAGCCAGCCAGCACGGCTGCGCCATTGGCCAGCCCGTTGACGGGGTCAATATCACCTACGTCCATACTGCCTGCCGTCTGGATGATCGGGTAGTGTGTGCCAGGCTGGACGACGGCCCCGGACTTGATATGGATATGTGTCTCCAGGCGATTTCCCCATACCGGGACATAATTCGGATTAAAGCAGGGTGGTGCAATCTGCCAGGACATGATCGCCCGGATTGGCACAACTACCGGTCCATCCTGGCAGGGCTTGCGGTGCTTGTTCAGGTCCACTGGCAGAAAGACTGCGTATTCCAAACCTTCCTTGGGTATTTTCTGGATGTCATACACATTGACTGAGGTGGTCCCCAGGCAGGTTTCAAAGGTGCCGTTGTTATTGAAATCCCCCCAGAAGGTGACATATTCCCGGCTGCCGGTTGAACACAGATCACCAGAGAAACCGGAAGGCAGCTTGACTCGGATCACTCCTACCAGCGTATTCAGGTTGGGGTCCAGACCGATGCACTCAAGCTCCTCATAACGAGTATTGCCATCGCTGGGATTCAGCAGATCGCCGATCTTCGACCAGTCAATATCCAATTCCGGCAACAGGCCTTGACCACCGGGAGCCATCAGTGCATTGCTGAAAGCAGGCTTGGCGACGAACTTCTCCATTTCCGTCAAAGCGAAGCGATGTGGTTCTACTCCTTTATCCTTGTAAAGATCTTTCAGTGCTGCCACCGTCATTGCCTGGGGCTCTGCAGCTTTCACCGGCGCCTTCAAGTCTATTACCTTGGCAAGTTGCTTGGCGGGTAGGATATCCACTGCTTCCAGCAGATCGCCGGCAACGAATAGACGACGCGGATCGACCTGGATATATGTATCATGCACGTCGCCCCACACCGGTGTGAAATCAGGATCATTGGGTGGCGGTGTGACATTCCAGGAGAGAATTGCTCTTACCTGAACCAGGTTCTCCGAGAAACAAAACCGTTTTACAGGGTCGATATCCAGGCTCACCGCATACTCCAGGCGCTTGGCCCCCTGGGTTCCAACAGGGATGTTATAGGCGGTAAAGCTGGTCAATCCCAGGTCATCCCAGGTTGCGCCATTATCTGATGAACTGTAAAAACGCACATACTCCGGTGTTCCCGGAGAACATATATTTCCACCATAGCCAGATGGCTGATTGATATAAACGACTGCTTCCAGACGATCGAACTGGGGCTGGAATCCGACGCAACCGATCTCCTCATAGACGGTATCGGACTGAATACTCAGTACTGGCTTGAAACGGCTGGCCTTTAAGTTGCCAAAGTAGTTAGGGTTGGATGCGAGCAGCGCCCTGAACTGCCCCCGCTCCCGGGTGTGGGGTAGTTTCTCGAGGTTCACATCAGCAAGACTGTCTCCCGGTAACCTGCTAATCGGATCCTTGACCCCTACAGACACTCTTGTTGAGTCAATTTGAACGTTTTCGATTGTTCCATCCTTATCAGACATTTTATCCTTATCCATCTCTGTTTTCCTCTGGTTGTTATGAGAGCGTTGCTGAAAACTCTCGGATATGCTTACCTGCATAAGTCGGATTATTCATCCAGCTTTCGCCTTCTTTTACGTCATACAATACTGCCAAAAGCAGTCACTCATTGAACCTCTGTCAGATGACAGTCATAAGTGAAATGTTTGTCACGCATTGCATGGAAAGCATATGAATCCCAGAGAATTGAATCTGTAACTTTTTACATCGGGGACATGTGATATTTTCACATTCAGCCGTCAAACCTCTCGTAGAATTAAGAAAACGGCAAATCGCATTTTTCTTTTCCATGCTCTGAAATATCCATTCAGGGATTTAATAAGAGCCTCCTTAAGAGAGACGCAAATTCCGCAGATAAAGGGCAAAGTCGCTCTGCTGAGCATGTGATTGTGGCTGTATATTTAGTTACAAATTAGATGTGAATATCTTACAGAGCAGATAGTCGGTAAACAGTAGACTGCACTCTCCCGACCCTTCCGATTGATCAGTGTAAATATGATCGATGATTACTTCAGGTATTAGCGGATAGTGATAACCAGTACCCGATTAAATGGAGATAACCATTCACAACAATAATCAGCACTAACGATTTCGCTACTATCTACTATGTATAGTGGCCCTAAGGAGCTTATGGATGACAGGATTTTCAGCCGTGGCGCAAACGACGGCCCAGATCGATGCAGTCGTGCTCGACGAAATGGCCAGGCAGAACATCGTCGGCATGGCGGTTGGAATTGTTAGAAACGGCAATATTTAGCACTCAAAGGGTTATGGGTGTACTGACCTGGCGCACAAGAACCCGGTCACCACGAGTACAATGTTCCGCTGGGCCTCGATATCGAAATCGCTTACCGCTACTGCAGCCCTGAAGCTTGATTTGGAGAATACAGATTTCAGTCTGAACGACAAGATGACGGAACACGTTAGCTCCTGGCCGAGCATTGACGACAAAGGAAAGGTCCGCATCAAGCATCTGTTATCGAACCGAGCTGGGATCATTCATTATAAGAACAAGGATAAATGTCCCGAGAACAGTTCACCCAACCACTCCCAAAGTATACATACCAGCAACTCCTACAACGCAGAACAGGGCGTGGAGGTTTTCAAAGAACGCTGACGGAGAAATACTTAATCGCAACTACGTATTCTGCGGGACTAAAAACAGCTCTGACGCCTGGACAAAAAAACATCACGAATCGACACAATGAGTGGCGCGGACAGGGATACGAATTGATCGATTGGGAACTATACTAACAACGCATAAACCGTCACTCGATACCCACGCACCAACCGTATGCAGTTGGTGCGTGGGTCGTGACACCAGCCAGATCAACTTAAAAGAAATATATAATAAGATGCTCAAGTAGGATATCCCAAAAAGGTTGACTACGTCAGGCCTTCCTTAGTGATAACAACCACGCGGTAGTAATCGGATTACACCACGGCTTTCCACGGCTCTGCAGTCTGGATTTCTATGGTGTCCCATATGGCTGAATGTTGACCAGTTGTTGATCGTTGTCCTGCCGCCTGTAAGTGAGGCGCACAGTGGACGTCCACGATACTGACCATATTTCTTATAGGCGGCAGCTTCTTTGGCCAATCGCTCTTTGCAGTGAGCATCCTGGTGGTCTTCCCCATTGCACAACTCACACTCAATTGCTTCCATTCCCGTCTCGTCTACCATACTCATGATTTTCCCCTTTTCATCCAGGACGAGAATCGTTGCTTTCGTACCTTCAGGTATTGGGACCTTAACCACGTTTTTTCCATCTTTGGCGCATGCTTGACTTAGAGACAGGGTCAAGCTTACCACTATGTAAAGTAAAAATTTAGAAATGAGTTTAATTTTCATCATGTTTGTCAACCTCAAATGATATGTTGCTTCAGCTTGATATATAAAACTATTTGCCTTGGAAATTAGAACGCAAGTTTAAACTTCAGATATGCAGTGCGTTCCGGAGTAAAAACAGGATTAAGTGTTTCAGTTGTCTGAAAGTTCTGGTCTTGAAAATTGAATTCATTGTCGAAGACATTCTTCACCAATACACTGATAACACCAAAACGTTTTGGCAACCGGTAACTTGCCTCAATATCAGCCACCCAGAATTCATCATTGTCCTTCACGAATACAAACTCAGCCCCACCCGTCGATTCAGCAAACTCCACATTTTGCTGTACATAAGTTGCACCAAACATAACAAAGTACTGTTTCGGTGAAAAATAGGTCAGATGTAAAGGCATCTGACGGGTTTCCAATGCATTTGGCACAGCCCCTCTCGGCACATCGCGTTTGAAATCCTCGAAGTGATACTCGGCACTCAAAGAGAGACTGGAATTTGGAGTCCAATAAACGTATCCACGATGTGACTGTTCATCTCGGTTTTCGGTCTGTAAAGATGTCGGTACTTCCAGCTCTCTCCAGGAAAACTCGATTCCGCCATAGACATCGCGAGTGAACCGTTGATCCACTCCTGCACCATAGCGTTTAGCGCTGCTACCGTTCGGATCATCAAAGAATTGGTTAAATCCCGCCACGTGGGTTGGCTCAACCGTCTGATTTGATGCCAAAGCCCTTTTGAGCGTTCTAAAGGCAGCCAATCGAACGCTTGTTGAAGGTCTTGGATTCCAAATCATTCCAAGTTTTGGGTTCAGTTGCTCCTGATCTGTGTTTTCATCGCTGAAGTTGTCGTAGCTTAAACCTAGCGTCCAGTCGATGCCAAATGAGGTGGGCACATTGATGTAGACATATGCATTGTCGTGATCAGTGTCCTGATCAAAAGGAAAGGCCTCCACATTACGGGGTTCATCGAAACTCCTGAACTCGGAGATCTCTGTATCCATACCATCACCGTCTTCTCGAAATATTCCTGCGCCGGCTATCAGGTTTAATGCCTGTGTTCGAAGCATATACTGGACTTCAGTAGTGTAGCTTTCGGCATCAACAGAACTCTCGATCTGAAATATATCGATTTCATCCGAGAAATCCAGGAGCGTGCTATCCGTACCCTGCTCATATATCGCAGAAATGAGAAAATGCGAGCCTGGAGCCGGTGAATAGTGGTAGCCAAGACGGAATTGATCTGTCTCGATGTTGCGTCGATCTCCTGGAAAGAAATACTCAGGGTAGAATCTCAAATTCAGATCACCGGTCTCGGTATCGCGTGATCTCAATTCGAACTGTATATGGTTGTTTGGAGAAAACGCCAGTTGGACGAAAGCATCGTAAATATCGTGCTCAACATCATTATTTTCGCGGAAGCCATCGCTCTCATAGTGAAACTGGCCAAGACTGTAAGACAGATTTCCTTTCATTCCCGACAAAACCAGATCATCTCCCTTGGTATCGTTGCTACCGACGATGCCACTGGTTTGCAGCGTAATTCGATCCCGGGCAAAAAGAGGATTGAATTCATTGAATGCCAGGTTTGATGGACCTGATCCCTCGAGAATCTGAAGGTTGCTTTCAGCCAGCTGTGGTTGTATTGGATTGATGTTCACAGGCTGTAGAAGTTGTGCTTGTAGCAGCTCGCTTACGCGGGCAATCTCGTGTCTAGGCAAGGATGCAAAAGAGTCGGATAGAAAACGATGTGCCGAGTGGCTCGAAGGATCCGAAATTGTCGATTTCCAACCATCTACTCGAGCGAGTTGCTGAAAACCGAGATCACTGTAGATACGTGCCAGGCTGGAACTACGCGCCGCCAAATCCTGGTCCAACAAGAAGCGTGAGCGATAAACAGCTCGGTTGTCATTCAATTTTATGGAAGATTGCAGATCGGTCAGCGCTTCGATTGGGCGGTTTTCAGACTGTTTGAGGATAGCATCATAGAACCAGGAGGTTGGATCCAGGGGATCGAGCGTTTTAGCAAGCTCAAACTGCGCCGCAGCCTCCCCGTTCCTTGTTTGCTCATAGTATGCCTTCCCCAAGTAGCTGCGGATCAAGGCGTTACCCGGATCAAGATTGGCGGCAGTTTCTATCATACTGCGCCCTACACTCAATTCGCCACCACGAATTAGCGCTAGACCCAGACCCAGGCGTGGTAACGGAGCGGCTTGTTCGAGCGCTATTGCTCGTTCAAAACTCTGTTTAGCGGCTTCGATATCAAGGCGTATAAGATTTGCATAACCATCGGCTGTCTGTGTCAGGGCAATGTCTGGCTCTAGTTCTACTGCTCGTTGCGAGGCCTGCGATGCAGCATCGAGGTTGCCCAACATCAGCTGCAGCTCCGCCAGGCGCGACCAGGCCAAAGCATTCTCAGGTTCGAATTCAGTAGCTGTCATCACCGTCTTGCGCGCCGGCTCCAGTTCAAAGCGGGCTTGCAGGGCATAAGATTGCGCAATACGCGGACCTGCTGCGTGCTGATCAGCAACGATAGCCTGTTCCGCCAACAAGAGGGCGGCATCCGTATCATTACGCACAGTGGCTACAATAGATTTCAACGCCAAGGCATCTGGATGATCCTCCTGCAGCACAAGCGCCTGATCAATATCTGCAAGCGCGCTCGCGATACGTCCCACAGAGAGATTGAGTGTGGCGCGATAATTAAAAAAGCCTGAATCCTGTGCCTGCTGATCAATTTCCGTAAGGCCTGCAAATGCCTGCGCCATATCGCCGCGCAGGTAAGCCTGCAGCGACTGACTCAGTGTTTGTTTTATCTCATCCCTGTCGAAAAATACAACTGGCGGGTAATAGAGCGCCCACTGCACGGCATCACGGGGTTGCACAACAAGTTGCAGGACAGGCGCCTGTCCGGGCATGGTCGATGCTGATTGACCACCAGAGAGTCGAACTGAGCCCATCGTATTCCGTGCTACAACCTGACCTTCCATGACTATCACTTCCGCATTTGTTTCATCAACGCGTACGGTGAATTCGGTACCATCGATGGCGGCATTCACGTAGGCGGTATGAATCTCAAAGGAGTGCTTTACCCGGCTCATGAAATGCGCGATCCCACTTATCAACTCAAGCCAGGTAGAGGTTTTTTCGGTGAGCTCTGAAAACCTGATACTGGTCTGTTCGCCCAGGCGAAGAAAAGTATCATTTGCGAGATAGAGACCTGCCCTGCTATTGCTCCGCACCCGGATCAGTTCACCTGAGCAAAAAGTGTCGTGTTGATGCACTGGCTCCCAGGCACGTGAGCCTGGAACCTGTGATTCAACCACGCCCTGCACGGAAACAATTTCGGCAACCGGAGACTGGCAATCACCCGCAAAAACTTCATAAGGTAATGCCCAGCTCAAACAGACCAGGCACAACAAGACGCCATGATCGTGCATCATACGGGACAGTGAACGGTACTTCCCCAGCACTGTGGACCTCCTTTATCAGCCGGCCAAGCTGCTACCCGACTTTCCGTAATTCTTGTAATTGTGCAAATGTGACTGCGAGGAGCAATCTCATTACTCTGCTTTTTTCATTCAAATTATGAGTAAAACCCCGATACAACTTAATCCCAGACTAGATTAACCAGAAATTTATTTCAATCAAAAGCTGGCTCAATTGAGCCGTCAGGTAAAACCGAAGCCCCTAATTACAACTACAATATCTGCATATGCATTGCTGTTCTGGCAGATTGATCATTAGATAATTCTTCAGGATCTGAATATGAAGCGATCAAGATTGCAACTCTTGCAGGAGATGCCGATATTTGGAGGAGTTGATGAACTGGCCCTCGAATTTATCCTGGACAGCGCGCAGATAATCAATATATCAAAAGATCAGTTTTTCTTTCATGAAGAAGAATTGGCAACAGCCATGTATGTGCTGGATAAAGGCAAAGTTGAAATACTCAGAATATGGCAAGGCAAGCAGTACTTGTTGAATTATCTGAATCCGGGTGACTGTTTTGGTGAAATGGCCCTGATGGGGTTCAAACCTCGCAGCGCCAGTGTTCGTGCACTGCAGGATTGCAGCGCCATAGAAATCACTACCGACCTGTTTTCTGGACTTTTCAATGCATATCCTCAACAGTTCACAATGATCCAAATGAACATGGGGCGTGAAGTTTGCAGACGGCTCTGCGCCGCTGATACAAGGCTGTTTCTACTTGATATCAAAGAGGATGAGTAGTGCAGTTATCTGATTGAATGATGAAAATAATGGCGCGTTCCATGGGTACAAGTAACTCAACCACCCTCAAGTTTACTCACACTTTTTAGTGTACTTTATAATCCATAGCCTGGATCGATCTTGTTGGATATCATTAATTATTTAGTCGTAGCCCAGTTTGAGGCGGCATCTGAAGTGTTATTTGATTGTCTGGGCGACGTTCGTGATACAACCCAAGATAGAATTGACTGGGACCATCATTCGGATAGTCTTTGAGTATAACCTGAAATTTATCATAGGCTTCCGGCCATGACTCATTCTGATAGGCGGTAATGGCTTCGGCAAATTGGCCCAGCAGCCTGTTGCTTCCATCGCTTAATGCGTCAGCCGTACAGACAAGTTCATGTAGCCTCACTGGTTGGTTTTTTCCTCTGAGCTGAAAGATGCCTAGTTCACGTGTTATGAAGCCTTGCAGATCCTGTATGGTTTCCTGTGTGACAAGAATTGAGGTACCCAGCTTTTTGTTCAGGTTTTCAATACGCGATGCCGTATTGACAATGTCGCCAACAGCCCGATATTCGAAATGGTCAATTGCTCCAATATGGCTCAACACAAACTGTCCGGAGTGTAAACCTATGCGAGTTGGCATTTTTGATATCTGTTCCGAATCTTCAAGCGTCTGTTTTATCTCCAGTGCTGCCTCACAGGCCTTCCGGCGCAGATCTTTATTTGCATAAGGCGCCGACCAAATGGCCAGCATGGCATCGCCAACAACATCCGAGATCATTCCATCGCGAGCCCGCACCGGTTCGAAAAGTATTTCGTAATATCGGTTCAGAAAGCTTTGTAGATCAGCAGGAGTCATACTCTCAGCCAGGCGGGTATACTGCTCAGCATCGGTGGCAAGACACACACCGAAAGCAGACTCCCCATGTTCAATTGCTTCGGCGGTATCCTGAGTCAGTCGGTGGATAATCCTGTCCGGCAGATAGTAACCAAATATCTCCTGAAGGCGATGTCGGGCGTGGCGGGCTTCCCGATAGTGCAGGATCATTGCAGCAAACAAGGCCAAGGGTGTCAGCACGAACAGGGGAATAGTCCAGGGCAGCCAGATGCCTTCCCTGATGAAGGACTGATATACAAGGATGAAATAGAACGCACTGGCAGTCAGGCCTGCCGGAATATTCCAATAGGTCGGGACCGATCGAAACAACAGCGTGATGGTCATACCATACAACAGCATTACCATGCTCAGTTGAGTAGCTTCAAGTGGAGTTATTGTTTCCATGTACAGCAGATTGGCAAACGCAGTGGCGGCTATTTCAACACCACTCAGGTCAAGCCCACTCCGCTGGGAAAATACTGTAAAAAAGCCATCTTTCTGTTTCGGTTGGTACTGTCCCGCATAACCCACGAAGACCGCTTGATTCTTTAAACCAGGCAGTTCTTCGGGTTCATTGGAGAGGATCTCCCTCAACGTTATGGTTTTCATGCTATGGGGTGGCCCATAGAAATTCAGATAGGGATAACTCGACTGTTGATACATTTTGAGAAGCGCCTTCAAACGTTGATGGTTTGGCTGGGTTTTCATACTCAAAGATTTGCAATTCCAATACTTCGAGCAGTTCATCCACCAGCTGGCGATTGCCTCTCAAGAGGCTGCGGAGCCTCTCAATTTGATTGACGTTCTGTGGCAGGCCATTGGCCACCGAGAGACTTTCACCCAAGCTCGGTTTCAGGGAACTGAGCAGTGAGATCAAGTCAGGGTAGCTTAGGGAGGCATAGTGTTCGAGGGCTGCTGTCGGCAATGTAGCCAGTTCATTCGCGCCATGGAATGTCCAGAACCGGCTCACTTTGACGGGTATCTTCGGCAAAGCAAAAGGCGCTACTGCGGCGGCCGAGCTGGCAAGAACCTCAACGGGTTTGCGTAGGTGTTCGATTTGAAGACTGTCGGTCGATAGTATTAAAGATTCGGTGTTACCCAATCTCACCATTTCCTGATCAAGATATCCAAATAAGATGACATTCCCGGCACGCCGAATCGAGGCCGCAAACTGTTCATCCTGATCCGGTTCCTGTGCCTTTTTGAAATCTATATCCATAACGATGACAGCGGCGCCCTTTGCTGCCAGAGTATCGATCAGTTGTGCAAAGATGCTACGCGGCCAGTCTGGTATTTCATTCGATAATCCGAGCTGGGGGCCGGTATCGTCGTTTATCGCAACGATGACGACATCGCTCGGAGCCGGGCGCTGGCCACGCAACTTGAACAGCACCCCGAGACCTGCATCTTCCTCCCATGCAAAACCGACCGGCAGGGCAGAGAATAATATCCCGCTCATGCCTACCAGCAATCCAATGCCCAATGTTTGAAGATGTCGGCGCATGCAAATTAAGCAGTTTATTTTTCTTGATCGTAGCGCACGACGTAACGCTTGTCCGCTTTCGTGCCTGTTTGACCTCGTCTGACAGGAGACAGCCAAGTGAAGCAGCTTCTCCGCGTTGGTTTCGCCTGCGCACCGATTTCCCTACATCAGACCGCATTTGGCATTCAGTGCGATGCTTCAGGCCTCCTGATATCTCTGTTGGAATAGTGCAATCGTTTTAATATTTCAGTATATTGTGGATAATAGATTCATCTTTTCCCGCAGGATTGAGAACCTTATGCGTCACCTAAGGTGGAAACGAAATTTTTTAAGCGGCGTTGCGTCCCTGGACCGTCAAAAAGAAGCCCTGTATGAAGACCTGCGGGAGCTTCAAACCGAAATGGAACATCGGGAACACTGCCAGGACATGGAAGATCTGATGGACGACCTTAACCAACAGGCGCGCGACCTGTTTGAAGCAAAAGCCGGAAGCCATAAGCAGGCCGAGAGCGTTGCTCACGCCCATTCGAAGGCAATCGCGCAGACCCTGGATCAGCACCTGCCTTTACAGGCTCTGGATACCCCCGCCTGCCACGATTGCGCAATCTGTAAACATACCGGTGAGTTAGTAGGAAACTGGCTGGAGCAGTCTGCATCGCCGGATGCCGACCAGGAAAATGCTGACGCGGCCTGACGCCGGATAAGGCGAAAACAGCTGCCCCTTCTCTCTGAAACGACTAACGCGACGAACCCGTTAGAGCAGAAAATCCGCGCTCGCCAGTAGACGGCCCGCGTCATCCTGCAGTTCCAGCCGCCAGCCCCCGATCATAGCCTGGTTGATATTCTTGCTCGAATAACTGCGCCACCGGCTGCCCCTGACCCCGACCGGCACGCGGGCAACCTGACTGCCTTCATGGAGCCAGACATAATTGAGTCGGCTACCACGCATCTCGACGACTTCACTGTATGCCCAGACCACTGCATTGCCATCCTCATTGAATCGGATATCATGCAACTCACCCAACGGTTCTTTATTCGAAACAGTACCGGCGAGCAGGAATCGCTTTACCCTGGGCTCAAGAATCTTAAGTTCAACCAATTGAAAAAGACCGCTTGCTGTGCCGCTAACCGGTGTTATCTCCACTTCGCGGTTTTCTGCCTCGCGTTCCATGGGGATCTGTTCAGAACTATCCGCCTGAGGTTGAACAAGCTCCGCTTCTGCAGGCTCCACGGGGAATTCTTCCGTAGTCTCTGCATCAACCGTAATCTCTGGATCCACAAAATAGACAGGCTTGGCAGACAACTCCTCCGTCGCTTCCAGGACCGCAGGCTCGTCCATGGGTGGCTGCGCTGGTTCTGCAGTGGAAGAAAGGGATTCCAATGGCTGGTCTGCAACAAATTCTGGGGACAAAATATCATCGTCGATTATCGCTTCCTCTAACAACGGTTTTACCGCATCCTCTGCGCCGGGCATCGAAACCGCATCCTCAGCGACCTGTTCCGGCAGCGGTTGTTGTTCTACTGCATCTGCAAATCCCTCCTCGATCGATGGCTGAATCCCTTGATCGTCCAGATTCGTTGGCTGACTCTCCGTCAAAACCTGTGGCTCAGGCTGTGTGGCCGCCAACTCCATCTCTTGCTGGGGGACAGGTGAGAACCAGGCATAGTATCCATAGGCGCTGATGCCCCCCAGCGCCAGCACCCCAACGATGACGAGAAAGATAAGACTCCAATTGTAGGAATACTCCTGCTTTCTAGGGGGAAGCAGTGGTTTATCCGTTGGTTTATGGGTGGCGGGCGTTATTGTGGATTGTGTCATGACAGGATCGAACTCTATGGCTAACCAGTTAGTTTATACAGCGCTTTTACCCCGTACCAGCAGCCGACAGGGTAGTGAGACTTTCCTTGGCAGGCTCTAGCGTTTTGCGTCCTGCCTGGATTCGGGACAATTGTACATCTGACAGAGCAGAGATGGAGGAAGGAAGTTCAAATTCCCAACTAAATGAAGCCCACAAAAATTGCCAGCATGCAGTTTCCGCCTTCAAGCACCGCAACCCCAGCAGCTAAGCAAAGAGCATTGCATGAACTCTTGCACAGCGGATAGCCTGGAGGGAAAGCCACGGAATCCGGGATTCCGCTACCCCCTGCCATAGCGCTCAAGGTAAAACGCAAACAGTTTCGGATTCAACTCCTTGAGCCGTTTCCGCTGTCTGATCAGATCGGCAGCAGGCAGCGCGGCGGCGCCAGCCATCACCAGTTCAGAGATCACCCGGAAATCCTCCGGTATTTCCACATCAGCCAGGCAGCCAGCAGTTGTCAGCCGTTTGACCAGACCCGGCTGCTCCAGCAAGGACCAGGCAGGAAAGTCCCGGTTGGGTAAATCCGGCTCAAGATCTAAGAAACGCTGCCAGCGATGCCGCCAGTCGGACTCCGCATCCTGGCCGATAGCCCCGGCCTGATCCGGAAAAAACCAGCAAAGGCGGAACCAGGTACAGACGGCCGGATCGGTCTGCTGCAGACGCCCACAAGCCTTGGCATAGCGACGCAACAGCAGGGGCTGAGCCTGCCAATCCGCCTGCGCCTCGATGCTCTGCCGCACCCGATCCCAGTCTTCCAGCTGGAGGGCCAGAAAACTTGCATGCAAATCAGCTTGTGCAGGATCGAAATCCTCATTCCACACGGTCTGCAGCAGACGCCGCCAGAACGGAACCAGGAAGTCCCGGCTGCCCGAGCCCAGCTGGTCAGCGGCCAGGGGCAGCAGCTCCTGCTGCACAAATCGCAACTCGACGGTCAGTTCCCGCACCGCCAGCTCCAGTTTGTCGGCCGCCACCACCAGCTGCTCCAGGCCGCCGAGACGGGTGTTGCCCGGATCGGCATCGAACAGCAGATCGAGCTGACGTCGGGCCTCGGCAAAATCCCGCCCGATCAAGGCGGCCTGAATACCATTCACCAGGGTGGTGCCGCCTGCATCCATGAACAAGTCCATCTGCGGGATGTCAGCGGACTTGCGGTAGACGGTATGAAACAAGCGCTCGAAGCCGGACTGCTGACTGAATGGAAGCTTACCTGCTCCGCCACCCCAACGCTGATAGTCGAGCGGTGCGGCCTGCAGTTTCAGGACCTCGGCATAAGCCTCTGCCTGTTGCAGTAACTCCTGGCTCTGCTCCGGATCACCGAACAGCCGTTCATCCAGATAGCGGCACTCTGCCCGCCCGCCATGCCTCATAATCGGCAAACAGCAGGCGGCCCTCCGCCAACAGCAACTCCAGCGGTGTGTAGACGCCCTGCTCCAGCAGCAGCCGGTCTACCGCCTGCTGTATGAACTTATCGATCTCGACCGGCTTCATTCCAGCGCTCCAAACAGCCTGTCGAGTTCCGCCTCGGACCAAGCCTTCCCGGATGCTCCCGTCTGCTCGAACAGGCTGTCGGCAAGGGCCTGCTTCTGGGCCTGCAGCTCCTGAATCTTCTCTTCCACCGTACCCTCACTGATGAGTTTGTAGACGAATACCCGATTCTGCTGACCGATGCGGTGGGCCCGATCGGTGGCCTGCCGTTCTACCGCCGGATTCCACCAGGGATCGTAATGGATGACCGTATCCGCAGCAGTCAGATTGAGACCGGTGCCACCGGCCTTGAGGCTGATCAGAAACAGCGGTGCTTCGCCGTTCTGGAAACGATCCACCGGTCTGGACCGGTCCCGGGTGCGGCCGGTAAGTGTTACATAGTCGATACCGGCCTGCTGCACGGCCTCTTCGATCAGGCTCAACATGCCGGTGAACTGGGAGAACAACAGCACCCGCCGCCCCTCTTCGATCATCTCCGGCAGCATCTCCATCAGCAGCTCCAGTTTGGCCGATCGCTTGACCTTGCGCGCATCCTGCAGCTTCACCAGACGAGGATCACAGCAGACCTGGCGCAGCTTGAGCAAGGCATCCAATACCATGATATGACTCCGACCCCAGCCTTTCTCGGCCACTGCCTGGCGCACCTGCTTGTGCATCGCCAGACGGATGGTCTCGTAGAGTTCCCGTTGCGCGCCCTGCAACACGACGCTGCGCAGAATCTCGGTCTTGGGTGGCAGTTCTTTGGCCACCTCCTGCTTGGTGCGGCGCAGCATGAAAGGCCGCAGGCGCAACGCCAACCGCTCGGAAGCCGCCTCATCACCCTGCTTTTCGATGGGGTTGCGGAGCGTCTCGCGGAACTGCTTTTCGCTGCCCAGCAGGCCCGGCAGCAGAAAATCGAACTGGGACCAAAGTTCTCCCAGGTGGTTCTCCAGGGGCGTGCCGGTGAGGCAAAGCCGATGACGGGCGCTCAGCTCTCGCACCACCCGGCTGGCCTGAGTCTTGGGATTCTTGATATTCTGCGCCTCATCCAGGATCAGCAGATGAAATGCCTGTTTCAGCAGCAGCTCCCGGTCACGGGCCAACAGCGGATAACTGGTGAGCAGCAGATCGTTTTCTGCCATCTCCTTGAACTGATCGCTGCGTTTCGGTCCATGCAGAATCAGCACCTTGAGATCAGGGGCGAACTGCCGGGCCTCGCGCCGCCAGTTGACCAGCAGGCTGGTAGGGGCCACCACCAGCGAGGGCCGGTCCAGCCGTCCCCGCTCCTTCTCGAGCAGCAGATGGGCCAGGGTCTGGATGGTCTTACCCAGGCCCATGTCGTCCGCCAGCACCCCGCCAAGGTCGTTCGCCCGCAAAAACTGCAGCCAGTCCAGACCCTGCTGCTGGTAGTCACGCAGACAGGTCCGCAAACCTTCGGGGGGCTGCACCACAGGCAGTTGCCGCATGCCACGCAGACGCTGCATCAGATCAGACAGAGTCGCAGGTTCGGCGCCATCGAGTTGCAGCGATTCATCCAACTCATTCAGCTCCGCCAAGCGTGTCAGTTGAATGCGGCTGAGGGGCAACAGGCCTTCCTCATCCAGGCTGTCGGCCTGATAGAGTTCAAACAAGGTATCCAGGATAAGGCGGATGCGTTTCAGGGGCACTGGCACCAGGCGCTGATCCTCCAGCGGGATGATCAGCGTCAGTTCAGGGTCAAGCTCCTGTAGCTGCTTACGGTTGAGGGTCTTCGGGAACTCGTGCAGCAACGCCACCAGGGCCGGCAGTAGATTGATCCGCTCGCCCTCCACCTCCACTCCGAGGCCGACCCTGAACCAGTCGGTTTCACCCTTCGCTCGCAATGCCCCATACCACTTTTCCACTTCCAGCAGCCGGAAGCGAAAGCTGTCGTCAAACTCGATGCGCCAGCCCTCACGGCGCAGCTCCGGCAGCAGACCGGCCTGAAAATCGAACCAGGCTTGGGGTCCTTCATCCAGCCTGAAACTGTTGGGTTCAGCGGCCAGAAACTCATTCCACTCGAATCCCCACTCAAGCAGGCGGTCGGCGGCAGCCTCCTCGGCCTGCGCATCCCGCTCCACCCTCAGCAGACGGTCCCCCTCGATCCATTGAGAAGGCTGGTCAGCCAGGAAACGCCGGCCGGCATAGTCGAAACTCAACTGTACCTGATCAAACCAGTCCTCACCCCAGGGCATCTCATCAGACTGGCTGAAAAAACTCAGACAGGGTATCGGCTTCCGCCCTTGCTGCAAGTCCAGCTGCAGCTCTCGCAACGCAGGCAGAGGCTGTCCTTGTACAAGCCTTGCCAAGATTTCGTTCAGAGGACCGGCATCCTCCGGCGGCACCCCATCGGACTGATCGAACAGAGTGCTGAGCAAATCCTCCGCAAAGCCAGTCTCAAGCAAGCCGCATTCGCCATTTTCAGGATCGAGATACCAGGCAACTCCCATCAGAAAGAGGCTTGCCGCAGCAGGCTCGAGATCAAACTCGGGATACTGAAATCCCTGCTCATCCATGCGCCACCGGAAGCGGCTCGCACGCGCCTTTCCCGGCCGCAGCGCAACCTCCGTCTCCCCCAGAAAGCAGCGCCCGGTCTCCAGCATCCGGCTCAGGAGCTGTCCACCAGCTGCTCCTTCAAGTACCCGTTCATTGGTAAACGGCTCCGGCTCCAACCTGTCCAATTCCGCCAGCAACTGACGATCCACCTGCAGCAGGAAGCGCGGCGGCTGCCCCCGTAGCGACCACTCAGGCTGATAATCCCGGAAATTGCCGAAGCCACCGGCCTTGAGCTGCCTGGCGCTCACTGTCCGCAGCGCGACACCTCTACGGTAACCCGGCGCGGCAAACAACAGGTAGAACAGGCGCTGTTTTACATCATCCGGGTAGTGGTCACATGACTGCGCTTCACACGCCGCTCCAGGCAGCGTCTGATCCCGGGGCTCACCTTGCAGGACCTCTGCCTCTCCCAACGCCCGGAGCAGGACCGCAGCCACATGCTCGCAATTGACCCGCTTCGGGCAGCTGCACTCACCACGGATATCAGGCGACGGACAATTATTGGTTTCGATCCGGATATAGACCCGATACGGTTGCTTGCCTGGAGATTGGATCAGGGAGGTAATCAGCCGTCCATCCTGCCGGACATCGGGCAGCGCAACCAGCCCCTGATCCAGGTAACAGGAGGCGTCTTCCAGAAGCATGGGATTGAACAGGGTCCGAAGATCTTTGAATGCATACAACATGGCCGGCATTCTAATCAAATACCCGGTTGTCTACACATCATTCGTGGGATTGATCTATCTTCAATGTATCCCTTTTGCGATAAACGGGAGTCGTTAGTATGAGCATTGCCACATCGGTCATGAATACTCTGACCTCCATTCACACTGAGTACGAGGTTGTTGCGCATCCGAAAAGTTTTTCCAGTCATGAAACCGCATCTGCCGCCCATGTGCCTGATGACCACATCGCCAAGGGGGTGTTGCTGAAGGATGCCGCCGGCTATCTGTTGGTGGTGATCCCAGCGAACCACTGGGTGGATTTTCACCGCCTGCGGGATGATCTGGGCCGGGAATTGCAGCTCGCAACGGAAGCGGAAATCAAACAATTATTCGGCGATTGTGATCCCGGCGCCATACCGCCCCTGGGTGATGCCTATGGAGTGGAAACGGTGCTGGATGAATCCCTCACCAGTCTGGCCCATGTCTATTTTGAAGCAGGCGACCACGAACGGCTGATCAAGGTCTATGCGGATCAGTTCAAACTGCTGATGCATGGTGTGCGCCATGGCCATTTCAGTCACGAGACCTGAAGCAGAGTCCTCTGCCAGTGAGCCACTGGGAACATTTTCATCACCAGGCTGATATCGGGGTGCGGGGCTGCGGCGAGAGCCTGGAATCGGCCTTTGAACAGGCGGCATTGGCGCTGACCGCAGTGATTACCGAGCCGGCAACGGTGTCAGCCGAACAGGCCGTTCCGATCCATTGCCAGGCGCCGGACCGCGAACTGCTGTTTGCCGACTGGCTCAACGCCCTGATCTACGAGATAGCCACGCGCAAGATGTTATTCAGCCGCTTCGAGGTAACAATAACGGGCGATGAACTGCATGCCACGGCCTGGGGTGAGCCCATCGAGCCGTCGCGCCACAAACCGGCGGTGGAGACCAAGGGTGCGACCTATACCGAACTCTATGTGGACAATATCGAGGGCACCTGGATTGCCCAGTGCGTGGTGGATGTATAGATGTCAAAAAAACCTGACCAAAGGCACTTGAAACCGATGCAGCGCAGTGAATATGTATGGGAGATCCCGCCCAGCGGCAGGATGCGGGTGCCCGCCATCATCTATGCCAGCGCACAGTTGATTGATGAGATGGATAACAAGGTCTTCGAGCAGGCCGCCAATGTGGCCAGCCTGCCGGGTATCGTCAAGGCCTCCTATGCCATGCCCGATGCCCACTGGGGCTATGGCTTTCCGATCGGCGGGGTAGCGGCTTTCGATCCGGATCAGGGCGGCGTAGTCTCCGCCGGCGGGGTGGGATTCGACATCTCCTGTGGCGTCAGGTCCCTGCAAACCGGGCTCTCTCATGACGATATCGAGGCACAGCGCGATCGACTCGCGGACAGTCTGTTCCAGATGGTCCCCACCGGACTCGGCAGCACCGGCAACATCCGCCTGCAACCCCGGGAGATGGATGCGATGCTCAGCGGCGGCGCACAGTGGGCGGTAAAACAGGGTTACGGATATCGCGAGGACCTGCAGCGTATCGAAGAGGGCGGCTGCATGGCCGGCGCCGATCCGCAAGCCGTCTCCGAGTATGCCAAGAAGCGTCAGCAGGATGAGATGGGCACCCTGGGCTCAGGTAACCACTACCTGGAGGTGCAGGAGGTGATGGAGATCTTCGACACTGCCGCGGCAGACGCCTTCGGTCTCAAGCGGGGCGACATCCTGCTCAGTATCCACTGCGGTTCACGGGGACTGGGACATCAGATCGGCACCGAGTTTCTGAAAAAGATGGTAATGACCGCCGGGCAGCACGGCATCCAGTTGCCGGACCGGGAACTGGCCTGCGCGCCCATCGATTCCAAGGTGGGCCGGAGTTATCTCGGGGCGATGCGCGCCGGTATCAACTGCGCGCTGGCAAACCGCCAGATCATCACCCAACTGGCGCGCAGGGCCTTCGAACGAGTGCTGCCCCAGGCCAAACTGGAACTGCTCTATGATGTATCCCACAACACCTGCAAACTTGAAAAGCACTCGGTCGACGGCAAACAGCGTGACCTCTATATTCACCGCAAAGGCGCTACCCGCGCCTTCGGTCCTGGTCATGCCGACCTGCCTGAAGCATTCCGGCAGGTGGGCCAGCCGGTATTGATCGGCGGTTCCATGGGTACCGCTTCCTATATTCTGTGTGGCGTCAAGGAGGCCGAGGCGCATTCCTTCAGTTCCGCCTGCCATGGCGCCGGGCGCGCCATGAGCCGGCGCGCAGCCGGCAAACAGTGGCAGGGCCACCAGGTGATCGAGGACCTGGCGCAGCATCATATCACTATCCGCAGTCCCTCCCTGCGCGGCGTGGCGGAAGAGGCGCCGGGCGCTTACAAGGATGTCTCAGCAGTGGTGGAGGCCAGCCAGCAGGCCGGGCTGGCGCTCAAGGTTGCCAAGCTGAAACCGCTGATCTGCATCAAGGGTTGATTGATGATTTAATCAAGAAAATCGACGCGGAAAGAAATCGGGGGCCTTGCGGCCCCCGAAGATCATGCTTCAGGATTATCTACCAGGCGTCACCTTGGTAGTACCGACTGCAGTATTGTTGCTGAGATCGGTGTCACCAGTTACAGAGACAGTGGCCACCGTAATGACATCTGTCCGTCTGGTCACGACAGGTGCCGTCCACTTGAATTCGAACTCCTCCGACTCACCAATGCGCAAGTCAACGAAATCCGCGGAGAAAATGACCGCTCCTTCGACCTCGACACTGACCGTTCCAGAAGCGGGCTGTTCAGAGTCATTGCTGAGGAATATTTTCACCTTGGCGTCTTCGGTCTTGCCACTCTTCACATGCCGTGGAACCTCGAACTCCGAAATGGACACGTCGACCACTGGGGCCGCATTGATCGACACCGCGACCTGGTCGGTATTGTCGTCCTCATTCAGGTCTCCGCCATCAAGATACGCCGTAGTAGTCCAGATCACGTTCTCGGGCAGACCGGTGGGATCGCTGACCAGCCAGTCGAAGGTAAACGCCTGAGAGGCACCGGCCGCCAAGTCAGCGAACTCACCGTAAAAGGAGGCCACAGCTTTACCGGTAACTGGATCGACTGCTTCACCGACGACCTGGCCTGAAGCAGCAGGTTGACCGGACGCTGTCGTGACTGTGACCCCTAACGGCACCTCAGTACCTTCATCCACAGACCCGGCAACCGAGAGGGCAACAGCCACATCGGAAGACAGCGGATCATCCGCGAGTTCAGGCGGCAGGGTCGCCAGCCAGGGCGCATCGAAGGCCACTCCCTCACCCACGTTGGAAGTGCGCATGGTAAAGGTGGCTGCACCGGTTATCGGATCATAGGTGGGCCAGTTGCTCACCGACTCTACCGTGATGTGATAGTTGTTGTTCACCAGGCCCATGTCGTCCAGTTCGGTGATGAAATAGAACTGGACAGGGTTTGTCAGATCAATAACTTCGGGCTCCGGGTTCGCGACCCAGAAATCGATGACGTGCTGAGGCACCGCTACCGGCGGATTGGCCGGACGGGTGAAGTTTCCTTCCACATCCAACACCGGATCACCATAAGTATCGCTGGCTGGATCTGTATCAAGTACCACGTAGGTTTCCCAGCAAGGCGTTCCGCCACAGGCAGGACTCTCACCTGAACCATCCCAGTCGGCAATGGTATCCGCATCGGTTACAGGGTCACCGTCCGGGTCCCAGAAGAAACCGAGAGGCAGTTCACCCTGGGGCAGCATGTTGCCGAACAGACAGTAGTGGAGGCCCTGCACATCGCCAACCGTTTCGATGCGATCCTCATTCTGCACCACCAGGTTGTAGTAGGCGCGTCCTTCCCCTATTGGGTCTAGGTTACAAGTACCGGTCCATGGCTCTACACCATCAGGTAGGCCAAAATATCCGTCGATGGTACGATTGTTGTTGAACGCTGCATCACCAAACAGTCCGGCTGACATAAAGGAACCGAGATCAGAATCCCCGGGCGGGGTGCTGTAGAAAGGCAGCGGGTCGAAGTCCTGAATATTAGGGTTTTGTCCCTTCTGCCGCTTGGTGAATTTCAAGCCATCATTGTCTGCAGAGGGTGTAAAGTTACTCCCTGTGCCAAAACCCAACTCCACCACGAAACCATCCATACGCTGGCCGGTGGCATTGATATATTTTTTGAACACACGATAGGCGCGGGCCACGTCATCCGCATTGCTGGCGTTGAACACCATGTCCAGCGGTTTGCCGTCTGTCAGCATAATGCCATTAGGATCAAGGTTACCAGTACCCGCTGCACGGGCTTCCAATTTCACCCGCTTGGCGGACTGAAACTCATCGGTACAGGTTTTGGGGATACTTCCCGGAATGGCCCGGTTGGTGCCGCTGGTGATGATACAGTTGTCGCCGACACCCGGACTCTCGGTAAGTACGGTGGCGCCCGGTGCAATAACGGCCCCCTCCTTCCAGATCACCGTGCCATTGCTTTCCAGCTTAGTGACATCGGTGTAAAGCTTACTGTCGTAGGTGACACCCGGGACATGGCTGGGCTCGACACCCGGTGGCCAGTTCGGTAGATCGGTGACTACATTAGTCTTGTTCCAGCTGTCGATTGTGGCCGCCTGGGCGACTGATAATACTGACAGCATGGCGATACCGGATACGGCACTGACAGGCCAACATAGAGATTTCCATTTGGAATGCATCTCTTCTCCTCCTAATCTTTATAGTTTTTTATAATGCCCGGATGCCCCTGAGTTTCACTCCTACAGCACTGGACTGAATGACAGATGACACCAGGCGCTCAAATGACACAAAATTCATAGCAGCTGAATATTCTGCGTCACTTCATGTGCAGCATCCTCTCGGAAAATACTGCGCATTCATGGCACTACCCGCCTCCCGCACTGAGAAAGCAGTGTGCGTTTATTCTTAAAGATTCAAAGATTTGCCGTTCCTACTGAGGAAACTCCCTTGTCGCTCGAGCTGATCCTTTCCGTCATTAAACAGCACCATCTGTTAGGGCAAATGATGGATATCCTGCAGAAAAGATAAAATAAAACGCGCAATCCCCCTATCCGGTTGTGGTTAAGAAAATGCTTCCCATTCGTAAGATGTAAACGCTAAAGCTAAACATTTACATTTGAAATAGGCATAAACACCAGGTGACCCAGAAGTTTCACCTGGTTAGCTACATGAAATCCCTAGGGATATTGTGTCGCATGAGTCTCAAAACCTAAAACACGTATCGAACCATGCAGAGTCGCAACTCGAAGATGAGGTCCAGTAGATACAAGAGAGGTTCAAGAAAAGAGGGGAAATGTATCTGCTGTGGAGCTGAATTACTCAGCCCCTGTCGCATCTGAACGGATCAGTCCGCCGGATTAAACACAAAACTCAACATCACTGGTATCGCAGTATTGATCGCTGATAGTTCGGCGATCTTTGTGAGATCCAGTACTCCCTGCGCAAGGTCAAAATCAGCAGCATTGACGATGACAGGGTTGATTGAGGACACCAGCATGCTCCCAATCTTAAGTTTCACCACCATCACTTCAGTCTTCAGGGCCTTGCTCTGACCATGCAGGGAAAGACTGATCTCGATCTCATCCCTCTGAAGTTGCCCTAACTCAAGTGATTTGAGTTTGACAAGATCGACCTTGCCGGACACCGTCGCCTTAGGAAACAAGTCGGACTTGAAAAGCATACTGCGCATGCGCTCGTCACGGATTGGAATTGCCGTGTCGACACTCGCCAGTTGAATGGTGATCTCAACTGAACCGTCCTTGGTGATGGAACCGGAGAGATGGCTGAATTTATGCACTTCAGCTACCTGGTCCTTCTTGATAGAAACAAAGCTCAGGCGTGATGCCTCATTATTCAAGGTCCACGCTGCATTGACAGTAGAAGCCAAAGTAAAAAGGTTAGGCCCGTCAGCAGTCCTGTGCAAGGCTTGATGGTTTCATAGTGTTCCTCCGAATATTACTAATGATTGCACTGATACCCGCTGGAGATTACGGGCAATTAATCAAGCGCTAACTCAAATAGATTTATGCCACTAAACTACGTAAATATCATTGTTATTTACTGTCATTTTGGATTGGGATTAGCCAATGCACACGCATGAAATCATCTGGCTGGCGAGTTCCGATCAGACCGCAATGCCTCTTTATTTCATGGGAATACTAATCCTCTAAAGCTTCTACACTTGGTTAAGGCAACCCGCTGCATCCGCACTCCCAAGTCAGACGTAGACAGAAAAACAATCGCTTACATAACAGGAGAACCCAATGAGATCTGCATCCAGGATCGCGCTGACCCTTAGCGCATGCATCACCCTTTATTTTTTTACCACCGTTGCAGCATCAGCAGATCATAAACCAACCCGACTGGCCGTCGATAAGGTCAAAGGCAATCTCTCGGTGATGGTTCTGGGCTCCGGTGGACCTGTCGCCACACCCAGTGGCCGGGCGAGTGCAGGCTACTTGATCTTTGTCGATGGTGAACCGCGTATCCTGATGGATATAGGTGGCGGAGGTTTTCAACGGCTGGCTGCCAGCGGCACCAATGTTAAAGACCTGGATAGCGTGTTATTGAGCCACTTGCATATCGATCACACCGGCGATCTGTCATCTGTGATCAAAACTGTCTACTTCCACAATCGCGGCGCCGGCACCTTTCGCACTGCGCCGATTCGCATCTTTGGCCCGGGCGTCAATGGGGCGACCTTCCCCGGTACCGAGATACTCCAATATCCATCATCAACTGAATATATTGACGGCCACTATCATGTGGAATTCGGCCTTGAGCGTTATCTGAACATCTTCGCCACCGCCATCAGCGGGGGCGAATTCGACTATACCATCGAGGATTTTTCACCTGACGTCGGCCTGCCCATGCGCACCATCCTGGATGAGGACGGCTTGCTGATACAAACCCTGGGAGTCATCCATGGGCCAGTACCCTCACTGGCATTTCGCATCGAGTACCAGGGCAAGAGCATCGTCTACTCCGGCGACACCAGTTCCAAAACCGACAATATGATTCATCTGGCAGAGGATGCCGACCTGCTCATCTATGACACGGCGATATTGGACGACCTGCCGAATGGTCCGAATGACGCCGTATTTTTCGCCCTGCACACCACACCGACCCGCATCGGTGAAGTCGCAGCCGCGGCCGGGGCCAAGCAACTGGTGCTCTCCCATATCACTCCAATCACCGAACCACGACTGGATGAAGTCAAGAGGCTGATTCGCGCCCAGGGGTATGAGGGCAGGATCGATGCCGCGGAAGATTTGCAGGTCTACAACCTCGATCGCAGACACAAACCTGAGCATGACGAAGACAATGATGACTGACGAAAATCTTCATCAAGCTTGTTTTTGTGCGATGCAATAAGCGTTCAATCAGGTTTTCTGGGATCTGTCGGTCAGGCTAACGATCACAATCGCGGTCACCGAGATCAGGATCCCCGGCACGATCTCGTAGAGTTCGAAGATGCCTCCTTCCAGTTGCTTCCAGATGACCACTGTCACCCCGCCGGCAAGGATGCCGCTGAGTGCGCCCAGTCGGGTCATGGATGGCCAATACAGGGAGAGAATGATCGCCGGGCCGAAGGCAGCACCGAATCCGGCCCAGGCATAGGCCACCAGGTCCAGCACCCGGCTCTCCGGGTTCATGGCCAGTATAAAGGCAGCCAGGGCGATGACCAGCACCGCAACCCGCCCGACTATGATCAGTTCCCGCTCACCGGCCTTACGCCTGAACAGCATTTTATACAGATCGCCGGTGAAGGCGCTGGAGGCAACTAAAAGTTGCGAATCAGCGGTGCTCATGATCGCCGCGAGGATTGCGGCAAGACAGATACCGGCAATCAGCGGATGAAACATCAGGTCGACCAGCTGGATAAAGACCTTTTCCGGATCAGCCAAGGGTATCTCGAAACTGGTGATTCCGACCAGTCCCACCAGGCAGGCGGACGTAAGAGTCAGGGCCACCCAGGTTACGGCGATGCGGCGCGCCCGGGGTATCAGCTCAACCGATTCCACCGCCTTGAAACGCGCCAGGATATGCGGCTGGCCGAAATAACCCAGCCCCCAGGCAAGCAGCGAGACAATGGCTATCCAACCCAGCGTTTCGCCATTCTTATCGGTAAATGGGTTGAGCAGATTCGTATCGCCACCCAGTTCAGCAACCTTGTGTGTGGTTTCGGATTCAAACAGCACCATCAGCGGGATAGCCACCAGCGCCGCCGCCATCAACAGGCCTTGCACCAGATCAGTCCAGGAGACCGCCAGGAAGCCACCGAACGCGGTATACAGGATGATCGTCAGGGTACCTGCGGCAACCGCCCATACATAGGGCAGTCCGAACACCGACTCAAACAGTTTGCCACCGGCCACCAACCCTGAGCTGGTGTAAAAAAGAAAGAACAGCAGGATAAATAGAGCAGAGACGATACGGATCAGGCCACTCTGATCTTGGAATCGGTTGGAGAGGTATTCCGGCACCGTCAGGGCATTGCCGGCCCGTTCCGAGTAACTCCTGAGCCGGGAGGCAACAATGCGCCAGTTGAGCCAGGTGCCGATCAGCAGTCCTGCCGCCAGCCAGATAGATTCCATGCCTGAGAGGTAGGCGTAACCGGGCAACCCCAATAACAGCCAGCCGCTCATATCCGAGGCGCTGGCGCTGAGGGCCGCCACCCAACTGCCGAGTCGACGTCCACCCAGGACGAAATCTGACAGATTGCGGGTGCGCCGCCAGGCAACGAGTCCGATCCCCAGCATCGCGGCCAGATATAGGACAAAGGTCAGTCCAATCGCGAATTGACGATCATCCATCCACCAGGCCCCTGCGCTGCTCTATCTTCTTCTGGTAACTCGCCTTCATCGCCTGCTCAAATTCATCATTGGCGGCATACTCATAACCGAACACCGGTTGCCACAGGCGCTGGTTCTCCATGCACAGATAGAAGAACACCTGGTCATGCCATGGCGCCAGGGATTGATAGGCGAAACTGAACATCTCCCGTTTGAGCTCATCCGGGTAGGAGAGCTTACCGTCACTCTCCACCATTGGCATCTGCAGGATTTTGCTCTTGAACTCGGCGCGGGAACGCAGCTTTTTGATTACCGGTTTGATGTAGGTCAGGGTCCCCAGAGAGACCAGCACCACCTCATCAGTGGTGAACTGTTGTGTGAGGCGGCTGAAGACCTCACCATAATCCTCCCGCCAGCGGTCATAGTGGATCATCGGGTGAAAATGGAATCCCACCAGCACCCCCTTGTCCGCCAGACGGCGCGCTGCGTCGAGCCGCTGCTCCAGCGAAGCGGTCAAATGCTCCTCGTTGCTGATCAGGGTGGGTGTATTCAACGACCAGGTACAAAGGATATTGGCGGGGATCTCATGTTTCAGCAGATAACTGATGTTTTTCGATTTGGTCTTCAATTCCAGCAGGACATTGGGATACCTTTCTGCGAACGCCACCAGGGCATCCAGAATGCCGGCCTGGTTACCCCACATCAATGAGTCGGAGGATTGACCCGTGCCGATGTGGTAGGTCTTTGTCGGATCGATCTCCAGGCGCTGCAGCTTCTCGGCAAAGCCACTGTCAAAGCGTACTTCATCTCCATGATAGAAAGACTGGATACTGCAGTAACTGCAGTCGAAACCACAGTTCTCAACCGCATCCAGGGTTAGCAGATTACAGCAGCGGGTGCGCGGCGAAGCCACCGGACAGGCGCCCAGGCCGAGCCGGTTTTTTTCCACCGCGATGCGTTTGATCCGTTCCGGCTGATAAACCGTTCCGGTGAACGCAACAGGGTACTCGTTGGGTTTCTCTTTGAGCGTCTGCCAATGATTCCTGATCGTCCCGAGAAGCTGCTGACGCAGCTGCTTGTGGGACAGACCCTCAGTCCGGATTGCGGGCCAGAGCGTCTGAATCGGCGCCTCGCCCCACATGTTCAGGTCGAGGGCCATCTCGCCCAGTTGACGCAGTTCCTGTTGCGTGAAGCGGAAGCGGGCAGCCTGCTCGACGATGAACCGCTGCTGCGCATCCGGTAGACGCTCCAACCCGGTCAGTGGGATCATCCCCGAGAGTTTTTCCGCATAGTTGGACTTATTATTCATACCGACAGTTGTACCCAAGCATCAAACAGCTTGCAAGATTCTCAAGAGTGAACTGACCAAGAGCTTCGAATGGAATAAAAAACTCGGGGATTTGTACGCCAAGACCAAAGCATAGACCTATTTCGCCACTCCCACATTTAATAAACACCATACACAGATTTAGGGGGATATCCGCCTGCAATACAGAAATGATCCGTCGGTTTGCTATCCCATACGGAGTTGATCACCAGGACCATAGTTGTCGATATTATTTACAATTTCTGTCTGATCAGACAAACAAAAATCATTAAAACATTGATAATTCGAATTATTTTATCTTTGGCATATATGATGCACTGCTTAAGGCAGGCTTAAGAAACAATAAGCCAAGCATTTGAACCACTCTTAATGTTTATGGGATTCGAGGAAGAAAGAATGAAATTAAAAACAATTGCTCGCGCACTGACCGGCATAGCAGCAGGCACCCTGTTGTTATCCTTTGGCGCACAGGCCTCTCTGACTACTTTTCAGACCTTCGTAGGTAACTACGGCGTCTCCAGTGACGGCTGGGGCGGCACTGATCAAAACGGCACACTATCGGCCAACATCCCCGCAGGGGCCAATGTCGTGGGGGCTTATCTCTACTCTGCAATGTACAGCACCCCAGCTACCCAGGGTGATGTTACCTTCAATGGCACCCTGATCAACAGTTGGGATCAGTCTGTCACGAATGACGTACCACCAAGTCTTCCAGCTTTCTTTCGTACGGGTCGTGAGGATGTCACCTCCATCGTTCAGGCCGGTTATGACGGTCTTGGCGGCACCTACAACTTCTCCATAACTGAGCATGACTCCAGGATCGACGGTGAGTCTCTCATCGTGGTCTATGAACTCGCCAGCCTCGACGTCTCCACGGTAGCCATTCTGGATGGCGGCGCAGCACTGGGCGGTGACACCACCCAAGTGAACTTTGCGGATCCTCTCAACACCAGTGATCCTTCATTTTTCGCTGAAATGAGACTCGGCATCAGCTTCAGCTGCTGCAGCCAGGCCTCAAACGTAACCGTCAACGGCTCTACCCTGACCAATAATGCCGGCGACTTCGACGATGGAGAGCTACAGTCCAATGGTTCGCTGATCACCATGGGTGGCGATGACGACGATCTGCTTAACACCAATACCTACGCTGGCGATGATGAGCGCTATGACCTGACCCCATTCGTCAACGATGGCGACACCAGCATCAACATCTTCACCAACAATCCGAGTAACGACGACAACATCTTTGTTGCGCTGTTCCACGTCAAGGGTGAGGCCGGTTTCAATGAGCCACCTCCTAGCAGCGTTCCCGAGCCTGCCGCCCTGTCTCTGTTGGCTGGCGGTCTGCTGCTGCTTGGCGCCACCAGACGCCGCAGAAAATCAGCCTGATAGCAGATTCATAAAATAACAATCAGGATTGCAGACTTAGGGCCGGATTACATTGTAACCGGCCCTTTTTTATTGATTATTTTCTTGTTCTCCATAACCCAGAAGCTAGACTGACTTCTTGAGTATCTGTTTTCACTTGCTATTTTTCCCGGGTTCAACAATATGATATCGAATCGACGCATTCTAAAAATCCTACTGATCACTCTGCTGACAATCGCCTTGTGCGGAGCACCGCTGTCAACGATCCGGGCAGCGATCATGAATCCGGAAGATTTCCTTAAACCCGATACGCTAGGTGAACTCATAGACCTGGATAGACCTTCACCCGCGAGTTACGACAGAATCATAAATGCATTGAAAAGCAGTGATTATCCCAGGGCAATTGAATTGGCCAGAGAATTGGTTGGAAACAGACCCGCCGATGCCAGGGCCCATCTCTTATTGGCCCTTGGCTGGCTTGGCAATGGAGATGAACCGAAGCTGCATCAACATCTGAAGGAACTGGAGGGCTTCAATAATGATCTGGCGGCCTTGATCCGGCTCACTTCAGGCCGTTTCTATGCTTCAGATAAACGGTATTACAAAGCACTGGCGATCACACAGAACCTCTCAAATGAGCGAATCACGGCGCAAATACTGCAACTGAGGGCCGAAGTCTACAGATTACAGGGCCGCACTGCGGAAGCCTTGGATGCGTACACAAAGCTATATATGTTGGATGGCGCAAACCACAACACGCTGTTGAACCTGGCCCGGTTGAGCATGATAAACAGAAATCTGGCGGATGCCCGACAATACGCCGGTGAACTGCTCAAACTGCAACCCGATAACCCACCTGCGGCAATTATCCTCGGCACAGTCAATCTGATGGATGGCGACTTGCCAGGTGCTCGATCAGCATTTCAGTCAACCGCCACCCAGGATCCTATCTCTCAGATGGGACTGGGCCATATCTCACTGATAGAGGATGACTTGCCGTCTGCTCTTGACCATTACCAGAAAATCCATAAGCAATTCCCTTCAATGGTTGAAGCCTTGCAAGGCCTGGCCATCACATATATCGCAATGGGGAATCAGAAAAATGCTTTGGACGTGCTGCAGCAGGCCAAGAATGCAGCATCCCACGATCCACTGACCCACTTGATAGAAGCCGCCAGTTTAACGTTCAAGGGAAATACCGGGGCGGCGGATAAAAGCCTGCAACAAACAGGCGCGCTTTTCTTTGACATCAACAGGCCTGAGCCTGCCATCCATAATAACTTTGTTGCAGAGTTTAAGACATCCGCTCTGTATCTTGCGCTCTCTAACTATCTATATCGGCAGGGCTATTTCCAGCTTACAGCCAAAATTCTCGAAAAACAGGGCACGGATAAGGTATTGCCACCTTTGTCACTGCTGACTAAAGCCAGAGCTTTATCAAAAAATGCTGAAGACAAAAAGGCGCTCGCACTGTATCAGATCCTCGTTGGCAAACATCCAAAGCTGCTTGCACCTGTCATGGAACAGGCAGATATACATTTTCGATTGAACGATCTTGCACAGGCCAGAAAAGGTTATGAACAAGCCGTCAGCATGCAACCGGACAACCCCGATCTCCACCTTCGGCTGGGTAACCTGTATAACCACCTCAACCAACCCAAACTGGCAATCCAGCAATATAATGAAGCTTTATTGATCAAACGCGGCCCTCATGTCCCGATAGCGCTGGGCAGCATCGCCACAACGCTTCTGGAAAAGGAGCATAAACCACAAGAGGCCCTGGAATATGCAGAAAGAGCGCGCCAGCTTGCTCCTAATAATCAACAATTGATTCTACTGGTTGGCAACATCTATCTGGCCGCAAAAGAGCACCAGAAGGCTTTGACTCTGTATACCAAACTCGATGCCACCAACGATCTAAAAGAGCCTGTCGACTATTATCGATTTGGCGTTTTACTGGCAAAGGCAGGTAAAAACACTGATGCCGCTCAGGCCTTTGAAAACGCGCTCGACTTCGGTAAAGACTTTCAGGGCAAAGAACAGGCGGCGCAACAATATGCAGAATTGACTGGCAGTTGACGGCGGGAAGAACCCCGGAATGGAACTCTGAACGGTTGGATTAACTTTTGCGGCCCACAAACTTCTTCAGTCTTTGCCGCTTCTGGATCTGACGGCTTGTCAGTTTGTTTTTCTTTCCCTCGAAAGGATTTTTACCGGATCTGAACTCCAGCCTGATAGGCGTGCCTTTCAAATTGAGCGCCTTGCGGAAGCGGGATACAAGAAAGCGTTTGTAGGGCTCTGGGACATGCTCGGTCTGATTGCCGTGAATCACGATGATCGGGGGGTTTTTACCCCCTTGATGGGCATAACGCAGTTTAATCCGCCTGCCATGTACCAATGGCGGCTGATGTTCCTCCACCAGCGATTCCAGCAGGCGGGTCAGCTCCGGCGTGGGTAGGTCGCGCATGGCATTGGCATAGGCCTTGTCCACCATGGCATACAGATCCCCTACCCCGGAACCATGCAACGCAGAGATAAAATGCAGCTGGGCGAAGCTGAGAAACGGCAACTTACGCTCAATCTCCTCTCGCATTCGATCCCGTTGATCCGCTGTCAGGCCATCCCATTTATTGACCACCAGCACCAGAGCCCGACCCGACTCCAGAATATGACCAGCCAGATTGGCGTCCTGTTCCCCCACCCCCAGCGGGGCGTCCAGCACCAGCAACACGACATTGGCCTGTTCGATGGCCTGCAGGGTTTTAATGATGCTGAATTTTTCGATAACCTCTGTGACCCGCGCCCTGCGCCTGACACCGGCAGTATCGATCAGGGTGTAACGTCTAGCATCATGCTCGAGAGGGATGAAGATACTGTCTCGGGTAGTACCGGGCTGATCGAAAGCCACCACCCGTTCTTCGCCTAACAGGCGATTGACCAGGGTGGACTTACCTACATTGGGGCGTCCCACAACCGCAATCATGGTGCCCTGGCTTGCCTCATCCAGCGGCTCTTCATGCTCCGGCAGACTGGCAAGCACCTGGTTGATCAAGGTATTCACGCCTCTGCCATGCACGGCGGCAATGGAAATCGGATCGCCCAGACCCAGGGCATAGAAATCAGCGGCCGCCAGTTCGGCGTCCAGCCCTTCGCTTTTGTTGGCCGCTAAGGTAACCGGGGTGCCGGTACGCCTCAACTGCTCGGCAATGATAAAATCACCCGCTGTACAGCCCTGTTTGGCATCCAGCAGAAACAGGATATGGTCCGCCTCGCCAATGGCCTGCCTGACCTGCTGCTCCATGAGCAGATTAATCCCATCGGGATCTAGACTGATACCGCCTGTATCAACCAGCACATAGGGACTGTCGCCAATCTTGCCGGTGCCATACTTCCGGTCACGCGTCAGACCTGGTTGATCAGCCACCAGGGCGTCACGGCTGCGGGTGAGGCGATTGAAGAGCGTCGACTTGCCCACATTGGGACGGCCGACCAGTGCAATGACGGGGAGCATCCGTTATTCAGGCTCGACCGGCTTGGCTTGCAGAGCGGTGAGTCTGCCGTTTTTGTCAAACACATAGACCACTCCCCCGGCCACTAAAGGCTTGGCGTGAATACCGGCCCGACCCGGCCTGACTCTGGCCAACATGCGACCATCATCCCTGGCAAGCCAATGCAGATAACCTTCCAGATCACCTACCACCAGATAGTCATCGATGATTGCCGGGGCGGACAGCTGGCGGGCATGGAGTGCCTTCTGCTGCCAGAGCGTCGCCCCGTTTGTGGCATCCAGAGACCAGACATGGTCCTCGGTGTCGGTCACATAGACTTCCCGCCAGTTGGCATCAAAGCCGGCATAAGTTGAGATTTCCCGTTGCCATAACACCACCCCGCTGATTTCCGAAATCGCTGCAATTCCACCCTGGAAACTGCCGCCGTAGATAACACCTTCCACCAACAATGGGTCGGCATCGATATCCACCACCCGTTCCAACTCTGTCTTGCCGTGCGGTGTGGCGACAACAGTCTCCCAGAGCAGGTTTCCGGTATTCAATGCAAGACATACCAGTTTACCGTTCGGAAAACCAACAAAGGCGCGGGAATCATTCACCACGGGTGAACTGTCACCATGCAGTGTGAGCACCGGGACTGACCGGTCAAAACTCCAGCGACCATCTCCCGTACCGGCATTCAAACCCAGGACGCGACCATCCGTGGTGCGCACCACCGCGGTGCCCGACTCCCCTGCGGGAGAAGAGAGAATCTCACTGCTTACCCTGCGCCGCCAAAGTTCCTCTCCATTAGCTGCGTCCAGGGCGATCAGTTCAGCTTCGCCGGCGCCTACCAGTACCACTTCACCGACCAAACCAGGGCCGCCACTCAACTCAGCGTCAGTCTCCTTCCGCCAGATCACCTTGCCGTTGGCCAGATCAACAGCCAGAACCTGCCCTTCCGGATCGGCAAGAAACAGCTTCCCGCCCTGAACAACAGGGCGTATCGCCAGGAATTTCTCATCACTACCGGCAACCGAGAGATCCCATAAGGTTTCCACCTCAAGGGATGACTCAAACTCCAGCAATTCTGCTGGCGGGTCTGCATTATCCTTGGCAGCGAACATACTGCAGCCGGAGAGCAGAATCAGCATCAACGCCGCTAACGACAGACGGGGCATAGGAAACCTCAAGGGTTGGCAATCGCCAGGTCGTCGAGCTTCATCTTTACCTGGTCCGGATTTGCTACGTTCTGCGCCAGAGCCATGCTGTAGGCATCCTGAGCAGTGGTCATGTCCTGTTTTGCCCGCGCGATATCACCCCTCAACTCCGCGAATTCTCCGGCAAAACCGCCTGTCTTGATATCGGCAAGCTCTGCGGCGCCGTCTAAATTTCCATCATTCAGCAGCACCCTGGCCAGATTCAACTGCACCAACTTTTTCAGGCTGGCATCCGAACTGTTCTGCATGGCCCACTCCAATTGGGAACGGGCAGCGGCACTGTCGCCCTGCTCCAGTTTGAGTCGCGCCTGGACCATGGCCGCCAAAACCGCATAACTGGTCGACTCATATTCCACTCTGAGCAACTCAGCCTGATTTCCGGCCGATTCCACATCATTCGAGTCGACAGCAACCATCAGTTGACTGAAAGCGACCGAAGCCTCTTTGCCAATGCGGTCCTGATAGCTGTTCCAGCCCTGCCAGCCAAATACTGCACCCAAGCCGATAACCAGACCAGCCACCACTGAGGTGCCGTTCTCTTTCCACCACTTCTTTATCGCCTCAACCTGTTCTTCTTCAGTTTGGTAAACGCTCATGCCGTTTTCCCTTTATATTTTTCCTGTAGTTAAAAACAATAGCGATAGTACCGCTACAAACTTTTTCGTTCCCAGTGAACAACTTTTATAACCTGGCAGCCAGCACGCTCGCCAAGTCCGTCAATTTCACCTGCTGCTGTTCATCGGCTCCGCGCAGGTTTTTCAGCCCTGCCTCGCCCCTGGCGAGTTCATCATCCCCAAGTATCAATGCATACCTGGCGTTGCTTTTGTCAGCTTTCTTGAACTGACTCTTGAAACTTCCACCACCACAATGAGATATCAATCTCAAGTGCGGGACTGTATCCCGCAGATGCTCCGCCAGCAGCAATCCTTCGCGTTGCGCCTTTTCCCCCACCATTACCAGATAGAGATCAACCCCGGGAAGACGCTGTACAAGATCCGTCTGCTCCAGCAGCGCGATCAGGCGCTCCAGCCCCATGGCAAACCCAACCGCCGGCACACTTTTACCGCCCAACTGCTCCACCAGGCCATCATAGCGGCCACCGGCGCACACCGTTCCCTGGGCTCCCAGTTGATCAGTGACCCACTCGAATACTGTGCGGGCATAATAATCAAGCCCTCTCACCAGATGCGGGTTGACGACATATGCCAGACCGGCTGCTTCCAAGCCCTCACAGAGCTGCGCAAAGTGGCTCCGCGATTCATCACCGAGATGTTCCATCAAGCTTGGCGCATCCGCCACCACACCGGCCATATCCGGGTTTTTGGAATCCAGGATACGCAACGGATTGCCCTGCAGACGGCGCCGGCTGTCCTCATCCAATTCGTCATAGCGTCCCTGGAAATGACTCACCAGCACTTCCCGGTAACTCGTCCGCTCCTCAGAGGTGCCGAGGGTATTGAGCTGCAGTTGCAGATCATGCAGACCCAGTTCTTTCCAGAGTCGGGCGGTAATCAGGATCTGTTCCAGGTCCACATCCGGCCCGGCAAGCCCAAAACTCTCCACGCCAATCTGGTGAAACTGACGATAGCGTCCCTTCTGCGGCCGTTCATGGCGAAACATCGGCCCCTGATACCAAAGCTTTTGCACCTGATTAAAAAGCAGCCCATTTTCCAATCCAGCTCGCACACAACCGGCGGTACCCTCCGGACGCAAGGTAAGGCTGTCACCATTGCGGTCTTCAAAGGTGTACATCTCCTTCTCGACGATATCGGTTACTTCGCCGATGGAGCGTTTAAACAGCTCGGTCAGCTCCACAATCGGCATACGGATCTCGGCATAGCCATAGCGGGAGAGTACCGAACGCACGGTATCCTCCACGAATTGCCACAGAGGCGTCTGCTGGGGCAGGATATCCTTCATCCCGCGAATGGCCTGGATATGCTTTGCCATCGATTGAAAATGTTTAAACCGCTGCTGGAATCAAACGGCCAAGGTTAGCATGGTTATGTGTTTCCACCTAGTACTCCGGCAAAGTTGTATTGACGGAGGAGTACAGGTCAGTTACCCGGCTGTTTCTCCATCGATGACAGGCCAGTCAGATTACTCACCGAGCGTTGTGGTATCCAGTGTGAAACGCGCAACATTACCACGTGTGTGGGGAGCAAGATCGTAGGGTTCTCCATTGAGAACCATGCTGACCACACTGGCATCTCCCAGGATAATCTTGAAGGGCCCGAGATCAGTCGCGAGCACATAGCGGGCGCCGGCGCGCTTTTCCCCGATAATGTGCGCCCTGCCCGTGGCATCGCGCACTTCAGCCCAGCAGTTGCCAGCGAATTCAAGCACCAGCCGCCCGGCAGCGGGCTTCGGCTCCGGTGTTGACTGAAGGTCCTGCGCGACCTCTGGAGCAGCCTCCACAGTTGGTTGTTCCTCCGCCACATCAGCTCCGAATGAAGTGGTCAGCGGCGCTGAATCCGGAATGCTCTCTGTTTCAGTCAGTGGTTGCCCGGATTGCGGGACACTGAGCAATCGCGCTTCATCCCCGCTATCCGCCGGGACCGCTTCAAATCCCTCTGCAGAAGAAGTGACATCAGGCATCTGCGGCGATAGATCTTGCCCTGTCGACGGATCATCGAAAACCTCTGTTTCCGGGATAAAATCCTCTACCGACACATCCTGCCAGCCAAATCGGCCCTGCCACCAGATGAACAACAGGGCAATCAATCCAATAACAATCAACCAGGTGGCCAACTGCACCAGACCATGACTGCTTCGCACCTCCTGTTTGATCTGCACCGAACGCTTGGTGCTCACGGACGTCCGAGCATCCTTCGGACAGAGCCTCTGGTAGGCCGCCAAAATCTCGCCCTCCGGCAGGCCCAACAGGCGGGCATAGTTGCGCAGATAACCCTGCGTAAATACGGCCTCGGGCAGGGCAGTAAAATCATCCCACTCCAGCGCCTCGATCATGGTTTCACTCAAATGCAGCTGAGCGGCAACCCGGACCTGCTCCAGACCCTGAGATTCACGTTCTTTACGCAGGCGCTCTCCCGGTCCGACGATGCTATCCGCAGGCGCAGCCTGTTCCACTTCATGGCTGGATAAGACAGTCATTTCTATCGCCCCGCCCCAATCCGATCGACATTAAAATATGCAGCGCGCATGGAAAAATAATATAAATAATTCATACAGTTGAAATTACCTTCAAACAATTGACGGCTTACAGAGTCACCATCCGGAGCGGCGTAGATACTGGATCTCAGGGGCATCAGGGAATTCTTCTATCAGTCGCTTGCTGTATTCCCGCATCTGCATTTGGTCCCCCAGACTTCGTTCTATCTGAACACCAAGCCATAGGGAGCCGGCTGTTGCCTTGGCGACGCTATTGTAGCGCTCGAGGTAGGCCCGGGCCGAGAGGAAATTGTTTTGCGTCTGCAGGAGTTTTGCCATCTGATAGAGAGCCTGAGAATATCTTTCATTGGATGTCAGGGCCTTACGATAGTGAGTTTCCGCTGCGTCCGTATTACCCGACAACTCAGCACAGAGACCCGCATTGGTCATCGCCACCCAGGGTGTCGGATAGAGAGGATTACTCAGGGCGCTGTCGAATTCCTCTCCTGCTTTCTCATATAAACCCTGCTTGCAGAAGTAGCTGCCTCTCGCATTACGGATATAGGGGTTCTTGGGTTGCAGGTGGACTGCCTTGTCGTAATGCACCCCGGCCAGGTCAAAATTCCCCAAGCGTTCGTAGAGAATAGCTATCACATTATGCGCCTCGGCATTTTGCGGATCTACAGAGATGGCCTTTTTAAGCTTTTTCAAGGCGATACCCGGCTGGTTATCGCGCAGATAGGCAATTCCCATTTCGACATAGATGGCTGCAGGACTATCACGCTGTTCAGCGCCCAGGTCTCCGGTGGTGTCACCGTCATCCTTAACCTGACCCTGGCTGGCGCAGCCTCCGATGACTAGCGTCAACAGCATGAAAAACAGCTTGAACTCACGGTTGCTATGAATCACGAAATGCGCACCTCGACAGACGCCGGCTGTTTGCGTTTCAGTTCTCGCCGGCTGCGATCCCTGACTTTTCCCACCAACTGGCCACAGGCGGCATCAATCTCATCACCCCGTGTTTTGCGGGTCATGGAGATGATGCCCGAACGCTTCAGACGCTGCCGGAAGGCCTCTACCCGCTCCGGAGGGGATGCCTGGTAACGGGTGCCGGGAAAAGGGTTGAAGGGGATCAGATTGACCTTGGACGGCGTACCCTCCAGCAGTCTGATCAGGGCCTTGGCATGCTGCAGACTGTCATTGACCCCGTCCAGCATCACATACTCCCAGGTCACCTTGCGCCGCTTGTCCCCGCGGATAAATTCACGGCAGGTGGGAATCAGCTCTTCCAGGGGGTATTTTCGATTGATCGGCACCAGTTGATCCCGCAACGCGTTGTCCGGTGCGTGCAGGGAGACCGCCAGACTCACGTCGCTGACCTCTCTGAGCTGCTTGAGCGCCGGAACGATACCGGAGGTGCTGATGGTGACCCGGTATTTTGAGAGCATATAGGCCAGATCATCCTGCATGATATTCATCGCCTTCACCACCGCGTCGAAGTTGGCCAGGGGCTCTCCCATGCCCATCATCACCACATTGGTCGGTGGGTGGCCCAGCTCCCGGGTAGCGATCCACACCTGAGCGATGATTTCCGACACAGAAAGATTCCGATTGAAGCCCTGCTGCGCGGTGGAACAGAATGAACAATCAAGCGCACAACCCACCTGGGAAGAGACACAGATGGTGCTGCGGCCATCATCCGGGATATAAACCGTCTCGATACGTTGGCCATCCAGCAGTTCGATCAGCCATTTGCGCGTCCCGTCCAGAGCGGGCTGTTCAAAAATCAGCTCCGGCAGACGCACTTCAGCCAGGGAACACAACTGCTCCCGCAGTCGCTTGGGTATGTCAGTCATGGCATCAAAATCGATCACACCATGCTTGTGTATCCATTTAAAGACATTGCGGCCATGAAATGCCTTTGACCCCAGCGCCAGAAAAAATGCCTCCATCGCCTGTAGATCCAGATCCAACAGATTAGTTTTGTCAATTTCGCTCAAGGACATGTTTCCATTAATTTTTAAAGTGTAGCCAGTTCGCACCGGGCTGCTTCATCCTGGCTGACAGGCGAATTCGTAACCGCTGTCATCCTGCCAGTTTAGCTGGGTGACATTACCCTGGCAATTTACCGGTGTGATGGAAATACCATCAGAGCTGACGCTTGACATCCAGCACATCGGGTAACTGTTCAACCTTTTTCAACAAACCATTCAGCTGACCGATGTTACCCACCTCGACGGTAAATTGCATGGTTGCCGTGTCCATGCGCTTGTCGCTGGAGGTATTCACGCCGATCACGTCAACCTCTTCATTGGTAAGAATCGATGAGATATCCCGTAACAATCCCTTTCGGTCGTTAGCATGAATCAGAATATCGACCGGATAGGCTGTCTCAGTCTGTGCGTCACTCCAGTGGACCTCTACCAACCGCTGTTGATCCTCGCTCTGCATAGCCAGTATGTTTGCACAATCCTGGCGGTGTATGGTGACCCCGCGCCCCCGGGTAATAAAGCCGATCACAGGATCATAGGGAACCGGCTTGCAACAGCGCGCAATACTGGTCATCAGGTCATCCACACCCTCCACCATGACCTCTCCCTTGGCTGCGTGCCTGTGCTTGGGAGGCTTGACCGATGATGCGCGTCTCGGCTGCTTTTCATGCTCCCCTTGACTCGCTATCTGAATGGGCGAGAGATCGCCACGGCCAATCGCGGCATACACATCATCGGCATGCTGGAAATTGTAGCGCGGCGCCAAGGCTGCCAGATCCGGTTTCTCAGTCACCGACAACCTTGACAGCTCTCTGTCCAGGGCTGCTCGGCCCAGTTCCACGTGATGCTCGAAATCAAGGTGCTTGAACCACTGCTTGATCCGATTGCGCGCCTTGCTGGTGTGCAGATAGCCGAGATGTGGATTGATCCAGTCCCGGCTCGGCACGCCGTTTTTTGCCGTGAGTATTTCGACAGTTTCACCACTGTTCAGCGGACGGGTCAGCTGGACGATATGACCATCGACCCTTGCTCCCTTGCACCTATGCCCTACATCCGTATGAATGGCATACGCAAAATCGAGGGCGGTAGCGCCCTTTGGCAGTTCAACCACCTTGCCCTGAGGGGTGAGCACATAGATACGGGTCGCCTGCAGCTCAGTATCCAGCCGCTCCATATATCCACCGTTTTCGTCACTCCCGTCCTTGAACTCCAGCCAATGACGCATCCATACGATACGGCGTTCGAAGTCCGCATCATGTCTGGTATTTTCTTTGTAACGCCAGTGCGCCGCCACACCCAGTTCACTGTGATGATGCATGTCCCGGGTGCGAATCTGCACCTCCAGGTTTTTCATCTCCGGACCGACCACTGCGGTATGGATCGACTGGTACATGTTTGCTTTCGGGGTCGCGATATAGTCATCAAACTCGCCGGGAATATGGTTCCACAGGCCATGCACCACACCAAGCGCGGCGTAGCATTGGGCAATATCGTCAACCAGCACACGCACCGCCCGCAGATCGAAGATCTGTTCTATATCCACTGACTTGCGCTGCATCTTGCGCCAGATACTGTAGATATGTTTGGGGCGACCGGTGATCTCTGCCTGGACACCAACCTCCTCGAACTTTGCATGCAGCAACTGGATCACCTCGCTGATGAAGCGCTCCCGGTCAGCCCGTCGGCCATCCAGCTGACTGGCAATCTGCTTATACTGCTCGGGTTCCAGGAACCGTAGCGACAGATCTTCCAGCTCCCATTTGATCTGCCAGATGCCCAATCTGTTTGCCAGAGGCGCGTAGATATCCTGCGTCTGCTGCGCCAGTCGACGCCGCAGTTCATCCGGGAAACCGCGTGCAATTCTCATCAAGTGCAGTTGTTCCGCCACCACCACCAGAACCACCCGGACATCGTCTGCAATACCCAGCAGCAGGCGGCGCAGATTTTCCGCATGCTCCTTTTCATCCGCCGCAGAGGGATGTACCAGTGCCGTAGAGGCAGGTCGCCCATGACCGGCCTCCGGTGCAACATCGGACGAGAGATCTGTCAGTCTGCCGATACGATCGAGGTCGGCCACCATCCTGGCTGTAGCATCACCGAACCGCTTGCTTAACAGTTCAACACTGACCTCATTACTCTGCAGTACCCCCAACAGCATCGCGGCAGCAAGCGTCTCCCTGTCGAGTCTGAGTCCAGAGAGTAATTCGGCGACAGAGAGGGCGTGGCGCAGTTGCATTTCGCCGGACGCATGCCGCCTCTCGGCGCCTACCTGCAAGGCAAGCGCGGAGACAGTTTGCAGGAAGGCGCGGTCACCTTTACTGAATTCAACCGGCAGTGAATCAATCCATTGATCGATTGCCGCCTGATCGACACTATCCCCTTCAGGTAGACTGGTATTAACAGTAACCATGTCGGTTAGAGTCTGATGTCACCCTGCAGGTTTCAGTCCAGGACATGGCTGACTAGACCATCAGCCAGTTTGGGTTCAAACCAGGTTGATTTAGGCGGCATCACCTCACCGGCGTCCGCCACCGCCATCAGATCCTCCATGCGCGTAGGAAAGAGCGCAAAGGCAACCCGCATTTCACCGCTGTCCACACGTTTTTCCAACTCCTTAAGACCACGGATACCCCCGACAAAATCGATCCGGCTGTCGCGCCGCGGATCAGAGATGCCCAGGATCGGCTCTATCAGATTATCCGCCAGCAGACTGACATCCAGTCTGGCCACGGGATCGTTGACGGGAATCCGCTCAGGATTCAGCCGTAAGCGATACCATTGGCGCTCCAGATACATCCCAAACTCCGCCGGAGCGGCTGGTTTGACCGGCTGGTCACTCGACTCCAGGGTAAATGCCTGTGCGATTTTGTTGAGAAAAGACGGTTTATCGAGACCGTTGAGATCCTTGATCACGCGATTGTAGTCGAGAATCTGCATCTGATTGTGCGGAAAGATCACCGTCAGAAAATAGTTATAGGACTCGTCACCAGTGTGGTGCGGATTGGCGGCCTTACGTGCAGCCCCCACCCGTGAACCGGCTGCCGACCGATGGTGCCCGTCCGCCACATACAGCGCCGCCATGGCGTCGAAGGCCTGCGTCAGGCTGGCGACGATGGATTCATCATCCACTACCCAGACCTCATGACGCACCCCGTCTGCGGCAGTGACATCCATATCCGGCGGCGCCTCCGCAGCCTTGGCCAGGGTGTCATCCACGCTTCTGGTGCTTGGATAGACCAGGAACACTGGGCCAGTCTGGGCGTTCAGCGCATCCACCTGTCTGACCCGGTCATCTTCCTTGGCAGGCCGCGTGAATTCATGTTTTTTGATGCGGTTCGTGTCATAGGCCTCCACTGAGGCTGCCGCCACCAGACCGGTCTGCACATGCTCCCCCATGGTCAAGCGATACACGTAGTAGCAGGGTTTGGCATCCCGCACCAGAACAGCTTCGGCCACCATTTTTTGCAGGTTTTCCGCCGCCTTCGCATAGACCTCCGGCGCATAAGGATCGGTGCCTTCTGGCAGGTCAACCTCCGGCCGGGAAATATGCAGAAAACTCCAGGGACGCCCTTTGACCATTTCGCGGGCCTCAGCCTCATTCATCACATCGTATGGAGGGGCAGCCACATCGGCGGCGCGACCCTCGGCAGGACGCAGACCGGTGAAGGCTCTGATCAATAGCATAATATTGTCCTCAGGGATTAGGGTATGGGCAGGAATTTTCGCACCATTCTTCCGGGTGCCGATTGTTTCAAAATAGTAACCACCGGATCAAGCTCACAGCCTGATCCATATCAGACAATTCCTACAAATTGTTCAGCCAATTCTGGCAGACAATCCCATCACCTACTATAAAATAGTAGTTGTCACCTCCATACAGGGATTAAAAGGAACGCTAAAAGCAGGCAGGGAGCCGATGGATTGAAGCAAAATGCCAACCAAGCAGGGTGACAACGCCCCGAGACCCATGGAATGGATCTCGGGGCATCTTTTTACGCATCCAGAAACAGCCTTCGGACAAGATTCCGCTCTCCACCAATATGCCAGAGGCAGGGCTGTACCCGCATAACACTCCAATTTCGTTATACAGACGGAGCGGCCCCTCAAAACTAATGGCTAAACTCCCTCAACCCGCCAAAGCTTCTGTGAAGGCTCATTGAAACTTGCCCATAACTCCCGATAACTCAACCCGCTAAGCGGGTGAACCTCATTGGTCGCCACCTCTGATAAGGGCAGCAGAACGAACGCATAACGGGTGATCTCATCTCTGGGCAGATGAATATTCTCCAGCTCGACAACCTGATCGCCATAGGTCAGTAAATCGATATCAAGGGTACGTGGCGCAAATTTATCTGCATTGCGCAGGCGACCGTTTCTCTCTTCGATGCGCCTCAACCTGGCGATCAGATCTGGAATCGGCAGTGCGGTCTCTATTCCCACCACCAGATTGTAGAAATTCTCCCCCGCGCAACCCACTGCTTCACTTTCGTAAATTGGGGAGACCACCAATTCACCAAATTCAGCGCGCAGATCGACCAGCGCATGCTTGATGCTTGACTGACGGTTGATGTTGCTGCCAAGACTCAACCAGACCCGGACGGATTCTGCTTCAATCACGACTGCCCCGCTCGATAATCACCCCCACGTCCCTGGCGGCGCTGACAGCGCCTATCTTATTCAGGGTCAAACGCACCCAGGGAACCCCAAATTCATGGATGACAATAGCGGCGCAACGCTCCGCCAAGGTCTCGACGAGCTGAAATTCACTCGCTTCGACAAACTCAATCAGGCGCTTGCTCACCGCTTTATAGTCCAGTGTGGCATCAATCGAGTCGCTGGCTGCTGCCCGGGCAATATCGGCGCCCATTTCCAGATCGAATACCACCGGCTGTCTGATTTCCCGCTCCCAATCATAGATACCTATGACAGTTTCTATCCGCAGGTCACGAATGAAGACAATATCCATTAAAAAACCCATCTTCGTTGTCAAATCTGCACATAGTAGAGAAGTTGTTGACGATTACCAACCCGTCTTCTCAATGGTAGCCTCCTGACTCAATCTGGCACTTGACCTCTGTGCTGCTTGCAGGTCAAATTCATGCATGATTATCGAGTCTTTGCTTGTCATCTCCGCCTACCTACTGGGCTCCATTTCCAGCGCCATCATCGTTTGCAAACTGATGGGGCTACCCGACCCTCGCACCCAGGGTTCGAATAATCCGGGCGCCACCAATGTGCTGCGTATCGGCGGGAAAAAAGCGGCGGCTGTCACCCTGTTTGGAGATATGTTGAAAGGCTTGATTCCGGTCCTGATTGGCCATCTGCTGGATGTCAGCCCACTGATTTTCGCCTTCACTGCCATGGCTGCATTTCTGGGTCATCTCTATCCGGTCTTTTTCAACTTCCAGGGAGGCAAGGGTGTTGCAACAGCACTCGGCGTACAGTTCGGCCTGCATTGGGCCATTGGCGGCTCGGTTGCCTTGATCTGGCTGTTCATGGCCAAGGTGCTGAACATCTCCTCCCTGGCGGCCCTGATCTCCATGGCGCTGGCTCCGGTTATTGTATGGCTTGTCTGGCCTGCTACTGAACTGGTGGTAATGCAGGTCTTGCTCAGCCTCATCCTTTTCTGGCGGCACCGCAGCAATATTCAGAATCTCATCTCCGGCGCTGAAGGACAGATTTCAAAGGAACAGGGACCGGCCGAGGACCAGGACTAAACATGTCGCACCTGTCCTACACGGATCTACCGGAACAGATCAGCTGCATAGACACGCTCTACCAGCGCCCTGGTCTGGCGGCCTGTTATCTGATTGACTCCGCTGGCGAAGCCGCCATCATCGATACCGGCACTGCACATACCGCCCCGCTTCTCATGCAACTGCTGGCGGCTAAAGGGATACAACCGGCCCAGGTCCGATACATCATCCCCACCCACGTCCATCTGGATCACGCCGGAGGGGCCGGGCAATTGATACAACTGCTGCCAGAGGCTGAACTGGTAATTCACCCGTTCGGCGCCCGGCATATGATAGATCCGGCAAAACTGATTGCCGGCGCCACCAGCGTTTACGGGGAAGCACGGTTTAATGCCTTGTACGGTAGCCTGCTGCCGGTGCCATCAGAAAGAGTTGTAGAGGCGCCGGATGGTTTGACCCTGGATTTGGGTAAGCGAAAACTGCACTGTCTTGATACGCCTGGACATGCCCGCCACCACATCTGTATCCACGACAATCAGAGTAACGGCTTTTTCAGCGGCGATACCTTCGGCCTCTCCTATCGGGAATTCGACACTCAAAACGGACCCTTTGTTCTACCGACCTCAACTCCGGTGCAGTTCGACCCTGACGCATGGCACACCACGCTCAAGCGCCTCGCAGATTTCCAACCGGCCCGTATCTACCTGACCCATTTCGGCATGGTGGAATATACCCGGAAACTTGCTGCAGACCTTTATCAGGCAATAGATGATTTTGTCTCCATTGCCGAACTGGCAGATGCAGCAGATCGAACGGCACAGATCAGGCAAGACCTGTTCGACTGGTCAGTCAAAAAACTGGCCGGGCACGGCTGCCGTCAATCACCTGCGCAGATCGAAGCACTGCTCGGGATGGACCTGGATCTGAATGCCCAGGGCCTTGAGATCTGGCTGGATAGAAACTAGATCCTGCTCAGGACGGTTTGGATCCGCTCATGTCCCAGGCGAAGGTGCAATCCAGATGGCAGAGTATATGCACCAGTCCCTTCTCGCCCTCGCCAATCATCAGTGACAGCGGTGAGCGCTTCTGAAATTTAGGACTGGCTTTCCTCAACCAGAGTTTACCCATGTTGGGATTGGTCGGATAGGTAGTGCGCAGAGCAGCATCGATTTTGATCAGATATTCAACGCGCTTCATCAACTGAGGGTCTTCCGGTAAGGCTTTGTCATGCCGGTATTGAACAAAATGACGCGCCTTGCCTTCCATGTTGAGCAGAGCCATGCTCTCTTCGTTTCGCAGCCCCCAGCTGTCGAACAGGTTCATCACACCCCGGGTAATTGCCAAACGATCTTCCAAAGAAAGGCTGCTGTCTCGCTGCTCAGATACACTCATAATGTCACACCTATTTCCTACGTTTATGCTTGGTTATTCATTCTAACACAAAGTCTATTAGAAAATCCTTAAATTTAACGTAGATCAATCACCAAATAAGGCGCTCCACCAGCGTTTACGATTCTTGGGAATAATTTGCGCTGTAGAAAGGTCTACAGGAGGTATTTTGCTCAACACCCAGCCCGGTAGTGGAGGGTTGTCACTGAAGCCACAGGAAACGCCCAAATTATGCGGGTCATAGATCTTGACGAAAGAAGGGTGGTTGAGGTCATCCGCATAAACGATTCCACAATATTTCTCGTTGTGTTCCCTGCGTAGCAGGCTATCCACTTCAGAGATAAAGGTATTGAAATCATCCGCACCCACCACAGCCGCGGGTGGCTGTTCACCTATTGCGTAAATGTACCAATTTCCGGCTGCATCGAGGCGCAGCCTTTCCCACAAGGCGTCCAAGTGATGCCAACGCAATGCCGAGGTAAAACTGCCGCGAAATGCCTGCAGGTAGGTTTCTTCTTTACTCATGTTGAAATCCCTAAAAAAATCAACTCATTACCCACATAATACGCACTTGCCGTCGATTGGATGCGAAAAAAACAAAATTGGGAGAAGTCGTATCTCGAAACTCAGGCTATAATAACGGCTTTTTTCGAACTGGCAAAAACACATGAGCCCAGCCATCAACACCCTATTTGAATCAGAACTAAGTGACCTTAAGCTCCTGAATCGCGGCAAGGTGCGGGATATCTACGAAATAGACGCTGGGCATCTGCTGATCGTCACCAGCGACAGACTCTCCGCTTTCGATGTCATTCTCCCGCAACCCATTCCCGGTAAGGGTGAGGTACTGACACGGGTGGCAAATTTCTGGTTTGACCGAACTAAGGCACTGGTGCCCAACCACCTCTCAGACAAACCTCTTGCAAGCGTAGTGACAAACCCAGCAGAACGCGCTGCCCTGGGAGATAGAGCGCTGGTGGTACGTAAACTAAAACCCCTGCCGGTCGAGGCGATTGTACGTGGTTATTTGATCGGGTCTGGCTGGAAGGATTACCAGGCAACGGGAGCCGTCTGTGGGATCGATCTGCCGGCAGGGCTGCACTTGGCCGATAAACTGCCGACTGCAATCTATACGCCGTCGACGAAAGCTGAAATCGGTGATCATGACGAAAATATCAGCTACGCACAGACCGTCAATCTGCTTGGAGAGGCCCTCGCCACACAGGTGCGCGACCTGAGTCTGAAGATCTATACCGAAGCAGCTGAATTTGCCCTGAAGAAGGGCATCATCATTGCCGACACAAAATTCGAGTTCGGACTGGATGAGCACGGAGTACTGCATCTCATTGATGAGGTTCTAACCCCGGATTCATCGCGTTTTTGGCCTGCTGACCAGTATCGACCCGGTATCAGCCCACCCAGCTTCGACAAACAGTTCGTCAGAGACTATCTGGAAACCCTGGAGTGGGACAAAACTCCCCCAGGCCCGGTACTACCCGATGATGTCATACAGAAGACAGCGGAAAAATATCAGGAGGCCGAGAAACGCTTGACTGGAAACTAAACAAACTGCACAAGATCAAGAAAACGCTTATTTTTTGATATGTCAGGAATTTTTCCTATATTTAATGCACCCATTGAGCTGATTAGATATTACAATCCTGAATACCCAACCAAACAGAGCAGAACGAAACGTTGCTCTTAATTGTGCAATTGGCAGAAATATTTAAGCTTCCTGCGCCACGCCGCGTTGGAATCTCGCTGTTATCCTTGGGCTTCCCTCCTGCCTATAACAAACTGCGTGCAGCGAGCTAGATCACGACCATGCTGTATCATAAGCCGAGAAGATCCACAAAAGTCGTAATCTACACCACACAAAATTGTCCACATTGCCAACATGCCAAACATTGGTTAAAAAAAAATAATATCCCTTTCCTGGATTTCAACGTCGGCAAACCCGGCAAGATGCAGAAACAATTTTTCCAGCTGGGGGGACGCAACGTCCCGCTGATAGTGGTCGGCAAGCAGAAATTTTCAGGCTTTAATCCAGGCCAGCTCAAAACCGCACTCGCCAAAGCAGGCATTTTAGCGCTGAGTTGATTTATGGCAGGCAAAAAAAGGGGGCTGAAATCAGCCCCCTTGTAGCTACTGAATTTTAAAATCAGTTGATTTTTGGATCCAGTTCTCCACTGTCATAACGAAGCTGCATGCCTTCCAGTGAGATTGGAGTAATCTTGCTGGCCATGCCTGCGGAACCAAAAGCCTCATAGCGCGCCTTACAGATACCAGACATCGCCATGGTTGCTTCTTTCAGGAACTTGCGAGGATCGAAGTTGGACTTGTTTTCATGCAAGTGTTTACGGATTGCGCCGGTTGAGGCCATACGCAGATCGGTATCGATATTGACTTTACGCACACCGTTTTTGATACCTTCCACAATCTCTTCTACCGGTACGCCATAGGTCTCACCCATGTCGCCGCCATACTCGTTGATGATGGCCAGCCAGTCCTGAGGCACTGAAGAGGAACCATGCATCACCAGATGAGTATTGGGAATACGCGCATGAATCGCTCTTACACGATCGATAGCCAGGATGTCGCCTGTTGGCGGGCGGGTGAATTTGTAGGCGCCATGTGAGGTGCCGATGGCGATCGCCAGGGCATCTACGCCGGTCTTCTTAACGAAATCTGCGGCTTCATCGGGATCAGTCAGGAGCTGACTGTGATCCAGCACGCCTTCAGCACCGACGCCATCCTCTTCGCCAGCCTGGCCGGTCTCCAGTGAACCCAGGCAACCAAGCTCACCCTCAACCGAGACACCGCCGGCATGAGCGATATCAACCACTGTCTTGGTTACGTCCACGTTGTATTCATAGCTGGATGGCGTCTTGCCATCAGTCATCAGTGAACCATCCATCATCACCGAGCTGAAGCCGGACTGGATGGAACGCAGACAGATGGAAGGGGAAGTACCGTGATCCTGGTGCATGCAAACAGGAATGTGTGGATACATTTCAGTGGCGGCAATGATCAGGTGACGCAGAAAGGGTTCACCTGCATAGGAACGAGCCCCGGCGGAACCCTGCAGGATAACAGGGCTGTCGACTGCGTCCGCGGCGAGCATGATAGCGTGTACCTGCTCCATGTTATTGACATTGAAAGCTGGTAAACCGTAGCCGTTCTCGGCTGCGTGGTCGAGCAGTTGGCGCAAGGAAATTAGAGCCATGATAGCCTCCTAAATTTTGTCTTTACTTAAGTTAAAGTTTCGATCAGGAACTCATCGTCCCTGGCCTAATCTACTTTGGGCAGTAGGTGTTCTCCCACCCGCATCACCTTCATGATGTTTGTTTGACCCTCCACACCCGAGCGATCACCTTTGGTGATGATCACCAGATCATTCTCCCGAACTTCGCCTCGGCGCAGCAATTCCTCTATGACCTCCCTGTTCACCTTATTGATGTCAGTGGTCGCCACATCAAAACTTACCGGATAAACACCGCGAAAAAGGGTCACCTTGCGGCGGGTTTCTACATTCCGGGTCAGGGCATAGATAGGAATTCCAGAGCTGATCCGTGACATCCATTTTACCGTGGAACCAGACTCGGTAAGCGCTGCAATCGCCTTTACCCCAAGATGATTCGCGGTATACATGGCGGCCATGGCGATCGCCTCATCGACCCGCCCGAAAACGGAATCGATACGGTGTTGTGAACGACGCGCCAGACCCTGCTTTTCCGCTTCGATACAGACCCGGTCCATGGCCTCTATAACCTTGTGTGGATTCCTGCCGATGGAAGTCTCAGCGGACAACATCACCGCATCCGTCCCATCCAGCACGGCATTGGCCACATCGAAGACCTCGGCGCGGGTCGGGATCGGGCTCTCAATCATCGATTGCATCATCTGTGTGGCGGTGATCACCACGCTATTCAAGCGGCGCGCAGCCTTGATCAGATCCTTCTGCACCGCCGGCAATTCCGCATCACCGATCTCAACACCGAGATCGCCCCGGGCAACCATGATCGCATCCGAGGCTACTATAATCTCGTCAATACATCCCAGGGCTTCGGCCCGCTCGATTTTGGCGATGACGCCACCTTTGCCACCCGCCTCTTCCAGCAGCCTTCTAGCCTCACGTACATCCTCGGCACTCCGCACGAAGGAAACCGCCAGGTAATCCGCGTCAATTTCAGCGGCGAATTTGATGTCGGCTTTATCTTTTACCGTCAATGCCGGTGCAGAAAGACCGCCACCCTGTTTGTTGATCCCCTTGTTGTTGGAAAGCTTGCCGCCGACAACCACCTTGCAATGCACTTGGGGACCTTCAACATCGGATACCCAGAGCACGATAGCGCCATCATCCAGCAACAGAGTGTCGCCGCGTGAAACGTCCTTGGACAGGTCAGTATAGGTCAGTCCCACCCGGCTCTCGTCACCATCGGTGAGAGGGCACTCCGCATCGAGAATAAAGCTGTCCTCCTCTACAAGTGTGATGTAACCGCTCTTGAAACGCCCAATGCGTATCTTGGGACCTTGCAGATCACAAAGCACACCGATCTGCCGGCCGCTTGCTCTGGAACGATCACGAATCCGTTCGCAGCGCTGGCGCTGTTGTTCATGCGGATCGTGAGAAAGATTGAGGCGGACAACATCAACCCCGGCGCGAATCAGCTTGTCCATCACCTTGGGATCGTCAGTTGCCGGACCCAGGGTAGCTACAATCTTTGTTCGTCTCGGCATAAAAATATGATTTCCAGTTATCTCGGTCAACAAACGGCCGGTAACACCGGCCGTTGAGTGAACACCCATGTAACTGATTATTCTGCCGCTCGTGCTTCCAACATGGCCACCGCAGGCAAAGTCTTACCTTCAAGGTACTCAAGGAAGGCGCCGCCTGCCGTCGAGATGTAGGAGACCTTGTCGTAGATGTCATATTTCTGGATCGCTGCGATGGTGTCGCCGCCACCGGCCAGGGAGAAGCAATCGGACTCGGCAATTGCCATGGATACCGTTTTCGTACCTGCGCCGAACTGGTCGAACTCGAACACGCCCACCGGGCCGTTCCAAACAACCGTACCCGCTTTGGCGATGATATCAGCCAGTACCTTGGCGGAATCGGGACCGATATCGAAAATCATGTCATCGTCTTCCACCTCACTGGCATCTTTCAGGGTGGCCTCGGCGGTCTCGCTGAACTCCTTGCCGCAGACTACGTCAGTAGCGATCGGGATATTCGCGCCGCGGGCCTTCATCTTCTCCACCAGGGCCTTGGCGGTATCCACCAGATCGTCCTCACACAGGGACTTGCCGACATTGTGCCCCATCGCCTTGAGGAAGGTATTGGCGATACCGCCACCGACCACCAGTTGGTCGACCTTCTCGGAAAGCGCTTCCAGCACGGTCAGTTTGGTCGACACCTTGGAGCCACCGACGATGGCGACCATGGGACGGGCCGGCTTGGCCAGCGCCTTGGCCAGGCTGTCGAGTTCTTCGGAAAGCAACAGACCGGCACAGGCGACCGGTGCATGTACACCAACGCCATGTGTCGAGGCCTGCGCACGATGGGCGGTGCCAAAGGCATCCATCACGAACACGTCACACAGAGCGGCGTATTTCTTCGCCAGCTCTTCATTGTCTTTCTTCTCACCGGCATTGAAGCGCACGTTTTCCAGCAGGACCACCTCGCCTTCGCCTACATCAGGCGCCTTATCCAGGTAATCCTTGACCAGTGGAACCGTCTTGCCGAGTTTGGCGGACATATCGTCGGCGATCGGCTGCATGGAGTTCTCTTCGTCAACCTTGCCTTCCTCTGGACGGCCCCGGTGTGAAAAGACCATGACCTTGGCGCCGGCCTTCATGCAATGTTCAATAGTAGGCATGGAGGCGGTGATACGGGCGTCGGAGGTGACCTTGCCGTCCTTGACGGGGACATTGAGGTCGGCGCGGATCAACACACGCTTGCCGGCGAGATCGAGATCAGTAAGTTTGATAAAAGACATGATGGCACTCCGTAATGATGTTGCAGAGAGATTTGGGAAGGCAGCAACCTTGCCGAATAGCTCTGTCGATAGTGACGAGGATACCGGTCACAGATGACAGGAGTACAACCGCGAGGTCGAACCCTGTCATCTGTTTCCAGTCAGCTAACGCTTATTTAGAGACGTGCTCTACGAAGCGCAGCATGTTGCAGGTATAGCCATACTCATTGTCATACCAGGAGACAACCTTTACGAAGGTGCCATCCAGGGCGATACCGGCGCCGGCATCGAAGATCGAGGAGTGACCCACGCCGCGGAAGTCGGTGGAAACCACCTTCTCATCGGTATAGGCCAGGGTGTCGCCGATTCCAGGGGTCTCTGAGGCCTTCTTCATCGCGGCGCAGATCTCGTCATAGGTGGCTGGTTTGTTCAGCTCGACGGTCAGATCGACCACGGAGACATCAGAGGTGGGCACGCGGAAGGCCATACCGGTCAGCTTACCGTTCAGCTCGGGCAGCACCACGCCAACGGCCTTGGCCGCACCCGTGGAAGACGGGATGATGTTCTCCAGGATACCGCGGCCACCGCGCCAATCCTTCATGGAAGGACCGTCAACGGTCTTCTGGGTAGCGGTAGCAGCATGCACGGTGGTCATCAGGCCACGCTTGATGCCCCACTTGTCATTCAGCACTTTGGCCACAGGGGCCAGGCAGTTGGTGGTGCAGGAGGCGGCGGAGACGATGGCCTGACCGGCATAGGTGTCGTGGTTGACACCGTAGACGAACATCGGAGTGCCATCCTTGGAAGGTGCGGACATCACTACCTTCTTGGCGCCGGCGTCGATGTGCTTCTGGCAGGTCTCCTCGCTGAGGAAGAAGCCGGTGCACTCGATGACCAGATCAGCGCCGATGTCGGACCAGGCCAGGTTGGCCGGGTCGCGCTCAGCGGTCAGGCGGATAGTCTTGCCGTCCACCACCAGGTTGTTGCCGTCGACAGCAACGTCGCCACCGAAGCGGCCATGCACGGAGTCGTACTTCAGCATGTATGCGAGGTAGTCAGCATCCAGCAGGTCGTTGATACCAACCACTTCGATTCCAGGAAAGTCCTTGGCGATTGCGCGAAATGCCATACGGCCGATACGACCAAAACCATTGATGCCTACTTTTAGTGTCATGTTTGATTCTCCGTTAAACGTATTATTAAGTTGTTAATCTGATCTGATAACAGGCGCCACTGGCGCCCGTCGATGCCTCAGGCGGACACCTCGTCAATGGCGGCAAGCACATTTTCGACGGTAAATCCGAACTCCTGGAACAGCTGACCGGCCGGCGCCGACTCACCAAAGTGATCGATGCCAATCACCTTGCCGTTCATACCGACATATTTGTACCAACCACCGGTAACCGCAGCCTCCACGGCCACCCGTGCGGTGCAACCGGCTGGCAGCACAGATTCCTTATAGGCTGCATCCTGGGCATCAAAGGCGCGAGTGTTGGGCATGGAGACCACCCGCACTTTTTTAGCGGATTGCTCAGCAGCCTTGACTCCGAGATCCACTTCGGAACCGGTGGCGATCACGATCACATCCGGCGCACCGTCACAATCACTGATCACATAACCGCCCTTGGCGATATTCGCAATCTGCGCATCGCTGCGTGGCTGGTGGGCCAGGTTCTGGCGCGAGAAGATCAGGCAGCTCGGACCGTCCTTCTTTTCGATGGCCTCTTTCCAGGCCACTGCAGTTTCCACTGCATCACAGGTGCGCCAGACATCCATGTTCGGGATCATACGCAGGGTTGGGATCTGCTCGACAGGTTGATGGGTTGGACCATCCTCTCCCAGACCGATGGAATCATGGGTATACACGAAGATCGACTGAATCTTCATCAGCGCCGCCATGCGCAAGGCATTGCGGGCGTATTCCGAGAACATCAGGAAGGTGCCGCCATAAGGGATGAAGCCGCCATGCAGCGCGACGCCGTTCATGATCGCCGACATGGCGAATTCACGCACACCGTATGAGAGGTAGTTGCCGTCGACATGCCCCTCGGTAATCGCCTTTGAACCCGACCAGGAAGTCAGGTTGGACGGGGTCAGGTCAGCTGAACCACCCAGAAACTCCGGCAGCAGAGGTCCATAACCATTCAGGGTGTTCTGCGAGGCCTTGCGAGTCGCGGGGGACTCTGCCTTAGCATTCACATCGTTGATAAACTGGCCTGCTGCCTGTTCCCAATTGGCAGGCAGTTCGCCAGCCATGCGGCGCTTGAATTCGGCGGCGAGTTCTGAATGGGCCGCCTCATAGGCAGCGAATTTCTCGTTCCATGCGGCCTCTGCCGCACTACCGCTCGCTTTAGCATCCCAACCTGAGTAGATCTCAGCAGGGATCACAAAGGGCTCGTGACTCCAACCCAACTGTTCGCGGGTGGCGGCAATCTCTTCATTGCCCAGCGGTGCGCCGTGACAGTCATGGCTGCCGGCCAGATTGGGTGAACCAAACCCAATGGTGGTCTTGCAGCAGATCATGCTCGGCTTGTCAGAAGCAGCCTTGGCCTGTTCGATGGCCTTGTTGATGGCATCCCCGTCATGACCGTCCACATCGCGAACCACGTGCCAGCCATAGGCCTCGAAACGCGCTGGTGTATCGTCGGTAAACCAGTGCTCAACCTCACCATCGATACTGATGCCGTTGTCGTCCCAGAAGGCGATCAACTTACCCAGACCCAGGTTTCCAGCCAGTGAACAGGCCTCATGGGAGATACCCTCCATCATGCAGCCGTCACCCAGGAATACATAGGTATGGTGGTCTACGATGTCGTGTCCCGGCTTATTGAATTGAGCCGCCAGGGTCCGTTCCGCCAGCGCCATGCCAACCGCATTAGTGATGCCCTGCCCGAGGGGACCTGTGGTCGTCTCCACACCGGGCGCATAACCATACTCGGGATGACCCGGGGTCTTGGAATGGAGTTGACGAAAACCTTTCAGGTCATCAATGGTCAACTCATATCCAGTAAGATGCAGCAAAGAATAGATCAGCATCGAGCCGTGCCCATTGGACAGCACGAAACGGTCGCGATCCGCCCAGTCCGGATTGGCCGGGTTGTGATTCATGTGACTGTTCCATAGCACTTCAGCGATGTCCGCCATACCCATGGGCGCGCCCGGATGACCTGAATTGGCTTTCTGCACTGCATCCATGCTCAAGGCACGTATAGCATTGGCAAGTTCTCTGCGTGAGGACATTGACCCCTCCTGATTAAAGTTAGAAATCTCGTTCGGTTTTCAGTTTAAACCCGGATCCGACCGACCGTATCGTATTCAACCGAGGCGGTCATGTGTTCTCCAGATTCCCGGAGCTGACAGAACCCCCTCTGCCATCCCTATAATCTCAATCGACCGATCAACAACCGGACACTAGCTCCGAGCGGATTCGGTACCCAACACGAAAAAAAAGGTGTGCTATTCTGACTCAACCTCAGGTCAGGAGCAATTTAGCTGACTTTATGGGGGCAATAAGCTGGATTGATGGTAAATCCTAATATCCTGATATTCTCAGATAAACACTGAGCTTACTCTACACGCCACTTGATTGAACACCCCATACTGGGAATTTGATCCACTGGCCCCTGACCGGTTTCAGCCACCTGTTGCATCGCTTCAAACAGGTCGCGGCGCACCGCTTCCGGTGCAGCCTCCTTACGACTCTCATCCAGTCGGCCACGGTATTGAAGTCCAAAATCGGCGTTGTAGCCGAAAAAATCCGGTGTGCAGACCGCGCCATAGGCTTTGGCGACATCCTGGGTATCATCTAATAGGTAAGGAAAAGGGAAATCGAACTGTTCCGCAACCCGCTGCATATTTTCGAACGAATCCTCGGCATAATCGGTGGGATCGTTCGCCATGATGGCCACGCTGTTGACTCCAAGCGTTCGCAACTCGTTGGCATCCCGCACAATGCGCTCACGAATGGCTTTGACATAGGGACAGTGATTACAGATGAACATCACCAATAATCCCTTCTCCCCCATACACTCAGCGAGTGTCCAATGCCTTCCATCGACCCCCCGCAGGTTAAAGTCTGGGGCTGATTTGCCGAACTCACACACCGGAGTTTGAAGTGAAACCATTGAAATGACTCTCAGCAGGCATGATATGCAGGGTGGGCATTATGCAAAAAGCTGGGAGCTGTGTAAAATCCTGGCGCTGAAATTCATCGACATCCGGCATTCCAAAGGGCTGCCACCCTAGACTTCTACTTAACTGCTTAATCATTACGGAACGACAATATGGCCAACGAGTATATCTTTACTTCGGAATCTGTGTCTGAGGGACACCCGGACAAGGTCGCAGACCAGATTTCCGACGCCATGCTGGATGCCATCCTGGAATTGGATCCCCAACCCTGAGCGGGCCAGAGTGGCCTGCGAGACCATGATCAAGACCGGTGCGGTGATCGTGGCCGGCGAGATCACCACCGAAGCCTGGGTGGATCTGGATGACTTGGTGCGTGGCGTAGTGAGTGATATTGGCTATACCAATTCAGATGTGGGCTTCGACGGCTCCACCTGTGCGGTGATGTCCCTGATCGGCAAACAATCCGGGGATATTGCCCAGGGCGTGAATCGCACCAGCCCGGAGCAGCAGGGCGCTGGCGACCAGGGCATGATGTTCGGTTATGCGACGAATGAGACCGAGGTGCTGATGCCGGCGCCGATCACCTATGCGCACCGTCTGGTGCAACGCCAGTCAGAGATTCGCAAGGCCGGCATCCTGCCCTGGCTGCGCCCGGATGCCAAAAGCCAGGTCTCACTCCACTACAAAGGGGGCAAGGTAACCGGCATCGACGCTGTCGTGCTCTCCACCCAGCATGACCCGGACATCGATTACGCCCATCTCTGTGATGCGGTGATGGAGAATATCATCATGCCGGTGCTGCCTGAGGAGTGGCTGGAACAGTGCCCCAAGGAGAAGATCCATATCAACCCCACGGGAAGCTTCGTGATTGGCGGGCCGGTGGGTGATTGCGGTCTCACCGGACGCAAGATCATTGTCGACACCTACGGCGGCATGGCGCGCCACGGCGGCGGCGCCTTTTCCGGCAAGGATCCATCCAAGGTAGACCGTTCAGCCGCCTATGCAGGCCGCTATGTGGCCAAGAACATCGTTGCCGCCGGGCTTGCGGACCGCTGTGAGATCCAGGTCTCCTACGCCATTGGCGTGGCCGAACCGACTTCAATCATGGTGGAGACCTTCGGCACCGGTAAAATCGCCGACGAAAAGATAGTCGAGCTGATTCGCAGCCATTTTGATCTGCGTCCCTATGGCATCATCAAGATGCTCGGCCTTTACAACACGCAACAGATCAAATACAGAAAGACCGCCGCCTATGGCCATTTCGGCCGGGAAGACGAAGGTTTCACCTGGGAGAATACCGACAAAGCCGAATTGCTGAAAGCCGACGCGGGCCTGTAAGCATCCAGGTCGACAATCCAGAGTGATTTGCCTGCATAGTGCATGTGCAAGGCACTCACCCACTTGATTCAGCATGCATAATTAATCATTATTCAACTCCCCTTCGAGGAGCGCTGCAACGGTGATTCACCGCCAGGCTCGAAGGGTTACAAGCTGTAAGATGTAAACGGCGCTCACTCTGATATTCACGGGAGATGACTAACATGAGTGAGTTTACCGATTACAAGGTTGCCGATATCACCCTGGCCGACTGGGGCCGCAAGGAGATCGCAATCGCCGAAACCGAGATGCCGGGCCTGATGGCATTGCGTGAGAAATACGCCGCTGAGCAGCCCCTGAAAGGCGCGCGCATCACCGGCTCCCTGCACATGACCATCCAGACCGCTGTCTTGATCGAGACCCTGGTCGCCCTGGGCGCCCAGGTGCGCTGGTGTTCCTGCAATATCTTCTCCACCCAGGACCATGCAGCGGCAGCGATCGCTGCGGATGGCATCCCGGTCTATGCCTGGAAGGGGGAATCCCTGGAGGAGTACTGGTGGTGTACCGAGCAGGTGCTGAACTGGCCAGATGGCGGACTGCCCAACATGATTCTGGATGACGGCGGCGACGCCACCCTGCTGGTGCACAATGGAGTGAAATTTGCCGATGCAGGCGCTGTCCCTGAGCCCAAGACGGACGACCCGGAGGAGTGGAAGGTCATTCTGGGCGTACTGAAGCGCAGTCTTCAGGAAGACAACCGGCGTTACCACAAGATGGCGGAATCGATCAAAGGCGTTACCGAAGAGACTACTACCGGGGTGCATCGGCTCTATCAGATGATGGAACGAGGCGAGTTGCTGTTTCCGGCCATGAACGTCAACGACTCGGTCACCAAATCCAAGTTCGACAACCTGTACGGCTGCCGGGAATCCCTGGTGGATGGCATCAAGCGCGGCACCGATGTAATGATCGCCGGCAAGATTTGCCTGGTGGCGGGATATGGCGACGTGGGCAAGGGTTGCGCCCAGTCTCTGCGGGGGCTCGGCGCCACGGTCTGGGTGACCGAGATCGATCCGATCTGCGCCCTGCAGGCGGCGATGGAAGGTTATCGGGTGGTCACCATGGAGGAAGCGGCGCCGCTCGCCGATATCTTCGTCACCGCCACCGGTAACTACCACATCATCAAACACGACCACATGGCGGCGATGAAGAATCAGGCCATCGTCTGCAACATCGGCCATTTCGACAACGAAATCGACGTCGCCAGTGTGGAGAAGTACCAGTGGGAGAATATCAAACCCCAGGTGGATCACATTATTTTCCCTGACGGCAAGCGCATCATCCTGCTGGCGGAGGGCCGCCTGGTGAATCTCGGCTGCGCCACCGGCCACCCCAGTTTCGTGATGTCCAACAGCTTCACCAATCAGGTACTGGCGCAGATGGAGATCTTCAACCACCCTGAGCAGTATCCCATCGATGTTTATGTGCTGCCGAAACAACTCGACGAGGAGGTGGCGCGTCTGCATCTTGATAAGATCGGCGTCCATCTAACCACCCTCAGTCAGGAACAGGCCGATTATATCGGCGTACCTGTTCAGGGTCCCTACAAGGCTGATCACTACCGCTATTAAGCAGCTTCAGCAAGCCGCCGTCAGCCCTGGTTTCAGGGTTGACTTGCTGCTCACTGCAATTGCTGGAGGCTCACTTCATGCCACACACAAATCCAGACTCCCGCACCTTCAGTTTCGAACTCTTTCCGCCCAAGACGGACCAGGGATTTCAGAACATGCAGGAGACCGTCACGCAACTCAACACCCTCGCGCCGGAATTCTTTTCAGTCACCTATGGCGCCGGCGGATCGACCCAGGAACGCACCTTTTCCAGTGTGGAATGGCTCACCGCGCAAGGCATTGAAACGGCGCCCCATCTCTCCTGCATTGGCTCTGACCGGGATGAGATCCTGGAGATTCTCAGCCATTATAAACAGCAAGGCATCCATCACATTGTCGCCTTGCGGGGCGACTTGCCTTCAGGGGTTGGCCTGGGAGGCTCTGGCGAACTCAACTTCGCCAATCAGTTGGTCAGCCTCATCAAAGAGCACTTTGGCGAACAATTTTTCATTGAGGTAGCCGCCTACCCTGAGTTTCATCCTCAGGCAAGCAAGCCGCAAACCGACCTGGATAACTTCAAGCGCAAGGTCCAGGCCGGCGCCGACCGTGCGATTACCCAGTATTTCTACAATGCGGATGCGTATTTCCGATTTCTCGAGGATTGCGCCAAGCGGGAAATTGAGATCCCCATCGTGCCCGGCATCATGCCGATCACCAACTTTACCCAGCTGGCGCGTTTCTCAGATGGCTGCGGTACCGAAATACCCCGCTGGCTGCGCAAGCGACTGGAGGCATTCGGGGATGATTTGGAGAGTATTCGCGCGTATGGCTCCGATGTAGTCACCAGGCTGTGTGAACAACTCCTTGCGGGCGGCGCCCCCGGCCTCCATTTCTACACCATGAACCAGGCCAATCCCAGCCTCGAAATCTGGCGCCGTCTTGGCTTGCAGCTTACAGACCAGAAAGCTCAGGATCGCCTGTAATCCGGTATCCTCACATATTGCGAGATAATCGAATCGAGCTGTTCCGCTTCCACCGGTTTATTGAGAAAGCCATTCATCCCAGCTTCCTGGCACTCCGCTGAAAGATCTTCAGCCGTGTTGGCGGTCAGGGCCAGGATTGGCATACGCATTTCCACGGGTTCCTGCGCCCGATAACGCCGGGTAAACTCAAGTCCATCCATATGCGGCATACGCAGATCGATGAAGGCCAGATGATAACTCTCCTGTTGCGCGACCTGTAGCGCAGCGGCGCCATCCTTGACGACGGTGACCTGATGCCCCTTACGCTGCAGGAGGGTCTGGAATACCTTGGCCGCAACCGAATTGTCCTCCGCCAACAGTATCCGTATCCCGCTTTGTTCCACTGCAGGCCGCACCGGATGAGATGGGCTTGAATCTACAAATTCCGGTTTCACAGACAGATTGATGACAGCCTCTGCAAGTTGCTCCGCAATGAAGGGCTTAAGAATCACGCTGGAGATACGGGATGGCAACCCGACGGTGCGGCCCCGATAGCCGGCGAACAAAATTGATGCCTCCGCATTCGTGATCACATCCAGCCTGTCCAGCAGCAGATTGAGAGGAATGCCATCCAGCGAGTCACACAGCAACACCAGATCAAACTGGGAGCCTGGGAGGCCGTTCAACTCATCGACACTGGAAATGGCTACCACTTCCATCCCCAATCCCTTCGCCATCTCGACAGTCACCGCCAGACTGGCTCTGCTGACTTCAAAGATCAGCATCCGTTTACCTGAAAGTCGCGGCGACTTGACATCGAGACTCCCGGCATGATCGGGCAACAACGGCAGTCTGACGCTGAAGGTTGTACCCGCTCCCTCCCGGCTATGCACACTGATATCTCCCCCCATCAGCTGCGTCAGATCGCGAGCCACTGTGGTGCCCAGCCCCGTACCCCCGAAACGCCGGCTATTGGAGACATCAGCTTGCCAGAAAACGTCGAATATCTTCGCAAGTTTATTCGCAGGGATACCAATCCCGGTATCCTCCACCTGCAGCAGGATATGCGTCACTGATACCTTATCGTTTGCAGGTTCAACCGAGAGGTGTAATGTCACTTCGCCCTGATCAGTAAACTTGATTGCATTGCCCAGCAGGTTATACAGAATCTGGGATATACGCAGTCGATCGCCCTTCAGTTCCTTGGGAACCCTGACATCTATCCTGGTGAGGAGATCGATATGTTTCTCCTGCGCCTCCGTGGCAAGCGTGGAAGTCACGCTGATAACCAAATTCCGGATATCGAAGGGAACCGACTCCAGCTCGAGTTTCTTGGCATCAATCTTGGAAAAATCGAGAATATCCCCGATCAGCGCCCGCAGCAGATGGGCGGAAGAACTGATCGAGTGCAGATAATCTTTTTGCTCGGCATCCAATGGGGTTGAGCGCAACAGGCGCGCCATGCCGATGACACCGGTAAGGGGGGTACGCAACTCATGGGTCATGGTCGCCAGAAAATCGCCCCTTGCCTTGTTGGCCCGCTCCGCTTCCTGCCTAGCCTCATGTAGTTTGCGTAACAACGAATACTGGTACATGGGCAACACCACGAGCAGCAGCAGGAAAAAAATGGCCTCAAAGCCGTGTTGCCGCCACTCATTCAGGGCAAACAACACAATATTGTAAGCCACCACACTCAACACCGAGGCAACCATCAACAGATTTTTTCCATACCGGGTGCCGTAAGAGACAAAAATCCAGATATACAGCAGGTAGAACGGGCTGATGGCTTCCTTGGTGAGGAATATCGCCAGGCTTGCTGCACTGATATCGGTAACCAGGGATATGTAGCGTCGTATTTTGAATTCGGGCGTAAAGTAGACGCTGATCAGTAATCCACCAAAAACGGCGAGATACCCCCCGAACAGCAAGTAAAAATGAAAAGTATTGACGGCGTAATAACTGGTCCAGGCGCCCAGTCCGATATAAACAACACTGAAGAACCAGATAGCCAGGCGAACCAGCCCCGACTGATATTCAGGATTGAGCAGTAGACGACGGTCATTAAAACGGGTGAGCATCCGAATTGTCCTTATATTACATATGGTTGTTAGCTGTGTTTTTTCTATGCATTGTATTGAATTAATCAATAGCTAACTCTCTAGACACAGCTATCAAACAACGTATCCTTGAGAATTCTGAAATTGTAGATGATTGCGAATTCTGATAGAAAAAGGTTCTGTCTCTCGATACCCTGATCATACTATAGTGAACAATCGACTATCTTCCTGAGCATGACATGGAAATTGAAGAATCCGCAAAACCCACCCTTAGCGACAGCGCCTTTCGCGTAGAGCGTCGAAATGTACAGCGTCGCCACCTGGTTTACTACCTGCGGGCATGGGATTCAATCAATAGTGAAATGCTGGGACATATCGTCGATTTCACCGGTCATGGTTTGATGCTGATGAGTGAAGAACCCATTCAGGTTGGTGAAGAGTACTCCCTCGAGGTGCGGGTTCCCGACGCAAGGGGCAGCATCCAACCCATCAGCTTCAAAGCGGTGTGCCGCTGGAGCGGCAGCAACATCGACAGATCATTATTCGATTCCGGCTTTGAAGTCGTGGAAAGTACCTCAGGAGCGATCAATGCCGTGCAGTCCAGTACCAATGCCTACGGATTTGGCGCCTGACCAGGCCAGAAACCACTGATTCCAGCAATACCTTGCGCACCCTTTTGCTTCGCCAGCGAAAGGTCTTGTATGTCCAGTCCGCCCAGCGCATAAACCGGAAGATTCACCTCATTTACCCACTCTGAAAATTGCTCCCAACCCATTGCTGTGGCTTCCGGATGAGAAAGCGTGCTCTGCACAGGAGAGAGCAGAACATAATCCAGGCCCAGCTGCCCTGCCTTGTGCAGTTCAACAGGGTCGTGACAGGAGGCCCCCACCCAAGCCGGACCCTCTGGTCGATGAGCCATAGACATCAGTTGATGTCGGGTCAGATGGATTCCGTCTGAGATATCTGCCCATCTCTGTGGATCTCCAGGCCGGTTCAGCAGCAGCCGCGCACCGTATCTCTGACATAGCATCCAGGCCTCCTCAGCCAGAATCCGGTAGTCTGCATCTGGCAGCGGATGGGCTCTTAGCTGCACCAGCCGCAGACCTCCCAGCAAGGAGCGCTCCAACCGCCTGAGAAACTGCATCTGTTGGAATGGATCATCACCGGTAATCAGATAACGGTCAGGCAACTGCAGGGCGCTGAGGATCGGGCGGTCTGCAGCCGGGAACCTGTCAGCCTGCATCTGTTCGGGCAACAGCCAGTCCAGAGGCTGGCCTTCCATCCCCCGCGGGTTTCCCAGATACGCTTTCACACGGTAGACATCGAGCAGCACAGAACAGTCTTCATAGTGGTGGGTAATGCGTATCAATGGCTCTGGTCGCAGCGGCGTGATACCCAGTTCCTCCTGTAACTCCCTCGTCAGGGCATGCATCACACTCTCTTGCGGCTCCAGTTTACCGCCGGGAAATTCCCAGAGCCCGCCCTGATGGACGTGATCATGGCGTTTCGTGATAAGAATGCGCCCCTGGCTGTCCTCTATGGCAGCCGCTGCAACATGTATCAGATTAGAGGCCATGACAAAGACCAGTCCAAGGCCCGAGAACAGGCCGCAATGATTTGACGCGCAGATAAGGCAGATTTGTCAGGTGCGATACTCGGCGTTGATTTTCACATAATCGTAGGAAAGATCGCAGGTCAGTATCCGCACCTCTGAACCCCCTCTGCCCAGCTTGACCCCGATGGTGAATTCATTTTGATCCATCACCAGTTGGCCAGCGACTTCGGTATAGTCAGCAGCGCGTCCACCAGCCCGCACAATACAGACATCATCCAGCCAGAGCTCGACCCGATCGATCTCCAGATCCGGGATTCCAGCGCGTCCGACAGCCGCAAGAATACGTCCCCAGTTGGGATCCGAGGCAAACAGCGCGGTCTTCACCAGAGGTGAGTGAGCGATAGTATAAGCCACATCCCGGGCTTCCTGCTCGCTGGCGGCCTGCTCGACCTGAACCTGGACCAGCTTGGTCGCCCCCTCGCCATCCCGGACGATTTCACGCGCCAGATGAATACAGACATCCGTCACTGCATCACACAGCTTGAGGTAGGCCTCCGATCCGTCATCGGTTATCGGCGCCATGGATGAAACACCACTGGCCATCAGCATACAGGCATCATTGGTAGAGGTATCCCCGTCCACGGTGATGCTGTTAAAGGAGGGTTTGACCGCCTGCCGCAGACAAGCCTGCAAGAGCGCCGAATCAACCTTCAGGTCAGTGGCGATATAGGCCAGCATGGTCGCCATATCCGGGCGAATCATGCCGGAACCTTTGGCAATCCCTGTTACCGTAGTCTTCACACCATTCACTTCAAACTGCCTGGAAACCAGCTTGGGTCTGGTATCGGTGGTCATGATTGCTCTGGCCGCAGCCTCCCATCCCGCTTCATCCAATGCTGCAAGCGCTTCAGGCAGGGCTTGTGTGATGCGCTCTACAGGCAGATTTTCGCCAATTACACCGGTGGAAAAAGGCAGCACCTGGGCCGTCTCACAATTGGCCAGAGACGCCAAAGCCTCGCAGCTCTGCAAGGCGGCCTGTATGCCCGGTTGACCCGTTCCTGCATTTGCATTTCCTGAATTGATCAACAGATAACGAGGTGGCCTGGCTTGCAGATGACTGCGCGCCACAAGAACTGGTGCAGCACAAAAGGCATTGCGGGTGAACACCCCGGCGCAGCTTGCGGTTTCCGCCAGTTCAATCAGCAGCAGATCATTTCTGCCGGGATATTTTATACCGGCGGAAGCCACGCCAAGCCGGACGCCAGCTACTGGAAAGTAAGAACCTGCCATGTTTAGCTCAACCGGCCATGACACTGCTTGAATTTCTTACCGGAACCACAAGGGCAAGGTTCGTTTCTGCCGATCTTACGTCCTTCCCTGACAAAGGGATGATGCTCTTCCTCTTCAGCCGGGTGAGCTTCATCTGACTCACCTTCATCACTCAGGCCATGGAACTCTTCGTGTTTGAATTCAAAATCACTGGCCTGGGGTTGCTGTTCCTGCAAGGCTATCTGCTCCGGGAATTGAATTTGAACCTTGGAAAGCAGGCCAATCACTTCGCGCTTGATACTGTCCAGCATGCCCGAGAACATCGCGAATGCCTCTCGCTTGTACTCCTGCTTGGGGTTTTTCTGGGCATAACCACGCAAATGGATTCCCTGACGCAGATAATCCATCGACGCCAGATGCTCTTTCCATTGGCTGTCCAGGGTCTGCAGCATGACCGCTTTTTCAAAGTGACGCATGGCATCGCTGCCGGTCGCCTCCTCCTTCTCTTTAAAGATTGTCTCGAGGCTCTCCATGATGCGCTGCTGCAGGGACTCCTCATGCAGGTCGTGATCCTCATCCAGCCACTGCTGAATGGGCCAGTCACCACCGAACTCCTCTTCCAGCGCCTTGCTCAATCCTGACACATTCCACTGCTCCTCCATGCTCTGCGGCGGTACATAGGTATGGAAAATCTCAGCCACCACGTCCTCACGCAAGGCAGCAATCGAATCGGAGATATCATCCGTCTCCATCAAATCATTGCGCTGCTCATAGACCACTTTACGCTGGTCATTGGCTACATCGTCATACTCCAACAGCTGCTTTCGGATATCGAAGTTGCGGCCTTCCACCTTGCGCTGGGCATTCTCGATCGCCTTGGTCACCCAGGGATGCTCGATGGCTTCGCCCTTTTCCATGCCCAGCTTCTTCATCATGCCGCCTACCTTGTCGGAGGCAAAAATGCGCATCAGGCTGTCTTCCAAGGAGAGGTAGAAACGGCTGGAGCCCGGATCGCCCTGGCGTCCGGAACGGCCCCGCAGCTGATTGTCGACGCGTCGGGACTCATGCCGCTCGGTGCCCACCACATGCAGACCGCCCGCTTCAATGACCCTCTTATGAGTTTGCTTCCAGGTTTCTGTGACCTCAGCCTTTCTGGCTTCATCCACTTTACCTTCCAGTTCCGCCAACTCGGTCTCCAGGTTACCGCCCAACACGATATCGGTACCTCGGCCCGCCATGTTGGTGGCTATCGTCACGGCACCCGGCCGGCCGGCCTGGGCCACGATGCCCGCCTCCTGTTCATGGTGCTTGGCATTCAGAACTTTGTGCTCTACCTTGGCCTGATCGAGAAGATTGGAAATCAATTCCGAGGTTTCAATCGAGGCGGTTCCCACCAGCACCGGCTGCCCGCGCTTTACGCAATCCTGCACATCCTCCAGGATTGCCTGATACTTCTCCTCCGGGGTGAGATAAACCAGATCCCCCATATCATCTCGAATCATTGGCTGATTAGTGGGGATTACCACGACTTCCAAGCCATAGATCTGCTGAAACTCGAATGCCTCGGTATCTGCGGTACCGGTCATACCGGCAAGTTTTTTATACAGTCGGAAGTAGTTCTGGAAAGTTATCGAGGCCAGGGTCTGGTTTTCATTTTGTATATTGACCCCCTCCTTGGCTTCAACCGCCTGATGCAGGCCGTCGGACCAGCGCCGCCCAGGCATGGTGCGGCCGGTGAACTCGTCAACGATGATCACCTGGCCATCCTTTACGATGTACTCGACATTTTTATGAAACAGCGCATGGGCCCGTAGCGCGGCATTCACATGATGCATCAACATGATGTTGTTGGAATCATACAGACTGGCGCCCTCCGCCAGCAGGCCGGCCTCGGTGAGCATCTCTTCAACATGCTGATGCCCCTCTTCGCTGAGAAAGGTCTGACGAGCCTTCTCATCCACTGAGAAGTCACCCGGACCAAAATCAGGCTTGCCCTCATCATTGGTGATCGGGTCCTGACGTGTCAGGCGAGGTATGATTTTATCGACCGATTTGTAGAGTTCTGATGAATCATCCGTGGGACCTGAGATGATAAGCGGCGTTCTCGCCTCATCGATCAGTATCGAGTCCACCTCGTCCACAATTGCATAGAAGGGTGGACGCTGCACCCGCTGTTCCGCGCTGAAAGCCATATTGTCCCGCAGATAGTCGAAACCGAATTCGTTATTCGTGCCATAGGTAATGTCAGCAGCATAGGCCTCTTTACGGGCAACCGGCCTGAGGTGAGCGTAACCACCTGCTGATCCATCGTATTCCTGGTCCAGCAGATAGGACGAACTATCCGGGCCCGTGCCACCGGAAGAATTGATCACCCCGGTGCTGAGCCCGAGAAAATTGTAGAGGCGCCCCATCCATGCCGCGTCTCGCCTGGCCAGGTAATCGTTCACCGTGACCACATGCACGCCTTTCCCAGGTAATGCATTGAGGTAGGCCGCCAATGTAGCCACCAGGGTTTTACCCTCACCGGTGCGCATCTCGGCAATCTTACCCTGATGCAATACCATGCCACCGATCAGCTGCACATCAAAATGGCGCATCTGCATCACCCGACGACCGGCCTCCCGCACCACAGCGAAGGCTTCCAGCAACAAGGCATCCAGCGTTTCACCCTGCACCAGGCGCTGCCTGAATTCCTCGGTCTTGGCTCTCAGCTCTGCATCTGACAGGGCCTCGATATCGGCTTCCAGCTTGTTGACCAGGGCAACCGTCTTGGACATTTTTTTTATCAGGCGGTCGTTACGGCTGCCGAAAATCTTTCTAAATATTTTGCTGACCATCTATGTTAGTTTTCCGTGAATAAAGCGAAATCAGGCGATCATACCTTAACCGCTGTTTGACATGAAGAATGAGGGGAGGGAATAACGGGAAACTGCTACATCAGGCTCTGTTTCAAGGGCCTGTATGGGTAAATCAGGCGCGTTCTTGATCGCGCTTGGCGTTAATGTACTTTGTCGGGTTCACAGTCTTGCCATTCTTCAAGACCTCAAAGTGGACATGTGGACCCGTAGAACGGCCACTGGAGCCCATTTTCCCGATGACCTGTCCCTGTTTTACCCGATCACCAATCTCTACTAGAATTTCTTTATTGTGACCGTACCGGGTCACATAACCCTTGCCATGGTTGATCTCAACCAGACTTCCGTAGCCATCGCGCTCTTCTGACCAGGTCACCACGCCAGCAGCTACTGCTACTACATCCGAGCCCTCTTTTCCGGCAAAATCCATGCCTTTGTGCATCGTCCGTTTCCCGTTAAAGGGATCATTCCGCATACCGTAATAAGAAGAGATCCAGCCCCTATTGATAGGTTTGCCAGTTGGATAGAGCGTCTCTTCAAGATTGGAATTCATGATTAAGTCTTCCATCAGACTTAATTGCTGCTGCCGACTGCTGATCATCTCTTGCAGCAGATCAAGCTCCCTCAGCAAGCCAGGCATTGCTGAGTCCCCAGTAGTTGACTCGAGCGTGTCAGGACCACCTATTGCAGGTACCTCCTCGAAACTGAACTCACCCTTATCCAGATGACCAATCTCAACCAGGCGCTCACCCAACGCATCCAAACGCAGCAGGTGAGACTGCATCTGGCCAATCCGCATCGCCAGTGCATCAATCTTGCTTTGGGCGTTAAGCTCGGCATCTGTCAGCAATCGCCTCTCCTGCGCAAAAGTCTGTCGCAGTGAAGAGACCAGTTGATGCTTTGGGAATTCTACATTGTCCATTCCCATTGCATAGCCGAGCCACAACATTCCGGCACCAAAGAAACCAAAAAAACCTACAATAACAGAGACATAGAAACAGCGCATTGCGGTACTGCAAGTCTGTCCTATTCCCCTCAGGTAGATGATCTTCATGACTTTACCAAGGATTGTATTCACCGGAAGCAATCACTATTTCGGACACAAGGCCGCAAACTTTAACATTTTTTTACATACAAGAGTCAATATAATACCTTCCAATTTTTCCAGATTTGGCGGATTTCATCACGTGAAACCTCTCCACAAGTTACTGAATACGGGAAAAGCTTTGGCGTCAGTCGGGGAAAAACTGGCTGCACAAGACGCCCTGCTCAAGCAACTTCGCAGTTTACTGCCTCAACCAATGGACCAGCACTGTGTATGGACAGTCCTCAAAAAAGGTGATTTGATCCTACTCGTTGACTCTCCCGCATGGGCCAGTCGGTTACGCTATCTCAGCCCAAAACTCACGCAACAGCTTAGACAAAGCGGCCTCAGTGTGAGGCGTATCCTCGTCAAAGTCACACTCATTAACACACGCCATATCCAGCGAAAAAAAAGCCGGAGAGCCATCCCCATGTCGTCCTCCAACGCAAAACTCCTCAGCTCAGTCGCAGAGACTGTGGATGACGCTGAACTCCGGGATGCGCTGATGCGTCTCAGCAAGTGTGGATTGGATTAAGCCGGTAGCAAATACTTGAAAAAAATCACCGCAACCAACCCAGGACATTACACTGACCGCGAAAATCCGCGGTTTACAGACTGAAAGATCGACCGGCTACAGGCTACAGGTCGAGATTATCCGGAATTTGCTGCATTCAGGAGGTAGCGAGATGAGTCGGGGTCATGTAGGAGATCGGCGCATCTTCCGACTTGCTGAACGTTACCTCTTCCCAAGCATCTTCATCCTGAATCAGCGCCCGCAGTAGTTTATTGTTGAGAGCATGGCCTGATTTATAGCCGGAAAAAGCGCCAATCAGACTATGCCCAAGCAGATAAAGGTCACCAATTGCATCCAGAATTTTATGTTTGACGAACTCATCCTCGTAGCGCAAACCGTCTTCGTTCAGGATGCGGTAGTCATCCACAACAATTGCGTTGTCCATACTCCCGCCCAACGCCAGTTCTTTCTGACGTAACATTTCGATATCCCGGAGAAAACCAAAGGTCCTGGCGCGACTCACTTCCCTTACAAAAGAGGTGGAGGAAAAATCTACACTGGCATACTGAGCCCGTTCATTGAAAGCCGGATGATCGAAATCGATTGCAAAAGTCACCTTAAAACCATCGAAGGGTTCAAAACAGGCGCGTTTGTCCCCCTCTTCCACCTCTATCTTCCGTTTGATGCGAATAAAACGCTTGGCAACATTCTGTTCTTCAACCCCAGCGGACTGCAGCAGAAAGACAAAAGGCCCAGCACTGCCATCCATGATCGGCACCTCGGGCGCACTCACATCTACATAGGCGTTATCAATACCGAGACCGGCAAAGGCTGACAGCAGGTGCTCGACAGTTGAGACCCGGACCCCATGCTGTACCAGCGTACTTGAAAGTCTGGTATCTCCCACATTTTCCGCACACGCACGAATCTCAACCGCAGGCTCCAGATCGACCCTGCGAAAAATGATGCCGGTATTCGGTGCGGCAGGACGCAAGGTCAGGTAGACCTTTTCCCCGGTATGCAATCCGACGCCGGTAGCACGGATCACATTTTTCAGTGTACGTTGCCAGATCATCCTTATGTCTTATCTCCGTAACATTGTTGAAAAACCAGCAAAAAAGGCGCGCATGCTAACACACAATAAAAATTATGCGATAAATCCGCAAGCTTCCTTTGCCAATCATGCACCCACAACGCTTGAACCTGTCGTGGTTTTTCAATGCAAAAAACGAACCACCATCACTAACTCAAGACCTGATTAAAACTTAAAAAGCACCCCTAATACAGTTAATTAGTCGGCCTGGCGCCGCAAAAATGCGGGTATATCCAGATAATCGAGATTACCATCGGCAACAGCATCATAAGATTGCTTATTTGGTGCGCCTTTTTTGTTGGACGCACCATTACGGAGCACGGTAGGCCGATCTAGGTCACTATAGTTTCCTCCGACCTGTTCCACAACTTCAGAATTCACCAACTTTACCGGCGGCGCATCATTGCGAGCCGGCTTCGGCAACTCCGCAACTGCCAGTTCACCCAAACCGGTAGCTACCACGGTAACTCTCATCTCGTCCTTCATCTCCGGATCGATGACAGTACCCACCACGACAGTCGCATCGTCGTCAGCAAACTCGCGCACCGTATTGCCAACTTCGTCAAACTCACCAATCGCAAGACTCAGACCTGCGGTAATATTCACCAGGATACCCTTGGCGCCCGCCAGATTGATATCCTCCAGCAGAGGACTGCGGATCGCCTTTTCCGCCGCTTCTCTGGCTCGATTATCACCCGAGGCCTCCCCTGACCCCATCATTGCCGCACCCATCTCCGACATCACGGTCTTTACATCCGCAAAGTCCACATTGATCAGGCCAGGCCGGGTAATCAATTCCGCAATACCCTGCACCGCATGCAACAATACGTCATTCGCAGCCTTGAAGGCATCAAGCAGGCTCATATCCTTACCCAATACAGCCAGCAGCTTTTCATTTGGGATGGTGATCAATGAATCCACATGGCGGCTCAAATCCGCCATGCCCTGTTCCGCGATCTTCATCCGCCTACCACCCTCAAAACCAAACGGCTTGGTAACCACAGCAACTGTCAGAATCCCTAATTCCCGGGCAACCTCAGCCACGACTGGAGCCGCCCCGGTTCCAGTGCCACCACCCATTCCTGCGGTGATGAAAACCATATCGGCGCCCTCGAGCACTTCATAGATTCGCTCGCGGTCTTCCATTGCCGCCTGTTTACCCACCTCCGGATCAGCACCTGCGCCCAAACCCTTGGTAATGCCCGAGCCCAATTGCAAAAGGGTTCGTACTTCACTGTTTCGAAGGGCCTGTGCATCCGTGTTGGCACAGATAAAATCAACCCCCTCAATATCCCCTGTCAGCATGTGATTGACAGCGTTTCCACCGCCTCCGCCCACGCCGATCACCTTGATCACTGCATTTTGACTATGCGTATCCATTAGTTCAAACATTGTTTATCTCCTCGTCTGTTGCGCCAAACAGTCTGTTAAAAATTACCTTGAAACCAACTTTTCATGCGATCCCAAACCGCCTTCAAACCACTATCCCCGGCCAGTTCCGCGCCACCGCGCCCCTGGTTTTTCTGACCAAACAGCAATAACCCAACTCCTGTGGAGTAGATCGGGTTACGCACCACATCCACCAATCCGCTGACGTACTGGGGTACGCCCAGTCGCACCGGCATATGGAAAACCTCTTCCGCCAGATCGATCACCCCCTCCATCTTGGAACTGCCTCCAGTCAACACCACCCCTCCGGCAATCAGATTCTCGAAACCGCTGCGTCGCAGTTCCGCCTGAATCAGGGTCATCAACTCCTCGTAGCGAGGTTCGACCACCTCGGCGAGCGTCTGCCTGGAAAGTCTGCGTGGCGGCCGATCACCAATACTCGGAACTTCTATCGTCTCGTCACTGGTAGCCAGTTGTGTCAGTGCGCAGGCATACTTGATCTTTATCTCTTCCGCGTGCTGGGTGGGAGTGCGCAACGCCACTGCAATGTCATTTGTCACCTGATCCCCTGCAATCGGTATCACTGCGGTGTGACGGATCGCCCCACCGGTGAACACCGCCATATCAGTAGTGCCGCCGCCAATGTCCACCAGGCAGACACCCAGCTCCTTCTCATCTTCGCTCAGCACTGAATAGCTCGATGCGAGCTGTTCCAGGATCAGGTCATCCACCTCCAGGCCGCAGCGGCGTACACATTTAACGATATTCTGGGCTGCGCTTACTGCGCCAGTCACCATATGTACGCGCGCCTCCAGGCGCACACCTGACATGCCGATCGGATCTCTTATCCCTTCCTGTTCATCGATAATGAACTCCTGGGGCAGGATATGCAGGATCTTCTGATCCGCCGGAATCGCCACCGCCCGTGCGGCATCGATCACTCGCTCCACATCCCCCTGGGTCACCTCCTTGTCACGAATCGCCACTATGCCGTGGGAATTGAGACTGCGTATGTGGCTGCCGGCAATCCCGGCAAACACCGAATTAATCTCACAGCCCGCCATCAACTCAGCCTCTTCCACAGCACGCTGTATTGACTGCACGGTTGACTCGATATTGACTACGACACCTTTTTTCAGGCCTCTTGAGGGGTGAGAACCGATACCGATTATCTCGATCCCGCCATCTATTTTTATCTCACCGACGATCGCAACCACTTTGGAGGTGCCAATATCGAGCCCGATGATCAGATTCTTTTCAATTTTCTTGGTCATTCAGATTCCTGCGAGCCTGCTCGCTTTACCCTTCACTGCAGGGTCATCCCCATAGGTTTGTAAATCCGGCAATGCTTCCCAGCTTGTCGTAAAACCGTTTGTGTAACGCAGATCCACTCTCCTCAATGTCAACCGGTCTTCACCTATCAATCCCGGGTAGAGCCGGACAAATCGGGTGAGCCGGGACATCACCTGTTTGCGTCCCAGATTCAATTCAAGATCGTTCTGAAGCCACAAAACCCAGGCCTGCCTGGCGTCCACATCTACTTTTTCCAACTTCAATCCCACCGTCTCCAGGAGCGTCTCTATCTTCCGATACTCCTGGCTGATCAGGACTGCATCCTGTTCATCACCTTGCAACATCGCCAGACCTGGAATTTCCGGAAAGGGCCTGGGCTGAAAGATCTCACCCCTTTTGTTCACCAGCGCGTCTTTACCCCAACGCGCCAATGCCTGTTGTTCGACTACCTTCACACGCAAGGTGTCCGGCCAGACACGCCGCACACTGGCGCTGTCAACCCAGGGTAAACGCTCAACCTCGGCGCGAACTTGCGCCAGAGATACAGAAAAAAAGCTGCCGTCCACGGCCTCATAGACCACCTCTTCCAGTCGCTTGGTGTTCAGGTGGCGTAATTCGCCTTCCACTTTGACCAATCGAACCGGCATCACATTCGGATCATGCAAACGACCCAGTGTCCATGACACCAAGAAAATCGTCAGACTCACCATAATCAGAGCCAAGCCCCACAACTGTAGAAAGTCCGGCAACTTACTGGGAAGCGGTTTTTGCTGCTGTCCTTTTCATACCGCTGCACCTGAATCAATGCTCGAAAGTATGCGCATCACCAGTTCATCAAATCCTATGCCCGCCTGGCGCGAAGCCATTGGCACCAGACTGTGGTCCGTCATTCCCGGCACGGTATTGACCTCGATCAGCCAGGGCTCTCCAGCCTCATCCAACATCAAGTCCACTCTTCCCCAACCCTTAGCGCCAACCACCTCGAAGGCGCGTAGTGCAAGTGACTGCAGTTCAGTCTCCTGCCGATCATCCAATCCACAAGGACAGTGATACCGGGTTGAGTCCGACTGGTATTTAGCGGCATAGTCATAAAATACCCTGGGCGTCTCCAGCCTGATCAGCGGCAGCGCCTGATCACCCAGGATCGCCACGGTATACTCCTGGCCCACAATCCAACGCTCCGCCAGTACATCGTCGTCATACTTCCTGGCTTCAAGCCACGCCTTTTCCAGCTCCTCTCGGTCTGTCACTTTAGACATGCCTATACTGGAGCCCTCATGGGCTGGTTTTATCATCAGCGGAAAGCCCAACTCCACCGCCTCATCCAGTTGTGCAGCCTCGGTCATCAACTTAGCCTGCGGAGTTGGCAGGCCGGCGCCCTGCCAGAGTAGTTTGGTGCGGTATTTATCCATTCCCAAAGCTGAGCCCAGCACACCGCTTCCGGTATATGGGCATGCCAATACGCTCAAGCGCACCCTGTATCACTCCATCCTCTCCGCCGCGCCCGTGCAGGATGATAAAAACCCGTTCAAAGCCATCCTCATCAAGCAGTTGCAGCACATCTGGCCCCGCATCGACAGCATGCGCATCCACTCCCTGACGCAGCAGAGCCGCAAGTACAGCCTTACCGCTCTGCAGAGAAATTTCACGCTCGGATGAATCCCCTCCCATGAGCACGGCCACCTTGCCGAAGTTCTGTTTGTTCACAGTCAGATTCAAACTTTTTCCCCTACCCTGCGCACTTCTGGGATCAGTTGCACGCCACTCATTTGTTTGACTTTGTGTTGCACCTCGTCGATCAACTGCTCAATATCCTGAGCACTTGCATTGCCGGTATTGATGATGAAGTTGGCATGCTTCTCCGAAACCTGGGCGTCACCCAGTCTTAACCCTTTCAAACCTGCCGCCTCAATCAACCGGGCAGCGTGGTCACCCGGAGGATTGCGGAATACCGACCCACAACTTGGCTGCTGGGTCGGTTGGCTGCTCGCTCTTTTATCCAACAGCACTTTGATCTCATCCTGTCCCGTTACGATGTCGCCTGCTTCCAACCTGAACTCCGCAGAGAGAAACCATTCTCCTGGTACACCGGTCACCTGGCGGTAACCAATCTCAAACTCTCCCGGCAGGCGCACACGCACCTGGCCGTGACGGTCGAGAGTTTCCACCTGTATCACCCGTTGCCATGTCTCTCCACCGAAAGCGCCGGCGTTCATCGCCAAGGCCCCACCCAGGGTGCCGGGGATACCGGCCAGAAATTCTATGCCGCACAGTCCGGCTCGGGTGGCTGTACGGGCCACCTTCGCGCAGGCAACACCGGCTTCAGCGTAGAGCCTCGCACCATTCAGCGTTGCAATCTCATTCAGACGCCCCTGGGTCGCTATCACCGTACCTTTGAACCCGCCATCCCTGACCAATAGATTGCTGCCCAATCCCAGCCAGAGCAAAGGTTCATCAGGTGCAAGTTGCTGTAAAAAAAGCTGCAGGTCGTGGCGATCCGCCGGTTTATACAAACAACGTGCGGGACCACCAACCCGCCAGGTGGTATAACGGGCAAGCGGTTCGTCATACAGCAGTTCACCCTGCAGAACTTGTTTCTTGCTCGCCGACATCATTCCCAAGACCTCTCGCGGCCGTCACTCGCAACACGACCGGTTTTAGACCGGATCTTTTTAAATCTCCGCCGTTGTTTGTCATCTCCGGACTTGGCATTGCATTCCGGCTTGAGCGGCCGCACCAGCAGAGACTCACCGCAACCATGATGCAGTCGCCGCATATTGAATAAGAAAGCCATACAGTCCCCTCCATCGCACAAACGATTCTTGAGATCAGCCGCTACCACACCAATACTGCCTGCCCCCAGGGTCAGCAGAATATCCCCGTCCTGCAGCAATCCACCGAGCAGTTCCGGCAGATCCTCCACCGGATCGATAAAAATCGGATCAACCTGGCCACGGGTACGAATAGCACGACTCAGGTCTCGTGTTTCCGCGCCTTGCAGCGGCTCTTCTCCCGCCGCATAGACCTCGCTCAAGATCAGCACATCAGCACTGGAGAGGACCTGCACGAAATCGTCAAACTGCTCCTGGGTCCTGGTGTAACGATGCGGCTGAAAGGCCACCACCAGGCGGCGCTTCGGCCAGCCTTCCCGCACCGCCAAAAGCGTCGCGGCAATCTCGCGGGGGTGATGGGCATAATCATCCACCAGCATCAGGGCCTTATCGCCAAGCCGACACTCCTGGGTCTGAAAACGACGACCGATACCCTCAAAGCGCAGCAGTGCGCGCTGCACGCTGGCAGCGTCAACATTCAATTCAAACGCTATCGCAATCGCCGCCAGGGCATTCAATACATTGTGCCGCCCAGGCAGATTGAGAGAGATATCCAGCGGCTCATCCAGACACTCTGCCTGCACGGTGAAGGTTGTGCGCAACCCCGTCTGACTTAGTCCGGTCGCCCGGATATCCGCATCCTCACTGACGCCATAGGTTATGACTCTGCGGGTTATTTTCGGCAGCAGATCACGCACCTCCTGATCATCGATGCACAGCACCGCCAGACCGTAGAAGGGCAAATGATGGAGAAACTCCACGAAGGTCTCACGCAGCCGATTGAAGTCACCGCCATAGGTGGTCATATGGTCCGCATCGATATTGGTCACCACCGCCAGCATCGGCTGCAGATAGAGAAAAGATGCATCGCTCTCATCAGCCTCGGCCACCAGATACTCCCCACCACCCAGACGGGCGTTGGCCCCGGCGCTGTTAAGACGCCCGCCAATCACAAAGGTGGGATCAAGTCCCGCTTCAGCAAGCACACTGGTCACCAGACTGGTCGTGGTGGTCTTGCCATGCGTGCCGGCCACCGCAATACCGTAGTGAAAACGCATGATTTCAGCCAGCATCTCCGCCCTTGGCACAACCGGGATACGCTGACCTCTGGCAGCCTTCACTTCAGGATTGTCGGCCTTTACCGCACTGGAGATCACCACCGCGTCCCGGCCTTCGACTGCTTCCGCGCTATGCCCGATACTGATGGATGCACCCATCCCGGCAAGCCGCCGGGTCACCTCACTCTGCCGCTGGTCTGAACCGGATATCTCATAGCCCAGATTGAGCATCACTTCGGCTATGCCGCTCATGCCCGCACCACCAATACCCACAAAATGGATACGGCGCATACGCCCCATACTGTTAGGCGCATGTCGACGATTGCCAGGTGTCCCCACGTGCTTGGGAAACCCTCCGGCTGATGCGGGGACTCGAGGCTGTTCACTCATCGCTGCATCTCCTCCAGACAGGCTCGTCCCACCACTTCAGCAGCTTCAGGTCTGGCCAGCTTGCGGGCTGCCTTGGCCATCGCCAACAGGCGCTGAGGATTTTCCAGCAGCACCTGCAACTGTTCACCCAGGGAGACGGCATTGAGCGCATTCTGCGGTACGAGAACCGCAGCGCCCGCCTCTACCAGGAAACCCGCATTGCGGGTTTGATGATCATCCACGGCATGCGGGAAGGGCACCAGCACTGCACCCAGACCGACCGCCGCCAGTTCGGAAACCGTCAGCGCCCCGGCGCGGCAGATCACCAGATCGGCCCAGCCATAGGCTGCCGCCATATCCTCGAAAAAGGGAATTATCTTTGCCTCGATGCAATTCTGCTGATACGCATCCTCGGCATCCTGAATGGTTTTTTCACCAGCTTGATGCTTCACCTCAGGACGCAGCTCAGGTGTGAGCCGGGCCAGAGCTGCGGGCACTATGCGGTTCAACGCCTGAGCGCCCAGCGAGCCGCCCAGAACCAGTAACCGAAGACGCCCCCCATGACTGGCGAAGCGTGTTTCAGGTTCAGGCAGCGCCGCTATCTCGGCCCTGACCGGATTCCCCGACGCTTCGGCTTTGACTGAGCGGGTAAAACTGCCGGGAAATGCCTCAAACACCCGACTGGAGATCCTGCACAGGATACGGTTGGTAAAACCCGGTATCGCATTCTGCTCCTGGATGATCAGCGGAATCCGCAGCAATCGCGCCACCACCCCACCTGGTCCAGTGACGAATCCTCCCATCCCCAACACCAGGCCAGGCCGGTTGCGGCGCAATACGGACAAGGCCTGCCAAAGGGCGCGGGCGATCACGAAGGGCGCGGCAAGACGGCGCTTCCACCCGGTGCCGCGCACGCCCTGCACATCTATCGTCTCCAGCCGGTAACCCCGTGCGGGAACCAGGCGCGCCTCCATGCCCTTCGGGGTTCCCAGCCAGAAGATATCGCAGCCCTGTTGTTGCAGCCAGTCAGCCACCGCCAGGGCCGGGAATACATGACCACCTGTGCCGCCTGCCATGACCATCACGCGTGACTCCATTTTCTGCCTCCCTGATTTACTTTGGCGCTCGCCCTGCGCGACTCATAATCGATACGCAACAACAACGAGATCGCCAGGCAGGCAACGATAATGCTATTTCCGCCATAACTCATGAAGGGCAGGGTCAATCCCTTAGTCGGCAGCATTCCGACATTCACGCCGATATTGATGAATACCTGCATTGCCAGCCACAGACCCAGTCCATAGGCCACATAGGTGGAGAAACGTTCCCCCAGCTGCTCTGCCTTGGCGCCAATCTGAAATGCCCGCCAGCAGATGAAGGCAAACAACAGAATCACTCCAAGGGTGCCGATCAGGCCAAACTCTTCACCGACCACCGCCATGATGAAATCAGTATGCGCCTCAGGTAGGTAGAACTGTTTCTGGATGCCATTACCCAGGCCGACTCCGGTCACTTCGCCTCGGCCAAAGGCAATCAATGCCTGTGAGAGCTGAAAGTCCGTGTCGAACGGGTCATCCCAGGGATTCATAAAGGTTGTCATACGCGATGCGCGATAAGGCGAGAGCATCACCAGCAAACCACCGGCGACCCCGGTCAGCAGCGTCAAAATCGCAAATTGATAAAGCACCACACCACCTAGAAAAAGCATCCCCACTGCAGTCGCAAACAGCACCACAGTAGTACCGAAATCGGGTTGCCCTAGAATCAGCACACTGGTCAGAACCAGCAACAACATGGGTTTAGCGAAGCCCCAGAAAGTCTGGGCGACTTCATCCTGCCGTCGCACCAGATAACCAGCGATATAGATCACCATGAACAGCTTGATGAATTCAGAACTCTGCAGATTAAACCCCCCCAAGGGTATCCAGCGGGTAGCGCCATTCACTGTCTTTCCCACACCGGGGATCAGCACCAGCACCAGCAATACCAGTCCGATGAACACCAGGACAGGCCCCAGCCTTTTCCAATGCTGCATCGAGAGGCGAAAACAGATAATTGCTCCAAACAACCCCAGGACAATCGCAAACAGATGGCGATAGACAAAAAAGAAGGGCGCGCCAGTCAGCCGATCACTGACCACCATGGAGGCGGAAGCCACCATCACCAGTCCGAAACAGAGCAGACTAAGGGCCGCCGCCAGGAGTAAATAATCGATCTCAGGTATCTCTCTGGGCTTCCCGGCATGGCTGCTGCTGATGGCCTGAGATCTGGCGCTCATATTCATGCGGCAAGCGCCTCCACCGCTGCAGTGAAAGCCTGTCCGCGATCCTCAAAATTACGGAACATATCGAAACTTGCACAGCCCGGTGAGAGCAATACCCTGTCTCCCGGCATACCCAGCTGAATGGCCTGATTCACCGCATCGGTCATGGACTTTGCATAGGCCAGTTTGGTCTTGCCTTGCAACACCGCCGCGATCGATGGCGCATCTTTGCCGATCAGAATCACCGCTCTGGCAGTCTGTTCAACCACCGGTAACAGCCCCGAGAAATCCGCACCCTTGCAGTCACCCCCGGCAATCAACACTGTGCGACTCGTACCACCCTCCGTATGCAGGCCTTGCAGGGCAGCTATCGTGGCCCCCGGATTGGTGCCCTTGGAGTCGTTGTACCAGCGCAACTGCTGCTTGTTCGCGATGAACTGGGTACGATGAGGCAACCCTGGAAAGGTGCGGAGCGCATTCAGCATCGCCGGCATCGGCAAACCAACCGCACTGCCCAACGCCAGGGCAGCCAGCGCATTGGCCTGATTATGGTGTCCCGGAATGCGTAACTCACTGACAGGCATGAGTGGCATTGAGCCCCGGCAAAGCCAGGCAGCCTCTTCATTTTCGCAGATGCCAAAGTCATCCTTCTCGGGCTTTTCAAGTGTGAATCCACAGGTCCCGGGAGTGCCTGAGATGGCGACTACAGCTGGATCATCCCGATTGATCACCGCCGCCTGCGCATTCTGATAGACCATTGCCTTGGTTGCCGCATAGTGCGCCAGGTCCCTGTAGCGGTCCATATGATCAGCTGAGATATTCAACACCACTGCCACAGCGGGCTTGAGTGAATGCGTGGTTTCCAGTTGAAAGCTGGAGAGTTCGAGCACATACAGCTGGACATCCTCCGCCAGCAGATCCAGCGCCGGATTTCCCAGATTGCCTCCCACTGCCACATTACGGCCTGCTCTGCGCGCCATTTCTCCAACCAGGGTGGTCACTGTACTTTTGCCATTGGAACCGGTGATCGCGACCACGGGTGCGTTCACCACCCGGGCGAACAACTCGATATCCCCCAGGATTTCCACACCACGTTGCTGTGCGGCCTGAATGAGAGGCTCCTGCAGAGGCACGCCAGGACTCACCACCAAACGACCGGCGGCTTCGAATACACCGGAATCAAAGCCACCCACGAAGATTGCCAGATCGGGCATCTCCTCACGAATCTCATCCAGGCCAGGCGGATTCTCCCGGCTGTCCGTCACTGCGAAAGCCACTCCCTGTCTGCTCAGATAGCGGGCACAGGAGAGACCGGTTTTGCCGAGACCGACGATCAGTGTCTTACCTGTTGGTGCGGCTTCATTTTTCATCAGCGTATTTTCAAGCTGGCAAGGCCAATCAAAACCAGGATCACGGTAATAATCCAGAAACGCACGATAACCCTGGGTTCGGGCCACCCCTTGAGTTCGAAGTGGTGGTGCAGCGGCGCCATGCGGAAGATTCGCCGTCCGGTCAGTTTGAACGATGCGACCTGCAGCATCACTGAAACCGTCTCCATGACGAATACCCCTCCCATAATGAACAGCACCAGCTCCTGGCGCACCGCCACCGCGACCACACCCAGCGCCGCACCCAGCGCCAACGCCCCCACGTCACCCATGAAAACCTGTGCCGGATAGGTATTGAACCAGAGAAAACCAAGCCCGGCCCCGACCAGTGCGCTGCAGAATATGATCAATTCACCCACCCCCGGCAGATAGGGAATCTTCAGATAGACGGCAAAATCCGCATGTCCCGAAAGATAGGCGATGACACCCAGTGCACCGCCGACCATTACGGAGGGTAAGATCGCCAAACCATCGAGTCCATCCGTCAGATTCACCGCGTTCGATGCGCCGACAATCACCAGGTAGCTGAACAGAATGAACACCGGCCCCCAGTCAATGGAGACATCCTTTAAATAAGGTATCAGCAGGGCGGTCTCGACCGGTGAAGTCGCCCCAAGATAGAACACCAGCGCTGCGCCTAAGCCGGCAATCGACTGCCAGAAATATTTCCAGCGCGCCACCAGACCCTTCGGATCATTCAGCACAAGTTTTTTATAATCATCCACCATGCCGATCACGCCAAAGGCCAGGGTTACAATCAGCACGATCCAGACATAGTGATTGGACAGGTCGGACCAGAGCAGTGTGGCGATCGAGATAGCCACCAGAATCAACGCCCCACCCATGGTCGGGGTGCCGGCTTTTGAGAAATGACTCGCCGGCCCATCATTCCGCACCGTCTGACCAATCTGATGAAAACTCAAACGGCGGATCATCATCGGCCCGACCAGCAGCGATATAAGCAGCGCGGTCAACACACCGAGAATGGTGCGCAGTGTCAGGTACTGAAATACATTAAATGCGCTGTTATATTCCGCCAGCCATGCGGTTAGATAGAGCAGCATGTTAATCCTCCCCCGCTTGCAACAGGGAACTCACAACCCGCTCCATGCCCGCACTGCGTGAGCCTTTTACCAGCACGGTGTCTGCTGCTGTAAGCGTTTTCTTCAAGGCTGCTATCAGTACTTCTCTATCTGCGAAAAAGCGGCCACCCCTGCCGAAGCCATCGGCCGCATATCGACTCATGTTTCCATTGCCCCAAAGCGCATCTATGCCCGCCGCCTTTGCGTTTTTCCCCACGCTGGAATGAAGAGCAGCAGCTTCCTTCCCCAGTTCCGCCAAATCCCCCATCACCAGAAAACGTCTCCCTGGAGCGCTCTTCAGCACATCAATGGCTGCAGCCATGGAGTCTGGATTGGCATTGTAGCTGTCATCGATCACGCGCAATCCCGAGACGGCAATTCGGGTCTGCAATCTGCCGCTGACAGGCTTGAGCGTCGCCAATCCTTGCTGGATATCAGCAGTCCCTATCCCCAATGCCTGACAGGCGGCGACGGCCGCGAGGACATTCAACAGATTGTGTTTTCCAGCCAGGGCGAGGGTTACCGGAAACTCCGGTGCGCTGCTTTGCACATTAAACTGAGTATGGAAGCCAGCAGCAGTCCAGTGGGTAGTAACTGCGGCAGGGTCGGCCCTGATGTCGGCGACCGGGCTGAAACCGAATGTCAGGATGAATTTACCTGCCGCCAGCTCCTGCCAGACAGGCAGGCGTGGATCGTCTGCATTCAATACCGCGATACCCTTGGCGGCCAGTCCGGAGAGAATCTCCCCTTTGGCTCTGGCCACTCCATCCAGGTCGCCAAACCCTTCCAGATGCGCCGCGCCGGCGTTCGTGATAACCGCCACATCAGGTTGTGCAATACCGCTCAGATAGGCGATCTCATGCGGGTGGTTGGCGCCCATTTCCAACACCGCAAACTGCTCGTCCTGCAGTTTCAATAATGTCAGGGGCATACCGATATCGTTATTCAGATTCCCCTCGGTAGCCAGCACTCTGGATTTCTGACCCAGAATGGCGGCGATCATCTCCTTGACTGTGGTCTTGCCGTTGCTGCCGGTCACCGCCACCAGCGGTACCGGTTGTTGTTTCCGCCAGCCAGCCGCCAGCTGACCCAGCGACTTTCTGGTGTCTGGCACCAGAATCGTCGGCAGTGTGGTCGCCTGCTGAACGCTTAATACTGCGCCGGCCGCACCCTTCTCCTGAGCAGCCGTGATGAATTTATGGCCGTCGAAATGAGGCCCTTGCAAGGCGATAAACAATGCATTCGATTGCAGGCTTCGGGTGTCTGTGCTCACCGAAGTGAAGACCCTGTCCACACCCTGCAATGGGGCATCGAGTATTTTTGCCGCTGCTGAGAGAGTCATCGCTGTCATCCAGTCTCTCCCGCCCTGCCCGCGAGTGCAGACAGCACCTGTTCCTGATCGCTGAAATGCAGTTTCTTACCTGCAACCAGCTGATAATCCTCGTGTCCTTTGCCTGCCACCAATACCAGATCTCCAGGCTTTGCGGAATTGATCGCCCGCCGGATAGCAGCGGACCTGTCACGCTCCACCACGATCTGATGTCGATTTTCCATACCAGCAAGTATTTCGTTGATGATTTGATCGCCCGGTTCGCTGCGCGGATTATCATCGGTGAGAATCACCCTGTCAGCCAGGTTTGCGGCTATTTCACCCATCAGTGGCCGCTTGCCCCTGTCCCGGTCACCACCACAGCCGAACACAACCCAAAGCTGATTCTCACAATGGCTGTGCAGTGCCGACAAAGCCTTTTCCAATGCGTCCGGCGTGTGGGCATAATCGATAACCACCGCAGGCAGATCGCCACCGCCGTAGGATTCCATCCTGCCCTCAACGGTTTTCAATGTAGCAAGCTTTTGCAGCGCGTCGGCCAGTGACCAGCCCTGATCCAGTAAAACCATGCATACCGCCAGTAGATTCGCAGCATTGAACCGGCCCAGCAGGCTGCTGTGAAATGAGCCATTCCCCAGGTGACTGGCGATGGCGATTTTCAAACCACGGGCAGTCGGCTCGACCGATTCCGCCCTCACCCAACCGGCAGCATGTGGCGGTATCTCCCTCTCGGGATCCAAGGTATAAAACAGCGCCTCGACTTCGCTCGACAAGGTTGTCGACAGCGATCTGCCCAGTGAGTCATCCAGATTGATGATCGCACTACGCAGGTCAGGCATACGAAACAGACGCTGCTTGGCTGCCGCATAATTCTCCATGCTGCCGTGATAATCGAAATGGTCGCGGCTGATATTGGTGAAGATGGCGGTATCGAAATGGACTGCCGCTGCACGATGCTGATCCAGCGCATGGGAGGAGACCTCCATCGCCACAGCCTGGGTGCCGGCCTCCTTCAGGTTAGAGAGTAGTTGCTGCAGGGTAACCGCATCCGGCGTGGTGTAACCGGTCGCACTCAGACTCTCCAGATAGCCCACGCCAAGGGTGCCGATAATGGCGCAGGAGGTTACGGGCTGCAGCGCCTGCGCCAACAGATGACTGACACTCGTTTTACCATTGGTGCCGGTAATCCCCACCATAAACAGATGCTGACTGGGGAAATTAAAAAATCTGGCGGCAATCAGGCTCACCTGCTCGGATAGCCGCGGAACTGGAAGCAGGGGAATTTTGAGCTTTCCAGCCAAAGACCGCGCTTTTTCATCAGTGGCAACTGCATCGGGCTCCCAGACGATGGCTTTAGCGCCCTGCTGCAAAGCCTGTTGCACAAAATCGATTCCGTGTTGCGACACTCCACGACAGGCAAGGAATAGTCCACCCGGCACTACAACCCGGCTATCCATGGTGAGAGCGTCAATTACCCTGTCTTCTCCAGCAGGCACCTCAACAATCCCTTCCAGCAGGGTTGATAACACCACAGAGTCATGCCGGAGCACAGCCGCCATCATCTATCCCCTCCGGCGACAGCCAGGAGCGGCTTTTGTGTCAGCTGTTGATCGGGAGCGATGTTCAGAATACGCAGGGCATCGCCGATCACCTTAGAGAACACCGGTGCGGCAACCTTACCACCGTAAAAATCTTCACCTCCCGGCTCATTGATCAGCACGGCCATGACCAGCCTGGGATCACTGGCCGGCGCCATGCCGACAAAGATCGAAAGATATTTATCCTCCGCATAGCCGCCAGCCACCGATTTCTTGGCGGTGCCGGTCTTACCTGCGACCCGATAACCTGGGATAGCCGCCAAGGGTGCAGTCCCATCATCACCCACTACAGACTCCAGCATCTCCACCACCGCTCTTGCGGTATTCCTGCGCATGACCCGTTGTCCCTGAGGCATCTCTTCAAGCTTTATTAATGAGGTAGGCATTAACACACCATCATTCGCCAGTGCCGCATAAGACCGGGCCAGCTGCAGTGGCGTCACGGATAACCCGTATCCAAAAGAGAGGGTCGCCTGTTCGAAGGATGACCAGTCTGAGAAATGAGGCAGGCGGCCACTCGATTCACCGGGGTAATGGCTCTCAGTGGGCATCCCGAATCCAACACTCGAGTAGAAGCTCCAGAGGATCTCGGGCTCCATCGACAGTGCGATCTTGCTGGCCCCCACATTACTTGATTTCTTCAAGACGGTGGCCACATCGATCATGCCGTAGTTGCGATGGTCGCGCACCAGATAACGTCCCACCCGCATTTGTCCGGGATTCACATCGATCGGCGTATTTGGCTTGAACCTGCCCTGCTCCATGGCAGCCGCAACCGTAAATGGCTTGACTGTAGAACCTGGTTCAAAGACGTCTGTCACCGCCCGGTTGCGCAAACGGCCCTGCTGATTACTGCGCTTGCCATTCGGGTTATAGGATGGACGGTTGACCATTGCCAGGATCTCGCCGGTTTTTGCATCCAGGATCACCGCTGAGCCGGAACTGGCGCGGTGCTTGGTGACGGCCGCTTTTAGCTCGCGATAAGCAAGAAACTGCAACCTGCGGTCAATACTCAAAACCAGGTTATTGCCCGGTTGCGGACTGCTGATGTTTTCGACATCTTCTACCACTCTGCCCCGGCCGTCTTTGATTACCTGTTTTGCGCCAGTTGTACCACTCAGCCAATCGTCATAGGTCAGCTCAAGGCCCTCCTGGCCCTGATCGTCGATATTAGTAAAGCCCACGATATGGGCCATCACCTCGCCACTGGGATAGAAACGCCGAAATTCTGTATGCAACGCTATACCACCCAGTCCCAGGGCCTTGACCTGATCCGCCATATCCGGATTGATGCGCCGCTTGAGATAGACAAACCCCTTGTCACTGGCGAGTAGATTCTGTAAGCGGTCCGGATTCAGATCCAGCGCCGCAGACAGTGCGCCTACGGTTTCACTGTCGGAGGACAATTCACGGGGATTGGCCGTTACGGTTTTCACTGGCGTGCTGATCGCCAGCGGCTCACCATTTCGATCCGTAATCATGCCCCGGCCGGCGCTGACCTTCATGGTGCGGAGATAGCGCATCTCTCCCTGCTCCTGCAGGAAAGCAGTCTCAAACACCTGGCGATCAACGGAGCGCCAAATCAGTGAACTGAAGGCAACAGCGAGCAGCGCAAGCACAAAAAAGCGCCGCGCGCGATAGCTCGGCACCTTTTTCCCTTCCACTTGTTGCTGTCTAGGTTTTTTCCTCGCCATAATCAGCGCCTGATCACCACTACTTCATTAATTTGGGGCAGATGCATTCCAAGTCTGCCGCGTGCTGTGTTTTCAACTTTCGAATGGGTAGCCAAGGTACTTTCTTCCAATTGAAGACGCCCCCACTCAACAGAAATCTGCTCCCGTTCCGACTGCAGTTCCTGCAATGCAACAAAATGCTTACGGCTCAAGTACTTGGCGTACACCACTCCGATTCCGGAGGCGACTACCGCCAATACAAGCAATCCCAGTAAACCAAGCTGTGTGCGATTCATACCAAGCGCTCCGCAACCCTTAATACAGCGCTGCGCGCACGAGGATTAACAGCCAGTTCCTGTTCATCCGCACGAATCGCCTTACCCACCAGCCGGAACTGTGGTTTTAACTCGCTCTGGGTCACCGGCACCCCCGGCGGGAATCTGTCCCCTTTCGCCTGGTCCCGCATGAAGCGTTTCACCAGACGATCTTCCAAGGAGTGAAAGCTGATCACCACCAGACGCCCACCGGCACCCAGCACTTCCGGTGTCTGCTCGAGACAATGTTTGAGTCCGTCCAGTTCCCGGTTGATAAAAATTCGTATTGCCTGAAAACAACGTGTCGCCGGATGTTTATCCTTTTCCCAGGATGGATTGGCTCGCACAATTATCTCCGCCAATCCTCTGGTTGTTAGGATGGGTCGTTCTTGCCTTGCATCCACTATCGCCCTGGCAATGCGCCTGGCATGGCGCTCTTCACCAAAACGCTTGAATACATCGGCAATCTCATCCGCTTTGGCTCGCGCCAGCCATTCAGCGGCTGAATACCCGGCATCCGGATCCATGCGCATATCCAGGGGACCATCCTGTTGAAAACTGAAACCACGCTGCGCCTGATCAAGCTGTGGAGAAGAGACCCCAAGATCGAGGAGAATCCCATCGACCCGACCCATGACTCCTTCCTGCTCAGCCACTTCTGCCAGCATTTCAAAGCTCTCCCGCACGATCTTGAATCGCGCATCCCCAGCAAATCTTGTAATTGCAAATGCGACTGCTTGTGGATCTTTATCGATGGCGATGAGCCGTCCATGCTCATTCAGCCTTTCCAGAATCAAACGACTGTGACCACCCCGCCCGAACGTACCATCCAGATAAACACCTGCCGGCTTGACTCGTAATGCCTCTACCGACTGCTCCAGAAGGACCGGTCGGTGACTATTCTTCTCATCATCCATCAGATCGATAGAGACGCTAATTCAGGTGGCAAATCCAGATCATCAAGATCCACATTTTCCAGCCAGTCATCCCGTTGTTTATCCCAAACATCTTCATTCCAGAGCTCAAAACGCTCACCCTGTCCAACCAGCGCAACCCTCTTTTCCAACCCGGCAAAACTTCTCAACGTAGGCGGCAGCAATACCCGGCCCTGGCTATCCATCTCCACTTCATGTGCGTGTCCGATGTACAAACGCTGTAGAATACGAGTCGCCTTATTGAACGAGGGAAGCGCCTTGAGTTTGTTCTCCATTTCAATCCAGACCGGCACCGGATAGATCAGCAGGCAACGATCCTTGTCAACTGTAATCACCAATTGTGAGGCACAGGACTCCACCAGCTGTTCGCGGTACTTGGTTGGTATCGCGAAACGGCCTTTAGCATCCAAATTGAGTGTGGAAATCCCACGAAACAAGCCCCATTACCCCCTTAGAATGATTTTCCCTTTAAATCCACTTTTCTCCACTTTTCTCCATATTAGGAGTCAATTCCCCACTTTGTCAAGGAAACAATCAGAAAAAATCTTTAAGGCTCAGTAAGTTACAAAGGGAAGTTGCGGCTGTTGAACGGGCTAGGCAAAGCCCTTAAATACAGAGGAATAACTTTTATACCTAAAGTTATTTATTAAGAATAGGGCGTAACTAAGACAGGGAATAATAGGAAATAAAAGAGGGAGCCGGCCTGTAAGCCGGGTTCTGTCATGGACAGTCATTCATCTGGGATATACGTCGCCGCATACCTCAAGCAACCTACCCAGGAATAGTGCGGGCCGCACTTGTTACCCCAGAGAGTAACTATTCCTCTATTTGGTCTTGCTCCGGGTGGGGTTTACCCTGCCACCTCTGTTGCCAGAAGCGCGGTGCGCTCTTACCGCACCATTTCACCCTTACCGGTATCCGTATGGATACTTAGGCGGTATATTTTCTGCGGCACTTTCCGTAGGCTCTCGCCCCCCAGGCGTTACCTGGCACCCTGCCCTATGGAGCCCGGACTTTCCTCCGCTTCATGTAAATGAAACAGCGACTGTCCGGCCGACTCCCTGTGTCAATGTATGCCTTTTCTGCAGGCCAATCAAATTAAGAATCAGTACAACCCTAGGATCCCGCTGCCTTTACACCATCGCACGAACTGAAGTGTCTGATCAGCCATCAGTATCAAACCATGGTCCTGCTCATCCACTCTGACAGCCAGGTTAATAACTGTTGCCGTAATCTCTGCCATTGCTGCGACCACTCGTACCTTTGCCTTCGGCGGTGAAACAGATCGGCTCCTCAGCTTATTCGTCCTGCACATAACACTGTTTACGAGCTGCCGGCTACACAAAATTGAGTACCACACCACAGATCAACGACAGATAGCGAGTGTATATAGGCGGATGGAAGAGGACGACTTGGCTGACGCCCTATTTGATGTGACCATCAATCAGAATGACAAGCTAGCACGGCGACCTTCATGATCACTTCAAACTGATGCTGCATATCAGAAAATCTTTTTTCGAGAACAACCGACGCCTTGAGGATGTCTCCAATACCAATCGCTATAGAAAATACCGGATAGCCGATGTAGGCCTATTGGCAGGCTCTTGATATAATCCACGGCCCTTGCCCTCGTAGCTCAGTAGGATAGAGCAATCGCCTCCTAAGCGGTAGGTCAGAGGTTCGAATCCTCTCGAGGGCACCATTCATCCCGCAAACGTGGATCAAGCCAGGTGACCAGACGAAATACAAACCCCACAAAGTTAAAAGGGTATGTCATCGGCTTGCTTGTAATGCTTTGCCTCTTCAATTTCAGGGCAAACTGGGCGGCCACCCTGACAGGCCAAGTATTGGCTGTGGAAACCAGCAACCAGATTTCACTCTCACTTACTTCCGGCAGACAAAGGAGAGTGCAGTTGATAGGCATTACCCCTACGTCTCCAGGGACATCCATGGAGAGAATTAGCCGGCGACACCTGCATATGCTGCTTGCAGGAAAATTTGTCAGCGTTGTCTACCAGACCATAACACCCACTGGCGATATCCTCGGTCAGGTTTTCCATGGTGGATCGGATATCAACCTGCGCATGCTCGAAGCGGGTATGGCCCGAGTTCATTCAGAGAAAAAATTGCCACCTGAACTCCTGCTTCAATACCGAAATGCTCAGCGCGAGGCACAGCGAAGGCGACTAGGCTTGTGGTAAAAACCAGACACTAAAAACGCGCCACCTCTCAATTTCATACTATATAACCAGCCTAATACCTTACTTCTGGTTCAAAATCTTGAACAGATTACAATTTTATGAAAAAAAAGTAACAAAACACCTTAACTTTTTTCACTTATTAACGATAATGTAATAAGTAGTCGTTAAATTAAAAAATACCTTTTTGGTGAAGAAGATGGAAAAGAAAAGTCTAAAGAGTTGTGATGGTTGCCCACACGAATTAATTCATGGTGTCGCTTGTGATTGGCAACCGGAAAACTGTCGTTTTCACAACATGGGCCATAAACGCACTTCGTGTATATCTCATAAGCACGACGCATGGGCTGTCAATGTGGCTGAAGAGTGTGAATACGACGCAGTAAAAAGCTTCGGCTGATCACCTTAGTATCGAACCTACTTCACTGCGAGCGGGTTTGCAGAAACAAAACAAGGATCAATCTGGGTATACCTCGGAACTTTGCGTGGCTCTTTTTTGAGCAATCGCCCCAATCACTGGTCGTCTGGAGCTGACCCCCAGACGACCAAATCATGCAACACTGAGTAATTTGCCCATTACGGCTTTTCTTCGCCCCTCCTGATACATTTCAGCGTCTCCTCCAGAGCATTCGCCATTACGCCATAGACCTTCACTTGAGCGAGCTGATAATAGGTCGCAGGAGGACCCACCAATTCCAGACGCGCACTGAAATAGGCAATATCAGCCTCCAGTGCAATAGGGTTAAGGTTGACGTGCAATGTATTCCTGTTGCGGTCAGTCAAATTCTAATACCTGTTAGTTGCTTTACCTGGTAAAAGACAGTCCTTGGATTATAGTCATTACAGGCAGGAAAAAACCTTATTCCCATCCCTGTGCTAACATCGTATAACAATAGAAACAAAAGCCATCATTTCAACACTACATAGCATTTAGCTTTGAGACCATGAGTGCTCAACTCGATCTCCTGAAATCCTCCTCCGCTTTCGCTAGCGGAAACGCCGCTTTTCTGGATGCGCTCTTCGAGCAATATTTACAAGACCCAGAAAAAATACCCGTGGAGTGGCGCACCCATTTTGATCAACTGCCTGGTGATAAAGGCCAAGACAAGCCTCACACTCCAGTGGTCAAAAAATTCCATCAGCTTTCAAGGGATAGAACTACACCACTGACCGCATTCTCAACACACTTTTCACCGGTCTCAGCGGAACAACAGGTTGCCGTTTTACAGCTGATCAATGGTTACCGTTTTCGAGGCCACCAGAAAGCCAATCTTGACCCATTACAACTCAGGAAGAAGGTTTATATACCAGATCTGGATCTAGCATTTCATAAGCTTGAGCAGGTTGATCAAAAAACCGTTTTCAATACTGGATCACTCTCGGCACCTGAGCGTCTGCCTCTCAAGCAGATTTTGGAACGCCTGGAACAGGCTTACTGTGGCAACATCGGCAGTGAATATCTTCACATCACGGATACTGTCGAAAAACGCTGGATCCAGCAGCGGATCGAACGTGAGACCGGAATCGCTGATCTACCAATTGATAAAAAGCTGTGGCTGTTGACGCTATTAACTGCCGCTGAAGGCCTGGAAAGATATCTCCACTCCCGCTATGTAGGCCAGAAACGCTTTTCATTGGAAGGCGGTGAAAGTTTGATCCCTCTACTTGACGAGCTGATTCAATATGGGGGAGAAAACAACATCGACGAAGTGGTCATTGGCATGGCTCACCGGGGCCGGCTGAATGTTTTGACCAATATCCTCGGGAAACCCCCTCAGGGAATCTTCGATGAATTCGAAGGCAAAGTGGAAACCAATCCTGAGAGGCTCTCTGGGGATGTGAAATACCACATGGGGTTTTCTACTGATATCGATACTCCTGGTGGAATCGTGCATATCGCCCTGGGTTTCAATCCATCACATCTGGAAATCATCAATCCAGTTATCGAAGGATCAGTACGCGCCCGGCAACGTCGTCGCAATGACACGGACGGCAAGCAGGTGCTACCGATTCTTATCCATGGGGATTCCGCATTTGCCGGACAAGGTGTTGTCATGGAGACCCTCAACCTCTCCCAGACGCGGGGATATTCAACTGGGGGTACAGTACATATCATCACCAACAATCAGATCGGCTTTACCACCAGTAACCCGTTGGATACCCGTTCCACATACTATTGCACTGATGTAGCCAAGATGGTCCAGATTCCAATCTTTCACGTGAACGGGGATGATCCTGAAGCAGTGCTCTTCATCACCCGCATAGCTTTGGACTATCGCATGCAGTTTCGTAAGGATGTCGTGATCGACATGATCTGTTATCGACGCCATGGACACAACGAAGCCGATGAACCCGCTGTCACTCAGCCACAGATGTACAAAAAGATCCGCAGCCATCCAACCGTGCGCACGCTCTATGCGGAAAAACTGATTTCCGAATCCATCATCTCACCAGAGATGGCACAGTCAATGGTGGAGAACTACCGAGACTCTCTGGATGAAGGACAGGTTGTATCACGTCCTGTGATCTGCGCCTTGAAACACCCCTACGCTGTAGACTGGCGACGTTTTAAGGGCGTTGAGTGGAACCTGCCAACAGATACCAGCCTCAGCCGGGAAACATTTGACAACCTCTCACATTGCATGTTGCAGCGACCAACTGGTGACTTCGAGTTCCATCCCAGGGTGGAAAAGATCTGGACCGAGCGGGGACGCATGGCCAGTGGCGATCAACTGATCGACTGGGGTTTCGCCGAAACCCTCGCTTATGCCTCGTTGGTGGTAGATGGCTTTCCGGTCAGACTCTCCGGCCAGGATGCAGGGCGCGGCACATTCTTCCATCGCCACGCAGTCTTGCACAATCAGCTCAATGGCAAGACATTTGTTCCTTTGCAAAACCTAAAAGAGGGGCAGGCCGATTTTGTGGTGATCGATTCCCTGCTATCCGAAGAGGCGGTGCTGGGTTACGAATATGGCTACGCCACCGCAGAACCCAACGCACTGACCTTATGGGAAGCCCAATTTGGCGACTTCGCAAACGGCGCCCAAGTGGTCATAGACCAGTTCATCACTTCCGGTGGTGAAAAATGGGGGTTGTTGTGTGGACTGGTCATGTTGCTGCCACATGGCTACGAAGGCCAGGGCGCCGAACACTCATCCGCCCGTCTGGAGCGTTTTCTGAGACTCTGCGCCAATCACAACATTCAAGTCTGCTCTCCCACAACCCCGGCACAGATATTTCATCTGTTACGCCGCCAGATGTTGCGGCCGTTACGGAAACCTCTGGTTGTTATGACACCCAAAAGTCTGTTGCGTCATCGCTTGGCGACTTCTCCTAAACAGAATTTCCTGGAAGGTGGATTTCAAACTATTATCGACGAGATCGACAGTATTGATCCGAATCTTGTGCAAAGGTTGATCATTTGCTCGGGTAAGGTCTATTACGAACTCCTCGAGACACGGCGCTCAAGAGGATTGACTGATACCGCTATCATTCGCCTTGAACAGCTCTATCCATTTCCAAAAGATGATTTTCACAGCATCATAGGTCACTACCCAAACGTTGAAGAGTACATTTGGTGTCAGGAAGAGCCGCAAAATCAAGGAGCCTGGGACCAAATCAAACACCATTTCCATGATTTACTGGCAGGCGGCAGGCAACTCAATTATGTTGGGCGTTCTACTGCAGCAGCACCCGCTGTTGGCTATCGTCCGGTGCACCTGCGACAGCAGGAAACCCTGATCGATGAAGCACTCACCGGTCATATCAACCCTCGCATGAATCCCAGGAGTCTGTTAAGTCTATGAGTATCGAGCTGCGTGTACCTCCCTTACCGGAGTCGGTATCCGATGCCACCGTCCTGAACTGGCACAAAAAACCGGGAGAAAGTGTCAGGCGAGATGAAACAATAGTCGATCTGGAGACAGACAAGGTCGTGCTAGAAGTTCCAGCACCAGAAGCCGGCATCCTCAAAGAAGTCCGTTTCAATGATGGAGACACCGTCCAGTCCGATGACATCCTGGCGGTGATTGATACAGCCTCCTCAAGCTCGGAGAAAAAGCATCAGCCAACGACTAAAACCCCATCTGAAGAGCCTTCCCTCTCTCCTTCGGTAAGAACCATTATCAAGGAAAACGGATTGGACCCGACGCAGATCAAAGGCTCGGGTAAGCACGGCAGAATCCTCAAATCAGATGTGGAGGCCTTCCTCAAAACCTATCCAGCCGCAGCCACTCCTTCTTCTGAGCCAGTACAGGCAACAACTGCCGTAAAGGCAGCCCCCTCGGCCGGCAATCGGACCGAAGAACGCGTTCCCATGACCCGCCTGCGGAAAAAGATTGCGGAGCGTCTGGTGGAAGCTCAACATACAGCCGCAATTCTTACCACTTTCAATGAAGTCAACCTCAAAGCTGTATCGGACATGCGGGCAAAATATCGTGACAGCTTCGAAAAACAGCATGCAGTGAAACTTGGATTCATGTCCTTCTTCGTCAAGGCATCAGTAGAGGCGTTAAAGCAATTTCCCATTATCAATGCCGCTGCCGATGGTGATGATATTGTCTATCATGGCTATTTCGACATTGGCATCGCAGTCTCATCACCCAGAGGACTGGTGGTCCCTGTCTTACGCGATGCCGATCAACTCAACTTCTCCCAGATAGAGAAAGCAATTCAATCATTCGGAACCAAAGCGAAAGAAGGAACCTTAAGCTACGAAGAGCTGACTGGCGGAACCTTTTCCATTACCAATGGGGGAGTATTTGGTTCAATGCTCTCTACGCCTATACTCAATCCGCCACAAAGCGCAATTCTCGGCATGCATGCCATTCAACAAAGACCTGTCGTCGAGAATGGTGAGATTGTGATTCGGCCCATGATGTACCTGGCACTGTCATACGACCACCGTATTATCGATGGCCGCGATGCGGTGCAGTTCCTGGTGAGTATCAAAGAACATCTGGAGGACCCGACGCGTCTACTGCTGGAAGTGTAATCAGATTCACCTGGCGGAATAAAATAGTTGAAAGACGTACTGGATTTTACCGGCACCCTGTCCGGACCTGATTTCAATAGGCCGCTGTATTTCGCCAAAGGAAATCCGACCGCTCGGGGATTATGCTGAAAGTCCGGATCGAGTCATAAGCGTCCGTATCTCTCCTCCGACACAGATGGTATATATAGTTAAAGAATAAACCTACAACCCTTATGACTCTTATCAAACAAGACGATTTTGTCCAGAGTATTGCAGACGCTCTGCAATTCATCTCCTACTATCATCCCGCCGATTTTTTAAAGGCCATGGGAGAGGCATGGGAAAAAGAGCAGAATCCTGCGGCAAAGGATGCAATTGCGCAGATTCTAGTCAATTCCAGGATGTGCGCTGAAGGACAGCGCCCGATATGCCAGGATACGGGAATGGTCGTGGTGTTCCTCAAAATAGGGATGAGCGTGCAATGGGATGCACAGCTCAGCGTTACCGAGATGGTCAACGAGGGTGTTCGCCAGGCCTACCGCAACCCGGGCAACATCTTACGTTTTTCGATGGTGAATGACCCGCTAGGTGCGCGCAGCAACACCAAGGATAACACCCCTGCGATCATTCACATGGAACTGGTAAAAGGCGATCAGATCGAGATTAAGATTGCCGCCAAGGGTGGTGGTTCGGAGAATAAATCCCGTTTCACGGTCCTCAACCCGTCCGGCTCTCTTACTCACTGGGTTTTGGAGCAGGTACCGCTGATGGGCGCCGGCTGGTGTCCGCCAGGCATGCTGGGCATAGGCGTGGGTGGTACGGCAGAGAAAGCCATGCTATTGGCGAAAGAGTCATTGATGGAGCCGGTCAATATCCACGAACTACAGTCGCGCGGCCCACAGAACCGCAAGGAAGAATTACGCCTGGAGATCTTCGACAAGGTCAACGCGCTGGGCATAGGCGCACAAGGACTTGGAGGCCTGACTACGGTGCTCGATGTCAAGATCAGCGATTTTCCCACCCACGCCACCTCCCTCCCCGTAGGAATGATTCCCAACTGTGCGGCAACCCGTCACATAGAATTCAGTCTGGATGGCAGTGGACCGGCGATATTCTCTCCACCGGCAGTGGAAGATTGGCCGCCTGTCACCTGGCAGGCCGCTCCTGACGCCCGACGGATTGATTTAGATACGCTGAGCAAAGCTGAAATAGCTGCCTGGCAACCCGGTGAACTGATCCTGCTCTCCGGTAAATTACTCACCGGCCGTGACGCTGCCCACAAACGCATCGCAGATCTTCTGAAAGAGGGAAAACCATTGCCGGAGGGAATAGATTTCAAGGGCCGCTTCATCTACTACGTGGGCCCGGTCGATCCAGTACGAAATGAGGTGGTGGGGCCTGCCGGACCGACCACTGCGAGCCGCATGGACAAGTACACCGATATGATGCTGGGTGATGAGGTTGGACTGTTCGGCATGATCGGCAAGTCAGAGCGCGGTCCCATAGCCATAGAATCCATCCGGCGGCACAAAGCAGCCTATCTGATGGCGGTAGGCGGCGCCGCCTACCTGGTCTCCAAGGCGATCCGCAGTTCACGTATAATCGCCTTCGAGGATCTCGGAATGGAGGCAATACGCGAATTCGAAGTGGTAGACTTCCCGGTTACCGTGGCGGTGGACAGCCGGGGCCAATCTGTCCATTTGACCGGTCCTGCCGAATGGCGGGTGAAAATCGGCAAAATACCTGTCTTAAGTAAATAAGGAGCAGCAGCTACATGAACCACTACAAGGCCTTTCGCATTGACCAACAAAAAGGGCAACATTTCGCCGCTATTGAAGACCTTGAAATTCAAGAACCTGAGGCTGGTGAAGTCCTGATTCAGGTGCGATTTTCCAGTGTTAACTATAAAGATGCTTTAGCTGGTACCGGCAAGGGACAGATCCTTCACCATTTCCCATTGACCGGCGGCATAGATGCCAGTGGTGAGGTTGTTAAAAGTAATGACAAACGCTTTAAGGAAGGAGACCTGGTCATTGTCACCGGCTATGAACTCTCCGCGACTCAGGATGGTGGCTATGCGGAGTATCTGAGAGTCCCGGCTGACTGGGTTATCCCTTTACCGAAAGAGCTCAGTCCTTATGAAGCCATGGCAATCGGCACCGCCGGTTTTACTGCTGCGCTGGCGCTGCATCGGATGGAGATAAACGGTCAACATCCTCAACTTGGCCCTATTGTGGTGACCGGAGCCACAGGTGGTGTGGGTTGCTTTGCGATCAACATCTTTAATGGCGAGGGATATGATGTGGTTGCAGTCAGCGGAAAGCAGGCACAGTATGATTTTCTCGAGCATTTGGGCGCAAAAGAGGTTTTAGACCGGAACGCTCTCAAGTCGGGACATCATGCACTGGAAAAAGGCCGCTGGGGCGGCGCTATCGATAACGTAGGGGGTGAGATGCTGGCGAGCATCACCCGTACAGTGAAACCCTGGGGTAATATCGCGTCCATTGGCCTGGCTGGCGGGCATGAGCTGAAAACGACTGTGATGCCCTTTATTCTGCGCGGCGTGAGCCTGCTGGGGATCAACTCCTCCGGCTGCCCCTATGCGATCAGACAGGAGCTCTGGCAAAGACTCGCCACGGATCTACACCCAAGAAATCTGGAAGAGATTGTCAGCCAGACCATCCGCCTTGACCAACTGCCGGAAACCTTTAAACAGATGCTGGGCGGAGAGACCCATGGGCGTATCGTGGTGCAGATTCAGGATTGAATACCCGACCAGATCGCCACATCACCTGAAACGAGTCCAGCAACATTCTCCTCCAGGGCCTCTGAGCGGATTTCTCATGCATGGTGATTAAGTTGTAACGCCCAGTCCAACCTCCAACAGGCTGAGTGCAGGCTGACGTGTCGCGACCGATTGTATCCGGTCGTTAACCATGCCCAGCCGAGCCTTGCAACCAATCACCTCATGAATTGTCCATACATCACGTGACTACTCGGGTCAGCCGCCGGTTCATACTCCTGACGGAACCGGGCAGCGATGGCCCTTGTAATCTTTCTGCATTTCCCTCATCCCGATGGGTCATATGACAGAGAATGTCTTCTGCTGCGGCATAGGACGACAATCGCAGGTAAATATTTGTAATATCGTGACAGATAAACCATTCTGCGAGAGTTATTTTATGAGAGAATTTAATTTCTAAAGCGTTTTGTTTTGCAACCCTGCCCGACAATTAGCTCAGCAGCTCAAAAGCATCCGTCGGCAGGCTAAGGGACATCAAAGATTGCCACAATATCGACCAACTGAATTACAAAATGCGCCGGGTATCTGCTCAGTGATTTCACTGACAGAGGCGCTTATACGAGGAGAACCACATGAAAGCACTAGTTAGCTCAATGATCATCCTGGGTCTTATCACTGCCACCCCAGCATTTGCTGAAAAATCCGACATGCCCGGGAAAATCCAGGCAAGTGGCGAACAGGCTCAAGCCTATGGCAAGTCAACGCAGCAGGAGGGTAAAGGTGAAATGCATCAGAAGCAGATGCAGAATAAGGCGCAAGGCGGCCAGGGCGAAATGAATCAGGAGAGACACCGGGAATTGGAGAAGAAGCAGGTCGGCAAGGAAACCGGAAAAGGCTCGCAACAAGGTGAGTCCCAAGGGGAAGCCAAGGGTAAAAAGTGGTGGAAATTCTGGGGGGATTAATGATCAATCAGAATACCGCGGCAGTCTGATCTAAGCTGATTACGCTGTATGACCGTTTCCCCCAGGGCCGTTTAAATCTTGAACAATCTGTTCATTTACAATCGGTGGACGCTGCTTTGCAGCCAATGTTTTCCCTGCCCTGGCGGGAAATTCACTACCGTTAGACGCCTCATTTATCGCATCTAACCCTGTGAAAAAAGGAACCTGTTATGTTTAGAATCTCCGCTTCATTCAACAGACGTCGCTGGCTCCATCTGCTTTTGGTTAGTCTGGTCTCAATATTGGTTTTTTCTGAACCGATACTGGCGGCCCCGCCCGACTGGGCGCCGGGCTATGGACGACGCGGCCATCAACCACCCCCACCCAAACACCACCATGATAGAAGGCATTATGACCGGGACCGGGGACACCACAATATCCTGCCCTGGCTGGGAGGCGCCGCAGTCGCAGGTTATCTGGTTGGCAACAAGTGCAACCGCGAGGCGGTTGGTTCAGTGCTGGGCGGCGTGCTGGGTGGCTTGGCCGGTTCCAATGTTGGCAGAGGCGATGGCCGCAGGGCTGCGACAATTGCCGGAGCCTTGATCGGTGTGTTGGTTGGTAAATCCATCGGTCGTCATATGGACCAGGTAGACCAGTATTGCACCGGCCAGACCTTCGAATATGCCCAGGATAGGCAATCAATCCAATGGCACAATCCCGATGACAGATCCACTTACAGCGTCACGCCCATCAATCATTTCCAAACCAGGGATGGGCGTTACTGCCGTGAGTATACCTCGCAGGCCACAATCGGCGGCAGGCAGCACCAGACCTATGGTACTGCCTGCCGCCAGCCGGATGGTTCGTGGCAATTAATGAATTGAACAAGGACCCTGTATAAGTTCACAGGAAGGCCGGATGCATCCGGCCTTCCTGCACAACAAACCGTTCCTATATATCGAATCTATTCAAAACGATAGTCCTTTGGCACCACGACAATACCCTTTTCCGAGATCGTAAAACGCGCTGCATCCCGCTCCCGATCAAAGCCGATGCGCTCACCTGGAGGGATTCTTACATCCTTGTCGATGATACACCGGTCCAGTTGAGCCCCCTCCCCGACCTGAACACCGCTGAATAAAATCGAATCGTGGATCACCGCCTCTTCGCCAATAGTGACACGAGGAAACAGGATTGAATGCTGCACGCTTCCCCCGACGATCACCACGCCACCCGACACCATGGAGTTGATAAATATTCCCTCACTCCCTGATATACCGGGAACCGTCCGGGCTGGTGGATCCTGGGCTGTATAGGTGCGGATCGGCCAGTCAGGTTGATAGAGATCAAGCGAGGGCACTGGATTCAAGAGATCCATATTGGCTTCATAATAACTGTCCAGCGTACCCACATCGCGCCAGTAACGATCAGGAGTGACGCGCCCGCGCTCACCACCAAAGCGGTAGGCGTAGACTTCCGTCTGCTGGATCAGCGCTGGAATAATGTCATGGCCGAAATCATGGCTTGAAGCATCGTTTTTATGGTCACTCTCCAAAACCGTCAACAACAGATCCAGCGAGAACACATAGATACCCATCGACGCCAGGGAAAGATCATCTGCACCAGACACCGGCTGTGGACTCACGGGCTTCTCATCAAACTGAGTAATCCGCCCGCCTGCATCAACCGACATCACACCAAACTGATTTGCCTGATCCAGCGGAACATCCATACAGGCAATGGTCAGTCCAGCACTGTGTTCTTTATGGAAAGCCAGCATTGCCGCGTAGTCCATGCGATAGATATGATCACCCGAAAGAATCAGCACCTGCTCCGCGCCACTGCGTCTGAGCATATAGAGATTCTGATAAACCGCATCAGCTGTGCCGGCATACCAACTGTCACCAGTCCTCATCTGAGGAGGGACCGCAGTGATATATTCGCCCAATTCCGGATTAAACAGAGACCAGCCGTCACGCAGATGTTTTTGCAGCGAATGGGATTTGTACTGAGTCAACACCAGGACGCGGCGCAGCCCCGAGTGCATGCAGTTGGCCAAGGTGAAATCAATAATCCGATACTTGCCGCCAAAGGGCACGGCGGGTTTGGTTCGATCATGAGTCAACGGTTGCAAACGAGATCCATGGCCACCTGCAAGAATGACTGTCAGGGTATCTTCAAGCATCTGGTAAGCTCCAGTTAGTTTGGGTCAACTTCATTTCAAGCCAATAAACTAACCCATCAATGGTCTAAAATAGGCATTACTCTGGCGGTCCTTCCACAATGAACCAGACTTTCTAAACCGCCATAACTGCCAGGGACTAATTCGGCGCCGCTTGTAGATCATCTCACGCAGACGAGGGATATCTTGCCACTCTCCTAGCGCAATCACACCGTTAAGCCGATTTCTGTCCAGAATCAGTTTACGATAAACGCCTATATCCTCATTGGTAAAGTTCGGCATTTCACTCTCCCGATCGCGCTTCTGAATATCGCCGATACTGAAGACAGGACAACCAACAACCCTCAGACTGGTCACAGACAATGACCCTTTATAAATTGCAGACTTGCCGGCTATGATACGGGCAACGACCGCAGCCTGCTCATAACCGGGAGCTACAAGGCCATAGACCTCTCCCCTGTGCTCAACACATTCTCCCACGGCAAATATCGATGGAATGCTGGTCTGCAGGCTATCGTTAACCAGTATTCCCCGATTTGTCATCAGCCCGGCTTCCTTGGCCAAACCAATATTGGGTGAGACACCCGTTGCTAGAATCACTGTATCGCATCGCAGTGTCTGCCCGGAGCGCAACTCTACTCCCTGCACCCTCAAAGAACCAAGAAGCTGTCGTACGCTTTCATTGGTAATCACCTTGATCCCAAGAGATTCTATATGCTTTTGCAGGATATCCGAACCAGAATAGTCAAGCTGCCGAAACATCAGGTGAGCATTATGTTCAACCACCGTTACCCGGGTATTGAATCGCCGCATCGCTTTTGCACTCTCCAAACCCAATAGACCACCCCCAATAACCAGGGTATGCCTGCTACGTGTCTTACGCGCAAAAAGCCGGTGGGTATCATTCATATCCCGGAATGTGTAGACACCCTGTAAACCGACACCGGGAATATCGGGTATGAGTGGCCGTGAGCCGGTTGCGATAACAAGATAACGATATTTAAAAACACTGCCATACCGCGTAATTACCGATCTTTTATCCGGATCTATTGCGGTGACCGCCTCATTGAAATGCGTATAAATGTTCGGGTCATCCTGCAGAGCAAAGGTGCTGTCCATCTCTTCATGTGAAATTTCACCTGCCAGATAAGATGACAGCTTAACCCTGTTGTAAGGTGCCCAAGGCTCATTTCCAAACAGTTCTATCCGACATCCGGCAATCTGTCGTTTCAGCTCCTGTGCTGTACGCACACCAACAGGTCCGGCGCCAACCACAACAATAGGTATGTCCTGGTGATCGAGTTGCCCCTCACCCTGCTGTTTTGCCTCTGGGAATACGTCCTTTATCGCAATTTGCATTTGAAATGCATCCAGTATCTAAAACCAAACATTTACTGGATTAGCATCTAACGTGCCAAACTAATTAACCGTGGGCTATCCTCATGTTATCAATGATTTTTTGCACTCTATACAGGTAAGCCTTATGTACTGAAACAGACAACCACATCGCCCAATTATTGTGCAATGAATAGCTATGGACGAATGTGTGGACCAGAACAATGCAAGGTATTCTGAGATGAATATTTAATTTAAGGTGAATAACCTTGATGATTTCTGATCAATATTTTTCAGTGAACGGTTCACTTAAAAAGTTGATAACAGTAAATAACCAGCATTTTTGATGATGCGAGCCGATATGAGATTGCACATCTGTTTACTGATTTGCAATTATTCAAACTCATGAATGGCTAAGGAAGTATTGATGGTTTCCGCAATTGATCTTTAATAATATCGATAATATGGTACAGCTCCCTGAGTGCATAAATCGCTTGGAGGAGATAGCGATGAAGACATGCTGGTCCTGTTACAATCCTTCCTGTATACGAAACCCGAATGTCTGACCGACAGAGGAGTTCTGATTACACGCCTTTCTTCTGCGAAGAAAATATCTGGCTTTTTGCAAAAAAGCTGTTTGATGAAGGAGTAGCGGGCAATCAGATGTTCGTACTCTATTTTTCCAACCTGCATAAATCAATCATGCTTTTCAAACAACAAGCTGCAAAGCAGGGGCATTTCATCATCTGGGACTACCATGTGGTCTTACAGGTTCATCAACAAGCTGCTGACTGGATCTACGACTTTGATAGCCGCCTCCCTTTCCCCTCAGATATATCGACCTATTTCAGTCAAACCTTTCCATACCAGCACAGGCTGCCTGAAATCTATCGCACTATGATCCGACAGATACCCGCCGCCGAATATCTCGAACATTTTTATTCTGATCGCTCACACATGGATGCAAGATTTCATAAATCCCCTGATCATCCAGTAATTCGACCTGACAGCTCACACCAGCCTATTCCCTTGAGCGATTACTGTGACATGAACAAGCAACTCAATGATCACAGCCTCGTGTTCAACCTGGAAGACTATCCCGGTATTCTTCAAAGGTGATATACACCACCAGACACAGTCAAGGGGATACCCCCGCTGCTTCAATTCGATCCAGCAAAAAAAGGTTTCTGATGATGGGAAAGCGTTTAGCAGTAAACTTATTACCGCACCATAATTATGCATTTTATTTAAGTCGACTGACACACGCACCATTAAAGGACTCGCCAAAATAACTCATGGCTGCTCCGGCATCCCACTTCTTATCCCATGCCGGAAGGTTCAGCAATCCAAATCAGATACCCTATCTAACTGAAATATTTTTAAATTTTAAATATCTGTTTGTATTGAGAATACGGTACTACATACCTGGATTCCCTGTCGAACATCTTTATGGCTTGTTTCTTGCGTTGTAAAAAGAACCAAATTCTTACTGAGCCATCATCTGGAGTTCATTATGGGAGTCAAAGCAAACCAACCCTTCCTGCGTGGAGTCATAAACTCAGCCTCGGGCGCATCTGATAGTTTCCCTGTCCACCGGATATACAATCACGACATCATGCACTGCACGGCAGAGGGAGTTGATGGCAATCACCTCTACTCAGCGCGGGCGTTATGCATGACAAACCCTGGTGATGTCATCCAGTTGCATCCAGCACTGCAGACTGAATGGAAGCACATCTGTGATCACTATGCCCGCATAGGATTGGAGCACGCAACAGATGTCATCTGGAACACCGACCTGGAGCAATTCAGTCTCAATCAGGATTATCAACCTTCCGTCTTCTTTTTTGGGGATCAGGAAAACCTCGCACACCAAAACAATGAATGGTCGAGGGTCGTAAACTATATCAATTCAAAAAACAATTTCGTCAAACTGGCTGAAAGCCTTGGCGTCCCTATTCCTAAAACATTGTGTTTCGAGCGTGTCGATGAGATAGAAGAAGAGACTATCGAAGCGTTTGGCTTTCCCTGTTATCTAAAGGCCGCCATTTCAGTGTCGGGGGTGGGAATACACCGTTGTGGAAGCATGGCTGAGTTCAGTCTTGCGGTAGACACATTTGATCCTTCCACCCCGGTGCAGGTTCAGGAGGAAGTTAATACAGACTGTTTTCTGAATATGCAGTATGAAGCGGGTAACGGGCATTACAGACGCCTCTTAACGACTGAGCAGATTCTAGATGGCCCGGCACATCAGGGCAATCTCTATCCTGCCAGAGCCGCACCCTGGGACATGGTTGAACCCATGGCGGAATGGATAGCAGAACGTGAATTCAAGGAAATCTTCGCTTTTGATGTTGCTGTGGTCGAAGAAAAGGCCGGTAAGAGGTATCTTGCCATCGAATGTAATCCACGCTTCAATGGCGCATCCTACCCCACAGCCATCGCGCTGAAACTGGACATACCAGAATGGGAAGCGTGCAATTTCAAGACTTGGCATAAATCCCTTTCTGATATCAATCTAAAGGGGTTGGAATACAGCAGCAGCAGCGGTGAAGGCGTCATCATTGTCAATTGGGGTCCGATCCAGGTAGGCAAGGTCATGGTCATGCTGGCAGGTTCAGTCCTTACCCGTAAAAAACTCGAGCTAGAGTTGCACAAGCGTCTCTGGTAACGTTGATGCTCCCAAAGCAGTTCACAAAGGCAGCGAATGGAAGATACTTTTTCTCTCATGGTCCATGGCGGCGCAGGAGCACTCGATAATGTAAAGGACAACAAAACAGCACTACGCTATCTGGAAAGCATCCGCAGCGTTCTCGAACATGGCAGAAATATCCTTTCCCTCGGCGGGAGCGCGCTCGAAGCAGTCGAAACCTGCGCCTCGCTGCTGGAAGACGATCCGGTGTTCAATGCCGGCTGCGGTTCAGTGCTGAATGAAAATGGCAAAGTCGAAATGGACGCCGCCATCATGGATGGCAGGGATCTCTCCGCCGGAGCCGTCGCGGCGGTGAGTAACATCGCCAACCCCATTCAACTGGCGCGCCTGGTAATGGCTGAGAGTGAACATGTCATGTTGATCAGTGAAGGCGCGATGCACTTCGCACTGCACTGTGGAATGAAATTCACCCCCGACCACTATTTCTTCACCACTGACCGCATCGAACAACTGGAAAAAGCCCGCCTGCAACACCGCATCATGCTCGACCACGATGATGATGAAACAGACATGGAAGATCAGAAGTACGGCACCATTGGCGCAGTCGCCCGTGACATACAGGGCAATCTGGCGGCAGCCACCTCCACCGGCGGCATTGTCAACAAACGTATGGGGCGCATCGGAGACTCCCCAATCGTAGGAGCAGGCGTCTATGCAGACAATGAGACCTGTGCGGTATCCGCCACCGGCTTCGGCGAAGACTTCATGCGCACCGTCCTGGCGAAGACCATCTCCGATGCGATGGAGATGCTTGGAGGCGAGGCGCATGATGCAGTTAAATACGGCATCGACTATCTGACGCGAAAGGTCAACGGGCGAGGCGGGGTAATCGTCGTCGACAGATACGGCAGCTGCGCCGCTGATTTCACCACTAAAAAGATGATTCATGGCTGGATAGAAAAAGGCGGTGAGACAAACGCCCGTTTCTGACTCTAACCAGCCATTTTCAGGTTGGACATCAATTTCCCTAGAGCCAATGGCACTTATATAAGCGAATGGAATACCTTCAAACCGCGATAACTCTCTGAAAGAACGAAGAAGGCTGACCTGAACTGGTAGGATGTTTGTGGACCAAACATACATTCCACCAACGCCGAGGCCAGCCGTGCTTAAGAGTAATGCGACATCAAGAGAGTATCCGTCGGAGGATCCGTCAGAACAGTACGGTGGACTTTTTCAACGTAATCACGGGTCCGCTGCTTCTGGAACTGACTGAGACGGTTCTACCGGAGCACCGAGAACGGCTGTATCCGCCTAAGGTCACATTATCGATATTTATCAAGCAGGCACTGGCGGAGGATGGCTCTTGTCAAAGAGCGGTCAATGGCTGGGCGGCCCAGCGCGCGGTAGAGGGATTCAGTCCACAGAGCATTCGCACCGGGGCATACTGCCGGGCGCGCCAGCGGTTGCCGACTGAGATGGTGACGGCGCTGACGTGCGAGACGGGTAGTTTGTTGTGTGCCGAGGCCCATACCGGTTGGCGCTGGCGTGGTCGCACGGTAAAGCTGGTTGATGGTAGCGGTATCTCGATGCCGGACACGCCGCAGAACCAGGCAAGGTATCCTCAGCCAAGCAGTCAGGCACCTGGGGTGGGTTTTCAGCTGGCCCGACTGGTCGGGGTCATTTGTTTCTCCACCGGTGCGGTGATTGATTCGGCGATCGGGGCATTTTCGGGAAAGGGACATAGCGAACACGGCCTTTTACGAGAGTTACTGGGCGCCTTCTGTGCGGGTGATGTCATGATGGCCGATGCGCTGTACTGCAGCTACTGGCTGATCGCAACAATGCAAGCAGCTGAGGTTGATGTGCTGCTGGAACAACAGGGTTCGCGGATCACTGACTTTCGCCGTGGTCGCCGGCTCGGTGCTACGAGATCATATCGTATACTGGCCGAAGCCGGGGCGCCCGGACTGGATGACGCGCGACACAGTGCGATGCATTTCCAGCCGAGCTTACTGTGCGGGAGTTTAAGGTAGAAAAGCGCATGCTGGTGACGACGATGCTCGACCCACGAAAGACTAGCAAAAATGACTTGTCGGACCTGTATGTGCAACGCTGGCATGTTGAGCTGGACTTCAGAAACATCAAGGCGACGCTTAGTATGGAGGTACTCAGGTGCCTCACTCCCCAGATGGTCGAGAAGGAACTCTGGGTCAATCTGTTGGCCTACAATCTGATGCGTCTGTTGATGGCTCAGGCCGCTCTCGAGTCGGGAGTCCAACCTCGCGACCTCAGCGTTAAGCATACCCTGCAGATTTGGACACAGCGGACATTGTTGCATTTAGGTCGGAGGCAGGATTGGCAGCGAGACAGCTTGTTGCAACTCATCGCCCAGGTCAGGGTCGGGAACCGGCCCGGGCGCGTTGAACCACGCGCTCGCAAGCGACGGCCCAAACCATACCCTTGGCTGAAAGTGCCGACGGAGCTTGCGCGACAACAAATTCTTGAACTCGGCCACTTACCGAATGGTTAAGTAAGTGCCATTGCCCTTTAACTCGTAACTCGCTATTTTTCGTTACCTATGATGGTTGTATGTGGTATCTCTTCCCACTCAATCCCTGCAATACGGCATAAAGTCAGGGTTTCGAGACATGCCAGCCGTACCTTGGTGTCTTCTGGTGATTTACAATGCGCCAGGCCACGATAATCTATCGCGTGATTGCAGGGGTCCAATGCGCAGCTCTTACTGCCGTTGGCAGTGAAAATCTGTTTGTGATAATAATCAGACCAGCTCATTAGACTCTCAATCGTGTTAACCGCAGGAAATTGCGTGCAGTCCAACAAGGGGCTCGTCTCGGGAAAAAGGTGGTTTAACCACCACTGTTTGTTCAAGCCGTGGAGCTACATGAGTGGCAGAGGGCTGAAAAGCAGCATTTACTGTTTGGTGAGGATGATCTTGTGGTTGGCTGAACAGCAGGCTCACCGATCTCCTGGATTGATGTACTAGAATTGATCTGGTTGGTTGCTTGCGATACTTTTGATGTGTCGTCCTTGATCGCAAGATAGAAACCAGTAATTGCTGTGATAACTGCAGCAAGTCCTGTGAGAGTTCCAGGTAAGGTAGACTAAAAGCTGTTAGTTTTTCAGGCATATTATTATTCCTCGAGCACCATAAAATCCAAACTGATGTTAAGTTTTGGAAGAGATTTCAACAAGCAGAATTTATTTTAAGCCAAGGGGCACGCTAACTGATTTTTCAGTGAATCGCGGGCCCTGATGACTCCATAATAATTCGAACACGGTCCCTTTAGCTCGGAGTGCTTCAGTACCTTTTGAATAAATCTTAATTTGAATTGGATTCATTCTCCATTTTCTCGGGTTTCTCTGATAGATTAATACATTCGGTCTGTAATATTTTATCTTGCTTCATACTATTTAACACTTGGTAACCGGCAACCATCAGGCAAATCAAAATAGCTGCAACAAAAGGCTTATCATGGCCCAAGTCATCTAAACCAGCTTGCTTTGCTTTGGCTAAATCCTCCGGGTGGTATATCCCCTTTCGGGAAAAGAGAATCGTTGCGAAAAACATACCGCAGAGCGCAAGAAAAATATGCAGGGTGTAAGTGAAAGCAGTCAAATTGCAGACATTATCAATTTGCGTTGAACTTCCACCCAGAATTGCGGCGCAGGCCATCATTGCCAGAGCAAAGACATTGATAGGTGTCCTGGATTTTGTAACGGCGGTCCATCCATTGTTCAATGAAGACCTTTTTCGGAAAACTGCTTTGATTGGGTGGCCGCAATAGATGCATGACGGAGCTTCATTTGAAACATCGTGATCACAGTCTGGGCATTTGATTTGACTCACACTCTCTCCTAAGTATTGAATGTTCTTATAAGCCTGTATCTCACAGATATATTAACCTGCTATTAAAAACGTGAGTTTATCCGTTTCTACTACTGAAATATGAAATGTAAGACCTTTCCAGGCGGCGTTATACGCGGATTGAATCGTGTGGTTCCCTATTACTGCGCTATGCCATTCCAAATGTTTTTACAGAGATTATTATCAGCTTGACCAATTGCAACCGGTGGTATACAGAATAAGCGCTCTGAGTCATGAGGAAAATCGATGCGTCAGCGCGAGAAGTTTCTTGTAGCGCTGTTTCAAGTCGGCAACATCATAATTTGACAGATCCTCTTTCACGATCTCATCCCAGAGCAGTCGACCGTGGAGTGTAAGTATCGCCAATCGGTCAGCGCGTGTCGTCAATTCAGCAAGACGACAGAGCGATTCAAAAAGACTGACGGTCACGGAGACTTCAGACTTTGCGAACTGCCGCAGCTGTGCATAAATCGCCTTCATGATGCCAGGGAAATGGGTATACTTTGCCAGCAACCGGGGGGTTCCATCCTGGTCGAGGAACACACTCCCAGGCAAGTCATGATCAATCATCTGCGCGAGGGAAAGGCTGAACCAGTCGATACAGGTGATGGCCGTTCCCGGGTCATTGATACCCGGCGAAAGGGCACGTGCCGCCAGTTGATTGAGTTGGGTGATGGGATACTCCGGATCCTGCGTCGGCGTTCTTATCGGTCCGCAGATAACATGACGGTTAAGCTCATTCACGGCATCCGCAAGCTGTTCCGCTGGGCAACCAAAGACCTTGAAAAGACAGATGCCCTCGACAATGAAATCACCGGCTCTGCGGCGCACTTGCAGAGTGCAGTCGTTTTCCACGCACCAGTTGACCAGGCCCGGGTAGTCGATCGTCTGCAGGTAACCCTGTTTTGACGAGGCGATGAGATGCGGTCGATATGGACGTGCGGCACGCCGCCATGGCAGGTTGTCGTTGCTCCGTGTGGTGGACTGGCCTTCACTCACCAGGTTATCAAAGGCGCTCAACAGTTGTCGGCCGATGCGCTGGATGATTTTATCCGCCTGCAGATCGGTCGCCGTCAGATGGATGAAACGAATAAATCCGAGCAAGGCGACAAAGGCGAACAGCAGCGCACCCAGCACCGTAAGATGGGGTTGGTCGGATTCCAGATAACCGGTCAGCACGATGAGGGAGTAGACGTAGGTGCCGAAAAACAGGCCGAGACTGATCTTGCTGTCGTTGTCTTCGAGAAAGTGGCGCAGGACCTTCGGACCATACTGTCCGGAAGTCAGAGTCAATGCCACCATGGTCACCGAGAAGGAAACCCCGCCGACACTGATCACCGATGCCGCAATCACACTCAAGACCTGGCGGGCGGAGTCGACCGGCATGGCGAACATCTGCAGTCCCAACTCGAGGGCATGGACCTGACGATCCAGCCACAGCATCAAGAAGGCGAGTATCGCACCGCTCAGACAAATAAGCATTGGGATCAGCCAGATGCTGGTATCGAGTTGTTCCCGCAGATAGGCTAGTCGTCGCAGCATCAGATTATAATATGCAATGGGTTAAAAAAAACCATTGAAAAAGCATGTAACTATGACTCCAAGACGGATTCAATTTCACGCTTTCATAAGACCAAAATAAGTATGCGTATTAGCTTGAGTCTTGGTGGTTGGGATGAATCAAGGTCTGTTTATTTAAATCTGGAAGCAGCTGACTTCATCGCGTTGCCTAGGCTGTCCCATGCACCCTCAATGCCGACCTTCAGGTCTTCCCAGGCATCATCACCTGCTGCTTGCAACTCGGAGAGCTTTTCGTTGGCTGTCTCCTGCATGGAGCGTAATTCCTCAATTTTTTTATAATACTCAAGTTGTATGTCAGCTTCCGCGTTATCCGCTTGCGCCTTGAGTTTATCTATTTCCGCTTTCCACTCATCAAGCTGTGCCTGTAGTTTTTTCTCGTAGGCCTCTTTCATGCTCATGTGTCAAACCTCCTGTATTGGTAAACTGAAATGAACTGTCAACTTCAAAATGACGGTAACAATTGTTGCTGGGAATAGCAAAAAGGTACAGACCATAACAATGCAACACTGATGTTGATTTAGCTAAATATCCATCGACATTGCCATATCCCAGATGCTGCACTGAATCATTCATCTGCATAAATCCACGGAGATTGGCCGGCTTTATACAACTATCACTCATGGTAATTTGACTTTAATACCTTAAGGGCGTTAAGCATCTGAAGCTTAATTTGCTTGATTGCCGATACCATTGCTAATGTTCAGAGGTTCAAGATGAGTGACCAGGTCTTTGAATCCATCAACCCAGCCACCCAGGAAGTTATCAGTCGAACACCGAAATTTGCTGCTCGCGAAGTCGAACAGGTGCTCGAGCAGGCGGACAGTCAGGCGCGTAGCTGGGCTCAGTCAAGTTTTTCTGAACGCTCGGCGCTGCTGGAAGCTGTCGCCGATCAACTCGAGAGCCGGCGTGACGAACTCGCCGGGCTGATCACCGCGGAAATGGGCAAGCTGCTCAGGGAGGCGCGCACCGAAGTCGAGAAATGCGCCTGGGTCTGTCGCTACTATGCCGAACATGCTGAGACCTTCCTGGCCGATGAGGTGATCGAGTCGGATGCCGGACGCAGTCTGATCGCCTATCAGCCCCTCGGCGCCGTGCTCGCCGTGATGCCGTGGAATTTTCCCTTCTGGCAGGTCTTTCGCTTTGCCGCGCCCACCGTTGCGGCGGGTAACGTGGGGTTGCTCAAGCATGCCTCGAATGTCATGCAATGCAGCGCATCGATCGAGGATGTCTTCCGCACTGCCGGGGCACCGAAGGGGCTGTTTACTCATCTTGCCATTGGTTCTGACCAGGTTCAGAAGGTTATCGGCGACCACCGGGTGCGGGCGGTTACCCTGACCGGAAGTGAACCGGCGGGACGCGCGGTGGCCGCTGAGGCAGGTCGGTCGCTGAAGAAGAGCGTCCTGGAACTTGGCGGTTCGGACCCGTTCGTGGTCCTGCAGGATGCGGATCTCGAACTGGCGGTCGCCAAAGGTGTTCAGTCGCGTTTCATGAATGCCGGGCAGAGTTGTATCGCCGCCAAGCGCTTTATCGTGGTGGAGGCAGTTGCGGATGAGTTTGCTCAGCGATTTGCCGAGGCGGCTGCCGATCTGCGGCATGGTGACCCACTGAAGGAGGAGACTCGGCTGGCGCCCATGGCCCGAGAGGATCTGCGTGACGAACTCGATGCACAGGTGCGCGATGCGCTCGAACAGGGCGCAGAACTGCTCACCGGTGGAGCGCCACACCCAGGCCGAGGCTGGTTTTACCAGCCCACGGTCATCAGCGGGGTGACTCCGGGAATGCGGGCCTACTCAGAAGAGCTGTTCGGGCCGGTGGCGTGTATCCTGCGGGCCGAGGATGAAGCGCATGCCCTGCAAATCGCCAATGACAGCAGCTTCGGCTTGGGTGCCAGTGTCTGGACCCGCGACCGCGAGCGGGGCCTGGCCATGGCGCGGCGTCTCGAGTGCGGGTGCGCATTCGTCAACGAGTTGGTGAAAAGCGACCCACGCCTGCCGTTTGGCGGCATCAAGACCTCGGGCTACGGGCGGGAACTGTCACACCATGGCATCCGCGAATTCGTCAATGCCAAGACCCTATGGATCGATTGATTTTGCCCGCGAGGTATAGCCTGATGTGGAATCGGAACTCAAGCACACGCCAGGTGTTCACGCGATGGCGGAAATAAATCTCAAGATATCGAGAAGCAGCGCCGTGCAGCCGACAGGCTGCCGGGCCAGGAGGAGGATGGTCTGGTGCTGGTCACGGGCCTGGCTGCAGGGGCTCTTCTTAGCCTGTTTGCTGGGTACGGTAAGGGCTTCCGCCAGTGAGGCGCTGGTTGACTATCAAGAGCAGATCCAGCCCCTGTTCGATCGCTACTGTGTGGCTTGCCACGCCTGCTTCGATGCGCCCTGCCAGCTGGATCTGACCCATGCAGCGGGTGTCAAACGCGGCGCCAGCAAACAGCCGGTGTACGATGCAGCACGACTGGATCCCGCGCCGCCGACCCGGCTCTTCATCGATGCCGGCAGTACAGCCGCATGGCGCGAGCTGGGTTTCTTTCCGGTAACCGAGGGACAGGATGGCGATCCCGCCCTGCTCATGCGCCTCCTGCAGCTCAAGCAGGCGCATCCCCTGGCGCCCGGCCAGTCCCTGCCGGATGGCCTCGAGGTCGGCATCCGGCGGCATAACACTTGCGCCGCACCTGCCGAGGCCAAGGCGTTCGCCGAGCAGCATCCGCAGCTCGGGATGCCGTTTGCTCTACCCGGTCTGCCGCAGGATGAGCTGGCGCTGATCCAAGCCTGGCTCAATCAAGGGGCAGCTGCCGAATCGTCGAGTGCGGTTCCGACTGCCGGCGAGAATCAGCAGATCTCGCGCTGGGAAAGCTGGCTGAATGGGGCCGGGCCGGAACGGGCGCTGGTGGCCCGTTGGCTGTTCGAGCATTGGGCATTCGCGCGCCTCTATTTCGATGGCGGAGAGAGCGGCCATTTTTTTCGCCTGGTGCGGTCCGCCACACCGCCGGGCAAGGCGGTGGCGGAAATCGCCACGCGGCGGCCGAATGATGATCCCGGCCAGGCCTTCTTTTATCGTTTCAGGCAGCAGCAGGGGACGCGCGTCTACAAGACCCACATTACCTTCCCCTTGCATGATGCGTTGCTGCAAAGGATAGAACAACTGTTCTTCGGGAGCGAGTGGCGGCTTACCAAGACGCCGGGTTACAGTGACCAGGAGCGCTCCAATCCCTTCACGACCTTTGCGGCGATTCCGCCAGCGGCGCGCTACCGGTTCATGCTGGAACATGCGGAGTATTTCGTGCGCAGCTTCATTCGCGGCCCGGTATGCCGTGGCCAGCTCGCCACCGATGTCATCCGCGACCACTTCTGGGTGATGTTTCAGGCGCCGCAACAGGACCCCTACATCGCCGATGCCGGCTTCCGCAAAGCAGCGGATCCTCTCCTGGATCTACCCAGCCTGGAGGATAATCTACTGGCGGGGGCGGAGACCTGGATCAGCTCGACGGAGGACAGAAATCGCTACCAGGCGCTGCGCCAGGCGGCGCTGGCGAGACGCCATCCCGCAGGGCCGGGGATCGCTTCGATCTGGGACGGGGATGGGATCAATCGCAACGCGCTGCTGACGGTCTTTCGTCATCATGACAGCGCCAGCGTCAAGCAGGGCTGGCTGGGGCAGCAGCCAATCACGATTTGGTTGATGGATTATCCCCTGCTCGAGCGTAGCTACTACAATCTGGTGGTCAATTTCGATGTGTTCGGCAACCTCGCCCATCAGGCCCAGACCCGGCTTTACTTTGACCTGATACGCAACGGCGCTGAGCAGAACAGCCTGCGCCTGCTGCCCGCCGATAGCCGTCAGGGCATTCTGGATCGCTGGTATCAGGGCAGCGGCAAAATCAAGCTCTGGATGAGCTACCAAGCCATCGATACCGAGCAGCCGAGCCGGCTCGACTTGCCGGCGCAGCGCCCCTTCAGTGAACTGCTCAACCGCCTGCTGCGGCGATTTTCCGATCTCAACGCAACCCCCGATCCGATCAATCGTCCGGTCTGTGGTTTCGCTAACCAGGCAGATGCGCAGCTGTCGGGCTTGAGCGGGATTCCCGCTGCCGAGATGCCGGCGATCGGGTATCTCCCTGATGCCTCGATCCTGCGCCTCACCCATGACGATGGAACCCGCGGGATCTATACCCTGATCCGCAACCGGCGCCATTCCAATGTTGCCTTCGTGCTCGGGGAGTCGTTGCGTTATCAACAGGAAAAGGATGAGATCTCGATTGTGCCGGGGGTCGCCACCGGGTATCCGAACTTCATCTTCCAGGTGCCCAGCGAGGAACTGCCGTTATTTGTGAAGACGCTGCGAGACAAGACACTGAAAGATCGTGAGAGGTTCGTACAGGCGGTCATCGCACGCTGGGGAGTGCTGCGCAGTAATGCCAGCTTCTGGCAGCAGTTTCATGACATCAATCGATTTCTGGTGGAAACAGACCCGGTCGAGGCGGGTATCCTGGACCTTAATCGCTATGTCGATTTCCCTCTGAGAGAAAAACCATGAGTGAAGCGAGCAACAAAGAGAATCAACCGGCTAGTCAGGGTTCGATACTCGAGACGGGCAGGAACTGTTGGCAGCAGGCGCCTGCCTCACGTCTGGCGACGCTGGTCGATACCGCAGACTATTTTGCCGCCTTCGCCGAGGCCTGTCTCGCAGCAAAACGACAGATCCTGATTCTTGGTTGGGATTTCGATCGCTGTGAGCGCCTGCACCGTGAGGTGCAGGATGCCGGGATTCCGGATCAACTCGGCGCCTTTCTGGTCTGGCTGGTGAAACAGAATCCAGCCCTGAATGTCTACCTGCTGTCCTGGGATTTCAACATGATCTACGCCGCCGAGCGCGAACTACTGCCGGCGCTGAGATTGCGCATGCAGGCGCCGCCGCGGTTTCATTTCCGTCTCGACGGCGACCATCCCAAGGGGGCTTCTCACCATCAGAAGGTCGTGGTGGTCGATGATCAGGTGGCCTTCGTTGGCGGTATCGACCTGAGTCGCTGGCGCTGGGATACCGCCGAGCACAAACCCGACGATCCGCGCCGCATCGATCCCAACGGAAAGCCCTACCCGCCCTTTCACGACATGATGCTGCTGGTCGAGGGCGAGACGGCAGCCCGCCTGGGGGATCTGGCCCGCGAGCGCTGGCGCCGCGCCCGTGGCCGTAAGATTCCCGCACCCCAGGGTGTCGCGGAATCGCCCTGGCCCGGCGGTGTCGCCAGCGAACTGGAGGGTGTACAGGTGGCGATCGCCAGAACCGAGCCCGACTATCGCGGACGTAATGCGGTTGAGGAGGTGAAACAACTCTACGTGGATGCCATTGCGTCGGCCCGGCGGCATATCTATATTGAAAATCAGTACCTCACCGCACATTGCCTGCAAGAGGCCCTGGCGGAGCGCCTTGCACAAGCAGACGGCCCAGAGGTCGTGCTGGTCCTGCCGGAAAAGACCGGGGGCTGGTTGGAACAGGTCACCATGGATGTGGTGCGGGGGCGCATCGTGGAACGGCTGCGCGAGGCGGACCGGCACGATCGCCTGCGCATCTATTATCCCTATCAACCCGGTCTCGGCGATGCCTGCATCAGTGTTCACGCCAAACTGCTGATCGTTGACGACCGCCTGCTGCGCATCGGATCATCCAACGCCAGCAACCGGTCCATGGGGCTGGATACGGAATGTGACCTGGCGATCGAGTCCCTTGCGCCCGATGATGAGGTCGCTCGCTACATCAGTGGTCTGCGCTCACGTCTGCTCGCCGAGCACCTGGACTGTGAACCGCGGCAAGTGCAAGAGACATTGGCCCGGGAGGGCAGCCTGATCAAGGCGATACAGAGCCTGCAGGGTGAGCAGCGCAGTCTGCGGCCCCTCGACTGCGAAGTCGCCCCAGAGGTGGATGAAATGGTGCCGGACGCGGGGTTGATCGATCCGCCAGAGCCCTTCAGTCCGGACTATTTTGTCGAGGAATATGTGCCCCAATCCGGCAAGCCCCAGGGCCGTCGGCGTCTGTTGCTGTTTGCCGGGGTGGTGGTCTTATTGCTGGGGCTTGCGGCCGCCTGGCGCTGGACGCCTCTGGGGGATTTCTTGTCCCCCGAATCTATCGGGCGCTATCTCGACTCGATCGCGTCAGTCGAGGCTCGAGCGGCGGTAGCGGTTGGTGGGTTCATCCTGGCGAGTCTGTTGATGGTTCCTGTAACGCTGCTTGCCGTCATCGGCGGGGTGGTATTCGAAGGTTGGCAGGCCTTTATCTATGTCCTCGTCGGGGCCATGGGGGCCTCAGCTATCGGTTTTTTTGGCGGCAAGTTTCTGGGACATGGGGCGCTCGAGCGCTTGAGTGGTTCTCGGGTCGAGCAATTGAGCAAGCGCCTGGCAAAACGCGGTACGGTGGCGGTGGCCATCCTGCGCCTGGTGCCCATTGCTCCTTTCGCCGTCTTCAATCTCGTGGCAGGCAGTTCTCACCTGGGCGCCCGTCAGTTCCTCTTCGGCACCCTGCTCGGTATGGCGCCGAGCCTGGGGGCCATCACCCTGTTTTCGAACTCACTCTGGGAGGCGCTGACCGCACCTTCATTCACCAATGTGGCCATTGCACTCGGGGTCGGCGGCTTGTTGGTTGTGTTCGCCTGGTTGGCGAAGCGCTGGCTGCGCAGCCGTTGAAGCGGATTGATGCTGCGCGTCGCCACCTACAATGCCCACAACTGTATTGGCAGAGATCGCCACTTCCTGCCGGAGCGAATCACGGAAGTCCTGCTATCCCTGAATGCCCAGGTCATCGCCTTACAGGAAATTACCCTGGATGCCGCAGGAGAACTGCAGCGCCACTTGGAGAAGACCTTGGACATGCAGATCATGGACGGTACGCTGTTTGAACGCGGGACAGGGCGCTATGGCAATGTTTTATTGTCGCGCTACAGGATCGTTGAACAACGATTGCATGATCTTTCATTCGCCGGACGTGAGCGCCGGGGGTTGTTGGATGTCGTGCTAGATGATGATGGTCAGAGATTCCATATTTTCGCGACCCACCTGGGTCTGGCGCGGTGGGAGAGACGCTGGCAGATCGACCAGCTTTGCAGCCGGCTCGCGGTAAGGCCGGGGCCGAGCCTGCTGCTGGGGGATTTCAACGCTTGGCGCGGCGGCATGGAATTGCGTCCGATAACCGCGCTGGGCTTCGAACATTTACCAGTGCGTAGTTTTCCCACCTGGAGGCGGCCCCTGTTGACCCTGGATCATGTTTTCAGTCGTCCACCTGCCGTACTGCAGCGCTGCTGGCGTCACGACACACCGTTGTCGCGTGTCGCTTCAGATCATTATCCGATCATTGCCGAGATCCAGATGATGGGGTGAGCATTATCCTGGGAGTATGGATTCCACCCGTGCATGACTGACGCGTAACGCTGACTGTCACACTAGCGATGACATAGTGATACAAGGCAATCTAGGATAATAGGTCATTGTAGTAACCAGCACCAGATCGCCTACCACAGGGGAATCCAGACAGGTCGTGATAAATATACCTGTTCTGTCATCCACTTTGAAACGTCAATGATCACTCAACGAAGTGTCATGCATTACTTGGCACTGTCATCTAAAGTCTTTCAGTGTATCTCAACCACTACCGAATCTACCAAGTCTCTTTGCACGGTCGACCAGGCAGGCTGAACATCAGTAGATGTAGCAGGAGATAGTCTGGTTGCCGCAATCATTGTCATTTGAAGAGAAAGGTGGTCCCAGCGGCGCCAGCGTATAATCTGACATCATCAACAACACACTTATAAAACCAGAACCTCCAGCACTTTCATCCTTTGGGTGGCTTGTTGCAACAGGCTGGTGGTGGCGCCTTGGCGTTGTCACGGCCATTACTGTCGGTAAACTGGTACCAGCTCATCTTGCGGCGTGACCACCAGTTATCCAGCGGCGGAAATCCCAATTCTTCGAGGGATGCCAAAATCGTCTGATAATCCGTACCGGTGATGTCATACAGCACGACAACCTGCAGCCTTGTCGCATCGGCCGCCACTTTACGGACACCGGGCAAGGGACTCAGGTTTCGTTCCACTGCCATTGCATCCGCATCGTGCGCCAGTGCCGGTACTTTGATCCTGCGTCTGACTTCCCAGGCGCCTGCAGGTTTCATTTGATCTAGAGTTTTCATTCTTCACTCCAAGCTTGATTCAGCCATTCAAAACTTTGCGTTTCTGTTCGAACTCCTGTTGGTCTATCTCACCCTTTGCGTAGCGCTCCTTCAGGATATCGAGTGCTGTCTTCGGCGCTTCAGTTGGATTATTACTACTTTCTCCGGCCGCCTTGACAGCCCACACGACCACCAGGATCAACAGGGTCCAGAACAACCACATGAAGCCACCTCCAATACCCATACCTAAGCCATCTCCCATCATGATCAATCTCCTGGTTAAATATCTGCACGTCTGAGTCGGAGCGCGTTACCGATCACTGACACCGAACTAGAGCATATGGCCCCACAACGATCGTCGGTGATGAGTAATAAACCAACTACCGGATACAACACACCGGCCGCCACGGACAAGCACTGATGCTGCAGCACCGATATCTACGTGCATGTCCATTTAACGGCGTGAATTTTCTGGAAAAACGTCCATTCTTATCCTTGCAGACCAGATCAACACGATTCCATACTTCAAGCTGTTTTGCAGGGTGACATGAACATCCGGTATCCGTTCTCTTTCTGAACGGCAGTCTGGATCAGGCTGATTCGCACGTAGTAGCGCACCACGTAAGCAGTTGCGCGGCTCTGCGTTGCGAGGTCGTTAACGGTGAGCATCTTCCCAATCCTCCTGCCAGCCTCCAACTGGCTATTTCTTCTGCAGTTCAACCAACTGTTGCAGCAGTGCTTCGATATTGGCCATATGCGTTTCCATTTTCATCATGTGTGCCTGCATCATGGCCTGTCTTTCCTGCATCATCTTCATCATGGGCATACCTTCCATACCGCCTCCCATCATCGGCATCTACCCGCCTGTCATTGGCATTTGAGAGGTTGCTTTTGCCGCATCTTCAGGATGATGCTCAGTATCCGCCATAACGGGAAATGAAACAGAGATCACTAAAAGGGCCATAGTCATTGTTTTTGTTATGCTCATAATCTTTCCCTCTCGAACAGAATTAATTTGTTGAAACCTTCGGTTATGTAAAGCGTACAACCTGTGCGTTACACACAGGTCAAGCTGCGTTTTTCAATCTGTTCAGCTTCCTTTCAGCGCATCACGCACCCGTTCGAGACGTGACCTCACCTCGTTAGCCAATGTCGAAATTTCTTCCCGGTCCACCAGCTTCAAGACTGCCACCGGATCCATGAACGCGACCGTAATCGTGCCATCTTCCTCCTCCCGCAACACCACATTACACGGCAACAGGAGCCCGATATCGGGTTCCGCATCGATGGCCTGATTCGCCAGTGAAGGATTGCAGGCGCCCAGGATCTTGTAGGGGCGTCTATCGACTCCAAGTTTATTTTTCAGGGTGGCCTGGACATCTATCTCGGTGAGGATACCGAACCCCTGCTGCTTCAGGGTATTGGCCACCTGCCGTTCGATATCCTGCAGGTTGCCTGTCATTTGGATAGCAAAGCTGTACATCGTGTTCTCCAGTATGTTGTTCACTCAACAGTGATGGTGATTTTTTCAGAATAGAGGGGGGGATCCTGGGGCTCGTGCTGTTCATCCCCCAGCAACAGCTGGAGCGTATGCCGCCCCGGAGGCAATTCCAACAGTACCTCAGTCTCTCCCTGATCGAAATGGAGATACTGTTCATCTTTGGCAATCGGCGCATCCAGATCGGGCAACTGTTCAACATCCACCAGCAGGTGGTGATGACCCGCCGTATGCCGGCGCTTGCCGGCAGTCCCGGCGGGCGTGATGCCGAAGCCCTGGATACCGAACTTAACCCTGAATGGACTCTGTACCACAGCGCCATCCGACAATCCGATGAGATAGACCCTGGCGTGCTGCGGTGGTGTATGGGCTAAAGTCACAACCGGCGCCAGAAGCATCGTCAGAGTCATGACCATAGAAAGGCTCTTGCTAAACATGACGTCTCCTACTGATTCCGGCTGGCGTAGACGGAGGTCTTACCGTTTCTCTCAAAGGTCAGAACGTCATAGGCATCCTGCCTCGGTCCTTCCATTCCCGGTGATCCCATGGGCATGCCGGGTACAGCCAGACCCTTCACCGACGGTTTCTCTTTCAACAGCCGCGTGATTTCCTCAGCGGGCACATGCCCTTCCACCACATAATCACCCACGGTGGCGGTATGGCAGGATTGCAAATTACGCGGCACGCCCAGTTCCGACTTGATGGGACTCATATTCCGCTCGTTATGCACCTCCACGGTAAAACCGTTTTCCTCCAGATGGCTGATCCAGTTCTTACAACAGCCGCAGGTCGGACTTTTGTACACCACTACATCAGCCGCATTGGCGGATTGTGCGATGAGCAGCAGACTGCTCATCATCAGGGTCATGCCTGTCAACCAGACAGCCAGTCTTCCGGCTACAGGTGATGGCTTCGAATGTTCAATATTTTTCTTGCTCACGGTTTCTCTCCTTTGCATTGAGTAATCAGTCATCAGCCTTTTCTGATGGGCTGTATGGGTTTGCTGGCCTGGTCATTTCGTTCATGCCACACACGGTAGATCTCATCCGACCAGTGGGACTGCACCCAGGCCAGAATCGCATCGATCTCTTCCGGGTTCAGTCTGTCGGCAAAGCCGGGCATGGTGCCGTCCAACGGCACCGTGCCAAGCCTGACCGTACGCTGCAGAACAGACAATGGATGGTGCCAGGCGTGGGCAGTGCCATTAATAGGCGGAGGCGGTAGAATTCCGTTGGCATTCCGTTCTTGCCAATTGGCCGTACCTGAAGCATCGGGCTTATGGCACACCGAGCAATACATCTGAAACAGGTTATCTCCTTTAGCTACCTGAGCCTCGCTGTACCAGCGGCTCAACGGCAATGCTCGCTGAGGCTGCACCGAGAACTTTTCAGCTGCGGTCCCTGCATCGGGGACGCCCCTTTCGCTGGCGTTTTCGCAGCCCACAAGCCCAACCATGGCGATTGGCAGTAACAGCAGCATCAAGAATCGTTTCTTCATTTCATGTCATCCTATTGAGCGTTCAGAACCAGGCGCGGATGCCGGCAACGAACTGCACATCACTGGACTCCTCACCCTCGTCTCGGGCAAAGTCGGCGGTCTGACCAAACTGCTTATTCCAATTGACGCCGATGTAGGGCGCGAACTCCCGCCTGATCTCGTAGCGCAGGCGCAGTCCCAACGCCATGTCGGAGAGACCGGAGCCAATCCCCACTTCTGCGTCATCCTTGCCGTAGAGATTCACCTCGATCTCCGGCGAGAGGATCAGCCGCTGAGTGAACATGTACTCATACTCGGCATCCAGCCGGGCGCCAAGCTGGCCCGATTTGCCGATGAACAGCCCGGCATCCACCTCGAACAGGTAGGGCGCCAGGCCCTTGAAGCCGATGGCCAGATAATCCCGCTCCGGTTCCGGTTTGATGTCCCGACGCCAACCCGCCTGGAGATCCCAGAACGGTGCGACGGCGCGGCTGTAGAGAAACTGCGCCTCCGCCTCTTCCGTCTCGCCATCCACCCGCTCCACCTCGGTCTTGAACCAGAACTTGTTGAGGTCGTAGCCCACCCAGGCGTCCGCCTCCAGCACCAGGGGATCCGGGCCGTCGGTACTCCTGAGTTCCAGTTTGTCGATCATCACCTTGTATACCAGCGGGTCGTCGGCGCCCATCGCGGCCGCCAGTACCCCCGGAATCAGCAACATCGCCAACGCCATGCTTTGTCTCTTTTTCATTATTTTTCTCCTCCTCAACTGACCATCACGGTGCGGAACATGCCGAGCATGTGATACAGCAGATGGCAGTGGTAGGCCCAGCCGCCCTCCGCATCCACGCTGACCCGGTAGCTGATACGGGAACCGGGCTGTACGATCACGGTGTGCTTGCGAGGCAGGTAGTTGTTGTCGCCGGTCTCCAGGTCGCTCCACATGCCGTGCAGATGCATCGGGTGGTTCATCATGGTGTCGTTGACGAAGGTGATGCGCAGGCGTTCCCCCAGCTTCCAGCGCAGGGGTTCGGCATCACTGTGCTTGACGCCGTTGATCGACCACATATAGCGCCCCATGTTGCCGGTCAGATGGAGTTCGATCTCCCGATCAGGCTCGCGGTGATCATGGGTGGTGCGCAGATTTTTCAGATCCGCATAGGTCAGCACACGGCGGCCGTTGTTGCGCAGACCCACCCCCGGATCATCCAGCCGATACTCCGGCGCATCCGACCGCATGTCGACGTGGGGACCGTATTCGGTTGCTGCGTGCTGCACCGGACCGCCAGTGAAGTCGGATGGATTGGGCTTGAGGGACTGCATGTTCATGCCCCCACTGCCTGCCATCTGGTGCTGACTGTGGTCCATGCCCATCATCGGTCGCTCATGGCCTCCTGCCTCCCGCGACACTTGCACATCCTTGTGCATCGTTTTTCCATCCGGCATCTGATGCGTGGAGTGATCCATAACCGGCAACTGGTGTTCTCGAGTGGTCCATGCCGGGCATCTGGTGCTGGGAGTGATCCATCCCGGCCATGTCGTGTCCGGCGTGATCCATCATGTTCATGCCCATATCCCCATGGCCCAGATTGGGCACTGCATCCATTTCGGGAATAGATGCGCTCAGGGTGGGATCCGGTGTCAGGGTGCCTCTGGCGTAACCGGAACGGGATATGTCCTGGGCGAACAGGGTATAGGCCCGGTCATCCTTCGGCTCGACGATGACGTCATAGGTCTCCGCCACGCCGATGCGGAATTCATCCACCGACACCGGCTCGACGTTCTGGCCATCCGCCGCCACCACGGTCATCTTCAGGCCGGGGATACGCACATCGAAGAAGCTCATGGCCGAGCCATTGATGAAACGCAGCCGGACCTTTTCGCCCTTTCTGAACAACCCCATCCAGCCATCGGCCGGGGTCTGGCCATTCATCAGGTAGGTATAGGTATAGCCGGTCACATCCGACAGATCCCGCTGGCTCATACGCATCTGGTTCCACATCTTGCGATCTTTCCAGGTCGCAGCCAGCCCCTTCGCTTTGAGGTCCTGCATCAGGTCGGCATGGGTGCGCTCGTTGAAGTTGTAGTAGTGGCTGAGCTTCTTGAGTTTTTTGTAGACATCCGTGGGATCTTCATCGGTCCAGTCGGAGAGCATCGCCACGTAGTCCCGGTCAGCAGTGACGGATTCCGCCTCCCTGGGATCGATGACGATGGCGCCATACAGGCCGGTCTGCTCCTGAAACCCGGAATGGCTGTGGTACCAGTAGGTGCCGCTCTGGGTCACCGGAAACTGATAGGTGAAGGTCTCGCCGGGGCGGATGCCATTGAAGCTGGTGGCGATGCCCGGTACCCCGTCCATGGCGCTCGGCAGGATGATGCCGTGCCAATGGATGGAACTAGTCTCTCGCAATAGATTGGTTACCCGCAGGGTCACCGTATCCCCCTCCCGCCAGCGCAGAATGGGAGCCGGCAGTGAGCCGTTGACCGTGGTGCCGATACGGGGCGCACCGGTGAAGTTCACCGCCTGCTCGCCGATGGTCAGCTTGAAATCGCTGCCGCGCAGGGTCTGTGGCCCCTGTTGTTTCGTGAAAGCGGCCAGGGCGCTGGAGCCCAGGCCCAGACTGGCGAAGGCGCCGCCCATCGCCAGTCCCTGGACAAAGCGGCGGCGCGTCAGACAAACATCCCCTTCGATTGAATTGTGATTACTGCTCATTGTTATTTCTTCCTCTGCAAGTCAACGGCAGACGCACCGCCATTGACGAATCGTTCAACGGATCGTTGTGATTGGAGATCTCCGGACGAGCGGAGATCAGCAGGGAAGTCAGGCCCTGGGCGGGCGGAAGAGAGCAGCGGAAGTCTGGTTTACAAAGCCATCATCCGCTCGGATCAGTACGTGAGCGACAGGTGAATTGGTTTGATATGCGTAAATCGTCGGCAGCGCCAGCACACAGTAGGCACAGTGACCCGATGCGCAGTCGTGGCCGGCACAGCATTCGTCAGTGTTGCACTGTGCGCACTTGTGGTCTGCCTGATCAGCAGCCATCACCATGTCGCCGTGCATTCCGTCCATCTGATGCACACCTGCCTGCCGATCAAGGGAGGTCGCAATACCCGCCATCACACCCTGCAGCGGAGAGAACCCCAACAGCAGCATGACTAAGATGGCCAGCAGTTTTTCAGACAGTCGGTGCATATGAGATAATAATAGTGAGATTCATTCTTATTTCAATGATTGTTTTGTTGGGCAGATCCAAAACAGGAAAGTTCCATCGTCTATCCAGCACCTCTCAGCAAGCTGCGAACTCCAACGCCGCCCTGCAGAAAAGTCGATTGAGTTGATGGCGTTAGAAGTGTGTCAAGCAGACCTAAGCCTGAGTCCTTGCAGGTATCAGAATGTTGGCAATAACGCTTCCGGCGCCATGAAAACTTTCTTCATCCCGGATATTGGACAGTCAAAATCCAGGTAACGCGCACTCAACTGCAGATCTCTGACCTGTTCTGCACCGCCATACAGCCTGTCTCCCACCACAGGAAAGCCGATACCTGACAGATGACGGCGTATCTGGTGCTTACGACCTGTTTCAATGGATACATCCAGCAGAGAGTATTTGCTTTCCGGGTCATATTTCAAACGGCTGACACGACTGACTGCCGACCGTTCATCCAACGCTGTTTCGATTGGAAAAGGATTCGGCTTGCTGGGGAACTTCCCAACCACCAGCACGCGGTATGTTTTCTCCACCGCACGCTGCTGGAACAACTCAGCCAGTTGGCGGGCGACGCGCTTTCCATGGGCAATCAATATCAGGCCACTCGCAGCACGGTCTAAGCGGTGCACGATAAACGCCGGCCGCTGCGGTTGCAGGTGCTGTTCAACCCAGCGGTCAATGGAGCAATGATCACCCCACTTCGACCCCTGGGAGAGCATACCGAAGGGTTTGAACCAGACGCTGTACCCACCTTCGTCCGCAATCAATTGCGCTGGAAGCGGAGTCTGCTGGAGCACCACTTCATCATAGTAGAGATGAATTTCATCACCGACCTGCAACGATTTTGAAGCGCGGCGCAGGCGTTGGGTGTATTGCCCACGCGTCAGCCAGACTGCCCCGAGCTGCATCACCTGTTTGAGCCGGTTGCGGGAAAGACCCGATGCTTCAGAGAGCAGCTCAACAGCCGAGGCCTGCTCGGATATCACCTTGATGTGGCGCTCGCAACGAGGTTCCAGAGAAGACATCAATAAGCGTTCAACCTAGAATCCGCAATTGGACGGGTTGAAGGGTGCGTCCATGGGGGTGCCATTCAGCCCGTCGCGTGATTCATCCAATGGGTGAGGAATTATATTGAGATAAAGAAACATTCAATCAACCTCTTACGTTCAGAATGGAGCGGTTAATTGCGGTTTCTAGGTTCAATCAAGGGTTTCTGTAACGATCGACTCGACACCAGTCGCTGCACTTCAACCACTTCCCTGTCAGGCCCGCCACCTAGCATGTTACGGGTTGTAGAAATATGTATTGGAGTATCGATGTTTCCCATAATCTTTTTCAACTGATAACCAAAACAGATTAGCCATTCTAGGCCCCTGTGGTTGCTTCGCACACAAAAACGCCGCCTGGCCATTGGTCAGGCGGCGCTTCCAGGTTTCAACCTTGCTTTGACTCAGCCTCGCCGATAGTTTGCATCCAGCCAGCACCTTGGGAGTTCCTCACCGGAGGGAAACTGCATATCTTTTTTGGAAAATTTCTCAGGATCCTGCATCTCCTCACCGGCGTGGAAACGACCCACGACCGACTTATGATTGGGATTAAACAGATCGGTCAAGCCCAGCACCTCTACCAGCTTTTCCGTATTTTTCTGCATCAAGAACATCATAAACCTCCTTTATTATTAGTCTCCAGGAAACTTTCACTCTACTTATTTAATTATGTCTGAGCTGCTGAAAATTACCAATGAAAGATCTAAGTTTATTTGCTTGAAGTCATTTCACCGGGAGAGAACGCCTTGATCGAGAGGGCGTGCAATTCATCACTCGCGATCTGTTCCTTCACGGTCTCCATGACCATGCGGTGTTTCTGAATCAGTGATTTTCCTGCAAACTCCGCGCTCACCACGGTAGCTTCGAAATGCCTACCATCGCCGGTCACTGTCACTTCGGCGCCAGGCATACCGGCGCGGATCAGTTCTTCTACCTTTTCATTTTCCATCAACAATACCTCTAAATTTTTGACACTCTAAACCGGCGGGGCCTGCTAAAAAACCGTCAGGCTCAAGGGTAAAGTCCAGCTATCGCTGAACTTACAGCTCCCGGGTGGCAAGGAACCGCACATCGGGCCAGCGCTCCATGGCCAGATCCAGGTTGACCCGGGTCGGGGCGAGATAAACCAGCTGATCATCTCCATCCAAAGCCAGGTTTTCGAAAGCCTTAGCCTGAAAACGCTCCAACATCTTTTCATCACTGCACTTGATCCAACGGGTGGTGGAGACACTGATATTCTCCACGATCGCTTCCACCTTGTATTCATTCTTCAGCCGCTGCACCGCCACATCAAACTGCAGCACACCCACCGCCCCCAGAATTAGATCGTTGTTTTTCAACGGGCGAAAGACCTGGGTCGCACCCTCTTCACAGAGCTGCAATACCCCTTTCAGCAGCGCCTTCTGTTTCAGCGGGTCTCTGAGCACTACGCGACGAAAAAGTTCCGGAGCAAAATAGGGAATGCCTTCGTACTTCAGCTCTTCCCCTTCGGTAAAGGTATCGCCGATCTGGATAGTGCCATGATTATGCAGACCGATGATATCCCCCGGCCAGGCCTCCTCGACATGCCTGCGTTCGTCGGCCTGGAAAGTGATCGCGTTGCTGATCTGCACCGTCTTGCCGATGCGCACATGGTGCATCTTCATGCCCTTGCGATAACTGCCGGAGCAGACCCGCAGGAAGGCGATGCGGTCACGGTGCTGGGGATCCATGTTGGCCTGAATCTTGAACACGAAGCCGGTAAATTTCTGCTCGGAGGGTTCAACCAGGCGTTGCTGGGTGGAACGCGACAGAGGCGCCGGGGCATACTCGACAAACGCGTCCAGCAGCTCCCTGACCCCGAAGTTGTTGATCGCCGAGCCGAAAAACACCGGCGTCAACTCACCCCGCGCATAGGCTTCCAGATCAAGCTCGTTACTGGCTCCGCGGACCAACTCGATCGCTTCCCGCAACTCGCCCGCCTGATCGCCGATCAGCTCATCCAGATGGGGATTGTCCAGCCCCTCGATCATCTCCCCCATCTGGATCTTGCCGCCATGGGTGGCGCTGAACAGATGGGTGGTATCGGTGCGCAGATCATAGACGCCCTTCAGCCGCTTACCCATACCGATGGGCCAGGAGATCGGGGCACACTTGATCTTCAGCACACTCTCGATCTCGTCCAGGATCTCCAACGGGTCCCTGCCCTCCCGGTCGAGTTTGTTGACGAAGGTGAGGATCGGCGTGTCCCGCATGCGGCAGACCTCCATCAGCTTGATGGTGCGCTCCTCCACGCCTTTCGCCACGTCGATCACCATCAGCGCCGAATCCACCGCAGTCAGGGTGCGATAGGTATCCTCAGAGAAATCCTCATGACCGGGGGTATCGAGCAGGTTGACGATCTCGTCTCGGTAGGGAAACTGCATCACCGAGGAGGTCACCGAGATGCCGCGCTCCTTCTCCATCTCCATCCAGTCGGAGGTGGCGTGACGCGCGGCCTTACGGCCCTTGACGGTACCCGCCATCTGAATCGCGCCACCATACAGCAACAGCTTCTCGGTAAGCGTGGTCTTACCCGCATCCGGGTGGGAGATGATGGCGAAGGTGCGGCGCCGGCTGAGTTGTTCGAGCAGTTCGGACATGAATTCTGATGGTTAGCGGTAAAAAAGCGGTCAATTATAACGCATTCATCCGGTGATCGCTGATCAGGATCACGCTCAGCCCACTAAACAATACTGAGTTTCATTCTCATGATTTCACACTTCTATCGGCATTTTTATATAATTGATCATTGGGTAATCAAAAACACGCGCCTTCAGAAATGGACAGCAGCTCAACCATCAGCAGCATCGCTCCCGCCTTACAGCCATCGGCTGTGCCGCGCCGTGAAGAGCGCCCATCTACTGCCGATAAAAGCGAGACCGGAAAAGAGGCGCAGCGCCCTGCAGAACTTCCCCAGGCTGAACAAAAAGAGGTTGAACAGCTCAAGCGCCGTGATCGCGAGGTAAAGGCCCATGAGTTGGCGCACAAGGCAACCGCTGGACTCTATGCGAAAGGCGCAGCCAGTTTCAACTATAAGATGGGGCCCGATGGTAAGCGCTATGCCGTCGGCGGCGAGGTCAGTATCGATATCAGCAAGGAAGCGGACCCACAGAAAACCCTGGAAAAGGCCCAGGTGATCAGACGCGCTGCGCTCGCCCCGGCAGAGCCATCCAGCCAGGACAGACGTATTGCATCGCAGGCTGCAATGATGGCGGCAGAGGCGCGCCAGGAGATTTTGATCAAAAGCAGGGAAGCCTCAAAGGCTGCAACTGAAGAACAGCCGGCAGACTCAAATCAACCGGCATCCACCCCGACAGGCCGTCGGGCGCTCAGCCAATTCAAAGCCGTGGAGACAGCCTCTATGGCAGCCCGCGAAGACCCTTTCGACCACTTTATCTAGGGCCTGGTCTATCAAGCTACAGGGCCTGGGACATCACCAGCGCATCCTCCCTGCCCTGTTTGCTCGGGTAATAGTCCTTTCTTCGCCCCACTTCCAGAAAACCAAGCTGCTCATAGAGGCGCAATGCGTGGTCATTTGAGGCGCGCACTTCCAGAAAAGCGGTTTTCGCCCCGTGCAGTTTCCCCAGCTGAAGCAGCCGCCGGAATAGTTGTCCTCCCAATCCATGTCCCTGCTGTTGCGGATGGATACAGACATTCAGAATATGGCACTCATTCGCCGCCACTGACATGACACCGTAGCCGATCACTGCTTCGTCCAGGGTGATCACCCAGCAGCAATAGCCAACCCGCAGACAGTCCACGAAGATCCCCAGAGTCCAGGGGAAATCGTAACTGAGTTCCTCAATCGCAAGAACCTGCTGCAGGTCCTCCTGCTGCATGGGCCGAATAGCCAGCATGGGACTTTTAAGCTGGGCGCTCATTGCTCCTGAAGCAGAGACAGTGCAAGCTGCAGATCATCCCAGGACTTACCCTTCTGCTCGGGAGAACGCAACAGATACGCAGGATGGTAGGTCACCACCAGCGGTATCCGGCCCTCGCCATAGGTATGGATTCTGCCGCGCAACTTACCCACGGGGATATCGGTCTTGAGCAGATTCTGTGCGGAAATCCTGCCCACCGAAAGTATGACCCGGGGCTGTATCAACGCGATCTGCCGCAGCAGAAAAGGCTCACACTTGAGCGCTTCTTCCGGCTTGGGATCGCGATTATCCGGGGGACGGCACTTGAGGATATTGGCGATAAAAACCTGCTCCCGTTTGAAACCCATGGCGAGCAACATCTCGTTGAGTAACTGGCCGGCGCGTCCGACGAAGGGCTCACCCTGCCTGTCCTCGTCTGCACCGGGCGCTTCCCCGATGATCAACAGATCCGCCTGCTCATTACCAACGCCAAATACGGTTTGCGTGCAACCCTGCCGCAGGCCACAGGCCCGGCAGTTCAGGACTCGTTCCCGTAGGCCATCCCAATCCAGAGCAGATGTGGAATCATCACCCGCTGTATAGTCTGCCGCCGGCTCCCAGTCACTGGGATAATCAGGGTATGGGATTTGGCTATCCAGCTCAGCAGGACAGCCTCTATCCCACTCTTCCACCTCGGAAGAAAGGGACCCTGCACGTGGGGCTTCTTGCAGGACGACTGGGGATTCTTCAACCGGTTCTACAACATGCGGGGGATCACGACGCTCCCACACCGCGATCCCCATCTTCTGCAAATAGTCCCGGCGCTGTGTTTCGTCCATCAGCCGATCATACGTCTCCAGTCTGTGGGTGAGCCTTTGCCACCGGCTCCAGGATTTTGTTCACCGCATTGAGGTAGGCCTTGGCCGAAGCAATGACGATATCCGTATCCGCCCCCTGCCCATTGACGATATGCCCGCCTTTCTCCAGTCTGACGGTAACCTCGCCCTGGGCATCGGTGCCGCTGGTGATGTTATTCACCGAGTAGAGTTGCAGTTCGGTGCCGCTGTTGACCAGGGCTTCGATCGCCTTGAATGTCGCATCCACCGGCCCGCCCCCTGAAGCGCTGTCAGCAATTTCAACACCATCGAAACTCAGCACCATATCGGCATGGGGAGTTTCACCGGTCTCGGAACAGACCTTGAGAGAGACCAGTTTGACCCGCTCATTCTCGGCCCGGGCGCTGCTGGAATCGGTGACCAGGGCCTGCAGATCCTCGTCGAAGATCTCGTGCTTTTTATCGGCGAGATCCTTGAAGCGTGAAAATGCCTCGTTCAACTCCTCTTCGGCGGCGAACACGATGCCGATCTCCTCCAGATGGGTGCGGAAGGCGTTGCGACCGGAGTGCTTGCCGAGCACCATACGGTTGCGGCTCCAGCCGACATCCTCGGCGCGCATGATTTCATAGGTCTCGCGGGATTTCAGCACGCCATCCTGATGGATGCCCGACTCATGAGCGAAGGCATTGGCGCCGACGATCGCCTTATTCGGCTGCACCGGAAATCCGGTAATGTTGGAGACCAGCTTCGAACAGGGAACGATCTGGGTGGTATCGAGTCTGGTATGACAGGGAAAGATATCCGGCCGGGTGCGCACCGCCATCACGATCTCTTCCAGTGAGGCATTGCCGGCGCGTTCCCCAAGACCATTGATCGTACACTCCACCTGCCGTGCGCCATTATCCACCGCAGCCAGTGAGTTTGCCACGGCCAGGCCAAGGTCGTTGTGGCAGTGCACCGAGAAGATCGCTTTATCGGAATTGGGGATCCGTTCGCGCAACACCCGTATCAAGTCGCCAAACTGGTGGGGCATCGCATAGCCCACGGTATCCGGCACATTGAGGGTGGTGGCCCCGGCAACGATCGCCGCCTCGAAGACCCGGCACAGGAAGTCGATCTCCGAACGGCCTGCATCCTCCGCGGAAAACTCCACATTGTCGGTAAACTTCCGCGCCCGTTTGATGGCATGCACAGCCTGCTCAACCACCTGATCGGGATTCATGCGCAGTTTATGCTGCATGTGGATCGGCGAGGTGGCGATGAAGGTGTGGATGCGCGCTGAACTGGCTCCCTTCAGCGCCTCGCCGGCACGATCGATATCCTTGTCCAGGGCGCGGGCGAGCCCGCAGACCGTCGAGTCTTTGACAACATTTGCAACGGCCTCTACCGCCTCAAAGTCACCTGTACTGGCGATGGGAAAACCGGCCTCGATCACATCCACATGCATCTTTTCAAGCGCCTTGGCGATCCGCACCTTCTCATCCTTGGTCATTGAGGCGCCGGGACTCTGCTCACCATCGCGCAACGTGGTATCGAATACTATCAACTGATCTGAGTTATTCATATTGTTTCTCCAGCCTCGATGTCACTCACACGGATGCATCAAGGTTAAAAATTCTTTATGTTTGGGATATCTGCTGTTGCGTGGATTACGGCCCCCGCCGGGGCGCTTGGTATCAATGCCCCTCAGGGCAGTAGTCGCAGCAGCAGTGAATCGAGCAGACCACACAGGCACACAGCAGTCATCCCCTGGTCAGGAGAGAGAAAGACTGATTGTTGCGCGGTTGGATTCATTTGAAGTTTTTCCATCGGTATAGGGCGAATATAACTCAAGCTCTCTGGAATTCCAACAGTCGGGGATTAGTCTGCAGATTCATCACTGGCCTGACGCTGGGATTTTTTCTCCCGCAGCTTGGTCAGGGTGAGAAGCGGGCCGGATATCGCGTAGGCAAGAAAGAGCAAAAACAACACTGTTGGCGGATGGGTCAGGACCACGGCAAAACCGAGCATCACGAGCACCATCGCGATGAACGGCACTTTACCGTGAAAATCGATCTCCTTGAAGCTGTGGAAACGGAAGTTACTCACCATCAGCAGGCCAACAACCGTAGTCAATACCGCAGCAGCCCAGCTTAGTGAAGCGCCAGCGATCTCATAGTCCACCCCTAACCAGACACCACCCGCCATAATGGCAGCGGCGGAGGGGCTCGGCAGACCTTGAAAATAGCGCTTGTCAGATACACCGATCTGGGTGTTGAAGCGGGCCAGCCGCAGTGCGGTGGCAGCGGTATAGATAAAGGCGGCCAGCCATCCCAGCTTGCCCAGACCACTCAATGCCCAACTGAACATCACCAGTGCCGGGGAGAGTCCAAAAGCGACCATGTCGGCCAGGCTGTCATACTCGGCCCCGAAAGCACTCTGCGTATTGGTCAGCCGCGCCACCCGGCCATCCAGACCATCCATCAGCATTGCCACGAAGATCGCCATCGCAGCCGCCTCAAACTTGCCGTTCATCGCCGCCAGAATGGCGTAAAAGCCGAAAAATAGCGTGGCGGTGGTAAAAAGATTTGGCAACAGGTAGATGCCCCGGCGGCGCTTCTTTGATTTATCCTGGTCAGATTCCATGAGGTTATTCGAATCAATTGTCATTTCGAGGCTTAGTATGGATTATAAAAGGGGTCGCTAGGCTACATTTTTACTGCTTTACGCCTATAAGATCCAATTTTTCAAGTTCAAGACAAGCAATCTTAAACCATTCTGGCTGCATCCCAGCCACCGGCCATGGGTGCAAAACGTTGACTGAAGCGAATCTGTGATTCAACATATTCCCGCTTCAACTTACGGCAGCAATGGTAAAATCCTGTTCTTTATTCGCATATCAAACAAAGAAATGTTGCGATTAGCCGTCAGAACAAGGATATAGTCATCGCCCCTATAATATTATTTTGATTTGAGGAGGATACCTATAATGGCTGAACTTTTTTCCGCTGAATGGATGAATCAACTTAAAGACGCCTGGAATGCAGACCCGGAAGTAAAGGACAAGCTGGCTGAGATTGGCTTCAACTCCGTCATCGCCTGCGGTTTCAAGGGTGAGGACAAACCACTGGGTGTATTCGTGGTAGAAAACGGTGAATGTGTGCGCGCCGGCGATTATGCCGGTGAGGACGTGGACTGGGATATGCGCGCATCCAGGGCTGACTGGATGAAATGGGTGGAGAAAGGCATCGGCATGGCCGGCATGGGTACTGCCTTCGCAATGGGGAAACTTAAGTTTCTAAAGGGTGATTTCAAAGGTATGATCAAGGATCCGCGCATGGCGGGACCGTTTGTCAAAAGCTTTGGCTTGATGAAGCAGATCGGCGCAGAGTAATCACACCGCGTTTCACCTGACAGTCACACCCGTGGCTGTCAGATCTACCCTCACATAGCTATTTCTTTCATTCACAGAGCTTCCGGAAGCGGGCCTGCCTGCCAACCGGGGACCCCTGTCCCAGTAGTAACTTAAGCAAAGGAGGCGTTGCCAGGGTGGTGACAATCACCATCAAGACCACGGCAGAAAACATGGAGACATCGATCACATTCAGACTGATGCCGATCGAAGCAAACACCAAACCAACCTCGCCTCTTGGCATCATCCCCACACCCACGGCCAGACGGTTCTTATCCCCACCCATGACCCCCAGACCGGAGACGATCTTACCCAGTACAGCGACCAGGATCAGCGCGCCCGACAGGATAACGACATGCCAGTCCAGGAAGGTCTCCAGCTTGACCTGAATACCCATCAAAACAAAGAACACCGGCACCAGGATTGCTTCCAATGGGGCAAAAAGTTCCTTGATGGAGTATTTGTGGCGTCGATGATCGCCCCAGGCCTTGAAATGACTGTCCAGCAGCAGCAGTCCGGCCGCAAAAGCCCCGACGATGGTCGCCAACCCCACCAGGTTTGCCAACCAGGCCAGCAGCATGACAAAGATGAAGGGCACGAACAACTTTGCTTCCTGCACGTTCATGTTGTGTAACAGCTTGATCAAGACCTGAATGATATACGGACCAAGATACAGCACACTGATGATGAACAGGCTGGCGAGCAGCATAGTGCGGACGATCTCTCCGATCTCAACGCTGCCGGTCACCACGATACCGGAGACGATGGCCAGCATCACCAGACCGAGCACATCGTCCATCACCGCCGCGCCGACGATGATCTGCGCCTCCCTGCAGCGGTTTTGATTCAGATCCTGCAGGACCCTGGCTGTAATCCCGATACTGGTGGCGCCAAGGGTCGCACCCAGGAACATATGCTGAGCATGGGGCGCGTCAGGCGTCAGAAACCAGGTCACCATGAAACCGAGGATAAACGGCGCAAGCACACCGATGCTTGCGACCCGCAGCGAATCACCGCCCACTGAGCGCAACTCCTTGACGCAGGTGTCCAAGCCAACATGGAAAAGCAGAAAGATCACGCCATAGCGGGAAAACACATCCACCGCCTGTGCGACCGCAAGATATTCAGTACCATGGGGACCACGTATGATCTCCAGAAAACTGGCGCTGCGCTCAGCACCCATCAACTCTGCCAGGGAGTGATCAATGGATGCGCCGGACATGATCAGTTTTGAAAGTTCCGTGCAGGCCACCCCCTCGCGCAGCACTCCCATCAGGTCGAAGCCGAGAAAATAGAGTAGATTCCCCAGCAGCACCCCCATCAACAACTCGCCCAGCACCGAAGGTTGTCTGAAACGACGCGCGATGATGCGTCCGATCAAGGCCGCAATCAGAATCATGGTCACGCCAAAGATAACCGGAGCAATCGGATCTCCGTGGGAGACAGTAGCTATGACTTGTTCCTGTTGCATGGCGGTAGACAGAGTACACCTTAAAGCAGTTGTTTTCAGCAGGAAGACAGTCTATCCATGACGCCTACTTTCGACCTGATCGCCGCCGACATCGAAACTCAAAAGACAGCGTAGGGTGCGCCGCGCGCACCATTGGTCCGTAAAACAGTGTTTAGGTGCGTAACGAGCCGCGAAGCAAATACTCCTGGGGTGCACCCTACTTCTTGATCCCGACACCTCGTTTCAGCAGGTTCAGACTGAATGCAACCAGCGCCACGATGAAGGCGCAGATGATCAGCAGCGCCAGGCCCAGGTTGATATCCGAGACCCCCAGCAGCCCATGACGGAACGCATTCACCATATACAGAATGGGATTGCCCAGGGAGAGGGTCTGCCAGAACCCCGGCAGCAGATCGATGGAGTAGAACACCCCACCCAGATAGGTGAGCGGCGTGAGTACGAAGGTGGGCACGATGGAGACATCGTCGAAGGTCTTGGCATACACCGCATTGATGAAGCCGCCCAGGGCAAATAAGATCGAGGTGAGTACGAACACCACCAGTGTGATGGCATAACTGTGAATCGTAAGGTCGGTAAAGAACAGCGAGATGAGCGTCACCACAAAACCCACGATAATGCCTCGCGCCACCCCGCCGCTGACATAGCCCGCCAGCACTATCCAATTCGGCACAGGGGCAATCAGCAGTTCTTCGATGTAGTGCTGCAGCTTGGTGCTGAAAAAGGAGGAGACAACATTGGAATAGGAGTTCTGAATCACCGACATCAGAATCAAGCCGGGTACGATGAATTCGATATAGCTGTAACCCCCCATCTCACCGATGCGCTCGCCGATCAGCTTGCCGAAGATCACGAAATAGAGCGTGGTGGTGATCGCCGGAGGCAGAATTGTCTGCATCCAGATGCGGCTGAAGCGCAGAATCTCCTTGATGACAATGGTGCGGAAGGCAGTGAGGTAGAGTGAGCCGCGATTCATGATGATGCCGCCTGTTCGATTCTGGAACGGTCCACCAGATCCATGAACAGCTGCTCGAGCCGGTTCTGCTTGTTGCGCATGCTGAGCACATCTATACCCTGCGCCGACAGTTCGGCAAACAGGCGGTTCACGGTCTGTTCCCGTTTGACCACCACCTCCAAGGTATTCGGATCCACCAGATGCATTGGATAATCAGTCAGTTGTGGCGCTTCGCTCAGCTCCTGGCGGATATCCAAGACGAAGATCTCGGTATGCAACTGACTCAACAGTCGCATCATTGTGGTCTGTTCGGCGATCCGTCCGTTATTGATGATGGCGATGTTGCGGCACAGATTCTCCGCTTCTTCCAGATAGTGGGTGGTGAGGATTATCGTTGTGCCCTGGCCGTTGATCTCCCGCAGAAAATCCCACATCGAGCGGCGGATCTCGATATCCACCCCGGCGGTGGGCTCGTCCAGGATCAACAGGCGGGGGCGATGCACCAGCGCCCTGGCGATCATCAGACGGCGCTTCATGCCGCCGGAGAGCGAGCGGGCCTGGGTGGTGCGCTTGTCCCACAGATCCAGCCGTTTCAGGCTCTTCTCCGCGCGGACGAAGGCCTCCTGCCGGGGGATGCCGTAATAACCCGCCTGGTTGACCAGGATCTCCACCACCGGCTCCCACTGGTTGAAGTTGAACTCCTGGGGCACCAGCCCGATCTGCTGCTTGGCCGCTTCGCGCTCCTGGTCCAGGTCATGGCCAAAGATGGAGACCTTGCCGGAGGTTTTATTCACCAGGGAAGCAACAATACCAATAGCCGTTGACTTGCCCGCCCCGTTTGGTCCCAGAAGAGCGAAGAAATCGCCATCCTCCACTTCCAGACTGATCCCTTTCAGGGCCTCGAAGCCATTACGGTAGGTCTTATGCAGGTTTTGGATGGACAGCGCGTTCACGACAGCATTGATGAGGCTTTATCAAACAGCTCATCATTGTACAGGTTTGAAGTTGGGGAAAGACAGCGTGAATGTAGGCGTTTACAGAGAACAGGTTGCGATTAACCCAATATATGGGGTGTGGAAGCAAGCAGCGGTGAAAAAGGTAAAACGGGGGAGGAGTCACCCCCTCCCCTGTCAGATCATGGATCCGGCTAATTGCTAATGCTGTTTAGCCTTGCCATTGTCAATCACGGTCCCGGTCATCGTAATCCCGATCATCGTCGTCCCGATCATCGTCGTCCCGATCATCGTCGTCCCGTCGTCATCGTCATCATCGTTCACCGTCGTCGTCATCGCGATCACCGTCGTCGTCATCACGATCACCGTCGTCATCATCACGATCACCGTCGTCATCATCGCGATCACCATCGTCGTCATCACGATCACTGTCGTCACCATCCTCTATGGGAACATCGAGTGGGTCGACAATCGTTGCTTGAACCGAGTCGGTATCGCTCAGATTATCCTCGTCCCATACCGTCAGGATAACGTTGAAAGTACCAGCCGTACTGTAGCTGTGGCTGGGAGTCGCTCCGCCATCAACCAGGAATGAACCATCACCAAATTCCCAGTCATACTGTACGATAGTACCGTCCGGGTCGCTCGAACCGGTGGCGTCGAAGGTCACGGTCTCACCGATGTCAGCCGTGTAAGGTCCACCAGCGTCGGCCAATGGAGGCAGATCACCACTACCGATGCTGGCGGTGGCGGTATCGCTGTCTGTCTCGCCCTCGTCGTCGGTGACATTCAGGGTAATCGTGTAATTACCTGTCGCGGTATAAACATGGTTTGGTGTTGAGCCTGCATCCAGGGCTGAGGTGCCGTCACCGAAGTCCCAGTCATAGCGGGCAATGGCACCGCCGTCCGGATCAGCGGAATTCGTCCCATCGAAAGTCAATGTGGCATCCACCGCGCCAGAGTAAGGACCACCGGCATCAGCAATTGGTGGTACGCTGGTGTTGACAGTGGTGATACTGGCAGTTGTTGTGCCATATCGGAGCATCGTCATTGTCCGTCACGGTAAGCGCAACGGTGTAGATCCCATCAGCCGAATAGGCATGGGTTGGCGTGGAGCCGGAAGCCGTTGCAGCCATCGCCGAAATTCCAGGCGATAGGAACTGATCGTGCCATCCGGATCTGAAGAGCCGGTGCCATCAAAGCCGATATTCTCTCCAACACTACCCGTATAGGCACCACCCGGATCGGCGGTTGGCGCTTCGTTTACAACCACGGTGGTCGGATCGAGATCACCGGTAACCCCTGCTGGAGCGGAACTGCTCCAGGCAGGCTGAGTGTTGGCATTGATCTCCACCAGATTGGAGTCACCTTGCCCATCCGAGTCTGCGCCCAGCCGCACCGGTAATACCACTACTTCTTACCGCCGAGCCGTAAGCATTGAGATTGCCATTGGTGTCAATGCTCGTATGACACAAGGCACAACTCGCATTGTCGTCTGAGAGTGAGTTCGGATAGACATTCCGCCAATCATTGAGCCAACCATTGTCGGCATGGGCCATTGGAGCCAGGGCCAGCAAGGCTCCCGCACTCAGGATGGGTAGCAGCAGCCTCTTTTCCTTCTTTCGCATAGATACAATGTGTGAATGCATTGTTCTCTCCTTCGCTGATATTAATTTATTGATTATTATTCCCTCAGTGGTTTTTTGAACTTCCCATACTGCACCACAAATAATCAGTGATTGGGGGTAACGGTTCCGACTCCAATAACACTAAATTGAGTCAATGCGTTAACTGGCTTGGTAAACTCTTTCGTTCAAAACAAGCCAGAATCCCCGGCAATCTTTATACACCGGAATGATTTTCATTCCTATTTAATCTGTACATAAAATGCACAAATAGACGAGCCCATCACACTTTTCTCTAAACATCCGGCAACGTGAAATCGAGCGCGTTAGTAGAAGACCTAAGTGCTATCAGTAGTAACACACAGCGCGTTGAGCCCTGTCTCTCCTTTGGATTATTGCGTGACCCTTATTTGTGAGTCCCTTCGATACAATTGGCTGAGCGGACTGATCAGTTCACTATATTTTGGCGGCGTTAAAGTATCGTTCAGATCGAATGACCTGGGTCTGCGCTGGCCCAACAACTCTTGGACGGTTTTTACATCCTGTCCCTGGGACAATAACCGGGCAGCGAAACAGTGTCGAAAGGTATGACAGGAAGCCGACTTTTCAATGCCGGCCTGTTTGAGCGCCAGCTTGACAACCTTTTGCAGGCTCTTTCCATCAATATGCCCGCGATAGTGATTGTCTGAAGCAATATCGTGAGCGGGCCCCCATTTCGGAAAGACATATTGCGTTCGCCAGTCATTGCGTTTTAGCGCATAAAACCTGGATCCGGTTACTTTGATCTTCTTCTCTGCTGGTGTATACGCCGCATCAGCATCGAATAGCAGCTTTACCTTCTTTAGATATTTTTTTAATTTTGGTATCAGCTCTACAGGCAATATTGTCACTCTTTGTATCTGTTCTTCATCATCTCTTACAACGATCAGTTTGTTGTCAAAGTCGAAGTCTTTCACCCTAAGTGAGATACATTCCACCACTCTCAGGCCTGACCCGTATAGCAGGCATCCGATCAGATGGTATACACCATCCAGTCTATCTAAAACTTCGTTTGTTTCGGGTCTTGTCAATACGACGGGGAACTGCTGTGAACTACTCGATCTGATTGCGTCATCCAACCAATCCAAGTCTATTTTCAACACTTCACGATAGAGAAACTGAATAGCGCTCAAGGCCTGAGAAAGCACAGTGGGTCCTGAAGCGTTTACGTTATTCAGCTGGGCTAAATATTCTGCAACTTCAGGTTCTCTCAGCTTCCCTGGATGACGTTTGCCATGAAATTGAATGTAATCGTGAATATACGATCGATAGCGTTTTTCCGTAGATGTTGAGATGTCATTTGCACGAAAGGCAAGACGTATACGAGCAGATAAGCTGGCGGACTGTCCCATGTCATTATTCTCCATTTTTATTGATCGACTTTATATCACTGGCTCGATGACTTCTAAATCATACAAGCGCCAATGTTTGACTTCGATCACATATCCATTGCTATTAACCCCCGAGTCTCAACCGTCACCCAGTCCTGCACTAGCTGTCAACAACTGATACGCCTCAAAGAATACAAAGGACACAGATAAAAACACCGGACCCGATAAATATCGGGTCCGGCGTAAGATCTACGCAGAATGGAGCTTGGATCAGGCCAGGAAAAGCGAATCCAGATTCACTCCAGTTTCGATCATCGGAGTTCCGGATAGCGTGTCAGGAAAAACCTGGACGCCGGAGTTCGGTGCCACCCAGTCACAGACCTGACTCAGCACATGTTCGAATGAGGTCAGACCTTCGATATCCGCTCCCTGTTGATCAAATCGGGTCTGGCCGGCCATCCCGGTTATCTCACTCTCCGGGAACATCTCACCATAGACCCCGCCATTCACGCCGCGGCCGACCAGAATCATGTAGTTACCACGGCCATGGTCCGTACCGTAATCACCATTGACCCGCAGCTGGCGACCAAAATCGGTGGTAAACACATACACCAGGTCGTTATTCGTGCCGAGCGGCTCCAACTCCCGGGTTAGGGTGTCCAACCCCTTACCGGCACCGAAGATATCCTCGATGTTGGTCTCAAAGCGGTTCTTCTCCTGATTGTGAGTATCCCAGCCGGTGTATTCCATGGAGGCTACGCGCATCTGAAACAGGTCTGCACCCAGCACTCCATCATAGATATTGGCGCATTGAAGACCGAAATTGCTGTTGTTCAGGGTATTGCCGGAACCACCCGTGTAAAGGGCTTGCAGGCTCGCTGGCTGGATCGGTGATACAGTCTCCAGTCTGGCATTGAAACTATCGCCGAACCTGCGCAGCCCCTCTTCATGCTGCAGGAATTTACGATATGGCCAGTCTGCCGGTTTCCTCGCGACCTGTTGACGTTTCGCCGCATAGTAACCCTTCAGGGAACGCGCCAGCCTGGAACTGTCTGAAGCAGGATTGTCATTGCCATTCGAAAGGCCGAAGTTGCGGGTGTCATTGGCATGCACCACCCTGGCATTTCGATTCTGCGGGTCTATGCCATTACAGAAAACGGAAATATCGCGGGTGACCGAAACCGCATTGGCGCTGTTTATCGCATAAGTCAAACGGCCGCCCCAGCCATCACGGTCATAGACATACTGGCTGGCATTCACATCTCCGCTGTTAACGATCAACTGTGACTGGTCGTGACGACGGTTATCCGAACCCAGAACATTGGAGATGATCGCAACATTGCCCTGATCGAACTGATCTTTCAACCAGGCGGCATTTTTATGGATGCCGAATGAAGCGCCATTTGGGTCCTTGGTCGGCAGATAGAGATCGCTCCAGGCATCACTGTAGGCTCCGTATTTGGCCTGATTTTGCGCACTGTCACGGTAGATGTCACTGCGCGCCTCCCAGAACTTATCTGCATAGGCATTCCCAGGCTCCGGCACAAACAGGAATCTCAGATCGGCCCCGCCCAGCAACATCACATTGACCAGGGTCCGCTGAGAACCAACCGCTGTCAGTGCATTGGCAAGTCTTGGCGTCAGACCCGCGCCCCCCAGGCCCAGCATCGCTGAGGTTCCCAGGGCATTTCTCAGGAAGTCTCTTCTTTTCATTTTTAATTGCCTCCCGTTGCGAACATGAACGGAGTCATAGTGATAAAGTTGACGGCCAGTCCGACTCGGCGGTTCGCCTGTCGGCGCACACCGATCCGGGTGCTGTTCAGATCCAGGGTTTGCTGCTCCAGTGATTTGATCAGGTCCGCCAGAGCACCCCTCCTAAACTGCCTATCCGAGTAGACAGCCTCCGGATTGGCTGGATCAGCCAGGGTGCCGGAATCTTCGCCAGTCGCCAGCAGGGCAGCGACATAGGCGCGTTCGAGTCGGGTGTAGTTGTTACCGTCATCGCCGGTGAAGCGCTTCCACAGCCAGTCACCAACGTCTTTGACGGCATAGGTGCCGTTCCTGTCTGTGGGGATGATGCGCGCCCAATCCTTCTCCCAACTGCTCACCACGGTGGCGGAGGCATCCTTGCAGTCCTGACGGATTTTGCTGATCCGTCCGGGGTAGTCGACGTTGCTGTTGTAGGCCTCTTTAAACAGGTTCGGGTTATTCGCCGCATTCAGCGAAGTCTGACCGCCGAATACATCATGCAGCGGAATAAAGACCTCCCAAATATCCCTGGTCGCAAAATGTCGTATCCATCGGCCTGTTGAAAATCATCAAAGGTCGCTGGGCTTGCTTGCCCTTGGCCTTTCGCTTTTACCACATGAAAAAAACGATCGACGCCGGTAACGTTACGGTCAACGACAAAACGTTCCTCTTCCAAACCAAGTTCGAGCAAGCTATTGAGATGCTCTCTAAAATAGCCGATGCTTTTCCCGATACCCCCTTGTTGATCGTGACTGATAGCTGGTTCGGAAACGATGGCTTGTTCAAACCCCTGCGCAAAACCATCGGACAGCATTGCCACATCCTTTCACGGTTGCGCGTCAACGCTTCTCTTTTCGATTCGCTACCCAAACGCCGCAAGCACCAACGGGGCAGGCCAAGAAAGTATGGCCGCAAATTGGGTTGCGCAACAACACTGGCAAAGCGAGCTAAAAGTCGCGTTACTCCCTACTCAGTCAACCTCTATGGCAAACAACGTGATGTATTGGCCTACGACAAAATTGTCATGCTTAAAACACTTAAGTGTGCCGTCCGGGTCGTCTGGATTTATCGCAAATCTCAGTGGATTGCGCTTTTTTCTACGGACCTCGATCTCTCCGTCGTACAGATCATCGAATACTACGGCGCCCGTTGGAAAATCGAGTCCGGTTTCAAAGAAATCAAGCAAGAAATCGGTAGCTCAAAAAGCCAAACCTGGAATCCTCATGCCGTCACCAACCATCTCAACTTCTGTATGATGGCAGCTACTGTTACGTGGGTTTACGCCGATCACCTTGATCACACTCCAAAGCGTTGTTACGCTGTTAACAATCGAAAGCACTTCGCCTTTTCCGATGTGAGAAAACTCATCACTCAAGCAGCTCTCGATAATGATTTTGTTACCCTTTGCCCTAATCCGCGTAAACCAAAGCAAAATCCCTTCATCAGCGCATTGTTACGCATGGTCGCATAGGGGAAAATGGGAAACTTCAGTTACAGACAACAGAGCCCTAAAGTAACAGCGAGGCACTGAGCCTCCCTTACCAGTAGGCGTTCAGGAATGTACCAACTCACTGGCCTGAGGATTCCAGCACCAGAGTGTATCCGGGGTCAGATGGACACCTCCGATCCAGCGGTCTATCGCAGTTTGATCGAGCCAGTTCCTGCGGCCCGCCAACACCGCTTCGCCTTCCCTGGTAAGGCTTAACTTTTGTGCAGGGCTGATTGGCAGAGTCAGTTGCAGACCTTCCGGCAGTTCCAGCAGCGGTGGATCGGAATCGAGCAGTTCCTGCAGGATCACCCAGAAACTGGAATCCCCCATGAACTTTCGCTCTTCCAGTTGTATGGTGTCGCCGAACAACCGGCCGGGGGGACGCTCGCCCTGGGCGAGGATATTCAGGGCCCGTTGTGCGGTCAGGGACAATCCGCTGTCACAATCCGGATACTCCTGCAACTGCCTGAGCACAGCGCCCTCTAGAAACGGCAGTGCTGAGGTATCGATCTGTAACAACGCCTGCCACTCCTGCGGATTCGATGAACGGAACGCCGCCCAGGCCCACTTTGCCAATGACAACTGCCGGTCAGTGACTGGCGCTTCATACTCAATCAGGCTGGCGATCTGCTCAGGGGTGCACATGCCCAGATACTGCTCGGTGCAGATCATGCTCAGGCTGCCTGCTGCAGGCGGATTGTCGGCAAACCAGTCGAGGATCTGCAGAATCTGCAGCTGGTCGTAGAGGTCGTGTTCGAACCAGAGGATCACCCTGTCGTAATCCCCGAAAGCCTGCCAGAATTTGATCCCGCTCAGCGAAGTCCTGTTCCACCGCCTGGAGATCAGCCCAACCCCGCTCTGCGATAAACCTGGCGCGTACCTTTGACAGTTCCTGGCAGCGACAAACCCGCCGGGACCGGACCATCATGCAGCACGTCCCGCCAGGGCAGATACTCCCCGGAAATGCCGGCTTTCCGCATCAGCTCGACCGCGCTGTCTCCATTGGTGATATTGAGAATACTCTCCATGTCACTCCCCGCTTGTTTCTAACCTGGATGATTCGAATAAAAATATCACATGACTACCCTTGATGCTCAGCATCATGACAGTCTTTTCTAGCCAGGAAAAGTCAAGAAAACCACAGAGCACACAGAGCTACACAGAGAACTTAAAAGGAGATGGATGACTGCTATCGCAGTCCTGCCATCTCTTTTTAATTCTCTGTGACTCTGTGTGCTCTGTGGTTATTTTTTTTGAATGTCAAAATAGACTAAATGATGGCTGAGTTTGAGAAATGACCAGGATAAATATTATTCTTTCAGGTCTTCAATGCCAGCTTCCAGGAATTGAGCTTGCCTACATCCTGCGACACATTATCGGCCACCCGCAACTTCCAGATTCCATTGATCTCCACCCCCGCATCCACCAGCGCCTGCAGCACCTGGGTGTCGGCCGCCTTGTAGGTGCGTTGCAGATTGTCCGCACTGCCGCCCTCCTTCTGATGGATGGCGGCGCTGGTTCCCCCCGGGCTTTCCAGGGTCACGCTGAGATCACCCCGCCAGGTATGGGTGATATCCACCGTCAGCTCGATATCAGTGAGACTGCCCTGCCCATCCACCGGCAATTCGCTGATAATCCCCTGGGCGTCATGATCCGGGATATGCAGGCCGGGGGAGACCTCCCATACAGCGTTCGGCATACCGTCCAGACCCAGGGTGAAACCCCAGTCCTTGAGCACGCCGGTATCGACGGAGGCCCGATCGGATACGCTCAGCACCCAGTTGCCTTTGGCGCTCTGCCCCATCAGGTTGCTGAGAGTCCCGGCGTGTCATCCATATCGAAGCTGCGGACCAGATTGTCCTGCCCGCCCCCCTTGCGATCATGCAGCAGCGCCTCGCTGCCGTCCGGCGCGGTGAGCTTGACCTGCAGATCTCCCTGGTAGGTATGTTCGATATTCACCGTGACCCCGATGCTGCGCACCAGCGCGGTCTCATTGACGCTGATCGAACTGCTGATGCCGACCGTATTGTTATCCGGTATCGGCAGTCCGGGGCTGCTCTCAAAACTGATCTGCCGGTTCACCACCGGGGCCAGTCTGTCTCTCGCCATGCGCACCGCGCGCGCGGCATTCACCCGGCCCCAGCCATACTGATCCGAATGTCCTTCATTGTTGTAGTTGCCATTCGCCGCATCGATCTTGTCCGAACTCTCTTTCAGGATCTGCTTGACCTCGACTGCAGTCAGCTCGGGATTCACGGAAAGAATCAGCCCGCAGAGCCCGGCCACCAGCGGCGTGGAGCTGGAGGTCCCGCCGAAGCCGTTGCTGGTGGTGTAGTCCCCCTGCTGATAGCCACTCGACCCGGTGCGGTCGGTGGTGACGATGCGCCGGCCGCCGGAGCCGCTGCTCGGCGCGCGACCCAGATCTCCGCACCATAGTTGCTGTAGTGGCTGCGCTGGTCATGACTGTTGGAGGCGCTCACCGCCACCACATCCGGATGGATGGCGAAACCGGAGCGATAGTTCTTGTCGTCCTTTTTGCCGTTCACCGGCACATCCTCATTCCCCGCGGCAAACAGAATCACGCAGCCAAGGCCGTTGCGGCCTTCGCTGGCGGCGCGGCTGATGGCGCGCTGCATGCGGGTGCTCAGGGTGAAGAACTCACTGGCCACGCCCCAGCTGCAACTGACCACATCGGCGCCTCTGGTGCGCGCATGGTTGAACAGCGCCTCGATAGTGCCGTCGCTGATCATCCCGCTGGTGCGGATCGGCATCATCGCGCAGCCCGGCGCCAGCCCCACCACCCCCGAGCCGTTCTCGTCCGCTACCGCCACGCCCGCGCAGGCGGTGCCGTGGTTGTCATCGCTCAACACCGGCCGGGGATCGAGATCGTCCTCGCCGAAATCATAGCCGGCGACATTCTTGCCGGGGGAGGAGAAATCGGGATGATCGGTCTGCACCCCGTCATCCATGATGCAGACCACGACGGAGCGATCACCCCGCGTGATATCCCAGGCCTCGGGGGCCTTCACATCAGCCCCGGTGGTCAGACCGATGCCGCCGGTATTTTCCAGATGCCATTGGGAGGAGAAGAGTGAATCACTGGGACGATAGGCCGCCAGCGCCATGCGCATGGAGAAATCGGGTTCCGCCAGCTTCACCGACTTATTCTTGCGCAGGGCGTTGGCGATCTTGATCGGATTCGCGGTGGATGCCGAGGTGAGCCGCACCACATAGGCATTGTGTTGCGGGTCATCGGCCCGCATCACTTCCAGCTGATACTCTTCGAGCAGCGCATTGATGGCTTCGGGCGCTGTATCCGCTTCCAGTTCCACATAGATGGCATCGGTGGGAATCATAATGCCGTTGGGATCGCCAGGCATGTGGTAGATATGCGCACACCATTCGATATCACTGCTCTGCCGGCGCAGCGTATCCATCGCCTTGTCGATGGAGTCGGCCGCAACCTGATAGACCTCCATCTCCCGCCCCGACTCACTGCTGCGAAAGCGCAGCTGTGGAAAACTGTCCGGGGCCGCTTCAGCGGCCAGCAGATTGCCCCGCACCGAACGGGGCTTCTTCTTCACCGCGAACAGGTCCACTGACTTCTCCAGGGTAAACTGTTCGCCCCCCCGTTCTATGCCCAGTGAGTTGGAAGCTGTTGAAGCCTTGGGTTTGCTATTGGTTTTTTTCTTCACTGCTGGAGCTTTCTTCTTGGCCATGATTTCCCCCTGATGATTGTCACAGAGCCCGCCGAACGCGGCATTGTTATTTTTTATCCTTCAACCGTCCGGTCATCCCCGGATCGCTGTCAGGAATTTAAGTTATCCGTGATTGATAGTGTAGAACAGCCTGGAGGTTCTGATGAGATCAGAACCTCCAGGCTGATTGAAGGCGGGGGATTTCCCCTCAACAGGCTGTCATAGCCAGGCTGAGATGAATTATTCCTGCTCCACAAGATCGCGGTAGGCATGCCAGGTGGCATGGGCTGCCAGCGGAAAGCCGATGATCAGCCCCACGAACAGGGTGGCAAAACCGATATAGATGATACCCAGCAGCACTGCAGCCCAAAGCAGCATGGGGATACGGTTGTAGCGCACTGCCGTCCAGCTTGTTTGGATCGCATCGAACACGTTGCAATCACGGTCCATCAACATCGGCACGGAGATTGCGCTGATGCCGAACACCAGAAAGGCAATGACCGCTCCGCTGAAGATCCCGACTACCATCAGTTGTGCGCCTTCCCAGGTACCGAACAGGGTGCTGACAAAGCCCTGCCAGGTCGCCGGGGTAATGCCGGTAAAAGTCAGCGCCACGATGAGTTGGGCAAGGGTTACCCAGGCGACCAGGGCAACGAACAGCACCAAGCCCATGTTGAAGAGATTGAAGCTGTTGTGCCGGAATGCGACCAGCGACTTGGCAAACGATGGCATCTTGCCCTGTTCCAGTTGCTGACTGATGTAATACAACCCGATGCCCAGCAGTGGCGCAACCAGGAAAAAGGCCGCCAGCATTTGTGGCAGCAGAAAATACATGCTGCCGGCAATGACTGAGCCGACTAGCAGAAAGCTCGCCAATGCCAGCGCCACACCATAGAAAAGGCTCTGGCCCGGTGTCCTGCGTAAGTCACGCCAACCTGCCGCGAGCCAGCGCCAAACATCTTCAGTGCTGACTTCCCTGACCTTGGCAACAGTAACTGGTTGTTCATAGTGATGAATGACTGCGTGATTCATGGCTTCCTCCCAGAGAATTGAAAACAATAAAAGGTTGTTTCTTCTCTGTTTGACCATAGCGGTGTTTGCAGGTTTCCGGAATGCGCCAATACCATAAGGAACACATGGTTACGGGAGGATGGCTGGTGATTACTACTCAGTTAGTGCGAGACTAAGGCCCGGCCTGAATCCAGTAAATCCTTCTCGGGCAGATGCACTGTCGAGGCGGGAAAGGAGACGTCAGTACCATTGGAAATGATGAACTGTAGAAATAACCGGTAGGTCCTACCACCCTGCCCCGTTAAGTGATCTACCTGGGTCAGCATCTCATCCATCTCAAACTCCAATCAGAAAAACAGGCGCTTATGATAACAAAGCGGACTCCTGAGCTTTAGCTGCAATGCAGGCACAGCCCGGCCTGGGGGAACACAGGAATGAGAGAATAATTTGAAAGTCGGGAATTTCGAACTAATATGATTCCCATTGCACACCAATACCAGGAAACAGGGATAGTGAGATCATGATGCTCAGGGAAAACCGGAAATCCTCAAACCTCACCCACACAAACTTACAATCAATGGGCAGCTTGGCGGCCTATTGCATTCGCATGGGTGTCTCGTTCGATGGTAATTCAAGGTACATAAAACCATTGGGGATTGGTGTTGTCCTCTTGGATCACCCGATGACTTTTTTACGGCAACACATAAGCCTGTGAAATATTTTCCCGCAAAGTTAGTCAGTTGGATTGGCATTGAGTCATTCATAGTATTCAAAGAAGTATTGGCTATGAGTATTATGTTTACACATTCTCACACACAGAAATTGTAAAGATTGAAGCAATTAGTAATGACAATACGAGCAGAAATAGACGGAATCGGCCTATTACCCTATTTATGGTTTCGGCCCATTTAGCTGTTAGATTTGGTACTCACCCGATAGAGTCTTTGATTAATACGAATTTGACCTATGAAAATAATAACTAAAATTGAAATTAATTACTTCCGATCAACTTACTCAGTAGATCTTAAACGGGTCAATGATCTAAATATCTTTATAGGGGGAAATGATAGCGGGAAATCGAATATCCTTAAAGCGCTTAATCTTTTTTTTAATAACAAAACCGAGCATGAACAAGACTTCTCTTTTCTAGATGACTTGACAAGAAAAAGAGAACAAGAAGCACGATCAACCAAGGGAAGGGCAACTATATGGATGAAAGTGCATTTTAATAACTTTTTAAACTGGCGTTCTCTTCCGAAAGACTTTGTTATAAAGAAGACATGGAATCGTTATTCAAGCCAGCCTGAAATATCATTTCCGAAAGATACCTCAATTACTTCGTTAGCTAAATTTATTAACAAGCTTTCATTTCACTATGTGCCCGCTGTGCGTGGCAGAGACATATTTACACATTTTCTCGCTTTACTTCATGATGCACTACTTGATGATGAAAAAGCAGGGCTTGTAAATTCTACTGAAGAACTAATTACAGTGATTAACGAAAGTACTGAAGAAATGAGTGAACGCATTCTTAATGGTGTCGGCATAAAAAGTAATATTCAGCCACCAACAGATCTTAGGGTGCTTTTTAATGCACTTGACTTTTCAACCGGATATAGCGGGCATAGCATACCCCTACAAAAACGAGGGGATGGAATACAAAGTCGCCACATACCTTTTATATTAGATTTCGTAGCTAGACACTCAAAAACTCATCATATATGGGCCTATGAAGAGCCTGAAACGTCATTAGAAATGGGACCAGCGTTTGATCTGGCAACTCAATTTAATGATGAATTTTGTAAAGAAAATCAAGTTTTCCTCACAACACATTCTCCAGCATTCTATGATTTGTCAGACGATCACGTTAGTAAGTGGTTTGTGCACCAAGAATCTATAGATGGTGAACAAGAAACTAGAGCTGAATTAGTCAGTTCTCAGGATCTTCTCGACAGCAAGTTGGGCGTGGCAGCTCTTGTGGCAAAAAGAGCTAAGGAAGCTTACCAGCAGATCAAAGAGCTAAGCACGACAATTAGTCGACTAGATTCAGAGATTTTCACCCACAATATTCCACATGTAATCGTAGAAGGCCCAACAGATAAAAAGATAATGGAGGAAGCATTTAGTAGGATCTATCCGGGGAGAGAGAGGTTTTGTGAATTCGTTCATGCTGGAGGAGCCCACCAATATTCCTCCATATTTGAAATCAGCTAAGGTGCTATCGAAGGAAGTATCTCACCCAATTGTTGGGTTGTTAGATCGCGATAGTGAAGGACGAAAACAAATGAGGGAGTTTAAAGGAACTCCTCGTATCGGAGATTCTGATTTTTTTGTTATTTCTCAAGAGCGAAAATTGTATGCTGGCACTTTGCCTTTGCCTGCCGATTTAGTAGATATAGAGACCGAGCTTAGAGCTAAAGAAGGAGATCATTTTAACCTGCCCATATCAATTGAGTTTATGTTTTCTCACGTATTAATTAACAGAGCGATAGAAGAGAAAGCAATAGAACTCAATGACAGAATTATCAAAGCGAACGATCCAGAATTACCAACAACCATCAATCTTACAAAAATATATGCCAATAACTTACCAGAAAGATATCTTTACTTGTCAAAGAAAGTTAAAAAGGAAACCAAAATGCAATTCGCAAAATGGGTAATTCAGGAAGATGATGAGTGCTTTGAATGCTTTAAGCCGATTTTCGAACAATTAGCGAATATTCTGGGTGTTGATTAGGAGTAATAGGGACAGAGTAATAGGGACAGACCACGTTAAGTTACTTCTTGAGCAACTCAGCGACTTTCGATTCCAATGCCTTGGCCATTTTCTTGTACCCATCGTTACCAGGATGAATTTCATTCAACCAATCACCACTGACTCCGGTGGTATTCAACTTGGCCCTTTTTAGCAGCCCTCTTGTATCGACGACATGAAAAATTTTCAGCTTGTTGTTGCCCTTTTGCAGCGCAAGAACACCCTCTGCCAGTCTGTCGATGAGATAATCAGCTACTTCAATCCTTGCTGCTTCAGGGATCTTAGCCTTGTCCATTGCTTTGTAGAGCCAGGGCCCCAGGAGCGGGACGGTGAGAAATCGGGCAGGTGAATTTCCTGGGGTCGCGTAGTCATAGGTGTGTGTGACCACCGGTTTTCCCATTGCCGGGCTGTCATCCGCATCCCGCAACGCGACCAGGTGCCTGTACCCCTCCTGTATCTCCGCAACAAGCAGGTCCAAGCGGCTCTGATCTCAGTAATCAGCCGCCTGCTGGATCGTCATCGATTGACGTTGTTGTTCCGTGATGAGCCATTAGCATTTGTCAGTCCTGGCAAATGAAAAATATCTCATTCCCTGACTTTTTAAGTTTCTTAATCATCAAGGGCCAAGTAGAATCGGAGCATCAGCCCCGGCGGCAATGTTTTGGAGAGTTTTCAGTGAGCAGCCTGTGCGGCCTGAGCCATACAAGACCTAAAGCCTTAAACCCGCCGCGAAGCTATAGCATGATCAACCAACCAGGCATCATGCAACGCCGCACTCATTCCTCGACATATAACAGAACTCGAAACAATGCAGAGCAAATCAGAAGACAAAAGCACTGACCTCACCCCCTGGGAAAAGGAAAGGAACAGAATCAAAACCTTATGGGTGATGAGCGTACTCTTTTTCTGGTTTAGCGTTTTCTTTCAGATCGGGCTCTATATCATAGATGGCCAGGTCAATTTCGTGCTTATCTCGATCATCACCGGCATGATGGTGCTGGGCGTGGTGCTCAAGCTGCGCCTGCAACACCACCTGCGCAGAAAACCTGATAAATGACCTACTGGGCTCTGTCAGTGCGGACCTGTCACTTAATTGCCGCATTTTTCCATAGCGTACTTTTCCCCGACCGGGACGAAGGCTTACAGCATCCACTCGAATGATCAGCTTCGGATAGCCCGCAATCTGCAGCGATCTGACTAGCGGCCGATTTAGATTTCTTATAATCCCTCATCTTATACTCGCACGCTGCCGAAGACCCACAGATATTGAACAGGCTGCGCGCTGCGATGGCAATCCAACAGCTTAATCCGATACGCAATGGCAATGCCATTTATTTTTCGTAGAATATGAATTATTATTCCTTTTTTGGCCGGGGATGCTTCATGGAATTCAGATACTTAACTCCAGTCATTTTTCTCTTCTCTATTGCATTCAATCTGCAGGCTGGAAATCAGCAGCTTCACATCAAGGGTTCGAATACTGTGGGCGCGCAACTCGCACCGGAACTGGTTCAGGCCTGGTTGAAGGAAAAAGGCTATGACCTCAATAAAGGTAGTGAACAAAGATGAGTTGACCCTGTCTGAGTGGAAATCACCCGGATGGAAGCAGTATTGATGTGGAAATCGAAGCCAAGGGCTCCAGTACCGGGTTCGCGGGCATTGCAAAAGGGCCTCGGCGGACTTGGGCATGTCATCCAGGAGAATCAAACAGAAGGAGATCGATGCCCTCGCTTCCCTCGGTCAAATGACTTCGATGGAAAGTGAACATGTCATCGCACTGGATGGCATTGCCGTCATCGTACACCCCGACAATCCTGTTGCAGCGCTTGAAAAATCAGCCATTCGCGATATCTTTGCCGGCAAGATAACTGACTGGGACAAGGTGGGAGGTCACTCCGGCGCGATCAATCTCTATTCCCGGGATGATCAATCCGGCACCTATGAAGTGTTCCATAATCTGGTGCTCGGTAAGAAGTCACCTTTGTCGCAGAAAGCCAAACTTTTTGATGACAACGCCTTGCTCTCTGCCGAAGTCACAAACGACCCCAACGGCATCGGCTTCGTCGGCCTGCCCTATATCCTCCAATCCAAGGCGCTGGCGATCTCAGACGGGGAAGCACCCGCCATCGCCCCCAGCCGATTCTCCGTGGCCACCGAGGACTACGCCTTGTCCCGTCGGCTCTACATGTATATCCCCGAACAGCCGACCGAAGAATCGCTGGCAAAGGAATTCATAACCTTTGTGCATTCTGATGCTGCACAGCAAATCATCCAGCAAGTCGGGTTCATCACCCAGCAGATCTTTACGGGTCAGGATGAGCCTGGCGAGCAATATCCAACAGCAATGAAAGAGCTTGCCCAAGGCGCCAAGCGCCTCTCTGTGAATATGCGTTTTGCCGAGCGAACGGTGTATCTGGACAACAAGGCAAAGCGCGATGCTGATCGGGTATATAACTATCTTGTCGATACCAATAATCTGAAGGGTGGCCTGTTGCTGTTCGGGTTTGCTGAAAACAAACCCGATGGCATGCGCAGCATGAGCTTCAAACGATCAGAACGGCGCGCGGATCAAGTCGCCAAATACCTGTCTGAAAAAGGGGTCCGGGTGATCACCAGCCGTGGCTATGGCGGCACAGCCCCGGTGGCTTCCAATGAGACCCTGCTCGGCCAGGAGAAAAACCGCCGGGTCGAGCTCTGGTTGAAATAGACCCATTTACCGGACATCCAGTCAATCGAACGCTGTATTCCCCGACAGGCCGCAATGCAAAACACCAGGCCAGGAGCAGATTAAGACGCTCGAAGCAATTGCGCTATAATCCAGCGCCATTTCTGGCCACGCCAGCGGAGCCATATCATCGACATTCTGACGATCAGTGCAGCTGCGCTGATTCTGTTCACCGCCTATTTCATTCGCGGCATATCCGGATTCGGATCGGGGCTGGTTGCAATTCCATTATTGGCGCACCTGCTGCCGTTGCAATTCGTGGTGCCCTGGGTTCTGGTGCTGGACTTCAGCGCTTCTCTGGTGCTCAGCGGCAGAAGTCAGGATCGCCAGGCGATACGCTGGAATGAGATCGGCTGGTTATTGCCGACCACTGCGATTGGCTTGCTGCTGGGTCTATTTCTCCTGGTTAACCTGCCGAAACCACCGCTGCTGATCGGGCTTGGTTTATTCGTCATTGCATTCGGCATACGCAGCCTGCTCTACCTGCATGGCGATAAATTCATCTCGCGCTGGTGGGCTGTACCCGCAGGCATCACCGGCGGAACTGTCGGCGCGATGTTCGGCACCGGCGGACCACCTTACGTCATCTATCTGACGCATCGTATTCACGACAAACGGCAGCTACGCGCCACCTTCTCCGGGTTGTTTCTTATCGACGGAGGATTGCGCGTCATCCTGTTCGCCATAACCGGGCTGTTGACACAGGACAGCATGCTCTGGGCCTGTCTGGCTGGCTGGCCTGTCATGGCCCTGGCACTGTATGCGGGACACCGGGTCCATCTGGGCATCACTCAGGCTCAGATGACCCGGATTATCGGCGTCCTGCTTTTGGGGAGCGGCATTTCTCTGCTGGTCAGGGCGTTTTCCGGTTAAGCTCACCGCCTCAGCGCTGTCAGAAGACATTCGTAAGGCGCGCCGCGCGCACCAGATAACCAGCGGAACATTAACCGACCGGCTACACCAAGTACATCAGTGGATGCTACGCTGCGGCGTATCCAACCATACTGCTTGAGGCTATAAACCCATACTCGTCAGCTTGATGAAGTCCAGGTCAGGTCAGACAAGTGCCTGCTTTCACCGTTTTGCCGATATCCGCGGCGTTCTTCACCACATGCACGCCCAGCTCTTCCAGGCGCTGCATCTTGGCATGGGCGGTATCCGACTCGCCGGAGATGATCGCGCCGGCATGTCCCATGCGGCGTCCCGGCGGCGCGGTGGCGCCGGCGATGAAGGCCACCAGCGGTTTGCTCATATTGTCCTGCGCCCAGAGCGCCGCATCCACCTCCTGAGAACCGCCGATCTCGCCGATCATCAGCACCGCTTCGGTATCCGGGTCATCCTGAAAACCCTGCATCACGGTGATGAAGTCACAGCCGTTCACCGGGTCGCCGCCAATGCTGACACTGGTGGACTGGCCCAGCCCTTCGGCGTTCATCTGCTCCACCGCCTCGTAGTTGAGGGTGCCGGAGCGGGAGACCACGCCGATACTGCCCGGCTGATAGATATGTGCCGGCATGATCCCCACCTTGCACTCACCGGGTGTGATCACCCCGGCGGTATTGGGTCCGACGATCACCGTATCATGTCCCAGGGCGTAGCGTTTGACCCGCACCATATCCTGCACCGGGATACCGTCGGTGATCACCACAATCACCTTGATCCCCGCCTCGACGGCCTCCATGATCGCATCCGCGGCAAACGGCGGCGGCACGAAGATCGCGCTGACATCCGCGCCGGTCTGGCGCACCGCCCCGGACACGGTATCGAATACCGGCCGGTCGAGATGCATCGAACCGCCCTTGCCCGGTGTCACGCCGCCCACCACGTTGGTGCCCATCTTGCATTGCCTCTGCAGCATGAAAGCTGGCGTGCTGCCCGGTGAAACCCTGAAAGATCACCTTCGAATCCTTGTTGACCAAGACACTCATTATTCCGCCTCCCGTACGGCCGCCACCGCCTTTTCCGCTGCATCACTCAGATGATCGGCCTGGATATAGTCGAGCCCCGAGCCCTGCAGGATCTCCAGCCCCTGCTCCAGGTTGGTCCCCGCCAGCCGCACCACCACCGGCACATCGATGGCCTGATCGCGGATCGCCTGGACTATGCCGTTGGCGATCCAGTCGCAGCGGTTGATGCCCGCATAGATGTTCAACAGGATCGCCTTGACGTTGGGATCCTCCAGCACGATACGGAAGGCGTTGGCGATCTTCTCCGGCGATGCGCCGCCCCCCACGTCGAGAAAATTGGCGGGGCGGCCGCCATAGTGGCTGATCGCATCCATGGTCGCCATCGCCAGTCCCGCGCCATTCACGATGCAGCCCACATTGCCATCCAGGGCGATGTAGTTGAGATCATGCCCGGAGGCCTCGACCTCCTTCGGGTCCTCTTCGTCGAAGTCGCGCAGATCGGTGATCTCCGCCTGCCGGTAGAGGGCGTTGCCGTCGAAGGACATCTTCGCATCGAGTGCCAGAAACTGCCCATCTGCGGTCAACACCAGCGGATTGATCTCCGCCATCAGGGCATCCTTGTCGCGGAAGCAGCGGTAGAGCTTCTTCAGCATCTTCGCCACCTGGCCGATCTGCTTGCCGGTGAGGCCGATACCCGCGGCGATCTTGCGGCTCTGGAAATCCTGCAGCCCCACCGCCGGGTCCACCGCCTCGCGGATCACCTTTTCCGGGGTTTTGCTGGCGACCTCCTCGATGTTCATGCCCCCCGAAGCGGAGGCGATCAGGATGATGCGCTGGGATGCCCGATCGATGACCATGCCCAGATAGAACTCCTGCTGCGATGGCGTGGGCCTGCTCCACCAGCACCCGCTGCACCAGACGGCCCGCCTCACCGGTCTGCCTGGTGACCAGCCTGGCGCCGATCAGCTGATCGGCATGCTGTTCGACGGCCTCCAGGCTGTCTGCCATCAGCACGCCGCCGGCCTTGCCCCGGCCGCCGGCATGGATCTGCGCCTTCACCACCCAGGCATCGCCATTCAGCTCCTCGGCCACCGCCAGGGCCTGTTTGCCGGAGTGGGCGACACGCCCCTCCGGCACCGGAATGCCATAGCCGCGAAACAGCTCTTTGGTCTGATATTCATGTATGTCCATTGCCTCTCCTCCGCATGAGCAATGATTCCTTCTCCCGGCGAGGGGAAGGAGTCTTATTTTTTGTGTCGTTCGATCTGCTCGACCTTTTCGATGATCACCTGGGCCTGCCGGATTGAGGCCGCATCGATCAAGCGGCCATCCAGGCTCACCGCCCCCTTGCCTTCCGCCGCAGCCTGGCGCATGGATTCAATGATCCGCCGGGCGCGCTCGACCTCTTTCTCCCCCGGCGTGTAGACCTGATTGGCCAGTTCGATCTGGGAGGGGTGGATCGCCCACTTGCCCTCGCCACCCAGCGCGGCGAAAGCCCGCGCCACGGCAAGAAAGCCCTCCGGATCACTGAAATCCCCGAACGGGCCGTCGATGGGCCGCAGGCCATAGGCGCGGCAGGCGACGATCATGCGCGACATGGCGAAGTGCCACTGATCGCCCAGGTAACTCGGACGCTGCCCCGCATCATCGGCAAAGCCGAGCACCCGGTAATCAGGATTCGGTCCGCCCATGCTCACGGTGCGGGCCTGGGTGGATGCGGCATAGTCGGCAACGCCGAACACCAGGGCCTCCAGCCGGTCTGGACAGCTCTGGGCGATCGCCTCCACGTTGGCCATGCCCATGGCGGTCTCGATCAGCGCATGCAGATTGATCTGCTTGAAGCCCTTCGCTGCCTCGATCTGCTCCAGCAGCAGTGCCACGAATTCCAGATCGGATGGCCTGCCCACCTTGGGCACCAGCAGGGTGTCCAGCTTATCCCCTGCCTGCTCCACCACATCCACGATGTCGCGGTAGCAGTAGTGAGTGTCGAGGCCGTTGATGCGCACCGACACCGAGCACTTGGACCAGTCGTAGGTGTTCAGAGCCTGGATGACATTCAGCCGCGCCTGCTCCTTGTCGTCCGGCGCCACCGCATCCTCCAGATCCAGAAACACCAGATCCGCACCGGCATCGGGGGCCTTCTCCAACATGCGTAAATTACTGCCGGGCACGGCAAGTTCACTGCGGTGCAGTCTGTTCTTATAGGCCATTTCGCGACTCCTCCCAATTCGGCTTGCACGCCGATCTTTATACTTAATTATTTCCGGCCAGCCACTTGCGCAACTGAACTTATCTGCCGGGAATGTGACAGAAAGCGGGAGAGTTTACGACGCGCCGGGCAATTTCCCAAATCTGCAGGTGGGAATTCTGCCTGCGAGGCGCAGTCGAATGAGCAATCAGCCCTGCAGTTTTCAACAGACTTTCAATTACTGTAAGACCTAGTACCATCAAGTCTGCCGTGGCATTTTTGCCGGCAAATTCGCGTATCATTGGACTGAAATACGGATAGCTTTAGGAGCACAAAAAAAAATGGTCAAGCGTTTCTTCATCCTGCTTATTCTGCTGGGGGGGCTGTTCGGCGGCATCTTTTATCTGAAAAACCAGCAGGCGATGCAGATGCAGGCGCAGATGTCCCAGGCGCCACCGCCGGCGGTGATTGCCGCCGCTCCAGTGATGCTTGAGCAACGCCAACCCAGCCTGCGCTCTGTCGGCAGTCTGGTGGCGGTGCATGGCGTGCAGGTCAGCTCAGAGACCGCAGGCATAGTCAGGGAGATCCTGTTCGAGTCCGGGGATCAGGTAAAAAAAGGCGATCCGCTGATCCAGCTCGATTCCACGGTAGATCAGGCGGGACTCTCCGCGCTGCGCGCCGACCAGCGTCTGGCGGAGATCGAATTCAAGCGCAGCGCCGAACTGCTGCCGAAGAAGGCTGTCTCCCGCTCGGATTATGATCAGGCTCAGGCCAAGCTCCAATCGGCCCAGGCCCGGGTCGAGGAGCAGCTGGCAGTGGTGTCGCGCAAGACCATCCTCGCCCCCTTCGACGGCGTGCTCGGCATCCGTCAAGTTAACCAAGGCCAGTATCTGAACCCGGGGGCCGGCATCGTGCCCCTGCAGGCCCTCGACCCCATCTATGTCGACTACACCCTGCCGGAGCGCTATTTCCGCCAGATCGCCATCGGCCAGCCGGTGCGGGTGGCGCTGGACGCCATGCCCGATGAATCATTCGAGGCCCGGGTCAGCGCGATCGATGCGGCGCTGATGGAAGGTACCCGCTCCATCAAACTGCGCGCCACCCTGAACAATCCGGACAGCTTACCCTGCGCCCCGGCATGTTCGCCGAGGTGCGCACCCTGATGGGTGAACCCCAGGAGATGCTGACCATTCCCCAGACCGCGCTCAGTTATAACACCTACGGCGATTTCGTCATGCTCGTGGCAGAGAACGAGCAGGGCCAGCTGGTCGCCACCCGGCGTCAGGTGGAGAGCGGCAGCGTGCAGGAGGGACGGGCGGAGATCACCAGCGGCCTCAAGGCCGGTGAACAGGTGGTGCGGGCCGGTCACAACAAACTGCGCCCCGGGCAGCAGGTCAGCATCGACAACCAGGTCGAGCTGGATGACGCCAAGGTCAGCACGCCATGAGATTCACAGATATCTTTGTACAAAGGCCGGTGCTGGCCACCGTGGTCAATCTGCTGATCCTGCTGGTGGGACTGCGTTCCATCGGCATGCTGGAGGTGCGCCAGTATCCGGAAACCCTGAATACCGTGGTCACCGTCACCACCAACTATCCCGGCGCCGGCTCGCAACTGGTAAAGGGCTTCATCACCACGCCGCTGCAACAGGCCATCGCCGAGGCAGAGGGCATCGATTTTCTCACCTCCACCAGCACCCAGGGCGTATCGAAGATCGAGGCCCACATGAAGCTCAACTACGAGGCCAGCACCGCAATTTCCAACATCCAGGCCAAGGTGGCCAGTCAGCGCAATGTGCTGCCGGCGGATGCCCAGGATCCGGTGATCAACTCCACCACCGGTGATGCAACCGCACTGATGTATATCGCCTTCGACAGCGCAAACATGTCGCGCCCGCAGATCACCGATTACATCCAGCGCGTGGTCAAACCCCAGTTGCAGGCCCTGGAAGGGGTGGGCAAGGCCAACGTGTTCGGCCAGGAGTTTGCCATGCGGGTGTGGCTCGATCCACAGCGCATGGCGGCGCTGGGGGTCTCGGCAGCCCAGGTGGCTGACGCCCTGCGCGCCAACAATTATCTGTCCAGCGCAGGGGGCGTGAAGGGCAAGTATGTGCGGGAAGACCTGCTGGTCACCACCGATGTGGCCGACCCGGAAGGCTTTCGCAACCTGGTGGTGCGGGAGGACAACGGCGTCCTGGTCAAGCTGAGGGATATCGCAAGGATCGAACTGGGTGGTGAGAGCTATGAATCCACCGCCTGGCGTGACGGGGTTACCGCCAGCTTCATCGGCGTCGAGGCCGCCCCCGGGGCCAACCCGCTGGATGTGGCGCGGCGGGTCACCGAACTGGTGCCGAAGATCCGCGCGAACGTCCCGGAAGGCCTGAACGTGATGATCCCCTACGATGCCAGCCGCTACATCAGCGACTCCATCGAGGAGGTGTTCCGCACCCTGGGGGAGGCCCTGCTGATAGTACTCGCGGTGGTCTATCTCTCTCTCGGCTCGCTGCGCGCCGCCATGGTGCCCGCGGTGGCGGTGCCCCTGTCATTGATCGGCGCGGCCTTCGTCATGTACCTGCTGGGCTACTCGCTCAATCTGCTGACCCTGCTCTCCCTGGTGCTGGCCATCGGCCTGGTGGTGGACGATGCGATCATCGTCGTGGAGAACGTGCACCGGCACATCGAACAAGGCATGGGACGCTACGAAGCGGCGATCCTGAGCGGGCGTGAACTGGCCATGCCGATTATCGCCATGACCACCACCCTGCTCGCGGTGTATGCGCCGATCGGCTTCATGGGCGGACTGGTGGGCACCCTGTTCACCGAGTTCGCCTTTACCCTGGCCGCTGCGGTAATCATCTCCGGGGTGGTGGCGCTGACCCTCTCCCCCATGCTCTCTTCCAAATTTCTCAAACCCGCAACCTCAGAAGGCCGCTTTGAAAAGCTCGTGGAAAGATTCTTCCACTGGCTCTCCAATACCTACCGGCGGCTCTTGAGCAGCAGCCTGAAGACCGTACCCATCACCCTGCTGTTCGCCCTGGCAGTGCTGGTATCGATCTATTTTCTGTTCATCACCAGCAAGAATGAACTGGCCCCTACCGAGGATCAGGGCATTCTGTTCTTCATGGCCAGCGCGCCGCGCACCGCCACCCTGGATTACAACATCGCCTATGCCAGGCAGCTCAACGAGATCTTCGATCAGTACCCGGAGAAGTCCGACTCGTTCTATATTCTGGGCATGGAGAGCAACACGATCTTCGGCGGTTTCAAGATGAAATCCTATACCGAGCGCGAGCGCAGCCAGATGGAGGTTCAACCCATGCTGCAGGGCCAGGTGTCCCAGGTGGCGGGACTCAACACGGTGCTGTTTCCGAAATCCTCCCTGCCGGGTTCCGGGGGCGGCCTGCCGGTGCAGTTCGTCATTACCTCCGATCAGGAATATGACCAACTGGTGGATATCGGCGATCAAATGATCGGCCGCGCCATGCAGAGCGGGCAGTTCATGTTCCTCTCCAAGAGTATCGAGTTCGACCGGCCGGTCACCACCATCCAGGTGGATCGGGAGCGCGCCGCGGATCTCGGCATCAGCATGGCGGACATCGGGCGGAACCTGTCCAATCTGCTGGCCGGCGCGGAGGTCAACCGTTTCAGCATGGCAGGCAGAAGCTACAAGGTGATACCGCAACTGGAGCGGGATTTCCGCCTCGACACCGCGATGCTGGATGACTATCGCATCCACAGCGCCAGCGGCGATCTGATCCCGCTGTCCAGCGTGGTGCGCCTGGAACAGAGTGTGGAGCCGGCCAAGCGCAGTCAGCATCAGCAGCTCAATGCCCTCACCGTGGAAGGCGTGATGCAGCCGGGCGTCTCCATCGGGGAGGCCCTTGGCACGCTGCAAAACATCGCCGGGGAGATCTTTCCGAAGGGCTTCGACTATGACTACACTGGCGATTCACGCCAGTTCATCCAGGAGGGCAGCGCCCTGATGACCACCTTCGTGCTGGCGCTGATCGTCATCTATCTGGTGCTGGCGGCGCAGTATGAGAGCTGGCGCGACCCGCTGATCATTCTGGTTTCGGTGCCCATGTCCCTGGCCGGAGCGATGGCCTTCATCAGCCTCGGTTATGCCTCGTTGAACATCTACACCCAGGTCGGGCTGATCACCCTGATCGGGGTGGTGGCGAAGAACGGTATCCTGATCGTGGAATTCGCCAATCAGTTGCAGGTCAACAAAGGTCTCAACAAACATGATGCGGTAGTGGAGGCCGCCACCATCCGCCTGCGGCCCATCCTGATGACGTCTGCCTCTCTGGTGGTGGCGATGGTGCCGCTGCTCACCGCAGCGGGTCCCGGTGCAGTGAGCCGTTTCAGCATCGGCCTGACCATCGCCACCGGGCTGGGCATAGGCACCCTGTTTACCCTGTTCGTACAACCGGCCTTTTATATTCTGCTGGCTGAGGAAAAGACGGCTGAAAAACCGCTGACCGAACTCCCGGAAACTGAGCAGGCCTGATCCATGAACAGACTCTCTGATTAACCCATACAGGACAAAATCATGTTGAAATCTTCATTCCGTTTCTGTCTACCCCTTCTGTTGTGTCTAGGCCTGATGGCATCCACCTCACTCCTGGCCGGTGAAAAGGCCAAGGTCTACGACCAGATACAGCTTTCCGCGAATGCCTCCATGGAGGTGGAGAACGATACCTTGTCGGCTCAGCTCTATGCCCAGCAGGAAGGCGGTGATCTCTCCCGGCTCGCCAATGAGGTCAACCAGAAAATCACCCAGGCCATTGCCCAGGTAAAAAAAGTCGATGGCATAAAGCTGCAGACCCAGGGCTACCAGACCTATCCCACCTATCAGCAACAGCGTGTCACTGGCTGGCGCGTGCGTCAGACCATTCGTATCGAGAGCCAGGACTCTGCGAAACTTAGCCAACTGCTGAGCGAACTTCAGTCGAGCCTGGCGCTGGAGTCACTGCAATACAATGTTTCACCTGCTCAAAGAGAGGCTGCCGAGGAACAGTTGATCGGCGAAGCAATCAGTTCATTTGAAAAACGCGCCGCGCTGGTAACCAAGCAATTGGGCCGCAAGGACTACCGCCTGGTGGAGATGAATATCAATACCTCAGGACAGCCGGTACAACCGCTGCGCATGCGCGCCGGCATGATGGCGATGGAGGCGTCTGTCGCGCCACCGAGTCTGGAAGCCGGCAGTCAGACCATCCGCGTCGATGTCAACGGCAGCATTGAGTTGCAGCTCAATCAGTAGTGATTCGATTGTACTGCCTGCGGATGGCGCGGGGAAGATAAAGGTATACCGAAAACAGAACTCTAGCCCGGGCAAAATGGAAAGGATCACCTCATGCGCATCATTGTTGCATTGCTGATTGTACCTCTGGTCCTGCTGGCTGCCTGTACCCAGCCACGCCGGGATGACATGGCGCTTGAAGCAATCGACAGCCGCAACCTGCCGCAACCTGACCTGACACTGGACATTTCGGGACTGGGCCCCTGCACCGATCAGGCGGACCGCAGAATACAGATCAGCGCCCAGGATCCCATGGTGGTGCTGGTGCATGGCTGCTTTGCCTCATCCGGACGTTTCCGCGCACTGGCTGAGGTGTTCGCCTTTCAAGGTCAACAGGCCATCTGCTTCAACTATGACGACCGTGACAGCCTGAAGAGCGTCGGTCGCGATTTGAGACGGGCGCTCAACAGACTCGCCGAAGCTCTCGATCAACAACCGATCACACTCATAGGTCACAGTCAGGGTGGATTGATCTCGCGCTATGCGCTCACCGAGACTGAATTTGCAGCCCCGGCATTAACTGCCAGTCAACAGCGCCTCCTTACCATTTCCGCACCCTTCTCCGGTATCTCAGCTGCCGATCATTGTGCATCGACGACAGCCCGCGTCCTCAGTCTGGGGCTTGTGATACCCATCTGCATGGCCATCAGCGGGGATAAGTGGTACGAGATCACCCACGCCTCTGATTTCATGCGTTTCCCTGGAGCCCTCAATCCGGGGGTGACGAGAACATCTGCTGATCGCTACCGATGAAAGGGAGAGTTGCAGGACCTGGAAGGATGAATATTGTCAGAAGGATGATTTTGTCTTCAGCCTGAAGGAGCAGATCCTGCCAGGGCAAACCGCAGACCCGGAGACAGATCGACTTATCATTCGCTCCGGCCATGCGGAGATTGTCGGGGACAGCCGCACCATCCCGTACAAATTGATCGACGTGCTGCAGGAGAAAGGGATATTGCTTGAAACACAGGCCAATCAACTTCCCTCGTTCAGGCAAAGATTGTCAGAACTTTTCATACACCGAACTGATCCATCAACACCCTGAAAATATAAATCACCTCGCTCAATCTCCGCTTTAAAACCGCTTTGCAATCGGTCTGCTCAGCCAGGATTCAAGGACTGCAAAACCCATTCAGATAAAGTCAGCCTTGTCCCAGCATCGATTGACCGAACAGCAATTTTGACAAACCGGCCATTGAGCAATTTCCTGATATTTTCCCTATTTTAAACAGTAAGTTATAAGGGATTTCCCTAAACTTAATGTTTATTTTTAATGGAAATTTGACATGCCGTTTGGATTTCATTACTAATGCTCAACAGGCGGGAAGATAACTACTAGCAAGATAAAAACTGACGTTTAGAAGCGATTGAAAAAACCAGGATTCTCCTCATTAGAACCCAGCGTTTTTTTTGTAAACATCAAGCTGAAGGCGCCAATAATTTTTCGGTTCACTGCACTTCATTGCACCTTAACCGAACAACGTTTTGGAATGAAAATAACTAACCTTCTTGGTGCCTCGCTTCACCAGGATTCTTGAAAAATAACAGAAATTAAGGAAGGGGACTACACATGCGTTCCTCACAGCGCGTCCATACCTATCTGCTCTTTACACTGCTCCTGCTGCTTCATTCAGCGACAACCACGGCTGGGGCTCCCGATAATCCAAACAGCATGGAGGCTTTGATCGAAGCCGGCGGCAAATATGTCGGGGTCCAGGCTTGTCAGCAATGTCACGCCAGTCAACATGATCAAATCATCCGGGAATCCCACGGTCAGGCGGCCGATGCAAGGACACCCTTTGCCATGAACGGCTGTGAGTCCTGCCATGGGCCGGGCGAGAAGCATATCATCCTCTATGCGGCGGCCGGTGATAAAGACCCGGCAACGATTGAGAGCGGTTTGATCTCGTACGCCGGAGCAAAGGCGTCGCCCGTGGAAGCGCAAAACACCGTATGCATGGAATGTCACCAAGGTGGCTCGATGATGCAGTGGCACGACAGCCTGCATGAGATTGAAGAGGTCCCCTGCACCGGCTGCCACACCATGCACAAACCCAGCAAGGTCATGGACCGGGCCACCGAAGCGGAGGTCTGTTACACCTGCCATAACGACATCAGGGCACAGACCTATCAGAAATCCACCCACGCAATCCGTGAAGGCAAAGTAGTCTGCAGTGACTGCCACAACTCCCACGGCTCGAACGGCCCGGCCATGCTCAATCAATTGAGTCTTAACGACAACTGTTACGAATGCCATGCAGAGAAGCGCGGACCCTATTTGTGGGAGCACTACCCGGTAACCGAAGACTGCAGTCTGTGTCACCGCAGTCATGGCTCAATGCATAACTTCCTTCTCACCAAACAGGGCACTCAACTCTGCCAGCAGTGCCATGCACAGATCGGCCCGGACGGCACCGGCCACATACGGACCTTCTATGATGCCTGGGACCAGGACCCCAAACGTGGGCGCAGTTTTCTAGGCCGTAATTGCGCCAACTGCCACAAGGTGCACGGCTCTAACCATCCGTCCGGCCCCAACCTGCTGCGTTGATAAGGAGAAAGAACAATGTCGAAGAAAAACACAAAAACGCTGCTTGCCACACTGATCTCCTTGATCCTGACACCAGGAGCGATCCATGCAGCGGAAGCCACCGGGGTCCAGGCCGAATCTTCCGTCAATGAGGTGGAGCTAGGTCTGGGATACATCGAAAATGATTCCTATCGCTTCGGCCGTTACAACGGTATGACCGATGATGGGGCCTATTTCATCGGCAACATCAAGGCCCAGAGCTATAACGAGGATGCCGACTTCTGGAAACTGCGCGGCACGAATCTGGGATTGGACTCCCGTTATCTGAGATTCGACGCCGGCACCCAGGGTAGCCAGCAGTTTTTTCTCGAGTATGACAAGACGCCCGATTACGAAAACGATACGGCAACCACGCCTTTTATCAACCCGGGCAGTACGAATCTGTTGCTGCCCGAGGGTTATGATTTTCCCCTTGCCCCTGCTCCAATTCCGGTCAACCCAACCGATCAACAGTTAAGTAGTTATGTTACTAAGTTCTACGCTCCATTGCTCGACGCCAGGCTCGATGAACTCCTCGAGGCCCATTTGTTGCCGTTCGATCAGGAGACCGAACGTGAGCGTGTCGGGATAGGCGCCAAACTGCACTTGAAGAGCCGTTGGCAGTTCAGCGGCAGCATGTCCCATGAGACCCTGCAGGGCACCGACTGGATAGGCGCCGCCATGGGGTCCTCTTCGATAGATAACATCTTCAAGTGGACCAACGGCGCCCTGCTGCCCGAACCCATCGACTACGAAACCGACAAAATCGATGCGGCTCTGACCTACCACGGCAAGCAGACCCAGCTCGAGTTCTCCTATAAAGGCTCCCTGTTCTACAACAACAATAAATCCCTGAGCTGGACCGACCCCGTACCCAATTACGATCCATACGGCGAACATCTGAGACCCGGCCGTATCTCCCTGGAGCCGGACAACCAGATGCACCAGTTCTCCGCCGTAATGGGCCACATGTTCACACCGACCACCCGCCTCTCTGCCCTGGCATCCGCCTCCCTGTTGACCCAGGATGATACGTTTTTGCCCTACAGTGTGCGGGACACGGACATCGGCGATACCAATATTGATCAAGTGGATAACTCATTAGACGCCCTGCCGCAGAGGTCGTTGGACGGTGAAGTCTGGCTCTACCGGGGACAATTGAAGCTGAGTACCCGCCCCACGCGGCAACTGCGGCTCAGTGCCCTGTATAACTATGATGAGCGGGACAACAAGACCTCCAGTAATGACTACTACTACACGCTGGCCGACGGCGTGTTGGGTGACGCAAAGGATGAAGCCGAGCCACCGATAAACCCTCGAACCAATGATCCGCTCAGTTACCGGAAACAAAAGGTCGATCTGACTGCCAATTACCGCTTCAGCTCAAAAATGAGCCTGCGCGGTGGTTACCAGTACAACCATGCACATCGTGACCACATCGATGACCAGGTCAAGACGACACGGGAGCATAAGGTATCGGCCAAGTTTAAGATCAAACCGGTTTCGCAACTGAACCTGGATCTGTATGGTGAGACAGGTACACGCAAAGGCAGCACCTACTATACCCGGGCCCATGAGCATCCGGACCTGCGCGTAGCCTATCTGGCGGACCTCGACAGGGACAAAGTGGGGGCATCCATCAACTACATGCCGACTTACCGCTTGAACCTTGGCCTGACTGCGGAATATCTGAAGGACGACTACACCGAATCAGAGATCGGACTCACGGAATCGAAACAGAAATCAGGATTGGCGAATTTAAACTATCGGATCACCGATAACATCAATGCCCATGCCTTCTACAACTACGAAGAGTTCACATCCAATAATGCCAACGAGAACAAAGAAATCGAGAAAGGCACCTACGACAGATGGGAGGCGGACCTGAAGGACAGAAGCAGCAGCTTCGGGCTGGGTTTCAGCATCGATAAACTGGCCAATAAATGGGATGCCGGAGTAGACTGGGTCTATACCAGAAGCGTTGGAAACATTGAAATGACCGGCACACAAGCCCCTATTGATATGGTCACGGGTGTACTTCTTGGTGATTTCGTGCCGATTGATCCAATTGAGGAGTTTTCCGATGTAAAAACGGATAAGAACAGTGTAGAACTCTGGACCCGCTATCAATACAGCGACAACATCGCCTACAAACTCAGCTACTGGTACGAGCACTACAGCACGCAAGACTGGGCAGTGGACGGCACGGTCGATAACTACTTACCCCTGGAAAATGACACCATTTCACAGTACCTGTTTCTGGGTGAGGACGCACTCGACTATACGCAGCACGTAGTTGGACTGTCAGTGAATGTGCGGTTCTGAAAAGCTTAGTTAACACATAATGCTTCAGTCAGACAGCGCTTCCACAATGCATGAGGCGCCTTCTCCAGGGAGAAGGCGCCTCATATTCCTGCAAGGCAGTCTCTGCTTTTCAATGATAATCAACTCTCCCAGTTTCGTCTTTCATGCCTGCGCTTGGCTTGACACATTACTTTGTCCGCCAACTGAATAAGTTGATCCGGTTCACTTGCGCCTTCCGGGTAGAATGCAACACCGATATCCACCTTGACGAAAATTGCGACTTCGCCGTAATTGATGGGCGCCTGTATGCGCCGGGTCAGTTTCTCAACCATCTCACTGACCTGCTCATCCGCATTAACCTGCGTGAGTACTGCAAGAAATTCGTTACCTCCAATTCGCGCCACCAGATCATCTTCATCCAGTGATTGCTGTATCCTTTCGGCAATCTTTTGCAACACATAATCCCCGGCAGCATGGCCAAATTGTTCGTTAACCGTTTTAAGATTCTCCAGATCCATCAACACAGCGGTAAGCGCAACATCACCTTCGATGCTTTCCAAGCCGTTCTCAAGCCACTCCTGAAACCGGTTTTTATTTGGAAGCTTGGTCAATGGATCATAACTGGCAAGGAGTTCCAGGCGCGCCTCTTTTTTGGAACGATCCATATCACGCTGATAACGAACCAGAATAAAGTGTCTGCTGAAAAAGAAAATAAACGCCGAGGCAATCGCAGCACAGGCAAGCACATCGACAGAAACTGCATTCAATCCAAAAACCTGTTCCAGCCGCAGCATGAAACCTTCACGCTCAGGCTCCAGCTCATACTGTTTCTCGAGGCCGGGTAGCAGGTTATATCCAGAAACAGGTTTATTAAATAACCAACCCAGTGGGTCATCAGCAGCCTTGTCGCTGTGATAGATCAGTGCTCCCATTGATTCCGGAAGTATCCGCTCAATTTTCATCAGCAACTGTTTTTGCAGCAGGACGACGAGGACGATTTGCAATGGCTGCTTTTGATTTAAATCATCAGGATTATCCTTCTGTTGATTGACGGTTTGTTGTACCGGCATGAACATCACATAGGCATCATATCCCTCCACCAATTTAAAAGGCAGGCTGGTCTGATAGCTGCCAGTATCAAGCGCTCTCTGCAATGGGAGGTGCATATTCTGGTGTGAGCCAAGATCAAGCCCAAGCACAGGACGTGACTCCGCCGCCAAGGGATAGATAAAGGTGATCGGATAGTAGTATTCCGCCTCAGGCACATTTTGCCACTTACGCGATCCCCGGTAGTCAAACGATCTGATTTGAAAATCCGGGTAGCCTATTTGCCGTTGTCGTTCTACCAGCCGCTCCAACTCACTGAAAGCAACCTGAGTGGCGACTTCCAGCATGAAGACGTGTGGAAATCTCTGATTAATCCTTCTGGCATATTCGGTAATCTTAGCTTTATCGTAGTGATCAATGCCGGCGAGAAATGAGGCAAAGCCTTCCAAGACAGCTTCATTTTTGGCGATGCGGGCATCCAGACTGTCTTTGATGCGTTGCGAGATCTCGTAAAAATCACTCTCGAAACGGCGGTAATCCATCACAACCACCAGACTGAACAGGATAATGGTCAATACTGCCCAACCGGCGGTGAAGACAAATGTGAGTTGGCGTCTGTCCGCATCCGTGATGTTGCGGCGTTTTTCCAGGAGGCTTGACTCGCTCGACTTCAAAATCCCTATCTCCCTTTTCCCTGCGTTAGATCAGTTTCCACTAACCCCAGTCAAGATACCGGTGCGGTGAATAATTTTTATATAAAGCCAGTATTTGAGCTATTTAACTACTCATTAATTAAAAAAACCAATATCAGATTGCTGATATTACAGCTTAAAAATATTTATTACCCTTTATTTAAGGGTAAATAAGGGAAAGCAGCTGATTGAATATCTGGCCTGCTGCCTGTAGACAGCCAAAAAAACTCAAATAGCCTAACGGCCTGCCTCCAACATCATCTATTTGCAACCTGGTCAGGGGGATTCCCACTTCATGCTGACCGCTTCTATCCGCTACCAAATAAGACTTCTCTGCTAGACTTTCTCTTCATGCGTCAACTCAGAAAAAACCAGACCAACAAGAGCATGCCTACCTATGTCCGATGCTGACGAATTGATTTGTCCTGCCAGATCCCCCGGGCCAATGGGCCTGAACGATCAGGGAGATCCCAACAAAACTTCTTTTGCAGGAACCACCCCCGGTCCCATGGGATCATCTGATGGAGCGGAATTGGCCTGCATGCTCCCGGCGAAGATGAACAGCCTGACTGAAGGCACTCCTGATGACCTCGCTGAGTCATATTCGCATGGTTCATTACCTTTCGTTGGCGGCCTGTCTTCGGTTGTCAGAATTCCGGTGCCGGGGTCAAAAGGCCTCTTCGTTGAACTGAAACCCCGCGGTTTTGTACCCGCCTCCGGCTCGACTTCAACGCTCTTCATCCAGGACAGTACTGGCAGGAAACATTTGCGGCTGGACTACGGCTATAACAAAACCACGGGGAAGATTGATTACCACTGGAACCAGAAAGGAACCCATGCAAAATTCGGTATCCCAGACCATCAACCCGCTGGAAAGGGAGGCAAGCCCCTCTATCAGGGCGCAAAGTATTTACGTTATGGCGGCAAGATTCTCATCGTCGCCGGTATTGCAGCAGACGCGTATTCCATTGTCGTCGCCAAGAATAAGGTCAGACAAGTAACCATAGTCGCTGCCGGCTGGGGTGGCGCCTGGGCGGGTTGTAAAGTCATCGGTGGCATCGGGGCTGCAGGCGGAACCGTCCTGGAACCCGGGGGTGGTACTGCAGTTGGAGGAGTTGGCGGCTGTATCGTCGGCGCCATTGGCGGTGCCTGGGGCGCATCCTGGGCGGCAGAAAAGATCTATGATACCGTCGAAGAACTGATCTATGAGGAACTCCCGGTTGCTGCCAACTGATGACATGAACAAGCACTGAACATCTGGTTACCTATAATACAGCTACGGCAATGCGATCACCCACGCTCAAAATCGTTCTTAATCCCATCAATCTGGGATGGAATCTGCGTAGCGCTCATAGTTCCAATGCCAAGGTCGGGGTTATCGGCTGGACAATCCCACAACCTGGGATCGATGCCGGAGTTCCCCCAGCCATAACCAATCTCATCAGCAATGCCCTATGCAGAGTTGGTCAGGTCAGTTTCCTGGATCCCGAGTCGCCAGTAACTTTCTCGCCCTCTTCACTTGGTAGATTAAAGGGCAGACCCCGTTTTGCCATCACCACGACGTCCCAACCGGAGATTGCATCACGCCTGTTCACTATCGACGAATTTCCCTGGGAGCAGCGAAGCCAGGTAGTCATTCTCCACGCTGTCGACACAATCCCGGCTTTTGATTACCCGAAACTTTTTACATTGTGGTCAGAATCTTCACCAGACCTCAACATACTGGCGGACGCCATGCAGGCCTCGGGCTATCTGTTTCCTGGCATCGATGGTGATTTCGCCGAAATCGTGATGTTTGATGACAGCCTGTGGAATCAGTTCAGCGGATATCTGCATGACGAGTGCAGACAGGCAAACATCCTCATTCAGGAAATCTCTTCAGATAGTTTTCACAATACCGATTGGACTGAGAACAGCTGAACTCATGGCAATCAAGAAAGGCGCGGGAATCATCCCCTTTACCCTGTCAGATGGCCAGGTGCATTTCCTTTTCCACAAAACTTTCAGCGGCCGGAGGGCCGGTCTGATTGTAGATTTCGGAGGGCGCAGTCTGAGTGGAGAGAGTCAACTGCAGACTGCGGCCAGGGAGTTTATCGAGGAGACTGAAGCCATGTTCCTCGCTGCAGACCCCGCGCTGGCAGAACTGGCTCTGGATAAAGCATCACAAATACAGGCGGTTCTGAACCTGCTTCAGCAGACTCAGCAGAGACACCCTGACAGGTGGTGCCAAAGGCAGAATACAAAACATAAAAAGCCGAAGAATTGGCGGACTTATTTTCTAGAGGTTGAGTATAAGACACTCGATCGAATCAACGAATTATGGGAAGCGAATCCTCAGCAACGATTCAAAAAAAGGCGGGAGCTGATCTGGCTCACATCTGATCAACTGCTCGATCTGTTCAGCAACCGACCTGATAAATTGTGGACCAGAGTCAGAGAACTGAATGGGGTTGAATCAGTGATACGCGCTATTGAAAACTACAAGCCCCGTCAATTCATCTCATATATTTGATTCAACACCAGCAGAGGGGGCAATAAGCCCCCACCAAGAAAGAGCGCTTAACCCGCCTCCCGCCACTCGATACCACTGTCAATACTGTTATGCTCCAGAGGCTCTGGCTCAGCCACTTTCATGGTAACCAGTTCCTCGGCGCTGATCGGATGGATCGCGATGGTATTATCCAGATCCGCTTTGGTGGCCCCCATTTTCAACGCCACCGCGAAGCCCTGCAGCATTTCATCCACACTGTCACCGATCAGGTGAATGCCAACTACCTTTTGCTCGGGACCGACACACACCAGCTTCATCCCTGTGGTGACCTTGTGGATCGATAACGCATGGCGCATCGGGCTGAATTCAGTTTTGTAAACCGTGACATCCTTGTGCAGTGCGCGGGCCTGCTGTTCGGTAACTCCCACAGTGCCTATCGGGGGATGGGAAAACACCACACTGGGAATATTTTCATAGTCCACCTTACTGTCGATTCTGCCACCGAATAATCGCTCAGCCAGACGCCGCCCTGCTGCAATAGCCACAGGTGTCAATGGGCTGCGACCGGTGATATCGCCAATCGCATAGATTCCAGCCACATTGGTGTTCTGGTATTCGTCTGTCGGGACTATGCCATTACTGCGCCTTTCCACACCCGCCGCATCCAGATTGAGTTCCCTGGTATTGGCTGACCGGCCCACGGCCCATATCACACAATCATAGCTATCCAGGCGTTCACCACTGGCGGAATCCATGGCGATGCCATTGACGGTCTTCGCCAGACCGGCAACCGGAAAACTCATTCTCAGCTCGATACCCTGCTTTTTCATCGCCTGCATCAACAGATCGCTGAGCATAGGATCGAACACCTCGAGCACCCGATCCTCCAAAGCCACTAGCGTGACTTCAGAACCCAGGGCGCGCAACACCCCGGCCAGTTCCACGCCGATATAGCCGCCGCCAATCACTGCCACCCGTCGGGGCTGCTCAGTCAATTGAAAAAAACCATCCGAGGTGATGCCCAGTTCAGCTCCCGGTACTGGAGGTACGATCGGTCTGCCACCGGTGGCAATCACAATATGCTCGGCGCTATAGATTTGCCCATCAACTTCGATCTGATGCTGATCTATAAATCTTGCCTTGCCTTGAATATGAGTGATCCCGCTTTGTGACACATATCCGTCCCAATAGTCGTTGATCTGGCGGATGGTTGCATCCCGTCCACTGACCAGTTTAAGCCAGTCCGTCGCCCCCCGTTGGGCTGGAATGCCGAAGCCATTGGCATCGTCCACCGCATGCGCAAGATTCGCTGCATGCCACATGATTTTCTTCGGTACACAGCCGTTGTTCACACAGGTTCCACCCATCTTATAGGCTTCTATGACCGCTACCCTTTTCCCATATTGAGCAGCCTTTTCGGCTACCGCCAGACCGCCACTGCCGCCGCCGATGGCGATTAAATCAAATTGTCTATTCATCACACATTTCCTGCATCAAGCATCGCTGAGGCAGCCCCGGCAAAGTTGTCGGGGCGCCTGTTGCTGGTTTCACATCAAGCCGCCTGTTTTTCATGCCCGGCAAGATAGGCTTCCAGGTCGTCAGATCCACCAATCCGATCGCCATTGATGAATATCTGTGGAACCATGGAGACCCCCGCCACCGCACGCAGGCTGGCTTCGCTGTAGTCCTGATTCAGCACCAACTCTTCGAACTGGATACCGGCATCACGCAGCATACCCTTGGCCCGTGCGCAGAACGGACAACCCTCGCGGCTGAAGACAGTCACATCCAGCGGCTTGGCGGCAGCAGGCGCTATGTATCCAAGCATGGTGTCGGCATCGGAGACCTCGAAGGGATCGCCCGCAACATCCGGCTCGATGAACATCTTTTCGATCACACCATCCTTCACCAGCATGGAGTAACGCCAGGAGCGGTCGCCAAACCCCAGGTCCTGCTTGGACACCAGCATACCCATGCCTCGACTGAAGTCTCCATTGCCGTCCGGCAGGAAGGTGATGTTCTCAGCGTGCTGTTCCTTGCGCCACTCGTTCATGACAAAGGCATCGTTGACCGAGATACAGACGATCTCATCGACCCCATGTTGTTCGAGTACCGGTGCCAGCTGGTTATAACGCGGCACATGGGTGGAGGAGCAGGTCGGGGTGAATGCCCCGGGCAGGGCGAACACCACCACGGTTCTGCCTTTGAACACCTCATCGCTGCTGACATCGACCCACTCGACATCACGACGGGTGCGGAACACTACCTGTGGCACGGTTTGGTTTTCTCTATTCTCGAACATAATCTTCTCCAGTTAATGACTCTAGGTGAGGCTTGTGGTCTGCTTGCCTCGTTGCTGTGGGAGAGATTATGGTTGGCGGCAATTGATTCGTGAAATCGTTTGTTACTTGCAAAATAATCGACATTGCCTATTAATTACGCACTGATCACCCGAGTTCGGATATGCACAGAGCGCCATTTATTGTTACGGCGCAGCCCCCTTCACTGCTCATCGGGTTTCGATCTGTCCTGTCCGGCCTCCCAGATATGAAGAGCTGTCTTGCGCTCAACTCCCCAGTGATACTCGCCAAATTCGCCTGTCTTACGCAGCACCCGGTGACAGGGAATCAGGTAGGCAATGGGATTTTTGGCAATCGCGCTGGCAACCGACCGGAAAGCCCTTGGGGTCCCTAGAAAACCGGCAAGCTGTTGATAATTCAACAGGCCTGCAGAGGGTATCCGGAGCAAGGCCCGCCACACCTGAACCTGAAAATTACTGCCGCTAACCCAGAGAGAAAGTGACTCACCGTGCTGTGCCACCCTGGGCTCAAAGATCTGCCTGAGAAGAGCTTCACTCCCGGCGGGGTCATGCACCAGATAAGCCTGGGGTAAGTGACGGCCCAGGTCTTCGATCGCCTGATCCTGTTCATGTTCGTTTGTGAAAGAGAGGTGACAGATCCCCCTGGTGGTCCTTGCAACGAGAGCCAAGCCAAAGGGTGTGACAGCGATGCCATACCGGACCGTCACCCCATTGGCAGCCTGTTTGAATTCACCAGGAGACATCGCCTCCATGCTGACAAATAGATCGTGCAGGCGACCAGGTCCGGACAGCCCGGACTCGAACGATAAATTCAGCAGATCCATCGTTTCACTCATTCTGCGCTTGGCATACTCGATGGTCAGGAACTGCACAAACCGTTTTGGACTGATGCCGGCCCAGCGGCTGAAGAGTTTCTGCACATGGAATTGACTGAGCCCCAGATGCAGCGCCAGCTCAGCCAGGCCGGGCTGCTGTGAGTGATGGGCGCGCAAGTAAGCGATCGCCGCTGCGACAATGGCGTATTGTGAATTACCCTCATCAGGAAACTGTCTCATTTAGAATTCCTAAAAGTAATCTGGTGGTCACAGTAACTGATGGCGCAACCGGCGGACACCCGATTCTTGTGCTTGAGTGCGGGCACGGCGCCTGCCGGAGAGGATTGCCGAATCTGCTCAATCAGGTGTCATAATACCCAATACACGGGGTTTTTCTCTGTCATAAAGCCTTGGCTCAACAAGACGCGCCCAAACAACTGGAGATACATTTGTGATGCAATCAGCCCTGCTCGGCAAGCTCGCCTTCTGGCTCATCGTGATAGGAACTTTCGCCCTCATCACACCTCAACCGGCCTGGCCGGAATGGCTGGCCAGAATGATCCTCTCCACTGGCGTTGCGCTGGGCGTCACCACTATTCTGCTGGCCATTTGGAAAAGAAAGAGAAACAAAAACGACGAACAGTGATGTTCCTGGTAAAAAGAATCAGCTCATGATCGACCTCAACGATATGCTGCTGTTCGCGCAAGTCGTGGAAGCAGGCAGTTTCACTGCTGCAGCCAGAGATCTGAGCATGCCCAAATCCACCCTCAGCCGGCGTATCTCAAAACTGGAGGCCCAGCTGGACTGCAGGCTGTTGCAGCGCACCACCCGCTCTCTGCGGCTCACGGATGTGGGCTCCGACTTCTACAGTCACTGTCAACGCATGGTGCAGGAAGCAAAAAATGCAGAGCAGGCAGTCAATCTCAGCCAGGAAACACCCCGAGGTCTGCTGCGGGTGACTGCCCCGGTTGAATTCGGAACCAACCTGCTCGGCGTGCTGGCTGCTGAATATCTGCAATGCTTTCCCGAGGTGAGGCTGGAACTCGACCTGTCAAACCACTTCGTCGATCTGGTTGAAGAGGGTTTCGACCTGGCCCTGCGGGCCGGCAGGCTGGAAGACTCCAGTCTGATAGCCAAACGCCTGGGTGAAAGCCGCCTGCTGGTGTGCGCCGCACCCAGCTATCTGGCACTTCACGGAGCACCCGCAACACCAAAACAGCTGGGTGCACACAATTGTCTGGTCTACCCCGGACAGGATGGCCGTACACTGCTGCAATTCAGTGGCCCCAACAACATGACACCGATCCAGTTGGAGGGAAAACTCACCGCCAACAGCATGAGCACGCTGCGGGATGCCGCGATTGCCGGCCTCGGGATTGCCATTCTGCCTCTGACCCTGTGCAGGGAAGAGATAGAGCAGGATTTGTTGAGGCCGATCCTGGAAGACTGGAAGCTGCCGGTTGACGGCATCTATGCCGTCTATCCTTCTGCCCGGCACCTCACCCCCAAGCTGCGCAGCTTTATCGACTTCATCGCCAACCGACTTTGACCGATTGAAATCAACCCTCCGATTGTTCCATATTTGGAACAAATAATTCCAATATGTCCTACTAGTTCACTCGGAAATATGCCCCTAAACTTTGTAGCAAGTGTCATCACCCGCCTAAGCAGAATAAAGATGCACTGAAAAATCCTGCAATCACAAGGCCGGTGGTCAACAATCGATATCCGAGGAAGCCATGAGCATAGAAATCAACAACCCAAGGCATGTGACTGAGATAATTTCCGGTTCTAAAACTCAGGATGGCGCCGGCGTGCAACTGACCAGGGTGTTGCCTGCCATGCACCTGCCGATGTTGGACCCGTTTCTACTGTTGGATGTCTTCCACTCAGACAACCCAAAGGACTACATTGCCGGCTTTCCCCCGCATCCTCACCGAGGGTTCGAGACGGTCACCTACCTGCTGGCGGGACGGGTTCGTCATCTTGACAGCGCCGGTCACAACGGAGTGGTCAAGGCAGGCGGCATACAGTGGATGACAGCCGGCCGGGGCATTGAACACTCAGAGATGCCGGAACAGGAAGAAGGACTGCTGAAGGGTTTCCAGTTATGGGTCAATCTTCCCGCTGCACAGAAAATGGTCGAACCCCGGTACCAGGAGTTGGAGCCGGAAGATATCCCCGAGGAGCTCCTGGAGAATGGCGCTAGAGTCAGGGTGATTGCCGGCACAACCGCCCAGGGCACTCGGGGCGCAGTAACCAATATCGCGGCTGACCCGACCTATCTGGATGTTTCGCTGCCGGCAGGGGCGTCCTATAAAGAGGCCATCCCGGCTGGGCACAATGCATTTATCTATCTGATATCCGGTGCAGTTCGGATGGTGGATGCCGATGGCAAAATCATCGACATAGCCAGTGGCCAGCTGGCCGTATTACAGGAGGGTGACGGTGTGCAGATTGAAGCCGATCCAGAGAGCCGTTTTCTGTTGGTGGCGGGTCGTCCAATGAATGAACCAATAGCGCGCCATGGTCCCTTCGTGATGAATACTTTTGAGGAGATCGAACAAGCCTACCGGGACTATAACAATGGGTTGTTTGGCAGGGTAGAGGATCATCAGCATGCAGTGGCGTAATACTTCCATCAGCTGGGGTTGGCCAGCCATTCTGCTGCACTGGCTGGTGGCCCTCGCTGTGTTTGGTCTGTTTGGCCTGGGGTTGTGGATGACCGAGCTGGATTACTACAGTCCCTGGTACCGTCAGGCTCCAGACATACATCGCAGCATCGGCATCCTGTTGATGCTGACCATTCTGTTACGTCTGGTCTGGCGCTGGCTGAACACTACGCCGGCGTCATTACCGAATCACCAACCCTGGGAGATACGCGCTGCCCATGTCGCGCATATCCTGCTTTACCTGGCGCCACTGGCAGTCATGCTAACCGGCTATCTGATCTCTACCGCCGATGGGCGCAGCGTTTCGGTGTTCGGCTGGTTTGATGTCCCGGCCCTGTTCAGCGGTCTGGATCAGCAGGAGACGATCATGGGGGATCTGCATAGAATTCTCGCCTGGCTCATGATAGGCATTGCAACCCTACATGCAGCGGGCGCCCTTAAACACCATTTTATCGACCGTGATACTACCCTGACCCGCATTTTGGGTCTCGCAAAAACCGAGGAGCAAACACCATGAACCACAAACCACTGATCGGCCTGCTGGCCGCATCCATGCTAACCCTGGGCAGCCTCAGCGTACAGGCCGAAGACTATGTAATCGACACCAAAGGCGCACATGCCTTTATCCAGTTCAAGATATCCCATCTTGGTTACAGCTGGCTGCTGGGACGCTTCAATACCTTTTCCGGCGAGTTCAGTTATGACGAAAAAAATCCATCGGCGGCCAAGGTCAAAGTGAATATCGACGTCGCCAGCATCGACTCCAACCATGCGGAGCGTGACAAACATCTGCGTGGAGAAGACTTCCTGGATGTGAATAACTTTCCCAAGGCGAGCTTTGTAAGCACCGGGTTCAAGGAACTGGGCGACGACAAGGCCGAATTGAAGGGTGACCTGACCCTGCATGGCGTCACTAAGCCGGTTACTATTGCCGTGACACAGGTGGGTCATGGTGATGACCCCTGGGGTGGCTACCGGCGCGGTTTCCAGGGCGAGACCCGTTTTGCCCTGGCTGATTTCGACATCAACTATAACCTCGGGCCTGCGTCAAAAGAGGTTGAACTCTATCTAAGCCTCGAAGGAGTGCGCAAGTAATCATTCAGGTCACATGAAATAGCTAAGGAAACTCTGATTAATTCAGAGTTTTCTGCGGTACAGGATGTACCGCCATTTTCAATGGCGACAAGCCGTTGAAAATGAAGGAAACGAAAAATCGCATTTTTTGTTTCCGTGCTCTGATAATTACAGGGACGTAATTAATCAGAGCTTCCATAAGACTGAGGCGTTCCTTGCAGGTTACATTCCCTCTCCTTCAGAAATCCTGACCTTAGCGGGTTGGGATTTTTTTGATCTCTAAACAGCCTGAAAACACTCATTTCCTCCGGCAGCTCTTGATGTCCTGCCAGAGCAAAACTGGCGATCAAGTCATTCAGATCACTTCAAGCTGGATCATCATGACAGCTTAAAAGGAACGCCATTCTCATTTAGTGGAATGCTCAGATCAGACATACACCCGACAAACCCATTTTGTCAGTCTGTAACACAGCCCAGCAGGAAATCAGCCCTCAACGTCATTGATAAAAAGAGACCCACTCGAAATAAATAACATGAAGAGTGTTATCCGGTTCATACATTCACGCTCAAGTTTTAGCCCCAAAGAGATCTAAAGACATTCTCACATTTTTCTGCAGGCAATCAGCTTAAGTTATTGCAACAAGGATTTTTGGGCATTGTCTCTCTTTTTTTCTCCGACAACTGCACTGCACATAGGGACGTAGGTCTCCACGGCTATCGTTTTAAGAAATAGCCAAGGAGTGTTTTTAATTTGGGCTCTGAAGGGTGAAATTAATGTATACACGGTGCTACTTGAAGATCGCAGTTGTAGCTGCGGGTCTTCTGTTTGCTACTTCTAATGCAATCGCAGACGATGATGACGGCGATCGAGAATCATCACAACTTGAAATAAAAACAGTTTCATGGAGTGCGAGTCGATCCCGGCTGGCCATAAAAATCGAGGCAAAAAAAGGTCACCTGATACGAATTGAAAATGCCTATGCTTCGGATCAAGTCTTGTCTCGTAAAAAACTCAATGAAGACGAGCTGAAGCTGAGACTGAGAAACCCTCAACCCCTTCCCTGCCGTATAAAGGTTATCGACGAGTCAAGTGGTAAAATCAGGGAGCGGGATGTTCAGGACAGAGCAACACGCAAACGCCCAGACAATTGTTCACCAAAAAACCCTGATCAGCCGCCAACAGAGAATCAGCCGCCGGTTGCCAATGCCGGCTCCGACCAGACCCTGACCCTGGCTTCCAGCCAGTCCACTGTCAACGTCTCCCTCAACGGCAGCGCCTCCCAAGACCCGGACGGCAGCATCACCAAGTACACCTGGAATGGTTCACCAAACCCGAACGATGTCGCCTCACCCAGCGTCTCGTTAGGGGTAGGGACTCATCAGTTCAGCTTGACCGTCACCGACAATGAGGGCGCAGTCAGCAGCAGTGACAATGTAGTGATCAAGGTCGAGGCCGCACCAGTTGTCAACAAAGCACCGATCGCCAATGCCGGTTCCGATCAGACCCTGACCCTGGCTGCCGACCAGTCCGCTGTCAGCGTCTCCCTCAACGGCAGCGCCTCCCAAGACCCGGATGGCAGTATCGCGAAATACACCTGGAGCGGTTCGCCGAATCCGGCCGATGTCGCCTCACCCAATGTCTCCCTGAGCGCCGGGACGTATCAGTTCAGCTTGACCGTGACCGACAATGAGGGCGCGGTCAGCAGCAGTGACAATGTAGTGATCAAGGTCGAGGCGGCACCGGTCGTCAACAAGCCCCCGGTCGCCAACGCCGGACCTGATCAGAGCCTGACCCTGGCTTCCGGTCAGTCCAGCATCAGTGTATCTCTGAACGGCAATGCCTCGAATGATCCGGACGGCAGTATCGCGAATTACACCTGGAACGGGTCACCCAATCCAGCCGACGTCGCTTCACCCAATGTCTCGCTGGGCGCAGGGACTCACCAGTTCAGCTTGACCGTGACCGACAATGAAGGCGCGGTCAGCAGCAGTGACAGTGTAGTGATCAAGGTTGAGGCCGCACCGGTTGTCAACAAAGCCCCTGTCGCCAATGCCGGGGCAGATCAGACCCTGACCCTGGCTGCCGACCAGTCCACTGTCAGCGTTTCCCTGAACGGCAGCGCCTCCAACGATCCGGATGGCAGCATCGCGGAATACACCTGGAGCGGCTCGCCCAATCCTGCTGACGTCGTTTCACCCAATGTCTCGTGTAGGTGCAGGGACTCATCAGTTCAGCTTGACCGTGACCGACAATGAAGGCGCGGTGAGCAGCAGTGACAGTGTCAGTGATCACAGGTTGAGGCCGCACCGGTTGTCAACAAAGCCCCTGTCGCCAATGCCGGGGCAGATCAGACCCTGACCCTGGCTGCCGACCAGTCCACTGTCAGCGTTTCCCTGAACGGCAGCGCCTCCAACGATCCGGATGGCAGCATCGCGGAATACACCTGGAGCGGCTCGCCCAATCCTGCTGACGTCGTTTCACCCAGTGTCTCACTGAGCGCCGGCACCTATCAGTTCACCTTGACGGTGACTGACAATGATGGCGCCGTCAGTAATGCTGATAGTGTAAGAGTCATCGTTGAGGCAGCCCCGGTCATCAACGAAGCTCCCGTGGCGAACGCCGGACCCGATCAGACCCTGACCCTGGCTGCCAGTCAACAAAGCATCGCTGTCACTCTGGATGCAAGCGCATCCTATGATTCTGATGGCAGCATCACCCAATATGTCTGGAACGGGTCTCCTAATCCAACTGACAACATCGCTCCAAACATTTCCCTGGGTGTAGGCACCCACCTGTTCACCCTGGTTGTGATTGACAATCTTGGAGCGACCAGTAGTCAGGCAAATGTTCAGATATCTGTCCATCCTTTCCCCACGTCGGCAGCGGAAGCACATGCCACCATTGGAGTCTACGAAGGACCCGCAACCTGTATCGCCTGTCACGAAAACGAGGCTGAAGAGATGCATGGCTCGGTTCACTATCAGCAGACCGGACCCGCCTATAACGTTACCAATATCATCCCTACCGCGGACAATCCGGAAGGGCTGGCAGGTGAGAGAGGCAATGGTGAAATCGGCATCAACACCTACTGCGGATCCCATGAAAATTCACCGCGCTTCACCTGTGCAGGTTGTCATGTCGGCAACGGTCGCTTCCCCAATCCTGAATTGCCTTTCACAGAGCCGGCGCGCAGCGAGGAACTAAGTAACATCGACTGCCTGATGTGTCATCAAGATGCCTACAAAAGATTCCCGACAGGCGACTTCGAACCTTTGGAGATGGTGAGACAGGGAAGTAATGGCAAACCCGATCCGTTTGCCAGCCCGATCATACAAACCGGTGAACGCGGCATTCCCATGGTCGACCCCATTACCAAGGATTTCCTCTTCGAACCGGCTGATTCCGAGAGCCTGTTGTCGTCACCGCTGATGTCGATCACCCGTCATGAAGCAGCGCGCACCGTCCACACCACTACCCGCAAGTCCTGTCTGAACTGCCATGGCGGCGCAGGCGGCGGTGATGGTACCAAACGCGGTGATATGTCCAGCGCGTTAATTGATCCACCTCCCCATATTGACATTCATATGAGTGATGCCGGATCTGGTCTTACCTGCTCAAACTGTCACGATGCCGGCGATCACCGAGTCCGAGGACGTGGACTGGACCTGAGGCCCAACGATGTTGCAGAGCAGTTCAGTTGCGAGAGTTGTCACGATAATCCCCATGGTGATTACAGCAACACCAAAGGCAGCAGTAGGGACAAGCATGCCTCTCGGGTGGCCTGTCAGACATGCCACATACCCACCTATGCCAAGGGCGTGCCGACCGAAGTCAGCCGCGACTGGCAGAACCCGCACTTTTCACCACAGGCCTGCAACGGCAGGGGTGGCTGGTTGCCGGAAGAGATCAAGGCCGGCGATCTGACACCGACCTATAACTGGTTCGATGGCACCAGCCAGGTCTATGTCCTAGGCGAGTCCCTTAGCGACTATCCGACCAAGCAACTGCCGGACGGCAGCGAGGCCTATACGCTCGGCAGTCCTAATGGCTGGGTCGATTCCATCGGCGCCAAGATCTACCCGATGAAGGAGCATTTCTCCACCTCAGCAGTGCATGATGCGACCAATCAGCTGATTGCTCACTCGACCTTTGACTTCTTCCGTACCGGTAGCTTCGACACCGCCGTACAGAGCGCCCTGCAGCAAACCGGTCGTGAGGGAGATAATTATACTGTCGTCAAGGTTCATACCTTCCAGACCATTAACCACGGCGTGGAAAGTTCAAACAGCGCTTTGGAGTGCGGCGAATGTCACAGCGACTCCAGACTGAGCGGTGGACCATTGCGCATGAACCTGCAGGACAACATGGGTTATGAACTCAAAGGCTCTACCTTGACCGTATGCAGGCAATGTCATGGCTCTGAAAGCTCTGAGGGTTTTGTCAAGAACCATCAGAAGCACGTAGAGGACAAGAGGTATGACTGCTCCCACTGCCACAACTTCTCCAGACCGGAAAGAGGTCTAAAAATGACCCGATAAGCGGTTCACCGGCAACCGATGCTCAAGGAAGAGCAGACCGATGCCGATCATCATTTAAACTATTCGTATGATGTCCATCCCCGTTACAGGGGATGGACATTTTTTATAGCCTCGCCAGATGATGAATTGAGATGTTGACCAGCCGGCTGCAGAGCATTTTCAAATGGATCTTACTGATCAGTCTGGTGATTACCAGCTACACCTATTTCCAAAAAGACCGCTTCCCCGAGATCGACTTCTACGATGCGACTCAACTCAATAGCCCTCAACAGACCAGCACCCACAAACAACCTTTTGAAACCCGGGTCAACGATCAGACGTACACCGTCACTCCCCTGTTCGATTACGAATTGCATGGCGTCATCGTCAGCTATCACGATGCCGACTCCTTCACCGATATCACGCACCACAGGCGCTGGCAGGACTATCTGAACCTGCGTGACCTCTGTGTGGTCTGGGGTGACAATATCAAGAACGGGGTCTACCGTGAAATGGATTTCAGTAACGATAGCTGGACCTGCTGGGCCTACTGGGAGAATGCAGAGATCGGCTCACGATTTTCCATGAACCAACTCTCCAACAATCACCTGCTGGCCGATAATGATGAGATCAAGCGCCGCTTGATGTCCGCACAACCCGGCGATCATATTTTCCTGAAAGGTGTCTTGGCCAGCTATGCCAATCCCGGGAATGGTTTCAAGCGAGGCACCAGCACCGTCAGGACCGACACCGGCAATGGCGCCTGTGAAACGATCTATGTGGAGCATTTTGAGATCGTGAACAAAGCAAATATTGCAAGCAGAAGGCTTTACACCTTCGCAAAGTGGCTGACACTCATCTCATTGGTGGGCTTTGGCATCATGTTTGTTGTCTCGCCCGTGAGGAGAGATATTTAAGCGCTGATTCCGTTTAAGACCGAGAAAGTGCTCATTGAGGACCATGGTGGTAATTGTGTGGCAGCAGCGCGCACATTCCAGGCACTGCTGAAACTTATACTCACGAGGTGAGCCGACTAAAAGTAATCACTCGTATCTTGTTATCCAAAAGTATGAATATACGCATTCAAGACACCAGTCATACTACTGTTGGCTGAGTCAAACCACTACTACCGATAACGATAGATAACAGGTATTTCTAATATAGTTCGACAAGAAGCTGATCTTTCTCCTGTCAAACCTTGCCTGCCTTCTTAAAAAAATATCCTGCACAAGTCAGATGAGCAGTCTATCCTTTATCAGGAATCTTATTCACGGAGGAAGGACGATGCCTAAAAACAAAATAACCCACATATTTCTTGTCACCAGCCTCACGTTGTTGCTGGTTTTATTTTCTGTAGTCACCGCTGCACAGCCCCAGCGTTCCCTTTACCAGGCCCAGGGTAACTACCTGCTCCTGGAGATATCCGACGAAGACCTGATTCACCTGGAATATGGTCAAGGGCCTGCCCCGGATCCGGCAACCCCCTTATCGACCACCGACATGATCTGCAGTGTGAATGACAATCTGCCGGAACCCGTCTGCGTGACGGATCATCCCGGCTCTCAGGCCTTCAGCGATGATGGGAGCGGCAACCTGGAGACCCGGGACCTGCGGCTCTCGGTCAACCCCGCCAACCTGGCCCTGAGCCTGTTCGATAAGACCAAGGACAACCTGCTGCTCACCACCCTGCGGGCAGAGAACCTCAGCCAGCTACAAAAGACCCTGATCGGCACCCGTGGTGCGGAACTGGATATCTATGGCCTGGGACAGCAGTTCATCGAACCAGGAGTGACCGATATCGACTGGGAAGGCAGAGTGCGGGTCGGCAACGAATTCGGCAATGTGATGGCGGGATTCAATGGCGGGGCCAACGGCAATACCCAGATCCCCATTATGTATGCGGTCAATGGCACGGGCTTCGAGAACTATGCCCTGTTCCTCGACAACAAATACCGCCAACGCTGGGATTTTACCAGCCCGACTCAGTGGAAGGTCGATATGGACGACGGTGCATTGCGCCTGTTCATCATGACCGGCCCCGACCTGCTGGATCTGCGCAAGGACTTCATGGATCTGGTCGGTCACCCCCTGGTGCCGCCGAAGAAGATGTTTGGTCTGTGGCTCTCGGAATATGGTTATGACGACTGGGGCGAGTTGGAAGACAAACTGACAACCCTGCGCCAGGCCGGCTTTCCCTTGGATGGCTTTGTTCTCGACCTGCAGTGGTTCGGCGGCATCACCGCCGGTTCGGACGATACCCAAATGGGCTCGCTCACCTTCGACGAGGTCAAGTTCCCCAATCCCCAGGCCAGGATCACCGGCTACCAGACCAATGAGTGCGCCGGCATCATGCTGATCGAAGAGGCCTATGTGGGCCGGAATCTTGCGGAACATTCTGACCTGCACAGCCTGGACTGTCTGGCCAAAGAGCAACCAGGCGGCACGGCACCCGCCTACCTCACCAGCAATTCCTGGTGGGGCAAGGGTGGGATGATCGATTACACCAACGACGCCTGTGGCGCTTACATTCATGACAACAAACGCCAGGCCTTGATCGACAAGGGTGTGATCGGTCACTGGACCGATCTCGGTGAGCCGGAGATGTTCGATGCGAACAGTGGTTATGCAGCAGGCGGCCATGCGGACGCGCACAATATCTTCAACTTTCGCTGGATTCGCAGCATCAACGAGGGTTACCGACGCAACAACAACACCTTGCGGCCCTTCATGATGTCCCGCTCCGGCACGGCGGGCATCCAGCGCTTCGGCGCGGCCATGTGGTCAGGCGACATCGGTTCGAAACTGGATAACCTGGACTCCCACGCCGCCAATCAGAAACACATGGCCTTCTCCGGGATCGACTATTACGGATCGGACATCGCCGGCTTTCATCGTGGCGGTATCCAAAACGATCCAGCCCGTCAACACGAGCTCTACACCCAGTGGTTCGCCGCCGGCATGCTGTTGGACGTGCCGGGGCGGCCCCACACCGAGAACCTTTGCAACTGCAAGGAGACCGCACCGGATCGGGTCGGCGACCTGGCCTCCAACCTGGACAACGCCAGGTTGCGTTACCGCCTGATCCCCTACCTCTACTCCCTGGCGCATCAGGCCTACCAAGAGGGAGAACCGGTGATGCCACCCCTGGTGATGCACTATCAGGGAGATACGAACGTGCGCAACCGGGGTCAGGAAAAGCTCATCGGGCGTGACCTGCTGAGCGCCGTGATCGCTGAAGAAAACGCCAGCCAGGGACAGGTCTATCTGCCCGCCGGAACCTGGATCGACTGGCACAGCAATCAGCGCATCGAAAGCACCGGCATGCTGCACGATACGCCGCTGTACCGGGATAACCTGTTCAAGCTGCCCCTGTTCGCCCGCGCGGGCGCCATCATCCCGTTGACCCATGTGGACGCTGAAACCCTGTGCAGCGAAGGCCGGCGCAAGGATGGCAGTGTGCGTGATGAAATGGTCCTGCGGGTCTACGATTTCGCTCCGGGCGACACGCAGAGTAAGCATTTCACCCTCTACGAAGACGATGGCAGGACCATCGCCTATCAGCAGGGTGAAGTGAGAACCACCGGTCTTAGCTTCAGCCCGTTGCCTGGTGGGAACGACCCTGAGGTACGGATACTACAACTGAAGATCGCTGCATCTGCCGGGGACTACCAGGGGGCACCAAGCGCACGCAACAATCAACTGGAACTGGTCACCAGCGGAATCGCCTCGGGCGTCAGCTTGAATGGTCAGGCACTGGCGCAACAGGCCAGCATGAGTGACTTCCATGCCGCCACGGCCGGCTGGATCATGGACAACGGCAGGGTGCTTGCCAAGTCCGGGGTCAAACCGGTGAGCGAAACCAAGCGGTTCCTGGTTGAGCTACAGGAACCGGCCTGCAGCAGCGGCCACCAGTACATCTCGATTCCGGGCGCAGGCAACGGCTGGGAGCCGAACGATCCCCAGCGCCGCCTGAGCAGCTGCAATAGTAAGGTCTGGATTGGTGAACTGGCGCTCTGTTCAGAAGAGTACAAGTTTGCTGCAGACGGTTCCTGGGCCGTGAATTGGGGTTGTGATGGCCAACAGAACGGACCCAACTGCCCTCCCCTGGCCGCCGGCCGTTACCGGGTCAGCTTCGATGAGGACAACCCGGCCAATCCGCAGTTCGAGCGCATCGGCGACAACGACACCTGCAGCACGGCAACACGTTTCGTCTGTAAGAATGGGGAGACCAGCTGGGGCACCAGCGTCTATGTGGTGGGTAGTGTACCCGAGCTGGGCGCATGGGACCCGTCTGCGGCGAGAATCCTGCAAGCGGACGGACCCTATCCCACCTGGACCGGCTCCATCGAAGACTTGCCGACAGAGGCCGGCATCGAATGGAAATGCATCAAACGACAGGAGTCTGAGGCTGGCAGGGTGATCCAGTGGGAGCCTGGACCGAACAATGTTTACGACACTTCGATACCTGAACAGACGGGCGCCTTTTAGCCGGATGACTCAGGATAGAAATATCGGACTCCGTGGTGCGCCGTGCCCACCAAAACCCATTGGCACCATGTTCCAACGCTGTAATGGTGTCACCAAGGGCATATGCGGTGCGCACGGCGCACCCTGCATCTGAGAATCCAAGTAGAATTAATAACCATTCAATCTGACAAACGCCACTCCGTCGATGACATTGACTGAGTGGCGCTTCATTCTTGCTTCTCGGGCCAAGATTCCGCTCAGCCGGTGAAGACACGCCGCGCCTGGGCAATCTTCTCCTGCAGAGAGGTCGAACCCAGCGTCTCCAGTAACTCACTCACCCTGAACGAGTGGTGACGCTCATAGGCGACACCCAGTTGCGGCATGTCGGCCAGTCCTGACTCACGAGCGTGCTCGACAAACCCTTTGTTCTTCCAGAAGAAAGCGCCGGGCATGGTGGTGGGGATCACCAGGACATAGAAGATTGCGCGGCTGATGATGGAGGCACTCAGCGCCAGCAGTGCGAGCAGGCTGAATGCCCAGACATTGTTGCTGCCGGACAGGGCCATTCCTACGGCCAGCACCAGGGCAGACGCCAGCAGACCATTGCGCAGCCAGTAGGGATAGCCAAAGGTGGTGCTCTGTTCGTACAGTGAGGCTGCACCTTCACTCTCCTGAGACTCAAGATCATGGGCATGGGCCAGTAAGCCGACAGCTTCCAGCACAAGACCAAGACCAATCACCATCAGCAGCGTCTGAGCCAGCCCCGCAGACATCCCCCCGAACAGCAGCGCTACCAACCCGATCATCAGAGATCCAAGGCTCAGGGCAGTGCCGGCAAATGACGCGCCGGTATGCCAGTGGTCCCAGTAAGGACGCGCCGGTATGCGATACAGCTTGTACATGTAGTACCCCCCCAATCCCGCACCCAGCACGCCGAACAGGGCAAAGGCGGTCTGCAGCCCCTGGGCCAGCGCCCCATCGAACAGGCTGAAAAAGCTGTAACCCACCAGACCCGCAAAGAAGGCCGACACTCCGGCGATCTCCCGGCTCACCGGCGACAGCCGCAGATTATAGAAGCCGCGATAGAAGCGGTGCGGCTTGCCCAGGTGCATGTTGAGCTTGAACAGGCCGACACCCATCAGGATCAGCATCACCAGCAGGGTCGGCAGAAAGGCCGAGCTGTCCTTGAAGCTGGTAATGGCTTCCCGACCGGACCATCCACCCAGAACCAGCAACAGGAAGGCCCCCATGACCGCCTGCACGCTGAGCGTAAAAGCGATGTGGGCGTTCTCGTGGGAGCCCAGCAGCTTGCGCAGATTCCACTCCCGCTGGAAGCCGTGTTTCGGATCAACCATAGGACGGAAGGCCCCCTCACTGTCGTCACGATGGTATTTCACTGCGGTGCTGTCCACCCGCACCATGTCCCGCTGGGTAGTGCGGGTCTGCTGAAAGCGGATGTTCGGGTTGGTGATGTCGGTGCGCGGAAAACCAGGGATCTCGGTCTTCGCCTGGGTGCGCCCCTGCGGGATGTTCTCGATCACGCCGAAGTCCAGGGCCTTGCCCAGGCAGGCGGAGACGCACGCGGGTTTGAGGCCTACCTCCAGGCGGTCGACACACATGTTGCACTTGGTCACCTGGCCCTGCACCGGATCGAGCTGTGGAGCATTGTAGGGGCAGACCCAGGTACAGTAGCCGCAGCCGAAGCAGATATCCGGGTCCTGCAGCACCGCGCCGTACTCGGCAAACTTGGTATAGGCGCGGGTCGGGCAGCCCTTCAGGCAGACCGGATTGTCGCAATGGTTGCAGGCCATGGAAATGTTGAGGCGCTGGTAGGCCGGATAGGTGCCGCCCTCGACGAAGCCCACCGAACGGAAGGCGATGTGCGCTGGATTATCGTTCTTCTCGCTGCAGGCCGCCTCGCAGGCGTGGCAGGCGATGCAGTTATCCGCATTGAAGTAGAAGCCGTGCTGTTTGTAGCGGTTGGGATTCTCACCCACCTCACTGTCAGCATTGATATTCAGGCTCTGGCCATACAGTTCATCACCCTCGTTGACGATCTCTATCGGCTTGCCATACTGGTTGTGGCTCTTACTCGTGGGGTCATTGAGCAAGGCATAACCGGGTTCATTCTCGCGTACTTCAAACATTGCTAAACCTCAGAATTTACGCATTTCCATGCTCAGCCTGGCCGCCGCTTTCTGATCGGCGATACGCTCGATACGGATGGCGGATTGCTTGTAGGCAGGCTGACGTGAATGGGGGTCCAGCAGACCCAGGGTCAGCCGGTTGGCGCAGTCGTGAAAGTGAAATGGCAGGAACACCATATTCTTCGGCACCCGCTGGGTGGGCGTAGCCATCACCACCGCGTCGGAGCGGCGTGACACCAGACGCACATATTCACCGCGCAGTATGCCCAGCTCGGCTGCCAGATCCGGGTTGATCTCGATGAACGGAATCGGGCTGTACTTGTTGTTGTTGCCGATCTTGCCGGTCTTGGTGCGGCCGTGCCAGTGCTCGATCAGACGCCCGGTGTTGAGCCAGATGGGGAATTTCTCGTCCGGCACCTCGTTGTTGTCGATGAAGGGCAGCGGGATCAGCTTTGCCTTACCATCGGGATAGCTGAAGCTGCCATCCTCTGTATAGAGTCGCTTGCCACCTTTTGGCGGCGCCTCCCCCTGTTCCACTTGATCCTGGGTATAGGGCCACTGGATGCCTCGGCTCTTCTCGATCAACTCATGGTTCATGCCTGAAATGTCGGAAAGCCGGCCTTTTGAAATACTGGCCATCTCCAGGAAGATATCCGGGGCGCGTTCAGGAAATGTGACTTTGCCCTCGCGATTGAAACGCTCTGCCATACGATTGAAAACCCACAGATCAGGCTTGGCCTGCCCCGGTGGCTCGCTGATCGGCTTGACCAGGTTGATGCGCCGTTCGGTGTTGGTCATCACCCCCTCCTTCTCCGCCCAGGTGCCGGCGGGCAGATAGACATGGGCGTACTGGGCGCTCTCGGTGTCCTGATAGCAGTCCTGCACCGCACAGAATTCCAGCTTCTCCATGGCTTTGCGGATGCGTGAGGTATTCGGCAGAGAGGACATGGGATTGGTGGCGATCAGCCACAGCCCCTTGATCTGACCCGACTCGATAGCATGGTAGATATCGGTCTGGAACATGCCGCGCTGCTTGGGAAAGAACTCAGGATCGATGTTCCAGAACTTGGCGATTTCTTTCCGGTGCTCCGGATTCTCCAGATAACGGTAGTTGGGCAGACCCGAACAGGAGGACCACTCGCGGGTGCCCATGGCGTTGCACTGACCGGTGATGGAGAGGCTGGTGCCGCCGGGCTTGCCGATGTTGCCGGTGAGCAGGGCCAGATTGTTGATGCCAACCACGCCGTCGGAACCATGGGTCGATTGGTTGATGCCCATGGTCCAGATCTGCATCGCCGCGCCGGCATTCGCGAAGCGACGCGCCACATGACGGATGGTGTCTTCGTCGATGCCGCAGATCTTGGCGGCGGTCACTGGATCGTAGTTGGCGACTTCGGCTCTCAGCTCTTCGATGCCGTTGGTGTTGGCCTCAATGTAGGCTGCATCTTCCAGACCCTCATCCAGTATCACATGCATCAGGGCATTCTGCAGCACCACATCGGTACCCGGCGTGATGGGCAGATGCAGGTCGGCATTCTGCGCCAGCATGGTGACCCGCGGGTCTACCACGATGAGCGGAAAGCCACGCGCCTCCTGGGCCTCTTTCATGCGCCAGTAGATAATCGGGTGCTGTTCCGGCAGATTGGAACCCCAGGCGATCAGGCAGTCGGTGTGTGCGAAATCCTCATAGCAGCCTGGCGGTCCGTCCGAACCGAAGGAGCGCTTGTAGCCGGACACCGCCGAGGCCATGCACAGGGTGGTGTTGCCGTCGTAGTTGTTGGTGCCGATCAACCCGCGGGTGAGCTTGCCCAAGGTATAGAACTCCTCGGTGAGCATCTGTCCGGTGGAGATCACGGCGAAAGAATCGCGGCCGTATTTCTCCTGAATAGTAACAATACCTTCATGCACCTTATCCAGCGCCGTATCCCAGTCGGTGGGTTGCCAGGCCTGGTGCCAGTGCTCGCGTATCAGTGGCTCGGTGCCGCGTCCGGCGGAATCGAACAACTCGTGTTCGAAAATCCCCTTCAGACAGAGCTTGCCACGGTTGACGTCAGCCTCGGCCACACCGCGGGAGGCGACAGGTTTACCATCCGCATTCAGGCCTACTTCGATGGAGCAGCCGGTGGAACAGTAACCGCAGGCGGCATATTTCCACTCTTTGACGCCCTTGTCGGCAATCTTGATCGGGTTCTTCTTGGTACGCCCAAATAACATACTGACTCTCTCAATAAATCAGACAGCGACTCTTCTCTCTCGCCGGAGGGGAGAAACAGCGCTTCAACAATCGTTTGAAACCACCAGACTCAGGAAGATGACATCACCTTCAACCTTGACCGGATAGGCCGGTGCGCATCCCACATCCGGGGCAATCGCGCTGCCGCTCTCCAACTCCATTACCCAATTGTGCAGCGGGCAGGTCACTCTCCTTCCGGAGACTATGCCTTCTGAGAGTGGTCCACCCTTATGCGGGCATTTGTTGCGCAGAGCGAATACCTCGTCATCCGAGTTGCGAAAGATCGCGATGGCGCCTTCGGGGGACTGCACCACTCGGGAACCCAGCTGAGGTATGTCCTCAACCTTGCCTACTTCAATCCAGTTTTCACTCATTTTTTCAACCTGCTTGATACATTATTTATGCGATGATCTTGAGTGGCGTAAACTCATGGGCCGACTCACCCTTCGCGCGTTCTGCCCAGGGATCAACCTGTGAGACCTTCTGGGAGATCTTGAAGCGTTCGATCAATGCCTTACGGTTCTCCTCGTCTTCCATAACCCGCTCCTTCACATAGGTGAGTCCGACCCGCTCGACCCAGGGCGCGGTGCGCTCCAGATAATGAGCCTCCTCCCGGTAGACCTGGATAAAGGCGGCGCAAACATCCAGCACCTCCTGTTTTGTCTCGACCCGGCACAGCAGGTCGGTGGCGCGCACCTTCACGCCGCCGTTACCACCGATGTGGATCTCCCAGCCGGAGTCGATACCCACCACCCCGAAATCCTTGATCGTGGCCTCGGCGCAGTTACGCGGACAGCCGGAGGCGGCCAGCTTGAACTTGTGCGGCATCCAGGAACCCCAGGTCATCTGCTCCATATCTATCGCCATCTGGGTCGAATCCTGGGTGCCGAAGCGGCACCAGGTGGAGCCGACACAGCTCTTCGCGGTGCGCATAGCCTTGCCATAGGCATGCCCGGAGACAAATCCTCTCTCCGTGAGAAACTCCCAGATCGCCGGCAGGTCCTCCTTCTGCACCCCCAGCATGTTGATGCGTTCCCCGCCGGTGATGCGCACCTCGCCCACATTGAACTTTTCGGTGGCGTCGGCGATGGCGCGCAGATGGTCCGGCGTAGTGGTGCCGCCGAAGATCCGTGGGATCACCGAGTAGGTACCGTCCTTCTGGATGTTGCCATGCACCCGCTCGTTGACAAAGCGGGACTGGGGATCATCCTTGGCCTCCAGCGGCCAGGTGGAGATCAGATAATAATTGAGGGCCGGGCGGCAGACATGACAGCCATCCTTGCTGCGCCAGTCCAGGGCATGGCGGACCGCCTGCATGGAGGTCAGCTTCTGCTCCCGGATCGCCGCCCGCACCTCGTCATGGGTATGATCGGTACAGCGGCAGACCGGTTTGTGTTCCGGGGCGGAGTAATCGCCACCCAGGGTGCTGGCGAGGATCTGCTCCACCAGGCCGGTACAGGAGCCGCAGGAGGCCGCCGCCTTGGTGTGCAGCTTCACATCGTCCACGGTGAACAGGCCCTTGCTGGCGATCGCCTTGACGATATCGCCCTTGCACACCCCGTTGCAGTCACACACCTGGGCATCATCGGCCATCGCCGCCGCCTTGTTTTGACCCCCGTGACCGGAATCACCGAGGTGGGATTCGCCGAAGATCAGATGGTCGCGGATATCCGAGATGTCGTTGCCGTTGCGCATCAGCTGGAAGTACCAGGCCCCGTCCATGGTGTCGCCATACAGCACCGCACCCTCGACCTTGTTATCCTTGAGCACGATCTTCTTGTAGACGCCGCCCGCCGGGTCCTGGAAGACGATATCCTCGGTGCCGTCACCGCCTTCGAAATTACCCGCCGAGAACAGATCGATGCCGGTAACCTTCAGCTTGGTGGAAGTCACCGAACCTTCGTAACGGCCATAACCAAGATGGGCCAGGTGGTTGGCGCAGACCTTCGCCTGCTCGAACAGGGGCGCCACCAGGCCGTAGCAGGTGCCGCGATGCTGCACGCACTCACCCACCGCATAAATGCGTGGGTCGTAGGTCTGCATGGTGTCGTTGACCACTATGCCCCGCTCGCAATAGAGCCCCGCCTGCTGCGCCAGTTCCATGTTGGGGCGAATACCCACCGCCATCACCACCAGATCCGCCTCGACCTGCGAGCCATCGGCGAACTTCACGCCGGTGACCCGGTCTTCACCCAGGATCTCGGCAGTCTGGGCCTGCATCAGAAACTCCATGCCACGCTCTTCCAGAGAACGTTTCAGCATCGCCGCAGCCGGATCATCCAACTGGCGCTCCATCAGGCGATCCATCAGATGCACCACTTTGACTTCCATACCCTGCTTCATCAGACCATTGGCCGCTTCCAGACCCAGCAGACCACCACCGATGACCACTGCCTTCTTATAAGACGTGGAGGCATTCAGCATGGTGTCCACATCGGCGATGTCGCGAAATCCGATGACTCCCTCAAGATCTGCGCCGGGCACGGGAATGATGAAGGGATTGGAACCGGTAGCGATCAGCAGGCGATCATAAGCCACTGCCATGCCGCTTTCGGTTATGACCTTACGGCCGACCCGGTCGACCTTGACCACTTTGTCACCGGTATGCAGGGTAATGCCATTTTCGGCATACCACTCCCGGCTGTTGAGGATAATGTCATCGATGGTCTTCTCACCCGCCAGAACGGGGGAGAGCAGGATGCGGTTGTAGTTCGGGTGCGGCTCGGCGCCAAACACACTGATATCGTATTTCTCGGCCTCGTCGAGCTTCAACAGCTCTTCCAGGGTGCGCATGCCGGCCATTCCATTGCCGATGAGTACCAGCTTCTCTTTCATTACTCGCCTCTATCATGAAATCCCGATCTGGGAAAACTTCTTCATTCAGGGCCTTAACGCAAAGCTTGTGCCAGGAGCATGACCTCCATGCTGGATCGATATCTGTCCGAGGGCTTTGACCAGAAGCCCTCGCACCCATGTGGTCTGCTGATTGAATATGATAATGTCATGAATCTAGCTGTCTTTTAACTTACATTACCCAACTCGTTCCCAGCGGAGATGGGAGTTTATTGTCTAGGTTTATGATCATTCAGCCCCAAGGTTTTACTACCAGATAGACCTGAGACAGATCGATTTAAACTCCGTCAATGACCCATTTTAGGGCAATAAACCTCTTATGCGCCATTTTGAAACGCTCATTTTTTGTGCGCCTTTTATCGCCGTACAATCCGACTAAGTTATTGATGTAGCACTTATTCCAGGCGGTCATTCAGTGTGTGTACTGGAACCGTCAGGGATCATCGATGATTATCCAAGAGCACTATTTCTGTGCATCGGCGCCAGACAATTACCAAACACTTATATTTGTTCCAACCATTTCAGTCAGTTACAAGAGTGGCATGAATTTCGCCTAATCCTCCCGCATCACTATCCGCAGGAGTAAAGAATGTCGGAATCAAAGCTCAATCTGTTGTCCTTTACAGGTAAAACCAGGACGTTGCACCTCACATGGTTTGCCTTCTTTCTCAGTTTCTTTGTCTGGTTCAACCATGCACCTCTGATGGCAGCCATTCAGGAGACCTTCAACCTGACCACGCAGGAAGTGAAGGCCCTGCTGATCATCAATGTGGCGCTGACCATTCCGGCACGCATCGTGGTCGGCATGCTGGTGGACAAATTCGGTCCACGCCTGACCTTCTCGACCCTGCTGTTCATCTCCAGCATCATCTGCTTCGTCTTCGCCCTGGCAGACTCCTATACAATGCTGCTGATAAGTCGCTTTGCACTCGGTTTCGTGGGCGCCGGCTTCGTTATCGGTATCCGCATGATCGGTGAGTGGTTCCCGGCCAAGCAGGTCGGTGTAGCGGAAGGCATCTATGGCGGCTGGGGTAACTTCGGTTCTGCCGCGGCCGCCCTCTCTCTACCCACTATCGCCCTGATGTTCGGTGGAGACGAAGGTTGGCGTTATGCGATCTTTCTGACTGGCGCCATGGCCATGGTCTACTCAGTCGTCTACTATCGGCTGGCCCGTAATACCCCGAAGGGCTCCACCTACTTCAAGCCGAAGAAAACCGGAGCGATGGAGGTCACCAGCAAAGGGGACTTCTTCTTCTATCTGCTGATGAATATCCCCATGTATGCTGCGCTGGCGGTACTGACCTGGAAACTCGGACCAGACAACCTGAAGATCCTCAACAGCATCATCGCGAATAGTATCTATATTGGTTTACTGGCGCTTTATGTCTACCAGACTTCCCATGTTTGGCGTATCAACAAGCATGTCTTTACCGAAGAGGTGCCGGAGATCCACCGCTATAAATTCAAACAGGTTGCCATCCTGGATCTGGCCTACTTCGTCACCTTCGGTTCGGAGCTGGCAGTGGTCTCCATGCTGCCCCTGTTCTTCAAGGACACCTTCGATCTGTCGATTGTGCAGGCCGGTATGCTGGCATCCGGTTTTGCCTTCATGAATCTGGTGGCGCGCCCTGGTGGTGGCCTCTTCAGTGATAAGTTCGGCCGCAGAAATACCCTGACGCTGTTGATAGCCGGCCTGGCCGTCGGTTACCTCATCTTAGGCCAGATCACCTCCGCCTGGCCGTTGGCCCTGGCAGTGATCGCGACCATGGCCTGTTCCTTCTTCGTGCAGGCGGGTGAAGGCGCGGTCTTCGCCATGGTGCCCTTGGTGAAACGCCGTATGACCGGACAGGTGGCGGGTATGGCAGGCGCCTATGGCAACGTGGGCGCGGTGACCTTCCTGACGGTTTTCTCCTTCGTTTCGCCACAGATCTTCTTCTTGGTGATCGCCGGCGCAGCCTTGTTCGCCCTGGTTGCAGTGCGTTTCCTGGATGAACCACAAGGCCAAACCGCCGAGGTCATGGAAGATGGCAGCGTGCAGATGATCGATGTGACTTGATTGATTTTTAATTACCAATCCAAGTAGGGTGGGCATTGCCCACCCTTTTTATTTGTAGCTCCACACCATGACAACAAAACTCGAAATCGACTATGCATTCCGCAGTGAGTCGGGGATCAAGGACAATAACGATGACAGTTGTAATGTCAGTGTGCCTCACGGAGCATTGCTGCTCACCAAAGGCGTAGCGGCGGCGATTGCCGATGGTGTCAGTTCCAGCGAAGGGGGCGGTCACGCCAGTCAAGTCTGTGTCAAAGGCTTCCTGAGCGACTACTACAGCACACCGGAGTCCTGGACCGTCAAGACGTCCGCCAGCAAGGTGCTGGGGTCTCTCAACCGCTGGCTGTGTGGGCAGGGACAGTCATTGTATGACTCGGCGATGGGCATGGTGACCACCTTCAGTGGACTGGTCATCAAATCCACCACGGCGCACATCGTGCATATCGGGGACTCTCGAATCTATTACGCTCAGGGTGGCAATCTAGAACAAATCACCCGGGACCATCGGGTCTGGGTTTCCAAAGAGAAGGAGTTCCTCTCCCGCGCCATGGGCGCGGACCCGCATATCGAAATCGATTATCACTCGCTCACAGTCGAAGCCGGTGACCTGTTTCTTTTCACCACCGACGGGGTACACGATTTCCTGACCCATCAGGAGATACTGAAGATCCTCCGGGCGCAGGACCACAATCTACAGGCCTGCGCCAATACCCTGGTGGAAACAGCGATGGCTCAAGGCAGCAATGACAATGTCAGCTGTCAGCTGATCCGGGTGTTGGACCTGCCGGTTGAGACCGAAGACGACATCCTGAGAAGGGTATCTGACCTGCCCTTCCCGCCTGACCTCAGTGTCGGGGTAACGATCGATGGCTATAAGATCCTGCGGGAGCTGCATGCCAGCAGCCGCAGCGAAGTATTTCTTGCATTGGATACGGCAACCGAGCAGAAGGTGGTATTGAAGACTCCCTCGGTCAATTATCGTGATGATCCCGCTTTTCTTGAAAATTTTCTGCACGAAGAGTGGGTGGGCCGTCGCATCAGCAATGCCCACCTGCTAAAAGTGTTTGAACCTCACAGACGACGCTTTCTTTACAATATTTCAGAATATGTGGAAGGCAGCAGCCTGGCTCAGTGGATGCATGACCATGGCCAGGCCAGTCTCAGCCAGACGCGCAACTTTGCGGAACAGATCATCGAAGGCCTGCGTTGCATGCACCGCATGGAAACGTTTCATCAGGACCTGAAACCGGACAATATCCTGATCGACCCGCATGGAATCTTGAAACTCATCGATTTTGGCTCAGCCCGCATCGCCGGCCTGGAAGAGATCGAGAGCTCTTTCGACCGGGCGACACCCCAGGGAACGCTCAATTACGCAGCCCCGGAATGTCTGCGCGGGGAGTCCTGCACCCATGCCTCGGATATGTATTCGGTGGGCGTTATCATCTATGAACTGCTGACCGGCCGTCTGCCCTATGGTGAGACCGACCGACCGGATGCCAGACGAAAATACAACTATACGCCTGCGCGAACCATCAATAATAAGCTCCCAGCCTGGGTGGATGGCGTACTGAGCAAGGCCGTGCAGCCGGACCCAAGGCGGCGTTACGAGGCCATGTCCGAGTTTCTGCACGATCTGCAGCATCCGAATGATAAACTGAACGATGCACACCAGGCACCCTGGATTGAGCGCAACCCCCTCAGCTTTTGGAAATCACTGACGCTGTTGCTTTTTATCACTAACCTTCTACTTCTCTTCTTGCTGCTCAAACAGTGAGGAACAGAGGTTCTGGGAGGCTGTCGTGTTTAACCAAAAAATGTTGAATCCGACAACCTCCCAGTCAATCCATCAACCCGCGTCTTCCCTGACCTTGACAGGCTTTTCCCGGAGATCCGGACTTGCGGCTCGGCTGGATGGTTTGTTTACCGCTTTGAGTTCAGCCAAACCAATGGCCGGGTTGCTGACAGACATCCTCTGCAGATAGCCCAATGGATCATTGGCGGAAAATTGCTCCCCATCGAAAAAAAGATCTGAGCCCATGGATAAACTCTCCCCGTCACCCAACAGATTCCACCTGTCGCATGACAATGCCTTTACCCGGCCGATAACCTTTCGTTCCGCAAGTTGATCGAGGGTCCGTTTCAGTTCTGATTCAAGCAGATTAAAATGCTGAAATCGAGCAACCGTTGCATCAATGATGGGCCGCACCCGCTTGGCCTGCAGACCATCCACCACCTAGGCGCTGACCCCGCACTGGTCGCCCGCTTGATCGTCTCGTTGTTATCGTCCTGGGAGAACATCACCATCGGGCGTGGAACATTGGCCTGCACGGTTTCAAGGCCCTCCAGGGTATCCCTGCCTGGCGCTTCTATATCGATCAGGATCACATCCGGGTCACAGGACTCCACGGCGGAAAACAGATCCGCGTCTTCAGCGACACAGGCTACCAGGGCGCAACCGACTTCACTGAGCGCCAGATCAAGCATGGCGCGACGATCGCTTCGGTCATCAACCAGCATCACACGCAAGGGCTTTTGAGGTTTCACATCAGGCATAAATAAAGCAGGAGCAAATTACAGACCAGAATATTTTAGAATATCAGGATTATCTGATGTTTTAAGTCGTATCGACAATCGATTTTGCGTTCTCAAGAATCATCGAGTCCCATGCAACGCTTATCACAGGGAGCTAATGACTTACGGGAAGTTTCACCACCAGTCGTGAGTTCTGCCATATTATTAAGGTAGGACTCACGGAAAAAACACTGGAGTTGACGCCATGCAATCCCATAGCACAGCCTTCTCCCGACATCTGGCTCACTGGATATTGTCCCTGCTGTTTGGCCTTGGCGTAGTGAGCAGCCTGGCCGGTGACTACGCTACCCAGCGCACAGCAATGATAGAGGAGATAACCGCTGACGTCCGGGACACCTCCAGCTACATTGATCGAGAGATACTGACGGATCAGGTCATGCTGGTCATGTCCCGGGTGCCGCGTCACGAATTCGTGCCGGAGGATGTGAAATCCATGGCCTATGAAAACCGCCCGCTATCCATCGGTTACGGCCAGACCATCTCGCAACCCTATATCGTCGCCCTGATGACCGAACTGCTGGAGCCGGAAGCGGATTTCAAAGTACTTGAGGTCGGTACAGGCTCCGGATATCAGGCAGCCGTACTTGCCGAACTGACCCAGCAGGTCTTCACCATCGAGATCATCGAGGAGCTGGGTGAGCAGGCGCAGCAAAGATTCAAACGCCTGGGCATAGAGAACGTTGAGACGCGTATCGCCGACGGCTATTACGGCTGGCCGGAACAGGCCCCTTTCGATGCCATCGTAGTGACTGCGGCGGCTGACCATATACCACCACCCCTGGTTAAACAGCTCAAACCCGGAGGCCGCATGATCATTCCGGTGGGCGGGCGATTTCAGGTTCAACAACTGGTGTTGGTAGAGAAAAACCCGGAGGGTAAAACCACCACTCATCAGATCCTGCCGGTGCGATTCGTCCCCCTGACCCGGGCCGAGTGAGACAGCGCGATGCTCAGGGCGAGCTTAGACAGTCAACAACTGAAGCCGCCACTGTTTGCAGTGATGCTGATCTCTGCTTCGGCTCTGGCCTACGAGATCCTCCTGATGCGGCTCTTCTCGATCATTCAGTGGCACCATTTCGCCTATATGATAATCAGCCTGGCACTGTTGGGTTACGGCGCCAGCGGCGCCATCCTCAGCCTGGCCCATCGCTGGACCCAACCACACTTCGCCGGCCTGTTTGTTGGCAATACCACCCTCTTCGGAATCAGCGCCCTGGTCTGTTTTCTACTCGCTCAACGCATGCCCTTCAATACTCTGGAGATGATTTGGGACCCGAGCCAATGGCTCTATCTGCTCTGGAGTTACCTGCTGCTGTTCATTCCCTTCTTCTTCGCCGCCAACAGTATCTGTCTCGCCTTCAGTCGCTTTGAGCGACAGATCCCGCGGATCTATGCCTTCGACCTGATGGGCGCAGGGATGGGTGCGATCGCCATCATCGCCCTGCTTTATTGGCTGGATCCGGAACAGCTGCTGCGTTGGCTGGGCGCAGCCGGTCTGGTCGCTGCCGCCTTTTCCATCTGGGAGCTGAACCTGGCGCGACCTTGGCGGTTTGTCCCCTGGGTGCTGTTGCCGGCCATCCTGCTCAGTGCCTTGCCCGATGGCTGGTTGACCCTGCAACTGTCGGAATACAAGGCCCTCAGCCAGACCCTGCATATCAGCGGCGCCAGACTGCTTGATCAGAGCAGCAGTCCATTGGGGGTAATCAGTGTCGTGGAGAACCATAAGGTACCCTTCCGCCTGGCCCCCGGCCTGAGCCTCAACAACCCGCATGAACCGCCTCCCCAACTCGCCATCTTTACCGATGGGGATGCCCCCACGGCACTCACCCGGTACACCGGTAAGCGGGAAGAACTGCGCTACTTGGACTATCAGACCTCCGCCCTGCCCTATCATCTGGCGCAACCTGATGCGGTGCTGATCCTGGGGATGGGGGGTGGCAGCGGCCTGCTGCAGGCGGAATATCATGCCGCCATGCGGGTCGAGGCGGTTGAACTCAATCCTCAGTTCATCCGCCTGTTGACGGAAACCCACGCCGACTTCAGCGGCTGGCGTTTGCTGCAGGACAAGGTCCGGATTCACGAAGCCGAAGCCCGGGGCTTTCTCGCCGGCAACCGGAATTCTTATGCACTGATCCAGGTATCGCTGCTTGACTCCGCCGCAGCCGGCTCCGCCGGTGTGCAAGCCTTGAATGAAAGCTATCTCTATACCCGGGAGGCCCTGCAGGAGTATCTGCAACACCTGCAACCCAATGGCCTGTTGGCGATCACCCGCTGGATCAAGCTGCCACCGCGGGATGCTCTGAAACTGTTCGCCACCGCCATCGATGCCTTAGAAAGCTCGGGTGTGGCGCAGCCGGGCCGGCAATTGATGATGATCCGGGGTTGGAATACCAGCACCCTGCTGGTGAAAAATGGCATATTCAGGCCGAGTGATATCACCAGTATGCAGGCCTTCTGCGAGACGCGTTCTTTCGATACCGCCTACTATCCGGGCATCGATGACGCAGCAACCAACCGCTTTAATCTGCTCGCGGAACCTTACCTCTATCAAGGTGCCATGGCGCTGCTGGGGAGTAATCCAGAACAGTTTATCCAGCGCTACAAATTCCAGATCGAACCCGCGACGGATGATCGTCCCTACTTCTTCAACTTCTTCAAGTGGGAGTCATTGAACGAGATACTCTCGCTCTATCGGCGCGGGGGCTTCTCACTGTTGGAGTTGGGTTACCCGGTGCTGATTCTGACCCTGCTGCAAGCGCTGCTTGCCAGTCTGGTACTGATCCTGTTGCCACTCTGGTTTTTCAGGCGCCGGGGCGAATCAGTCGCGGCAAGCTACCACTTCAAAGTGGTGGGCTACTTCTTTGCCATCGGACTGGCCTATCTGTTCATCGAGATCGCCTTCCTGCAGAAGTTCATCCTCTTTCTTGCTCATCCCATCTATGCGGTAGCTGTAGTGCTGTGTGGCTTTCTGATATTTTCCGGGCTGGGCAGCCGCTATAGTCAACAGCTTATGAATGCAGGCAGGAGCAGAATCCTGCTTCCAGCCATGGCGCTGTTGTCAGCGATTTGTCTTGCATACCTGTTACTCATCCCCTACCTGTTCAGCTGGCTTGCAGACTTGCCAGGACCGGGAAAGGCGCTGTTCTCCATGATGTTGATTGCACCTATTGCCTTCATCATGGGTCTGCCCTTTCCCCTGGGTCTGACAAAGATCGCCGAAGCGGCCCCACAGCTCGTTCCCTGGGCCTGGGGCATCAATGGCTGCGCCTCCCTGCTCAGCAGCATCCTGGCCAGTCTGCTGGCGATCCATTTTGGCTTCAATCTGGTGATCATCGCCGCACTGGCGCTCTATTCAGGCTGCGGGTTGATTCGTCTTGAAAAAACCCAATAGCTTTGCTTCGCTTTTCATATTGCTGTCCTGGATGGCCTGGAAGCACTTGAGCAAACGTGACTGCACCGAACAAGGACATTCACCAGTCTCATACCCTTTCTCCAGGCAGACACCTGGTAGGTTCAGGCCCGGGCCTCGCGCCAGCGGTAGGCTTTACCCAGATGATGGGTCAGCACCAGCCACCCCAATAACAGCGCGATCACCCAGAGACTGATCCAGCGAATATCTTCGAACCGGACGAACCACAGACTGACCACTCCGCTGAGCAGGATTGAAACAGCCTTCGCGGCGCGTATCACAAAGATATCGATGAAGGCCTTGGCCCGGTATTTTTCCCCCGGGGAGACCGGCACATAGAGCACTTCCTTGGCGGACTGATTCACCGAATAAGCAAAGCTGTTGTCCAGGGTATTCAACAGTGCGCCGAACAGCAGCACCGGCAGCAGCAGGTATCCGACAGAACCGGCGAGAATCGCCAGCGGCAACAGCGCCAGAGTGGGGCCGACGCCCAGATGCGTCAGCATCACCCGGGTCAGCAACAACTGGGCGAGCACCGCCAGGAGGTTGGTGAAACTGTAAATGCGGGAAAAGGCGTCCCCCAGATAAGCGTCCTCCACAAAATGCATGACTGTGGCGGAAAACTGATAATCCACCAAGGTGGAGACCATCTCATAGAGGCACACCAACCCCATGATCCCGATCAGATAGCGGGATCGCATCACCACGTCGATCCCACTGAAGAACCGCGAAATCCTGCCCCAGAGCCGCGGCGTTGCCTCGGGGGGAGTATGGATAATCGGCGGATGCCGCCTCACGATCCAGCCGGCCCAGAGCACCGGGAGGTTCATCATCAGAATCAAGGCGGTGGTATAACCCAACACCTCCTCCACTCTGAGCTCTCGGGCATAGCCGGCAACCAGGGTGCTGCCAAAGAGTCCACCCAGCACCCCTCCAAGTCCGATCAGGCCATACAGCCGCTTCGCCGCGTTCGGTCTTTCACTGTCGTTGAGAAAGGCGAAGAAAGCAGCCACCATGATGGTCACATAGAGATCCCCCGAGAGATAAAACAGCCAGGTGACGGCGGCAGCGGAGAAATCCCCCAGGCGGGCGAGAAAAAAGAACAGTCCGGCAAATATCACGGCAAGAAACAGGAACAGGCGCTCCCGCAGGAGCAGCCGTGAGAGCCGCGAAAAGAGCAGCGCCGCCACCAACGCCACCAGCACGTTGAGCTCCTTCGCCAGCAGTTCCGCCTGCGCGGCGCTGTAGGTGGAGTCCATGAACTGTAGCGGGTTGAGCTGGTAGTAGGCGAGGAACAGCCCCTTTTTCAGCGGCTTGAGTATCCAGTAACCGGTAATGATCAAAAAGAACGCCAGGAACATCAGCAGGGCATGCAGACGGGTCTCCTGGTCGAATCCTTTCAGTTCCCTGGCCACCAGCAGGACCAGGCCGAAGGCCAGGGGCCAGCGGAACTCCCAGAAGAGATTCAGCAGCTCGTCGTAATACAGCAGCAGCTCAGGCATGCAGGATTACCAGCTTTGCATGCTCTGTAAAGTTCATCAGATTTGCTGCAGACCACAAAGGATGTAACTGCATTACAGAGCAGTTATCCAAACTAAAACACCCTTACACCGGTCTACGTATAACATCTAGATATCTCCACTACTTTCAGATCCGCAACGAACTGCGGATAGAGTACCAAATTATCTCAATACCGTTTCTCTAGGCCTGTTAACACTATGTGGATGCCCAGGATTCGCCAGTTTAGTACGGCAGCAAGCGATGGAGTGGCCACTGTGAAGAGAAGGCTTAGCCACTAACTAATGCAGGTCTGAAAAATTAGCCAAGATATTCAATCTAATCTTGTTAACCATCAATAATTAATATAGGCCACTCCTGTTATCCTGTTAGCTCAGATTAAAGCGGAATAAGATGACACGTTTCCATGAAAGGACTCCTTGTCCTATTGTTTGCGTTCTATCCATTCACCTTTTCGTACGCTGAAATGTACAAATGGCTGGATGAAGATGGGAATGTCAATCACAGCAAAGCACGGAGAATCTCAAACAGCGTACGCAACTGCTCGAGGAATTGCGTAAGGAAAAGGCTGGTTGAAAGAAACGTGGGAAGGAAGAGAAGCAGAAGCAGCGAGTGCAAACCAAGAGACAATGTACTCGCACCCACCAAAATCTGCACGTCTTGAAACAGAGGAAGGAGGCCAGCCTGTTCCATCGACGATAAAGGCGAGCATGTTTTCATCGAAGACGATGCACGGGCGAAGGAAATCGAAAGTCTAGAACAATTTATTCGTCAACATTGTGAGTAAGCAGATTACACTGCGTACAGCATGTTTTCTCATCCATGAGTCTATGCAGAGCTGACTTATTCGGTTCCTCAGGGGAAACCGATCAACCGGCATTGTATAAATGACAAACCCCAGTAGATCGCTGGGGTTTGTCATTTATACAATGCCTCCACAGGAGGCAGATATGATTCATGCAGATTGAAAATGCATACTATAATCAGAACCGGACTTGAAGCCCTACAGAAAGCATGTCTGCATCCATATTATCCTGATCAAAGTTTACGAATTCCCATTCACCCTGAATGCCTACTTGCTCATTGAAGAAGTAGGCAGCACCAAGGCCGTATGTCAGATCCGTATCGCTTTGATCTTCACTGGCGACACCTACGGTTGCAGTACCATCCCATGCTAAGAAACCTAGTTTTCCAAACAGCTCAAAGCCATTCCCAAGGGGTATGGTTCCTACCAGATTTGCCCCAAAGCCATCCAATTCTACACTGGTTGGGATCCCCGCAATGCTCGCCAGTCGGTTCTCCGTAATCAACGTAAACCCCCTCAAAGGCAAAGTTTTCGTTGAGCCGATAGCCTAAGAATAGTTTGAAGCCTGTGTCCGATTCGTCAAAATTTGCGAATCCAAGATCTTCTTCATAATTGGCCTGTCCAACGCTGGCGCCAAAATACCCGCCTTGAGCAATAGCTTGTGAGGATATAAAAAACAATCCAAATAATGATAGTAGCAATGTACGTTTCATACTGTCTCTCCTCCGGTCCTATATAAATTAACGACTTCCATACAACTTGGGATCCCAAGTTGTATCAGTATCTGATTGTTTTTTTAATTATGCAAATTGCGGATTATTAACCACTCCACCGGCTAACTATTGCACGGCTCTCATCAGAGCCTGAGCTGTGCGATTACAGGTTGACTCTATAGAGAAGACCGCTGTGTCATGGGCTCCAGAAAGTTCAATACCCGGTGCTACAGGCGACAAAGCGGGAAACCTGCCCGCCAGCAAGGGTTACACCATCAGCCGACAAGACATTGGCGAAGCTGTTGAAACGGCTCGGCAGTTCCTGCCACTGGCTCCCGGTCATCTGCCAGAGGGTGAGTCCCTGCTTCTCATCGATTGCTCCAAGTTCATGCTGTATTGAACTCAGTTGCAGGTAGTCGAGGTCGATGTCCACCTTGACCGCCTGCAGCGGCGTCTTGAGATCCAGAAACCAACTGCGCCGCACGCAGTCGGCGGCGCTGAAGCCTGGCGGCAACAGGTCCGGCTCCTGTTCACTCATTACCTCCATGCGCACCCGGGCGGGTTGCGGCAAAGCCGGAAAATGCAGCAGACCCAGCGGACGCGCCAGCCAGTCATCGGTGGGCGCCACCCAGGACTCCCCGGCCGGGAGATCTGCATTCACCGTCAGGGCGAGCGGTGTCTGCTGCGGAAACGCATCCAGCAACAGGGTATATTCGGAGCCGGCCATCCAGCGTGCAGTGCCGAATGGCGAGGGTTCGATGAGTAGCTTTTTCAGGTGGTGATAGCGCATCAGGCCATACCAGCGCAGCGCCGCAATATGCTCATCAGCCACGCCAGGCGGATTACTCGGGTAGCGCTCGCGCTGCATGTCAACGCCAATGGTTCGTCTGAGTTGCGAGACCCGGCTGATGAATCCCGGCGGTGAAAACCAGCCAAAGGCGGCTTCGGAAGAGCCATCCCGCGCCAGACCCAGCACATGGGCGATGCGCGCCCGGTAGCGCTTCATCAGCGCCTTGTTCTGCAGGGTCTTCTCTTTCAGCACATGCTTCACCCCGAGGTCTGGAGGCTGCAGAGTGTAGAAGTTGTCGTTCAGGATATTGCGGGGAAAAGGCAACACCGGATCTGCGTTGCGTCCGAAACTGAGGTCGTAATCCCAGGGGATCAACGACCAGCGTCCGCCGTCAGGGCCCTGATGGAGGAAATAGTTCTTATGGTAGGTATCGCCGTTGCTGGCGATCGCATTCACCACCAGCCAGTTGATCACCGTATCCAGCTTGAAATGGCTCGCCAGGTAGCTGTCGAAGGTCTCCACCGGGGCCTCCGCCAGCCCCTCAGCCAATGCCTGCAAAGGGGCGTAACCCGCCTCCCTCGCGGCGGCAGGAGAGAGATTGAACCAGCACTCCTTGAGGCGCGGCAGGTTTTCAAGGGAGAGATCACCGCAGAAAAGGCTGTCGTCAGGATGGAACAGCAGACCGCCGGCGCCCAGTCCCTGGCGCTCGAAGGTGGCATCGGTGATCCATTCAAACAGCAGAAACAGGCCGATAGCACGGCCGTTGATGGAAAGGCGCACATAGGCGACCTCCGGGGATGGCGCCTCCAGCGCGGCAAGCAGATCCCACGCCAGCCACTCACGCATATTGGTCGGATCGGTGGCCATGGCGTTGAGGGCGAATGTTCGCCTCCCCTGCCAGCTTTCTCCCTGGGCCAGTTTGACGGCCAGAGACTTCTTCAAAAAATTACGGGTGAAGCTCCCCTTCACCTCGACCCTGCCGGGAATCGAGTGGCCATCCTGCGCAATGCTCATGGCAAAGGAGGATTTATCGTTTGGTTCCTTGCGGAACAGCACCTCTGCATCCAGCTCATCCATACTCAGTTTCAGCTCGAGGACCTGCAACGGCGGCAGACGTCTGTCGCCACCGGTAAACGCGGCGGGGGGCACCAGCAGGGTCAGCGCGGGGCCGGCCGCTGCATCAGCAGCCATAACACCAGTAAGGACCAGAACGATAAAAAGCCTCATCAGGTAACGCATTTTTTAATCCCAAGATCGAGAAAGTCCCAGCTGCAGGGTGGTGTCCTGGCTGGCGTTGCGGCCCCACAGGGCCTGTTCCAGGGACAACCCCAGACTGGTGTGGCGGGACAATTTTCGGGTGAATCTGGCGCCAATGGTAAGCTTGTCGTAATCGATCGATTTGCGAACGCTGAAAATATCGTCCGCGCCGGCGGTGTCCCCGGCGAGCGAGTAGCGGCCGCTGAGCCAGCCTTTAAAACGCCATGCGTCAGTCAGTCGACGCCGCCAGTTCAGCTCACCCCACAGTTCCTGACCGGCTCCTTCCGCCCACAGGGTAACGCCAACACCCCAACCCCAGACCCCTTGGGTGATGACGGTAAAGGGCTTTTCGTAGGGATCGTCCCGATAAGTGCGATACAGCCCCGCCTCGACGCCGAACAGGCCAATGCCCGGCTTACGCCGATCTTCCCGGTCGCCATTCACCGGGATGATCAACGCCAGTTCCCAGGTATGGCTATTGCGGAAGGGGTTGACCCTGCCCCGCATGCCGAGCTTCAGATCGGGGATGCCAGCGGAACTCTCGTCACCGCACTTGTTGAGCTCGAAGGAGGTTGAGGCAAACAGGGTCCGGTAGTAGGAGTAACCATACTCATAACGCAGGCCAGCGCTCCAGTCACGGCTGGTGCAATCATCCTGTTGCAGATCGCGCCGATCATCCCAGTAGCTGTCCGCCTGGGACAGTGAGAGACTGGTGTAAAGCGTCTGCTGCCCCTCGGACAGCATCCAGTCACCAGCCTGCAGTCGCCAGGGCAGGAGCAACACGAACAGCAGCAGAAGCGGACGGCACCTCATTCACAGCTCCCGGACCAGCGGCAGGCAAGCACCTGCTCAGCCGGTTTGTTTTGTGGCGTAAAGCCGTTGTCCTGCGAGCCGCCGGCGGCGGGGTCGCTGTACCAGGCCCATACCAGCACACCTTCCAACCAGTTCACCGAGAGCGTCTCCAGCCACAGATCGAGCACCTGCGCCTGCACCTGCAGATCGACCGCCTGCTCATCATCCGCCAGATCCTGCCAGGCCCAGGGACGCCGTGTCGCCCGGCTGCGCGAGGCAATCCCCACCTCTGCCACCCAGAGCGGCAGCGGCAGACCGCGGGCGGCTTCGCGGAGTCTCTGCAGACTGAGGCGAATCTGTTTCTCGGCATCCCTGACATCCTCTCCCAGGATCGGATAGAGGGTCACCCCGGCCATATCGACATGCTCCCAGAAGGCAACCTTGCGCAAGCCCTCGATGCCATGGGCGGCATAACTCAGACGGCCGGGATAGACTGCCCGCAGGCGCTGGATCAACCCCCGCCACTGGGGTTGACGCACCGACTGCTTCAATTCAGTGCCGATCACCAGCATCTCGACCTCCTCCTGTGCTGCGAGGCGGGCCAGCTCTTCCAGGTGGTCGCCATAATTCGCGAACCAGACATCCCAGTCGGCGGGTGCTATGGCGCCGGCCCAGCTCCCTTGCACCAGCATCTGCGGCTTCAGCACCACCCGCATCTGCAGCGCCTTTGCCCAGCGGATCGCCTGGCGCAGGCCTTGCGGGCTCAGATCTGCTGCGGGCTCCATGTGTTCCGAGACGGGGGACGACTGTTGCAGAAACGGCACCAGGGCCACAGTGTTCGCGCCCAGCTCACGCAGGCGTCCGAGCGATTCACGGGTCGCCTCCTGCTGCAACGACACTGCGTCGCTCTGCAGCAGATTGGCGCCCAGCATCCGGTCGGTGCGGGTGCAACCTGAGACCATCAGCAGCGCTATCACACCGATCAGCAAGCCTATTCCCTGCTCCGCTTTCACTGTTCGACTCCGAATTGACGATAGACTTTCCAATCCCGGCTCTGGTAGGCCAGAGAGTAACCCGGCAGGCCTTTGTCAAAGAGCCCGGGGTAGTGCTGTGTGATCCGGTCGGCAGAGGCCCGCCGATGCGCCGGATTCATGACCAGTATCTGGGCCACCACCGGATCTGCCCGTTGCAGCGCCAGTTTGAACTCCGGCATATAGGAGAGCACCAATCCTTTGCTATCACCACGGGCCGCAATGATCCGATAGCCCGCCCGCTCATCCATCAGGGTCGGCAGACGATTGCGGTGCAGGAACCGTCCCAGCCGGCGTTCACTCTCATGCGCCGTGGCACTGCCATGCCCGGTTACCGCCTCGCGCCATTGCAGCATGTCCCGGGAGGGATACCAGTAGCACAGGATGCCACCGGCCAGATCCCCGACCAGCAGGAATACCGCCGCCAGGATTTTCTGCTGTCGACTTGCGCGGGGCAGCAGCAGCAGACCCACCATGCAACCGGCATTGAGCAGGAACAGCATCTCCAGGGGATGTTCAATGAACGAGCTGCTGCTGGCCACCCCGACGGCCAGCACCGGAACCAGAAAATAAACCAGCACCCCATGCCGCAGCCGCTGTGAACGCCACACCACCGTGGCCTGCCAGATCATCCCGGGGAAGCTGGCAACCGCCAGCAACAGGGCGGCAAGGGTTGGCGCCACCCAGCTGCCGCCAAAATTCAGCAGCCATTCACTCTCTGCGCTGTGCAGGCGAGCGCCTAGAAAGGATGAGTCCGAAGCGGTAATGAAGGTGCGGGCAGCGCCGTGAAATATCCAGTTGAGGTAGAACCAGGAGGCGATGGCCAGCGCCACCGGCAGGCTGATGACGAAAAATACGCTGAGGGGGGACTCCCGCAGCATGCTCGGCGGCGCCACCAGAGGAATCAGCGGAATGAAGGCCAGCACCAGAAAAAAGGTCCGCTCATCGACGAAAAAGTAGCCGGCCAGGGCGCTCGCCAGCATGATGATGGCGCGGGAGTCTCTTTGCAGCAGGGTGCGCAGCACCGCAAAACAGAACAGATAGTACATCAGCAGACTCAAGGCCATTTCGCTGCCGTTGGTTACCGCCCAGAGAAACAGGGGATTCGCGGCGGCCAGCAGCAACAGTACCGCGCGGGGGTACGTGCCATAGCGCTTCAAGCGCAGGTGGTAATTCCAGATCGCCAACAGCAGGCCGCCGCACAGCACGGAGAGCAGATAGGGTGCGGCGGGAGTCGCCAGCCCGGGCAGATAGTAGAAGGGTGAGAGCAGGTAGATCGGCACGTGGGGGTGCATCAGGCCGATATATTCCAGACGCACCTCGCTCGCATCCAGCACCGAGAGCAGCTTGCTCCAGCGCAGCAGGGCCGAGTCATTCAGATAGTGGTTCCAGAGGGTCCACGCGGCCAGTCCACCCAGCAGCAGGGTGGGCGTCAGGAACGACCAGAGGCTGGCCGGACTAATCTTGCGCGGACTTGAGATCATGGTGTTCGAAGCTGCTCAGACCGTGCTGGGTCTTCTCCCAATAGAAGGGATTGTGAATCAACTGCCAGAGGCCCTTGTAGGCGGCAATGGACATCAGGGCCCAATAAAAGGGCACCGTGATCGCATAGGGTATCAGCCGGTAGTAGCGGCGCTTGAATGCCCCCAGGGCCGAGACGTAGATAAAGAAGCCATTGCCGAACAGCAGATTGAACAGGCTGATATACAGCAGCGCCGGAGGAAAGATCACGTCCAACGCCTGTGTCTGGGTGATCAGCCAGACCAGATACATGCCAAACAGCCAGGGGGTCAGCAGCGCATTGACCACCGTGCCGCCGATGAAAAACTGAAAACCCCAGAAGCCGACCCCGCCCACTGAACGGTAGAACGCAGCGGGCCGGCGCATATGCACCAGATAGGTCTGCATATAGCCCTTGATCCAGCGCGAACGCTGGCGAATCCAGTTGCCGGTCCGGTTATTGGCCTCCTCGAAGGTGGTGGAGTTGACCACCCCTACCCGGTATCCCAGCTGGGTGATGCGCACCCCGAGATCGGCATCCTCGGTGACATTGAAGGGGTCCCAGGCGTCCACCTCCCGCAGCACCTGCATCTGGAAATGGTTGGATGTGCCGCCCAGCGGGATCGGCACCCGCAAGGCCTCGAGGGCCGGCAGGTAGAAATCGAACCAGAGCGAGTACTCCATGGTAAACATGCGGGTCAGCCAGTTCTCGTCCTTGTTGAAGTAGTTGAGACGCGCCTGGATACAGGCTGTGTTCCCGGGAGAGTCGCGGAACGCCGCCACCACCTTTTTCAACTGGTCAGCTTCCGGCTTGTCCTCCGCATCGTAGATCGTCACCAGCTCACCCCGGGCGAAGTTCAGCGCGTAGTTGCAGGCCTTGGGTTTGGTCCTCGGCAGGGAGTCCGGCACGCGAATGATCTCGAACATGCTCTCCAGTCCCAGGGCCTTGGCCGATTCGATGGTCTCCTCGTCGTCTTCCTCGAGGATCAGCTTGATATCGAGTTTCGAGAGCGGGTAGTCCATCTGCCGCAATGCGCTGCTCAGGATCGGCAGGGTGTCCGGCTCCCGATACATCGGCACCAGGATGGTGTAGACGGGCAGTTGCGCTTCGTCCAGTTCCGCCACCATCTGCGCGGTAACCTTGACGTCGATCCTGTGGTCGCCGCCCACCCAGACCAGAATCACCCGCAGGCCGAAATTGATGATCAGAAACAGACTCACGAAGATGTTGAGGGCAATCAGGGTGGGGATCGGCCAGAGCGCCAGGCAGAACAGCAGCAGATAACCGACCAGACTCATGCCGGCCAGCTGGGGGAAGGTGAAGACCAGCCGCGCGGACTGCTCGGGCATGCGCTCGGCAAGTTCGTTGACCGCCTGCTCGCTCAGATAGTCATCCTGGTTATCCTGCAGCAACCAGATGATGTCGAATTTGGATGTGACGACAAAGTCAATCGCATCTCCCCAGCGCTCCCTGGCAAAGGCTTCCACCGCCGGCCCCGGATCCGCTGTGGCAAGCAGCATGCGCCCCTGTTCGAGCTTCCAGGGCAACACCAGCAGTTCCGTATAGCTGGGGATGTCTTCACGGCGGATCAGCTCCTGTGCAGGCCGCCGGTCAAGCAGATTGACGAAGGGTCGCCCATAGTGGTCTGCCAGCGCGGTGTAGAAATCCAGCGCCTTGATCCAGCCTTTGGCGAGCACGATATCCCCGAGCCGCGACCCCCAATGCCGCTGCAGGTCCAACGCCTCCTGCAGCTGTTCCGGGCTGAGCAGCCCCTGCTCCAGCAGGATCCCGCCGAGCTGCCTGCTGCTGTGGAAAACGCCGGACAAGGCTAAGCACCCTTCTCCAGCTTTCTATGCTGGCGGGCCTTGCCGTAGAGATGGAGCAGCAGCAGCGTCAGCAACAGCCAGCCCAGGGCAAGCAGCCAGAAGCGGTAGCGCCCCAGATGGTCGAACCACCGCTGATAATCCGGGTAGTCGATGTGACTGACCTCCCAGTGCTCGGGATTGAGGGTCAGCAGCACCCCCCGGTCATCGGAAAACGCCACGGCATTATTCTCCAGCAGGAGGGGACGTTGAACCGGCTCAGGCGCTCCTTCCCTGGTCAGGATCCACAGGCCATGGCTGTTGCCTGCCCGCACCAGCTGAGAAATCGTCAGATAGGGCAGCCGGTCCACATCCAGCTGGGTTTCACCCTTTCTGTTGAGCACCTGGATGCGCCCCCGATCGAAACGTACGCCGGCTTCCGCGACAGCCAGTTCGGCGTCACCCAGCAGAATAAAAGGGCCGCCAGGACTCACCGCCTCACCAGGCGTATAAAAATGGATGCGCCCGGCCTCCAGCGGATAGTCGTTGTGCTCGAAAAGGTTGGCCAAAAATCCCAGATTGGCGTACGCTGTTGGTTGCAGTGGGGCGCGGTACGTAAAGGTCGACGCCCTGCGCGAACCAGGCATGCAGATCACGGAACTCCCGGGGCGTCGCGAGCTGTTTCGACATCACCAGATAGCTGCTGGAGGTGAGCTGCACCGGATAGGCCGGCGGCTCGGTCTGGCAATCGCCGCTGATCAGTTTGCGCTGCACAGTCAGCTGCAGGTCATTGTGTCCCGGCTTGTAGTCGTGGGGCGAGAGAAAAACCGACAGCTGATTGGGCAGGCCATCGTTCGGCAGGGTTTTCACCTGCTGCAGGGCACCGTTCAGAAAAACCTGCAGCATCAGCGGGGTGTCGGTGTCGCTGGGGCTGGAGATCAGTTCCAGATGCAACACTTCGGGACGCAGATCCCCGGCCACCACTGACGGTGTGAGGGGCAGATGCCAGCTGGCGCTGCGACTGACGTAACGGGTCGACAGATCCAGCCCCAGTCGCTCAAGTGGAACCGCCAGCTTGCCGTCGAGCTCGACCCTGCCGCCGGGCGTCCCGCTGACCAGCGCATCGTATGCGCCGCCCAGCACCACCTGTCGCCATGCGGGACCAAACAGTTCAACCGGCAGATTGGTGAAGGGTTCGGAGAAGACTACTGACTGCCGGTCCGGCAGCTGCAGCAGATAGGCGTCTTTGCCCGGTGGCAGGGCGATGGATTCCACACCGGAGGACGCCCGCAGCTCTTCCCTGGCCGGATAGCGTTGCTGGAGAGCGATCTGCAGCGCCTCCGGAGGGGCAATAATCAGCTCCCCCAGCTCCGGCAACTGCAGAAAATCGACCTGTTTGCCGTCCGCCTGGAGGCGGCGGGCCAACAACAGGGCATTGGCAAATGCCGCCTCGGTGAGTTGCGCCGGAAGCGAAATGCCAACCCGTTTCGGCAGGATTTCCCAGGCCTCCCGCAGGTTCTCCGCGTGCAGCTTGAGCGGCACGCGCAAACCGCTTTCAGGCAGCAGGTGCAGGTAGTTGATCTTCAGTCGATCATTCAGGCAGCGATCGCCATTCATCAGCAGGGAGGCCTTCACGGCAACGTTCAGGAAAGCAAAACGCTGAATCTCGGTCTGGCTCAAAGACACCGCCAGGCGGCCCCGCGAGGCGTCGCGCCCCAGGTGCCTGGCTATCCTGGGGGCGCCATTGACGTCGACCCGCAACATCGAGCGCGCATCCAGTTGCGGCGAACTCTCGTAGTCGATGATCAGCTCCCCGGCGCCGGAAACCGCAGTCCGCGGTACAGGAAAGTGGAAAATCTGTTCATGGTTCGATTGCAGGCCTTCAAAGGTGTAGCCGCTCTTGAAGCCCAGTTCCGCAAGCGATGTCGCAGCGAGGTCCGCATCTGGCGCAACCACCTCTTCATCCGCAACAGCAATTCCCAGGGCAGTCAGCAGCAGCAAAAGTATTATTGTTGTCTTCACGAGCTTTTCCTTACGAGTTCCCTGCATCACCCCGACGAGCAGAGGTTTCGAAACATCAACTATTGAACCAGTTCTTGATAATCTCCCTTTGATCCTGCATCCGAAAGTTTTAATTGTTTGAAAAAATCCTTACCACCCTGAGCTGTTTCGCCTGATGATACATATTTTCAGCATTCACTATACAGCAGAGACAAACCACCAGCTCATCCGATTTGTAAAAAACCGTAACCCGCCCTGCTCGTCGACCAGACCTCGAAGCGCGGTACTCCTTTGGCGGAATCGGTATAGTGTTGTGATTACAGCAGTGGCAGATGGAAAGCCCGTGAGCTATTCCACCGATGCTGCACTTAAGCCAGGGCCTGTCAACACTACGCGGATACCCAGCGTTGGCGCTCGATCACACAGGGGTATCCGATAGGCTGGAGTCTGGTGATTTTTTTACCTCGAGCAGCACCGAAAACTCCTCAGCTGAGATGGGCTTGCTGAACAGGTAACCCTGGGCGAATTCACAATTTTTTTCACGCAGGTATGCAAGCTGCTCACGGGTCTCCACCCCTTCCGCAACCACCTTCAGTCCCAGTCCATGCGCCATGAGAATTGCTGCATTGACCAGTTCACGATCCGCCTGATCCACAGTGATATCGCTGATGAAGCTTCGATCGACCTTCAATACATCAAACGGATAACTGCGCAGGTAGCTCAGGGAGGAGTAGCCGGTGCCAAAGTCATCCATGGCGATACCCACACCCAGTTCATTGAGCGCCGTAAGGGCAGCATCCAGATAGGCATGGCCACTCATCAAGACACCTTCTGTGATCTCCAGCTCCAGAGATTCAGCAGCCACACCAGCCTGCTGCAACGCCGCTTTGATGGAGTCCGTCAGACCAGGATCGCGAAACTGGCGCGGTGACAGATTGACCGCCATTTTAAATCCCTTTCCGCTTGTTTTCTGCCACTGACTGGAACAGCCCAGGGCCTGCCGTAAGACAAAATGACCGATCTCCACAATCGACCCCGTCTGCTCGGCAATAGGAATGAACTCCTCGGGCGAGACATCTCCCAGAGTCGGATTACGCCATCTCAGCAAGGCTTCAGCAGCGGCGATTTCGCTGTTTTGCAGATCGATGACCGGCTGAAACATGACGAAAAACTCCTGGCGACCAAGCGCGCCATGCAACTGTTCCTCCACCGCAAGTCGTCTCGAGACATCCTTGTTCATGGTTTCAGTGAAATAATGATAGGAGTTCCGACCTTGTTCCTTGGAGTGGTACATGGCGGTATCGGCATTGCGCAACAGTTCTGCTGAGGTAGCGCCATCCTGCGGATAGACCGCGATGCCTATGCTTGCCGTCACCAGCAGTTCCCGTTCATCCAGAACGAAGGGCTGCCTGAAGCGGGAAACCAGACTCTCGGCTGCTGAACGGGCGTCGGAGGCCTGCTTCAGACTACTCAGAAGTACGATGAACTCATCGCCCCCCAGGCGGCATACAGTGTCACCTTCACGCACCGTCTCGGTCAGCCGCCCGGCAGATTGCCTGAGAAGCTGGTCGCCGGTTTCATGTCCCAGTGAATCGTTGATCCGCTTGAAGCCATCCAGGTCAAGAAACAAGACGGCGGCATGGGTTCCCGTTCTTGCTGCTTCTTTGATCAATTGCGTCAATCGATCCAGGGCCAGGAAACGGTTGGGCAGATTGGTCAGGCCGTCATAGTGCGCCTGATGAATGATCCGCTCTTCCTGACTCTTTTTTTCAGTAATATCCTCTTTGACCGCCAGATAGTGCGTCACCTTCCCTGCCGGATCGACCACAGGCGCGATATGCGCTTGCTCCCAGTAGAATTCACCGCTCTTTTTCCGGTTTTGCAGTTCTCCGGTCCATGAACGCCGTTCCCCGAGCGCCTTCCAGAGTTCCTGATAATGAATTAGGGGCGTCAGTCCGGATTTGAGAATACTTGGGTTCCTGCCGATGACTTCCTCTGCGGTGTAACCGGTAACCCGTTCGAAGGTACTGTTTACATACTCAATCTTCGCTGTCTTATCGGTGATCACCACCAGCACCGGACTTTGCTCCAGCGCCTGGGACAATAGCCGGATCTTCTCCTCTCGGCTCTTACGTTCACTGATGTCCCTGATCGCGATGACACTGACCTGCTCTCCTTTGTAAGACATCATGCGGTTTTGAATTTCGATGGAGAACACCCCTCCGTCCCGGTGCATGCCAAGAGCTTCAATCGGCTCCTCGGCATCGGATATCAGGTATGTATTTACCAGTTCACGGAATTCGGGTGCTATCCAGGCGGCAATTTCCTTACCCGCCGCCTGCGCAACAGTGTGGCCAAACATCTTTTCAGCCGCCGGATTCTGACCCATGCAGCGGCCTTGTCTGAACAGGATAATCGCCTCATAGGTGGCCCTCGACAACACCCTGAGATACTCCTCGCTGTCACGCAGGGCATTTTGCCAATGCTTCTCCTCGCTGATATCGACATGGGTCCCGACGACCCTCACTGCCTTACCGGTATCGTCCCGCACCAGAAACGCCCGGGACAGAATATCCACCCAATGTCCATCCTTGTGACGCATCTTGAATTCTAATTTGAAGTTGCTGCGCCGAGCGTTGATATAGTCCGTCAGCATACCCCAACTGCGCTTGCGATCGGCGACATCGACCAGGCTCTCCCAGGCCGTGAAGTCGTTTTTCAGCTCATCGTCCGCATAACCGAGCATCTGTTTCCAACGCGGGGAGTAGTAGATCTCATTACTGACCAGGTTCCAATCATAGACGCCATCCTTGGTCCCCCGCATCGCCAGACCGAAGCGCTCTTCGCTTAATCTCAGCTGCTCTTCCGCCCGCTTCCGCTCGGTTATGTCAATCACCACGATACCGATGCCGCCGGGTTCACCGGTAATTCCCGGGATGGGGAAATAGGACACAGTGAAATGGGAGATTTCATCCGGCCGGGATGGCACTTCACCGGACAGATCAAGATTGATGACAGGTTCGTTGGTCTCGAGTATCCGCCGAAATATTGGCTCGATAGCCTGCAAGCCCCGGGGCAGCACCTCTGCCAATGTTTTACCCGTATTCTCTTCCGGAGTTAATCCATGCATCTTCGCCAGGGTTGCATTGACCAGCAGATAGCGCAAATCCTTATCCAACAGGCCCATTCCGGCAGGCGAGGAACCGAAAAAAGCCACCAGCCGCTGTTCACTCTCCCGTAATGCGATCTCCGCCCGTTCACGTTCCCCGATCTCCCAGGTCAGTTCCGCATTTTTTTCATGCAATTCGCCGGTGCGCTGCTCGATCAGTGACTCACGCCGGCCGACCTCCTGACTGAGTTCATCGACCAAGGCCGCATTCCGGTACTGCAAGGCGATGGAATTCAGGCTGTTGCGGTTGACGTTACGTGCGAACAACGTGGTCATCACCAGATAGATCAAGATTGCCAGGGAGAGGATGTGGTAGACATCATCCTGGAACAGCTGAAAGGTGATGAGAAGGCTGAGGATCTGGGGATAGGTGTAGAGCACAAAGGCCGGAAAGTAGATGTGGAGTATCACTACAGCCGAGCCGAGAACGCCGAAGATCAGCATTGAGAGCGCAGCTAAAACCACCGGGTCGTTGGCAACATAGATCAATGGATAGATCAGACTCCAGGAAACCCCGACCAAGCCGCTGGCGAGGAGGTAGTATCTCAGCCAGGATTCGGCGCTGCAAAGGTCAGGCCTGGATTTGCGCAGGTACCACAACACAACCCGGACCAAGGCAGAGCAGCAGAGCGCGAGCACCCAAAAACCGATCAGATCGGAATCGACCCGGGAACTCAGCAGAAAGAAGAATAGGAGGGAGATCGCAATGACCGTTGCATTGGATACAAGAGCCTGCATATACAGGATGCGGGCCTGCTCCCTGACCAGGATCTCAGGAGCCACCGATACTCTGTCAGCACTATGTTTCATGGCCTGTTTCAGTATCCACACTCAGGCATTCTTAAAACCCGTCGCTGTGGTGAATTAACAAGGGCTTGTTGATAGTTAAAATGGCCAATGAAATCAATCGTCCTGCAAACGAATCAATTTTCAAATGAGTTATTCGGTATGAAGGCTATTGTAGCCAGGACTTCCGAATCCTGCCTGACGGCAAGCTGAAGCAGATTTTACCTTGGTCTGTATTGGATGTGCCACACAATGTATCGCTGCTTCTCTGGCTTACCGGTCCTGGGCATCAACAATTGTAGCGGCACACATTCATCCCCAGATAGCGTTCGTGAGCCTCCCCTGTGTCCAGCCATTTTCTGACCTGCGCCCGGATGCCTGAATCGGCTAGCGGGCTGAGCAACTCACAATACACCCCATAGCGATGCCGCGGGCTGTCAGGTGGTTCCGCAATCACTTCACCACCTGCGACGAAAAGCGTGCGTTCCGGCAATTGCCCTGTCATTGCCAGAAACGCGGCTGCCCCGTGCGCTTCGATTAATGCTTCTGCCTGGTGGTTGAAACCAAGCAATGTCAGTGGGTGGGTCAGATAGTAATTGTTGAGGAGTGATCCCGCATTGGCCAGTGAATCACGCTTCAGGGCATCGGCAGTCGATTTTCCATGCGCCGGGGCGCAGATGATTGCATTGGGCGCCTCTACGGAACCAACCCGCAAACAAAGATCATCGATAACCAGTATTCCCTGACCCTCGACCACCGCCTGCCAATCGCTTGTCTCAAGCCGGTTAAGCTGATCAGTGAATGTCGCTAGATTCATGCTTGTGATTTCGCCCTGTCGCCGTTGGAAAGGTATCTTTCCAGGCATTCCGGCAGAACTCAAGAGCATTGATCCAGCATTTGATGGAAAGCAGAAAAAAGGCCCTGTACAGGGCCTTTGCTTGGGTTAATGGGTGATGGTTATGCGACGCGGTGTTTGCTCTGACCGTTTCTTGATCACAATCTCCAGTACCCCGTGTTCGCTCTTCGCTGTGATTTCGGTGGTGTCAGCCGTCTCCGGCAGCTTGAAGCGGCGCATGAATGCGCCCTGTACGCGCTCCTGACGGTGATAGCCCTCCCCATCGACCTTTGCCTTGCGTTCACCAGAAACCACCAGCATCTCCTTCTCCATGGCTACCTCGATGGTCTTGGGGTCGACACCGGGCAGATCCATGCTCAAACAGAAGTGGTCCTTCGCTTCGCGGATATCCACCGCAGGTGTCCAGTTGTTGGCCGGATTTGCCTGCTCCCGTTGCCGGGTCCGCATCAGTCGATCCAGTTCGCGGTTGAAGTCGTGTAACATCAACCAAGGTCTATTGCGCATTGTGTTCATGATTTTTCTCCTGATAAATTCGTTGCGTTACAGCATAGATAGGGGCAGGCGCGATTTTTTCAAGAGCAGGCCATTCCGTACGCTATCAAAGGTATTCTTGCTTGATACCCGGTCGCGGCGACACTTATACTCCGCAGTCTCTTAGCGAAAAGCACAATCCTCCAACAGCTAGCACAGGCAAAAAGCTCATGACCACACCTGTTTTCAACCCTCCGGTTCGCACCCTGATGGGCCCCGGCCCCTCCGATGTACATCCCCGCATTCTCGAAGCGCTCTCACGGCCCACCATCGGCCATCTGGACCCGCTCTTCGTGGGGATGATGGAGCAGACCAAAACCATGCTGCAGTATGCCTTTCAGACCGAGAACGCCCTGACCATGCCGGTCTCCGCCCCCGGCTCTGCCGGTATGGAGACCTGTTTTGCCAATCTAGTCGAGCCGGGGGACAAGGTCATCGTCTGCCAGAACGGCGTATTCGGCGGACGCATGAAAGAGAACGTGGAGCGCACCGGCGGCACTGCGGTGATGGTGGAGGACGAATGGGGCAAGACGGTCAATCTGGAGAAGGTGCAGCAGGCATTGGAGACCAACCCGGACGCCAAGATTCTCGCCTTCGTGCACGCCGAAACCTCGACCGGAGCCCAGTCAGATGCCCAGGCACTGGTTGCCCTGGCCCACAAGCACGACTGCCTGACCATCGTCGATGCGGTCACCTCCCTCGGCGGCACCCCGATCAAGGTGGACGAATGGGAGATCGACAGCATCTATTCGGGCACCCAGAAGTGCCTCTCCTGCACCCCCGGCCTCTCCCCCATCAGCTTCAGCGAGCGGGCCCTGGAGAAGGTGCGCAAGCGCAGCAGCAAGGTGCAGAGCTGGTTCCTCGACCTCAATCTGGTGATGGGTTACTGGGGCAGCGGCCAGAAGCGCGCCTACCATCACACCGCACCGGTCAACGCCCTCTATGGTTTGCACGAGGCGCTGCGCATCCTCGAGGAGGAAGGACTGGAAAACGCCTGGGCCCGCCACCGCAAGATGCACAATGCCCTGAAGGCCGGCCTGGAGGCGATGGGACTGAGCTTCATCGTCAACGAGGCCGACCGTCTGCCGCAGTTGAATGCGGTCTCGATCCCCGCAGGTGTGGACGACGCTGGCGTGCGCAACCGCCTGCTCAACGAATACAACCTGGAACTCGGCGCCGGCCTTGGCGCGCTGGCCGGCAAGGTCTGGCGTATCGGCCTGATGGGACATAGCGCCCGGGCGGAGAACATCCTGCTGTGTGTGGCTGCATTGGAAGCGGTGCTCAGCGACCTGAATGCCCCGATCAACACCGGCGTGGCCCTGGCAGCGGTGCAGCAGGCGCTGTAGACCGTATGGCTTCGCTGGATCTGCCACTGCTGGTCGAGCCGGAGCAGCTGGAACCCCTGCTGAGCAGTGAGGGTCTGCTGGTGGTGGACCTGTGCAAGGACACCACCTACTCCCAACTGCATATTCCAGGAGCGGTGCATCTCTCCTATGCCGGCATCACCGCCTCCAGGGGGGTGACGCATGGGCTGCTGCCGGAACCTGCACAGCTGGAGAGGGTTCTTGCAGCACATGGCATCGGTAACACGACACAGGTGGTCGCCTATGACGACGAAGGAGGCGGTAACGCCTGCCGCCTGCTCTGGACCCTGGAGGCGATGGGTCATCAGCGCTGCTCGTTGCTCAACGGTGGTCTGCACGCCTGGGCCAACGAGAAGCATCCGCTGAGCCGGGAGCCGGCACGACCAGTGACGGCTGAATTTACAGCCAGACCGGACAGCGCGCCGGTGGCGGATGCGGATTACATTCTACAGCGCCTGGATAACCAGGACCTGGCGCTGTGGGACGCCCGCAGTGTCAATGAATACCAGGGTATATCGCGCTTCTCACAATACCCCGGGCATATCCCTGGTGCGGTCAATCTGGACTGGCTTGAGGTCATGGACCGGCAACGAAACCTGCGGCTGAAATCCCCAGATGCGCTGCAACAGACCCTGAACGGACTCGGAATCACTGCCGACAAGGAGGTGATCACCTATTGTCAGACCCATCACCGCTCATCACTCACCTACTTCGCGCTCAAAACCCTCGGCTATCTGCGTATCAAGGGCTATCCCGGCTCATGGTCCGACTGGGGCAACAGAGCGGAAACCCCGAAAACCGTCTAAGTATGCAGCGTCCCAGCAGTAAGCAGCGCCGTCTGGTGATTCTGCTGCTTACCATCCTGACTTTCAGTATCGCCTACTATGGTGGAAACAAATATTCTGACAGCGATGCCTCAGCCCCAACGATCTCCGGGGTATCTCTCCGACCCACCCTGCCGACACCTGAATTCGCACTCGAAGACCGCCATGGCGATATTTTCACCCAGGCAGAGCTGGAGGGACAGTGGAACCTGATTTTGCTGGATCCGAACCGGTCTTCAGACTCAGCGGCCTTACTCCGCCTGGTCCAGGTGCATAATCGTCTGGCCATAGTTCCGGCCCTGCAGCAGCAGATTCGCTTTATCTATATACCGCTGCAAGTCGGAGAAACCACTGAGGCTGTAACCTCCAGCCTCGACACCGGCTTTGTCACCCTGAGTGGCGACACTGAGCGTCTCACAGAAACCTTTACCCGCTTTGGGGTGGCCGAGACCACAGACGACTACACGCTCTACCTCATCGACCCCATGACCAGAATGCACGCCCTGTTTACCAGCGGTCAGGATGCCGCTACCATCGCCGATGATTTGATCACTCTGATTAGCCATCAACACTGACAGTTATGAATAACCCTTCGTCCAATGATCGCCTGAAACCGGAAAAGCTGGCTGAGATGCTGTTTGTCGGTTTGCAGTATCTGCTGCCACATCATTTTTTATCGAGCCTGATGTACCGGGTGACCCGGGTGGAGTGGTCGAGCTTCAAAAACACCCTGATACGCAAAGTTATTCAGTGGTACCGCGTCGACATGCAGGAGGCGCTTGAGTCAGATCCCACTAAGTACCGTAGTTTCAACGACTTTTTTACCCGCGCACTCAATCCGGATGCAAGACCGGTCGATGCGTCCGAAGATGCGATCATCAGCCCTGCGGATGGCACCCTCAGTCAGGCTGGGAATATCGAGGACGGCTATATCTTCCAGGCCAAGGGGCACGACTACTCCCTGCTGGAATTACTCGGCAATGACATCGAATTGAGCCGCCGTTTTGAGAATGGCAGTTTTGCCACCATTTACCTCTCACCCCGAGACTATCACCGGGTGCACATGCCTTTCAGCGGCACCCTGAAGAAGATGGTCCATGTGCCTGGCCGCTTGTTCAGCGTGAATGACACGACGACCCGACTGGTGCCAGCCCTGTTCGCCAGAAACGAGCGGGTGATCAGCCTGTTCGAAACTGATCTTGGACCCATGGCGGTGATCCTGGTGGGGGCCATCTTCGTTTCCAGTATCGAGACCGTCTGGGCCGGCACCATTACGCCGGTTTCCAGGCAGGTTCGCCGCTGGGATTATCCACCAGCCCAAGCTGCCGACCCTGTCAGATTGGAAAAGGGAGAGGAGATGGGCCGTTTCAACATGGGCTCGACCGTGATCCTGTTATTCGGAAAAGACCTCATAGACTGGCAGGAAGAACTCACTCCGGGCCAGGCTTTAAAGCTGGGCGAAAGGCTGGCAAGCCGCATCTGAGCAAACAGGGCGGTACTTGTAGACCCGCTGTACAGCCCTCACCAAGCCATTCAAGCGCCCCCCACTTAACCAAAAAGCCGTCTATCGGACAGGTGGTCTGATTTTCGCGAATTGCACAGATTCTCCATTTCAAGTTGCTTCATTCTGTTTCAGTCGGTTTCAAGCCAGCGCTTGGTCCAAAGTCATCTTACAACACAATATCTCTTTATTTTTCATAAAGATAGTTTCATTTTAGCCAGCTCCAAACGAGCAACTGATACGACGATTTCCGTTTGAGGAAGGCTTTTCAGGTGCATCTTTTTGCGTCCCGGGTTGTCAATACCCCGGGTAATGCTATAGTTCACATTGTATTTTATGGGAAATTTTTCCCATATATAATGATGGCTTCAGGATGACTGGAAATCCCCTGTCATCAGCGAAGAGCCCTGGATCGAGCACTCAATGATAATGAGGAATATCGAAATGAAACGTAACCAATTATTCAATGCCATCGCTATCATCCTGGCCACCAGCGGCCTGGTCGCCTGTGGCGGCGGCAGTAGCGACAGTACAACCAGCACCACGAGCAGCAGCAAAACCATCATCGGCACCATAGACGGCTTTGGCAGCGTCTATGTCAACGGCGTCAAGTTCGAGACGGACAGTGCCACCAACTACGACGTCGACGATAATGACATCGATAGCAGTCAATCAGACCTTGCCGTAGGCATGAAGGTCAGGATCGAAGGTAGGTCAATGATGACGGCGTTACCGGAAGCGCCGACAGTATCTACTTATGACGATGATGTTGAGGGCCCCATAGATAGCGGACAGCATGACCGCTGATGCCACAACCAAGACCTTTACGGTCCTTGGTATGAAGGTCATGGTTGACGCCACCACTACCGTATTCGATGATGGTGCCGCTTTTGACACCCTGGCAGAAGGCGACATCATTGAAGTGAGCGGTTATTTCGACGGCTCTCAGATCGTCGCCAGCCGCATCGAGTAACAGATGCCTCGGACATCGAGTACGAGGTCAAAGGCACGGTAGACAGGTATGATGAAACGGCACTGATCATCGAACCTGACGCTGCAAACTGGCGCCAGCTGTGTCCTATACAGTAAGAATGATCGCCGAATCCGAATCTCAATGAAGGTACTCGGGCCAATTCGTCGAGGTGAAACTCGAAGACACCGCCAGTGGCCTGGAAGCGATAGAGATCGAACTTGACGATGATGACCTGCTGGATGACAATGAAGACGAGGTCAATCTGTACGGTGTACTCACCGGTGACTATATCGCCGGCTTCATGGTCAATGATGTCACTTTGGATCTAAGCGGTAGTCCTGAGTATGAACCCATCAGTCTGGAGGGCAACCTGATCGAAGGCATGGAAGTCGAGGTGGAAGGCAGCCATAGTGACTGGCATTCTCATCGTGGATGAAATCGAGGCAGAAGCAGAGAGTGAAATTGAAATCGAAGCCGGAGTCACTCAAGTGGTTGCATACGTCGATGGCACATACACGATATACTCTTAACATGAATGGCACTGCTACTGTACCCGTGATTTAGTCAACAGCAGCACCTTGCTGGAGGATGACAGCGCTCTGGATACTGATGGTGACGGCACTTTCTCCCTCAGGAACTCATCAGCGGCACTGATTTCGTGGAGGTCGAGGCCTATCAAATGCAGTTCGGATCTGATTGCCACCAAGATCAAACGCAAAGATGCCTCCAGACGAAACAACGCTTGAAGCACCATTTGACAGTTATGTATCGCGAATAGTCTCCATTACCCTGCTGGGATCTCAGCTATTCCTTTGATTCTTCAGACCAGCTACTTTCAAGTCGACGATGAGCTTCCCACCACAGACTCCAGCGTTTTCTTCAGTGGCCGTGGAGGCGGGTGACATTGTCGAAGTCAAGGATAGAGGAACCCGATCGGACCGCCGATGAGGTAAGTCGGGATACCATCAAACTAGCATAAGCAGCACCGTGGGCCAGATCTTCGTTCGGCAGGCTGATCGCTTACAAGCAGAACTGCGCTCATGAGTATGGGCAGCTTTCTCGTTTGACGCGCTCAAAACAAGCCTCAAGACGTCACTTCAACTGATCAACCACCTCCATGATAGAGCATGAGTAAGGAATAGGCCGTCACGCATAGATATAGCGAGGCAACGGCCAGGGATCTGTCACGGAAACGCCAGATCAATAGAATTCCCAGACTGACCAGCAATAGCTTGGTCGCCATGAAAAGAACGGGATGGATACCGATCAGATAATCCATCAACGGATTGACTTCAACGGCCCTGCCTGTCCCAACCCAGGCAATAGTCAACATGCCGTCCACCATATTGAACAGAAGAAGCATGTAAATCAGTCCATTTAGTTTATTGTTATCTAGGACTTTATCAGTCACGGCGATCTCGACCCTCACTACTTTGTCGCCAATTGTTGTTATATCCTCATGAACGCATCTTCCGTTCCTTTTTCATTTTTTCTCAATAAATTCATCATGATAATAATATCGACAACTCCTTGCCTGATTGGTTTGTAAAATATATCGACACCTGCAGGCTGATTAACCAGGTTCATCAACCAACCGCCGACAAGGGCTTATGACCTGATACGATATCAACGCCTCACTTCAGCAGAAATCAGGCATCGGATAACTATTCTGTTTGCAGGAGAAATATGCCACCTCAAGAGGTTGAGGTAGTTGTACAGGTCTCACTTAGCTGGGTAGGTAGCTAGCGATTAGCCTGGAAAATCCAACCGTGTTTTTTAGATGGCCGAGCAACAGCACGTCCACCCACAGTTTAGGACCAGCGGATAGACAGGCGGATACCACAAGCTCAGTGGCCTAACCCACTACTCGCCGCCAGTAGGTCGACCGCCAATAATACAGAACCGTCGTATTCGACCAGGGGTAGCTGGTGGCATAATCCTCACCAGAAGTAGGTTGCTCCAGGTTATCGATGCTCGGATCGATAGGGCGCCAGCCATCTTCCAGGGCTTCATCGTCAAGCGCGGCGCGGCCTTGGCCAATGTTTTTGCGTTCTGCCACACCGATGCGCTGGTAGTTGATCTGAGCATCCACCAGACTGACGCAGTTCGATATACCTGGCATTGCGGGGAAGCGGAGTTGCGCCAACTCATCCTCCCACAGGCAGATCGGGCAGATTTGGTGATATCCCGGTTCCCGGTCAAATACCAGGTGACCACAGCATGGGCAGGGAAATTTTTCCAGCAAAACAAGACATCCTCTTCCAGTAGGCTTATCTGTGACTATAGCGGAATACCCATGGACATTGCACTTCATGGTACGACCAGTGAGTGCAGAGAAGTGAAATCGAGGGTCTAGGGCCTGCTTTACCAGTGACGAACCGGACCGGTATCGACGTGGATGAAATTGGATTTTGGATAGTAGCCCACACCACCCGATTTGAGGGCCAAAGCCGCTCTGCGCAGGTGTTTCAGATCGGCGCCGGAGAGACGAATATCCATCGCCTTGCCCTGCATATGGAAGCTCTTCTTGGCGACTCCACTACTCTTGGAACGCAGCATGCGGTTGGTCTTAGGGGAACGATAGGCAGAGATGATCTGAAATTCACCCTGACTCTCAAGGCGGGTCTGCAGATTGAACAGCAGATCCATTAATTGCCTGTCAATCTGAGCCGTATCACCGGTCCGGTGATCGCGTAACAGGTGATTGATCTCCTGCAGACTGTCTGGCAGATATTTGCCTTCCGCCCAATAGGTCAGTTTTACCTTTTCCCCGGTATGCAGATGATGAAAAGCCAATTGCCGTTCCGGCAGCTTGGTTATGGAAGCGAAAGCGGCCGGCGCGATCACACTGCCGGCAAAGGCAGTACAGCCCGCCAGAAACCGGCGCCTGTTGATTCCCCTATTGATGGTCTCTTGCTGTGACATAGAATGAATTCTGTATATCCGACTTGACTCATTGAGTACGTCGGTATAATTAGTGAAAAATTGAGGCGGAGATTAACAGAAATCATGGGGCGCTTGTCAAACATGTGCGCCCTTTCACAGCTCAGGATTGATTAAAAATGAGATTTGAGTCACAGGGTTGACTCGATATTAGAAGGATTTAGCTGAGATCTTTTGCTGGGGAGCCGTCATTTCCCTGGTGTGTTCTTGCAGCGCCAGTATCAGATTGGTGTTTCGTTGATAGATATCGGGACGAAACTGGACAGCACCCGCCTCGTCCACCCAGCTGGTGAAGTATACGAGGTAGACCTCTACCGGGGTCGAGAGCTTGGTAATTTGGGTGTCCCCGCTTTGCAGGGGAAGATCGATCAGCTCCTCTGACGACTGGCCACCGGCGTCTAACAGAAATCGAGCCAGCTGGTCGGCATCCTGAACCCGCACACAGCCCGAACTGAAGGCGCGGATCGGCTTATTGAACAAACTCACCGACGGTGTATCGTGCAGGAAGATCGCATAAGGGTTGTTCATGTGGAATTTGATGCGCCCCAGACTGTTTTTGGGTCCAGACGCCTGCCTTAGCAGAAAAGGAAAATTGTCTTTATGGTATTGCCCCCAGTCGAGGGCTTTCGCATCGAGTTGCACCCAGTGCCCCTCCTGTTTCTGCAGCACACGAATGCCTCGTTGATCGAGAAACCCCACATCCATCTGCTGTTTCGGCAGCAGGTCTTCAACTGCGATAATCCGCGGAACCGTCCATTCAGGATTGACCACCAGATGCGTGATGCGACTTTTGAACGAGGGAGTCTGACGTCCCTGCCTGCCTGTGATTGTGCGCTTGTGAAAGACAGACTCGCCATTCGAGACCAGGGTAAGCTCATAACCCGCAGTATTGACCAGGAGGTGATTTATGCCCAGATCCCTGGGCAGCCAGCGCCATCGCTCCATATTGGCTAGCAGCTGTTTGATCCGTCCCGCCACTGAAACATTCAGCACAGAACGGGTTATAGGTCCTACAAAACCGTCTTCAACCAGACCATTTCGTCGTTGAAAACGCTTTACCGCCTCTTTGAGCTGGTCGTCATAGTGCCAGGGATCATCGGCATCAGTACCAGGGTGATCCCCCTCGATCTTCAGCCTTTCCCGCAACAGCGTTACCACCGGGTCTGAAACACCGGGCCTGAGGACGTAATTGACACTTATCCTGGGCCAACCACCTGCCAGTTCTATCTCCAGGTATTGACGATAAGCATCCCGTAATCGGGCATAGGCCTGTGTTGTTGGGGTAAGCCTGTCAAACAGCTGCGCGAAAGAGCCTTCCTGCAGAAGCGCCTCAAGAAATAAAGCCGGGTCGAATGTTTCTGTGGGCAGCCGCCACTCCGGATCTATCTCCTTGGGATTGAAACGACCTGTACGAAGGTCCGATACGAGCCGGAAAAAGGCATCGGTCAATATCAACTCCCGCAACTGTTGCGTGTTCCCTAACGTGTAGGGCGAGAAAAACCTGAGGGTTTCCAGATGATAGTCTGCGGGGGACAAACCCTCTCTGCGTACTGATGAAATCCAGTCTAGCAAAGAACTCGCAAAAGGATTTAAGCGGCCATCGCCATGCCAAACTGACTGCCCATGCCGGTTGGTATAGAACTGTTCCAGCAAAGGCCATTGCAGGTTGAGTGGTTGCAAATTGAAGCCAGCGGCTTCAAGCACATGCTGGAATGGCGGCAGCATATTCGGCTGCTGGTTTTTTTCTGCGGTTGCGCTGGCGCACGCAAACAACAAAAAAAATACCGCAAAATAGTGAAATGCTGTCTTTTCGCTCATTTCCGTTGTAACAGTGTAAAGCCTCCGAAGCATGCTAAACAATCACGTTCAGACCGGCCATTCCCAAAAATTATAGATGCAAATGCCTTCTCCACAGTGTAGTGGATACAGATTGCCATCTAAATTTACAATTCGATTAATGTACATTTTCATCGGCCCAACTTCCCGCACAACCCAGAATCAGGTGATTTGCCTGCACACATCAGGCCCGCAGAAAACTGAAGCTCAATACTTCTGCGATATCACTTTTCCCGGTAACACGCATCAACAAACGATCGATCCCGAGCGCCACTCCGGCACACTCCGGGATCCCTGAAGCGAGTGCGGAGAGCAGATGCCGGTCCATGGCAACCTCCGCAAGCCCCTGCTCAGCCCTGGATTGGTTATCCTGCTCAAAACGCTTGCATTGTTCTGCAGCATCCGTCAGCTCGCGGAATCCGTTGGCAATCTCCACGCCCTCGATATAGAGCTCAAAACGTTCCGCCACTGGAGGACTTGCGCCACTGATCCTGGCCAGTGATGCCTGACTGGCGGGATAGTCATAGAGAAAGGTCAGGCTACCCTGACCGAGATGCGGCTCGATGACATGGGTCAGCAACAGGTCCAGCCAGGCATCTGACTGCGCCATTTCCAGCTCCGCTGCGCCAGAAATCGGAACCTCCACAGCGCACTGCCGTAACTGCTCTAGGGTTGCTGAATGAGGGTCAAGATTCAGATACTCTCGAAAGGCTTCGGCATAGGTCAGCTTCTGCACAGCGAGTTTCTGATCCAGCAGGGTGTTGACCAACTCCGCCACCTCATCCATCAATTCGTGGTGATCGAAACCCGGTCGATACCACTCCAGGAGGGTGAATTCGGGATTGTGCCTCTGACCCATCTCGCCACTCCGGAAGACTTTGCATATCTGATAGATAGCATCAGCACCCGCAGCCAGCAGGCGCTTCATCGGAAACTCCGGAGAGGTATGCAGGTAGAGATTGGCGCCTTGCGCGGCCCCCGGTCCTACATATCGGGTGGTAAAACTTTCTATGGCGGGGTCCGTAACCCCAAAATGGGAACAGGCCGGGGTCTCGACCTCCATTACACCGGCCTGCCGGAAAAACGTGCGAATCATGGCCAGCAGTTCCGATCTGGCCCGGATGACGTCCAAGGAGGCGGATGGACGCCAGACCTCCATGTCAGTCATGGAAGCTCTCAGTCCTCTTTGGCGCGGGAGACATACTCCGCGGAGCGGGTATCGACTTTTATCGCCTCACCGATCTGCACAAACAGAGGCACCCGCACCACGGCGCCGGTTTCCAGCGTGGCCGGTTTGCCGCCACTGCCTGAGGTATCGCCTTTCAGACCCGGGTCCGTCTCGGTTATCGTCAATACCACAAATTTGGGTGGATCCACGATAATCGGGGTGCCATTCCACAGGGTAACCGTGCACATATCCTGTTCTTTCAGCCACTTCACGCTTTCACCCAAGGCTTTGGCATCGGCGCTGACCTGTTCGAAACTCTCCGGGTCCATGAAGTACCAGAACTCGCCATCAGAGTAGAGATACTGCATCACAGTTTCATGCACATCCGCTGCTTCGAGGGATTCACCGGACTTGAAGGTCTTTTCCAATACCCGACCGGTCATCAGATTGCGAATCTTCACACGACTGAATGCCTGGCCTTTACCTGGCTTCACAAATTCATTTTCAATAATGGAGCAAGGGTCTCCATCCAACATTATTTTAAGTCCACCCTTGAACTCACTGGTACTATAGCTAGCCATGTCATCCTCACGAAACAAACCGATTGCGTCGACCGCTGCCGCGCATCCTGCACCCGCGGTACTCAAACACCTGACCCCCGGGGCAGTTCCATTGCATCCTGCTAGCACTGCATTTGTGCATCCCTGCACGGCTGATGGGGTAAATGCAGAAGGATTGTCGGAACAATCCCTGCCTTGTTCGGCGCACATCATACCTGAGAGCGGTCCAAGTTTGCAGACTCCTGTCTGGCAACAGATTCTAAAAGAGTCATTCACCGATCTCGAAGAATTGCTGGCCTTTCTTGAATTGAGCAGAAGTGAGCTGAATCTGTCTCAGTGCAGTCTCAAAAAATTCAGCCTGCGGGTACCGAAAGCATTTACCGCACTGATCGAAAAAGGCGCTCCAGCCGATCCACTGCTGTTGCAGATATTGCCCACTGCCCTGGAGCTGATTCCCCAGCCGGGCTTTACCACCAATCCGGTCGGTGATCTGGAGGCCGAAGCCGTACCCGGCGTACTGCACAAATACCGGGGACGGGCTTTGATCATTGCCACGGGAGCCTGCGCCGTGCATTGCCGCTATTGTTTTCGACGTCACTACCCCTACGAAGGCAGTACAGCGTCTCCCCGCCAGTGGAAGCGGATTTTTCAGTATCTACAGGGAGACTCCAGCATCCAGGAAGTCATCCTCAGTGGCGGCGACCCCTTGATGATCCAGGATGAAAGATTGGCTGAGTGGTTTTCGCAGTTGGCAACGCTCCCTCACCTGCGGCGTTTGCGGCTGCACACCCGATTGCCGGTGGTTGTGCCTGAACGCATCACCCCCGGTCTGGTCGACCTGCTGGCCAGCCTGTCCCTGCAGTCTGTCGTGGTTTTGCACATCAATCACCCGCGCGAACTCGCTGATTCAGTGAAAGCAGCTCTCCAGCGCCTATCTACCAGAAACGTCACACTTCTCAATCAATCGGTCTTATTGAAAGGCGTGAATGATTCGATCGATGTCCAGACGTCCCTCAGCGAGGGTCTCTTCGCGGCAGGCATCCTGCCCTACTACCTGCATCTGCTCGACCGGGTGGAGGGGGCCGCACATTTCGATGTTTCCGAAACCGAGGCGAGTTGTCTTTACCGGCAGATGCTGAGTCGACTCCCGGGATATCTGGTGCCTAAACTGGTCAGAGAGATCCCTGGAGAGGATTCAAAATCACCACTCAGAATCAGCTAGCGGACAGCGCTTGCAGGGTTTCCATCGGCCAACGCGGTTTGGCGAAAAACCCCAGGGGCTCCACCGCCCCCGCCATCAGACGCTGGCAGCCTGCGTAAGCGATCATGGCCCCGTTGTCGGTACAGAATTCAGGCCTTGGATAGTAAGCGGCGCCACCCTCTTTCTGCATCATCGCGCCGATCCTCTGGCGTAAGCGCCGGTTGGCGCTGACACCACCCGCCATGACCAGCGTCTTACTGCCGGTGTGGCGCACTGCCCGCCGGCACTTGATCAGCAGCGTATCCACCACGGCATCCTCGAAGGCGCGGGCTATATCGACCACAGTCTTATCTGATAAGACGCCTCCTTCATCGGTTTTTGCCTCTTGCAGGGTATTCAGGGCATAGGTCTTCAAGCCACTGAAACTGAAATCCAGACCGGGGCGATCCACCATCGGGCGTGGAAAGTGGTATCTGTCGGGGTCTCCCGATTCGGCCAGCCTTGCCAGCTCCGGACCACCCGGGTAGGGCAGACCCAACAGCTTGGCGGTCTTGTCGAAGGCCTCACCAGCGGCATCATCCAGCGATTCGCCCAATAACTGATAACGCCCGATCCCCGCCACATGCACCAGCTGAGTGTGTCCGCCCGAAACCAGCAGTGCGACGAACGGGAACGCCGGGGGTTCAGGCTCCAGCATGGGAGCCAGCAGGTGACCTTCCATATGATGAACAGCCACAGCAGGTACGCCCCAAGACCAGGCCAGACTCCGGCCAATCGCTGCACCTACCAGCAACGCGCCCACCAGGCCGGGCCCGGCAGTATAGGCGATACCGTCGATCGTGCCGCTCTCGGTTTGAGCATTCTTGAGCAGTTCCCTAAGCAACGGCAGGACCTTGCGCACATGATCCCTGGAGGCCAGCTCAGGCACCACACCGCCAAACGCCGCATGCACATCGGTCTGGCTGTGCAGCGCATGCCCCAACAGCCCCTTGTTACTGTCAAACAGGGCCACACCTGTTTCATCACAGGAGGTCTCAATACCTAACACCCGCATTTTGTTTACCTTTGTATACCCGCTTGGGTTGAATAATTTTGCAAACCGGCACATCAATGAGTAGAATTCGCGCTCTTTACCGGTTGAGAAAGCTTAACAGATCCCAAGGAACAACATAGATGCCTAACGTACGCGTCAAAGAAAACGAACCTTTTGAAGTTGCCATGCGCCGTTTCAAGCGCTCCTGCGAAAAAGCCGGCGTGCTTGCCGAAGTCCGTCGCCGTGAATTCTACGAAAAACCCACCTGGGAACGTAAGCGCAAAGCCGCTGCCGCAGTAAAACGCACCCTGAAAAAGGTCTCCCGCGAAAGTCGCCGCTGGGAACGCCAGTACTGATCCGATTCTCGACTGCTCCGGTCCGGTAACCCCCCATGTTGAAACAGCGCATCCAGGATGATGTAAAGGTCGCGATGAAGGCGAAGGACAAGCCTCGACTGGCCACCCTGCGGCTGGTCACGGCCGCACTCAAGCAGCGTGAGGTGGATGAGCGTATCGAACTGGACGACACCCAGGTGCTGTCCATCCTGGAAAAGATGATCAAACAGCGCCGCGATTCCATTGCCCAGTATGAGCAGGCCGGACGCACAGAGCTGGCTGAGCAGGAACTCAGTGAAATCAAAATCATTCAGGACTACATGCCGGAGGGCCTGAGTGACGCTGAAATCGCAGCCATGGTGGAATCGGCGATTGCCGAAGCCGGCGCCGGCAGCATGCAGGACATGGGCAAGGTCATGGCGCAGTTGAAGCCGAAGATACAGGGTCGGGCTGACATGGGTCAGGTCAGTGCTCTGGTCAAACAGAAACTCGCCGGCTGACCCCCTCTTCTCACTATCCGTATCGGCTATTCTTGTCGTTACTCAGTCATACAAACTAAGGCCATCCAGTTACCATGGCCGGCAAGATTCCACCTCAGTTCATTGATGACCTGCTCAATCGGGTCGACATCGTAGACGTCATCAACCGCCGCGTGCCACTGAAAAAGGCCGGCAGGGATTATCAGGCGCGCTGTCCGTTTCACGACGAAAAGACCCCCTCCTTCACCGTCAGCAGTCAAAAACAGTTCTATCACTGCTTTGGCTGCGGAGTACACGGCTCCGCCATCGGCTTCCTGATGGAGTATGACAACCTCGGTTTTATCGAGGCAGTAGAAGAACTCGCGGACTTGGCAGGCCTGGAGGTGCCGCGCGAGGAGGGATTCCAGCAGGGGCCTGATCTGCACCCGCTCTACACGCTCCTCGAAGAAGCGGCCAGTTTCTATCGGCGCCAGTTGCGGGAACACCCGCAAGCTCCTGCAGCGGTAAATTATCTGAAGAATCGCGGCCTGAGCGGTGAAATAGCCGCCAGATTCAGCATTGGTTATGCGCCTCCCGGCTGGGACAATCTGCTGCAGGCCCTGGGCAGGAGCGACCTGGAGATCATTCAGTTGCGGGAAACCGGAATGATTTCTGAGCCAGAGGGTAAGCGATACGACCGTTTTCGCGACCGCATCATGTTCCCCATCCGGGACCAGCGTGGGCGGGTAATCGGCTTCGGCGGCCGAGTCTTGAGCCAGGAAAAAGACACACAGGGAACTGTGAACACTGAGCATACGAAATCCCTGAACATACCCAAATACCTCAATTCGCCTGAAACTGTAATCTTTCATAAAGGGCGTGAGCTGTATGGTCTGTATGAGGCCAAAAAAGCCCTGCGCAAAATTGAACGACTGCTGGTGGTTGAGGGTTATATGGATGTTGTAGCCGTTGCGCAATTTGGCATAGATTACGCTGTAGCCACACTGGGCACCGCCACTACCAAAGATCACCTGGAATCAATTTTTCGCACCTGTCCCGAAGTCGTCTTCTGCTTCGACGGCGATCAAGCTGGGCGCGATGCCGGCTGGAAAGCGCTGCAGATCGCCCTACCGGTGATGCGGGATGGACGCGAGGCCCGATTTCTCTTTTTACCGGAAGCGGAAGACCCTGACACGCTGATCAGAAAAGAGGGCGCAGAAACCTTTCAAAAACGCATAGAAAATGCATTGCCTCTCTCAGAATTTCTGTTCAAGCACCTCGCATCTCAAGTCCACATGGATTCCATCGATGGCCGTGCACGCCTTGCGGAACTTGCCAAACCACTATTGAACAAACTGCCAAATGGAATTTTCCAGCACATGATGTACCAGCAGCTCGAAAAAATGATTGGTGTGGCAGGCGGCAGCCTTAAAGAAAAATCCAAATCACCGGGTAAGACCTCCACCCCAGGCAGAGGATTTCAACAACACCGCCCCGCCCCCACTCGAATGGCGATTGCCCTGCTACTTGAGTCACCCGCCCTCAGCTCACTTAGTGACCAAATAGACCCGGGCTGGATGAAGTGGAACGCACCAGGCATCGCGCTCCTTCAGCAAATACTGGCAATTTGTCTGTCCCATCCTACACTTACAGGCACAGCTCTACTGGAGCGATTCAGAGGGTCAGATGAGTATCCGACACTGCTGAAATTAAGAAGCAAATACTGTCATTTTCCGGAAGAAATGGATCTCATTTCAGAGTTCACTGGAGCCATGAAACGCCTCAATGAACAATATCACAAGGAAAACAAAGTCTTACCCAGGAACGCACCGCTCAGCGAGTTGTCTGAAGAACTGGAAATACTTAAACGCCGTTTTCCAGGCAAACTGAAGACCAACAAAGATAGTGACGACTGACTCAAACTCAACAATGGTGCGCGCCATGCCTGAGCAAAACTGTTGCAGACAGATATCACCCATCTCAAGGGCTAGATGAACCGATCAAAACTTCGGCATCGAATTATGAGACTGCAAAAAATGCATATGCATCGAATAGGTCAGTATTGCGTGCAGCGGAACGGCAAATGCCTGATGTGGTGAGATGTTTTAACTACCAAACTTCAGATCTATAGTTAGAAGTAGTGGCGAAATTTTATCAACTCGTGCTAGAATGGCTAGTTCAGTTTTCGCCGATCGACGCCGAATTTTAAGGTAAGAAATGAATCAGGAACAACAACAATCCCAGCTAAAACAATTGATTGCAAAAGGTAAGGAGCAAGGCTTCCTCACCTATGCAGAAGTCAATGACCACCTGCCCGAGGGAATCGTTGAGCCCGAACAGATCGAAGATATTGTCCGCATGATCAATGATATGGGGATCACCGTACATGAGACACCCCCCGATCTTGAGGACAATACCCTGAGTGATAATGCAGTGTCCGCAGATGAGGACGCGGCCGAAGCAGCCGCGGCCGCTCTTGCCAGCGTCGACAGTGAATTTGGCCGCACCACAGATCCAGTTCGCATGTACATGCGCGAAATGGGTACAGTCGAACTGCTGACCCGTGAAGGTGAACTGCGAATTGCAAAACGCATTGAAGAAGGGCTGAATCAGGTTTCCGCCGCTCTTGCCACCTTCCCGATGACAATTGGCATTCTCTGCACTCTGCTGGAAAAAATTGATGAGGGTGAAGTGCGTCTGGCCGACGTGACAAGCGGTTTCATTGATCCCAATGAAACCGACGAAATACCCACCCCCGCCAATACCGCTCAACGGAAGGAAAATGAAGCTGCGGCCACTTCGGACAATGACGACGATGACGATGACGACGACAGCAGTGACTCAGACCCCGAAAATCTCGGCCCTGATCCGGAAGAAGTCGCAGCAAAAGCCAGAGTACTGCGCAAGCAATATAAAGCCCTGTGCGCCTCACTCGTCAAGCATGGCCGCTCAGACCCTAAGACCCAGAAGGCGATGGATGCGGTTGCTGAATCCTTTCTTGAATTCAAACTAGTGCCTGTCACCTTCATCAGGCTGGTAAATACCCTGCGCAGCACCATTCAGCGGATCCGCAATCAGGAACGCATCATCATGAATCTCTGTGTGGAAAAGGCGAAAATGCCACGCAAGGAATTCATCGCCACCTTCCCTGACAACGAGACCAACCTCGAATGGATTCAGGAACAGATCGGCAAAGGCAAGAGCTACTCAGAGGCCCTTGAGGAACATGCGCCTGAGATACGGCGGGCTCAAAAACGACTCAGAGCCGTAGAAACAGACTGCATACTCACTGTCAGCGAGATCAAAGAGATCAATCGCAAAATGTCCATCGGTGAAGCCAAGGCGCGCCGCGCCAAGAAAGAGATGGTGGAAGCCAACCTGCGCCTGGTAATCTCGATTGCAAAAAAATATACCAACCGGGGCTTACAGTTTCTGGATCTCATTCAAGAGGGCAACATCGGCCTGATGAAGGCCGTGGATAAGTTTGAATATCGGCGTGGCTATAAATTTTCGACTTATGCCACCTGGTGGATACGCCAGGCGATTACCCGCTCCATTGCAGACCAGGCTCGCACCATTCGCATACCGGTACACATGATCGAAACGATCAATAAACTCAACCGCATCTCCCGTCAGATGATTCAGGAGATGGGCCGCGAAGCCACTCCGGAAGAGCTGGCCGAACGGATGGAGATGCCTGAGGACAAGATCAGAAAGGTCCTGAAAATCGCCAAGGAGCCCATCTCCATGGAGACCCCCATCGGCGATGATGAAGACTCCCATCTTGGGGATTTCATAGAAGATGCCGGCGTGGTCTCACCAGTCGATTCCGCCACCTCCGAGGGTCTTAGCGAAGCCACGCAAAACATGCTGGCAGGACTGACCGGACGTGAAGCCAAAGTCCTGCGCATGCGCTTCGGCATTGATATGAATACTGACCACACCCTGGAAGAGGTCGGCAAACAGTTCGATGTAACCAGAGAACGCATCCGCCAGATTGAGGCGAAAGCACTGCGAAAACTGCGCCATCCATCACGCTCCGATCGACTGCGCAGCTTTCTGGACAATGAATAAAAAACAGGCATTACATAAAGAGGCGCCCTACTAGGGCGCCTGCTTTTTTTCTGCTAGAATCTCTTCGCATTTTTCGGGCCCATAGCTCAGTTGGTTAGAGCAGGGGACTCATAATCCCTTGGTCCTAGGTTCGAGTCCTAGTGGGCCCACCAATAAAAACAATAAGTTACAACATCACCCTTTAAAGTCCCTTGGTCGTTCGGTACACTTTCGGTACACCTACGAATCGGAAGACGCCATGGCCACCATCAGCAAGACCCCCTCGAATACCTGGAAGGCGACTCATCCGCAAGCGCGGTTGGCCGACCACCATCAAGACCTTTCGCACCAAGCGTGATGCCCAGGATTGGGCCAGACGCACGGAAGACGAGATGGTGCGTGGTGTGTACATCGATCGGGCGGATGCCAGCCAGCTCTTGCTGAAGCATGCGCTGGATCGTTACCTGCGTGACGTCTCTTCGACCAAGAAGCCAAGCACCTATGCCGCCGAGCAACACAAGATCAAGGCACTGAAGGCCGAATTGGGTAATTACAGTCTCGCCGCGCTCAATCCGAACTTGATCGCGCAATACCGAGACCAACGACTGGCCGCCGGTAAATCGGCCGATACGGTACGGCTGGAACTCGCCCTCCTCTCACACCTGTTCACCATTGCGATCAAGGAGTGGCAATTGGGACTGGTCTACAACCCGGTCATGAACATCCGCAAGCCACCCGCAGGACAGGGGCGCAACCGACGACTGAGTGCCGATGAGGAGCGGATCCTGCTCGAGGCCTGCGACCAATACTCCAATCCCATGCTGGGATGGATCGTGCGTACAGCACTCCTGACCAGTATGCGGGCCGGCGAAATCACCAGCCTGCGTCATGACCAGGTCGATCTCGAACACCGAGTGGTACGACTCACCGATACCAAGAACGGCAGCGCCCGAACCGTACCGCTGAGCAAGCAAGCCAGGCAGGTACTGGCCGCTGCACTGGATTATCCGATCAGATACCGTGCGTACCAACATCGTGCTGGACAGCAAATTGGTCGAGGCCGGCCTCAAGGCCACTGGCCTCAAGACCCGTCGAGAACTGGTTGATTTCGCCTTGCGCGAACTCCTGCGTCACAAGCAGCAGCAGAAAATCCTCTCGCTCAAAGGCAAGGTCACCTGGGAAGGGGATCTTGCGGAAATGCGCACCGGTCGCGGTCAGTGATTCTGGTCGACACCAGTGTCTGGATCGATTTCTTCGCTGGCCGAGATCTACCGCATGTAGCCAAGCTGGAGCAATCTATCCTCGACAACGAAGACCTTGCGCTGTCCGGCATTATTCTCACAGAGATCCTCCAAGGGATTCCCGACGACGCCACATACAGGCGCGTACGGCGTTACCTCAGTGTGCTGATCATGTTACCCATGCCGGAGTCGGTCTTCGTTCGCGCAGCGGAACTCTATCGTAAACTGCGCAAACAGGGCATTACCATCCGTAAGACCAACGCTGCGCGCCATGGAGAGCGAAGCGAAGGCGCGTAGTCCCCGGTAGCCGCGAGGCGAGACTGATTACCCGTCGTGCGCATAGCGCCAGAGGGGAAGCAAAGCGAGCATCCGAACGCGGCGTCCAGCCATTTGCGGGAGTGCTGCGTAGCCAGCGCCGAGCGAAGCAATGGCGTGGCGAAGCGGCACGAACGCAGGGCGGCCGGGGCCCTCAATAGGCTGTCGAAGATCGAGTGCGTTTGGGGACTTGGATGTCCCAAAACGCATCACGAGATCAAAGACTCGCTTGTGACTGCATCATTGCGGCTACGGCAATCGAACATCATTGCCAGCTATCTGCATAACGACAAAGATTTCGCACCCATTGCTAAAATACTATTCGCTGAAGGTCGTAAGACTCTAGATTCTCGTGTGTCGAGTCAGAAACTATATCCGTGAAATTGTCAATAGATAATCCATTCAACCCGTGTCGGGATTTTTTCTCCAATAACTCCATCGAACACCATCCTTTAGCTTATCTATCTGATTTTCAATCAGAAAAAAACCACAACAAATGTTGAATTGATTTTCTATAGCCAGCGCTTGACACATTAGGCAATCTCGTGTTCACGAATCATCAACGAGGAGAACACGGATTATGCAAGGCATCGAAAGCTCCGGTGTGGCAACGCTGGAAAATCAAATCACCGCACGCTACGGTCTGCTGCTATCTCAGGCCCAACTGGCCGAACTGCTGGGTCGCACCACCGGTGGCCTGCGCTACAGCCTGAGCTACCCCAGCGACCAGCAGACCCGCAACCTCAAGCGATGCGGCCGCAAGATCGGCCGCCGCGTCTATTACCCGGCCAGCGAGGTGGCCCAGATCATCATCGGGACGAACAGCGACTGAGCCAGCTGATCGTTTGAGTCTGAAGCCATGAGTATTGCGGCCATGAACTGGGCCTGGCGGCAGTGCGTGCCGTCGACACCCAAGCTGGTGTTGATGGCGCTCGCCGATGCCGCGGATGATGCAGGTCGTCTGTTGGCCCAGTGTGGCGACGCTTGCGATCAAGGCCAGTGCCTCGACCCGCACGGTGCGGCGCGCCATACAGATACTGATAGACCATCATTTGATAGCGGTCGAACCACGCTATCGCTACGATGGTTCCTGTTCCTCGAATGCCTATCGGCTGGCAATGCAGGGGGGTGACAAATTGTCACCGGCCCCTGACAGGGCTGACAGGGACCCCGGTCACGGCTGTCAGGGTCCCCCTGACACCTGTGTCATACCAAGAACCACCAATAGAACCCAAAAGGAACCACCACAACCACAGACAGACAAAACTGACATCGGCAGAGCGTGGTGGTGGCAGTGTTTCTGATCTGGAGTACCCGAAAACAACTGCTACCGGCAGAACGAGCTGAAGCCGAGTCGATGATCGGTGTTCTGAGCACCCCACTCGATCAGCAGGTATTGGACGAATGGGCCGGCATCATCCATGCCGGCGCCATCCGCGCTTCACCACTGGGGTGTCTGCGCGCCCTGATCAAACGCGCCCAGGAGGGACGGTTCACCCCGGAGCGCGCCTTGCGCGTAGCGCAGGCACGCAAGGCGCGACAACGAACAGCCGCACGAGCACAGAGCCTCGGCGGAGTTGCCGAAGCCGGGTCCAATCAACCAAGAGAATCCATTGGTGAAACGACTCGCCGGCCTTTCCAAACGAACATCCAGGGAATGACCCATGGTTCCAGTGGAACCGCGACAACCAGCACGCACCGAAGATCGCATGATGCATCATAATGCAGCCTATGTGACAGGCAACCGACTGGCGCATCGGCTGCCAAGTGCGAGCGTCCGCGTCACTAGCCAGCGCAGCGCGGTAGTGACGCGGACGCCATCCGAGTGCAAGCCAAGATATACCGAAGGATTTTTTCGGAGATGCCCGGATGCCAGCGGGATGACACTGTCACTGGCGGAAAAATTTAGCAGCAGGAGAAATGACAACCATCGACAGCCAGACTATACTGACTGTCAATCAACGGATTTATCCGTGGCCACTGCGTGTACAGTGGCAAACAAGGCACCTTCGGATCGTGCAACAGGTGCATCGGTAATCAACCGCGATCCCTCTTCCATCAAGAACAGCCCCTTGGGCTTGTTCATCAAACAGGCAACCGCCTGTCTTTCAACTCTCGAGTCTGATATCCAAGACCGGTCTCTGGCCAGTCCTGATCCATGCTCATCTTTCATTCACCGTGGATCTATCCACATAGCTCAAAGGAGGTGATAACCACACTCAAGAACCGCCCAGTTTGGGCAGGTTGGTCTGCGCGGACCATTCCCTTACAGGGATAACCCGCGTTGCCTTTGACCAGGCACATTCAGGTCACATGGGGGTTGTGCCCCATGACCGTTCCGCTGTAGCGGGCTTGTCAGCCACGGTTGCCAAGTGGTCAGAAACACTTACCAGATAGCCAATACACCATATGAGAGACCTGAACTACCAACTCAAACAACTCTGCCGGCAATGCCGAGAGGGCAGCTATGCCACCCAAGTCAAACGTGAGCGCATGTTGACCCTGATAGCCAACCAGCTCCATGCGCTGGGCTACCGCGGCATGGCGGCACGGTCATTGAAACCAAAGCATGTGGAGGCCTTGGTCAAGCAATGGTTTAGCGAGGAGTTGTCGATCGGAACGATCAAGAACCGCATGGCGGTGATCCGCTGGTGGGCACAGAAGGTCGACAAGCAGAATGTGGTGGCTCGCAACAATGAACACTATGGCATCCCGGATCGGCGCTTCGTCACCAACGAGTCCAAGGCCAAGACGCTCACCTCATCGCAACTGGATAAGGTGCGTGATGAACATGTCCGCATGAGTCTGGAACTGCAGCAGGCCTTTGGCCTGCGTCGGGAAGAGGCGATCAAGTTCCAGCCCAGCTTTGCCGATCGGGGTGACCACCTGATGCTCAAAGCCAGTTGGACCAAGGGCGGCAAAGAACGAACCATCCCGATACGAACCGAAGCCCAAAGGAATGTATTGAATCGTGCCAGACGATTTGCCGGACTCGGCTCTCTGATCCCAAGCAACCGCAACTATGTGCAACAACTGCGGATCTACGAGGGCCATACCCTGCGTGCCGGCCTTTCTCATATGCATGGGCTACGCCATGCCTATGCGCAAAACCGTTATGAGGAACTAACAGGTTGGAAGTCACCGGCGGCCGGTGGACCGACATCCAAGATGTTGACCCCAGAACAAAAGAGGATCGATTGCCAGGCACGGCTGACCATCAGTCAGGAATTGGGTCATGAACGATTACAGATCGTATCGGTATATTTAGGCGAAGTAAGTGGTTATGTAAAGGAGCCAATAAAGATCCATAGCATCAGATAGTTACCTTTCCGGCACTTTACATAATATTTCCGTTTGTTGTCTCGTGGCCATAGACGCCACCCAGAACTGACGGAGGATTATGTATGAGTTCCCACACCCCTAAATCAAAAAAGCTTTCCCTGGATGAATTGGTTTTTGGCGCCTTAAGCCATCTCCAAGTGCTCCAGTACGACCCACGCTCGATACGTCGCTATCAAACCGTATGGCGAAAGTTAATCAAATTTGCTCAGCAGCAAGGCTATAAAGGCAAACTACGAGAACAACTCATCCTCGATTTTCTGGCACATCATGAAATCGATTCTCAATTGCCAGCTCAGTCGCTATGCAGGCTGGAAAAGACATGCTGAGTATGGCCTGAAGTTATTGTGGCACTACGCCCGTTATGGTTACTTCGAGCGCGTCAATCAGTATGCCGCAAAACTCAGCATACCTGACTCCATGCAGAAGAGCCTGCATGACTATAAAAGCTATTGCGAGGAGGAACGTTACCTCAGCCCGGATACGGTGAATGAATATATTCGACAAATCGGCATGTTCCTCGACTTCCTGGGGAAGCGTGATGTAAACCACTTCCACCAAATCCGTCCGGAAGATTTATCAGATTATGTCTATTCTCTATCCCGCTATCGCCAGAAAACTGTTGCACTCACTGTTTCCTCTGTGCGCTGTTACCTTCGATTTCTGTTTTACAAGGGTCAGCTCATTCATGATTTGAGCGAAAGCTTACCTGGGGTGTGTTTTCCTGAAGGGGCCACCATCCCGTCGGTCTGGGATAAGGAACTCCTGACTCAGTTGCTGGATAAAATCGATCGACATTCACCGAGAGGTAAACGCGATTATGCCATCGTGCTACTGGCATGCCGGTTAGGTGTTCGATCCAGTGATATCAGAGCACTGACCCTCGATCATATCGATTGGGCCGCAGAAACGATCACCTTCAACCAGGTTAAAACGGGGATGCCGTTGCGTTTACCTTTGACCGATGAGGTCGGAAACGCGCTGATTGATTATATCCAGTCAGTGCGACCGAAAACGCATTATCGTGAAGTCTTTTTACGCTTGACGCCACCGGTCAAGCCGTTTAGTAAAAACGCCAACCTGCACCAAATCGTCTCATACTGGCGAGAATTAGCTGGCATTCAGTTTAAAAGCCCGCAGAAGCACGGTTTACATTCACTTCGGCATAGTCTCGCGACATACCTGTTAGAGGACGATGTGCCATTTTCCGTAATCGCCGATATTTTGGGGCATGCCTCGATGTCCTCAACGATGATCTATGCCAAGGCGAGCGTCGAATCGTTACGGCAAGTCGCGCTATCCATTCAGGAGGTGGGACATGACAACGAAGCGTAACGTATTCCAATATGAAAGCCCATTGGCGCCGATGATGGAACGGCTCGTGCGCGAGAAGCGAGCCAGCGGCTTGAAGTATGATACGCCGGCATGGGTGCTGAAGGACCTAGCCTCGATTTCCACGGTACGTAGTTCACCTAACACCCCGACTAATCGGCTTACCAACCAGTAGGTCTCCATCCTGCTGATTTACAACTCTATTTTCCTTCCCCCCCTGCGCTGATGGATTACTGTACCGGGAGATACCCCCTTACTTGCCATCGGTAAAGTTAGTAAATTCCAGTATTGAAAAAGACATGTAGCATCTGCTTGTAAACCGAGTCATCCATTCTCTATTCGACCGCTATCTTGGTATCGCACAGAAATACATTGCTATATATAGCGATAACATAAAATAGCGACCACAATATGTTGCATCTCTGGCGAATATAGCTATTATTAATATGTGACTATCAGTACTGGGAAACAAATAATATCACACCTCCAAGAAGCCCGCTTCTTCCTGGATCCCGTCAACCCCCTTCACCGCCAGTACGAAGCCCTGAGGGCCTATTTCGTCGAAGGACTGCCCTCGGCTGAGGCCGCCCAAAGGTTCGGTTACACCCCCGGCGCCTTCCGCGTCCTATGCCACCAGTTCCGCCATGGGCAACATTGGCAGGAACGGTTTTTCCGGGAGGTCCAGCATGGGCCCCAAGCCGCACCGGCCCGTGATCCGGTGCGCGAACGGGTCGTGGCGATGCGCAAGAAGAATCTCTCGGTCTACGACATCCGCCACGAACTCAAGGCCCAGGGACACGAGATCAGTATCAATTCGCTGTCCGTGCTGTTGCGCGAGGAGGGCTTCGCCCGCTTACCCAGACGCCGGGATGAGGAGCGCCCGGCCCATATCAAACCGGAACCGGCCGAGGTGGCCGATGTGCGCAAGCTGGATCTGTCAGTGCGGAGCTTTCGCACCCGCTTCGCCGGCCTGTTCCTGTTGGTGCCTTTGATGAAGCACCTGGATCTCGCCCAAGTCGCACAACAGGCCAAGCTGCCCGGGACCCAGATGATCCCCGCCGAACAGGCCTTGCGCAGCCTGTTGGCCCTCAAGCTCATCGGCAAGGAGCGCAAGAGTCATGTCATGAACCTGGTCTTCGATGAGGGGCTGGCGCTGTTTGCCGGGCTTAACGTCATGCCTAAACGCGCCTATCTGGCCGCCTACAGTTCACGCATCGGGGAACGGGGGATCCAGCGGTTCATGGCGACCTGGTTCCAACAGGTCCAGCGAATCGGGCTCTCGCGCAGTGGCTCGCTGGACCTGGATTTCCATACGGTTCCCGCCAATAGCGACAAGGAACCGCTGCAAAAACACTATGTTTCCAAGCGTAGCCGTAGCCAAAAAGGAGTATTGGTGTTTCTGGCGCGAGATGCCGAACAACGGGTGATGTGTTATTCCAATGCCCATATACCGAAGTCCGAACAGGCCGACGAGATCCTACACTTTGTGCAATTCTGGAGACAACAGACCGGGCAGGTCCCCCAAGAACTGGTGTTCGATTCCCAGCTCACCACCCATGCGAACTTGCGTCAACTGGACGAGCTCAACATCCGCTTCCTCACCTTGCGTCGGCGCACCCGCACGCTCTTGGCCGAGCTCTATGCTCGGCCCAGCTCCGCCTGGCGCCGGGTGACCCTGCGCGCCCTCACGCGAACCTATCGCACGCCACGGGTGTTCGATGAGCGGGTCAAAATCAGAGATTATGGCGACAAACCGATTCGGCAACTGTCCATACTCGACCTCGGCCATGAAGATCCCACCCTCCTGCTGACCAACGACATGCACGCCACCCCGGCTACCCTGATCACGCGCTATGCCCAGCGCATGCTCATCGAAAACGGCATTGCCGAGGCCATTCACTTCTTCCATATCGACTCGCTCTCTTCCATGGTCGGCCTCAAGGTAGACTTCGACCTGCAACTCACCTTGGCGGCCAGTTCGCTATATCGCCTGTTCGCCCGGCATCTCCCGGAAAACTACCACCATGCCACCGCCAAGATGCTTTTCGACAGTCTGTTGGATGTCGGCGGAAAGATCCAAATCGAAGATCACCATGTCATCGTGACCCTCGACAAACGCGCCCACAATCCTTACCTTGTCGATTCCGGACTGGCCGAGCAGCCAACTCCTATGCCCTGGCTTGAAGGCAAGCAACTCGTCATTCAGTTCGCTTGAGTGGTGTGATTTTTTGCCCTGTTGCCGTCTCGATGTTAGCTCAACTTTGCTACGTGGAAATCGAGGCTAGATCAGTTCCTGTGTGGCATGGACATTAAACCCAATGAATTGCCCAAAGCGATCGTTGACCAATGGTTGGCGCAAAATCCGCAGGAGAAACCCTCAACACAGCAACGCCGCATTGCTCTTGTTCGACAGCTGGCTCGATTAATGATCAGGCTGGGTTGTTCCGCGTATGTCCCTCCCGAAGGTCTCGGACCACGTCGTGACTATGTGTTCTCGCCCAGGATTTTGACCCACGCAGAGGTGCGTCAGATTATTCAGGCCATTGATAACTTTCCGCCCACTCCGCAAGCACCTCTTCGCCATCTTATCCTACCCGAAGTATTTCGATTGCTGTATAGCTGCGGTTTTCGACTGAGCGAAGTGCTGAACCTGAAAGTCCATGATGTCGATCTTCAACAGGGTGTCATCACGGTACGACAGGGTAAATTTGGTAAAGATCGTCTCGTCCCACCCTCCATTGACATGGTGGAGCGTTTGCGCATCTATGCCGAGAAACTGGAAAAAAGCACCCTGCCAAAGCGGGTGCCTGACGCCTTATTTTTTCCCCTCAGCTCGACAAGCAGCTTGGGGTCACACGACGATGTACCACCTCTTTCGAAAAGCGTTACTGCAATGCGGCATCCCCCATGGCGGACGAGGTGAAGGTCCCAGAGTCCATGATCTTCGCCACACTTTCGCCGTTCACCGATTATTGCAGTGGTATGAGGAAGGCGCTGACCTCAATGCCAAGTTACCCTTCCTCGTGGCCTATCTGGGTCATAAGGATTTTACCGGCACGCAGAAATACCTTCATCTGACCGCTGAGTTATTTCCTCACCTGACCGCGCGAATGAATCAGCAGTTTGGCGGTGTGATACCGCGAGGGAGGTGATCATGAAACCCACCACATTGGCTGTGCATATCAGTCAATTCCTCAGCCATTACCTTGCGGGACAGCGGAACTTAAGCCCGAATACCATCAAGGCGTATCGAGACGTCTTTGTATTGCTACTACGATTCTGTCGGGATGAAAAAGGCATTGCCGTTGAAAGACTGGAGCTTGAGCAAATCGATGCCCAGTTAGTCGGCGTCTTTCTCGACCATCTGGAACAAGAGCGGCATTGCTCACTACGCACACTCAATCAACGATTGGCTGTCCTGCATGCCTTTTTTCGATACGTGCAAGTAGAAGAACCAACCCTGTTATTGCAATCCCAGCGGATACTCGCCATTCCACTGCGCCGCTTTGTTCGTCATGAGGTCAACTACCTGTCGAAAGATCACCTCGCCGCGCTTTTAGCCCAACCGGACCTTAACCGATCCGACGGCAGACGAGATGCGGTGCTGCTCAGCGTTCTCTATGACACGGGAGCGCGCGTACAGGAACTCATTGACCTGACGGCCGGTGATGTGCGGCTTGAGGCCCCCGCTCAAGTGAGAATCCTCGGTAAGGGACGTAAAGTGCGAGTCGTACCCTTGATGGAGAATACCGCCCGATTGTTGCAGCAGTATATTGATGAAAATCATCTGGCACTGCCGGAAAATTATATCGCCCATTGTTTCGAAACAAATACGGAAATCAATTGACGCGTGCCGGCATCAATTACATTCTGCAAAAACATCTGCAGAAAGTGAGAGATAGTTATCCGCATCTCAAAGTAAAGGTAAGCCCCCATACCCTCCGTCACACAAAAGCCATGCACCTAATCCAAGGCGGCATTTCCTTGGATATCGTTCGTGATTTCTTGGGCCATGTCGATATCAAAACCACAGAGTTGTATGCAAGAGCGAATCTTGAGATGAAGCGAGCAGCCATCGAAAAGGTCAGCCCAGCACCGGTACCGAAGATTCCATCGTGGAAGGAAAACAAGTCGTGCTACAATGGCTGCAACGATTATAAAGGGCACCTGTATGCAGACGCTAAACCGTGGGCCGCCAACCATGAGCAAGATATTATGCAAAGTACCAGACAGGTAACTGCCTGAGTTCATTACTCTTTACCAGGCAACTTTACATAACCACTTTCTCTTAGCTAAATACACATTATGGATAGCTTTCCATAATGCCTATTGCGGTAAGTGATTATGTAAAGTTATTTGACAAAGACCAATAGCATCAGACATTTATCTGCCCGATACTTTGCATAGATATCTTATGTGGAGGCCTGATTGCTGCGCGGATATGCTATGGGTCGAACTATGATATCCACTCTCACGATCAGACACCTCCACATTGTGCGGTTACTCAATCGTCATCATCTTTTTTGCGGCAGCCATAGGGTGGTTCAGGGATCAGATCTTCAAACGGTGTCTCGAGATAAGTTGGTGGTTCTGCATAGAGAATTCTCTCGCCATTGAGCGTAGGCCACCAGTCACCGTGTTCGACTCTGACCACGCCCTCTGAGGAAACCAAAATATATATAGATGGGTGCGAGAAATCGGCATCGGGGTCCGGATCGATCCAATACAACAAGGTCGTATCCGTGATCACAATGGGATTGTCGCCATCGAGCAGTTCGTCCTTCGAATTCAGCGCTTCAGGATAGGCGTAGATCTTGAGGAAGTCTTCCTCTGTAAGAAGCGTCATCGGGAATTCAACGTATGAAGGTTCATCGCCGTAAAGGATGATTTCGCCATCAAGTTCCGGTGGCCACCATCCCTTCTCCACGCGTACCTCGCCGTTGGCGGCGACGAGTATGTAAACGGTATGATGTGCAAAATCCGCCAAGGGCATCAAATCCTCGCAGGCGAGAAAGGTCAAGTCAGTGATCTCGATGGGTGTATAGCCACCATCAGAGAGATCGGCGCCAGGGGACAATAAGTCTTCGCTGGTATAAACGATGATGGAAGGTTCGAATGAAGGTTTTCCTTCGGAGGCAAAAGATGCCAAAGACCAGACCAGCATGGAAACCAGGTTAAGCAGGTTATAAAGAGTCAGATCGATTCCTGATCATACGCGTATCTCCTTGTAAGAAGGTTTCTACATGCCTCGAACCAGGTGTATCAGCAATACACCCACTTCTCGGCTCATCTATCGAGCAGCTTTAACCCACTCGATACAATGAAACATCGTCGACCCATGCACTGCCTGATATCGGCCCTGAGCCAGAAAGTCGTCTGACTCCCACCTTGACCTCGGTAGTTTCCGCTAGGCACGGTGAAGTTAGTATCCACATAGGTCCAATCGGACGTTCCGTTGACTACATCAGTTGCTGTTGTGAAATAGCTTTCACCACGGGTATCCTGTACCTCCAGTCTCATACCGCTATCGGTGGTCAGATCCAAGGTGCGAACATAACCACGCAACCGATAAGTAACACCTGCCGCGACTGAAACGTTTTGTGTGACATGAAAGTAATTCACGTCTTCGGTGCCACTGAAGAAGTAACCTTTACAGAATAGGTGCCCGCCATGCGCTACCGCACCATCAATTGTGGTGGTTGCTCCAGCCGGGTCAGTGAGGTGTTCCCATTCGGGTGTTATCTCGCCCGTTTCGAATCCTGGATTGGCTAGAAGGTTATCGACGACTAACGACTTTCCGATTCTGGAGATCAAACACAAGGTGCTCGGCTCTGCTTTGCTGTCGCCATCGGTAGGGAAGTCATTGCGCCAGCTCAAGACACTGCTGCCGCCATTCATAGTGGCATCACCAAGATTCCCCCGTGACAGCCGTGGAACCATCGATCGTGGCCTTGGAGCCGTGTTCCAAACTGACGCCGAACCCCCCATTCAATCCTCGGACATTCCCCAGATGAATGTTCGAAGCCTGATGTCCGATAATGCCTCCGAGTTTGTTGCCGGCAATGATCATGTTGGCCATCATATTCACGCAGGAACCGCTGCCTCGGCCACTGCTTGGATCGTCGTCGTCCGCATAGCCGTCGACCTCGAGACCGTAGCGACCATTATTCTCCAAAGCGCCATAGTCGACATCTAACCAGCCCTGGCCACCGAAGACTTTCAGTCCACTTCCAGTGTTATTCCTCGCATAGATACAATCGCCGTTACCCTCTAAGCCGCCCCATATCAATATCCCCGGTCCGGCGCATTCATCGGCACAGGCGTCTATTGTCCAGATATGCATAGCGTTTATGAATATACCACCGTTCATGCCACCGCTGAAGGCATACAACCTCGTATAAACAAGCAAGTTTACACCGTCGGTAAATATAAAGCCGTGTTCGCTAGCATGCTCGGCAAAGAGGTCCAGTGGACGAACTTGAGCCATACAAGCGAATGAAAACCCGTAGCGACCACCTTTGGAGCGTAGTCGCTCGAAATAACCGCCGTCAGTGTCATTGCCTAACACGCCAACACCGTCTTCATCTGCCTCGATGATGAAGTCTTGGACGGTGTAGCCCCCCTAGACCTACAGACCATGTTGCGGACTTCGATACAGGCGGCATCCGCAAGCGACGCCTTTTGGATCACGGTTTTCTGCTTCGAGCAGCACATAGGTCCGTCCAGC
>CAWBPR010000012.1:0-161521 GCA_963790775.1 uncultured Gammaproteobacteria bacterium | reverse complement strand
AACCGCAAGCTATGGTTACTTTTCGTTCCGTCATTAATCGGATTGGATCGAGGATAAAAGAATTAACGCAGTAATTCAAAACCTTGGCCGATGATCGGTCAGGAACTTGTCCCGAGAATTAGCGCTGGTCGTTTCGCAGATCAGATTGCCCGGCTGAACGCAGGCACCAGCACAAAAGGGGTTTCAATGAAGCAAAAGACCGTTTAGTCTATGGGCTTTGGTACCGTCGACTCGATGTGGTGACGCCTTGCCAGGCCTGACTGACCAAACCTGTGTTTGAGCCGGATAGGATAGGGCGGTGCCCTGGGTCTGTGCCTCAAATATGTGACCGAACAAAACAACAACAGATGCGCTATATTCGATCCTCACTCTTCATCGCCGTCGTCTGGCTGCTGCTCTCCGGGCATTACACCGCGCTGATTTTGTCGCTCGGTGTCTTGTCCGTGCTGATTGTGACCTGGTTCCTAGGGCGCATGGACCGGGTCGATGGGGAACTGGGCGTCCTGCCGATGCGGCCGCGCCTGCTGTATTACCTGCTTTGGCTGATGTGGCAGGTGGTGCTGTCCAACATCGATCTGGTGCGGCGGATCTGGGATCCGACCTTGCCGATACGGCCGACCTGGCAGCGCCTCGACATCAAGGTCACCTCCGCGCTGGCCAAGACGCTGTACGCCAATTCCATCACCCTGACGCCCGGCACCCTCACCACGGATGTCAGGGAAGACCACTTCATGGTGCACAGCTTGTCGATGGACGGTATCGACGAGCTGAGAAAAGGCGAGATGGAAAAACAGATCCAGCGCCTGGGGATTTGATGCAATGCTGACTGCTGCCATCGTTGCCATCCTGGTGACCATGTTCCTGGCCCTGATCAGGACCTTTCTCGGCCCCACCGAATACGATCGCATGCTCGCGGCCAATTCCTTCGGCACCAAGACCGTGTTGTTGATCGCGTTGGCCGGTTACGCCCTTTCGTGGAACAGTTATCTCGACGTGGCCCTGCTCTACGCCCTGCTGAATTTCGTCGGCACCATCGCCGTGATGCGTTTCTTCGAGTACCGCGATTCGGCAGACGACGGCGACGGTCCGGAGTCGGCGATATGACGGCGATCCTTGAGTTGTTCAGCAGTCTCTTCCTGCTGCTTGGTGGGGTGCTGTGTATCACGGGCGGAGTGGGGTTGTTGCGCATGCCGGACTTCTACTCTCGCGTTCACGCCTCGGGCATCACGGAGACCCTGGCGGCGCCGCTGCTGTTGATCGGGCTGCTGTTGCAGATGGAGTGGTCGCTGGACTCGGTCAAGGTGATCATGATCCTGCTCCTGGTGCTTGCCACCAACCCCACGGCCACCCATGCCATGGCCAAGGCCACCCTGCACGGCGGGCAGCGGCCGCTGGTGTTCGACAACGACAAAGACGTCGGGGGAGAAGACTCATCGAAGCCCTGATCGACATCGTCCTGCTGGGTTTTCTGGTGATGATCGCGGTGGCGGCGATCCTCCTCACCGACCTGTTCGCGGTGGTGATGCTGTTTGGCGTCTACAGTCTGCTGACCGCCGTAGTGTTCATGGATCTGGACGCCGTGGATGTCGCCTTTACGGAGGCCGCCGTTGGTGCTGGTGTCACCACGGTGCTGATGCTTTCCAGTCTGCACCTGACCAAACGCTGGGAGGCGTTGCCCAGGCGCAACCCCTTGCTCGGCCTGCTGGTGGTCGGTGTCACGGGGGCCGCTCTGGTCTACGCCGTCCTGGATGCGCCCCTGCTCGGCGACCCGTCTGCCCCGGTGCATCAGCACGTGACCCCGCGTTACATCGAGCAGGGCGAGGCGGAGGTAGGTATGCCGAACCTGGTGACCGCGGTGCTGGCGAGCTACCGCGGCTACGATACCTTCGGCGAGACCGTGGTGATCTTCACGGCCGGGCTGGCGGTGTTGCTTTTGCTTGGTATCCAGGAGGACCCGCGCATGCGCCCGGGGGTGAGTGCCATCGGCGACCAGGTGGTGCTGCGTTCGGTGGTCAAGGTATTGCTGCCGCTGATCCTGCTGTTTGGGCTGTACGTGCAGTTCCACGGCGACTTTGGTGCCGGTGGCGGCTTTCAGGCCGGGGTGATATTCGCCACCGCTTTCGTTCTGTACGACCTTGTATTCGGTGACGGCAGCGCCCGTGCCGTGGTGCCGCCCGGCTGGCTGCACCGCCTGGCCGCCATCGGCGTACTTATCTATGGTAGCGTTGGCGTCTACTCACTGCTGGCCGGTCGGCCTTTCCTGGATTACTCGGTGCTGGCGAACGATCCGGTCCATGGCCAGCACCTGGGGGTGCTGCTGGTGGAACTCGGTGTCGGCATCGCGGTTTTCTCGGTGGTGTTGTTGATCTTTTATGCGTTCGCCGGCCGGGGCCGCCGCCGATGATCTATTTGCCGGGAATCTTCAACTATCTCATCGTTGTTTTCCTGATGATGGCTGGCTTCTACGTGGTCATCGCCCAGGGCAATCTGGTGAAGAAGCTTGTCGGGCTGGGACTCTTCCAGGCGTCGGTGTTCATTCTCTACATCACCATGGGGAATCTCTCGGGTGGCCAGGCGCCGATTATCGCCGAAGGCGTGACCGCCTATTCCAGTCCGCTGCCACACGTGCTGATTCTTACCGCCATCGTGGTCGGCGTGGCCACCACCGCGGTTGGACTGGCACTGGTGGTGCGTATCCACGAGGCCTATGGCTCGGTGGAAGAGGACGAGATCCATGCCAGGGATCTGAGGGATGACGAGGCCCTGCTGGATGCCGGTGCGGCCAAAAAGGAAGAGGCTGGCGGATGAGCCTCTGGGATCACCTGCCGGTTCTGGTGGTTATAGTCCCGCTGATGGCCGGACCGCTGTGCGTATTGGCCGAGCGGCCGCGTGCGGCCTGGGGCCTGGCGCTGGCGGCGGCCTGGCTGAGCTTCGCCGCGGCCGTTGTGCTGGCGATCCAGATCGCCGATACGGGCACCATCAGCTACGAGCTCGGTGGCTGGGCACCGCCCTGGGGAATCGAGTACCGCATCGACACCCTGGGCTCCTATGTGCTGCTGATCGTCACCGCCATCGCGGCCCTGGTGATGGTGGCGGCCAAGAAGAGCGTCGCGCGCGAGGTCCCTGAACCGTTGATCGCGCGCTTTTACGCGGCCCTCATGTTGGCCTTTGCCGGCCTGGTGGGCATCGTCGCCACGGGCGATGCCTTCAATGTCTTCGTGTTCCTGGAGATCTCTTCGCTGGCTTCCTATGCGCTGATCAGCATGGGGCGCGACCGTCGCGCACTGACATCTGCCTTCGATTACCTGGTGATGGGCACCATCGGTGCCACCTTCATCCTGATCGGCATCGGCTTCCTCTACATGATGACCGGCACGCTGAATATGCAGGACCTGGCGGCGCGGTTGCCGGAGGTGTGGGATACGCGCACGGTGCGGGCGGGCTTCGCGTTCCTTGCCGTGGGCATCGGGCTCAAGCTGGCGATGTTTCCCCTGCACCTGTGGTTGCCCAACGCCTACACATACGCGCCTTCCATTGTGACGGCCTTTCTCGCCGCCACCGCCACCAAGGTGGCGGTCTATATGCTGCTGCGCTTCACGCTGGACATCTTCGGTTTCGAATTTTCGCTGGGGCGCATGCCGCTCGAGCACATCCTGCTGCCGGTCGGGGTGCTTGGCATCCTGTCCGCCTCGCTGGTGGCCATCTACCAGGTGGACGTCAAGCGTCTGCTGGCCTATTCCAGTGTCGCCCAGATCGGCTACATGGTGCTCGGTATCGGCCTGGCCAGCACCACGGGTGTCACCGGTGCCATCCTGCACCTGTTCAACCACGCGCTGATGAAGGGCGCCCTGTTTCTCGCCCTGGCCGCTGTTGCCTACCGCATGGGCTCCACCGCTCTGCAGGATCTGGCCGGGCTGGGACGGCGCATGCCGTGGACCTTGTTTGCCATCGTGTTGGGTGGGCTCAGTTTGATCGGCGTGCCGGGCACCGTGGGGTTCGTCAGTAAGTGGTACCTGGTGCTGGCGTCACTCGAACAGGGGCTTTGGCCTGTCGCCCTGCTGATCCTGCTGGGTTCTCTCCTTGCGGTGGTCTACGTGTGGAAGCTGGTGGAGGCGGCCTATTTCACTGAACCGCAAGGCGAGGTTGCAGTGAAGGAGGCGCCGCTGTCCATGCTGGTACCGCTGTGGCTGCTGGTTATCGCGAACGTCTACTTCGGAGTGCACACCGAGGTCAGTGTCGGCCTGGCGCGCCAGGCGGCGGCGGTGCTGACCGGAGGTGCCGGATGAACGGCATGCAACTGCTCGCCATCATCCCCTTGGTGCCACTGCTGGCAGTACCCGCCATCCTGGCGACGGCCCGCTGGCCCAATGTGCGCGAGGCCGTGTCCGTTCTGGCCGGCGTGCTGCTGTTCGGACTGGTGGTGGCGCTGGTAGGTCAGGTGGATTCGCAGGCGGCGCCAATCCTGGTGCTGGCCGAGCCGTTTCCAGGACTTACCCTGGCGCTGTCGCCGGAGCCGCTGGGCATGTTGTTTGCCCTGGTTGCCGGCTTTCTGTGGCCGGTCACAACCGTGTATGCCATCGGCTACATGCGCGCCCACCACGAGGACAACCAGACCCGCTTCTATGTCGCTTTTGCCGTCTCCATTGCGGCGACAATGGGCATCGCACTGTCGGCCAATATGCTGACGCTGTTCCTGTTCTACGAGCTGCTGACCCTGGCGACGTATCCGCTGGTCACCCATGCCGGTGACGACGACGCGCGCCGTGGCGGGCGTGTCTACCTGGGGTTACTGATGAGCACCTCGATAGGATTCCTCCTGCTGGCCATGGTCTGGACCTGGCAGCTGACCGGTAACCTGACGTTCACGGCCGGCGGCGTGTTCGATGCAGATGTCGATCCGACATTCTCAGCGTGCTCCTGGTGCTTTACGTGTTTGGTGCCGGCAAGGCCGCGATAATGCCCTTCCATCGCTGGCTGCCGGCGGCCATGGTTGCTCCGACCCCGGTATCCGCCTTGCTGCACGCGGTGGCCGTAGTCAAGGCGGGGGTGTTCACCATCCTCAAGGTGGTGGTGTATCTGTTCGGCATCGATCTGGTCGGCGAATGGCCGTGGCCGACTGGCTGGCCGGCCTGGCTGCCCTGACCATCCTGCTGGCCTCGCTGGTAGCGATGACCCGCGACAATCTGAAGGCGCGGTTGGCTTATCGACCGTCAGCCAGCTCGGCTACATCACCCTCGGTGCCATGCTGGGCGTTGCTGCCGGCGTGGTGGGGGGCGGTATGCACATCGTCATGCACGCCTTCGGCAAGATCACGCTGTTTTTTTGTGCCGGGGCCATCCTGGTGGCTGCACATAAGAACGGGTCAGTGAACTCGACGGCCTGGGCCGGCGCATGCCGTTGACCATGCTGGCGTTCCTGATCGGGGCTCTGTCCATCGTCGGCCTGCCCCCGTTCGGCGGGACCTGGAGCAAATGGCTGCTGGTGCAGGGTACCCTGGAAACCGGGCATGTGGCTGCTGACAGCAACCCTGCTGGTCAGTTCGCTGCTCAATATCATGTACCTGGTGGTCATACCGGTACGCGGTTTCTTTGCCAAGCCGGCGAGCGATGATCGGGGACTGCAGGAGGCGCCGCTCGCCAGCCTGCTGGCCATCGGTGTGGCGGTGCTCGGCTGCATCGTATTGTTCTTCTTGCCTGACCCGATCTATCAAATGCTTGAAGGGGTGTTTCGATGAGTGCCGACAAGCAAAAGACCTATTTGTTCGACAACCCGCGTAACGTGCGCAGGGTAGTGTTTGGTCTGGTGGGTGCCTGCGTGATCCTGGCGGGCCTGGATCTGGTGCTGCACCGTCACGTGTCTCATCCGTGGGAGGCAATGTTTGGCTTTTATGCGGTCTATGGCTTTGTCGCCTGCGTGCTGCTGGTGCTGCTGGCGAAGGAGCTGCGCAAGGTCCTCATCCGCGAGGAGGACTACTACGACGAGGCGCCGCCGAGCGAGGACTCGTCATCCGGGGAGAATCCGAGTGCTTGAGTCCTCGCCCGCCTTTGCGCTGTTTCTGGCTGCCGCTCTGGTTGCGGTAACCCGCGGCCCGCTACGCGCGCTGGTCATGCTGGCCGCACCCCTGCTGGGTGCCTGGGGTGTCTACCAACTCGAGCCCGGCACCGTCGTGGAGTTGCAGCTGATGGGCCTGCAGCTGACGCCGGTGCGGGTGGATGCATTGTCCATCCTGTTCGGCTACCTGTTCCACCTCGCTGCGTTCATCGGTGTGGTCTATTCGCTGCATATCAAGGACAGGATGCAGGACGTGGCTGCGCTTGCCTATGCCGGCAGCGCGGTGGGCGCGGTGTTCGCGGGCGACCTGCTGACCCTGTTCGTGTTCTGGGAACTGCTCGCCGTCACCTCTGTGTTCCTGGTGTTGGCGCGTCGCAGCAAGCACTCGCTGGCCACCAGTATGCGATACCTGGTGATGCAGGTGGGTTCCGGGGTGCTGCTGCTGGCTGGTGCCATCTGGTATTCCAGTGCCGGCAACGGTCTGACCTTCGATTATATCGGCCTGGATGCGACCGGCGGCTGGTTGATCTTCATCGCCTTCGGCATCAAGGCGGGCTTCCCGATGCTGCACGGCTGGTTGACCGATGCCTATCCGGAGGCCACGCCGACTGGCACGGTGTTCCTCAGTGCCTTCACCACCAAGGTGGCCATCTACGCCCTGGCGCGGGGCTTCCCCGGCACCGATCTGCTGGTAGTGATCGGCACTCTGATGGCGTGCTTTCCAATCTTTTTCGCGGTCATCGAGAACGACTTGCGGCGCGTGCTTGCCTACAGTCTGATCAACCAGCTGGGTTTCATGGTGGTCGGCATCGGCATCGGCACCCAACTGGCGCTCAATGGTGCGGTCGCCCACGCCTTCACCGACGTCATCTTCAAGGGGCTGTTGATGATGAGCATGGGCGCGGTACTGCATGTGACCGGCGAGATGCGCGGCTCCGAACTCGGCGGCCTGTACAAGAAGATGCCCAAGACCGCCATCCTGTGCATGGTGGGGGCGGCATCCATCTCGGCCTTCCCGCTGTTCAGCGGTTTTGTCAGCAAGTCCATGGTGGTCGCCGCGGCCATTCAGGAAGGTCACACCGTGGTGTGGCTGGCGTTGCTGTTCGCCGCTGCCGGTGTGTTCCACCATGCCGGTATCAAGATCCCGTTCTTTGCCTTCTTCGCCCATGATTCGCGCTTTGTGGAGACGGCTCACGAGCCGCCCGTCAACATGCTGGTGGCCATGACCCTGGGCGCGCTGCTTTGCGTGGGCATCGGCACCTTCCCGGGCCTGCTGTACGGGCTGTTGCCCTATGACACCGGCTTCTGGCCTTACGACGTCAGCCACGTGCTGGCTCAGCTGCAGCTGCTGGCCTTCTCGGCTCTGGCCTTCACCTGGCTCAAACTGGCCGGCATTTATCCGCCGGAACTGAAGTCCGTGCATCTGGACGTGGACTGGTTGTATCGCCGTTGGGCACCACAAGCGATCCACACGGCGCTGGCCCGGTTGGCCCCCATCGACCGAAATCTGCGCGAGCAGGGTAGGGGGCTGGTGGCCAGCAGCCTTAGAGTGCTGGCACGGCACCACGGCACTTACGGCGTGCTGGCACGCAGCTGGCCGACGGGCAGCATGGTGATCTGGGTCGCCGTGATGCTGGGTTTGTCACTGGCGCTGTACTACACCTGATAATCGCCCAGAGGGAAATCCATAGCCGCCTTGCAATTCACGCCACTCTTACGATCTGGCGAAGATGGCTCAATCTTCGGTTAAGGCGCAGGCCTTGGCCGATCCTGAACTGTTGGCCAGCATAGTGGAGTTTTTATGAAGCCTATGGCGATCAACTGAATGACCGGCAGGCCAGGATGGTGTCGCGTCTATTTGCTGAAGGTTGCAAGGGCTTTGAAGGTAGGAATAAAGGCAAAAAAATATGCAGCGATCACCAAGTGTCCCAATCGAACAGCGAGTCGTGATCTTTCAGATCTGGTTGCCAAGGGAATCATCATACCGCTACTGGGTAATGGTAGAACAACCCGTTATGAGTTGACGTTTGTCGAACCGGCCGGATTTGCTTTAGAGAAGAAATGATTTACTGTGTGAATTGGTGATTTTTGCGTCGATTAGCAGTAATTTCTGAACATGGTATTTTTCATGGTATTGTCACTTGTGACCCACTCAATACCCGCGCCGTTACTGGCTTTCCAATGCTCGTTTACAATCGAGTGGGAGTGACCGGCACTGGCGGGCATCAACCGTCTAGTGGCGTTGAATTTGCGCTTCAACCCGGCGTACAGGCTATAGGTCGTGATTCTCAATCTATCAGCCACTTCCTTGACCGGATAATCCAGATCGGTGATCTGCCTCACCGCTTGCGTGTTGAATTCGTCTGCATAACGTTTGCTGCCAATCTTTCACCTCGTCTTTAGTCATAATAATCTGACTCGAGGTTCCTACGCGGTCAGGAGCAATTCACTGCGCCAGTTCAGCTGAACCTGGATCTTGAGGGACAAGGCCATCTACCTCAGATAGAGATCAGACACTCGCTAATGACAGCGGAGTGTTCTCCAGTTCCGAATCCTCAAGATATCCATCTCATCTGCACATTTTCTGCACCATGATTCTATAGACTCTTTCGTAATGAAGCAGCTACAAGCAATGCCTGATAACGATATCAGCGGCTGCTGAATCTACCAGGACTTTACAGTGTTTGATTGCCGGGGCTGGATGAGACATGACTGAACATTCTTTCGCAATAAACTTGAGCAGGCCAGTGCACCGGCTATTCCAGATTAGAAAACGCAACCTGGTCTTAGCTTATCTGGCCATACTGTTGATTCCTTACCTGGCCACCCAGGCATTGGCTATCGATTACAAGGGACTTTATTCGGCAGCCCTCGCGTTCCTGAATACGTTTGCCGTGATGGCATTTTTTATTCAGTTTCCACTGGCAGGACGTCTTAAACATTTTCCCATGTTTTCAAATATCGACTGGAGCATGTCGAGGCATAAAAAGGTTGGGAAATGGTTGGGCGTCTTCTTTTTACTTCATCCCCTGTTGATACTCGCGCCGCGCTTTCTGGTCTCGTTTGACGATGGCATGACCAGCGTACTCGAAGCGGTAACCTCTCCACAGTTGCTGACCGGTATTATTGCCTGGTTTGTCATGATTCTGTGGGTTCTGCTCGCCATTTTCAAAGACAGGATCAGCATCAGCTACGAAACCTGGCATCTGAGCCACCTGCTAGGTTTTGTCATCATCTGTGTGCTGGCCACCCTGCATATCACCAGCGTTGGTCGTCACGGACAGTTTGACGAACAGTTCAACATGCTCTGGTGGGCGTTATGTGCCATGGCCGTCGGGCTCGTACTTTATAATCAGGCAGTCAAGAAAAACAATCTGAAACAGAAACCATTCAAATTGACCGGCCTCTCTAAGGTCAGCAGTAGAGACTGGCTGGTTACGCTCCAAAATAATTCGTCACATGAATTTAGTTTTGAGGCAGGTCAGTTCATCTGGATCAATACCAGCGGCTCTGTCTACAGCATGCATGAACATCCGTTTTCCATTGCATCGTGCAGAAAAGATTTACCGGAAATATCCATGATCATTCGCGAGCTGGGAGATTACACCTCACAACTCGATACCTTAATCATCGGTCAGGATGTCTATGTCGACGGACCCTTTGGCAGCATGACACTGCGTGATAGCGAAAAAGCCAAAGGCATTACGCTGATTGCCGGCGGTGCGGGTATTGGTCCTATGTTGAGTCTGCTAAAAGAACTGGCAGCCAACAACGATCCACGCCCGATTCGTCTGCTTTATGGTAACAACGATTATCACCAGATGGTATTGCAGGAAGAGATTAAATCGCTGGAAAAAAATATGCCGGATTTTGCGCAGCAACTGGTATGCGACCACCCAACGAACATTGCCGATGTTCGCCAGGGTGTGATTACTAAAGACACTATTGCAGAGACCATCAACCCTGAGCTAGCCAAATGCTGGGCCGTCTATCTGTGTGGCCCACCAGCCATGATTGCATCGGTTAAAGCGAGCCTCAGATCACTCAGGATACCTGAGGAAAATGTTCACTATGAACAGCTTACGTTCTAAACACAGGTCTGCGAGGTAACGTCATGCCAATTCATCAAATTTCAGGCTGTATAGGGTGCAAAACCTGTATTTCCACCTGTCCGACCGACGTGATTCAGTTTGACGAACAGCGGAAAAAAGCCGTGATTGCTTATCCGGAAGACTGCCAGATCTGTCATCTATGCCGTCTCTATTGTCCTGTTAATGCGATCACCATTACACCGGAGAAAAGCATTCCGGTTATGGTTTCCTGGAGGTGACGAATATGAGTTCAGATACAAGCATTTCTCGGCGTCAGTTTATGGGCGCAACTGCCGCCGTCGTTGGCACGGCTGCTTTTGCTTCTATGGCATTTGGTGCCGAGCCCGTTACAAACAGACCCAGAATTAACGCGAAAGATTTTAAGCAAGATGTGCAGGAAACAGATGTGCTTGTCATCGGTGGCGGCATGGCGGCGCTGTTTGCGGCAGTTAAGGCGCATGATACCGGTGCTAAAGTCGCGATGGTTTCTAAAGGCCGCCTGGGCAGTTCGGGCCTGACGCCATTTGCCAAGGGCATTTTCAGTTACGACAAATCGAATGCCGTGATGAGCATCGATGAGTTTGTGGCCCAGGTGTCAGAGTCTGCCATCGGCACCAACAATCCGGTATTTACCCGCCAGCTGGCAGAACACTCCTATGACCGTGTTCAGGAGTTGAAGTCGTGGGGTTTTTTTGATTCTGCGCTCTACGCCAACAGCTTTATGCATCCCATCGAAGAGCGCGACATTCCCTTGGTGGAACGCGTGATGATTACGCATCTCGTGAAAGACAAAGGTCGCGTCGTGGGCGCCTCCAGGATTCAGTCTGGATGAAAACAGAATCATTCATTTCTCAGCGAAAACCGTCATTCTTTGTACAGGATCGGGTGGTTTTAAACCGAGTGGTTTTCCGGTCTGTGACCTGACCCACGACGGTTCCATCATGGCCTATGACATTGGCGCCAAAATTACCGGTAAGGAATGGAACGACGGCCATCCGGCTTCCGCGGAAAACTCGGGTTCCTGTTACGACAACTGGCACGGCCAGGTTGAAGAAAAGCCGAACACCACCACAGCCCAAATTAATCATCATCTCGGTGTTGATCTTAATTATAAAGCCTACATGCAGGGTGGCCCGGTATCGATGGGACCGCCGAGACCCGGTGAAAAGCCTGGAAACGATTCCGCTGAAGGACCTTATGTGCCTGCGGCATTTCGCGAAGGCGACCGGCCACCACCACCGCCACGACAGGAACAGGGCCTGTTTTCCCTGTTCAGACAAAACAAACACGACGGGCCTCCGGGGATGGGGGGCGAGTCGGTCGGTGGGTCGTCAGCGGGTATGGCCATCCACAAATCCGAGGGCCTGGTGCCGGTCGATGAGACCGGCCTGAGCACGGTCCCGGGGCTTTATGCGGCAGGGGATGCGCTGGGTTCCTATATGTCGGGCGGCATCTATACCCAGATCGGCGGGTCACTGGCGGGCTCGGCCGTGCAAGGCGCCATGGCCGGCGAAGCGGCTGCACTTGCCAGTGCCTCGATCGAGCACGTGCATCCCTGTAGCAGAGGCAAAGCTGAATCAAATCAAGGAAGAAATCCTCGCCCCTCTGAAAAGAGAGAAAGGCTACAGTCCGGCTTGGGTCACCCAGATACTGCAAGGCGTGATGATCCCCAACTTCGTTCTGTACATTAAAAAAGAACGCATGATGAACGGCGCACTGGCCTATGTGGAGGAACTGCGCGACCACCATGTTCCCATGCTGCTCGCAGAAGACCGTCATCAGTTGCGGCTCGCCCATGAAACCCGCAATATGATTGTGACGGCTGAGATGAAATTGAAGGCATCGCTGATGCGCAAAGAGAGTCGCTGCAGTCATTTCCGGCTCGACTACCCGGAGATCGACGACAAGAACTGGCAGGCCTGGATCAATATCTACAAAGATGATCAGGGCAATATGCAACTGGAAAAACAGGCCTTTGGCAGCTGGCCGGAGTCAGTGTGATCTGCGGATGTTGTAAGTTGTTCAGGAGAGATTGTTTCAATAGTGCCGGAGTAGCGAAGAGATCTGGAAAAATTTAGTACCCGATTGTACTCACGCGATTCGCGAAGGAGATGATGTAATGACACAGGATGAACTCGAAGTGGCCATGGCGTTCCACGGCCATAAGTGTCCTCGCCCATCTTGGCAATGGCGCGAGTCTGGCGGCGGTAAATAACGGCAAAGCCGTGGACACCAGCATGGGCTTCACACCGGCAGCCGGGCGTGCCGATGAGCACCCGCTCGGGCGATCTCGATCCCGGACTGGTGTGGTATCTGGCGCGTACTGAAAAGATGAGCGCGAAGCAATTCAACGAAATGGTCAATTTCCAGTCCGGGCTGCTGGGCGTGTCGGAGACCAGTCCCGACATGCGCGACTTACTCGACCGTGCAACGCAGGACGTGCGGGCAGAGGAGGCGGTCGCACTGTTTTGCTACCAGATCAAGAAATGGATAGGCGGGTTCGCCGCAGCGCTGGGTGGCCTGGATACGCTGGTGTTCGCTGGCGGCATCGGTGAAAACGCGCCAGCTGTTCGTGCACGGATCTGCGAGGGACTGGAGTTTCTCGGCATCGAGATAGAGAAAGAACGCAATGTGACCAATGCGAACGTGATTTCCACGGAGACCAGTCGAGTCGCTGTCCGCGTCATGCATACAGATGAGGAAGTGATGATCGCGAAATCGGTCTGCCGCATTTTAAATATTCCAATGGAAAAGGTATAAGCACATGGTCAGTAAGAAAAAAACACCTAAGCTCAAAGACACACTACTGTCGCCGGAGTTGCTGCGCAAGATGGACGCCTACTGGCGGGCCGCCAACTATCTGTCGGTGGGGCAGATTTATCTGTATGACAATCCACTGCTCAAAAAAACCTTGAAGCTTGAACATATCAAGCCGCGTTTACTGGGGCACTGGGGGACCACGCCAGGCTTGAATTTTATTTATGTCCACCTTAACCGGATCATCCGGCAATATGACCTGAGTATTGTGAATGTCACCGGTCCCGGCCATGGCGGACCGGGTCTGGTGGCCAACACCTATCTGGAGGGCACGTACAGCGAGGTATATCCGAATATTTCCCAGGACGAGGCGGGGATGAAAAAGCTATTTACCCAGTTTTCTTTTCCCGGCGGCATCCCCAGCCACGTCGCACCGGAAACACCGGGCTCCATCAACGAAGGCGGTGAACTGGGCTATGCCCTGTCGCACGCTTATGGCGCCGCGTTCGATAATCCGGATTTGCTAGTGGCCTGCGTGGTGGGTGATGGTGAGGCCGAAACCGGCCCTATGGCCACTAGCTGGCATTCGAATAAATTCCTCAACCCGGTGCATGATGGCGCCGTGTTGCCGATTCTGCATTTGAACGGCTATAAAATCGCCGGCCCTACGGTGCTGGCGCGCATACCTCATGATGAACTGGAAGCGCTGTTCCGCGGCTACGGTTACACGCCGTATTTCGTCGAGGGCGATGACCCAGATACCATGCATCAGCGCATGGCTGAGACCCTCGATACCGTGGTCAGCGCGATCCAACGTATCCAGCGCGATGCACGCAGTAAGGGTTTCACTGAACGTCCGCGCTGGCCGATGATTATCCTGCGTTCACCGAAGGGCTGGACTGGCCCGGAATCTGTCGATGGCAAAGCGATCGAAGATACCTTTCGCGCACACCAGGTGCCGGTCACCAATTTTATTAAACAGCCAAAGCATTTAAAAATCCTTGAACAATGGATGAAGTCTTACCGCCCCGAAGAATTATTTGATGATGCCGGCAGACTGATAGCAGAACTGGCCGAACTGGCGCCAGTAGGTGAGCGGCGCATGGGCGCCAATCCGCATGCCAATGGCGGCAAGTTGTTGCGTGATTTGCGCATGCCGGACTTTCGCGATTATGCGGTCAAGGTGCCAAACCCTGGCGAGGTTGATGCCGAAGCGACGCGTGCGCAGGGTGAATTCATACGCGATGTGATGAAGCGCAATGCCAAGGCGCGCAACTTCCGCATTTTCAGTCCGGACGAAACCGCTTCGAACCGCTGGGGTGCGCTGTTCGACGTGACCAACCGATGCTCGACGGCAGAAATACTTCCCGGCGACGAGCATGTAGCGCCCGATGGCCGGGTAATGGAGATGTTGAGTGAGCACCAGTGTCAGGGCTGGCTCGAAGGTTATCTGCTGACCGGACGCCATGGCTTTTTCTCCTGCTATGAAGCCTTTATCCACATTGTTGATTCGATGTTCAACCAGCACGCCAAGTGGCTGGATGTGACACGGGACATTGAATGGCGTCGGCCCATTGCCTCGTTGAATTATTTGTTGTCATCTCACGTCTGGCGTCAGGACCACAACGGCTTCAGTCATCAGGACCCCGGTTTCATCGACCTGGTGGTGAACAAGAAGGCGGAAATCATACGCGTCTATTTGCCGCCTGATGCAAACACCCTGCTGTCGGTAACCGACCATTGCCTGCGCAGCCACAATGACATCAATGTCATCGTGGCGGGTAAGCAGCCTGAACTGCAATGGCTGGACATGGAGGCGGCAATCAAACACTGCACCGCCGGGCTGGGTATCTGGAAATGGGCCAGCAACGACGAGGGAGGTGATCCCGATGTGGTCATGGCCTGCTGCGGCGATGTGCCGACACTGGAGACGCTGGCGGCAGTGAAGCTGCTGCGCCAGCAGTTCCCGGATTTGAAGATCCGCGTCATCAATGTCGTGGACTTGATGACCCTGCAGCCGCAGAGCGAGCACCCGCACGGCATTACCGACAAAGACTTTGATGTGTTGTTTACCAAAGATAAGCCGATCATCTTTGCCTATCATGGTTATCCCTGGTTGATCCATCGTCTGGCCTACCGCCGCACCAATCATAGAAATCTGCATGTGCGCGGTTACAAGGAAAACGGCACCACTACCACCCCCTTCGATATGGCGGTATTGAATGATCTCGACCGCTTCCACCTGGCCGGTGATGTGATCGACCGTGTGCCGAGTTTGGGATCACGTGCTGCCTATGCCAAACAGTATCTGCGCGACAAACTGCTCGATCACAAGGCCTATATCGATAAACACGGCGAAGATATGCCGGAGATTCGTAACTGGAAATGGAATGGGTGACACCTGAAGAATTCGAAAAGCCCATCGACGTCAGGAAGGACAGGGCAATGGAAAAGACGTCTTTACTACAGTGACTCAATCAGGGTGAGGCTGTTGCACAACTTGCTGTATAGCGGAAGAGTACGCGGTTGTCCCGCTCGAGGTCTGCAGCCCAGATGAAGCCAGCGGAACTCCCCGCAAATTCCACGCGTGGGTCCAGACACTCACTCTCTTGCAGTGACCGGTCGCAGCCCAGGCTGGAACGGTCCACGGGCGATGTGAGCGTGCAACAACCCTCTTTAGAGGACCAGGTCGGTCGCCTGCCCCAGCCGGCCTCGGCTGCACTGTAGGGCGTGGCGAATGCCCAGCTGCTGTCGTCGAAATCCGGTTGAGTCCAGCCTTCAGGCATTCCGCGATTCTCAACCACACAGCTGTCAAGGTTGTCAGCCGAACAACCGGCTGAGCGACTGGCATCGGTAGGGCCAAAGGTCGCAGTATAAACGCGCCAGTTTGCTGTGGTCACGGTCCCCAGTCCATCTTCGAAGGCCGCTATCAGGGCCCCGTCACCCAGTTGCGGGCTGTTGGATCCCGTGTATTCGTAGCCTGATTCGGAGGCATAGTCCTCACACTGAATGGCATAGGTCAGACTGGAGGCACCGTTCCACTCGAAAGCCACATGAACGGCCTGGTGGGGAGTGAATGCGACCGGGTCGGACGCGACCTTCCGGCCATTCACCCAGAGCGTGAAGAGGTTATCGCAATACACCGTGCCAACTACGGTGCGCGGCGTTCCCGGACACTCTACGGCAGTTGCGGTCCCGGCCAGGAGAAGCGCCACGAAGCCAAGCGTGATTTGCGCCAACAGGTATCTATGCCAGTCTGCATGTGCTTGATGACGTCGATCAACACTTTCCAGGGTATGGTTTGTCATTTAGCCAATACCTTGTCGAGCACAGTCCTGAAGCGTTCAAAATTTTCAATATGAGGTAGATGGCCCAGATCAGCTAATTCATACAGTTCGGCATCGGGTATAAGCCGGGCTGCTGCCTTGCCCAGGTGATCGTAACGGCCCAGTTCATAATCTACATCCGGCTTTTTCCAGTTTCGACCCGGGCCGGTACGATCACGGGTGCCAATGATTAAGCTCACCGGAACAGATACATCCTTGAACTCTGTAATCACCGGCTGGGTAAATATCATGTCGTAAGTCTGTGCATTGACCCAGGCAACCAGCTCTTTATCGGGCCCCTGTATCTGTCCGATCATAAAATGAGTGAGTGCTTCATATTGCTCATTCCACTGACCGGCATAATAGTTTTCCTGTTGATAACGTTTAATGCCCTCGGGGGTTTTGGCCAACTCGTTTTTATAAAAAAACTCCGTGTCCTTGTATTCCACGTATTGCAGGTAATTTTCCAGGCCGATCGGATTAACCAGGATCAGCATGTCGGTAGATTGTGGGTACATCAGCGCAAACCGGCTGGCCAGCATGCCGCCCATTGAATGGCCCAGGATAATGCTCTTTTCAATTTTCAGGGAGGCCATTAAGGCACGGATATGATGTGCCAGCGCGGCAAAAGAATATTGATAGTGTGCTGGTTTCGATAATTTGCCGAATCCAATCTGGTCAGGAATGAGTACTCCGTAGCCTTTTATATTTAAATAGCGTGCCGTGGGCGTCCAGTAATGGGCATTAAAGTTTTTTCCATGCATCAAGGTGACAACCGGTTTGTCAGGCTGGCCTTCAAGAAAGATATAGGCCATCTTCAACGTCTGGCGCTGGGAATGAATGGAAAAATAGCGTACCGAAAAATCATATTGATAATCACTGAGCTGTGCGTCGTAAACGAGCCCTGGTGTTTTTTCCATTGTTTGTGCAGCAACCGACTGCGACCAGAAAATAATGAACACAATACTGATTAGCGATGGTCTGGACATAGGGTCTCCTTCGATAAACTGAAAAAAGCTATTGGTAAATGTGTAGAAAATGAGCGAATTCTGGGCCGAATTTCTGGGGACACAATACTTAATTATAATTAAGCATTGTGTCCCCAAATCTTCATAGTGTCCCCAAATCTTCATACAGCCTGGTAGTGAATCGCTCTGGCGGCGGTCAGCTTGTCGCTATCGCATCTCAAACAATTCCTGATGAAAGTCGCTCGTTACCATACCATGTTCAACAAAATCTGCGCGCAGGGATTTACCAAAGGCTGTTGGGCCACAAAACCAAACAGATGCTGAATTCCAGTCTGGAACTAAATCGCGCAGCTGCTCTCCATTAAGCCGGCCATCTTTGTTGCCAATCATGACATGCAGATTTACATTGGCTGCATCGGCATCAGCTGTCAGCAGCTCCAATGCTTCTGGTTCAAGTTCTTTAACACTATGGAAGAGGTCAATGTGTTGCGTGCCGGGTTTCAGTGCCAGCTGTTTCATACGCGCTATATAAGGGGTAATGCCAATGCCGCCACCAATCCATATCTGGCGATCCTTATTATCCTCGAAAGTGAAGCTACCATAGGGGCCTTCCACGGTCACAGTGTCACCGATCTTGATAAGCTCGGGTAAGCAACTGGTGTAATCGCCGAGTCCCTTGGTGATAAACATGATGTTGCGAGTAGCGGGATTCCAGGCTGAGGCCATGGTAAACGGATGCTTGCCTTCCTCATGGTCAAAAGTAACGAATGCGAACTGGCCGGCTTTGTGTCCTTTCCAGCCACTATCCATTCTGATGTGGATTTCGGTGACACTCATTTCAGAGAAAGCACGTACGCTGTCAATCGTACCGGACACCTTGCGATTACGCCCGATCTGACGACTAAGGGCGAGAATTGCTGAAACCAGACCACCTGTCATTAATAGTGCTGTCACAATACCGACGGGCTGCAGCCATACTTCAAAATCCATAAGTACTGTGCTGTGAAGAACCAGTACCAGGTAGGCAACGGCGAGCAACGTATGGGTTGTCACGAAGTACTTGTAGGGAAAGCGCTTTATCAGTGCGAGCACGATCAACAATACCGTTGCATAAAATGCCCATTCCCCGATGGCTTCCGCCATTCCCCGTTGCTCGATGAAAAATGCCTGGATGGCACCCGTATCCATCGCGGAGTGCGGAGGTCGCTTGCCTCTTTCCATAAGTCCAAGTGCCACCATCCACTTCGGGCCGTTAGTCGCCAGCCAGTGGATAACCGAGGCGATCAGAGCCGTGATGCCTAGCCATTTATGAAGCCTGTAGGATTTGTCCAGGCCCTTTAACCATACATCGAGCCATTTAGCCCGGGTTGCCAGGATCATCGCCATGCTCATGACGCCTATGCTTATAACGCCAGAATACTGGACAAGCAAATTACGCACCGCGATGAAGTTCAGGTTATCCGGTAACGCCGTATGGGCCAGGCCCCACAAAAAAGAAAGTACGATAAGGATTGTCCAAAGAGTAATTTTGATTGTTTTCATTTCTGTTTTCCCGTTGCTCAGAGGCGCTATACCATGCCTGGTTATCGAATGGACTCATTCATCATGGATTGGCTCTGAAGTCACCAACGCCCTGTCCAAGAACATTCCTGAAGCGTTCAAAATTTTCAAGCTGAGGCAAATGACCCAGATCGGTTAATTCATACAGTTTTGCATCGGGTATAAGACTGGCTGCAGCTTTCCCCAGAAGATCGTAACGACCCAGTTCATAATCGACACCGGGCTTTTTCCAGTTTCGACCCGGGCCGGTGCGATCACCAGTGCCCATGTTGCTCAGGAATATGCATCAATGATCAAGGCTGCCATCCCCCGCCCAGCACACGGTAGAGGGTGATCCAATTACTGGCTTCCGCCAATCGCGCTGCAATCATGTTTTGCTGTGCGGTGTAATAGGAGCGTTGTGCCGTCAGGACCGACAACGAGCTTTCAAGACCCTTGCGATAGCTTGCTTCGGTCAGGCGGTAGATTTTCTCATTTGTCTCCAGCAGTGATTGGCGTGCTGCCAACAGTTCTTGCATATTGCTCTGCTCGTTCAGGGCGTCTGAGACTTCCTGGAAAGCTGTTTGAATGCTGTACTCATACTCCGCCAGAGCAGCATCACGCCCGACTTCGGCAACGCGCACCGTTGCTTCTCCCGAACCGCCGTCAAAAATGGGCACCGACACTGACGGGATGAAACTCCACAGACCGGAGCCGCCGCCAAACAGGTCAGACAACTGGCTACTGGAGGTCCCGACACTAGTGGTCAGTGTGATACTTGGAAAGCGCGCCGCGCGAGCAGCGCCGATATCGGCGTATGCCGCGCGCAAGGTGCGTTCTGCAGCCAGCACATCGGGGCGACGCTGCAGCAGTTCGGATGGCGCGTCCACCACCGGACCAATGGCGTGGATCAACGGCGCAAGTGGATCGATGACACTGGTGCCTGAGTCTGCGACCAATGCCGGTTCTACAGGCTGACCGACGAGCAGCGTCAGCGTGTTGAGATCCAGTGCCACTTGCGTTCGGTAAATAGCAATGTCAGCGCGCGCTGTATCAACGCTGGTTTGAGCGGTGGCAACATCCAGACCCGACGCGGTGCCGATGTCGAAGGTTTTCAGAGTCAGGTCCAGCGATTTCTGTTGGCTTTCGAGCGTGCTTTCTGCCAGGCGCAGGCTTTGTTGATCTGCCGCCAGTGTAAAGTAGGCTGTGGCAACTTCTGCGACCAGTGTGATACGCATGGAACGTAGTGATTCTTCGTAGGAGAGATAGGTCTCCAAGGCCTGATCGCGCAGATTGTTGAGACGTCCAAAGAAGTCCAGTTCGAAAGCACTGATACCCAGAGTAGCGCTATAGGCATGAGTGGTCTCGCCATTAGAGTGCAACGCAGTACTGCTACCGGCGGCATTGACTGTCGGCAGCGTGTCAGCACGGGTGATTTGAAACTGGGCACGGGCTGACTCGACAGCAAGCGCGTTCTGTCGCAGGCTGCGGTTGTTGTTCAGCGCCAGCTCGATGAGCTGACGCAGGCGTTCGTCACCGTAGAACTCCTTCCATCCGAGTTCGTCCACAGACATTGCTTCTGAATCGCCGACTTGTGTCGTTGGCCATGTTGCAGCAACCGGCGCCACAGGCTGGATATACTGAGGTGCGAGATTGGCGCAGCCCGCCAGGGTGACGCCAAGGGCGGCACTCAGCAGTGTGAGGCGAAAGATGTTCATGGCGCCTCCTGGCGTGTCGTGTTGGATTCAGGATCGCTTGTTGATATGTTGGTCCTGCTCCGCGTGAACAGTTTATGTACCAGCACATAGAGCAGTGGGATCAGAAAGATGCCCAGCAAGGTGGCGGTGATCACCCCGCCGATAACGCCTGTGCCTACCGCGTGCTGGCTGCCTGAGCCTGCGCCGGAACTGATGACCAGCGGTAAAACACCCAGGCCGAAGGCCATTGATGTCATGACGATGGGACGCAGTCGCTGGCGACAGGCATGTAGTGTGGCGGCGACCACTTCCTGCCCCTCGTCCACTGCCGTCTTGGCAAATTCAACGATAAGAATGGCATTCTTGGCCGTCAGTCCGAGGATCGTCAGCAGGCCGACCTGAAAGTACACATCGTTCTCCAGTCCGCGAATTTGCGTGGCCAGCACGGTACCCAACACGCCGACAGGTAATATCAGCAACACCGACAGTGGTACCGACCAGCTTTCGTACAGTGCGGCCAGACACAGGAAGATCACCAGCAGGGAAAACAGATACAAGGTACTGGCGTTGGCCCCGGCCTGCTGTTCTTCGTACGACAGGCCGCTCCAGGCCACACTAAAGCCCTCAGCCGATTCCTGCGCCAGTTCTTCCATCGCGGCGATGGCAGTACCTGAGCTTATGCCTGCGGCGGCATCGCCCTGTATTTGAATGGAGGAGTCGCCGTCAAAGCGTGAGAGCGTGGGCGAACCCATTGTCCACCGGCCAGTTGTGAAAGCCGAGAACGGCACCATGTCGCCATCGTTGTTGCGCACGCTCCATTTGTTCAGATCCTCGGGCAGCATGCGCGCGTTGGCGCGGGCCTGCACATACACCTTTTTGACCTTGCCCCGGTCAATGAAGTCATTGACGTAGCTACCACCCCAGGCGGTAGACAACACGCTGTTGAGATCGCTCACCGAGACACCCAGCGCACCGGCTTTGGCATTGTCGATATCCAGCACGTATTGCGCGGTATTGGCCGGGATGCTGATACGGACGCCCTGTAAGCGCGGATCCCTGTTGGCGGCATTCACCAGTGCATCGGCAGCGGCGGTCAGCTTCTCGGTGCCCTGGGCCTCTGGATCCAGTAACTGCATGGTAAAGCCGCCGGTGGACCCTAAACCGGGAATGGACGGAGGTGCCAGAACAAAAATTCGCGCATCCTTGATCTGTCCAAATGCAGCCATGGCACGGCCCTGAATAGCCGTGACACTTTGCGAGTCTTCTGTGCGTTCAGACCAGTCTTTCAGTCGAATGAAGCCTGTGCCTACATTCTGGCCGCTGCCGCTGAATCCAAAACCTGCCACCAGAAAAGTAGAGTTCACCGTGTCTTTCTCGTTTTCGAGAAAATGCTGCTCTACTTGCGCAATGACCTTGTTGGTACGCTGTTGCGTAGCACCGGCAGGCAACTCCAGGCTCACGAACAATACGGCCTGATCCTCGTCAGGTACAAAAGAGGTGGGCAGACGCATAAAAAGCATGACCAGCACGAGGCCCAGCAGGGTGTACAGCAACACGAAGCGGCCGCCACGCTTGAGCACATGCGCCACGCCTGTCTCGTAGCCTTTCGTGGTACGCTCCACCAGGCGGTTGAAACCACCAAACAGCTTATTCGATAAATGTCCCCCTGCCGGCGTTGGCTTGAGCAAGGTGGCACAAAGCGCGGGTGTGAAGATCAGTGCCACCAGCACCGAAAGCGTCATGGCTGACACAATGGTGATGGAAAACTGGCGATAGATGACCCCTGTCATACCGCTGAAGAACGCCATGGGCAGGAACACGGCCGAGAGCACCAGGCCAACGCCAATCAATGCCCCGGAGATCTGTTGCATGGATTTACGTGTTGCCTCAAGCGGGGAGAGACCCTCTTCGGCCATCACGCGTTCGACGTTTTCCACGACAACGATGGCGTCATCCACCAGCAGTCCGATCGCCAGCACCATGGCGAACATGGTCAGTGTGTTGATGCTATAGCCAAAAGCCGAGAGCACGGCGAAGGTGCCCAGCAGAACCACGGGTACGGCGAGCGTGGGAATCAGTGTTGCGCGCCAGTTCTGCAAGAACAGGAACATGACCACGAACACCAGTGCCACGGCTTCGATCATGGTCTGAATCACGCTTTCAATGGATGCCTCGATGAACGGAGTGGTGTCGTAGGTGGTGACCACATTCATGCTGGCGGGTAAAGACGCTGACAATTTTTCCACTTCGGCCTTGACTGCTGCGGCTGTATCTGTCGCATTGGCACCCGTTGACAACATGATTCTCATACCCGCGGCTGGCTGGCCATTATAGGTACTCTTGACGTCGTAGCTGGCACTGCCTATTTCGACATCGGCCACATCGGATATACGTACGGTGGCCGAGCTCGTGCTGGTCACGAGAATGATGTTACGAAACTGCTCCGCGGTGTGCAGAAGACTTTGTGCGGTGATGGTGGCATTGAGCTGTTGTCCATCGACAGCTGGCAGGGAACCGAGCTGGCCTGCCGAGACCTGGGTGTTCTGTGCCGCTATTGCGTTACTGATATCGGCGGGCGTGAGTTTGTAATCTCTCAGCTTTACCGGGTCGAGCCAGATGCGTATGGCGTACTGGGAGCCCAGCACCCCGACGCTGCCAACGCCCTCGACGCGACTCAGCGGTGTTTTCAGGTTGGAGGCAAGATAGTCTCCCAGGTCTGACGAACTAAGGCTGTCATCGCTGGACACCAGGCCCAGCACCATCAGCATCTCGTCACCCGATTTGGTGACCGTCACGCCTTGCGTCTGCACCGATGCCGGCAGTGTCGACGTGATTTGTTGCACCTTGTTCTGGACCTGGACTTGCGCGGTGTCCGGATCGGTGCCGATCTCGAAAGTGAGCTGCACGCTGGATGAACCATTCGAGCTGGATGAGGAGGATTGTAACGCAGTCCATCCAGGCCGGTGAGATTTTCTTCGATAACCTGGGTAACGGATTCCTCCACCGCGGCGGCGGATGCACCGGTGTAGGTCGCGCTGATAGAAACGGTGGGCGGCGAGATGGCCGGGTAGCGTGACACCGCCAGCGAGCTGATGGCCAGCATCCCGGCGAGCATCGTACCGATAGCCAGAACCCAGGCGAAAATGGGACGATTAATGAAAAATTGAGACATGATATTTGATCACTCCGAAACCGATGGCGTAGAGGCCTCTGAGGTGGGGGTTGAGGCGGGCGTCTCCTGCGTCTCTTCAGCGACGCTCACCTCCGAGCCGACTCGAATCTTTTGCAGGCCTTCCACGACGACACGTTCGCCCGCCTTCAATCCGCTCTCCACGATCCACTGATCACCCAGTGTCTGACCTGTGGTTAAGCTTCGTTCTTCGATCGTGTTGTTCTCATTAATCACATAGGCCAGCGCATTCCCTTTCACGTCACGGCTGATGGCCACCTGGGGCACCACCAGTGCATTTTGCATGACCGCACCTTCGAGTCTTATCCGCCCGTACATGCCCGGGATCAATTCGCTATTCGGGTTAGGAAATTGCGAGCGTACGGTCACCGTACCGGTTGTCTCATCCACGATGGCATCATCCAGTTCCAGCGTTCCAACCGGTTCATAGAGACTCCCGTCATCCTTAATCAGTCGTACGACGGGAAGGCCATTCTCCAGTTTGACCTTACCTTGTTCAAATTGCTGGCGAATACGCAGGAATTCAGTGGCCGATTGCGTTGCATCCAGGTAGACAGGATCCAGCTGTTGCACGGTGGCGAGTGCGGTAGTCTGGTTGGCAGTGACCAGTGCACCCTCGCTCACACTGGAGCGTCCAATGCGGCCATAGATGGGTGAGGTGACATGAGCGTAAGACAAGGAAAGTCTGGCAGCCTCCAGATTGGCCTCGGCAGAGTCAACCGCCGAGACCGCCTGTTTGTAGGCAGCTTCGGCTTCTTCAGCGCTCTCCTGACTTACCGCCTCGATATCGACCAGTTCGCGATAACGCACTGCCTTGGCCCTGGCAGTGGCGAGGGCTACCTTCGCGCTGGAAAGCGTTGCTTCAGCATCTCTGACGGAGGTCTGTGAAGACGTCGGATCGATCTCATACAGTACTTGCCCGGCTTCGACTTCACTTCCCTCTGTAAACAGGCGCTTGCGAACAATGCCTCCCGCCTGAGGCCGTATCTCGGCGGTGACAGCGGCTACCACGCGTCCGGTCAGCTCGGATGAAACAGGCACCTGGCTGCTCTCGACGGTGTAGGCCACGACCTCCACTGGTGGTGCTTTCCCAGGTGCCGTTGCTGGCTCCTGATTGCAGGCAGCAAGCGTCAACGCCAGTGCTGCCACCATGATCGTGGTTGGTAATACCCGGCCTGGACGGGGGCACACATGGGAGGTGCCAGGAGTTTTTCGCATGATGTCTTTCCCTGTGTGCGTGGATGATGATTCAGGTTGAAGCATGGTTTTTCTGGTTCATCCGACTAATGCATACTTGGATTCATGAAGGCCCTTGATCTTCAGTTTGAGAAATTCCCTATCCCGAAATCCATAAGCCATCTTCTGAAGTGTCTTGATCTTGTTGTTTGTGCCCTCTAGCGGGCCGGTAGAAAGTCTATCGAAATCGTAGTAGGCAAGGATGCCCGAACGATAGGCGGCCAGCGTCTTGGCAAATTGTTGCAGCATTCGGATACCTGATACGGCGGCTCGTTTGATCCAGTCATCCAGCAGGAACGCAGCAGCCTCCTGGTCCTCCTGTTTCCAGACTAGACGCAGGTCGTCTTTCATGTAGTAGGCGGTGGCCAAAGGTTGATTGAGCCGAAGCGCGTCTTGCAACCGGGTATGTTCGTCTTTCTCCACCGACAAGTGACAGGGGTTCATCATCAACAGCCAGCGCGTCCCTTTGAGGGTTTTTTCCCCAGCGCATCCGCCTCATTCGCCACCGCTCGACGCAGATTTGAGAGCTTTTCATTGTAGAGCTTGATGACGTGAAAGTGGTCGAAGACCAAGGTAGCTTCCGGTAGGTTCTCGCGAACTGCTTTGATATAGGCAGGCCCCATGTCCGTTGCCACGGCCTCGACCTGTGCCCGGCTTTGTCTCAGGCGTTGCCAGAAAGGATTGAGGGCCCCTGCATCTTTACCCTCAGCCACTTCAATCACAGCTCCACTGCCCAGATCCATCACGACCGTCAAATAGCCGCTATGTTTACCCAGATAGATCTCGTCAATGGCTATCCGTTTGAGCTTGCCCAGTTTGGGCTTATCAAACCGCCGATGCAGATAGCGCTTCTGGATATCCTTGATCGTGTCCCAACCCACCTGGAGGTGGTGCGCCACATCTTGGATCGTCATGTGGCGGGACAAATCTAACGCATAGCGCTCGAAGCTCTTGGTATAGCTTCGTCTTGGTTCGGCAAACTGGACGTTGACCTGGCGCACAGCACCACACGCCAGACACTCCACGCGCTGTACCGGTAACTCGATGAGTACCGGCCGATTTCCCACGGGTGTGGCTTTGAAGCTGCGTTCGGTTACCCCCCGTTTCTTCACCTTCCGACCTTTACAGCATGAACAGCGAAGGCTGGAATCCTCCTGTTCGACTCTGAATATCGTGCAGCCTTTCTCATAGCGTGTGTGGATATAGTTGTAACCCCGGATTCCCCAGGTGTGATACAGCAGGCTTGTGGACATGTGGGGTACTCCAGACGTAGGTGATTGGCTCGACCACTATGCCAGCCTATCCTCCGCTAAAACACCACCATGTATCCTTCCGCCGGAAGAACCGTTTTTCTATTCACGCTTTCTTCCCGGGACTGGGTAACGCTACAGCGCCTTTGTCCAGACACTCATCGCACTGCGACCAGAAAATAACGAACACAATACTGATTAGCGATGGTCTGGACATATAACCTTCTTCGATAAATCGAAACAGGCTTGAATATGCATCCTGATTATCTCAGGATGCTCCGCTTTATTAATGCCTGGCTAATCAGCCGCAAAACAGTAAAACTGGCCTGCGCCGCCGGTTTTTGCCAGGGCTTCCATGCTGCAACCGCGTGACGGATGGGCCGAGGTCCAGGAAAGGTTGCCACCACCGTGACGATCATGATGACCTACCTGCGCCGAACCTGCATCACTACTGGTCCAGTTGTGGCAGGTGTGGTCTTCGGCATCCGGAAAATAGGCGGTGCCGTCATCCATGCTGCCGGTCAGCATGTCGTGCAGATTCGGTTTGTCACCCACACCATTAACGATTTCGCCTTTTTCGTTGAGCGCAGTCTCTTTAAGGATTGTTTTGTTGTATAGATGCAATGCGGTAATGTCTTTTGCGATGAGTACGCCTTTTGCATTATACCATGGACCCTGGCCAATTCTGTGGCGCGCGCTGATACCGCGTTTACCGTTTTCCTCGGTGCTCAGGTAAGCGCGCCATTGTTTTTTCTTTGAGCCAACGGCTTTTGCCAGCATAGCACAGTGTGCATCGGCACCTTCCAGTCCTCCCAGATCGCCCCCTTTACCGGAACCTGCACTGGTGACGAAAAAACTCATGGCGTTGTCCTGTGCGTATACCGCTGTGGTCGAAAATATAACAGCTAGGATAAAAGGAATTGTTTTTCGCTTGTGCATTATGGTTACTCACTGGTTATGGTTGCTAAGGCTTCATTTAGCCTAAAAGATAAAAGTGTAGATAATGTGCAGAAAGCCAGTAAAAGCCCAGTATTCGATCCCAAACGACTGTTTGATACACAAGGGATGGTTATACTTGGATCATGACGTTCACAATCTCCAAAAAATTTTTTTCGGCGTTCCTGGGCCTGACGTTGGTGGTATTAATTTCAACCCTGGGTCTGGCACGCTGGAGTTTCGAACAGGGGTTTCTGGATTATGTTAATGCGCTGGAAGAAAAACGCCTGCAATTACTCACGGACGATCTGGCGCAGGTGTATGTTGCTGCCGGTGATTCCTGGTCGACGCTGACGGAACAACGCTTCGAGGCGATACTGTGGCAACGTTGGGCGGATAACCCTGAAGAGCAAAAGCGGGCAGGGATCCCGCCACCGCCAGGTCATATGTTGCCGCCCCCCGCGTTGCGCCCGTCAGATCCCCCGGCAGCGGACGCACGCGGACAAAGACCGCCACCTCTGGGGCCACCAACGGCCTTGTACAGTATCAGCGGCCAGGTCATTGCTGGCACACTGCCAGGCATTGCAGATTTAAAACCGATCAGGGTGACAGTGACTGTGGCGGGAGAAACGGTGGGTGAACTGCGCAGTGCGCCACGACGGCATTTCGACTCGCCCCAGGAAACCGCGTTTTCCAGACAACAGTGGCTCACCAGTGGTTTGATCGGGATTACCTCGCTGGTTCTGGCGGTCATTGTTTCATGGTTGCTTACCCGGGTGTTACTGGCACCAATTCGTCGCAGCATGTCTGCTATTTCGCAGTTATCGAATGGCGATTATGCCACGCGTCTTAATGAGCACAGGTCAGATGAGCTGGGGCAATTAATGGGCGACCTCGACCGGCTGGCGTACAAGCTTGAGCAGAACCGGGCTTCGCGCCAACGCTGGCTGGCCGATATTTCCCACGAGTTGCGTACGCCGGTGACCGTGCTCACCGGTGAGATTGAAATCCTGAAAGACGGTATCCGCCCACTCGATATGGAACAGGTGCTATCCCTGGACCAGGAGGTCACGCGTCTGCGCCACCTGATCGATGACCTCTACCAGCTCTCTGTGTCGGACATCGGTGGTTTGCGTTATGCCTTCGCCCCGGTCGATATTCGACAGAGCGTCACCGCCGCGGTTGAGGCGGTTCGCATGCGTGCCGCCGAAAAAAATATCGAGTTAAAGGTATCTGGCAAAATCCACGGGATGATCAGCGCGGACAGCCAGCGCCTGGATCAACTGTTTACCAATCTTCTCGAAAACGCCCTGGCCTACACGGATTCCCCCGGGCGCATCGAGATCACCTTCTCAAATAACGAGAACAGTGTCGTGATCAGCATCGAGGACACACCACCGGGGGTTGCGGGGGACGAGTGCGAGAAAATTTTCGACCCGCTGTACCGTCATGAAATGTCCCGCAGTCGGCGCACGGCGGGGGCGGGCCTTGGACTGGCGATCTGCAGGAATATTGTGGACGCCCACCGGGGAACCATTACGGCGTCCCCGTCTGAGCTGGGTGGCTTGTGTATTGAGCTGGTATTTCCGATAACTGAAGAGAAATAAAATGACCGACCAGAAAATCATTATCGTAGAAGACGAGGACAAAATCGCACAAATACTCGTGGACTATCTGGCAAAAGAGGGTTTTAAAACAATCGTGTTGAACGATGGCAGCAATGCAGTGGAAACTGTCAGGGCCAGCGATCCTGTTTTCGTCATACTGGATCTCATGTTGCCGGGCAAAGATGGTTTGACCATTTGCAGAGAAGTGCGGCAGTTTTCCACAGTCCCGATTCTGATACTCACCGCCAGGGTCGACGAGATCGATCGTTTGCTCGGCCTGGAAATGGGCGCTGACGATTATGTCTGTAAACCTTTTCTGCCGCGCGAGGTGGTGGCACGGGTTCGCACCATTCTGCGGCGGGTGCAACAGTATCCGGTGGTGACAACAGAAGACAAAATCGAATATCGAGGCATCGTCCTGTCGCCGGAGCGTTTTCAATGCAAAATCGACGAACAGGAACTCGAACTCACACCGGTGGAATTTCGTATGCTGCAAACCCTGATGTCGCAACCTGGGCGGGTATATTCAAGAGATGCACTAATGAATGTGAGCTACCTGGACGACCGCATTGTCAGTGACCGGACCATCGACAGCCATATCAAGAATCTGCGCAGGAAACTCGCCGGCGTGGTAGGTAAGGACGAAGTCATACATTCAATATATGGTGTTGGTTATAAGATTGAATGACAGGTTTTAATCCGCTCGAATCTCCACGAGTTTTCCATAATTCCTCCACGGTCACTCCTCACTGTGCGGTCACACTGAACACGTCAACAGTAGAACGATCAAGGAGACGGACATGTCATTCATTCACAGCAAGTCAAAAGTATTCACTGCGTTGTTTTTCGCGTCTATGGTTTCCGCATCACTATCCTTCGCCGCGCCAGGAGATCGTGGCAGACCCCAGGGGCCTCCGCCGGAAGCCATGGAGGCGTGCACCGATCTTGCGGAAGGGGATGCCTGCCGTTTCACCGGTCGGCGCAATGATGAAATCACAGGCACCTGCATCGCATTACCGGGTGGCGAAGAAGGGCTGGCCTGTGCACCCGAAGGCGGACCGCCCGACGGGGGAAGGCGACCTGACCGCTAACCGCGGATTGGCCCTGCCTGTTATCTACCTGAAAGCCAGGAGAAGCGGAAACACTTGCCTCGGTGCGAGATCGGGGATAGAGGTGTGGCGGGTCTTCGAGCGTGATTGGACATAGGCACTCAGGGTTTGGCTGACTTGCGGTTTCCAGAACCTGCTCGGCTTTTCCCGGGAGACTCTTCGACTGTTCCAGTTATCAACCTGGCAATAAAGCTGCTCGTCCTGAGTATCCTTATGCTCGCTCGATAAAATCGGCGGGGTTTGCGCAATCCCTTGAGTTCACCGGGCTCGCCCTCGGCGACGGCGATATGTGCCTGTACAGCGACGAACCCGACAATCCATATTGACGGGTTCGTCGCGTCTGCGGAACCGATCGGTTCGTGCAGATTTTCTCACCTGCGACACTCTCTATCTGGGCTTCGTAGCCACTTGCTTATCCACTATCCGCCCATTTGGGCAACATTCACATTCAGCTGTTACTTACGGTCGGCAAAATGTTCCTCGAAGCAACAACGGGTGAAGGATTGAATCACTCCGGGACGGGAGCCTGGACTGATCCGGGACTTCGCATCAGTGGCACGCTCCGATCTGCACAGGGACTTGTTCCACAATCCCCTGCACAGGCACCCAGTCATGAGGGTTTCGAGGTTTCAAATATGCACAGATTAGCCAACAAGCGATCTTACGGTTCCGTGGGACTGATCACGGTGATTTGTGTTTGCTTGCTCGCGACCAATGTTTCGGCCGCCCGCTTTCCAGTATTCGGTGGACCGGGACATCCTGGTTTTCCCATCGGGCACGGCCCAGGTGTGTTCGCGCCGCATGGCTCCTGGCCTGGTCTTCTTATGTTGTTTGGCGCCACCGTGGCCACCCTGTCGATCCTGGACCATTTAGACGAACGGGAGCAGCAGTTGCACGAAGCCGCGCAGGCAAACGCGTTGTCGGCGGATGTCGATGAGCGCATCGTCTGGATGGACGGTGATGCCACCGGCCGTGTGACCACGCTGCGTCTAGGCACAGATTCCGCGGGTCCAGAATGTCGCGAGTTTCGTCATACCGTCACGCTGGGTGATAAGACCGAATTGGCCTATGGAACAGCGTGTCGCAGAAGCGACGGCAGTTGGCAGATCGTTCGGTAGCCATACGCGGCAGCGCCACTCAAGGATCTCAAGATTTCTTCCTCCCCCTTCGCGGGCCTCATCAGGCCCGCTTTTTTTTTGCGATGAAAAACTATTGGTTTCCACTTCCGACCGTGCCATCGGCTGATTATCGTTGACGCCTTGTCTTCAGCCGTCTGACTAACACCTGGGTGAAAGTCGTACCAGGGGTAAACCGGGACAAATAGAACGATGAATGGCCTGGTTATCGACTGACGGTGATAGATCGGCGGAACAGCGCAAGGCTGGCGGTAAAGAAGATGGAGCCGAGGCCGATGATGGTGAGCAGCTGCGGCCAGACGATGCTGAGGTCGGCGCCACGAAAGACGACAGCCTGGGCGAATTTCATGTAGTGACGCGACGGCAGAAACCAGGTCACCGGTTGAATGATCTCGGGCTGGCTCTCGATTGGGGTCATACCACCGGAGAGCATCATGATCGGTATGATCACCATCATCAACAGCAGCGCAAACTGTGCCATGGTGCGGGCGATAGTGCCCAGGAAGATGCCGATGGCCGCGGCAGCGAACAGGTAGAGGGCTGTGCCCACGAGCAAGAGAAATCGGGATCCGGCGATCGGTACATCGAGAGCGGTTTCGACCACAAACAGCATCGACAGCGTGAAGGCGACGAGAATGATCAGCCCGTTGGCCCAGACTTTGGACAGGACGATTTGAATCGGGTTCAGCGGCATCACCAGCAGATGTTCGATGGTGCCATGTTCACGCTCACGCAGCAGTGCCGCGCCGGTCAGTATGATGGTAATCATCGAGATCTGATTGATCAGCGCATTGATGGCGCCGAACCACATCCCTGTGCCATTGGGGTTGAAAGCACGGCGTTGGACCAGGGTGACGGGATAGGCCGTCGTTTCGTCCGCCCGGTTTATAAAGTGGTTCACTTCTGAGCTCACGATGCTTTGAATATAGCTGTTGCCGAGGCTCGCCTGAGTGACCGCCGTGGCGTCGATATCGATCTGCACACTGGGCTGACGGCCCTGGCGTACGTCCCGTTCGAATTTTGGTGGGATCTTCACCACGAACATAAAGCGATCCTGGTCCATTGCCTGGTCGACCTCGGCAGGTGAAATTAGTTCGGGCTGTTTGAAATAGGGAGGATAAAGCGCGTTGGCGATAGCGCGCGAGAGCGTCGAGTAATCCTCGTCGACGATGGCAACAGAGGCATTGTTGACCGACTCGCTGATGGCCCTGGCCTGCGAGTAGACCGCTATACTGAATGAAAAAATGATTAGCCCGACCATGACAGGGTCGCTGAGGACGCTGCGCAACTCCTTGGTGCCGAGCCAGAAGATGTCGATCCAGGTCTTCATCGCATTACGCCTCCTGCTTTTTCAATAACGCCGCCGCTATGACGACAAGGAGTGGACCGAAGATCGCCAGTACCAGGAGATCCCCTGTTAAATCAGGCAAACTGAGCCCCTTAGTGAATGCGGCAACACTCAGATGCATATAGTAGGTCGCCGGCCACATCGAACCAATGAGGTATCCACCCCCTTCCATCGTCGATGTGGGCTGAATCAATCCGGAGAAATTGACCGTAGGTATCAGCGACAGGATGGAGGTGGCAAATACGGCGGCGACCTGGGATTTCGTGACCGACGAGACCAGAAGCCCGAACCCGATTGAGGCGAAGACGAAGAAGAGTGCGCCCAGGCTCAGACCCAGCAGACTGCCCTTCAAGGGCACCTGCAACAGGAATACAACCAGGAGTGTCAGGATAACGAAATTGACCATGCCGATGCCGATATAAGGCAGCTGCTTGCCGATCAGGAACTCCAGCCGGCTTGTTGGTGTGACGTAGAAGTTCGTGATCGTGCCGATTTCCTTCTCGCGCGCCATGCTGACCGCCATCAGGACCGCCGGAATCAGCAACAGCAGCAAGGCCGGGGTCTTCGGCCCGATCGAATAGATGGTTTCGAAGCGACGGGTTGTAGCGGTAGCGCGGCTCGAGCGATCACGCTTCGATGCGGCACTCGCGTCGATACCAGCCTCCGTCGCAAGTTCTGTGAGATAGCGGGCATGACCGCCAGTGACATAACCCTCGATGGTGCCCGCCCGCGTCGTATCGGCGCCGTCGATCCAGGCGGAAATACTGGGCGTCTCGCCCTTCTTCAAGTCCCGGCCGAAGCCCGGCGGGATTTCGATGGCCAGGGTGATGTCGTTGGACTTCAGCGCGCCGTTCGAGTTCGTCCTTGCTGCGCAGTTCCGGCTGTTCGAGAAAATAGCGTGAGCCCTGGAAATTACTCAGATACTGCCGGCTCTCGGGTGTGCGATCCTGATCGAATGCGGCAAAGGTCAGATTTTCGACGTCCGAGCGATATGCCGTACGCGATGACCATCAGCAGTATCGCACTGCCGAGAAAGGCAAACGCCAGGCGCACCGGGTCACGCATGACCTCCATCGTTTCGCGATAGCTGTAGGCAAGCAGCCTGTCGAGGCTGAAGCCATGGAGCTTGGCATCGCTGGTCTTGCACCGTCGCTCAACGCCGTGAGCGCTTCCTCGGCGCAGTTCGCCTGTGGCACCCTCGATCGTCCGACTCGCCGATCGCGTCCTCGATGTAGCCGATGAAGGCCTCCTCCAGTCGAGGCCGCACCCTTGGCTTCTACCAGGTGCTCGCGGCTCGTCGTAGACCAGCACCTGGCCGGCGTGCATCAGCGAAATACGGTCGCAGCGCAGCGCCTCGTTCATGAAGTGGGTGGAGATAAAGATCGTCACCTTGTCTCGACGCGACAGCTCGACCAGCAGCTCCCAGAACTCGTCGCGGGCCACCGGATCGACGCCAGAGGTCGGCTCATCGAGGATGAGCATTTCGGGCTCGTGGATGACCGCGACCGCAAGGGACAGCCGCTGGCGCATGCCGAGCGGCAGCGATGCGGCCAGCACGTCCATGTGCTTGCGCAGACCGAAGCGATCGACCAGCGTATCGATCCGCTCGGCCGACTTCTCGGCTGTGCAGATGGAACAACCGGGCATGCAGCGTCAGGTTCTGCGCCACGGTCAATTCGCCATAGAGCGAGAAGGCCTGGGTCATGAAACCGACGCGCTTGCGCGTTTCCAGATCGTTCGCATCCACGGGCTTGCCGAACAGGAACGCCTCGCCCTCCGAGAGCGGCAGGAGACCTGTGAGCATCTTCATGGTGGTGGTCTTGCCGCAGCCGTTGGAGCCGAGAAAGCCGAAGATCTCGCCGGCCTGGATTTCGAAGCTGACATGGTCGACCGCGGTAAAATCGCCGAAGCGTCGGGTCAGTCCCTTGGCGACGATGGCCGGTTCCCCTCGGCCTTCTCGAGCGGCGGGATGACCAGCTCGGTACCGCGACCGCGCTTCTCCTCCGGCAACAGGCGCACGAACGCGGTTTCCAGATCCTCGGCCCCGGTCCTGGTCTTGAGCGCTTCGCGGTGTGCCGGTGTCGAGGACCCGCCCGGCATCCATCGCCACCAGCCAGTCGAAACTCTCGGCTTCGTCCATATAGGCGGTGGAGACGAGCACGCTCATGCTCGGACGTTCAGCCACGGTATCGCGGCGATCAGCTCCCAGAACTGGCGCCGTGACAGCGGGTCGACGCCGGTCGTCGGCTCGTCCAGTATCAGCAGATCCGGGTCATGAATGAGCGAGCAGCAGAGCCCGAGCTTCTGTTTCATCCCCCCGACAGCTTGCCGGCCGGCGCGGCAGGAACGGATAGAGCCCCGTTGCCTTGCGTCAGCCGATCGATCCGCGCCTTGCGCTCCGACGCGCCCTGACCGAACAGCTTGCCGAAGAAGTCGAGGTTCTCCTCGACGCTGAGATCGGCATAGAGGTTTTTGCCGAGTCCCTGAGGCATGTAGGCAATGCGCGGTCCGACGGCTCTTCGATGGGCAGCCGATGCCATGTCGCCGCCGAGCACCTCGAGGCGGCCCCGCTGTAGCTTGCGCGCCCCCGAAATGAGCCCCATCAGGGTCGACTTGCCGACACCGTCGGGCCCAAGCAGGCCGACCATCAGGCCTGAGGGAATGTCCAGTGTCACGTCATCGACGGCATGTACCTTTTTATAGGCGTGCGTGAGGCCCTGGATACGGGCGATCGGACGGTCTTGTTCTGTCATGGTTCCGCACCCGTGCTAGTTGTTTTCGACGGCGGCCGGCTCGAATCCGCGGGCAGCTGCTGGAGGAATTCCGGCCAGGGCGACGGCCTTTCACCCGGTAGTGCTGTGAGCCGGATATAGGCGACACCGCGCACTCCGGTCTTTACCTCGTCGATATGCTCCAGCACGAGTTCCTGGGGTATGCGCACCTTGACGCGGAACATCAGCTTGTCGCGTTCGCCCGGGGTTTCGACCTGTTTTGGCGTGAACTGGGATTCGGGTGAAACAAAGCTCACGGAAGCGGGGATCGCGAAGTCCAGGATGTCCGGTTTGACGCGCGCCTCGGCGCCGATGGCGACGCGATGGGCCTGGGCGGAGGGGAGGAAAATCTCCATATAGATTTTCGTGAGATTCAGCAATGTCAGCACCTTGCCGCCCGCCGCCAGCACCTCGCCAGGCTCCGCCAGCCGGTAAAGTACGCGCCCCATCACCGGCGCTTTCAAGGTCGAATCATCGATTTGGGTCTGAATCAGCCTGACCGCGGCGCGCGCAGCTTCCACAGCTTGCGCTTGCGTCTTGAGATGGGCCTGCGCCGCCGTGACGGTGGCAGCGGCTGTATTGCGTGCGCTTTGGCGCTGATCGGCAGTGCGCTGCGCCATCGAACCTTTCTTTACCAGCGGCAGGGCGCGTTCCAGTTCCTGCTCGGCCAAGATCAACTCGCTTTGCCGTTGCACCAGCTGCGCTTCGGCTTCGTTGACCGCCGTCTGAGTCTCACTGAGTTCCGCCTCGGCTTTAGCCAGCTGGGCGTCGAGTTCCGCCGTATCCATTCTCGCCAGCACCTGCCCCGGCTCGACCAGATCGCCCTCCCGAGCAAGTATCTCCTGCACCCGGCCGGCGTACCTGGTGGAGATGTCGACCTGATCGGCTTCGATTCTGCCGTTGCCGTACGCCAGGTCTGCAGGCAGCGCTGTCTTCTGACCCTGCCACCATTGCCAGCCGAAAGCCGCACCCGCCACGATAATGACTCCAATGACTGTCCACCTGATCGCCGTTTTATTCATGATTTTTCCCCGTATTCGTGACTGTCGCTGCCGGCGCTAGCGGCGTCCAGCCGCCGCCGAGCGCTTTAAACAGGCTGATCAAGTTGGTGGTCACCTGGCCATTGCTAGCCGCCAACTGGTCCTGCAGAGTGAGCAGACTGCGTTGGGCGTCCAGCACGCTCAGAAAATCGGTCTCGCCGGCCTTATATTGATCCTCGGCGATAGCCAGTGCCCGCCGCGCCGACTGTTCGCCCTCGACCAATGTCTGACGCCGAACCATTTCTTTACCGTACGCAACGATGCTGTTCTCGACATCCTGCAGGGCGTCCAATACGGCAGCTTCATAGGCAATCAGCGCCTGTTCTTGCTGCGCGCTGACAATTTCGATGTTGTTGCGTATGCGCCCGGCATCAAACAGGTTCCATTGCAGCGACGGACCAACGCCGAATACGCGGCTCGCAGAAGATAGGAAATCGCCGGAGGAGAGCGACTCCAGCCCGACCGAGCCGACCAGCGTCAGGGTCGGATAGAGATCCGCTGTGGCGACACCAATGTTCGCGCTCGCCGCAGCCAGTTCGCGCTCGGCCCTGCGTAAATCGGGTCGGCGTCGCAACACATCGGCGGGCACACCGACCGCCACTTGGGGTGGCGCGAGCGGTATCGGCCGACGCTCGGCAAGCTCATTGTCCACGGCTCCCGGCGGCTGTCCGAGCAATACGGCAAGACGATTTCTTGCCTGGGCCAGGCCGATCTCCAGGCTGGGGATGGTCGAGCGTGTAGTCTCAAGATTGGTTAAAGCCTGCTCCAGATCAAGCCTGGCGGACTCGCCCGCGTCGACGCTGGTACGCACCAGTTCGACGGTCTTGGCTTGCGATTCGCGATTCGCCTCGGCAACCGACAGCCGCGCCTGCTGGGTGCGTACTTCCAGGTAATTCAGCGCGACTTCGGCCAACAACGTGATCAGAACGTCGCGATAGTCCTCCTCGCTGGCCTCCAAACCGGCTTGTGCGGCCTCGACCTGGCGTTGGATACGGCCAAACAGATCGATTTCCCAGCTGGCGTCGAATCCTCCCTCGTAGAGCGTATTCGTGCTGCCATCATAGCGTGGTGCCTTCATAGAAGCCGGTTTCGCTGATGCGGCTTCGGGTCGCAGCACCGCTTGCGTTCAATGTCGGGAATCGATCGGCGACACTGACACCACGCCGGGCGCGCGCCTGACGAATTCTCGCCTCGGCGTCACGCAGATTGAGGTTGCCCGTTGCTGCGCGATCAATCAGACGGGTTAACAGCGGATCCTGAAGCGTTGTCCACCATCGGTTTAGCGCAGCCGGGTCCAACGGGTCGGAGTTTATTCGGCTACCGGTCTCGCCACTCCACTGGATGGGCGGGTTCAGCTCTGGCGCTACATAGTCCGGTCCCACCGTGGCGCAACCCGCGACCAATACGCTGGTCATCACACTGACAAGCAGACCCCTGAGGATCGGTAAACCGGCAACAGCTCTGCGATTTCGGAAGAATAACGTCATCTATAATCACTCCTGCACATAATCATCAGCGGATGCAATCAGGACGAACTCTGTCAAGCCCGGGGCCTTCTGCAGGTGTGCAGACCAGATTTTTTTTAGTCCCGGTGGAACAATACAGCTAGCTTCGACAGATCCCACTGGTGCTGAAAAAAATGCAGGTATATCATTTTCTGGAAGACCGGAATATGCCTTGATGGGGAAGGTATTCATCGCAGGTTGAACAGTTCCTGATGGAAATCCTCGGCCGACAGGCCGTTGGCAATCAGATCATTGCGCAATGCCTGACCAAAGCCCGCCGGGCCGCAGAACCAGACGCTCGCCTCTTTCCAGTCGGGCACCATTTCGCGCAATCGTTCGCCGGTCAGCAGGCCATCCCGATTGTCTATCAGCAGATGCAGATTGACCTTGGCAGCGGCGACATCGGCATTCAGCTTGCTTTCTGCGGCCGGATGCAGGCTTCCGGCGACGGTATGAAACAGATCGATGACTTGATCGTGCGGCGCCCGCGCCAGTTGTTTCATCCTGGCGATAAACGGCGTGATGCCGATGCCACCGCCAATCCAGATCTGGCGCTGGTTGTCGTCGTTGAAGATGAACCGGCCGTAAGGGCCTTCGACCTCGACGGGATCGCCTTTTCGCAGACGATTGGGCAGTAGCTCGGTGTAGTCGCCAAGTGACTTGGTGATGAAAGTGATGCGGCGCTCTTCCGGGTCCCAGGCCGAGCCAATAGTGAAGGGATGCGGCTCCTCTTCGGAATTGAAAGTCACGAAGGCAAACTGGCCGCTGCGATGTCCCCGCCAGCCGTCCTTAAGTTTGATCACAGTTTCAAGCACATTCATAGACGGGAAGGCTTCCAGCGTTTCGATCACGCCTGCAACCTTGCTTGAACGGCCAACCATCCCGAACAGTACCAAAATGGCTGAAACCGTACCTGCCAGGATCAATAGACCCGTCACGACGCCGATGGGCTGCGTCCAATAGCTTGCCTTCATGAGCACGACAGCATGGAACGCGAGAACGAGATAAGCGATGGCAATCCAGTTGTGCGTCTTGGCGAACAGCTTGTAGGGAAAGCGCTTGATCAGCGCCAGGGCGATCAGAATGACTGTCGCATAAAACGCCCATTCGCCAACGAACTCGGCCGGTCCACGCAGGTCGCGGAACAGCTGCTCAATCATACTGAGACCGTTGCTGCTCGCCGGGCCGTGGCGTTGTGGCCGTTCCATCAAGCCAAGAGTGACGGCATACTTGGGCCCTGTGGCCCAGGCCCAGTGCACGATAGCGATGACAAGTGCGGAAATACCCAGCCATTTGTGCAAGCGGTAGGACTTGTCGAGACCGTCAAGAATATCTTCCAGCCAGCGCGACCTGCTCGCCAGAACCATGGCAACGCTCATGACGCCAATTCCGATAACGCCCGTATATTGAACCCAGGAATCGCGCAGCTCCCGAAAAGCCATAGAGGCGGGAAGAAGGGTATCTGCGAGCAACCAAAGAGCGGTCAGTCCAAGCAACACTCCCCAGAGGCCAAGTTTGATGTTTCTCATTGGATTGTCCCTCTTCTGATTCCGCATGAACTAAAAACTGATACCGGCCGGCTACCAAGGCCCTGTCGCGCATGACGCCGTTGTCGCACTACTTGAGTGCTCGAGCTCATGTCAGAGACCTCGTCACTGAACCGTCCTGCGCATCAGCACGAGGTTGTCGAGGACCAGATTGGACGACCAGATAAAATCGGCATCGGCTGCCGGGTCGTCGAACACATCCCGGAAGTTCACGAATGCCGGCTTGTTGTCTACACCGACGGTGTCATTGGAAAAGACACTGGCGAGCGGCCAGCCGCTGTCGTCGAACTCGGGCGCGAACCAGTCGCCGGCACCTGCCAGTGGGCAGCGGAAAAAGCATTTCCGTCGCGAACACCGTTCGTCGCGCATCGGGAGCTGTCGCGTACGGGGCCTTCCAGCTTAAGGCAGGATCGATCGTTGAGCGGCGCGGTGTAAAATGTCTGGGCGCGCCAGGATTTATCCGTGACGGCAACCGTACGCCCTTTGGCATCCTTTATGACTGCAACCAACCCGGCATCACCCGGATGGTAGGCGACGCCTCGGTTCCGCTCTGAACCAAGCCCGGGGTTATCTTCCCAGTCGACGCCCATCACGGCGATCGTGAAAGGCCGTTTCGCCTTGAAGCGAATCACACTGGAGTTGAACGGTGTGAACGGCACCGCATCGACGCCGAGCAGTTTGCCGTTGACGTAGAACTCGAAATAGTTGTCGGCGAAAATATGGGCCGTAAACGTCTCCTCACCGCCGGCGTCGATGACCGAAACTGTCTTGAGATCGAGATCCGAAAGCTGGCGAAGTTGCACGCCGCTGCATTGATTGTAGAGGTCAGCGGCTTTTGCGGCCGTGCAGAAGTGTGTGGCCGCGGGTACGATCCACTGCCGGCCATCGTCTGTCCTGATCGTACCAACGCGACTGACGCGTGCGCGTGCTCCCCGGCACTCGAAAAGATTGGGATCGGTTGTTTGCGCCGGTCCCGTGGTGAAGGATGGCTCTTCCTGCGCTTTCAGCCCGCCGGCAAGGGTCATTGTCACAGTCAGTGTGGCGACTGCGGATTTAATCATCGCCATACCAGACATACCAACCTCCGCTACAAAATACGCTTGACCTAAAAACATAGTTAGTATATAAACAATTAGTATGCTAAGTCAACGATTCGGATTTCATTTAATACTTCATTCCGCGCATTTGGTTGAAGAACGATTGCGCGCCCGGCTGTTACCGCTCGGTGTTCACCCGAGACAGGCGCGCGTTCTTGATGCACTCGGGCTCATGGGGGAATCCTCACAGGTCGCGTTGGCCAAAGAGTTCGGTTTGACGGCCGCGAGCATGAGCACCATGACCACTCGATTGCTGGAAGCTGGCCTGATTGAACGGCAGGTTGATGAGCGCGAGATTCGCAGCAACCTGCTCCGGCTTAGCAATCGCGGCAGAATCCTGTTGGAGACGATTTATCGCGAATGGCAGGAGATGGACCGCGAGATCTCAGAGGCAATCGGTTCTGAAAATGCAGAACAGCTTGCCGATCTCACTTATCAGCTGCGAAATGCACTTGGCGGATTTATGCCAGGGGATGACACCAGGGTAGAAAAGCATCAATCATAAAAGAAGAGAATATGATGCTGCCCGTGTGGTCAGTTAACCAGGCTCTGAGCCATTATTGAAAAGGAAGTGATATGCCGTAGCAAGCAAATCAGAAGCCTTTCCGGGTAAGGTCGATCCAGCCGCCCGGAACCGCTGCATTTGCAGCGAGAGTTGAGCGAGGTGAAGGGTGTGTGCCCTGAATCTGACACGTAGCCCCGAGATCGGGAAAGTTTGGGTGACTGCCGATCGTTTTGACCTAACGAGCAGGCCATGCGAGAGTCCGCGTTACAGGAGAGCGGCTCTCGAGCCCCCGGGGTCTCAGACAGCATCGAGCCGAACAACGATAATGGAGCAATCCTGGCATGCAGGGAGGTTCTTGGGAAGGATGCCCGAGTATGAACATGCAACGTAAAAGAAGGTGTTCAAATGGCCTACCTGTAGTGGGACGGGAACTGGTTTAGCGATGAAGCGGCTAATCCCCGTGGAGTGAAAGTTCCCGCACTCAAACACCCGTGAAAGGAGAAACACAGACATGATTCAAGGCGTGAAAATACTGTGAGCACAAACCGAACACGGATAGGAATGAAGGCGAAAGCGAATCCAGATTTGGTGTTTACTTCGCTGTATCACCATATCGCGGACATCGACAATCTGCGTGAATGTTATCATGCCCTCAAAGGCAATAAAGCCGATGGGGATGGATGACGTCACCAAGTCGATGTACGCGGAAGATCTGGAGGCAAATCTTCAAGATTTGTCCGCCCGTCTGAAACGGATGGGATATCGTCCTCAGCCGAAGCGACGGACTTACATTCCGAAGCCGGGCAGTGAGAAGGGACGTCCGTTGGGGATCAGCAGCTTCGAAGACAAGATCGTGGAACTGGCCACGAAACGTGTGCTGGAACCCATTTTCGAGTCAATGTTCGAAGACTGCAGCTACGGCTATCGACCCCGACGGAGCCCCCATCACTGCCTTGATGCGTTGGGGAAGACCATCCAACAGAAGCGTGTTAACTACATCGTCGAAGCCGACATACGTGGCTTCTTCGATCACGTTAATCACGAGTGGCTGCTGAAGTTCCTCCAGCAACGGATAGGAGACCAGCGAGTTCTTCGCTTGATTACTCGGATGCTCAAAGCCGGAATCATGGAAGACGGTCTGGTGCATCCGGGAGAAGTCGGCACCCCACAGGGTTCGATTCTCTCTCCGCTGTTGTCAAATATCTATCTCCACTACGTGTTGGATCTTTGGTTCCAACGCCGAATTCGTCGGCAGTGTCGGGGCGAGGCTTACTTGTTCCGGTTTGCCGATGATTTTCTGGCCTGCTTCGAATTCCAATCCGATGCGGATCAATTCCGAGCAAGCCTCGGCGATCGTATGGAGAAGTTTCAGCTGGAACTTGCCGAAGAGAAAACGCGACACCTTGAATTTGGACGCTATGCTCGGGCCAATGCATACAGGAGAGGCGAGAAGCCGCAGGAATTTGATTTCCTGGGCATGACCTTCTACTGTGGCAAGACCCGATACGGTTCATTTCAAGGTGAAGCGGAAGACATCACGCAAGAAACTGCGGCAGTCACTGGCACGGTTCACGGACTGGATACGGAGGTATCGCGGCTTGCTGCCCACCGGAGAACTGCTCCGTCGGGCGAAGGCACGCGTCAACGGTCACTTGAACTACTATGCGATCACGGACAACTCAGATAGCTGTCATCTGTACATGCATCTGACGACCCGCGCGCTGTTCAAATGGCTGAACCGACGCAGCCAACGCAAGTCGTATACCTGGGACGGCTTTCAACAAGCCTTACGGCATGTTGGCTGGCCGCAGTCCTCGCATCCGTGTCAACATGAACCCGTTTAGCCCGACTCCGAATGTTTGAGTGAAGAGCCGGATGTGGGAAAGCTGCTTGTCCGGTTCTGTGAGGGGCTGGGGTACAACTGATGTATGGCCGAGATATTGTGGCACCGCCGGGAAACCAGGCGGCAAACAGAGAACACAAACATCAGCCTGCAGCATCGGGAGTCCCCAGTCTACTCGACAAAAACTAATCCGTACTGACATTTCAACAGGCTAGCACCTATGCTGGTGTCATAATGCCTTTGTGTCTTGCCTCAATCGAGGCTTACAATTGACTGAATAATTTGAGTCGGCTGTGGGAACTACTATGGAATGGGTGCACATACTGGCGTGTATCAGCGGGACAGTGGACCAGGAACTCTTTTTGCGTAATGAGTACCTTGCTGCTGAAAACCGGATCCTCAAAGCCACATCCCAATGAAGCCTGGATGAAGCAGATAGCCCGGAATATCACCATGGACGAGTGGGGCTTCCTCGAGAGCCGCCGATATCTCATCCATTTTCATACGGAACGAAATCATCAAGGTAAAGAGAATTTACTGTTATTTCCTGTCGCCATCAAAGCAGGGAAGCGTCCAGAAGGAGCAGTCACTTGTAAAGAACGCTTAGGTGGTCTGCGAAAATATTACCATCGGGATGCTGCATGAGTATTTTGACCAGATGAGGTTGAATTTCGCCAACATGCTGTGCGTGATAGCATCCCTGATGGTCCATTTCACCTAGTGTTGTGTCGTAATCTAGTCTTCACCTATTTCGACATTGGTTCGAGTATGCCTTACTTGATAAGCTTCAACAGACCATGTCGCTGTAGGGAATACACCTATTACGAGTGCATGAGTAGCTTCCTGCGGCTGGGCATGGTTTTGCTGCTTGTTCAGCTCGCTGTGGTTTCTATAGGTTCCAGGGGGATCGCCAGGAGAGGGATCTTGAGGCGAGTGCTTACTCTTTGTAAATTATCGATTCTGCAAACTGTTCTGAGGCAATTCTCAATCCTGCATAGCTACCCCGTTCTATGATCTTGCCGCTGTCGATAACCACAACCTCGTCCAGCTTCTTCAATCCAGTCGGCTGGTGGGTGATCATCAGAAGGCTTCGGTCTTCCAGGTACCCAAAGAGTGCTTCCATCAATGCTTGTTGTGTTGCCAGATCCAATCCTTCACCGGGCTCATCCAGCACCAGCAGATGAAAATCTCTCAGTAACGCCCGTGCGATAGCAATCCGCCGGGCCTGACCGCCGGACAGTTTGACCCCGGTTTCACCGACCCAGGTGTCGTAACCGTCCGGCTGAGAAACGATAAAGTCGTGGATCTGCGCAATCCGACATGCACTTTCCAGTGTTTCCTGCTTGGCATCGGGATTTGCCAGATTCAGATTGTCACGGATAGTGGTATTGAACAGATAGACTTGTTGCGGCACGACAGCTATCCAGTCACGTAAGTCTTCGCCTTTGTATGTACTCAAGTCATTGCCGGACAGGGATATCTGGCCGGTATTCGGAGCCCGGTACTTCAGCAGCAGATGTATCAATGTGCTTTTCCCAGAGCCAGTGGATCCTGCAACTGCCATCCGCTTTCCCGGCGGTAGGTCGAGAGTGATGTCCTGCAATACCATAGGCTCATCTTCCGCATAGCGAAAGCCGACTGAGTCGAATTGCCAATGGAATTGCTCTGGCGCTGGGCTTGCTGTGTCGGGTTCCTGGACCAGGAGTTTCCTGTCCACGATGTCAAATAACCGCTTTGCAGCGATTGTGGTCTGGCCAAGCAGACTAAATGCTTCGGGCAGTGGCATCACAGACTCAAAGGCCGCTAGAGTGAACAGTGCCAGCATGGCCAGATCTTGCGGATTAATGGTGCCCGACTCCACTAATGGAATTGCGGATAGCATGATGGCCCACAGTGCTAGATTGGCACTCAGCAGCAGGCCGGTTTGCGAGAGTCCGGCTATGCGACTCATTTTCTCCTGCGCCCGAATAAGCTGCTTGCTCGCCATATTTGTTTGCCGGGCGCTCTCTTCTTCTGCGCCACAGACCGTCAACTCCGCCATGCCTTGAACACCGTCCACCACGGCAGTGCGTAATGTGGCAGATAGTTCCACCACCTGCTTGCCGGGTCTGCGTCCTAATCTTGCCGTCCATAGTGGCAAGACAACACCGGCCAGCAGGAGCGTCAACAGCAGTATCAAGGCCAACTGTTGATCATAAGCAGCCGCTACCAGCGTGAGTAGGACGCCGCCGATCAATGCCACAAAGACGGGTACGATGACTCGCACATAGAGATTGTCCAAGGTGTCGATGTCAGCGCGGATGCGGCTCAGCAGGTCACCACTGCGATAGTTCTCAAGACCGGCCGGCGCATGGGGTTCCAGATGGCGATAGAACCAGACGCGCAGCTTCGCCAGCAGACGAAAGGTCGCCTCATGGGTGACCAGCCTTTCAACGTAGCGGCCACCGGTACGCACGATAGCTGCTGCACGAATCATCGCTGCCGGGGTAAAGTAGTTCATGCTGATGCCTGCTGCTCCAGCCATGGCCATGGAAGCGATGAACCAGCCCGAGATCGCCATCAAGGCCACATTGGCAAACAGAGTCAGGGCTGAGGCAAGGATACCCAACAGCATCCAACCAATGTATGGCTTGAACAGACCGAGCAGTCGCAGCAGCATTTTCATGTCACTGCTCCGCCTGCCGCAGCCATGGTCTGGTAGAGACCGTTGGCAGCGATCAGCTGTTGATGGCGACCCTGTTCAATCAGTCGGCCTTGATCCAGCACCATGATGCGGTCAGCTCGTTTAACCGTATGCAGGCGGTGCGCGACCGTCAGCACCGTGCGTTTCTGTGCCAGATTGTCTATAGCCAACTGGATAAGCCGCTCGCTCTGTGCATCCAGATTGGCCGTCGGCTCATCCATCAGCACCAGTTTGGCATCCCGTAAAAAGACACGGGCCAGCACCAGACGCTGCACTTGTCCACCGGAAAGCGTCCGTCCTCCTTCTCCAACCAGCGTTTCCAATCCACTTGGAAGCTGCTCAACAAACTCAATAGCATGAGCCATGTGAAGTGCTTCGAGTATTCTTGACTCTGCAACATTTTTCAGACCGAGGCTGATATTTTCCGCCACCGAGCCATGAAACAACCTGGGGCGTTGAGGTAACCAGGCTAATTGTCTACGCCATTGGTTAAGATCCAATGAGGTCATAGCCTGATCATTGATCAGCACATGACCTCGTTGCGGCTGGATAAAGCCCAGCAGAATGTTGATCACGGTACTCTTGCCCGCTCCCGATGGACCCACTATGGCGACTCGTTCACCCGGTTTGATCTCGAAGTTGAGCCCTGCCAGTGCAGTGCGTTCACCCTGGTAGGAAAAGTGGATGTCCTGGAATTGGATCGAGAATGGCTGATGGGGAACCGGCAGGGAAGGCGAAGCAGGGGCCTTGCTGATCGGTGTATTCAATATCTCCACCATTGTTTCGGCTGCTCCAATGGCATCCATACGCGAATGATAATGGGTGCCGAGTGAGCGCAATGGCAAATAGAACTCCGGGGCCAGCAACAGGATGAAGAAACCGATGAAGAAATCCATTTCGCCAAACAGCAGGCGGAATCCGATCAGCACGGCCACAATGGCGATGGAAATAGTGGAGAAAAACTCTAATGCCAATGCCGAGAGAAATGCCACCCGCAGCACTTTCATGGTGGCATGCCGGTATTCTTCGGAGATGCGTGCAATGACAGCTGCTTCGCGGCGACTGGCATTGAACAGCTTGAGCGTCGTCAATCCCTGGATCACATCCAGAAAGTATCCTCCCATTCTTGTCAGTTGTTTCCATTGGCGTTGATTGAGGCGCTCAGCACCCTTGCCGATCAGGATCATGAAGAAGGGAATCAGCGGAGCCGTGAGCAACATGACCAGGGCAGAGTGCCAGTCCATGGGAAAAACGAAGACCAGAATTGATAATGGTATCAGCGCCGCCAACGACATTGCCGGCAGATAACGTGCGTAGTAATCCTCGAGTGCCTCGATACCGTCGGTGATGGTGGTCGTAAGATCGCCGCTACGTTGACCTTGAAGCCAAAGAGGTCCCAAGGCCTGGAGATGACGGAACAAGTGTTCCCTGAGGGTTTGTTTGATCTTCGCTGCAGCCTTGAAGGCGACTTGCTCGCTGGCGTAGGAGAGTCCTGCTCTCGACAACAAGATCACCAACATGGCCCAGAGCCAGGGCATGACATCTGGCAGCGTTTGCGCTTCGAAAATGACGCCATTGACCACCTGCGCCAAGCACCAGGCTTGAACAATCAGCAGAAATCCGCTCAGTGTGCCTATACCCACCGCCATTGCCAGGGTGTGACCGGCGAGGGGTTTTTGAGATTTCAGGAAGCTGTTGACAGCCATTGCAGAGTGATGGCGTAGGAGGAGGTATGGGCAGCTCCGATAGCAAACCATCGGAGCTGCTTTTGAGCGTTACTCGTCAGATTCTGATTCTGCGAGTGACTGCTCTGCTTCATACCACATGACATTGATGATGCCGAGAGCTAGAGCCAGCATTACGCCAAGTATCCAGGTGAAATACCACATTGTTTCAGTCCTCTAATCTCAATGATCAATAAGCGGAAAAACGTTCCTGCATCTCTTCGACAGAAAGCTTGCCCCACATCTTGCGGTAGTTCCAAACCGTGTAGCTAATGACAATCGGCAGAAAGATCACCACGGCCCAGAACATCACTGTCAGTGTTAGATGGCTGGAAGGGGCATCCCAGATTGTCAGGCTGCTGCCGGGATTGGTGCTTGAGGGCATGATGAAGGGAAACAGGGAAATACCCGCGGTCATGATGACCCCGGTGATGGCCAGCGAACTGCTGAAGAAACCCCAACCCGGCCGGTTGGCCTTGGAGAAGAAGATGGTCAGGATCATGCCGGCAAATCCGAGTGCGGGAAAGAGCATAGTCAGCGGATACTGACTGTAGTTGCTCAGCCAGGCGCTGCTGCCGATCTCGACAGTTTTTGTCAGTGGATTGGGCAGGGCGTCAATAGCGGGCATTGAAACAATGGTATAACCATCGATGCCTAATACCAGCCAGATTCCTGCCAGAGCAAAGGCGGTCATGGCCGTAATGCCGGTCCATTGGATGTAATGCTTTACCCGTTCGGAAATCTCACCGCTGGTGCGCATCTGCAACCAGATGCCGCCGTGCATGGTCAGCATGGCGAAGCTGACGATTCCGGCAAGCAGGGCGAAAGGATTGAGCAACTCGAAAAACGAGCCGGTGTAAAAGGAGCGCAGCAGATCATCCAGGTGGAACGGTACGCCCAGCAACAAGTTACCGAAGGCTACACCAAACACTAGGGAAGGAATGGCCCCCCCGGCGAACAGTCCCCAGTCCCAGGCCTTGCGCCAGCGTTTATCTCCCAGTTTGCTGCGGTAGTCGAAACCCACCGGGCGGAAGAACAGGGCGAACAAGACCAGTAGCATGGCCACATAAAAGCCGGAAAAAGCCGCGGCGTAGACTGCGGGCCAGGCGGCAAAAATGGCCCCACCGGCGGTGATCAGCCAGACCTGGTTGCCGTCCCAATGAGGACCTACGGTGTTGATCATCACGCGGCGTTCATCATCATTCTTGCCCAGGAAAGGCAACAGATTGCCGACTCCCATATCCATGCCATCGGTAATGGCGAAACCAATCAGGAGCACACCGACAAAGATCCACCAGATAAATTTTAATACTTCATAGTCGAGAATCATCTCAGCCTCCCGTTACGCACTCGCGCCTTCAATTTGTTCAAAATGGTATCTGCCGGTATGCAGGGAACTGGGTCCTTTACGGGCAAAATGGAACATCAGCCACATCTCGATTATCAGCAGGAAGGTGTAGAATCCGATAAAGCCGGCCATGCTGAAAATCAGATCGCCGGTGGTCAGGCTGGAGGTGGCGAGGAAGGTGGGCAACACTTCACCAATGGCCCAGGGCTGGCGGCCGAATTCCGCTACGAACCAGCCGGTTTCGATGGCAATCCAGGGCAGGGGAATGGCAAATAGCGCCACTTTGAGCAGCCAGCGTTTCTGCTCGATCACCCGACGCGCATTGTAATAGAAGGCCAGTATGAAGATCAGCAGCATGCTGAAGCCAGCCACGACCATAATGCGGAAGGCCCAGAACAGGGGAGTCACTTGCGGGATGCTCGCCTTTACCGCCATTTCGATCTGCTCATCCGTGGCCTCCGCCACATTCGGTGTATAGGCCTTGAGCAGCAGGCCGTAACCCAGGTCGGCCTTATGCTCTTCGAACATCGCCCGGTTGGCCTCAGAATCCTCGCCTTTTCTCAAGCGTTGCAGATATTCATCCGCCACCATGCCGGAGCGGATGCGCGCTTCGTTGTGGTGCATGATGTCTTTCAGACCGGTGACCTCCTCATCCAGTGACCGAGTGGCGATAAGCCCCAGCGCCCAGGGGATTTTTATCGCATGGGTCGTCTCTTCTGCCTCCTGGTCGGGAATGCCGAACAGGGTGAAACCGGCGGGTGGCTCATGGGTCTCCCACTCCGCCTCCAGGGCGGCCAGTTTGGTTTTCTGTACTTCACCCAGTTCATAGCCTGACTCATCACCCAGCACGATGACGGAGAGAATCGACGCCAGCCCAAAGCCGGCAGCAACCGAGAAGGAACGTTTGGCAAACTCCAGATCACGTCCCTTGAGCATGTAGTAGGCGGAAATCCCGAGCACGAACATGGAACCTGCGACATAACCTCCGGCGACGGTATGAATGAATTTGACCTGCGCCACCGGGTTGAGTACCAGTTCGGTAAAACTGGTCATCTCCATGCGCATGGTCTCGTAGCTGAATTCGGAGCCCACCGGATTCTGCATCCAACCATTGGCCACTAGAATCCATAGTGCCGAGAGATTGGTGCCTAGAGCGGTGAGGAAGGTTACCGCCAGGTGTTGGCGCTTGCTGAGGCGTTCCCAGCCCAGAAAAAACATCCCGACAAAGGTGGACTCCAGAAAGAAGGCCATCAATCCTTCGATCGCCAGCGGGGCGCCGAACACGTCCCCCACATAGTGCGAGTAGTAGGACCAGTTGGTGCCGAACTGAAACTCCATTGTCAGGCCCGTAGTCACACCCAGTGCGAAATTGATACCGAACAGCTTGCCCCAGAACTTGGTCATGTCCCGGTAGATCTCCTTGCCGGTCATCACGTACACTGATTCCATGATCACCAGAATCCAGGTGAGGCCTAATGTGAGTGGGACAAATAGAAAGTGGTAGAGCGCAGTAATGGCGAACTGCCAGCGGGACAACTCAATCATTGTCGGATCCAGCATGTTATTGTCCTCGAATTTTCAGGTTGTTTATCGCTGGCCGCTTGCTAGTGCCCACGATCTTTTGAAGGAAGTCATAAGATGACAATGCAATTATCAATTATTCAATAACTTTGGCATTGGTAATTCTCAATAACCATAAAAAGTGAGTAAGTTAGGTTGTTTAGTGACCTGGAATACAAATTCCCTGGCGCTTGACCGCGATACCCGTACGTATCAGTAACAAGCCAACAAGGCTGGTAAGCAGTAAAAGCAGCCCGCCACCGATCCACTGGTAAACCGAATTCCCCGTCAGTTCGTACATCGACATACTGGCAATACTGATCGCCGCCAGAGGGAAGGAGTAAGCCCACCAGGAGAGGCTAAATTTCAGTTTGATGAAGCGTCTGATCTGAGTGAATAGCAACAGTGTCAGGAACAGGCCGCTGTAGTAAAGCACACGGCCAAAGGCATCCAAGTCACCAACCAGACGCAGATAGGCAATAAAACCAACAGCCGGTGGTGCGATCAGGATAAACAGGGTCGGCAACAGCTTCTGATCAATGGGATGGTGAAACAACATCCGATTGAAGAGGATAGTCAACAATATGATCCAGAACAGCATCCCGATGCTGAAAAAGAACCAGGAAACATCCACATGGCCAAGCGGTATACCGGCCACAGGTACCAATACGTTACCGACTGCCGGAATGAACCAGGCAGGATTCATATGGTGAATCTCAAACTGTTCATGATGAATCCAGACACTCACCACATAGAGGGTGAAGATCAGGTGCAGTGCGCTACCCGCCAACCAGAGCGGGTGGCTGATGGTCGTGTTGATGGGCAGAAGGCAGATAGAAAGCAACAGCAGACTGATCGAGATTGTCGGAAAAAAATTGAGCTTGATCGGGTGCTTGAGTTCCTGCAGAACCGCTTGCCGATGGCTTATCAATTTAGCGCCATAGATGAGTGCCAGTCCTGCAAAAATGCTGATAGTCAGTCCTAATAAATAGATATTGATATGCCGGTCTATTCCAAACACCTGCTGAGCCTTTTCCCAGCCAATCGTCAGTCCGGCTAGACCCATGACCATCGCAAAGAAGGAGATGGGAAAATTCTCCAATCTCGTCGTGTTTTTTATTTCTCGATCCACCTTCGTACCCCAAATAAACTGTGAAGTGATAGAACCTGAGTAAAATGATATGGAATATAGCGAGCAACTCATTGAAGATTATCAATCATCAGACATTTTACTGGTTGGTACAGTATGAATAGGGCGCGTTCGGTGAATTGATTCTGAGTACTCTCTGTCTCATCCTTAAAGGTTTCTTTCCATCCTGATCAAGCATTTTGCTTAATAACTATTCACCATTATGTGGCTGAGATGTTGCAGATTGATAGTTATCAATGATTCTAACTTGAAGAGATCCTTAGTATTTAACTCAGGTATTATTTCTCTCAAATATTGAATGGATGAGAACCACTCTTTCCAGTCAATAAAAAATATAGGAGTCCAAAATGGAAAGCGAAAATAACGTTACTTCTCGATGCCCCACATCAATGAACCCGCACCTGATTTCGAAGCCCGCACCACTCACGGTGTCAAGAAGCTCGAGGACTATAAGGGTAAGTGGTTGGTGCTGTTTTCCCATCCGGCCGACTTTACCCCGGTCTGCACCACTGAATTTATGGCCTTTGCCAAGCGCCATGCAGACTTTCAAAGCGCTGAATTGCGAGTTGCTCGGGCTGTCGATCGATAGCTATTACAGCCATGTGGCCTGGATACGTAATATCAAAGAGAAATTCGATGTCGAGATTCCTTTCCCGATCATTGAAGACCTGAGCATGAAGGTTGCACGCGCCTACGGCATGATTCATCCAGGTGCCGCTGACACCTCAGCAGTACGGGCTACCTTCATTATCGATCCTGAAGGTGTATTGCGGGCCATGGTTTATTACCCGATGAGCAACGGTCGCTCAATTGATGAATTTGTACGCCTGGTTTCAGCGCTTCAAACTTCCGACGCCAATGGCGTGGCAACTCCCGAAGCCTGGCAGCCTGGTGACAAGGTCATAGTACCGCCACCGGCTGACATGGATGCTGCAGAAGCGAGAATGAAAGAGGGTTATGAATGCACCGACTGGTACTTTTGTAAGAAATCTCTCTAGTATGCCACTACGTAAATTGGATCCCGGTGTTGCCGGGGTCCGGTTAACTAACAAAACCGGGAGTTTCCTGATGGAAAGGAAGACTTACAAAACGATGGTTGCGGAATATGCATCTCAGGTAGAGGAGGTCTTTCCATGGGATCTGCTCGATGAGCTTGACGCAGGTGCTATGCCACTACTGCTTGATATCCGTTGTCCTGACGAATTCGAAGATGCCCATATCGAGGGTTCCCTCAATGTACCGCGAGGCATCCTGGAGATTGCAGTGGACTATGGCTATGAAGAGACAGTCCCGGAATTGGTTGAAGCGCGAGCCCGGCGGGTCGTAGTAATTTGCAGATCAGGTAACCGCAGTGTCCTGGCGGCTTACACACTCAAACTGATGGGCTTTGCAAATGTTACCTCGCTACGAACCGGTCTTCGTGGTTGGAATGACTATGAACAATCATTGATTGACGTGCATGGGAACAGGCTGGCGCTCGATACAGTCGATGAGCTTTTTCTTGCCAAAGTATCACCGGCACAGCTTGGGTCTGATGAAAGTAAAGCAGCATAAGCTATTCAGTGGACGGTGAAAATGAAGACTCCATCTTAGGAGTGAATGATGGATAAATTTACAAGAAACTACAGTATTATTCTGGGCATAATTGTTTTAGTTGTACTTGTCTGGGCACTCTATGAAGATCCTCTGGTGTCAGATCTGAACGATCTCCTCGAACAAGATTCAGAAGTTGTCGGTTATCCATACCAGTTCCAGGTACTTCGCTTTCAAAATGGCGTCGCGATAATGAGTACGCCACGCTCCAGCGCGTTTCCCGTACATCGAGCGCTGGGGATACTCTTTCCAAACCTTGCCAGTCGGGCGCAGGATAATCCGGATCTTATGCAGGCACAGCAGGAGTTGGCAAGGATACAGAAGCGGGCGAAGACTATTGTCATGGAGTCGGGCAAGGTTAACAGCGTACGATGGGAACTCGATAAAAACTGGCTGAACCAACATGGCATACAATTAGGCCCTGGATTTTGAGTGCTGCCGGGCATGGAATGATGTGGCGTGAGTAACTGTGGAGACTTCAATGCCGGGATGTCAAGGAGTGAGAACCTACAAGCCAACTCTGGTCTAGACCTTGAGATTATTGCTGCTGAGTCCTTAGGAGTACGCGGGCTCTGCTGTCAGGTGGATATCGGCCACCGTTGTATCGTCATTGATCCCGGTGTGGCCCTGGGGTACCTGAGGCATGGTTTGCCTCCCCATCCGCTGCAAGTGGCGATCGGTGAACAAGTACGCGAAAGGATTATAATGGCGCTGGAAAAGGCGACCGACGTGGTGTTCAGCCACTTTCATGGTGATCATGTGCCGCTCGCCGATGCCAATCCCTACCAGCTATCCATCCAGGATCTACCCTCACACTTTCAGCAACTCTGCGGTTGGAGTCTGTCACCAGAAGGATCGTCACAGAAGATGGCTAAACGATTTCAGGATTTGAAGAATCTGCTGGGGACTCATATGCAGATCGCCAACGGGCGACATGATGGACCATTATCTTTCTCTCAAGGCGTACCTCATGGAAAGCCGGACAGTAGAATGGGAACGGTAATGATGACGCGGATCGATATCGATGGGACTGTTTTCGTGCATGCCTCGGATATTCAGCTTCTGGATGAGCAGACAGTGGATACGATTATCCGGTGGCGGCCTGATATCGTGCTTGCTGCGGGTCCGCCCCTTTATTTGGAACAACTCAGTAATGAGGATCGTCGTCAGGCCTGGAACAATGCGTTACATCTCGCCAATCGTGTCGATACCCTCATACTCGACCATCATCTATTGCGCGATGTCGATGGGCAGGCGTGGTTGGCTGATCTATCTTCGGCGGTAGAGAAACAGGTTTATTGTGCAGCTGACTTTAAAGGTGTGAACAGGAAGTTGTTCGAGGCACGGCGCAAAGAGTTGTATCAGGCGATGCCGGTCCCAAATGGTTGGCACGAGGCCTACGCAAAAAGCGAGGTGACCACCAGTGGTTTTCTCAAAGCGGCTGGGCATGCCTTGGTCGATAATTGTACAGCCGAGTTGTATCTTGACTGATAATGTCTACTCAACCACCTTTTTGCGGGCAAGCGCTGAGTCATTAATCGTTCCGATTGTCGACGCCAGGTTAAAGTGCTTGCTAGTCATCCAAGACATTTGAGACACAAGCTATATATTCAGTTTCTTTCTTCTCGAAATGAAACGACCTGCTCCAATCTTTCCACTATACGTTCAACTTCCTCTAAACCTTCATATTCATCAAGGGCTTTACCCAACAGACCTGTCTTGACCAGTTCCTGATCATAAGGTACTAAACCGACCACTTTTTCATTCAAGCTGCCTAGATTTTTCAACAATAAGGATTGTATCTCTTCGGATTCAATCTTATACAATATCAACCAGAACTTTTGAATCCCCGCCTCCTTGCAGAATCTGTCAATTCTTCTGGCGGTAGAAACGGATTCGAGAGTGCAGTCAAGAACACCAAGGATGATATCCATTCTATCGGGTATTCTCCTGCCAAAATGCTCGATATCGGCCTTTTCATCAATAAGATTTACCGCTTCTCCTTCAAGCATGAAATCTCTGACTATCTTCTCCAACGGTCCGTCGCAACCCTGTCCGTAGGTTTCGATCTTACCGGCCTGAAACAGGGTGATGTTTCCATTTTGAAGATAGAACTCGGGTCGGATCTCTTTGTAAACATCAATGCGTTTTTCCGGAATGGGGGACAGGTCGTTGATCCGAGTGAGAGGAGATGGATCGTCGACTGGGCAGGTGACAGCATCGATGCCGCCAAAAAATTCGATAAACGGTCTTGGCTCTCCTTCCACACCCAAGCCAAACAACAAGCGTACGAGCCCCTCGGGATTTGAGGCATCACCGTCCAAGACCACGACCTCATAGGCTTTTCGTTCGAGAATATTTGCCATTAGGGCAACCAGGGTGCTTTTGCCGCATCCACCCTTTCCGCAGACCAGAATTCTTTTTCGAGACAGTGGCTTGTTTAATTTCAAGATGCGAGTCATTCGAGCTGTTTCCATCATTCTATAATCCTGACAATGTTATTACTTTGAGCTGGATATGATTCGGAACAGCAAACTATATATAGGACAGGCAAGGCCGTGCCCGGATTAATTGCTTGAAATAGAAACGCGCGATGTAAAGTGATTACGGCAGTGATTTCCAGGTAAAACCCTTAACAATGGTGCGAATTCTTATGGATAAATAAGCAAACAGAGGGTCGTTTAAGAAATGGGTCTGCGCTCGATCATTTTTTCAATGAGGATACCATTTAGCAGCGAGAACAAGGTCATGTAGATTGCCAGGACCAGCGTGTAGGCCAGGCCAAAGTAATGGATCATCAACGGAAGCAGGGGCAGCTTGATTCCGCGGTTGTAGAGGAACACGGCGATGAGTGCGGTCCTCATGCCCTTGGATTTCAGATCCCTGAGCAAGGCATACCAGGCGTAGACCGGCCCCACCGAGAGGATGCCGCCGATCACAGCCACAACCCAGCCCCGTAGTCCGGAACCTCTCCCCACGTTGGCGCGAATCCAATCTGCTTTTACTAAGAAGTTAGAAACAAAAATTAGCGCGAAGACCAGTATCAGGACAGGTAACAGTTGGTAGAACAGCCTGGTGGAGAAAACCAGTGCATTCAACGCAAGTTCGGCATCGATCTGAAAGGTCAAGGCGTAAAGGCATGTCACGACGAGCAGGAAGATAACACCACCGCGTGTCATTTTGCTGGATTTTTCTTTCATCATCTGCTCACCCCAACAGCCTTAGAGTCGCTACCGTCAGCATGGCGATGAGGACGGAAAACATGAAGCAGAGCAGATTGCGGTAGAGTGCAAAGCGCCGACCGAGCATGAGCGCCTCGGCAGGAAACTGGATACTGCCAACAGTCACCCAGCTCACCAGCAGGGCGGTGACGGCGACCAGGCTGATACCCTTTGCTAAGAGTTCCCCGCCCAGGACGTAGCTGGCGAGGGGGTGCCCGGCCGTGACGCTGCCAAATGACGCCCCTATCAGGGCGTCAAGTACATCATTTCTGCCGAACCAGCCTGCTACTCTGTCAGTGGGAAGGAATTCCAGTATCAGGCCGGTGAGGAGGACAACTCCTACAAGAATAGGCAACATGCTGCCAAACATCGTGGTTGTCTTCTTTATGCTCGGAATCAGCCGCTCATTTTGCAGCTGGGGGATCTTTATTGACATGTCATGGACCTCTTTCTCAGATGCATGATGGCTGATGTTAAGCATACAACGATAAAGGTCTTTGAAGTATTTTCAGTAGTCGAAATACATTGATCCCAAATTCAGGGTGGCTGATTAGTGATTCACTAGGGTATTGATAACAAGAGTGAGGCCGTCCTATCCGAACAGTTCTGGAGTTAGAGAATGATTGTAGAGCACAGGCATGAAATGGGTGAGGGTGGATACTGCATATGCCCTAAATATGAGGAAAAAATTCCACACAGTAAGGGTGTACCCTGCCAGGATGAATGCTGTCCAAAATGTGGGGCAAAGATGCTCCGCGAAGGCTCCTATCACCACGATTTACTTGAAAAGAAAATGGCCAAGAAGCGGAATAAGGAAGGCTAACCCCTAGGTTTCGCGCTAGGTGTTATTTTGGATTTCGATTAAGTTCGGTGGTATTTTCGAAGGCGCACTGGCCTTGGTAGTCTCTGTTGGCCTCGCCAACGTTCTACAGGTGCCCTTTGTCTTCAAACCCGGCATTGTCATAATCGCCTTTCTGTTCTCAGCCGTGGTCGGGGTGGTATTCGGCTATTTCCCAGCACGCGAGGCCGCGCGCCTGGATCCCATCGACGCATTACGGCATGAATAGAAAAAGGACGTAGAATAACCATACGCAGATTCAACTCGCTAGTGCTACGGGAAATGTAGGAATGAAGGCGATAGTGAGGCGAGGCATATGTCAATCCGGAATATCGAGGATCCCAACATGAAATTACGTTTGCTTTTGGGCGATCTACAGGTCAAAGATATCCATCACCTTCTGGTGGAAAATCCCGCATCCGTTACTCCGGAATTGCCCTTGCGGGATGTGTTGGCGAAAATGACTGAAGACCTGCGCACTAGGCAGGTTTAAGTTGTAGACAGTAAAGGCCACCTGCTTGGTGTTGTGCGCATGAACTCGGTGGTGGAGTATCTGTTTCCGTATGACGCCATTATTGAACAAAACAGTCTGTATGACGCCTACCTTTCGGATGTAGGTGCGCATACTGCGGCGGATCTCATGACATCACTGGCGGTTCGGGTGACTGGGGAGACGTCACTGGGGGAGATGGCGAGGCTCCTTATGCGGGAAGGCATCAACGAGTTACCGGTAGTTGATGGGCAGGAACACCTGATCGGACAGGTCAAAATGTATGAGACGATCAGTGCTTATCTGAGCATTGAGCAGCATAGTTCGGTCGATTAAATTCAGTTTTCACGTTTGCTGCAGAGAACTGTACGAGGCATCTGCAGTTAAATATGTGCCAGAGTCCCATCAGTCACTATTACTTAATCTCGATTCAAAATAGGAAATGCACCCCGTCAGACTCGATAACTTCGGATAATCGATTTCCGGAATATTGATATTCATTTTTTCTTGAAGTGATATCGCGAAGTTAAGGAAATCCACTGAATCAAAGTCGAACTGGTCGCGGAAGTTGACATGCGAATCGATTGCTTGATCCTCCAATTCCGGGGCTATCTCATAGAGCGTTTTCATCACAATGGCCTGGATTTCATCTTGGGTCATAATACCTCCCCACTTCTTGTGTCCTGAGTCGCTTATTAGTCATTTTCCAAGGTGGAAATATCCCCTTCCGGTAGACCAAGTTCACGAGCCTTCAATACCCGCCGTAAAATCTTACCCGATCGGTTCTTGGGTAAGTTGTTTCTGAATTCGATCTCCCGCGGCGCTACGGCTGCGCCCAGGCGCTTACGCGCATGACCAAGCAGTTCACGTTCCAGCGTCTCGTTCGCTGCATAGCCTGGCTTCAGGGTCACGAAAGCCTTCACTAGTTCCATCACCATGGGGTCCGGTTTGCCGATCACGCCCGCTTCGGCTACCGCCGGATTTTCCATCAGGACGCTTTCCACTTCAAACGGGCCTATCAGGTGGCCTGCCGATTTAATTACATCATCAGTGCGTCCTATGAACCAGAAATAGCCGTCTACATCCAGCATGGCCAGATCGCCTGTGAGATACCAGTCTCCCGCAAAACACTTTTGGTAACGTAATTCATCGTCCAGATAGCCACGAAACATCGACGGCCAACCTGCGCGCAGGGCCAGTTCCCCCCTATATTCGGTTCCTTGAGTACCTCGATCCCACCGTTTTCAGTACGTTTAACAATTGCTGCGTCAATTCCTGGTAGGGGGCGGCCCATGGAACCGGGCTTGATATCCATAGCCAGGTAATTCGAAATCATGATGCCACCGGTTTCCGTTTGCCACCAGTTGTCGTGAAAAGGCAGCCCGAAAACTTTCTCCCCCCATAGCACGGCTTCGGGATTGAGTGGCTCACCTACACTGGCCATGAAGCGTAGACTACTGGTGTCATAACGGGTAGCCAAGTCGTCACCCATCCTCATCATCATACGTACAGCCGTAGGTGCTGTATACCAGACGCTTACCCTCTGTTCCTGCAGAATGGAATACCAGCGTTCGGCGTCGAATTCCTCGCTGTCCACCAGCAGCGTTGCACCCACACTGAGCGGCGCGATGATGCCGTAAGAGATCCCGGTGACCCAGCCGGGATCGGCAGTGCACCAGAAGATATCCTCAGGATGTAGGTCCAATGCCAGTCGACCAGTGAGGTTGTGCATGATGACTGCCCTATGGACGTGTAACGCCCCTTTGGGTGTGCCGGTGGTACCGCTGGTGAAATGCAGCAGCGCCATATCCTCAGGATCAGTGGGTGGAATGGTGAATTGCTCATCGGCGGCATCCAGCAGTTGCTGGAAGTCCAGGGTGTCAGGTAATTCGGAAGCCCCAGGATCATTGCGGATGAGGATAACCTGTTCCAAGTCGGGCAGGGAGTCTCGCTGTTGTTCGACCTTACGCCGGTAGAGTGTCTCAGTCGTTACCAGGACCTTGGCCTTACCCAGGGTCAAACGTGTTCGGATGGGTTCTGGTCCAAAGGCCGAAAAAAGGGGACAGAATACGCTGCCGTTCTTTAAGGCGCCCAGGGCGGCGATATAGAGTTCCGGGATGCGCGGGGCCAGCACGAATACCCGATTCCCTTTACCGATTCTCAGACCACGCAGTGCATTGGCGAAGCGGTTGGTGAGATCCCGCAGTTGTAGATAAGTAAAATCGTGGGGCTGGCCATTCTTGTCGAGCCAGCGCAGGGCTAGATGCTGTGCGCGTGGACCGGCGGCATGCCGGTCTATGGCCTCGTGCGCGATGTTGAGTCCGGCGCCATCGGGAAGGCCGTCGAGATAAACCCTGGCTTGTTCCCATGAAAACGCGGCCCTTGCTTCATCATAATCCGCAAGGTTGGGTGGGATGACCCAGCCTGAGTGTGGCTTGCTGATTATATCCCGAGGCATCGGTGTTCCTCAGATTGGTCTATGGGTTAAAAGGTCGACGTTTCCGATACATAAGATTGAGCCTATTCAGATTGTATGTATAAACAGTTACAGACAGCATCCATTGCAAGATATCATGGAGTTAAACAAGATTACCTTAAATAATGTCGTTTGAAGCAGAGGGTGAGTCAGAGAACTGTTGTTCATTGGAGCCGGGAGGCGCGAGATGAGTATCCGTAATCTTGAATTGTTATTCAAACCTAAATCGATTGCACTGATCGGGGCGAGTAAAAGAGACGCGTCCGTGGGAGCGGTGCTGGCTCGTAACCTCTGCAGTGGCGGATTCAAAGGAACGGTAATGCCGGTCAATCCTAAATACCGCAAGATTGGAGGAATCCACACCTATCCTGATATTGCCAGTCTGCCGACAGTGCCAGATCTGGCGGTAATCGCCACGCCCCCCAGCACGATTCCGGGCATCATTACGGAACTCGGAGAGCGTGGAACCAAGGCGGTCGTGGTGATAACGGCCGGTTTTGGTGAAGTCATGGAGGGTCAGGCCTTACAGCAATCTCTGATCGATGCGGCAGCACCCCATGGGATTCGCATTATCGGACCTAACTGTCTGGGCATACTGGCGCCCAGTATTGGACTCAATGCAAGTTTCGCCCATTTCACTCCAACTCCCGGCAAGTTGGCGTTCGTGGCCCAGTCGGGTGCGATTGTCACTTCTGTGATGGACTGGGCGCAGGCCCGCGGGATCGGTTTCTCCCATCTCGTTTCCCTGGGCGACATGGCCGATGTGGATTTTGGCGACATGCTGGACTACCTCGCCAACGATTGGGGGACGCGCGCTATTCTTCTCTATATCGAGGCGGTAACAAACGCCAGGAAATTCATGTCGGCGGCGCGGGCGGCGGCCAGAATGAAGCCGGTGATCGTGGTTAAGGCGGGACGCCATGCGGAAGGGGCGCGTGCTGTCGCCTCTCATACCGGCTCGTTGGCTGGCGAGGATGGCGTCTACGATGCGGTATTCCGGCGTGCCGGCATGTTGCGGGTGTTTACTTTAGAGGAGCTGTTTGATGCGGTAGAGACCCTCGCCATGACACGGACACCGAAGGGCAGTCGGCTGGCTATTCTGAGCAATGGGGGTGGTATCGGGGTGCTGGCAACCGATGAATTGATCGATAGGGGAGGGCGGCTTGCGCAACTCTCTGGGGATACGATTGACAAGCTGAATCAGGTGCTCCCAGCTACCTGGTCCCATGCCAATCCCGTAGATATCATCGGCGATGCGCCAGGCAAGCGTTATGCGGATGCTCTTGAGATACTGCATCAGGATCGGGGTGTCGATGGCATCCTGATTCTCAACTGCCCAACGGCAGTAGCATCGGGTAGTGAAGCCGCACAAGCTGTCATCGAAACCTCGGCTGGAAGAGATGCTCCCACGCTTTTGACCAGCTGGGTGGGTGCAGCTGCGGCCGAGAAGGCCCGCCAACTCTTCGTTGAACACCAGATCCCTACCTTCGATACCCCTGAACAGGCGGTACGGGCCTTTATGTATCTGAACGACTACCGTCGCAGTCAGGAGATGCTCATGGAGACGCCGCCTTCAGTGCCGGAGGACTTCTCCCCGGATCTGGAGCGAGCTCGGGCGCTGATTGAGCGAGTCATTGGCGAGGGCCGGGTCTGGCTCACAGAGCCGGAGGCCAAGGAGGTGCTTTCCGCTTACGCTATCCCGGTTATCCCAACACGCACCGCAAAGACCCCTGAAGAGGCAGCCGCCATTGCAGCCGAACTGGGTGGCGCCGTGGTGCTGAAGATCCTGTCGCCTGAGATTACCCACAAGACCGATATGGGAGGCGTGGCGCTCGACCTTGCGGGGCCTGCCGCTGTCAAGGAAGCCGCTCAACAGATGCTTGAACGCATTGAAAAAGTTGAACCCGAGGCTCAGATACAAGGATTCACCGTGCAACCCATGGCGCGTCGACCGGGGGCCTATGAGCTCATTGTCGGTATGCTGGAAGATGCACAGTTTGGCCCGGTTATGCTGGTTGGTCAGGGTGGGGTGGCCGTGGAGGTGGTCAATGATAAAGCCCTTGGATTGCCTCCACTCAACATGCGACTGGCAAGAGAAATGCTCTCGCGAACCCGGATATACCGGCTTCTCAAAGGCTATCGCAATCTGCCCGCCGCCAATCTCGATGCCATTGCATTGACCATGATTCGGTTGGCGCAGTTGGTCATCGATCTGCCTGAGGTCATTGAACTCGATATCAATCCGCTGCTGGCGGATGAATATGGCGTAGTGGCGCTCGATGCCCGTATCAAGGTACGTGAAGGCTGTTGGAGCGGCAACGGCCCGCCTGGCCATTCGGCCCTACCCAAAGGAGTTGGAGGAAACTATTCCCCTGGGTGACGGTCGCACGTTGTTGTTGCGGCCCATCCTGCCGGAAGACGAACCCTCACTTCAGGCCGCCTTTGCCAAGCTGACACCGGAAGAGGTCCGTCTACGCTTTTTCGTCCCGATGAGCACCCTTTCCCATGTCACAGCCGCACGCTTTACCCAAATTGACTATGACCGTGAGATGGCGCTGATCCTCGCCGAGCCAGGCATACCCGGAAAAATGGAGATATTCGGGGTGGTGAGGATCATCGCGGATCCCGATAATCGAGCGTGCGGAGTATGCCATCGTTGTGCGTCATGACATGACGGGCTTGGGGCTCGGTATCCTGCTGATGCGGCGGATTATCGATTATGCCAGTGAGCGGGGTATTGGAGAGATCTATGGGGATGTGCTGAGGGACAACACGACCATGCGCAAGTTGTGTCATGTTTTTGGGTTTTCTGAGACATTTAAGCCCGATGAACCGGGCATTGTCAGGGTAACGTTGAACTTGTCAGTGAAATAGTAAGCACATGTGCCGCAATCAGATATTACGGAAGGAATCTCTGATTACTGAAAACGCCGTTGCGGCAGCCGGAGAACAATCCCGTTCTGGGCGTTGACGCGGGTTATGCGGGAGATATCCGCATCCGGTGGGATGGGAATCTGCTGGAAGAAGCTACCCTGGTGCATGGCAAATCCGTACAGACTCCCAGTGTTGCCGTAGGTTGTCTGTTCCTGGTCTGCTGTGCGTATGAGCAGATGACGGCCCCAGGGGGCGATCTGAACCTTGTTCGGGTCGATCCCCATGAGGCGGATTCTCAGGATGTAACCCCCCTGATCGATTCCGCGATCAATCTGCATGCCAAATGAAGAGGTGGAGTGCTGGAAGCTAAGGAAGCTCTGATACGCATTGTATCCGTAGAAGGGCTGCGAATGTGCAGTAAGCGCGAAACATGACAAGATAAAAAGCAACATTCCCTGCTGCAGGATACTCATTACCTTACTCCATATTTAAACTTCACTTATAGGATTATAGTGCTTTTCCCGGGGTGATAAGGGCACTAGGAGTTCCACACCACCAATGTTGATACGCTTTATAAAAGCCGGCATCAGCGAAAACGGCCCCGACACCATTCTGCACTACAGGGCATTGAGTTCCTTATCCCATAAAGCGAAGTCTATGCGCGCCTTGCGTACCGACATAAACATTTCAAGGGGTTTTGGGGTTAGAATGGGACTGCGTGTGGTAATAGACAGCATTCAGGACTATTCCTTCGGGGGAGAAAAATAATGGCAACAAGCCACTCAATGCAACGGATCGCTATATTCATCCTGTTGATCGCTGCCATCGCAGGTGGCTGGTGGCTGATGCAGTATTTTCAGCAATCCGATCTTACTGAAGGCTTCGCCTCCGGCAACGGGCGCATCGAGGCGACGGAGGTGGATATCGCCAGCAAATTGCCCGGACGGCTTGTTGAGCTGTTTGCCCGGGAAGGGGATTGGGTGGAGGCGGGCCAGACCCTGGCGCGTATGGATACCAGTCAGCTTGAAGCCCAGCTACGGGAGGCGGATGCACAGCTGAAACAGGCACAGCAGAGCAAGGCCCACGCCGAGGCGTTGGTCACCCAGCGCGAGAGCGAGAGTCGCTTTGCCGCCAAGGAGCTCAAGCGCTCCCAGGATCTGGTGAAACGGGCGCTCGTCTCCCAGGAAAAGGCCGATCAGGATCTGACCACAAAGCAGTCTGCGGATGCGGCGCTCAAGGCAGCCCGTGTGCAGGTGCAGGAAGCCGGGTCCGCCATTGAAGCGGCGATTGCCAGGACCGAGCGGATCAAGGCCGATATCGATGACAGCATCCTCAAAGCCATGGTCAATGGCAGGGTGCTGTATCGTCTCGCCGAGCCGGGTGAGGTGCTGGGCGCAGGGGGAAAGGTATTGACCTTGTTGGAGCTGACCGATGTCTACATGACCATCTATCTGCCCACGACCCAGGTGGGCCGGGTGAATCTGGGCTCGGAGGCGCACATCCTGCTTGATGCCATACCGGATGTCGTGATCCCGGCCAAGGTCTCCTTTGTCGCGCCGGAGGCTCAGTTCACACCCAAGGCAGTGGAAACCCGCACCGAGCGCGAGAAGCTGATGTTTCGCGTCAAGCTGAAAATCGATCCGGAGCTGCTCAAAGCGCATATTGAAAAGGTAAAGACCGGCCTGCCGGGCGTCGGCTGGGTGCGTCTCGATGCGAATGCCGAGTGGCCGCCAGAGTTGCAGGTCGATCCAGAAAAGCTGCGCCCTTAAGGGAAGATCAATAACACCATGACTCGCATCGCGCATATCGCCGGGCTTACGCACCAATACGCCAATACCCTTGCCGTCGATGATGTCAGCCTGGAGGTTCCAGCCGGTTGCATGGCGGGTTTCATCGGTCCGGATGGGGTTGGAAAATCCAGCCTGCTGGCGTTGATTGCCGGGGTGCGCAAGATCCAGACCGGCAGCGTACAGGTGCTGGATGGCGATATGGGCAGTTCCCGCCATCGCACCCAGGTCTGTTCGCGCATCGCCTACATGCCCCAGGGTCTGGGCAAGAACCTCTATATGACCCTGTCGGTATTCGAGAACGTGGATTTCTTTGCCCGGCTGTTCGGCCAGCAGCGGGAGGAACGCGAACGGCGCATCACCGAGTTACTGGAAAGCACCGGCCTGGCCCCCTTTCGTGATCGACCGGCGGGCAAGCTCTCCGGCGGCATGAAACAGAAGCTGGGGCTTTGCTGCGCCCTGATCCATGACCCGGATCTGTTGATCCTGGATGAACCCACCACGGGCGTCGATCCACTTTCCCGGCGTCAGTTCTGGCGCTTGATCGATCGCATCCGTGCCCGCCGCACAGGCATGAGCGTGATGGTCGCCACCGCCTATATGGAAGAGGCGGAAGGTTTCGACTGGCTGGTGGCGATGGATGCAGGCCGGGTGCTGGCCACCGGCAGTCCCCAGGAATTATTGCAACGCACCGGCACCGACAATCTCGACGCCGCCTTTATCGAGCTGCTGCCGGAACAGAAGCGCCGGGGCCATAAGACCCTGGTAGTGCCGCCTCGGGTGTCCCGTGATGAAGGCCCGCCCGCGATCAAGGCTGAAGGGCTGACCATGCGTTTCGGTGATTTCACCGCAGTAGACAAGGTCAGTTTCGAGATCGAGCGGGGTGAAATCTTCGGTTTTCTCGGCTCCAACGGCTGCGGTAAGACCACCACCATGAAAATGCTCACCGGCCTGTTGCCGCCCAGCGAGGGCCAGGCCTGGCTGTTTGGACAGCGCGCCAAGGCGCATGATCTGGCAACCCGCGAGCGGGTCGGTTTCATGACCCAGGCCTTTTCCCTCTACGCCGAACTCACGGTGCGCCAGAACCTGGTATTGCACGCGCAGTTATTTCATCTGCCTGCAGAACAGATACCTGCACGCGTCAAGGCGATGATCGAGCGCTTTGATCTCACGCGACTATGCGGACGATCTCGCTGAACGGCTGCCCCTGGGCATTCGCCAACGCCTGTCCCTGGCCGTGGCGGTGATCCACCAACCCGAGATGCTGATCCTGGATGAACCCACCTCCGGTGTGGATCCGGTGGCACGGGACGGTTTCTGGGAATTGCTGATCGATCTGTCCCGCAACGACGGCGTCACCATCTTTGTCTCCACCCATTTTATGAATGAGGGCGAACGTTGCGATCGCATCTCGCTGATGCACGCCGGTAAAGTCCTGGCCAGCGACCCACCCAGCGCATTGGTAGAAAAACGGGGTAAGGCCACCCTGGAAGAAACCTTCATCGACTATCTGGAAGAGGCGACCGGAGAGACAGAAGACGGCGAGGCAACAAACCCCGCGCGAGCCCATCGACACCGTCCAAACGCCGGCGCAGCGGCGCCTTCAGCCCATTGCGTCTGTTCGCTTATGCGCACCGGGAATTATTGGAAATCATTCGAGATCCCATACGCCTTACCTTTGCGCTGCTGGGCTCGGTGATTCTGATGTTCATCATGGGTTACGGTATCAACCTGGATATTGAAGACCTCAAGTTTGCGGTGCTGGACCGGGATCAGACGCCCGAGAGCCGCGACTATATCGAGAATATGTCCGGTTCGCGCTATTTCATCGAACAGCCGCCCATCAGCAGTCCGGCGGAACTCGATCAACGCATGGCCAGTGGCGAGCTGAGCCTCGCGTTGGAGATTCCACCCGAGTTCGGCAAGGACCTCAAGCGCGGGCGTATGGCGCAGGTCGGCGTCTGGGTGGATGGCGCCATGCCGTTTCGCGCCGAGACCGTACGCGGTTATGTCGAAGGCATGAACTACGCTTATCTCGGCCAGCTGGCGCGGCGCACCCTGGGAGAGGCACCGGTACTGACGGTGGCCGATCTCGAACTGCGCTATCGCTACAACCAGGACTTCAAGAGTCTTTACGCCATGGTGCCGGCGGTCATGCCGCTGCTGCTGGTGTTTATTCCGGCGATCCTGATGGCCCTGGGCGTGGTGCGCGAAAAGGAACTGGGCTCGATCACCAATCTGTATGCCACCCCGGTGACCCGCCTGGAGTTTCTGATCGGTAAACAACTCCCCTATATCGGCGTCAGCATGATCAGTTTTTTTGGCCTCACTGCGCTGGCGGTCTATGTGTTTGACGTGCCCCTCAAAGGGAGCTTGCTGACCCTGAGCCTCGCGGCACTGATCTTTGTCACCGCCACCACCGGAATAGGCCTGCTGATGTCGTCGTTCACCAAGACGCAGATCGCCGCACTCGCCGCCACCGCGATTGTGACCCTGCTGGCGACCGTCAGCTTTTGTGGCCTGACCAGTCCGGTATCCTCGCTCGAAGGCCCAGGGGCCGTGATCGGGACCCTGTTCCCCGCCACTTACTTTCTGAATATCAGCCGTGGCATCTTTACCAAGGCGCTGGAATTCAAAGATCTCACTATGGATATCCTCATCCTGCTTGCCTTCGTGCCTGTGTTAACCCTGTTCAGTGTGATCTTTCTGAACAAGCAGGAGCAGTAATCATGAAGCACCTGCTGAACATCTATCGTCTGGGTATCAAGGAACTGCGCAGCCTGTGGCATGACAAGGTGCTGCTCATCGTTATCATCTGGGCATTCAGTGGCGGTATTTATGCGGTGGCAACCGCTACCTCCCAAGAACTGCACAACGCCCCCATCGCCTTTGTCGATGAAGATCGGTCGGGGTTGTCAAAACGCATCATCGATGCCTTCTACGGGCCCTATTTCAAGGCGCCGGAGTTAATCACGGTTAACGAGATAGACCCGGGTCTGGATACGGGTAGTTACACTTTTATATTAGATATCCCGCCGGATTTTGAGCGCGACCTGCTGGCGGGCAGGCAGCCGGAGATTCAGGTCAACATCGACGCCACCCGCATGACCCAGGCCTTCATCGGCGCCAGTTATATTCAAAACATCATCTATGGCGAACTCACTGAATTTGTACAGGGTTCTCGCACAGCTACCGCGTTGCCCATCGAACTCGCCACGCGGGTGAAATTCAATCCCAACCTGACCAGCGCCTGGTTCGGCAGTGTGATGGAGATCATCAACAACATCACCCTGCTGTCCATCATCCTGACCGGCGCGGCGCTGCTGCGTGAGCGCGAGCACGGCACCCTCGAGCACTTGCTGGTGATGCCGCTCGGTGCGGCGGAAATCATGCTGGCCAAGGTCTGGTCCATGGGGCTGGTGGTGCTGCTGGCTGCTGGGCTTTCCCTGTACTTCGTGGTGCAGGGCTTGCTGAGCGTGCCCATTGCCGGCTCGATTCCCTTGTTCATGTTCGGCGCCCTGTTGCACCTGTTCGCCACCACCTCCATGGGCATCTTCATGGGTACGGTATCGCGCAACATGCCACAGCTGGGTTTGCTGATGATCCTCATCATCCTGCCGCTGCAGATGCTTTCCGGCGGCATCACCCCGCGGGAGAGCATGCCGGAGATCGTGCAGAACATTATGTTGGCCGCGCCCACCACGCATTTTGTCAGTTTTGCCCAGGCGATTTTATACCGGGGCGCCGGCTTCGATGTGGTATGGCCACAGTTTCTCGCCATCATCGCGATCGGTGCAGTGTTCTTTATCGCCGCGCTGGCGCGTTTCCGTAAGAGCATTACTCAGACAGAGAGTTGAAAGAGAACAGTGGGCCGATGCTGGTATTGAAATCGTGCCTGTCGACAAGCTGAAATACACTCGTTAAAAGTAGAATGGAGTACTCAACTGCAGAATCTAGGTTTAACGCTTTGCAGCGATAACAGATTAAAAATGATTTCTTTACAGCTGTATAATGTCTCGACATGTGAAGCTGAATTGCTGCTTTTTACGCCAGTAAAACAGCGACTACTCCAGTCAAAAAGATGCCGTCAAATGTGCCAGCCCCCCCTATAGAAGCAACCGGTACTCCCATCTGTTGAATATCACGCAGCCGCAGGATGTCGGCACCGATCAGTACACCCAATGTTCCCGCGATGTAGGCAAGGGGAGCACTTTCCGGGCCACCGATAACAATCGCAGTCAAAGCGGCTGTAACAGGTGCGATAAATATCGGCATGCCGATGCCGACACCGGGTATCGGACGACTCATCCAGTAACTGATGGCCACAACCATGACAAGTGCTATAGCAACCTGGATGAAGGTCAATGGGCTGTGGATCAGCAGATAGGCCGAAAATATAACCGGGATAAGGCAACCACCCACATTGATCGCAATTACGGTTCGACCCGAGAACTGCACAGGAATACAGCGGAGAAGTCCAGAACTGAAGGGTTCGAAATTCGCAGGAGGGGGTTTTGCAGGAATAGAGTAAAGCGGGATATTGATTCCGCTACCGAAAAGTGAGGCTAATAACAGGAGAAAAGCAAAGCTTGGGGGTAGCCCCAACTTTTCGAATGATATGGCTATGATGCCAATCTGAATCACTGCGGCCAATATAACCAGTGAGAACAGAAATAGAAGAAGGTAGAGGAAAGAGAATGGCGAACGCATAAGTGGATTTATTAATGTTGTAATCTTCTTGGGTGTTATAGACCATTCCAGTTAAACGATTCTATACTTGGCTCTCTATCGATAGGTCGGTTCGGTTGTTTAGGAATCACTCAACCAGCTCTCTTCATGACCCTTCCGGCCAGTCCCGGCAAGATGCGGTCTAGCCAGTACAGCAGTTTTGCCTTGTCAACGTAGACTTCTTCGCTGTCCCGCTCCAGTGCGTTAACGATACTGTCGGCTACAACAGAAGGCGCGATCTTGATCTTGTCGCTGCCGCGTCCCTCCGTCATGGCGGTGTCTACAAGGAACGGGAGAATCTCACAGACGGTCACGTTGGTATCCGCAAGCTGATTTCTCAAGGATTTGGAGAATATCCGCAGCCCGCCTTTCGTGCCACAGTAGACGGCCGACTTTGTCTTCGGCACCAATGCAAGACTGGAGGTCACATTGACGATGGCGGCTTGTGGCCGTGCGCGCAGGTTTGGTAACAAGCCGCGGATCAAGTACAAGGGAGCAATGAAATTCACGGCCACTTCCGTCGCGATGGCGGTATTGGTGGAACTCAGGTCGTCAAACAACATCTCTTGTTGTATTCCAGCGTTGTTGATGAGCACGTCTATGTCCGGGTGAGCCTCCGCGATTTTCCGAACCACCGTTTCCACTTCGTTGAGATTTTCAAGGTCGCAGCGATATACCGTTTTGATGCCCGGTTGGTTTTCCAGTGCCACCAGCCGCTCAGATTCGCGGCCCAGGACGATCATCGCGCAACCTTTCGCTGTCAATGCCTTCAAGGTCTCGTGGCCGATACCGGCGGTAGCGCCGGTCAGCAAGGCGGTCTTTCCCGATAGATTCATTACTGTTACCCTGAAAAATTATGGACCGATGTGTTGATAATCAAGTGCTGCGACGGCAATGATCACTTTGCACACAGGTTCTTCATTGTCCTGTTGCCTTGTCTAGTACCACATCGATAAGGCGTACTACGTCAACCACACGTGAAGGCACCTCCGACATTTTTGAAGCTGTGCTGATCGCATCGATCCCATCCATTTTGAAATCACCATCACCGGATGTCGACAAGACGACGACCTTGCTGAGATCCGACTGGCGCTCGAGGAATTGCCTGGCGTCTACTTGCGGTTCCCAGCTTTCCCAGGTATGTAGAATAACCACCGCACTCCACACCTCCACATTAACCGAGGACAACCCGGAGACGTCGATGACACTGATGGAAACAGGCCTCTCTTTCAACGCATCGATTAAGCCTGCTACGACGGCATTCTTGAAGTCACTGCCCTGGGTGGCGATGAGTAGTTGATGCTCCGGGTCCGGCACAGTGACCTGGAAGGGCTCCACTACATCCATCGAATAGTGAAACTTGTACCAGGTGAGAAACGCGAAGGCGCTAACCACGAAAAGAGCGACAGCCAATGTGAGTTTCTTCCATTTAGACATAGTTTTCCTCTATGTAAGCCGCTCGAAATGCGGTTCATTGACGATCCTCGGATAGTCCGTACTGGCCTTGGGACCGGCTCCATGAAACTCCGCCACCGCGGCTTTGAGATGTTGTATGAAGCTGTCCACGATTTTCTCATGGACCAGCACATAATCCGGGGCAACGCAGGTCTGTCCGCAATGCCGGTAAGTTAAGCAAAAGCCATTGATTACAAGGTGCGAGATCAGTGCGGCAGCCACATCATCCTGAGTGCTCAGCGGATTGCAGGCGCAGAGCACCAAGTCGGCACCGGCCGCTTTCAATACCCGGGCCAGGTTGGCCGTTTCGGCGGTGATATGGAGACAGCCGCTGATCCGGATATTCTGCAGTGGTTGCTCCCGTTCGAAGCGGTCCATGAGACCCTGTACTACTGGCATCTCCTGTAAAGCCCATGTAATGCAGGAACTCCCTTGCTCGGCCAAGATGAGGTCTTTTACATCGAACCTTTGTTTTGTCATCGTTGAAGTATCATATCAGTTGGAACGGGGCAGTGGCATCAGCCACTTGCAGGCCTTCAAGTCATTGTTGAAAAAGATAAAGACCTCGAACCAGGGATCTGTTCACTCAATCTCGCGTAGCAGGGGGGTAATAAATCATGAATATTCCACGTTATCTAATCGAAGAACTGCCTGCCGGCCTACAACCCTTGGCAGACGCGGTTGCCAATATGGTGATCGATTTGCGCTGGACCTGGAGTCATGCCGGCGACAGTGTTTGGAAAATAATCGATCCGCAAGCCTGGGAACAGACAGAGAATCCCCATGTCGTGCTGCAAAACCTCACACGGGAACGTTTGGAAGAGTTGGACAAAGACCGGAGATTCAAGAAACGACTCGAGCGCCTCGCGGCGGCGCATAAGGACTACTGCAATTCTGCGGGGTGGTATGACGAGACACACAGTGATGCAGGGCTGAAAACCATCGCCTACTTCAGTATGGAATACGGCCTGGGTGAGGCGCTGCCGCTGTATGCGGGGGGTCTCGGGATGCTTGCGGGTGATCATCTCAAGGCGGCGAGTGATCTCAACGTACCGGTAGTGGGTGTCGGTCTGCTGTATCAGGAGGGTTACTTTCGGCAAATGTTGGATGCCAGCGGATGGCAACAGGAGATCTATCCCTTCAGCGACTCAACCGGTTTGCCGATTCGGCCGGTGCAAGCCCCATCCGGTGCCTGGTTGCACGTCGTTACTGCATTTCCTGGCAGATCAGTACGCTTCCGGGTCTGGCAGGCACGTATCGGCCGTGTCACCTTATATTTATTGGACAGTAATGATCCACTAAACAGCCCCGCCGATCGCGGTATTACCGGTAAACTCTACGGTGGCGGACAGGAGATGCGTCTCGTCCAGGAGATCGCCTTGGGAATCGGCGGCTGGCGAGCGCTCGAGGCCCTGGGTATGGAAATCGACGTATGTCACCTCAATGAAGGGCATGCAGCGTTTGTCACCCTGGAGCGGGCCCGTCGTTTCATGGAGCAGCATGATGTCAACTTCTGGGAAGCGCTGTGGGCCACGCGGGTAGGGAACCTGTTTACGACCCACACGCCGGTTGCCGCGGGTTTTGACACCTTCGAGCGGGCATTGGTCGAGAAGTACGGCCAGGAGTATGCGCAACGCCTGGGTGTGACACCTGATGAGCTAGCCGCCCTGGGATCTAAGAATCCAGCCAAGCCCAATGAATCGTTCAACATGGCCTATCTGGCGGCGCGGACCTGCGGGGCGATCAATGGTGTAAGCCGATTACACGGCAAGGTCAGCCGCCGGATCTTCCAGGGCCTTTACCCTCACTGGCCGCAACAGGAGGTACCCGTGACCCATATTACCAACGGCGTTCATGTGCCGAGCTGGGATTCCCCCTGGGCGGATGAAATCTGGACCAAGGCCTGTGGCAAGGGGCGTTGGCTCGGCACAGAGGAAGCCCTCAACAGCGCTGTTGAAGGCCAGAGTGATGAGGCGTTGTGGACGTTCCGCAGTCAGGAACGGGAAGATCTGATACAGCATGCGCGCAAACGGCTCGCTAGACAACTGGGTCAGCGAGGCGTCGATCCAGTAACGGTTGCCCAGGCAGACCGGGTCCTGGACCCGAACGTGCTTACTTTGGGATTCGCGCGGCGCTTCACCGAATACAAACGCCCCAACCTGTTATTGCGCGACCCGCAACGCTTCATTCGATTGCTGACCAACCCCGATCGACCGGTGCAGATCATCATCGCCGGTAAGGCACATCCCCAGGATGAGCAGGGGAAACGCCTTGTGCAGGAGTGGGCGCAGTTTGTGCAGCAAACAGGGGTCCGCGCTCATGCAGTGTTTCTGGAGGATTACGATATCTCCTTGGCCCAAGAGCTGGTACAGGGGGTAGATGTGTGGATCAACACGCCGCGTCGACCCTGGGAGGCTTGCGGCACCAGCGGTATGAAGGTATTGGTCAACGGAGGGCTTAACCTGTCCGAGTTGGACGGTTGGTGGGCCGAGGCTTATACGCCGGAAGTTGGCTGGTCGTTGGGCGACGGCAAGGAGCACTCTGAACCGGAATGGGATAGGGTGGAAGCCGAACAACTCTATGGTCTTCTGGAGGACGAGGTTGTCCCGATGTTCTATGATCGAGACACGGCCGGTATACCCCGTGCCTGGGTCGCCCGTATACGTGCCAGTATGGCCCGTCTCGCGCCGCGCTTCAGCACCAATCGCATGGTGCGCGAATATGTCGAGAAACTGTACCTTCCCGCAGCCGCCGCCTTCCGACATCGGTCGGCCCATGGAGCCGAAGCCGCGAAAGGACTTTGTCACTGGGATGCACAAGTAAGACAGCATTGGCACGAGGTGCATTGGGGAAATCTGCTTGTGTCCAAAGAAAAGGATGGCTGGACATTTGAAATACAGATCTATTTGGGGGAGATCTCCCCCGACTGGGTTCAGCTCCAGGTCTACGCAGACCCCCTGGATGGGGAGGAGGCACCTGTCTGCGAGATCATGCAGCGCCAAACCAGCATCCCGGGCACCTTGAACGGATATCTTTACCGATGTCGATTGAGTACGCCTCGCCCTTACACCGAGTTTACACCACGCATCCTGGCGTACCATCCGGAGGCCCGCATACCGGCGGAAAACAATCTGATCCAGTGGTGGTCGGGTACGGTAACATTTCAAAGAACTTGAATACGGTACTAAGGACTGGGGGCATGCTTCAGGAATGGATCAGGATAACCACCGAATGGGCTTTTAGTGTGTAAGTTCGACTTTGCAAAGGTTCTTCCTGTCTCGGGTCAAGAATATCATTGGGGCTTTCCAGGTTTGTATCTACTACGCGATGCCACTCTTTAAAAGCACCTTCTTGAATCGTGAACTCCTGATCCTGCCAGTAGGCATTGATCATCACATAAATATCCCGATCGCCCTGTGAGGCGCCGTGAAGACAGAATGCCAAGCTGTGAGAGTGGTACGATCGGTCTACATCGGGGCCGGCACCGTACCAACTGACATCATTGCGCCAAAAGCGGCTGCGACAGAGGGAAGGGTGGGCCTTGCGAAAGGCGATCATGTATTTGAAGAAACGGAAGATATCCTGATTTTTCTGTGATAGGTCCCAGTTTAGCCAAGTCGTGTCGTTGTCCTGATTGTAGGGATTGTTGTTACCACCCTGTGTATTCATGAACTCATCCCCGGCGCAGAACATGGGGGTGCCGTTACTGATCATGAGTAAACAGCAGAAATTCTTTATCTGGCGTTTGCGAAGCGCCAGTACTTCGTCTGGTACACGATCATCACCTTCCCAACCGCAGTTCCGCGAAAGGTTATAGTCTGTGCCATCGGTGTTGTCATGACCATTGGCTTCGTTATGTTTCCGGTTGTAGGAGACCAGGTCGTATAAACAGAAGCCGTCGTGTGCCGTCACGAAGTTTACGCTTTGAAAGGCGTGATAGGCATCCATCAAAGAATCAGGAAATAGATCATCGCTGCCATAGAGTCGGCGCATTAAATTATCTACTCCCCCGGAATCGCCTTTGACAAACGATCGAATATGATCACGAAGTTGACCGTTCCACTGCAACCAGGAAATGCCCGGGAAAGCGCGGCCTGATTGATAGCTGGAGATATCCCAAGCCTCGGCGAAGAGACGTGTATCGGCGAGGTCGGGATCTGACCGAATGGCGGAGATTATGGGGGCGTCTTGCAGGTCGATGGACCCATCGCTGCGACGGGTAAAGACGGAAGCAAGGTCGAAGCGAAATCCATCGACATGCATCTCATTGACCCAATATCGCAGGCTGTCGAGAATCATTCCACGGACATAACGGTTGGCAGTGTGGAGCACATTTCCGGTACCTGCGTCATTGCGGTAGTGACATCTGTCATCAGTGAGTAAGTAATATGTCGAGTTATCAATGCCGCGAAAACTGTACGTAGGACCGTATTCGTTGCCTTCGCCAGTATGGTTGTAGACCACATCCAGGATCACCTCGATGTCTGCCTGGTGCAAGGCCTTGACCATATCACGAAATTCATTGAGTAATGCGTCATGCTCATGATCACTACCGTAGAGGTGGTGCAGGGCAAAAAAACTCAATGGCATGTAGCCCCAATAGTCATTGGATTGAGGATCAAACTGAAAAACCGGCATCAGTTCAACGGCCGTGACACCTAGTTCCTGCAAATAGGGGATCTTTTGCATCAGACCCGCGAAAGTGCCACGTTTGTCGCTATCCACCCCTGCGTTTTCTCGCCCTGTAAATCCCTTTACATGTAGTTCATAAATGACGGTATCATGGGTATGCCGTAGTCTTTGATCGCCACACCAATCATATGCCACATGATTATCGTGAATGATCCCCAGCGGGGCCTTTCCTTGGTTGGGGCCAGGCCCTATCGCTGCCTGACGCAGGAAATGTGGAGGGAAATGGACGGCGCGGGCGTAAGGATCCAGGAGGATTTTGTCATGGTCGAAACGATAGCCTTCATGAAAACCTTGTGTTCCCTTTCATTGGCTCAGCAGCGACAGGTTGGCGCCAGGTTCATCGCGAATGTATTGGACCTGACAGACGGAAGCTGCACCCAACATGCACAGGCTATCGCTGAAAAAAGTGATGTCACGGCAGAAGAGCTGGAAAATGCCTATCGGGCGGTACACTCCGTTTACGTCGCGACCCACCCCCATTCCGACCTGTCAGAGCTGGATTACAAGAAACAAGCTGCGCATTTTGTTGCGGAGGCCTGCATGGTCTGTATAGCGCCAACTTATGAAAAATCCCCCACCCACCACTTGGCTGAAAAGGTGGCGGGTTATTGCCGCATGGCGCGGATTTGCTCCAGCATCCTACATGAAGATGAGTACCCCAAGTTCATGAATGCAGAGGAATCGTTGAAAAAGGAAATGGATGCACAATATCAAATGCTGAGTGAGTTTTTGGAAAATGGTTGATGTAGCGAGATCGACGGTTGATCTAACTCTGTAACCGGCTATGCGCAATCGATTTTTCACCTTACAGTGAGGCCGCAGTTGATCGGGCAATGGTTCTGGCCCGTAGCACTGGCGCGCAACTCACTTTGCTACATGTGATTGAGTTTTTTCCGGAAGATCGATCGAATGAGCAGATAGCTCCGGAGGATATCGATCCTGCAGAGTATCGGATGAGACATGCACGAGAAGGGCTTGCCGAGCAGGCTCAACATCTGGGTGAGGCCGAGGCCGCTCAGCAGGTCTTGGTCAGTGAGCGTTCAGCCAAGTACGAGATTGTACGCTTTGCAAAAGAGCAACAGATGGACCTGATTGTAGTAGCCAGCCATGGCCGTCATGGTGTCAGCGCCCTGTTGGGCTCCACTGCGGATGGCGTGTTGCATACCGCCTCATGTGATGTCCTGGCGGTACGCGCGGGTATATAGAAGCATGAAAAATAATCATCCTAAAAGACTGGCATGAAAATCTGAATGCAGTTCAGCTATTTTGAAGTGATATGATCTCTGGCTCTGTTTTTAACTGGCGATTTATTGGGCTATTGAGTCATATCAATGTCAATCGGCTTTGAGACGTGCAGACTGATGCTCATTCACACGACTTAAAGTACCCAATGATATGAAAGATCTACAGCCACCGAAAGACCCGATCGATGCCGTTGGGGAGGCCTATGAACGGTTATTGGAAACTGCGATTATTGACACCCGCAAGCTGGAAAATAAATCCGGTCCGGCACTGCATAAACTGATCGATGAGGCGAGGCAAAGACTTTCAGAAGCGGGAGAACTGAGCAAGGAAGAGGTGGAGCGTGTTGCCGAATACCTCAAGCGGGACCTGCTGGATGCCGCCGCTTATGTGGAAGAAACGGGTGAGGACTTTGCCACCTGGTTCGGTTTCGATATCGAATTGATTGAGGACCGGTTGATGGAGCTTTTGGTGCAGGCGGCGGACCAGACCACAGTCGATCTGCTCGAGTTGAAGGAACAGGCCGAGGCCAGAGGATACCGCACCGGTGAGCACACCGGACCTGGAACTCTGGTCTGCGATAACTGCGGGGAGAAGCTTCACTTCCACAAGGTCAGCCATATCCCTCCCTGTCCAAAGTGCAAGGGCACCGGTTTTCATCGGGCACACTAATAGCGCTGCGTTGGCGGATGATCCCGCCAATAGAGCAGTAAGAGGAACCCAAACAGCATACCGCCCAGGTGAGCGAAGTGAGCCACCCCGGCCTCGCTGCCGGTAACGCCTGCCCAGAGTTCGATTGCACCTAAGATCAGTACGAACCATTTTGCCTTCAAGGCAACGGGAGGGAAAATCAATATCAGGATCTCATTGGGGAAGGTCATGCCGAAGGCGAGTAGAAGCCCAAAGTCACCACCGGATGCACCGATGGTGGGATATATTCCGCCTGTCATGGAGGTCACTAACAGCTGCAGCAGCCCTGCACCAATCACACTGACGAAATAGTACAGTGTGAAGGCCTTGGAACCCCAGGCATTCTCCAGACGCGCCCCAAACAGCCACAGAACGTACATATTCATCAGCAGGTGTAAGGTTCCACCGTGCAAAAAGGCGTAACTGACCAATTGCCAAAGGTGAAATTGGGGCGCTTCTGGTACAAACAGCGAGAGCCTGGATGACTCTAACGGCCAGAGCCCGAACCAGAGGATTAGCTGGTCACCTATCGACAGTTCCAGCAGGAACAGCAGGACGTTGGCGATCAGCAGCCATTTCACCACTGGCGGCAGCAGGGAATAGGAGTTTCGTAAATCGGCCATAGAGAGACTTTTTCGGATTCTGTCAGAATTTTGGGCGGCTGCTTTTGTTGATCTCGATATCCGGCTTTTTATCGCCTGTGGAGAAGTTGTTCTTATCCTATGAATGTCCGATGATATTTATGAGGCCCGTGTCCCGATGCGCCTGGCCGTCAATCGGTAGAGAATAAATTCTGACAGAAAAGCAATCAGTATGGCCGCCGATACCATCCAAAGGATATGCGGAGAAGCCTGCAAGGCATAATAGAGGGCAAATCCTAATGCGAATAGGGTCGCCAATGCCGCCAAGATCACCAGAGGGACGGCCGCCCGTGTTTCACTTCTCAGCTTCATATGGCCAAGATGGACGAAAAAATGCACGATCAGGATCGTTATGGCGCCCACCGTGGCGATTTCAGAAAGGTTGAGAAAATTAATCAGCAGAATGATCAAAACACCACTGATGAGCAACCCTTCTCTGGAATGTGCGACAGGCTGGCCGAAGGCATTGGGGAGTTCGCCATCCTTTGCCAGTTGGTAAGTGACATTGGTTACCGCATAGAGGTTGGCGTTGATGGAGGAAGCGGTAGAAACCAGGGCTGCAATGGAGATGATGATGAAACCCGCCGCTCCAAATACCGGTTTGGCGGCCTCGGCCAGGGCATAATCCTTAGCGGCTATCACGGCATCGCTGGAGAGATTGCCAAACACAGCCAAGGCAACGGCAATATAGATCACCATGACCAGAGATATGGCAAGAAACATGGCCCGAGGCAGGGTCTTTTCCGGCTCTGGCATATCTTCCGCCGTGTTGGTGATCACCCGAAATCCCTCATACGCAAAAAACGTCACGGAAAGGCTGAACAGGATCATTCGGGCATCTGGGTAAAGGTTGGGTGAGAGTAGGGCAGGACGGGCATAGACCAGACCCACCACCGCAAAGCCGATCAACACCAGCACTTTGAGGCCAACGATCAGCTTTTCTGATCTGGCCACGCTCTTAGCGCCTTCCAGGTTGATCAGCACAAAGGCAATGATGATAAAATCGGCCAGGCCATTGACCCATCGTGGGCTGCTTTTGATATGCATCAGCGCCACTGCATAGCTACCGAATGTCTTGGCCACCAAAGCCAGGGCGACCAAGGCCGAGAGATAGAGCAGAATACTCAACGCGCCTGAGAACAAACCGATGCCAAAACTCTGCACCAGGTATTCTACAATGCCCCCTGCGGTCGGGTATCGGGCACCGAGTCTGGCCATGGAATATCCGCTTAACATAGCCACAATGCCCGCCAGAATGAAGGAGATATAGGTAGCGCTTCCCGCGATGGCGCCGGCCTGGCCCATCAGTGCAAAGATACCGGCGCCGATCATTGAACCTATTCCCAGAGCGGCAGCGGCAGTAACGGTCATGGGTTTGGATGAGGTCATCTGCTCTTTCTAGGTTTAAGGGTGAATAGTACGCCTCCATAGCAATCCCTATCTCTGAATCGGCAGATGAGGATTGCTGCTATGTATCAGCCGTTACTCAGAAATCCGGGTTCCAGTTGAACCAGCGGGGCAGATAGAATCCCTGATTGAATGGAAAGGCAGGCATCAACAGGTCGTCCCGCGAAGTCAAGCTATCGAGCAGTTGTTTGCGTTCTATATCCGGCATGTCTTTCTGTTGCAGGATTTGCTGACGGATCTGATCCCGGGTGCCTGCGAACTCCAGTTTCTTTTTTTCGCCACCCTTATCCAGGTATTCGATGACCGCCTTGTAGCTTCCATCCTCCTGCTTATCCAGGGTCAGGGAATCGAAGGATTCCCAGTTTTCCGATGGGGACTCATGCGGCATTTTCGGATGATGAGGATGGTGTCCCCGCTGTAGCATGGGTGACTGCCAGGCTCTGGGAGGAAATGATCTGGAACTGATTGGTTGCTGAGTAATGCTGGCTTCTAGAGAGCTGATTTTTCCGCCTCGAACGATCTGCAGGGTCACCGGCTGTGTAGCGGTGTCAGAACGGACCAGACGGGTCAACTGCTCGGGCGAGTAGAGCTTCTGGTCGTTATAAGTGAGCAGGATATCGAAAGGCTGCAGGCCTGTCTTATCGGCCGGTGAACCTTGCATGACGTCAATCACCAGCAGGCCCTGATCCCGAGGAATGACATCGCTGAGTTGGGCGCGCATGGCGTGGGGCAGGTGCTCGATTGATACGCCCAGATAACCACCCATGGGATTGGCCTGTAGCTGAGTGTCCGTTGCGGGCGTCTCGTCGGCAAACAGTGGAATTGAAAATGGTATGGCCAGGATGGCTGCCAGTGCAATGGCAAGCGTTGTGCGTTTCATCTTGGATACTCCTGAAATGAATTGGTAATCGATCACTTCTAACTCGAGCAGGATAGACTCAAGTGACTCTATCGACATTCTGTCCACGTGAAAGTTCGTCAGCCATATTTGACAGAGATGTCGTGGAGTATCTCTCCCGCATGCGCCAAGCGGTCTGCGGTGTTCGAGAGATGCCGATAGACCTCCCGCTTTTTGATCTGGCAGATAACAAAATCCAGACATTCCAATACGCTCGGCTCTGATGCTTCGTTTTTCAATGCCTGGTAGGCCTCGCCCTGAAACATGTCTGCCAGGGCACGGCGATAGAGCTTTTCGATATGACGTTCCACAATTCGGGGCATGACCGCCTCGAGTTCCGCTTTTGGTGGGTCTGACTTAAACACAATGAATCCACGGTGCAGGGCGCTCACGCCGTCCAGCAGCTGTTTCGCCATCGCCTGCATCGATTCATCCGGCCTGACCTCCAGCAGGTCGAGTTCCCGCGCGGCGGTTTTTACATAATCGAAGATATGGTCGATGCGTACGATAATGGTATAGATGTCCTCCCGGTCGATTGGGGTAATGAATGAACGGTGCAATAGATCCAGGTTCCGTTGGCGCAAGTCATGACCATTGCGCACCTGTTCATTGATACGGGTGACCAGCGCATCGTCACTTATCTCGAGATAGCTGACCAGGGTGCGTATCGCCTCTTCAAGGGCGCTGCATTGTTGCGCCGCCAGACCAAGAAAATCAGGCGTCTGAGGAATGATTCCCTTGAACAATCGGACCAGCCGATGATGTTTCTTTGCCATTGAACCTATCCTGTCAGGAGATAGAAGAGTGCCGCAAGCAACCCAGCTACCGGCAGTGTCACAAACCAGGTGAAGATGATCTCAGCCGCCTTGCCCCAGCGCACCGATTTTGGCCGATCGGCACTGCCTACGCCCATGATGGATGAACTCACCACATGGGTGGTGGAGACCGGTCCACCGACCGCGGCCGCAACTGAAATGACAAGGGCGGAAGCAAGCTGGGCATCTAAGGCATGTAGCGGACGCAGTTTGTAGAGTCCAAAACCTACCGTGCGTACGATGCGCCAGCCCCCAAAGGCGGTGCCGAGAGTAATGGCAGAGGCACAGAGAAAGATGACCCAATCAGGCACTACAAACTCTTCGAGCGAGCCTCCAAGCAGCAGTACCAGGGTGATGACCCCCATGCTCTTCTGAGCGTCATTTGCACCGTGTGAAAAGGCGAGCCAGGCCGCTGTCAGCCATTGCAGCCTTCGCAGTGTGCGGTTGATGCCGGGTCTGGCCCATCGGAGCAGCAGGCCGGCAAGCTTTTGCAAGAGATAGCCGATCAGCAGCCCGGCCACGGGTGAAAGCAACAGAGCGGCAATGATCTTGGTCAATCCGCTCCAGTGGCCCTCCTGCACCAGTGCCTGCCAGCCCCACACCACATGATCTGCCCCGGCAGAGATCAAGACCGCGCCAGTCAGTCCACCGACCAAGGCATGGGAGGAGGAGGAAGGTAGACCCCGCCACCAGGTCAGTAGATTCCAGCCCACAGCGCCAATGACTCCACTCAGCACGATATGGATTCCACCTTGCGCTGGAAGATCGTCAAGGAGTACAAACTGGCCTACGGTATCCGCAACGGCGGTGCCGGCAATCAAGGGCCCAAGAAAGGTAAAACAAGCGACGAGTAAAATGGCCTGAGTCGGGGTCATGGCATGGGTGGCAATCACCGTGGCGATCATGTTGGCTGTATCATGAAATCCGTTGCTGAAATCGAACAGAACGATCAGCGCCACACAGATAACCATCAACCAAATGAGTGAATCCAAACGATTTACCCCTCGTTATTTATCCGTACAGTTCTCAGGACAACATATACAGGCCTACGAGTCCCAACAAAAGGCCAAACACAATATTCACCAGTTTGAGCCAGATAAAGGCACGACTGGATACTGCAAGCAGGGGGAGGGTGCCATGACCATCCTGTACGATGGAACTGGCCAGCAGGATCGAAAAGGGAATGCTGCCTTGTGCAAACAGCGTGACAAAGACCAGATGCGGACCTGATTCCGGAATGATGCCCACCAATACGGCGATCAGTAAAACCAGAAAGAGATTGTCCTGGATCCACTCGCTGATATTCAGGTAAGCATCCAGATAATGGATTGCCAGCAGTGCACCAAAAGTCCAGAGAAAGATTCTTGACAGGTGCTTCTTGACCACATGTTCCCACAAGTGTTGCTCAAGAAAATGGTCAGGCACGGAAAGCACGACGAACAATGCAAAACCGGCGCCCAGGGTAAAGGTGATCTTCTTCCAGTCCCAGACCCCGGGACCCAGCAGTCCTGTGACGAGCAGAAACAGGAAGCCGCCAAACATGGCGATCAAGGCCGCCCTGGCAAAGGTAATTTGCCTGAGTTGGGTGGGAATGCCGACACGTGAAAAGCAGTGGCAGACCTCCTCCTCATGCAACTCCAATTCATGATCCTCCTGTTGGAGAAAGCGTGCCTGATTTTTAAACAGTGCATCTGCCAGCCAACCAGCCACCATTGCGACAACAAACAGGATAAGCGAGATCCATATCGCCTGCAGGGGGAACATGGAGAACATGACGAAGGTCTCGTCACCGCTGGTGGCGATCATTGCCGCCACCAGGGCGCCAAAGCTCAGGTTGCGATGAGAATAGAGGGATACAGCGGTAAAGGCCCCGAGGCAACCGGGTACTACTCCCAGAAATGCCCCCAGTATATATTGGCCGAAGCGGTTTTTCCTGAGTGCCAGCTGCCATGAGCCCCGGGTCTGTACGTTGATGTATTCGATCAACAGCATCATGATCAACACGAAACTGGTGATCATCAGGGCGTGTTTCAGGACACCGAGAATCATGTTTATAGTTCCCTCATGCTCTATTCATTGAGCACCATATCTTTGATTTTCACGGGTCTGTTATCAGAGAGATTATTCACTCCATATCCGCTGAATACTCACCCCTTCTAGCCAGACTGTTGAGCTGTGCACGCTTTAGCAGCGCCTGTTGAGCCGCCTCACGGTTTTCTGTCTTGCCCTGCCAGGCCTGTAGCGCCGGCTGCTGCAAGGCGCGGCCATAGGAGATGCTCAGCTGCCAGGGCGCATTACCGCGCAGCTGATTGATGGCGTTGAGGTTTTCAGTGGCCTCTTCCGGACCTTGGCCGCCGGATAGAAAGTTGATGCTAGGGACTGCTGCAGGAACCGTGCGTTTCAGTACCTTCAGGGTAGCTTCCGCTATTTCTTGGGGGTCAGCGCGACGACACTCCTTACCGGGAAGCACCATACTGGGCTTGAGGATCATCTGCTCAAACTGGACGCCATGCAGATGCAACGCATGGAATACGGCATGCTGAACCGCTTCGATCACTTCGGCGCAGCGGTCGATTTCGTGATCGCCATCCATCAGCACCTCGGGTTCCACGATGGGTACGATCCCGAGCTCCTGACAGACCGCAGCATAACGAGCCAGTACCTCCGCATTCGCGTGGAGGCCCAGGGCGGTCGGATTGCTGGCTGTGATGGAGTAGACTTCCCGCCATTTGGCGAAGCGTGCCCCCTGTTCCTTATAAATCGTCAGCCTGTCTCCCAGGCCATCGAGACCTTGGGTTATCTCATCTCCCGGTGCGCCGGTCAGAGGGCCTTTACCCTTATCGACCTTGATGCCGGGAACGATTTTTTGCCCCCAAGCCACCTCAGGCAACAGCGTTCCATTGTCATTCTTTTGGGTCAGGGTCTCCTCAAACAGGATTACACCGCTGATATAATCACCCAGACCTTGAGTGTCCAACAGCAGAGAGCGATAGAAGCGTCGGTTTTCCTCCGTGGATGCCACACCGATCGCATCAAAACGTTTTTTGATGGTAGGCGCACTCTCATCCATGGCAAGAATACCTCGATGATTGTCCACCATGTCGCTGATGGTCTGTTGTAATTCCTGCTGGCTAGTCATCTTCTTCTCTCCTTAACAAGGTATGCTCAAATTGATGGATCAGACAATGCTTCACATCAGGGTAATATTCGATTTCAAGGCCTGGTCATCGGTGAAATAATCTTAGATATTGTCTTGGGTGAACAACTACTAATTGGTGCGAGGAAAAGTCATCGATCGTAATTGACCCAAATGGAAGGCGTGATGCCCGGTTAGCATCCATAATAATCCAATTCCAGTATAGGGTTGACTAACAAATATCAATTTTTTGTCCAAATCATCTTGCTTGAAATTGGATATTTTTCTTAGATTTTCTTCATGGACCTCCTTATAACAGGAGACAAGATCTTTCTTTGCCTGAATCTGCTCACATATGGCTTCATCTCCTTTGAAGGATAGTACGGCACCGTTTTCCTGTGATCCGATGGAGTCAACGATATAATGTTCCAATATGACGATATGTCGAATGATTTCCGCTACGCTGATGTTTTTAGCGAGTCCATGAAATAGGAAGCTATCCCATGGTTGAGATATCATTTGCCAATCTTTTTCTTCCAATGCATCAAGAAAACCTAAAGTATGAGTTACCTCTTGATCAAATATCGAATAAATTAATTTCAGCTCATTCAAAATACGTCTCCGATTTGACATTTTCATGGGACATCCTTTCTGCATATTCTGGTGAATCTCACATGCACAGTGGACCACCGGATTGCCTTTGAAATAGGCTATTGAAAATTGATCGAAAATGCATTGATAAACGTCATAGTGAATCACTAGGTTATCTTGAAGCAGGTATTGATTAAGGTGTAGAACGCATCCTGGTGCGGATTAAGAAGTTCGGCTTAAAGCACCCAATGTTTCAAGTATGGGGGGACTTTGATAGACCCAGCGAAAAGGTTTAGTTCAACTTGGGGTGTGATCACCGACGATCACTGTAGACCAACTTCCTTGTTAATTGTTATTTCAAATTCAACGATAGGGTGGAGATAATGTTCATATCTACCGCCACTCAGTTTATCGCCAGGGAAGCGCTTGTAGTTCGTGTTCTTGTACAATCCGTCCCATACTAGTTGCTTGCCAGTTTTTCTGGACAGAAACAGTCTATGGATATTTCAAGGCGTCATTTCCCTTTGAGGCATCTTGTTGTTTGAGGATGATGCCACCTTCTGCGACGCCTAGGTCCCGGGCGATCACATTGCATTTCGCCTGCAGCAGGAAGAAAATGGGTGCACCACACCCACTCAGGCTTTCATAGTTGGCCTGTCCCTTGGCAATGATCAAATCTGCCTCAGCAAACAGTTGACGGAATGCTATGGAACATTGCTCCCACAGTGTGCCAGGTGCATCCGATCCGTTATCGATGATCTTTGCCACTTGATCGATTCCGCTGGCAATGGCATCTTCACGGGTTGCATCATTGATGATTGGCGAGGCCTTGACCACATAAGTGACGGGTTGATGCAAGGTTTCGATCAGAACCCGGTCAAATACCGTCTCTCCAGCATTGTCGGCCAGGTATAGGATGGAATGACTTTTATCCAGCGCGCTATAGAAGGCTTGAATATCGTTGATGGCGAGCTTATCTGTTAGGACACGATTCAATGTCGCCTCAAGATCATAGCTCTCGGTCACACCCAGATCGATGATGTTGCCGGCGATGGCAATGCGCAGGGCTGTTTCCAGGGGATCAGTTGAGCGGCTGACGCTTTCTTTCAATTTGGGGTAGAGGGACAGCGCCTGTTGTGTAGCAGCTGCCTTGGCCTGTTGATAGGGGTCTTCGTTGTGAGTCAATTGTCGAACCTGCCGGTGTATCGACTGCGCCATTTGGGGCGGCGTTGCGTCCATCGGCATGCTGCTTAGTTCACTCATTGTGTTTAAAAGTATCTGCCGCTGCTGAGCCTCTGAAGCATCAGCACGGCGGGCGGCGCTCAAGGCCTGGCGCAGAAAGCAGGGGTAACAGTCCAGATAGGTCTTCATGGGGATAAATTACTGGTTGCTGAACCTGTGTATTGTGCCAGCCTGGGATAGATGAAAAACATCTGGAAAGCGGTTTTTAAAGGTGCAGACGGCATCGAGACCGGTACAGTGATTGGGCGCTAAATAATCTATCGCCATTTCATGCAATTGATCGCCTGTGAAGCTGAGCCGTTCAGGAGTGGCCCGCAACAGATGCATGCCACCCAGGACGGCATGGATGGGCTTTTTATCGGTCAATTCTTGAATATACTCCAGCGTATTGATGATACCTGAGTGACCACAACCGAGCATTACGACTAAGCCTTTGGGGGTTTCGATAAACAGTGCCTGATCGTCGGGTAAGTCATCCGGCCGGGAGCGTTCAGCGTCTTGATAGAAAGGGCCACCTGTATCTTCAATTTGATGAATACGCGGGATCTCGCCTGTAACCTGAATGCCGGGAAATATTTCAGTGGGCTTTCGGGAGTAGATGATCTCCCTTGTCAATAAGGTAAGGCTATCCAACTCGGTGGGAGCACCGATATCCCGGCCACTGCGGTTGAACTTGGTTGTCAGGGCCTGAGGATGGAGATAGAGCTCAACAGGTCCAGTCATAGCGAGGGCATCAGCAAGCCCGCCGGCATGATCATAATGGCCATGGCTGAGGATGATGGCCTCCACCAATTCCATTGGAATGGCCAGTTGTTCAACATTGTGCCGCAGTGCCAACCCTTGTCCCGTATCGAATAATAAACGATGGTCATCGGCTTCGATAAAAAAGGCGACGCCGTGCTCTGCCAGAAGTCCGGGACCGCCTGCTGTATTTTCGACCAATTGGCTAATGGTCAGATTATGGATCATATTTGCGAGTCTACGCCGTAAAGAAGATCTTCATAACAGGGATCTTGTCATCAATTTTATGTAGTGAAGTAGAATCGACGGTTTATCCTGTCTCTTGAAACCAACGAATAATTATTGACAAACAGCTTAGAAAAAAACTTCATGCATTACATTGATAAGTATCATCGCTTTTTAGTCGGGAATAGATGAGAATTCGTAGAAACTCAGGAAAGAGCTATCAAGATGCTGATATTTGGCCCTGTTCCTTCGCGTCGTCTCGGCCGAAGCCTGGGCATCAATAATATTCCTCCCAAGGCTTGTTCTTACTCCTGTGTCTATTGTCAGGTGGGACCAACTGCTATCAAGGATATTAAGCCGCAAACATTTTACTCACCAGAGATGATCTACCTAGAGGTGAAACAGCACCTCGATCAAATCAATAAAGCGGATGAGCCGGTCGACTATTTGACCTTTGTACCGGATGGTGAACCCACATTGGATTCAAGATTGGGTGAAAGCATTGAACGTTTGCGTGTACTGGACATCCCCATTGCCATCATTTCCAACGCCTCCCTGATCTTTCGTGAATCAGTTCGCGATACCCTGGCATTGGCGGATTGGGTCTCCCTCAAGATCGATGCTGTGCAAGATGAACTTTGGAGAGAGATCAACCGACCTCATGCCTCCTTGAATCATCAGTCCATACTGGATGGGATGCTGAGCTTTGCCAGTGAGTTCAAAGGTGCTCTGGCGACGGAGTCGATGCTGATTAAGGGGTTGAACGATACAGACCAGGCCGCCAGCGAGTTGGCTAGGTTCCTGAAAAGGCTGGACCCCGATATTGCTTATCTATCCGTACCCACCCGACCGCCTGCGGAAAGCTGCATTCATGCCCCTGATGAAGCGGTCCTAAATCGAATCTTTCAGATCATCAATCAGCATGTAGATCATCTCGAATTGATGACAGGCTATGAAGGCAATGCCTTTGCTTCCACCGGCAATCTGGCAGAGGACCTGCTTTCAATCACCGCGGTGCACCCGATGCGGGAGGAGGCTGTTCGTGAGCTGCTGGCTAAGAGTGGAACAGACTGGGCTCTGGTGGAAAAACTCATTGCGGAAGGCCGTCTCTTGCAGACAGAGTATGAGGGGCGGAAATTCTATGTGCGTCATCTACAGCATAATTCGAGGAATACGTGAGATTCGGCTTGGAATCCTAATTGTGATGTTACAAGGAGGCACCAATGGTAAAAGAACGCAGACATGATATGGGTGAGGGTGGATTCTGCATCTGTCCTAAATGCGGAGAACGAACAACACATCAACGAGGTATCCCTTGTGATGAGGAGAGGTGTCCGGCATGCGGCGCCAAGATGCTTCGCGAGGGTTCTCATCATCATGAATTGTTCATGAAGAAACAGGCGCTTAAGGATAAATAGGTGATCAATGAAGTGCGCAATAAAGCGTTCTTCATTTTGGAAAAAGATCTGATTGGAGAATAAATTATGGCAAAGAAAGAAACCAAGAAAAATGTATCGGTCTCTGATGAAAACAAGCAGATCCAGAAATCCACACGTGGCAGAGCACTCAGCCCGTTTGAAGAGATGGAGCGGGAAATGGAAGATATGTTTGGTCGTTTCGGTCATGGCTGGATGCGGCCCTTCCGTTGGAGGGGACCATTCTGGGGTGACATGCCGGCGCATTTTGAAGGCAAGGTGCCCAATGTGGACATTATTGAGCGGGACGAGGAGATCTTATTTCGGGCAGAGTTGCCCGGAGTAGATAAGAAGGATCTCGATGTTTCGATGAGCGATAATACGGTCACGATCAAAGGAAGGACAAGAACCGAAAAGGAAGAGGAGAAGGGTGATTACTTTCACCGCGAAGTGTCCAGTGGTGAATTCTCCCGTACGGTCAGGCTGCCAGCGGAAATTGATGGAGAAAAAGCCAAGGTCAGTTTCAAGGACGGACTGTTGGAACTGACCCTGCCGAAGTTGAAAAAGGCAAAACGGTATACGATCAAAGTGGAATAAATAATATTGCCATGGCACGTCGCCGTTTCGACGTGCCATGCCTTGAATTCCACTTGAGTCAAAGGTCAGCCTCAACAATATTATTTTTTAGTATAGATGGGTTCTGGCTGGTTTCACTCAGCAGGATGACCTCGATCTCTTCTATGATCTCTTCCTGACGCAGGACATTGCATCGGTGCAGCAGATCCTCTGATTTATCTTCCAGGTGGCGTACGGCGCCTTCGAGGTGCTGAACACGATGTTGGTTTTCCGCCATCAATGACAGGTATAGGATCTGATGCAAGGCGGCGAACAGGTAGTGGTCGATCAACTCAGCCAGGAATGCCTCTGGCCGTAGATTAAGAAGCGGTGGATGGGTAAACAGCGGTGCTGTCTTTCTGGTTTGTTCGAAGGGCGGCAATATCTGTATCATGGAGATCCCTTCCCTGTCTGGCTCGTGATAAAACACACTCAGTGACATCGTGCCATCTTGAGTTCGCAATCCTATTAGGTTATCGATGATCTGTATCAGTGTCTTTTCGACCTCTTCAGCCACGTTGGCGCCGTCTATGAATGCGATGACACGTGGATCTTTTTCTAAACGATCACAAAGTTTACGTCCTGTCGCGATCAAGCGAGGCGTATGGATACTGTTGTTGTGTATATGAGATTCTGTTTGTGTCAACAGGGTTGCATTGAACTCACCGCAAAAGCCACGCTCCGACCCAAGCAGCAGGTATACCCGCATCAATTTGTCCGATTGTGGAAGCGTTTCAGGATAGAATCCAAGAAAATCACCGGCTACGGTTTCGAGTTGGGCCACCACTGAGCCTTGGGCATCGAGGAAACGTGCCAGTTTGTGGGTCTCCATATAGGCCAGGCTCTTCATGGAATTCATGATATTGCGGGTCTCGTCTAGGATATGCCGGTGCCGATCCAATTCTCGACGGCGGGTCATGACTGCTGCGCCTGATCTAACCAGCCGGTTACCGCATCAATCCATTGCTCCCGGGAACTGTTCAAGGTCAGCTCCGTCTGCTTGATACGAGCGTCGAGTACTGTAAGTTGAGACGGAATATCCTCGGGTTCGGCGTCATCGAACAGGCCCTCGTTGAAGGCCACCAGCCAGGCCATCTGGAATTCACTGGACAGGGGTGACAGACGTTCCTGCTTTAGGATCTGGCGCAGTACACGGCCACGTCGAATGGACGCTTCCATAGAGGCTTCGAGACGTGCGCCAAAGCGTGTAAACACCTCCAGTTCCATGAACTGGAGGTAATCGAGTTTCATGCGGCCCGCTTCCGCTTTGATGCGGGGATGCTGGGCATTGCCGCCGATACGGGACACTGATTTGGTGATGTCGATGGCGGGACGGTAGCCGGCGCTGAAGAGGTCTCGGTCCAGGTAGATTTGCCCATCCGTGATAGAGATGAGATTCGTGGGAATATAGGCGGCTATCTCCCCCTGCTGGGTCTCAACAATGGGCAGGGCCGTCATGCTGCCACCGCCATGTGAGGTGTTAAGACAGGTGCTGCGCTCCAGTAGGCGGGCATGCACAGAAAAGATATCCCCTGGATAGGCCTCCCTTCCGGGTGGTCGGCGTAACAGCAGGGAGAGTTCTCGGTAGGTCTTCGCATGGGTAGTGAGGTCATCGTATACCACCAGCGTGTCACGTCCTTGCTGCATCCAGAATTCAGCAATGGCGCAGCCGGCAAAGGGTGCAAGATGCTGAAGTCCGGGTAAGGTGTTGGCCTCCGCGACAATAATGGTGGTGTACTCCATGGCGCCGTAGCTGCGCAGTGTTTTTATGGTATTCACAACGGTGGAACGTTTCTGCCCAATGAGCACATACACACAGTAGATACCCTTGCCCCGCTGGTTGATTACTGTGTCGAGGGCCAGTGAACTTCTGTCCAGCCCTTTATCTCCGATCAGCAGTTGGCGTTGTCCCTTGCCAATAGGGATGAGGCTGTCGATGACCTTGATGCCGGTATAGAGTGGTTCATGAACAAAATCGCGTGCCACGATAGCGGGGGATCGTCTTTCCAGGGGCAGCGAGGTGGCCGGCATGGGCTTTTCTTGCCCGTCCAGTGGACTGCCCAGTGGGTCGATAATACGACCCAACAGGCTGTCACCAACGGGAATACCCAACGACCGGGGAGAGGGATGAACGGTCGTTCCGGCCGTGAGTCGATCGGTTTCATGCAACAACACCGCCCCGATCCACTCTTCCGTCAGGTCGAAAACCAGTCCCTGGCTACCGTCCTCGAAGGTGAGGATATCTTCCATGGCAACGGATGGAAGACCGGCTATCCAGGCGATGCCATCGCCCAGGGAGACCACAATGCCTTGCTCAGTTACACGCAAGCCAAAGCGGTAATGCTCAAGCCATGCCGCTTGGTTTTCCAGTAGACCCGCAGGCTGAAGCGTTTCAGCTTGCATGGGTAAAATCCATGAAGCCCTTCAACTCGTCCAGCAGATTGGCACGCAGTATCCAGGCTCCTACGTTGATACGTATTCCAGCCATCAAGGCTTTATCCTGTTCGTAGTGGACAGGCCCACTTATTGCGGTGGTTTTATGCAAAGCATGCTCCAGCGTCTGACGAGTATCGCTATCCAGGGGATGCGCGCTGGTAACGATGATATGATCGGATGACTTTCCCGAAGTAGCTTGCAGTTTGTTCAATTGTTCAGTTGGCAGAGACGCAAGCTCATTCAGACACAGATCTATCAGGCGTCTTTCCAGCTCGGGGCCGGATACAGCTGTCAAGAGTTTCGCGGCGAACTGTGCGCCCTGCGTTAACGCCTTTTTTTCGTTATGTAATCGGCTGGCTTCCAGTTGGCGTTGGGCAACAAACCGAGCTTTTTCTCGTTCCTCTGCCAGAGTCGTCTGCAATGCTGACAACTGCCGTTCCCGTTCTATCTGGATTTCTTCATCCAGAGTCTTGCGTGCTGCCTGTTGCTCCTGATCCCAGTCCGCAAGCCGGTTTTCATACTGTTTTTGCAGCGCTTTGGCTTCGTTGTGCAGAGCCTGGGCGTCTTCCAGGGTTTTTTCGATACCGGCTCGACGGCGGGCAATTACATTCAACACGGGTTTGTAGAAAAAGCGTTTCAGGATCCAAATGAGGACCAGAAAATTGATAATCTCCAGAATGAAGGTAGACCAGTTCAGTTCCAAGATGCTATCCCCTGTGTGCGCTTCATCAGCTGACGTCACTGTTCAAGCTATGCATGCCGTTCACTATTTCAACAGATATTCGAGGAGTGGATTACGGAACAACACGATGAGTACGATGACCAGCACGTAGATTGCGAGCGACTCGATCATGGCCAAGCCGATAAACAGGGTACGCATAATGGCGCGCTCCGCTTCAGGCTGCCGGGCCAGGGCATCCAATGCACTGCTGATGGCGCGTCCCATGGCAAACGCGGGCAACAGCACGCCAAGTGATATTCCAAACACTGCGGCCACGGTGGATACGAGGGTAAATGTGGATAGATCGGGCATGGGCTACTCCTTGAGTTCATTGCTGTGTTTCTGTTGTGTGACTTGTTGTGACTGTATTCCTCCGGCCACATAGATCAGCGCGAGCATACCGAAGATATAGGCCTGTACCAGTGCCTCGATGATATGTAGCATCAGAATGGGGATAGGAGCCAGAAAGCCGGCCACCAACAGGATAAGTAGGGCCGTCATTTCAAGACTCATGATATTACCGAACAGGCGCACGGCCAGGGCAATGGTCCGTGTAATCTCGCTGATGATGTGGAAGGGCAGCATGATAGGGCTTGGTCTGAGGTAATGGCGCAGGTAGGCCTTCACGCCCTGGGTGCGGATGCCGAACCAGTGCACCGAGAGAAAGACCAGAATCGCCAGGGCGAAGGTGGCCGACAGGTCGCGGGTCGGTGAATGCACGCCCGGTACCAGGCCGCTCAGGTTAGCGATAATCAGGAACAGCCAAAGCGACCCGATAAAGGGCAGGAGATGACCCACATGCTCGGGTGCAACGGCATCGATGGATTCCTCAATGGCGCTGACAACACCTTCAGCCGCCGTCTGAACCCGTCCGGGTTCCATCTGCAGATGGCGGGTAACCAGCCAGCCGAGAACAGCGATTACATACATGATCACCCAGGTGGTTACCACAGTATTGGTAATCTGAAGAGGTCCAAGCTGGAACACAATGCCGGCGACGATTTCACTATTCTCCATTATTCCCGTTCCCGTATATATAAGTAGACATTGACTCCACCAAGGAATACACCCAGAAGGATCATGCTCAAAGTCCAACGGATAGAATAACCTTCAACCATTCCGTCCAGCCAGCGTCCCAGGTAGGCGCCGCCCACCACCGGTAGTACGAACAGTAAACCCAAGGTGCCTATGTAGACGGTCTGTGATAGCAGCGTAGGGCGATCCTTTTCAGCTTGCTTCATTCGCTGAGCCTGTAATTCTACCCGTTTACGGAGTTGCTCTTTATGGTTCACTCTGTCAACTCCTTGACGACCGACCCGTCTCCCAGAGCCGTTTCAGTAGCTGCTCTTCCATCTGGTGCAGACTCTTTTTCATTACGAGCAGTTCCGTCTCCTCGGTGACAAACTGTTCCTGAAGGGCGGTACTGATACGCTCATAGTTGTCATCGATCAGGTAACGTCTGGTACTGATGGAGAGCTCGTTATCCTTGAAATAGAGCACGGCCCCGGGCAATGCCAGGTATTGCCAAGGCTTCTCTTGAATACGAAAACGCGCCAGACCGAACAGGAGGGAGGTCATTAATCGCGCGTGACCGGCGAGGATGCCGAAGCTGCCACTGGTATCTTCACCCACAAAGGATGCCACGTCATTGATTCGCTCGGCGTGGGTTGCATCCTGGAGCAACAGCTTGAACGTTTTCATGATGCCGATTCTGCCATGGTGCCACGCATATAGCAGTGTTCCTCTGTAATGTCGTCGTATCGACCCAACAAGAATGCCTCGCAGTCATTCAGGGTTTGACGCAGCGGCACGGATACACCTTTGTGAGCGGTGTGAGCGGCGATCACTTTGAACGGCTGGGTGAGATAACGTTGCAGTTTGCGTGCGCGCATGACAATGCGTCTGTCATTTGATGACAGCTCCCCAATTCCCAGCATGGTTATAATGTCCTCCAGTTCCTGATAACGTGCCAAGTGTTCGCGAACCCCTTCAGCGATAGTGTAATGGTGATCCCCCAATGTGTGGCGGTCCATCAGCTTGCTTCCGGACTGTAGTGGATCCACTGCTGGGTAGATACCCTTGCCGGCCTGGATGCGGGTTAGGATTACGGTAGTGTCTAAATGGCTCAGGATGGCGCTTACTGCAGGGTCAGTCATATCATCCGCGGGTACGTAAACCGCTTGCACCGAGGTCATGGTGCCTTGGCGGGTGGAGAGGATGCGTTCCTGCATCTCCGCCACCTCGGTGGTGAGGGTGGGTTGGTAGCCGACGGTGGCGGGCATGCGTCCCAGCAGGCTTGAGATTTCACTACCTGCCTGTACGAAACGGAAGATATTATCCATGACGAATAGAACCTCCTTGCGGAGGGTATCACGTAGGTACTCGGCGTAGGTCAGTGCGGAGAGCCCAACCCGGAAACGGACTCCCGGCGATTCATCCATCTGTCCGAAGACCATCAGAGTTTGCTGCATGACACCGGCTTTCTGCATCTCGTACCAGAGTTCGTGGCCCTCACGGATGCGCTCGCCGACCCCGGCGAACACAGAAACGCCTTTATGGAGAGTGGCGATGGCGTGCATGAATTCCATAATCAACACGGTTTTGCCCACCCCAGCTACACCAAACAGACCTGTCTTTCCCCCACTTACAAAGGGACAAAGCAGGTCAATCACCTTGATTCCGGTCTCCAGGATGCCACCTGTACCAAGCGCATCTCGCAATGGGGCCGGCCGGCTGTGGAGGTTACGAAATCCTTGTTGGGTCAGAGGCCAGAGCCCATCGGGCATCTTCGACAAAAGCCTGGTGGATGTCAGTTTTTTGGCTGCCATGCTGGTCGACAAGTTTGTTTATCACCGTCCCCTGTACCGTCAGCATCAGAAGTTACAGGCCAACGGCTTTAAATTGGCACGGTCTTCACTGACCAACTGGACCCAACGCAGCATTGAGCTGTTAGCACCCATTTACCAGGCCCAACTGGAGCATATATTGCAAAGCAAGGTGCTGGCCATGGATGAGACACCGATCAAGGCGGGTAAAAAGAAAAAAGGCAAGCTCAACACCGGTTACTTCTGGCCGCTGTATGGGGATGCGGATGAAATCGCTTTTACCTTTTCATCATCCAGAGGGCAGCAACATGTACTCAATACCCTGGGTGATCAGTTTACCGGTACCCTGCTGACCGATGGTTACAGTGCCTATGAAAAATATGCCCATAAAAAAGATGCTGTCACCCATGCCCAGTGTTGGATCCATGCACGCCGTTACTTTGAAAAGGCCAAGGACATTGAGCCGCTTGCCAGTGCCCAGGCATTAGAGTTGATCGGCGAACTCTACCGGCATGAGCGCACTATCCGGGACAGGCAGCTCGATGGTGAAGAAAAGCGCAAGTACCGAACACAACACAGTCTGCCTTTGGTTGAGAAGTTCTTTGCCTGGTGTGATGCACAATGCCAGCGCGAAGACCTGCTGAACAGCAACCCCTTATCGACAGCACTGCAGTATGCCAGAGAACGTGAGGCTGGCCTGAAAGTGTTTCTGAATGACCCGGATGTCCAGCCGGACACCAATCATCTGGAAAGAGCCCTCAGGGTAATACCGATGGGCAGAAAAAACTGGCTGTTTAGTTGGACGGAGGTTGGGGCGAAACACATCGGCATCATCCAGAGTCTGCTGGTGACCTGTCGGCTGCATGATATCAATCCTTATACCTACCTGGTGGATGTATTGCAGCGCGTCAGTTTACACCCAGCCTCCCAGGTGGAAGAACTAACCCCGCGTTTATGGAAAGAAAAATTCGCACACAATCCGCTGCAATCCGATATTGATAGGCTGGTTATCCACTGATGCCCATTGATATCGACCAACTGAGCGAACAAGAGCTGCGTGATCTTAATCATCGGATCGTCGAAAGGCTTAAGTTTCTGCGGGACATGAAAGCTCATCAAAGCATGATGCGCTTTAACATTGGCTCAAAAGTCAGCTTCGAGACCACTGAAGGCCGCATCTTTGGCACACTGATCAAGTTCAATAAGAAAACGGTCGGGATCGTGACTGAAAATAACGAACGCTGGAATGTGGCGCCACAGCTACTCTCCCTGGTAAAAGACGCAGACGTGATGGTGCAGGAGAGCTTTTTGATTACCACCGATGACAAAACGGGTAAATGACGGCCTAGAATGACCGGGTACGGAAGTCTGGCGTAAACAGGCATTCCTTCAGGCCAATGGTCACTATTGCCTGCAGCGCAGATTTCGTACCCGGGTGGAGTTTCGCCAGCATGATGTACGCTCTGGTACCCCAGAGGGCCCCTTTCATCTGGTGTTGTGCCGTAATCTGGTCTTCACCTATTTCGATATCGGATTACAGCTTGCCTTCCTGGGCAATCTGCAACAGGTCATACCTCCTGAGGGCATACTGTTACTGGGTGTACATGAGCAGATTCCCGAGGCTGAACATGGCTTTGTTGCTTGTTCAGCTCGCTGGGGGTTCTACCGCTCGCGATCATCGTCTATGGACTAAATAGCCAACATGAGATGGCACATTTTGCATAAGAGCAACAGATGGTCCTATTTCTGCAGTGAACACTCTGATGATAGGATCGAGATCTTCGGTAAAGGAGGTGGCGAGGCACTTTGCCATGAAATGGGTTTACCTCTGCTGGGCACACTGCCTATCGATATAGAGCTGCGTAAGTGTGGTGACAAAGGGGTGCCCTTGATGGTCGATTCCAGTGATTCTGATACCGCAAGGTTATTTGCAGCTATCACGGAAAAGCTGGTCGCCACTTTAGTGCCACCCGAGGAAAATTAGTGGGTGCTACTGGTGACGCCTCTCTATTCGTACAAAAACACAGTCCTTGGCATCTTCTTTGTGTGCGTGCTGTCTCTATCACCAGTCGGTATGTCGATGGATGGAAAGGAGAAGGCAGTACAGAGTCAACTACGTATCCATGTCGTTTTCAATAACCTGCCCTATAAAGCGGGTCTGGGCACCGGCTGGGGTTTTTCCTGTCTGCTCGAGGGGCAGAACAAGACTGTCCTGTTCGATACGGGCGGCAATGGCGCTGTTTTGCTGTCGAATATGCGGCGCATGCAGCTTGATGCTAGAAAAATCGATGCGGTGGTGCTTTCGCATATCCACAATGATCACACCGGTGGGCTAGGTGCCTTCTTGAGGCACAATCCTGACGTCACTGTGTATATGCCTGAATCATTCCCGGCATCGTTCAAGCAAGAAGTCGTTCGGCTCGGGGCGATGATTGAAGCCGTTTCCGGTTCGACTAAACTAATGGATGGTCTGTATTCAACGGGAGAGATGGGATGGGACACAAAGGAGCAGGGCTTGATTGTGGACACGCCACAGGGGCTCATTGTCATCACGGGCTGTGCGCATCCCAATATCGCCGATATGGCCGAGCGAGCTGAGACCTATCTTGGCAGGCCGATCTATCTGCTGATGGGAGGCTTTCACCTGGGAGGTAGGAGTGAGGCTGAGATCCGTGCGATCATCCAGCGTCTGAAAGCGCTGGGCGTTAAAAAGGTCGCGCCAAGCCATTGTACGGGAGACAAGGCAATCCGCTTGTTTCGCGAGCAATGGGGTGAAGATTACATCGAGGGTGGCCTGGGTGCTGTGATTGAATTGTCTGGCTGAGAAAAATAATGGTGTTAACTCTGTTTTGCCTGTCCTAGTTACGGCTCGGTGTTTACCTTTCCTTTAGCATAATCATCATGCCAACCCTCCGGAACGGGCATCTGTGCATACAATTGCTTTCTATTCGCCTCCAGTAACCGCCGTGGAAGATCCATGTAATCCGCCGCGCAATAGACCTTTTTACCAACAGTTTCGGTAAGTGTATCCAACCAGTCGGCACCTTCCTCGCTACGCATCAAGTGATGATCAAGTATTACAACATCAATCTGTTGGGCGAGACGTAGTGCATTGTTCCAGGCCTTTTCTCGCTCGGTATTTTTTAGCCGGTTGAGATAGAGGGGCGGACCCGCAGCAAGCACGATATCAGGCCGCCAGTCGATGATTTTATCGACAGTTTGATCGTCGAGGAGTTGAATGTCTGAGGCATGTACGAATATCTGATTGCCTATCTCCACTCGCGTCATCATCACAGTAACCAAACTGCTGTTTAGTGCGCCATGGGGCACTGCTGTGGAGAATGATAATGGCCCCTCTGATCGCTCTTCCGCTATCTGCAGGTTTTCACCCATCAGATCCGTCAAGCCGTGATATCGCTTACTCATTTCTGCGGAGAGTCCATCAGCGGATTTGCTCCAACAGTGCAATTGTCGAAAACAGGAGGGAAGCGCCCGAAATGGCAGCTGATAAGGATTCGCATCCAAGATTGGCACGTGATCGCCGTGAAAGTGGCTGAATACTACATCTGTGGCCTTGGCTAATGCCGATAAAATTCTCTCGCGCACCTTGCGACCCACGGCAATCTGTAGGAGATTATGCTGACAGTTTACTAAGGCCAAAAGGGGCCAAGGTCGTATTTAATATGAAAAACATGTGACAAGGTGAATAATCTATTATATGACCGGTAATTAATTCGACCCTAGCCCTTTTAATCTAGCTATAACTTTATCATGCAAAGACCTCACTTACTCTGTATAGGCCATCGCGGTGCGATGGGACATGAGCCAGAGAACACATTGAGTTCGGTCCGTAAAGCGCTTGTGTTGGGAGCCCCGTATGTGGAAGTAGATGTCCACTACGTGGATGGACAACTAGTCGTGTTTCATGATAATCGGCTTGAGAGGACAACCAATGGAGTTGGTTATTTGAGCGAGCAATCTTTTGAGTATTTACGATCGCTAGATGCCGGCGATGGTCAGCGCATTCCGACTCTTGAGGAGGTCTGTGAGGTGATTGATTCTCAAGCCTGTCTCAATATTGATCTTAGGGGGCCAAATACTGCTGCTCCTGTTTCCGAGTTGATATCAAATCTCCTCAAGAGAGGATGGGATAAAGAAGCGGTTTTAGTGTCTTCGCTTAATCATCGGGAGTTATTGGAAATGAAACGATTGAATCAAGATATAAAACTTGGAGCGCTGATCCATGGGCTTCTTGTTGATGATGCGAAGTTTGCTGAAGACCTCGGCGCTTTTTCGGTGCACCCATCCTTGGATTTTGTAGATCAGCGGTTTGTTGATGATGCGCATACCAGAGGCTTGCAGGTCTATGTTTATACCGTAAACTACCCAGAGGACATAGATAAAATGCATAAACTCGGCGTCGACGGTGTATTTACAGACTTCCCAGAAAGGGTGCTTGAAACCTATGCGCAGGGAGACATGATCGGATAGCTGGAGGTCACTAAAGGGGGCTTCGTTTTCCGGTAGATTGAGGTTCAGTTTACCTTTCCCATTTCGCAGCAGAGACAAACGCGTCAAGCGCCAGCTCGTAGTCCGGCTGGCTCATAAGAAACCCGCTATTGTGGTCGCCGCTCATCTTCACGAAGGATTTTGGCTCATTGGCCGCCTGAAATACCTTCTCTCCAAGACTGAATGGAATGATCTCATCATCCGGACTGTGCAGCACTAACACCGGACACGACACCCGCCTGACATAGGCTTCAGTATCGAAATCGTAACGCAGAAAAATCAATCGGGAAAGAATAGGAAAAACCGTTTTGGCCACATCCCTTGCGGAGCTGAATGTGGACTCGAGTATCAGTCCTCCCGGCTGATTCTCCGCCGCCAGTTCTGCCGCCACTGCGCCGCCAAGCGAGCGACCGAACAGGATGATATCTTGCTGATCGAACCCTTGCTCATCGGTCAGATAGCGCCAGGCCGCCCTGGCGTCTTGATAGAGTCCATTCTCATCAGGTTTGCCCTGGCTTTTACCGTAACCCCGGTAGTCGAAGATAAAGATATTCAGGCCAAGCCGGTGAAAGATCTCCACGGAGGCGCCGCGATGGGAGATATTGCCCGCATTACCATGAAAAAAGAGCAGGGTCTGCTTCGCTCCCTGACGTGGGATGTACCAGCCATGCAGGCGCACGCCATCTTCGGTATCCAGAAAGACATCCTCATATGCAAGTCCCCACTCCTCAGGTGTTTGGCCAAGCGTTGCATAAGGGAAAAAGATCAAGGAGGGCTGTTGCAGATACGTACAACCATTCAACAGGGCTAGCCCAAGCAGCAGGAGCAGGATGATTTTTATCATTCGGTTTTTCAGGCTGTCTGATACTCCGTCAAAGCAAGGTTGGCGGCGTACCTGTTGTCCATCCTCGATTCCAATTAGCATTTACCCATGACGCAGACGCTACTCCGAATGAGTGAGCGTGACCGGGGTGACGAATCCCGCAGGTTTTATGGCGAGGACATCACACTCGACGCCATCCAGAATCTTCTCGGCCGTATTGCCGATCAACAGTCCCGGGATACCGGTGCGCGCAACCGTACCCATCACGATCAACTCGATGCCCTCGCGAGAGGCAAGCTGTAAGATCACTTCTTTGGGAGGGCCCAGCACCAGGTGGGGCCGTGTTTCCGCCACCGATAGGTTCGCCAGCAACCGATCCAGGCCTTGCCGGTGCAGCGCCAGGCTCCGCTCTTCGATGGCGTCCACGTCGACACCGAGGTGTTCCAGGGTAATGGCATTATATTCCTGGTGGGCATGCACGACATGGAGTTCCGCCCCGTCGAGTGTTGCTATCGCGGCGGCAAGCTCCAGAATGCGTGCGTTGAATGTGTGATTTGCCGGCTCATCCGGAAACGGATTCACCGCGGCCAGGATGCGTTTATACGCAGGGTGCGGCTCCGGTTTGACCATCCAGACCGGGCAGGGGCATTTGCGCATCAGATGACGGTCGGTGGGGTGGAACAGGACGACCCCGGCGCCGGTTACGCCTTCAGTGGTTTTGATGAGCAGATCGTGGCTATGCCGGAGCACCTCGCGGATAATTGCCAGAAAAGCGACACGATGCCACTGTATGTCGAGATGCAGGTCGATACCCTGCTCACGAAGCGGAGCCAGCCATTTCTCGACGCGAGTACGGTGCTGATGCTCGATCCTCTCCCGGAGTTCCCCGGGATGTGGGGTCGACAAGAGTATTTCCAACTCCAGTGGCAGGTCCTCGAGGACCACCAATACGTGCAGTCTGGCCCCGTGCAGGCGCGCCAGCTCGGCAGCCCGCTCCAGGGCCGGTTGCTGTGGCGCCTCGGGGTCCAGTACCAGGAGGATTTTTCTGAACTGTTTCATTTTTTTCTCCCATGGCCGCAGTTTGCGGCCTTATCTTGATGTTCGGTCAATTATGAATCCCCTGACGCATCACTCCGAAGGTTCCGGCCCAGATTGCACCACTATTCCAAATATACGTACCTGGGACATGAGACTTTCCACGCTAATGGCGCGCGCCGGGGTGATTGGAAGACCGGCAGTGCGCAGCGCCCGTGCAGTCCAGACATTACAGGTGTTGAACAGATGGTAGATCTCTCTGGATAGGTAGAAGCGGCTGTTTCCGTAGAGACCGTGACCCAGTGAGGTGGTGGTGCCGGCCTCGTCCCTGGCGAAACTTGCCGTAATAGTGCGTGTGAGTTGTTCAAAACCGGCAAAGGACAATTCGATCCTGATGGTCTCGCTGTAGGGGAAATAGGCCGGCACTGAGCCGCTGAAACCAACAATGTGCAGGACACTGGCGGTAGGCAACAGGGCCGCCTTGAGGATGAGTCCCATGTGGGGGTCCGGTGTTTGGTAGTAATCCATGTCTCCCCAGCCTACCTCTAGATATTGCACATCGGAAAAATCCCCAGGTGCTGGCCAGATGCTTTCAGGAATCTCGGAGCGCCGCAGCACGATCCCGGCATGCCAGCCGTGGCTCACCAGATAGATCGTTCTGCGCGGCCCGCTTTCGCTCGGCGCAGGCGCATCTCTGACCGGTGCCGCACAGGCGCAGCAAACGGCCGCGAGGAATAGGATCCAGAGACGAATCTTGCTCATTCCAGCGGTGTGATAACAGTCACGATTTTGCTCATTGCAGGCGCTTACACAATACCACGATTCATGTTAGTTCACCCGGCGCTTTCGAGCTGATCATATTCAGGACACAGCGGCATGCTCTGCGTACAATCGGCGGATCTCTTCTGCAAATTTTACTTCGATTGCGGCTCGTTTCAGCTTCATGGCGGGCATGATCAGACTGTTTCCGATGGTTGTAACTCATAGAAAACCCAGCGGTCTGAAGAGGCGGCAAAGCCCTGCCTGGATTCAGGCAGGGACTCATGGACGCCCAGCAATAAAACCCCGGAAGGGTGCATGGCATGTTCAAGCCTGTTCAGAAAAGCCTGTTGCAACCCAGTCTCGAAATAGGTGAAAACGAGATTGCGGCACAGTACGAGATGAAAGGGGCCGTCTGGGATGGTATCTCGCACATCCTGCTGGCTGAATTTCACTGGCCTGGCGAATGGCCGGTGGAGGCAATAGCGGTCATCTATATGAGAAAACGCACGGTCCCGCCAGCCCTCAGGCAGATTCTTGACACTCCCGTAGGCATAACAGGCCGCTTTGGCCCGCGTTAACAGATCCGGGTCAGCGTCTGTCGCCAGGATATGCAGCCTGAGATTAGGAAACCGGGCACTTAGGGTAAAAGCCCAGAGTAGTGCCAGGGTATAGGGCTCTTCGCCCGAGGCGCAGCCTGCACTCCATACCCTCAGTTTAGTACCGCCCTGTTTCAGCACCTGTTGTGCCAGAGAGGGTAAGAACTCCTCCTCCAACATGCCGAATACCCGCTTGTCACGGTAGAAGCGGGAAACACTGACGCGGCAGAGGCCATCCAGCATCCGCCCGCCACTCATCCCGGTTGTCCCGGAGGTGGTACCGGTAGGCCTGAAGGCTGGGCAGACCCAACTCCCCAATGCGTCTGGCAATGCGTTTGCAGACCTGTTTGTGCACCTTCCGAAATCCCAGCCACCGCAATTGCAGTTGCGGTAGGACCCATTGGAGAAATTGTACGCACTCAATATCTGTCATTGGCGTGTCTGTGGGGGTAATCCGTTGTCTATCCCAGCAATGACCACAGGGTCGTCTCCAAGGTTGTGCGGTCAGTGAAAAGCAGCCCCCTCAGCCCACGGCTGTTGGCCGTTTCGATGTTCTCCGGGGCGTCATCGATAAAGATCGCCTGTTCTGCTTTCAGCCCGAGACTCTCCATCACCACATCGAAGAGAGTGGCGTCCCGTTTGCCTTTACCGAGTCGGTAGCTGACGAATACCCTGTCGAACTCCTTCAGAAAACCTTGCCGGCTATCCAGTTCTTCCAGCCAGTTGGTCTGATCGCTCAGTAAGGCCGTCTGGTAGCCTCTTCCACGCAGCTGCCTTACCAGTTCGATCGCCCAGGTTCGGACCGTAAAACGTGAAAGTAGCTCATGCCGGAGTGAGGCGTCACTCCCCGCTATCCCCGATCTCTTGCGCAGCAGGCGCCAGAAGTCCTCTTCGCTTCCTCTGCCTATGACATAGCCCGAATCGTAAACCGCCTCCATGCCCAGCCGTCTCAGTCGTTGCGGATTCAGTCCCTGGTCTCTGGCAATAGCCTTGAGTCCTTCATGGAAACCCTCTTCGGCAATGACGCCTCCGAAATCGAACAGGATGGCGCAGATCGGTTTTTTCTGTTTTCCACTCATCTGATTACTATCTGAATCAATCTATACAGGATCTATCCGCAGACCTATGACTTCTTTCACTACGAATCATATTGAGTATCATAGGAAATGGATACTTAAGCTAAGCATAGACTGCGGGGTGCCTCCTCCAAGCAGGAGAAGACAGGGAAGAGGGAGACCGAAAAAGTCAGATACTATTCCGGATCCCCTTACCTCTGTCCCCTCTCCTCGGGGTAGAGGGTGATTTCGCACACTATTCAATCGCTGGTTCAATACGATGAATCACAAACAGAAACATACGCTTGAAGCCATACTTAAAAAACCGGCAAGTGGTAATGTCCACTGGCGAGATGTCGAATCCTTGCTGGAGGCCTTGGGAGCGGAACTCCAGGTGACACACGGTGCGCGTATGACCTTCGTGCTTCATGGTGTGGCGGGTACAGTTCACAAACCCCACCACAGTTCAGTGTTGACCAAGCAGGATATCCATCACCTGCGCGATTTTTTACACAACGTGGGCTTTTGAGTGCCTTGAGTCTTTTAAGGTCAATAACTCGTGTAACGAACGATGTGGTGCAGCTATCCGGTCGGAGAGGACCCATTCTAAGAGTGAGAGGGGAAATGTCTATCTCATAAACGCTACAGGCCTACCTGGAACAACACGAAGTCGAGTATCGCCAGATCACTCACCCCATACAGGTTCCAGCCGGATGCCGCCAACTTCATCGGTACTCGTTGTTTCTCACCACCTCCAGGATGCTGACAGCCAGAGCGCTCATCGTCTAGCGGGTGGAGTGCTCACTCCTCGCAGCTGACGCCGTGTTGGATCAGGCCCTCCAACAGATAGTTGGCTACCAGTGGATGGGCAAGCAGGTAGGCACCCGGGTCCGTTATGTCGGTCAGGGATTCCGCCGCATCAGCCGTTGCCGAGTCCCACTCGCTTAAAAGATAGTCATCGCGTCCGAGCCACATCAACGCCACCAGCTCTGCCTGTTGGTCCGGCTCAAGATCCCTGACTGTCGCCTTCACTTCCTGAACACAGGGGTCGTCAATGTGGTTCGCCAATATTTGAAGGGCCCAATCATCAGCGGAGCTGTATGGCACCTCCGTAATCACAACCTCTTCCTTGGCCTGAAATTGCCGTGCCTTTGAGATAATGAAACAGACAGTTTCTGGATTGATGTTCAACATAGCTGTTCCTTCGACATTGGCCCTTCTCCTTGTTGGTGGTTGCCTCATTGAAATGATCTTCAATTAAAGAAGCAGACAGCTACGACACTCTCCGGCGGACAGGGGCAGGGTGTTACCGAAGTGGTCTGCCCTGATCGTTAATCAACGTGAACAGTCATTTCTCGTAACAACTCCCTTCCCTTATCCAGACCCCATATACTTCGCAGCGTAACAATTCATCGCCACTGCAAACATAATCACCAAGCCGGTAAATCTGGTCATTGAAATAACAGAGGCCTTCTTCCAACTCGGTATCCAGTGACAGAAATTCCTGGTCGGACTCATCGAAGATTGGCGAGGTTTTCAGTTCCGGATCCGGTGCGCCGACTTGAGGTTTGTTGCCTGTATCATTCATGGTTAAGCCTCCGGCTGAGCTGGGAATCCTGATGTATCAGCCCTTTATATTTAGTATAGGAGATTGATGCATCGTTTAACGCAGGAAACCGATGCTCAATAAGGTTGTGGGCTGAATAATAAGAATAAATCCCTTTACCGAAATCGAGATAGAAAATACGTATTTCACTCTCATACATTCTCAATCGCTGATTGTGGCTAAAAAAGGCGACACATTTCTCTACTGCATTCAAGCGGGCAATCAATCCGTTATGGCCTGTCTGGGATAGCCGACAGGCAGAATGGAAAGGGGTTGTTCATCCTTAGGTAGATGCAATAAAGTTTTCAGGGCATCATCATCGAATGCGCCCACGACAACAGTAGCCAATCCCATCGCCTCGGCCTGCAGGAAAAGATTCTGCCCGGCGTGACCTGCCTCCATGTGAGCATATCGGATGCCCCGTTTGCCATATTTCCCGGTTGTGCGTGAATAAACTGCAGTTATCACCACCGCTGCTGATGCCCGCTGAATCCATCCCTGATCCAGTGCGGCATGCGCAAGGCCGGGGCGAAGATCACCAGCAACGACTATTTTCAGTGTATGGCCGTGAGGATCATATCGGTAACTACCGGGAGCCAGCCCTTCCACCGCTCCAGCCACCAGATCTAATACCAGAGGATAGAGTGCACCAGCAGACGGAGCAGTGCGAAAGCCATCCCGCGAGGTGATTCCCTGGGCCGACCAAAGAAGTTGGGCAACCTCCTGCAGGGTAAGTGGCTGGGCTGAGTATTCCCGTATTGATCGGCGTTCCTTCAATACTTCGATCAAGGCCTTACCGCCTTCCAGGCGTGGTTCCGGCAGCTGATGGATGTTCGTTTCAGCCATAGTTGTCTCCCATCAGGCCGCAACTGCCAAGGTCAGTAGCAGGATCAGTTTCGTCATCTTATGCCCATAGTGCCTATTGTTTAAACAGCGCTGTATCAAAGCATAGGTGATGACGGGTAAACAGGCTGATACTGAACCTTCAATCACGGGGCTGTTACACTCTCAACCTGGTTATGGCTGAGCTTTTCGAACTCTGCGCCTGGATCAGCGCCAAAGGCCTTTCAAATGGCTGGAATAGTGGGTCACGAATGCGGTCTAGACTCAGTGTATGAAGAAGGTTTTTTTTGATGGCGACCTCATCTGGAGTGAGCGATGCACCGGCGGACGTTTCTTCACATGCTCGGTTTGGGTGCGTTGGTTCTCACCACGGGCGGTGTGGTTGAGCGAGGCACAGGCGGCATGATTCCTGTCAACGCTGCAGCATCGCATGAAAACATTCGCCTCTTTCTGTGCGGCGATGTCATGACAGGTCGCGGGATCGACCAGATATTGCCCCATCCTAGTCATCCACGCATCCACGAGGGTTATCTGAAAAGCGCCGGTGACTATGTGGAGATCGCGGAGCAGGCAAACGGTCCCATACCCAGGCCGGTCTCTTTTGACTATATCTGGGGTGATGTGCTGACTGAATTTCAGCAGCTCAATCCGGATCTGCGGATCATCAATCTCGAGACCGCAGTTACCACCAGCGACGCCTATTGGCCCGGAAAGGGCATCAACTACCGCATGCATCCGAAAAATATGCCCTGCCTGACGGCAGCTAGAATAGATGCCTGTGTGCTGGCCAACAATCATGTGCTGGATTGGGGCTACGATGGCCTGCTGGAGACGCTGAAGTCACTGGAAGCCGCCGGGATCAGAAGCGCTGGCGCCGGACGTGAATCTGTACAGGCAGAGGCGCCGGCGATATTCGATCTGCCGGGGAAGGGCAGGTTGCTGCTATTCGCATTTGCCCATCGGTCGAGTGGTGTACCCGGGAAGTGGCAGGCCGAGCCTCGGCAGCCGGGGGTGGCTTTACTGGAAGCGCTGTCAGAGGATGAGGCCGCCAGAATGGCGTACCGGATATCCGTGGCTAAGCGTCCGGGAGACCTGGTGATGGTTTCCATCCATTGGGGTGGTAATTGGGGATACCAGATTCCATCTGAACAGCGGCAGTTTGCCCATTGGCTGATCGACCGGGCGGGGGTGGATATCGTGCATGGGCACTCCTCCCATCATCCCAAGGCGATCGAGATATATCGGGAACGCCCCATTTTTTATGGCTGTGGGGATTTTCTCAATGACTACGAGGGCATCAGCGGATATGAAACGTTCCGGGATGATCTGACCCTGATGTACTTCGTTACCATGGAGCCTCGATCCGGTAGATTACTGAGTTTGACGATGACGCCCTTGCAGATCAGGCAGTTCCGGTTGCACTATCCGACAGAACAGGATCAGAACTGGCTACAACAGACTATGGATCGGGAGTGTGCTCCCCTGGGAACAGGGGTGACAAAGCTGATGCATGGCAGGTTTGAGCTCGATATCAGAAGCTAGCAGAGAAAGCTTCTACTTCCGCTATGCTCAGAACAGAGGGGTAAATGAACCAGTTCGATTCTCCAGCATGCTTCGAGGCTGAGCCTGCCTTGATTACCGGGCATCTGTTGAGCCGGGATCGACGGGTATTGCTGTTCGGCCAGCCTGGCATCGGCAAGACCACTCTGGCTGCGGGTCTGGCAGTGCAGTTATCGGGTTTGGGGCGCTCAGTCTGGTGTCTCAGTGCAGACCCGGGCTCACCGGTCTTTGGCGCGCCCGGCGCGGTCTGCCTGGGGAGTTGGGAGGAAACGGGTTGGTCACTGAGGGGGATGGAGGCGCTCTGTTCCCTGGATGCCGCCAGATTCCGCCTGCCCCTGGTGTCGGCAGTCAGGAGGTTGGCTGATGAAGTCTCTGCCGGCACCTTGTTACTGGATGCCCCTGGTGTGATCAGAGGGGTTGCCGGTGCCGAACTGCTCACTTCACTGGTTCGGGCAGCGGATATCGATCTAGTGCTGGTATTGCAGCGTCCGGCCCAGCCGCCACTGCTGGTGCATGAGCTGCAAAGCCTGGGTATCGAGGTGGCTTATATCAAGGCCGCAGAAAAAGCCAGCCGTCCCGGTAAGATGACGCGCGCCCGACAGCGAACAGGGCTTTGGGATCACTACCTTGATGGGGCAGAAGAACGCGTTGTTCCCTTGCAGCAACTGAAAACGGTTGGAACCCCGCCCAGAAATGCGCCGGAAGCCTGGCTGGGCAAGCAGGTGGCCTTCCTGGAACGGGAGCATACTGTGGCGATGGGTGAGGTGACCGGCGCCGATAACGGGACACTCAGCGTGCGTTTACCAGCCATGCATCGGCCGACCGACACCTTACTGGTGCGGGATGCCTGCCGCGATGCCGCTGGTCTGCTGACCACGAACAAGCCATTTGCCGATAAGCTGGTGCGCTATATACCGCCACCGGATCTGCTGCCGGATGCGGCGATACAAGCAAATGGCGGAGTGCGGCCTCTGGTGCATGTGGGAACCGCCATGGCGGTACTGGTCAATGGTGTGTTCGGTGATCCGTTGCTGCATCTGCGCCTGCGCCATCAGCGGCGCAGCCTGCTCTTCGACCTGGGGGAAGGTTCCCGGCTGCCGACACGCATTGCCCATCAGGTGAGCGATGTCTTTATCACCCATACCCATGTGGATCACATCTGTGGCTTTCTCTGGCTATTGCGTTCCCGCATTGGCGAGAGCAATGTCTGTCGTCTGTATGGTCCGCCAGATCTGGCAGCCAATATCGAGGGTCTCATCAATGGGATTCACTGGGACCGGATCGGCATGCGAGGACCTCGCTTCGAGGTGACAGAGCTGCATGGCGCTTATTTGAAAAGATACCGTCTACAGGCCGGGCAGCCAGGTTGTAATCCCTGTGGTGAAGAGGGTGTGCGGGAGGATGTGCTGTTGGCGGAGCCCGATTTCCGAGTGCGCGCCGTGACCCTGGATCATGGCACGCCGGTCCTGGCCTTTGCCTATGAGCCCGTCAAACAGATCAACGTGCGCAAGGAACGATTACTCGAAAGGCAACTGGAACCCGGTCCCTGGCTGAATGAGCTGAAGGAGTGTCTCTATGCCGGTGAGGAGACAGCCAGCATTAGGCTTCCCGATGGCCGTGCGGAGTTGGTGGCAAAGCTCGCCGAGGACCTGATACTGATAAGCCAGGGTAGCAGGCTGGTGTATGCGACAGATTTTGCGGATACCCTAGATAACCGGATCAAGCTAAGGGCATTGACACAGGGTGCGCACACCTTCTTCTGTGAGGCGACCTTCCTGCAACAGGAGCGCGCGCAGGCCCGGCGAACCGGACATCTGACAACCCTTGCCTGTGGAGAAATCGCCAATGAGGCGCAGGTACAGCACCTGATCCCCTTCCACTTCTCTCGACGCTATGAAAAACACCCCTGGCGGGTGTATCAGGAGATAGCCGCTGTCTGTCCCCAGCTGGTGAGGCCGAAACAGGATTCAGCATGACCTTTCAATCCAGGAAGATTAGGTTGGGATTCGACAATAGGGAAGAATAGCGGGGAACGGGAATGAACAATACGTGACAGGTTATCGAGATCGAAGATTGCAAAAATTATAAAATGTATATGAGGGTCTCGACAAAAGAAGATCAGTCACAGAGGAGAGCAGCATGACGACTAGAAAGAAAGCAAGTGGAAACCAACCCAGGACGAAGCGCAAGGTATCAGGGACGACAAAAGTTGATTCTTCCGCGTCGCACGATACCCATGGGCAGATAGAAGGCTCTAATAAAACTCCGATTACAAATTCATTTTTCGCCTCTGACGAAGAGCGTCATCGCAAAATCGAGGAACTGGCCTATCTAAAGGCTGAGCAGCGTGGCTTCGTGTCGGGATATGAGGTGCAGGACTGGCTCGATGCGGAAAAAGAAGTGGATGATACCTCGCGGCCATTACCGTCCTACTAGTCAAATAATCCCTTGAGTTAGGCATGCCATATGGAAATCATATTTTCATGGAGCGGCAAGGGAGGCCACCGGTTCCTGTCACCTTGTCAGTCCAGCGTCAGATATGCTGGCTAAACTCACCCCGCTCCGCCGGCGCCATCAACTCATGGAACTGCTCACCACTGACTGCCACCAGGTGCTCGTGATCGCCGGCTTCAAAAAAGATCCGTTCCTCTCTACCCAGACTGGTGTCCGGATCCCAAAGGGTCTTGATCCCGTAAACATGCCCCAGTGGCGGCACGGCCCCCACTTCACAGTCCGGGAAGCATTCTCCAAGCTCGGTTTCTGTAGACATTTCAACCTCCTGCTTTAACAGTGTCTGCAGTGACTCCAGTTCGATGTGATAGTCAGAGGGCACCACTACAAGCCGATAGCCGTCATCCGCCGTAGTCACCAGAATTCCCTTCGCCAGTGCATCTCCATGCACATGGGCTTGTTCAGCCGATTCCATACTGGAGCCTGTATGCGGGTGAGTAATCAGGCGATATTTGATTTCATGCTGTTTCAGGTAGGTCTGTAACTGTTTCGCGATCGACATTTTTTACCTCCTGGCATTGGATAAATCATGACTCTTCAATCAGTTGAAATTTCCCAATGCCCTAGCCCGGGATGTGATGTTTACCGACAAAAATAACCGTACTGGCTTGCGGGCCCTCATCTCCACTCTCTTCAACGAATTTGACTTCACTACCTTCCGTCAGCTTGTCATAGGCATTATCCAATACACTGTTACGATGGAAATAAATCTCACGCCCATCCGGTGTCTTAATTTTGCCATAGTCTTGCATCGGCACCAGTTCAGCAACACGACCGTGTAATGGCGGTTCATGGGCCTTAACTTCACCACGTTGGCGTCTGGCAAAATCTTCCAGTTGTCTCTGCATCGCATCAAAGGCATCTCGGATAACTACATAGACATCTTCATGGGCATGATTATCGTGGTGTTTTCGGGTGACCAACATCTCCATACCCGGAGTCTTCAGGTCGATGTGAAAATGATAGAGCTTACCTTTGTGATGATGCCTGTGCGGACTTTCCAGAACCACCTTGCAACTCATGATATGTTCATGGAACTGCTCCAGCTTGGCGGCCTCTTCCCTAATCTGGTCCTCAAGCGCTGGCGAGGGATCCATATGCCGAAATGTGATCTGTAATGGAACTTGCATAGACTAATACCTCCCTAAAATCACACTCTCCTACTTCAATGCTAGCAGGTAAATTCACAACCGAGATGAGTGCATATAGAGGTGGGCCTCAGTCAGGTGACGATCTACAAACGTTACCCTGATAAGCGTGTAAACAGCCTGCTGGAGTGATATTGATCACTGCCATCTAGGTCAGAATAAAGTACTAGATATGTGTCCATTCGACTGGCGCCTGCAGATGGCGAGAGCTAGGCTAAACATAGGAAGCATACTCGAAAGCTGGAGTGATTTATGCTGAGATTGATATCTACAGATCGACAACCGGATGAGCAGGATATTCCACCCGGGACACCACCGGAGAAACCCCAGCCTGAAGTACCCCCTGGCATTCCACCTGGACAACCTGAGGAGATACCAGCTGAACCTCCGCCGCTAGAGGCGCCGCCTGATACGCCAATCGAGATTCCACCTGCATCACCACCGGAGTTTCTTGGTGCAAGCTGCTGATTCTCAGAATCAAGGGAATAGAGGGATTCCCTGTGAACTCATCACCTGGGGTCAGACCTATCAACTGGCGCGTAATCTGGTGTGGCAGGTGCGTGAGAATCATTTCGATCCGGAAATTATTGTTGCGATCAGCCGTGGGGGTCTCATACCGGCCAGGATTCTCTCCGATCACTTGAATCTGTTTGACCTGGCCACTCTCAAGGTCGAACACTATCATGCTGTTCACAAGGAACGAACCGCCAAGGTTCGCTATCCACTGACTGCCGAAGTCGGAGGCAGACGGGTGCTTTTAGTCGATGATGTCTGTGATTCAGGCGATACCTTTCAAGTGGCTACAGAACATTTGCATGCTAGGGGTGAACCGGCATCACTCAGGACAGCTGTCCTGCACCATAAACGTGTCTCCAGTTTTGTTCCCGACTATTTTGCCGAAGAGGTGGCTGAATGGCGCTGGTTGATCTACCCATGGGCCGTTATCGAGGATATCAGCAGTTTCCTGCTGGAAATGGAGGAATATCCTGCCTCGGTGGAAGTATTCGCACTGGCACTCAAGCAACAGCATGCCATTGATGTACCCAGACAGATTCTCGAAGACGTTTTCGCAATGAACAAACACTAAGCCGGACAATTCCGGCAATTCGTTATTGTTCTTCCGAAAGCGCCTCCTAGGGAAAATCCTCACCCCAATCATCCTGAGTCTCTTCAGGTTTATCTGATGGATTTGGACCATCAAATCCTCTCTACAATTTATATATTGCACTCATGCGAACCCGTTGGCTCAGTATTATTATTGAATAAGTCCTAGCTGGAAAACTTGAGCAAGCTGATGGTTGCAGTGAAAGAGGAATCAGGGGGGCTTTCGGTAACCGACGTACTGGGTGTTGCGTTTGTCCCCCTCACACGCAAAAGAGAAGGGTAGCACTCAAGTCTGGTAATGGTGCTGACACTCGGATTCACGTCCGCGTACCACCCGCCTCCCCTGCAGGGGGCCACGGGTTTCGGTGACCAGGGTATGCTGGCCTTCCTGCTGGTGATCGTCATAGAAATAGATCACTACCCAGTCATGGATCTTGTTGAGCTGATGCGCGCGGGCCGTGTTGGAGAACATGGCGGTAAAGTGCCAGTCTGCTTTCTCCGTATGCAGGATCGGCAGCCAGGCCTTACTCTCCGGATTAAAGCGTTTGGGTGCGATTTTCGGCAACTCCCCTGTGAAGGCCTGCTCCAGGTAGAGACGATCCACCTCCAGCAGCAGGGAGACATCTGGTCCGTCTGTAGGCTGTGAGCGCCGTTCCCGGCGAGCCCGGCCGAGCATGACGGCGAGTGTAGCGCGCAACGCCGTCAGGCGGCGGCCGCCGATACCCTTGAGTTTTTCCAGGGAGCCGTCAAAAGCGGCATTCTCCAAAGCCTCCAGGGTATCGATGTGCAACTCGTCATGAATCTTCGCCGCCAGTTCCGGGCCAATTCCCGGTACGGTCTGGAATAGATGGAACGGATCCAGGCTGCCTCGCAGACGCTCCAACTGGGCCCAACGACCCGTGGTAACGATCTCTGCGATGGCGGTGGCAATGCCCCGGCCAATTCCCGGTAGGGTCTCCAGGCCCTTGTTGCCTTCCTGCTGGAGGATATCCGCCACATCCTGCCCGAGATCGGACAGGGTGATGGCCGCCTGACGATAGGCCTTGATACGAAAGGGATTGGCGCCTTGCTGTTCGAGCAGATCGGACATTTCCTGAAGTTTCATGGCGATCTGGGTATTGAGGGGGGCGTCCATGGTTGGCTGGTGGCTCAGGTACCCTCTTCCCAGGAGGAGAGATAGGCCTGCTGTTCGTCGGTGAGCCGATCAGTGTTGAGCTCCATGGCCTGCAGCTTAAGGGTGGCAATATACAGACAACCACTGGTGCGGATATCCTGCAGTGGTTGCTCACGTTCGAACTGTTGCATCAGCCCACGCACCAGCGGCATTTCCTGGAGTGCCCATTCGGTGCGGGAAACCCCTTGATCCGTCAGGGCCAGGTCTTTGACATCGAAGCGCTGTTCGGTCATCGGTTGAGTTGCAAAAACGGCTATTTCTGGTAGGTGCCCATCAATTCCACCTGCTCGAGTATATGCCCCTGCATCGCCTGTTCCAGTTGTGCTTTTGTAGGCTGCTTAAGATCGGGTAGCAGACTGTCAAGGGCATAGAGTTTGAAAAAGTAGCGATGCCTGCCGATGGGCGGGCAGGGGCCGCCGTAGCCGGTGCGTTTCCAGTCGTTGATGCCCTCAAGCGTGCCTTGGGGTAGATCATCTGTGTCGACGGCTTCCGGGAGTCCCTGCGTCTCGGGGGGTAGATTGTAAAGCACCCAGTGTACCCAGGTCATTTTCGGCGCCGCCGGATCGGGTGCGTCAGGATCGTCCACGATCAGTGCAAGACTCTGCGTGCCGGCAGGAATGCCAAACCAGCTCAGCGCCGGGGAGATATCCGCTTCGGTGCAGGTATAACGGGAGGGAATGGGACTGTCGGCTAAAAAGGAGGAAGAGGTCAGCTTCAAGCTCATAGGATCACCTCGATGTTTGACGTTGCCGAGATAGAAGGTCCGGTAAAGGTAGTGGGAGACATCGTTGATCTCACTGGCGCGCCATGTGAGTTTCAGCTCTTCAGACCAGCGAATCACTTCCCGGTTGACGCCACCCAGGGTGTGTACTTTTTGATTGTTCCGTATGTGTACCTGGCTTTCATGGCAGGCCAGGCAGTGATTTTCGTATAACAGGCGACCACGTTCGATGTTGGCGGTCTCGGCCCACGCCCAGTTCGTCAGCAGGCTGCAGAGAATGGCCGGTAGCATGTAAAGACGGCCCTTGATCATCTTGATACTCATGGTCTGTGTTGATTGAACGCTTTTGAGATCATCTTTTCGCTAACGAAAGCGACATTTGTCAATGCTGCTGGACCACCTGATGGTTCTATTTAAATGATAGCAAATCAGCAGCTACCCAGTGCCTTGACAGCATCAATGATCCGTTATGAATACCTGGCTGGAGAAGCCGATACCGGACAGCTTTGAGGCGTCATTTTTCATCGTAAATCCCGGCTAGTCCGAGGGGGCGTCTTCCTGCTACTGTATTATTGTTCGTTCACTCACTGGGACAATCGTCACAGCAGTTGTAGTAGGTCAGCGGCATTTTCCGGGGCATACCCCTCAAAGTCGTTGTTGAAGAAGATGAAGACTTCCTTCGCCCCTTGGTCCTGCAGCTGTCTTGCGGTTTCAGCAATTGACTGCAACTCCCTGTGATTGTACTTATCGGCATACCATTGTCTACGGCCGTGGAGCCGTAGATAGCCATGTTTACCGGTAAGGAGGCCCGTTAACTGATGATCAGGGGAGTCTGGATTGCAGTAGTTTGCACCCAATTTCCCGAGCAAGGTAAATGTCTCCTGAGTCAGCCACTGCTGGTGTCGAAATTCAACGACGACAAGTGAAGGATTGTCAAAGTAGTGCAGGGCAGTGCTCAGTCGCTCCGGGTTATATGGCATATTCGGTGGTAACTGCAGAAGAATCAGTCCTAATTTTTCTTCGAGAAGATGGCATGATCGGCTGAAATCGGAAATCAGTTCTGTGACATTATTCAGCTGGTACTGATGGGTAATGAGGCGTGGTGTTTTCAGGACATAACGAAAACCATCAGGCGCTTGCTCCCTCCATTTATGGTAAGTCTCATCCGCGAAGCGGCGATAAAAGGTTGCATTCACCTCAACTGTGTTGAAATGTTGCGCATAAAAATGGAACCAATGGCTTTTTGCCAGACCCTCAGGGTAGAAGCGTCCTTTCCAATGGTCATAGCTCCATCCAGATGTGCCAACCCGAATACTCATAGATCAGCCTGAGTTGAAACGCTTTCGACACATCAGCCATTGCATTGATACTGTTTTGCTTTGCAAGAGCCACATAAGTTTAATCAGCTTGATCTGGTAATCGGTAAAAGCACCATTTATACAAGAAAATTAGTCTGGATGGATACTCACATCCTACCTTAACCTGGTGGAAGAAGGGACCGCAGCTCGAGCAACCTCAAAAAGAAGGCGTATTCGATCATTAGCCGCTTATATTCAGTTTCGATGGAATCCTGTCAACCTGTCGCTTGTGAAATACAGTGTCGAGGTCGATACTTTAGGTCTAGTGAATGCAGGTGAATGGGTGGAAACAAGTGGTCAACATTGCCTGACATATCACAACATAATGGTACGACTTTGGAACGCAACTTTGTTGGCATGCAGCGCGAGCGTTGGCGGGTTCGTGCCAACGTGGATGAAAACTGGTGCATATAATCGCCATGGTCATATTTTAATTTCACAATTTAATCATTGCAGTACGTGGAGTCGCTTCGCGTGACTCCACGTAATCCTCACCATATGACACTGAGCGGTGGTCTGACAGAAAATTCTCATGTCAGTCTGTGCCCTGTTTCGTATAGGGCACGTGTTCAGGCGCGACGGCACCACCCGAGATGATGAAGTTCATCGCTTCGTCCATGCTCCAGTCCGTGGAAACGAGTTTGTCGATCGGCACGATCTCCAGGTAGCCCGATGTGGGATTTGGCGTGGTCGGCACATAGACCGCCGCCAGCTCTTTGCCGCTGTGCTTGTCCACCATAGTGCGGGTCACGAATCCGACTGTCTTCATCTCTGGTGACGGGAATTCGATGAGTACGACCTGTTGCACTTTTTCGGGCTTTTGTTGGAGCGCCGAGATGAGCTTTTTCACCAGACGGTAGACGTTCTGGATCATAGGCAGGCGCTCGACAGCAGCATCGAATGCGTTGAGCAGGCGGCGCCCAACCACGCGGCTGGCAAGCCATCCGACCAGGTAGAGGCCTAACAGCATCAGCAGTACGGCGAAGGTATTACGAAACCATGGTTCTAAAAGCCATTGAGCAACGGAAGGGTATTCGCCCTGAATGCTTTTGGAAAAGACCCGCACCCAGGGCGTACCCAGTTTGGAGAGTTGTTTAAAGACATACTCGAAGATCAGCCAGGTCACCCAAAGCGGGATAAGCGTAACGATCCCGCTCAAAAGATAGCGTTGGATGTGCAGTGTGCGTACTTTCTTGGCAGCCATGGATTGCGTTGAGGCAGTTGAGTGACAGGGTCATATTAACGCAAGTTATCGTTAAATGGATGGCCTTATTCCTCAACGTAACTGCTTTCCAACACACAGACTATCCTTAATATTGAAAGGTAAGTGTACCGACACGGGGGGAGGTATTGGCAAACGAAACCTAACCAGCCATTTCAACTATTATCATCGTTGGCGCACACATCTGTCGCGAGGGGTGGATAGTCTTGAGTCTCAATCGGTGCAGCTACCAACTCTTGGAAAGGTAGTGTAATTTCCAGAAGTCGGTGGCCTACATCACCATTATGAACGGTTGGCAGCGTGATAGTGTGTGATATGAGTTTTCGGGAGGGACACCATCGGTCGAACATCGACATGTCTGCTTCCTGGCATTCGTTTGGCACTGCCTAACCGTTGTCGTTGCCTGATGTTCTCCGGCCCTGCGTATCCGCAGGTATGGGATCTCGTGATTTTCAATTAAACTCGGCATATTGCTTCGATGATCCTTGATCATCAAATCCACCGTTTCGAGGGTAGTGCGGAATGCTGTCATGGACATAATGAGTGAGTATCTACTGTTTCTTGCCAAGGGGCTGACCCTGTTTGTACTCATTCTGGCCACACTGGCTGGCATCGTTGCTCTCTTGTCCCGGGCGAGGCATGAAGGCAGAGAAATGATTCAGATAAAGAATCTGAATCGGCAGTACGAACGCATGCAGAACAGTATGAAGGCGGCTATGCAGCCCAAAAAGAGCTTGCGGAAACTGCTGAAAAAAGCAGACAAAGATCAGTCAGATAAGGCTTCAGCCGAGCAGCAACCCAGACGCCGGGTTTTCGTGCTGAACTTCCATGGCGATATTATCGCATCTGGCGTTACCTCCCTAAGGGAAGAGGTGACGGCGATATTATCCGTGGCGGAGCCCCAAGACGAGGTGGTAGTCCGTTTGGAAAGCTCGGGTGGTGTCGTTCACGCCTATGGACTGGCGGCGTCCCAACTGGTTCGCATAAAGGAACGAGGTATTCCGCTGACGATAACGGTCGATAAGGTCGCGGCCAGCGGGGGTTACATGATGGCCTGTGTCGCCGATCTTCTTATCGCGGCTCCTTTCGCCGTGATCGGCTCGATTGGGGTTGTTTCCCAGATTCCCAATTTCAATCGGTTGCTGAAAAACCATGATGTGGATTTTGAACAGTTCACGGCCGGCGAATACAAAAGAACCGTGACCCTGTTCGGCGAGACTACCGAGGCTGGCCGAGCAAAACTGCAGGAAGAGGTGGAGACAGCCCATACCCTATTCAAGACCTTTCTTAAGACCCACCGTCAGGCCCTCGACATAGAAGTCGTCGCCAACGGCGAACACTGGTTCGGCGCTGAGGCCCGAGAACTCAAGTTGGTCGACGAACTGCAAACCAGTGACGACTATCTGCTCACCGCCAGTGCAACAGCTGATTTGTATGAAGTCACCTATCAGGCGAAAAAGAAGCACTGGTTGGCACAGCTTGCCGGTCTTGTCGGCAGGCTTGCTTCCCGTTGAACAGACTGTCGGTGTTTCGGTTGACCGACATGATCTTCCTTATTGGAATATCGAATTAGATCGAACGGTTGCTTTGGGTTAACCGGTTATTTGCCATGGATTGATCAATAAAAAAATCGGTAATGAATTCGAAATTCTTGGTGTTGCGTGTTTCCAGAGTCAATCGGTTTTCCTGGGTGATGGCGGCGATCCGGGCATCCTCCACCGGGATGGAGCGGCCAGTCTTCCAGGCGGTGGCAACCAAGTTGGCATAGTAGGAGGCATCGCTAGCATCGTAGGGAAGGATTCGGTCCCGAAACTCGTCGAACACTGCGCCGGCCAGTCGGGTAAACGTATTCTTGTGTTTCCCGTTGGGCCACAAAGCTTATACCGAGTTCAATCTCGGCCTTGGTGACAGCGGGCAAGAAAACCTGGCTATCCAGCTGTGCATCCAGCCATTGTATTACCGCAAATTCCGGCGCAGGTTTCATCAGTTAGGACAGCACATTGGTGTCCAGCAGAATCGCGCACTACCTCCTGAAAAATCGAGAGCTGGACGGGGTTGAGAGTGTGCCGGCAGCTCCAGCTCCACACCGCCAGTCGTCTCCACCACCCGTTTATGAATACGGCTGGCCAGCCCCTTTTCTGACGTCTTTTCAGACAGCGCTTGACGCAGAATCTGCCGTGCTTCTTCCTCCATGGAGCAACCGTGTCTGGCGGCCCTCATGCTGAGTCGTCCTTGACCTCATCGTCGAGATTACGAATGGTCAACATAGCCATGCTCTTATACTCCTCTTGGAGTCTAAATATATCTCAGTTTTGGGAGTGAATGCATTGAGTGATGCAAATGGAGGTTCGATTACTATTGTCCCTCCTTAGCTTGATGTTCTTGGTGTTTTTCATAAGCGACGCCAATCAGTAATTCTCGGTCATTGTTAGTGTCGAAGAGCCGTGGTATTGAGGGGGTAGAGCCGAACTCCGAACAAGGATTCGTGTCGCTATTTAATGAACTTGGTAGAGCAGGGTAGTCATGTACGAGTAACGTTGGTCGGTCTATTCTTCATGAATAATCCATGCGGGAATTTTGCGTGAATGAATTATGCGCTGTCCTGCATCGTGGTGCAAAGATGAGCAACGGGCACCACGGTAACTCATTGAATATATAATAATAATTTAGTATCCAATGGACTGAAAATCTCCGTGTCAGGATTACGTCATTTGTGAATCGGTGTCTGGAAAACGGCAGGATGACTTCGTGTTGCGTACAGAGAGCAATTTGAAGTAGACGCTTTTACCCCTTTCGAGAGTTTCGTGTACCATTAAGGCATGATCTGGACATGAAGTCTTAGTAACCTATAGAAAAACAATGAAACATCGAGGGTTCGAATCCCTCGATAACTGACTTTTGCGAATTGTTACTCAAGCAGAAACCAAAGAAAGAGAATTTGATCAGTACAGAATGGGAAAATTATGCCCAATTGAGTGGCATAACGAGTGGTATAGCTAGTAACCAATTGATAATAATAGTAGAGAAGCGGACTGCAAAGCCGTATACCTCGGTTCGATTCCGGGCTCAGCCTCCATTAATAACAATTAAATCAATTAGTTAAGACGAAATCAGGTGTCTTATTTTGTGCTCAAAAGGGCCGGGTATAAACACAATTATAAACAGCCTAGACCCGCTACAATCGGCCTAATTAAGAAAGAAAAGTGGGTGATCTCACGCGTATGGATAACGAAAACACGTGGACACCAGTTATAGGGTAGTGTCTTTGCCATGGTTTCTAGTTCATAGGCAGTGTTTAGAGTCTCCGTTAAGGGATCAGTAAAATCTTCGTAATTAGGTGACGGATAGCGCGGTTATGTTAATCAAGAACTAACTCGGGGTTGGTTGACACGCATCATCTCACCTGCTGGTTTGCGTTAATCCTTGGTTCTTTACCCAATTCCAATAATGCAGCTGCCTGCGAAAGGAAGCTTTCGCTTTGTGTAAGCAGTTTGTGTGCCTGAGCTTTATCCAGTTCGTCTTGCTTATCCCGCAGACGTGCGACCAGGGATAGGGTTTTAGCTGGCAACAGGTTCGTTCGAATCAGTGCGGATTCGATCAATCCCAGTTCCAGGGGTATCTCAGCATCATGACTCTGCCATATTACCAGGGCTTGCAGCGCCGTCTCCACGACCTCACACATCGGGTCGAGCGCCTCCAGAACAAAGCTTCCGTCGGCCAGTACTTTCGCCATCCGTCGTTTGTGATCACCCTGGCGGAAACGATCTTGAGCCTCGGATAGTCGTTTAGATTGTCCGCTATCTTTTGCCCTATCACCGATAGGTGCCCGGTACAAGGTTCTGGCCGAATCCAGGTTGGCGCTCAAGATGCCGGTCTCGATCAATTGCTGGATGGTTGCGTAAGCTTTCGTGTCAAGTAATTGTAACTGTGGTGTCTGCTCGGGAAAGTGTTCCTGTATTTGATCGGTAAGGGCGTTCTGTAGGGAGTCATGCGGCCGGTCAGCCACCACCAGCAACGTCAGTTGCTCCCCTTCGCCATGCAACTCGATGAGTTCCAGTTGAGGGCTCCATTGGGTAAGGATTGCATCCCTTAAATGATCGATCGGATCAGTGGGTGGTTTGTGCGGTTTACTTGCTTCACACGCCATCAGGGCGTCAAGCCGCTCCAGAAAGGCGGCACGACCGGAGGGCAGGCTCATTTCATTGTCACCCTTACCGTCCACCACACCCTCGGCCAGTAAGCGTTTCTGCTCCAGTAGCGAGAGCATGCGGTGCTCGATGGAGTGTTCGGTTACCAGATTGATCACTTGTACTGGACGCTTTTGATGTTTGCGCCAGGCGCGCGCGATGCGCTGTTCCAGCTTGGCTGGGTTCCATGGCATATCCAGGTTGATTACGACATCAGCCGCCTGCAGGTTGAGCCCGACGGAACCGGAATCAGTGGAGAGGAAAAGCCGGCATTCAGGATCGTCCTTGAAGCGACGGATCTCTTCGCGGCGTTTGGGCTGTGGAACTTCGCCAGTATGCCAGGCGTGATCCAAGCCCATCTCTCTGGTCTGCTCCCGCACTAATTCCAGCATGCGCTGCCACTCGGAAAAGATAATGATCTTGTGATCACCATCCTCCAGAATTTCCTGGAGGATGGTGACGAGCTCTTTCAACTTGGGAGAGATGCGGCAATCCTGATCAAGAATGTAAGGCGTGTCGCAAAGCATACGCATGCAGGCCAGGTATTGCTGAAGCCGTTCCATTTCCTCTTTTTTCAATGGTCGATTTCTCGCCATAGCGGCCAGACGCGCCACCTTCGACTCGTACTCTTCATAGCGCAGATGCTGTTCGTTGTGCATGGGAACGAAATAGGTGTTTACCGTGCGGCCTGGCAGTTGCCCCTCCACATCCTCTTTGCGCCGGCGCAGCATGACGGACTGCAGTCGTGTATGTAGTTTGTCGATGTTTTTGTAGCCGCTCGCGTGCCCTTTTTCGTCCAGTTGGTAGAAATCCCGGTTGAAGCGGAATAAGGGGCCGAAAATATGTGGATCGAGGAACTGTACGATGGAGTAGATCTCGTCGATGCGGTTCTCCACTGGCGTGCCTGTCAGCACGAAGGCGTAGGGGCTGATCAGCCGCTTAATCGAAATGGCTGTCTTGGTCTGCCAGTTCTTGATGCGTTGTGCCTCGTCGAGAATGATCACATCTGGTGCCAGGATGGTGTTGATCTCTTCAACATCCATGCGGATTTGCTCGTAATTGGCAAGATAGAAAAACCCGGCCTTCCTGTATTGGTGCAAACGTTTGGAGCGTGCTCCCTGGATGATACGCGAGGGCAGGTTGGTGAATTTGGTGATCTGCTCTTCCCATTCGCCCTTGAGCGAAGCAGGGGAGATCACCAATACACGTTGAATGTCCTTAATACGGTGCAGGAGTTCACAGGCAGCGACGGCCTGTACCGTCTTACCCAAGCCCATCTCATCCGCCAGCAGGGCACGACCGGTGAATGCCAAATGTAGCATTCCCTCCTGCTGGTAGGGATACAGCGCATGTTTTACCAGGAGGTCGAGACTCGCCTTGCCGGACGCCACCTCGGTCTCGAAGTGTTGCCGAGCACGGGCCAGTTGTTGCTGTCTGTCCAATACCTCGACCCAAGCGATCAGTTCGCTGGAAAATCGGATCTTGCGTTGGACAATCCCATGAGAGGCACTGATTACCCGCTGCATGGCGGGTAGTTTATCCAGTGGGTTTCCTATCAGGACCTTATCGTCTCCAAAGAAAGGGGCGAGGAGTTCGCTGGCCTTTGAACGCTGGTGGCTGCCTGTTGGCCAGGCTATTCGGATTTGGTTATCGCGCCGATCCAGAAAAATTTCGATGTACGGGCTGCCCGCGCCCGCAGCATTCTTGAAAGCACGCTTGCGTCTGTATTGGAGCCGGTTCAGCGTTGCCTCGATATGCTTGCAGGTACCCAAACCGTTGATGCGGTGGTCGGGGCAGTTACAGCTGTTGATGGGTTCCGATAGAGAGCGAATTTCTACCCGATAAGCCTGCTCGGTAGTGGAGTTGATCTGATAGGCACCGAAAAAATCATCGTCCTGTGACAGGGGTGCTATCTGGAATGCCCCAGTGAGACCACGTTCACGTCGGCGTTCGATCTCATCGGCGTTACTGGTGAACCAGCCTGATGGTCGGGTACGTTGTTTGGAATGTTTGCTGTGTTTCTTTGTTTTCGACATGGCATAAAGGTATGGTAAGAATGTCTCATGAACCAACTGATCCGGTATTCTACTTAAAATTGTCAACAATGGTCTTTGATCGAGAACCTTCCGGATATGAAAAAACAATACTCTCCGATCTCCAGGGAGCGTGGCTGAACCTGCGTGAGGCAGTGGTCGAGCATGCCGGTTTTTCTGGTTGGGAACGTGTGCTGTTCCACATCGATGAGGGGATGAGCTGGGAATCGGTCAGGAATCTCCGCTACATGACCCACTGCCTGGTCCTGGCGTAACATTCTTACACAGGGGGAGGCGCCAGAAGAGGTTACATTGTATTTGAATGAGGTGAGCGGGCTGATGGATGAGATACTTCAGGCACTGGAAGAAGTTGAAATCAATTGAGGTATTTCACCGACATTCCACCAGTTGATTGACGCTGATTAAATCCACCGTTATTCATTCCTGGGTGGGATAGAAAACACCCGCATCCAGTTTCGCATCCAGCACCTTGCCTATGCAGCCAACCCAATTATGGATCTACAGGATTAGTGCTAGGTGGAAGGCTCCGGCGAAAGCCCACCGAGTGTGCAGCCGCTTCAAGCGCAAAGTCAGCGAGGGCTCGACGATGATGTGAATTCTTCGAAATCCGCATTTGCTCCATCAGCGACACCAACTCTTTCCTATCAGGTATGTTCGTGATGTCCAGTTTTTATGGCTGTTTATGTGTCCGCATAAGAATAATTACATATTGAATAGATATCATATAGATACTTCTTAAGTTAAGGATTTGTAAACACCTTGTTCTTTCCATAATTTGGCCGCATATCAGACCGGTTAAATATCGGTATATGTGTTTTTGCCTTGTGATCCATTGCAACTATATAATAGTTGCGTATTTTGGTTGGAGTGCTATGCTTCAAGCAACTGAAATGGAGTTGCAGATGGGAAGGCGAGACAAACTGATAGCTAAGCTCAAGGCGGTTCCTGCAGACTTTACATGGCAGGAATTGAAAGCTTTATTGAAGGCGCTGGGTTATCAGGAAGTGCAGGGAAGCGGTTCCCGGGTGAAGTTCGATAACGGTAATACAGATCAGATGATCAATCTGCACAAACCGCATCCTGGGAATATCGTCAAACGTTATGCACTCCGGCAATTGATCGAAAAACTGGTACAGGGTGGATTGATATGAAGTTCATGGAATACAAAGGTTTTTATGGGTCTGTCGAGGCCAGTGTCGAGGATGAGTGCCTGTTCGGTAAGCTGGAGTTTATCGATCCGCTGGTGAACTATGAGGGGGAGACGGTACATGAGATAGAAGCGGCGTTCCACGAAGCTGTGGATGATTATATAAAGACTTGTGTGGATTTGAATATCGAGCCACAGAAGGCTTATAAAGGTACATTCAACGTACGGATTGGTCGAGATCTTCACCGGGCAGCGGTAATCGCAGCAAGGCAAAAAAACATCAATCTAAACGAGTTGGTAAAGCGAGCAATTGAGCGAGAGGTCACAGTCGAGTAAAAAGCCAGCGCTGAGGCGTGTATGGTGAAAATATTCGGACGAACCGTATGGTATCTACGGAACAATTACGTAGTTTCCTACATAGAGTGGGTCAAAAAAGTGGGACACCACTTTAAATTTATAACTAACTGAATTAAAAAGTGAATAATTAAACATCCACGGCCTGCAAAGCCGTATACCTCGGTTCGATTCCGGGCTCAGCCTCCAATAAAATCAATCACATCAATTGATTCAAGCGCTACCAGGCGCTTTTATTTGTGCCCTTGGATCAGTGTGTAATAGGCCCTGAAAACAAATCCATCGGTTTCACTCCCTGTCTTCCTGGGTTGGTGGGGTACAGCCACAGGATCTACACCCGGAACAGGAATCTGCGGATTTCCCAGACGCCGGGTCTACCCGCCGCAGCCACTGTTGAAACAGCACCCAGCCTGCGCATAAGGCGACTAATCCCAAGATCGCGAATAGATGAGTCCACATAATCCTAGACAGTCAGGCAGTGCTGAGTAAACCGGCGAAACCCATGAAGGCCATGGAGAGAATCCCCGCAATGATCAGATTCATGGCGGTGCCCTTGATCAACCTCGGCACTGCCGCCAACTCTGATTCCTCCCGCAGACCGGCCATCAGCACCAGAGCCAGGGTGAATCCCAGGCCGGCGCCCAAAGCATAGGCCATACCCTCGGCGAATCCATAGCCTTTATTGGTGGCAAAGATTGCCAGACCCAGGATGGCGCAGTTAGTGGTGATCAACGGCAGGAAGATCCCCAGAGCCTTGAACAGGGCCGGGCTCAGCTTCTTGATCACCATCTCGATGAACTGGACCGTACTGGCGATGACTACGATGAAACTGATCAGCCGCAGGTAAGGCGCGTGAATCAGAATGTAGGTATTCAGAACCCAGGCGCACAGGGCGGTGATCAGCATCACGAAGATGGTGGCCAGTCCGAGACGGAAGGCAGTTTCCAGGCGTTGCGAGACTCCCAGGAAGGGACACAGGCCGAGAAAATAGGCCAATACAAAATTGTTGATCAACAGGGCGCTGATAAAAATCCAGACGATTTCGTTCATCGTGCTTCGACCTCCATCTCGTCCAGCCGTTGAATCAGTTTATCCTTGCGCTCCTTCAGCCAATTGAAAAACAGCAACAGCAGGCCCAGGGTGAGGAAGCCGCCGGGCGGCAGAATCATGATCACCCAGGGCTCGAAATTCTCGCTGAACAGCTTGATTCCGAACAGGGAGCCCTCACCCAGTATCTCACGCACCGCCCCCAGGGAGAGCAGGGCGAACATAAAACCACTCGCCATGCCCAGCGCGTCTACCACGGCCAAACGCACCGAATTGCGCGAGGCGAAGGCTTCCTGCCGACCCAGGATCATGCAGTTGGCCACAATCAGCGGGATGAAGGCCCCCAGTTCCTTATGGATCTCTGGCGCCAGGGCCTGCAGGGTGAAATCAGTGACGGTGACGAAGGTGGCGATGATGATGATATAGGTGGAGATGCGCACCTGCTTTGGAATCCAGTGTTTCAGCGACGAGACGAGAAAACTCGAGGTCACCAGCACGAAGAAGGTCGCCCCACCCATGGCCAGGGCGTTCACCGCCGAGTTGGTGACCGCCAGCATGGGACACATGCCCAGCACCTGGACGAAGACCGGATTGTCCCGCCACAGACCCTTGATGAACTCCTGAGTGGCATCCTGTTTTTTTTGCGGCATGGTTTTTAACCTAGTTTAAAACCTGTGATTCGCAGGTGCCTGATACACCCTGCCTAGTCGACAGCTTTGTTTTCATCCGGAGCCTCCAGGCGCGCAGACCATTGCTGGTTCGCTTGATTGATGATGCGCGCCACTGCCTTGGAGGAAATAGTCGCTCCGGTGATGGCGTCTATCTCGTTCGCAGCGGCCTTGTTGCCCTTCTTCACCACCACCAGTTCCGGCTCGATAGACAAATCATCGAAATTAGCCACGAACCCGGCGTCTTTGTAGATCTTATCCCCGAGCCCCGGGGTTTCACGGCTTTCCAGGATCTCCATGCCGACCACCTTGCGTTGTTCCGGCAGGTAGCCGTACAGCAGCCGGATGATGTCCTGGAAGCCGGGGCCTGAGCCGGGGATGGCATAGCCCACAAGATTCCCCTGCGTGTCATAGCCGCCGAAGATGGACTCCTCGTCCTTCTCTAACTTCTCCACCGCAGTCAGCCTGTCCTCGCGGTAAGCCAGTTGCTGCAGGCGAGTAGTGCCCGGAAGCACCCTGAACACCGCTTCCTGCAGCACCTTGGCCTTGTAGGCGGAGATAGTCGGCAGCGTGGCCTCGTACACCGACACGATGATCAGGCCCGACAGCAGGCCGGCGAAGCCAAGGGTGGCCACCAGCCGGCTGGAGCCGGGTTCAACGTTCTTGATGGGGGGCTGAGTCCGGTTCTTCATCTGATCTTCACACCTTGCCGAACAGCCGGGGCTGGATAAAACGGTCGATCAGCGGGGTGGCCGCATTCATCAGTAGAATCGCGTACATCACTCCTTCTGGAAAGCCGCCGAAGAGTCGGATGACCACCACCAGCAGGCCAACGCCAAGCGCAAAGATCCAGGCGCCGCGCGGGGTCAGCGGTGAGGTGACCGGGTCGGTGGCCATGTAGAAGGCGCCCAGCAACAACCCGCCGGAGAACACGGCGAACAGAGGGTCCGGAAAGCGGGCGGCGTCGAGGGCATACAAGACAACGGAGAGCACTGCCACGGAGAGCAAAATACCCGTCGGGATGCGCCAGTCAATATCCCGCCTCAGCAGCAGGAACACCCCGCCCGCCAGCAACAGCAGACCGCTGGTCTCTCCCAGGCAGCCGGCGGTATTGCCCAGCATCAAGTCCAGCAGCGCAGTGGGCTGCTGTTCGAATTTCATCAGTCCCAGGGGCGTGGCCGCAGAGAGCATGTCATATTCGGGCTGCATGAAAGGCAGGGCAAGATTGGAAGGGTGCCATTGGAAAAAGCCTTCCCCGCTCAGCTGGGAGCTCCAGGTGGTCATGGCATTGGGGAAAGTTGCAAGCAGAAAAGCCCGGCCAACCAGGGCCGGATTGAACAGGTTTTGCCCCAACCCGCCCCAGATCAGTTTACCCAGGCCAATGGAAACAACCCCGCCCAGGAAGGCCATCCACAGCGGCAGCGCGGGGGGCAGGGAGAGCCCCAGCAGCAAACCGGTCAGCACCCCGCTGGTATCCAGCAGCCGCACCGAGCGCTGTTCCGCAGGCGAGAAGATCCACTCGGTGAATACTGCCCCCAGAATGCACGCCAGCAGCACCAGCAGCGCCCCCAGGCCGAACAGCCAGATTGCCGCCAGGGTTGCCGGCAGCAGGGCGTAGAGCACATCGCGCATGCTCTGCACCGTGCTCATGTTCTGCTTCAATAAGGGGGCTGGCTGCACCAGCAGCTTGGGGTCTTTGTGCATCATCTCGCCCCCTTCTTACTGCGGATGTCGCTTTTCGCGCTTCGGATCAGCTGCACGATCGGGATACCCGAGGGACAGGAGTAGGTGCAGGAACCGCACTCCACACACTCCATCACGTTGGCCTGCTTGATCTTTTCGAACAGGCGCGCCTTGGCCAGACGGGCCAGTTTGGACGGATTGAGAAAATAGGGGCAGGCCTCCACGCAACGGCCGCAACGGATGCAGGGATACTCTTTGGGGCGGGCCGTCTGCTCGGCCGTAAAGGCCAGCACCCCGGAGCTTGATTTGATGATCGGAGCGTCCAGGCTGGCGATCGGGGTGCCCATCATGGGGCCGCCCATGATGACCTCCTTGGTGTCGCGTTTAAGGCCGCCACAGAAACGCAACACCTCTCGCACCGGCGTACCCAATGGCACGATCAGATTGGCGGGGTATTCGATACCGGGACCAGACACCGTGACCATGCGGTCGATATAGGGCAGGCCGGTGTCGAAGTAGTCCGCGATCGCGGCAATGGTGCTTACATTATTCATAATGATCCCCAGGTCCGCCGCGTGCAGACCCGTGGGAACCTCTATGTTCAACAGGGATTTGATGAGCATTTTCGAATCACCCTGGGGATACTTGACCCGCAGGGGCGCCACCCGGCAGGGCCGGTCGGAAGGGATGCGCGCACGCAGCGCCTCGATGGCATCGGGCTTGTTGAGTTCGATGCCGATGATGGATTCCTCGGCGCCGAGCAGAGTTTGCAGAATTTCCATACCGCGCAGCAGGGCGTCAGGCCGCTCCACCATCACCCGGTGGTCGTTGGTCAGATAGGGCTCGCACTCAGCGCCGTTGGCGATCAGGTATTTGATCTTCACCCCCTCGCGCAGGGAGTATTTGACGTGGGCGGGAAGCGAGGCCCCGCCCAGGCCGACGATACCCGTCAGCTGCATCACGGAAACGAAATCCTCCAGCGACAGGCCGCGCCAATCGGGAGGGCGCTCGACATCCAGCCGTTGGGTGGCATAGGGGTCCGCCTCGATCTCGATGGCCTGTGCATAGCGGCCGCCGGGAAAGCGCCGTCGGCCGATGGCCCGGACCCAGCCGGTAACCGGGCTGTGCAGACTGGTGGAGACGAAGGCCCCCGGTTCGGCGATCAATGTCCCGCGTCCCACCCGCTGCCCCACTTCCACCACAGGCTTGGAAGGGGCTCCCAGGTGCTGGTGAACGGGAAGTATATAGCGCTCGACGAAGGGCATGCGCTGGGTGTGCAGTCCGGCAGTCTGCTCCTTGTATGCATGTGGATGAATACCGTGGGAGAAGCCGCGCTTGAACAGTCTGGACAGGGCTAGCATAGGGTTCCCGGTCTGTGTGGATTATCCATTGCTAACCCGATTTGCGTACGGCAGCGTCGCGGTAGCCGGCAAGCTGCATCAGGCGTTCACGCATCTGCTGGCGGTTTTCTTGCTGAAGCGCGTTGCGCAGATCCCGAAGACGCTGTTCGTAGACTTCTGCCTGTGCGCTCAGCTCAGCCTTGTGGTCCGCAGCAACACGTGCTTCCGCCGCTCGCTCTACCCGCGCAGTAAATGGAGTCACCAGCCCTGCCAGCTCCTGCAGCATGCGCCAGGAGTCTTGCCGCTCCTCGCTGATGCGCACCAGCCACTGATCAACCGAGAAGCGCTGGGTCTCGCTGCCACTGGTTGTTTGTTCCACAAAGGGCGTCCGTTTGCTTCGCTCCCGCCGGGGCAGGGTTAGATATTCCGCTATTGGGGTTGGATCGGCAGCGTCCTCCTGCAACGGCAGGAACCAATCGCAGAAGCGCTCCTCGCCCAACGCCCATTGGGCAGGGGTGCAGGCGCTCCCATCCGAAATCATGTTCCAGGTATCCAGAGGAGCCGGGTTGCCATCCAGACTGATGCGGGAGCCGAACACGCCTTCGGCCTCAGGATCATAACGGAACAGGGGAAACACCCTGGCGTCCACTGCGGCCTGGGCCCGGTGCAGGGTCTGGTCCGGTGCGAAGCCATGGCGCGCCGGGCTTGGGGCATGCACATGCAGCAGGGCCGGACCCCGGAAGGTAAAGGCCGAGTGAATGCTTGCGGCAAAATGCGCGCTGGCGCTGATCGCGGTCTGGGCGATGCAGGCGCCGCGCCGGGCGATCGCCAACAGGCCTAGATCTACGCTGACATCATCCACTGCGGCCAGGGGAGCCTGCAGGCCTGCCGGTTTGTCGATCCCCAGGTCCAGGTCGCTGAGCAACAGCATTTTAACCGGCAAATCATTACCGAGAATAATGCTCACCTGCCCCAGGCCAGCGCCGCTCAGCAGGCTGCTGTCGCCTACCAGAAGCAGTGAGGGACATAAGGCCCGCTCTGCATCATCGAGGTCACGCCAGGACAAAGCCTCGAGGTCTGACCAGGCGCGGGCCGCGTCCGCCGGGCGCTGCAGCTCCACGCGCGCCTTGCGCATCAGTACAAAACCCTGTGTCGCCTGGCGCAGTTGACCTTCCAGCAAGCCGGCGGCAAGCTGAGCGCCGTCACCACTGGGGTCCAGGGTGACGGGAACTGAAAACGGGTTGTGCGGGAAGCTGCTGGCCCAACTCACCATAGAGCCGGGTGAGAGCACCAGGCTCACCCGGGCGCGCCCCATTCCCTGGCGTCCGCTGGACACCCGCCAGGCGAGGTCGCCCAGCGCCCGCGCCAAGTCAACCAGCCGGCGCAGCCTGGCGGCGTCAAGCGCGCTGCCAATCGCCTGTTCCGCTTCACCTAGCAGTGTGCTCATATCGGCATGCCGGGTATTGATGTTATCCAGACCACGGGACAGAGCATCCAGGTCATCGGCGGGCAGGGCATCCGCCAGGATATCGCGGATCAATCCGGTTATTTTCCCACGGGTGGCATGGATCTCTTTCAGGAAAGCCTCAAACCGCGGAGCTTGCTGACCCTCCACGACCGCCAGCACCAGGCGTAGCGCCAGCTTGGCCCCGGATCCAGGTTCCGCGCCGTCGCCGCCGGTGATGGCCAGTCCCGCACCGCGTCCAAGCAGCGCCGCTGCCGTTGCACCGACTCCGGGGTGCTGTCCCAGGCGTTGAATTGTTGCCGGCTGAGTGTCGGGCAGCTCGTGCCAGGCCTGCTGAATCCGCCGCGCCTGAGACAGGACATCAGCGCTTTGATGGGCAAGCTGCAGCGCCCCCGGCTCGCAGGCCTGGATGCAGATCCCGCAGCCCTTACAACCGCCTGTGTCCACTGCCAGCGCCAGCAGCTCTCCGCTGCCCTTTGCCTGGTTCTCGGACTCGAAAAACAGGGCGGCAGTGACTGCAACGGGCAGACAGCCGAATGCCGTCAGCAACTGATCCAGGCCTGCGTTGATCGCTGCCTTGCGTTCTTCCGGGAAGGGCAGTTTCCCCTTCAGCCTGTCGTAGGCCCCAGTCACTAGCTGCGCCACTGTCGAAGCGCTGGAATCCTCGCGCGAGCACTGCTCCGCGATGCCTGCCGCGAGCTTGGAGACGAGCGGCCGCAGCGCCTCAGCACCCGTCCTGCGGATACCCGCATCGATCAGACGGGCAGGTGAAATCGCCAGCGTATGGATGGCCGAATCCGGGCAGGCGCTCCAGCAGGCGCCACACCCCGTGCATAACGCGGGTTCAAAAACGGGCAGCTCGCTCCGCAGCGGGCTTAGGTCGCGAAAACTGGCCGACAGGGGCGGCACCGCCCCCACCGCCAGATAGGGGTCCGGCGCCAGTTCACTGGTGTTGCCTTGTTTGTAGAGCACTCCGACCTGGTCCCAGAAGCGGGGGAGGCTGTCGTAGGCATTATCGATGTTGCCCAGCCGGCGCACCAGGGGAGGCGCCTCATCGTCGGCAGCGATAGCCGCCTGCGCAGGCTCAAGGGGGAGACGTGCACTGTTGATCAGCTGGACCTGTTGCATGCCGGCTTCGAAAACTGCCAGCTGTTGTCCGGCGTCCACTACAGATTGCTGCAGTATCTCCTCGCGGACGCTGAGCAGGCGGCGCTGGGTGACCTTCAGCAGGCCGGTGTCCAGCAGTACCGCAAACAAGGCGCCCAGCAGATATTCATTGCGGGTGGAGGCGGGGCCTTCGAGGGGAGATACGATGTACAGGTGGCGGCCCGCCGCCTTCAGCACAGCCCGAGCGGCGCCGGGCAGTTGCGCCCAAAGCGCCTCATGTGGAAGGGCGCTCTGCACCAGCAGGGCGGATCCTGCATCGAGCCCCTGCTGAGGATAGAGTTCCTGCAGGTCGGAATCAGTGGTAATCAGCGCCAGATCGATGGGGGTTTCGTCTCCCGGGTCCCGCAGGTCTGCGGCGCCGAAGGTAAGCCGGTCAAGGCAGACTCCGCCCCAAGGCTCGGTGAACAATGCCGGTCTGCTGCGCAATCCGCCGCCCAGGAGCCGATGCGCGAAGCTTGCCGCTTCCGCCAACAACCCTTCGCCTGCGCCACCGGACAGCCGGTGTATGGTCAGCGTCAAGGCATCTGCCGGGCGCAGGTCGGGTGAAGCGGCGGCATCAGTCAGTCCCAGATCGACGATCTCCGGATAGCTTCGGCGCAGGCGGTCAAGCAACACCTGTCGTTTGGGATAGACACTGGAGGTGTGTGAAAAATTAATCCCCAGATAGACCTGGGGCCGGCGGATCGTTGCCAGATTTCGGCACAAGGCCGCCAGGTCGGCAGCGCGCAGGGGAAACCCACCGAGGCCATACACGACTGACAGGAACCTGGGCCGGTGTTTTTCTTTCAGCGCCGGATAGTCAGGGTGGGTATCCGTCCCAAAGCGGTCATTTTCCAAGGCGTGGTCAAGCGTGGCGCGGACCTCGCGCAACAAGGGCGGATCCGTGGCCAGGGGGGTATCCAGGCGCTCCAGTACGCAGACTCTGGCGCCATTGCCCAGCTTGCCCAGGAGCCGCGCCAGCTCCGCTCCAGGAAAGGGACGCAGACAGCGGACCCCCAGCACGCCGGTTTTCAGCCGGTGCCTGCTGCGCAGATGATCTGCCACCGCCTCCAGGGTTTCGACGGCCGCGCCCTGCGCCACCAGGATCAGTCTGGCATCTTCCACGCGGTAGGATGACAGCTGCCGATGCCGCCGCCCGGTCTGTGCGGCGAAACGTTCAAAGGCATCCTCGAGGCATGCCGCCAGATGGTCGTCGAACCAGGCTTTCCCGGCAGCTCTGGCCAGCCCCCAAACTTGCGGAGCTTGCAGAGCATTCAGCATCACCGGGCGGTCAGGGTCGTGCCAACAGGGCGTCCGCCTGCGCTCATCCCCCAACAGCAACTGTTGCGCAGGCGTCGGGGCCGGTATCTGATCACCGGGCCGCCCGAGGAAGCTTTCCACCAGCTCTGCAGGGGGCAACCGGACCTCCTGTACGGCAAGGGCTGTCTGCTCAGCATCCATGGCGACCAGAGCTGGGATCAGGGCCTGTTCTGCGACGCGCCGGGCGATCAGGGAAAAATCCACCGCCTCCTGCACGTTGGCTGCGGTGAACAGCAAACAGCCTGCATCGGCGCTCAGGTGCAGGGCCTGGTGACCGCTCCCCAGGGCAGGGGCATGGCCCGCAAGACTGCGCTCGCTGAGGTGTATCACCAGGGGCAGACGGCGACCGGCGGCGAGTGTCAATAGATCCATGGCCTGGACCAGATCGGGGCCTGACAGAAAGCTGGTGGCCCTGACGCCACTCATCGCCAGGCCGATGCTGGCAGCCAGCGCGCCGCGGGGTCCTTCCGCCGCCAGGGTGCTGAGCGGGCTGCCCGCAAGGTTGCTGCCGTGGCGCCATTGTTCGCTGCGCCAGGCCAGTCCGGCGGTCTCTGCAGGAAAGGTGGCCCCCAACCCCGCGGCTTCGCTGATCCCCGCTTCTGTGACTGCGACCGCGGTATTGCCGTCGAGGACGGTCGGATTGCCGGCGTAGGGACCTGTGGTGCGGGAGGTCGTCCCGAGCACGCGTCTCAATAACCGCAAGGCGGTATTAGCGAAGCCGGGCATAGCGGGTCTCACTCTTGGTTCTGGTGGTGTGCTGGTCTGCGAACTGGGCGCCTTCCAGCCACTGGATGGCGCCGGTGGGGCAACGATAGGTCGCCTCCGGCCGGGCCGGGCCACCGCCTGTATAATCCACTACCGGCAGATTGTCCTGCATGCGGATAAGGCCCGGCGCCGCATCCGCCACACAGCGCTCACAGGCATCGCATGCGGTGATGCAGAGAGAGACGGCCATCTCTCCGGCAAGCGGCGCCTTGCACTGGACGAATAAATGCTGACTCAAGGGCAGCAGCTCGAACAGGTCCCTCGGGCAGGTGTCTACGCAATCGCCGCAGGCGGTGCACCGGTCCACGTCCACCACCGGCAGGCCATTGAAATTCATCGTGATAGCGTGGAAAGTGCAGTCTTTCTGACAGTCGCCCAGACCAAAGCAGCCCCAGGAGCAGCCCTTGCCGCCACCGGATACCACGGCAGCAGCCAGACAGCTGTCGAAGCCCTGGTACTCGGCGATCTGGTAAGCCTGGCCCTTGCCGCCGGCGCAATGCAGCCGGGCCACGCGTTTTTCCTGCTGACCTGGATCGACATCCAGCAGTTCCGCCACCGAATCGATGACTTCCTGGCTTGCGACCGTGCACTTGCTGGGCGAAGCGGCCCCTTGCACCAGCTGTTCGGCGAAGGCGTGACAGCCGGGTTGGCCGCAGGCGCCGCAATTGGAGCCTGGCAGCAGATCTTCGGTTTCCTCGATCCGGGGATCTTCCTGCACCTTCAGAAACCGATAGGCCACCGCCAGGATAACCGCAAAAACCAGGCCGATCCCGGTCATGATGGCTGGTGCGATGACATAGCTGCTCATTGGTTGAACGGTGCGGCGCGATCGATCAACTCGGCCAGGCCCGGCTCGTCGGGATCAAGTGGCTTGCCCGGATGGATGCACCTGGCGGGACAGAGTTCGGCCGCCTGCACCAGCTGGGCATAAGTGGCGCTGCTCAGGTCTCCGAGCAGCGCCTGTTTTTCTTCGTTATAGGTGAACAACAGTGGATTGATTGGCAGGCAGTCATTACAGCTGGTGCACAACGGAGTATCTATCCAGGGCTCGTCAAAGGACAGTTCTTCATCCTCTTCGTCCGGCGTGCCAAGCATCGCCTGTTGTGCCGACTCCTGCTCGTCTGGGGTTTCAGGCTGTTCCGCGGAAGAACCGGATGACGGCAGGTACGCCCCCTGCATTCCTATGGAGTCCAGTCCCAACAGGACATCGGTGAGGCGCTGCATGGCCTCACCGGCAGCCTCGTTCCGCACGCGCTCCAGCGCCTCGGCATGTTCCGCCCGCAGACGCTCACGTTCCTCACTGGCAAGTTTGCGCTCCTCTGCCCGGGTTTTTTCCACCGCCAGTTCGACATAGCGGTTTCGCACGCCGGCCATTTCCTGCAGGGTGTGCCAGTAATTGAGGCGGTCACGGCAGGTCTGAGCGAGTTCTCGGGAAATCACCAGCCGGTGCAGTATGGCATTGCCGTCTATGGCCCAGACGAACGGCACCCGCTGATAAGATTGCTCCGGGTTCATCGCCAGATAATCCTGTATCGACACTAGTCCGTCAGAGTCGCAGCCCGCGGGAATCAGACGGAAATGGTCCCGCAGTCGTTCGATCAACAGGGCATAGTCGGCGAAGGTGAAAGCCAGTTCGCTGTCGACAGGGTTGCCGTTGTCGTCCAGATAGTGGAACGGGTGCAGGGGCCAGTCTCTATCCTGCTGGGGGTTGCCGCTGAAATCCATCCGCATGGCGGCGGAATCCCCCGCTTCCGGATTGATGCGGAAAAACGGATGAGCGCGGCTTTCGATGGCGGCGCCGGCCACCAGCCATGCATTGAGCGGGAGCAGCCTGCCGGGAGGACGCAGACCGGTGTTGATGACATGCAGGCTGGTGCGCGTGGCATCCAGGGCCGAAAGATAGCACTGCAACAGATGTTGATGGCGGGCGGCAGACGATTGGTCGACAACCGCCTGACGATGGCTGATGCCCAGATAACCCAGCTCGGTGCGGAAATTCCGGAACGCATCTTCGTCGAGTCCGGCGCCCGGGTTGGCGTGGGCCAGGACCCGGATCAGGATCTGCACCGGCCGCCCGGAGCTTAACAGACGGGAGAAAGTACGCAGGCCCTCTCCAGCCATCTGGTCTGCCGAGCCCAATGCGATGACCGATGGCACCAGTCTCAGTTCTTCCTGAGAGAAGGCCTCCCAGGTGAAATTCGCAAACCAGGGATCGTGGATCTCAGCCGTGTAAATACCTTCGATCTCGAGTTGTGCGATGCGCACCGCACCGAAAACTGCGGTGAGCTTTTCCGCTTCGCGGTCGAAAACCTCCATCGCCTTGGCGCAGGGGTCGCCAGCGGCTATCTCATGGCAGAAGTCGACATCTTGCACCCAGGGATCGGTCAGAGTGCCCATGTGCAGAAAATGGACGAGCACCGGATCCGGCGCCCAGGACTCCATGATCTTCAGGGCTTGTCCGATACGCTCGCGCCGCTGCAGAGACATTCTCTGGGTGCCCCGGGAGTGATCCATCACCGCCGACAGAATGGCGGGGTCGAAGCGATCGCCACCCAGACCGATACTATCTCGGGCCAGTTTTGGCTCGATGGATTCGACTGATTTCGACCACTCGACTTCGAGCAGTTCCTTGAGACCGCGGATGGATTGATTGATCCGCTCCTGAAAGCGGGTCTGGAGATGTGAAATCTGACTGCGGACGGCATGGATCAGCAGGTGCAGGGCGGGATAGCGGCCATAGCTCAGCAGCTGCGCCCCCTCCGGAACAGCCTGCAGCAATTGCTCGATATCGTTGTTCAATCGCTTCCGATCCTGTTCGGCCAGCGCCAGGTGCGCCTGTAAAAGGCGGCAGGACTCCGCCAGGGTCGCCCCGGCATCTACCGGACCTTCCCGTTGCTGCAGCAACTCGCGGACACGATGTTCCAGCCAGGGGAAGTGGTCCTTGAGGACGCGCGCCTTATCGTCCCCCTGGGTAAAGCTGGCCGCTGCCTGCTGGAACCATTGCGCCAGGGGGCAGGCGAGTTCATCGGCTGACTGATACCCGGCATCGGTATGCGGGGGGAAAAGGAACAGGGGGTAGTCGTAACGCAGCCTGGAACTATCCCGGAATGGATCAAGCAGCGCCGGGAGATAGTCATCGCCGAGCGCTTCCAGCTGCTCCCGGGCGGCGGGGTCACCGAGGTGGAAATGACGCAGCACGAACATCAGTTCCCGGGTAGCCCTGGCATCCTTCACCGCTGTCGGCAGGGACGGCAGCTGTTTGGGTTCACTGCCTGGCAACTGTGTCTGCTGTTCATTGCCGGCCGAGTGTGTGGTTGTCATTTCAGTGAAACTCTCGTTTTTTTAGGAGTCCATTAAATGTTTCGGGACGTATGCTCAAACACGCAGAATCAGACAGTGATGCGATCCAGCACGGCATTAAAACCGGCGAGTCTCTCTTCAGGAGTCATCTCGACACCCTGGCTTGACAGGTCCTCGTAGCAGGGAGCGTGCGGGTTGTGATAGAGCAATCCCACCGGTAACAACGCTGTATCGGCGGCGAGTTGGAAGGCCCGGTTGAGATCCGATGGATCGTGCTCCACCCGGTTGGGAAACTGGCGGCGCACGCCCTTGTCCAGCGCTATCCCCCGCGGATGTTCCAGCAGCACGAAGCGGCTCGGATTGTCCTGCAACTCCTTCGATAACCGTTCCGCATAAACCGGGCAACGCTGGATGATACGCACGAACCCGGTTCCCTTGTGTCGGTAGGCGGCCTTGAGGGTCTCGTAGAGCAGCGGAGGGTTCCAGTCCACCACTTGGGCCACGAACGAGATGTTGGTGATTCCCAGAGTCACCGTCAACGGATTATGGGGCTCGAGAATGGCGCCAAATGGATGGGTGTTGGTCTTGAAACCCTGGGGGCTGGTCGGGGAGGTCTGGGCCTTGGTCAATCCGTAGACCGAGTTGTCAAATACCATCAGGGTCATGTCCATGTTGTAGCGCAGGGCGTGAATCCAGTGAGCGGTGCCGATGGAGAAGCAGTCGCCGTCGCCGCTGGCTACCCACACATCCAACTCCGGGCGTCTGGACTTGATGCCGCAGGCGACGGGCAGGGCGCGCCCGTGCAGGCCGTGAAAGCCGAACGTGCCCATGTAGTGCGGCATGCGGCTGGAGCAACCGATGCCGGAGACGCACACGGACATCTCCGGGCGTTGCTGTTCATCACGCAACACCTTTTGCGCAGCAGTCAGCACCGCGTGGTCCCCGCATCCGGGGCACCAGCGGGCCTCGCCCCCCGCATAGTCACCCATGGTGAAATAACGCTCGAAGACTTCCAGCGACCAGTCAGGTTTTAATCCGAACATCAGTCCTCTCCTTGTATGGCTTCGAGCCGTTTGAGAAGCACGCCATGGATCATGCCTGGTTGCAGGGGATGACCGTAGACGACGGACCAGCAGTCGATGTCTATCAGCGTCTGTGCCCTGAGCAGCATGGCGAGTTGGGAATAGCGGCGGTTTTCTGGCGTGATCAGGGGCGCGTGCGGGTCGTCGCTGTAATTGATCTCCACCGTCATGACTTTGCGAAAACCCGTAAAGATCTTTTTCAGGCCGGGTTCCATGGGCAGGAGAAAACGCAGGTGCAGGGATGAGACCTTGTAACCACCGGCGCGGGCGCGATCCACGGCTTCCTCGATGGCGCCCAGGGTTGAACCCCAGCCGACAACCAGCAGATCGCCGGTTTCATCACCATGCAGCGGAGGCGGTTTCAGGGTGCTGCCCAGGGCGGCAAACTTGCGGCTGCGCATGTTGGCGCTGTGCTGGTTGGAGTCAGAGTCGTAGGCTACCTTGCTCTGGTTGGTATGGGCCAGGCCGGTCAGGATGTACTGTCCGCCGGGCATGCCGGGAATCGGGCGTGGGGACAGGCCGGTCTCCGGGTCCCAGTTGTAGGGCGGAATATAATCATCCCATACCGACTGGTCGATGGGTGGAGCCTGCCAGTCCAGGCTTGGCTCCGGCCGTGGGTAGGGCTGCACTCCGGTGGCCAGATTGGCATCCGTCAGCAGTATCACTGGCGTGCGGAAGGTCTCGGCGAGCCGCCGCGCCATGATCACGAAATGCAGGCATTCCTCGATGGTGGCCGCTGCAATCACCACTTTCGGGGCATCGCCCGGCTCACCGAAGAGTGAGGCCAGCAGATCTCCCTGCTCTACCTTGGTGGGCAGGCCGGTGGACGGCCCGCCCCGCTGCACCACACACACCACCAGGGGGACTTCCGCCATCACTGCCAGAGCCAGCATCTCGGTCTTCAGCGCCAGTCCGGGACCCGAGGTGATGGTGCAGGCGGTTTTGCCGGCGAAAGATGCTCCGATGGCAAAACCGGCGGCGGCAATCTCGTCCTCAGCCTGGTGCACGAAGCCACCCACCTCGTGATAGACGTCGGCCAGGTAGTGAGAGGCCGATGTGGCGGGGGTGATCGGGTACATGGCGACCAGTTCCATGCCTGAGGCCATAATCCCCAGGCCCAGCGCCGTGTTGCCGTTAGTCACGATGAAGCGCTTGCCTTCCCTTTCCTGCGCAGGCTGTGGCGGGATCTGGTAATCCAGGTCCAGGGTCTCTCGGGCGAACTGGTAGCCTGCATCGAATAGCTGATGATTCATTCCGATGACTTTGTCGCCCTTGCGTCTGAAGGTGGTGGCGATTTCCCCCTTGGCCGTCTCCACATCCCGCGAATAGATGCGGCACAACATCCCCAGCACGAACATGTTCTTGCCCCGGCGTGGGTTTGGCGTGATCTCCAGGCAAGCCTTTTCAATGGGCAACTCATGGACGATCAGTCCATTGTTGCGGAATTCGGTGACTGCCTTGAGGTACTGCTCACGGATCTCGGGGACTGCATCATCGCGCCATTTATCTTCCAGCAGGACCTGGGTGCCTTTCCTGTAGGCGCCGTTGGCGATGCGTGAGTAAAGGACCTGTTCGTTGAAGGCCACCACGATGTCTGCCTCGTCTCCCATGTTGGTGACATTATGCGAGGCTAGACGGATACGGATACCGCTGGCGCCTGCGGGAGAGCGGGCGGGTGGCTGGATTTCCGCGGGGATGATCTCTACGGTCCAGACGCCATTGCCCATTCTGGCGCATACCGCACCAAAGGTCTGCCCCGCTTTCTGAGCACCTTCACCGGAGTCGCTGACGATCTCCACAATATGCTCATGGATGGTCTTCGTCATCGGAACAGTGTCTGCGGCAGTCGTTAAATCCACCACGGCTTTGGCCCTCGTTATTATTAATGAAGGATTATCTATGCCCCTTTAGATTTCAGGGGTTTGTTATTAAAGTTAACCGAAATGGGACCAGGATCTTTATCAGCACATTAAACGGAGCGGGAATAAGAAGTCAATTCATGCGGAGTGTGTGTTGACATGCCGATGGGCTGTCATGCCCTTGATTTTTTAATGAAGTGCATCAGCCAGTAAACCAGCCAGATGCAGGATGTTACTGGGATGAGGGACGCTGTCCGTACTCCAGATATTTTCTATCCCGGCCGCATGCATGTTGTCTGCGGCTGCCGCATCGAACAGGGCGTGGGTGACCAGCGCATCAATCGCCGCCGCGCCCTGTTGCTGCAACAGACCCGCAAGCGTGACCAGGGTATGACCGGTGCTGATGACATCATCCACCAGAATCATCCTTTTGCCAGGGTAATTTCCTGGCGGCAGGGTGATCGCTACATCCCGGTCGCCAAAGCGGCGTTTCTGCGCAACCACATATTCACAGCCCGCGCTTTGTGCAATGGCTTCGACCCATTGCGCCGATTCGGTGTCGGGACCAACGAGCAGGATCTCACCTGCCTGACGCTTCAGAAAATCACTCATTATGGAGGCGGCACTGGTATTCACAGCCCTGCCGGCGGGTATCGCCTGAGCAAGCCGGCTGACGCGGTGCAGATGGGCGTCCGTGGTAATCACGCCATCAAACAGATCAGCAAGAAAGCGCCCGATAATTTTCTGACTCACCGCCTCGCCTGGCTGAAACGCGATATCCTGGCGCATGTAGCAGAGGTAGGGGGAGACCAGGGTCATCTCCCGCGCGCCATTTTCCCTGGCCGTCTGAGCCGCCAGCAGGAGTTCAATCAGTTTGCTGTTCGGTAAATTGAGAGTGCGGCAGATAATCAGCTGTTCCGGCAGTTCCGAAGGCAGCGTTACCTTGCTTTCTCCGTCAGGGAAGTGATGCACATCTATCCTGGCGAAGGGGCATGACAGCGCCTGTGCGAGCCGACGGCCCTGCTCTTCATAGTCTGCAAACCCGAGCACCAGCATAGTGAATTTCGGTATGGTTTTAGTCAGTTTTGGAGCTTGAGTATAACAATCGCAGTCCCGGCAAAACAGTTTAGGCAGCAAGAGTTATTGCAGAACTCATCTCAACCTGCGGTTATTATTTGCTGCCTTGCGTTGCTGTCTGCATACCACAACCCCAGCGTTCTGTTGTGCGTGATCCAACAACAATGTGTCATTGTTTTAAGTTGATCTTGCCGTGCGTCTTTAGCCCCTGGTGACGCCGGTGGTTAAGGATTCAACTTCCTCTGATGCTTGCCGCTAGATTCTCTGAATGGCGATAAGGACGGCCCGAAAGCCAATATCGGAGTGGAATCGATGATCAGATTTACAACACTATTTTTTAACGTCATGCACAGTCTGCTGCTGGGTGCCGTGATCCTTATGTCTCTGCCGGTCCCAGTCAAAGCGGGTGACAAACTATATTCGGTAGGGATAGTGCCTCAATTCGAGGTTCGCAGGCTGTATCGGATCTGGCGTCCAATCCTTGACCAACTGGAAGAGCGAACGGGTTTACGCTTCCAGATCGTGGGGTCGCCAACCATTCCTTCATTTGAAACGGAATTTATGTCAGGCATCTTTGATTTTGCCTATATGAACCCTTACCACATCATGCTTGCCAGTGAGGCGGAGGGGTATATTCCCCTGGTGCGGGATGTTGGCCGGACCCTGCATGGGGTGTTGGTGGTGCGCAAGGACAGTGGTATCGAAAAGATAACTGATCTGCAGAATAAAAAGGTTGCCTTTCCTGCGCCGAATGCGCTGGGCGCATCCTTGCAGATGCGCCAGGAGCTGGCGGATAAGTTTGATATTCAGATTAAGCCGCTCTATGTGAAGACCCATGATTCTGTCTATATGAATGTTGTCCTCGGGCAGGCAGCCGCCGGCGGTGGCGTACAAAAGACGCTTGACCGCCAGCTGCCGGAGATCCGAGACCTGCTTCAGGTGATCCACCGCACCACCCCGGTTTCACCACATCCTCTGGCGGCTCATCCCCGTGTGCCAGCAGAGATTCGTGATCAGGTGCGTGATGCGCTACTGGCGATGGGTAAAAGTGACGCGGGCAGACAATTACTGACTCAGGTCCCGATCCGCCAGATCGGCTCCGCAACGATGCAGGATTATGCTCCATTGAAGAGGATGGAACTCGAGCGCTTCTATGTAAGCCCGAACTGATCTATGGGCATTCGGGCAAAATTGATGCTGCCACTGCTTTTGGCATTCATTCTGTTCGTCTCGCTGCTCCATTTCTATATTGCTCCTTCGTGGATCAGACGAGCGCAAGCGGAATTTGTTGAACAGCAGTACGAACTGCTTGGCACGTTGGAATCCGGCCTCATCTCGAATATTCTGTCGAATGATTTGTCCGCGCTGTATGCCACGCTTACGGATCAGTTGCAGGCCAGAGAGCATATCTGGCGACAGCTGGTTTTGAAACTTGCCCAGGGTAAGCGTATTTTTCCATTGTCTGATCCCGGTCCTGTAGAAGCAGACAGTGAATATATCGAGGTCCTCGAATATTCAGTTCAACTGGCGGGGCAGCCGCTGGCACAGATCACACTGGTGACCGACTGGGCCTCTCTGCAGGAAAAGGAGCGTGCTGAAATACTGCATATAGAGCTGATTCTGATCATTATCTTCAGTCTGATGATTCTCTCCGGACTGGCTTTACAGAATGTGCTGATACGCAGTCCGCTGGCAAAGCTGGAACATGCGGCCAGCCGTCTGGCGCAGGGTGATTTCAACACCAGTCTGCCACCCATGAAAAATGATGAGATCGGCAGGCTGACGCTGGCATTCGACAGTATGCGGGACAGCCTGCTGCAAACCCAAGTGGAATTAAGCCAGGCCCTGTTCGAAGCTCAAGCGGCGGCGGAGGCAAAAAGTGCATTCCTCGCCACCATGAGCCACGAGATCCGCACGCCGATGAACGGTGTCCTGGGCATGGCTCAGCTGCTCGATGACACGTCACTCAGCCGCGAGCAGCGGGAGTATCTTGATGTCATCAGCCAATCCGGACAGACCCTGCTGAAGATCATTAACGACATCCTCGATTTTTCCAAGATCGAGGCTCACAAGATGACCCTGGATCCAATCCCATTCGATCTGGAGCACTCGGTGCAGGATGTGACCAGTCTGTTGTCCGGCAAGGCGCAGGAGAAGGGACTGGAGTTGATTATCGATTTCGCACCGGATTGTCCCACATACCTGGTGGGTGATGCCGGCAGAATCCGGCAGATCCTGCTTAACCTTTTAGGCAATGCGATAAAATTCACGGCCCAGGGCTACGTGCTGTTGAAAATCAGCTGTAAAGGCGCGAGTGACCATCAGGCAGAGCTGCGCATCATTTTGCAGGACACCGGTATCGGTATCGATGAGCAGCAGCAGGCGAAGCTGTTTCGACCCTTCAGCCAGGCAGATAGCTCCACCACCAGGGAGTATGGCGGCACAGGGTTGGGTCTCAGCATCTCGAAGCAACTGGTGGAACTGATGGGCGGTAGAATGGGGGTCGAAAGCGCCCCTGATGAGGGTTCGGTCTTCTGGATTGAACTCACACTGCCGTTGGCGGAGAGTCCGGGGGCGATTCCTCCGGAGGATCTGTCGGGCAAGCGAGCCCTGGTGGTGGATGATCTGCAGATTAACCGGACCCTGCTTGCCCGCCAGTTGCAGCATTTCGGACTCGAGGTTGAGGAAGCGGCAGGTGCGCACAAGGCGTTGCAACTGCTGCGCCAGGGCATGGAATCGGGGCATCCGTTCGACATCGCACTGCTCGATTACCTGATGCCAGAGACCGATGGAGAGCAGCTGGCCCGGCTTATACGGCAGCAAGAAGGGCTCTTTGAGCTGCCCCTCATCCTGTTGACTTCCGCTGGCCAGCGGGGAGATGCTGAACGCTTCAGGCGCATTGGAATCTCCGCCTATCTGACGAAACCGCTTACCGCAAGCCTGTTGCGCCAGGCTCTGTCATCCGCCCTGGGCCGGCGGCATGTGAACAACTCAGAAGGGTTGCTGATAACCCAGCATTCTCTGGATGAATCGAGTCTACAACAGCAACCCAGTCTCGGTAGTTTCACAGGCCATGTCCTGCTTGCGGAGGATGTGCTGGCCAATCAGAAAGTGGCTGCTTCCATGCTGAAGAAACTTGGGCTGGAGGTGAGTATCGCCAATCATGGTCTGGAGGTTCTTGAAGCCTGTTCGGAAAAGAATTTTGATCTGATATTGATGGATTGTCAGATGCCGCAGATGGACGGCTATACCGCGACCGGCCGGATACGGGAAAACGAAGGACACACCGCTCATACCCCGATCGTTGCCCTTACAGCCAACGCTTTCAAGGAGGATCGTCAACGATGCCTGGATGCGGGTATGGATGATTTCGTCGCCAAACCTTTTTCAATCCAGACGTTGCAGCAAGCAGTCTCGAAGTGGCTTCCTGAGACGGCTTCAGGCCGGATCTCAGTGAGCGCGCCAGATCCGGCTGAAGAGCAAGTCACCGTGCAGTCTGATCAGCCGATCAACGTCCTGAAACTGCAGGAGATGCGGAGTGTGCTCGGAGAGGATTTCGCGGAACTGATTGCGGCCTTTCTGGAGAGTTCAGGACAGATCATGCATGGCCTTCGGCTTGCCGTCGAGGGGGATGATTTCAGTGATGTCGTCCGGCTGGCCCACAGTTTGAAATCGGCGAGCTCCAATGTGGGTGGGGATGCTTTGTCGGAATTGGCGCGCCAGTTGGAGGTGCAGGCAGGCAAGGTCGGGTTCAGGCTCAGCCAGTCCACCCTCAGCCGGCTTCAGGCTGAGCTGGAAGCGGTAAAGAGGGCGCTTGCCTTGCAGGGCTGAAGCGCCCCTGTTAATTCAGTCCTGGACTTCACTCTCCGCCATCAGATAACGCAGCGCCTCCAGCATCACCTTGGGGGGGGTTTCATGGGGGAAGATGAACTTCAGCTGGCCCTTTGTATCGATCATGTAAGTTGCGGAGGAGTGGTTGACCGAATAACCGATTGCGGAGTCTTTCAATTCCACCGCATAGTATTGCGCGCCGTAGAGTTTGGCGACCTCTGCAACCTCGGCTTCGGTGCCGGTTACGCCGATATAGTTTTTATGAAAATAACCCACATAATCGCCGAGCTTCTTCACATTGTCCCGCTGAGGATCGACACTGACAAAGATCCCCACCACGTCTTCCAGTTCATCTTCTGAGAGGTCATTCAAGGCCTGGGTCATGAAGGAGAGGGAGGTCGGGCAGATATCGGGGCACATGGTGTAGCCGAAATAGAGCAGTATCACCTTGCCGCGCAGTGCCGCGGTGGAAACCGGGCCGTTCACGGATTGCAGGGTGAAGTCCCCGCCGGTGGGCGCCGCGGCCTGTTCCAGTATGCGGTCTTGCGGTTTTGCATCAGCTCCCTGGACATTGATCATCCAGCCGAGCGCTAGTAACAGGCCAAGAAAAATGCTTTTGTACATCCTGAAAGACTCCAAATTAATACTGCGAGGGCGATAGTAGCGAACGGGACAGGTCGAAAACAATGGGTAAATATACGCTGGGAGCTATCAACCACTGGGTATACCTTCCATCCTGACCCGCATCATAGCTCAAGCAAAGTACCATGCCTTCCGCCGGGACAGGGGGCATTTGACGGCAATCTGAGTCATCAATCAAATCGTTGGTTTCGGAGAAGAGAGCTGGCGCGGCGAATTGAACGATTTGTTCAGTCCGCCGGCAGGCTCAGCTTCAAGCTGAATGTTTCTTTCAGTTGAAATTACCCCGATTTGGGTATCTTTAACGGAGGCGTATTTCCGCAGCACCGGCGGATTGTCTCCATATTTCAGCTAAGTAATTGTAAAATAATAGTTATATTCGCTTCCATCTGTCCCCGTTATTGGTTGACCATTCAGCCGCAAAACCAACCAATAAGCTCAGGAACAATAAGTGCATCAGCAATGGATGCTATTCAGCAGCACTATCCCGGTGCAATCACATTGATGGGGGAAAATATGAAAAAAAGACTCGTCCTAATCGCAGCCTGCCTATGGGGAATTGCAGGTCTGTCGACAGCTGCGGTCCCTGAAAAGGTATCGCCTGCTGTTGCGAAGGAAAAAGGTTGTAACAGCTGTCATGAGGGTATCGAGGATATCCGTGACAACCAGAGCGCCATGATGCTGCAGATCAAGGCCATCGGAGGGGGTAATGGGGATCCTAACGGTTGTGTCGTCTGTCATGGCGGAAATCCGCAGGGATTGACCAAGGACGAGGCGCACACGGGTTCGCCCAAAGGGTTGCAAGAGGGCGCCGGTCCCAAGATGTTTTATCCGGATCCGGGCTCTATCTGGATCGCAGACAACACCTGCGGACAGTGCCATCAGGGCTACCCCTATCGACTGGAACGCTCCCTGATGAACACCGAGGCCGGCAAGCTTCAGGGTAACCTGCACACCTGGGGTATTCCCGAGGTGCAGAATTACAAGGTGCCCTGGGGCAACTATGACGTGAAGGACACCGACGGCCCGGTACCGCAGGTGGGTACCGACGCCTACAAACAGTACATGAAGGACATGATGGCGGCGCACAAGGAACAGTTTCCGACGGAATTGAAGATGGTGCCCCAACCCTCAGTCGAGGAGATCGAGAAAGATCCCAAGCTGGCCGGTTTCACCTACTCCCGTCAGCAGTGCCAGCGCTGTCACGTGGCCGTCAATGGTCGTGAAAAGCGCGGTGACTATCGCGGTCAGGGCTGCTCCTCCTGCCATATTCCCTATGGCAACGAAGGCTACTATGAGGGCGACGACCCGACCATCAACAAGTCCGAAAGGGGTCATCTCATGACCCATAAGATCCAGGGTACGCGTGAGGCCAAGGTCAAGCATGGCGATATCGAATACTCCGGCATCCCGGTCGAGACCTGCAACTCCTGCCACAACCGCGGCAAACGTATCGGCGTGACCTATCAGGGCCTGATGGAGTTCCCCTACGGTTCACCCTTCGATGCCGATGGCAACACCCAGCCCAAGCTGCACACCAAACAGTATCTGTTCATCTCCGACGACCTGCATCACCAGATCGCAAGCCGTCCGGAGAACCCGAAGGGCGGCCTGCTGTGTCAGGACTGCCACACCACCATCGACATGCATGGCGACGGCAACATCTTCGGCACTACTCTGGCCCAGGTCGAGATCGAGTGTCAGGACTGCCACGGCACCCCGGGAGCTTATCCCTGGGATCTGCCCCTCGGTTATTCCGAAGAGTTCAAGGAGAAGCTCTCCGACAAGGGTCGTGGACTGGGTGACAGCATGCTGAGCGAGACCGCCGCCTTCGCTACGCAGTATAAGAAGAAAGACGGTTATCTGCTGACCGCCCGTGGCAACCCCTTCGGCAATGTGGTGAAGGATGGTGAGAAGGTCATTATGCACTCCGCTACCGGTAACGATTTCGAAGTGCCGATTCTGAAGCAGATGGCGGTGACCAACACCTGGAAGAGCCCGGATGCGATGGTCGCCATGAGCAAGGTGGAGAAGCACAACGAATCCCTGGAGTGCTACGCCTGTCATGCCTCCTGGGTGCCCCAGTGCTATGGCTGTCATGTGCAGGTGAACTATGGCAATGACAAGGATGGCAAACCCTACACCGATACCGACTGGATCGCCTCGGGCAACAAACGCTTCCCGGATGGCTCCACCGCCGAGTCCGCCGTGGGAAGCAGCGGCATCAAGAGCCCCGGCAAGGTGTTCGAGAAACGCTCCTACCTGCGTTGGGAAGAGCCGGTGCTCGGCATCAATGGCGAAGGTCGCGTGACCCCGCTGATGCCTGGTTGTCAGATCGTCTATACGGTTATCGGCCGTGACGGCAAGACTGTGGCGCTCAACCAGATCGGCAAGTCCTTGGATGAACAGGAAGAGCTGGGCCAGAGCCGTACTCCGGACGCCATCGACATGGCGCCGGTACAGCCTCACTCCGCACAGCGCAAGGCGCGTACCTGCGAAAGCTGCCACAACAACCCGAAGGCCCTGGGTTACGGCATCTCCGGTGGTGTGTTCCAGGCCCGTTATCCGGAAGATATCGTCGAGGATCTGATCGATCAGAAGACCGGCAAGGTGATTCCGAAGAACTACAAGATCCAGATCCCGAAGATCGTCGACCTGGACTACGATTGGTCCACCATCATCAAGGACGACCAGCAGGTGCAGACGGTGGGTACTCACTGGCCGCTCTCCCGGGCCCTGCCCAAAGAGATGCGCACCGCCATGGAACGCACCGGCCTGTGCATGGGCTGTCATCGTGAAATGTCCAACACCGAGTTGTGGAACAAGGTGGCTACCGATGGGCAGCTCAACGACGAGCAGCATATCGAGCTGATGAACAAGATGTTCAAAAGCTATGCCGAGATGATGAAGAAGTAGGCATTCGATCCGTCTCAGGGATGAGACACAAACTTTGACTGGATGGGGTTCATTGCCTTCTGCAATGAGCCCCTCCGTTTGTCAGGGCTCCGTCTAACGGTTAATCTCGATCGTTTGCGAATCACGGCGTCAGTAACAAAGACGAGGATAAGACTCTATGATTTTTCGTTTCAGGTTTGTCTCCCTTTTTACCGGTGTGGTCATGCTGATGGGTGCATCGGGTTCAGGTATTATTTCCACAACGATGGCGGCGGGGCAGGACCCCGTCACCTCGTCCATGACCGGCAAGCCTCACAGCGGCGGTTACAATCCGCATGCTACCCTGGATCCCGAGCAACTGATCACAGTCGCGCTGCAGCACATGCAGGAGGGGCGCCCCAACGAAGCCCTGCATGAACTGGATCGCGGCATCGTGCAATTCAAGACGAATGCGGAACTCTTCTCGATTCGCGCCAGCCTCTATCTGCAGATGGGCAGGCTCACCGATGCCCTCAGAGACTTGGAGTCGTCCCTGGCGATCAGGCCTGATGACGCCAAGACCCTGAGTAATCGTGCGCAGGCCTACCGCCAGTTCGGGCGCATCGAAGAGGCGCTCGGAGACTTGAACAAGGCTATCGCGCTGGACCCCGATCTGATTCCAGCCTATTTCAATCGCGGCAGCATCCACTACAGCAGCAGTGACTTCGAAAAGGCCCTGGCCGACTTCGAGCAGTGCATCGCTCTCGATCCGCATACCCCGGCGCCCTATTTCAACCGGGGTTCCACCTACGACGCCCTGGGCCAGCGCGACGCTGCGGTGAAGGACATCGAGCGCTTCCTCGAGTTGGTCGAGAATGACCAGTGGCGCAAGGTTGCCGAAGACCTGCTGAAGAAATGGCGGGAAGGGGATAAGTCCATTCAGACCGATCCAAACAATTCATAAGTAGGTATTCCATGTCATCAGTAACAAACAAGCAATTACGCATCGTCTTTGGTTTCATCGGCTGGATGCTGTTAAGCGGTTCTCTCACTGCCCAGGAACAGGCCATACCGACCTTCCCGGAGCTGTTGAGCGAGGCCGGGTTGAAACTCTCGGTACCGGATGGGTTCAACGAGATCAAGCTGGAAAAAAATGCACTGCTGCAACACGAGAAGGCCATGCGTTCCGCAGACGGGAAACTGGAGCTGCGTTATGTGATAAGGCCGCTGGGGCGCATCGAGATCGACTACGAAGATCCGCACAGCGCAATGCCTGAGCCCAACCACATGTTCAACATGCTGTTCCACACCATGGTCGGCAATCTTACCAAGCGCGGCAGCCGCAGTCCGACCAAGGAGTATTCCCAGGCCCAGGCCAGGGAGTTCTTCAATGCCGATTGGGCGGCGGTCAGCGTGTTCGATGTGGTGCCCGAGTACAGCGAAGAATACAGCCAGATGATGATGCTGGCCCTGCACAAGAATGACAAGGCGGATGCCTATACGGTGTTTCTGTTCAACGACTATGCGCAGGTCAAGCAGGCGGTGCAGCAGTCAATGAGCTCTCTCAAGTTCGCCGAGTAAACCGCAGGGTAGGGCGGAAATCCTTTTCCGCCACCCAATCGGATAGATAGAGATAAGGAGGAGCGATGTACCAAGGAGGATGTCTGTGCGGGGCGGTGCGCTTTGAGATTCACGGCGGGATCAGCCAGATCATCTATTGCCACTGCTCACAGTGCCGCAAGGCTCAGGGCAGCGCCTTCGCCACCAATGGCTTCGTGCAGTCCAGGGATTTCATCATCACCCAGGGAGAAGAGACGCTGACAGGATTTGAATCCAGTCCTGGTCAGACCAAGTATTTCTGCAAAGTCTGCGGTTCGCCCATCCTGAGCCGGAACAGCGCAATCACCGGACCGGGTCCGGGTGCGTCTGGGCGCCATCGAATCGGATATTCAGGAACGTCCCGACAGCCCACATCTTCGCCACCTCCAAGGCCAACTGGGAGGAGATCAGCTGGGCGATCTCCCTCAATATGAAGGCTATGAACCCGACAGATAACTCACCCTGGGTCTCGATTCAATAATCGTTCTCTTGAGCATCAGTCATCCCGGTCTGAATCATATCGGAATCGTCCTCATCGTTGAGCGATTCCGCGGCGGTGGCTCCAGGCCGTATTGGCGGATCATGCGTCTCAGGCGCGGCCGGGAGACGCCGAGAATCTCGCAGGCCTGGCCACGGTGCCAGCCCACACTGTTCAGGACATGACTGACATGTTTCTCTTCCATGGCCTCCAGACTCATCAACTCGCTGCCCAGGGTGGCAGTCGTCAGCGGTTTCTGCGGCGCCGATTCAATGCCGGTGATTTCCTTCGGAAAGAGATCCAGTGATAGGGTGTCGCCCGGGCTGAGGGCCACGGCCTTGGTCAGGACATTTTCCAGTTCCCGCACATTGCCCGGCCAGCGGTAGGCGTAGAATCGATCCAGCACGTCCTGGGCGATATGTGTAGCGCTGCGCCGCAGTTCCCGGTTGATGCGTCCCAGCAGGGTCTGCACCAGATCCATGATGTCCTCGGTGCGTTCCCGCAATGGGGGCAGATGGATGTTCACCACCTGCAGACGATAGTAGAGATCCTCGCGGAAACTACCTTCCGCAACCCGCTGGGTCAGGGTGACATTGCTCGCGGCAATGATGCGGGTGTTGCTTCTCAGCGGCGCCTGCGCGCCCAGTGGGGTGAACTCCTTGTACTGAATCACGCGCAGCAGTTTGGCCTGCATGGCGGGTGAGAGCTCGCTGATTTCGTCGAGGAAGATGGCGCCGTTCTGCGCCAGCGAAAACTTGCCCGGTTGTTTCGCGACCGCCCCGGTAAAGGCGCCTTTTTCGTGGCCAAACATGTCCGACTCGAGGAGGGTCTCCACCAGGGCGGCGCAGTTGACCGCGACAAAAGGGCCGTTGGGCTTGTCGCTGTTGCGATGGATCGCCCTCGCCACCAGTTCCTTGCCGGTGCCGGATTCGCCGGTGATCAATACGGTGGCCGGGCTCTTCGCCACCAGGCCGATGGTCTTGAAGATCTCCTTCATGGCGTGGGAACGGCCGACCATGGCGAAGGAGTCGATTTCCCGGGGTGCGGCGGCAACCCGGTGTGATTCCGGTTCCGTCTGGCCGATCATCTTGTCCACCGCCGCATCCAGTTCGTCGATGTCGATCGGCTTGTGGATGTAGTCCTCGGCGCCTTTCTGCATCGCCTGGATAGTGCTCTCCATGTCATGAAAGGCGGTGATCATGATGATGTGGACATTATCCGACAGTGCTTTGAATTCCGGCAGGCCCTCCAGACCGGACTTACCCGGCATGCGGATGTCCAGGATGATCAGATCGGGTTTTGCTTTGGCGGCCACCGCCAGGCCTTCATCCACGCTATGCGCGAGGTCAACAGTGTAACCCTGGTTGGATAGATGCAGCTGTAGCGTGCGGCAACTTGCCGTGTCATCATCGACTATGAGGATTCTAGGCATATTCTTTTTGGGCTAGGGATTCAATGAGAGCCATTTTTGATCGCGGGTGTCACTGTAAGTCTTCACTCCTGGAACTGGGCGAGGTAGGCAAGACAACCAGCGCACAGGCGCCGCCGGCGGCTCTCTGTTGAAGTGTAACCGAGCCGCCATGTTGTTCAACAATCTGCCGGACGATGGCGAGACCCAGTCCGGTGCCACGGGTGCGGGTGGTAAAGAAGGGCTCAAAGAGTTTTTCCGTCTCGCTTTCATCGAGTCCCGCGCCATCGTCACAGATCTCCACCTGAATGGCGGTGCCCGACTCAGCCAGCTGCAGCATGGTGCTGATGTAGAGATGCCGTTCACCCACCGGTTTCTGCTCAACGGACTGCAACGCATTGATGATCAGATTGGAGAAGACCTGACGCAGCTTGTTGGCATCCGCGGGGACCGTTGGCAGACCGGATTGATAGCGCACGGCGACCTCGACCCGGGCCTCATCGATGCGTTTCTGCAGACTGCCCAGGGTGACGTCCAACAGCTTGTCGAGACTGACCCAGTCTGTTTTTACCGCTTCAGGACGCGCATAGGTCAGCATGTCGGTAAGGATGTTTTCCATGTAAAAGATCTGATCGAGGGCGATCTGGCTTAATTCACGACTCTCAGCCGTGACCTGTTTGCTGATAATCTGCAATCCCATCTTTACCGAGGAGAGGGGATTGCGCAGATCATGCGCTATCATGCTGGCCATGCGTCCCATCGCCGTCAGCGCCTGGTTGCGCGCCAGTTCGCGATTGCGCTCTTCAACCTGCATCTCCAGTTGCTTGCGCTGGGTGATATCCTCCTTCACCGCAATGATGTCGGTAATCTCGCCATCCGGGCCGCGCAGGGCGGAGATCGAGGCGGACTCCCAGTAGAGTTCGCCATTCTTGCGCTGATTATGGAATTCACCGCGCCACTCCTTGCCCTCCAGCACCGACTGCCACAGCCGTCCATATTCATCCACCGAGGTTTCGCCGGATTTCAGGATGCGCGGGTTCTCGCCAATCACATCCTCCGGTGTATAGCCGGTGACTTCGGTGAACTTCGGATTCACATACTCGATGCGGCCATAGCGGTCGGTCAGCATGACGATACTGGGGCTCTGTTCGACGGCGCGATAGAGTTTGCGCACCTCTTCCTCGGCGCGCTTGCGCTCGGTGATGTCTTCCCCCACACCGGTGAATCCCACTACCTTGCCGCCGGCGTCGAAGGCCGGTGTGTTGTGCCAGGCGATCAAACGGTTGGCGTTGCCCCGGGTGACGATTTCCGCCTCCATCTCCCGGGGGAAGTCGGCGCTGGAGCCGATGCTTGCAAAGGTCTCACGCAGGCTGTTTTGCTGCTCGGTTATCACGAAGCGCTCGATCCAGTCCTGATTGATGACCTCGCTACGGGTCCAATCCGTGAGTTGCAGGAAATAGTCATTGCAGAACACCAGCCGGGCGTTCTGGTCAACGGTCACTGCGGCCAGCTGCATGTTCTCCAGGGTATGCCGGAAACGCCGCTCGTATTCTGTCTGCAGTTCCGCCCGCAGGTGACGCAGGTTGGCCAGCATGAGCAACCAGCTGCCGACCAGGAGTACCGCGAAGACCACCAGATAGAGGGGCAGGTGGCGCAGCAGGAATTGCCAGATCGTGCTGCCGTCAGGGTTTGCATCGACAACCGCAATGACCTTCCACTGGTCCGAGCCGGATGGAATGGTACGTGAACCCAGCTCGACGCCTTCGATGAGTTGTGCGGCAACCTGTCCCGGGGTGACCGACTCAACCGTGAAGAGACCTTCGGTGGAGTTGACTTGACCTGAGTTACCCTGGGTGATGAGTTTCCAGGCCTCGGGATAACGATCGGCAAACCGCTTGCCATGCGGGAACATGAATCCCCACTCATCCGAGCGTTGCGGGCTGCGTAGCCAGTAGCCGTCGGCATTCACCAGGTGAATATGATCCGCGATATTGGCCCCGGCGCGGGAGAAGTTGCCGAGCATGCGGTCGCCCAGGTAGTTCAACACCAGGATACCCTTGTTGCCGCCATCCTGTGTGTAGAGGGGAATCGCGAATCGCATCATCGGTTTCAGGGGTTTTTCGATGACCCCCTGCTCGATATTCAGGTCCAGGGGAGAGATATAGAGGTTCCCCCGGTCGAGCTTGAGGGTCTCCTGGAAATAGTAACGCCCCGCTTTGTCCTGCAAGCGATGCTGCGGCACCTTGATAGGGCGGCCATCGCGAAAGTTGATGCGCACCACCTCCTTGCCCTGGGTGTCGAGGTAGCGAATCTGATCGTAGAGCTGCTTTTCCCGGGAAAAGGTCAGAAAGAGCTCGGCGATCTCGGCCTCTTTCTCACGGCTCTCCTGCTCGGACCCCCAGCGCTCCAGATAGCTTGAGAGAAACATCAGATCGCTGATGACATTCGCCAGATCGCGGTTCAGTTCGCTGCGCGCCAGGCCCACGTTGAGCAGCTCGCTCGATTCCCGGGTCACCCGCTCGGTCTGCGTGATGGTGTAGTAGTGCGCCATGGCGCCGACCATCAGCACCGCTGAAAAAGGCAGAAACACCAGCAGAAACTGGCGAATCGATTCGACCTTGGATATCTCGTCTTGGGTGTGTTTGCCGGGCATCAGATGATGTCAGCTGTTGGCAATGGATGAATCCTGCATCCAGGTCGCCAGCTGTTGTTCAGTAAGCGTTCCTGCCGCGAGCTGCTGGTAGATGATTACGGCCTCTGCTTCAGTTGCGTCGAGGGAGTAACCGTTCAGCTCCAGGAAAACCGCGCCAACCGTCAGCGCGACTCGTTTGTTGCCATCGATGAATGGGTGGTTGCGAGACAGTCCGTAACTGTAGGAAGCGGCCAGCTCGAAAAGGGTAATTTCGTTTGCATAGACCGCTTTCTGTTTCGGGCGAGCCAAGGCCGAATCGAGTAAAGTCTGATCACGGATGCCCGGCAGCCCTCCATGCTCGGCAAGCAGCATCTGATGTATGGCATGTACGAGCTCCGGTAGAACCCATACCGGCTCAATCATTTAGCCAGCTCGTGGAGCGCGTTGCGGTATTTTTTCATGACCTTTTCCGCGGCATCCATTTGCGCCTCAAAATCCTGCTGGTAAGGGGTGAGGGTCAAACCCTCCGGCGTATCGACCAGGTAAAGCACGTCGCCTTTGTTGGCATGAAGCTTCGTAAGCGCCTCTTTGGGCAGCACAATCCCCATCGAGTTACCAATGGCGGTGACCTTCACTTTGAGCATGGCGGGACCTTATGCGGTTATTACAAAAGTTATTACGGAGTGTATGCCCGGTGGGTAATGGGGTCAATATGGTCGGGTTTTTATGACATGTTTCTCACTAAATATGGGTCGGTACAGGCTCTCCGTCATATAGCTTGAAACTTGTTGACTTATCTTCCAGTGCGAGAATGAATTGAATCCAGGAATCTGGTGAGCGGTAGCTCGTCTTGCATGAAGTGCTCTTGGGTATATACAAACTGCATCGACAGGCTAATGAAATTTTAAATGATCCAATGGACTCCGAGTACCGTTTCCGCCTCGTTTCATGACATGGGTATAAATCATAGTGGTTTCTACGTTCGCATGGCCGAGTAGTTCTTGTACTGTTCGAATATCAGAACCTGTCTCCAGAAGATGTGTCGCAAATGAGTGACGCATGGTATGGCTGGTGACTCTTTTCAGAATATTCGCTTTCGTGGCTGCTTGCTTGACCGCCTTCTGAATCGCGCTCTGGTGAATATGATGACGATGCATGATGCCTGACCGGGGGTTTTGCGCCAGACGGCTTGCTGGAAACAGATATTGCCAGCGTAATTCACGCAAGGCATTCGGGTACTTGCGGGCCAATGCCTCGGGTAGAAATACCGTCCCAAATCCGGCATCAAGATCCTTGTGATGGAGTTGTTCCACCCATTTGACCTGCTTTTGCAACAGGTTCAACAAGGCATCCGGCATCGGTACCACTCTGTCCTTCTTGCCCTTACTTTGACGCACAACGATATGGTGATAGGAAAAATCCAGATCAAGGATACGCAAGCGAACACATTCCATGACCCGCATCCCGGTGCCGTACATCAGCCGGATCATCAGGCTATGCATGCCATGGAGTTGGGAAAACAGCCGTTGAATTTCATCCGGGTTCAATACGGTGGGTATCCGTTTAGGCTTTTTGGGGCGTCTGAATGGGCCAATTTCACCCAAAGGTTTTTCCAGGACTTTTGTGAAGAAAAAGACGATCGCATTCAACGCCTGAGCCTGAGTGGCGCCGGCAACCTTGCGTTGAACCGCCAAATACTCTAAAAAGGAGGCAACTTCTGGCTCTGCACAATCTTGGGGATGTGTTTTGTTGTGAAAACGAAGGAATCGATTGATCCAGCTCAGATAGCTCTTCTCAGTGTTGATGGAGTATTCCGGTATCCGAATGGCCGCCAGGTACTTTCTGTAGACCTCAGGAAAACGTTTTCCCAGATCGTTTTTCGGATCTTTTACCGCTTTCTCAATCATTTCAAAGGTTCTGGCAACCGTTGGATGGTCTTGCTCCAATGGTTGCGCAGCCATCGCCCAGCGATCCCAATCAAACTCCAAGGCCCATGTCGCGCGCACCATGTGACAGAAAAGCAGCCGCAGGGCATCGACCTTTTGCCGGTATTGCCAACCAGTCAACTGCTCATTACGGCCAAGACCTTCAAGCCAAACTTGCAGATTTTCCGCCGACTGCGACTGCAAACGAATTCCGGGATATTGATCAATGAAAGCCTGTACATGTCGCCGGTACCAGGGCAGGGCCTTTTCAGGGATGCGAAAAGTCTGGCAGATTGTCATATATCTCTGCCAAAACTGTTCAATTCTGGAGTCGGATTGTTCTATTTTCCCGTCCATGAGAACATATATAGAACATTTGGCAGCATATTACAATTATTGTGCCGGCAATATATTCCCAAGTTTTGTGCCGGCTACATAATCACCTGTTGAACTAAACCGCTGCGCGGGGCCTACCCAAAACACCCTCTGAGTCATCCTCAACCACACTCCTAAAAGACCCACCTGGGGTCTTTAACAGAGGAGACAATCGATGACTCAATTACGTGAACAGATGATCGATGAGATGACGGTGCGTGGCTTCTCCCCACGGACCCATCAGAGCTATCTGATGGCGGTGAAGGACCTCGCCCGACACACCCATCAGCCACCGGATCAACTCAGCGTTGAACAGCTACAGGCTTACTTTCTCTATCTGGTCAAGGAACGCCACTTGAGCGATGCCAGTTGCCGGCTCTACCTCAACGCCATCCGTTTCTTCTATCTGCAGGTGCTCAAGCGGGCCTTTTTCGATGTGACCCTGCAAGTACCGAAGCGCAAGCAACGCATCCCGGAGCTGCTGCAACGCGCAGAGATCGTGCGCCTTCTGCAAGCCTGTACCAATCTGAAACACCGCACCTTGTTGTTGACCTGCTACGGTTGCGGCCTGCGAGTGAGTGAACTGGTGAAGCTCAAGCTGCGCCACATCGACAGTGAACGGGGCCTGTTGCGTATCGATCAGGGTAAGGGCGCGAAGGATCGCCATGTGATCTTGCCACCGGCTTTACTGGCAAGGCTGAGGAGCTATTGGCGCACCCAACGATCCAAGGTCTGGTTGTTTCCCAATGACCTGCATCCCGACGAACCCTTATCCATCTGTACGCCACAAAAGGTCTTTCGCCGCGCCAAGCAGCAAGCGGGCATTGACAAGGTCGGTGGCATCCATAGTTTGAGACACGCCTATGCGACCCACCAGCTGCAGGCCGGGATGCCGGTGCAGCAGTTGCAATATCAACTGGGCCACCGCAGCATCCAATCCACCCTGCGCTATGTCCATTGGGTGTTTAGCGATAGCCAAGGCGATCCAGGGGGTGTTGATCTGATCTCTGCCCTGGGGCTCAACGATGGGTAACCCCATCGACCTGCAGCAGATCCTCGTCACCCATTTAAACGTTTACCAACAACACCATCGCCTCGATCCCCGCAGCCGCCAGGTGATGTCACACCTCGAACAGTGCCGCACCGAGACCCTGGGTGGACTCCGGTTGCAGTGTGATCATTGCCAACAGGAGCAGTCCCACTACTATGCCTGCCGGGATCGTCATTGCCCCAAGTGTCAGTGGCAAGCCTCTCAACAGTGGGCCGAGAAACAACGGGTATCCCAACTGCCGGTCAACTACCATCATTTGGTCTTCACGTTGCCTGAGACTCTCAATGGCTGGATCGGTTTGCATCCGGAAGTCCTCTATCCGCTGCTGTTTTGAGCGGTCTGGGAAACACTGCGAGTCTTCGGTGAAGACCCCAAGCGGCTGGGTGGTCAGCTGGGCATGACAGCAGTCCTGCACACCTGGGGCTCGGTCCTCAACCGCCATGCGCATCTGCACTGCCTGGTACCCGGTGGCGCCCCTACACCCGAGGGGGTCTGGCGGACCAGCAAGAGTTACTATCTATTTCCTGTGCGGGCACTCTCCCGGCACTTCCGTGGCAGGCTGGTGAGTCAGCTCAGGGCCAGTGCCCAGGCCGGCAAACTGCATCGTATCACCCGTGCGGGTGAGATCGACGCCATCCTGAATCGCCTCATGGCGCAGGACTGGGTGGTTTACAGTAAGCCCTGTCTGGAAGCCGGTGACAGGATCATTGACTACCTTGCGCGCTATACCCATCGAACCGCGATCAGTAACGCACGTATTCTAGCCGTGGAACAGGATCAGGTCGTATTCCGCTACAAGGATACCCGGGACAATCACCGCTGGAAGGTGATGCGACTGGCGGTTGAGGAGTTTATCCGGCGCTTTCTGCTGCATGTGCTGCCCAAGGGCCTGATGCGCATCAGGCATTACGGATTCCTGGCCAATGCCTGTCGCACAAAACAGCTGCCTCGGTTACGCCAGGCCATCGCTGAGGCAGACGGGCAAGCGTTAGCGGATGTCGCCGAAGCGCACACAATAACCCAGGCTACCGCTGAAATTTGGCGCTTTACCTGTCCCAGTTGCCATAAGCCGATGCAGATTGTTCTGAGATACCCGCCAGATGGGAAGGAGGCTGACGATGCGGTAACCCACGATTAAAAAGTCATGGCCAATCATCAGCCATGCTGCTGAGGGGTAGGTGCGGCCAAATGGGTAAAAATAGGCTATCATGGACCTCAAAAAGGAGGTGTCATGATAGAAATTACCACAGGGAAGTTAGCCCAGTCCGCGCAGAATAGCCAGCAGATACCTCGCTGTAGCCAAGCAAAAACTTCCCAGCTTGTCGTATCAAAAACAATTTCTTATTAATAAAGTATGGGCAGTCGCCGAGGGCGGCTCAGTCCAACAGGCGTTTATCCATCATGCTGAAAGACGCACAATGGATAAACGCTAAACAGTTAGCTTTTTAAAATGAATGACCTACGCCTTTATAGATTTGGTAAAAGAAATCATATATGTGATTTGATACACAAGGGGGAGCTATGCCTCAATCCCGCAACATCCTATGGGAAGAAGGCTTATCCAAGGGGGCATTTGATCCCGGCGAACTTGAGTTTGAGCAAACATTGCTCGAAGGTGTCGAGTTCGAAGCATTTTGTGGTAAAACCGGGAAGTCTAAAGGAAAGCTGGAAGTAATAGACGTTAGTCCACTCAAAGCATATTCGGAGACAAATTATTATGTGTTTTGTATGTCTTATCGTTACCTACATGGATTTTAAAAGAATTTAAAGCTGACACATGTTTAGTTATAACCAACCAGACAGGTTTATAAATCAGGCATGTAAAAGCATAATAAAAGAGTTCCCGGTTGGTTTGTAAATGCAGGAACTGTTTCTTATAGGTCAAAGAAATCATTTTACACAATGTGGCCAAGCTACAACGATATTTTCTATGGAAAGGACAGTGAAGATTTTGCACACCAATTTGAAATACGAATTTTATGAGTACCGCCCAACCAACAATGAAGCTTGAAAGTAAAATAATAAACATTGGAAATCTTCATGGTTATACATTTATTACTGGCATAGAAAATCCTGACCACATGATTGAGTCAGAATATTCAAATGCTTTAGGTTCACCATTTAAGTGCAAATAAAAGCTAAGCAGCGCATCCAGGTGACGCCAAAAAGCGACGCACCTGATACTTATCGTTAGGAAACAAGAAGACACGAGAAATGAATAACCATCTAAGACATTTCTTTAATTTCACCTCTTTTGTATTTGGAATCTTGTTTTCCAGTATATTATTCATAATAACCGCAGCAATACAGCCAGCGATTGGACTCTATGGATCTCAACTATTATCGCCAGAGATAGAATTGTTAATTCCTTTTGGTGGTCACGAAGGTAAATTGGATATTATCGTCAGTAATGTTGGCCTCGGATCGGCAGTTATACATGGTGCAAAAGTGTGTATTGGCGAAGAAAACATACGTTTTCCAATTTCAAAACGTAAGCATCTGCGTTAGCGGAGTTTAATGAACGACGGAAAAACAATCCTTTATTTGAAGGGTATAAGACTCTCGGTTGTTTTCACGATGTTGATGAAAATTCTAATGGTGAAGGTGAAAGAAAATTTCGAAGAGTAATTGAAATGCAGTATGCCAGCGTGGCCGGAGAAAATGTTGATGTCACTGTTGGGCCGGGAAGTGCCCGCTTAATTAGCTTCGATACGGTACCAAACATTGCAATAAAAGGTGAACAGTACGAGCAGATCTGTTTTTTGACGCTATGGCCGAAGACCCTCGTCGTTATAGAGCGCCAAAAAAAGATTGTGTTGTAATGGTTCTTTTTAGTGGTGTGACGTCAAGCAAGGTTGAATATCACCGAACGATACTTGCGAAGTGCGACGATGTCCGAAGGTAACTATGCGCCGGTAAATAGAGTAGTCGGATTTTCCTAACATCAGGCTACACCCGACGGCGCAAAGCGCTGCCGCGCTTTGGGCGGTCGGGTGAGTCAAACGTTAGCCAATAAATATGAAAAATATTCGTGATGAACGCACTTTGGGTCATAGGCAGCATATTTGTATTGTTGTTGGCACCGATAATATTCATCCTGGGTTTAATAACTGGCGTCAACATTGATCATTCTATAACCTTAACACATGATAATTTATCATCATGGGTTACCGCATTTGCTACAGTAGTAATCGCAGTGCTTACTATCGTTTTAGCGAAAAAAACTTCGTCTTTAAGGAATATACAACTCACTCAAATAGAGCAAATTAGAAAGGACACAATAAAACCAAATGTTGATTTTTACCTTAAATCAAGTCCGGCCGCATTGGACTTTTATTGATGTTCACATAGTAAACAATGGCGCAGGATCCGCTCAAAAT
>CAWBPR010000011.1:0-791713 GCA_963790775.1 uncultured Gammaproteobacteria bacterium | reverse complement strand
AATCTCCTGACTGGCCATTACCGCCAATGTCCCTGCCAGGCCCGAACGTCCTGCGCGCTCATAACACAGGGCAGCCTGGCCGGGTTCATTATTCAATAGATAGGCATCCGCCAGCATTCCCCAGTTGGCCCTGGAACGCAGCCCGTTATTCAGCACTGAGGCAAAATGGCTGATGGCCCGTTGCGCATCGTTATCTAGGAGTGCCAGTCGTCCCAAGCGGATTTGAATATCCAAACGGCCCGGATCCCGCTGCACCAACTCGCGGTAAAGCTCAGCAGCTGCCTGGAATTGTCCTGCCGCAAACAGGTCATCGGCGTGAGTTTCCTGGTGATGATTATCCGATTGCAGAACTGCCTCCCATTGAGTTTCCGAAACATCTGTCTGGCAGCCATGGGTGATACTACTCAGATTATCACGAAAATCTTTATCTGATGACTACCCAATACGCAAGTCTGAGCTGAACATCTTGCCATCACCACAGATATTGTACAAGTTATTCATGTATTATCTGTCTATAATGTACACTGGGTACAATTTTTTGTATCACCCCATCCATGTTCACGAATCGACTCCTGGTCAACCTGGATGAGCGATCACAGTAGTACAAACAGAGGTTTCACCCATGAACAGGCGTTTGAAGTTCATTTATAACAGACTCATCGCAGTTACGATCTTGGCCTGCACTGGTTGGTGAGTAATGCGCAGGCAGAGTTCGGCCGCCCTCATCACCCGGGATACGGATACGGCCCGATGACTGGACCATATGGCTAGCCCTATTTCCGGCCTCAGGGTGCCTATGCCATACCCAATTCATCCAGGCAAAACTCACCTGCTCAAAAACAGAGCAGGGAGACCGCAAGCGAGGATCGATCAGCTGGCCAGGATGACCTGGTTACAGCAACCGTGACCATCAGTGAGATGCGCTTCGATCCGCCTCGGGTGACGATCAAGCCTGGAGGTACAGTCACCTGGAAACAGGTCGGAGAGATGCCCATGCCATCATTACCAATGACGGTAGCTTAAGCTCACCCCTGTTGGCTGGTAACAGCGAATTCAGCCACACCTTCGAGGAACCGGGCAGCTACTCCTACCATTGCATCATCCACCCCAGCATGCAGGGTGAGATACGTGTGATGAAATAGACGCCATGAACCGGAACTCACCCTTTAAACCGCTCTATGAAACACTGTTTGCTGTATCATTTTCCGCAACTGACCGTGAATTTCACAGATTGAAATGAACCGAGGAGTGATTGATGCCCCAACTTCTAATGACCATGCTCCTGCTGCTTTGTCTACAACTGCCACTTGTTGTGATCGCCGTGGATCTGGATAGTCATCTCTGGCGAGATCGCCTGCTTTTTCTGATCGCGCCCAGCGCGGAAGATCCAATGGCAGTCCACCAGCTTGAGACTCTTAATCAGCGGGTGGACGCCCTCAATGATCGGGATCTGAAAATATTTCAGCTCTATGAGAACAGCCCGAGTCTGTTTGAAGACAAAAAGCTTTCAGATCGAGAGGCTCAGGTGTTGCGCGGCAGATTGCGTATTGAACCCGAGACCAGGGCACTCATCCTGATCGGCAAGGATGGCAGTATCAAGCGTCACGCTGCAATCGATATTGAATTACGCGAAATCTTTATGCAGATTGATGATATGCCGATGCGGCGTGAGGAGATGCAGGAGAAGATAGAGGCCGGTCAGCCGGTAACACCTCCCTAATCTGCCAAGCTGTGTGATCGATCATGATTAAAACAGCAGGCAGTCTTTAGCTTCGTTCCAGCTTTGCACATGCTCATATTCTTGGCTTACAACGCTGTCCAAAGAAAGGACTCTGGATTACTTAAATGATTGCACGTCATCGTATCAAACTTAAAACGAAGAAAGCCGGTCTCTGTCTGGTGCTTGGAGCCAGCGGCTATATCGGCAGCCATCTGGTTCAGCGACTTATCGATGAAGGTATACCGGTGCGGGCCAGCTCCCGGGATATCCAGGTGTTGGAATCAAGGGACTGGAGCACTGCGGAATTGGTTGAGGCCGATGCCCTTGTGCCGGCCAGTCTGGATTCAGCCCTGGCAGGGGTGGAGATCGCCTATTATCTGGTGCATTCGATGGGCGCCGGCAAACATTTCGGACAGCTTGACCTGCAGGCCGCCTCGAACTTCGCCCGGGCGGCTGAAAACGCCGGCGTTCGACGCATCGTCTACCTGGGAGGACTGGTTCCGGATGATGCTGACAGCGAGCATATCGTCTCCCGTCGACAAACCGGAGAGCGGTTGCGCCGTGGTAGTGTTCCAGTGATTGAATTGCGCGCCGGTATCGTAGTCGGTGCCGGTTCCGCCGCCTTCGAGGTGATGAGAGACCTGGTCTATCACCTGCCCCTGATGCTGACGCCGCGCTGGGTGCAGGCCAAGTCACCACCCATCGCGCTGGACAATCTGCTGACTTACCTGGTGCAGTTGCCTCGTCTCGATGCTGTTGAGGGGCGCGTGTTCGATGCCGGCGGCCCGGAAACACTCACCTATGCCGCAATGATGCGTATCCTTGCCGAGGCTGGCGACCGTCGTCCTCCGTGGATCATTCCTCTACCGGTGCTGACGCCGGAACTTTCCTCCTATTGGCTGAGGCTCATCACCGCTGTACCCACTAATGTGGCCCGCGCCCTGATCGGAGGTCTTAAACATGATTTCCTTGCCGACGATGCGGAGTTGCGGAGACTGGTGCCCCAGCAACTGCTCGGTTTTCGTGAGGCGGTTGAGGCGGCATTTGCGGCTGAGCGCAGCAGTTCAGGGGTAGTGGCCCGCTGGACCGAGGGCGCCTTTGCCGTACGTAAACAAAGAATTGACTACGCCTATTACGCCAAGCATGTCGCCCAGAGCGCCGAGAGCAGTGCAAATGCAGCCTCGATCTGGCGCATAGTCACGGCCATCGGTGGTGACAATGGTTACTACTATATGAACAGCCTGTGGCAACTCCGTGAGTTACTGAACGGGTTCGCCAGCGGATCGGGGCGCAGCAAGGGACGGCGTCATGCCATTGAACTACGCATTGGCGACCGCATCGATTCCTGGAAAGTGCTGGGTTTAGAGCCGGAGAGGCGTCTGAGCCTGTCTTTTGGAATGAAAGCTCCCGGCGCTGGTATGCTGGAATTCGAACTCGAGCCCCTGAAAACCGGGGGAACCCGGCTAACCATGACCGCCCATTGGCATCCCGCCGGCGTCTGGGGATTATTATATTGGTACAGCTTCGCGCCACTCCACAAACCGATCTTCAAAGGCACAGTGCGCGAGATCTGTCGACGTGCTGAGTCAATGCCCCCTGAAGTTTAATCTTGAGTATCTTTATCCTATCGAGTGCCCATTAAAAACCCTGATGCGTAAAGCGGAATATCCCACTTCAGGAAAGATTCCATACCTCCGCTGGCCACGAAGATTGAGTTATTACATCAGTCGTTAAGAGCTGAGAGTAAGCGGTTTCGAAAACCGAGTGACGAGCAGCATGGCTGCTGGTTGGCGTCAGTACAAAAAAACCTGGTAACTGCATCGGTGGTGCCATATAAGCCTTTTCCCTCAATTTACAAGGGATATGGCTGCTTGCGAACCACTCATGGATGGTCTAACTTCTGTATATACAATTGATATTATATTTGTACGTTATGTACATATATTCTGGATTTGTAGTAGGAATGAGGCTGTGCCAACGAACATCCAATCGATAGGCGCAGCATTTTTAAGAACGCGTGAAAAAAGATAGCCGGAGAATGTAGATGAAACATATTTATCCAAATCTTGCCAAAACTATAGCAATGACTAGCCTGTCGCTAGCCCTGTATTCATCTTCTGCGCTTGCAGGAAATTGTATGAAAAACAAACCTACGGGTGATATGGCTGTTTATAATAATCCATCTGTCATGGCATACAATGGAAGGCAATATAGCAATCATCCGGTGATGAAATACTATCTGCCTGTGGTTAATAGCGATACTGCATACAAAAACTACACAAAACCCATGATGCATAAGGCAGCACATCATGAAACTGCAAAACATGATGATATAGTGAATACAGCTATTTCTGCAGGTAGCTTTAACATGCTAGTGACTGCGATTAAAGCAGCAGATTTAGTCAGTACATTGAAAGGTGAAGGACCTTTTACTGTTTTTGCTCCGACAGACGAGGCATTCGCAAAGATTCCCAAAGATCAGCTGGACGCCCTGTTGGCAGATAAAGAAGCCTTGACCAATGTGCTCACCTATCATGTAGTACCGGGCAAAGTGATGGCGAAAGACGTAGTCAATCTAAACAAGGTTATGACTGTACAGGGTCAAGAAATCAACATTGACATCACCGACGGGGTCAAGGTTGACGGTGCGAATGTTATCAAGACCGATATCATGACCAGCAATGGTGTGATACATGTCATCGACAAGGTAATCTTGCCTGCTGCTTCTTGATTGATCATTCATAACCCAGGCAGATCAAAGGTGACAGATTTGATTGAAACCTTGGTATAAGATTTCGGAGTCACAATCGAAAAGATGTGTGATTGATTGTGACTCCGATATGGATTTTTCCCGGGTAAGACGCATTGCTTATGATGTGGTGCAGTGATACTAAGCTACGAGCTTAGAGGCAGTTGTCTAGATTAGATGATCAACAACACTATTGATGATGATTTGTAATACATGATTGTGAAAACGTAACCTGCGTCATACGGGTAGACACAGCTCATAACAGCGAGGTACTGAAAAAATGCTCATAAAGTCAAAATCCATTTTGCTGAACGGCTTGATTAAATCTCTAACGACCTTGATTGTCTTTACCACCATTCTCAGTCTGTATGTCGCCTTTCAATATTTTGACAGCCAGGCCACTTCCAAGCACCAAGAAAGGCTGGTGAGCCATGGGGAGAGTACGGTAATTACATTTCGGGATTAATATCAGGGAGTATGCATAAGGTGAGTTCCTCGAAGGGATAGGTCACAAGCCGAAGCGCATTATTCATTGCACATAGTTCATTTGCTCTCAGTACCTACGTCTCTTATTGTTAACGGATGTGGTTGAAAACGATCTCCTTGTAAAAATCAACCGTTGAAACAACACATCCTGTCGCTCAGAAACTCTATCCTCTGAAATTTCTGACCTAGTTTCGAAACCAGAGAGCTGTCGCTTTGGCACTTTCGTCCTTGAAGTACCCCACAATACACACAGGTCATAGAACTCACCATAGAACGAGCTGGAGCCTCCCTGCATACAGCCATAGGATCTCTGACCAGGGAAAGGCAAAGACAAATGACCATACGTTCCTTTAAGCCCTTGAATCTATTGTCATCTCAGCACAAAGCCAGACGCACAACACCAACTGTACATGTATTGTATAGTTATTATTTGACATATATTGTACATCTACTAATCTTATAGTTGAGAAGTGTATTTCGAGACTGTAGGGCTTTTCTTGCAGCTGACACATTACCGCTTAAAGCCAAGTAGCATTGGAGTTTGATCTACCAGTAGTGAAGGACGGAAAGCTGTTTATTAATCATGAGCATCTTTCAGAACAAATTCATAAATACCGCAATAATCTGGAGGCAGACCAATGACAACCATAACCGCAAATTACAACCATCCACACCAGCAATCATCCAATGGCAAAATCAATAGCGCCGGTTCAACCATAAGTCACTGGTTGAGAGCAGATTGGTCTCAACAGAGTCCTACCGTCTATGTACTCGGTATGGCTGGTTATTTCTTGTTACTGGGCTCAATAGCAGTCATTGTATTAAGCAATCAGTTTCCATGGTTCATGGCAGCCCCTATCACAATACTGCTGGCAGTCACCTATTTACCTCATAGCGATGCAAAACGCACTCAACAAAAGACTAGACCTTAATGCAGATGCAACAGGCAAGACCGGGTTGCTGGAGGGATGAAATGCATAAATGTAGTTTGTTCTAACAGATGAAGCATTGTTAGATTTTCCAACTGATTTATTTAACTGCTTGCCCGTGCCATCAGCCACGGGCATCAGTAGGTGAAAAGATCTTAACAACAATCTGGGTATTATTTGCTTACTAACTCAACTCAAGCTTGAGGAGGAAACCATTCATTCACTTGACTCAGTCGAGTCACATGCAGATAGCGTTGGATTTGAATACGAAAATAAGCATTATTTGGCGAGTCAATGAATTCATGCATATGCGGATGCCTTAGTATCAGGTCTTGCTTGCAGGTTTCTATCTCACCCACATTACTCAACATGATCGCCCGCCCCGTTGCAGTCAGTGCATCGATACCTAAATCGTCAATGGCATGCTCATCGGCCCGATTATCGATAACCAAAGCAACCTGATCGCATTCAGTGAGCAGGCGATACTTATGTGTGGCAATAGGTGTGGCAAATACCGCCGCATTTAATTGTGAATTTACCGCAAAAGCAATCACGGAGCCGTAAGGCTGACCTGCACCTTGAGTGCACAACACAGCATAAGGCTGACTTGTCATCAGTAGATGGATGCTGTCACATAAGCTTCCTTCACAAGGCTGCTTAAGAGAACCAGAAGATTTCGGCTCATACGGCATCGTATCGTTTGATTCTCCCATTAGATTCACCCTTTAATTACCATAATGCTGCCCGTCAAAATTCACAAATCCAAGACTATCAAATTAGCTGTTCTTCTGATGGTTTGGCAAACAACCTGTCACGGTTGGCAGCGTAATATTTCAAAGTGGCATATACCGCATTGACAACACCGCGAGGCGTTATCGAAGCGCCGGTGAACTGATCGAAGACTCCACCATCCCTTTTGATTCGCCAACCCTCAGGACCGGGGGCATCCAATGCTCGATGATTGAAGCTGTAAATCCAATCAGAACGCTCTACCTCCACCCTGTCTCCCAGGCCAGGCGTCTCTCGATGCTGAAGCACCCGAACACCAGCCAGGGTACCATTGTGCTGCACGGCGACAATCAAGTGGATGGAGCCAGCATAGCCGTGCGCTACCACCGGACTGAACACGGCGGCGATGTTTTGGCCGTCTCTGCGTGCGCGATAGACCATAGTCGTTTCCGCATTCAGGGTCTGGGGCGCGCTGATAGTGATGACGTCGGTCAATAAATCATTGTCGACATGCTGTAGCGGGATCAGTTGGCCTAACTGGCGCATTTGCAGCTGCCGCTGATTCTCTACAATGCGTTCATGGGTATACTCGTGGGTAACCGCCACCAGGCCTGTCCCCAGCATAGCAAAGCAACCGAGCAGACCGGCTGCTATCAGTTGCCTGAGCTGTCCCGATTGCATTTATTTAACCCGTTGGCAGGTAACGAAGGGGAGATTCATAAGACAGAGGCTTCAAGCTTGGCCACGGTATGCATATCCTTGTCACCACGCCCTGAAAGGTTTAGCAGCAGGATGCGGTCATTAGCCATCGATGGCGCCATCTTGATCGCTTGCGCTATCGCATGACTACTCTCGAGTGCCGGGATGATGCCTTCAGTCAAACTGAGCCTATGGAAGGCATCCAGGGCCTCCTTGTCAGTGACAGCTACATAGGTAGCGCGGCCGCTGTCCTTCAGCCAGGCATGCTCCGGACCCACTCCTGGATAATCCAATCCGGCAGAGATTGAATGGGTCTCTGTGATCTGACCATCACCCGCTTCCATCAGATAGGTGCGATTGCCGTGCAGGACACCAGGCCGGCCGGAGCACAGCGGTGCTGCATGAGCACCGGTTTCGAGACCCTCGCCACCGGCCTCCACACCATAGATGGCAACGTCGAGATCGTTGAGAAAAGGATGAAACAGGCCTATTGCATTCGACCCGCCGCCGACACAGGCAATCAGGGCATCCGGTAACCTGCCGGTCATCTGCTGTATCTGTGAGCGTGCCTCACGTCCTATAACGGCCTGAAAATCCCGCACCATGACCGGGTAGGGATGCGGCCCAGCGACCGTGCCGATGATATAGAAGGTATCGTCGATATTCGTGACCCAGTCACGCATCGCCTCATTCAGGGCATCCTTCAGGGTACGTGAACCGGATGACACGGAACGTACTTCGGTTCCCAGCATCCGCATGCGATAGACATTGGACTGTTGCCGCTCTATATCCACCTCACCCATGTACACCACGCACTCGAGTCCCAGACGCGCTGCCACCGTGGCGGTCGCCACGCCATGTTGACCGGCGCCGGTTTCTGCAATGATTCGTGTCTTCCCCATGCGGCGGGCCAGCAGCGCCTGACCGATGGAGTTATTGATCTTGTGCGAGCCGGTATGGTTCAGATCCTCACGCTTAAGGAAGATCTGTGCCCCACCGAGATCCTGGCTCAGTCCCTCTGCATGGTAGATCGGCGAAGGCCGTCCTACGTACTGCCGTAAATCCTCATCCAGTTCAGCGATAAATTCCGGATCGTTGAGATATTGCTCATAAGCCATCCGCAGTTCTTCTAATGGCTCCATCAGGGTTTCGGCAACGAACATCCCTCCATAGGGGCCGAAATGGCCTTGTGGGTCGGGTAGCTCGGATAGGTTTATAGACATTTAGACTCCTGACACAGTCAGTCTTTGAGATCGATTCACTAAAGTTCCAGGGGTTTTACCGGTGCATTCATCCAGCCCTGATCATTGCGCCAATCGATAGCGGGATTATCCACATAGAGTTCCACCTCGTTTCCATCCGGGTCTCTTAGCTAGATGCTCTGACTGACGGTGTGGTCAGCGAGTCCGTCGAAGACGAACCTGGCGTCGGCTACCCGCTGGCGAACAAGCGCCAGGGTGTCCAGATCGTCACCAACCTTCCAGCCGGCGTGATAGAGCCCGATGCGTTTTCCCCGCGGAGGTCCGTCGGTATCTCCAACCTCTAAGAGCAGCAGTTCGTGATGGGTGCGACCACCGCTCAGTAGGACGCCACGCCCTCTGAATATCCGTCCCATGACCTTTAGCCCTACCGCCTCGGAATAGAACCGTACCGATGCATCCAGGTTCCGCACATAAAACACCACATGACCCAACTCGCTCAATGTTGTCTCCATAGGTATCTCGAAACGCTTATGGCTTGCAGTTTCTGTTGCATGATCAGGACATACCTTCCAATCGCTTGCGCAGTTCCTCAATGATAGGGTCTGCCAGGTGCTGCAGATCCGGCGGTATCACCTCGTATAGATACTCCACTTCGTCCAAAACAGTCTCAATTTCATCCTGTTGGGTTAATGAATTCATCTTAAGCGAGACTTGCGAGAGATATTCATAAGGATCGATGCCACTCATGTCCGCACCTCGCCCCGTTCATTGCACTGCCCGCTGACCTGAGGCTCGACGCTGGTATCCGTCTGCCCCAGTGCGAGGGTCATCAACAGCTCAGGGATACTTTCATGCTTACCGAGATAATCGCTCTGTTGAATCAGCAGATGCGGATAGAGGTGGCTGGCCTTCTCCAATTCTTCAGGGATATCCGTTGCCACATGCCGGCCTGCTGAAAGAAAGTAAGGCACAGCAGTCACGGTGGTGGCTCCGGCTGCAGCACATTGACCAACCCCTGTAGATATGTCTGGCTCAGCCAGTTCAAGGAATGCGGGTACGACTCGGTCGAACCGGTTACCTGCTACTTCCGTGAGTCTCGCCGCCAGATCACGCACCTCTTGATTCGAGGCCTCGCGCCGGCTGCCATGTGCAATCAATAGTAGTGCTTGCATGTGTTTCTCCAGGTTTCTAATGGACTCTTTGTAACTGCTGTACGTCTCGCAGGGCCTGTATAGGTCTTGGTATGCCGCTGCACACCACCCTTCCCTGCCGGCGACTGCCATCTGTCAATTGATCGAACCTGTATTGGGGTTGTCCGCCATCTCATCGAAAATCTGCTTCAACCCCGATATATCACCTGAGCCATGAAGCTCCATATTGAGGTATTTGTCCCGATTCTGCGTCGTTTCGAAGTAGATCTTAATGGCGTTATCACCCTCACCTTCAATGATGGATGGGGCATTTTCCAGATCGGTCACGTCGTTCAGGGACATGGGATCGAGTGTCGTGGTACGCATTTTTGTCGTCTCTAGATTTGGTATCGCTGAGCAATCATGTCTGCATGGATATGACGATGTGTTAAACAGACATATCACTAATTGTACAATTTTATTTGAATTGTACAAGTATTTATGTATAATTTTTTACATTACTTCAATCTAAGGAAGAATTCCTTGTCAATGCGTTATTTTGGTATCAACAATTCGTACAAGCTTGTACATCCAGGCTTGGGGTCGTATTGATCAAACTTGGTACACATAAACCCCCTCAAGCCAGTGCAGTTACTGCCAGGCCACTCACTAGGAGACCGATCCCATGCAATCCACTGACAAGACAAACACCCCGAAAATCGCAGTAAGCGCCTGTCTGCTTGGCCACCCTGTACGTTATGACGGAGGCCACAAACGGGACCGCTTCATTACCGACCACCTTAGCCAGGTCCTGGATTTCATTCCAGTCTGCCCAGAGATGGAAGCGGGCATGGGCGTGCCCCGGCCGACCATCCAACTGCGCCGGATTCAGGGTGAGATGCGCCTGGTGTGTTCCGATGATGGTAGTGTCGATTACACTGACGCCATGGCCGAGGTGGCAAAAAGACGCGCTCTGGCACTGAAGGGACGAATCAGCGGTTTTATCTTTCAGAAAAAGTCGCCCAGTTGCGGCATGGAGCGGGTGCCCGTTGCCAGCGCCGATGGCAAACCGGCTGATCGCACCGGTGTAGGCATGTTCGTGCAGCATTTCACCCGCCACTGCCCGCTGATACCAATTGAAGAAGAAGGCCGCTTGAACGATCCGGTGCTGCGCGAGAATTTTCTCGAGCGCGTGTATGCACTCGACCGCTGGAATCGTCTTCAAGCCGACGATGTCGCCGGATTTATCCAGTTCCATGCAAGACACAAACTGATGCTGCTGGCACGCGGAACCCAGGCCTATTCCCGCCTCGGTAGAATCGTCGCCGGGGTACAGAAGAATGATCTAGCCGAGCGGCGAAACGCCTACATCACAGATTTCATGCGGGTGATGGCAGAGCGAGTTTCACGTAAACGTCATTACAATGTGCTCCAGCACATGCTGGGTTACTTTAAAAAGGCCCTGAACAATGGTGACAAACAGGAACTGCTGGAGCTGTTTCAATCGTACCGGCTGACCCAAATTCCACTGGCAACACCCATGGTGCTGCTGAAGCATCACCTGCGCAATCATCCTGTGGGCTATTTGACCCAACAGCACTACCTGAAACCTTACCCGGACACCCTTGCGCTGCGTTCCCAGATATGAGCACAACATGCCTGAGATCATGACCATGGAACAGCAGAAAAGAACCCGCGAGAGAATACTCGCGTCTATCAGCGAAGTCCCGGAGTCCGGTTGCTGGCTATGGGCACGCCAGGTATCCAATAGTGGTTACGGAAGAATCACCTTGAGCAATCAGCAGGGCACATACAGGGAGAGTGCCCATCGCGCAAGTTACCGGGCATTTACCGGCCCCTTGCCGGAGAATGGAATGATACGTCAGAGCTGTGGAAACCGGCTATGCGTCAACCCTGATCACCTTGAACATTTGAGCGAACAGAGCTAACGGAGATCATCATGAATGCGATGGCGACGCCCAATTACAATGAAGAACAAAGTCTCGATGAACATGGCCTGGCCTCGGTCACCTTGACGGTCAACTGGTCAGACGACCGAGCAAGGCATGAAGACCAACTGCATGTAGAGAGATTCAGTGTCTGGCGCGAAGCCGACATACTACCACCAGACATAGGCCGAAACATTCCGGGCATACGCGCCGGGGAGCAGATTGATGCAGAGATTCAGCCGGGTGAGGTGATCGATACCTGGGAACCAAGACGGCAGGTTTCCACCAATCTCAAACGGTTCGATTGCAATCATCGACGCGGGTTGCAGGTTCAACCCCGTGCCGGGCGATTCTACCCGCAGGGTTTCTTCCCGGGTGTGCATGGCCTATTCAAGGATTCAGTGGAACCCTCAAGAATTACCGGGCTGTCGGAGGATCGGTTGGAGCTAGACCTCAATCATCCACTGGCGCGATTCCCCTTGCAGGTGCAGTTTCACTTGGATCAGGTGCTGCCCGGATTTGATAGGCGCGGTGGACGCTGCACCAGCCCGCTTGATGATCTTCTGCACTACCCTGGTTTTACCGCACCACTGGCAGAGGGTCAGGCGAATGCATCAGTACAAGCTGCGACATGCAGTAGCTGGACTGGTGATATCCATGCAAAATTGTTCGGAGAACCTTCAGAATGGACAGGTCGTTAATGATTGGCCATGAAACCAACCCGAGATCCCATACTGCTGGTACTTCTGGGTTTGGTCGCTATTTCACTATGCGCTTGCTTGGTTGGCGCTATCCCCTACCCGTACGGTATGTTGATACTGCTTGCTTTCATACTGGCCCGTATTCAATACAGAAAACGAAATGCCGAAATTATCTCGCTACCCTGCTGGTGACAGTTATTTTTTTCTTCTTTGGCGCTGGGGCCCCGATGGCTAATGAATTGATGCTGATTGATGGAAGTCGTACTGACCAGCTCGAGTCTGAGCTTGGCAGCCAATGGCGTATCGTCACCGATGGAGTAATGGGTGGGGTATCCAGCGGTAACATCTACCCTGATGTCATAGATGGCAGATCCTGTCTGCACCTACGTGGCAATGTCAGACTGGAGAACAATGGCGGATTTATTCAGGCCGCACTGGATATACAAGGCACTGATGCATCCAATGCCTCCAGTTATAAGGGATTGGTTCTCGATGTTTACGGAAATGATGAGCAATACAATCTGCACCTGCGCACCGATGATGTCTGGCTGCCCTGGCAATCCTACCGCATCTCCTTCATGGCGCCCGCCCGCTGGCAATCAGTTAAACTGCCATTCAAGGATTTCAGTGGCTACCGTATTTGGAAGGACCTGGACCTCAGGGAGTTGGAACGCATAGGCATAGTCGCCATCGGCCGTGAATTTACAGCCGATCTATGTATCGCACGACTAGCTCTGTATCGAGATACTGAATAACAACCAGTGCAGAAAATTTTTACTGAGTTCAAGGTCCCATGCCTTACTTAGTTTCCGTCCGGAAACGGTGGAAACTAATCTGGCAAAGGGTGGTCCAGCATTTTCAAAGGCGATAAGCTTTTGAAATCAAAGCATGTACCTTAGGACGGTTAACTACTCATCAAGCCGTTACAACTAACAACGTTAAATTCTGAGAGAGAGGTATTCATGAGAATTCATGTTCGCAAATACACACAATTTTGTCTGGCGCTGATCACTTTCGCTGCAGTTAGCCTCGCAACCCATGCACACCTGCCTTCTTACGAAGGCGAACGAGTCAGAAATGACAATCATTTTACCGAAGAGGGATTTGCCTGGCCGGTCAGGGGTGAATGCGATATTAATGCCGTTGGCCCAACCGATTTGGATGCAGGATCAGCCAATATTTACCTGGGTCCAGGAAATGTCCCCCCCAACTTTTTTTGTGCCTTTACCTCACAAGATGACTGGAGCTTTGAATACCCCGCCGATATTATCGAATCAACTCGGACCCCGGCACCAGACCCGAGTACATTGGGCCTACCGCTCGAGGAAGGTTATATTCCATGTTCACCAGATAGCACGAATCCATTCCAATGCCCACGCCAGATCGCCGACCCTACCCGACTGGGTGAGGTCATACGCCTGCCGGGTCAATGTGTGGACACTGGTCAACCAGGTGATCCCGCTTCCTCTCCCGAACCAGACGGAAACTATCACTGCGCCTTGTTACCGGGGTCACCAAGACCACGCACCAGCGGAGTCATGTTTAGTACACTGACAGGCTCTAAGGATGTGGATTGGGCGGTCTATCGTTATGATCCCGTGTACGCTGAAGTACCCATCGTTGGTGCGCCACAAGTACCGGCGTGCAAAGAGACCATTGACTCGTTTGTTAGCTTTGCCTACGCCGGTCCGTTGCATTTGAAAGACGCACGCTCAGGCAAAGCGATTTTCTCCCCACTCAAAACCGCAGGACAACTACCCGAAGAAATTCTTGATAACTTGCCACAAGGGTATGGTCTTCGCGTGAATAGACCATCCCACTATAAGCCCAGCGCCTACGAACCAAGACAAGGCTATGCTTCAGGTTTTGCGCAAAATGGCTGGTTATTGGCGCAAGACTCTGTTGTTGAATGCATCGATAACTTTGAAAAATGCCTGGCTGATCAATCCGGCGAACTGTCGAAGCACTATAACTTTAATGACATCTTCTTTTTGGATGAAGATGCTCCTGTCGAATTGTATTTAATGTGGTGGGTGGATAATAAAGGGCATCGCGACAATAAGAGATTTGATCAATACGATGATGAAAATGATAGTCACTATAAAAATACCAGACGCAAACAACTCACAGACGTATCTATCACCACAGGTGTTGTTGATCAGTTCATTGTAGGTGATTTCATAAACATAGGTATCACCGGACCGTTCTCCGGCAATGGTCGTTACATTCACGGCATCTGTAAGGACCCACGTAAAACCAAACGTGTGGATATAGTCATTGAAACCAACAACTAAGAAATAACTCTGACATAACTAACAGCAATTCAGGACTCAGGATCTTGGCAAGTGTGCATTGGGTCGGGGATAAGTTCTAGAAGGAATGTCTGTTTTGAGGGGGCTGGGCCCCCTCTATGCAACCTCGGTTTATCAGTTTAGTCCTGAGCTACTGTCTCCCGGTAGGCGTACCAGCTCGCATGCCCTATCAGCGTGTCCATGGCGATAGGATGGACAGGGGATTACTCGGGCTTTCCCTGCCCTCGCCCTGCGGGCCGCGCTGCGCACGTTCAAAATCCCTCCAGGCTTTTTGATTCCGTACATCCTTGTACTTCACCCTATGGGCCAGTGGCCGATGGCCACTGTTCAGATTTGCTCCAGGCAATTCTGTGTCGAACCTAAGGGTACTCATCAAATCCTCTCTCTCCGCCAAATAAAAAGGGGACCCGATCGGGTCCCCTTTTTATTTGGCGGAGAGAGAGGGATTCGAACCCTCGATACGCTATTAACGTATACACACTTTCCAGGCGTGCGCCTTCAGCCGCTCGGCCATCTCTCCAGGTATCTCGCTACTCACCGGGAAATTCTACGATTTTCCGGCCAAGCGTTTTTTGGAGGCGCAAGGTTAAACCAGTTCGATTCTGGAAGCAAATCAATCAGCCCCTTGGGTTATCTACGGTAGGGTACACTAAATATGCTCGCTGATATCATCCACGGTGCTTTCGCCCACCAGGTCCCTGAACTGTTGCCCGGAAACATGAATCAGGCAAGTGTGATCACCAGTCTCGAAATAGATATCGGGCTGCTCTATCAAGCGGCTATCCACCAGGGTCTCGATGCCGTAGGGCTGGCCGGTGGGCGGTACTGAACCTGGTTCACAGTCTGCAAAGGCCTCCACCAGCTCGATTTCCTCCACAAGCTCCAGCTTCCTGCCGGTCAACGCATCCAGATGATCGAGTTGCAGGCGATAGGTTGCCGGGACAACAGCCATCACATAACTCATGTCATCACCCAGCAGCACGGATTTCGCCATCATATCCCCCGGGATATGAGCCGCTTCGCAGCTCTCCAACGCGGAATCCGTACGGCGGTGTTCAATCACGTCGTATCTGACGTTATTGTTCTCGAGATACTCTTTCAATGTGATTGCAATGGCCATCTCACCCTCCTGTAATACTTGTGCTCTAATTCGAGTATAGTTCGTTGTTTACTGGCAGGTTGGCTGCTATTTTACCGCCAGACATAACCCCCTAACAAATCCAGTAAACTGCCAGCAACGATGTCGAAAAGAAAAAAGAAATCTCCCCCCACCCAGGCCGAGTCCGCCGACCGCCATCATCTCTACGAGCTCTCAGTGCAATGTTCGGTAGCGGAGATCGACTTTGTCGATGCCACCTATAAAAAGCTGCGCGGCAAGCGTGCTGTATTACTCAGAGAGGACTTCTGCGGCACCGCCAATGTCTGTTGCGAATGGGTGCGGCGTCGCAGGCAGAACCGGGCCATAGGGGTGGACCTGGACCCGCAAGTGCTGGAATGGGGTGAAAAGCACCAGCTGGGCGCACTCAAGCCCTCACAAGCCAAACGCATCGAACTGCTGCAAAAAAACGTATTGAGCGTCAGCACAGAGGCGCCGGACGTTATTTCCGCGATGAACTTCAGCTACTGGCTGTTCAAGGAGCGCAAGCAACTGAAGCAGTATTTTCGCCGAGTGCGCAGTCAACTGGCGGAGGGAGGTATCTTTTTCATGGATGCCTATGGTGGTTACGACTCGTTCCGCGACATCGAGGAAGAACGGGAGATAGTGGATGGCGACACCAGCTTTACCTACATCTGGGAACAGGAGAAATACGACCCCATCAGCGGCGGCCTGATCTGCCACATCCATTTCGACTTTGCGGACGGCTCCCGGCTGGAGCGGGCCTTCAGCTACGACTGGCGGCTCTGGACCCTGCCGGAGATCCATGAACTGCTGAACGAGGTCGGATTTAGCAGGATCACCTTCTACTGGCAGGGCTTCGATGAGGAGGGTGAGGCGGATGGCGTCTTCAAGCCGGTGCTGGAAGGCGAGGCGGATGCAGGCTGGATCTGCTACATTACAGCGGAGAAATAACGCACCCACCCTGCCCTCCCATGAGGATACCTAACCGATTCATTACTGCCATGCTTCTGCTGCTCTGTTCGGCTACCGCCGCTGCAGAGCAGATCAATGTAGCGGTGGCGAGCAATTTCACCCCTACTCTGCGCCTGCTGGCCAAGGCCTTTGAAGTCCAATCGGGCCATCAACTGCGGATCAGCTCGGCCTCTACCGGCAAGCTCTACGCCCAGGTCAACCACGGCGCGCCCTTCGACCTGTTTCTGGCCGCGGATGCGGAGCGTCCCCGACTTCTCGAACAGACCGGTAAGGCCGCGCCAGGCAGTCGTTTCACCTATGCAAAAGGCAGACTGGCTCTCTGGGGGCCGTCCATTATCTCTACCCAGACTGCTGAACAACTGCTGCAATCCCCCCAACTCATACATATCGCCATGGCGAACCCGAAAACCGCGCCCTACGGCGCGGCCGCACAGCACAGCCTGGAAAAAATGGGCTTGTGGGATACGCTGCAAGGCCGCCTGGTAAGGGGGGAAAATGTCGGCCAGACCTACCAGTTCGTGGTCAGCGGCGCGGCACAAATCGGTTTCGTCGCCTACTCTCAGGTGTTGACCGGCAGACAAACCAGGGGCTATCTCTGGTTGGTGCCGGAAGCGTACTACCCGGCGATCCGTCAACAGGCCGTGCTGCTTAAACAGGCTGAGAATAAATCCGCGGCTCAAGCCTTCATGGATTATCTGCGTTCAGCGGCGGCGCAGCATCTGATCTCTGAAAATGGCTATGGCATTGAATAACACCGATCATGACTGAAGCGGATATCAGCGCCCTCTGGGTGACCCTGAGGCTTGCCCTGACCGCCACCGGCATCCTGCTGTTGCTGGGCACACCGCTCGCCTGGTGGCTGAGCCGCAACCAGGGCCGCCTGAAAACCCTGCTGGAGGCGCTGGTTGCCATACCCCTGGTGCTGCCGCCCACGGTGCTCGGTTTCTATCTGCTGATCGCCCTCGCGCCGGACGGCGTCATCGGCGGGGCTTGGCTGGCGCTGGGCGGCCAGCAGCTCGCCTTCTCATTCGCCGGCCTGGTGATCGGCTCGGTGCTCTACTCCCTGCCGTTCGTTGTGCAGCCTATTCAGAACGCCTTCAGCCAGCTCGACGACAGGGCCCTCGAGGCCGCCAGCACCCTGCGCGCCTCACCCCTCGACCGCTTCTTCAGTCTCGCCCTGCCGCTCTCGAAACGGGGCCTGATCACCGCCGCTACCCTGGGCTTTGCCCATACGGTAGGCGAGTTCGGCGTGGTGCTGATGATTGGCGGCAATATCCCCGGAGAGACCCAGGTGCTCTCGATTGCCATCTATGATCATGTGGAGTCCCTGCAGTACGCGCAGGCCCATCTGCTCTCCGCCGGATTACTGCTCTTCTCCTTTGTCACCCTGTATCTGGTCTACTCCCTGGCCCGACGCTCCAGCAAACAGGGTCAGACCTCTTGAGCGGCGGCATTCAGTTCCACTTCACCCTGCAGCGGCCGGGGTTCCAGCTCGACGCCGAGGGCGTCTTACCCGCATCGGGGGTCAGCGCCCTGTTCGGTGTGTCCGGCTGCGGGAAAACCACGGTGCTGCGCAGTATCGCCGGCCTGGAACCGGCGATCAGTGGACAGCTGGTGGTGAATGGTGAGTGCTGGTTCGACAGCAAACGGGGGATCTCTATCCCGGCGCATCGGCGGGGCGTTGGCTATGTGTTTCAGGAGACCGCGCTGTTCACGCATTTGAGTGTCAATGAAAACCTGCTCTACGGCTGGCGCAGAACCCCACAACGAGAGCGCCGCAGCCAGCCCGCAGAGATCATCGACATGCTGGGGCTGGAGTTGCTCCTGCAGCGTGATACCGGCGCCCTTTCCGGTGGTGAACGTCAGCGGGTGGCAGTCGGCCGCGCCCTGTTGAACAGCCCGCGACTGCTGCTGATGGACGAGCCCATGGCGGCCCTGGATCGCAGCCGCAAGCGGGAAATCCTGCCCTACCTGGAGCGCTTGCATGCCGCAGCGGAGATTCCGATCCTCTATGTCACCCACGACCTGGAGGAACTGGTGAGTGTCGCCGACCATCTGGTCTTGATGGAGGCCGGCCGGCTCACCCACAGCGGACCCATCGAGGAGCTGATGATCAATACCGGGCTCAGCATCGCCACCGAGGAGAATGCCGGCGCGTTGATCAACGCCGTGGTACAGGCACACGACAGCCAGTACAACCTCACCCAATTGGAATTCCCCGGCGGCAAACTGATCGTCAGCCGCATCGACAAATCCATCGGTACGCCGGTCAGGTTACGCATCCACGCCAAGGATGTGAGTCTTGCGGCGGACCACCCCGGTCTCACCAGCATCCTGAATGTCCTGCCTGCGACAGTGATCGCCCTGACCCCTCAGGGAGACAGCCGGGTCCTCGTCAGTCTGGAGATTGGAGGCGTGACCCTGTTGGCGAGGATTACCCGCAAATCGGAATCGACCTTGAAATTGCAACCCGGCAGGCAGCTGTTTGCCCAGATTAAGAGCGTTGCCCTGCACGCCTGATCAGACCCTGATCAACGCGGCGCGGCCAATTTTTCGATCTGCAGCTTCTGTTGCGGATTGAGGCGGATGATGCGCCGATACTGACTATCCGCCGGTCGCTCGGCAACCCTGCTGAGGGTTTTGATCAAGCCCAGCGTCGAGGCATCATTCGCGTCCAACTCTTGTGCCCTCTGCAGGGCTACGAGGGCCTTGTCCACATCGGGGAACACCCCCAGTTGGGTCAGCGCCTGGAGATTGTAACTGCTGACATCATAGGGAGTGAGCCGGCTTGCCAGTTCCAGATCGGCCAGCACCGCCGCTTTATCAGCGCTGAAGGCATGCGGCGCCTTGAGCAGACGACTGGCAGCCCGCAATTGATAGGCGGTTGCCATCACCCGGTTGCGGGTGTTTTCCCCGGCCCGCTCGATGAACTGACTGAACTCCTGTTCCGCAATGTCATATTTCTGGGCAAAATAGCGAAACAACCCCGCCAGAAAATGGACTGCGGGCAGCGAGAATCTCGGGGTCACCCGCCAGCCTTCGACCCAGCCCTCGACGCCTCCCGCTTTGATGCGATACCAGACTCCCTTGGACAGATACCGCGAATCCAGCACCCGGTAGAGACTGCTGAGTTTTACCCGTTTCAGCTTCGCCGAGCCTTTATCTGGGTTAGTGTAAAGTTGCACAGCATTGCCAGCCCCGGCGACTTCCCTGGGAGGCAGCATCACGTTGTCCGCATGCACATAAGCCATGCTGCCATCCGCCAGGCGCACCTTGAACCAGGCACCCTGCATATCCACGGACTGCATGCCCCGGTTGGCAGGCAGGGTTGCCAGTTTGCGGGCCTGGTTGTCCGGCTCCGCCCGGAGTACGGCGCCTGCATAACCGCTCACCAGGCTGCGCTCAAACAACTGCTCACGGCTGGTCTCCACCCAGTCGAAACTGAAACGGGTGCGGGGTATTACGGCTTGCAACGGCAGCGAATCACTCTCCATGGCGTGTGGATTGCCGGCGGAGAGGCGCACCTGCAATACCGTGTCACTGATCTCCGGCAACAGGGTGCAGGCGGTATCCAGGATCAGTCTGCCCTGCTCCCGGGTAACCCTCCCCCAGAGGGCAATGGGGGCCTCTTCGTACTTGGCGATCTCCAGCGCCGCCTTGTGATAATCCTGCCTGAGCATGTCGACGATGCGCTGCTCGCCTGGTGGATGAGCCAGGATTACTCCCGCACCCGCCTGATCGCTGATCGCAGCCAGCACCTCCCGCCAGACCAGATATCCCAGGGATTTTCCCAGCCCGGTATTCTGCGGGTCAAGAAATTCGGTAATCACGCTTTTCAGCTTCAGATGGCTGAGGACTTTCTCGCCACCGACCTCCGCCCCGGGTATGAACGCGATGCGCTCGCCCGCCCATGTGCCCAATGAAACCAACAACATCAGACTGAGGCACATCCATCGAATCCGTTGACTCATGGCTGCTGCGCCTCCCTGATCTGTGCCAGGACCTCATTCAGTTCCGCAACCAGTGGCTCGTCCGCCCCGGCATCCATCAACTCCGCCCGGAGAAAGGCCTCTGCCCGCTCGAGCAGCTCCTTTCTGGTATCAGTATCAGCCGTTATCGAGCGATTGAGCGCCGCCGCCGCAATTGCAAGTACCGTATTCCTGCCCCAGAGTCTGTTGAGCCGGTCTGCGATCATGCGCGAACTGATCAGCCCGGTTGGCAAGGCATCGTCCCAGCGCAATACCCGGCCACGGTTGTTTTTGATTGCCGGAATGATCACATAGCGCGAGCTGAATTCCATCTGCTCCTGCTGATCCGCCGTGATTCGGGTGCCTGCCCTGCCGCCCACGATCGCCAGCGCATCCTTCAGCTGATGACCATAGCTGATGACCCCGGAGGTATTGGAGATGTCCACTGCGGCATCTGCTCCCAGTTTTTGCAGACCGAAGGCATCGAGCGGCGCAGGTTCGCCGATTTCCTGCAGATACATATCGACCCCCGAAGTCAGATACTCGGTAATCAATGCCTGCAGCTCCTCTGAATCAGACAGACTGGAACCCCGTGAAACCTGATAGGGCAACACATAGAGTGTCGTATAGGCGCCGGACAGGGGCTGTTCTGAACCTTCACTTGGCGCAAGCTCGATCAGCCGCTGCTGCAGACTGAATGACTCATCCGACAGGCGTTCCAGGAGCAGGTTTTCAGTCATGTAGCCCTGCCGTTTAAACAGCAGATTGAGGCTGCGTCGTTGCAGCGCAGCCGCTGGAAGAATCTCATCCAGTTGGAATTTGAAGCGTCCTTCAGCGTCAGTGGCCGGCTTGATCCGGTGATCTCCGCCATACCATTTCAGGTGGATTTCCATGCCATCCAACGGTGTGCGACTGAGAGCGTCCACCACCTGGCCGGAGATGGAAGCAGCCTCGGCGCTCAATGCCAAAAGCAGCAGCAAAGTGACGCTTAACAGTCTCTTCATCATGGTGAGGCTTTGCAGGTAAACTCCAGGCTAAAACGCTCTTCAGCCTGTAAGCCTGCGGTGCTGATAGGAAATTTCAGGCCCTCACAACCCGGCTTTTTCAATAGAAACTGCCGTGGATGATCTCCCAGCCTGGATTGGTAGTTGAGTGCAAAACGCCCGGTGATGCTGTCCACATACTCTGGACCGGCCGCGAAAGGCTCATCCCGAAAACCCAGCAGGCCAATCGACATGTCATGCAGATCATCTGCGACGACATTTCCTGAAATGTAGTCCGGCAGTGGATTGAACCACTGATCCAGCCAACTGATCAGGATAAACAGGATGATCAGCAGCAGTGGCGCAAGTCCCGCAAGCGCAGCATAACGGGCATTCCGGGTCTTTTTCCAGGCGACCAGGAGCAGGATGGTAAACACAGCCACAGCGATGATCAGTGCGGCGAATTGCAGTCCAAAAACTGAAAGCTCGATCCCGATGGAATCGAGGAACAGGCTGATTTTTTCAGTGGTTTCAGCTACAACGCTGATATCCGCGATGGCATCCTGTGCATCAGGCATGAGACTAAGATTTTTATTCTGTTCGTATAGAGAGTCTGGCAGCCGTTTGCAGAGGCGTCAACCGGACAGCAGGCAGATGCAAAGTTGAGTTCAGCCTGATTGCAGGTCAGCTCTTGAAAAACTGCTGGAGGATAAAATCCCGAATGGCATGGGGACTATTGATATCAAGCACCGGGAGTTGCGTGTCTGTGGGCAGCTCCCCGTCTATGGCAATTGCGATAATGGAGCTGTCCTGCGGGAACAATAAGGGTTTTCCAAGGGCTGGTCGATGGAGTTCAATCTTCGGGAAAGGCACATGCCGGAAGCCCTCGACAAGTATCAGATCCAGTATGCTTGCATCGAGCCGATCCAGCATGCGCTGCAAATCCGGATCGCCCTTGGCGTCCTCTTCCACCATCAACGCCCAACGCTGCGCGGTTGCAAGCAGCACCTGTCCAGCGCCTGCCTTGCGCAGTTCGTAGCTATCCTTGCCCGGCTTGTCGATGTCGACTTTGTGATGGGCATGTTTAATCACCCCCAGGCGCAGCCCTGTATCCTTTAACAACGGGATTAATTCTGTGAGCAAGGTCGTTTTACCCGTCCCACTGTATGCCGCAAAACCCAGAACAGGAACTCGACACTCAACCATCCGGCCACTCCCGCTAAAGCACGACTAATTGATTCTTATGTATAATGTGAAGAATGACCAAGCAGCAATTCATCCCTGCCGCTGATCATCGGCCTTCAAACCATGCATCAGGATGATCAGGTCCGCAGCGCCACGGCTCAGCCCCAGTTCCTGCACCAGATGATCGGCATCCGCACCCTCTTTCACCAGGCGGATCGCATCTGCATAAGGCGGATCACTATTTTTCTGGCTCTCGAAATTATCCTGCCGCTCTTCAAGATCACGGCCATGTCGTTCGATACGATTGACCCGGCGATCCACACCCACAGCACTCGAACAGAGTGCTCCGACTGTCTGCTTGATATTCTCCAGACTCCGCTCCAGCTGCCTGATCTGCTCCTGTCTTTTACGATCAACAAATATCATCCACAACAGGCCTGCTGGAGCCACACACAGAACAACCAGCAGTAAAATCAAGAGAAGATTCTGATCAACAGTCATCAGGCATACTCATCAATATGCGGTTTTCCATTTTCCTCATCCGGTGGCTGTTGCTTTTTCTGGCTATCCTGTTGCTTTGGCGATTTGGACCCATCCCGGCGCTCAGGTCTACGAACGGGATTGACCGGATACAAGGGATTGACGGGGCTCTGTTCTCCAATTTCTGGCATAGGCTGGACAGAATCTCGCGCTCAAATGTGGACAAGCATTGCGTGACAAGAATAGTATGAAAACACCGAATACCTCTAATTTTTATCAATATACCGCTTTAAGACCGAGCTGAGGTCCTTCGAGACCCTTTATTCATGAAGATCAAAACATATGGATTTCATTCCATTCCTCGTTTGTCAGTAATTTATTCAAATCAACCAGGATAAGGAGGCTGTCTTCATGGGTTGCGACACCCTGAATATATCGTGAACTCTCATCACTGCCTACATTGGGCGCCACATCGATTTCATCTGATCGTAGCTCCACCACTTCAGCCACTGCATCGACCAGTATGCCTACGACCTGTTTTTCCGATTCGATTACGATAATTCGGCTGGCATCATCGAGTTCTGTCCCAGGCAGTCCGAACCGCCCGCGGGTATCAACGACAGTTACCACATTGCCACGCAGGTTGATGATCCCAAGCACATAGTTCGGGGCGCCTGGTACAGGAGCAATTTCCGTCACCCGCAACACCTCCTGCACCTGCATCACTTTGATGCCGTAGGTTTCATCTTTCAGGATGAAAGTAACAAACTGGATCACTTCACCAGCGACAGTTTCTTCTGCAGTCATACTCATCAATATACCTCTTCATGACATCCGGTTCTGTCATCGACCAGATGATTGCTGATAGTTTCCGTCACTATGTTTCCTGAATCATTTCCAATAAACCATCCAGGTCCAGAAGAACTGATAGCTGCTCGATTAGAATACCGGCCAACCAGGGTTGCCATCCCGAACCACGCCGCCATCGAACTTGCCTGTTGTCTATCTTCACTGTGGTGTTGATTGCATCTACCAACAACCCGATATCACCCTCTCCAATCAGCAGCAAATACCTCCCTGATATCCTGTGTGTCCCTTGTATTGTTCCGATGCGCTCCGGCATGATCAATCTTGCCGTATCGATCACCATGACCTTTTGTTGGCGATGAGTCAGGACCCCAAGCTGCCACCGGGATTGGCCCGGCAGCCGACAAAGCGTTTTATTGAAGTCCAGGATACCCACCAGGGATACAAGCGGGACACCCAGAGTCAACCCGCAAACCCCGAACATCAATACCTGAAATGGCGTATCTGCCCACTTTGGGATTCTATTAGTTGCATTTAGCTCAGGGTTTGCGGCACTGCCAATATCAGGATTCAGTGCTGTAACGAGGCCAGAATCCTCATCCAGGACAGGCTGTGCCTTGATACGCGTATCGGCGCCGAAGTTATCGACTTTAACCGCCGGGCTTGAGACTTCCTCGTCTGTCTCATCAACTTCAGCTAGCAGGGTATCGAGATAACTGATGAAATCGGTGTTTGAGTCTGCAAGAACAGTCTGCTGTTTATGCCGTCTTTGGTCCTGCTCCTCGGACTTCATACAGCCAATCCTGAAACCCACTGTTCTGTGCCATGCAGAAGATGCTCCAGCAGTATGCTATAGGCGGAGACTGCACGGCCATTCGGATCGAACACGGCAGGTGGAATACCAGCGCGGCTTGCATCACGTAAACGGGTATCTACGGGTATCAGGCTATTCCATAAATGATCTTTATACTTTTCTCTCAGTACCCTGAGACTATCCTGTGAGGCTCGGGTACGCATATCATACATCGTAGGCACAATTGTGTATGGGAGGGAAATCTGCCTTGACTTCAATACCATTTGCAGTGTGTTCAACATGCGCTCAAGACCTTTCAAGGCTAGAAATTCAGTCTGGACAGGAATTATCAACTGTTCACACGCCGCGAGTGCATTGATCATCAATACCCCAAGTATCGGCGGGCAATCAATAATCACATAGTCGTAGTGAGACTCCAGCTTGATCAGTGCGTTTTTGAGAACCAGCCCCATGCCGTCGAGCTTACCTGCCTGGCGATCGAGGGCTGCTAACCTCATTACGGCAGGCATTAAATCGAGGCCGTCAGTGCCGGTTGCATAGATCAGGGCATGAAGATCCGCTTGCTGTTTATCGATGGCTGCCTTGAAGAGTGTATAGACCCCCCCTTCGATGGTATCGGGGTCATATTTGAAATAGCAGGTCAGAGAACCATGGGGATCGATATCAATCAGCAGCGTACGTAATCCCCACTGTGAGAGATGACCACCCAGAGAAACCGCTGTCGTGGTCTTGCCAACACCACCTTTCTGGTTGGCAATAGTCCAGATTTTCACTCTCCCCCTCCAGGCAGTGTGAGTATACGATCTGGTGAATTATTTAAACCTTGAACCACGAGTGTGACACGACGGTTTTTTTGTCGTCCTGTCTCAGTCGTGTTTTCCGCAACCGGTCTATGTTCACCATAACCAATCGCAGATAATCGACCTGGATTGACTCCCAGCCGGGACATCAAATGCACAACACTGGCAGCTCTTGCAGCAGACAGTTCCCAATTGGAAGGAAACTCCTCTGTACGGATCGGCCGATCATCCGTGTTGCCCTCCACCTGTATCTGATACGGCATGCTGGCAAGAATCCGGCTTATGTCCCTTAACACATTGACCGCTGCACGGGAAAGACGCGCACTGCCGCTTGGAAATAACATCTTGTCCTTCATATCTACAGTGACGCGGTTATCCTCAAACTTGACTTCGACCAGTTCCTGCTCCACATAGGGCTCAAGCATGTCTTCGATACTGGCCGCCAAAAAACCGAGGCGTTGCTGGTCTGTGGATGATGCAGCAGTCATTGCTGCAGCCTGTTGAGTTGACCCATCGTTCTGATACAGGCCAGGTCCTTGACGATTCTCCATATCAATCAGAACACTTCCAGAATCCATGCCTGCGACGTCGCCTTGTTTACGACCCAGTTCTCCAATCTGTACTGGATCCAGGCTACGGGTCGGTTCCTGAAATGCATCTGTGAGTGTCTGTGACAAAACACGATATTTGCCCTCGTTGACCGATGATATAGAGTACATCACGACAAAAAAGGCAAACAGGAGAGTAATAAAATCCGCGTAAGAGACAATCCATCTCTCGTGATTCTCGATCTCTTCAGGTCTTTTATGTCTACGGCCCATATTACTTCTCCCGGTGAGAAGTTTTGTCAGTCAGCGCTGTATTTTTTGCATCAGGAAAAAGAGGCAGTGACTTGCATCGCATCAATAACGCCTCAATCACACAGATATGCTGTGCCAACCCCTTAAGTTTCATTGAAGAAAGCCTTGTAGCTTGGCTTCAATATTTCGAGGATTGTCTCCTTCAGCTATCCCCACTACGCCCTCGATCACCAGTTCACGATATTTAGTGATGTTTTGCGTTTGGGTTTTCAATTTCGCAGCAAAGGGCAGGAGGAAAAGGTTCGCCAAACCAACGCCATAGATCGTGGCAACGAATGCAGTTGCAATACCACTGCCGAGCTTACTGGGATCGGCAAGATTCTGCATCACATGAATCAAACCCATCACAGCGCCAATGATTCCAATAGTGGGTGAATATCCACCCATGCCCTCAAACACTTTGGCTGCCTGTAGATCGTGCTGTTCGCACGCATCAACCTCCATTTCCATCGCATCCCGCAAAATCTCCGGTTCATTGCCATCCACCAGCATCTGCATTCCCTTGCGAATGAACGGATCTTTTTCATCCTCAGCAATGGTCTCAAGACCTAACAGGCCCTCTTTGCGAGCAATATTGCTCCACTCCACCAGCTTAGTCAGAGTAGTGCTCATATCCATGTGAGTGGGCATAAACACTCGGCCCGAAAGCCGTAAGGCATGGATAAAAACGTTTATTGGTGTCTGCAGAAGTATCGCTCCGACTGTACCTCCGATCACGATCACCATCGCGGGACCATTGATCAGGGAGTCGATATGGCCACCATCCAGCCAATTCCCGCCAACCACCGCCAGGAAGGCAAGAAGGATTCCAATAAAGCTGAGAAAGTCGAGTCTCATAATTGTTTAATTAGCTGTGGCCCCATCTCTTGTATTGACAAAACACGATCTGACAAACCGGCTTTCTCGACTGCCTGCGGCATACCGTAGACCACACAACTTTTCTCATCCTGACTCCATAACTGTGCGCCTGACAACTTCAATTGTTGACATCCTATAAATCCATCTGAGCCCATACCTGTTAAAATCACGCCCAATGCCTGTCGGCCAAACACCCTGGCAGTCGACTTAAAAAGTCGATCTACACTTGGATGGTAGACATCATCAGGCAGGGCATGCGTGATCCTCACCCTTGGTCCTGATGCCCCATTTTCCACCAGCATCTGTTTACCGCCAGGTGCGATAAGTACCTGACCAGCCTTCAATGGCGCATGATCTATAGCTTCTTCCACATGAATTGCACAGATAGTGTTGAGCCGCTCCGCATAGGCTGAGGTAAAGCTGCCCGGCATATGAACTGCCACTAACACCGGTACTGGAAAATTTCGCGGCAGACCACTCAGAACTGCTTGCAGTGCAACCGGTCCACCAGTCGATGCGCCAATCACTATTAATCTAGGATGTTCAAATTCATGAGTATTCTGCTGTCTGCTCGATTGGTCTATGGATGCATTGTGAAAGCGTCTGCTTTCGACTTGTCTGACACACAATTGACTGTTTCCTACAGTCCTGATCTTATCAAGAAACTTTTTTATAAATTCGCCATTTGATCCATGAGCACGCCAACTGTCTATTTCCTTCGACATAAAATCGATGGCGCCCGCTTCCAAAGCCGCGAGGGTTTCGCTTGCTCCTTCTCTGGTCAACGCTGACAACATCAAGATTCTTGTCGGACACTCCGCCATGATCCTGCGTACCGCTGAAATCCCATCCACCACTGGCATCTGGATATCCATGGTAATCAGGTCCGGTTGTAAACTGTGGGCCTTTTGAATAGCATCTTCACCATTGACTGCATATCCAACGATACTCATATCAGAGGCAAGATTGAGCACCTCGGAGATCCGGTGCCTGAAAAAGGCCGAGTCATCGACAATCAGTATTTTCAGGCTATTGCTTAACATGTGCGTTTATTTTTGCAAAGCGTACCGAGCAATCTGGCATCAGATACAGGTTTAATACTTTCTGGCGTACTTACGCATCAAGCCAGGCACATCAATTATCAAGGCGATCTTGCCATCGCCTGTAATTGTAGCGCCAGCCATGCCTTCTAGACCTTGAAGCAGTGCGCCAAGCGGCTTGATTACCACCTCCTCCTGTCCAATCAACTCATCCACCACCAAACCCACCTCGATATTACCAACATTCACAATCACTACATGACTACGAAGTTTGTCTTTTTCAGATAAAGGACTGTTTGGCACAAGCCAGTCACGTAAATAAAAGAGAGGTATAGCGCGTTCCCGCACCAATATAGTCAATTGACCGTCTATAACGTGTGTACGATTAAGGTCAAGGTTGAATATCTCAACGACACTTGCGAGTGGCAGGGCAAAGGGTTGCTGTTTCAAGATCACCATCAAGGTTGGGAGAATGGCAAGTGTCAGCGGTAACTTGATAGTAATGAGACTGCCGCGCCCCAATTCTGAATCAATCTCGACTGAGCCATTCATCTGGGCAATTCTGGTCTTGACTACGTCCATCCCAACGCCCCGACCAGAGACATCTGAAATCTCTTTCTTGGTAGAAAATCCTGCATGAAATATCAGGTTGTAACAATCTCGTTCATCCAATCGTGCCGCAGTTTCCTGATCCATCATGCCTTTCTCTATTGCCTTCTGACGCAATATCTCCGGATCCATACCCTTTCCATCATCACTGATGGACAGCAGAATGTGATCACCTTCCTGGGCGGCGGACAGCAGGATTGTCCCGCGACGAGGTTTACCGGCCTTTTCCCTTTCGTCCGGCATTTCGATGCCGTGATCTACGGAATTTCTCACCAGATGCACCATTGGGTCTGCGAGCGCCTCAACGAGATTCTTATCCAGATCGGTCTCTTCTCCCACCATTTCCAGATCGATTTCCTTTTTCAAACTTCTCGCAAGGTCGCGGACCACTCGTGGGAAGCGCCCAAACACCTTTTTGATCGGCTGCATTCGGGTTTTCATCACGGCCAATTGCAGATCGGCGGTAACCACATCAAGATTTCCTACCGCATTTGACACATCTTCGTCCTTCATGGTCGCTTTTAAATTGGCAAGGCGATTTCTTACCAACACCAATTCTCCTACCATATTCATGATGTCATCCAAACGTTTGGTATCAACACGTACAGTGGTTTCTGCGGCAGGCTTGGATTTCGATGGTATTTTTAGTTCTGGTGTTGATCTGTCCGGCCTGGACTCTGGTTTGGCTCTTGATGCAGTATCGGCCTTGCTGCTTTTTGATAGATTTCTTTGTTCGGATTTTCCAGCGTCTGAAGGCGGCTATAGAGAGATTGTCTACCTGGCCTTTAAACTGTCCCTTATCGTGAATCTCATCTAATAGATTTTCAAACTCTTCTTCAGAGATTCCCTCATCATCACTCACCTCGCCAGTTGATTGGTCCGCTTGCTCATTGTGCTCTGCGATGGTTACTTTTGATGGATCAAATTGACCTTTTCCATGTATCTGATCGAGCAAATTCTCAAACTCATCTTCGTTGATCTCATCTGAACCAGTGTGGTCTTCTTCACTGCTTATCGGTTGCGCTATGCCGGCATTAAACCTGCCTTTACCATGCAGATCATCGAGTAAAGCCTCAAACTCATCTTCCGAGATCTCATCACCGGGCGATGGATTATTTTCCGGTTTCTGGATGGCATCCAACAGCTCTTCAAACTCAGTGTCAGAGAGGTCAGTGTGTTTGTTCTCTGCAGCGGGTTTCCGGTTTCCCGCAGATGTATTCCGTACAGGTTCAGCTTGTTTGGCTTCTTGGCTATCAGAAACAGGAGGGGCTTCACTCTGCGGAGCCGTAAATCCATTCAAACGTTGCATCAATTGAGGATCAGCAGGATCTGGCTCTGTTCCATCTCTTATCAGATCGAACATTGAATTGACTACATCAAGCACCTGCAAAATCGCGTCCATAAGATCAGGACTGACTGAGCGCTGTCCCTGGCGAAGTACATTAAATACATCTTCAGCTCGATGGCAGATTTCAACCAGGGAGTTGATACTCAGAAAACCTGCGCCACCTTTTATCGTGTGAAATCCACGAAATACCGCATTTAACAGGTCGAAGTCTTCTGGCTGCTGCTCAAGGTCCACCAGTTGCTCGCTCAATTGTTCAAGTATCTCACCCGCCTCGACTAAAAAATCCTGTAAGATCTCGTCATTGACATCAATACTCATTTATCACTCCAGGCCTTTTCCTTTGTCGTAGTCTATCGAGGTCAATATTAAGATTGCGTTATCAATAACTAAAACCCGAGACTGGATAAGAGGTCATCCACTTCATCCTGACTGTTTATCTGGTCACCCTGATCCAGACCTGGAATAGCTGGACCCTCGAGTTCGCTTGGATCCTTATGTTTTTTTGAGTCCTTCTCCATTTTTCCACCGGTTATACGCACCAGTTTCACCAGCTTTTCTTCTACGTCGTGAACCAGAGTAATTACTTTACGTATTATCTGACCTGTAAGATCCTGGAAATCCTGCGCCATCAGCACATCAGATAAATTACTGTGTAGTGTGTCCGAATTCCTCTGCACCTGCGTCAGAAATGCCACCAGCGATTCACTCAGATCCTTGAAGTCATCCTTATTGAGGAGACGGGCGCGTAATTTTTCCCACTCCTGCAACAGCCTTTCCGAGTTTTCACCAAACTCTTCAACGAGTGGTAGACTTTGTTCGACAGCCGTGAGTGTCCGATCTGCCGAATCTTGGGTCATGGTGATCACATACCTGAGGCGTTCCTTAGCATCAGGTATCTCGACATTGGTGATATCTGTAATTTTGGCATCGAGTAAAAAACCGTTGATTGCCTCATGCAACTCACGGGTCAGCCGTCCTACTTCGATGAAAAGGTGACTCTCTTTTTGAACAGATAGTTCACGTATCAGCTGTTCAACCTCGGTATCTCTATCTGCCTTTAACGCCGATACCAATGCCTCTGCCTTTTCAAGCTGAATTACTTTATTATTCAATTTTTCTTGCATACAGGATCTCCCTTATCAAGAGACATCATCCTTCGACTCGCTCAAATATTTTTTTTATCTTTTCCTCAAGGGTTCCTGCAGTGAATGGTTTCACCACATAGCCATTCACACCGGCCTGCGCCGCCTCTATGATCTGTTCCCGCTTCGATTCAGCCGTTACCATCAATACCGGTAATCTGGCAAGTTTTGTATCGGCCCTGACCGCTTTTAACAAATCTATCCCTGTCATTCCCGGCATGTTCCAATCAGAAACAAGGAAATCAAAACTTCCATTCTGTAACAATGGCAACGCAGTCGTGCCATCATCCGCCTCGTGGGTATTGGTGAATCCCAAATCCCGAAGTAGATTTTTTATGATGCGCCTCATTGTGGAGAAATCATCCACAATGAGTATTTTCATACTTTTATCCAAGGCAACCTCCCATTTCAGTGCCACCAGCTCATGATTCAGTTAGGTCTGTAGTACAGACTTTATCCTTATAGACTTTCTTCCTGTACCAGACTCAACCATTCCGATAAGCGTGAGCGCAGGCGCAATGTAGCCTGACTGTGAATCTGACAAACTCGTGACTCACTAACACCTAAAACATGGCCAATTTCTCGCAGATTCAGCTCATCGTCGTAGTACATTGCTACTACAAGTCGTTCTCGTTCTGGTAAACCGGCAATTGCATCGGCTAAAGCTTTCTTGAAGGCGTCTTTTTGTAATCCTTCGAACGGCAGGTCTGATATCCTGTCGCTAAGATCCTGAAGCCCCTCACCCAACGAATTCAATTCATCCAGACTAAATATCCTACAACCCGTCGAGTCCTGTAAAATCTGGTGGTAATCCTCGAGAGACATACCCAGCACTTCCGCTACTTCAACATCCCTGGCATCCCGTCCCTCGTTGTTTTCGATTTCGCGCATCGCATCCGCCACCATTCTGGCTTTGCGGTGCACTGAGCGGGGCGTCCAGTCACTGCGACGGATTTCATCCAGCATTGAACCTCGAATCCGGATTCCCGCATAGGTTTCGAAACTTGCGCCCTGTGTTGGATCATAGTTCCGGCTTGCTTCAAGCAATCCCAACATACCCGCCTGGATAAGGTCATCTGCCTGAATATTTGGCGGCAGACGATTCATCAGATGGTAAGCAATCCGTTTTACCAAACCAGCATGTTGATTCACCAAATCATTACTGCCCAGTTTTTCCTGCATGGCGGTGTATGTCGCTAGGCCGTTCACCGTCAGATCTCCCCATGTTGACTTGAAAATTGGATCAAACGCTCGACGAAGAACTGCAGATCCCCACTCACTCCAGTAGGTACAGGCCAGTTATCGGCCTTCTTGGCTAAATTCTTGAATGCCTGCGCCGCCCTGGAGCGAGGATATGCCTCTATCACTGGTTTTTGTCCTTTCACAGCCTTGCGCAACTGTTCATCGTACGGCACGCTGCCCATGTAACTGAGCATGACATCCAGATATCGGTCCGTGACCCGGCACATCTTGTTGTACAGGTCCCTGCCCTCTTGAACAGTTTTCACCATATTTGCCAGAATGCGGAAATGACTCACACCGTGATCCCGGTTCAGCAATTTAATAATCGCATAGGCATCGGTGATGGAGGCTGGTTCATCACAAACCACGACAATCTGCTCCTGGGCGGCCCGACTGAAACTGACCACAAGATCCGAAATTCCTGCAGCGGTGTCGATCACCAGCACGTCAACATCACTCGCCACCTCGCTGAAAGCGTGAATCAGACCCGCATGTTCAGCAGGGCTCAATTCAGCCATCTTTTGCAGACCTGAAGCGCCCGGCACAACGCGCATACCCTTAGGCCCATCTACCAGCACCTCTTCCAGCGTGCATTCCCCGCTCATGACGTGTGACAGGTTGTGTTTGGCATGCAGACCGAGCAGAACATCGATATTTGCCAATCCCAGATCGGCATCCAGCAACATCACGCGTCTTCCAAGTTCTGCGAGTCCGATTCCAAGATTGACCGATACATTGGTTTTACCAACTCCGCCCTTGCCGCCAGTGACGGCGATCACACGAACCGGTTCCGGGCTTACCATTCTGCGTAACCCAGTGGCTTGATCTTCAATCTGCTCAGACATGCGCATGTTCACCCATTCCTCTAAAGGCTAGTGCCAGATAGTCTTCGTCTGGCGATTCTTCCAGTGTCTTACTCAGTTCCACCGCCTGACTAACCAGTAAGTGGGATCGGGCAACGTGTAGATCCTCCGGCACCCGCTGCCCATCGGAGATGAAGCAGAGCGCCAATTTGCTCTCCATGAGTGATGAAAAAATCCCACCCAGGGACGCCGCTTCGTCTATCTTGGTCAGCACAGCCCCAACGGGCCGGGCGATACTGAACGACCTGATGGCATGTGCGATAGCCGAGCGCTGTGTGGTTGCAGAGAGGGTCAACAGGGTCTTTACCGGATGATTGCCGCTGCTCAGCATGGCGAGTCTTTGTGACAGCTGCAGGTCCCGCTGACCCATGCCAGCGGTATCGATCAACACCAGACGTTTATCAGAAAAGGCGTGCAGCGCAGCGCTCAGCTCCTCGGGGGTCGCGACATTCCGCACTGGAACATCGAGAATCCGTCCGTAGTTGTGTAATTGCTCCTGCGCCCCGATGCGATAGCTGTCTGTGGTGACCAGCGCCAATTGACGGTTTCCATGCCGCAGGCAGAAGCGCGCCGCCAGCTTTGCGATGGTTGTGGTCTTGCCCACACCGGTGGGACCCACTAATGCGAGGATGCCCCCCTGCTCAAGCAGGTCATCCTGCATCACAGGAATCTCTGCGGTCAGATGAAACAGCGCCTGCTGCCAGGCCTTGTCGGATGAATCCGCATCCTCAACACGGCCAGCCAGGTCACGACAGATAGCCGCACCCAACCCGAGCCCCATCAGACGTCGAATCAGGTCCTGGGTCTGGGGACGGCGTTGCCCCAGATCACGCCATGTGAGTTCCGAGAGCTCGTTCTCCATCATACGGCGCAGAGCCTGCATCTCCTGACGCATTTCCTGCAACACAGGGTCCTGGCTCCATTCCACTATCCTGCCGGCACCCTGCGCAATTGAGGTCTTATTCGTTTGGTCTGGCCAAACTGAATCAGTCGAGCCGGAGGGTTTTGAAGGTGGTGGCGAAGTTGCGCTGTTGTTGTGTCTTACAAATGATTTAAATTTAGATTCTGCAGGTTCAGCAATGGTCCGAGGATTCAAAACAGTTGCTGGCTCCGCAGATCGTATGGTCGTCTCCGGCGCAGCAAAGGCCTCTTCTGCATAATCCATGGCGGCCACCAGTTCTACTCCCCCTTCCACACTCTTATTGGAAAGGATCACCGCGTCTGCGCCTAATGTCTCACGTACCTGGCGCAGGGCCTGTCGCATGTCGGAAGCAAAAAACCTTCGTATCTTCATAGTCCCCAATCCCCGATTTTAACCAACAGATCGCGGGCTTGGGTCGCTTCCCGACGTTAGCTGTCAGCCTTCCGGTCTGGTCTCCGGATGTGTGTTGCCGATAGAGGAAATCACCCTGATCTGGCGATTGTCCGGTATCTCGTTATAGGAGAGGACGTGCATTCCCGGCGCTGCATGTTTCGCAAACCTTGCCATCCAGGGACGTATAGGTGCAGCCACCAGCAAGACACTCTCTTGCCCCTCCTGCTCCATTTTGGCTCCAGTCTCCGCCAAAGCCTGTTGCAGTCTCTCCGCCAGCCCCGGCTCGAAGCCAGCGTGACCCTCATTCGAGGTCTGCAAGGTTTGCAGCAATATTTGTTCCAATCCTGGATCTAATACCGCCACAGGAATTTCTTCATAAGAACCAATAAGTTGCTGGACTATCCCACGTGACAGCGCAACCCTGACAGCCGATGTCAGGGTGACGGGGTCTTGACTCCTGGGGGCTTGCTCCGCCAAGGTTTCGGCAATTGTGCGGATATCCCGGATCGGTACATGCTCTTCGAGCAGGTTCTGCAGAATCTTGGTTGCTATGCTCAGCGACAGGGTCTTGGGAAGCAGATCCTCGACCAGTTTGGGCGCGCTCCTTGCCAGGGAATCAAACAGCTGCTGCGCCTCTTCATGCCCGAGGAATTCGTGGGCGTGGTTATGCAGGATTTCGCTCAGATGGGTTGCAACCACGGTACTGGCATCCACGACGGTATAACCCAGTGTCTGCGCATGGTCTTTCTGCTCGGGATCGATCCACACCGCTTCCAGGCCGAAAGTAGGATCCTTGGTCTGGGTGCCCTGGAGTTCGCCAAATACCTGTCCGGGGTTGATTGCGAGGTCACGATCTGCATAGATCTCCGCTTCTGCCGCCGTCACACCATTGATCGTAATGCGATAAGCATTAGGCGAGAGATCCAGGTTGTCCCGGATATGCACAGAAGGAATCAGAAAACCCAATTCCTGGGAGAGCTTACGCCTGACTCCCTTAATGCGGTTCATCAGCTGCCCACCTTGATTGCGATCCACCAGGGGGATCAAGCGATACCCTACCTCCAGCCCGATCAGGTCCACCGGCTGCACATCCTCCCAGGTCAGTTCCCGTTGCTCGGGCGTTGGCTGAGGCTCAGCCACGACCGGTTCCACCTCCGGCTCCTTCTGACGTTGCCAGATCAGCCATGCACCGCCAGCCGCGGCGGCGGCCAGGGTAAGGAATGCAAAGTTGGGCATACCCGGAATTATGCCCATGAGAAACAGCACTGCGGCAGCCACCGCCAGGGCTCTTGGACTACTGAACAGCTGCGTAACGATCTGGCCACCGACATTCTGCGTACTGGCGACCTGGGTAACGATGATCGCCGCTGATGTGGAGAGCAGGAGTGAAGGTATCTGCGCCACCAGACCATCGCCAATGGTAAGCAGCACATAATTCTGCAAGGCAGTACTGAAATCGAGATCATGCTGGGCCATGCCGATGGCGAGGCCGCCAATGATATTGATGAACAGGATGAGGATGCCCGCTACCGCATCGCCACGCACGAACTTACTTGCACCATCCATCGCGCCATAAAAATCAGCTTCCTGAGCCACTTCCTCGCGCCGGGTCCGCGCCTGATCCTGGTCGATCAGCCCGGAATTGAGATCCGCATCGATAGCCATCTGCTTGCCTGGCATGGCATCCAGGGTGAATCTGGCGCTGACTTCAGAAACCCTTCCAGCACCCTTGGTCACCACCACGAAGTTGATGATCACCAGAATCAGAAAGACCACCAGACCGACTGCATAGTTACCCCCGATCACGAACGCGCCAAACGCCTCGATGACCTTACCCGCTGCATCACCACCGGTGTGTCCCTCGAGCAATACGACACGGGTGGAAGCCACATTTAAGGCCAGACGCAACAAGGTGGCGATCAACAGCAGACTGGGGAAAACTGAAAAATCGAGGGGACGCTTGATGTATACCACAACCAGCATCACCACCAGAGAGAGCGTGATGTTGAAGGTAAAAAACAGGTCCAGCATGATCGGCGGCAACGGGATCACCACCATCGCGAGCAGCATCACCAGAACCAGAGGGGCGCCTAAGCCCTTCGTACCGATCTGCTTTACATTTTGTAGGATCGCAGCTGCATCCACGTCTCAATACCTTTCAGTTTTATTCCGCCAGACATACGACATTCCGATCAATCATGCTGATACTCCTGCGGCACCGGCAAATCGCTGGGTGCCTCCGGAATGTCGCCACCATCGGTTTTATAAACCCTGAGCTGGAACACATAAGCCAGCAGTTTTGCCACTGCGAGATAGAGTCCTGCTGGAATGAACTCATTCAACTCGGTATGGAAGTAGATGGCCCGGGCAAGCATAGGTGACTCAATAACCGGTACTTGCGCTTTCTCACCTACCTTACGGATATTAAATGCCACGATATCAGCACCCTTGGCCACCAGTTTAGGCGCATGCATGGAATCCGGATGATAAACCAATGCGACTGCATAATGGCTGGGGTTGGTGACAATCACATCCGCCTTGGGCACCTCTTCCATCATGCGCCGCTGCGCCATCTCCCGCTGCAGCTGGCGAATGCGGCCTTTAACCTCAGGCCTTCCATCGGTCTCCTTCATCTCGTCACGCACCTCTTGACGCGTCATCTTCAACTGACGCTTGTGCTCCCAGAGTTGAAACGGCACATCAATCGCCGCCACCAGAATCAGGGTGGCGCTGATCAGGATAATTGACCAGCCAAGCAGACGCCCCAGATGGTCGACCGCCTGATGTAAATCCATGTCGTGCAGCAACAGATAGTCATCCAGGGTATTCCAAAGCAGCAGCATGGTTGCGCCGCCGATTAGCGCGAATTTGGCCATCGCCTTCAGGAGTTCCACCAGACCCTTGGCGGAGAAGGTTCGCTTGAGTCCCTTGATCGGGCTCAGCTTGCTGAGTTTAGGCGTCAATGCCTCGGCACTGATGGAGAATCCTCCCAATGCTATGGAACTGCCAATGGCCACCACGATCATCAGCAGAAAGAATGGCGCCAGCCCCAAAAAGGCATGCTGCACCGCATTTCCCAGATGTATGAAGATACTGTTGACATTAAAGATCTCACTGCGCTCGAGGGTAAAGCCATCGACCATGACCTCCTTCAGGTCGCCACCCAATTGACCACTCATCACCACCAGCGCCATCACACCGATCAGGGTAATGGCCATGGTATTGAGTTCACGAGAGCGGGCTGTCTGGCCTTTCTTCCTCGCATCATCAAGTCGCTTAGATGTCGGTTGTTCAGTTTTTTCCTGGCCGTCCTGATTGTCAGCCATATATCACCTCGTAACCCGCAGGGTTTGCATAATCTGTTGAAAAGCCTCTTCCAACAGGTTATTGAATACGTTCATAACATTCGGCAGTGTCACCCAGATCAGGGCAAAACCCATCAGCATGGTGATGGGAAACCCAATGGAGAAGATATTGAGTTGGGGCGCGGCCCGCATCACCACCCCCATCCCCATGTTTACCAATAACATGGCGCCCATGATCGGTAACGCAATAAGCAGGCCACCGGAAAACATGCGGCTGCCCCAGGCAACCACCTCGAGAAGACTGTTGCGTGAAATTCCATCCACTGCGACCGGTAGACTGTGAAAGCTGTCAGCCACCAGTTCGATCATCAACAAGTGGCCGTTGAATGTAAGAAACAAGAGTGTGGCCAGAATCAGATAGTACTGTGCAAGCACCGGCACCTGCACACCGTTCTGCGGATCAACCATGGAGGCAAAACCCAGCCCCATGCTATAGGCAACTACCTGTCCACCGAACACCAGTGCTGCAAAGACCATTTGCAGAATGAAACCCATAGTTACCCCGATCAAAATCTGCTGCAGCATGATCACGAACCCCTCATGGCTGAGCACATCGATGGCTGGTTGTTCAGGGAGGGATGGCGCGATGACCCAGGTAATCAACAGCGTCATGAACAGGCGTATCTGGACAGGTAGTTGCCGGGAGTTAAACACTGACGAGGACAGCAGCATCGCACTGATGCGTACCAATGGCCAGAGGTAGGCGGCCAACCATGCACTGAGCTGAGCTTCACTGAAAGGCATAGATCACCTGGTCAAACGGCATCCGTGGAATAAAATCCCGCCCTCCCTGGCAGGGACAAGGTCGCAGTCCACTCGACCACACATGCTCCTGCTTATTGAATCAATTCGGGAATACTCTCGATCAGATTCATGGAAAAAGTCATCAGCACCTGCAGCATCCAGTGACCGGCAAACATCAATACCAGCCCGACGACCGCCAGCTTAGGGATGAAGGTCAGGGTCATCTCATTGATCTGGGTTGCAGCCTGAAACATCGCAATCACGAGTCCCACCGCAAGTGCGGGCAGCAACACCATTCCAGCCAGCATGCCGATCACCTCCAGGGTCTGCTTGCCGATATTCATCACGGTATCCGGATCCATCTTTCACTCCTTGCGCTAAACCTGAAAACTGGCTGCCAGCGTGCCAAACACCAACGCCCAACCATCAATCAGTACGAACAGCATGATCTTGAAAGGCAATGAGATAATCATTGGGGAAAGCATCATCATACCCATCGACATAAGGACACTGGCGACCACAACATCAATGATCAAAAACGGGATAAACAACAGAAAACCGATCTGGAAGCCAGTCTTCAGTTCACTGGTGGCGAAAGCAGGCAGCAGTAAAGTAAATGGCGCACTCTCCGGACCATCAAGCTCGCCGAAGTCACCGATCCTGGCGAACAGAGCCAGATCGTCCTCGCGGGTCTGAGCCAGCATAAACTCCCGCACTGGAGCTGCCGCTGCCTGCAATGCCTGAACCGTATCCAGCTGTTCCGCCATGTAGGGTTGCACAGCCACTTCATTGACCTCATTGAATACCGGCATCATGATGAACAGGGTGAGAAACAGTGCCAGCCCGATGAGAATCTGATTGTTCGGCGTGCTCTGGGTACCCAGTGCCTGGCGCAGGATAGCCAGCACAATGATGATACGGGCAAAAGAGGTCATCATCATCAAAGCCCCCGGCAGCAGGGTCAGCGCTGTCATGAAGAACAGCACCTGGATTGTCAGGGTGTAGGTCTGACCACCTTGAGCATCCGTATTGACAGTAAAGGCATCCACGCCTGGCGCCGCCAGGGCTGGAGAGGCTGAGACAAGCAGCAAAAGCAGGGACAGAATAATCTTCACTTCATGCCCCCGCCTCGTCCTGTTTCGCCACGGCAAGCTGGGATTTGAAACTCGTTTCCGACTGCTCATCAGCAGGCAGAACATGCAGCATGCTGACTTGCCCGGGAGCCACTCCGACAACCACTCTAGTGTTTTCAATTTTTAACACCACCACACGTTCCCTGGGACCTACAGACACACCGCCCAGGACAGCGATCAAATTCTTACCTGCTATCGGGAGTCGGCTGTAACGTTTGAACAGCCAGGCACCACCGAGAATCAACGTCAGTATCAGCAGCAGTCCGGCCCCGGTCTCCAGCAGGCTCTGCGCACCCAGGGGCGCAAGCCGTTTCTCACCCGTATCCGCCAACGCCAGTGCACTGCATAGACAGATTATTCCGGCAAGGGAGAGTCGTCTCATCCCAGTCTCTTGACCCGTTCTGTCGGACTGATAATATCTGTCAGACGCAGGCCGAATTTCTCATTCACCACTACCACTTCACCCTGTGCAATCAGAGTGCCATTCACCAGGACGTCCATTGGCTCGCCCGCCAGCCGATCCAACTCCACAACAGATCCCTGGTTCAATTGCAGCAAGTTGCGAATCGTCAGCTTGGTCCTGCCAATCTCCATGGAAATGGTAATCGGAACATCGAGGATCGCATCAAGATTGACGGAATCGTCTCCCGGCTCATTTTTCAGTTCATCGAACTTCGCCGTTTTGGGGCTCTTACCATCCTTAGAATCATCCTGCTCATCCAGTGCGGCAGCCCACTCGTCGTCCAGCGCTTCATTCGGATCCGTCTGTTTATCTTTTTCGCTCATAGGATTGGCCCTCTATGATTCAAATATTATTTGGTTCATCCAATCTCCGCGCGAACTCCAAGTACTCGTGCAGACCTGTGTGTCGGCTCTGTTCAATCCAATCTGTGATTTTCAGGGAATAGTTGCCATCAGAGACACCCAACCTGGCGCGAAAAATGGGCACATCCGCTGCATCCACTATCACCTCATCCGGAATCTCGATGGGAATGATGTCACCCTTCTCAAGCTGTGAGATCTCATCCAAACTCAGAGTCACCTCAGTGAGGATGCTGTTCAGTTCCACCTTGGCATTCATAATTTCTTCCCGCATGGATTTCTCCCAGCGTTCATCACGTTCGCCCCGATCACTCTGTACACCGGCATCAAGCAACTCTCTGATAGGTTCGATCATTGAGTAAGGGAAACAGATATGGAAATCACCTCCACCGTTCTCCAGGTCCAGGTGAAAAGAGGTGACCACCACCACTTCGGAAGGACTGACGATATTCGCAAACTGGGGATTGACCTCTGAACCCGTATATTCAAATTTAACGGGGAAAACTGGTTTCCAGGACTGCTGCATATCGTTGAAAGCAAGCTCCAGTAAAATCTGAATGACACGATTTTCGGTCGGCGTAAAGTCACGCCCTTCAATCTTGGTGTGGAAACGACCGCTGCCGCCGAAATAGTTATCCACCACGCTGAATACCAGTTTCGGGTCGATTACGAATAATCCCTTGCCACGCAGTGGCTGAACCTTCAGCATATTGAGGCTGGTGGGCACAAACAGACTGTGGACAAATTCAGAAAACTTCTGCATCTGAATGCCGGAAACGGAGATGTCCGCGGTGCGGCGAAGCATGTTGAACAGACTGGTGCGAAAATAGCGGGCAAACCGCTCGTTTATGATCTCCAGCGTCGGCAAGCGACCGCGAACAATCCGGTCCTGACTGGCAAAATCGTAAGAACTGACTCCATCAACATCAATATCTGCCTCGACTTCAGCACCAACATTTCCGTTATCCACACCATGTAACAGGGCATCGATCTCTTCTTGTGAGAGTAAATCGTTAGAGCTCATGGATTTATTGCATCACAAAACTGGTGAAATAGAGGGCTTCCACTTCCCCAGGGCCAGATAACTCTTTCACGATGCGGTTGATCTCATCAAGCATCTCAATCTGCAACGCCTCCTTCGCCTTTCTGTCAACCAGAGTCTTTGCATCTTTACCCTGCAGAAGATTCAACAGATGATGACGAAGCATCGGATCGTTGTGCTTGAGAAAATCGACCATCTGATCGCTGGTCACTCTTACATTGACACCGACCTGCAGTAGACTTGGTCGTCCTGGCAGATTGACGACAAACACTGGTGACATAGCATAATATTGGGCTGGACCTTTCTCCTCGACTGACTCAGTCTCTTGCTGCTTCTCTGCCGATGACTCTTGCGCAGTACTCTCGTCAGTCTCGTCATCACCAGACAGCAGGAAAAAGGCAGCCACCCCGCCACCGATGAGCAAAATTAGGACTATAGCGATTATGATGAACAGCTTCTTTTTACTCGACTTCTCTTCACCTAAGTCCAAGTCTTCAGTTGTCTTTTGGTTGGCCATTTACACTCCCCTGGGATTTACAACTTAAGAAAGCAAAATAGATGCCACAAGAGAAATCAATTATTTCTCATAAAATACAATATGTTACTTATTCAGCCAGGAGGAGTGACAAAACTTTGACAAACAAAATCATACAGGAAGCATTTTTTCGACATTAATCCGATCATCGAAAACGCCCCCGACGCGTGCTTAACAGCGCCATGCAGATACGAATAAAGTTTTAATTTGATGAAAATAAATCAGCATTAATACTTAATCTTTCCTTAAATTAATGCTATTAATAGCTCTCGTAACCTCATGTTTAGAATATAATTTAGAAAACACATGAGCGATTCTTCAATAGATGTCATTACTGGTTTGGATTTTGCCGGACTGCCTACTCCACCAGCTATTCTCATTGAGCTGATTGATACCTGCAACAGCTCTGATGTGAGCTTTGTGCGCCTCGCGGAAATCATCCAAAAGGATGCTGGAGTCTCATCCAAAGTCATTACCACGGCCAACTCACCCACCTACCGGCAATGGAATGAGATCAAGGATATCAATCGCTTACTCGTGGTGTTGGGTCTGCAGACTGTCAAAACCATTGCCATAACAGGCGCTGTACAACAGTTCTTTTCACAAGTCGCTCAGCCAGTGGAACGCTGTCTGGATGAAATCTGGTACTACTCCTTGAGCTGTGCCCACATCGCCAAATCGCTCGCTGAACTGACTGCCTACCCTGCACCGGACGAAGCCTATCTTGCCGGCCTGTTGCATCGTTTGGGTCAACTCGCTTTATTGCAAAACTTTCCCCAGGAATATGCTGAAATTTTCGACATGAAAATCAGTGGCGAAGGCTTGGCGTCCCTTGAGAAAGAAAAGCTCAATGTCACCTCATGCGAGGTGGGAGCTCACCTGATCGATAGCTGGAAGGTACGCTCCTTTATCTCGGATGCAGTGCTCTATCAGCATGAACCCACACTGGCCATTCTCGACAGCTCACACCTGGTGAAGCTGATAAATCTTGCCTGTCATCTCTCAGCATCAGAAACAACGCCAGACAATACACTACTCGAGCGTGCAGATTTACTGTTTGGTCTAAATCAATCGATCCTGGACGGAATTCTCAAGCAGACACAGGAAAAAGTAAGAACAGCCGCAGAAGATCTTGGCATAAAACTGTTCCAGCCTGCCGGCAAGGGTACAAGCTCATCCATCAGACAGGCGCTGGGAGAACGAATTAAAGGTCTTGCATTGCTCGGGAGTAAGGGTGATGAAACGAGTTCCAGCCCGGTTCTTCACGAAACATTGAAACTGATCCAACGCGACATTGGCATTCTGTTTGATCTGCACGCAACTTGTTTCCTGATCCATAATAAGGCAACTGACTCGCTGCAGGCCATCAGTCACGATGATACCAATGCGGAACTGCTGGCAGGCATGAGCATTTCTGCAGGATCTGATCGCAGCCTCGCCGCACGCGCTTTCCATTCAAAAAGCCTTACTGCCTCCTTTGAACAGGCCGACCCAGCCAGTATATCGGTTGCTGATCGCCAACTCAGCCGCATCCTTGGTGAGGAAGGGCTGATCTACCTGCCACTTGTTTCAACAGGCAATGTGTTTGGATTGCTGGTTGCAGGACTGGATTACAGTAAATGGCAGCAACTTACACAACAAATCGAGCTTCTCAAATTATTTTCTAATGAGGCTGGCCGTACCCTGTCGCGCCAGATCTCCAGACAGGCCAGCGACCAGGAACGACTCTCTGAAGAACGCAGTGCATTTCATCTGGAAGCAAGAAAAATTGTCCACGAAGCCAATAATCCACTCGGTATCATCAACAACTATCTACACATACTCGGTATGAAACTGGGTGCTGATCACCCGGTCCAGGAAGAGCTGGACATCCTCAAAGAGGAGATCGAAAGGGTAGGAAAAATTATCTTACGGATGCGAGATATCCCGGATGAGCTTGGGCACCAAAGCCTTAATGTGAACATAAATGGCCTGATAACCGATCTTTTCAAACTCTTTGGTTCCTCCCTTTTCACGACCCACAACATTGAAGCCACACTGGATCTGGACAGAAACATTCCACCGCTCTTCATTAACCGAGGCAATCTGAAACAGATCATTACAAATCTCGTAAAAAATGCCGTTGAAGCGATGCAGGATGGCGGGACTCTGGCGATATCCACACATGACAAGGTCCACCTGAATGGAGCAACTTACTTCGAAATTGTCGTGCAGGATAATGGACCCGGCATACCCGATCAGATCATGCAGAATCTTTTCACTCCTGTCAGCAGCACCAAGGACAGCACCCATTCCGGCCTCGGACTGGCCATCGTAAAACACCTCATAGACGAACTTTCGGGTTCGATAAGCTGCACTTCGAGCAACGAAACAGGCACCAGGTTTCAACTGTTTCTTCCTCGCGCGATCCACGATGAATCCAAGGCCGAGAACTAACCCATGAGTTATCCGGTACCCTGGCATGGCATTAACCCCAAGGTAGACGATCTATCTGGACAACTCATCAAGCTCCAGAAAAAAAAGCGCTTTCTGGCCCGTATTCTGGTTGTAGATGACGAACCCAGGGCCCGGGATAGCCTGAAAGAATTATTGCGGCTCTCCGGATATGAAGCAATCGTGGCGGGAGGCGGCATTGAAGCAATAGAGAAGTTGAAAGAACGCCGCTATGAACTAATCCTTCTGGACCTCAATATGCCTGACTTGAGTGGCCAGAAGGTCATGGAGTTCATCAATCGTGAGAACATCGGGTCTGATGTCATCATCGTCAGCGGAGAAACTACTTTTAATCACGCGACCCAGGCGTTACGTCGCGGCGCACATGATTTTCTACGCAAACCTTATGCCCCCGACGAACTGCTGCGGTCGATCTCAAACGTACTCGAAAAGCGCCGTCTTCAGGAAGAGAACAAATCTATCCAGCTACGCCTCGAGGAGTCTGAAAGCCTGCATAGATTCATTGTCAACAACTCTCCTGACATGATCTACCTGCTGGACCAGGAAGGAAAATTTGCCTTTGTCAATGAACGCATAGAGACCCTGCTTGGCTTCCAGCAGGATGAGATAATCGGCGAGCATTTTTCCAAACTCATCTTCCCGGATGACCTGGAACATGCGCACTGCACGTTTAATGAAAGGCGCACGGGAAACCGTGCCACAAAAAGCGTTGAAATTCGGCTGCGCTGTAAAGACTGTGACTCCCCGCGTTATTTCGAATCTCGCTCCGTGCCCATTGAGCTCAGCTCGATTGGCGTCTATACGATAGACCATGCTGAAAAGAAAGAGTTTATCGGCACCTATGGTGTCGCCAGAGATATTACAGAACGAAAGCAGGCCGAGGAACTGATCAAACATCAACTCTATCACGACCTGCTGACCAACCTGCCCAACCGCACATTGTTCAGAGATCGACTGAACATGGCGCTGGCGCAGTCGAAGCGCAGCGGTAAACGCGTCGCTGTGCTTTATCTGGATATGGACAGATTCAAGATCATCAATGACTCCCTCGGTCACTTTGTGGGTGATGAATTACTCCAGCAAGTAGCGCATCGTTTGAAAACCGGTCTGCGCGAAGCCGATACACTGGCCCGGGTCGGTGGTGATGAGTTCAACCTGCTGATTCCCGAAATAGTCAGTGAAGTTGACGCCAGAAGCCTGGCGAAGAAGATTCTCAGCCTGTTCTCAGATTCCTTCCACATTGGTGACGAAGAGATCTTTGTCAGCTTCAGCATCGGCATCTCCCTTTTCCCCGATCATGGCGACACCCGGGAGGCCCTGATTAAAAATGCCGACATCGCGATGTATCAGGTCAAGTATTCAGGGAAGAACGGATATGCCTTTTATACGGAAAGTATGAAGCACCTCTATTCACACTCCCTGGACATTGAGAACGGACTCAGGAAAGCCATCGAAAATAATGAATTGCGGGTCTTCTATCAGCCCCAGGTCGACATTCAAAATAATAAAATCGTGGGCATCGAAGCCCTGGTCAGATGGATGCATCCGGAGAGAGGATTGCTGAACCCTGTTGATTTTATCCAGGTGGCGGAAGATACCGGCCTCATCGTACAACTCGGTGAGTGGATGCTGAACAGAGCATGCGAGGATGTCAGCCGCTGGCTCATTCAATACAGACTGAAGCTCAGTCTTGCAGTCAACATCTCTGTGCAACAACTGGAGACGAATGATTTCGTGCCGAAGGTGTTGAAAATCATTAAAAAGCACAATCTGCCGAGAAACGTGCTGGAACTGGAGATCACCGAGAGTGAGATCATGCAGGATATGGAGCGGGCCATAGAGACTTTGTCTTCTCTGTCAAAGAAGGGTATACGCATCGCTATCGATGATTTCGGCACCGGGTACTCGTCACTGGGTTACCTGCAAACCCTGCCAATCAACACCCTCAAGATGGACCGGTCCTTTGTCAATGGCATCAAGGCCAGGGGCGACAACTCTATTGTCGAGGCCATCATTGCCATGGCCAAGGGGTTGAATCTTGATCTGATTGCCGAAGGCGTGGAGAACCCATCGCAGAGAAATTACCTGAAACGATCGGGTTGCACCCTGGCTCAGGGTTTCCATTTCAGTCGAGCTGTTCCGGAAACCGAATTGTTGGAGCTGATTGATGAATCCACCGTTCACCCAAAACAGCCCGCTGAGAAAAATCCAACACCTGCCAAGGTATTGCAGCATGCGGTAGGTGAGCATAGGTCGTAATCTGAGAACATAACCCTGCATCTCGAACGTTCAATGCTGCCAGGCTTCGGCTGACCAAATTTCAAGGGGTTTACAACTACTCAGTTTCGTCAATCTAGCCCGAACTTGTAGTTGTTATTTCCGTATTTCGCCTAAATGCATCAGCGGCAGTGGATCAGGGCTATCTCCATAGAGAAAATAGAGTTTAGCTGCCGGATCCTTACTGATAGATTGCAGCGCCTCGAGCGCCTTCAATTTTAAATTGAAAGGGCTGGCGCCTATAGGCTTCGTTGAGCTTTTTGATTTCAAATGCCTGAGCATCGGCCAGCACTCGTTTCCTTGCCGCCTGCTCTTCAGAGGCTTCGCGTTCTGCCGCAGCCGCAGCAATCTTCTGTTGCTGCTCAGTACGGAAACGCTCAAGCTCTGCCTTCTGTTTCTCCACCTCCTGCTCCCACTCCTTTTTTGCCTCAATCGCCTTGGTTATGAAGGCAGGTAAATTAATATCTCGTATCAGTACCGCCTGTACTTCCATGCCCTTCGGTCCCAGTTATTCACGTAACCCCTCGAGTAACGCGACCTGCAACATATTCTGAGTCTGCTCCTGAAAGAAGTCTTCCGCCCGTTTGATTGTTTTACCCTGTTCCCGCAGCATTGAGCGCAGCTTTGGCACCAGGTGAACCCTTACTGCATCCTCAGCCGTGCCTGTTCCCTGTAGAATCTGCGGCGCCATCTCTCTCACCAAGCGGTACTGCACGCTGACATCCAGGCGGGTCTGCAATTGATCCTGTGAGGGGACGTTGGCGGTTTCCTTGTGACTCTTCTGCCGGACATCAAACAAAAACCAGTTATAGAGCGGATTGACCGGTACATGCAGGCCTTCAGGGTATGGTTCATTCTGAACGTCTCCAAACAGAGTCGCTACCGCCACATGACCAACGGGTACAGCCACAAATAGCTGACTCGACAGAAAGAAAAGCGATCATAACAACAGCACCTATCGTTTTGCCTGCATGTCGCTTGTTTACATCAATCTCCATAGTTACCTCTTACTTTTAAACTCAGAACCAGCAGGATTCCTTCGTAATAAGGAAAACACTACCGAAATTATGCTTTTATTCAACCGAGCCGGATATCTATGAATAATCACCGTCTCAGCTATGGCGGCCCTGCATGCTTTTTCTATAGCCACACACACTGACACACAATCGCCGGAATGCGTCACCCGCTGCTTACAAAATGATCTCGCGTGCGCATGGAGATGAGTATCTGCCCCGTGATAGAATCTGGCTTCACTGCGATAAGCCCATCCCTATCTAACTGACTAGAAACCCCAATGGCCCAGTATATTTTCACCATGAACCGTGTGGGAAAAGTTGTCCCACCAAAACGCGAAATCCTGCGTGACATCTCCCTCTCATTTTTTCCCGGAGCCAAAATAGGCGTACTGGGACTCAATGGCGCCGGTAAATCGACCCTGCTTAAGATCATGGCCGGACTCGATACTGAAATCGAGGGTGAGGCGCGTCCGCAACCCGGCATCCGTATCGGATATCTCTCTCAGGAACCTCTGCTGGACGAAAGCAAGGATGTGCGCGGTAATGTGGAAGAGGCAATGGGTGAGACCAAGCATGCCTTGCAGCGGCTGGATGAGGTCTATGCCGCCTATGCCGAGCCTGATGCGGATTTCGATGCTCTGGCCAAAGAGCAGGCAGAACTGGAAAACATCATTCAAACCACAGACGGGCATAACATCGAACGGCAGATGGAGATTGCCGCAGATGCCCTGCGTCTGCCGCCCTGGGATGCCGAAGTCAGTAAGCTATCGGGGGGTGAACGTCGCCGTGTCGCACTCTGCAGACTGTTGCTGGAAAAACCGGATATGCTGCTGTTGGACGAACCCACCAACCATCTGGATGCTGAGTCCGTCGCCTGGCTGGAGCGATTCCTTCACGAGTATCCAGGCACCGTGGTTGCGGTGACCCATGACCGCTATTTCCTGGACAATGTGGCGGGCTGGATCCTGGAACTGGACCGTGGTTACGGAATCCCCTGGGAGGGCAACTACTCCTCCTGGCTGGAGCAGAAAGAGCAGCGACTGGAGAGTGAGCAAAAACAGGAGGCGGCCCATATCCGGTCCATGAAACATGAGCTTGAATGGGTGCGCAGCAACCCCAAGGGCCGTCATGCAAAGAGCAAGGCGCGCTTGCAGCGTTTCGAAGAACTGCAGTCTCAGGAATTCCAGAAGCGCAATGAAACCAACGAAATCTACATACCACCCGGCCCCAGGCTGGGCGACCTGGTGATTGAGGCAAAAGGCCTGGGCAAAGCCTATGGTGAGCGTGTTTTGTATGACGACATCACCTTCAATCTCCCCAAGGGTGGAATTGTCGGCATCATAGGTCCGAATGGCGCAGGCAAGACCACCCTGTTCCGTCTCCTCACCGGCCAGGAGCAACCGGACAGCGGAGAATTGCATATCGGAGATTCCGTGCAGATCGCCCATGTGGATCAAAGCCGCGACACGCTGGATGACAGCAAGACGGTATGGGAGGAGATTTCCGATAATCAGGACATCATCACTGTGGACCGTTTCGAGATGCAGTCCCGGGCCTATGTCAGTCATTTCAATTTCAAAGGTTCAGACCAGCAGAAACGCATTGGCAATCTTTCCGGCGGTGAGCGTAACCGGGTTCACCTGGCTAAGCTACTCAAGAGCGGCGGCAACCTGCTGCTGCTTGATGAGCCGACCAATGACCTGGACGTCGAGACCCTGCGGGCATTGGAAGAGGCGCTGCTCACTTTCCCCGGCTGTGCGGTAATCATCAGCCATGACCGTTGGTTCCTGGACCGTATCGCCACCCATATCCTTGCCTTTGAAAGCGATTCTCAGGTTGTCTGGTTCGAGGGTAACTATGCGGATTATGAAGCCGACCGGAAGCGGCGCTTGGGGGTGGAAGCTGATCAGCCGCATCGTATCAAATATAAACGAATCAGGGCATCCATGTAGTTTTTGAAGAGTTGACGATGAATGCATGCCGTGAATGTAAACATCGGGTCAGTGACCAGGCATTTTCATGCCCTGAGTGCGGCGCCCCTTACCCCGCCAGGGAAAAATGGGACGGTTGGGGATATGAATATATATCCAACACCAAGGTGCTGGGCATGCCATTAGTCCATGTTTCCTTTAAATACAGGCCCAATAAAACACCGGTCGTCGCAAAAGGATTCATAGCGATTGGCCAATTTGCTGTTGGAGTCATCAATATCTCGCAATTTGGCATAGGAGTCATTAGTCTGAGTCAATTCACCATTTCCGCCTATGCCCTGGCGCAATTCGCAGTTGCCTATTCCTGCATTGCACAATTTGGTCTGTATATGGACCGCGGATATGGTCAGCTCGTTGTAAAACTCAGCGAGTTGCTACAAGGCTTCTGACTGCTCAGCAGATGATCAGTCGTCATGATCCTCATGCTCGTCGCTGACATGCCTGACAAGTTTCTCAGCGACATCTTTAATTTCGTCATCGCCATGTCGATGTAGTCGTTCAGAAAACTCACCTGCTTTGGGATGATGCGACATAAAACCAGTCAGCATGCCTGATGCGGCCTGTTCCGACTGTTCAAAAAGCCCGTGAGCCTGTGCGAAAACACCCTTCATCTGATTGAGCAGTCCTTTGACCTGATCCAGACCTGGCAACCTGAAACCATCTGTCTGCTCCAAAGCACTGATTTCACGATATCGGGTGGTGGCTACACTACTTTGACTATACTCCAATGCCAGAGCGAAACCGGCGATTTGCTCAGTGTCGAATCCAAGCTGCATCCCCTGTTCGAAGGCTGCCTGTACATTACCATCGAAAAAGTTCTCACTGACCTGCTGGATGTTCTGGGTAAAATCCGTGATGGCGGCGAGCTCCTCTGCATTTAGATCTCCTTCCACAGACATCTCAAAACGACTGCCGGAGACTGCACTATGACGGGCAATCAACTCCTCACTGTCCGCTGTTTGCCGGTATGCGAGAAAACCCTGCTCACTGTCTAGCTGACTGAACTTCAGGGTTACCTGATCACCATCCTGAGTCCTGACCTGAAGCTCAAATGAGGCTTCTGCGCTTCGTTCAAAACGATGCGCAACATCAATCAGTCGAGTGCCGCCAACGGCTTGCTCGGTATTAGTGTCCAAATCCAGCTCCAAACCTTGCGCAAGAAGATCCTTCACCCGGTTGATACCCTCATCCACTGAGTCGTCGAGCAACCCCATACTTTGCAGATATTCACTGGCCTCACGAGTTCCTTGTTCGATACCGGACATTGCCTGTTCCCGCATGGATTGCAGTTGTTCCGGACCAGCACCTTCCGCGGCAGCCTGCTTCAGACGATTCTGAACCATTCCCAGTACATTATTTGCAACTTCTTCTGCATCAAATGCGCTATCTTGAGCATTTAGTGGAAGTGTATTGGTTGGCGCCCCCAATTTATCAGACAACCTATGGTTGAGTATTTGCTGAATACTATTGAGTGGTTTTGTCGTTCGGGAATCATTGCTAAGACTATCCACCTGAGCGGTGTTTCTCGGTGTGAAATGCAATCTCTCGAAGTGTGGCTCAAAGGGTTTGTTCTGACCGAAGTTATAGAGTTCGACTCCCAGCATGATTCATTCCCCTTAGTGGATGGTTGCTAGGTACTGTCGGCTTGAATTCTATGAACTTGAGAGTTTTTCTTGGTCTTTAGCTATTGCTAATACATTGAAATTCAAATAAGCGAAAGCTCAATGGCAGCTTTGTCTGCTTTTCCTGGACTCCGGTCAAGCGGAACAGGTTCGCTCAATGCATTACCCTGGGCATAATCCACGCCGATTTTCCGCAGTGCCTGTAAAGTCTCCTTGCTTTCTACATGCTCGGCAATGGTTTTGATTCCCAATGCATGTCCCATTTCATTGATTGCCGAGACCATTGCACTCGCAGTTGTGTCATTCGCCATATTAGACACAAAACCACCATCGATTTTCAGATAGTCAACCGGCAGATACTTTATATAAGCAAAAGAACTGAGCCCACTGCCGAAATCATCCAGCGCAAATCGGCAACCTTCAGCTTTCAGTTCCTTGATCAACTCTTTTGCCTGTGTCAGATTACGAATCGCGGCGGTTTCCGTTATCTCAAAGCAGATATTTTCTGGCGCCACATCGGCTTTCCTGAATTGCAGGGTGATCCAGTCGAGAATACTCGCATCATTCAGGCTGTTACCCGACAGATTCACCGAATAAGTGACCCCACCCGAACTTCCATATTTCAATGCATAAGCTGAAAACGCATTTGCAATAACCCATCGATCAATCTCGTGCATAATGCCATAGCGTTCTGCGGCTGGTATAAAACTTCTCGGAGAGAGCAGCTTGCCCGGCGTCTCCTCCAGCCTCAGTAACAACTCGTATTGCTCAATTTGGCCATCGACCAGTGAATAGATTGGCTGGAGATAGAGTTGAAATAGATCGTTTCTCAATGCCTCCTGCAACTTGGATACGAGTGACATTTCGTGTTCCATGCGTGTCAATTCACGATCATCAGAGCGATACACATGGATCCGGTTTCTGCCCAATTCCTTCGCCGTATAACAGGCAAGATCAGCATGACTCAGCACCTGAAGCGCCGTTTCGTAATCTGCAGTAACCGAGACTACACCGATACTCGCGCCAATCTGAAACTCTTTTGACTCCCAGTGAAACCGGAAATCGGCCAGGATAGCCAGCATCGATTCAGCAATCTGCACACCAGCTTCTAGCTGGCAATTCTCCAGTAACAGGGTAAATTCATCGCCCCCTACCCTGGATAAGGTATCGCGGGTTCGAAGTCTGCCATGCAATAGCCCGGAGACCTCTTTCAGCAGTACATCACCCGCTGCATGACCCACCGTATCATTAACGATCTTAAATTGATCAAGATCAAGGTAACAGAGGGTATACGAAGAACCACCCTGCTTACTGTGAATCAGAGCATTTTCAAGACGGCGCATGAACTCCCTGCGATTAACCAGACCGGTGAGTTCATCATGTGTCGCCTGGTGCTTGATCAACTCGGCGATGCGTCTCTCTTCCGTTACATCACGGCCGACACCCCGGTAACCTAGAAAGTGATCATCGGCATCAAAAATTGGTTTGCCGCTGAACAGGAGCAGAGATGTAGCTGACTTCCCTGTCATCCATTGCAACTCTATATTTTCAAATGCCTGATATTCTGCACAATAACGGAGAAGTTCAGACAATTTATCTGTAGCAGCGCAGTTGTCGTTAAAAATCTCTTCGCTTGACAACCCGATCACTCGACTCCGAGGTAATCCTGTAATCTCCTGAAAGCGTTCCGAAACATCCATAAACTTGAATTCCGCATCCAACTCCCAGAAAAAATCGGCGGCTGACTCAGTAAAGTCGCGGAAGCGGGCTTCGCTGTCTCTTAAAGCCATTTCAGACTGCTTGCGTCTGGTGATCTGTTCTGTCAGATCCTGGTTGTCAAATCTCAGCATCAGCGCAATCTTAATCGCTTTTTCGGTGTTTCTGGCGGTCATCGTCATACCCGCCAGATAGACAAGAACCATGACCGCCAAGACTGTATGCACTGCATCGTTTTCATATAGAAACCGAAGAATAACAGGAATCAGAATGGTCAAGGAGAAGGCTAAATAGACGTATTGCCGAGCGGAAAACACTGCCACTGAGCCACCTACAAGACCAGCCAAGGTGAGGGCTATAAAAAACTGATGGACCACTGAATCGGCAGGAAACAGCAGAATAATTGACAAACCCCAGACGAGACCGGCCAATCCTGTTCCCCATAAAAAAAGTCTTTCCCAGTTATTAGCCTGTTTTTCTTCTGCGGTACTTTGTGTATAGCGGCGTGTCAGATAATACCTAGCACCAGTGACTATCAGCAGAACGGCATACCAGATACCCAGTTGTGAGGCAGGGATTACATTACCCAACGCAAGAATCAACAATGCTCCAGTTACTATACTGACTACAAATCCAGTCATGGAATTTCGATAGAGGAGCGCCACCTGCTCAACCCGTACTCGCTGTTCCAACTCCTGGAGAATCGGGTTATCTGAAGTGGCGTTTTTCTGCCAGATGTTCGCTAACGGTCCAAAGTACATTTTTGTTGTTCAACCATTGCGCTTGTTCTCACATGCGCTGCCGATTTCTGACCAAGAAAAGCCGCTTCGACAGCAAAGTCCCTACAAATTCATCACACACCCTCAATTGCGGTCTAGGTACAATGCAACATCCTGGTTGGGGCATACTAACAATTATACCAGTTGAAATATTCCAAACTGCTTCAGTATGTTTCACGACTGACATCACTTGCACCATTTTGTAACCCTGCAGATACTGCTCGCACCATGCATGACCAAGGCAGCTGATCAAAAATAGCGGCTGGATTTTGTTGAGCTAGTTATCACATTGAAATATATATCTATTTATTAATAAATAAATAATATTGGCTCAGTATTTGCTACTGTTAACTCAAAATTGTATCCGGCTGGATACATGTAGCGGCCAAACATATCAATCAGGAATAGCAGCAAATGACCTCTCTCTCATTCAAACGTCATGGAGACAAAGAAAATTCCGAGTTTTTCGAACATTACTTACAGGAACTTCTGACTGAACGCGATCGAGTCGGCCTGACCGATATGATTGGTCAGATTGAAGCCCTGATGATCACAGTCGACCCCGATCAATCGATCCGATACGTGGGCGAACTCTGTTTGATGACCCCCTATCACTACCTGGTTACCCTGGAGAGTGAATCCCATTGGACGCATGTACTCCGTATTGACATGGACTCACCCGACCTGCTGGTGAGAGAGGTGAAAGACCCGGCGACCCACGGAATCTTTCGCAGCTTGAATGAGGTCTACCCCATCGGCGCCAATAAACCCAACAGCCGTTATATGGGCGAGATCCTGCGGGTGGAAAGCATGAGTGAAGTGACCCGGCTGCAGCAGGAGCGGGAATTCCGTTTCTTCTCCCAGGAAGATATTCGGCGTCTTGAACTCCCCGGTAATCTGGCTGTAGGCAAGCCCTCTCCCTACACCCATAACATCGTTGCCTACATGGAGCGACCGGAAGATCAGATACGCACCTATTCACTGGGACTGTCAAGCATTCGCCATGATGTACAATCGGCCTATCAGGAAGCCAAAGATCTGCAGGAACAACTCGGCATAAATGGCCTGCTGACGCCGATTGATCATCTGGCGACACGTATCTACAGTCAGAACCGGGAAACAGCGATACTCGAATGGCTCTCCCTTTCCAGTTACTACTATTGGGGCTCATACGATATCAAGGATCAAAACTCCTCCACCAACGTCACCAAGAGCGTCCACTTCAAAGACGAGATCTACAGCCCGGCGAAGGTCTTTACCGCCAACAATACACCCTATTTCGTCAATCACCTGGAACGCCTGCCCTCTCCCACTGAGACCTTCGTGCGCAATTACGGCCCCCGTCTGCACCATCTGGCAATAGGGGTTAACGATGGAGAATACAATGGGGTGGAAAACATCAACTATGTGGTGGATGCCATTGCCAGACAGGGCAAGAAGTTCCTGCTCGATGTGATCGGATCAAGAGAGGAAGGAATCAAGCAGATCTTCTCCGGCGCTTCGGAGCACTCTTCCCTGATCATTGAATATGTACAGCGCTTCGGAGACTTCGACGGTTTCTTCACCAAGCAGAATGTAGCGGAACTGACCCACGCCGCAGGGGTCGAAAGCGAATTGCTGGAGATGCAGGCGCACGCCATGTCTACTGCGCCTCCATCACAAGAACAGCATTGATCGTTTCCAGGGGGCTTGCGTTTCTGAAGCCCCCTTCTCTACCCCTCATTCAGGACAATATTTGATGAGTCGAATTCATTTTATCGGTGGTGAGAAAGGCGGCGTTGGAAAATCCGTCATGTCGCGCCTGCTCGCCCAGTACTACATAGACCGTGAGATACCCTTCAAGATCTATGATGCGGACCTTTCACATGGCGCCATGATGAGATACTACGCGGACTATTCTGAAGCCGTGGATATCGCGCAGTTTGAAAGCGCTGATCAGATTGCAGAACAGGCATCGGAAACCGGCGCCACCGCCATTGTGGATATGGCAGCCCAGGCTGCAAAACCCTTAAGTCTGTGGATACATGAAACAGGCTTGCTGGAACTGGCGGATGAACTCGGACTCACGCTGACATTCTGGCATGTAATGGATGATGGAGCGGATACCCTGCAACTCCTGCAACAGATGTTCGAAACCTATGGTGAGAAACCCGACTATGTGGTAGTGCGCAATTTTGGCCGCGGCAGTGATTTCACGCACTTTGATGAATCAGACACCGCTGCACTTGCGAAACAATTTGGTGCACATGTAATCGACTTGCCCTCACTTCATCCGCCCACAATGCACAAAATTGACCATATCAGCGCCAGCTTCTGGGCAGCGGCCAACAATACCGACATTCAATTAGGCCCTACTTTGGGCATACTGGAGAGACAAAGGGTCAGAACCTGGTTGAATAAGACATACCATCAGTTGGATCTTATTCACGGTACTTTCGGTGACTAGCCAGTTACAAGACTAAACGAGAAAATCTGTGCGGCTCTGATGATTTTCATACTGGGTCGCGCTGAGCGTTCAACGGGTGTTCTTGATGGCTGCCAAAACCATATCGAAACCAATAACCGTATGACTCACAATGTGAGTATCTCAACTATAAGAGCAGGTTTCTCGCATACCGCATTTGTTGCAGGAATGCATCCCAGAAACTTTATTTACCAATCGAATCCCGATTACCCCTACAAGCCGGAAGGTTTATGAGCCTATTCCACCAACGGAGCTTCACATTCTCCGAAATTTATTGACTGATCCTGTTCCTGCTCGAGCTCCCATTCGAATCTGGGCAGATTTTCAAATACCTGTTGTAATCCCTGATTCCAGGATAGCTCGAGTTGGTCCAGATATTGGCCGTCGTAGTCAAAGCGGCAGCGACTGGCCAGCTCAAACTGGCCCACATGGTAAACTGACATTTCAAATGGGGGACCGACGGTAATATTCGAATTGGCGGTTGAGGACAGCGAAACCAGCGCCAGGCGGGCGGCATCGTTCAAGGCAAGGTCATAATGCACCAGTCGGTCCAGAACCGGCTTACCATACTTGGTTTCACCGATCTGTAGATAGGGGGTATTCTCTGATGCCTCGATATAGTTTCCCTGCGGATAGATCATCATCAGCCCATGGGGTTGTCCCTGGATCTGCCCCCCTAAAATAAGCGTCACCTCACCGCTCACACCCGCCTGCTGCAATGCATGGCCATGCTGCTGTTGCACCCGCTGGCCAACCCGTGAAATGTAATCCGCCGCCTCGAACAGATAGCGGGCCGTCAGCAGATTCTCCCTGCCTTCAGGGTGGTCCAGATCCCGATGCAAATGGTTGATGATCTCCTGGGTGGTCGCAAGATTCCCCGCTGATAGCAGCACAAACAGACGATCGGGTGCTGGAGAAAAAAGATGCATCTTGGAGTAGCTGGTTACATAGTCAACGCCCGCATTCGTTCTCGAATCAGAGGCGAACAACAGGCCACCCTTGAGGCACATGCCAACACAATAGGTCATTTTCTATATTCTTTGAGGTTTGGAAACACTTCTCATCTTAAACCATTAAAGAGACAGGTAACACCCACCTATGGATAGGTTCTTCTTCCATTCTAAGAATTAATGGATTTGCAGTAATCATTATTTACTTTGGCATACCTTGACTAAAATACCGGCACTACCACTCACAAATAGACAGGGGAAACAGTGTAAGTTGCAGAGTTGGATTTGCGCAGTTGACCATGTCATTTTTTTGACTTTGCAGCATAATTACCGCCCATTATCCAGACAAACACTGATTATTTAAGCAAAACTCGCCAGAAAATAATGGCATTTATTTTGCTAGAAGGATGTAATCGGTAGATTTAGAATACAAAAAAGTATTTTTTGCACTATTACAGGACAGCTTACGCACTATGTCAGTTCGTGTCGCCATACACCATCGTACCGAATACCACTATGATCGGTTGGTAAGCCTCTCACCGCATACGGTAAGGTTGCGCCCTGCACCTCATACACGCACCCCCTTGCATCATTTTTCTCTGAAGGTAGAACCCGAGACCTACTATCTCAACTGGCAGCAGGACCCCTTTGGGAATTTCATTGCCCGCTATGTGTTTCCGGAAAAGACCAAGAAACTCATCGTCGACGTGAATCTGGTGGTCGACATGGTGACCATCAACCCCTTCGATTTCTTCGTTGAGGAATCGGCCACCTACTATCCCTTCAAGTACGAGACCCAACTGCAGAAGGAGCTTACCCCCTATTTCGAAATCAAGGAGTCGGGCCCATTACTCAATCAACTGCTGAACAAGCTGAAACAGGCTGACCTCGGCATGGCCATGACCCGGGCGGATGCTGAGCTGGAAACACCGGAAGACAAGGATGGCATCGAGGTGACTGGGCCGAACATCGTCTACTTTCTGGTGGAGTTGAACCAGGAACTGGAAAAGCTGATCGGTTATACCATTCGTCTGGAGCCCGGCATCCAGACCTGTGAAAAGACCCTGCACTCTAAGACCGGTTCCTGCCGGGACACCGGCTGGCTGCTGGTGCAGATTCTCAGGCATATGGGACTCGCGGCGCGCTTTGTCTCCGGTTACCTGATCCAGCTCACCGCGGATCAGAAATCCCTGGACGGCCCCTCCGGGCCGGAGGCCGACTTCACCGACCTGCATGCCTGGGCGGAGGTCTTCATTCCCGGGGCCGGCTGGGTCGGGCTCGATCCCACTTCCGGGCTGTTTGCCGGCGAGGGACACATCCCCCTCGCCTGCACCCCTGACCCCACCAGCGCCTCACCCATCGTTGGCAAAACAGACAAGTGTGAGGTGACCTTCAAGTTCGAAAACCAGGTTACCCGCATCCATGAAGACCCGCGGGTCACCAAACCCTACACCGAGGACCAATGGCGGGCGATTCTGGCCCTTGGCGATGAGGTGGATGCCACATTGCTCGAGGGCGACGTCCGTCTCACCATGGGTGGCGAACCCACCTTCGTCTCCATCGACGACATGGACAGCCCACAGTGGAACACCGCCGCGCTCGGGGATCACAAACTCGATCGCGCCGGCGTCCTGCTGCGCCGCCTGAAACAGGCCTTCAGTAAGGATGCCGTACTCCATTATGGCCAGGGAAAATGGTATCCGGGGGAACAGCTGCCGCGCTGGGCGATGACCTGTGCCTGGCGTAAGGATGGTCAACCCGTATGGAACCATCCGGAACTGCTTGATCATCCGGGGTCTGCAAAACAACATTCACAGGAACATGCTCGCCGCCTGATCGAACGTATCGCGACGCATCTCGAACTTGACAGCCGGCATATCCAAGCAGGCTTTGAAGATGGCGCCTACTACCTGTGGAAAGAAGGCATGCTGCCCGACAACGTCGACGTTACCGACAGCAAGTTGAAAGATCCCATTGAACGCGCCCGGGTGCGGCGTATCTTCGAACAGGGACTGGACGCAGTTGCAGGCTATGCCCTGCCCATCGCCTGGGACTACGCCAAGCAGGGCTGGATCTCCAGCCAATGGTCGTTTCGCCGCGGAAAACTGTTCCTGATACCCGGCGATTCCGCCATGGGCTATCGCCTGCCGCTGGACTCCCTGCTCTGGGAACCCGAACGCCAGCGCCACACCGTGGTGCCGAAAGACCCCTTCGACCAGCGCAAACTGGTGCCGGAGATCCGTGACCGCCTGCGCATGTCGCACCAGGGTGAAACCATCCCTTTGCCCGAACAGCCGCTGGCGGCTGACGACCGTACAGTTGCCCGGACAGGCCAGGCGGCCGGGGGGCAGACCCCGCTGATCCGCACCACCCTCTGTCTGGAGCCGCGCAACGGACACCTGCATGTGTTCCTGCCGCCCCTTGAGGATCTCGAGCACTACCTGGACCTGATCAACGCCATCGAGGCCGCAGCGGTGGATACCGGACTGCCGATTGTCATGGAGGGCTATGAACCCCCCCATGATCCACGTCTACAGCGCTTCATGGTTACCCCGGACCCGGGCGTGATTGAGGTCAATATCCACCCCAGCAGCAACTGGCAGGAGCTGGTGCAGAACACCGCCGTGCTCTATGAAGAGGCGCGGCAATCGCGGCTGGGCACCGAAAAATTCATGCTGGACGGACGCCACTCCGGCACCGGCGGCGGCAACCATGTCACCATCGGCGCCGCTTCCCCTGCCGACAGCCCGATCCTGCGCCGCCCCCATCTGCTGCGCAGTCTGTTGACCTACTGGCAGAATCACCCGGCCCTCTCCTATCTGTTTTCCGGGTTGTTTATCGGCCCCACCTCCCAGGCCCCCCGTGTGGATGAGGCCCGGGATGACGCGCTGTATGAACTGGGCATCGCCTTCAAGGAACTGCCGCCCAACGAAACCCCTATGCCCTGGGTGGTGGACCGGGCGCTGCGCCATCTGCTGGTGGATCTGACCGGCAACACCCATCGCGCCGAATTCTGTATCGACAAACTCTATTCTCCGGATGGCGCCAGCGGTCGCCTGGGACTGGTGGAATTCCGTGGTTTCGAGATGCCGCCCCACGCTCAGATGAGCAATGTGCAGATGCTGCTGCTGCGTTCCCTGATCGCCCGCTTCTGGGATCAACCCTATGACCGGGAGCCGGTGCGCTGGGGTACGGAACTGCACGATCGTTTTATGCTGCCCCACTACGTGGAGCGGGATATTGCCGATGTGGTCAGCGACCTGCGGCAGGCCGGCCATGGTTTCGACATGAGCTGGTTCGATCCCTTTATCGAATTCCGTTTCCCCCGCTACGGCACCATGAACGTGGATGATATCGAGCTGGAGCTGAGGTTCGCCATCGAACCCTGGAACGTGCTGGGTGAAGAGGTTACCGCCCAGGGCACCGCACGCTATGTGGATTCTTCGGTGGAGCGCCTGCAGGTAAAAGCCAATGGCCTGTCTCCGGGACGCTACGCCATCAGCTGCAACGGTCGCCGGGTGCCTCTGCGGAATACCGGCACCCGCGGCGAGTTCGTCGCCGGGGTGCGTTACAAGGCCTGGCAGCCACCCTCGGGCCTGCATCCCACGATTCCGGCCCAGGCGCCCCTGGTATTCGATGTGGTCGACACCTGGAATGAACGCTCACTGGGCGGCTGCACCTATCATGTCGCCCATCCGGGTGGGCGCAATTCCGAAGCCTTTCCGGTGAATGCCTACGAGGCGGAAGCCAGGCGTCTGGCGCGCTTCACCCAGCATGGTCACACCGGTGGGCGAATAACTGCGCCGGAGGAACCCTTGAATCCCGATTTTCCCTGGACCCTTGATTTACGCACAGCCAAGAAAGGGAGCACCGCATGAGCATCAACTGGGAAGCCTTTCAAAATCATCCGTTTTATGACGAGTTGATCACATCCAAGGGTAACGCCAGATCCTACGCGCGAAAGCTTATTGGTTATCTGAAAAAGCTCGATAAAGGAGAACTGGACGAACGCCAGCAGGCAGCGGATCTGGCCATCAAACAGATGGGTATCACATTTCGCGTCTACACCGCAGAAGAGGGGTCTATCGACCGGGCCTGGCCCTTCGATATCATCCCGCGCATGATCCCTAAAAAAGAGTGGGACCAGATCGAGGCCGGGCTGAAACAACGGGTGCAGGCCCTCAACCTGTTTATCGACGATCTGTACCACGAGCAGAAGATCATCAAAGACAAGGTCTTTCCCGCCGCAGTGCTGGCCAAATCGGTCAACTTCCGCGAACAGTGTGTCGGTGTGAATCCACCCTTGGGTGTGTGGGCGCATATCTGCGGCTCAGACCTGGTGCGTCACACAGACGGCAAAGTCTACGTCCTGGAAGACAATCTGCGGGTGCCTTCCGGAGTCTCCTATATGCTGGAGAACCGTGAGGTGACCAAGCGGGTCTTCCCGGAACTGTTCGAAACCTATAGCCCCTTGCCCGTAAACAACTACCCGGGCAATCTGCTCGATACACTGGTATCGCTCTCGCCACGGCCCGATGATGACCCGGAGATCGTGGTGCTGACCCCCGGCATCTATAACTCCGCCTATTTTGAACACGCTTACCTGGCGCAACAGATGGGCTGTGAACTCGTCGAAGGCCGGGACCTGATCGTACAGGACGACGATTGTGTCTACATGCGCAACATCGAGGGGCTCTGCCGGGTGGATGTGATCTACCGCCGGGTCGATGACCTGTTCATCGACCCCGAGGCCTTCAATCCCGATTCAAAGCTTGGCGTACCTGGTCTGATGCGGGCCTGGAAGGCGGGCAATGTAGCGCTGGCAAACGCCCCCGGCGCCGGAGTGGCAGACGACAAGGTGGTCTACTCTTATGTACCGGACATCATTCGTTACTACCTGGATCAGGAACCACTGGTGCCGAATGTTCCCACCTGGCGCTGCATGGACCCCGAGTCCCTGAAATACGTGGTGGAGCACCTGCATGATCTGGTGGTGAAACCCGCCAACGAATCCGGCGGCTATGGCATGCTGGTGGGACCGGCCTCCACCCGCGCGGAACGTGACGAGTTCGCCAAACTGATTCAGGCTGACCCACGCAACTACATCGCCCAACCGACTCTGGGTATCTCCACGGTGCCCACATTGGCAAGAGGCCAGTTGGAACCCCGGCATGTGGATCTGCGGCCATTCATTCTCAGCGGCGCCGATATAAAGGTGACCACCGGCGGCTTGACCCGGGTGGCGTTGCGCAAAGGATCCCTGGTTGTCAACTCATCCCAGGGTGGCGGCAGCAAGGATACCTGGATCGTAGATAGTCAATAAGAGGAGATAGAGATATGCTTTCCCGCGTAGCTGAAACCATCTACTGGATTGGTCGCTATCTGGAGCGTACCGAGAACACGGCGCGCCTGATCAACGTCAACACCAACCTGATGCTCGATCTGCCGAAGGGCATAGCGCTGGGCTGGGAGCCGCTGATCCGCATTCTCGGTTGCGAGAATGCCTATGCCGAACGGCATGACGAGATCACTGAACGGCGTGTGGTCAACTTCCTCATCTCAGACGAACACAACCCCGGCTCCATCCTCTCGACGCTGGGCTACGCCCGGGAGAATGCGCGCACCATCCGGGATATTCTACCCCGTGAAGCCTGGGAGGAGTTCAACGCTTTTCACCAGCATATCGCCGACCTCAAGCAAACCAGTCACGCCCGGCAGGGCCGCCACGAATATCTGCGCTTGATCATCAGTGGTCTGCAGCAACACACCGGCCTGCTGGCGGGCACCATGAATCATGATACTGCCTACCACTTTCTCAACATGGGTAGAAAACTGGAACGGGCCGACATGACAACCCGCATCATCAATGTAAAATCGGAAAATCCCATTCCGGATGATACCCCGGAACTGCGTCCTTACGAGGACATGCTTTGGATGAGTATGCTGGAGTGTCTGAGCGCCTATCAGATGTACCGGCAAAGCATGCAGGTACGCATCAACCGTATCGATGTGTTGAACTTTCTGTTCCGCAAAACAGAGTTCCCCCGCTCTTTCACCTATTGCACCGAAAATATCGCCTACAACCTGTCGTGCCTGCCCAACAATGCGGAGCCTCTTTCGATCATCAAGCATATTGAACAGGTCGTCAAAGAAGCGCCCATGGCCGAGATGGACAACGGCGTACTCCATCAGTTTGTGGATCAACTGCAGATCTGCCTGGGTTATCTGCACGGCTCGATAGCAGAAACCTACTTCCCGTCACTCACCGAAGAGGCGGCATGACATATCGAAACAGGCTAACCAGGTACTGGAATAGAAGATAAAAATCATCAATTAATTTAAGAATATCTGGGCGCCAGCCGTCCAGATATTGGGACGCGTTCGATATGCATGGCCTGGCGCCTTCTGTCCTGCCTGCGACGCTCGCCAGTGGGTATATCTTCCGCATCATCAATTCTTCGATCGCGCAACGCAGAGCGCTGATAATACTTGCGCACCTCAACCTCCTTGCCTTTCAATGATCGCCTGTTCAGTTTGCGGATCGCCTTTACCGCCGCCTTGGCTGGTTCAATATCCACGATGCCGTGATATTCAACGGAATGGTTTGTACTGTTACTGCATTTTCTGATTTCTGTAGAGCGGATTCGGCTGGAGGGGAAAAACAGGCTTGACCAGTAAGAACGCATAGCCCTGCTTACAAACTTACGCAGGTCGCTTTGCGTAACCGACTCAGGCAGCAATCGAATGAATACCAACACCCGGACCATCCTCCCTAAAAATATCATTCATCTTGGAACCCTGGTTAAGCCCCGTTTTGTTGGTTAAAGCAAATTTTATACCAGTTTTATATTCTTGTTATATTTCAGATAATTGATAACAGATATACCTTTCTTTAGGAAGTAAATGTAAGAAATATCGACACAAATATTTACAATATCGGTCTCAGATCAGGAGAAAGAACGCCACTGCCGCCGCTGAAATCAGACTGATTGTAGTAGGCAGGGTCACCAGCATCACCTCGGCTCCCAGCATCAGATAGGCGGTCTCCACTACCAGAATCAGCATGGCAATCCCCAGCGCTTTCGGTGTGGGCATCCAACGGGTGATGCCGGCCAGGGAGATGAATGCCAACCCCAGGAGCGCAGCGCCCATCATCCCGGCAAAGGCGTGATTAACCGGTTCGGTGCTGAACAGGCTGGTAATCTGGTCTGGGGCAACAATCAGGACCGCCCCCCAGGCGCCAAGCATGATAATGGCCAGACCCAGGGCGAATTTTTGAAATATATCCTTTGGCATGAGCACTCCTCAATTCTGGTTTATTCTTTAATAATCATGTGACTATAGACGATTGCTGACATCAAGTAAAAAAATATTTAGCGATGATCAGTTAAATATTTCTGTTACAACGGGTCGCACCAGCCCTGTTTACAGTTCGCAAAATGTTCTATATTCTAATTGCAGTCAGAACTTTTTGAGAACATAAGGATTCAGATACATGCTCACCGCCACCCAGCACAAGGTGCTCGACTTCATCCGGCAGTATCTGGCGGCCCAGGCCTATGCCCCCTCCCTGGACGAAATTGCGGCCGGTATCGGCATCCGCTCCAAAGGCACCGCCCACCGCCATGTCCAGGCCCTGGCGGAGGCCGGTTATCTGCGGCTGATCCCGGGGCGCAAACGCGGCATCGAACTAATTGATGAGCCACTGGACAGGCTGCTCAAACTCCCCCTGCTGGGCCGTATCGCCGCCGGCAAGCCGATCGAAGCGATCCCGGAGCAGGAGAGCCTCAATCTTGCCGACTATCTGCTGGGCCACGATCGCTACGCCCTGCAGGTCGCGGGAGACTCAATGATCGAGGCCGGCATCCTGGACGGCGACCTGATCATCGTGAAGCGGCAGGATACCGCCAACGATAACCAGATCGTGGTGGCGCTGATCGACGGCGAGGAGGCCACCCTGAAGCGCCTGCAGCACCGCCCGGACGGAGACATCCTGCTGATCGCCGAGAACGCCAACATGCCCCCCCTCGCCTACGCCGCCGAACGGGTCAGCATCCAGGGGGTGCTGGTCGGTCAGCTGCGGCGCTATTGAGGATTGCCGCATGATCAACCACTCCGCTTCGCAAGTCATACCACTCTGGCCCCGGGCCATCATCCTGGTGGATATGAACGCCTTCTTCTGCAGCGTGGAGCAGATGGACCACCCGGAGTGGCAGGGCCGTCCCATCGGCGTCACCAACGGCGCTCAGGGCACCTGCATCATCACCAGCTCCTACGAAGCGCGGGCCTATGGCGTGCGCACCGGCATGCGCCTGAAAGAGGCGCAGCAGATCTGTCCGGGTTTCATCCAGGTGCCGGCGCACCCGGAGCGCTACGCCCGGGTCTCCTCCGATATCATGGAGGCGCTGTCCCACATCAGCCCGGACATGGAGATCTTCTCGGTGGACGAAGCCTTCCTGGATGTCACCCATTGCCAGCGTTTACTCGGCCCGCCGCAGCACATCGCCCGGCTGGTCAAACAGACCGTGCTCGAGGCCTCCGGCGGAGTGCTCTGCTCGGTGGGACTGAGCGGCGACAAGACCACCGCCAAATACGCCGCCAAGCTGCACAAGCCCAACGGCCTGACCGTCATCCCCCCGGCCCGCGCCCGCGCGACCCTGGCGGATGTGCCGGTCACCGAGTTGTGCGGCATCGCCAACGGCATCGGCCGCTTTCTGGCGGAGCGCGGCGTGCATACCTGCGGCGACATGCGCAAACTGCCCATCGGCGAGCTGGGTCGGCGCTTCGGCAACCCCGGCCGGCGCATCTGGCTGATGGCCCAGGGGCTCGATCCCGATCCGGTGCACACCGAAGTGGCGGCGCCCAAGTCCATCGGCCACGGCAAGGTGATGCCGCCCAACACCAAAGACCCGGAAGTGATCCAGACCTTCCTGCTGCACATGGCGGAAAAAGTCGCCGCGCGGCTGCGGCTGCACCAGTTTCGCGCCAGCCGCTTCTTCATCGGCCTGCGCATCGATGAGGGTTTTCTGGCACACAAATACCGCTGCAACCCGCCCACCGACCACGCCCCCGACATCGTGCGCCTGTGCAACCACTACATGCAGCACATCTGGAGCGGCCAGGGCTGCCATCAGGTACAGATCACCGCTCTGGACCCGGAACCCGCCGGTTATCAGATGGACTTTCTGGAACCGCAGCACACGCGCCGGGACCGGCTCAACCAGGCCATGGACTCAATCAACCGGCGCTACGGCGAATTCACCCTGGCGCCGACCCGCCTGCTCGCCCGCTCGCGCATGCCCAACGTCATCGCACCGGCCTGGAAGCCCTTTGGCCATCGTGAAACCATCTTGCAACGATGATCAGGCATAAAGTTCAGTTGAAGCGTCCCTCCCCCTGCGGGGGGAGGATAGGAGGGGGGTAAGACAGGTCAACATTTCCCCTCCAGTTAATAGAAATAAAAGCGAAGCGAGTCATCAAATGTGCGGCGGTGTCTATTACATGATCGACGGCCAGGAGGTCAGGACCTACTTCCCCAACCCCAAGGCCTGCCTGCCGGTGAAGATGAAGCACGGCGGCGTGGAACTGCTGCCCTGGGGCCGGCGCAAGCAGCAGGCCGGCCATCTGCCCCTGGGGGGCTGGGCGCGGCTCGATTCCATCTATGCCGGGCGCTGGGATAAATGGATGCCGACCCCGGTGAAGATCAGCATCTCCCAGTTCATGGAGAAAGACATCGAAGGCAACAGCCACTGGTTCGATGTCACCCCCGGCAAATGGATTCAGGGCCTGGTCGCCCACTGGGATCACGAACGGCGCATCTACGTGGTCACCATCACCCCGGAAATGGAGGATGCGGTCCACGACCGCTGGCCGCGCATCCTCAGCTCGACACACGCTCTCTAATCCGCTCCCATATCGGAGCACCGCATCCCTCCCCCTCCGGGGGAGGCCAGGAGGGGGAAACACTCGCCAAACTCCATTATTTGCATTTCCACATGGGCCACCTATCCATGGATTTATATCATGGGCTATCATCTATTCTTACCCGGAAAAAAGGACCTGCGGGATATACGTCGAAGTGACGTCGACTCACTGCAGGCATACAAAATCAGGACGTAATCTTATGAAGCGTATTACATTTATTGCATCTATATTCTTCACTTTACATGTTTATGCCATTGATAAGTTCGATGTAGCAGTATGCGAAGCACAACCAGATGATGAAAGCCGCATTAATTGTTTTAAAGGGCTTAAATTGTCCGGTAAATCGTGCAAAGCAACATCAACAGTACGTGAGTTGGAATGCTATAGAAAATTAGCTAATCAAAGTACTAATTTGAAATCATCTGTTTCCGAAAACAAGTTGTCTGGCTCATACTATGTGACTTCGGAGACTCTCGATGTAAGGCTTGCGCCAGATAATGATTCGCGAATAACAAATACACTCTATGAAAGGCAGAAGGTGGATGTTCTTGAAGTAAATAACGAGTGGGGGAGAATTTCTAAATATTATAATGGCTCAGTTGAAGGAATGAATGGCATGGTTGCGAGATGGGTGTTAATGGAGGATCTAGATAGTGCCCGTCCATAAACGACGTATTTTCAATGGATCGATAATTTAGCCGCACTGTAAATTTTCTGTGTCAGCGTGACAATCATCCTTATGGCCAAGGCAACAGCTATCCCACACAGAATAATCGTTTAGTTCCCTGTTCGTTTGCATGTCAATGCTAAGGGCCTCCGTTTACGACGCTATTTCCGCAGTCGTGTTTACGTGGATATCAAGCGCCCAAACAAGGCCAGATTGTGTGCCACCACCGATGACCAGACATAGGCCTTGAAATGTTTCAATCCCTTCCAGGTACAACGACCCAGCCCATACGCCCGCTTCATGCAAGAAATGCCCGCCTCAATACCCGCTCTGAAGTTACGGAGCTTACGATACACCCAAGGGCTCTTCGCCATCTCCTCTACTTTCAGTCCACGTTTCTTATGGAAGACCACATCTTCAACTTGCAATGCCTTGGCCTCGTGTAAATTCTCCGTACTAGCATAGCCACCATCCGCCGCCATCTGACGAGGCGGTTTAGCATAGCTGTCGATATGCCGCTCCAGCATCGGTAGAAGACGTTCTGTGTCTGCTGGATTACCTGCTTCGATTACCACATCCAGGATTAAACCACTGCGGCCGGTACTCAGGTTGAGTTTGTGTCCATACTGGATGTCACGACTGCCCTTGACGATGATGTCGGTATGTTCTTCGAAAATACTGACGATCTTTTCCGTTGCCGGTACTTTCTCTCCTTGTAATACGCGACGTTCTGTTTGATCAATCACACGCGCTATCAGTGGCTTATAATGCTCCACTTGGAGTCGCCACATCTCAACAGCCATCGGCTCAAGGGGCGAAACAGCCAACATACTGATGTTGGCCGCTTCGATATAGCTCAGGCTTTTTTGCGTGGCATCGATGAGATCTCGATACAGTCGCCGCTTTTTCTCTTGACCCCGCGTATACTGAATCGCTCGCATTCTTTTCTTGGCCAGCCGTTGATGATTCCGGTATTCGATTACCGTCACACCGTCCGCCAGCTCCTCTGCCTGCTTAAGCAACCGCACCAGCACCCGAACACTGTCCCATAACAGCGTACTGTCACTCGGTGCATGGATCGGTGCGTCGGTCACGGTACTGTCGATGCGTAGCATGTCGCCCTTTTCCACCTTGGCTTTATGCGCACTCTGCAATAAACGCTGGTTAATTTCTTCCCAGGTGACATCCGAAATCGCACTGATACAGCTTTGTAATACGGACTTCTTGGGAAACCAACCCTGCGTCAAACGGGCGAAGCTTTGACAACTGCAAGAGTCCATTAAACAAAATACCAAGTCCTCGTAACTCAACTGTCGATACTGTTTCAGGATCGCACAGCGGAGAACGGATTCAATGGTTAATCCCTTTCTCCCGGTCTCTTCGACATGGCGTTGCTTGACATCGGCTGACACCCAATCGAGCAGGTCGAGTTGCGTATCCAACCAATCCGACATCGCTTTCAATTCGCGTCCGATCTCGTGTTCGGCGTACTGTTCAAATATACTGCGCTGGACGGTGCGTTTTTCTCGCATGGTCGGCTCCGGTGTTTTGAGGTTTTTCTTTTAAATCAGTCGCTTGAATTAAAAGTATGCCTGATCTCACCGGAGTTTTCACTCACTTTGTTCGTGATTTTCCATCTCATTTCAATGGGTTAGCGTTTATGGACGGACACTAGATAGTAAGCCTATAAAGATACAGCCTCTCACAAATCAAAAAACATCCCGAGTTGAGTTAGCAATTAGATCATCAGATAATTTCTCGAATTATAGGCAGGTATTTATTGATGCATCACAAAGGCTAATTAACGAAGGAAAGTGCACGCTGGCTGATTTTCAGGAAATGGGTGGGTGGATGAGATCTTCCAACCATAAACCCAAACCAGTGTTCTTTACATATTGCGGTGGTATACGTAAAAGCAACCGAATCTATTTAAATGCAAAATCTGGGGCAATATTCAACTAAAAATCCCTAACTTTCACTTGGACAAAATAAGGTTGCTCTGCGCTCCACTTTATTTTTTCGGCGAAGCGGGGCGTTATGGCAAGAAAGAAATTGGAGTCATGAATTATGGCAAGAACAGTAAAAGACATTGAAAAAGCAATTACTGAACTGTCACGGGGTCAGCTTAGGCAATTCCGAGCTTGGTACGAAAAATTCGATTCCGATGCATGGGATGAACAAATCGAGAAGGATGCTGCAACTGGTAAGCTTGACTCAATAGCAGATGCAGCGATTGCAGCCCATAAGGCTGGAAAATCGAAAAAAATATGATTCATTTTGCCAGCCCTTCGTTTTGGTCGGCTTATGAAACGCTACCGACCTCTGTACAGCGATTGGCAGATCGAAATTATGAAGTCCTTAAGGAGAACCCTAAACATCCATCGCTTCACTTCAAGAAAGCGGGGCGTTATTGGTCGGTTCGGATTGGGATTCGTTACCGGGCATTGGGAGTAGAAGTCGAAGATGGTTTGCTTTGGTTCTGGATTGGCGGCCATGCTGAATATGACAAGCTCATCAAAGCATAATCAATCAGCACCTGAAGCAGGTCGAATCCCTGATCGAGGTTCATTACAATGAGCTCATTAGCGCATGGCAACGACATTTCAGCCGTTGAGGTTACCAATATTTCCAACCATGGTGTTTGGCTCCTGGCGCATGATAAAGAGCTATTTATGTCTTATGATGATTTTCCCTGGTTCAAAGATCAGATCGTTAAATCGATTATTAACGTTGAAGAGCAATCACCGGGCAACTTTTATTGGCCTGATCTCGATATTGATTTAACAGAAGAAATAATTGAGCATCCAGAGCGTTTCCCACTTAAAGCAAGAACCACATAACCATGCAATTTCATACGGAAGTCTCGCTTACGCTTGCTGTCTCCTTACCCTTCAAACTGCACGTTATGTTTCAGGAGAAGTTCATCGATGAATTGGCCTGGCATCATTAAGCATTCAGATGACGCGGAATTGATTTACGTCAGTAACCAATCTCAGTGGGATAATGATGCAGATTTACACGATTTTGATTATGACGAAGGCGACTGTCTCATAGACTCATCAGGCGACATGTATACTTTGACGGTACGCAGCAACAACCATGTAAAACCACAGGCCAATGGGAATTCGATGTCGCTCAATGAAATCCTCGGCCTGGTAAAGGCGCATGCGGCACAAAAGGAGTCTTGTTGTGTCGCTAAGCTCTATGCGCCAACCATTACTGACGCATTTAAAATCGTCGAGTCACTCAATGAAACATAAAATCACATCAAGACGTTCGCTGCGACGCATGGCGACTCACTCCTCTTATGTGGGCATTAGGCAAGCAGAGTAAAATATCATTGATATGATGAAATAGGGTGGTATGACAAAATGAGTACAAAAGAGTTATTAGATGAAGCGATGAAACTCAAACCAGAGGAACGTTTCACTTTGGTTGAGGGCCTGCTAAAAAGCTTAGACGAACCAGACAAAAAGCTGGATGAAATATGGGCTGAAGAAGCGGAAAGAAGACTCAAAGCATATCGCGAAGGAAAATTGGAAGGAATCCCAATGGAGGATATATTCAAGGAAGAATGATGCGCATCATATTCACCCGGCTTGCACGGCTAGAGTTGGAAGATGCTGTCCGCTACTACGAACTCGAATATTCAGGACTTGGTAACCGATTCAAGGAGGAAGTCAGGAAGGCTGCATTACGCATTGCCACGTATCCACAAGCATGGTCCATAGAACGTGGTGATGTAAGGAAATGCCTCCTTCATAAGTTTCCATACAAATTGATGTACTCCGTGGAAGAAAATCACATTCTTGTCATCGCGGTAGCACACCAACACCGGAAGCCAGACTACTGGGTAGAAAGAGATAAAACCTAACCAAATCAGCATGACAATGACAAAATCAGTACGGCTTACAAGAGAGATTCATACAAACACTGAGTAATATCCATGAACGAGATTGCCTTAACCATTTTCGGTTCCGTCGGCGGCAGCGCCGTCCTGATAGCGGGCCTGTCCAACTGGCTGGGCAAGGTGTGGGCAGGCCGTATCCTCGAGCAGGACAAGAAGCGGTATCAGGAGGAGATCGAACTGATCAAGAAGCAGTATGAGGTGCATTTCGACGGGCTCAAGGCAGTGCTGTTGCGTTACTCGGAGAACCAGTTCGACATCTACCGGGAACTGTGGGGTTCGCTGTGCGAACTGAAGCTGACCACGGACGATCTGTGGATACGCGCTACCCCCGACAATGTCTCGCGCTTCTCCGACCAGTTGAACAAGACCCGCTTCTGGCTGGAAAAAAGCTCGCTTTTCATCGAGGATGAGCACTATCAGCGACTCAAAGGGGTGTTCGACGATTTCGAGCAGTTTCTGGTGGGCAAGGAGAATCTCGTGGAACTCAGAAACGACCCGCATATCTCGGAAGACGAGCTGCGCGATCGTACCCGCGATATCGTCGGATCAAATCGTTGGCACAGAGACCACTTCACTCAGACCCTGTCAGAGCTTCGCGGCTACTTCAAACAACATATTGCCGGTTCAAATAAAACACAATAATCCTACCCACCAAAGGAGAAGACCATGTCCATCAGCGTCATCGAAGGGAGTATCGAAGGGCTGCAAGCCCCCATTTCCAACAGCCGTAACGCCTATTCCGTATACAAGCAGCAGGTCATTGCGAGCCCGACTGCCCAGGGTCTGCTGGCGTCCCTGGAAAAGTCACCCATGTCGGTCGGCGTGCTGCTGATCGACGAAAACTTCGACTCGATGTACATCCCACCCTTCGTGTTCTCGGGAGGCGCGCCGTTCGATGGCGGCATCGCTGTCGTCAATGTAAAGAGCCAGATGAAGATCAAGGACACCGATATCCCACTGGGTGTCAGCCTGATGCACGAACTGGGTCACGCCAAGCAATACATCGAAGCACCGGTGGCATTTGAACAGAAGTACAAAGAGGCGATGGGGCAGAAGAAGACCGACTATCCCAGTGAACTCACCAGGACCAAGACCGGTGAAAAGATCTCACAGCTGATTATCGAGAACGAGAATGTCGCGCTCCACGAGGCACCCATCTGTGATGACCTTGGGTTGCCGTTCCGCTCCCGCTATGACTGATTGGCTCAAGACCCACTCTTTTCTCGAGAGGGCTGGCATGCAAGCCAATCTGCGGCGGTGAAACTGTAGAGAAGAAAAATCAACAGGAATCTTTGAATGGAAATTCTGGTTAAAGCAGGAGGGATCTATTCTCTGGGCTTCGTCATCTTCCATCTATTGTTCTGGCGGCTGTTCGATTGGGACACAGATCTACGCTCATTATCCTTCTTGAACAGAGCGATCATGCAGGTCGTCAATCTGAGCCTGACCTTCGTATTTGTCATGTTCGGCGCCATTTCGCTGCTGCATACCCGGGAATTATTGGAGACGCCTCTGGGACACAGCCTGTTGCTGCTCATCGCCCTGTTTTGGCTTTTTCGGGCGATACTGCAGCCGATATTCTTCAAACTCAAGCATTGGGGTTCCGTCGTGTTTTTTGCGGTATTTCTCTTGGGTTCCCTGCTTTACGGCATACCGGCGATACTTGGCTAGTGAGGAGCTATTGAATGGATTTTGCGACTGCATTTAACGTTGCGGGTTTGGCTGAGAAGCTTGGCGCTAGAATTCATGCGGCCCTCAAATCTGCAAAAGGACATAAAAGAAAACTGTTACTGGAACTGCAAAACAATATTGACGTTATCTATCTATGGCAGATGAAGGGATTTCCCATTGATAAAGTAATTCTCAAGCTGGAAAGAATAAACTATGACTCGGCGGTAGCGGATAATTTCAACTTCAATGCGCTGAAGCGGGCTGCTCTGTCGAAATCAACCACCAGGGATGTCCCGCAATTTCAAAAATACGTCGGCTGGTCGACTGAATTGATTGTCGACAATCTCTACAGAAAAATTAAGCAGTTGAAAGACATCGTAGAGATGGATTCAAATAGCGACAAAATCGATAAGGCAGCAAGGCTTGGCAATATATACAAAATGATGATTCTTCTGGTTCATCATATAAGTAAATAGCATCACACATAATCTTCACGCCAAGTAGATGCGGCTTCACTACATTGGTATGTGTTGTTCATTCATTGTGAAAAAGAGTTGAAACACGTCAGCTATCCGTAACCAGGGCCTAATATCACTATTTGCATGGCGAGGAAGATCTTCTACGCATCCCGGCGGATATACGGCGCTTGTCGAGTGTACCTCGTCAATCCTTGTGACCCGCACCGACAAACGCTTGTCATTCACCAACTATCTTGTCAGAGTTACACATCAAACTGAGTTTCCTTAATCACGCTCAATACAATAATAAATTCAGGAGTTTCAGCCATGATAACCAGAACAGGCTCGGCCCGAGTAAAACCTTTATCTCATTCGATCTGGTATAGCTTGTTGATCGCAGTGTCGTTGACGGCCTGCCAACCGAATACCGACAGCAGCTCGTCAGAAACGACCGATGCCGGGAACAGCGGCAACCGGCCCAGTCAGGCTGTCGCCAAACGGCACGCGACCTCCACCACCGTGGATTACCCAGATACCGGAGTGGACCTGGGTTGGGGCTGGGATTCAGAACAGGGCGTCCCGAAACCCTCCGTCTGTATCGAGTTCAGTATTGCCAATGACAAGGGGCAGACCAAGCGCTTGTCCGTCTCCGAGGTCTCCGACAGTTACGAGGTAATGAAGAGCATGGGACTCTCTGCGGCGGCATCTGTGAAGACCATCGGCTATCAGGCCAGCGGCAAGGCCAGCTTCGCCAAAGACACCAAAGTCAGTGGCTACAGCTCCAACTTCGTGATGCGCGCCTCGGTGGATAACGGGGTCCGTTATGCCGCACCGATCGGTGAGAATATCCGCGCCAGCGATAGCAATGAGAATGGTGAGCTACGCGCAGACAGCGGGGCGATCCGCCTCACCACCCAGGCCCTGAAACTGGCGCAGCGTAAAGATCTCAACGCCTTCACCAATGTCTGTGGCGACTCCTTTGTATCGGCCCTGTATGGCGGAGCGGAACTCACCGGTGTGATCTCCATCAAGACCAACTCGCGTCAGGAGAGCCAAAAAGCCTCGGCCTCCTTCTCCGGTTCCGGCTGGGGCGTGGATGTCAACGGCAAGGCCACCTCTTCGGCCTTCAGTGATTTCAAATCGGAACAGATGTCCCTTAGCTTCTTCCAGACCGGCGGCAGCCGGGACAAGATCCCCGCCTCCAAAGAAGACTTCCTGGACAAGCTCGACACCCTTTCCGCCGAGGCGGAGGACGCCCCGAAGTTTTACCGGGTTTCACTGCTGCCCTACACAGCGCTGGAGAACTGGCCGGAGAAGGAGATTTTCGTTGCCACCGCCGAACTGGATCAGCTCGCCGGTTATTGGGGTGACTACGACACCCTGTATACCGAGTTGGATGAAGTCCTGCAAAACCCCGAACAGTTCTGCACCCTCACTGGCTGTCCGAAGGACAAAAAGCTGAGTAAGGATGACATTGAGTTTTACAAAGAGCTCCAGGATGAGGTGCAGATTGTACTCAGAAAGTTGATGCTGGCGGCGATCAGTTGCACGCAACCCGATCCTCAGCCCGAGGAGGAGTGCCGGTTCAATGAAGATGAATATCTCTCGGCTTACGCCTACCGCATCCAGCTGCCGCTGAGCCTGGAAAACCAGTGTACAAAACAGGGTACTAAAACCACCTGCATGATGGTGATTTCAGCGGCAAACAAAAAAGATCCCGCTGAACAGATTATGCAGGAGCATGTTATCGATCCGGTCAACAGCCGTTGCCGCATCAGCCCGGTGGAACCCACCTGCCTGAGTAACCGTGAAGTCAAAAGCTGGCAGACACGCCTGGGGAAACACCTGGTGCTGCTGGACAGTGCAGATCAGATCAGTCAGCTGCTTGCGCGTCAGATGGCTGCAGCAGAATCAGACAACAAGCTGGATTGGTACGAGGCGCTCGACAATCCACCCCATGCCTGGCTGTCTGCAACGAAACAGCCAGACCGGGCGACAGCCAAACAAGCGTTGCTCGACCTCATGGAGACGGCCGAACCTGCTGCAACAACGCTCACTCAGTGACCGGTCTCACGACTAGGGGTAAAATCGACGTTTAAGAAAATAGATAGACAGCCCTGCAGCAGCGACCACCAGCGCCACCTTGAGCAGTTTTTTGCCGTCCATCCAGCCCGCCACCTCAGGCAACTCGATCTGAGGCTCCGTGGCTGTCGCTCCGGCAACATGGGGTTTAGCCTGGGCTTGACTGGCTTGCTGCATGGTTTCCTCTCCTCTTGGTTTGCTTTTCTGAAATCCTGACGCGGGTTGTTTGCGGACTTCCTGGTCTGGCGTCAGATTCAATTTCGGACGTCGGCTCACAAGGCTATCTCCTCTTGCAAGTAATTCCACAGACGGTCCAGCTCCAATGCCGCCTTTCCCTTAGGCTCGAACTCGCTCACTGCCCGGCCGTCGATCAGGGCATGGCTGAATGCCGCGCGCTGGCTGATTGCCACATCACACACGGGAACGCCGTAGATGCCGAGGGCCTGGCGCGCTTCGGCAACAATCTGTGGTTCTCCGTAGCGGTTGGGCGGAGGACAGGCATTCAAAACGATCTTGGCGCGCACCCCCAAATCAGTCACCAACGTGGTGGAGGCCCCAATGGCATCCAGATCGAGAATCGCGGGGCGGGTTGGAATCAGCACCTGATCGGACAGCTGGCCGCATTGGAGGGATTCGCGTGAACTGTGGGGTGCGGTATCGATGATCACCAGATCGTAATCCTGACGCGCGGCGGACTCCAGCAATTCCGGCAATGCCGCACCCTGACTCTGAATCAGCCTGGGTTGGTCTGCAGCGCGGCGACGCCACCAGGCCGTGGCGCTTGCCTGAGGATCTATATCCACCAGCAACACTGACCACCCTGCCAGACTCGCCTGCGCAGCCAAATGGATACTCAGCGTGGTTTTACCGGTGCCGCCTTTCTGAGCAATCAGACTCAGGGTCTTCAACTCTGCTGTCCCTATTAGTTGGATGGTTACACTATCATTACCGGTAAAGGAGTATACTCTTGTCAGCCGTCATGAGGCGAACCCGGTTGATTGTCCTCCGCCATGAACCCAGCATCAGACTCATATCTCAGCCAAGGTCATCCACCGGAAAAACCCTGGCACAGCCTCCCCCTCACGGATCTCAGCCGAATTCTTCAGGTCGATGCTGAACATGGCCTGGATGATCGTGAAGTCGTCAAACGCCGCAAACTGTTCGGATCGAATGCCATTGAAGAAGGACGCCAGCGCTCCTTGCTGAGCCTGTTCCTGCACCAGTTCATGGATGTGATGATCCTGGTGCTGATTGCCGCCGCAGTGATTGCCGGGCTGTTGGGTGAAATCGTTGACGCCATCGCCATTCTGGTGATTCTGATATTGAACGCAGTCATCGGCACAGTGCAGGAGTTCCGTGCGGAGCAGGCGCTCTCCGCCCTGCGCAGTATGACCTCTCCGTCAGCCAGTGTCCGGCGCAACAATACGTTCCTGACCTTGTCTGCTGCAGAACTGGTTCCCGGAGACCTGGTCCTGCTGGAAGCAGGCAATATCGTGCCGGCGGACCTGCGCCTGATTGAAGCGGCGGATCTGCAGCTGGATGAATCCACTCTCACCGGTGAATCCCAGACCGTGGAGAAGGACCCGCAGTCACTGCCCGATCCGGATCTGCTGCTCATGGATCGGCGCAACATGGCGTTCAAAGGTACCCATGTCACCCGCGGGCGGGCGCTGGGCCTCACAGTCGGCACCGGCATGCAGACCGAGCTGGGGCGGATCGCCGCCCTCCTCGCCCATCAGGAAACCCTGCAAACCCCACTGCAGAAACGTCTGGAACGCTTCAGCAAGCGGCTGGCAATAGCCGTACTTCTGATAGCCGCGGTGGTCTTTGTCTTCGGCCTCGTGCGCGGGGAATCGATGCTGTTGATGTTCATGACGGCAGTCAGCCTGGCGGTAGCGGCAATTCCGGAAGCCTTGCCTGCAGTAGTAACCATCTCCCTCGCCCTGGGGGTGCGCAAGATGAGCAGGCATCATGCCCTGATGCGTAACCTGCCCGCTGTGGAAACGCTCGGTTCAGTCACCTACATCTGTTCAGATAAGACCGGGACCTTGACCCGCAACCAGATGACCCTGGACCAAATCTGGACCTTTGAAGGCACGCAACCAAAGCTCGAGCCTGATACTGCCAGTCCCATTTGGCGGCATCTCGGTCAGGCTCTGGCGCTGTGCAACGATACCCAGCCGGAGGCAGACGGCACACTCAAGGGAGACCCCACCGAAACCGCCCTGTATCACGCCGCCCAGCAGGCCGGGCTGGAGGGGCTCGCATTGCAGGAAAGGCTTCCGCGGGTTGCTGAAATCCCCTTTACTTCCAGCCGCCAGGCGATGTCCACCCTGCACCAGGCTGAGGATGGCGTTACCGCCTACGTGAAAGGTGCGCCAGAGGTATTGCTCGCCTGTTGTACCGACCTGCTGGGATCAAACGGGCCGGAGCAGCTGCATACCGCTGAGGTTACAGCGCAGGCTGAGCGCATGGCGGCACAGGGCTATCGGGTGCTGGCGGTTGCCTGCCGGCAGTTTGAAAGACTTCCGGAATCGATCACGGCAGAGGAGATCGAATCTGAGCTTACCCTGCTGGGACTGGTGGGACTGATCGATCCGCCTCGCGACGAGGTCCAGGATGCCGTGCAGGAGTGTTACAGCGCCGGCATCACGCCGGTGATGATCACCGGTGACCATCCGGCCACCGCCCAGGCTATTGCTCAGCGCCTGGGTATCAGCCGGGATGGAGAAAACGTCATCACCGGAGACGAACTCGCTCAGATTAATGAAGCCGAGCTGCGCGCACGGGCGCTCGACAACCGCATCTATGCCCGCATGACGCCGGAACAGAAGATCAGGATCGTCAAGGCCTTGCAATCCGAAGCACAGGTGGTGGCGATGACCGGAGACGGGGTCAACGATGCGCCTGCCCTGAAACGGGCGGATATTGGCGTCGCCATGGGAGAAAAAGGCACGGATGTCGCTCGGGAAGCGGCGGCAATGGTATTGACCGATGATAACTTCGCCACCATCGTGCATGCCATCAGGGAGGGGCGGCGGATCTTCGACAATATCAGCAAGTTCATAAAATACACCATGACCAGCAACTCCGGTGAGATCTGGGTGCTGTTTTTGGCGCCCTTTCTTGGGCTGCCGATCCCCCTCGCGCCGATCCAGATTCTCTGGATCAACCTGGTCACGGATGGTCTGCCCGGACTTGCATTGGCGGCGGAACCGGCTGAAAGCGGCATCATGCAGCGCCCGCCCCGTCCCATGGATGAAAGCATCTTTGCCCACGGCATGTGGCAACACATCATCTGGGTCGGACTTTTGATCGGTATCCTGTCCCTCGGCGGACAGGCCTGGGCCTATCATACCGGTTCACCCAACTGGCAGACCCTGGTCTTCACTACACTCACCTTCTCACAACTGATGCACGCGCTGGTGATCCGTTCCACCCGGGAATCTCTCTTTTCCCAGGGACTGTTCAGTAATCCGGCGCTGATCGGCGCCATCTTCCTTACCGTCGGCCTGCAACTGGGAGTGATCTACCTGCCGGTATTGAATGAGATCTTTCATACCAGCCCATTAACCGGAACTGAGCTGGCTGTCTGTTTTGGACTGCCCGCAGTGGTATTGGTCTCGGTGGAGGGCGAGAAATGGCTGGTGCGACATGGCCTTCTGTACACCAACACCAAGCCCCAGTCTTCACCAAGGAACAGGAACTAAGCAGTAAAAAAAACCGACCCTGCTGCTTGCAGGATCGGTTTTTTCTCACCAGACTGACTGGGTTGGTTGGATCTGGTCTTGCTTATGGTTTATCCATCTCTTTAGATTCCTTTTTTTTCTGTTCCTTTACTTGCTGTTTAGTTTTTTCAGTCTTCTTACTCTTTTCTGCCTCCTTGCCTTTATCCGCCTTTTTACTTTGACTGTTGCTCTCAGATTTCTTATCAACGGCCTGCTTCTTGCCCGCCTTGACTCTACAATAAGCATCTACTTTCTTCCCGTTTTTCGTGACATAACTCTTTATCCAAGAACAGGCACTGTCAGCCGAGCAGGCTGATTTGCTCAACCCTTTACATTGACCTTCAGCAATTGCTGACGTTGCTCCTAATCCCAAAGTAAAACAAATAACTGCCGGGATGATACTGCGGATTAATCCATTCATGTAATATTCCTCTTTGCATTTAATTGACATCGTCCGTTCCAAACAACTTCAAACTGGACCATGAATAGTATAATCAGTGAATCCAGTCAGCAGTGAACACCGCTTAGGCGTTGAACGAAAATTTACGATAATGTGACTTCCATCTCATCCCAGGAAGCTTGAATTCCTGAACACAACATCTCCATTGGTTTCGAAAGAGGGAAAAAATGTTTTATGTACTTATTGCTATCTCACTGATTTTATTAGTCGGTCTGGGATTGGCGGCACTTTTTATGGCAGGAAAAAGCCATGCTTCGTCATCCGTGGAAGACTTGAGTAAAGATGATGATTGAATTGATCCGTCAGCCAAGGGACGAGGATTGCGTATTCTCAATGACCTGTTGAGAGTGCTGTGATGAAATAATCCCAAGTTCATAGAGAAGACACACTCCTCTTATGACTTACCTCCTCCATCATCCTTTGGTATAAGCCGCTTCGGGTCACCCTCGAAGCGGTATTTTTTTATCCGATCAACGGCCGTACAGCTTTACCAGGCGTCTCAAACGCTCGGCGAGTTCCGGTTCCAAATAGTCCCAGGAAAAACGCCAATCCCAGTTGCCTTCAGTCGTACCCGGTTTATTCATCCGGTGTTCTCCCCCCAGCCCGAGCACATCCTGCATTGGAATAATCGCCATGTTGGCGCGCGACGCCAAAGCGGTGCGGATCAGCGGCCACGGCATGATCTCGATCGAACGTCCCAAATACTCATTCACATAGGATCGAGTGCCCTTGTCCAGCGAGTTATACCATCCCAGTGTGGTGTCGTTATCATGGGTGCCGGTATAGACGACTGAGTCTCGGGTATGATGAAAAGGCAAATAGGGATTTTCCGCATCCCCGGAAAAGGCAAACTGCAGGATCTTCATACCTGGCAGTCCGTTGTTACGCCGTAGATTGTCGACCTCAGGGGTAATAATTCCCAGATCTTCCGCCACCAGGGTAAGATCAGGCATTGCCTCATACAAGGTGTCGAACAGTTCCTCACCCGGCGCCTTTACCCAGACCCCATTCATTGCTGTTTTTTCAGATGCCGGAATCTCCCAGTAAGCTTCAAAACCCCGGAAATGATCGATGCGCACAAAGTCGAAAAGCGTGGATTGAGTCTTCATGCGCTCTATCCAGAACGAGAAACCATCCTCGCGCATTTTGTCCCAACGATAGAGGGGGTTGCCCCAGCGTTGCCCGGTTTCCGAAAAATAATCCGGCGGCACACCAGCCACAACTCGTGGCTGTCCATTTTCCAGAAGATCAAACAGATGGGGATGTGACCAAACTTCCGCACTGTCATGCGCGACAAAGATCGGCACATCACCAAACAGCAACACACCTTTTGCATTGGCGTATGCTTTCAGTTTCATCCATTGAATGTAGAAGAGGTATTGCTCGAATCTGATGGTTGCAATCTGGTCCGCGACTCTTGACCGGGCCATGGCCAAGGCCCGTGGTTCACGGTCCCTCAGTGCCGGCAGCCAGTCCCACCAGCAACTCCCCTGTTCAAGGTGGAGCGCCTGAAACAGCGCATAGTCCTCAAGCCAGTGCCCCTGCGTCGCACAAAAACCATCGAAATCTATTCTGTCTTCCTCAGATGCATGTTCCTTGAATCCTTCCCACGCCAGGCTGACGGCAAAGCTGCGCCCGTAATCCGAGAGCGTGCTTTCATCCAAAGGCGGCTCCTCAAGCCAACCCTTTTCCAATAAAGGCTCGAGGCTTATAAAGCGCTGGTTTCCTGCATGAACCGAACTGCTTTGATAAGGTGAACCATCGGTTTGCGTTGGATTAACGGGCAGTATCTGCCAGACTGTCATGCCCGCAGATTCAAGAAAATCTACGAAACGATATGCATTGCATCCCAGGTCACCCACTGCAGCAGGACCCGGTAAGGATGAAATATGCAGCAGAATTCCTGCTCTACGATGGCTTAACAATTCAGCTTGATGCAACCCGCTTTTATGAGCGGTCTCGTCCATTCGTTCATCCTTAAGTATTGTAATTATCGGGAAGTATGTAAGGCCGTGTAACTTCAGCCTATATAATTATTTGTTCTTTCGCATGGTTCCACCCAGACCGGGATCGCCACTCCCCACCGCAAACACTTTGGACAGGTAGTCAGGCGCCGGCTCATCCAACAATTCGTAAAGGTATGAAAGCTGGCGGCGGAATAGCTTTTCGAAATCGCGCACCGTTTCGCCGGGATTATAATCACCAAACCACCAAAACCAATCGGAACCTTCACAAATTGCCAACTGCCGCTCCAACTTCGCAAGTTTTGCGGGAGATTGTTCTTTTTCTATGAGCACCCGATCATAGACCAGCTTTGCATCACATAACATCTCCCAGGCTCGATTCTTGTCCCGATCACCGATCCAGGTTGAGAAGGTTCCATAAACCCAACTGCCCCCAACAAGAGAATTAAGGCTTGGCGTGGGATTGGCCTGGTTATCCTGGATCTCTGAAAAGGTAGTCAGTTCCAGGCCGGGGTGCTCCACCAGACGCTTGTACATTGTGTTTAAAAAGTAGCTGGCGTTGTGAGGATAGTATTCCCAGGCATTTTCACCATCCATTATTATGGATACCACGGCGTCGGGATTGGCTTCACAGGCGTTTGCAATATTTTCCAGGTGTGAAATCAGGTCTCCCACCGCATCGTCCGAATGCCAGTCCCCATAGGTAAAGCCAATGAGATCAGAGAGGCCATCATCACGAAAAAAAATATCCAGTTCACCTTCACGCACTCGATAGGGTGTATGCACCCAATTATTCGGCAGATCCCCACCTCTATCGACCATCAAGCTGTTACTTAAAACCTGCTGTCCAGTGGCGGCCCAGCGAAACCCTTCCTGCTCCAATAGCTTCAGAGTTGGCTCACTGACAGCGCCCTCGGAAGGCCAGCAACCCTTTGGGGTAAACCCAAAATGCTTTTCAAAAACCTCGATGCCTTTACGTATATGCCAGCGCGAACGCTCTTCACCACCCGGATAACGATCCGGGTTCGGTAAAGCCACATCCGGCATAGCCTCGCGAGCAGAATGCATATCGATCAGCAGTGGTATTATCGGATGTGCGTACGGCGTGACAGACAACTCAACACTTCCCTGATCTGCCAGCTTGGTATAACGCTGCGTCAAACCGCCCAGTATCTCCCCGATCATAACCACCAGCCGCCTGCGGTCATCCACATCAAATCCATGGGCCTTTGCCTGCAGCGATTGGACCTGGATATTATTGCTGCGCAGGCACTCCCCGACCCACGCCAGGTGATACCAGACCAGTAAATCGATGAGATACTGATCATTCAGGTATGGTGCCATCTCTTCCTGTTCTAAAACCCGTCTACCCAGTTCCGCCAGCTCCGAGTAATACTCGAAGCGGTTGATAAGGTGTTGCTCATTTGCACGCAAACAGGATGAAATCAATACCTTGCGGGACTGGGCATCGACCGGTAACCCAGGGCCGGCCAGGGCGGCGAGGAGGGGATCACGGATCAGACTGCCCTTATCCAGCCACTGCTTGATTTGAGTTGCGTAATCATCGATCTGTTCCAGTAGAACAGGCGCAAAGTTAACCACAGCCTTGGCGCCTGGATTGTTTTCCAGGTGTGAGGCCATATCCGAATAGTCTTTTATGCCATGCAGATAAACCCATGGCAGGTAGTAATTGCTTTTCTCTGGCCCTTTGTAATAGGGCTGGTGCATATGCCAACAGAAAACGATTTTTAATCGCTTTGGATTATCTGACATAGTGCAGAACCTGACCCAACATATCTGGGGTCACCAGGACAATTCCTCCTTCGCTCACATGGAAACGCTCTGCATCGGCTGCAGCATCTTCACCAATCACCGTTCCTTCGGGAATTTCACAACCACGGTCAATTACGGCCCGGCGGATTCTGCAATCACGCCCGATATTGACGTCCGGCAGTATCACTGAATCGTCTACTCTACTATAAGAGTTGACTCTGACATTCGAAAATAACAATGAATTCTTCACCACAGAGCCTGAGATAACGCACCCCCCGGAGACCATCGAATCTACCGCCATGCCCCTGCGGTCTTCATCATCAAAAACAAATTTAGCGGGAGGCAACTGTTCCTGATAGGTCCAGATGGGCCAACTTCTGTCATACAGATTCAAGGGCGGGGTGACGCCTATCAGCTCTAAATTGGCGGCCCAAAAGGCGTCCACTGTACCGACATCGCGCCAATAGGCCTGCTTGCCACTGGTGGTATCGGTGAATGGATAGGCGATAACCCGGTAGTTCTTTATCACGTTGGGTATGATGTCTTTACCAAAATCATGGGAGGAATTTGGCGTATCTGCATCCCGGATCAACTGTTCGAAGAGAAACTTCCTGTTGAATACATAGATCCCCATGGAGGCAAGCGCCACGTCATCACGCCCTGGCATCGGGTCCGGATTTTCCGGCTTTTCGACAAACCCAGTCACTTGATTCGACTCATTGACACTCATGACACCAAATCCCTTGGCCATCTCCAGGTCCACCGTAAGGCAGCCTACCGTCATATCGGCGCCGGATTCCACATGCTCGGCAACCATGGTGCCATAGTCCATCTTATAGATATGATCACCCGCCAGAATCAGGACATAATCCGGATTGTGATTGCGCAGGATATCCAGATTCTGATAGACGGCGTCCGCAGTACCTTCATACCAGCTGCTTTCAATGCGCTGCTGCGCCGGCAGCAATTCAACAAATTCGCCGAATTCACCCCTCAGGAATCCCCAGCCGCGCTGGATGTGCAGGATCAGAGAGTGCGCCTTGTATTGAGTCAGAACCCCGACGCGCCGGATGCCTGAGTTGATGCAGTTGGAAAGCGGGAAATCGACAATGCGGAATTTTCCGCCAAACGGCACGGCGGGCTTGGATCGCCATTTGGTCATGTGCATGAGGCGCGATCCACGACCTCCCGCCAGGATTAGCGCCAGAGTATTACGCGTTATGCGGCTGACAAAACGTGGATTCTGCTCGGACATGATACTTCTTCCTCTCTTGATCCCCAGATGAATTTAATACTCCAGCAAGCCAGGATGATCAGCTTTGAGTACTAACGCTTTAAACGCCTTTAAGCTCCGGATATGTTACCATCATGTCACCTTCGAGGCGTAGCCTAAGAAGCAGGATTTATTGACATGAAACAGGTAAATAAACTCAATCTCCCGGAATCGTTACGGCGCATCATCGAAGCGCGTCACCACGACCCGTTTGAGGTGCTGGGACGTCACCCCGATGGCAAAACAGCTGTGATACACGCTTTATTGCCCAGAGCTAAATCGGTTTCCCTGGCCGGGACCAATCTGGACCTGCAACGCATTGAGGGAACAGATCTTTTTCAAGGCAGATTTCCGCTTGACGCGGTCTCTGATCGTTACCGCCTCGAGTGGCAGGACGAGTCGGGGCAGCAGCACCAACAGCACGACCCCTACTGCTTTCCACCGCAGTTACCTGAATTTGATCTCCATCTTTTCGGAGAAGGCAGACATCGTCATGCCTACCGATTCCTTGGCGCCCACCTGCATCAGGCCGATGGCGTTGAGGGATTGTTGTTTGCAGTCTGGGCGCCGAATGCCGCTCGCGTCTCAGTGGTGGGCGACTTCAATCAGTGGGATGGACGCTGCTACCCAATGCGGGTCAGGGGCGGCACTGGAATCTGGGAGTTGTTCCTGCCCGGCCTGGGCGCCGGCACACTGTATAAATTTGAAATACGCTCTAACGCGGGCGACATCTCGCTGCGGACTGATCCCTATGGCAACCATTTCCAGATGCGGCCTGAAACAGCCTGCATTGCCGTCGCAGACCACAACTTCACATGGCAGGACGAGGCGTGGATCAAGCGGCGCAGAAACAGCAACTGGCAAACCGCGCCCATGTCAATTTATGAGGTCCATCTTGGATCCTGGCAGAGGGATGCAGCAGGAAATTTTCTCAATTACCGGGACATTGCCCACCGGCTCTATGATCACGTGCTAGCGACAGGCTTCACCCATATCGAACTGCTGCCCATCACCGAGCATCCCCTCGATGGCTCCTGGGGTTATCAGACAACGGGTTATTTTGCCCCCACCAGCCGCTTCGGCACTCCGGATGACTTCCGCTACCTGGTGGATTATCTACATGGCAAGGGGATCGGCATACTCCTCGACTGGGTCCCGGCCCACTTTCCCCGGGATCGGCATGCCCTGGCCTATTTCGACGGCTCGGCGCTCTACGAGCATGCCGATCCACGCCGTGGAGAACATCGTGACTGGGGCACCTTGATCTTTAATTTCGGTCGCAACGAAGTCCGCAATTTCCTGATTTCCAGCGCAGTGTACTGGCTTGAAGAGTTTCACCTGGATGGACTTCGGGTCGATGCGGTAGCCTCCATGCTGTACCTCGATTACTCACGCGAACCCGGGGACTGGCTCCCCAATCGATACGGTGGAAGAGAAAACCTCGAAGCGGTTGATTTTTTGCGCGAGCTCAACGTCGTCACCCATGAATTGCACCCCGGTACCCTGATGATTGCGGAAGAGTCGACTTCCTGGCCCCAGGTTTCGCGACCCACCTGGCTCGGCGGACTCGGCTTCAGCATGAAATGGAACATGGGTTGGATGCACGACACCCTTTCCTACATGTCAAAGGATCCGGTCTATCGTCATTATCATCACGACCTGCTGACATTCAGCGTACTCTACGCCTTCACAGAAAACTTCGTGCTGCCTTTTTCTCATGATGAAGTCGTACACGGCAAGGGCTCGATGATAGGCAAAATGCCGGGGGACCAATGGCAGAAATTCGCCAATCTTCGCCTCCTCTACACCTATATGTTCACCTACCCCGGTAAGAAAATCCTCTTCATGGGTTGTGAATTTGCCCAGAACAAAGAGTGGAATGAAGATCTGGAACTTGAATGGTCCCTGCAGGACCTGCCCCCCCACCAGGGTGTAAAAACCTTGATTAAGGATCTCAACAAACTCTATCTGGCAGAGAAACCCCTGCATGAAATCGATTTTGATGAACGGGGCTTTGAGTGGATCGACTCGCATGACAGCTCCCAGTCCGTACTCAGCTATCTGCGTAAAGACGCCCGGGGCAATGAGTTGATCGTGATTATTAATTTCACCCCGGTGCCCAGGGAAAATTACCGAATCGGTCTCAACCAGCCAGGCAACTATCTGGAGATCATGAATTCGGATTCCACTTTCTACGGTGGCAGCAACATGGGCAACAACGGCCTCATCACCGCTGAAACAAGCAGCTGGATGGGACGCGACTATTCAGCTGAACTGACCCTCCCGCCACTCGGCGGAGTCGTGCTGAAAAGATCCATCACAACGGACAGTACTGCGCTGCAATCCGCTGAAGGTAAAGTGGAAAACTGAATGCCTCTGCCGGCAGTGCAGAAGGCTACTCTCTGTGCCGCCTGAAATAATTGATCAGCATGCTGGTTGAGGCGTCATGTTGCGCATTTTTATCCTCGTCCATGAGTTCCGGAAGAATCACCCCCGCCAGTTGTTTACCCAGTTCGACCCCCCATTGATCAAATGAGTTGATGCGCCAGATCACACCCTGCACAAAGATCTTGTGCTCATACAACGCAATTAACGAGCCCAGTCTTTCCGGCGTTATCTTATCGATCAACAGGGTATTGGTCGGCCGGTTTCCCGGAAAAATTTTGTGCGGCAGCAGATCAACGATCTGTTCCGCCTGCATGCCGCTCTGCTCCATCTCCTCCCGGGCCTCTGCACGGGTCTTGCCCTTCATCAGCGCCTCAGTCTGAGCCAGACAGTTGGCGAGCAGCTTATAGTGGTGATCTCCCGATTCGTTGTGACTGTTTACCGGCGCGATAAAGTCGCAGGGAATCATCTGTGTGCCCTGATGAATCAATTGATAGAACGCATGCTGGCCATCGGTGCCCGCCGTTCCCCAGATAATCGGCCCGGTCTTATAGGTTACCGGACGACCGAAACGGGTCACGCGCTTGCCGTTGCTCTCCATATCCGCCTGTTGCAGGTAATCTGGCAGATAGTGCAGATATTGATCATAGGGGAGAATCGCATGACTCGCCGCATCGGCAAAATCGGCATACCAGATCCCCAGCAACGCTAGAATAACCGGCATATTTTCGGAAAGATCGGCGTGTAGGAAATGCTCATCCATCTGGTGAGCGCCATCCAGAAGCTGGTAAAAACGCTGCATGCCGACCGCCAGGGCGATTGGCAGGCCAATCGCGGACCAGAGCGAATATCGACCTCCAACCCAGTCCCAAAAACCAAACATATTATCGGTATCAATACCGAATTCAGCCACATTCTTAGCATTGGTTGAAACTGCAACAAAATGCCGGGCTACCGCTTCCTTATCCGTTAAAGTCTGTAATAACCAGTCTCTTGCCGTAAGGGCATTGGTCAGCGTCTCCTGGGTGGTAAAAGTCTTGGAGGCGACAATAAACAGGGTGGTTTCAGGACTCAGGGTCTTCAGCGTTTCGATCACGTGGCTGCCATCCACATTCGATACAAAGTGCACCCTCAACCCCGGATCCTGATAGTGCTTGAGGGCCTCACAGACCATCAGCGGCCCCAGATTCGAGCCTCCGATGCCAATATTCACAACATCTGTAATCGCCTTCCCGGTATAACCCAGCCACTCGCCAGAGCGAACCGAGTGAGTGAAACCCTCAACCTTCTGCAATACCGAATTGACCAGCGGCATTACATCTTCCCCATCGGACCAGATAGGTCTGTTGCTGCGATTTCTCAATGCCACATGCAACACAGCCCGGTCTTCGGTGATATTCAGGCGATCCCCGGAAAACATACGCCGCCGCCAGCCATCCACATCTGCAACCCGGGCCAGTTCCAACAACAGATTGAGTGATTGAGCCGTAATCCGGTTTTTCGAATAATCCAGAAGAATACCGCAGGCGCGCAATAACATCTGCTCAGCCCTGGATGGATTCTCCTGAAACAGATCCCGCATCTGCAGCGGCTCGATCTCTGTCCAATGCTCCTGCAGTGCAGCCCATTCGTCAGTCTGGTTAATTTCGGTCATATTTAAAACGTCACTTTATTTCAGGCAACAACTGCCAGGGATTCTTCGGGGTGTGATGTTATGTAGATGTTGGGTTCTGTTCAAGCAAATTGCCCAGCTTGCTTGAGATTCATCAACTCCCGAAAAGTATTTGAAGAAGAAAATTGCCCCTAATTTGTCATTATCCTATAGAATAAGCGGTTGTGATCCGGGCTGAAAAATAGTCTTCACTAGGCCAGTCGTGCATTGTTGCGGTATTTTAATCGGGCTTTCTGGCTGCCGTTTGAAACCGGATATGGAGTTCTGCATTTTTCACTCGGTTCCCGAAGGACTTTCTAGGGAAATCTGGATACTGATACAATAAAAATTTAACTGCCTGATCATAATGAAGATCCTTTTAAGCGCCAGTGAAGCAGCACCACTGATTAAAACAGGCGGCTTGGCAGACGTCGCAGGGAGCCTGCCCATCGCACTCCGCCCCCAGGGTCATGATTGCCGGCTCATCCTACCAGCCTATCCCGTAGCCATCGAGAACAGCGACAATTTAACCACCGTAGCCGAGCTGGAGCTGCCGGGCCATAAACAAAGAGTTCGCCTGTTAGCCGGAACTGCGGGACCGCACAAGATCCCAGTCTATCTGGTGGATGCCCCACGGTTGTTCGATCGTCCTGGCAACCCCTATCTGTCTCCGGAAGGTTTCAACTGGCCAGACAATGCAGACCGCTTCGGGCTCTTCTGCCGGGCGGTGGTACATGTCGCCATGAACAAATGCGGACTGGATTGGAAACCGGACCTGATCCATGCCAATGACTGGCAAACAGGTCTGATTGCCCCACTGCTTCACAATACGCCAGATCGACCCGCCACGGTTTTCACGATTCACAACCTGGCTTATCAAGGCCTGTTTGACGCTGAAGAATTTAGACGCCTGCAACTTCCTAACCAGCTCTGGGGTCTGGAGGGGCTTGAATTCTATGGCCAGTTCTCATTTATCAAGGGAGGCATAGCCTTCTCTGACCAGGTCAACACAGTCAGCCCCACCTATGCTGACGAGGTCAAGACCCCCACTTACGGGTATGGCCTTGAGGGTCTGTTGAATTATCGGAGCGACAATTTCTGCGGTATTCTGAACGGCATCGACTACCAGGTTTGGAATCCGGAAAAGGATCCGCATATCAGATCCTCCTACACTGCCGATAAATTCACCTCGAAGACAGCCAATAAACTGGCCCTGCAGAGTGAATTTGGACTGCCCGAGAACAAACAGATCCAGCTTTTTGGCTATATCGGCCGACTGGTGGATCAGAAAGGGGTCGACCTGATCTTGCAGGTGCTGCCCGGGATTATCGATTCCGGCGCCCAGATTGTGTTTCTCGGATCAGGCAACGCCGATCTTGAACGCGCGCTAGTAAAGCTGAGCAATAAGTACGATAGCCGGGTAGGCGTGCGGATTGGCTACGATGAGGCGCTGGCGCATCGTATTGAAGCCGGTGCTGACTGTTTCCTCATGCCTTCAAGATTTGAGCCCTGCGGACTGAATCAGATGTACAGCCTGCGCTATGGAACAGTACCCATCGTCAGGAATACCGGAGGTCTGGCTGATACGGTGATCGATGTCGGAGCGGCCAGCCTCGCAAAAGGCTCCGCTACCGGTTTCATGTTCGACCAGGCCGATGGGGAGAGCCTCTGGCAGGCGGTGGAGCGGGCAATCGAATTCTACCATCGACCAGACATAGCCTGGCAGATCCTTGCCACCACAGGTATGCGGCAGGACTTCAGCTGGGAGGCCAGCGCGAGACAGTATGCGGCACTTTATGAATCTGCGGTGAACTGCTTAATGGCCTGAAACCTTTATTTTCAGCCGCGCAGGTAAGAGTCTGATTTCGCCCGGCAAGGCTCAGGCAGCTTGAATAGGAATGAAGTCGCCTGTTCTGGTGACTTGATTCTGCTCATCCAAATAGACCAGGGTTGGCTTAAACAACTCCATTTCCCGCTCATCCAGCACTGCATAGGCGCAGATGATCACCCGATCCCCTGGCGCAGCCTTATGCGCCGCCGCACCATTCACAGAAATCACCCTGGATCCCGCATCCGCTTTAATCGCATAGGTGGTGAATCGTTCACCATTGGCGACATTGTAGATCTGGATCTGTTCATACTCACGGATACCTGCAAGTTCCAGCAGATCGCTATCAATGGCGCAGGACCCTTCATAATCCAACTCGGAATGGGTGACGCACGCCCGATGTAATTTGCACTTAAGAACCGTCAACTGCATTGCAAGCAGGCCTTTCAGAAAATGGACTGTCGATTATGCTAAATCTTTCGAGTCCTATCAATCTAGGATTTCCCGGGTTACTCGCAGGTTATCGATCAGCCTGGTCCGTCCCAGCCATGCCGCACCCAAAATAACCAGTTCACGATCATTCGCGCCAGGCATCGCAAGATCGGCAGCGCGACGAATGGTAAAGTAATCGGCTCGAAAGCCTGCCTCCTCCAATTCCGCCACGGCGCTCTGTTGTAACGCCTGATAGTCGCTTGATCCTCCCTGAATAGCAGTAGAAACATTCAATATAGTTCTGTATAAACAGTTAGCTACAATTCGTTCTTCATTATTTAGATAACTATTCCTTGAGCTTTTCGCCAACCCGTCCGGCTCCCTGAACGTTGCTGCGCCGATCACATCTAAGGGTATGCAGAGATCGGACACCATCTGGCGGATGACCATTAGCTGCTGGAAATCTTTTTCACCAAAAACAGCAAGATCAGGCTGTATCATATTGAATAACTTACAAACAACAGTCGCCACACCCACAAAATGGCCCGGACGGCTGGCGCCACAGAGGATATCCGACAGGCCGGGCACCTCGACCCGGGTCTGCTCCCTGTCGCCCTTTGGATAGACGTCCTCAACCCCGGGAGCGAACAGCAGGTCCGCACCGACCTCCAGCAACTTCCGCCGGTCTTCCGCATAGGTCCTTGGATAACTGCCGAAATCCTCTCCCACTCCGAATTGCATGGGATTGACGAAAATGCTGACCACGCATCTGTCAGCCCGCTGTTTCGCCAGCCTGACCAACTCAAGATGCCCCTCGTGCAGATTTCCCATGGTTGGAACCAGCCCCAGGGTTTCGCCGGAACCTCTCCAGTGTTTCAATTGAGAGCGTAATGCATGCAGCTTTGAGATCTCGATCATTTTATTTGGTCACTGAAAACTCTGCTCTTTGGCTGGAAAAACGCCATCACGCACTTCCCGTACATAGCTCTCCAGCGCCTGCTGGATATCGCCACTTTCGCGCAGGAAGTTTTTCACGAAACGCGGCGGATGGGGATTCATACCCAGCATGTCGTAAATAACCAGGACCTGGCCATCCGTCGCCGCACCTGCGCCTATCCCTATCACAGGGATGGAAACAGCCCGGGTGACCTCTGCGGCCAGGCTTGACGGCACACACTCGAGCACCAGGAGGTCGGCCCCCGCTTCCTGCAAGGCGAGCGCATCCCGTTGAATCGACCCCGCTACTGTGGTTTCACGTCCCTGCACCCGGTAGCCGCCAAGCTTATGCACAGACTGAGGCTGCAGCCCGAGGTGCCCGCAGACAGGAATTCCCTGCGAAGATAATTGTCTGACCGACTCCAACTGGCTTTGGCCGCCTTCCAGCTTGACCATATGCGCCCCACCCTCTTTCATCAGACGTCCGGCTGATTCCAGGGCGAGCGCCGGTGTTCGGTAGCTCATGAAGGGCATATCCGCCACCAGCAATGCGCGCTGACGGGCCCGGGATACACTCAGGGTGTGGTAGATCATCTCATCGACGGTAACCGGCAGCGTGCTCTCATGGCCCTGGAGCACCATGCCAAGAGAGTCACCCACCAGCAAAACCTCGACCCCAGCTGCTTCAATGAGGCGGGTAAAGGTTGCATCGTAACTGGTCAGGCAACTGATTTTCTGGCCTGCCTGTTTCATCTGCAGCAGCTGTTTAACAGTGATTTTATGATCTGGCATTGCGGGAGATGATGATTGAGTTCGTATCGGAGTGAAAGTCTAACACGCTGCAGACATCAGAAGAGCAGTGGCGCAGGGTTGAGATAGCGTCTTCCTGCTGCATCCTCCACGCAGATATGTTCCAGCAGGAGTTGAAAATCCTCGTCGTTTTCCACCGGGTTGATCTCTGCCGCATTGATGATCAACAGTGGAGCGCTGTCATAGTAGTAGAAAAATTCCGTGTAGGCGTCACACAACCGCTGCAGATAGCGCTGTTCTATACCCATCTCTTCAGGCCTCGCACGCTTCATGATGCGCCGCAGCAAAACCTCAACAGGCGCCTGCAGATAGATCACCAGGTCGGGTGACGGCGCCTCCATGCTCAGGTTTTCATAGACCTGATCATACAATCTCATCTCTTCCAACTGCAGATTGACCTGGGCAAACAAGCGATCTTTCTCTAGCATGAAATCCGCCACCAGACTTTGCCGGAACATATCGGCCTGCTGCAGTTCAGACCACTGGCGACTGCGCTGAAATAGAAAAAACAGCTGCGCAGGGAAAGCGGATTGTCGTTGATTCTCATAAAAACTTTGCAGAAAGGGATTTTCTTCTGCCTTTTCCAGGAGCAATTCGGCCCTGAGGTGTGTAGCCAGACGCTGCACCAGACTGGTTTTGCCAACCCCGATGGGGCCTTCCACCACAATGAAACGCTGTTTTTGATCCAATTCAGGAAAGCCGCTGAACACCATCTGCACCTACCTTATCGAGCAACTCTCCAAGCACACCCAGGCCGGGTATTGTCAGCTCCTTTGGCGCGATCTCGGCCAGTGGCACGAGCACGAACGCCCTTACCGCCATTTGCGGATGGGGGACGACCAATCTGGATGTCTCGATTCGTTGCTGAGCGTACAGCAGTAGATCGAGGTCCAGGGTTCTGGGCCCCCAATGCTGTCCATCACGCACTCGCTGGTGGCTCTGTTCCAGTCGCTGGCACTCATCCAGCAGGAATTCCGGTTGCAGGGCCGTTTTCAGCAGCGCAACCGCATTGATGTAATCCGGCTGATCCTGCGGGCCAACCGGCGCCGTAGTATAGAGCGATGAATGCTTTACACACTCTGTATCAGGCAACATCGCCAGTTCAGCCAGCGCCTTGTTGATCTGATCAATAGGTCCATTCAGATTGCTGCCCAGACCGATATAGGCGCTCACCCAGGCCTTACTCATCCCCTGAAGGTGCGGCCTGTTTGGGCTTGCGGCGACGCCGGCGGCGCTTGTTTCTACTCTGGCTGCTGGACTCGCTCACCTTGTGCTGTTCCTGACCCTGATCTTTCTGAAGACCTGTCCACCAGTCGGCCAGTTCCTGCTCCACCTCACCCGATTCTGCTCGCAGCAGCAGGAAATCATAGGCGGCGCGGAACCGAGGATGACTCATCAGCCGCTGGGGCCGCTTACCACTTCGATTGAAAAATCTTGGCTGCAAATGCCATATATCACGCATCGGATAGCTGAAACGCTTCGGAATTGAGATCCGCTGCGCCTGCTCAGTGAGGATCTCATTGCCGGCCTCCTGCAGCGCCGGACCGGGATAGAGCCCGTCAGCTTCATAGGTTTCTGCGCGACGCCGCACCGCTTCCCACAGCAATACGGCAAACATGAATGCCGGGGTGACGGGCTTATTAGCCCGCAGTCGTTCGTCGGTATTTCGCAGCCCCCGATTCACGAAGGTAATGGGAAACTCATGATCCTCGTGGGAAAGCGCCTCTTCAGTAGCCGGAAACAGCTGGCCGAACAAATTATAATGGCGCAGCTTTTCAAAGGTCTCGAGCGCCGCTCCACCCATGAAAAGCTTCAAAACCTCTTCAAACAGGCGGGATGCGGGCACCTCCTCCAACAGATGCGCCATCTCCGGCAGCGGTTTCTCGCAGACCGGATCGATGATGAAGCCAAGTTTTCCGGCAAAACGCACCGCCCGCAGCATCCTCACAGGATCTTCGCGGTAGCGCTGCTCCGGATCTCCCAGCAGGCGCAGGACACCGTTACGTAGATCCGCCATGCCATCTGCGTAATCCACCACCGAGAAATCCTCGATATTGTAATACAGGGCATTGATGGTGAAATCCCGCCGCTGAGCATCTTCGTCAATCGTGCCGTAGGTGTTGTCGCGCAGGACCCTCCCGTTCTCGGCCTCTCGATCACCCTCATCACTCTCCGCCAGGCTTCTGAAAGTGGCCACTTCTATGATCTCCCGGCCAAAATGGACATGCGCCAGACGAAAGCGACGGCCTATCAGGCGGCAGTTGTTAAACACCTCTTTGACCTGTTCCGGCAGGGCGTTGGTCGCCACATCGAAATCTTTCGGCTCGCGCCCCAACAGCAGGTCGCGCACCCCGCCGCCTACCAGATAGGCTTCATAACCGGCGTTCTTCAGTCGATACAGCACCTTGACCGCGTTTCTACTGATATTCGCCCGGGAGATAGTGTGATCGGATCGCGCAATGACAATCGGGGTCTTAATCCTAACGCCTCCTGTAAGCGAACTCTCGCTGGAACGAGCCGCAGATCCCATCAGCTTGCGTTTAAGCCACTTTACCGCTTGTTTCAAATGAAAAACCAAAAGTTATATGGAAAAATTATTCTAAAGGCCATTGAGCCTGATGTGAAGCTGGGTATAATACCGCCTTTCGAGACAAACTGCTCTCTTCGTCTAGCGGTTAGGACGCTGGCCTCTCACGCCGGTAACAGGGGTTCGATTCCCCTAGAGAGTACCAAATACAAAGGCTTACGCATTTGCTCAGGCCTTTTTTTTATGGTCCAACTATCCCCTCCGAAACTGACTTCGCCCGTTCAGAACAGGGTCTTGAAAGCATGCTGCAGAATGCTGATGGCTGAAAATATCATAGCGATCGTCAGCCAAGCGTTACGGGATGGAGTGAGTTTACCCTCTTCTTTCAGATAATCGCGTAGCGCCAGGCTGACGAAGATGATCGCTAGTGCGAGAAAAACGGTTTCCAGAGAGAGCATTTCAGATCCCCAGTAAGCGTTGTTGTAAGAAGCCGCGTGCCTTGGTCGGAAACAGAGGCGCCTTTGGTTCCATCAATGCCAATTCCAATGCTGCAGCATTTCTCTGGCGCTGAAAGCCGCTGATAAGCACCTGCTTGCACTGTGAGGCAGAAATCGGCTGACCCACAAGGTAACGGGTGCCAACCTGAAAGTTCGGTCTGTTCTGTGCCCACCAGGCCTGAACCAGCTCCGGCGCCGGCCAGGGGAGATCCTCATCGGCATCCATCTCCACATCCTCATCCTCCGGATTCTCTGTCGGTCCGGCCTCGAATCCCTCCGGCCACTCTCCTTCCATGTCCTGGTAGGCCAGATCCACCCCGGTTATCATCGCGAACGATTCACCGGCCACACGGGCAAGTTCCGGGGTCTGCATCTGCTGGATCAGCCAGGGGATGAATGCCGGATCACCGGAGACGCCTGCACCGATTACCACAAAACGCAGCCAATCAGGATTCTGCGCGAGGCCCTTGAGCCAGCTTTGTGCCTCCTTGCCATCCATGGTGCGCAAGACCAATTGGAGCGCACGAACCCCGAAGGGTGATTCAGAGGTCACTGTCCGCTTCAGCGCCTCCTTCGCCTGCAACCGGTCACCCAATAAAACAGCTGACCAGGAGGCCCAGAATCGGCAGGCTTCGTTATCGGATTTAAGATATTGAGCGAAGGAAGACAACAGATCCTGGCGTTTCAACTCACCTGCCGCTTTCAGCGCTCTGGCACTCATCAATGCATCATCACTCTCAATGGCTTTCTCGAGTAGTGGGCCTGGGTCTTTTCGATGCACAGCAAACGCAGCAATACTGATCCGCCGATAATCGCTGGATTTCGCAACCAGCATATGTCTCATGAGTGAATCGACCTGCTGATAGTCGATCCATCCAATGGCGGATATCAATGCCCGATAATTCGCTTCGTTGGCTAGAGCAGTTTTAAGCACCGCATCGATACGTTTCCCATCTCCACTCTCAAATGCAAGCACCGAGGCGGCAAACACCTCTCCAGGCTCACCGACTTCCAAAGCTATTAAGCAAGACTCCCACCCCAAATCTCCCGATATGCGCAAACCATCAAGATGCGCTTCTACCCGGTTATCCAGTTCTGCAAGATCTTTTAAAGAATAGTGTGGCTCTGTAACTGCTGCATAACGCAATAACCAGAGAAATGCAGCTTCTTCACTGTGCTGATCTAAGACAATGGGTAAGTAATATTGAGTAGCACTCATGCTATAAAGTAATTAATGGCATAAAATAATAAATTGATATTCCAATATCTTTGCCGATCACCAACAAAGGTATCACGGATCATAAAATCCATTGTCTACCCCTTATTCCCTCCCTAACTGCGAACATCGAGATGCCGTATAGAACGAAACGGCCAGAATCATACTTCTTAACCGGGGTATCGAATACATGTCTCGTCACAAATTATAGTAACTGGGAAAAGATCGCATAATAATGAGCTATGTCCTGATTCTCCTTTTTTGATTCTACAAGTTATTGGCTAATTCATCGTAACAAATCTGAGGCAAGTCAGGCCTTCGTTCTTTCCCACTAAAGGTACAGCAGTGAAAATAGAAAGTTCATCATCCTCTACCTCATTTCTACTATTGTGTGTTATCCCAATTTGGCTTTTTTACAAGCAACAAGTTTTTATTCGAGTCCAAAGATTTTAAGAAGGATTCAACATATTTATTAGACTCCTCCATAGTGAAATGAATACCCGGATTTAATGCCTCTCTAGGCACAGAAACTCCCCAAGCATCTTCTTTGACTCTTGGATAGCATTCAAACAACCGATCAAGCACCTTGTCTCTCCACTGAACGAAAGGCGCCTTGTCACCCAATACATGAAGAGCTAAAAGCTCTCCTAGTGCAGCTTCAACCTCTGCTGCATCATCCTCAGTGGTATAGTATGTATTTAGTATCGTAACTAATGACAGCTCAACAGCACCAAGAATCTGCCCCTGCCATTCCTTTTCATTAAATGGACGTGGAGCCATATATGTTCTCTCCATTTCAAAAGCCCAACATGACTCAATAAAGTCGAATGGTAATTGATTATTAAAGTAATTTTTCAATCTACAAACCACCCACTCAGCGCAACCTATCGAATATGCTAGTATTGCGCGATTTGACAATCTCGATAGGCGATCCATCGTATCTTCATTGTGCTCACCTAATGGTTCATAGGGGTCCCACGAATCCCACTCATAACTCGGATTCAGTGCAGCAATTACATCTAGTGGTATGTATTCTGAGCAAAACATAAAAGTGCTTAATCCTCTGTAGGTATCTCAAGCAAAATGATTAAACATACTATGCTTAAACGCTACTTTCACAAACAATAACTTTATTACATTCCTTTCCATTTTTCCCTTTATTGACCTCATTTATGAGCCTTGAACAATGTTTGCAGGGCGATTTCGAAACGGCAATAACAAGTGTGCCTTTTGCCCCATTCTTGAAAAAATCTTCAACCATTTTAGCTTCTGCATGTCCCTCTTTTGGTCGCCCACCTTCGGTATATTTAAAAGTCTCGCCATCACAAGTTTTTGCATTAGATTTCTCGCCTTGCGCTATGCCTTCAGACCAATGCGCATACTTTCCGCCTCGTCTGACCGTGCTTCCACTAATCGAACTTGCGCCACCCACCATCGATCCTGGATCTCCCTGCGTCATCCCAAGTCCAATTGTTGCTCCTTTCTTACGACTCTTAGGTAATTCTTCTTCGATAGTCTGTTCAAGAGTAGTGTTTAAATCGTCACATTCTGGAGGGTTTCCAATTGCCGCTGAATCAAGGTATGGATGCGGTGGCGTATCACCTGGTTCTGACGCATGGTTGTTTGTAGTTAAATCTAAATGACGAGTAACATTTTTCCCTTCTACCTTTACATCCATTGACCAGGCTTTGAAATAAACTTTCCCTTTATTCTTACTGGTAATTACACCTTTTTTTGGGGCACTCCCCGCCTCATCCCCTATGCTGGTCTTAAAATAGGATTTGTTCTTTAAAATAACCTCTTTTTTAGTAATTTTGACTTTCTTACTACCGCTTGTCGTATCCGATGCTTGGCCGGTATTTGGATAGGGAATTGGTACGCCTGGGGGCGTAGCCGGGGTTTGTGGCGGGGTAAAACAGACATCCGGAAACGCGCATATCGTTTTACCTTTCGCAGCCTTGCAGGCTACTTCGCGGCCATTGGCAAATACTTTATTCGCCATCAGGCTGTCTTATGCTCTTGATAGTTAAGGATTGTTGCTGCCCGTTTGCCATCGTCGTTACTGAAATAACAGATCATATTCTTCCCGGGCGCATAACCTTTGTTTACGGCTGTTAAAGCAACAGACAACATTATAAGGCCTATTGCCGAACCCACTTCTCCAATGCAGTCTGCCGGATGCCAGATATCGAATTCCTCTTTTCGTACACGCAGGGTGCGAAGCACCGAGAGACTGGCCTCCTTGAACCAGTATTGTTCACCGGAAACACTTGCAATCTGAAAATCCACATCTCCAATATCGCATCCTGCGTCAACGGTAACATCCTTGATTGCTTTAACAATACCATCTGCACGTAACGGCAAGTCTGAGTCGATTGTTGCCTGTTCCACGCCAAACCCTAAGCCACTGCAGATCAAATGAGGTTTGCCGTCGGCAACCGGCAGGGTAACCAGGAGAGCAGCAGCAGCCTCTCCGGGAATGAAACCGTTTGAATTCTGACTGGTCAATAAACGTTCATTTTCTTCATACACGGAAAGCCCCGACCCGACCAGCAGACCATCAACTCCTGCAATGATCACTTGGGAGACCGTTCTTTTGTAGATCAATTCCCTTGCTCGCGCCAATGCCACCGAGACTGAGACCCGGCCTTGGGCGATAACACGGGATTGCTCGTGAAATTCGATATCCATCTCTTCGAGCAGTGAGAGAAAAAAATTGTTGTCGTCATCTATCACACGCCCTGGCCGTTCATGCTCGGATAAACAGAGGAGTAATGGAACATCCTCGGTTTTGAGCTTTGGGTGTTTATCGAGGAGTTCAGACAGTGCAGTGGAGAGCATTTTGATCAGTTTGGCCTTCCCTCTCCAAGGCGCTTCCAACGGTACTTCACAACCCATGATCCATTCGCCACCCTTATCCATAAAGCGAGTTTCCTGAAAATTATCAATGGCGCAACGAATCGCGGCGCAGGATGCTGCGGAAGTCAGCCCGACTCCCGTCACCATTCCACTATCGATAATGGCCAGGGGTTGCTGACTCATGCTTCCTCGGCCTCTGTGGTTTTTGCATCATCTAACGCATCCAGTGAGGGATAGTATTTCTTACCCATCATCCTGGCTCGCCACCAGGCTTTCGATTTGGTTCCAACCAGTACCTGATGTACTTCGAACAAATTTTTCTTCAATGGGATCTGTGCCCGCCAAGTCATTGTGAAGAAACCTTTATCCGGTTCCAGCATTACTGTATCAATAACAGCATCCATCCTGTGACCCTCACCTTTCTTACGAAAAAAAACCACAGGCACATTGATTTTTGGCAACTTGAAAGCTGTACGTCCTTCGGGTGTCAGATTGACAAGTACAACTTCTTCCCCTCCGCTGGGGAATGAAACCTGCTGATCTTGTGGCGCACATTGATAGTAGGCATCATCAAAGTCCGGCGGCAGGAAAGGGAAAATATTATCGATCCAGTTTTGATCATAGGTTCCGGCATAGCGCAATCTCGGCTCCCAGCCACGCCCTATTGGACCAAATGACATGGGGCGATACTTTTCACTGGGAATGGTGATTGCCTGATCGTCCTCCTGCGTATTCGGCATCGGCCTACCATCAACCAGTGTGACACTCAGGTTCCGATGATAGCCTTTGCCAACCGGGTTCCGCATGAACGCGGCATGCTTTTGTTCATTTGGATGGAAATTATCCAGTCCTCCGTAGGCACGGTCATAGGTGATGGGCATCACGACAAACTCTTTTGGCTTTCCCGGTGAGATTCCAACATTGCCTGTCTCCCAGTTTCTATCACCAACCACGGTAAAAGTTTTACTTAAAGTACCAAATTTAAGCCCGACTCTGACTTTATTGGTTGGCTTGCCGTTTGGCGCATAAGCGCTTCCATTCAGTAATACATCACAACGTTTTTTTAGTGGCGGGAAATCGGATTCATAGAGTGGCGAGGAGAACCCCGGTTCCCCGGTAAAGCAATCGGCTTCGACCAAGGGAATTTGTTTATCCGCGAGTGTTGGGCTGTCACCATGTCTTGGAATCATAAAAGTTCCTTTGACCACCACAACCAGTAATTCTCGGCCACTCGGCTCCATACCCATGGTGTAGCCGGCCTGCATTCCTGTAGCGTTCAGGAGTTCCATGGTGATCTAGTTAATTTGTACTGAGCCACCCTTGATCCGGTTGACACCTGACGATCGACTCAACAGATAAGCGCCGCGAATGATCACCTTACCCGCCTTGGTCAGGGTAATACTTGCCTTGCCGCACTTCAGCACAATTTCCTGCTTGGCTGAAAACACAAGACGTTCACCATCAAGTTCCGCGGTCATCGGAGGTTCATGGTCAAAAATGACTTCAGGATGCTGAATTCGGCCAATGATGAGGGGTTGGGAAGGATCGCCTCCCTCGAACAGCAACGCAACCTCGTGACCAATATCACCAGAATTCAAGGTTGTTGTAGAACGCGCCTCCACACCAGTGGATCTTGGGTTACCCGGGAATGCCACGAGTGGATGGTTATTGTTATCCAAACCAATCAGGACTCCAATAACAACTCCATCAAGCCGAGCGCCCTTTTCGTTTGTGACTGGCTTGGTTGAAAGATCGACATCGCTCATGACCCGCTCCGGTATTCTTGGGTTTAATTTTGTAGAATCTTTTTGCCTTTGATTATGACATCTTTACTGGCTTTGACATTGATCGCGCCTGATCCCTTGATGGTGATGTCCTTTCCCTGAATTGCAATAGTGCCATCCTTCTTCATGGAGATCTGCGCCTTGCCGGTCTTGATGACGATGGAATCACCCGCATCGATAACCAGATTCTTACCGACAGTCAGAGATCCATCCTTACCGACACTGGTCGACTGATTGCTGCCGATATTGGTGGACACATCCTTACCGACATTCACCGCTTTGCTGGCGCCCACGGTTTCCGCATAGGCTGCGCCAATGGTAAGTTCCTTTGCCGCACCGATAGTCTCAGCAGAGTTTATCGCCACTGTCTCTGTCAGGTTGGCGCCGACGGTGATCGTCATGTTTGAACCAATCTGCTCAGAGTGATTTGCCCTGACCTGCATTGTCTTGTTGCTGCCAATCGTTTCAGTATGATTGGTGCCGACCTGGATGGTCTTATTATTTCCTATTCCCTCAGTCTGGTCATTGCCGACGGTCTTGTCACGATTATTGCCTACCGACAAGGTTTCATTGTTTCCGACAGTCTGATTCTTGTCGTTCTCGATGGCAATTGTCCAGTCCTTCTGACCATGCAGATAGACCTCTTCACTGCCCTTCAGGTCTTCAAAACGGAATTCGTTGGAGCCACCACCACCTTTTGATGAATTGGATTTGATTGTACTCTTGGTCTTATCTGCAGGAAGGCCATAGGGTGGCATGTTGTTCTGGTTATAAACTCGACCAGTGATGATGGGTCGGTCGGGGTCACCCTCCAGAAATTCGACTATGACCTCCTGCCCGATGCGCGGGATGTACATGCCACCCCAGCTTTTACCGGCCCAGATCTGTGCAACTCGCACCCAGCAGGAGCTGTTCTCATCGGACTTGCCGTAGCGATCCCAGTGAAACTGCACCTTTACCCGCCCATATTCATCTGTCCAGATCTCTTCACCTGACTTGCCCACCACGATTGCGGTTTGAGGCCCTTGCACGATCGGTTTGGGAGTCATGCGGGCAGAGCGAAAGGCTTGCTGACTGTCTATTGCCCTGAACGAACAGCTGAAATAGGCGTCCACACCACCAGTCTGTGATTCGTACTCCTGGGGACCAAGATTGTAGCTGGCAGAAACAACCAGATACTCACGGTTTTGATCCTCACGCCCATAGTTGGTCAGCTTGAACAGGCAGCCCGTGGTCAGACCGGACACGTTACCTGATCCATGCACCAGTTCATGCTGCGCCTGAAGCTCTTCAATGCGAGCTCTGACATAGTTCTCGCCGTCGCCAGTCTCGATGTATTCACCCGGGTAGTCATACACCTCGAAACTGGCTTGCTCATGCTTTCTTTTGATGGTGGATTTGACCTGCAGGCTCGCCTTGGGTTTTTCAAAATCGAAGTCATTGAGCGCATAAACCCCAGGTTGAATCTCCCGGGTCAGCGTCCAGCTTGAGATATAATCCCTTTCACGACGATCGGTTTCCTCCGGTGGATAGTAAGGCACTTCTTCATAACCCGACACTGTTTCATGGGCACTGATGGAATCCGACAGCACCATGGTGTGCTTGCCGTCTTCATGTTTGAAGTAGTAGTAGATGCCTTCCTGCTCCAGTAATCGGCTGATAAAATTAAAGTCAGTTTCTCGGTATTGAACACAATAGTTCCATTGCCGGTATGTATTGCTCAACAACTCTTCAAAGTCACTAAACCCATTATCCCTGAACACTTCCTTGACGATATCCGGAACCGTTTTGTCTTGAAAAATACGGCAGTCGGAAGTCCGTGTGAGAAACCAGAACCAGGGACGCAGGATTGCCTGATAGACAAAATAATCACCATGCATGCCTGCCTGGCTGAAGCGGCTCACATAGCCATTGAAGAATCTTGGTTGACCGTCATGGCCATGCGATTGAACCGTAATGTTGCCACCGAGTATTTCATCCAGCTTGATTTCAGCATCGTTGGACAGCAGTTCAAGATCGTACTCAAACAGACGACCGAGCTGTTCGGTAGCACTCATGCTGTAAAACAGCAAGTTGTCATCGTCCAGTGGAGTTTTGACGACGAAGGGGTAATTCGCCTGAGTGGCTTGTAATCTAGGCATGGTCAACGCTCAGTCGCGGCTTGGATATCAGCATTATAGATACTGTTTGGATGATAACCTGTCATATTGGAAATTATTAGTTATATTTATGGCTTAGCATCATGACGCCATGCAAAAAATAATCATACCTCTCCTGATTCAGAGAGTGAGTAATAAGCACCTGTTATTTTTTTGAAAACTATAAGTATAGATACAATCCTAATGGGTTGTTTACGAAACCCTGTTGAGGATCGCAGATGCCCCCAGTAGTGACTCGCGTTTTTAACCTAACGAGATGGGCAGTTTTCCCATGCGATACCCTCCAAGGGTCCCATGAGCTGACCAGGTTTACTCGAATCCCGCAATATGAGGGCAAACAGAATCCCACTCAACAAACTGATTGCTTCCAGTCTGCAGCAGACTCCCATGTTTCGGAATACGCAGACCACCCAACCAACTATCATTTATAACTTTTTGAATCAACGATAATACCTGGCTATATCATGTTTTTCTTATGCAACTTGGCAGTTCCAAAAAAATTCGGAGTATATGTCTAATTTTGCAGAATTCAAATTGGGTTTTCGCGCAGTAATTCGGGTATGCTTCATTGATGAAATTAGGTGGTGGAAATTACGCAGCGCTCTCTACTACAATCAACTGGAATAGGAATTCTGGATAGCCAGGACAGGTCAATCATAATCACTGTAGCTCATGAAACTTCGCCTGAACGTCATTACATATCGCAACCAGCCAACCAGCATGCCCATGGGCACAGAATTTGGCATGGATGGAGGAACCATTGGCCGTGCCGCTGAAAATGATTGGGTCTTGCCCGATCCCGAGCGATTCATCTCCGGAAAACACGCCAAAATCTCACTGCAAAACGGGCAGTTTTATTTAACAGACACCAGTACCAATGGCATCTATTTCAACGCTCAGCCTCAACCCATGGGTAACGGCAACAGCACGCCCCTGTCGAACGGCGATCGCATTCTCATCGGTGATTACGAAATTGAAGTCATCCTGGAAAACAACCAGACAGACTCCGAGACATTGCCGGATTCAGAAGAGGATTTTTTTAATCCGCTCTCACCTACACCCAGCATACCCGATGCTTTTCCAGGCATTGATAACACATATGAATTAGATAACACTGGACCAGTCGCAAGCCCCTATCCCACTTCCTCGGATACTGCGTCTGAGAGTTTTTCCGCATCTGACCATGTGGCGTCGGAAAATCAATTCTTTCAACCACCACAAAGCATTCCGGAAGATTGGGACCTACTGGAAGACGATCCGGATGACGCGAGTGATATTGCATCATCACAATTGACGGCTCCGCTACCGGAACCTCTCCCGGCCGCTGACGCTACTCCAGTTCCAAGTCCTCAGACACCTGCAGATAGTGATCTCGGCAGCCTCAACAAATTACTGGATGGCGCTGGCATCCAACCGCTTGACCTCCCCCCTCAGGAAGCGGCAGAAGTACTTCGCATCATAGGTTCACTGATGCGTGAGTTGATCGGAGGTGTGATGGAAGTGCTGCGGGCGAGAGCAGACATTAAAAGTGAATTCAGGATGCAGCTCACCACGATACGCCCGGTCGAGAACAACCCATTGAAATTCTCTGTGGGCGTAGAGGACGCATTGAACCACCTCCTGGGGCCTTCAAATGACGCCTATCTTCCACCACTGGAGTCTGTTCACCAGGCAATCGAGGATATCGAAGCCCATCAATTGGCCGTCATGGCTGGCATGCAGGCAGCCCTTTCTTCCATGCTGCAAAGATTTGAGCCTGGAGCCCTGGAAGAATATTTTGCGCGTAAAGGCGGGCGCAGCCTTCTCGAAAGTAAAAAAGCCTGGTATTGGGAACAGTACGCCGATAAACATAAGGAGATCCTGATGGAAGCGGAAGACAACTTTCAGGATCTCTTTGGTGAAGAGTTCGCCCGCGCCTATGAATTACAGATAAGCAAGCTGGCGCAGGCCCGCAAGATCAGATGATTAAGGATATAATCCAGGTGTGTGGCCCTGAGATCACACTGACAATGAATACCCTTAATATTTAGGGTCCATCACAACAACAATAGAAAAAAACCGAACTATTTTAAAACAACACTTAATCACATATGAATGAAGCAAGTGCTTGGCAGTAACCTTCTGAGTAAGATATCTAAAACTTGATAGCGCCAATTATGGCATGCAAGATCAACTGGGAGATAACCATGCGGATGAGGCAAGCAATCTTAATTGTCCTGCTGATCCTTTTCGGGATTGCACTTACCGGCTGCTTCACCAAAAAACCACCGCCTCCCAGCCTGATGGTGGCGAAATTCCTTACCTCAAGTCATCTCAATCCAAATGCGGACGGGGTTCCCTCTCCAGTCATCGTGAGACTGTATGAGCTTAAATCTGCCGGCAAATTCAATGACAGTGATTTTTTCGGTCTGTTTGATGATGAATCCGGCACGCTTGCAGATGATCTGGTCGCTAGAGATGAGTTGAGATTCAATCCCAATGAGACTAGAACCGTCAATCGAGAACTTGATCCCGCAACCCGTCATATTGGCATTCTTGCGGCATTCCGCGATCTGGACGAGGCAGTCTGGCGTTCAGTAATACAGATAACCGAGCATCAACTAAATGCTTATACTATCCTTCTGGGACAGAATGAAATTTCCATTTCAGACAGCCCGCCTGCTGCAGAGTGACAATCTGAATCAGGAAAACAATAATTTTCAATTACCATTAACCAGGATAGAGATAGAATGACCTGGCGTAACAGAGTGATCTGGAGCGAAGGCATGTTCCTTCGGCCACACCATTTTCAGCAGCACGACCGCTACCTGGAGAATCTACTGGAGTCTCGATGCACCCCCATGAAGGCCTATGGATGGGGTATCACCGAGTTCAAAATTGACAATGATCTTCTATCTCAAGGCAAGATCGCACTGTCAGTTTGCCGGGGCATTCTGCCTGACGGCACGCCGTTTGATGTCCCACATGAAGATGAGCCTCCCAGGATCCTGACCATCCCGGACAATACTCGGGAAGAGATCGTATACCTGACCCTGCCAGCCAGACGAAGGGGACAGACAGAGGCGGACAATCGGGACAATCCGGATATCCTCGCCAGATACCTGCCCCGTGAAAAAGAGATCGTGGACAGCAACGCGACCGCCGATACCAAAGCAGATATTCAGACAGGCCGTTTACATCTCCAACTGATGCTGCATTCAGATGACCGCAGCCAGTTCATATCGATGCCGGTTGCAAGGATTACAGAACTCAGATCAGACAAAAACATCCTGCTCGATGAAAAATTCATTCCACCCTGCCTTTACTGCACTGCAGTTTCCAGACTTCAGGGGTTTCTGGAGGAACTGCAGGGACTGCTGCATCATCGTGGCGAAGCCCTGGCTGGAAGAATTACCGAATCGGGTCGCGGTGGCGCGGCGGAGATCGCTGATTTCATGATGCTTCAGGCGGTCAATCGATGGGAGCCGCTGTTCACTCATCTTTCGGATATGCAGGGCCTGCATCCGGAGGAATTCTACCGGGCAGGGGTGCAGATGGCTGGAGAACTGGCCACTTTCGCGGCACAAAGCAAACGCCCGGACAAGCTTGTCGTTCCCTATCAACATGAGGATCTGCAAAAGACGTTCACCGGACTCATGGCTTCACTGCGCCAGTCGCTGAGCATGGTACTGGAGCAAAATGCCATTCCCATTCCATTACAGGAGAGGAAGTACGGCATACGGGTAGCTCCATTAGCGGACCATAACCTCTTCGACAGTGCTAATTTCGTGCTCGCCGTAAGCGCTCAACTCCCAGCCGAAACGCTCCGCACCCGCTTTCCCACCCAGGTCAAGATCGGGCCGGTAGAACAGATCAGACAACTGGTCAATTCACAACTCCCTGGTATCGGGATACGCCCGCTGCCCGTTGCTCCCAGACAGATCCCTTACCATGCCGGATTCAACTATTTCGACCTGGACCGCAACAGTGAGCTATGGAAACAATTAAAGAGTTCCGGCGGTTTCGCTTTCCATATTGGCGGTGAATTTCCAGGCATTGAATTAGAGTTCTGGGCCATCAAAGGCTAATACGCAGTGAACACAGACGATCCTTTTTTTAGCTCCGACAGTGATGACAGTGACCGCACCGTCATCCGCCCCTCGCCGGGAGGCCGGCGTCCATCCGCCACTCCGGCGCCTGCCCCAACTCCCCGCCCGCCTCCACTGCAACAGGTAAACCTCTCGGTTGACAGAGGACTCAACCAGCTCGTTGTCGCAGCTGGACCCCTTTTGTCGCTGTTGGGTAAATTGAGAAACACCCCGCGCCATCGGGATGTCCCCGGACTGCGCCGCCGCATGGAGGAGGAGCTGAAGAGTTTTGAAATCCAGGCCTCCAGAGCAGGCATAGACCGTGAAACCGTGAATGCCGCCAAATACTGTCTCTGCACGGTAATCGATGAAATCGTTCTCAACACACCCTGGGGCAATGAGAGCAGTTGGAGCACCGAGAGCCTGCTCATTCTGTTTCACAATGAGGCCTGGGGTGGGGAGAAATTTTTTCTGATCCTTGAACGGATGCTGAAAGACCCTGTTCGCCATCTTGACATGCTGGAGCTGATGTATATCTGCCTGAGTATGGGTTTTGAAGGCAAGTACCGGGTCCTGGAGGGAGGCAGGCGCACCCTCGAGGGCATAGTCGACAGCACCTTTCATGCTATACGGCTGCAGCGCGGTGAATATGAACAGGACCTCTCCCCTCACTGGCAGGGGGAAGAACCACCCCGTCGCGGCCTGCGGCACTACGTACCCTTGTGGGTGGTAGCTTCCGTCTCCTCGGTACTCCTGTTGAGTATCTTTCTGGTGTTCAGCTACTTCATCAATCAGGCATCGGAGCCGATCTTCAAAGACCTGCATAGCATAGGCCGGGAAGCACCTCCTCCACGCGAGATTGCTTTCACTCCCGCCCCGGTCGTACAACAGGACACAGTCTATCAACGTCTTGCAGGCCTGCTTGAGACGGAAGTCCAAAAGGGTCTGATAGAGCTGATCGATGAATACACGGATGTCATCATACGCCTGCGCAATCAAGGTCTTTTCTCTTCCGGAGGGGACCAGGTTTCAGAGGATTTCAAACCACTGCTCAAGCGAATTGCAGAGGCCATCTCGATCCTGAACAGGAATGTTCTGGTGGTGGGTCATTCCGACAACATCCCGATTCATACCATTCGATTTCCTTCAAACTGGCATCTCTCCATGGCCAGAGCAGAGGCAGTCACGGCATTACTGCAAAAAGAATCATCGATCACCGGTAATATCACCGCTGAAGGCAGAGCCGACAACGAACCACTGGCGCCAAACGATACCCCTGAAAACAGGGCGAAAAACCGCCGGGTTGAGATCTTGCTGGAAAAATGATGCGCGCTATCATCGAATTCTTTAAAAAGAGATGGGTCATTCAACTGCTGGGGGTGATCGCCCTGAGCGCCATCCTCTGGTTTGTCATTCCACTTTTCACACTTGAAAGCAAGGTCTTCTGGGTAAGACTCGGAGCGATCCTTTTTCTGCTGACAGTTTGGGCAATCAACCTTGTCTGGTCGAAACTGAAAGCGAAAAAGGCTGATCAGCAGATGATGGATGAGATCAGCCAGGCAGAGAGCGCATCGCTGGATCAATCCGCTGAAGAGTTGCAGATACTCAATGAAAGGTTTGACGAGGCGCTCTCCGTTCTCAAAAAGAGCCATGCTGGCGGTAAATTCAGTGGCGCCCAGTATCTCTATGAATTGCCCTGGTTCATCATCATCGGCCCGCCCGGCTCTGGCAAGACCACTGCGCTGATCAATTCAGGCCTGAAGTTCCCACTCTCTGAGCGGTTTGGGAAAGATGCCATCCGTGGCGTGGGGGGCACCAGAAACTGTGACTGGTGGTTTACCGATGATGCGGTATTGCTGGACACCGCAGGACGCTACACCACCCAGGACAGTCAGGAGTCGCTGGACTCCAGCGCCTGGCTGGGCTTTCTTGAACTGCTCAAAAAGCACCGCAAACGCCGCCCTATCAACGGCATCCTGATCGCGGCCAGTGTTTCTGACCTGTTGCTGCAGACGAATGAGGAACGCAGTCTGCACGCGCGCGCCATCCGCAATCGGATTCAGGAACTCAATGAACGCCTCGGTGTGCGTGTTCCGGTCTACATGATGTTCACCAAATGCGACCTGGTGGCGGGCTTCACTGAATTTTACGAAGACCTGGGCAGGGATGACAGAGCGCAGGTCTGGGGCATGACGTTTCCACTGGACGACAAGCAGGATCAGGCAGCGCCGGTTGGCCTCTTCGCAGCTGAGTACGATGCGCTGCTGCAACGCCTCAACGACAGAATGATTACCCGCATGCATCAGGAGCGGGACATCCAGCGCCGCACACTGATTTATGGCTTTCCACAGGAGATGGCATCGCTTCGAGCACCCTTAACCGCCTTTCTCGATGAAACCTTCCAAACCAGTCGCTTTGAGAGCAGGCCGCTGTTGCGTGGTGTCTACTTTACCAGCGGCACCCAGGAAGGAACGCCCATCGACCGCTTGCTCGGCAACGTAGCTCAGAGTTTCGGGCTTGACCGGGTCTCACTTCCCGCCTTCAGTGGCCGGGGGCGCAGCTATTTCATCCAGGCGCTGTTTCGCAGAATCATATTTCCTGAATCGACCCTGGCCGGCACCGATAAAAAGGTCGAGATGCGGCGCGCCTGGATGCAGCGAGGCGCTTATGCCGGCGCCTTGGCCCTGACAGGCCTCACCGCCCTGGCCTGGACCACCAGTTTCACCCGCAACCAGTTGGGTATAGAGAGACTCGAAAACCAGGTAGCGGCCTATCAGGCGCAGCTTCCCGATCAACCCTACAGCAGTGCTGATTTCAGCAGCCTGTTGCCACGCCTCGACGAGCTGCGCAAGGCAGCGGACATTTACCGCGAAGATGCGCCCCTGAGCATGGGACTAGGGCTCTATCAGGGAAACAAACTGGGCCCGGCAGCCAATGCCGCCTACCAACGTGTCCTGCAAGGACCCTTTCTCCACGGCCTGGCGCTGCGCTTGGAAGAGCATCTGCAGAATACATCGCAAAAAGAGTTCCTGCGTGAAGCCCTGAAAGCCTATTTAATGCTTGGTAAAACCGAGTATCTGCAGCCCGAAACCTTAAAGGTATTCATGTCTGTCGACTGGGCGAATACCCTGCCTGGTGAAAGCGACAAACAAAACAGGCTGCTGAAGCATCTGGATTCACTCCTGAGCGGCCGCTTCAAGCCTTTCCCTCTGAATCAGGATCTGATAAATCAGGCTCGCCTGGCGCTCACAGAAGTCCCGTTATCTCGGCAAGTCTATACCGCCATCCAACAACAGTCGGCAGCCGATAACAGCCTCGATTTTCATCTCAATAGCGCCTTGGGTCGACATGGCGACCTGGTTTTCACCCTCTCTGAAGGCGATATCCAGCTTGCACGCATAGCCGGCCTCTACACGAAAAAAGGCTACTACAGCGTGTTTTTACCAGCCGGCGACAAGCTGGCCAAAGAGGCTCTAACTCAAAACTGGATACTGAAGGACGAAGCGGCCGGTGAAGCCAGTGAAGCCGAACTGCAAAGACTGCTCGAGGATATCAAATCATATTATATCGAGGATTACATTCGTCATTGGCGAGATCTGCTCAACAATCTGAAGATAGTAACGCTCAGCGGTCTTACACAGGCAGTAGAGGTGCTGGACGTGGCATCTGGCCCCTCTTCTCCATTGCGAAAACTACTCCACGCCGTGGAGTCCAATACCACTTTAAGCCGCCCGCCTGCAGAATTAATCAGTAACATACCCGGCAAAGAGGCGGCTGAAGGGGCCGCAGATGCAGCCAGCGAATTAAGCAGCAAGGCCCAGTCTGAACAACATCGTCTGCAAACCCTGATGAATGCAGCCAGCAAGGCTGGCCTCTCCGGCATTGGAGAAGCGCAGGAGGATGTAGCCGTGCGGCAGGTCGACGAAGCATTCGAGCAGATGAATCTGCTGGTGCAGAAACGTGGCGATAATCCCCCGCCCGTGGAGGCCCTGATTGGTGACCTGGGAGATCTGCTCAGCTTCCTTGCAGATCTCGAAGCAGGAGGAGGCAGTGCGGCGCTGGATGCCGCCAAGGCGTCTGGTGGCGCAAAAGATCCAGTCAAATTGCTGCGCAGACGGGCCAAGCGACTGCCGCAACCCTTGAATAACTGGATTTACGCTTTATCGGAGAGGGGCTGGAGCGCCGTGGTAGGCAGTTCACGCAGCCAACTCTCGTCAATCATGCAGTCAGATGTCGAGCCGCTCTGTAAACGCGGCATACAGGGACGTTACCCGTTTTCCAGGCAGACTCAACGGGAAGTCACGCTGTCTGATTTCGCGGCGTTTTTTGGCCCCGGCGGATCGATGGACAGTTTTTTCCAGGAGCAGATAAAACCTTTCGTCAATACCAGCCAGCAGACCCTGGCGCTGGCAAAATGCCGGTGGTCACCCGATGGGTATCTCGACCAGCAATCTACGCCAGTTTGAAAGGGCGGCACATATCCGTGACACTTTTTTTACGGGAGGCAATCAGCCCGCCGTAACTTTCAGTCTCAAGCCCAGTTATCTCGATGCGAGCATCAGTCGTTTTATGCTCGACCTGGATGGCCAGAAGATCACCTACCGCCACGGACCGGCTCGCACTACAAAGATGGACTGGCCAGCGCCTGATGCCACCGGTCGGGTCAGTATCCTCTTCGAAGATCTGAATGGTAAAAACGCCACTCATACAGAGGAAGGGCCCTGGGCCTGGTTCAGGCTGCTCGACAAGATGGATGTCAAGGAGACTCAGCAGGCGGATCGTTTTATGATCTCCTTCACTAAGGATGGACATACAGCCCGCTTTGAATTGCGCGCCAGCAGTATTATCAACCCATTTCGCATGTCGGACCTGGAGGAGTTCCAATGTCCGAGGCTGTAAGTGGATCAGCTTGCAGTATGGGGTTTTTCGGCAAACTCCCGAGTCATGGGGATTTTGTGTCAAGGCATCTGCCCCGCAGCTTTACCGATCCCTGGGACAGTTGGCTGCAATCAGTTATTTCAAACAGCCGGGAACAATTGGCTGAAGGATGGCTGGACATCTATCTCACCAGCCCAATATGGCGATTCGCGCTCTCCTCCGGACTTTGTGGAGAGACACCCTGGACCGGCGTGGTGATGCCCAGCGTCGATCGTGTAGGCCGCTATTTTCCACTTACCCTGGCTAAGCAATTAGCTCATGATGCAAACCTCATGCGGCTGCTGACTGATTCCGATGACTGGTTTTCAACCGCTGAAGAACTGGCCCTGAGTTCACTTGACGACCATTTCAATATCGATGTCTTTGACCGTTCCATTCAGGAGCTGACTTCGCCCGCCACGTCTGCCAGACCAGAGCAGCTGGCGCGGTTCAGCACCAGCCGCCCCGCCTGGCAGTTCACGCTGAACGGCGTGAATGGCTCAAAGCAGAACATGGCGTGCATTGGCCAGGCCCTGCTCAACAATCAGTTCCAGGCATACAGCCTGTGGTGGACACAAGGCTCGGAACGGATCAGCCCAAGCCTGCTGATTACGGAAGGATTACCCCCGGTGAGCAGCTTCTCGGGACTCCTGGATGGCGACTGGGACAAATGGGGATGGGGGCAATACAGACTGCCACCAGGCGACTCAACCGCTGTCGCGCAAGAGACTGATTAATCTCAGCTGTCGATTCAAACAGGCCGGCAATCATTTAAACCTAAGCAACAACCGATAAGAATATCCAGGGTCGAGCTTCTCCCATTTACTCTTGAAGCCCTTTTTATAGTTCAACCTAGATTCCTCAGTTAACCGCTCCATTCTACTGTTAACAAGTTGAAATTATGTTTGTTTTGCTCGATAAACACCTTCACCCACTGAGTGAATCACGCTATGGGGTAGATTGCACGCTTGTGTCGGCGCATGTCTGCGTTACAACTCCTTGGAATAGAATAACTATTCCGCGTCATTGTGCCTTGACCTTCACCACCACAAACGCACCCTCTACCCCATCCAACTGAGGATTCTAGGTTCAAACAATGGTAGAACATAACTGTTTTTTGTGGGATTCCGTTGCTTTAAGCCATGTCGGCAAGATCCGTAAGCTGAATGAGGATGCGTGCCTGGAACGCCCTGAATCCGGTCTGTGGATCGTGGCAGACGGGATGGGAGGTCACAGTTCTGGCGATCTGGCCAGCCAGATGATCGTTGACGCATTCCGCGAGGTCTCTCTGCCCGAAAAACTTGCGGATAGAGTGGATCTGCTCGAAGACGGACTATTGGCAATCAATCGGAATCTCAGACAGGAGGCATTGCGGCGCGGCGCCAATACCACCATCGGCAGCACCGTGGTGGTGCTCCTCGCCTATGAATATCAGATCATTCTGCTTTGGGCAGGTGACAGTCGAGCCTACCGTTTTCGCAATGGTCTACTCACACGCATCACCCAGGATCATACCCAGGTGGAGGAACTGGTCGAGGCTGGAGTCTTGCTGCGCGAGGACGCTGAGAGTCACCCTGCAGCCAATGTCATCACCCGGGCGGTTGGCGCTCTGGACGAACTTTATCTCGACATGGATCACCAGGAGATACAACCAGGCGACATCTATCTGCTGTGTAGTGATGGTTTGAATAAAGAGCTTCAAGAGTATGAGATAGCGCAGTATCTCTCCAAAGGATTGCGCGCTGAAGAGACCGGCCAGCTGCTGATTGAAGAGACATTGAGGCGCGGAGCACGCGACAATGTGAGCCTGATCATTGCCCAGGCCGTGGGCAGGACCGCCTGATCTAACATGTCAGATCTCAAACAAGCACTCGATGCATTGGTCAATGGGCATGGTGATCGCTTGACGATTTTCCTCTTCATGAGAGAGATCGAAGGCTAAGATGACGACAACCCAGCCAACAATGCCACTCAGGGAATTAGCAAAGGAATATGCCGACGGCAGAATCGACCATCAGACTTATCGGCGCAGACGGACCCGCCTGATCAATGAACTGGCGGCTTATGTTCCCCCCGCTTCACATCGACTGAGTAACCAGGGGGCGTCTGCAAGACCTGAAATAAAACCCTCTCAAGTCAAATTACACAACAACAGAAAATTACTGAGAGGTCTGTTAAGCGCCTTCATCTTTCTTCTAATCTCAGGTTTATTGGCTTTCGTGATTTACAAATATCCTGAGCTGGTAAAAGATTTGCGAACAATATTCAGCTTCGAAGCGCCTTTAACAGAGCAGATGGTCACGCCACCACAAGATCCTCCAAACCTGCTCGAGGCAGATCCAATCAAATCTTTCGTTGCAGCAAATGACTGGACGCCAGCGAAGCGCAGGCGTCTTCTGCAGCAGTGGGATTTACTTTCTGCGGATGAAAAATATACCTACAGCTCGACAACCTGGTTTCTTACCTTCAGTTCCAAGCTGCGCACCCTGATCAAAGCGGAGCGTAAACTTGCAGGAGGAGCGACATCTGCAGAGGTCAATTCGCTGCTAGCTTTTGCGACTCACTTCGGGCTCAATTTTAAACCTGTCGTGAGAAAGACACTTTCTAACCCTACGCTCGAGTAAGTTGTAGAGACGCCAGCTCCATCCATAGCGTATTTAATCGTACAGCCCCACTGCTCAAACCAGTGTAACTGTTTTGTATTGATTAAATATCCAAACAAAAAAAGATCAGTCTATTTTCCTGCCGGCCAAGCAGATACACAGAACCCCATTCTGGAACAGCACCATTCGACTTCAGTTAACCAGCCTCATTCCGCTAATCAATACATTAGTATCTGCTTTTTTTTCTTAATCTCACAGTCATTAAGAAATTCATGATGATTTCGACACTGCAAGAAAGACCCGAATTGAAATCCAGGGGAACAGTGCTGATCGCATTATTGATGTATATCGCCACCAGCCTGTTCATCTGGTTTTTTACACTGCCTTCCCTTGGCGTGTTTGAGACTAGGATCTCGCAAAACATTTTAATCGGCCCCTCACTTGCATCACACCTTGAATATGCCAGGAACCAGGCAATCCAGCGTAAACAGCCGGTGACCATTTGTGCTTCTGAAAATGGCTTGGGGTGTTCCGGGGGTAACCAATGGATAGCTGGCTGGATCGTATTCACGGATTCAGACAGATATCCCGGTCAATTCAATTCTGACGACAAGCTGCTCTATGCGTACGCTGGCGAGCATCAGACACCAGCTCTGAAGATTAATGCTAGTTATGTCAGGTACCTGGAAAACGGCGGCATTGAACTCGAATGAAACATTTTTTTACATGGCGGCAGGCTGAAAGCAGGTTAAGGAGTTACTGGTCTAACCCTCTGCTAGTTCACTGGCTGCAGCCCGATCAATCAGCCAGTCACCCTTCCTCGCCAATGCTACAGGGACATCACCTGACAGCAGAGCCCGCTGCACTGCAACAGCCTTGTTCCCGCCTTCTGCTAAAACCAAAATTTTTCTCGCGGAATTAATCACCACCGGAGTGATGGTCAATCGTTGAGGTGGTGGTTTGCTGCCAATCACCGGCAAAACCGGCCTGACCGATTCGTCAAGCGCTGCTGAGCCTGGGAAGAGCGAGGCGGTGTGTCCGTCTCCCCCCATTCCCAGCAGCAGAATGTCTATCTGATCCGGCAGCATGGCCGCATAGGCCTGAGCGGCAGTTGCCGGATCCTCTTCCCCCTTCATTCGATGAATATGCAGATTGTCGGGCATTCCCAGTGGAAAGAGTGATTCAGTGACAGCTCGGTAATTACTGTCGGGATGATCGGAAGGAACACATCGTTCATCCCCGAAATAGAGTATGAGATCACTCCAGGGCAGATCCAACTTCGCCATCGACCTGTATATCGGTAATGGCGTGCCGCCTCCCGCCAGCATCAGATGGCACACCCTGCGCTCTTGCAATACATCTTGGATGGCAGAGACGATCCAGTTCACCGCCCTGTCAACAAAATCAGCGCTCTCAACAATAATACGTTTGCCATCCATCCAGCCAACCCCGTATATATTTATATCTACATTTAAAAGGCCCAGTATATACTGTGTAAAAACAGCCAGTAAGAACTCCCTGCGTATCACTGCTTTCAAGCAGTCTAGGAAGTCGTTTCCCTATTTTTCATTTTTACTAGCAAATTACTGACCGAAAAGGCATCTTAATTGTAGAGCTGTGCCAAACCAAGAGAAATCAGGCAACTCTTCAGCCTGCAGAGGCTGTTAATTGACAAGACAAAACGACAACCAACAACGAATCGGTTTTAATTAAAATTTTCCAGCTTCAACCATTAAAGTCATTCAGAATCCATTCCGACAATCTCAATCAAGGTTACTGAAATTGCATCAAAATATAAAAGTTGGCGTATTCGTTGACGCAGAAAACATTCGCTACAATGGCGGTTATCAACTGCGCTACGATATTTTGCGTCGTTTTGCCGGACGCTATAACGGCAGTCTGCTCAGACTCAATACCTATTTGGCATTCGATAAAGAACGAGCCAGGATTGATACGGAGTACGCCAAGCGCGCCTATTCGTACCAACAAATGGTGCGTGATTTTGGTTGGAAGATCATCGTCAAGGAGGTGCGTCGCTATACAGACGATGAAGGGAATGTCACCACCAAGGCCAATGCCGACCTGGATATGGCGGTAGATGCGATGATCCAGTCAGCAAAACTCGATCTCGTGATGCTGGTGACTGGAGATGGCGACTTCCTGCAGGTCGTAACCGCTTTACAGGACCGCGGATGCCGGGTTGAACTACTGGGATTCAGAAATGTTTCCCAGGAACTCAAACGCCAGGCGGATGATTACTTCCCTGGTTTTCTGATTCCGGACCTGCTGCCTATCTCCTATGAACCCAGAAATGAATGGGGCGCTCCCGGCTCCTGTGTGCGTGGTGTGTGTTCCAAATGGTTTCCTGATAAAGGCTATGGTTTTTTGCGGTTCATCAAAAAAATTGACCCCAACCTTTGGATTACTGATCCCCGCGATTCCGATTCGCCCTATGAAAGTGTCTTCTGTCATGTCAACGAACTGGCGGATGGCGTCACACATGAAGTTTTGATAAACAGGGATTCAATCCTGGAGTTTTATATCGAACACAGTGACAAAGACACCGGGCTGGTTGCGAAAAATGTCCGTTTGGTCCCGACCTATGGCAACACTGGATTATAGGTTCGACAGGGAACTGGAACGGCCTGGTAGAGAAGTGAAGATCAGCGAGTGCTGTAAAACAGCCGGCTGAGAACCAGATTTAATTAAAACTATAAGCTTACCGTATCAGCCATTGAGGAGCGCTTGCAGCCAGACTGAAAGGACTGAATTTAAACAGTTGCCTGTAAATAATTGCAATTAAGAATCATTACCATAAACTATCTAAATCATAACAGCCTGTTTTCATGGGCAATAATCAAGGTATGTTTATGTACATCCCGAACCGCTCAATACCGATTGCAGCCACTCTTTTGCTGTTGTCCGCCGCTTGCACGCCACAGCTCGTCAGGGATGATGAAACAAAAACCAGCGCAGATGGCAGTTACAGTGGCGAAACAATCAGCTCCATAGGGAATACGGTTGTCCCTCCGGCAACAGCCTCCCAGAACCCCACCCTGTCTCCCCCGGGCGAGAGCCTTCCCGAAGATGCCCAACAGCCGTTATCGACTCCAGCGGACAAACCCAAGCCTCCTGTGATATCCGCTGCGCAGAAAATGAAAGCTAAGCCCGTAGTAAAAGTTGCGGCACAGCCAAAGGCAAAGAAAATCGAAGCAAGCCTCTCTGCCGGCACAAAGCCTGCGTCTCAGAAAGACTCAAGCAAAAAAATCTCTCTCCCGTCAACCAGTGAACCTGTGCAAAGCGACAGCTCACTGGATGAGCCCGAACGCAAAGGCAGCGCAGCCCAGCCACCGGACAAGCCCATACCGGAACCGGAGTCTGCAGACAATATAACTGATGCTGCAGAGGCGCCGGAGTCGAGCGATGATCACCAGCAGCTGGTCATGCTGAACCGGCCAAAGTTGCCCCCTGAAGAGGTTCAATCTGACATACCCTCACAAGCAATCACAACCATGAACCTGGCCGCCCTCCCCCTCTCCTTTGGCGCCCATTGGTCGCTGGACCGCCGTCCTAACCCGATCAATCATGAGACCCAGTGTCTGCTTGCATCCCGCTCGATCAATATCTCTGACGGCTATGAGCGAACCGACGTTCAACTGCTGCTGACAGCGACTTCCCTGTATGTCAAAACTGACTCGAATATCGATCTCAGCTACCCGGATTCCGGAATACGTCTTGACGACGGAACCCAGCTGCAATTCGAAAGCCTGGCCAAACAGACCGCTGCCATGATCAGCGGTGACGTCGCGGCGCTATACAAGCAGATGACGCCCAGCCAGACGCTGCTGGTGCGGCTTGGTTTCTGGCCAACCTGGCCAGTCACCCAAACCCAGGAGGCAAGTTTTCCACTGGACGGTTTTAGTGATGCGGTAAATGCGCTGTGGCTGTGCGAGAAAATGTAATCGCAGCCGATATACAGGCCGGATGCAGCGCCAGTGCACTGGAATAATAATCAAACCAAAAGGACAGCAGCATGACATTAAGACTGAAATTCAATCTTGTACTCGGCCTGGCCACCCTGCTTGGTGTCCTGGTCTCCGGTTTTTTCGCCTATCACCTGCTGCAGCAGAATGCCAGGGAGGAGGTGCTGGACAGCGCACGCATCATGCTGGAAAGCGCCCAGGCAGTGCGTAGCTATACGGTTTCTGAAATCCGCCCACTGCTTGCCATGCAGCAGAAACGGCAGTTTCTGCCGCAGACGGTTCCAGCCTATTCCGCGCGCATCTACATCAACAAACTGCAGGATCAATACCCGGATTACAGCTATAAGGAAGCGACCCTCAATCCAACCAACCCGGTCGACCGCGCCGCGGAGTGGGAGGTGGACATTGTGGAATGGTTCCGCAATAACCAGCACGAGAACAGAGATGATCGGCGAGCGCGATACAGCGGCCGGGCGTTTTCTCTATCTCACTCATCCCATCAAAATAACCGAAGAAGCCTGCCTCATCTGTCACAGCACACCGGACAATGCGCCGGCCACCATGATAAAGACCTATGGCAACGCCAATGGTTTTGGCTGGCAGTTGAACGAGGTCGTCGGCGCACAGATCGTATCCGTGCCGATGTCCCTGCCCCTGGCGCGCGCCGACAAGACATTTCAGATCTTCATGGCCTCACTCATCGCGGTCTTTCTATTGATTGCTGTGTTGCTGAATCTCATGCTCCAGTTCACTGTCATCAAACCGGTGCGCAAGATGGCGGAAAATGCTGACCGCGTGAGCATGGGAGCGCTGGATGCTGCGGAACTGGAGATCAAGGGCAAGGACGAGATTTCCTCTCTGGCGCAATCCTTCAACCGCATGCACAGAAGTCTGATCAATGCCATCAAGATGCTGGATGAGTCCGGGGTCTGATTGAAAGATACTGATCGCATCATAACGACCCCACTCCTGTTTGAATGACTGCAGTAAATAACATGGACCAGCTTGGAAAATACCGGCTCGATGGCGTCATTGGCGAGGGCGCGATGGGTGTCGTCTACAAAGGATTCGACGCGGATATCGAACGCCCGGTTGCGGTGAAAGTCCTGCACAGCCATCTGCTGGGTGACGACATGGGAGATGAACTGGCGATACGTTTCCGCCTGGAAGCCAAAGCAGCGGCGCGCTGTATGCATTCCCATATCGTAACCGTGTTTGACTATGGAGTAAGCGACGATTCGCACTACATCGTCATGGAATACATCGAGGGTATTGACCTCAAGACACTGCTCCGACAGGAAAAACGGATTCCATTCCGTCAGGCGGCGGACACCATCTTCCAGGTGCTCAGCGCGCTGGAGCATGCGCACAAGAACGGCGTCATTCACCGCGACATCAAACCTGCCAATATCATGGTGCTGGACAACGGCCATGTAAAAGTGGCTGACTTCGGGGTCGCGCGACTCGCCAGTTCAGATATCACCCAGGCGGGTTTCATGATCGGCACCCCCGGCTACATGTCACCCGAAGGGCGTACCGGAGAAACGGTCGACAACCGTTCAGACCTCTACTCTGTAGGTGTGGTGTTCTACGAGATCCTTACCGGCAAACGACTGAAACTCGAAAGGCCGGATAACACGACCTTGAAGATGGAGCTAATCGAGGCCGTGGGAGAGCCGGAAATGGCCGGCAAGATATATGAACTGCTGGTTACCGCACTGCAGGAGAATCAGGCACTGCGCTTTGACAATGCTGCAGAATTCTCCCAGCGACTGGGATCCATCCTGTCACCGGATAGCAGGCACTTCCCGGATACAGAGGAGTTGGCCGCCACTGTCATGCGCATCGCGCGGCGCCCGATCGATGATCTTCGGTCGCAGATCCGTAGAGGTCGCTCAGACAGTGAAACAGCTTCGGAGATCACTCCTTCAGTGATCGAACAGGTAGAGCAGGCATTATTGGTGTATGTCGGCCCGATGGCTTCCCGGCTTGTGAAAAAATATGCCCGGCAGTATCACGATATTGATTCACTGCTTGATGCATTGAGCACCCATATACCTAATCAGAGGGAGCAGACCCAGTTTCGATCGGCGATGAATGCCTCAGGGCTGACACTGGCAACCGGGGCCGGCCAGCGAACCCACAGCAGCGGCATCTCGGGCAGTGCGGCGGCATCCCCCGCAGTGACTCTGACGGCAGAACAACAGCAGAAAACCGGCCGATTGCTGACGCAATTCATCGGTCCCCTGGCCACCCGCATCGTCAGCCGTGAACAACAGGTTGCGGTAAGCCCAACTGACTTCTGCAATCGTCTCGCGGAGAGTATTTCAAATGAAACAGAGCGGGCTGAATTCCTGAAAAATCTCAATAAACTGTTGTAAGATCAGCCTCGAGCCGGACCTATGATAGTCGGCAGCCATTGTTAATCAGCGCAGCGGCCGCAGTTAAAACAGTGAAGTTTCATATTGCCGAGGATGCCCCGAGACTCTGACGATAGTCCCCCCGCGAAGCGGAAAGCCACCATTGCCAGCATCCGTAAAAAAGAGTTTCAGGGTCTCTCTGACAACCGGAAATGCAATCTCATCCCAGGGTATCTCTTCTTCGCGGAACAGATTCACCTCAAGACTCTCGGCGCCAGGGGAAAAATCGAGATCCAGCAACTGACTGTGAAACAGCATGTAGACCTGATCGATATGCGGCAGATTGAAAAGCGCATAGAGTCTTCCGACATCGACTCGCGCGTTGGCCTCCTCCATGGTCTCCCTTGCGGCGCCTTCCTGAGTGGTCTCGCCGTTCTCCATGAATCCTGCGGGAAGCGTCCACAGACCGTATCTGGGTTCTATGGCGCGCCGGCAGAGTAGAATCCGGTCCTCCCAGACCGGGATACACCCCACTACAATCTTCGGGTTCTGATAATGGATGCTTTCGCATTCCCTGCAGATATATCTGGGACGGTTGTCCCCGTCCGGCACCTTGATTTGCACCGCTGCGCCGCAATGGCTGCAATATTTCATGGGCTTACCTGTTGTCCAGCATCCGCCTTATTCTCCAGATTGCGTATCATGAAGCAATCAGAGATTGATCATGACATAGATTTTCAGCAGTACTGATACCAGAAAAAACCAGGGGGTTCTGTCGCTCAACCCTGTTAAAATAGGCTTCGTTGTAGCTTAACAGTAGTTGAAATGATGCAGGACCAGACACCAGATTCCGCCGACCTCCAGGAAGCCATAGCCGCCATCGACCTGGGATCGAACAGCTTCCACATGATCGTAGCCCGAGTACAGAACGGGCATTTGCAGATTATCGACAAGCTGCGGGAAATGGTGAGGCTCGGAGAGGGCCTCACCCCGGAGAAGGATCTCGACCCGGTCGTCGCTGATCGCGCGCTCGCCTGCCTCGAACGTTTCGGACAACGACTGGGGGCACTGCCCTCAGCGAATGTACGGGCCGTCGGCACCAACACCATGCGTCAGATCAAGAGCGCCAACACCTTTCAGACCAGGGCGCAGCAGGCGCTGGGTCATTCCATTGAAGTGATCGCCGGCCGTGAAGAGGCGCGACTCGTCTATCTCGGCGTGGCCCATGGCCTGGCCGCCGGTGATGAATATCGCCTGGTGGTTGATATTGGCGGCGGCAGCACCGAGGTGATCATTGGCCAGGGCTTCACTGCGCACCAGCGGGAAAGCCTGCACATGGGGTGCGTCAGCATGAGCCGGGGGTTCTTTCAAGACGGCGTGATCAGCGCCAAGGCCATGCAGCGGGCTGAACTGGCCTGCGCAGTACAACTACACCCGGTGCGCGAACAGTTCAAGCAGGGGGGATGGAGTCGCGCCGTAGGCAGTTCCGGCACCATCAAGGCAATCCGCGAGGTTGTGATCGAAGCGGGTTGGAGCGAAGCCGGCATCACCCGTGAATCACTCGATAAACTCGCCGATCACCTGATCGAAGCCGGTTCACTGGACAAGCTGACGCTGAAAGGCCTGACTGACGAACGCAAACCGGTATTTCCCGGAGGCGTGGCCGTGCTGCGGGCGGTTTTCAATAATTTAGGCATCGAACAGATGCAGGTCTCTGATGAGGCGCTGCGTGAGGGGCTGATCTACGACATGATCGGCCGCATCCGGCATGAAGATACCCGGGAACGCACCATTCAGTCCCTGGCTGATCGTTATAATCTGGATCAGGAGCAGGCGCAGCGGGTCAACAGTACGGCGCAGGCCATCTTCAACCAGGTTATCAGGGCCTGGAAGTTGACCGACCCCCGCTACTCCGAGATGCTGAGCTGGGCGGCGCGCATCCATGAGATCGGACTTGCGGTCTCCCACAGCCAGTTTCACAAACACGGCGCCTATCTGATCGAAAATGCAGATCTTTCCGGTTTTTCCAGACAGGAACAGCGGGTGCTTGCCGCGCTGATCAGGGGGCATCGCCGCAAATTTCCTTCAAGCATATTCGAATCCCTGCCCAGTGACCTGGTACTCTGCACCAAACAACTCTGTATCTTGCTGCGTCTGGCCGTATTGCTGCACCGCAGCCGCTCAGCGGTTTCGACGCCCCATGCCTTGCTCAGCGCGGAGGGCAGCCAGCTTAGCCTGGAGTTTCCGGAAGGCTGGCTGGCAAATCATCCACTGACACAGGCGGAACTGGAACAGGAGGCAAGCAACCTGGAGGCGGCGGGATTCAGCCTGAACTTCAGCTGAGTGTCGTTTTCAGTTGAGGTGTTTACGAATCAGCTCAACCACCTGCTCGGGAGGGGTACCATGCGGCAACACCTCCACCAGTTTTCCTTGCGGGTTGATCAGGTAGGTATCCGCAGAGTGGTCCACCACATAGCCGGTCGCGGAAGGCTGCTCCACCTTGCGGTAGGCCGCGCCATACAGTTTGGCCACCTCGGACAGTTCACCCGCGCTGCCGGTAAGCCCGAGAATCTTTGGATGAAAATATTCCGCATACTCTTTGAGCCGCTCCAGCGTATCCCTGCCGGGATCGACACTCACAAACAGACTCTGCACCCGCTCCAGCTCTTCCGGCTTTAACTTCTCCAACGCCAGACTGGTATAACCGAGGTTCGTCGGGCAGATATCGGGACACCAGGTGTAACCGAAATAGAGCAGTACGACCTGATTGCGGAAATCCTGCAAGGCAACTGGCCCCTGATAAGCGTGCAGGGTGAAGTCACCACCGGTTGGCGCTGTGGCCAGTGCGGGCACCTGCGCACACAGCTCAGGATCCTGCGCCGGTTCCCACAGCAGCGTCATCCAACCCAGCAGACCGCCCAGGAGCAGGATAAAAACAATCAGTAGAGTTCTCTGCATGTACTACTTCCAAACTCCCCTATCAGCTCACACCAGGGCTAATTTCCAGGCAGACAGGCGATTAAAAATGCTGGAAAAGGAGGCGATCATACCGGTTTGCCGGCAGATTGACTTTTAGAATTATCAATCGAAGCCGCTGCTCTTTCACAGCCAGGACCGGATATCCGGCTTCTGCCTCCCGTTTCAGGGATTACCTGAATCTGCGTGCTGATGCGCTCTTTGAGCGCCGGTACGTGCGATATCACCCCAATCAACTTGCCGTCCTGCTGCAGGCCTGCAAGGGTTTCCAGCGCTGTGTCCAGAGCCTCCTCATCCAGCGTACCGAAGCCTTCATCCAGGAAGAGTGAGTCAACCCGGACGTTTTTACTGGCCATATGGGACAGCCCAAGCGCCAGAGACAAGCTGACGATGAAGCTCTCCCCGCCCGAAAGATTCTTCGTGGAACGGACCTCGCCTGCCTGGTAGTTGTCGATCACATTGAGTTCCAGCGGCTGCTCATCGTCACGGATCAGCAGGTAGCGGTCGGTCATTTTCTGCAGCTGCCGATTGGCGTGGCCAACCATCATTTCAAAGGTCAGTCCCTGGGCGAAATTGCGATATTTCTTGCCGTCAGCGGAGCCGATCAGCTCGTGCAGGTTTTCCCATCTGCGGCATTCTTGTTTCTGGGCCTCGACAGCAGCTTGCTTCTCTTTTATCCGCTCTTTTGCAGCCGAATTTTCACTCAACTGGTGCTTGAGACCAGCAATGATGTCCAGCATCTCTCCCAGAGAAGCTTCATATTCTTTAAATAGTGGCTCGAGTTCCTCTAGAGGTTTGTCGGATAGATTCTTGGCAATCTCAGTCGCTAAACGTGTTTCCCGATCTTTTTGTCTTGCATTCAGGTCTGTTTGACGCTCATCCAGTCCCTTGACCTTGGCCGTCAGCTCACCCCTCTGTTCAGCGGGCAGTATAGCCACCAGGAACTGTTCTTCATTTGAAAAGCCCACGGGCGCGAGCGCTGCGGAGAATTCAGTTTCCATTCTGCTCAGTTCCGGCTCTCGCTGCTCGATTCGCTTTATCAGAGATTCGACGTTCGACTTTGCGGTAATCCATTTTTGCTGAAGTTCATTGTGCCGGTCTCTGGCCTGCCATTCGGCACCTTCGGCAGCAGAAACCGCCTTGGTTAAGCGGAGTTCCTCATCGTCGGGATTCTTGTCGCCGTACAAGGCTTTCCTATCGTCACTTCCCGTGGCGAGTTCCTTTTTCAAGGTCTCCAGGCGCTCCCGCTTTTCAGCCAGCGAGGTACTTTGGGTTTCGATAACCGCATCCAGACGCTGCATCTCGCTACCGAGTTCCGCAATCTGTTTCTCGATATCCGCCTTTTTCTTAACCTGGGCCTGCCAGGCCTTCAGCCGCGCTCTAAGAGTCTCGAGCAGTGATGAAATATCCGTCTCGGGTATGTCCGTAACACCAAGCGGCAGGAGTTTGGCAGAAACGGCCTGCTTACGTTCGGTAAAATCAGCACGGAGTTTTTCCAGACCGTCCTTGACTTCGGCAAGGGCTTTCTCAGCAGCTTTCTTGTCATTTGCCGCTGCTGACTCCTGCTTTTCAACATCCGTCAGTTTGTTCCGGGCCAAGCTTTCAGCTTCTTCAAGTTTTTTGATAGCGGCTTCCTGTTCCTCAGCCCTGCTGATTTGCTTGGTCAGCCTGTCGATCTGCTGTTCAGTTTCATCGGGAATGGGAACATTCCCTTCCGCGAAGGGGTGCTCAGTTGCACCACAGAGTGGACAGGGCTTGCCGTCTTCCAGTCTTGCCCGATGATCTTCAAGCTCCGCAATTTTTGTCAGGAAGGCCATTTCTCGCAGCAAGGCTTCCTTCTCGGCTCGGTATTCTCGCAATAAGCGGTCCCCCAGAAGCTGGCGTAATGCATCTTTGCCTTGCTGAAGCTGTTCTGATGCATCCTGCTGCTCTTGCTTCCGAATGCCTGATTGCTTCTGACAGTCGTTGACTGACTTGGTCGCATGTTCCAGGGCCTTCGCAGCCTTTTCCTGGTCGGTCGCTTTTTGATGGATTTCTTGTTGCCTGGAGAGCAGGCCGCTCAACTGTTCTTCAACACCAGCCAGGCCGCTGATCAGCCATTCATCCGCTGCATGATCCTTGAGGTAGCCGTCAACAAATTCCAAAGTCTGATGAGCTTTGGAACGTTTTTCCTGCTCTTTGAGTCTGGCTTCTTTGTCAGCCTCGATCTTTAACGTATCCTTCCTACAGCCCGCTTCGCTTTCCGCAACAGTTTTTTTCTGATCAGCAAGTTTCTGATCAAGGAAGCGAACCTTCTGCAATACAGGCACGGCAGCTTTCAGCGCTTCTTTGACTCGACCAGTTTGTAATTCAGCCGATTTCAGCGACTCAGCCTGTTCCTTGGCGGAGGATTCCAATCCAGGCAGCGCCTCTTCCTCAGCTTTTAAAGATTTTCCGTCATCCGTCTGCTGTTTGCGGGTGGCTTTGAGCGTTGCGTATGGGCCGTCCAGTGAGGCTGCACTCAAAGCCCGGTTGAGTTTTTGATGATCCGGTTTGAACGCCTCGATATCGTCTTGCAGCTTGCTCGCTTCTTCGCCCAGGTTGACGATTTCCTGCTTCAGACTATCGATGGTGGTGAGCCAGGCAATGGCCTTCCCTGTGTCAGCGGACCTGGCGGTAAGGGCTGCTGCTTCCTTCTGCTTTGTCTCGAGTGCCTGCCCAATTTCTCTTTCCTGCTCCGGCTCAAGAATCACGATTCCTGCCGTTTCAGCTTGGAGCAGGTTCAGTTTTTCCCGCTCATCGGAACGGCGTTCATGCACGCGCACGGATATCCGGCTGTAGATCTCCGTGCCGGTAATCTGCTCCAGGATCGGCGCCCGCTCGTCCGGGGCCGCCTGCAGGAATGCCGCAAAGCCACCCTGAGCCAGGAGCATGGAGCGGCTGAAGCGATCAAAGTCCATCCCGGTCGCGGCTTCAATCTGCTCCGCCACGCCCCGAATCTTTGCCTCGAAGATCTCCCCTGAATCGGCATCGGCAATCTCATGCTTTGGGGGCTGCAGCTCACCGTTCGGCTTTTTCCGCGCCCGGTGCTGACTCCAATGGCAGCGGTAACGTCCCGCCTGGGTCTCGAAGGTCACCTCAGCGAAGCAATCGCCGGTCTGGCGGGACATGATCTCATTGCCGCTCTTGGTGACCTTATTCAGGCGCGGCGTGCGGCCATACAGGGCGAGACAGATGGCATCGAGGATGGTCGTCTTCCCCGCGCCGGTCGGGCCGGTAATGGCAAAGATGCCGTCGGAGGCGAATGCCGGATGCGTCAGGTCGATCTCCCATTCGCCGACCAGTGAGTTCAGATTCTTGAATCTTACCTGCAGTATCCGCATTACAGCCGCCCTATTCCGCCCGGGTATCGTCTTCGTTGAGAGACGCAACGGCCTCCTGGTAGGCGCGAAGCAACTCCGGAAGCTGCTCTTCCGGCACCTCATGGACAGCCAGGCAGCGCTCGAACACCTGGTCCACACTCAGATCATCCAGCGTTTCCTCATCATGAATTTTACCCAACACCCGGTCGATGATCCGAGTGTTCTTGACCCGCAGGATTTCCATCCCCGTGCCGGAGACAGCAGCATCCAGGCGTTCCCGCAAGTCGCCAATTACCTCGTCGCCTGTATAGACCACCTCGAGCCAGGCCTGGGAGCCACTAGCAGACAGCTCAAGCATCCTGCTTGAGAGTTCTTCCCAGTTCCCCTTGATGCGCTCAAGCTTCTGCAAGACAGGGACATCGATGAGCTGAACTGCCGGCTTGGTATTGGCCCCTTTTCCATCAAAGGCAACCAGACAGACACTCTTCTGCTGCTTTGCCTCCCCGAAGCCCATGGGCAGCGGGGAGCCGCTGTAGCGCATGACCTCGGAACCACCAACCTTCTGCGGGACGTGGAGATGACCCAGCGCCAGATAGTCCAGATTTTCGGGGAAGATCCCGGCAGTCACATGGGCCAGCGATCCGATGTAGAGTTCCCGCACACCGTCGCCATCCACCGTTTGTCCACCCGCAGTGAAAAGGTGTCCCATGGCGATGATCGGGATCTCCGCCCCCAGATCCCTGCGCTTCTGTTCGGCCAAGGCCGCAACATCCGCATAGTGACTGCGGATACCTTCGATCAGCTTGCGTCCCTTGTCCTCGATACTTTCTCCAGCTTCAGCCACTCGGATATCCCTGTCCCGCAGGTAGGGAACGGCACACACGATCAGTTCCGGCGAACCTTGTTTATCGGAAAGGACCAGCACCTCGTCTTCCGGATTTTCAGCGGCGCTGCCGACCACATGGACATCGAGCGCTCTGAGCAGCTCTTTGGGCGCATTGAGAAACGAAGGGGAATCGTGGTTGCCTGCGATCACCACCACATGACGACAGTTTGAAGCCGCCACCTGGCAGAGAAAACGGTAGTAAAGCTCCTGGGCACGATTGCTTGGGGTGCTGGTGTCAAAGACATCGCCCGCCACCAGCAGGGCATCGACCTCATGCTGCTGAATCGTCTCCGCCAGCCAGGAGAGAAACGCCTCGAACTCCTCGTAACGTTTTCTGCCGTATAGGGTGCGTCCTATGTGCCAGTCAGAGGTATGGAGAACTTTCATGCTGTTACCCGTACACGCAGCAGAGGCAGAACGTTTCGAGTATTCTTCCCTCCAATCTTTCAGTGCCACCATGTCGGATCACATCTCGTCTGGCTTCGGTAGCTCTATTGGAGATTCGGCTGGTTGAGAATGCTCAAATCCAGAATATTTCGTCATGAGTGAATCTAAGGAGATTACAATCCGAGTCTTTCAACTTTGCTAAATCCTTAAGCTTTAATGTATGGACTGGACGCTGAAATCGTTGCACCACCCCGCATAGCAGGTCATTTTCAATAGAACGTTCCACCAATGTTCTGAAATCGCTACATATGGATTTCAGCAATATTTCGGTATGTTCGAACTCGCCATTCTCATTCGCCTTCTTTACGTCCTGGTATCGCCGGTTCATAAGGGTGTTCAAGGCAGTTTTAATGTCACCTTGTGAAAGTGGAATGGGAGCTGGCTCTCCGGTACCCCAGTCAGCAGAGCGTATGCTAACAACATCAGGCTTTATGGACTTCTTTTCGGCAAAATGCTTGACAGTTCCCAGTAAGGACAACCGGTGAGTAAAGACAATGACCTGCTTTTCCTGAGACAACTCGATCAGCCTTTTAACCACGGCCTCTTCATAGGTTTGGTCAAGTGAGGATATCGGGTCATCGAAGATAAACGGGGCATGGTTCTCTTGCCGGTGACATCGGCCAAAAATGCCGCAATGGAAACGATTCGATTTTCTCCCTCGCTCAGGACATCGGCGAGGCCCTCTGAGAGGCACCTCGAAGTTGGAGCTTATGAAGGACCCGGCCCTTGGAAACCTTTGATTTCACGATCTCAACCTTCACCTGAGACGCACCGAGGCCTTGATTCCGTGTTGAATCTTTGCACAAATGCATCTGTGATCAAGGCCTCTGCCAGTTCTCCCTTTTTCTGGGACAGGGCTTTTGTGTTAGTCGATTTCTTGGCTTTCTGGATTTGGTTCAACAGCTTCAATCGGTTGATTTCTTCATCAATGGCGGCGCGGTGTTCAGACAACCACTTTCTGGTCTGTAGGCTGTTCAGCTTTTTCTTGATCTCCTCTCGGTTGTCGCTTTTAGCATCTTCGTCATATTTTGCTGCGAGTTCACCGAGGCTCTTCGAATGAGCATTTGCCTCTTCGATCCACTTCGGTTTGAGGAGAGGACGGGAATCGCTTCTTCGGAATCGATCCCGGCAGTTGATCTTTCCGAGCCTGCAATTGAGTAAAGAATTCCGTCACCTGGCTGGTGAACTTCATCCTGTGGAATGCCTGTCGCATCGATTCGTGCCTTCAGCGTTTCCGGTGTCGGTAATGTCTCGATAGTCTGGCTGGCAGTCTCATATTCCATTGCCGCATCCGTTGCGGCTTTCTGCATCTCACCCTTCACGAAATTTTCGAAAGAGACAATCGGTCCTTGGCCTCCTGGGTAAAGTCTGATGGCACAGGACACAACGGGAACCTTCAGAGACATTCGGGTACTCAGCATCTTTGTAAGCAGCTGATACGGAGTAGTTCCTGGCCGCTTCCCAAAGTTCTTTCCAGATGTCAGTCCCGATGCCTTCAAGCTCACTATCGGAGAACACCTTGTTCGCTGCGGCATCTGCCGCTGTCTTCTTGAGAATCGACTTCTTTTTGGCAGCAATGATCCGTCGGCAATTCTCGTCCGATAATTGCCCCAGATATTTTTGGGCATCCTGGACGAGGGTGTCGATATGCTGCTTCTGCCTTCTAGCTGCTTAGCCTTTTCCGCCGGTGCCTGTTCGGCAAGGCGCTGCAGTACGTTCGCATCTCGGTTTCGTCACTGCTGCCAAATACGCAATATTTATCGATGTCCTGGTGGTGGTCTTGGCACTGATGGATTCATACCAGATGCCTTCTGGAGTTATTTTCTTGTCAGCCGGGATATTCGGCTTTTTGGACTGGTGCCGGTTGGCCTCAACGTCCAGCGCTGAGGCAACCTTTTCACATGCAATTATGAGCGAACTGAAAAACGATAATACCGGTGGCTCGTAGCTCACCTCGTCTTCGCTGCTGACAAAGACCTTGCCAAACGAGGTGTCGAAAATATCAACGCTGTTGAGGTCATCACAGATACCTTGTCCTGACCACTTAGACTCTTCGGAACGCCGTCCTGCTCAAACGAAATGCAGGCCTTCTGTACTAATCCTGGCTTATAAACATTGCGGTGCAGGGTACCCGTCTCGCGGGCACCGCACACTTGTTTGAGGAGTCTGACGTAACCGGATTTACCTGATCCATTGTTACCATAAACAATCGTGATATTGCCCTTGCCAAACTCAAGTGGTTTTTTGGGAGCGAGAGCATTTACTCCTTTAACATCGCTGATTGAACACAAACGCAAGGAACCTACAGCGCCCTGGGAGAATGCGGAAGCAGGAAAAGAATAAGTCGTTTTAAACAACTTCCCGTTCGCTTCCTGCTGGCATAGGATTGCAAGTTCAGAGATGTCTGTGTCAGTAAGCTCAGATTGCTTAAGTAGCCTTGTAGCCGCATTCTGAAGCCACTGAGGGCGCTCTGAAAACCATTTAGTCAGTGAGGCTCTAATATCTTTCATAACCATCTTTCCCTAGATTTGCAATTTCTCGAGAGCACTTTTATTTATACTCCCGAACCCTCAAACATTTACCATATATCTAGCCCAAGTAGGGCGTACATAAAGGGGGCGGAGGGATTTAATAATAATCCCTCCGCCCCCTTTACCGCCGTACCGCCGAATCTTACGATGAGGATGGCTCAAGCCGATTCCCTAACCTGTATATTATTATTTCTATCTCGGCTTTCGCGAATAAGCACGTTGCCTTCAAAGCTTTGAGAAGATTTAAGCAATCTATCGTAAAGCAGAACGTTAACCGTCGCGGAAAGGTTCATACAGCCTCTGGTCGGCACATAGACAACCGCATCTGCCCTGTCTATTACATCCTGACTAAGCGTGCCGTCTTCCGGACCAAAAATATAAAAGGCATTGTCCGGATGCTGATACCCTGGCAAGGGTGTTGCATTAACAGCAAATTCAACACACACAATTTGCATATTCTCAGGCACGTTGTCCATAAGGCATGTAACCCCAGATAAAGGAACGTTCCGGCTTACACTACGACTCATCTTCGGTATATCAGGATTAAGCTCAACTGCACGCGGATAACGTCGCCCAGTATAAAACACCGAATCGACTCGATAGTTACCGGCAGCACGCATTACAGAGCCTACGTTATGCGGGCTTTTAGGATTAACCAATCCAATGCAGACTTTTGATTTTTTCATCTGTTTACTACTGTTTCCAGAAACTTCCATAGATTGCAAGTTTATAGAATTTTCCATCACCTTTTCACTGGCATTTGGTGGCATTTGGGACAGACCACCATTACGCTTACCCATTACGCTTTTGACTGAGCTGGGATGATCCAGGTTTTTGGAATGCACTATATCAGTGGACCGGCTTGTCCATGGATTGATACCCACTATCTGCCATCGATAACTTGGCTTTGTCTGGATCAAGTTCTTCGAGCGGTCTGGACAAATGATAGGGCAGCTCATAAGGCACATCTGAAAGCATCAAGGCCTGTGACTTAATAAGGCGTTCGATCACCGACTCAATGGTACGTTCCAGTTCTGTCGGGACATTCGGTCCATACTGACCGCGAAGATAATCAATCAGTTCCAGGATGCTATGTTGACCATCAGCCAATGAGATTACAGTCCCTAACCAGGGTTCAAGAGGGATGGTCTTTGCTGGATCAAACTTATCGACGAGTGCAATCTCTCCCTCATGCCTGGTAAAGGCTAATATGCGCGAAAAATATTTTTCCTTTTCCACAAATTTATCCCACTGTCGTTCGATTGTTGAAAAAAATCACTGGAACTACTGAGAGAGTATGTTCTTGCTAAAACCAACCATGGGTACGTGCTACCTGGGCAGCCACAAGCAGAACAACGGTAAACAGTATTACATTTTGAATATATAATAATGCCATCATTTTACCGAAACCGGCCTCCAGCTTCTGAGTAGCGGCTTCACGCTCTTTTAGTGGAAGAGCATCGATCGCCTTCCGTTTATCTTTTCTTATCCGGATCTGATCAACGGCCTGGGTGGCGCACACAACCAGTACTGCCATACCAATACCTTCAGGTGTGAACACGAAGTAATTGGGTCCAAGCCAACCCATCAGGGCGTGCATCATAAAATTCCACAACATAACAGAGATGAATAATTGCTTTGTAAGAGTTAATCGTAGTTTGTACCAATGCTATTACATACCATGCCTATAGGATAGGCCTAACCTAATGGCATTGAATCTGTCACCCTGCCAATTAGATGAGGGAATCGTCGATGAGATCCTTGATGCAGCTAATGGCAATTACGCGGGGTCCGGGGTCACACCACACGTTCCGGGGACAGGTCTAGTACCATAAACCAAACGTCACAGCTTCCAATCCCTTATCATTGGTCATTTATCTTTCCTTTCCTCTGTCCATGTGTCTGTGCTTCCCTAATCTCCATGGCTGCTGATGCGCCTGCTTGCTGTGGTTTCGTATTTAATAATTCAAATCGTCTACTTATAGCCCGTTGTTGTCAATGGGTTGAGGGCACCAACTGACTCAACCCAAACAACATCGCCGCAGTCACCACCACCCTCGGTCCCACCGGCGCGTCCCATTGCCACGACCCCGCCAGTCCAGCCGTCACCGCAACGTCACCGATCACTGCGGCAACCAGAGCCATCTGTTCCCGGGTGCGACTGGGACTTAATGGAGACGAGGGATTTAATAATAATCCCTCTGACTCGCTTGTTCCCTCAAACACACTGAATAGATACGCCGCAGTTTAGGTAATATTCACGAAAATAATGTTGATTCCTGACTTTTTTAGACCTTCAAGAAAACCTTAATATCTAGTCGTACGATTAGGGACGATAAAGTTTCCTTAATTGACTCTGGTTCAAACAGGAGAGACGAACATACACTCATTATCAAAACGATTTTTAAAACGAATCACAACACCTGCAATTGTATTGACACTTCTTACCTCGGTGGGGTTGATGCCTACTGCGGTTTTGTCGCAAGAAAAACGACCGGCCATTGATCAACTATCATTGGAACTCCCAGGGTTTGTAGGAACTGCGACGACTGATCGCGTGCTCTATTTAATCGAAGACTCCAGAAACGACCTTGAAGCCAGCTTCCGAAAAAACCCAAAGCGCGAGGAAGCATTCGCAAGCCTTTTAAACGGATGCATTCGTCTGCTTGATGGAGTGGATTACGTGCCCCAGGCGTGTAAAGTTCTTTTCGGCGCATTTCCAGAGGTTGATCGGGTGTTCAGCTACGTGGTTCAAGCGAAACTTAGTAACGAAAACTCAAGCACGGCTTTCCCACGTGAGTTTAATGACATCCTAAACGGCGTCATTTGTGGGTTATGCCCTACTGCAACCTGTGGAACTCCACGTTTCTGCGAAACATTTTAAATAGATGTCACAAGGGGTGGCTAGGGAATCTAAACTTTAGCCACTCCTCTATCTTGGGCCAGTGGGGCATTTGGACAGGATGTTTCGTTCTGGAAAAAATGGGTGTCGAGTTCAGGTTGACTTGAATTATCCCACTAAGCCCGTTACCAGGGTGGCAGTCATAAGCAAGTCTCAAGTACATTCAGCTGGCTAATAAAACGGAGAGCGATTCATTTAAACAATCCTGATTACTCCTCAAACTCAGCCATCATTCAGTCTATTTTGACCTTCAAAGACAATTAACCACAGAGTGCATAGAGCATTCAAGAAAATCCTTTCAGCCTCTCATTTTCTCTGTGTCCTCGGTGATCTCTGTGGTGATATGTATTTTTCAAACAGTTACGGCGATTCATCGCTCGCTACAATAGCTAAGTATCGAGGGTAATCGGGGAAACAATTGCTCTCTGGCCCACTTTTTTCCTATTAAAATCTTCCCTCAGCCAAGAAACTGACTGTAACAGTTTAACTCTGGATAGAAATACCGAAGAAACAGATTAGTTCTAATCTATAGGTTACAGAACAGATCAATTTTACGAGGAGCGCATTATGACAGTTTCACTCAAAATAGCATCCTTTCCATTGTTGTTAACAATGGCCTTGGCCAGTAGCTCGGTCTTGGCGGACGGCCTTATCCATAATCTGATACGGGATCGGAACGTATACGGCACACCATCCGGGATAGGTCAGCAGTTCAATAATTTTGAACATGCCGACCAGTTGCGTCATCGGGTCAACCCGCTGTATTCCCATGACAGACAGGAAAAGTATCAGCACCGGTATCAGTATCGCGAACAGTCTGGCGGTCCGCATCGGCATCAGAGCGGCTCGATGGGCCGAGGTTCAAGTGGTAGCCGAAGTTCAGGTGGTAGCCGAGGCTCAGGTGGTGGCAGAGGTCGCTGAAGTTAAGGATCGGGGTCAGGCTTGTTTTAATGCATTGGTTTGAGATTGCTAAACAATGCAATAGTACAGGCCTGACCTGGATTGCCAATATGTGCTCCAATTGAGGAAAACATGAGGCAAGTCTTGATTTTTCCCATATCCATACATTCATAATACCTTCGGGTGAACAGAGTCAGTCATTCGTAGAGAGACGCTCTAACCCCGTTTGCCGTTGCCCTGCCCCAGTTACCCTCACTCCCACAGGCGCCCTCAACAGGCGTTTTTTTGTACACGACCAAAGTGGGATTCGTTTGGATAAAGAGGGTGTTGTACCCACAAAGTTTTACAATTGATTTCTATTCCTATCCCGAAGCTGTGGGTAATATCGAGTCCTGCGGTTTTGTATTTATATAAAGAAAATCCGATAGAAATCAGTATTTATACTCCTTAGAAACCCCACTCCACACAAGGACTCAGATTATGAGCATTTTTGGCAGCATTCTTTCTAAACTCGGCCTCGGCGGTGATGAAGAGGTAGTGGCATCTGCAGATACAACTGTGGCAACTCCTTCTGAGGCACCAGCCACAGCATCGGCCCCGGCTCCCGTGAGTCAGGTCGATGTGATGGCAAAGCTGACCGCGATGGCCGCTGCTAACAGCCAGAAACTGAATTGGAAGACCTCTATCGTCGATCTGATGAAGCTGCTTGGCATTGACAGCAGCTATTCAGCACGCAAGGAACTGGCGGCAGAACTGGAATGCCCTGCCGAGAAGATGGAAGATTCAGCGCAAATGAATATCTGGCTGCATAAAACGGTGCTGCAGAAACTGGCTGCGAATGGCGGAAATATTCCGGCTGACCTGCTGGACTGAACAAGGAGGGAGGAGACCATTACATCGCCCTACATGTACTTCTCCCACTTCCTCAGACTTCCGCCAGGTCCCCCTTCTCCTGTAACCATTTCTTGCGGTCAGAGGCGCGTTTTTTCGCCAGCATCATGTCCATTATGCTGTGGGTGTCGTCGCCGTCTGCGATGGTGAGCTGCACCAGTCTGCGGGTATCCGGATGGATGGTGGTCTCACGCAGCTGCAGGGGATTCATTTCGCCCAGGCCCTTGAAGCGCTGCACATTGATCTTGCCGCGCAGCTTTTCCGCCTCGATGCGGTCCAGTATGCCCTGCTTTTCATCATCGTCCAGGGCGTAAAAGACCTTCTTGCCCACGTCGATCCGGTAGAGCGGCGGCATCGCCACATACACATGCCCCTCCTGCACCAGTTGCCGGAAATGGCGTAGAAACAGCGCGCACAACAGGGTGGCGATATGCAGTCCATCAGAATCCGCATCCGCCAGAATACAGACCTTGCCGAAGCGCAGTTTAGTCAGGTCGTCACTGCCCGGCTCAACCCCGATCGCCACCGAGATGTCATGCACCTCCTGGGAAGCCAGCACCTCCGACGGGTCCACCTCCCAGGTATTGAGGATCTTGCCCCGCAGCGGCATGATCGCCTGGAACTCCCGGTCCCGTGCCTGTTTCGCTGAGCCGCCCGCCGAGTCCCCTTCCACCAGAAAGAGCTCGCTGCGGGCCGGATCGAGCGTACTGCAGTCCGCCAGCTTGCCCGGCAGCGCCGGCCCCTGGGTGACCTTTTTGCGGGTTACCTTGCGTCCCGCCCGCATCCGCGACTGGGCGGCATTGATCGCCAGATCCGCGATCCGCTCACCCACATCGGTATGCTGATTGAGCCACAGACTGAAGGCGTCCTTCACCACCCCGGAGACAAAGGCGGCGCACTCCCGGGAGGAAAGGCGCTCCTTGGTCTGCCCGGAAAACTGGGGGTCCCGCAGCTTGACCGACAACACGTAGCAGACCCGCGCCCAGACATCATCCGGGGCCAGCTTGACGCCGCGCGGCAACAGGTTGCGGAACTCGCAGAATTCCCGCACGGCATCGGTCAAACCGGTGCGCAAGCCATTCACGTGGGTGCCGCCCTGCGACGTCGGGATCAGATTGACATAGCTTTCAGTAACCCCCTCGCCCGCTTCCGGCAGCCAGGCCAGGGCCCAGGCAGCCGCCTCGGTGTTGCCCGACATATCCCCCACGAACGCCTCCTCCGGAATCAATTCCATGCCTTGCAGGGCATCCAGCAGATAGTCACGCAGACCGTCCTGATAACACCACTCCTCCTGCTCACCGGTTTTTTCATCCAGGAAGCGAACCTGCAGCCCCGGACAGAGCACCGCCTTGGCCCGCAGCACATGGCGCAGCAGGCGCACCGAGAAGCGCGGGGTATCGAAATATTTCTCGTCCGGCCAGAAACGCACCCGGGTGCCGGTGTTGTTGCGGCCCACCTTGCCTACCGCCTCCAGATCCGAGATCTTGTGTCCCCCGGCAAAGGCAATGTTGAATTCCTTGCCTTCCCGCTTGACCCAGACCTCCAGATGCTTGGAGAGCGCGTTCACCACAGACACGCCGACGCCGTGCAGCCCGCCTGAGAACTGGTAATTTTTATCGGAGAATTTACCGCCGGCATGCAGTTTGGTGAGGATCACCTCTACCCCGGGCAGGCCCAGTTTGGGGTGGATATCCACCGGCATGCCACGCCCGTCGTCCCGCACCTCCAGTGAGCCGTCCTTGAACAGTGTCACTTCGATAGACTTGGCGTAACCGGTAATCGCCTCGTCCACACTGTTGTCAATCACCTCCTGCGCCAGATGGTTCGGACGTGTGGTGTCGGTATACATGCCGGGGCGTTTGCGCACCGGCTCAAGCCCACTCAGGACCTCGATGTCTGAAGCGTCGTAGCTAACACTCATCTTATTGAATTCTAAAACCCTTCAAGTAGATAAAGCGCAGAATTCTACACACCTGGAGAGTGGCTGGCGAGGATTCTAAAGCACCAAGGATTGACCCCCAGGACACACCTGGGTTAGCGTACCCACCTTGAGTAAAACCTATGATCCATCGACGTGCCTAGAAAAAAGAAATCCCCACCCTTTGAAGAGGCGATGCATGAGCTCGAGAGTCTGGTTGAGTCACTGGAAAAGGGTGACCAGTCTCTCGAAGAATCACTCACATTATTCGAACGCGGCGTGGAACTGACCCGCTCCTGCCAGAAGGCTCTGGACGAGGCGGAACAGAAAGTCAGGATCCTCAGCAGTGATTCCGAGCAGGCGGAGCTGGAGCCGTTTCAGGATGTCGACTGACCGCCATCTCAATGATTTCATGCGCTTCTGCCAACAGCGTGTGACGAATGCCCTGGAGCAGGTTCTGCCCAGCCCTGACACGATCCCATCCCGGCTGCACGCGGCGATGCGCTACTCGGTGCTGGGCGGCGGCAAACGCATCCGCCCGATCCTGGTATACGCCAGTGGAGAGGCTGCGGGGGTGCCCCGTGAAAAACTGGATGCAGCCGCCTGTGCCATAGAACTGATCCACAGCTATTCGCTGGTGCATGACGACTTGCCGGCCATGGATGATGACGATCTGCGGCGCAACCGGCCCACCTGTCACAAGGCCTATGACGAGGCCACCGCAATCCTGGTGGGAGATGCGCTCCAGGCCCTGGCCTTTCAGGTGCTGTGTACCAATCACCATCTGCAGGCATCAGCCGAGGTGCGCCTGGCGATGCTCGAAACCCTTAGCAGAGCCAGCGGTTCCCGCGGCATGGTAGGCGGACAGGCCCTGGACCTTGCGGCCGTTGGCCAGTCGCTGAATCTTACCGAGCTGGAGAATCTGCACATCCACAAAACCGGCGCGTTGATTCGGGCCAGTGTAAAACTTGGCGTACTGCTCAATCCCGGGCTCGAAAAAGCCAAGCATCAGGCCCTTGATCACTATGCAAAATGCATCGGACTGGCCTTTCAGATACAGGATGACATCCTCGATGTAGAAGGCAGCACGGAGACCCTCGGCAAGACCCAGGGTAAGGATCAGGCCCAGGACAAGCCAACCTACCCCTCCCTGCTGGGTCTCAGCGGCGCCAAGGAAAAAGCGGAAGAGTTTCGCCTGGCCGCACAGAACAGCCTCGCCCCATTCAACAGCGAGGCGGAGCCCCTTCGATGGATTGCCGACTACATCACGGTGCGTAATCATTAGTCTTCGGTGACGCCTCACAGGATCCCGACAGAACAGATTGCGCCACATAGCCTGCTGGTTTTGTTACAGAATCATTGCATTATCTAATTCTAATTGAGACAATATTCCGCTTATGCGGGAGCGTCCCTGGAAGGACATAAAATTCTGAAATAACCCGGCGTTCTGTCAGTTGTCCTCCAATTGACTGCCGGTTAATCTCACACTCCGAGCAAATCAAGCAGCAGAGACACCGCATTAACGGCGGGGCGGGAAACAGAACATGGCTAAGAACCCGGGCGCCGCAAGCGCAAGCATCGAAGACGTTCAGAGCAGAGCGGACAAGCGTCGCATTGCCATCAATAAGGTGGGGATCAAGGACATTCGGCACCCCATGCGCATCAAGGACCGTAGCACCAGTGAGCAACATACCATTGCCAACTTCAATATGTATGTGAACCTGCCCCACCATTTCAAGGGCACCCACATGTCACGCTTTGTAGAAATTCTGAATGGGCATGAGGAAGAATTGACCGTTGCCTCATTCAAGGACATGTTGACCGAAATGACAGCCCGCCTGGAGGCCGAGTCGGGGCATATCGAGATGAATTTCCCCTTTTTCATCAACAAAACCGCCCCGATTTCGGGCGTGAAGAGCCTGCTCGACTACAATGTGACCCTGATTGGAGAGATCCACGACGGCAAACCCACAATCGACATCAAGGTTGTGGTGCCGGTTACCAGTCTCTGCCCCTGCTCCAAGAAGATCTCCGAGCGTGGCGCGCATAATCAGCGCTCCCACGTCACGGTACAGGCCCGCACCAATGGTTTCATCTGGATCGAGGAGATCATCGACCTGGTGGAAGAGCAGGCCTCCTGTGAACTCTACGGACTGCTCAAGCGCCCCGATGAGAAATATGTAACCGAGCGCGCCTATGATAATCCGAAATTTGTCGAGGACATGGTGCGTGATATCGCGGTCCAGTTGAATAACGAACAACGCATCAGCGCCTACATAGTGGAATCGGAAAATTTCGAATCGATTCACAATCACTCTGCCTATGCGCTGATTGAGCGTGACAAGTCCATCGACCCGATCAAGAACTGATCTTTCCACTCGATCGCTCAAGCCTGGCCTACACAGCGCGCCAGGACAAGGATAGCCGCCAGACACGGCGCAGGGTGCAATTGTGCAGCGCCCTTGCCATAGCAGCCTGAAACTGGGCTGGATACCGGTCCTGCTCAGTTAGACCAAAGCCTTCTTCCGCTGCCGCCTGCCCGCATCGCATTCGCATCTTGCAGATCGATTCAACTGATCGATCCGTGGGTATATAAGTAATGAATCAAATCCCCATACTTGAATATTTGAGCTAAAATTAAATCAGGAAAAGTAATCCTCATGGAAGTAAGGAAACGTCATGAACATCAGAGTAGTAATCCTTGGTGACGGGCCCGGTGGCCTCATCCTCGCCAACTCCCTCTATCGAAAAAGACACTTAGCGAATAAACCACTGCAGATAACGTTGATTGGTCGTTCGGCCGTCCATACCTACCAGGCCGGGTTTTTATTTCTCCCCTTCCAGACGCACGGGTATAGAAAACTGGAGGATTTTCAGAAGAATAACCGCGACCTCATATTACCCGGTATCGAATACATCACCGACACCATCACCGGCATCGATCCCGATGCCAAACAGGTCAAGACCCAGTCCAGTGGTGACTTTCACTACGATTTTCTTGTCTCGGCACTGGGCTCGCGGGTGGTGCCCGATTCGATCGACGGCCTTGCGGAAAGATTGGCAGCGGGGCGGAATGTGCATACATTTTATACACCGGATGGCGCCGTGCGCCTGGCCCGCGCACTGGATGCGTTTAACGGTGGCAAACTGGTGATCAATACGGCTGAGATGCCGATCAAATGTCCGGTCGCCCCCATCGAATTCGCCTGCCTGGTAGAGGACCATCTACAGAAGAAAGGCATTCGCGACAAAACCGAGATCACCCTGGTAACGCCTCTGTCCGGCGCCTTCACCAAGCCGGTTTGTAATGATGTGTTAACCCACATTATTACCGAGAAGAAAGGCATCAAGGTGGTGCCTGATTTCCTGCTGGAAAGCGTGAATGACAAGGCGATACGCTGCTTTGATGGTAATGAAGTCCCCTATGATCTATTGGTCTCCATCCCACCTCACGAAGGCTCTGACCTGCTGTACGAGTCAGGGCTTGGCGACGCCACCGGCTTTGGATTTACCGATAGAAACACACTCAAATCGACCAAGTCGGAGTGGATCTACCTGCTGGGAGATAACACCAACGTGCCGGTCTCAAAAGCCGGTTCAGTGGCCCATTTCCAGGCTGAGGTGGTGCGCGATAATCTGCTCCGCGAGATCAATGGCGAAGCGCCGCTGCCCGAGGCGGACGGACATGCCAACTGCTTCATTGAAACCGGCCATCAGAAAGCCATCCTGATCGACTTCAACTATGACACACAGCCCGTCCCGGGAAGATTTCCACCGCTGCAGCTGAAATTCGCCTCACACAAGATCAATCTGGGGCCCATGAAGCTGCTGGATGAAAGTTATCTCAACCACTGGGGTAAACTATCCTTCAAGTGGGTCTACTGGCATATGCTGCTTCCGGGTTATCCCATCCCATTCGTTGGCTCGAGAATGAGTATGCAAGGGAAGGATTTGAGCATTCTGGATAAAGTTGCTTAAGATATATCGCCGGGCGCGGGGATATCAAACTGGCCACAGCCTGTGGCCAGTCAGGCAACACTCAAAAGGCACAAGGAGATACGCCAGTCGGCCAGGTTCAGTTCCGCCCCAGCCTGTTATCGATGACGCCGGACCCCATCTGGACGCGTAGATTATTTACCCCAATAAAGAACTCTCGCATCATCAATACCCAGTAATACATCCCTTCCCTGCTCAAACGATACTCATCCTTGGTTTCGTCAATTGCACCAAGCCATTTAAACAACATCAACTCCGGCAGAATCAGACGCGGGTATGCCCTGCCGAATTTCTGTTGCATCTTGGCTTTGTTCATCGTCAAACCGAATAACTTCATCAAAAAGACATAGTGCACCTGCTCACTGAGGGTCAGTGCATGGCTGGCCATCACGCCGGAGCGCCCCTCTTTTGTCAGTTCGATATAGCGATTGATGGAAAAGCTGTTGGAATAAACCGCCCCGTCGAGATAACTGAACGCACCGCTGCCAATACCCACGTACTCATCATGATCGACGATATACTCATCGATAGCGGCATTCGGATGTCTGGAAAATGACCAGGCGGTATCAGGTTGGTACTCAGGCTTGAGCGCCTCCCACAATCCCTTGTACATGTGGTATTCACGTTTGAACTCCACCATACCGATCTGCTTCGACATGGCCTTCTGAGTGGTGATTGCCGGCATCAGTGGATACACGGAAATCTGATCAACTTCCAGCTCCTTCAGACGCTCGATGCCTGCGAGCAGTGAATCCACGGTCTGGTGAGGAAAATTGAAAATCATATCCACGTTGAAGGTATCGAACTGACCCTGGGTAAGTTTCAGCCTACGCAGAATATCCGCCGCACTTCCGTAGGGCTGGTAACGCTCCATTTCCATCAACAGGGAGTCGTCCAGACTCTGCACTCCCACTGAAAGCCGATTCACCCCCGCCTCGCGCAATGCATCAAGCACCTTCTGCTGTAGATGATTGGGATTGGTTTCCACCGACACTTGATTAACCCGGAACAGTTCCCTGATAAGCGCGATCGTGTCCGCCAGTTCCACAGGCAGCACAGTCGGTGTCCCACCCCCCACATAGAGATCCGAAAAATCGAAACCAGCCTGGTGATAGAGGTGAATCTCCCGTCTTACGGCCTCGAAATAGCGTCGCGCCGGTTCCTGCTGCATTTTGACCCGATGAAAGGAGCAGAATGGGCAGAGCGATTCACAAAAAGGAACATGGAGATAGAGAAGATAGCGCTTCCCAACCTGCGGTCGGAGTAGCGCTCCGGGAGCTGGTTGGAGTTGCATGTGCCTGCGGTATGTCCAGCGCAGGTAGTTTGACAAAAAGGTGTGAATGAACGGCAAGCATCACCTTCCTAGTGAGCGAATTCACATTTCAGACCGGGTGAATAATCTATTCATACCCAGCAATATAAGTATAATACCTTATTCTAAATCTTATGCACATCGAATTGAGAGAGATCCTCGCCTATTCCCGGAACAGCACTGATTCCCTCTACAAGAATGATATGGTATCCACCCTGCAGAATGTTCATGACCTCGGTAACAAGCATGCGAAAGCTCCCAAGCCTGCTCTTTAAGTGGCTGACCCGGCTGTTGGCTGGCTGGCTGGCGCTGACCCTGGTCGTGATCCTGCTGCTGCGTTATTTAGATCCGCCAGTCTGGTCGTGGATGATACAGCGGGAACTCGATCCACCTGCCGGCTATCCGCAAAAGCATCGCCACCAGTGGCTCGATCTCCACCAGATAGCCCCTGCGATACAGCTGGCTGTGGTGGCGTCCGAGGATCAGCGTTTCCCATCACACTACGGCATTGATCTGGATGCGATTCAAGACTCAGTGCTGAAAGCAATGGACGGCAAGGGTCTGCGCGGCGCCAGCACCCTCACACAGCAGACGGCGAAGAATCTGTTTCTGTGGGACGGCCGCGATTGGAGCCGGAAAGTATTGGAGGCGGGTCTCGCCATGCTGCTGGAGTTGCTGTGGAACAAGCAGCGGATTCTGGAGGTGTATCTGAACATCGTGGAGTTTGGCCCCGGCATCTACGGGGTCGGTGCGGCAAGCGCCTACTGGTACCAAAGTTCAGCAGACCGGCTCACACCCAGGCAGGCGGCCCGTCTGGCGGCGATACTCCCCAATCCCTGGGAATATCGCGCACAACCACCCTCCCCCTATGTTGCCGAGCGCGCCCGCTGGATTGAACAGCAGATGGATCAATTGGGCTACGCCTGGCTGACGCCGGTAAGCGGGCGCTAAAGACTGCTGCCTGACCCCTGCCTAACCTGGCAGCCACGCCTTATCGGGGTGCATGAAACTGCTATTTACAAGGGCCCAGACGACGACCGGTGGTTTTGGAGAGCATCAGCATGCCCATGCTGTTGATCTGCATATCCCCGACAGCGGTATCTCCACTGTAGGTGATCTGTCCCTGGCTGGTGGCTGATCCTTGCGGGGTGGTGCAGCTCATGTTCCAGGAGACGGTATCCCCATGGGTCTGAAGATCGATGGTTTCGCAGCTCTGCCCCAGCTTGCTGTCCTTGGGTATGAAATCCACACTGGTGATGCAGGTGCTGTATGACGAGGGCGGCAGTTGCATTGGCATGCCCGGCATCTCCATGGTGGCGGTCCATTCCCACATGCCCGGGTTCATGTTCACACTGCCCGCCATGGCGCCGGCACTCATTCCCGTCAACATTAACAATGCCATGCAACCTACCTTTCGAAACATATTTCTCACCCTGTTGATTTGAAGAATCCATTATCCTGCCGTAGAGCAAAGATAAAAGCGATACATCTCTCAATATCGGCCAATACGATCAATTCGCGCTCACGGCCCTGTTGTGTCGCTGTTGCGCGACGCCCGTAAGGTTAGCAGCGCCGCCTCATAGTCGAAACTGCCGATCTGCTGCGTGAGCATATCCGCTGCTTCGCCCAATGCTGCGGAGAACAACGGCGCGGAGCCGTGCATCAACTCGTGAGCCGCGAAATTGTCCTGCACCAGCAAGGTCTCAAGCTGCTGCAGCGCCGCTTCGGATGCTGCCTTGTCGAAACTGGGCGGCGCAGCGCGGCTGGGCTCCCCGCTTGACAAAGCCAGGATGGCGTCAGCCAGCGGATGCAATTCCGCCTCCAGTTCCCCGGTCAGCTCCAGCAGTTCCTTGTCGCCCTGCTCGGTAAACTTGACCGCATTGACCAGATAGGGCATTCAAGGTGGTATTGGATGGATAGGTCTCTTTTTAACGAGGGCGCCATCACTTTCAATGGCAGCCGGCTCAGGCATTGCCTCGATCTCAAAACTTCTTATGCAACAGCAGAACCGAACCCTGGTCTTCCATTCTGACCCGGTTGAGGAAGCTCATTCCGAGCAGGGTTTTGCCCATTGACGGCTCATCGATGTCGATCACAAAGCCTGCCACCTGCGTGAGGTTGATATCCCCCACCTGCACCCGATCCAGGGTGACCGCGTAGGCCGGAGCGCGGCCATTGGCGGTGTTGACAATCATGGGTTTGCCTTCCAGTTTATAGGGGATACCGAGGCGGCGTGCTTCGCTGGCGTGCAGCGCCACTGCCGAGGCCCCTGTGTCCACCAGAAATTCCACCATGCGGCCATTGATGCTGCCCACGGTGGTATAGGAACCTGAACGATCCCGCCAGACTTTCGCCGTGGAGAATTCCGGCTGGTTGAAGCTGGAGCTGACATGACTGCCCAGGGTATAAGTCTGACGTTCGCCATTTAACTCAATCACTGCCTGCTTGCTGTTGGCTGAGATCAACACCACACCTTCCGGAGAAGGCTGCTGCAGTTTCAATAACCTGCGCACCCCGTCGATCTTCACCATCGCTTTATTGCTGAACAGGGCTTCTACCGCAATCTGCTGCACTGCGCTCGCCATTGGCAAGTGGGCAAACAGTAGAACCAGACTCAACAGCAGCTTCATTCAAAGTACTCCGAAATAACTCAGCAGATGGAGGCTAAGTAAAGCATAGATCCCGGCCAGCACATCATCCAGCATGATCCCAAAACCACCTTGTACCTGGCGGTCTATGCTGCGAATCGGCCAGGGTTTGAAGATATCGAAGATCCGAAACAGCACGAAGCCGGCCAGCACCCAGACCCACCCCTGCGGAGCAAATGTCATGGTGATCAGATATCCGACAATCTCATCCCACACGATCCCGCCATGATCATGCACCCCGAGATCCTGTGAGGTTTTCTCACACATCCAGACCCCGGCGACGAATGCCACCAGCAGAGTGGCCAGATAGGAGAGCAGCGGCAGGGGCGCCAGCAATAGGTACAGCGGCACAGCCACCAGCGTGCCGAAGGTGCCCGGCGCAACCGGCAGCACGCCGGAACCGAAACCAAACGCCAGCAGGTGTACTGGATTGCGCAGGTCGAGTCCCGGAATAGCGGGCTTATCTGTCAGCGGTCGAAAAATGGTCATAGCCGGATTCAGTGGGTTTCCATAAGGTGTTCTCATCAAGCCAGCAGATGAGGCCTGATTTGCTGATTATTTTCCCAATACAGGTGATGGCAAGATTCAACCTGGCGCTGAGTTCACTCATCTTCTCTGCCGATGACGGCGGCAGGGTAAAGCACAGTTCATAATCATCCCCGGAAGCGAGTGGTATCGACCAGTCAGGCTGCGCCTGGATCGCCGCTCGAACCTGAGCTGAGAGTGGAATCTTATCCAGATAGATCTCCGCCCCCACCCCGCTGGCCTGCAGGATATGCCCGAGGTCCGCGAGCAGCCCGTCGGAAATATCGATGGCGGAAGTGGCGATTTCCCGCAAATGCATACCGGCCCCGAGTCTGGGTTCAGGCCGTTCCAGACGCCGGATCAGTCCCGGGTCCAGCTCCCCTGCAGGAAGGCCCTGTTGCAGGTAAGACAACGCCAATCCGGCATCCCCGAGGGCGCCTGTGACGTAAATCAGATCACCGACTTCAGCACCTGACCGCAGCAATCCCTGTCCAGTTGGCAGGAAACCCTGGGCCTGGATGGTAATCGACAGCGGCCCCCGGGTGGTGTCGCCTCCAATCAGCTGTACCGCATGAGCTGCCGCCAGGCGTCCCATACCCCGACTGAAATCCGCCAGCCATCGAGAATCGGAATCGGGCAGGGTCAATGCGAGGCTGAACCAGGCCGGCTCTGCACCCATTGCCGCCAGATCACTCAGATTGACGGCCAGCGCCTTGTGTCCCAGTGCTTCAGGGTCCACATCCGGCAGGAAATGTACGCCAGACACCAGAGTGTCCATGGTCACGGCAAGCTGCATGCCCTGCGGCACACTGAGCAGGGCACAGTCATCACCGATGCCGAGACGCACATCGCTGCGGCGTCCCCCCAGACTGGAAAAATAGGAATGAATCAGCTCAAACTCACCTAAGGCCATCGGTTATACTTGTCCATCCTCTGTTTAGCAGGGTAACTTTCCGGATTGTAAAAGATTGACCGGCTGACTGCGGCGGCTGCCGGATACCCTTATATTCACACTGTATCAGATCAGGAAGCGCTTCATGAACGAACTAAAGATATTTAAACAGGTCGAGGTTGCAGGAGACATCATGGTCGATGCCTTCCATATCATCGGTCTGTTCGTGATTGGCGTAACCGTGATCTGGTCCGGTGCGCATGTCTATCTGGGCATGCTGGAACAGGGCTACGCCAGCTTGAAGGATATCCTGTTACTGTTCATCTATCTCGAACTGGGGGCCATGGTAGGGATCTATTTCAAGACCCGGCGACTGCCGGTGCGGTTTCTGATCTATATCGCGATCACCGCCCTGACCCGCATGCTGACCGTTGATATCAAAGCCATGGACAACATGACAATCCTGACACTCACCGGAGCGATTCTGATCCTCACCGTTGCCGTCCTGATCCTGCGCTATTGCAGTACCCGGCTGCGGGAAGATGGTGGTGAAATCTGAGGGCTCGATCAACCTGCCGGTTCCGCACCCGATGCGGTCCCGCTTAGCCTGCCAGGCTGCCGCCTCATCAGCATAGATCCGGCGGGCGACGGGGTGACTATTTCTTGTTGCGGGCCTTTATCTCGACTTCCCGAACCTTCTTCGCCACCTTGTCGAGCACCCCGTTGACAAACCTGTGGCCCTGTTCAGCACCAAACACCTTGGCCAGTTCGACCGCTTCATTGATCACCACCCGGTAGGGAATCTCCAGATGGTAGGCCAACTCATAAACCCCGATACGCAGCACCGCCCTTTCCACGGGATCGACACTCTCGATGGCGCGGTCCAGCGCCGGCTTGAGGATCTCATCGAGTTCCTTCAGATGTCTGGGTACGCCGTGCAACAGATCCTGAAAATAGGGAATCTCGAAGCTTTGCAGATCCTGCTCCTCGAGAAACTGGTTATCGATATCAACCAGGTCCTGCCCGGCCATCTGCCACTGGTAGATAGCCTGCACTGCATGACGCCGCGATTGGCTGCGCTTCTCGCTCATCAGCCGAGTTGACGCAACAGGTTCACCATCTCGATGGCGGAGAGCGTGGCTTCGGCCCCTTTGTTGCCCGCCTTGGTGCCGGCGCGCTCAATGGCCTGTTCGATGGTATCCACGGTAAGCACGCCGAAGGCGATCGGTACACCGTGTTTCAGGCTGACCTGGGACATTCCCTTGACACACTCACCCGCCACATAATCAAAGTGCGGGGTGCCCCCCCGAATAACCGCGCCCAGCGCAATAATGGCGTCATAATCACCCTTGGCGGCAATCTTCTCCAGCGCCACCGGCATCTCGAAGGCGCCGGGCAGGCGTACCAAAGTGATATCTTTTTCATCCGCGCCATGCCGTTTCAGGGTATCAATCGCCCCATCCACCAGGCTCTCGACCACGAAGCTGTTGAAACGAGCCGCCACCAGGCAGAAACGCGCGTTTTCAACTATCAGTCCACCCTCAATTGTCTCGATGGTCATACTTGTCACCCTGAAATAGTAAACCTGAAAGATTGTAACCGATTACCGCCCTCAGCAGATCGATCATTCACACTCGACATATTCGATCACTTCCATACCAAAACCCGACAGACCGTGGATGCTTTTCGGCGCGCTTAACACCCGCATCTTGCGCACTCCCAGATTGGAGAGGATCTGTGCGCCGACCCCATAAGTCCGTAATTCTTTACTGTTGTCCTGCTTGACGAATCCCTCGTCTGCCGAGTCCTGGATCTGCATGCCCATCATGCGCTGTACGATCTCCCGGGGCGAATCATGGTTGCGCAGTACCACAATCACACCCTCCCCGGCTTCATTGATCTGCCGCATGGCGCTGCGTAAGGGCCAGCCGCACTCACTGGTTTCTGCGGCAAACAAATCACATAGACTATTTTTCATGTGCACCCTGACCAGGACCGGATTGTCTGGGGATGGCTGCCCCTTGACCAGCGCCAGATGGAGTTCATTGTCCACCATGTCCTGAAAGGCAACCAGCTTGAACTCACCGTATTCTGTTGCTAAATGACACTCGCTGACCCGTTCCACCGTTTGCTCGTTGCGCACCCGGTATTGGATCAGATCGGCGATGGTGCCGATCTTCAGATCATGCTCTTCAGCAAATATTTCCAGGTCCGGACGCCGGGCCATGGTGCCGTCCTCATTGAGGATCTCGACAATTACAGAGGTGGGGGACATGCCCGCTAACCGCGCCAGATCACAACCGGCTTCTGTATGACCCGCCCTGACCAAAACACCACCTGGCTGAGCCATCAGCGGAAAGATGTGACCTGGCTGAACCAGATCCTGAGGCTGGGCATCGGCGGCCACCGCAGCGAGTACCGTTGTCGCTCGATCTGCTGCCGAAATCCCGGTAGTCACACCGTTGGCAGCCTCGATGGATACGGTGAAATTGGTTGATGTCAGCTTGTCATCCACGGGCACCATCAGGGGCAGGCGAAGCTGACTGCAGTGTTCTTTAGTCAGGGTCAGGCAGATCAGGCCACGGCCATATCTGGCCATAAAATTGATTGCATTTGGCGTGACACTCTCGGCCGCCATAATGAGGTCACCCTCGTTTTCACGGTCCTCGTCATCCATGATGATGACCATCTTTCCCTGTTTCAGGTCTGCAATGATTTCTTCGGTGCTATTCAGGGGCATATCAGCTGCTGGTTGGTAATAAAGCTAACCGGTAATGTTAACAGAGGCTCGCTTCTATAACACCCTGGATTGTCACGGTGATTTCTCTTGCCAGTCCCACCCAGCCATCCTCCTCACACCGCCCGTCGTGACTCATGTGAAGTTAACGATTCGTGATAATTTCGTGACGCCCGCGGGAGCCGCCTGATTCAAATTTACCATTACGGATTAAGTCCGTATTCCGAATTTTGAACCAAGGAGAAAACCATGCAAAAGACCCTTTCCACTCTGCTGATCTCCAGCAGTCTGCTGCTCGCACCCCCCCTGATGGCCCGTGACATCAGTGTAGAGGTAACGAATCTGACCAATGCCATCTACTTTACCCCGTTGCTGATTGCCGCCCACGATAAAGCGACCGACCTGTTTGAGGTCGGGGAGCAAGCCTCTCTGAACCTGCAGGCCATGGCCGAAGGCGGGAATACGGCGGGACTGATTGGTGAGATCGAGGCTGCCGGCGGGGTGTATGACGACAACCCGGTCCCAGGGCTGCTTGCACCCGGCCAGAGCACCGAAACCACCCTGGAGATCCGCGGCCGCGCCAATACCAGGCTCTCGCTGGTTGCCATGCTGCTGCCCACCAACGATGGCTTCGTCGGCCTGGATGCCGTGAATATCCCGAGACACCGGGGCACCTATACCTACTACGCCAAGGCCTATGATGCCGGCACTGAGGCGAATGATGAGATCATCAACGGTGGCGGCGATCTGAATGTGCTGGGTATTCCAGCCGATCCAGGCGGCAATGCTGGCATGGGTGGTGTGTCAACGGTAGGTCCGGACCACAATGACAAGGTTCATGTCCACCGGGGAACCCTGGGCGACCTGGATCCAGCAGGTGGAATCAGTGACCTGGACAGCAGCATCCACCATTTCCAAGGCGCGGTTGCCCGCATCGTGGTGCGGGTCGGCGCATCTCATCACGATGATGATTAACCGGCAGTGCAACGATAGATGAGGCGGATTGAGGTGTGGATTCACACCTCAATCCGTGTCTGCTATGAAAGATCAAGTGAGAGGCCGTGACAACCTGCCTAGCCTTTGAATGCATCCTCTGAACTGAGATAGTCGAGTTCCTGCCTGGTGCTTGCTCGACCCAGAATCTCATTGCGGTGCGGAAAACGGCCGAATTTTCGGACGATTTCCCGATGGTGTTTTGCAAAGGCCAGATTCTGCTCCAATCCCCCACGCTCAAAGAGCGCCACCGACAGTTCCTGATCGGCAATTTTTTCACTGTGCATGAGAGGCATGTATAGAAAAGCGCGCCTGCTCGCTTCCAGCGCATCATCGAATCCCCGCTCGATGGCATGTTTGGCGCATTGAATCGCCTTCGCTTCACTACTGAAACTGCTGGCCATGCCTCGAAACATGTTCAATGGGAACTGATCAAGAACGATAACCAGGGCCAGACTGCCCTCCGGAGTCTCGCACCAATCGTCCAGGCCGCCCTCGACAGCAGTCTGCCACAGCACTTCATAGCTTGCGCGGATTTCACTATCCAGCTCCGGGGTCGAGGCAAACCACTGGCGGGCTATGCGGTCTGAATACCAGAAGTCGAGGATCGTAGACGGGTTTAGGTCGCTATTCATAGCATTCTTGTGTTCATCCTATGACAGTTATTGAAGTCAGCTTTTCCCGCCAACATCATTCAACCGGACGGATAAACCCAAAGCGGAAATCACTTATGACAATCGATAGATTATACTTCGGTCTTCTCAGATAATAAGATCCTGTCCAAACCAAACTACAGCTCAACAGTGGAGGCTACAGCCTACGATGGACTACAGCATAAAATCCGGAGATATCTCTAAACAGCGCACTGCCTGCCTGATCCTGGGTATCTTCTCCCATCGTCACCTCTCCCCTTGCGCAGAGGAGATTGACAAGGCCAGCAATGGTTATCTCGCCAAGATCCTGAAGCGGGGTGATTTGAACGGCGATTCCGGGCAACAGCTGATGCTTTACGATGTGCCCGGCGTATTGGCGGAGCGATTACTCCTGGTTGGGCTGGGGAAACCCGGGGAATTGAATCTGAAGCAGTACCGGAAAGTACTGACCGGTGCGGTAAGCACCCTGGACAAAGGCCATGCTATCGAAGCAACCTGCGGCATCGCCGATCTGGAAGTGACGGATGCCAACCTTTACCAGACCATGCGCGATGCCGTGCTCACTGCGGAAGAGACGGTCTATCGATTTGAAGAGACAAAGAGTGAAATCAAGAAGAATAGCCGGCCATTAAAGCGCATGACGCTGTTTCTGGGCGACCGACGCCGCCAGAAAACGGCGCAAAAAGGGCTCAGTCATGGTCTGGCCATCGCCAATGGCATGGCGCTGACCAAGGATCTTTCCAACCTGCCGGGCAACATCTGCACTCCAAGCTACCTGGCTGATCAGGCGCGCAAGCTGGGTCAAAAAAGCAGCAAACTGAAGATCCAGGTTCTGGAAGAGAAACAGATGGAGAAGCTGGGCATGGGAGCCCTGCTCTCCGTCTCCCGCGGCAGCCGGCAGCCGGCCAAGCTGATCATCATCGAATACAAGGGGGGACGAACCAACAGCAAACCCATTGTGCTGGTGGGCAAAGGCTTGACCTTCGATGCCGGCGGCATTTCCATCAAACCGGCGGCAGCCATGGATGAGATGAAATATGACATGTGTGGCGGCGCCAGTGTCTTCGGCACCCTGCAGGCGTGCATGGAGATGGATCTGCCACTGAATGTGATTGGGGTGGTCCCTTCCTCCGAGAACCTGCCGGACGGTGACGCCAACAAACCAGGCGACATCGTCACCAGTATGTCCGGACAGACCATCGAGGTGCTCAATACCGATGCGGAAGGCCGTCTGATACTCTGTGACGCGCTCACCTACAGTGAACGATTTGAACCTGCCACGGTTATCGATATCGCGACGCTCACTGGCGCCTGCATTGTTGCTCTGGGGGATCAGGCATCCGGCCTGCTGACAAACAATGACGCCCTTGGAGAGGAGCTTCTCTCCGCCGGCCAAAACACCCGGGACCGCGCCTGGCAGTTACCGCTTTGGGACGACTACCAGGAACAGCTCGACAGCAACTTCGCGGATATGGCCAACATTGGCGGTAAAGGTGCGGGCACCATCACCGCCGCCTGTTTTCTCTCCCGTTACACGAAAAAATTTAAATGGGCGCATCTGGATATCGCGGGCACTGCCTGGAAGAGCGGCGTGGCCAAAGGCGCCACCGGCCGTCCTGTCCCATTGCTCAGTCAGTTCCTGCTGAAACGTTGCGGGCAGAGTGAATAAACTCTAAATGACCCAAATCGATTTTTATATTCTCGAGGAAAAAGCCCGTGGCAACCGCTACATGCTGGCCTGTCGTCTGATTGAAAAAATCTATCACCAAGGCCGCCGAATATTTGTTCACACCCAGTCTGAAGAAGAGAGCCGACACATGGACAGACTGCTCTGGACATTTCGCCAGGGCAGTTTCGTTCCCCATGCCCGTCTAGAAAAAGCCAAGCCAAGCGCTACGCCTGTTATTATCGGCTGCACTGAAGAGGCTGGAGATGAAAGTGACGTATTGGTCAACCTGGCGCTCCAAGTGCCAAATTTCTTCAGCCGATTCGAGAGAGTGGCGGAACTGATCGATCGGGAACAGGAAATTAAATTGGCCGGCAGGCAACGTTTTAAATTCTACCGGGACAGGGGTTATCCCCTCAACACACACCAGATTACATAAAATGAGCCCAGAAGATTCAGAAATGCAGGATGATCAGGAAATCCCATTGTTGAAAGACGTGGTCGACCCAGATGAAATTGAACATGCTGCAGATGGAGAATCAAAGGTCAGCAACGAACTGACAGATAAACAGAAGATCCTTGCAGCCATACGTGGTGAAATTGCTGTGCAGCTCAACGAAGAACTACAACCCGTTATCCTTGCTGCAATAAGCTCAGCAGTAGACCAGGCCACTGCGGAGATCAGACAGGTGATGCTTGATGAGCTTCAGGGGTCACTCCAAAATCGAATACGACTCTTGATTAATGAAGCGTTAGATCAGCAGTTTGACAGCTGAAGCACCGCTTTTGAGGCGATTCTTCCAAGTTGGGTTTCTGCCAGCATCTCGATAAATACGCCTTATGAAACACACCACCCGATAATCCCTCCGCATATGCCGCCATTCAGAATTGGAGATGAGTTCCTCAGAAACTGAGCCGCAGGAATCTCCACTCCCCCATCAGCCTTTTGTTTTTATTTAACCTTTTGTATTTCCTGTTAATTAGAAACCATTCACTGTTTCCGAGGAAAACTTCCGGATGTAAAAATAAATATTTGAACTAATATTGTGTGTTACTGAAAAGCCATTCGCTGAAGGAATAAGAGCCCAACTGACAGTATGTGAAATCGAATGACAAGCGGCGTGAAAAATATCGAGGGCACTCACTACCCCGAATTTCATTGCGGATGGGGCGGTTGTGCAGAAGAGCTTTTTCACTATACATCCAGATACTATAACTACACCGAGGCCTTCCTGCGCAACCTGTCTGAAGATCGCAGCTTCAGTATGAGCAGTTACAGTGCAAACGAGCTAAGTGATGCACAAAGAGAACTCATGGCCGCTGTACTTGCATGCAAACCTGACAAAGAAACAGCATCAGCAGCCATTGAAATCGTTACATCCGTCGGGCTGGGTAAATCTTTCGTGAATCAAGCCCAGGTTGAACGCTACCGTAAGCAGATCGACCGCATACCTAAAAATGTCAGACTTGTCTATCGCCGTAATTTGAGATGCCCAGAATCCAACGACCTTTCACCACTCGATCCTTTTCTCAATATTGCAGAAAGATTGCGTCTACCGGTAGCAGTCAGGGAACATCACGTTGAGGTATCCTTGAGTCAGTTGGCCGAGCACCTCGACTCACCGGTATCGAGCATGAGGTCAAACCTGCAAAATGCAGTTCTTCAATTGCATGCAGCCGGTTATCTACTCAGAAATCATCCCGGCCTGACACACGAAGAAGCCAGATCAATCGCAGATACGGACGCTGTATAAATGCTTGGACCGACAGACATCAATATACAATTTACAACAGAGTAACAGGATAAACAGTTGCTTCTTTAAACTTTGGGATTGCCATGTTTGTTGTATTCCACGGCAAATCCTGACTCGCCCTAAGTGAGCTACCGAAAATCACCCGTATGGCGTTGTGACGCTTGGCAAGGACTTGCCATCAGCTGTTGGCCGTGCTTCTTACGGGTACATTTAGGTGGCTCTGAATGTATCAGGGTTTATCACGGTGTACACTAGACCCAATTTGGCGGAAGAAGATATCTCATGCGACGTTTCCTGATACTTTGTGCTGCCCATCCATGGTGGTCGCTGCTCGCCCTGCTTGCCCTCTCACTGTTGGCAAGCACCCAATTGCATCGGGTCGAAATCCAGATCTCAGCAGAGGAACTGCTGTTGCTGGATGATCCGGAACGTAGCTATTACGAAAAAATCAGCGAACAGTTTGGGGATGAAAGGGTTGTCATATTATATCTTAAGGACCCGAGACTACTTGAAAAAGACAAACTAGTGAGCCTGAAAGAGGTAATCACGCAGCTAAAGCAACAGCCCTTTGTAGATCGTGTCGAAAGCCTTTTTTCGGTTCCTCACCTTAAAAGCATCGATGGATACCTGAATAAAGATCCCTACCTTAAGGTCCTCCCAAAATCCATCGATGAGGAACAGCGTATACTTTCGGCTGCAGTACGTGATCCTTTCATCAATAACGTCCTGCTCTCATCCAATAAAGATGTAATGGCTGTTGCAATCATACTCAACGACCATGAGAGCAGTCACGATGATCAATTTGTAACATCCGAAATAGATCAAATAACCGATATACTCAGCGTAGATTATACGGAGGTATTCGTCATAGGTTATCCTTATATACGCACAGCAATAGTCAACCGTATACAACAAGAGCAGAAAAGTCTTTTCCCCATTGCCATTGGCGCCCTCCTGATAGCACTATTCCTATTATTACGACAATTCGTCGATATTCTCACACCCATTCTTACCTCGAGCATCAGTATTCTCTGGACCCTGGGTCTAATGGGTATTAGTGGCATACCGTTAAATGTAGTCACCTCCATTGTTCCGATCTTACTGATTATCGTAGGCTCGACTGAAGACATTCACTTATTATCGGAGTTTCGCCGCGCACAGAAAAAAGGCCTGGATACTCAATCTGCCATCAAACATATGTCTAACAGGATGGCTCGCACTGTACTTCTTACATTTATTACAACTTATGTCGGTTTCCTTTCTGTAGGGCTCAGCCGAATTGAAGTGCTTTGGCAATTCGCAATCATTGCTTCCACGGGATTACTCTTCAATTATTTGGTAACAGTCACGTTAATTCCTTCTCTGCTGGCAATTGCAGGCCACTGGCAACTGGATGGAAAAACACGGTTTCTCAGGTCTTCGGAGAACGGCATAGCGAAGTTTTACTGGCAATGGTTGTTTCGCAGTCGATGGGCTATTTTGTTCGTGCTGTTAACCTGCGCCTTGGTCGCAGCAATAGGCATACCTTCCATCCAGATCAACCACAACACCATAGAAAGCCTTGGGAAAGCATCTGAAGTCAGAAAACAGGTGGAGGCCATCAACACCCACCTGGCAGGGCTGGAAACGTTTTCGATCATTTTAGACTCAGGCATCCAAGACACCTTCTTGAAAGTCAGGTATCTTGAAGAAGCCGGTGAAATCCAGAATTTTATCGCTGAACAGGGGTTATCTCGATCGACAACTTCATTCACCAACTACCTGTCGATGCTGAATGGAGTCTTTCAAGAATTGGATCACTCGCTGCTGCCTGAGTCAGATGATGAGGTTAATGAACTCATGATTTTTCTGGACCACAACCATGTCAAGGCTTATGTTTCTGAAGATTACAGCCGTATGCGAATTCTTGTAAGACATCATGCAGATTCCAGCCGAGATCTAAAACACTTTGTTGATGAATTGACCGAATTTTTTGAGACAAACCTGGACCCTGGACTTGAAGCTCGAATTACTGGCTCTTCTGTACTCACGCTATCCGCAACTCAAGCAATGATCAAAGGACAATTGCAGTCAATTTTGCTGCTACTTGGTTTTTTTATTGTAATTATATCCGTACTGTTCACTGATATTAGAGTCGGTTTGCTCGCAGCCATACCCAATGCGTTTCCTGTTGTAGTGCTATTTGGCATCATGGGCTACGCTGACATTCCGCTCAATATTGGTACAGCAATGGCTGCTGCAATTGTTATAGGTATCGCAGTCGATGACACCATGCATTTCATGCTACGTTATAATCAGGAGCTAAAATTATCGCGGCGGCAGACACTGGCGATGCATACGACAATTTCCAATGAAGCTTTGCCTGTACTTTCAACATCCATCGCTTTAATTGCAGGCTTTCTTGTCTTTACCTTATCCGACTTTCAACCCATCGTGCTTTTCGGGGCACTCAGCGCTCTTGCAATCGCAACCGCATTGATAGCTGATTTCATGATCACACCATTAGCCATATCCTCTCTGCGACTTGTAACTCTATGGGATATGCTCTCTGCTCATATGCGTCAACAGGTAATCCCTCAAAGCGTCCTATTCCGTGAGATGAGTCGGTGGCAGATACGGCGCTTCATACTTTCCAGCACAATAATGAAATATGACATGGGTGAAACCATATTCAAACCTGGCGATCAAAGTAACGAAATGTATCTCATCATGCATGGCTCAGTGGAGGTTCGTGTTCCCGGAAAAGAAGATGATGATGACCATTTAGTGGTAAATCTCTTTCGATCTGGAGAGCTTTTTGGTGATATTGCCCTGCTTGCCGAGGAACCCAGGAAGACCACTGCCGTGGCGCTTCAGCCGACGAGTATTCTTGTACTGTCTCGGGATGCGATAAAAAATACGACTTTTCTCCACCCTTTCATAGCCGGGAGACTGTTTCTTAACCTGGCGACTGATGTAAGTCGACGATGGGTGCGTTTTATTGATCAACTCAGTAACAAAAAAAACATTGATTGACGATCACAATATTCGGAACTGACTACATTCTTTCTATCGATTTAATTATCCCCAAAATGTCTGCCATACCTTATTTCATGAAAGCTCACAGAACAGTGCTTGTTAATATTCATCTATTGTATCTTTTGCCATTTTTGCTTTTCATATTCCAAACCATCTCGTCGGCGCCCCAACTGGACTCTTTTTTTCTGCGCCCTACAGTGGGGAGAAGGTTGCTGGATATGAAGTGACACTACCGGTAACTCGAAACGATAAAAAGTCGTTTATAATTCCAGATAACTGTCACGCAGTTCTAGAAGCTTACAAAAATGGCGCCGATCGGTGGGGTAATCGGGTAGAACGTAGTATTTGGAGAAAAGTTCAATTGGACTGTGACTATGTTATTTTTCTAGACAACTTTCCCCGCCCACCTTCGCATGACTTTGTGAGTGGCTATGATTTCATGAATATCGACCTTCAAGATATTCCGTTTTGGTCAAGCTGTGGTGATACAACAGCGGATGACCGACATGCAAATGCCTGTAATGAAATTTTTAATCAGAGTATTTCTGGGTTTTCTAGTTTCTTCGGATGGAATAATTCTGACACTCACCCACCTGTAGAGACATCAGAGAACTGCCGTATCAACAATGGCATTTTTCGCGGTCGGGTCGTCTATGATCAGACTGGCATACATTGCGTGCAGGATCGTAATGAACCAGGGTTCCGCATAATTGCGGTCGACTATGCAGATGTAAATGGAGATGACTTTCTCGATGCCATCCTGCGTCTTATCCCTCTTGGTAGAGGTGTGAGCAGGACGCCGCTGATACTACCACTCACCAGAAAAGAACCGGATGGTGTTTTCGCGATACCCCAAAACCTACCCCGCCCGCTGCCAGACCGGTAAGAGCCACTTGCATGACCTTTTTATTAGGGCCTGTAACACTATGAGAAAAGAGTAACTACGCGTCTTTTGCCTGTTGCAAGCAAAGCAAGCATACCTGGTGAGTTGACGAATCAAATAACCCCTAAATCGGGCAAGAACCTTAACATTACCGGTATATCATCCGTATCCACCATAACTGCCATAACCGCCCCGCACTGCCTGACCATTGGTTTTATTGAGCACCAGGCCAATTACTTTATCCTCGTGGATATGAGACAAAGAATCTTTGACCGCATCTACCGGTGTTTTACCAGCTTCAACAACCAGTAGAATCTGGCCCATAAGATGATTCAAAACTGTGGCTTCGCTTGTCGCAAGAAGCGGTGGTGAATCAAAGAGTACTATGCGGTCACTGTAGCGGTTGCCCAACTCAACCACCAGCCGCTCCATTCCATCACTGGACAAGAGTTCAGTTGAATTTTCGTATTTATTACCTGCAGGCATAATTTTCAATTTTGGAATCTGGGTGCTGACCAGGACATCACTGATTCGAGTCTGAGGATCGTGAAGAACATCTGTTAACCCTTTATTTCTCTCCAATCCAAGCAATTGACTAAGTTTTGGCCGTAAAATATCACCATCTATGATCAACACAGTAGAATCCAGTTCTGTTGCAATGCTCAACGCCAGATTTAATGTAGTGTATGTTTTTCCCTCTCCGGGTAAAGAACTCGTGATTGCAATCAGATTTCCACGCTCGATCGGGACAGCACCTTTTCCAAAGGCGTTCATTAAAACAGGCCTTTTGATTGCCCGATACTCTTCTGACAGAACCTTGTTATTAGAGTCAGGAGTCAAATACCCTAATTTTTTCAGCTTCGTGAAATCTAAAGCAAAATCAATTTGCTGGTTAGTGGCATCCTCACTGCTTACAGTTGGCGGTACTCGATATTCATCAGCGCTCGTCGCTTTGCGGTTGGCAAACTCTGAACCTATATCAACGTCTCCATTCTTTTCTCCAGCTACAGGAGAAAGAAGATCTTCATTTTGGCCCGCTGCATCTGGCACCACAGCATCAACCTGAGTTTTATTCTGATTTTGCGTTCTGGCCTTACTCAGTCTATCAATTGCTTTTTCTATGCTGCTCATGAATATTAACTCAACAGATGCTTATTGATGATTTAAGAAAATCCTACAGATGAAGTTTGCCCGTAACACAAGGATAGCTTGCGATCTCCAATTGTGTCTTGCAACTATCATTGAAGACTGGTTCAGCAATCCTCACGATTTATCTCTCAAATCAGACTACAGCGGCTCAGGAATTTCATAGATTAAAACCAGGTTTCAGGAATAATCAGTACATCGCCTGGCAACATCTGCGCATTTGCCGATATATCACCATCTCTGATCAAATCGTCCAGCATCACGCGAAATTGTTCTGTTTTTCCATCGACATTTCGCACAATACTCGCTTTATTTCCTGCCGCGAATTCAGTCAAACCGCCAACGGCGATAATCACATCCAGCAAAGTCATTCCCTCTCTGAAAGGAATTGCCTGAGGTTGGGCTGCCTGCCCAACAACCCGTACCTGCTCAGTATATTGTCCGACAAAATGGCTGATGCTCACTGTAACCTTTGGGTTTTTAATAAAGGTTGAAAGCTCTTTTTCCAAACTTCTTGCTAATTCTGTTGGAGTTTTTCCACTTGCCTGCATATCCTCAACCAGTGGCGTTGATATCAGGCCATCGGGCCGCACTACTACCTGAGTAGATAATTCTTGATCCCCCCAGACGAAAACACTCAACTGATCACCAGGACCTATCAAATATTTATTTGTTGTACCCTGGGATGTATCCTGGGACGTATCACTCGAATGAATCGACTTCATTTCCTGGGTCGTACAACCCACAGTCATATTAATCATGATCACAGCCATAAAAAGACTGATGGCGCCGCCGAACAACCGATTGGCTCTAAACATTTCATTCACCTCTCAAGATATTAAAACCATCTGATTTTCATAATCATACAAAATATGATTCCAAACCATCAGATAAAATATTTATTCAATTATTTAAGATCAAATTTATTGATAAGATCATATAGGGTCGGTCTGCTTACACCTAATAATTCTGCCGCCTTTGAGACATTGCCCTGAACATGATTGAGCGCCCTCAAGATTGCCGTGGCTTCAGCTTTCTCACGAACTTCCCGTAAATTCAGGGGCATTCCGTCACCCTGATCAGTATTCAAGAGTAGTTCTTCGGCGGTAATTTGGGAGCTTTCCGCCATTACCACCGCACGCTTGATCTTGTTTTCCAATTCTCTTACATTCCCAGGCCATGCATAATCTTCTATCGCCTGGAGTGCGGATTTGGTAAAACCAGTTACTTTTTGCCTACTCTTGGCAGCATATTTTTCTAGAAATGCCCAGGCTATGAGCACTGCATCTCCAGCTCGATCTTTTAACGGTGGTATATTTATCGTGACTTCACTAATTCTATAAAATAGGTCTTCACGAAACGCACCCTCCTTAATCATCTTATCCAAATTTTGGTTGGTAGCACACACGACCCTCACATCCACAGGTATTTCATCCCTGCCACCAACTCGTTCAATTATCCTCTCTTGAAGAAACCTCAATAGTTTTGCTTGAAGATTGAGGGGCATATCACCAATTTCGTCTAAAAACAGCGTTCCTTTGTCAGCCGTTTCAATCTTTCCCAGGGTTTTTTTATTTGCACCAGTGAATGCCCCCCTTTCATATCCGAATAGCTCACTCTCGAGCAGGGTATCAGGAATAGAAGCACAATTTATGGCAATGAATGATTTGTCACTTCTATCACCCATCATATGAATTGCCCTGGCAAGCACCTCTTTACCCGTGCCACTCTCTCCGAGAAGCAGAACAGTAATATCAGTTGGGCTCACTTTTTCAATCACCCTGCATACATCCAGCATCTCTGGGCTGTTAGCCACCACCCCAGCCAACGGAGAGTCTTTTTGCTGATTCAGCAGCGCCCTGTTCTCTTCTTCAAGTGCATACAGATTATAGGCGCGATCAATAATCACTTTGAGCACATCTGGGTCTATAGGCTTTTGATAAAAGTCGTATGCACCTAGTTCAATCGCTGTCAAAGCATGTTCACGGTCATCATTGCCTGTTACAACAATAACTTTTGTTCTCGGGCTAAGCGTCAGGATTTCCTGCAGAGTTGCCATTCCCTCGCTCACATTCGCAGGGTCCGGCGGTAATCCGAGATCGAGGGTGACGACAGGAGACTCGGTACGGCGCAATAACGCAATGGCACTCTCCCTGTCACCCGCAACTTGTACATCATAACCATCGAAACACCATTTCAACTGGCTTTGTAACCCCGGATCATCCTCGACCACGACAAGCGGTTTTAGTTGTGTCTCTCCTCTGCTCAAAGCTTCGCCTCCACATGGGTTAACTCAGAAATACTCTGCTCTTCAGCAGACTGTCTTACAGGAATTCTGACCACAAAGGTAGATCCTCTATCCAACTCACTGGACACCTCAATCTCCCCACCCAAGCCCCGGATGAATTCACGGCTTTCATACACACCTATACCCATCCCAGCATTTCCTTTTGTTGTTTCGAACGGCTGAAACAACTTGTGATTGATGTAATCCTGATCCATACCATGACCGTTATCCTCTATCACTATTTGTGCAGATCCTTCCTGTTCGGTGAGGCTGACCCTTACGAAGCCATCACTCGCTGTCGCTTCTTGTGCATTTTTCAGCAAATGTCCAATCACCGCAATAAAACGATCTTTGTCTGCGACAATCTGCAGTTCTTCTGCATTACTTTGCAATGTCGGATGAGGAAGAAAGCCGTTATGCTCCTTGATTGCCTGTTGCAATGCATTCTCTATTAAAAAAATCTTACTCACGCTATTTTCAAACCGTCCCTTACGCAACTGCGCGAGCAGACGCCCCATCTTTATTGCGGCATTATTAACGGTACTTATTGCATCATCCATGAACTGAGGGTTATCACGATGGCGTTCTGAGTTCTTGACAACCAATTCCAATTGCGAAAGGAGATTCTTGAGATCATGTACAACAAATGCTGAGAGCCTATTGAAGGCTTCAAATTGATTTGACCTGGCCAGCGCTTCAGAAGCCTGCATCAAAGCCAGGTAACTACCGGCTTGCTGTGCAGCAGTCTTCAGCAGGTCTCTATCCTCCCAGTTAATATGTACGACAGCCCTGGATTTTTCTAAAACGACAAAACCAATTAAATCCTTATGCTGCTTGATAGGAATAATCAGCCATGCGGCATCACTATCAGCGAGTAGCGCTGGTAATTCAAGATCATCATATAAGCCTGGCGATTCCCTCAGCTCCTGAATATCAACTATCCAGTCCTTTTTCTTAAAAAACCTCACAATAGAACTTTCTGCGTCAATCGAAAATTTGGGGATAGTTGAGAGCCAATTGCCTGAGGAGATATATTTTCCACTCTCATCCCTCATCCAAAGGGCGCCAGCACCTGAATCGACCAGGTCAGCAATTGCCCTGATTACCCTTGTTCTGATTTCCGGGCCAGGTTCACCGCTTGATAAAGTCTGGATTATTCTGAGCCACTCATCACGGTAATCATATTTATAGTTAAAGAAATGCTTGCTGAGAAACACCTTCAGTTTTGATCGCAGACTTCCCGAAAAAAGCATCGCAATCAAAAACACCAGGGAAACAAACAGGAAGATCACCTGCGAAGCTTTACCCCAGGTCCCTCCATAGAGCCGGATATAATAGCCCACCCCTGACATTATGAGCAGATATGCGCCAGATCCAATTAGGGCTGTCGCATGAAACACAACCCGCCTTGAAACGAATACCATGGTCGACCAATGTGGATTCCTGGCCGCCGCAATGGCAACCAATGGCACCAGCAATGAACTGACAAATCCCCTGGCCTGCCACAATTCACCGTCGACTTGCCGAAACAGAAGTGCGTCTGTATAGAGCAGAAAATCGTAGAAAAAAAGTGAGCCGATACCGAAATATAGATATTTTACGGCCCAGCGCTTCTCCGGCCGGGTGTTTCTGAAAAGCTGCTCGATTAGCGCAAGCCCGGCAATTGCGAATCCTAGATGCCCAAGTAACTGCAGGCTGGCTATGCCGGACGAGGCAAGATTGAGACTGTTAAAATTTGTCAGTACTTCCAGAAAAAAAAGCGCTGACGCGGTAATCGACAGAAATAACGTAGCATACTCTAATATACCACCACGACTTCCGGCCGCTTCCTTCAACCCCTTCAACAGGCGAAAAAGGAAAAGAAACCACGCAAAGTTTCTACCTGTCTCAAATAACTGGTAGATAATCACGGTCAGCTGAGTTTCCTGCAATTGCAGAAACACAGAAGCTATTGCCCAAAGACAGGTTACCAGCACGGCAAATACCAGATATGCACCTTCAATTCTGCCACGCCAACTGGTTAACAGGAGCATGCCGAGAAGAAAGAACAGTACAGCTGTGAAGGAATAACCAATTATCCCGATAGTCACCGAATATCCTCAATCATTATGATGATGTTCACAAAACAGAAATTCCTAAGGCAATCCAGGGACTGCCAGTTCCGCAGTTATAGTCAATTCCACCTTCCAAAGCTCTGTAAAAAAGGTTTTTTTTGAATGATCCAGATTTAACAATAATAATGTATGTAAATCAGTAGGTTATTGATCAACAAATACTTCGATCCCGCACTGTCTAATCTAGTACTATAGTGAATTCTATCCATTGAATCAGCATTATTATGGAAAACCAGGTTGTTATGGATTGTTACGAATCCACTTTGTTAGAATCTCTGGAGCATGTGATTTGAGTTAAAACGCATGCGACAACCACCTCATTTATACTAATTTTCCTATTTTATACAACATGTTATGACATTTAAAATGATAACCAAATGCTTCACAACAAGACCCGTCATGAGAAACAACAGCGGATTTACACTCATCGAAGTTATGGTCGTTGTGGTGATATTGAGTATTCTGGCCGCCATCGTCGTCCCCAAAATAATGGACAGACCTGAGCAGGCCCGAATCACAAAAGCAAAAAATGACATACGCGCTCTTGAGGCCTCTCTTAATCTTTATCGCCTTGACAACATGCTCTATCCCACTACAGACCAGGGACTTGAAGCCTTGGTGTCCAAGCCGTCGGGGTCACCAGAACCCAAAAACTGGAAAGAGGGAGGCTATCTCGATCGATTACCCTCTGATCCATGGGGCAATGCTTATCTCTATCTGAATCCAGGATCTCACAGCAGCATCGATATCTATTCCACTGGATTGGACCCTCTCTCAGCTGATGATGATCTCGGGAACTGGAATCTCGAGTAACACCCGATGATGCCAAACTCCCGTTGTGCCATGACCTCATCTCATCGCACATCTGCATTCACCATGGTGGAGATACTGGTGGTCATCCTGATCATTGGCATCATCATCAACTTTGCTGTCATTTCACTTGATATCAACAATCCGTCCGATAAATTGAAAACTGAGGCAAGAAGGCTGACCTCGCTTATTGAACTCGCCGCAGAAGAGGCGCTGTTGAGATCTGAACTTATCGGCATAGCAATAGACGAGAACACTTATGAGTTTTTGTCGCTTGAGCAGGCAAACTGGGAGTCGATTCAGGATACGGTTTTCCGCAAGCGCACGCTCCCCGACGACATGGGTTTCGAACTGCTGACCGAACAGGCAAAGGAAGACAGCACACAGACGGAAATGAAACGGCCCGACGTTGTGCTGCTGACAAGTGGCGAGATGACGCCTTTTGAGATCAAGCTCTCATCCGTTCTCACCGACGACTATTTCCGCATCAGGGGTGCCGAAACCGGCGTTCTAGAGCTCGATCATGTCAAAGCAGAGTAAACACTATCGTTTCCAGCGGGGATTCACCCTTCTGGAGGTGCTGGTTGCAATGACCGTTCTCGCCATTGCATTGGCTTCAATCATTAAAGTCTCAGCAAATCAGGCGCTAAATACGGAACACCTACGAGATAAAACCCTCGCGCACTGGGTAGCCATGAACCAAATTGCACAACTTCAACTCACTCAGCTTTGGCCCTCTATCGGCAAGAAAAACGGCGCTGAAGCGATGGGGCAACATGAATGGCACTGGCAAAGCATCGTCTCCGACACGCCGGACAGTCGGGTCAGGCGACTTCAAATTAACGTGTTTCGCTCCCCTGACGATGAATCTCCCGTCACCCAACTTAGCAGCTTTCTATCCCAACCCAAATAGGGGCTGCCAGGTATGAAAAGTCCTGAACTCAAATCAGCGGGGCAAATGGGATTCACTCTGCTGGAACTCCTGATAGCGATCACAGTGTTCTCCATTCTATCCACGATCACCTATAGTGGACTGAAAACTGTCCTGGACACTGAACGGCACACTCGAAACCACCTGGAGCGTCTCGCTCAAACTCAGATTGGACTGAATATTGCCCAAAGGGATATAGAGCAAGCTGTCGCACGACAGATTCGTGACGAATTCGGTGACACACTGCCGGCAATGCGCAGTGGCAACCTGACCGGCATGCTGCTGGAATTCACTCATGGCGGGTATTCCAACCCGATGGAGGTTAAACGCAGTGGGCTTCAACGCGTTGCATACCAGTTGGAAGACAATACTTTTTATCGCCTTACCTGGCCATCCCTGGACCGGGCTCAGGACACAACTCCAAGTAAGATCATCCTGTTCGAAAAAGTAAATTCGGCAGAGATAAACTATTATGACCAGCAGATGAAGCCACACACTGAATGGCCGGCAACGACTGATGGAAACGATCAAAACCCGCCATATCCGCTGCCTAAGGCCATTGAGGTTATCCTTGAGCTGGAAACCGTGGGAAGAATCAGGCGTCTTTTCCGTGTTGCTGAACTGGTAATCAAATAAGCATGTCAAAACAGAGCGGGAGTCCCAGAAAAGAGTCAGGCGTGGCGCTGATTTCCGCGGTTCTGGTGGTAGCCATAACCTCTATTTCAGCTGTCGCGATGACTCAAACAATGCAACTCAGCATCCATAGAACATCCAACGTTCTGATGGCTGATCAGCGTTATCTATACACCTTGGGGAGCGAAGCTTGGTCACGCGGTCAATTGATCAGGGATCAAATCAATGGGGAATCCTACGACGCACTGAATGAAGACTGGGCCAAGGAACTGCCGATGACAGTTGTCGAAGAGGGTCAGGTACATGCAAAAACCACCGACTTACAGGGACGCTTCAACCTCAACAATCTGTACCAACCCGAAAATTCCCCAGAGGAAATCAAGTTAAGAACAAAGCAGCAAATAGATCTGTTCAAACGTCTGTTGAAATCTCTTGAATTAGACGAAGCCATTGCACAAGCAACGTCCGACTGGCTCGACCAGGATATCCAGCCTCAATATCCTGATGGCGCTGAAGATAATGAATATCTGAACCAGACACCGCCCAGCCGGACCGCCAACACCATAATGGCGTCCACTTCCGAACTGAGACTGGTAAAAGGCGTCTCATCAGAGGCTTATAAAAAACTGGCTCCTTATATTTCAGTCCTGCCAGAGTTCACCCAGATCAATGTAAATACGGCAGATTCGTTGATCATAAGAGCACTGCTCGAAGGGTGGGAAGAATCTGATGTAGAATCCGTGCTAAATGAGCGTGATGAGAACCCGTACAAGGATACCGCTTCTTTTCTGGATAGACTCACGGCAATTTTCAGCGATAATGAAAAGGCGATCATTACCGCACTGGAGCCACTGATCTCCGTATCCAGCAACTATTTTCAATTAGAAACCGTTGTTCGCATGGATAACGCCAACCAGCGGCTGCTCAGTCTGCTACACCGCACTGAACAAGGCGTCAGCGTCTTAAACAGAACACTTGGTACTTTTTAATGACTGACACGATTGTTCTAAATTTTGATGAATTCAAGTCTGACGAAGTCAGCTGGCAGCCATTGGGCAAGAGACCCTCTGCCCAGGCCCCGAAAGGTACAGGGAGCCTAGCTGAAGCAGCGGAACAGATAAAGGGCTGGCCACACCTGGCAACTATCTCTTCGAATGAAATTTTACTAACTCAAGTCAACATCCCCGCCAGGAACCGACAGCGGCTGATGCAAGCAATTCCTTTTACCCTGGAAAACGACCTCACCGAGGAGATCGATAAACTCCACTTTTCTCATGACAGTAAATCATCCGACGAAACTTCCGTTGCCGTAGTCTCCCGGGAACGACTCTCGGCATGGCTGGAGCGCCTCAATCAGGTCGGACTCATGCCACGCGGGCTGTTTCCGGGTGTAGTCTGTCTGCCATTCATTCCTGACAACTGGTCTGTTTACCTGGGAAAGGATCTATCCCTGGTTCGCACCGACACGAACTCAGGATTTACCGCAGACTCGGACAACCTTTCAACCCTTCTCAAGAAAGCCCTCGCCGAACTTTCTGCCCCACCCATGAGGTTGGATATATTTGTTGACCCTGAACTCAATGACGATCACGCCATTTCAATATTTGACGATCTGGATATTCCTTATCATGTAGCGACTTCCGATAGATATGCTACTGAATTAATCTCAGAAAATCTGGATGAGAAACATGCAATTAACATACTTCAGGGCAGCTACAAACAGATAGACAAGCATTCGCTCCAGTGGAAGAAATGGCTGCCGGCCGCCGTTATTTTCGCTTTTTTCATTGGCCTGAGCATAGTTGGCACCTTCCTGAACTATGCAGAATATAAGCAGCAGAGTGCATCGCTCTCCCGGCAGATCAACCAGGTGTTTCGTGATACGTTTCCGGAGATCAAGCGCATTGTGGACCCGAAGGTCCAGATGGAACAGCAATTGGGTATTTTGAAAAAGGACAAAAAGGTTGGCCATGCAGCTTTTTTCTCATTGATGGAGTATCCAGCCACAACTCTTAGTCAGACAGATGGTAACAATATCGAGAGTATCAGCTACCGAGACGGACAACTCGACCTGAAATTGATACTCAAGGACTTACAGTCACTTGACGCTATAAAGAAAGATATTGAATCACACAACCTGTCAGTAGAGATAAAATCAGCAAATGCGAACGGCAACCAAATAACTTCTCATCTGAGAATCAGGCGGGGTGGTGTGTGAGACAGTGGTGGCTTTCGCGTTCTCCAAAAGACAAGCTGGCGCTGATGGTCGGCTTTTCAGCCATCGTATTGCTTTTACTCTATCTGCTCGTTTGGTTGCCTTTTCAACAGCAGGTCGAAAAAAACCGAACCTTGGCAGCCAGCCAGCGCTCCACCCTGACGTGGATGCAAGAGAGAGTTGCAGAAATCAAGCTTTTAAAGCAGAGGCAGGCCTCGAGCAACAAGTCGGGCAACAGGGAGGCGCTGCTGACGCTGGTAGACAGAACAGCAAAACAACACCAGTTGCGGCAATTTATTAAGCGCTTAAAACCCGAAGGCAGCGCTGCAGTGCAAATCTGGGTGGAACAGGCGCCATTTGATACCTTGATTCAATGGTTAGGCCTGCTGGTTAATCAGCATGGGATTCTACTCGAGTCGGTGAATATCGAACGCCAGGAAAAAACTGGACTCATCAACGCAAGATTGAATCTCCAGCGGGAGATCATCTGATGAGATGGTGGTTATATCTCCTCGCTGGTGGAATTTGCTATCTTATTTTTACGCTGGCCTATTTCCCCGCTCAACAAGCCTTCTACTGGCTGGCAGCAGATGATTCTCCGGTCCTGCTAGACGATGTTAGCGGAACCATTTGGAAAGGCTCTGCCCAACGGGTTTTTTACAACAACATTGAGTTGGGCTCGGCTACTTGGGACTTCGAACCCCTATCGCTCCTGATAGGTCGAATTAGCTATGAAATCGATCTGGCAGACAAAAATCATCACCTCAAAGGCGATACAGCACTCAATATATTAACAGGCGGATATATTTTCTCGAATCTGAAGGGCACCATAGAAACAGCCAAAATACCCACATTGATTGGGCAACCCTACGCACAACTGGATGGCAGTCTGGAGTTAGACATCGAATGGCTCCAAGTCTCAGATCAACAGGTAAGTTCAGCCTCAGGCAGGTTTCACTGGAAGGACGCGATCATCCGGAAACCCATAAACATCAAACTTGGCAGCCTGGAATTTAATTTAACTGGCGATGAAAAAATACTCAAGACGACCATCAAGGATACCGCCGGCCTGTCAAAGCTGGAGGGAGTTATGGAGCTTTACCCGGATGGTAAATATCGCATTAACGGCAAATTAAAACCAAGCGGAACGGCTGACCCAGGGCTAGTGAGCCTACTACAAAATATTGGTCGCCCTCTAACCGACGGCAGCACACAAATAGATTTCACTGGCCAACTATGATCCTTGCTTGATATACGCTTGAAAAATAATCTGCTACTATCAAAAAAAGATTATATTTTAAACATAACTTTATGATGATTAAAGAAATTAATAACAAGAAACTCAGTCTATGGAGCATCTGCATAGAGACTCTGGCACAGCTTGATTGCGGTCACGGGTTTTCTGTCGCGCGCAACGATTGATCATTTCCCAAAACTATATGCAAATGGCCCCACACAAAGTGTCTGTCAACCGAAATGCCCGAGACTGTGCAGCATGGTCTCCCCGGTCCCGCCGTCTCTACTTGGCAGTACAGCCACCTACTGGGCGTAAATTGAAAAATATGAGCACAATGATGAAAACGCCACTCCTTTTCAGACTGTTGTGCGGTTTTCTCTTCGCCCATTTTTGCATGCTGTTTACCACCCAGGTGATGGCTGAACAGATAACCCTCAATTTGAATAACGCAGACATCAGCGCTCTGATAAAAACAGTTTCCGAACACACTGGAAAAAATTTCGTCATCGACCCCAGAGTCAAAGGCCAAGTCACAGTCATCTCCGCCCATCCCATGGAAAGGGATGAGTTCTATGAAGTCTTCCTCTCTATCCTCGAGGTGCATGGTTTTTCAACCGTACCTACCGGAGATGTGATTAAAATCGTACCGAGCGTGAAAGCGAAGCAGGTTGGCATTCCGACAGTCAGTCGCGATAATCAACTGCCTGGCGATCAGGTGGTGACCAGAATTATTCAGGTGCAGAATGTAACCGCCGCTCAATTGGTCCCGATTCTACGGCCCTTGATCCCGCAAGAGGGCCACCTCGCTGCATATCCCGATACCAATGTCCTAATCATTTCGGATCGAGGACAAAACGTCGACCGACTGCTGAAAATCATCTCCCAGATCGACAAGGTAAGTGACAGCTCCATTGAAGTGGTTACCCTGCAACATGCATCAGCTGCCGAAGTTGTGCGTATCCTGAATGGACTGCAGGATAGAAAAGCCAAGGGTCCCGATGCGCCCGTCAAAATGATTGCAGACGAACGTACAAACAGTGTCCTGATAAGTGGCGATGCAACGGATCGCCTCCGATCCAGGGTGCTCATCGAACATCTCGACACACCATTCGACAACGAAGGCAATACCCAGGTCATCTATCTGAAGTATGCGAATGCCAAAGATATGGTGACGGTATTGACCGGTGTTACTGAAAACATAGATAAGGGGAATGCCGCAGTCAAAGGCGCACCGGCTAAAGCCAATATGCCAATCTATGTCCAGGCGGACGAAGCAGCTAACGCGCTGATCATCTCAGCATCTCCGGATGTATTAAGATCCCTGCAGGGAATCATTCGCAAACTGGATATCCGCCGGGCGCAGGTACTGGTGGAAGCCATCATCGCAGAGGTATCCACCGATAAAGTGAAGGAACTGGGCGTGCAATGGATTGTAGATGGTTCTCCAGGTGGCAGTGGCCCGGTTGGCGTGATCAACCTAGGTACTCCCAGAATCAGTGACATCGCCACAGCTGCCGCCACTGGAACTCCAATCTCCCTTCCATCCGGCACCATGCTGGGGTTTGGTGATTTCAACAGTTCTTCAGTCAATTTCGCCGCACTCATCCGCGCACTTGAAAGCGACTCTTCAACCAATATATTGTCGACCCCCAGCATACTTACGCTCGACAACCAGGAGGCGGAAATCGTCATTGGCCAGAATGTGCCCTTCGTCACCGGCTCATACACCTCCACTGGAGCCTCCAGTTCTTCAGTCAACCCTTTTCAAACTGTTCAACGCCAGGATGTGGGCCTGACCCTTAAGGTGACGCCTCAGATCAATGAGGGCAGCGCCATTCAACTCAGTATCGAAAACGAGATCTCCAGCATCAACCTCTCCGCCAGTACTGGAGCATCGGACCTTGTCACCAACAAGCGGGTCATCAAAACGACTGTGATGGTAGAGGATGGCAACACCATCATACTGGGTGGCCTGCTTCAGGAAGACCTGCAGCAAGTGGAGGAGAAGGTCCCGCTATTGGGAGATATTCCATTATTCGGAGCCCTCTTCCGCGCCAACTCGACAACCAAGAACAAAAAGAACCTGATGGTTTTTCTGCGCCCTGTAATACTCCGGGATGCTGCGACTAATTCACAGGTATCCAGTGACAAATACAACTACTTTCGAGCCCAACAGCTCGAGTTAAAACAACAGGGCGTCAATCTGATGTCTGACGATGTCATGCCGCTGTTGCCTGATCGGTTCAATACGCTGCCGCCGCCCTTCGAGGATGAAAACAGCAGCCTGGAACAGTAACGCCGGCAAAATTCATGTCTGATAACATCAGAAATTCCCCGCCCGATCTGGATGAGATGGATCCTGACGAAACGGATTCCTATCTGGTCTCGCTGAAGATCAAGAATATTCCTTACTCGTTTGCCAGGCGGCATGGGGTTCTGGTTACGGATGAAGTATCGGATGAACGTCCCATGCTCCTCTACAAGGCCACCGCCCCGCTTTCCGTCTTCTCCGAGGTGCGTCGCTATATCGGACAGCCGCTAGCCCTGCAAGAGGTTGGCGAGGATGAATTCGAACGTCAACTTTCCCGAATCTACGAAGCAGGTGAGAAGCAATCAACCCAGATTATGGAGACCATGGGCAGTGACATGGACCTTGATAATGTGGCGCGGGCCCTTAATCAGCCGGAAGACCTGCTGGAAAGTGACGATGATGCACCCATCATCCGCCTGATCAATGCCTTGTTTACCGAGGCAATCAAGGAACAGGCCTCCGATATCCACATCGAACCCTATGAAAATCGTCTGGTTGTGCGTTTTCGGGTGGACGGTTTATTACGTGAAGTACTCACCCCACCACGCACCGTAGCGCCTTTTCTGGTCTCCCGCATCAAGGTCATGGCGCATCTGGATATCGCCGAGAAACGCATTCCGCAGGATGGCCGCATCTCACTCAAGGTAGGCAGAAGACCAGTAGACGTGCGGGTCTCCACCCTGCCCTCGAGTTATGGTGAGCGGGTCGTGTTGCGCCTGCTGGACAAGCAGGCCGGCCGCCTGAATCTTGAACACCTGGGTATGTCAAAGCTCCTGCTGGAACAAATCGACCCCGGTATTATTCAACGTCCCCATGGCATCTTTCTGGTCACTGGACCTACCGGGTCGGGAAAGACCACTACCCTGTATGCCGCGCTGAGTCGCTTGAATACCCAGAGCCGCAATATCGTGACCGTTGAAGACCCTATCGAATATTATCTGGACGGCATAGGCCAGACCCAGGTCAATAACAAAGTCGATCTGACTTTTGCACGGGGATTACGCGCTATCCTGCGACAGGACCCGGATGTAGTCATGGTAGGTGAGATTCGCGATCTTGAAACCGCGCAGATTGCTGTGCAGGCAAGTCTCACCGGACATCTGGTATTGTCCAGCTTGCACACCAACACTGCTATCGGCAGCATCACTCGCCTGCGCGACATGGGAATCGAACCCTTTCTGCTCTCCTCCAGCCTGGTTGGCGTACTTGCCCAGCGTCTGGTGAGAACCCTCTGCCACCACTGCAAAAAGCCCTATCAGGCCAGTGATGAGGAACTTGAACTGATCAATCAGCCTGCCGGCAGCAGTGTTACCCTCTACTCAGCGGATGGTTGCAGTGAGTGTCATCATCACGGTTATCTCGGCCGCACCGGCATCTATGAACTGATTATCATCGACGAAGCACTGCGTTCGCTGATCCATAAAGGCGCCGGTGAGCAAGAGATGTTGCAGCATGCCAGAATCAGCAGTGAGAGCATCCGCACGGATGGTATGAAGCGTGTACTCGCGGGTGACACTACCATTGATGAGATCATTCGCGTGACGCAAGAAGGGTAATCCATGGATGCCTTTGAGTATGTAGCACTCACCTCTACAGGGAAGGAGAAACGGGGCGTCCTGGAAGGTGACAGTCCGCGTCAAATCCGTCAGCAGTTGCGGGATTCAGGGCTTACGCCTCTCTCGGTAGACTCCGCCAGTGAAAAAAGTTCAGGCAGACGGCGCTACAGCTTTCAGCGCAAGGTCAACGCCATGGAACTGGCATTGATTACACGCCAGATGGCCACGCTGCTGCGCTCCGGACTACCCCTTGAACATGTTCTTAAGACCACAGCCCAACAAACGGATAAGCGTCATGTCGAGCGAACTTTACTGGCAGTCAGGGCAAAGGTCCTGGAAGGGCGCACCCTGGCGGATGGACTGAGTCAGTTTCCACGGGTATTCCCTGAACTCTACATCAAAACTGTATCCTCAGGTGAGGAGTCAGGGCACCTGGAAGTCGTGCTTGAACGTCTCGCCGACTATACCGAGCAGCGTCAACAGATGCGTCAAAAAACCTTGCTGGCGCTCTTCTACCCTGCCCTGCTGACAATTGTCTCTATCCTCATCGTCGCCGGCCTGCTGACGTATATCGTACCCCAAGTAACTCGTGTGTTTGATAGTGTGGCCCAGGAACTCCCCTGGATCACCCAGGCGCTGATTGCAACCAGTGACACGATCAGAGCACATGGCGTGACACTCCTTATCCTGATAACCATCCTGATACTGTTTTTCAGTTACTTAATCAAACAACCGGGACCAAAGCTGGCATGGCATCGTCTGATCCTACACCTGCCACTGGTGGGTAAACTTGTCCGCACCTCAAATGCAGCCAGGTTTTCCCGCACCCTCAGCATCATGGCTGCCAGCAGTGTGCCAATTCTGGATGCTCTGCGCATTGCCGCTCAGGTACTGACCAATCTGCCCATGCAAAGTGCGGTGGAGGAAGCAGCCACTCTGGTTCGCGAGGGCAGCAGCCTGCATGGTGCGCTGGAAAAGACCGGCTATTTTCCTCCCATGACACTCAGTCTATTGGCCAGTGGAGAATCGAGTGGTAATCTTGAGGGCATGCTTGATCGCTCCGCCGAAATACAGGACAGAGAGGTCGAAGCCCTGGTTTCAACGATTCTTGGCCTTTTCGAACCACTCTTGATTTTATTTATGGGTGGTGTGATTCTGACTATAGTACTGGCAATTCTCCTTCCCATCTTCGACCTCAATCAGCTGGTTGGATAAATCACAATGCGGATCAAAATACTTCTTCAAAGCGTCTGTTGTTTAATCACAATACTGATTTTGTCAGGCTGTGTTTCATCCTCAGAAAAGGAGGCCCTCGAAAATGACCCTCAATATATTCTAGGGCAGGCAAAGCAGGCATATTTCGAAAAAAATTATCGGCAGGTATTTCAGCTACTGTTTCCACTCGCCGCCACGGGTAACGACCAGGCTCAATATACACTGGGGTATCTCTATCATCACGGACTGGGGGTAGAAAAGAATGATCAGCAGGCGATGAACTGGATACAGCGCGCCGCCGCCCAGGGAAACAGGAAAGCGCTCCAAGCCCTCAAACAAGATAATAAATAGCGGATCTACCCGGGTTAACCTCAGCATCGCCCGTTCAATGGGCAGTATTTTTACTGTGCGCCTTTGCCGAGCAATACGACCTCGATCGTCTGCAGCAGAATGATGGTATCGAGCATTGTCCCGCCATTTTTCACATAGTAGAGATCGTACTCGAGCTTTCGCTTGGTATCCTCTTCAGTGGCGGCGTAGGGATAGAGCATCTGCGCCCATCCGGTCAAGCCCGGTTTTACCCAGTGACGTTCAGCATAATAGGGAATATCCCTGGATAGCTGAGCGACGAATTCCGGTCGTTCGGGCCTTGGCCCGACCAGACTCATCTCGCCTCTCAATACATTGAACAGTTGTGGCAGTTCATCGAGTCGGGTCTTTCTGATGAATCTACCCAGCATCGTGACCCGCGAATCATTCTTTGTCGCCCATCTGGCTACTCCATCCGATTCTGCATCTGTACGCATGCTGCGGAATTTATGGACACGAAAGGGCTTGCCGTTTTTACCCACACGCACCTGACTGTATAAAATCGGATCCCTGCCCCTCGATTCTATCAGGCTGGCAATTGAGACAAGCAACATGAAAGGGCAGGCAGCAACAAGGATTACGAGGCTGACGGAAACATCAAACAATCTCTTCAGGTAAATACTCAATAACTTCCGGCGGAATCCTGCGGAAAACAGCATCCAACTGGGATAGAGCAGTTCGATGTTGATGATCGACAGCTCTTTTTCGAAAAAGGTCAACAGATCCAGAACCTGGATTCCATTTACTTTACATTCCAGCAACTCATCTGTTGGGAGTTTTTTTCTTCTATCATCTACAGCGATAACAATTTCATCCACCGTAAGCCTGTTAGCGATTGAAATAAGCGATTGATCTTTAACAATCTGGCGATTTTCATCAACCAAACTCACACTATCTCCTAGCGATACATAGCCCACGATCAAAAAGGCAGACTCTTTGACTGAAGAGTAGTAATCTTCAATACGATCAGCATTGATCCCCGTCCCCAGCACTAGTACGCGTCTTTTCAGGGTGTTTTCCGAAGAAAGGCGCATGAACAACATGCGTGTCACGAGAATTCCCAAAAAAGAAAACATCAGACTGTAACCCAATAAATTTCGCCCGGTCAGAAAATAGTCCTGCAGGAGAAAATAGAGCACGCCCATTGCGACCCCTCCAAGTAAAAACCCGAGGAACAACCTGACCAGAAAACCGGAGGCCCTGACCATTGAGTCTGGCTGGTACAATCCGAGCGATAATATGGAAAAAAACATGACCATGGCAAACAGTGCGGCTGAGCTGGTAATGGTATCGTCTGACAGGAGCATTCCAGACACCGCGGTCTCATGCAGGAGAATTACACTCAAATAGAAGCAGAGTGAGAATACAATTACTTCAGCAATCCCAAGCAATACAAGGGATTTAGGTACATATATTCCGAAAAGCTTAATCATAAAGGGCGCCTAACAGAATCCACCTCTTTTAAACAACAGAAATGCGCTTAAATAACTTTCGAAAAACTTGAGGCTGACTCTTTCGAATTCAGATAAGCATCGAATTGCATACAGATATTTCTGATCAGCAGACGCCCTTTCGGTTTAACACGAATCACTTCACTATCCATAGTCAATAAGTCATCGCTCATCATACCCTGCAACTCTTTCAGTTCCTTTGAAAAATAATCTGCGAACGAGATACCCCAACGTTGTTCAATATCGGTATAGGTCAGCCCAAAATGACAAATCAATTTTGTTATCACATCCCTGCGAATCTGATCATCGCGGGACAGCTCTATGCCCCTGAAAACGGCTAATTGGTTATTATCAATTCGGGCGTAGTATTCATCCAGCGTACGCATGTTCTGTGAATAACTGGGCCCAACCATTCCAATGGACGTGGAACCCAGACCTAACAGATCACAGTCGGCATGGGTCGAGTACCCCTGAAAGTTTCGGTAGAGGGTGCCATTCTGCTGGGCTATCACCAGTTCGTCGTCCGGCTTGGCAAAATGATCCATACCGACATAGACATAACCGGCGGATGTCAGCTTATCGATAGTCATCTGCAGAATATCGAGTTTTTCCTGCGGCGCCGGCAGATCATCTTCATTGATCCGACGCTGCGGTTTGAATCTTGCCGGAAGATGCGCATAGTTGAAAACGGACAGACGGTCAGAGTCCACCTCCAGCACCTGATCTAAAGTACGTTCAAAACTGCTCAGGGATTGAAATGGCAGGCCATAAATCAGATCCAGGCTGATAGAACGAAATCCCTCGTCGCGGGCTGCCTGCAGCACTGTCAGGGTAACCTCCTTTGTCTGGATGCGATTGACCGCTTTCTGCACATTCTCCTCGAAGTCCTGCACACCAAGACTCATGCGGTTGAAACCCAGTTCCCGCAGCAGCTTGATGGTATCGCCCTGGGCTTCCCTTGGGTCAATCTCTATGGAATATTCTCCGGTATCGTCATCCAACAGGTTGAAATATTTCCGGGTCTGGCCAACCAGCTCGCGCATCTCGTCATGGCTGATGAAAGTGGGTGTACCGCCACCCCAATGGAGCTGCTCAACCTTTCTCGAACGGTCGAACAGAGCGCCCTGCATCTCAAGTTCCTTATATACCCGCTGCAGATACTTGCCCGCCATGCTGCGGTCTTTTGTCGCAACCTTGTTACAGGCGCAATAGAAACAGACGGTGTCGCAGAAGGGTATATGAAAGTAAAGCGACAGCGGACGCCCGGATTCATTCGTGGCCTTGGCCACACGTTTGTAATCAGCCTCGGCAAAACCTTCATGGAACTGGACTGCCGTTGGATACGAGGTATACCGGGGTCCCGACTGATCATATTTTTCAATCAGGGAGAGATCGAAGACAATTGATTGATCCATTACTTTATACTCGCTATTCAGGGGACATCTACATCAATACCCTTCCTGTGGGTTTCATTGATCTGGCGTAAAAGCACGGCAAAAGGGATATCGTCAGCGTGTCTATCGACCAGCCCGATAAAGCTCAGATCTTCCCTTCCAAAGTGGTATTCGCCGTCAACCATGGACTGATAGAGTTGCTTGATTCCCTGCTCAAGCGGATCAAGAAAGGAAGGGTATGTTGCCATCTCTTCCATCTGATAATCGAAGCAGTCCCGTAAATCACCCACCTCGAAGACAGCCTGTTTGACCCATTCAACATACTCATCAGCACTTCGGGCGCGCTGCAAACTCATCTCAACAACTCCATACAGACTAAATTTTAATAAAAAACAGGTATGTTATGTTTTGAACTCCCGACAAAAACAGGATTTCTAAAACAGCTCGCAATATTTCTTTAATTCTTCAGCGGTAAACAAAAATACACCTTCACCGCCCCGCTCAAAGTCAAGCCAGAGGAATGGTATATCGGGATAGCGATGCATCAATGCATCTGCGCTGTTACCCACCTCCGCAACAAGAATACCATTTGGTGTGAGATATTCCTCCGCCTGGCGAAGTATCTGCGTCACCAGCGACAGCCCCTCATCTCCAGCCTCAAGCGCAAGAACTGGCTCATGAGCATACTCTTTTGGCAACTGCTGCATCTCCGATCTCCCCACATAGGGCGGATTGGTGACGATCACGTCATACTTGGCGCCTTCGAGTGATGCAAATAGATCAGATCTAATTATTCTCGCGCGATTTTCCAGGTTGTGTTCCTGACTATTTCTCTCGGCAACCGCCAGTGCCTGTTCTGAAATATCCACCAGATCTACGTGCGACTCAGGGAGATAACTGGCTGCGGCAATTCCGATGCAACCACTTCCGCAGCAGAGATCAAGTATCCGGCCAATCTCTGCGGAACTGATCCAGGGCTCAAAACCACTCTCCACCAGTTCGGCAATAGGCGAACGAGGTATCAGTACATGCTGATTCACCTGAAACCGCAGGCCAGCAAACCAGCTCTCCCCGGTCAGATAAGGCAGCGGCATGCGCTCATCAATACGCCTGCGCACCAATGCAACCACCCTGGCTCTCTCTTCCTCGGTCAACTTGCCCTCAAACCAATTCCTGGGAAGGTCATGGGGCATATGCAGAGAGAATAGAACCAGTGCCGCAGCTTCGTCCAACGCATTATCGGTGCCGTGCCCAAAGAAGAGACCAGACTCGTTAAATTGACTTGCTGCCCAGCGTATGAAATCAGTTATTGTTAGAAGCGAATGCATGGACAAATCAAATACCCAATGGGTTAGAGATGATAGCCCATTTCAGGGTTTTTACCCAATGTGATTTATCTTGACTTGATCACATGTAAGGAGATGTGTGGCTTAAAGGAAGGGGCATAACACCCCTTCCCTGCCAAGGAAGGCGTCATTTCTGATTAATAATAAATCCGAGACAAGTTATCCTGCGAGCGCAGAGTCCTGCTCATTGTTCCCAGAAGCAGATCAATACACTCAGGCCGCCCGTGAGTCCTCGTTCGCCACCACATTCAGCTCAGGCGTTTTCTTCTCAGCATTGCCTGCCGCACCACGTCTGACCAGATCACCCAGCGAGATATTGGCTAGAAAATCGAAAATTTCCGAACTCAAATCATCCCAAAGGGAATGGGTTAAACAGCGGGCGCCACGGCTACAATTCTGCCGCCCCCCACAACGGGTGAATTCCACCCATTCATCAACTGCACAAATGATATTTGCAATGGAAATCTCATCTGCGCTTTTACCCAGATAGTAACCACCACCTGGTCCACGAACGCCACGCACCAACTCCTTCGAACGAAGCGCTGCAAAAAGCTGTTCCAGATAGGAGAGAGAGATCCCCTGATTTTCCGAGATCTCCGCCAGTGTGACTGGCCCTTTGACACCATTCAGTGCGAGATCCAACATGGCTGTGACCGCGTATCGACCTTTCGTTGACAATCTCATCTTAATATCTCCTAAGAGTAAAATTTATTTCCTACCAAAATACTTGGTAATAACAATAGCAGTAACCTAGGATTTTAGTCAACTTTTATGGGGGATAGTTTATTCTACTCATGAAACAAACTGAATTTTGCCGCTCGAACGACACGGGCTTACCCGGCAGACAAGCCCCTGACGCTCAGTCCCAGCCCTGCATCCGATGCAAAATCCAGATATATCCAACTGATTTATCTGGATTTTATAAGACCCGAACAGATCGAGAAAGATACCCAGTCAAAAACCAGGCACCCTCAAGTAGAACTTTTGGGATATAGAACCACTGCAATGAAAAAATAGGGGAGATAAGGAAACGCGAATTCACCACTGAGGGAGGGAACCCATCAACAAACACAGACATTGAGTAATTATCTGCATCCAAACGGCGCTTGGAGCAAGGATGCTATTTGATGAATCCCTGCTTGATCAGCAATTCCTGGGTCACACCGGAAACTGAGGTTTCGGCCGCTTTCTCACCCAGCACCAGACGTTCGAGGTATCGGGCGATGAGATCCACTTCCAGATTCACTTGTCTGCCAGGTTGATAGTCCACCATGATGGTTTCCTGAAGGGTATGAGGAACGATATTCAAATCAAAGCGATTGCCGTCCACCCGGTTGACCGTGAGACTGGCGCCATCCACACAGATGGAACCCTTATGGGCGATATATTTCGCCAGTGGCGCGGGAGCCTGGATGACAAAACGTATCGACCTGGCATCCTCACGGCGTTCCAACACATCTCCCACCCCATCCACGTGTCCACTCACCAGATGCCCACCCAGACGGGTGTTCAGGGTCAGGGCTTTTTCCAGATTCACTCGACTGCCCGGCTGGTGAGCATGCAGTGTCGTCAGATCCAGCGTCTCCCGCGACACATCCGCCTTGAATCCGTCACCAGTCAGCGCCACTGCGGTGAGGCAAACGCCATTTGTCGCAATGCTGTCGCCCAGCACTACATCACTCAGATCCAGTGTGCCGGTGCGTATATGGAGGCGCACATCTCCGCCTCTCGACTCAATGCCGCCGATCGAACCTATCGCCTGAATGATGCCTGTAAACATGATGAATATTTCAACTCGCAGCAATGGGTACGGCGATAATACGGATATCCTGACCCACCTTTCTCAGATCATCGATGCGCAGATTATAGCGCTCCTGCATCTGTTCGAGACCGGGCAGACGAAACAGACCCCGGGCGCCATGTCCCATGATGTGAGGCGCAAGATAGACGATCAGTTCATCGATCAGACCTGCAGACAGCATCGCACCCGCCAGGGTCGCACCGCTTTCAAGCAGCAGTTCATTGATTTCCTGAGCGGCCAGCAGGCGCATCACCTGATGCAGGTCGAGATGCTCCCCGTCTGCCTGTACTGACATCACCTGCGCACCCGCCTTCGCAAGGCTTGCAACCTTAGCCGGTACAGCCTCCTTTGAGATCACCAGGGTTCGCCCCGGTAGTTGCAGCATTCTGGCCGTAACCGGCATCGCCAGATCCGCATCCAGCACCACCCGCAGAGGCAGGGGAAGCGGCGTTCCCTCAGCGAGTCCCAGTTCGGCCACATCCAGTCGCACATCCATCGAAGGGTCGTCAGCCAGCACCGTGCCGATGCCGGTCAGTATCGCGGAACTGCTGGCCCGCAGGCGATGCACGTCCCGACGGGAATCTGCCGAACTGATCCATTTACTCTCGCCACTCGCCATTGCAGTTCGGCCGTCCAGGCTCATTGCCAGCTTACAACGCACATAGGGCAGCCCCTGGCGCATGCGTTTGATAAACCCCGGGTTCAACCGTTCCGCCTGCTCTTCAAGCACACCGGATTGCGCCTTGATGCCTGCCGCAGAAAGAGTTTTCAGGCCTTCGCCTGCGACCAGGGGATTGGGGTCCTGCATGGCCGCCACGACCCGCTTTACCCCAGCTTCAATCAAGCCATCGGTACAGGGCGGCGTCCGGCCATGATGGCAGCAGGGCTCCAGGGTCACATACGCGGTTGCACCCCTGGCGTGCGCTCCCGCCATGGCCAGCGCATTTCGCTCCGCATGAGGTTCACCGGCACGCCGGTGATAGCCCTCACCGACCACCGTTCCTTGCTTGACGAGCAGGCAACCAACCCGGGGATTGGGGTGGGTGGTGTAACGTCCTTTTTCCGCCAGTTGGATGGCGCGCGCCATATAGCGATAGTCAAAATCGCTGATCATTTCTTCTTGTCATCCTTGATCGGCAGATCCAGTTGATGGCGTCGCGCCTCAGGACCCGGCTGGTTCTCCAACCGATCTATCTCTTCCCGAAAAGCGTTGACATCCTCGAATTTGCGATACACCGAGGCAAACCGCACATAGGCGACCTGATCCAGCAGTTTCAACTCCTCCATCACCAACTCACCGATCTGCAGCGAGGGCACTTCACGCTCCCCGCCAGCCATCATCTTACGGGTAATGCGGTTGATGGCTGTCTCAAGCCGTTCGGTACTGACCGGACGCTTTTCCAGCGCCCGCACCATACCGGCGCGCAGTTTGCGTCCGTCGAAAGGCGCACGGGTGCCATCATGCTTGACGACCCTCGGCAGATTGAGCTCGGCGGTCTCGTAAGTGGTGAAACGCTCCTTGCAGACCGCGCACTCACGACGCCGGCGGATCTGATCGCCCTCTCCCGCCAGGCGGGAATCGATCACCTTGGTATCCTGAGCTCCGCAGAAAGGACAACGCATATCAGATGGGTACTGGCTTCAGCCTGCCAGGCGATGCTGGTGTATCTCCGGCCGATCCGGCCGGATGACACCACATTCTGGGCAGCAGTACTGAATCAATCCGGATTACCTGGCGTAGACAGGATGTTTTGCACAGACATCCAGCACCTTGGTCCGCACGCTGTCGATAACCGCCTGATCACCCCGAGCATCGATGACATCACACATCCAGCCGGCCAGTTCGATACACTCCTGTTTTGAAAATCCACGGGTGGTAACGGCCGGGGTGCCTACCCGGATACCGGAAGTAACAAAAGGCGACTGGGGATCATTCGGCACTGCGTTCATGTTGACGGTGATATTCGCCGCTCCCAGCCAGGCATCCACAGCCTTGCCGGTGAGACCAGCCTCGATGAAGCTGACCAGAAACAGATGATCATCGGTGCCCTTGGAGACCACATCGTAGCTGCGCTCCATGAAAACCTTGGCCATCGCCCGGGCATTCTCGATCACCTGCTGCTGATAGGCTTTGTATTCTGGCTCCATGGCCTCCTTGAAGGCCACCGCCTTGGCCGCGATGACATGCATCAGGGGACCACCCTGGGTGCCGGGAAAGACCAGTGAGTTGAATTTTTTCTCCAGTTCCGGATTGGACTTGGCCAGGATCAACCCGCCGCGGGGTCCGCGCAGGGTCTTATGCGTGGTGGTGGTGGTGACATCGGCGATCTGTACCGGGCTGGGATAGAGCCCGGCGGCAATCAGTCCCGCGACATGCGCCATATCGACGAACAGATAGGCGCCCACCTCATCAGCGATGTCCCGAAAACGCTGCCAGTCCACGATCCGGGAGTAGGCGGAAAAGCCCGCCACGATCATCTTCGGCTTGTGTTCCCTGGCCAGACGCTCGACCTCTGCGTAGTCGATCTCCCCGGTGTCCGGATTGAGGCCATACTGCACAGCGTTATACAGCTTGCCGGAGAAGTTGGGTTTCGCGCCATGGGTGAGATGCCCGCCATGCGCCAGGCTCATACCCAGAATGGTGTCCCCCGGCTGGCAAAGCGCCATGTAGACCGCCGCATTGGCCTGTGATCCCGAGTGAGGCTGGACATTGGCGTAGTCGGCGCCGAACAGCGCCTTGGCCCGGTCGATGGCCAGTTGCTCCGCCACATCGACGTTTTCACAGCCGCCGTAATAGCGTTTCTTCGGGTAGCCCTCGGCATATTTGTTGGTCAGCACCGTGCCTTGGGCCTGCATCACCCGCGGGCTGGTGTAGTTCTCGGAGGCAATCAGCTCAATGTGTTCCTCCTGGCGAAGCTCCTCGGCCTTAATCGCCGCCCAAAGCTCGTCGTCGTACCCCTGAATCTGCATACCTTTATCGAACATGGAACCCCCTCAGGACTGCTGAAAAACGCGATAATATAACAAATGGGCCGATTCGAGTCTTACTAAAAAAGTAAATACCCGCCGGCCAGTGAAGGAAGCTTCCGTTAACCGCCAGAAAAACTAGCGTCAGTTTGAGGAAAACACCTTCTTCAGGATATCGCTGGTGCGCGCAGTGGGATTTTCCCGGATCTGCTGCTCCTGAATCGCGATGTACTTGAACAGACCATCCATCGCCTTGTCAGTGACGTACTTGTCCAGATCCATGGCTTCAGTATTCAGAAAGCCGCCCAGCAGGCCCCCAGCCTGGCCCATCAGGGACTTGTATGCCGAGGTAACCCCCGCTTGGCCTGTTGCCTGCTGTACGATGGGTAAAAATTTCTCCGCCAGTTTTTCCCCACTGCTGTTTCGGAAATATTCGGTAGCCGCGTTATCCGGACCATTCAAAATACCCTTGGCATCGGTCACACTCATGACGCGAATCGCGTCCCCCAGAATACTCGAAGCTTCGGGCACCGCCTGTTCGGCGGCGCGATTGAGGGTAGTGACAAACTCATCCACATAGTGGCCCTGCCCAGTCTGACGGGCCAGCTGTTCCACACTCTTCAGGGATTCCGGCATTGCGATGCGCACCAGTTCGTCGGCCAGAAACCCATCGGTTTTCCCCAGGGTATTGATCGAGGTCTCCACGCCATTCGCAAGCGCCTCTTTCAACCCTGCGACGATATCGCTATTGCTCAGTGCTGATTCAGCAACCTTCTCCGCGGTCTCGCCTTTAAGAAACTTATCAAACAGGCCCTTCCAGTCTGCCTGCGCCACTGAAGCCATGAAAAACAGGGCACTAATAATAACTGCAAGAACGGGTAGACGATTTTTTCCTGATTCCATCGGACTCTTCTCCTGAATCTCAATCTTTATCTGTAGAACTGGTGATCTTGCCGATCTTGGACATGGGTATCACCGTGGATTGCTTGGTCTCGTCAGTAAAATGAGGACGTTCCTCAACCGTGCATCCCGCCTCCTCCGCCAGCTCCTTCTCCCGGGCCGTGATCAGGCCGAGACACATGCGGATATCCTGAATGGTCGAATCCGACAAGGGATGTTGCAGACTCTTGTGCTCCGGGGTCACCTCACGCACGATACTGGTCAACACCTGGCGCATCACCCGCATGATATCTCGTTCTTTTTGCAATTCTTCGCGCATAATATTTTACTCTGTGGTATGCCCTGAACTATGCAGGGGCTGGACATGTTCGGTAGCAGCTTAGCGAAACAGTGACCCTGATTACCAGCAGGAATTGATGCCTAACCCTGCAGCAGCTTGTTCAGGCCCGCCTCATCCAGGATGGCAACCCCCAGTTTCTCAGCCTTGCTCAGTTTGGATCCCGCATCCGTTCCGGCAATCAGATAGTCGGTCTTGCTCGAAACACTGCCTGTCACCTTGGCGCCCAGCGCCTGGAGTTCCGCCTTGATCACATCGCGCGGGCGGCTGAGGGTTCCTGTGAGCACCAGGGTCTTGCCTGCAAGCGGCTGCGCCGCTGCCTCCTTGGGTGGCCCCTCGTGCAATTTAACCCCGGCCTTTTCGAGCAGGCGCTTGATTACAGTCAGATTGTGTTCCTGCCTGAAAAACAACACCAGCTTTTCAGTCAGCACCAAGCCAACCCCATCCACCCGTATGCTTGGCTCATTGGCTATCTCGGACTCATCCGCGGCAAGGATCTCCGCCACAGTCGCGAAGCGCTCTTCCAGCAGCAGTGCATGGGCCTGGGTAAACCACTTCAGATTCGCCAGCGGCGCGAGGCTGCCGGTTTTCTGCTGGTGATCCCGATCCTCTGCCGCCAGCCGCTCCCGCAAGCTTCTGGCCTGGCTCGGCTTGATCTCAACCAGATCAGCAAAACGGAGCGACATGATCTGCTGCAGAGAACCAAAGGCGTCAGCCAGAGTAGCCGCCATGGTCTCGCCGATTCCCATGATTCCCAAAGCATAGAGGAAGCGCGCCAAGCTGGTATGTTTGGCCTTCTGCAGCGCATCGATCAGGTTCTGCGCCGACTTCTCCCCCATACGCTGAATGGCGCTCAACTGGTCCTTGGTTAACTCGAAGAGTCCGGATGGATCCTCGACCAGCCCCTGATCAACCAGCTGATCCACCAATTTATCACCCAGACCCTCGATATCCATCGCCTTGCGGGAGGCGAAGTGCTTCAGCGCCTGTTTACGTTGCGCCGGGCAAAAGAGCCCACCGGAACAGCGGGCTACCGCCTCCCCCTCCGGCTTGATCACATCGGAACCACACACCGGACAATGGGTCGGCAACGCCACCCTGACGGCGTCTTCGGGACGTCGCTCCAACACCACCTGAACCACCTCGGGAATCACGTCACCGGCGCGCCTGACGATCACTGTATCCCCCACCCGTACGTCCTTGCGCGCCACCTCGTCCATGTTGTGCAGGGTCGCATTGCTGACTGTAGCGCCGCCGACGAAGACGGGCTCAAGGCGCGCTACCGGCGTGACAGCCCCGGTGCGCCCCACCTGAAACTCCACCGCCAGTACCTCGGTCAGTTCCTCCTGAGCGGGAAATTTGTAGGCGATGGCCCAGCGTGGTGCGCGGGAGACGAAACCGAGCCGCTGCTGCAGGCCGAGATCATCGACTTTGAACACCACCCCGTCGATATCGTATTCGAGACGGTCGCGTTTAGCGGCAATCATCTGAAAGTATTCCAGACAACCGGCCGCTCCCGCCACCACCGCCAGTTCGGGTGAAACCGGCAAGCCCCAGTCACGCAGCCTGCGGATACTCCGACTGTGGGTGGCGGCAACCGGACCCGGCTCCACCTCGCCGAAACCGTAACTGTAGAATGCCAGCGGCCGCTTCGCCGTGAGGCGGGGATCGAGCTGCCGCAATGAACCGGCTGCTGCATTGCGGGGATTGACGAAGGTCTTCTCCCCGGCATCCCTGGCTTGCGCATTGAGCCGTTCAAAGCCGGCCTTGGAGATGAAAATCTCACCCCGCACCTCTAACACAGCCGGGTATTCATCGCCCAGCAGACGCAGGGGTATAGAGGGTATAGTGCGCACATTACTGGTGACATCCTCCCCCGAGGCGCCATCGCCACGGGTCGCGCCATGCACCAGACGACCTGCTTCATAGCGCAGATTGATGGCCAGCCCGTCCAGTTTGGGCTCAGCCATATAACTGACGTCTCTCTCCAAATCCAGACCCAGCCGCTCATGCACCCGCCGATCGAACTCCTGCAGCTCGGTTTCACTGAAGGCATTGTCCAGGGACAGCATGGGCACCCGATGCTTCACCTCCTGAAAGCCCTCCAGCGGCTCACCCCCCACTCGCTGAGAAGGTGAGTCCGGGGTGATCAGTTCGGGGTATTGCGCCTCCAGCTCCTGCAGTTCGCGCATCAGGCGATCATATTCCGCATCCGGAATCTGCGGGTCATCGTAGACGTAGTACTGGCGGTTGTGGAAATTGATCGAGCTGCGCAGTTGTTCGAGTCGGGCTGCGGCCTCCGCAGTCGAACTCATCGACGGCTCCTGGCCAGCTGCACCAGTCGCCGGTGCTCCATGATCTGGCTGCGGATGTTTTCGATGGTCTGTTTGGTCAGGGTGCTGTGAGTCTCATCCTGCAATATCCCGCCGAGCAGGGCAGCCAGGCGCTCAGCCGAGAACAGCATATCGGAGAAGATCGCAAGGCTGTCGCCTGGACCCGGCAGCTGGGCGAACAGGGTCAGACCGGGGGTGGAAAAATCGTCCATCTTTTTCGCGGGAAAGAAACCCGGCTCCACCATGCTGGCCATGTTGAAGACCACCTTATGACTGCCGTCAGTGGTATAGCGCTGATAGATCTGCATTTCACCCAGCTGCAACCCCACCTCTTTCACCGCGCTTTGAATAGCCGATCCAGTGAATCGCTCCCCCTTCGCCATCAGGTTGATCTGGATGATCTTGCTCGGCACGTCCAGCGGGGATTCCTCCTGCGCGCTGAAGCCTTTCAGTTCCTGTTGCTCATGACTCACTTCCGGAAGCGGCGCATCTGTTGCATCACGCAGGGCGTGCTTCGCATGATACGCGTCTCTGGATGTACTCATCTCCCGGGAGAGCCCGTCCAGCTCTGCGTCCATGTTGAGGGGCTCAGAGTCCCGCGAATCCCAGGCAGATGGTTCCCGGTCATCATCCGTTGTCGGAAGTTCATTGAATTCCGGGGGCTCACGGTGTCTTGCCTGAGCCGCCCCCTGCTTGCGGCGATTTGTCTCCCAGAAATAGATTCCGACCAGAACCAGGATACCAACGGCAAGCAGAATCAAACGCAAAAATGTGCTGTCCATTACTTGTACTCCGTCACACCATGCAAGATGTACTAAATCGCGGCGAGCTGAGCCGCCTCCTCGACATCCACAGTAACCAGACGGGAAACACCAGGTTCAGTCATGGTAACACCGGAGAGCTGATTGGCGATTTCCATGGTGATCTTATTGTGGGTGATGAAGATAAACTGTACCCGATCCGCCATCGACTTTACCAGTTCACAGAAGCGCCCTACATTGGCGTCATCCAAGGGTGCATCCACCTCATCCAGCATACAGAAAGGCGCCGGGTTGAGCTTGAAGATAGAGAACACCAGCGCCACTGCGGTGAGGGCCTTCTCCCCGCCGGACAGCAGATGGATGCTTGAATTGCGTTTACCCGGCGGACGCGCCATCACCGTAACCCCGGTATCCAGCAGATCCTCGCCCGTCAATTCCAGATAGGCGTGGCCGCCGCCAAACAGGCGCGGGAAAAGCTCCTTGATGCCCGAATTGACCTGATCGAAGGTCTCTTTGAAACGCGTGCGGGTCTCCCGGTCGATCTTGCGGATCGCGTTTTCCAGGGTCTCCAGCGACTGGGTGATATCCGCATGCTGCGCGTCCAGATACTTGAGCCGCTCCGACTGCTCCTGGAACTCATCGATTGCCGCCAGATTGATGGGGCCGAGACGCTGGATGCGTGAGGCAAGCTGCTCCACCCGCTGCTGCCACTCCGGTTCGTTGGCTGCTTCCGGCATCCCGGCGAATATAGCCTCTTTCTCCAGACCGCTCTCGCGCAACTGCTCCTCCAGGGTCTTACTGCGCACCAGCACTTCCTGGCGCTGCAGACGGCTCTGGTCAAGGTCAGCCCGCCGTTCCTGCACCCGCTGCTCGGCCCGGTGTCGCTCCTGCTCCAACTCCCGCAGTTGCAGATCGACGCCTTCGAGACCGCTGCGCACCGCTGCGAGTTCCTTCTCGACCGCCATGCGCTGCCCCAGTTTCTGTTCCAGCTGTTGCGCCTGCAGCCTGATCGGCTCTTCGCTGCTGGCGAGATTGTTCTGCAACTCCGCGCGGCGCTGCGCCAGATGGCTGAGTTGATTGCGCATGCGGTCAAGATTGTTGCTCAGGGACTGTTGCGCGGTACGCATCGACTCAACCTGCAGCGCAATCTGATGGGTCGCGCCGCGCTGTTGGTTGAGGCGCTCCCGGGACTGGGTCAGCTGCTCCCGCAACTGGTCTCTGTGCTGCACCAGGGCTTCACGGCGGCTGCCCAGGGTTTCCATCGCCTCCAGCGCCAGATGCAGACGCTGGTGAGTCTCATCCATGAGCTGATGATCGGCGCGGATCTGCCCGGCGATCTCATGCTGCTCCTGCTGCAATTGCTCCCGGCGCTGACGCAGGTGATCGGCCCGGGTGCGCTTGCCGCTGAGACCCGAGTGGATCTCGGAGAGTTTACGATTCACCTCATTGAATGCGCTCTGTGCCTGTTCACGCGACTGTTCCGCCTCATGCAGCGCCGCTTGCCCCCGTTCCATGGTCTCTACCATCACCAGGGATTCCGCCTCCTGGCGTTCCAGTTCACTGCCCAGCTTGCGCAGTTCCTGTTCGCGGGCCAGCACCCCGGCGCTCTCGTCAGACTCCCGCGTCACGCGCAACCAATTCGGACCGAGCCAGTAACCTTCCGGGGTAATCACCGACCCGCCGGCAGGCAGACTGCGCCGTTTCAGGAAAGCTGTGGCCAGGTCATCCACTGCCTCGATGCCCCCCAGCAGGCTCTGCAGGGACCAGGGCGCATTGACCTTGTCCAGCAGACTCCCGCCTTGAGCCAGGGATTCCGCAGAGGTCCGGCTCTGGGTGTCCCACAGGGTCAGGGAACCTTTTTCCAATTCCGTGATGCTTGACTGCAGCTGATCCAGATCATCCACACACACCGCCTGCAGATGAAAGCCGAGTACGATCTCCACCGCCCGCTGCCAGCGGGGTTCCACTTCGAGTTCCTGCGCCAGACGGCTTGCCTGCGCCAGATGACGTTGTTCCAGCCAGGCCGCGACATCATCCCCCTGCTTGCCGAGCGCCGCCTGCTGCAGCGCCTCCAGGGAGGACTTGCGCCCCATGTTGGTCTGCAGCTCCGACTTGGCTTGATCCAGACGCTGGGCCAATTGGCGGTTCTCGTCACGCCGCTGCGAGATATGTCCCACGGTTTCGTCCAGCTGTTCCTGAATCGCCTCGACTCTGGCCTGTTGCTCTGCCTCCTCGCCTTCCAGTTCAGTGATCTCTACCAGCAGCCGGGTATCGTCCAGGCGCGCCAGCTCTTCATCGAGCTTCTGCAGCCGGCGCTCCAGATTGACGCCCTGCTGTTCCAGATGATTGATGCGGGTGCGCTCTACCTGGGCGGTCTGCGCCGGTTGCGCGGCCTGCTGATTGAACTGCTCCCACTCTGTCTGCCAGGTCTGCATCGACTGCTCCGCCTGACTCAGGGTGTCCGCCAGCTCGCTCTCCAGGTTGCGGGCCTCCTCCAGGTGCGGCTCCTCCTGCCGCAGGCTGGTGTTCAACTCCTCCAGTCGCGCCTCGTCCTGAGAGCGATGGGCCTCCGACTCCTGCCAGGCCTGTTCGACCTGCTGCAGATCCAGCTCCTGCTGACGGCGCGTATCCCGCGCAAACTGTATCGCCTGCTCGAGTCCGGAAATCTCTGCACCCAGGGCATAGAAACGGCCCTGCACTTCATTGAAAAGATCATTCGCCTCGGTATGTTTCTCCCGGTCAGACTCAATCTCGGACTCCAGCTTGCGCTGCGCCGCAAGCGCGGATTCAAGCTGATTCTGCAGCTCCGCCAGCTTACGTTCCCGCTGCTGCAGTTCCTCGTCCAGGGAGCGCCAGCGCAGGGCCAGCAGTTCCGCCTTGACCTGGCGTTCCTCCTGTTTCAGCAGCTGATATTTTTCCGCAGTGCTGGCCTGCCGCTGCAGATGCTGCAGCTGCTTGGCGACTTCATCCCGCAGATCGGTGAGGCGTTCAAGATTTTCCCGGGTATGGCGGATGCGGTTTTCGGTCTCCTTGCGGCGTTCCTTGTACTTGGAGATCCCCGCCGCCTCTTCGAGAAACACCCGCAGATCCTCGGGACGCGCCTCGATCAAGCGGGAGATCATGCCCTGTTCGATGATGGAGTAGCTGCGGGGTCCCAGACCGGTGCCGAGAAACAGGTCAGTGATATCCCGGCGGCGGCAGCGCACACCATTCAGATAGTAGAGGGACTGACCGTCCCGGGAGACCTGGCGTTTGACCGAGATGGTATTGTACTGGGCATACTGACCGCCGGCGCGGCCTTCCGAATTGTCGAACACAAGTTCAATAGAGGCGGTTCCAACCGGCTTGCGCACGCTGGAACCGTTGAAGATGACATCCGCCATCGATTCACCGCGCAGCATCTTGGCGGAACTCTCGCCCATCACCCAGCGCACCGCATCGATGACATTCGATTTACCACAGCCATTCGGACCCACGATGCCCACCAGATTACTGGGAATCGGCACCGTGGTGGGGTCTACAAACGACTTAAATCCTGCAAGCTTGATTTTCTCCAGACGCATGGGCGGCTAAGATAGCACGAAAGAATCTTCCATATACAGTCAAATTAACAATGTTTTTTTACTTTAAATTCAATCCATATCTTATTGTTTATTATGTTTTTATAGATCCCTCTTCTTAGTCAGTCTAGTCTCCCGTATAATCGGCAGCCGATCACAGAATCCCAATAGAAAAGACTATGCCCAGCCAACCAAGCAAAGACCTGGAAACCTTCGACAATCCACAACCAGAGCGGGACTACACCGTCCGCATCCATATTCCGGAATTCACCTGCCTCTGCCCTAAGACCGGCCAGCCCGATTTTGCCGAGATGACCCTGGAGTACGTACCGGACAAACGCTGCGTGGAACTCAAGGCGCTGAAGATGTACATCTGGTCATTTCGGGATCAAGGCGCCTTTCACGAAGCGATAACCAACGAAATCCTCGGCGACCTGGTGGCTGCAACCCAACCTAGATTCATGCGTCTGAGCGCGGAATTCAATGTGCGCGGCGGGATCTACACCACGGTTGTCGCAGAGCACAAAGCGGACCACTGGACAGCGCCCAGCCAGGTTCATCTCCCTTAACCGGTCGATGATCTATATCGGCATCGATCTCGGCACCTCCGGAATCCGCGGCATCGCGATTGACGCAAACCGTGCCGTGGTGGCCGAGGCGGTCACCAGCCTGCCCCAGCCACAGCCGACTGAACCAGGTCACAGTGAGCAGGATCCCGCACTCTGGTGGGAAGGGACCGTTCAGGTCCTGCAAGACCTCGCCAGACAACTGCAGGGCGAAAAGATACAGGCCCTGGCAGTAGACGGCACCTCGGCCACTCTGCTGCTGACCAATGCCGCGGGTAAACCGTTGACCCCGGCGCTGATGTACAATGACAGCCGCAGTCGCAGCATGCTTACGCAAATCGCCGGAGCCGCACCGGAGAACAGCCCGGCGCATAGTGCAACCTCGAGTCTGGCCAAGCTGCTGTATCTCAACCAACAGCAGACCTCCCGGGACTTTCTCGCCCTGCACCAGGCCGACTGGATTCTCGGCAAGCTGAGCGGCCGGTTCGGCATCAGTGACGAAAACAACTGCCTGAAACTGGGCTACGATCCGCTCGAACGCTGCTGGCCGACCTGGATCAGCCGCCTTGACCTACCGTCATCCTGCCTGCCGAAGGTCCATCCACCCGGCACCATCGTGGGCAGACTGACCGAAGAAGCAGCTCGCCTGACCGGACTGCCCGGCTGCCTCCGGGTGGTCACCGGCACCACCGACAGCAATGCCGCCACCCTCGCGGCCGGGGCCAGCCGAATCGGCGATGCCGTGACCTCTCTCGGCAGCACCCTGGTGCTGAAGATCTTCTCCGAAAAGCCAGTCGCCGCAGCGGAGTACGGCGTCTACAGCCACCGCCTTGGAGATCGCTGGTTGGTGGGAGGCGCATCCAACAGCGGAGGCGCTGTCACCACAGCGCATTTTTCGCAGACCCGGATACGCGAGTTGACCGCGCAGATGGACCCCGAAAAACCCACCGGCCTCCACTACTATCCCCTGCTGCAACCCGGCGAACGCTTCCCGGTCAACGATCCGGACTACCCACCCCGACTCCTGCCAAGGGCCAACAATGATTTAGAGTTTTTCCAGGGAATTCTGGAAGGTATCGCTGATATCGAGAAACAGGGTTATGATTTACTGCATCGACTGGGAGCCCCCAGACCCAGCCGGGTGATCTCCATCGGCGGCGGTGCGGCGAATGAATCCTGGAGAAAAATCCGCGAAAGACTGCTCGGCGTTCCGGTGCTTCGGGCCGCTCAGTCCCAGGCCGCCTACGGCTCGGCGCTGCTGGCGCTGCAAGGCTGTTCAGAAACGTAAAAACACACCCGCTTACTCGCTGACCAGTACCTCGGCCCGAGAGTAACCGGCGCCCTGTTCGCCCAGCAATTCCGCCAGAAAGGGCAGGCTCGACTGCATGCCGGCAAGCAGGGTCCAGGGCGGATTTACCAGCAGCATACCGCTGGCGCTCATGCCCGGCCGGTCGTCTCGCCGGACGCCCAGCTCGAAACGCTGTACGTTTCTGATGCCTGTAGCCTTTACCGCCCGCTCCATACCGTCGATGCGGTAGCGCTCAACCACCGGATACCAGATGGCGTAGATCCCGGTTTGAAAGCGGCGATGGGCATTCGCCAGGGTGGCCACCACTTCCCGGTAATCGTGCTTCACTTCATAGGGGGGGTCCATCAGCACCATGCCACGCCGCTCCACGGGCGGCAGCAGACCGATGACGCCCTTGAAGCCATCCGTGGCATGCAGCCTGACCCGACGTTCAACTGCGTGGTATTTTTTGAGTTGCTGAAAGTCCCCGGGATGCAGCTCGAACAGCTCGAGGCGGTCCTGCCGCCGCAGCAACTGCCGGGCTAACCAGGGGGAGCCGGGGTAGGCGTGCAGCACCTCCGATTTGTTGAAGATTTTCACCAGTTCCACATACTCAGACACTGCATCCGGCAGATCCCCGCGCCCCCACAACCGGCCTATGCCCTGCTCGTATTCCCGGTGCATCTGTGCCTGGCTGGAACCCAGTGGATAGCCTCCCGCCCCTGCATGGGTATCGATATAGACCACCGGCTTGTCCTTGCTCATTAGATAATTGAGACACTGCACCAGGACGAGGTGCTTCAGGACATCAGCGAAATTGCCCGCATGAAACGAGTGACGATAACTTAACACCAGGCAAGATCCAGTCTGAAGGGGGAAATGCATATCCGCTTGGCGGACTCGAACCAGTGATTCTAGGACCAGAGAGCGCAGAGCGCCATGACTTTTCCTCCACAGCTGCGGCGTTTCAATCTTCTCTCTATCGCTCGGCCCCCAGACTGCTATAATCTCTCGTTTTTTTACTCTATCCAGGATCAACAACATGCGTTATGTGAGCACCCGGGGAGGCATCGAGCCAGTCAGCTTTTCACAAGCCGTGATGATGGGGCTGGGCACCGACGGCGGCCTGCTGCTGCCGGAATCTTTCCCGCAGGTCGACGCGGAGACGCTCAAGCGCTGGTCATCACTCTCATTCAATGAGCTTGCGGTGGAAGTGATGTTGCCCTATGTGGCGGATGACATCAGCCGTGAGGAGTTACAGGGGCTGGTGAAGCGCTCCTATGCCAGCTTCAGCCATCCGGAGGTGACGCCGGTGGTAGAGGCCGGACCGCATCGCATCCTGGAGCTGTTTCATGGGCCTACCGCCGCCTTCAAGGATGTAGCCCTGCAGTTCCTCGGCAATCTGTTTGAGTTTCTTCTGGAGCGCAATGGGGGAGAGTTGAACATCCTTGGCGCCACCTCCGGGGATACCGGCTCTGCCGCCATCTACGGGGTGCGGGGCAAGGCGCGCATCAACATCTTCATTCTGCACCCCCACAATCGGGTCTCCCCTATCCAGGAGCGGCAGATGACCACGGTGCTGGATGCGAACGTGCACAACATCGCCATTCGGGGCAACTTCGACGACGGCCAGCGTATCGTCAAGAGTCTGTTCAACGATCTGGCGTTCAAGGATGAATACAGCCTGGGGGCGGTCAACTCCATCAACTGGGCGCGGATTCTGGCGCAGGTGGTCTACTATTTCTATGCCTGGGGCCGGATTACCGCAGGCGACCCGACACGCAAACTTGAGCTTCTCGGTGCCGACTGGAAATTTCGGTGACATCTTTGCCGGCTATGTGGCCTTGCGTATGGGGCTGCCGGTGAAGCGCCTGATCCTCGCCACCAACCGCAACGATATTCTGAGCCGCTTCGTGAACAGCGGCGTCTACCAGGCCCTGGGCGTACATCACACCATCAGCCCTTCGATGGATATCCAGATCTCTTCGAATTTCGAGCGCTACCTCTACTATCTGCTGGATGAAAACCCGGACAGGGTCCGTGAGCTGATGGAGCAGATGGCCGCCACCGGCAGCATCCAGGTTGCTGCGGAAAAGCAGCAGGAAGTGGCAAAGATCTTCCAGGCCGAGGCGGTCAGCGAGGAAGAGACCCTGGCGGCAGATCAAAGCCACCTATCAAGCCTGCGGCTACATCCTAGACCCTCACACCGCAGTGGGCGTCAGGGCTGCGCGGGACATACCCGATGCCGTGTGCCTGGCCACCGCCGATCCCGCCAAGTTTGGTGATGCGGTGACCCAGGCGATAGGTGTGGAAGCGCCGCTGCCGCCCTCGCTGCAGGATCTGATGACAAAAGAGACGCGTTGCGAACTGCTGGCGGCAGACAGTGCAGGTGATCAAGGAGTACATGCAATCCACACTCGGGCAGCAAACGGGCTGAAACCACAGAGCATTCTCATGAATATGCGCAAACGTCATATCAATATCCTGGATACCACCCTGCGGGATGGGGAACAGACCCAGGGCGTCTCCTTCTCCCCTGCCGAGAAGCTCAACATCGCCAAGGCGCTGCTCGAACAGCTGAAGGTGGATCGTATCGAAGTGGCCTCGGCCAGGGTCTCCGAGGGCGAGAAGGAGGCGGTTGCAAACATCATAGAATGGGCGGAGCTGAAGGGACTGGCCGAGCGGGTGGAGGTGCTGGGTTTCGTCGACTTCAAACGCAGCGTGGACTGGATCACCGATGCCGGGGGCAAGGTCATCAACCTGCTGGCCAAGGGCAGCGAGAAGCACTGCCGCAACCAGCTCAACCGAAGCCTCGCGCAACATGCAGGAGATATCCGCAAGACCATCAACTACGCCCACAAACAGGGACTCACGGTCAATCTCTACCTGGAGGACTGGTCCAACGGCTACCGGGACAATCCTGAATATGTCTATGAACTGATGAAGCGGCTGCAGGATAGCGGTATCCGCCATTTCATGTTGCCGGATACCCTGGGTGTGCTGACCCCCGACGAGGTGTTCAACAGTGTCTCGGATATGCTGCAGCGCTTCCCCGAGCTGCAATTTCGATTTTCATCCGCATAATGACTATGGCCTGGGGACCGCCAATGCCCTGGCGGCCGCCAAGGCCGGGGCATCCACTATCCATTGCACCATCAACTGCCTGGGCGAGCGGGCCGGGAACGCCTCCCTGGCGCAGGTGGTGGTGAATCTGAAGGACAGGATGGGGCTGGATATCTCGGTGGATGAATCCCATCTGGTCAGGCTGAGCAGGATGGTGGAAAACTTCTCCGGCAAACGTATTGCGGAAAACGCCCCGATCGTTGGTGAGGATGTCTTTACCCAGACCAGCGGCATCCATGCCGATGGCGATAAAAAGGGAGGGCTCTACCAGACTGACCTGAGTCCGGAACGCTTTTCCCGCCAGCGCAGTTATGCCCTCGGCAAAATGAGCGGCAAGGCCTCGGTGCTGAAAAACCTGGAACGGCTGGATATTTCGCTCTCCGACGAGAACCTGGAAAAGGTATTGAAACGGGTCGTGGAGTTTGGGGACTCGAAGAAGAGCATCACCTCGGAGGACCTGCCCTTCATCATCGCCGAGGTGCTGGAGAGTAAGGACTATGACTACATCGAACTGCTCAATTGCTCGATTACCTCTGGACTCCAGCTTCAATCAACAGCCAGTATCCGCATCAGGATCGGCGACCAGGAAGAACTCTCTGCCGGGATCGGCAACGGGGGTTTCGACGCCTTCATGAATGCCATCGGCAAGGTCCTGAAAAGGCATGATATCGCTCTGCCTAATCTGACTGATTATGAAGTGCGCATCCCCAAGGGAGGCAAGACCGATGCCTTGACCGAGGCAAGAATCACCTGGAAGACCAAACTGGGCGCCATCAAAACCCGGGGTGTCCATTCCAACCAGGTTTTTGCGGCGATGAATGCAACGATACGCATGCTCAACATGCAGATACACCGAGGAAAAGTCACCGGAGGGTAATTCCGCCTGGAAAAAAATCAGGCATCCGTCAAACCTGGGTCTCCATCCAGACTATCAGTGATGCAGTGGCGGCTACGGATACAGCTGACAGAATACTTCTAAGTTTCAAAAATGCCTTGTGACTCAACCTGCTTAGACTGAACCTTTGACTCGACATTTCTATATCCTCTGATTGCTGAGTGAGTGAAGAAGGTAAAACCAAGCGTTTTGCTATGGAATTGGCATAAGTCTAGAGGTGAGTCATGACTAACTCAAGATTTTAAAGCTACTCCAATGGTGTGGATTACACCAAGAGTCCATCAACCGGCGAATAAACGTTCTAAATCAATCTCAGAATAAGCCGGTAACTTATTGATTTTATATAGTGTTGGCATGACTGGCCTGGACAACTGCTTTCTGCGCCAGATCCCCGGAATCTGCATCGCATGATTCAGTGCCAGAACCTTTTTATCGCCGCCATAGCTGTCGGCCAGCGCCCGCTGCAGGGGGGTGAAACTGGCGAGGGGTAAATCTCTCACCAACCAGTAGTGATGATAATGACCGGGAGAGCTTTGCACCTGAATCTGCGGAGTAAGTGGAAAACGATCCACCAGCCGGGGTGGATGGTCGTCATCCAGGAACAACGCCCGCACACGTCTGATATCGGCGATCGATCTGCCCCGCCCGTTGGTCTGGTTGATGGTGGCACAGACGGCAGCTCCTCTGCGATAAAGCTCAGTCAACTCTTCCCAGCACGCGTCCAGCCCACCATGTATTGCCCGCTCCAAGGGGTCCCGACCCGGCAGGCGGGTATAAGGCGTGTCGGAAAATGTGCGGAACGAGAACCACTCTGCGGCAGGGTCAAGCGCTTGTAGAAAACGCTTCACCTGGTGGTAATCCGGGATTAACGTTTCTGCCTGCTGTGTTATCCAATCAGCAATATGGGCAACATACGGATCCCGGCTGAATCTCACGCGGCAGTTTTTTCTTTGAAGGCATAGGCGCCGTAACCCACCACCTGATCTCGCGGACCAGCAGTATCACCGGAATTGCGCAGATCGAGCAACTCACCCTGGAGTCCCAGACGTTTAACCAGGTTCAGCAATCCCTGTACCGGGATGCGCCCACAGGCATCTTCATAGCCGATAGCCTCCGGATGCAGGGTGACAATGGCCTCGGAAGTCGCCCGATCCATCTGCTGCGAGGTGCGATAGTCATGGTAGTGACTGAGATCGGAACTGATCACAATCAGGGTCTCAGCCCCCCCCCACAGCCTTTCCAGCACCTCCGCCACCTCTTCACTATCGGCATCTCCCACCACCAGGGGCACCAGTTTGAACCTGTCCAGCACCAGTTGCAGGAATGGCAACTGCACCTCCAGAGAATGCTCACTGGCATGCGCCGCCTCTAACAGCTTCACTTGGGGTAGATCACGGATCTGCTGTTGACTCTCCTGGTCGATGGGGATTCTGCCCAGCGGGGTCTCATAATAGTCCGCATCGGTCAGGGCAAGCCCTCGAAACGGCACCCGATGGGAAGGTCCAAGCAGAATCACCCGTTCGATTATCTCCCGCCCGGCAGCGAGCCTGGCATAGGCGCTGGCGGCGATAGGACCGGAATAGATAAACCCGGCGTGCGGTGAGATGATCGCCTTGGGAGCACAGGTGTCGCTCTCTGCATCCGCCAGAAAACCCTCCACCATCGCTTTCAACTCGAGGGGATCAGCTGGATAGAACATCCCCGCAACCGCTGCTTGGCGTATGTTTGTCATGCCTGCCTCCTGACTTCTCCAACCAACTTTTAACGATAGCTCGCGAGCCGCACCGGCTGACGTTTCGCACCCCAGACACCGGGCTGCGCCTCGAATACACCGGCACAGTTCGCACCACAAGCCTGACAACTACCATCGGAGGTCAAGTTCCAGTCGCTCAGCTCATACCAGTCCCGACCGATCAGCAGTGCGCCGCACTGGTGACAATAGGTGCTGTCTCCTGCCGGATCATGCACATTGCCCACATAGGCATAGCGCACCCCATTTTTGAGCGCGATGCGGCGCGCCATGGTCAAGGTGGAAGGTGGAGTTTGAGGATGATCCATCATCTTCCAGCTGGGATGAAAGGCGGAGAAGTGCATCGGCACATCGGGTCCCAGTTCCTCCACCACCCATTGGGTCATGGCCTCCAGCTCCGCCTCGGAGTCGTTCTCTCCGGGAATCAGCAAGGTGGTCAGCTCGAACCAGACATCGGTCTCGTGCTTCAGATACCTGAGGGTATCCAGCACCGGTTCCAGGTGGGAGCCGGTGAGTTTGTGGTAGAAGGCTTCGGTAAAGGCCTTCAGATCCACATTGGCGGCGTCCATATACTGGTAGAACTCTGCGCGGGGCTCCTCACAGACGTAGCCCGCGGTCACCGCCACCGATTTGATATCAAACTCGGCGCAGGCCTTGGCCACATCAATGGCGTATTCATGAAAGATCACCGGATCATTGTAGGTATAGGCGACACTCCGGCAACCCAGATCCCTGGCCGCCCTGGCGATGGTTTCCGGGGAGGCCTCATCCGCCAGGGTATGCATCTCCCGGGACTTGCTGATATCCCAGTTCTGGCAGAATTTACACCCCAGATTACAGCCTGCGGTGCCGAATGAGAGCACCGGCGTCCCCGGCAGGTAGTGATTCAGCGGCTTTTTCTCGATCGGGTCGACGCAAAAGCCGCTGGAGAGACCATAGGTGTTGAGCACCACGGCGCCCTGATGATTCTCCCGCACAAAACAGAATCCCTGCTTGCCCTCCTTGATGTGACAGAAACGGGGACAGAGATCGCACTGTACGCGGCCATCTTCGAGCTTGTGCCAGTATTTCGTGGGGAAGTGAGTGATCATCAGAATAGTACCCGCAGCACATTACCTATATTAATTTTAGCAACTGCAGGAGACCCTGACACTGCTGCGGAGGCAATCAAGCTGTCCCGGATATACCCCGCCACCATGATCTGCAACCGACAGACCGCCAACAGATGCAAATCTGCCGCACCAGCTGCGGATTGTGAGACGTGTCCAGTCTGCACCTGCCTCCACGACTGCGGCAGTCCGCAAACCCTTTCCCACACCAGGCCGCTGAACAGATTCTGTGCAGCAGATAGAGCCGGTCCTGGATGGGTAAGATTTTGCAAGATTCGGGAGTCGTAAATTCCCCCGGGTGGGCAGGAATTAACTGACAGTCAAGCCTAGCTTAGAGGAGCAATGATGCCGGGAAGCAACTCCTAGCTGACCGCACGCCTGGGTTTCACGAGCTGCTGCTCGAGCAACTCAACGACATCCTGGAAACGCGCCTTGTTGTCGTCGCCTATGGTCATCAGGATTCGATGGGCGTCAAGCACTGTGCGCGCCATGTCAGGCCCCGTATTGTCCTGTAAACCAAGCTCCTGACAATTGTTCATGGCATGCCCCGCTTCATCCACGATATCGAAAACCTCATCGAAGCCGATGGAGAACAGCAGCGTATTGATATCTTCATTGGTGGAGACCAGGGTGACTTTCGGGGCGCCACAGTGTTTCATCATATTGGCAATGCGCGCCAACAGGCCAAGATTGGTGCTATCGATAGTCTTGGTCTCCCGAAGATCCACCATGAAACCATCCGGCCTGGGGCCCTCGAACAGCTTACTGATGAATTTATCCAGTGAGGCACCAATCGTGTAGCGTATGTGTCCGACGTATTTGAGCCCGTGGATGCCACTGTTCGTCGCATAATAAATTTTATTATCAGACATTTACGAAGCCCTTTTGATTGCCAACATGGCTACGTCATCCAGCAAATGGGTAACATCTTCCAGTCCGATTATATTTTTCAGTTCGTCAAGTGACATTTCAGTACTATTCACATTAAAAATGAGGTGCTCATAACTTGCTTTATTCGTTCTTTCGGGCACCAGTTCGAAAATACCATCCGACATGAGTAACAGCAGGAAATCGGCGGGTAAGAGTACCTCATTATTCGCAAACTGCACATCATTAAACAGACCGACAGGCCGGCCCTTGGTGTTGAGTTGCTGAACCTGAGAACCATCAAAAAGCAGAGGGTGTGGATAATGCCCTCCGTTGCTCGCGACCAGTCGATGGCCCGCCACATCGAGAACACCATAGAACATGGTGATATATTTTTCCAGGCCTCGGCGATACAGCTCATCGTTCATCCGTCGCAGTGTTTGGTTGGGGATGAGAATCGTTTCGTCACCATCCTCGAGTGCCTCACACATCTGGGACATAAGGGTCTTGACGATTACTGTGACGAATGCTGATCCTGTGTCGTGGCCGGAAACGTCCACCATATAGAAACCGATATGTTCATCGTCGATGGCGAAGTAATCAACAAAGTCGCCACTCAACTGCATGGCGGGATAGAGTCGGTGTTGAAAAACAAAACCACCCAACACCTGCTTATCGGGAGGCAGCAGTCTGACCTGCACCTCCCGGCCGGCCTGCTGATTCGCCTCCAGCTGCTCAAGGGCGTCACTCAGCTCACGGTTGACCTGCTCCAGTTCAGCCTGATAAGCGCGGTTTTCGCTCACCAGCCGGGATCTTTCCAGGGCCTTGTTTACCGCCACCTCCAGCGCCTGCATGTCAGGGATGGGTTTTGTAATGTAGTCCCATGCGCCTCTTTTCAAGGCCTGAATGGCGTCGCCAATCATACCGGCGCCGGACACGATGATCACCGGCGTATCCGGTGCGGCCTGGGTAATCTCCTGCAACACATCCAGACCATCCAGTTTCGGCATTCTAAGGTCGCAGAGCACTAAATCGGGCTGTTTTTCGAGAAACAGCTCCAGTCCCTGTTGACCATCCCCAGCCTCCAGCATCTGGTAACCACTGTCTTCCAGATAAGCTACGATATTCGCCCGAATGGTCGGGTCGTCTTCTATGGTCAGAATAAGTTTGTTTACAGCCATATCATGATACTAGCTAATTTGAAGCGATATTATTGCTTCAGCGAGAGGGGTCATATCGGCAAGAGGTTTCTGAAACACATGCTCATCGACCAGCCCTAAGCCTTTCAAGTCATGGGGTATGTTGTAATTGACCGATCCAGTATGCACGATAAAGCGAATCTCAGGACAGATTTCATGGATAGACAGAATAGCCGCATTACCATCCATACCCGGCAGACGCATGTCCATTATGCAGACATCGATGTCCCTGTCTTCCGTTAGAAGCTTAATGGCTTCTTCTCCAGACGCCGCCGTGAGCGCCTGCAAGCCTTCATCTTCCAGAAAAACCTTCAGACTCGAGGTAATCAAGTACTCGTCATCCACAATCAAAACCCGCCCGCTCATCTAGGCGACACCTCGTTATCCACAGGGTAAACGTATGACAAACCGGCTCCCCCTGCCGGGAGAAGAATCCACAGTAATTGTCCCCTTATGTTGCTCCGTGATGATGTAATAGGATACTGATAGCCCTAAACCCGTTCCAAGCCCAATGGGTTTGGTGGTAAAGAATGGCTCAAACACCCGCCCCCGCACCTCCTCGTCCATACCGGATCCGGTATCTTCGACCTCTATTCGCACCCATTGAAGCTCATTTTTCGTTCTGAGCACAATACGCTGCCGAGATGGGTCGTCCTGGCCCGCCAGGGCATGCGCTGCATTCTTTATCAGATTGAGCAGTACCTGCTCAATCTCGGTGCTGTCACAGGCGACGAGGGGAAGATCTGGATCATAGACTTTGACGACAGTAATCTTTTTGAAATCGTAGGTCTTTTTCAGATCGTAATCACTGGCGGCAATGCGCACCACTGTATCGATTAACTCATTGATTGCAATCGGTGAAAACTCCGCAGTACTGCGGCGGCTGAAGGCCAGCATATCAGCAACGATAAGGCTTGCCCGTTCAGCGGCCTCACGTATCCCTCCCAGGAAACCAAGAATCCCGCGCCGCTCAAGAAACTCATGCATTGCAACAAGGTCCAGTCCGAGTTCACGGGCTGTGGTTTCATTTGCCGGCAGATCGAATGACAGACGCCGTAGAATATTCTGACAACTCTGCAGTACGCCGCTCAATGGGTTATTGATCTCATGGGCCATACCTGCCGCCAGACCGCCCACCGTCATCATTTTTTCGGTCTGCACCATCATCTGTTCCATCTGAACCCGCTGGGTTACGTCATCGATGCGTATTACTGCGCCCCTGCTGTGTTCGATCAACAATGGATAAATCACGATTTCAGAAAACCGGGGAGTCCCATCAAGGTGGGTTAGATGTCTTTCAATCCTGGCAGGTTTACCCGTCTCAATGGCATCCTTCAATTCGTTCATACGAGAAGAAAAATCGGGCAGCACGTCAGAGAATGGCCTGCCACGAACATCATCCGAGGAAAGGCCAGATTCCGCCTCAGCGCCCTTATTCCACATCGAGATGTTGCCGTCAGCATCCACTGCCACCAGGGAAGAGGGCATGGAGTCAAATACGCTTTTCAGGTAAGCACGAGTCGCCTCCAGCTGCTCGGCGGTCTCCTGCAATCGGTGATTAGTGCGATCAAGCACCAAGGCTTCACGCTTTCTATGCAGGCTGAGCCAGACCATGCGCCACAATACCAGTCCAATCAAGGCAAGCCCGCTGAACAGCTGCCAGCGAAGCTTGTTGATAGTGGCATCTACGCTGCCCAGATCCTTGATAAAAACCAGCTTCGCCATTCCCTGATAGGAGTAGCTGATCGTCTCCTCCAGACGATAGGGACGCTTGGCCGGTCGTTCCCGCTGGTAATGACCAAACACAAAACCATTTGCCGCGGTAACCTTCAACTCCTGGGTGTATCTTACATGTCTGCCCCAGGACGCAACCAAGGAACCCAGCTGCTCAAATTGCTGTTGCTGCAATGCACTACTGAGCATGAATTTGATAAACTGAATGTCGTCCTCGGCATTTTCCATTGCGACCTGGGTTGACAGTGCTCTTTGTTGTTCAAGAACCGTGGCGGTTGCGACCAGCAGGATCAGCATAAACAGGATCAATCCTGGCCACGGCGATCTCAAGTGTCTGTTGGCGGGTGCTGCAGACACTATTCAACACCATGTTCACGGAGCGAGCTGAGGACTCTGCGCAGATTGTCATAATCCGCATCTTCAACCGGCACAAGGGCAGTCACACTGTATTTAATGGTGCGTAAGATCGAGCGACCCTCCTCCGTATCCGACAGTTGATAGAATGCTTTTCTGACCGTTTTGACAAAATCGTCTGAGGCGTTTGCGCGCGCCACAAACAGGTGTTCAGAAAACGGGGCGCTTTTGGCGATGGCCCTCAATCCTCTGTCTTTGTAATATTCCATCACCTCCTCCTTGACAGCACCCGCATCGAAGGCTCCTGACAGCACCCCCATCGCCACATTTTTATGGCTGCCGAGAAATTGATAATCCGCCAGATCCCCCACATCCACGCCAGCCTCCAACAACATATAGCGCGGAACCAGGTGGCTCATGGTGGATTCCGGATCGCCAAAGGCGAAGCGTTTCCCGCGCAGCGACTGGATATCGGTCACGCCACTGTTTGAGTGGGTTACCAGATAGCCATGGAAGACCGGTTCTCCATTGACTGCCAAACGCGCCAACAGGGGTTTTTTGCCATATTTTTCCACCATGCGTAAGTATGTAGCTGGACCGAGATAGGCGATATCCACTTTGTCCTTGCCGATATGGGCGATATGTTCGCCATAATCCCGGCCGACACGCACCTCGACCTCCTTCCCCAGGAACTCTTTTAAATAGTCAGCCAGCGGCTGATAGCGCTTTTTGAGCTCCAGGAAGGGAAGATAGGGATGCACCGCCAAAACAACTGGCTGCTCGACCATCTCTGCCGCATGGGTAAGTGGAAAACCACTCAGCGCCATCACCAGGATGAGAGACAATAAGCTGTGTACAAGTCGCAGCATAATTTAGCCTTGAGGGAGGAAACCCTTGCAGATTAACGAATGATCTGAGTTAAATTTAACACTGTAGATACCGAAAAACAGCGGCTTATCTGTTAGATTAGCAATTGGCAGGATATGCTACACACTTATTTCGCATCTGCCGACTGGGCATAGCCGCATTTGTCGGTACACCCCTAACTCCTGCTTGATTGCATCATGTCTGCCGAAGATCCGCTGAAGACCGAGCAACTGATTGAGCTCACCCTGTCTCTACAACGACAGGCCGCAGCGGGATTGCAGCGTAGAATGCTGGTGCTGTCAGGTAAACATCCCTGGTGTAAAGCGCATGCCACAGCACTGCTGTCTAATATCCCGTGCCCCAATCCCTTGTGGATAGGCGGCTCCGCCCCCAAAGGTATTGCCAGCCGGCAAAACTCCGATGCGCTGTCCCTGATCGGGGCTGAAACAGAAACTTTTGTCTACGATGCCCATACTGGGTTCGACCCGGATGCGTTCGGGGTGTTGAGCGGCACCTTGCTGAGTGGAGGCATCCTGATTCTGTTGACCCCGCCACTTGCGGAGTGGTCTGTTTACCCTGACCCGGAGCATGCGCGAATCACCATCGCAGGCACCCCGGCCTCTGCCGTCACGGGTCGCTTTCTGGGCAGACTTGCCCGCTTGATCCGCAGCGACCCTGCCGTGATCTGCTGCGAGGAGCAAGGCGATATTCCAGAGCTGCCCGTCTCTCTCTCAAACAGGGCAACGCCTGCACCATTCGATGCCATTTGCCGCACCCAGGATCAAGCGATTGCCGTCGATGCAGTGACCCACGTCGTTACGGGCCATCGGCAGCGGCCCGTGGTATTGATCTCCGACCGGGGAAGAGGCAAATCCTCCGCCCTGGGAATTGCCGCCGCCCGCCTCATCCAGTCCGGTCGAAAAAATATTCTGGTCACCGCACCCAGGCAATCATCCACCCAGTCCCTGTTCGAACAGGCGGCCCGGCTCCTGACGGATGCAAAAACCAGCAAAGGCTCGCTGCACCTGGACGATGCGAGCATCCGCTACAGTGCTCCCGACCACCTGCTGCAGCAACCACGACCTGCGGATCTGCTGCTGGTCGATGAAGCCGCAGCCATCCCGACACCTTTACTGGCGGCGCTGCTGGATCACTATCCCCGCATTGCATTCGCCACCACCGTACATGGCTACGAAGGCACCGGCAGGGGATTCGCGCTGCGTTTCCGCCAGGTATTGAATCAACGCTTTCCCCTCTGGCGGGAGATCCGCCTGGAAACCCCGATCCGCTGGGCGGCCGATGACCCGGTGGAAAGATGGCTGTTCGCCGCCCTGGCATTGAACGCCTCACCCGTCCCGGATGAGCTGATTGCCACAGCACAAGTTGACGAATGCGTTTTCGAGATCCTCGACCGGGATCGATTGGTGGACAATGAGCCGGATCTGATCGACCTGTTCGGCCTGTTGGTGCTTGCCCACTACCGCACTACCCCCTTCGACCTGCGCAACCTGCTTGATGGTCCCAATCTTAAAGTATTCGGTCTGAGATACCGCGGACGCATCGTGGCCACCGCTCTGACAGCCGAGGAAGGCGGATTCGATCCTGTCACCGCCCACGCCATATGGGCAGGTTATCGGCGCCCGCGAGGTCATCTGCTGGCCCAGTCGCTGGCTGCCCATGTGGGTCTGGAGACCGGCGCCAGTCTGCGCGGCGCCAGAATCATGCGTATCGCCGTTCACCCGATATTGCAGCAGCGGGGGCTGGGCAGCCGGCTGGTAGAGGAGATCCGGCGGCACAGCCGGACGGCCGCCCTGGATTATCTGGGCGCCAGCTTTGGCGCCACCCACGAACTGGTAAGGTTCTGGACCAAACATCAAATGTACCCGGTGCGTGTCGGGCTGCGCCGCGGGGCCAGCAGTGGCGCTCAATCGGTCATCATGCTGCATCCCCTCAGTATCGAAGGGGAGCAGATTTTCGATGCGGCCCGGGAGCGTTTCGCGCAACAACTTCCACGGCTTCTGGCCGACTCCTTGAACGGGATGGATCCAGATCTTGCCTGCCTATTACTGGCCCATGCTTCACCGCCGCCGCAAGCGCCGCTCAACCAGTATGACTGGCTCGACCTGATGGGTTTCGCCTTCGCCCAACGGGGTTATGAGATCAGCCTGCCGGCAATCGAAACTCTGACCCGCAGAGTGTTGATTGGGTCACAAGCCGAACCGGCGCATGCCCAACTGTTATTGATGAAGGTACTGCAGAACAGGGATTGGCAGGCTTGCGCCAAGAGATTCGATCTGGCCGGGCGCGCCGCTGTCGAACAACAACTCAGAAAGGTGATCGGGCAACTCGTGCTGCACTATGCTGATGGCGCCACCCGTGATATGGCGCTCAAGGTTCAGGCCGAGGGACCGGCATGATCTCCACGGGTTTGCCCTTTTTATGCTGCCTGGGCCAGACAGCGTAGTTGCCGGGGGACAAGGGATCGAGACGCTGGCGATTGATGATCTCCACCGCTGCCGCAGAGAGTTCCAGCACCGGCAAGCGGCGGCGGGAGCCTGACGCCACGAGCGTCACATGCTGGTCAAGCTGCTCCTTAATCCATACAGAGGTCTTGGCATTCACCAGACTGAACTGACTGTAGTCCCAAAGCAGCAGTTCGCTCAACAGCTGGTCTTCGCTCAACAGCGGGGCAAGAAATTCGTTGACCAAACTAAACAGCTTGTCGGGTTGCAGATTGTCCCGCGCAATGCCCTCCCCCACCCGCTCCAGGAGCGCATCGAAGCAATCGGTCACCCGGTCATTGAAATAGCCTGGGATCAGCCACATCAGGCTCGAGGTGAGATAACCACTGTTCCACAACCGCTCCAGCAGCTCAGCATAGAGTTTGAAACGCGCGATCTCCCGAAAACCGAGCAATGGATGTGAGAGCACTTCGTAAGGCGGACTGCGGTCCCATTGGTAGCCAAACTGACCGGCCTGGTTGAGTAAAGGTGTACCAGGCAGCAATTTAAGGGTGCCCAGCTGCAGATGTTCTGCATGCAGCCTGAACACCCTGTCGAGTGAATCCCGGCAATGCGCGGCATCCTCCCCGGGCAACCCAACGATCAGGTCGAGGTGTACCGGGTGACGGGCCATGCTCACCAGTTCCCGGATATTCTCCAGGGCCAGAGGGATCTGCATGCGGCGATCAATGGTGTGCAACACCGGCTCGGAAAGGGTCTGCAGACCGATCTCGAACTGGAACTTACCCGGCGTCGCATTGCGGAAGATCGCCATCGCCTCCGGTGAAATGCGGTCCGGATTGAGTTCCAGATGGAAACGCAAGCCATCCGGGGTGTTGGCGAAGCGTTCAAGCAGTGCGACTGTACGCGCCTTACCCAAATGGAAGCTGCGGTCCAGCAGCTTGATCACCTTGTTCTGCAGGGTTTCGAGGACAGCAAGGTCGGCCTCTATCCTCGCCTGCGGAAAGATGCGCAAGCGCTCGGTGGCGCTGGTGCAGAAGGTACACTTGAAGGGGCAACCCCTGGAGGTTTCCCAATACACCAACGGCTTATCAAACTCCATCCTGCCGGCGGAGATCGGGGCCGGGATCTGCTCTACAGGGATTGTCTGAATCGGATTCCGCAGGTGTTCGCCAGACTCTCTGCGGATCAGCCCGGAGATATCACTGAGACTGCCTGCAGCGTAGAACTTCCACCGCAGCAGATCGCGAAACGCCACTTCACCTTCCCCGTCGATGACATAATCAATTGCGGGATGACTGGAAAGCAACTCCTCGGCCCTTGGCCCAGCCTCGGGCCCGCCCAACACAATCAATGCATCCGGCAAAAGCTGATCCAGCAGGCCTGCGAGATGCAGGCAGGCCTCGATATTCCACAGATAGGTGGAGAAACCGATCACCACCGGCCGCTGCTCGATCAGTTGCTCCAGCAGGTTTTGCTGGCTTGTGTTCACCAGGGATTCGAAAATCTGAATAGCCGGGAAGAAAGCCTCGTTCACTGAATAGGCTGCAATAGAGTGCAGCGCCAGGGATGAGTGGCTATAGCCGGCATGCAACGCAATCAATGCGATCGATTTGCTGTCTTTAACAGAAATTGTCACCTGGGATTTATTTCAAAGAAACGAGAAGATAACCACGTCGTGAAGACGTGATTATCTTAACACGGCAAAAAATGACCCTGCCACCTTGCATAGTGACAGCTCACAGATGAGGTACATCAGTTGCCCAACCGCGCAGCCACTGCATGGCCGTTTGCATACCAAACAGCGATATCCTCAGCCAAGGCTTTCGCGATGATATCAGATATATTGCAGGTCCCTTTGAACACAAAACCACTAAAACCACGCCTATCGAATGATCGCTGGCAGTGAAGCTCCCAATTTTCTTGCCATTTTGTTTCAGGGCGTCACTCACTTCCATATATTTTTGGGCCGGACCAGCCGCTGCCGCCAAATCCGATGTTTCTTTAGAAATAATGGGTTTGATTTTGAGCTGAAGGAGTCTGCATCCCGAATAGACCAGTGTCAATCCGGTTTTTTATCGGATCATTGGCGATCCAAGAACTAAATTGCCATTAGTGAGGCGCAGCTTAAAATATAGTTAATATTTCAATCATTTGACTTGAGCACACCAGATTTTGGACAGCGTTTTAAAAACAGAAATTCTGATATGATACCCGCCCAATCTCAGACATCCTCAGCGAGTGGCTATAACTCTGTGCTTATTTTTCAAGCTAAGTTTTTTATGTCAAAGGTCGATAAATCTCTATTCAATCACCGGCGATGCATATACTCACATGGGTTGGATGCATCGATACTGCAACTCATCTTCCATATCTAACTAGGAAATTTTCATGCTCGATCTTGCAAAGACACGTATTGGTGTCATCGGTCTCGGTTATGTCGGACTGCCCTTAGCCGTAGAGTTTGGTAAGAAATATCCCACTGTTGGCCTGGATATCAATCAAGCCAGAGTCAAGGAGTTAAGAGAGGGGCGAGACAGTTCCCTGGAGGTCGAACCGGAGGAGTTGCAGAAGGTGCCGCATCTCAGCTACACGAGTGAGCTGGATGACATCAAGGATTGCAACGTCTATATCGTGACCGTACCGACACCGATCAATGAACACAAACAACCGGATCTCTCTCCGCTGATCGGCGCCAGTCATGCACTGGGAAAGGTGATCAAAAAGGGCGATGTTGCCATTTTTGAATCCACCGTCTATCCCGGCGCCACCGAAGATGACTGTGTACCTATCATAGAGGCCGACTCGGGCCTGACCTTTAATCTCGACTTTTTCGCCGGTTACAGCCCCGAACGCATCAATCCTGGTGATAAAGAGCATCGCCTGATCACCATCAAGAAGGTGACCTCCGGCTCGACGCCGGAGGTAGCTGACTTTGTCGACGACCTCTATCGCAGCATCATCACCGCCGGCACCCACAAGGCAAGCAGCATCAGGGTGGCGGAGGCCGCAAAGGTCATTGAAAATACCCAGCGTGATGTCAATATCGCGCTCATCAATGAACTGGCGCTGATCTTCAACCGCCTGGGTATCGACACCCAGGAAGTACTTGAAGCGGCAGGCAGCAAGTGGAATTTTCTACCCTTCCGTCCCGGTCTGGTGGGTGGTCACTGTATCGGCGTTGACCCTTACTATCTGACTCACAAGGCTCAATCCATCGGCTATCAGCCGGAAATTATTCTCGCTGGACGTCGCCTCAACGATGCCATGGGCGCATACGTGGTGCACACCACTGTCAAGCTGATGATGAAACGAGGCATAGCCACCAGTAACAGTAAGGTACTGATACTGGGGCTAACCTTCAAAGAGAACTGCCCGGACCTGCGAAACACCCGGGTGGTGGATATTGTTTCAGAGTTCAAGGATTATGGCGCGACAGTCGATGTCTATGACCCTTGGGTCAACCCCGACGAGGCTGAACATGAATATGGACTGAGGCCCATCAATGAACTGCATGAGGGTGCCTACCAGGCGGTCATCCTGGCTGTTGCTCACAAACAGTTCGTCGAAATGGGGAGTGACAGAATTCGCAGCCTGTGCAGCAAAAACGGTGTGCTGTACGATGTGAAAAACATCCTGCCCGCAGCAGATGTGGATCTCCGACTATAATGCTAACCATGGAAAATTGGACTATTAATGACTAGTTACGACGCACTCAAAGAGCAACTCCTTGCCGAACAGTCAACCTGGCTGGTTACCGGAGTGGCCGGTTTCATCGGTTCCAATCTCCTGGAAACCCTGCTCAATCTCAACCAAAAGGTGGTGGGGCTGGACAATTTCTCCACCGGTCACAGGCATAATTTCGATAAGGTCCAATACGAAGTATCAACCGAGCAGTGGAATAATTTCACCTTTATCGAGGGCGATATCTGTGACCTCACTGACTGCAATAACGCCTGTGAAGGGGTTGACTATGTACTGCATCAGGCCGCCCTGGGGTCAGTCCCGCGCTCTTTGGAAGATCCGATCACCACCAACGCCAACAACATCACCGGATTCCTCAACATGCTGGTAGCCGCCAGGGACGCCGGGGTGAAACGGTTTGTCTATGCAGCATCCAGTTCCACCTATGGCGATCATCCCGAGTTGCCGAAGCAGGAAGACAAGATCGGTAACCCTTTATCTCCATATGCGGTCACCAAGCTGGTCAACGAACTGTACGCGCAGGTATTCGCCCGCTGTTATGGCTTCAAAACCATCGGGCTGCGCTATTTCAACATCTTCGGCAGACGCCAGGACCCGGATGGCGCCTATGCGGCGGTGATTCCTAAGTGGGTCGCTTCCCTGATCCATGACAAGGAGGTGTTCATCAATGGTGACGGGAAAACCAGTCGTGACTTCTGCTATATCGATAATGCAGTGCAGGCCAACCTCCTCGCCGCCACCACGCAAAATCCGGCAGCAGTGGATCAGGTCTACAATGTCGCGGTGGGTGACCGCACCAGTCTCAACCAGCTCTATGAAAGCATCCGTAAGATCCTGAGCAAGGATTACACACACCTTGAGGCGGTAAAACCCATCTATCGCGATTTTCGGCCGGGTGATGTCAGGCATTCACTGGCTGACATTTCAAAGGCCCGTGAGCTGCTCAATTACCAACCGACGCATCGCATAGATGCCGGATTGGAGGAAGCCATGAGCTGGTATGTGGAAGATTTAAAAGTGTAATACAGCTTTAAGTGATAGCTTATAAAACATCAGGTAGATAAATGAGAGTTTTAATCACCGGCGCCGCCGGCTTTATCGGATCAGCTCTGGCAATCAAGCTGCTGGAGCGCGGTGACAAAGTCATCAGCATCGATTGTCTTAACGACTATTACGATGTTGAGCTGAAAAAGGCACGACTCGCGCGAACCCTGGGACACGCAAATTTTACGGACCTGCGCCTGGAACTGGAGGACCGGGAGGGGATTGCCGACTGTTTCAACCAATACAAACCCCACCGGGTGGTCAATCTGGCAGCCCAGGCGGGAGTCCGCTACTCAATTGAAAACCCACTGGCCTATGTGGACTCCAACCTGCTGGGATTTGCCAACATCCTGGAGGGCTGCAGGCACAACAGCGTACAGCATCTGGTCTATGCATCGAGCAGTTCGGTGTACGGCGCCAACACCTCCATGCCCTTTTCGGTGCACGACAATGTCGACCATCCAGTGAGTCTCTACGCGGCCACCAAGAAGGCCAATGAACTGATGGCGCACACCTACAGCCATCTCTACCGGCTACCGACAACCGGCATACGTTTTTTTACGGTCTATGGCCCCTGGAGCCGCCCCGACATGGCGATGCTCAAGTTTGCCCACAAGATCATGCGGGATGAGCCGATCGATGTTTTCAACTATGGGAAACACAAACGGGATTTCACCTATATCGATGATATCGTGGAGGGTGTTATCCGCGTGCTGGACCGTACCCCCGAACCCAACCCGGACTGGAGCAGTGATAAGCCCGACTCCGCCACCAGCACGGCGCCCTATCGGCTCTACAACATCGGCAACAATGAGCCTGTCGAACTGATGCGCTACATCGAAGTCCTGGAAGAATCTTTGGGCAAGAAAGCAAAACTCAACATGCTGCCACTGCAGGATGGTGACGTTGTCGCCACCTACGCGGATGTTGCTGACCTGATTGCCGATACCGGATACAAGCCGGACACCAAGCTCGAAACAGGTGTCGAGAATTTTGCAAACTGGTTCAGGGAGTACTACGGCTACTGAGGCTGGATCATCTTCAAGAGTTGACCCTTCGCATAAAAAAAGCGAGGAATGACACCCTGGAGGCAATTGGGCATGCATTCCTCGCTCTAGACCAGCGCAAATCACGGAAACGACCAACCGTGTGCGTTGAGGAGTAGAATATCGAGACTCCACCGGCTGTTCATTGATCTACGTCAATTAACCATGACATCGCCTCAGTTATTAGATAATAGATTTATCTCATTGTTTTATAGAACAAATAACTATCAACCAAGACTTTAACTTAGAGCCTTTTTTTAAGTTGCCCTGGCTCTTGTGAGGTACTCAGCCCGCCAAACAGGTCAAGCACTCGCGGAATCAAACGCCGGAATTCCAGGCTCATCAGGCTGAACGCAACATCATATTGCGCAGCTTCATCCTCTGTCTGCACATCGGCGGCCTCCTCTTGAATGACATCCAGAAACTTGATGCGTTTGAGGGCCAAATCCGATTCGATCATGCAGGAGATTCGTTCATCCCACTGCAGCGCAAGCTTTACGACCTGCTTTCCCGCCGTGAGATGGGCCTGTATCTCCTCAGCGGCCAGGTCCTGACCTTTACAACGGATCGTGCCTCCCTCATCATCAGTGTCGCGCAATTCACAGCTGTCCATCAGCACAAAATCCTTGTGTTTGCCCGGCTGTCGCAGCCATTCAGTCAGCACGGAAGCCGGCGAAACCACCACCTCAAATGGGCGCGCCGGCAGACTTCCCAATGACTCCCGCAGCAAGGAGATGATCGACTCAGCCTTTGAACTACTGGAGGCATCCACCAGAATCCATCTATTTTGCTTGTCTATCATGGCAAAGATTCTGGAAGAGCGAACAAAGGCCTTTGGCATCAGGGTGTGGATAATTTCATCGCGCATTTCGGATCTTTCGTTGCGCGCAATTTTCCTCCCCTCTTGCGACTCAACAGCATCCACTCTCTCTTCCAGGGTCTCTGTGATCACCGACGCAGGCAACAGCTTGTCCTCCTGTCGGGCGCAAATCATCAGACAGCCCCCCACCTCGTGGGCGAGTTTTTCAGAACCCCTTCCCAACGGGGACACCCAGCCCATAGACGAGGGATCGTGGCTGCCACACGGCTGAAATGCCTTGGTCAGTAACTGCTCATTCAGCTCATCCTCCGACAGACTGAACGGTTTGAGGAGATGATAGAGACGGAGATTCTTAAACCACATGATTGAGTCCGTAGAAAGAGCAAAGAGGCGGGATTATGGCGAAAACCATGCAGCTAATCCAGACTTGATATTTTCTGAGTAACGATTCATGGTTAACAGCAAATCAGATCAATTTTTGGGATATTTCCATGCATGCCGATCCTACCGAGAGACTCTCTGACGATGCGCGCAAGACACTCGTCAATATTGCCCGGGACTCCATTCTGCATGAACTCAACCAGGGAACGCCCCTGAAGGTTGATGTGCAAACTTTCATCCCGGAACTGCAGGTTGAACGCGCCAGTTTCGTCACGCTGAATCGATCCGGCATGCTGCGTGGCTGTATCGGTCACCTGGAAGCCTGCATGCCACTGGTAGAGGATGTTGCGGAAAATGCCTTCTCCGCCGCGTTCCGGGATCCCCGTTTTCCGCCGCTCACCCCGGGAGAATTCGCTGACCTGGAGATACATATCTCAGTACTCACCCCCGCCGAACCAATCAACTTTGTTTCTGAAGCAGATCTGTTACAACAGATCCGTCCCAGGATCGATGGATTGATCCTGGTGGACGGCTTTTCGAAAGGCACTTTTCTACCTTCTGTATGGGAATCTCTGCCGAAAGCGCAAGATTTCCTGCGCCACCTGAAGAATAAGGCAGGGCTGCCTGAGAACCACTGGTCAGAGACACTGAAGATTTATCGTTATGAAACTGAATCCTTCCCGGATTGATGACTCACCGGTTACATTTTCCTACGGATCCGCTGCCGCATGGCTTCCCGTCGATCCAGATCGCTTCACCAAGGCTGGCGTCATGCAAGGTTGCGCGCTCCAACCTGCTGCCAGAGAGATCGGCAAATCGCAGGTCGGCAGCTGTCAGATCGGCCTCAGTGAGATCAGCACCCTGAAGATTTGCCCCTAAAAACACGGCCCGGTTAAGCTGCGCATAACTCAGGTCGGCCCCGCTCAAATCGGCGTATTGAAGATTTGCGTCTGTCAGGTCCGTGGCTGTCAACTTCGCCTGCCGCAGAATAGCGCTATTGAGATTGGCCCCTGCCAGACTGGCGGCGCCGGCATCGACGCCGATCAAAATACAATTTCTCCAATTCACATTAGGCGCAGCCTGAGCTTTGCAATCCGGTGTATCATGTTCTTCAGGTAACCCTCTCCAGATCGATACGCCGATGATTCCGGCGATCAGCAGCGAAACGGTAAGCGTTGCAGCCAAGGGAAAGCTGTGACTTTTTTCGCTGCGCGCCTGTTGCTCTGCGACGTGCCGGGCATGAACCAGGGTCTGAGCTGAGCGATCACCCATTTGGGCGCGCATACTCACCGGCACGACTTCTGCTACTGTGTGGATTTTTTTCCAGCTACGGCGGTCCCTGCTGATCTCTGCATTCAGACTCAGCTCGCCATTCACCAGTAAATTTCTCACCTTGGCGCTGGGGAATGGCCCAAGCTCGGCACCTTCTACACGAAGGAACCAGATAGTCTTTTTTTCCGCGGTTTGATCAGGCATCTTGGTGTTTACAGGATTTATGGCGGGGTACACCAGGCTATCGGCACATGGCCTCAGGAATTGAACAACCATGCTTCTGACTTATACTTGAGTGAAGCCGATAGAGCAGCCAATCCATGCGAATCCCCAGTGCAAAATTTTTTCTCCCCCTGCCCGCAGCCATGCCGAAGGAGCAGTTGCTGCAGAACCTCAAGCCAGGGCAGATACTGCAGGGCACCGCCTTGAGTGAGAATCAGCATGGCAGCGTCAAGCTGCAGATTGGCGTCGCCCGCCTCATTGCAGAGACCCAGATCTCGGTAAAACCGGGACAGACTCTGATCCTGCAGGTCGACAAGACTGGCGAGCGCCCCGAGCTGAGCCTGTTGACACGCCCTACCCTGCAGCAGTTACAGGCAAAGGCGTTGAAGTCCATCCTGCCTCGTCAGCAGCCGATACCGCCTCTGCTGGAAAAGCTGGTCCAGTTAACTGCCGGCACCGGGAACAAGGTCCTCCCTGCCGGGGTCAAGCAGGCATTTCAATCCCTGCTGGCTCGCTTACCCACGATAGAGAATCCCGAATTCAGGTCGCAATTCAAGGAGGCGTTGCTCAACAGCGGGCTTTTTACAGAAGCCCGGCTTATCAGTAATTCGAACCACAGTGGAGACCTGAAACTCAATCTATTGAGACTCATCCGCCTGTTGCAGGCCCCCGTCTACCAGCAGTCAGCAGCTCCGCAAAACGGCGCCCAACCTGCCAGACCGCAGGATGCTGAAGCCTTAGCCTCGAATGCCACGCTGAAGCTTCTCAATGACCTTGTTAAACAATTTGATGCCGCGCTGGCCCGTATCCAGACCAATCAGCTCGCATCATTGCCCCAGGAGGAAGCCGCCCGCCAGAGCTGGCAGTTCGAGCTACCCATGCTGCATGGGAATAAAGTCGATCTTTTACAGATACTCATCAAAAAAGACCAGGCCGCGCGATCGGATGCTGAGGCAAGCAGCTGGAGCCTGACGCTGCAGATGAATCTGCCGGCGCTGGGCCCGATGCGCATCCAACTGACCCTTCAGGGGGAAACCGTCTCCACTGTTATTTGGGCTGAACAAAACAACACCACGGATCTGGTAAAAGCGCATCTGTCGATACTTCGCCAGGCCTATGAGACAGCAGGCCTGGAAGTAAAAAAACTGGAAACCTATCAGGGCGTCATCGAGGAGCGGAAACCGATGCCGAGGGATCTCTCCCTGCTGAGTGAAAAGGCATGAGCGATTACGACGCCAACAAACCCGACCTTGCCATAGCACTGCAGTATGATGGTGAAAACGCCCCCAGAATCACCGCCAAGGGGCGCAGTGAACTGGCAGACCGGATTCTCGAGCTCGCCAACGAACATGACGTGCCCCTGCATGAAGATCCTGAACTGGCAGCACTGCTTTCCCAGGTGCCGCTGGGTGATGAGATTCCGGAAGCGCTCTATCGCGCCGTCGCGGAAGTCATAGCTTTTGCCTATCTTTTATCAGGTAAGCGCCCCCCTGGTTTCGCATCAGACAGCGAAGATTGACTACAGGTCAGCGCGTATCCACGAGGTATAAAAAAAGCGCCCTTTCGAGCGCTTTTTCTTATGCCTGAAGCGAGCCCTAATCAGTCTCAGACCGAGGGGTACTCAGCAACACCGGGGTTATCTTTCACACCAACCAGTTTAGGCGTGTTGAGCTTTTTGATCTTCACGGTTTTCTGATCACGCAGGTAATCAGCCACCACATCCCAGATCGGACGACCGGGAGATTTGGAACCCACCGTAGCCCAGCCGGAGACCATATATTTCTTGCCGGCATCGATTGCAGTGCCGTCGTCCAGGGCCATGCTGGAGATGCGCTTGCCAAACCCCTGGCCTGGCTCACAGACATAATCCAGACCACCCACGCGCACCATGTCACCGCCCTGCTGATAGTAGGGATCCTTGTTGAAAAGGTTGTCGCAAACATCCTCCAGAATCGCCTTGATATCCGCACCGCTCATCTCCCGACGATAGGTCTCGGGATAGGTGATGCAGGTCTGATCCATCACATGGTCCATGGTGATCTTCTGTCCCGGCAGCACCGTGGTGCCCCAGCGGAATCCAGGTGAGAGGGAGATCTGTGCATCGTTGACCTTGTTCAGGGCATCACAGATCACCTGGTCAAAGGTGCCGTTGAAATTGCCGCGCCGAAAGAGGGTCTCTTCCGCCACCGCCAGTTCCTCTTCCAGCTTGTCTTTATAGGGCGCGCGCACACCGTCGATATAGGCCTGCATCTCTTTGTCGGCCGGCAGGAGGTTGGAGAAGATAGGCACCAGGCGATAGCGGAAATCCCGCACCTTGCCATCTTTTACATCCAGATCCATAACGCCGAGGAACTTGCCGTTCGAGCCGGCATTGGTCACCAGGGTCTTGCCACCTGCATTCTTGACCACCGTGGGCGCCGGCATGCCATCGTGGGTGTGGCCGCCAAAGATTGCGTCTATGCCAGTGACCCGGGAAGCCATCTTGAGGTCAACGTCCATGCCATTGTGGGAGATCACCACTACCACATCAGGCTTTTCGTTTTCCCGCACCGCATCCACCGTGGCCTGCATGTGGTCGTCCTGAATGCCGAAAGTCCAGTCAGGCATGAAACGCTGAGGATTGGCGATCGGCGTGTAGGGAAAGGCCTGACCGATGACGGCAACGCGTGCGCCACCGACATTTTTTATCACATAGGGCTTGAACGCCGTGCCCGCGTCTTCGTCAAAGCCTTCGAAGTCGGCAAAACGGTAATCAAACATCGCATCATCCTTGACGCTCACGTTCTGGGCCACAAAGTCGCCTTTGAAATCAGCGATATTGGAGAGCACCTCTTGATCCAGGTAGGTGAACTCCCAGTGGCCTGTCATGACATCCACACCAAGTTGGTTACAGGCGCCAACCATGTCCTTACCGCGGGTCCAGTATGCAGTGCCTGAACCCTGCCAGGTGTCACCACCGTCCAGCAGCAGGCTGTTGCCTTGACCACGCTCGGCCCGCAGGCGCTTGACCAGCGTCTGCAGATGAGCGAACCCTCCCACCTTGCCATATTTGCCGGCGGCCGCATCAAAATCCAGATAGCTGAAGGCATGGGCTTCGATGCTGCCTGGCGTTATGCCGAAATGGCTCAGCAGTTTTGTGCCGACCAGATGCGGGGCTTTGTTGAGTGCGTATCCCAAGCCCAGATTGACGTTGGGTTCACGAAAATAGACCGGGTTCAACTGGGCATGACTATCGGTGATATGCAGCAGAGAAACATTACCAAACTTGGGAATCTCATAGAGATCGCTGGGTTGGCGGGCGGCAGCGAAAACCGAAGCGGGCATCATGCCTGCTGCACCGGCTAATCCCATTAACCGAAGAAATTCGCGTCTGGAAATCGTCATGTTTTCTCATCCTCCAAGATTCTGGACCAGGGTTACAGAAAGAAGAGCTCAGCAGCTCAAGGTAAATTCTTTTAATACGCTATTTGCGACTCACCGTGCAGTCTGGTGATGCGGTACTCTGAAAACATTGTCATTGAATATTTTCAGTAGACTTGAAATCTCAATTCTTAGATCCGGCAAAAGCGAACGTGTATTATCTAACTAATTGTTACTTATAGGAAATTGACAGATGCACCATGGTGTGTAGCGGTTTTCCTCAATCCTGCTCCAGGGTAAGCATCATACGCATTAATTGTGACAGTGAATCAGCCTCCATCTTCTCCATAACTCTGGAACGATGCGCCTCCACTGTGGAAAGCGTGATACCCAGATCTTCTGAAATGTTCTTGTTCCTGCGGCCAATCACAACCAAATTGAGCACTTCACGCTCTCTGGGCGTCAACAGATTCAGACGCTCCCGAATGTCAGACAGCCTTGACGCCTCTCCACGCTGTTTTGCATCCATCTCGATGGCCCGGTGAACGCTGTCGAGCAGAATCTGGTCACGAAACGGCTTTTCGATGAAGTCTACCGCACCAGCCTTGACCGCCCGAACCGCCATTGGTACATCACCATGCCCGGTAATCACGATCACCGGAGGATGGATGGGCTCCTCGGCCAGTTTCTCCTGCATATCCAGACCACTCATACCGGGCATACGGATGTCCACCACCAGGCAACCCGGTTGTCTCGCATCGAAGCCACCCAGATAATCCGCGGCTGATGCGTAACAGATAACCGGTAATCCGACTGACTCGAGTAGTAATTTAAGTCCTTTTCGCACCTCTTCGTCATCATCAACGACAAATACAGTGGGCGTAGATTTATCCATATTTTAGGAATCCGGATCCAAGGGTAAGAAAAAAGAGAATTCCGCACCACCCCCCGTGGAGCAGGTCGCAGTGAGTTTACCACCATGCGCCTCGATGATCCCATGGCTGATGGAGAGACCCAATCCCATACCATCCGGTTTGCTGGTGATAAACGGATCGAAGAGATGATCCATCAGCTCAGGCTGCAGACCGGGACCGCTGTCTCTTACCGTCAAACGGATACCATCGATTCCTTCTCTGCTTGTCTGAATCGTCAGTTGACGCGCATTCACAGGCATCTCGCTCAATGCTTCAATGGAGTTTCTCGCCAGATTGAGAATCACTTGTTCAATCTGAATGGGCTGTACGGCTATGCCTGGCAGTCTTGAATCGAGATTCAAACTCAACCTGACATTTGCCCGTCGCAACTCCGGCCTGATCAGCACCACCACAGCGCTGATCAACGAGTTGATATCAATATTCGAACGCTCCAAAGGCTCTTTGCGCACAAAACGTCGCAACTGCCGAATAATCTCACCGGCCCGATCGGCTTGCGTGGCGATGCGGTCCATGACGTCCACACAGAGATTGGTATCGGGGTTGTTGGACTCCAGCAGCCGGATACTGGCCTGAGCATTCGTTGAAATTGCGGTGAGAGGTTGGTTCAGCTCATGGGCGATTCCTGAGGCCATTTCTCCGAGTGTGCTGAGGCGTGCAACCCGCGCGAGTTCCACCTGGTGTTGACGAGCATCCTCTTCCGCCTGTTTCTGTTCTGTGATATCCCGAAACACCACCACACTGCCGATTGTCTCACCATCCTCGCCCTTAATGGGGGTGCTGCTGTATTCGACTGGAAAATTGCTGCCATCCATTCGCCAGAAAAGATCTTCTGATATGAAACGTGAACGATTGTCGCAAAAAGTCTGATAGACTGGACAATCAATGAAGTCGTATGGCGTCCCGTCAGCATGTGTATGATGTAGCATTTGATGCTGGTTTTTACCGATCACATCCGCCGCACTCCACCCCGTCAACTTCTCGGCTGCCCGATTGAAAAAGGTTGAATTACCCCGTAGATCAACCCCATAAATACCATCCGCTACCGAATCGAGAATCAGTTCATGCTGGTGCTCCAGTCGTCTCTGCGCCTTCTTCAACTCTCTATTGAGTCTCAGCACCCAGAGCGTCATGAACACCATGAATAGCAGAATCAGAAGCCCCCCCACCAGCCAATACCAATAACGTTTGATTGCATCGAACAGAGTGAACTTCCCCAGATCCTCATAAGGGGGCAGCACAAGCTCTCGAAACAATTCATGAACCGATTGGTAATCGAGTGGAATACTCCAACCGGCATATTTGCCTGCAATCGCCGCCGGGTGATCCTGCGGCATCTTCAACAATGCCACTGCGAGCTGCTCGGCCAGCTCATTGGGAGTATGAGCAACCTTGCTGAAGGGCCATTCGGGATAGAGCCTGGTGCTGTGGGCGAATGGAAACTCAGAATTAGATTGGGGATTTATAATCCGAAACTCAGACAGATCAATCTCACCCGCCAACGCCATGCGTTCCAGAATATCCGTGCGCACCGTACCCGCATCAACCAGACCATCACGTACAGCAGTTACGACGCGATCGTGGATACCGCCGAATTCCAACCGGCTGAGATCCTCGTAAGGGTCCAGCCCTACGGCTTTCATTTCACGCCAGGCCATCTGAAATCCACCCAAAGATGTTGCATCCACCGCCATCAGGGAGCGATTCTGCAGATCTGACAAAGTATGGATATCCGGGTGACTTTTGCGGGTGAAGATAACACCACCGAAGATGTTATAAGGCACATCGCCACGTCTGTTGTACAGGGTTGCAATGCGAGAGACCCGGTACTTCACCTCCAGGTTCACATAAATACCAGGATTGACCAGTACAAAATCAATATTCCCGGCTGCGACAGCAGGAACGACTTCGTCAAAATCGAGTGGAATTATATTGAACCGATGGTGTGGTATCGCCTCCTCCAGGTAGTCTGCGGTTGGCCCCCACATGTAGCTTGTCACAGAATCACCACGATGGCTCAACACGCCAATGGTCACCGGGTCCGCTTCCGCCCATAGCGAAGATGGCCATATTGTGCATAACAGAATAAGGAGAGCGGCCCTGAACAGGCGCATGGCACCACCTATATGATCCTAGAACAGCTAGAAGGTTAGGTGAAACCCTCGGCTCTAGCAAGCAGCTGTTCGGCTAAGAGCCGGATAATCTCAATGAAAGGCAAGTGAAGCAGGTTATTATTATATAACGATATCGTAAGAAACAGGTACGGGCGCTTCAAGTTCCTCGCGTTTGATATTGGCCAGTGTTACCACCCTGGGAGGCTGGCCTTTGATTCGAACTTCTGAAAACTCCAAATTACTGATTGAACTTGATGATTCACTTTCAATTCTTTTGATGCCTTCACGGTCGAGATGGATAGAGATTTGATTGAAGCTGACGAAATCCTGAGGATTGCTCAAGATATCATTAACAACTTCGAGACAGACCTCCGGCGAAACATAACCGATTTCATCCAGTTGTTCTTCAATCTCTTCAAGTTTCAGCTCTTCAGTTCTCAGCATCACCCCATCGTTGGCGATGTATTGCATGTCGTCTTGTTCGCTCAGGCCTCGCCGGTTTTGCCGGAGTCTCGCGTTGAGCCTTTGCTGATCAAGCTCCAGCTGATGCCTGCGAGCACGCAATTCCGAGATTTTATCGAGGGCATTATTCACCAGGCCTTCAAAGATGCAGCATTTCAGCTCCTGGCGGGCATATTCTTCAGATTCGGCCGGTGAATAGATTCTATGGTCGGCAAACATCACCCGGGTCTGTTTGACATCTTTGCGCACCTGTTCTCCGCGCAACTCCATTCCCAGAACAGTTTGCTCTTCCCTGCGCATGCAGAGCAAGGCGCAAATCTCAGCGGAATCACGGTGTTCAGTTTCGGAAAAGTAGTCATGCAGTTCAGAGCTTTGCCTGAAAATCTTCTTCAAGCCACCCAAGGTCGGGAAGAGCGCTCTAATGTAGGGATCGGTGACGAAATGCCGGCTGTTTAAATCAACCGCATGGGGAATCTGCTTTATGATCTGATCGGCGTACTCAAGGGAACTCAGTATCGACTTGTAGAGTTTCCGTTTATACCCGGAAACCGCCTGGATCCGTTTATCGGTTCCATCAACCACCCGTTCAATAGCTTCGTCCAGCATCTGCTGGGTATTCTGGTCCAGGGAATGCAACTGCTTCCTTTCATCCATTGAGTCCAACAGGTGTTTGATGATTTCTCTTAAACTAGTACCCATAGCCTGAATTCGATGTTTTCAAAGGTTTGCAGAGCCTCCCGGAAAAAACATCCATTCCGGGAGGCAATGGTTACTAACCAGTATAAGTTAGAAATTTTGAGATACAACCAGACGGGTATGGGCCTGGCTCAGTTCATTATCATTGCTGCCATCGTACTCACTGGTCCGGTTGGCATGGAACAGTTTCACCATCATGCCCTTCATTGGCTTAACGACAAATACCAGATCGGTCTCTTTCGCATCGGTCAATGCAGTTACATTGCCTATACCCGGAAGCCTTCCGACCGAGTCAGACTGGCCATAATCCGCATGGCTCAGCATGACGAAGAAATTCTTGGTGAAATCGTATTTTGCACCGATTTTATAGGCGCTGACATTCTCACGATAGGCGTTTCTGGAGAAGATGGAACTGGTATAGGCGGGATCGCCACCCCAGGAGTTGTACATACCGGTATCGCCATTAGATTTATTATAGGCGGCAAATGCCATCCATTTTTTACCTTCAAGGGCTGCTTTCAAGCCGAACAGGTTATAGTCGATTCCATCCGTAAAGTTGCCGGTGGGAACAGCTGGATTATCCTCTACGAGAGTACCCTGCTCACTCTGTGTCAAATACTGCGCAAACAGTTTCAACTTGAGGCCGCCCACAGGCATACCATAGCTACCGTCCATGTAGAAAGTATTGGAGATATCATCCGCATAGTAATCCCAGGCTGAGAGTTCCAAACCCTTAACACCTGTATATGTGCCCCCAAGGACGGTGATGCCATTTGTCTCTTCAGTATCATTACCCGTAGCAATGAGACTGATATCGTGAAATTCTGCTTGTCCAATGGTGCTCGGAAGAATTGAAACACCTGCAGTTTGAGTACCTTCACCAATCAGACCCCAGTCGGTCATGGCGCGGGCGCCAAAAGACATTTGAGTAACCTGATCCAGTGACAGCTTGAGCCCAGGCACTGCAGTGGTGTTGATGCCAAAAACAGTATGAAAATTGGGCATGGTGCTGTAGGTGATGTTTGTCAACGGCGTATCATAGAGTTGACGTCCGGCATTGATGCCAAAATTACCTGCGTCGTATTTGAGATAGAACTCACCCATAAGGGATTTTTCGGAGCCATCATCCGTAACGAACATGCCTCTTGCCAGCCGCTTGTCTGGATCATTTGCCTTATCGAAGTCGGTATGATTCAGCAGATCGCCCGCATTATAGAAACCCAAGCCGAATTTGGCATTATTCCAGGATGGCGTTTCATATTTCAGCTTGACGAGATAAGCAGTACCTTCAGACGGATCATAACCATTATCCGCTGCATCAAGAATCGTCATAGCTTTCAGTTCAGCACTGACCTGTCCTGAATTTGTCGCAGCTGTTTTCATCCGCGGCAGCCACAGGTCCAGCCATGATGCAGCCTGCAATCGCAAAAGGCAGCAGTTTTAGTTTGTTATTCATTAAGTCCTCCCATAGAACTACTAGTTTGTGCATCGAAAAATTCAGATGCCTTTGAAAAATCACCAATGTACGTTTGATGATTGAAGCACCGATCATCAAACGTTATAAGTCAATATGACTATTCGTTTTCGTACCCGGTTATCAGGGCTTTTACATAAGCAAAAGGTTTCTTACTCGTGGTAAGACCAAAATACAAATGGTTGATCAGGAACACCAGCATGGCAAACGCCATCGCCGTATGCACCAGCGCGACGGTGCCCAGACTGAGTGAACCCAATCCCAAAGCTTCCCATGAGGTATAGAACAAATAGAGCAATCCACTGATCCAGATTATGGGTAGAATCAACACATTCAGTAAAAGCAGTTCCATGCGTTCAAGCGGATTGAGCTTTTGCTGTCTGGTCTTTTTGTAAGGAACACCACCCCCAAGGATAAGATCAACCCCATAATAGCGAGCCATCGCCATCATTTTGTTCGCACTGGATGGTATGTACTGTTTCCACTCCCCAGTGGTTAAATGCCAAAACAGAGCGAATATCCATAAACCCAGTAATGTCCAGGCAACAATGATATGCAGATCGACTGCCTGTTCAAATCCCAACAGCGTATAGGTCCCGTGGATTTCAAACCCGGTAATCAGCATGGTGATAACCAACAAAGCCTGAGACCAGTGCCAAAGCCGTTCAAATCTACTATACATCAATACCCTAGCCATCAGCTTTTCCTCCGATTTCTTAATGCCAAGCGGCTTAAACCATGCAGCGATAGTCCCCCTAGCGAACCCACCACGGCAATCCACCCTATGAAGTCGAGCAGATCGCTCTTATCACGCCCCGGCAGATAGAATCCGGTCAATTTGTCGAGTCGTCCGTTATTGTCATGGCAGTCTGCGCAACCCAATGCCTCTTCTTTAGGCGCTACCATATGGGAAAGCGGCCAGTGCATGGTTGTCTCAATCCAACCATATTGGCCGGTGTATTCCGCCCCCGAAGCATCCATTGCCGCCTTGATTGCACGATCCCAGTCGAATGACTTCCAGTAGGCGTCACCGTCCTTGCCAAATAGATGAGATATTACGAGAGTGTTGTTACCCTTATCATATGGCTGCTTACCCCGCATCACCTTGAACGGCCAGATTCTGGCATCCGGGTCATCATAATTTCCTCTGAAGTCATTGATCTGCAGGATTGATTCGGGATCAAATTTTTCATCCAGTTCCCTGTATCGGATATCCCCGGCAAGCCAGTCATATTCCGGCGTCAGATTTTCACCCCACTCGAAGGTTCCCTTCTTGGTGTCATAGGTCACGTAGCCGTTTTCATCTTTTTTCGTGATATGTTTTCCATCCGGGTCCATACGTCCCGCGGTCGACCAATCCCACCAGATCTTTGACGGCACACCACCTCTCGCATAGTAGGGGATGTGGCAGGTCTGGCAGGCTATTTTATTCGTGTGGTCATTGATTTTGTCGTTGACTGTCTCTGGATGGGGTCTCATGCCATGACAGGATTCACAAGATGCCCGACTCTCATCATCCCGCCCAGGGACGTCTATACCATGGGTATCTTTCCCTTTTAAAATGTAATGACTGCCTTTCACATCATGCCCATCCGTAGAGTGGCATTCGGTACAGACGAAATTCAGGCCATCAGTTCCCAGATGCACATCAAGACTCTTCGAAGGGTTAGTCATCGATGAGTCAAGATCACCATGCTTGACACCATCGCCACCACCTCCATAAAAATGGCAGACGCCGCAGTTTTCCCGCCGGGGTTTACCGACACTCTGCGCTACCTTGGTAAGATCCGGCGCCTTAAAGAGTTTTTTCCCGGTTTTTGGTGGAAACAGCATATCTTCATAGGCAGGATGACCTGCAGCCGTAGGATACTTTTCGTATGTATCCGTGGTGTCATGACAGACCAGACAGTCGACATTTTCCTCCGATGCAAAATCGAAGCTGTCGTCTTTCCAGCCATAGCCGATATGACAGCTGGTACATCGGGCATAATTGGTGGTGATAGAACCACAGAAGCTGTTGACTACTTTCTTCTTTCCCAATACCTGCCCGGTCTCTGGATGGGTAAGCTTCCAGTTCCAATGGGTGGTTTTGTGAATTTGCTTACTAGCTTCCGTATGACAGGATAGACAGGCCTTGGTCACATCCGGCCCTGACTCAAACGCCACCTGCAGTTCTTCAAATTTGGTGTGATCAGCCGTTGATGTGGAAGCCCTCTTTATTGCTTCTGACTTCCCATGGGCTGAACTATAACTGATCGTCAAAAGTGCAATTAACGGGAATATTGCGCCCTTCCTTGTTTTCCACAACTCACTAAAGAAAGACATGAATCACTCCCCTTAAAACTATTATTTTGCGCCAGCACCTTTACATCCAAATCCCGCCGGATAGGCGTGCAAGACCGTTTGGAATTTTAAAGTTAACTGGCGTAGCTAACAGGAGTGTCGCGCTCCTGTTAGCTACAATTTTTTATCTGCGTCCTGGCAGAAAAAAAACCGGATTATTTTTTTATAAACTGCTTTCCGATGCCGCTATCAAGGTCGGAGCCTTTAAATCTTCTGGAAGATGTTTGAATTTTTCATTCAACACAGGCCACAGCAGATTGTAGTAGAGCTCACCCCTGACAAGCTTCACACCCTTTGCCGGAATTTCATACATGAGAGTGCGCGTCTCATGCGGTTTCAGACGGGTGTCCTTGCCAAGCTGAGTTGCTGTTGGAGGCATAGCGGGCTCACCCTTGTCATCAGCCAAGGCATAGACAAAATAGGCCTGTGGATCTTTCTCGCCCGGATGGCCATCGGCGTTCTGCCACAGCACATTCCCTTGAGCATCATAGGCAGACAGCTTCATGTACATATTGCGGAATGGCGCTCCTGTAGGCAGGCTGTGGGGTTGTGGATTCTTCAGGAAGGCGGTTGCCTTGATCTTATCCCCTACGACCTCAGTCGAAACATCGAATACCACAGAGCGCTGAAGCATTCCGCCATTGTGACCGCCACCCATCGAGTGGTCCGCCAGTCCATCGTTTATCGGCATATGGCAGGAGAGGCAGTTAACTTCAGACTTACTCATTGTGTATTCGTTACCCGTCTGACAGAGCGGTACACCTTGGGGATTATTGCGCTGATCATGACAACCCATGCAGGCGTCAGAGGTCTTCATCAACTTGGGATTGCTCTCCATTGGGATGGAAGGAATTTCCTTGCCATCCATCGTTACCGCTTCACCCAGATGAGGGTTTGGTTTGCTGTCGTCAGCCATACCACCGCCGCCGAATACATCGCCGGCAGCCGTTAACTTCTGCAGGCCTACGTTGGAATGACGACCCGGCCCTTGCGCAGCATCATTTGAAACATCGTAGGCCTTGAGACCCAACTGCAGTTTACCGTCAGCCCCCTGAATACCGTTATACTTTTTCAGCGTATGGCAGGCAATGCAGTTAACGCCTTCAGAGTAAGCTACATTTGCATCCAGTTTTGTGGTTTTGTCTTTCGCTGCATTTGGGGCGTGGCACTGAAGACAGACAGGGTATTTACCCGACTCCTTGTGAAGTACTCCCTCTTGTGTAGGATCACCAGCAACCTTCTTGTAAAAGGTTCCATGAATCGGGTCCGATAGAGCCGTGCTGTTCGCATGCATTGAACCTTTCCACTGCTTATAGATCTCTTTATGACAGGATTTACAAGTTTCAGCTGATATATGATGCAGTGGCGCAGCTACCGCTGTGGAAATTAACCCAACCCACCCCAAGATCAAACCAAACAAAACACCGGTCGTTATTTTTTTCTTCATTACCCACCCTCTTTTGTAGAAAAGTTTTGCCTGCAAAAGTCTGGGGAAAACCTTACACCATGTCTATTAGGGAAATCACTAACAATTTTATCAATAAATTCAGTAAATTATAATTTGGTTGATTACATATGATGCTAGTTGAAATGCCACGATACGCGTCTTACTATCTTGACGGATAGAGCTATGTCTAGGTTATTTCGACTCAATCAAAACAACCGACCAGAAGCCAGACATTGAAAGTCTGACTCATGTAAATGATGGAAATAAATCTGAGATTGAATTTGTGGCCAAAAAGGGGCAGTCTAAATAAAAACTGAAAAGTAGCTCTGCGAAAAAATTTCAATGTCACATCTTTGGCAGGATAACCCACAGTTCAGAAAATGGATATGCCACCTGAAGTGGCCACATTTAAGTTATAACTTTTTTAATCTTCTAATAATAAGTAAGGAACAAAAATGGAGAGGATTTATGATCAGCCATAAATTACCCAGAGAGATCATTCTTTTTCTCATTTTGATCTTGCCACTCTGGTCTGGCGTTATCTCGGTATGCTTCGCTGAAAAAGTCGCCTTGGAACCCAGCAACTGGGGGATCGAAGAAGGTAAGGCCTGTATCAGTTGTCACAAGAAGTCTTCCGCCGGACTCACCCATGAATGGGAGAACAGCGCTCATGCAGCAGCAGGGGTAAACTGCCTCGATTGCCATCTTGCCGATCAGGTTGAAAAAGACGCCATCGAGCATGAGGGCAGTATTATCGCAACGATTGTCTCGCCTAAAGATTGCGGCCGCTGCCACACCAAAGAATTCAGGGAGACGGAGGGATCCGTGCACTCGAAGGCGCTCTCTCTGATCAAAAACCGCATGCCTGCCCTGGCGGATAATCTGAGCGGTAAAGAGATGATCGCCGCAGGCTGTGCACAATGTCATGGATCAAAGGTGGAAGTGCGCGGCGATGGCACTCTCTCTCCTGAAACCTGGCCGAACACCGGCATCGGACGCATCAATCCGGATGGCTCCCACGGCTCCTGTTCCGCATGCCATGCGCGGCATAGCTTCTCCAAAGCACAGGCGCGCGACCCGAGTGCCTGTGTCTGGTGTCACACCGGCCCTGAATCTCCGGATGATGATGTGTACCAGAGTTCCAAACATGGCGCACTGTTTGCCTCCAACAGAGACAAGATGAACCTCGACAGTGATGAGTGGGTGCTTGGCAAGGACTACTCCGCCGCACCGACCTGTGTGACCTGCCACATGGGCGCATCACCGGGTATCGACGCCACTCACGACGTGGGAATGCGGGATTCGTGGAGCCTGAACAGCCCCGTATCGGAGAGACAGCATCTTGTCATCTTCGATGACGGTGACCGCAGGAATCTGCCCGAATCGCAAGCAGCGCCAAGGCGCGGCACCGAACTCAGCAAATTGAATGGTGAGATGGGTAAGGTAAAGGCGGTCGCCACTCCAATGCGGCGGCGTCAGATCATGCAGAAAGTCTGCCTCGAGTGCCACAGCAAGGGTTTTGCGGAAGGCTTCATGAAACAGTTCGATGACGTTGTTGAACTGTATAACGAAAAATTCGGTAAGCCTGCTCAGGCCATCATGCAGGCGCTGTATAACCTCAATCTGCTGACCCCTGCCCCATTCGATGAACCGATTGAGTTCACTTATTGGCGCCTTTGGCACGATGAAGGAACCAAAGCAAGACACGGGGCCGCCATGATGAGCCCCAACCTGGCCTGGTGGGAAGGCATGCACCTGGTTGGTCAAAACTTCTATGGTGAGTTTTTACCTCAACTACGCGAATTGGCAGGCAAAGAGCGGGCAGATGCTCTGATCGAACAACACGTGACCAGTCTGGAGCAGCACAACTGGCTGAAAAACCCGGACAGGCCCAATCCTATCCTTGGTTATGGCATAGGCAGGCCCAGTCATGATTAAGATTCCGCTATTCATTACCAGACATGTGCTGTTCGCACTCATGATTGGAGGTCTGGCTGGTATTGGTTTTGTTTTGTTCCTGATCGAGTTCGACCATTTCACCAGCACTGAAGAGTTTTGCACGACCTGCCACTCAATGGAGATTGTCGCTGAACCCTATCGGGAGTCGGCCCATTACCGCCCCGACTCAGGGGTTCGCGCGAGTTGCGGAGACTGCCATGTCTCTGAAGGTGTTTTTGCCGCGACCTGGGATCATTTCATCGGTGGCAAGGATGTCATAAACCAGATTTTTGGACCCGACTACGATGACCCGGTCATCAATGCACTGCACCTGCCTGAAGCCGCCTTTGCAGCGCGCCGGTGGTTCAAAAATAGAGACTCCGCCACTTGTAAGCGCTGCCATGTCAAACAGGCCATTTTCGGCAGCCGGCCGGATACCAACCTGATTCACACGGAGGATGCCAAAGACAAAACCTGCATTGAATGCCACTATAATCTGGTACACCAGCGGGTCCCGGATGAAAGCGTTTTCAAACGCGATGCCTGGAACAGAATGATTGAGAAAAAATTTGGTCTTGAAACCGGCGAAGCAGATAGACTTTTAGGAGATGGTTAGAGTTCTTTCGCTAACCCTAATCCATAAAATTCATTAAATAGAGCTTAAGCGTATGAATCTTCTGAAAATTGGCTGCAGAACAATGCGTGAAGGCGTACTGGTGACCGCGATCTTCTTTTTCGCGGGAATCCTGATGATTCTCGCCGGCACGCAGATAGTTCCGGAAATTTTCTACATGCAGCATATCGTCATGTTCGCCGGCTTGCTGCTGCTGTTATTCGCACCCTTGATCCTGATTGCAACCTTCCTGCTTTCAGTGCTTCCCGGCGCCAAGGAAAAAATGGATAAATGCGAACATTGAGTACCCATTCCTGAATTAAGCCAGCCTGGAACACCACAGTGACGAACACTGCCTCCCGCCAGGTGTGCGGGAGGCGGCATTCATACCAACTGGATTCTTCTCAGATTAGTGCTGGCAGTTATGTAACTGGGAGTTGACAGATGGCACCAGTGAGACCACGGCTGTAGCCAGCAGCACCAATGGACTCAGAATCAACGCTGCAAACCCTGGATAGACAAAAAGCACCACTGGGTAAGGCAAGGGTTTAGGCAGAATTATTACCGGTAAGAGGAGCAGGATCGCCACAGCCAGCAGACTGCCGGCTATGATGATTGCTGTCCGCATTGATTGACACGTGAAAGTAGCCACTTCATTTACCTTCATTAGATAGTTTCTCATAATGATAAGTATATTAGTTTTTTCTAATGTTATAGTCAAGAGTCGCTGCCACTAATCTGGTTCAGATCACAGTTTTCGATGAATTAAAGGCCTTGGTTGTGGTTTCCTCCCCTCTTACAATGTATTTGAGGCCAATAATTAAGGCAGGGGCATGCTGACACAGTCAATCAGGCAGATCTTACAACCCAGCCTAAGCAACTGGTATAAATGAAGTATATGTGGCGGGCGCGCATTCTGACGCACCAGCGCCGCCGTTATGCACAGGCAGGCTATTTCAATGCATCTGCCTTGTCGGTCCTCTCCCAAGGCAGATCCAGATCGATGCGGCCCATATGCCCGTAGACGGCCAGCCTGCGATAAAAACCGTCAGCCATCTCGCCAGGCAGATACTGCAGCCTAAAATCCCGCACGATGCTGGCCAGGCGAAAATCAAACAACTCCTTCACGCGCTGCGTCAGTTGACGATCATCCACAGCACCGGAACCGAAGGTTCGCACCCGCAGGCTCACCGGCGCGGCGCTCCCGATCGAATAACTCAGCTGCACCTCGCACTCCCGGGCAAGACCGGACGCCACCACGTTTTTCGCAGCATAACGGGCCGCATAGGCGCCGATCCTATCGATACGCATGGGATCCTTACCGCTCAATGCCGCACCGCTGTGGCGGGCATACTCGCCATAGGTATCCATGCCTGTCTTACGCCCGGTCAGCCCGGAGTGGGCGGCAGGACCACCGCCAATCAGCGGCCCTTCAGGATTGACGAAGATCAGGGTCTTGTCATCCGCTTTGTATGTTTCCGTCTTCAGCACCGGCTGTACCACATGCTTGATCAGGTCATCCCGCAGCTGATCAGGATTCGCTGCTTCCGCGTCTGTCTGACTGGCGATCAGGGTTATCGAATGGATTCGCTCCGGGTTGCCGTTACTGTACTCTATGCCCACCTGCGTCTTACCATCCGGCAACAGGTAGGGAAGTTTTTTCACCACCTTTGACGAAGCCAGGGTTTCCGCAAAGCGATGGGCGAGCCAGATCGGTAGAGGAATCAGCGCCGCTGTCTGATCACAGGCATAACCGAACAGAGTCACCTGATGCTTGGCTGTGACCTGATCGATCTGTTGCTCATCCAGTTCGGCAAGATCGACCGGAGAGTAGGCGGTGACCGTATGATCCATGAAACTGGTCATGATGGTGCAGGCATCGGCATCGAATACATCCTTCGAATACCCGATCTCCCGGATCATCTGCCGGGCTATCTCAGGGATATCCAGCTTCGCCTGGGATGCATAGTGCGCTGAAATGAACAGCACACCGCTTGAGACCGCACATTCGGCAACGATCCTGGCATGAGGATCTGCAATCAGGAAGTGATCGACGATGGCGTCACTCACCTGATCACAAAGCTTGTCAGGATGTCCTGCCGTACTGGACTCCGAGGTGAAAATATAATTGTCGTTCACACTGTCTCCTCCATCTCTACGACTGCGTACCCTTCGTCATTGATCTCAATCTCATCTTCTTCCTTGGCTCGCGGCGGCGCCGGTTTGGTGGCTTCGTTTACAATCAGCGGCACTATGACACCGGCCGCGATAACCAACACGTCAATCATGTTGAGTGGTGCAGTCCCGAGCAACCGTCTGGCCCCGGGCAGCAGACTGACCAACGCCTGAAGTCCGCCCATACCCAGGATCGCCTTGGTCAGATGGGGATTGGGTGGTAATTCCTGTCCCCCGAAAACGTTCCGGTATTTAGACCGGGAACTGAACGAGTGGGCCAGTTCGTTGAACACCAGTGTGTTGAAAGCCAGCGTGCTCGCTTGAGGGCCCAGTCCATAGCGCTTCATACCATACAGAAACGCGCCCATCGTACCCAGACCAATGATGCCTGATTCAATGCTCATGCGCTTCAGATCCCGGCCTTCGATAATCGCCTCTTCAGGATCTCGCGGTGGAACTTGCATGATACCGGGCTCGGCGGGTTCCATGGCCAGTGCCAGGCCGGGAAAGATATCGGTCACCAGGTTGATCCACAGCAGCTGCATCGGATTGAGAGGCTCGCCCAGACCCATTGCAATACCTGCCAGCATGACTTCGATCTCGGTCAAGTTGGTGGAGACCATGAAATGAATCATCTTACGAATGTTATTGTAGATGGTGCGGCCCTGCTCCACCGCAACGGTCATGGTGTGCAGGTTATCGTCTTCCAGCACCACGTCCGAGACATCCCGCGCGACGTTGGTGCCGCCGCCACCCATCGCCACACCCACATCAGCCGCCTTCAGAGCGGGACCGTCATTGATACCGTCACCCGTCATCGCCACCACGTAACCCGATTCCTGCAGGGCGCGCACGATCTTGAGTTTATGCGCCGGACTGACGCGGGCGAAGACATGCACATTCTTCGCCAGACCCGCCAACAGTTCAGGGTCCATGTTCTCCAGTTCGTTGGACTCCAGCACCTTTAACGGCTTGCCGCCGCTCAGGCCGAGTTGCTCGCCAATCGCCCGGGCTGTTGCACTCTGATCGCCGGTGATCATGATGGTTTCAATACCAGCCTGATGGAACTGTGCAATCAATTGATCCATCCCGATACGCATCGGGTCGGCCATGCCCGCCAAACCCAGCCAGGTCAGACCGGCGGTTATCTCCGGCATCTGCTCTTCATCGAGATGGCGATAGGCCGCACCCAACACGCGCAAGGCATTCCCTGCCATGGTCTCGTTCTGGCTGAGAATCTCTGCTCTTGCCTCAGCCGAAAGCCTTACCCGCTTACCTGCCTTGACCTGAAAATCACATAGCGACAATACCTCTTCCGGGCTACCTTTTACCGCCAGCAGATGCTTACCATGCGTATCGGGATGGAGGCTGCTCATGAAGGGACGGCCTTCCGCCCGATAACGCATGCGCAGAGTGGGATGCTCGGCGCGCAGGATTTGCACATCGATACCGGCATTCAGCGCCAGATCCACCAAGGCATTTTCGGTTGGAGAACCCTCCAGCTCATAGTGCTCATGATTGCCGACAATCTGCGACTCGCTGCAGAGTGAGACAATCTGCATCAGGCGCACCAGTTCTTCACGGCCAACCGGGTCAATGGCCTCGTTGTCGCGCCTGAAAACGCCTTCCGTGACGGCGTAAGCGAATGCACCACTGTAGACCGCCACCACCGCCATGCGATTCATCGTCAGGGTGCCGGTCTTGTCCATGCAGAAGACCTGTACCGAGCCGAGTGATTCCACAGCATCGAGATGCCTGATCGACACATTACGCTTGCGCATTTCAGCGATGCCCATCGCCAGAGTCGTGGTCGCCACTGCCGGCAGCCCTTCCGGAACTGCCGCCACAGCCAGTGAGACCGAAGACTTGAGCATCTCCAGCATGCCATAGCCACGTAATACCCCCACCACGAATACGCCGGCGCAGACCACGCCGCTGAGCAAAGCCAGTTTAGTGCCCATTTGGTCCAGTTGACGCTGCATCGGGGTTTCAGGCGCCTCGGCCTCCCCCACCAGGGTTTGAATCTGCCCCAGTTCAGTGGTCTTCGCGGTGGCGATCACCACCCCGCGTCCATTGCCTCCAGTAACATGGGTGCCCATGTAGGACATGTTGCTGCGATCGCCAAGCGCTGTATCCTCCTTGCCGATAAAATCATGATCTTTGGCCACCGGCAGGCTCTCGCCAGTCAGCGCCGACTCATCGACACTCAGGCGATGTGAACTCAACAACCGGATGTCCGCAGCGATGTAGCTGCCGGGCACCAGCACCAGGATGTCGCCTGGCACGATCTGTTCAACGGGGATCAGACTCTCGGCCCCATTGCGTAACACGGTCACCTCTCTCACCCCGGTCTTGGCGAGTGAACTGATGGTCAACTCCGCCTGCCGCTCAGTGACAAAGCCAATCACCGCATTGATCAATACCACACCCAGAATCACCGCTGCGTCAATGGTTCCACCCGTAAGGATGGAAATCACCGCAGATGCCCCCAGCATGCCGACCGGCGCACTCATAAACTGTTCCATGAAGATAATCAGGTCTGAACGTCGCTGACTGGCAACCAGACTGTTTTCACCATAGCGCTGCAGACGCAGAATCGCCTCTTCCCCGCTCAGACCCTGTTTATCCTGTGCCCCCAGATTCTCAAGTACCTGTCCCGCATCCAACTGATGCCATGGGTAAATCTCCTGAACCTGCGGTTCTGATTGCATCGGCTGAGCCGCACCACTCACCGCACCCATCACGGGCAGCACGCTGGAACTGGAGGAGAACCCTTTTATGACAGAGACGATGCTGTCGAGCACCCTGGAAATTTTAAACTCAGGTAGTCGAGGAACCACCTCAACCGGTACTGAAAGAGTTTGTGTTACTCCGAGCAACGACTCCACCAGACCGACGATCTCTTCAAGCGGGGTGCTTTTCGCATGCACGAGCAGCAGCTTACCGGTACGTGTGCTGGCTTTGACCGAATGGATTGACTCGATCTGACTGAGCTGATTTTCCAGACGATGCTTGCAGCCTGGCGATCGGTAGAGCCCCGGAATTTCCAGTCGGATACGACCGGGGACGCTGGCATGAATGAGCTTAATCGCTGAATGGGCAGGTGCTGTTTGTTGATCGAATATTTCCATTTCTCATGCGTCTGACTTGGTTACATTAAGCTTTTGTTACAGCATCATAACTCCCGTGCATGTCAGTTTTATTACGAAGTTGCTCAGCAGGTATGCAATAGCGTATGTTACAGCAAACAGATGATGTGAACTGCAAACTCTGGCTTGCAAAGGAGTAATGATGGAACACAGCCTGCTGCAGTGGATCGGGGACGAAACCCTGCTGCAACAACTCGTTGCAGAGCAATCGACCAGCACCCTGCTGATCATTATTGTTGTCTGCATTGCCCTTTTATCTAAAGGTGCAGACTGGATGATCGACGGCGTGGTAGATCTGGCCAGACGCACCGGTCTGCCGAAGATCGTGATTGGCGCTACGGTCGTCTCACTCGGCACCACGCTTCCGGAGGCGTTCGTCTCCGTGATGGCCGCATACATGGGTAATCCTGGCCTGGCTCTGGGCAATGGCGTCGGCTCGATCATTGCTGATACCGGATTGATATTCGGCCTGACCTGTTTACTGGCGGCGGTGCCGGTGAATCGCTACATCCTCAACCGCACCGGCTGGGTGCAGGTGGGGGCCGCTACATTGTTGGTGGTGATCGCCGTCTTCGTCCTGCTCAACACCCCGTCCGATAGCGAACCGATTCTCAATCGCTGGGTTGGCTTTCTGTTTCTGTTTCTGCTGCTGGCCTATCTCTACGTCACTTATCTCTGGGCTAAACAGAGCGGTGACATGAACCAGTCGGAGAACGGTGAGGCGGAAGAGGAATTTTTGAGTTTATGGCTCTCCTGGCTGATGGTGGTCGGTGGTTTAGTCCTGATCATCGTCGGCGCCCGCATTCTGGTACCTTGCGCCTCGGAGATTGCGCACCGCTTTGGTGTACCTGATGATGTGATTGCCGCCACCATGGTTGCCTTCGGCACATCACTACCGGAACTGATGACCGCCATTGCGGCGGTACGCAAAGGGCATCCTGAAATTACCGTAGGTAATATTGTCGGTGCGGACGTCCTGAATGTCCTTTTCGTAATCGGCGCAGCCGCCGCTGCCACGCCCCTCGCAATACCGGACAACTTCTACTATTTCCACTTTCCGGCCATGCTTGTCATTCTCTTTTCACTACGGATTTTTATCTCCATGAACAGCGCCGGAGTATTTTATCGATGGCAGGGCGCCTGGCTGCTTGGCGTCTATGTTACCTACGTTTTTCTCCAATATGCTTTGAACATTGGTGCGGCGCATTAAGCAGGATGACCCACTGACACAGCGGTCACTCAGAAGACCCAGATACAAGAGGCGCAGTTTGATGAAAATTTTACTGGCAACAGATGGCTCGGAAACCGCAAAGGATGCGCTCGACTACCTTCTGCAGTTTCCCTTTCCCAAGGGCAGTGAACTGACCCTGATTACGGTGATTGAAAAAGAGATCTATAAAAGCAGAAAGAAGACTGAGCTGAGTGAAGAACAGCTTGAATTACTTGGGCAGACTAAACTGATGCTGCAGGATGAGGCCGGAGACATCCTATCTGAAGCCAAAGCTCAATTGACCAGTAGCGGCTGGAACTGTAAAAGCCTCATCAAAGAGGGTCATCCATCCAGAGAAATCGTGCGCGCCGCAAAAAAGCTCCAGGTTGATCTGGTGGTAGTCGGCTCCCATGGCCTGGGCGGAATAAAGCGTTTCCTGCTGGGCAGTGTGTCAGATCAGGTGCTCGCCTATGCCGACTGCTCAGTGCTGATCATCAGGCCTCATTGCAGCCATGCGATAAAAGAAGATGGCGAGGAAACAGAACACCAGGCGCTGCATCCCCTGTCTCGTATCCTGCTGGCTTACGATGACTCAGCCTCTGCGAAACAGGCTGTTCAATTCTGCGCCGCCCTGCCCCTCGGCGAGAATGTTGAAGTCGTCAACCTGACAGTATTACCACTGCTCAAGCTCTACCGTCAGGACATCAAGCAACGCCTGAGCTGGGTTTGGAAAGAGAAGAAGATAATGGCGCAAAAGTCCCTGGAGCGTCTTACCAGTGAAATCAAGTGGGGAACCCCCCATGTTACCACCCAGCTCAATGAATCCTCCGATGTCAGCCAGGAGATTCTCGATGTAGCCGAGAGCATGCAATGCAACCTGATTGTACTGGGTCATAAAGGCAAGGGCGCAATTCAAAAATTCCTGCTGGGCTCAGTTACGACTCGCGTTGCCCATCACGCCCCCTGCTCGATACTGGCGGTACGAGACAACAGATCTCCAGCATAACCTAAACCTGGAATGAACCGCTGGAGAGGATCAGACGCCTAACATCGGAAGGTGTTTTCTACTGTGATAGGTGAGTGACAACGCAATGCAATGTTTCAATTCATTGACTGGCAGTTCGTCGCATTCATTAAATATAATGGCTCTGTTGCCTTCAAACTTAAATGTATCGCTGTAAAGCTCTTTGAAGGTGTCGACCAATTTGGTTTTACAATGAAAGTACAGTGCATATTGAGCTGGTTGTGAGCTACTCCATCCTACTCTGATTGTACTGCCTCCCCTTGTAAGATAACTCGGCTCTCCCCACTTGAGTGTTTCAAGCAAATTATTGTCGTGTGCCGATTCCAATGCCGTTTCCAGGATCAGTTGACGAAGGACCATCAATTTTTCACGGATGCGTTCTGGATAATTATTGAATACTTCTGCAACCTCAGGGTTTTCGATCTCATCCATATCAGCCAAAATCCAGTTTATATAAAATCATGTACGCCCGATGCTCTGCACAAAACGATGCCGCGCTTATCGCCTGGCCCCGTTAATCGCACAGATTTGAAATTATTACAGCGACACAACTATCTTTTATCAAAAGCAACCGGCTTCTCAAGTGCATAAATGGAGTCCGACATGGAATCCAGCTGATTCTCCAGCAAGGCATGCACATCCATCAATGCCCGATTGTAGAAAAATCCGCCCATCTCCCTTGCAAAGAAGTCTAAGAGAAACTCTGCGTCAAAACTCCCGGCATCACAATCCAACTCTTCTCTCAGGTAGTTCTGAATAAGAGGAATCATTTGCGCTTTCTCTTCTTTTGAAAATTCAATAATTGGCATTTCATATTATCCGCAACTGTCCTGCCCACAATCTAAGCCGATCTGAAAAAATGGGATGATTTAATTTTTCCGCGGCCCTGACTACAGCAGCAAGGAGTAACCCAGACCGACAACAGCACATGCGCCTATCACAGTAACAATACCTAGCTTGTATTTGAATAGCGCAACAAACGCTATGCCCCCTATCAAGGCTGAGAACCATTCAAATCTGCCTTCGAAACCTTGTGGCCAGAGTACATGGTATGCAAAAAATACTGCCAGATTGAGAATAACACCCACCACGGCAGCGGTGATACCAGTCAACGGCGCGGTGAATTTTAGATCACCCCGCGTCGCCTCAACCGCCGGCCCACCCAGCAGGATAAAAAGAAAGGATGGCAGAAACGTAAACAGTGTGGCGATACTTGCGCCCGCCGCACCTGCCAGAGGGAGCATTTCCGGCCCGAATATCTCTTTAGTCCAGCCGCCGACAAAACCCACGAACGCGACCACCATGATCAGCGGGCCAGGGGTTGTTTCACCCAGTGCAAGACCATCAATCATTTGCGTTCCGCTCAACCATGCGTAGTGTTCAACACCACCTTGGTAGACATAGGGCAAAACAGCATAGGCGCCGCCAAAGGTGACGAGCGCCGCCTTGGTAAAAAACCAACCCATTTGCGTGAGTACGCCTTCCCAGCCGTACGCATTCGACAGGCCTATCATCACAGCGCCCCAGATAAACAGCCCTGCCAGAGAAAAGACAATAACTCTGCTCCAGTTGAACTGAGCATGCCCCGGAACAGGGGTGTCATCATCGATAAGCGCGGGGCCGTAGGAATCTTTGGAATCCGTATGATGCCCACCCGACTTGAATTTATCAGGCGCGAAGTGTGATCCGGCATACCCGATGATGCCGGCCATAAGTACGATATATGGAAAAGGCACATCAAAGGCGAAGATCGCCACGAACGCCAGAACCGCCATAAAACGAAGGATATTATTCTTCAAGGCTCTGGAGCCTATGCGGTAGGCCGCAAATACAACAATGGCTGTAACGGCAGGTTTGATCCCGTACAAAATGCCCTCGACCGCCGGCATATTGCCATACGCCAGATAGATCCAGGTAAGACCGATGAGAATGAATAACGAGGGCAATACAAATAGCACACCCGCCGCAATACCGCCCCATACACCATGCATCAACCAGCCGATATAAGTGGCTAATTGCTGCGCCTCCGGGCCCGGCAGTACCATTGTGTAATTCAACGCATGCAAAAAACGATGCTCAGAAATCCACCTGCGTTTCTCCACCAACTCCTGGTGCATCATGCTTATCTGTCCAGCCGGCCCACCAAAGCTGATAAACCCAGCTTGAGCCAATACATGAAGGCCTCCAGGAATGGCACTGGATCCGGCTTTCCTGGTATATCTTGGGTAATCATCGTCACTTTGATTATTACTCTTTTGTTTGAGATCTAAGAACGATCCGCGGCCTTCATATAGCAGGCATGGATGCGCATTGGAAAAGCCTTTTGAAGTATGCCTTCAGGTGATCATTTTAAACCGACGACCGATAAAGCCGCATAGGGAACGACATTGAAAATCAGAAAGGCAATTTTGAACAATCCAAGGAACGAATAAAAGATCACATTGAAGGTTTCCCGGGGCATGGGAAACCATTTGCTCTGCGTCCGATACACCAGATCCGGGGCCAGTGAATACACCCCGATCCAGAGCAGCAACAGGGTGCCATTGATCACCGTACACCACATAAAGAACGTTGTTAGTGTCTGAATATCCATGATATTTATCCTGAATTTGGATACATTATTCCGCGCATCTCACGCTCGATATATCTCATCCAGAAAGCGCCGTCAATAATTGCAGGGTAGCCACTCCGCCTGGCGTGAAAAGCCAGACGAAAACACCACAGTTCAGCAACACCGTTACCCAAAAAACTGCGCGGAAAGAGGGTTTCCTGGACTTGTGGCGCAGTTTTTGTTGGGCGACGATCGCCCCAGGCCAGCCGCCAACCAGCGATAACAGATGCAGGTTGCTTTCCGGGGTTCGCCTGCCCCCTTTTCTGGCTGCCGATTTATCAAATGCGTAGACGATGAATGTGGCGAGACTGGCGACCAGATACAAAACGAGTACCTGAAGCGGCAGTTTGGATGCAACAACAGAGGCCCCAACCAGGACAAGAAATAAAACAGCGCCAATTACCGGCAGTGTGTTATTGATCCTTTTTGACTCTGGTAAAAGTCGATCCCCTGCCAATGTTGCCTTTGCAGCACATAGCCTGCCCTGCTTGTCTTTTGATAAGGCGTAGCTTACCAGTTGATTTAACTCAGGGCGTCTGTTTCGGTTGTTGAAGGCCTTGATATGAATGAAGACCTGTTTTCCACCGGCCAGCGGCGTGATAAATCCAAATCCCTTTTTATCGTTCCAAGCCGTGATTTTTCCTTTATCGCGCATCTCGCTTATCTTTACTGCAATGCTAAAAGGGCTGTTGTTTGAACGGGCAAACTTCCCAACTGCTGCTATAGGTCAGCTGATGCTGGTTGCTTGATAAACGGATACTGCCACGAAGATAACTGCGATGAGCAGTTGTATGATTTTACTATCTTAAAAATACAACGCTAACAGCAGGCGCACCCCATCGAGGGGCCTGACTGTTAGTGTCATATTACGGCATAACTGACTAGTTCAATCAGACCGCCACAACTTTTGTTGCACAGGGGCCTTTCTGTCCCTGTCCAACTTCGAATTCTACTTTCTGACCATCGTTGAGCGTTGCATAGCCCGAACTCTTGATTTCAGAATGGTGCACGAACAGATCCTTCCCTCCATCATCGGGAGTGATGAAACCAAAACCTTTATCTGCACTGAACCACTTTACTGTACCTGTACTCATACCGCTCTTCTCCTCACAAGGTGAATAATAGTTTTATCGAAGTAATCAGCTTTTACACTGAAATCAAAGGTTAATCAATGGATCAGCCATGATTAACCGATTGATATCTTTTGCCTGCTTTGCTTTTTGCTGGCTTAAATTGAAGACTCAGCAAGGCGCGCACGGCTACGCCATCATGCAACACTTGCCTGATGCTGACGGCATGCATGAACAGACTCGATTCACGCAAGGCAGGATGGGGTGAATTATTGATTCCGAGCACCTGAGCCGGAGATAAATGTCATCACGCTATTATATCAGGGTTGGCCATAACCTGGATAACCGGGTCCATATCCAGGACCTTTCGGGCCGGGACCGGAACCTGGAGGGCCACCACCAGCGCCAAATTCGCGGCCGTAACCAGGCTTACCTGGACCGTATCCGGGACCCATGGGGCCGGGACCAGAGCCAGGACCAGCACCAGGCGCCAAATTCGCGGCCGAAACCAGGCTTGCCTGGGCCATATCCGGGACCCATGGGGCCAGGACCAGAGCCAGGTCCACCACCGGCGCCAAATTCGCGGCCGAAACCAGGCTTGCCTGGGCCATATCCGGGACCCATCGGGCCAGGGCCTGAGCCAGGTCCACCCCGGCCATAACCGCGGCCCGACTGTCTCCACCCATGCCTGGGGCCAAAGCCGGACCCGCGACCTGCACCGGGTCCGCCGCGTCCCAGACCAGGACCTCTACCAAATCCAGAGCCTCCGGGTCCCTGACCATAACCGGGACCGCCACGACGCTTACCCAGTTCATTGTCATACCAGGGGTCAGAGCCAGGCCCCTGTGCCAAAATCAGCGGCGCCTCTGCCGAAGGAACCATGTCTGATTCCTGAACCGGGGTTGAGGCCAATGCAAATGGCGGGATCAGACAGAACAGGCCCGTGACCACGGCAAACAATATTTTCCGTCGCACCATCAGTGACTCCTTGTGTAGAGGTATGAACGTTGTGAAAGTAATCGCCTGCTTGAGGTCACGACCGTCAACAGGGAGGGCCCCGTCGTCGAGCGTACAGGGAGGTATTCATGGCGTGTCAGGAGCACTCGCATGCAATTACTTTCGAGACAGTATTTATAGATGAGCCATGGTAATGATTATCCAACTAAATGGGAAGCATGCAGGCTGCATCCTGATCCGGCGCACCCAATCCAATGATCGTTGCGCCGGCAGCGTATCAGCTATCGGCAGGTGTATCCGCGAAATCCGGTTTTGGTCCCTCGATTACCACCAGCTCATCCGGCGGAGGAAAATGCTTTGCCACGCCATCCGGCACCTCTCCCCTGCCGGCCTGGTAGATCGAACCTGACTCCAGTACGAAGCAGACCATCACGGTGATCAAAACCGGCACGGCGGCCACCCGGGATAGCGCCACCATCATGATGTCACTCTTGGAACTCCCGGAGGTGGCAAGAAAGGCGAAGCCGAGGATAGTCGCGGTAATCAGATAACCAACCATCAGGATCCTGGTCCTGCTGGCTGACAGACGCCAGTGGGCCGCCACGAACCAGGCATCCCTGTGTTTTGCTCGTTGAGCGCGAATCCAGACAAATGCGATAAAAGAGAGCGAAAGCACCAGGGGCACGAGAAAACCCAGCAGTCCGATATCCAGTACAATGGCGGCCGGCGCGGCGATCAGGTGAAAAGCGACCAGGTTCATCATCGACAGTTCGTGTGGCGTCTTGGCCCGCTTGCGGATGGCATCGTCGACCTCGAAAAGCATGGCGTATGGCTCCATTGTTCTGACTGGATGGCAATTGGGTTACTATTTCACACCACAGTGTTCCGAATCGTTGATATTACGCAAACCCATTATCCATACAAGGCAAGATTGAGCATGGAATTCGATATCGCACGACTGACAAAGCTGGTTATCGACACAGCCGATGAAGAATTGATACCCAGGTATCAGCAGACAGACAGCAGCACCAAAGCTGACGGCACCCTGGTCACTGCCACAGATCTCGCCATCCAGAGCCACATCAGCACTATGCTCTCGGTATTTTATCCCGAGATTCCCCTTCTCGGTGAAGAGATGTCTGCTGCAGAACAACAGCATGTGATGAATGAATCCAGCACCGGCTTCTGGTGTCTCGATCCACTGGACGGCACCGCCAACTTTGTCGCCGGCATGCCCTGCTTTGCAGTCTCCCTGGCCTATGTCAAAGAGGGCGAAACCCAACTGGGGATCATCTACGACCCGATGCGTAAGGAGTGTTTCCACGCCCAGACCGGCCGGGGCGCCTGGCTGAACGGCCATCATCTACAGCTTGGCGAAGGTGTATCGGCGCTCTCCGACACCGTTGCGATGGTGGACCTGAAACGGCTGCCTGCAACCCTGGCCTGCAATCTGGCCACCCACCCACCCTACCGTTCCCAGCGCAGCATCGGCAGCGTGGCGCTGGACTGGTGCTGGCTGGCTGCCGGCAGGCTGCAGCTCTACCTGCATGGAGGGCAACGGCTGTGGGACTTTGCCGCAGGCAGGCTGATCTTTACCGAGGCGGGTGGCGTATTCAGTCTGGCTGACGGATTCGAGAAATCAGCGGCGTATACCGATAACCTGCGGCCCAAGGTTGCAAAGGCAGCCGTCAATCAGATGCTGTTTGAATCCTGGGTCGACTGGCTGGAACAAAATAATAAAAGCTGATGGCCTTGAAAACTGGTTGACCGGACAGTAAAAAACATTAAACTAGCGCGCTCTCCAACCTAGGAAGAGCAGCTGGACAGGTTCTGAGAGCAACGTATTTCACTGAGATGCGCAGCAAAATTTCGCAGTAATGGTCCACCCTTACAGCGCGTTTTTGCAGGGTAAAGCGGTGCCATACGTTGCTCTCTGGGCTTGTAGCGGATCTCATTCTGTGAGTCTGCTTGAATGGTGCATGTACAGCTACTTTTGAAGTGGCACAACAAGTATTGTTCTGCGGCCAGCTGCTCTTCCTAGGTTCAACGGAGCGGTAGTTCAGTTGGTTAGAATACCGGCCTGTCACGCCGGTGGTCGCGGGTTCGAGTCCCGTCCGCTCCGCCATATTCCCCGCTTATTGCCTCAGTGCTCAAGCTGACGGCTCCCCAGGAAACGTCAGTTCCTGAAATGATCGATTGCTCCAGCGCATATCAAAGGCGCTGGAATATCGGCAGGGCCAGGTTGCAGCGACCTTGCCGCAAAGCATCGAGATCGGCTTCAGGACATCAAGACTCAGGTCATATGTGACACATCTGGAAAATAAAATCTGGCATTTTCCGACTTGAGAGTTTGATACGTGTAGCTTCTCCTCCTGATCACACTACGACACCCCAAAGCATTATTATCAGGGAACTCCGGCCCCCAGGCATTCCCATCGATACTCAGGATTCTGGACTCGCCCGGCAGATTATCAGTCACGATGAAATGATGATTGCCTTTAGTGATGTTCCCGATACACCCCTTGAAAGCATTTTCCGGACCGTTGATGGTCCGCAATTTTCTACCCACGACGTTACTCTTATGGTTCGACCATCCCCCGATATTGATTCCGGCGAAACTGTAAACGAAGTAGCAGAATATCCCGCACCAGGCCGGCAAGTCATTCTGGTTCCGCCATATCTGCCCCTCGTTGGTTTGATTTTGCCATTGTGTTACTGCTTTGGTTGAAATGGACAAACACTTGAGGGAATAAATCCCGGCGCCCTGAAAAATGGTGGCAAGTCCCACGGCGCCTTGCCGCGGGCGCGAGGAATCCTGGGGATCCGCGCAATAAGCCGCCGCTATGTATGGCAGCATCTTATTCGGCCTCACATCTGTCGGCCAGCCCCAAAGATTCAAGGCTCTATTAGCCGCAGCCACGATCCTGTCACCCAGGTTCGCTGCTTGCAGGGCCTGTTGCAGAAGGACCGCGAGGGCTCCCCACGTCATGGACCCCACAATTCCATCGCATGCGAGGTGATTCCCACGCTGATATTCCCTGACCTTGGCATCGGTTTTTGGACCGAAAATCCCATCCGGATTAAGTTGATTGCTGATCGACTTGGGCCACAGATTCAAGGCAGACTGCAGGTTTCGTACATGCTGACCGATCGATCCCATGCGAAGTGTTGGCATATAGCTCATGAGTAATCTCCTGACATGAAAGCGGGTGCTCGTGCACCATAATTTTACTGGCATCCTGGCGGTTTAAGAATTTCATCCCGAACCCAGATGCTTTTCCTACCCCAGATACAGAGCGAAGTCACGCTATTGCAGGTGATCTTCCCCGATAAAACGGACAGGTTGAATTGCTTTGTCAGGCATTTTCCGGTGGCCATTCTTCATATTGAGGAACCCCCTCGGGAATGGTCTCCCAGGAGGCTTTAGAACCAACAAAAATATGCATTCCAAGCTCTATTTCCGGGTCACCGTCTACACACCCTAAAGTCACTCCATGTACCTTGCCCTCATGTGTGCCACACAGTGTTGAGCCGCAGATGCTGCAAAAAAGTAATCCTGCGCCCTTTTTAGATTCGTAACTGGTTAGTAAATTTTCACCACTTACCCATGAAAATTCTTCTGGCTCTACCTGTGCATATGCAGAAGCTTGTGCACTGAAGGCTTTGCGACACATGGAACAATGGCAAGAACGAGCATCACGCAGCTTCCCTTCTACCTTGTACCTCACGGCGCCACAAAAACATGAACCATATATTTTCACTGTGTGATTTCCAAGACAATAGGGGACACTAATACCTACCACTTCTGCCGAACTCCACCGATGATTACATAAACGTGGTCTGTCCCGATTAGCACTATTTGCCATTTTCTGCCCGTCCTTCATCGGTTAGTTGCCAAGCAGACTTTGGACCATGAAGACCAGCGACACGCTCAAGAAGACCGGCATCACGAAGCTTGTAGAACTCTACCTTTACGAGATTCTCTGACTTGATGCCCGTAAGCTCCCTTGCTTGTTTGTTGGTGATGCTATCGTGTGACATGAGAAACTTCATTATTGCTTCTGTAGGTGCCGCTAATGGAATGTGGGGTAAAACAACTCGTACATAATTCTTATCTTCAAATATTTCAGGCTTCTTAAGTCCCCATTCTTTCATTTTCTGAAATGCTGTGTTGAGCCCTTCGCCTAAATCTTTGTTTGGCGCATCACGGTATCTATTCAGAGTGCGGACAATTTTTGGATTCCTTGAATATCTAGCATCCAAAATGTTATCAACAGTTACATATCCAGGTAGGCGACCAGGACTAAGTATTTCTATTCTGTTATCAAAAACGAAAATCTGTATATCGTCGGAAATTGAATAGTCCCTATGAAGTATGGCATTGACGATGATCTCCCAGATTGCTTCCGGGGGGTATTCTAGGGATTTCAACCCGTCAGCAGTCCATACCTTTACCGCAGACATCATTGTTTGCACTGCATCAACGGTATCCCGTATCAGCACATAGGACGGACCTTCTATGGTTATCTGATCTGCTAAATGATCTCGCTCAGGATCATCTTCTCTCGTTTCGTACCTGGTTATTTTTACTGCGCACTTCCTTGGAACAACTGCGCTTGGCGCCGGGTGAAAAAGCAAGGTAGATGCAACCCTCGGTATCCATTCTCGGCTTTCGAGTAGATTTTGGTTGATAACAAAATCCAGAGGGTCTGTTTTTGGGGAATACTCGCTCAGGAATGATGTCAATTCGGGAGATTCCACGATTTGTTCAGGAGGTACATCTTTTAATAGCTGATCTTCGTATGTGGTTGACCCTTTGGCAAAAGAGAGCTGCGCTATCTGTTGTGGATCTTTGATTGGCAGAGATTGTGCCCCATACCTCTGATAAACGGTGTTGTCGGCGGTCTTGTGTACTTCAGAACTTTTTTCGACCGTAACCCGTAAAACATAGCCTTTATCATCTTTGTGTTTAAGAAACTCGTACCGAACGTCGAGAGCAGGTTGTACGGCAAATAGCGCTTGTAAATGTGAATTTAGCGCCTCGATGTTTTCAACACCTTGCCACCTTTCCTCAGAATCTGGCGAATCAGCATCATCCGCAATACCAATAAGGAATTCGCCTCCATCAGCGTTTGCAAAAGCAACGGCGATCTTTTGCACGCCCTTTCCTGAAATTGCCGATGCTTTTTTATCAAAGAAGTGTGATTCCTCTCTGGTAGATAGAGCGACGACTTCTTCGTCTGTGACTTCTCTCGTGATCATACTTACGCTTCCATATTCTGCGCTAACGCCCAACATCAGCCGACCACAATGTAGTGCGGCGTTTGCGCAACAATGGCGCAGCCATGCGCAAAAAGCCGCACGGAATTGTGGGTTGGCTGGATGTGTTCGTTAGGCATTTGTTACCTGATTTGGTGAAATTGTAATTCAAAAGATGATCTGGATAGCTTTGTATCCCATAGCCCCGGATTGAACGGACCTTTGTCGATTAGCTGGATGATCTTTTCTTTCTCATGGGCATCGATCTTTGCCCCGAAAAAGACATTCCTTATTTCTTTGCCTGAAAGCAGCAAAGACTTGCCATCATTCTTCGGTTGTATTGGTGCTTCCGGGACGAATATTATTCTGAACTCTTCTTCGTAACCCCATTCCTTAGATTTAACCAAAGCTGGCTCGAAACCCCGTGCATCATTCGGTCGCGGATATTCAACAGTTGGGTAATCATTCTGATAAGCAACCTTGTAGGCTAAATTTATTGAGAGTTTCGTAGCATCGTATTCCACACAGAAACCGCTATGCGAATCTGCATAGTGAGCCCAGAAAAGGAGGTTCTCGTTTGACTGCGTAAAGCAGCAAATCCGAATTTCACCAAAAACCTTCTCGGTAATTTTCCTGATCGTTTCTTCGATAAAGCCCGGTTTCTTCATGCTTTTGGAAACCAGGTGCTTCGCTTCTTTTCTGGACTTGCCTTGTTGTTTCGAAACCTTTATGAGGTGCTTCCGAATTGCCTGAACGTTTGCAGCTGTTTTTGGCCACGAAAAATGAGGTTTGCATTCGAAAGGATCATTAAACCCACTGGGTAACGCGTGATAAAGCTTTCCTTCCAGAAATAGTGCTTCCAAATACTCTGGCTTTTCAGGGATAGAAGAAAACCGATATAGAGAAGACAATCCCAAGTGGTCAGGATACGGATGCCTACGCGTAAATTCTTCGAGTGGGTCAACGGTCGGCATGAGATCAATTCTTCCTGCTTCTGTGCCTAACTAATTATTCTACAGACCCACCTATCTTCACTACCACACGAGACACCTCGAAAGGCCAGGCAGCTACTGCAGGCAGGTCTGCAGCATATCATTGAAATTTGGGGGATAAACAGAAATGACTATCATCCATAACGGTACTCCCTTCGATACTGTGCGTAATTATAATGCGCTTCCATCACAACGATCCATTCCCGTGCAAATGCAAATCTGCTCAGCGATTCTATCTGACACCGATCCGTGACATGCGACTAAGATAAGCTGCAGTACTGCGTCAATTGTCCGAGACTCTCTACATCCCAATCCGGACGGGGCAGATCTTCCGGCCAGGGCGCTCCCGGTGCGAAGCGGCCGGTTCTGACCAATGCGGTCTGCATACCCAGGGCGGCAGCGCCGGCGATGTCCGTATCCGGACGGTCGCCGATCATCAGGCAGCGCTGCGGCAGGCAGCCGAGTTGTTCCAGGGCCATCTCGAACAGCAGTGGATTGGGCTTGCCGATGATCACCGGCTGCACCCCGCTGGCGACCGCGAACGGCGCGACCAGCGCGCCACCGCCAGGCACCAGTCGATGTTCGCCATCGATAGTGGCATCCACATTGATATCCGGATTGGTAGCCACCAGTCGGGCGCCCTGCTTGACGATCAGATTGATGCCGGTAGTCAGGCTCTCGAAGTCGAGTCCGGGCCCCTCGCCCACCACTACGAAGTCGGCCTGTTTCGAATCCTCAGTACCGACTTGCCTGAGGGCCTGATGCAGCCCGGCGGCGCCCACCGCATAGTAACGGAACCCCGGTTTCTGTTTATCCAGCCAACGCGCGGTGGCCTGGGCGGAGGTAATGATCTGCTCCGGTCCGGGTTGCGGCAGGCCCATGCGCGCCAGTTTGTCCGCCACCTCGGCGGGCGGCAGGATCGGATTGTTGGTAATGAATAGATGCGGACGGTGCTGGATGCGTTGCAGGAATTCGACTGCGCCTGGTAATGGACGGTCCCCGTGATAGAGGACCCCGTCCATATCCAGCAGGATGGCGTCAAACATACAGGTTCAACGGATTATCCGGATCGACGCCTTCCATGAAAGGAAGCTTGCGGACTTTGTTGGTAACCTGATAGACCAGCCCGATCCAGTTGCCGATCACCGCCTCGGCGGTATCGTGCCAGGTGTTGTGCAGGGTCGGGATGATCAGGTCCTCGGGAAATTCCGGCAATTCGCTGTACGCCTTGAGTGAGGTTTCCAGCCTGTCGCGATACTCATTCAGGACCGCCTCGATCCCGCAGGGAAAAGTAGTTATCCGGAAAAGGCGGATAGTCCCTGCGCTTGCCCGCCGCATAGAGCATCACCTCCCGCTTGTACTCCTTCAACAGGCTGATGGTGTCGTATTCCGGATGGCCCTGAAAATAGACCACCCGCAGCCCATCCTGGCTGACCGCCAGATGCACACCGGCCGCCTCGCTCTCCGCCAGCACCTTGACCCCTGAACGATCGAACTGCTCACGGGTAATCTGGTTGTAGCGGGAGTGCGGCACATCGAACAGGGTGTTGACGTCGTTCACCAGGGGATGGCTGCGATCCATCACGCTGTGACTGAACACCCCCCAGAGCTTGTCGCCACCTCTGGCAGTGCGGGCCTGGCCGTTGTGAAACTGCATCACCGCATGGGTGGCGAGACAGGAGCAGAGCACCGAGGTGACATTCTCGTAGGCCCAGTCCACCACCTCTATCAGCGGCTCCCAGAACGCCTCCTGAGAGAGATCCGGATGGGTCACATTGGCCCCGGTGATGATCAATGCATCCAGACCATCCTGCTTGATCTGCTCGAAGGTTTCATAATAGGCATCGATGTGGGCCTGCGCCTTCTCACCCCGGGGCAGCTCTTTCAAAGTGAAGGGGTGAACGAAGAACTGGGCGATCGGGTTGGCCTCCCCCACCAGACGGAAGAACTGCCGTTCGGTGGCCTCGATGGCTGCATCCGGCATCATATTGAGCAGCCCCACGTGCAGCTCGCGGATCACCTGATGTGTGGCCCGCTCCGGGGTCAGGATATTCTGCCCCTCCGCCCGCAGACGTTTGAAGCTGGGTAGTTCGGTATGTGCAACCAGTGGCATATCAGGACTCTCTGTCGATGACGCAGGTCAGCAGATTGAGGAAATCCAGCTCATTCTCAACCTGGCTCAACTCGTCGGTGGATACGGTATAACCCTGTTCCGCGGCAATCACCTCATAACGCGGGATGCGGGAGCGAAACAGCCGGGGGAACACCCAGCGGGCGAAATCCCGGGGATCGATCAGCGATACATAAGAGAGATCGTTCTCCCGCATATAGTCCGCCAGCTGTTCGTCCAGGAATGCCTCGCGGTAGTAGAGCGGCTTGGGATCTGTCACGGCGCGCTTGATCAGTCGCTCCTCATCCTGTTCCGTCGCGCGGATATACAGGATCAGGGTGTGTTCCGCGATCAACTCGATGACCCCAGGCTCTTCAAGTTCGCACAGGCTGCCCCCGACATCGTTGATGAAGTGCTGATAGCCATAGATGCTCTGGGACTTGCGGATGAAGGCGGGCACATCATGCATCACCGCTATCTCCGCATCGCGATGCAGATGCTGACGCCGCTTGAACTCCTTCAGCGACATGCCGCCCAGCTCCGGATTACCCAGCATCCCCATGAAGGTGGAGACCGGCTTCAGATGGTCGACGGTGATATTGTTGCGGATATAGATGGAGTCGGAGCGCAGCAGATCCCGCAACAGGGGCAGCTGCATCGCCTGTTCCTTGATGCTGTCGAGGATCGGTTCATCCAGGTAGTGAGTGCCGATGCGGTAATCTCCGGAGTAGTGAAACCAGTCGCTGTTACGCAGAATATTCGACAGGCGCGTCTTGCCGACTCCGGACATCCCCATCAGGGTCACCGACTTGTGCTCCCAGTCGCGGAATTCAGCTGCACTCAGTTTCACACGCCACCTACTTGTCTCAGATAGAAAGGGGCAATTCTACGGGGGGTTGGGGTGAGATAAAAGCCGCAGTTAAATGGCGCTCCCCGTCACCGGTGTTGGCTGCTATATTTGAAGTTTCACTGTCATAACCTGCAGCAGTCAGATGGATATCCAAGAGCTCTCCGTTATTCTCGTCGAACCCTCGCATGTGCAACAGCATATTATTCTGAACTATCTGCAGCAACTCGGCATCTCCATCATCGACACCTACGACCAAGGCCAGCAGGCATTGCAGGAGATACAGCGCACCCCACCCGATCTGGTGATCAGCACCCTCTATCTGCCGGACATGACCGGCACCGACCTGCTGCATGCCATGCGGGATGATGACATTCTGCTGGAGACCGCCTTCATCCTGATCTCCAGTGAAACCCGTTTTCGCTACCTGGACCCGATCCGTCAGGCCGGCGCCATCGCCATCCTGCCGAAACCTTTCAGTAAAGACGACCTGCTGATTGCTCTGCAATCGACCCTGGACTATCTGGAGGCCCCGGATCTGGAGCTGGACGATATCGACACCGAATCACTGCAGGTGCTGCTGGTGGATGACAGCCGCATGTCGCGCAACCATCTGCGGCGTATCCTGGAGGGCATGGGTGTGGAGCGCATCAGTGAGGCCGAAAACGGCGTCGAAGGCGCAAAGCTGATCAACGAGCACTACTTTGATCTGGTGATATCCGACTACAATATGCCCGAAATGGATGGTCAGGAGCTGGTGGATTATATCCGCTCCAACAGCAACCAGCCCGGCATCCCCATCCTCATGGTAACCAGTGAATCGAATCAGAGCCGCCTCGCCGCAGTACAGAAATCCGGTGTTTCGGCAATCTGCGACAAACCCTTCGAACCAGTCACCCTGAAACGCTTTCTGGAAAAGATTCTGACGGAAACCTGACAAGCATGCTGTCTGAACAATCGACCACCGCGGTCATTCTGGCTGGTGGCCAGGCAAGCCGCATGGCTGGCAGGGACAAAGGCCTGCTAATCCTCGATGGCCGTCCCCTGATCGAACATGTGATTGACGCCCTCCGTCCCCAGACAGACTCGATCATGATCAACGCCAACCGCAATATCGAACGCTACCAGGCCTATGGCTATCCGGTGATCAGCGACCGGATTCCGGATTACGCAGGCCCCCTGGCCGGCATGCTGGCGGCGCTGCAACAGACAGATTCCGAAACCCTGCTTTGCGTACCCTGCGACGGACCCTGGCTGCCCGGAGATCTGTTGCAGCGACTGCGTCATGCGATGCTGGAGAAAGATGCCGAGATCAGTTGCGCCCATGACGGCGATCGGCTGCATCCGGTATTCGCCCTGCTCAAACGGTCATTACGCAAGCCGCTGGCAGACTATATCGACGCGGGTGGCAGGGCCGTGCACCGCTGGTTCAACAGCAGAAAGCTGGCCCGGGTCGATTTTTCCGACGTTCCCGCGTTGTTTGTGAACATCAACACCGCCGAGGAATTGCAGCGTATTGAGGCCGAGATTTCACACCTGACAGCCCTGAACAAGCAGACACTTGACTGAGGCAGGTTTGCGCAGCAGACTGTTTCAGCAACAGCAACCAGATCGTAAATACCATGGCCTCTGAAACCTCCTCCGACAAACTTGACCGCATCGTCGCCCAGGCCCGGCGCGACCGGGAGCAACGCGAGCTGGGTTATCGCGAGCGGGCGCTGAAGCTGTATCCCTGGATCTGCGGGCGTTGCAGCCGTGAATTCACCCGCGCCAACCTGCGTGAACTGACGGTGCACCACCGGGATCATAACCACGACAACAATCCCCTCGACGGCAGCAACTGGGAGTTGTTGTGCGTCTACTGTCACGACAACGAGCACTCGCGTTATATCGACTCCGAACATGGCGATGCCGCAACCGGCAAGCAACAGAGCACCACCACCCACAACCCATTCGCGGATCTGGCGAATCTGTTGAAGGACAAGAAGTAAGCGTCACTGGATCGCTTTAACTTTTCTGATTACTCCTGAAACACAGACCTCATTCAGCCATCTCCGGCCTTGAAAAAAGTCGGGTCGCCTTTCAACACTCTTTTCCTCTGTGAGTCTCTGTGTCCTCTGGGGTTGATTTTCAGCCGGGCCTGCGTCTTTTTACACGGGCGGTGGGCTCCGCCTGATAGGGATCATCCGGCCAGTAGTGTTTGGGATAACGCCCCTTCAGCTCCTTTTTCACCTCGCTGTAGGTGCGCTCCCAGAAGCCATGCAGATCCTGAGTCACCTGAATCGGCCGCGACGCCGGCGACAGCAGATGCATCACCACCGGCACCTGCCCCTGACAGATCCGCGGGGTCTCAGTCAGGCCGAATACCTCCTGCAGACGCACCGCCAGCACCGGGATCGATCCCGGCTCATACTCCAGGCGTTTTTTGGACCCACTCGGCACCTGCAGGTGGGTTGGGACGGCTTCCTCCATCAGCCTGAGCTGCTCCCAGGAAAACCGGCTCTGCAGGATGCGCAACAGATCAAGTTTCTGCAGATGGGATTTGCGGGTGATCCCATCCAGCCAGGGCGCGAGCCACTCCTCAAGATGCTCCATCAGCCAGTTGTCAGTCAGCTCTGGCCAGCCGGCATCCGGCTGCCATGCGGCGAGGCAGATGGCGCGATTCCGCCACAGCCGGCTGATCTTGCTCCAGGGCAGGCAGTCAATACCCATCTCCCGGATGCCCTGCAGCATGGCGTCTGTCAGCGCTGCGGGATCGGCATCCTGCAGCGGTTTCGAGGCGAGCTGCAGCGCCCCCAAGCGTTCCACTCGTTGCGCGGCCACGGCCTGATTGTCTTTGTCCCAGACTACCGAATCAACCGTCTCCAATGGCAGGTCGGGCAGCTCTCGCAACTCCGCTTCACTGATCGCAGCCGCCAGTTGCACGCGCCCTTCGGTTTTGCCCGCATCCAACTGGGCGACGACGATAAAAGCCGCGCCAGCCAGCGTGTCATCCTCTGCAATCCAGGCCCCTCTGCCGGAGGAGAGTTGAAAACGCCCATGCCGGGTCTGTCTGCCGATACGGTCCGGATAACTCATCGCCAGCAGACCCTGCACCGTGAGCAGATCCCCCTCCTCCGGCAATGGGATTTTCTGCAGGTATGCGCTGATATTGCTGACTCACCTGATCCACCCGCCGACAACCCTGCGTATCCACGCCCGGTATTTTCTGACGGCGGCCGCCAGTGCGCCATTCTTCGAGCAGCGACAATCGCACCTCGACATCCACATTGCCTGAGCCAGGTTTACCCCGCAACAGGATGTCCCGTTCACTCAGCAGTGCGGCAAGATCACAGGCCTGCTTTCTGGCCGATGGATTCCCTGCGCGCAACAGCATGTGCGCCAGCCGGGGATGCAAGGGCAGCCTCGACATGGCCTTGCCCACGGTTGTCAGACGACCCTGTGCATCGAGTGCTCCCAGGGAACGCAGCAGATCACAGGCCTGGGCATAGGCGCCCTTGGGCGGGGGATCGAGCCACTGCAGATCAGCAGGGGAAGCCACCCCCCATTGCAGCAGATCCAGCACCAGGCTTGCCAGGTCGGCCTCCAGGATCTCTGCAGGCTGCTGCGCCGCCAGGCTCGCCTGGCGCTGCTCGCCCCACAGCCGGTAGCACTTTCCCGGTCCCAGACGACCCGCCCGCCCCGCGCGCTGATCCGCCGCCGCCCTGGAGACCCGCAGCGTCTCCAGCCGGCTCATGCCGATGCCGGGCAGAAAGCGCGGCAGCCTCGACCAGCCGCTGTCCAGCACCGTGGTCACACCCTCGATGGTGAGACTGGTCTCGGCAATGGAGGTGGCCAGCACCACCCGCTGCCGGCCATTGGGGTCCGGCAGAATCGCCTGGTCCTGCGCGGTCTTGCTTAAATCACCATACAGAGGACAGATCCGCGGGCCGTCAGGCGTGTTCCCGTAATGCGCGCCGAGCCGCTCCGCCACCTGGCGGATCTCACCCACCCCCGGCAGAAACACCAGCAGGTCCCCCTGCTCCCGCCGCGCTATCTGGAGCACGGCGCTTGTCACGCTCTCCGGCAAACGGCGTCCGGCGGGGGGATCGCCCAGATAGTGGACCTCCACCGGGTAACTGCGGCCTGTCGCGCTGATCACCGGTGCACCGCCCAGCAGGTTGGATACGGCCTCACTGTCCAGCGTGGCGGACATCACCAGCAGGCGCAGATCGTCGCGCAGACCCGCCATCACATCCAGGGTCAGGGCGAGAGCCAGATCCGCGTGCAGCGAACGTTCGTGAAACTCATCGAAGATCACCAGGCCCACCCCGCTGAGCTCCGGGTCCTGCTGCAGACGCCGGGTGAGTATGCCTTCGGTGACCACCTCGATGCGGGTTGCGGCAGAGACCTGGCTATCCATGCGGATCCGGTAACCGACAGTTTCGCCCACCCGCTCACCGAGCAGCTCAGCCATGCGCGCCGCCGCTGCCCGCGCCGCCAGGCGGCGGGGTTCCAGGAGAATGATTTTTTTGTTGCTTAACCAGGATTCCCGGAGCAGTTCAAGGGGCGCCAGGGTAGTTTTGCCGGAGCCCGGCGGGGCTGTCAGAACGGCGCGATGCCGCTCATTCAAGTACTGGCGAAGTGCGGGAAGCGCGCTTGAGACGGGCAGATCGATCATACGAACACCGACTTAGCGACGCCGTTCATTCGAGTAGTCATCCCGTGACCAGGTATAACAAGCGGACAACTGCGTTGGATTAAAACCTGTTGCCCCTGTCGGGATGATGCTCAGGAGCCTGGCAGCTTGGCGACACCGATCTTTGCCTCGGGATGATGTCCCAGGATCAGCTCCTTGGTGGCATCGACATCGGTTTTGGGAATATCCACCATCAGCAGGATCTGGCCACTCTCAATCGCGCGTTGAAAACGATCCAGGTCGTGATTGTGTTCGTGACTCGAGAGCAACGCCGTGACCACAGCGCCAAATCCGGCCCCCGCCGCCGCACCCGCCAGCAGGGCGCCCCCACCCAGCACCAGTCCGGCAGGGGGAAATGTCATCGCCAGCAGCCCGCCCAGAATACCGGCAGTGCCGCCCAGGCCCGCGCCTATCTCAAGGCCATGCACCAGTTCCGTCTTCTGCAGGATACCTGCTTCCGGAAGATCATCCAGCGCCTGAGCGATACTCGCGATCACATGCAGATGGCGCTCAGGTACCCCGGTGGCCTCCAACTCTTTCACGATGGCCTGACAGGAATCCACATCGGGGGTGAGAAAAAATAGTCGGCGCATGGTTATTTTCTCCTCTCATTTTCAGCGCTCCTTCAGACACCTTGCGAAGGAATGCTCTGATACTCCCGGCCACATTTGATATGCCGGTCAAATTCCAGGTCTTCCGGAAACTCCTGACCGATGATCCATATCTGATTCAGTTGTTCACTCAGCGTCGGCAGCACTGTGAGTGAACTGCGGGTCCGGGCCTGATCGAAGAAGGCGAATGGTTCATCAAGAAACAGGAACTGATTCGCTTTCACCGCACGTCCCACCAACTCCTGGGAGAGGGCCAGTCTGACCGCCAGCATGATCTGACGCTGGGTGCCGCTGGAGATCTCCTCCAGATCCATGAAGTCGCGTTTTTCACTGGAAAAGGCGCGCACCGTGAGGTCATCATCGATCTGCAGGTGCTCATAGCGGTTATCGGTGAACAGCGGCAGCGTCTTGCTGACCAGGCCGCGTATCTTCTGGTTGAACTGAAATGAGACCTCACGCATCGCACCCTGTATCAACTCTCCGGCGAGTCCGCAACGATCGATGTAATGCTGGCGTTCATCATTCTTCTCCAGCAGATCATGCTGCATGGAATCCAGAGTCTCCACTCTTTCGATCCTGGACTGCTCCTGGGAGATCGCTCCGTCCAGCTGAGCCAGTCGTTCCTGCAACCGGCTGATGACTTTCCTGAGCAGATTCTGCTCCTTGCCGACTCCTTCCCTGACTTCGGCAAAATCGGCCTGAAAATCCGCCACCCTTTGACTGAGCCGCTCGCGGGCGGCGCGATCGACCGCTTCGACAGACGGCTCCGTGGCTGCCTCAGGCGTCGCTGAGTCCTGCTGCTCTTGATCCGCCTCGTCAGACGTCTCCTGCTCTGCTTCGGCCTGCAGCAGCAGTGTTCCGTTTCCAGGCTATCCAGGGTAGCGGAGAGTTCCCGGCCTGCCTCAGCCAACTGCTGCAACTGACTGTTCTGACTGCTGCGGCGCACCCAGAACAGAATGAACGGCAGCAGCAACCCCGCTGCGCCGTAGAGCAGCCAGATAACCATACCTGGACCCCAGTCAGGGATGACACTGGCCAGCAGATTATTCAACTCAACCGCATACTGATGCTCAGGCAGCTTGGTCAGCAACACCCAGGCCCCGCCACTGAGCAGCGCGAGCAGTAGAAACACAAAGCGGAAAAAACCGGCCGTGCCCCGCGCCCGCAGCGCGCTTTCGCGCTTCGGCAGGGCATCCTGATACTCGATGGAGGCCTGGTCCAGCACAGACAATTGATGGTTAGTGTCTCCCAGACGGGCCGTGTAATCGGCGCGCTCGGTTTCGAGACCCGGCAGACAGGCAGGATCCAGTTCGAACTCTTCGATCTGAGCAGCAAGATTGGCAGCCTCTTTGCGCGTCTCTTGCATGGCGGCTGCAGTCCCCTCCACCTCATCGCGAAAGGCTGCCGCACTGTATTCAAGGGTCACCAGACCGGCCATGGTCTTCACCGCATAGCTATGGGGATGCGGCGTGGTGATCTCCCGCTGCGCCAGATAGAACGATTCAATGAACTCCTCGAATTCATAGCCGATGAGTTGGTAAACCAGGTCCGCGACTTTTTCCACTCCCCGCGCCAGGGGCTCCTCATCCTTAGCCGCACCCAGTTTGATGAGCCGCGCGCTGTGGTTGCCTGAATCATCGAGAAAGCGATCCAGGGTATATTTGTTGCCATCGCTGGCGGTGAAGTCCACCTCCACCGAACAGTGTGTTTCACCCCAGTGGATGACTTTTTCCAGACCATCGTAATCGAGGGAGAAGGTACGGCCAAAGAGCGCAAAACAGAGCGTCTCGCCGATCGTGCTTTTACCGGATTCATTGGGACCGGTGATCGCGATCAGGCCGCGCTCAGGCAGGTCCTTCAGATCCAGGCTGGTGTATTTGAGTACATTCTTTGCCTTGATGCGGTGAATAATCATGACCAGCCCTCCTCGGCCAGAGCGCGGAGTTTACGCAGCACGATCTCCACCGCCTCGTCAAAAGCCTGCTGGTCGAACGCTTCACCTGAATTGAGTCTCCGCTCACGCTCGGCATTGCAGTAGGCTAGAAATTCCTTGGCGGAAACACCAAGTTCATCGGTGTTTGAACTGGTCGTCTGATCAGACAAAGACATTCAACTCTCCTGTTCGCTTTAGGCTGATTAATTTGCATGGGTCTAAAGATTAGCCAAGTATAGGGAGTAATTCATAGCAGGTCATCATACAGAATCAGTGTTGCTGTAAAAGCCTGTATGTTGACAGTGAAAAAAACGCCATACATACTGGTCGGTATGTTTCTTTTGCATAAACCCAGCTAAAAAACGCGACATGGACAAGACTCGGCGTGAACTGCTGAAAGCCGCGTATACGGAGATCCATCTGCAGGGGTTTCAGGCGGCCAGCCTGAGCGCCATCCTGAGTAAGACAGGGCTCACCAAGGGAGCGCTCTATCACTATTTCAGGAGTAAACAGGAGCTGGGTTATGCCGTGCTGGATGAGTGGATACAGCCTTACCTGATCGCCACCTGGATCGATCCATTGAGCGACAGGACCCTGCCTCCCATCGAGCGCTTGAAACAGACCCTCCGTCAGGCTGGTGAAAAACTCGATGACATGGAGATTCAGCTCGGCTGCCCGTTGAACAACCTGGCGCAGGAGATGTCGCCCATCGACGAGGGTTTCCGCCAGCGCATTGACAGCCTCTACCAGGCCTGGCTGAAAAGCATCACCGCCACCCTCATCGAGGGGCAGCAAACAGGCTCGATACGCGAAGATATCGATCCTGCCGATACCGCGCTGTTTATTGTCGCAGCCCTGGAAGGCTGTATGAGTATTGCCAAAAACGCCCAGAGCCGGGAAGCTTTGGTTCACTGTGGAAATAGTGTGCTCAGCTACCTCGACAGCTTATCCAGCCGGGCATAGCTAATTAGAAAATCATAATAACTTATCAGGTTTTTTCTTATGAAAGATCGTTTCTTTAAATTTGTGCTGGACTGGAAATATCTGGTCATCCTGCTGTCAGTGCTGATCACTGCAGCCCTGGGCACCGGCCTGCAGCGTCTGGCGTTCAGTAACGACTATCGGATGTTTTTCAGCGAAGCGAACCCGCAACTCACCGCATTCGAGCAACTGCAGAACACCTACTCCAAGAATGACAATGTGCTATTCGTCCTGGCCCCCCGGAGTGCACAGGTATTCACCCAGGAAACCCTTACAGCGGTGCAGGAACTGACCCAGGAGGCCTGGCAGCTGCCCTACTCTCTGCGGGTCGACTCGATCACCAATTTTCAGTACACCTATGCCGAGGGCGACGATCTGGTGGTGGAAGACCTGGTGCTCGACCCCCACGCCCTGTCCGCTGCGGAACTGCAGGAGAAACAGCAGATCGCAGTCACTGACCCCCTGCTGGTGAATCGCTTGATCTCCCCCAGCGCCCATGTCACCGGCGTGAATGTCACTATCCAGCTGCCGGGGAAAAAGCTCAGCGAGGTGCCGGAAGTCGCGGAGGCCGCGCGCAAGCTGGCAGACCAGATCGAAGCCGCCCACCCGCAGATCAAGATCTATCTGACCGGCATGATCATGATGAACAATGCCTTTCCGACCGCCTCTCTGGGGGATATGCAGACCCTCTACCCGGCGATGTTTCTGGCGGTGATCATCAGTCTGGTGCTGATGCTGCGCTCCATCCCGGGCACCCTCTCAACGCTGATCATCATCATTCTGATGATCATCGGCACCATGGGCATCACCGGCTGGCTGGGGATCCGGATGTCCCCCCCACCACCACGGTGCCGATCGTCATCATGACCCTGGCTATCGCCGATTGCGTGCACATCCTGGTCAACTTCCTGCATGGCATGCGGGAAGGGCTGACCAAAAGAGAGGCAATGCTGGAAAGCCTGCGCATCAATCTGCAGCCCGTGTTCCTCACCACCCTGACCACGGCAATCGGTTTTCTCAGTCTGAATTTCAGTGAGGCCCCGCCTTTCCGTGATCTGGGCAACATGGCGGCAATCGGGGTCTGGCTGGCGTTTTTCTTTTCGATCACCTTTCTGCCGGCAAGCATGATGATCCTGCCCGTGAAGGCTTTGCGCGGAGATACCCGGGGCAGCCTCGCCATGATCCGCATGGCAGAGTTCGTGATCCGCTATAAGCGGCGTCTGATCTGGGTAATGGGGGCCTTTATCCTGTTCCTCATCGCCCAGATCCCGAGCAACCGGCTGGATGACCGGTTTGTGGAATATTTCGACCAGACCAATGCCTTTCGCAACGCCACCGACTTCACCACCCAGAATCTGACCGGCATCTATCTGATTGAATACTCGCTGAATGCCGGCGAGCCCGGCGGGGTGAGTGATCCTGAATTCCTGCAACAGGTGGAGGCGTTCGCCCAGTGGTACCGGCAGCAGCCTTATGTGCTGCATGTCAACAGCATCACCGACATCATGAAACGGCTGAACCGCAACATGCACGGGGATGACGACGCCTGGTACCGGCTGCCGGATCAGCGCAATCTGTCGGCTCAATATCTGTTGCTGTACGAGTTCTCCCTGCCCTTCGGACTGGACCTGAACAACCAGATCAATGTGAAGAAATCGGCCACCCGCTTTACAGTCACCCTGGAGAACGTCTCCACCAAGCAGATGCTGGCCCTGGAGGAGCAGGCCCAGGCCTGGCTGCATGAACATGCGCCACAGATGCGGATCGAGGGGGCCAGTCCCTCGGTGATGTTCGCGCATATCGGCGAGCGTAATATCAAGGCGATGCTCAAGGGCACCACGGTAGCCCTGGTAGTGATCTCATTCATCCTGATCTTTGCCTTGCGCACCCTGAGGATCGGCGCTCTGAGCCTGCTGCCCAATCTGGTGCCGATCGGCATGGCCTTTGGCCTCTGGGGACTGCTGGTGGGAGAAGTGGGACTCGCTCTCTCGGTGGTCAGTGGCATGACCCTGGGTATAGTGGTGGATGATACGGTGCATTTTCTCAGCAAGTTTCTGCGCGCACGCCGCGAGAAAGGCATGGATGCGGAGGATGCGGTGCGCTACGCGTTCTCCACGGTGGGCACCGCATTGTGGGTAACCTCACTGGTGCTGATCATCGGATTCGGTATACTCGCCTTCTCACATTTTCAACTCAACGCGGGCATGGGTCTGCTGACGGCCATCACCATCGGCTTTGCGCTGCTGGCCGACTTCCTCTTCCTGCCCCCGCTGTTGATGCTTTTCGGAGGTAAAAAAACATGATGCGAAGTCTGACACTGCCCCTCGTACTCTGCTTGCCGATGCTGGCCCAGGCCGTCACCCCGGAGGAACGCGGTCTGGAGATTGCCGTCGAAGTAGACCGTCGGGATACCGGCTGGCACGACGTGAAGTCCACCATGACCATGCTGCTGCGCAACAAGCACGGCGAGGAGAGCCTGCGGCATATGCACAACCAGTCCCTGGAGATGACGGATGACGGGGATAAGACCCTGATCGTTTTCGATCAGCCCAAGGACGTGAAAGGCACCGCCCTGCTCAGCTACTCGCACAAAACCGGTTCCGATGATCAATGGCTCTATCTGCCAGCCTTGAAGCGGGTCAAGCGCATCGCCTCAAAGAACAAATCCGGCCCCTTCATGGGCAGTGAATTCGCCTATGAGGACCTCTCCTCCCAGGAGATCGAGAAATACACTTATAAACACATCCAGGATGACCAGCTGAATGACAGAGCGGTCTTCCTCATCGAACGCAACCCGGTAGACCCCAACTCCGGTTACAGTTATCAGCGGGTCTGGATCGACCAGGAGCGGTATATCCCGCTGCAGATCGAGTATTACGACCGCAAGCAATCCCTGCTCAAGACCCTGGTGTTTCGCAACTACCAAGCCGTATCTGGACCGGTACTGGCGGGCGGATGAGATGTTCATGGAGAACCATCAGACCGGCAAGAGCACCTTGCTGACCTGGGAGCAGTATGAATTCCGCAGCGGACTGGAGGATGACGACTTCAGCAAGAACAGCCTGAAACGAGCCAAATGATGCTGCGCAGCCGCCTTCTCTGTCTGGCCCTGCTGGGCCCTGGCCTGGCCGCCTCAGGAGAGTGGTCCGGCTCCATTGAAGGACAGATTCGCGCCTTCACCCAGGAGGCATTGGACGCGCAACAGACCGACCAGACGATCTCCCTTGCGCTTGCGCCCGAGTATTACCACAACTGGGACGACGGCCGGCAGAGTCTGACCTTCACCCCGTTCCTGCGCTGGGACTCTCAGGATGAAGAGCGCTCCCACGCCGATATCCGGGAACTGTTGTGGATCTATGCAGGCAACCGCTGGGAGGTGCGGGCCGGCATCGGCAAGGTCTTCTGGGGCGTCACCGAGGCCTTGCACCTGGTGGACATCATCAACCAGACCGATCTGGTGGAGAATCCGGACGGTGAACAGAAGCTGGGGCAACCCCTGCTCAAGTTCTCTTTGGAAAAGGACTGGGGCATCCTCGACTTCTACGCCCTGCCCGGCTTTCGGGAACGCACCTTTCCCGGCGAGGAAGGCCGGTTGCGCAGCCACCCCAGGGTCGACACCGACCTGACCAGCTATGCATCCGACCGCGAGGAGCGGCGCCTGGATTTTGCCATCCGCTGGTCCCACTCCATGGGCGACTGGGACCTGGGTCTTGCCCATTTCAACGGCACCAGCCGCGATCCCGATTTGATCCCCGCACTGAATGCTGCCGGTGAAATCGTGTTGGCGCCTCACTACGAGATCATCCACCAGACCAGCCTGGATCTGCAGGCCACCAAGGGCGACTGGCTGTGGAAACTGGAGGCCATCCATCGCAGCGGGCTGGATGAACCCTACAACGCCGCCACCGGCGGTTTCGAATACACCAGGGTGGGGATTGCCGAAACGGACATGGATCTTGGGCTGCTTGCCGAATACCTGTACGACGATCGTGGTGATGAAGCGCCGGCGCCCTTCGAGAACGATTTGTTTATTGGCCTGCGCCTGACGGCAAATGATGCGCAGAGCAGCGAACTGCTCACCGGCATCATCAAGGATCTGGATTCCAGCGCCATGATGTTCAATCTGGAGACCAGCCGCCGCCTGGGATCATCCTGGAAGATCTCGGCACAGGCAAGGTTCTGGATCGATGTCCCGGAGGATGATCCATTGTATGCGTTCAGTGCAGACGATTATTTTGAGGTCAGTCTGGCAAAATATTTTTGATCAGCGCATGTCGCTCAACTCATAACGCTTGAGCTTACGGTAAAGGGTACGTTCACTGACCCCCATGGCTTCAGCGACTTTTCGTCGATTACCTCTGTAGAAACGCAGCAGATCCGCAATATGCTGGGCCTCCACATTCTTGAGGCTGGGAAGTTCCCTTGCCGGCCGACCGGGATCGGTCCTGTTGACTCGTTTGAATGCCGGCAATACGGTCGACGCTGAATCCGGCTCCAGGGCAGCAGCACTCTTCTCCGCCCCGGCAGAGGGTTGCAGTTCACAGACCTCGCCGGTCACCTGTTGCGACTCGAGTTCATCACGCATGCGCAGATACTGTTTGATCTCATCCCCGGTGATCAAACCTCCCGGGCTGTCGCCACTATGCGCCACCGCAACTTGAAGGATATTGCGTAGCTCCCGGACATTGCCAGGGTAGTTATAAGTAGAGAGATAGTGGAGCGCCTCATCTGAGAGCAGGTAGCGACGCCCCGTCTTGTACGACATGCGTTTCAGAATCTCCTCGCACAGCACGGGGATGTCATCCAGGCGCTCCCGCAGGGACGGAATCCTGATGCAGAAACAGGCAATCCGGTAATACAGGTCCTCGCGGAAATCCCCGCTCTTCACCCGCTCCCACAACAGCCGGTTGGTAGCGCAGACGATACGGGCATTGGCGGCCAGGGTCTTGTTGCCGCCGACGCGCCGGAACTCACCGAGTTCCAGGACCCGCAGCAACTTGGATTGCATATTGAGTGTCGCCTCGCCAATTTCATCAATGAACAAAGTGCCGCCATCGGCGACTTCAAAGAGTCCTTCCTTGGCGCCCGCGCTGCCGGTAAAGGCGCCCCGTTCGTGCCCGAACACCTCGCTCTCGAACAGGGACTCTGTTACCACGGTACAGTCGAGGGCGATATAGGGATGCTCATGGCGTTGCGAGTAGCGATGGATGAAGCTCGCGGCCAATTCCTTGCCGGTGCCTGTTTCACCGATCAGCAGTACCGGCGCATCACTTTTTGCCGCCTGCTCGAGCTGTTCGATGGTGCGCAGGAAAGCCTTGGAAGTCCCCACGGGCCGCTCATCAGTATCCTGGTCGGTCTCGTCACGGGCCGCAATCTCCTCCATCATTTCACCGACATAGATGCTGCCATCATCTGCCCGCAGCGGATAGAGGTTGATGCGCACCCAGCGGGTTCGGCCTTGCTGGTCGTAGTGCGTATGCAGGCAGCTGCAGGGCTGCTCGGTCATATAACACTGCGCGTACGGGCACTCCTCGCCCATCTCGAAACAGGGCCGGTCGTGATGATGCAGTATCTCGTGGCACTTTTTACCTTCCAGATCCTCACGTCTGACCTGGAAGGCCTTTTCGTAGGCCTTATTCACCGAAACCACCGTGAAGTCACGCCCGATCACCACAAAAGGACGATCATGGGTATCCACGAAATGGTCCAGTTCGATGTGCTTTTTCATATTTCGCCACTCCTCCGCCAGGCCTCAGTCACTCATGAAAACAGGGAATGCTTCGAGTGACGCCTGGTATGTGACTCCCCTCGTCAAACGCGGTTATGCGGTCCGTCGCGTGCTGCGTATTTCCTATGGGGAATCGCTATTATTATTCGAAACAGGAATCTGTATGCTCATTATACCTGACAATGCTGACATTTTTGTCAGACTTTCTGTCATGACACCTGACATTCTCCTGCCAGGCCTGTCATTCACGAATTCCCTTAGGAGTTGTTTTTAAGTACCGATTCTATTCAGCTTTTTTTATTTGGCATGAGTAATGCTTAGACATCCACACTGAAACATAAGTAAATTTGAATGTTTAAACAGCGCAATATGCTGAAAAATAATTCAACCTATATAACATCACCGGAGGAACGAATGCCAATAGCTCAGAAAAGGGATGATCCGTATACTCCTGATATTATCCATCTTCGCACTCAGCCCCGCCTGGAGCGCGAACATCGTACCCAATCAGATCAAAATGCCGGGCACCCAGCCGGAAGACAATATCACCCCACTCGACGAAGTCAGTGTGTGTGCAAACTGCCATGGCAACTATGATCAGAATGTAGAGCCCCTGCATAACTGGCAGGGCAGCATGATGGCCCATGCCGGTCGTGACCCCATCTTCTGGGCCACAGTGGCAATTGCGGAGCAGGACTTCGATGGCGCGGGAGACCTGTGTATTCGCTGCCACAATGCCGCAGGCTGGCTGGATGGCCGCTCCACTCCCACCGACGGATCAGGACTCAACGAGATCACGGATCGTAATGGCGTACAGTGCGACCACTGCCACCGTTTAGCCAATCCGGATGATTCAGAGCACCAGGGAGTCCAGTTCGACCCCTTTGTCGCCAACGACGCTGACGAGGGTGGCAACCCGGTGGAAGGCAACTATGGTAGCGGTGAGTATGTGGTGATGGACAGCAATGCCACCAAGCTGGGTCCCTATGCCGACGCCAGACCTCCAGCAGGTGCCCACCAGGCACTACAGTCCGACTTTCATCGTTCACCCGAACTCTGCGGCACTTGTCACGACGTCTCCAACCCGGTCACCGGCGATCTGGCGCACAATAACGGCGCGCAAATCGACCTCAACTACAACGGTGGATTTAATGTGGCATTGGGTGACCAGGTGGCCTTCAAATACCGTCCTTATCAATATGGTGTGGTAGAACGCACCTACAGCGAACACAAGGCAACCCGGCTCGGCAATACCCTGGTCTCCGACTACCCGAACCTGCCGGCCGATCTGCAGACCGGCGCCCTCAAGCGCGCCTATGACGCCGCCATGGCATCCAATGCCCCCACCGGTAACTACATCGATGGCACACCCCGTTACTTTACCTGTCAGACCTGCCACCTGCCCCCAGTGACCGGCAAAGGCGCTGGTCGTCCGCCCGCAGGACGCAACGCCCCGCCGGTACGAAAAGACCTGCCCAAGCATGATCTGACCGGCGGCAACTACTGGATGCCCGAGGCGATGCAGTGGATGGATGCTCGCGGCTTGCTGAAATTCGGCGGCCTCACTGCAGCTGAAATTGCCGGTATGAATGACGGCGCGCTGCGCGCCCGTTCCAATCTGGATGTCGCTGCTTCAGTCAGCGTTACCGGCAATACCGTCAAAGTAATCAACACCACCACTCACAAGCTGATCTCCGGTTATCCTGAAGGACGCCGCATGTGGCTCAACATCCAGTGGTTCGATGCCAACGGTGTGCTCATCCAGGAGGATGGCGCCTATGGTGACCTGCAAACCGAGATGGACCTGGATGGTGACGGCCTCAACGACAGCGTGCGTACCCTGCTCGACCTGCACGATCCGAACACCCGTATCTATGAGGTACACGGTGGCTTCACCCAGGAGTGGTCCAAGCAACTGGTCGATCTGAATCTACAGAAATACGGCCCTCTGATCATCGACTTTGATCGGATTACCGGCACACCGAAAACCACCCTGGCTGACCTGGCTGCAACAGCCCCAGGCACCCAGAAACACAGCTTCCACTTCGTGCTCAACAATGTCGTGATGTCCGACACCCGTATCCCGGGTTACGGCTACAGCTACGACGAGGCGAAGAAACGCAATGCCCTGCCGGTGCCCGAGAACCAGTACGGCAATCCAGGCCCAGGCGGCGAATACAATTACTGGGACGAACTCAATCTCAATGTACCGGCCGGTGCGGCCACCGCCACCGTGCGTCTGATGTATCAACCCACCAGTTGGGAGTATGTGCAGTTCCTCTATCTGGCCAATGAGACCAACAACCCACAGCTCAACACCACTGGTAAGGATTTTCTCGACGCCTGGCTCGCTACCGGTATGGCCGAACCCCATGTCATGGCCAGTGTCGATTGGATCAACAGCGGCGCGCCCGCCAATGTCCCTCCGACCGCTGACTTCAGCATTGACTGTGTTGAATTGACCTGCAGTTTCGACGCTTCCCTGTCAAGCGACTCGGACGGCAATATCGTCAGCTATGACTGGGCCCTGGGTGACGGGACTGTCGCTACAGGACAATCGATCCTGCATACTTACGCACTTGACGGCGGTTACACTGTCAGCCTGATCGTGACCGACGATGCCGGTGCGACAGCCACTATCGATAAGACAATATCGGTCGCAGCCATACCCAACCAGGCGCCCATAGCAAACTTTACCTTCGCCTGTACCGAACTGAGCTGTAGCTTCGATGGCAGCGCCTCGAGCGATGTGGACGGGACCATTGTCAGCTATCTGTGGAACTTCGGTGACGGCACCACCACCACCGGCGCCAGCGCCAGCCATAACTATGCGGCAGACGGCACCTATACGGTGACCCTGACAGTGACGGATGACACCGGCGCCACGGGTATCGCAGAACAGTTTGTCTCCGTTGCGGCGGCTGGCAACCTGGTGCCGACGGCCAGCTTCACCTTCCAGTGCACGGATCTGACCTGTAATTTCGATGGTTCCGCCTCGAGCGATATCGACGGAGCCATTGTCAGCTACCTCTGGGACTTCGGTGATGGCGCTACAGCCACTGGACCTTCACCCATTCACACCTATACCTATGGGGCTGACGGCACCTATCTCGTAACCCTGACCGTGACCGACGATGGCGGGGCCACCGCTTCGGTACAGCAGACAGTGTCAGTGGTGGGAGCCTTCGTCAATCAGGCGCCAATCGCCAGCTTCACCTTCCAGTGCACGGAACTGGCCTGCAGCTTCGATGGTTCAGCCTCCAGCGATGTGGATGGCAACATCGTCAGCTATGCCTGGGATCTTGGTGACGGCGCCACGGCAACTGGATCAATCGCCAATCATACCTACGCAGCGGATGGCAGCTACACCGTGATCCTGACCGTGACTGATGACTTGGGCGCTACGGGAACCATCCAGCAGATCGTCACCGTTGCCACCACGGTCAATCAGATCCCAGTAGCCAGCTTCACTTTCCAGTGCACCAACCTGGCCTGCAGCTTCGACGGTTCCTCTTCGAGTGATGTCGACGGGACCATTGTCAGCTATGCCTGGAACTTCGGGGATGGCGCTACGGCCACGGGTGCCAATGTGAGCCACACCTATGCAGTCGCCGGCACCTATGCGGTATCCCTGACGGTGGCGGATGATCTGAATGCGACCAACACGGTCACGCAGGACGTCGCGGTGACATCCAGACCTCGCAGAGGCAGACGATAAAACCATACCCTTGAATAAGACGACAGGAAGTCCCTTGCACCAGGGATAGCAACAGGACTGTCAAGGAGATACGCTGACTCCTGCACGGGTAACCCGTGCAGGAGTTTTTTCTTTTTAGGCTTAGCGTTGCAGATATCTGGATCAGTCCTGCAAGACCGTCTGCGACTGGGATGCCGCAGTCGAGGTTACATGGATGTATTCACGCCCTGTCTTGCGGGGCTGCTTCAGATAGCGGCAATCACATGCAACAGCCGTTTGGATTCTGGCAATAGTTTAAATGACTACAAATAGCTGGCTATTCCGGTAATTTCAGAGACGCATAATTTCCAAGAGCCTTCCTCATCTGCTCGATCGAAGGCGGCTCCACCGCTGAGGGATCGTCAAACGCGCCCCGGCAGGTCAAGCGCATTATGTCAGGCTGCAGGTCGGTGCTGATCCACAGATGCACGCTTTGCACGATCATTGGCAGCCCGTCATCCATACCGGCATGATTCAGGCCGGCCAGCATCACCGGGTAGTCCTGCTGCACCACCTCCGCAGTTTCCCGTTGCACCCGGGTGACCAGGAAGGATTCCGGTCTGATCTCCCGGCTCTGTTCCGAAAGTGTTCTGATCTCGAAGTTGCAACTCGGCACATAGCGGTCGAAGCCCTGTTTCGAAACTACCTTCCCGCGCTGCAAAAACACCCGTGTGTGGCCACCGGGCACGGTCAGTGTTTCATGCAACTCAACAGTGGTCCCCACGGGTGGCAGAGTCCAGTAAGTGGCAGGGTCTTTGTTCACCAGGCCGGTCTGGCTGCAGCCAACCAGCAGTGAACTCAACAGCAGTGATGCAGAAATCTTCATTCCAAGCTCCTCAAAGGACTCTGAAATAACAGGCCAGATCAGGCAGGTCCACCTCCCTGGGTTTCAGCTGCACGCTGTCATTCAGTTCAGGTGCGCTTTTGATTCGCACCCTGGCATCCATCCCCAGGGCGGGAATGATCACGGTTGTGCGTTCACCCTCTCTTGCCACCACGACCGCCTCCCCCTGCCAGTCGGGATGATCCCGCAGGAAGACCAGGCGCCAATGGTTGTTAGACAATCTTTCGGTCTTTCTGATCGCCATGCTGCCCATCTCCCCCTGGCTGAGCCGCTCGGACAAGGTATGGATATCCATCACCTCCCTGTTCTGCAGGTGCGCCCGTAGTTGCTGATGGGTGAGAAGATCCGAATAACGGCGCAACGGACTGGTGACCCGCGTGTAGGTCTCGATCCCCAGACCCGCATGCAGTTCGGGTTGAGTCTTCACCTGGGTCGGCTTGAACTTTCTGACATAGGCATACATCGCCGCCATACCCTCCGGCGCGGCGGGTTCACTGGGTGGCGCCTGGCTCGCAAAGGGCACCGGGATTTCCCTCTCCAGGCAATACCGGGCCGTCGCTTCCCCCGCCATCAGCATCAGGTTGGTCACCATCTCCCGGCTGTCCAGGGCAGGCAGCGGATGAATCTCCACCTGCCCATGTTTTACCCGAATCTTCACTTCCGGCAGCTGAATAAAGGCGGCCCCCGCAGCCCTGCGGCGTTCCTGATAGATTCTGCTCTTGCGCAACAATTCAGTAAACGGCGCCTCATGCATGCGAAGGTCCGCCTGCGCATAGCTGATACGCTGTACCTGCAGGCGGGTCAGATGGACTTCCGTATCACTGATCTCACCCTGTTCGGAGAGTCTGAAGACGATGGAAAGCGCCGGTGACTCAGGCTCCAGACCCAGCCCCAGGCGCTCGGTTACCTGCTGGGGCAGCATCGGGATGACCCGCTCCGGCAGATAGAGGTTGCTGCCCCGGCTGCGGGCATCCAGATCCATCTCACTCCCCGGTTCGACCAGCGCAGCCACATCGGCGACATGCACCCAGATGCGGTCGCCATCCAGACTCACCGCATCATCCGGATCCTCGTTATCCTCGTCATCGATGGCATACGCGGCCAGATGGGTCAGATCGAGCCGCTGCTCCTGCGGCAGATCGGGCACCGGATAGTCCGGACTCTGTTCATTGATGCCTTGACGACGCGGGTAGGGATTCTCATTCAGTGACCAATAGCCGGTCTTCACCAGCAGACGATGGGCATTGACCGGGGTCTCCTGCACATTCAGGAGATTCAGGATACGGCTACCCTCACGCCTGCCCAGCGCCAGCATCTCGACTTCACCCAACGGCTTGTGATCTTCCTCGAGGATGTTGCCCTGCTCCACCCTTTTGATGAAAGCATTCCACTCCTCCTCTTCCCGGGCTTTTCGGGTGCGGCTCTCCTGCTCCTCTTTCACTGCCGCTGCGGGTCTGGGAGTGATACTTTCCGGCTCGCCCTCAAAGTAGATGCCCTCCTCCACCAGCTGCCAGGCAGCCCAGGCGGTGGCAGGGGTGTAATCGCCGTAGATCAGCTCAGTCAACTCCCGGATCTCGGTGGTGCTGCCTTCCAGCAGTTCCCAGTTCTCCTCCACCTCCCCGCCACGGGGCGTCAGATCATTCAGACTATTGAGTGGGCCGGGGTGCAGCAAGGTAATATCCTTATCCCGCACGCGCTTGGTCTTGCCGCCCTCCAGTTCAATCTCGATTTTGTCATTCGTCTGCCTGACCCGGGCGGGACGGATTTTGTAAAGCACCAGGCTACCTGGCAAAATTTTGCTCATCTGGATTTCCAAATCGGGGAGTTTCGTGAATATTCTGTTCAGGTATGATACGCACTGTTTCCCTGCAAACCCAGAAGCCTTGAATCCGTTATGAATAACCAATGGTCTGAATTTCTGCAAACACGTCCCGACGAAAACAGTGATCCGCAAGTCGGCTGCGCACTCAATGACCTCTCTCACTTCGGCCTGATTCAGGTGGAAGGTGAGGATGCCCTGCAGTTCCTGCAGGGACAGATGACCAATGACATGCGGGAGGTCACAGACGAGCATAGCAATCTGAGCGGCTGGTGCACCGCGAAAGGGCGCTTGATGGCCAGTTTCAGGGTGTTTCGCCTGGGAGGCGACTACTACCTCCAGACCCCTCAAGAGCATATCGCGTCGCTGTTGAAAAGACTTCGGATGTATGTCCTGAGGTCGAAAGTGACGATTACCGATGCCAGTGATCAACTGGCCCGATTCGGCCTTACGGGGGAATGTGCGGAATCACTGCTGAAGGCGCAATTCACCACCGTTCCCGCCAGCCAGAATGGTGCGATGGAAATCAATGACCTGGTTGTAATCAGGATGCCCGGCCCGACCCCACGCTATGAAATCATTGGCCCGGCGACGAATCTGATCAAGCTATGGGAAGATTTTGAGAGCAAGGCAACGCGCATGAGCAGCAGCTTTTGGGCGCTGCAGGAGATCCGGGCAGGCATCCCCAGCGTTTTTCCTGAAACTATCGAGGCATTTGTGCCGCAGATGCTCAATATGCAGCTCATCGATGGCGTAAGCTTTACCAAAGGCTGTTACACCGGACAGGAGGTGGTGGCGCGCATGCAGTATCTGGGCAAGCTCAAACGCCGCATGTATCTGGCCCATGTCGAATGCGACGCCGCGCCGCTCCCCGGTGATGAACTGTTCGCCGCAGGCAGCACTTCCGGCCAGGGCACTGGCAAAGTGGTCGATGCCCAGGCCAGCGGCAATGGCTACGACCTGCTGGCCGTGATCGAGATCGATAGCGCCGAGAACCAGGCTGTGTATCTTGGAGCCAACGGACCGCAGATCACGCTCGCCAAGCTGCCGTACGAATTTGCTTCAGAATAAAATGAGGACTGTCGCTACATCACTCATACTCGCCTGAAGATTTAAAATCACCAAACGGAATACAGCAGATGATTGATGAAAAAGCCTTTCTCAACGACCTCTTCAATGCCATTGATGAACGTCGGCTGACGCTTCCCACACTACCGGAAGTGGCATTGCGGGTGCGCGATGCCGTGGAGAGTGATAAATCCACCGCCGGTCAGGTTGCCGACATCGTCGCGACCGACGCAGCGCTCTCTGCCCGTCTGCTGCAGGTAGCGAACAGCCCCCTCTATCGGGGCCGGAATCCGATCGATAACCTGCAGATGGCGGTGGCGAGGCTCGGCACGCGACTGGTGCGGAGCCTGGTGGTCAGTCTGATCATGCAACAGATGTTTCAGGCCACCAGTGACCTGCTGGACAAGCGTTTCCGGATGCTCTGGGAAGAGAGTGTCCAGGTGGCCGCCATCAGCCGCGTACTATCACAAAGCCTCAGACATCTGGACAAGGAGCAGGCCCTGCTTGCCGGATTGATTCACAATATCGGCGCCCTGCCAATTCTGACGATGGCGGAAAAACAGCCGGAACTGATTCTCGATGCCGAGGAGCTGGACCGGATCATCCAGGCGCTCAGTCCGCAGATCGGGGAGCGCATCTTGCATGAATGGGACTTCCCGGAATCTCTGATTAACGTGCCAAAACAATTTTTAAACCTGAACTATAACCACGAAGGGCCGGCTGATTATGCGGATGTGGTGATCGTCGGCCGCCTGCAGACATTGATGGGGACGGAGCATCCTGTCAACAACGAAGACTGGAGCTCCATTCACGCATTCAGTAAAGTGGGCCTGGAACCGGAAGTGCAGATCATCCAGATCGAAGGCGTGGCGGAAGACCTGGCCGAAATCGAGCATATTCTTATCACCTGATTGACTGACAGTAACAGTGGATTGCCATGATTGAGGCGATTGACCTCAGGAAACACTACGCAGGCATCAAAGCGGTCGATGGCGTCAGTTTTGTCATCTCTCCCGGCACCTGTTTTGGCCTGTTGGGTCCCAATGGAGCCGGCAAGACAACCACGGTAGAGATGCTGGAGGGCATCAAAACCCCCACCTCCGGCTCAATCCGTTACAAAAACGCCCCTCTCGGCAAGCGTTTCCGCGACGAGGCCGGGATCATGTTTCAGCATACCGCGCTGCAGGAGTTCATCAAGGTCAGGGAGGTGCTGAGTATGTTTCAACACTTTTATGAACACACCAAGCCGATGGAGGAACTGATTGAGGCCTGCGCCCTGGAAGAGTTTCTCGAGCGGGACACACGAAAAATATCGGGGGGCCAGAAACAGCGGCTGCTGCTGGCTATTGCGTTGATCAACGATCCGGAAGTCATCTTCCTGGATGAACCCACCACCGGACTTGATCCTCAATCGCGGCACAATCTATGGGAACAGGTCAGAAAAACGAAGGCGGAAAACAAAACCCTGGTGCTGACCACGCACTACATGGAGGAAGCCTATGAACTCTGCGATGAGATCATTATCATGGATCATGGCAGGATCATCGCGCAAGGTGCGCCCAAGACCCTGCTGGCGGAACACTTTAAAAACTCGGTGATCACCCTGCCGAAAACGAGTCTGCCGGATGATTTCACCGCAGATTCCGGCGCCACGCTGCTGGCCCAGGAACAACGCGTCGAAATTCTCTCCAGAGATCTCAACGCCAGCATTGCACATCTCATTGCCCAGGGTGTTTCGTTGAGTCAGCTTGAAGTTCGCTCCCCAACCCTGGAAGATCTGTTTCTAGAGTTGACCGGCCATCAATTGCGATCCTAGGGGCGCCCTGATATGTCCAGCCGACGTTTCCTTGCCGCGTTCAATGCCCGCAATCTTGAATTTCTGCGGGATCGCACCGCCCTGGGCTGGAACTTCATCATGCCGGTGCTGATCGTGATTGGTTTCGCCTTCGCCTTCGCCACCGGCGAGCGTGACCTGTTCAAAGTGGCGGTGCATGGCGACACCGGGAAAAATCCGGAATATTCCGCGTTTCTGTCCCTGCAACATATCCAGTTCATCCCGGTCACCGAACTGGAAGCGGAGATCACCAAGGTTGACCGACATCAGATCGATCTGCTGCTGGACATCGATCAGCGGCGCTTCTGGGTCAACAGCACATCCGCCAACGGTTATATCCTCGAACAGCTCCTGCAGGGCTACAAGCTGCAAAAACAGTCTCTCAGCGGCCGTGAGATCCGCTATGTGGATTGGGTCATCCCCGGCGTGCTGGGGATGAACATCACGTTCAGCGCCCTGTTCGGCGTCGGCTATGTGATCGTGCGCTACCGGAAAAACGGTGTCCTGAAACGCCTGCGCGCCTCTCCACTGACCGCTTTCGAGTTTCTCTCCGCACAGATCGCCTCCCGCATGCTGATGATCTTAAGCGTAACAATCTTCGTCTATACGGGCACCCATCTGCTGGTGGGTTTTCAGATGTTTGGCTCCTACTGGCTGTTACTGCTGATCCTGTTTCTTGGCGCACTCAGCCTGATCAGCGTCGGCCTGCTGATTGCGGCGCGATTGAGCAGCGAAGAGGCGGCCAACGGCGTGCTCAACCTGATCAGCTGGCCGATGATGCTGCTCTCCGGGGTCTGGTTTTCACTCGAGGGGTCTCACCCCCTGGTACAACAGCTCGCACTGCTGCTGCCACTCACCCATATGGTGAGCGCCGCCAGGGCGGTGATGATCGAAGGCGCCGGCCTGCTGGATGTCACGCCGCAACTGTTGGTGCTTGCCGGCTTCAGCCTGGTGTTTATTTTTCTCGGCGCAAGGACCTTCCGATGGGAATGAGCAGCACAGACACCGACCAGCCGCATGGCGATGGATACTTCATGCAACAAGCCCTGGACCTGGCGCGGCGGGGCTTGGAACAGCGGGATGGCGGCCCGTTTGGCGCGGTGGTGGTGATTGAGAATAAAATTGTGGGACGCGGCTGGAATCAGGTCGTGGCGAGGAACGATCCGACGGCCCATGCCGAGATCCTGGCGATCCGTGACGCCTGTCATCGGCTGCGCCGATTCCATCTGACGGATGCAACCCTCTACTCCAGCTGCGAACCCTGCCCCATGTGCCTGGCTGCGATCCATTGGAGCAGAATCAGGGAAGTTGTATTCGCCGCGGATGCCGAGGATGCCGCAGCCATCGGTTTCAATGACAAAAAGATCAGCCAGGCCCTGCAAAACCCCATCCAGAACAGCGGCCTCAAGATACGCCGGGAGATGCGTAGCGAAGCACTGGAACTGTTTCGTCAATGGCAGCAAGACAAGGACAAGACCAGCTATTGATTGAGTCGATAATCCGCCTCAGAGCGACGCTCACAGGCTGACTGACAGGTTCGATTTCCAGCTTATTCCGCGACGACTGGCTGCAACTGGTAGATCCGCTCGTAGAGCCGGCTCAAACCCTGTTCCCGATAGCGCTCCGACTCACTCAGCAGGTCCAGCGAATCCAGCATGCTGATCGTATAAGCGGAACGAAACAGACTTCGCACCTCAGTCTCATCGACACTATAGGGCGGGCCGGACATCTCATGCTGCGGATAGTCCATGGCTACCAGCAGCACCGGACATCGCTCCGGCAGCAGGCGCTTCAGCAATTGCACATATTGCCTGCGCTGTACCGGATTCAATGCCACCAGGGAGGCCCGGTCATAGACCGCATTTACCTGGCTGTTATCCAGCTGTTCCAGGTCGAAGATGTCGCCGCAGAAGATCTCGTAGGGACCCGCGCTCCAGCGCTCGAAACCGTTCACTGTCTCGCGCTCCGGCTGCAGCTCCTGTTCGACGAAGAAAGTCTCCACCGCGAGGGGGCTGAGTTCAATGCCACGGATACGATAATCTTTCTCTGCCAGCCAGACCATGTCCCGGCTTTTGCCGCAAAGCGGCGCCAGCACCAGGGCGCCATCCGCCACATTCAGCGCAGACCAGTGGTTCAGCAGGTGAGGATTGAACTCCTCGTGATGCCAACCGATATTCTGCTCTTCCCAACGCTGCAGCCAATTGTCGTTGGGCCCTCTCAAGGAAGTATCTTTGTCATTCATGGTGGTTACGCTTACTCTAGATTTGTTGAAAGTTAAACGCATTCATTGCCTTACTGACAGTCAAACAAAAAAGCCTGCTCCAGGGAGCAGGCTGTTCGTCAATCCGGGCCCGGATGAGCCTGTTTCGATCAGTTACCCAGACGCTTCTGAATGGCATCCACCACTACCGCGCTATCGGTGGCAGTGACGGTCAGCAGCATATCTTCATTCTTATAAAAGTCGACCAGTGGCGCGGTCTTCTCATTGTAGACATCGAGACGGTTGGAGATGGCCTCCTCTGTCTCATCATCCCGCTGCACCACATTGCCGCCGCACTTATCGCACACACCTTCAACCTTGGTGGGCATGCTCTTGATATTGTAGATGGCGCCACAGTCCACACAGGTGCGGCGAGTAGTCAGACGGTCGAGGATCACATCGCGGGGCACATCGATCTCGACGGCGAAGTCCAGCTCGATATTCAGTTTGGCGAGGAGTACTTTGAGTGCCTCGGCCTGGGGAATGGTGCGGGGAAAACCGTCCAGCAGGAAACCGTTGGCGCAATCATCTTCCAGGAGACGGTCGCCCATGATGCCCATGATCAGATCGTCAGGCACCAGATCACCGGCCTTCATGAAGGCCTCAGCCTTTTTACCCAATTCAGAGCCGGCCTGAACCGCACCACGCAGGATGTCGCCGGTCGAGATCTGCACCGAACCGTCAAGCTTGGTCAGTTCTTTGGCAACTGTACCTTTACCCGCACCCGGGGCGCCCAAAAGAATCAATTTCATTGATTGCTCCTAAAAATCACTATAAGAATACCGAATAATTTTAATAAACCGGCGGTATTATACTGATTTGAAGCAAGATATTTAGACTATTTGCAAAAATACCCGCAAAAGCACCCCCATGCACCCCAAATCAATCAGTGTATGGTTATCAAGATGGGCTATAATAGCCGCTATGCTGAAGTTTAATATTCATAAATATCAGTCTATTGCACCAGTAATATCAGGTATTTTCCTGCTCTTGGCCACGGGTTGTTCCAGTTCGCCTCCACGCAACACAGAGAATGCCTGTTCCATCTTCACGGAAAAGGATGACTGGTATGAAGCCTCACAGGACTCCTTCGAAAAATGGGGGGTGCCGGTGCATGTGCAGCTCGCCATCATCCACCAGGAGTCCCGCTTCAGGTATGACGCCAAACCACCTCGGCAAAAACTCTTCTGGTTCATTCCCTGGTTCCGTAAATCCTCCGCCTACGGCTATGCGCAGGTAAAGGACTCCACCTGGGACTGGTACCGGGAAAAGACAGGCAATACCTGGGCAGACCGTGATGACTATGAGGATGCCGTGGATTTCATCGGCTGGTATTGCGATATGACCCACAAGACCCTGAAAATCTCCAAATGGGACGCCTACAACCAATACCTTGCCTATCACGAAGGACATGGTGGTTTTAAACGCAAGACTTACAGCAAAAAGGCCTGGCTCACAAAAGTTGCCCGCAAGGTGGACGACAACGCCAAACGCTACCGCGCCCAGTTCGAACTCTGCAAGGATGAACTGGACAGCAGCTGGAGTCTATGGCCTTTTTAGAGATTGTGTAAACGACCCTGCCCAGGCTTCATAAGACGCTTCCATCACCGCGCATATTCCGGTGCTGGTCGAAGCTGAGGTTCTGGCCGGACAAAGGCGAAGGCGCCGGCAACATTAATCACCTCAAACATTAGAATGGCAAGCGTATCTCCTGCGCCCTTTCCATAATCTCGATAGCTGTCTCCAGATCGACCTGATCAGGATTTTCTGCGGATTGCGCCTGCAGCTGTGCATAGAGTTCGGCTTGCTCCCAAGTCTGATGATGTCCGTGCTGGTCCTGCACATAAGCCGCCCAGGGTATGAACTTTGTAAGCGGAAATAACTGTCCTTCCTGCGGTGAAATATCTACATTCAACCCGGATATAAACAGGATCTTTTTATTTCTATAGGAAGGCTCCTTGACAATCGTTCGGAAGGCGCGGTCAAACTCCACCTGGGTGTTTGCCTGAGCTGCCGTCAGCGCCGGCCATTGTGATGTGACGACATAGGGCATGACATCTATAAGATTTTTCTCTAAATGATCCCGGCCTTCATGATGATGACTGATATCGCGTTTATAGTAAAACAGATCGGGATGGAGCCGGTGACCGATCGCTTCGCCCTGACCAGGTCTCCATGCATAATCCGCGAGATAATCGAGTAAGGCTGGTGAAGCTGAAAAGACCTTTGCCGTGCTTTTGGAAATCTCTGGAACTGGATTGCCCTGGGTGTCCACCTTCACAATCCTATCCAACTTCAGAAACAACCCTTGGTCGCGCTCCGAATGCAGCAACAGGTTATCCACCACTACCTTGTGATCACCATCCTCTTGATAAAGAAATATATTATCGCGGGCGAACTCATATTCGCGCAGATACCAGTCCAGGGCGCCACAGATTTTTCCGCAATTGGACGTCTCACTCATTGCTTCCGTCTGCAGCCGGCGATAGACCCCGAATCTACCGTTTTCCGGATCATAACCGACATGACTGGCCTGGATAATCACAAGATCCTTGCCGTGATGCGCATGAGGGGCATGTCTGTCAGTTGCAACAATGCCACCCACCAGACCGTGATTGAATGGGAAGGTGCCAAAATGTTTGGCGATCAATATGATTGGATACCCTTGGCTCTCATCAGAGCAGAAAGCCCTGGACGGCATAATCTTTCCGCGTTCAAAGCCTAATGATTTCGCCAGATTGTAAACCCGCGGCATAAACCGGCTATACCGCATGGATACTTCCGACATGTGGTAGGCGCCTAACAGACTGGAAATTAATCCGGTTGTACCGTACATGTAATACTCCATTCAAAAAGATAATCGTTTATCGAAAAGCATCTAGCTCTACAAACAGCCCACTTGATTAACGGACACGCAATTGATCACTCACTCTCAACGTCCTGAAAATTCATGCGTTTGATCCGATCTGACTGAATCACGGGATCAACAAACAACCTATTCATTGTCACGATTTTCGTCCCCCGCTTCCATACCGTACTTTTTTAACTTCCGCCACAGTGAGACACGGTCAATGCCAAGGATCTTCGCAGCTCTAGTACGGTTCTCTCCGCTACGCTGCAATACATACCGGATATAATCCATCTCCCGTTCGACTAAGGTGGGCAGGCGCCCCGCCTCCTCTCGCACCACATGTATCGCGTGTTCTACCAGAGTGGCAGGCAGGTTCGCCATCGTTACTTGCCCCTCCTGACTCAGGGTCACAGCGCGCTCGATAATATTTTCGAGCTCACGGATATTTCCCGGATAGTCATAATCAAGCAACACAGCCATCACGGCAGGATCAATATCGTCCACAGTACGGCCCATGCGTGCTGCATGTTTGCGCAGAAAGTAGTGTGTCAGAAGTGAGATATCGTCACGACGCTCCGCCAGGGGGGGCAGGTGCAGCCCTACCACGTCAAGCCGGTAATACAGATCCTGCCGGAAGCGGCCAGCGGCAACCTCATCACGCAAATCACGGTGTGTCGCGGCAATGAGGCGGATGTCCACAGGATTTGCCCGTGTAGCGCCCAGACGCTGGACCTCCCGCTCTTGAATGACCCGCAAAAGTTTCACCTGCATGCCAAGGGACATTTCCGCAATTTCATCCAGAAACAGGGTACCTCCGTTGGCTGCCTCTATAAGCCCTTTCCGTGCGTCGTCAGCCCCGGTATAGGCCCCTTTCTCGTGACCGAAGAGTTCGTTTGCCAACAGGTCTTCCTGCAGGGCGCCACAGTTGACAGCCTGAAAGATTTTTTCGCTCCGAACACTGTGGGCATGAATGTAACGGGCCAGCAGTTCCTTGCCGGTTCCGCTCTCCCCTGTGATCAGTACATTGGTGTCGGTAGTGGCGATTTGCCGCGTCATTTCCAAGAGACGCTGCATACTGGTGTCCTGGGTTATGATAGAGGGTTTATTCCGGCCTTGAGTCAGTTGCTCCTTCAACTGACGATTCTCCTGTCTCAGCTTGACCAGTTCCAGCGCATTGCGCACAACTTCCCGCACCTCATCCAGACGAAAAGGTTTGGCGATGTAGTGAAACGCACCTGCCTTCATGGCCTCCACTGCTGAATCCAGTGTCGCATAGCCTGTTATCAGAACCACGGCGGTTTCCGGATCCAGTTCCTTGGCCCGAGACAGAATCGCCATGCCATCCACTTTTTCCATGCGCAGATCTGTCAGAATGACATCGAACCGATTGTTTTCCAGGACCTCCAGGGCGCCTGCGCCGGTCGTCCGGGTAGTGACTGCATGGCCCTCCTTACGGCATAGGTAGGCGAGGTTCTCAACAGCAGCCGCTTCGTCATCGACAATCAATATACGGCCGATATCAGACAACATTTCAGTCACCGCTCAATTCCTCGTCAGGGAGCAACACAATCACTTGCGTGCCTTTTCCCGGGCGGGAGGCAATGGCGAGGCAGCCATCATGTTCGCGCACGATTTCCTGCACGATGAATAGCCCAAGTCCTACACCATAGCCTGGTTCACTGGTGGTAAAAAATGGATCGAGTACTTTGGAAAGGATCTCTGCCGGTATCCCGGGGCCATCATCGCTGAACATTATCTCGATAAACTGGCCTTCATAGTCGGTAATGCAGGTGAGATTACCCGCCACTTCAGCGCCATCCGGGATCACCGAAACGCCCTTTTCACACAGCATGGCGCTGATGCGCAGATGTACGCCCTGTCCTGCTGCATACAGCGCATTATGGATAAGATTGATAAACAGCTGCTGAAACCGTTGCTTATCGATATTCAGCATCAGATCGTCCGGCACATTGAGCGTCAGCTTTGCCGCATATTCCCGCAGCGTTTTGCCAACGATAGTTTGGGTCTCATTGATGATATCCAACAACTTCAACCGGCTCTTTTCAAAAACTCTCTTGCCGCCAAAATCAAGCAAGGTTCGAACAATCTTCCGGCCTCGTTCGGTTTCGCTGTCAATCTGGTTCAGCCAGATATTGAGCTGCGCCGTATCTGCCTCAGTCAGCTCCTCCATGAGCAGCTGACAGGATGACGAGATATTGGACAGGGGATTGTTCAATTCATGGGCCACGCCGGACGCCAGGATACCCAGGGAGGCCAGTTTCTCAGACTGCAGCATGCGCTTCTGGCGTATCTCCAACTCTTTCAACATCCGATTGAAGGCATCGGTAAAGGTCATGAACTCACGATCAGGCGACGGCGACTCTAAATGATTGAAGCGCCCCTTGGCGATAGACATCAAGCGCGACTCCAACTGCTGGAGCGGAGCAACCGCCACACGCTTGAGTTGTAATCCAACCAGATAGATCGCGAGCCCAATGATGAAAAGGGATATGAATAAAAACCACTTGGACTCCTGAACCGCAGCCTCCAGCATCCGGCGCTCTTGTTTGGCCAGTGAGTCAACGGAGAGATAGGCCTGGTGCCCGAGCGTTCTTATCTCATTTTGTAAGCGCGCTTGGTCGCTGACCGATGCCGCCCCCCAAAGCCCCAACAGGCTACGGTAAGCGTGCAGCGCCTGGACCGTTGTCGACAGGTCGGATTCACGCATGATCGCGTCCAAGGCGGCAGTATGCATCTGCAGAATTTTCAGGGAGGCCGCCGCATATTCATCCGCCCTGGACAACGCCTCGCTGTCTGAATAGAGAAACAGGTTTTTTTCTTCGCGGCGCATCTCCAGAACAGCATCCTTCAAATTCGACACCACCTCGCCTTCAGTCACCTGCCGCTCAAGAAACAGCAGATCCAGAAAGGCGATGATGCCAAGCGCCAGGGCGCCAACAACCAGCACCAGATATGCACTGGTGATCTTGCCCCGCAAACTGGTGAAATCGAAGAAAGTAACCATAACAATACGCAACACACCGTTTCACATCGCAACAATGCTACCAGATCGCAATAAACGGCGCATTTGCCGCCGTTTGTACGATAACCCCTCCAATCACCGTTGCATATTGTAACACACCAGGAAACGTAAAGCACTATACCGACAGTTAAATCAATAGCTTACAGGAGATAAAAACTTGGCACAGGCGTTGCAACAACAGAACAAACTAATATTCGGAAGTACAGATCATGAAAAAACTCAGTAATGACCTCAAACGAATTTTGAGCGGCCTGGCGCACCAGGATGACGGTGAATTTCTATCCATGGACGAGAAAATGAAAGCGCTGGGAGTTGGATCAGACTCCCGGGTGAAGTCGCTGTCGCCCACCCCGAGCCTGGTGCGGAAAACGGTAACACAACGCATCGCCTTGATCAGTGATGGCAGAGGCTTGGGCGCACCGCTCGACTATGCCATTGACGCCTGCTCACGTCAGGCCTCAAAGATCGATCTGCTGATTCATGATGCGGTTGATACATCCCACATCTCCGCCATCGAGAAAAAGATTCAAGAAGCTGACCTTGATTATCAACGCATTCAACTGGGTTCTGACGTGACCGGCGAGATCGTCAGCTACATTCACAATCACCCTTCACTGATTTTTCTAGTGGCGTTACCAGACGATGGGCCTGTAAAAGTTCTTATAGAAGAGGTGATACCCAAACGCGGGGGTCGCATCCCTGTGCCGCTGGTGCTGATCGAAGACCGCGCCTCGCCCCCTTCCGCCAACCAATCTGTAGCTTGAGGTTCGAATCATGACTAGCTTGACATCCCTGGCAGGATGGGGATGGTTATTCCCTTTCCTCAATTGGCTGCCGACCTCCACCCAACGGGACCTGCGCGCCGACCTGATCGCCGGCTTAACCGGAGCCATTGTCGTGCTCCCGCAGGGTGTGGCGTTTGCCACCATCGCCGGCATGCCGCCCCAATACGGCCTCTATGCAGGTATGATCCCTGCGATCATTGCAGCGCTTTTCGGCTCATCCAAACACCTGGTATCCGGCCCGACAACTGCAGCCTCTATCGTGCTGTTTTCAGCTCTTTCCGTTTACGCCGCGCCGGGCTCGGCGGATTATGTAACATTGGCGCTGACCATGACCTTTCTGGTTGGCATTTTCGAACTTGCCCTGGGACTTGCCCGGATGGGTGTACTGGTCAATTTCATCTCCCATTCGGTGGTGGTCGGCTTTACCGCTGGAGCCGCAATTCTGATCGCTGCGAAACAGTTGAATTACTTTTTCGGCATTGAGATTGCGAGAGGCGGACATCTGCATGAAATTCTGATTCAGTTTGTCGACCAGATTTCACAGCTCAATCCCTATGTTACGACTGTTGCGCTGTTTACCCTGCTGATTGGTATTGTGGTCAAAAAATGGCTGCCGCGACTGCCCTATATGGTCATCGCCATGATTGGCAGCAGCTTGCTGGCGTTCTTGCTCAACCGACTGCTTGGCGAAGCTGTTACCGGCATTGTCACCGTGGGAGCCCTGCCGGACAGCCTGCCCCCCCTGTCGGCGCCGGACCTGTCGCTGGAAAACATCAAAAATCTCGCCCCCACCGCCCTGGCTGTAACACTGTTTGCATTAACCGAAGCGGTGTCCATCGGTCGCTCCCTGGCGGCGCGCGGCGGCTATCGCATCAATGGTAACCAGGAGTTCATTGGCCAGGGTCTGTCCAATCTGGCGGGGGCCTTTTTTTCAGGATACGTAGCCACCGGATCATTCAATCGCAGCGGACTCAATTTCCAGGCAGGCGCCCGGACACCACTGGCCGCCATGTTTGCCGGTTCGATGTTGATGGTGATTGTGCTTTTTGTCGCACCTTTGGCCGCCTATTTGCCCAAGGCGGCCATGGCGGGTATCCTGTTCCTGGTTGCATGGGGACTGATCGATTTCGGGGAGATGCGGCACATTATCACCTCCTCGAAACGTGAAACCGCCGTGCTGGGCGTTACTTTTTTCGGCGCGCTGTTCTTAGAGCTGGAATTCGCCATCTTCGCAGGTGTGCTGCTGTCACTGGTGCTATACCTTGAAAGGGTCTCCAAACCACGCATCGTCACACGGGCGCCGGATGCGCGCCTGCATAAACACGCTTTTTCCAGCGATCCGGATCTTCCCCAATGCCCTCAACTCAGGATTCTACGCATCGATGGTTCCCTGTTTTTTGGTTCAGTCAACCATGTGCAGGAAACCTTTGACCGGATACGCGGCGAGTCGCCGCAGCAGAAGCATCTTGCCATCGTTGCGCAGGGCATCAACTTTGTCGATCTTCAAGGCGGCGAGGCATTGGTAAAAGAGGCGCACCAGCGGAAAGCCGATGGCGGCGCTCTATACCTGATAGACGTCAAGCAGGGCCTATGGAACTCACTGGAACGCTGTGGCTGCCTGGATGCCACTGGCGCACGCAATGTCTTCCAATCGAAAACCGCGGCGATTCACGGCATCTACCAGAAGCTGGACAAAAACATCTGCGCCGGTTGTGACAAACGCATCTTCCATGAATGCGCCCAGACGCCTGGATAACTGATAACAATTCACCAAATACGAAGTAGAGAGAGATCATGAACAAACTTGCGGATGACGAAACAACTATTGCCAAACCCCGAAGATTCAACCCGAAACAGATCATTGCGGCTGTCATATTTGCCGTGCTCGCACTGTACCTTGCAAGCGTGGTGCCCACCGTGGAGATCGCCTGGGTCAGTGCGATTTTGATGTTGACTATCTATCTGTTTGCCTTCGAGATAGTGGGGGTTGACGTGGCGGCAGCCACTGTCATGGTGCTGTTGGGACTGACTTCATTACTCGCCCCCTACATGGGTCTTGAACTGGGGTTGGTAGACAACAAACACCTGTTCGATGGTTTCTCCTCGAATGCGGTGATTTCCATCATTGCGGTGATGATCATCGGCGCCGGCCTCGACAAGACCGGCATCATGAGCAAGGTAGCAGCCTTTATCCTCAAGATAGGCGGCACCACCGAAGGGCGCATCATCCCGATCATCTCCGCCACGGTTGGCTTTATCTCATCATTTATGCAGAACGTAGGCGCTGCCGCACTTTTCCTGCCGGTAGTCTCCCGTATCTCGGCCCGCTCCGGCCTGCCGATGTCACGCCTGCTGATGCCGATGGGCTTCACCGCCATCCTCGGCGGCACCATCACCATGGTCGGTTCCAGCCCGCTGATTCTGCTCAATGACTTGATCCTCACTTCCAACAAAGCCTTGCCTGCGTCACAGCAGATGGACACCTGGGGACTCTTCTCGGTAACACCGGTGGGTATAGCATTGGTCGCCACAGGCATCATTTACTTCGTTTTGGCTGGTCGCTTCGTATTACCAAAAACCAAAAGTGAGAGCAGCACCAAGGGTGTGGATGTCATGGAATACTTTCAGAATCTGTACGGGATACGCCCTGACATGTCCGAGATTGTCGTGCCTGAAAGCAGCGATCTGATAGGTAAATTACTCGGCGAAGTCGAATCAACCTATGGCCTCAGGGCGATTGGCGTCAAATACAGCGGCGAAGAGAGCATGGTCGGACCCGGTTCGGTTGCCTATGATACCGAGGTAGTCGGGGGCATGGTTCTGGGGATTCTGGCTGCCCCCAACAACCTGAATAGCTTTGTCGAAAAATACGGACTCAAGAAACGTAAGGAGCTGCGAAGTTTTTCTGAATCATTGTCCGCCAGTAAGGCAGGTATTGCGGAAGTGGTTGTCCCTCCGGGTTCGCAGATCATTGGCAAGAGTGCGCGCGAAGTCTGGCTGCGCAAGACCTATGGACTGGGTTTGATTGCTCTGCACCGGGGTGGTGAAACCCTCAGGCAGGGAGATAACATCCGGAGCACGCCATTCAATGCTGGAGATACACTGGTCGTCCACACCACCTGGACCAATCTGGCGCGACTGGAAAAAGACCGAAACTTCGTCGTCGTAACCACCGAATATCCACGGGAGGAACTGCGTCCGCATAAGTTGCTGCCCGCCGCCTTGTTCTTCGGTATTGCGCTGTTCATGGTGCTGTTTACCGACATACGTCTCTCGGTGGCGCTGCTGACCGGGGCCATGGGCATGGTGCTGTCCGGTGTGCTCAATATCGAAGAGGCCTACGAAGCGGTAAGTTGGAAGACGGTATTTCTGCTCGCCTCACTGATCCCGTTAGGGCTGGCCGTGGAGACCACAGGTACTGCAAAATGGATCGCCGAACAGGTGCTCTCCGTGGTTGGTCACATGCCGATCTGGGTGATTCAATCAGCCGTAGCGGCACTCGCAACCTTTTTCACCCTGGTGATGTCCAATGTGGGCGCCACGGTTCTGCTGGTGCCGCTTGCCGTCAACATCGCCATCGGCGCCGGCGCCAATCCGGCTATTTTTGCCCTGACCGTAGCGATTGCCACATCCAACTCATTTCTCATCCCCACCCATCAGGTAAATGCCTTGATCATGGGTCCCGGAGGCTACCGTGTACCGGACTTTATGAAAGCCGGCGGCATCATGACAGTACTGTTCCTGGTTGTAATGATCGCCATGATGAATCTGGTTTTTTAAGGCTTACCAATGAAATTACATGACAAAGCCAAAACGACGCTTGCGCTCCTGCCGTTAAGCCTATTGCCTCAGGGATTGCTGGCCGCCGAACAGAATGCCACCCACCTGGACCTGACCGGACACTGGGTAGGCATACTGTCGATAGCGCTTTTTCTGATTGCCTATCTGCTGGTGATGGCGGAGGAGTTCACCCATCTGCGCAAATCCAAACCGGTTATCATTGCTGCGGGCCTGATCTGGGGATTTATCGCCTGGGTCTATGCCAGTCACGGACTGACCACCGCTGCGGAACATGCGGTGCGCCACAATCTGCTGGAGTACTCCGAACTGATGCTCTTCCTGCTGGTGGCGATGACCTACATCAATGCCATGCAGGAGCGGCGCGTTTTCGATGCCTTGCGCGCCTGGCTGATCCGCAGTGGGTTTGGCTTTCGCGCCCTGTTCTGGATTACCGGCACGCTCGCCTTTTTCATCTCACCCATCGCCGATAATCTGACCACCGCGCTGCTGATGTGCGTAGTGGTATTGGCCGTGGGAGGCGACAACAGTCGTTTTGTCACCCTGGCGTGCATCAATATCGTCGTGGGCGCCAATGCCGGCGGCGCCTTCTCACCCTTTGGCGACATCACGACGTTGATGGTCTGGCAAAAGGGTATGGTCGAATTCTGGACCTTTTTCGCCTTGTTCATCCCGGCAGTGGTCAATTTTCTGGTCCCCGCGGCCATCATGCATTTCGCCGTTCCTCCGGTCAAACCCAGTGCATCGGGCGACCGGGTGCAGATGCAACGTGGAGCAAGGCGGGTTATCGGTCTGTTTCTCGCCACCATCGCTACCGCCGTATCATTCCACAATTTTCTGCATTTGCCGCCGGTGATCGGTATGTTGACTGGACTTGGATATCTCCAGTTGTTAGGTTTCTTCCTGAAGAAGACTGCTCACCGGGATCATCAGCACCGACCTGACAATGCTGAACACGATGGTCAGATGGGCAGCCCCGTGGCCTTCGACGTGTTCACTCCTCTCGCCAGAGCCGAATGGGACACGCTGCTCTTTTTCTACGGCGTGGTGCTCTGTGTCGGCGGCCTCGGATTTCTCGGTTACCTCAGCATGGCGTCAGAGATGATGTACACGGGCTGGGGAGCCACCAATGCCAATGTGGCTATCGGTGTACTTTCCGCCATCGTGGATAACATCCCTGTGATGTTCGCGGTGCTCACCATGAACCCGGACATGTCGACAGGCCAGTGGTTACTGGTGACGCTGACAGCAGGTGTCGGTGGCTCGTTGCTTTCCATCGGGTCCGCTGCAGGTGTGGCGTTGATGGGACAGGCGCGGGGTAAGTACACCTTTTTCGGCCATCTAAAATGGACCCCGGCGATTGCCGCCGGTTATATCGCCAGCATCCTTGTACACATGGCGGTAAACGACCAATATTTCACCGGAGGTTGAGTAGAGAGATCCTCAAATATATTTTCGATGATTCCTTTCCTCCATTTTCAATCCCTTACCGCGGTTGAAAATGGCGGTATATTCCTGCGATGCAGGAAGGTCTGAATAATTCAGACCTTCCTTAGGTTAGCTTACAGGAGGTAAAGATGTTCTTGTCTTTAGAGAATGAAGGAGTTCTGGCAGCTGTATTGGAACGCTTTGAAAAACAGAGACTGCCAAGAATTCTCGATATAAAACGGCTCGTCGATCAAGGAGAAACCCTCAATGAATATGATATTGAGTTTCTCGAGGAGGTGTTACACGACACCAAGGAGTATCAACCTTTTGTCGCGGAACACGCGGAATATCGTGATCTGTTTGCCCGCACGGTCCACCTTTATCATGAAATTACTTCCAAGGCGCTGGAAAATGAAAAACATCAGGGTAATTGCTGAAAGAGGTATTGCCGGACCTGATTCAGGATACCCACGCCAGACTGGAACTGGAGCCGGGAAGTGATTCAGTTAAATAAAACCTGTTTACTGCATCTGCATTAACTCTGACACCTCAAGTGAACCGCCGATATCAAGAAACGGGCAAGCTTTTGCAATCTCCAGTGCCGCCTCCATTGAGTCAGCTTCAATTACCGTGTAACCAGACATTGAGGTTGTGCTTCCAGCGGTGACAGTACCGTCAGAATTCACCGTGCTCGTATTCTTAAGCGGATTAGCAGGACTAACTGCCGAGTCGCCCAACGAAGATAACCATTTCGTATATTTCGCGAAATGCTGCTTACCTTCTTCCGGACTGGATGGCTGATCGCCGCCTAGGTAGGTAATGATGTATTGAGTCATGTGGTTATATCCTTGCAGAATAATTTACGCTCAGCATGACGATCATATCAGATCGATCGTACGAAGCGGTTTGAAAAGCATGCATGTGCTGCCGTGATGCCCCAATATTTACGTACTGCCGACCCGGAGAAAATCAGGCGACAAATAAGCAACAATAGTCCGTGAGGCTGTGAACTTTAACTTTGAACCTGGAGGACGCCGGAACCTCAAAGGCTTCCCCTCCCTTTACGGGCCGCCATTCAGAATCATCGGGCAACTGCACTTCCAGTTCGCCGGACAGAATTTCCATGATTTCCTTTTCTGCTGTTCCAAACTCATATTCCCCGGGAAGCATAACCCCAAGAGACTTCTTCGAACCGTCGGGGAACAGTATTGAACGGCTCGTGACCCGACCTTCAAAATATATGTTGGCCGCCTTGACTACCGATACATTCTCAAACTTGGACATATCATCTGCCTTTTCTTTAGTTATTGTTTATTTCTTTCTATTGAGATTGTAAAAAATAACAGCATCCAAGCAGCAGCCCAAGGGCAGTGTTCTCGCTTTATAGCACCCCGCTTCTAATAATCCGGCCCACGGCCACCTGTTGAAGACCTAATTACTCTATCACTGCGCCTTTTTCATCTGTTTGTCGGTCGCTCGTATCAAGCTTGGCCAGTCGAAGCTGTGTGTCTCCCCTCCCCCACCTTTGCTGCTGACCCAACCACTTGCGGCATCCCCTTCCCAACATGGCCCAGTTGAATCGCGATACCGGCCCGGGCAAGGATGGTGAAGACAAAGGCACCCAGGGCATAGATGCCGACCGATATGCCGAGTTCTTTCAGTGTCGGGGTGTATTCGAAGATCTCACCGAGGGGAGTGGGAATAAAACCGGTGACCACCAGACCCATGCCCTTTTCGATCCAGATACCCACGAAACCCAGAGTGCAAGCGATATTCAAGGTGATCATGTTGGTCCGGGTCTTGTGGATCATGAGCAGGGTCAAGGCGATCAGATTGAAGACCAGCGCCATCCAGATCCAGACGGTCAATGCAGAGAAGCCTTCCAGTCCCAGGAACAGGTAATGAATGGACGCAGCATGCGCCGTTTCACTGTAAAAATCGGTGAACAGTTCGGAAGCGACAAAATAGACATTGATCTGCATCGCCACCGCCATGATCAGGGCCAGCATGGAGATCACGCTCTGGCTGATAGGATAGTCGGTGAAGCGGCGCAGGATCTGCAGGATGATAATCATCAGCGCCGGACCGGCGACAAAGGCGGAGGCGATGAAACGCGGAGCCAGCAGTGAGGTATGCCAGAAGGGACGCGCGACGTTGGAGGAAAAAACCCAGGCCGTCACCGTATGGATGGAGATGGCCCAGAACATGGCAATGATGACGAAGAAGAAATAGCGGCGCAGCGGCGCCTCCTTGCCCTGATAATGGCGCCAGAGGATGTACATGGGTATGGCCATGTTGAGCAGCAGATAACCATTCAGCACCACGATGTCCCAGGCGAGCATGGAGTTGGGCCAGTTGAAACTCCCGATAAAAGGGATCACATGCCAGAAGCGATCCAGGCGTCCAATGTCCACCGTGACAAAAGCCATGGACACGAGCACTGCCGCCACGGCCATGCCCTCACCGATCAGCACCACCGATTTGACGTCTTTGCGATGAAAGATATAGGCCGGCACCACTAGCAGCACGGAGGCTGCGGCGATCCCCACAAAAAAGGCGAAGTTGGCGATATAGAAACCCCAGGACACCTGATCGCTCAGACCGGTGATAACCAGTCCCTGTGTTAGCTGATCGGTATAGTTCCAGCCCGCCACCCCCATGAGGAGCAACAGCAAGCTCATCCAGAACCAATACAGAGGACCGCCATGCAGGGCTGTCCCCATACCGTCTTTTATGAAGCGGAAGAACGTCACGACCTTGCCCTGGCTTCATCGGTGTAGTACCAGAACTTGGGCTCGGTGCCGAGTTCCTCCTTCAGCCGGAAAACGGTTTTATACTCCAGGATGTAGCGGATCTCGCTGTCCGGGTCCAGTAGATTGCCAAATACCCGCGCACCGGTCGGGCAGGCCTCCATACAGGCCGGCTGGCGTCCCTTACGCGTACGCTGGGTGCAGAAATGACATTTCTCCACCACACCTTTCATGCGCGGTCGATTACCGAGATAGTTGGTATTCGGGTTGAGCTCTTCAGCCGGGATCTGCGGTTCCGTCCAGTTGAAATGGCGCGCCCAATAAGGACATGCCGCCATGCACATACGGCAGCCGATGCACCAGTTGTAATCAATCACCACGATGCCATCGTCGTCCAGCCAGGTTGCATCCACCGGACAGGCCTTGACGCAGGGTGGGTTATCGCATTGCATGCATTGCACCGGCAGATACCATTTGCCTTCGACCGGCACCGTCTCAGTGTCGTAATAATGATCCGAGTGTTCCAGGTTATGGTCGCCATTATTCATCTCCAGTACGCGGATGTACTGGACCTGGGAGTCCCTGCCCAGATTGTTCTCGCGCACACAGCCTGCAACGCATTCCCGATAACCCCGGCATTTTGAGATGTTCAATGCATAGCCGAAATAGGTGCCCGGGATCGGCCTGGTGTCCTCACAGGTGATATCCACGCCGAACTTGCGACTGGCTTTGCGCTTGATCCGCTCCAGGGCTTCCTGCATCTCCTGATCGGTCATGCGTATATAGTGATCCTGAAAGAAATCTCCCAGCGCATCCATCATGCTCGATCCACCCCAGGCAGGTTTGTTGACCGCCTTGGCGACACCTGTGGCAGCCAGCGCCGGCGGCTCCAACCATTCCCAGACGCTTCAGGAAATGACGGCGCGCCAGATCTGTGTTGTCTTCCGTTTGCTCCTGCTCGGCTCTCTCAGTCATGCTGCGCCTCCTCAGGCTTTGGGCTATGCCGCTGCCAAACCGTCTTATGCTGGCGTATTTTCTTTTTCATGGGTTCGAGTCCGGCCCGGACCGGTGGTTTGGGTTGCGGTTTTGTCTGTTCAAAAGGCGGGAAATGCGGATCGTGGCAATGGGTGCAGTTATAGCGTATCGGCGCTTCCTGCCAGTCATTGGCCCGTTTGCCGTGTGCACCGAAATACCAATCCTGCTGGCGATTGGCGTGACATTGACCGCACACGCGCCATGATTCATCGAAGCCGACCTTGCCACCCCGTTCGGTGCGCAGGAAATCGCGATCCTCATCATCATGACAGGTCAGACACCAAAAGCGATTTTGGCCATGATTCAGGCCGACTCGATGCACCGGAGCGAGCTCGTGGGGCACCGGATTCGTCTTCCAGTATTTATGGCACTGAGAACAAGGATAGAAGGTAAGATTCTGCTGGCGTGGCGGCACCTCGGGGGCCGGCCTGCCGGCGAAACGCAGGAGTCTATGTTCCGCCACAACCGATGGGGCAGAGACAATCGTTTCTGCAGCGGCTTGCGGGATCTCCTCCCCGGCAGCTTCGGCAACAGGCAGATCATCGGCAAACAGATAGAGTGGCATCCAGCATGCGATGAGCAAGCCAATTATTTTGGACATGGGAACACCTCCCGACTTGACGCAAGTCGATGATACGTACAAGCAGGGCTATTTCAGTGTTGCGTAGTAGGCCGCCAGATTGGCCACATCGACATCCGTAAGTCCCTTGGATATCGCATTCATCACCGGGTCTATACGTTTATCCGCCTTATAGTCGTACATCGCTTTGACGAAATAACCGGGGATCTGACCGGCAATCAGCGGAATCGCCGGCTGTCCATCCGGCATGACCTTACCTTCTCCATTCAGTCCGTGACAACCGGAGCAGAGTGCGGCTTTGACCTTGCCATCCTCCGCATTCCCCAGAATCATAGGTGCATCGCCAGCCAGTATTTTTGAAGACAGTGTGCAGGATAAAAGAATAAGGAACAGTGCAAGGATCCGTTTGTTTTTCATTTTTATCACCTCAATAACGCATATCCCTGCTTTATTATGGGTTAATGAACCAGTTGACACTTTATTATCATTCAGTGCGGCTGTCGAGTTCCTCCCTGCCTCTATCCTCTTTGCAGAGGATAGAGTTTCAACCAGTCATTCAGGTTACGTGAGTTGTCTTACCGATCGTAATAGCCATCGCTCATGGCCTTCATCCATGTCACCAAAGCATCCTCTTCCGCTTCGGTCAGACCCAGGTTGCCCAGCTCATCCGTATTGACGTTCTCGGCCACTTCAGGCTCCGGCCAGCAGTCGTTAGCCAGCGCGACCTCTTCGGTTGCATCAAAAATTGAGAGGGATTCACAGGATGGCTTCACGTCGCGGGTGTTGTAGAAGTGCACCACGCTCTTCAGGCTCTTGAAGTAGCCATTGTGCATGTAGGCCTTGACGATGCAGTCAGCATCATGGCCACGTTTCTTGCCGTGACGATCGTCGTCCTCTTCATCATCCGCCGCTTCGCAGGAACCCAATGCAACATTACGCAGGGTCGGCACCTTGGATTTACCGAGGTTGGCATCCGCATATTGGGCAAAACCGCTCACGCTATCCAGAAAAGCTCCCAAACCAGGATCCCGCCAATCAGGGTCAGCGATGGAGGCAGGGTTCTCCGGATTTCTCGGCACCCCTAGATTGTCGAAGGTGAAGTCAGTGAAGAGCGGAGCTGGAGCTCCCGGACCACCCGCGCCTACGTGACAGGCTGAACACTTGCCCTTGCCACGGAAGATATCGCGTCCCATGATCTCCTCAGGGGTAAAGTCATACTCGCCGGCCCGATGGGCGTCAATCTTGGAGGTGAATGCATTGCTCTCCGCCGAGCCTTCAAACGCCGCAATGGACAGGGCGACACGGTCATAGACATTATCCACCTTGTTGCGGTCTTGTGGAGACAGCTCAACCACACCATCAGACCTTCTGCATTGGCGATTGATGTCATTCGGCCATGTAATCATGCAGGCGTTGGGGCTCCAGACCTCTTCAAATAACTCGCCATACTCGCCCTCACACACCCGATAGACCACACAGGCGGCATCCGGCAGCGCCTGCTCAACCGGATTCAGGAAGGGTCCCTGCGCCTGATCGGCAGCTGGATTACCCAGTTCCCAGCCCGTTGCCCGGCCATCCCAGAAGTTGCCGCCAACGAATAGAGGGTCGGCTGCCAGTTCTGCATCGTTGTTACCCAGCAACCGATTGCCAAAGTCGGCATAGAAGATCGGCGCCAGAGTCGCATAGGCGGAACTCGGTGGTTTACGGTTGCCGAACTCGCCTTTGATGGAACCTTCGTAGACACTTCCATGGGCATTGATCTCTGAATCGGCGCCTACCCAGCCGGCCTCAGGTGTATGGCAAGTGGCACAGGCCTGATTTCTTTTTAATGAAAGATCCTCATCAAAAAATATCTTTTTTCCCAGTTCCTCAATAGGTGACAATCCATCCTCTGCCTGCACCATGCCAGACCCCAGCATCAGTGCAAACGCGATCGGGCTGACTACAAATCCCGTCATTTTTCTTTTCAACATGTTTTCCTCACATAGTTTAATTTTTTAGTATTGGCGTCCGATCAAGTGAATTCACACACAACCATAAAGGCATTAATCACCGGTGGAAGACGATAAAGGATGGCGCGGATTTTTTTGATCTGATCCATGACGCAGGGGACATTCCCTTGGATCAAGGATTATCAGGATGCGCGCAGAGGCGTCAATCCGGGAAAACCCATAGAGTCACTGAAAGAGAGCATCCCTGAATCCATCAGGACCCTGTATACATGGATGATCTGCTATTCTCCTCCATACACACACAAACTCCGGGGATTGGATTTAATGAGCGATTTCACTGGATTTCCTGAAGGTGCATTGAGGTTTCTCGAACAGCTCGCGAATAACAATAACAAGGAGTGGTTCAATGCCAACAAGGATCGTTATGAACAACAGGTGCGTGAACCTGCACTGGTATTTATCGAGGCCATGGGATCACAGTTACAAGAAATTTCACCCCACTTTACCGCCATCGCCAAAAAGTCGGGAGGATCGCTGATGCGGGTCTACCGGGACATCAGATTCGCGAAAGACAAAATCCCATACAAAACCAATATCGGCATTCAGTTCCGCCATCAACTGGGAAAGGATGTCCATGCACCGGGGTTTTACCTGCACATCGAGCCCGGGAGCTGCTTTCTCGGAGCAGGCATCTGGCGCCCGGATAACCGAACACTCACAAAAATTCGGGATTTCATAGTGGATAATCCGGCCGCCTGGAAAGCCGCTCGGGATCAGAAAGGTTTCAAGCGCGACTTCAGCCTGGAGGGGGACTCACTCAAGCGGCCCCCGCGCGGTTATCCGGCGGAGCATGAACAGCTGGAAGACCTGAAGCGCAAGGATTTCATCGCCTGCAAAGGTTTCCCATGTGGTGAGATAACCAGGCGGACATTACCGCAATGGGTCAGCCGCAATTTCAAACAGACGGATGCCTTTATGCGTTATCTGTGTACAGCGCTGGAGGTTCCTTACTAGGGCCTGTTAACACTACGTCATCGATGGATATCCGCATAGTGTTAACAGGCCCTAGTAGCGAGATCCACCAGAAATCATTCCGGCACGGGAAGCTCAGGCTGCTTTTTCTTGACGGGCTGAGGTGGGATAACGGTAACCACCAGGGTAACCCCAACCGTAAGATGAACCAAATCCGTATGGACCAGGCCCATGACGCCGATACCGCCAGTTGTCATCATCGTCATCCATCTGGTCGATCCACCAGCCAGGATTCATCAGATCAAAAATATCGTCCTCGGCATAAGCAGCCCGGGTCTCTACTACTCCCCCAAGGAATGTTGCGGCAGCGATTGAAATTAGAGTTTTGTTGAGCATGTCAGATTATCTCAAGGCCCTGATTGATAGGTATTCGCTTTGGTATTTTAATATGTTTCTGATAATCAAGCACAATCACCTGGCCGCTACAGCGCGACACCATAGCCTCCCCTGCGCACCACTCATCGCACAGGGATATAGAGGGTTGTGAGGATATCGTTGGTCGATTGCACGGCCCGGGAATCATTTTCATAGACCTCGTAGGATGGGCGTGATTTATCCCGTTTGATTTTGTGCATTTTGATATGGCACATGGCGCTGTACCAGGCGAGTCCCAGGAAATCGTAACTGCCCTGCAGGGTGATCTTGAAATAGCTTCCTCCCACGAAGTCTTGGTATTGGAACTCACCCCTCTCGGTTTGCTCTGAAACCGGTAACGCCAGATCACAGCGGAAGAACATCCGCTTAAGATCAACCTCATGATAGGCCGTAAAGGGTGGACCTGTTTGTGCGCCGCGGGATGATGCCACATGATCGACCAGTCTGGGGAAACCCTCCTGCATCGCCTTGAGCATCTCATCCATTCCCCCTGCGAAAGGAATTGTCAGGGCTGATTTTGTCTCCAGCAGAGTCTCACCCGGAAATTCGATCAGCGGCCGCTCAGCGGTCTTATCCAGTTCACCCCTGAGCATGGCCAGGCCAAGCTCGTAATCCTTGGCGATCATGTCACTGGTCATTTTTGTCATAAAGCGCAGCAGGAATGGCATGCGGCCGCGCATACACCAGCTGACTGAAGTCTGCCCGTCCTGCCCGGCAAACTCCCACCAGACTTTGCAGACCGACTTGAACGGCCGGATGAACTCGATCTCCTGCTCGATCTTCCACGGCGCATCGAAACTCTGATGGGTGAGCTTTCCTGCACCGACCCGCTTGCCATCCCAAGTGTAAGAGCCACCCTGCTGCGTGTAATTCTCTGAGAAGGTCAGGCTTGTCTCCGGCTCATGCAGCAACCAGGGGCTCCAGTCCTTCCAGGTCTTGAAGTCACGCACCTTGTCGAACACCGTCTGCGCATCGACATCCATCAGTAGACTGCGCCGGACTTCGTAGCTTCCGTCCAGGCTTGCAAGATAGATCAGACCAGCAATGACTATCACTCCGAGCAGGATCAATAATGTGGTCATTTCATGCTCCTCCGCATGAGTTGTATTGCGCTCAATTGCTACCCAAGCATTGTCATCAGCTCACTGCTGCTCATCACGTGACAATAGATCATGTTTATGATTTCCAGTTCACGGTTGTGCAGCTCATCGGTTCCGGCGGCGCAGCCATCTTCCACCACGATGACATTGAAGCTCTCATCCGCCAGACTGCGCACCGTCGAGGAGACACACTGATCGGTGAAGATTCCCGTCATCACAACATTTTTGATGCCCATGTTGTGCAGGATAAGACGCAGGTTGGTGCCGGTCAGCGCACTGTCGGTAGTCTTGGTCAGCACGATCTCACCCGCGTCCGGCGTCAGCTCCGGAACGATCTGCGACTCATCCTCGTCCTTGGGTAACAGCAGGTAGTTCCAGCCGGGCTTTTTCTGGCTCAAGGATCTGTCACGTCCATCCTCCAGCAGACAGGCAATCCTTGCATGGATGACATCCATGCCTTTGTCACGGAATGCATCCTGCAGACGGCGCACCGTGGGGATGACCGTATCCCGCATGCGCCTCTGGAACGGCGCCCAGCGCGCCTGCTCGGCGGGGTCAGCAGGCGACTTGAGGTAGACATTCTGAATATCGATGGTGAGTAACAGGGTTTCGGATAATTCAAGCTGGGGGTTGGCGGGTTCGGGCGCGCCTTGATAGTAGAATGACCGGTAAGCGGTTTTCCAACTCATGGAGTTCTGATCTCCTCTTGCTGTTATAAAGTTTGCAGGTATGCTCTAAGCGCATCCTAATAAATTTCTCCAGCCGCCACTAGCCGCCAGCGATCAGTCCAGCAAGTCCAGGTGCCGTGGTTTCATGGCAGCCATCCGCCAGCGGCCTGCAGCGGAGCCGGATTATGCTGCCGGCTCAGCCAGACCACCACAGCCTGGCGCTGCGGCTCAGCAGGTCTTGTTTCCGGCCACGGCAGCGTCCAGCCCCCGTTATCCGAGACCGTTGAGCTGACGCCGAGCACCACAAAATCCTCATCCAGGATACGGCCGGCATTTTCACCCCGTCCGATATGGCTCGACAGCCCAAAACCCAGCACCGCAAGCTGTGCCGTCAGTTCCCCGCTGAAGGCCTGAACTGCCGGTGTGAAGCTCGCCTCCACACGCTCTCCGGGCCATACCTCCAGACTGAGCCGGCCAACCTCCCGGTTATTCCTGATGTCTGGTGAAACACCATTGAACCAGCCGCGCCACTCCTCTCCATCAAGCACGAAACCGGGTGTATAGACAGTGTTTACCAGACCTGACTTGCGGTAAGTTCGCTGGCGCTGGCTGAAGGCTGGAGCCGCAAACCGGTCAGGCCAACCCAGGTCGTTCCAATAATCGACATGGAAGGCCATGGGAATCACCTCCCGCCAGAGGCCGGGGTGATCGGCAAACCCCCTCAGCCACTCATCCGCCGGCGGACAGCTGCTGCAGCCGTGCGAGGTAAAGAGCTCCAACATCTTGACCCGCTGCTGCGGACTTTCCATGCTGAGCGGCTCCGCAATAGAGACCAATGGCAGCAACAACCACAAGAGCAGAAGTCTGGACCTCATCTCAGGCTTTTCAGGCCGGTACGAACTTCAAGGCAACTCCGTTATTGCAATAGCGCAACCCGGTCGGCTTGGGACCGTCGTTGAACACATGTCCATGATGCCCGCCACATTTGGCGCAATGGTATTCAGTGCGGGGCCAGATCAGTTTGAAATCCTTTTCGGTCTCAAATGCACCCGCCAGGGTGTCATAAAAACTTGGCCATCCGGTGCCGCTCTCATACTTGGTGCTTGAATCAAACAGGGGGTGGTCGCAGGCGACGCAGACAAACGTGCCGGCACGCTTCTCTTCCAGGAGCGCACTGGTGAAGGGGCGCTCCGTACCCTCCTTGCGCAGCACATTGAACTGCTCCGGCGCCAGTCTCTCCCGCCACTCCGCATCAGTCAGGATCAATTTCTCTACACTCATGGCTGTGTTCTCTCCTTTGGCAAACAGGCGGTTCCCGGCGAGGGGAAGCAAGGCGATACCGCTCAGGGTCAGGATAAAGTCTCTTCTTTTCATGGCACATCCTCTTCAATTTATGATAACTCAGACAAGGCTGCCGGCAGCGGGTTTCATGCCCGCATCCTCCGGGCAGCCTATCGCAAACAGCAGCTGCTGAAAAAGACAGACTTATCAGGGGTTACCAGGAACAGAAAGATTGGTGACCCCACCCATCAGCGGGCGCCTGGTTTGCTGTTGAGCACAAGTATGCTGCGGCATGTTCAAGCCGCCATCACGCAAAACTCACGAAAGTGTCACGTCTTGCCAAGCGGGAAGGAAAATCTGAAGCAGGCGCCTGTTGCAGGGCGGTTCTCAACCCAGATGCGTCCATGCTGCAGTTCCACAGTGCGTTTCGCAATGGCAAGCCCAAGGCCTGCATGCTGCCCGTCCTTTCCAGCTCCCTGACTGCGGTAGAAAGGATCGAACAGATGCGGCAGGTCCTCATCGGCCACTCCCGGCCCGCTGTCCTCTATTGAGATCACAGCCGAGCCATCCAGCACATCGAGCACGACCCGTATCTCACCACCCGGCGGCGTATGATCGATGGCATTGCCGATCAGGTTATCCAGCACCCGCTCGGTCATCCCCACATCGAGCGGGATGACCGGCAGCTCGGAAGGCGGAGGCATCAGCAGTTTGATACCCGCTGCTGTGGCCCGCAATTGAAATTTCTGCACCACATCCTGCAGCAGTTCGGCGATGCTGCTCGGTTCACAGACCGGCTGAGTCTCCCGCGCCTCCAGCTGCGCCAGTTCGAACAGGCCCTCCACCATCTGCTTCAGGTTGCGGCTCTGGCGCAGGGCGATGCTGAGGTATTCAGCTTTCTGGCTGTTATCCAGTTCATCTGTTTTCATCTGCAGGGTTTCAAGATAGCCGTACAGCGCAGCCAGGGGTGTACGCAGATCATGGGAGACCTGGGCCACCAGTTCCCGCCGCAGCCGGTCCTGCTGCCGCAGTTCCCCCCACTGGTCGATAATGCGACCCGCCATCTGATCGAAGCTCTGGCCCAGCCGGTCAATCTCGTCTGCAGCCTGCTCCGCACCCTCGGCATAATCACTATGCCGGGTGAAGCCGCTCTGTTGAAATCCCTGCATCAGAGACGCCAGTTTCTGTAAGCGGCGGGTCAGCAGATGAAACAACAGGAGTCCGGCCAGCAGACCGAAGCCAAGACTGCCGGACACCGCCCAGGCGCTGAGGCGTAACACATAGCGTGCTTCCACCGCCTGCTCAGCCGAATCGTATTGTTCGCCCCGCAGCACCACATACAGATAGCCTGCGGGCACTGCGGTCACGGAAAACGCCTTGCGCCGGTCATGGGAGCGCGGATCATCCCCCAGCAGAGGAAAGCCTTCGCCATTCAGGAAAGCCTCGATCGGCGCCAGATCGACCCGTTGCCGCTTGACCTTGCCGGGATCCGCGGAGAAGGCGAGGATCTGCCCCTCTTTGTCGAGCAGATAGATCTCGATACTCGGATTGATATCCATATAGGCGCTGAAGGTTGCCTGCAGGGCCTTCTGGTCGAGCTGACCGGATGCCACCAGATTGCGGTCAGCAACGATGCGCTGCGCCAGATCGCGGTTGAAGTGCTGGGTGATCTCCTGCAGATAACGTTCCGTGGTGGAGGTGGTGATCAGCACATAGATCAAGCCGATCACCAGAAACAAGATCACCAGAACAGTGGCAAGCCGCGCGTAGAGGGTACGAAACATAGGATGACTCAGGCCCTGTCAATCATTGGCGAACTTATAACCCACACCCCATACGGTGAGGATATAGTCCGGCTTGGAAGGGTCGGCTTCGATCTTGCCCCGCAGCCGATTGATATGTGAGTTCACCGTGTGCTCATAGCCATCGTGGTTGTATCCCCAGACCTGATCGAGGAGTTGTACCCGACTGAACACCCGTCCTGGTTGCCGTACAAAAAACAGCAACAGGTCGAACTCCTTGGCAGTCAACTCCACCTCCCTGCCCCGCACCTTGACCCTGCGCTGCCCGGTGTCGATGGAGAGCCCGTCCTGCTGGATCAGCTCAGCGGCCTGCTGTTGCTGTTTTTTGTTGCTGAGCGCATCGACGCGTCGGAACAGCGCCTTGATGCGCGCCAGCAGTTCCGGAATGCTGAAGGGTTTGGTCAGATAATCATCGGCCCCCACCTCCAGACCCAGCACCCGGTCAAGCTCGGTGGACTTGGCGGTGAGCATCAGGATCGGTACATAACCGCCGGATTCCCGCATGCTGCGGCATATCGACAGGCCATCGGTATCCGGCAGCATCAGATCCAACACCACAAGTTGATAATCGGCCGAACTAAACAGTTTCAACCCGACCGCACCATTGCCGGCAATATCGGCATCCAGGCCAATGTCGTTGAGATGGGTTTGCACTAACCTGGCGATGTCAGGTTCGTCTTCAATGATCAGAACTTTGCGACGCATATTTTCATAATCAAATAAGTTGTTCTCAAGATGAGGATAGCAGGCGGATCAATTTTTCCCCTGCTGCTTCAACAAGCCGACTCCATTACAACCCATGATGTTCGCCAGTTAATCACAAAATAATCACAAAAAGATCACACGCATCGATCATTGATATAATGGGGATGAGTTTCGCCTATGCATGACGTAGAGTAATTTCAGCTAAGGAGAATAACCTTGCATTTCACGACTACACAGCAAATTCTCGACACCCTCTGCGGCCGCGATCGCCCGGACAGCTTCGGTCCTCTTATTCAAGGTATACCGGAATTCGATCCGGAAAAGCACTCGGATGGTTGCAGCGGCGGTATGTCTGCCGCCTATGCGAAACTGCCGAAATGGGTACATGATAAATTCGGTGCAACCCTGCCCTGGCGGCACTGCTGCGTGGAACATGACAAGGCCTATTACTACGGCGGCAGCCGTGAGGATAAACTGGAAGCCGATGAAGTTTTGAAACGTTGCGTTGAAGCGACGCTCAACGATAAAAATGCCGGGCTGTTACTCGGCCTCGCCATGCAGATGGCGGTTACTGTTGGTGGCCAACCCTATTTTATCACTAGCTACCGCTGGGGATACGGTGAGGATTTCCGGGGTACGGAAAACCTGCCTTCTGGTAAGTAATCAATCTTTTTCAGAGTTTCACAAATCAGCATTTGAATCACTCTTCTGCATATGGCAAGAGGGAGGGTTTCCCGGCAGACGGTACTTTCTGAAAATAATATCGAGCGGTTCTGACCATGACCACCCAAGCAGCAGCCTGAAAATTACCGATAGAAGATGAGGTGTATTTATAATGATGCTCTGATTAAATCCATCCGTGGATTCATCAGAGCAGGGAGGGGAACCCCTGCCCTTGTATTTCTATAAAGTCAGCGCCTGAATCAAGCAGCGCACTGATCCAGACTCCGATAGACATCCTGTGCTTCAGGATGGTGTTGCGTAGATCCATGCTGATTTCTGCTTTCATCCGACAGATGTAGAAACACACCCAGTGCCATCAAAAGGAAGGCAGCGCTACTGATGATCGCCACGGGATAGTACAGATTGCCAGCCAGCTCGAGTTGGCTGTACTTGATGACCATGAGCAGGCCTTCCAGCACTAAAGCAATACAGACAATACTGACAAAACGCGGCAGGGTGCGGCGCAATACCACCAGGATATGTCCATCATCGTCCTTGCCGCCATATTCCTTGTTAACCACCAGTCCCAGTTCAAAAGTAGCCAGAGAGATCACTGCCATATTGATCGCCTTGAGGAATGCTTCGATAAGCTGCATCGAGCCGAACGCTCCCTCCACCATGGCCTGGATCGTAATACCGCCCAGCACTGCGGACAACACAAAAAAGATAACTGAGAAACCAACCGCCATCACCTGGCGGAAGAGTGAAACATATAACACCGTTCGCATAAACTTTCCTCTTGATAGAAAGACATAACAATCTGGCGATGCTGAATGAAATCCAATATTCCAACCAGTGTTACTGCGATAGAGTGTTGATTGAGGATTGAGTTCTATCGATTGTGATAATTTGCTTAGAGAGTCACATCCGTTTGATTTAGTACTTGCCTGGCAAGCTGATCTTATGCACAGACAGGTTGGAGAGATCAGGCTTACCTGCCTGTTTTCTCCAGCCATCATGTGTATATGGCTTTTATATTTTTAGAAGCCGGGGTATCCGAACAGACAGGTCGGTAACCGATGCAGCAGCGAAACCAGAAGATGTTTCTCTGCTCAGAGATGCTAAGATTTCACTCGCTGTCCAGCACAGGCTGACCTGGAAATAAACCGCAGGTCACAACAGGATCAGCTATGCCTCGTTCTCGCGCAGCGATTCAAAGTATTCCAGGATATGGACGGTTCTCGCTAGAGATCCTGCGCACGGATGAGAACGGAACCATCCTCCTCATAGACATTACTCTCTATGAGTTTTCTCGCCGCCTCTTGTATAGCGGTCCGATGCTGCGCTACCGACTCCATGGGCTCTTCTGCTGAGGCGCCGAATTTATTCCGCAAAATCTTCAACGAAATTCGGCAAAGTACCCGTCTTTTATTTACCTCCGCCGCAAGTGTCGCCGTTTCGGTCATGGTGTTCCAGCACTCGAGTCTCGGGAAAGATATCCCTGTGTTACCCGAAATGGACGGTCGATGTCCTGTTATCTGCATAATAAGTCCTGTTCGCTGGTGCAACACAGCTCAACTGTGAGTATAAAATCTATGCGAAACATTCTCTCTCCAAATCGTGTAAAGATATGTGTGAAACTGGACAAAGGGCCGATATCGCAGGTGCTGTTCAGCGCCGCTTGATTACCAGCCTCAAAACTCATTTTTTCCGGCTCTCCCCCATGAGTGACGGGGAATCCTTCTTTGACTTCTTTGCCGCCTTCTTCTCCTTGGCTGTCATGGCTGGTTTCTTCTTCGCTTCCTTAGTGCTTTGACGGTCCTTACTCATGATATTGCCTCATGCTAGAAAAGTGGTAAACATCAAGTCCGGCAACCTTATCTGGCCAAGGCCTCATGGGTAGCCTGCGGCTATTCATTGTTCGCGCATCATGCGTCGCACGTAGTCTTCGGTTCCTTGGCCGGCCGGGGACATTCGAGAAGCCGGGGAAGCAATTCGCAAACCGGGCGACTGACCTGGGCCGCAATCTCCATCACCTGATCAATCAATCCAGCTACCTTCGTAGTATTCCTTGCCCGAATCATTCAGCAGATAGTAATGAAGGCCTGAATTGTTATTGGCGGTCTCACAAGCAGTCAATGCAGCACCGAATCCCTGAAACTGCTCTATTTGAATCTGGTGATATAACGACATGGACCCGCTGCCCACATGGCCAAAGTTTAATTTTTCGGACATCATCAATCGGTACATTAATATTTCCTTATCCTGGGAGGGGCAGAATCCTTTGCCATTCATCGATGTGAAAGTGTCCCATTATACATGAAGACCGGGTTGATAGCTTATTATCTGTGGAGACTCGATGATCTGTGAACAACGGCTCCCGGCTTATGTCTCTCCAGCCAGGAGCTTCATGATCCAGAATCTACAATCCAAAATTCGCTGTCATCGACGTAAAATCGGCCTGCGAACATCATTTTGACTTCGAGACGTAATTCGTCCGTCGAGTCAGGTAAGGATCGCGGTACATCCTCGCTTGCTACATTGGTACCTCCCTGTACAGCACGCCACGACGCAAATATTATTCCATTCAAGATTGCAGCGCGGCAATCACCGCGTTGGCGTGCATTCAGCCCGTAGCGTGTCTCCATTGGGCGAGGTATTCTATTGCGATAAAGAACATGCAAACCTTCGTTCAGCAGGCGCATAGCTCAGCGTACATCTGCCGAGTCCGATACGGTTCGTTTCTCTCCCTACTTCCGCTATAGTACCCCTCCCAAAAACATTTGATTGAGTCCGGAATCATGGCACTGAATGAAGCAATCAAAAATATCGTAGACTTCACCAAGTCGAACGGCCTGGTTACCGCCATCGCCCAGGATGCCGAGAGTGGCGAGATCCTGATGGTGGCGAATATGAATGAGGAGTCGCTGGCCCGAAGCATTGAGTTGGGCGAGGCCGTCTACTGGAGCCGTTCACGGCAGAAGCTCTGGCACAAGGGCGAGGAGAGCGGCAACCAGCAGAAGATCCGCGAAATGTATCTGGACTGTGACGGTGACGCGATACTTTTGAAGGTCGAACAGATCGGCGGTGCGGCCTGTCACACCGGCAAGCGCAGCTGTTTCTTCCGCAAACTGGAGAACGGCGGCGTTTCCGATGTTGGCGTTCAAGTCTTCGATCCCCGGGAGGTCTACAACAAATGATGGACGAAAACGCCCGCCTGCGCATCGGCATCCCCAAGGGCAGCCTGCAGGAAACCACCAAAAGACTGTTTGCCCTGGCAGGTTTCACGCTGCGCATCTCTGGGCGCTCCTATTACCCGGACATCGATGACCCCGATATCCAGTGCATCCTGATACGCCCGCAGGAGATGGCCCGCTATGTGGAACAGGGCATCCTGGACTGCGCCATCACCGGACTGGACTGGCTGCTGGAGACGGGAGCCGACGTCGCCCAGGTGGCCGACCTCAAGGCGCCCTGGCCCAACTACGGTACGGTGCGCTGGGTGATGGCTTCAAAGGAAGGCTCCTCTTTTGACAGCGTTACAGACCTGGAAGACAAGCGCATCGCCACCGAGGCGGTGGGCATGACCCAGCGCTTTCTGGCCGAACATAAGGTCAATGCGCATGTGGAGTTTTCCTGGGGCGCCACCGAGGTGAAGCCACCGACCCTGGCCGACGCCATCGTGGACGTTTCCGAGACCGGCTCCAGCCTGCGCGCGAATAATCTCAAGATCATGCATGTGGTGCTGGAGAGTACGCCGCGCTTCATCGCCAACCATTCAGCCCTGGCCGATGAGTGGAAACAGGCAAAGATCAGCCGCCTGGAGATGCTCTTCATGGGCGCCATTCGCGCCGCTACTCGCGTCACCCTGGCGATGAACGTACCCTGCAAATGCATCGATCAGGTGCTGGACCTGCTGCCCGCCCTGTGCACGCCTACCGTCTCCACTCTGGCGGATAAAGAGTGGGTGGACATCAGCACCGTGGTGGAGGAGAAACAGGTGCGCGATCTGATTCCCCTGCTGTATGAGGCCGGCGCTCGCGGTATCATTGAAATGCCGATCAACAAGATCATTGAGTGATAGCCCTGTCAGCCGCTTATTTTGAACTCCAATGATCCTCGATTCTTCGCCTCGATCCTGCCGAACAGCCTCCAATAATCTTGAACCTTTGGGTTCTGGCGAGTATCGTCTGCAACATGTCGCGACGTTAGACTCCCGAACTATCCTGACAAGTCCACCTGAGTGGATCCAAGGCGCCAATTTCCCGGGAACAAGAACGTAGGAAGGAATGCAACATGGCGAAAAAGCCTCCGATTAGTAAGAAAAAAGCCGGGACCCAGTCGGCCCCAACCACTCCCCCGGCAGCCGATGTAAAATCCAAGCAGAGCCCCGCCGCTGCGGGTAAGGACACATCTGCCGCCAAGCCGCCGGTTGAAAAGACTGTTGAGCGCCGCAGTGATACCGGGGCGAACCGGCGTCCAGAGCCTCGCAAGCCTGACAACCCGCCAACGAAGCCGGTGACGACTCCGGCCAAACCCGCGCCAGCCTCCCCACCCGCGACGGCAAAAGCGCCCACGCAACCGGCATCGACGACCAAGGACCCGGCAGCGAGCGCTACGCCGACCAAACCAGCGTCTGCGGCCCCTGCGCCGGCAAGCACTGCGAAAGCGCCCACCCCGTCGCCCGAGACAGCCAAGAGCAAACAAGACTCTGTTGCAAAGCAGCCGGAACCTGAAACCACCCCGGAGCCGGCAGCCAAAGCAAAACCCTCGACTCAACCCGAACCAGCGGATAAGCCCGCGCCAACCTCCAAGGCTCCGGCAGCGGGAACCACAACGGACCACAGGCTCCTGTTTCGCCTTCCGCGCCAATCCGGCCGACGCAGACCGCCTCACCGCAACAGCCCGCAACGGAACCTGCACCTTTGGCTAAGCCTAAGCCACGACCCGCCCCGCAACCTGCCGAACCAGATGTACCCCATGCCCTAACCATGCCGGCCGAGGCGGAATCGGTCCATGTAGAGGAGCCGGTACCCGATGAAACGCCAACCGCGGTGCATCGCCCGGAACTGTTCATCGTGCAGATCAGCCCGGAGATGGCTCCAGTGGCCAAAGTGGGCGGCCTGGCGGATGTGGTGTTCGGACTCAGCGGCGAACTGGCGATTCGCGGCAACCACGTGGAGATCATACTGCCCAAGTATGACAACCTGCGTTACGACCACGTCTATGAACTGCATCAGGTCTATCAGGATCTCTGGGTGCCCTGGTACGATGGGGCCATCCACTGCACCGTGCTGTTCGGTTTCGTGCATGGACGCAAATGCTTCTTTATCGAGCCCCATTCGCCGGACAACTTCTTCAGCCGGGGCAGCGTCTACGGCTTCCCTGACGACATCCTGCGCTTCGCCTTCTTCTCCAGGGCGGCGATGGAATTCCTCTGGAAGTCGGGCAAGCAGCCGGACATCATCCACTGCCACGACTGGCAATCCGCCCTGGTCCCGGTGCTGCTGTACGAGATCTACCAGAAGCTGGGCATGCACCACCCACGGGTCTGCCTCACCATCCACAACTTCAAACACCAGGGCGTTACCGGCATGGAGCTGCTGCGGGCTACCGGGCTGCACGATCCAGACCGCTTCTTCGACTACAACCGGCTGCGCGACAACAACAATCTGCACGCCCTGAACCTGCTCAAGGGCGGCATCGTCTATTCCAATTTCATCACCACGGTGTCGCCGCATTACGCCATGGAAACCCGCGACCTGAATCAGGGTTTCGGTCTGGAACCCACCCTCCACACCCATCAGGTGAAATACGGTGGCGTGCTCAACGGCATCGACTACAACGTATGGAACCCGGAAGTGGATCATCTGCTGCCGATGCGCTACGGGGTGGACAACATCGACGCCAAGTACGATAACAAGCGCGCCCTGCGTCATCGCCTGATGCTGGCGGACAACGAAAAACCGATCGTCGCCTTCATCGGCCGCCTGGACCCGCAAAAAGGTCTGGACCTGGTGCGCCATGCGATCTTCGAATCCCTGGAGCGTGGCGCCCAGGTGGTGCTTCTGGGTTCCAGCCCGGACCACGCGATCAACGCCGACTTCTGGCACCTCAAAGGCATTCTCAACGACAGTCCCGACTGCCACCTGGAGATCGGCTATGACGAGGAGTTGTCACACCTGATCTATGCCGGGTCGGACATTATGCTGGTGCCCAGCCAGTTCGAACCCTGCGGCCTCACCCAGCTCATCTCCCTGCGTTACGGCACCATCCCGGTGGTGCGTTCAGTGGGCGGCCTGGCGGACACCGTATTCGACAAGGACCATTCGTACCGGCCGCTGCACGAGCGCAACGGGTATGTATTCGAAAATTACGACAATGCCGGTCTGGAATCGGCCCTGATCCGCGCCATCGACTGCTACTATCAGTACCCGGAGCACTTCCGCGACCTGATCCGCAACGCCATGCGCTCAGACTATTCCTGGAACGTACCGGGACAGGACTACATGAACATCTACGACTTCATCAGGAACAAATAGCCGGCGCATGAGAATCTACAACCTGTTCCCCCTCCTGACGGGGCCGCTGCCGGACTGGACGCCGCACCTGGAACGCGCTGCCGATCTGGGTTTCGACTGGATCTACGTCAACCCCATCCAGCAATCCGGCCGTTCCGGCAGTCTCTACTCCATTGCTGACTACTTCAGCATCGACAAGCGCTTCCTCAAACCGCGCTCGCGCCGCTCCCCGGAAGATCAGGTGCGGGACATGACAGCCAGCGCCGCCGCTCTCGGGCTGAGCGTAAGCACCGACCTGGTGATCAATCACTGCGCGGTGGATTCCGCCCTGGTCCGCGAACATCCGGAGTGGTTCAAGCGCGACGGCAACAAGGTGGCCAACCCCTTTTGTGTTGAGGAAGACGGCAGCCGCACCGTATGGCGCGATCTGGCGCAGTTCGATCATGCCCATACCCGCGATCCCGAAGGGCTGCTGGACTACTGCTGCAAGGTGGTGGAATATCTGGTGGACCTGGGTTTCAAGGGCCTGCGCTGCGACGCCGCCTATCAGCTCCCGACCCATATCTGGCGGCGCCTGATCGAACGCACCAAGGCCGCCCATCCGGATGTGGTGTTTCTCGCCGAAACCCTGGGTTGCACCCCCAAGCAGACCCGCGACACCGCCTCCGCCGGCTTCGACTATATCTTCAACAGCTCCAAGTGGTGGGACTTCAGCAGTCCCTGGCTGCTGGAGCAATACGAGATGACCCGGGACATTGCGCCTTCCATCAGCTTCCCGGAAAGCCACGATACCGAGCGTCTGTTCGCCGAGTCCGGCAATAACGTCGAAGCGCTGAAACAGCGCTATCTGTTCGCGGCGCTGTTCTCCAGCGGCGTGATGATGCCCATCGGCTACGAGTTCGGCTTCAGCCGACGCCTGCATGTGGCGGAGACCCGCCCCGAGCATTGGGAGCAGACAGCGGTCGATCTGAGCGACTTCATCCGACACGTCAACCAGATCAAGGCCGAATATCCGGTATTCCAGGAAGAGAGCCTGCTGCAGCGCCTGGACCACCCCAACCCCGTCTGCTGCTGCTGTGGAAGGCATCCACCAATGGTAATGGCCAGGCCCTGCTGATCCTCAACAAGGATCCCTGGAACGGCCAGCACTTTCACTGCGACGACCTCTACCGGCATATCCAGGCGCCTCCCCCGCTGCTCGACGTGTCCCCCGAATGGCCCATGGAGCACCTGCCCACCCCGTTCGAGTTCGACCTGGGTCCCGGCATGGGAAGGGTGTTGGTGACGGGACAGGTTAAGCCAAGCTCATGGATGAGAAGTTAACCGAACAGCAGGCATATGCCTGTATGAAAAGCTGACTCCTCAGAAATAATATTTACCAGGCACACCGAGACTCAGGCATCATTTAGTGCCTGCTGGACAAGGACAATGAATTACACAGATCAGGGAGGATGCAGTGGCGCAACAAACAAGGCCATGTATAAGTTTAGAAACGTGATCTGTCACCTACTACTCAGGGCGGCGATGGAATTCCTCTGGAAGTCGGGCAAGCAGCCGGACATCATCCACTGCCACGACTGGCATATCCGCCCTGGTCCCGGTGCTGCTGTACGAGATCTACCAGAAGCTGGGCATGCACCACCCACGGGTCTGCCTCACCATCCACAACTTCAAACACCAGGGCGTTACCGGCATGGAGCTGCTGCGGGCCACCGGGCTGCACGATCCAGACCGCTTCTTCGACTACAACCGGCTGCGCGACAACAACAATCTGCACGCCCTGAACCTGCTCAAGGGCGGCATCGTCTATTCCAATTTCATCACCACGGTGTCGCCGCATTACGCCATGGAAACCCGCGACCTGAATCAGGGTTTCGGTCTGGAACCCACCCTCCACACCCATCAGGTGAAATACGGTGGCGTGCTCAACGGCATCGACTACAACGTATGGAACCCGGAAGTGGATCATCTGCTGCCGATGCGCTACGGGGTGGACAACATCGACGCCAAGTACGACAACAAGCGCGCCCTGCGTCATCGCCTGATGCTGGCGGACAACGAAAAACCGATGGTCGCCTTCATCGGCCGCCTGGACCCGCAAAAAGGTCTGGACCTGGTGCGCCATGCGATCTTCGAATCCCTGGAACGTGGCGCCCAGGTGGTGCTTCTGGGTTCCAGCCCGGATCACGCGATCAACGCCGACTTCTGGCACCTCAAAGGCACTCTCAACGACAGTCCCGACTGCCACCTGGAGATCGGCTATGACGAGGAGTTGTCACACCTGATCTATGCCGGGTCGGACATTATGCTGGTGCCCAGCCAGTTTGAACCCTGCGGCCTCACCCAGCTCATCTCCCTGCGTTACGGCACCATCCCGGTGGTGCGTTCAGTGGGCGGCCTGGCGGACACCGTATTCGACAAGGACCATTCGTACCGGCCGCTGCACGAGCGCAACGGGTATGTATTCGAAAATTACGACAACGCCGGTCTGGAATCGGCCCTGATCCGTGCCATCGACTGCTACTATCAGTACCCGGAGCACTTCCGTGACCTGATCCGCAACGCCATGCGCTCAGACTATTCCTGGAACGTACCGGGACAGGACTACATGAACATCTACGACTTCATCAGGAACAAATAGCCGGCGCATGAGAATCTACAATCTGTTCCCCCTCCTGACGGGGCCGCTGCCGGACTGGACGCCGCACCTGGAACGCGCTGCCGATCTGGGTTTCGACTGGATCTACGTCAACCCCATCCAGAAATCCGGCCGCTCCGGCAGTCTCTACTCCATCGCTGACTATTTCAGCATCGACAAGCGCTTCCTCAAACCGGGCTCGCACCGCTCCCCGGAAGATCAGGTGCGGGAGATGACGGCCAGCGCCGCCGCCCTCGGGCTGAGCGTAAGCACTGACCTGGTGATCAATCACTGCGCGGTGGATTCGGCCCTGGTGCGGGAACATCCGGAGTGGTTCAAGCGCAAGGGCAACAAGGTGGCCAATCCCTTTTGTGTGGAAGAGGATGGCAGCCGCACCGTATGGCGCGATCTGGCGCAGTTCGATCATGCCCATACCCGCGATGCCGAAGGGCTGCTGGACTACTGCTGCAAGGTGGTGGAATATCTGGTGGACCTGGGTTTCAAGGGGCTGCGTTGCGACGCCGCCTATCAACTCCCGACCCATATCTGGCGGCGCCTGATCGAATGCACTAAGGCCGCCCACCCCGACGTGGTGTTTCTCGCCGAAACCCTGGGCTGCACCCCCAAGCAGACCCGCGACACCGCCTCCGCCGGTTTCGACTATGTATTCAACAGTTCCAAGTGGTGGGACTTCAGCAGCCCCTGGCTTTTGGAGCAATATGAGCTGACCCGCGACATCGCGCCTTCCATCAGCTTTCCGGAAAGCCACGATACCGAGCGCCTGTATGCCGAGTCCGGCAATAACGTCGAGGCGCTCAAACAGCGCTATCTGTTCGCCGCCCTGTTCTCCAGCGGCGTGATGATGCCCATCGGCTACGAGTATGGCTTCAGCCGGCGTCTGCACGTGGCGGAGACCCGCCCGGAGCATTGGGAACAGGGACCCGTCGACCTGAGCGACTTCATCCGTCACGTCAACAAGATCAAGGCCGAATACCCGGTGTTTCAGGAAGAGAGCCTGCTGCAACGCCTGGACCATCCCAATCCCGCCCTGCTGCTGTTGTGGAAGGCATCCACCAACGGTAGTGGCCAGGCCCTGTTGATCATCAACAAGGACCCCTGGAACGGCCAGCACTTTCACTGCGACGATCTCTACCGGCATATCCAGGCACCCCCTCCCCTGCAGGACGTCTCCCCTGAATGGCCCATGGACCACCTGCCCACACCGTTCGAATTCGATCTGGGTCCCGGCATGGGACGGGTGTTGGTGACTGGGAAAGGTTAAGCCAATCTCATGGATGAGAAATTAACTGAACAGCAGGCATATGCCTGTATGAAAAGCTGACTCCTCAGAAATAAAATTTACCAGGCACACCGAGACTCAGGCATCATTTAGTGCCTGCTGGACAAGGACAATGAATTACACAGATCAAGGAGGATTCAATGGCGCAGCAAACAAGGCCATGTAAATGTGCAGAAGCGCGGCCTGTCCCTATTACTTCCTAGTTTTCTTACAACCGAATATGGGCAAACAAGACGACTATGAAATTCACATTAAAAGTAAATGAAATTAAATCAATCAGCGAGATACCTGGGTATTGGTCCAACGATGACTACGTCAATCTACTAGAGGAGTTGGATTTTTCTGATGCTGAAAACTCAAACCCTTCTGAATTGCGGGCGTTGTTAGAAATGGCACTCAGTGATTTCGAGCCACACGAGGCAGCAGAAATTTTACTGAGATATAAGTTAAAAGATGATTTAAACCCTGGACAAATTCGAAATCTCTCGCATGAAATGGCAGATGACAATGAAGCAGAAGAAAACCCTGACACAGCATTACACTACGCCTTATTCAACATTAATCAGTTACTCTATACGGCTTTTAACGGAATATTCCCAAAGGCCAAAGCAACAAAAATTGAATTTGAATTGAATTTTAAGGGAGATTCAAATATTACAGTAACGAAAGAAATTGCTTTAAAGGCAGTTTGCAGTGGACTGACTGATAAAAGCCCAATTACAAGGTTGTTTGAGAATCAACTAAACGGGAAAGAGCAATTTGGTGATGCGGAGAATATAGTCTGGGAATTACACAATTACGGATCGAACAAATATTCTATGATTACTTCCGACTATTGGATTAACAAGGAAGATTTTAACGAACATGAAGTTTCCAACTCAATTAAACTTTTTGAAGAAAGAGTAGATTAATTTTCACTGCTGTCCCATTAACGGGACAGCAGTGGAAATTTTTAAAGACTCTTTCGTAGGCGACGGCGCACCCTACACGTATAATGGCACAGCCCGGTTGATGGTTGCGGGCGGCCCACCCGCCACAAATAATAAGACCCGATCGATTAGATCTTTTCAGCATTGTGAAAGTCTACCCTATATCCGTTGCGTTGAGCTACGGTTGACGCAAGAGCGATTCCTACAGTCGCACCACATACTGACAAGAGGGCCTACAAGTAAGCCCACTTGTCATAGACAGCACTTTCAATTCGGATTATTTGTCTTTAGCTTCATCCGAAGGTTTATCTTTGCCAGGCTCTGGGTCCTTACTCCAAGCGCCTGGAGCAGCTTCGTTAAACATTCGCTCATGTGACTCATTCTCGTCCTGGGATGCTTCCTCTCCAAAGCCCCTTGGCTTGCTAAATTGAGTTCCTGAATCGACAGGCGCTGAGCCGTCACCTTTGTTTTCTGCGGAAAATCCCACTGAAGATGACATCACTAACAATACAGTAATCAGTATAATATATAATTTTCTCATGCCTCTCTCCTTGTACATATCAGTTAAAATTAAAATAAAGCACAATAGTTAGAATCCTGTTTTGTATCACCTCCTTGTCTGTTTGCAATCTCTGTATAGATACAATAGCCATTACCTGTTACCAATAATTTTCCATAGTGATTAAATTTGTAACAAGTAGTTTCGTATGTTTCGTTTGAGTCCGATGACTTTGCCAACAATATGATTCGATTTGCCATATGTAAACCTTAGTTCTCGGTTGCATAGTGAGAATATAGTTTTCTGTGGGATAGAGTAGAGTATTAATATCGTTACAGATGACTTGTATGCATTATTTATTTTGTAGCCACAAATACTATCTCCGCTTATCTATTTGTGAAATTACTTGTAACTAGTTTAATTTTTTCAGCAATAGATGAGAAATATCTATAGCCTATGTTTAAATCAGGAATACATAGGAGTAGTAACATGAAATATACAACAAATAAATTTCAGATCTGGCCTGAAGATCCAGCTTGGCCCGACCCTTCCGGTAACGACCCTTACGACCTGTCTATCTAAGTTCTTTGGGGTCTGACTCGAATGGCACTTACTTAAGCAATAACAGATTGATATAGATAACAAAAAAGGCTGATTCAGGTGATAAAAAAGATCATAGGGGAAAAGATCAAAGGGGTCAGTCTCGATTAAGATCAAAGGGGTCAGTCTCGATTGATTTAACTTTTCCGCAACCAATGGGGTCCCTTTAATTCTCAGCGTAGAATAAAACTCACAGGTTAGAACAGCTATCTATGACTTCTCATTCGTAATGGCGCTAAGATCAGCATAATTTTCTTGTGACAATAATGATCGGTCATACGCATCCTTTACGATCGTTTTTGATACTCCTTTTGTTCTTGAAATAAGTACATAAGTTTATTAAATTCGAACTTATTTGGCCTTGTTCTTCGACCATCTCCCAGCTCACACGAGTCCACAGACATCCAGAACTTGAAATCCCTGATACCCTGCGGCTCATGTTGATTGAGTTTGGAATCAAAATCGATGTACTGCGCCAATACTTCTCCCGTTTCAAGATCCACGATTCGCTCGTCCTCTTCACGAATACCAAGCAGACGTTTTGAGGTATGGATATCCCAGGCAAAGCGCTGGTTGAGAATGTAGCGCCTACGGTTGTCTTTTGATGTTGAGCCATACTCTTGATTGGGTATTAAAGTCTCCGCCACACCGGGGGTTTCCTGTTTCCATTCTTCCAGGGTTTTATTGAGGGTGAACCCACCCTAGAGGTATTGATGGGCTGCCCGCATGGGGATCCAGTCCCAGAAGAGGATAAGATACATGATCAAGGCCATGAACAGTCCGCCCTTCCAGCCCGGCTTGCCCTGCTCTCACAATGCTGGCGCCAAAGAGGATCAGCATGATCGATACAATCAGGTAGAGAACCAGCCCCGCAAGCATGATTAATCCGACAACCATTCATTTATCTCCAAGTTCATTGAGCTTAAAAGTATGAGCGTATAGCAGCGTAGGTGTGACGCTTGCCTTCTTCATCTGGGTTAATAGGCAGTATTGCCATGTCTTGTTTTGATTCTGAGCATACGGATTAACTATTCCTTGTATGGTGAATTTCCTTGCCATGGATTGAGCATAGCGTCATCTTTCACGAATACGCTCCTGTTTATAGCGCAACAACGGTGACAGAAAGAACTCGATCAGCCGACGAGTGCCGGTTTTGATCTCCACGGTCACGCTCATGCCCGACGTCAGTTGCACCTGCCGCTTACCGATCAGCCTCATGAATTAATGCAGGCTGACAGACTAACGCCAGCCTCAGACAAACCTGTAACGATCAGTTTTTTTGCACGTCACGAATAATACTTTTCACTGTGCATCGTGATATTTTAGGTGTAATTAGTCACGGTTTTACACGGCATGCGCCTGGGTGTTCAGCAAGCTCATTAATCCAGCCAACTCAGATCTGAATAACCCCTGGATAACGCTCACGTATACAAGTTTCACCGGGGCGCTGACGCTGACAGCAATCCATATTCACAGCAACGGGAGATAGAAATGAACGAAAACGCCACCCTGATACTGGGGAAGAACCAGTACGAACTTCCTGTCACTACCGGGAGCGAGGGTGAACGTGGCATCGATATCCGCAATCTGCGCAATCAAACGGGTTATGTCACCCTGGATCCGGGTTATGGCAATACCGCAAGCTGCGAAAGCGCCATCACCTTCATCGATGGCGATAAGGGTCTGTTGAACTACCGAGGTATCCCTATTGAGCAGTTCACCGATCACCCCAATTTCGTTGAAGTGGCGTGGCTGTTGATCTTCGGCAGTCTGCCGACACGCACGGAGTACTCGGAATTTGCCGATGACCTGACTGCCCACGCCAATCTGGACGAGAGCATGAAGCACCATTTCCAGGGGTTTCCGCGTTCAGCGCCACCGATGGCTATCCTCTCGGCCATGATCAACGCGATGTCTTGTTTCCATCCCGAGCTGCTGGAACTGGAAGACACCACCCAGTTTCGCATGGCTGCGGCGCGCCTGATCAGCAAGATCCGCACAATTGCCGCCTACGCCTATCGCCACTCGCTGGGGAAACCCTATATCTATCCAGACCCCAAGCTGCGTTATGTACCGAACTTCCTGCACATGATGTTTTCACAACCCTATAATCAATATCTGTGCGACGAGACGGTACGCGACGCCATCAATCTGCTGTTGATCCTGCATGCCGATCACGAGCAGAACTGCTCCACCTCGACTGTGCGCATGGTGGGCTCCAGTCAGGCCAATCTGTTCGCTTCCTGCGCTGCGGGCGTCTGCGCACTCTGGGGGCCGCGTCACGGCGGGGCAAACGTAGCGGTGCTGAAGATGCTGCAGGAGATCCATGCGGGCCAGATCACACCCGAGGAATATGTGAAACTCGCCAAGGATAAGGACAGCAAGGTTCGACTGATGGGCTTTGGTCATCGTGTCTATAAAAACTTCGATCCGCGCGCCCAGACCCTGGCCAAAGTCGCCGAGCAGCTGCTGAGCGACCGGGGTAGAAACGACCCGTTGCTCGAAATCGCCCGCCGTCTGGAAGTGATCGCCCTCGAGGACCCTTATTTCATCGAGCGCAAGCTGTATCCCAACGTGGATTTCTACAGCGGCATCATCATGCGCGCCATCGGCATACCTACCAGCATGTTCACCGTCATGTTCGCTATCGGCCGACTGCCGGGCTGGATAGCCCACTGGTGGGAACAGAACCAGGACAGTGACAACCGCATTGCACGCCCCCGCCAGATCTATACGGGCAACACTGACAGCGAATACCTGTCACTGGATCGGCGCAGTTAAACCAAAAACGGGGGTACGCATGACTTTATGGACCTTGGCGGTGCGCCTACACGGATACAGCGTGCGTTTGAAGTGTTAGGTGAGGTTTCCAGGTTAATGACTAGCGCCTCTATGCGGACTTAGCTACTGCATCCGCATAGAGTGCTGCGATCAGATCAGATTGCGTCACCATACCCACCAGGCGCTTTTCCGCATCGACAATCGGGATATGGTGCAGCCCTTTTTCTGACAGCAATGGCACCAGATTCACAATATGCATGTCTTCAGGTGCTGTATACACCGGCGATACCATGATCTGGCCTACGACTTCCGGTTTATCGGAAGTCACTGTCGGGGTGCGCCTGATGAACTTGATCAGCTTATCCTCAAAGGTTTCGTATGTCTTGAGATTGGCGCGTTTCAAAAAATCCACCAGCGTGACAATCCCGATCACCCGGCGCGCCCTGTCTATCACGGGCAACGCTTTAATTTTGTGAAACCGTAACTGGGCCCAGGCCTCTTCCAATTCGGTGCCGAATTCCATGGTGATCAGATCGCGGGACATGATGTCAGCACAGCTGATCTCACCCATCTTGCGCCGGTAGGAATGCATTCCCGCCATTTTGTAGACCTGGCTGAGATCCTCTTCGCTGATGTCCAGATAAGTATCGTAATCGATTAACGCGTTGCGCAGATCATCTGAGGTCACACCCAGCCGATCCAGTGCTTTCGGATCATCGTGTTGATGCAGGTCATCCCGTTTTTTTAACGGGCGTGACGGGTAGCGCCTGCCCGGCAACAGGTTATTGATGAGCATCGCAGCGCTGAATATCACCAACACATTCAGCGCCACAGGCAACAGCACGAAATGATAGCCAAGTGCATGCATGCTGTCACCGCCCAGCACAGGGATGAGTGCAACGGCACCGCCCGGCGGGTGCAGACTATGGGTCAGAAGCATGACCAGGATAGCCAGAGAGACTGCCAGTGCGGCAGCCAGCGCCGGATCACCCACCAGCCTGGAACAGGCCACACCAACCATGGCGGAAAGGATGTTGCCGCCAATCAGCGGCCAGGGTTGCGCGAGCGGGCTATGGGAGACAGCAAACAACAGCACGGCTGAAGCGCCCATGGAAGCCACCATCAGCGGCAAACCCGGCCCCGTGATGAAAGTGCTGCTGATCAAGCCGACCAACAGAATTCCGCCGAACGCCGCCAACCCGGAACGCAGCTTTTCACCGAGGGTGAGCGGCGTCGCTTCGGGAATAAAATAGGGAATCAGACCCTTAAGATTCATTTTCACATGCGCTTTTTTTAATTGATGAATAAATATAGTGGGAGCGCACAGAATCCCGTCTAGTAAACTTATTTAGGAAACCTGTGCACCCCTCCTGGCCAGGGATGCTTTTCTTGTCATCGGGTAACGCCTGCGTTTTCAGAACACTGTCGTTTCTTTCGAAGCAAGCCAAGATGTACCGAATAACCTCACTCCCCTCCTCGTCAGTAGCCACCCCACTTCCACCATCATGAGTTAGCCCAGCCTGACAGGCTGGTCGTCAGCATAAAGCCCGCCCCACTGTAATGTGAGAACTAATATTATATGAGTGTATTATTAATTTGAACAAACGAAATATAATGCACAGTATTATCAAAATATTAGATATTAAAAGGCATTTTTCACCAGAATGGACATAGATCAGGCCCGCACCTTTCTCGCGATCACCGCTCACGGCAGCTTCCTGGAGGCGGCGAAGCGACTGCATGTGACTCAATCCACCGTCAGCGCACGGATACAAAATCTCGAGACCGAACTGGGCACTAAACTGTTTGTCCGAAATCGTGCCGGGGCCAGCCTCACACCAGCAGGACAGCGTTTCCTGCAGCATGCCAAGACATTGGTCTTGACGGTGGAGCAGGCGCGCCACGACGTAGGCCTGCCCAGTCGTTACCGCGCCTCCGTGAGGATCGGTGGCCGCATCGCCCTGTGGGATGGTTTTCTGCCGAGTTGGGTTGCATGGATGCGTCACACGGCACCGGATGTTTCCATCCACAGTGAGATCGGTTTCGAGGAAGATCTGATGCGCCGGCTGATCGAAGGGACACTCGATATCGGACTGATGTATACGCCGAGCCATGCACCGGGCCTGATCGTCGAGCACCTGTTCGACGAGACCCTGGTGATGGTCAGTTCACGGCCTGACACGCGGTGGCCGGATGAAGACTACATCTACGTTGACTGGGGGCCAGGTTTCTATGCAAAACATCGTGAGAGCTATCCGGACATGGAGCGGCCGCCTCGGGTCGTCAATATCGGCTGGCTCGGCGTCCAACTGATCCTGAGCAGTGGCGGTTCCTGTTTCCTGCCTATCCGCATGGCCCGTTCACTGATCCGAGATCAGCGATTGTTTCAGGTTGTCGGGGCTCCTGACTTTCCTCACCCGACTTATATGGTGTTTCCACGCAAAACCGATAGTGATGTATTACAGCAGGCGGTGGAAGGTTTGCGCGAACTCGCACTCAAGGAACAAGAGCGGACTAGGGTCTGAACTCAGAATCGACTTGTAAGCGGCGCGGTCATCATGTGGCCCCGCCCGCTTTCTGCCCGTCCACAATTAACTCCAACGTATCCGCATCCAACAGGCGCTGGGCCGTTTCAAATAATTCATTCTCTTCGAAGCGGATATGGGCGGTCAGCAGTTCGGCGAAACGCAACAGATTATTCACGCGATTTTCTGTTATCAATTGGCGAAGGGTCTCGTGCTCATACAGGGTGCGTTCCACCAATCTCTTTTCACCGGCCCGCAGCAAAGCAGGCAGCAATCCGGTTTCCTCGAGCCTGAAATGCGTGTCCATTTCCGCTTGGAAATAGGCTACGACTGTCAGCCAAGCATCGGTTTGAGTCTGAAGGTTTCCATTCGCCGCATCACGCGCCCGGCGGGCAAGCACCAGTCCGGTGTGATGGTCGCTCGACAGCTTACGCAGTGCCTGGTGTCGTTGCATGGGTTATCAATTTGTCTTTAGCAGGGTTTGTTGTTTGCGAACATCATCGATGTTGTTGGAGTGGGATTTTGCAGCCAGCCCCTCCAATCCGATCTCGACATGTACGGCATCCAGCAAGCGGCTGATAGCTGCAGGCCTGTCACATCGCAACGCCTCCATTGCCAATGAGCGCATACGCTCCATGGTAACGCTGCGCACGGCCCATTTAACTGCCGGCAGGGCCACGGGATTCATGCTGAGCCCATCAACGCCCATTCCGAGCAACAACAAGGCGATCGCGGGGTCGCTCGCGATCTCACCGCACAGGGTCACCGGCTTATCCGCGCGATTTGCTGAAACCACCACTTGTTGCAGCGCCTGCAACAACGCTGGATGCAGAGGGTCAAGATGCCCTGATACATGAGGATTATTTCGATCCGATGCCAGCAGATATTGCGTCAGGTCGTTGCTGCCAACGGAGAGAAAATCCGCAAGCCGGGCCAGGGATTCAACCTGATAGACGGCTGCGGGCACCTCGATCATTACCCCTACGGGTGGGAGTGAAACCGTCAAGCCCTCGTCGAGCAGCTGCAGCACCGCCTGCTCGATGAGATCCCGCGCCTGCTCCAGTTCGTCCAACCCTGAAATCATGGGCAGCAACAGACGCAGGTTGCCCATGCCGAAGTTGGCCCGTAATGCTGCACGAAGTTGCGTCAGGAAAATCTCGGGTTGATCCAAGCTGAAACGGATACCCCGCCGGCCAAGGGCCGAGGCCGCCTCAGCACCACTAAGGTAAGGCAGCGACTTGTCCCCCCCCACGTCCAGCGTTCGCAGGGTCATCGGCAAGGGGTGTATTGCCTGCAATGCAGCGTGGTAGAGCTGTTGCTGTTCCTGTTCGCTGGGCAAACGATCGTATAACATGAATGGCAGTTCGGAGCGGAACAGCCCGATGCCCGCCGAGCCGGCCGCTGCCGCCACTTCCAGATCGACACTCAGGCCCGCATTGATGAAGAGCGCCACCTTGACCCCATCCGCCGTCATCGTTTCGAGTCCGCGTACTGACTCCAGGGCCACAGCCAATTTTTGCTGGTTTTCCATGGACTGCTCGAAGGCTTGCCGCATGGGGTGACTCAAGTGCATATGCACATGGCCGCCAGTTCCATCCACAATCAGCTCCTGACCATCGAGGTGCGCCAACGGAAGTCCGGAAACACCCACCACCGCGGGTATGCCCAAGGCGCGGGCAAGAATAGAGGCATGGGATAGAGGCGAGCCATCACCGGAGATGATGCCAACGAGATTCCCGTTCCGAGCCTGGCCGATATCGATGGCGCTCAGGCACTGACCGACAAGCACGGTGGCTTCCTGACCGACCGCCACCATGTCAGACTCACCCAGCAGCCGCGCCACGATGCGTCCACCGAGTGCGCGGATATCGGCTGCCCGTTCACGCAGATAGGGGTCTTGCATCGCGTCGAAGTGGGACGCATATTTCTCGAAGGAGCTCGACACTGAACCCGGCGCCCAGTTGCCCTGCCGGACACCGGCTGATGCAGCATCCACAATCTCCGGGCTGTTCAGCAGCATCTCATAGGCGCCAAACAGAGCGCAATCCGCCTCCGACAGTGTTCCCTCTAGCCCCGCATTGAGTGCGGCAATTTCCTCCCGGACTTCTTGGAAGGCCGCGGACAAGCGGGTTGCTTCGGTCTGTATATCCTTCACGGCTCGATCGGGGATACGTCCGATTTGACTCATGCCAAACACCACCACAGCCTGACCGATGGCCAGGCCTGGTGCGCCGGCCAATCCTTCGATCCGCCTTGGCGCGGCATCTTCCGGACGGCACACCCGGCACCACTCGCCTCTCGCCTTCGCATAGGCAATCGCACCGCCGAGCTGAGCGGCGAGCGTGGTAAGCAATGCCTCGTCAGCATCCTCGAAGCGGCGCGCTTTACGCTGCCGGACCAGTAATACTCCCTGGACCCGTGTCTTGTGTACGACAGGTACACCAAGAAAACTCTGATAAGGTTCAGTACCGGTTTGCCGCAGGAAGTCTTGATCAAGCTCCGGGGGCACCTGTTGCAGGTTTAGCGATCGACGACTCTCGGCAACACGGCCTATCAAGCCTTTGCCGAAGCCACAATCGACGCTACCCACCACTTGGGACGGCAGACCATCGGTGGCAGCGACCACATGTCGGCGCTCGCTTTCATTGGTGAAATAGACCGTGCAGACATCGACACCCATGAACTCGCGGGTGCGGCGTACCAACACCCGCAACGCACCCTCCAGATCAGGCGCCGAATCAACCTCGCGCACAATCTGCTTGAGTTCGGCAAGGCGCCGGCCCGGCTTGGTTCCCTGCCTGCTCACTCCGGCAGGCATACTCTCAATGCTCGCCCTTGGTGCGCAGCAGCCCCGCCAGCCGATTACCCTGTTTCTGCGGGCCGCCGTGGAGAAACAGCTTGTGCAGATAAAGGTTGGATCCCCGTTCCGGACCCCAGACTTTTCGGAAATACCGGATCATCTCGCGAACGCTCGCCTGGCGTCCGTGTTCGGCAAAGAATTCACGCAGAAAACGGATCACCTCCCAATGCTCGGTAGTGAGTTCCAGGCCTTCAAACGTCGCCTGGGCTCGTGCAAATTCTTCCGACCAGTCAGCCAGGTTTAGCAGGTAGCCTTCACTATCAGTCAGTATCGTCCGACTGTCGATCTCAACGGATCGGGTAGTCATGTCCGCACTGGTATAGCCCCCGGAGGAGAAGTCGCCAGGGGCGCCCGCAGAATCATTCGCTGACTGGGTGAGAGACCACAGGTCTACCAGGATCTCACCATCCAGGCGTCCGTGATAGCGTTCAACCCCGGATACCAGTACCTTGCCACTACCCGGCGGTAACTCGAAACGCGCGACACCACTGCGGTCTGTCAGAACAGGGGTTGTCTCTAGGCCATTCCCATCCATACGCAGCACCACCGGCGAACGCTTCAACGGTTCGTTGGTAAATTTCATGACCACTCGAATTGCAATCATCGTTGTTCTCCAGTTTATGGAAAAAACTCGATGCGCCATTCATGGACGACATCGATAGTGAGACATTCCTATATGAGCATCGGGAGCTGGTTGATCGCTCGCGCAACCTGTCTGCGTTATTTCCGAAGATGGCGCTGCTGAGCATGAGTACTGACGATGAAACCAACTTTTCCGGTGCGGCTTATAATGTACGCCGGGTTATCAATCTTACATAACGATATTTATTGGATGTTATTATCGATTTTTTCGATAATATAGAAATCACACCACCGGCCTTAGCCGGTGGTGTAGTCACATGATCTTTGAATCAGCCATATACGGCCGCATTCCACTGGACAGTGTTATGGGTCGTTGGGTAAGCGCCATTGCTGGCTGATTACCAATCAAGCCCATGCTTAAACATTATTTCAGCACGATTACTCTCGCCAGCGGCTGAATACGAAATCATTTTCCTGCTGTGACCTATGACAGTCAAAACAGGATTCTCCCCCATCACTGACCAGACGTTGCGTTTGGCTGTTACCTTTGAATCCCTCAAAGCCCCAGCCACCGGTCGCCGCATAACTGGCGCTGTCCTTGACCATCACACCAAGCAGCACCCGATCACCTTCACTCGATGCGTTGTCATGGGTTATGTAATTGAGCAGATCAAACACCAGGACTGAACCGTTATCGAACTGTCCTGATTTTATCCCGGTTACAGCCTTCTCGTTAGCATAGACATGGTGGATGCCCAGGAAGGGATTTTCCAGTGCATGCCCCTTGTGCAGAGCCATAGTCTTGATGTGGGTCCAGAGTCGGTATCCATCCGGATAAGCAATGCTGTCGCCAGCATGTATGTTGCCGGCAACGAGCATCGAAGATATCAGCATCAGATTGAGTAGTTTTCGTTTCATTGTCATTCTCCTGGAGTGAGATTGTTAATCCGCAGTTACGATGCAGCCTTTGAATGGGTTAACGAAATTACCTTGCACACGAATCTGCAGTTGTATTTCCGGTCTGGCCTTATATACATGGCATTATCTGCACTTTTACTATGTCAATTCCTGCCAATACCTTGCAGCCCTGCCGTTGCGAATTGAGTCACCTTGCCGCCTCCTCCACTTGATAACAGAATATCGAAATAACACAGCACCTCATCGCAGCCACCCGGACAGGTAACTCATAGATCAATATTCGTTAATACGTTATCTCATTAAGTGCTTTATAGTATCGACTCAATACTATAAAGCATGTGCCAGCAATCTCAGTTTGTCAAGAAAGTATCGAGACGCTACTATTAGGCTATGTCTACGAATACGCATGAAGCGCATGACCTGCTGGAGCGACTGGGAAACCTTATACGCGCCGACCTGCGTGCTCTATGCAACGAATATGATATGCGGCCTGTACAACTCGAGGCCTTGGATTTTCTCACCCAATGCAATCGCTATTCGGATACGCCGCAAGCTGTTGCGGAGTTTCTGGGGTTGACCAAAGGCACCGTTTCCCAGACCCTGAAGGTGCTTGAACAGAAGGGATTATTGCGTAAGCAGGGTGATGCCAGGGACAAGCGGTTGGTGCATCTCAAACCCACCGTCAAGGGCCTGCAATTGGTCAATCGCGCGGTTCCTGCGAAATCGCTGGTACGGGGGTTCGAGGAACTTTCAAAGCCTGAAAGCCAGGCAGTTGTCGAGCAGTTGCGTTGTATTTTGCATTCTGTGCAGAGGGCGAATGGTCTCAAGACCTTTGCACCCTGCCATAGCTGTCGATTCAATCAGCAACGTGAAAGAGACTTTTTTTGTCAGCTGACTCAAGAACCTCTGACTGAAAAGGATGTCACGCTGTTTTGTCGTGAGCACCAGTATCCCGTGACTGCAAAGACCCAGTAAATCTTTCGCTTAGGAAATCGCCATGCCGGACCCACTGCAACTTGCCGAAGCTGTACGAGAAGCTTGCCTGCGAACTGCCATGGAGGCATACGAGGACGCGGGAATCAGTGGCTTGTGCCGGGAAGGTCGCTGGGAACTCGCCTTGCAGCGCATGCAGAGCCTGGATCTCCAGCTACTGGTAGAGAAGTTGCAGGAACACACAGGAGCTGGGCCTGAATGACCACGAGTGACGCCGATGCGCAGCCAATATGGTAAAAGCCCCTGACCGGATGCATTAATCCGATCAGTTAGGGCCCTTGACCGGTATCCCGTGAACGCGGGCGCCCTCCTGCTCGCGGGCAAATATATCAGCCATTTCCTGCACAATCCCGGTAGTCAGTTCCTCTTCCACCGCGTCCCGCACATCGACGATCACCAGATCGACATGCAGTCGCTGTCCCGCCAGGGGATGGTTGGCATCAACCGTGATCGTTGCCTGATCTACGTCAGTCACGGTCACCAGCCTCTGATGTCCCGTCCTGCCGCTGGTGAAGGTCATCCCCACCGTCAATTCTCCATGATAAACGAATCGATCGCGCGGTATCACTCTTATCAGGTCTTCGTCACGTTCACCATAGGCCTGCCCTGGCTCCAGAGTGAAGATGAGCCGTTCTCCCACTCTATGTGCTTCACATTTCTCTTCGATGGCAGGTAACACCTTGCCACTACCTTGGATAAAGGAGAGAGGCTCGGCATGGTCACTCGTATCGATGAGGGCGCCGGCCTGATCCACCATCCAGTATTCGATGGTGGCCACTTTGTCTTTGGTTATACGCATGTCAATCCCAGATGTTCAATGTTCACCTTTGGTCTTGCGGATACCCGCCAGCCGGTTGCCCTGCTTCTGCGGACCACCCTTCGGAAAGAGATCGTGCAGATAGTGATTGTTGCCCCGCTCCGGACCCCAGACTTCATTGAAGTGTTTGATCATGTCGCGCACCTGCGCCTGCACCCGGTGTTCCTCATAGTAGTTGCGGATAAAGCGGACCACCTCCCAGTGCTCATCGGTCAGCGTCAAACCCTCCTTGGCGGCCAGGGCGATGACAAAACCATCCGACCATTGGTCCATATCCTGGATATAACCCTCCTGGTCGGTGGCCACTCGACCACCATCGACTTCCAGATATTCGATTCGGGTAGCGTAGGGATTTGTACTCATGAATACTTCCTCTCAAAACATGGCAGGGACTATCCAACCCTGCACTGTGGCACATTGAACATTATGACTCAGCTCATCCTGTCACATGATGCGTGCGATCTGGCATTTGCGGTCGGGCCAGTTCCACAGCGCGTTCACGATGAGCGATTGGAACCAAAGGGACAGTTACCAAGTAGACATTCAACAAAGCGTCAGCTACAGCCTACCCTCACTACCCCGCTCACATGAGCAAAAATATTAGCTGCTATGGATTCGATTCTCGGACAGCCATTTAAACGACAACATTTTCGTCGGTAAAGCACATCTGTATCCCATCAATGCTTGCTTTTTCAACTAACGAATGTAAGTAAGCCTGAATGGAAAGTTGCGATGCTTTCTGAGTCAAGTAACTCTTTATTTTATTGGCGATCATGTCGTACTCCAGAGGTCTGCCATCGATCCTTTTGTTTAAGCGGACAACGTGAAATCCGTAGCGACTCTCAATCGGCACATCCGCCAGACCGACAGGCAAGCGCATGATCTGTTGTTCGAACTCCGGAACGGTCTGGCCTTTGCCGATCTGTCCGAGTGAACCACCGGCCTTCTTTGATGGGCAGACGGAAAACTGTTCGGCAAGTGCCGGAAACGACGCCGGATCAGAGGTTAATTGTTGAATAATTGACAGTGCCTGTTCCTTCGCCTGATCTCTTTCAGCTATATCATCCTTCGCAGCAGGAAGAAGAATATGCTCAACCTGCAGAAGGGTCTGGCTCATGAAACGATTCGGATTATTCTCAAAATAGCGCCTACAATCTTCTTCAGATGGCTCCTGACAAGAGATGTTCTTTTCCAGCAACGCCTGAATCGCCTCCTCTTCATCCCTTATTGGCTCGCCACCCGCGCGATCCTTCTTCAGCTCATCGATTAATAGTTGCCTGATAACCAGCGCCTGACCTGCCTTTTTCAAGGCTGATTCAAAATCCCTGGCAGGGTGATATTGCAACTCCTGAGCATAGAGCGATTCATCCAGGAGCACGCCATTGATACGTATTTCAGGTAAGGGTTTGTTCTCCGGCCTTGCAGCCGTTGCAGCACAGCTAGTCATACGATTTCTCTAATCATGTGGGTGAAATCTGTTTTGCGGTCAGGATATCAATTATCCCCAACCGCAAAACCTCAAGAGATAAACCTACACCGTTAGCGTTGTCTGACAACCTGATAACGACGTCCCAGGTACCAGACCGGAGCACTGATAACGTGAACCAGGCGGCTAAAGGGGACAAGCAATATAATGGTCAACCCAAGAAATACGTGCAGTTTATAGATAATACTGACTGGCTCGATAGCCATTGCCGCCTGAGTTACCTGGAAGGTGACAATACTTTGCGCCCAAGTCCCCAGTAAAACCATGACTGAGCCGTCCATGTGCTTGGCGGAAGCGAAAATGGTTAAGAGCCCCAGGATAAGCTGAACGAACAGCAGGACCAGTATGATATTGTCGGACATGCTGGATGTTGCACGAATCCGTGGATCGGTGAAGCGTCGTTGCAGCAGCATGACTATCCCGGCCAGGCAAACCAGTCCAAAAAAACCACCACTCACCATGGCCAGCAATTGCTTGTTCTCAGTGCTGATAAACGCATGGTAAACCTCATGCGGCGTTAATAGGCCGACAAAATGACCTATCAGGATGAACAGTATGCCAACATGAAAGAGATTGCTGGCTACTCGCATACCTTTGTTTCTAAGCATCTGACTGGAGCTTGCTTTCCAGGTATAGGGTTCCCGGTCATAACGGATCCAACTACCGACCAGACAGACCAGAATAGCGATATAGGGATAGATCCCAAATAACAGACTGTTGAGATAAGACATAGTTTTCTCCTTTACGACGACTGGGCAGCGGATATTTCCGACGCATCACGCCATGTAATAGGTGTATCTTGCGTTGCCGATGAATAAGCGCACGATGATTCGCAACCTGGTTCGAGGGGATCGTCAAAACGAACCTCTTTATCTTCCCAAGCCTTGTCTATCGCTTCCAGCGTGTCATCCGGCTGCTCTTTTTGCACCGCCAAGGCTATGGGTTCACGATCTACACTCGCACCGGATAGCTCGATAAGTGCTTCAAACAGAACACGGTAGGAGCATTCACGATCCAGTAGGCGCTCACTCAGCATGGTCAGGATATGACTGACATCGGAGAGCCATTCCCGGGCATAGGATTCTTCCTGTTCGCTCAAAAACTCCAGATAGAGAGGAATATAGTCAGGTAATTGTTCTGAACTGACCTCGAATCCATGCTCGGTATACTCACGCATCAGGTCGACCATCGCCTGTCCGCGGTCTCTCGACTCACCGTGTACGTGTTCAAACAGGAGAAGCGATAGTGCACGCCCCCGGTCAAACAAAAGATCATACTTTTCTTGCGCATCGTATAAGTCAGAAGCAGTTAATTGACTCATAAAATCAACAAGCTGAGCCTTACTTTCAGTAGAAAGTTTCGCATCTGCATTGACTGCTCTGACCAGTTCATCCGCATGAGTAAATAATTCCTGTGATGGATAGTCGAGCAATCTTGAAATTACTTTTAATGCCAACACCTGCGTTTACTCCTGAACCATTTTAAGAATGTCGCGGCTGGTTGTTTTTTTGGCCCCGAACATATTCACTTCGTTACTGCCAGAGCTGCAACCGTTACCGAAGCTGAAACCACAACCCCCTCGCTCTGAATATGCTTCCGGGATATTCAGTTCGCGATGGCCAGTTGGAATAACGAAGCGATCTTCGTAGTTGGCAATCGCCAGGTAGCGATACATCTCATCCGCCTGTTTTTTCGTCAGGCCTGCTTGCTGCAAAACCTCGAGATCTTCGACGCCTTCTACATTTTCAGCCCGCTTGTAAGCACGCATCGCCGCCAATCTCTCCAGCGCTAGAGCCACTGGCTCCTCATCGCCCGCCGTCAGCATATTGGCAAGATACTTCAAGGGAATCCGCAACGAGCGAATATCCGGAATGACACCGGCCTTACCCAACTGCCCCGCTTCGACCGCATTCTGTATCGGGCTCAATGGCGGCACATACCATACCATCGGTAATGTTCGGTACTCCGGATGAAGCGGCAATGCCAGCTTCCAATCGACCGCCAGTTTATAGACAGGCGATTTTTGCGCCGCTTCAATGATCGAATCGGCAATACCGTCTTTTCTGGCTTGGGCAATGACTGCCGGATCGTTTGGATCGAGGAATATTTCCAGCTGCTTTTCGTACAGATCAGCATCCGAGGTTGTCGAGGCTACTTCTTTGATCTTGTCCGCATCATAAAGCAACACACCCAGGTAACGGATGCGGCCGACACAGGTTTCTGAACAAACCGTCGGTTGACCCGATTCAATTCTTGGATAACAGAAAATACACTTTTCAGATTTTCCTGCCTTCCAATTAAAGTAGATCTTTTTGTAGGGACAGCCACTGATGCACATGCGCCATCCACGGCATTTTTCCTGATCAATCAGAACGATGCCGTCTTCCTCACGCTTGTAGATAGCGCCGGAGGGACAGGATGCAACACAGGCAGGATTGAGGCAATGTTCGCAAAGACGCGGCAAGTACATCATGAAAGTATTTTCAAACTCGCCATACATTTCCTTTTGTATGTTATCGAAGTTTTTATCTTTACTTCGCTTTTCGAACTCGGTGCCCAGAATTTCCTCCCAGTTGGGTCCCCATACGATCTTTTCCATGCGTTTACCGCTGATCAGGGATCTTGGGCGAGCCGTGGGCTGGTGGGGCATATCTGGGGCTGTATGCAAATGCTGATAATCAAAATCAAATGGCTCATAGTAATCATCGATCTCAGGTAGATCCGGGTTGGCAAATATATTTGCCAGAACACGGTATTTACCCCCGATACGAGGTTCGATACTGCCGTCTGATTTTCTTACCCAGCCGCCGTTCCACTTATCCTGGTTTTCCCATTCTTTGGGGTAGCCAATACCCGGCTTAGTTTCAACATTGTTGAACCAGGCGTATTCAACCCCTTCACGGGATGTCCAAACATTTTTACAAGTGATAGAGCAGGTGTGACAACCAATACACTTGTCGAGGTTCAACACCATACCAACTTGAGAACGTATCTTCATGCTATGACTCCTTATACGTTTTGGGGAAGTGGTTGAGGGAGGTCATCGCTATCTGAACCTTCCAGCCAGTCGACTTTATCCATCTTTCTCACCACAACATATTCATCACGGTTGGAACCCACAGTACCGTAATAATTAAAGCCCCATGCCTGTTGCGCATAACCACCGATCATGTGAGTGGGTTTTAATAAGGTGCGAGTCACTGAGTTATGGTGGCCGCCGCGTGTGCCGGTCATTTCGCTGCCCGGCACATTCACAATTCGCTCCTGCGCGTGATACATCATGACCATGCCTTGATTAACCCTCTGTGAAACCACTGCGCGGCAGGCGATAGCCCCGTTGGCGTTGAATACTTCAACCCAGTCATTGTCTTCAATACCGGCTTCTTTCGCGTCGGTTTCGCTCAACCAGATGATTGGGCCGCCGCGAGACAGCGTTAACATCAGCAGATTGTCAGTGTAGGTGCTGTGGATACCCCATTTTTGGTGTGGCGTGATCCAGTTGAGGAGGATTTCTTTGTTGCCGTTGCCTTTTTTTCCTTTAACCAGATCGATGGTCTTGGTATTTACCGGCGGCCTATATGAAGCAAACTGCTCTCCAAAAGCCTGCATCCACTTGTGGTCTTGATAGAACTGCTGACGACCGGTAAGAGTTCTCCAGGGGATCAGTTCATGCACGTTTGTATATCCTGCATTGTAACTGACGTGCTCGTCTTCCAAGCCGGACCAGGTAGGCGATGAAATAATCTTTCTCGGCTGCGCCTGAATGTCGCGGAAACGAATTTTTTCATCATGCTTGGGATTCGCCAGATGCGTATGTTCGCGCCCAGTCTTTTTACCGAGTGCTGCCCAGGCTTTCACAGCCACGTTGCCATTGGTTTCCGGCGCTAATGTCAAAACGGTTTCACAGGCATCAATCGCTGATTCAATGATGGGCCGGCCATTACTGATACCTTCATCTGTATTGAGGTGATTCAGCTTACCGAGTAAATCGATTTCTTCGTCGGTGTTCCAGCCGATACCCTTACCACCGTTACCCAATTTGTCCATCAAAGGCCCAAGGGAAGTGAACTGCTTATAGGTATTTGGATAATCCCGCTCGACGACCACCATGTTGGGTGCTGTGACGCCGGGAATCAGATCGCATTCGCCTTTTTTCCAGTCTTTCACATCGAACGGCTGCGCCAATTCTCCGGGAGTGTCATGCAGCATGGGTACGGTGACGAAGTCCTTTTCTACACCCAGTACCCCTTCAGCCACTTCTGAGAATTTCTTTGCAATGCCTTTATAAATTTCCCAATCCGACCTGGCTTCCCAAGCAGGATCGACCGCAGTGGAGAGCGGATGAATAAAGGGGTGCATGTCGGACGTATTTAAGTCATCTTTTTCATACCAGCTGGCTGTGGGCAGTACGATGTCAGAGTAGACACAGGTTGATGACATGCGAAAATCCAGTGTGGTCACCAGATCAAGCTTGCCGGTAGCGCCCTCCTCGACCCACTCAGCTTCCTGAGGTTTAAAGCCGCCTGTTTTGCCCAAATCTTCGTTCATCAGCCCGTTTCGAGTGCCTAGAAAATACTTGAGCATATACTCATGGCCCTTGCCGGAAGAACCGAGAAGATTGGAACGCCATACAAACAGGTTACGCGGAAAGTTTTCCGGCGCATCGGGGGCTTCAGCGGCAAACTTCAGCTCACCACTTTTTAACTGCTGGACCACATAATCTTTGGGATCCATACCGGCTGCTTCGGCGTCTTTTGTGATCTGCAGTGGATTCCGATTCAGCTGAGGCGCGGATGGCAACCAGCCCATACGCTCGGCCTTGATGTTGTAATCGAGCATATGTTCGGAAAATTCACTTTTATCCGCCAAGGGAGACAGAACTTCATGAATACTCACTTTCTCGTGACGCCATTGTGATGAATGGTTATAAAAGAAAGAGGTACCGTTCATCTGCCGAGGCGGGCGAGACCAGTCCAAGCCAAAAGCCAGCGGTAACCAGCCAGTCTGTGGGCGCAATTTTTCCTGTCCCACATAGTGAGCCCAGCCGCCACCGGATTGACCCACACAGCCGCACATCATCAGCATATTGATTACGCCGCGGTAGTTCATGTCCATGTGATACCAATGGTTCATTGCCGCACCGATAATGACCATCGACTTACCCTTGGTTTTATTCGCGGTGTCAGCAAATTCCCGGGCAATTTTGATGACCTTGGCGCTCGCTACTCCGGTAATCTTTTCCTGCCAGGCCGGGGTGCCCGGCGTATCATCATCAAAACTGGTTGCGACGTTGTCGCCACCTAGACCGCGATCAAGACCATAGTTAGCCATCAACAAGTCATACACGGTAGCAACTATGAATGTTTTCCCTTTTGCGCCTTTAATGGTTTTAGTCGGAACATTTTTAACCAGTATTTCCCCAAATTCGTCAGCGGTCCAATGTTCGTTGGAACCATCAGATGCAAAGTGAGGGAAGGCTACCGCTGAAACATCGTTACCTATTAAAGAAAGTTGCAGCTTAGTTTCTTTACCTTCTTTACCTTCACGCTCTTCAATGTTCCATTTCCCATCTTCGCCCCAGCGGTAGCCAATCGAGCCTTGAGGTGAAACCAACTCATTGCTGCTTTCATCGATACCAATCGTTTTCCATTCCGGGTTGTTTGTCTGACCCAGACTACTCGTCAGGTCAGAAGCACGTAAAAATCGGGTCGATTTCAATGAGCCATCTTGATGTTCTTCCAATACCACCAGCATGGGCATATCGGTGTATTGGCGCACATAACCGGTGAAGTATTCACTCGGGTTATCCAGGTGGAATTCTTTTAAAATGACATGTCCAAATGCCATAGCCAGGGCGGCATCGGTGCCCTGTTTCGGATTCAGCCATTCGTCAGTCAGTTTTGAGACTTCTGCATAGTCCGGGGTAATGGAAACAGTCTTAGCCCCTTTGTAGCGTACTTCAGTAAAAAAGTGGGCATCCGGGGTACGCGTCTGCGGGACGTTGGAGCCCCAGGCAATAATATAGTTGGAGTTGTACCAGTCAGCGGATTCGGGCACGTCAGTCTGCTCGCCCCAAACCTGTGGCGAAGCTGGCGGCAAGTCGCAATACCAGTCGTAGAAACTAAGACAGACGCCACCGATCAGCGAAAGATATCGGGAGCCGGCTGCATAGGAGACCATCGACATGGCGGGAATCGGAGAAAAGCCAACCACCCGGTCTGGGCCATAGGTTTTTGCCGTGTAAACGTTTGCTGCAGCGATAATTTCGTTCACTTCATCCCAGCTGGAACGAATGAAACCACCCATACCACGCTTGGATTTGTAGGAATCGGCTTTAACTTTATCTTCAACAATTGATCCCCAGGCATCAACCGGTTCCATCGTTCTTCTCGCATCACGCCACAGCTTGAGCAAAGGTTTACGAACTTTTGGATACTTCAGCCGGTTGGCACTGTAGATATACCAGGAGTAACTGGCGCCCCGAGGGCATCCCCTGGGTTCATGATTGGGCAGATCCGGACGGGTTCTTGGATAGTCAGTCTGCTGTGTCTCCCAGGTTACCAGGCCGTTCTTCACGTAAATTTTCCAGGAACAGGATCCTGTACAGTTCACACCATGTGTTGAACGAACGATCTTGTCATGCTGCCACCGCTGACGATAACTATTCTCCCACTCGCGACTTTCATTCGTGGTTTCACCGTGACCTTCTGAAAATTCGCCTTGCTTCTTTTTAAAGAACTGCAAACGATCAAGAAATTGACTCATCTTTTAACTCCTCTAAATATTCCACTTGAATCCGTTCATTCATGTTGAAACGGATCCGTTCGGGCGTCCTGCGCCTTTGGCGCAGATGCCCGAACCCGCTTTAAATACGGCTTAGGGGTTCTTGAATTCTGCTTTCGGACCCAGGTAATACCACCAGTTCAGCAGCAGACAGATCAGGTAGAACAGCGCAAATCCATACAGCGCATACTCCGGGGTCGCCATATTGATCTGCTCGCCAAACACCTTGGGAATGATGAAAGCACCATAGGCGGCTACCGCCGAGGTCCAACCCAATGCCGGTCCTGCCTGCTCCTTGGGAAATACCATGGCGATGGTGCGGAAGGTGGATCCGTTGCCTATTCCGGTGGCGGCGAACAGCACCAGGAAGAGCAGAAAGAAGGGGATGAAAAACTCTTCCGGCGTGGCCGAAACATAGGCCTGCTTCAGATAATAGGCCACGCCCAGGGCGGAAGCGATCATTATGATTGAGACAATCTGCGTTACCTTGGCGCCTCCCATCTTGTCCGCGATCCAGCCACCTACGGGGCGGATCAATGCTCCGATAAAGGGCCCCATCCAGGCATACATCAGCGCCGATGGACCGTTGGGGTTGATGACATCGTGGGTCATCGCCCCGTCCACCAGCAGATGCTGATAGCCGAACACCACTTTGATCGCCAAGGCGAATCCGGCGGAGTAGCCGATGAAGCTGCCGAAGGTCATGGTGTAGATGACGCTCATGATCCAGGTGTGTTTGTTGCTGAAGATCTTGAACTGACGCTGCAGATTGGGCTTGATATCGCCCGGGATCAGCTTCATCAGCATTATCGTGGCAATCAGGATACCGGCGATCACCGGCCATTTGGCCCAGCCCGGGGCGCCCAGCCCTGTAGGCGCCGGCAGGATGATGTAGAGCCCTACTGCGGCAGTGAAGAAGCCGATCAACAGCATACCGGCGATCTTACTCATGGCGCCGACGGGTGAGCCGATGTGCGGGGAGACCTCCTCGGTACGGATGTTGTTCATGCCGAACCAGCCGGCGAAAGCCAGCGGTACCAGCAGCAACAACCAGACAAAACCAGCGTTATGGATGTAAGTCTCGGATCCGGCGGGTATCTTGCCGATCAGGGTGCCTGAGGTATTCTCCAGGATCATCGGCTCGCCGCCAAAGATGCCGAAGGTCATCACCAGCGGCACCAGGATCTGCATGGTGGTTACGCCAGCATTCCCCAGGCCCGCATTCAACCCCAGCGCCAGACCCTGCATCCGCTTCGGAAAGAAGAAGCTGATGTTGGACATGGAAGAGGCAAAGTTACCGCCGCCGAAGCCGGACAGAAAGGCCAGGAGTTGGAAAACCCACAGCGGTGTGTCCTTGTCCTGCAGCGCGAAACCGGTGCCGATGGCCGGGATCATCAGCAGCGCTGTAGTAAAGAAAATAGTATTTCGGCCACCCGCAATGCGGATGAAAAAACTCGATGGAATCCTCAACGTAGCGCCGGTCAGACCGGCGATGGCCGCCAGGGTGAAAAGCTCCGCATTGGCGAAAGGAAAGCCGAGGTTGAGCATTTGCACGGTAATGATGCCCCAGTAGAGCCACACCGCAAAGCCACATAACAGACTGGGGATGGAGATCCACAGATTACGGTTGGCGATGCTTTTCCCCGTGGATTCCCAGAACTGGGTGTCCTCGGTATTCCAGGATTTGATATCAGCCATTGTTTACTCCTACTTTAGTTATCGACGCACAGTGATACGCGCGAGCTATTCCAGAACATCAGCGGGTTTGTCGAACAACTGATGCGCACGGATTTTTGCTGCCTCTGCCTGGGCCGCTTCGCGGGCGGCCGAGTACTTACTAATCAGTTCCTCAAGCAGTTGAGCCTGTTCCACCGCGGCGCGGGCGGATGCATACGCCTCTGCGCTTTCATGAGACTTGGCGTAGTCACTCAAGGCATGTTCTTTGGCTGCCGTAACCTCTTCGCGCTGTTTGTCGCGGGCAAAGGTGTAGTGCATCCAGATCAGCGAGACACAGGTCGCGCCATACAGCAGCATGAAGACCACACTGTTGACCTGTGTGAGATCGATCAGGGCGCCGAACATGATCGGCAGCAGAAAACCACCCATGCCACCGGCCAGGCCGACGATGCCGGAGGCGACACCGATGTTGTCCGGATACTCGTCGGAGAGAAACTTGAACACTGAGGCCTTGCCGAAACCCCAGGCAATGCCGACCACGAATAACAGGACGGTAAAGAGCCAGACATTGAGCCCCAGATCCAGGGTTACATCGCCGCCGACTGTCTTGATGACGAGCGCGGTCTGGGGATAAGACATCAGGAACAGACAGACCCAGGAGATCCACATCACCCACCAGGTCACCTTGTAGGCGCCGTATTTATCCGAGAACCAGCCGCCAAGGGCGCGGATCAGACCGGAGGGCAGGACGAAGATGGCGGCCAGCAGGGCAGCGGTGGTAAGGTCGAAACCGTATTCGGCGATATAGTATTTGGTCATCCACAGGGAGAGGCCGACAAATCCACCGAATACCAGTGAGTAGTACTGCATATACCGCCAGATGCGAGGATCCCTGAGCAGGGACAGCTGATCACGCAGGGTCACATGGGCCCCTACCTTGTGTTCCGGATCTTCGTAGGTGAACATCCAGAAAGCGACCACTACTACGAACATGGCAACCGCGTAGACATGCGGCACCGTCTCCCAGCCGTAAGCCACGACAATCGATGGCGCCACAAACTTGGTGAGGGCCGCACCGGCATTGCCGGCGCCGAAGATACCCATGGCAAAGCCCTGCTTCTCCTTGCTGAACCAGCGGGCGGTGTAGGCGATGCCCACCGAGAAGGAGGCGCCGGCAACACCGACGAACAGGCCCAGCACCAGGAACTGCCAATACTCAGTCGCGGAACCGATGAACCAGAGTGGTATGATGGTCAACAGCATGAGGATGAAATAGACGATGCGGCCACCGAACTTATCGGTGAGCATACCCACCGGCAGACGCGCTAATGAACCGGTGAGGATCGGTGTGGCGATCAATATCCCGAACTGGGTTTCATTCAGTTGCAGCAATTCCTTGATCGGAATACCGATGATGGAAAACATCACCCACACCGCAAAACAGGCGGTAAACGCGAGCGTGTTCATGGTGAGAACAGAGAGTTGTTGGGTTCTCTGAGTCGCCATTGCTAAATCCTCCACTGCTAGATTTCGCAGTCGAACATAAAGCAACGAATTGGCCCCGGCTATTGATCGAGATCAATTGCGATCAGACAACAAGCCCCTTGTAATACTTTGTGGGTATCTTGAGTACCACCTATAACCCTTTGTTTAACAGGTTATTTTTATGTATCTGTTAAATTTTTCGTAAATTGATAATATAGCAACGAAAATAAAAGTACTACTACCAGAAACTTACAGCAAAGGGACTCAATCCTTCAGCGAAGTGCCGGAGACGCATCAACAGCCACGAGGACAATCCATGTTTGGATTTCTCAACAGTTCCCTTCTGATCCGCGCCGGCCTGGCGATGGGAGTTATCACCGTGTTGGCGGTGGCCGGGATGGCCAGCGCCGTGTATATGGCAAGATCCACGCACGGTGAAGCGGGAGCGGTAAATCTGGCCGGCAGCCTGCGCATGCAGTCCTATCGCATTGCCGCGACCCTCGAAACCGACACGCATATCAATCCCGATGCAGCCGAAGAGGTGAATGCACTCACCCTGGAGTTCGAACAACGCTTGAGCAGTCCGGCGCTGGCAAACGTAATAGCCAGTACCGACCGCCACTCGCTGCAGCAGGTTTATCTGCATATCAAGCAACGCTGGCAGAGAAGCATGCGGCCGATGATTCAGGCCTATCTGCAGCAGATTGTCTCTCCCGCTCCGGGCCTCGATCTGAAAGCAAGCAGCGCGGGCTTTCATAAGCTGGTGGCCAGCTTCGTTGATGACATCGACCATATGGTGCAGCTGCTCGAGGAGGATGCGGAATCCAAAATCCACATGCTGGGACTGATCCAGGGAATCAGCCTGATGCTCACTCTGATGGTGGCGGTGATCACACTCTATCTGCTGTATACCGATGTACTCAGTCCCCTGCATGAATTGCTCAAATCCGCAGAGCGGGCCGGCCGGGGTGATTTCAGCGTTCGCGTCGGGCATACCGGCAGTGATGAACTGGGTCGTCTGGGGCAGGCCTTCAACACCATGGCGGCAGATCTCTCAAACATGTATGGCGCATTGGAAGCGAGAGTCGCGGAAAAGACTGAGGCGCTGACCCGACGCAACCGCTCCCTGGAACTGCTCTACAAGGCCTCCCAGCGCCTCACAGAGACCCCGGTCTCGGATACCACCTACAAAGAACTGCTGGATGAGATCAGCGGCGTGCTGGGCTGTGAAGCGATCACCCTGTGCCTCAGTGAAGAGAACAAACAGCGTGCCTACCCCGTTGCCCGTATCGGCCCCAGCCCTCCTATGTGCCGGGATGAGCGATGTGACATCTGCCTGGGCAACGGTCTGACCCGGGTGCTCGGCAATTCCGAGCATGGCGGTAACGACGACATCCTCTCGATTGCGGTCAAAGATGAGGAAAATGATTATGGCGTGTTACTTGTGACGCATCGGCAGGGAGACGCCTTCCAGGCCTGGCAGACCCAGGTGCTGGAGACCCTTGGTAAACATATCGGCATCTCGATCGGGGTTGCGCGCCGTGTCACCCAGCGCCGCCGCCTGGCGCTGCTCGATGAACGCAGTGTGATTGCCAGGGAACTGCATGACTCCCTGGCCCAATCCCTCTCCTATCTGAAGATCCAGGTCACCCGCCTCTATTTACTGAGAGAAAGTAACGCCGATGCCCGTCAGATGGATGAGGTTATGAGCGAGCTGAAAGAAGGTCTGGATGAGGCCTATCGTCAGTTGCGTGAACTGCTCACCACCTTCAGGCTGCAGATGGATGGACGCGGCCTGGCCGTCGCGCTGTCTGAAACCGTGTCCGAGTTCAACACACGGGGTGAAGTGGAGATCTTGCTCAATAATCAGCTCAAAGGCGCTTCCCTGAGTGTCAATGAAGAGATCCATCTGTTACAGATCGTGCGGGAGGCCCTGGCCAATGTCCTGCATCACTCAAATGCAACCCGGGCGGAACTCAACATCCAGTCTCTCGACGATGACGGCATCCTGCTCAGCGTGGAAGACAATGGCATTGGCATTCCCAGCAAGGCCGAGCGCACGAACCATTACGGCCTGGCAATCATGCATGAGCGCGCCAACTCACTCAATGCCGAGTTGACCATCACTCACCGCACAGAAGGTGGAACCCGGGTCAGCCTTAGGTTCAAACCAAACGGCATTACAGTCAATCAACCCACTCTTCGGAAACAAGTCGTGTCATGAGCAATCCAGAGACCCAAAGGGTCGTCGTCATTGATGATCATCCGTTAATACGCAAGGGTTTGCAGCAGCTTGCAGATCTCAGCCCGCACATCGAAATCATTGGTGAAGCAGACACCGGTGAAGATGGTCTCAACATGGTCCGGATGCTCAAGCCTGACCTGGTGTTGCTGGACCTGAATATGCCCGGCATGACTGGCATTGAAACACTGGCTGCCATAAAACAGCTGGAGCAGGATGTCCGGGTGGTGATGCTCACCGTCTCGAACGCAGAGGAAGATGTGGTGGCGGCGCTGCGTAACGGCGCTGACGGTTATCTGCTCAAGGACATGGACCCGACTGATCTTCTGACAAAATTTCGCGAAGTGGCGGAAGGCAGAATTGTCATGTCCCCGAGCATCACCCAATGCCTGGCGCGAGCCCTTCAGGCGGAGGGTCTGCGCGGGCAACGGCAGGGGGCCGTCCAGGAACTCACTGATCGCGAGCGGGAGATTCTGCTCCATCTGCGTAATGGCGAAAGCAATAAAGTCATTGCACGCCAGCTCAAGATTGCCGAGGCCACTGTCAAGGTTCACGTCAAACATCTGCTGAAAAAGCTTGGCCTGAAAACCCGGGTGGAGGCCGCTGTGTGGGCAGTCAGCAACAAAGACCTGCTATAACAATCAAACAGCTCACCTGACTGGACAGGGGCCTGCGACTGCCTGCTATTTTGTCCCCTGGACAAACCTGGGGACAGTTTCAGTATCGGTAGTTGTTTGGATCCAGGTCATGTTGACACAATTTAAGGTAGATTGAGCGCGTGGTGAGATTCATCTCATTGGCGACTTCGTTCAAGTCACCCTGAAAGCGCTGTAAAGAGCGCTCGAGAAAGCCTCTCTCAGCCTGCTCGATAAGACATTTTTTATAGTCCTGCCATCCTTGTGCGGTTGGAACTGCGACTAAAGAAGAGATGGACACCGGGGTGTGCAACGCGTTCAACTGTATGCTCTCCAGGATCTTCCCTTCAGCAAACAGATATCCACGCTCCAGTATATTTTCCAGTTCCCGCACATTCCCGGGCCATGAGTAATCATACAGTTGCAGCATCACTTGTTCACTCACTGCAACAACCTGTTTTTTATATTTTTTCCGAAGTTTATCCAGGATATGTTCTACCAATTGCGGAATATTCGCTCGGCTTTCGCGCAACGGTGGGACATGCAGATCGATGATGTTGATACGAAACCAGAGATCCTTTCGAAACTCACCACGCTGTACCGCTTCTTCCAATGGTGTATTGGTTGCGGCAACAATACGGGCGTTTGAGTGATGTACCTGGTGTCCGCCTACTCGTTCATATTCGCCTTCTTGCAATACACGCAAAAGACGCACTTGTGACGCTGCAGGCAGTGAATTGATCTCATCCAGAAACAGGGTGCCGTTTTGCGCCCGATCGAAATAACCCCGGCGTCTTTCATGCGCCCCGGTAAATGCGCCTTTTTCATGACCGAACAGTGTACTGTCCACCAAATCCTCTGGAATGGCGCCACAGTTGATGGTGACAAACTCTCCCGCGGCACGATCGCTCGCGGCATGTAACCGTCGTGCAATCAATTCTTTACCGACGCCTGTCTCGCCGCTGATGAGAACAGTGGCGGATGTGGGGGCAATCATATCGACAGCATTCAGCAGCTGTTTGATCGCATTGGAGTATGCGACCATCTCAGGCAGTGGCCGATGTTCAAACGGGCCTGCAGCTGGGCTTGAATTTAATGATGCGGTTTGCGTCAAATTTTCCGTGGGATAATATTCATCGCCAGGGTGGCGATTTGCACTGTCGGGCTCCAGATAAACCATGAATTCACAACCACCAGTCCCTCTCAAACCAGGCTCATTGATAGCAATCTTTGCATAACCGAAGTTACGCGCGGCAATGTCACCCAGCAGGCTGGAGGCTGCCCGACACAAATCTGACCGGTGTTTTGTCGCATGTTTGAGGGGGCATTCCGTGTGCACCAGGCGAACCATGTGATTCTTATCCTTTTTTGCTCGTTGCTGTATCTTCCCTCCGCAGGAGATTTGTTCGACTAATCTGGCGTAGTTATCGGCAGTCAATCGGCTGTCTGGCAGATTAGCCAGGGTTCGATAGGAGGCTTCCAGGCAAGTGCTGGCGCTGCGACACAATAGTTGTCTCAGCTGCGGACTTGTCGCCTTGTCAAGCGTTGAGCATGCATCCAGCAGGATATGCACCAAGTCCTGCATTGGATTACTTTTTATGCGATCAAGCGCAGCTTCTCTCATTTCCTTCCCCCTGTCCGCTAGACGAATCACACAGTCAGACTGTAGTGACAGATCCAAGCTATTCCTCAAACCGTATTTCTTTTATATATTTTGTCTTGCCGGTTCACGATGCGACCAATGCAGCAATGTCACAAATATGAACAGGTCCGAATCAAAATGACCTTGTTTAAAAGCCTAGTAGTTTTAATCTTGCTTCACAATAAGCATGCTTGCCTACCTAACTGGTATGGGTGGTAGCTGACCGATATCGAATGAGTAGCAATTGCAGCTACCTATTAAGTAGCGGTGGGTTGTGATGCTGATTTAGAGAGGATGTTTAGCGATTACAGCATTACAGTTTTCACTTTGATGAAATTGGATTTCAGTACGGATACTCCCTGTTTTTCAGCATATTAGTATCGCCAGCCAAAGAATAGAAGAGAAATGCCATTTCACAGTGTACGAAACTAGAAACCATAAAGTAACTCAATATCAATGAGCTGCATCTTGGCATTATATTTGCGCAATAATTTACTACCTTAGGTGAATTTCATTTTTTCTCTGGAAGCGATTTAATGTCGAATCCGTAAGAACCTGATGATGCCATGAAAATAAAAAATACTGATTCAGTGCCCCGCGAGATTGCAACGCATTATATTCGCACAAACGGAGATGCACACCGGCATGACAGCGATGAGATATTGATCGACTCTCAGGGTCGACGCATTACCGATCTACGTATTTCAGTTACCGATCGGTGTAACCTGCGTTGCGGTTATTGCGTCCCGGCGGGTGATCTTAGCTTCGCCAGACCTGAACAGCTGTTGGATTTCGAAGAGATCGTCCAACTGGTTGAAGTCTCTGTCGGCCTTGGCATCAGGAAGTTTCGATTGACCGGCGGTGAACCCCTGGTGAGAAAAAACTTACCGGACCTGGTCGCCCGACTTAACCAGCTTCCTGGTGTAGAGGATATACCCATTACCAGCAACGGAGTCCTGCTGGCCGATCAGGCCGACGAACTCTACGCCGCAGGGGCAAGACGCCTCAATATCAGCCTGGATGCCCTGAGCCAGGAGTGCTTTCAGACAATGACGCGACGGGGTGTTCTAAGCAAGGTGCTGGCCGGCATACAAGCTGCGGTTACGACAGGCTTCAGCATCAAGATAAACATGATACCCATCCGTGGAGTGAACGAGGATCAGATTGTCCCGATGGCGCACTGGGCCATCGACCGCGGTCTGCATCTACGCTTCATCGAGTATATGCCTTTCTCCTGCAATGGCTGGTCCAGGGAGCAGGTAATTACTGCCAGCGAACTGCGCAACCGGCTTTCACGGGAGTTCAAACTGGGGGAAGGGAAACGCGCCCAGACGGACTCGCCTGCAGTTGACTATACCATCACTGGAGCCAGCCTGCCGATTGGCATTATTGCCTGTGTCACCGAGCCGTTTTGTCATCACTGTTCCCGGATGAGGCTCACCCCGGAGGGAAAACTGCGTCCCTGCCTGCATAGCGACAAAGAGCTGGATATCGCTGAACCATTACGGGCTGGCGCCGACATGCATCGTTTAAAGGCCATTTTTCGCGCCGCCGCATTGGCTAAATCGCCGGGTCGAGCTCCGTTCCTTAGCCAAAACAACGCAATGCATAATGTCACTATCCGCCCAATGATCCGTATGGGCGGATAGTTTGTTTATATTTTGCCAATGATTCGAGTCAGGAATCCATACTGCCCGCCATCACTGCCGGCGAGGTTGCGGCATCTGACAAGGGCAATTCGAGGCTGACGAGGGCGCCGTTCAGATATTCCAGCTCCAGACGCGTTATCCGTGTCAGCAAGCCGCCCAGCCAAACATAGAATTGCAGCGGACAACTCTCCTCCAGACGCTCCTGAAAGACAGGCAGCCAGCCGACCAGATGGCGCTCTAGAAAGTCTCGCTGGGCCAACTGGTAACCCTGTAACAACTCATCCTTCTGTTCATCCCAGGCCTGTGCCTCCTTGAACGCCAGAAAGTGGGTAAACTCCAACTCCGCCCGCAGATGATCGGCAAGTTCCCGTTTGCCCTCCGCAGGGTCCATGTTGAGTCCGAAGTGCTGGTAAAGATCCGTCAAGCGGATCAGATGTCCACTTCTCTCCACTGCCTTCAGATATATACCCTCATAGGGTGGGCAAGGGGGTTCCGGGGCACCGACATCGAAGGACTCTACATACCCCATTTGGAAATCCTTGAGGTTCGTCGTTTGCAGAGCTTGCTGCACGCTATCCCTGGCGCCCTCCTCCTCATTCAGCAGCTCCTCGAGATGCGGCAGCAGAGTAAGATTATTCCAGAGTTTAGTCAGATAACCCCCGTCCTGATAATACGTGAAGTATTCTGGCGTGGGATACTGAAATGGTAAGGACAGCAAGTGGTAGAGCCTACTCCTTATCATTGGGTTCGCGGTGTACTTTGAAGCTGTCGCCTGGTCGTCCATATTATTTCCTCGTCAGTTTGGATTGACTCTAAGTATCGGCCTCCGGCCCGTTACTGCCGGAGGCCCAGGCTGTTACGGTGCGATGGAGAGAGCACCCCACAAACCGATAAACTTACTGCCGTTGCGTTCGTCCCTGGAGCCGTCCCAGTTTGCCCAAACCATGGGGTAGGTTCCGCCTGGCGCCAGGTCGACCAGGTTGCCACCGGGGCCAACATGGGTAAGGGCAGTGTCGGCAGGAAGAGCGGGTGGAGGAGGACCATCCATAATCCGCCCCATGATTACCGTCCAATGGTTGTCCTGCCATTGTTGCCAGGCATGGAACACCCCCGGCTCGTCGGTTTCAGCGGTTTCCAGCGTAGTCCCCGCGCCATTGGTGACGATGTTTTCGATCTCGACCTTGTCCGGCCGCCAGAAGTGGATACTGACCGGGCAACAGCGAATCACCCCGGCATTGGGATCAGTCGAGGGCAGACCTTTCTCATCAAGTCCATCGCAGCGCATCCCCATATGGATCATCGGCTCATTGTCCGGACCGGGGATACAACCGGGATAGTCGGATTCCGGATAGGGGATCATCACCGCAAGGGCGTCAAAGAAGCGCGGCACTTCGTGTGCGTTCTCATCGAAGGTCTTATCCTTCCAGTTCACTCTGAAAAGTATCTCTCCACCGTCGTGAATCGCCTTCACCCGCAGGTTCCTGACGATTCCCGGCCGGACCTGGCTCCAGTCATCAAACGGCGCCACTGCATTGGCGCTGGCGAATACCTTGTACTCGAGGGGTACAACGGTCACCGAGGCGCTTTTCCACGCCTGGTGGTTCGGGTTATTTGCCGGCCCGTTCGGATCATCAAAAGCAAAACTGCTGACGCGCACCGCCTCGATCAGATAGGTATTGGTGTCGGTTGGAAAAGCATGGCTGATGGCCGGCATGAGCAGGGCCGGCAATGCCAGACCCAGCGTCAGCGCCCTTGCCATTTTTGTATAGATTTTTTTCATTGTTCACTCCTATCCCAGGTAAAGTTGCAAGCGGTCAGTTTCGTCATGAGCCATCAGGATCCGTACCAATTCAGACTTTGGTTGACCATCTGAATCCACACCCCTGGCCCGCTCAGTTTCCAGAATATCGAAGACTTCATCGATCCTCGCGACGCGCTGATCAAACGTTTGACTCGCATCATCGCCAAACATGGACGCCAGCAGTTTGATCGGAATACGCTTGGAGTTTGGTCTCAAGCGGCCCTTCTTATTTAACTTTGGCGGACTCAGCGGTGGAATGTAAAAGAGATTCGGTGCGGTGCCGTATTCGGGATGCAGGCGCAGGCCGACTCCCCAGAAATCGACCAGCCGATTGACATTGTTGCGCTCGATGTTTTCCGGATGATCGGCGGCAAGATTAGGGTCATAGTAACCCGCGTAGCGGATCCGGCCGACACACTGGTTGAAGCAGAAGTTTTCCCGCGGTGGTTGAAGCCCGCTGGGGCCGGCATCCTTCTCGAGTCGCGGATAACAGAAGATACACTTCTGTGAGCGTTTCTTGGCCGCATTGTAGTAGATCTTCTTGTACGGGCAGGCCTGGACACAACGCCGGTAACCCTCGCAACGGCTTTGGTCGATCAGCACCACACCGTCCTCTTCGCGCTTGTAGATCGCATTCTTCGGGCAGGCGGCCAGGCAGGCGGGTTTCGCACAATGGTTGCAGAGCCGGGGCAGGTAGAAGTAATGGGTATTGGGATGCTTGCCCGCTCCCACATCTTCATCCCAGTTGCTGGAATAGGCATCGGGACCATCGGGTGAGGGGAAAGGCACCAGTTGACTGGTGGTCGCGTCTCCACCCTCGGTCTTCAGCACCTCGTCATAGTTGTACTCCCAGGGGTCGCCATAGTCCTCATGGATACTGGGGAGCTTTCCTGTCAGATCGACTTCCCAATTGTCGGGGTTGGTGGGTTCCACGAACCCCCCGGCCAGTTTCCTGGTGAAGATGCCTCTGGGGTAGCCCCTACCCGGCATAGACTCCACGTTGTTCCAGTATTGATACAACAACCCTTCAGGACTATCGGGCAGATTATCCAAAGGAATATCGATTCTGCCGTCTGTCCACTGGGTCTTGCACGCCATGGTGCAGGTGTGGCATCCAATACACTTGTTGAGGTCGAAAACCATTCGAACCTGTTTTTCAATCTTAGCCATTTCATCGCTCCTAATATCTTCACATGGGTTGAACCGCTGTTCGTTATCCAGGCATCAGGCTAGATTTTTCGAACGTCCACCCGGGTATCTTTCTGGTTTCCCGTAGGCCCCCAGTAGTTCAACCGGAATGTGAGCTGTCCATACTTGCCGACAAGCTGGGTCGGGTTGATGCGGATCGTGGTCGGAGCCTGCCATCCCGTATTGTTCTGGTAACGTTCCCAGCCGTGGTACATCAGGGCCATTCCCTCCGGCATGCGTGGTGCGATATTCAGATGCACCTGAACGGCGCCGTGATCATTGAACACCTCGACCAATTCGTTGTCTTCCATACCCCGGCGCTCGGCTTCCTCGGGGCTCAAGTAGACGACGGTACGCCCCCGCTGCAGACGTAACTGGAACTTGGCGTCACGCCAGGTGGAGTGGATCGACCAACGGCCATGCGGAGTGCTCCAGCGCAGTGGATAGGGATCACTGTCCACTAATCCTTTGTAGGTCGGCAGTTCCTCGCCAAATTCATTCAGATACCAGTCATGATCGATGTAGAACTGCTGACGCCCGGTCATGGTCTTGAGCGGTATCAGTTCGTCATACATCCTGCCGTGGGTGTGATAGGCCACGCCCTCCTGCAGGCTGGTAGTCCAGTCCTCACTGGTGGCGGGAAAGCGGATCGGATGTTTGATGATCGAGTTATCTGGAGCGCTGTTTAACGCTTCGTCATCGGTGAACCGGTGGGGACCATCGAGAGTCATCCCCACGGTTTCGACTGCATTGTCCAGGATGAACTGGCAGGCCGCCCTGTCGTCACTCACATCGCCCGGAATTCCATCGGTTACTACATTCATGGTGTCGAAATCGTGCAACAGATTAAAGAAATCCCTTTTGATCACGCTTCCGTCCGGTGTTCTGTCCTTGAAGCTGAAACCGGTGTCGGCAAGCGCCTCGGCCAGGGAGCGCCAGATCTGCCAGTCGGTTCTGCTCTCGTACATCGGGTCGATCACCGGGGTGAACGGGATGACATAGGTATGCAGGTCCGTGGTGTTGAGGTCCCACTTTTCCATCATGCTGGCCGCCGGAAGAATGACATCGGCGTAGGTGGCGGAGGTATCCATGCGCAGGTTGAGATCAATGATCAGATCGACCTTCGGCAGCAGGTTGTTCACCAGATCATTAAAACCCTTGGACTGGTTGACATAGTTGGCTCCCCAGATGAACAGCACCTTGGGCGTCCTGCCGGTTTCGAGGGTGTCCTCCGGCCAAAGCGGCATCCAGCCTTTGTCGACACTCTCTTTGATATATTCGCTGATCGGTCGTGGATAGAGATTGTCGACATCGGACTCGGAATCACTATGAACAAAGGTCCACAGCGTGGTGTTCTGGAAGCGCTGGGTTGGACGGCCATGCGGGAAGGCCAGGTGGAACCAGGCCTCCTCGGGCCAGATCTTTTCCTGTCCGACATAGTGGTCGAATCCCGTGCCCGGCTTGCCGACGTTGCCGGTCAGAGCCAGCAGCAGGATCTGGGCGCGATTGGTGAGGTCGTTGTGGAAATAGTGGTTGGTGCCAGCGCCTTCGATGATCCTGGCCGGTTTGATGGTGGCGAAATCATGCGCGATATCCCTGATCAAGTCCTTGTTGAGCGTGGTGATCTTGGCGACCGCTTCAATCGTAAAAGGCTCTAGTTTTTCACGCAGCCTTGCATAGACGGTGGTGACTTCGACCTCGCGATGATGATGTTCGCCATGGCCCCAGCACTTATGGCCGTTCTTGCGGTCACGGATCACAGTGACAGTGAAGTCTCCCTCCAGGGCCGGGTCGATCGAACCCAGGTCCAGCGTCTGATCGGGACTGCCCAGGGTTCCCGGCACCTCGACTGCCGCTTCCGTGTTGTAATCCCAGACATAGTAGGTGTTGAATGAGTCAGGATTCCTGGGGCTGCCATCCTGGTTCTGGCGGTCGTCCTTGCGCAGGAATTTTCCGGTATCCCGGTGGATCAGGAAGGGCATATCCGTGAATTGCTTGATGTAGGGGATATCATGCAGATCTTTGTCGATGGCGTATTTCGCCATCCCCAGGCAGAGGGCGCCGTCGGTGCCCGGTGCGATGGGCACATAAGTGTCTGCGTGGATTGCTGTCGGATTGTAGTCCGGAAAGACCGCGATGCTCTTGGTGCCTCGCCAGCGCCCTTCGGTGTAGTAATGGGCATCGGGGATTCGGGTCTCGAGCAGGTTCGCTCCCATCAGCATGATCAGCTTTGAATTGACCCAGTCCGCCGACTCACAGGCGTCGGTCTGCACCGCCCAGGTCTGGGGTTGTCCCGGAGGCAGATCGCAATACCAGTCATAGAAGCTGCAAGCCACACTGCCCAGCAGGTTCGCCAGGCGGAATCCACCGGCCACGGTAATGTGGTGCTTGGCAGGTATTGCAGTATAGAAATTCACCTCGTCCGGACTGTAGCGATGGGTTCGGCCATGCCTGTCCTTATGCGGCGTGTCAATGACATCCACAATCTTCTCTGCAATGAGTTTGAGAGCCTCATCCCAGGTCGCCCTTTCCCATTTTCCTTCACCACGAGCGGTGCCTGGTTTTCGGATCAAGGGGTATTTCGTGCGCTGTGGTCCGTAGACGTACTCCTTGTGATTGGCGCCCTTCTGGCAACCTCTGGGATTGTAGACAGGTAGTACATCGTTGATTTCAGGATAATCGGCAAACTGTTCCTCCTTGAAGGCGATACCGTTCTTGACATAGGTCTTCCAGGTACAGGAACCCGTACAATTTACCGAATGGGCGATGCGGCCGAAGTAGTCGAAGGTCCATTGTTCACGGTATAACTCTTCCCACCCCCGGTACGGATAATCCCCCAACGGATCTAAGACTGGTAATAAAAGATCCAGCGCCAGTAAATCTTTGGCTGCAAGAACTCCACCTGTAGCCGCTGCGGTTTTTAAAAAATTACGTCTGGAGATTTCATTCATGATGATGTTCCTCGTTATAGTTTCATGAGTCCTCTCGGATAATCCTCTGCAATCGTGATGCCAAACTTTTTTCATCTTATTTTTCAGTTGGTTAAATATCTCTTTATTAACCGCAGTGAAATCTTCAGCCACTGTTAAACGGCCCTCATGAAGTAATAAATGCAAATCAATACATGGAGTTGGATTGATCGAAATCTCATTTCACAAGTGAACTGAGATTTCTATTTTTGATCTAATTATTTTGCTGATCACCTTTCTGCGGAAGCGAAAAGGAGACATGTCTATGAGGGACAAAGAGACTGGCGAATCCGCACTGAATGGCAAATGTTTGTGGAATTGTTGGAGGAATGCTGCTGAGTCGACACCTTAGGCAAATTCAGAACCCCATCTCATCTCCTTGTGTTGATAAGAATCGGGGGCACCCCGCGAAAAATAGCGGTGCTCAATAGAAGAATTTTCCCTTACTCTGAATCAGAGAAGATTCTCATGAAAAGATCATGTCTTAGCGATAACCAGATCATCATTGTTTTGAAACGGCAGAAGCTGTTGCACCGGTTGCCGATCTCTGTCGGATGCAGCAACTTGTTTATCAATGGGGTGCCATCCTTGGTGGTATGGACCTTATCCCAGAATATCAGACTCGAATATTTTCAGCCCGGCGAACCACAGCAGAATGTTTACCAGTAAGGATACAACAGGACGGTTCGCCATGACTGGCGGGAACAATATTTGTTTGATTTCAGATGCACGACGCAGGGCACGAAGCAGGTATAGAAGCAATCTTCACCATCCTGTACTTCTTACCCTGCGTCAGTTATTGACGGCTGATAATAATCACATGCAGTTTAACATGGCACCTCCGCGCCCTTGCGATAGTACCAAGCCCAGGTAGCTAAGAGACAACTCAGCTGGAACACACCAAACACCATCATGGCGATATTTGGTTTACCGAAAACATCTACGGAAATTGCCAGTGCAATGGGAATGAAAAAGCCACCGAAAGCGGCAATCGAGGCGCTGAAGCCCAGCGCCACTGCCGTTTCGGTTTCCGCCTGATGTTTTGCCTGTGCCTTACCGGCTTCATCCATACCCTCGGACCAGCGTTTATGGATAGTATGAAAAATAATCGGGATCATGCGGAATACGGAGCCGTTACCAATACCTGCGGTCAGGAACAGCAACAGAAACAGGGTATAGAATCCGGTCAGGTTTCCAGCATAGGCATCGCCGGGCAGGAACGGCAATATTCCGAACATGGCGGCAGCCATCACCGCAAAATTCCAGAAAGTGAGACTGGCGCCGCCCATCCGGTCAGCCAGCCAACCTCCAAGCGGCCGGATCAGGGCCCCCAGCAAGGGACCGACAAAGGCATACCTCACCATACCCGAGTGAGGAAATTGGGTGGCCAGCAGCATCGGAAATCCCACCGCAAAGCCAATAAAGGAGCCGAAGGTGCCGGCATACAGCCAGCTTCCCAGCCAGGCATGCTTGCGGTGAAATACCGTCACCTCCTCCGCAAAAGAGGCCTGGATGTGACGGATATTATTCATCCCGAACCACACGGCAAAGGTGGATATCAGGATAAAAGGCACCCAGATATAACTGGCATTCTGTAGCCAGACCAGTGACTCCACACCATTCTCCACCAGAGTCTGCGGCCGGCCGCCATACATGTAGAGCGCCCCGCCGTAGATGACAACCGGGGTCACCGCCTGCACCAGAGCCACACCCAGATTACCCACCCCGGCATTCAGGCCCAGGGCTGTTCCCTGCATCTTCTTCGGGAAGTAGTAACTGATATTGGCCATGCTCGAGGAGAAGTTACCGCCGCCAAAACCACACAGCAGTGCGATCACCACAAACACCGCATATTGGGTGTTGGGATTCTGCACCGCAAGACTCATCCACAGGGTCGGCAGCAGCAGCGAGGCGGTGCTGAATACCGCCCAGTTGCGTCCGCCAAAGATCGGTACCACAAAGGCATACAGCAGTCGCAGAATCGCGCCTGACAACCCAGGCAGTGCGGCCAGCCAGAACAACTCACTGGTAGTGAACTCGAAGCCAACCTTCGGCAGCTCCACCACCACCATACTCCAGACCACCCAAACCGCGAAGGAGAGCAACAACGCCGGCATGGAGATCCACAAATTACGCTTGGCAATGGCGCGTCCGGTAGAGTTCCAGAACGCCTCATCCTCCGGACGCCAGTCGGTAAGCCAGACCCTCCGGCCCGGGTGGACATCCACCAGGCCGTCACGCACCAGCTCGTCGCGCAGCCCTTCATGTGCCTGCATGATGGCCTCGCGTTCACCCTTGGCGGCCGCCCAGGTCCAGATCATGACTCCCGCGAGGATGATATACATCAACATAAAGCAACTGCTGCGCACCCCGATCGCGTCCGCGGCGATACCGAACATGATGGGCATGGTAAAGCCGCCCAGACCGCCGATCACACCCACCATGCCGCCCACCGAGCCCATGTTGGTGGGATAGTAATCAGCCAGACTGCGGTAGACGCTGGCCTTGCCTATGCCCTGAGCGATACCGACGATGAAGATCAGTACGGTGAACAGCACGATGCCGATACCGATGCTCACCGAGACATCCCCTTCGATGCCGTGAATCGTCAGCGTGGTGGGTGGATAGGAGACGATGAACAGACAGACAATACTTACCCAGAAGACCCACCAGGTCACCGTGCTTCCACCCCACTTATCCGACATCCAGCCACCCAGAGCGCGGATCAACCCTGAAGGCAGGGTAAAGAACATGGTAATCAGGGCTGCATCTGTCAGGGTGAGCCCATACTCGCCTACATAGTACTTCGGCAGCCAAAGGGCCAGGGCGACAAACCCGCCGAAGACAAAGTAGTACGCCAGCCCGAAGCGCCACACCCGCGCCTCCGTGAGTGGCGCCAGTTGGTCCGCCAGCCTGATGCGGGTCTTGGTTCTTTTCCGTTCTTCATGCAGGGGGTCCGGGTAGGTCGTGAACCAGAAGAGGATGGCCATGACCAGCATGGCGAGAGAATAGATCTCAGGCACCGCACGCCAGCCCGCAGCCACCAAGATAATGGGCGCCACCAGATTGGTCACCGCCGCTCCGGCATTGCCGGCACCGAAGATCCCCATCGCCGTGCCCTGTCGCTCCTTGGGAAACCAGGCAGAGGTATAGGCAATACCGATCGCGAATGAACCCCCAGCGAGCCCCACGAACAGACCGATCACCAGATATTGCCAATACTCGGTTGCGAACGACAGACCATAAGTGGGAATGGCCACCAGCAGCATCTGGATAAAAAAGACGATGCGTCCACCGAAACGGTCGGTCATCAATCCCAGGGGCAGGCGCACCAGGGACCCGGTCAGGATCGGCGTAGCCACCAGCAGGCCAAACTCGGTCTCGCTGAGGTTCAACTCCTGTTTGATCTTGATACCGATGACGGAAAACATGGTCCAGACCGCAAAATTCACCGCAAATGCAACGGTGTTCATGGTCAGGACCGAGATTTGTTTATATTTATTACTGGCCATCTCGGACTCCGCTCTAAGCATGACTCGAAACCTGTACTGTTCGCCACGAAGGTCTAATTCGAAGCGATTCGGAGGTTAATGCTAAGGTAATAACGGGCGAGAAAAGTTGACCGAAATCAACCAGTAACTGATTGAATTAATTGAATATATCAGGCCATTATACCACTTTCGGAGTAGTGCCGGTTAATTGGTGGTAACGACTCTAACCCCTTCTGCCGACAGCATAATATTCACTTGGGTAGAGCCACCGAGGCAGCGTATGGATTTAAAAACGCCGCATTGACTACCCACAATGAATTGAGGGTTTAAGCTTCGATCCGGCAACAAACCTATTTGTTGCTCGAACCAAAGCCGACAGAAATTTGCCGAGATTACAACTGACGATACCTTGATCCGCACATAACCCAGGAAAACAGTCTGCTATCAAACAGGACAACAACGACACTCAGGAGATATAACATGGGCAAGCAGGTACAGGTTACTCTGGATCAGGCGGTTTATGACCGTTTGATGGAACTGAAAGGGCCACCTTTCAGCGACATCAACGCGGTTGTTGAACAACTGCTTTATCGCAGCGGCCGCAAGAGTCGTGAGGCGGCGCTGGTTGCATTCGACGGATTAACAGACCTCAGACAACGGAAGCGGTATTGATTAGATAGTACCCTGATTCGTTGCAAAGATAATGCACCCCAGATTGCAGCACGTGGGTGCAGAACCGCTGGTCATTGTCACTGCCACAGCAATCCTCGAATAGTCCTCTTATCCGATCTTCCCATCCCGCAACATCACCGCCGGTGAAAGGAGCCGTGATGCAATCAGTTCTTTCAGACGTTCCTTGCAACATTTCCCTCATATCCATGATTTTTTTACGAGGAACTTCCATCCGTTGTCACTTAAAAAACAACACCAGCTGTAGAATAATTTTAGACCATCCTATGTACAGGTATGACCAATCCCCTGTTTTTAAAACGGGATTTAGGTCAAAGCAGAAAATCTTGACGCATGGGAAGATATCCCGTCTAGTCATTGGAGAATCACAAAATCATTGATAATCCTCGTGGGCTGTTGGTAACCCTGCATCGCGCCTCTGTTTTGCGAATAGTGACAATAAATTTAAAAAACTGGGAACAAAACTGCGGAACACCGCTGTCTGTCTGCTTGTGTGTTTTTCCGTGTTTATGAATCAAGCCATTGCAGCGGATTATCCAGAGCAAAGCCTGATAGATGATATCCTGGGCGGCACACAACCCAATGGCATCGCCTTCCTGGTCATGGAACATGACACAGAGGCCCTGCAGTGGGTTGTACCCAGGGTGATTCTCTATGTCAGACAGCTACGTGGAAAATGGCAGGAGCTGCCGATTGCAGTGGTATCTCATGGCGATGAGATGTTCGCCCTGCAGAGCCGGTTTGCAGCTCTTTATGCCGACATCCATGCGGGAGTAAGAACCCTGGTAGAGGATTACGATATACTGTTCCAGGTTTGTGGTTCCTACGCCTATCTTTCAGATATAGATGCTTCGGCATTCCCTCACTATGTGGACGTGGTACCCTTTGTCCCGGCAGAGATAGATAACTACCGGCAGATGGAGTACGAGATAATCAATCTGGAACTGACCTGGTAAGCTTTCAGCATATTGGGTCTCGCCCGCAGTATCGCGTTGGCGAAACGTAAACTAATCCACTTGACTGTGAGCATTCAAGTTGCTCATCTGGAACATCATCAAAATCATGGCAGGAGTGCGTGGGTAAACTATTCATCATCGAGAGTGATACCGGCGAAAAGATTCCCTTTCTCAAAGGCGTATTGGTGGAGTCCCTGGTCAGGGCCGGTCTTTCGTTTCAGGACGCCTATCTGATTGCCCAGTCGATCCGCAGCAATCTGGAGAATGACGCCGAGCTTACGACCCTGGCGCTTCGAGAGCAGGTGTCAGCCGAGGTGCGGGAGCGTTTTGGAAAGTCGGTGGCGAAATCCTATGATCTCGGGTCCTCCCGCGGCCGGCAGATCATGGTCCAGACCTCGACCGACGAACTGCCTTTTTCCGTCGGCATACTCACGCGCTCACTGCAGGCCTGCGCCATCGATCGTATTGAGGCGCTGGAGACCGCGAAACAGGTCCACGAGTCCCTGCAAAAGGGAAATACAAGCCTCATCGACCATACCGCCCTCAGGCAGATTGTCTATCAGCACCTGAAGGAACACAGCACAAAATCCGCTGCAGACCGCTTTCTCTCCTGGCGGCGCTTCAAAGAGAGCGGCCTCCCCTTGATCGTACTGGTTGGAGGCATAACGGGTACCGGGAAAAGCACCCTGACCACGGAACTGGCCTATCAATTGAATGTCGTCAGAACCCAGTCCACCGATATGATGCGGGAAATTGTGCGCTGCTACCTGCCTCCAACTGAGATTCCCACCCTCTCCTATTCGAGTTTCGAGGCCTGGCGGGGTCTGGAGAAGGATGAAGCATCACCATCCGATGTTGACCAGGCCAGGGTGATCAAAGGTTTCCTCTCCCAGTTCGAGATAGTCAAACATGGCCTGGAGGCCACGATCCACCGCGCCGTCAAGGAAAACCACGACCTGATCATCGATGGCGTCCATGTATTGCCCTCGAAGCTCGACCTGGAGATCACCCGGGATCAGGCCATCCTGATTCCCCTGGTACTGGTCGTTCCGAACAAAAAGACTCTGGGTAAACGCCTGAAACGCCGGGCGAGAGAGCAACCTGAGCGCGCCTCTTCCCGTTACCTGAAACAACTCGACCAGATCTGGGCGCTGCAAACCTATCTGGTCACGGAAGCGGAGGAGCATAAGATCCCACTGATCATCAACAGTGATGTAGAAGAGGCTCTGGACGAGATTCTGATGCACGTCAGCCATACCATCACCCGGCACTTTCCGGCCAAATCATGAAATGAAGCGTTTTAAACAGGTCAGCCGAAAATGGCCTACCGGCAACGAAATCAGTTGCCTCATCGATGAATTGCGCTTGACCGTTCACCGCAACTATCAGCGCCTCATCGAGCATTACTTCCCAAGCCTGACCAGACGGCAAGCCCTGGTAAAATCCCAGGTTCCAAGGTCGATCTGGTGGGGCTACTTTCCTGTTGCCCTGGTTACAGTCATCGGTGTGTCGATTTCGATGGCTGCGTTTCTTCACTATTTGAGCTGGGAGAGAAGCCAGGTCGAAATCGCCTTCCGTGAGGCCTCTCAAGACCGGATACTGGTCATCCAGCGGGAACTCAAGCATACCCTGGCGATAGTCCGGGATATCGCCAGCTTTTTTGAGGCATCAGAAATCGTGGGTCGTCGTGAGTTCCGTAAGTTTGTAGGCCCGGCCCTGAAACGCCAGGCCGGCATCAAGGCGCTGCAATGGGTACCGGTAGTGCTTGCCGCTGAGCGGACCGCCTTCCTGCAGGAGGCTCAGCAAAGTTTTCCACCCTTCCGGATCACCGAAATCGACCCTTTAGGCAAGCTGATCGAGAGACCTGACCGATCCATCTACTATCCTGTCCTCTATGTCCAACCCTATCAGAGCAATAAAGAAACATTGGGCCTCAACATGGGCGTCAATCCAATTGTTGCAGACCTGATGCTGGATGCGGAACTCACCCGAGCTCCGCAGGTCTCTCCCGGGATCTCTATTCATTGATGAGAGCGGTGAAAAGTCAGGTGTGGTAGTGGCTGTGCCTGTGTTTATCGAGCACGACAATCTGGAAGAAGAACCACCTCAGGCAGCTCCCATGATCAGGGGTTACGCGCTCGGTGTCTTCACCATTGGCGAGATTATCGAGCGGGCCCTGGAGAGCCTTAGATCCGGAGGAGTCGATCTCCATTTCTACCAGGATCATGCGTCCGGGGATCGACAGTTGCTCTACACCCATTTTTCCCGCTTGAGAAAACAGCAGAGGCCCACCACTAAAACCGATACATTCGAGATGACCTACAGCCAGGAAATCAAAGTGGGCAATCAAAACTGGGTAGTCATCTGTAATCCCGCCACCGAAAAATACAATACCGAGACCTGGACCAGCTGGATCATATTTATCGGTGGCATTGCATTTACCGTCCTGCTTACCATCTACGTGGCGACTCTGGTGGGAAGGGCCAGGAAGGTTCGATGGGAGGTCGAAGTAAGAACCTCACAGCTGCGCGAGGTTGTACAGGCCCTGAACCGGGAAGTGGTGGAACGCAAATCCGCCGAACAGGAACTGCAAAGCCTGAATGAGACCCTGGAGCAGCATATTGCGAGCCGCACGGCTGAGGCGGAACGCCGGGCTCAGTACCTCGAACAATTCGCCTATGTCACATCCCACGACCTGAAGGCTCCGCTGCGGGCGGTAAGTAACCTTGCGCAGTGGATCGAGGAGGATCTCGCTGACAAACTGGACGCCGCGTCAAAGGAGCAGCTTGCCTTGCTGCGTGACCGGGTGCGCCGCATGCATGACCTGATCGAAGGGCTGCTGGAGTATTCCCGGGTTGGCAAAACCAGCGACTCGGAACAACTCGTCGACACCCGGGAGATGGTCAATGAGATTATCGATTCGCTCTCCCCTCCCAAAGGGTTCAAGATCAAGATTCAGGATGAAATGCCATCCTTGTACGCTGACCGGCTGCAACTCGGCCAGGTGTTTTCCAATCTGATCTCCAACAGCCTTAATCATCACGGTAGCGATAAAGGAAAGATCCGCATATCGGCTGAAAGCTATGGCGAGGTCTATCAATTCTCCGTGTGCGACAACGGCCAGGGAATAGCACCGGAATATCACGACAAAGTCTTTATGATATTTCAGACCCTGGTATCGAGCGACTTTGAAAGCAGCACCGGCATCGGCCTGGCGCTGGTCAAAAAGATTGTGGAAGAACATGGCGGCACAATAAGATTGGAATCAGCGGTCGGTGAAGGCGCATGTTTTTACTTCACCTGGCCAAAGAAGCAGTCACCCGAGAACACTGAGCAATAACCACCGGAAATCAGATCGAAACAGATTGGGAATAACAAGAAATGTTAGATAAAAATGAAACAATATTGCTGATAGAGGACGACAGGGTCGATATCATGACCGTTCAGCGCGCCTTGAAAAAAAACAAGATCAGCAATCCTCTGCATATTGCCAGAACCGGATTGGAAGCGCTCAGCATGCTGCGTGGCGACAAAGGGTTTAAAAAGATTTCGCCACCCGCGCTTATTCTGCTGGATCTCAACCTGCCGAAGATGAGCGGCATAGAGTTCTTGCGCAAACTGCGCAGTGACCCTGAACTGAAAGAGCTGCACATCATTGTCCTGACATCCTCCAACGAGCCGAAAGACCGGGCCGCCGCATTCGAATACGATGTCGACGACTATATCGTCAAGCCTCACTCCTTCGACGAATTCACCCGCGCCATGGCGACGATTCTGGCATTCTGGGACTGAAGCCAAATCATTCGGCGGGAGTCACATACTGCATCCCGTCGCTGCAGGTCCCCCGCCAGAGGTATGCGGTCAGCGCATTACCACTTTCACGCTCCTTTTCCGGGCCTTTTGGCAGTTGCCATCTCAGTTCCTTATACAGATCGCCACGGTGCAGCAGGTTATAGGCAGTCTCAACCAGCAGCCACTGTCTGGCCATGAACATTTGCAGCAATGCCATTGGCGCTGCCCACCAGGTGAAGACTACCCAGGTCAGATACGCCATCCCCCAGAACCAGATCTCAACGGCCATTTCAAGCGTCCCCTAAGCCCCCTGCTCCTCTGAGTTTGTCAACGAAGACTTCGTGATCCAGAAGGCAACAGTTATCGATGACCGCTCCTTCTCCGGCACCTGTGGCAGATCAATCCAGACAAGCATACTAGCGACATTTCCAGAGTCTCACGAATCGCGGCCGGAACCGTTTAAGGAAATCCCTGTACCCGATCCTTCCTAACGGGGTATACCCCAGGAACTGGTTAGGGAGTTCCACTCTGTCCAGATCAGGCTGACTCTCCTTCTGGGATAATAAGCCGTGTTACCGGCTGTCGCGTCATGAAGAGTAACCTCGTTTCACTGGTTTCAAGATACGACAGGTAGTTTACAATTAGCCGTTAGTTAAGAAGACCTTATTCTTTACATTAATCACATTGTAAAGAGACAATGACATGCTAAGAGTCAGTTCAAAGATACAAATTACCCTCCCCGCAGCTCAGTGCGGGTCTTTGGGCATACGTCCAGGCGATGAAGTGGAAATCTTTATCGTCAATGGCCAACTCAGGGTCGTCAAGAATAAAGAGGCCGCCAAGGGCAAGCTGTAGCATGTCAGGGGGTGCATGTGAGACCATGTGACAGCAGCGCGCCTATTCTGGCATACTGACAGCCCTCTACAACGCCGGCTTAGAGGCACCACCTGCAATTATAACTATCCGGCCTAGTTACCTGTAACAGATCGGTTTCAATGATAAAGCAGCACCATGGATATTGATGATATCGACGCTCCGCGTGGCCCATTACAGCCCGTACTCACACTAATCTCGGCTGCACTCGGCCTGGTTCTGATCGGTTTCGGCATCTGGGCGCTGGCAGGCGCCATATACGTCTCATGGGGGTTATTCAAAGACCCCGACAGCATCAGCTACTTCGCGAAATATTATATCGAGACGGCAAAGATCACAGCCCATTTGTCGAATAGCGGCGAGGGCTTTGCACATCTGCTGTCATGGTTCTCGGTGGTGCTGTTGTTACTAGTGCTCGGCAAACTAGGAGACTGGTGCATCACCTCTGGTACACGGCTATTGACGCTTGGAAAAAGCCGTCGCGCAGGCTGAGTGCAAAGGTCAGGTCAGCAGCTACATCAGTAAGTCTTCATACATCTCAGACGATCCAACTCGTTAATGCTGACACATTGATCCGCTGCTGAGTCATAAGCACTAATTTCAGGTCACTCATTGTAATCTTAAGGTCGAAACAGGCAGCAGCGCCGACAGAGCATTGTCCCCAGATATTTCACAACAATCATCAAGCCTAGAAAGCTGTCACTGGGGGCAGTGTGGTGGTGCACTATTATCAGGTGATAGCAGGACGCCTGATGGCATCCATAGGTTGTTACTTGTGAGTAGTGTTAAAGCACTTCCTCAAGGTCGTGTTGTTGGGCAATCCCTTTATAGACGATGTTTGAAACATTGCGAATCACATCACTTCTGGATCGAATCCAGGCAGTGTAGTTCTTAGCCGCTACGTTTTTTTCGATGATGCCAATCAAGGTATAAGGGTAGCGTTTCCCATCCTGGCCCTCGACAATCAGGATTCCCATGTCACCACAGAGTCGACTGGTACTGCCAGTCTTGTTGAAGACCTCGGTCCCTTGTGGAATTGCCTCCACATCTGTCAGTATTCGATCAGTGCCGGGCAAGGCCATTAAGCGTTTTATCTCTTTAGCGTGTGGTATTTCGCCTTTCCATAACGCATGCAGGAAGCGGCTATAGTCATGGGCTGAGGCTTTGTTCCGGTAGGTGCGTCCACCGGCTGGGATATATTCAACGACACGCGTGTCCTTGAAGATACCGGGATAATGCCGTTTCAGGATACGCTCCACTGCAGCGGGCCCGCCGACCTGGCGCATGATCCAGTTTGTCGATGGATTGTATGAACGATGAATCATTCTTTCCATATGACGTCGACTTTTTGGGCCGTAAATCAACTTACCCAGTTTGACTTGATGAAAAAATGCCAATGCGATGAATGGCTTCACCAGGCTGGCGGCCTGAAACTGCACATCCTCGTTGATGGTGACCAGCTTTTCGCCAGTGGTGAAATCGTACACCGACCATCCGGTACGTTCGTCATTGGCGAGCTTGCCCTTTTTACGCAACTCTTTGATGTAATCTTCCACTGCCAGCTCGAGGTTACGTAATTTTTGGGTTTGCTGAGAGCCATTTGTAGTGGTTTTTGAAATAGTGGTTTTAGCTGAACCTTGATTCTCATCACTGGTTTTGGTTACGGTCTTTGTCTTAGGCTCTGACGTGAGAGAAATCACATCCCAATGCCGGGAAATGACCGGAGCCGCCTTTTCCATTCCTTTTGTCTGCAGGATTCGGCTATGAGACCGGGCTACCTTGACTGCCCCGTCACGGTCGCCTTGGCGGTTGTATATGAGACCGTACAATCTGTCATTGGACACGACCTTGAGATCATTCTGCAATGCCGGTCCTAAAACTTTTACGACGCGCTTGCGATAGTCCAGCACAGCGCCAGCATCGGAATGCCAAAGGTAGGAGACGTCGAATTTTTCAGCACCGAAAACAGCAGATGTCAGTAAAAAACTGCTTATCCATAAAGAAAATAGTGTCTTGTTTAGGCTCCGAATCAAAACTGGAACTCCTGTAAATTTATCAATCTTAAAAATAGAAGTTATTGATTTTCAATGTCTTTAGCTTTTGCCCTGATCTGTGTTCAAGCAGATTATGAAACATCCAAAAATCTGAATGAAGATTACAGGATCTGGAGAAGATTGCTTCTAAATATTTATTATGAATAATAAGGTGATAAGATCATTATGTCACCTAATTTCTTAATCATTAAGGCCCAGTTTCTTTGCAATTCTATGTATTATCGACCTTCAGTGGTTTCCATTGAATTTTTTTTTAATTAAATGATTCAGTTTTGTGTGGCTTCTCGATCGCGCAGTGGCTATTACACCTCCATGACTTCAACCCGGTCTTTACCCTTGTGCTTCGCCTGATAGAGTGCGGTATCGGCGCGACTGAACAACAGTCCAGGCTTCAGCGAAGGCTCCGGCACCAGGCTCGATACGCCGAAGCTCATGGTCACTTCGAGGATTTCATCCTGGTAACGGCTTGTCAGCCCCCGTACAGCATCCCTGATGGATTCCGCCAGGGCGAACGCGCCATCCAGATCAGTTTCGGGGAGGAGTATGGCAAACTCCTCTCCACCGATGCGAGCCACGAAGTCAGCTCCGCGTCGGATGTGCTGCTCTAAAAGCGCAGCGACCGCCTTAAGCACCGTATCACCGGCTACATGCCCATGGGTATCGTTACAGTGCTTGAAATTGTCGATATCCGCAATCACCAGTGACAATATCTGCTTGTCACGCCGAGCGCGATACCACTCTCGCTCCAGGGCAGCTTCGAAGGCTCGACGATTGGCCACCCCAGTGAGGTAGTCGTACATCGCCTGATACTGACTATTCATCCGCAGTACAATCGATTCATGGGCCGTCTGATAGATGTCCCTTGACCGCAGAAACAGTAATATAAAGTAAAAGGGCAGCACAAATCCCACCGCGTTTGCCACCAATGGCCTGTCCAACATAAGCTGCAGGCTAATCGGGGAGACAGCGAGTAAGAGGAACACCAGATAGGCGGTGCGGTGAAATGACAGGGACACCGCAGCCGCTGCGCACATACCAGCAATCAGCAATGCCAGGAACAGGCCCTGTTCCGGCTGATTCGGCAGGTAGAAAAGACCACCCGCCACTCCCCACAACACACCGGAAATCACCACTGTTACGATATACCATCGTTCCCAGCGTTGTATCTCGATGTCACTGATAATCCCGGTGGGAAAGTGTCGTCCCGTTAACCACCTGATGATACCGAACAGGATCATGAACGATAGCCAGGTGATCAGCAGGCTTTTCTGGATCGTAGACCACAAGCCAACGACCAAGGTCAAGCTTCCCGCAAGATTACCTAATACGCTATACGTCGAATGGCGCGCCAATATTCTGAGGTGTTCGGCTCGGGCGTGAGCCTCTCGCTGCGGTTCCGATCGGACATGCCTGAGGAAATCAAGGTCGTTAGTTTTTCTTCTCTGCAAAGCTGTATCCCTCAGCTGAATGCGGCGCCATGCGCAAATTCTCTTATGAGGCAGCAGGGCGTCATTTCTTGTGATTATTATTTTAGAAAAGAGGTATTTCTCGTGTGTTTCTCATCTCCCTCAATGTGTAACCAGATGTTGCAAAATCCTGACCATGCTCGAGACCTGCCCCTCAACGAGGGCCTTTCGCGACTTTATAAAATTTATTGCTTGCTTCGATCAATGACCTGAATCGCACAACGGTCTTGGACAATCTGACTATCGCTCGTCGACCGACCGCTCCATGAGAAAGCGCTCAAAAGGCACACCCTCGCGGACCACATGCTCGGTACCTACCTGTCGAAAACCGCAGCATTCGAAGAGCGGGCGGCTGAAAACACTGGCCTCGGCGGTATAACGGCCCGAATACGGTGTCGCATGTTCCTTGAGGACGAATTTCAGCAACGCCAACCCGACGCCCTGTCTGTGCCAACCCCCCCTGACATAGACAGATGCAATGTGTCCGTCTGCAGCGATGCCGCAAAATCCGACAATCGCCGAACCTTTTTCTGCGACATAGGTTTTTACGTCGGATATAAAATCACTAAAGGCATCTTGCCTGGCAAAGGCTGACCAGACAGCTATCTGCGCGGCTGTATATGCTGTTGGCGCCGCACTCAGGACCGCGTCGGCATAGATATCACGCAGTGTCGGCAGGTCAGTCAGGGTGGCTGAACGAATTCTCATAGGACGCACAATGTTCAGAACAGCCTTGATTGTATAAAATCTCTTCAGCCAGGCAAGCAAGGCAGAACCAACACTTCAAACATAGGTCGAATAGAGTATGAATACCCCTAAAATACTCAAGGCACTGCTTGTCAGTGCCTTGGTAGCTACCCTGTCCCAGGGTGCCATCGCGGGCGGCTACCACCCTTACAGGCATCACGGCGGGCATCATGGCCACGGTGATGGAGCTGCTCTCGCGGCCGGCCTGATTATCGGCGGCCTGTTTGGCTACCTGATCAGCGAGGACCGATACAGCTACAGAGACTATGACGACCCACACTACCGAACCTATGCTTATCCGCGCACCAACGTTGTGTATGAACGCATCGAACAGACTCCGAGAGTGACCACTGCCGAGCGTGATTCAGAGTTTGCCGGCCACGACTGCAGGATGACCCGCGAGTACACGGCGACCATCAGCATCGATGGGGTTGAGAAAGAGGCCTACGGTACACGCTGCATGACAGCCGACGGCGGCTGGGTCCTGGGACAGCCCAAAATCATGCCCGATCTGTAACTGACCGGGTGCGGCTCTTTTAATCTGCGCTGATTGGCGCCGGTTCCGGTTGGTCAGATTCCGGTGTCTCAACCTTTTCCACTTCAGCAGTGGGAACTTCAGTTTCTGTGACAGTCGCCTTGCGCGTACGCGATCGGGGTTTACGTTTTGGCTGAGCCGTTTTGCTCCAATCCTTCTCAAATCGTTCCAGCTGTTTTTCCAGGGCCATGAATTTCTTCTGCGCAGCTTTCGCCGTGGTGAGCGCCAGCTTGGCAGTTGTCAACTCAGCTCGTATTTCCTTGCTGGCCTCATTGACCAGGCGTAGGGCTTCACGACTTCGAACGACCTGGTTTTTTGCCGCTACGGTGCCCTTCTCCGCCATCCGCTGAGTCGCCGCAGCCTTTTTCTCGCGCAGCAATTTCTGCTTTGACATGACTCTGTCTAACTGGGCTTGCAGCTTCTCGGCAGCCTTTTCACACTGGGCGACTTGTTGCGCATGGGCTTTTCCCAGCTGGTCATTTGCCTTGACGATCATCTGTTCAATTTCAACAATTGGAGAACGCTTGACGGATGTTTTTCTGAGGGCCTTTTTGACGGTTTTGGCCGCTGATTTTTTCGACGTCTTCTTCTTGGTTTTCCTGGCCAGCGTTTTTCTACCGGTTAAAGTCTTAACCACCGCTTTTTTAGCCGCCTTCTTACCAACCCTTTTTGTCTCGCTTTTTTTTCGTACCATGCAAATTTCCCCCGTTGTGATATCCACTTATGCTTGTCTTGATTTTTCGATGCGTATCATGCCAAACACTGATAGCAATCACTAGCGTTCATTCCCAAGATCGTTGAATTCAAGATCTTGAGTCTCATTGAATGCTATTCATGCGATCCGTTCCGATCATATCTGGACGAAAAACTCAATAGGATTTTGCGGCAATTGAGACTTTCCAGGCCCTCAACTTATCTTGCTTCCCGTCGATAGGTATGAGTACTGAATTGGGTTATTGCGACATTGACTAGGAATATTACGCATTGCCCTCAGGCAATACATCAGGAATACTCAAACTCAAATTATTACAATAGATACAGGTGGCAAATTTCACGCCTCAATAATTGCCATTTTGCCTACGTAAATGCTGAAAAAGTAAGGGAAGCGGCGAAACATTGAATCCAAAACCATCATTATCCTGGACACGAAGATTATTATGTACCCTCGCCGTCAGGCTGGTCATGGGTTTGTTATGGGTCCCACTCTTCGCCCAGTCGGCAAGTGAGATACCTGCCAGCATTGCGAAAGCGTTGCACGCTCATGGCATCCCGACCAGTGACGTCAGTCTGTATGTAAGTCGTGTGTCTGAGACTTCGCCGACCCTGGCGCTGAATGAAGCGGTTCCCCGCAACCCTGCGTCTGTCATGAAACTGCTGACCAGTCTGGTGGCATTGGATACCCTGGGACCGGACTTCCAATGGCGAACCGAAGCTTATATCAGCGGCGCCTTAATGGATGGAGTACTCGCCGGTGATCTCATACTAAAAGGTTACGGAGATCCGTACCTGACCCCTGAACGGTTCTGGCAGTTACTTCACGGTTTACGCGACCGTGGAATTCGACTTATCCAGGGTGATGTGATCATCGATAACAGTTATTTCGTTGCGACGACTGAGCAGCGAGGAGACTTCGACGGCAAGCCCCGGCGCGCCTATAACGCCCTGCCCTCTCCCCTCAGCCTGAACTTCCAGGCTACACAAGTCCACTTAGTGCCGGACCAAGGCGGTGAAACCGTCCACGCATTTACCTACCCGCCCCTGGCGAACCTGGTAATCCGCAACCAATCGAAATTAGTATCCGGCCCCTGTAACAAGCAACACTTCCGCCCGGTGGTCCACTTCGCCGAGCAGAAAGAGGGGGCGACCTTGAATATCCAGGGTGACTATTCGGGAAACTGCCCCGAATGGAGTCATGCCTATCTGGTTATGGATCCGGATGACCATATTGCCGGCGCCTTCAGCGCACTCTGGAAAGAAATGGGTGGGCAGCTCAAAGGGTTGATTAAGCCGGGTAGCATGCCGCGCGAGGCCAAACTCTTGCATAGCATCGAGTCACGCCCGCTGGCTGAAATGATCCGTGGCATGAACAAGTTCAGCAACAACCTTATGAGCCGGATGCTGTTGCTTACCCTGAGCGCCGAAACCCGGGGTGCGCCGGCAAGGATCGCACAGGGCCAGAGCCTGATCGCAGACTGGCTCAGCAGATCTAAGCTTCCTGCAGCGATGGTTCGGGTCAGCAACGGCGCTGGACTCTCACGCGACGCTCAGCTGTCGGCAGAGATCATCGGGCGCTTGCTCCAGATAGCCTACGAAAGCCCCTTGATGCCTGAGTTTATGGGCTCGCTGCCGATCGTCGGCATTGATGGGACCATGCGTCTAAGGTTGCGCAAGTCCGGCCTGACTGGAAGGGCGCACATCAAAACCGGATCACTGAATGATGTCAGCTCAATGGCCGGCTATGTCCAGGACCGGCACAACCAACGCTGGGTGGTCACACTCATCATCAATCACTCGGGACTACAATCCTGGGAGGGCAAACAGGTCCAGGACGCTGTACTGCGTTGGGTCTATCAGGGCCCCGAGCGAGTTTCGCACGAGACCGGAGTGATCACAGAAGCATCAGCTCCTGAATGCAATGGCCAGCTGCAAACGCAGATCCATTCTGAGACAACAACAGAAAAATTCCTGTCCTCTCCGGCACAGGCCGAGAAACAGCAGCTGCGGACAGCCGCCATCGAAGGTAATACACCTTTGGATAAGTAGAGATGTATCAACCAACAGGAAAGCCAGCGCTTTCCGCGGCCTTCCTGTTGGTTGATTAAATATATGCTTCTTCACCTTGCCCCATCAATGACTGCTTTGTAGGCACTGTCACCTGATAATAGTGCACCAACACCCTCCTCTCAATGGCAACTTTTACACGACTTAAGTGATAATAGAGCCCTCTGATTTCAAAATCAGCTTTGTTTGCGCTACTGCCTATTCCTGCCGCTCGATGCTGGGATTCAGACATCGAATGCCTTCTTTTGGATTGCCGCGTTAAACATCACTCTGACTCAGGAAAGAGTGAATGTAGAGATATTTCATAGATTTCACTTGGCTCTACTCTTGAAACAAATCGATACAGTTTATTTGAGAAGAGAAATACATGGGAAATATCAATTTCATAGAATAATTCACGTAGGAAATAAACAGGCTTTACCTGTATTGAGGCGAGAGGAAAGAACCATTTCTATCTATTGCCTGTATCTATGCAGCTTGGCTGTCTACGGATTGCAGAAAGCTGACATTTGTAAAATCGTTACCAAACTTAGCAGGACACTGGAGCGATAGCAGTATGCCAACCGACAACACCACTCACTTTGGCTTCCAGACCGTACAGGTAGAAGATAAGGCAAACCGGGTCAGGGCTGTCTTCGATTCTGTTGCCAATAAATATGATCTGATGAATGACCTGATGTCATTCGGCATCCATCGACTTTGGAAACGGCAAGTCACTGAGATTTGCGGCGTACGCAAAGGCTGCAAGATGTTGGATCTGGCCGCAGGCACCGGTGACCTGTCTGCACGTTTTAGCAGATTGGTGGGGCTGGATGGACTGGTGGTATTTTCAGATATCAATAACGCGATGCTGGAGCAGGGGCGTTCTCGCATGCTGGATGAAGGCCATGTCGACAATATCCGCTACATTCAGGCAGACGCTCAGCGTTTACCCTTTCCGGATGACTATTTTAATTGTGTCACCATTGGTTTCGGCCTGCGCAATATCACCCACAAACATCTCGCTCTGGAGGCTATTTATCGGGTGGTGAAACCCGGTGGCCGACTGATGGTGCTGGAATTCTCCAAGCCGACCAACAAAATCCTGCAGGCGATTTATGATCTGTACTCATTCTATCTGATGCCAAAAATTGGCAAACTGTTCACCAAGGATGAAGACAGTTATCGCTATCTGGCGGAATCGATCCGCATGCACCCTGACCAGGAAACCCTCAAGCAGATGATGCAGCAGGCTGGGTTTGAGCGTTGCGAATATTTCAATCTGACTGGTGGAATTGTCGCGATACATCGGGGATATAAGCAGTAAGCACCTCCGCGCGGAAGTACCATGTATTTCGACTGCTGGGCATGATCGGTCACTGAGAATTCAGAAGTTTCACTGCCAGCAACGCTGTTTGCGAGACAATCCGCGTCCGGCCGTCGTTACACACCACAAGGCTAAGTCGGGTTCGTTTCTCATTCAGAAGTGCGGCTGCGGACCACATCGTATTTGATCCCTGCATTCCGAATGAAACGCCTTTAATCTCTTCGGCCTTTGCCCAGCCTTTCGCCATTTTGGTCCCATTTCCTTCAGGACATTTCAACAGGAAATCGATCGTTCCTGGTTGAAGAAGATCGCCACCGTCATTGATAAAAAGGTTCAGAAACTTGGCCCAGTCCGCTATTGTGATGTGCAGAGTACCTGCTGATGACAACATTCTCGGGTTATCACTTTTGGTGCTTTGTGGATCCGCTGGCTTGCCACTGAATAGCGCTACGCCTAACAGCCGGACGCGAGCCCGGTGCCCCCAAACTTTTGGCGGTGGTCCATAGCCTACCGATGTTATGCCTAGTGGTTCCAGAACGTGCCTTGCCAACGCCTCTTCATAGGGCACTCCAGTAATTCGGTCAATCGCGGCGCCAATGACGATATAACTGAGATTGGAATAGACGAACCGTCCGCGTACACCTGGCGTTTTTCGCATGGCGCTCAGTGCCGCTTCGGTGCGTTGGTCAACCAGAGGACGTGTATCTAACCACCCCGCCAACATGGCAGGCATACTGGGATTCGCCTTCATCCCAGCACGGCATAAAAACAGCTCTTCAATTGTCCTGTTACCCCACCCGCCATCTATTTGATATCTCAGATCCGGAAATAGATTCGCAACAGGGATATCCCAATCAGTGTCACCTCGCTCAACCAGTCTGGCATAAAGTACTGCGGTCATTGACTTCGTGCATGACCCGATGTGCCATTTGTCATGGATGTCCGCTGCGTCATCACTTCCGCGGCATCTGAAGCCAACGACATCATAGTCCAACGTACCATCACTGGAGAGGACTCCGCCAATGACTGCCGGAACCTTAAGTTTTGCTGAGAATTCGAAAAGGTGTGCGCGCACATTTGCAGGTGAATCCTTCATCGGCAGTCTCGGCTTTGCGGTTAGTTGTTACAGACATCCTAAGCAATATCTTCAGCAGAGTCGAACAAATGAATAGGGTCGGAAGTCTGCGGCACGGCGTTTCAGAACATTTCTGAGAATTTTGAAATGTCCGTATATGGACGATTGATGTTTAAGTTGTAAATGGCAGTTGAGAGCACTAAGCATTCACTAAAAAGACACTGACACTCCATCACAAGTTCTATTCTGCGACAATCAACATTTGGGTCCTGCTAAACGGCAGGAAAACCTTAGATCCGGACCATTCAACAAGTGGGACATTGTCTGCCGATGCTACGGAAAGTGATAATCTGTATGACCTGCAGACAGGTCATCCTCAATCAATCTCTGTACGATACTGACCATGTCGTTTGATGATCTCCCTGGCCGGATTGCCGTAACGCTTGATCCACTGGGCCAGCACCTGGCTGCTCATCCTGGCGCCTGTTTCCAGTTGCTTCTCCAGTCTGCGCAATCCTTCCTCTGACAAGCGGTTGCCTCTGGAAACACCCGGCTCAGGTTTTTGTTCAGTCATTCTGCATATCCCTCAGCTTTGCCAGATGGTGATAGGCGGGTTTGGTCTGAAGCCTTGCATCCTCAACGGGTGAACCGATGGTGAAATGGTAAACATCCTGCCAGGCGCCGCCTTTCATGCCCAGTAGTTCGTGCATCACATCATCAAAATAGCAGCCGATGCCGGTGCCTCGGAAGCCTTTATCCTCGGCCTCCAGATAGAGCACCTGCCCCACCAGCCCCGCCTCCCAAAACAGGCTGGGGTAAAGCCATGGCGCATCGCTGAGCAGAGGCTCGAACCGCGCCAGCATGCCCAGGGAAAAGGCACTGTCTCCCGCGATGGCCTGATGACAGCTGACAGACTCCGCCACTGCCCTGTAGTCACCCGGTTGCAGCAGGTAGAGCGGCATCTGCTGGTCTACCTGCTGCCAGAGAAAATGGTCATTACAGCAGGAGCGCAACGCTTGCAGATCTGAATCATTGCGCAGCAGACAGTAGAGCCCAGCCTGTATCCCTTCAACCCTGTGCACAAACACAAACAGATGGATAGCGGTTGCCGTAGCCAGCACATCGAAGGGCGCGCCAGTTCTCGGCAGAGTAGCCGACAGGATTTCCCGGAATGCCTCAGCTGGCATTCCGCTGGTCGCAGGTTCGAAGGCTTGCGCACTGCGCCGTTGCCGGATCATCGATTCAGCGCTGTGAGATGATGACTCTTGCGACACTAATCTGGATGCTTCCACAGCCTGCCGCGGATATCCGGGAGATGCAACCAAACCCGCCGCCGCTTCTATCACTGGCCAGTCGACAACGGCAGGACTCAGTTGGTTCGGGGTGTCCGTATAGACTGGCGCCTGCAGTTCGGATAACCATTCAACGACTTTGCGATCGGTCTGGTCTGAAAATGATACCCAGCAAAAACAGTCTGCACTTTCCTGTTCACCCGGGACCTGTCGGTCCGTCTGAAAACCCAGCAGCCGATCCAGGGTTGCATCTGAAACTTCCGGTCTTACCGACAGTTTCCAGCCGTTGAGCGCGGCGGAGAAACGCAGCCCCCCCAGGGCATGGCCGATATCGTGCTGGGTGTAACGGAATGCCCGCTCACCATATTTCCAGGCCTCCCGCCAAAACACGCTGGAGAGAATAATCCCGCAACCCTCCATCCCGTTGAGAGTTTCAGCTGCGGCAGCATCCAGCTCAGACCTGATCTCCAGACAATGCAGAAATGCGTTGTAGTGTGCGATACAGGCAGGTACCCCTTCGCATGCGGGCAGCAGCAGATAACACTCGGTGGGATGCAGATTGCCGCTGGAGGGGTTCATCCGCAATGACCACTCGGATGTCCCATACTGTTTCCAGGCGGAGAGGCCCATACTGAGTTCCAGCAAAGCCGCCAGTGTCTGCAGTTCAAACGGCTGAGGATCCAGCACCGGCGCATCGAACAATACGCCATACGGAGCTCCGGCCGATTCCCCCAGCAGGGGCAGCTGCAATCGCCTTGCGCCCTCAAAAAACCGAAACGGGTTGGGTTGGTTCCGCCAGTCCATAAAACCCGGGGAGCGCGCATAACGGTCAAGCTGGTGCTTGGTGCGCTGATGATATTCCTGTATATTTTTCAGGGTCGTCATAGTAGGGCCTGTTAACACTCTGTGGATGCCCAGCGTGGATTAAATCGGCTGACTTGATTGACCACATCATATCTGACCTCAGGCGCGAACATCTACATACGACCGTTGTGGCTTGATATACTTTACGACTCGATTCCCACTCACTCAGGACGCAAGGTGCACGGAGATGATTACAGAGGCAAGCTGGCATATCGGTCAGCTGGTACAGCACAAATTATTCAACTATCGCGGTGTGATCTACGATGTCGACCCGGTCTTCATGCTGACCGACGAGTGGTACGATGAGGTCGCAAAAAGCCGCCCACCCAAGGATGAGCCCTGGTATCGCGTTTTGGTGAGCGACTCGGATCAGGAAACCTATGTTGCGCAGAGAAATCTGGAGGCCGACACCTCGGGTGAAGCCATCAACCACCCCGGAGTCGACGCCCATTTTTCCGGATTCAAGGATGGCCATTATCTGCTTGGGCAGACTAACTGAGGCCTCTGCAAGGCTTATCCCAGCTGATTTTTTATTCGCTCAGCGACCCGGAAGGCATTCGCGTAGATGGTCCAGGTATAAGGGACACTGCCCCCGGTGGGCATGAAAGAGGCATCTGAAACAAACAGGTTTTCCGCCCCCCAGACCCGGCAATCGGGATCGAGCACCGAGGTCTTTGGATCTTTCCCGAAGCGGCAGCCACCGGCCACCAGATTGGGTGGTGGTGAGGCGTTGACATTGGAGCTGACCCAATCCAGCCCCATCGCACGCATTACCTGTTCGCCTTTTTTCGCCAGATAGCGGCCGACTTTCAGATCATGGGGGTGGGCGCCCAGACGGACACGGGCCACCGGCGAACCCCACTTGTCTTTAATCGCAGGATCGAGGCTGACAAAGCAGTCGTCATTGGGCAGCCAGTCATTGAATACCTCGAACAGCAGCTTACGGTCTTCGCTGAACCATTTTTCCAGTTTGCGCTTCAGCGGTTTGCCCCACAGCAGTTCATCATTTTCCCAGCGCAGACCATTCGCCAGTGGAATCGGGTTGGGGTGGGCAAACAGGAACTCGACAGTGCCGCCTTTTACCGGACGCTTGCCGAATGCCTTGTCCTTTATCGTGTACCAGTCCTGCATGGCGCGATTCACAAACGGCCCGAGGGCGCGCACCTGCGCCGCCTTTTCCGGAGTCAGTTTTGCATAGGTAAAGTAGCCGCTGCCGGAACCGCCGGCAGAAAAGATCAGGTTACGTCCCAACTGGCCATGTCGGTTACCCAGACCATCAGGATGGGCCGCTCCCGGACTGGCGAGCAGCAATCTGGAGCTTTCGATGGCCTGACAGGCAACCACGAAGATTCGGGCGCTGACCCGCCGGCTTTTACCATGCTCGTCATAATAATCAGCCTGCGTGACCCTGCCCTGCGCATTGCTGTGCAGCTTGAAAACCTTGGCATTCGGCCGCAGATCACAGCGCCCGGTAGCCAGGGAGGGTTCGATCAAGGCAGCCCGGGCGCTGCCCTTGGCGCCGGTGGAACAGCCATAACTGCCGCAATAGCCGGAATAGGAACAGGACCCGCGGCCCTTGTCGCTCACCGGCAGAATAGCCCGGGGCACCCGCACGGAATGAAAACCCAGCTCTTTACAGGCGTCGTCGATCCAGGCCGACGCGGGGTGCTCGACTGTGGGGGGATAGGGAAAATCAGCGGTGGAGCGTGGCTCCGCATTGGGGTGCCGGGTGACCCTGCCGGACACCCCCACCACCTGCTCAACCTTCGCATAAAAGGGTTCGAGGTCGTCATAGGATATCGGCCAGTCGACCCGGTTCGCCCCATCGATAGGGCCGAATTCCGATTTGAGGCGGAAGTCCTGGGGCTTGAGGCGGTGGAAGAAGCCGGACATCAGGTTGCTCGACCCACCCACCATGTTACCGTTCCAGAAATCCCGCTTGGATTCGGCGGTGGGCGTGCCTTTCCAGCCATTGTCCGCAGCAGGCTCTTCCAGCACGTGCTGTTCGTCCCGCAGATTCGGGATGTAGTGGCTGCGCCTGCAGCAGGCCAGCTCATCCTTGCTGAAATCAGACTGCTTGAACCAGGGGCCTTTCTCCAGCACCACCACCGAGTAGCCCGCCTGAGTCAGGCTCCATACCACCGGCCCGCCGCCCGCGCCACTGCCGATCACACAGACGTCAAAATCGGTTTCCATCATCCAGCCCTGTACTTGGTTTGTGCCGTGGGACGGGGAAAGCCGGGCCTGTGACCCAGCCAGCGCCAGCCGATGGCATCGGGATTGCCGCCATATACCGGGTCGCTCAGCAGGGCTTCGAACAGATAGAGCAGCAGGGTCGCCAACCAGTTCTCTCCGGCATCGCTGCGGGCGATCCTTTTCAGCATCTCATCCTGCTGTGCGGATGACAGCTGGAGAAATCCGCCCTCATATTGCTGACGTGACAGGTCTTCGAGCCAATCGACGCCACGCAGAATGAATTTTCGCTCCTCGGCATTCACCCCGGCATCGCCCACCACCCATTTCAGATAGTTCAGGGCATTCAGCTCTCTGGCTCCGGGGGCATTGGGTTCAGAGGGAAACAGCTGGTCCTGCACGGCCTGAAGGATCTGCCAGTACTCTGTTGCCGCAGGCTGTTGCTCCTCCGCATCGGTGGTCAGAGGCAGCAATATGGCCAGTGATCCACCGGCCATGCCCAGGAGAAAACGCCGCCTCGAAAGAATCTCCTGGCGCCACTCCCTGATAGAGATGCTGAAGCTCGAATCTGCGGTGGATTTGCGAATTGACATGCAAAATAGACTACGATCTGGCAACAGGGTTCGCAAGTGGTTAAAAATATCGCATAATCGGGTGAATCTTCTGCAACGTAAAACTGTCTATACACGAACAATTTTGATTTAACGGAGAACCCGCTATGTTTCGCACCATTCTGAGCCGCCCTGTAACCACCACTGCCGCCATTGCTTTATTTGCCCTGACCCTGGCCAGCAGCAGTGCCTTCGCCTGCAAGAACCCCTTCAATTCAGCACAGGCCGATGACTCCAATCTGCCGCTGATTGCATCGAATGAGACCGGCAAGTGCGGTGGTGACATGTCCACAGAGGGTAAGTGCGGCGGTAACATGTCCACCGATGGCATGCCTGCTGGTGAGGCAAAGAAGTGTGAGGGCAGTATGTCCACCGATGGCAAACCTACCAGTGAAGAGAAGAAATGTGACGGCAGCATGTCGAAAGACGGCAAGCCTTCCGGCGAAGTCATGCAGTGCGGCGCCGGCAAGTGTGGCGGTAAATAACACCTGTTCAGGAATCAATCTCCTCAAGCATGGCACAGTGGCAGAACAGACAACAACGGACCCGGCATCTGGCCTGGGTCATCTCGTTGTTGCTGTTTCTGTCACCCATCCTTGCTCTGGCCCATGGAAATACGCCTGCTGCCGGTTCTGGCGATGCCAGTGCAGAGATGCCTTGTCACCAGGCGGAAAGCACCCCGCAGAACAAAGCCTGCAAACACTGCAGCGGCACAGAGATATCGTTGACCTGTGATTGCTGCGATTGTCCTTTACCCATCAATCTATTCAGGGAAAAAGGCGAATTCTTCACATTCCAGCTGCAGGCTGAACCCCTGATTCTGCCTGTTCAACAGCAATTCCCCGACCCACCACCCGGCTCCCTCTACCGTCCCCCGATACAACACCTGATCTGACGTAAACCATAGCCGTGACCTATGCTGGGTGATGGCCGTCTGAATTATCTGGAGTTGTCGACATGTCTGTTTTTACTCGTTCCCGGCTCAGCCGGACCCTTCTGTGCGGTCTATTGCCTCTTGTCGTGTTATTCGGTTGCGAACGTGAAACAGCCAGATCCAACCCTTCGGAATCGTTCGAGGAAGCCCTGGCGGATTCAATGGAGGAGCATGCGCAAAAGCATCAGGATCCAAAATATGTCTGCCCCATGCACCCGCAAATCATCAAGAATGAACCGGGAAACTGCCCGATCTGCGGTATGGTTCTGGTAAAGAAAATGCTTCAAGCCACCGGCAGTGAGCGCCCGAGCGTTGAGATCTCGCATGCAGTGATACAGAACATGGGGATACGCACTGAGCAAGTCAAACGCGACACACTGTGGAAATATATCCAGACTGTCGGCCGGGTCGACTATGATGAGACACGCCTGGTGCATGTGCATCCGCGCACCCAGGGCTGGTTAGAGAAACTCAACCTGCGGGCCGAAGGGGACCCGGTAAAACATGGACAACTGCTGGGGCAGCTCTACTCCCCGGAGATTCTCGCCGCACAGGTCGATTATCTCATCGCCCTGGACCAGAAGGGTGGTAAGCGGAACCTCGAGAATGCCCGTAATCGCCTGCGCCTGCTGGGCGTCACCGAAGCCACCATCAACCGCATCCAGAAAAACCGCCAGAGTCAGAACACGATACCAATCCATTCCCCCGCCAAGGGCATCATGGCCCAGCTGCAGGCCCGGCAGGGCATGTATGTCAAACCGGAGATGGAGATCTTCACGATTGTCGATCCCTCCGTCATGTGGGTGTTGGTGGATGTCTTCGAACACCAGATCGAATGGCTCCAGGAGGGTCTGTCGACGGTGATCAAGGTCCCCGCCTATCCCGGCCGCAGCTGGGAAGGCAAGGTCGACTACATCTATCCCGATCTCGATCCCCGAGCCCGCACCCTGCGGGTGCGTCTGGCCTTCGACAACCCGGACGGCCTGCTCAAGGCCAACATGTTTGCCGAAGTGGTGATCTATGGCGGACCGAAACACAACGCCCTGCTGATACCCGCTGACGCCCTGATCGAGACCGGAGAGCGTTCCACGGTCATCAAGGCCCTGGGCAATGGGCGTTTCCAGCCGGTGGATGTAGTCACAGGTGCCGCGCGCGCCAGCCGGATTGAGATTCTCAGCGGACTGAATGAAGGGGATGAGGTAGTCATCTCCGGGCAGTTCCTGATCGATTCGGAATCGAGTCTGCAGGCCAGCTTCCTGCGCATGGAGGAGTAAGCCATGCTCCAGAAACTCATCGGCTGGTCGGTGCACAACCGCTTCCTGGTACTGGTCGCGACCCTGGTCATCACAGGCTGGGGCTGGGTCTCCCTGCAGAAAACCCCGCTGGATGCGATTCCCGATCTGTCGGATGTGCAGGTCATCATCCGCACCAGCTTTCCCGGTCAGTCGCCCCGGGTGGTGGAGGAGCAGGTCACCTACCCCATCACCACCACCATGCTCTCGGTGCCGGGAGCGGAGGTGGTGCGCGGCTACTCATTCTTCGGCGACTCATTTGTGTATGTCATCTTCAAGGACGGCACCGATCTCTACTGGGCCCGATCCCGGGTGCTGGAATACCTGAATCAGGCCAGCTCGATTCTGCCCGCCGGGATCCAGCCCAACCTGGGGCCGGATGCCACCGGCGTCGGCTGGGTCTACAGCTATGCCTTGGTGGATCGCACCGGACAGCATGACCTGGCACAGCTCAGAAGTCTCCAGGACTGGTTTCTGAAGTTTGAGCTGCAGACCGTGGCCGGGGTCTCCGAAGTAGCGACAGTGGGCGGCATGGTGCGTCAGTATCAGGTGGTAGTGGATCCGGAAAAGCTGCGCGCCTACGGCATCTCCCTGATGAAAGTCTCGAGGGCCATCCGGGATGCCAACCAGGAGGTCGGGGGATCCGTAATCGAGCTGGCGGAAGCGGAATATATGGTGCGCACCCGGGGTTACCTGAAAGGCATCGAGGACCTGCAGACGATCACCATCGAGGTCACGCAACAGGGCACGCCGGTGCTGCTGAGAGACCTGGCGCGTATCCAGATCGGCCCGGAAATGCGCCGCGTGGTGACCGACCTGGATGGCGAGGGTGAGGTCGCCGGCGGCATCGTGGTGATGCGCTACGGTGAGAATGCCCTGGCCACCATCCAGCGGGTGAAGGCCAAGATCGATACCCTCAAGCAGGGCCTGCCCGCAGGCGTGGAGATCATCGAGACCTATGACCGCTCGTCCTTGATCGAGCGGGCGGTGGATAACCTCGAGGAGAAGCTGATCGAGGAGTTCATCGTCGTGGCCCTGGTGTGCCTGGTGTTTCTGTTTCATCTGCGCTCCGCCTTCGTCGCCATCGTCACCCTGCCCCTGGGGATACTGGCCTCGTTCATCGTCATGCAACAGCAGGGCATCAACGCCAACATCATGTCCCTGGGGGGAATTGCCATTGCCATCGGCGCGATGGTGGATGCCGCTATCGTGATGATCGAGAATGCACACAAACATCTGGAACGCTACAAGCTGGCCTACGGCCACTCGCCGATCGGCATAGAGCACTGGAACACCATTACCAGGGCTGCCGGTGAGGTCGGCCCGGCGCTGTTCTATTCCCTGCTGATCATCACCCTGAGTTTTCTGCCGGTGTTTACCCTGGAGGCCCAGGAGGGACGGCTGTTTGCGCCCCTCGCTTACACCAAGACCTACGCCATGGCGGCTGCGGCGGGCCTGTCGGTGACCCTGGTGCCGGTGCTGATGGGTTACTTCATCCGCGGACGCATCCCGGCGGAGACGGCCAATCCCTTGAGCCGCCTGTTGATCTGGATCTACCGTCCGATGCTCAATGCAGTCATGCGCTGGCCACGCTTCACCCTGTTCAGCTCCCTGCTGCTGGTGTTGAGCCTGGTCATTCCCACAGCCGGCATCACGGGTTTTCTAAGCCCGTTGAAATGGCCATTCCAAATCCTCCAGAGCGTCACTGGCGAGGAACAGAGCGTCATCCGGCAGGTCGAGACGACCCAGCGGGAATGGGCGGCGGTCTGGCGCCGCAGCTTCGCCGACCTGCCCTGGCTGGCGCGTTTCGCCGATGGGCTGGGCTCGGAATTCATGCCGGAACTGGATGAGGGGGATCTGATGTACATGCCCACCACCCTGCCCGGCATCTCCATCGGCAAGGCGCAGGAACTGCTGCAGCAGACCGATCGGCTGATCAAAACGCTACCGGAGGTGAAACAGGTGTTCGGCAAGGTCGGTCGCGCCGACACCGCCACCGACCCGGCGCCCCTGACCATGATCGAGACGCTGATCCAGCTCAAACCGAAAAAGGAATGGCGGCCCGGCATGACCCTGCAGAAGCTGATCCTGGAACTCGATGCAACTGGTCGATTTTCCCGGTGTGACCAATGCCTGGGTGATGCCGATCAAGACCCGCATCGACATGCTCGCCACCGGTATCAAGACCCCGGTGGGCATCAAGGTGTCCGGCCCGGATCTGAAGGTCATCGAGCAGATCGGGCAGCAGATTGAAAAGGCGGTCAAGACCGTACCCGGCACCACCTCGGCCTATTCTGAACGCGTCGCAGGCGGACGCTACATCGACATTCTGCCGGATCGCCTGGCGGCCGCCCGTTATGGCCTCAACATCACCGACATCAACCAGGTGATCGCCGCCGCAGTCGGAGGCATCAACATCACCCGCACCGTGGAGGGACTGGAGCGCTACCCGGTGAATCTGCGCTTTCCCCGGGAACAGCGCAACGACCTCGACAAGCTGCGTCCCTGCCGCTGGTCACCCCGACAGGCGCGCAGATCCCGCTGGGTCAGGTGGCGGAGATAAAGATCGTCAGCGGCGCACCGATGTTGAAGAGCGAGAACGGCCGTCTCAACGGCTGGACCTTTGTCGACATCCGGGATACGGATCTTGGCAGCTACGTGGTGCAGGCTCAACAGGCCGTGCGGGAGCAGGTCGAACTGCCCCAGGGATACGCCATCACCTGGTCCGGACAGTACGAATATATGCTGCGGGCCCAGGAGAGACTCTCACAGGTGATTCCGCTGACCCTGGTCATCATCTTCGTGCTGCTCTATCTGGCCTTTCGTCATGCAGGCGAGGCGGCGATGGTGATGTTGTCCCTGCCCTTCGCCCTGGTGGGAGGCTTCTGGTTGATCTTTCTGTTGGATTACAACCTGTCAGTCGCGGTTGGCGTCGGCTTTATCGCCCTGGCCGGTGTGGCGACTGAGTTCGGCGTGGTAATGCTGGTCTATCTCGACAATGCGCTGCATGACCGGGAACGCACCGGCGGGGTGACAGAACCTGTGTTGCGCGAAGCCATCATGGAAGGCGCTGTGTTGCGCGTCCGCCCCAAGGCAATGACCGTGGCGGTTATCGTGGCCGGGCTGATCCCGATCTTTCTCAGCGAGGGCACCGGTTCGGAAGTGATGAGCCGGATCGCCGCCCCGATGATCGGCGGCATGATCACCGCGCCTCTGCTCTCGTTGTTCGTCATCCCGGTACTCTATTACATGTGGAAAGTGCGGGTTCTGGCGAAAGAGACATAAGCACGCCGCTTCGAGGCATTTGGATGTGCGGCTCTTATCTGGCGCATCCTTATGCCTCACTCCTGCAGGATAGGTGTTCTACTGAGTCCTGATAATGCTGTGCGCAGTGCAGATTAACCCTGCAGAGTCGGTATTAGACCGCCTTCAGCCAACAACAGTGCTGACAGGTACTTGATGTGAAAGGGCGGTTTCGGATATTCGCGAATCCTCTGGTTACGCACCTCAATGTCGCCGGATTCAGGCCGATATGTTTCCTGTGATCACTCCTTTTGACTATGTATTTAAACCCATACTTCAGCCAGCGCTCAATTTCGCGGTTGCGCTCGTCTTGCTGTTATCAGCACTCTGCAGCCAAGCGGCAGGCACCCTCAATCTTGCAGACTTTGCAGAATACCTGCACGATCCTGATCAGCAACTCCGGGTCGAAGCACTGAGTGATCCGGCGCGAAAGGTAAATTTTGTGCCACTGACCCAGGCGAAGAAAAACGCGGCATATAACAATGCCGTCCATTGGTTCCGTCTCTCACCACCACCCGGTGAATGGCTTCTGGAGGTGGCTTACTCCCTGCTCGATCAAGTAACCTTCTACCGCCCCATGGGCGATGGAGGCTTCGATGAGAGTCATGCCGGTGATACCCATCGCTTCTCAGACCGGGAAATTCCCTACCATCACCCGGTATTCCGTTTCAATCAAGCTGGGAATGACACTTTCTATCTACGGGTACAGACGGAAGGTTCTGCACAGATGCCCCTGCTGCTCTGGTCTCCGTCTGAATTTACTCAAGCCGCCGTCAAGACTGGTCAGCATGTCGGCCTCTACCTGGGGGCCATGCTGGCAATGGTTCTGTATAACCTTTTTCTCTATCTCTCTATCCGGGACAAAAATTATCTCTACTACGTCATCTACATCAGCACTTTTTTGTTATTTCAGGGTTCTCTGAGTGGCTATACCTTCCAGTACCTCTGGCCTGAATCACCTGCTTGGGGCAGCAAGGCCGCGGTCTTTTTTGCCGGTTTGGTGGTACTGGCGGCCGTGCAGTTTTCCCGACACTTTCTGGAGACATGGCAACAGGCGCCGCCCCGCCTGGATTTTTTGATGAGGTTACTGATCGGGTCTGGAGTGCTCTGCATGCTGTTGGTGTTTATTGCACCCTACACAGGGGCAGCCTTATTTGCCAACTCGATTGGGGTGGCAATGGTGCTGGTTGTACTGCCCACCGGATATTTTGTGCTCTACCGGGGCTATAGACCCGCCCGTTTTTTTGTCATTGCCTGGTCAACATTTCTGGTCGGCATCCTGAGCAATGGTCTGATGCTGGCCGGTATAGTCCCGCATAATGCATTTACGGTGAACGCCATGCCGGCCGGCTCTCTTATTGAGGTGATCCTACTCTCGCTGGCGCTGGCCGACCGTATCAGCCGTCTGCGGCAGGAGAAAGATCTCGCTCAAGCCAACTTCAACCAAGAACTGCAACGTATCAACCAGACCCTTGAACTGCAGGTGGAGCGGCGCACCAAGGAGTTGTCTCAGGCCAAGGAGCGGGCCGAGGATGTCAGTCATGCGCTGGCGACAAAAAACCGGGAATTGGCGGAGATGGCGAGCCATGACATGCTCACCGAACTTCTCAACCGGCGCGCCTTCAGAGAGCAGGCTGAGCTGATGCTGGCCGATGGAGCGCGGAATAACTATCCCCTTTCACTATTGATGGTGGATTTAGACTGCTTCAAGCAGATAAACGATAAATACGGCCACCAGGCCGGAGATCAAGTGTTGGTGAATGTGGGAAGATTACTCAGGCAGTGTAGCCGCACATCAGACCAGGTAGCCCGCTATGGTGGTGAAGAATTCATTCTGCTGCTTTCCCACACAGATCTGGATGGCGCCATGAAGAAGGCAGAACAACTGCGTCAAGCAGTAGCCGATTGCAGATTCGTCTCGTTCACCGGTTTGAAGCTCAGTGCGAGCTTTGGTGTCTCATCGTCTGATTCTGGAGTCACTGATCTGGATGAGCTGATCAGCAAGTCGGATGTGGCCCTCTATGAGGCCAAGCACTGCGGGCGTAACCGGGTATGCAAAGCCTCATAATAAAATTTCCGGCAAGTACTGACTCCCTTATTTGATTAATCCGGAATATTTTCATCGCCAGGGTAAAAAGTAGTTATTATTCGCCTTGAACGAATACAACTTACACTACCGCAGAGAAAATAATGGGACGCTACAGACCCCCTGCGCCACCTAAATCCCCCTACATAACGACACAGGGCTTTCTGCGCCTGGAAGCGGAAGAGAAGGCCCTGTGGGTCCGCCGTCGAGATGTCACCAAGGCCCTCTCCGCCGCAGCGGCAGAGGGTGATCGTTCCGAGAATGCAGAGTATATCTATCGTAAAAAAGAGTTGCGGGAGATCGACCGACGCATCCGTTATCTGCAGAAACGCCTGCCCACCCTGAAGATCGTATCCCAGCCTCCGAGTAACCAGAACCAGGTCTTCTTTGCCGCCTGGGTCACCCTCGAAACAGAGACTGGCGTGGAACACCGCTACCGTATCGTGGGTCCCGATGAGATTGATCAGGGAACCGGTTACATCAGCATCGATTCACCGCTCGCCAGGGCGATGATGAAACGCAGCCTGGATGACCAGGTCGAGGTCAGGACGCCGGGTGGGACTGATATCTACTGGATCACTGCGATCGAATATATCAGCTGACACCAATAGCTCGCGAAAACAGCCCTTGCTGACTGGTTTACATACTGAAACCCGGTACATTTGGTAAACTATGCCGCCTGCCGGATATTCGGCAGATATTTTTTCAAATTCCAACTATGAATCGTATTACCTTGACTGAGAAATTTTCGAGCCTGCGTGAGAAATCACATGCATTAGGTTATGCCTTGGCGCGGCTGGCATTCATTATTTATATCGTCTTTTCGATCCTGACCCTCATCGGCGGTTTCCTCACAGCGCCAGTAATGACCTGGTACTTTTTAGGTGACTGGCGATTCTGGCGCCACTGGCGCGCCGGCCTCGGCTTGCTGCCCCACGGACTGCGCCTGACAGCAATGATGCTTGGCCATAAACGCGCCTTCATGTTCTCGGTTCCGCTTACCAGCCCGCCACGTTCTGCGCCCGACCCTCTCATCGCGGTTGCTCGCGCCGATTGGGGCCACGGTGCTTCCTGCGGGAGTTGTTCCAATTGCTGCAAACCGGGCGGTTATGCCTGCCCTCTGCTGGATAATGAACAGCAAGCCTGCCGTGGCTACGACAGCTTCTACTGGCGTTATTTCAACTGTGGTCGTTATCCGACTTTTGATGAGGAGATCCGCTACTATGACTGTCGCAAATGGGCGCTAACCAAGTCGGGGGTGGAGGGGAAGACCACACCCGTGCTTGACCCTTCCCTAGGCGTATTAATCGCTGCAAGCCATGGAGGAGAGCAAAGCGAAAGCGCGTAGCCTGCTGCTTGTTGAACGCAGGCACATGGCCGCGAGTCAATACGGGAAGGAAACCCGCTCTCGATGTATTACACAGTTTTATTTTGCCTGGTATTGAGCAGAAAGTAATCGCACGGATCTGCTCGCTGCGCGCTATGAATACCTCCCTGTATGCTCGAGGAGGGGTCCCTCCCGCCAACAGTCGCGACCACAAGCATGCGATTACTGACGCCACCCTGCATGACAAAAGAATATTGGAGTATTGAAACCGCCCCTTCAGACCGGTTTCAGTATGCCAGACAAGATCGCATGGGCTCCCGCGATCATCCACCTCCAGCTTTTGCCTTACCGGCTTCCGAATGAGGATAGAATCCCTCTCAGCAGGTGATCTGTTGCGTGATACTTAAGCCGCGCTATGACTGATCACGCAAGACACTGTAACGGGCAATCAGCCGGCCCTCGCCACCTGACGGAACCTCGACGATTTCATCAGCGGCATTTGCAGTTTCCACACAAATCAGCCGTTTGTAATCATCGTCTCCCAGGTCGGCCATTTCGGCGGCAGTCGCGGCCCATGGATTCCAAACCACAGCGGTCTGGCTGCTGATCGATCTGATGATAATACGACGCCCCAGAGCTGCATCAACAATAGTCAGGTCACTCTCGACGTCCTTGTAGATGCGATCGACCTCACCGGAAATAGTCACCTCACCTGCTTGAATCTTCTCCTGTCCCGCATCGACCTTATCCAGATAGGGGAGATTCTCCAGACCCAAAACCTTGACCTTTCCGATATCACCCACCTTGAAGTAGGTGTGAAGCGCCTGGGTGAGACTGTAAGACTTATCCCCCATATTGTGCGTAACCAACCCCAGGGTGAGGTCATTACCTACCGTGATTTCGAGAAACAGGTTAAAGGCTTGGGGCCATATCTCACGGGTTTCGTCACTATCCTTGAGCGCCAGCACCACTTTCGTGTCACCCTCCGGGGTTACCTCAGTGCTTGATACTGTCCAGAGACGATTGCGCACAAAGCCATGTCCGGGACGCCCCAATCCCTCAGGGTCCGGCCCAAACCAGGGCCAGCAGATGGGAACCCCGCCTTTGATGGCTTTCCCCTCCTGATAGTAGGCCTGTTCACTCAGAAACAGAAGGTCCTCTGGCTCCCCCTCAGGTCGAAAGGAGAGCACCTGCCCCGCGTAGATGGAGATTAGAGCCGTTGCCTTGCCGTTGTCGATTTCGATGAAAGGAAATCCACCTTTACCCTCGACGAAACTGAGCTGGCCCTGTATTGCGAAATTTTTGTTCAATTGTTTAATCGTTGCCATGGTCATCTGCTACATCCCTCTTGTTTTTACACATTTTACTGCTGCTGACGACTCAGCACCATAGGTTCTGCATCGTTAAGCGCCCCCATAGCGCCCGGCAGCCAAAGACACGAATTTCAGATCAGGTTGAGGTGTTGGTCGCAAACCAGGATTGAATCAACTCCAGACCATGGGCGGTTCATTCAACAGGGCTGCCTGCTCACGCAGGGTAAGGACATGCTCCTCCCAGTAATTCACTGTATCGAACCAGGGAAAAGCCAACGGAAATGCCGGATCCTCCCAGCGGGAGGCGATCCAGGCGGCATAGTGGATCATACGCATGGTGCGCAGGGCCTCAATCAAGTGCAGTTCAGCGGGATTGAAATCGTAAAACTGGGTGTAGCCTTCCAGCAAATCAGCCAGGCGGGCGGTCATGTAAGCCCGATCACCGGAAAGCAACATCCACAGATCCTGGACCGCAGGCCCCGTTCTCGCGTCGTCAAAATCGACGATGTGGGCGCCGGCCTCAGTCCAGAGGATATTCCCCGGATGACAATCACCATGCAGCCGGAGCAGTCGGATTTTACCGGCCCGCTCGAAACAAGCCTGTATCTGTTTGATGAGATCAGTGGTCAGGGTTGCATAGGCCTCAATCAGATGAGACGGGATGAAATCATTCTGCAACAGAAACTGGCGGGGATTAATGGCATAGCTTTGAATATCAACCCTGGGGCGATGCTCAAAGGATTTTACTGCGCCCAATGCATGAATACGGGCGATGAATCGCCCCAATTGCTCCAGATGGTCCGGGTTATCCAGTTCAGGCGGCCTGCCGCCACGACAGGGATAGAGGGCAAATCGATAGGGGCCTTGCTTGTATAGGCTGACCCCTGATTCATCCACACAGGGGGGAATAACCGGTATCTCCTGCGCGGCCAGGTCCAGAGTGAATCGATGCTCTTCGATGATGGCCGCATCACTCCAACGACCTGGCCGGTAGAACTTTGCCACCAGTGGCGCTCCCTCTTCCACACCGATCTGGTAGACGCGGTTTTCGTAGCTGTTGAGGGCCAGGAAACGCCCATCGCACTCAATCCCGTTCCCTTCGACTGCATCCAGGATCTGATCCGGGCTGAGGTTCGCAAAGGCCGCCCTGGATGAATCCGGGTCCACCTCGACTTCATCAATATCTGGGGGATTCATAGGCCGCCTCTTCCCTGCCCTCGACAATCGGCCGCAGGTAGATCTCGACCCTGCGGTTACGCTGTTTTGCCTGCTCGGTCTGATTCGGATCCCTGGGTTCATTCTCACCCCGGCCTTCTATCCGGAGACGTGATGCGGGCACACCCTGACGGTTCAACAGGGTCGCCAGACTGCTGGCGCGGCGTTCGGAAAGATGCAGATTGTACTCACCCGCACCCGCACTGTCGGTATGTCCTATGACATGCACCGCTGTTTGATTGTATATGATCAAATGGTCCGCCACTTTCTTCATGATGGGCTCTACGGAGCCTTTTATTTCCGCACTATCGAATTCAAATAGGACTTCATTCCGCAGATAGAGTTTCAATGTATCGTCTTCCAATCGTTCAATCTCTACCTGTTTGTTACGTTGTTCCTGCGCCAGTTTTTTTTCAAGCATCCGCTGCTGTTCATCCATATAGCCGCCAACCCTGGCGCCGGCGATTGCGCCAATCGCGGCTTCCAGCAATTCAGCCTCATCAACAAGCTGATGACTCTGCGTAACTCCGGTTAATGTTCCGATCACGGCCCCGGTTTTTGACGGGGCACCCGGGTCATCAGTCGCGCAGGCAGTAAGCGCCAATCCAGCCACTATCCACAGAATGCTAGTTCTCAACGTCTTCATATCCTATCTGAGCTTAAGAAAGGGATGAAAGGAAATCCTTCTTCAGAAATAAGCCACATAAAAAAGGCAGGGTCAGATGGGATGACCCTGCCTTTCCGGTATGTAGCTTGAAGTTATCCGCTATTGGGGATAGCCATAAGGATAATAACCTTGTGGATATGGGTTATACGCCGGATAGCCTTGATTGTTCCATTGCGGATATGGCGCTCTTTGTCTTTGCATCATGGCCTCCCGCATCTCCCGCCGTTTCTGCATCATTTCATACATGGCTTTTCTTTCCATTTCCGCCGTGTTACGCAACTCATCAAATTCTTTCAGTATCTTGGTGGTGGATTCGGAGCGTTCCTGACTGTAAGGTTTCGCGGCCGGAGCTGGTGCCGCATCGGATTTGCTCTCCTTTACCTCATGCGTCACTTGTATATCGGTACTACTTGCCGGCGCCTCGGCTACGGGCTTGACCTGAGTGCTCTCAACCGTACCCGGGGTTGGTTCTGAGGACACTGGCTCAACTGCTGCAGCATGGGTAACAGCACTCTTTTCAGCCACCACAGACAACGATTCGGTCTTCTCCAAACCAGCAGATTCTGGTTTGACAGCCTCCACACTGAGCACGCTTTCGCTGACGACCGGCGCTACTGAACCGGCCTTCTCAACGACTTTCTCATCTGCTGCGGTCTCCGGGACTGCTGGGGCTGTCTCTTCAGCAACAGGGGCATCTGCAGTGACAGAGGAAATTACGGCTGGCACGATCACCCCTTCTGCGGTGTCGACAACGGCATGTGCGGAAGTTTCAGCTTGAGACGGGACCACTGACTGCGCAACGGCAGCCTCCTCGGATTCTGCTGTGTCAGCCGCCGTCGCTTTTTCAGTATTTACCGCTTGCTCATCAAGCCTGGTTGCAGCAGCGCCTGAATCACTCGACACAACGCTGCTCTCTGCCTGATCAGGGTTGCCTGTTTCGGTACCGGGGTGCTTGGCCAGTGACCTGATATAACTGAATCCTATGATTACAATCAGTAACCAGAAAATGACTTTTGGCAAAAAACCTGCTGAGCCATTGGATTTGGATGCCATGTGTTCGTCCTCTTTATTGGATTGGGCTTTGATAATCACTTCTGCAGATACAACCTTATCTTCACTGGTCGGATCGGCTGCATTTCTTGTATTCGGTGAAACCTCCACCGATGCTGGAACTTGAGGTGAAATATTGATCGCATCGGCGCCGGTTGTCTCTGGCTTTGAGTCCTCTTTCAGCAATATGACTGCGGCCGTCTCAGTCGGTTTTTTGCTGTCTGGCTGTTCGGCAGCCCCAGGCAAACCGGGTTTTACCACCGTTGGATGTTCTGCCGCTGCGGTTTCAGTTTGTTTAACTAAATGTATTTTGAGTTCCGCCGTCTCGGCTGAAGTATTGTCTGAGATTGCTGTCTCTGAATCGCCCACTGGCGCAACAGCCTTTTTTTTCACCGCCGGTTTACGCTCGGCGACTTTCTTTGTGGCGGATTTCTTCTTGACTGTCTTCTTTGCAGCCTTCTTGGCAACCTTCTTTTTAACGGCTTTTTTCTTGACAGTCTTCTTTTTGGCAACCTTCACCGCCGGCTGATCAATGGGTTGATCGTCGGGTGAGCTACCCTCACTGTTCTGCTTTTCGTTGTTCTCAGATTCAGCCACAGTAAAATCTCCGTTAGCAGCAGTTACGATGCATGAATCCTAGCATAATGGAATTCAGTCTGCCTTTTAACGGCAATTCTTACCCAAATTGGGATGAATTGTCATTCAACCGGTTCAGTCAACCAGCCCGCAACCCAACCAAAAGCTATTCCATTATTCAAACTAAGGATCCGATGCCATTCGTCACGCTCACCGATAGACATCAAGATGGAATCTTTTTCAACCATACCAACCTGCTCGAAGGTTGTACCGGGTCCAGAGCGGAGTATGGCCTTGTCCACATTTACCCGGATAGGCCGCCCAAGCCATTTTTCAGCCACCAATTCTGGTAATCGCTGCTGCACTTCAGCCGCGTCCTCCAACACCATGCTCCGAATCAGTTCCCGGGCATCCTGGTGGCCTCCTTTCGCGGCTTTCAAATACCAGTCCAGGGCTTTTATCGGGTCTGCTTGAATGCCTTCTCCACCAGAGTAAGTCATGCCCAGCACGAACTGGGCATCGGTATGCCCCTGGCTTGCCGCCTGAGTCCACCAATGGATGGCTTGCGAAACATCTACCTTCAGACCATTTCCGTTGGCGTACAACCAGCCTAAATGATAGGCCGCCTCGGCATGCCCGCGCATCGCCAGCGGCCGCCAGATACAGTAGGCCACAGCAAAGTCACCCTTTTTCAGGGATGTCATGCCCTGCTCGAACGGTCCGGCAGACACTGCCTGGTTCAGTGTCAATACAATGAATAAGAGAGTAATGAAATTCCGTAGCTTCTCAGGCTGAGTCATCAATCCCTCTTCAGCCCATAAAGATAACTGGCGCATAACTGGATAGGAAATTATTGCCCTGAACGCATTGCGAGAAATTTAGTCAATAGACTTCTGACATGCTCCATGCCAATCGTCAAGTTTCGCTCGATTTCACTCATTTTTATGATCTGGTTGTTTTTCCCTGCCGCCCAATTAGCCACTACCGCACAACAGGCATAGCAGATATCGAGTTCACGGGCCAGTGAGGCTTCCGGCATGCCGGTCATACCAACAATGTCGCACCCGTCTTTTGCCATACGATGTATCTCCATTGCAGTTTCCAGGCGGGGGCCTTGTGTAGCACCATAGGCGCCTCCTGCAACTAACTGCCCGGCAATCTGTTTACCTGCCTTTATCAAGCGTTGACGTAAACCATCACAATACGGATAGGTGAAGTCAATATGCGTCACCGGGGTCAACTCAGTATCAAAAAACGTATGGTCTCTGTCATAGGTGTAGTCGATTATCTGATCAGGAATAACAATATGCCCTGGAGCCATCTGATCCGTGATGCCACCTACCGCAGCCACACCGATAATCGTATCTATGCCCGCATGCTGCAAAGCCCAGAGATTCGCACGATAGTTAACGCAATGTGGAGGTATATTATGCGCCGAACCGTGACGCGGCAGAAAGATCACCTCATTGCCGGCAATTCTCCCATAGGTCAATGCAGCTGATGGTTCGCCAAAGGGTGTGTGTGAGACCTCACGGTGGATAATTTCGAGATCAGGGATTTTATCGAGGCCTGTTCCACCGATTATCGCCAGTCTTGTCATCTGATTACTTTTTTAACCGCAATATCCTGATTTCTGCTACAAGGTCGGAACTGCCAATACCTGCTTAGCATCCAATCTCAAATGAAAGAAGAGAGAAACTCCCCGGCAACGAGTGTACTGGAAACAAGACCTTTTTATAACTTGAAATCATCCACGGATTGCCTTGTAAAAAGAAAAGGGGCCGAAGCCCCTTTTCTGTCATCGCATAAATTAGAGAGGCCTTCTCAACCAGCCGCAACCTGCGAAAAAACACCCGATGATTCAAGCGTTGGGATCAGGATGGTTTGCTCTCTCTCGATCCGCTCATCGATCATATCGAAAATCTCAAAGGTCTCTGCGACAAATTCTTTTGAGAAATTAAAATCACAGTCCTTTAACCACTTGTTGTAATAGTCGTCATATTGCTTACGCATGGGTTTCTGACCATTCAGGAATCCCCAGGCCATGGATTTGAGTTTTGGGTCCTCATGAATCAACAGCCCCGGGTAGATCTTCTGGTCCTGCGATGTCATGTGGGTTTTCAGCTTTTCTGCAAGGTCACAAAGCAACCGGTGAGTTGTCATCGCGTTGGGCCGAATTTTCAGCTGATCTTCGGTCATCATAGCCCTCAGATCATTGATCATAACCTGCATTTCGCCGTGACTACCCTTGATACTGTCTATGGTGCTCACTACTGAATCCTCCTAGAAGATTGTGCTTCTCAACAAAGAATTTGCTGAGTACAACGGCCAAACTGGCAAAAAAAATGATTTCCTGCTCTTTGTCAGGTTAATCTTTGTATAGATTAATAGTGGACCATTTCCATGGAAATGACAATAGGTACTTAATTTTATTAGTATTTTTGAATATTGCTTTAAGTATTGATCCGCAAAAGACCTATCTGATATTCGGGTTTTCCCTCGCTCGATCACGGCATTTTTACCGCAAATATCCCTGCAGCGTTCCTTAAGTAACCTTTGTAATCCATTCCGAATCCAAAAACATACCGGTCTTCCACTTCCAAGCCAACAAAATCGGCGATAAATCCATTCCCTCTGGCATGACGTTTTTCTACCAATACCGCTGTATAGACAGCCTTTGCCCCCGCCTCTCCACATGACTTGACGATTTCCGCCAGCGTGACACCTTCATCCAGAATATCATCGAATATGAGGATCGTCTCATCCTGTAATGAAATACTCGGTCTGCCGATCCATTTAAGATCATTGCCGGAAATTTCACCCCGATAGCGGGATGCGTGGATATAGTCGTGACGCAAGGGGAATGTAAGCCGTGTCAGCAGATGCCCCAGGGGGATCAAAGCCCCATTCAGTACACAGAGAATGATGGGGTTTGCAGAGGCAAGTCTGGCAGTGATCTCTGCAGCCATTTTGTCCAGCGCCAGTTCCACATCAGCTTGCGAGTAGAGTTGCTGAGCTTCGGCCAGGATTTGTTGGGCTTGTTGAGGGCTGATCATGGTCTCGCTCATTCCAGGTTCAGATCGAACGTGAGGTATTGTTCGGAAACAGCCAATGCCTCCACTGCCTGTGACCAGCGCGGATCCAGATGCAGATGCTGCCGACTTATTCGTCCCCGGCCATGCATCCTGACCAGACGCACATGTGCCGCAGGATCATTATAATCTCCGAGTGTCGCAAGGACGCTCCCGGCTGCAGCGCGATTATTACAGACCAGCACCATATCGCAACCGGCATCCAGCGCCGCCCTGGCCCGTTCGGCGTAACTCCCGGCGCCCTCGGTTGCGGCCATGCTGAGATCATCACTGAATATGACGCCTTGAAACCCGAGCCGACCACGCAGCACCTGTTTGAGCCAAAACCTCGAAAAACCCGCGAGCTGCTGATCCACCTTTTGGTAGATCACATGCGCAGGCATGATTGCTTCTATGCCGTAATGAATCATCCTCTCAAAAGGCCTCAGATCCTCCATTTGAAGATCTTCGAAACGGCGACCATCCACCGGCAGCGCATGATGTGAATCCGCCTCCACTCCACCATGCCCGGGAAAATGCTTTCCGACGGCCGCCATGCCCGCCGCATGCACCCCCTGCATCCAGGCATGCGCGAGTTTTGCAACTGTTTCCGGGTGGGATGCAAACGCCCTGTCGCCAATCACCTGGCTGACGCCCGATCCCAGATCCAAGACAGGTGCAAAACTGAAATCGACCCCGCAGGAGCGCAATTCAGCGGCCATCAGCCAGCCCCCCTGCTCCACCAGCCTCAAGCCCCTGTCTGCACGTTTCTTATACTGCTCTCCATACCATGCTGCAGGGGGCAAGTGGGTAAAACCCTCTTTGAAACGTTGCACCCTCCCCCCCTCATGATCCACCGAGATGAGCAGATGGGGGTTTCTACAGGCATGAATCTCACTGCACAGTCGCGTCAGTTGATCAAGGCTTTGGTAGTTTCGTGAAAACAGAATAACGCCACCGGTTGCAGGATGCTCCAGCAACTCACGCTCTTCCTGGGAGAGGTCCGTCCCCTCCAGATCTATCATGACAGGACCAAGGCTCATAGTTCGATAGTGATCTATTCCATTCAATTTTCCACCAAGTATGCCGTAAAGAGCAGTATCGGAAAACACACCTCAGCACTGAGCCAGTGGTTTTCGTCTACGAATATGATCATATTGACATATCAGGAATCCAATCCCATGCGCCTGACCACTCTTGCCATCCTCATTTCGTTACTCAACATGTCAGCAGTATTTGCAGGGGATGGCGAAGACGGCCCGCCAACCATCAGCTACTATGAGATCAAACCTTCACTGGTGGCAAATCTGGCCAGTGGCGGCAAGTATATCCGCACCGACATTCAAGTCATGACGACGGATGAAGCCTTCAAAGAGAGCCTCGAACTGCACGGACCGGCGATCCGTCATACTTTGCTGTTACTGCTCTCAGAGCAGGATGGCAAGACCATCAAAACACCAGAGGGTAAAGAGACGCTGAGAAAAGCGGCGCTGTCAGCGGTCAGTCAGTTGATGAATGACCTCAGCGGTAAAGACAGCCTGAAGGAACTCTTCTTTACGACCTTTTTTGTACAGTAAGCTTGATATCCAGGGTGTCGCGCAGACGATCCCCCAGCAGATTCAGGGAAAAGACCACCAACAGGATCGTCAATCCAGGCGCCAGCACCATATGCGGCGCCATCAACATAAAACTCGCCCCATCCCGGATCATGCTGCCCCAGGATGCGGATGGCGGCTGCACGCCCAGCCCGAGAAATGACAACCCGGCCTCAGCTATCACTACCCCGGCCACACCGAAGGTTACCTCCACAATCAGCGGGGCCATGATGAGCGGCAGCAGATGCCGCCACAGTATGATCCATTGACCGCTGCCCAAGGCAATCGCTGCCGTGACATGGTCACGCTGTTTGAGGGAAAGGGTTTGCGCCCTCGCCAGTCTGGCATAACCCACCCAGCCTACCACCGACAGTGCAATAATCAGATTGTCCAGACCGGGCCCCATCACACCCGCCAGGGCTATCGCCAGCAGAATGCCGGGAAAGGCGAGGAATATATCGATCAGCCTGACCAGCAGCAGATCGATCCAGCCGCCCCGAAAACCGGCAATGAGTCCCAGAGTGGTGCCCACCACTGAGCTGATTGCGACCACACCGAAAGCCACCAGGAATGAGGTCTGCGCCCCGGCGATGATGCGCTGCAGAATCGGACGACCCAGATCATCGAAGCCCAATAAACCATGGATACCGGGAGTGGCAAGAATACGCTGCAGGTCGATCTGGTCCGCCCCGGAGGAAAGCCCGCTGCCGAACAGGGCGGACAATACCCAGAAGAGCAGGATCATTGCGGATGTCCAGAACAGCATCAAGCCGAACCTCGGCGGATTCGCGGGTCAAGCAGGCCGTAGGCAAGGTCGGTGGCGGTATTCACCAGCACGTAGCAGAGACTGACAAACAGCACGCAGCCCTGCACCACCGGATAGTCCCGTTTCTGAATCGCCTCGATCATCAGTGAGCCCACACCTGGCCAGTCGAACACGATTTCGGTCACTATTGCGCCACCCAGCAGGGCGCCCAGCTGTAGACCAATCAGCGTCGCCACCGGCAACCAGGCGTTGCGCATCGCATGCCGCCAGACCACGCGCCCCTCAGCCAGCCCTTTGGCCCTGGCGGTCCGTACGTAATCCTCTCCCAACACCTCAAGCAGACTGCTTCTGATCATCCGCGCCAGAATCGCGGCAAATGCCGTGCCCAGGGTGATGGCGGGCAGAATAATGCTGCCGGCCGCCGGCCGCCCGCTGACCGGTGTCCAGCCGAGCCACAGCGAGAAGATCAGGATCAACACCGGGCCGAGCCAGAAGTTCGGCATCGAGACTCCCAGCAGTGAGAAGCTCATGGCGCCCCAGTCCCAGGCCCCTCCCCGCCTGACCGCAGCCGCCAGCCCCAGGGGTACGGCGATCAGCAGCGCACAGCCCAGGGCCGCCAGCGCCAGCTGCAGCGTCGCGGGAATCCTCTCTGCCAGCAACCGGGTCACCGGCTGCATGGAATGGATGGAACTACCCAGATCCAGTCTGGCCAGGCCACTGAAATAGTCGCTCAACTGCCGCCCCAGACTCTGATCGAGACCGAGCACGGCGCGCAACGCCTCGCGGTCCGCCGGTCTGGCGGACTCACCGAGCATCACATCAACCGGGTCTCCCGGCACCAGATGAATCAGCAGGAACACCAGCAGCGCGACGCCGAGAATCACCAGCAGCGCGCTGAACAACCGGGAGAGGGCGAAATCGATCATCGGATCTCGACCAGCATCCCCCGTGCTACACGCTCGAAGAGTTCCAGCAGGTCCCGGTTGCGCATTCGGATACAGCCATGAGAGCGGGCCACACCCATCGGTTCAGTATCCGGGCAACCGTGGATGTAGATGAAACGGCGCAGACTATCCACCTCCCCACCCCGGTTGAATCCCGACTCCACCCCGGTCAGCCAGAGGATCCGGGTCAGTATCCAATCCCGCTCAGGATATTTTTCAGCCAGCGCGGGAGTGTAGATCTCACCGCTTGGCCTGCGCCCAATAAATACTGTATTGACAGGGCATTGTGATCCTATCTTAATGCGTATTCTATGATTTCCCCGGGGGGTGCATCCGCTACCGTTCAGCTCTCCGGCCCCCACCAATGCGGTGGATACCGGAAAGCTGAGCAACTCCCTATCCCTGTCCAGCAGGCGCAAAACCTGCTTCGAAAGATCAATCCGCACCATGCGCTACGCCCTCCGGAATGCTCTCCGACTTGAATTCCACTTGATTGAGTCCATCATAATTTCCGTCGGGCATCAGTTGATAGCCCTCGATCTCCTTTCTGCTGACTACCAGCTGATCCTCATACCAGAGTGGGATATAGGGCAGATCCTCGTGCAGTTGTTGCTGGATCTGACGATAGATGGCGCCCAACTCGGTCAGGGATAGTTGTTGTTCTGCCTGATCCAGCAGTCGATCCACCAGCGGGTTGGAATAGCGCCCCCGGTTGGCGCCAGATGGCGGCTTTGAGTCTGTAGCGAAGATATAGCGCAAGCTGTCAGGGGTGCGCAAGCCAACCCAGGTCAGGCTGTAGAGCTGAAAACGGCCCGCCTTGATATCGCCAAAGAAAGTGCCCCAGTCGTAACTTCGTAAATCCAGCTCTATCCCTACCGCCTGCAACTGACTCTGAATAATCGTCGCCAGGCGGATGCGGAACGGGTCACTGGAGGTCTTGTAGCTGAGTTTCAAGGGGTTCTCCCGGCTGTACCCCGCCTCCCTCAACAGCGCCCTGGCGCGATCAGGAGAGAATGGGATCGACGCCAACCCAGGGGCGCCCGCCCAGTGCTCCGGCGGGAAGAGCGCCTCGGCAGTGCGCGCACTTCGGTTCATCACCTGGCGGATAATAGCCTCCCGGTCAATCGCATGAGCGATCGCTCTGCGCACCAGGGGTCTGCTGGTTTCAGCGTCTTCCAAATTAAATCCGATATATGAGAAATTACTTCCATCTAGCTGTTTAATAGTAACTTCCTTTCTTAACCTGAGGTAACCAATCAACTCGGGAGAGAGGTCATTCTGCAACAGATCAATCTCTCCCCGCAGCAGTTTCAAGACCCTGACGGTGGGATTTTTCACCTCGACCAGTTCGAATAACTGACCATCACGCCGTCTTTCCAGCAACAGCCGCCCAGGTTCGGGTCGATCAAGAACCCTGAAATTCCCGCTGCCAACCGGCTGGCTCTCGAACGGATGGGCCTGCTCGATGAGCTTTGCCGGGAGTATCTCCAGCACCAGATAGGCCGGAAACAGGGGATCGGCCCGCCGCAGATGGAAGTCGACGCGCTTCCCGTCAAGCACCTCTATGCGCTCGATCAACTGCAACGACGAACGATGCGGCGAGGCATTGGCAGGGTCGAGGACGTACTCATAGGTAGCGGCAACATCCGCGGCAGTCAGCGTCTGACCGCCGGCAAAAAAACAATCCGCCTGCGCCAACTGAAACCGATAGTGAGTGGGGGTAATGCGCCGCCAATCGGCAATCCCGGGCAGCGGCATGCTGTTCGCATCGAACTCCACCAGACGCTGATAAAGCAGGCGGTTGACACGGCTGGAAGTAGCGTCGGTGGCAAAGCGCGGATCGAGATTCAAGGGTGCATTGGCCAGCCCCATCCTGATCGCACCGTTATCAGGCGCCTCTCCACAGGCAGACAGAAACAGCAGAAGGCATAGCAGCGGGCCTCGAAAGACCGTTCGGCTACCAGTCACAATAGGGGTGCTTGACCAGACTGGCGTTGTAATACCTGGCCTCGCCGGAGACCTCCTCACCGGCCCACTCCGGCATTTCGAAAGTCTCATCCTCAGAAGCCAGCTCGAGCTCCGCGACAACCAGCCCTGAGTTATCACCCTGGAACAGATCCAGCTCCCAGAGGTGATCTCCGCAACGCACCTCGTAGCGCACTTTGTCGATCAACGAGCCGGCAGTCAGATTGGCCAGCATCTCCTCGCCATCCTGCAGCGGAATCTCATACTCATACTCAGCGCGCCGGATGCCGACTGTAGCGCTCTTGATATTCAGATACGCCTTGCCCTTCGCTACCCTGACCCGAATGCTGGCATTCGCCACCGTCGCCAGATAACCCTGCTTCATGACCGATTCAGACTCTACGAATTCTCTCCATTTATCATTTTTTACCAGATACTTACGTTCTATTTCTACAGCCATTTATTATCTCTTTTCGCAACTGTTCGGTAGTACAAATAACGCATATAAAAATAAACACTTATCTCTTTTCAAGCAGCGCAATCGACTCCACGTGAGCGGTGTGGGGAAACATATCCATGACACCTGCACTGATCAACCGATAACCCAGTTCATGCACCAGGATACCCGCATCCCGCGCCAGTGTCCCCGGATAACAGGAGACATAAACCAGGCGCTCCGCACCCAGCCGCGGCAGGTGCTCAAGCACCTCCTGCGCGCCACTGCGGGGCGGATCGAGCAACACCTTGTTGTAGCGGTCCTGCAGCCATGGCTCGTTTTCCAGAGCCTCATAGAGATTGGCGGTATAGAATCGCACATTCGCAAGATGATTCCGTTCCGCATTCCCCCGCGCCCGCGCCACCAGACCTGAATCCCCCTCCACCCCGACAACCTCTCCCGCCCTGCGCGCCAGCGGCAGGGTAAAGTTACCGAGGCCGCAAAACAGGTCCAGCACCCGGTCCACGGGTTCGAGTTCCAGCATGTCAACGGCCCGGCGCACCATCTGACGGTTGATGTCTGTGTTCACCTGGGTGAAGTCGTTGGGCAAAGCATGCAGGGTGAGATCAAAATCGGGGAGCTGGTAAAAGAGATCCACCGGCTCGCCGGATAGCGGGCGGACCGTATTCAGGCCGCCCTCCTGCTGGTAGATCACCACATTGTGTAGTGGACCAAAAGTCTCGAGTTTCTGCAGGTCTTCCGCGCTGGGGGTTGCCAGCAGACGAAAGATCAGGATACATACCGAGTCCCCCATGGCCATCTCAATCTGGGGGATCTGACTGCGAATGGAAAGACCGTCGATCAGCTCACTCAAGGCCGGCAGCAGTTCCCCCACCCTGGGGTGCAGGATATGGCAGGTCTCGATCTTCGCCACAAAGGAGGAACCACGCTCCCGGAATCCGACCAGGGTGCCACCCTTTTTCGGCACATAGCGCACCCCAAGACGGGCCTTGCGGCGATATCCCCAACGAGACTCGCCCACCAAGGGCGGCAACACCTTATCCGGCTGTATCTTGCCGATGTGTTGCAAGGCATCCAGCATCGCCCGCTGTTTGGATTCCACCTGCGCTGCAGGGTCCTGATGTTGCAGGCTGCATCCACCGCAGATACCAAACGCACTGCAGCGTGGCTCGATCCGCTGGGTTGAGGCCTCCAGCACCTCCACCACCCGCCCCTCATCATATTTGCGGCGGCAGCTTGTATAGAGGAAACGAACCCGCTCTCCCGGCAGGGAGCCATAGATGAAGGTCGCCTTGCCATCGATATGGGCAACCCCCTTCCCGTCATGGGTCAGGGATTCGATCTCTGCCTCGACAGGGTCTTTCGGCAAGGGTTTGCGGCGGCTACGACCCATTAGCGGATCACCTCTTATTCAGCTGTTGAAAAAGAAGCGATTCTACCTCCCTGCCCGGGAATAATCCCGTGCTTTGGCTAATCGCAGCCCTCATAAATCCTGACAGGTTCAGTCAGTCAGGATTCATGAGGGGCAACACACCCTCTATTTCTGCACCCACGCGCCCTGCGTGTTCTGGTACCACCAGTTTTTGGCGGCATTGCTCACCCAGGTTTTGCTGAATGTCTCACGGACCTGACTCTCCCACTCAGGGTGACCATTTGCCCGGGCAATTTCCTTGTAGAGCTGATTGCGTTCATCATTTTCCGCCTGCACCAGGTTCTTCAGTTGCCCGCGCTGTTTCAGTGGTACGGCTGAGAGTTCACGAACAGCTATCAACCCGTCCTGGGTAAAACCGATCGCGCCAGTCTGGTAGAACTCCTTCAGTGCTGTATGACGCTGTTTCATGGAAGCCTGCAACTGGCGCACTTCGGGGGAGTCCGCGTCGAACTTCGGTTGCGCCGCTGCTTCAGCCGCGGGTATCAAGAATTCCAGCAGGTTGAATGCATACCTGGGTTCGACTGACATAAGGCGCATCGACTGGTCGTTTGTTGCAGGCGCCGGCTGCTTCGCTTCCTCACCCAGGATATCGTCCACAATCTTTTCAGCCGCCTCCCTGGCTTCCGCCGCGGGAAAGTAAATGTTGATGGTGACACAAGCCGCCAGGATGATCAGGCCAGCTAAAAGTGACATGGTTTTTACTGCATTCATGACTAACTCCTGTTAAGAACTTGAACCGGTTTAGATACGTTCGGACCTATTATCTCTGCTGATAGTTTCATGCTTTCTGAATATTCATTGATGATCCACCTTATTTCAGATTTCCAGCTTATGCCGCCAGCACCAATCAGCTCCTAGCATGCGTGTATATTATTCGAGAGCTTTGGCTTAATATCGGTTAAAAACTCACTCCCTGGAACGGTTTTATTTATTTTCATGACTCTCCTGGATCGTTTGACTAAAATATTCTGGTGGTTGCCGATAGGCCAGGTGCCCGAAATCAGTGCTGCTGAACTCCACAGAGACCTGACAGGCGACAACAGGCCGCAAATTCTCGACGTACGCACAGCTACTGAATGGCGCCATAGTCATATCTCAGGCGCTGTTAACATCTCACTCAAACAACTGAAAAAGGATATAGAGTCGCTGAACCTCGACGCAAGACGCCCCATCGTGACAATCTGTCTGAGTGCACACCGCAGCATACCTGCGGTACGGTTACTGCATGCCAGAGGCTTCACATCGGCCGTACAACTGCAAGGGGGCATGCTTGCCTGGTGGAAACAGGATTATCCATCCGTTGACGCCAGTTGATCGATAAGATTTAGCTTTACCGAACTACTCTGCCCTTTGCACCCCTCCTCATATTTTCCTGATTCATGTCAACACATTGACAGCACTATTTATCAGGGTATTCCATATATTAATACGGTATTTACCCAAATTAATACCGAAATTTGTCAGGGATTAACCTGATGGCATAACGCTTGAATCAATGCGACGCTTGGCGCTGTTCGTCAGTTTTACAGCGATTTGCTCACCAGACGGTTCGGCAGAACAACTCAAATGGAGTTCTACCTGGCACCCTCCGGGCAATGACAAATGTGCATACTCGACGCTCAAAAAGACCGTGTAACCTGCTGATCTGCCTGTTAATTTTCAGCGTTGATGCACGATAATATAAAGCTCTCATCAACGATGAAGCTCAGATACAGAAAACCAATAATAACTCACCTTGACCGGAGGAATTTATCACATGAAAAAACTGGCTCTATTTGCTTTGGTTGCCATTTCGGCGAGTCTTGCGACCCCCGTCAATGCCGGCGGACCAACCGAAACTCACCCCTGCTATGAGGTGGCGGACTGCAAAACACAGTCTTCACGCAAAGAGTTTTCCAAATGCATCAAGGAAAACAAGGAAGAAGCAGACAGCAATGCCGAGTGCGCTGAATTTCGGAAAGACAAGGAGGCCTATATGGAGCAGAAAGGCATCCCTGGACTGGAAGCACTCTTCAACTAGCTGAACAATCAGCTCAGGGACGATGCGATGTCATTCCACAGGGATGTGGATATCCTTTCTTACTAACGGGTTCTGACAGGCTTCACTGAGCAGCCAGCCAGGTATTGATCAACACGCAGGCCAGTATTCGGTTTCAATTCCCTCCCCCAGGTCAGCATCGATCAGGCGTTGTCTCACTTCCAGCAACCGAGCAATCAATGCGGGTTCCGACATTTCATAACCCACTGCGTCCGGAGCACGCTTTACCACCACGCCAAGCAGTTCGGTGATTGCATTGCCTATCGAGTTCTGACTGATGGTCACAATCAATTTTCCGTCATCATTCCGATAGATCAGTTGCTTGAAGGCGGGTTGCCAGCGAATTGCATTGGCATATTTTGCGTCAACGATACATTGATCCCGCACCTTCTTCGCCGTACCGAGAAAATCATTATTGAATAACAGCACACTCTCCACCTGCTCTGGAAAATAGACATCATTCAAGATCGGTGCATTGCGGGTGGAAACCTGGGTGAAGAAGGTCCGATAGAAATCGATAAATCCCTTCAACACCAAGTCATACTCCTCCCAGAAACGTATGTCTTTCAGGGAATCAACACCGCCTTGAATCTCCCAGCAGGGAAGACCCTGGGGGTAGCCGGTCAATTCAAGGCGTGAATCACCTGAACCCGCCGGCTTCAAGACTTCGAGGTTCAGCGCCCGATCAAAAAACTCACGATAGACGTCCCTCATATATGACTGAAAAAGGCTGTGTTGTCCCCCGTCGGTGAGATTGGGGTTGGCTGAATCCGCCAGTTTCGCTCCCCGCAACTTGTCCATCGGGAAAACCATGAAGTGGTTATGCAACATCCGGATGCTCGGCACGCCGGGGGATGTGAGGGGCCAGGTGGCATCCAGACTCGCCTCACCCGCCAGCACCAGGTGATCCGCCGGGTCGGGGTACCTCTCCAGCATATAGTCGATAATGATCTGGTTCATCCGGTTCCAGACGTGCTTGACGTTCTTCGGCACCTGGGTTCGGCGCACAGGCCTCCCCAGGGGATTGAGAATTACCTTGGAAGTGTTGTAGATGATGGAGCAATCGAATTCATTACTGTGACCAAGGGCCTTGCGGTAGAGCAATAGATTTTCCGGATTGACCAGCAGTCCGTTGTTATGCACCAGGTCATTGAGATTTTCAGTACTGTTGAAAAATTCGTTGGGCTTTATTCCTTCCGGTACATCCAGGGGGATGGGACGGAAGGGGGTCACTATCTCGCGCGGGCCAAACTCCATCGATCAATACCTCTAAATCGTGCATGCAGGGCCGGATTGTATCCAACTCGATGGATTATTTCGGAGATTTCTATCAACTCATTGACCGACATCAGGCCGGTTTAGCTGCCAATTCCTTGAGGCGCTCCCAGATGCGGTAGAAAAATCCACTCTGCAGCTCGATACGCTCCAGCCTGACACGGATATCATCCAATGCATCCTGCAACGGCTGATCTGGTTCCCGGTGCTCCGGGGATGCCGAAACCGCCTGATAGATTGCCCGTTCCAGCCACTCGTTCAATTTCAGGCCTTCCTCTCTCGCTGCGTTTACAGCCACCTCTTTCGCTGTTGCGGAAACACCTCGAAGCGTCCATTGCACGGTTGTCGTGGTGTGGGGTTTCCTGCTCAATGTTTTTTTCTTCTGCACTGAGACCACAGACGCAGTCGATTCCGCATCAGCTGGCTGACGTTTTCTTTCCCCAGGCCTGACCAGACCACCGATGCCTTTTTTCAAGGTAATGGGTTTCTGAGTAAGCTCAGAATAATCCTGCTTGGGTTTGGGGCCGGATGGTTGCTTTATTTCCACCATAATCAGATATCCCTTGGATAATCAATCAAGTACTTATGGATGAATTATATCAGGGCAGTTGTAGCCTGAAAGGTGCTTTGTTGAATCTAATCAGGAACCAAGCCTTCAGCCATTCTTGGACAGCGTATCTAACAGCGGGCTCTTCTTTAGCCTTAGCCTGACAAAAAATTTACTGCAATGCAGCGTTGCCTCAGCAAGATCGAGTATTTTTTTCAGAGGGATAATACCCGCTCCCACCAGGGTAAGTCCGCGTAGTGCAACAGGAATCTTATTTCTAGACTGAACGGTAACGGGATTTCGTAACAGGTTTGACAATACCAACCAGGGCTCCCGGTCTCGTGAACAATAAAGCAGAAAAAACCGACGCTACCCAGTCGGCAAATCTCCACCGATCCAACAAAAACTAAATACGCAGGATAATCCTATTTCAACAGGAGCAAGAATTATGAAAAGCATAACTTGCCGGCTCGCCCTCAGTGCGAGCCTTTTTTCAGGTGCCGTACTGGCCGAGAGTGGTTACCAGATTGAGAAGGTGTTGATTCCGGATGACCAGGCAGCGTCTCCGGACACCCAGCAAACCCAGCTCTACAAACCCCACGAGGTCGCCATTGATGACCGTCCATTCTGGATCACCAGCAACGAGCGTTCGGGCTTTGCCGGAATCACCCTGTTCCGCAAGGATTCGAATCAGGTCACAGCATTTATAAATATCGAGGAGCCGGGCCTGGATTTCAGTGAGGAGGTGGAAGAGGAAGAGACGATCGATGAGCACGCGGTTGAAGAGGCGCCTGAACCCCACTTTCCTTCGGAGATCCGTTTCAATCCAACGGTCTGCCTTCCGATCAAGCTCTATCCGGGCTCGGAACCACCCGAATTTGTGGAGGTGGACGAGGAAACCGGCGAGGAGACCGTCTATACCCCTGCATTGTGGGATGAGGACCCCGACTACGTCTGCGCGCCACTTGGCGCTGAGAGCCATGCCCGACACCCCCACGGGATCGATGTGGATAAGCGAAGGAAGCTTGTCTATCAGGTCATTGAACACTCGGGGCTACGCTGGAACAGTGACCGCAGCGGCTTCGAGGTGGCCGAAACCACCGACGATGAATCCGGCATGCTGCTGGTGTATGACATCCGCAAGCCACACAAGCCGAAGATCGTGGATGGCTTTCTGCTGGGACATGGGGCTCACGAAGTGGCTGTCAACGAACGCAACGGCAAGGTCTTCCAGGGCAACCATGAAGACTCCCCAGGCGTGGAGCCAAATATCTGGGTCGACGTGATCGACCGTAGAGCCAGGATCAATCCCTATGGGTTCATCGATACCGGTTTCGCCAATGCCGTGCAGGGGATCGAAGTGGACGAACGGCTCAATGCTGTCTTCGGCACCACCCATGTGGGGGAGCGGATGATTGCGTTCAGCGGAGACTGCAAACCCAGACCCAATCACCCGCCTACGATCGTCGATTACAACCTGGACCCGGATGTCGAAGAGTTCTTCATAGAAAAGGCCATGGGTGAGAACTGCATCCTTTACGCGGTTGAGCTGCGGGAACCCTTCCTCGAGCAGGTCGCAAACGCTGCAGAGCTGTTCGCATTCGCCGATACCGCAATCACTGAGGCCATCGAGGCTGGTGAGGAGCCTACCGACCTGCCCAGCGTACTCCACATGCACGACCTGACAGTGGATCATCGCAACCATCGAGCGTATCAGACCGTACATGGCATTCACCACGCCGAGCATACCGGCAGTCCTGAAGAGGCGGCACTGCCCGAAGAGGAAGAACCGGTTGAAGAAACACCAGTCGACGAGGAAGAGCCGCCGCTGGTTGAGGAAGAAGTGGAGTTTGACATCATGGGGCGCTGGCTCGCCGAGGTGGATGTCGACCCAAAATCCAAAACCTTCCAACAAGTGCGTTACATCGACCTGTCGAATGGCTGGGATGCCTTGAGTTATCCGGGTGCGGAAGACCTGCCTGAAGGCACATCCTTCGATCAGATGTTCATCCATGCCCACTGGGTGGCTGTCGATCCAGCTCGGGAAACCCTCCTCGTGACCGGTGAGCACACCGGGAATCTGGGGGTCGTCGAAGTTGAGGAAGAGCTGGATGAAACACCGGAACTCGAGCAGGTGATCGCCATCTCCCGCGGGATTCCGGAGTGTGATCCAGGCGTGGACGAAACAGGTGCGCCGGCAGTCGAGGAGCCCCATGTCCACGGCGTGCAGATTGACCCGCGCAATGGCCGTGCTTACGTGAGTGACGAGGGAGAAGGCTGCTTTTACGAATCCGTGACTGTCCTCAAACAGGTGAATGAGGATGAGGATGAGGATGACTGATTATCCTGGATAACTGAAATAACTGTGAGCGAGCTTACCGGCTTCAGAATTCATCTGAAGCCGGTAAGCTGCCTGCCCGTTACCAGACTTTGGACGACTCGGTATTAGCTTCGTGAGCGAGGCGCTGGTTATGATTTGGCAATCACAGTCACGTCATCGCCAACTCGCAGCACACCTCCCTCAATCACACTCAAACCGATGCCCGCACCCTTACCGAGGGCTTTACCCGCCCCGGCCCCAACCAGCCGGTCGAGGTAGCCGCAGGGTGGACGCAGACGGTGAAACTCAAGCAGAACGTCGCCAATGCGTACTTGACGCCGCCGAAAGGCATCAATATGAATACCTTGCACAACCAGGTTGCGCCGATGCTCTCCGTTGGAAAAAGATAAATCGCAGCGTTGTTCCGCTGTTAGTAGATCTTCATTGGTGACCAGTGTCACTTGACAGCCATCGGTCAGCTTCCAATGCCCGCGCTGTGCCGCATAACGATCCCCCGCAAGGCCTGAGCCGAGAATAGCTTCGACACAATCAACGCTGCGCATAGCCTGATCCGCACTATCCGCGATGAAGATACCCAGCAGGCTTCCATGCAACTCTTCTGCTCGCCACTCTCTCAACCAGGAAAATACCGGCGCCATATTGATACGCTGAGCTGAGGTTAAATAATTCGCCGGAGGCCCGTCTGGCAGGGTCCATCAGGCAATAAAAAAGCACTCAGGGCTGACCATAAGTGCTTGATTGTATTGGTAGGCGCGATTGGAGTCGAACCAACGACCTCTACCATGTCAAGGTAGCGCTCTAACCAACTGAGCTACGCGCCTTTAATCGGGACCGGAATCATACAAGCAGAAGACTGCTGATTGCAAGCAATCGACTTATCATGCGGCCAGAGTCAGTTAACTGACCCGCTGGACCACGAGCTGGATAAAACCCATATTGTTAAAATAGAAACGGTCAAGATCATTCGCGAATGCGTAAAATTCCCCACTACTCAGTGCCTTATAGGTGTGGGATACATCCTGATAATCAAGAATCCTAACTAGATGCCGCTCTGATTTTCCAATTGCGCCAATCACTTCAAACCATTTAGCATCCGGGTAACGCCTCTCATCCTCCTTGAGGCGGATCACGAGTTCCTGAAAACCCAGACTGACACTTGATCTGTCCCAGCCCCAAGGACCACAATCTATGCCCCCATCGTTCCAGGTTTGATTACCGGAGACCTGGAAGTAGTACTCACCACCCTTATGCAGTAATACACCACTCCTGCTGTACTTCTGGTTGGCATACACGGTTATCTCTCTGGACTCCCCTGGTTGCAGCAGATGGCTGATCCGCTTGCCCAACAACAGGTGTTCTTTGAGGCCTGGGTATTGTTCCTCCTCACTGTCCGATATCCACACCCTGTGGGCGGTTTTTCGCAAGTTGGCCGGCCTGTAATCCGCATCCTCGTAAATCCGATCAATCACGGAGTGGTGTATCAGCGGCAGATCGTCACAGGGTTTGTCTGCTTTATTGACACGCAATACCCTGTCCGCCTGGGTTATCTTTGCGGTGACTGGCGGGCGCTTCTGTCTGTGCATCTTGCCAAGATGATTGGGCTGTATCACGAGATCGTCAAGATCGATGTCGACATTGGAGTGTTCCGGTGCGAGGGAATCAAAATCGATACTGGACGGAGACAGAATCTTCAAATCAAGAGAACGTCTTATCATTTCATCCAGCATGAACTGCAAGGATAGATCTGACAGGCCATCGTAACGAAAGCCACCCCCAATATCGGAATGCACCCCGGGAAACCAGACTTCCGTTACCCGCTTCTCACGATTCATCAGGGTTGGCATGAACGCCTTGCGGTTCTCGTCCAGGGAGATGAGATGCAGCGCCTCCTCCACTGCCGGTGAGATGGTTTGATTTTCAAACACCACATCGGAGATCGGTTTATCACGATCATTCAGATTCGGCACGCCGATGGATGCGACGGTATCAAACACTCCCATGAATCTTATCTTGGGTGGGGTATCGCCGGGAAAATGCAGCGCCAGTACTGCTGCAAATCTTCGTGCAATCGCACTTCCACGGCTGAAGCCAAACAGAAAAACCTCATCACCGGCGTCATAGTTGGCTTGCAGGTCACTGACCGCCTCTTTGATGATCTTGCCCACATCTTTTCTGGGTGGCGCAAACACTGCATTAAATGCCCGCTTGAGCGTCCCTCCATAGGTGCCGACCCCCGAATAGTAAAAACTCAGTTGATCTGGGAAGGCCGACGCATTGCCATCCTGCAGGCTACCCCCGAACAGGAGATGCAGTTTGAAAACGTTGGTTACACTGTCATCCTCAAGTTGCCCTAGCCGCCACCATTGACTCTCCTGTTCTGCATCTTCGGGTTCATTACAAGTTCCATCGAAACACAGGATGATCTTTTTACTCATCACTCCCCCTTGTTCTGTAACGGTATATTGGACCGATCGAGTTCAGCTTGTTATTGCGTTCTTGCCGTCAGTCACCCCTGAATCGGCCAGTGACCAGGCATTACCATGAGTTATGTACATTGTTTCAATGAAGATAGGTTAAAAAGGTTTAAGCTACAACAGTATTCCTGATTGAGTGTTATTGGGAATTCTGCTCGATGCTGTAAAAATGGATGGCGCGATGATTATAGTCGAGTTCACCCGCATCCTTTCTGGAGTCCAGAAAAGAGAGAGCGACCACTTCACTCACTCCCGCCAGATGCGCCAACTCTTCCGGGCCTGCCTTGACCGTCCATACATTGGGGAGTTTTGTGTCCGGCTTTGCCTGACCTTGAATTACATCGAGAGCAAAATTGAGTCGTTGCGAATTGGCTCCATACGCGAGCACCAGAGCCAGATCATCCATGCGGCGAATTCGTCTCGCAAAATCCCCCATTATCAGATTCAACAAGCGTGGTTCAGTGCGGATACCTTCTTGGAAAGTTTCCCTGTCCAGAATGATCAATTCTGTTGTCTTCATGGCAGTGGCTGTTGCTGACCTTGGATTGGTGTCGATCAGGGCCAATTCCCCAAAAATCTCACCACGATCCAATGTGGCCAGAATAAGCTGGGATCCACTCAAGTCTTTGCGGGATACCTTGATGGCCCCTTCATCGACAACATAGGCGTAGTCACCCGCTTCACCCTCCGAAAACAACACCTCACCCTTTTTAAGCAACAGGCGCTCGAAATGGCCACTGTAAGCCTGCAGCAGATCGCTCTGAAGGTGCCCGAAGGCCCACTGATAGAGACTTTCAAAACGTGCGGCAATCGGAATGATATGATTACCAATGGACTCAATCCAGATCTTGCCTGCGAGCGGTGAAAATCCCAGTCGGTCATACATGCCAACCGTCTCATGATTGACCGTTGCGTACACATGGGTAACGCCCCATGCGTGCCAGACACCCACCGCCATTTTGATCAGCGCACGAATCACATCCCTGCGACTCTTCCATTTCTGACGGACCGCAAGCATCCCGGCACAGGTCACCAACGTAGATCGCTGATATTGATTCTGCCATTGGCATTCGATTTCCGCACGATGCGGGGTCAGATCAAAGTACTCCTCGGAAGGTAACCCCGTCCCGGCATCAAGACTGATACGCAGAGTACCTACCGGCTCCCGACTTTCGTAGGCAATGATATTCACACAATCAGGAAAAGCATCAAAACGATCTACAATGCGCTTGTCATGGAAGGTCATGCCTCCATATTTCCCGTTCTCGACCACGTAAACTTCATGCCTCAACCAGAAGACATCGTCCAGTTCCTTACCGCTCCTGGCTATTTTAAGTTTCATCGCCATATTTGTTTCCTGCCAACCATCTACTTCTTATTCGCCAAGCCAATCTTCAATTACCTTTTATGCAGACCGCTTCGAATGCTTCATCCAATTTCAGTTGACGAAACCTTTTCACCACCAAGCGGCGTTTTATTCGTTGCAGCCAGTTTCGATTTCCTCCAGACAGATGGCCTTTGACCAGCTTTTGTCGGTAGGCGTCAAACTGGAGATAGTGAGGCGCTAAAAAAGAAGGTTGATTCCCCAGCAGTATGCGGACCGCCTCCGCCCCTACCAGACAGGCTGCTTGTTGAACGCCAATAATGGATGACGGCCCGCGGCCTTCCGCTGGTTTAACCGTGCTCAAATCCATATAGGGCGCATGTAATGCCTTGGGGGCAAGCCCCATGAGGAAGTTGACAAACTGATCGAATGAGGGCTGCGCATCATGCAGATCAAAATAATCATCGAAGGAGAGGCCCCCCGGCGAAAAGATATGCAAGGTTCCGGAAAACCCCAGCGGGGCGGCCGTCAAGGCTGGAATTGAATTTCTCCAGGCTTCGGCGAACAATTTGCGTCTGATATCCAGGGCGAAAAAATCAATGCCATCAATCAGCAAATCCGCGCCATCCACAAAGCACGCCACGTTCGAACTGGTGATGCCTCCAGCGAAATTAGTGATTTCAGCCTGTGGATTAATGGCAAGCAGCATCTCTGCAATCACCTCCGCCTTATTTCGGCCAATTGTTTCAATATTAGCCCCAATTTGACGATTGAAATTGGCCAGGGAAAAGCTGTCTGGATCTGAAATGCGAAAGCGCCCAACCCCCATGCGGGCGAGGGTCTGGGCATGGACCCCGCCGACCCCTCCACAGCCAGGTATAGCGACTAATTTATCAGTTAGTTGTGAGAGTTCTTTCTCACTGATAAGACCAATATTTCGCTCAAATGCATCATGCGGCGAATACTGGAAAGCATCTCCCATAGAATTCTCCCGGGTTTTATAGGTTGAACGGCCGATGGTCGGGATTTCGAGATTTTAAAGCGAGTTGGGATGCACAAAATATCAAAATCAGTGGGCATTGCTTTGAAGATATTAGGACATTTGTTCTTATCCTGGCAAGAGTGCCAATAAACAAATTTACTGTCAACCAAAGGATGGAAAGGAGTGGCCTTTTAAACTGCGTTGACTAGGTCCTGGGTGTCAACGGACCCTGGTTGTGGCAGCAATAATCGAGGGGTTGTTGTTTGACAAAGGGATTGCAGATTAATATTAGCCCCTGCATGTGTTATTTACTTTTATAGGTCAACCTCTCCTGGTTGAGCAGACAATCTAAAGAACATTCGGAATTCTTCCTGGTCAATGGAAACTGCTTCAAACGTACATTGATATATGCATAGAGCTGTTTCAGCCAGAGCGGCTGATCTTTATCAGCCTCGATCTCTCTCACCCTGAAATCAAAAGGCGCAATCAGCACATGAGCTCTATGGGTGCCAATAGCTGAAACCAGAGTATAGAGTTCTTCCACACTTCGATTTCCAATTGCCAGGCAACCCACAGACCAGGCGCTGCCATGAATGAAGATGTTGGAGCCTGGAGTCAGTCGTCCCTCATCCAGGGCATTTTTCCAATCAAAAGCATTGGGATAGTTCAGCTTCAATGAAAGGTGGAAATTACTGTTTGGATTCAGTGCTTCGATACGATAAAAACCCTCAGGCACCTGCTTGTCACCCTCTTGCAACTTCGGACCCGTATGGCCGCTGGCTGCAAATACCGGGTAATCGTGAACATGCCGCCATTGCTTCGCCTGCCAGGCCCAGAGCTCTAGTTTACGACTCTCTTTCAAGGCAATGAGCTGGATACGCTCAGGAGGATAGTGAAGACCGGCATATTGGAACCGCGCCTGCAGGAGATGCCGCACTTCCGGGTCGGCGGGCTGCGCATCCTGATCGTGCATCGCTGCTGCTTGCCCGCTTAGCAGCAGCAACAGGACCTTAATCAACAGCTTCAATCCTCAACCTCATGCTTCCTGACCCGCTTCAGCCAATTGCCGTAGATGACATCGGAGATTTCGTGGAGACGTTCAATACGCCCACACAGATCCTCCTTGATCGAATGAGCTGATTGGATGCAGCAGGAGTCAAGCTTGAGATCACTGCCATATTTGTCGATCCAGGCTTCCACCATCTCCTCTGTCATCTCCAGATGGAACTGCATCCCGAGATGATCATCCAGAACATACCCCTGGTTTTTATAACATTCACTCATCAGCAGCGGCTGACTGCCGGGAGGCATGGAGAAAGTATCCGCATGCCAATGGAAGGTGTCGAACTCCACCGGCAGTCCATCCAGCCAACCCTTGTGATTGCCGCTGCTCAGACGGTAGAGGGGATACCAGCCGATCTCCATCCCCTCCCCTCGGGTCACCGCGCCACCCAGCGCCTTGCTGATCAACTGGCCGCCGAAGCAGATCCCCATCATCGGCACACCCGCCTGATTCGCTTTTCGTATCAGATCCATTTCAGCTTCAAGCCAGGGCAACGGGTCATTGACACTGACAGCGGCGCCCATGAAAACCAGGCCGGAAACATCATCCACTCCGGCAGGTACTGGTCGATTCGCATCGATACAGACCAGCTCCCAGGGAACGGCCTCGCGGTCGAGGAAATCCCCGAGGTAACCAGGTCCCTCACAGGCGATATGGCGAAAAATACGTATCGGCTTCATGCGAAATAATGATGTTCTCACTCTTCGAGTTATTCTACCCTCAAACCTACTGGTGTGGGAGTGGCAAGCACCGCATCAATCATGCTGTGTGTGGCATGACCGCCCTGGAACTCGCTTGATCACACTCAGATGCCAACCGCTTCAGCAGTTTCCTCCGCGACATGGGCGGTCACCACATATCGCCAGGGTCCCCCTGGAACCAGGGCATCGAATGGATAACAGGTAATCAGGAGCAATTGTTGCCGTTGCTCCGGGCTGAGCAGCCATCCAGCCTTTTCATGATAGACCTGCCGGTTTGCGACATTGTATTGAACTTTGCCCCCATCTGCAGTGGTTACAAATATCTGATCATCGAGCTCCAGCTGCGCCAGGAAGCGAAAATGCGTGTCCCGGTGACCACTGATCACGCTTTTTCCCCGCCCACCGGGCAGCGTGGTCCCTTCCAGCCAGCCCGGAGCAAAAGCCAGCGCCCTGCCATGCCCACCAGCAAGCACATAGCGCGATAGCCCGAGCCTGGGCACTTCCAGCCTGGCAACCGGCCAGGTATCCGCCCAAGCCCATGGCGCCACTCTCTCGCCGGGGTGGCGGGTTCTCGCCCAGGCGTCGGCGATGAGTTGCTGCGCCAGCCAGGCCTTTGCATGAATCCACCCTCCAGCCGCCAATTGCCAAAATCCTGCAACCAGCAGAATCATCATGGCCCAATGTGAGGGCTTCATGTGGAAACATGCCTCGAGCGAAACCCGACAAGCAGCGCCACCAGCAATAGAACCATGCCGCTCAGCAGGTGTAATTGAGAGGCTGTCGCTGTTTGCGGCAATTCACCGAAGACCTTGGATGCAGTCCACCCATGAGGCAGGTTTGTGGGGACCAGACCCTTTTTCACGGTCTTGTCCAGATCACGTGCTGGTGTCCGGTCAACCACCACCAGACTGGTATAACTACTCACCAACTGATGTTCCAGCGCCAGCTCCAGGACCTTGCTGCGCAGCTTGGGATCCTGAGCGCCCCGACTCAGTTCCGCCATCAGATCCTTGATCTTCGCGCGAGCCCAGAGGGCATGTATCCCCGGGTGCTGAGCCACGTTCTGGAATGAAAGCGTCTGCCGCCAGAGGGAGCCAGCCAGTTGCCCCTCCAACCGCAGATCACCTGCTAACTCATCGGCCTTGAGCGCCACCAGCAGCGGTTCCCCCCGATAGAGATCAGGAATTCTGGCAGGATAACTCTCGAGTGTTCGACCATCACTCCAGATGGGATGTATATCGATCAATGCCGGATATTTCAGCTTATCGAAGAGCTTTTGCATGTGTAACGCCAACTCTGAAAGATCTCCGATATAGGTATGACTACCACGTCCAAACTCCGCAGCACGCTGCATGAAATAGCTGTTTGGCGCCGAGCCTATACCGATCGTGAACAGTCGGCTGTCACCCAGTTGCTGCCTGATCAGGCTAAACAGCGCCTGTTCATTTCCCACACTGCCATCCGTCAGAAAGATCACCTGCCGCAGACGCTTGGACTCAGATCCATGCCCCAGCGCAAGCTGCATGGCGGGCAACATTTGGGTTCCTCCATCAGCCTGCAGGCGGCTTACATATTGCAGCGCTTGATCGACATTCTGCCGGGTTGCAGGAACGGCTCTTTTGTACAACGCGTGTGTATGGTTATTAAACTGAATCAGATTGAAGCGATCCTGTGGATGCAATTGGCCCAGCGCCATCTGCAGCGCCGCCTTTGCCTGGGAGATGGATGAGCCATGCATGGACCCTGAGGTGTCCACGACAAATATCACTTCCCGGGACAATCCTCCCGCATCAGCTTTCGACTCCGGTGGAACCACCATGAGTAGCGCATATTCCTGACCTTCCCACGTTTCACGGAAAATTGCAGCTTTGGGGTTTTGACCAGTCTTTGGCTTCCACTGCAACTCGAAGTCACGGTCTGCAGGTACTGTTTTCGACCTCAAACTCAATAGATAGACTCCCTGATCATCCACTTGACGCACCAGTTCGTGGTATGGGCTGTGAAGCTCCTCCACCTCCATCCCCGGGTCCAGACGGATCGACAGACTTACCGGATTGAGCTGCCCATCCCGAGGATCTGCTACAGGAGGAGTCAGCTGACTCGCATCTGGGACCTGATCAGTGTCCAGCGCCCAGCCATTGCCGCTCAAGCGAAGCGTCTCAGGGTCCGCCAGCACAGTTCCCGGGATATAGCGGGGCCCGACCACCAGTGGAAATCTCAGCTGAAAACGGCCCTGATCATACCGCAGGGTCTGTTGATACTCGATTTCTATCAGAATCGACTCTCCGGGTCCGATATTCGCGACTGAGGTGGTAAAGATATTGGGACGCTGCTGGCTCAATAAAGTCACTCTGCGACCTGACAACCTGGCCTGGTCATAGATGGCTCTGGCCTTTTTTCTTTCCTGTATCTCGCCTTCGAGCTGCCGCTCACCTATTCTCATCCGCAATTGCCCGACCGCACTATTCTCCGGCAGTGGAAATTGATAGATTCCCTCCTGCCAGTCACGACCCGGGTTGGTGAAATGCTGTGCGACCACGACCCGCGCCAGCATGCCGTGAATCTCCATGTGAACGTCGGTGGACACCAGCGGAGCATCATCAATCCGTCTGCCATCCAGCGCATACAGGGCCAGCGCGCCACTACTCGGGCTGTCCTCCGATGCCTGGACACTCCCGCTCGTCATGAACACCAGCAGTACAAACAGGATTGAAGCTGCCAGTCCGGTCCACAAAGCTGCCGCCAAGGTCAACAGAAGATCCTTGATAACCTCCTGCCGTTGCAGGTCATAAACCGGTGACATCCGAGCGATAGCCTCATTCCGGGGAGTCTTGTGCATATTTTTTCTCCCCTTCTGATACCCGCTGTTGTGTATCCCCGGCAATTTTTTCAACCAGCAACCACTGACTGCATTCACTCATCCGCTCCTCCGGTGAGGCGTTGATAAATTCGTCGCTCATTGGCCTTGGGTAACCATTCATGATGCATCTCCCGGCAGCAAAGAGAGCACCACATACCGATCAAAATCCAACCCTTCAGGGTCGTTTTCCGGGTAGATTGCCGCCTCTTCCCCGATAACTCTCAGCTTGATCCTGACGACTGAGACGCCCGCATCAATCAAGCGCTGGGCAACCGCATCTGCCCGGAGTTTTGCCAGTTGCTGATTGTAGTTGACGCTGCCATGGCGGTCGGCCGAAGCGCGCACCTCAACATCCAGTTCTGTGAAGACATTCAGCATCCCGGCCAGCGCATCCAGATGTGGTTGCAGAGCAGGCTCTATGGCCGCACTTTCGGTACGAAATCGCAGGCAGAATGAAAATCCTTCCGCCACTGCGTTGAGGCGAGTGCGGCTCAGCTGTGACTGCTCCAGCATCCTGGCATGCTGCCCGGATTGCTGTTCACTGAGTAATTCAAGCTGCCCGTTTACGCTGCTCAATGCTTGTTCTGCAGTCAGGATTTGGTCGTTTTGTTCTTCAATATGACCAATCAGGACTCCGCTAATCAAGCCTGCCACCAGGCCGGGCGGCCCTGCCACTAGCCCTCCTGCCACGGCGCCGATCACCGGGCTTTTGAGCGACTGCGCATGATTTGCAGTTACCTCCTCAGCCATGCAAACAGAAAATTGCAGCAACAGGCCCACAACGGGTGCAGTAACAGTCATCTTATTCATCTACTTTTGCTCCAGATTGGCCCGACGCGCCCTGCATGGCGAACAGACAGTGCAGCAACTATGTCGGGATGTGATTGACTGAAGCAATTACAGAACAATGAGTTGGCGGATAGTTTGCAAAAATCCGTCAAACTGAGGGCAAATTCTGGCAAAACAGTGGCATCAGCCATGAAGAATTATCAAAAATAGGGACAAGCAGCTGATGAGATCAGGTGGTAATTTATGATTTTAATTCCTTGATTGAATTATGACTCTAAAGTATAAGCCTGTTCTGGTCGCTCCTATTGGAAGATTAAAATTGTGATAAATTAAACATTTCCCGCCTAATTATGAGGATTTCACTTTCCGGTGTGGCTGCGGTTGTGATGCTGTTTGCGTCAACGCATACTGTTGCGCTGGAAATAGTCACTCATCCCTTGAATGAAACACGCACTCTATCTATCAGCACCCTGCGCTCAATCTTCAGTATGCGCATGACTCAGTGGCCGGATGGCACACCGATAAGGGTCTTCGTGATGGGAGATAAGGACCCGCTCCATGCAGAGTTCAGTAAGCAGGTCCTGGGAGTCTTTCCACATCAACTGCGTCGCGCCTGGAACCGGCAGATCTATTCCGGCACAGGCCAGGCGCCCGCCAAGGTCAATACAGAAGCCGAGATGCGCACCAAGGTTGAAACGACGCCAGGTGCTATTGGCTATTTGACTGAGGATCAACAGGATGAAGATGTTCGAGTCATTGAAGTCGAATAACTGCAAGCAGCTATGTCTGTATTTTCTGCTTACAGTCTGGACAACATCCAGCCAGGCAGTCCAGACAGACCTGTGGAGCAATGCCTTTCAGATCCATGGTTTTCTGACCCAAGGCTATGTCAACACGACCGCCAACAGTTTTTTTGGCGACAGTGAGGATGGCAGTTTCGAATTCCGCGAGTTAGGAGTCAACTCCTCATATCGATTCAATCCGCAACTGATGGTTTCAGCCCAGCTGTTGTCCCGCACGGCCGGCGAGATGTATGACGGCTCACTCAATCTGGATTATGCTCAAGTCGACTACACACCCTACTCCGGCGAAGCAGGCCGCATGGGGGCTATTCTTGGGCGATTTAAAAACCCGTTCGGATTTTACAACGATACCCGGGACGTCGCATCCACACGCCCCAGCATCTTCGTACCACAAGTCATCTACTGGGACCGAGTACGAAACATGGTGCTCTCCAACGACGGCGGCATGTTTTATGCCGACCTGCACAGTGATCTTCATAGCCTGTATTTCAAGCTCTTCGCCGGCAAGACACCCATCGACGAAAATGTTGAAAAGGCCTATCTGATTACCGCATTTGAACCAGACCTCACCCAGAGCGGACTAACCAAAGGCGGCAGGCTGCTCTATGAGTGGGATGGCGGTGTCTTTCGGCTGGCGTTGAGCGGCGCCACACTTGATCTTTCAGGTAATATGGTAGGGCCTTTTGGCCCACTGGAAGGCACTATCGATATTGACTACTGGATTGCATCTGCTCAATACAACCGAGGACCCTGGAGTCTGACCGCTGAGTATATGAATGAGCCAATTGACTATCAGGGTTTTAATGATTTAATGGATGTGGGCAATACCACAGTAGATGGTTATTACCTGCAGGGTAACTACAGATTCTCCGCAGATTGGGAACTGCTGGCAAGATACGAGGAGGCGCATTTCGATAAAAATGACAAGGATGGAACGGCAACCAGCCAGAATATTCTCGGCACACACCCCTATAATCACTTCACAAAAATGTGGACAGTGGGTGTGCTCTGGGAACCTACTGACAGTCTGATGCTGCGCGCCGAGTACAGCCGTGTCGATGGCACGATTTTCCTGTCCAACATGGAAAATCCCAACTTACTTGAAACCGAAAGGAACTGGAATATGCTGACCCTGCTCGTTTCCTACAGTTTCTGATAACTGCAGATGAAGCGAGTGGTTCAACCATCGGAAACCATCACCAGAGGCAACCACTTCTTCAGCCTCAAATGGAAAGCGGTTCTCATTTTCAGCCTGGTGCTGATATTCGTCAATGCAGGACTTGCCATTCTCGGTTACTGGCAACTCCGAGAGCAATTCTCCCTGCAACAGGAGCAAATCAATCAGCAACACATCCAGGAACTCGAAGCGCTCGTTGGAAACAGTTTCAGTGAACTGGAGCAAATTGCCTCTCTTGTACCAACTTTAGTGCAGACTGATTCCTCCTCTGAGCCCATGTCAAAACGTCTGGCGGATATGTTCCTCGATCAGTCAGCCACTTTGGAGTTCGACTGGGGTCTGGATGAAGCCAGCTTTTATTCCAATCAGAGTAAGCTGCTGTTTGCCCTGCGCCCGCCCGAGAACCTTGAACGGCTGATCCCAATGATTCAACAGGTAAATCTGACGGAACAGCCGGATTTCCAGCTGAATTGCATCGATCAATGCAAACAATACGTCGCTGTCCCTGTGCTCAACAAGGGCCAGAAAATTGGTGTGCTGCTGCTCAGCCGCCGGATTGCAGATGTCATTATCTCCTTTAAAGACATCACAGCCGCCGATATAGCGGTTATTTCAGAGGATCGGCTGCATAGTAAAAAAAATCGTCATAAATCCAGACTGCTGAGAAATTGGCAACGACATGTGGTGGCGCTGACAAATCCCGAAAAGAATATGCAGCTGCTGCAGAATGTGTCAGAAAATCATCGTTTCGAAGAATTGCAGCATACAGGCCTTGAAGTTGAGCAAAACGGCAAGCATTTCATGTTGCAGTCGCTCCAGCTCAGCAGTGAAGAGATTGGACAAACCACCCATTTCGTCCTGATTAACGACATTTCAGAAGCTGTTCAACATATCAAACAAGCGACAAAGAAAAACATCGCTTTTGGTCTGGTGGGCTTCCTGCTCTCTGAAACACTCCTGTTACTGCTGCTCTGGCGTCCATTGAATCGATTACTACTGCTTTCCAGGAGCCTCCCGCTGCTCGCGCATAACGCCTATAGTGAAGTCCGTAATGAACTTCAAACAACTTCTCGCTATTGGCACAGAGATGAGATCGATATTGCCGGTGAAACCACACTGGAACTCACCAACACGCTGGAATCCCTCCACCAGGAGGTTCAGGAACAGACCGAAAGTCTGATCTCAAAAGGCAAGGAACTGGCCCAGGAACGGGACTTTGTGACAGGCCTGCTGAACAGCGCTCAAGTGATCATTCTTACCCAGGATTGCAATGGGCAACTGTTGACCTTGAACAGTAAAGGCAAGCTGTACCTGAACCATCTCAATACCCAAGCTGAGAATGCGGAGTTTCATCATCTCATCAGCAAAGAATCGAATGACGCCGTATTCCGACAGGCAATAGAGCGATTGAAAGCAGAAGAGATCCACTCCTATCAACATGACAGTTATATCCTCACCAGTGACAACACGAAGCACACCATATCCTGGATTCACTCCCGATTATCCGGAAAACAGCAACCCGGCATACCGATCATCCTTTCAGTTGGCCTGGACATCACCGACAGAGAGGAGGCCGAACGGAGACTGACCTGGCTGGCAAATCATGATCCCCTTACCGGCCTTTACAACCGGCGTTATTTCCAGAATACATTTGAAGACCTGCTCTCCATGGCAGAACGCTATGGTCACAGCGTAGCGCTGCTTTTCTTTGACCTCGATCAGTTTAAATATGTAAACGACACCAGTGGGCACCAGGCGGGTGACGCCATGCTGCGTGTCGTGGCTGAAAAGTTGATTAAGGTAACCCGCACAACAGACCTGCTGGCCCGGCTTGGAGGCGATGAGTTTGCTGTTGTCATCCCTGAAGCCGATATCAAAGGAGCTGTACAGGTAGCCGAGAAGATCCTGGAAACGCTAAAGCAGATATCACTGCCGACCAAAGGCAGCAGTCATCGCATTTCAGCGAGCATCGGAATCGTGATGTATCCGGAGCACGGCAGTAATGTGCAAGACCTTATGTCTAACTCTGATCTCGCCATGTACCAGGCGAAAGAGAGTGGCAGGGACCGCTGGCATCTATTTGCACTGGAAGACCAGTTCCGGGAACAGATGACCGAACGGGTCGCCTGGAAAGACAAGATTGAACAGGCGCTGGCGAACTCTGGATTTTTACTCTACTACCAGCCGATTCTGGAGATCAAATCGGGTCGCATCAGTCACTATGAAGTACTGGTGCGTATGCGGGAGAGCGATGGCACGATTGCATCACCCGGCGATTTTATACCAGTGGCTGAAAGGACTGGATTGATACACAGTATCGATCGATTTGTATTGCGTGAAGCGATCAGCCAACTTGCAATAATCTCCAGATCATCGGATACAGAAATCAATTTCTCCATCAATCTGTCTGGTCGTGTGGTGGATGATCCGGAGTTACTGCCACTGCTTAAGCAATTGCTCAACCTGAGCGGAGTCAAGCCACAGAATCTGGTCTTTGAACTGACTGAAACAGCCACCCTGGCGAATATGGCCCTGGCTGAAAAACTGATGCGTGAACTGCGCAGTCTGGGTTGCCGTTTTGCCATGGATGACTTCGGGGTGGGTTTCTCATCATTCTATTACCTGCGCGAGCTGCCGCTCGATATCGTAAAAATCGACGGCTCCTTTATCCGGCAGCTTCCCAACAGCCCGGAAGACCGTATCTTTGTCAGAGCCCTTACCCAAATGGCGTCTGCTTTGAACAAATTGACCATTGCAGAATTTGTTGAAGATGCAGAGACCCTGAAGCTGCTGGCTGAGATCGGTGTAGATTATGCTCAGGGTTACTATATCGGAAAGCCGCAACCGGAATTACTTCAGACATTTAATCCGCTTAAAACCACATCCAACGGCTGAACCTCCGCGCGCCGGCCTGACTCTAAGAAGGGTAATGCATGCAGCAACAGAGACACTGCATCACACCCTCAATGAGGATTGAGGCGCCCAGCAATACAGGGGCATGGAAGCCCGGCAACGCTTGCTTGCTGTCACAGTATTGAATCAGACATCCCATACTCAGCAGGAGAGAACTGCTTAACAGCAGCTTTCAGTTGTATACTTGCATACCTGATTTTTCACATTCCGGATCACAAAATGGCTCAAATCCGCAGACTCCTGCTAGATGTACTGAAACCTCATCAGCCCAATGCACTGGATTTTGCCGCTGCACTGGCAGACCTGGGAACGGACTATAAGGTCAAACTGACAGTCATCGAAGTCGATGAGAAAACCGAAACCATCAGCTTGAATATCGAAGGCCGGAATATCCTGTTTGAAGCCATCAGTGAAATCATCAAAAGACTGGGGGCCTCCATTCACAGTATCGATGAAGTCGAAGTGGACAGCGACAACATTCAGCCTGCATAACGCAGAAAAGCCATTCAAATAGACAACGCCACTTTCAGCACATGCTTTCAGAAGACCCAAAGAAAATTCTGCTGCATATTCAACGCGCCGGCGGTATCGCGCGGCGTTACTTCGTTACCAACGGTTTCGATGGAGCCCTGACCATGCTAGGTCTGATGTCAGGTTTCTATTCTCGGGAGCATGTTGACCTGACGCTGGCGCTCAGTGCTTCCTTGGGTGCAGCCATTGCATTGTTCATGAGCGGTTTGAGCAGTGCCTACCTGAGTGAATCGGCAGAACGCCGCAAAGAGTTGAGGGACCTCGAACAAGCGTTGATCACTGATCTTGATGAGAGTGATTTTGGTAAAGCCAGCCGTTATCTGCCAGTGATCATCGGCCTGGTCAATGGCTGCTCACCGCTGCTCATTTCATTACTGATTCTGACGCCTCTGTGGTTATCCCTGTATGGCGTAGCCCTGCCGATCTCCCCATTCCTTGCCGCGATTCTCATTGCATTGGCATGCACTTTCCTGCTTGGGCTGTTCCTTGGCAGCATCAGCAAGACACATTGGCTCTGGGCGGGCATACGCGCCCTGTCGATTGCCATATTGACAGCCACCGTTATCATTCTCTTTGAATCAACTGGCTGATGCTGCAGTTAACTTTTGACTCACCCAACCCCCGTCAAGCCCATGCCTAGAGAGATTGTCATTGTCGAGGACGAACCGGTTATCAGGGACAACTATGCCGAATATCTGTCCCGGCAGGGCTACCAGGTTTCCGGTTATGGCACCCGCCGGGAGGCGTTGCAATCTTTCGCAGTCAGACTGCCCGATCTGGTGATACTCGATATCGGACTGCAGGATGACATCGATGGCGGTTTTACCCTTTGCCAGGAACTGCGCGCCCGTTCAGCGACCCTGCCGATCATTTTTCTCACCGCCCGGGATAGTGACATCGACAATGTAGTTGGCCTGCGACTGGGAGCGGATGACTATTTGACCAAAGAGGTCAGCCTGCCCCATCTGACAGCCAGAATTGCCGCCCTGTTTCGCCGCATGGATGCCATGCAACACGCCTCTGCCAGCGCTCAGACGATCAAGCAGGGTAACCTGGAACTCGACCCTGAGCGACTGCTGGCTTCGTGGCAAGGTGCTCTTCTGGATCTGACGGTGACTGAATTCTGGATCGTTCATTCACTGGTGCGTCATCCTGGGCATGTCCGCAATCGTGACCGGCTGATGGAAGACGCGAACATTCTGGTGGATGCCGCCAGCATCAGCACCCGCATCAAACGCATACGCAGAAAGTTTCAACGCATCGATGAAAGTTTCAACCACATCGAGGCGGTGTACGGCGCCGGATACCGCTGGCGGTCTTAGTCTCTGAAAATGCCTGAAAAACGTCCTTTCCACCAGGGGCTGCGATTCAAGCTGCTATTGGTATCCCTGACCTTGATCGCGATACCCTGGGCAGGTTACCGGTATATTACTGAAACAGAGTCCTTTCTACGCATCGCCCAGGAACAGCTGCTGCTGGGACGTGCTGAAATGGTTGCGAGCATCCTGCCCGCCAAGGTAAAAGCCTATCTGGCGAGCACCAATCAGCCTGCCAGGCAACGCCTGTCCAACGTCTTCTATGCCCACCCACTCAAACAGAACATGCAACTGGATGGCTACCCTGAGGAGTGGCGTGAGCTCTATAGTCAACGCCGCAGGTTCATTGCCAGTGAAACAAACCCTGATGCCATCGCTTTTGATCTGCTGGTGGGCTTCAGAGAACAGACTCTCTATCTGCTGATACAGGTATCTGACACTCTGCCTGTCTATGCCATCTCAGATACCGATCCCAGATCCGGAGACCACCTGCTGATCGCCGTACCCGGCAGCAACGGAAAAACAAAACAATACATCCTGGGGACCAGTGCGCCTGGCTGGATAGCTGTGTATGCTTTGGACAGTATGACTGCCGAGCCATCGATCCAGGGAGAATGGCAGGAAACAGTTGCTGGTTACAACATTGAACTGCAGATGCCGCTCAAACTCACCAAAGGATTACTCTCCCTGGCCATAGTGGACAAAGATAACCGTAATTCTGAAACGATCTTCGGTCGCGCAGCGACTTCCGGCCTGCAGCATAATGCAAATTTATCACGTATTTTGATACCGGAACCGGAGATCCAGCAATTACTCAAACAGCTCGAGAAAGATAATGTTCGCACGCGCATCGTCAACCAACAGGGACTTGTGGTTGGCCAGAATGGCAAGATCGTCAGTGACCCGCAATCCAACACTGGCGGGCTCATAGAGCAGATACTCAATGCCATACTTCTTGCAGATGTGGAGTTTCATGATAAACGGGAAAAACTCGGCAGATTGGATGGACCGGAAATCCGCAGCGCATTGAAAGGGGTATCCGCCACCTATCGTCATCCGGATCAAGCCCACGGCAGCACGATCCTTTCAGCCGCCTATCCTATCGCACAGGATGGTGAGATAGCCGGCGCGGTAATCATCGAACAGACCACCGACACGATACTCTCAATCCAGCAGAACGCGCTGCAGCGATTAATGGCAATCAGCCTGCTGCTGTTTTTGATAACCGGGGTTTCACTGTTGTTGTTTGCCAGCCGCCTGACCGGACGCATCACCCGCATCAGCCAAAAAATCAATCATGCAGTCAGTGGCGAAGGAAGGATAAACAATGACTTTATCCCCGAGTCGCATGAGGATGAGATCGGAGACCTGGAGCGCAGCTTTTCCTCAGTCATGCAACGCCTGCATGAATACAACCGCTACCTGGAGGCGATGGCGGCACGTCTGGCCCATGAATTCCGCACCCCCTTGACGATGGTGAAATCGTCCCTGGAAAATCTGGCGCAGGACGACACTCCCATGGCGCGCACCCGCTATCTCTCCCGCGCAGCGGAAGGCACGCAACGCCTCTCTCTGATCCTCGAGCGGATGCGCGAGGCAACACGGCTTGAACAGACCCTGCAAGTGACGGAGCAGGAAGCTGTTGACCTGACAGAGCTGGTGAGGCTCATGAGCGAGAACTATGCATCAAGCTACCCAGGCACAGAGTTCGCTTACCAGGCGCCAGAAGAACCGCTCTCCACCATCGCCGCACCCGAACTGATCGTCCAGGCGCTCGACAAACTGGTGAGCAACGCTGTCGATTTTCACACCCCTGGCAGCCTGGTGATCATTGCGCTGCACAAGGTCTCAATCGGGCTGTGCAAGCTGGAAGTTATCAACCAGGGACCTAAACTGCCTGAGGCGATGCAACAGAAACTGTTTGACTCGATGATATCGGTACGGAATAAAACCGACAGCAATCCGCACCTGGGCCTCGGCCTCTACCTGGCGCGACTCATTGCAGAGTTCCATCGTGGCAGTGTCTCTGCGGAGAATACCGATGATGGCGTACGGTTTGCCATCAGCCTGCCACTCAGCGAGTAAATCACGTCAGAAAAAAACCCCGGCAGCGCCGGGGTTCTGTATGCAGCAAAACTCTAGCTGGCAGGGATCAATCCCTGTCCTTGCCGCTTCCAAACATGTTCATAGGACTTTTCATCATATTCATGGGATTCGGAAAACCACCCGATTTTCCATCATTTCTATCACGATAATTATCATCTCTATAACCCGGAGGCGGATATCCATAGCCCGGATTGCCGTAGTAACCAGGGGCCGGCCCCTGGGGATAAGCGCCATACCCCGGGTGATACTGCTGTCCGTAGCTGTCTCTCGGGATATCGTACTCATCCCGGACTGGAGGTTGTGCGCCATAGCCGCCGGCCGGTGCTTGCTGATAGCCATAGCCCTGTGGTGGAGCGGCATAGCCCTGCTGACCTTGTGGATAGGCATTGTAGTCGCTGGGAGGAGCCGGTTTGTATCCACCATAACCTGGACCGGGTTGTTGACCACGCGGGCCTCCACCAAATCCACCGCCCGAACCGGGATTGGCATTGGCCGGACCTGAGGGTCCGTAGCCGCGACCATAGCCCGGATTACCCGATTGCGGACCGCCACCGAAACCACCACCCGATCCTGGATTTCCGGAGTAGGGACGCTGATCGTAATTTCCCTCGCCATAGCCAGGATTGTTCGCGCGAGGCCCTGCACCGCCACCAAATGCCCATGCCTGACCGGCAAGCAGCATCGTGGAACAGGCAATTGCAAATCCTATTGTCTTTTTCATAATAATAATAATATCCTCACTCTGGTTGAAAAAACCCTGCCGAGCATAGCATCCATTGCGGGTGATCTGCCACTTGGCCAGCCCCTGCCCTGGACAGATAAAACGAAATCCGGAGTTACTCCGGGAACGATTGATTTGAAGATAAAAGTTCACCAACTGATCGACGAGATTCCGGCTGATGAGTGGAACCGGCTGGTAAGGGATAACCAACCCTTCCTCAGGCATGCGTTTCTTGCCGCCATGGAGCATCATGCCTGTGTCGGCATGCAGTTCGGCTGGCTGCCAAGACATATAGCCGTCTATGAAGATGAACGGCTGATCGCGGCCATGCCTCTATACGAGAAACACAACTCCTACGGTGAGTTTGTGTTCGATCACGCCTGGGTTGACGCCTATCGACGCAATGGCCTGCCCTATTTCCCTAAGCTGGTCTCCGCCATCCCTTACACACCCGCCACCGGGCAAAGGCTGCTCTGTCTGGAACAGCGCAGGGATGAACTGTTACCAATACTCCTGAAAAGCGCTCTGGAACTGACTGAGCAGCTTGGCGCCAGCGGCTTCCATTGCCTGTTCCCATATCGGGATGAACACCAGTTCATGGAGCAACAGCAGCTTTTGACCCGCCATGACTGCCAGTTTCACTGGCGCAATGAGGATTACAGGGAGTTTGATGATTTTCTCAACCGTCTGACCGCAAAGAAGCGTAAAAACATCCGCCAGGAGAGGCGTCGCGTCAGCGAATCCGGTGTATCCCTGCGTTGTCTGGACGGACACACCGCAAACGCAGCCGACTGGAGCGACTTCACCCGTTTCTACAACCAGACCTTTGAGGAAAAATGGGGGATTGCAACATTCAACCTGCCCTTTTTTCTTGAGGTCGCAAATCAGATGCCAGACCAGATACTCCTGGTGCTGGCCGATCTGGAGGGCGAATGCATCGCCGGCTCACTCATGTATCACAGTGACACCACACTCTATGGCCGTCACTGGGGGGCAACACGGCAGATTGACGGGCTCCATTTCGAGGCCTGCTACTACCAGGGCATTCAGTATTGCATCACGCAGGGGCTGAAGATTTTTGAACCCGGCGCCCAGGGCGAGCACAAGATCGCACGAGGCTTCAGACCCACCCTGACCCGCTCCAGCCACTGGATCAGCGATGCGCGGTTTCGCAACCCGATTGCCGCCCATACACTGCATGAACGGGCGGCGATCAAGGAGTATATGCAGCAGCTCGAAGCCAAACTACCCTACAGACGGGAAGAACAGGGATAAGTTTTTACAACACCCCGAGTTGAATAAGAAGTATGCCTGCAAAGCATCCGGCCCATTAAAAAGATGCGCCAGGGACACTCTATATCCCTGCCAAATTCAGCTCACAAAAGCCTGTCAGCAGGGATGTTTCTGTGATTGCGGAAATTGCATCTGAAGCCCTTCTTAATCCAACCAACCCGGTTACTCAAGGATCTTATCCCATAGCCGACTATCAGATTCAGATAAGAAAATGCTCAACAGCCATATGCCACGTAATCCACATTGAATTCAGCGAGGAGACCAATGCATGGAACAGGCTCTCGACTTTGACAGAACCCAGAAGCTGCTGGAGGGTATAACCATCCCACCCGCGCCTGCGGCCTTCATGCGGCTGCATGAGATCATGCAGCAGGACAATCCTGGTATCGATCAGGTTTCAGACGCCATATCCAAAGACCCTGGACTCTCCTCGCTGGTCCTGAAAACAGTCAATTCCTCTTATTTTGGACTTCGCAACAAGGTGGAGACCCTGCGCCAAGCCACTGCACTGCTCGGTCTATTGAATATCAGAAATATCGTGGCCGGACTGGCGCTTCGGCGCGCCATGGAAGATTCAGATGGGCCGAGCCTGGAAGGTTTCTGGGATTCACCCGCGGACGTCGCAATGGTATCAGCTAAATTAGCCAAGCAATTTGCTGGAGATGCCTTTTTCAGCTGTAACAGAGCATCAATCATCGAGTGCAGAAAGCCAGGTTCCATGACTTGCAGCCAAGCTCCGTTATTCCTGGAAGACACCGCCTCCTCTCAAGTCCGACATACTCAAACTTTTCTCTAGCTTGCCGCTAGCATGTCTGATGGAGGTCGGGAGCATACAAGCTCAGTCCCGCAGAAATCACACCAACCACCACGCCTATTTCTACTATTTATCAGCAAGTTACATTGCCACGCGAAATGTTGGCGCATTGTGACAGACAAGGATGATTACAGTTGAACGAAACAGATATCAAACGCTCGGTTGTAGGAATACGAAAAATACAGGCCAAGCTTGTACAGGAGCTGTTAAATCACAGCTTATTGACGCTCCTCTCAGGCTATGGTGTCGCCCTGGTGGTTTACTGGATACTCAATGCTTCATCGGATACTGAATTCATCAACAGCTGGTTTATCGGCTTCTCGCTCATTACTGTCTTTCGTTTGTTGCATTTATTTGTAAGCCAGCAAAAAATCACTCTCGATAATGCCGAGGCGATATCTCGTCAGTATCTGTTAGGAGCGACCCTGGGTGGGTTAACCTGGGCAAGTCTGATACTCGGACATGATGCATCCCTGCCACTCTTTATTCAGCTCTTTATCCTGGTCACACTGGTTGGCATGCCGGTTGCCAGTCTGGCCAGCAATGCCTTTTGCTTACCGGTCTTTCTAGGCTTCAGTCTGCCAATCTTATCTTCCCTGGTGATATGGGGCGCATTTTTCAGTCCCTCCCTGAACTTTGAATTCACCAGCATGGCGATGCTCTATTCAATATTGGTGGTAGGCATCGCAAGACGCTACTACATCACCCTCAGAAACAGTATTGAGCGCGGGGAAGAGAATCAGATATTGATCAGAGAGGTGAAGGAAGCGAATGCTAAATTACTGCACCTCGCCTACCATGATCCGCTGACAAATCTTTCCAATCGCCGCCAGTTTGAAGAAAATGCCCGCACACTGCTGGAAAAACTCGGGTCAGTACTCAACAGCCTTGCGCTGATGCTGATAGATGTCGACAATTTCAAAACTGTCAATGACACCCTTGGCCACAAATCCGGAGATAAGCTGTTGAAGGAAATCTCGAAGAGAATAATCTCCTCTTCCCGACAGTCAGAATTGATCATTCAGGGTCAGCTCGAAGCCGCCAGAATCGGCGGGGATGAATTCATCATCATGTACCACATGGAACCCAACGACACTGACATCAAAAAACTTGCGGGCCGGGTATTGTCCACCCTTACTGAGCCCATGCAACTGTATAACAAATCCTTCAAACCCAGCGTCAGTATCGGTATCGCATTGGCGCCTCAGGATGCCACCAAGATCGAAGAGCTGGTCAGTGTTGCCGATTCAGCCATGTACATGGCAAAACATGCCGGCGGCAATCGATATCACATCTCAAATGCAACCTGATCACAGATCCGATGTGATTTCGCAACTTACCTATTCATCACCTTGAAGACTGTTTCAGCCGTTGTTTTATCGATGTTGAGCTGTATCTCGCAATAGCCGTTCATTGACATGGGTTCATCACCACAGCTGCATCCGGCCAGAATCTCAGTAAAAAAGACACTGACATCGGCTTGAATACAGGTCGGATGATCCTGTGCTTTAAGCAGGCTGACTGAAATCGTTTTGTCATCCGGAATTCCACCATGCGAAACACCCATCATCAAAGGCAGCGCGCCGGCTTCCAGATTTTCGATTTCCTGCTTCAGCGTGTTGGGAAAATGGGCGGAATCCCAGTCACGCAGAGAGTCGGTCAGTTTTGGCATTTGAATTTCCTGTGGACTGTTAACATCACTCTCTCTCCTCGATCCAGGCGGCCTGAATCGCCTCCAGGATCTTTTCACCGGAGTGTTCAGGATCATCGTCGAACTCTTCTAAATCCATTACCCAGTTGCGTAGATCGACAAAATTGATTCCCTTGGGATCCACATCCGGATGTGCCTCATCCAGCTCGATCGCGATATCCAGTGTATCCAGCCATTTCAGACCCATATCAGCCTCCTGACTCTGTTCGAAAAAAACCTTTGATGTTTATTTTTTCGCGCATTATAAAACAGCCATCCATCAAACCCACCACTCTGGCTGAGGGGAATATACTCATACGCGCGTTGCATGGCTGACATCTGACTGAGGATATCGTGAAGCCGACAAGCAGCTATTCCGGCATTCCTCAGTTGGGCTGGCCGCCTGTCGCTCAGGCGCTTGGCGCGGATTGGGGGGTAGCCTTCAGCTTATCCCGGATCTCCTGCTTGGCCTGCTCCATGATGGAGTTACGATCCAGGTTATCGAGTATCTCCCGCACCACAAACTTGGGTCCGCCCTCGCCCCAGGACTTGCCCTGCGCCAGATAACGCTCCGCGACCTGCCCAACCACATAGGTGCTGTAGTAGGCAACCGCGCCCTGGGCGCCCCCGGTGACCACTGCTGAGAGACCGCCGGTGCCCAGTTTCAAAGCCGAAGAGATGAAGTGTACCGCCCACACAGTGCCCATCAGCAGCAGCATCTGTGCGCCGATGGTTTTGATCAGACCGCCCGCCTCGCTGCGGGTCAGAGGCAGTCCATAGAGTTTGGAGAGATGCATCAACATAGTGACGTCCACCACCGCAGCCGCCACCAGGTCCGCCACCGGCACCGGATTGATCGCCACCGCCACTCCCTTGCCCACACAATAGCTGCGTATCACCCGCTGGCCCAGGGTGCGGCGTGCGCTCAATACCCGTTGGCCAACCTGATCGCTCAGCTGTCCCGCGAACAGAGAGGCATTCAGCGCGGCCAGAGTCTTGCCCTCCGCTTCCAGAATCTGCCAGAGGCGTTCCCGCACCTCGCCGATACTCGGCGGGGGACGGCGTTCGCTCCAGGTTTCATTCCCGGCCTCATCCACCCGGATCACCTGCTGGAACGCCGGGTCCGCCGCTGCAGAGACTACATTTCGAGCATCGACCAGGCCCTCGCTGTGCCGTCGCAGTGAATTCAGCAGCGTATCCCGCTCTTCCTGGGTATATCGATCGGACTTGTTCAGAATAAGCAGGATGGGGCGATGCTGGGCCGCCACCGAACGCAGCGCCTCGATCTCGGTATCGGTCAGATCCCCATCCACCACAAACAGCACCAGGTCTGACCTCGAGGCCACCTCCCGCGCCAACTGCTCGCGGGATTCACCCTCCACCTCGTTGATCCCCGGCGTATCGACCAGGAACACATTGCCCTCCTGGAATTCCCGCCACTGGCCGGATTGGCTGCTGCGGGTCTCACCATGCAGCGGGCTGGTGCTGAATCGCGGCTCTCCGAGCAGGGCATTGAGCAGGGCCGATTTACCCACGCTGACCCGGCCGAATGCCGCAAGATGCAGGTGGCCCTGCTCCAGCTTCTGCAGCATCTGTTCCACCTCACGGTAGTCCGCCGCCAGATTTTCCCTGACAACCTCAGGCACACGCTCGTCCTGCAGCAACTCCTGCAGACTCTCCCGCGCGAGGGTCAGATGGTCCTTGCTGCCGGGGCTATTTCGATCGCCCGGCGCGGCGGATCTCTTCCAGCGCCAGTTTTGCGTAATGTTGCGAAGACGCTTTGAGATCTTCACCTAATGACTCCTTGAATTGATTGGCAACCTGCACTGGGTGCAGCTCACCCCGGGTTGCGAGCGAACCGGCAACTCCGCGACCCAGGGCATCGAACAGATAACCGTATGCGATGGCATGCAATATACCACCTGCCAGGGTGCCAACCCCAGGAAAGGCCTTCAAGGCATTACCGGCAATTGCCATCAACAGGGTGGAATGCCCTTTCACATGTTTCTGTACCAGTTCCAGCAACAGCTCCACATCCACCTTGCGTACGGGTATTTCGTAGAGTTGCGAGAGTGATACCACCATTTTATGAGCCAGGTAACCCTGAATCAGGATATCGGTCCCCGGGGTCATCGCGGCAACCGCGCCGACTACCGCCTTTTTTGCATAGCCGGAGACCAGCTTGTCCGCCTGCACCTGCCGGTGACTGGCCAGGGCCTGGTCGAGCCGGCGGGAGACCAAAACGAAGACCGCGCTGTCCCGCAGTTGATTGAGGGTCTCCGGATCACCGTCGATATGCCGTTGGATGGCCAGGGTCAGCTCATCCACCTGGGGCGGCAGTTGCCGGATCACCTCCTCTTCTCTGCCATCAGGCAGAATCCGCAACACCGACTGGCGTCCACCGGAACTGATCGCCACCACCTCGGCCTCTCCCAACCGTTCGATCTGCTTGTCGCAGCCGCTCCTTGAGCAGATCCAGTTCATCGGTCCGGTAACGATCGCTCTTGTTCAGCGCCAGAATCAAGGGCTTGTTCAGGGCCAGCAGCTGGTCGAGTTCATCGGCCTGACTGCGGGTCAGGTCTCCCTCGCAGACATAGATCACCAGATGGGCCCGCAGGGCCTCGTCCCGCACCCAGAGATCCTTCTCCCGGCCGGGTTCGTCGAGCCCCGGCATGTCGGTGAGCACCAGTTGATCGCCGGCAGGGCTGGTCCAGGTGTAATCCTGCAGCTCCCGGGTGGTGCCGCCGGTGACATTCACCTCGACCTGAGCCTCCGGCAGCAGGGCCTTGATCAGGCTCGATTTGCCGCTGCTGATATCACCGAACAGAGCCACATGGATCACCCCCGCCTCGCGCCGCTCCTGCAGCTGCATCAGCTCCTCTTCAGCCTGGCGGGTATCCAGCTGTGCCTCACGGGCGCTTTCAAGGCGGGATTCGACCTGTTCCAGGGTCACCGGAGCAGGTTTTTCAGCGTTATTTTCAGCTGCGGGCGGCTTGCGACGTAACAAACGGATCAGCACCCAGCCCAACAACAGAGAGAGGAGGCCCAGCCCACCCAGCAGGCTCCAGGCCAACCAATTCGGCGCCGCCTGGAGATTGATATAAAAATTCAGCAGGGCATCGCTGAGGAGCAGGGCCAGCAGCAAGAACAACAGTAGCAGTACACCAATCCCGATGATGAGCAGCAGACGGATAGGGGAGATTTTTTGCATACGCGCTTCAGACCTGTGTCTCGCGAGGCTTGGTTGATCTTATTCGGTTTGAGGGATGATTTTACCAGCATGCAGGCCGGAAATCCTTTTCCGACAGAACGTAGGATATGGTGAGTGAAACGAACCGTGTCAGCGTCCCTTCTTCTTGAGGGTCAGTTCCGACCAGAATTTGTCCGGCAGATCGACATTCTGCTGAATGGTGCTTCGGGGGATATAAACCAGGCTGTCGCGGCCATCCACATGCAGCACTGCGTAGATGTAACGCGGATAGGTGATGCGGGGGTCCTCATGCTCGAGGGACTGCCAATCCACGGTAACGGTCTTGATCTTTTTGTCATTCTTGAAATAGACCGTGCGATACAGGGCAAATGAGCGTTTGTCGATCTCGCTGATGTGGTAGTCATACCACCTGTTGTTGAGTCTGGTGGTGCTCTTCAAGCGATACACCGGCTTTCCCTTGTGCCCGCACTGAGGACCCGGCAGGTGCTGGGTGTGGCGGTTCATTTCTACGGGCTCGAGTTCCATCACTGCCAGACAATCCTCGAACTGCCCCTCGCCGAGCAGTTCATGGGTCTCGTCTTCCGGTTTGCGCAGCACCAGCTCCCCATAGGTCAGGGTGGTGCCGAACCAGAAATCCTTGGGGTCCGGTTCACTGAAGCGACGGATCTTGCGCAGGCTCGGCAGCCACATCAGCATGTTCGAACTTCGCTTCGGATCATGATAATTGGTCAGCAGAATACCCGTGCCTCTGGACTTGCCGGAAGTGATGATCGCCATCCTGAGCGAGGCGATGGCCTGATTCCTGAAGCTGTTATTCACATAGCTTTCGAAACTGCTGACGCTGGGTCTGCTGCCTGAATTGCGCTTCTCCAGCGGGGCACGGTTGATGATCAATGCGACCTCATCCCTGTTGCGCTTGCTCAATGCATTGCGCATCAAACCGCCATGAACGACCAGATGCGCCTGTTGTGCAATCTGTTCCGCAGTCAAAGGCCCTTCAGGATAGGGCTGGAATGGCTGCGCGCAGACCGGCAGATTGAGGAAGACAATCGTTATGAATATCCATAGACTTCGATAAATTGGCATACTGGAGAATTTGCCACAGCAAGCCCTGTCGAATCAAACGAGGTATTTACTCATGCTGGTAACCTTCCACAGCCGATCCTATGCCGATGTCACCATGTTTGGAGAGGTCGCAGTCCATTTACTTCATCTCATGGGTCACAGCGGTACGGTCCCGAGCGCCATGCTGGCGGAAGATATACCCCCTGCGCTGGAAAGACTCAAAAAAGCGGTAAAAGAAGCAGCGACAATGGAGCCACCTAAGGAAGGTAAAGAGGGTAAGGATTGCGAGGAGAAGGTCAGTCTGGCGCTCAGAGCACTACCGTTGATTGAGTTACTCGAAGCGGCCCTGGCTGACGAATCTGATGTCATGTGGAGCAACTAGCCCTGCCATAGTCTGTTGATCCAAGCATTAACTGCCCGATTACAGCTTGCCTCCTTGAATTATTTAAAGAGGTCCTCCGCCGCCTTCATCAGGTCATCCGATGAGGTCTGTGCAGCGTTTGTCGCCTTTGGGGATGCGGCTTCGAAGTAACCACAGAAATTAGACCTCTCCCTGTCCATCACTGCATCGGCAATGGGTTCCAGGCAGCTGTTCGGTCGGCCAGGGGCATAGAAACGACAGTTTCTGCAGACATGGGTATATTTCCGGCAGCCGGGGCAGGTCGATTCCCGATGGTAGTCATTCTCGCCAAGCGTCTGCCCGCAGTTCCAGCAGGCGCCTGATACTTGATCAACCATGATTCACCTCGTCGTTACAAACCCGCCCAGCGGTATGTTACAACGATCTGCCGCTGTACGGCAGGTGCTGCGGCGGAATTACCCGCTTTTCCGGTAGCGGTGATTCGACAGACAGCGGTTGCGCCCAGGGTAACCGGCTGGGTGGAGATGCTGAACCAGCTGTCGCTACCGACGCTGCTGTCGGAAACTGACAGACTGCACGCCGCGGGACTGGTGCGATTGAGCTGATAGGCGGCAACCTGCACACCGCTCTCCGCCGCATACAGCGCCTGGGACGAGAGCCACGCATCCGTAGTCTGCAGGCTCTGGGTCACGATCATCTGGGTCATGGCGGCACCCAAGGCGCTCAGACCCACCAGCAGAAAGATCGCGATGATGATCGAGACACCCTGTTGCCGGAATCGTGATGAGGATTGGGTCATCTTCACCTCCGTCAGGGACAACCGATCAGCCCTTGGGTGTTGCGGATGTGGACCTCACGAAACAGCCGTATCGACTCCCCTCCCTGGCTCAGTGTCAGATCCATGCCTACCACGGCGCTGCGGTGGGTCGACCCCGGAGCATAGGTGAAACTGACTGCCGACACTCCATCTATCAAGACCGCGTCACTGCTGCCATCGTCATCGATATCCCAGTCCAGCAGCGTACCCAGATGATTGACACTGATCGTGTTACAGGCCCGGTACTCCTTTTCCGGCACACTGCCGTGCATGGTGATGGAGAGCAGATCCTCGAGCTGTTGAAAACGCAGGCTGCCGGTGCTTGCCTGTAGCTGGCCGGGATGGGCCTCGCGCAACTCCCGGCTCAGTCGCTCCATGGCCAGCCGCCCCTTGGCAGTCAGTTCGGTGCGAGTCTTGGTATCCGAAAACATGATGCCTGCCTGATTGTAGAAAGGCGCCAGGATGCCCGCGACAATACCGATCAATACGATAGTGATGACCATTTCCAGCAGAGTGAAGCCATGCCCTCGAACCTGCATCAGAAATTCACCCGGTAGGCTTCGAGGCTGATGGTTTCATTCAGCGGGCTGCTCACGGCCACCTGGATATGCCGCAGATCACGGGCATCGATACCGTGCCAGCTCGCTGCGGGCTGACTGACACTCACCTGGACATTGAATCCCGCATAACCTCCAACAGTCCCTCCGATCCCGGTTGGGACCTGGTTCAGACCGTCATAATCATCCACATCATCGAAGGCGCTGCGACTGCCCTCCTCGGTGGCGATGCCACTGACACTCGCCCTGGCCACACAATTCGTTGCCGCCTGCAACCGGCACTTGCTGCTGACACAGACCCCATCGGACAAAGCGGCGCAATACGCGGTACAGCTGTTGCTGCCCGTCTCCACACAGCCGCCACCCACCGGGGTATTTTCATCGAAGCGCTTACCCATGATCTCGTCCATGTAGGTATGGGCAATCGCCACCGCCCGCTCCCGCACAAAGGGATCGGCGCTGGATCTGGTGTTCTGTACGAAGAGACTGGCGATACCGGCCAGGGCGATACCCACCACCAGAATAAAGATGATGGTCTCGATTAGAGAGAACCCAGGCACTCTTCTCATCGTCTGACAGTTCCGGTATAAGGTTCCAGGGTCAGAGTGACGCTTTCACCACTGGCGCTGACCACAATGCTTTCACTGTTGCTGGCGCAGACCAGGCCTGCACTGCAGCTGGGCAGGCCTCGGCCATCGAACCGGATGGTCCCGCTCGGGCTGATGCTGCCGCCCTGCAGCGTTCCATCCAGACTGTCGGCGTAGATGGCGGCGGCAGCGGGCGAGAAGCTGTAACCCGAACCGTTCAAGGTGATCTGATAGCTCAGGCCATCCCCGGTATGATGCATGGCCCGCTCCTGGGTGTAACGGATAGCCTGGATCAACTCCTCCGCATCCCTTAACGCGGTAAAATCACTCCCTGAACGCACGGCCACGAAGGTGGAAACCACTCCCAGTAAAACGATGATCGTGACCAGTTCCAGCAGAGTGAAACCACGCAGTCTCTTCATTGAGTTTCACGCCAATAGAGAAAACGGTCATCCCCCCGGTACATGCCAAAACTTGCGGTGCCTGACGGGTTTTCGGAAAACACGCCATCACCATCCTCATCGTTGAGCAGCCACGTCTGTGGTGGTGCGGTGGTGGAAAGATCGAGATCCAGCTCGACACTGCCGTCGTTGGTATCGCTGCCCGCTCCAATCCCCGGAGCGCTCAGAACAATCTCTCCGCTGCCGGCCAACAGCCCCGTACTGCTGGTTAGACTGGTTTCGCCACTGGCTAGATTGTCCTGCCAGTTGCTCAGGCTGACTGCGCCGACAGGTACGATGATTGTGCAGTAATCATCCGTGTTATCGATAAATTCACTGCCATCGTATGACTCCGCGCGAACCCTGACAATAAGATCATCGGTTTGCGGACCATAGGCATCGTCCACCACCAGACGACCATATCGAAGCACTGCACCCACCGGTTCCAGAGTGACTGAACTGCCGTCGTCAGTCACCCCATCCCCGTCAACGATTGACAGCAACCGCAGGTTGATATCGCTGCTGTAGGTTGCGATCTGCGCATTTCCGTTGCGGGTATAAGTGGTTTGATCCAGCACGGAGAGGGGATAGACGAGCGTGCCATCGCCATTATCATTGAGGTTATCCAGATTCGGATTGAGACTCACTGTCAGCTCCGTGTTGCTGGAATTGTCCTTTCCCAACTGACTCGCATCCGTAGCAGGCGCAGTAAAGTTCACCGAACTGCCATTGCCCGAACGCAATTTCATGAAGTCACCGGTGTAGTTCCGGGTAGTGGCGCCCGCTGCGTTACGTGCGGTTATCGTCAGCTTCGGAGTCGTTGCATAGCCCATTGCTTGACCGGTATAGGTAAAATCGACGCAGCTCGACGCCATGCTGCCATGTTCATTCACCCCGACCAGAAAATCCGCCGGATAAAAACGGCCGATCGCATCGCTGCTTGAAGCGGCAATCGACTCTCCTAAATAGACCGGCGGTGTCGCAGTAAAACTGAAAGCACCGACCTCGGTTACACTCTGCAACAGACTATGGCCGCCATTGTCTGTCTGAGAGATATCCACCGAGTTCACCCAGAGATTTCCCGTTGCACCAACAGCAGGCGCGAGTAGATTGTGGGTTAGTGAAATATTGTTTATTTGGAAGTTTGGGGTGACCGAGTTACCGGTACAGAAATCGCTGTCACTCTCACCGGCTGTCTCCCAGGTCATTGCGGATACCGCAAGGTTGAAAACCTGTCCCGCCTGGATGAATTTACTGCAGTTCGAAAAGGATGCAGCACAGTCGGCATTCAGATCCTGGCTTTCTACACAAAGGCCTGCGGGTATCACGGAAAATAGATTGCTGGCTCCACTCAGCATCACAGCCGGCTCCGGATCGCTGGCTGGCAATTGCTTGCGGGCGTGCAGCTGAATAAGACCCGCATCAATGTATTGGATAACAATGCTGGCGGTGCCTGTGGCACCAAAATCTAAATCCACATTAGTGTAATTGGAGAGAGTACTACCGGGGTTATCGCTGATCCCCACACCATTGATGGTGACGCCACTCGGCGATTTGCAGGTATCGGGATCAACGCACTGGAAAGCAATCTCGATGCTTTGCATGTCATTCAGGCGGGTTTCGCAGGAGCCCGTCAGAGAATTCGTCTCAACCGCCCTCAAGCTCAGTCGCTGAGCGCGTGGATTGATATCGGATGCCTTGCCGGCAATCTGGTTATCGATCTCGTTGACTGCTCCATCCGCATAGAACCTCAAACCCGTGGCGAAAAACTCCAGATCACTATCCGCTTCATTGGCGGCTCCACTCTGCTCCGTCGCACCATCGGTGTCGCTGAGATTGATATTGAGCCTGTCTTCGACGGTATTGCGTAAATAAAGGCTAAACCGAGATTCAGCACCGGTATACTGATATTGTGCCTGGCCATTTCCGATATCAGTTACTCCGCTGCCACTCCAGCTTGCATTGGCTGCAGGGTCCCCACTCGTAGCATCGACCGCGCTGATCACTATCCTGGTTTCAGCCGCAGGCGGGGTCTCCGTGTGCGCACTATCATGGGCGATCACTTCAACAGGCTCCGCCTCACAGGTCACACCCTGGCCGCTATGTAAAATGACGTAGTGATCGATCTGAGCAGCGGGACATGGGTGCGTGGCAGCCATATCATTTTGAATTTGCTGTTCACTCAGCGCCCGGTCATAGATACGGATCTCATCAAATGAACCATTCGCGGAGTTAGCCGTGGAGAGATTGACATAGGAAGAGCGGTTATCTCCAAAGTAGAGGGTGTCGAGATTACCCAACTGGCCGTTGGAGTCGATAGTATCCGCTTCTGCCAGGGAACCATTGACAAAAACCTGCAGGCGATTCGATCGCAGATCCCAGGTGGCTGTTATATACACCCAGGCATCGGCTCTGAAATTGTAGCTGTCCGTTTCAATTTCATAGTCCTCGTCCTCTGTATCTTCCACAGCAAAACGCAGACTACTATTATCTTGCAACATCAAGGAAAAAAACTTTTGTCCTGTGCCGTTTCCAGAAAACGCAGCAGAGGCATCGAACAATTGTCGATCTCGATCAACGCTCCACGCTTCGTTGCTCTTGTACCAGAAGCTGATCGTACCGGCATTGCCGATATCTGCGTCCACATCGAGCCCTGTATCGATCGCAGTCTGTTCAGAGACACTAAAGTTAGCTGGAATATCCATATATCCACAGGTGCCTGCGTCACCACTCAACGCCGGACTGCTGTCATCCCAAGTCAGACTGCCAATTCTGGTTGCATGGTTGGCGTTATTTGAGTAGTCGCTCACACTAGCCTCTTCATCCAGATCCATCGGGTAGTAAGCCAACAGTTCTGGAGGCACGGATTGATGTATGCAGACATCATCCACATGCCAGTAATCGCCATTCCAGACGGTTCCAGATGTCAAAGTAAAACGTAACTGCAGCCGAGTGACATTTGCATCGGTGGGTAACGAGTGAACGATATTGAACTGTTCGCCGGGTGTTCCACCACCTGGAAAGCTGTCCAGAACAACCCAGTTGTCACTGGTATTCAGATACTCAACAAGCAGATTTTCACCACTATCTGGATTTTCGCTGAAGCTGTCCGCGCCGCGCCGCACCCAGTAGCTGATCTCACCTTCCACACGCCTCAAGTCCACAGGCACGGAGGTGACGGTTATGTTGTCTGAGCTGAGATACAGACTGTTGTCCGGAGAGCTTGCCGTCTGGTTACCGATCCCTGCCTGTCCTGCTCCGCTTGAGATCCGCCAGTTAGCCAACCCGCTTTCGAAATCGTCACAGAATCCCCCGACAATTGCGGAGACAGGGCCCCTTTCCGTGATCGTGATGTCGTCTAAATGATAATAGTCCCAATCGACGCCATCACCATTGTTCTGACGGACGGCCAATCTGAATCCGGAATGCAGCGCGTCGACAGGTAGATTAAAGCTCAGGTTACGTATCGTGCCGCCGGGGTAAGCGTTCCCCGCATGGGTAAGCAGTATGCTCCAGGTGTTGGCGCTGTTCAGATAGGCCAGGATGAGGTTTTCATCGCGCTTCTCTGGATCTTCACTGAACCTATCACTGCCTTCTCTCAACCATACTGTCAGCTCGGCGGCCGGCAGTGAGGATAGATCGATGACCCGACTCAAGACGCTTACCCTGTTCCATCGGGTATAGAGTGAGCGGGTACCTGACTGGGCGGTCTGGGTGCCGATAGCGGCATCTCCACCTCCCGAAGTATCCACACGCCAGTGCGGCGCCAGGATCGCGCGTTCAAAATCATCCTGAAAGACCACATCTCCGGGAGCGGCATTGATTGACATAGGGAGCGCGAAAAACAGCAGGTGACAAAAGGATTTGTAATATGGCCTAAATCCTTGTGATGCTCGTAGGCCCCATTGTCGCACTCGAGTCATGGTTGACAGGTGATCGATCGAATATTTCAACAGCCGCTTGATGTTCAAAAAAAACATATCGGTAGTGGTGTCGGATACCGCAAATGACCGGTGGGAGAAACCTTATTGCTTGTACACGCTATGCAAAGGTTCAATCAATAAAAAAGCCGACACACTCTTGTATCGGCTTTACAGTTATTCGTCTGAAATCAGTTCACTCCATTTTACGCCTTAAGGAGCAATACATGCGCCAATCCCTTGGAAGGTTGCAGTCACAGTAGTATCAATTCGATCTGTAACCGTGCATGTTGCAGACGTACCATTTGTTAAAGCTACTCCCGTAGTGATGTCATAGTCAGCTGTCGCACCCCAACTCACATCTGGAACTAACAATTCAATATCATCACAGGCATCCACGATGATACAACCCGCGGCAGTGCAATTGGCTTGCGTGTGGCTATTGGCTGCGCAACTCGCAAAATTGATCGATGCGGCTGAAGCTGCTGCGCCTGCTACACCTTCCACGGCAGCGGCTCTCGCATCGCCCTCCAGATTGATAAATTTCGGCGCGGCCGTGACAGCCAGGATGCCTAAAATAACAATCACCACCACCAATTCAATCAGGGTAAAACCGTTCTGTCGTCTCATCGACTTATCCTCTTGACCTAGACTATTTAACTATCAAGCAGCTTGTCGGCTTGTTTCTTTAAATCTTTAAAAAACAAACAATCAATCGGCATCCTTCAACCAATGATACCGTCCTAAAGAAACAAATTTGAGGGTTTTCAAGGTATCCACTTGGAAATCGAAGCGTTGATTCAGATTAGTATCCTGATAGTCCAGTTGCACCTGATATTCGGCACGGGGGCGTCCGGAGAGGCCAGACTCAAAGCGGTCCGGATGATCGATGGTATAGACCAATACCTTTCTGGAACTGTCAAATATCCAGACACCTCCAGGCAGCATTGCCAAATCCGGGCGCTCTTCCTCACCCAGGTAATTCTGCGGTGGTTGCTGCAGCAAACGCACCGGATTGACAGCTTCCAGCTCTCCTATTTTCACAAACTCTCCGGCCATCACATGGCTCGACATCGCATGACTCAGGGCGGTCTTGAATTCACCCTCCCACTGCAACAGATTGACCCGCTCCACATCCTCCATCAGATCCAGAATTCGATACAGAAACAGGGTAATGAGTATGCCGGAAATGGCAGTGACCAGCGCCCACTCGAGTCGTGTAAAACCTGCCTCTGTGCGTCGCATGTCACCGTCGGGCGAGCTGGGTGAGATCCCACATGGGGAGAAAGATGCCCAGCGCAAGAGTCAGCACCATGATTCCGATGATCACGGTCATCAGCGGCTCCAGATAGGCGCTGAGATTCTCGACATCGTAGTCGACCTGCTGCTCGTAAAACTCCGCCACCTCTTCCATCATGTCATCCACCTGCCCGGTCTCCTCACCGGTGGCGATCATCTGTAACACCAGCGGTGGAAATAGATCGGTCTTGGTTGCGGTTCGAGTCAGTGATTCACCCCGTTCTATGCCACTGCGCATGCCGCGGATCTTATCGCCCAGGTAGACATTGTCAGTAGCCAGCGCTACCGACATGAGCGCCTGGTTGATTGGCACACCGGCCCTGCTGGCCATGGTGAAGGCGCGGGAAAATCGCGCCAGGGTCGCACGCAGAACGATACCGCCCACCACTGGAAGTTTGAGTTTGAGCCGATCCCACCACAACCGGCCCTGCTCCGTTTTTATGTAGTAGCGAAGTCCATATAAACCCAGAAACGTGCTGACCAGAAGATGTATCCAGTAGTTCACGCTGAAATCGGAAACCCCCAGGATAATCCGGGTCGGCAGCGGCAGTTCCATAGCGAACTTGTCGAATATCTTGGCAAAGGTTGGAATAACCAGGGTAGTCAACACACCTATCGCGATGCTGATGGCTACGATCACCATCGTGGGATAACGTAACGCAGCTTTGATGCGTTCACTGGTGGTCCTGTCCCTTTCCAGAAAGTTGTGCAGGCGGGAGAAGGCCTCTTCCAGCCGCCCGGATGTTTCTCCCACCCGGATCATGTTCACGTACAAGGTATTGAAAATTTTCGGATGCTTGGAGAATGCGCTGGAAAGTTCACGCCCCGCTTCCAGATCCTGCACCACCCGCTTGATCGTTTCCTGCATGCTCCGATTAGCCGTGGACTCTGACAAACGGGCAAGGCCCTGGATCATCGGCACGCCTGCTTTGGTCAGGGTATACATCTGACGGGTAAAAAACAGCAGGTCAACCATGTTGGGGGTCTTCTGCTCCAGCAACTCTTTGAGCTGTATCAGGGGCGATGGCCTATGCTCCGAGGCGGCAGAGATAGTCACAGGTATCAAGCCGTTACTGGACAACCTGTCGGCGACCATCTCCATATTTGCGGCTTCAATCTCACCGTTGACGGCTTCCCCCGCCTTGGATCTTGCCTGATACAGAAATTTAGCCATCGCAACTACTCATCGAATTAACCCTTTCATGACGCAGTCACTGCAGAGAGGTCGCCCCATTCCTTTGCGTCACTCTCTTCCGTCTCTCCGGATATCCTCATCACCTCCTCGAGACTGGTCTCACCCTGGATAGCATAATCCATGGCGCTTTCAAGCAGACTGTGGAAGGCTGGGTTGGTTCTCGCCGCCATCGCAAAACCGGCAGCGTCACCCTTGCGCAGTTCCGCCAGCATGGCCTCGCTGGGCTCCATGTATTCATATACGCCAAGTCTGCCGCTGTAACCGGTATTGTTACAGTGTGGACAGCCTGTGCCCTGTTGAAAACGTAACTGACTGACATCCTGTTGCTTGGAAGCGAGCCAACTACGCTGCTGAATATCGGGAGTATATTCACTTTTGCAACTGTTGCAGATGCGGCGCACCAGACGCTGCGAGATCACTACCCGCAATGCCGCTGCGATCAGATAACCCTCCGCCCCCATATCCAGCATACGGTCCGCCGTGCTGACTGCATCATTGGTATGCAGGGTCGAGAGCACCAGATGGCCTGTCATGGCGGATCTGAGGCAGATCTCAATGGTTTCAAAGTCACGCATCTCACCAATCAGCACGATATCCGGGTCCTGACGCAGCGCAGTCCTCAGCACACTGGCGAAAGTTAGTTTGATCTTGGGATTGATCTGTACCTGATTGATGCGTGGCAGACGATATTCCACCGGATCTTCCACCGTGATGATCTTTTTCTGCGGCCGGTTGAGCTCATTCAAGGCGGCATACAGTGTGGTGGTTTTACCACTGCCGGTGGGTCCGGTAACCAGGATCAGACCATGCGGATTTTTCAGCATGGTGCGGAAGCGATGCTTCAATTTCTCCGGCATGCCCAGATGATCCAGATCGATGATGCCGCTGCTCTGATCCAGCAGCCGCATCACCACGGACTCGCCATTCTGCGTCGGCATGGTAGAGAGCCGCACATCGATGGCATGGCTTTTCACCTTGATATTGAAGCGCCCATCCTGCGGCAGGCGTCGCTCCGAGATATCCAGGTTCGCCATCAGTTTCAAGCGGGATATGACGGCTGAAGCGATATGCCGCTCTTTCATCACCTGCTCATGCAGTACACCGTCGATACGTTGCCGGATGCGCAGCACCGTCTCGTCCGGTTCGATATGGATGTCCGAGGCGTTCATCTGCACCGCATCCTCAAACAGAGACTGCAGCAGTTTGACCACTGGCGCATTGAGCTGATCATCTCCCGCGGTGAGCTGGGAAACATCAAATGCGTCCTCCGATAGTTCCTGACCCAGTTCCTCCGCCAGATGGGTGATCTCCTGCGTACGGCGGTAGACCTGATCGAAGGTTGTCAACATCTGCGCTTCCCGCACAATCGCCTGATTGACGCGCTTACCCAGTTGCCGTGCAATCTGGTCGAAGCCGAACAGGTCGGTCGGATCTGCCATTCCGATCAGCGCTTCGTCTCCTTTGTCCTGCAGCAGGATAGCCCGATAACGCCGCGCCTGGGTCTCCGGCAGCCGGCGCAGGACCTCGACATCATATGCATAGTGAGTCAGATCGATGAGGGGAATCTTGAGTTGTTTGGCGAGTATATCCAGCAACCGCTCTTCCGAAACATACCCCAGATCAATCAGTGTCGCGCCCAGCTTCCTGCCGCCCCTTTTCTGCTCCTGAAGGGCAAGCTGGAGCTGTTCACCCGAAATCTCGCCACTTTCGACCAACAGGTCGCCGAGGCGGATTTTTTTGTGTGGTATCGCCATAATCTAGCCCGCGCTTCTCACCAGGGTTCGGGGTTTTCGTTCAAGCTGGCAAGGCAGTTTGGTCGAATAACCGAACAGGACAAGTTGCATATGGTTCGTCAATCGAATATTCCTTGTAATCACATGTTGAATATCACTGTTTCTGGATCCGCCTTGTGAGAAACGCGGGCTGTTAGTATTTATTCAATCTTTCCAGCCGTTCTTCCACAAAGCCACGCAAGGCAACACTGAGTCTTCCAGAAGCCAGCGAACGCTGATAGGCCTGCCTGGCGGCCGCCCGCTCATTCAGATGTTCCTGAGAGATTCCCAGCCCTGTGAGCCAGGTCGCCTCATTGGGTCTGGATTGCAATGCCAGTTTGTAATAACGACTCGCTTCACTGTGTTCTCCTTGCCGTTGCCGGATCACCGCCATCAGGCCCTGATGCGGCGCATAGCCCTCATGCATGGCCCGAACCAGATACTCTCCTGCTTCAGACAGACGCTGCTGGCCGAGCAGGCTACGGGTAAAATAGCTGATCAGTTCCGCCTGATCGGGATGCTGCTGCAGGGCGGATAAAGTGACTGATTCGGCAAGCTCCAACCGGCCGTCTTCCAGATAGAGACGGCCGAGCAGTTGACTCGCCGCCAGATGATCGGGTTGCAGCGTCAGCACTTCCTTGAGGAGAGTCTCGGCTTTTGCAGGCTTGCCGTTCGCCAGCGCCGCCTCGGCAGTCTTGACGCGGTGCTTTGAGGGCTTCACGAACGGCTCAGACGATTGCTGCGACTTCTGTTGTTCCCGTTTCGGTAGAGATTGCTTGACTGCCGGTTCACTGACCTGATGGATTTCATCCACCACTTCCGGCGGGTCCTTGAGTTCCACCGACTCTGCCTGCAGATTCAAACGCCACTCTTGCGCACTCAACTGAAAGAGGTCTGCGTCGACTGACGGCTCGACCCCCAGGGTGATTATCTGATAACCATCTTCAAGATAGGACTGCCAGCTCTTTATGAGCCCATGTTCAGGCAGTTCAGGCAGCTCAATGTTGGATTCACTAGCAGCAAACAGGCGCATCCAGATTCGATCGCCTTTTCGATACTGCAACAGCGGCGCAGCCAGTGGCTGACTGAACGCCATGTCCACGCCGACTATCCCGCCATGCTCCCCCAGCACAATCCGGCTGAGTCTGGCGGCTGGTGGAAAAACTTCCTGCACGACCTGAGCAGGCTCAGGTTCACCGGGAGCAGGCGGCTCATTCTTTAACGGCAAGTCAGACACTACCGGCTCAATTACTGTGGTGTTTTCTGGTAATGAAACAACCGGGGCGGGCACCGCATGGGAGTCGGTCACAAGCGACATCAGTGGCTGCCAGGCAAACCAGGCGCAGACAGCCACCACCGGCAATCCCATCAACCACCAGACATATCTGCCTCTATCGACACCAGGAGCGACACCATTGAGAGGCTGGTAATCACTGTTGGCCGGCGCTGGATGCGGTTGGTGCTGACGCTGTTCAAGGTCGTTCAGCATGTCATTGATCACGCTCATCTCACCAGATCCAGAAATAGCTGCCGGTGAGCAGGCATGTAGCACTGACACCCACCAGGCTCATGAGTCTCAAGCCCCATGCAGGCCATGGCTGTCTCACGCCTTCGGTATCGCGGATCGCGCCCAGCGCCAGACGCCGGGTAATCTGTCGCTGCCCTTTGCCATAAGCGAGCATCATGGTTTTGTGACACAGGATATTGATCAGCCTGGGCACACCGCCACTCGCCCGGTAGAGCGCCTTCAGCGCGCCTCTGCTGAACATTGGCGGGCCGTTATAACCCGCCATGCGCAGGCGGTGCAGGATATAGTCCTGCATCCCCTCTCGATCCAGCGGGCTGAGCTTGTAAGAGAAAGTGATGCGTTGCTTGAGCTGGCGGATAGCTGGGCGCTCCAACATTCTGTCGAGTTCCGGCTGCCCCAACAGCACTACTTGCAGCAACTTGCATTTACGGGTTTCAAGATTGGTCAGCAACCGAACCGCTTCCAGACTCGCTTCCGGCAGTGCCTGGGCCTCGTCGATCAACAGCACACCACGCTTCCCATCAGCATGGAGTTTTATCAGGTGAGCATGCAGTAGTTTGAGCAGGCGATGCTGGCCAATATCTCCTGGCAACCGTAAACCCAACTCTTCGGCCACAGCATGACGCAACGCCTTGTCGTCCAGTTGTGGATTTGGCAGCCAGGCGGTGACATAGTGAGCATCGAGTGAATTCAACAGTTTGCGGCACAGCAGGGTCTTACCCGTACCCACCTCCCCACTGATTTTTATAAACCCCTCGCCTGAGCGCAGCGCCACCAGCAAGGTGTTGAACGCCTCCTGATGACTTCTGTAGGCATAAAAGAAATCGGTATCCGGAGTGATACTGAAAGGGGGTTCTTTCAGACTGAAAAACTCTTGATACATCGAGCTGACAGCTATTGCTGAGGTTGACGCATCCCTTGGATGCGATTGCGGACATCTCCCATATCCCTGCTCCAGTTCTGCTGGTTCTGCACCACTACCGGGCGCAACAGGATTACCAATTCGGTTTTCTTACTGCTCTCCTTGCGGTGTTTGAAAAGATTGCCCAGCAGCGGGATATCTCCCAGGCCAGGGGCCGCCGCTTTAAGATTTCGCTTGATGTCCTCCATCAAACCACCGATGACCACCAGTTGACCACTGCTGGCGCGTACAATGCTGTCAGACTCACGCACCTTGGAAAACGCCAATGGCAGCTCTTGCGATTTTCCATTCACGGTGAACTGTTTGGTCTGATCCACTACCTCACTGATGGTGGGATGAATATGCAGAATCACCTCCTGATTTTTGTCGATCTGCGGCGTGACATCCAGCGCGATACCTGAGAAAAAGGGTGTCAGTTCGATATCGACACTGGTGGAATCTGTGGTATTGCCGGTCTGATTCTCGGACTGGATGTCGGTAATAAAATACTCATCGGTGCCCACCTTGATGACGGCCTTCTGGTTATTCACCGTGGAGACCCTGGGACTGGAGAGCACCTGCACATCACCCTGAGACTTCATCAGCTCGATGAAGGCGTTGAAGTCACTGCCGTTGAAGACCATGGAGAACACGCCGCCGAAACCTGAGGTCAAAGCGCCCTCCACCGGGGTTGGATTCAATGGATTGAGATTACCCAGGGTATTCGCCAGCAGTGACTGCCCTTCATCGAAGACACTGCCTCCACCGGTCTGTCCAATGGTCAAAGTGTTGTCGTTGTGGCGGGCCAGCGCAGCCCAATTGATGCCCGCCTGAAAACCATCGTTCAGTTCCACCTCGATAATCTTGGCTTCCAGTATCACCTGACGATGCACACTCAACTCTGCCTGATCAATAAAGTCAGCCACCTCACGGATTTCCGATGGCATGGCGCGCACGATCACCAGACCGGCATGCGGCATAATCACCACACTGCGTTCGTCTTCTGATCCGATCAGCGTGGTGATGGATTGCCGAAGTTCCTGCCAGAAATTCGCATCGGTGCTGGTCTTTATCCTGCTGCCGATAATACTGGAACGATCGTCTGTACCGCCTCTCGTTGATTTATTCTTTGCGTCAGATCCATTGCCGCCAACCTGGGTGGCCTGCCCGGAGCTGACCCGGGTTTCCGATTCGCCATGCCGTTGCACATTCAGATAGCTGACATGGAAGATTTGTGACTGCATCCGCTGCGGCAGCACCACATAACCGAGTCTGGTTTTCTCATATTCGTAGCCATAGGCCTGGCGCACCAGCCGCATCGCCTCATCCACGGTCACGTTTTTCAGTTTCAGGCTCACTGTCCCGGTGACTGATGGATGTACCACCATGTTGATTTCAGAATCCGCCACCAGGCTCATGAAGAAGGCGGCGGCCGGCGCATCTTCAACGGCGATATCGAACCGCTCTTCAGCAGTCGGTGACTGCAGCGGCTCCAGTTGTGACAACAGCGCCGCCCTGACCGCCGGTGATGGGGTCGGTGGCGTGGGAGAACTGAGGCTCTGCTGCTGTTCCAGGCTGGTGTCTATCGCCTCAAGCGTGGGAGTCTCAGTCAATCCATGGCTTTGCTCAGGCATACTGCTGCAACCCTGCAAAACGGCCAGCAGCAAGAACCCCAGAAGGCTGAATCCGCTGTTAGGTAAACCCATTGTTCTGGTATCGTGCTGCATCACTTTCTGTTGCGCCTCAATTGAGCGCTCGGCAATGTAAGGTTGATGGATCGCTGATCGGGCAATCTGAGAGTGACCTGGTGTGCGCCAATCTCGGTTACCAGGGCACCGTCCACCCGGCCACCCACATTGACCAGTCTCCCATTCAGCAACGCCACCCGCTCATTCCCTGTCTGACGAATCAGATTGAGTCGCCAGCGGGAGCTGTCGATGACCTGCTCCGTTGTGTTGGATGCAGCGTGAAGCGTAGCCGGCTGCATGGGATCAGGACCGGACAGCACCGGGCGTGATAGGGTCGTCAGCAACAGGCAGCCGGCAATTTGCCTATACACCGAGCCATACCTCATCAAAACTCAAGGTATAAAGATTCAGGATGACAGTCGCCTGGGGATACTGCTTCATACTGATATCCAGGGCCTCCCAGGCAAAACGCCAGGGGAGTTTTTCCAGCCGCTCCAGGTAGTCTAGGGTATCGCCATAGCTGCCTTCGAGCTCCAGATGCAGGCCGTGCCGGTAAACCCTGGGCACGCCCTCGATATCGCTGTCGATCTCAATTTCGGGTGGAAGTTTAAGCAGTTTCACCAGCTTCAGGGGTAGATCACGCAGTACGTCTTCCAGCACACGGGTCATCATCTGCGGACTGATCAATGTCTGCTGTTGCTGCCGCAGTTGAACATCCAGTTCAGACGATTCCATCTTCACCTGCGCCAGGCGCTTGCGACTCTCCCGGTTCGGGTCCTGCTGCATCAAGGCCTCCAGTTTGGCGACCTGCACAGAGAATTGCTCCGTCTGCTGCTCTGCCTTACTGATCTTTTCCCGCCAGTTATGCTGAGCATTCAACTGGGGAGCCAGCCAAAACTCAAACCCGAGAAACAGCAGAACTCCCAGCACAGCCGTCAACAGCAGCATGCGCTCACGCAGGCTGCGGCCTTCAAACTGTTCAAACCAATGATTGATCCTATCCATTCCCCTTCTCTTCCCGTGTCAGCTGGGTGCTCAGATGAAAATCAAGTTGCGGTGTCGCCGCATCCTTCTGCCGCGATAACTCCAGCAGGCCGAAGTGCTTGCCATGAAAGTCTGCCTGGGTCGAGAGTTGCTGTATCCACTGAGGCAGGAGATCTTCAGAGAGGCTGCTGCCATCCAGGATCAGATTGCTCCCGTCAGCCCGCACCCGGGTCAGCCAGAGCCCTTTCACATGGCTTTTGGACAAGCCGCGCATATAGCGGGAGAAGTGCACGTCAGCCAGCAGCAGCCGGTCGGCCAGTTGCTTGATCAACGCGCGTTTACCCCTCACCACCCGCTGCTCCCCGGCAACACTGTTCAACAGGTCGCCATTCTCCGAGCGGCCCTCCATGCTGCCGGAGAGTCCCAGCATGCGTGCTTCCAGCTCCGCCTGTCTGGTCGTGACGACGCGGTGTTCTTCGGCCAATGTCAGATTGATCCGGCCCAGCCAAACTCCGCTGACAATCACCATCAACACGACCAAACCCACGCAACCGATCAGTGCGCGGCGCTCAAGCAGCAGATGTTTCGGACGGAAACGACCGGTGTACAGATTTAACCGGTACTTCATGCGTCGAGATCCATTGGACAGAGCACCGCGCCCACCGCCAGCATCAGTTCGCCTATATACTCAGGTTCCAGTGCCAGTTGCTCGGCGGGAGTAATAAGCTCCTCCAGTGAAAGGCTGCGTACTTCGATGGTCAGATTCTGATCCAGGTATTCGATCAAATCATCGTAGGCATGGTCAGCTGCGGTTACCACGAGATGCCGGATAGGTGGATCGGCAAAAAAACTGTCGTAGTAATCGAGAGAACGTTGAATATCCAGCAACAGATTATCGAACAGGGTGAAGTCCAGGGAACCATTCAGAGTTGCCTGCCTCTCTCTCAGGTCCGTACTTCTGGCATCGACTCCCCGCGACAGATAGAGCTTCTCACCCCTGCTCAGGGTCAGCAGACTGTCTCGCTGAGTGAGATTGAGCAGCGCAATCCCCTGTTCCGTCTGCGGCAGACAACTGACAATATTCTGCAACGCAAACGCGGGTATATTGATTCTTTCCAATAGGCCCTCAACCGCAAGGGTGTGGTCGACAATCTGTTGAATGGACGCTTCCCGGCTGGTGACTGCATAAACCATCTCACTCCCAGATTTAGTGGGAGGCACATCCACATAATCCATCACCAGTTCGTCCAGTGGGAAATCGATGAGATCCTTAACCTTCCAGGTCAAGGCCTGAAGCAACTCATCTTTTCCCACGGAGGGTGTCTCGATCAATGACAGATTGAAGCGGCTGCTGTCGAGGCATACTCCCCACTGACAATTCTTGAATCCCTGATCTTGCGAAACTGTATCCAGCTGGTTCAGCAGGGCATGCTGCGGGGCAGAAGTAAAACCACAACTCTGTAATACCGGTTGCTGACCACGCACGGTCAATCCCGCATAAGCGATGCCATCAGCAGTCAAGGCGATGCCCGCCTTATCCCTGTTTTTTGTCCTTCTCCACCCAGAAAACAAATCAGACACCCTTCGATAAAATATTGTATAGCGGACTGCACAAGCCGCACCGAATACTCCGGGGTATATCACAGAAAATCCGAGCTGCTGTCGTGGACCAGGCTCCATCTGGTTCAGCACATGGGTCGACCACTGCTCCTGTGCACTGCCCCTCAGGCGTAATAGCGTCACACTTTAGGATTTCTTTATGAAAATAATTCTGTTTGAGACATTTCCGCCGCGGTTGGGAAGGCTGTCAATTGCAGTCGTTCAGGAGTTGGTCTGACAAGGATCAGAAGCTCCAGCGGGATCCCGGTGTGATCAAAATGCCCGGCTCAGACTATACTTGCACGCATGTAAAATCTAAGCGCAGCTGATCATATTGTCCTCATTGGAGATGCGGCCTGGTGTGAGCCGCACAGATTTCAGACTGAAAAGCTAATCAATAAAAGCAAACGATCCAGGCTAAACCCGTCAATTTCTTCTTTATTGCCCCAGGAATCATGCAGAAATAGCTACGCCTTGCAGACATTCTCAGCTATCCCGTCGCCACCATTGGACCAGGTGAACGGGTAAGCGATGCCCTGACCCGGATGCGCGAACAGCGACTCAGTTCACTGGTGGTGACAGAAGAACAGGTTCCCATCGGAATATTCACCTAACGGGACGCGGTACTGTTCGCCCATCGCCAGCAAAATCCCAATACCGTCGAGATAGGTGAGGTGATGGGTAAACCGCACCTCACTGCCCCGGCAGGGATGGATTACGAGGCCGGTTATCACCTCATCAGTGAACAGCGGATGCGTCACCTGATCATCCCAGACGATTCGTGCAATCTGGCGGGGCTCGTCACCGAAGGCAACTTCCTGGAACACCTGGGCGGCGAATTTCTGGTGCGCTTAAAGGAAGTGAGCGCGTTGATGACGCGCAATGTGCTCACCCTGCCGGAGGACGCCACTGTAGAGGATGCTGTCCGGCTGATGGCACACCAACGCATCTCCTGCATTGTGGTGGAAGACGCAGGCCGTCCGGTGTGGATTATTACCGAACGCGATCTGGTGCGGCAGGCAGCGATGGCAGAGGCCATTGCATCCCGCCCCCTGGCGGCTGCGATGAGCCACCCGGTACACAGCGTCGCCATCGACACGCCGCTGCCCGAGGCCATGCAGATCATGGACCAGGCCCGCCTCCGCCATCTTGTGGTGCTGGATGAACAGGGTAGCATCGCAGGGCTGGTGACGCACCACGATATCGTCAAGCAACTCTATGACCACCAAGTGGAGAAGTTGTGGGAAAACCTGCGGACGCGGAACAGGAACTGGAGGCAGTACGCAGCGAACTCCTGGCGGAGCGGAAACTCAGAAAGTCTGAGACGCGTCTGGCAGAGTCACAACGCCTGGCGCATATCGGCAGTTGGGGGCTGGACCTGAAAACCTACAAGTTCTGGTGGTCGGAAGAGACCTGCAATATCTTCGAGATCGCTCCTGAGCATTCGATGCTTCCTATGAAGCCTTTCTCGAGCTGGTGCATCCTGATACCGTGACAGCGTCGACCAGGCGTACAGCGAGTCACTGAACTATCACCTGCCGTACGATAGAGTTCACCGCCTGCGCTTCAGCGACGGCAGGATCAAGCATATTCACATGCGCGGCTGCTCTGTTTATGCCGACGATGGCGCGCCGCTGCAATCTGCGGGGACCATTCAGGACATCAGCCAGCGTCTGCTGACGGAGCAGAAGCTAAAAGAAATCGCTGTTGATCTGGCCCGCGCCCAGCGCATCGCCAAGATCGGTAACTGGTCCTACCGGGTGGCGGACGGGCATATCGCGTGGTCCGAGCAGCTCTACCGCATCTTTGGCCGCACGCATCACCCCAAGCTGAGTTATGACCTTCTCATGTCCTGGATCCACCCCCTGGACAGGCCGCTGCATGAGGCCTATTTCCGGAAGATGCTTGCCATCACCCCGAATCAGGCGTTGGAGAAGCTGCAGTACCGGCTGGTCCGGCCGGGTGGAGAGGAGCGCTGGGTAGAGATTAGTTTCGAGTGTGAATTCGACCCACAGGGCCATCCGCTGCGCTTCTTCGGCACCCTGCAGGACATCAACCGGCGCAAGCGGGCGGAGGAGGAGCTGCGCGCCAGCGAGGAACGCTTTCGGGAATTTACTGAAAATGCACAGTCGGTGGTTTGGATACGCTCCGCGGATGGCGCCCGGCAGCTCTATGTCAGCCCGAAATTCGAAGTCGTGTGGGGCCAGAGTATGGAGGCGCTCCAGTAAAACCCGGATGCTTTCATGGACACGGTGCACCCAGACGATCATCCCGCGTTACAGTCTGCCTTAAGCAAGCTCATGTCCGGTGGTTCAGCGGAGGATTACAATCTCGAATACCGGATCATCCTTCCGGCTGGAGAGACCCACTGGATTCACAACCGTGGATTTTCCATCCGCAACCAGCAGGGTGAAGTGATCCGCCAGGCCGGCATCGCGGAAAACATCACCCAGCGCAAGCAGACCGAAGTGGCGTTGCTCGTAAGCGAGGACAGACTGCGTCTGTTTATCGAACATGCGCCGGCTGCCCTCGCCATGTTCGATCACGAGATGCACTACCTCGCCGTCAGCCAGCGCTGGCTGACGGATTATGGACTTGAAGGCAGAAACATCATCGGGCAATCCCACTACGAGATCTTTCCAGAGATATCGGAGCACAGGAAAGCCGTTCATCGACAGGGGCTGCAGGGCGAGGTCGTGCGTAACGATGAAGACAGATTTGAGCGACAGAGGACGGCGCCATTCAAGCGTTGCGCGGGGAGATACGACCCTGGTACAGCACCGCTGGCGAAGTGGGCGGCATCGTCATCTTTACCGAGGACACTACCGAGCGCACACGCCTCGAAAGAGAGCTGCAGCAAGCCCGCAAGATCGAAGCGTTGGGCCAGCTGACCGGCGGGATCGCCCACGATTTCAACAATATGCTCGCCAGCGTTCTCAGCTTCACCCAACTGGCGCTGGATAGAGGCAGTCAGCTGCCCGGGGAAAAGACAAATGAGTATCTCGGCCAGATCGAGATCGCAGCACGGCGCGGCGCCAACCTGGTGGCCCAGATGCTCACTTTTGCCCGCAGCCATCCGGAACAGCAAAATACACCACTCGATGTCAGACCATTGGTCAAGGAGGCGGTGAAGATGCTGAGTTCGGTACTCCCGTCCAGCATCCTTATCGATCTGGAAATCGGCGCCGATCCGTACATGAAGGAGATCGATCCGGTCCAGTTTCATCAGGTGCTCATGAACCTGTGCGTAAACGCCCGTGATGCGATGTCAGGCAAGGGCCAGCTGAGGATTCGCCTGGGCAATGTGAGCATCGATCATCAGGAGTGCAGCGCCTGCCAGAAACAAGTGAGCGGCGACTGGCTTGAACTGTCGGTCCGCGACTCGGGTCACGGCATGGATCAGCAAACCCTGTACAAGATATTCGACCCCTTCTTCACCAAAGACGTCGATAAGGGCACCGGGATGGGGCATTCGGTGGTGCACGGGATCGTCAGGAAAGCAAAGGGCCACATCATGCTCGAGACGCAGCCCGGCAACGGCGCCTGCTTTTGCATTCTGCTGCCGCGCCGCCTCACTAGCGAGATCCAGGAGAGTGATGACAAGCCCCGTACAGCCCTGCCTGGCGGTGACGGGCAAGCTATCATGGTAGTCGATGACGAGCCCGCGCTGGCTGATTTCCTATCTGAAATAATAAGGCTTAACGGTTATCGTCCGGTGATGATCACGGACAGTCTGAGCGCCATGGAGCTGCTCATGGATTCCACGACGGACATTGAGCTGTTGATTACTGACCAAACCATGCCGGACATGACCGGGATCGAACTGGCATCCGCCATCAGAACCCAACGCCCCACGCTGCTGGTGATCCTATGCAGCGGCTACAGCGAGGCGGTGTCCGCCGCAACCGCGGCGGCACATGATATCGATCTCTACCTGGAGAAACCCATAGATTTCCACGCCCTGCTGGCGTCGATTGCGACGCTGCTGGCGCGCTGACCGATCAGGATTTCTGAGGACGCAATCCAAGCTACTCCATAGATGCTTAAGCTTTGTTAGCGGCGGAATCTGCTGAGGACGCTGTGGAAACTGGCGGTAGCAGTTGCCGGGTCGCGCACACCCCGAATCCCCCGCCCGACCACCCGGGTTAATGGTGCTCCGAAACCATATTGATGGTGTATTTGGGGATCTCGATCACCAGATCCTCATCACCCACCACAGCTTGGCAGCTGAGGCGGGATTCCGGCTCCAGCCCCCAGGCCTTGTCGAGCAGATCCTCTTCCGCCTCCTCCGCCTCTGTCAGAGAGTCGAAACCTTCGCGGATGATCACATGGCAGGTGGTGCAGGCGCAGGATTTTTCGCAGGCGTGCTCGATTTCGACGCCATGCAGCTGAGCCGCATCACAAATGGTGGTTCCCGGTTCGACATCAAATGCAGCGCCTTCCGGGCAAATCTCTTCATGGGGCAGGAAAATCAATTGTGGCATCTTTACTTCACTCAAATTCACTTACGTTATGGCCCGACATGGCCGCCTGGATGCTCTGGTTCATGCGCCGCTCGACATAGAAACCACAGGCCTTTTCCAAGGCTTCGATACCGGTTTTAATCTGCTTGCCATCATCCGACCGGGCAACCGCACGCAGGCCGTTCAAAGCCGCCTCAACCTGCTCCCGCTCTGCCGCATTCAACAGGCGATCGCCATCCGCCGTGAGAGCAGCCTCCAGCGCCTCGATAACCCGATCCGCCTCCACCTGCTGCTCCCGCAGGCTGCGCGCCTGCTTGTCATCCTGCGCATGCAGTATGGATTCCCGCAGCATGGTTTCAACCTCGCTGTCAGTCAAACCATAGGCTGGCTTCACCTCGATGCTGGCCTGCACTCCACTACTCTGTTCCACGGCGGAAACGCTCAACAATCCGTCGGCATCCACCGCAAAGGTGACTCGAATACGCGCTGCACCGGCCACCATCGGTGGAATCCCCCGCAGCTCGAAGCGGGCCAGGGAACGGCAATCGGTGACCAGCTCCCGCTCACCCTGCACCACATGGACCGCCATCGCAGTCTGTCCATCCTTGAAGGTGGTGAATTCCTGGGCCCGCGCCACCGGGATGGTGGTGTTGCGGCTGATCAGTTTTTCCGTCAGGCCGCCCATGGTCTCTATCCCCAGGGAGAGGGGAATCACATCCAGCAACAGCATCTCGTCATCCGGCTTGTTGCCGGCCAGAATATCCGCCTGGATGGCGGCACCCGCCGCGACTACGCGGTCGGGATCGATATCCACCAGCGGCTCGGAGCCGAACAGCTCGCCGACCTTTTCCCTGACCCTGGGCACCCGGGTGGAACCACCCACCATGACGACCTCCTGCACCTGTTCGGGATCGACTCGCGCATCCCGCATGGCGCGGCGGCAGGCAAGCAGGGTCTTCTTGATCAGGGGATCGATCAGGGCATTGAACTGGGCGCGATCGAGACTGCCTTCCCAATGGGTCCCATCCGCCAGTTCGATCCGCATAGCGGTGCTTTCGGCATCACTCAGCGCCTCTTTGGCGGTGCAGGCATCCCGCATCAGACGGCGCATCTGGGCATGATCGGCATCGTCCCGAATACCTGCCTGCTGCATGATCCATTGCGCGATCTCGCGGTCAAAATCGTCGCCACCCAGGGCGGAGTCACCACCGGTGGCCATAACCTCGAAGACGCCTTTGTGCAGTCGCAGGATGGAGACGTCGAAGGTCCCTCCTCCCAGGTCATAGATGGCATGTATGCCTTCAGCGCCCTTGTCCAGGCCATAGGCCACCGCGGCGGCGGTTGGCTCATTCAGCAGTCTGAACACATGCAGTCCGGCCAGTTTCGCGGCATCCTTGGTAGCCTGGCGCTGGGCATCGTCAAAATAGGCGGGGACCGTGATAACGACGCCTGTCAGATCGCCTCCCAGGGTCTCTTCCGCCCGTTTCGCGAGCACCCTGAGAATCTCAGCGGAAACCTCCACCGGCGTGACCGGACCAGCCACAGTCTGGATGCGGGGCACACTGCCCGCCGCTTCAAGAAACTCATACGGCAGCCGGCTGCCCAGGGTCTTGATCTCTTCCACACCACGCCCGATCAGTCGTTTTGCTGATGCTATGGTGTTCAATGGGTCTTCTGCCGCAACCGACTTGGCAGCGTAGCCCACCTCAATACCCTGGCCTGTATAACGCACCACGGAAGGCAGCAGATGGCGGCCTTCGCCATCCGGCAGGGTGGCCGCCGCGCCGCTGCGCACACTCGCCACCAGTGAGTTGGTGGTGCCCAGATCGATACCGGCTGCCAGTTTGTGTTGATGAGGCGCCTGAGCCTGACCAGGCTCGGCAATCTGCATTAGTGCCATATTCCTAATAATCGCTCTTGGACGGGTTGACGTAATTCAACCATTGGGTGAACAAAGATATCGAAACGAACCAGCAGTATATCAAGTCTTTACAATCAGAAGGGAGCGGTCGAGTGCGGTTAGCAGTATTATTGCCTAACCTAAGGAGGCTCTGCTTAAATCCATCCTTGGGATTATCAGAACCTCCCTAAGTGAGCTCATCTTCCAGTTCCGCCTCCACCAATTCCACCTCAGTCCGCAGCTTCTCCAGGAAACGCATCTTGCGCAGTATCTCCCGCGCCTCCTCCAACTGCTCTGGTGTAGCGGCTTCGAAGTGCAGCGCCATTTGTCCAACCAGAGTCTTTATCTGCTTGTTGATGCGTGACCCCAGGTCTAAAACGGCCTCATATGGATCTGCCTGGTCACGTATTTCCGCGAGTTCATCGCGCAGCTCCATCTGTTCCATGAGAAACGCCATATCGTGCGTCGTCTCTCGCTGTGCATCCATTTCAATCCCATGCAGGGTCAGCAGATAACTGCCCCGGGCGATAGGATCTTTGAGGGTTTCGAAGGCTTCATTGATGCGCGCAGCACCCTGCAAGGAGAGGCGTCTCTCCTGCTCCGAGGCATTGGCGTAACGATCCGGATGAATCACGCGCTGCAGTTCACGATAGCGTTCAGCCAGTGAATCGCTATCCACGATAAAACTGACCGGCAGGCCAAACAGTTCAAAATAGTTTTTCGAGAAATCCAGCATATCGAAAAAGCGGCCGCCCTGGCGGCGGCCGCAGATCATGGGTTAGAGAGAATGAATTACGGACCCGTCAGACCACGAAGCTCTCGCCACAGCCGCATTCGTTTTTGACGTTGGGGTTGTTGAATTTAAAACCTTCATTGAGGCCTTCTCTGGAATAATCGACTTCCGTGCCATCCAGGTAGACCAGGCTCTTGGGATCGATCACCACTTTAACGCCGCGGTCCTCAAACACCAGATCTTCTTCGCCGACCTCGTCGGCAAATTCCATTTCGTAGGCCATCCCCGAACACCCGGAGGTGCGCACACCCAGGCGGATACCGACACCCTTGCCTCGATTTTCGAGAAACTGCTGTACGTGACGCGCCGCCGCTTCGGTCATTGTAATCGCCATATGGATACTCCTCCTCGGGCCGAGCAAGCCGGCAATCCTACCGACTAAGCTTGCTTTTTACCCGCAAAATCTTTGATTGCCGCCTTAATCGCGTCTTCCGCCAACACGGAGCAGTGGACCTTGACTGGAGGCAACGCCAGCTCTTCCGCGATCTCGGAGTTTTTGATCTGCTGCGCCTCTTCCAGGGTCTTGCCCTTGACCCATTCGGTCAACAGGCTGCTTGAGGCAATGGCAGAACCACAACCATAGGTCTTGAATCGCGCATCTTCTATCACGCCCGCGTCATTGACCTTGATCTGCAGACGCATCACATCGCCACAGGCCGGCGCTCCAACCATTCCGGTGCCGACACTCTTGTCATCTTTATCAAAGGCGCCCACGTTGCGGGGGTTCTCATAGTGGTCGAGGACCTTTTCGCTGTATGCCATATCATTTACCTCTTAAAACTTAGTAGTTACGCCGCCGCACAGCTTTCAATGCCTCGCCGCGCTGCGGAACTCGAACTGTGATGCCCGGTCCTAGTGTGCCGCCCACTGGATTGATTTTAGATCGATACCGTCCTTGAACATCTCCCAGAGCGGAGACAATTCACGCAGACGGGTCACCTCGTTGCGTATCTTGTTGATCGCATAGTCGACCTCTTCCTGAGTGGAAAAACGTCCAAAGGTGAAGCGCAGGGAGCTGTGCGCCAACTCATCCTCGCGTCCCAGCGCCCGCAGCACATAACTGGGCTCCAGACTCGCGGAGGTACAGGCGGAACCGGAAGAGACCGCCAGGTCTTTCAGCGCCATGATCAGAGACTCACCCTCCACATAGGCAAAACTCACATTCAGGTTGCCGGCAATCCGCTGATCCTCGTCGCCGTTGAGATAGACCTCTTCCATGTCCTTGAGACCGTCCCACAAACGCTTGCGCAGGCCAAGCACGCGCTCATTCTCACTCGCCATCTCCTCGCCGGCAATGCGGAAGGCCTCTCCCATGCCGACAATTTGATGGGTGGCCAGGGTTCCGGAACGCATGCCGCGCTCATGCCCCCCGCCATGCATCTGGGCCTCCAGGCGCACCCTGGGCTTACGCCTGACATAGAGTGCGCCTATGCCTTTCGGTCCGTAGATCTTGTGTGCCGAAAAGGACATCAGATCCACCTTCAGCGCATCCAGATCGATCGGCACCTTGCCGGCGCTCTGAGCTGCATCCACATGCAGCAGAATCTTCCGCGACCGGGTCAGCTCACCGATTGCACCAATATCCTGAATCACGCCGACTTCATTATTGACATGCATGATGGAGACCAGGATGGTGTCATCGCGCAGCGCCTTTTCGAGCTTGGCATGATCGATCAGACCACTGGGTTCAGGATCTAGATAGGTAACTTCAAAACCCTCCCGCTCCAGATTTCGGCAGGTATCGAGCACCGCCTTATGCTCGGTTTTACAGGTCACAATGTGTTTGCCCTTCTTCTGATAGAAGTGAGCCACACCCTTGATTGCCAGATTGTCCGATTCGGTAGCGCCCGAGGTCCAGACAATCTCCTTCGGATCGGCATTCACCAGATCCGCAACCTGTTGGCGGGCTTTGGTTACGGCTTCATCCGCTGTCCAGCCAAACGGGTGGGAACGGGAGGCAGGATTACCGAATTCACCCTCCAGGGTGAGGTAACTGCACATCAACTCAGCCACTCGCGGATCAACCGGAGTGGTGGCTGAGTAATCCATATAGATCGGTAACTTCATCTATGGCTCCAATAATTCGTTGCTCAGGCGCTCACGCGGGAAGTGGCCTGATTCATTTCCGCCAACTCAATTTCATCCGCATCCTGATTTTCCTGACGATTTGCAACCTCACGGACTGTTTTCCGGTCCATCAGATCCTGCAGACTGATCTTGTTGAGATAGTTGTAGATCTGATTACTGAGATCAGACCAGAGATCATGGGTCAGACAGCGTCCATTATTCTGACAATTATGCGCGCCATGACAGCGGGTGGTGTCCATATTTTCATCAACTGCGGTGATGACCTCACCGACAAAGATCTCTGCCGCATCCCGCCCCAGGCTGTATCCGCCACCCGGGCCGCGCACGCTGGCAACCAGGGAGCGCTTGCGCAGACGGGAAAAGAGTTGCTCGAGATAGGAGAGGGAGATTCCCTGCCGCTGGGCGATATCCGCCAAAGTGATGGGGCCTTCTCCAAAGTGGAGTGCCAGATCCAACATCGCGGTTACCGCGTAACGGCCTTTTGTGGTAAGTTTCACTCGTTTGGCTCCATGAATATTTTCAGTTGCTAATATACATTCCCAACTATTTTAGTCAAGTATTCCCGCCCTGCAGGTTTTCAGGTTTTCTCCTCTTCAACCACTTCCTGGTCCAGCTTCTGGAGCTCTTCGGCGGTCGAGACGATCTCACAGGACTCCAGATCGGGGAGCGCATACCCCTCCTCTTCCACACCCAGCTCCTTGAGCGCCTCACACATACCCTGCATCTTCTTGTCCATCACATGCATATGATCGAGCATGCAGTTGATCGCGTGCGCTACCGGGTCAGGGGCATCCTTGGTAGCCCCGTAGGCATCGAAACCGATCTTCTTGGCGATTGCTTCGCGATGCTGCGCATCCCCGGGGGGTGGCTGATTTATCAGCCTTCCCGGCACACCCACGACCGTGGCCCCGGCGGGAACATCCTTCACCACCACGGCATTTGAACCGATTCGGGCGCCCTCCCCGATCTCTATCGGCCCTAACACCTTGGCCCCGGCTCCGACTACCACATCATTTCCCAGAGTCGGATGTCGTTTGCCTTTTTGCCAGCTGGTGCCTCCCAGGGTCACACCATGGTAGAGGGTACAGTCATCGCCTATGATCGCGGTCTCGCCAATCACCACACCCATACCGTGATCGATGAAAAAACGGCGGCCAATCTGCGCTCCGGGGTGAATTTCGATACCGGTCAGAAACCTGGCCAGCGTTGACAGTAACCTGGCCAGCCATTTGAGGCCCAGATTCCATAAGCCATGGGACAAACGGTGAAAAAGGAGCGCATGCACACCCGGATAGGTCGTCAGGATTTCAAAGGTATTGCGCGCCGCCGGATCACGTTCGAAAACACTTTGAATATCCTCACGCCATCTCAATGCTTTTTGAGTGGTCGTTGATTCGGACTGCACAACACTTTCCCTTGAAGCCATTTGGACTCGGACTACTGATTAGAACTCGAGGGCAGAAGATTATCCACATTCCCATAGAAAATACTAGGGTATTAGCGGTTCAATAAAGCATTGTGAAGATTGTGGATTTAACCTGAAGATAGCAGCCTATGAGCTTCAGACGACAATATATCTTATTGAATTCAGGTGATTATTTGATGTGACGACAAGCCTTTTCACAGATATTGGCGATGCAAAATGGTGATCTGAGAGTCTCTGTCTTGCTCATATCCCTCATGTGCGGGAAAGAGCTTGAACAGTCACCGCATGTAGCCTTATTTCAACTCATCTCTATCTGACTCAGTTGCTTTTGCCGGAATCACTCCGTCGCATCGATTTACGCCCCTGAGCGGCGCTCAGGATGCCTCGCAAGATACTGACCTCTTCTTCACCCGGTCGCGCCCGGTGAAACAGACTCCGCAAGCGTCGCAGAAGTTTATCGGGCTGCCTCGGGTTGAGGAAACCAATGTCATCCAGGGCCTGGGCCAGATGTCGATGGAAATCTTCCATGAGCTCGGCGGAAGCGACTTCCCGTTGAGGCATCGGCGCTCTGCCTGCCATATCCAGCCACGCCAGGTAGATTTCATAGGCCAGCAGCTGGACGGCGGCGCCCAGATTCAGCGAACTGTAGGCGGCATTGGTGGGTATATGCACCAGATAGTTGCAGCGGTCGAGTTCCTCGTTGCTGAGACCGGAGCTTTCCCGTCCGAAAACCAGCGCCACGGGACCTGCAGCCGCCTCCTCGACCAGTTTTGGGCCGCACTCCCTGGGAGACATTACCGGCCATGCGACGTTGCGCTGCCGGGCGCTGGTGCCGATCACCAACCGACAGCCTTCCAGCGCGGCATCCAGACTCTCAAAAACACCGGCGCGAGCCAGCAGATCATCTGCACCCGAAGCCCTGGCGGTCGCCTCCGCATCGGGGTAACGCAGCGGATTGACCAGACAGAGCTGTTCCAGGCACATATTTTTCATGGCCCGGGCCACCGCCCCGATATTCCCTGGATGAGAGGTCTCCACCAGCACAATTCGAACATTCAGCAACATGGCCGGAAGAGTACCGATTGTTGGACTGAATAGCCACAGCGACACAAATGCTTAGCGGGTGATTCGCTATTTTCAGCTCTTGCATCGGCTTCAGGAAAACAGCGGCAGCAGGCGATCGTGTAAAACTGTTTGATATTGATTATCCGGACCCACCGAGAGTAGGTCGCCGACAGATGGGATTGACGGGATTTCAAAAGAATCTGCTTTATCCCCATCAAGGCTTGCTGTATCCTCGCCGCCCATGAATCCCATGCTAACTATTGCTGTACGCGCTGCGCGGGAGGCCGGACGGGTGCTGACCCGGTCATCTCACCGGCTCGATACCCTGACTGTCACAGACAAGGGTAAGAATGAGTTTGTCTCCGAGGTCGACAGAAATGCCGAACAGGCAATTATCGATGTCTTGCGCGAGAAGTTTCCCAGCCACGCCATCCTGGCGGAAGAGAGTGGCCGCCACTCCGGAAATGAGTACCAATGGATCATCGACCCCCTCGATGGCACAACAAATTATCTACATGGTTTCCCTCAGTTCTCCATCTCTATCGGGCTGAAAGTCAAGGGCCGGATGGAAGTGGGTGTCGTCTACGATCCGAGCAAAGAGGAGATGTTCACCTCCTGCCGGGGCGAAGGCGCCCTGCTGAATGACCGCAAACTCAGGGTAACGAACCGCAAAAGCCTGGATGGCGCGCTCCTCGGAACCGGCATTCCATATCGGGATTTCCGATTTACGGATAATTATATGGGCATGCTGCGGGATCTCATCCAGGACACCGCCGGGATTCGCCGGCCGGGTTCCGCGGCCCTCGACTTCGCCTATGTGGCGGCCGGACGGCTTGACGGCTTCTGGGAGCTTGGCCTGGCAGAGTGGGATTTCGCAGCCGGCGCCCTGCTGGTGAAAGAAGCGGGCGGAATAGTCACCGATATTGGCGGTGGTGACCGCTATATGGAAACCGGCAATGTCATCGCCGGAGGACTCAAGCTTCACAACGCCATGCTGCGCCGCATTCGACCACACCTGGACGACAAATTGTCCGCTTAATTCCCAAGCGGGGAACTCTGTTCACAGCTTATGGGGATTAACCCTTCGAGCACCTCAAGATTCAACCGCCAGTTCCGTTATCGCCAATGACTCGGGCAAATTGTCCTGTATTGGGAAACTCGAATGGCTGCAAAAATAACACAAAGAATATTGAGTGACCGGGCCTTGGAACTTGTGATGCTCAATGTCCTGGGCGGACTTGGAGCAATCGCACTGCAGCCGCTGGAGATTGCCCAACAAGACTGCCAGAAGGTAAGTCGCTGTCAGGAGAACCGCATTAAAAAAACCGGCATGGCTGACTCGACCAATCCCGGAACAGCCAATAACGATCAGCAAACAGACCTGAAACTGAACTCATAACCAGATGCACTGCCGTTGGCCGGCAGAGCGATGCATCTATTGCAGGTTTTGGCCGTACCGGTCTAGGGCCGCTCTTCCAGCCCCTCGCCTTCTTCTCCTTCTCCCTCTTTCTGCACCGGCATCAGATCAACCTTGCTGATGCCCATCATCACGATCGCAGTGCTCGCAACGTAGATGGATGAGTAGGTGCCAATGACTACACCCACAATCAGCGCCAACGCGAAACCATGAATGATCTCACCACCAAAAATAAACAACGCAAACAGCACCAGCAAGGTGGTCAGGGAGGTTACCAGGGTACGCGAGAGGGTTTGGTTCAGTGAATTGTTGATGATCTCTTCCGAGGTGCCTTTACGCATTTTGCGGAAGTTTTCCCGGATACGATCGTACACCACGATGGTGTCATTCAAGGAGTAACCGATCACCGCCAGAACTGCTGCCAAAACCGGCAGGTCAAACTCCACCTGAAACAGCGCAAACACACCGATGGTCACAATCACATCATGCACCAGCGCAATCACCGCACCAACCGCAAACCGGTACTCGAAGCGCAGCCCGACGTAGATCAGAATACCAATCAGGGCATACAGCATGGCCAGACCGCCGTCTTCGGTCAACTCATCGCCCACCTGGGGTCCGACAAATTCAACCCGCCGCAGATCAGCCTGCGCATCCAACTGACCCATGGCGGTAAATGCCCGGTCACTGAGTACCGCACTCTCCATGTCTTGTTGTGGCGCAAGACGCACCAGCACGTCCTTTGAAGTGCCAAAGTGCTGTACCACGGCATCATCAAATCCACTATCAGACAGTACAGACCTGACCGCCGCCAGGTCCACCGCTTCGTTGAATCCGACTTCAACCAGGGTGCCGCCAGTAAAATCGATACCGAGATTCAACCCCCGTGAAATGACCCCGGCAAGCGCCGCCAAAATCAATACGGAGGAGAAGATAAGGGCTATCTTACGACCGCCCAGGAAGTCAATAGTCGTTGTTTTCTTAAAAATCTGCATGTTCCACTCCTCTCAATCAGACAGCCAGGCTCTTCACGCGTTTACGACCATAGATCAGGTTGATCACCGCGCGTGTGCCGATGATTGCTGTAAACATGGAGGTGAGGATACCGATCGCCAGAGTGACGGCGAATCCCTTGATCGGTCCGGTGCCGAAACTGAACAGCACCACGGCAGCAATCAAGGTAGTGATGTTGGCATCGATGATGGTCGAGAAGGCCTTCTCATATCCGGCTTGAATACTCGCCTGGGGTGAACTGCCGTTACTGATCTCCTCCCGGATGCGTTCGAAGATCAGCACATTGGCATCCACCGCCATACCCACGGTCAACACGATACCGGCAATACCAGGCAAGGTCAGGGTAGCCTGCAGCAGCGAGAGAATCGAGACGATCAACACCAGATTCATCCCAACGCCAGATCGGCTACCAGCCCGAATACCCGGTAGTAGACCGCCATGAAGATCATCACCAGGACCAAACCAATCACCACCGATTGAAATCCCTGATCGATGTTGTCCTGACCCAGGCTGGGGCCGATAGTGCGCTCTTCGACGATTTCAATGGGCGCCGCCAGTGCGCCGGCCCGCAGTAACAGGGCCAGATCATGGGACTCTTCAGTGCTGTCCAGACCGGTGGTCTGGAAACGCCGGCCGAAGGGTTCGAGGATATTGGCGATACTGATCACCTCCTCCACCTTCACCTTACGCTTCACCGGCTCACCGTCGACCATCCGCGTAACGGTGCGGTTTTCAATGAATACCACCGCCATCGGCTTGCCCACATTCTCATTAGTCATACGCCGCATCCGCTTGGCGCCTATCCCGTCGAGACTGACAAACACCGCCGGCTGCCCGGAGCGCTGATCGAGTCCGGAGGATGCATCAGTGATCTGATCACCGGTGACGATCACCTGTTTCTTGAGCAACACAGGTTGTCCGTCACGCTCATAATAGAGTTGCGAGCCTGGTGGCACGCGCCCATTGATGGCGTCATCCACGCTGTGCTCGGTATCCGCAAGGCGATATTCAAGGGTCGCTGTGGCGCCGAGCAACTCTTTCAATTTCGCCGGATCCTGAGCCCCTGGCAGTTGCACCACAATGCGCCGTTCGCCTTGCTGCTGGATCAGTGGTTCAGCCACGCCCAAGGCATTCACGCGGTTGCGCAGGGTCGTGATATTTTGACTCAGCGCGAATTTCTGAACCTCTCTGCGCTCGTTCGGGGTCAGACCGACCTTGACAAAGAAGGTACCACCCTCATCGATAGGTTCAATGACCAGATTACGGAACTCATTGCCGATCAGGTCTTCCGCCGCATCGCGCTTGGCGACATCCTTAAACTTGACCATCACCTGATCGCCTTCCCGCGTCACGCCCAGATAACGGACCTTCTCGTTGCGCAGCAGCCCACGAATATCACCGCTGTAGCGCTCCACCGCCTGGTGCACGGCCGCATCCATATCCACGTCGATCAGTACATGGATACCACCGCGCAGATCAAGCCCCAGGTACATCGGTTCAGCACCCAGAGAACGCAACCATTCGGGCAGGTCGGGCGCCAGCGTCAGCGCCTGATTGAAGTCGTCGCCCAGTGCAGTCGCCAGCATATCCTTGGCCCGCAGCTGATCTTCCGAGTTTTTGAAGCGCACCAGTAATTTACTGTCGCGGGAGGTTATCCCTTTGGCTTCGACCCCTGCTTTTTGCAAGGCTTCAGTAACCCGCAGAACACTGTTCTCGTCCACACTGGCGCGCCGGGTGCCTGAGATTTCCATTGAAGGGTCCTGGTCGAAGATGTTGGGCAGCGCATACAGCGCCCCCGCCAACACAACGATCAGTACCAGCATATTTTTCCATAAGGGATATCGATTCATCGGAGTAACATACTTTGCATGAAGAATTAGGCGCCGGCATGGCCGGTGATAATGATTATTATGATATTTTCAGCGCCCGCGTTTGGCGGGCAGGCCCGCTACAGCTCTTTCAAAGAGCCTTTCGGTAATACGGACTCGACAGCCTGACGGCGACACTTCACCGTAACGCCCTCAGCCACTTCAACCTGAATGAAGTTTTCACCTATGTTGGAGATCTTACCAGCCATCCCTCCATTGGTGACCACCTCATCGCCTTTCGATAAGGCCTCCACCATTTTGCGATGTTCCTTCTGGCGCTTGACCTGCGGCCGGATCATCAGAAAGTAGAGCACCACACCAAAGATAACCAGGGGCAAAAGAGTCATCAGACCGTCGGCCTGCCCAGCTGCTGCCGGGGCCTCAGCAAAGGCATTAGAGATAAAAAAGCTCATAGTGTTTTCCAGTATTCAACTCACAATTGGAACAGGCGGGACACCGGCATCGCGGACCACCAGAAAATTCAGCCGCCGATTATGACACAGAAGCCAGTAAGATACAGTGGGGGTTTGGATGTAAAATCAGCTAATCAGATGCCATTCGCACTATTGCTGCTTAAAAATTGATACTAATGACCTATTTGCACCCAGCGAATCAGGTTTTTCACTCCAGAAATTCATCCTTGAAGAGAAGCTGAATCCCTGTAATTCAATAATTGGTCTCAGGTCTCTGACTTACCTATTATTCAGCACAGCACAGCCGGTCCCAGCCAAATCAGTACCAGATCGACAGGTAGGCCTTCCAGACGCTGGCGCTGAAGCTGTAGAGCGGCTCTTCGCCGACCGGCGCACTGCCAGTGAGGTCGCGAAAATCCTCATACTCAAACCGGATATAGTCGTAGGCCAGATTCAGGCTGCCCCGATCGATGAACCGCCAGCCGCTTTTGGCGATCTCATAACTCAGAGCAAAACCAAGGGTATGGCTGTTGAAGGTGCTCAACTCCTTGTCTCTGGCGCGGAAGTTCTGCTCTCCTTCATAGGCGAACAGATCGCTATAGAAGTCTGCCGCACCCTGGGTGTAGTAACGGTATTTGACTTCGAATATCCAGTTCCTTTGCAGCGGATGAGTGTATCCGATCTCCGCATTGTGGGCCTTGATCCCCCAGGTATCATTGAAATATCGGTATTCCCCACCCAGTGCGGCGCGATATGGGAGGTAATAACGCAGACGCAAGGCCAGTGCATTACTGGTGCGGGTATTGGGGTAGACTTCCGGTTCAGTGAGATAGAAATCACCATCGAGATAGCGTACTGAACGGTAGGGATTATTGAGATAGCCCTGATCCGTCACGGTCTCCCAATTGACTCCCAGCAGACTGTTTTTGGTCAGAATCTGAGTAAGTCCCAGACGGAAATTCTGTCGATCAGCAGTTTCGCTGAAACTCGCATCGGTATTGTTACGCACCTCGTCATTACCCACCGCATAGCCCAGGGTCACAGTAGTCAGGTCGCCGAAGAGGTCCTGACTGATACCAAAACTTAACGTACTGGCGGCATAATCGCTCTCTTCACTGTCGGTGTAGGCGAGGCTCATGAGTGTCTTGTTGCGCAGATAGTCCACGGCAACACTCTTCTCCTTGCGTTCCTCAGTGTAAGGGCTGGCGCTGGTCACCACATCGATGGAGGCGCTGGAGATGGAATCCACATAGTAGTTACCCGAGAGGGAGAAGCTGTCGCCAATAGATTTGCGCACCAGGATCGAAGGGCCGTTAACCTCTACGCCCCCGCCATCATAGCCATGGTACATCACATCCGCCCGATCCTCGGGCAGCACGGCAGAGACTGCGGGCAAACTCATCAGAGCCGGCCCACTGAATAGCATAAGCGCTAGAGAATACTGCTTAGTTACAGCCACAACCGCCGCCTCCTCCACCCTCTGCGCCTCGGGCCGCCTCGCGGGACTGATAGACATGGTGCATATAGGCGCTGCCTACCGGATTCCGATCGAAACTCATGATCGGATCAGCCAGATGGGCCCGTTCGTAAGGTTTCACCCAGGGATCTATACTGCAGCCTGATAACAGCAGTGGGCACAGCATGATTGGTACAATGATTTTCAACATGGCGATCAACTCATTCCCAGGCGGGACTACTCTCGTATCAGCTCCTTAATCTGCTGCTGATACTGCTCTTCATAACCAGGCAGATAGCCTTTATGCAGAAAGCGCAACTTGCCATCCCGGTCCACCAGAAAGGTGCTCGGCATGGCGCTGACCTGGTAGAGCTCGCTGACCTGATTGCTAGGGTCGAATAGAATGGGAAAACTCACCGGTTGCTCCTGCAGCACTTTTTTCGCTGCTCCGGCATTCTCCTCGACATTGACCCCAAGGATGGTAAACCCCATCGGCTGATAGCGCTTGTAGAGTTGATCAAGCAGCGGCATCTCCTGCCTGCAGGGCCCGCACCATGACGCCCAGAAATTCACCATCACCACTTCGCCTCTCAATTCACTGAGCTTCAGGTTTTCACCACCCAGGCTCTTCAAGGTGAAGTCCGGCGCTGGATCCTGCACGGCAGCCGCCATGGGTGAACTGGATATGATCAGCAGCAGTAAGCTGAGCATGATTTGTCGGTAATGGTTCAAGGCCATTTGCAGTCTCCTTAGAAAAACAGTGTCAAGCCGGCATGGTATTCAAGGTTATGGGTGGTCTTCTCCTCACCCAGCAGATCAGAATTGAACATGTGGTCCCGCGCATCGAGATGCAGCGCGAACCAGTCGGTCAGCAACAGGCGGTAGCCGGCCCCGAAATTCACCGTGAACTCATCATTGCCGGCGAAGTGGGTGCTGCCGATCCCGCCGATCAGATAAAACTGGTTGTTGAATGCATACTTATCGCTGAAAAAGGCTTCGCCCGGCAGCAGGTTGTAACCTACAGAAAGGTTGTAGTAGGTATACTTTCGGTCATCCTCCGGCAGCAGTTGGATGTCTCCACTGAGGGTTTCATAACTGGTTTCACCGGCCTCGCTGGCGCCCAGGGCCAGTTCCATGAAAATGCCTTCCGTCACATGGTAAGCGAGGCGCGCGCCATAGATGGTATCCGTACCGAAATCCTCTATGCTCAGAAATCCGGCATACAGGCCAACTTCGAAATCCTCCTCGTCGATCGCGCTCTGTTTGATTTCACGACGGGCGAGTTCCGGTTGGATGACAGGCTCCATGCGCAGGCTCTCACCGATCGTCTCGGCGGCGCTGCCAGGCAGGGCCAGGATACCTGCTGACAGCCCAACGGCCGTTAAAAGAATGTACCTATACCTAATTTCCACTGATTGAATTCCTCATTCTCGTTACGACTGGTAAAGACGGTGTAGTGCCTGAATTCCCCACGCAGAAAAAACCGCCTGGTCAGATAGACGCGCAGTCCCAATCCGGCATGGGCGGTTGTATCGGTTCTGTCCTCGGTCTGCACCAGCGTTGCATTGGGGCTGGTATATATCATCCCGCCTCCCAGGGTAAAGAATGGCGAATAACGCCATTCAGGAAACGGCTGTGAAAGCAGATTCAGGTCCACCAGATATTCACTGGAAAAATTACCCAAGGCCTGCGTAAACCCGATCTCTGCAGAAAGATTAGGGCTGAATGCGTAACCCGCATAGAGGTTCAGCAATTCCGCACCATCCATCTGCCCGCCATGGAACCCCATCTCCCAGTCACGTTCACTGAAACTTTCAGCCGATAAGCTGTCGATAAAGAGTGCGGAACCATCCGCCAGTCTCGTCTGCCGCATCTGATCCAGAATGGCCCATCCTTCTATCCCTTTACGGGTCTTGATCTTGAACCAGTCTGTGCGGCGCTTGATAATGCTGATCCATTCACCCCGTTCTACTACATAGTCGACCGGATAGCCGGATCCTGGACCCGTATGCATTTCAATATAGGGGGCAGCGACCTGCACCCGCTGATAGCTTTCTTCAGCCAGGGAGATAAACGGCAGCAGTCCGATCAGGATAAGAAAAAGTCTCAACGGTCAGTTATCCAAGGGCGCATCAAAGGGATTGTTGTAATACTGGGCCCCGATATCCAGCCACTCAGCGATCAGTTTCAGTTCCGCATCACTGAGATACCCTTCATGACTGCCGCCGGCATCGAACAGGCTGAGAAAATAGCCGCCACTGGCTGAACCCGCCCGCATCGAAGGGCCCGGGGCCGGCACCCGAACCAGAATGGGTTGATCCAGAATGGGATCACCATTCTCATCCAGTTCATACAGCAGATTGCCCTGGGCATCGGTGGCCTGTACCAGCAGGTAGACCAGTTCGGTGACATCACCATCCTGGTCCTGATCATCCACATCCACAATCAGCAGATCGTCAGCAAACAACAGTTCCCGATAGGCCAGCAGATGATCGGGTTCGTCGATGGATGGCTCGTCGGTCAGTTCAAGCTGTCCATCAGGCACCACAATGGTTCCTGCATCATCCCGGTCGTGACAATTAACACAGGTCACATCCACCAAATTGGCATCTGTTCGAGGCAACGCCCAGAGAGGATGAATATGCTGTTCGTAATGAATGATGGAGCGACACAGGTTATTCCACTCGCTCGTACAACTGGTATGACTCACCGGAATCGGGGTATCCAGATCGGCATAGAGGGATGACACACCTTCAGCATCAACCAGACCCATGCTTGGCGGACAACCATTCGGACACCTTATCTCAGCCTGAGTATCACCGTTGATCACCGAGGGAGGCACCGCTTCCAGGCGCCCATGAGGCAGATTGTTCAGCGGATCATGGCAGCCATGGCACTCGACCACTTCTCCCGGCCGGAACTGTAGAGAATACTGGTGGGGCTGCCCGATCCTCCGCCCATTGAGATCCAGCACGCTGAAAGTGAGAGGTACATTGGTCGGCACCTTGACCTTCACCGAGCCATCCGCTTCTATCGGCACATAACTCACCACTTCACGCATGCCGAAGGCTTGTGTGCGTCCATAGGCGGTAGCAGGGAAGTCAAGCAGATCCCGATCGGGGATGGTCACCTTTTTGAGAATACGCAGAAAACGGGCTGGCCGCTGATCGGCAGTGGCGGATGCCAACACCGGAATACTGGATGGATTGCCATCTGCATCTGTCGCCAGATCTTCACCATCCACGTCATACACACTGCGGATATGCAGCACCCCAACTTCATCAACCTCATCTTGATCAAAAATGATCGCTGGGAGTTCAACCGCCTGAGCCACCACAACATCCGAGTAGATGACACCCTCCTGCGGGGTGACGATCGGCAGCTGGGTGGCATCATTCATGTCATAGATGAAGATACCGTAGATCGGAGGCGCCTCAATCGCAGCGGGGTCGGCCAACCGCTCCTCGGTACAAGGTACGATAACCCCGTTCTCCAACAAGCGGCATTGGCTCCAGCTCACGAGCAGACGATCAGTGCCATCGCGCAGCGGATAGGCGCTATTGAAACGTCCACCTGGCGAGGGAGTGCCATCAGTGGCCACCTCATGCACCGTGGCCACCATCTGAGCTGGGCCTGTGAGCCCCTGATTGCTCCAGATGGGCTGATCATTCTCCACATAGTTGTCCGTATCGATGATCACCAGATCGCCACCCCCCTGGGTGGCGTCAAACGGCTTGAGCGCAACCAGGATCTGCCCATCTGACATCACCTGGGGCTGCATAAACTGTACGGTGCTGCCATCACTGCCAGTAGCGTGACTGGTGACACCATACAGCAACTGATGCTCAGTACCGTCGGGATTCATCCGGTAGAGACTAATGGCATTGCGTGCGTCGAAGTTGTCCCAACGGGAGTAGATGATCTGCCCGTTTTGCAGAACTGCCGGGGAGAAATCGTGACTCTTGTTGAAGGAGATCTGCTTGATCTCGCCGCCATCATCCTGCATCACATGCAGCACCATCGCTGCCTCGTTCACTGAGCTTTCCATTGCTGGATATTGTGGTTTCCCCTCATCCAGGAGTCTTGCCTTGGCCTGGCGCTGACGCGTGGAACTGAAAACAATACGGCCATCCGGCAAATAGTGTGGAAAGCGGTCCTGTCCCTCCTTCGCGGTTATATCCGATGGGATAATTCGCCGCAGGCTTGCTCCGGGGATATCGTATTCCCAGATATTCCAGGTGGGCTGTGCCTCAGGGTCCGCATTTTCTATTTCCGGCAGGCGCAATGAGAATAGCAGTTTGTCACCGTCAAACGAGACGGTTACATCCCGTACGTCCCCAGCCCCTCGAGTCACCGCCGAGGTGATATTCCGCTCCGCAGCACTGGGCGAGGCGCGATCCCGCAGATAGAGATCAGCGCCTGCGCGGAATATCTGGGAGAGACGGATATCGGTAGCTTCGACAACCTCGATTCCATTCACTGTTTCCACAGGGACCGGTCGTTTTACGTAGGCAATCGGGTGATCCACAACCACCGGATCGGGTTCCTGGCTTTCGCCGCCGCAACCAGATAGAAGTATCACGGCTGCCAGAAGAAAAGCACTCATTGCCTTTTTGAAAATGGTATTTCCTGGGCGCATCACAGCAATATCATAAAAAAACCTTTAACTCTAAGCCGGCTTACAAAATGTAGTTGGTGCGCCCTTAAACGTTTATCAGTGAAAATTTCAGTGCGGGCGATAAAAAACCATTCTTGTTGTTTACCCATCACTCTATTGAATTTACAGGTTGCAATGACAGGCAATGGGCAACCATTCGGACCAGCATAGTTGACCCGTTACGGGCGCTTGAGAGTCTACCTGATGTGATTGCGCGATCAGTGCACAAGATCACAAGAATTGGCAACAAAGATCACGTTAATCGCCAATCATGTTGACAATACAGCCTGCTTTAATCAGAAAGTACTAATCCCATCGAAAAACATACAGTGGGAATAAAAAAACAGACAGATTTCAGAATATTTAGAATAAAGGACCCGAGACCCATCCATGTCAGCCCTTCCAACAACCAGACAGAAACCACATGCCATCTGGACTGACTGCATGGCTCCGATGCTTGCTTTATTCATTGCGCTTGGAGCAGCAGATAGTGAAGCGGGCCCAAGGGAACAGGCCAAGAGGATTCATGATCGCCTGGCGGGTGTTCCACCTACCGATACTGTGCTCGACAGCATGTCAGAACAGATCAGTACAAATCCGGGCAGCGGTCTGTATGCAGCGGCCATGGAGGCAATGGAGAATCCCAATTTCTACAATGTCACCCTGAAAAACTGGGTCACACCCTGGACCAACGAGGAGCAGACTGTGTTTGCCCCCCTCAACGACTACACCGCCACAGTGATTGGCATGGTGCGGGACAATGAGCCCTTCAACACCCTGCTCTACGCTGACATCCTGTATGTGGGCAGTGACAGCCGTCTCGACGCCTATTCAATGGACAACAATAATCACTACGAGCAGCTGGAGCTGCTGGGCATCAATCTCAAAGATGATCTGGTGCGGGTCAATCAGTCACAGGTTGCCAACCTGCCATCATCGGCCACTGCCGGAGTGATCACCAGCCGTGCTGCGGCCAGGGCATTCTTCGTCGATGGCACCAACCGGGCCATGTACCGCTTCACCATGCTCAACCACCTCTGCACTGACCTGGAACAGATCAAGGATCCGACCCGCTCCAGTGATCGAATCCGCCAGGATGTGTCACGCAGCCCGGGCGGAGACAGCCGTCTCTTCTTCAATAACTGCGCAGGCTGCCATACCGGCATGGAGCCGTTGGCGCAGGCCTACGCCTATTACGACTACAGCTATCCGGCGGATGACATGGAAGCCGGCCGGATCGTCTACACCCCAGGCGTAGTGCAGCCAAAATACCTGATCAACGAAACCGTGTTCAAAGACGGTTATGTGACTCCGAATGACCATTGGGACAACTACTGGCGTGAAGGTCAGAACTCCCTGCTCGGGTGGGACAGCAACAATCAAGCCCTGCCCAGCTCTGGTGATGGCGCCAAATCGATGGGGGTGGAACTGGCCAACAGTGAAGCCTTTGCCCAGTGCCAGGCGAAAAAGGTCTTCGAAGCAGTCTGTTTCCGTCCTCCCGGAGACAGCGTTGACCGCGCCCAGGTAGCCGACATGACCCGAAACTTTAAGGTCAGTAACTATAACCTGAAAGGTGTCTTTGCCGATGCGGCCGTATATTGCGCAGGCGAATGAGCGGCCTGGGGATGAGAAGCTTGAAGCAGAAAAATAATAACCAGCATAACCTCCACAACCAACCGGTCAGCTGGGTGCAGACCGTGCTACTGATGTTACTGACTGTCACATTGCCAGCCTGCCAGGACAGTGTCCCGACCGAGACCCTGCCCCAGACCGAAAGTGAGAGCACCAGCTATACAGGTCCTGCCGCCCGCACTACCGATATCCAGAACTTCCGAGTCGGTTTGTGGGAGCCCCTGCGCGCCCAGGACCGTTGCGGCGCCTGCCACAATACGGATGGCCAGGCCCCCACCTTCGTCCGGGAGGACGACGTCAATGAGGCCTATGCAGCCGCCAATGCACTGGTGGTGCGGGACGATATAGTGTCTTCTCTGCTGGTCACCAAGGTGGCTGGCGGGCATAACTGCTGGGTAGAATAATGACGGGGTCTGCGCCGACCTGATTGCCGCTTATATCGAAAACTGGGTGGGCAGCGGCACCAGTGACGGGCGGCAGATTGTCCTGGAACCCCTCCCAGCGGATCAGCTGGTGGATCCTGGTGAGAGCAAGAATTTCCCTGCCGATGTGAATGACACGCTGTTCGCCAGTACCGTCCACCCGTTGCTGACCGCACACTGTTCGAACTGTCATGTAGAGACGGCGCTGACACCCCAGTCACCCTATTTTGCCACTGCGGATGCCGCTGTGGCCTATGCCGCGGTAAAGGCGCAGATCGATCTGGACAGCCCCGCCAACTCCCGGCTGGTGTTGCGCCTGCGGGACTTCCACAACTGCTGGGACGACTGCCCGGACAATGCCGACGAGATGCAGGCTGAAATCAGCGCCATGGCCGGCGCCATCATCCCCACCCCGGTGGATGAAAACCTGATCACCAGCAAGGCCCTCACCCTGGTCAACGGCACTGTGGCGAGCGGCGGCAACCGGCATGAGACCGATGTGATCGCCCTGTATGAATTCAAGGCCGGTTCCGGAGACACGGTGTTCGACCGCAGCACCGTCACTCCGGCCCTGAATCTGACCATCAGCGGTGATGTCAACTGGGTCAGCGGCTGGGGCATCGAGATCCGCAACGGCAAGGCCCAGGGCACCACCAGTGACAGTAAAAAACTTGCCGATCTGATCAAATCCACCGGCGAGTACTCCATCGAAGCCTGGGTGGTTCCGGCAAACGTGACCCAGGAAGGCCCGGCGCGCATCGCCAGCTACTCGGCCGGCACCACGGTGCGTAACTTCACTCTGGGTCAGACCCAGTACAACTATGACTTTCTGCACCGCTCCAGCAGCACCGACGGTAATGGCGAACCAGCCCTCTCAACCGCAGATGCAGATGAGGACCTGCAGGCTACTGAACAGCATGTGGTGCTGACCTACGATCCGGCAAACGGTCGCCGGATCTTTGTCAATGGCGTATTCACCGATGACCTTGACGGCACTGCCCCTGGCAATCTGAGTGATTGGGACGACAGCTTCGCCCTGGTGCTGGGTAACGAGGTCTCCAGTGATCGACAGTGGCAGGGCAAGATCCGCCTGCTGGCGATACACAATCGGGCCCTCACCCAGCAGCAGGTCACTCAGAACTATGCAGTGGGGGTCGGGGAGAAGTATTTCCTGCTGTTCAGCGTCAGTGACCTGGTCGAACTGTCAGACAGTTACATCGTCTTCGAGGTCAGCCAGTTTGACGAGTACAGTTACCTGTTCCGTGAGCCGAGATTCATCAGCCTGGATCCCACGGTCACCCCGGGTAGTATCCCGATCATGGGCATGCGCATCGGTATCAACGGCAGGGAGACCTCGATCGGCCAGGCCTATTCCAATCTCAACACCACCATCAATGACCAGGACTACACCGTCGATGGTCAGTCACTCTCTGCTCTGGGGACCATCATCCCATTGGAGAAGGGGCCGCTGAGCGACGAGTTCTTCCTTACCTTCGAACTGCTCGGCAGCCATGCCAACGCCTATACGGAGCCAGCCGTGCTGCCTCCTGCCGAACCAACGAATGCAGACCCGATGCCGGAGATTGGCCTGCGCACCTTTGAAGAGATCGATGCCAGTATGGCCGAACTCACCGGCGTGAGCAGGACCCACACCCTGGTGCAGTCGACTTACATGACCATCAGGCAGCAACTGCCTTCAGCAGAGAACATCAATGGCTTTCTCTCCGCCCATCAGGTCGGGGTATCCCAGCTTGCCATCGAATATTGCAGCGCCCTGATCGACGACAGCGGGCTGCGAAACGATCTGTTTCCCGGCTTCATCTTCAGCGCGGAAGCGAACACAGTGACTGATGCCAGCTGGCGGGACCAGTTTGTGGTTCCCATGGTGAACCGTTTCATGGGCCAAAACCTGGCCAGTCAGCCCCTGGTGTCTGAAGTGCGTGATGAGCTGATGGCCCTGCTCACCGAAACCCAGGACCTGAAACCCTATATCAATGACATCAGCGGTGACGGCATCCCCGACTCGGACCCGGATGGAGAACCGGACGGACTGGCCCGCTGCAGCACGGCCTGTGCGGCGGGGCGCACCGAAGTTGCCGCCAAGGCGGCCTGTGCCGCGGCCATGGGCAGTGCGGTGATGTTGATCCAATAGCAGTGCAGAAGCGGAATACTGAAATGCGTAGAAAACAAAAACACCTTTCGCCGGATGCTCCCCTGCTCTATCCGGACCATCCTCACCCGGTGAGCCGCCGTGACTTCATCCGCCAGGGCCTGGCAGCCGGCCTGGGCGCGGTCACCGTTCCCTCCCTGTTCGGATTGTTTGCCAATCCGGGCGCCGCCCGGGCGGCCCTCTCGCCGGACCTGGCGACGCTCAAGCAGGCCTGCGGCATTGCCACCCAGGGGGCCGGCAAGATTCCCTTTATCTGCTTTGACCTGGCCGGCGGGGCCAACATCTCCGGCTCCAATGTACTGGTGGGGCAACAGGGTGGACAGCTCGATTTCCTCAGTACCGCCGGTTACAGCAAGATGGGACTGCCGGGGGACATGCTGCCCTCCATCGCCAATCCGGATACCGGGCTGAGCGACTTCATCAACACCGAGCTGGGACTGGCCTTTCATTCGGACAGCGCCTTCCTGCGGGGAATCATCGATAAGACCAGCGTCGCCACCCGCTCCAGGATCAATGGCGCGATCATCCCGGCCCGTTCCGATAACGACACCGGCAACAATCCCCACAACCCGATGTACGGTATCAACCGCGCGGGGGCCGACGGCGAGCTGCTGACCCTGATCGGCTCCCGCAGCTCCGAATCCGGCGGCAACTCCATGGCCCCGGCCGACCAGATCGACCCGGCGCTACGCCCCACCAAGGTGGATCGCCCCAGCGATGTCACAGGCCTGGTGGATACCGGCCAGCTGGTCGGCCTGTTGAATGAGTCCGATGCGGTGGCGGTGATGGAATCGATCCAACGCATCAGCGAGCACAAGATGCAGCGGGTCACCACCGATGCCATCGTCAAGGATCTGGTGCGCTGCGGCTACGTGAAAAGCGCCGACCTGGTGGATCGCTACGGCAATCCCGCCTCGTTGGATGTACTGCTGGACCCGAACATCATCGGCCCGATCTTCACCCCGCAGGAGTTCGATAGCGACGCTGAATTCCGCAAGACCGCTGCGGTGATGAAGATGGTGGCGAACGGCTATGCCGGCGCGGGCACCATTACCATGGGCGGCTACGACTATCATACCGGCGACCGTTCAACCGGCGAGCTGCGCGACCTGCGCGCCGGGCGCTGCATGGGCGCCTGTCTGGAGTATGCCGCGCTGAATAACATGCCGCTGATGCTGTATGTCTTCAGCGACGGCTCGGTATTCAGCAACGGCACCCTCGACAACTCCACAGCTGGCGGCGGCAAGGGAGTCTGGACCGGCGACAACTCATCCACCGCCGCCTCCTTCTTCCTGGTCTACAATCCGAATGGCCGGCCGGCCCTGCATGGGCGCAACGGAAGATGAGCAGCTGCGCCATCAGCAGATCGGCTATTTCCGCTCTGACGGCTCGGTGGAGACCTCTTCCAGCCCCGCCGCAGGAAATGTGAATCTGCTGGTGCAGACCCTGGTGCTCAACTATCTGGCGCTGCATGGCGAACAGGGCAGTTTCGCCGGGTTGTTTCCGGAGCATGGGCTCGGCAACGCAAGCATGATGGACAGTTTGAGCGCATTCCAACCCATTGTGAGCGGGACGCTCTGAATACCCATGGTTGGGTTCAGATTATTGGTTTCCTGCCGAGAAATTTCGAATGTGAAGGATCTACAAGCATGCCCCAGTTGGACTGCTGTAAGGGATGACATCCCAGGTTGTGAAAATCATCCCAAACCATCGGCATGAAATCGTTTAGTTTTGTGCCCCCCGATTTCCAGTGAAAATATCCGGACCCGGTAAGTTGAAAAAATTCTTTCAGATAACATTCGCTCTGCTCTGCTGTTCGACGGCAGGGACAGCCATTGCGCAAGAACCACCCGACCCTGCAGAGGGGCTGGATCAGCAGGTCCAATCCCTGAAGAAAGCCGTGCTGGAACTGAACCGAGAACTCTTCATTCTGGAAGAGGAGCTGCTGTTTCCAGGCAACACCCAGGTCTCAGTCTTTCTTTCCATGGACGTGGGCACCTACTTCAAACTGGATTCGGTACAACTCCAGATAGATGACAAGGAACTGACCAACTATCTCTACACGGAACGTGAGGTCAAGGCCCTGCATCGTGGCGGAACTCAACGCCTGTTTCTGGGCAACCTGAAATCCGGTGAACACGAGGTAGTCGCCTTTTTCACCGGTGTCGGTCCACAGCAGAGAGACTATAAACGGGGTGCAACGATAGAGTTCAACAAGGGTACTGGACCCAAGTATATTGAGCTTAAGATTGTGGACAACCAAGCCACCCAGCAGCCGGACTTCGTAATCCGTGAATGGGAATGACCTGACCCTCTGATGTTCGTACGCCTCCTCCTACTACTCCTGCTGGGATTACCTGCACTCGGCAGCTCCGCCCCTGCGCCTGCCCAGCCTTCTGAACTGCGTGATCTGCACTATGGCGAGGCCCTCTATCAGCTTTATCAGCAGAACTATTTTCCGCGATCGTGCGTCTGATGTCCGCCAGACAGCAGGGCCACATGCAGGCATACCAGGATGAGCCCGAGCTGTTGCTGGGAGGGCTTTTTCTTGCCTATGGCATGCCGGATGCGGCCGAAAACCTCTTTCAGCAGGTATTGCAGCGCTCGGCAGCCCCTCAGGTGCATGATCGAGCCTGGCTGCAACTGGCGAAGACCCGTCACAAGCGCGGGCAGCCTGTGGCGGCAACTTCCGCACTTGAAGAGATCGGCCAGTCGCTGGCTGACGATGAAACTGCCGAGCGACAGGTCCTGCAGGCGCTGCTTGACCTGCAACAAAACAATTACCCGCAGGCTCAGCGCGTCCTCAGTGAGCTGCCTGAAAATAGTGAATGGTCCTCCTATGGACGCTACAACCAGGCCATTGCGCTGTTGCGGATGAAGCAGACGGATGCTGGCCTGAAACTGCTGGCAACGATCGGCTCCAGCAAAGCAGACAACGAAGAGGCCAAGTCGCTGCGGGATCGGGCAAACCTGGTAAGAGGTTTCCTGCTGCTGGAAGCGCAGCAACCTGCACAGGCAAGGCACGCCCTGGAGCAGGTCAGGCTTTCCAGCCTGGCCGCCAACCAGGCCCTGCTGGGAGTAGGCTGGGCTGCGCTGCAACAGGACGACCCACAAGGTGCGCTAGCCCCCTGGCAGGTGCTGGCTGACCGGGAAAGCCACGATCCGGCGGTACTCGAAGCAACACTGGCCATTCCCTATGCCCTCTCCCAGCTCGAAGCTGATGAGCAGTCACTGCAGCAATACCGTCTCGGCATCCAGCGGTTTGACAATGAACTGCTGCGTGTTGATCAGGCGATCACGGCCGTGCAGCGGGGAGAACTGCTCAGCACCCTGGACAGCCATCTGTCTGGCAAACAAACACCGCACCCGCTGCTTGCCCTGCTTCCCCTGCTTCCCCTGCTGCTGAGTGAAAACACCTTTCAGGAACGCTACCAGGACTATCGCGATCTGGTGTTCCTGCAGGCCAACCTCCTGGAGTGGCAGGAGAAGATCGGCAGTTACCAAGCCATGCTGACAGTGCGCCAGGCCGCTTTCAAGCAACGGCTGGCAAAGGTCGAGGAGAAACTTGCCGGCACCGAACTGCATCAGCTGAAGGCAGAAAGGGAGCGACTGCAAGCGCTGATCGAGCAGGCAAGATCACCCTCGGAACCGGCCTTTCTGCTCGCCGATCACAAGGAAAAACGCCTGCTGCAACGCCTCGACAAGATCCAGAACCTTTTGAGTGAGTTTGGTGAGCAGCTGGATCTGCATAACCAGCGGGAACAGGCCGAACTGCTTAAAGGCATCTTGATCTGGAACACCAGCACCGAACATCCGGTCAGGATCTGGGAGGCCGGCAGACAGTTGCAAGACCTGAACCAGTCAATCCAGGATGCAGAGTCCAGTCAGGCCGCCCTGCAGGTGGCACACAGCCGGACCGAGGGGCGTTTCGGGGGCTTTGAGCAACAGATAGAATCACTTGAAGGCCAGATCCCCGCTTTGCTCAGCAAGGTCAATTTAACCCGAATCGAGCAAGGCAGACAGCTGCAACAGATGGCTATTGAGGGTCTGGAGGGACGCAAGGCCCTGCTCAACAACTATCTGATCCAGGCCCGTTTAGGGGTGGCCAGCCTGCTTGATCGAAACAGCCAGCATGACAGGGGGGCAGAATGAAACAGCTCCCGTTACTGACTCTGGCTCTCTCACTGACTGGCTGCAGTACATTCCAGGGCCAGCCCGAAGAGCCATTGATCGGCAGTCTAAAATACCAACCTGTCGTTGTGGAAAAGCGTCCGGTACAGGCCCTCAGCAGAGAGGAGGTTGCCGACAATTACCGTAAATTGCTCGAACTCAGGCCTGAGCAACGTATGAACAGTGAAGCGACCCGTCGCCTGGCAGACCTGGAACTCGACGACAGCGAGACACGCCTGCTGGAACAACCGGAGAGCCAACCTTCCGACGCCACACAGGCCGCCAGTCTCAACTCGATCGCGCTCTACGAATCACTGCTGGCGGGGGATCCTAACTACCCGAATCGCGACCTGGTCCTGTATCAACTCTCCAGGGCTTATGAGCTGACGGGTGAGCAGCAGAAGATGATCGCGGCGCTGGATCGCCTGATCTCCGATTATCCGCAAAGCATCCACTGGTCCGAAGCGCAATTCCGACGCGGCGAACGGTTTTTTGTGCTGCAGCAGTTCGATGCGGCAGAAGCCGCCTACCAGGCGATCCTCAACAGATCCCAGACATCCCCCTATTTCGACCGCGCGCTCTTCAAGCATGGCTGGACCAGATTCAAACAGCGCAGGATCGAGGCGGGCCTCGACTCCTTCACCCTGCTGCTGGATCGAAAACTCAACGATCTGCCGGTTCTCGAAGCGCATCGCCTGTCACCGGCAGACCAGGGATTGCTCAAAGAGACCGTACGGGTGATGAGCCTGACCTTCTCTGAACTGGGGGGCGCGAAACGCATCCGCCGCTATTTTGCCGAGCATGGTCATCGGGACTATGAATTCATGCTCTACCGCGGACTGGGAGATCTCTACCGCACCCAGGAACGCATCGGCGATGCCGCCGAGGCCTATCTGGCCTTTGTGGAGATGAACCCGGCCCACCCACAGGCGCCGCGTCTGGCAGTCGACGTCATCGATTTATATGGTGCGCATAAATTTTCTGCCAAGGCCCTGGAGAGTAAGAAGAGCTTCAGCAAACGCTACCAGGTTGATGGCCAATACTGGAACCAAATCAACCGTGAAGACCGGCAATGGCTCAGCGCCAGGCTGCGTGGCTATCTGAAAGAACTCGCGGAATACCATCATGCGCTGGCCCAACAGGCCGGCAAGGAAAAAGGTGCCAAAGCCGCAGGTGAGCAGTCGGCACAGGGGACCGAAGCCATCTTCTGGTACCGCCGCTATCTCGACTCCTTTCCCGGTGAGGCCACATCCGGCGGCATCAGTTTTCTCCTGGCTGAGCTGCTGTTTGAACTCGATCGCCACCGGGAAGCCGTCGATGCCTACGAAAACAGCGCCTACCGTTATCCGCAGCATGGAAAAAATGCCGAAGCCGGGTATGCCGCCCTGCTCGCCTATGCAGCCGCAGAGCAACAGCTGCCTGAGAGCGCACGGCAGGCGTGGCGGCGAAAAGGCATCGACAGCGCGCTGCGCTTTGCCGACAGCTTCCCGCAAGATCCTCATCGGGCTGCCGTGTTGACCCAGGCGGCAGAACAGCTGTTGGCGATGAACGAGCTGAATCTGGCAAGTAAAACAGCGCAACAGGTGACCTCCCTGCAACCAGCGGCAAACTCCGATTTGCAACGCACCGCCTGGACCGTTGCTGCACACAGCGCCTTCGAGATGCTGCACTTCGGAGATGCTGAACTGGCTTATCAGAGAGCCCTGGCGCTGCTGCCTGCGCAGGACAGATCCAATACCCTCAACGAACTGCAGGAACGGCTAGCCGCCAGCATCTATCAGGGAGCGGCCGGCCTGCGGGACCAGGGACAGCAACGTGAGGCTGCAGAACAGTTTCTGCGGGTCGGACAGCTGACGCCCCGCGCATCGATCAGGGCGACTGCGGAATTTGATGCGGCGGCCAGTCTGATCGCGATAACAGAGTGGCAGGGCGCCATCGCCATTCTCGAAGGCCTGCGCACACGCAGTCCAACCAGCAGTCTGCTGCCCGCGATCAACAGTAAACTCGCCATCGCCTATCTGCAGACTGAACAGCCCCTGAAGGCGGCGGCGGAATTCGACCTGATTGCCGTCAAGGGAGACAGCCCGGAAGTGCGCCGCGAGGCGGGCTGGCAGGCTGCGGAACTCTATGCACAAGCACAACAACCGGCACAAGCCATTCACGCCTATGAACGATACGTGTCCGCCTTCCCGCAACCCCTGGAGCCGTCGATAGAGGCGCGCCAGAAACTGGTGGGGCTGCATGAGAGTCAGCATCAGCAAAAGCAGCGTGATTTTTGGCTGCGCGATATCGTCAAGGCAGACGCGGTTGCCGGCAAGGCGCGTACCGACAGAACCCGTTTTCTTGCCGCACACGCCGAGTTGAGACTGGCCCAACCAGCCTATGACAGATTCCAGGGGATTCAGTTGAAAGCGCCGCTGAAAAAGAATCTGAAACTGAAAAAGCAGCAGATGCAGAGCGCCATCGCCGGATATAACAAGGCGGCGGGATATGGTGTGGCTGAGGTCACTACCGCTGCCACCTTCCGCATCGGCGAACTCTACCAGCTGTTTGGCAAGGCGCTGATGGAATCCGAGCGGCCGAAAGGTCTGAATGAAGAGGAGCTGGAGCAGTACGAAATCCTCCTCGAGGAACAGGCCTTTCCATTCGAGGACAAGGCCATCGCACTGCATGAAACCAATATTCGCAGAGCCTCGCAGGGGCTGTATGACGAGTGGATCAAAAAGAGTTTCACTGCCCTGGCCAGCCTGCTGCCGGTGCGCTACGCCAAACAAGAGAAGACGGAGACATTGGTCGATGCGATTAATTAGTTTACTGGCCTCCTGCTGTCTCCTGTCACTCAGCGCCTGTACCGGCTTACAGACCAAAACGCCGGCACAGACAACAGCCGGGCCCACAGACGCTGCAGCGCAAAGCATCACGACCCCGGCTGTGATGGCGCAGTATGCGGATGCCCTGGCGGCGATGCGCGCCGGCGATACAGCCAGGGCCCGCGTCATGCTGGATGAATTGAGCCAGACCCAGCCGCATCTGGCCGGCCCGCAAATCAACCTGGGTATCCTGCTGCTGGGGGAGAAAGACACCAGCGGCGCCGAGGTCCTGTTCCGGCGAGTCCTGGAGCACTCGCCCAGGCATCCCGTCGCCTCCAACCAGTTGGGGCTGCTGCTGCGCCGGCAGGGCAGATTCGATGAAGCACAACAGGCCTACGAGGACGCACTGCAGAGCCAGCCGGAATATCTCTTCGCACACCGGAATATCGGCATTCTCTACGATCTCTACCTGCAGAATCCACAGCGCGCCCTGTATCACTATCAGCGCTATCAGACTTTGACTGATGCTTCCGACACAGAGGTCACGAGCTGGATTGCGGACCTCAAGCTGCGCGTCGAAACGGGTAGATAAGCGTGATTAATCCCATTCCAACAACTGCTGTCATGAAACAGGCTCTACCCTTTTCCATGCTGATTTTATTCATGCTTTTTTTATCGCTGCCGATACCACCTGCATCGGCCGAGCAGCGACTCGACATGGAAGGCGCCGCAATCTTCGGCAACAAGGAGTCACCCAACATCCTCTATGTCGTACCCTGGCGCAAGCCTGAAAGCATCCCCGCCATGCCGCCCCCCAGAATGGGCGGCATGGATGAGCTGCTGGCTCCGCTGGATCGTGACGTATTTCGCAGGCGACTCGATTGGCATCAGACTTTTAACCAGAAACCGTAAAGAATCCTGCTCACCACACCGACAGGCTCTCAACCGTACAACCGACAACCAAATACTGTTTCAACAGGAGATAAACATGGCGACGCTGGAACCGATCATCCGTTTTTTTCAGGAGGGCGGGCTGTTCATGTACCCGATCCTTATCATCTTTGCCGGCGGATTGGCGATTGCCGTGGAGCGTTATGTCTACCTGACCCTCGCCACCGGGAGTAACAAGCGGACCTGGAAACGGATCCTGCCCCATTTGAATGAAGGTGATTTCAAATCCGCTCTGGAGGCCTCCACCGGCTCGAAGACCGCGATCGGCACCATGCTGACCTATGGCCTCTCCCGGGCGCGCACCGCACGCCGCCGCGATGATGTGGAGATCGCCATGGAAGAGGGTCTGATGGAGGCGATCCCGCGCATGGAGAAACGCACCCACTACCTCAGCACCCTGGCCAACATCGCCACCCTGCTGGGACTGCTCGGCACCATCATCGGTCTGATCCAGGCCTTCACCGCAGTCTCCAATGCCGATCCGGCGGAGAAGGCGGACATGCTCTCCGCGAGTATTTCGGTGGCGATGAACACCACCGCTTTCGGGCTGATGGCCGCGATCCCACTGCTGCTGGTGTACGCCCTGCTGCAGAGCAAGACCACCGCGATTGTCGACAGCCTGGAGATGGCATCAGTGAAGTTCCTGAATATCTTCAACGAGAAGATCTACGCCAGGAGCAAATCATGAGGCGACGCCTGCGTCACCATCACACTGAGGCGGAGCTCAATATAACCGCCTTTCTCAACCTGATGGTGATCCTGATCCCGTTCCTGCTGATGACGGCGGCGTTTTCACGCTTCTCGATACTCGATCTCTATCTGCCTCCCGCCAGCCAGGGGCAGAACGACGCCCTCAAGGAGCTGCAACTGGAGGTGATCATCCGCCGGGACGCCCTGGAGGTGGGAGACCGGGATGGGGGACTGATCCGGCGCATCGCAAACAGTGCTGCGGGCTACGATCTGATCGCCCTGAACGAGCTGCTGACCCAGATCAAGGCCCGCTTTCCCGAAAAGCGCAATGTCTTCATCCTCTCCGAACCGCAGACCCACTACGAGATCATGGTGCAGGTGATGGACGCGGTGCGCATGACCGAAGTGGTGGAGGCAGGCTCCCTGGTGCAGGCGGAACTCTTCCCGGAGATCTCCCTGGGTGATGCACCACCGGCAACCAGCACAACACAGGACAAACAAAGGAAAGCCTCATGAAGATGTCGCGACGGGCCAAACGGATGGACCGCCATCACAAGCGCAACAAGGGCAGAGCCGTGCTGCAGCTGGTTTCATTAATGGATATCTTTACCATCCTGGTGTTTTTCCTGCTGGTCAACTCCGGCGAGGTGCAGGTGCTGCCGAATGCCAAGGCGCTGACGCTGCCGGAATCTGCAGCCGAGAAGAAACCCAAGGAGACCCTGGTGGTAATGGTGAACCGGAATCAGATCCTGGTGCAGGGCCATCCGGTGGTGGATCTTGCCCAGCCCCTGCCGGACGCCAATATCATCCTGCCTTTGCAAGAGGAGTTGCTGCGGCATGCCGCCCACTCCAAAGCAAGCACACTGGAGCCGTTCAAGGGGGATATCACCATCATGGGAGACAAAGGCATCCCCTTCTCCCTGCTGAAGCGGGTGATGGCGACCTGTGCGGAATCGGAATATCCCAACCTGTCGCTGGCGGTGCTGCAGCGCGCCTCTCAGAATGGGGCTGAGGAGGAGCAGAGCCTATGAGACTCTCCTACGCCCATGGCATGACGCTCCCCTGGACAGGCTCAGTTGATGAAGAGCGGCGCTTTCGCCTGATCATGGTTGTCAGCATGGTACTGGCGCTGCTGTTTGGCATAGCCATTCCTCAATTGGAACTGCCTGAAAAGGAACGCTTCCAGCGTCAGACCCTGCCCCCCCGGCTGGCGCAGCTGATCCTGGAACAGAAACAGAAACCACCGCCACCCAAACCAAAAGAGCTGAAGATTCCCGAAAAAAAGCAGCCCAAACCTGAGAAAAAGCCCGAAGTTAAGAAGAAGCCGGACCCCAAACCGCTCAAGGCCCCAGCACAGAAAGTGGTAAAAAAACCTCTCGAACGTTCCCCGGAAGCGGCGCGTAAGAAGGCGGCCTCGTCAGGTCTGCTGGCGTTTGCCGATGATCTTGCCGACCTGCGGGATGATCCGGGCATCACTTCGGTGCAGAACGTGAATAGGCTGACCAAGTCCGGGAACAAGGCCGCTGCCGCGCAGCGGGCCATCATCTCATCCGGAGTCAGTCAGGGCAGCGGCGGCATCAATACCGCCAAACTGAGCCGGGATACCGGCGGCCAGGGTCTGAGCGGCCGCCAGACCACCCAGGTCAAGAGCAGCGCGGTGAGCGGCAACGGCGACAATAGCCAGAGAGCGTCCCGCAGCTCCAAAAACCACAAAGGGCACCGCACCCGGGAAGAGATCCAGCTGGTCTTCGACCAGAACAAGGGCGCAGTCTATGCACTCTACAATCGTGCCCTGCGCAAGGACCCGACCCTGCGCGGCAAGGTGGTGCTGGAATTGACGATCGCTCCCTCTGGGAAAGTCACCGACTGCAGGATTCTCTCTTCCGAGCTGGAGGATAAAAAACTGGAACGCAAACTGGTTTCCCGGGTGAAGCTGTTCAAATTCCCCAGCAAGGATGTGGATGTCGCCGTGGTCTCCTATCCGATTGACTTTCTGCCGTCCTGAATCCAGATGATTTGGAGAATCCCTCTCCATAAACTGCTGCCCCTGCTCTGTTTGCTGTTACCCTCAGCAGCGCATGCCCAGTGGCTGAGCCAGGAGGCGGCGATCATGGGTACCTCGGTCAAGGTCGAGCTCTGGCATACCGACAGGCTCGAGGGTGAGGCCGCCATCGAGGCCGTACTGGCGGAGTTTCGGCGCATCGACCAATCAATGAGCCCCTATCGGGAGACCAGCGAGCTCTCGCTGATCAACCGGGAGGCTGCACAACGGGCGATCAAGCTCACGGATGAATTATTCCTGCTGCTGGAGAAATCCCTGGAAATATCCAGCCTGACCCTGGGCGCCTTCGACATCACCTTCGCCTCGGTAGGCCATCAGTACGATTACCGCAAAGGTATAGCCCCGACCGACGAAAAACTGCAGCAGGATCTACCGAAGATCGACTTCAGGCACATCCTCCTCAACCCGGCAGACCACTCGGTGTTTTACACACAACCGGGGGTACGCATCGACCTGGGAGGCATCGCCAAGGGCTATGCGGTCGACCGGGGCATAGCGCTGCTACAGGAGAGGAAAATCGAACAGGCCCTGATCACCGCCGGCGGTGACAGCCGCATCCTCGGAGACCGCCGGGGACGCCCCTGGCACATCGGCATCCGCGCCCCCAGAAATCGTCAGCAGATGGTTGCAGTACTGCCGCTGGTGAATACCGCCATCTCCACCTCCGGGGACTACGAACGCTATTTCGAGACGGATGGAGAGCGCCATCACCACATCATCAGCCCAGAGACCGGTCGTTCCGTCAGTGAGGTACAGAGCGTCACCATTATCGGACCCAACGCCACCTTGACCGACGCCCTCTCCACCAGTGTTTTTGTGATGGGACCTAACGCCGGGCTGAAACTGATCGATAGCCTGCCGGAACTCGAGGCGGTAATTATCGACCAATACGGCAAGATGCACTTCTCCAGCGGCCTGGCCGAACAGTCACCGGAACCAACCGCCCATTAATTGTTATTTACCTGTAGTTCATGCACAGTATGCCAGCCTACATTCACCATTTAAGCATTTGTGCATTCCGTATTCGCGATAGATCCTGCCTCTTATCGAACAACAAGAGTAGGATTCATACTTAGCAGCTCTAAATGAAAGCTCGTGACTCGTTCCTGCCATACATTACCTGATTAAAATTGACAGCAGTCGGCTAATTCCGGGCTAGACACGCTTCTAAAGCCGCTGTCACCCTGGTGCAGACATCCATTGCTTTCATTGCAAACCAGGCTTACTGGATTTCCAGCAACTCCCAGCGCTCGGTCCTTGGTTGGCGTACCGTGTAGTGAAGGTAGTAGGTTTTACCCTCTTCGACCTCGATATCCCAGGGCATGATGTCGGTACCGTCATACCAGACCATTGCCAGGCGCATCCTGCCCGGGTTTCTATCCCAGACGATGGTTTCACCCGAACCCACTTTGCCCATCACCTGTATGTTTCGTGAAATGTAGCGGTTGTCGATCAGGTAGGGTGCTTTAGCGCAGGGTGATTTACCTTGTGGTATTGGTGGAGTGAAGACGAGTGTGGTTTCCGCTTCATCACTTCTGAATCCCTGGATACCTTTCTCAGGGACATCAAAAAGGCCCAGCTCTCCCAGGTTGAGGACTTTCTTGAAGGTGACATCCCCGATAATTTCGGTTTTCCCTTTGACGGTGATCCGCTCGAACTGCTCTTTTCGGAGTTTTTCCATGAGGGGGATAATCTTTTCATTGTTGAAGTAGTAGAAGAACAAATTGCTGATGTCATCGGGAGGGAGTGTCAGTTCCGAGTCATCGTCACTGAGCAGCCTGATCAGTCGATTGGCAAGATCGAACTGTTTGCTCAGTGATTTCCCATCCTGAACCGCCTCGATGGACATGTAGCCGCTCAAGCCGACTACGATACCCCTGTCCCAGACCAGTCCCACGTCCCCCCGGTAGAAACCCAGCCCGTAATCGTCGTTGCATCGGCTTTTTCCATCACCACAGTAAATCGACTTGATTGAACCAGGATTTCGCCAGTAAAAATCATTAATGATGTCGTGCCCGGTAGCATGCAGTACCTGGTCGGGTGGAATGAAGTCCCTGGACCAGCAGGCGCGGTAGGAGATCATGGCGTTGGGTTCGATTTTGTCACCGATGTCCACCAGGTCCAGGTCCCATCGTGCACCGGCTAGTTGTGATTCCCGGGTGAATACGATCCGCGCCATCCCGTTGCTGACCTGGGGCATGTTCCCTGGCAGGTGAAACTGGGTTCTGACCGAACAGCCAGCCAGCAAACCGAGAATAAGCAAGGGAACAATGAGCAGCCTGTATAAATCCTGAAGCATTATGTTTCCCCCCATCGTGCACAGTCTGGAAGTGTCGCTTCCCAGTATCGGAGTCCCGTGTCTTGCTTCAAATCGGGAGTCTTATCCTGTTTGGGTTTGAGGGAATGAGCGGGATTCGAACCCTATGCCACCGGTGGCGGGCGAGGGCACTGTCATCCAACGTCTGCTGATTAAGTTGACCGACACCCCCTCGATCTGCGAGCGTATATTAAGAGTAAATGCCCTTTTCCCCAAAGTCGAGAGATATTCAAGACATGCTTGTTTGGTCGCGTTGCGGACTAGGAAGCAAACGCAACTTTTAGTCCGCTCATGGCTAACAGCGAAAGGGCGCCGAGTTAACTTTAAACTTGTGCTTTGGATCGACTCCATGTCTATGGTATCCAACGCATGAGTGTCTGCTTCGTGCAGTACAGACCTGTGAGTCAAAGGCTTTCAATTTGGTGTTGAAGCACTTCTGGCCCTTAACATTAAGCATCAGAAACTGACACATTGCTTACGTGCGCTATTATTGGCGTTCCGACCACCCGATAAATTTGGGTTATCATGAGTCTATGCCCCTGCGTGATTTTCATCCTGCGGTTTCAGCCTGGTTCGAAGCGGATTTCGAAGCGCCCACACAGGTGCAGACTCAGGCCTGGCCGGCGATCCGTGAACAGCGCCATACCCTGATCGCTGCTCCCACCGGTTCCGGCAAGACCCTCGCCGCCTTTCTCGCCGCCATCGATGCGCTGGTCAAGGAGGGGCTGGAGCGCGGCCTCTCCCATGAAACCCATGTACTGTATGTCTCGCCTCTCAAAGCCCTCTCCAACGACATCCAGAAAAACCTGCAGCAGCCCATCAACGGCATCCGCGACAAACTCCTCGAACAGGGCCTGCCGGATGTGGAGATCTCGGCACTGGTACGCACCGGCGATACCCCGACCAGGGAGCGCGAGCGCATGCGCCGGGCGCCGCCGCATATCCTGGTCACCACCCCCGAGTCCCTGTACATCCTGCTCACCTCCGAGTCCGGCCGCAGCATGCTATCCACGGTGCGCTCGGTGATCGTCGACGAGATCCACGCCCTGGCGGGCAACAAGCGCGGCTCGCACCTCAGCCTGTCCCTGGAACGCCTCGCCGCCCTCTGTCCACAACCACCGGTGCGCATCGGCCTCTCGGCAACCCAGAAACCCATCCAGGAGATGGCACGCTTTCTGACCGGTGCGGAGCAGGCGTGCCGGATCATAGACAGCGGCCATGTGCGCCAACGGGACCTTGCCATCGAAGTCACCGGCTCGCCTCTGGAAGCAGTGCTGGCCAACGAGGTCTGGGACGAGATCTACGACCGCCTGGCGGCGCTGATCGAGGCCCACCGCACCACCCTGATCTTTGTCAACACCCGGCGTCTGGCGGAGCGTGCGGCCAGATTCCTCAGCGAACGGCTGAGCGAAGAACAGGTCACCGCACACCACGGCAGCCTCTCCCGCGAGCACCGCCTGGATGCGGAGCAGCGCCTGAAGAGCGGCCAGCTCAAGGCGCTCATCGCTACCGCCTCCCTGGAACTCGGCATCGATATCGGTGATGTGGACCTGGTCTGCCAGCTGGGCTCACCCCGCTCCATCGCCGCCTTCCTGCAGCGGGTCGGCCGCTCCGGCCATGCAGTGCATGCCATTCCCAAGGGTCGTCTGTTCCCTTTGACCCGCGACGACCTCATCGAAAGCGCAGCACTGCTGGATGCGATCCGGCATGACGAGCTGGACCGCATCCGCATCCCCGAGCAGCCCCTCGACGTGCTGGCGCAACAGATCGTGGCCGAGGTGGCGAGCCGGGAGTGGAACGAAATCGAACTCTACCTGCAGCTACGCCGGGCCTGGCCCTACCGCAATCTGACCCAGGAGGGCTTCATCGAACTGGTGCGCATGCTGGCGGATGGCTTTTCCACGCGCCGCGGCCGGCGCAGCGCCTGGCTGCATCGTGATGCGGTGCACGGCCAGTTGCGGCCGCGGCGCAGCGCCCGCCTCACCGCCCTGCTCAACGGCGGGGCGATCCCTGATCAGTTCGACTATCAGGTGATCCTCTCCCCGGAGGGCTTTTTGGTGGGCACACTGAACGAGGATTTTGCCTTCGAGAGCCTGCCCGGCGACATCTTCCAGCTCGGCAACACCTCCTACCGCATGCTGAAGATCGAGCAGGGCAAGGTGCATGTGGAGGACGCCAAGGGCCAGCCCCCCAACATCCCCTTCTGGTTCGGCGAAGCGCCCGGGCGCAGCGACGAACTGTCAGCCGCCGTGTCACGCCTGCTCGAACGCACCGAGCAGCAGCTCGACCACGGCCTGGAGGCCACCACCGCCTGGCTGACCGATGAGTACCGGCTGCCCCGGGCGGCGGCGTTTCAACTCACCCAGTATCTGGGAGCCGCCAAGGCCGCCCTGGGTGTGCTCCCCAATCAGTCGAGAATCATCTTCGAACGTTTCTTCGATGAAGCCGGTGACATGCACTTCGTCATCCACTCGCCCTTCGGCTCCCGGCTCAACCGGGCCTGGGGCCTGGCGCTGCGCAAGCGCTTCTGCCGCCGCTTCAACTTCGAACTGCAGGCGGCCGCCACGGAAGACAATGTGGTGCTCTCCCTGGGCCCGACTCACAGCTTCCCCCTCGAGGAGGTGAAGGACTATCTCAAGGCCGGCAGCGTCCGCGAGGTGTTGATCCAGGCCCTGCTGAATGCCCCCATGTTCGCCACCCACTGGCGCTGGAATGCGACCATTGCCCTGGCGGTGCAACGCAACCGCAACGGCAAACGCACCCCGCCCCAGTTCCAGCGCAGTGACGCGGAAGACCTGATTGCGGTGATCTTCCCCGACCAGCTGGCCTGCGCCGAGAACATCGCCGGGGACCGCGAGGTGCCCGACCACCCGCTGGTCAGGCAGACGATCAGCGACTGCCTGCACGAGGTGATGGACATCGACGGACTGGAACGGCTGCTCAAAGAACTCGAGGCCAGGCGGATCGAAGTGGTTGCCCGGGATCTGGCAACCCCCTCGCCGCTGGCGCAAGAGATCCTTAATGCCCGCCCCTATGCGTTCCTCGACGATGCCCCAGCGGAAGAGCGCAGAACCCTGGCGGTGCAGCAACGCCGTTATCTGGACCCGGCCAGCGCGGCGGATATCGGCCGCCTCGATCCCGCAGCGATCGAGCAGGTGCGCAACGAGGCCTGGCCGGAACCACGCACCGCCGACGAACTGCACGATGCCCTGTATGTGCTGGGCTTTCTCACCGCAGTGGAAGGCGAACTGGGCGCGCACCACACTGGCGCTGTGGCCGATTCACTCACCTTTGACTGGCAACATCTGTTTAAGTCCCTGCAAGATCAGGCCCGCGCCACCGAACTCACCACCCCGCAGGGCAACAGGCTGTGGGTCGCCAGGGAGCGCCTGGCTGAACTCCTGGCGCTGTTTCCCGATGCCCGATTGAAGCCGCCCTTGAGTCTATTGGCAGAACAGCAACCGATAACCTGCGAAGAGGCGGTGAAGGAGCTGACTCGCAGCCGCCTGGAAGGTCTGGGACCGGTGACCGCACAAACCCTTGCCGACCCCCTGGGCCTGCCAGGCAGCGAGATCGACCTCGCCTTGCTGGCCCTGGAACAGGAAGGTTTTGCGATCCGCGGCCAATTCACTCAGCAGGCGCTGAATGCCAAGGATTCAGCAACCGAATGGTGCGAGCGGGGACTGCTGGCGCGCATCCACCGCTACACCCTGAAGCAGCTGCGCAGTGAAATCGAAGCGGTGGCCCCGGCGGAGTTCATGCGCTTTCTGTTCCATTGGCACCGGTTGGACGAGCAGGAGCGCGGCGAAGGCGAAGAGGCCCTGGCCGCCGCCATCGGGCAGCTGGAAGGCTGCGCCGTGCCGGCCGCCGCCTGGGAGGCCCATATCCTGCCCGCGCGGGTGCGGCGCTATGATCCGCAGATGCTGGACAATCTGTGCGCCAGCGGCCGCATCACCTGGCTGCGCGCCTGCATTCCCGCCTCACGGGACAGTGCAGGTAAACGCCGCAAGGCCGCACCGGTGCGGGTCACTCCCATCGTGCTCCTGGAGCGCATCCATCTGCCCTACTGGCTGGATGTGAATACCCAGGATGAGGACATGCAGCTCTCCTCCATGGCCGTTAAAGTCATGCAAAATCTGCAGGACTATGGGGCCTCGTTTCTCACCGACCTAATCCAGGGCACAGGCCTGTTACGCACACAGGTGGAAACCGCCCTCGGCGAACTGGTCGCCACTGGCCGGGCGACCGCAGACAGCTTTGCCGGGCTGCGCGCCCTGATCTCTCCAAATTCGAAACAACGCCACCGCACTCCGGCACGGCGTGGGTACGCCTGGACCTCGGTGGATGTCGCCGGACGCTGGGCCCTGGTGCGCAGACCCAGGCCTGAACAAGTCCAACCACCATCCCGGCTACAGGATGACCGGCAACGGATCGAGTCAATTGCCCAGATCCTGCTGCGACGCTACGGAGTGGTATTTCGCAAACTACTGGAGCGTGAATCCAACCTGCCCGCCTGGCGGGAACTGCTGTATGTCTACCGGCGCATGGAGGCCCGGGGGGAGATCCGCGGGGGACGTTTCGTGCAGGGCTTCAGCGGTGAGCAGTATGCCCTACCCGATGCGCTGACGTCCCTGCGCCGCATCCGCAAGCTGACCACCGAGCAACTCACCGCCATCTCCGGCGCCGATCCCTTGAATCTCACCGGTCTTATCACCCCCGGCAAGCGGGTGCCCGCCAATGCCGGCAACCGGGTGCTCTACCGCAACGGCGTGCCGGTGGCGCTGTACATCGGACGGCAGGTGGAGTTGCTCGGCGAGATCGACCCCAAGTCTGAATGGGAGCTGCGTCAGATGCTGCTGCGCCAGCAACAGCCGGCCAGCTTCCACCATCCACTGAACTCACTGCCGTCCTGAATCGTCAGCTGCAGATTTGCAGCCCCAGAAGCGTTCAGAGGACTCGCCAGGTGATGCTCAGGGCGCCATCCAGCTACCCTCGACAGCCCATGCTTTAGCTGATTTCCACCAGTTCCAGGTCGAATGTCAGGTCCTTGCCCGCGAGCGGATGGTTGCCGTCCACCGAGACCTTCTCGTCATCGAACTCAACCACCTTGAAGTTCAATTTGCGGCCATCCGGGCTGCTTGCGGTCAAGGTCATGCCCTCCGCCAGTTCGAGATCGGCGGGCATAGAACTGCGCGGCACCTGCTGCATCATTTCCGGGTTGTGCGCGCCGTAGGCCTGATCCGACGGGATGGTGACGGTCTTGCTCTCGCCGACAGACATGCCGTCCACCGCCGCATTGAAGCCGCTGATCAGTTGACCAGAGCCAAGCGTGAACTCCAGGGGCTCACCGCCCCGGGACGAATCGAATTGACTGCCGTCATGCAGGGTTCCGGTGTAGTGGACTTTGACGGTATCGCCGACTTTGGCTGCGGACATACGGATGTTCTCCTAACGGTTGGGGCCTGAGGATCGTACCGTAACCAATGCAGTACATCAGAGGATAGGCGCAGGGGATTCGAAGCGAAACCAGACGGGAATTTATTTGAGGGCGGCCAGGATATAGAGTTCGCCATTAGATTTCAAACCGGGGCGACCCGTCACGAGCCAACGACTGCAGCCAGGATGCTCGGCCTGAGTAGCCTGACCATTCAGCCATTCCGCCAGACTCCGGGATGATCTCCTCAGAATCCGGTTAAGCCGTTTCGACAACTCTGGGGGCTGATTTCTGAGCAACCGGAAATACCTTGTAACAAGTTGTAGAGCCGGGGAAATTCCCCAGAAATAGTCTTTTGCTATGCTAGATACAGTTACAGAAATGCAGCATTGCCTGGTCCAGTCGTGGATCTATCTTTACAGGAGGTCACAATGAACAAATCTATGGTAACCGGGCTCGTGATAGGCGCGGTAGTAGCGACCGCCGGAGGCGTCATCGCCAGCTTCAGTATGTTGGATAAAGGTGTCTCTGAAGAGGTATCTGAGTTGCCTGCCGAACCGGAATTTGCCGAAGTGCTGGCTGTTAATGCGATCAAGAGGACCGTACAAACACCACGGGAAGTCTGTGAGGATGTCCCTGTGACCCGGCAAAAACCGGTGCAGGATCAAAACAAGGTTGCCGGCACGGCTGTAGGCGCGATCCTGGGCGGCGTGCTGGGACATCAGGTCGGTGAAGGTACCGGTAAGAAGCTCGCCACCGTGGCCGGTGCGGTGGCCGGAGGCTATGCGGGGAACAAGGTGCAGGAGAACATGCAGACCAAGGATACCTACACGACCACTGAACGCCAATGCCGGACGGTGAACGATTCCCGTGAGGTCGTAGACGGCTACAATGTCAGCTACCGCTTGGGCGAAACCGAGGGCAAAGTGCGCATGGACCATGATCCGGGTGAACGCATCCCGGTGGAGAACGGCGAACTGGTGCTGGATGCACGTTGATCTTGACCTGGTCCGCCCCATAACAAACCGCCGTTTCAGACCAGTCTGAAACGGCGGCTAACTGCTGCTCACTGAATCAATCAGCGACTCGAGGAGCCTGTCGGATTTAGGAATGATCTATTGCGGAAAAGCCGGATTTGGCCAGATTTTCCCTCATGACGATCGCCTAAACCCGACAGGCTGCTAATTGGCTTGCGAGGTTCTCGGCAGGTTATGCCTGAGATCACGCGAGGTCGAAACGATCCAGGTTCATTACCTTGTTCCAAACCGCCACGAAGTCATCCACAAACTTCTGCTGTGCATCATGCGTGGCGTAGACTTCGGCCAGGGCGCGCAGCTCGGAGTTTGAACCGAAGATCAGGTCCACACGGGTGGCGGTCCACTTCGCTGCACCCGTCTTGCGATCACTGCCTTGAAACAGATCTTCGTCTGCAGAGGTTGCCTTCCAGGTGGTGCCCATGTCCAGCAGGTTGACAAAGAAGTCATTGCTCAGCGTCTCCGGACGGTCGGTGAAGACACCATGCGGGGTCTGTCCCACGTTGGTATTCAAGACCCGCATGCCGCCGATCAGCACCGTCATCTCGGGTGGGGTCAGCGTCAGCAATTGCGCCTTATCCAGCAGCAACTCCTCGGCCGGGCAGGCGTATTTGGCCTTCTGGTAGTTACGGAAGCCGTCCGCGATCGGTTCCAACACCGAGAAGGACTCCACATCGGTCTGTTCCTGAGAGGCGTCCATGCGACCCGGCGAGAACGGCACTGTCACCTCGTGACCGGCACTCTTCGCCGCCTGCTCAACACCTGCGCAACCCGCCAGCACAATCAGGTCGGCCATGGAGACCGTCTTGTTGAACTCGCTCTGAATGCCCTCGAGGGTCCGCAGTACCTTCGCCAGTTGATCCGGCTGATTGACTGCCCAATCCTTCTGCGGCGCCAGACGGATGCGCGCACCATTGGCCCCGCCGCGCATGTCGGAACCACGGAAGGTAGCGGCAGATGCCCAGGCGGTTGCAACCAGTGCAGAAACGGAAAGTCCCGAATCGAGGATCTTAGCCTTCAGGCCGGCAACATCCTTGGCATCGATCAACTCATGATCGACCGCAGGAATCGGGTCTTGCCAGATCAGCTCCTCGGCAGGCACCTCCGGGCCGAGATAGCGAGCACGCGGCCCCATGTCGCGGTGGGTCAGCTTGAACCAGGCTCGGGCGAAGGCATCGGCAAACTCATGCGGATTTTCCCGAAAACGTCGCGCAATCGGTTCATAGATAGGGTCCATGCGCATCGACATGTCTGCGGTGGTCATGATGATCGGGACTTTCTTCGACGCATCGTCAGCGGCCGGCGCCTGATTGCTGTCGGTGGCAGCCTTTGGTGTCCATTGCCATGCGCCTGCCGGGCTCTTGGTCAGCTCCCACTCGTTGTCGAACAGCATCTCTAAGTAGGTCATGTCCCACTTTGTCGGGGTCGGTGTCCATGGGCCTTCCAGACCGCTGCCGATCTGATCGCCACCTTTACCGCTGCCATAACTGCTCTTCCAGCCCAGGCCCTGCTGTTCGATAGCAGCCGCCTCGGGTTCAGGCCCTACCAGCGCCGCATCACCCGCGCCATGGCATTTACCAAAGGTGTGTCCACCACAAGTGAGCGCAACCGTCTCCTCATCGTTCATCGCCATGCGCGCGAAGGTCTCCCGCACGTCCCGGCCGGACGCGATCGGGTCCGGTTTGCCGTTCGGCCCTTCCGGATTCACGTAGATCAACCCCATCTGTACGGCTGCGAGGGGATTTTCGAGTTCCTCGTGCTCGCCGGAATAACGCTTGTCATCCAGCCAGGTCTCCTCACTCCCCCAGTAGACATCTTTTTCCGGCTCCCAGATATCCTCACGGCCGCCGGCGAAACCAAAGGTCTTGAAGCCCATCGATTCCAGTGCCACATTGCCGGTGAGAATCAGCAGGTCGGCCCAGGAGATTTTCCGGCCGTACTTCTGCTTGATCGGCCACAGCAGCCGGCGCGCCTTATCCAGGTTGACGTTGTCCGGCCAACTGTTGATGGGCGCAAAACGCTGGTTACCGGTCCCTGCCCCGCCGCGGCCGTCGCTGATACGGTAGGTGCCCGCGCTGTGCCAGGCCATGCGAATGAAGAAAGGTCCGTAGTGACCATAATCCGCCGGCCACCAGTCCTGTGAATCGGTCATCAACTCGCGGAGATCCTGCTTCACAGCAGCCAGGTCCAGGCTCTTGAATTCTTCGGCGTAGTTGAAATCCTCGTCCATCGGATTGGACTTGGAGGAGTGCTGGCGCAGGATCTCCAGCCGTAGCCGGTTCGGCCACCAATCTTGGTTCGATTTGCCACTGCCTGCGGTGTGGTTGAATGGGCACTTGCTTTCGTCAGTCATGAGTTTGTCTCCTGTCCTCGTTCGGCACTTTCTATTAAGCGATTCTATTGTTAGTTATAGTCCTCAGACTGACATTAAGATAATTGATTGTAACGATCTCGTTAATAGTATTTGGCAATGCAGCAGTACTTAAAGGATTACCAGGAGAATGTCACGTCATCCTTTTGCGTAGGGGAATATTTCGGACCCAAGCGGTGATTCGCTGCATCCACCGTGGATATGAGAGTTCTGCAAAGACAGCAGTTAACCGGTGTCCGACCGCGGAGTGGTATGCACAAACACCACCATCTATAACGGAAATTTCACCTTATTTGTGCAGTGATTCATGCAAAAACACATTGCTCGCAAACCACCCTTACCGCTTCCCACCGGCTCGGAGCCATATTGGTCCGAGGCGAAGGTGCCTGGCGGCTGATGCCGATCGAGCAGTCATACGACGACGAAGGAAAATCCCGCACCAGGCAAACGCCGACTAATTATCACCGGGGAGATTCCCGCACGCTCCACCACGCGCGCCTGGCTATGGCCCCTTTTGCGTGACTTGTGGTGGCGCAACGGGGCTCTTGTCCTGCGACCGAACTCGATCATTCAATATTCGCCAGCGGTAGCGGCTTGATCAGCAGTTTTCGAGCAACTCAACCAGCTGCTGTCGGTCAATGGTCGATGCACCAGTTTTAACCCGTTTTTAACTGAGGACTCAGCACAGATTTTTCCAGGTTAAGACTTGTCTCTATGAACACACCGGAACGCAAGGTCTGCAGGTTGATGCAACTGTGCTCCGAAGCCGCCATGAGTTTTTCCACAAGCCTGGGATCCGTGTCGTCTGCCGCCTGGATATTCACGCTGCATCGCATTCGCTGGAAACCGACCGGCACCTTCCGATCCACAATGAGTGTACCGCGCACATCCGCGTCGGATAACACCTCCACCTCAAGCGAGGTTAGCGATACTCCCATTCGATTTGCAATAATTCGCAGCGTCGAATCCAGGCAGGCAGCCAGGGCTGCACAGAGCATGTCTCCAGGATTGGGGGCGTCATGGTAACCGCCGACAGCACGGTGAATACCGAATTGCCACGCCACGCCGTAGTCATGATCACCCGGATGGACCGTTCCATGGAATGGGTCTGACACGTCACCTCCGCTGGTTATGGCCCCGTCAGTGATGGCGGCTTCCTGGGGTTTTTCCCGATAACTCTCACGTAAAGGTTCCTGTCGATCGCGCACATTGGTGATAATTTCATTGGTCATTGTTTTACGCCTCCGCGTTCGTTCATTACGGGTGTGTTCAAAGCGCGTTGCTATTTTCTGCAACCCTTACCAATCGACACCCGCTAAGATTTCAGCCAAGCTGACTCACTTGATAGCGACGATCTCCAGGTACTCGGAGGGGACTACCATCGTTCCGTCATCTGTCTGGTTGAACTTTTGAATCAAGTTCAGCACATCTGCGCTCAACGTATCGCCGGTGGAGTCATCAAGCGCCTCAAAGGTCTTCAGCAACGGACCATAATAGGTCGCGAATAAATCGAGCCAATGCTGTGGTGATTGATAGCGAAACATGAAGTTGCGCAATTCGCTATGCAGCTTCGTCGTATGCGGGCTGAAGTTTTCCTCCAGAAATGCTTTCGTCCCCCAAGCTGCTGGGGAATTCACGCCCTGCGGCGGTGAGACGTACTCGACCGATGGTCTTGAACAATTGACCGATAAAACCCTCCGGCGTCCAGTTAGCCATACCGATTTTCCCACCCGGCTTGCAAACGCGAATCAGCTCAGATGCCGCTTGCCTTTGATTGGGCGCAAACATCACGCCAAAGGTTGAAACCACGTTGTCGAAACTGTTGTCAGCGAAGGGTAATGCCTCTGCATCCGCCTGCCGGTATTCGATCACCAGGCCATCCACTTCGGCGCGCCGTTGTGAGTGAGCCAGAAGTGCCGGAACATAGTCTGTGGAAACCACCTTACAAAAGCGTCGTGCAGCCGCCAGGCTCACATTTCCATTCCCACCCGCGACATCCAGGACACTCTGGCCCGCATGCATATCCATTGCCTCACACAACTGTTCCCCGGAAATCTGCAGGGTTACACCCACACGGGCGTAATCACCTGAACCCCAGGCGATCTGCTGTTTGGTTTTGATCGCATCGTAGTCAGGTAAGAACTGTTGAATATTCAGAGCGGTGTTGGACATGACGATCTCCTCGGTATGTTACTCGTATGTGGGTATTGAACCGTTTGGGTTTTGAACCTGCTGAGTAAAATACTAGTGAGGGTGAGCGCAGCCCGCTTGTGGCTATTGTGGAGTTGTTATGGGGATTTTGTGCAGACGACCCAGAGTGGCGCCGTTACACCGGCTTTTTTAAATCCAGCGCCCGTAACTGTTTTCCCAGTTTACTCGTAATCAGGGCGTCTATCTCGATACCAGAAAGGTCGGGCTTGATTCTGTAGGCATCAGCCAGTGCTCGTCGCGCGGCCTCGGGCATGCTACGGCACAACAACACGGCGGCCTGTACGACTCGCGACAAGTAGCTTCGATCATCCCTTTGACAGGCTAATTCAACCCGAGCCTGCGCGGCAGCCAGATCATTGGTACGCATCAACGCCAGCGCCAGAAGCGCTTCCCAGACTGATAATCGGTTATCCAGTGGGCTCATATTGATCCCGTGAGTCAGGTGCGTTACGGCGAGTTCCGGTTTGTTGTCGATCAGATAGGCAGACCCGAGCGAGGCCCAGGCCTGAGCATTGTTCGGATTGAGCTCAACGGCATTTTTAAGTATGGGAAGGGCCCTGCCAACCAGGCCAAGATCGGCCATAGCACAGCCGGCAAAGCCCAGCACTGTTGAGTCCATATTATCCAGTTGCAGCGCATGCTCGGCGGCCTGCATGGCTTCAGTCTTCGTCTGCTCCCTTTCGCTAAGCAGTCCCACGCGATGACCCAATGCCAGAATCAAGGATAAGTAAGCTGGCGCCAGGGCAAATTTCATATCCTGTTCTGCACTCCTGCGCAACAGATCCGCCGCTTCTGAGAAGGTGTCCAGGTGCCAGCCCTTCATTGCCAGAATGCCACTGGCTTCGAGGTATAACTCCCGCGCACTCGGCTCTTCCTTGCCGGTTCGAACGCTGTCGTAAATGGCACGGTTGAGTTGCGGTTCCAGTTTGGCAATGATGGCTATAACGACAGCATCCATATTGCTCTTGCTATCGTTCAGCGCCTGTTCGAACTGCCCGGCCCACAACCGAAAACCTGAATTTGCGTCTATCAGTTGGATGTTTATCCTGATTTGGTCATCCAGCGCCTGAACATTGCCTTCAAGCACATAGCCAACACCTGTATCCTCATGGATTATCCGAGCGGTCGGCGTTATGTCACGGTTAGCGTAGCTGGAAGCTTGTGAGCTTATACGCAACAGCGGAATTCGAGTCAGGACGGTGTCCAGGTTGGCAACCAGGCCTTCAGCAAAGCCACTGATGGCTGGGTTATCAGTGATAGTTTTGAATGGCAGCACAATTAACGATGGTTCGATATATTTATGCCCAAGACTGGTCGATTTGCGGGTTTGTGCCGCAAACTGCTCCTGATTCTGATTGACATCGCCAGTGAAGCAAAAACCCCGTCGCTGCAGGGTCTTGATATAAATCTGCCGCTCACCGCTATCGCCTAGCGCCTTCCGAGCTGACTTGATGCAACTTGACACCGTAGCATCAGATACGATCCGTCCGCTCCACACGGCTTTAATGAGATCGTCACGGCTGAATACCGTATTCGGATGTTTTGCAAAATGAACCAGTAAATCGAATACCAATGGCTCTACACCGATCCGCTCGCCGTTCCTGCGCAGTTGATAGCGGTCGGTGTCTAACTCTATGTCGGCAAAACGGAGTATCACGCCTTATATCCCTCGCAGATGTGTTTCCCTGATTGGCCCATGAGCTGCAAAATTCAGAGAGATGCCTTGTCAGCAGACTTGGCCTTGTATAAGCATATACCCAAACCACAGCAAGCTTGAGCAACCGATAAGGCATGGCCGATGTTCTCATTGCCAGCTAGCCAATCAGCGTACTGATCCAGGTGAATACATCTATCTCAACGCAGTATGGAGCGTCACCTGTCACTCTGGCCGCATCTCGCAACCGGTGGTTCTACACCACGGAAACATGGCATACCATCCGCGACGACAAACCTGGAAGCATCCAAGTGGTGCTCTCCTCCAAACCATTGCTTTGGTCGGTTCTGGCTGCGCAGCACTCCCTAAAATGCCAAAACTGCGTATCGGATACGTTTGCATGCCTCCGCTGGCTAGAGAAATTCGTACTTTCGCCACCCCGGTCATAAGCCTGCCTTTTGAAGCTTCAGCCTCGGCGGGTATTCCGGCAAACTGGCTATTCCGCCTGTCGCAGTGCGTAGAACTCGTCGACGAAGGATGTCAGCCGCTGCGCCTCGATTGCCTGCCGCAGGTCCCGCATGAGCTTCTGATAATAATAGAGATTGTGGATGGTATTCAGCCGGGCGCCGAGGATCTCGTTACATTTGTCCAGATGGCGCAGGTAGGCGCGGCTGTAGTTCCGGCAGGTGTAGCAGTCGCACAGGGGGTCCAACGGGCCTTCGTCATACTGGTGCGCCGCATTGCGGATGCGCACCACGCCCTGGTGGGTGAACAGGTGGCCATTGCGGGCATTACGGGTCGGCATCACACAATCGAACATGTCGATACCCCGTTGTACAGACCCGACGATATCTTCCGGCGTGCCGACGCCCATCAGGTAATGGGGTTTGTCTGCAGGTAACCTGGTGGAGAGGAAATCGAGCACCCGCCAGCGGTCCTCCGGCGGCTCCCCCACGGAGAGTCCCCCCACCGCATAGCCATCGAAGCCGATCTCCATCAGACCTTGCAGGGATGCCTCCCGCAGATGCTCGAACATCCCCCCCTGGACAATGCCGAAGAGGGCGGAAGGATTATCACCATGAGCGGTTTTGCTGCGCGCCGCCCAGCGCAGGGAGAGTTCCATGGATGCTCTCGCCGCCTCCTCCGTGGCAGGGTATGGGGTGCATTCGTCGAAGATCATGACGATGTCCGAGCCCAGTTCCCGTTGCACCTGCATCGACTCTTCCGGCCCCATAAAGACCTTGCTGCCATCCACCGGAGAACGAAAGGCGACCCCGGCTTCAGTGATCCTGGCGGTGACCGGCTGCTTGCCGCCTGCGGCATGAATAGCTCCCTGTGCGTTGCTCCTGTCACCCAGACTGAACACCTGAAAGCCACCGGAATCGGTGAGAATCGGACGCTCCCAATGGGTAAAGCGATGCAGATCGCCATGTCTGCGGATTACCTCGGTTCCGGGCCGCAGCATCAGGTGGAAGGTATTCCCCAGGATGATCTCCGCCCCCATGGCTTCCAGCTCTTCCGGGGTCATCGCCTTCACCGTGCCATAGGTGCCCACCGGCATGAAGGCGGGTGTCTGGATGGTGCCGCGGGGAAAAGTGAGGCGTCCACGGCGTGCAGCACCATCGCTCTCAAATACTTCAAATATCATCTTTTCAATGTGTTAACTAGTGTTTTTAACTTAAAAACGGCACATAAGCAGATTCTTTTCAAGGTTGAATCAACCAAATAGTCTGCATATTACAGACCACAATTGAAAAGTCGGCTTGACATCTGTACCAGTATATTAGAAACTGTTGATGTGCTGATTCACATCGGCACACACTCCTCCATCCTCCTTTGGTGGAAACTTTGGCGCGGCAACCTATGCCGCGCCTTTTTTTTGCCTGAATTTTCTTCAGCTTGCCGCTGATCCACTTTGCGGAGTCAGAAACATCGCGTCGCCATAGCTGAAAAACCGGTAGCGCTGTTGCACGGCATGGCGATAGGCGTGGCGAATCTCGTCCACCCCGGAAAAGGCGGAAACCAGCAGCAACAGGGTCGACTGCGGCAGATGGAAGTTGGTTATCATCGCATCCACGCTGTTGAACCGATAACCCGGACGAATAAACAACCGGGTCTCACCCTGATAGGGTTCTATCTCTCCGGAGCGGGAGGCAGACTCCAGACTGCGCACGCTGGTGGTGCCTACCGCCACCACCCGCCTGCCCCGGGCGCGTGTCTGTCTCACCAGCCGGCAAACTTGATCACTGACCTCGACATACTCACTGTGCATCACATGTTCGTCCAGATTTTCCACCCTGACCGGCTGGAAGGTGCCTGCGCCCACATGCAGGGTGATATGCGCGCTTTTCACACCCCGCTCAGTGAGCAGCTGCAGCATCTGTTGATCGAAATGCAGCCCTGCGGTGGGAGCAGCCACCGCGCCAGGTCGCTGTGCGTAAACCGTCTGATAACGCGTCTGATCAAACGCCTGATCGGTGCGTTGGATATAGGGCGGTAACGGTATGTGCCCATGCCGCTCCATGAGCGCATAGAAATCCCCACGCGGCAGCCTTACCTGAAACAGGTTATCCTGGCGTCCGAGCATCTCCACGGGGGTTTCATCATCTCCCACCAGGATTTGAGTGCCTGGTTTGGGAGATTTGCTGGCGCGGATCTGCGCCAGCGCCAGGTCAGGCTGCAAAATGCGCTCAATCAACAGTTCCAGCTTCCCGCCGCTGGCTTTTCTGCCAAACAACCGCGCCTGCATGACCCGGGTGTCATTGAACACCAGCAGGTCTCCAGGTTGCAGCAGTTTGGGCAGGTCGGAGAACAACAGATCCTGCAACGGTTCCGCTGCCCCGCATCAAGCAACAGTAAACGACTGCCGCCCCGCTGTTCCAGCGGGTACTGCGCGATGAGTTCCGCAGGAAGTTCATAATCAAAATCAGATAGCTGCATAGCGCGGCGGATATTAGCATGCCCGACTATCAGCGGCATCCATCAAGATAAAACCCAGGCATCAATCATCAACCGGCATTCCATAGCACGCATCTATCAAATGCAAAGAGTCTCTGTGCTAGAATCGGCGCAGGGACCTGTACGGAACGCTGTTAAATAACAATAAGGATCATTGATGAAGGATCGACACCACTGCAGGATGATACGAAAAAAAGCCTCCTGATCGCAATCATCCTGTTGTTCGCACCCTGCTTCGCAAATTCCGAGATCATTACCCAGGAGATGGGGAAAGGCGTTGCCGCCACTGCTGAATATATGCAGGGTGATTCCGCTATGCCCGCCGTGCTGCTTCTGCATGGTTTTTTGCAGACCCGGGAATTTATTACCGTGCGCAGATTGGCCGATTCTCTGCATGAAAGTGGCTATAGCGTGCTGTTACCCAACCTCACGTTAGGCATCAATGTCAGACGGGAAAGCCTCTCATGCGAAGCCATCCATACCCACTCTATGCAGCAGGACCTCAGGGAGATCGCAAACTGGATTGACTGGCTGGAGCACAGAACCCACAAACAAATCGTCTTGATCGGTCACAGCGCCGGCAGCCTCCAACTGGCCGCCTATTTGAACAGTCGCGTCGAGCAGCCGATTCAACACTCCATCTTCATCAGTCTCATTGCTTTTGGACTGGGACCCGTCGCCAGCGAGACGCCAGAAGACAAACAGCGGGCTTATCTGGATCAACAGGCGGCTCCGGGCTCACTCAGAGAGTATGGTCTCGCCTATTGCAAACGTTACCTCACCACGCCGGAACACTATCTATCCTATGTCTACTGGGATAGAGCCACTACCCTGGAGGCGGTCAGCCGTATCCAATCCCCGATCTCCGTCATTCTTGGAGGCAACGATCAGCGTATCAGCGCAGATTGGGCGGATAGTCTGAAAAAACTGGATTTGGATGTTATCGAGATCAAGGGCGCCGACCATTTTTTTGATCATCAGTATGAATTCGACCTCCTGGAAACCATCGAGGATGTGCTTGGCAGGTTGAGAGACTGACTTCCGGCGTGGAAACAAAACCTCACAGCATTACTCTCTTTGCAACACTGTTCATCGGTTTCTTCCTGCTTATCGTGGGGATGTTCGGGTTTCTCACCTATAGAGAAGTGATCAATCTGGAAGAGGACTTTCGCGCCACGAGCCTGACCAAGGCGAATCAGGAAATCGAGCATGCGGTGCATGACACGATAGTTGATATAGAGGCATACACAAGAAATTTTGCTTCCTGGGAAGAGGTCGGCCAGCAGCTCCAGAACCGGATTTTCTATGCCTACTGGTACAGACATCGGGCGATAAACCGGAACATCCTGCCCAATCATGTGATCGATGTTGCGGTGTATGACGCCGAGGGAGACGTGCTCTCGAAAATCGATAACTCCCAGCTGCCAGAAAAGATCGACAGGAATAACCTTACACCTCAGATCGTCTCCCACAAGGGTACGCCACTGGTCTGCTCCTCGACACCCGTCATGGATCCCGCAACCGACAGCGTCATTGGCTATACCTCACTGCTGAGCAGCTTCAAACCCAGTTTTTTCCGCTTCGGACGCTTCAGTCAGATCGATCAGGAATCGATCCATTTCAACCTGCAGGAGCAAAGCCAGTTTGACTGGCCGGAACTGCTCTCAAAAATCCACTTCAAGCTGCGCAATGATCCACTCGCGGAAGCCTTGAAAGAATTAATGACCCAGGCGGTGGTGAGACTCGGCGTCATGCTCGGCGTCTTCACCCTGCTGTTTTTTCCGTTGAGCGCCTGGTTGATCGGCCGACCTATTCGGCAGATCTCCCAGCACATCGACATGCTGAAAAACAACAGCTATCAGCCGATCCCGGAAGCTTTTGAGAATCGGCTCCCCATTCTGGAATTGGACAAGGTTCGTGAATCCCTCAACGATTACCATGTCAAATTAAATGAGGTGAACTCCAGTCTGGACGAGAAGAACAGGGAGTTGTGGAATCTGGCTCACCACGACCCGCTGACGGGCGTCAAAAACCGTCGTGCTTTCGACGATTATTGCCGTGAGATCAGGCATGTTTTCACTGACATCCGAAGCATGATCTGTCTGGCCTTGATCGACATCAACCATTTCAAAGCCATCAATGACACCTATGGGCACCAGGTGGGAGACGATGTGCTGATTGCAATCAGCCAAGCGGTCAGGGGAGAACTGCGTAAAGGTGAATATCTGTTTCGACTGGGTGGCGATGAATTTGCCGCCGTACTCATCAACTGCCCGCCAAATGAGGCCCGACAAATCGCTGAAAGATGGTTACAGGCCATCACCAGTCATCCCTTTGACAAACTCGGCATCAAAGAGCCGGTGCGGGTCAGTATCGGCCTCTCTCACAGCAATGCGGAAAACCTCGGCTCCCTGCTTACGCTGCAGTGGCAGGCCGATGTCGCCATGTATTCGGCCAAACGACCAGGCAAATCACACATCGCACAATTCACCCCTGAAATGGCGGAAGGGGCGAAAGGCCTGTTTTCCAACTGGACACACAATGCAGTTTATGAGGCCGTCAATCACGGCACTGGACTGGTGATGCATTATCAACCCATAGTAAAACTGCAGGATGGCAAGGTGCAGTACTATGAAGCCCTGGTAAGAATAGTCCGCGATGACAAAATCATTATGCCATCCCATATCTTCCCATTGGTTGAGGCCCGGAGACTGGAACTGGATCTGGACAGAATGGTGATCAATAAAATCCGCGATGACCTGAAAAATCACCTGTTCCCCGATAATACCGGCATTTCAATCAACCTCTCGGCGCCGGCTGTGGTGGACAAAGACATCATTCGGCAACTGGCTTCGTTTCGGCAGTTTGTGAATGGTTATCGACTGGTCCTCGAAATTACCGAGACCGCACTGATAACACAGATAAAGACCGCTACCAAAAATCTCACTGAATTACGTAAATTGGGTTTCAACATCGCCCTGGATGATTTTGGCAGCGGCTACTCTTCCCTGCGCTATCTTGGGCAGATGCCGGTTGATATCGTGAAGTTCGATATCTCACTGACACAACTGGTCGATGATCCTGCTCAACAGCCCATCTTGGGGCATTTGACAAAGATGATCGAGGAATCCGGCTATTGTCTGGTCGCAGAGGGCGTTGACTCCTTAGCCCTCGCCCATAAACTTCAGGCATTGGGATTCGAATTGGGCCAGGGCTACTGTTTTGGCAACCCGCAACCCGCTCACCGCTTGGCAACCTGAAAGATTTCAAAGCATCTGAACCCAACACGCCGGGCCGTAAAAATCAACGCCACAGGGAATTTCCTTGCGCCTAAATTCCTGTATACTTACCGCCTTTAAGCCGAGGTGGCGGAATTGGTAGACGCAGTGGATTCAAAATCCACCGGTGGTGACACTGTGCGGGTTCAAGTCCCGCCCTCGGTACCAACTTTTCATCTATAGAAATCAGTGGGGTTTAAAACCCGCCTTCTTAGACTTGATTCCTCTCATATTGCCAACGTGATCCGTAGTCATCCAGCTGTTCCACGGCTGTTCGCGAATTTTCCGGCGCCAGTTGTGTGTACCGCATAGTTGTCCTTATAGGTGTCTGTCCTTCAGGGTGATTAGCCCTTCCTGAAGATCCACCCTTTGCATTCTGGAGACAGGCCAGGGGTTTGAATCGCCACGGGACAACATTCATTTCGTGCATGACGCGCCGTCTCAAGCGATATCAAGACCTCTGGGGCATTCGCCGGACTGCGTTACGCAGGCATAACGGTTAAGTCACAGGGATTGGCCGGCCCACCTACCACAAGCCGATGGAGTCCTGAAAATATCGGCTGTTCGATGGGATCGGTTGTGACAGTGATTCGCAGGCGTGATAAAAAGTGCAATGAAATCTCCGTCCGTGAGCGAGGACGGCACAATCACAATCGATTCTGGTAACTCCCATGCAGAATGATAAAAAACTTTCAAAGAAGGCCCTGGCAGAGTCGGTCGAACAGCTCGCGAACCAGTTCACCGATCTGAACAGACGCTTGAACAGTGTCTCTTACCAAAAGGTCAATCAGGATGCGCAGCTGAATGAGCTTGACAAGGAAAACACCCTGCTCAGGCAGCAGCTGCAAGAGTTGCAAGGGCATTTCAATCAGCTTACCGCAGATGAAGCGAGCCAGGCCGAACAGTGGCAGCGACTGCGTGATCAGCTCGCTTCGGTGGAGGCCAGGACGGGATCCCAGGCTGAGGAGCAAGTGCCTGGCGCCAACCTTGAGCGGCTGGAGGTGGAGATTGCTTCGCTGCAGACTGAGCAGCAGGATCACGACACCATGTTGGCCGAGGTGCGCAAATACCTGAACCGTCTCTCCAGTGAAATAGACAACATGCGGCGCGAAACGGCCGATATCACCGCCCATATCCGCAACCTGGAAGAGAATGAAAGCGAACTCGAAGTACACGACTCCGAATATGAGGCCCAAGTATACGACCTGCAGGGCAATCTGGCAGAACTGGAGCTGAAGCTTGAGCGAAAACTGAGCCAGGCTGAGAAACCCAGCAACCAAAGCCCGCGGCAACTACCGGAAATCAACGCCCTCCTGCCACAGAAGATCGAACAACTCGAAGACCAACAAACCCAGTACAAAAGTCTCTACAAGGAGCTGGAAAGGCGCCTGCTCGAGCTGTCCAACCGCATCGGCGAGACCAACGCCAAGACCCAGCACGCTGAAACCCGCGCCGACAACCAGCAGGAACGGGTGGCGCGTTTGCAACAGGCTCTGGAAGAACGCATCGGCGAGCTGGAGTCGGTAATACTCGCCCTCAAGGCGCTCAGCGATCAGGCGGAAGACAAGCAGGCTATTGAGCAGTTGAAGCTGCGGCTGGGGCAGATCGAGCAGCAGATTCCAAGACTGGAAGAGACGACCCGTGAACTGCAAAGCAGCAAGTTACCCAAGGCCGACATCATCCTGCTCAACGAGCGCATCAGCGGCAGTGAATCTCAGCTAGTGCAGCAGCGGAATGAGATAGGCGGGGTAAGCCGGCAGCTCGATGAACTGACAGGCAAGTTGACCGAACAGGGCCAGGAAGTCGATCGAATCGATGGGCTGACGGAGCAACTGAAAACGTTACAGCATGACAGCGAGGAGATCCGGGCGCACAGCGGGGCGCTGGAACAACAACTGAATGATTCCCGCGAGCATGCGGCCGCAGAACAGGATTCTCTCAACCACCGACTCAGCGCTTTAATGGGGGAGATCGAGGACAACAAGGATGCCCGGCAACAGACCAAACAGCAGTTGACTGAGCTGGAATCTCATTTGCAAGAACGCCTGCAAGTCCTGGACGGGTTGCAGGCGGAGCAGCAGCGTTTGCTCGAAACCAGGACAGAGGAGCAACAGGATCGCTTTGTCCTGCTCGAGCAGGGCATGCAGACCCTGGAAAAAGATCAGACCGGACTGCAATCCGGGCAACAGCAGCTCACTAGCAACCAAACCCAGCAGGCGGAGGCCCTGCAGGGCATGGTTGCTGAAGCAGCTGAACATCAGGCGGAAACAGAGCGGCTGAAGCTGGATCTGACTCAGCTGCATGGGCAGGTAGAAAAGATCCGCTCTATCGATTGGCGCCAGACCCTGGCCATCGCCGGAGCCTTCCTGTTTGTCCTGCTGGCGGGTATCGGCGTGCATCAGTTACTGCAGAAGCAGCTGGACGAAACCGAACACAGCCTGGTGCAAAAGATCAACCGGCAGGGGGAGAGCTATGTCGGTCGCCAGGAGCTGGAAGCGCGCTTGCAGGCAGAAGTTGATTCCGCTGCGGTCGGCGTTGAGGCGATTGATCCCGCTCTGCTGAAGGGGCTGCAGCAGACCCAGCAGCAGCTGGCGTCGCGCCTGACCGATGTGGAGGAACGACTGATTGCAAACGCCACGGTGAATCCGGCGTCAAGCGCTCAAGGACCGAATCTGGAGCAGCGCCTGGGAATGGTTGAGGGACAAGGCCAAGCGGCCCTCGCGCGCCAGCAGGAATTGGCCGCAACAATCAAGCAACTCCAGCTGGCCATGACGGAACTCAGACAGGACCTGCAGAGCCGGACCCTGCCGGCGAGTGTACAACATTGGCGAGACTGGGCCGCTGCGGGGAGCTACAGCATTCAACTGATCGGCGTCTCTGATCAGGCGTCACTGTTGGCCTATGCCGCACAGATCGGCCTGGATGGAGAACGAGCCATCCTGCATACACAAAGGGAGGGCACCGATTGGTATGTGCTGCTATATGGCCTCTATCCCACGGCGACAGATGCAACACAGGCACTCAATGCCTTACCCGAGTCTTTGCGGCGCCATCAGCCTTGGATACGTTTATTGCCGAAACAAGGAGAGTACACGCCTTTTTGAGCAATTCATCTGATTCATGATGGCGTAAGGGTCTCAAACCATTCGCGTTTTCAAGGAGCATCTGTAGATTCGGTTTACCACGAGGTATTTCTGGGGAAACAAAACCTGTCTTGCAAGGAACACTGTGACCAAAAGAGTCACTTCAAGTCACAAAAGCGCATACCTGAGAAATCAGATGTAGATTCAAAACCCACCGGTGGCGGCACTGTGCTCCCGCCCTCGGCACCAACTTTTCATTTATTTTTCGTTGAATCAAGCGGACCTCACTCCGAGATCCAGTCAGTCCCATACTCGATCGGCCGTCAGTACCAGGGCATTACGCTCCATTGCCAGTTCAATCCCCAACAGACAATTTCATATGTGCTGATGGTGTTTTCCGAGTCTTTCTTTAACATACGAATTGATATCCACGTAGGTCCCTACAGACCATCCCACATATGTAGCTATGGCTGTCATCAGATAGATCCACGTTTGATCTAAGGTAAACATCTGGGTTAAATACCACACTAGACACCCCCCAAAAAATCCACCCATCCACTTGGTGCCGGCAGCAAAGAAGACCCAGAGCGGAATGAGGGCCTCATCCTCTTCCTGAGTTTGCGGTTCGGACATGCATAATTCCTCCTGTGTAACAGAGGGGAATAGTCTGACAGAGTATTTGTAGGCAGACTACAGATAAGAAACCGGGATCGCAGTGCTATGAGATTGTTCATAGCCAAGTCATAACAAAAGCCAGCATGATAAAACCCAGATGCCAACGAGTTACAAGATGGCACAATATTTCAAAAGAAAAATTGTGTAACCAAACTCTGACACAAGCTATAAATTATGCTTGATAAACAAATCCAATCTGCATTGAGATATCGACATGAGCAACCGCACCCTGAACCTGGATGATAACCTCTATCAATATCTGTTGGATCACTCTTTACGGGAAAGCCGCTTGATGCGAAGACTGCGGGAGATTACCGCACAGCAGGAGATGAGTCGCATGCAGATAGCTCCGGAGCAAGGGCAATTCATGGCCCTGCTGGTGGAGTTGATCGGCGCCGAACGCATTATAGAGATTGGTACATTCACCGGTTACAGCGCGCTGTGTATGGCCCAGGCCATGCCCGATCATGGTCTTCTGGTGTGTTGTGATGTCAGTGAAGAATGGACCGGTATAGCCCGCCCTTTTTGGCGTGAGGCCGATGTCGAAAATCACATCCAGTTGCATATCGCGCCAGCCCTGAACACGCTTGACCGGCTGCTTGAACAAGGTGAGGCAAATCGTTTTGATATGGCCTTCATCGATGCCGACAAAACCAACTACCTGAACTACTACGAACGTTGCCTCAAACTGCTTCGCCCCAACGGGCTGTTGCTGTTCGACAACACGCTATGGAGTGGCGCAGTCGCCAATCCCGACAATCAGGATGCCGACACCCAAGCACTGCGTGAGCTCAATGACCGACTGCACCAAGACGAACGGGTCAGCATCAGCCTGGTACCGATTGGTGATGGACTCACCTTGGCCAGAAAACGCTAAGTTGCCTCGTTAACGGCCACTCTGCGCCGATCCGTTTAGCCAAGACCACTCTTGAAGCGAATCAACTCGACCAGGGTTCGATTAGTCGGGGTGGCAATCCCATGCTGTTCACCCAGCCTGACAACCGCTCCATTGATGAAACCGATCTCGGTCTGCCTCCCCTGTCGAATATCCTGCAGCATGGAAGCGTGGTGATCTGCGGTGGCAGGGAGTTGTACCGTCTTGAGGTATTGCAGATAGTCCGCCGCTGATGCCCAGTGCTGCGGAATGGCCTCCGCCCGGCACACCGCAAAGGCCTCTTCGATCACCCGCTGGATGATCGACCAGCTGTGGCGGTCCGCCAGTCGTCCATAGGGCACATCGAGGATCGCACCCAGTGGATTGAGTGCGCAGTTATACAGGGTCTTGGCCCACAGATCGGTGCGGATGGACGCGCTGGCCTGCACGTTGAGCCCGGCGCGGTGGAACAACTCGACCAGTCGCTCCACGCCGGTGTCCAGACCCTCGGGGAAACGCCCCAGCCGGATGGGCCCGGCCTCCACGGTGACATGGACCTGCGCCGGGCCGCGCCATTCGAAGCCGGTGATGATGGTGCCGCCGATCACCCGTTCGCTGAATTCCGCCAGGATCTCCTCATTGCCGATGCCGTTCTGCAGGCTGATGAGCTCTGCACCATCAATGGCCCGCTGAAACTGCTGGCAAAGTGCGCGGGTGTGCAGTGACTTGGCGGTGACCAGACAATAGTCGAATGCCGGGTCTGCCGGCAGCTCCGGGGATGCGGGAAATCTAAAGCTGTCGTCGCCCCAGATGCCGCTTAGGCGAAATCCCTGTCGCGCAATGGCGTCGGCGTGCTGCGCACGGCACAGGGCATGGACTTCGCAAAACGGCGACAGGCGTGCCGCCAGGCTGAGCCCAACGGCACCGGCACCCAGGATAAGAAGCTTCATGCGGTTACTGTTACCTATGCAAATAGTCTGGCCATATTATCGGTGAAGCACTGCGGATCGCAAACACCGGCTACTGGCAGGCGGGAGGAGGCGCGCTGCGAGAGTCGCGCCAAGGGGATGTCTGTCACCCGGCAAATTCGCACAGGTTTTCCGTCACCAGGTGCGCATAGCACATGCCGGCCCGTCTCATGAATCCAGACCTACACCTGATCAGTTTGCCGGCCGATCAGCGACAGACTTTTGCGATTTCCTGCAACAGCTGCTGTGGATCAACCGGCTTGTGCAACACACAGGTCACGCCCGTCTGATCCAGCGGGGCATGTTCCAAAGCCTCGCTGTAGCCGGTACAGAGAATCACCGGCAGAGAAATTCCCTGCTACCGCAAGCGGATTGCCAGCTCCAAGCCGGTGAGATTCGGCATGGTCTGGTCGGAGATCAGCAAATCAAATTCAGCTTGTTGTGTCTCTATCATGGCCAGTGCCTGCTGACTGTCGGTCAGACTGGTAACCTGATAACCCTGACATCCCAGGAATTCGCGGAGGTACGCCACCAGCCCCGGCTCATCATCCACCACCAGCAGATGCCGGCCTCGGCTAGTCGGGTCTGGAAGAGCCGGCGACGGGATGCCGGAAGACTGCTCCGGAGTGACCGCTTCGGCAATGGGAAACAGCAGTTGAAACCGGCACCCCTTACCTAACTCGCTTTCAACCCGCACCTGACCACGAATCGATTTCATGATGCCATGGACCACCGAGAGCCCCATACCTGACCCCTTGCCGATCTCCTTGGTGGTGAAAAATGGATCGAAGATACGCGATTGTGTATCCAGATCCATACCAGCCCCCGTATCGGAAACCATCAGCATTATCCAGTTTCCGGCGGACAGCCGGGTAGTTGCGGTGTCCGCACCCACTTCGAAATCGACCTTACGCAGGGCAATCTCCAGCCTTCCCTTGCCTGCCATTGCATCACGTGCGTTGACGCAGAGATTCATCAGCACCTGGTGGAACTTGACTGGGTCTATGGCCACACCGGGTAGTTTCTCATCGACATTCATTTCAAGCGTGATACTCGACGGCAGTACAGACGAGAACATTCTGCACACCTCATTGACGAGGGGCGCCAAATCCACAATGGGTTCCTTTTCGCTGGGACGGCTGGTGCTGAAAGTGAGCATCTGCGCCACCAGATCGCGTCCCCGATTGCCTGCATCGACGATGTTGCTCAGGTACGTCTGCAATTTCTCTTTTGGCAACTGCTCCAGCCGATCCCTGGAGAGTTGGGCGAAGCCGAGCACCGTCGCCAGCAGATTATTGAAATCATGGGCGATGCCGGCGGTGAGTTGCCCTATGGCCTCCATCTTTTGCGCATGCAGCAGTTCCTGCTCCAGACGCTTCTGCTCGGTAATGTCACGCGCCACGGCATAGAGGCGTCGTCCATCGGGTTGGCGCAGCGCATTCCAGCTGAGCCAGCGGTATTCACCACCCTTGGTTTGGTAACGGTTCTCAAAGTTGGCCAAGCGTTGTCCTTCGATCAAGGATGCCCGGTGCTGCTGGGTCATGGCGCGATCATCCGGATGGACAAATTCGATCACTGGACGGCTCAGAAACTCCGCTTCAGACCATCCCAGAACTTCACTCCAGGCCGGACTCACGCGCAGAAAACGACCATCCAGGCTGGCGATGGTGAACAGATCGACGGAGAGATGGAAAAAACGCTCAATATCTTCGTGGGCCTGTTTCAATTCCGTAATATCACGCCAGATGGAGATGAAGCGATCACGTGCTCCCAGCTTGATAAGGTTGATACTGACCAGCTGATTTCTGATTTCACCCTGTTTGGTCAGGTGGCGGGTTTCGAAGATTTCCTGGCCTGAGGAAAACAATTTATTGATAAGCCGTTTGAACGCATGCTCATCCTGCTCTGCCTCAATGTCACTGATACGGAGTTTGCTGAATTCCTCCCGGCTGTAACCCAGGTTTCTATGCGCCGGCTCGTTGAACTCGATGAAACGCTGGGTTTCCGGTTCCACCAGTACGATGGCATCCTGCGCCTGTTCGAAGATGGCGCGGAAATGGGCCTCGCTGTCCTTAAGTTTCTGCTCCGCCATCAACCGGCCTGAAATATCACGGATAACGCCAAGGTAGCCGAGCAACTCTCCGTCTCTATCCCGCACTGGAACTCCGGTGGTATCACCAGGGAAGACTTCACCATTCTTACGCCGGTAGGTCACGGTATAAGGAATCAGTTCGTCCGCTGCCGACCGGTGATAGCGCCTCTCTCCCTGCGTCATGAAATCGTCCTGGTCGGCATAGAAATCCCTGCTTAGCCGGCCGATGACCTCAGCCTCCGAATAGCCAAAGATTTGGGTAAAACCGGGGTTCACCCTGACGATACGACGCTCGGCATCGGTTAATGCCAGACCATCGGGAATGTCGTGGAACACGGCAGCCAGGAGATCACTCTGCTGCGCCAGCGCCTTGGCCGCCAGTTTCCGTTCACTGACATCCTGGGCCAGTGCGAAGAGATAGCCCTGTTCCTTGTAACAAAAAAAGCCGAGGTCTATCTCCACTGGAAAGCAACTGCCATCCCGGCGCTGATGAGTCGACTCACAGTGCATCTGTCCACGCCATTGGACTTCCCGCCAGTGATCATTCCAGGCCTCCAACGGATGCTCGGGATCGATATCATTCACTGCAAGCGTGAGCAGTTCCTCCCGGCTATACCCCAGTTTCCTGCAGGCAGACTGATTGACATATTGAAAACGCCCCTGATAGTCGATAAGGAAGACGGCATCGTGACTTCGATCAATCGCGAACTGGAGCAACTCGAGTTGTTTCTCCGCCTGCTTCTTTTCAGTGATATCGCGAATCACCCCCCAGGACAAGCTGGTTTTCATTCACCTCAATCGGGCAACGGCTTATCTCTGCGATGTAATTCTGACCACTCTTGCGTTGCAATTTGACAGCCCTGCAATCACCCTCGGCATCTGCATCTTTATCGAGAAGGCTGAATTGTTCACCCTGTGGCAGCATGTCTGTCAGCCGCAGTTTCATCAACTCATCCACGGAATATCCGCTGATACGAGAAAACGCCGGATTCGCCAGGGTGGTGTTGCCATCCTCGTCAGTCAGAAACACACCTTCCTGAGTCTGCTCGATGACCGCGCGCAACAATGCCTCACTGCGGGCCACAATCTTGCTCTGCTGGTGCTTCCAGGCATAGAAGAGCGCCAGACCTGCCATGCCGAAAAATAATATGCCCAAGGCAGCCATCCAATTGCGCTGTCTGATCAAGGGATCAAGCACCTCGCCCAGATCTGCTTTGGTGACGACAAACCAGGGAGTATTGGGGATTTTCTTCAGGTAACCGACAACCTCCACTCCCCAACGATCGATAAATTCGATCCCCCCACCCTCATCCTTTCCCAGCGGGTCAGTGAATGCGGGGATCATCCGCGATTCTAGCGGCATGGGAAGTTCATCGCTGACCCGGTGAGATGCCCCTGATAACCTGCGAAAACCTTCACCCTCCTGCTGGTGCAGTATGCTTTCAACATGCACGTTATGGGGCATCCGGGATTGGTTCAGGCGAAACAGAAAGTGCTGCGGATCGATCTCGAGCAACAGGGCGCCCAGCCGGATGCCTTGCTGATCAAGAGGAATCACCAGGGTGAGATGTTCCCGCTCCTGGCCTTTATGCACATCCGTGAGATGAATCCCGTCTTGCAGGAGAGCTGCGTGTTCGAGGATCCCTTCGACATCTTCCACGCTATCCGCCGCATTGAATGTGGCGCTGGCGAGCATCTCACCCGATATGTCGACAAGGATGCCGGAGATGTAGTACCCGGAGGTCAACAGCCCCTGTAGACGGCCATTAATTGCAGCGAGGGAGATGTTCTCCAAATTCGCCGGAGATCGCTCGGCAAGCACACGCAGGATCTCGGCCTTGAGCAGCCGGGCATCCCAAAATCGACTCTGATGCCACATCGTTATCGCCTGCACCTGCATCTCTGTAATGCTTTTCAGATGCTCAAGCATCTCCTGTTTCTGCACCTCCACCTGGTGTATGAAAAGCCTATGCAGCCCCGCGACGGGCAACAGCAGCAGTACTGAAATGACGAACACCAGGAGCTGTGTGTGGGTGATTTTAGTTTTCATCTGCAACACACAATGGCGCCAGAACATCCCCACAATTCGGCCTGTTTTGCCGGAACATGGGAGACGACCCTTCCGCGGCTGAGTCGTAGATCACCCAATCCGGCGCCTCAGGGATGGCTGTATCAGAATCACTCTGCAATGCAGCACAACGCTTGATGATCACTGCCCGGGTATGACTTGCAGCCGTGTGGGCTCTGAAATCAGAATCCCAAAGGGCTGAGATAAATATTCTCCGGGGTCATTGGGCAGCTTCTTATCGAAGGCTGTGAGCCACTGGGGGAACGTCTGCGGGGAGAGCGCTTTGCTATACAGATAGCCCTGAGCGAGTTGACAGCCATTCGACACCAGAAAATCCTGCTGCTGGAGCGTCTCCACCCCTTCCGCCACCACCGGCAGCGAAAGACTGTGTCCGAGAGCGATCACGGCGCGGACGATTGCCGCATTATTGTTGTTTTCCGGCACTCCGGAAAGGAAAGATTGATCGATCTTCAGGCGGTCGATGGGCAGACGCTGCAGATAGCTCAGCGAGGAATAACCGGTACCGAAATCATCGATGGAGAGGGAGACACCCAGCGCCTTAAGCTGCATCAGGACACCGATGCTGTGCTCCGCTTGTCCCATGATGAAACTCTCGGTGATCTCGAGTTCCAGGCACTCAGGCGGTAGACGACTCTAAACCAGTACGCTTTGCACCGCCTCAGCCACACTGCCCCGCCGCACCTGTACGCCGGAGATATTTACCGAGATCCACTCCAACGGCAGCTGCAGATCACGCCACTCCCTCGCCTGGTTACAGGCGGTGCGCAGCACCCAGTCCCCGATCGGCAGGATCAGGCCGGTCTCCTCCGCGATCGGCACGAATTTGTCCGGTGATATCCAGCCAAGCTCCGGGTGATTCCAACGCAACAAGGCCTCAGCACCGACAGCCCTCTTGCCCAGCAAGGTCAACTGTGGCTGGTAGAAAACCTCCAGTTGGCCACGCTCCAGGACATGGCGCAAATCAGACTCTATCTGCATGCGTTCTGCAGAGGCGCTGGTGAGTGCTTCGGTATAGAATTGGAAGTTGTTGCGCCCCATCTCCTTGGCCTGATACATGGAGGCATCCGCATTTTTCAACAGGGTGTCTGCATCTTCGCCATCCTCCGGATAGAGACTGATGCCGATACTTGCCCCGGCATAGAACTCCCGCCCCTCCAGGCGAAAAGGCGCTGCAAATACCGACTTGATCTTACGCGCCACCAATGCGGCATCATCAGCGGTATTGAGGCGATCAAGCAAGACGATAAACTCGTCTCCGCCGAGACGGGCTACCGTGTCGCCCTCGCGCAGTGAATCCTTGAGCCGGGCAGCAACCTGGCGCAACACCTCATCCCCCATCGAATGTCCTAACGTATCATTGATATGCTTGAAGTGATCGAGGTCGAGAAACAGGATGGCGACCTGGCAGTTCTCCCGATTTGCCCGTTTGATCGCCTGGCGTAGCCGGTCGTTGAACAACAGCCGGTTCGGCAGGTTGGTGAGCGCATCATGATAGGCCAGGTAGAGCAATTGTTCCTGGGAGGCCTTGAGCGCGCTCATGTCGGTAAAGGTGGCGATATAGTGTGTGACCTTCCCCTCTGCATCATCCACCCGGGAGATATTCAGCCACTGAGGGTAGACTTCACCTCGCTTGTTAAGGTTCATGATCTCTCCACCCCACCGTCCCTGCTGCTCGAGGTCACTCCACATGGCCTGATAGAATTCTTCAGTCTGGCGTCCTGACTGGAGAAAGCGCGGATTTCTGCCCTTGACCTCTTCAGCGGTATAGCCGGTGATGCGGGTAAAAGCCGGATTGACTGAGATAATCTTGTTATCCGCGTCGCTGACGATCACCCCCTCAAGAATGTTCTCGAAGGCCCGGGAGGCCAGACGCAACCGGGTTTCCGTCTCAAGCCGATCACGGATATCCAGAAAAAACACCACGGCACCGATCCATGCGCCGTTTTCCCGCATCGGACTGCAGACAAATTCCACCGGCAGACTGCTTCCATCCCTGCGGATATAAAACTCTTCCCCCCGCGCAGACTCGCCTGTCTCAAGGGATTGATAGATAGGACACTCCTCCCGTGGATAGGGACTGCCATCCTGGCGGTGGTGATGCACCAATTCGTGATGCGACTGACCGACAAGCTCCTCCTCCCGATAGCCGAGCATGTCGCACATCGCCGGATTGAGGAAGGTAACCACCCCATGCGGGTCGAGACCGAAGATGCCCTGGGAACTGGACTCGAGAATGGAGTGTGTGGTGAGTTGCAACCTGGCCAATTGGCGGGTCAATTGCGTGCTGTCGGCTTCGGTATCGAGCATGATCAGCCTGCCATCGCTCAGCAGCTTGATAAAAAACCAGCGCATCCACCAGTAACAGAGGGGCATAGCCGCCAACAGGGAAAACCAGATCCGGGTTGCATAGTTCGAGGTCAGTGCCTCCGCCTTGCCGGCGAGTAACAACAACCCGATACTCATGAATAAAAATATCGCCACCGCCAGCAGCGCCAATTGATGGGCAGTAGGATTTACTCTAACGCACTGCATACATGGTTCCCATTGTCAGTCTGAGTGCCGCCCTGTTTCCGTCACGGCATTCAATCTGCCGGTGGTCATTAATCCGCCATAAACGGCGCCTGCGATATGCCCGATGACCGATCTCATTCCGGCCAGCCTGCACATTGCTCGACGGGTGATTCACCTGCTGAGCCTGTTTCCGAGCCTTTTCTGCTGATACCCGGGAACCTCCACATCACCCGCTTATTCAATGGCCGGTTCCATGAGATTCAGGGCCGTCAGCAGGCTTTGCGGATCGAATGGCTTATTCAGGCAGAGTTCCGCTCCCAGTTGCAGGATACGCTGCGTGTTTTCCGGCGAGGGATAGCCGGTCATGGCAATGACGCGTATCGAGCTCGTCTTTGGATCCCGCTTGATTCTTTCACAGACAGCAAATCCATCCAGACCCGGCATCATCAGATCCAGCAGCACCACATCGGGTCTGAATTCGACCAACTGAACACCCGCTTCAAAGCCGTCATGCACTAACATCACTTCGGGTTGAGTCGCGTCACCCACCAGCAACTCGTACAGATAGGAGCCCAGATGCACATCATCGTCGACCACCAGCACCCTGCTGCGTTGCAATTCTGGCCAGTGCAGGGTCAAACCGCGTTCGAGCGCAAAACGCCCCAGTTCCACCTGACTGTATCTTCTGTGCCCACCGGCTGTGACCTCTGCACGCAACCATCCCTTTTGCGCCCAACTTCTCAGTGTCACCGGGGCAACCCTCAATATCTCCGCCGCTTCAGCCGGTGTCAGCTGAGCCTGTCGACCGGATAGTTTCTGTTGCATCACTGATTCTCTGCCTCATCATGCATAAGAGAGTTTCTTGATTGCGCTTTCGATCCGTTCCAGTAACGCCATGATCTGCGCGGAAAGAGGCGCCACTTTCTCGAATTCCCGTTCTGCTTCGGGCAGCCTGCCCGTTTTTTTCAAATCGATGATTCGATTGATCAGCGCATGCAGTTCTGAGTGGGGCCGTTCGAGGGCCTGCAGCTCCGGCAGATGGCCGAAATCTCTCAGCCCGGCGCTGTAGTACCACTCTCCCAGGGAGCACTCGGTATGGGATACCGCCTGGCTTTGATCCAGATTACCCTTGCCACTTAGATATGCCTGTAAATGGACGCGCAGCGCCATATGGGCAGCCTTGGCCTGATGCAGCTGCACATCGACATCGGTAATCCTGAAGCGGGAGATGGCGGCCGCAACCTGCTCGATTTCCCCATTCTGTCTATGCACATCCGCTACTGTGAACTCAACCTGTGTACTCTGCTTCACCGTTGCTATACCCACCGATGAGGCGGATCTTGATACCTCAACCACCATAATGACAAACTTGTCCATCAGGTCATTGAATGAGGTAGCCAGCTGACTGATTTCGTCCCTGCCGGTGATCGGCAGACGCGTCTCGATATTCTTCTCTTTTTCCGCGGTCAGCATGGCAGTCAGGATATCGTTGATGCCGCGTACTATGTTGTTACTTAGAAAAAAGAAGCTGAGGGCGATAAACAGGATAACCCCGGCGCCAGTCCAGAGGCCGGCACTCACGGCGGAATCAATTCGCTCGCTGAGTAACCGACTCACCTCGATGGTGTGTTGTCTGTAGGCAGCATCCAGCTTGTCGAACGCCTCAAATGCAGGGCCGTCGTCAATTTTCACGCTGCGATCGATTTCATGGGGATATTTCCCATCCGCCACCATGCCCTTTACTACATCCAGTTTACTCTGGTAGAGATGGACGACCTGAGTGAGACTGGAGAGCGCGGCTTTTTCGGTATCCAGCAATGCCGGTAGATTGGCATATCGGTCGAGCAATTCATCCAGCTTCGAAAAATTCTCCTGCAAGCGCTGTTGGTACTTTTCAGATCCCCGCAGCACATAATTCTTGAAGTTGTGGATGGTGCCGCCGTAGCCAAGTGTCGATTTGATCTCCATCAGCAGCGTCTGCCGAACGGCGACATTATCCTGGTAGGCATCCCAATGCTGGTTGATGGGTGTGATCGTGTTGAATAAACCGAAAGATGCCGCCACTAGCAGTAAGATGATGACTGCCAGCACGAGATTGAATTGTGTCTTGAGACGGAACTGCCTGAACATTTGCTTCCCCATTGATAACATCCGGTCACTGATATCCTATCGAATATAGCGTAATTATCGTTTGTATCGTTTTTACTGGCCACTATCTTTAATTTTGAGGGGGGTTTTATTGATTCAAATCAATCAGACTGGCTGTATTCCGTCGGATAGGAACGACTCATTACCCGATCAACCCTGGAGTATCAGCCAATATCCAACCCCTTTTACAGTCAGGCTATGCGGGCTGACGCCCCTCACTTGACTAGACCGACCAGTCAACTATAATCGAACCCATGATTGCCACTGTCGATACACGCCAACGAATCCTGGAGAGCGCCCGGGATCTCATCTACGCGCGCAGCTATTCCGATGTTGGGGTTGCCGCGATCTGCGATTCAGCAGGGGTTAAAAAGGGCAGCTTCTACCACTTCTTTCCCTCCAAACGGGAACTGACTCTGGCAGTCATCGACGAGTTTTTCGTTGAGTTCAAGGAACAGATATTTGCCGAAGCCTTCGCTCCCGCCCTTTCACCTCTGAGCCGCCTGAAGAAGCTCGCTGAGCTCGTCTACAGATTCCAGAGGAATATCGCTGATGAGACCGGACATACCCTCGGCTGCCCGTTTGGCAATATTGCAGCAGAGATGAGCACCCAGGACGAACACCTTCGACACAGGGTTGAGCATGTATTCAGTCAGATGGAAGGCCATTTCAGGCATACCCTGGAAGACGCCTTGGCCTGTGGCGAGGTGGACGCAATCGACATCCCCGCCACCGCAACAGCGATGCTGGCCTATGCGGAAGGCATCATGCTGCTGGCCAAGACCCGTAACGACCCGGAAGTGGTGCGCGACCTGATGCCAGCGATGGCCGATATTCGAATCAAGTAACAGCTATTTTTTTACCGCCGGACTTAACTGACCGGTCAACTTGTAAGGAGATACCCATGCTAAGCGCAAATGCCACATTGGATGCAAGAGGACTCAATTGTCCGTTGCCGATCCTGAAAACCAAAAAGGAACTGACAGGCCTGACTTCAGGTAAAACGCTCAGGCTGCTCTCTTCCGATCCCGGTTCAGTCAAAGATATCGCCTCATTTTGCCAGCAGACCGGCAATCAGTTGATGGACTCCGTAACAGCTGCCGGTGAATTCAGTTTTCTGATCCGCAAGGCCTAAGCAGGAGAAGCCTTTATGAACTCACTGAATACAGCAATCGCACCCAAGACCGCTGAGCTCGATGCCTGGTTCGATCAGCGCTTTGCGCAAAAGATGGCCGAGCGCGAGACGGCCCATGTACCGTCAATGACGATCATTGCCACCAAAGGCACCCTGGATATGGCTTACCCGCCTTTCATCCTTGCCTCGACAGCGGCAGCCCTGGGGTGGGACGTGGCGATCTTCTTCACCTTTTACGGCCGGACCCTGCTGAAGCGGGAACTGGATCTGAAGGTCACCCCGCTGGGCAACCCGGCGATGCCGATGAAACTGCCAAGCGGACCGGAATGGCTGAAAGGCAGGGAACTCAACATACCCATCAGTCTGATGGCCAATTTGCCGGGCTTCCAAAGCGCCGCCAGCAGTCTGATGAAAAAGGGCATGCAGGAGAAGGGAGTGGCGAGCATCGAAGAGTTGAGATCCCTCTGTGTCGAGGCCGATGTGAAACTAATCGCCTGTCAGATGACGGTCGACCTGTTTGATTGGAAGCGTGACGACTTCATGGATGAGATAGCCGACTGGGTGGGCGCCGCGAGCTTTCTGCCTATCGCCCAAAAGGCCGATGTCAATCTGTTCGTCTGACAATCGACCAATGCCAACCTGAGGGACAGCACATGACACCTTTCACATCCACTGGAACGGAACGGATGAAACTGCCAAGAATCTATCCACCTGTCTGGTTCCTGCTGTTTGCCATCACTGCCATGGTGTTCTCGAAGATTCTGCCTGTCACCCTCGAACTGGGTACAGCTACTGAGCTACTTGCCATCTCCTTAGCCACAACTGGCGGCTTCCTTGCTCTCTGGGCCAGGGGACTCTTCCACAAGGCAAGCACCACGGTTCATCCCTATGCTGAAGCGAGCAGTCTGATCACCCGTGGCGCATACCGCATCAGCCGAAATCCCATGTATCTGGGCCTGCTGTTGGCGCTAACCGCCCTGGTCGTCTGGCTGCAGAACCTCAGCGGACTGGTCTTGCCACCACTTTTCATACTGCTCATCAACCGCTGTCACATCCTCCCCGAGGAGCAGCGACTGACCGAGCAGTTTGGAGAGACCTACCTGAATTACCTGAATCGCACCCGGCGCTGGATCTGATCCGGCCCACCTTCCCTAACAACAGACATTCATTACCTGGAGAAGAATAATGCCCTTAATCAACACTATAGAACCGGAAAACGCTCGGGACACTGTGGCGGAAATCTACGCTGAGATCAACGGAATCTTCGGTTTCATACCCAACGCCATCAAGCTCGACAGCATCAACCCCGCACACATGGCGCGCCACTGGAATGGCATCAAGGAATCGGTGCAACACCCCAGCCTTTCACAGAAATTGTTTACCCTGATCAGATTATTGATCTCTGAAGCACAGCGCTGTGAGTACTGCATCGGACTGAACGCAGGGATGTTGATCCAGATGCACGGCATGAGTCAGGAACAGGTTGCAGAGGTAGTTCGCGATCCCACGCAAGCACCGCTGGATGACAAAGAGAAGGCCCTGTTGCTGTTTGTCGTGGAGACGATCAATGACTCCAATGGAACCACCGCCGCAACCATCGAGGCGCTGAAATCCAAAGGCTGCTCTGAACGGGAGATCTTCGATGCCCTGGCCCATGGTGCGCAAAATGTGGCGGGAGACATCATACTCAACGCCTTCAAGGTCGAGCCGGATATGCACTGACAGCGAATATCGCACGGGCTATATATCCAGTCGGCCGGAATTGTTCCATCTATTCGTTGGACATATTCTGGAAATATTAAACAGCTCGGGAAACGAAGAAATGGGCATACCGGGAGGAGACAGGGATGAAAATCCTATGAGATAATCGGATTGCTTGATTGAGAATGCAGCCAAGCTGAAGAATAAAAAAAGTTGGGCTGATTTTTTACTGAACAACGATGTTCATAAACTAGGGACTAAGTGGATGGACCCATTAATGGGTCCATCCATGACCGCGCACCTTTCACGGGATTTTTTCGCTGTTTCAGCCTGGGCGCTGCAGAATTTCATCTACCTGCCGGTCCGTTTCTATTTCAAAAGAATCAAGCGACTGCGTATCTTACGTGACAATGAAATAGTCAAGCTCAGTAAGCCGTTAATCGTCGCGGCTGCACCACACCTTACCCACCTTGACGTTGTGGTGATTCCTGCCGCACTCCCTCGACACCAGCTACCGGTTCGCTGGCTCGCCGACCGGAAGATATTCTCCAACCCAGTCAGTGCTCTGTGGTTCAAGCTCTGGGGCGCCATCCCTGTCAGCAGGGGGCATGATGGCAGTTTCCATCCCGAGGACATTGACTGGATTTTAGAGTTTGCTCTGCAAGGGCATTGCATTGGACTGTTTCCCGAATGCTGTCTGGTGGGCCATCAATTTGGCAGACACCATCAACATATTATCTGTCAAGCCATTCAGAAACGTATCCAGGTGATCCCCGCCGCCCTGCTGAACCTTGCGTCTGAGGATGCTGAAATCGCCTCTGCTACCCCGCGTTTCAGCCGGTTACCGAAGAATAGAATTTCTCAACAGCCCACTAGGCCTCAGGTGATCATTTCAAAACCACTGGAGAGTTGCCAAGATCTTTTGGATTCACTTGCAGTTTAAATGCCCAATCCTGAACGGAGCGAAGCACTCGAACAATGACGCAAGCTGACCTATCCAACCCTGTCAAGGTCAGATATCCCGCAGACCCTCTGATGGCTCGATGCGGGCCGCACGGTATCCAGCCATACCTGCCGCCAGGAAAGCGGAGACAATGGTCAGTCCCAGGGCAACCAGGAAATGTTCCGGCAGCAGTGTGCAGACCGTATCGCCCTGCTCCAACTGTGCAGTGAACATTTTATTGATAATAAAGGCGACGCCAAGATAGATGACCGAAGCCGTCGCCCAACCCAGAACAGCGGTGTAAAAAGACTGAATCACCGGGAACCAGATGATGTCGCCGGTGCGGAACCCCACCAGGCGCAGCACGCTCAGCTCCTTGCGTTTACGGTCCACATTGGCCCACAGGCTGGCGCCCAGAGAAAACGAAAAGCCCAGCAGGCCTATCACCGCAATCACCCAAAAGACCGCAGTGAGATTGCTGTCCATATTCCGCACGATCTCAATGTCGGCAGCCCGCGTGCGCGCCTCTATACCCAGTTTTTCCAGCGCCTTGCTGATGGGAGCTACATCATAGATGGAGCGGGTGTAGAGGCGGAAGCTGGGATAGGTGCGGTCCCGACCGTCCGCATCACTGCCTTTCCACCCGACACCGGGCACCGCCCTGCCGTCACGGAAATCCTCGGCGGCTTCGGCCAAGGCAAGAGAGACAAATGCGCCATCCCTGGAAAAACTTCCAGGCGGGGCAATCGCCACCACCTCGAGCTCCAGATGCACCCGTTCACTGCTGCCCTGAAAACGCCGCGAGAGACTGCCGCTGATGCTGTCTCCCTTGGTGACATTGAGCTTCTGTGCAGCCGACTCTGAGAGCACCAATTGTTGCAGAGCCTGCGGGATGGTCAGACCACGCAACAGCGGGTCGGCCTGGTCGGTTGGAATCATCTCCACCGGAATAATGCGGCTGGATTTTTCACTCTTCAACTGGATGGTGGCGGCAATCGCGCGGGTGCGGGGAATGATGAATGCGACCTCGGGGCGTGCGCGCAGTTTGCCGATCCATTGCGCATCATAGCGACCGCTGCCGACCGGGCGTATCTCATGGTTGCGCGGGTCCTCGATCAGATTGTTGAGCATGCTGCCGATGATGCCGAACTTGAGGCCGAAAAGAATCATCATCGGGCCCAGCACCGCCGCCAGCGCCAGCACGAAGAAGCCTGACATCTGCCACTCATTGTGATAATCCCGGCTCGCCAGCCAGAACAGATTCCGCACCCGCTTCAGCATCAGCCCCTCACCACGGTTTCGGTGGTGGTGCCGTCCTTTTCCCGCTTGGTTTGGTGGGAAAGATGGCGCAGACCAAGCCGGTTGATGTGCCGCCAGGCGTGGCTGGCCACGATCACCGTGATATTCAGCTCATCCACCAGCTCGATGAACAGTGACATGATCCGCTCCGCTGCGATAGGGTCGAGGGATGCAGTCGGCTCGTCCGCAATCACGATGGAAGGTTTATGGCCCAGCGCCCTGCCAATCGCCACCCTTTGCCGCTCCCCCACCGAGAGCAGATGTGGCAGTTTATCCAGATGGCGGCGAATCCCGAGATCCCCCGCCAGCACTTCGATGAGGTCGTCATCCGGCATATTCAGCATGCGTCGGGAAAGATTCATGTTCTCCCGCACCGTAAGATAGGGCAGCAGACCACCGGTCTGCATCACATAGCCAATGCGCTGGCGGCGCAGGTCGCCGAGCCTGTTGAGCTTGTTCTTGTTCCACAGCTTGGAGATATCCACCGGGTCTGCGCCCTGCTCCGGGCGAAACCGGAAGGAACCGATAGAACTGGGCTTGAGTGTCATCGACAGCATATCGAGCAGGGTGCTCTTGCCGCAGCCACTCTCCCCGATCAGGGCGATCTTCTCCCCCAGGGCGATCTGCAGGATGGGCACGCGCAGGCGAAAGGCCGCACCTTCCGCTTCCCGGGTCTTGATCACATCCCGCAGATGATAGATGAGAACCTTGTCGCCAAGATGGCCCGGTACTGCCAGGTTATCCGCTGGATTCACAATCAGGGGAGCATTTCCAGGGCAATGGGAAATACGGAATCGCCGGAAATCGCACCGCCGTCCAGGGTGACCCAAAGATCGGTGTGATCATGCAGCACCTGGTAGTAGTTGATCTTCTCCTCCAGACGATGGATGAAAGCGACTTGATCCTTGGCCGGCCAGTCCTGCCAGTTCTCCAGCGAGAGGTTCATGACCTCACCCGTGTAAGGCAGGCCTTCGATGTATTCACGCATGAAGCCCATATCCGCCAGATTGCCTTCGCTGGCCCCCGTCACACGGGTGGTGCTGCCGAGCTGTTCCGGATCGCGGGAGATGGTGGCGGCGAGGCTTTTCAGGTCATTCAGGAAGCTGCGGGGTGAAAGCAACCCCTCCTCCGCGGTTTCCAGCACCTGGCGCATGATGGAATGCAGCTCACTGAGCTGATCCCGGGTCAGCAGCACCCTCACATCCAGGGTCTGGCGTTTCGGATCCTTGAAATCGCGATCGATCAGCCAGGCATTGAAGACATTCGGGTATCCGCTGGTTCTCCCCCTGCTGCAGGTAACGCATCTGCAATGCGTAACCCAGCTTGGCCACCTTGGCCTGAAACTCGGCAAGCTGATCCGATTCCTCGCCTGTCGCAGGCTGGGTTGCAGGCGCAGCCGGTCTCATCTGCTTGCCGGCGGCTGCAATCGCGGCCACCTTCACCTGATCGGTAATCTGTTGAGCCAGCGCATCCAACACCCGTCCGAAGCGCTGCACATCCCCTGTCTTCACGCCGAAATAGAAGCTGCCGATTCCAGGATAGTAAGAGAGATCGCGGTATTTCTGTTCCGCCCGCTCGTGATTCGCATACAGGGCCGGGGTGAGCAGATGGAGCACCGAGAGGGCGATGCCCTTGTTCTGCGCCAGACGCCGCAGGCCTTCGCTGGACATACCGGTGCCCGACAGAGGATCGAAGGCGTCCCGAGGACCGGCGTCGGTGATCAGCACCACATAGCGGGCATCCTGTCCCTCCCAGTTAATACCGGCGATGGCCTCTTTGATGCCGGCATAGCTGTCCTCGATAAAACCCTGGCTGGAGGCAGTTGCCGCCTTCAGGGTGGCGACCTGTTTGAAAAAACTCTCTGCGCTCTGCCCCTGCTGCAGATCCACATAGGTCCTCGTCAGATATTCAAGCCCCGGCGCCACTTCGGTATTATCACGGAATGCGATCAGACCAAAGCTCACATCCCCGGTGAGGTCTTCTTTAGTGATGGTGTCGTAGATTTTACGCACCGCTTCACGGGTGCGGTCGATATAGGGGTCCATGGAAAGCGTGGAGTCGATTACAAACACAACTCCGGAACGGAAACGCTTGGTCGGCATTACCGGAGCGGTTTTTTGCACCGGCTCAGCGGCCACCGGCGATTGTTTTTCTATCTGCAAGGGCACACTTGAAACCTGCAGGATGCGTGCTGTCTCGCTGCCCAGATAGACATCCTCGTGATCGCGGATCGGCACCAGATAAAAATCTTTCAGTATGTCAACGTAGCTCTCGGGTTGAATTGCGACAACCGGTGAGGCCGCATCCAGTTTATTATTCACCGCAGCCTGATAGAGTTGCGAATAGGCCTTGTCGTCCTGGCTCTCCACCAGAGACTTGAGACTCTGCTGGTCACGAAACAGCAGCACCCGGTCATTCCCGACCGGGTCACGGAATGCAACGGTCAAGCCCTGATTCCAGGGAATCAAGTCATCTTCCGGCGCCCAGCCTGCTATCTGGCCATGCCGGTTGGTACCCAGTTGTAACCAACTGGTGCCGTTGAGTTCTTTTCGCGCATAGACGTAGTAGGCATTGAATGGCGTCGTAGCCTGACCGTCTCCCTGCTGCGCATCTGCAAACAGCAAGGCGCCGGGTTTGGTCAATACCCGTTGATAGAGGGATTGCTTATCAGGCATCAACAAGGGCCGCAGGGTTGCGGCGTTTGCCAGACCCTGCCATCCCAAGAAGAGACATATTAAACAGGTAAGGAGCAGATTTTTCGGGGACATAGGTCTATTTCCAGTTCAGCAGCAAGCGCTGGGCGCTCAGATCGCCGCCTTTTGCGGCGGCCTCGATACTACTGCGCAGTGCCTGCAACTTCTGCTCAGCGCCTGCTACATTGCTCTCAACGGCGATGGTGTACCATTTGTAGGCCTGCATCGGGTCAGGCGAATCCAACAACTCGTTGACACCCTGAAAGTATGCCGGATCATGCATCTTGGCCAGTTCAAACGCTGAAGGACCGTGTCCTTTTCGCGCATTGTAGAAATAGAGCAGATAGGCATCCGTATTCTTCGCCTGCTGATGAAACTCTGACGCCTGACCATAAAGTTGCTCGATACTGAGATCTTTTTCACCCCGGCGAACTAAGTTAATCAGCAAACGCGCTGTTTCACCCGCGCTCATCCCGGCCTTGGCTAGTGAGGCGGCATCTGCAGAAGAGGCAGTGGTTTCAGCTTCCATAAGCGGTGATGTCGTTGCAGGTTTTGCCGGCTCAGGCGAAGAAATAGCGGCAGACACCTCCGCCTGGCGCTGTGTTTCAGAAATACCCGCAGTCACAGATTGCTTTGACGCCTCGATCTGGGCCCGGATTACAGGATCTATCTGTTCCTGACTCAGGGGAGCTTCCAGTTCGATCTCCTGTTCTGGTGAGTAGGCAGTAAAAAACCAGACCAGGACCAGCACAAAAGCAATTATTACAATATAAAACAGATAATTGCGACCTTTGTCCTGGGCTTCGACTAGGCCTGAATAATCTTCGGGTTGTGAGGATTCAGTTGTCATCATGACGCCACTAATAGTCACACAAAGGGTTGGGATAACCTGCAGATAGCCGTCATCTGAAGCGGGCTACGAAATAGGGACACCAATTTGACCAGAACGGAACGGCAAAATCCACCACTCACTGAGTCGAAATGCTGCTTCTGTGTAATGATCGGAGAATCGGAAATTTCTTATTTGAGGCCTGAAGAAACAAAGTATAAGGTATTCACTAAGATATCTTAAGTTGACTGGAAGCTGCCTGATGGACAAGGAATGTGGGGTATTACAGCTAATTTTACTTGTAATCACCCTGGGTTTTATCAACCTGGAAGCCAGTGCAAGCTCAGAGTACGATTTTAATTCCCCTGTTTCGGCCGGTTTCATTAACCCTTCCCTGGAAATCCTGCTTGACGATAGCCGCCAGCTGAGCATTGAGCAGGTCACTGCGCTACCCCACGCATCCGAATTTACTCGGGCCTCGAAGGAGCAATTACACCAAGGTTTCACGAACAAAATCATCTGGGTTCGTCTTACCCTGGATGGGATTGAGGCCACACAAAGCCATCTGCTGCTGGAATTTGACTATCCTCTGATAGACCTGATCACGCTGTTTGAACTGCATGGCGATGAATACCACTCACGCACTTCGGGTGACAGGGTTCCATTCAGCCAGCGGGAACTCCAATTTCGCAATCCGGTGTTTATCCTGGAACCGGCAAGACTCGACAGCAACACCCTATATCTCAGACTTGAAACAGAAGGCAGTATGCCAGTGGATCTTCGCATCTGGTCACCAATCGCCTTCTCAGAGTATTTGGGATACAGCCACTTATGGTTCGGTGCCTATTATGCACTGCTATTTGTACTTGCGCTGGCGGCGCTGGCGGTATTCATTTACCTGCGCTCATCACTGTTTCTCAATTACAGTCTCTATCTGGGTAGCTATTTGATTTTACAAATGGTGTTGAACGGCTTCGCCTTTCAGTACCTCTGGCCCAATCAGACCTGGTGGGCAACGCACTCGACGGTGCCGCTGATCATTGCCCCAATGTTGTTTGGCCTGTTATTCATCGGGAAATTTTTCGGTGTTTGGGATAGTGATGGCTGGATCAAACGCTTATTTCAGGCTCTGATTCTGTTAGCCCTACCGGTAGTCGTTATCGGCACAGCCGTCGACTACTCAATGGGTATACGCATGGCTATCGGGATGAGCATTATTATGATGCCGAGTGTGGCACTGGCGGCAATTGCCGCCAGTCTGCGCGGCCTGAAGCCAGCCCGTCTCTTCTTGTTTGCGTATACTTTTTTCCTCATCGGAACGCTTATTACAACCATGACCTATCTGGGCCATATCCCGTATCATTTCTTCACCATCAACGCCATACAGATCGGCTCGGTGTTCGAGGTTCTGATTCTTTCTATGGCTCTGGCGCACCGCATGCGCGTGCTGCTGCATGCCAAAGAAGAAGCACAGGCTAGAGCGGCTCACTACATGCATCGAATGAATAGTGAACTGGAGCAATTAGTCGAGATCAGGACACATGCACTGGTCGATAGTAACCGGCTCCTCAAAGAGCAGGCCATGCGTGACAGCCTGACCGGCGTACTGAACCATCGCGCTATTCTGGAACGTATGGATGCAGAGCTTGAAGCAGCAAAACGCTATGGCAATCCAATCGCGGCAGTGATGCTGGATCTTGATTATTTCAAACAACTTAACGACCGTTACGGTCACCAGGCTGGCGACGCTATTCTGGTCAAAGTTGCCAACCTGCTGGAACAGAGCATGAGGAAATCAGATCACTGCGGGCGATATGGTGGTGAGGAGTTCCTTATGGTCCTGAGCCATGTCAGTCGCCAGCAGGCGATGGAATGGGCAGAACGAATCCGGCGGCAGATCGCCGCCATCTCCCTGAATGGAGCGCCTGACTCCAATTGTACCTGCAGCCTGGGTGTAGCGGTCTATCTGCCGGACCAGAAGATTGCCATATCCTCTGAAAAGCTTATCAGACTGGCGGACAGCCTATTATTCAAGTCGAAACGCGAGGGGCGAAACCGGGTCTCTATTGCTGTCACCCGTGATGCAGAGAGTTACGGCATCGACCTGGTTGGAAGAGATGCGGTAGATCCGGCTGGCTGAGCTGCCGTACTACTGCGAAGTGATGCATTCACGGGGAAGGCCTTAACATCACTCACTTATGTACACGGCATAGTGGGCGAGGAAACCTCAGCGCCTATAGTTTGAAATAGAAGAGTATTTTAGAGGCGATATGTTTCAGTTTCTCTGGCGCCACATGATTAATTATGTACCACAATTTCAAGATTCGGCTTGTAGTCACGCGCAATGTAACAAAGTCGACTATCTGCCCTCTATATTTACTTTTGTAATATTCCGACTTGCCACCACCAGCCAGCATATCGAAGTTAACAACAGACTTGTCATTGAATGCATCTTCGATTGCGTAACCCATATGAAGAGTGCCGAGTGACAGCTTTTTATCAAAAGTCTGATTAAATCCTGACTGAATATTGTATGTCGTATTCCCAGCTTTCAGGTTATATGAGATGGAAATCGGTTCTCCATTATATTTTATACAGTTAAGGCGATAGTGCTGTTCTCCATTCAGACGACAGAGCAATGCTTTATGAAAATCAAGACTGAGACCAGCAAAGCAATCTTTACCCCAGCGCGTTTGGTGAAATGAGTTCAGAATTGATAAAAACTGAGGAATTTCATCGCTTGAAGCAGTTACATATTCCACATTCCCCAGGCTATTCAGGTAATCTCTGCGATTGAATAATTTCAACCGTGTATTACGCCCCAATCCACGTACGTAGTTTTTAAACCCCCCAATCACCCCTACTTTCATCCCTTGATCCTTATCCGCAATATCCACATACCACTTGAATTTACCTTGATATTTATTTATTAGGGTATAGGTATCTGAATTTTGATTGAGATCACAAATGACAAATTCATCCCAATACTTCTTACCAGCAATGTATTCGATAAATGCTGAACAAACATCCTTCGATTGATTTTTGGCAGATATGAATTCCAGATATTCTGTTCTGACAGTGCCTTTTCTGTGCCAAGCATTCCCGATGAACTGAAGTCGGTTTACTCTAATGCCACTTCGCAATCTCAAATGATCGATATAAAGGGGCGCTATACCAATGAGTTTGTCTCCACGATATGCTTTTAGAAGCAGGAGTTTCAAACCCAATTCTTTTGCCCATGTCTCCCACCAGGTATATTGCCACTCCCAGCTTAAAAAAAGTTGATTCGCTTCCGAATGCTGAAGAAGTTCTGTCCATTCCTGGCTCATTTGCTTAAAGGATACAGAGTCATCCAATTCTACAACGACTATTGCCTGCTTACGGTTGCCTGACTCGAACCCTGCAGCAGCTGCATCTAGAAATTCTCCATCTGAATCACCCGGCATAATGAACCAGTCACCCTCAGGAGAAACATCATTTTCTATTGATGAGTGAACAAAATACCAAGGTCTCTCGCGCATCTTGTAAAAACCATGTGCCAGCAAGCTTTTTTGAAGAAGCTCATCAGTTGTAGCACAATCATATACATTGCTTTTGGAATGCATCTTCAACCAAGCAGACACAAGAACGGACCTAGCATCAGCATCTGCAGAATGCGCAATCATATCGACAAATTTGGCATTATGTTCATACTTCCTAAACACGCCAATAGCCATCAATTCACCACCACGAAAAACGTGTATGAATGCATAACTTGCCAATGGATGTTTTTCGTATCTCCAATGCAAGTAATCATAATTACGTACAACAATTTTTTGGTAGCCAGTACTTACCCTATCCCATAGCTCGTTAACGTCATCCTTGTTGGCTAAAGTGTCATCTATTGTATATTGATAACTATTGTCAAAAGCGCGCGCACGTAAACCTTTGATGTATTCAAAAGATTGAACTATGGCCCATACCAATTTCTTTGCTGAATTGACATTTCCGTATTTCCTCAACGCACATATATCTTCATTAGGACTACAGTGTTTCTTTTTCCATACATAAGCTGCTACCTCACTAAGACCTAACGCCATAATGACGCGCATTGACTTGAATTGTTTATCTTTGACTATTTTTCCTAGACCTTTTCCTCGATAATCAGAATGTACATAAAAATCACAACTCCATATAGCATCCATAAATGCACCATGGTAGATAGTTTTAACTTTCATAGCGCCGTTAAAACCTACAACCTTATCACCATGTTTTACTACGATGGGCTCAAATGGAAATCCATATGGATTATCTTCAAACTGCCAATCCCAGATTAACTCCTTATACGGAACACCTGACATAAGTTGCAGAACTCCCGGCTTACAATCAGCGGAATAGCTAACTACCTGGGCTTTCGGTGAATCTGACATAAATGACCTTGCTCATAAATTCCGCTGACGCATCTAAATATACTTTTTCTGTCCACCACAGGAATAGACTTACCTCAACATGGTCTGTCTACAGGCTGATCACAGTATATGTACTTATCGATAACTTTGGTTCAATCAGGGGTAATACATAGTTTTCAGGAATAATCCTGGTCTTCGTACCATGCCTGAAACATAAGAACACTCCACAAGCTAAATTCGTGATCACCTCTACCGGCAACATGATCATCCCATTTCCTGCGTATCTCATTTGCATTCCAGATACCATCTGTAGATAGCTTTGACGGATCAAGCAACTGCTCAGCCCATTCCTTTAATTCACCACGCAACCACTTCCCTACTGGTACTGCAAAGCCAGCTTTTTCTCTATCAATGAGCTTTCTTGGAACATACCTATGCAAGACATTCCTCAGCACCTGTTTGCCTTGTTTGCCGGATACATTCATATTAATTGGTAGGCTTAGTGCAAACTCTACAATTCTCCTATCAAGTAATGGTATCCTGGTTTCCAGGCTACAGGCCATCGATGCCCTGTCAACTTTCACCAGGATATCATCCGGCAGGTAACAGCGCAGATCCTGCCACATCATTTGTCCTGTACATGTTTTTACCGACACTTTCCGGTGGACGTTCTCGCATTGAATATAAGGGCTCTGTTGCACCTCGCACAAGTTGTTCAGGTTGAAACCAGTAAGATATCGTCTGCCGGTAAAATTCATTGATGTCACTTATAGAAGAAAGTAATTGTCTTCTTTTGACTTTTTCTGCAATCTCATCAATTGAAAGATGACGTTGAGATGGCGCAACATTTTTAATGAGTTTAGATAAAACGTTAGGAGCATACAGAGCAGCCTTTTCCAGCGATTTGTTTGCCAGTCCTGTTTTTTCAGAATGGTATCGTAACCATGCTGCTCTTGTTCTAAAGTAACGGCTGTACCCACAAAACAGTTCATCACCACCGTCTCCTGATAATGCAACCGTTACATTACGTTTCGTCATTTCCGCTACCAGAAAAGTAGGTATCTGAGAAGAATCAGCAAATGGCTCATCGTACATTGTTGGAAGTTTAGGTATGACATCGAGGCCATCTCTTGCAGTAACATAAAGTTCTGTATGTTCCGTACCCAGATGAGCTGCTACTGCTTTTGCGTACTCCGCTTCGTTATATTTTTTCTCATCAAATCCTATTGAAAATGTTTTTACGGGTCTGGACGATACTTGCTGCATAATCGCAACAATAGCTGAAGAATCTACACCTCCAGATAAAAACGCACCTAAAGGTACGTCAGAGATCATTTGCTCACTAATAACTTCACGAAGAAGTTCATCAAGCTTGCTGGCTGCCATCTCAGGTTTTATTGATGAGTTGTCTATCTGTTCAAAACATTTCGATAATGACCAGTAATTTATCGGCTCCGACAGCTCTCCTACTTGAATGCTATTCAAATTAATACAAATACTGGTTGCTGGGAGTAGTTTATAAATTCCTTTGTATATGGAATGTGGCGCGGGTATATAATTATGCCGAAGAAGTAAAGTGAGTGCCTCACGGTTGATTTCACCTTCCCAGAATGGGAATACACGCAACGCTTTAAGCTCAGATGCAAAAATGAAATATCCATTAACCCAACCATAATACAAAGGTTTTTCGCCCATTCGGTCACGGACAAGTGTCAACTGGTTAGTTTCCCGATCGTAAACAACAATGGCGAACATTCCTGAAAATAGCTGCAGAGACTTATCAATACCGTACACCTCAAAAGCCGCCAACATCGTCTCTGTATCGGAATGCCCCCTAAATACTGAGCCGTTCTTCTCAAGGTCCGCTCTCAAAGATTTGAAATTATATATTTCTCCATTAAAAACGATAACATAACGCCCTGATGACGAAACCATGGGTTGCGCTCCCATTGGAGACAAATCCTGAATTGAAAGTCTCCTATGAACCAGGCCTATTCTTGCCTTAGTATCTAACCAGACTCCAGAATCATCTGGTCCGCGGTGTTGAATACTTTGCCCAACTCTAGCAAGAATCTCTTGATAGTCATGATTGAAACTTAATCTGTTAGAAAATAACCCAGCAAAACCACACATACAATTACTACCTACCCATACCAAGTAAAATTTTGCTGAACCTTGATTTAATCCATCGCCGCTCGTTTGTGTTCATACTAATTGCATAATAAAACGCGCTGTAAGCGATAGCACCAATAAGCACAGCAACAATAATTGCAGTATAACTATTCAGATCTTGATAGCGTCTAAATAAATAGACCGACCACCACATAGCCGCTGTGGGAATAATTGCCGGCAAGATGCTGTATGTAATGTAACGAAAAACCGATAAATCCAAAAAGCCACAGCAAGACCTTAATACAATGGGTACAATAATAAATACAGGGATAACAGAGCCAATAGCAATACCAACAATTCCCCAATATTGAACTAAAATAATACTTGCCACTAAATTTATAGCGGCACTCAGAGGATATAACTTTGCGAGTAAGCCATGTTCTCCTATCGCTGTTAAATACCTTGTACTAAAGGGATTAAGAAATGGTAGCGCCATATAAATAACCAGCAGCAAGATAATCGTTTCAGCATCTTTCTGATATTGAACACCCACCCAAACCCCAATAAAATCGCCACCCACCAGGGTTAACCCAACGCAGGCCGGTAATAACAAGGCAACAACATACTTGCTCGCGTTCAGGTATAACCTCTGAATTTCATGCGTCTTGTCTTGAGCATGCATCTCGCTGAACAAAGGCATGAATGCATGGGTAACCGTCCACCCAAAATTACGTATGTAACTGATAATATTTGCAGGAATTGCATAAAAAGGGACAATAGCTGGACCTAAATAGTACCCGATTAATATCGTATCAGTCCCGATTTCGATTCTGGAAGCTATGCCTTGAATTAGTGATTTGACGCCAAAACCGATAACTTCCTTAAATGATCCCCACGTCGCAGTGGTTAGACCTGGTTTTAATCTACCATAATTAGATTGCGCGAGCAGATACATATATATAAAGTATTTTATTGAGAGACCGATTGCATTAACACCGGCCAGAAGAACAAGCGCATTTTCAGGCTTAATAGTAAAATACAAAATAGTTGATCCGATTATCGTATTAAATATCGTAATATTATTTTTTACATAATATTTCTGAAATCCCTCTAGAAAACTTTCAGCCACGTATCCCGGAAATACTATTAACAGCTGCGCACCAATAATAAAGAGTAGCAGTGAGTACTTGAATATATTATTATCATTTTCCGACAGAAGCTGCGGCCAATAGAATGCCCATACAATAAAAAATACGCATAACATGACGCCTACCAACAGCAAAAAGACAAATGATGTCGAATAAAGCTCCTGCAATTTTTCTGCTTTACTTGATGCCAAATATTTAGCTGCAAACCGCGAAATGGCAGGCTTCATACCCATATCCAGGAGCCCCATATAACCAAGAACTGCTGTCATTATTTGCCATATACCATAATCGTAATTACCCAGGTTATGAACAAAGACCGGAGTCATAATAAGCGTCATCGCTAACTTCACAAACATCACAAGCACGTTTGAGCCAGTATTTATTAAGATTTTTTTAATCATTCTATTTCAATTAACATGAATTACTTTGAGTTGAAAACTAGTTATCTGCAAAATAATATGCGTATTCGCCATTCGTTATATATTTAATACGTACCTCTATTTTTTCTATCTCGGTACATATGATGTAGATTCACAGAACGATACTAATAGAATGCACATCACAGAAATTAAATAAATATTTTCCATTTGGGGTATATTTATTGTTAAGCGATGAATTTAGATATTTCAATATTGTCTTTTTGAGCTATAATCCATCTACTTATAAGATATGCATTCCTTATATAATACATTCCCAAGGAGCACTTTATGTGTATCAGATCCTGCTTTCTATCTACAGTTTTACTTGCGTCCATAAGCAATATCTCATTAGCTTCACCGATTATCAAATCAACTGACGGCACGATTGCTCACAATAGTCTACTAGTGATTAGTGGCTCTAATTTCACGCCTAAAACAAACGCTGCGCCGCTGCTGTATTGGAATGCAGATGGAGGCGAGAGCCCATCCAGCCTTGGTCGAAAAACCGCATGGGATGGGACATTCAATGGTACATTTGTAAACGCTGGAGACCATGGCGCACAAACAGCAAAAGGATCGACTCAATCAGTTCAGCTTGATCATAGTCTAAGCGAAAGTGCCATTCTTAGGTTCAGTCTTTTTTTCATCAGACCGCGCTTATATATGGAGAAAGAAATACGATGATTTTGATATAGAGACAGCGAAAGCATTGAGAACACGATATCTTAATCTTACAGAAGTCAAAGCAGGCTCAACACTTGAAGTGGGGCAAATTGTTAAAGGCGTAACTTCCGGTGCAACTGGAGTCATACAAAGCCTTGGATCCATAAATCCACACCACTTTATCCTATATGAAGCAACTGGCGGGAATATCAACACACCAACACAGACTGATTTTACACCATATGAAGTTATGCAATCATATGCAGCGGATGACACTAATTTCACTACTCCGCTTATGACAATGCAAAATAATGAGGGACTGGGCATACTCCGCACATTCAATAATAAAATCTTACGATTTTGGCACGATTATGGATCATCTCAAAAGAATAACATGTACATGGCTGTCGGAAGTGGTACTACCTACGCTGAATACACTGGACTAACTTCTTATTGGGTTCGTGACTGGGAGAACCCACTAGAACAACTACCACACCAATGGTACCGCGATGAAGTAATTTATCAGACGTCAAACATTGATGTTCAAGATGGCATCACCCAGTATATTCAAAATGGTATTGCCGGGTGGGAAAACCAGACGTTTCCGCCATAGAACAACCGAACTCCCAGGAAAATATCAGCAAATCTTTCAAACTCAGGTTTCTAATGGCGCGCAACCAGGCAGCAGTACTTATTTTGATTCCCTGTATATTGACGATTCGTGGCATAGAGTATTTGTTTGTTCGAGTTCTACTTTGTCTAATTGCCGCGATCCTGAGATACAAATACCAGTTACGTGGAATGATTCATCTATTACTATCTCACTACGTCTGAACCACCTGACAACTGGTGAAAACAGCTACCTCTATATTGCAAATGAAGATGGAGTGATTAACGAAACTGGTTTTCTTTTATGCCCCCTCTGCCCCTCTGCTCCTAAAGCAACAATTGAGAGTACGAATTAAATCTCACAAATTGACTACTGCTCTCATTATCTATGACTTGAGGCTCGCATGTTATATGTCGACACGCTATAGCTAGATTCACAACGCATTAAAGTAATATTGCCAGTCTAAGTGCACTAATTATTGAATCCACAGAGCCATATGCAAAAACCTTTTATTCTCGGGCTAGCCCAACACTTACCGCTTATTGAAAAAAATATTTCCTGTACAGGAAATCTTCTGAGCGTCGCCCTTAAAGACAACCATCACTTAGTAGATATCCTGGATGTTGAAATTCCTAAATACATTCGTAAATATCTAGTCGCAAAAAACTTTGCATTCAACATGGAAAAATGGCGTTTCAAGTACCATTTAGACACGCAACTTGAGACCTAAGGAGCGCCAGAATCCACAACATTTTAGGATCTTACACCCGAGACTACGATGCGATTGTACAAATTGGTTCAGAGTTTGATGCCAGTAAAGCAGCCCATATCCAGTCAAAACCAGTTTTTTCATACCATGATAGTAACCTTGCAGCATACCTCAAGGGCTCATGGAGTCTTCCAAATGCAAAAGGTGCTATAAGCCGCGCAATGGCTTATGAAAAGAATGTCTACAACAGACTCGATGGAATCATGACAATGAGCAAATACCTCAAACAGATTTTCATTGAAGAATTCGAACTACCAGAGGACAAGGTGCATTACGTGGGTGTAGGCTCTAATCTAGGGAATGTCGTCGACTTTAATAAAACATATAGCGGAAAAACAATCTTGTTTGTTGCCAGACACTTATTTAAACAAAAGGGTGGACTGGTATTGCTGGAAGCATTTAAAAAAGTAAAAAAGTCCATTCCAAGTGCGAGACTCATTTTAGTAGGGCAGGACCTGAATATTGACGAAACTGGTGTCGAAGTCATACCTTTCGTAGATAAAAGCACCGATGCAGGAATGGACAAGATAAAGTCCATTTACAGGAACGCAGATATATTTGTCATGCCTACCTATTACGACGCATTCGGGAATGTATTTCTGGAGGCCATGGCTAACAAACTCCCCTGCATTGGCACCAATAGTTGCACCATGCCAGAAATCATAAAAGATAACCAATGCGGAGAAATCATTGAACCTGGTGATTACAATCAATTAGCTGATTTTATTATTGAGATGTTATCAACTCCAGAATTATTGGAGATATATGGAGCAAATGGTTTCAAAGCCATTTGTGATGAATATTCTTGGAATGTTGTTAGTGAAAGGACCTGCAGGGTTATAGAGAATATACTGTAATTAATTTATTTTACTTCTGCGTGACGATTGATCATTGCCAACCACTCTAACTGCCTACACTATATACTAGTCAATATCATTTTTCATTAATCACGAACTTTATATTTAGCATAGTCAATTTACCTTGTACTCATTAAGACCAATTGTATTCAGAATATTATTAAATTTCGCACGCCAAGCCACTTCTAGTTCTTCACGCAAGTCTCGAATATCTTTGGTTAGAGTTTCATGTTCTTGCAGGGATTTTTTAATTGCAGCAGCCAACTCCTTGCTTTCATTTTTAGTATATACCGCTCCCTTATAGAAATATTCTTTTAAAGCAACTGTATCACTTAATACAACTGGAACACCTGCTGAGACAGCTTCATACGCTCCACATAACAAACAATCTTCACGTGTTGTCAGATCAATAATGACGTTACTTCTGCACAAAAGGTTATCAAAGCTTGTATCATCCAAATAACCTGTAAGCGTAACATTTTCGCCTGGCTTAATTGTTGCTTTTATCGCATTTGGAATTCTACCTGTGATATGAATAGAAACATCGTCATCTAATAAAAGATTAGCGGCCTCTATAACTTCATGGAAAGGTTCGTCTAAAGCCCAAGTACAGATAAAAGTAACCAATTTTCCTGATTCATCTTTTACATCACCACCTTCTATAACAGGCAAAGAGTCTGGTAAAACCAGAGGTGTTCCACCCCAGGAACGGACTTGAGCAGCCAATACCTCATTAGTGACGATAACATAATCAACCGATTTTGCTATCCAGCGTGCAATACCACCTAAAAATGCACTATTACCCTCAAGCGGATAAATTCCTGCATTGTGCGCATCAACCACTACAACTCGTTTACTAAACTTTTTATGCAGCGTTGCAAGCGCTGCTAAAACTATCGATGGATTTTGCACAAACAATAGTTTTGACGAATTAGTTAAAAACAGCAACATCGTACGCCAAATCAACACGGGATAGCGGACATAGGGTGGTGCATTCAAAACCAACTCCTTTAATTCAATACCTAATTCCTTGCTTAAAGATCGACTCCTGCGATGCTTTTCCCATGCAATCCAAATTGGTAATGATGACTTGTTCAACATCAAACTACCTCATAATTTTCTGGTAGAGCTGTTCTAAAGCAATAGCCGTATTGTTTACATCATAACGGGAACGTGCAACTTTTTTGTATGCTTCAAATGCAGGCTTTGTATCGTTCACTATATGATGTTTTATTGCTTCGGCTAGCGCCAGACTATCTTTTACCGGGATAATTGTACTCGGCGTGCCAGATACGGCCTCGTTCAGCCCTATACAGTTTGTTGCAATTACCGGCACCCCTGACACAAGCGCCTCAAGAGGCAATAACGGATATGCTTCCCATAACGATGGTATAACTACGACATCGAGACCTTTGATTGTTTCAGCGACCTTAGGTAAAAACGGCATAAATTTGAAATATTCCTGGAGCCCTCTTTCCTCGATGGTTCTTTTCTCTTGCTCTAGAAAACCGCCTTTACCAAAACATACAATACAAAATCCAGTTACGCCCTGCTGACTCAATAATTCTACGGCACCTACTAAATAAACAAACCCTTTTTGAGACATAAATCGTCCAAGAAATCCAAACAATTTCGTGGTACTCGGCAGCCCGATCTCATCATGTAGCGGACGTTTATTAACATTAATAAATTCATTGACACATATTCCGTTGTTAATACTTATCAATTTATTTTTATCAACACCTGGTAAGTAGTCCCTAATGTTTTGTTTGGCCTCGTTACCAACCGCTTGAATATAAGTAGTACGATTAAGCAATATCGTGAATAGATATTTTTTCGCCCGACCCTTTATTCCAGAGAACTGATTGTCATTAAAAACATCGTGCGCTGTCATTATATGTGGCGCCCAATAAAATAACCCGGATATGGCAGCCGCAACCGACGAACCAAACCCATGGGAATGCACCAAACTTGCATTGTTAGTCCATGCGGCTTTTAGGGTGCTGAAAGTCATGGATAACAGTGAATATTTTGACAAAACAAATGAAAATGATGAGTCATTCAAACCTTCAAATAACTCATCACCAGCAGCATCTGCAGGAACCACCAGACAAAATCTATACTCAGAAAACACCTCATTCCGATAGACATATTGAAGATAAGTCCTAATACCTCCAACAGGATTCCTTACTACCAGAATAATTGATTTTTTCATTTCAGTTAAGCAACCTGTATTTTTGTTTCCAAGTATTGCTCAAGAAGCTTCTTTAATACAATCACCATTCCTGCAAATAAATACCAATGCCATTCAGACAAACCATATTGTGCAATGCTGAATATCATCAACATCCAAAACACAGGAAACAAACCTGCCAATAAACGCTCTGCATAGATAATAAATTCATTAGCACACCCTTTACTATTCACCTCCTTAATAAGCAGGGCACTTGCCTGTAGTTCTTTGTATATCGCTTTTAAAAAGAACAGATAAATGAATAATCCTATTACGCCGGTTTCTATCCATACTTCAGCATATAACGTATGTGAGATTAGCGCCTTACCACGGTCATGCGCGATGGCCTCTTTTGATGTACCAAGGCCGTAGCCTACAATAGGCCTATTAAATGCCGTTTCAAAATCCCTTATCATGCCACGCAATCTGCCGCCTGCTGAATCAGCCCCCCTCACCTCCTGATCTCCAGTAAGGGATAAATATCTATCTCTTTGAACATCGTTCATAACACCCCAAAGAGCAACAACAGCCACACATCCAACGGCAATTAGGAGTAGTTTCTTTTTACTCTTCTTAAAGATATTCCAGATAATGACCAGCATTGCCACGAGACCACTACGGGACATACTTAAAACTAAGGCATACAACATCATTGGGGCAATAGCAAAATAAGTAAGTTTTGCCTTAAAGCTGCCGCCCAACCATAGATAATGGACAAATGGGAATGTGATCGCAATAACCATACCCAAGCCATTCGGGTTGATGTAATCAGTGGGTGCACCGGACAGTCGGTCTGCAAACCCCTCCTCCACACCCAGGTAAGTAGCACTACCCCAGTAACCGTAAGCCATATGCAAATATAGTGGTTCAAGAATCCTGATCAACTGAGAAGCAACAAATATTAGAATAAAAACTTTGAACCGTTTTTGAGTATCAACAATCAAGACAGTAAAATAAAGAAAAAATGCGCTTTTCAAAAATACTGGTAGATTATTTTTTATTACGCTTCCAGGCCACTCAACAAAGGGGGTAGATATCAATAAGTAAAGAAGATATATATTTAATATTTTGAATACTGGAGAATCTAATGACCAGCCTTGTCTAGGCCTCTGGGTTAGCAATAAAATCCATATTATTACAGCGAGCACCAAATCTGGGCGCAACACACTGATAGCGGGTATCCGCGCTGAGAAGTGTAAAAAAAAACTTAATAGATATAAAATATATACATAAAACGTAAAATTACTGACGTTTGATTTCTTAGCCTTCTCAATGCGGTTTCCCTTGTGCGTGTTGTCAAGCATACCTAATGTTTCTACACAGTAAGGTTTCGCTTAATCTTTGCAGATAGATGTAAGACCCCATTAACTGCTTTTTGAAAGTGATAAATATCACCCCCCACACCAAAACGCCGAATTTCATAGGCACCAACACCTTCAAGCCCATCATGGTATGCGACAAATGCTGCCTTAAACCCTGTTTTTTTAACCTCATCCATCACATTTTTGTTATAGTCATCATGCATGCCATTAGGATAGCAGAATAGATCTATAGGCTTGTTAAGTTCTTGTTCCAGCCTCTTCTTACTTTCAACCAATTCATATGCAATAGCATCACAAGACACTTTGCCCATACTGGGATGATTGACTGTATGGGAGCCTAGTTCTATACCGTGATCCGCCATTTCCCTCAATTGATCCCATGAGCAGGGCTTATATTGTTCAGGAATCTGATCAGGTAACACAACATTGAACTTTCGAAGAATCTCATGCAAAAAATGTTTTTTATTCTCTTCCGTCAATGAAAGACAGATTATGGAAAGTTTCTTCCAGTTTGTGTCATGTGATTGAGCGTCGACATTGAGTTGTATTCTTTTTGGATCGCCAGGAATCGATATTTCATAGCTTCCAGGCTGACAATTGAGAAGGGTAAAATCCAATACGTCAGGCCAAAGCCAACAAAGTCCATCTACAAACCCGGTCGTAACAAACAGAGTGGCGCTACAGGAATACTTTTTCAACAAAGGAAAAGCATACCGGTAGAAATCCTCGTAACCGTCATCGACTGTAATAGCCACAGCATTCTTGGTTACGACCTGATTTGACAGTTTTGAATCAACCAATAACGATAGTGGAACAATATTATGATGCTTTAATAGGTACTTTAGCTGCTGCTCAAATTCCTGTTGCCCAACCTTCGCAAACTGCGTAGCTTCGCTAAAACGATGATACATTAATATTTTTGGTATCTTGCGAGAAACGATACGCATTATCCCAAACCCACCAAGATTTAGCAGCAACTTACCCAGATAATATTTTATATTCACTAGCTACCTGATACTTTCATAATACACCCTACGAACCAAGCACCGTCTTGTATATTGCTAGATGTTGTTGTACCATTTTTTTCACTGCAAAGTTACTCTTCACAAAAGCTCTAGCCCGTTCTCCCATATTGGTTACCGCGTCTGCATCCATAGCCAAACGATACATTGCATTGGCTAAGCCCTCGACGTCTCCTACATCAACCAAAAAGCCTGTTTTCCCATCGAATACCAGTTCAACATTCCCGCCTACTCTCGTTGCAATTACAGGTTTTCCTGATGCCAGAAACTCAATAATCGCATTTGACAATCCTTCAGACTCAGAACACAGCACACCAATATCAACACCAGTCAACACTTTCATGGGATTTGCAACCTGCCCATAAAAAATGATCTTATCTTGTAACTCTCTTTCTTTAACAATGCCGCCTAGTTTTTCTTCAAGATCGGCTCCAACTAAATGCAATTCCGCTGCAGGGTACTTTTGTATTAATTTTGAAAATGCCTCAATTAAATCCTCTACGCGCTTTAACTTTCGGTAATTTGCCATATAACCGATTTTGAACTTTGCTGGGTCTAATGTTCTTTCTGGAAAGTCAACGCAATCAGAATCAATGGCATTATATATAACATGAATCTTTTCAAGATGTATCAGTTCGTTATTATGGACACATTCCTTGATTGCTTTGCTATTGACAATAGCACCTGAGATCATTGACCTATTGATTCTCAGCGCCCTTAACAGTTTTGGGTTATACCAATACCCCATATCTCGACGAGAGATTAGAACTCGCATGCGAAGTAACGAAGCCAAAACTGGAACCAATACGGAAGAATCGATAAAAAATGTCTGGACCAGTTTAAATCCTTGCATACGCTTCGACCATAAGTGCCATAAGATACTCAAAACAGAACGGAGTGATATTATCTTTTTTATTTCTAACACATTGACTGGACAGATAAATTCTTTTTCAATTGCAAAGCTTGTCTTTCTTAAGATACTGAGTTCAACAACGACACCTTCTGACTGTAATCCCTCAATTAATTTGAGCAGTTGACCCTCCGTACCTCCGTTCATATGCCGAATACTATCAGCGATTAACAAGATCTTCATCACGCTAATCCTCGGCATCCAACTTATAAATGGATGCAACAATATGTACCATATAAAAGATCCAATCCATAATATTATTTAGATGTATGCAATTAGAACACCACATATAAAGGGTACAATCATTAATACCTGATATAATAGTTATTAGTTAATGTGGGCTTGTGATTTTTGTAATACCAAGCAGGACCTTCATCGACTTAACGGGATCCATTAACCCAGCCAGCATTAGATGCCCAACAGCTTTATATCGCTGATTTTTTTCCATAGATATTTGAAAAAGCCGAAAATGTAAGACTGCGGATCTTCTTCTTATAACAGAGGCACTATATGGATAACGTTTTTTTGCCATATCAAGAATAATAAAACCATTACGCCAGCGTATGTCTGCATATTTATTACTGATAGAGTTTCCATGACGGCGATAACAAAATACGTGGTCCGGTATGTATTCTAATTTTGTATGTTCAGCAACACGTATAGCCATATCATGGTCTTGAGCAGACCGTAATGACTCGTCAAAATAACCAACCTGCCTATACAAAGTCTCTCTGACTAAAGAGTTTGTCGGTAGAAAAAAATAGCAGTCTAACAGGACGTTTTCCGGTTTACTTTCTTCGACATGAAGATCATCATATATTTCATACAAGCGCTCTCCTTTTGCACTCACTCCATAACCATTTCCATAAACCAAACCGACTTCCGGCTTATCAATCATCACCTGTATTTGCTTAGCAGTCTTATCAGGAAACCAATAATCATCACTATCTAAGATTGCTATGTAATCACATTTGCCTATAACATATTTAAGCCCTAAATTAATAGATACAGATTGCCCTCGATTCTCCCGATTTGGATGGGTAAGCAAAATCAGCCTATCACCGTAAGACTTTATCACCTCATAGCTGCCATCAGTTGAGCCATCATCGATAACAATTAGTTGAATATTTTCATACGATTGGTTGAAAACAGAGTCTATTGTTTGACTCAAATATTCAGCGCGGTTATACACTGGAATAATAACTGACGACTAATGGTTGCTTGTTGTTACCACTCATTAACTATACCGCTCGCACATCGCTAAAAGTATATTTATATATCATAATGCCTAGGTATAAGGATATTTATAGCGCTAGTTTTCTAAATTTATTGTCAGTAAGTCCATATTTCTCTACCCAGGGATTAAGCTAGACCTCTTCACTCCATCTCAGATTCAGAGACACCGTCCATGGTGGTTGGAACGATTATTCTGACACGCACTGTATCATCCCTCACCACATGCTTCGCTAAGCCTTATGCTCTTATAGGTGCACATTAATTATATGCGTATAAAACGAGGCATAATTAGCAGCCATCTGTGCTGAAGTGAATTCCATTGGCAACTCCGACTCTTCGCTATTAATGATTCCAACATTATGACTTATCATCTTATCTATTGCCCTCTCCAATGCTTCATTATCCCCTGGAGGAACAATCACTGAAGATGAATAGTTTCTTAATACATCGGGAATACTACCAACACTGGTAGCCACTATAAGCTTTTTTAAAGCACATACTTCAAGTAACGTTATCGGAAGACCTTCACTCAGAGAAGACACGACAACTACATCAAGGTCACAAATGAGCCGATATGGAGGATTGATATAACCAGGCAATTTTACCTTTTCCTCTAGACCGGAATCCCTAAGCATCTGTTCTAGTCTATCGCGCGAATTACCCTCCCCTACAATCACCAATCTAAGTTTTGGATACTTAGACGAAAGTACGGCAAAGACGTTAATTAATCTGTCAAACGCTTTCTCAGGTGATAATCGACCGATCGCACCTATAATAATCAATCCATCCTCTTCTTCAGGAAAAACATCCTTAATTGACACACAGTTTTCTGATCTTGCAAGTTTAATTACCTCCGATGGATCTATGCCGTTATATATAACAATCTCATCACGCGCCTTCAATCGTCTCAGTAACGGATTGTCTTTAGTTTGCCCACTTACATAAACGATTCCATCAATGTATTTTAAAAGCAGACTTTCTAAGGTTTGATACAGCTTGAGCCAGGAGAATGATTTTGCGCCTACATAACCGTGAAGTGTCGTGATCAGCGGAATTTGTCTTATATATTTTGGAACGAGAGTAAGTAATATATTAAATTTATAACCATGTGAATGAAGAACATCAAAACTATTATTTTTTGCGAATTTAACAATCTCAAATGCCTTGATTAAATTTAGTCCAGGTTGCATACGAAATATCATTACTGGGAGATTGCGTTTTCTTGCTTCTATCTCAATCGCCTTTTCTTTTATTTCGGGTATGCCTGCACTTAATATCAAGGGCTCCAGACCTGTACTTATTTGTTCTTCTACAAGATTGAGCAACATCATTTCAGCGCCATATAATCCGCCACTGTCTATCAGATGAAGCACTTTTATCGCCATTACAGGTATTACCCAGTTCTTGGTTTCCAGATAACCTGCTTTTCACCTTTGATATAGCGGCAGAAAGCATGCAGGCTGGCCATGTTTATTAATGTAAAATAATATGGCAAGGCATAATGCAAAGGGCTTTTATCTTTATCTATATTTCGATGCCCCTGCCATGCAAGAAAGTAAAATAAGAGTTGCCCTAAAAAGATCAACTGATATATAAGCGCATCTTTCAGCAGTAAGATATTTATGACAATAGACTACAAACAAAGGAATAAAAGCCAGATACCTGAGTAACTTATGGGATAGGAGTTGCCATGCAAAAAAACCAAACCTAAACGGGTTAAACAACACCCGCATATCATGCATTGCCCATAACGCCCTTAAAGTGACCCTCACCCGCATAGCATACTCACTACCCGCATCATCTAACGCCATCTCTTTTAACAGCGCATTCTCTTCATATACGACTCTATAGCCCTTTTTCACCACTTTTAGAGGCTGAACAAAGTCAGGCAGTTGATCTGGGTTAAGCTGTTCGTATAATTCTTTTCTCATGGCATCAATGCCACCGTCCACACCTACCAGAGAACCTAATTTCGATTCCTTATCCCTCAGCCAGTTCTCGTACTTCATGTAACTGCTGCAACCATCGCCCACAAGTGAACCATCAGGGTTTGTATAAACCATTTTACCCGTCACATATCCCACACGTTGATCAGCGAAATTTGAAACAAGATGTTTCAGGGCATCATGCTTATAAACAGAATTGGCATCAGAAAACACGATAATATCGCCTTTTGCCTGAGGGACTACTAAATTAAGGCCTGCTGTTTTCCCTCGTCTAGGCACCTGTCTGACCAGTGTTATAGGAATATCTGATAACGCTGCAATTCGCTCGACAATTGCATCTGTTTCATCGGTAGACTCATCAGAAACGACTATGATTTCTAGTTTATCCTCAGGATAATCAAGTTCTATTTTATTTAATAATGTCGCTTCAATATCATTTTCTTCATTATATGCAGCAATCAAGATAGAAACGCTTGGCATTTCAGTTTCAGTATATTTGATTTTCTTTTTATTTATTGTCAGCAGATTAAGAATGAGTGGATACCCAATATAAATATAAATAATTAAAGACATACTCACCCAGAATATTAGTGTCATCTCAATGCCTGTTTATATTCATTCATAAAATGATCCAAAGAACTGTCCACTACTGTCACAGCACCATCAATCAGTGCACATTTTCCTGAGCCAGGTAGTAATTTACAGAGGCTCACTAATTGCGCTAAATCTTCTGCACGGCCATGCCCCTTATCTATTCTGTCCAATAGGCTGGATAGGTGATAGGTCCCAGTCTTGCAAGATGGACATTGTCCACAAGATGAATGCGCAAAAAAATGCACATATTCAGCTACTTTTTTTATTATATCTGCGCCCTCTGATACAACGATCATAGCGCCTGTACCGAGATTTGAGCCTCTTTCACGCACTGAATCGAAATCCAGTGCCACATCCAGATCATCATGAGTTAATAATGTGTTTGATGGCCCTCCAGTAAATACTGCTTTAAACTTTTTGTCATCCAGCAAACCATTGCCATATTTGAATATCAACTCATTGAGTGAAATCCCCATAGGTAGCTCGTAAACTCCTTCACTGCGTACATCTCCGCTCAATGAAAACAGTTTTGTTCCATATGCATCTCCAACTCCTAATTCCTGATACCACTCAATTCCATGACTAATTATATGTGGCACATTGCAAAGTGTTTCAATATTATTTACCAGAGTAGGTTTCTCATAAACACCTGACTCTACAGGATAAGGAGGACGACCTCGCGGAAATGGAAATTTACCTTCTACTGACTCTATTGCCGCTGTTTCCTCGCCCCCGATATAATGTCCGGACCCAGGTAAATACCTGCAATTCCACAGCGCGTGAATAAAGAGATTGTATCTTTCTATTTACTTCAGCGTATAGCCCAGTCATTCAGCCACTGCTCAATAGCTTTCCGCATGGTATCGATGGCTACTTTCAGATCAGGATTTATATAAAAGATAATTTTATTCAGACCACATGCAACTGCTGCTATCAAAGCACCCTCTATGAGTTGATGTGGAGTTTCTTCCATTAATAGCCGATCTTTGAATGTTCCCGGCTCATCCTCATTTCCATTGCATATCAGGTATTTATCAGTATGCTCATTCTGCTCCGCAATTGCCTGCCATTTCAGGTATGTTGGATAGCCACTTCCACCAAGTCCGCGTAGACCTGCTTTTTTTATATGTTTTAATAAATGAAGTGGATTTTCTATTGCTGCCTCTAGAGCCTGACCACCACCATTTGAACGATATAAATCGAGACCCGCATATGTTCTCATGCGAGGACTCAATAAAACCTGGTTTAATCTATCCATGATTTACTCTACATTTAACCTAAAATTAGAGTAAGCTGGAAACAGCATCGGACTCTTATTTCCAGTACTTAATCCTGCTTTAAGAAGCTCCCGTCTAAATGCATTTAAATGGTCAATGGAGTATTTTTTATGGCCACGGCTATGTATATGTTCGACAACCGCCTCACCAGCGCGACGCCCAAAACTGATAATATCCAATAAGGCATTACCCATAATCCGGTTGTGTCCATGAATTCCACCTGCAACTTCTCCTGCGCAGTAAAGTCCGGGAATTGTACTTGCCCCACTACTTTCAATGACTACTCCACCGTTTTGATAATGAAGCGCGGGAAACACCAATAAAGGGGTAGTCGCAGGATTTATTTTTGCACGACCTGTAGAACGAAAGAGTTTAGGAAATTTCTTTTTTAATAAACCGGGGTGTCGCAACTCCAACCCAGGAGTATCCAGCCACACACCTGAGCACTCGGCTATTGAAAGATCCCTTCGTGGTTTAATATAAATTCCTCGACCTTCATGACATTCACGTAAAATAGCTGCTGAAACACAATCTCTTGGCTTTAGCTCATCGATAAAACGTTCACCCTGTGCGTTGATTAAATGTACCCCAGCTGAGCGCACTCCTTCGGTGATTAAAGAACCAACCATCTGTGCAGGATAGGCCATTGCGGTTGGGTGATATTGAAAGCTAGCAAGATCTCTTAATTTAGCGCCTAATCGATAAGCGAGCACCAATCCATCACCTGTAGAACCGAAATGATTTGTGGTAGGGAATCTATTCAAATGCACTCGACCAATACCGCCTGTTGCAATAATCACACTTTGCGCTCTAAAGATCACGTACCGCTGCTCGGTCAGAGAATACAGAATTGCACCTGCACAATGTCCATTTTCACTCGACAATAGTTCAATGGCTGGATAATTATTTTTAACTGAAATATTATTATTATTCGAAACAGACTCACGAAGAACCCGCATCATTTCCAGACCAGTATAGTCTTTGAAATAGATAACCCGTTCCACACTCGTTCCACCAGCACGCCGGGTGATAAGATTACCAAATTTATCGGTATCAAACGCCATGCCTTCATCAATCAACCAGCGGATCACATCAGGGCCATCAGTAACCATTGATGCAACCAAGTCTCTATCTGATTTGTAATGACCGGCTTTTAACGTGTCATCAAAATGAGCTTGTAGGGTATCTGTATCACCAACTGATACTTGAATACCTCCTTCAGCCATGATGGTATTGCTGTCACCAAGACGTAATTTGGTTGCTATAGTGACCTTAGCGCCTTTGCGGGCAGCCGTAAGTGCCGCTGCACAGCCTGCACCACCACCACCGATTACCAGCACATCGGTTTCAATGATAGTTGCTGAGCTAATTGCAGACTCGTCAATATAGGAGTCAGCCTGAAGTAGGGAAGCGAGTTCCTGTTGACAAAACTGTCCTTTGTTTGCGCCTACTTTTAATTCGACGGCTGTGTCCTGATAATTATCAGGATGGAATTTCACGAGAAGATCTTCATCGCTCAGGGTGCTTTCAGGAAGTGCCCGCACCTTTTTTGGCTGATACCGTCTAAGCGCCTCTTGATAAGAAATCCCAGTGAACAAGTATATTACCCCTTATTCACCGTCATATTTCCCCGTCTAATATCCTCGATACGTTTAATCAGATTGCCTGGCCGAAGATAATGATGAGCGCTGACCCGGCGGCTGAAAATCCCAACATAGTTAGGCGCAATATTTTCTGGGCAAGCTGTCATACACAAATCACACATGACACATTCAGTAAAAAGATCAGCTGCTTCCTGAAATGCACCCTTGTTTGCAAGCATCACCCCTCTTTCAACCTTAATATCTTTAGGGCAGGATTTATCACAACCGCCGCAAGCGCGACAATGGTTGGCCTCCGGGAAAAACTGTTGGAATTTAATCAGCACATCCCAGGTGCTTTTAATATCACTGAGCAAGTATCCATGATTGGATTGCGATGGAGAATCTAAAAAGATTATTTGCATCCCTTCTTCAATAAAGACCTGGCAGCCCAACTCAGTAGAGACTTCATTACCACCTTCTCGCTTGACCATAACGCTGCAGGAACCACAAACACCCTCCATACAGCTAACACCAAGTACTTTACTAACTCCGCCATGCCAGGCAGCTTGTATTGCTGATAACGAAGTAGGTGCATTAATTATTTCCCCGTTAATCCTGACCTGCACCTTATTAGCACTCATAATTTACCTAACAAATGAAATATCTGAATTAATGGTTTCATTGCATGTGCATCGATGATAACGGATAACAGTCTATCGATAGTTATCTAATCTAAGAGGATTTCTCCTGCTATACATCAATAGTTGTCAATACATCTTTAACTGTGGAAAAGTCAAAACTTTCCATCAGTTTTCCCAACCTCAGTTCAGTCTTTTGTAGATTATTGTAGTGCCTGAAACGAGAGAGCCATCCGGCGTCTATTTTTGGTTGCTCCGGATCAATCTCCCATGGATGCAGATAGAAAATAAAGGGCTTTTTTTGTCGGTTGATTTGATTTAAACCAAACTTGGTAAGCGAATAAGGGTAAAGTCTGAAATAACCTCCACCTGCCACCGGAAGTTTAAACCCCAACACAGTTGCTGCTGATAACGGGAATTCAATTAAGCTGCCACCATTCTTTGTCTTGATTTTGTGGGGATTCTCCGGCGCATCAGGGATGCCATAGCGGTCATGGTGCACAGGAAATATACTTGAGTCATATTCGAACCCCAATTCTTCGAGTATCTCTAACGCCCATAGTGATTTATCGGTAATAGAGTAACTGGCGGCCCGATAGCCGAGCACTGGTGATTGAATGATCTCCTCCAAAATCCCTTTTGAACGCACAGTTTCTTCGCGAAATACTTCCGGGGTCTGATTATAGACAAGCTGGTGACTGTAGCCGTGTGAAGCGACCTCATGTCCTCTGTCAGAAATCTCTTTTACCAGCCCCTTTTCACGTTCAGCAACCCATCCCAAAACAAAAAATGTCGCCTTTACCTGGTGTTCATCAAACAGGTCGAGGAGTCGACGAGTGTTTTCCAGAACCCGGCGGGGGTAATCATCCCACTGACCAGCTTGGATTGTTTTTGCAAATGCTGAAACATGGTAATAATCCTCAACATCAACTGTCATGGCATTCAGGATCTTCATTTATAATCTACACATCAATGTAAAAGCGGTTAAGACTAACCATCAAGACCTGAACGTTTCAACACCCCCTTTATCAAAGCTTGTGGGTTGCTGTTTGATATAACGTTTTTAATCAGATCCCTCCCCTCTTCATGCTTCCAGATCACGCCAGCATAGACGACTACGAGTAGAAAAGTGGCAAGCATGAAGGAACTCAACTGCACAAAACGTCTTCGGCGCACAGCTGGCGTAACGAAATAAGATACCGTGCCGAAGACCGGATACTCCAATTCCTGCCTGAGCTGTTGGACATAGATTATCGTGGGGGCCAGCATATACCGCAACAGACACCACCCTAAACCAACCCCCAAAGCGCCTACCAGTGCCGCCAACAGTAGCAGTGGGCGGTTTGGTCCAATAGGAAATACCGGCACAACCGGTGGCTCGATGATCCTAACCGTCACTTCACTGCTGCTTTGACTGGCAACCTGGGCCATTCTTGCCGACTCCCTGCGGTTGACCAGTTCGAGGTGGCGCTCACGAGTTATCTCATAATCACGGTTCAATTCCGCCAATTTGGCTTCAACGCCAGGTATTGCATCGACAAGCCCTTTGAGTTTCTCGACCTTATCTTCCTGTTCAGTAAGCTGCAGTTTAAGCGCCTCCACTTCTACGCTGGCCTTGCTGACTTCCAGCTTCAGTTCCTGGTATACGGGGTTGAATTCCGTATTCTCTCCCGAGCCAAAACCACCATTTTCTGCACTCAGCTGGTCTTCCTGCTTTTGCAAATCAGCAATTGTCGCCTTCAAGGCCAGCACATCAGGATGTGCCTCCGTATAGCGGGTTAAAATCCTCGCCAGTTGCTCCTGATACTGCTGTAATTGCGTCTTGGGTGCGACTGCATAGGATTGAGTGTTTAAAATCGGTTTTTCACCATGTAACTGCTTGATCATTTCCGCATGACGCTGCCTGGCCAAACGCAGTTCCGCACGAATGGACTCTACTTTGTCTTGTGCGGTTTGCAGGCGAACGTAATATCCACCCCTTTCATCCGGCATCATCCCAATATTCTGCTTTTTGAAGTTCGCCATTTTTTTCTCGGCCTCGGACAATCGCGCCTCATATTCCGCGATCTGGCTGTTGAGAAACTTTTGCGCCAAAACCGTATCAGTGCGACTGGAATTCAGTAGTCTTTCCACCATCGTATTCAAGAGCACAGACACGACCTGATAAACCTGCTGGGAGGATGCGGACTGGTAGCTGATCTCATACAGGCTACTCGTCTTACCCTTTTGCTTACCCCCGCCTTTGAGGTTGATTGCCTTGGCCAGATTGGCGATCAGGTCCTCTTTGGCCCTGGGAGTATTCACTTTCAGGTCCATGTCAGTTTCGCGGATAACGGAGAGCAGATTTTCCCGGCTGAGGAGAATCCGGTTAATTACATTAAGTTCCTGGGTATCATCTGTCTCGACCGCCAGCCCCTTAAGCAGTGGTTTCATGATCGACGCCGTATCTATATAGATGACTGCCTTAGCCTCATACTTGTCTGGCAGTCCCAGTACAACCACTGCGCCTGCCATACCTACAATCCATGAAATCAGCAGGGCAGACCAACGATAGCGCCAGAAACCATGCAAATACGCCAGGATCAGGTTGATTTGTTCCCTCATGCTCTTAGATTCTATTATTCAGATTTGTTGTTGAAATTATATCCGATCCCTAGCAACAGATCGGACAATTGGGTCAAAACTTTAATTACTTAGAGCTCCTGTCGGCATAGGATAGACCTTAAACATACGGGCCGCTTCCATTACTACACAAGTTGATTATACTGTTTTCTGTTTTTCCATTAAGTGTTGTTTTTAAATCGACGGCAAAAAAAAACCGCCTCAATTGAGGCGGTTAATTTTCATCTCTTGACTTCTTTTTATGATTTACGGCGACGGGCTGCACCGAACCCAAGCAGTCCCAGACCCATCAGGGCAAGGGTGGTAGGCTCAGGCACTGCATAGCCGACTTTCACGTCATCGATACCCCAACCGTCATTAAACTAAGAGGATCGCAGGCGGTGACGATATTATTGTTGCAGTTGGTGAAAATCATTGATGCGGAGGTAATCATCGAGTCAGTCATAAGGCTGACATAGAACAACTCACCACTAGCCTGCCCACCAAAGGTCGGATAGCTGAAAGTCAATGTATCACCGTCAGAAAATGTCAGTTTCAAAGTGCATCTACATCATTCGGATCGGCAAGCCAGAAACCCAGGGCATTGAATGTGCCACTTGTAGCGATATCCCATGTAACAATACTGGCATCGTTACTGTCCAACCAAAGGTCTTCCGCTGTGCCATACTCAATACTTCTCTTCCATGTTCACCGGTAGCATTACTTTCAATTTTCAGCTCATCAGGCACGTCGTCACCGGCCTGATCCAGACCAGGTGTGGTGAGCGTGAATGTTCCTACAGAAGTCGAAAACGATGCGGCGCTATTCTCCCAACTCAGTGAGTCGTTGCTTCCAGTCACTGGCGCTGTCCCTAAGCTATCAAATGTCTCCAGGGTAAAATAACCATCATCAAACATACTCTGCAAAGCAGCTTCATCAGCCAACGCCATTGCGCCAGTGCTTACTTTGAAGAAATCAAGCGCATTTGCGCTGGCACCTGAGGCTATAGTACTGGCAATCACGAAGGCCAGTGTGCGTAGACTATTGTTCATTTTATACTCCATAACAGATTCAGATATTGTTTCTACACATCCTACAAGGCATAAATGATGCCATTAATATAAATAACCAATAAAAACAACAAGAAAGAAGCTTTTATCATTCCTGGCGAAAGGTTGACTGTAAAAATTGTCGACAGATATGGGGCCTGGGTTGGAGTTGCGCGTTGCAGCAGGCGAGAAACAGTCAAAGATTACCTTGTAGTCTTAATATCTCACTTCGTGACAGGAGGATTGATTACATACCCCATTGTTTTTAAGTTATTTATTTAAATCTATTGCTCTTTATGCCTAACGTAGGCTGTAAATAAAATCGACAGCCTACGTTAGAGATTACTAAATGCGTGCCCCTTGCCAGGTGAAATTTAATTTGTCAGCATCCTCTCGGCATCCTCACGTCCTTCGAATGTTTTCTCTTCCTGTAGAAGTACTTCGAGAATTTCCATTCCTTTTTGCTTCTCCCCGGTTTTGATGAGGGCGACGGCATGGTGGTATTTCACTTCTGCCACATTCGAGAGTTCTTTCAGCGCCTGCTCAATGAGACGACGCCCCTTTGCCGCCTCGCCCTGTTGAACAAGACTCCAGCCATAGGTGTCTTTGACGCCGTTATTGTCGGGCTGCAGGGTGTAGGCTTTTTCTGCCAGGGCCAGCGCCTGTGGATCACTCTCCTGGGTATAGATGCCTGCCAGGTTGTTGAGCGCCACCAGATTATCCGGCTGCAACTTGAGCGCTTTTTGATAGGCCTGTTTGGCCTTTTCGCGCTCCTCCATGTTCTGATAAGCAGTACCAATAAACTGCCAGGCCCGAACATCATCCGGGTTGCTTGCCAGCCAAGTCTGTAGTACGTCAACACCGTCTGCAATTTCGTCAGTACGCACAGCAGCAACAGAAAGCTTAATCGCCAAAGCAGATGACTGCTGCTGCTTCCAGGCATCCCCGTAAGCCGCTTTTGCCTTCGCAAACTGATTCTGATTCAACCAAACATCACCCGCCAGCTCGTAACCGATTGCTTCATCAGGTTTGAGCTTTTGCAGCTTCCCGGCAACTTCCTCCGCCTCTAGGTACAGGCCTTGTTTCAAATTTATTTGGCCGAGGAGCATTAGAGCCGGTATCGAGCCAGGCTGGATTTCAAGTGCAGTTTCCACGGTTTTTTTAGCGTCTTCCAATTGACCCAGTTGCAGGTAGGTCTGGCTGAGCAGCAGTCTGGCCAAGGTAGATTCTGGCGCAGCTTCCACCCAGTCGTTCAATTTCGGCAAGGCTTCATTAAAACGTTCCTCACCAAACAAGACCCGGCTCAAGTGGGCAAGCACCAGCGTGTTGTTAGGGGCGATTTCCTGGGCTTCTTTTACCACCGCTTCCGCCTTATTAAACGCTTTCTCACGAATATATACTTCAGCCAGTATCAACCTGGGTCTGAGTTCCTGTGGCGCCTGAGTTCTAGCCTTCTCTAACCAGCTGACCATGGCATCCTTTTCGCCGCGCTTTTCTGCCAGGCGCGCCAGCGCCAGCAATGGGATAGTGGATTGTGGGTTGGCTTCAGTTAGTTTACTGTAGATTGACTCAGCCTCCTGGTTTTTGCCCACCGATTCATCGAGTCGCGCCATGGACAAACTGGCCTGGAGATCACTTGGTTTGGCCTCAAGGGCCATGTTCAAATATTTTCGGGCTTCGTCATGTTCACCGGCTGCAGCAAATACATTCCCCACCAGGGTCATTGCGGCAGGATTATCTGGATTCTCCGATAGTATCTTCAAGGCGATATCGATGGCCTTTCCTGACTCACCGGTCTTGAGATGCGCCAAGACTAAAAGCAGCTGAGTATTTTTTTTATCACCTCCCTTTGACAGCAGGACGTTCAGTTCCTCTATGGCCTGTTCCGTTTCTCCAGATGAAATATAGGCCTTGGCCAACTCACGACGTAGCGTGGGATTTTCAGGGGCTTTATTGACCGCACTCTGCAGAGTTACAATCCCCGAATCGATATCGCCTCCACGTATTTCGCTCAATCCCACCAAGGCAAGCAACTCGGCATCATCCATACCTCCTTTGAGGGCCGGTTTGAGTACCGACTGAGCCTTATTAGTCTGACCGAGCTTCATGTAAGTTCTACCAAGCAGCTTGCGCGCCCCTAAATTGTCGGGAGCCTCGTTGATATATGCGGAGATGTGGTGTGCTGCCTGTTCATAATTTTCCTGCTGGTAACTTACGGCCCCAAACAAGAGCTGGGTCTGAGGATGATTAGGCGCCACCTTGAGAACTTTTAACAAACGTTCCTCCGCCAAGCCATAATCACCCTTCAGGAATGCCAGGTTTCCTCCCAGATAATTGGCCTCTGGGTCATTGGCGAAGCGTTTAAATAGGGGCGTGAGGGTGTTTTCCGCCTCCTCTATCTGTTTGTTGTGGATCTGAATTTCCGCCATCCTGAGACGCGCCTGCCTGCCGTAGACCGTTGTGACATTGGATGGCTCCTGCTCGATGATCTTTTTCAATGCCTCAATGGCATCGGCAGGCTGCTTCCTCTGTTGAGAAACTACAGCACTCAACAATAGTAGTTCCCGATTACCCGGATGATTTTTGAGGGCCTGGGGTAACTGGCTTTGCGCTGTTTGAATATCGCCATTTTTCAGGCTCAGTTTGATAACTGCCTTCTCAACCTCCAATGTGTCAGGGTCGATTTCCCGGGCGACCTTCAGGGACTCAGCAGCCTGATCCTGTTGTTTCAGCGCGGTCAATGACAGCGCACGAATGGCATGGAGGTTGGCGCGCGTACTGGCGGAATACTCATCCTTAACTGCCACTTCATCGAGTATTTTCTGGAATTCCCCTCCATTCATCATGGCGCGGGCCAGACCAATCTGTGCCTGTTCATCATTCCAACCGGCTTGAATAGCTCGCTTGAACTCCTTTTCTGCGCCAGCGACATCACCGAAATCGATATTGAGCATCCCCAGCAGATACCTGGCCTCACCATTTTCCGGGTTGCTTTGTAAGGAATTTCGCAGTTCCAACGCGGCTTCACGCAAACTGTTTTTTGCTATATATGCTTTGGCAGACTCCAACATCTGCTGGCTTTGGGTTGCCGGGTCACTGCAAGCCACAACCAGCAGTGTGATCACCAAGCTGATCAGCCATTTTGACAATATCCCTCTCTTCATCATACCCATTTCAGTTCCTCAATATTTTCTGATTGACTTTCTCTGTTATAAAGTTTCAGGTCTCTTCCCCTCTTTGAATTGCGATATCAGGCTGAAGGAGTAGTTGCTACTTTCGCCAGTGACGCCCCCATATCCCTCATGAAGTCCTTCAATCTATCTTGTGCCGCCTCGGTATCATGTTCAATGTCCGTGGCGACCGCCATAATCGAAGCCTCTGGCGAACCGCTGAGGCTTCCGAGAATCTGCAGCAATTTCGCCAAATATTTATTCGTAGTCTGTAGGCCTGCAACATGGTACCAGTACAGGACCAGGCGCTTTTGATTCGATCTCTTGTTCAGTAACTGCTCAAGCATGGGCAGTCCCTCAAGTTCTACCTGCCTGCCTCTTGTGTACTGGGTATGCCAGACTTCCCCATGAGTAATTCGGTTCAGGTCGCTGATCAACTCCTCTCCCTGTTTTTGCTGAGGGTAGTAACCCAAGAACACGATTATTTTCTCAGTCCCTCTTTGATACTGTTTTTTAAGCGTGATTGCACCTTTGTATTTGGGGTGCCAATCATCATCAATTGCCATCGGTCCAGTCCAACCATCACGACCCGCTGGCATTGCAAGATGTATTGATGTAGGAGAAATCACAGTGCTGGATACGGCATGCAACCCGGCAGGACCTGAAATCAGCAACAAGCCGGCCAAAACGGCTATCAGTGACACAGCCGGGGTTGTCGATCTACATGCCTTAACGAGACTTTCACTGGTAATCCGAGTTTTTATAGATTCATCGGGCATAGGCGGAGAAATCCGTGAGCCGACAAGCAACAACAAGAACATCATGCCTGCAAACAGATACCAGCCAAACATCAAATGATCATTGATAAAGGGGTGTTGCATTTCCGTGATGTACCCCAGGTAGACTACGACAAAGACCCTAATGGAATTCGAAACCACCGCTAATAAAGCAGAAATCAGTACCACATAAATGCGTTGTTTCAGAGTCGTATAGTTGATGTAGCCATAAAGCGTACCGAGGGTTAAGGCTGCCAGTAGATAGCGTAATCCACTGCACGCCTCTTCAATCGAAAGCATGCCTGCCGGCAATATGATGAGATTCTCCTCACGGAATGCGGGAATGTGAAATAATCGCACGACCCAGAAGACCACATCAGCGGTTATTTCCTGCAGTATCGGCGAGAGTGGAAACCAGATGGGGAGGGCGAAACCCAAGTAAAGAAGAGGGAACATCAGTTGTACGGTCACCCGTGTGCCAAGCACCGTCCAAACTGTGGCCAGCAGAAGTAGCCATAGGGCCACAACCTTCATCATCTCCACATAGGCCAATGCACTCACCAGCCACAACAACATAGCAGCACCAATACCAATCAAACCCCACGCTTGAGGGCAGGGCGCAATCTCCCAGGTGGTACGCAGATTTCGCTGGATCAGGTAAACACTGATCGCCAGAACCAGATAGCCATGTCCATAATCTCCAGCTTCCAACTGATTCCAGTGGGCAAGCAGATACTCCAACGTCTCGTGATAGACCGCAAAGAGCAGCAAAAGCAGGAGAATGACGAAAAACCCGACTATTTTCCAAGCCTGATGCGGCTGATTGACTGTCACGTACCCGTCTCCCCTGCAATCCTAAGAATGGCTATATTTATTCATACTGAGTGATACTTTAGTTTATTTTTCTCCCCCATGCGGCGCATGGGGATCGGGAAGGGAGTTTCTGAACGGGACCAAACAACCCGCTAAATTTTCTGTGTCCTGAGAGAATGACAAGCTGATTATTTTAGCTGCTCGATGCGAATCCTCATCAACCTGCCCGCCACGCTGCTCAACGCCTCAATAGCCTCGATGGCTTGGTTCATCTGCTTTTCAACCACCTGATGGGTAAGCATGATCAGCGGCAGCATGACTTCACCTTCAGCCGGTTGCTTTTGCTGGATCGCTTCGATGCTGATCCCCGCATCGCCGAGTATCCCGGCAATCTTCGCGACGACGCCGGGCTTGTCCTCCACCAGCATCCGCAGATAGTAAGCGGTTTCAACATCTTCCATATCAAGGATTGGCAGATCCGACAGTTCATCCGGTTGAAACGCCAGATGCGGCACCCGGTTGCCCGGATCCGTGGTGAGCGCCCGGGTCACATCCACTAAATCCGCCACCACTGCTGAAGCGGTCGGTTCAGAACCCGCACCCGCTCCATAGTAAAGGGTTGGCCCCACCGCATCACCCATCACCAGCACCGCATTCATCACCCCATCCACATTGGCAATCAGACGCCGCTCCGGAATCATCGTCGGGTGCACACGCAGTTCAATGCCCTTTGCTGTTCTGCGGGTTATGCCGAGGTGTTTGATGCGGTAACCCAGCTGGCCGGCATATTCCACATCCTGCCGTTCAATCTTGGTGATGCCCTCGATGTAGGTCTTGTCGAACTGCAGCGGAATACCGAAGGCGATGGAGCCGAGAATGGTAAGCTTGTGAGCGGCATCTATACCCTCAATATCAAAAGTCGGGTCCGCCTCCGCATATCCCAACGCCTGCGCTTCTTTCAGTACGTCACCGAAATCACGGCCCTTGTCCCGCATTTCAGTAAGGATAAAGTTGCCGGTTCCATTGATGATGCCGGCAATCCATTTGATTTTATTCGCCGCTAATCCTTCACGCACTGCCTTGATGATCGGAATGCCTCCGGCGACTGCCGCCTCAAAGGCCACCGTCACACCTTTCCGCTGTGCTGCCGCGAAGATCTCATTGCCATGCATGGCGATCAGCGCCTTGTTTGCGGTCACCACATGCTTGCCGTTCTCAATTGCCTTCAACACCAATTCACGGGCCGGCGAATAACCACCAATCAATTCAACGATGATTTCAACCTCGGGATCATCAACCACCGCAAAGGCGTCATCAGTGACTACCACCTGATCCAGACCGATCAGATTTTCCGGGTCATAGGACTTGGCTGCCGCATGAGAGATCTGAATACCACGCCCCGCGCGCCGCGCAATCTCACCGGCGTTCCGGGTCAGAACATTCAATGTGCCACCGCCAACGGTGCCCAGCCCCAACAGACCAACTTTGACTGGATTCAAAATGCCTCTCCTTTATCTTTATTCATTATATTTCAGTTGCTGATTACGCCGTCTTGGCGAAACATATCTCGAATTCCGCGCACCGCCTGTCGAGTGCGGTGTTCATTCTCTATCAGACCAAACCGCACATGGTCATCACCATGCTCGCCAAATCCAATGCCCGGGGAGACCGCCACCTTGGCCTCCTGCAGGAGCTTCTTGGAAAACTCCAGGGAGCCCAGAGACTTATAGGCTTCCGGTATGGGCGCCCAGACAAACATAGTCGCCTTGGGTCTCTCCACCATCCAGCCGATATTGTTCAATCCATCACACAACACATCACGCCGCACCTGATACATATCACGGATCTCCTGCACAACGTCCTGCGGTCCTTCCAGCGCGGCAATCGCTGCCACCTGGATCGGTGTGAACGTACCATAATCAAGATAGGACTTGATGCGCGACAATGCAGCGACCAGAGTCTTGTTGCCACACATGAAACCAACCCGCCAGCCCGGCATGTTGTAGCTTTTCGAGAGCGAGAAAAACTCCACCGCGATCTCTTCGGCGCCAGGCACCTGCAGGATGGAGGGCGCCACATAACCGTCAAAAACGATGTCCGCGTAGGCAAGATCATGGACCACCCAGATGTTGTACTCCTTGGCGATCTCCACCACCTTTTCAAAGAAATCCAACTCCACACAGTGTGTCGTGGGATTACCCGGAAAGTTGAGCACCAGCATTTTGGGTCTTGGCCAGGAATCCTTGATCGAACGCTCCAGTTCTCCAAAGAAATCCCCATCGGGCACCATTGGCACATGGCGCACATCCGCTCCGGCGATGATAAAGCCATAAGGATGGATCGGATACGCAGGGTTGGGCACCAGCACCGAGTCTCCGGGTCCCATGCAGGCCAACGCCAGATGGGCCAGGCCCTCCTTTGAACCGATCGTGGCGATTACCTGGGTGTCAGGGTCCAGGTCCACATCGTAGCGGGTTTTGTACCACCGGCTCATGGCTCTGCGCAGCCTCGGTATGCCTTTGGACATGGAGTAGCGGTGGGTATCCTTGCGATTGGCCACCTCGCAGAGCTTGTCCACAATGTGCTGCGGGGTGGGCTGATCCGGGTTGCCCATCCCAAAATCGATGATGTCCTCACCCCGCGCCCGCGCCGCTGCTTTCAGCTCATTCACAATAGCGAACACATAAGGCGGCAACCGCTTGATTCTGCGGAACTCTTCCATCTCTGGCGTGGACACGAACACCTCTGGCTTATGAAGACTTAAAAATGATTAAAGTTAACCGACCGACCGGGAAAGATCAATTCAGCTGTTCTTCTTTGCGCTTTTTTCTATCCAAGAAATCGAGTATCTTTCAAATATGAAATTTACCCAGGACAACACTGGGGATGGCAACATCATCCAGCACTATACTAAAGGTCAGATTGTTATCAATGGCAAGATCTATAAACACAGCCTGATCGTAACACCATCGACGATTATCGACACCTGGACGCCGACCGACTTCTCCAGCCTGACTGCTAACGATCTCTCAATCCTGACTGATCTGGCCCCTGAAATTGTGATATTGGGCACTGGGGAGGTACAGAGATTCCCAGCCCATGCCCTGTCTCAGCAGTTAATCGCGCAAAACGTGGGGGTCGAGAGCATGGGAACCGCAGCAGCCTGTCGCACCTACAATATTTTGATGGCTGAAGGGCGTAACGTCGCGGCAGCACTCTTTATGATTTAGCACTCGTTGTCGGAGTGGCCGATTCAGCCTCAACCGGCTGCTGTTCACTGTCATCCTCAAGTACAACGACTGACTCCGGAACAGGGTACTTCTCCACAATACTTTTAGGCAGTCTATGCAGCGAGGCCTGATGCAGTGCATCTGACTCCATCAGAATCAGCACCAGCACGGTGACCATTACCGGGAGAATGCCTATACCACCACTCAGGGCATAGACAGCAACCTTCATCATCCCAAGATAGGTGTACCCAACCCAACCGAGAATCACCACAGTCAACGCCAATGACAGCATGTAGATAAAAAGTCGGCTGCGCGCCGCGCAGATCTGCCAGTGGCACATCGCATACCAGTCATCCTGATTCAACGAGCGGCGTGCCCGCCAGAGAATGTAAATCAATGTAGCAAGGGAAAAAACCGGAACCAGGGCCAGTGGCTGCCAATAAGAGTTCGCCAAACCCAACGATGCCACAAACCAGAGGATATGATTGCCGATCAGATTAGTGAGTAAGATTTCATGGGGAATCTTTGCCTTATGCGCCACTTCATCGGAGATTTCGAATTTCATCAGATACTACCGCCAAGCCGTTATCAAAAGTGCTAAAAGCAGGCGTGCAGGCTACCACCAGGCACGCAGAATTGCACCTATTCAGCAAGCAGAACGCCTGCCGATTGCCTTAATACCAGGTTTGATAAAACCGTTGAACGGCAATGAAAATGGGGCTGATTTAAGAATTGTTATGCGCCAAACGGCATCCGGCCATGTAAAATGCCTGGCTGCTGCTGTAGCGACCTGAATTCAGGAAAGGTCTGAATTAATTCAGGCCTTCCTGAGCAATTAAATTTCAGCCTGGACGTCCGGATGAAAAGAAATATTTTTTTGTGGGTTTTCTCCCTGGCACTGATTGCGCTGGCCCTTGCCATCTTTCTGCCTGGCGGCCGGGCGCCGGACAGAGATCCCAAATTACCCTGGGATATTAAACTCGATCACCAGGGTGGCTCTGAAATATTCGGGCTCAGCCTGGGAAAGAGTACGCTGAATGACGCCAAATCAATTTTCCAGAATGATGGCAAGGTCAGTCTTTTCATCACCAAGAACGGAAAACCCGCCCTGGAGGCCTACTTCGAAAGAATCTTCCTAAGTGGTCTGCGCGCCGATTTTGTGCTGGTATTGGAGGCAGAAGATCAACAATTACAGGCGTTTTATGACAGAGGGAGCCGTATCAGCCGCACCACCGACATCACCCGTAAAGTCGATCTGGCGGGAGATGACAAGTTGTCCGTCGGCAGCTTTCCAATCAAACTGATTAATTACATTCCAGCCGCCGACCTGGATAAGGATTTGATTCTGAAACGTTTTGGCGAACCCGATCAACGCATCGAAGAGCTGGCAACGGGAGTAAGCCACTGGATCTATCCGGAAACCGGCCTGAGCATCGGTGTCAATCCGGATGGAAAAGAACTCCTGCAATATATTCTGCCGAGCAAAATCGATATCTTAACCGAGGCAATCAGGCAGCAGAATCAGGACCAGACGACACCATAGCTGGGATTAAAAGCGCCGGTTGTTAATCCCCTTCGGCACCCGGCAACTACTCCTGATCTTCGGCATCGGGCATTCTTTGTTGCGGTTTTTTCTTCTTCTCGGGTGGCAGGTCCTCATCCATCAGGATGCGGTGCCCCTCCCCTTCAAGATCGTCAAACTGTCCGCTGCGGGCAGCCCAAAACAGTACTCCAACCGCAACCAGGCCCATGATGATCATGCCAGGAATCAAGCCATAGATCACTTCCATCTCACAACTCCGCAATAAAATGGTTTTCCCAGTATCATGTTATTGCCCGGTAAGGCGAGAAAAGACCTTGAGGACAAATCACCTGTCTCCAGGACTCCTCTACCTGGGTTTGACACCCTTGAACAGCGTGCGTATCCGGGCAGAATTACCAATCACCGCCAATGAACTGAGTGGCATGGAGATGGCGGCCACCAACGGTGTCACGACAGCCGCCATGGCCAGAGGCACCATGATGATATTGTACACAATCGAGATGGCGATATTCTGGCGTATTGTGCGCAGAGTGCGGCGTGAAAGGCCAATCGCCAGACGCACCTTATCAAGCTCGCCGTTCATCAGCACGATATCCGAACTGGCAATGGAGACATCCGTTCCTGAACCCATGGCGATACCCACATTCGCCCTTACCAGTGCGGGCGCGTCGTTCACGCCATCACCGACCATCGCCACACGGCCTGCGCCCTTTTGTAATTCTTGAATCACCCGGTCCTTATCCTCCGGCAGAACTTCGGCAATCACCTCCATACCGCCCAGCCGCTGAGCAATAGCCTCCGCCAGCTGTTTTCGGTCGCCACTCAGCAAGGTCAGCTCAAGCCCTTGCGCCTTGAGCCCCTCCAGCAACTGCAACGCCTCAGGTCGAATCCTGTCTTCGATAGCCAGGAGGGCAACCTCCTTACCATCAACAGCGAGGCGGATCGACCCAACGCCTAATCCATCCAGCTCATCCGCCAGCCTGTCGAAATGCTGCTGGCGAATCGCACCCCTGCTATCCAGCCATGCACTGTTACCCGCGAGCAGGCGGCCGCCATTCACCGTGCCGGCCACACCAAACCCGGGGCGATTCTCAAAATCTTTCGCGGCCCCAGACAACTTGATCTCAAATCTCTCCGCCAGTTCAATGATCGCTCTCGCTGTGGGATGCTCGGAATATCTTTCCAGCGCAGCAAGATCAGCTATCAACTCTCGGACAGCGCCGGCAGGTGCTTCATCTGACTGGATGTCCCATTCAGTATCCTGCAGATGTATCGTAACTACAGACAGCCTGCCTTCAGTCAACGTGCCCGTTTTATCGAACACCACATGGTTGATTGACGAGAGGGACTCCAGCACCTCTCCATTTTTCACCAGAATGCCATACTTGGCGCCTAAGCCTGACGCGACCGCGATAGACATGGGGGTGGCGAGGCCAAATGCACAGGGGCAGGTTATGATCAATACGGAAGTGGCCGCCAGCAACGCCAACTCCAGCGAGGTATTCTGCCACCAGAGAAATGTGAGTATCGCCAGCCCCAGGGTAACCGCCACAAACCAGGGGACAATCTGATCCGCGACACACTGGATAGGCGCTTTTGAGGCCTGCGCCTCTTCCACCAGATTGATGATCCGGCCCAGGGCGGTGCGCTTCAGTGAACCGGTCATCTGCACCTGCAGCATGCCATGTCCGTTGATGGTGCCGGCAGATACGCTATCCCCCAGTCGTTTAGCAACGGGTTTCGATTCACCGGTCAGCAGAGCCTCATCGATATTACTTTGACCTTCGATGATCACACCATCGACTGGTATCCGCTCGCCGGGTTTCACCAGCACGGTCTCACCGCCAGCTACCGCCCGCACCGGGACAATCGACTCCTCTCCAGCGCGTATCACGGTGGCAACCTTTGGCTGCAGATCCAGCAGCCTCTGAGTGGCCGCAACGGCCTGGCGCTTCGAGATCGCCTCCAGATAGCGCCCCACCAGAATAACAAACAGAAAATTGACGACCGTATCATAATAGACCTCACCGGCTGTGCTTCCGGAGAGGGTCACATAGACCGAATAGAGATAGGTGATGGTGGCACCGATAGCGATCGGCAGATCCATACCTAGATGAAAGTTGCGCAATCCGGACCAGGCTCCCTTGTAAAACGGGAAGCCGGAATACACCAGCACCGGGGTAGCCAGAGTAAATCCAACCCAGTGGAACAGGGTGCGGAACTCTCCTTCGCTGGCGCCGGAATAGAGTGCAATGGAGATCCACATGAGATTCATCATGCCGAATGCGGCAAACGCCATGCGATAGAGCAGTGTCCTGTTTTGCCGCTTCAGGGCGCCTTCGGCAACTTCTGGATCATAGGGCACGGCCGCATAACCGACCTGTCCCAGACGGTTGATTATGCTGGAAAGCGATATCTGATTGTTGTGCCATTTGACATGCAGGCGTTTACCGGAGAGGTTGACCTGCGCCTGGATGATCCCGGGCATGGCGTTGAGGGAGTGCTCGATCAGCCAGACACAGGCCGCGCAATGGATACCCTCAACCAGCAGATGGATGTCCCGTTCTTCGCCGAGATCTCCGACAAACTCCTCCTGCACTTCATCCAGATCATAGAGCCCGAGTTCACTGGATATCTCAGGTGGAGGTGACAGACAGACGCCTTCCGGCGTGCGTTGATAGAAGCCTTCGAGACCGGCCAGATAAATAGCCTCGCAGACAGCCTTGCATCCTGTACAACAGAAATACTGGGGCTCGCCCTCGATCTCTGCGATCACCTCATCTTGAGGTGGTACAGGAAGTCCACAATGGAAGCAGCTCTGCTCCGTTTTTGAAAGCGACACTTTCAGACTCAGGGCACCCAGTCGATTCCCACCCCAATCCTCTTCGGCGTGTTGAACTCGTCTTCTCCGCGCTTGGCGCTGATCAGTGTGTCCCAGGCGCCCATCAAGGCAAAGCTGACCTCAGCTTCATATAAGCCGGGTTCCACTTCCTGCATTGGCATGGAAAAATCTGCGCTCTTATCGGATGGCCGATAAGCATAGAAAGTGACCGATTCAGGACTAACCGGCTGACCAGTCTTATCTTTCACACTGAAACGACAGGTAACCGGTTCATTGACCTCAATCTTCCTTGGTAATTGAATACGCATAACCCAGCCTGGATCACGCGCCAGGCGTTTGAGCATGTTTTTCTCGTAATCCTGGCCACGGTCATAGAAATCATCCACTACCAATCCAGATTCGTTTTCAGCAGCCATATAGATCATTACCATGTTCATGGTAAAGAAGATTACCACCATGGTCACCCATGCAATAACCCATGGACTGCGCCAGGCTGAATTTTTATCTGACATATGAAATTAATCACCTAAAACAACCGGAGCGGACTTTGAATCCGCCCCGTATTTGACAAGATCCAAAATCGATTACCGATCAGGTCCTATGAACACGCTTGCGCGTTGACTGCGCATGACCTGACCATCAACTTTACTTTCGATATGAAACACGAGCGGAGAGTTTTCAGCCAGAAGATTCTCCTTTGGCACCCTCACGAATACCGTACGCGGAGTCACTGTACCGTGTTTCGCCATAATTTCCTGATCCCCATCCACTAAGATCAGCCCTTCTGGTCCCGTCGCGCTGATTTCGACCATGACATCATTGGTCATCTTGTTGAGGATTTTCAAGGTGTATTTGTTCTGGATGCTGCCATCACTCTGCAGCACGAAGAGGGGTTGTCTGGCATGGATCACCTTGAGTTCCAGGGAGTCCAGCGAGGTCAGGCCCAGTCCAATTCCCAGCAAAGCAGCAGACATAATCGCGCTGTAGATCCACACCCGTGGACGCAGCCATAATGGCTTAGGCTTTTGCTTGGTCTCCAGCGCTTCATAGGATTCATAGCGAACCAGACCTTTGGGGCGGCCTATTTTCTCCATCACCTCATCACAGGCATCGATGCAGAGGGCGCACATGATACAACCCTCCTGCTGACCATGACGGATATCCACACCCGTTGGGCAGACTGCGATGCACTGTTTACAATCAATACAATCCCCGGTTGTTCTCTCCTCTTCACTCTCGCCTTTCTTGATCCTGCCACGGGGTTCCCCACGATGAAAATCATAGGTTGGTACGACAGTGGTCTGGTCGATCATCACACCTTGAATACGGGCATAAGGGCAGAGCCAGAAGCAGGTTTGCTCACGCAGATAGCCTGCCAGTAGATAGGTTCCTGCGGTAAACAACGCAATCGTTCCAAGCGCCACGGCGCCAAGGTTGAAGGTAAAAATGTCATTCCAGAGTTGATGGGCGCCGTAGAACCAGGCCACAAAGCTGATCCCGGTAAATACAGCTATCACCAGCCAGATAAGATGCTTGGCAAGCTTGACCCGTATCTTGTAAAAATCCCAACTGGCTTTGTCCAGCTTGCGGCGTTTCGGCGGCGCCCCTTCCAGTTTGTTTTCAACCCAGGTAAATACATCCGTCCAAACCGTCTGGAAGCAGAAATAACCGCAAAAGACCCTGCCTGCCATGGCTGTGGCCACCGCCAGTAACAGGGCAAAAAACAGCAATGTCAGTGAAAGCATCCAAAAGTCTTGGGGCAGGATGGTAAAGCTCAATATATGAAACTGGCGATTGGGTATATCGAAGAGTATTGCCTGGCGGTCCCCCCATTGCAGGTAGGGTCCAAAAAAGAATATCAACCAGACAGAGGCCGTCAGCCAGCGGATATTGCGCCACTTTCCACCTATGCGCTTGGCATGAATGGTCTCCTCTCCCGTGTTGAGGTTCCAGTGGTGTGATTCCGCATACAGGTCATCAACAGCAGACTGCTGGCTACTACTCTGTTGATCATTCAAGGGGAGTCTCTCCTGTCGAATCAGTAATTATCAGGTAATTCTAGCTGTGAGTGAAATAATCAGCCAATGCGATTTATCAATAACTTAGATGCATTCAATCGTTTATAGAGTTGATATATCCGCTAACAAAAAAGGGGAGTGTAAACACCCCCCTTCTCAAATGTACCAGTTAATCGGCTTACTTATGTTTTTCGGCATCGCTCTTCATCAAGGAGCTGACCTTGAATACCAAAAAAGCAAAGATCACAATACAAATCACCACCGCAACAACCGAACCAATACCTACTGCATCCCAATGCATGACGTTCCCCTCATTTTCACGCGAGCTTGGGGGCTTACCCCCCAAAGCTCAATTAGAAGTTAACTGAAACCGGCCGAGCGTCTATTGTCCACCACCAAACTTGTAGACATATACAGCCAGCTTTTTGATGTCGTTTTTAGAGAGTCTTTCGCCAAAGGCCGGCATGACTGCTTCACGAGTCATAGGATCAGTGACATCATTTACACCGTGCTTGATGGTGTATTTCACACTATCCAGGACTGTCTGGTCACCCTCGGGTACAAAACGGTAGATGCCGTCCGTCAGATTGGCGGAACCCAACACAGCCATACCTTTTCCATCCATTCCATGACAGGCGATACAGCCCTTATTCATGAAATTCGGGTCCGACGAGGGCTTGCCATCCACTATCGCCTTAGCCAGTGAATCCAGCTCAGCTTCTGAAAGGATTTTACCATGCGCGGTCATGATGCCTTTGCGGCCCATCGTAATGGTCTGCTCGATATTTTCGATGGCTCCGCCATATAACCAGTCATCGTCCGCCAACACAGGAAAGCCAGGACCTCCCTGGCCGCCGCCGCCATGACAGGCTGCGCAATTGTCGCCAAACAACACTTTGGCGGATGCAACGGTATAATCAGCCAGCCCCGGATTAGCCAGGATTTCCTTGGCGCTCATCCCCTGTAGCTGGCTTTCATACTCAGCACGGACAGCCTTAACCTCGTCGAGACCATCCTGATACTCTTTGATCTGCGTCCATCCCATGATACCTTTGGTGGGTTCCTGGCCGATCGGGTACATGGGATAGAGCACACCATAGCCAATGAACCAGATGATGGAGGCCCAGAAGGCGATCATCCACCAGCGTGGGGGAGGATTGTCAAGCTCCCGGATATTGTCGTCCCATATGTGTCCGGTATTGTTTTCACCCGGAAATGGATTTTTATCCGCCATTTTTATCTCCGCTATCTGTTCTGTCTTCATCCATCGGTATAAACCGGTTTTTCTCCAGTTTCTCCCGATTTTTTGGACGCAATGCATAGAAGTACAAGCCCACCATCAGGAGGAAGGTGACCACTGTCATGATCAGACCAATCCAATCGTTGGTGGTCATGGCCGCCCAATCGGTATGAAAGTACTCAGCCAAATTACTCATCAGACTACTCACGATAAGCCTTGTTTTCGTCCAGTTTGGCCATGGTGCCCAGCACCTGCAAATAGGCCACCATTGCATCCTCCTCATTCTTGCCCTTCAACTCAGCATTGGCGCTGGCGATATCCTCATCTGTGTAAGGAACCCCCATCAACCGCATGACCTTGAAGCGCGCCGCCATATCCACGTCCGCGACTGAATTGTCTTTCAGCCAGGGATAATTCGGCATCACCGACTCGGGCACTACCGAGCGAGGAGCCCGTAAATGCTTACGATGCCAGTCATCAGAATACTTGCCACCCAGCCTTGCGAAGTCAGGTCCAGTACGCTTGGAACCCCATTGGAAGGGGTGGTCATACATGGATTCAGACGCCAGGGAGTAGTGGCCATAACGCTCTTTCTCATCCCGGAACGGCCGAATCATCTGCGAGTGACAGAGATAGCAGCCTTCCCTTTGATATACGTCACGCCCCGCCAGTTCCAGGGCGGTATAAGGACGTATACCATCACCCGGCTGGTGATCAGCCAGGCTCTGACCTGCCTGACGCTGCCAGACCAGTTCTGGCGCACTGTTGTGCTCGAAGGTTTTATCGATCAGAAAAAGCGGCACGATTTCAACGATACCACCGATAGAAACAGCGATGGCTGTGAAGAAGACCAACAACCAAATGTTCTTCTCAACCCTTTCTTGCATGCCAATTGCTTGAGTATCTTTAGCCATTTTGAATCCCCTAATTAAGCAGTGGCTGAAGCAGTGCGCGCCTGCTGCAGACTGCCTTCACTGGCGGCCTTACGGACCGTCATCAATACATTGATCAGCATCAGCAAAGCGCCTGCCACGAAGATCATCCCGCCCACTGCACGCATTGCGTAATAGGGGTGCATGGCCTCAACTGACTCTGCAAAGGTATAGGCCAGGGTGCCGTACTCGTCGTAAGCGCGCCACATCAGGCCCTGCATGATGCCGGATACCCACATCGCAACGATATAGATAACGGTACCGATGGTGGCCGTCCAGAAATGGGCATTGATGAGCTTCATGGACCACATTTGGGTATGGAAGGTTTTCATCATCAGGTGATAGATCGCGCCGATGGCAACCATGGCCACCCAACCCAAGGCACCGGAATGCACGTGACCCACGGTCCAGTCGGTGTAATGAGACAAGGCATTAACCGTCTTGATCGACATGATCGGGCCTTCAAAGGTCGACATGGCATAGAAGGCCAGGGACATGATCAGGAAGCGCAGGATATAGTCAGTCCGCAGACGATCCCAGGCGCCGGAGAGGGTCATCATACCGTTCACCGCACCACCCCAGGAAGGGATGATCATGGCGATGGAAACTGCCGCACCCAGAGAACCGGTCCAGTCAGGAAGAGCGGTGTATTGCAGGTGATGAGCACCCAGCCAGACATAACCGAAGGTCAGGGCCCAGAAGTGGATTACCGATAAACGATAAGAGTAGACCGGACGACCCGCCTGCTTGGGCACGAAGTAGTACATGATGCCGAGAAAACCTGCGGTCAGGTAGAAACCTACCGCATTATGCCCCCACCACCACTGGATCATGGCATCCTGCACACCGGAGAATAGCGAATACGACTTGAAGAGACTCACCGGGATAGCCAGGCTGTTCACCACATGCAGATAGGTGATCATGATCATCATCGCCAGGAAGAACCAGTTGGACACATAGATGTGGGATGACTTGCGTGTTGCCAGGGTCATGACAAAATTGAACATGTAAGCCAGCCAGACGACAGCAATCGCCAGGTCGATCGGCCACTCCAGTTCGGCATATTCCTTGGTCTGATTGATACCCAACGGCAGGGTAATGACCGCAGACACAATGATCAGATTCCAACCCCAGAAAACAAACCAGGCCAGCTTGTCGCTCCAGAGGCTTACACCACAGGTACGTTGTACGCTGTAGAATGAGGTAGCCATCAACACACTACCGCCAAAGGCAAAGATGACTGCATTGGTGTGAAGTGGACGCAAGCGCCCGAAGGTTATATACGGAATATCGAAGTTCAGAAATGGCCATGCCAGCTCGGAGGCAATATAAGTACCCACGAGCGTACCTACAACGAGGTAGACAACTGCCATGACGGTAAACCAGCGAACAACACCAAGATTGTATTTCTGCTCGGCTACGGCGTCCATGGACCCCCCTCTATAAACAGATTTTAGAAATGGAAAGAAATTTTTGTTGGGAAACTCCCCATGTCGGTACCTAACGAGACGCCAGGCAAAGACCGGCATATCTCACCCTGTATAGAGTAAAATGTCAAGGAAGATAGGGGATTTAACATACCCAATATATGTCATATAACATATTGATTGGTATATTGTTTTTAAAACCGTCAGCTGTTTTTATTGATCTAGATCAATTGATTTTCCAGTCGACCACTAAACCCGCCTGAATGCATTTGTAGTTTAATCTGGTTCAGGTGAGCTGATGCAAGCGTCGCTCGTGTGGTGGCAATGAATCACTTAAAGATGGCATCCACGGAAAAACCATCCCGCTCAAGGATGTCCCGCAACCGACGCAGTGCGTCCATTTGAATCTGGCGAACCCTTTCACGGGTCACACCAAGCTCATTGGCTACCTGTTCCAGGGTAGAATTTTCGTATCCATGGAGCCCGAAACGCCTTTCAACCACTTCCCGCTGCTTGTCATTCAGCTTGCTTAGCCATATGTCCAGGTTCTCCTGCAGGCCATCATTCTGAATCCCGATGGTAGGGTCCTGCGCCTTATCATCCGCAATGGTGTCCAACAGCGGTTTATCCGCATCTTTGCCGAATGGCGTATCGACGGACGTGACGCGCTCATTCAGACCCAGCATGCGCTTCACTTCGTTGATAGGCCTGTCCAGCAGATCGGCAATCTCTTCCGAACTTGGCTCATGGTCGAGTCTCTGGGAAAGCTGCCGGGCGGCGCGCAGATAGACGTTAATCTCTTTTACAACATGGATAGGCAGGCGGATGGTGCGCGTTTGGTTCATGATGGCGCGCTCTATGGTCTGGCGTATCCACCAGGTTGCATAGGTCGAAAACCGAAAGCCCCGTTCTGGATCGAATTTCTCTACTGCCCGGATCAATCCAAGATTACCCTCTTCGATCAAATCAAGCAGCGCCAAGCCGCGGTTCATATAGCGCCTGGCTATTTTAACCACCAACCTCAGATTGCTCTCAATCATCCGCTGACGTGCAGGCTGATCGCCTTTCTGGGCAAGACGGGCAAAGAACACCTCTTCCTCTGCCGTGAGAAGCTTTGAAATACCGATTTCATTCAGATAGAGCCGTGTGGCATCCATTTGAGACTCACTGGGCTCAGCAGTCTTACTTTTTTTGGCCGCAACCTTCTTCGGTTCTTCCTCTGCTTCTAACTCTATTGGCTCCTCTGTCATCACAGGATCATCAACCAACAGTTCTTCAGATTCAACTTCCACGTCAATGCTTTCCTCTTCTTCGCGTTCTTCACTCATCACTCCCCTCCACAGGCTGACTCATAACCCTGATTATTTTCTTGGCAGTAAAGACAAAGGGTCGAGTGGTTTGCCCTGTTTTCTGATTTCAAAATGCAATACAGGATCCGCATCATTTCTCGGAGCTCCCATCTGGGCAATACGTTCGCCTTTCAACACCTTATCTCCCTCTTTAACAAGCAATTTCTTGTTATAACCGTATGCGCTGAGATAGTTATTATTGTGTTTAATGATAATAAGATTTCCATACCCGACGAGTCCACTCCCGCTATAGACCACCTTACCACTTTCCGCTGCAACCACTGGCTGTCCGGAAGAACCGGTTATCCAGATGCCTTTTCGCGCAGTATCCTTTGCCGAATAGGTCTGTACTACTTTTCCATTGGTCGGCCAATGCCAATTTAACTTGAGCTTTCCAGCGCCGCCCTCTTTCGGTTTTATTGTTTTCGATATTGGAACAGTAGGTTGCGATTTTACAGCAACAACTGGTGGTACTTTTTTTACCTCTGTCGGGCTGGTAGAGATTCTTTTTTTTGTATGCTGCGTCTGGCGCGAAGTTGACGGGGGATAAAGCCGTAACCACTGTCCTTGATAGATCCGGTATTTGGGTCCCTTGATCCTGTTCCAGCCGGCCAGCAGATGATAATCCACCCGATAGCGCCAAGCTATCGAATAGAGAGTGTCTCCGGACTTTACCTTATAGTAACCTGGCTTTTTGGCTTTCTCGGAATAGCTGGATGCTGCGCCCCGGTTATACACCGGCGCAACACCTCGACTCGTGCACGCCGCAAGCAGACACAAAAAGATCACCAGGCTAAATAAGCATACGCTTGCCCCTATCCTTCCTGTCGAATTGACACTGGTTGGATTCAAGTCTTTGCCATCCTCTGCGTCAGTCTACTTGAAATACAGGAACGCCAACATGAATACCAAAATCAGTAACCAGCCCAGGCGATCGACATACCGATGCAATGCTGCTTCCATACGCTCACCACCCCAGGCCATCAATGCCGCAACGAGAAAGAAACGTGCACCGCGGCCAATGGTTGAAGCGATCACGAAAGGCAAGAGCGCCATGGCGATAACGCCGGCTGTTATGGTGAAAACCTTATACGGAATCGGCGAGAAACCAGCCAGAAATATCGCCCAGAAGCCCCACTCGTCAAACCATGATTTTGCATGCAGATAGGCATCCCAGTACCCCAGGTCATGCAACCAGGGTTGAATCAGATCAAAAGCAAAGATGCCGATCAGGTATCCCAGCAACCCACCCAGGACAGACGCCAGTGTAGTCAGCCCTGCAAAATACCAGGCCTTTTGGGGGGTTGCCAGGCTCATCGGCGCAAGCATCACGTCCGGGGGAATCGGAAAGAATGAGGATTCAGCAAAACTCAGGCCAGCCAGATACCTGGGGGCGTGAGGGTGCCTGGACCATTTCATGGTGCGTTCATACAGAGCTGAGAACAGGCGCATTTAAACAACCCCTCGAACCAATGGAACAAAATTGGCAGTTTCCAGCTGTTCCTGTTCAAAACCCTGCTCAGTATGTGTTATACGCATCAAAACCTGTCCTCCACGGACTTTCGTCGGCAACACCAGCCTCCCTCCCGGTTTAAGCTGCGTCAACAGGGATTGCGGAATCCCCTCCGGCGCAGCTGTCACCAAAATTCCATCGAATGGCGCATATTCAGGCAACCCAATACCGCCGTCACTATGTTTAAGATGGATATTCCGCAGACCAAGTTCCCGAAATCTTCCTCTGGCCATCTCCAATAAGGCTGCAATCCGCTCTATGCTATAGACCCTTCTCGCCAGTTGGGCCAGAATCGCGCACTGGAAACCCGATCCGGTGCCTATCTCCAGCACGGTATCGAGAGTCCCCCCTTCGATCAAGGCCTCGGTCATACGCGCCACGGTATACGGCTGGGAAATTGTCTGGCCATGACCAATAGGCAAAGCGGTGTCCTCATAGGCGCGACTCGCCAACGCCTCCTCCACAAACATGTGCCGCGGCGTATTACGCATCGCCTCCAGTACAACCGGATTCCGCACACCCTGGGCTCTAATCCGCTTAATCAGTCGCTCTCGGGTCCGCTGGGAGGTCATGCCTATCCCTTGATGCTCCTGCCTTATCATGAACTGCCCAACCATTCCCTTACTGTATCAAGTGCATTGTGCCGAGTCAGATCAACCTGCAGCGGGGTAACAGAGACAAAACCCTCCCGCACCGCATGAAAGTCGGTGCCAGGCCCGGCATCCTGCTCCGCCCCGGCAGGGCCGACCCAATAAATCGTTTTCCCTCTGGGGTCCTCCGTCTTTACCACCGGCTCTGCCTTATGCCGGTGCCCTAAACGGGTGGCTTGAAATCCTTTTAAATCCTGATAAGCAAGATCGGGTACATTCACATTTAAGATGACGTCCGTGGATAGAGGCTCTTCCTGAAGCCGGCTGACCAGCTCATATGCCACCCTGGCACCAGTCGCAAAATATTCAGGCAGAAACGAATTCATGGAAATCGCGATTGCCGGTAAACCCAGAAAACGCCCTTCGGTGGCAGCCGCCACGGTCCCCGAGTAAAGCACATCATCACCCATATTCGGTCCTGCATTGATACCAGAGACGACGATATCCGGCTCGTCCTCGAGTAAACCGGTAATAGCCAGATGCACGCAATCAGTGGGGGTTCCGTCCACCCGAATGAAACCATTGTCCATGCGACAGGGTCTCAACGGATGGTTTAGAGTCAGTGAATTACTGGCGCCGCTGCGGTCTCTTTCCGGCGCTACCACCATAACCTCCCCCAAGGACGACAGTTTTTCGGCAAGCGCCACCAGTCCTGGCGCCTGGTAGCCATCGTCATTACTCAAAAGAATCTTCATATTGGTGCTCAATGAAACCCACAATCGAGAGAAAACACAACCACAAAATACTACATGAATGAGACACAAAACAAAGTTATGGCCTGACCTGCTCCCTAATCAATACCTCACCATAGTTTTGTGGAGTGACGCCAACACTGCGGCCGGCAATGAAAATCAGTTTTTCAGTGTTTTCTTAACCCAGGTAAGACCGATCAAGCAACCAACAGAGAAGTTAAACTCTTCAATTTGTATTCCACATCCTGGATAGCCTCAAATGGCATTCAGATTTCTCTGATTGCATTGCCTCAGGGAGTATGCCCACCCAGGCCAAGTGTCTTTCCCTGGCTCTACGCTGCGCCAAAGCCATTCCAGGCATACATTGTCCACCCAACGCCGCTTGCCGTCCATTTCCGGATAGCCCGGCAGGCAGAAAGATAACCACTTCTGTTCCAGTGGGACATTCCGATCACGATTGGCCTAGACTTCTCGAGCATAATCTGGAAGATGGCCTTTATTTTGTAAAATCATCCCTGAATTTGTTTCATTTTCATTTCGCAGAACCTGCATGGGTGCTGTACTTGGCCAACACGTGTATAAATACGCCTAAAAATCAATTCCCCCTAGAACTTCCTCATCCGACCAGCCACACACTGGAAAGCATGTTCTAGCCCTGATATCACTTGCTGCTTTAGCAATCATAATGGGCTTATTTGTAGTCTATCTAGGCGATCTGGATAAACGGTGGGTTGTGTATACCTGTTGTCTTCCTGGCCGGTATCGCTCTGTTGATATGGTATGCAATCGCCGGCCGCGTCAGTGATTTCAGGTTTGCCGGGAGCATGCGCGGCCCGATAATCGCCCTGTTTGCAACAACAATGCTCTCCCTGGCGACCACTTCTGAGCGTTTTGTGGGATTGGCGAACCTGATAGTCAGCTGCGAGTTATATTTCCTTTATTGGCTGTCACTCAATATTGTTCATTCCCATGAAGACTTTAAACGAATATTAAAGCTGCTTTTCATTGTGCTGGCAGCACAATCGATTGTCTACATAATCCAGAGCAGTTTAGGAATCACTTTTGATCTGGTCGGACAAGTATGGGAAGAAGGCAGGATAGCCCGACCAGGGGGTGCTGTAAGTACAAATCCAGCTGGTTTTACGAGTTTCATCATGCCGGCACTGTTGATTGCCTGCGCGTTGGTATTGAACAAAACGCAGGTTTTTCCCCGCTTACCGACGATTATTCTTGTGTTACTTGGCACCACAGCCGTTGGTCTTTCCTTTACAAGGGCGGCTTGGATCAAATACGCCCTCGGCATCTTCACCATTGTGGTATAGAGCATAAGAAGCCGCTCCATCAAGGGCAGCATAGTGGCCTGGATCGTATTATTTGCAGTTACGATGTCCGCAATCCTTATCCCTTTGATGCTTGAACGGATAGACAGTGAATATGGCAGTGAAAGCGGTCAATCAACACTTGAAGAGCGCTGGGGCCTCATTCGGATTGCCGGCAATGTCATTGCTGATAATCCTTTGACCGGGGTCGGTCCCGGCGTCTATTCACATGTATTCAAAGGTCATTTGCCAAGCGACTTCGATGGCTGGGTCTCTGGAGTTCATAATGATTTTCTGCTGCGTGCTGCAGAGACCGGCATTCCGGGGGCGCTTGCATTCATTGTATTGATTATTGCTGGCTTTCGTGTCGCCCTGCGACTTGCCCGTTCGGAACCCTCGTTAATCAGCATCAGTGCTCTGGGCTGGTTCGCGGCGCTGATTGCACTGGTCTGGCAAATGAATTGGGTCCCCTGGACCGGGTGGTCCTACAATGCGATGTTCTGGGTGATGCTTGGACTCATGGATGGCGCCCAACGGTTAGTGGGGATAGAGAGCGATTCCACCCGTCAGCACAATCAACCAGAAAAGCCATAATCGAAAACACCCCGGTCAACCGCTTCATCAGCGATATTTTACGCAGTTGTTTTTTAAAACAACCTTAGCTGCACACCTCGGATTCTTACATTATTATTGGAGCGACTTCCTTCTCGGACCCTCAAGATTGAACCAGCGTCTGCAGGCCTTGAGCAACTATGTGACTGAAGAGGCTCTGACGATTTTGAGACCAGCCAATTGCGCTGCTGGCTGATGATTCCATATTCGAAGGAAGCAGTGCTGCGCACAGTTGTGCTGCGAACTCTTCCGGCGTCGCGACACTGGCGCACAAGGGGATTTCTTTTACACTTCCATGCTTCTTTACATCAGAAAAATAATGCGCATCGTCCTTGGTAAGGACCCACATATGGTCAACCCAATTCGCGAAACCGATCTCCAACTGCTCCATTAACCGACTCTCCCGTTGGTACAACCAACGACGCAAAACGGACTCTTGATCGTCGATAAAGCTGGTGTACATTTTATGTTCGACATTGTGTGCCAGACCGATTTTTTTTGTTGGTATGCCAATCGAGTCAGTTATCCAGCTCATTTGCACATGATCGATGATCACCAGGTCATACTCTTCCTGTTTGAGTAACTTCTCTACCTGTCGGGCAAAGGCGGCAGATGGATATTTTGCCACCGAATAGGGGATGCCATGGAGTAATGACGAGAACATCCATAGCAATGGATAGAGTTTGGAGGATTTTGTCTCTATTATCGTCTACCGGCACAGACCTCGTTCGGGGTCACAATGTAGTCTTCACCCTGCCGGACATAACCAACCACAGTGACAATACATCCGAGCCCGAGCAGTTCATCGATGATCGACTGAGAGGCGACTTCGCTCCCCATTCGTTTCCGACCGGGAAGCACCGTCGTTAACCCTAGCGTTGCAAAAACCTGGCTAATCATTGATTCGGCAGCCTTTTCTAGCTGATCGAGATAATGCAACAACTTATTTTGCACCGCTTCGTTGGCACTCATAGAAAGCGTCAACTGACCTTGAGGCCGAATGAGACGCCCAGCCCGTTGAATGATGCGCTGCCGTAAGGTACTCAATTGTTCAAATTGCCAAAGCACCGGCCGTTTTTCCTGGGTCGTCCGTAGCGCTGGACGCGTCATCATTTGCAGTTCTAGTGACAGATTGTGCGCCATCACGGCAGACAACAGATAGACTCGATTACACCGCCAGGTGCGCGTCGGGACATAGCTCAAGGCATACTGTGATTTCAGCTCGGCGAAGATCCCTTCCTGGCTGCCTCGACCATTGTGAAAGGCGACTACCTTGGCCGCGGTCAGGGTCTTGTTGGTCAGGACCACTTTGAAGGCATAGCCAACCTCATAGGGGATGAACAGGTCCAATTGCACAGGCTCCTTGTATTGCACCTTGACCTGTTGGCGGACGAACACAAAACGATGGCGCTTGTCCCATGCCTTCGGTTTCCAGCTGGACTCGAAATAATCCTGTTGTTGATCGAGGGTGTGCCAGCAGCGGCGTTTTTCAATCATCTGCTTAAGTTTGGCAAAGCGCTCGAAGGGGACGCTGATCGTATAGTCAATTTTTGCCTGATCCAGGGTACTGACAATGGTGTCACTGAAAAAGGCACCATCCATGCGCACTTCGATGAGGGTATGGGGTAAAGCCTGTTTGACCTGTTCGATACATTGCAGAATGAACGCCTGTGCTCCATTTGAATCATGCACATTGCCCGAGCGATGCAACACCGCCAACACCTGTCCGGTCTGGGCCAACGTGCAGAACAGCGGGTAATAGCTGCGTTGACCTTTTTTCTTGCGATTGAAACCGATGGCGGTGCCTTCTGCAAAACGACCTGTGCCGATGACCGAGCCGTCGAAATCCAGGGTAATGCGGGGTAAGGCCAATAGACGAAGGCGATCCAGGACCAGGCTCTGTTGCAAGCACTGAAGCTGCTTAACACTCTGTTCATCCATGGCGGCTAACTGTCGACTGAGGGTGGAGACATCGGGCAGACGCTTGAGTCCCATCAGACGAAGTACCAGCGGGTCGTCTTCATAATAACGAAGATGAAGAAGCTCTCGGTAACCGAGCAGAAGATGCACGACCAACAGCAGCACGATACTGGCATGGCCAAAGATCGGACTGACCGCCAGATGTTTGAAGCAGCAACGCAAGCGATCTTTCAGACCAAGCTGATCGAACAACTTTTGAAAAATGACCAAACCTGAAAAAGAGGCAAGCTGCTGGTCTTCAAATCGCAGGTTGGGAAGGGCGTGGGTTAAGTACGACTGGCTATATGCCCTTTACTAAGAGGCAAACCGGGATGGGTTCTGTCCAGTGCTTGGATCTGGGTTTTCTCATCGACTGACAACACCAACGCATTGTTCGGTGGGTCCATATACATGCCGACTACATCGATAACCTTCTCTGCAAACTGTGGGTCATTGCTGATCTTGAATGTTTTCAAGCGATGGGGCTTAAGGTCTGCCGTATTCCAGATCTGACGAACCTGCCAAGTACTGATCTGTGCGTACTGAGCCATCAGTTCAATGCTCCAATGCGTAACTTCATGAGGGACCTGTTCACAGGTCATTGTAAGAACCTTCTGAACGGTTTTTTCATCAATGACAGTGGGACGTCCCGAACGGGGAGCGTCGGACAAGCCAGCGAGCCCGGCTTCATTGAAGCGGTTACGCCACTTGTAGATCGTTTTTGGGGACACGCTGAGAGAATGACTGATTTCAGCGGAACTATCACCATCATTCAGGCGCAGAACAATGCGCGCTCTCTGTGCTAAACCCTGTCTGATATTTGTGCTTCTTAACCAACCAGACAGTTCTTCTTGATTCGCTCGGGTGAGGTGAATAAGGGGAGCTTTCTCTGACATTCCCAATTATATCAATCTCAACATTCTATTAACTAACTTTCCGCATGGCCCACTAGACTTCATAATAAGCGGTTTGGTGTTGGGTATTGTTTTGTTTTGGCGAACTTATTTTACCTCAACGACAATCCGCTTTCGCGTTTCTATGACCTTAAAATCAAGGCTTTTTTATGGTTTTATGCGGCGGTATAGTTGTTTTAAACGGGATTTATGCACCTACAAGGTTTACTTATGACGGCCTCACGAATCTCCTGAAAGATGGTTTTGTGGAAACACTCACAGATCGGTGGGGCTTTGTCCGGTCGACGCCAATAACACCGGATAGAGCTGGTGATCCTAGCTTTCAGCCACAACCCTATAATTGACCAGGATAAACCTTCACCAGCAGCCGGTTTATGGTGATTCATGACATCTCCAACTCAGGACGCCTGGCAGGGTATTTATGACTATAAACGCCATACTGCCGCCAAGCGTTTCAAACCAGGCTTGTATTTGGCATTACGCTCATTACCATACATTAGAAAATCACCTGTTTGAGTTTTGATTTAAGATTGCATTTCAACCAGAATCAATAACCCGCTGTTTCAAATGAGGTGCCAGAACTAACTGCGGCACAACAGATCACAAATAGAGGAATTATCATGGAAACTTCCTATTTAACTCCTTCAACTTTGTTATCGAACAATAACGGTAGAACTGAACACCAGCATCTCACAATGATTTGCAGGATGGCCGATTATGGGAAATGACGACTCTAAGCGTTCCGATGACGATCAATTTTTTCAGGACGCCCTGGAAGATGTTCAGCCGTTCAGTCAAAATCGTACTGAACCCTACCGCAAATTTCTGCCACCCCGCCCGCTCTATCTGGATGACGGCTCTCCTGAGGAAGAAGAACAGGACTACTATTCCGATAACGAAATCGAGACGACCGATGAGCTCTATTTCGCCCGCCCCGGCATTCAACACCGGGTAGTACAGGAATTGCGCCGCGGGCATCTGGAAATCGGCCTTGAACTAGACCTGCACGGCCTGACAGTGCGTCATGCTCGTGAGGATCTCAATCAATTCATCGCAGAGTGCCATAGACGCGGTATTCGGTGCGCGCGTATCATTCACGGCAAGGGCTATGGTTCAGAGGACAGGCAGCCGATACTGAAACAGAAAGTCAATATCTGGCTCCGTCAGCGGAAAGATGTCCTCGCCTTTACCTCAGCCACCCGAAGGGACGGCGGAACGGGCGCTGCTTATGTGCTCCTGCGTAACCCTGAGCGCAAGGGCCGGCACAAATAGATGGCCCCACATTGATACAGACAGGTCCTGGACAATCCCTTGGCAACGTTGAAATTTCAATTAAACCAAGTAGAATAGTTGGGTATTCCTTAAGACGTCGCCGAAGTATCTAAAGACTCGCACTTGAACAGATCAACCGGCTTTAGCCAGAGTCCGGCTTATAAGCGCGTACGTCAGTTGTAAACAGGAGAGAAAAATGGCTATCAGAATCAAAAGCCAGTGGCATGACGAAGACGGTGACCGTTCGCCCAAAGAGATTGGTGGTGCGCTCGCATTTATCGCCTGGCGAATTGCCCTGGACAAGGCAATCACCCTGAATGGGGCAAATTTCATTTATGTGAATGACCAGCAACGGCTTGCGGTCATTGCCGAGTACCTGGCCTTCGAGATCCAGATCGTAGACCGCTTGATCCACGGGATGCTGGACAACGAGCACCGGATTGAACTGATCACGGCGCTGGTACTCAGGCTGGCCGAACACTATCAGGACAATGGCTCGGAAATACTGGGTGCTGGCGACCATGGCAAGCAGTTCGTCGCGCTGTTCAATGAGAGATCCGGCGACTACGCCGAGTTTAATTTTACAGATGAAGGACCCAGCTACCCTTTTCTCCGCCATCTGGGTTTCGAAATCCAGCAGATCATGGGTAAGGAACAGGATAACCGCTGGGTCATCGATCAGGTGATGGACGTTGACGGTCCGGAAGTCTACAAACAGCTGGCCCGGGCGGTCAGAAATCTATTGGATTGAGGAAGTAGTATGCGCCCAGCACAGCTTTTAACCATTCTCGAACGTGAATATAACAGCACCCGTGAGGGCCACCACACGCCCGTCATGCTCTGGGGTCCACCCGGGGTTGGTAAATCGGACATGGTGCGCCAGATCGGAGCCAAGCAGGCTGCGCCGGTGATCGACATCCGCCTCTCACAGATGGAACCCAGCGATCTACGCGGCATACCCTTCCGCTCGGATGACCAGGTCCATTGGGCGGTGCCTGCCCTGCTTCCCGACACCGAACGGCATGGCCCTGAAGGCATTCTCTTCCTCGACGAAATCACATCAGCGCCACCCACCGTATCCGCCGCCGCCTATCAGCTGATACTTGACCGCAGACTGGGTGAGTACCAGGTGCCTGACGGCTGGGCAATCTTTGCCGCAGGCAACCGGCAGGGGGATCGGGGCGTCACTTACAGTATGCCGGCGCCTCTGGCCAACCGCTTCTCCCATTTCGAAGTGGAAACCAACCTGGATGACTGGGTCCTCTGGGCCTACCGGAACAATATCGATGAACGGGTGATCGGGTTCCTGCGCTTCCGCCCGGAGCTGCTGTTCGACTTCGATCCAGCACATAACCCGGTAGCTTTCCCCTCCCCTCGATCCTGGGAATTCGCCCACCGCGCCCTGCACAAATTTGGTGATCACGACAACCTGCTGCAGGGCTCCCTGCAGGCCTGCGTCGGCCCTGCAGCAGGTGTGGAGATCACGGCCTTCGTCAACAGCCTGGACAAAATGCCGGATCTGGACGCGATACTCGCTGGTGAAGAGACTGCGCCCGTACCAACCGAGATCGACCTGCAGTATGCCGTAGCGGCCGCACTGGTGGGCCGGGCGATCCGCGCCCAGGATACCGAACAAAGCGGTCAAACCTATGGACGGATTCTCGATTATGCCGGACGCTTCCCACAACGGGAGATGGGCGTCATGCTGGTTTCCGATATGCACCGGGCAATCGGTAATGCCATTTTCGAAGTGCCGCAGTTCAGTAACTGGGCTCAGGCCATCTCCGATGTCATGCTCTACGAATAGTAAGTCCGTACCCCAGGACATTTTCCTGGCTGCACGGAAAAATCCTGAATACGTGGAAACTTCTGCACAACCATGGATTTAGAACAGATTGAAACCAAGCTGGCGGCGGCTCGCACCAAGCTGATTCTGGACAAACCCTTCCTGGGGGCGCTGGTGCTGCGCCTGCCCATGGAGGTGGCCAACCAGGACTGGTGCCCCACCACCGCCACCGATGCCCGCAAATTCTATTACAACCCGGAATTTATCGATTGCCTGAACCTGGATGAGACCCAGTTCGTGCTGGCCCATGAGGCCCTGCACTGCGCACTTTCCCACTTCGCGCGCCGGCAACACCGCACCAAATTGCACTGGGACATGGCCTGTGACTATGCCATCAATCCCCTGCTGATCGGTGATGGCCTGAAAGCGCCCCCAGGTTCTCTCTATCTGCAGCAATTTAAGGGTATGACGGCGGAGGAGATCTATCCCTGCCTGGATGAGAAGGATGACGAACAACCCCTTGACAACCATGTCTATGATAAGGAGAACTCAAAGGGGACCGGCAGCAGCAAAACCGAAAAAGACCTCTCCTCTGAGGAACCCGAGAAGCAATCCTCCGAAGAGCAGGGAGAGCAGCAACCTGACCCGGAATCAGGGGGCGGCAACGTCGGCGAACCACAGCCCCTGACCCCTGACGAGGCGGAAACCCTGAATATCCAATGGCAGCAGCGCCTGGCCGGAGCCGCGCAACAGGCCATGCAGGCCGGAAAGCTGGGTGGTGAAATGGCCCGCATGGTAGACCATCTGCTGCAGCCCCAACTCCCGTGGCGGCTGCTGCTGGCGCGCTACATGACCGCTTCCGCCAGAGACGATTTCAGCTACATGCGGCCTTCCCGCCGCGAGTGCGACTTCATCCTGCCGAGCCTGCGCAGCAACCAGGTGGAACTGGTGGTCGCACTCGACACCAGTGGCTCGATTCACGATGAGGAAATGGGTGAATTCCTTGCCGAGGTGAATGCCCTCAAGGGACAAATGCGCGCCCGTGTCACGTTGCTGGCTTGTGACTCACAACTGGCTGAAGAGGCCCCCTGGATCTATGAGGCCTGGGACGAATTCAACCTGCCGGAAAAGATAACGGGCGGCGGCGGCACCAGTTTCAAACCTGTTTTCGAATGGGTCGACAAACAGGGCCTGCGTCCGGATATGCTGGTCTATTTCACCGATGCAGAAGGGGCCTTTCCGGAGCGAGAACCGGGCTTTCCTGTAATCTGGCTGGTCAAGGGCAAGCTCAAGACACCTTGGGGTCAGCGCATTCAATTGAATTGATCGACAGGCACGAATGTGCACCTTATTCTGGATCTTTCTGGAAAGGCCTCGCTGTAAAAGTTACCATTTGGGGAACTCTTTGCGGCCCTGGAAATCCATAACCGTTATGGTTAAGCAGTTCAAACACTTACTCAGGTTCATTCTGACCTCATTCTTCGCGTTCATCGTCAACTTCAATGCCTCTGCCGATGGGATCCTCAATTCCCAGGATTCGATCCGTTTACCCGATCTCGGCTCACCATCAGATCAATATCTGACACCTGCGGAAGAGATCCGTCTCGGCAAGGCCTTCATGCAGAAAGTCAAGGAGTCTGAGAAGGTTGTTGATGACCCTCTGATCTCTGAGTATGTTCAGGACCTTGGCCATAATCTGCTGAAAAGAAGCGAAGCTGCAGCCCAACCATTCAATTTTTTTGTCATTGAAGATCCGGTAATCAACGCCTTTGCTGGGCCTGGTGGCCACATCGGCGTCTTCAGCGGACTGATTCTCGCGACCCAGAGCGAAAGCGAACTGGCCTCGGTGATTGCTCACGAAATTGCGCATGTCACACAGAAACACTTGCTGCGCGCATTCGATGCGGCAAATCAAATGAGCGGCAAAACCGCGGCGCTTATCCTGGCTGCAATCCTGGTGGGTGTAACCACTTCCTCTCCAGATGCAGGCATTGCGTTGGCATCCGGCGTCCAGGCTGGCGCCCTGCAGGAACAGATCAACTTCACGCGCAGCAATGAGCAGGAGGCGGATAACGAGGGCATCAGGATCCTTGCTGAAGCCAACTTCGATCCTCGGGCAATGCCGGTTTTCTTCGAGCGCCTGACCCATGCCAGTCGGCTGTACGACTCCGGGATACCGGAAATCCTGCGCACCCATCCTGTTACCACCAACCGGATAGCCGATTCCCTGGGGCGCGCCGAGGAGTATCCCTACAAACAGTATACCGGCAGTATCAGATACTACCTGATACGCGAGGCATTGAGAGCCAGACAGTACTCCACACCCGAACAAGCCATAAAGTATTTCAGTGCAGGTCTGAAAGAGGGCCGTTACCTGAATAAGGAGTCCCATCAGTATGGCTATGCTCTGGCCTTGGCCGCCAACCATGAATATCCGCAGGCGCGAGAACTGATCACAGATTTACTCAAACAGCGTCCGGAACAGGCGGAATACATTCTGGCGGAAGCGCGGATTGCTGGAGAGTCCGGTAAACAGGCACAGGCCCTTGAATCCCTCGCTACTGCAAATCTGCTTATGCCGGACAACTATCCGATTGCGGTTGCCTATGCTGAGGATCTGCTGGAGTCTAAAAAGGCCGCAGAGGCAAAACAGGTTATTCAAAAAATTCGCGCCCTCCGCCCCAATGATGTGAGGCTTTTTCGCCTGCTTAGCCAAGCTGAGAAGCAACTGGGTAACACAACGGAATCACATCGCTTGCTGGCAGAGGCTTATGTTGCGGATGGACAACTCGAAGCAGCCATCCAGCAATTACAAATTGCTTCAAAAAATGACGACAAGCAGGATTTTTATCTGACCTCACAGATTGAATCACGCACCAAGGAACTCAAACAGCTTCTGGAGCGAAAGAAAAAATCGGAAAAATAAATCCTGACTGAAAGTCACTATGTGGACAAACAGTGAACGGGATTGCAGTAAACCCCAATTTATCACACAAGAAACCCAAAACAGTGGAGCGGATATCATACAAACTAAATTATAAATCACTAATATATCAACAATTTTTACTTGCCATCGGCAACTTTTAGAGTATTCTTACGGCCTACCAGAAAAGGTTGTTGAAAGTGTCGTTTTTACTTAAACAACTACCAATAGAAACACACTTGATTGGCAAGAAACCAATGAAGTAGGCGGCAGCGGGTAACCGCAGCAGGCACAGCTGGCAGGGTAACTGTTATGAAATACATACAGCGGCCAACCAGCGTGAACTCGGCAATTGACCGGTGTTTCTTACTTTTTTAACCCACTAACGCTTTCTCGATCTGGAGATATTTAATGAGCACAGAGATGAAACGCAGGATCTTCCTTAAAAGGTCACTGACTGCCAGCGCTGTTGGTGTAGCTGCAGGTGCAGGTCTGCTGGCCCCTCAACAGATACTGGCGGCCTGGAACAAAGCTGCCTTCGAAGCCAAAGCGGTCCCCGACGCACTGAACGCCCTGCTGGGCAGTGGCGCCACCGAAGAATCCGATGCCATCATGATCAAGGCGCCTGATATAGCGGAAAATGGTGCTGTAGTGCCGATTACCGTCGAAACCACTCTGGAAGGAGTGGAATCTATTGCAGTCATCGCTTCCGCCAATCCGGTTCCACTGGTTGCAAATTTCAACCTGGGAAAAGGTGCGCAAGGTTTTATTTCAACCCGTATCAAAATGGGTAAGACCGGTGATGTGGTCGGCGTGGTCAAAGCCGGCGGCAAGCTCTACAGCGCTAAGAAAGGCGTGAAAGTCACCATCGGTGGTTGCGGCGGTTAATCCGACACCCAAACCACCGAATCAACCGAATTCACGAGGTAATCAAAGATGGCCAAATCAAGCATTAAAATCCGCGCAAAGGAAGCAGATGGCGTAACCACCATAAAGGCGCTGATGACTCACCCGATGGAGACCGGCGGTCGTACAGATCAAACAACCGGCAAGAAGGTTCCTGCGCATTTCATCCAGGAAGTGGTCTGCAAACACAATGGCGCTAGCGTAATGACAGCTGATTGGAGTGGAGGTGTTTCCAAAAATCCCTATGTCTCCTTTAAGTTTACCGGCGGCGCCAAGGGCGATGATGTTGAACTCTCCTGGACCGACAACACAGGTGAAACTGATTCCGCAACGGCAAAGATCAAATAGTGTTGACGATCTTATAAGTAAAAAGGGCGTCGATTGACGCCCTTTTTTACTGCCAGTTGACCTGCGAATCTGGTGAACCTTAACTGACCCTGTCCGGTTATGGGTTATGGATACCCAATAAACTGTCCGATGAGGCTTATGATCGCTTTAAACACTACCCCTGTTTATGATTGACTTCAGCTTCCATCTCACCCTCTGTTGATTCTGCATCCTCCGCCAGTAACTTGGCCCACTCATCCTCAAGCAACTCTGGTTCTGCCAGCGCTTCATCACCTATCTCATCAACATCAGGGATTTCGATATCCACCTTTTCCAGGTCATCCATCAAGGAATTGGCAATAGCGGCCGGCTCACTCTCAAACTCCTCGATCACCACTAAGTCTGCGTCCTGTTCGGCAATTTGCTCGGGGTCCTGGGGTTTATCCAGTCCGATTTCCGGCGTTGCCGGAGCGGGCTCGTCTGAATCTTCTATCAATTCCACATCGTCAATCTGACTCATTGGCGCAACCAGATCGTCAATATCGGTTTCAGTCATATTGGATGCTGGTTTATCGTTTGACTCAGCCTCCTCTGAAATTTCACCTTTACTCTCAAACATCCCTTTTAACTGACTCTTGTCTACCTGGTTGTCAGCACCACCGGCAAACATGGATGAATACTCATTGAGCATCCGCCCCATAGTATCCATGGTCACTCTAAGTTCTTCTGAGAGCCTTTCGTTTTCCTCGTTCAAACGCTGGATTTCAGTGCTCTCATCGGCATTAACCTCCCCACTGGAAAGCGCGGCATCCGTTGACGGTAACTCCAACCCCTGGTAAGCCAGCACCAGGTTCTCCACATCCACATCAGTCTGTTGAAACTCCACCACATCCTGCTTCAGGTAGCTGTTGATGATATTCTGGTAGAGACGCATCTCAGCCTGAGTCAGATCATGCAGCCCCTGCTCCAGCTTTTCCCCCTCATACTGATACTTTTCTGAGAGTCGATCTCTCAGTCGTTCAGTCCGTGATGCCTTATCACTCTGAATTCGCTCCACGAGATGTTTTGCAGCCTTGCGGATTTTCCCTTTTCTGATCACCAGCAAGGTGACCAGAACAGTGCTCAACAGGGCAAACCCAATCAGCAGTTCACCCAGTACCAGGAGGGTCAGCCGACTGACTTCAATCATGCCGCTTTCTCCTCTTCCACAATCCGGGGAGGAGCTGGCGTCTCATCAACCAGGGTAACCAGACTCTTCTGGTTTTTTTTCCGCCACCACCAGAAGACTCCACCCGCAGCCAGCAGCAAGGTCAGGTTCGCAACACCAAACCAGATCGAGGCCATTACCCAGCCATCCTCCTCAGCAGATTCATCCACCACATCTTGTAGGGGGATCTCCGGTTCGGACACTGGCTCTGCTATTGTCTTGTCGACCAATGGTTCAGGCGCGGTATCAGATAACGGTTGAGGCTCCAGCTTGGGTGGTGGAGCTGCTTTGGCAAGCGGCATGATGCCCTCCACTTCAAGCGGGCTATCGAAATAGTCCAATGGCTCTCCCTGCAGGGTCATACCATTCACGCTGAGAAAGAGCTTTCTTGTTCCGAAGAAACTCAGAATATCGATATCTCCCTGGCTGACTCCGTCGGCATTTTGATGCAGCTGTAACGGGGTTTTCTCTCCTTGCAGATCTTCCAGCCAGGCTTCGGCTTCAATCGATGATGGTTTCACCAAACGTTCATCAGGCACTAATGTCACCCTCAAGGCGCCATTGGACTCGCCCGGCTTGACCAACAGGTTGACTGGAGGCACCACTTCGTAGGTCATACGCCGCTCACGCACGAAGGTATTACTCTCACCCCTGATCATCAGCTCGCCCACCCCGCTGCGCAGGCTTTCGCCGCCGAACTCCAGGGTGAAAATACCATCTTCAGCCTGTCCGTCACCGCTGACGCCGTTATCCAGTAAGGGTCTGGGTTCCGATTCATCTTCGCCCTGCTGATTCTGTTGTGTTGCGCTGACAGACACAACGCTCAGAAATGACTTTTTGCGGATTTGTTTGTCATGATCGGTGAAACTCACTTCCAACGGTAAGGATTGTCCAAATATCAGGCGATTCGGCAGCTCTGTGGTTTTCATCTTAAGGTCTGTCACCACCATGACTCGATTATCCGGATCCACCTCGGCCCTGATCCGCCACTCACCTGCCTCAGGATTATTGATCGTCAACATGTCATAGCCCTCATCGCGATGCCAGCTGACAGTGGATGGAGCATTATTCGAACCGAAGGGTTGGCCACCGGGAGGGATCACCTGTGTCGCTTCAGCGTTTGGTTTATGAAATACCAGGACTGTGGCCTCGGTGATACTGTCATCTATGGTGAATTTGTTATCCTTTAAAGGCACCGCATCAGGCTTGCCAACCTTTTCAAAGATTCGTAGAAAAACCTTCTGCAGTTGATCCGCGTTATCAACCTGTTCATACCAGCCACCGGTGGATTTCGCCAACTCCCGCATCAGTTCATGATCTGCATTGGTTGACAATGCAATGGTGTGAACAGCGACGGCGAGCTGCTGCAAGCGAGGTAGAACCGCATGCAGGATGCGTTGACGCGAGGTCTGGTTTTTTATCGGATTTTTCGAGATATCCACCATCCCATCGGTCAGCAGAACAACACTACGCCTTAAATTGCCCGGCGCCTCCGCCCAGTCTTCGGTAGCCCGCGTAAGGGCATCTTCGATATTGGTGAATTGCCCCGGCGAGCCGATCTTCTTCGAGCTCTCTCTGGCCTTGTATTTCCAGGCCTTGTCTACCTGCCCTAATGGAATCTGCATGTTCACGTATTGGCCGAAAGTCCATACCCCGGCCCGCGTATCTGTGGGCAACAATCCAACCAGGAGGCGCAGCGCCGGACGACGCAGGTTGTGCGGATCATTCTGCTTCATACTGCCCGAAATATCGATCAGCACCCGCACATCGGCCTTGTCAGATACGGATTTTGATAATGCCTGCGGAGCAGCCAGCCAAAACAGCAGCGCCAATGGCAGCATCATCAACCTTAGTCCACGCATCTTTTTGCCACTCCTCACAAACCGGAAATCAGATAGAGATAGTTCTCCAGTTAGCGGCTGAGATGAATAGCACTTTAATTCCGGCCGGTTTAAGGCGCCTGCTGATGCTGTTTGTCGTAGGGGACGGGATAGCCGTCAGGCTGGTCCTTATAGCGTTTATATGACCACTGATACTGGTCCGGGCAGCGTCGGATACAGGACTCGACGCCACGATTCAATGCGCTCCCGGCAGCCACCGGATCTGCCGCATCTATCCCTTCCGGAGCAGGCAGAAAATGGATCCTGAATCCTTGGCCGTCGGGCAACCGTTCCGCATAACAGAAGACTACTTTGGCGCCGGTTTTCTGCACCAGCCGGTTTACCAGCAACATCGTCAAGGCCGGAGTGCCAAAAAACGGCGCGAACACACTCCCTTTGCTTGAGTCAGGCTGCTGGTCCGGCAGGATTCCCGTCACGCCTCCTGACTGCAGGACCTTGTAGAGTCTTTTGACTCCACGGCCATCAGTCGGCACCAGTTCTGCGCCGCTGCGTTCCCGGGCGGCCTTGATGATTGGTTCCAAGACCTTCTGTTTCGGTGGTCGGTAGAGGGTAACCAAGTGTCCGGTACTGGTCAGATGTAAACCAATGATCTCCCAGCAGCCGAGGTGAGGCGCCAAAACGATCAGGCCCTGATCCCTGTCGCGCAACAGATATTCATCACCAGTAGTCGATTCAATCAGGCCGAGCACCCGTTCAACAGGCCAGAACCAGACCGCTGACATTTCCGTAATTGTTCTACCAGCCTGTTCAAGGCTTCGATTACGCAACGACAATCGCTCGGCTTCGGACAACTCTGGAAAACAGAGGCGTAAATTGATCTCGGTAACCCTTCGTTCCCGATTGGGTATCAGAATAAACAATCTGCCTATCAGCCAGCCGATGCGGTGTATCCACCGCAGTGGCAAGCGTGAGAGTGAACGAAATAGCCAAATAATGATGCGTGTCGCCATAGTAAAGGGATTCTAACCCGACAAACTCTCTACGGGGAGTTGTCATTGGATGAAAAACCTCTACCATGGAAACTGAAAAATAAAAAAACAGCATTCAACACCAAAGGAAAAAACATGTCACAAGCACTACCCAGCGGTTTGACGCCGCAACAAGCCATGCAGATGATGGAAGATGATTCCAGAACTGTGCTGGTGGATATTCGCTCCAGTATGGAATTTCTATTTGTGGGTCATCCCAAAGGTGCGGTGCACATACCCTGGATCGATGAGCCCGACTGGACCGTCAATCCGGACTTTGTCACCGATATACGCAAGTTAATGCTGGGCGGCAGTGTCTGCACCATCGACGACGGCTGCGCCCCGGTAATCCTGATCTGCCGCAGTGGCAAACGCTCCCTGGAAGCGGGAAAGGCCCTCCTGGAAGGTGGTTTTATCCGGGTCTTCCACATCGACGAAGGCTTCGAAGGTGATTTGGATGATAATCACCAGCGCAGTACCGTGGGTGGCTGGCGTTATCACAAACTGCCCTGGGAACAGTGTTGAAGACACAGCCCAATCAAAAAGGAAACCACCAGCCAGGCGCCAGGGATTGGCGCCTGATCTGAAGCCTGGCGCTAGCGGTAATTCTTTTTAAATGACGGGATATCCGCATTCAATGCCTTGGAGAAATTGGCGAAGTCGATAGTGACTGAAGCCAGCTCGACTCCCTCGAAGTTGGCATTGGTTACATTGGCGCTGCGCATTACCGACCCTCCAAGCACGGCATGGGCAAAATCCGCGTCAGTCAGATCCGCATGGCGCATATCGCAATCCTCTGCGGAGATATTCCGCAGGTGTGCGCCTGAAAGATTCGCCCCCACAAGCTTGGCCAGATTGATCGCGCTGAAGCCGCCGACGTGTTTGCTCTCCAGATTGATGCCGCTGAGATTGGCGCCGATCATGTTCGTATCGTTCAGATGGCAGTCGCGAAAGTCAGCGCCGGATAGATCAGCCTGACGGAGTTTCGCGCGGATGAACAGCGCATCGTGCGCGATTGAGTGGGAGAGATTCGCCTCCTGCAGACCGGCCTCGCAGAGATCCGCCCCGCTCAGATTGGCGTATGACAGGTTGGCCTTCGCCATGCGGGCATTGCGCAGGTCTGAAAAACTCAAATCAGCTCCGGAAAGATTGGCTCCCTCCAGGACTGCGGCATTCGAATGGATATTACTGCCAATCCTTGAGTGGGTAAGATTCGCCGCGCTCAGATCCGCCTGAGTGAGGTTGGCGCCACAGAGTATCGCGCCCCGGAGATTGGATCGCCTCAGGTCGGCCCCCTCCAGTTCAGCGGCATTCAGCCGGGCGCCGGAAAGGTCCAGTTCCGACAGGTCCGCCTCCGCCAGAAACATCTCTCTCAAATCGGCTCCGCTTAAGCTGTCACTGTCGACCCTGGCAAGGACCTCACCCGTTTTTTTATGCTTAATTTCAAACATACAACCACTCCAGAATACTTTCTCCATATTGAAAGAATAGCCCCATAAAAAACCGTCCGAGGGATTTTCCAGGGCTCTCGTGATCATGATCAAGCCAATGGCCAGCAGACTATAATATACTATTCGGGTGCTGGTTCTCCGCAGGAAGGGAGGATTGCAATATGGCAAATCGTATACCCAAGTTCCGTTCGCGCCGCCCTGCCCTCACTCACCCCGCCCTGACGCACGTGCCTGAATCCCGATTGGGTTTAGCCGGAGGCATCGCCCGCACCTTCATTGACTCGCCACTCTCACCGTTACTCCTGCTCGCCAGCCTGTTTGTGGGCATCCTGGGACTGTTGTTGACCCCCCGTCAGGAGGACCCGGAGATCCTGGTGCCGATGATCGACATCTTTATCAGCTATCCGGGAGCCTCATCCGAGCAGGTCGCCAGCCTGGCCATCAATCCGTTGGAACGCATGATGAGCGAAATCCCGGGCATCAAGTATGTCTACTCGGCCAGTCAACATGCCCAGGGGATTGCCACGGAAAGGTTCGAGGTGGGTGAAGAGCTGGGTCCCTCCATCGTCAAGATTCACGACAAGCTCCAGTCCAATCTGGACAAGATTCCACCGGGAGTTTCCATTCCCCTGGTGAAACCAAAGGGCATAGATGACGTGCCGGTAGTGACACTCACCCTCTTGTCCATCGCAGTGGATGATGCCTATCTGCGCAGCCTCGCCTCAGACGTATTGCAGCGGCTGAAAGAGGTCGCCGACACCGGCCAAGGATTCATCGTTGGCGGTAGATCACAACAGGTGCGCATCGAAGTATTACCGGAAAGACTGGCCGGTTATGGGATCAGCCTGGATCAGGTAGCCAGCGCGATTAAATCCGCCAATATCGAGCAGTCAGTCGGGGCTATCGAGATTTCCAATACCGCCTTCCGCATTACCGGCGGACACTTTCTTGCAGACCGCCGAAGAGGTCGAAAGGCTGGTGGTGGGCTCACAATTCGGCAAACCCATCTATGTTCATGATGTGGCGCAGGTGATCGACGGTGCAGCGGAGACCAGGCAGCTGGTCAACTACTATACCGGGCCGGCAAAACAAGCGGATCAGGCTGTCAGTGACGGTGCGGCGGCGGTCACCATCGCCATTGCCAAGAAAGAGGGCGCCAATGGCGTCACCGTCGCCGCCGCCATTCTGGCCAAACTCGAAGTCCTGAAAGGCCGGTTGATCCCCGGCAACGTGCAGATCGCCATTACCCGCAATTATGGCCAGACCGCGAATCAGAAAGTCATCGAGCTGCTGGCCTCGCTGCACGGCGCGATCATCCCGGTGGTCATCCTTATCGCCATCTGGTCCTCCTGGGCGCTGGGTTCACCATCAACCGGGTCAGCCTGTTTGCGCTGATATTCGCCATCGGCCGCCGCTGCGCTGGTGCTGATCTACATCCTGCTGGTCTGGGAGTTCGGCAATTTCATTCAACCTGCGATCATCATGGCCCCATCCCGCTCACCCTGATCGTCATCATTCCGGGACACTGGTTGATGAATGCTGAATTCACCGCCACTTCGATGATCGGTTTTATCGCCCTGGCGGGCATCGAGGTGCGCAACTCCATTCTGCTGGTGGATTTCGCCAAGAATGAAGTCCATCGGGGGATCAGCGTGAAGGAGGCGGTAATGATGGCCGGGCAGATCCGCATGCGTCCCATCTGGGTCACCGACCTGATCATGATGGCGGGGGCCTTCGCTATCCTGTTCGACCCGATCTTTCAGGGCATGGCTGTCTCCCTGCTGTTCGGTCCCATCGTCGCGGTGCCCCTGACCCTGATCGTGGTGCCCCTGGGTTGTATCACCGCGGGTCAGGCGTTCTGCATGCGTGAGGCCGAACCGGAAGATGCATGCGAGCTTCCCAGCGGGGGTCAACATAACGAGGAGCGGTTGGGTTTAGGTTTTCAAACACCACTTTTGGCAATAACTCACCATGCGCACCCAAGCAGTATGTGGTACGTCCCCAATGCCGCGTAGAATCTCTATAAACTTCCTTGGCTTGGACACTTTATTGAAGTGTATCTGATGGTTCCGTCATCGAGGCGCGTAATGCTTCGAGTACCTCATTCGGCATGCGTTGCATCAACTGCTGGATGTATGCATCCGCTCCCTGGCTGCCATTGGCGTGTGCCAGCATCATCCATTGCAACGCAGCTGCGTCATCCTGTTTTACGTGCTTGCCACGCATCGCCAGCTTACCCAGGGCCAGCTGGGCCGCCGCAACATTCTGCTTGGCCGCTCTTTGATACCAGTCGATAGCCTGGTCTATATCCACTTCAGATTCGAATAAACCGAACCGAAACATCGTCGCCATTAAATATTGGGCGCTTCCCAGGCCGTTGCGCGCAGCCTTCATGTACCAGTTGCGGGCAGTGGAAAAATCCTGCTTCACACCCACACCGTTGGCATAGATCGAACCGAGTGACTCCTGGGCCTTGGCGTGATTCTGATCCGCCGCCTTCTTAAGCCAAACGATGGCTGTCTGATAATCCTGCGGCACGCCATCGCCATTGCCGTAAATCCGGCCCAGCTCGAACTGAGCCTCAGCGTTGCCATTCTCCGCCGCTTTTTTCAGTCGGGAAAAAGCGACCAACTGGTCGGGGTTGATGCTGGCTGTAACGGGTTTGTCGTTCATGATGTCCTTCAATCGATCTCTGTCCGGTCGGTGCCGGTCTCGATGCACTGCGTCAGTTCGGTAAGCAGGCTGCATCATATCCTTGTGACAATCCTCTTTACAGCCCCGTCGGGGTAGGGTTTTATCCGTCGGGACGGTACCAGTCCCGTATTCCCTCAATCGCAGTCCTTAATACTCAAGCCGCCAGCGCGAGGGAGAGAAAGCGGGCAATGGCGGTATTGAGTTGCTATACCTGTGCGACCAGTGTGGTGTGCCCTCCATCGGGGATGGTCAATGGCTCACTGCGGGACAACAGTGATATCAGCCGCTGTGAGTGCCCCATAGATGCCAAGAGTACGTCCCCAACAACCCAGGTATAATTTGATCCCAACCGGAATACTCCAGCGGACCTGAACATGATCTACAGAAAACTCGGACGCACCGATCTCGAACCCAGCGTGATCGGCCTCGGCACCATGACATGGGGCTTGCAGAACACTCAGCAACAGGGCTTCGAGCAGATGGATTATGCGCTCGATGCCGGCATCAATTTCTTCGACACCGCCGAGATGTACGCCGTACCGCCGAGCGCCGAGACCTATGGCGCGACTGAAACGATCATCGGCAATTGGTTCGCGGCGCGCCGGAATCGCGACCGAGTGATCCTCGCCTCCAAAATCAGCGGACCGGGCCTGGATTGGATACGGGGCGGCAATGCCCGCATCGACAGAAAGAATATCCAATTGGCCCTGGAAGCCAGTCTCAAACGCTTGCAGACTGACTACATCGATCTGTACCAGTTGCACTGGCCCAATCGGGGCTCCTATCACTTTGGCCAAGTGTGGAAATTCGCACCGGATTTCGATCCCCAGGCCGAGCAGGACAATTTCATCGAGGTGCTGCAGACCCTCAATCAAATGATCGATGAAGGCAAGATTCGGCATATCGGATTGTCGAACGAAACCGCCTGGGGTCTGGCCAAATGGCTGCAACTGTCGGAACAACTCGGCCTCCCACGCATGGCCTCGATCCAAAATGAATACTCGCTGCTGTGCCGACATTTCGAACCCGACCTGAGCGAATTTGTGATGGCCGAGAATGTCGGCCTGCTGGCCTGGTCACCACTGACCCGCGGCATGATCAGCGGCAAATACCTCAATGGCGCCCGTCCCGCCGGGGCACGGTTGACGATCGAAACACGCAAGGAACACCGCATGCATCCACAGACCGACGCCGCTATCGAGCGTTATATCGAGCTTGCCAACCGCCATGGGTTGGATGTCTGCCAGATGGCGCTGGCCTTCGTCAACAGCCGTCCCTTTCTCACCTCGACGCTGATCGGCGCGACTACCATGGAGCAGTTGAAGACCAACATTGCATCGATTGAATTGACCTTGTCGGATCAAGTGCTCAAGGAAATCGAAGCGATACGCCGAGAGTATCCGATGCCTTTCTAACCGCATGGCGTCTGAGATATTTAGCGTGTTTTTTTGACTAATGCGCTAGACGATAAAAGCGAACAAAGAAAAAATGACCATCCAAAGATTCCGTTCATGTTTCAGACGAGAGCGGCAATGTCCCCACATCGGCCAACATTGATTCGAGAACGAGGAAGAGATACTACCTGTGTAATTCAAGGAACAGAATCAACGGGACCAGGTTCCGATATACAAAATCGAGAGTAAAGCTTATGTAAAGTTCTAAATATGATTGTTAAAAATATATCGAACAGGGTATTTGGGTTCGATTAGATACTAATCAGTTACCGCAATTTTTGGATAATTACAGGCCGTTGCTCAAACTAAAAGTCAGTTTTATAGCTCAAGCTAACGACATACGAGATGTGATATTCCTGCCCGGCTGAGTTTTGGCTTTTCAACCACTCATCGGCGGCATTGAAATTGATCTGGGATAGTTTATTCAACCGATACTTCACTTTCACGGCAGGAGAAACGAACCATTGAACCGTGCCATCTGCTTGATCATCGCGGTATTCGATTTGCAATCTGGGAGTGAAATTCCACTGACGGGAGATCGGATAGCTGCCGTCCAGTAAGAAGGATAAGAGACTGGACGCCTCTCTGGCATTGTGACGCAGCGTCACCGAACTCTTATCGCCGGTAAGAAGCATATCTTTGCCAGTGACTTTTAGATTAAAGTAAAACTCGTTGGTATCGGATAAAGATCCCGCCAGATCATTCGAAGTATCATCCAAAGCTACATTCAGTATCGCTATATCGCTGTCGAGTTTAATGTTTCGTGCAAAGGCGTGGGAAAGGCTCAAGCCGAATGAGGTCACTTCGGTGGAAGCGTCCGCGGAAAGTTTTTGTATCCGATCGAGCGGGAGCCCCCATTTCCAGCCCTCCGTCAAAGACATGGTTTGTTGAAGATACTTTTTCTGCGGTGTCGGCAGAGACCCCTGTTGAAGACCGATCGTGGTGCTCAATGTCGAGTTCGGAACTGGTTTCCAAGCACTGGATAGCATGAACCTGCGCAATTTACGATTCAGCACGTCATAATCAGCAGACATCAGTAGCGACCGGTTCGTTTGCGAATAACGGATAGCGCCACCCAGTGCACGCCTTCGATCCTGATCGTTACCCAGTTGTTCCATCATGTATCCGCTTAAATCCCAGGCATTGGCCAATTTTCCAATCTCTCCGCTGAATCCGAATAACTGTTTTTTTGGATTGATCTGATCTGATCCGGAAACAGATGGGAAGCCAGCAATGCCACTCAATGCAAAGTTGCCTAGGCCGACATCGAGCAGGAAGCCGTCAAAATCCCCGAGCATACTGTTGCGGGTTCGCATCCGGTGGCCAAATCGGAGCCCAAAATGTTCATCTGCCTCCAGGGGTTCACCGCAGAGGTCATTCGTTGGATTAGGAGTAGTGTCGCGTTCATATGATGAGCCTTGCAGGCAAGGTACATCGAACGATGAGTCTCCTTTCTCCGCTTCTGTCGGCGAATCTTCTTTCGTTATGTTTCCAGCCTTCAATAGTGAGTAATTACGCGTATCGGGGGGCGCCACCTCGTTATTTTGAAAGTTCGGATAGCTGGATTGATCAAGCATTGCGCTTGTCATCGCATGATCGAACAAAGTATTTGGTGCCGGTCGATTTGGCAACGCTTCAACTGACGGTCTGAATATCAGAATGGTTAGACAGAGTACAAGCCTATAGATGATGTTCTTTCTAGCTGGTGGTTTCATAGCTCAAGTTGAATTCCCCCTCATTGACCCGGCGCGCAAGGACTTCTCAAATAATCATCTGCTTCGCACGTATTTCCTTTGGCGGTGAAGGTTAGGCAAACTTGAATTTAGAAGGGGTATTTAGCGCTTGATGTCACATCTCCGCAGCTTTCCTACTGCACGTTTACCAGAGATGTCTGGGGCGAGTCTTGGCTATCGGGAGCTATTTTAGTAAGTGTCCGTGCGCGCAGTGGATTTTAACGGTGTCCTCTGCGACAGTGGCTGTGAGACAGGCATCACCGATAGGAAGGCGGCCGTAACCCAGTGGAAACCTTGTCTTTAACCACCAACCTAATTTCAGTGTTGCACTTACTAATTGAGTCTATCGCTGCGGCTCAGGACATACGGTCGGTATTGTCACCAACTCGCTGGTGCGGGTTGAACAATTAGTGCGCAGCATTGAGTCTTCCTTGGTCATGGTCAATGCCAGGGACGCGCTTCATTGCCCGCTCAGGCCTGCCCTCCATGAAACACCACCCGTACGCCGTCCTCAACAGCCCTGACGCGGCTCAGACAGGCGTAATCGATCTCTAGGCGGAACATGGCATGCAATGGCATGGAGAGCACGTGACTGAGGATGACCCGATTGACCGCGCCATGAGCGATGAGCAGGAGATATTCGCCGGTATGATCCGCCAGCAGGCGGTTCCAAGACGCCAGCACGCGTTCATGAAACTCGGTGATCGGCTCGGCTTGCGGCGGGGTCAGGCTCAAGGGATTGTCGAGAAAGGCCCTGGCCTCCTCGCCGTGCTCCCGCCACAGTTGTTCCATAGGCAGACCGTCCCAGGCGCCGAAGTCCAGTTCTCGCAGCCCCTCCTCGACCAGCAGGGGCAGATCCAGACGCTGGGAAGTCTCTTCGGCAAACTCCCGGCAACGACGCAGGGGCGAGCAGACGATCCGTTGCCAGGGTCCAGTGTTTGCGGTGGCTTGGCGCAGTTGTTCCCAACCCGTTTCGCTCAGCGGCTGATCGGTCCGACAGCCACGCAGCAGATGACCGCCAACCACCTCGCCATGGCGCAAAAGATCGATCAGGGTTTGCTCTGTATTCATTCGCTCATCTCCGGAACGCCCTATCCGATGAAGTCTACTCCGGTGAAGATTTCAATGCAGGGGTTGCTTGGGTATCACTAACTGGCGTCTGTTGGGCGGGCGGTAGCTCGTAGGTTGGATTAGGCGCATAGCGCCGTAATCCACCAAATGTCGTTAAGCCTGGGCTATTCTTAGGCCTTTTTATAGGCAGGAATTGGTGGCGTCCTACCCCGCGTGGCGGAACATTTGAACAACCTCGCCCAACATTCAGAGCTTGAGCTCCCACTCAAAGTCGTATAGAACTTCCCCCCTTAGGGTCCAATCAATCGGGGGAAACAGAATGCACCAGAAGCTCTATATCATTTTCGGCACGGGCGCGGATTCGGTGGGCCTGGTGCAGAAGATCACCACCCCCATTTCGGCCGTCAAGGGCAACATCATCGATCTGCGCCAGGACGTGCTGCATGGACTCTTTACCGTATTCATGGTGGTGGACCTGGCAGCGGCATCGATCTCGGTGGAGGAAGTGCAGGCGCTGGTGAGCAGCATCTCCGACGAGACCGGGCTGGATCTGACCATGGATCGCTACCAGCCGGTGGCGCGCAGCGCGGAGAAGCGCAATATGCTGATGATCCTGCTGGGCCGTGATCGACCCGGGATCATCGCAACGGTGGCCGACATCCTCAAGACCTACAACATCAATATCGAGTTCTCGGACATGATCGCCCGGGAACGCATTTTCCTGATGGAGCTGATGGTGGACATCCGCCATTGCGCCATCCCGCTGGAAAACCTGCTGGAGGTGTTGCGGAAGAGGATGGGGGCGCTGGGCATCAACACCCTGTTCCAGAGCGAGGATGTGTTCAACAAGAAAAAGCGCATCCTGCTTTTCGACATCCGCTCGAGCTTCATCGACAGGCATACCCTCACCGAGGTCCTGCAGCTGACCGGCATCCCGGCTACGGAGTTCGACGCGGTCTATCGGCAGGAAAACGTATCGGCATTGCATAGCGCGGCGCGCTGCCTGGCGGACCTGCCGGTGGAAGTGGCGGCCAACATCGCCAGGGCGGTTGAAGTGACACCAGAGACCATGGAGCTGATCCAGACCCTGAAAATCATGGGCTACAAGGTCGCCCTGGTCACCCGCAGTTTCACCTGCCTGTCGGAGATCCTCAAGGAGAAGCTGGCGATCGACTACTGCTTCGGTGTCCCCCTGGTGGAAAACGATGATGCCATGACCTTGACCGGAGAGTTGGAGGACAGCGCCCTGCAGGCACTGGAAACGGAAGGCATCATCGGCCTCCTCGCCTCTCGGGAAACTGTTGCCCGGGAGGATATCACGATCATTGCAGATGAGACCGAGGGCGGAACACCGCAGGGTCTGCGCATCCAACTGAATATAAAAATCCTGCTCGAATACTACAACCAGCGCATCCTCAGCCGCGAGGCCCTCATCGGTCTGCTCGGCAGCTTCGGCATCTCGGGCCCGGCGGCTGCGGAGACGCCCTGATGAGACCCGACATCGAGATCGCCCGCGAGGCGGAACTGCGACCCATCGGCGAGATCGCTGATTCTCTCGGCCTAACCGAGGAAGAACTGTTCCCCTACGGCAGACACATCGCCAAGATCCCCCTGGGGATCATGGAGCGTCTGAATGGGCGGCCTGACGGCCATATGATTCTGGTCACGGCGATGACGCCCACCAAGTACGGAGAGGGTAAGACCACCATCACCATCGGGTTGGGCCAGGCCATGGCCTGCCTGGGAAAAAAGACCATGATCGCGGTCCGTGAGCCTTCGCTTGGGCCCTGCATGGGGCTCAAGGGCGGGGCCGCCGGGGGCGGCTGGTCTCAGGTGCTGCCCATGGAGGAGATCAATCTCCACTTCACCGGCGATCTGCACGCGGTCTCGACCGCCCACAACCTGCTGGCGGCGGTGGTGGACAACCATCTGCACCATCGCAATGAGCCGCAGATCAACCCGCGCAAGGTGCTGTGGAAGCGGGTCATGGACATGAACGACCGCTCTCTGCGCAGCACCCTGGTGGGGCTGGAGGGGGGTGGCATCAACGGGGTGATGCGCGAAGACGGCTTCGAGATCACTGCTGCCTCGGAGATCATGGCGGTCTGGGGCCTCTCACGAGATCTGATGGATCTCAAGGAGCGCATGGGTAACTGCCTGGTCGGCTACGACTCGCTGGGCCGGCCGGTGCGGGCGGCGGAACTGGAGGTCAACGGAGCCATGGCGGCCCTGATGAAAAACGCCATGGCCCCCAACCTGGTGCAGACCATCGAGGGGGTGCCGGCGCTGGTGCACGGCGGCCCTTTTGCCAATATCGCCCACGGCTGCAACACCCTGGCAGCCACCCGCATGGCCCGCAAGCTGGCCGACTACACGGTGACCGAGGCCGGATTCGCCGCCGATCTGGGGGCGGAAAAGTTCTTTCACATCAAGTGCCGCAGTGCGGGCATGGCGCCGAGCGCCGTGGTGCTGGTGGTGACCCGCCGGGCGTTCCTCGTACACGGCATCGAGAACGTGCAAAAGCACGTGGAGAACCTGACCCTGTTCGGAGTGCCGGTGGTGATCTGCATCAACCGCTTCCTCGACGACCGGGAAGAGGACTTGCTTGAGATCGTCAGCGCCTGCCGTGACCTGGGGGTCCCCGCGGAGATCGCCGATTACCGGGAAGGGGGCGGAAAGGGAGGACTCGAACTGGCCGAGCGGGTGGTGGAGGCCTGCGACCGGCCTTCACGGTTTCAACCCTTGTATGACCTGGAGGCGGGACTGGCGGAAAAGGTGGAGGTCCTGGCCACGAAGATCTACGGAGCCGACGGGGTGGATTTTTCCTCGGAGGCCAAGGCGCAACTCAAACAGATCACCAACATGGGCTACGGCGGGCTGCCGATCTGTGTCGCCAAGACCCCGGCCTCCCTGTCGGATGATCCAAAGCTGTCCGGCCGCCCCCGAGGCTTCAATCTAGCCGTCTCCGGCGCCCGGGTGTCGGCCGGTGCCGGCTTCGTGGTCATCTATACCGGCAAAATCATGACCATGCCGGGCCTGCCCAAACGGCCGGCGGCCCAGAGCATCGACGTGGACAGTGTTGGGACCATCAGCGGTTTATTCTAACGGTTCGGGCATCCCGAGGGATAAATGACGAAGATGCCTAAACAGCACAAAGCCTTTCCTGATTATCCTCGATACTCAGTCATTACAGGAGACAGCGAAGCGCTGTAACCGGTTGAAAATTGATATAACCACAGATCAAAGAGTGCACAGAGGATTTTAGATGGCGCCAGTGCGACATTGCAGCCCTGCTTTTACTATGTGTCCTCTCGGCAACTGCTCCCTGCGTAACTCTACCTCCTGCGTCCCTGCAGTCGTGTGATCTGTGATTTATTGTCTTTTACGGATAATGATGGCTGAGCCACAGGGGTATCAGGAAGCCTTTTAAAGGCGCAATCCCGCCGTTTGCGGTATTTCTCCAGGGAGGCGTTCAGGGAATACAACTACAGCATGCCTTAACTTCCACTTGAGGGTGCGAATTCAACCGACTTGAGGAAAGGCTTGCGAGGGACAGACTCCTACAGCACCCCCCTTGCCTTGATATCGAGGTATCTGTTGACCAGGGCGACCGGCAACTGTTCAGGCAGGATATCGAGCAACTGAGCGCCCTGGTGTTGCAGGGCCTCATGCCCCTGTCTGCGGCTATCGAGGTAGTCGAGGACGATCTGAAAACGCAAAGCGCTATCAAACTCCTGCACTGGCTCGCTCAGCACCCGGTCCAGCGACCTCTCTCTGAGCTGGGCAATCACCACCAGGTGCCGGCGTGACAGCAGCCTCACCGCCTGGGAGAGTTCAGGCTGATCCTCCTCGCGGCTGTTGGTCAGAATCACCACCAGTGCCCGGCGGCGTTGCAGAGACATCAGTTTTCGCGCTGCCTCCAGATAGTCAGCCGCCTCCAGGCCGGCCCGCAGATCGTAGGTACGTTCCAGCAGACGCCGGATCATATCCCCTCCCTTGTGTGGCGGCTGCCAGCGCGGCTCCCCGCCGAAAGTCAGGAAACCCACCGCGTCACCTTGTTGCTGCGCCACATAACCCAGCAGCAGCATGGCGTTCAAGGCATGATCGAGATGCGCCCCAGCCGCATCCTGATGGCGCATGTGCCTGCCGCAATCCAGGAGAAAGACAAGGTGTTGATCGCGCTCATCCTGATACTCTCTGGAGATCAACCGGTGGTAGCGGGAACTCGCCCGCCAGTCTATCTGGCGCAGACTGTCGCCGGCGCGGTATTCACGCAGTTGATGGAAGTCGTTACCCTCGCCACGGCGCTGGCGACGGCGTATCCCCATCTGGCTCAGGTGATTGTCTGTCGCCAGCAGGGTGTAGCGGGAAATCTCGCGGAAATTCGGAAATACTTTGACCTGATCCACCAATTCCAGAAAGCGTTTCCGCCTCCAGAGCCGATAAGGTGATCGCTGAATCAGATCCAGGCCGGGAAAAACGCCATCGCCACGCTGCACAGGCTGGATGCGATAGGTCAGGGTGATGCGCCGCTCTGCCGGCAGCAACACAGTCTGGGGCAGACCCTCGATCTTGAAATCGGCAGGATGATGATCGTGCACGCTCACCTGCATGCTGCGGGGCGTGGTATTGGTCAGCTGCAGTTGCACATCTGACCAGGCCCCCACGGGTATGCTGTTGCGCATACTCCGCTTCACGGCAGGCAGCGGTGAATTCATCACCCGATAGAGATCGAACAGAGTCCACACCAGGAGCGTGGCAGCGAACAGTTTCCAAAACACCACCCAACCGGAAAAAAATGCCGCCAGCAATCCGCTCAGCGCCAGCACCGCCAACAGGATGATCTGTATACGATCAGGGTACATGCAATCTATTGACGGGGAGCCGGGATATTGCTCAGCAGGTCTGCCAGCAGGTCATCTGGTTGATAACCCTCGATCTCCATGTCAGTGGTGAGCCGCAGCCGGTGACGCAACGCAGCCGGGGCCACCCGCTTGATATCGTCGGGTGTGACAAAATCCCGCTCCTGCAGAAAGGCCTCGACGCGCGCCGCACGCAGCAGGGCGATGGGGCCGCGCGGGCCAGGCCCTGCCTCTATGCCATTCCACTCACGGGCGGTACGCACGATGCGCACCGCATAGTTGACGATCTGCTCATCCACCTCCAGGCCTGCAATATGTGCCTGCAGGCGGGGGATATGCTCAGCCAGCAGCACCGGCCGGATGGCGGAGATATCGAGACCGTCGCCCACTGACCCTGCGGTGACCTGCCTGACCAGCGCCTGCTCGTCACCCTCATTCGGATAACCGATGAAAACCTTCAGCAGAAACCGATCGAGCTGGGCCTGGGGCAGCGGGTAGGTGCCTTCCTGCTCGATAGGATTTTGCGTGGCCATCACCAGAAAGGGCGGCGGCAGGGGAAAGGTGCGCCCTTCGATGGTCACCTGCTGCTCCTGCATCGCCTCCAGCAAGGCCGACTGGGTCTTCGCCGGAGAGCGATTGATCTCATCCGCGAGCAGAAAATTACAGAACACCGGTCCTTTGCGGATGTGGAAGTTCTCTGTCTTCATGTCGAACATGATATGCCCGGAGATATCACTGGGCATCAGGTCTGGAGTGAACTGCACACGGCTGAACTCACCTTTGACCGCCGCCGCCATACTGCGCACCAACAGGGTCTTGCCAAGTCCGGGCACGCCTTCCACCAGTACATGTCCGGCGGCGAACAACGCCAGCACCAGCTCGTGGATCACCTGATCCTGGCCAATCACCGCCCGTCCGAGCTCGGCCTCCAGGCTTCTTGCCCGTGTCAGTATTTCCGGGCTCAGGCCGGATGAAGGATTCTGTTCTGTCTTCTCTGTCATTGGTTATTCCGTCTTAGTATCGGGATGCAGCGCTGCCAATAATTGCTGCTGAATCACACTGGTCTCGATCAACCCCCGTGCATGGCGCTGCTCGCCATACAGTGCTTTCTGTATCGACAGGCTGGAGAGGCCGGTGCGTTCAGCCAGCCAGCGACAGCGCTCAGCCTGATCCATTCTCTGCAGGTGCGGATGACTGCTCAACCAGCGGTTTTCAAGCTGCCGTTGGGATCGTTGCAGCAGACCGGCCGCCCGATCCTGTTTCCAGAGAAATTCGGCCGCGGCCTGCAGGTGCTCGAGCAGGCTGCGGCGCTGCGGGTTGCGCCGCACCAGGATCGGGCCGCTGCGTAAGGTCAGCCGCCAGCACAGCATCAGCAGCAACATAGCGCCGCTCACCACCAGTTGAGGCGCATGGCGCCAGACGAGTGCGGGTAATGTGGGCATCTGGCTGCTGTAGAGCAGCCAAACCCGCTCGTAGCCATGCATCAGGTAGGCAAGAAACAGTGCATGATCCTGCTGATCTATCTGACTGTTGTTGAAGAATCGGTTGTCACTGAGCAGGGTGATCATGCCCCTGCCCCAGGGCAAGCTCAGCAGGTGATAACCCTGCCTCGCGGATATCTGCCAGAGCACCTCATCATGCTCCACCTGCAACACCCGTGAGGCATCGAATTCCACCCGGATCGGTTCGACACGGCCCGGCAGCAGCAGCTCGACTGGCAGCGACTGATCCGGCTGATCCTCGTCATCGATGGCTAGCAACTGCACCCCAAGAACATCGAATAGATGATTCTGCTGTTCATCTTCGCCAGTCAGCTGAGACAGGCTGGCAATCAGGTGGTTACCCCGCTCAACCCACTCAAGCAGCGCCTGCTCCTGTTGCGGCGGCAGACTGGGCCCCAGATCCTTGACCAGCAGGACCCCCTGTTCTACAGGCGGGGTTTTCAGATATTCCCGGCCGGAGAGGCTCTCCACCTGCAGATCCAGACGTTGAAGAAAACGCTCCCCGGCCAATAGGGGGTTGCGCCCTGCCGCCGGCGAATAGCCACTGCGCACCACCTCGTTATAGCGTTCGAAGTTTTGCAGAAACCAGAAACCACCCCATGCCATCAGGGCCAGCAGCATCAGCAGGAGTAATCCGATAAACAGCCTATTCGCCATAGGCCTGCTTCCAGCCATGGCAGAGCTGCTCAGTCTCCTGCAGGTCCGCCGGGTGATGTCCGTAGGCCAGCCTCCGCCAGGACCGGGTCAAAGCCGTCAGGTATGCAAAACCCTGCTTGCCGAGCGCCTCCCGCGCCAGGTCCAGGCACTCCCCTTCAGTGGCGCTGTCGGGAATCTTTAACTGATATTGATGCACCAGCATCGAGAGCGAACCACGGTACAGCAGGCTCAGCGCCGACCTGTGCGCCCCCTTACCGAGTAGATTCAAGGCTTCCACCGGGATATCCTCGGGCAGTGATTCAGGACGGATTTCCAGGCCCAGCATGACTGCCGGTATCTGCCGCTGCCTGCGCGTGTTTGGTGTGAAGCGTTCCAGCAAGAAGCGATTACGCAGCAGCCAGCTCACCAGGTAGACGATCAATCCTCCCAGCGCCAGCCAGATCAGCCATTCCACAACCCTGGCAAAGCCCTGAGTGAAGCCTTTGACGAGGTCTATCACCCACTCAAGCAGCCAGTGAGGGTCCTCTATGTCATCGACTTCAGCCTGACCGACATATTTCCACGCGGTATGGGTTTCACGTTGACCGAAGTCATCTTCCTGCATCACCGCATGGATCAACCCCCTTGCCTGTTGTGCATTCAGTTCGGCCGCCTGCAGTGGTTGATCCAGCAGCATCAGGCTGGCAGACCCCGCCAGTATGGCGAAGCAGACGGCGGCGGCCATGGAGCGGCTTTGCGTACGTTTTCCCAGGTTGCGGAAGCCCAGCTCGATGTCCCAGGCCTCGAGCTGACTGCGCCGGGTGAGATAGAGTCCAAACCCGCCCGCCACGTAGAAAGGCGCAATCACCGACATCGCCAGCAGCCCGGTGAATTGCTGCAACCACTGCTGCCAGCCGCTGGGCTCGAACAGGTATGCGCGCAGTTCGAATGATCTCAACTCATCCGGCAGCAGCGCCACCAGCAGGACCAGCAATCCCAGTTCCAGAATGATTTCAAAATGCAGCCCGACGATTGTCAGCCAGCCTGCCGCATGCTGCTGTCTTGCCAGCACCCGGATACGGGATACCCGCGCTTTGCCCCGCAGACCTTCGAGTACAGCGACCGGCATCACGAATGAGCGGGAAGGACTCAGACGCCGCCAGGTCAGATTGGCCAGCAACTGATTCCGCAGCACCGCCCACCAGTGAGCTCGCATCTCGCTGACCCGAGGCTGATCTGCAAAGATAACCCTGCCAAGCCAGTACAGCAGCGGTGGTTCATACAGGGGCTTGAACCACCAGGCCAGTAATCCGGCCAGCCACAGGGGCAGAGGCAGCAGCAGGTTGACGATCAGGAATATCGGTATCGCGCCCACCAGCCAGAGCAGCCAGAGTTGCAGAAACCAATGCCGGGCCAGGCTGAAACCCAGGTCAACACCCTCCCAGGGAGAGCGAGGACGCAGGTTGACGCCTAGCTTAGCGAGATCCATGCTTAGAACGGCCCATCCAGCCGAGATAGAGCAGCACCAGCAACCAAAGCAACGCCGCCACTGTGTATTTGATACTCACAGCCAGGTTGCTTGAGGACCAAAACGCCTCGATAAAGGCCGCCATCAGCAGCATCAGCGCCGCCCCCATCACCAGTTGCAGTGCTGTGCGGGCCTGCTGCTTGAGTGCCATGACGCGGGTCATCTGGCCGGGCGCGAGAATCGCATGGCCCAGCATCAATCCTGCCGCACCACAGATCACAATGGCAGTCAGCTCAAAGGCGCCGTGCCCAGCCACAAAGGGCCAGAACGTATCCTGATAGCCCAGGCGGGTCAGGTGTCCGGCGACCCCGCCCAGCACTACTCCGTTAAACAGCAGCAACAACAGGGCGCCGACACCCAGCAGCATTCCACCGGCAAAGGTGCGGAAACCGATACCGATATTATTCATGATGTAGTAGCCAAACATCATGAAGTCGGTTTCCGAGCCCCTCTCCACGGCCCGGCCCGGCTGCCTGTTGGCGGGATCATACATACTCTCCATGCTCGCCACCTGCTGTTCATCCAGAACTGAATAGATCAGATCATGATCCTCAAAGCAGCCCACGCCGAGCAACACGGCGGGGAGCAGAAAAACCAGCAGTGCGACCCAGAAATAGCCGATGTTCTGGCGAAACACACGAGGAAAACCGAGCAGGACAAATTGCATGATCCGCCAGCCCCAGGCGGTCTGTTGCCGGTAGAGGTGGGGGTGTCCGCGCAACACCAGATTGTGCAGCCGCTCCAATAGCCCCGGACTGAAACGCCGGCTGCGGGCCAGCGCGTAATGACTGCAGACCCTGCGGTAGTCCGCGGGAAAGTCCAGACTGTCCGGCTTGCCCAGCGACGTCTTTAACCTGGGTTGCTCCAGGTTATCGATGAGGGTTTCCAGCTTGCCCCAGAACTCGCTGTTTTGCTTCTCAAACTGCTGCTGTCGCATCAGTGGCTGCCCTGCATGGATGCACCAATGCTACGGGCGCTGGAGGCGCAGGAGTTGCCCTTGATTATCCAATTGGCATAGGCGTAGAGTTCATCGACAGCCGCTTGCCCTGTTTGTCCGGTCAGCCCGCTGAGCAGTTCCGCCAGTTCGATGCGTCTGGATGCAGAGAGCAATTCGCCCCTCTCGGCGAACGCCAACACGGCTTTCTGCTCCTCCGCCGTGAAATCTGAAGGCGGTTTAACCACGCGCTTCAGCGCTGATACACCCTGTTGTACCGGTTGATCCCGGTACACCACCAGGGTCCCGGCCGCCAGATCACCCAGCCGCTTGAACTCCCGGTCAAGCAACATGCTGAGCAGGCCAAAGGCATACAGCAGGGGTAGAAAATCCACTACGCGCAGCAGGTTGCGGATGATCGAACTAGCCGGTGTCAGCGGTGTGCCGTTATCCTGGATCACCCAGAGACCCATCGCCTTTTTGCCTGGCGTTGCGCCTGAATAGAGTTCAAAAACCACCGGATAGAACCATTCGATAAGGAAAAAGCCGATCAGCATCAGCGCCACCCCGACCCCACCAATGAACGACAACCCGAAAGCGAGCAGTACATACAGCAGGGCGCGCAGGGCGGCATCGATGCTCCAGGCACAGGCGCGCACCACCGGCCCGGCGGGACGGAACTCCAGACTTACGCCCTCGGGTATCTCATACTCTCTTAAGGTATCCAGCAACGGCGCCTGAGCCGTGTTGTTCATATCATGCCCGGCAGCCACAGATCATCCGTTGATTACAGGGTCCTCAGATAAACACTCAGCTGTAATAGATGTCCTGATAGGCCGCATAGATGGATGCGGTAAGTATCGGCAATACAATCAAAAGACCAAGCCCAACAGGTATCGAGCCGACTATCAGCATGATGATAGCAAGCAGCCCGTACACAGTGAAGGGCAGCATATTTTTCCAGCAACCGATAAAACTCAGTTTCATCGCCTCCATCGCCTTCAGGTCATTCAGGGCGATCAGCGCAGGTGCAAAAAGATAGGCCATCATCACCGGGATGAACAGCAGGGAACCCAACAGAATAGCCACCATGAAACCGGGTGAAGCCACCATCGACATCAGCATATCCGGGTCCTGCATCTCCATCGACTGCATGCCTACCAGGCCGAAGAAACTGGCCATCAACACCAGGGTCAGCACAATCATCGCACCAAAGTAGATGACTCCCACCAATACCAGTTGTCCGGCATTGTTGGAAAAGCCTGCAAACAGATGACCGATGGTAAAGTCTTTGCCCTCATCCTGAGCCCGGCAGCCGATGATGAAACCGGCAGTGATTACCGGGGTAACCAGATTGACAAGAATCCCACCCAACAACGGGATCAGACTCACCACCATGGCCAGCAGGAACCAGACCACCAGGGCGAGCATCCAGGCAAAGGGGTTTTGTTTGAAGTGTGACCAGCCTTTGGCTATCCAGCTTATGGCATTTCCTGTCGGCACCCCCTGAGGACCATTCAGCTCGCCCTCAACCGGTTCCAGCAGATCGGCCTCAGGCGCGCTGTATGGATTTTCAGCCTTGGCCCGCCATGCACCCCCGCCCTGCTCTCCACGGTTCCTGCCGGCCTGGTATTTTTCTGCAACCACGCCGCAATTCAGGCAGGTTCCGTCCTGCATGTTCGTGGAACCACATTTCGGGCATCTGGCAAGCGAGGCGGCAAGCTGCGAGGTATCCATCACCACAGTTGATTCATCATCGATACCTTCCATGGGTTCTAATGCAAAGCCAGACACTGGGGTTTCGGCTTTAAGACCCTCAATGCGCACCACCAGACCAATCTTTTCCAGCGCGGCTTTATATTTCCTGGCGCGCTCTTCGTCCAGCCCACCCTTGAGCACCACAGCCTTGTCTGCCGCGAGCAGTTTCCCGGCTTTCTCCTTGCTGACAGCGAATTTCTCACTAAAGGCATGAAGAACCTCTTCAGGATCAAACCCCTGCTGCAGTTCACCGTAGAAAACCACCTTGCATTTTTCTGACATCATCCCCCCGTTCGGTGACCGATAAAAGTTTAAATTCCTTTATACTCTGGTGGTTAACGGCGGAAATCAAGCGATCTTTATTTTATTCAGGTCCCTGTATTGTGTGGATAGTTTAATGGAATGGGTAGAAACCTGGGCGGTACTCAGCGGATAAAAAAAGAGGGAAAGCTAGGCTTTCCCTCTTTATTATGTTCGGCTCATCAGGTAGATGAGCCTCATGCTATTTTATTATCAGCATGCCCGTATTGGGTTGATAAATGACTAACGCCTTCTGGGTCGGCGCACCCGGACTTCGGTTGTCTCAGTCACAGGCTCCACATAGCCTCTTGAATCCAGCACTACGGAAGCCACCCATTCGACGGTTTGCGCGGTAGTGGGCGCTGTCCAGTCGAAACTAAACTTCTGTTCCTGGTCAGGCTCCAATAAGAAACCGGCTTCAAACACAATCACGCCATTGGCGGTCACAGTGAGAAATCCCGACTCAGTCATAGTCGCATCGTCTTCATTCTCAAGCTCGACTCTGATGGTCCGGGTCTCGCCTCCTTTGACCGTTTCCGGCACCTTCAGATCATCTATCTCCACATAGGATTGGGTAATAGTATCCGTGGTCTGCGCGGTGCTGCTGGCGCTGATGTCAGCGTCGCCATCCGCGTAGGTCACGGTCACCAGGGTGTTCGCCGCCACATTACTGAAACCAACCGGCAGGCCGGCCACGAATACGCCGCGGTCCTCCCCCTCTTCCGTCAGGGTAACTGTTTCGCTCTGGCCGTCACTGCTGGTAGCCTGCACTTGCAAGGTGTCTGCCACGGTCGGGTCCAGATTCATGTCTGCATCACCCACCCGCACGGTCAGTGGATCGCCGATCAGGAACTCCGGACTGGGGCTCAGACTGATCTCTCCCGTGGAGCTGGTATAGAGCAGCGCCGGTGTCGGAGTGACGCCAACAAAGCCAGGTACGCCGGTTCCGGAGGTGTCCTTGGTCGGGGTTATCCGGATAGTGAAGGTGCTGCCGGGAAACTGGCTGACATCACCGATGGTGACGATATAGTTCAACCCCACATTGACCAGGTCATCGATCTCTCCCATGGAATAGGCCAGATCTCCAGCCCAGCCTTCGATGACCGCATCATCAATCGCCTGGAACCCTTCGCTGTCGCCGGTCATCCAGCCAAAATCACTCGTTGCCGGGTTATAACCAAACCAGGCCACCAGGTCTGCATCGGTGTCCGGGTTGCCGTCGGTATCGAAAAAGACACCTTGCGGCAGCCAGATGTTAGGCAGCCAGGGACCAAATTGATTGGATGCCTGTTCCGCACCAGGAGGTACATCGGCATAGTTCCCTGGCAGCACCGTATCGGCACTGAGGATACCGGTCACGCCGGATGCAACGGGATACTCATTAATGTAGTAACCTGCCGCGGTATTATCGAAAAAGCCCGGCTCCGGGAAATGCTTGTCCGGGGCGCCGAACAAGCCATGAGAGAATGTGGCCAGCTGGCTATCCCGCCATACCTCGCCTGGCACCGAGAGACTCAGTTCGGAGACCAGATCAAGAGACTCTGCACTCATGAAGTTTTCACCCACGCCAAAACCCACCTGGATGGTGAAGCCCTCGAGACGGGAGTCGGTCCAGTTGTTGATCTTCTGGAACACCTGGTAATCGCGGGAGCCTGCTTCGGCCTCGACATTGAAGACCATATCCGCACCCTCACTGTCGATACCATCCACCATGCTGGGGAGCATCGCCTGCTTGTAGCGCTTATGGGTCTGGAATCCGCTGCTGCAGATCACCTGCTGCGGGTCGGCTGAGTCCAGATAGAAGCCTTCCAGATACGAGGTGGAGATAATGCAGTTCACCGGTTTAGTGGCATTCACCGCGAGATCATCGTTGATCACCTTGACACCCGGGGGTTCACCGACAGGCCAGGGTTTGGCAATAACCGTGGACATCACGGTGCCAAACTCATCCTCCACATTACTTGAATAGCTCCCATCGGCATCGGATCCGAATTCATAGGTGCCATCAGTATAATCAAATGTGCCATCAAGGATATTCACTGTCACGTTATCCAGGTTCCAGCCGCCGAAACCTTCGGCTCCCGTGCCGCTGGGGACTGATGTGATCTTACCGGCCTGAGCGACCGAAAGCACCGACAGCATAGCAATAGCGGATACGCTGCCAATCGGCCAGCGTAAATCATTCGTCTTAAGTTTCAATTTTTGATTCCTCCGAACATTATTTTTTTTCCAACTGCCTGCTGTCACCTGATCCATTAACCTGGATTCGGATTAAGCGGCATTTGGTTCTCTATTGAGTACAGAAATCTAAAACTGCTGAGGGATCTGCGCTCCATGAACAGTATCTGCTTGCGCAATACTGAATCATTCTTGCTTCACGATCCCTGTGCAAACCGGCCAGTGAATCTGGAACCGGATAAAGTCAGATATGACTTGGAATTGACTGAGGGGATGATTCGTTGTCGAATCGCGAATAGTCATTTCTAAGAAATCTTTTTCGCATCCTAACAGCGGATGGAAAGTTGAACGGGACGCGGCTCACATTTTGAAGATATCTCTCTGATCTCTCACGTTTTTTTAGCTCGAAAATGAGCAATTTCCCTCTGTCTATTAGGTTACAGCCACTAACATGCAGAGGGTTTTCCCTCATTTGCTTGAGAGGATAGATCCAGTGACTAAGGCCTGTTAACACTATACGGATGGATATACGAATAGTGTTAACAGGCCCTCGCAGAAACAGCTACTCAATCGAGTCCTGAATAATACCATCGAGTAATTCATAAATAGACGCTGTAACCTCTGCCGCATCGCCAGCCAGATGCTGACGCCGGTAAGCCACATAGAGCTGATCCGGTTCGTCGACCTTGAGGTAGACTGAAATAGTAAAAGGACAGATCGCCATGTTTTCAGCCGCCATCTGGGTCATCTGGTGGGAGATCGAGGCGCTGCAGAATTCCACAGACTCCGCCTTCTCGAATACCTGCTTGTAGCCCAAATCCGGACCGGTGCGGTTGAGCATTTCGCTGACGTGCAGCGTGCCGCTCACCAGCATGCCGCGTTCCACGATCGCCATCTTGATATTCTCGATCACATCCTCGAATGACTCAGCGGATTGATAGATCACCATCGGTCCCTGCTCAGCATCCGATTCATCAGCCGCAAGACCCAGACCAGAAACCGTCAGCATCAGAACAAGCAAAAGCGCTTTCATTTTCTTCCTCCAATTTTGGGATGTTCAGACTGCATTTGACCCCAGATCAACATCATCAGCAAGCACAGCAGCCGGACAGGAACCACCTCTGATCCGGCTCTTCCAGTGATTGAGTTGTTACTGCAGACAGGCTGATCATCAAATGTCCGGAAATTTAACATCCCGCTTGCTCCTCTCACTTATCAATCACCCACAGGGCTCCATGAATACAGCCCAGTGGGTGAAACGGTTACTCAACTACTCCGCTGCACTGGTTTCTTTGAATTCATGAATAGTCCTTAGCCTGCACCGCCATCATTTCTATCGGGCATTTTTATGCTTGATAATGAAATACATGTATTCCTGCTCCGCACCATTTGGCATTACATGTATGCTGGTCACTGTATCCTCCAGTTCCAGCGCAGGGCTCAGCTCTGTATTCATTTTTTCTGCATCATATCGCACAACGTCCAGACCACTACAGGTGTCTGGACCATTCATTGAAAAGGTGCCGATGATCGCCCGACCGTGACTGGACAGGCTCACTGCCAAAAGCGTCATATAAGCATTGCGATCTTTTACATCTGTTAAGAAATGAAACACTGCGCGATCATGCCAAATATCAAAGATCCTGTTAAATCTGGTTTTTGTAACATCCAGAGACAGGTAGTCGGGTATGTTGCCTCTATCATCTAGACGCGTCTTTTCCGCCAATTCTTGGAAGCCGACTCCTGCACCTACACCTACCTGATTGCATGTGAACAGACTGGCGAATCTGTCTTGATCGACCCAGTAATCGGCACGCTCGAGCGCGATCTGGAAATGCTTGATCAGCTCGGCCTGAAGCTGACTTTTACCCTCGAAACCCACATTCACGCCGACCACCTGACGGGTGCGCGGTCGCTGAAGAATCTGACCGGTTCGAAGATTGTCGCACCGGCGATGGACCAGTTGCCCTGCGCTGATCTTGGCGTCGCTGAGGGTCAAGCCTTCAGGGTTGGTACGATCGAACTGCACCCACTGTTCACACCGGGTCATACTTCGACCCATCATGCCTACCTGATCGAAAGCGGCGTGCATCGGATGCTGTTTACCGGTGATGCCCTGCTGATTGAGGCCTGTGGTCGAACCGACTTCCAGTCCGGCGATCCAGTCTAACTCTATCGCTCAATCACCGAGAAGTTCTTCGTCTTGCCCGACGAAACGCTGGTCTACCCGGCGCACGACTACGAAGAGCGCCAGATCACCACCATCGGACAGGAGAAAAAGCGCAACCCACGTCTAGCCGGTAAGAGTGAGTCCGAATTCGTGGCGATCATGCAAGGACTGGATCTGCCGTACCCGCGCAAGATCGATTTCGCTGTGCCCGGCAACCTGGCTTGTGGTGCATGTCCGGAGAATGTTCCCGAGCAGTATCGGGGTCCATGCGAGACCCTGGCCAAGCTCACCCCACACGCCGTGACTAAAATTGGAGATCAAGGCTGAGCTTGATTGCGCGCTTCACCAACTCCGATTCGGGCGCCGCGAGCAGCAGAATTACAACCTGGCCCCGCCATGATCCTGAAACCGGCGGACAGAGCCTGCGGCATAACCCTCACAAGCTTTATCCGGTTCTTAGAAACGCCTTCACCGCCTGGCTGAATTGCTCCGGCTGTTCGGCATAGACCCAATGCCCCGCTCCGGGCAACATACGCATCCGGGCAAATGGGAAGAGCCCGCGTATGGTGGGCATATACTCTGCCTTCAGATAGGAAGAATTTCCACCATAGATGAACAAAACATCGCCTGGAAATGATCTTCCGGCGAGTTCAGGGAAGCCCGCGATGACTGCTATCTCAGCTGCCAATTGTTCGAGGTTGAAGCGCCACGCCCATTTACCGGACTGCTTGACCAGATTCTGTAGCAGATACTGCCTGGTTTGAATGTTTGCTACCGTTTCAGCAAGGATCTGGTCCGCCTGAAGTCGGTTGCTCAGTTTACTGAGGTTGACTGCCTCTAAACCGGTAAAAATCTCGTCGAAACGATGCGGGTAACTGACCGGCGCCACATCGGCCACGATCAGCTTGTTTACCCGCTCGGCATAATCCAGCGCCAGCATCATAGCCAGTTTGCCCCCCATACTGTGGCCAAGGATATGCGCCGAACTTATTTCCAGGCGGTCCATCAACGAAACCAGATCATTGGCCATCAGTTGATAGCTCATGGATGAGGCATGGGGCGAACGGCCATGGTTGCGAAGATCAGGCACGATGATGCGAGTCGCAGATTCCAGCCGACGGGCTATGCCCATCCAGTTGGCGGATGAACCAAACAAGCCATGCAGCAGGACCAGCGGTTGACCCTCAGGGATGCCCGCTTCACGAAAATAGAGATCGATGGCTGAGCTAGTCATGCTCCCGACTCTGCCGAGTCATCCGCATGCGTGATCAACAATTCGAGTCTGGGCCGGTAGAAGAGCCGCTCGATGACTTTATACTGATCCTTCTCAGATAACTCCCGAATCAGATCTATGGCTGGAACAGCCTGAATCAGCTTTTCAGGCGACCAGTCACCGGGTTTGAGCCAACGCACAAACCGCATCCCAGCCTGCTGCAGAAGCCGCCACAGGGACTCGATATCGTAGCTCTGTTCATTGACATGCAGACAACGGTCAATGAATTCGATGTCATCCACCTCGGATGTCCGTTCCCAGGGAGTGGACTTGAAGAGGCTGTTGTCTGCAATCCCTGCCAGCAGGCGAGCCGGTTGCAGCCGCTCCTCGACAGGCTCGGCTGGATCAGACAGCAGGCCGATCGCATCCACCAGGCGTTGCAAGGGTTCGCGCCCGTAGCGGCCATACACCATGCATGAAATCACGCCCCCCGGGGCGAGCAGCGTGGCAAGGTTTTTCAGGCCCATCGCAGGATCGGCGAGATGGTGAAGTACACCCAATGAATAGATGAGATCAAAACCAGCTGCGGGGGTTTGCAGGGCTTCCAGGTGCATCAGATCAAGCTGCTGGAAACGGATATTGCTCAGCTCCTGGGCATGCGCCTGCTGCTGAGCCTGATGGATACCAACCTGGTTGATATCCACACCCATGAACTGCAGATGCGGATTTCGCCGCGCTGCCGCAAGCAGGCCCAGACCACAACCGCACCCCGCCTCCAGGACCTGTAACGGGTTGTTTTTCGACTGCTGCGATCGTACCTCTCCCAGCAGCAGCGCCGGATCATTTTCAGCCACTGCCTCGGACAGCCCGGTGGGATAAGGGTAGGCTTCGTAAAATGCCTTGACGGCTTTCGTCACCTTATCCAAAATGCGTCTGCACTCTCGCTGGTCGCTTACCTTTTCTGCGGCGGCAACAGATCGGTGATCGTGCCTTCAGCCATTTCTGCGGCGAAGCAGATGGTCTCATTCAGTGTCGGGTGCGGATGAATGGTGAGTCCGATATCCTCCGCATCCGCGCCCATCTCCAGCGCCAGCACTGTCTCGCCGATCAACTCCCCGGCATTCAGGCCGGTGATGCCTGCGCCAAGAATTCGCTTGGTGGCGGGATCGAACAGCAGTTTGGTAATACCCTCACTACGACCAATGCCCAAGGCGCGGCCACTCGCCGCCCAGGGAAAAACCCCCTTCTCATACTCGATGCCCTTCTCCTTGGCCTCGGTTTCGGTGAGCCCCATCCAGGCCACCTCGGGATCGGTGTAAGCCACCGAGGGGATGGTCATGGGATCGAATCTGGCCGGCAGGCCGGCAATCACCTCAGCAGCGACCTTCGCCTCGTGGGTGGCCTTGTGCGCCAGCATCGGCTGGCCCACCACATCACCAATGGCATAGATATTCGGCACATTGGTGCGCATGTGCGCATCCACCGGGATGAATCCCCGCTCATCCACCTGGATGCCGGCGGCTTCTGCGTTGATCTGTTTACCGTTGGGCGTGCGCCCCACCGCCACCAGGACGCGGTCATAGAGCTGGGGTTTCTCCGGGGCATTCTTACCTTCGAAGGTCACCTTGAGGCCTTGCTTCTGGGCCTGGATATCGGTCACCTTGGTGCTCAGCATGATGCTGCTGTAGCGCTGCTTGATGATTTTCTGCAGCGGGCGAACCAGATCCGAATCACAACCTGGGATCAGGTTGTCCTGCAGCTCGACCACATCGATCTGACTGCCCAGGGCGCTGTAAACCGTCGCCATCTCCAGGCCGATGATGCCGCCGCCCAGCACCAGCATGCGCTTGGGTATCTCCTGCAGTTCAAGGGCGCCGGTGGAGTCGATTAGGCGCGGGTCATCATTGGGAAAACCGGGAATCTGTATGGCGCTGGAGCCACAGGCGATGATCGCATCGGTGAACGCGATAGAGGTCTGACCATCAGGGGTCTTGACCCCGATTCGATTCGGTGACTCAAACTTGCCAACCCCGCGCACGATCTCGACCTTGCGCTGTTTGGCCAACTGTTTCAGGCCGCTGGTGAGGCGCTGCACTACCTTGTCCTTGCCGGCGCGCAGTTTGTCGAGATCCACCTTGGGCTTGCCAAAGCTGATACCCATGGATGCCATCTCGGCCGCTTCATTGATAACCTCTGCAGCATGCAGCAACGTCTTGGACGGGATGCATCCCACATTCAGACAGACCCCGCCCAGAGATTCGTAGCGTTCTATGAGCACCACACGCTTGCCCAGATCGGCAGCGCGGAAGGCAGCGGTATAACCACCCGGCCCGGCACCCAGCACCACGACGTCGGCCTGAATGTCGGCGGTGCCTTTTACTGCTTCGGACACCGGCGCTGCACTGTATCGTGGTTCTTCCCGCTTTTCACCGGCCAAAAGCTCCATCTTCAGAATCGGGCCGCCCTGGGATATCTTGTCACCCGCCTTAACCAGCACTTCAATGATTTTTCCCGCATGCGGCGACGGAATATCCATTGTCGCCTTGTCACTCTCCAGGGTGATGAGCGACTCCTCGGCCTCGATGCTGTCGCCAGGTTTTACCAACACCTCGATCACATCGACCTGTTCGAAATCACCGATATCCGGAAGGTTCACCTCAATGGTTTTGCTCATTATCTTTTTCCTCGTACCCAGGCAGCATGACTTCGCGATTAGGGTAAAAATTTATAACTATTCACCACAGAGAACACAGAGTGCACAGTGAATCATGATCAGACTCTTCGAGTTTTATCTGCAAGATATTTCACATTGAATTTAAGAAACGACCGTACACCCACCAATGTTAATCATTGATGATTCAAGAAATCAATGAGGCGATTTGTGAGTCATACAGAGCAGCTACCCGATTATTTCCTGATCTCGTAATCTTAAAAATTCTGTGACCTATGTGGTTTATAAAACTCACTACATAAGTTCTCAGAGTAGCAGACGCCGGATATCCGCGAGCAATCCCGAAAGTAATGTGGTGAAACGCACCCCGTCTGCACCGTCGATCACCCGGTGATCATAAGAGAGTGAGAGCGGCAGCATCAACCGCGGCTGAAATGCCGCGCCGTCCCAGACCGGCTGCATGGTTGCACGGGAGACACCCAGGATCGCCACCTCGGGCGCATTGACGATGGGCGTAAAGGCGGTACCGCCGATACCACCCAGGCTGGAGATGGAAATACAACCGCCCTGCATATCTCCCGGAGACAATTTGCCGTCCCGGGCGCGGCCACTGACTGCCATCAAGGCCCGGGCGATATCGAACACCCCTTGCTGATCCACATTGCGGATCACAGGAACCACCAGGCCATGCGGCGTATCCACCGCGACCCCGATATTGACATACTTGCGGTAGATCAGGCTCTCCCCATCCGGTGAAAGGGCCGCATTGAATACCGGCATCTCTTTCAACGCCGCCGCCACAGCCTTCATCAGGAACGGCATGAAAGTCAGGCGTAGCTCCTGTTGTTGAGCAGCATCCTTCTGCGCCTTGCGGAATGCCTCGAGTTCAGTGATATCGGCCTCATCGAACTGGGTCACATGGGGCACGGTCAGCCAGCAGCGGTGCAGATGGGCGCCGCTCAGTTTCTTGATCCGGCTCAGAGGCTGGGACTCGATCTCACCAAACTTGCTGTAATCGATCTCAGGTCCAGCCGGCATTGCAAAGGGTGAGCCTGCAGACTGCGCCGGCCTGGCGCCCTGCAGTGAGGATTTCACAAAGTTCTGCACATCGTCTTTGACGATGCGGCCTTTTGGTCCCGTGCCTGACACCAGGCTCAGGACCACACCCAGTTCCCTGGCAAAACGACGCACTGCGGGGCTCGCATGAGCGGATGTGGAGTTCTCACCGGACCCGACCATCGGCAAGGGAGGCGCCGCGGGTTCCTTCTCCCCAGGTTTGCGTTGCGCACTCTCCGGTTGCGGAGCAGGCGCCGGCGCCTGTACCGTCTCCACTTCCTCCGCCGCTGGCTCGGGTGTGGAGACCTCATTCGCTGCTGCAACAGGCGCTTCACCTACTTCCAAGGTGACGAGCTTATGCCCTTCATTGATCTTATCACCCACCTTGACGAGGACATCACGCACCACACCGGTGTGCGGGGATGGGATCTCCATCGTAGCCTTGTCGCTTTCCAAGGTGATGATTGAATCCTCAACGGCAATTTGATCACCACTGGATACCAGCACCTCGATAACCTCGACCGCATCGAAGTCACCAATGTCAGGTAAGAAAACGTCTGTAATTTTGCCCACTTCAATTCCTCTGCCGTGTCAGCGGCTAAAAAATCCAGCTCAAACTCATCAGGGGATAGTCAACATCCCTCCGCTCAGTGAAATAATACTGGAGGTGATAACAACCGGGAGTTGTGCATCTGTCTCCCGGCTGTCACTCACACTTCCCGTGAAATGAGGAGCGGTCTCAACTTCAATATCAGTTCACTAGACTGTGACTGGATTGGGTTTCTCAGGGTCGATCTTGTATTTCGCAAGCGCCTTGCTCACGATGTCCAAACCGATCTCACCCTCATCCGCCAGCGACTTGAGCGCCGCAAGCGTCACATAATAGCGATTCACCTCGAAGAATTTACGCAACTGGCTGCGCATATCACTGCGTCCAAAACCGTCGGTGCCCAGCACGGTATAGCGCCCCGAGATAAAGGGACGAACCTGATCTGCATAGCTGCGCATATAGTCGGTCGCGGCAATTATGGGACCCTGCTGCCCGGACAATTGGCTCGTCACATAGCTGACCCGTGGAGTTTCCTCGGGATGCAGCATATTCCAGCGCTCCACATCCAGACCTTCCCGGCGCAGTTCATTAAAGCTGGTTACGCTCCAGACATCGGCGGAGATGCTGAAATCCTTCTCCAACAGCTCAGCGGCGGCGATGACCTCCCGCAGGATGGTGCCGCTGCCCAGCAACTGCACCCGTTTCTTGCGCTTGCCGCCCTGCTGGAACAGATACAGCCCGCGGCGGATGCCCTCTTCCACCCCTTCCGGCATCGCCGGTTGCAGGTAGTTCTCGTTCATCACCGAGATGTAATAGAAGATGTTCTGCTGTTCCTGATACATGCGGCGCATGCCGTCCTGGATGATTACCGTCAGTTCATAGGCGAATGTCGGGTCGTAGGCGACACAGTTGGGAATGGTGGCGGCCGCCAGATGGCTGTGGCCATCCTGATGCTGCAGGCCCTCGCCCGCCAGAGTGGTGCGGCCGGCGGTGCCGCCGATCAGAAATCCCCGCGCCTGCATATCCCCGGCCGCCCAGGCCAGATCGCCGATGCGCTGAAAGCCGAACATGGAATAGTAGATATAGAACGGAATCATGTTGATCCCGTGGTTACTGTAGGCGGTGGCCGCGGCAATCCAGGAGGACATGGCGCCCGCTTCATTGATGCCTTCCTGCAGGATCTGGCCCTTCTTGTCCTCGCGGTAGAACATCACCTGGTCCGCATCCACCGGCTCGTAGAGTTGGCCCACGGATGAGTAGATGCCGAGCTGACGAAACATACCCTCCATACCGAAGGTGCGCGCCTCGTCGGGGATGATCGGCACCACCTGCTTGCCAAGCTGTTTGTCGCGGATCAGCATGTTGAGCAGCCGCACAAACGCCATCGTGGTGGACTGTTCCCGATCCCCGCTGCCTTCGAGCATCACCTTCAGGCTCTCCAGGCTGGGCACCTGCAACGGCTGCACCTCGGTGCGCCGCTGCGGCATATAGCCGCCCAGGGCCTGGCGGCGCTTGTGCATGTACTCCATCTCTGGACTGTCCGCCGGCGGCTTGTAAAACGGCGCGGAACCGATCATGTCGTCACTGATGGGTATATTGAAACGGTCGCGAAAGGCCTTCAGCGCCGCCTCGCCCATCTTCTTCTGGGAGTGAGTGATATTCTGGCCCTCACCCGCCACGCCCATGCCGTAACCCTTCACGGTCTTGGCCAGAATCACCGTCGGCTGACCCTTGTGGGCCGCCGCTTCGGCATACGCGGCATAGACCTTGTGGGGGTCGTGGCCGCCACGGTTGAGGCGCCAGATATCCTCGTCGGTCATATCCGTCACCATCTCTTCCAGCTCAGGATACTTGCCGAAGAAGTGTTCCCGGGTGTAGGCGCCGCCCTTGGCCTTGTAGGCCTGGTAATCGCCATCCACCGCCTCTTCCATGCGCTTCACCAGCGTGCCGTTCTTGTCGCGGGCAAACAGGGGATCCCAGTAACCGCCCCAGATCACCTTGATCACATGCCAGCCGGCGCCGCGGAATACCGCCTCCAGCTCCTGAATGATCTTGCCGTTGCCGCGCACCGGTCCGTCCAGGCGCTGCAGGTTGCAGTTGATCACGAACACCAGATTGTCGAGCCGCTCGCGGCCCGCCAGGGAGATCGCCCCCAGGGCTTCCGGCTCGTCCATCTCGCCGTCGCCACAGAATGCCCAGGTCCTGCGCTCTGCAGTATTGACCACCCCCCGATCATGCAGATAGCGCATGAAGCGGGCCTGATAGATCGCCATCAAGGGACCGAGACCCATAGAGACAGTGGGGAATTGCCAGAAACCTGGCATCAGCCAGGGATGCGGGTAGGAGGAGAGTCCGCCGCCATCCACTTCCTGACGGAAGCTGTGCAGCTGATCCTCACTTAAACGCCCCTCGAGAAAGGCGCGCGCATAGATCCCTGGCGCCGAGTGCCCCTGGAAAAAGATCAGGTCGCCATCCCGCTCCTTGTCACAGGCCCGGAAAAAATGGTTGAAACCGATATCATAGAGGGTTGCACCCGACGCGAAACTGGAGATATGCCCCCCCAGTTCGGTGGAGATCCGGTTCGCCTGCACCACCATCGCCATTGCATTCCAACGGATGAAGGAGCGGATGCGCCGCTCCATGGCCCGATCACCGGGAAAGCGTTGCTGCTGGGTCACTGGAATGGTGTTCACATACGCAGTATTGGCGCTGAATGGCAGATGCGCACCTGAACGGCGCGCCTTATCCACCAATTGCTCGATAAGATAATGAGCGCGCTCTATACCTTCGTTTTCAAGCACGCCCTCCAGGGCTTCGAGCCACTCTTGTGTCTCTTGCGGGTCGACATCGGGTCGGCTAGACATCGTTGACCTCTTTCTTCTTCAATTCTGAAAAAACACCAGCCACTTACGGTTCAAATGAACTGTACAGTTTGCGGATATTAGTGAGTAATTATTGGAAAATCCAATAATCATAATAGATTGTGCAAATATACAGCAAGAATCCCTAACTTGCAGAGTTATTTTGCCGATAAAAACCAACAAATGTTCACCTTTTCACATAGTTGGCAGACAAAAAACCCGCACAAAAAAAGGCGTACCCGAGCAGCTCGGATACGCCTTTTGTCAGGTGCTGGCTCAGCTCACTCTACATATCTTTACGTGTTGCGTATGCCGGGCGCTCGAAGGGCATGCGCTGCAACGCGATCTCGCGGCGCGCATCCATCTCCTTGACCATCTCATCGCGACGGGCCTGAGCCTCTTCCCTGCGCTTGTTCATCTCTTCTGACATCTCCGGCATGGCTGGAGCAGCAGCGCGGCGCGCATCCATCTCCTTGGCCATCTCATCACGACGGGCCTGAGCCTCTTCAACCCGCTTGTTGAGGTCAACCGGCTCAGCACTAAAGGCCGGCATGTCCGGACGCTGGGATTCCATCTGTTTAATCATCGCTTCACGCTGGGCCTTACGCTCCTCGATACGGTGGGCGATATCTGCAGGCATGGCGGGGGCCATAGAGTCAAACTGTGCATCTATCTGTTGACGCTGGACTTCCATGGCATTCTGCATGGATTGCCTCTGGGCATCCATAGCAGCCATAGGATCATTGTTGTACTGCGCTGCGAATTCGCGTTGTGCAGCAACAGCTTGCTCAAAGGCTTTCTGCTGCTGCTCGGCAAACGCTTTCTGCTGTTCGATCAGGCCAGCCTGTTGCTCTTCAGTCAGCACAGGAGCTGGGTAAACAGGTACGCCATAGTAAGGGTAGTCATAACCGTAACCCCGACCGTAACCATGACCACGCCCATGGGCGCGCATGCTGAAACCGAAACTGAAATCACCGGCGCCGAAACCGTCGCCAATGAAGTCGTCACCCCAATTGTTGCCCCACCATGCATTTGCACTGGCAGAAGCGGCAGCCATGGCGATAGCAGCAGCAATAGTAGAAATCTTTTTCATTTTAGTACCCGGAAAGCTTGATAACCACGTTGATAGTTGTTGTACACATCCCTGTGTAGTAATCCTTTTAAGCCTTACACAGACTTACTTGGCCGGTGCAGCAGGTGCAGCAGGTGCGACAGGCGCTACAGGTGCGGCATAGGGATAGCCATAAGGAGCACCGTAAGGAGCACCATAAGGAGCGCCATAACCATAAGGACCATAGCCATAGTAGTCATTGTAACGGTTGTAACCACGGCCATAGCCGGAACCACGGGCACTGCCGCTCATACCGAAGCTGAAGTCACCACTGCCATCACCCCAGCCATCGCCCAACCAGTCGTCACCCCAACCGCGGTTACCATAACCAGGGCCGCCCCACCACGCGGATGCGGAAGCAGAAGCAGCGATCAGAGCAGCAGCAGCAGCAGCTTTAACGATTTTATTCATGAGTTCACTCTCCTCGAGTTACAATGCGTTCATTAGATTCAGTTTGCTCGAAAGCAGATACAACGTAGCCTTCGGTGAAAAATAATATTAGTATTTACTTAAATTGACAAATAGAAATTAACAATCGATCGACGTGTAAAGATCAAAAGAACCTATCAATCTTTTTTCTCTTGAACTTAACGGCTGACATCATGAAGCTCACACTCACTCAACCCGATGACTGGCACCTGCATCTGCGCGACGGAAAAACCATGGAGTCGGTTGTCAAACATAGCGCCGCACGTTTTGCCCGCGCGATTGTGATGCCCAACCTGAAACCACCGGTCACCACCACTCAAATGGCCGCTGATTACCGGCAGAGAATTCTTCAGGCACTGCCCAAGGGCGCTGTTTTCGAACCCTTAATGACGCTGTATATGACAGACAACCTTTCACGAGAGGAGATACGCCAGGCCAGTGCAAGCGGCTTTGTCAAAGCAGTCAAGCTCTATCCCGCCGGCGCCACCACCAATTCCGACTCGGGTGTCACTGACATCAAAAAGCTCTACCCGGTAATCGAGGAGATGCAGAAACAGGGCCTGCCCTTGCTGGTGCATGCAGAGGTTACCGACAACGAGATTGATATCTTCGATCGGGAAAAGGTGTTCATCCATCGGCATATGGAGCCACTGGTGCATGACTTTCCTCAACTGCCCCTGGTATTCGAGCATGTCACCACCCAGGATGCGGTTGAGTTCGTCAGCTGGACCGCCGGGCCGGTGGCAGCCACTATTACCGCCCACCATCTGCTGTATAACCGCAATGCCATGCTGGCAGGCGGGATCCGTCCACACTATTACTGCCTGCCGATTCTCAAGCGTGAGCGCCACCAACAGGCACTGATCGATGCCGCGACCAGTGGCAATTCAAAGTTTTTTCTGGGCACTGACAGCGCCCCTCACGCCCAGCATGCGAAAGAGTGCGACTGCGGTTGCGCTGGCTGTTATACCGCACATGCCGCGATTGAGCTCTATGCGGAAGCCTTCGAAAAGGCAGGTGCATTAGACAAGCTGGAAGGCTTCGCCAGTCTGCATGGCGCGGATTTTTATGGCCTGCCCCGCAACAGCGCAAAAATCACCCTGGAGAAGCGTAGTTGGCAAGCGCCTGATAATTACGAAATCGGTGATGGCAAGTTGATCCCATTGAGGGCGGGTGAACAGATCAGCTGGCAACTCCTGCAAGAGAGCTGAACCAGAGCCTCACTCATCATCAAAAATCACTTCACCTTCAAGATTTGCATCCTCTAGAGGAGGATCTCCGTCGTAGATCTTGTTTTTACGAATCTGCAGATAGGTTTCCCTGACAAAGCTATAGGGATCAACCGCAGCTTCATCCAAGACATCCGTGGTCTCCAACAGGTCGGCCCGGGTATCGATGAATTTCAGCGTAAGGACCGACCAATAGACACCCTGACTGGTGTAGTAGATCGGATTCATCATCAGATCCACTACTTGCCCCACCAGATCACGCAGGGTGTTGGGACCGACGACCGGCACTACCAGATAAGGCTTGCCTCCGATTCCCCAGTGGCCCAGCGTCTGACCAAAGTCCTCTTTATAGCTTTTCAGACCAGCATCTGAAGCAACATCGATAAACCCCAGCAGACCAACCGTTGTGTTGAGGCACACGCGCCCTACGTCGGACAGGGCCCGCACCGGTTTGAATTGCAAAAAATTGTTCACCGCTGAATTGATATCCGCCAGATTATCAAAGAAATTGGTTATCCCCTTATCGATCGGATCAGGGGTAACCACGCGATAGCCTTTTGCCACCGGTTTTATCGCAGTCTTGTCGAGCTCTCGGTTAAATTTGTCAGTCGCCCGGTTGAGGGGTTCAATTGGATCAGCCAAGAAGGCTTCGGTAAGAAAACGTTCGGGCAAGAGTTTTTTCTGTATCGTTGAACAGCCTGTGAGACTGACTATCATCAGTGCAATAACGCACAGATGCCACACCCAGGAGTTATTTTTATTCATCTGAGCTCCAATCCTTGAAATATCCTTGTTTTCAAGTTCACTGCATTTTTAAAAATTAAGACGGCATACAAAATAACACAGAATGCATCATCCTTAAGATACTAATCTAACAACACCCACTGTAGTCATATGAATATTAAGGTTAAATATTCAGTGTAAGTCCAAAGCATAGTCGATAATTCCTGCCAAATTCATTATCCTTCACCGATGGAAGAAGTTCATTACAATCCAGCTATCGCAAATCGCTTCCGCGGCTACCTGCCTGTTGTGATCGATGTGGAGACAGGGGGGTTTGATGCCAAGCAGGACGCATTGTTGGAAATTGCGGCCACCACTATCCGCATGGATGAAGCCGGTCTCTTGCAGCTTGGTGAGACTCTGGCAGCACATGTAGAACCTTTTCCGGGGGCCAACATAGACCCCAAAGCCCTGGCGTTCAACGGTATAGATCCAGATCATCCGTTTCGGATGGCTCTGGCCGAGAAAGAGGCTCTGCAGAAACTATTTTCCCCGATACGCAAAGCCGTGAAAGCCAGCAGCTGCAAACGGGCTATACTGGTCGGCCACAATGCCTTCTTCGATCTGGGATTTCTCAATGCGGCGGTGGAAAGAAGCAAGATAAAACGCAACCCTTTCCATCCGTTCAGCACCTTTGACACAGTCACCCTGGCGGGGCTCGCCTACGGTCAGACCGTGCTCGCCAGAGCGGCCCAATGCGCCGGTCTGGAATGGGACGGTAACGAGGCCCACTCCGCTATCTATGATACTGAACAAACCGCCAGACTGTTCTGCACCATTGTCAATCGCTGGCAATTGACCAATCCCGGGAATCCATGGGATCAGCCAACATAAAAAACCCCCGCACATGGCGGGGGGTCTTTGCCCTGATTCCTGAATAATTCTTAGTTATTCTGGATCACGATGTTCGGGAACTTGGCAGCGTAATCCTTGGCCTGTAACGACAGCTTGGCTGCGGTCTTACGCGCGATCTCGCGATAGATCATAGAGATGCGCGCCTCGGGCTCCGCCACCACGGTCGGTTTGCCACCATCAGTCTCCTCACGGATACGGATATCCAGCGGCAGGGAACCAAGCAGATCCACATGGTACTGATTCGCAATGGAGGAGCCGCCGCCCTCGCCGAAGATGTGCTCTTCATGGCCGCAGTTGGAACAGATATGCGTGCTCATGTTCTCCACTATACCCAGTACCGGAACTTCAACCTTCTCGAACATCTTAAGACCCTTGCGGGCATCGAGCAGGGCGATATCCTGGGGCGTGGTGACGATCACCGCACCAGAAACCGGCACCTTCTGGGCCAGGGTCAGCTGGGTGTCGCCGGTGCCCGGCGGCAGATCCACCACCAGGTAGTCCAGATCGGCCCAATTGGTGTCGTTCAATAACTGCTCGAGCGCCTGGGTAACCATCGGGCCACGCCATATCATCGGAGTCTCCTCGTCGACCAGAAAACCAATGGACATGGCCTGCAGGCCATAGCCCACCATAGGTTCCAGGGTCTTGCCATCTTTTGATTCCGGCTTGCCGCTGATACCCAGCATGCGCGGCTGGGAGGGACCGTAGATATCCGCATCCAGTATACCCACCTTGGCGCCCTCAACAGCCAGGGCCAGGGCCAGATTCACCGCGGTGGTGGACTTGCCCACGCCGCCCTTGCCGGATGCCACGGCAATGATATTTTTGATGTTGTCGATCGGCTTGAGGGATTTTTGTACCGAATGGGCCACCACCTTGGAAGTAACGCTCACCTCAGCAGATGCAACGCCATCGACACCCTCAACCTGCGCCTTCACGGCTGCAGCGATGTCATCCATACAACCCTTGGCGGGGAAGCCTACTTCTATGGCCACCTTGACCTTGTCACCTGTAATCTCGACACCCTTAACTGCCTTGGCGGTCACCAGGTCTTTTTCCAAATGGGGCTCTACGTAGCCTTTGATGGCTTCGTTGATCTGATCTTTTGTTAATTCAGACATTTCTGATTCTCCTGCCTAGAGACCCCAAATTGAGGCCAAATCATTCACTGAAAACTTGGCGGGGGATTCTACACCAAATCAAAAACAATTTACCAAGTAATTTGCTGGGTTTTAGCTCGGAATCGGCTTTGTACAGACAACCGGTCAGAGATATTCACCCTTTACTATGCGATAATTTTAGGTTTTCGGCCTGTGCCACCTGACAAATACCCAACCCGGAACACCCAAAAGATGAAGAGTATACCGCGCAAGATTCTGGTAACCAGCGCCCTGCCCTATGCAAATGGCCCGATCCACATCGGCCATTTAGTTGAGTACATCCAAACCGACATCTGGGTGCGTTTTCAAAAAATGCGCGGCCATCAGTGTCTGTATGTCTGCGCGGATGATGCGCACGGCACCCCCATCATGCTGCGCGCACGTCAGGAGGGCATTGAACCGGAAGCGTTGATCGCCAACGTGGCCCAGGAGCATCAGGCCGACTTTGCCGAGTTCCGGGTTGCCTTTGACAACTATCACTCCACCCATTCCCCGGAAAATCAGGGCTTCGCCAACACCATCTATGAACGCAACCGGGATGGGGGCCATATCGCCAGACGAGCCATTACTCAGGCTTATGACCCGGTGGAAAAGATGTTCCTGCCCGACCGTTTCATCAAGGGCGCCTGCCCCAAATGCGGGGCCGAGGACCAGTATGGGGACAACTGCGAGGTCTGCGGCGCCAGCTACTCACCCTCCGAGCTGAAGAACCCGGTCTCCGCAGTGTCCGGTGCAGTGCCGGAACAACGCGAATCCGACCACTACTTTTTCAAACTGGGCGACTTTGAAGAGATGCTCAAGGCCTGGACCCGGGGCGGCCACCTGCAGGCCGAGGTGGCCAACAAGCTGGATGAGTGGTTCGAATCAGGACTGCAGGAGTGGGACATCTCCCGTGACGCCCCCTACTTCGGTTTCGAGATCCCGGATCACCCAGGCAAGTTCTTCTATGTCTGGCTGGACGCCCCCATCGGTTACATGGCCAGCTTCAAGAACCTCTGCGACAGGACAGAAGGGTTGGAGTTTGACGACTTCTGGACCCCCGGCTCAGAGACCGAGCTGTATCACTTCATCGGCAAGGACATCATCTACTTCCATGCTCTGTTCTGGCCGGCAATGCTGCATGGCGCCGGCTTCCGCACCCCCAGCGCGGTCTTCTCCCACGGCTTTCTCACCGTGGACGGCTCGAAGATGTCCAAGTCCCGCGGCACCTTCATCAAGGCCCGCACCTACCTGGACCACCTCAACCCGGAATATCTGCGCTACTACTTCGCCGCCAAATTGGGGTCCGGGGTGGATGACATCGATCTCAACCTGGAGGACTTTACTGCTCGGGTGAACTCAGACCTGGTGGGTAAGTATGTAAATATCGCGAGTAGATCGGCAGGTTTCATTTCAAAGAAATTCGATGGTCAACTTACTGGGATCTTGTTAAATGACCTTGATCCCAGTAATGAAGACAACCACGTAGCACAAATTACTGCAAATCTACAGCAGGCGGGTGAAAAGATTGCGGATTTCTATGAAGCAAGAGACTTCGCAAAGGCTATCAGAGAAATCATGAGACTCGCTGATGATGTCAACTATTACGCAGACGAGAAAAAACCCTGGGTATTAGCCAAACAAGCAGGTGCGGAAGGAGAACTACATGTTGTTTGCAGTGTGCCTGATCAACTGCTTCAGGCTGATCACGATCTATTTAAAACCCGTGCTACCGGGAGTTGCGAGTCAAGTAGAAAAATTTCTCAATACCACTTCTCTTACCTGGAATGACTCTAAAACACTACTCCCTGGTGGACATAAAATCAGAAAGTACGAGCACTTAATGACCCGTATCGATCCCAAACAGATCGAGGCGATGCTGGAACACTCAAAAGAGGATCTGGCGGCACAATCCACTGCGACAGCAGTTAAGCCTGTCGCTGACTCACCCCTGAGCAAGGAACCCATCGCTGCCACCATCGAATACGATGACTTTGCCAAACTCGATCTGCGCATCGCCAAGATCATCGAGGCCAAACATGTGGATGGCGCAGACAAGCTGTTGCAGTTGTCCCTGGATCTGGGGGGCGAGACCCGCAATGTGTTCGCCGGCATCAAATCCGCCTACCGACCGGAAGACCTGCAGGGCAAGCTGACCGTGATGGTCGCCAACCTGGCGCCGCGCAAGATGCGTTTCGGCTTGTCCGAAGGGATGGTCCTGGCAGCAGGCCCCGGCGGGAAAGAGCTGTTTGTGCTTACCCCCGATGAGGGCGCCAAGCCAGGCATGCGGGTCAAATAAAATAACTCTTGGGAAATACAGCGGCTGACCCAGCAACTTCACCGGGAAAGTACTCGCGCTGTATTGTCGAAGCAACGGCAGAACGAAAAACGGGACGGTGCTAGACCGTCCCGTCAGCAACTCGATGTCGCTTATTGCGGCAATGGCGGTGGAGGCGGCTCATTGCTCTGCTGTTGCTGGTAGTAACCAGGAGCGCCGTAACCATAGCCTGGGGCGCCGTAACCGTAACCCGGATAACCGCCGTACCCGTAAGGACCTCCATAACCACCGTAGGGACCACCATAGCCACCGTAGGGGCCGCCATATGGACCATAACGGTCATAGTAGTAGTCATCATCTCTATTATTACCCATCCATTTCGATGGGTTCATCATGTTGCCCATATCAAACGCATAAGCGCTGGGCATAATCATTAAGCTGCCGCCGCCAATGGCAAGCATGGCACTGTAGAGAACTAGTTTTTGTTTACTCACGATTTGGGTACCTCTGTATTTAAAAAGACCTATTGATATTTGAGAGATTCATCTGTCGGCTTAGGAGAGCACTAGATACGGCTTTTTTAGCAATGCTCTCAGTACGAGTCAATTTTAGCCGGGACCCAACCTATTCCTCATAACAGTACATATGTGAGGATGTACCCGCCGTACTCACATAGGTAACAAGGCAGGCCTTCTTGCTCTCCACGTCGATAACCTTCCTCACCACCAGATCTCCCTCTTTCAGATAACTGGACTGATAGAGGCCGCCTTTGTTACCGGGTGGTGAGTCATAACAGAGCAATGACGGGGAGGTGCCCTTGGTGGTCACATAGGCCACCAGACAGGTTTTCATGTTGCCCGCGTCTACGATCTTGCGCACATCCAGATCCCCTTCCCGCAGATGCCCGGCTTCGACCATATGATCCTTGAACTGCTGCTTGTTGACATAACAATCCACTGCCGGGGAGGTGCCTGGCGTGCTGACATAAGCGGTCATGCAGAACATGCCGTTCTTGGTATCTTCCAGTTTCCGCACCACCAGATCATCCGCCTTGATATGCCCTACCTGGTTCAGGTTGGCGCCAAATCCGGATACTGCATCGTAGCAGTGGGTGATCGGGCTGGTTCCGCTGGTGCGGATATAGAAGGTCAGGCAGGTCTTTTTGCTGGTGAGGTCGGTGATGTTGCGAACAATCAAATCACTCTCGCGCATCTGCCCGGTCTGCACCACCAAAGACTGTTCAAACTTGCCCGCATGGGAAAGAAGTGGAAGGGAAAGCGCCAGCAGGGTTAGAAATTTCTTCATACCAGTTCCTCAAAACCTGTGCTAATAAAGTAGAGACCAGGATGTCTTTGGCCTGAGCAAGAAAAATAATTATTCCGCATATAGGACCCATTTATCAATGATATTTTGCGCCTGTCTAATCCATCAGTCGCTGAATCCTCCTTACAGCGAATCTCAGTATGCAACGCAGCAGACAAACTATTGACTAAGGGCAATTGCCTAGCTGAGAATCTTTGCATAAGATATTTTCTGTTAGTATTCAACATGTAATTAGTACCAAACACCCATTTTGGAAAACTTAATCGAGGAGGACCACCGGCATGAAGAAAACGCACAAACTGACTTTGGCATTGACTGCCTTGGTTGGTGTTTTAACGGTTCAGCAGGCAAATGCGTTCAAGTTCTTCGATTTTTTCGACAATGATGACGACTACTGGCGGCATCGCGGTCCCTACGGCTGGGGTGGCCCTTACGGCTATGGAGGACCCTATGGATACGGAGGTCCCTACGGCTGGGGCGGCCCATACGGTTACGGCAGCCCTTATGGCTGGGGTTATCCAGGCTACGGTTATCAGAACAACAATCAGGAATCCGATCCCCCTCCTCCCCCACCGTTGCCAGAATAATCCAAAGCGTCAAAGGGGGGTAATCCCCCCTGGTAAAACACTTATCGCACAGCCCTGTCCACGGTCAGCGGGAACTGAGTCCCACTCAGCGCGCTTGATGCGCTCCTTAGCTAGCTCGCAGCATCCAGCGCCTGACTGATATCGGAAAGAATATCATCGATATGTTCGATGCCAATGGACAGCCGCACCATATCTTCACTCACTCCTGCGCTTTTCAGTTCATCCGGACCCAGTTGACGATGCGTGGTGGTGGCCGGATGGCAGGCAAGCGATTTGGCGTCGCCGATATTCACCAGACGCAGAATCATCTGCAGCGCATCGATAAAACGGCCTCCTGCCTCCTTGCCGCCCTTGATGCCGAAACTCAGAATGCCGGAGGCCTGCCCCCTGGTGATCCTCTGACAGCGTTCATAGTGTTCGCTGTCCGGTAGCGCTGCATATTTCACCCACTCAACCTGCGGCTGTTGCTGCAGAAATTCGGCAGCCGTCAGAGTATTTTCGCAATGCCGTTCCATACGCAAGCCGAGGGTCTCCAATCCCTGCAGAATCAGGAACGCACTATGCGGTGAGAGTGCAGCGCCGGTATTGCGCAGCGGCACCACCCGACAGCGGGCTATGTAGGCGGCAGGCCCCAGGGCTTCCGTATAGACCACTCCGTGATAGGAGGGATCGGGCTCATTCAACATCGGGAAACGCGCTTTGTTCGCAACCCAGTCGAATTTCCCCGAGTCGATGATCACCCCGCCAATGGTGGTGCCGTGGCCACCGATGTATTTGGTCAGGGAATGCACTACGATATCGGCGCCAAATTCAAAGGGTCGACAAAGATAGGGGGTGGCAACGGTATTATCTACGATCAGCGGAACCCCATGACGGTGCGCGATATCCGCAAGCTTCTCCAGATCCACCACATTCCCGGCCGGATTACCGATAGACTCACAAAACAGGGCGCGGGTTTGGTCATCAATCAGGCTCTCAATGGCTGCATAATCGTCAAAGCTGGCCATGCGCACATCGATACCCTGACGTGGAAAGGTATGTGCAAACAGATTATAGGTGCCCCCATATAACTGACTGGTGCTTACAATATTGTCGCCGGATGCCGTAATGCATTGAATTGCATAGGTAATGGCGGCCATTCCCGAAGCTACAGCGAGCGCGCCTATGCCCCCTTCCATTTCGGCCAGGCGCTGCTCCAGCACACTGGTGGTGGGATTCATGATTCTTGTATAGATATTTCCCTCGACCTTCAGGTCAAAGAGATCCGCACCATGCTGGGTATTGTCAAAGGTGTAGGATGTCGTCTGATAGATGGGTACAGCGGCAGACTTCGTGGTAGCCTCTGATTTGTAACCATGATGCAACGCCAGGGATTCTAATTTCATTTTTATCCTCCTATAGGTGAATGGGATTTATAGCATCCGCTTCAGTTGATTGACAGGACATCCCAGGCACCTGCCGATTTATGAATTTTGTGCAGGTTTACATGGCTTTTCCCTACCAGATTGGCAGCGCTGGGGGAAATATCACTTAATTACCTGACTTTGATGTGTTGAATCCTGTCTGAGCGACGCTTATCCTTAGTCGATTGCCAATCTCGTGATTATTGATGAAAGAATACGCCCTCATCCTGATCAGCACTGTTCTCGTTAACAATTTCGTGCTGGTGAAGTTTCTCGGACTCTGCCCATTCATGGGAGTCTCGCGCAAACTGGAAACCGCCACCGGGATGGGGCTGGCGACCACCTTTGTGCTGACTCTCTCGTCGATCTGTTCCTATCTGGTCAATGAATATCTGTTGCTGCCCCTGGGCCTGGAATTTCTACGCACCATCGCCTTTATTCTGGTAATCGCCGTGGTGGTGCAGTTCACGGAAATGGTGATGCACAAAACCAGCCCCATGCTGTATCAGGTGCTGGGCATCTTTTTACCTCTCATCACGACCAACTGTGCGGTACTTGGCGTGGCATTGCTGAATATCCAGGAACAGCACAGTTTCGTGGAATCCGCTCTCTACGGGTTTGGCGCCGCGCTCGGTTTCTCCCTGGTGCTGGTCCTTTTCGCTGCAGTGCGTGAAAGGGTGGCGGTGGCCGATGTTCCGGAACCATTTCAAGGCAACGCTATTGCCCTGATCACCGCCGGACTGATGTCCCTGGCCTTCATGGGATTTGCCGGTCTCGTCACCAAGTGATGCCATGCTGATCTCCATCCTCGCCATCGCCGGACTCGCAGCTGCCTTCGGCCTTTTACTTGGCTATGCGAATGTCCGCTTTCATGTAGAGGGGGACCCGATCACCGACCAGATTGAAGCCCTGTTGCCTCAGACTCAGTGTGGACAATGCGGGTTTGCCGGCTGCCGGCCCTATGCCGAGGCAATCGCCGATGGCGAGGCGGAAATCAACCAATGCCCTCCAGGCGGAGAGGCCGGGATGCTGGCGCTGGCAGACCTGTTGGGGCGTGACCCGATACCCCTGGATGCAGAACATGCTGAAGAAAAGCCCAAGGCTGTGGCAGTGATCAAAGAGGCGGAGTGTATCGGCTGCACGTTGTGCCTGCAGGCCTGTCCGGTAGACGCGATACTCGGCGCGGCGAAGCAGATGCATGTCATCATTGCTTCAGAATGCACGGGTTGTGCACTCTGCCTGCCCCCTTGTCCGGTGGATTGTATCGTCATGCAACCGGTTCAGGAGGACGCCACAACCTGGCGCTGGCCCTTCCCGGACGATCGACACCCTGAAGTCGCACGCAGGGCAAAGGTCTGAGCAGGAGATGTATATCGCATCCAATAAAGACAAGGCACGCCAACTCTGGCGATTTCATGGCGGTCTTCACCTGCCTGATCACAAAAGCCAGTCACTGCAAAGACCTCTGAAGACTGCCAGTCTGCCGAAACGATTGGTGCTGCCGCTGCAGCAGCATATCGGAGAGCCAGCCGAGCCTTTAGTGGCGGTTGGAGATACTGTGCTCAAAGGGCAGAAGATCGCCGATAGCACTGCCCCCGTAAGCTCCCCGGTGCATGCCCCGACATCCGGCAGAGTCGTCGAGATAGCCGATCAGCCGATTCCCCATCCATCCGGGCTGAAAGGGCTGTGCATCATCATCGAACCCGATGGAAGAGAACAATGGGTGGATCTACCGGAGCCAATCACGGATTATCGCTCGGCAACCGCTGAAGCGCTGCGATCCAGAATTCGCGAAGCCGGCATTGTCGGCATGGGGGGAGCCACCTTTCCATCCGCAATCAAGCTCAACCCCGGTAAACCTATCAAGACCCTGATCATCAATGGCGCAGAGTGCGAACCCTACATCACCTGCGATGATCTGCTGATGCAGACCTACCCGCAACGCATTGTGGAGGGTGTGCGTATCCTGCAACAACTGCTCGGCGCAGAGCAGTGTCTGATCGCCGTGGAGGACAACAAACCGGGGGCCATCGCCAGTTTACACAAATGTCTCGAGAACTATGATGAGGCAATCCAAGTGGTGAGCATCCCTACCCTCTACCCCAGCGGCGGTGAAAAACAGCTGATACGAATACTTACCGGGCTGGAAGTGCCCAGTTCCGGATACCCTGCTCTGCTGGGCATAGTCTGTCACAATGTCGCCACTACTGCGGCGATAGCGGAGGCGGTTCTGGAGGGGAAACCACTCATCTCACGCATCGTGACCTTGACTGGGGAAGGCGTTGCTGAACCTTGTAACATTGAAACTCCATTCGGCATCACAGCCAGCGAACTGATCGAACAGGCCGGCGGCTACACGGACAAGGCTGCACAGTTGATCCTGGGCGGCCCGATGATGGGATTTGATCTTCCTAACGATCAGATACCCATTACCAAAGGCGCCAACTGCCTGTTGGCGGTCAGTGAGGCCGAGGCGCCAGCCCCAGGGCCCGCGTTGGCCTGTATTCGCTGCGGTCGCTGTGCGGAAGTCTGCCCTGCCAAGCTCCTGCCACAACAGATGTACTGGTACAGCCGGGCCAAGGATCTGGAAAAAGCTCAGGACTACAATCTGTTTGACTGTATCGAATGTGGCTGCTGCTCGCATGTCTGCCCCTCGCATATTCCTCTGGTGCAGTATTTTCGTTTTGCCAAGACCGAAAGCTGGGCCAAAGAGCAGCAAAGACGGGATGCCGAACATGCCAAGCAACGCCATGAATTCCGCTTAGCCAGGTTGGAGCGCCTGGAAGCTGAGCGCAAGGCGCGTCTGCGGCAGAGAAAGGGAGACTTGAAGAAAAAGCCCGCACCGGGTGGTTCTGGAGAAAAGGTGGATAGTAAAAAAGCCGCCATCGAAGCCGCCATGAAACGTGCCGCCGCAAAAAAAGCACAGCACAAAGCGCCACCTAAAAACACCGGGGATCTAACTCCAGCTCAGCAGGCTCAAATCCTCGCTGCAGATAAACGCCGCAGCAAGCAACCCGAAGCAACCGGCAACATACCCAGTGAGGAACAGGAGTAACCGAGGTATGGAGTTCAAAACCCTCACTTCACCCCACACCGCACTCAGCAACAGTGTAAACAAGGTCATGCTGCAGGTGATCCTGGCGTTGATTCCGGGCATTGTCGCACTGACCTGGTATTTCGGCTGGGGCACACTGATCAACATCACCCTGGCCGTATGCAGTGCGGTTGCCTTCGAAGCCTTGGTGCTCAGACTTCGAAAGCGGCCCATCTCAACGACCCTGATGGATCTCAGCGCCGTAGTCACCGCCATACTTTTCGCAATTGCCGTTCCCCCCATGCTGCCCTGGTGGCTCACGGTGCTCGGCATGGCTTTTGCCATCATCATGGTGAAGCAGCTGTATGGCGGCCTTGGTTATAATCCATTCAATCCGGCCATGGCAGCTTATGTGCTGTTGTTGATCTCCTACCCGGTGCAGATGACCAGTTGGTTACCACCCTTATCACTCAGTGAGCACCCCCTTAGTCTTCTGGATTCACTGAACCTCATTTTCACCGGCGCATTGCCTGTCGGACTGAGCCTGGATGCGATTACCATGGCGACCCCATTGGATGAAATGCGCACCCAACTGGATCTCAATCGCATGATCAGTGAAATTCGTGAAAATCCTTTGTGGGGGGATTTTGGCGGCCTGGGCTGGGAATGGGTCGGCAACTGGTTTCTGTTGGGCGGTATTTTTATGCTCCTCAAACGCACCATCACCTGGCACATTCCTGTCTCTTTTCTGAGCGCATTGATCATAATTGCCGCCGTCTTCTGGATGTTTGACCCGGAAAGCCACCCCTTCCCTCAATTCCACGTGTTCAGCGGTGGCGCCATACTCGGGGCATTCTTCATCGCAACCGACCCGGTGACCGCATGCACGACACCCAAGGGGCAACTGATCTATGGCGCTGCAATCGGCGTGATGGTCTATATCATCCGCACCTGGGGAGGCTACCCTGATGCAGTGGCATTCGCGGTACTGCTGATGAATATGGCTGCACCTACTATCGACCACTACACGCAACCTCGAACCTACGGGCATGGAGGAAGATTAAGTGGCTAGGAACCCAGTCATAATCGCGTCATTTATTCTGGGTGCCTTTGCGGTTGCCGGCACCACACTGGTGACATTGACCTATGACTTCACCAAAGCGCGCATTGCTTTCAATGAAAGACAAACGCTGCTCAAAAGTCTGAATGCACTGATTCCAAAGGAAACAGTGGATAATGACATGGTCACTGACACCTTGATCGTCAGTCATCCTGAATTGCTCGGCTCAAAAAAAACCACCGTTTATCGGGGCCGGATGATGAATCAGCCGGTTGCCACAGTGCTTACGCCTATCGTTCCCGACGGTTACAGCGGTCCAATCAAACTACTGGTTGCCGTACGCTATGATGGAACCCTCGGCGGCGTTCGGGTGATCAGTCATAAAGAGACACCCGGCCTGGGAGATAAGATCGAGGAATCACGCTCAGACTGGATCCTCGGTTTCAAGGGAAAATCATTGAATAATCCCCCAGAAGAACGCTGGAAGGTGAAACGTGACGGTGGAATTTTCGATCAGTTCACCGGCGCCACCATTACACCTCGGTCCATTGTTAAAGCGGTCAAAAATGCGCTGCTCTACGTCAAAGAGCATCAAGACGCCTTGTACGATCGGAATACCAACGCCAATCCAAGTGAGCAACAGGGGTAACACTGATGTCTGATAACAGCTATCAATCCATCATCACCGGTGGTCTCTGGAGCAACAATCAGGCTCTGGTAGCCCTGCTGGGCCTCTGCCCTCTGCTGGCAGTGACCAATAGCGCAATAAATGGTCTGGGGCTTGGTCTGGCGACTACCGCCGTGCTCACCGCATCCAACGGCACCGTATCGCTGATTCGTAATCTGGTCCGCCCGGAAGTGCGTCTGCCTGTCTTTGTGCTGGTGATTGCGTCCTTCGTGACGGCCATTGAATTAAGCATGAATGCCTTCTTCCATGAACTTCACAAAGTCCTGGGGATTTTCATTCCACTCATTGTTACGAATTGCGCGATTATTGGACGCGCAGAGGCCTACGCGTCAAAAAACAGCCTGCCGAGATCATTAGTGGATGGGTTGAGTATCGGTATCGGCTTTACCCTGGTTTTGATGACTTTGGGAGGTATGCGGGAATTAGTGGGACAGGGCACGCTGTTTGACCAGGCCCATCTGATGTTTGGTGAAGCAGCCCGCGGACTTACCTTCAGACTGAGTGAGGATTTCCCCGGCATGCTTGTTGCCATCCTTCCCCCTGGCGCATTTATTGGGCTGGGAATGCTGATTGCCGTAAAAAATGTCATTGATAAACGCTTGGCACAAAGATCAGTTAAAATAGAGGAGGCAGTCGGGGCAGCAGGCATCACAACCTGATCATGCGCATTCCCCGCGTTTACACCGAGCAAGCCCTGGCGACGGGCTGCGAAATCAATTTGGAAACCGACTCATCGCACCATCTGAGCCAGGTATTGCGTCTCAGGACCGGTGACAGCGTTAACCTTTTCAACGGCAATGGCGAGGAATATTCAGCAAAGATTGCCGACTCCACAAAAAAAAGCGTCGCAGTAAAGGTCGATGCGCTGCTGTCAATAGAGCCGGCATACCCATTGGAGATCAATCTGGTGCTTGGCATCTCCAGGGGTGAACGCATGGACTATGCCCTGCAGAAGTCGGTTGAGCTTGGCGTATCGCACATTCATCCGATCTTCACTGAACGCTGTATGGTCAAGCTGGATGGTAAACGTCTCAAGCATCGCCTGGAACATTGGCAAAAACTTCTGATCAACGCATGTGAACAGTCAGGACGCTGCCGACTGCCCAAGTTGCTTTCACCCAGCGCGCTTGCTTCGGCGCTGGTAAATATTCCTGCTGGAACCTCCCTGCTCCTTCATCATCAATCCAAACAAACCCTTTATGGATCTGGATAAACCTCAAGGAAAATTGACAATTTTGGTGGGTCCGGAAGGTGGACTGTCTCTTGAAGAGAGAGAACTCGCTGTTCAGAGAGGTTTTACTGCCGTCAGGCTCGGCCCCAGGATAATGCGAACCGAGACCGCCCCATTGGCCGCCATTGCCGCAATTCAAACTCTGTGGGGAGATTTTCGCTGACTTATCCTGCAACTACTTAAATGATATCAAAAACCGATAACCTTTCAGGCATGCAGATCTGATTCCAACTCAAGCGTGATTATTGAGACTAACCACAATCTGGTTTTATCGGCCGAGTTGATCCTGGATATCAGCTGCAGGCTTCAACTGACGTCCTTTGACACGATTTCAGAGAAAGAACTCTCCAATCCATCCGCATCATAAGCTGTTACCGCAAAATAGTAGACTCCAGGAGTCGTTAATGAAATAGTTATGACTGTTTCCGAAATCCCAATAATCTCTTCCTGCAGGATCAGATCATCGGGCGAGGTGCCATAATATATTCTGTAACCCTCCAAATCACTCAGAGCAAGCGGACTGCCATCTGTCCTTGTCGTTGGGGCAACCCATGAAAGAGCAATCTTCTGCTGCACACTGGCCGCATCACTACTTGTATCACCAGCCCCGCCACCGCAGGCTGAAAGCAGAATTCCGATGGAAATAATCAATAAAACTATTAGTATTCTTTTCATGGCAGCTGCCTCTATAGCCATTTTTGTCATGAGACATAACGGCGCAGCCAACGGATACTATATGTAACGGATCACACTTTAAATCTACTCGCCTCGAACTATTAACCAGTAGACACTAAGCCGTGAACTCAATCACAATCCAGTGCGCAAACGGGGAATTTATACTGAGCTTTTCTAAGCAGGGAGGAACAGGCGCTACGCTATTTTTCCGCTAAATAATCCCGCACGAATTTCTCCAACTCATCGAGATCCGGGATAAATGCCTCTTGATCGTCAATTAGGACGGCCTGCTTGACAAGACTATTCTGATCTACAGATGAACTGGAAGACTCAATAGATTTTGATGAAATACGGACCAAACTGGGTATGGCATGAGCGACTATACCGATATGAGGGAGTAAGCTATCACCATTAATCGTATTCAAAATAATCGTCCTGCTACGATAACCAGGCTCTATTACTTTTGTTCCCATCAAGCCTTCCATAGAGACAACCGGCACTGTGGTTCCCCGCCAGGCAATATCGCCGAGAAACCAGTCGGGTGCATCCTGCCTGACATCTGGTTTCGAGTAGTTCATTACTTCTGCAACCACAACGTTGGGCAGAAGCAGTAAGTTCTGTCCAATCGGAATCAAGACACTCCTGATTTCCATTAATGGAGCACTGCTCATGATTTCGTCTCTGCCAAGACTTGATTGATATTCTCGAGCAATTCCGCTTCCTGATAGGGTTTACCTAAACAACGTTTTACACCAAGGTCAAATGCCCGCTGACGATGCTTCTCTCCAACCCGCGAAGAAATCATGATGATAGGCAACCCATAATAATCAACCGAATTATTAATATGTCTCGCCAATTCAAAGCCATCCATACGCGGCATTTCAATATCGAGCAACATAATGTCAGGTATCTGTTCTTGTAGCATCGCCACAGCCTCCACCCCATCTTTTGCTGTCACAACATCCATATCATGCCTTCCCAACAGCCTGCCGGTAACTTTACGTACAGTAATAGAGTCATCAACCACCATGACTCTAATTCGCTTTTTGAGTGGTTGTTGAATAACGCCATGAGATGATGTAACTGAAGGTAAGCGTGCAGCATCCATCCGCACTAACGCTCCCACATCCAAAATCAGCGAAACACGGCCATCAGCAAGAATGGTTCCACCAGTAATCCAGCGCACACTACCCGCTTGCTTGCCGATGGATTTGACTACAATTTGTCTTGTCCCGATTAACTCATCCACTTGCATGGCAACATTATGCTCACCCGCATGGACCAATAACAGCGGGAACCATCTGACACTTTCAGGCAGCTCATTTTTACCTAAGCCTATCATGCGGCCAAGGTAAGAAGTCTTATAATGCCTGTTGGCATAGGCGTAATACTCCTGCTCATCAGCATAGCAGGCCTGGAGCTCATTACGCCTGATCCGAACCACACCTTCCACGGTGCCATGAGGGACCGCATAAATCTCTTCGCCCACTCGTACAAGCAGCGCATCTGTGATCGCCAGGGTCAGTGGCAGGCGAATTGTAAAACTGGTGCCACGCCCAGGTTGAGAATCAATTTCCAGACTTCCGCCGAGCTGCTTGACTTCGCTGGCTACCACATCGAGCCCGACTCCCCTCCCTGCAATCTGAGTAATTTCCTTTGCTGTGGTAAAGCCTGGATTCAGCACACACTGAATTAAATCGTCATCACTAACTTCTGCAGACTGATTGATTATCCCCTGCTTGACTGCTTGAACTCGAATGGCATCGATATCCAGTCCACGGCCATCATCAGAGAGCGTGATCAGAACATTGGTTGCCTCGCGTTCGATATAGAGTGAAATCCGTCCAGTTTCTTCCTTGCCAGTCGCTTGCCTCTCATCAAGCGTCTCAATACCATGAGACACAGCATTACGCAGCAGATGTTCTAACACAGGAACCATGCGATTGAGGATATTTCTATCCATTTCACCTTCAGCGCCAAAACTTTCGAGGTGCGCCTTTATATCCAACTGTTCAGCCGTTTGCCTTACAAGACGCTGCATTCTCGGAATTAACTGGGTAAAAGGCACCATGCGAATTCTTAGCAAGCCGTCCTGCAGATCAGTGGATATACGTGATTGTTGTAACAACAAGGTGTCAGTTTCGCGTTGAAGATCCGTTAATGAATCATTGATACTGCCCAAATCATTTACGGTTTCTACCAAAGCTCTTGATAGCTGCTGCATATTAGAGAATCGATCGAGTTCCAAGGGATCAAATTCCGCCTTCTCTCGATCAAGTTTTTCACTATCCCTGTCCCACCTGTAAAGTATCTGTGTTTCAGTTTCGATTTCAAGATTTCGTAGTTGTGTATAAAGACGCGTTACAGTCTGCTCCAACTCCGAGAGGTTGAATCCAAGTACATTATTCTGTTGTTCAAGGCGCGCGCGATAGATACTCACTTCACCAGCATTATTTACCAGCCTGTCCATTAAATCCGCACTGATTCGAACCTGGTCCTTACTTGTTTTGACAGGCGGTTTTGTATGGGGCTGTTGCTTAGTCTCTATACGTTTCGTGATTTCGGAAATAAAGGGTAGAACAACAGCAGATTCAGCTTGTGAATCTGCATGGATGTTTTTCTTTTTTGAGTCTTTAGCCTTTTTGGATCCCTTGGCTTTCAAATCAAGAGACTTTATGTCGGATATGTTACGCATAAAGCTGTCTAGCTGTTCTACCAGATCAGTGGCGAGAGCCACCTTTCCAAGGTTGCTTACATCATCAATCTGCGAGGCCAGTCTATCCATCGCCTGGCGCGTTAAATTCAACAAGGGACTGCTGACTTTTATGGAATCAGAAACAACCCAGGTTAAGAATGATTCAACTGCATGACTGAGATCACCAACTGGCGCAATACCCGCCAGGCGCGCACTTCCCTTTAAGGTATGCAGCGATCTTTGTATATCATCTAACAACAATACATCATTTTTGTTGGCTGACCAGTTTGTATAACCAGCTTCCAGTTGTTCTAATATCTCCTTAGCTTCTTCACAAAACACCTCAATAAGCTCAGGATCTTCCCCAACCTCTATGTATGCATCATCCTGTAAATAGCTTGGAGGTTCGAAGAGAATATCTGAGCTCGGCTCTTCACTCGATTCATGTATATCCGATATTGATGCGATTAATTCATAGTCATCATACGAGGTAGGCGAGGACTCAGAAACAGGAGTATCTTCTGAAGAATTACTGCATGACTCAATTTTTTCCAACAAAGCTTTTGCCCGGTGAACTCGTCCAAGATTTTCGGCTTCATGCACCTGTATTATGAGTATATCTATTGACTGCATTAAGACTTGCAATACCGGTACAGAAATCCCATCTTTACCACCCGCATAACTTTCAAATAAGGTCTCTAGCGCCTGACTGATGTCACCAACGGGAAGTACTCCTGCGAGACGGGCACTTCCTTTCAGCGTATGAAGACCTTTCTGTATCTCAGAAATCTGTTTTGTATTGTCAGACTCCTGACTCAAACTCCGAATGTCTTGTTCCAGATCTTTGAGAAGCCCTTTTGCTTCATCGATGAAAACCTCCAGTATTTCCGAATCTTCTCCAACGACAAAATTATCATCGTCGCCTGAGATACTTAAAGGTTCTTCGTAAAACTCACTGACATTCGGTTCCTGACTAGTAGTATCCGAAGTTATATTTTCATCTGTATCCAAGATCAGAGGCAATCCATCCCCTATGTCAGCTGGACATCCTGCATTTTCTGCACCCTCTTTAACAGCAGTTGATGTCCTGAGGCCTTCAATACAGGCATTGATAGTATCGATATGAGTATCTGCCCAGTGAACAGCACCATACACCTCGATTTCATTGACTTGAGCCGCCAGTACATCAAATGATTTCCGGATGATATTTACGAGTGGCTCCGAAACTTGTGCACTCATATCCAAAGGAGCGTTGAATAACTTTTCCACTGCATATGCAAGATCTCCAACAGGCATTATTCCTGCCAGCCTAGCACTACCTTTTAAGGTATGCAGACCTCTTTGGATTATCTCAAGTTGTTCATCGTTAAGCTGTTCTGTCAGACATTTTTCAAAATTGAATGTTACTCCCTCAAGTAATTCCTTTGCTTCCTCTAGAAAGATTTCTACTAACTCTGGATCTTCATCAACTGTACAGACTTTCTCATCTTGCAAGACACTTGGATAATCAATATCGACTGATTCGGCATCAGGCAATGCCTTATTTGATTTTTCAGATACCGAGCCGCTCTCAGCTTCTGCCTCACCTTTTAAATCGGAGTCTAATATTTCGCCTGATAGAATTTTGTGCTCGTTTCTGTCACCATGCAACAACTCGTCCTTTGCGGCAACAATTTTAACCAAATAACTATCCGCATCAGAATATGATTCAGCATCCTCTGGCATGAATGCTAAATACTTTTTTACAGAGCGCATTGAACCTTCTAATTGCGTAAGAACCTCATCTTCAGCCAGCTTGTTCTTAGCTGCCAGTATTTTCAAATACTCTTCAACTGCTTTACTAAGATTCGCGATAGGTGTAATTCCAGTCATCCGTGCACTGCCATGCAGTGTGTGGAAAGCCCGAATAATCTCATCAGATATTTGTGGACGTGGATTTGATGATTTCGCCAAACGTATGAATGCTTCAAGATCTGCAAGATGACTTTCCGTTTCTTCTGCAAACACATCTAAAAGTTCAGTATCAAGTTCAATCATCAAGTCCGAGTCAGTAAATACCTGCTGCCTGTTCACCTCCTCTTTATTCATATGATCAGACTCAATCAACAACCCGTCTGAATCTGAATGTGAATCCATTTGATCATGATCAACCACCTTGGCAGTTGATTCTATTGATCCAGAAGGAAATTGATACGTCGAAGCTGAATCAGCATCAGAAGACTCATCAGTCTGAAAAGATTCCAGTTTATTCTCTGACAACACTTGCTTATGTGCTTCGAATACATCGATGTCCGTCTCATCCAGGACACGACCATCTGCAATAGCAAACGCTCTCTGCATAACGGCATCCACATCCATGGATGGAACTACATTCTTTTCCTGACAATCAATCAATTCAGGCAAGATTTCTAGGACATGCTCCAATAACTCCGTCATCTCAGAAGTAGGCCGAATAGTCTCATCAATCAATTTGTTGAGCATATTCTCAATCGACCAGGCCACCTCACCAATGACTTTGGCTCCAACCAATCGGCCGCTGCCTTTCAATGTATGGAATGAACGCCTAAAGCTTATCAGTGCATCTTTATTGTTATTATTCTTGATCCACGCCGGCAAATCCTGTTGTATTGCCTCCAGTTCTTCTCTGGCTTCCTCTACAAATATCTCTAATATCTCGGCATCTATATCTTCTAAAGGTGGTTTTTCTGATGCGGGAACAGGTATTTCTGATAAATCCTCTGTATCTTTCTCGACTTCCTTTGTTGTCTCTCCTTGATCTTTACCTCGCACCTCTGGGACTCGTTGTGATGTTTCGATCTGCTTATTATCTTCGTATCCAGAATCCATGAACGACTTGGCCTGGGTTACAGCAGAACGGTTGGAGATATCTTGCTTTGACTGTAACAATCCACTTAAGGCTGATTGAGCTATAGCTATAATCTCACGTCGATTGCCGGCCCCATCAACCAACGCTTCGAGAAAATATTCAATACTACTGATCACATCCGCTAATGAGTTAAGCTGTTGACGGTCAACAACCAGCTTGTCGTCAATCATATCTGATTTGATGAACTCAGCAGTTTTATAAAGTATTTGTGCGGCGTCATTCAGCTCTAGAATTTTTAATGCACCATACACACGCGACAATCCCGCGTGTACTTTTACCAATAAATCAGGCTCAGAAGGTGTTTCTGTGTAGCCAATGATTGCTTCTTTGGCTTTGGCAATATCAACTTTCGCTTCACGAACTGTCTGCTTAAGAAGATTTTGATACTCACTTTCAGGCAGACCAAGTCCCCATTGGCCATCCTCTGAGAAATCTACGCTTTCAGTAGACTCAATTGTATGAAATGTACTTAACGAAGATTCTACAAACAGGATGTCTCCTGCCATCTCCATGAGCTCATACTCTTCTGGAGGTGTTTCTTTCTCCAAGAAACCCTGCACTTTGTTTGCTTGGCGTAGCAGCCGGGAACGTAATGCACCTTGTCCTATCATTCCAAGCGTATCCGCCAATTGCCGCATGGGTTTTTCAAGATGCTCTAACATTCCCAGTTCTGCATCCTGCTGACGCATAAAAAGATCCAGAACATCTTTAATCCTGGTTAACTCCTTTTGCACTGCATCACTTATTGATGCTGCCAGTTCTGCATTTGAACCACTGAGACCTTGGCGTCCCTGAGTCAGCTCAGCCTCGCTGGGTAAGAGGTGTTCGAGGTTAAAAGCCTCTTTGATTTCCCTAATTCTTGGATTTTCCGTTTCGGCTTGGGCAATGTAGTAAAGCAGGTTCTTTAAAAGCTCATCTGCCTGCCCGTCTTCCAGAGCAGACTCACCATCATCGATTATGTGTTTCAGTTGCCGGTCTACTTTGCTAAAAAGCTGTTTTACTGCAACCCCGGAGGTAATTGAATGATCTATCAACCCTTGAATCAGAGCACCAGAAACCCAAACCAGCCGATAAAATTGCTGAGTACCGGCATTTTCCAATAATTCATCAAATACCTCGAGTAGAATCTGCCAGCTTTTCTTAATTTGTTGCTGACGAAACCATCCAAGTAGGCCGACATGAAATTTCTGTCGCAAGCGACGGATCAGAGAAGGTAAATGCTGATTAGGTTCACCACTCAGTTGTGCGGCAACCGGGACAGCCTTTATTTCCGGTCTAAACAGTGCAGCTTCAGACAATAAAGGTGCTTCGCGAACCGCTCTCAGCTCATTGAGCAGTGGTAGAATTATCAGTGGGACATCTGCATTTCCCGCCTGGAGTTTTTCAAGATAATCAGGGAGTTGAATTAGCGCGAGCATGAGAGCTTCAGCAGCCTCCTGCATTTGCCGCACAAGCCCATCCGCCATTGCGCGTGCAACAACCTCCATCTCCTCTGCCAGCATCCCTGGACCATAGATCTGTACAACCTGCAACACACCAGCAATCTGATGTAGATGATCGGCGCAAAGATCTAGTTCCGCATTTCCTCCTTCGCTCTCAACATATGCTTCCAATGCTCGACGCGCTTTGCGTACAGATTCGTCAAGTTCTTCCTTGACCCAGTTCAGAGCACCAAATTCGCTGACATTTGTCATGCCATCCCCCAGTTGGTCAGGTCATTCCGATGACAAAACAAGTAAGTAAGTGTCTAAGGAAGACGGAAACCTGCTACAGAATTCTGCAGCTCATCGGCCAACTCTGCCAAAGCACCGATGGAATTGGCCGTCTGCTGTGTCCCTTCCGATGTCTGACTGGTGATCTCCTGAATCACACTCATCGCCTCATTGACAGCAGACGAAGCCACAGACTGAGTTTGTGCAGACTCTGCAATCTTACTCGTCTGCTCCGCAATATACTTGGATACACTTTCAATCTCATTCAAAGCCTCACCCGCGTTCTCAGCCAACTGAGCCCCCTTCACAACGCCTGTGGTACTGGCTTCCATGGAGGTTACCGCTTCATTTGTATCGGCCTGAATTGTCTTTACCAGCGCTTCAATCTGCTTAGTGGCATTGATTGAACGCTCAGCCAAACGTTGGACCTCATCGGCAACTACCGCAAATCCCCGCCCTGCCTCTCCTGCCATTGCTGCCTGCATAGCGGCGTTCAGTGCAAGAATATTTGTCTGATCGGCAATATCGTCGATCAATTCGACAATATCGCCGATTTCCTGTGAACTTTCACCGAGGCGTTTGATACGTTTAGAGGTTTCCTGAATCTGTTCTCGAATTGAATCCATACCCTGTATGGTATTACGCACAGCTTCTGCACCAGTACCAGCAATTTCTACAGCGCGTTTTGCCACGACAGCGGACTCAGACGCGTCATTGGAAACTTGATCAATGGCCCGAGTCATCTCCTTGATGGAATCATTGACCTGAGAAATCTGTTCTGATTGGTGCTCACTTGCTTCAGTCAGATGCATTGCAGTCGCGCGACTCTCCTGAGTGGCTCCTGAGACCTGATCCGAAGTCTGATTGATGGTAGTTACAAGTTCACGAAGCGCCTCGATTGCGTAGTTGATGGAATCTGCTATGGCGCCGGTAATGTCCTCCGTAACGCTCGCGGTCACTGTCAGATCGCCATCGGCCAAATTACCCATTTCGTCCAATAGACGCAAAATAGCTTTTTGGTTGTTTTCATTCTGTAACTTACTTGACCGCTCTCGTCTCTGAGCATCAAGTATCAGTTGCAAACCAAGCAGCACAAGGAAGACAACAGCAGCAGCACCGAATACCGCTATCATCACTGGTCCCGCCTTGATACCAAGGACACTGAATCGCCCGGGAGATTGGCCGTAGGCCTTGATCAATTCAGCTGCAGCATTACTCGTTTGATCACTGGATATATTGATTACCGATGCAGCCTCGAGCGCCGGTAACACACTCGGTATATTCTCGATTATCTCTTGAATGTTGTCATTAATGGCGCCAAATAGTTTACTGATGTCCATCAATCGCTGAGTTGCCACTCGATCAGTGACTTGTTGCAAAGCCAAATCTTCATCACCTTCAAGCAGGCCATCCAGCACTTGCCCGAAACGGTTTGCATCGCGACTGAACTGATCTATGGCGGTAGCAGTCTCCTGACCACCCACGAGCACCATATTCACGTTAGTGTTTATGCGCTGCAACAGCATCTCTTGTTCTGCAGCGATGGCAATCTGTTCTCGAGATGCTTTACCGTTGACCAATATCTCAACCAATTCTTCCGATAGCTCCTGAAGTTGAGGCACTGCTTCCCCAATTACACCTGAAAAATCATCAATGGCAAGGATCGAATCGCGAGACTGTAAAATTTCATCAAGATACTGCCTCAACTCAAGCCAAGTGTTTTCCAGATTCCTCAACGACTCAGTTACTTCTTCAGGAGAGCCTGGTAAACCTTCCGAGCGAGACCCGTTTTTCAACTCCCAAACGATGGTCTCAAATCTGTCGCGTGAAGTCTGGAGGGTTTGATAGGACTGGAGTTCGCCTTTCGCAGCTGAAAGCCCAATTTTTGCAAGCCTCTGTGCGAGTACCTGTGTTTCAGCGGCCCTTATCAGATAACTTTCATCGTAGGATGCGCGACGGTCAGTATGTACGAAAGTGACAAGCGCCAGAATCAATGAAATTAACACCAACACGGCGAGTGTTGTGATAACCTTGTTAGAAGGTAAATTCCCACCCACTCCTTTAACTCTCATTACTCATTTCTCCCAAAAGGAAATTCTCAGGTCTATCACTGCCAGCAGACCTAGTCTCATCTAAATTGCAGCAATCTGAAATGCTGGATCATTTGCCAGCTCGGAAAATTTGAAGACCGGCCATGTAACGCCGTCTTGATCGAATCCATACTGTACATATCTATCGAAATGACCCGACACTGATTCTTTGCCAACAGCTGAATCCTTTGTGAAATGACGCATGCCAACCATTTCACCAACCAGAACTCCAGTTACCCCGCTCCCTAGCTCAAAGACAAGCACTCGACTGCGTCTTCCATGATCTGTTTTGATACCAATCAGAAATAATTGCAGGTCAATCACCGGCATCAATATACCCCGTATATTTGCGATCCCCAACATCCAGGGCTTGGTACCAGGGACCTTGGTCATGGCAGATGGATAATTGAGAATCTCCTTGATATCACTCAAGGGTGCTATAAGGCGTTCCTCACCTATATAGAACATCACTCCTTCCCAATAGCTTTTGAGCTGGTCAGGCTGGGGTAGTCCCACTGCAGATTTTCGGCATCGCTGCTCAATTGCTGCGAGCAATCCGACAATCTCCTCCGCGGACACAGACTGAGATGAATGTTTCGATTCAGCCATCAAGCAATGCCTTGATCTTTGACAGGAGGGCGGCCGGCGTGACCGGCTTAACCAGATACTCATTGGCGCCTTGTCTCTTGCCCCAGTTTATATCTGTCTGTTGATCCTTTGTCGTCACCATGATTATCGGGATTGCTGCAGTTTCAGGGTCATTACGTAACTTACGTGTCGCCTGAAATCCGTTAAGTACGGGCATCACCACATCCATCAGAATGAGATCTGGATGGATGCGTTTCGCGACATCAAGTCCTTCCTGCCCATCACGGGCTATATCAGCCTTATATCCATGTTTCTCAAGTACTTTTTTAAAGATATGGACTTCTGTTGGAGAGTCATCAACTATCAGAATAGTGGCGCTTTCCCCACTCTCCGATGATTCCACATCAAGATCCTTTGAATCGGGGTTATCCTTGCGAAAGAAATTTCTAATCATTGGCTCTATTTCGCCTGCTAGGTTTATCTGCTTAACCAAAGCCCAGAATCGATCATAATTAACCTGGGCGTGACGTATGGCGTCTGATTGCTCCCAATAATTCATCCTTGGTAAAGGGCTTTGTCAAATACTGCTCCGACCCTACGATACGGCCTCTTGCTCTATCAAAAAGCCCATCTTTGCTGGACAGCATAATCACTGGAATATTACGATAATCCTGGTTGTGCTTTATCAACGCACAAGTCTGATAACCATCGAGACGGGGCATCATGATATCGACAAAAATAAGATCAGGGTGGAGGTCTGCAATCAATGCCAGAGCTTCGAAACCATCTATTGCAGTAATAACTTCACACCCCTCTCTTTTGAGCAGGCTTTCTGCGGTTCGTCGAATGGTCTTGCTGTCGTCAATGACCATTACCTTGATTCCCGAAAGATCCATCTCTTTCTCATCAGCATTCACAGTCTGATCCCCATTAAACACAGCAAAAAAACAGAGATTACTCTCATCTTTTTGGTGTAACCGTAGTCAATCCCCAAAGCTGCCAAAGCTGCATTCCTCCACGATAGTAAAATAGCTTCTCAGGTGGATATCCCACCTTAAGCAGACCGTTGATCGCCCTAGGTGATTGACCACATGCAGGGCCATTACACCAGATGATAAGTTCCTTAACTTTAGTAAAATCCCACTTTTCAGTATGTTGTGCATCACCCATTAGACCCAATTCTTCGAGTTTTCTTGTGATTGTCCCAACACCAACCCGTCGCACCGCACCAGACAATTTCAATGCCCTCTCCATTTTCACACTATCCTGTCCTTCAACAAGATCAGTAAATGGTATATTGATGGATCCGGGTATCGTGCCACGCTTGAACCACTCCGGTGTTCTGGCATCAATCAGCAGCCCACTACCATCTCGAAGCTTGGTTTCCATGAAATCGAAAACCTCTAGTTCACCCACCGTAGAAACTCTGGGGTCAACCTGAACTGGCTGTATACAAAACGGGGGGCATTTTCTCGCTGTTTTAGCGAAATACCCTTTTAATTCATAACCCTGATCCTGTACTCGTTGAACCTTGACTGAACGACCTTCATGTAATACGTGCAAAAAGTCCTTGTCTGCTGTCAGCTTAACCAGGTTATCCGTACCAACTGTCTGGCCGACAGCTGTAGCAACCAACAGCATCAGTGTAAAACCTCCAACTATGAAACTTATGGAAAACCTCATTCAGCCAACTCCATAATTGTTATATGCGGTCTCATGCAGCAGTACTGTTACCCTGAATCCCTACGATCAATTATTCAAAAATCGATCCATGATCTTTTTGCGAATATCGCTCATGGGGACAGCGTCAAGAAAGTTCATAAAAATCGCTTCCCGGCTTCTCGTCGGTAACTTTCGGTAAAAGGTGTAGCTCCCTCTGTATCTCGATTTCAGCTCAGACTCAAACTCACTCAAAGTGGGCTCAATTCCGGCTTTTTTCGCGACCCTCCTGCTTTGGGCATCAGATAGATTGGATTCCTCTACTTTTTCAGCTTCAATAGAAATCGCAGACAGATAGTCATCAGCGTCACCCGCTGTTGATACGCAGGGGAAAACAACACTGATACTGAAAGCACACCAAACGCATCTCAATCTAAGTAAGATAGCGCACAAGGGCTGAATGGTTGTTGTCAACATTTGGATCACACCTCAAAATCACCATCTTTCGAACCATTGTTTCCCTACAGAAACTCAAGTTGAGTAATATTATTGAGGGCAAATCCAATAACCGCTCTTTTATGTCGCCAAAATAGCAAGATGCGTATGTCTCATCAAGATTTCTCTTCCCAATTTATGACCTGGCAATCAACAATCCTATCCGCTGTCAATATCCGGAACTGCAATATAGTGGCCATAGCGGCCAAATTCTGAAAAACTTAAATTCCTCATGGCAACCTAAAGTACACTGGCATACATGAACATTAAACTCGGCATGGTGATGGACCCAATTGAGTCCATCAAAATCCACAAAGACAGCAGCTTTGCAATGCTGCTGGCAGCCCAGGCAAGAAACTGGGAAATCTACTACCTTCAACCCCACGACCTGGCCCTGCGTGATGCACGCTGTGTAGCCAGCATGCAAAGTATCAGAGTTGATGACAACCCGGCTGCCTGGTATGAAGTCACAGGCGAAAAGACGATGCCGCTGGAATACCTCGACGCAGTCTTGATGCGCAAGGATCCGCCATTTGACATGGAATACATCTATACCACCTACCTGCTGGAACAAGCCCAACAGCGTGGCTGTCTGGTCGTCAACCGCCCAGCCAGCCTCAGGGATGCCAATGAAAAACTCTTCACCAGTTATTTCCCGCAATGCTGCCCCGCTACTCTGGTAACACGGCAGTCCAGCCTGCTTCGTGACTTCGCAGAAGAGCACCAGGACATCATTCTAAAGCCTTTAGGCGGAATGGGCGGGGCCTCGGTGTTCAGGGTGATCTGGGGAGATCCTAACCTGAGTGTTATTATAGAAACCCTGACCAATCATGGCCGGGAGTTCACCATGGCCCAGCGATTCATCCCAGAAATCACCGCAGGAGACAAACGGATATTGATGATCGATGGCTGTGCAGTCCCCTATGCTTTGGCCCGAATACCCGCAGCAGGTGAAACTCGAGGCAACCTGGCGGCAGGTGGCCGTGGTGAAGGAGTACCACTCTCAGAGCGCGATCACTGGATTGCCCGGCAGGTAGGACCTGAACTAAAAAGACGCGGCATTCTGTTTGCCGGTCTCGACGTGATTGGCGATTATCTAACCGAAATCAACGTCACCAGTCCGACCTGCATTCGCGAACTTGACGCACAATACAATCTGGATATTGCAGGCGACCTGATGGATTGCATAGCTAGCTATCTCTCTGCATGATGCTGCAAGCCTATCCAACAACCAGTGACAGACTCGGTGTAATGCTGTTTATCGCCGTCTGCCTGCATCTTTTGCTTATCCTTGGCGTCAGTTTTGAACTTGAGGAGAAAAAGAAACCGGAATTTCGTCAAAAGAGCCTAGAAATCATGTTGGTAGAGCGTCCTCAAGAACCACCAAAGCCAGATGATACAGCTGATTTTCTTGCCCAGACCAGTCAGTCTGGAGGTGGCGAACAGGAGCCGGAGGCAAGACCTGTCAACCAAGCAGTGACAACTTTAGAACCACCTGCCCCTCCTCCTGTGATAGAGGAGCAGCCTGTTCCTGAAATTCCAGAGCCTCCCAGGCAAGTCATCACGCAATCCAAATCGGAGCACAAAACCGTTGCCAAAAAAATCGCACCTGTAGTTGAGATGCCAGCAAAGCCCACCTCCTCACAACTGTTTGCCAGCCGTGACCAAGAGATTGCGCATATAACCGCCGAATTGGAGAAAAAAACCCTGGCCTATGCAAATCGACCCAAGCGCAAAGCAATCAGCGCCAGCACCAAAGAGTATAAATATGCAGCTTATCTGGATGCCTGGCGGCGCAAGGTGGAGAGAATCGGCAATCTCAACTATCCCGATGAGGCAAAACGGCAAATGCTCTATGGAAACATGATACTGCATGTGGCGGTGAGAAGTGACGGCAGCGTGGAACAGGTCCGGGTGCTACGCTCTTCCGGCCACCAGATACTGGATGATGCGGCAGTTAGGATCGTGCGCCTCGCAGCTCCCTATTCACCGTTTCCTCAAGAGATCAATCAGGAAACCGATATTCTGGATATTACCCGGACCTGGCAATTCACACGCAGCAATCGGCTGGGTTCCAAGTAGACATAAAACATCAAAAAGCCGAATCGAATAACAGTTGCAGCATCGCCAGGCAGATCGGATACTATTAACATGCGTCCAGAAAACTATCTGACCAACCATTTTCTCATTGCCATGCCTGGCTTGGCTGATCCCAATTTTTTTCGCACAGTTACCTACATCTGCGAACACAGTGAACAGGGAGCCATGGGGCTGGTCATCAACCGCGTCATGGGTCTGCAACTTGCTGATATCTTCGAACAGCTGAATATTCAAATTACTGATGCAAGCATTGCACAAACCCCTGTCTACCTGGGGGGTCCGGTGCAAGGAGATCGTGGATTCGTGCTCCACAGCTCCGATTCAGAATGGGATTCAACACTCCAGGTGACTGCGGAAATCAGCGTCACCACATCAATGGATATACTTCAGGCAATCGCTACCGGGAAGGGTCCCGCCCATTCTCTCGTTACCCTCGGCTATGCAGGTTGGGGAGCCGGCCAACTGGAAGAGGAGTTAGCCCAAAATGCCTGGCTCAACGGACCGGCTGAGAGTGATATAATCTTCACCCGGGCCAGTGAGGAACGCTGGCAGGCCGCAGCTGACCTGCTAGGAGTGGACCTGAATCTGTTGAGTAGCGAGGCGGGTCACGCCTGAATGGCAACCTTGCTGGGATTTGACTATGGCGCGCGCAAGATTGGGGTTGCTGTAGGGCAGACTATTACCGGAACTGCCTCTGCGCTGGAGACCCTGCGTGCAGTAAACAAAAAACCCGATTGGCAGCGCATCAGTCGCCTGATAGAAGAGTGGAAACCGGATGCCCTGATCGTTGGTTTTCCGCTTGATGCAGACGACCGCGAGACTGACGCCACTGTCCCGGCTTTACGGTTTTCCCGGCAATTGGAAGGGCGTTACCACCTGAAGGTCCATCTTGCAGATGAACGATACACTTCGCTTGAGGCCCGCAACCGGCTGGGGCTCAAAGTAAAAGAAGTCGAGGCATATGATGCAGTGGCAGCAAAACTGATCATCGAAACCTGGTTAACCGAACACCCAGATGCAGAATGCAGTAAATTAATTGAGTCATGAGCATAGGCCGTAATAACCATTGAGCGGCAGAACGCACAGCAGTCTTCAGTACAAGCCATCTGACGGTATTTCCCAGAGCAGCGCACTGACTCGTGCAGACATTCAAATCCGGCTCGTGGAGTTTGGCATTGCCGCTGATGAGCGTGGCGATGTCCGAACCTCATTCGGAGCACAGAACTGCGGCTTGACTCCCAACAACAACTTGAGTACCAAAAGAAATGCAGACTAAAGAATTCATGAATGCCGAAGGAGTGGAATCGCTGGTTGATATCATGGCAGGCAAGCTATGGACACTGTTGAACCAGCGCGGCATCAAAGATCCCATCATAGTCGGCATCCGCACAGGAGGGGTCTGGCTGGCCGAGATGCTACACGAAGAACTCGGCCTGCAGGAACCTCTCGGCACACTGGACATCTCATTCTATCGAGATGACTTTACGCGCATCGGCATGAATCCTGAGGTCCACCCGTCCACTCTGCCTACGCCGGTGGATGATCGCCATATCATTCTCGTCGACGATGTCCTGCAAACCGGCAGAACCATCCGCGCGGCCCTCAATGAAATCTTCGACTATGGTCGCCCTGCATCGATAATTCTCGCCACCCTGGTGGAAAGGAGCGGCCGGGAGCTGCCTATCCAGCCTGACATCGTGGGCATCAAACCGAACCTGGAAGCCAATCAACACATAACGCTCACCGGCCCCGAACCGCTTGGGCTTGTCATCGGAACAAAATCCAACCGCAGTTCCAGACAAGCTGAGGACGAGTCTTAGTCATGCGACAATCGAGCGCCAATCTACAGCTGGACAAAGAAGGAAGGCTTCTCCACTTTCTCACCATCGATGGGCTGAAGCGGGAGATGCTCACCGACATTCTCGATACCACAGAGGGATTTACCGGAGTTTCCGAGCGCACAGTAAAAAAAGTGCCGCTCTGCCGAGGCAAGATAGTCGCCAACCTGTTTTTTGAAACCAGCACCCGCACCCGCACCACTTTCGAGTTGGCAGCAAAAAGACTCTCCGCCGACGTCCTAAACCTGAACATCAGCGCTTCCGCCACTTCCAAAGGTGAGACACTTTTGGATACGCTGAGAAACCTGGAGGCGATGCATGTCGATATGTTCGTGGTTCGCCATGCATCCAGTGGCACCGCTCACTTCATCGCGCAGCATGCAGATATCGGGGTGGGAGTAATGAATGCCGGTGACGGCCGCCATGCCCATCCAACCCAGGCGATGCTGGACATGTTCACCATCCGGCGTCACAAAGGCGAATTCGTGGGGCTGCGGGTAGCCATCGTGGGCGACATCCTGCACTCCCGGGTAGCCCGTTCACAGATCCTGGCCCTCAACACCCTGGGCGTTAGCGAAGTCCGGGTGGTTGCGCCCAAAACCCTGCTGCCTGCCGATGCGCGCAGTCTGGGGGTGCATGTCTACCACGATCTGGAAAAAGGCATCCGTGATGTGGATGTGATTATCATGCTGCGGCTGCAGCGGGAACGCATGCAGGGCGCACTGCTGCCCAGTGAACATGAATATTACAAACTTTTTGGCCTCACTGAAGAACGCCTGGCAAAAGCCGATTCAGAAGCGATAGTGATGCACCCGGGCCCGATCAACCGTGGTGTGGAGATGGATTCCCAGGTGGCGGACGGATCCAAATCAGTCATTCTGCAACAAGTCAGTTACGGTATAGCAGTGCGGATGGCGGTGATATCCATGGTAATTGGCAGTCAGAATCTGCAACAACAGGGATAAGCGGATGAAAAAGAAGCAAATAAGCATCCTTAACGGCCGCCTGGTCGATCCTGCAAACAACATCGATCAGATCATTGACATCCATATTGCAAAGGGGCGAATCGCGGCCATCGGAGAAGCACCGGGAGGCTTTGAGGCAGAGCAGATCGACGCCACCGGCCAGGTAGTCTGCCCGGGTTTGATCGATCTCTGCGCCCATCTGCGGGAACCTGGCGCCGAGTACAAAGCGACCATTACCAGTGAAACAGCGGCGGCGTCCAGCGCTGGAATCACCACCCTCTGCTGCCCACCGGATACCCACCCCATCATTGACACTCCTGCTGTGGCAGGACAAATCAAAAGTAAGGCCAAAAAGGCTGGATTCTGCCGTTTACTCCCTCAGGCAGCCAGAACCCAGGCTTTGGATGGCTTGCATCTCAGCGAAATGGCCGCCTTGAAGTCAGCAGGTTGCGTAGCGGTCTCCAACGCCTATCAGCCTCTCGCCAACAGCCTGGTGCAACGCCGCACTCTGGAGTATGCGAGCACCTTTGATCTGCTCACCATGATTCGTCCGGAGGACCCTTCCCTGGCTAACCAGGGCTGTGCGCATGAGGGCCGGGTCGCTGATCGTCTGGGTCTGCCGGGCATCCCCCATGCAGCGGAGACTGTGGTTGTCGCCACCTATCTGGCGCTGGTGGAACAGACCGGCGCCAGGGTTCATTTCCAAACCCTCTCTACGGATCGGGCCGCCCGTATGCTGTCCCGCGCCCGGTATGATAAACAGCCGGTCTCTGCCGATGTTGCCATCCACCAGCTCTTTCTGACTGACCTGGACATAGACGATTTCGACAGCACCACCCATGTCAGGCCTCCATTACGCACCTCGAGTGACCGTGATGGCCTGCGCCGCGCCCTGCAGAAAGGCGTGATCAGCGCCATCTGCTCTGACCATCAACCTCACGAAGCGGATGCCAAGGCAGCGCCTTTTCCCGATACAGAACCGGGCATTTCGGGACTCGAGACACTGTTGCCCCTGACCCTCAAACTGGTCCAGGAAGGGGTCATCGACCTGAGCGATGCGATTGCCCGACTGACCTGTGGTCCGGCTGATATACTCGGGTTGCCGCTGGGCAGATTGAATGTCGGCGCCCCGGCCGATATCTGCATCTTCAATCCGGACGATTTCTGGACCCTGGATGCGAGCCTCCTGCTCAGTCAGGGTAAGAACACACCCTTCGATGGTTGGGAACTGCCTGGACGCGTCAACTACACGCTGCTGCAAGGCCGAATCGTTTTCAGCCGGAAACCCCTTGAGCATCAAAACCCATGAACAAACCCCATCGCGACACCATCTTCCTCGAAGAAGCCGAGATCTTCTCTCACCAGGGCTTTGCCGGCGAGCAGTTCATCCTGAAATTACTGGCGCCGGAATGTGCGATGCGCGCCCTGCCAGGCAGTTTTGTTCATCTGCAGTGTGATCCGTTACAGCCGATGCGCAGGCCGATATCCATCATGCGGGCCTCAGCCGGGGAAGGCTGGGTCGAACTGCTCTACAAACGGGTCGGCAGCGGCACGCATTTGCTCTCACAGCGCAAACCGGGGGAGACGATCAGTCTGCTGGGGCCCATTGGCCGCCCCTTCAAACCTTCAACGAATCACTCTCGCCCGCTGCTGATTGGCGGCGGTGTAGGCATGCCGCCCATGATCTTCCTGGCGGATGCACTGCGTGGCGACCAAACCAAACAACCCTTTGTTATTCTCGGCTCCGAAGTACCTTTCCCTTTTCCGATGACACCTTCCAGAATTCTGATCCCGGGCATGCCGGAGGGGGTCATCGCCTGCATGCCCCTGCTCGATGATTGGGGTGTCGGCTGCCGGCTGGCCAGCCAGCAGAACCTGCCCGGCTGTTATCAGGGCTATGTCACCGATCTGGCGAGACTCTGGCTCAACTCTCTGGATGAACAGGCGTTGCGACAGGTAGAGGTTTTTTCCTGTGGCCCGCACCCGATGCTGCAGGCGGTAGCCCAGCTGGCGGCAGAGTTCGACCTGCCCTGTCAGGTCTCACTGGAAGAGTTCATGGCCTGCGCCGTTGGTGGTTGCGCCGGTTGCGTGGTAGAGGTCAGTACGCCGCAAGGCCCGGCCATGAAGCGGGTCTGCGTGGATGGGCCTGTATTCGATGCCCGGGATGTATTCTGATCTGAAGCGGCGGAAAATTCAGTCTCGACGCCCCTTCTGTTTCGCCTTGCGGGACCAGACCCAGACATAATCAGCACCGCTTGCAACAGTCGTGGCCAGAGTTGCCCAAACCAGCAGACTCATGGCTATGTCCGGCATTGGGTAGGGACCAGCATCCGTCACCACCAGCAGCACCAACAGAATCTGCAGCAGGGTGTTCAGCTTACTGATCATGCTCGGAATCGCATCCAGTTCCTCAATATTGAAGTTGTAGTAGAGCGCCCCGCCCACGATCAGCAGATCACGTGAGATCAGTAAAATCACCAGCCAGATGGGGATCAGACCCAAGCCGCCCAGTACCAGGAAGGAACTCATCAGCAGCGCCTTGTCCGCCAAGGGGTCGAGCAGCCCTCCCAGCCGGCTCTGCCAGTTGAAGCGTTTCGCGAGATAGCCATCCAATCCATCGGAAAAGCCCGCCAGGGCGAACAGCATCAGCGCATAAGTAAATTCATGCTCGAACAACAACCAGACGATAGGCAACGTCAACAGGATGCGCAGAAAACTGATCAGATTGGGGATATCGCTGACTTTCACTAGCGTAACCGAAAATCCAGGCTCTCGGCGTCCATGTCTGCGGGGGACGTTGCATCCGCACTCACCACCTCGTCAGATGGGACAACCGCCTCCAGCACCCCACCCAGCATGATGCCTTTCTCCAATGCATCCCTGCCTCCCTGCACCTGAGCAATAAAACTGATACTCTCGGGATAAGCCGCCAGCAGATCCAGTTGTTCAATCAGCCCCAGGGACTGCAGGTAATCCTTCACCATGCTGAAGTCCGCTAGATTATTCAGTCCTGAAACCCTGATCCTGAGACTGGTAGCACCCTGTTCCACATGGCGCGGTGCAAACCTTAAAGCCAGCCTATCCACGCTTGCCTCCAGGCCCTCCGCGGCCACACTCTGTTTATTGGAAGACCGAGTCTGCCAGTTGCTGACCTCGCCCGGCTGGTACAAGCTCCAGTCAGCAGTCCAATCGTTTGCGCCTCGTTCCCGGATACGGCCGACCAGAATCACATCAGGCAGATAGCGGTCTGATGCATGCCGGATCGTCTCTTCAAAGGAGCCCCACAGATCACTCACCTGCAGATTCGAGCTGTCCTCAACATCCATTAATGGAAATAGGATCGGCAAGCCCCGCTCACTGGCGGTCCACTCCAGCGCAGCTCGCAACCCCTGTTCGAGTTCAGGCTGATAGAGTGTGCGACGCCCCCCTTGCTCAATGCCCAGCCAGACCAGGGTCGAGGGTCGGGAACTCCCCCAGACCGGAATTCCATGCTGTCGAAGTTGGCGGTTTACCGCCTGCTCGTCAAAGCGGACCCGTAACAGACGGTCCGGGCCGGCCGCTTCTCCAGCAGCGTTGTTCGCTGCATTTCCTCTCGTTTTCAGCATCTGATAACTATACTGCTGCACATAGCTGTTCGCCCGGCCTACAATCTTTCTCACTCCGCCCTGCCCGGAGAACTTGCGATTACCAGAGACCTTCACAACAACCTTTTCAAGCGCCTTTTCAATGGCGGCCGAGCGCGCTTCTGACCCCTGCCCAGTGACAGGAATTTCAGTCACATATAGATCAGCCACATGCTCCGCCAATGCGCCACCTGAGTACTGAAACGCAAGAAACAGCGCGATCAGACCGCTGGCGAATAATCTTTTTTCAGTCATAAATTACAGCTTAGTTAGAGAAAACAGGGGGAAATTCTAGCGCGGCACCGGGCAGCCTGTCTAAAACACACTTGGCATGCCGCAATCAAGGCGACTATATTCCCTTCTCACCGCTCTGCATAACTTCTGTTAAAATCCCACTTTCTTTTGTCCCACTCCGGAGTTTTTTTCTGTGGATTACAAGAACAGATCCAGTCGCGACGACCAACTCAGTTACCGGGATGCCGGTGTCGATATCGACGCCGGAAATCAGCTTATCGAACAGATCAAACCGATCGTTCAGGAGACTTTCAGGCCCGGAGTACTGACCGGACTCGGAGGGTTTGGCGCCCTCTTCGAACTGCCGCTGGATCGATACCGGCAACCCGTTCTGGTATCCGGCACGGATGGGGTGGGAACTAAACTCAAACTGGCGTTGGAACTGAATCGGCACGACACGATCGGCATCGACCTGGTCGCCATGTGCGTAAATGACATCGTGGTGGCGGGTGCCGAGCCACTTTTTTTCCTCGACTATTACGCAACCGGCCAGCTGGATGTGGCAGTTGCCACTGATGTGATAAAAGGCATTGCCCAGGGCTGCAAGCTGGCCGGAGCGGCGCTCACCGGTGGTGAGACGGCAGAGATGCCCGGCATGTATGCCAAGGGTGACTACGATCTGGCAGGATTCTGTGTCGGAATCGCAGAAAAAGACAAACTGATCCAGCCGGAAAAGGTGCAGATCGGTGATGCACTGATCGGTCTTGCTTCGTCCGGTCCCCACTCCAACGGCTACTCCCTGATCCGTAAAATTCTGGAAGTGAGCCAGGCGGATCTCTCCCAGCCAATGACAGACAAAACCCTGGGAGAGGCACTGCTGGCGCCGACCCGTATCTATGTAAAGCCGCTGTTGGCATTGCTGGAACAGATTGAAATACATGCCTTGGCCCATATCACCGGCGGAGGCCTGCTGGAAAACATTCCCAGGGTGCTCCCCAGCGGTTGTAAAGCATTAATCGACAGCGATTCCTGGCAACTGCCGGAGGTCTTTAACTGGCTTCAGCAACAGGGCAATGTGGCAAATACTGAAATGTTGCGCACCTTTAACTGTGGCGTCGGGATGGTCGCCTGCGTGGCAGATGAGGATGCCGAAAAATGTCTGGCGCAGCTCAATGCAGCTGGAGAATCGGCTTGGCGCCTGGGACGGGTCGAACCTTCAGAAAACGCAGAACCCAGCGTTGAGGTCAGCGGCAAACTGGCATGACTGAGCGAAAAAAACTGCCGCTGGTGGCATTGATCTCAGGCAGCGGCAGTAACCTGCAGGCAATTATCGATGCCGCCAGCAACGGACTTCCCGTCGATATCCGCGCCGTGATCAGTAATCGTCCCGGGGTATACGGCCTGCAGAGGGCCGAGCGGGCCGGAATCACCACCCGGGTGCTGGATCACAAGGATTATACCGCGCGCGAAGACTATGATGCCGCACTCCTGTCCCTGATCGACAATTACCAGCCGGAACTGGTCGTACTCGCAGGCTTCATGCGCATCCTGACACCTAATTTCGTACGCCACTACGCAGGGCGACTGTTTAATATCCACCCCTCCCTGTTACCCAAATTCAGGGGCCTGCATACCCATCAGCGCGCCTTGGATGCCGGGGAGAAAACACATGGCGCAAGCGTGCATTTTGTCACTGAAGAACTGGATGGCGGTCCCTTGATCGTGCAGGCCCGGGTTGCCGTACTGCCCGATGATGACGCAGAACGGCTGGCGGCCCGCGTACTCGAGCGCGAACATCAGATCTATCCTCTGGCGATTGACTGGTTTGCCACGGGACGTCTTGCACTCAGCCAACAGGGTACTGTCTCACTGGACGGCATACAACGGGATCAACCCATTGTATTTCAACCCGACCAGGTTATTGGGTAACCAGATATGGCCTGGAGCAGAATCCTCTCTTATCCATTAATAATCATTGGGTTAGGAATGATTGCGCTGCAGGCTGGCGCTCAAAGCCTCGATTTAAAACCCTTCACAGCAAAATTTCAGGTGATCCGGAATAGCGTAACCCTTGGCACTCTCGACCTGCAGCTGGATCTCACACCCGATGGTCACTACAGCTACACTGGACATACCAAACCTGGCGCATTAATCGAGTGGTTTATCTCAGACCAAGTTCGTGAAACGAGCAAGGGTCGGTATCTCGATCAGCAGATCGTGCCGCTCACCTATGAATACCGCCAAGGCAACGGTGAGGTGAAAAAAAGGACCTTCATCGAGTTCGACTGGAAGACAGACAAGGTCTGGACCGAGAGCAAGGGCACCCGCTGGTCGCAAAAGCTCAGTCCAGGCATGCATGATAAATTCAGTCAGCAACTGGCGCTGCGTCTTGAACTGTCTGCGGGGGCTAAGACAGCAAGTTATCCAATCGCGGATGGCGGCCGCATCAAAACTTATCACTACTCAGTGGTAGGCAGTGAATTCATCTCCCTTCCATTCGGTAGACTGAAATGCCTGAAGGTAACACGCTACAAGACCGGTCACGCTACTGACTACACCATCTGGTTTGCTCCCGAACTCGACTATCTGCCGGTCAAGATTGAGCGCAAGCGCAAGTCAGATCAATACTCCATGGAACTGATGCAGTTCAGTGATGGAGCATAACCGCTGCTGCCCGCATGTCAGACCCGCTTAACAGTGATCCCGGAGCGCGCCGTCGTCTGCTATACATTCTGCTTGCCTCCGGCGTTATTTTCATCACCCTCGATAGTTTCGAGCTCCTGAGATTCGACAGCGTGCTGCAGGGCCTGCCTGATCAGGAACGGATCGAGCGCATTCAACTCATCCTTTCGATAATCTTCTGGCCTCTGGTTCCGCTGGGCCTGACCATCACCTACTTTGGCTACCGGATCATCAAAACAGGGGAGTTTCCTCCGCCAGGCACATGGATAATCAAAACGTTGAAAACTGAAGCCGGTAATAGAGCAATTGCCAGGGGATGGGCGGCCGTAGCAACTGGCCTGGGTCTGTGTGGCCTCGCCGTCTATGGCGCGGTAATCATCCCCGCGGAACTGGGCAGATTACTGCTGACTTAGGGCCTGTTAACACTATGAGGAGGGCCAACCCGTCGGGACGGGGCCGTTCAGCCGCCCAACAGGCGGCCCATCACCTTTTTGAACAAACCGCCAGGGGCAATGGTAAACTGCGCATTGTCGATATCGACCTGCTCCAGTTTATAAGCGTTCACCTCGATCCCCGCTTCCTGATACATCTCATGTGACAGCTTCAGGTCATCCTCCCAGCGTGACAGGAAATCCTCACTGGGTGATATATAGACCACCCGCGCGACCTCCTCCTGGATCAGTTTCGATGCGCAACGAGGACAGGGTGGATGAGTCACATAGACGGTGCAGTCGGTCAGATCCCGCTTGGCGAAGATCATCGCATTCTCTTCCGCGTGAATAGTGAGGTTCAGCTTGCAGTCACGATTGCTGAGCCGCTCAGGTTTGTCTTCAACGCCTGTCGCAAACCCGTTATAACCCAGGGAGACGATACGGTTGCCATCCGTGATAACCGCCCCGACCTGGGAGGAAGGATCCTTGCTCCAGGCGGAAATATGCGCCGCCAGTCCCAGAAAGCGAGTATCCCACTTGGCCGGCATCAGGCTTGCTTGTCGCCTTCAGACTCCTCAGCGGCCTCTTTCACCATCTTTTGCAGCTCACCTTTCTGGTGAAGCTCTAAAGTGATATCACATCCACCTACCAGCTCACCCTTGATGTAGAGTTGCGGAAAAGTGGGCCAATCCGCATAACGGGGCAGATTCTCGAAGATCTCGGGATCCTGCAGCACATTCACATAGGCAAAGGGCACGCCACAATCCTGCAGCGCCGCCGCCGTGCGGGAGGAGAAGCCGCATTGGGGAAACTGGGGCGTTCCTTTCATATAGAGAACCACCGGATTACCCTCCACCTGCTCTCGAATTCGATCCAATACGTCCATCTGACACCTCTTAATCTGAAATGGGTTTCAATACCAAATGGGGCCAGGATGCTCCATTTCAAGCACTGATGATAAGTGTGGATTCTACGCCCATGCCAGACAGGAAAAAACCCGGATAAGGATAAGCTAATGTACGAATATATCCAGTCAGCCTTCATCAATCCAGTTGATGATGAAAAAAGAAAAGGGGCGATCGTTCGCCCCTTACATTCCTGTGGTTGCCAAAGGCCGGTGTCACTCGTCTTCATGCGTCAGAAAACACGCTGAAAATCAGTCTCTACCACCACGCTACTCTTCGACGTCGTCTTCCTCATCCTCACGCTCTGTCGTTGTCATCGCCTGAGAGAATCATGCGTTGAATCTGCTCCTCCGACAAAGGCGTGCCTCAGGATATATGACCTTGATCCGGCCCAGTCTTCAGGAAGGCCCGCTATACCCTTGCCGGGTTCTTGGTCACAGGGCCCGAGGTGCTTGCCCAGGTAATAGACAAAGTCCATCGCCAGGGATCCTCCGACCTGCGGCGCCCAGTCATGGGGCAGCGGAATGATGCCGGCCGGCCCTTCCAGCAGGCTTGTGTCCGGATTCCAGGTGATGGTAGTCACCGTCACCTCGGCTAGATACTGGACCAGGGCCGGGTTGCCTTCGTAACCACCGTCATCCGTTTCTATGACGAGACACCAGCTCTTCGCCTCTGGTTACGGAGTGAGAGGCGTAGAGGGCGAACACCACGAAGGTCTGGGCCCTCTCAGTTTCGCACTCTCCGTCTTCACAGACGGCTCCTACGGTCAATGACTGATAGGTGGCGGTGCGAACCTTGGTAACCTCTGGATCCTGAATGTCCTTGAAGTTCATCAGAAACTTGAAGCCCTTGGCCTGAATCTGCCGATAGAAGCGTTTTCTATGGTCGAACTCGCTGTCGAAGTGGCAGCTGTTGCAGCTGGTGTTCTCCACCACATGGCAGGAGGTGCAGCCCACATCCTTCATGTGCTGCTCGTGGAAGGTTTCGCAGCGTTCATTGCGCTCGCCATGGTCGCCTCTGCAGGTGCCGCCCCTGGATTTCTTTCCATCCCCGATCTCAATTTCGCGCTCGTGGCAACCCGACTGGGCACAGCTGGTCTTCGGGTTGTCCAGATGGGAATCGAGCGACTGCTGGTCTCCGTGAACCTCCCCTTCCTGATGGCATCCCATGCAGCTGAAACAGAGTTGAACAAACTAATCTCGCAATGCTCTAATGAAGCAGTATCAGAATGCAGAATCATCGAGCGCCCTATTAGATACCGAGTCAGCTGAACAGCCAGGCAATCCGAACTCATGAATACTGACCTTATTCGCCGTAGACTTTTAACCGCTGGGGTTGCGGGCGCCGCCTTATCCTTCTGGCCTTTTCCGTTGCAATGCAAGGGCCGGCTCACCCCGACACCAGCCCAGACCAGCGGCCCATTCTACCCGCTGGATCTGCCATTGGATGATGACAATGACCTGCTTCAGATGGGCATTTCCAAGCAGCTGGCCAAGGGTGAAATCACGCACCTAACCGGGGATGTGGTGGATATCGATGAAAAACCCATTGCTGACGCCCGGGTGGAGATCTGGCAGTGTGACGCCAATGGGCGTTATCGCCACCCCAGAGACAGCAACCTGGCCGCCCTTGACCCGAATTTTCAGGGCCATGGGCAGTACCAGTGCGGAGCTGACGGCAGATATCGATTTCGCACTATTCGTCCGGTAGCTTATCCGGGGCGCACACCGCATATCCATTTCGCCATCAGCGGACCCGGATTCGAGCCCCTGGTGACCCAGATGTATGTGGCGGGAGAACCATTGAACAGCAAGGACTTTATCCTCAACAGCATTCAGGATCCGAAACTGAGAAACAGCGTGATAGTCGATCTGCTGCAATCACCCAGCCCTGGCGAATGGTCGGGACACTTTCGGATCGTGCTCGCTGCCGATGGACGCTTTGCACCTCATCCGGGGCTATGAGTTTTCATACCACAAAAGGCTAGGAGTTGATAAAGGCGTCCGCATAGATCTCCTGAAGCCTCGCACCGGCAAGATAGCACTGCTTGCGCTGAGGAATAACAAACTGCTCGTCACCGCACAGATAGACCCGCCAACCTTGCAGGCTGCTCCAGTCCTGACGCAGCAGGTCAGCCAGATTTCCAACCCGTATCAGACTCTCCCGCCCGGCTTCATCAAGAAGTGTACAGGGATGGTAGTGCAGATTGGGATGAAGCTGCGCCAATTGCTTCAGGGACTCATGGAGATAAAGACCTTCAGCATGCACCGCTCCATGATAGAGATGTATCTCCCCGCAGTGACCCTGCTGCAGGGCATCCCGCAAAATGCCGTAGAGTGGCGCCAGACCGGTTCCAGTGCCGGCCAGCAACAGATTCTGCTGTGGGTTGCTTGCGGTATAAAAACATTCACCACCGGGCCCCTGAAGCTGCAGATAATCCCCCACCTGGAGATCTTCATATAACCAGGGACTCAGGCTGCCCTGAGGCTGCCGCTTGATATGGAATTCCAACTCGCCGGCATCTATTGCGGGCACGCTGGCCAGGGAGTAGCTGCGACCGAGCAACTCATCCCGCCATAGCGTAACATGCTGTCCAGGATGATATTCAAGACTTTCATAAGGTTGCAAGCGAATCACCGCTATCCCAGCCTGCAGTCGGCTATGTCCAGTAACCAGGCAATTAACGCGCAGTTCATCCATGACAGGCAGTTTTATCTCAATGTCCTGGTCGGGATGGCACTGGCAGGCCAGAAACAATCCCTGAGCCAGCCAGCTCTCCTTCAAGCCCTTTTGGGCGTCTGCATTGACCTGCCCATCCACCAACTGCATCAGACAGGACTGGCAGACACCAGCATGGCAGCTGTTGGGCACCGCACAGTTGGCGGAGAGCAGAGTCTCAAGTACAGACTGACCCTCCTTGATCGGCAGGGTCTGCCCGCTAAAACGTATCGTCGGCATCAGCGATTCAAGACGTCATCACGTACCGATTCCGCAATTCCCGCTACTTCAGCAATGTCGGTATCGTTGACGCCGAGTTCCTTCAGCGTACTACCCAGCAGTTCAATGATTGCATCCACATGGTTGTCATTGAGCCCGCGCGCGACAAGATGCTTGTGACCCTCCCGCATATCCTTGCCGGTATAGTTATTGGGCCCTCCAAACACCATGGTTAGAAAACCCTTCTGTTTGGCCGCTTGCCCTTCGATATCCACGTCATCGAAAAACTCGTTTACACGGTCATCAGACAACACCTTACGATAGAAGATATCCACCGCCGCATCCACGGCAGCTTCGCCACCCAGACGTTCATACAAACTACTCATAATAAACTCCTCGCGTTCTAGTAATAATTTTTCAAGTTTTGTGCGGAAAATATTAACAAAATTCCTCATAATATATGAGGATTAGTTTCAATTATTCATATAAACCTGGAAGCCATGCCACGGCTAATTCATACATGCCGTTTTATCAAAAGCTGATCATCAATCTAAGACTGATGCCACTTTCGGAGCGTGATGTTATATTTCATGCATTGAGATTTGCTACTCATGGCCTGGATGATGTTGTTCTATAATCTTGATTACACTCACACTTTTATACTGGTGTTTGCCTGAAGCAATAGATTTAAAGCTGCAACAGTAGTCTCTGGAATCCACCCCTGACGGGAGAATCAATTTTGTACGGTGTAATTTTTCATTTTCTGCAAGAATACGTCATCGAGCGGCATGGTGGCCGAGAAACCTGGGACGCCTTAATCAAAGCTCAAGGCTATAAGTACAAGATGTACTTCCCTGTAAAGGATTATGCTGACGAAGAGATATTGAATCTGGTGCAGACCGCCTCAACGGCGCTGAATGCTCCTATTCCCGACCTGCTGGAGGACTTTGGCTCGTTCGTCGGCCCCCGCCTGCTCACCTTCTACCACATGTATATCAAAAATAAGAACATGACCACCTTTGATGTCATCGAAGTGGCCGGCGGCAGCATCCATGATGTCATTCATGAGCACAACAAAAATCGAAAACCGCCCAGACTCTCGGCCCACAGAGAATCATCCGATGTGTTGATTGTCCATTACCAATCACACAGAAAACTCTGCCCGGTAGTCAGGGGGATAATCCGTGGCCTGGGAGAGAGATTCGACGAGAAATTTGATATCAAAGAGACCCAATGTATGCATGACGGCGCTGATGAGTGTGTCATGCGGGTCAAAAAGCTGGCCTGAACAATAACAGGGCTACCCACTGTTGCTTTACAGGATTCTAAATTGGGACGGTTCTAAGCGTCGCTATCGACAATTGTTAATTCCGAGAATGCTGCCAACTCTCTTCCTGGGTATCTGCGCAGAGCATAGGAATTTTCGAAATAACGCATCTCAAATAGTTTACCGCAGAAATTTTAATGCAAGAAACGATCCGCCCCTGGGAAGGAACTATCAAATTAGCCTATAATCAAAGTATCTCAACAAGCTGCAATATCCAGAAGGTTTTCCCGGTTCTTATGTCTAACTACAGAATATGGCCAATTCTAGTCCTTGTCATCGCTGTATTGATTTACTTCTGGGGTGGTGACGATCAGCAAGAACCTGACCAATCCGCTCAACAGGTCGATCAGCAGGCTGTTTCACCGCCTCCCAGTCGGCAGTCCGAGCCGCGCAATCCTCCTGCATGGGATGCATCTGGAGGATATCAACCACCTGTTGATATCTACGGCAACTACTCATCGGGTTACACCACGTCAGACAGGTACAGCAACAGCCAGTATTCCTACCCGGATGGTTTAGGTTTTCGTCCATCTGGTGACAAGACCGTAAGTCAGTATCAATATACACCGTCATATGCCCCCCCTCAGAGTCAAGGCTATTCCACCACAACACCTGACCCGACATTCCAGAATCAACCGGGATACGGCGTACTTCAGCAACCCGAAAGCAATTATCAATTCAGGCCACTGAATAAAAATAAGAAGGTGAAACGCTGGAGTGGCAATTATGGCCAGATGAAGCGCAATCCGTCACAGCCGTCAAGCCCTTATCCATATCCATATGATGGCTATCCTGTACCCTCATACCCCCCTCAGTCTCCGGAACCCAATCCTCTGTGGGCAAATTCCTGGCCAGACCGTTAAGGGGGTGAGGCTCTGTCGGTGGGAGGCTACAGGACAGGGGCGTTTTGAGGAAGTAAGCACGGCAACTCCCGACAAGCCCAGGAGACTCAGCTGAGCCTTGTAATGATTAGCTTGCGGGTCTGACTACCTAGTTTCGAGTCAACCCAGCCCAGGCGCTGGGAAATCATGAATCGGTTGCACGCTCGGATGGGTTTTGCATCACTAACAGAATTCATTATATCAATACCCAGATGACCAGGAGTTACCAATAGAATGAACTTGAGGGAAAGGACTCTAAGCGTATAGCCTTCTAATCACTGGATTCAGCTTCCCATGGAAGGTCTGAGTTTATCAGTCCTTCCATGGGCCGCGAGATCAAGGACGCCAAACGGCGTCCGCCGATCCGGATCAGAGGTTCGGATTACGCAATGGACAGCTGTTGCGATCGTACTCGGGAGCCAACTTGTCCCATGCAAACTCCAGCGCCAGTTCCACACGGGAGAAGAAATGGTCCTCGCCGAATTTGTCAATAATACTGGTGCGTCGCAGGGTGTCCATGAACTGCTTCTTCATCTGCGCCACCAGCAGATCAACCCCGTTGGTCCGCAGGCGGGAGGTCAGGTGATAGAGCACCTCTTCACCTGTGGCGTCTAACTGATTAATGCCTGAAGCATCGATGATGATATAACGCAATTCGGGATTGGCCGCCACCACCTCCAGCACCTTTGTCTCGAAATAGCCGGCGTTGGCGAAATAGAGCGAACCGTCGAAGCGCATGATCGAGATCTTCGGGCTGGTTGGCAGCGGATGCACAGTGATGTCGCGCATCGTGCCATCTTTGTAGCGGGACACAACGGCGACACGTGGCCGCATCGAACGGTATAAGAACAGACCGATAGAGAGAGCGACACCCACAATAATGCCCTTATCCAGATGCGGGGCCATCGCCAGGGTCAGCAGGAAAGTCACTACCGAGACAACACCATCGTGGGGCTGCGCCTTCCAGGCGTGCACAATGGGCTTGAACTTGATCAGGTTGATTACCGCCATGACAATTACTGCCGCCAGAGTGGCCTGAGGCAGGTGGTACAACAAGGGGGTCAACCACAGCAGAGTGATGCCCACTACCGCGCCGGTTACGACCGAGGAGGCTCCGGTCATGGCGCCAGCATTGATGTTTACTGCCGAACGGGAGAAAGAGCCGGAGCCGGGGTAACCACTAAAGCAGCCAGATACCATGTTGGACAGCCCCTGGCCTATCAACTCCTGGTTGGCATCCAGGCGCTGGCGGGTTCGAGCCGCCATGGCCTTGGCGATGGAGATCGCCTCCATGAAGCCAATAAGAGAGATGGTAATCGCCGTAGTAACCAACTGCTTGATCACATCCAAGTCGAATACCGGAAAAGCCAACCCGGGTAAACCATCGGGTATTTCTCCCACCACTGAGCCACCCGCCTCATGAAATCCCGTGTACCAGGACAGCAAGGTGGTCACCACAACTGCGACCAGTACATTGGGGACCTTTGGCAGGTATTTCTTCAGGCCGAATAATAAACCGATAGACAACAGCCCCATCCACAGGGTAGGCATGTGAGTGTGCTGCAGTGCAGCCTCCACCACCCGCATAACCGTCTCATAGTGGTGTTCCGCCTTCTCGACGCTGACACCGAATAACTTACTCAGCTGGGAGGTTGCGATGATCAGGGCGCCGGCATTGGTGAAGCCTATGACCACCGGATGGGAAAGGAAGTCTACCAGCACACCCAGGCGGAACACGCCGAGAAAGAGTTGGAAGGCACCGACCATAAAGGCCAGCAGCACTGCATATGCTAGATATCCCTCGGGACTGCCAGCCGCGAGAGGCTCCAGTGCTGCAGCTGTCATCAGGGATACTACCGCCACGGGGCCGGTGGCGAGCTGTCGTGAGGAACCGAACAATGCTGCCACCATAGGCGGCAGGAAAGAGGCATACAGACCGTAATAGACAGGAAGTCCAGCAAGCTGTGCGTAGGCCATGGACTGGGGCACGAGCACCAGGGCCACGGTCACGCCGGCAATGAGATCCGCCCTTAGCGTCTCTTTATCCTTCAATTCGCCGATCCAGCTCAGGAACGGTAGAAACAGCGCCCAAAAAGGTGTTGAGTCCGGTTTTCCGCCTGCCACTTCATTACCCCCTATGAAATTATTCTTTGCCCATGAGACCGAGAACCTATTAGTGTATTCTAATTCACTTACCTTATACAAATCACGTAACCAGAATGGGGTTTGAGCGGATGGTAATCACCCCGAAAACTAGCTGACACCAGAAGTAGAATTTTCTCATGGTGACGCAAGAGGAGATTCTGCATGAAATAATCACGATACAGCGACAGCCAGATCCTGGCGATCCTGAAGCAGGCCGAGTCAGCAACCCCAGTGACAGCACTATGCCGGGAACATGGCATGAGCAGTGCCACATTCTATAAATGGCGGGCTAGATTCGACGGTATGGATGCCTCGATGGTGAAGCGGATGAAGGAGCTTGAGGAAGAAAACCGGCGTTTGAAAAAGATGTACGCTGGTGAACGTTTCAAGGCCGAGAAGGTTCAGAAGTCGCCGAACCATTTAGAAGATGCACCATACCGGCGGGATTTCATATTTTCCTGCCAATAAGCTCAATTTCATAACCATCAGGATCTGATACGAATGCGATGACAGTAGTTCCTGCATTCATCGGACCTGCGTCACGAATGATATTCCCACCTCTATTTTTAATATTTTCAGTGGCCTTGTATACATCATCCACTTCGATGGCAATGTGCCCATAGCCTGTGCCTCGATCATATCTGTCAGTATCCCAATTATACGTGAGTTCAATCGCTGAATTGTCGCTTTCCGGACCATAACCTAAAAATGCCAGGGTGAACTTACCATCAGGATAATCCTTTTGGCGGAGGAGACTCATGCCGAGGATTTCGGTGTAAAACTTTATTGATTTCTGCAAGTCTCCCACCCTTAGCATTGTGTGTAATATTCTCATTTTTTAAAAACTCCATATTTGTCGATTAATGATTTAAATCTATCTTGCTTTAAGATTTACTGTGAGTTGCGAATCAGGTTGATATCGCCAAGTGAAACATAGGTAACTACAACCGGCAAACAACCCGAAACGCAACTGATGATAACTGATTTAATTTATGTAAGCAGGGCATACTGCGTCACCGTTATCTGATGTCCCTAATTGTCATAAGCCAGGGCAAGCAGGTGCTGACCCTGAATCAACCTGTTTTGAATATAATCTTTTAAACGCACATAGAATAAATTCACTGAATAATTATTGCGAATAATAATGGTTTTTCACTTTGATAACGTCAAACAGAAAGCCTTCCTGACCGCATAAAACGGAGACTACGGCCAGAAAAGACAGTGCCTGTTAAGGCGGCTTATGTAGATAGTGTTAAAGTAACCGAGAAATTTTATTGAATTTCTTTTTAGGATGTTTCTGCATAGATCCGGTCACATTGCATGACATGAGAGGCATAGTGTAGTTATATTCGACTCGGTTGTGAGTTTTTTATTGTTTGCAGTACAATACGATGTAGCATACTCCTCCCTTGGAAACACACTTGTTTTGATAAAATTGTCACTTTCGTCCGATAACGTATTTTTCAGTGCATGACAAGAGATGCAAGTAACTTCCCCATCCTCCAGTATGATTCTTTTATCCAATCTTTCCAATGATACAAAAACCACTGGATTATTTTTTGCGTAATAATCGTATTTCATACCAACTGGATGATTAACAGATCCGTGCCCTGTAAATTTCATGGGGGTTTCAGAGTGTTTCAATGACACTCCACGCGCCTGGCTCCCATCATGGCACTCCATACATGTTATCGAACGACTCATATCGGGAAGTTTCGCTACTGGCTTCAGAGCCTCCATCCCGCCTTGCTGATCAACGCCAAGAATAAATTCCTTAAATGCATCCGAATATTTTGCTGCCAGCACTTCATTTGAAAAACATATCAAAAATAATAACATGTAAAACTTTGCCATCTTACTTTTAATAAATATTCATGACTTTATCCGAGGGAACCATCAATTTTTTAATTTCAATAAAAGACAATCGTTTGTTTTTTGAACAACTTTTATTTGACTTTTAAAGATTCCATAAACACACGAATGGATTATCGGATTAATCTATAAATTCTTTAGACTGATAATTAAATTTTCCACGCCACAATTCAACAGGCATATTCTGATTCGGATCAGAAATATGCAGCGATAAGTAAATACAACCGACTGTTAATATTGGATATTATGAGGCTTTAGATTACCAAGAATCGGTAATCCTGAATTGATATTATGAGGCAGACTGCTAACTCCTTATGAGAATTATTTTCTTCCCATCATCCAGTCCGGCATCCATTCCTGGGCAATAGCTAGCTAAATATATTTTTATGAAATGGAGATCTCTAATACTATGCGTTAGTGCTGCTTGACAGGGATTAACAAAACCTAATATTTTGATTTTATGTGGTAAGGATACAGATATTATTCTTAAATAATAGATTCGATTTGGATTGTAATTTTCATATTGCAGTTGATTTAGACTTAACCTTACACTTGCAGCAAGGCAAATTTTATAAACACAAAAATTATGTTTTCCAATTGATTTTAATATGCTTTTTTAAATAATCTAAATGGCACGTAGTTGGAAACATTTTATTGATGCTACTCTGCAATCTCCACCCTTTCCACAAAATAGATCTCAGGAAACTCCCTCTTTAACCCATTACTATAGAAATTAACCATGGTAATCCCTCTTCCATACCTTATTCTGGTATTGTCCGCTAATTCAACTTTCGGGGCTGCCAACCAGATATTTTTCTGCTCATTTTTCAGTTCGATATATGTGTAATTATTACTATGTATAGTGTTGACAACAATTCCAACATTTAGAGGAAGCGCCGGCTTATTGCCAGGAGTCTCACCTTTTGCATCTAATACATCTTTCACAGATGGATGACCTGCAGGGATTTCGCCTGCCAGTAAAATCTGCATCATGACAGTTAAAAGAAAAATAAATATTATTTTCATACACTATCACTCTTTCAGCTGAATTAAATAATTCGACGATACCGCTTCATTGTTTCATACATCAAATAATGAGTCAGTAACTGTTCTAACTTACCTGCATACGTAAATTCCAACATTACACTGCCGTACGATTAGTTTGTTCTGACATTGAACAAATTGAGAGGATGTATACCTATCTATACAAACCATGCGGCTTACGAGAGGTTTCTCCATGAAAGTACTTATAACGGTATATGGCATCAGCCCCATGACAATCCGCACAGACTATCTGACTGCTGGAGGCGTTACGAAGAAAACTATTCGTCACATCCCCTTCTATATTACTGCCCCGACCCTCACGAGGTCTGTCCGCATCCCAGACATGAGGATTATGGCAACTGGCACAGCGAATTCTACCCACTCTCGTCCGGTTGCCATTTCGGTCAAAAACCGGGATATCCGGTAAACTGTGACGTTGCTGGTTGTCGACACGTAACTGATTTGACCAAAGCAGTATGCCATGAGGACGCATGACCTGATCTGGTATCTTTGACTCGGCAGCGGCGCCTACTGAGTGACAACTCAGACACAGCGCCATCTGTGGATCCATATCTGAAGCTGTCTTTCTTGCCCACAGTGCAAGTCTGGAATTCGCGTTATGTACACTATGGCATTGGCCGCACACACCGGATTGAGTCACATTCCGTCCCTGATGATTTACAGCATTCTTTGCTGTGACACGCAAATCATGGTCAGTACCCCTCACAGGACGTTTATTGCGATGACAGTCAACGCACAAGTCAGATCCCGGGGCAGCAGGCAGTCGAAGAAAACTGGTTCGGCTGTCTCCATCTACCTCCTTGTTTCTGCCTGCAGTACTCAATGGTTTGGCCGGGTCCCACTGATGGGGGTTGTGACAGGTTGCACAGTCCACTCTCCCTCTTGGGTGCCGTTGACCCGTTTTATTGAATAGCGGCAATGATGTTTTATCACCAACCTTCGATAGGTTACGTAGGAGAGGGTGACTATGTTTACCCGTTGTTTTCTCTTCTGCTATACCACCTTTGTCATGGCAGGTTGTACAGATAGACTGTATATAACTTTGATTATTCCTGCTTTCGATCGGCGACATGACAGCCCCACGCCCATTGTGTGCCCGATGGCAGGAGCCACATGCACCCTGGTCCAGACCGACCTTGATCGTCGGGCTCTGCTGAAGTTTTTTTCGTTCCTTATTCCCGATCAAACTGTGTTTAGATTGCAATACTGAGCGTTTATCCACATGACAATTGATGCATAGAGCACTATTCGTTCCCTGTGCGATCCGCAAAAAACTTGACTGACCATCACCCTCAACCTTTTTCGGGTCACCCTTGAACTTCTCTTTGACGTTCCAGTTATGCGGATTATGGCATGTTGGACAACTTACATGAGTCGCATCTGGTGACTTGATACCTTCAGCGTCATACAGCGGTAAAGGCTCAAGGTCCGCTCCTGTCACGGGTTGATTGCTGTGCCAACCATCTTCCTTTGGGCTAATGCCCAGTTTATCAACTGAAACATTTACTGGATGACTATGCGCAGCAATTTTTTTGTTCTTTGCCAAACCATTTTTCTTATGGCAACTCCTACATAGTTGCTCTGCCCTATCCTGAGTTGGAGTGATCTCATCCCTCCCCCACAAGGGTGCGCTGTCATCAGCTTCATGCATCACATGACAACCAAGGCAGGTGCCATATTCCGATACAACCTCACCCTTTCTATTTTTCGTTTCCGGCGCCATGACCGTTAGATCGTGCTTTGTACCAGGGAGATTTGCCTTATCCGTATGACATTGTGTACATAAACCAGCCTTGCGGTTGTCCATGACCATTAATGGTCTACTGCTTGCCGCATGTGGCGTATGACAACTCTGGCAAGTAATTTCCTTGTCTTTAGTGAACATTCCACCCTCTGCAGCGAGCTTCTCCGGAAACTCTTTTATAGTCCTGGTGATGGGATGATCGACTCTCGATGTCACTTCCGACTTATTTGCATGGCAAGTCATACACAGGCTGGACGCCACATTGGGCAAACGCAAAAATATCGGTGACTCCGACTCCTGCCATGACAAACCATGAGCACTATGACAGGTACCGCAATAGACCTTGCCGTCATCATTTAGGGGAAAGACGGTTTTACCTTCAAACTCCGACAGATTGACATTATCAGACGGCACCATACCTACCGGGTGATTGTGCCCACCCTCGATCCAGAGGGGCCTTGAATCCAGCGCAAAACCATCATGACAGGAAAAACACATCCTATCGGTGCTCACCACATCCTGCTTACCTGTATTGACGGTTGGTCTGGGTTCATATGGTATGAGCGTAGTTATATCTTCACGCTTGAAGTCTGATATCCATGCAATATGGCAGGTTGCGCACTCTCGTTTACCCGCCACAACTCGTGCAGCATCAACGGGTGTGATGAATGATGTAAATAGTAAAACAATCGATAGCAGACCTAATATATTGCTACGGCTATTCAGGGATAGTACACGCGACCAATCACTCATGACATTTATCGTTTTAGTTGTAACACCGTGACTTTATTGGCAAGCATTTCAGCGATATAGAGACGGCCATCATTAGCCAGAGCCAAACCCACCGGAGTGGTGAAATGGGTAAATTCCTCGTTCTCGCCAAGTACGGCCAGGAATTTAGTATCATCTGTAAAAAACTGCACTATACCCATATAGCTGTCGCTTAGCGCTATCAGACCCTTATCGTTAATGGCGATGCCCTTGGGCCTGAATACGTGCCCGGGAGTCACTCCCCATGTACCGATGGTAACCAATGGCTTCCCGGAATCCTTATATACTTGGACCCGGGAGTTGAATACATCGACAATGTATATATTTGCATCCGGTCCGATCGCAATAGTGGCTGGAAACCTGAATTCTCCCATATTACTTCCCGGTTTACCCCAGACCATCTCAGCTTCACCTGTACCAGCCCCCTCGCCATAGATCAGGATCTGATGATGTGGAATTGATGCGGTAACATAAATTTTCTTGCCAGCCTTGTCGACAGCTACATCAACCGGTGTTGCTGAGTTTTCTCCACTCCTAGTCGGAATAGTCGTAATATATTTCCCATCATAATCAAAAATCTGGATCCGATTATTCCCCCTGTCGGCAATCAATACGCTACCATCCGGTGCTGTAGTAATACCTACCGGTGCCTGCAATTGCCCTTCTCCCACACCAGATGAACCGAATGCAAAGAGATAGTCACCCTCCTTTGAGTAACAAAGCACTCGATTATTGCCACTATCCACGATGTAGACACGCCCGTTCTTACCTAAAGCAATGTCGCTTGGCATGACCATTGGGCTGTCTTCAGGTCCTGTCAGTTCAGCAATCCTTGAGAACTCGACCAGTGGTCCTTGAGTTGCTGCCGCCGCCATTACAGCCGGCAGCAATAACCCAAACAGCAAGTTGCTCAACCATTTCATAGGTACCTGTTCTCCGTTAGACGCGCGTAATGTAATTTAGATGCTACATAAAGACGAAGCATACACAGCAGCATTGATCCTTCATCTCAAACTCATTGCTGTTCTATCCCACTGGAAACTTCCCTCATCAAGATTCCAGGACCAAAAGACTTTTGTTGCGACACCACTCACGTTATCTTCCAGGATGAGGCCGTAGTCCCGGCTGTCAAAGCCGTATTGCCTTGCATCTGATAGTACAAAATATGAACCAGCCGGTATGAACAGCGGCCCATATCTGTAGTCCGATTCGATTAATGGATTCAGACTGCCTTGTTTGCCGAAGCTTACATAATCCTCCTGCAATGGCTCATCATTCAGGTAGACCTGTCTGCCGCGTATCTCTACAGTATCACCTGACAGACCAATGACTCTGCGTAATACTTGATCTTTAATCAGATTGGTAATCGATTGATCTTGTATCCGCTTGGTAATCGGCTTATCTGTGTCGTCCTTTCCAAACTTGACTAATACAATATCGCCACGGGTTGCTTTCGCTAGTTTATTGATTACTACCAAATCACGTTTGAGCACGGTAGGTTGCATACTCTCAGAAGTGACGAAAAATGCACGAACGATTTGCCCACCAACCAGGTAATCCATCATTGGATTGACTGTCCCCAGTAGGGTCAGAAAAACCGCGGTGTATATCCAAAACCTGTTGTACCATTTCAATCTGTAATCGTCAGGTTGACGTTTGGCAAGCAGGTATGCATCGATCGCGATAAGCAACACCCCGACGAAAGGCACAGAAAGCAGTAATAATCCAATCTGTGGAGAAGTGACATACATATAGGCGACAGCCGCCACCCAGGAGAGAATGACAAGACTGATATAGAAAACAATACCGCGCACCAGATGGCCTGCATACTGCTGGCCCAGCCCTGGACAAATAGAAAGCAACAGTGCAGCCGTTGGTTTACGCACTCTGATCTCATACTCATCATTAACCACTGATGTATTATCACTGCTTCCTGCTGTAGATGGTGTCATTTTTCTGATCTCGAATATAAACAGGTCTTATGTCATTTATTCGCTAACGTCTGGGGTATCATTTTTTCTCCACCAACCGCGCGGTTCATCTTGTAGCTCATCCTCATCCGGCAGTTTCACTTCAGGCCCCATTAAGGCATTAATATCAACCTTCACCGCACCTGGGTTTATCAACTCCGGCATGTAGAACCTTTTATATTTTTGCACCAGACCTATGATATTCAAACTAACCAGTTCATTGATCCGTTCGTCAGAAAATCCAAGTTCCTTGAAAGGCATGAAACTCTTGTTCTTCTTCCGTATGGCATTTGGTGCAGAATCGTCCTTTTGGTGAAACATTACGGTGAAAACCCTTCTTGACCAAATCCCGGTCCTGCCCCTGTAACTTTTCCTGCACCTGTACAAAATCGATAGCAATCGGGTCATTTTCAGTAATTTCTAGTAACTTCTCGGTCTCGCCTTCCTGTAAATACGGAACAATTTTTGAATAAAGATCATCTGTGGAAACCAGAAAGCCCGTATCAGGGTCATAGTCGGTCCCGAAAAGCGGTCCCGATACTTCAATTCCCGAGTAGTTCAACCATTTTAGTTTTAATAAATCTTCGTCGATCTTTTCAGGATCCGCATGACAGGTCATACAGCCAATAAACTGCGTATGCATGTTCAGCAGTGTCCGTACCATGCGTTGCTCAAAATGAGGGAAGTCACCGTGACAGTAATAACAAACACTTTTGTCACCTTCCAAGGCCATGGCGGTAGACGAATTGTGAAAGTGGCGCGCTTTCTCGGTTGCCCGCTCTGCTGCCAGTTTCTCTAACAGTACTGATGAATCATCAGGTTTATACAATGGAGTATGTTTAAGCATTGAAGCACTGAGCTGAAATCCGACGGCTCCGATGATCGTCAATACCACTGAACCGATGAGATACGACCAGACAGGATGATGCCTGCGAATACCCGTAATACGGAACAGGTCACTTCTCTCCTCTCCTGGTATTCTCGCCTTATGGTCGACGATAACAAGGAGTAAAATAAGCATGAGTACAAAAAGCAGTACCGCGACGACGGTGATTATCGTGCTGGTTAACATTGTCACTTGCATGTTTCTATAATCCCAAAACTACATCCTGAATAACTCTTCATCTGACTCATTGAGGTTATCCGAGATGTAGGTGATATACATTGCTCCAATATGATTCAGTGTCTCACTTCCTTAAGAGAACAGATAAACACCGATCATGTAGAGTAGCCATAAACTCCATACCGCAATGAACAGGAATGACCCGTATGCGATCAATTTTTGACTTTTACTCATCGGTGTAATCATTACTTATTCGTTCTCTGTGACTATTCCCCGCTTATTCTCCAATCCCTGAACTCTATCCAACTCTCTTAAATCATTTGTCTCCAAGATTTCCCGGAGGACAACCCTTTCTTGCGGCAGTTCGACCAAGTTGCGCAGGTACTCAAGGAAATGTTCCTCTATCTGGTGTTCACGTGTGATCTTTCCGCTGAGGTAGGTCCATTGCATTGGGAACCGTCCTGGAGCGAGATGCACGTTGTACCAATGCCAAAAGGCTATTACGACCAATGCGAGCAAGGCTTCATGGGGGTGCGCAAGACGCATAATGTCCTGGAAATAGAATGCCCACCCGGACGGCAATATACTTGCCCAGAGATCAGGAAACAGAAACGCAGAACCTGATAAAACCATCACTGAATTACCGAATGCTGCTGCAAAATAGTGAATCTTCTGTTTGTACATGAACTTGTCCATCTCCGGTCTCTGTGTCCTTAGACCAGAGAAATAGAGAATGTCATCCTTCATATCCTGTAGATCCTTTAATGTGGGTATCACGGTTCTTCGAATGTCAAACCAACCACCAAATATTCTGATCGACGTACCGGCAATCAAGGTGGCGACATGATAGATCATGGAAAATATCATGATGCCGGCCAGAGTCCGGTGAATGACTCGAGTAACGTTGATTCCACCCAATACATTATTAAAAGGTTCTGCCCAAAACAGTTCCAGGAAATGAATAGGTAATCCTGTGAACGCCAGCAATAGAAATGTCGTAAAGGTCAGTAAGTGATGGATGCGAATATGTACTGAATAACGCGGCAGGTCTCCAATCGGATTAGATACCACATTTTTGTATAGCAACACCCTATCCTGCGGCATAAACTCAATGAGATCTTCGATCTCTTTCCGCTCATGATCTGAAACTCGGTTCTGCCGCATGGACTTTTCCAGCGTTCGTTCTGCAACTTTCGACAATTTCATATCTATTCTCTTGCTACAACCGGTTGGCCGGTCTTTAGCCCTCCACCTGGCTATTCTGTACAGTCAAGCGATCATCTTAACGCTTAATAATTCGATCCCGTTGACGCCTGCTTCTTCTCCACCAGGTAGACCCCCAGCGCAACCGCCAACCTACACCATCCCGCCTCCGTCCAATGGTTTCAAACATTGAAAGACCAATCAGCGCGAGTACTACGGCCTCTCCCACGATACCGTATATGGATTCTGCTTTATGCAGTACAGGGTTATACTTTTCGTCGAAAGACGGATGCGGATCGACTATCTTGAAATTTTCATCTGCATTTGTGTGGCACCGACCGCAGGTCTTGACACGGTTATCTTCATGGGTAGGTGATGACGGATTGCGCGAAGACATGATGCCATGCACGCCTTTATAGTAATTTTTCTGATCGGCATGGCAATCCAGGCAGGTTGCTGCCCCTTCAAATCCATATGCCGTGACTTTCCCATGAAAGCTGTTGCTATATGATTCAGCGGCGATCAAAAACTTCTCGCCCATCTGCCTGCCTTCTGCTTCTGCCGCCGCAGCATGGCGTTCAAGCATGTCAACATTGGAATGGCAACGGGAGCATATCTCCACGATCTGTTTGCCACTGCGTTTGACCTCCAGAACCCTGCGACTGGTATGTGAATACCACTGGGAAACGAATCCTTTCTTTTCGTGACACAACTCACAGCGGTCGATGATCTTCTTGGGTAGTTCCTGTTGATGCGGGTTATATAACGGATTGGTATGGCAGGTGATACAGTAAGGCTTATCCGCATCCAGCCCTTCGGCTTTCTTTGGGCGGGCGTGAACACTCTGCTGATAGAGATCGGCAATAGGTTTATGTGTGAAAAGCTTGCCGGTTGCAGGATTCTTTTTAGTATGACACTCCTGATCACAACGCACCCCCACATCGACTGGCTGATGTGGCAATTCTTTTATATAGTCATGGCAATCCCGGCAAGGTACGTTGCGATGTACCGTCTTCGAAAATTTTTCCGGAGGTACATTATAGGACCTGAATACACCCTCCTGAGTCACCCGTCCCATTCGCGGGTACTTGTGACACATCAGACAGGCCTCGTCATCATCAAACATCGCAGGAGAAACCTGCGGCCACCCAACCGCCATCATTACTATAAACAGTAACTGGAATCGCAAAGGCATCCGTATTTTTCCTCCAGGCCTGATACTCACACAATTGGTCACACTCAATTCATTTGTCATGGCAGTTTGTACAAATGTTTTGCATCCGCAGTCTTTTCTTTTCATCCGCGCCTTTAGCCGCAGCCTGAAGCTTGATAACACCTTTCTCATGGGGATTGTGACAAGTCCCGCAGAACACTCTTCCCGTGTTGGGATCAAGAGGAAGCACAACACCATGCTCCTTCTCGCTTTTCAGCATATGGCTTCTGATATTCTCTGGCGGCACAACCAAGTGATTCGGCGTGCCTTTTGCTGTAAAGGTAAAATTACCGCTGGGATGGGCCTTCAGCTCATGACAACTTCTGCATATCTTAACCAGACTCTCCTTAACATTGAATCCAACATCTTTAATGCTCTTGGCACTCTCAAGTCCTTCGTACTTATCATGGCAAATTAGGCAGCTATTTTTTTTAATCCGGCCATCATCGTCTCTCTGATCATGCGCATTTCTACGTTGATACCCATTCAGCATCATGGCATTGGTAGCATTGATCCGTACGTGCCTTATAAGGACCACCTCTGAAAAACATCGGATTTGTTCTCCGATCACTCCTGTGCTCCTTCAAGCATTGCATCTCTATCTCATGGCAGGTGGTGCAGGAAACCATCTTCTTAACATCCAGGTTATTCGCGAACTCCTTCGGCACCCGCTTCTTCATATCGGCTGTAAGCGGTACTCCACTCGGATGTATATAATTGTGATCAAATTCTCCGCTATGGCAGTATTCACAGGATTCATCAATGGACTTGCCACGCAGGTTGAGTTTTTTACCTACCGGCTGTTTGCTGTGACATGCAACGCAACTCGCATCATCCCAGTGTGGATTGGGGATTTGATTAAAACGAACCTGCTTTTTTTTGATCCAGCTTGGAATGTTTTCTGGATTCTGCAGCATTTTCTGACGGCTAATCTCTGCAGCCAGCAACTGGCCATTAACCATCCAGCCAATCAATAGCCACATTGACACCCCAATCCAAACAGGTTTATTAAAGACATTGGTCATCAAACAGGGTCTGATAACTTGTGTGTACTGACACATTTCCATAAACATTAGGCGTCTGGATAACCACTCAAACTATTGTTCATTGTCCACCGCCGCCGCCACCACCACCGCCGCATGAGGCGCCAGTACTCGTGTAGGAGCATGGGTTGTGGTTTTTACCGTGACAGCTCAGATAACAGGCGCCTTCAAAATCGCCTGTTGACTCGTGGTACAAAAGTCCAGAACTATTTGGCTGCACTACATCCAAATCAAAATTAAGCAATCTGACACCACTATGAATCCCGCCTATACCCCCATTGGGCTGCACCCCATGCGGGTCATGGCACACATTACAAGGTGTATCCAACGTGCCTCCTCCACTACGCACACCTGATATATGCTTTTGGTGCCTGGCAAAACTTTCATTGCCTAAAATACTGTCCCGATCATGACACTTGTAACACAGGGCATAAACTGTCGATGATTCAGACGTGCCATCGGTTGTTTCATACCGTCGTTCCAATATAGGCTCGTATTGCGAACCATGCGGCCCTCTTGCACTTGAATCAAGGTCATCATCATTATGGCAATCGGTACATTTCATCATACTGGAGATGTTCCATGGTTCGATCAGACTTGGAACATTTGGATTATTTCCGAACGCAGCAACGGGATGATAGGATGGATTGGCAGGATCGAAATCCAGACGAATATTCGCTTCCGGTACCAGTCGGCTGGTCAAAACATTATCTTGAGTGTCTCCATGACACCGAAAACAGAGTTGATACTCTTGGGTAATCGGATCGATCTCTGCACGATCAATATCGATACCCGCCACATCGGTCAAGGTACCACTGGGGTCATCATCTCCAAGATCTGGAAGAACGGCATGTCCATTGTGACAATCCTGACACTCCACATGGCGATCGCTGACGAGGACGGCCTCAGTAGGATCATCTACATCTACATTATCCAGTAATGGATGTATGGATAATTTCTGAAACGCTGTATAGATATCAGACTTATCAATCTCTGTTTCAAACACATTGCCATTGTGGCAGACCAGACAGTTATCCTCTTCATTGGCATGCTTGAGTAATCGAGGACCCATTGCAGCATGTGGCGTATGGCAGTTAAAGCAGGCGTTCTCCTCGACCGTAAGCCATTCCGTATTGGGCCATGGATCCGGTTCAGTACCATTCCAGGTTGCTATTGAGTTCTTATGAGAAGTAGAAGCATGAAAGATGGTATGACAGGTCTCGCACAACGCCCCACTTACCGCATCCATCACCAGAAATTTACCAAATGTGTCATCATGGGCGTCATGGCAGCTGGTACACTGCATCTCACCATTTCGATCCAGTTTTACCGCTCCAGTCAATTGAGAAGGTGAGACCAACTGCCCATCGCTTCCCGCCAGGGCATCACTGTAGTGGAAAGAAACCGGGTGATCATCTGAGAGATCTGTACCCAGATTACTCCGGCTGTCGGACGGCAATCCGCCTGCCCCAACTTTTTCCATGAGTATCGTCTCCTCGCGGCTTAGGAGATCACCCAATGCGATGGTGCCATCATGGCAGCTCAGACAAAGCAGGGAGGTGCCGTTTGGCTGGCCCGGTGATGCATCCGCAGTAGTACTGGTGTAGAGGGTGTAGATCTGTCCTGGATCCTCGCGGTTCCAGAGGGGCCCGGAAGGGGATGCGTTGTGGGGGATATGGCAAAATATGCAGATTTGTGTTTCTGTGACAGCTCTGATTTCCCCTGTTCCACTGACAGAGAGGTTATGCTTGGTTGTGTCTATGCCGCCAGACGCCTCACTGAGAAACAGTAGGCTTGTACTCAAGAACAGTACGCTAAGAATCCGCCTAATCATCCCTTGTTCTCCAAAAATCGGAATACCTGCACCCGACTGTTGAAGGAGTCAGCAACAAATATCCTATTGCTGCTATCGATATAGATGCCAACCGGCAACCAGAACTGGCCAATGCCCTTTCCCTGCTCTCCTATAAAGAGCAACAACTCACCGCTCTGATTAAATATCTGCATAGAATTAAGCAACGCATCCATGATATAGACATGGCCAGCACTGTCAGTGGCCACACCTTTGGGCCTGGGCAGATCACCGGAAGCATCGCCAATCCCGAAGAGTTCGCCTATGAACCGGCCGTTCACATCGAAATGCTGGACCCGAAAATTCAGCGAATCGGTAACCCAGAGACTGCCTGTTGCCGGATCAATCCAGATCTGAGTCGGATAGTTGAATTGGCCGGCGCCGGCACCCCGTCTACCAAAGCTGAAGAGGTACTCGCCTTGGCGATTGAAAGCAATCACCTGGTGTTTTCGAGTATTTATTATATATAATCGCTCGCTTTTGGCATCGAAAGAAAGACCAGTAGGTTGATCTAACTCAATTTCCGTCTTGAATGGAACGGCATACTTCGCCTGTTTCTCGATCAGAAAGACTTGGTTCAAAGCGGAGTCAGAGACATACACTCGATTGCTCGAGCCTACCGCCAGAGAAACCGGGGACCTGAAGGGTACATCGTCTTCAAGCTGCACCATATCATGTCTCTTTTCTCTGGTATCGAAGCGGTGTATACACTTGGCACCAGGATCTGCCACATACAATACCTCGTCCGAGGTCATCACTGCTGCCGTGGGCCGCACTAGTCGAGTCTCCTCCTTACCCGCGAATACACTCACGATACGGCTCCAGAATCCTGGTGTTATGCCAAGATCCTCAGGCTTTGCGATATTCCGCACAAATTCGATGCGTGCCTGCTGAGGAGGTTTCGGCCATACTGCAGTTTGGATGTTAGCCTTTTCTGAGTGATCCCTGGTCGGACCATTACAGGCGACGACAAGTAGGCAAGCGACCACCATAAAAGCCTGTTTTAGCAAGTATATAAATTGTCCGGACATCAGAAACTCCTTGTCAATAGCAGGTTGATGCTACGCCGTGTTCTTTCTGTTTCGTCAAGTTCGTTTTTGTCATAACGGGCCTCTGCCGAAAGGTCGAGTTGCCGATAGGCCCAACTCAAGCGAACCGATGCCCTGGTATTGGCTCTGTCACGAGTGCCACCTGTATCGGTCTCCTCAGCATAACCTGCACTCAGAGTTGTTCGATGCCATGGGCGCGAACGGTAGCGCAATCCGTATCGGGTGAGATCCAAATCTTCTTGGGATTCCAGGTTATCCACCAGAACCCGGTCGCCGAAAATACGGACGTTTCCCTTAAGTACCTTTGAAAACTGCACATAAGCACCGGCACTGTTTTTTCGATAGGAGCCTATATCGGCATCGTGCGTTTCATGCTCTGCCTTACCCCCCAGAGTCATGTTGTTTCTGAGGGGGTAATCCACGTTGATTCCAGCCGTTGCGGTTTCCGATGAATTGAGTGGGATAGTTGGGTCGCCGGACTCCAGATTACGGTTGATACTGCGGTATTTAGCAAACAGTTTTAAATATTGACCTCTGGTCAGGTCGACACGGTAGCGTTGTCTAAAACTGGTAAAAGATGCGTTTCCACCTGATTCATAGAAATAATCCACATCTACCTCAACGGGAATATCGTTGAGATCAATCCATCTAATTTTGGTTTCATCACCTACGGCGATCAATTCGTAGTGAATTCCTTCGATAAATGTTTGTGTTCCGGAAATATTCCTCACGACGATTGTGCTTTCGATGACATTGGTATTGTCCAGTGCGAAGAGTGTGGTACTAGACACAGCATGAGTCTCAGCAATCACAGATACGTCGTCACCCACCCTGTCGGTATAATCGTAACTCCAGCCCCCAGAATATCTGATACGAAAGCCATCGTACGGCTGCAGATAGCTTAAATCGATCCCTCCCCTGTAATAGTCCTGTTGCAGTCCTTCCGTGTCGAACCGATCCGCATGCAGATCAACAGTTGTATCGAGCCGGTCCTGAAAACTCTGATGATTAAGAGTGCTATCGATTGCATGGCTGATGGTATTGTTTTGACCTACCGTCCGGTTCAGGTAACTGTATCGATAAGTGGATTTAAGGTCATCCGAATGAGTTACAAAGAGCCTGGGGGAATAGCGGAATTCATCAAGCTCAGGCAGATTGTCCTGTTCCTTATATGTCATACTATTTATAAAGCGTACCTGCTCTCGATCGCCAAAAAGATGGTTTGTCCAAGCATCAATTAGATCAGTCTTTCTTGAAGTTTCCGTAATCTCAATTGAAGTCGAACCACTTGCAGATTGTGTTCTCGTGCGTGTGTAGCTAATCCTTCCATCACCATTGGGACCGAGATCACTCGAAACCTTTACAGAGGCACGATCAGTGATTTCATCGGTAATTCGCTGGTCACTGCGCCCATCAGTTTTAGTACGGTTGAGGTCGAAGGTAACTAGGGCTGGTATCACAGGTCTCTTGAGCCTGAAATTCAATCCATAATTCTCTCTTGTCAGCAGCACTCGGTCCTGTACAGCATAGGGAGTGGTACTGCTATACCGGTCATAGTACAAGATAAGCGGATAAGGTTTTCTTTCCAGGATATGCGCCTTCGCATGGAAATTAAGGTATTCATCCTGATCCGAATTATCCTCTGTATCAGAGTCGAACTCGTGCTGTACGAATACCGGACCACCGCCGAAATCCAGACGAAAAAAATTGGGATGATAGATGTAACTATGAATCGTGAAGTCGAGTCCCTCTTCGGTGGTCGTACCTTCTCGCCAGCTTGTCGAAGAACCCTCATTTCTGCTCCTATACTCATCGGAAAAATATCGCAAATAGACCTCACCATCGACGCCAGTAATGCGAAACGGTGCTATCTCCTCCGAGTTTGCCAAGTCTGGCAGCATGATTGCAATTAAGCAGGCAGCAATGAGACTTGTTTTTTTTCTTAGCTTACACACTGCCCTTTAGCTAATCTGAAACCTATTCATATACATTACTGGCTACTCCTACTGGATCCAACTCGACAAAGTGATACAACTTTCCAAATGAATGCCGTTAATATTTGTTCTCCTCTGTCAACTATGTAATAAACAATGAGTTGATGTATCTCTGTCCTCATGGGTAGGGCATACCCTGCATCTTTCCAAACCCATAGACACTGATTTTATGCGGACCATACTGATTGGCTACCAAAATCACATATTCCAACTGAAATCCTGGCTCAGCATAGCTTTGGAAGTAGGAGACGCTCTCGTAATTGATAGAGATATCTGTGGGCAGATACAATTGTCCTGGACCCACACCCGCTCCCGGTCCGGCAAAAAACATCAAAAGCTGCCCTTGGTCATCGAAAACCTGTATGTTCTGGTAGGCCGCATCCACTACATAGATGCGTCCTTCTTTATCCAGAGCAATTCCCTTCGGGCGGGCGAACTTTCCGTAACTGACACCAATCTCTCCAAACGTACGAACAAACCGGCCATCCGGAGTAAACTCTTGGACGCGAAAATTTCCCGTGTCACTCACATAGAGATTACCGTTGCTACCTATGGCGAGATTGGTGGGATGAAAAAGTTGGCCCTCAGCGGATCCCACTGTTCCAATAGAGAAAATTTGCTGACCCGTTGCCTTGTCCAGCACGAGAATTTGCTGATTACCCAGATCCGAGACAAAGAGTTTATTGCCAGAGATGGCAACATCAGTCGGTTTGAACTCTCCCTCTCCACCAAAGGCCTGAATCTTTTTATCATTACGGTCGAAAACAAATACTTTTTTCAGATCGGTGTCTGTCACATACTTCGTCCCATCACGATCGATCGTAATGTTGATAGGTTTTTTCATTCCGAGAACCCTGCGGAAGGTTTTCATGCCAAGATCAAAGATCACATAGCCACTACCACGCGTATCAATTGCATATATTTTATTCTCGAATAGTGCGACTCCATAGGGCTTGTTTAATTGCGGGATAGCTTTTTTTTCTTCACCAAGGATGAAACGGGCAAAGCTAGTTTGCTTTTTTGTATCTATATCTTGCGCGCCGGAAAAGGAGGTGAGAAATTGAATCCGTGGAGAATCGGGTGCTGACGGATAGAAAATTGGTACTGACCCCTGACCATCTTCAGACTGGGGTGTTCCTGCACAACCTGCGATCATTGATATAGCAGCAATAGCGAATAGTAAAACTAATCGCTCTCGAACACTTTTTTTTATCATTCGATTCGGCATCCAGTCTGATTGTCAGCCACTACTCATTACTCTGCTGGGTTGAGAAGTAGACTTTAATACTTAAGAGTCGGATTTGTGACCCATACTACTAGGCGTTAGTTTGGTTAAACTCTCTTTTTTTGGGTCATCCAGATACAGCAAAAAGATTAAACTTCAATATTTTCTTCTGTATCTGTCCATAGCCCTGATTGGAACTGTCGACGTCTCAAATCTGTAATGAGAAACGCGTTAGTTAATGAAGGAATTTAACGACAACCTGCCTGGGACCCATCTTTTATACTATAAAACTCGCGTCAATGCCCTTGTATCTCGCTGGTGTCGAAAAAGTCACTCCAGAAAATCATCGCGTAGGAATATGCTCCATTCTCAACAGTAAAAAACAGCCCGACCAATCCAAACCTGTATGTAAGTCTAAAGCTCCCAACAGCCAGTAAACCAAAGCTGTTGGGATGTATCAAATCTCTCTAGAAATCACGCTCATTACTATTTACTATGGCAGGTCAAGCAAAGACCACTGTTTACATTGCTGACTTTCAACAGATATAGATCACCTTGGGTCAAAGTGTTGTGTACATCGTGACAACTCGAACATTGTAATTGATTATCAATCAAAAGGAGATCAGTGATAACACCGGTAGTTTCTTTGTCACCTTCTCCAATAATAACCTCCGTGATTGTCGGATCGTTCAATCCACCATCATCGTTTGCTAAGGCGGCATCGTAGGTAAAGGATATCGGGTGATCATTCGTTAGTTCTGTGCCCAGATTGACTCTTTCAGCAATATCATGGGTACCATCATCTATAAAACCACCGCTCGCTGTGGCGCCAAATGAGTCAATCGCCACAGTGCCATCATGGCATGACAAGCAGAGCAGGGAGATTCCAGTAGGCTGACCCACAGTTGCATCGAGAGTCTCAGTAAAGTAAGGCGTATACTCTGTAGTAGTGTCTACATAGTGGTTCCATAACGGAGCATCAGTAACCGCTATATCGGCATTATGGGGCGTATGACAAACAATGCAGATCTCGCCACCTGACCATGTTCTCGTCTGAGAAATCATGTTTACTGCCAACAATAGTGCCCGCAGTCGCTCCGCTTACAAATAACGCTGTCGACAATACAGACAGATAACCCAATGTTTTTTATTTTTCGTGCGATTGACATAATTTCACCTCTTCACATTTTCCCTATTAACTGACAATTTTATTCAGTCTTTCCTGAATCAATTAAAACCTACTGTTACCCCATTATCTGAAACAAATTGCTGACAAATACAATCAGCTATTTCAGATTATTAATTTCTATAGATATTGCTAACTATAAGGCGACAGGCATCACCTCTAACAGTGGGGAAATTCCGGATTGACATAAGGGATACCGCTAGAAAAAGCGGGTATTTGTGAATTAAATGGGCTATGGGAACAGCCATGCTGAAAAGAATAGTGCTAGGTTATATAAAATAGCTGCAGGATAACTATTTCTTATATCCGAATACCCAAGTAACTTAGGCTGGTATACTCAACCAAACATGACGAAAAATGTCAATTGTCAATAATCGAACGGCAAATAGATATACTCCAGATCATGCCGATGTGTACCGCTCGCCTTTCTATCCTCAAAATCGAATTCGAAACCGGATTTCATGAATGGACTGGAAATGTTATGGCACATTTGAGTGCAAACATTATTTTCCGGTGAAGGCATTTTCAGGCCACCAAGGGTTTGGTATTCCTCCTTGGTATAGGTTCCCGCCGTTTTCATCATCATCTCGGTATAGACGCTGCCCGGACCATGGCACATTTCACATTGCACGCCAATCATATCCGGCGTTTCCTCCAAACTGGTGAACCCCCCCGGTCTTCCCAAACCAGTGACGTGGCACATCAAGCAATTTGGGTCTTCTGAATAGTCATGATTCGGATCGAGACCTTCATTCAATTTCGCTTCAGCTCTTGCCCCTGGTTTCAGTAATTCAAAGCTCTTTGACATCTTGGTTTCTGACCAGGATTCATAATGTGGCATGTGACACAACATACAGTTTTCTATACCTATGAATTCCGCCTGCACAACCGGCTCTTCCGATACACTTGGCATGGAAAACACACAACAAATAACCAAGGAGAAGAAGTGGAATGAGGATTTGGTCTTTATATTCATTATAATGCTCCCCGGCTTTCTGCGCAGATCTTAGGCAGTAGAGGATAGGGAATATCGCTTGCATTTTCAAACTAAGATGACTGACTCATCAATGAACCTAAAGCTTCCTTCGTTATTTAATCCCAGCAAGACAAGCAAGCTTGAACTTCAAACAACATCACTCTGTGCCCTGTCTGATCGAAACCTCCTGCTCAGCACTCGATCACATTCACGGCGAGCCCACCCCTGGCGGTCTCCTTGTATTTGGTCTGCATATCCGCACCGGTTTCACGCATGGTCTTGATCACCTTATCCAGAGAGACGAAATGGCGTCCGTCACCCCGCAGCGCCATGCGGCTGGCATTGATCGCCTTTACCGCACCCATGGCGTTACGCTCGATACAGGGCACCTGGACCAGTCCGCCCACCGGATCGCAGGTCAATCCAAGATTATGCTCCATGGCGATCTCGGCGGCATTCTCAACTTGTTCAGGAGTTCCACCCAGCACCTCAGTCAAAGCACCAGCAGCCATGGAACAGGCGGAGCCCACCTCACCCTGACACCCCACTTCAGCACCTGAGATGGATGCGTTTTCCTTGTAGAGGATACCTATCGCGCCGGCCGTCAGCAGAAAACGTACGATTCCATCTTCAGTACAGCCCGGCGAGAACTTCCAATAATAGTGCAGCACAGCCGGAATGATTCCAGCCGCGCCATTGGTCGGCGCTGTAACCACCCGTCCCCCGGCAGCGTTCTCCTCGTTCACCGCCATGGCAAACAAATTCACCCAGTCCATCGTGCCCAGCGGCACTTGATACAGCTGAGTATCATTCGAGAGTTGCCGAAACAACCTCGCTGCCCTGCGCTTGACCTTCATACCGCCCGGCAGAATACCCTCGGTGCGACAGCCACGCTCCACACAGGCCCGCATTACCGCCCAACGCTCCAGCAATCCTTCTCGTATCTCGGTTTCGCTGCGCCATGACTGTTCATTCCGCAACATCAACTCACTGACCGACATCCCCTGCTCCGCGCACAGCGCGAGCAGTTCAACCGCAGAGTGAAAAGCAAATGGAATTTGTGTCGTGTCCTCGACGATTCTATCCGCGCCAGCCGCCTCTTCATCGACCACGAAGCCGCCGCCAACCGAATAATAGGTCCGAACCAGCAAAGCCTCACCCTGGGCATCGAATGCCGTGAATGTCATGCCGTTCGAGTGGTAGGGTAAGGTCTTTCGTCGATAAAAGATGAGATCCTTCTCAGGATTGAATGGCAGCATTCTGCTACCCGCCAGATTGATTGAGCCTTGCTGATGTGCCGCTTGAAGCCGCGAAGCGATCTGTTCGATATCGACGCTTTCGGGTGCTTCTCCCTGCAAACCCAGGATCAGCGCCTTATCTGTTCCATGCCCCTTGCCGGTGGCGCCCAGCGAACCAAACAACTCCACCTGGACACGACTGATGCCAGACAACTCCTTCTTAGTCAAGGTGTTGGCAAACAGCAGCGCGGCATGCATCGGTCCCACCGTGTGTGAGCTGGACGGGCCTATACCGATCTTGAAGAGCTCGAATACACTGATTGCCATACTTCATTACCTGAGGCTGATTTCATTACCCTGAAGTCTAAAGCCGAAACACCCACTACTCATACTCAAAAATCATCCGGAATTAACCTGGGTGGATTTTGCATCAATGGTAGATTGCATGGGCAGAGAGCCGTTTCGACTGACTGGAAGCTCCATCCAATGGAAAACAGCAATGCTTAAAGTTCACAGAAAAATTACGGCCCGTCTCAGTCATTCCTCGGACTCACCAACGGAAAGCAACAAGCTGTCAGGTTATTTGTAACGGGTAATGCCAGGCAAAGCAATATGGATTTACAACGCAGGAAACAACCGCAGGCCACATCCGGGGCCTGCGGCGTGCATGATTAAGGATTGACTCCGATCGGGAAGTCAGTGGGTAGATTCGCGATGATTGCGGCAACATCCCCACCACAATCAGGATGCTCAAAGGTTCCCGGCGTCACCGGAGTCGCGATATTGAGGTTGTCGTCACCGGTGGCGCTGACTCCTCCGGCCAGGTTGTCCAGTTCGAGACTGTCACGCACCTTCCAGGCGATAACGTGGTCGGTGCATGAAGTGTCCCCGCTGACGCCGATTCCACCGACCAGTTCACCATCCTCATTGTACAGCGCCAGTCCGCCGCCAAAGACATTCACTCCGCCGACTCGCTCACCCGTCATCGGATCATTGGGTTTGCCGAATTTCTTGGCGTTCCCTGCGTATGCCTTTTCTGTATCCACGGGATTACTGAACTGCAGACCGAGCAGACTGCCCTGCTCGAGGACGGTGCCATAGAGATTCCCGCTGGACAGCGCTCCGCCGAATCCGGCATCCTGCGGCAGACTGAAGGCATTCGCGGTATACGCCTTCTGCGCCGAGATCACCCGGCTTCCCGGCCACTGATCCCCCCGGTCACCGCCAGAAAACACAACCGCGCACACGACGCCATCCCGGTTCACGACAGTGCCCCACATCTCGTTTGCCAGGCCCGCATTACCACCATTGTCGACGACGGTTCCGAGAGCAGCCTTGAGCGCAGCATGGCTCGGCAAGGCCCGACAATCCTTGTGCTCGTCATCGGCTATCACGCTGGCTGAAGCTAGCGAAATGCCTGTAAACAAAGACGAAACCATCAGCAATTCTTTTACGCAATATTTCATGATCTACTCCTGAATAAATACTATTTTCTGGCCCAACTTGGCCTGCAGACATCTATAGCGGACGCAAACTCATATACTTTAGCTTCCTAATTATCGCCCAGATGAATTGAATGGAATGTAAAACAATGTTTCCGAACGCCTTATTCAAGGCCGGGTTGTAACCCTGCGGATTTCAAAGGATCACTGAACAATGATCCTGATGCGTTAAAGAATTTTCCTGTTGATTCCAGGCATGCGCTTGAGCGAGTGGGAGCCTCAAATGGATTTTTTGTACTCGGCGTCCGGTACGATGCAAGCCTCTTCCTTGCACTCATTCACCTCGATAGTGACATGCGACAGCTTATGAAATTGACTCAAGAGCCCCTTGTAGTGCGCCGTTGAATTAGGATGATGCGTTACCAGTGCAATTATTGCCGCATAATGATTTGCGCCTATCTTCCATACATGCAGATCCGAGATTCTATTATCTGAATCACCCTCGATAACTTCCTTAATGGCCTGCTGGTATTCTTTATCAATACTCGCATCGAGTAATATCGGACCAGTCTGCTTCAGCAGGCCATATGACCAACGTGTAATGATGATGGCGCCCACTATTCCCATTACCGGATCAAGCCAGTTCCACCCCAGATATTTGCCCGATACCAATGCCACGATGGCAAGTAAGGATGTCATCGCATCCGCCAGCACATGTAGATATGCCGCTCTCAGGTTATGATCATGATGATGGTGGCGGTCATGGTCATGATGAGCATGACTATGCTCATCTTTCAGAAGCAAGGCGCTAATCAGATTAATCATCAAGCCAACGCTGGCGACAACGATAGCTTCATTAAAATGGATTGCTTGCGGGTCTACAATTCTTTGCACGGATTCAACCAGCATCACCAGGGCTACGACAGCTAAAGCTACAGCGCTGGCAAAACCTCCAAGCACATTGACTTTACCAGTACCAAAGGCATATGCGGGATTATTTGCATGCTTTCGCGCATAGCGGTATGCAAAGATCGCAATCACGAATGCGGCCACATGCGTGCCCATATGCCAGCCATCCGCCAGCAGCGCCATAGAGCCGTAGACACTACCCGCAACAATTTCCACCACCATCGTTATGGCGGTGAGTATCAGGACATATTCTGTCCGCCTCTCTCCTTTCTCATTCTTTACGGAAAATTCATGGCTGTGTTGCCAGTTTTCCACGCTATGCGTAGGCATTTCTGATTCCCATCTCTGCTTTCAATCGTCAAATCCAGGGGCTCATCGGTCATTAGATCAACTCTCTTAAACCCATACAACCCGGCTTGGACCGGTGTCACAGCATCGATTAGACTGGTGCTGACCGACCAGTATTGCACCAACTCTCGATATAAAACCTATAGAGGTCCAGATGCCACACGAACTCTTCCAACCCTACAAGTTGAAATCCCTGACCTTGAAGAACCGCATCGTCATGGCGCCGATGACCCGATGCCGCGCCGGGGAGGGTGACATTCCGACACCACTGATGGCTGAATACTACGCCCAGCGCGCCACCGCCGGGTTGATTGTCACCGAGGGCACACCGGTATCCCCACAGGGACGGGGTTATCTCTGGACCCCGGGCATCTACACTGCCGAGCAGGTTGCAGGCTGGAGCCAGGTGGCAAAGGCCGTGCATGATGCTGAGGGCATAATCTTTATGCAAATCTGGCATGTGGGCCGGATCTCCCATCAAAACCTGCAACCCGATGCAGGTGCGCCGGAGGGCCCCACCGATGAGCAGTCTGAGGATGCCGTCTGCTTTACCTATGACGAGAGCGGCAATCCCGGCAATGTTCCTGTGAGTCGCCCCCGGGCACTGGATGCGGATGGCATCGCCCGCATCCGTGAGGAGTTTGTCCAGGCTGCCCGCAACGCCCGCGAGGCAGGCATGGACGGGGTGGAGATTCATGGGGCGAACGGTTACCTGTTCGATGAGTTCCTGAACTCAGTGGTCAATACCCGCAGTGACGCCTATGGCGGCTCGGTGGAGAACCGTTGCCGCTTGCTGCTCGAAACCGTGGATGCGGTGGCCGATGCCATCGGCGCCGAGCGTACCGGCGTGCGCATCTCGCCCAACGGCCGCTTCAACGCCATGCCGGAGGACCCGGAACTGGAAGCGACCTTCATATTCCTCGCTGAACAACTCGATCGCCGCGGCATCGCCTACCTGCACATCAATGATCAGGCCACCTTCGGTATGCCCGCCATCCCGGACGACCTGATTCCCAAGCTCCGCGCCGCCTTTATCGGGCCGATCATCCTCTGCGGCGGCTACGACGCAACCCGCGCCAATGCTGCCATCGACGCAGGCATTGCCGACCTTGTCGCCTTCGGCACGTCCTATCTTGCCAACCCAGATCTCCCGGCCCGGCTCGAAAACGGCTGGCCCCTCAACCAGGCGAATCAGGAAACCTTCTACGGTGGAGGTGAAGAAGGCTACACCGATTACCCTGTCTATCAGCACTGAGAGCGGCCAATCAAATCAACGGAACAGCGATGCCATCAACCCTGCCCGCACACTATATGATCACCGGCAAGTTTGCCGACCACGCGGATTTCCAGGGAAAGCTCGAGCGTGCGCTCAAGGCTGGAGCCAAGGTAGTGCAACTCCGCTGCAAGGGGATGAGCGATGCCGAATACCTCGAGCTGGCTCGCCTCGCCACAGGGATATGCCGTCGCTATCAAGCACCGTTACTGCTCGCCACCAGTGTCGAACTCTTTACAGAGACGGCCGCCGACGGTCTGCATCTGAGCAGTGACCGGCTCGTTGGCCTCAGTGAGCGGCCCATCGCAGCCGGCAAGCTGCTCTCCGTCTCCTGTCACACCCAAGCCGATCTCGAACTGGCCAATCGCCTCGGCGCCGACATCCTCCTGCTCTCCCCCGTCAAACCGACCGCAAGCCACCCGGATCTGCCGGGACTCGGCTGGCAGCGTTTCCGCGAAATGACAGAGGGATTGGACCAGCCGGTGTATGGACTTGGCGGCATGCAACCAGGGGATCTGGCCGATGCCCAGGCTGCCGGAGCACAGGGCATTGCCGCAACCAGTGGTTACTGGAACTGATCTGACGGATGTCAGGGGGATCGACCTGAGAGTTGAAGAAATCGCAGTGACTTAGGGTTATCAAGAATTTACTTCATCAATAAATCCGGCTATATTCCCACATTGTTTTTACGGAATCTTAAGTGGCCTAAAAAATCGGATTCCGTTTCAAAGGGAAAAGATCAATAAGGAACTTGTGGAAGGAGACTGCAAGTGCGTCGGAGGAACAGGCAGGTAAGCCAATCAGGCTGCATGCCGGGTACTGACTCTCAGCGCCTGGCCATTTCTTTTATCGCTTTTCCATCCAACCACTGATCCCAGCTCCGTCCTCAGAATCACCTCAACCAGGCAACTTGATTCCTCTCCATCTCTCGTCAATCCGACACATCCCGTATCTCCAGCATCCGCTCCAACCTTGCCGAAAAAGCCCTTCAGGCTTCTGCTTCAACATCAGACCCCTCACTCGACGTTCAACAGGAGTAGCAACGTGATGACCCTTCACCACCGAAGACCTCAATCAACCACCAAATCGTTAAACAGAGATTCATCAGCCCGGCTGGGCATGATCATCCTGGGTGTATTGCTGATATTTTTTGGTGTCCTGTCAGCCGCGCAGGCTGAAGTAGTCTTCTCGGAGGACTTCAACACCGGCACTCCAGGAGAATGGCCTGATGGCTGGTATGTAGATAACGGTGTCTGGGAGCATGGCATACCCACTGTTGGCCCGGCCGATTGTGCCGGGGGTAATGACAGTGGTGAGGGGGATTATTGTCTGGGAACTGTGTTGGATAGCAATTACCCATCCTACACGGACAGCCGACTGATCAGCCCGACGATTACACTAGAGAATGTTAGCGGCGCAGAGGAAATCCATCTCAGGTTCTGGCAGTGGTTTGCCTATTATCCTTACGGACGCTAATGACAGTTACGATTACGGAACAGTGCAAATCTCCACGGACGATGGGCAGACATGGACCAGCGTAGGCAATCGGATTCAGGATTACAGCGGCGGCTGGTCGTTGAATTCGATCGACCTGACAGCCTATGCCGGTCAGCAGGTGCGCATAGCCTTTTACTCATAGTTGAAGACCCAGCTTACGAAAGCGCTGGCTGGTACATCGATGAAGTCACTATTGAGCGCTTCGTGCCGGCTTTCGGCGATGGTTCCTTTGAGACAGGCTGGGGAGACTGGTATGCGGACCGAGGTGTCTGGCAGGTGGGAGCCCCAACTGCAGGGCCTGGAGGCTGCTATGCAGGGACGCAATGTGCCGGCACGGTATTAGACGGCAACTATCCCTCCTATACAGACAGCCGACTGATCAGCCCGACGATTACACTAGAGAATGTTAGCGACGCAGAGGAAATCCATCTCAGATTCTGGCAGTGGTTTGCCTATTATCCTTACGGACGCTAGTGACAGTTACGATTACGGAACAGTGCAAATCTCCACGGACGCAGGGCAGACATGGACCAGCGTAGGCAATCGGATTCAGGATTACAGCGGCGGCTGGTCGTTGAATTCGATCGACCTGACAGCCTATGCCGGTCAGCAGGTGCGCATAGCCTTTTACTCATGTTGAAGACCCAGCTTACGAAAGCGCTGGTTGGTACATCGATGAAGTCACTATTGAGCGCTTCGTGCCGGCTTTCGGCGATGGTTCCTTTGAGACAGGCTGGGGAGACTGGTATGCGGACCGAGGTGTCTGGCAGGTGGGAGCCCCAACTGCAGGGCCTGGAGGCTGCTATGCAGGGACGCAATGTGCCGGCACGGTATTAGACGGCAACTATCCCTCCTATACAGACAGCCGACTGATCAGCCCAACGATTACACTAGAGAATGTTAGCGGCGCAGAGGAAATCCATCTCAGATTCTGGCAGTGGTTTGCCTATTATCCTTATGGACGCTAATTACAGTTACGATTACGGAACAGTGCAAATCTCCACGGACGAAGGGCAGACATGGACCAGTGTAGGCAATCGGATTCAGGATTACAGCGGCGGCTGGTCGTTGAATTCGATCGACCTGACAGCCTATGCCGGTCAGCAGGTGCGCATAGCCTTTACTCATGTTGAAGACCCAGCTTACGAAAGCGCTGGTTGGTACATCGATGAAGTCACTATTGAGCGCTTCGTGCCGGCTTTCGGCGATGGTTCCTTTGAGACAGGCTGGGGAGACTGGTATGCGGACCGAGGTGTCTGGCAGGTGGGAGCCCCAACTGCAGGGCCTGGAGGCTGCCATTCAGGGTCACAATGTGCCGGCACGGTATTAGACGGCAACTATCCCTCCTATACAGACAGCCGCCTGATCAGCCCAACGCTAACGCTGCCGGCGGTTAGCGGCGCAGAGGAAATCCATCTCAGGTTCTGGCAGTGGTTTGCCTATTATCCTTACGGACGCTATGACAGTTACGATTACGGAACAGTGCAAATCTCCACGGACGATGGGCAGACATGGACCAGCGTAGGCAATCGGATTCAGGATTACAGCGGCGGCTGGTCGTTGAATTCGATCGACTTGACAGCCTATGCCGGTCAGCAGGTGCGCATAGCCTTTACTCATGTTGAAGACCCAGCTTACGAAAGCGCTGGTTGGTACATCGATGAAGTCACTATTGAGCGCTTCGTGCCGGCTTTCGGCGATGGTTCCTTTGAGACAGGCTGGGGAGACTGGTATGCGGACCGAGGTGTCTGGCAGGTGGGAGCCCCAACTGCAGGGCCTGGAGGCTGCTATGCAGGGTCACAATGTGCCGGCACGGTATTAGACGGCAACTATCCCTCCTATACAGACAGCCGCCTGATCAGCCCAACCCTAACACTGCCGGCGGTGAGCGGCGCAGAGGAAATCCATCTCAGGTTCTGGCAGTGGTTTGCCTATTATCCTTACGGACGCTATGACAGTTACGATTACGGAACAGTGCAAATCTCCACGGACGCAGGGCAGACATGGACCAGCGTAGGCAATCGGATTCAGGATTACAGCGGCGGCTGGTCGTTGAATTCGATCGACCTGACAGCCTATGCCGGTCAGCAGGTGCGCATAGCCTTTACTCATGTTGAAGACCCAGCTTACGAAAGCGCTGGTTGGTATATCGATGACATTGAAGTCTTAAAGAAAGTACCCATTTGCACTCCTCCCATTCTCGAGCCTATTGGAAATATACAGGTTGAACCTGGAGAGTTATTAACTTTTACTGTAACTGCCAGTGATCCTGATGGTGGTGAACTCACACTTACTGCGAGTAATCTTCCTGACGGAGCAACCTTCGTAGATAACGGCGATGGAACTGGACAGTTCAGCTGGCAAACCTCTATAGAAGACGAAGGTGTCTATAGTGCTATCATCTTCACAGCGTCTAACAGCTGTGCGAGTGACTCAGAAGAGATCACCATCACCGTCGGTGATGTCAACCAACCACCAGTCCTCGATCCGATCGGTGATCACTCCCTCGAAGCCGGTGAGCTCTTCACGCTTGATCTGTCTGCCAGTGATCCTGATGAAGATGAGCTTACCTTCACTGCCACCGATCTACCGACTGGCGCCGCCTTTACGGATAACGGCGATGGCACTGCGTCATTCAGCTGGACACCGGATGCAGAGCTTGCGGGCAATTTCGTTGTGACCTTCATCGTAACAGATGACGGCAGCCCGGCGTTGAGTGATTCCGAAGAGGTGACGCTAACCGTGGGTGACGTGAACCGTCCACCGGTGCTCGATCCGATCGGCAATCAGGTGATCGGCAGCGGTGAGGAGTTGACACTGCTGCTGACCGCAACGGATCCGGATGGAGATGATCTGACCTATGAAGCCTCCGGTATCCCCACCGGCGCCATCTTCATCGACAACAAGAATGGCACCGCCGAGTTCACCTGGACGCCGGATGAGGAACTGACCGGTAACTTCTGGATGACCTTCAAGGTGACCGATGACGGTGAACCCGTCGAGAGCGACTCCGAATCGCTGCACATCAGCGTGGGCCATATGAACCGGCCGCCGGTGATGGGTCCCGTGGGCAACCATGGCATCGAGCCGGGTGAGCCCTTCCATTTCGCCCTGCATGCCAGTGATCCGGAAGGCGACGCCCTGCGCTTCATCGTGGCGGGTCTGCCCGAGGATGCGGGATTCGTCGACAACGAGGATGGTTCCGCTGAATTCAGCTGGACTCCCACCGAGGACGATGTCCGTAACTACAAGCTGCTGTTCCGGGTCATCGATACCGCCGAGCCGATGGCCAGCGACTGGGAAGAGGTAACCTTCACCGTCGGTGACATCAACCGTCCGCCGATGCTGGCGCCCATCGGCAACCGTACCGTGGACATCGATGAGCAGATCAGTCTGGTACTGACCTGCCGTGACCCGGATGGCGACAAACCGAGCTATGAGGCAATTGATCTGCCGGAAGGAGCCGACCTGACCGATAACCAGAACGGCACCGCCCTCTTCACCTGGGTAGCCGCTGATGGATCAGGCAGGCAACCATGCCATGACCTTCACCGTCACTGATTCTGAAGATGAAAGCGACAGTGAAACCATCGTGATCTCGGTGGGCGGGGTGAATCGTCCGCCTGTACTCAATCCGATCGGTGACAGAACAGTCGACGAAGGGGAAGAGATCTGGATACCGGTCATTGCCGGCGATCCGGATGGCGACCTGATCGATCTGTCGGTTCTCGACCTGCCGGATGATGCTGAGTTCGTCGATTATGGAAACGGCACCGGTGACTTCGATTGGACGGCACAGCTCGAAGGTGATGCAACCAGTGTGATCACTTTCATGGCAACAGATCTGGGCCTCCCACCCGTAACCAGTTCGGAAGAGGTGAGCATCACCGTGCGAGGTGAGTGTGAACTGCCTGAAAAGCCGGAAGAACTGAAAGCGAAGGCGACCAGGAAAAGTGTCACGCTCACCTGGGAGTATGAGCATGAAGCCGATCAGTTCGTTATCTACCGGAGCGAGAACAACGAACCATTCGAAAGATACGCAACTTCAACGGTCACCAGTTACACCGACCGTAACCTGCCAAATGACTTTGACCGGCTGGAGTACTACGTCACCGCTGAAAATTCCTGTGGTGAAAGTGAGCCTTCTGACACCGTGACAGTCAGGGCTAAAGGGTCATCGAGGTAGACCTACCGACTGTCTGGAGCGAACACTCCAGACAGTCGGTGTTAATTATTTCAATACTGATTGTGGCGGTCAGAAGACCGCCATTCGCGCTGCTATTGATGCGGTGTCCAAGCAATTCAATCAAACAGGCGCGGCAAGTACTGGATTCGAATCCTGCGGTGTTGGAATCGCTGTTCGTTCCGAAACTTGAGAGTTCCGGTCAGGGTTTGATATCCAGCACGGGCGTATCCGGAAAGGCGTCGATGTCGTCAATTTCGATGATGTTGTCCTGCACAGAGATGATCCGGCAGCGGCTCAAGGCGATGAGATTGGGCCGCACCGGAGCGCGGGTGGCGAACACCCCGCGCAGCGGGTTCTCTGGATTGCGCCTTGGGTGAACCTGCAGGATCGACCGCCGTTGCGGAGTATCGTTGCGATCGAACCAGTAGAGCACCCAGATGGCATCCAGTTCATCGACCCCCAGCAGGGCCGGCTGATACTGTTTGTCCACTTCAATGGTTGTCCGACCATCTATTTTTCTCACCCAGCCGATAGGACGGACTTCATACGCCGGGACCGACCCGTTTTCACTTGAATCCGCCAGGCCAGTTGTAGCAATCCAAGATAAGGCAAATACCCAAAGCAGATTTCTCATGTGCTGCTTCCTCGAAAATAATTTCAGGCTCTCTACGATAATAGTTCAACTATAACAGCAGCTTTACCAACGAATACTGTTTCAAAATTGTTGCTGTATTGTTACAGGCTGTTTCAATAAACAAACAGCACTAAAAAATCAACCTACATTGTATATAGATACGTAAATACTGGAGGTGATGCCTAAAAAGATTGATTTGCTAGGTTGCCTCTACTGCATTAACGCTTGATAAGCGCAGACTATTGCAGTGGAAGACAAGGACTACTGAAAACAGCATTAAGGAGAACTAGCGATGCTTAAAGGTAAAGTCTTTTGGCTATTGAATTTAACCATCACATCAATACTCTTCACTTTCCCCCCTACTTCACTTGGCCAGGAAATCGAGCAGGAACCGAACGATCCCTGTACTTCGGCCCAGGTAATCGGAGAGGTTGCACTGCCCTCCTCTGTGGAAGGTAGCCTGGAGTATTATGACGTAGACTTCTTCCGCTTCAGCGCCACACCGGATTCCTATCTGGTGGCCAATCTGGATGGTGTCGAAGGGGATATGAGCGCTCTGTCTGATCCCTATCTAGGACTGTTCGACAGCAACTGCAATCTTCTCGCCAGCAACGATGATTATAATGGGCTGAACTCCCAAATCAGGTTCGAGGTGCCTGCAGATGGCGATTTCATCCTGGCAGCCACCAGTTGCTGTGACTCGTCCTTTACAGGTTCATACCACACTGGAAGCTATCAACTCACCATTGATGAGACAACCCCACCCAGCAGTATCAGTGGTCGGGTTGTAGATGCGGAAACCGGCCTGGGTCTCCCAGGAGACAGTGAACCCTATGCCCAGGTCACGCTTTACGAATGTTACACATCGGATTGCTCCTATGCCTGGGACATCTACCAGGAATACGCCGATAGCGAGGGCCGTTTTTCTATCGACAGTACATGGTATGGAGGTGATCTCCCGGCAGGCACCTATCAATTGCGCGCAAGCGCGAGAGACTACGTCTCACAATACACCGACCCTATTCAGTTGGAAGACGCAGAGCAGATCGATGTGGGAGACATCTCTCTCGAACCTCAAGCACTTGCTGATTCGGTCACAGGACGCCTGGTGGATGCGGTTACAGGTGTACCACTGCCCGGCACGAGCTGGCCTTATGCTTACGCCGAACTCTACTACTGTAATGACGGTGAATCCTGCAGTTACTTAAGCTGGATAAATTACACCTATGCCGATACCGAGGGAATAATTCACTTCGAAACTGACCAAATGTCATCGAGCCTCATCACCGGCTGGTACCGCATCTATGCTTATGCCAGTGACTACGACAGGGGTGACTCCGGGGCCTTTGAACTGTTGGAGAATGAGCAGGAGGAGCTCGGTGATATAGCACTCATGCCACCTCCCATCACCTTCTCAGAAATCAGACCCTGCGGCGATCTTCCCATCGAAGGTGGAAAATGCCGCTACAGTGTCAGGGTCACGAGTAACCTGCCTGACGAGGTCAAACTGGGTGCCTGGAGTATCGTAGAAGCCTATAACACAGGTTCAGAACTTGGATGGACCGAATTTCAGGCTGGACAGGCCAAGACACTCGAACTCGAGACCGGTGAAAGCAAGGTTGCCCGATTCAGTTTCGATGTCCCCGAAACGGTGCAGGATGGTGTGAACATCTGCCCGGGTATCCTGGTAGGCCTAGGGGAGAAAATTCCCTATTTCGACACACTTGCCTATGATCAATCCCTGTTCTGCATTACCAAGGGATTAACGAGCTATAGTGTTTTGTCAAAGCAGGCAGCAAAGGCTATCGTTCGGGGTCAGCATGGCAGGTTGATTCGGAAACAGCCAGGTAAATAGCAAACAACCACCCTGTTGCCCCGAGGCAGAACGTCTTGGGGTGACAGGTCGGGTCTCTGCCGCAATAGTATAAATATCAGGGAGACTCTTCTCTCGCCAACTGTTTGTGCTCCCTCCGCTCCTGCAGTCCCTGCACCAGATCCCACAACACCGGCACGATAAACAGGGTCAGCAGGGTCGCCGTCGCCAGTCCGGTAACGAAGGTGGAAGCCATGGTGCCCCAGACCAATGAATAGTGGGGGAAACCGATCGCCATCGGCAGCAGCCCGAGGTGGTGGTAAGGGTGGTCAGCAGGATCGGCCGCAGACGCACCTGCACGCCCTCCCTGATCGCTTCCGCCCTTGTCATGCCGCTGCGATAACGCCGGTTGATGAAATCGATCAGCACCAGGGCATCGTTCACCACCACACCGGCCACGCCGATCACCGCAATAAAGCTGTTGATGGTGAACAGGGACTGGGTGAGCAGCTTGCCGAACACCACGCCGATCAGCGCAAAGACAATCGCGGAGAGAATGATAAACGGCTGCAGATAGGATTGAAACTGGGTCGCCAGAATCACATACATCACCAGCACCGCAATGATGAAGGCATAGGCCAGCGACTCGAAGGAACGCTGGGTATCTTCATGCTCACCGCCAAAGGTGACGGTGGCGCCGGGGTAGCGATCCCGGATAGTTTCATAGTGCGCCTTCACCGCGTTGACGATCGCCGGGGTCGAGGTGGGCGCCCCCGCCTTGATGTTGGCCTTCAGGCTGATTGCCCGCTGCCCCTGGTAGCGGTTGATCTCTCCCGCTTCATTGTAGGTGCGGACTTTCACCAGATCGGCAAGGTGGATAGGCCGGTCAGCGTGCTCGATCACCGGTATGTAGAGGGCATTTTCCGGCACATCCAGGGCATCGGGATCGACATAGAGTTTCAGATCCACCTCTTCGTCGATATGGCGGTATTTCCCCAGGTAACGACCATCCAGCACACTGGCGGCAAGTTGGGTTACCTGTGCATTGTCCAGCCCGTACTCCGCCACCCGATCCTGCATCACCTCCAGGCGGAAGACCCGTTTCGCCTGTCCCCGGTCGTCTGTCAGATCCACCAGGTTCGAGCCGATCTTCGGCTCCTGGCGCATGAAATCAAGCAACTCCGCCGCAAGGCCGGAGACCGACTCCACATTCGCCCCCACCACCCGCACGTTGATGTCCTTGCCGCTGGGCGGGCCATCATTCTGCGGATGGATATGCAATTGGTAGCCATCGGTCTCGAACAGCGGTTTGAGTTTCTCCCGCATCCGCTCCAGGTGGGCCAGCGGATCATCGAAGGTCTGCTCCTGCGCGGATGGCATGGTCACCATCACCGAGCCATGGTTGTTGCCGTACACCGGTTCATAGTCCTCATTGAAGTACATGCCGGCAAAACCCGAGGCCGATTTCGCCATGCCTGGACCATCCTGCATCACCTCCTCGGAGATGCGCATCACCCGCTCGTTGACCTGCCGGATCGGCGTACTGCTCGGCCCCACCACATCCACATAGTAGAGCTTGTAGTCATCAGGAAAGAACTGGATGCGGATCAGCGGCGCCTTGCCGCTGGCGGAAAGCCCGAGAATCACCACCGCAGCACCAAACAGCAGGGTCACGGCCATCACCGAAGCCAATCGAAAACGCATGGTCAGGCTGAGCAGCCGGACAGTGAAACGGCGCATCACCCGCATCATCAGATTATCCTGTTCAATTGCAGAGGAGGTCTTGAGCAATCTCGGGCCGAAATCGAGATAGTGGATCGGCAGGATCAACAGGCATTCCACCAGCGAGGCTACGATGGCGAAGGTCACCGCCTTGGGTATCAGGGCGAAGAACTGGCCGGTGGCGCCGGTCATGATCAGCATCGGCAGAAACGCCGCCACCGTGGTCATGGTGGCGGAGACCACCGGCAACGCCACTTCGGCGGTACCCTTGATGATCGCCTCCCGAACCGGCCTGCCCTCCTGCACGTGACGGTAGATGTTCTCGGTCACCACGATAGCGTCGTCCACGATGATGCCGGTCACCAGCACGAAGGAGAACAGGGTGATCTCATTCAGGCTGTTGCCGGTGAGATACATGATCAGCATGGTGATCATGAAGGAGAACGGAATCCCAATGGTCACCAGACCGGCATTGCGGATGCCCATGAAATACCAGATGATCAGCGAGACCAGCAAGATACCCACCAGCATATTCATGCCCAGGGTGTTGAGGCCATCCTCGATGTATACCGTGGAGTCCTGGGTCAGCACCAGTTCCACGCCTGCGGCTTTCAGCAGGGGACGATACTCATCCACCACCGTCACCACCTGGTCGCGGATCTGCATGGCGTTACCCGCATCCGACTTGATGATCTTCAGCGCCAGGGAAGGTTTGCCATTCACCGAGGAGATCACCACCGGGTCCCGGTAGCCCATGCCGCTGCGGCTTATCAGGTCCTCCATGCGCACCAGACTGCCGTCTGCGTCCTTGCGCACTACAGTGCCGAGCACCTGCTCCAGACTCTGAAAACGTTCATCCACCTTGACCAGGAATTCGCCGTCCCGATTGGAGAACTTGCCCGCCGGGATCGAAACATTGGCCCCGCTCAAGGCCTGGGCGGCGGTTTCGTAACTGACGCCCAGGCGCTTGAGTTTCTTCGGGTCGAGATAGATGTGAAACTCCTGTACATACTCGCCCTGCACCTGCACCTCAGTCACACCAGGCAGACGCATCAGGTTGCTCTTCATCTGCTCCGCCATCAGGGTCAGGGCGCGATTGCTGCGCTCACCCAGCAGGTTGATCACAATCACCGGCAACCAGTCCTGCACCTTGGCCAACAACAGCTGCGGCGGATCGACCCCAAGCGGTAATTCATTGATGATGTTCAACACTTCGAAACGCACCTCGTTATAGAGGGCGTCATAGTCAGTATCATCAACAAACTTGAGACGCACATGGGAGCGCCCGCTGAAGGAGGTGGAGTTGATCCATTCCACTTCTTCCACCGATTCCAGTGCCTCTTCGATCTTGCGCGTCACCAGGCTCTCCACCTCCGCCGGCGCGGCGCCGGGATAGATGGTGGAGATGATCACCTCGCCAAAACCAAAGTTCGGATAGCGCTCGGCGGGCAGGGAAAAGAGCGAGATGAAGCCCACCACGATGAGCACTACGAACATCAGGTTGTAGAAGACCCGCTGTTTGAGTGAAAAGGCGACGACTGATTCCATGCGCGGCTATTCCTCGGGCAAAAGGAATTTGTCGCCGGGTTTGACCTGCGGTGAGCTGACCCTGACCCAGTCGCCATCCTTAACCCTGGACTGCCCCAGGTAGACCACGCTTACTTTGTCTCCATTGACGCGCGTCAGCCAGTGCTCCTCAAAACGTTGCGTCAGCGCCTTGGCCGGCAGCAGCACGGCCCCTGAGTTGAGCGGAATATCCAGCTCCAGCTCGGCGCGCAAACCACCGCGCGCGGGGATATCCGTACCAGGGATCTCGAGTTCCACGTAGATCTTGCGTGAGGCCGCGTCGAAGGCAGGAGAGATCCGTTCAATTTTCGCAATGGCCTGGTGATTCAGTTCATTCAGGCGCAGTGTCAATTCATCCGCCTGCGCCCTCAGCGCCTTGAACTCCTCGCTGCTGAAGGCAAAAGGGACCAGTAGACGGGAAAAATCCCCAACCTCAACCACCGCTTCTCCGGCATTGATCCACTGTCCCACTTCAATGTGCCGCTTGATTACCACCCAGCCTTTCGGGGCGGTCACACACAAGCGGCGACTGCGTTCCTGCAGGGTCTCACCCTGAATCTTCAATGCAGCCAGCTGACTGAGGGTTTTATCCAGGTTGTGCTGGGCATCATCCAACTGGCTCTCTGACGAGCTGTTCTTTTTCAACAGCTGGCTGAAGCGCTTGACCTGCTTTCGGAAGTGGCGGACATCCACCTGCAGGCTGGCGATCTCCGCCTGATTGGCGCGTATCTCCAGATCGAGAAAGGTTGGATCGAGACAGGCAAAAGGTTCATCGCCCGATATCACATCACCCACATCGGCATTTACCCGCTGTACCCTGCCGGATGCTTCGGATGACAGCACCAGCCGGGTGCGCTCCCGGGTGAAGCCGGAGAATGTCTCGCGCTGTATGGCGGCCTCTGCCGCCACCCAGTCCTGGGCCTGAGCCATCGGCGCAAGGAACAACAGCCCCAGTAGAACCGGAATTATCATGCCTATCAATTGACCCATGGGTTCCCCTCTGCTGGAAATTTGTTCTATCGGCATCCAGCGAGTCACATCAACCAGGGTCGAATCTGAACGGCGCAAGAGCCTGAGAGTTCCATCTTAACCGACATGGAGAGACTCAGACAGATCGTTACACCAGACCTGTGAAACAAGTGTCACTCATACGGCCTGGAGCAGGACTTGCGAGATAACAGGATTGTTCAGGGTTTAATATCGAAGATGCCCTCTATCAACAGGACAGACAATGGCCATGTGTCGACCTGACCATCAAACTGATTGCCCATACGGCTATGGGCAGTCACAGAATGCTGGTCTACATGATCGACTTGGATGCGATGTTCGAGAACACACTTTCATGGCCATCCAGATCATAGGCTGTCACCGCAAAATAATAGGTGCCGGATGCCAGTTCGGTGATGGAATAACGGGTTGCAGCACCGTCATTCAGGTCGACCAGCAGAGACAGGTTATCCTCAGTCTCTCCCATGTAGATGCGATAGCCATCGATGTCACTCAGTGAAAGTAGCGTCTGGTCTGAACGGGTGGTTGGGATCACCCAGGAGATTTCAGCGGCGCCAGTTGACGTTGCGGCATTCACCATGATGCTGATGGGGTCGAGGGATGCAGTCGCGGCTGCGTCAGATACCGAGATCAGGATATCCACGTATAGACCGATGCTGGCAATGGTGGGCGTCCCACTGATTGTGCCGGTGAGGCTGTTGAAACTTGCCCAGTCAGGCAGATTACTGACACTGAAGGTCAGCGGGTCGCCCTCCGGGTCAGATGCGCTGGGGGTAAAGCTGTAACTCTGACCTGCTGTCGCACTGGGAGTCGGATTGCCGCTGATACTGGGTGGCAGGTTGATCACTCCAGCAGTGTTGTCAGTTGATGTTGGCAGCCCTGAATTCCAGTAGCTTGAGTAATCCCACCACCAGTGGCTGCGGGCCTGAGTGGAATCTGCAATGGCAAAGATAAGCAAGCAGCTGCAGATGAGTTGAGCTGATTTCATTTTTTTCATTAATTAAGAAAATTGAAAAGCGCTTGTATATATGAATCAATTTCTTAGATATATTCAGAAAACCCCTAGAATGACCAGTGCTGTGAACTCGATCACATTACTGAACTGTTACTCGTCACTAAACACTTAACGAGTGATCCATGCACCCATTCACAACAGCTTACCGAGATTTTCAGAGGGTGCTCAAAATCTCAACCAACTTGACCCCATCCGCCGGTTGCAGTGAGTGACTGACTGGCAAGGTATGGGTTAACGATTTTCCTGCCAGCGCATGCACATTATTCATGTCCTGGCTGAAGCTGGGCACCAACTCATCACCCAAGCCGACGGGGCCAGGCCGCAGCACGGATATATAGTTGATATCGGGATGAGGCTGCTGATTGAGCCAATACAGCAGGGTCCCCGGTTGCGCCGGAGTCAGATCGAGCAGCACGCCCCAGGAATCGCGGAGCACGCTGTACATATCACCCGCAAAAAAATCCTTAATCATACTGAATGGGAAGGGATCATCCGTCGCCTCCAGGGCCTCCAGCGCACGGCTCGTTCCAAGGTGCGGCGAGGCAATGGTGATCAGCGCCTTGGTATTGGACAGGCCGTTACGCACCAGCGACATGCGCGCTACCAGACCACCGACCGAGTGACCGACAAGCACCAGAGGGTCATCGGAGTGCAGGGTCTGTATGGTATTTATCTGCCGGCTGAGCAGGTCTGCCTGAACAGCAAGCGGCGCATTGGAAGGCAACTCCACCGCATAGACTTTGTTCTTCGCATCGACACCAGTCACGGGAACCAGGCCCACTGGTGTTGCAACACCGGCCCTCTGCCAGCCGTTCTGCTGCAGAATAGCGTTGACCCCACTCGTCTCCCAGGAACCCGCACTGCCCAGATACCCATGCACCAGGATCAGTACATCAGGACTAGCCGGGAGACTCTGCAGTCCAAGTAAAAAGAGTATCAAATAGCTACTGTATCTTTTTATCATCTCGTCGACTCCGTTGCTCAGGCAATGCTTTGATAGTAAAGATTCTGTGGATGTTGGGCTTCAGTAAAAAAGTGGTAGCGCTCCAGGAGCAATCCCAGATATTGAATGGCGAAGGCGGCGATTGGCAACCTGGCGGACTCCATGGCATAGGAGAACAGGATCAGCACGACCGGGGCTATGAACACCATCATCAGAAAACTGACACGCAAACCACGCAGGAATGTTTCGGACTTGCCATGAAAAAATTCCCGGGTATTAAATGAACCACCCATGAAACCCTGGGCTTTCTGGCTCAACTGGGCGTGATGCACACCGATCGCCGACTGCAGGTCCACCTTGCACTTGAACTGGGTATTGCGGTAGAGGGTCGCAAGCCGGGTAAATGCTGCAATCAGTGTTGCGACCACCGCCCAGGTCCCGTAGAAAGCCACCAGATTGGTGCCCTGATAGGCAGAAATGGCCGCTGCCAGCATGAAGCCGGAAGCGATGCCCAGAAACACAAAATTGGCCACCGTCAACGGCGAATACCAAGACTTGATGAAACGCAGACTGGCGTAAATCATCGCCGTGCAGAGAAACAGGCCGAAGGTGGCCAATGTGCCCAGCGCACCGATGATCAGGGTGAAGTCCACCGGCAAGGCATCGGCAATCACGAACAGCGGCCGGGTCAACCCAAAGTAGTGCAAGACCCCATAGAGAAAGATCAATCCCATGGCGGCCGGCAGTGCGATGACTTCACGGGAGAGCCAGGAGGTGCGCCACTGGCTCGCCGCACGCCAGGCCCGTTCCGGGCGGCCCAGATGGAAGAACGAGGCGATCAGCCCACCGATCAGCAGCAGCAGGGAGACCAGACTGCCCATGGCGTAGAAAGCGCTGCTCTGTGGTGGCAGCAGATTGGCCAGAGAGTAGAGCTGCCCTGTGTAGAGGGCCAGAAACAGCCCCTGTCCGACCCCGATCAGGGTAGTGAGAAAAATTACTGAAAATGCTGGATGCATCTATATAACTCCAAACTTTCGTTGGGGTTCGTTGCCCTCACCCCAACCTACGTATCTAACAGATCATGGGATAGCCGACATGATCTTACGTGGGTGTCGGTAGCATGGATGCTACCGTCAAGCCTACATGGAAGTATTCACGGCGTCCCACGTAGGAACATGTCGGATTTCACACACATGCAGTAGTACTCACCAGGCAACATCGTCCAGGGTCTCCCCCGCTTCGGGCAGGGATGGCAACTCTTCCTTCTTCAGCGGATTATCCGCCCGCACCAGTTCATCCTCGTGGATCTGGATACGGGTCTTGCGCCGCGGCAGATAATGGTTGGCCGGATGGGTGCCCCACTCCGGCTGCAGCGCATAGCCGCCCTGCTCGCGAATCGCCACCGAGACCACCGAGTCGGGATCGTGGATGTCGCCATACAGCCGCGCATTGGTTGGGCAGGCCAGCACACAGGCCGGCTTGCGTTCCGATTCGGGCAGGCTCATGTCGGTGATGCGGTCGATACACAGGGTGCACTTCTTCATCACTTTCTGCTGCTCATCGAACTCCCGCACCCCATAGGGGCAGGCCCAGGAGCAGTATTTGCAGCCGATGCACTTGTCGTAGTCCACCAGCACCACCCCGTTGTCCTCCCGCTTGTAGGAGGCGCCGGTCGGACAGACCGGTACGCAGGGCGGATCCTCGCAGTGCAGACAGGATTTCGGAAAGTGGTAGGTCTCGGTATTCGGATAGACACCGGCCTCGTAGGTCTGCACCCGATTGAAGAAGGTGCCGGTGGGGTCTGCACCATAAGGATTGAGATCGGCCATCGGCCCGGCCCAACCGGAAGTGTTCCATTCCTTGCAACTGGTGACACAGGCATGGCAGCCCACACAGACATTCAGATCGATTACTAGCGCCAGTTGAGTCATCTCATTAATCCTGGATATGCGCTTTTTTACGGAACGCGCCGGCAATGAAGGATTGCCACTTACCCCGCTTCGGGTCCTGTCCCGGCAGCTTTTTCTGTGGTTTGAACTGCGGCGAGGTCTGCTCGGGTTCACCCGGCTCCACCGGGTAGACCTTGACCCGCACATCGAACCAGGCGGCCTGGCCGGTTACCGGATCGGAATTGGACATATGGTCTCCCGCCTCGCAGGGGGGCAGCTCTTCCGAGATCAGGTGGTTGAGCAGGAAGCCCTTCTGCGACTCATTCGCCTTGGGCGACAGCCCCCAGGAACCCGCCGCCTTGCCGATGGCGTTCCAGGTCCACACCGTGCCCGGCTCCACCGCTTCGGAGAAGCGCGCCATGCAGCGCACCTTGTTGGTGGGGGACTCCACCCAGATCCAGTCGCCGTCGCCAAAACCGTTCGCCGCCGCCAGCTTAGGGTTGACGAACAGATAGTTGTGGGTGTGGATCTGACGCAACCAGGCGTTCTGCGAATCCCAGGAGTGGTACATCGCCATCGGTCGCTGGGTCAGGGCGTTGATCGGATACTTGTGAGTATCCACCAGTTTGTGTTCCAGCGGCGCGGCAAAGAACGGCAGCGGATCGAAATTATCCTCCACCCTTTTGCGCAGGCGCTCCGGCGGCTGGCGGCCTGGCCATTTGCCCTGCGCCGCCAGACGGAATTTCTGCAGCACCTCGGAGTAGACATGCAGGGTGATCGGCTCCACATAGCGGGTCATGCTGTGGGCCCGCGCCCATTGCAGATAGCCCCGGTTCCAGTTGCGCATGTACTGATAGGACTTGGGCAGTCTGTAATGGTAGAAGCAGCCGTTCTTCTGGTACATCTCCCACTGGCGCGGGTTGGGCTCGCCCTTGAGAAACTTCTCCCCGCCCTTGCCCCGCCATCCGGCCAGAAAGCCGATGCCGGAGCCGGGCGAGGTCTCGTAATTAATCACGAAATCCGGGTAGTCGCGGAACTTGCGGCTGCCGTCTTCCTTCACGAAGGCGGGCAGCTTGAGGCGCGATCCCAGCTCGATCAGCACCTCCTGGAAGGGCTTGCACTCGCCTTTCGGCGGCACCACCGGGATCCGCACCGAATCCACCGGGCCGTCGAACTCGGAGATCGGCCGGTCGAGCATCGACATGGCATCGTGGCGCTCCAGATAGGTGGTATCCGGCAGCACCAGATCGGCGAAGGCCACCGTCTCGGACTGGAAGGCATCGGCGACGATCAGGAACGGAATCTTGTACTCGCCGCTCTCGTCCTTGTCGGTCAGCATCTTGCGCACGTTCGCGGTATTCATGGATGAGTTCCACGCCATGTTGGCCATGAACAGCAGCAGAGTATCGATCTTGTAGGGGTCGCCGCGCCAGGCATTGGTGATAGCGTTATGCATCAGTCCGTGCACCGACAGCGGATACTCCCAGGAGAAGGCCTTATCGAGGCGCACCGCCTCACCGTCCTCATCCACAAACAGGTCCTCCGGCTTGGCGGGCCAGCCCAGAGGCATGCCGTCCAGCGGGGTATTCGGCTGCACTCCCGCAGCGCTGTTGGGCGGCTTTCGGGCAGGGCGGAATCGGCCGCGGGAAAGGCGCCTTGTGGCGAAAGCCGCCGGGGCGGTCGATGGTGCCCAGCATGCTCATCAGGATACCCAGGGCGCGGATGCTCTGGAAACCGTTGGAGTGGGCCGCCAGACCGCGCATGGAGTGGAAGGCCACCGGATTGCCCACCACTGAATCGTGATCGTTGCCCCACACATCGGTCCACTGGATCGGCAGTTCGATGCGCTGATCCCGCGCCACCACGCCCATCTCATGGGCCAGGCGGCGAATGGTCTCCGCCGGCACGCCGGTGATCTGCTCGGCCCACTCCGGGGTGTACTCTTCGACCCGATCCTTGAGCAGCTGGAAAGCGGGTTTGACCGGCGTGCCATCCTCCAGGGTATAACTGCCCAGCAGCCGCGGATCGGCACCCGGGGTGTGGGTGGAGATCTCCCGGTCCAGCTCGATATCCCACCAGAGCTTATTCTCCGGATCGAAGCAGCCCTCTTCGATATGGGTCTCGAAACGCCGGAACAGGCCATGGTCATCCCGTTGCGGATCATCCACCACCAGTTCGGCGGAGTTGGTGTATTTAACCAGGAAGTCCCGGTCATACAGCCCCTGTTTGATCAACTCGTTGATAATCGCCAGGATCAGCGCGCCGTCGGTCCCAGGCTTGATCGGCACCCATTCGTCGGCAATCGCCGAGTAACCGGTGCGGATCGGGTTGATGGAGATGAAGCGCCCCCCGCGCCGCTTGAACTTGGAGAGTTCGATCTTCATCGGGTTGGAGTGGTGGTCCTCAGCGGTGCCGATCATCACGAACAGCTTGGCCCGTTCCAGATCCGGCCCGCCGAACTCCCAAAATGAACCGCCGATGGTGTAGATCAAACCCGCCGCCATATTGACGGAGCAGAAGCCGCCATGGGCCGCGTAGTTGGGGGTGCCGAACTGCTTGGCAAACATACCGGTCAACGCCTGCATCTGGTCCCGGCCGGTAAACAGGGCGAACTTTTTCGGGTCCTCGGCGCGTATCTTCGCCAGCCGCTGTTCGATGATCTCAAAGGCATCCTGCCAGCTGATCTCCATGAATTCCGAGTCTCCCCGCTCCGCATTCTGCTTGCGCAGCAGCGGCTTGGTCAGACGCGCCGGTGAGTACTGCTTCATGATGCCGGAGGAACCCTTGGCGCAGATCACCCCCTTGTTCAGCGGATGCTTGGGATTGCCTTCGATGTGGCGCACCTCCCCGTCACGCAGAGTGACGCGGATGCCGCAGCGGCAGGCGCACATGTAACAGGTGGTTTCTTTGACTTCGACGCGTCCCTGGTCATTGTCGGATAGCCTGGTCGGATCCTGCATAGGGAAACCTAATATCGACTCTGAAATGGAAATGCCATACTAAATCACTATATTAGCTTTTTCTTAAGCTTAAATCCATTCTTTGTCGCATAAAAAAGGGCCGTATTTCCTTGGTTAATTCACCGCCAGAAGATCATTCCTTAAATCCATAATAAAAGTAGGATTTAGACAGATCCAAGGGAAGTCCCGAATAGTATTTGCTGTTTTTATCAAATAGTATCTTTTAGGGGTCTTAGATGTCTGGGGTTCATATGAGGGAGTATTGCCAGGTAAAGATTTGACCATCGATTCTGCTCAATACCTGATTATTTACTCCTCCGTACAAAACACATCGTTTTTCCGGGTGCAATACCTGAAAACAGATAAAGGCCGCCAACCTTATATAAACAAAAATCGGGACGATAAGGAATCATCCTAACGGAGGAAAACCACCATGCCTTCTCACGTTGCATCTAGACGAAGCCTTACACAAAGGCTTCTCATCCCGCTGCTCAGCGCGGGTGTCTTGGCCTTTGGCGCGCCCGCGGCCCTAGCCAGTAACACACTCAATACGTTATGGGATCTTACATATCCTTCATCGGCTTCCAATAACGTTGTTGTATGCGCCCTGTGCCACGATCAGACCAGCCCATCGAGAACAGACCTGCCGATCAGGACCAATGATTATGGCATTGCTCTCCAAAACAATCCCAACATCGCTAGCAACCCCACTCTCGCTTTCGAGCAGGTAGAGCCCCTAAATTCTGATAGTGATCCCGGCGGCTACACCAATCTCGAAGAGATCAATCTTGGTACCCAGCCCGGTTGGACCGTGGGAGACACCGTGCCTTTCAGCAGCACAGTACTCCTTGATCCGAACGGTGATGAACCACCAGTTGCCGATGCGGGAGCTAACGTTACAGGCACAGTGGGTGAAACCATACAATTCGATGGAAGCGGCTCCACCGATGATGGAACCATCGTCGATTATGCATGGACTTTCGGAGATGGCGGCACGGAAACGGTGACGTCGTTTCTCACACTTACAGCACTGCCGGCACCTATACGGTCACCCTGACAGTGACAGATAACATAGGCCAGACCGACTCGGATACCGCCATCGCGACATCGACCCGGCGCCTGTGGCGCCAACCGCTGATGCCGGCGGACCCTACACCGGCACCGCCGGCGTGGCAGTCACCTTCGACGGCAGCGGCTCCAGCGATACTGACGGCAACATCGTCAGCTATGCCTGGAACTTCGGCGACGGCAGCTCCGGTTCCGGTGTCTCACCCAGCCATACCTACGCAGCCGCCGGAAACTATACTGTTTCCCTGACAGTCACCGATAACGATGGCCTGTCCGATACAGCAACCACCACCGCTGATATCGTTGCTCCAGCTGCAGCTCCTACCGCTGATGCAGGCGGACCCTACACCGGCACCGCCGGCGTGGCAGTCGCCTTCGACGGCAGCGGCTCCAGCGATACTGACGGCAACATCGTCAGCTATGCCTGGGACTTCGGCGACGGCGGCACCGGCACCGGTGTCTCACCCAGCCATACCTACGCAGCCGCCGGAAACTATACTGTTTCCCTGACAGTCACCGATAACGATGGCCTGTCCGACTCAGCCGCTACTACCGCTGAAATCATTGCAGCAAACGTTGCGCCTACAGCTGATCCAGGTGGTCCCTACTCCGGAACTGTCGGTGTGGCGCTTACCTTCGACGGCAGCGGCTCAAATGATACCGATGGCACCATCGTCAGCTATACATGGGACTTCGGTGACGGAGCAACCGGCATGGGTGTGACGCCAACCCATGTTTACACCACGGCAGACACCTTCGATGTCACCCTCACCGTAACCGACAATGATGGTGCTACCAATACAGCAGTTACCACAGCAACCATCGATGCAACCTTGCTTCCGCCTGTGGCAGACGCCAGTGGTCCTTATAGCGGCACAGTGAATGAACCCGTGCTCTTCGATGGCAGCGGCTCATCCGATGCAGATGGCTCTATCGTCAGCTATGCCTGGGACTTCGGCGATGGCAACACGGGCAGCGGCGTAAATCCGGCGCATACCTACTTGACTACCGGAGATTTCAACGTATCCCTCACCGTTACCGACAATGACGGCCTGGAGAGCACCGATACGACTACCGCCACCATCGGCACCGGCCCTCTCCCGCCAGTCGCTGATGTAAATGGTCCTTACACCGGAATAGTGGGTGTACCTGTGGACTTCGATGGCACTGGATCGAGCGATCCGAACAACGATATCGTAGCCTACGATTGGGATTTCGGTGATAACACCTTCGTTGCCGATGCCGGACCCACACCGTCGCACACCTACTCAAGTGACGGCATCTACACGGTAACGCTGACGGTCATCGATTCCACCGATCTGAGCGATTCGGCCAGTACCACTGCAACGATTGAGTTGATTCTACAGCCGCCAGTGGCCGATCCGAATGGACCGTACAACGGCACTGCAAATGAGACTGTCACTTTCGACGGCACCGGCTCCTCAGACCCGGACGGTACAGTGGTTGAATGGAACTGGGATTTCGGTGACGGCAATACCGGTACCGGTGCTGAACCAACTCATAGCTATGCAACCGCGGGTAGCTATACCGTATCACTGACCGTAGTTGACAATGACGGCCTGAGCAGCGATCCAGCCACCACCACTGCTGACATCGTTGATCAACCGCAGATTCCAGTGGCCGATCCAAATGGGCCTTACTCCGGCAAGGAAGGACGTGAAGTGCTGTTTGATGGCACTGCATCGGTTGACCCGGATGGCGGCAGCATTGTCAGCTACGCTTGGGACTTCGGTGACGGCAACACCGGCATCGGCCCGACACCGACCAATGTCTATGCCGCCGCAGGCGCCTACACGGTGACGCTGGTGGTGACCGATGACGAAGCCCAGGTGAGCGATCCGGCGCAGACCAGTGCTGAAATCGTCCCGGATGAAGCGCCAACTGCAGATCCAAACGGACCCTACAGCGGCATTATCGACGTAGCAGTGGCGTTCGACGGCAGTGCCTCCTTCGATCCGGATGGCAGTATCGTATCCTGGGATTGGAACTTTGGGGACAATACTACCGGCAGCGGTGAAACCACGTCCCATGCCTATGCCAATGCTGATGTCTACACGGTAACCCTGACTGTAACCGATGACTTTGGTAATACAGGAACTGCCAGCACTACGGCGACCATTACGGAACCCGCTCTGCTGCCGCCTGTGGCCGATGCCGGAGGTCCGTACACTGGCACCGAAGGTGAAGCGGTTACCTTCGATGGCAGTGGGTCAACCGACCCTGATGGCAGTGTTGCCCGCTATGACTGGGACTTTGGTGATGGAAACATAGCGCTTGATGCAGGTCCTAACCCGACCCATATCTACACCACAGCAGACCTCTACAATGTGTCTCTGACGGTCATCGACGATGATGGCTTGATGGACTCGGATGCGACCACTGCGGACATCAAGCCGGTCTCCACCGGTGATGATGCGGATGTGTTCCTGAGCAAAATGCGTGTACCCAGCCTGTTAACACTCCGTGAAGACAGAGATGCCACAAGACGTATTATCGTCTTCGGTGATGGGAATACCATTGAGCAGGATGCAACCGTTACCCTGTCCGCCAGCCATCCAGACATCAAGGTGGAGATCGAGCCTGAGTCGCTGACCAGCACCGTGACACCCGGCCGGCCAGACACCCGCTTCTCATTCACTGCAGAGATTGAGTGTGAGGAAGCCGGCAGACATACGCTGGAATGGACGGCAGTCATCGACGCGGCGGAGAACGCAGATCCAACCAATGACTCACTGACCCTGAGCACGACCGTTGAGTGCAAGGCAAAGCGGAGCAGGAGGGGACGTGATGATGATTGAGAGGGTTAGAGGTTAAGTATTAACCTTCAACTTGAGCAGGGGGGGCAACCCCCCTGCTTTTTTTTCATCTCCGCAATCTGCTTCTCCGCTTTTTACACTAACGCAGCTCCGATTCGGATAGCAGGTTATCTGAAGATGGGCAATCCCGGGCAGCCTGTCTTGTTAATCTGTTTGTTCAGCCAATAATGAATGCCAAATACTTTGGGAACGGCGAAGCATCAGTAAGAGAATTTTTCCTGCACCTGGTAGCCGAATTCAGGTTTCCAGCCCCAGGAGTAGTTGCGTAGATTGTAGATCGCCAGATCTTTTGCATGTTCAACAGAGTGGGCGCTGAACCCGCAACCATAGCTGGTGCGCTTTTTCCCTCTCAGGGTCTCGTACTCGGTTTTCACAATCACAACATGCGCATGCGGCAGATCGGTTGCCACCTGCGGATGAACATCCTGGTATTTACCGTGCAAGCCCTGGGTCAGCAGTTTCTGCTTTGCCTTGTGGGTGGCGCTCGACCCGCTCTCGTTCTCAGCCGCAACCCATTCGATCGCCAGGGAATTCCCCAGCTTTTTCGCAACCACACAGCTGGCGCCGGCCTGCAGCCATTGGCTGCCGCAGAGCAGTAAAAGCGTACTCACACTCACCAAGCTTTTCTTCATGCAATTCTCCGCCGATGACAGGCTAATTATCCTGGATTCCTCAGTTAACCGCTCCACCCAACTGAGGACTCTAGGATTATGCTTCAGATTGAGCGGTCTCCAGGCTCTCCCAACGTGAATAGGCGGCTTGAAGCTCCTGCTCACGCTGCTGCATTGCCTGTTGCAGCTCAGTGAGTTTTCCCCCACCCTGCTGATAGGTGGCGGGATCCGACATCTGCTTTTGGATCGCTTCAAGCGCCGCTTCGAGTGCTTCGATGCGTTGCGGCAGACTGTCCAGTTCACGCTGATCCTTGTAACTGAGCTTACCTCTCTTCTTTTGCGGCGCATCTGCTGCAGGCTTGACCTTTTTCGCGGTTGACTGCTGGTTAACCGCCGCCTGTTGTTTACGATACTGCTCCCAGTCGCTATAGCCTCCGACATGTTCACTCACATGGCAGTTCCCTTCAAAAACCAGACAGCTGGTGGCTGCATGGTCGAGGAAATCCCGGTCATGACTGACCAGCAGCAAAGTACCCTGATAGTCGAACAACAGCTCCTCCAGAAGCTCCAGCGTCTCCACATCCAGATCGTTGGTGGGTTCGTCCAGCACCAGTACATTCGCCGGTTTGGTGAATAACTTGGCCAGCAGCAGGCGGTTTCTTTCACCACCGGAAAGCGCCTTCACCGGGGTGCGCGCCCGCTCCGGAGTAAACAGAAAGTCCTGCAGGTAACCGATGATATGCTTGCTCCTGCCACCGACCTCCACCTTGTCGCTGCCTCCTCCGACATTGTCCTGCACCGACAACTCTTCGTTGAGCTGGCTGCGCAGCTGATCGAAGTAGGCCACCTCAATATTGGTGCCCAGTTTTACCCGGCCTGAGTCCGGCGCTAGACGACCCAGCAAAAGATTCAGCAACGTGGTCTTGCCGGCGCCGTTGGGACCGATGATGCCGATGCGATCGCCACGCATCACGGTTGTGGAGAGATTTCGTATGATCGGTTTTCCATCCCAGGCGTAACTGATGTTCTCCACTTCTGCCACCAGCTTGCCCGAACGCTCAGCGTCCTGCAGATGCATCTTCGCCTTACCGGTCATGGTGCGACGCTGCTGATGGTCCTGGCGCATTGCCTTGAGGGCTCTTACCCGCCCTTCGTTACGGGTACGGCGCGCCTTGATGCCCTGCCGGATCCATGCCTCCTCCTGGGCCAGTTTCTTATCAAAACGGGCATTCTCCTGCGCTTCCGCATTCAACATCTCCTCCTTGCGCCGCAGGAAATTGTCATAGTCACCCGGCCAGTCGGTAAGCCTTCCGCGATCCAGCTCAAGGATCCGGGTGGCCAGGTGGCGTAGAAAGGCGCGGTCATGGGTCACAAACAGCAGCGCCCCCGGATAGCTGAGCAGGAACTCCTCCATCCAGCTGATAGACTCGATATCAAGATGATTGGTCGGCTCGTCCAGCAACAGCAGATCAGGTTCTGTGACTAAAGCCTGGGCCAGCAAAACCCGGCGTTTCAGTCCTCCGGAAAGCTCGACGAAAGGCACATCGGGTGACAGGGAGAGACGCGAGATCACCGTCTCCACTCGCTGCTCCAACTGCCAGCCATCCGCCGCTTCGAGCGCATGTTGCGCATTCGCCAGCCGCACCAAGAGGCGCTCGTCAGCCGTCTCAGCCAGTTGATGACTTAACTGGTGATAGGTTTTGATCTGCTGTGCCAGATCACCGATACCGTCGGACACTATGTCAAAGACACTGCCTTCCAAGCCGTCCGGAACCTCCTGCATGAGGCGCGCAATCCGTATACCGCTGCTGACTACCCGCTCGCCGTCATCTGGCGCCAGTTCACCCAGGATCACCTTCATGAGGGTCGATTTACCGGCGCCATTGCGCCCCAGCAGGCAGATGCGCTCACCTTTGTCGATGGACAGATCGACTCCATCCAGCAGTGGATGACCTCCAAAACCTAACTGAATCTCTCTTAATCTAATCAATGACATAAACTTACCAAAATCGAACGACTCTCCACTGCGCGGGATTCGCAGGCGAGATGGATCAATCGGATCATGTTAACTCGATAAAAGCATGCAATGACCGCAAGCAGAAACGCATGCTCGAAAATCATCCATGTATGACTGACGCCAGACTGAGTGAAAGTCAACCAGACCCCGTCCAGCCGCCGTTATCCCCCCGTTGCTCTTATCCATTCGGAAAAACAGGCTTTATCCTCAAGAAATATCTGTTATGGTTAAGCTCCTGAGAGAGTAACTTTCACAGCAGCAACAGGATAACATCACCCTTCTAGATTACTGCCATGGTAAAACTTGTCACCTTGAAAGAGGCCTGGGCTGGAAAGGCCGATTGTAAATCCTGCGCAATCCGCGAATCCGTGCTGTTTGCCGGACTACCTGAAGGAGTGTTTGAGCAGATCCACGATCCCATCGACCAGTATACGCTGCCGGTTGGTGCGACACTCTACCATTCAGGGGATGATGGGGACCGGCTGTATACCGTACGCAGCGGCGTCATCAAGCTGGTGCAGTATCTGCAGGATGGCAGCCAGCGTATCGTTCGCCTGATCCGTTCCACTGATGTCACCGGTCTGGAGTGCCTGCTGGGTGATGTCTACCAGCACGATGCAGTCGTCCTGCAGGAAACGGAAGTCTGCAGCCTGCCGGTCAAAGTGGTTGCGAACCTCAGCCAGGAAAACCCCGCCCTGCATCGCGAACTGCTCAACCGCTGGCAGCACGCCCTGAATGAAGCGGATGCCTGGCTGACCGAACTTTCGACCGGCTCATCAAAGCAACGTGTGGCACGCCTCTTGCTGCGCCTGGTGCAGGATACCCAAAGCAGCGAATGCCAGCTGTTTGCCCGCGAAGATATGGGGGCGATGCTGGGCATCACCACCGAAACCGCGAGCAGAACCATTGCCGAATTCAAACGCCAGAGTCTTCTGGTGGAATCCCAGACCAACCACTTCCTGCTCGATATACCCAATCTCCAGCGAATCGCTAAAGATTGATCTTTTTCAATGCCTGCCGGCTAGTCACCACGTACTATCTGCGGATCAGATATTTATCGGATCGCTGAGCGCAGCTACCTGCATGTTTAAACAGACCCTACTGGAAGAGAAGGTCCCCGTCTATCTGCTGGAAATCGAACTGTCCGAGTGCCGGTTCGATTCAGTAGAGGCGATCGCAGAACATTTCAGAGCGAAAATCGAGGCGCATCCCACTGCCCGCTATATTGCTTCATTTGATCACTTCGCCCATACCAGCCAGCTGCCCGAAGGTCAGCTGGCTGAGAATATCAGAGCGGCAATCAACGTTGTGTTCTGCTTTGGCCTGACCCTGCCAGAACCAGTGCAACTGGCCAACAGGCCTCGCTCAATCGGCATCTGCGAGACTGATGATCATTATATCATCTCATTCATGGAAGCCCCCATGCCGGTGGCGAACGCGGTTATCGAGGAATGGGCAAAGTCGCTCTACACCCCCGACAAGAAGTCGCAACCCAAACTTAAAGTCATCTGAGGCACAGTCAGTCCATGAAAATCGGCGTTACCAGTCAAAACTTCCGGACTATCTCCAGTCATGCCGGCAAAACTCGGCGCTTTTTAATCATCGGCCAGAATGAAGCCGGGAAACCCGTCGAACTGGAGCGGCTCGACTTACCCATGGAGATGTCGTTACATGAATACCATGGCGATGACCACCCGATTTTTGCCGTCGATGTCCTGATCAGCGCGAGCTGCGGTGAGGGGCTCGTCCGACGCATGTCATCCCATGGGGTACAGGTCATCGCCACCAGCGAGACTGATCCGTATGTGGCGGCCAGCGCACTGTTCTCCGGGGAAAAGCTGCCACCCGCAGCCCCCCATGAACATTCTCACCAGGATGACATCGTGATGCCCAAATGACAGACGCCGATTCCGACTACATGGCCATTTGGAGATCGTCAATTACCTGATCTACACCCGCCTGGGCGCAGGCCTCATCCGTCTTGCCAGAGGGAGCGCCACTGACCCCGACACCACCCAGCAGTTGACCTCCGGCCTGCACCGGCAGACCACCGGCCGTCATCACCAGACCGTCGATGCGGCCTATGGGAGTATCAGCGCGTTCGGTCAATTGCGACGTAGCCGCATTGAAGTTTACTGCGGTAAAGGCCTTCTGGCGGCTGATCGACAGTGTGATGGGCGCCGCAATCGTGTCCCGCAGCGACACCTGAACGGTCCCGTCACGATCCACCACTGTGACTCCGATCTGGATGCCCTGTTTGCGACAAGCTGCAATCGCACCCTGAGCTATCGCCGTAGCGGTCTCCAGAGACAGGCGTTTGAAGCTGACCGTAGGCGCCGCCTCTTCTTCTGCAGACGATATTTGGCTGAAAGACAATAACGCCATTATAGATATAAGCATCGACTTGATTTGCATCTAGGTTTCTCCGTAGTTCAATGTAGACAGCTTGAGGATGGCCCGATTTAACCAGGCCTTCCGCAAGCTTCAGATCACATAAAGGTTTTGCTGATACCCAGTCCAAACAGATGCACACTGGATTCGTAGTCACCGTTGACCGCGCTGGTACCGTTAAATTCGGTGGTCGTCGTATCCCACACTGGCTGTGAAATACTGCGTTCCTCGAATTTGACATACATGTATCCCGCATCGATTGTCCAGTCATTTGCCAGCTTATGGCCAACACCAATACTGAACAGGTCACGGTCCGCATCGGGGATGCGGGCGCTGAAGTATTTGTCTTGCTGTGGCGTTTCGTCCCGGGTATAGCCAAAGCGCAGCTGGGTGGCACCCGTTATGTCATAGGTCGCGCCTAACCGATAGGCATTCGCATCATCCCATTTGTTTTCGCTGGTCAGAGCCGTCATGCCGTAGGTTGTCTCCTTGATATCCAAGGTATCAAAAGAACTCCAACCGGTTCGGGTGAAGTCAAGCTCTATGGCCAGCTTGCTGGTGGTCTGGTGGCGAACACCAAGCTGCAGTCGCGAGGGCAATTCCAGGTCGACAGTAGGCTTCCGTGCCCCCGGAGGGTGACTCTATATCACCCTCCAGAGGGATGTTTGCCTTGGAGTGATAATTGATCCCGAAGCTCCAGTCACCCGCAATATACAGGCCACTGACCTGTAATCCTACGCCTCGGCCATCCCCTTCCAGCGTAACAGCCGGATATGTAGACTCTGGACATCATTGACTGCACTGTTGAATACAACATTTTTCACCCAATAGATATCCAGCCCTGCAGAGAGGCTTGCATTGTCATTCAGCTTGACTGTCAGTGCAGGACTGAAATCGATAACCTCGAGTTCCGATTTTGTTGGAACCTGTGTACCCTAGTAAGGGATAACCACCAGGATTGTTTGCTTCTGAATAGACAAATGTCTCCGGCAGCCACTCCGTCTCAAGCCCGAAGGGGGTATTGATGGCAAGACCGATACTCAGCGTATTCGTCAAACTATGGTGCGCCGAGAGACTCGGCAGCGCCACGATGTCGTCTGCCTCACTGTCGAACTGCCCATTACCGGTTGTCACACTGAGTTCCGGTTTAACAAGAATGGCGCCGACACTGATCGAATTGCCTTCATGAAACGCCATTGCCGCAGGATTGTAGGGGATCGCCCCCAATTCACTGGCATTCGCCACCAGGGCATTCGAAAGCGCCAACCCGGTCACGGAGATCTCAGGGACCGCGAAGCCGGAAGCGGCAACCTGAGTAGTGGATGTTAATAAGGCAGCACCCGTTACCAGGGTGAGTTTACTGAGTCTATAAATTTGGTTTAGTTGCATGCCGGTCCCTACCAGAAAGTGGAAAATGACTGATGCCTGTTCAGGGTTTACCCTAAGGTAATGAGAGGCTAAGAGATTCTCATTGAAAATTCCAGGGCTGATTACAACATATTTTCCCAAACCACAAATAATTAGTATTCCCTCATAGTAGTAATTTATGATATAAACAGAGCTTATCAAGACCAAGAACTACCCACAGAGCGTATATATTCAATGGCTGATCGCAGACTCCAGGTATTTCATACAGTTGCACGGTTATTGAGCTTTACCAAGGCTGCAGAATCACTGCATATGACCCAGCCGGCGGTAACATTTCAGGTCCGTCAGTTAGAAGAATATTTTAACACCCGCCTGTTCGACCGCACACACAACCGCATCAGCCTGACGGAAGCCGGCGACAGGGTGTTTGGCTATGCGGATCGCATCTTCGATCTGTATGCCGATATGGAAAATGCGGTGCGGGAAATGACCGGGGAGATTCGTGGCGCACTTACGATTGGCGCCAGCACCACCATTGCAGAGTACATGCTGCCGGCGCTGTTGGGTAATTTTGGTTCCCGTTATCCCGAGGTAACCATTCATCTGCGAGTCTCGAATTCCGACGGGATCGTCTCAATGGTAGAGAACAACACTATCGATCTGGGGGTGGTTGAAGCCCCTGTGGGCAACAAGAACCTGGTCGTGGAGGTTTGCCGCCTGGATCAGCTGGTGGCTATCGTGCCGCCCACCCATGATTTGGCCGGCAGGGAATCTGTTGATTTCTCGGAACTGCTCAAGTATCCCTTTATCTGCCGTGAAGAGGGTTCCGGCACCCGCGAAGTCATCAATGAGTACATGCATGAGCATCTCGATGACAATGGAGCCGGCCTGCATATCACCATGGAACTGGGCAGCCCTGAAGCGGTAAAGGGCGCTGTGGAAGCAGGCATGGGGGTTTCGGTGGTATCACGCGCGACGGTGCAGAAAGAGTTGAAACTTGATACCTTGCGCGCAATCAACCTGGAGCCCCAGATGGAGCGACCCTTCTCTTTCGTGCATCAGAAACAGAAATTTCGGCTGCGCGTGATGGAGGAATTGCTGGAATTTGCACGCGCCTATTGTGAAGCGCATCCCTAGGGTTTAAAGCCTTGCAGTTTGTACCGACCCAACAAAAACTCACCCCACAACAACGCCGGCTCCTTGACCTGTTTTCAGTCCTGGATGATCAAAACCGGAGTAGTCTGCTAGCCTTTGCTGAATTTCTCGCGGAGCGCGCTACGTCAGACGATATCGAATTATCGCAAGATTCAACGCCCATCGAAGCCAAACTTATCCCACGACCCGCCAAAGAATCCGTCGTCAAGGCCATCCAGCGGCTCTCAGCCAGCTATCATATGGTTCAGCGGGAGAAGATGTTGGATGAAACCTCCTCACTGATGATGTCACACGTGATCCATGGGAGGGATGCCGCATCGGTGATCGATGACCTGGAAAAACTTTTCGAAGCATACTATCTACAATATCTCAGGGATGATTAATTTTACCGCCTGACGACTCACGCCTGGAACCATCACCTCTATGCAAGCCATCACTGCCTGGTTCAAGCGCTACTTTTCAGACCCGCAGATTGTCTTTCTGACCCTCTTTCTGGTCCTGGTTTTCGGCGTTGTCCTGACCATGGGGGATATGCTTGCTCCAGTGCTTGCGAGTATCGTAATCGCCTATCTGCTGGAGGGCGTGGTTAATCTGCTGGAAGTGCGAAGACTTCCGAGGCTGCCAGCCGTCATCATTGTGTTTATCCTTTTTCTGCTGTTCGTCGCCCTGGTCGTGCTGGGCCTGCTGCCGCTGCTCTCCAGGCAGGTAACCGAATTTGTACAACAGTTACCGACGATGATCTCCACCGGTCAGGCGGCCCTGATGAAACTTCCTGAGATGTATCCGGATATCTTTCCCCAGGAGCAGGTAGACCAACTGATCGGCCAGATACGTAAAGAGATCGGCATGTTTGGCCAACATGTCCTCTCCTGGTCTCTCTCCTCGGTGGTGGGTGTAATCACTTTGGCGGTTTATCTGATACTGATGCCGCTTCTGGTGTTCTTTTTTCTGAAGGACAAACGCTTGATCATTGACTGGTTTGTCCAATACCTTCCCAAACACAGAAAATTCGCCGGCACGGTCTGGCTGGATGTGGATCGCCAGATCGCCAACTATGTGCGCGGGAAATTCTGGGAAATCATAATTATCTGGTCAGCCAGTTTTACAACCTTTTCCCTGCTGGGTCTCAACTACGCCCTGCTGTTGGGTGTGATGGTTGGCCTGTCGGTGATCATTCCTTACATCGGCGCCGCAGTAGTGACTGTGCCTGTGCTCTTCGTAGCCTGGTTCCAGTGGGGCTGGACCCCGGAATTCATCTGGCTGGCAGTCGCCTATTTCATTATTCAGGCGCTGGATGGCAATGTACTGGTGCCGCTCCTGTTCTCGGAGGTGGTGGATCTCCATCCGGTAGCCATTATCGTGGCAATTCTGGTATTTGGGGGCTTCTGGGGTTTCTGGGGGGTGTTCTTCGCAATCCCTCTGGCAACCCTGGTACAGGCAGTTCTCACTGCCTGGCCTAAAGTTGACAAAGTTCTACCTGCTCAGGCGTCACAGGTAACCCAAACGAAATGACCCACAGTCAACTCAAGGGAGTGTCGTTAGGCAGGTCATTCCGTCCCGTCTACTTAACCCTAACAGTTACTTCTTGTTCGTGTTGATGCCAATCAGGGACCAGGCCGGGCACCAACCGATCAGCGCGGTGAGCAACGGCACAACACCAATAGCACCCCAATAGTTGACCGGGTTGCTCAATACAAAGCCCCATATGAGCAGTGCCACTCCAAGCACGATACGAACGACTTTTTCAATTCCACCTATATTCTGAGTCATGGCATTCTCCTGTTGGTCAGTTTATGAAAAATCAGCGAAAGCAGCCTGTCCTAGCTGTTCCGGCATCTTCTACGAATATCCTAAGCCCCTGCTCAGGAAATGTATGTGACATTGTCACAATAGATACCCCTGTATTTCTGATAGTTTCCCAGGTCGCAGCGTATTTCTTCCGACTGAAACTTCACCCTTCACCCGCCTTTTCCCGCAATCCCGTCATATCAATCAACTCAATTTCACCCCGGCTGACACGGATACTTTTCTGATGCTCCAGATCTTTCAGAATACGGCTGACAACCTCTCGTGAAGTACCCAATTCCGAAGCGATTTCCTGATGAGTGGCTTTAACCAGGACATGCTTGGTTGCTGCTGCCCGCGCCAATAGATAACCTGCTATGCGCCGGTCCACCCGCTTAAATGCAACTTCTTCAACGATCGTGATGACATCGCTTAACCGCTCGCTGATCAGGCCAAACAAATACCTGCGCCAGGCAATTGAATCATTCAGCCACTGCTGCACATCATGGGTCGAGATAACGATTGCCGCCGCATCCTCTTCACAAACCGCATAGGCGGGAAACGGACTGGCGCTGATGATGCAGGAGGCAGTAAGGATACAGCTTTGACCGGGTCCAACCCGGTAGAGGGTAATCTCCCGCCCGGATTCACTCAGTTTGAAAACTCGAACAGTGCCTGACAAGACCAAGGCGAGGTGGTTGCACTGAGCGCCTTCCTGGCAGATGGCAGTTCCCCGACTTAAACGCACAAGATTCACACAACGAAAAAAGATGGAGTTGAAAGTCTCATCCGCCTGCTGAAGAAAACTAAATCTGGCAGAGATCGCTTTGATCTGCTCGAGGTCATTTATCACATCTGATCCTTATTCTGAGATACCTGATAGAGTCGACGTGCAGCCGATATTGAAAAATGGATATTTTCAACAACCAGCCAAGCCGATGACGGGAGCAAAGTCGGGCAAATAAGTCCGTCAACTTATAACCTGGCACACCTCTTCACGTATCCTGAAAATTCAGTAAAAATGAACGTACCCATATAGTAAAGAATAAATCAACCATCGTAGAAAGTCTGCCATTGCCCATAGAGAATGAACAGGGCTAATATGCAGATTGATTAACACTTGATTGAACTCCTCAGCTATAGGATCCATGGCAATTAATAATGATGAAGCACACAAGGTCAAAGTGGAGCAGATTCGCCTGCTCTACGCCAATGGTTTGACCCTGATCATTGCCAATCTGATTGCGCTTCTGCTCTATTTATACATTGGCGAAGTGTGGAAACGGCCACTCGAACAGATCTGGGGACTCTTGCTGGGTGTGGTTCTGATCGCTCAGACAGTGGTCGTCTTTCAGCTGCGCCGTATCTCCATGAGGCGGATTCAGGTCTGGCGATATGCCTTTTTACCCGGTGTCCTGTTGTTGGGTATTTTATGGGGTTCAGCCTTATTGCACCTGCTGGCTGAAGAGCACGATGCGGTCAACCTGGCCCTCACCACCACCTTGATTGGCATGATTTTTTTACTGACAACCCTGCTCCTTACCGTGGACAGTTTCTTCAGCATCATCTACCTGCTCACCTTGGCAGCCTTTATGATTCTCAATCCTGGTGGGCATTCACTGCCGCACCCGGAGTTGTTTTGGTCAGGCTTTACGGGTTATCTCCTGGCGCTGCTGATCCTGTCTGCCTGGATGATGGCCAATCAACAGAAATTCCTGTTGATTGCCGCAAATCGCTCGTTACTGCTGGATCGCATGCTTGAGTCAGAAAACGAACTCAATGAATTACGCAGCCGGTTGGCGGTAGAGAACGATCAACGTTACAACGTGGAACAAGAACTCTATCATGCTAAGGAAGCTGCTGAGATGGCTAATCTGGCCAAGTCTGAATTTCTGGCAACTATGAGTCATGAAATACGCACACCCCTGAACGGCATACTGCCTATATTGGAGATGTTGCAGGAGACTAAACTCAATAGTGAGCAAAGAGAGTTAGTAACCACGGCATACAATTCCTCCCAACTATTACTCAGCATCATTAATGACATACTCGACTTCTCCAAAATTGAGGCCGGGAAACTCGAGCTGGAATTTATCGAAATCAATCTGGTTGATATGGTCGAGCAAGTCACGTCTCTGATGCAAAATGCAGCACACCGCAAAGGCCTGAAACTCAACTACCAAATCGACAGCAATGTACCCCGCACAGTTCGCGGAGATCCAATTCGCTTGAGGCAGATCCTGACAAACCTGGTCAGCAATGCCATTAAATTTACTGAAAAAGGAGAAGTCTCAGTTGAGGTTTCTCACCGTAAAACATCCCGCACAGAGGTCGAGCTGCTGTTTGCGGTACGTGACTCCGGGGCCGGCCTGTCGAATGAACAGATCCAACGCTTGTTCGAAGCCTTTTCCCAGGCTGATGCATCCACCACGCGAAAACATGGTGGCACGGGACTGGGTCTGGTCATCTGTAAACGCCTGACTGAACTGATGGGTGGGCACATCGGAGTGAAATCCCAGATAGGCCGTGGTTCCTATTTCTGGTTCATTGTGCCCGTTAGAAAATCTCTATTGGAAATACCCTCTGCCCGACGCGATCTGAATGGCATTCGCACCTTGATTATCGGCGATGAGAAGGTCGACCGAATTCGCCAACTCACCGCGCATCTGCGTTTGTGGGGAATGTTTTTTGAGCTGGCGTCCGATCAGTACGACGCATTAGATAAACTCAAATCATGCTCAACCCTTGGGGCTAGCTGGCGCTATGAACTGGTGTTCATCGACGGCGTATCACAAGCATCGAATCTGATCCATACCATCAGCAGCACAAGAAACATACCTTACATGTCTGATGCCGAAATCCTGGTGCTCGACGCTCCGGACAGTCAACACGAACAACTCCAGGCAAAGCATGTCAGGTTGATCAAATCCTCAATCAAACGCAATCAACTGGAGCGCCTTCTCAAGCGCATGTTTGATGTTGAACAGATTTCTGTCGGAAATATTTCTTCCCAAATCGAACCTGCCCCCAGAATGCCTGACAACCGCTTGGACTGGTTGACAAGTGAACATGAAGAGACTGCAATCGATCAACCCGAATCGAATGAAAGAGGTGTATTTCGAGTACGCCCATCTTTAGTGGGCAGGGTTCTGGTGGTGGAGGACAACCCTGTCAATCAGGCTGTGGTAAAAAAGATGTTGCAAAAAAGCGGACTCACCCCACTCACTGCAAACGACGGAGTAGAGGCGCTCGAAGCCATTGAAAAGGAAAACTTCGACATCGTGCTGATGGACTGCCAAATGCCACGCATGGATGGTTATCAGGCGACTGAGATGATCCGCAAGCGCGAATCCCAATATGGCCTGGCACACCTGCCGGTAATTGCCATGACCGCGAATGCCATGGCTGGAGACCGGGAGCATTGCCTGAAGATGGGGATGGATGACTATCTTGCCAAGCCCGTCAAATCAGCCGTGCTGGAAACGATCCTGCGGCAGTGGTTGCCAATGCAGGATGTACTCGAAGGATACCCTAAAACAGCACCGCAACAGACGGCGGATAATCGCTCGAAAGTGATGCATCAAAATCCAATAGATCAGGCGTCAGACGGCGCCAAAGAGAGACAGGACATGCCTGCCACAGTTCTAGATGCTGCTGTGCTGAAAGAACTGTATGAAATCATGGATGACGATTTTGTGACGATACTCGAGAGCTACATCGCAAATGCCCCACGTCTTATGAATGGGATCAAGTCTGCAATCATGAATAAAAACATGGAGGCGCTGGTAACTGCGGCCCACCCGCTCAAATCAAGCAGTGCCAACGTGGGAGCCGTACAACTCGCTGTCCTGGCCAGAGAACTGGAATTCAAGGGAAGACAGGGAGATGCCTCTAAGCTCTCGGAGATTTATCAACAGACCGTGGAAACCTATCGCCGCAGCATCGAGGAATTGAAAAAGCTGGTACTGCACGGAACTATCGATTAGTGACGAGGCGCATGAGCATGATGTGCCCTGGGGCATCCACCGAGTGTTAACAGGCCTTAATTGTCAGGGAATGAAGCGATCAGAAAAGAAATTGCGGGTTGTTTGCCGCCTGACTGGAAGCCAGCAGGGCTGAGGCCTCGTCGGCAGGCAGCGGTTTACCCAGTTTGTAACCCTGCGCATAGTCACACAGCAGCTCCACAGCAAGACTCAGCTGTTGGCGGTTTTCGATACCTTCGGCAACAATCTGCATCTCCAGAACATGGGCCAGATTAACGATATTCCGCAATACCGCTTCCGCCGAGGGATCATTTCCGAGACTTTTGAAAAATGAACGGTCGATCTTCAGCACATCGATGGAAAAATCCCGTAGATAGGCCATCGATGAGTAGCCGGTCCCGAAGTCGTCAATCGCCAGTCTGACGCCCAGTTTCTTAAATTGCGCCAAGACTTTCTGGGTGAGACGGCTGTTCTCCATCAGGCTGGTTTCGGTAAGCTCCAGCTCGAAGTCCCCGTACGGAATCTCGTACTCCAGCAGAAGCTCCGATATCTCATTCACGATCTTACGCTGGTGCAGTTTCACCGGTGACAGATTGACCGATATCCTGCCCGGTGTGAGTCCCTTGCTTACCCATTCGGCATACTGCCCGCAGGCGGCCTTGAATACCCAACTGTCAATCTCTTCAATCAGCCCGGTTGACTCGGCAACCGGGACAAAAGAGCCCGGCAACAGCAGGCCTTTTTTCGGGTGGTTCCAGCGCAGCAATGCCTCAAAACCCGAAAGTTTGTGGCTCTCCACATCCCACTGCGGCTGAAAATAGAGCACCAGCTCTCCATTCGCCAATGCAGTCCGCAATGCCTGCTCGATCTCATAGCGCTGTGCCGCGGCTTCATTCAGTTCATCCGTGTTGAACTTATAGTTGTTTCTACCCTCCACCTTGACATGGTGCATGGCGATATGCGCCTTGCGCAGCAGATCCTCTGCGGCGCAACCTTCACCGACAGAGACTGCGATACCGATGCTGGCCGAGAGCACCAGTTTTCTGTCATCGACAAGAAACGGCTGGTTCAGCGTATTGATAATCTTACGGGCAACCTGGTTGGCAGCATCCATGGCCTTCTCACGGCTCTGAATCGCTGTCAACATGACGCCAAACTCATCCCCCGCGAATCGGCTGACGGTATCCTCTTCCCGGATGCACTCATGAACCCGTTGACTGGTAATATTGAGCAGCCTGTCACCCAGCTTATGCCCCAGCGCATCTTTTATGGATTTGAACTTATCCAGATCGACATACATCACCACCACAGTGTGCTCTTCGTGCACGGCATGGGTCATGGCCTGCTGCAGGCGATCCAGAAACAGGGCTCTGTTAGGCAGATTGGTCAGCTGATCGTAATTCGCCTGATGATCCAGCAACCTGCTCTGCTCGTCGATATGCGCCCTGGCCTCATCGATACGCTGAATAAAACGTAACTGATTGCGTTCATATCCAATCAACTTGTAGACAACAAACACAGCAATGATCATTACGCCGATTATCAAGCCCCCTGCAATACGCCGAAAACCGATTACCTCCGCTTGAATCTTCTTTTGTAGATTTGTCTCCACCTCGTCTGCCACCAGCAGGAACTCCTTGAAGATTTGATCAAATCGCTGATCGAGCTGGGAGCCGAGCTGTTCATCGGACGAACTTTCATAGCGTCGATGGGATATTTCCTTGAACTGGGCGATCGTCTTTCTGGCAGACTGTACCGAACTGCGCAATGATGTATCCGTCAAAGGCCGGATGCTGCCTTCCTGATTGCTGCCGCCTTCCAGCATTGCATTGGCATACCAGTCTGCCTGATCAAGGTGAAACCAGATTTTCTCGATGCTTCCCTGTTCATCTCCGGCCATCATCTCCATAAACCACAGATGAGCCGTCGTAGTTTCCAACATCATCTCCATTGCCGCATCCAGCAACGGAGTATATTTCGTTGTCATTCGATTACCGGAATAGAGCAGATACCCCATAACACTGATCACAACGATCATGGTGAATATCGTACCAATCAGTAAGTTATGAAAGCCATATTTGGAACACTTCATTGCTATCCATGGGTGAAGGATTCGTAGAACCCTATTGTAGAGAGACATTCCTGGCTAAAAAGACGGGGAAACCCTATGACCAGGCATCAATCGACAGCCAATGCAAACCAAAATACCGCAAACCGCCGCTCAGTATTGCAAACCATCGTCAATTCTGACACCGCTGATTTTAACTCACTGACTCGCTACCGGATCAACCATTCCATCTGATGCCGCCAATGGGCCATCAGTCACCCCAGACAGGATAAGGGATTACGACCAGATCACATTATCCAGCAATGGGTTCCCAATTGAATTGCGAATTTTCAGTTTAATTTCAGCTTACAACCTTTAACCTTGCGTCATCGATCAAGCAGAGCAGGAATAATGATGTGCATAGCAGGTTAATTGACATAGGACGAATTCCATCAGTAATCATTTTTTTCAGCATGGCTATCTCCCAGGCCCAGGGGGCGGCCCAGGACCTGGCTGATGCAGTGCAGACAGCGCTCCAGCGGCATCCTGAATTCCGGGTCAGCGAGGCCCGCCAGGCGGTTGCTGAACGTGTCACAGATCGCACCGAAAGCCTGCTGGCCGGGGATGCGGCAGTGAGTCTGAGGCACAAGAACGACAGTCTCGGCACCGACAACGGCCTCAGCGAATGGGGCGCAGGAGTGGAGATGCCCCTCTGGCTGCCCGGACAGAAAGAGAGCTACCGTCGTCTCGCGGAAGGCCTGGGTTCAGAGGCTGTCGCCGCGCAGCAACTGCTCGCCTGGAAAGTTGCTGGTGAGGTCAGGGAACGCGCCTGGATGCTGCGTCTGGTCCAGAGCAAGCGGGATCTGGCCCTGGAACAGCTGCGGGCGGCGCAGGCCCTGGAGCAGGAAGTGGAGCGTCGCCGTGCGGCCGGCGAACTGGCGGATGCCGACTGGGTGCTGGCGCGGCAGGAGACCCTGAGCCGCGAAGCGCAACTGCTGGAGGCCGCAGCCGATGTCGAAACCGCCGCCAATGCCTGGCAGGCCTATACCGGCCTGGACCGGCTGCCTGAGGGTCTGGAGGAGCGGCCTGTGGAAAACACCGACTTCCCGGATTCCCATCCACAACTGCTGAGCGCCGCAAGCAAAGTATTGAAGAGCCGCGCCGAGCGGCAACGGGAGAGTATCGAACGCCGCACCAACCCCATGCTCTCTCTCGCAGCGAATCACGAACGGGGAAACTCCTCCGCGGACTATGACGACTCTGTAGAATTGACCATCACCCTTCCGCTGGGCAGCAGAACCCAGGCCGCACCGCGCCTGGCCATGGCCGAAGCGGATCTGACCGAAGCGGAAGCCGCTCAGGCCCTGACCCGACATCTCCTGGAACACGAACATGAACAGGCCCGGCTGGAGCTGCGGCAAACCGCAGCAGCGCTCACCCTCGCGGAGGAACGCAAAACCCTGACCGCACGCGGTGAGCATCTTGCCCGACGAGCCTTCGAACTGGGCGAAAGTGACCTGGTGCAGCTGCTGCGCGCGCGCAATCTGGCGGCGGATGCAACCCTCGGGCTGGAAAACAAACGTCTTGAACAGCAGCGTGCGATTGCCCGCTACAACCAGATTCTCGGAGTCATGCCAAAATGAAAACTACCCTCCTCTCCCTGACACTGATCAGCCTCTGCTGGTCGCTCGAAGCCGGCACGCCGGTCCCCATGACGACCAGTCAGCGTGAGGCTTTCGCCATTCAGAGCACGGCCATCGAAAAGGTGCAGTCCGCCACCAGCGCCGCCTATCCCGCCAAGGTCGTGGTGCCGAATGCCCAATTACGGGTGGTCAGCGCCCCGCAAGGGGGCCTGCTGGAGGCCTTACTGGTCTCCGAAGGCGAGGCCGTGGATGCCGGTCAGCCGCTGGCGCAGATCCAGAGCCCGCAACTGCTGGAGCAGCAGGGGGCCTATCTGGAAGCCATCACCCGGCTGCAACTGTCCCGGGCCGACTATAACCGGGACAGCCAGCTGAAAAAGGAAGGCATCATCGCCGAGCGGAGGTTTCTGGAGACCCGTTCCAGCCTGACCCAGGCGGAAACCGCGGTCGACCAACTGCGTCAGAGTCTGACCCTGGCAGGCATGGATGAGCAGGCGCTTACGGAGCTTACCAAAAAACGCAAACTATCCGGTTCGCTGCAGGTCCGTTCGCCATTGCAGGGAGTGGTGCTGGAACAGCTTGCCACACCGGGACAACGCCTGGAGATGGCCGACCCGCTCTACCAGGTCGGACAACTCTCACCGCTCTGGCTGGAGATCCACGTACCGCTGGAAAAACTGGGCGCCACCGCCCCCGGCTCGCTGGTGCACACTGACTCGATCAAGGCGCGTGTGATCACCGTCGGGCGCATGGTGCATGGCGCCGACCAGGGGGTGCTGGTGAGGGCCGAGGTGACCGAGGGCACCGCACAGCTGCGCCCGGGCCAATTCGTACAGGCCAACCTGCAGGGACCGGCGACAGCGGATCTCTATCGAGTACCCCGTGCCGCCCTGGTGCGTAGCGGAGGCGACAGTTATCTGTTCATTGAGACCCCGCAAGGCTTCAGTGCGGAACGGGTCAGCGTGCAGGCGGAAGAGACCAACCACATCATCGTCAACGGCAGTTTCTCCCCTGCAGACCAGGTAGTGGTCTCCGGCACCGCCGCGCTCAAGGCCGCCTGGCAGGCAGGAGCAGAATAATGCTTGCCAGACTGGTACAGTTTTCGCTCACCCAGCGACTGCTGGTGCTGCTGTTGATCCTGCTGCTCATCGGCGGTGGCTGGTTCGCTTTCCAGAAAACCCCCATCGACGCCTTTCCGGATGTCTCGACCACCCAGGTCAAGATCATTGTCAAGGCTGCCGGCATGACCCCGGAAGAGGTGGAGGCCCGCATCACCGCGCCCATCGAAGTGGAGATGCTCGGCATCCCGCGCATGTCGATGCTGCGCTCGGTGGCCAAATATGCCCTCACCGACGTCACCGTGGATTTCGAGGAGGGCACCGACATTTACTGGGCCCGCCAGCAGGTAGCGGAGCGCCTGAATGCGATCTGGGGCGATCTGCCGGAAGGGATCAGCGGCGGCATTGCCCCGATGACCACACCCCTCGGTGAGATGTTTATGTTCACCGTGGAAGGCGGCGGCCTGGGCCTCAGCGAGCAGCGCGATCTGCTCGACTGGGTGATCCGCCCGGCCCTGCGCACCGTACCCGGTGTGGCCGACGTCAACGCCCTCGGCGGGCTTGCCCGCACCTTCGAGGTGGTGCCGGACAATGCCCGGATGACATCCCGGGGGATCACCCTGCAGCAGGTGCAGGAGGCGCTGCAGAGGAACAATCGGAACGATGGCGCCGGGCGTCTGAATGATGGCGAGGAGGTGCTGCTGGTGCGCACCGAAGGGGCCATCCGCAACCTGCAGGACCTGGCCGCCGTGGTGGTGCGGGCCGATCCCCTGCAACCGGTGCGCATCGCCGATGTCGCCGAGGTACGCATCGGTTCGATCACCCGTTATGGCGCAGTCTCCGCGAATGGCGCTGGTGAGGTGGTGGAGGGCCTGGTGCTCGGCCTGCGCGGGGCCAATGCCCGCGATGTGGTGGAAGGGGTGCGGGCCAAGCTGGCCGAACTCACTCCCGGCCTGCCGCCAGGCGTCGAAATCAAGGTCTTCTACGATCGCGGCCGCCTGGTGGAGCAGGCGGTGGGCACGGTGACCCAATCCCTCGGCGAGGCGATCCTGCTGGTGCTGGTACTGCTGGTTCTGTTCCTGGGGGACCTGCGAGCCGCATTGACGGTAGCGCTGGTGCTGCCCCTCTCGGCGCTGGCTACCTTTATCCTGATGCGTCAGTTCGGGCTCTCCGCCAATCTGATGTCCCTGGGTGGTCTGGCCATCGCCATCGGCATGCTGGTGGATGCGGCAGTAGTGGTGGTGGAGAATGTCGTCACCCACCTGGCCCGCCATCAGGGTCGTGAAAGCCTGCCCCGCCTGCACCTGATCTATCGGGCGGTGAAGGAGGTCTCGGTACCCATGACCTCCGGTATCGGCATCATCATCATCGTGTTTCTGCCCCTGCTCACCCTGCAGGGACTGGAGGGTAAGCTGTTCGTGCCGGTGGCCCTGACCATCGTATTCGCCCTCAGCAGTTCCCTGTTGCTGTCGCTCACCGTGATCCCGGTGCTCGCCTCCTATCTGCTGGGCAAGGTCAGTCACGAGGACCCCTGGCTGGTGCGCCAGCTCAACCGGCTCTACCTGCCGCTGTTGCGCTGGAGTCTGGATCACGCGTGGCTGGTGTTCGGCGCCGCTCTAGGCATGCTGGTGCTGGCCGGGGGACTCTACACCCAGGTCGGCAAGACCTTCATGCCGACCATGGATGAGGGCGACCTGATCGTGCAGCTGGAAAAATTGCCTTCCATCAATCTGGAGCAGTCGATTGCCATCGACCTGCGCTTTCAGCAGCTTTTGATGAAGGAAGTACCGGAAGTCGAGGGAATCGTTGCACGCACCGGCTCCGACGAACTGGGTCTCGATCCCATGGGTCTGAACCAGACCGACGGTTTTCTGATATTGAAACCTCGGGAGCAGTGGTTGGCGCCGGACAAGGAGGCACTGATCGATAAGGTGCGCAAAGTCACCGAAGCCTTTCCCGGCGTCGATTTCGCCTTCACCCAGCCGATCGAGATGCGCGTCTCCGAGATGCTCACCGGGGTACGCGGAGATCTGGCGATCAAGATTTTCGGTGACGACCAGGCGGAACTGAACCGCACTGCCGAGACCATCGTCAGCGCCCTCAACGATATCAATGGAGCTGAGGATGTCTTCACCCCGCGTAATGAAGGCGCACAATATTACCGGCTGGAGGTGGATCGCCTGGCGGCGGGACGGCTCGGACTGGATGTGGACAGCCTGGAAAACCTGCTGCGGGCCCAGGTCGAGGGATTGAATGTCGGCACTGTCTATCAGGGCGCCCGGCGCATCCCCCTGACCCTCAAGGGACCAACCGAGCTGCGTGACTCTCCAGCCGCTTTCGCCGGTCTGCACCTGGCCCTGCCGGACGGCCGCACTGTCCCCCTCTCGGGACTGGTGAGCCTGCAGCGCACCGAAGGCCCGGTGGCGGTCAACCGTGAGCGCGGCCGCCGCATGGCGGTGGTGGTCGCGAATGTCGGCGGACGGGACCTGGTCGGCTTCGTCGAAGAGGCCAAAGCAAAAGTCGCCGCGCAGGTCAACCTGCCCACCGGTTACTACCTGGAGTGGGGCGGCCAGTTCGAGAATCAGCAGCGCGCCGCCACCCGCCTCTCCCTGGTAATCCCGGTAGTGATCGGCCTGATCTTTCTGATCCTGTTCTCCACTTTCCGCTCGGTGCGCCAGGCATTGCTGGTGCTGACCAACATTCCGTTTGCCATGATCGGCGGCATCGCCGCCTTGTGGCTGACCGGGGAGTATCTCTCGGTGCCCGCCTCGGTGGGCTTTATCGCCCTGCTCGGCATTGCGGTGCTCAACGGGGTGGTGATGGTCAGCTATTTCAACCAGTTGAAGGCCCTCGGCCGACCGATGCTCGAGGTAGTTCTGGAAGGCGCCCAGCGACGCCTGCGTCCGGTGCTGATGACCGCCAATATCGCGGCCTTCGGCCTGGTGCCGCTGCTGTTCGCCAGCGGTCCGGGTTCGGAGATTCAGCGTCCCCTGGCAATCGTGGTGATCGGCGGATTGCTCTCCTCCACCGCCCTGACCCTGTTTCTGCTGCCGATTCTCTACCAACGCTTCGGTAGTGAAGCCAAAGGAGCCTGACGATGGAATCCAAAGTACTTTTATCCCTGGTGATTTCCCCTCAAGTAGAGGATGCAGTGGTGGACTGGCTGCTGGAGCAGGAGGAGATCAGCGGTTTCACCAGCCTGCAGGTCAGCGGTCACGGCGCCTCAACCCACTCCATGAACCTCTCCGAGCAGGTGGCGGGTCGCCGTCGCCAGGTGATGTTCCAGACCTACCTGCCGGAGATGGATGCGGTGACCCTGGTTAAGGGTCTGGAGGAGGCCTTCGCCGGCAGCGGCATGCACTACTGGCTGACTCCCGTCATCACCAGCGGCCATCTCGATTGATTGGCGTGGACGGGTCGGACAGCAAATTGAAAAAGTAGATAATCCCGACAACAAGACCGCTGCTGAATGCAACGGTCTTGTTGTTACAGTCGTGATTTTGTTGGCTGCGAGAGTAATCCTATGCTCATGCATGAGATTACTTATATAACTCTCCAAACAAAGCAGGCATCAGCTCGCTTTCCGCTACGCATCAACCATCCAGACTCCAGAATCGATCGCCCTTTTCACATAGGTCTTGAAGTCCGTAGCCGGTCGACCCAGCGCCTCTTCCACACAGGACATCAGCTGACTGTTTCTGCCGTCAAAGACAACGGTGAACAACTCGCGCAGCAACCATTGCATCTCTTCCGGCATGCCTTGTTTGCCTAACCCATTGATGTATTCATCGACTGGAACAGTCGCGTATTTTACAGGCCGACCCAGCGCCTCGGAAATTTCACTGATGCATTGTGCAAAGGTCAGTGCGCGAGGACCGGTGACTTCGAACAATTTATTGCGCAGGCTGGACTCGGCGCCCGAAGCTGACAGCGGCTGGCTTGCCGCCCTGCCCGACAGGCATATCGGCAGAGCGCTCGCAGCAATCCACCGTGAGCCCGCAAAAGACTGGTCTGTGGCATCCTTGGCCCAAGAGGTCGGTATGTCACGCTCAGGTTTTTCGGCCCGATTTACCCATCTGGTAGGTGATTCAGCGATGCGTTATCTCACCCAATGGCGTATGCAACTCGCCCGTGCCCAACTCCTGGGAACTTCGGACACACTCCTGGTGATCGCCGAACGTCTGGGATATCAATCCGAAGCCGCATTCTGCAGGGCATTCAAGCGAGTCTTCGGCATGCCGCCGGGAAGCGTAAGACACTCGACCTCAGTGCTACCTTAGAACTGACTGTCGGCATTTGGCCGACTGACCTTTTTATTGATCATTATTGCAAAGGCTGGAACGAGCCATCAGCAAGCGCACAACTGAGTTGCTGTTACGGCCCGTTAACACTATGCGGATATCCATGGTACGTCGCCAATTTCTTTCGATCAATTGACAAGTGCTGAGTGAGTCTGGCCTGGCTGATAGAGCTCCCCACCCATAATCTTAAAGCCTGTTTACTTTTTCCAATTCGCCCATGGATCTACGCCACTCTCATTAGAAGGTTTTGAGGACTTCGACGATTCGCGACCACTCTTCCGGGTGTCATCACTATCTCGATTGTCAGAATATCGGTTGTCTCGTCGAGCGCCATAATTCTTACCCGAGCCGGGGCGATGCACAGCCGTTTTCTTAGCACGTTTTTCGCGCAATCGTTCAGCATCTTCAAGACTCAACTCAGCAGGCTCTCCCGGCGTTTGATCTTCCGGCACAATGCGATCCCTAGGTGATAATTCATACTGCTCGGCAGACGCTCTAGGTAAGTTTTTAAATTCATACAAATAGAAAGCTTCAACTTTTTCACGCGCCCAATCTGTTTTTTTAAGGAACTTCACACTGGAATCAATGCTCGGATTGGTTTTAAAACAATTGATATTTAAATAGGCATAGAGAATATCAAAACCGTAGTGATCCACAATTTCAGTCAACAAGTTTTTTAAACCAACACCGTGCAGAGGGTTAGTTTTGTAATTGATCTCATCATTCACGGCAATGTCCAACCAAGGGAAGTAAGTTGTGCCATTATACCTGTCGCAGCACAGATATGAGCACCACAATACGGATTCTCTGTCGTTCTCTAACGCCGCGCTCAGCGGCTAATTGGGAGCGCAGCGAGTAGTTTATCCGAGTGAAGCAGCTTGCATGGACGATCATTTACTATTCCCGCCAGTGTTGAGGCTGGTTTAGTACTTCAGAACACTGAACCTTTCCATGCACTCTACCTATAACACCAGAGCATAATTCCTGTACCATCCATGCCCCTGCATCCTCTTCCGGAATTTGATACGGGGCTTCAAAGCCCAGAGCACCTGCTGGCACAAACCCCGAACGAGGGTAATATTCTGGATGCCCAAGGACAAACACCAGCTCTGTTCCAGTTTCCTTCAGCTGTGCTAGCCCCTCTTTAATCAACTGACCACCAATACCCATGTTTTGGGCATCTGGAATAACGGCGAGTGGGGCGAGTATTTGTGCCGATACAGGCTCAATAGTTTGATTGATAATTGCTTTTGTAAAGAGTATGTGGCCTACAATCTTTTTATTATCTACCGCCACCAGTGACAAAAGCGGATATGCCGATTGATCATCAAATAGCTGGTGAACGAGTTCAGCTATCTCAGTACCCTTATCTTTACCAAATGCCTGAACATGTACTTTTTCGATCTCAGCTCTTTCTGATTTAGTAGACTTCCTGATGTTCAATACTTTCTCCTGAATTATGGCTAACCAGGTATCATAGGGTTTCTGTGTACCGTAAAACCGAGTTGCCTCCCTTCGTGGCCCTTAGCCAGTCGGTAGCTGTAACAGCCGTTCGCTGCGTCAAACGCGAACGATCCGTACCTGTTTCGGCTCACGGCGATATACGATACGAAACGGTGGATGGATAAGCTCTCTCAGAAACGGCTGGTTAAACTCAGGGACCACTCGACCGGTATCCGGGTGGTCACGTAACGCTCCTACCCGGTCAAAGATTTCCACGATGAGTCACTCCCACACCAGAGACATGCCCTACCGGCTGACTCCTGTGATTACCCGCGGCATCTTTAGATAGACTGAGTATTCCCAGGCTCTGCCTGGGAACTCATATTATCTATTGAGAGTTAACGGATCTTATCAACCTGGCTATCGATAACCTGCGGCCACGCCGGCAGATCCCTGCGCCGGTAATTGACCCGGCCTTCCCAATGTCCGGGTTAAAGGTGTCTGAATCGGCTGTAATAGAAATCTTCCGCATCCTTGCGGCTTTGAAAAGGTCCGAATTCACCTTCGCGGCTTTCAACATACCAACCACTGCCCGCAAGGTGGATAAACTGCTCGTCATCAAACCCTTGATACCAGTGGTGTCGAACATCACCATCGGTGGGGCCTGACCGTTTCTCCGGGATTGGATTGCGCATGCCACTACCTCTTACGACAAATAATACTTCCGCACTCCAAGTTTAGTTGGCAGATGTTTCTCACCTGCTTCAAGAGGAGACATGTTTGTTGCAAATTGTTTCTAGGCTCCCTGCACAGATGGGTATAACAATCTCTATTGAAATAGCTTATCTTGGTGATTTGCAAAACCTTTGAGGGAAAGATGCAGGATTTTGAATTAGACGCCCGCCTGGCGAATGACTGCATCCAGCTGGGGGAATTCGATCTCTGTCTGCTGCTGTTGATGAACAATGCGCTGGTTCCCTGGTTCATTCTGGTGCCACGGGTTGCTGAAACGGAACTAGTCGAACTCAGTGGGAAACAGCAACTGACCCTGCTCGATGAAATCAATCGAGTTTCCCGCTTCGTGCAGCAGGAATTCACCCCGGATAAGCTCAATGTCGCCGCTATCGGCAATATCGTGCAACAGTTGCATGTTCACATCGTGGGCAGAAGGAGAGACGATTTCTGCTGGCCCGCAGTCGTTTGGGGCACAAAACAGCGCGTGGAGTACGCTCCGGATGAGATCGATAGACTCAGATCCCTGCTGGTAACTCGTCTGTCGGCTAGTTTTCACAGCGTCTGATCGGGCCATCATTTTGCTGCTGACAGCCAGCCACCAGGATCATGACCCAGCTCAATGAATACAGCCGCCGATAAGGCATGCACAGAGGGTTTTAGCTAAACTTGGCAGCTATAAGTCTAACTGGTTAATTTTTATGACAGAATTGCTCAACAGCGGATAACAAAAAATGCCGATGGAAAAAACCCTGCAGCGTCTGCTCGATGCTGAAATGAAAGCAGAGCAGATCCATCAGAAAGCCAACCAGGAGCGGGAACGCATCCTGCAGAATGCCCTGCTCGAGGCGCACGCTGAGGAGGAGCGTTTCGAGGCCCGTCTGCCTGAACTGCAGAACAGTTTTCAGGAAAAGGCCCTGCGGCGCGCGGAACAGACCATCGCGGAACTCAAACGGCGTTATGACGAACGCCACGCAGAGTTGAGGAAATATGCCGAAACCCGAGAAGAGGAAGCGCTGGAGGCGGCCTTCGCCGTGCTGATCGATCCACAGGCAGACGACTGAAGATCGCCATCAGATGAATGTCTGCGGCTCCCAAGTCTATCTGAAAACCCGGCTTAAAATCCTTGGTAACCACCTGCTGAACGAGGCTGAGATTCCCCATCTGCTGCAGGTCCCCCTGCCCGACCTGGTCAAAAGATACTCCCTCGAATCTGTCCTGGAAGAAGGCGGTGAACCACATCTGAGCGGACAGCTGATGGAACGCATCATGCTGCGCCTGCTGATGCTCGAATTTTCCATTCTACTCTATCCGCTGGCCAGCGGGGCGCGCGAACTGTTGCTCTACTGGTCGCGTAAGTTCGAACTGTATAATCTCAAGACACTGATCAGGGGCAAGCTGAACGGTCTGGGCATGGAAACCATCCGGGACGATCTATACGAACTCCCGGAAAACATCCGCCTGCCTCATGAAACACTTTTACATGCCGAAAATGTGCTCGAAATGCTGCGTCTGCTGGAACGTGGTTCATACGCCACGATCGCGCGCCAGGCGCGCCGGGTCTATGAAGAGAAAAATGAACCTTTCTCCCTGGATGCGGCGATCGACCGCCTCTACTACGCCGGCCTGGCTAAATATGTTCAAACTTCAGTGGTGACCGACAAACCGGGACTCAAACACCTGGTCAGCACCCTCATCGACCGGCAAAACATTCTCTGGCTGGTGCGCTACCGATTTGCCTACGACTTCACGCCAAGCAAGGCCTACTATCTGCTGATCCCCAGCGGGGGATATCTGAACCGCCAGAAGTTGATGCAACTGTCCAATCTGGAGAGCTTCGAGGCCATGATAGAAGAGCTGCCTGCCAGCCTGTCAAGGCTTTTGCAGCACACCAACAACAGCATGCAGATCCGGCAGCAGCTCGATCTCCATGTCTCCAGGGAGGCGCGAAAACTGATTCACACCAGCCCCTGTGTGGTGGTTGCTGCCTTGGCTTATCTGATTGCCAGAGAAAAAGACCTGCGGCGTCTGTTCGCCATTATCCAAGGCCGGCTCCTGGAACTGGATCAAGCCATAATCGAAGAGGCGGTGGGCTCCGGCACAGGTCCGGCAGGATCAAGCGGATCTATCGGCCTGGAGGCACAGGGTGTTTAGTCCACTGCCGATGAAGCATGTCACACTGCAGATCCTCACCACGGATCTGCCGGCAATCTCACTGCTGCTCGCCGAGCAGGCAATCTTCAACCCCGACTTCAGAACGGATTCAGACCCGTTACTGACCGATATCCCTGGCCAGCACTACCGGGAGCTTCACCAGCAGGCCAGCACCCGATTGCAGAAGATTATTGCGTATCTCGGCTTGCCTGTTGTAACCGGTCAACGACTGGATCTGCAACCAGTCACTGAACAGCTGCTTGGAGAAACCAATGAATGGCTGGGAGAAGCCTGGCAGCTCTGTTCAGAGCATGCCGAGGCGCAACGGTCACTGCTTGACGAACTGCGTGAGATCGAGCAGTTGGAAAACACCCTGGACAATTTCCAACAGTTGAACATCGAACCTGGCCTGCTGCGCTCAGACAAACGATTCCTGGATATCCATATCGGCAGTGTTCCTCAGGAGCATGTGGCACAACTCAAGGATGCCCTGAGCCTGGACGGCTACCTGTTGTATGTCTACATGGAAAAGCATCCGAATGCCCATGTGGTGATACTGGGTCCGGGGTCCCGCAGGTCGTCTCACCAGAAGTCCGTGCTCGATACCGCAGGTTTTCGAGCCTTCGATCTGCCCCCTGAGTTATCCGCAGCACCGGGGAAGACAGCACAATCCCTGCACCAAAGGCGCCGCAACGCGAACCAGGCTTTGGAGAAGCAGCAGCAACAGTTCAATGCCTGGCTGGAAACCATCAGGCCGAACCTGGGAGAAGCTGGAGTGACCCTGCAACTGGCCAGCCCGTTCGTGCAGCTTGGCGAAGCGGCGCGCCACCGGGGAAACCTGTCGCAACTGCATGGCTGGGTGCCCGCCACAGATATCCCAGGTCTCAGCCAGGTGCTAGAAACCAGGCTCGGGCATCCGTTTGTACTCCAGTCACGGGATCCGACAGATGCAGAACGCCCTCTGGTGCCATCCGTATTGCGACACAATCGACTGCTGCAGCCCTTTTCCATCCTGGTCACCCAATACGGAGTGCCCCGCTACGGTGAATTCAATCCCACCAGCCTGTTCGCGATAACCTTCATCTGCATGTTCGGCATGATGTTCGGCGATGTAGGCCATGGTGCGGTATTTTTCACCCTAGCCCTGCTGGCGCGGCGCAGGCTGGGGAGCTTCAGTTTTTTTGCCATGGCGGCCGGCATCTCCTCCATCGTCTTCGGCTTTCTTTACGGCAGCCTCTTCGGTTACGAACACATCCTCCATGCCCTCTGGATCAGCCCGCTTTCAGATCCGCTCTATATGCTCTCTGTGGCGCTGCTCTGGGGTGTTGGGTTTATAGTCCTGGTGAGTCTGATCAATATCCTGAATCATCTGCTGCTGGGTGATCATTGGGGGGCCCTGCTTGGCAGCAACGGGCTGCTGAGCCTGCTTTTCTACGCCGGCCTGCTGGGCATGGGTTACGGCTTTTACATGAAGGTGGAGACCGGTCCAAACTGGGGCCTGTTGGCCTTTTTCTCATTGAGCAGCCTGTTCATTTACAAACTGGTTACTCAGCGGATAGCGCTTGCCGAACGCATCATGGTGGCATTGATCGAGACATTTGAGACGATTATCGGCTATATCTCCAACACCCTTTCGTTTCTCAGGGTCGCGGCCTTCAGCCTCAACCATGTGGCCCTGGCGATCGCCGTTTTCACTCTGGCCAACAGCATGGGTGAAACCGGGCACTGGCTGATGATACTGTTCGGCAATCTGTTCATTCTGGTGCTGGAGGGCGCTATCGTTATCATCCAGGTCTTGCGACTCGAATACTACGAAGGATTTACCCGTTTCTATGCCGGTGACGGAAAAGTTTTCCGGCCTTTGAAATTATGAATACCGCAACAAAACTGATAATCCCTATGACACAAGCAACCGCAGAGAGGTGCGCATTATGTATTGGTTGATCGGAGCGATGACCCTGCTCATCATCGGCATCATTGTTACCGGCATGCTCATGGAACTGCGGCCTGAGAGGGATCTGCGGACCTGGTTCAAACCCACCCTCGGCACCAATCTGCTGCTGTTCGTCGTGGCGCAGGCAACATTGATTTTCCTCGGCATCGAAGAGGCCATGGCAAGTCCCGCGATTGCTGAAGCCGGCAAAGACATCTCCATCGGTATGGCGGTAGCCTTCATCGGTGTCGGCATACCCACTGCAATCAGCACCCTGGCCGCCGCCTATGCGGTCGGCTCGATAGGCGCCGCCTCGCTTGCGGTGCTCGCGGAACGACCCGAGGTATTCGGCCGCACCCTGATCTATCTCGGACTGGCGGAAGGCATCGCCATCTACGGCCTGGTGATCAGCATCCTGTTGCTGGACAAACTCTGAGACCCGGTATGGATCAAGTCGCATCCGACAACCAGACCCGGTTGATCTTCATCGGCGGCCCGGCCCTGACTGATGGCTTTCGACTGGTGGGCTTCGAAACCCTGACCGACCCCGCAATCTCTCAGGTTGATCAGCTGATAAACGCGCTGTTGGAGAACCGGCAGCATGCCTTTATCGTGGTCGAACAGTCCCCTGAGGTGATGCAATCAAAAATGCTCCAGCAGGTGCATAGCGAAGGGGGCCGTATCGTCATCTCGGAAGTCCCCTCCCTGCAGGACCCCACCTGCTTTCATTGTGAACTCGACAAACAGATCGAGAAGCTGATGGGCAGCTCGCAGGGAACCGGAGGTACCGCGTGAATCAGGTCGAAGCGCTGGAGAAAGCCATCCTCGATCATGCCGAAGAGATGGCCAGCGAGACCCGCAGAAGCGCCGAGGTGGCGCGCCGCGATATTCTTCGCGAGTCGAGCGAGCGGCTGCATCTGCGGGAAGAGAAGGAGACCCTGCTGGCCAAATCACTCGCTGACCGGACCTATCTGCGCAAGGTCCAGGCGGATGAGCTCAAGCTGCAAACCATCCTGGATCATATGCGCTGGAACCTGGTGCAGATGGTCATCCAGCGCCTGTCAGAGAGTATGCTGGAGCTGCGCCGGGATCAGGCCGGGTACCATGCCCTGCTGCGCGCGCTGCTCAAACAGGCCGCCACGCAGATGGAGGCGGACAGGCTTGAGGTGTCATTCAACGACGCAGACCGCCGCCAGCTGGAACCTGACTGGCGGAAGTTCACCGACGGTTTACTGGCGGACCGGGAGTTTTTACTCTCCAATGCGCGCATCGAATCCATCGGTGGCCTGGTGGTCTCCACCGAAGACCACAGAATCAAGATCGACCATACCTTCGAAGGCCGCCTCAAGCGCCTGGAACGAAAGATCCACCAGTCTCTGGTGGAGCGTCTGCTGCCGCCCGCAGGTAACGGGATTTGATACCAGCCATGCATGAATCAGACAAAACCGGCAGCATTCAACAGATCAATGGCCCGATTGTGACTATCCGCCTGCCCGGGGTGCGCAATGGTGAGCAGATAAGAATCGGCCATCTGGGCCTGTATGGCGAAGTGATCGGCCTGCAGGGTGATGAGGCCCTGGCCCAGATCTATGAATCCACCGAGATGGTCCGGCCAGGCGAGCCGGTGCAAGGGCTGGGACGCCCGCTGTCCGTGGAGTTGGGACCGGGCCTGATGGGCGGCATCTTCGATGGCGTGCAGCGTCCCCTGGAAAAGATGTTTCTCGAAGCCGGTGACCAGATCCCGCGCGGACTCAGCCCCGCTCCCCTGGACCGCAAACGCGCCTGGCATTTCACACCCTCCGAATTGCTGGAACCGAACATGCCGATCATCGGCGGCGCACGGCTGGGGAGTGTGCAGGAAACGGCATCCCTGCTGCATCTGATCCTCGTGCCGCCGGACATCCAGGGCGAACTGATTGAGATCGCGCCGGAAGGCGAATACACCCTGGATGAGACCATCGCCCGGGTCCGCATGGCTGATGGCCATGTGGAAAAACTCAGGCTCTACCATCGCTGGCCGGTGCGCAGACCACGTCCCTACCAGGTAAGAAACAATGGCGTCGAACCGCTGATTACCGGTCAACGCATCCTCGACACCTTCTTTCCCCTGCTGAAAGGCGGCAAGTGCGCCGTGCCCGGTCCGTTTGGCGCCGGCAAGACCATGGTTCAGCACCAGGTGGCCCGCTGGGCGAACGCGGATATCGTCATCTATGTCGGCTGCGGGGAGCGCGGCAACGAACTGGTGGATGTGCTGGACAGCTTTCCACGCCTCAAGGACCCCTACTCCGGCCGCCCGCTGATGGAGCGCACCCTGCTGATCGCCAACACCTCCAACATGCCGGTGGTGGCCCGCGAGGCTTCCATCTACGTGGGCATCACCATCGCCGAGTACTACCGGGACCAGGGCAACGATGTGGTGATGCTGGCGGACTCCACCAGCCGCTGGGCCGAGGCTCTGCGCGAGGTCTCCGGCCGCCTCGGGCAGATGCCGGTGGAAGAGGGTTACCCGGCCTATCTCGCTTCCCGCCTGGCGGCCTTTTACGAACGGGCGGGGCGGGTCGACACCATGGACTGCGGCAAGGGTTCGGTGAGCCTGATCGGCGCGGTATCCCCCCCCGGCGGTGACTTCTCCGAGCCGGTCACCAGTCATACCAAGGAGATCATCGAGACCTTCTGGGCGCTTTCCAAAGAGCTGGCGGATGCCCGCCACTACCCGGCCATCGACTGGGTGGACAGCTTTTCCGCTGATGTGGGCACCGCCGCAGAGTGGTGGCACGCGAAGGTGGACCGCAACTGGAAGCGGCGCCGGGGCGAGGCGCTGGCGATTCTGGCGCGGGACGCGGAGCTCTCGCGCATCGTCAATCTGGTCGGGCCGGAGGCCCTCTCATCCGCGCAACGCTGGGTGCTGGAGGGCGCATCCCTGATCAAGGAGGGTGTCCTGCAGCAGAGCGCGCTGGATCCCGTGGACACTTTCTCTTCTCCCGAAAAACAGTTTCTGCTACTCGACCTGATGCTGTCGATCTATGATCTGGGCGCGGAGCTGATTGAACTCGGGGTGCCGGTCCAGGAGTTGTCCGGCCTGCCGGTGATGGCCCGTCTGCGGCGTTGCAAGGAACTCTTCGACTCCTCCCAGACAGAGCAGCTGCGCGCTTTTCAGCAAGAGGCCATCGACAGTGTGAAGTCGATTCGCACTGCCTATGCACAACGCAGCGAGGAGGCCTGATGGGCGCCAAAGAGTATCGCACGGTAACCAGGGCCAGCGGAGGCCTGCTGACGGCGCGGGATACACACGCCATCGCGTTTGGCGACCGCGTACTGATCCAGGACAAATCCGGCGCAATGCGAAACGGTCAGGTGATTCACAGCGCCACACGGGAGGTACTGATCCAGGTCTTTGAGGGCACTGACGATCTGGATATCGAGAACACCTGGGTGCGTTTTCTCGATGAGCCGGTGGAGATCGCCCTCTCCCCCGAGATTCTGGGCCGGGTGTTCAACGGACTCGGACAACCGAGGGACTATCGTCCACCCATCGTGTCGAATCTGCATCGGGGCATCAACGCCCCGCCGCTGAATCCGGCGGCGCGCACCTATCCCAGGGAGTTCATCCAGACCGGGATCTCCACCATCGACGGCCTCAACTCCCTGGTGCGGGGACAGAAACTGCCGATCTTTTCCGCCTCCGGGCTGCCGCACAATCGCCTCGCGGCGCAGATTGTGCGCCAGGCCAAGCTGCCGGATGAAGAGGGCCATTTTGCAATCGTGTTTGCCGCGATGGGGGTCTCCTATGCCGACGCACGTTTTTTCAAGGACGAATTCGCCTCTTCCGGGGTGCTCAGCAATGTGGTGATGTTCATCAACCGCGCGGACGATCCGCCGGTGGAGCGACTGACCCTGCCGCGCATGGCGCTGACGGTGGCTGAATATCTGGCCTACGATCTCGATCACCATGTGCTGGTGGTGATGACCGATATGACCCACTATGCCGAGGCCCTGCGGGAGGTGGCGACCGCCAAGGGGGATGTGCCGGCGCGCAAGGGCTATCCCGGCTATCTCTACTCCGATCTGGCGGAGCTCTACGAGCGTTCCGGCCGCATCAAGGACCGTCACGGCTCCATCACCATGGTGCCGGTGTTGAGTATGCCGAGCGATGACATCACCCATCCGATTCCGGATCTGACCGGCTACATCACCGAGGGGCAGATCGTGCTCAGCCGCGAGCTGCACAATCAGGGCATCTATCCGCCGGTGCACATCTCCCCCTCCCTCTCCCGCCTGATGAAGGATGGGATCGGCAAGGACTTTACCCGCGAGGACCATCCACATGTCGCGAATCAGCTCTATGCGCTGTACGCCAAGGCCCTGGAGACGCGCAACCTGGCCTCGATCATCGGCGCGGATGAACTCTCCTCCAGGGACCAGCGCTATCTGGAGTTCGCCGAGGCCTTCGAGGCGCGTTTCGTAAAACAGGACGAGGACGAGGACCGCAGTATCCTGGAGACCCTCAACCTGGCCTGGGAACTGCTGTCGATGTTCCCGCAGTCCACTCTCACCCGGGTCAGCGAAACCGAGATGGCCAAATACCACCGGAGAGGCGCGATGAACTCCGTAAACGTAGCTCAAGGCGCCGCCGACCAAAAGCACCCTGCTGAGCCTGAAGCGGCAGGTGAGGTTTCTGGAGGATGGCCACAACCTGCTGGAGAGAAAACGCGAGCTGCTGACCCGCCTGGTCTATCAGCGGTTGCGGGAGTATCGTGAACTGCGGGAGGATGCCCACAGCGCCTTGAAAACCGCCTATCACTGGCTGAGCATGGCGCAGCTGCGCATGGGCAGCCGCTCACTCCATCAGGCGGCGCTGGGGGTTCAGGCCGGACTGGATCTCAGCATACTCCCGCGGCGCAACCTCGGCGTCGAGTACCCTTCGGTAACCGGCAAACTGCTGCCCCTCAATCCGGTTGGCCTGCTCGGCACCGATCCCAGCTTTGATGAAACCCGCAAATACTTTGCCGATGCGGCCCTCAAACTGGCGAAAATGGGGGAGGTCTCGATGAGTCTGGAACGGCTCATGACCGAGCAGCGCAAGGCCCAGAAACGGGTCAACGCGTTACGCTACAACATCATCCCCCGTTATCAAAACACCATCCGCTTCATCGAGAATCTGTTGGAAGAGGAGGAACGCAACACCCTGTTTCAAATGAAATTGCTGCGTGAACAGCAGCGGGTTTAGAGAGTAGCGGCAGAAATCTCAAATGCGCCGCAGATCGAGGCAATAATCGCTCACGGCCTGACTTGACGGCGAGCTGAACGCAGGCAGAGAATCCACTGCAACCGACTCCACGACAAAGCGTTCATCTTTTCTCCTGCGCGCCTCATGGCATGTTTTCGGCAGACCCTCATAGGGCTCAAGCTGCGGCTGCCATTCATGCAGCGTGATACGCAGCCCCTGTGAGGCTCCGGGTGGCGCCAGGGTAAGCACGATCGGACTCTGGGCTTCCACCCCGGGATGCAGACCCATCCAGGGTACGAAGTTGCGATAGCGCAACCCCATGACCCCCAGCGGTCCATGCTGATCCTGCTCCCTGCGCAAGGGTATCCGGCAGGAACCCACCAGCAGCAGCCAGTCACTGAAATCCACATCCTCACCCGCCATGTTGCGCAGGCTCAGTTGCAGGCGGGTGGTGCTGGCATCCACCAGGCGCGAGGAGCCGCTCTCCTGTGATGCGGCATCTCCCAGCAAGGGCCAGAATTCGATGGCCTGGTCCACATCGAGACGGCAATTTGCAACCTCCAGATGACCGAGATGCCAATCGCCGGCATCCAGCAGAGGTTGCGTGATGGGTTCGGCCAGTTCCAGATCTGCATCTGCAAGATCCGTGAAGACCTGCTCCAGGTCCCGGCGCAGGTGGAACGGCAAGGCGAAACGGTCATGCAACTGGTCCCCCCACTCGATCAGCCCGGGTGTGACATCCCGCTGACACAGCATCGCCGTGACAGCGCGCAGCAGTGCGGCGATTGCGGTCGCGGTGTGCGGATCCCTGGGCATGCGAAAGGCGCGGAACTCGACCAGGCCCAGGCAACCCCGCCCCGGCAGATAGGGATTCCAGAGCTTCTCGATATTCAGTTCACTGCGGTGGGCATTGCCCGAGGTATCGACCAGAAAGGGGCTCAGGCTGCGCCAGATAAACTCCGGATCGGAATGCTCTCTGGCATCCAGCTGCTGCAGTGCGACCGCCAGTTCACTGAACGACTCCTTGACGTTTTCATCGGGCCTGGGGGACTGGCTGTGGCTGCCCAGGTACTGCGGGGCAAACCAGTAAGAGAGCGCCGGGTGATGGTTCAGATAACGAATCAGGCGCGGCAGCAATTGCGGGATCACAAAGAAAGGGCTGGCAGCGGGGCTCGGCCCACCCAGGGTAAACTGGCCGCCACCGCCACTGTCCGAGACGTTGCCGTTGTACTGCAGACGATAGGGCCAGAGCCCCTCGGCTTCGGCCATGCCGTATAATTGGCGGTTCATGGCGAGGAACTCAGTGGTATCGGTGGCGGGGGCCGAGTTGATCTCCAACACGGCCGGATCTGGTGTCAAGGTGATCCAGGAAACCGTTTCATCCACCGGAGGTGAAAATCCCCGCCATACCAATCCGCTCAGTCCCGCCTCCCCCGCAGCCAACCCGACGAGCCGGATAAACTGCTGAAAAATCGCCACCTCAGGAAAAGCCGGCAGTTCGAGACACGGCAGTGGTTCACCCGTCTCTTCAAACGACACGCAACCCAGGGCCAGCAGATAATCCCCTTGCTTCGCCAGCTCATCGACCGCTCCGCTAAGCGGGATGGGGTGATCGTGCCAGGAGCCCCGGGCGAGGCGGGAATCCTCCGCCAGGTCAACCTCGGGCCGTCGGTTGTCCATTCGGAACAAGACCCGCAGATTCATCTCCCCGGCAGTCTCGAAACCAACCGCCGGCCATCCCTGCCGATCGAGGGCATCGATGAGCTCGCGCCAGAACGCCCGCATCTGCGCTCCTTCACACGGGCAGCTTCCACTGAGTGGATCAGGCGGAATGGCGGTGCTCAGCGGCGCTCCATCCCGGCGCTGATAAAGACCCAGGCTCCAGCGCGGCCGCTTTTCTTTCGCGTACTGGCGGCCAAGGGTCCGCAGCACCAGAGCGCCCGGATACTGCTCCCGCAAACGTTCGAGGATAAGCCGGGCATAGGTCTGCTTGGAGCCACCCAGGGCCTCGTTAAGCCATTCGGGCGCTTCGGAAAAGCGCTTCGTGAAGGTAGGTTCCGCGCCTATCCAGATTGCCGGGGCGCAAGCCGCCACGGCCTCGTCATGGGCCTTGATGGCTGCATCAAATAGGGGGTCTGGGGATGCCATAGGGCGCAGTGTTGCCGAGTTCAGATCTGCTGTCAAAGCAATCGACGCCAACAAGTCGTATGATAGAATTCCAAAAACTAGATCTATTGCTTTCTCTTTCCATTTTGACAGCGGATTTTCTAAAAACAACATGCGCCGCATCCGTATCAAACACACCACCCGCTATATTTACGCGGAAGAGGTCACGCTGCTGCCACACACCCTGCACCTGAGACCACGGGAGGGCCATGATATCCGCCTGGAATCATCCCGCCTTGAGATCAGCCCTGAATTCGAAATCCGCTGGCAGCGCGATGTCTATGGCAACTCGGTTGCCATCGTGCACTTTCTCAAACCGACGCGGGAGTTGGTGATCACCAGCGCAGTAGTGGTGGAGAACTATGAAGATCAACCACTGGACTTTGTCCTTGCCGAAAACGCACTCGCCTATCCCTTCCGCTATGACCCGATGGAACTGGTCGACCTGACCCCCTACCAATTGTCGCTGTTCCCCCAGCATCACCCGCAAGTGCAGGAATGGCTGTCCGATATCTGCCATCCAGGCCAGTTCATCGATACCGTCGAACTACTCACCGGGATAAACACCAAGATTGCAAATCAACTCGAATATGTGGTGCGTGAGGAGCCCGGGGTACAGACACCGGCTGAAACCCTGGCCAGCCGCAAGGGCTCATGCAGAGACTTTGCCACCCTGTTTATCGAGAGCTGCCGCTACTGTGGCTTCGCCAGTCGTTTCGTCAGCGGTTATCTGCTTACCGACACTACAGCCGAAGCACATGCCTCTACCCACGCCTGGTCGGAGGTCTATCTGCCGGGCTCCGGCTGGCGCGGTTTTGATAACACCAGCGGTCTGCTGGTGAGCGGCGAACACATTGCCGCTGCAGTACACCGCCACCCCGAAGCGGTGCCGCCGATTGCCGGCTCATTCATCGGCACCGCAAACGCCAAACCGCAACTCAAGGTCAAGGTGCATGTCGAACTGCTGAAAGGCTGATCGCAATACGGGTGGCTGAGCCTTAGAGATCAGGCATTCAACCCGAAGTAACTGTCCACCTGAGGTAGACAACGGGGTTATCAGACCCCCCCCCTGTTGAGCTGTCTGCCCCCGGATTGATAGACAATCTGCACACAGACCACCTGAGCAAAATCCCATCCACCGCAGACAGATTCCATGCGGAACAAGACTATGGATTGTGTTAATCATTGATCCGGCTACAATGGGGGCGGACAATCCGTTCGATGGTGGATTTTCTTGGGGTTAGGGGTCACTGATGGCATATTTTTTCCGGGATTCCTGCAACGGAAGCACGGCAAGACCCCGCTAAGAATAGGTTTTCAACGACACTCCGGTTCTGCCAGACCTGCCATCACTACTGATTGCCGTTCTCTAATTCAATAGAAGGTTTTCCAGAATGACATACTGCGTCGCGATCACCGTCCAAGAAGGCATCGTATTCTGTTCTGATTCCCGCACCAGCTCCGGTGTCGATCAGATCAATACCTACAGTAAGATGTTTCGCTTCCCTATTTCGAATGAGCGTCAGTTTGTCATCCTTTCCGCAGGAAATCTGGCCACCACTCAAGCCGTCATCAATCAGCTGAAGAAAGACATTACTAAAATGTCGGAGACGAATCTGGGCAACGTATCCAGCATGCATGATGCGGCTGAATATCTCGGCGAATTAAACCGCCAGCAGCAGGCAAAAACCGGCGGCGGCCCCACCTACCATGCGACATTTCTGTTAGGCGGGCAGATTGCGGGGCATAAACCTCAGTTGGTTATGGTCTATCCCGAAGGCAACTACATCAACACTTCGAAAAATACCCTGTTTCTGCAAATTGGCGAGAGCAAGTACGGCAAGCCCATCCTGGACAGAATCATCAAACCCGACACCAGCTTGGAGACTGCCGCACTCTGTGCATTGGTTTCCATGGATTCCACGATGCGCAGTAATCTGAGCGTAGGTCCGCCGATTGAACTCCTGCTATACCATGCCAATAGTTTTTCACTCCATGATTACTATACGCTGCAGGAAGACAGCGCGTATTTAAAACGCCTGACCCAGGTATGGAATGAAAAACTGATAGAAGGGTTTCAGCAGCTGCCTCACCTGGACAGCTCACTGCTTGCCGGCGATGGCAGCAGCGCCAATCCCAACCTGACGATCCAGAGCTAGGGCATACGCTGCTGAAAAACAGTTTTTTTACGGGGTTGTAACTCGCGGCAGATCACGTTTTGTAAACCAACAGATACCTCTCGGCTGGTTTTTCGATTAAGTTTGCCGCCCCATTCTCCCGCAGGCTAATGCATAATAATGAAACTGAATTTTAAACTGATCTCAATTATCCTGGTGATTCAGATTTTCACCGGCCTGGTGGTTTTCACACTGACACGGTCCCACTACTTGAATGAGAACACATCGGGCAATAGCACAGCAGCCCCTCTAGCTACCGGCCAGGCTGAGCTCTCTACTGAAGAACTGATCAGCAGCCTGCAGAACCACCCGCAAATCAATACCCCCAGCGACCCGATTGAACTCGACAATCAAGCCAACAAGGCATTTGAGAGCGGCGACTACCGGACAGCGGCTGAACTCTATCAACGCGTCATCGATCTGGCGCCGCACAAAGTCGAACCCCACAATAACCTGGGGCTGACGCTCCACTATCTGGGACGTTCGGCAGAAGCACTGGAAATACTCAAACGAGGCACAGAGCTGCAACCGGATTTTCAGCGCATCTGGTTGACTCTTGGCTTCGTGCAAAGTGGCGTCGGCAATGTTCAGGAAGCAAGGCAGGCGTTCGAAAGAACTCTTGAACTGGGCGCTGATACAGATCCCGGCAGAAGCGCAAATGAGATGTTGAACAAACTACCCTGATCAATTATCGGCAGGTTCCTGGTGGAGCGTTGATCTTCAGCGAAATTCAACCAAACACCTCACCCCTGAACGCGATCAGGGAACGACTCTGAAAACTGTGAGTCAGGTTTGGTGTTCAGCGAGCAGTTGAATTTTTCGGGTTAAGCCGTACAAGCCTCAGCAGATACCGCGCTATCAAAATTGTGCAGCCTGCGGATATCATTACATCTGCCAGGTTAAAGATGCCGGTCGATCCACCCCAGAAAAGGATGTAGACGAAATCGACCACTGCACCGTCATTGGTCAAGCGGTCCAATACATTACTGATTCCACCTCCGGCAATCATGGCGCAGCTTACCCGCGTAAGTTGCGACAGATTCCGGCTGAATAGAATAACTGCCAGCAGGATCAGGAAAAGCAGTGATGGGATCAGAGTAAAGAACAGGGTCTTCTCATTTTGCGGCAACCCGACACCCATACTGAACATAATCCCGGTGTTTTCTGCGTAGACGAATCTCAGCATACCATCCAGATAAGCAGTACTGAGGATTGGAGATAACGTCATCCTGGCAATTTCTTTCGTGACCTGATCAAGCAAAATGCATACGGCCACTACAGGCGTCACCAGCAGAAACCTCCGCCATACACTCATATTGAATGAACTGCCGGAAACCTCACATAGTCACTACTTGGAAAAATTGTAGTACTGATCATTCAGGTACTCGACAACATCCCTCTCTTCTTCCGGAAACCAGGAGATATTGAGATTCTGTGTGCAGGCGCTGACCTGACCACCAAGACGGTGCAGTGAATCCACTTTCCTCTCTTTGCTGGTATAGAGTGCGGAATGATCCTGCATCATATGACATTCAATACAGCTTTCATCATGCAGTTCCCTGCCACTCTCCGCATCAGCCAGAACTGCAGTGGTCAGCGTACAGCTGAAAAGTACAGTGACGGTGGATATCGATAAACGCATCATTTATGTTTCCTGTTTAATAAACGGTGATTCTGTTTTCCTGCCGGGCAGGGATCCAGATCAGCATGTCGGTGCCGTTGCAGAATATAGCAAATCACCGAAGCATATGAACATCGAATAGCATACTCTTATTGCAGTTTTGAAGATTCCGTCTGGCTTCCCGCGGGCTCCAGCTGATTTGGGGATTAACCTGTGCGGCCTGCGGCAGTCGCTTCCGGCACCTCAATCAAGCGCCCCGTTCTGCAATCGTAGATATATCCGTATATGGGTATGTCTGCAGGCACCATCGAATTACCTCTGATTCGCTTCACGTCCTCGGTGACGCTTTGCGACTGGTCGCTGATGGTCAGCCATTGGATGAATTTGCCATCACTTGTACCGGACCCTTCGCCGCTGTCATGCCAACCGTTTTCATCGACACTCGATGTTTTAAGGCTGCCGGCCAGCAACTCTCCCATCACCTCATTATTGAAAGTCTCCATTCCACAATCGGTGTGATGGATGACGAACCACTCTTTGGTCCCCAGCAGCTTATACGAAATGACCAGTGAGCGAATCGCGTCATCACTGGCGCGACCGCCGGCGTTTCTGATGACATGTGCGTCGCCTTCAGCCAGTCCCGCGTACTTTGCCGGGTCGAGTCGGGCATCCATGCAAGTAAGAATGGCAAAACTTCTTCCCGGAGGCATGGGAAGATCGCCTTTATCACCAAATTCGGCAACATAACCCTCGTTGGCCGCTAATACTTCATCAAGTACTTTACTCATGGCATCCTCCGTCAATAATTCACTGTATTGTTTTGCAGCGTTGTTCCACGAGATGCGGAACATCTGCTATTAGCCAACCCACAATTCGCACAAAACAGAACTGGCTGACACCCAGTAAAACCATTCATTGTGAGGGCATTTTGAGTGTCCAGCCTGATCTGATAGTGAAATTCTAGTCCAGTGGCCAGAGGAATAGCGCCATACACTCTCCGGTATTTCGCGGCTCAACCTCACAGAGCATCAGGCTCATTCCATCACTCCTGACGCACCCTCAGGTAGCTCGGGAAGCGGGGAACACCTGCATCGGTGAAGCCATGATATTTGTAGGTTATGAGTGAACCCAGCGGAGGCGGGTTGATTCGATCCGCATCGCTTAACCCGGTGCCGATGCGAAAACGTTTGCCCTCCGCAGACTCCACCAGCAAGGCGCCGAGCAGTCCGGTGTATTTTCCTTTCCCGGGCAGATGCTCGATCACACGGGCCTCTGCGTCCAGGTAGGGTTTTACTTTCAATAGATCATTGCTGCGGCCCGCCCGATACAACGATGAGCCGCGGTGCAGCATCAGACCCTCACCACCGGCCGTCACCACTTGCGTGAGTTTCTCCAGCAAGCTCTGATGATCCGGCAGACGGTATTGCCGCACCAGCCGAATGGTTGGGGAGTTCACCTTTCGAACCAGACTTTCAAGGCTTCTCAGCCGTTCTGTGAACTCGCCCTCTGCATCGGGAAGGTCAAACACCATATAGCGTACCTCTCGCCACTCATCATCATTCGGCTGTTCCTTTCTCACAATGCTCACCAGTTGCTGAAAACGATTCCGGCCAAGCCACAATTCACCATCCAATGGGGTCTTGGGAAACCCCTCGGTAAACCACGCCGGGGCCACATAGCGATTGCCATTGCGTGAGAGGAAAACAGCCCCGTTCCAGTAGGCCCGCACACCATCCAGTTTTTCACTGACCCAGTACTCGCTGATATCCATGCCTTCACGATAGATATTCGCGAGCAGCACATCCGGCCGCTCCTCAACCTCTGCCTGGCAGACATGGGAAAAAAGCAGCAACAGAATCACGCACAGTCGGGGTAAATGGATCCGATTGGCCGGCACATCCATGTCAACATCTCCTTCATCATCGGACTGATACTAAAACCTAGCACATCGGCGCTGGGTGTAAAAAAAGCGGGCTGCACCTGATCCAGAGAGTCCATCTCCTACATGATATCTGCATATTATTCTGACCAGGACTGGCAGACCATGGAAAATTATTGTACATTCTTGTATAAGATTTTAATAAATGTTTATCACGCGCATGGGATTGGCACTCAACATGACAGCTTCACCCCCTTCACAAAAGGTTTTTTATCCCATCAGAAAGATCTCCGAACTGACCGGCATCAATCCGGTCACGCTGCGCGCCTGGGAAAGGCGTTACGGTCTGATCAAACCCGAACGCACCCCCAAGGGACACCGGCTGTATACCGATGAGCATGTGCAACTGATCAGACGCATTCTTTCCCTGGTGGATCAGGGCATCTCCATCGGTCAGGTAAAGAGGATGCTGACGGATGAGAACCTGTCCGCCGATCAAGAGCCGGACATGGCGGCCAACGCCATCGATCCCTGGGAAGAGTATCGATCCCGCATGCTGCAGGCGATTGCCCAATTCGATGACGCAGTGCTGGACAACAGCTACAACGACTGCCTGTCACTCTATCCCGTGGAGCTGGTGACGCGCCTGCTGCTGCTGCCACTGCTGCATGAACTGCGTCAGCGTCAGGCGCGACAACCGCTGTCTGATCCTGAAACGCATTTTTTTCACACCTATCTGCGCAACAAACTGGGGGCCCGCTTCCACCACATGACCACCCAGGCCCAGGGCAGGCGCCTGCTTGCCGCCTGTCTGCCGGGGGAATTCAGTGAGGTGGAGCTGCTGCTGTTCAGCCTTGCAGCCCTGACCCGCGGCTACCGGATCGTGCTGCTCGGGCCCAACATGCCGCTGGAATCCCTGCCCTTGACCATGGAGCGCTCACAATGCGAAGCACTGGTGTTGTTCGGCAGTATAGAACCCCCTGTCGCTCTGCTGGGCACCCATCTGCCTGCCATGACGCAGAAGATCCGGCAGCCGGTGTTCATCGGCGGCAATTTTGCGCAACAGCATGTGGAAGAATTGAGGAAGGTAGGAATCACTCCGCTGGTGAGCGACATCGCCAGTGCGGTGCTGCAGATCGATGACCGGTTGCAGACCGGCTGAATCCGCCTGCACCCTCCAAAACAAACAATCACTCACCCGACATGACCACGGCCATCCTCTGGTTCAGGCGCGACCTGCGACTGACAGACAACCCCGCATTACAGGCCGCATTGGCGACCTGTTCCCGCCTGCTGCCGGTGTATATTCACGCTCCCGACGAGGAGTCGCCCTGGCAACCGGGAGCAGCCAGCCACTGGTGGCTGGACCGCAGCCTCAGACAGCTGGATCAGTCCCTGCAACGACTCGGCTCCGGACTGATCATACAGCAAGGCCCCAGCCTGGAGACCTTGCACAAGCTGGCCGGACAATACCAGGCGACGCATCTGTTCTGGAACCGGCTCAACGATCCCGGCACCCGCGCGCGGGACACTGAAATCAAAGCTGCTCTGCAGGCGCAGGGCACCCGCTGTGAGAGTCACAACGCAGGCCTGTTGTTCGAGCCCTGGCGGATCCAGACCGCCCAGCAGACCCCCTACCGGGTCTTCAGCGCCTTCTGGAGGGCCTGTCTCAAAGCGGGGATGCCAAGCGCCGTGCCCTCACCGTCACCCGCAAGACTGCCTCCTATACCCGAGCCGGTAGAGTCGCTTTCGGTGGATCAACTCAGGCTCAAACCGGCCATTCCCTGGGATGCAGGCCTGCATGAACACTGGCAGCCGGGGGAGGCAGGCGCCCTGCTGAGCCTCGCCCGCTTCCTCGACAACGCAATCATAGATTATGCCACTGGACGCGATCTGCCCGGGATTGACGGCACATCGAGTCTCTCGCCCCACCTGCACTTCGGAGAGATCGGCCCCCGGCAGGTCCTGCAGGGCATTCAGGCCCGCACCGAACTGGAACTCACGGCAAAGGGCGGTACAGGTCCTGCGGTCTATGTGCGGGAACTGGGCTGGCGGGAGTTCGCCCAGCATCTGCTCTACCACTATCCCCACACCTGCGAGCAGCCTCTCGACCTGCGTTTCCAGCATTTCCCCTGGCAATCGGGCGATCAATGCCATGCGCATCTCTCTGCATGGCAGCAGGGCAACACCGGCATACCCATCGTGGATGCGGGTATGCGGGAGCTCTGGCACACCGGCTGGATGCACAACCGGGTGCGCATGATCGTGGCTTCCCTGCTGACCAAGAATCTCGGCATACACTGGCAGGAGGGCGTCCGCTGGTTCTGGGATACCCTGGTGGATGCGGACCTGGCCAACAACACCCTGGGCTGGCAGTGGACTGCCGGCTGCGGGGCGGATGCCGCGCCATTCTTCCGCATCTTCAATCCGGTGCGGCAGAGTGAGCGCTTTGATCCCCAGGGACATTACCTGAGAAGATGGCTGCCGGAACTCGCCGGATTGCCCGATGCGCAGCTGCACGCCCCCTGGGAGGCCAGACCCGAGCAACTGAAGTCGGCAGGGATCGAGTTGGGAAAAGACTACCCCTTGCCGATTGTGGATCTCAAACTGAGCCGCCGGCAGGCGCTGGAAAACTGGGAAAGCATCAAGACTATCCCGCGTAATCAGGCAACCGTGTAAGCTGAGATCACTTATACTGGTCGTAAGACTTTTTTCTGTCAGTCGACTAAAACGAACAAAATATCAGACCATGGCTCAAAGCGTTTATACCATGAAGAAAATTTTGTACATCATTGCCGGCTGGCTATCGCTCATCGCAGGCCTGATCGGCATTGTGCTGCCCCTGCTGCCGACAACCCCGTTTATTCTGTTGGCGGCCTTCTGCTTTTCCCGCAGTTCCACCCGTCTGCACCGCTGGCTGTGCAACCATCCCTGGTTCGGACCACCCATCCAGCAATGGCAGGAGAATCACACCGTCAGCCGCAACCACAAAAACAAGGCCCTGTTTCTGATCGCGGCTTCCTTCAGCCTGACCCTGATCCTGGCTCCGATACCGCTGATCGGCAAGGCCAGCCTGTTGCTGCTGGCGCTGGTGCTGATGTTGATCGTGGCCAGGCTGCCGGAAAGCTCCCAGTCAGAGGCAGTCGGAAGCATCCAGCAGGAACCCAGCGCCTCACCCACAAAGGAAGAATCTTGACTCAAGCTCGACCCACTCATCCCAAAATCGGCGTCAGCGCCTGCCTGCTCGGCCACCAGGTGCGCTATGACGGCGGCCACAAGCGCAATCAATTTCTAATCGACGAACTGGATACGCATGTGGAGTTCGTACCCGTCTGTCCCGAGACGGCCATCGGTTTGGGCATCCCGCGTCCCCCGATCCGTCTGGTGGGTGATTTTGAGAACCCCCGCGTGCTGGGTGTGACAGACTCATCACTGGATGTGACCGATAGATTACATCACTACGCCGAATCCCAGGTCAGCTCCTTTCTCTCGCTCAGCGGCTTTATCCTCAAGAAGGATTCACCCAGCTGCGGCATGGAACGGGTCAAGGTTTATGACCCGGCAGGCAAAAACGCCACCAGAAAGGGTACCGGCGTCTTCGCCCGGGTGCTGATGGAGCGCCTGCCGTTGCTGCCGGTGGAGGAGGAAGGCCGTCTGAACGATGCGGTTCTGAAGGAAAATTTCGTCAACCGAGTCTATGTCTACCAGCGCTGGCAACAGCTATTGGAAAGCGGCTTGACTGCCGCCAGCTTGATCGACTTCCACACCGCCCACAAATACATGGTGATGGCCCATTCCCAGGCCGCCTATCAGCGCCTCGGCAAACTGTTGTCGAATCTGTCCGGCGACCGAGTCCAGAACATTGCCGATGAATACGTGGAAGAACTGATGGCTACCCTGAAAAGACGCATCAACCGCAAACGTCATGTAAATGTGCTGCAGCACATCATGGGTTATCTGAAGAAACGCATCGACACCGACGACAAGGCGGAATTGACCGCCAGCATCGAAGCCTACCGCCGGGGCGAGACCCCGCTGGTGGTGCCCATCACCCTGCTCCGGCACTATTTCCGCAATCATCACGACAAATACATGGCGAAGCAGTTTTATCTTTTCCCCTACCCGGAGAGCCTTGGGTTGCGGAATACGATTTGATCCTGATCAGTCTGTTCTAAAAACCGAGAATGTTTAGCAAAGGTAAACTATCGGATAAGCATAGAGAAACAGAGAAAATAGCGTTGACCCTAGATATTTCATCCGAAAAAACCTTCAGGTTCATTTAAATTCTTTTCTCTGATAATCTCTACAGAAATAAAGGACGACTCCCTCCGGCAGGATGCTGATCTTCAAATTCCCCATCTCTGCCCGACTGGCTATCTTGCGACCGAATATGAGAACTTATATAGAACTTTTGGCAACATATTACCAATATTGTGCCGGCGTCATATTCCCTGGTTTTGTGCCGGCTACATAATCACCTGTTGAACTAAACCGCTGCGCGGGGCCACCCAAAACACCCTCTGAGTCATCCTCAACCACACTCCTAAAAGACCCACCTGGGGTCTTTAACAGAGGAGACAATCGATGACTCAATTACGTGAACAGATGATCGATGAGATGACGGTGCGTGGCTTCTCCCCACGGACCCATCAGAGCTATCTGATGGCGGTGAAGGACCTCGCCCGACACACCCATCAGCCACCGGATCAACTCAGCGTTGAACAGCTACAGGCTTACTTTCTCTATCTGGTCAAGGAACGCCACTTGAGCGATGCCAGTTGCCGGCTCTACCTCAACGCCATCCGTTTCTTCTATCTGCAGGTGCTCAAGCGGGCCTTTTTCGATGTGACCCTGCAAGTACCGAAGCGCAAGCAACGCATCCCGGAGCTGCTGCAACGCGCAGAGATCGTGCGCCTTCTGCAAGCCTGTACCAATCTGAAACACCGCACCTTGTTGTTGACCTGCTACGGTTGCGGCCTGCGAGTGAGTGAACTGGTGAAGCTCAAGCTGCGCCACATCGACAGTGAACGGGGCCTGTTGCGTATCGATCAGGGTAAGGGCGCGAAGGATCGCCATGTGATCTTGCCACCGGCTTTACTGGCAAGGCTGAGGAGCTATTGGCGCACCCAACGATCCAAGGTCTGGTTGTTTCCCAATGACCTGCATCCCGACGAACCCTTATCCATCTGTACGCCACAAAAGGTCTTTCGCCGCGCCAAGCAGCAAGCGGGCATCGACAAGGTCGGTGGCATCCATAGTTTGAGACACGCCTATGCGACCCACCAGCTGCAGGCCGGGATGCCGGTGCAGCAGTTGCAATATCAACTGGGCCACCGCAGCATCCAATCCACCCTGCGCTATGTCCATTGGGTGTTTAGCGATAGCCAAGGCGATCCAGGGGGTGTTGATCTGATCTCTGCCCTGGGGCTCAACGATGGGTAACCCCATCGACCTGCAGCAGATCCTCGTCACCCATTTAAACGTTTACCAACAACACCATCGCCTCGATCCCCGCAGCCGCCAGGTGATGTCACACCTCGAACAGTGCCGCACCGAGACCCTGGGTGGACTCCGGTTGCAGTGTGATCATTGCCATCAGGAGCAGTCCCACTACTATGCCTGCCGGGATCGTCATTGCCCCAAGTGTCAGTGGCAAGCCTCTCAACAGTGGGCCGAGAAACAACGGGTATCCCAACTGCCGGTCAACTACCATCATTTGGTCTTCACGTTGCCTGAGACTCTCAATGGCTGGATCGGTTTGCATCCGGAAGTCCTCTATCCGCTGCTGTTTCAAGCGGCCTGGGAAACACTGCGAGTCTTCGGTGAAGACCCCAAGCGGCTGGGCGGTCAGCTGGGCATGACAGCGGTGCTGCACACCTGGGGCTCGACCCTCAACCGCCATGTGCATCTGCACTGCCTGGTGCCCGGTGGTGCCCTTACACCCGAAGGGGTCTGGCGGGCCAGCAAGAGCGACTATCTGTTTCCGGTGCGGGCACTCTCCCGGCACTTCCGTGGCAGGCTGGTGAGTCAGCTCAGGGCCAGTGCCCATGCCGGCAAACTGCATCGCATCACCCGGGCGGGTGAGATCGACGCCATCCTGGATCGCCTGATGGCGCAGGACTGGGTGGTTTACAGTAAGCCCTGTCTGGAAGCCGGTGACAGGATCATTGACTACCTTGCGCGCTATACCCATCGAACCGCGATCAGTAATGCACGTATTCTAGCCGTGGAACAGGATCAGGTCGTATTCCGCTACAAGGATACCCGGGACAATCAACCGCTGGAAGGTGATGCGACTGGCGGTTGAGGAGTTTATCCGGCGCTTTCTGCTGCATGTGCTGCCCAAAGGCCTGATGCGCATCCGGCATTACGGATTCCTGGCCAATGCCTGTCGCACAAAACAGCTGCCTCGGATACGCCAGGCCATCGCTGAGGCAGACGGGCAAGCGTTAGCGGATGTCGCCGAAGCGCACACAATAACCCAGGCTACCGCTGAAATTTGGCGCTTTACCTGTCCCAGTTGCCATAAGCCGATGCAGATTGTTGCTGAGATACCCGCCCGATGGGAAGGAGGCTGACGATGCGGTAACCCACGATTAAAAAGTCATGGCCAATCATCAGCCATGCTGCTGAGGGGTAGGTGCGGCCAAATGGGTAAAAATAGGCTATCATGGACCTCAAAAAGGAGGTGTCATGATAGAAACTAGCCACAGGGAAGTTAGCCCAGTCCGCACAGAATAGCCAGCAGATACCTCGCTGTAGCCAAGCAAACCACTTCCCAGCTTGTCGTATCAAAAACAATTTCTTATTAATAAAGTATGGGCAGTCGCCCGAGGGCGGCTCAGTCCAACAGGCGTTTATCCATCATGCTGAAAGACGCACAATGGATAAACGCTAAACAGTTAGGCAAACAAAAAGAGAGTTATCGTGGCTAATTTTATTATTTCTTTTCTAGAATCTATTGCTCCAATCACTGCTGCATTAGTGTTCATCTTATTGTTTGGGCGTTTTGTCGATAATTATATTCAGAAGATAAACAAGCTCTCTGTATCTGAAGACGATGAAGAACTCATGGATAAGATGAATAAGGTTCTTTTCGTCCCTTCAGAAGAACGCAGCCCAAATAAATATCTTGGTATTGGTGAAAGGATTTTATTCTTCATTGCGTTTAACACGTCTCAGCCGTTGTTAATAGGATCTTGGTTGGCATTTAAATTAGCATCAAAGTGGCAAACTTGGAGTGCGGTAATAAAATTACCCGAAGATTTGCAGCTTGCTGAGCCCCACAAAGAACTAGAAATACGCAATCGATACGGAACTAATTTATTACAACGATGGCTGATAGGAACAATGGCAAATATTATTGTCGGGTATCTTGCTTTTGCTGTTGCAAATGCACTTGGCGGAATCATAAATGCCTAATCGGGTAAGGGCGGGTCTCTAACCCGCCCTCCCCACACCACCTAGCATGCGGGTCCGCACTAGGCGGTTCATCAAGCATAGTGAAACTTAATCCATAGACCCCTGACTGAGACGAGCCCCTGTTGTTCCAACCACTTGTTGGTCATGCCGGATTGCGTGGCCAGCGTTCTCGCTAGCCGATACGGCCCCTTCGAACTCAGGCCAAGATACACAGCTGTTCGTATCCTGGTACCCAAGCGGATCAGATTGCGGATACGGGTCCGGGGTTTGCGCCACTGTTTCAAGTAGCACATTCGCAACCGTCTGCGTATCCATTCATCCAACCTAGGTAAAGGTCGGTAGTATTCCGAAAGACCAAAGTAATTGATCCACCCCTGGATGTAGAGACGAAGTTCCCGGTAACGGCGTTGCATCGAGATCCCCCAAGAACGTTTCGTCAGTCGACGGATGTTGTGCTTGAAGTTACTCAATGCTTTGTCGCTCCAGCGGATCTTCTTGCCCCGAAAGGTAAAGCCGAGGAAGTGGAGCGCGTTGGTTTTAACCACCGTGCTCTTCTCCTCATTGATCACCAGTTTGAGCTGGCTGATCAGAAAGCGCTTCACCCAGTCCATCACCCGATAGCCGGCTGATGTCGACTTCACGCAGATGACGAAGTCATCTGCATAACGGGCAAAGGGCATGTCCCTTGATTCCAGAAGTTTGTCCAGATCATCCAACACCACATTGGCCAAGAGCGGCGAGAGCGGGCCACCTTGCGGCACCCCCTCGGGTGTGGGATGGAGCCTCCCATCGATCACCACCCCGGCCCGCAGATAACGCCCGATCAGTTTGAGCAGGCGTTTATCCCTGACGTGCCGGGAAAGTCTTGCCATGAGGATGTCGTGATTAACCCGATCGAAGAATTTCGACAGATCAACATCCACGGCGACCCGGTGACCCGCTTCGATAAAACCTTTCACCTGTCTAACCGCACCGTGAGCGTTGCGCCCTGGGCGGAAACCGTGACTGGCATTCGAGAAGGTTGGATCGATGAGGGGAGTTAACACCTGGGCGATGGCCTGCTGAATCACGCGATCGTTGACGCACGGGATACCCAGCAAACGGCTACCGCCGTTGGGCTTGGGGATCTCCACGCGTTTCACGGGTTGCGGGATATAGTAGCCACCTTCCAGTGCTCGACGGGTTGCGGCCCAGTGTTCTCTGGCCCATTGAGGGTAGTCCTCAAGGGTGATGCCGTCGACACCGGGTGCCCCTTTGTTACCTTTGACCTGCTTCCATGCAGCATGAAGGTTGTCGGGAGACAGAACCCGTTCCAATAGATTGTCGTTCAAGGCTGGTTGCTGCAACTCACCGCCGGCATGAGACTTTTCGTTTGTCACGAACTGCGCCTCCACCGAGATGAGCGAGACTCCTCCTTGGCTGATGTTCAGGCCTTCACCGGGATTCATATCCTATGGCTCTCGGCTACTATACCGTCTGCTGACTTCTGACAAATCACCCGGACCATTGCTGGCCGGGGCGCTGTGGTAAGCCACCGCTGGTTTGTCAGATCTCCCCAGATAAGAGCATGAACTCTCACGGCACAACCGCGTCATTTACCTTATCCCCCGAACCACAGGGCTTTGCTGTCTTGTGCCAGCTCGCCCCAGGGAAGCAGGCCTTATATGACGTTTCTGTTCGTCGGCTCGCCGCTTTGCGCTTAGGCTTCCTTCAGACATCCCCTCACGGGTTTGCCCTTGCCCTCGGCTAGTAGTTGGTGTCAAATAACTAGAAATGAAAGGAGTCACCCACGTGGAGGGAATCCTATGGTTATCAGTTCCAGTCATCGACAGTGGTTCTCCTACAGGGGACTTGCACCCCATCAGTTCATGCCCATGCTGGGCGTACACAATGCGCTCAACTCGTTCGTTTCACTCACTGGGATGCTCCGCTCGTACCTCGCTGCGCACCCGTTAGCGCGTCGTTAGCCTATTAGAAATATGACAAACCAATTAACTGATCGAGAATTCGCGTACCTTCGTATAACTGGTAGCGGATCTTATGAAAAGGTAACGGAAATTTTAGGTAGGCAGCCTTCTGAAGCTTGGTCTGAGGGCGATCCGAGACCAAGAAAAGGAACCTACCAATTCATGAGTTGGCGTTTGAATAGCGGATACGATGACAGAGAACCACTAGAAAAGCACATAGAAGGTCTAATGTTCATGTGTAACGCAATGGGAGACAAGATTCGTTCTCTGCACCCCGACTACAAAGCATATATATCCTGTGTTGGCCACTACCCCAATACTGGTCATGGGCTCTATTTGAGGCACGAATGGATACAAACAGCAAGTCATTTGGGTTTAGAGTTTGACTGTGACTTCTATTTTGTTGATGAAAATGAAGATTAGGCTAACTCGGCAATAAACGCGGACCGCAATAAACTTGGTTTCGCTACGCTACACCAAGCTTATTGCGTCCGGTTATTGCAACGTTAGGCAATAAAATAATATGGCAGATCATTTAGAGTTATTTAACGCCCATCAGGAAGATGTCCGTCAGCGGGCAGATTCATTAGCGAAATCTATTTTCGTCCTTGCTGGCGGTACCTTGACAATTTCCATTGGAATTTTCACGAGCAGTTCCGCACCACAATTAGCCCCAAGTCTGTCATGTGCACTTACAGCATCTTGGTGGGCTTTATTTTTTTCAATTATTCTATTAGTGCTTGCACTCACTACGATCATTGCAAGAGATTATGCTTTTGGTGAAAGATGGAGAAAGAATATAAATGGACAGAACACTGACGTTTCTGGTAGCCCTGCTTTTGTGGAAGTACTTATTTGGTTGCTGGCTATCTTAGGACTTATTTGTTTTCTAATTGGGATGCTGGGCCAAGCATATGTTGCAAGCAATGTTGTGTAATTGCCTAACCAGGCAATTACACACGGACACCTCGCTATCGCTCGGCTCCGGTGAATTGCAGCGTTAACTGCTCAAATAAATCGCGACCTTGACTATAATTACAATGTAGTTATAGTGTCCCTATGAGTTATCTGTCGTTTGAATGGGATGAAAAGAAAAATGCTTCGAATAAAAAGAAGCACGGTGTTTCATTTGACGAGGCCAAATCAGTATTTACTGACCAGTTCGCACGTTTAATATCGGATCCTGACCATTCCGACGACGAAGATCGCTTCATCCTGCTTGGCACAAGCATCCATTCCAGGCTATTGGTAGTTTGCCACTGTATAAGGGTGAATGATTCAATCCGCATTATTTCAGCCCGGAAAGCGGACAAACAAGAACGTGAAATTTATGAGGGTTATCGCCATGCGTAAACACTACGATTTTTCTGATTCTGTGCCTAACCCGTATGCCCAGAAGTTAAAGAAGCAAATCACTATCCGCCTAGATGAAGATACAATCGCTTACTTCAAAAGTATGGCCGAAGAGAAAGGCATTCCTTATCAAAGTTTGATTAATCTATATCTTCGTGATTGTGCTCAGGCACATCGAGATCTTAAGCTGCAGTGGCAATAAGGTTAGCAGTTAACAAGCGCATACACTCGGAAAATTTGCTCTGCTGCGCGCCGCAAATTTCCGGTGATGCGGAGCGTTAGCATAAAATATATGAGACCAAACATGAAGGAAATTGATGCTATAGCTGAATCTACGGAAAAACTTAGCGCAGCATTATCAAATTTAGTGCCACAGCTATTTTTTGATGTAATAGCAAGGCTTATCCCTGGATTTATAATTATATGGTCATTTTATTTTTCTGTATTAAATTTAGATATCCTTACTAATGACAACATAAAATATTTAGAAAGCTTGCTTCCTGACAATCAATTCTTCCTATTTCTTATCTCAGCTATCTTATTTTATGTAACATCAGTAATCTTTTATGGCTTATGGTCAGCGACTATATTCTTTGTATCATGGTTACTTCCATACAATGAAATGATAATACACAGATTTTTAGAAGTACTTAAAGCTCCATACGAATTTACACTCAGGCACGATTTCATAAAACTATATGCACCAGGTGCGGGAAATAGAATCACAAAACTTAAAGCAGAGATCCACATGTCTGGATCATTAACTGTTGCATTTATTATTTGCCTATTAATGACCATTGCAGCAATTCGCCAACATAATCAAATACCACCTTATTTGATCTATCTTGCTTTGTTTTATCTATTTGGCGCAATAGGGTTGTTTTTTTCAAATCGTCATTTTTCTATAAGGCTTTGCAGGGCCGTCAATTCCTATTCAGAGTTGCTAGGTTATGAACACAATGAATATTCAATGCCTGATAAACATGAATGCTAACAAGAAAATAATGCCACTCACTACGTTCGTTTGGACGCGCTAACGCGCGCCGCATATTCAAACGTTATAAGCTTAAAAAATAAAACATTTGCAATAAATTCTACATAGGACCACAATGTAATACATAGTAATTATTTGTACAGGTGCAATCATGGGTGTAACAAGTGTCAGACTTCAACCAGAAATAGAATATCCATTAGAAAAATTGGCAGCCAAGCTTGATAGAAGTAAAAACTATCTTATTAATCAAGCAATTAAAGAGTTTCTTGCCCGCCAGTCCCTTGATGAAAAAAAGTGGAGCGAAACACTAGAAGCATTGGAGTCGGTAAAATCAAATAGGGTCGTTGAAGAAAAAGAGGTTAATGAGTGGCTAGATAGCTGGGGTAAAGATAACGAAACCAAGTCGCCTAAAATATGAAGCTATCATACTCACGTGAAGCAATAGCTGACTTAATACGTCTAAGAGAATTCATAGCAATAAAAAATCCAGAAGCCGCTCAAAAAATTGCTAAATCAATACGAAAAGGAATCACTCAATTAAAAACATTCCCTTACCTCGGTGTTGAGGTAGAGCAGGCACCAAATCCTGAAATGATACGGGACTTAATTATTGGTAATTATATTGCGCGTTATTTGATCCATGCAAAACAAATATATATCCTCAGGGTATGGCATCATAAAGAAGAGCGCTTATAATCGGGTAAGGGCGGGTCTCTAACCCGCCCTCCCCACACCACCTAGCATGCGGGTCCGCACTAGGCGGTTCATCAAGCATAGTGAAACTTAATCCATAGACCTCTGACTGAGACGAGCCCCTGTTGCTCCAACCACTTATTGGTCATGCCGGATTGCGTGGCCAGCGTTCTCGCCAGCCGATACGGCCCCTTAGAACTCAGGCCAAGACACACAGCTGTTCGTGTCCTGGTACCCAAGCGGATCAGATTGCGGATACGGGTCCGGGGTTTGCGCCACTGTTTCAAGTAGCACATTCGCAACCGTCTACGTATCCACTCATCCAGACCTAGGTAAAGGTCGGTAGTATTCCGAAAGACCAAAGTAGTTGATCCACCCCTGGATGTAGAGACGAAGTTCCCGGTAATCGGCGTTGCATCGAGATCCCCCAAGAGCGTTTCGTCAGTCGACGAATGTTGATGCTTGAAGTTACTCAATGCTTTGTCGCTCCAGCGGATCTTCTTGCCCCGAAAGGTAAAGCCGAGGAAGTGAAGCTCGTTGGTTTTCACCACCGTGCTCTTCTCCTCATTGATCACCAGTTTGAGTTGGCTGATCAGAAAGCGCTTCACCCAGTCCATCACCCGATAGCCGGCTGATGTCGACTTCACGCAGATGACGAAGTCATCTGCATAACGGGCAAAGGGCATGTCCCTTGATTCCAGAAGTTTGTCCAGATCATCCAACACCACATTGGCCAAGAGCGGCGAGAGCGGGCCCCCTTGCGGCACCCCCTCGGGTGTGGGATGGAGCCTCCCATCGATCACCACCCCGGCCCGCAGATAACGCCCGATCAGTTTGAGTAGGCGTTTATCCCTGACGTGCCGGGAAAGTCTTGCCATGAGGATGTCGTGATTAACCCGATCGAAGAATTTCGACAGATCAACATCCACGGCGACCCGGTAACCCGCTTCGATAAAACCTTTCACCTGTCTAACCGCACCGTGAGCATTGCGCCCTGGGCGGAAACCGTGACTGGCATTCGAGAAGGTTGGATCGATGAGGGGAGTTAACACCTGGGCGATGGCCTGCTGAATCACGCGATCGTTGACGCACGGGATACCCAGCAAACGGCTACCGCCGTTGGGCTTGGGGATCTCCACGCGTTTCACGGGTTGCGGGATATAGTAGCCACCTTCCAGTGCTCGACGGGTTGCGGCCCAGTGTTCTCTGGCCCATTGAGGGTAGTCCTCAAGGGTGATGCCGTCGACACCGGGTGCCCCTTTGTTACCTTTGACCTGCTTCCATGCAGCATGAAGGTTGTCGGGAGACAGAACCCGTTCCAATAGATTGTCGTTCAAGGCTGGTTGCTGCAACTCACCGCCGGCATGAGACTTTTCGTTTGTCACGAACTGCGCCTCCACCGAGATGAGCGAGACTCCTCCTTGGCTGATGTTCAGGCCTTCACCGGGATTCATATCCTATGGCTCTCAGCTACTATACCGTCTGCTGACTTCTGACAAATCACCCGGACCATTGCTGGCCGGGGCGCTGTGGTAACCACCGCAGGTTTGTCAGATCTCCCCAGATAAGAGCATGAACTCTCACGGCACAACCGCGTCATTTACCTTATCCCCCGAACCACAGGGCTTTGCTGTCTTGTGCCAGCTCGCCCCAGGGAAGCAGGCCTTATATGACGTTTCTGTTCGTCGGCTCGCCGCTTTGCGCTTAGGCTTCCTCCAGACATCCCCTCACGGGTTTGCCCTTGCCCTCGGCTAGTAGTTGGTGTCAAATAACTAGAAATGAAAGGAGTCACCCACGTTGGAGGGAATCCTATGAGTTATCATTTCCAGTCATCGACAGTGGTTCTCCTACAGGGGACTTGCACCCCATCAGTTCATGCCCATGCTGGGCGTACACAAGGCGGTCAAGCCGTTCGCCTATGGCTCACTCGGACGTTCAGCACTCCGCACCTGCTCGGGCATGGCTTCGCCATTATTCCCCGAGCAGGCGCTCCATGCTGAACGCCGCTTACCTGGGCGTTAGGGCTACGTAAGAATGAATCAAAGACCATGGAATAAAAGAAAATGAAAGGTTATTTCGGAATGAATTTTCGAGAATATTGCTCACTGCTTACACTGGGTAATAGAAAAGATATCGTATGAAGCAAACCGGAATTCCAATAGCCGATGCGAAATTAGAGCTAGTTCGCATTAACAATTGGTTGAAAGAGCCAAAGCTGCTTATTGGCGGTTTGGCCGTTCAGCAATACGTTATTATTAGAAACTCAGCGGATATCGATATTGTATGTAACTACGAGTTAGCGCGGGAACTTGTCGAATGCCTATATCCATCGAATAAATGGAAGGTCGAAAATGCAAATAATGATGAAGTCCGTCCCGCATATCATATATATCCATTAACACCACAAGCTGGACTATACAAAATAGAGATCGGACCAAAAATACTAGAGAGACAGCCGTATGAATATATTGAGTGGGATGCATTAAAAAAGGATGCTCGACCATTTAGTCACAAGAACAAGACATTAAGAAATATTCTAGTTCCTTCTCCAGCGGCTCTCGTATTCTCGAAAATCGTTTCTTTTATGGGTAGGTCAAAGCATCAAACAGATAAGAGAAACCAAGATTTCAACGATATTGTCGAACTCTCTAATAATTCTGGCTTTGTAGTACATGATTTTTATTCGTTAGTGGGGCGTGATGACCTCATGGATAAAATTCGACAAGATTTCGTAATCGATACAGATGAACAGAAAAAGATGGTAAGTCGCTCGATTCATGCGTCTTTATGGGCTGACATCTTTTTTAAAGATAAGACGTTCAATGGAACTGAACGCGAGTTATTGACGAAGCAAGACGATACACCTAGTGCATCTTTGATAGATCATGAGCTTAATAAAGTAAGCATAATAAAAGAATTATTGGCTACATGTCAGAAGAAGGGAGTAAATGTTTGCGAGCCTGACGAATTAATAGGCAAGACGATATTTGAAGCGGTGTTTTTATTTGAGCCTATTAATTCTGATTTTGAGCGTGGAGAATTGCTGGACATATTAATCCACGCTAGAAGATGCGCTTTCGATAAGAAATACGGAAATGGAATCCATAGTGATGAGAGGTTCTTTGATATACAGCTGTGGCGTAAAGACTTTTGTAAGGTTTTAGATTTTGTCGGTATAACAGATCTCGAAAATATTAGTGTCATTAATGTGGGGTGCGGACTAGGTGACGAGGGGAAAACGATATATGAGAAGTTCAAAAGCATGACTGCTGTAGATATATCGCGAACAGCCCTTTCAACATTTAAAATTAGTTTCCCTCTTGCAGATGAATCCTGCACAGAGGCTGAAAACTTAGTATTTGCTGAGAGTGATACCTTTGACCTATACCTGTCTCTTCGAGTTTATACATCAACCTTATTCGATATGAGGCGAGCTTTTCACGAGGCGCGCAGAGTTCTTGTTCCAGGTGGCAAGTGTGTCGTTTCTACTCCAACAAAATACTTAGTGCATAATAAATTGGCAGATGGTCTTGCCAGACCAGGACTGAGTTACGATAAACCGGATCGAAATTATGCCTTTGAAATTGTGGAAGATATCAGGCAGGCATTTTGGCGTGAAGGTTTTGACGATCTAAGGGTCATTTGTAGTTTGACTGAAGCCTATATAATAGGAACAAAGCCCGAACTGTAATCGCATTTACTAAGAAGATTGCGATTGCGACTACCGGATAATAAAGGTGGCGTAATCAGATTAATGAGATAAATATTTAAAAGAATTAAATTTTAATGTGTATATTCATCAAGACAGCCCTAA
>CAWBPR010000010.1:0-371661 GCA_963790775.1 uncultured Gammaproteobacteria bacterium | reverse complement strand
CGTTCCCGGCTTGAGTTTGGCGACCCGATCTCCCGCTACCGTTACCCTGCCTTTCGAGTTTCTGTTTTGCGTTTCTTATGCGCTTCCCTACGCAATGGCCGGGTGGATAACCGCCCGCACAGGCTGGATGGGGAGCACCAAGGGTGCTTTCAAGTCAGCGCTTGCCTGGACCGCTGATCACCTATAGTGTGCCCCATTTGTTGCCGGGAAACCTGGCGCATTCCCAGTATACCTATCCGGAGACTGATTCAGTTGGTAGATCTGGGCGGTGTGCCACTGTTGTTGTTCATCATGCACTGGTGCAACTGGCTGTTGGTAGCCGCCTGGCTACAGCGTGACAAATCGCTCCAGCGAATGGCTGGTTCGCCACTGGGATTGGCGGGCTTGATTCAGATATCTGCCTATAGCTACGGTCTCTGGCGCATGTCTGAAATCGATCCCTGGAAGATGACCCGGCGACAACGCGGCTCGCGATTGGCATGTTACAGCCGAATCTGCCTGTGAGGGGACGGGAACGAGAGGATTGGCTGACTGCAGCGCCAGTTATGGAAACAATGACCCGGCAACTCATCCATCAGCATCCGGAAACGGATCTGGTGATCTGGCCGGAGATCCCGACACCCTTCTCTTACTCAGGCATTACGAGGGATAGAGAGCGAATCGACAGGCTTATTACGCAGATCGGGCGGCCATTGTTGATTACGGACTTCCTTGATCAAACCCTAGAATCTGACACAGGCGCCACTCGTCACTATTTCAATACCATGGAACTGGTGAATACCGAGGGACGCAGCCTCATCTACCGGAAACAACATCTGCTGCCTTTCGGAGAATATGTTCCAGGTGAACAAAGCATGCCGTTTCTACGCACCCTGTTTCCATCCGCCTTGCACTATGTGCCGGGTGACAGGAGCAGGTTATTTGAGTTCATGCCGGGGATCTCGCTGATCCCCATGATCTGTTACGAAGCGGTATTTCCGGAACTGACCCGTTCTGCGGTGGAGATGGGGGGTAATCTGCTGGTCAACACGGTGAACGATGCCTGGTTTCTGGGGAGTAACGGACCACAGATTCACCTCGCGCTGAGCCTGTTCCGCAGCGTGGAGTTCCGGGTGCCCATGGTGCGGGCAACCAACAGCGGGATTAGTGTCATGATCGATGCCGGTGGCCGCATCATTCCCCAATCTCAACTAGCCGAGGATTTACCGGCCTCGTACACCCACAGCCTGGCAGTCCCGGCTGTAACCAGTCTCTACGCTATGACGGGAAATGGATTTCTCTGGTTGTTGTGGGGATTATTTGCGGTACTGCTGATCCGCGACTGCAGACGATTACCCTGTTTTGGATGGAGAAGCCCCGCCAGAGCTGGCAAGCAATCCGTCTGATTGATCCTGTCAGAGGCGCCGCAATCAACGGCGCCTCTGCATACTTATATCATCTGCTGATACAGATCCTGCATTGATGCCACCAGCCCTGCCACATCCCGCGCATCGTGGAAAAGATGCGTGGAGATACGCAGTGCATGCTCCTCCGGCCCATCGAGGGTGATCTTAAAGTCAGTGGTGCGCACGATAAAGCCATACTCCTCACGCAGTCTGTCCCTGAACTGATTGAGAAGCTCCAGATCAGTGCGATCGGCAAACGGATTGAAGGTTGTGATGCCGCTGGAAAGCGCCCGCGCGTCAGGCGAATAGATCACTACCGACTCACCGAAATAGTCCCGCATCAACTCCTTGCAGTCGGCGCTCAGGGACAACACATAATCCTCGATCCGCTCGCACCCGATCTCCGCCCACATATCACAAGCATCCGCCAGGGCACGCTTGGCCGGGTAGTTGTCGTTGCCGATGTACTGCAGTTGCATCTGCAGACCGAAAAAACTGAATTCGGCAAGCGAGCTGTTGATCGTCCAGAATACCTTATCCCGATCACTTCCTCTCCCATATCCCAGGGATCTCGCGCCACAAGCCGGTTATAACATTGGTATCTGCGCAATACCTGGCGTGGCATGGAACCCGTCGTGCCCACATTCATATAGACCGACCTGGGGTTGAGCACAAACTCCCTGCCCACACTGCGCCAGAATTGTTGTCCGTCTCCTCTCGGCTTAAAATCCGCTTCAGTTTCATTCTCCGATGCCAGCGCACTTGCTGGCGCCATACTAAGCGTGGCGCCGCTGACAGCTGTAGAGCCTGCCATACGAAGAAATTCCCGTCTACCAAAGCGATGCTTGTCGCCGTTCTTCATTGTTGATCTCCAACTGGTTTTTGATTCTTGAAAATGAAAAACCTTTACGTCTGATGTCTGAAGTTATTGAGCTCCACTCAAGATTGATGTGATCTGGCATCACCAGTTCAATGGCTTATATTCCGGTTTCTCCTTTCAATGGCCTTGCACAATCCCGGAGCACTTAAATGCACGCGATAATACCAATGGGATGTTGGATTATTTCCGGGTCTCCTCGAAGCTATTGGTAATCAACGCAAAATCGGCTACTCTGCCTGTTAAGGAATAAGAATCAGAAATCAGTGAACGGCAAGCGGTTTGAACAAGAAAGGGTGACAACTACTTCCGCTATCTGTTTACCATCCCTGGAACACTGGCAGCTTGCCTCAGCCGTACTCCATACTGTCAAAATTTATCCGAGCACCAGTTCATCTGACGACAGAATTACTCAGGGCTACAAGGTATCGAAATGGCAACTTCACTCAAATACGAAAACGACTTCATCGTTGATGGTGCAGCCAGCACCCGCCTGTCACCCAATTTCACTTTAAAAGAATTTCTCAAACCAGACGGCAAGATTCACATTCACCGGGAATTGGTGGCAGGTCTGCAACTCCTGCGGGAAAACCTTGGCGCATCCATCAGTATCGAGCAGATCACACCTCCCGCTTCTTTCAATCCGGCCACGGATGGATTGAGCATCGTGATCACCGCAGCAGACGTTGACAAAATGGAAAAGGAAGCCGACAAGCTGGTCAAGTCAGGCTATTTCAGTCGGGCCGTGCGTCAGGGTTCCCAGCTCTACCTGGAGATTCCCGATCCGGAGAATCTCCCAGCCATCGCCCCTACCACTGCATTCGATTGCGGCGTCAAGGTTACCGCCGCATTCGAGACCAGTGGCGACCCCTACCAGCAGGTCACCGGCAATTTCGACGGCGCAGGTCTCTCGTTCGGCCCCATCCAGTGCAACCTCGGCACCGGCACCCTGCAGGAGCTGTTTCGGCGTATGCGGGGGGAAAACGAAACTAAGCTGAAGCGCTGTTTTGGCAATCAAGACCACTATGCAACCTTCTGGAAGGTCCTTGACGGCTCCAGAGCCAAGGCCGTGCAGTGGGCCGATCAGCTCAGCACCGGCTCCAATAAGCACGACTTCTCCCAGCCCTGGAAGGGCTATCTGCAGGCAGTCGGTCAGGAATCTCAGTTCCGCGACGTGATGTTGCGTTACGCCTACGACAAGTACGGCAAACTGCTGATGTCCGCCATCGCCTTTCTGAGCGGCATTTCCCCGATCAAGATCACCAACCTGCGTTGTCTCGCAGCCCTCTACGACATGGGGGTCCAGCAAGGCAGTCTGCAGAAGGCTCACGCCCAGATCCGCCGCCGGGTGGCCAGCGAACAGCCGGCCGATGAATTCGCCCTGACCCGAATTGCAGTGGAAGAGCGCGCCAAAAAGGCCTCTCCACGCTGGCGCGCCGACTGTCTGAGCCGTCGCCTGTGCATCCTGGAGCGGGAGCCTGTATCGGTCAGCCTGGACGGTCAGAGTTCACGCCGCAGCAATCGCAGCAGCTATCTGCTGAGAAACAGTCCGGTGAGAGGATTGGAGAAATATCTGGCGGGATGAATTTAAATCTCAGTAATTTACCCGACGCCCTCTTGACTGGGCCACGGGGGTATCACCCCCCATCCCTGATGCTTGCGTCAACAGCAGTTTATAACCCGATCATCTCCTCAGTTTCCATCTTTGGCAGCGCCTCCTGCATCATCGCCGCTTCATCAGTGTAGACAATCGAGTAACGGCCATTACGGCAGCGCTGAGAATATAGCCTGATCCCCTTGTAGAGAGCGCTTTTTGACAGGCGAAAGGCGTACCAGTCACCAACCAAACCCTTCCCACGCGGCCGGCCGTATTTATCCTCAAGCATCCCGGCCAGTTCTTTAGTCAGCTGACAGGCGGATGCCTTCTCTTTCGGCATCTGTTTGCCGGTGATTGAATAGACGATGCCATTCTTATTAGTCAGCAACGAATACTCATTGAATAACTTATTGGGAATATTCGGTTCGACCTTATACAGGGTACCGGTATATTCAGCTTGATTCTCTCCTCTCGTTTTGTACTTCTTGTCTTCCTGACTGATGATCTTTGCCACCATCCAGGGCTGAAAACTTTCCCCGAGCGGAATACCAAAGGCCCCATTGAAGGGAATACTGGTTGCTTTTTCCGAACTGTCTCCCGTTTGAGCGGCTTCAGTTTCCGTTCCGGCACTCTCGTCGGGCGCCAGCATCTCGTATTCGGTCTGATTTTCCTGCTCCGCACCTTCACTGAACGCCTCTGGGTTCTCGATGATGAGGGTTTGATCTATGCCGGGCGCCGGAACAGGAATCTGTTCTAGGCTGTCGTTATCGCTGCAAACACCGACAGGTGCATATCCCCAGGCTGTTAAGAGCAGGGTTACTAGCAGATTTATTGGTGAAACTTTCATTTTGTCCTCGATCAGTTACTGCGTAGTGCAATGAATTATTGTTGATTGGCGCCAACCGACATACCAACGGTTGACAGTTTCCTGGAAACAAACAACGCTCTCGCGTGGCAAATACAAAATTCCCCGAGCTGTTTCGCGGCGTATTACCATTCCAAGCTACAGCAGAGACAGAATCATAATAATAGATGACGCTTAAAAAATCCGGGGAGGGCGAACCCTCCCCGGAAGTGTGCTAATTGTTGTTATCGGCGGACCTCCCAAGGTGGTCCGCCGGCCTAGCGCACGTCAATGTGCAGTTTCTTTGAGCGACCATTTGCTGGTTCTATTGCTGACCAGTACCAGGATCTTCATTAGTACCAGGCAACGTCCAGGCTTCGGTTTCAGAGATGTAATCGTCTAGGTACCAGATTCGACGGAACATGGAATCACCATCGACGAACTCATGCACAGTCTCACCGGTATCAGGATCTACGACCTCTTCCACATTGAACTGTCCCCATACTCCATAGAGGAAGTCGCCATAGGCGCTGGAGGTGATACTGGCCTCTTCGGACAGTGCCAGCGGGAAGCCTTCCATGGTATCGAACTCATTGCAAAAGCCCGTACCGACGGCCCAATCGACATCCGTCGTCCCATGTGCATCGTTCGGGTAGCACAGATCGAGATTAGCCGAGTCCGTATCGGTTTCCGCCCACACGGTGAAGTAATCACCGAACGCCTCAGCACGACCGTAGTCGAGATTGAGCGGCTCGGCCTCACCCACTGCCACCGTGGTGTTATCACCAGATTCGAACACCACGAACCAGCGGGACGGCTCACGCACATCGGTCGGGTCACCGTCCAGGGTAGTCTCGTCAGTGATGGGCTCGAACAGCAACCATTCACTCAGGCAGGTACCCGTGTCATCCTGGTACCAGGTCGGGCACTCTTCCGGCATGGACGCGATGGTCGGCGTATAGCGTGGGTCGAGGGTGGTGATCTTCATCGACTTGTGTTGACTCACGTCACGAGACTGCTCGGGATCGCCTGCTGCATACTCGGTACAGACATGCGAGTCCGTAGTGGAATCCTCTCCATCTCGCCAGGTCTCGCAGGTCACGGTACCGAGACCCGAATAGGTCTCGCCATTGCTGGCCTCGAAGGTTCCAGGCAGCACAGTCCAGGTAACACCACCGTCGAAGGAGCGCCGTGTGAACAGCTCGTAACGGTCTCTACCGACTGCGTTGAGCTTCCAGTTTGGCGACCAGGCGTAGATCATGCCAATAAAATCGCCATCCAGGAAGCCGCGGTGGGCCTTGGAGACGTCGATCGGGTTGTACCAGGAACGGTCGTCGAGATTGGCCTGGAGCAGGGCACTGTCAGGCTCGGTGCCGCAAGCTGCCGGAACTTGATCGGCGCCGCCATCGGTGCTGACATCGGTGCCGTTCCATCCGGGGCACTCATACCAGGTCAACATCTTATCCAGCAGTTGGTTGTCCTCAGGATCGGTGGTGGACAGGCAAAGCTGACCATACACTGTGTCATCACAGGTCATATCGGCCGCACCGGGGCAGATACCGTCGCTTTCGCCCGTAGGCTCACAGGTGTAAGGGGTACGTCCCGAGAGGTTGATGCTCGGCGCCAGGCACAAGCCCTTAGGATAGAAGGGGTTGGAACCGTCTTCCCAAGCAATGATGCCTTCGGTCACACCGCCCAAGCCGTCATACCATTCGCAGCGCATGTTGGCATAGTCGTACGGGTTGGCGTCTTGCTCGTTGGTCCAATCGTCAGGCAGTACCACACGGCGGGCCATGATGTCAGCCGGTCCACCCTGATTGATGATGCCCTCTTTGAACAGCGGCATGGCTACCAGCTTGTTGGTACTGGCCTCCGCCTTACCCAGGGACTGAGACATCAGGCTGCCACGCCGGGCTATCTCGTTGTTGAAGTACGAGTAGTCGAGAGTGTCAAAGCCCCACATTTCTGAGGTGGACATAGGTGGATAGTAGGTACCGGTGATCCAGTTGACCTCGGGTGCATTGTACTGGTTCTGCTGGGTCACAATGTTGTTGAGCATACTGAAGTCCACATCGGCGGCAACTTCAGTTTCGTCCACAACAGAGGTCTGAGGGGTACCCAGGGCAAAGCTGATATACCACTGGTTTTTACCAACGTCGGCCTCGATGCAGTTGTCTTCCTTATCGGTGTCCGGATCACCGCAGGTGGTGCTGGTAGTATCCAGATTGCCATCCCAGGCGACGTCGTTCGGGAAACCGTATCTGCCAAGGCCCTTGTCTTCCTCGTGAATGATCACGACCCAGGCGTCGTCGGTCACGCCGTCACCATCAGAGTCGCGAGGCTGCAGGTTAAGGCGTGGACGGCTGGCTGCGGTATTGGCCAGATTAGGCAGGTCACCGGTATCCATGGTGCCGCTGTCATTGGAGTCAACCACGCAGATCTGGGTCAGGGTATCTTGCGGACCCAGTGGGATCTCGACCTGACCGACGCACTGGTCCTTAATACCATAATGGACCGGCAAACTCTTCTTCGCAGTATGTTTCGTCACCTACCACAGGGAAGGAGCAACGATCGTTATTGGTCAGGCGCACAGGCACCATCATCGGCACAGCGGGGGTTGGACGACCGCTATCCATGATGTTGTCAGCCAGTGGAACAAGTTCGCCATTCACGTCGACGATGTCGAAGTCTTCCCACTCGATGAAGCTGTACCAGATGTCAGTCTTGCTGGCTGTGGTAGAGCCGGCCCAACCGGTTCCTGGACCTTCACCTTCACCCGGACGCAGACCTTCTGGGTCTTCCTGCCAGGTGACGGCGCAACCGGCACCGGCGACACACTGGGTTTCGATACGGTTGACGTCACGACGACCGGAGGTCAGACGCTCGGCCTGTAACCAGACCAGCTCAGTAGTGCCGAGGGCTTCCGGATCTTCACGCAGGATACCGCGTGCGGACCACAGACAGTTGTAAGGCACTTCGGCGACATCGGCATACTGGCCGTCGAAATCTTCCTGGTCGCGGTAATCCACGGACTGCTGAGAGCCGCCGACCACGAACAAGTCTTGCAGGTAGAGATCAACGGTGTTGTCGATCTCCAGATAGGTAGCGAGCGTGTCTTTCGTCTCGTCGTCCAGGGCGAAGCCCGGGAAGCCTGCTTGACAGAACTTGCTCTGCCAGGCCACGATGACCTTATTGCCGGCCGTGGAATGGAAGACGTTGTTGACGTCACCGGGATAGGCGGTGATCTCCGGTACTGCCGGGACAGCCTCACCATTGCATTCCTCAGGCGTATTTGCGACCTGGGTAACCGGGCCAAATACACCATCGACACCTGCCTGGACCCAACATGGAGCATCTGGGACGGGGACTGAGCGTGTTTGCTCGAAATCGCCATCACGATCAGCGCGGTCTCTAAACAAGGGTTCCAGGGTAACCGCGTTGCGGATCACGACCAGATCGCGGCTGTCGGCATCACCTGCCACCTCGAGACGACCGAAGGTGGTGTTGACATCTGTCCATTCTGCCACTGTGATCGCTACACCATCGGGGTCGTCAACCGTAAACGCGGTATCGATAGTGGCTATCTCACCCGGATCGGGGATTGGATCCTCGAGCTCAAAAGAACTTTTCTCGGCGGAGTTGGAGAGGTTGGTCACCTTCCAGGTCTGGCCGTCGTCGAGGCTCACTGCACCAAAGGAATCACGTCGGCCATGGCCAGCGAAACCGGACTGCGAAAAGTCATCGAATGCGTTGACCGGACCATAGACAAAGACGTTGATCAATGGCTTGGCCTTCTCTTCGGTCTTCACCAGCAGGTCATCGATATTGTAGTACTCGATGGGTACGATTTCACCGTTCGCGGCCTGGGAAGGCACGTAGAAGTTCATGAGGGAGACAAAGGCATGTTCGCCTTCAGGTTCGGGTTCTTCGCTAATTCCTGGCGGGCTGGAAACGCTTCTAACCAGCCTCTGGCCATCATCAGCCAGCACTGGCGCGCTCACAATGAGCATAGCCAGACTAAGGGGTAGTAATTTCATTATTAACTCTCCGTGAGTTGATTTTTTGGCTATATGCGATCTCAAAGGGTCTGTTGACCCTCCTCCTTAGAAAACCGCATGATTATTTTTTTGTGGGACACCTCCTCTTGAAGTCATCATGGTTATGAATATTTCGAGGAAATGAATGCCAAAGACCTTTCACTCCCGCGAAAGCATTACTTTGGTTTTTATTGATTGTTATTTCAGGAGACAGTCAGGCCCTATGTGGGATAACCTGACCTTTTGATGGGAAGCTAAATCATATTCCAAAGACGGAGTGAATACAGCTAGGCTAAACCCTATGACCATTGATTATTTGACCGGGATAATCCTTCTATTTTTTAAAAGCGATTCTGTTTCTACTTACGCGGAAATGATAATTCTTTCGAAGATTGGCTAAAGAGGGACTTGAGATAGTTTGCAATATTCGAGTTAATCATAGCTTTACTATATAATGGCGGGTTTTCCCGGTACTCCATTGGGCCCACTCGATGGTACTCCCATCTGTTCGAGGTTCTCCCCTACATGTCATCTGCCCCTTCCGCTCTCAGTTTTGCGAGCCTGCAACTATCCGCCAACGTACTCAGCGCCGTCCAGGAACTGGGCTATGAAGCGCCCACCCCTATTCAGGCGGAATGTATCCCCCATCTGCTGGAAGGGCGTGATCTGGTGGGTCAGGCTCAGACCGGCACCGGCAAGACGGCCGCCTTCGCCCTGCCTCTGCTGAGCCGTATCGATGTCACCCTGAACAAGCCCCAGGTATTGGTGCTGGCGCCGACCCGTGAGCTGGCGCTGCAGGTCTCCGAGGCCTTTCAGAGCTATGCCCGTCACCTGAAGAATTTTCATGTACTGCCCCTGTATGGTGGTCAGAGCATGACCGTGCAGCTGCGGCAGTTAAACCGTGGCGCGCAGGTAATTGTCGGCACTCCAGGCCGGGTGATGGATCATCTGCGGCGCAAAACACTCTCCTTGAAAGATCTCAGCGCCTTGGTGCTGGACGAAGGAGATGAGATGCTGAAGATGGGTTTCATCGACGACATCGAATGGATCTTCGAACAAGCCCCGGAACAACGCCAGGTAGCACTGTTTTCCGCCACCATGCCGGATCGAATCCGCCGCGTGGCGCGCAAGCATTTGAAGGATCCGGTCGAGATCAAGGTCAAGGTCAAGACTGAGACGGTCTCCACCATCGAACAACGCCATTGCGTGGTCACCCGTCACCACAAGATGGATGCCCTGACCCGGGTGCTGGAAGTGGAGGCATTCGACGGCATGCTGATCTTCGTGCGCACCAAGACAGCCACCGCCGAGGTGGCGGAGAAGCTGCAGGCCCACGGCTTTGCCGCTGAGGCCTTGAACGGCGACATGAGCCAGGACATGCGGGAGCGCACCATCGCCCGTCTCAAAGCCGGTAAGCTGGATATCGTGGTCGCCACCGATGTGGCTGCCAGAGGCCTGGACGTGGAGCGCATCAGCCATGTGGTCAACTTCGACATCCCCAACGATCCGGAATCTTATGTACATCGCATCGGCCGCACCGGCCGGGCCGGTCGTGAAGGCAAGGCGCTGCTGTTCGTGCAGCCCAGGGAGCGCAACCTGCTCAGAGTCATCGAACGCACCACCCGCCAGCCTATTCCGGCGATGGAACTGCCCTCCGCCGATGACCTGAGTGAACACCGCATCGACCGTTTCATGGCGAAGCTGCGCGAGACTCTGGCGGACCAGGATCTCGACTATTACTACCGTCTGATCAGCCGCATCGAAAAGGAACAGGAGATGAGCAGCACCGATATCGCGGCCGCCCTCACCTATCTCGAACAGCGTGAACGCCCGTTCATTGTGCAGGACCTGAAAACCGCCCGGCCAGAGCGCCCGGAAAGGGGGGCAAGACCTGCATTCAGAGAACGGTCGGAAGCGGGGACCCGTGGGGATCAGCAGCATTCCAAACCGAAAAGGGAACGGCATGCAAAAGGTAAGGATGATGGTATCCCACGGCTGCGATATCGCATCGCGGTGGGCCATAATCACCAAGTCACTCCCCGGGAGATAGTGGGCGCCATCGCCAACGAAGCAGGTCTGGAAGGTCACTACATCGGCGCGATCGATATCCACGACGACTACAGCCTGGTGGATCTGCCGGAGGGCATGCCGAAGGAGATCCATCAACATCTGCGCAAGGTCTACGTCTGCGGACAGACATTGAACATTCAACTGGACACCGACGGCCCGGCGAGTCATCCGGTACGGCCCAGGAGTGACAAACCGAAAGGGAAAAGATTTGGCCGGGATGATGCAAAGAGACCCTCTGCAGGCAGGCAGAAACGCCCTCACACCCAAGACCCCAAGACTTAAGCAGGGGGACCGTCCCGGGGATGGTCAGCCGGCCTGACTGAACGACCGATTAAAAAACGTAGGGTGCGCTGTGCACCCATATGATTGTTTACAGTCGGTCGGATGGTGCGCATGGCGCACCCTACTCAGATTGAGTCGAATACCCATAGAGTGGCGGATAACTTTGTGCTGACTGGCTAGGCTACCAGCCCCTGTTCCTGCAGTTTACGGATCTTGTCACGTACTTTGGCAGCCTCTTCAAACTCCAGATCCTGCGCATGGCGGTACATCTGATCCTCCAGCTGGCGGATGCGCTTTGCCATCTGTTTAGGCGTGAGCGCAGCATACTCCGCCGTCTCTTCCGCCACCCTGGCATAGGTTTTGGCGGCAACCGGTGCACCCGGATAGGCGCCTTCCATGATGTCCGCAATGGATTTTCGGATCGTCTGGGGGGTGATACCGTGCTCCTGATTGTAGGCGATCTGCTTCTCCCGGCGACGCTCTGTCTCGTCGATGGCGCGGCGCATCGAGCCGGTAATCTGGTCTGCATAGAGAATGGCCTTGCCGTTGGCGTTACGCGCGGCACGGCCAATAGTCTGGATCAGTGAGCCCATGGAGCGCAGGAACCCCTCCTTGTCTGCATCGAGAATCGCCACCAGAGAGACCTCGGGCATATCCAGCCCCTCGCGCAGCAGGTTGATCCCCACCAGCACATCGAACTCTCCCAGCCGCAGATCACGGATAATCTCCACCCGCTCCACGGTATCGATGTCGGAGTGCAGATAACGCACCCGCACATCATGATCTCGCAGGTAATCGGTGAGGTCCTCCGCCATCCGCTTGGTGAGCGTGGTCACCAGCACCCGCTCCTGCTCATTTACCCGCAGACGGATCTCAGACAGCAGATCGTCCACCTGACTGCTGGCCGGACGTACCTCCAACTCCGGATCGACCAGCCCGGTGGGACGCACCACCTGTTCAACGATGGCGCCTGAACGATTCAACTCGTACTCCCGCGGGGTGGCGCTGACATAGATGGTCTGGGGGGCGCGCTGCTCGAACTCCTCGAAACGCAGCGGCCGGTTGTCCAGGGCGGACGGCAGGCGAAAGCCGTACTCCACCAGGGTCTCTTTTCTGGAGCGATCTCCCTTGTACATGCCGCCGATCTGGGGGATGGTGACGTGACTCTCATCCACCACCAGCAGGGCTTCATCCGGCAGATAGTCGAACAGAGTGGGCGGCGGCTCCCCGGCCGCGCGACCTGACAGATAGCGGGAATAGTTCTCGATGCCGGAGCAGTAACCCAACTCCATAATCATCTCGATATCGAAACGGGTACGCTGATCGAGGCGCTGGGCCTCCACCAGCTTGTTGGCCGATTCCAGCTGGGTCAAACGCTCCTGTAATTCGACTTTAATATGGTCGACCGCTTCAAGCAGGGTCTCTCTCGGCGTCACATAATGGCTCTTCGGAAAAATCGAATAGCGGGGCACCTTGCGCAGCACTTCACCGGTGAGCGGATCGAACACCGAAAGTTGCTCGACTTCATCATCGAACAACTCTATCCTCAGTGCTTCAGAATCGGATTCCGCCGGATAGATGTCGATCACCTCGCCACGCACCCGGAAAGTGGCGCGATGCAGCTCCACCTCATTGCGCTTGTACTGCAGCTCTGCGAGACGTTTCAGGATGGTGCGCTGGTCGATGATGTCACCTCTGGACAGATGCAGCATCATCCCCAGGTAGGAACGGGGGTCGCCCAGGCCGTAGATTGCAGAGACGGTAGCGACGATGATGGCGTCATTGCGCTCCAACAGCGATTTGGTGGCTGAGAGACGCATCTGCTCGATGTGCTCATTGATCGAGGCATCCTTCTCGATGAAGGTGTCGGAGGCTGGCACATAAGCCTCCGGCTGGTAGTAATCATAGTAGGAGACGAAATACTCCACTGAGTTATGTGGAAAGAACTCCTTGAATTCGCCGTAGAGCTGGGCAGCGAGGGTCTTGTTGTGGGCCATGACCAGGGTCGGCCGCTGGATCTGGGCGATGACATTAGCGATACTGAAGGTCTTGCCGGAACCCGTGACCCCTAACAGAGTCATGCCAGCCTCTCCATCATTGATCCCTTCCACCAGGCGTTCGATGGCGGCAGGCTGATCGCCGGCAGGCGCAAACTTGGATTCCAATTGAAATTCTTTTGCCATTAGGGATTTTTCATCATTGAGGAATTGGATATTATTGCACGTGGAAGAAACAGATCAGGCCCTGAAAAACAGGGGTCGGAACAAAACAGCGGATAACAAACCATGAATTCACAACTCTCCACCCGGGTACAGGCCGTCAAACCCTCGCCCACCCTTGCAATCACCGCCCGCGCCGCGGAGATGCGCGCTGCAGGTAAAGATGTCATTGGTCTCGGCGCCGGGGAGCCGGACTTTGATACCCCTGACCATATCAAAGCTGCAGCGATCGAGGCTATCAATCGGGGTTTTACCAAATATACCGCAGTCGATGGCACTCCGGGATTGAAGCAGGCCGTGATTGACAAGTTCAAGCGGGACAATGGCTTCGACTATACCATGGAGCAGATCCTGGTCTCCTGTGGTGGTAAACAGAGTTTTTATAATCTGGCCCAGGCCATACTCGACCCCGGTGATGAGGTGATCATTCCCGCACCATACTGGGTCTCCTACCCCGACATGGCGATTCTGGCAGGTGGCGTGCCGGTATTCATTCAGGCCGGCGCCTCACAGAAGTTCAAGATCACCGCCCAGCAGCTGTCTGCCGCGATCACTGACAAAACCAAACTGTTTGTCATCAACAGCCCGTCCAACCCGACCGGAATGGCTTATACGAAAGAGGAACTGGAAGCCCTGGGGGAAGTCCTCAAAGAACATCCCCGGGTGATCATCGCCACCGATGACATGTATGAACACATACTCTGGCCCGGCAACAGCTTCGTCAATATTCTCAATGTCTGCCCCTATCTGGTGGAGCGCACCCTGGTGCTGAACGGCGTCTCCAAAGCCTACTCCATGACCGGCTGGCGGATCGGATATGCGGGCGGACCGGCGCAGATCATCAAGGCGATGAAGAAGATCCAGTCTCAAAGCACCTCCAACCCCACCTCCATCTCCCAGGTGGCGGCGCAGGCGGCTCTCGAGGGTTCCCAGGATTGCATCGCAGACATGCTGGTGCATTTCAAACAGCGCCACGACTATGTGGTGGACCGGCTGAACAGCATGCCGGGAGTTGAATGTCTTCCCTCCGACGGCACCTTCTACTGCTTCCCGAACATCGAGGGGGCGTTGGAAAATATCGATGGCGTGAATAACGATCTGGAACTGTCCGAATATCTGATCGAACATGCCGGAGTGGCCCTGGTGCCCGGCACCGCCTTCGGTCTGGGCGGACATGTCCGGCTCTCCATCGCCACCAGCATGCAGAACCTGCAGAATGCGCTGGACCGCCTGGAAAAGGTGCTTGTCGGTTGAGCAACTCCTTCTAACCGGCCGGGGAGCGATCCAGCTCCCCGGCCTGTGAGGTTTACTGAGGGAGTGAACGATTTTCCCTTTTACTATTGACGCTAAGCCTCAGTCTCATTAAGATGCCCGCTCTCAAACAAATCCCCGGTAGCTCAGTCGGTAGAGCGGGTGACTGTTAATCACTAGGTCGGCAGTTCGAGCCTGTCCCGGGGAGCCAAACAAATCAAGGGCTTACATCATATTGATGCAAGCCCTTTTTCTTTAGGTCCAGACCCGGCCTGTCCATAATCGAATTTCATCCAAAACAAAACCAAACAGAGTTACCCCGCTCAGCTCTGGCCGAAATTTGGGAATCCAGACACATACTATGGCCCCAAATAGTTTCTGGTGATTTTTTGAAAAGCGCTAACTCAGTTCCACTATGTCGTAGAAATCATGGACCGGAGGCGAGGCTCCCAGTATGGAGATCATGGCCGCGGTGTATTGATCTGGGCTGCTAACAAATAACAGTTTGGCCGATTGAGAATTCTCAATGCCGTGATCCATTGACCACAGATAATCTATGCCCTTCTAGTAGTTGTTGTCGGACAACGCAGTTCATTGAAAGACACCGGAAGCCTCGCTCAATGCTAGATATTCCGCTCCATCTCACCGTGTGAACGGTTTTTATATAAAATCGTTTGCCCTGGTCAAGGGGGAAATATCAATGCTATCCACCAGGTGGAGTCCTAAAGTTTTTGGCCCTTGGAGAACATGATTAATGACACCGCAAACATCTGCACATCAGTCTGAAAGAGGCATAAAAAGTACGCTTACTACCGAGGATGGTATTTGCCCTACATGCGGTATCAAGTTGTCTAGTCTGGCTATGGGAGCCATGACAGCGAAAAGGCTGTTTGACGGATGTTGCTGTGACAAACACAGCAAGATGTGGAGACGATACAATAATCAATAACAGAATTCTCCTGTAAAACCGTATTCTCTAACCCCGTTCATACGGGGTATTTTTTGCCTGAAATCCCCGCCAGAGTGAAGCCTAATGGGATAACCTGATTCTTACCGTTAATCAACTACACCGAAATTGCACGCTCACCGATCAGTAAGTCGATGACCTGTTCCAACTGCACGCTGCTCACTTCCTGTCGTTCATGACTGGATATGCAGAGATTGGCCCCGGCAATGGGTGCGGGCGAATGCTCGACAAAGCTTCTCAGCGCCTCTCCCCGGCCCTGCACCAGGTCCTTGATTACCAGGGGGCTCAACATGCCGGCCGATTCCATGACCGGCAATTGGCAGACGTTGTGCAACGCCGTCAACAACTTCGGCCCGATGAACTGCGGCGGCATACCGCCCTGGTTCTGCCGCAGCAGGCGTTCCGCCGTCTCGACATAGAAATCCAGAAATCCATTGCCCCGGCGGAACATCAGAAAGGCGTTGTGGACCTTCTTGTAGAGCTTCCGTCTGCCGTGCCGGTCATCCTGTACCCAGACCTCTCGGCCAACCGCATAAGGACCGTCAGGCAATACGAAGCCAACCGGATCGAAGATCAGGAAGTCCGCATCCAACCAGACCACCGTCGCATAGCCTTCATCCAAGGCCTGCTGAAGCACCTTCAAGCGCGCCAGGTCAGAAACGATCACCTTCTGGTGAGTGAGTTTCTTCAACAAGTCGTCCGCCACGGCATCAAACAACTCATCATTTAGGAATCGATAGGCAAATTGGTTCGATTCGGACCAGCGACGAACAGAATCCAGACAAGGGGTAAGCCAGGGATAGGGTAATGGCGAGCGGTGAGACTGAATGACGAGGGTTTTGGACATGGCATCGACTCTGACACTATCGATCTTGGATAACAAGGTGGTTTGAGTGCACGAACTACCCTGTGGATGAACGGTTGAGGTTCAGCTGGGTATGGCTATGCATCCAGGATGAACAAGCGCAATTTCCCCAGGGGAATAGCAAGGGAACGGCTACTCAATCTACTCGTCCTACAAGCTAAAGTCTGACTTGGGCGATCGTAGCTGTTCACTTTAAGATGATTACCGCAATCTCTGCTTATACTCATGTGAATGCCACCGCCGTATTCGCCAAACATGATTACAGGAGTAAACCAAAGTGATTTTCAAGCAATTATTGGAGACCGATTCCTCGACCTACACCTATCTGCTCGGCTGCCGTGAGAGCGGCAAGGCGATCCTGATCGATCCGGTGCTCGACACGGTCGAACGCGACCTGCAGGTGCTGCGCGACCTCGGCCTGGAACTGAGTGCGACCCTCGAGACCCATGTTCATGCCGATCACCTGACGGGGTCGAGGCGACTCAAACAGCGGACCGGCTGTCGGATCGCCTGTCCGGCCATGCTGTCCCTGCCCTGCGCCGACGTCGGTGTCAGCGAAGGACAAGCGTTTGTCGTTGGCTCGATCGAACTGCACCCGTTGTTCACCCCCGGACATACCGATCATCACCATGCGTACCTGATCGACAACCCGGTGCAAAAGATGCTGTTCACCGGCGATGCGTTGCTGATCGACGGCTGCGGACGGACCGATTTTCAGTCCGGCAGTGCGGGTGATCTGTACAACAGCATTCACAACAAGCTCTTCTCGCTGCCGGATGAGACGCTGGTCTACCCTGCACACGACTACGAAGGCCGCTATGTCTCCAGTGTCTCTCAGGAGAAGGCGCGCAACCCGCGCCTGGGCAAAGGCCGGTCGAAAGAGGATTTCGTCTCGTTGATGGAAGGGCTCGATCTCCCTTACCCACGCAAGATCGATTTCGCCGTACCCGGCAACGAGGCCTGCGGGGAGTGTCCTGAAGATGTGCCGGAGCAGTTCAGGGGACCCTGTGCCGCCAGTGACCAGGGCTGAATAGTCAGGCGGGATTGGGATATCTCATGTCAATCGAAACGATTCCCAACCATTCATCGTCCTCTGCGAGAGATCAACGAGCGGGCTGGTCGCTATGATAGAACGTCCAGCTGAAGGCGGAAAAAATGCTCAAGTTCAATTCGTCCTCGAACAATGGGCTGTCACGGTTCGACGCGCCTTGATGAATGCCCACCTGGGCGCCAACGAACAGGCGAAATCGGCTGTTGAAGCGCTTGGTCGCACCAAGGGTAAGATAAGTTCCAAGGTAACCCGCCTCGGCGTTGTAGGCAGGGCGATCCATGGTGGTGAATTCCGGTGCAACCTCGTAAAAATAATCCATTGTCTTTTCCGTGGCAAAAACCGGTCCGACTCGAGTGTAAACCTCCAGATCCAGGTCCGTCACATGTTCCTGGGTATAATTCAGTTTGGGGTTGAATACATAACCCCGATGCTTAATCGATGAGAGATCTGTGGAGTAAATGGCACGAGCCTGCAGATTGAGGTTCAGCTTCCGGTCTCCAGGCTCATTGATGAGCTTGAAGATCATTTGCGGACCGATACCGAACAGGTAATCGAGATCCGGCATCCCTTCGCGGGCCTCATTATCCTCGGAATCGACCGGAAACGCCGCGCTGAAGGTCAAATCGAGCTCGAACCGGTCATCCCGGATAAACCGTCGGCTTATCGCCCCTCGCTCATCGTCATCACCCACTCGCCAATATTCGCCGCGGTATACCAGATAGGGAATGACGATGGATCGCCTGGTGTTTTCACCGGCCGCTGGATAATCGGGCAGCCAACCCATGAAACCGCCGACCCCAACCTCCCAGAGGGGGTCTTCATCGATTTTTAGACTGCTATCCTGGTCCCCGGCAAATGCCTGCCCGTAGCACAAGACAACACAAACCAGAATCTGGAATGACAAGTATCTGAAAAGTTGTGAAGTTCTGCTGGGCATTTTCTCGTTTGACAGTCCAACGAACCAAAAGACTCGTACAACCGATTACAACAAAGTTCAGCCAGGTTGTCAGTGATAGCAGTCTATTGATACTAGAAACTTGAGCTCTACTGACACATAGCCCGAAGCCAGGCTTATGTGTCCCCACGCAACGAATCAAGGTACGGTAGCTACAGATTACGCATACAAACCCAGCCTGTGGGGTACCCACGCAGTCGGCCGGCGCATTTGCGACAGGCATCGTGGCGCTGAGCACGGATTCTTTCTTCCCAAACACAAATGGTGGTGATGGATCTGAAAAAGAGGTGATGGTTCCGATAGCGGCGTTCAGGTAAAGGCAACGTCATACTTCGGGAGCCAATTGGTTGAGCAGCCTGTGGCGTCTGATCAGCGACTCCAACCGGAACTATGCCCGGATTGGAGTCGCTGAATCAGTGGTTCATTTCAGTGTACGTGGAAGCTGAAGCAACACTGGTTGCAGAATCTGCTTGGAAACTGATGCTGCCGAGCAGCACGAACAGTGCCAACAATACCAGGTTGAGGAACAAACTAATGGCATTTCTAGTGGTTGTAGTCTTCATCGCAATTCCTCCATGATTGATATTATCTGGTTGTCAAGCAGTCAGGGTGATACAGGAATCCTTAAACAATCGTCATCTAAATGAGAATCTTAATCGCTCTCTTTTCTTAAGATTAGTTCAACACCAGAAAAGTTTCAGCGCGGGTAGGAGCGGAACGCTATCTCACTCCAATCGTGGTGGTCTCCCAACATTACCAGTGCAGATCTGAACTTCAATTTCACCAATGGTATGGCTCAGGAACCATTTGAGATGTCCTGGGATGAATTACCCATCTATCAGCGGGCCAATCGGCAGTAGCCAGTTCTCATCTTGGAAAAACATCATGACTGGTACCGGTCGAGAATGAACTGGTGAGCTTGCCAGTTGCGGAACGGGCTCTCCTCATCTAGCAGTGTCCTGGAAACAAAAGGAAGTTTGACAGCAAGCTACTGCGAGCAATGGATAATTATGATTCGCTTAAACAACTTTACGGGGCAGTTGATATCAGGGATACCGTGGTCTGACCCGAATGGCCATTAAGTTAAACAAGTAGGTTATCCCGCACTTGCTCCGAGGGACGCCGTGAACCCATCCCTGGGGGCTCGACCACGACTATCCAAGCCGCGGACGCCCTCGGAGCAAGCAGGGGACAACCTTGAGACATGATCAATATTCTTAACTGAATGGCATGGGGTCTGACCCTTGACTCCCATTTAACATCTTTATGGTTCAACGAATATGAATAACCTACTACTGATGGAAATTCAATGCCGTTGATACCCACATTGGCGAGTTTTCTTGAATCCACTCAGATCGGGACGAGACTTCGCCCCCTTTAGCACTGTCGATGCGCTGGTATCTCGGTTACTTGCGTGGATAGCCTACAGTCGAGCACAGGCCTGCGAGTGCTTTGTTGAGCATTGCAGGCTCGATTGTACCGATGCTCTTAAGGATGCTGCTTGCGGAAAGTGTGAACACCTTGTCGAGGCGAATCCAACTCGACCTCGGCAGTGCTCCGTAAGATAAATCTTCTGCAGTGACACCCAAGGCCTGTGACTTCTGTTCGACAGAGGTGACAGCTAATGCAATGAAGTCTCCATGGCGGTCCGGCGCGGTCAGCACCAACACCGGCCTTTTTTTGGTCGAACTCAGGTCCGCGTAGGGAAACGGGATGAGGACCAATTCACCGGGTTTACAGTTCATTCCAGACGTCATCCTCGGGATTGTTCCACACATTCGCCATGACGGGTTCCTGGGCCTGCTTCATTTCCTCGGTCATTTGATCCTTCAGTCCATGCTTGAATTCGATATAGCCGATAAAATCGAGAACCTCCCGGGCCAGCTGTTCGGGCAGGCGCTCGACCTCACGGATGATCTTGTCTGCTGTCGTCATGTGATCAGCCTCCATCAGGCGGATAAAGCGGTGTCGTGGTCATCCAGTATGTCGGGGAAATGGTAGGTTAACAACTGATGATAATTCAATGCCGTTGATACCCGCATTGGCGAGTTTTCTTGAATCCACTCAGATCGGGACGAGACTTCGTCCACTTTTCCACTGTCGATGCGTCCACTGCTGCATGCGCCGGGTGACTGGAGGCCGCTCATCTATTAGAGTGGTTCACTCGTTGAATCTGACGGATCTGCCGATGGACACCGCGACTCCCGCTCTCTCACCCCGATTTTCAGAAGCCCTCACCTTCGCCACGGTCTTGCATAATCACCAGACCCGCAAGGGCTCGAACATCCCCTATGTCTCGCATCTGCTGGGGGTGACCAGCCTGGTGCTGGAGCACGGGGGGAGCGAGGAGGAGGCCATCGCTGCGCTGTTGCACGACGCCATCGAGGATCAGGCCCAACACAACGGCGGTGCCGAAGCGTTACGGGCGGAGATTGGGGAGCGGTTCGGCTCCGAGGTGCTGGACATCGTCGAGGGCTGCACCGATACGGACACCCACCCCAAGCCGCCCTGGCTGGCCCGCAAGGAGGCCTATATCGCTCACTTGATAGAGGCACCCGAGTCCGTGCTGCGAGTCTCCTGCGCCGACAAGCTGCACAATGCCAGGACGCTGCTGCTGGACTACCGGGAACAGGGCGAAGCGCTGTGGGACCGATTTAACGCGGGCCGGGACGAGACACTCTGGTTCTATACCTCGCTGATCGAAATCTTCCGCTCCGCGGATTCCCTTCAGGGCATGACGGTTGAGTTGGAGCGTACCGTGACGGAGCTGTCCGAACTTTCCCAGCGTGCAAGTGGAGGTTTGTAATCCATGTGCGGCCGCTTCTATCTCGATGTCCAAGCCGATGAACTGATGAACCTGTTCGACCTGGAGACTGTCCCTACCCTGCCTCCCCGCTTCAATATCGCGCCATCGCAGCCGGTCGTCGCGGTGCTGGAGGACAAACAGGGACGCCGCTTGCAGATGCTGCACTGGGGGTTGATCCCCTTCTGGGCTAAGGACGCAAAGATCGGTTACCGCACCATCAATGCCCGCGCCGAAACCGTGGAGAGCAAACCGGCCTTTCGCGCCGCCTTCAAATACCGCCGTTGTCTGATCCCCGCCTCGGGGTTCTTCGAATGGAAGGCCGAGGCCGGCGGCAAGCAGCCCTACTGCATCCGGCCGAAGGAGGATGCACTGTTCGTCTTCGCCGGATTGTATGAACATTGGGAGTGTGAAGGGGGAAAGCTCCTCGACTCCTGCTCGATCATCGTTACCGATGCCAATCAGGCGGTAAAGCCGGTGCATGAGCGGATGCCGGTGATTCTATCCCCGGAAAACTTTGCTGCCTGGCTCGACCCGAATACCCGATCCCCGGAGATACTCAAACCGTTACTCAGACACAGCCCGGATCAAGTCGTTTCCCTCTACCCGGTCAGCAAGCGGGTCAACAATCCGAGAAACGATGACCCCGAGTGTATTGCCCCCCTGTCAGGGTAGCTCTGACCGAAAGCCAGCTTGTATCCTCACTGCATCCACCAGATTCGCGCCCGCAGACCAAAACCGGTGGTATAGCCGACCTCCGTGAAGCGGATATTGCCGTCTCCATCCAGGATGAAAGTCGTAGGGACTCCTCTGACCCCCCAACGCGCCGCCAGATAGCCATCCGGATCGGAGATCACCGGAAAGCTCAAATCATTCTCATCCAGGTAGGCTTGAATCGTCGTATCGCTGCCGGACTGCATGGCGACCGTGATAAGCGGGTAATCTGCATTCAGGTCGTTGATCGTGCCGTTTTCCAACTGACAGACCGGACACCAGGTCGCCCAGAAATGCACAACCGCCGGTTGGCCACGCAAGTTTTGTAGATTGAATTGATCCCCACTCAGGGTTTGACCGGACAGGGACGGGGCCTCACCTGCCACAGTATCCCGCGTCTGCCAGAGGTGCAGCAGGTATACGACCATCAGCAGCAGCAGAATTTCCAGCCCCCAACCCAGCATACGGCGTTTGATTGATTTGGCTGGCTTGGAGATGTTATCCATGGCGTGTGATGCACTGATCCGATTGTAACCGCATCAATTTAGAGATGGTTGACCGGGATTTTTCTGGATACCATCGAACAAGGACTGCGGGTAGAAGAATGTCTTGGATTTGAAGACGCCATTTCAGATCAACTGACCTGATTAGTCAATCGTCAACATACAGCTGCCGAGGGAAGATTCGATGTATATGATTTTTGCTCTCTCAATCTTTCTGATCAGCGGCGTTGTGTGTCATCTGATCGCCAAGGCCCGTGGTTTGAAACCGGTATTTTGGGGAATCATGGGGTTGCTGTTCGGGCCGCTCGCGATACCATTCGTCTATCTGTCGCGAGATACTGAAAAAGATCGCAAATCACCACAGGATTGAACCTGAGGCACTATCTGACTTGGTGAGATTCCGATGCTTGCAAAGTTCACTGCTGACTTCATTGTTATTTTTCATCTTATTTTTATCCTGTTCGTGCTGTGCGGCGGGCTGCTTGTGCTTAAATGGTGGAAGATTTCCCTGCTCCATCTGCCCTGTGTGATATGGGGGGCGCTGGTCGAATTCGGCGGCTGGATCTGTCCCCTCACCCCACTGGAGAATCATTTCAGAACCGTTGCTGGAGCAGGCGGATACAGCGGGGGATTTGTCGAGCACTACATTGTGCCGTTGATCTACCCACCTGGCCTGGATAGAAACCTGCAGATTATTCTCGGCATCATTGTCATCCTGATTAATCTGACTGCTTACGCCCTGATCCTGCTGCGACGATCAAAACAGAGGAAGACCTGACTTGGAAGCATTCAATCTCGACCCGAATATCATCTATCTCAACCATGCGGCAGTGGCGCCCTGGCCCACCAGGACGGTCGAGGCCGTGAAGCAGTTCGCTGCAGAAAACGGCCGCCTGGGAGCCTGCAACTATCCACATTGGCTGGAGACGGAACGCGCACTGCGCAGTCAACTGGCAAAACTGATCAACGCCCCCTCGCAGAATGATATAGCACTGCTGAAAAACACCTCGGAGGGCTTGTCGGCAATCGCCTATGGTCTGGACTGGCAGGCGGGAGACAACGTCATTTCGATAGCTCAGGAGTTCCCTTCCAACCGGGTTGTCTGGGAGTCTCTGCATCAACAGGGAGTGGAACTGAAACTCCTGGATTTGAGCACCACTGAGTCGCCCGAAGCTGACCTGATTGCCCTGTGCGACGCGCGCACCAGGCTCGTTTCCGTCAGCTCCGTGCAATATGCCTCCGGACTGCGGCTGGATCTCCCACCCATTGGTCAATACTGCCGCAGCAATGGTGTGCTGTTTTGCGTCGATGCGATCCAGAGTCTGGGCGCCCTGCCCTTCGATGTCACGGAGAATCTGGCGGATTTCGTGGTGGCGGATGGACACAAGTGGATGCTGGGCCCCGAAGGGGTCGCACTTTTCTACAGCCGTGCAGAAGTTCGCGATCAACTCAAGCTGCATCAGTTTGGCTGGCACATGCTGGAGCATGCCGGCGATTTCGATAGAAAAACCTGGCAAATCGCCGGATCAGCGCAGCGTTTTGAATGTGGCAGCCCGAACATGCTTGGCATTCATGCCCTGCGCGCCAGCCTGGAGCTGATACATGAGCAAGGCATCGAAGCCATCCAGCGGCAGATAGCAACCCATACGGCGTTCATGGTTGATGAGATCGATCGGCTCGGTTTTGAGCTGTTATCTCCACGGCAGGCGGAGCGGCGTGGTGGTATTGTGACTTTCCAGGTGCCGGAGCGGGATCACCAGGCACTCTACAGACGGCTTATGCAAAAGCATGTGATCTGTGCATCCAGGGGTGGCGGAATACGTTTTTCACCCCATTTCTACAATACCCGGGAACAGATTAAACAAGCCTTTAACCGTCTATCCGAGCTGCTATGAAGGTTTGTATATTATAATCTGATTATTTTATGATTTAGATCAATCCATCCAGACCCTGCTAGATTATATTATGGGTTGGAATTTCGCTCCGTCCGATTGTTCTGGATGGTGAGACAACCTTCATCCAGGCATTTTGTGAAAGAAGCGTTTTCTACATTCAAGTAGCGTTGATGAGGAGAATCGAACGATGAAGAAGACTCTGCAAATTGTTGCTATTGCTGCCGTCGCAGGATCAGCTTTGCTGGCTGCTACCTCTGCACAGGCTTTCTTTGGTCCATTTGGTGGTGGCCCCTGGAATTGGGGTAATGGTGGTTATGGTCCATGGGGCGGGTATCCTTACTATGGTGGCTATCCGGGTTATGGCTATGGATATCCGCACTATGGTGGTTGGGGCGGCTATCCCTATGGTGGTTATGGCTATCCTGCCTATGGTGTGCCTGCCTATGGTTATCCCTACGCGGCTCCTGTAGCGCCTGCCGCACCTGCAGAAGCAGCCCCATCTGAATAATCACTTTTGCTGCTGCCAAGACCCCGCCATCAGGCGGGGTTTTTATTTGCAGCGGTGAATTGCTATTCTGCAGCAACCAAAAAAACAACCGCTGATACTCAACCGATGCAGGACACCCACATCTCACTGGCCCACGGTAATGGCGGACGCTACATGCGTGAGCTGATCGATGACATCTTCTCCCGCCACCTGCAGAATCCCGGATTGGATGTGCATGCCGACGCCGTGCCCCTGCCCTTGGAGGAAGAGGGTGAAATTCTCTTCACCACTGACGGTTTTACTGTCCAGCCCCTGGAATTTCCCGGGGGCAATATCGGTTCACTGGCGGTGCATGGCACCACCAACGATCTGGCGGTAGCCGGCGCCGTACCCCGTTATCTGAGTCTGAATGCGTTCATCGAAGAGGGCTTTGAGATCCAGACCCTGGATCGCATCGTCCAAAGCATCGCTGAAACTGCACGCCAAACCGGCGTCCAGGTGGTCGCCGGTGACACCAAGGTGGTGCGCAAAGGGGAAGGCAGCGGCCTCTATCTGGCGACTACCGGGATCGGCATACGTCAACCCGGGATAAATCTGGGTCTCAAGCAGATCCGTCCGGGAGATAAATTGCTGGTCAGCGGACCGGTGGGCGATCACGGCATCGCCGTAATGCTGGCGCGGGAACAGTTTGGTCTGCATGGGGATCTGCTGTCAGATGCCGCCAGCGTACTGCGGCTGGCTCAGGTGTTGTTGCCCCTGGCAGGACTGCATTTCATGCGCGATCCAACCCGCGGCGGACTTGCCACGGTCACTCATGAAATCAGTCGCGCCAGCGGATTGCAGGTCCGCCTGCAGCAGGATCAGATACCGGTGCGCGACCCGGTGCAAGCCGTGTGTGAAATGCTCGGTTATGATCCGCTGTTCCTGGCTTGCGAAGGCAGGATTGTTGCCCTCGTCGCTGCGCAGGATGCCGCTGCCGCCCTGCAGGCATGGCAGGCCTTGCCCGAAGGCGAGGCTGCCGCCATTATCGGTCAGGTAACCGAGGGAGACCCCCTGGTGGTACTGGAGACTGAGCTTGGCGGCGCCCGCATCCTGGAAGAGCTGGAGGACGATCCCCTGCCGAGAATCTGCTGAGGCACTCTCTCCAAGTGCTCGGCAGCCCTTGCCCGGCTCATCGCAGGCGGTAACTTTCTCCAAACCCGGTAAGTCTCGCCAGCGACTGGGCGGCTCCGGCCCCGATGCGGTCGGCGAAGCGCTCCCAGACGTCCTCCTTGGGCGTGAAGTCGACGATATCCTCGACACCGACTATTTCCCGGGCCACATAACTGCTGCTGCCAAACGCATCGATCAGTCCGATCTCCTTGGCGTCCTCGCCGCTCCAGAACAGACCGCTGAAGACCTCCGGATATTCATCAACCTTGAGCCGCTCGCCCCGCCCTTCCTTGACCTTGGCGATGAACTGGCCATGCAGCTGATCCAGCATGCGCTGGATATGCGCCCGGTCATCCCCTGACACGGGGGAGAAGGGATCCATAATGCCCTTGTTCTCCCCCGCAGTCATCAGGCGGCGCTCAATCCCCAGCTCATCCAGCACCTCGACGAAACCGAAACCATTCATCAAGACACCGATAGAACCGACAATACTGCCCTGATCAGCGAAGATTTTGTCTGCCGCCGCCGCAATGTAGTACCCGCCCGAGGCACACATATCCACCACCACCGCATAAACCGGGATAGCCGGATGCTTCTTCTTCAAGCGGGTGATCTCTTCGTTGATATAGCGCGACTGCACCGGACTGCCGCCCGGGGTATTCAGGCGCAGGATTACGGCCTTGGTCTTTTTGTCCTTGAAGGCATCCCGCAGGCCGGTGACTATCTTGTCGGCGCTGGCCTTGGTGTCAGGGGCGATGACGCCATCCACTTCCACCAGTGCGGTGTGCTCTTTCAGGGTAGCCTGTGAGACATCCCATTTATCCGACCAGGAGAGCATTGCCAGCAGCAGAAACAGGTAGGCAAAGGTCAGAAACTTGAAAAAGATGCCCCAGCGGCGGCTTCTGCGATTCTCGACCACGGAGGACGTGACCATCTTATCCAGTAACTCGCGTTCCCATCGGCTTGGGCTGGACTGGGAATTCCGGGTTTGCTCAGTATCTCGATCTGACATATGAATAACTACTTACCTATATGTTTATTAAAAACTTGTTCAGTTCTCAGTTTACCGTATATGGGTTTTCAACCAACCCGGGATTGCCGTTACTTCATCCAGACAATCCAATGGATTGTGTTTCGCCAGACGCTCAGGCGCATGCACGCCGTAGGTCACGCCCAGTGACGCCACACCTGCATTGGCGGCCATCTGCAGGTCATACTCTGTATCGCCGATCATCAATGCTTCTTCAGGAAAAACCCCCAGCTCATCGAGAATCTGTTCCAGCATCTCTGGATGAGGCTTGGAAAAAGTCTCATCCGCACACCGGGTGGCATGGAAGTAACCACCTAGCCCCGTGCTTTCCAGCACCAGATTCAAGCCACTGCGTCCTTTTCCGGTGGCGACGGCGAGCAGATACTCCTCATCCGCGAGGTTTTGGACCACCTCCCTGGCCCCCTCAAACAGCCGTGACGGGGTTCTGTCTTCGCTCAGATAATGTATCCGATAAGCGTTCACGATATTCTGATGCAAGCGCTCATCCGCCCCTGGAAACAAGGTATCCACGGCCTCGCGCAAACCCAGACCGATGATGTTGCGAATCTCGTCATCACTGGGCGTTGCGATCCCCAGATCCCGCACGGACGCCTTGACACAATCCACGATACGGGCGATAGAATCCATTAATGTTCCATCCCAATCAAATACTAACAGCTTATACTTCATCTGATTTATTTACTTTTTCCAAAACTTCTTTCAAATCATCGGGCAATTCCGCCCGAATCTCGGTGGTTTGCTTTTCTCCCGGCCAGCGGAAACTGAGAGAATGCGCATGCAGAAACAGCCTTTTCAGACCCAGCTCTTTACCGGCCCAACGGTTGGCGTCCGCATCACCATACTTCGCGTCTCCCAGAATCGGTGTCCCGAGGGACGCACTATGCACCCGAATCTGATGGGTGCGCCCGGTTACCAACTCCGCTTCAACCAAGGTTGCCTGCTTGAAGCGCTGCACACGTTTAAACCTGGTCTCGGCAGACTTGCCTTCTGCGTCGATGCGCACCATGCGCTCGCCGCCCTGCAGGGTGTTTTTCCTGAGGGGCAGATTCACGATTTTAGCGCCTTTCCGCCAACTGCCCGCAAGCAGCGCCAGATACCGCTTATCGACACGATTCTGACGCATGAGTTCATGCAATGTGTGAAGCGCGCTGCGGCGCTTGCTGATAAGCAGACAACCGGAGGTCTCCCGGTCCAGACGATGAACCAGTTCAAGATGCTGCTGCTCAGGGCGTAGATGCCGCATTGCCTCGATTACACCGAAATCCATGCCACTACCACCATGCACCGCCAGCCCCGAGGGTTTGTTCAACACCAGAAAACGTTCATCTTCGTACACAATAGACCGTTCAAGTCGCTCCATAACCCTGTGCGAAGGCGGGATTGGGGTAGCCGTGTCGGGCAAGCGAACCGGAGGTATACGCACCCTGTCACCGGCTTGCAGGCGATAGATGGCCTTCACCCTGCCTTTATTGACCCGGACTTCGCCTTTACGCAGGATTCGGTAAATATAGCTCTTGGGAACCCCCTTGAGTTGGCGCATCAGAAAATTATCGATACGCTGGCCCTCCCATTCAGCATCCACGTCAATAAACCGGACAGATGGAGAATTCTTTTTCGTTTCTGACATTTAGCCTCTAATTAAAAAGCACTGTAGCATTGAAGAACCCTATGAAGGTTGGTATATTCCCGGATGGATTTTTAACGGTGTTGGCCAGATTTTAAACAAAGCCAGCACTAGCGTGGTGAGCAATTTGGGTGTTCCGGACAGATGCCGGAGCTTCAAACTGAGCACACAGGTGCCACTTGGACCTGCTCAACCCTGAACCAACTCAACTGCGTAAAAGCAATTTTCAGCGGGAACCCAAGATCCTTTTGGTGTTCCGGCGTCATGGATGCCCGGCACGGTCAGTCAAACAACCCAGGCCGCTCCGCTTGCTTTACGCGCCAAACAAGTTCTGGGCCTGCAGATAACCGGACGGCGAACTTTAACAGTATTTCGACTGCCCGAGCCAGACTTCGGGAGCATGAACGGGTGTTCAGTCACCTGTCTGAGAGAAGATGAACTTCATTGCGACTTTGTAACCGCAGGCCGAACAAGGCCGCCAGCAGAGGCGTGAAAGGCCATCTTCATATTGCTCCCTGTTCGCGCAGTTCTACGGACACATAAATAATATGAAGCGTATGTTGATCAACGCAACTCAACCAGAAGAGTTGCGTGTTGCCATTGTCGATGGGCAAAAACTTTTCAATCTTGATATCGAAGTTCCCGGCCGGGAACAGAAAAAAGCCAACATCTACAAAGGCCGCATCACCCGGGTAGAACCGAGCCTTGAGGCGGCATTTGTCGATTACGGCTCCGATAGACACGGCTTCCTGCCCCTGAAGGAGATCTCCCGCAACTATTTTTCAGACAGTTCCAAGCAGTCCTCCGGACGCGTCAATATTCAGGACGCCGTCAAAGAGGGCCAGGAGATCATCGTTCAGGTGGAGAAGGAAGAGCGCGGCAACAAAGGCGCCGCACTGACTACGTTCATTTCCCTGGCGGGCCGTTATCTGGTGCTGATGCCGAACAACCCACGAGCTGGCGGCGTATCCCGGCGCATCGAAGGCCAGGACCGCACTGAGCTTCGGGAGGCCATGAGCGAGTTGACCATCCCGGAGAACATGGGATTGATCGTGCGTACTGCGGGTGTCGGGAAAAATGCCGAAGAGCTGCAGTGGGACCTGGACTACCTGATTCAGCTCTGGCAAGCCATTGAAAACTCAGCCGAGAAAACCGCACCATTTCTGATCTATCAGGAAAGCAATGTCATCATTCGCTCGATTCGGGACTATTTACGCACCGATATCGGCGAGATCGTGATAGATGACCCAGAAGTCTTTGCCCAGGCACAGCGTTTCATCTCCCAGGTCATGCCCCAGTACAGCAAGAAACTGCGGGATTACAAGGATGAAGTACCCCTCTTCAGCCGCTATCAGATCGAAAGCCAGATCGAGTCGGCTTTCCAGCGTGAAGTCCGGCTGCCTTCCGGCGGTGCCATCGTCATTGACCACACCGAGGCACTGACCTCGATCGATATCAACTCCTCCCGCGCAACCAAGGGGGCCGATATCGAAGAGACGGCTTTGAACACCAATCTGGAAGCCTCCGATGAGATCGCCAGACAACTCCGCTTACGGGATCTAGGGGGGCTGTTTGTCATCGATTTCATCGACATGACCCCGTCCCGCAATCAGCGAGAGGTGGAAAACCGTCTGAAAGACGCCCTCAGACAAGACCGCGCCCGGGTGCAGGTGGGCCGCATTTCGCGCTTTGGACTGCTGGAGATGTCCCGCCAGCGCCTCCGCCCATCCCTGGGAGAGGCCAGTGAACTGGTCTGCCCGCGCTGCAATGGCCATGGCACAGTGCGCGGCGTGGAATCCCTCGCCTTGTCGGTACTGCGGATTATCGAAGAAGAGGCAATGAAGGAAAACACCGGCCGCATCGTCGCCCAGCTCCCGGTGGATGTCGCAACCTTCCTGCTGAATGAGAAGCGGCAGGGCATCCACGACATAGAAAAACGCCAGTCGATCAGTGTCATCCTGGTTCCCAATACACACCTGGAAACACCCAACTACAAACTTGAAAGAGTCCGCGCCAGCGATATGCCTGCGGATAAAGCAGATGACAATCTCAGCTACAAGATGGCGACTGAAAGGCCGGATGAGACACCTAATTTTGCCCGCTCGGAACAACCCAAGAGTGAGCAGCCCGCAGTCAAAACCATCGAGCAAACCAATCCGGCGCCACAGCGAGCCCCGATACCCGAACCGAAGAAAGAGCCGCATGAAAGCGGTTTTTTAAAGAAGATTTTCACCAGTATTTTTTCTCATCGCACGCAGGAAGCGGAACAAGTCAAGGTTGAGGAGAAGCAGGAGCCTGAGAGCAAGCCTCGGTCTCGCCCCTCTCAACCCCGCCAACAGAGTCAGGAGCGTAGGAATTCACCCGCCGGTAACAGACGTGGCGGCCGTCCCCAGCCGGCACGCAGAGAAGAACGAGACAATCAACCGGAGAAACAGCAGCGGCCCCCTCAGAATAAACAACCCGCTTCGGCAAGTGAGCAAACCACAGCCGTAAAGGAAGCCACACAGGAAGCCCAGCAGAGGCCTGAAGCTGGGTCAGGTGAGGTGCCAAAGCCAAAAGGCGCACGCAGCAGTTCAAGACGGGGACGCCGTGGGGGACGCCGTAGAAAACCGGTCGCTGCCGAACAGTCACAGGATTCCGCAGAGACCACAGATCAACGGCCAAAAGAGATCAACTTCAAGGTTGAAAAAGAACCACGGGCAAGCACGGAGTCTGCCTCAGACAAGCCCGTAACCTCCACACCTCAACCCAGTCCCCAATCAGGGCAGCCTGAAAAGACATCAACCCAAGCCGGCGGCAGCAGCCAGGGAGAACGCCCTGCGCCTAAGCCCGCCCGCAGCGATGCCGATAAGGCGCCTAAAGCAACGGCTGTGGCAGCAAAAGAAACCCATCCAGCAGCGCAGAAGACGGGAGGCGAACCGGCGGCGTCAACACCAACAACAAAACCTTCCAGTCCGGAGATTTCAGAAAACAAACCGATACCGCAGGCCCCGAAAACGGCAGCGGTTGACGCTCAACCAGCGGCAAAACCTGCCAGTCCGGAGATTTCAGAAAACAAACCGATACCGCAAGCCCCGAAAACGGCAGCGGTTGACGCTCAACCAGCGGCAAAACCTGCCAGTCCGGAGATTTCAGAAAGCAAACCAATACCGCAAGCCCCGAAAACGGCAGCGGTTGACGCTCAACCAGCGGCAAAACCTGCCAGTCCGGAGATTTCAGTAAACAAACCGATACCGCAGGCCCCGAAAACGGCAGCGGTTGACGCTCGACCAGCGGCAAAACCTGCCAGTCCGGAGATTTCAAAAAATAAAACGATACCGAACCCCGAAAACGGCAGGGTTGACGCTCAACCAGCGGCAAAACCTGCCAGTCCGGCAGCTTCTGAAACAAAACCTAAACCACAAGCCGTGAAGCCCACAGCGTCCGGCGCCCAGTCTGCAGCCAAACCTGCGAGTTCGGAAATTCCGGCAAAGGTACCTAAACCACAAACCGAGACAGCCGCATCCAGCGACTCTCCAGCTCCCTCTAAACCAGCCGCTCCTGTGGAAACCAAGAGAGCACCCCAACCGCAGACAGACAGGGCAGAGTCCATTGCGGTCAGCAAACCTGCTGAGACGAAAGCTGGCAAGCCGCAGGACAGCATTCCGAGCAGCGCAGCTCCCAAAACTAAGGAGGAGCCTGCGAAAAAGCCTCGCTTGCAGCAGATCGAGACAAAGAAAACTGCCGCGACTGATGTCAAGCAGTACGCAGTCAAAGGAGAGGTAGTGCCAACACCAGCTGACACACCAAGACAGAAGGCAGTCCCAGACAGCTCGAGTCAGTCAAAACCGCCTCCAGCCAAGAAGGCGGCCAGAACGACTAAGAAGACCACAACGTTTTTGAAGGATGAGAGTGTCCAATCGATGAAGGCGGAGACAGCAACTGAGGCTCCCGGTAAACCGCCTGCAAGCAGCAACCCCGGGGAGGTTGCCACCACTAAAACTGAAACCAAAAGTCCAGCTGCCTCAGAATCTGACAGCAGCGATTGATGTTAACCCCGCAGCCTGACAGATCAGGCTGCAGGGTTGCCGGGATCTAGAGATCGCATTCCTTGATCTTGTTCAGCAGGCCCGTCGCGGCCTCCTCCACCATGTCATAGACGCGTTCAAAGCCGGCAGGCCCGCCATAGTATGGATCGGGCACCTCCTGCAGTTCGAGGTGCGGAGCGAAGTCGAGAAACAGATGCAGCTTTTCCTCATGACCTGCAGGACATAGCGCACGCAGATCAGCGTAGTTGTCCCGGTCCATGGCGAGCACATAGTCGAACTCCAGAAAGTCTTCCGCCAGCGCTTGCCGCGCCCGCAGATCAGAGATGTCCAGACCACGTTTGACAGCGGTTTCACGGGCACGCCGGTCAGGGGCATTCCCGATGTGGTAGTCGATGGTGCCGGCTGAATCGGTCTCGATCAGATGGCTGAGACCCTGTTTCTCGACCATACCCCTGAACACGCCCTGGGCGGTCGGTGAACGGCAGATGTTACCCATGCAGACAAACAATACCCGTACCATAACTCTCTTCCTGTTCAACCTGCCAGATGTGCTTCCACTCGCTTGAGATCGCCTTCCGTGTCCACGCCATGCCCAGGTTCCACCTGAGCCTGACTGACATGGATTTTACCGCCATGCCACAGCACACGGAGTTGCTCGAGGGATTCGGCGCGCTCGATAGGGGCATGCTCCCATGCGACGAACTGTTTCAGATAACCGGCGCGATAGGCGTACAGACCAATATGCCGGGCAAACCCCGTTCCTTGCGGTAACGGCCGCTCACGATCGATAAACTCGTCACGGTGCCAGGGAATCGGGGCCCGGCTGAAGTAGAGGGCATAACCATTGACATCGGTCACTACCTTGACCACATGGGGGTCGAACAGCAGCGCCTTATCCAGGATCGGTGCCGACAGTGTGGTAACCCCTGCTGCCTCATGCGCCGCCATGTCGGAGGCAACCTGATTGATCAGCACGGGCGGCATGGATGGCTCATCCCCCTGAAGATTGACCACGATGGTATTCTTTCCCCAGGCCATCTTGTCCACAACTTCCGCGATCCTGTCTGAGCCGCTGCGGTGGGTTTCACTGGTCATGCAGACCCGCGCCTGAAAACCTTTCGCCACATCCGCAATACGACCATCATCCGTGGCAATCACCACCTCGCTTGCCCCACTCTCCAGGGCGCGGGCATGGACATGTTCGATCATCGGTTTTCCGGCAATCTTCAGCAGCGGTTTGCCGGGAAGCCTGACCGAAGCATAACGGGCGGGAATTACGACCTTGAATTCCATCAGCGTTGCGGTACTTCTTCGTCCGCCGCCAATTCACGCGCCTCATCCTGCAGCATCACGGGGATATCGTCACGTATCGGGAATGCCAGCCGATCGGCCCGGCAAATCAGTTCAGACGCCTTTTTGTCGTAATAGAGTTCGGACTTGCACAGAGGGCAAACCAAAATATCGAGTAAGTTTTTATCCATGAATCAGCCTGTCGATTAACAGCGCTAGCTGTTGGGTGAAATTTTCATTAAACATTGCCTCAGCCGGAACGAACCAGACATCTTCACCGGCAAATGCTTCACACTTAACCGCATCCTTCTCGGTCATCAGCACCGTCTGGCCCCTGAAGGGTTCGAGGTCCCCCGGGGTGAAGGGATGATGATCGGGAAAGGCGTGCCGCGATATCTTAACGCCGATAGACTCCAGCATGCTAAAAAAACGCTCCGGATTGCCGATTCCTGCAAGCGCTTCGACATTCTTTCCCGTAAATGCGCTCAATGGCCTGGATTCACAGCTATTCCTTACAGAGAACGCCTGGGCGCCATATACCCGGAAAGGATGCTCACCCTGTTGCGCATCGCCATTGGCGAGAATCATATCGACCGTCCGCAGGCGCTTTTTTCCCTCTCTGAGCGGACCGGCCGGCAGGCAGAGACCGTTTCCAAAACGGCGCTCCCCATCAATCACGGCGAGTTCGAGATCCCTGTCCAAGGCGTAGTGCTGCAGACCATCATCCGAGATGATGATATCGCAATCCTGTTCTGACAATAATCGCTGCCCTGTTTTCAATCTGTCAGGGCCCGCGTAAACCGGGCAGGCAGTTCGCCGATGGATCAGCACCGATTCATCACCCACCTCCGATGCCTGGGTAGCCGCCTCAACCTGCCGGGGCCATTGCGCGGATTTTCCGCCATAACCGCGGGTAACGATCCCCGGAGAGAAACCCTTGTTGAGCAACCAGTGGGCCAGCCAGACCACGACCGGCGTCTTACCGGTGCCGCCAACTGAAATGTTGCCGACCACTATCACCGGCACAGGCAATTTACCCGATCTCAAGATACCCAATCTGTAACAACCGCGTCTCAGTGCCACCAGTACACAATAGAGGGCTGACAGCGGCAGCAACAACAGGGTAATCAGACCCCGGCCATTCCAGCTCTGTTCAATGCGATTCAAGAAGGATTGCCTGTTACTCTTCGGGTTGTTGAGCGGTAAAGGTCATATGCAGCAGACCCAGCTGGCTGGCGGCATCCATCACTGTCATCACCGATTGGTGTGGTGTTTTGGCGTCTGCATTGATGAGCAACGGAATATCGCGTTTTTCACCCACCGCTTTGCGAATCGCAATTTTCAGGGTGTCGACACGGGTATTGATGACCTCCAGCTTGTTGACATAGAAGACACCATGCCTATCTATTGTGATTTCGAGTTCCTTTGGCGCCTTTTCCAGCTTTTCACCGGTAGCTTCAGGCAGTTCGATGGTGATTTGCGTCTCACGTTCAAAGGTGGTCGAGACCATAAAAAAAATCAGCAGCAGAAACACCACATCAATCAACGGTGTGATATCAACACCGATAGAACGTCTGCGGCGAGGACGAATATTCACCGGCTCACTCCATCACCTGCTCTCTTTCTCCATGAATCACTTCGATCAGTTTAAGCGCCTGCTCCTCCATGCCAAGCACCAGTTTATCCACCAGTCCCATGAAATAGCGGTGAAACATCAGCGTCGGTATGGCGACGGAAAGACCGGCTGCCGTGGTTATCAACGCCTCGGATATACCTCCCGCAAGCACCGCCGGATCACCGACTCCAGCTGTCACGATCACGCTGAAAACCTTGATCATACCGATCACGGTTCCGAGCAGACCCAGCAGGGGGGAGATCGAAGCAATGGTGCCCAAGGTGTTCAGGTAGCTCTCCAGCTCATGCACGACCTGACGACCGACCTCCTCGATCGACTCCTTCATTACTTCTTTGGAGTGTTCACGGTTGACCAGGCCTGCAGCCAGGATGCGGCCTAACGGGGAGCTCGCCTTGAGTTTTCCCAGATCGGCCATTCCAAGCTGGCCGTCCTTGTGCAACTGCCAGATCTGCCGCAACAAATAACTGGGCATCACCCGACTCCGGCGCAATGTCCAAAAACGTTCCAATACAATGGCCAGTGACACCACGGAACAGGCGATAATCGGCCACATCAGCCACCCACCAGCTTTGACTAACTCAAACACTAAGCAGAAACCTCTTGAGATGAAAATGAATTGCAGTGCAGCTCAATCATACTTTAAGCAACACTCGGACTGGAAGTGAAGCGGGTCAATCATTCTGCGAATTGAGCGTATGACCATAGATGTGGATGATTTTTCCTATATAGCAGTGGCTCGCTGAGCGGGCTGTCCGTATCCAATTGGAATTGCACCGCACCGGTCTCAGCCGTATTCAGCAGATTAGACCCTGACTGACGCCAGCGTTCAACTACCGACGGGTGCGGAAAACCAAAGCGATTCCGGTAACCGGTCGAAAACAGGACATAACTTGGGTCAACATGGGCAGCAAAGGATTCAGTTGATGAAGTCTTCGAGCCGTGATGAGGCGCCACCAGGATATCCGCATGCAACAATCCAGCATGGCGCTCAACAAGCGCCTGCTCAGCATCGCGTTCAACATCGCCGGCAATCAGTATTGATCCAGCATCAGCGGTGATCTTCAGAACACATGAGGTATTGTTTGCTGAGGCAAAATTGTCCTCGGCATGCGGATGCAGGATTTCAAAGTACACCCCATCCCATTCCCAACCTGCACCCATCTGGCACTGATCCACGGCGCCAATAACCAGGGGTTCGCCGGCCATCAGCTGCTTCACATCCATCGCTCTGAGCAGGTTCTCGACTCCACCCGCATGGTCTCTGTCGCCGTTACTGATCACCAGCTGGTCGATTTTATCGATTCCCCGACTCAGCAGATAGGGGATGAGCACAGCATCAGCGGTATTGAAGCCGGATGGATGAGCCGGTCCGGTATCATAGACCAGCAGATGTTCTGCGGTTTCCACCACACAGGAGAGCCCCTGCCCTACATCCAGCAGGGTGAAAAGGAGTGAACCATGGTTTTGCCGCTGGGGTTGATAAACCAGGATTGGGGTAATCAGCAGTAATCCCAGCACCCGACCAGGAACTCCCCTCGGCATCAGCAGCACGACAACGCCGGTGATGGCTGCCAGCCAGATCCATGTAGGAAGTTCCGGCCTGTATAGCAACGCGAAAGGCAACTGAGAGAGCCTGTCGAGTAATTCCAGGGTTTCACGGGCGAGCGAGCCCAGTATTTCAAACAGCAAGTCACTGACCGGAGTTAAACTCATCGTTGCCACAGAGATCAGCACCAGCGGCACCAGCAGCAGACTGAACCATGGCACCAGAAGCAGATTGACCAGCGGTGAAATCAACGAGACCTGATTGAAAAGAATGAACAGCAAAGGAGCAAGCCCAAGCGCAACTACCCATTGAATGCGGCCCCAGTTGCGCCAGCCTTTGCGTGGACGCATACGGCCACCCACCGCCAGTAAAATCGCCGCAACAGCGCCGAACGAGAGCCAGAAACCTGCGCTGAAGGTTGCAAATGGATCAACCAGCACCACACCGAAAAGCGCCAGAGCAAGCGAGCGACTGATAGAGAGTGTACGCCCGAACAGCAGCGCGCCCAGCCCGAGTGAGAGCATGATCAGGGCTCGCTGGGTGGGCAGGGAAAATCCTGCGAGTGCCGCATAGACGAAGGCAGTACCGAGCGCCATCCAGGCGGCAGCCCGGATAGCGGCCAGCTTCAGCATCAACCACTCTGAACGTCTCCAGAACCATTGGCCCAAAAAAAACGCCAGGCCTGCCACCATGCCGATGTGCAGGCCGGAAATCGCGACCAGATGCGAGGTGCCCGTATTCGCAAATACCTGCCAATCTTCTGCGGACATACTGCTACGATCACCAATCGCCAGGGCTTTGACCAGAGCAGCTGCACGCTTGTCAGCCAGCCGGAGGTCTATTTCTTCACCCACATACTGCCTCGTCCTGTCAAGCCAGCCACCCTGATAAGCCAGGTCTGCAAGCTGGTTGCCCTCCCAGGGCCTCACATATCCGGTCGCCTGGATTCCATGTGTAAAAAGCCAACGCTCATAGTCCAGGCCACCTGGATTCTGAAACCCCCTGGGCCGTTTGAGACGCACCTTCAAACGCCACACTTGTCCTGGTTTGAGATGCGCTTGTGCCCTGTACCAACTGACACGGATCTTGTCCGGACCGGATATCGCCTCGTCCATGGACCTGAGACTCAACACATCCATCTCGAAGCGGGTGACAGTTGCCTTTACTGTGGGAATTGAGCTGATGCTACCCGTCAAAATCAGATCCTTGCCTTCTGAATCTATGGGCAGGTGCGCAGAAAAATGGAGGCTGGCAAAGGCGAACGACCAGCAAACACCGGCCAACAATGCCGCCAGAACGCGCAGTTTGCTCCATGACCAGCAAACAGGAATCAGTATGGCCAAGCCTATCCAATAGGGATCAGGCAGAGTGGGTAACAATTGGAACCCGGCTGTTCCGGCCACGAAACAAAGAAGAAATAAATTCATTGGAGATCCGTTTCCGTTCAGTGATGACAGGTCTCAGTCGATTATTTATGTGGCGGACTGCTAACTACCATGCTTCAATAACCGGATTCGCAGGAGGCGTATTGAATATTTTCGCTACCAACATGCCTAAACAGCTGATCAAGCAAATCACTCCCAATCGCGATGCTATTCGTAAGCATAGGCACCTGCTGATCTTTGGTAAGCTTTTGCATGATGCAAATCTGTGGCATATCAACCGCCGTTCATCTGCCGGCGCCTTTGCTGTCGGCCTGTTCATGGCTTTCGTGCCTTTGCCCTTTCAAATGATTTTAGCCGCCGGTGCGGCGATAATCTTTAGGGTCAATCTTCCACTCTCAGTGGTATTGGTCTGGATAACCAATCCTCTGACAATTCCACCGATATTCTTCTTCGCTTATCTGGTTGGCACCTGGGTGATTGGAGTGCCGCCGAGTGCCGGCAACTTTGATTTCAGCCTCGATTGGTTCAGGAACGGCGGGCTGGATGGCGTCTGGGCGCCATTTTTACTTGGCTGTCTGATCAGCGGCACTAGCGCCGCCATCATCGGCTATTCTGCAATTCGTGGACTCTGGCGGTTACACGCCATTCGTCAATGGAAGAGACGCAGTGATCAACGCCTCGCCAAAGACTAAATCACCTCTCAGTAAGCACCCCGTCATCCAGATTCCAGGTCTTATCCATGCGGGCCGCCAAATCAGGGTCATGGGTCACCACCACGAAGCTGGTTCCCTGCTCCCGATTAAGATCAAGCATTAACTCATAGACCTGTTCAGCTGAACGGCGATCCAGATTGCCGGTGGGTTCATCCGCCAATACGCATTCCGGGCTGTGCACCAGTGCACGGGCCAATGCGGCCCGCTGCCTTTCCCCACCGGACAACTCGGAAGGTTTGTGCTGGATGCGGTTAGCCAGGCCTACCCGTTCCAGCATATTGGTTGCCAGCTGTATTGCCTCAGACACTGACCAGTTGCCAATCAACAGCGGCATGGCAACATTTTCCAAGGCGGTGAATTCAGCCAGAAGGTGATGGAACTGATAGACGAAACCCAGACTGCGGTTGCGTAACCGTCCCCGCTCTTTCTCTCCCAGACCAAGAATCTCCGTGCCCATCAGCTCGACCCGCCCCGCATTGGGTCGGTCCAGTCCACCCAGGCAATGCAGCAGAGTACTCTTACCGGACCCGGAAGCACCGACGATGGCGATTCTCTCACCTTTATTGACCTTGAAATTCACGTTGCGCAGGACTTCGACACGCAGATTGCCTTGGACAAAGGTGCGCTCAAGACCCTCCGCAAGCAGCACGGATTCAGACCTATTCATAGCGCAATGCCTCAGCGGGCTGAGTACGTGATGCACGCCATGCGGGATAGAGCGTAGCCAGCAGGGTGATAATGAAAGCTGTGCTGCCGATAAAAAGGATATCCTGCAGATGGGGATCCGAAGGCAACTCACTGATGTAATAGATGCTTGGATCAAGAAAATCGATATTGAACAGTTCTTCCACCCGACTCACGATAGCTTCCACATTATTGGCCAGCAGCAGTCCACCGATCATGCCCAGGATATTACCGACAAAGCCGATGGTGGCGCCTTGCACGATAAAAATCCCCATGATGGTGCCCGGAGAGGCGCCCAGCGTCCTCAGAATGGCAATATCCGACTGTTTGTCTGTCACCACCATCACCAGGGTAGACACGATATTGAATGCGGCTACCGCGACGATAAGCGACAGGATGATAGACATCATGCGCTTTTCGGTTTGCAGTGCAGCGAAGAAATTTCTGTGCTGCATGGTCCAGTCACTGATTCGGTAGTACCCTCCCATGCTCATCGCCAGTTCCCGGGAAACCTGGGGCGCCTGGTAGAGATCCGTCAACTTGAGCCGAACACCTGTCACGCTATCCTTCAGGCGCATGAGTTTGGCGGCATCCTGCAAGTGCAGAAGCGCCACGTTGCGATCATAGTCCCCCATCCCCACTTCAAAAATTCCTTTTACCGTAAAGCGTTTGAGGCGCGGCATGATACCAGCAGGAGTTACGTTGACCTGGGGAGTTACCAGGGTGATCCGGTCGCCTGTGTTCACACCCAGGGCAAAGGCCAGCTCCCTCCCCAGTATGATGTTGTATTCACCGACTTTCAAGTCATCCACGCTGCCAATCTTGATTGCCGATATCACATCCGAGACCTTACTCTCCTCTTGCGGCAGAATTCCTCTCAGCAGAACGCCGCTCACCTTTTGTCCATTGATCAGCATGCCCTGACCCTCCACATAAGGCGCATGACCAATGACACTGGGATGTTTTTCGGCTTCCGCCTGGACTGCCTGCCAATCCTGCAACCCGTCCTGCACAGCGGAGATGGTGGCATGGGAGGCCATACCGAGAATCCGTTCACGGACTTCCTTATGAAATCCGTTCATAACCGACAACACGACGATCAGCGCAACCACACCCAGCATAATCCCAAGCATGGATATCATGGAGATGAAAGAGATAAAGTGGTTGCGTCGCTTGGCCCGGGTATAACGCAGGCCGATAAAAAGCTCGAGGGGTTTAAACATAGGCAGCCATTAAACCACAACCGGGTATGACCGGGAATAAAAATCAATGCGTACTTCTATAGTTAGGCTGGAGTGCTATATTCATTCATTAAGGATTTTTTCTGGAGTTGCACATTATGAAATCTGGCATACCCATTTTTGCCATCAGTGGCTTGGTTTTATTCGCCACAACCCTGTTTGCTGATGTACTTTTGATGGATTCTATTCACGAGTCCCCGGTGAACAGTGGAGAGGGTATTCCACGACCGACTCGTGGAATGAACATGGATCAGGTCAAGCGACAATACGGGGAGCCCTCCGTCGCACACCCATGGATCGGCGACCCACCCATTACCCGCTGGGACTATCCGGAATATTCAGTATTTTTTGAATATCGCAATGTTTTGACGTCGGTTGTTCATAAAAAATGATTTGGTTTAAACGCTGACCTAGGGCCAAATGGAGCTTGGCCCGCACAAATTAACGTCTTTACAGACTCACCCGCTTTGGTTTGATTTGAATCTGCATCGCTAGCATCCTCCCTTTTTCCCTGAATTGGCCGCTGGTCAATCTTGACAAAATCAGTCAACTTTTTATACTCCGCAGGAATTTCATTCATTTGTAGTGGCGGCAGTAAATGAACAATACCCAATCCCCTCAAGAGATCATGCACTCCATTATTCAGCGCATCGCCACAGGGCCTGAGCTGAGTAAAGACATCTCTCTTGATGAGGCAAGCAAGGGGATGCAGGCCATCCTGAACGGCGAAGTGAATGACGTACAGGCTGCGATTTTCTTTATTGCTTTGCGCATGAAACGCGAGACTGATGACGAAAACAAAGGCGTCCTCGATGCCATCCTCAAGGCGTCTATTTCTGTCACCGCCGACGTTGACGAAGTCGTGTCTCTGGCTGATCCTTATGATGGTTTCAACCGGAATCTACTGGTAGCCCCATTCATTCCACTGGTGTTGGCGGAATGCGGCCTGCCAACGATCAGTCATGGACTCGATTCGGTTGGTCCGAAATATGGCGTCACGCACCGCCATGTGCTGCAGGCGGCAGGGATTGATGTGAATCTGTCGGTCGAACAGGCTGCGAGCCGTCTAGCTGATCCTGGGTCAGGCTGGGCATATCTGGACCAGCGATCATTCTGCCCCACGCTGCATGAGCTGATTCCCTTGCGTCAAAATGTCATTAAGCGCCAGGTTTTAACAACCGTTGAGGTACTTGCGAAACCTGTCAGCGGCCGCAGCAAAACCCATCTGATAACGGGTTATGTGCACAAACCCTATCCTCCAAAATATGCGGCTTTGGGCCGCTATGCGGGATTTGAATCGGCACTTCTGGTGCGTGGCACCGAAGGCGGAGTGATACCCTCATTGCGACAACAGGGTAAGGTTTTTCGCTATCAGGATTTCGGCATCGAACAAGACCAGGATATCAACCCGCTCGAGCTTGGAATTGAGCAGAGTGTCAGAGCCGTCCCGCTTCCGGAGGGCGTCACGAAAAGCCGAACCGATGATGAGATTGCGTGCATCTCCGACACCCAATCGGCTGCAGCTGCTGCTGCGGAATCAGGACTCTCCGCGCTGAAAGGAGCGCGCGGCCCCGCCTACGACTCGTTGCTCTATGCCTGTGCTCTGATACTTTGGCATACCGGCAAGTCGAGCGACCTGACATCTGCAGCCAGTACCGTCAGGCAGATTCTTGATTCGGGATCCGCCATGTATCGTTTGAGGTGATCCGATGAGTGGCAAGTGGATAGAAGTGGCGGCTTCGGATGAGGTGCCTGTCGGTGGCATGAAACGTATCGAGATAGACGGGAAACGATATCTCATTGCGCATACCGAAACCGCCTATTACGCTGTCGATGACCTTTGCAGTCATGAAGAGGTTTCACTCTACCTGGGGTGCATACAAGGTGAAATGATCAAGTGCTCACTGCATGGCAGCCGATTCAGCCTCAAGACAGGCGAACCCATGGAGGAACCTGCCACAGAATCGATTCGAACCTATGCTATCAAGCGTGACGAAAACCTGCTGTTTATTGACCCGCATCAACCCTCTTCAGAGGATCTGATCTGGAAATAAGCCCACAGATGCTTTATATTGCAGCCGATAATAAGGTAAAGCAGCCATCAGAGCTGATTGTAACAACACCATTGGTTGGTACCGGCTGGAGTATTTAAAGTGAAATATCTGTTCGCCCTTGCAATAGCGTTTTCTGTGACGTTAGTCTGGCAGACCCAGAGTCTTGAGGAGGGCGCTGCGAGCCTGAAAAGCGTCGGTCAAGAAGAGGTGGTCAACATACCTCCGCAAGCGACCTGATCCATCACTCGACAGCCGATCCTTCAGCTAGCCGCCAGTCAGCGCCATCACCCTGACTATCTCGCCAGGTTTTTCATTGAATTCATGACGCTCGGGTTTCCGGGAGATGGCTTCCAGGATATTGTCCCGCAAACCATCATCACTTATACCCTGGCGTAACAGTGGGCGTAACTCCAGATTGTCGTGTTTTCCCAGGCAGAGGTAGAGCGTTCCCTCCACTGACAGGCGTACGCGATTACAAGTCTCACAAAAATGCTGGGACAGTGGTGTGATAAAGCCGATTCTCAGGTTGGTATCCTTCACCCTTACATAGGAAGCCGGGCCCGCGCCTCTCATTGCCGCCGGCTCAAGGTCGTAAGTCGCTTCCAGGTCTGCACGCACCCTTTTCAGACTGAGAAAATGATCGGCGGCATTCTTGCCTGTCGCGCCAACCGGCATGGTCTCGATGAAACGCAAGGTAAAATCATGCTCAAGGCAGAATTGAACCATGTCTGAAATCTCATGATCATTCACCCCTTTCAGCGCCACCATATTGATTTTTATCGGATTCAGTCCCGCGTTCTTGGCCGCCATGAGGCCTGCTAAAACGTTATCGAGATCACCCTGGGTGATCTTATGGAAGGTATCCCTCTGCAGGGAATCCAGGCTGACATTGATACGGCTGACTCCGTTCGCTTTGAGAGATTGAGCATGCTTTGCCAGTTGAGAAGCATTGGTGCTGAGGGAGAGATCGTCAATCTGCGGCAGACGACTGATACGGCGCACTATCTCAGGCAGCTCCTTTCTGACCAAGGGCTCGCCACCAGTCAGTCTGACCTTGCTGATCCCCAGCTCGGAAAAGATCCGCAGCAAACGCTCTATCTCATCCACAGTCAGCCAGGAATCCGGCTGAGAAAAGTTTTTATAACCCTTTGGCAGGCAATAGAAGCAGCGGAAATCACAACGGTCAGTCACTGACAGCCGTAAATATTCGATCTTTCTGCCAAAAGAGTCGGTTAGCATCAGATTCCGCCGTCAAGTTGATAGAGGGGCATAGTTTCCATTGTAGAGCATTCTCCAATTCCAAACTGCTGGTGAAGAACCGCACACCAATTAGCACAACCCGACATAATCATCTGATTATTCAGTAAATAACCAGAGAAACCAGGCATTACATCAAGATCTCTCTGGTCTTTGTACGATTCTGGAATAACGGCTTACTCCGATACTCCAGTCATATCTTCAGCGGGGTCATACCCTTCCGGCAACGAGTGAGCTATGCCCTTATGGCAATCGATACAGGTGTGACCTGCCTCTTCAGCCTCTTCATGGCGAACCGCCGAGCGTTCTTCCTGCCTGTCGTAATCCATGGATTCAAAATTGTGGCAGTTCCGACACTCACGAGAATCGGTGTTCTTCATGGACCGCCAGACGTTTTGTGCGAGTTCCAGCCGCTTCTCTTCGAACTTCTCTGGTGTATCAATGGTACCCATGAATTTATGGTAGAGCTCATTACTTGCCTGGATTTTGCGTACGATTTTGTGCACCCACTCCTTTGGGACATGACAGTCCGGGCAGGTAGCCCTGACGCCCGTCCTGTTACTGAAGTGAATGGTCTCCTGAAGTTCCTGATAGACACTCTGCTCCATTTCATGACAGGAGATACAGAATGTTTCAGTATTGGTTGCCTCCATTGCGGTGTTGAAGCCACCCCAGAGAATGACACCGGCGATGATGCCGATCAGGATCAATACAAATCCACTACGCTGTTTTTTTTCAGACATTACTTACACCAAAATAATAATTAACGCATTCTTCCAACGAGATTTTATCCCATAACCCAAGGGGCAAAATCTTCCATGCATACCATTGTGCCGTTCTACTTCACACCCACAAAGTTATTTTGCACCAATGGCTCTGCACCCACCTGGGTGGTATGGCATTGATCACAGAAGTAACGGCGACTGGAGATGGTATCCAGAATCTTACCGTCTCTGTCGACATAATGACTGTCACCCACCTTCGGCGCCTTCTCCTTTTCATAGGTCTTTTCGCTATGACACTTCAGACAGCCATTATTTTTCAGATTGATCTCATATTTGTCCACCGTATGAGGAACCATCGGGGGTTGTTGTTTATAACTGCGCTCAATTCCTCCCGATACTGACATAATTTTTTTCTTGGATGGCTTCTGCGCCATGTTATTCAATTCATCACCACGCAAGGATTGAACCTCTGATATTGCAGACGTTGTAAAGAACAAGGACAACATTGCCACAACTAAGATAATCACAGACTTTTTCATTGCTTTCTCCATCACTCTCACTCATTCGAAAATAGAAGGCGCACGGGTCAGGCCCGGACACCCCGATTCACACTACCTTCAGTACTCTTTACACTGGCTTCAATGGCGTGACGACCACCATAAGCGAAAACGTATTTACCGCAGATGTCGATACAGCGACCGCAATTGGTGCAGTCGGAGGATAGGATCACAGGCCCCAGTCCTTTGCTTGCGCCTTTCAACGCAGGCCTTATCACTTGAGGTTCTGGACAGACAGCAAAACACTCATTGCAATCATCACAGGCCTGTCGATTTACTGCACTGACTCTCAAGAGACTTTTTCTACCCACCAGATTATAGAAAGCGCCAACGGGACAGAGATGGCCACACCATCCGTCTTTGGCCATTAAAAGATCGAAGAGAAACACCGCTAACAGAATTATCCAGGCCGCTCCCATGCCGAAAACGATGCCTCGAAACATCATCGAGACCGGATTCACCAGCTCCCAGACGATTCCACCGGAAACCACCAGCGGCAGCACCAGCGTCATTCCCAGCATCCAGTAGCGGGCATTGCGGGAGATCTGCGAGGTGGTCCGGATTCCCAGTTTACGGCGCAGCCAACTGGCGAGATCGGTAATCATGTTCACCGGACAGACCCAGGAACAGTAGACCCGGCCACCTACCAGAAAGTAGAAAACCAGCACAATGACCACACCGAGCACCGCCGACAGTTCCGGCGTCACGCCAGAAAGCACTGATTGCAACAGTACATGGGGGTCGGTCAGGGGCAATACATCCAGTGTCATGCTGGCGGCGAGGTTGCCCTTTACGATCCATACACCCAGCAGTGGTCCGGCAAGAAACAGGGCGAGAATACTCAGTTGGCTGAGGCGGCGCAGGAGCAGCCATTTATGCGCCCCAAGCCATCCTTTCACCCGAATGGATTCCTCACCCAGTTTGGTTAGATCCACCATTACTGCTTATCCAAAAAGCCGCTGTTGAGTGTGTCCAGCGGATTGGGTGAGAACGGGACTTCAGTCCCCTCACCTTCGAGGATCAGACCCTCGCCCTGGAGATCGTATTGCACCCCTTCAGGAAGGTTATAGCGATGCTCGATATCCGGAGTGACCAGCGCCTTGCCCGCTTTCTCTTTCTCCTCCCAGCCAAGCCGGTAATGTTTACCCAGCTCACCCTTCGCCAGGTGACTCGGCAATACCTTTATCGCCGCTTCATCCAGGATACATGCCCGCTCACAAAGACCGCAGCCGGTACAGGCGTCGGAATGCACTACCGGGATAAACAGGGCGTGTTTGCCCGAACGGACATTGTGCTGCATATCCAGCGAGATGGCCCTGCCACGAATCGGACAGACATTGAAGCAGACTTCACAACGCAGACCGTGAAAAGCAATACAGGACTCCTGATCCACCACCACAGCCAGCCCCATGCGGGATGTCTCGATGTCAGTCAGACCATGATCCAGCGCATTAGTCGGACAGGCAGCGACGCAGGGGATATCCTCACACATCTCGCACGGACCGGTTCGTGCCACGAAATAAGGGGTCCCCGTGGCGATTTCCTCTCCCACCTTGCCCAGGAACAGGATGTCATAGGGACAGTCCCGCACACACAGGCCACATCGGATACAGGCCCCGAGAAAATCCTCTTCAGGCAGCGCCCCCGGGGGACGGATGTACTGCGCCGGCAGAGACGAGGCCCGGTTGGAATAGATCCCCAGCCCCACACCAAGCAGTCCAACCCCACAGGCGGTCTTGAGCATGTTTCCAAGAAACTGCCGCCTGTTCAGCTCATGCTTGTTGTCTTTAGCAGACATCGCTCTCTTCGTGTTCCGCTTCACTTAAATGTTGACAGTCGAATGACACCGGTCCGGCAAGCCGAACCGGTGACCATGCCTCCCTAGGCCTTGCTGATCTTCACCGCGCACTTTTTGTAGTCCGTCTCTTTCGAGAGCGGATCCGTGGCGTCGAGGGTCAGCTTGTTGACCAGACGTCCTGCATCGAACCAGGGGACAAATACCAATCCATCCGGCACCTTGTTGCGTCCCTTGGTATCCACCTTGCAGACGATCTCGCCGCGGCGAGAAACGATCTTGGCCAAAGAGCCGTTACGCAGCTTGCGGTTTTTGGCGTCACTCTTGCTCATGTAGACCACTGCATCCGGCACAGCACGGTAGAGTTCGGGCACCCGCCGGGTCATGGAACCGGAGTGCCAGTGCTCCAGCACGCGGCCGGTGCAGAGCCACAGGTCGTATTCCTTGTCCGGACTCTCTGCCGGCGGCTCATAAGGGGCGGTGATGATATTCGCCCGCCCACCGTTCTTATTCTTGTTGCCATAGAAAAAGACATCGCCTTTCGCGCCATCCGGATTGTTCTTCGCCACATAGGGGTCATAGCCTTCACGGAAGCGCCACAGGGTCTCCTTGCCATCCACTACCGGCCAACGCAGCCCGCGGGCCTTGTGATAGTCATCGAAAGGCGCCAGATCATGGGCGTGCCCGCGACCGAAGGAGGCGTATTCCTCGAACAGGCCCTTCTGTACATAAAAACCGAAGTGCTCCATCTCATCATTCAGATAGACGTTGCCGTCGGAGTCAGTGATCTCCTGTTTTGGAAACTTGTTGACCTGGCCATTTTCATAGAGCACTTCGTACATGGTCTTACCTTTGTACTCGGGCATCTTGTCCAACAGCTCGGCGGGCCAGACCTCTTCAATGGTGAAGCGCTTGGCGAACTCCATGGTCTGCCATAGATCCGACTTGGCCTCACCCGGACCCTGCACCTGCTGACGCCAGAACTGGGTGCGCCGCTCGGCATTACCGTAGGCGCCCTCTTTCTCGATCCACATGGCGGTGGGCAGAATCAGATCAGCGGCCTGGGCCGAGACGGTCGGATAGGGATCGGTGACGGTGATGAAGTTGTCCGGATTGCGCCAACCGGGGTAAGATTCCTCGTTCAGATTGGCCGCGGCCTGCATGTTGTTGTTGCACTGTTGCCAGTAACAGTTCATCACACCGTCTTTCAGCATGCGGTGCATGAGCACTGCATGAAATCCCGGTTTGGGATTGATGGTGCCTTCAGGCAGTTTCCAGATCTTCTCCGCGAAGGCGCGATGGTCCGGATTTTTCACGACCAGATCGGCCGGCAAACGATGCGCGAAGGTACCCACCTCACGGGCGGTGCCACAGGCGGATGGCTGACCGGTCAGGGAGAACGGGCTGTTGCCGGGTTCGGAGATCTTGCCCATCAGCAGGTGCACGTTGTAGCAAAGGCCATTCACCCAGACGCCGCGGGTGTGTTGGTTGAATCCCATGGTCCAGAAGGAAGTCACCTTGCGCTTCGGATCGGCGTAGGTCTTGGCCAGTTCTTCCAGATTCTTCTTTGGCACACCGGACAGTTCGGACGCATAGTCCAGGGTATAGGATTCGACTGATTTGGCGTACTCCTCGAAACTGATTTTTGTCAGCTCACCCTTGTCGGCGTTCTTGGCCGCCTTCTGCAAGGGATGCTCGGGACGCAGGCCATAACCGATATCGGTCGGGGTCTTGTTGAACTGGACGTGCTTGTCAACGAATTCCTGATTGTACGCCTTGTTCTGAATAATATAGTTGGCAATGTAGTTGAGGATCGCCAGATCGGTCTGCGGAGTAAAGATCATGGGGTTGTCGGCCAGCTCGAAACAGCGGTGCTCATAGGTGGAGAGCACATGCACCTGGCAACCGGGCTTGGTGAGACGGGTATCGGTAAGACGGGACCAGAGGATGGGGTGCATCTCCGCCATATTAGCGCCCCAGAGCACGAAATCATCCGCATGCTCCAGGTCGTCGTAGCATCCCATAGGCTCGTCGATACCGAAACCCCGAATGAAGGCGCCCACGGCAGAAGCCATACAGTGCCGGGCATTCGGATCCAGGTTGTTGGAGCGAAAACCGGCCTTCATCAGTTTGGAGGCTGCGTAGCCTTCCCACACGGTCCACTGGCCGGAACCGAACATGCCCACAGCGGTGGGACCCTTCTTTTTCAGGGCATCCTTCCACTTCTCGGCCATGGTATCGAAGGCCTCATCCCAGGAAACCTCTTCGAACTTGCCATCTTTGGCATATTTGCCATTCGTCTTACGCAGCATCGGCTTGGTCAAGCGATCCTCTCCATACAGGATCTTCGGCAGAAAATAGCCCTTGATACAGTTCAGTCCCTTGTTTACCGGGGCATCGGGGTCGCCCTGACTGGCTACCACCTTGCCGTCCTTGACCCCCATCAGAACACTGCATCCGGTGCCGCAATAACGACATGCCGCCTTGTCCCAGCGCACCCCATCATCACCTTCTGCCGCAATGGCGGTTTTCAGCGCCGGCAGAGTAACGCCTGCCACAGAAGCCGCTGCGGCTACTGCATTGCTCTTAATAAAATCACGTCTAGTTAATTTCACAGTTCATTTCCTCCATCGACTCCTCACCACCATAGTGATAAATCAAAATTGTACTCACCACACCCTTCACATCTCTCAAGGCATTCATCGTGTCGGATACTGGTGAGATCTCCTCCCCCTCATCCTCTACGGTGACAATCAATTTGCCCACATCCTGGCCTCCATGGACCTCAACACCTTTAAATTCCCTCAGCCGCTCTGAGACCACAGGCCCCATCTCCGGCCTGGTGTGAACGACAAGACTGCAAATATTCATGGAAAGGTTCTTCCCCCTAAGTCAGTTAGGCCGCTTTTTCAGCCGCTCTCGGCCGTATATTGATGGAATGTGATGGACAGACACTGAAACATTCACCGCACCCACTGCATAGTTCCGGATTGACACTTGGTTTTAACCTGCCACCTGTCTGCAGTTGGAAACCGATTGCCGATTCATCGCAACGCTCGCCACAACTCCGGCAGACGATGCCGTTCATGGCGAGACAGTCTTCCTTGATTTCGACTGAGATGAGCCAGGGAGGCTTGTTCGGATCGGATGAGAAGGACAGCGCGGCGTAACGGCAGGCCCTCACACAATCACCACAGAAGGTACAGGCACCCGAGCTGAAATCGATGCAAGGAAATCCCCCTGCCCCGCACTGAATAATTTGTTCCTGGCAGCTTTTCAGGCATTCGTCACATCGCACACAGGCTGCAATAAAAAGCGCTTCGGGTTGGGACCAGGGTGGCCTTATCTGTTTGCGGCTACCATGCAGGTCTCCACGAAGAAGTTGCATTCTATTGATCGGCTCGGACACTGTGTCTCCTGATAAACAACGGAGATTTTTTCACCACAGCAAAAGTAGGACATTGATGTTAATCAAGTAACCAAAAGAATCATCTAAACTAATTACTTTATTTTCAGTTAGTTACTGATTATTAGGTAACTTTTATTACCTATGTTTAGGTATTTTCCCTAGGTCGACTTTCCAACAGGAGTGCTTCAGACTGATCAAGTAGCTACTGCAGCAGATCTAGTCTGAAGCCATTTCCATCTCGACTCATTATGCTTCACAGAACCTAATGGGCTTAAAAACTCATCGATATTTGATTCTCAAACACCCTTTAGCGCCCAGACCGCGGCCTCCATACGGGAATGCAGATTCAATTTCTTCAACAGGTTTTTTACGTGGACCTTGACGGTTCCTTCAGAGATCCCCAACTCCTTGGCAATGATCTTATTACTCAAGCCACAGGCCAGTTTTTCGAGTATTTCTTTCTCCCGCGCCGTGAGTGATGGCGAGGGAGTCATCGAATCCCGCCCCTCCTCTCTCAGCGCCTGCGCCAATAATTGGGTGAGACGTTCATTGATGACCACCTTCCCATCGGCCGCTTTGTGCAGGCACTGCAGAATGTCCTCCGGCTCCATGTCCTTCAGTAAGTACCCATCGGCACCCAGCCTGAGAGCGGTGATCACATCCTCTTCACTATCCGAAACCGTCAGCATCAGCACCCTCGAATCCAGGTCGATACGCTTGATTGCCTGCAGTGTCTCAATGCCGCTCATGCCCTTCATATGAATATCAAGCAGAATCAGATCCGGGTTTTTAGCCCTGGCGAGTTTTACACCATCCAGACCGTTGGTGGCTTCCCCAACAAGTTTCAAAGAATCATCCATACCGATCAGGTCCGCCACCCCCTTGCGGAACAGGGGATGGTCGTCTATGGCTATCACCGTGTAGATTTGTTGATCAAACATCGCGCAGTTTCTGCATCAAGCTTTCATGTTGAAGGGTATGCTCACTCTCGGTGCTGCTGAAAGTCAAACGAACTCGGGTGCCGCGTCCCCCTGAATCATCGATCTCAAGCAAACCACCCAGCCACTCAGCCCGCTCCTGCATGATCGGCAGACCGTAATGCTGCATCATGTCATGCTGCTCCACAAGACCGGTACCGTCGTCTTCGATCAACAGCATCACCCGTCCATGCTTGTCGCACTCTATGCTGAGCATGGCATGAGTGGCGTTGGCATGCCAAATGACATTTGACAGGGCTTCTCGAATAATCTGAATCAGATGAATCTCGGCGTTCGGACTTAAACTGCAGTTGGCCATGCGGTTTTCAAAAGTGATAGGGAAATTTCCTTTTTTAGAAAACTCCTCCACCGTCTCTAATAAGGTTATGCCAAGATCCGCATCATTGATGCTCAGCCTGAAAGTCGTCAACAGATCCCTTAACTGACGGTAGGCGCCATTCAGGGCGGAACGTATCACTTTTGAGATATCCAGGAGCTGCGTCCTGTCTGCTGACTCAACAATCGATTTTTCGAGACGACTGACCTGTATCTTGAGATAGGAGAGTGATTGAGCCAGGGAGTCGTGCAATTCACGGGCGATCGCACTCCGTTCCTCCAGCAATGAAACAAGCCTGGTTTGAGAGACCTGCTGCGCCATATTGATTGCCAGCGCAACATGACTGGCCACTGTTTCCAATAACATCTGCTGCCACCCCTCCAGTTCATCTCTGTCGCCAAGTTCGACCATCAAGATGCCATATTGCCGACTTTGATCCTTGATAGGTGTGGAGAAAGCGTGCACGATCCGAGAGTCGAGTCCACTCAACTGACAAATTTGGGACCTGCCTGCATTCAGACAGGATTCGCAATGATCGGCGGCAAAAGCCCGGTTCTCTTTAAATTGCGGATTTAATGTGACCAGGCGAAAGGATGCCTTATCCCCCGCCTGACCGAGACAGATTGTACCACCCTCCCATCCCATCAGCTGCTGGATATCCTGCATCACCCGTTCCAAACACTCATCACTCAACGAAGAGTCGCTCAAGGTCTTTGTCGTATTGTAGAGCAGACTCAATGAGCGGTTACTGCGTTCCAGATTGACTGTTTTATCTTTGACTCTCTGTTCTAGATCCTCATACTTCTTGGACAGATCCTCCGCCATCACATTGAAAGCCTGCCCCAATTGCCCCAGTTCATCATCCTTGAGATACCTGCTGCGCACAGAAAAATCACCCTGACGCGCTGTAATGGCGCAGACCTGCAGTTCCCGCAATGGCTTCAGTACACTGATTTTAGCGAGATAAATAGTCACGCTGGCGACGATGAAGATAAAAATCAGGGACATGATCTGAATGATGCGAAGTTGATAATTCTTATACTCTGCATCAACCTCCAGCGCCTCCACGAAGGCATGGATATCATCCACGAAACAATCGACGTTGCTGAGAAAATCTTGTTTATTTTTAACAAGGTTCCGTTCTCGATCCGTCGCTTCAGTTTCATCCAGCGACAGTTCGAGGTAGCTGATCAACAGCGGGTGGACCCTTTCCAACCAGAGGTTTTCGACAATTGCATAGGACTCCAAGACACTTCCGCTGGGGCCCTTGGAGAGAACATTATGGATGCGTGGACTAAACAGCCGCTCATTGAATTCTTTCACCAGCCGTTCGGTGAAGACTCCAGAGGCTTGTGAATCAAACTCTGAATCATGCACCAGGCTGCTCGCAATCCGGTAGGACTGCATGCGCAAAGTGCCAGCCTGATTGATGGCGGCTGCGTAGCCTTCAGCCGTGTCCGTTATAAACACCGAGCTCAACATGCTGATTACAGCCAGCACGAAGATAGCCAGCAGCGCCAGGCCAAATCTCAACAAGAGGGAACGTTTCAACGAATTCACCCTTCCAGGCAAAGTATCCATCCAGTTACCATCACGTCATCCCAAACGACTGACGGGTGAAGCGCTGACCTTGGTTAAGCTTGATAAATCCTGCCAATATACGCGAATTTCGTTTAAAAATACGGCAAATTCTAGTCGCTAGCCTGCTGCCGCATGGCTCGCAGGTCGAGTAACTTAATGGTTTTGCGATCCACTTCAATCAGTCCTATGCTGATCAGCCGATTCAGCTCACGGGAAAAAGTCTCCGGTGTGATGTCCAGGAGCGAGGCAGTAATACCTTTACTGGCGGGAAGTAAAATGCTCTGCCGTGGACTCACGCAGGATCGTTGCTCATTCGCCAGCATCAGCAGGTAATCTATCACCCTTTGCCGTGCAGACCGCAAACAACAATTCTCCAGTTCACCGACTAAACGGCAAAGTTTTGAGCCTAAATGGCGCAGCATGGTTGAAGCCAGCGAGGGACAGTTCTTGATGCAACTCAATATGGTTTTCCTTGGGATCTCAATCACCTCCCCTTTGATCAGCATTTCTGCACTCAGTCTGCTCAGAGTGCATGAAAACAAACTGTCTTCACCAAAGGTTCCCCCCGCAGAAACCACATCGACCACCCGCTCCGAACCGTTAGCAGCGAGGATCCTTACTTTGACCTGACCACTCTTGACCAGAAACAGGCCCAGTTCAGAATCACCTGATTGAAAGACCGTCTGGCCGCGATCGAAGCAGATAAGTTTCGAACTCTCAGCCAACAGTTTGATGGTATGCCATTCAACTGATTTGAACAGCTGGCATGCTGCCAGCGCAGCAATCACCGGGTTGTTGTGTACCACAACATCCATTTGGAATTCTCTAATTAAATATGTTTCTTATGAAGCCTTGGTAAGGCAGATTCGCGTAAATTCAGAAATCATCATACACACTCAGCACGTAGACACTGATTGTGATGCACCACTCATTTCCCTAAGAATTCCTGAACTTACGCACCAACCGGGGATCAATTGTGCATACAAAGACCTGGGTTGGTTTGACCAAAATCAATGAACACACATAAAACTAAAGCAATTATTTTCATAAAGATCAATGAATTACCAATCTATAGGTAGTCAGGTATACCCTATTATCAGTAGCTGCCATACCCATCTTGGGATAGATGCACGGCAAACCTATACACTTTATCACCAAGCAGTATAGCGAGACTGAAACAGTATCAGAATGCAGCCATTTTTCTTGAGATTTACACCACCATTCATGTATGGTTGCTGATTCAAAAAATCATAGGGCATCGGCCTGTACGAAACAGATCCGTAGTTTCGCCAGGACCCCCTGAAAACTTTTAGCTAACACCACTTCTCTAAATAACGTGACATCATCACAATCCGATACGACCGGCACGGCGCAATTTGAAGCCAAGGGGCTCGAGTGCATCCGCGATGACAGGGTGCTATTCGAAAATCTCAGTTTCAAAGTCAATCAGGGTGAAGCACTGGTGCTCGAAGGACACAACGGCAGTGGCAAGACCTCCCTGTTGCGGATTTTGTGTGGCATCAGGCTGCCTGAATCTGGCGAGCTCTGTTGGGAAGGGGTGGATATTTTCAAACTTGGCCCTGAGTTTCGTGAGCACATCGCCTATCTTGGACACAAAGACGGCAGCAAACCAGAGCTCACACCCCTCGAAAATCTGAAGATCGCACAGGGTCTGGGCAAGGCCAAATCAGGCATCAGCCTGCATGAGGCTTTACAGCAGGTCGGACTTTACGGTTTTGAGGATGTCCCCACTCGAAACATGTCTGCCGGTCAACAACGACGCCTTGCCATTGCCCGCCTGCTGGTGACCGATGCAAAGCTCTGGATCCTTGACGAACCTTTCACTTCCCTGGATCGAAAAGGCATAGAGCAGATGGAACGTCTGTTCGAAGCTCATCTCGACCGCGGCGGCATGGCGGCCATGACCACTCACCACCGGGTTGGATTCAGAGATGATGTCAAACTGGTAAGGATTAATCTGTCGGAACTATGAGCACACTGTCACTTACCAGCGCTTTTACTCTGCTGCTCAAGCGGGACCTCACCCTGGCCTACCGGCGACGCGCAGAGATGGTAAATCCCCTGCTGTTTTTCGTCTTGGTGACCGCCATGTTTCCGCTCGGCATCGGCAATGATCCGAAGCTGATCCAGGCCGTCGGCCCCGGCGTAGTTTGGGTTGCCGCGCTGCTCGCCGCACTGCTTTCACTGGATGCAATGTTTCGCGCGGATTATGAGGACGGCTCACTGGAGCAGTTCATGCTGAGCGCCCATCCCGTCTCTATCCTGGTGCTCGCCAAGGTCCTGGCACACTGGATGGTGACCGGCCTGCCGCTGTTTATCGCCGCCCCCCTGCTGGCCATGATGTTGAATATTCCGAATGATGCAATACCCACCCTGATGATCACCTTGGTGCTGGGTACGCCGGTACTGAGCCTGATCGGCTCGGTGGGTGTCGCGTTGACCGTCGGCCTGAGACGCGGCGGAGTTATTCTTTCACTGCTGGTGCTGCCCCTGTTCGTGCCGGTCTTGATCTTTGCTACCGATGCGGTGAATACCGCTATCGTCGGCATCCCCACCACAGCGCAGCTCTCCATTCTGTCTGCCATGCTGGTGGGTTCCCTGGTTTTGGCGCCTCCCGCCACGGCCGCTTCCCTGAGAATCAGTCTAAGTTGATATGATCATACGTTTCTTCCATAAAATGGGGTCTCCCCGCTATTTTTATAACGTTGCCGGCAAGATGATCCCCTGGTTCATGGTCAGCTTCCTCCTGCTGCTGCTGGCGGGCCTCTGGTATGGCCTGTTTGATTCGCCGCCCGATTACCAGCAGAAAGAGAGCGTGCGCATCATGTACATTCATGTGCCGGCAGCCTGGATGTCCATGTTTATCTATGTGGTAATGGCGGTCTCCGGCCTGATCAGTCTGGTCTGGCGCATCAAAATGACCGAGATCTTCGTCATCAGCAGCGCCACGGTGGGGGCCTCATTTACCTTTCTCGCCCTGGTCACCGGGTCACTCTGGGGTAAACCCATGTGGGGCACTTGGTGGGTGTGGGATGCGCGTCTTACCTCCGAGCTGATCCTGCTGTTTCTCTATCTCGGCATCATCGCCCTGCACAGCGCCATCGAGGACAAACGGGTGGCGGCCCGAGCCGTGTCGATCCTGGCCCTGGTCGGAGTGGTCAACATCCCTATCATCCACTACTCGGTGGAGTGGTGGAATACCCTGCATCAGACTGCCTCGGTCACCAAATTCGACAAACCTTCCATGGATATCGGCATGTTGATTCCGTTGTTGCTGATGGCGCTCTCCTTTAAACTTTATTATGGCGCTGTGGTCTTAATGCGGGCGCGCGCTGAATTACTCGAGCGCGACCGCAACACGCGATGGGTGCTGGAAATGGTCGAGGGGGAAGCAAAATGAGTGAATATCTTGCCATGGGCGGCTATGCAGAGTACATATGGCCTTCCTATATCCTTGCCTTAATCATCCTCGTAGCCAACATCGTCGCGCCGATGCTGCAACGTAAAAAAACAGTCACTGACATTGCCCGTAAAATTCGCCGGGCCAGGAATGAACAGCAATGAATCCTATCCGTAAAAAACGTCTCTATCTCATCGGCATGATGGTAGCCGGCATCGGCGTTGCCGCCTGGCTGGCCTTGAATGCCTTTGATGAAAACCTGATGTTCTTCTTCTCCCCCACCGAGGTGGCTGAAGGCAAAGCGCCGACCGGACACCCGTTCCGCGTTGGCGGCCTGGTGGTCAACGATAGCGTGAAACGCAAAACGGATGGCCTGACGACCGCCTTCGACGTCACCGACAACGCCAAAAAGGTCACCGTGGAATACACCGGCATCCTGCCGGATCTGTTTCGCGAGGGTCAGGGCATCGTCGCCCTTGGGCAGTTGGATGAAAGCGGTGTATTTGTCGCGAGTGAGGTACTCGCCAAGCATGACGAGAACTACATGCCTCCGGAAGTGGCTGACTCACTGAAGACCGCCCACGACACCGCTGTAGGCAATACACAACCGCAGGCGAGCATCCAATGATACCTGAACTCGGTCACTTCGCCCTGATTCTTGCGCTCTGCCTGGCGGTCATCCAGGCAGTGGTACCGCTGGCCGGCTCCTATGCCAATATCCGTTCCTGGATGGCCCTCTCCCGGTCCCTCGCCTGGGGACAGCTGGTGTTCCTCGGTATTGCGATGGTGGTGCTGACCAATGCATTCCTGAGCAAATGACTTTTCCGTCATCTATGTCGCACAGCATGGCAACACCAAACTGCCGGACATGTATAAGATCTCTGCGGTGTGGGGGGCTCATGAGGGCTCTCTGCTGCTCTGGGCCTTCTTTCTCAGCGGCTGGAGTGCTGCCATTGCCTTCTTCAGCCGCAACATGCCGTTGCCGGTGGTAGCCCGGGTGCTGTCGGTGATGGGCATGATCACGCATCGGCTTTCTGCTTTTCATGTTGCTGACTTCGAACCCCTTCGACCGGACCTTTCCCGTACCCTTCGAAGGGGGTGAGCTGAATCCCATGCTGCAGGACTTTGGTCTGGCGATTCATCCGCCGATCCTCTACATGGGCTATGTCGGTTTTTCCGTGGCCTTCGCCTTCGCCATCGCCGCCCTGCTGGGCGGCAAGCTGGATGCCGCCTGGGCGCGCTGGTCCCGTCCCTGGACCACCGTTGCCTGGGTGTTTCTCACCATCGGCATCGCGCTGGGCAGTTGGTGGGCCTACTACGAACTGGGCTGGGGCGGCTGGTGGTTCTGGGACCCGGTGGAAAACGCCTCCTTCATGCCCTGGCTGGTGGGCACCGCCCTGATGCACTCCCTGGCGGTCACCGAAAAACGCGGCGCCTTCAAGAGCTGGACCGTGCTGCTCGCCCTGTTCGCCTTCTCTCTGAGCCTGCTGGGCACCTTCCTGGTACGCTCCGGCGTACTGACCTCGGTGCACTCCTTTGCCTCCGACCCGGCGCGCGGTGTTTTTATCCTGGCCTTCCTGCTGATCGTTATCGGCGGCTCATTGGCGCTCTATGCCTGGCGCGCACCCTACATTTCCGGCGGCGGTCGCTTCGATCTAATCTCCCGCGAGACCTTTCTGCTGGGCAACAACCTGCTGTTCTCCGTACTGGCCAGCCTGATCCTGCTTGGAACCCTGGCCCCGCTGATCTACGATGCCCTGGAACTGGGCAAGATCTCGGTGGGTTTCCCCTGGTTCAACAAGATGTTCGTGTTGCTGACGCCGTTTCTCGCCCTGACCATGGGCATAGGTTCGATCTCGCGCTGGAAACACACCGATGCGGACTATCTGGTCAAACAGCTGCGCGTGCGCGTTTCTGGTCAGCCTCGGCTTTGGCATGCTCACCCTGCTGCCCTTTCTGTCCGACTGGAACTGGATGGTCGGACTCGGCATGGGCCTGGCCATGTGGGTGGTCACATCCCATATGGTCAATCTCAAGGAGCGTCTGAAGAACAAGCAGGGCTTAGCGGCTTCATCGCTGGACTCTGCCGGGAGGTGGACGCAGTTACTACGGCATGATCCTGGCCCATCTGGGCGTTGCGGTATTCATCGTCGGCATCACCATGGTCTCGAATTATGGTATCGAAAAGGATATCCGCATGTCCCCGGGAGATACCGCGGATATCGCCGGGTATGAATTCAAATTCGAAGGCGTGAGCAGATACCCCGGCCCCAACTACAATGCCGATCGCGGCCGTTTCCAGGTCTTTCAGGATGGTGAACTGATCGCCACCCTGGAACCCGAGAAACGCACCTATTTGTACAGACCCGGCCGATGACCGAAGCCGCCATCGATCCGGGCCTGACCCGCGACCTCTATGTCTCCCTCGGTGAACCCCTGGGTGGCGGTGACTGGAGCCTGCGGCTCTATTACAAACCTTACGTCCGCTGGATCTGGCTCGGCGGCATCTTCATGGCCCTCGGCGGTATCCTGGCGATTACCGATCGACGCTACCGCACCGTGCGGGCCAAGGCCGCCAAGCGCATAAAAACCGATGGTTCAGCGCCAGCCGCTGCAGGGAGTAAGCTGATGAAATCCTATCTGCGCTTTACCATCCCGCTGATCATCTTCGGGGTGATTGCGGCCTTTCTGTTCAAAGGCATGTACATGAATCCGCGGGAGATCCCTTCGCCGCTGATCGGCAAATCGGTACCGGAGTTTTCCCTGCCGCTGCTGGAACAGCCGGAGACCCATGATCACCAACAAGGATCTGCTGGGAAAACCCTATCTGCTGAATGTCTGGGCAACCTGGTGTGTCTCCTGCCGGGCGGAACATGCCACCCTGGTGCAACTGGCACGCACCGGCCAGGTGGATATCTATGGCCTGAACTGGAAGGATGACAGCGCCAAGGCACAGAGCTGGCTGCGCCAGCTTGGCAATCCATACGTGGCCAATATCTTCGATAAAAAGGGCCGCACCGCGATCGACCTGGGTGTGTATGGCGCCCCTGAAACCTTCGTGGTTGATAGCCAGGGAGTCATCCAGTACAAACATGCGGGACCAGTAACACCTCAGCTGATCACTGAGACCCTGCTGCCCATGATCGAAAAGCTCAAACAGGAGGGATGATGTCTCTGCGTGGCTTGCTATTTACCTGTTATTTTACTGTTTTCCATCACCGCCCCACTCCCGGCCGCAACCCTGGCGGAGTATAAGTTTGAAGACCCCGCCAAGAGTGAGGACTTCCGCGCTATCATCGAGGAGATGCGTTGCCTGGTTTGCCAGAACGAATCCCTGGCGGGCTCGAATGCCGAACTGGCGGTCGATCTGCGTAATGAGATCTATGACATGATGCAGGCGGGCCAGACCAAGGATGACGTCATCCAGTTCATGGTGGCCCGTTATGGCGACTTTGTGCTCTACAATCCACCGATGAAGCCATCCACCTACCCGCTCTGGTTTGGCCCCCTCATTCTATTTCTGATCGGTGCGATTCTGCTGCTTCGCACCCTCAACAGAAAAAAGCAGAGTCAGGAAGCGACGCTGTCAGACGATGAACAGCAACGGCTTGCATCCCTGCTTCAACAACCCTCCGATACCAAGGACGTAACCAAATGACCACATTCTGGATTTTTGCTGCCGGGCTGATGCTCCTGGCGATTGCTTTTATTGTGCTGCCATTACTGCGTAAAAAAGAGTACCTGACACTCAGTGCTGATGAACTCAATCTAACTGTTTTCAAACAACAGCTGGAAGAACTGGACAATGACCTGAGCAGCGGCATTCTCGACCAGGCCCGCTATGACGACGCGCGCAAGGATCTCGAAAAAGAGCTGTTGGTGGATGTAAACGGCGACCAGGCGCAACCCGCCACCGCGAATTCACGATCAGGCAAATGGATCATGAGCATCGCACTGGTTATTCCACTCATGTCTATCGGCATGTATCAGGCGTTGGGCGAACCTGAGATTATCCCGCGTCTCGCTGCCACACCTGCAGCAGGCAATACGGCCCCAGACAGCGCAGCGCCGCACAGCAGCAATCCGTCCATGCAGAACCTTCCACCCATGGAAGAGCTGGTGAAAAAGCTCGCAGTAAAAATGGAACAGCAGCCCGACAACGTCGATGGCTGGTTAATGCTCGGCCGTAGTTACATGGCCCTGAAACAACCTGAAGCAGCAATCGACGCATATGAAAGGGCGCTACAACTGAGCCCTGAGAATGGCACACTGCTGCTGGCTTATGCTGAGGCCCTTGCGCAGACAGCCGGCAACAATTTCACAGGCAAACCGGCGGCAATGATTGAAAAGGCCTACCTGCTCAACCCCGAGGATCCGAATGGTCTCTGGATGATGGGCATAGTCTCCTATCAGCGGGAACAATTTGAGCAAGCGCTCGACTACTGGGAAAAACTGGAGAATACCCTGACACCCCAGAGTAAGGAAATAGCATCTGTGCAGAACGCGATCAGTGATGTCCGCGCAAAACTGGGAGTAGAGCCAGAATTGCCTTCCATCGTTTCTGCGATGGCTGTCGAGGAACAGCCTGCCCAGACAGGCGCCAATAATTCAGCCATCGAGGTGATCCTCAAACTGTCGCCCGAACTGGCGGCCAGGGCCAAGCCTGATGACCTGGTATTCATCTACGCCAAGGCAGTCACTGGCCCACCGATGCCATTGGCGGCTGCCCGCAAGCAGGTCAAGGATCTGCCACTCACTATCATCCTCGATGACAGCATGGCGATGATGCCGCAAATGAAACTCTCCTCGTTCTCAGAGGTTGTGGTCGGCGCGCGGGTCTCCAAGTCCGGCAGTCCCAGCGCCCAATCCGGCGATCTCGAAGGTGAAATCAAACCAGTCAAGCCAGGTCAAGCTGGCCCGGTGATGGTCACCATAGATTCTGTTCACTAGCAGCAAAAAGCGCCCCGCCGTCAATCAAAAATGACGGCGGGATTAAAAAATATCCTCCTTTTCCTGCCCCGGCTCAATACCTCCAACCCCTTCTGGTTGGTATACTTGCTTTTTTTCGCTTAATTTAAAAAACGCCAAATATAAAGCATCAACGCTGAAGGAGAACCCATGGCCACCAGCTACTCGACCCATGACATCAGAAACATCGCTCTTGTAGGACATGCAGGATCTGGCAAGACCAGTCTTATTGAGGCACTGCTGCATCGCAGCGGAGCCATTCCGACAGCTGGAAAAATCGAGACTGGTGATACGGTCTGTGATTTCGATGACCAGGAGAAGGCATTAAAACACTCGCTGGATATCGCTATTACTCATCTGAGTCATGACGGCAAACAGGTCAATCTTATTGACACCCCTGGATATATCGATTTCCTTGGCCGCGGAATCAGTATTTTGCCTGCCGTGGAGACAGCTGCAGTGGTGGTCAATGCAGAAGCAGGGATTGAATCGGTCACCATGCGTATGATGGAGGCGGCAAAGCGCCGGGGCCTCTGCAGAATCATAATCGTCAATAAAATAGACGGCGACAACGTCAATTACGCAGAATTAATGAACAGCCTGCAGGAGACCTTTGGCAGCGAATGTCTGCCCATCAACCTACCGGCGGAAAAGAGCCACAAGGTGATCGACTGTTTCTTTCAACCCGGCGGGGATAAGACCGAATTTTCTTCCGTGGCGGATGCCCACAGTGCGATGATCGATCAAGTGGTTGAAGTTGATGAAGAGTTGATGGAAATTTATCTTGAGCAGGGCTCGGAACTGGCGCCGGAACAGCTGCATGATCCTTTCGAAGAGGCGCTTCGCGATGGCCACTTGATTCCGGTCTGTTTCACCTCCGTGGAAAACGGCGCCGGTATCGATGAGTTACTGAACCTGTTTTCCAAGCTGATGCCGGACCCGACTGAAGGTAATCCACCCGCCTTTATGAAAGGTGAAGGTACTGACATGAAACCCGTGGAGGTAACCCCTGATCCCAATAAGCATGTCATTGCCCATGTATTCAAGGTGCTCAACGATCCCTTCAGGGGGAAACTGGGCATCTTCCGTATGCATCAAGGTACATTTACCACCAACAATCAGTTATTTATCGGGGATAGCCGAAAACCATTCAAGGCGACTCATTTACTGCGCCTGCAGGGTAACGAACAAACTGAAATGACTCAGGCGGTTCCGGGCGATATCTGCGCCGTGGCGCGCGTCGACGAGATTCACTTCGATGCAGTGCTGCATGATTCCCATGATGAAGATCACCATCACCTGCGCTCCATTGAATGCCCTATACCCCTGTTCGGTCTTGCGATCAGCACGAAAAAACGTGGCGATGAGCAGAAACTGAGTGAGGCGCTACACAAGCTCGAAGATGAAGACCCCTGCTTTGTTGTTGAACACAATGTCACGCTGAATGAGACAATTATTCGTGGACTGGGCGACCTGCATCTGGATGTCCTGCTGGAGCAGTTGAAAACCAAATACAACGTGGATGTAGAAACCCGGCCACCCCGTATTGCCTACCGGGAGACCATAACCCGTGCAGCTGAAGGGCATCACCGGCATAAGAAGCAGACCGGCGGCGCCGGTCAGTTCGGCGAGGTGTTTTTACGCATCGAGCCACTTCCACGCGGCGAAGGATTCGAGTTTGACAACAAGGTTGTAGGCGGCGCCATTCCCGGACAACTTATCCCTGCCGTGGAAAAAGGGGTCAGACAAGCCATCACCGAAGGCTCGATTGCCGGATTTCCGATGCAGGATATAAAAGTGACCGTTTATGATGGAAAATTCCATCCGGTTGACTCCAAAGAGATCGCTTTCACCACTGCGGGAAAGAAGGCATTTATGGCGGCAGTGGAACAGGCCGGCGGTGTTGTGCTTGAACCCATTGTCAACATCACCATCACCACTCCGGACAGTTTTATGGGTGATCTGACAGGAGACCTGGCGGGCAAGCGAGGACAGATCAGTGGCACTGAGACCGGTCACAATGGTCAACTCATCATCAAAGGGCTGGCGCCGATGTCGGAACTTGAAGGTTACGGCACCCGACTCAAGGCAATCACCGGCGGCGAAGGCAGCTATTCAATAGAGTTCAGTCACTACGAAGCAGTACCTGCGAATATACAAAAACAATTAATTGCAAATCGAGAGGAGGAGTAACCTCGATGCGTCATACTCCTCTCTCCCTGATCTATCACTTTTCAGGGTAGAGGGAGGCTAACTTTAACGGTACAAACCAAGGACGGTTTTCCGCATATCCACTCAACGGAACCCTGCTCTCCGAACTGATCCAAGTAAGCATCACAAATCAATCAAAACACCTCTTGATTGTTATAACTTGATTATGATCAAGGTATCGATATTTGTGATTATGTTTCCATACTCCACTGTAAGCATAAAAAGACTAAGGTTATTCGTTTCATACGAAGCCATGTAGTCCCCAATGGATAATTAAAACTGGGGTTGGAAGAGTCTCAATACCTGCCTTGCTATTTGCTTGCTTTTATAACAAGAGAACTTTCAAACGCCTCATCCAGTATTCATTGGGTGGGTTTTGGGGGGTTCGTATATCTTTAAATTCTTTAAGGAGTACGTATATGAAATGCTTCAGCCAAGGTCGTATTACCGCCCTGCTCGGTAGTGTTGCTGCTGGTATCACCCTTTTACTACAAGTCGGCGCGGCGGATGCGGCGCGGCCCAGTGGTGAAATAGGAAAGGATTGGGGTAACCCGAAGGGTCAGGAATGCGTGGAGTGCCACTGGCAGGAGGATCCAGGTTTGACCCGCGAGTGGAATAGCTCGCAACATGGTCAGTCAGGCGTGAACTGCCTCGATTGCCATGGCACGGAAAAGGGTGACATTGACGCCTTCGAGCACGAGGGTCAGATGATTTCCATCATTGTCACGCCCAAAGACTGTTCAAAATGCCATAGCACTGAGTTCGAAGAGATGGATGGCTCACACCATTCTCATGCCGGACGCATCCTGGCCTCCCTCGACAATCTGTTGGGTGAAGTGGTCGGCGGACCAGCAGCCGTAAATGTGGGTTGCCGTCAATGCCATGGCGCCAAGGTTGAGATCGGCCCGGATGGCAAACCCACCGGCGAGACCTGGCCCAATACCGGCATCGGGCGCCTCAATCCTGATGGCTCAGAAGGCTCCTGTACTGCTTGTCATGGTCGTCATCGCTTCTCCAAGGCTCAGGCCCGCACCCCTGATACCTGCGGCAAATGCCACGTCGGTCCTGACCATCCGCAGATCGAAGTCTATAACGAATCCAAGCATGGCATCATCTACCGCGCCTCAGTAGATGAGATGAACCTTGAATCCGACAAATGGGTGGCCGGCATCGACTACTCCGCAGCCCCCACCTGCGCCACCTGCCATATGAGCCGGGGCGGTAATCAGAACAAGACCCACAATGTGGGTGACCGCATCTCCTGGACCCTGCGTCCACCCATCTCCTCTAAAATCAATCTGGTGCGTCTGGAAGATGGACAGGAGTTCGATGTGCCTGAAGGCAAAGAGGTCCCGAAGGTCGGCGACAAGGCAAAGGACTCAACCGTTATCGAGGTCGTGACCTGGCAGGAACGCCGCAACAAGATGCAGGACGTCTGTGCCTCCTGCCACAGTGACAGCGTGATCAAGGGCCACTACAGCCAATTCGACAACCTGGTGGAACTCTATAACGAGAAATTTGCCAAGCCCATTGCCGCCATCATGGATGAGTTGAAGAAAGAGGGCTACATCACCAAGAGCCCGTTCGACGAGCAGATTGAATGGACCTGGTGGGAAATCTGGCATCACGAGGGCCGTCGCGCACGCCACGGCGCATCCATGATGGGACCGGACTACGCCTGGTGGCACGGCATCTATGACGTAGCCAAACATACCTACTTCAAGTTCATTCCCGAACTCAAAGAGGTGGCGATGAAGAAGGATGGCAATGAGAAATTTGCAGACGCCATGCTGGAAAAATACTTCAAACCTATCGATGGTCATACCTGGTATTTCGAGGGCATGAGCAAAGACATGCTGGACAAGGTCCGCAAAGGCTTTGAAGATCGCTACGGCAAGGGCGCTCTGAAGTAGTCCGCATCAGAACGATGCATCATCCCCTCTCCGATTTTCCGGAGAGGGGCAATTCAAAAAGTTTGAATCACTGAGGTTGCATATTGTAATGTGGCATCGTTACTTATTTCTGCTCATAGTTATTAGCACAGCAACACTGGCCTCCGCGGATACCGAAAGCCTGATCAAGCAGGGTTACGAACAGACTGCGGCGGGTGATCTGGATCAGGCCCTGGCTACCCTGCAATTGGCGGTAGAGGGCGATCCAAATTCCTCATTGGCCCGCACCCGTCTGGGTGGAGTCCGGATACTTCGCCAGGAGTACAGCGCGAGCATCAAGGATTTTCAACAGGCCATCATGCTGGACAACAAAAATGCAGTGGCCTTTATTGGCATGTCGATGGCCTATCTGCACATGGGACAGTACAACATGGCGCGAGCAGCCCTGAATGAAGCGGCTAAAATCGATCCCGCTAAACAGCCTGAAATCGATAAGGTTCTGGCCAGCATCAAGCAGCGTACCGAAACCACAACTACTGTGCACTAAAACCTCCAGTCCCTTACAAGCTGCGCGAGATGTTCGACCATCTCCGTTGCTGACTGGTATTTAAAACTGCATTTCTGCCTAGGAGATACAGATGAAGATCATCTCAAAACAGCTTTCAGCGCTAGTCGCTGGTCTATTGTTGGCCAGTGCGGCTGGCGCTGGCGGGGTACGTTCCCCCAGCATGCTGGCGAATACCTGCGCCGGTTGCCATGGTACCGATGGAGCCAGCGCCGGCGACATCATGCCAATCATTGGCGGCATGGAAAAAGAGTACCTCAGCACAGTGCTCATGGAGTTTAAAACCGGTGAGCGTGACGCCACGATCATGGGCCGCATCGCCAAGGGATATTCAGATAACGAGCTGAAAGCAATCGCCTCTTACATGGCAAGCAAGCCATGGGTATCCAGTCCGATAAAAGCGAATCCCAAACTGGTTTCCATGGGTAAGGCCATCCATGAAAAACAGTGTAAAACCTGTCATGAAGATGGCGGACGTGTCCAGGAAGACGAGGCCCCGCGCCTGGCGGGACAGTGGCCGGACTTCACCCTGCACTATCTCAAGTGGTGTCATGAAAAGGGCAAGCGGTGCCAACCCCGTAAGATGGGGACCCGTGTCATGAAGCTCTCCGATGAAGAGCTCAAGGCGATGGCCCATTTTTACGCCAATGAGAAATAACCGCAGGGGACTATAAGAAATGGTTGAATACACCCGAAGAAAATTTGTGAAGGCCGCCGCTGCTTGTGCAGCACTTGGCAGCCTGGGTTCCATTGGCGCCCGTGCTGCCAGCAGCCCTACTGCCAGCAAAAAAGGCCGTGTCATCGTCATTGGCGGCGGCTATGGCGGCACCATCGCCGCCAAATACATCAAGCTGGCCGATCCCGATATCGAAGTACTGCTGATCGATAAAAACACCAGTTACGTCTCATGCCCGCTCAGCAATGAGGTACTGAGCGGAGAACGAACGATCGACAGTCTAACCTTCGATTATGTCAATCTGAGTCGCAATCGCGACATAAAAATCATGCGGGACGAAGTGGTTGAGATTGATGCCGCGAATCATTCCGTCAAAGGTTCCAGCGGTAACAAATACAGCTATGACAAGCTGGTTGTTTCCCCTGGCGTGGATTTCCGTTACGACAAGATAGACGGTTACAGCGCGGAAGTGGCAAAAAAGATTCCTCATGCCTGGAAGGCTGGCCCTCAAACTCAATTGCTGCGCAAGCAACTCGAGGCCATGAAAGATGGCGGTGTCTGTTATATTGCAGCACCTCCCAATCCATTCCGTTGCCCGCCAGGACCATATGAAAGGGCCGCACAGATTGCGATGTATTTTAAGCACCATAAGCCAAAATCCAAGGTCATCATCCTGGATGCCAAGGACACTTTCTCCAAGCAGGGCCTGTTCATGCAGGGCTACAAAAAATTCTATGATGGCATGATCGAATGGGTGCCTGGCGCGGGAGGTGGAATCATTGAGGGTGTCGATCCAAGCAACAACACCTTGATCGGACAGGTCGATGAATACAAGGGCGATGTCCTGAATATCATACCAGCTCAGAAAGCCGGAAAGATTGCCCATGTCGCTGGACTCGTAGACGATTCCGGCTGGTGCCCGGTTGATCAGAAGACTTTCGAGTCAACGATCCACAAAGATGTCTATGTGATTGGTGATGCCTGTATCGCAGGCAGCATGCCAAAGTCCGGCTATGCCGCTAACTCTCAGGGTAAAGTCTGTGCTGCAGCCATCGTTGACACAATCAACGGGCAAGAGCCTGGTGAGCCCTCCTATGTCAATACCTGCTACAGTATCATTGCCAAGGAATGGGGTATCTCGGTAGCAGCGGTCTATCAACTGGTGGATGGCAAAATTGCCGGTGTCGAGGGCGCTGGCGGACTGTCGCCGATGGATGCAAATGACGCAACCCGCGCCGTCGAAGCGCAGTACGCTGTCAGCTGGTTCAAGAACATCACCTCAGACATGTTTACCTGATAACAAAATCAATAAATTGCTTTGAACAGGCAATTGGACGCCGCTTTTGCGGCGTCTTTTTTTTGCTCTGTCCGTTAACTGACAGGCTGACGCGTAACTGCAATTAAGTCACTGATAAAATTTCCCACATAAACACCGCAGCTCCTAAAAAAAGCGTCTATAGTTACAGTACATAACTCAGTATTTTGGTTGGTTATACCATCCTGATATGGCTGACAGCTTAATTTCACCACTTTAGACAGAGGAGAGGAACTGATGACTGAAACCGTCCATTTTGCCCATCCAGGCGAAGGTGTTCCCGGCTACCCTTTTGCTCCCTTGGATTGGAGTGAAGACGAGGCTGAGCGCATGGCCCATGAAGCAGGTCTGGAGTTGAGCAGCGATCATCTGGAAGTATTGAGCGCACTACAGGAGTATTTTACCAAACACGATAAACCCGATCTGAATGTGCGAGAACTACATGACGCGCTGGATGAGAGATTCCACGTCAGAGGCGGCATGAAGTATCTTTATGTGCTCTTTCCTGGCGGCCCTGTCGCTCAAGGCTGTTATCTGGCGGGTTTGCCAATACCCGCGGGCGCTATCGACAGATCCTTCGGGAGCGTACAGTAATCATAAACAATCAGTTTTTAACCTGATGAATAACCTGTAACCGACCCGCAAGAATTCTGTAGAAATAATCAGGAAAAGGGAGGTCCGACACTGTCAGATCTCCCTTTTATAATGATAAATAGTACCAAACCCAGCATGAAACCCTGAGACTACCCGTCTGGCCAGATTTTACACTTCACTTTTATAGACCCATTGGTGCTGCAATCACCCAATTGGAGCTTCCACCCTGCCAGACGCATTTTCCGTCAAACCATCTTTCTCAAAGTTCACACCGCAGGTTATCTGATCAATTGGCTGACTCGGCTGGTTCCGGTACGACAGAATATAAGGCCCTGCCCGCACGTTCGTGCATTCTGGCCGTTGGGTGAATCTCGTCGAAAAAAATGAAGCTGTCGAAGGCATCTCCGTCGAGGCAATCCGGATCAAAGGTAAACGTTACGCTGCTAAAGCAGGCATCCGTGGTGTTGGTGAATCTAAGGGCATCGTTATTGGACATGACAAACTGGAATGAGCTGAAAAGATCAAACTCCACGAGGTCTGTATCCATATCTCGTTCGACTCCCCGCAGGCGCATGGCAAGCTGCCGATTGAAGTCTCGGGTCAATCTGGTGGTCTGGCGGACGAGCCGCCTGTCGCCGCTCAGCTCGGCTAGCATGCGTGTTTCCGGCAGGAGCCCGATATCCGGAGCGTTGGCGACCAAAATGGCCTCCGCGCCTGCTTGCAGGAGGGTGCGGACTGCTTGTTCGATGGCGTGTGCTGCGTTGGCGATGATGGCGTGGGCAGACTCCATATCATGGGCATCGCGGGCATCTCGAATGTCATTCGACCCTATGAACACGACATACAGGGCATCGGAGGGCACACTGCCTGCCTGGTCGTACAACAACACGCCGAGCTGCGCACCTAGGTCGATAAAATCATCACCTGCGGCACGCGCACCTGCGACGGCGTAGTTCGTGCCAACTGTCGGACCGACCAGATGCAGGGACGGGTCGGCAGACAAGCCAAGATACCCCGCCAGGATTTCTACGGCACGTGGGCCGTTGCTGAAGCCGTCGTCATAAGGCTGCGTAAGTAGAAATTCGAACCCAGGCAGTGAGGCCAGGTTTCCTGCGTCTGACAGACTGTCACCCATGATATATGCGTTGCTGAATCCTGCCTGAGCCGATCCTCCGGTGGCGAACAGCAGCCATATGAAAAGGGTGATGGCGCGGTGTTTCAGTTTCATCATGCTAAATCCTCCTGTTGTGTGAATGTCCATTTGGCCTCCAAGTGGCCCGATGGCTCTGGGCAAGCAGATGCCCAGAGCCATGCACAAACAAGAGTATAGGAAAATTAACCCGCATTTTTTTAAATTATGTTGAAAACCCCAGGAATAATTGCTGGCAGAAAAACCTGCTGAAACTGGCAACTCATGAGGGGTGAGCAACCAGCTGAGCAGTATGCACTGTGCATCTATATCTGCCTCGATGACTCCAACAAAGAGACCAGGCACTCCTTTCAGTAGACTCAGAGCCGCCTCACCCTTACGGCTCTATAAAGCTATCAGCAACATTATCTGACCAACTGCGTCAGTCGGTCGCAGGCTTCACAGCCCTTGGCATGCTTAAACCGATCGCATCGTCCAGCAGATTGCCGGTCAGATCCACACCACTGAAATTGCTCTCACGCAGGTTGGCCTTGCGCAGATTACAACGCAACAACGTAGCATTGGAAAAGTCTGCGCCATACAGGTTTGCCGCCTCAAAATCGACATATTCAAGTCGACTGCCACGAAATTTTGCCCCCTTCAGATTGGCCCCGGCCAATGACGCCCTGGACAGGTAGGCGCCAGAAAAATCGATCTCAATCAGGTTTCCGTTCAGTGTCACCCCGACAAGGTTTGCACCCAGCAAGTTTGCACCCTGTAATTTCGCACCTTCCAGGCGAGTATTCTCCATATCTGCAGCGCTCAAATCTGCCTCGATCAGCAATACCTTTTTCATCTCAGCATCACGCAGCACCGCTCCCCTGAGCTTAGTTGCGGAGAAATCCGCTCCCATCAAGCGGCTGCCGCTCATGTCCAGTGCGCTCAGGTCCAGCCCTGACAGATTAGCCTTGCGCAGATCGACACCCTTCAACCCTGCACCGGATAGAGACATTACCCGCCTTAGATCCAGCCCCCTCATGCTTGCCTGTGCCAGCTGGGCAGCCTGCAGATTTGTTTCTGTCAGATCTGCATTGACCAGAGAGGCCGCAGTGAGATCGGCCCCGGAGAGGTCAGTCCGTGCGAGACTGGCCCCCTCCAGATTCGCCTCCCGCAGATTCGCACCGCTCAGATCAGCGCCACTCAAATCTGCCTTACTGAATCTTCCGCGCGGGAGTTGCTGCCCTTTCAACACAGCGCCGGACAGATTGGCGCGCCCCAGACTTGCCGAATCCATCCTGGCGTCCGTTAAATTGGCGTTTTGCAGATTTGCTTGATACAGGATTGCCCAGCTGATATCCGCGCCACGCAGATCAGCTCCACTGAGGTCGGCATCGCGGAGGTTGGCGTGGGATAATTTCATACCCCTCAGGTCCGCGCCGGACAGATCGCACCCCGGGCAATTGCCGGTCTCGCTGAGTTGACTCAGTTCTGCATCGCCAGCCTGAGCGACGCTAGGCAGATGACTGATAAACAGCATCATCAGTAGAAAGTAAGATAATGATTTCATTATAAATAGTGATATATTGGCCAGGGTTGGATCAGATACTGGAACACAATATCTTATTCAGTTCTTTGATTCATAATAAAATTTTACCTCCTTCATAGCAGCACTCTAAGCATCGCTGCGCCTGACCTGAGAACGGAGTTGTGAGAGAATTCCGACTTTTGCCGTACCTCCACTCAACATGACCATCCAGCCTGACAAGGTAAAATCAGCGTTTCAGCCCCCCCTGCCCCAGCAACCGGAGGAACGCCTGCAATGGGGGCAACTCTATGGGTGCAGCTCATCACTCGCCATTGCTGCAGCCGCTGATTCATTTTCCGGACTGATACTGATTGTCACCGAGGATGTGCAGAGCGCCACCCGACTCGAGGGTGAACTGAAGTTTTTCCTGGGCGACAACCAGGCCGTGATCAGTTTTCCGGACTGGGAAACCCTGCCCTACGATGTCTTTTCTCCACTGCCCGAGTTGATATCCCAACGCCTGTTGACCCTCTATCAGCTGCCCAGCCTGCAGCGCGGCATTCTGATCACGCCTGTCTCCAGCCTGATGCAGCGTCTGCCGCCCCGGTCGTTTCTTGACAGTCATGCCCTGGTGGTGGAAAACGGCCAACGTCTGGATCTGGATCAGACACGACACTCCCTGGAAAGGAGCGGCTACCAGTGTGTCTCACAGGTGCTCTCGCATGGCGAGTTCGCCGTCAGGGGCTCGCTGCTGGACATCTTCCCGATGGGAAGCCGGAACCCTATCGCATCGACCTGTTCGATGATGAGGTGGACAGCATCCGCACCTTCGATCCGGAAACCCAGCGCTCGCAGGAGAAGATTACCCGGATTCGTATGCTTCCAGCCCGTGAGTTCCCCCTCAATGAAGATGGCATCACCCGCTTCCGGCGCAACTATCGCAGCCAGTTCGAAGGGGACCTGCAACGCAGCCTGATCTACCAGGACGTTTCTGAAGGCCGGGCGCCAAACGGCCTGGAATATTATCTGCCACTGTTTTACGAAGAGACAGCCACCCTCTTCAGCTACCTGCCCGAGAACAGACTGATCATCCACTTCGAGGGCATTCGGGAGAATGCCGACGAATTTTACCGGCAGGTCGAAGCCAGATATGAGGAGCGCCGTTATGACCTGGAGCGTCCCCTGCTGCCTCCCAGAGAGATCTATCTGCCGGTCGATGAATTGTTCGCCCAGCTGAAACAGGGGATCTCCGTTGCCTTCAGCGCAATGAGATCCCCAAACGCGCCAAAGGTTTTGCCGGGTATTTCAATTTCGACACCAGCCTGCCGCCCCCTGTGGCATTTCAAGCCCGCGCCCAGCGTCCTGCTCAGGCGCTGCAGGATTTCATAGCCGCCCATGAGCTGCGCATTCTGTTCATTGCCGAGGGCGCCGGGAGACGTGAAATTCTGCTGGGAACCTTGCGTGATCTGGGGATCAATCCCAAAGTCGTTAGACATTGGCGGGAGTTCGCCTCCGGCGACAGCCCGATCGGACTCTGCGTCGCCCCCATGGAGCAGGGCCTGTGGTTGAAACAGGCCGGTATCGTCATCCTGACCGAGACCCAGCTGTACGGCGAGCGGGTGCGCCAGGAACGCCGCCGGCGCAAGGTCAGCCAGGACCCGGACCAGATCGTCCGCAATCTCACCGAGCTGAATATCGGCGCTCCCGTGGTGCATGAGGACCATGGCGTGGGACGCTACCTGGGGCTGCAGACACTGGAAGTGGGCGGCATGACCACCGAGTTCCTGACCCTGGAGTACGCCCGGGGCGACAAGCTGTATGTCCCGGTGGCATCCCTGCATCTGATCAGCCGCTACGCCGGAGCCTCCCCTGACAACGCCCCCCTGCACCGGCTCGGCGGCGAGCAGTGGGAGAAACTCAAACGCAAGGCGGCCAAGCAGGTGCGGGACGTGGCGGCGGAACTGCTGGAGATCTACGCCCGCCGCGCCGCCCGCCAGGGCATCGCCTTTCCGCAAGCCGGAGATGAATATCGGGCCTTCGCCGCCTCCTTCGAGTTTGAGGAGACCCCCGACCAGCAGCAGACCATCGAGGCGGTGCTGGCGGACATGGCCTCACACCAGCCCATGGACCGGGTGGTATGCGGCGATGTGGGTTTCGGCAAGACCGAGGTGGCGATGCGCGCCGCCTTCATGGCCACCCAGGGCAACAGACAGGTGGCGGTGCTGGTGCCCACCACCCTGCTCGCACAGCAGCATTTCCAGAACTTCGCCGACCGTTTTGCCGACTGGCCGGTGCAGGTGGAAAGCCTGTCCCGCTTCCGCACCGCAAAACAGCAACAGAAGGTCATTGATGGCTTGAACGGCGGCACCATAGATATTGTGATCGGCACCCATAAGCTGCTCTCGGAAACCGTTAAATTCAAAAACCTGGGGCTGGTCATCATCGACGAGGAACACCGCTTCGGGGTGCGCCACAAGGAGAAGCTGAAGGCCCTGCGCAGCGAAGTGGACCTGCTCACCCTCACCGCCACGCCGATCCCCCGCACCCTCAACATGGCCATGTCGGGGATGCGCGACCTGTCGGTGATCGCAACGCCACCGGCCCTGCGCCACCCGGTAAAGACCTTCATCAGCCAGTGGAACGACAGCTCTGATCACCGAAGCCTGCCAGCGCGAACTCAAACGCGGGGGGCAGATCTACTTCCTGCACAACGAGGTGAGCACCATCGAGAACATGGCGCAACGCTTGGAGGACCTGTTGCCCGGCATCCGCCTGCAGGTGGCCCACGGGCAGATGCGGGAGCGCCAGCTGGAGGGCATCATGCGGGACTTCTACCACCAGCGCTTCAATCTGCTGGTCTGCACCACCATTGTGGAGAGCGGCATCGACGTGCCCAGCGCCAACACGATGATTATCAACCGGGCTGACAAACTGGGGCTCGCACAGCTGCATCAGATCCGCGGCCGGGTCGGACGATCCCACCACCGGGCCTACGCCTATCTGCTGACGCCGCCGCCAAACAACATGACAGATGACGCAAAAAAACGTCTGGAAGCCATTGAATCATTGGAAGATCTTGGCGCTGGTTTCACCCTCGCCACGCACGACATGGAGATCCGTGGGGCCGGTGAACTGCTGGGCGCCGAGCAGAGCGGCCAGATCAACGAAATCGGCTTTTCCCTGTATACCGACCTGCTGGAGCGGGCGGTCGAGGCCCTCAAGGCCGGTCGCCAACCGGAGCTGGATCGTCCTCTGGACCACGGCACCGAGATTGAATTGAACATCCCTGCCCTGCTGCCTGAGGACTACCTGCCGGATGTACACAGTCGCCTGGTGCTTTACAAGCGTATCGCCAGCGCCAGGGACAAGGATGAATTGCGGGAGCTGCAGGTGGAGATGATCGACCGCTTTGGGCTGCTGCCCGAGCCCGCCAAGAATCTGATCGCCATCACCGAGTTGAAACTGCGCGCCCATCCCATCGGCATCCGCAAGATCGAGGCAGGCCCCAAAGGCGCCCGTCTGCTGTTCGAGGAGCAACCCAGGCTTGATCCGATGAAGCTGATCAATCTGATCCAGAGCCAGCCGAACACCTACAGGATGGACGGCGGAAACAGGTTACGCTATCTGACTGACCTGGAACTTCCCGAGCAGCGGGTCACAAAGATGCACGCTCTGCTGGACACCCTGATAAACTGATAGCAGAGTTATCTGCAGATATCCTCCGGGATGAAAATGCAACTTCCAATCAAAAGGCCATAATCGTGCGCAAGAGACACCCTCACTGGATAATTTTCGCGATCCTGCTGATCCTCACCCCCTGCTCACACACGCTGGCGAGGGCCGACGCACCCTGGTATCAATTCGAGATCATCATCTTTGAGCGCATTGCCAAAGGCGCAGGCAGCACGGAAGTCTGGCCCGAAGATCCGGGTACGCCTTCCCTGCTGGACGCCAGGCCGATGCGGATCAGCGCCAGGGCTGGGGCGGATAACGAATCTGAGCCAGTCGCATATGCAGCACTCCCCAGATCCGCCTGGCAACTGACCGAGCTGACACAGCGTCTCAGACGGTCACGCAACTTCCGTCCCCATGTACATCTGGCCTGGCGTCAACAGATGGTGCATCCGGATAGAGCGCAACAACTGTATATCGAAATGATGGATAGACCGGACGCCCGCAATCGAGTCAAGGATCGGCCCAAGATTGAAGGCACTCTGAAGGTTGGTGTCAAACGTTACCTGCACCTGGAAACCGACCTCCTGCTGCGCCGTTCTGTGATGGACGAACCATCACCGGGGCAGACAGGGCTGAGGTCATTGGGTCCTGCATACCAAACCTATCGTCTGCAGGCACAACGACGCATGCGCAGTGGAAAATTGCACTATCTGGATCATCCCGTTATCGGGGTCCTGGTGCTGGCCTCTAAATTTCAACCGGCCAAGACTGTTGCAGTTGAATCTGCAGCGCCTGACGACTCTGACCTGGATTCGCCGCCGCCAGCAGACGATCAATCAGCAACGCCGCTCACTGACCCTGAGCCTGCAGCAACCCCATCGCCTCAGTCAGCACCCTAACCGGCCATTCCGGAGTCAACAGCTAAGGATAGCGGCCTATGACAGCGGCAAGCTGTTCAGCCAGCCGATCCAGAGCCTTGCTGGCGGCCTCCACCAGAGCTTCCGGACCTGCGCCACTCATCGGCTCCAGAATCTCCACCTGGTGGGCGCCCAACAGCTTATCACCACGATCCTTCAGCAGGGTCCATCTCGCCTTCAGTACGAACTGGCCCGCTTCTGCATCGAAGCGGCTGAAATCCAGCACAAGCTCATAGCTCGGCCGGACAGCGCCATGCCAGGGATAAGCAATCACGGCATCCCCCCCCAGGCGCGCATCCAGTGAATCCGCAAGCCCCAGGGTAATATTATCCTGCAGCGACCCTGCCCAATGTTCAAAGTCATTGAGAATCAGTCGATAGGGGCCGATACGGCTGATGAGTTGCGGCCGGTCAAGGTAATTGGCCAGATGCACGGGACCCAGGCCGACCTTTGGCTGGAGAACGGTTCTCTCCCCTTGGCTGAGCGCGACAACCGATCCCGGCTCAGGATTGAGGCGGTAGAAGCGGGTCTGCTGTGCATTCGGACTGACACAACCTGCCAGCAGGATTAAAGCTGCTGAGATCGCCCATGGCGCCAGCCGCACTAAATATTTCAGCATCATTGTTTTCCTCTCAACAGGGCTTCCGGATGACGTTCAAGATACTCAGACATGATGCGGATCGAACGTGCCGACGCAGAGAGTTCCCGCAGGGCCTTGACAAGCTCTGTCTGCAGCGGCGAGTCATTGCGTAAAAACTCATTGGCTGAGGCAGCGCTCGCCTGCACACCCTCAAACGCTGACTCACCCGTCGCCAGGGTCTCATCCCAGCGCCGCAAGGCATGGGACAGCTGGCCATCCATGTTGCCAATCAGCCTTCTCGAATCCTTCGCCAGGCCGGTCCACTCTTTGGTCAGGGGAGCAAGATTCGTTTTCAGTTCATACACCATCCTGTGAGATTCATTGACTGCCTCCAGACTGCCTGAAGTCAGTTGCGGAATCGTTGTTTCCAGGTCTGCGGTGATACTGTCCAGTCGGTGAATCACCTGCGCCATCTCGTTCAGAAGTTTGGTGATATCTGATTCACTCAACACCTTGTCGATGCTATCCAGAATCTCCGACCCCCGTCTGACCATGCGTTCCAGCGGCAACTCCTCCAGCGCGCTGGAGAATTTCTCCATATTGGAGGGGATGGTTGGAATCTCCGGATACTCGGTGGTGTTGCTCATCAGCCGCACCGGCGTGTCTGGCTGATAGGTCAATTCCACCTCCATCTTGCCGGTTACCAGGCTCTGGGAGTAGATCTTTGCCCGCAGCCCCTGCTCTATCATGCTGTCCAGCAGCTCCTTTCCCCGCTTCCCTTCGTATTTGCGTTTAAAGCCCAATTTGACCTGATCGATACTGATGATGACCGGGATGGAGAAGGTTTGATCCTTTTTGTTATAGGAGATGGACATGGCTTCCACCTGTCCGACCTTGACGCCTCTGAGCGTTACCGGTGATCCTACCTGCAGCCCCCTGACATCACCTTCGAAGTAGAGGATCATTTTCGATGAGCGATCCGTGAGCATATCGCCCCCCAGATAGAAGATCGCGGCAATCCCCAGCAACAATGAACTCAGGACGAACAGCCCGATAATCGTGGGATTGGCTCTGATTTGCATTGACAACGGCTACCTCAATCAATCGATCTCATTCATGCTTCTTCACCACGGGTCAGAAAACGCCGCACCCTTGGATCCTTGGTTTGTTGCAGCAGGGACTTCGGATCACCCTGCGCAATCATCGTCTTTGCCTCCGAATCGAGAAACACGGAGTTATTGCCGATCGCAAAGATACTGGCCAGCTCATGCGTCACCACCACCACCGTGGTTCCCAGACTTTGGCTCAACTCCAGAATCAGATCATCGAGCATTCTGGCGCTGACCGGGTCCAGGCCTGCGGACGGCTCATCAAAAAAGAGAATTTCAGGATCCAGCGCCATCGCGCGGGCCAGGCCTGCCCGTTTCTGCATGCCGCCGCTGATCTCAGCGGGAAAGTAATCCTCAAAGCCGGCAAGCCCAACCAGTGAGAGTTTATAGGATACCAATTCAGCAATTTCCATGCGCGAAAGATCAGTATACATCTGCAAAGGCAGCGCCACGTTATCCGACAAAGTCATTGCCGTCCAGAGTGCGCCACCTTGATAAAGCACGCCGATTCTGCGCATCAGCGCGATACGCGCCGGCTCATCCATCTCCCAGAACAGTTCGCCTGCATAGCGTATATGTCCAGATGCCGGCTTGATGAGTCCAATCAGGTGGCGCAGCAGAGTGCTCTTTCCACAACCGCTCCCTCCCATAATGATAAAGATATCACCCCGCATAATGGAGAAGTTCAGATCCCGTTGAATCAGAAAATCCCCATAGCTCATGGTCAGGTCTTCAACCTGAACATGTACGGAAACCTGCTGTTTCCCGGGAGGCTCGCTCATCTCATATTCCCAGTCGGTTAAATATCAGGGTGGTCAGTGCGTCCCATATCACAATCAGCAGAATTGCAGTGACCATGGCTGATGTGGTGGCGTTACCCACTGCCGATGAGTTGCGGCCACTCTGCAACCCACGCAGACACCCGGAGAGTGAGATTACGCCGGCAAAGATTACGCTTTTAATGATGCCGATTGAAATATCGGTCAGCGTGATCGACTGCTGGCTCTGCACCAGGTACTCAAGGAGCGAGATATCGAGCAACGTGACTCCCACGATGAGGCCACCCAGAATGCCCAAGGCATCGGCCCACAGACAAAGCAGTGGCAGCATGATAAGCAGGGCCAGTGAACGCGGCAGCACCAGAAACTCCATGGGAGAGATACCCAGGGTCTTCAAGGCGTCGATCTCTTCATTCACCTGCATAGTCCCCAGTTGGGCCGCATAGGCGGATCCGGTGCGGCCCGCCATGATAATAGCGGTCATCATGGCGCCCATCTCCCTCACCGTGCCTAATGCCACGAGATTTGCGACATAGACTTCGGCGCCAAACATCTGCAGTTGCACGGCGCCTACAAAGGCCAGCACGGCCCCCACCAGAATAGAGATCAGGCTGACGATAGGCAGCGCATCCGCCCCCGCCGACTGCAGAAAAAGCAAGAAGTCTGATTTTCTGAAACGCGCCCGGCCTGTCACAAGCCGCCCCACAGCAATCATCCACTCTCCGACAAAACGGGTAAAAGTTCTCGCTTCCTGGAGAACATCCAGGACCCTCTCCCCCAATTGCGTGAGGATGGAGGTCCGCAGCGGATTGCGGTGCGCGCCAAGCCTTTCCGGAACCGCCTGTGAGAGCTGCAACAATTTCTGTGCCCCCTCGGGCAAACCATCGGTAACAAGTCTGATTTTGTTCGACTCCGCGTATGCATCGAGTTTGCGTAGAAAGGTCAGCAGGCGGCTGTCCCAGTTGAACGGCTGATTGCAGGTAACGCTGATTTCCTGCAAACGCTGCTGTGGGCCGTCCAGTTTCTGCACGAACTCAGGCCAGCTGACAGATTCCCCATGCAAGGTCCAGTCACCAGTGAGACTGAGAACCACAATGGTTTCCCCGAGATACCCTATTTCAAGCAATTTATCGTTCTTCATCAGCGGCTTACCTTGGCATCCAACTCTTTTACTGTGCATATCGACAGCCCAGCTATCCGAAAAAAACGATTCAGGATACAGCAAGGTTGCCGCTAAATAGAGGCGCCTGTCTAGCATTAAGATAACATTTTCAAGGTATTGGCAGATGAATCACGCTGTATCCTCACAACTATTATCCAACCGCTTAGCCTTGATTGCTGATGATGAACTCTCCAACCGGGTGATTCTTAAAGTATTGATCAAGAAATTGGGTTATGACGTAATTCAGGCTGAGAACGGGGCTCAGGCGGTGGAGCTTTTTCAACAACACCGTCCTGATATTGTCCTGATGGATGTCATGATGCCGATTCTTGACGGCTATGAGGCAACCACCAAGATCAAACAACTGGCCGGCGACCATTTCATTCCGGTGATCTTCCTCACTGCGATGACAGACGAAGCGTCACTGTCACGCTGTATCGAAGTGGGGGGAGATGACTTCCTGATCAAACCATACAGTCATACCCTGCTTTCGGCAAAAGTGAAATCCATGGAGCGGATCCAGGGACTGCACAAGGACATTCGCACTCTCTACAGCCGGATGCAGCGGGATGAGGAGATCGCCGAGCAGGTCTTCAGTGGCGCGGTAGTGGCCGGCAACGTGGCGCTGGAACAGATCCGCAGCCTGCTCAGGCCCGCCAGTGTCTTCAGTGGCGATGTGATGCTGACAGCGTTCTCTCCAACCAGAGATCTGCACGTCATGCTGGGGGATTTTACCGGTCATGGTCTGGCCTCGGCGCTGGGCGCGTTGCCGGCCTCGGAGGTCTTCCGCACCATGACGGCAAAGGGATTTTCACCCCAGCAGATCTTGCGCGCCATCAACAACAAACTCCACAATCTCCTGCCTACAGGGATGTTTCTTGCCGCCCAGTTTATAAGGGTCTCCAATAAACTGGATCGTATCCTCGCATTCAATTGCGGCATGCCCGATTGCTTTGTGCTGGATGGTGAAACCCGTGAAATCAAACACACGATTATCTCCAATACCCTACCCTTGGGAATTACCACCGAGTTCGAGCTGAGCGATTGTGTGCAGTATTTCCAGGTTAATCGTAATGACCGTGTATTACTGGCCACCGACGGTGTGACAGAGGCACGCAATCGGCACGGTGAATATTTCGGCATCAACAGATTCAGAAACTCAATCAAGGAGAGCACCGGATTTGAATATGTGCTGGAGGGAGTTGGAATCGCGCTTGACGAGTACTGCCAGGAAGCGGAACAGGATGATGATATCAGTCTGGTGGAAATTCCGCTCATACCTCAGCTGCTGCCCGCCTGGGATACAGAGAACATCGCCAAAAAGGGGCTGCATGACGCCACGGAAACCGAATTCGATACGGAATCCGACAGTGTTGAGATTCAGGTGACTCTGCGCGGCAATCAATTACGTCAGGCAGACCCGGTGCCGATGCTCATAAACACCCTGCAGGAGAGTGCCAATCTCAAGGAACATCACCGCCCGCTGTTCACGATTCTCACCGAATTATTTGCCAATGCCCTGGACCATGGCGTGCTGAATTTAGACTCGAAACTCAAACAGGGCACGGATGGATTTGTCCATTATTTTGAAGTGCGCGAAGAACTTCTGAAAAAGGCCATCGACGGGCATATCCGCATCGGTCTGCGTGTACACCCCTTGGAGCATGGTGGCTTCATTCGTATCCAGATTGAAGATAGTGGAAGTGGCTTCGATTTTAAAAACAGACCCAGCCGCCCAGCGAATGCACAGGCATTCAGTGGCCGCGGGATTATGCTGGTGGAGAATCTCTGTGAATCTTTCCGTTATTTCGCACCAGGCAACAAGGCGGAAGCACTCTATCAGTGGGTTAATAAATGATGTCTCAATCCGGGAAAAAGGATAAGCAAGTTTGACTCATACGAGCACAAATAATCGTACCTGGTCAGATAATCCCCCAGGCAGGCCTGAGTTCAATACGGCGCTGCTGCAACAGACCAACGAACTGCTTTATCAAAACATCCCAAATACATTCTATGTTACTGTTATTACGAGTATTTTATCGCTGCTACTTTTCCACGAGACAGCCAACAGCTCCTCCCTGATCATCTGGTTTTTGCTGGTAAACGGGGGGATGTTTTTCCGTCTATTCAATTACAGACGATTCAAAACAAGCTGCGTAACCAAATCACCCGAGGGCTGGAACCGCTTATTCATATGGGGAAGCTGGATTTCTGGGATCGCCTGGGGCAGTGGCGCAATTTTTCTCTTTGATAAAAGTGATCATATCAACCAAATATTGCTCGGATTCGTTTTGACGGGCGTTGCAATTGGTGGGCTTTCCTCACAGATAGCATCCATCAAATCCGTAGCCGGGTTTATGATTTTCGCCATGACGCCGGTTAGCCTGCAGTATTTTGCATGGCAAGAGAGCCTGGTAACCGGAATTATGCTGACTCTGATGACCTTGTTTCTGGTACATCATGCCCGTCTGATGAACCAAACAATCGAGCGCAATATCTCACTTCATCTCGAAAACATCTCACACAGTGAAAATCTGAACGACTCTCGATATATGCTCACCAATAAGATCGATAATACGCCACTGGCTTCCATCGAGTGGGAACTGAATGGGATGATCACTGAATGGAACCCGGCAGCCGAGAGACTGTTTGGAATTCTTCGCGATGAAGCCATAGGACAACCTATCCATGAACTGATATCGGTGCCATTCCAGTCATCAGAAAGCACACAAAACGATATTCAATGGGGAGAACTGTTTTCCAATGATGGGCCCACAACTTTTTCCCATGACAGCATAAACAAAAATGGCAAGAACCTGATCAGCGAATGGCACATTTCTCCTATCAGGGACAGAAACAACAATTTAACCAACATTTCATCGTTTGTCATGGATATGACCGAGCGTACTGCATTCATGGAATATCAGCAGCGTCTGGTGGATATCATTCAAAACACCATCGATTTTATCGCCATCTTCAACCTCCAGGGAGATATTCTCTTTATCAATGATGCAGGTCGGAAAATCATGGGGTTTGCAGTCGATCAGGAGCTCGACAACAAAAGTCTTGCCGGAATGTTTCCCGCCTCGGAAATAGAACAGTTACTCAATGATGGCATACCCACCGCCTACATAAACAAAATCTGGAGCGGGGAAACACAGTTAATTACGGTGGAAGGCGAGATCCTGACTGTGGATCAGCTGATCCTGCTTCATCAAGCCACAAAAGAGGGAGAGCAGTATTTCTCGATGGTGATGCGGGACATCTCAAAGCGCGTTGAAATGGAAAAAGATCTGGTAGCTGCGAAAGACCAGGCGGAGTCTGCGGCCAAGGCTAAAGCAGAATTTCTTGCCGTGATGAGCCACGAAATAAGGACGCCGATGAATGGCGTACTCGGCATGGCAGAGCTGCTGTCAGACACAGAACTGGATTCCGATCAGCGCGAGTTTGTCGACGTGATCAGCCAGTCTGGAAAATCACTTCTCAGAATCATCGATGATATCCTCGACTTTTCCAAGGGCGAAGCGGGCAAGATTGAACTCGAACCCATACCCTTTGATCTCGAAAAATTGCTGCATGACGTCGTCAGACTGCTATCGAATAATGCGCTTCGCAAGGGCCTGGAACTGATCATCGACTATCCCCCAGGCAGACCGCATCAGATTGTGGGGGATGCAGGCCGATTTCGCCAGATCATGGCAAACATGATCAGTAACGCCATCAAATTTACTGAGCATGGACATATCCTGATAAAAGCGGAGGTAACCAGTACCAACGACAACCAGGCGATGATCTGTCTTCAAGTGCAGGATACAGGAATTGGAATTTCCGACGAACAGCAACGAAAACTGTTTCAATCGTTCAGTCAGGCCGATAGCTCAACGACCCGCCGGTTTGGGGGCACAGGACTGGGACTGGCAATCTGTAAACAGTTGATTGAACTGATGGGCGGCTCAATCGGCGTGGAGAGCAAACCCGAAGCAGGGTCTACATTCTGGATCAAGATCGTTTTACCTCTCAGCAGCCAACCCCAACTGCTGCCAGAGATCACGCTCAACAATCTCTCAGCTTTAATAGTCGACAGTAATCCGACTAATCTGACTGTCTTTGATAAACAGCTCAGTCTGTATGGTATCCAGGCGGATTTGGCGGACTCCATGCAGGTCGCCCTTGAAAAACTGCAACGCTCCCTGGATAAAAAGCAGTTTTACCACGTCATGCTGCTGGACCAGAAGACACCAGAACAAGATGGAGAACAGCTGCTAAACAAAATCAGAAGCATCGGGGCTTACCGTAAAACACCTCTGGTGCTGCTGACCGCCTCAGGTCAAAAAGGGGATGCAAAACATTTTGAGGCATTGGGATTTGCGGCATATCTGGTGAAACCAGTGCCGGCACAGGTATTGTACAAGACCATCGAGGCAGTGGTTTCTTCACCGGTTGCGAACACAACATTAAACACGATTATCACCCGCCATCAGATTGAAGAATCCCAAATCGCCGAACAGGATGAACAAGTACACACCTATCAGGGAAAGATTCTGCTTGCCGAGGATATCCCTGCAAATCAGATGGTGGCCAGCGCTATGCTAAAACGACTTGGCCTGGAGGTAGATATTGCCGAAAACGGACGGATAGCACTGGAGAAACATCAAGCAGTGGAATATGACCTGATCCTCATGGATTGTCTGATGCCAGAGATGAATGGCTATGCGGCCACGCAAGCAATCCGGGATCTAACGCAGAAAAACGCTAGACATATACCCATAATCGCCTTGACGGCCAACAATTCGACGACTGATCGAAATAAGTGCATCTCCAGCGGCATGGATGATTTTCTATCTAAACCATTTGACAGAAATAGTCTCATCTCAGTGCTGGACAACTGGCTGATCGATAAAAGAGGCCTCGCTTATGTCAGTACTGATCTGCCACAATCAGCCAAGAGTCCGATCAACACTGCAAATCCTTCAAACACCATTATCGATCATTCGCAGCTCAATAAAATGAAGAGCATGCTGGGTGAAGAGTTTGTTGAATTGATTCCCGCATTCAACATGAGCGTCGAGGGATTGCTGCTTGAGTTGGAAGATGCGTTAGAACAGCATAACCCAGAGTGGCTGCTAAGGATCTTCCACAGCATAAAATCGGCAGCGAACAATGTGGGTGCAATCCAGCTGGCAAACCTTGGGTCGATACTTGAGGAGCAGGCAAAATCAGTCGAAACTGAAGACCTGAAAACACTGGCGACTCAACTGAACGTCGAATTCATGAAATCAAAAGCGGAGTTGCAGAACATCGCTCAGGGCTGATCTTTCAGTCATGCACGGCATTCCGAAGAGCTCTGATCCATTGCTCTGCATTGGGTTTCTCTTCAATAAGCATGCAGCAAGACGCAACACGAGGATGGCCCACCAGAAATGGCCGCAGGCTTGATATACTGGATGCTAACAACTCAAAAAACTCCAGTTGCAAACCATGATTCAATTCAGGCCCACTGATAACACTATGCTTTCCTCCATTCTTCATTCACGAGTGAGAAAGATCAGCAGTGGATCATAAAAGACTGTCAGGGAATAACACTATCCATGGGTAAAATAGTCATTATTGACTCCGCTGAGGGAACACGCACCCCTTTTCTACGTGGACTCCTGACCAGTTCCCTGATCGATACGGGATTGCCCTTTGATGATGCCTATGAACTGGCATCCAGTATCCGGCAGAGCTTGTCGACAAAGTCTGAAATCACCACCCTAGAGTTGCGCGAACTGGTGATCGAAGGATTGTCCCGGCTCGATGACCATGAATATCTGGAGAACTACAAAAGTTCGGAATCCCCCTTGCAGCGCATCAAGGTGATCAATCCCCAGGGGGATATCAGCGCCTTCTCTCCCGCAAGGCATCGTCAATCTCTGGAATCCACAGGCATCTCAATAGAACAGGCAAAGTCTGTTTCACAATCTTTTGTCAGGGAACTGGAAGAGACCGGCAAATCTGAAATCGAATCGAATGAGATTGGACGCAGAACCTACCTTATCCTGGAAAAACAGTTTGGTAAGGAGGCAGCCCAGCGTTATCTCATCTGGATCGATTACACCCGCAGCGGCCGGCCGTTGATTCTACTGATTGGCGGGACCACCGGTTGTGGTAAAAGCACCGTCGCCACAGAAGTGGCGCACAGGCTCGGCATTATACGAACCCAGTCAACAGACATGTTACGCGAAGTCATGCGCATGCTGATCCCGAAAAGGCTGCTTCCCACCCTGCATACCTCCTCGTTCAATGCCTGGCAGAGCCTGCCCGGACATGCCGACGATAAGGCCACCGAAGAGTTGATCATCATGGGGTACAATCATCAGGCTGAGCTGGTGTCTGTGCCTTGTGAGGCGGTTATTCAGCGTGCTCTGCGGGAAAGGGTTTCCCTGATCCTGGAAGGGATACATGTCTCTCCCGCTCTGCTGCAGCACCTTAACCGCGCACCGGATGCGGTTATTGTGCCTGTCATGCTCGGGGTGTTGAAGCAGGATCAGCTCAGACAACGTTTGCAGGGACGTGGTATTATTGCCCCAGATCGGGAAAGCAGCCAGTATCTGTCATATTTTGAACAGATATGGGAGCTGCAATCTTATCTGTTGTCGGAAGCCGATAAAGGTGGCATGGATATCATTACAAATGATGACAAGGGCCTGACCACTGAATGGGTCATGCATTCGATCAGTAAGGTTTTGGCGAGAGGATTCGATGCCAATATCGAAGATATATTCGGCCGATTTTAGACCATGATAAAGTACTACAAAGGCATTATGGTCATACTTGATGGCCTGGGTGATCGGGGCATCGCTGCGTTTGGCGGAAAGACCCCTCTGGAGGCTGCCAATACACCGAACATGGACAGTCTCGTCGCGAATGGACAGTCCGGGCTTGTCGACCCGATGCTGCCGGGACTCCCACTCAGCACGCATACAGCAACAGGACTGCTTTTCGGACTCCCCCTGAGTGTCGCTGCAGAGTTGGCGCGCGGACCTGTCGAGGCTGCGGGTATCGGGGTGGCCAACGACCCGGAAGGCCTTTACATCCGCGGCAATTTCGCAACCCTCGAGGAGTCGAACAACCACTTCAATATACTTGACCGACGGGCTGGACGTATCGATGAAAATACCGACACCCTCACCAGCCATCTTGGCGTTATCGAGCTCGGGGATAATATAACCGCCACTTTCCACCCCGCAACCCATCATCGTGTGGTGTTGAAACTTTCAGGTCCCGGGCTGTCCGCCAATATCAGCGATACCGATCCCGGGAATCAATATCATCTGACGGGGGTGCGTGAATGCCGCGCGCTCGATGCAGCGGACGCCGCCGCCGTACGCACTGCCCTGGCCATCAACCGGCTGACGAAGATTGTCTATGAACGTCTTTCCAGGCATCCGGTCAACCTGGCGCGTATCGATTCTGGAAAACCGCCCGCCAATGGCATTATCAGCCGCAGCCCTGGAATGCTGCCCAGGATCCATACCAAAATCGAGCACCTGAAATTGAAGACTGCCGTCGTGGCAGGTGAAAAAACCGTGCTCGGACTGGCAGCCTTACTCGGTTATACACAGATAAGGGATCAGGCATTCACTTCACTACCCAGCACCGACCTGCACAAGAAAGTCGCCCGAGCCATGCTCGCGCTCAAGGAACATGACCTCGTCTATCTGCATGTCAAGGGCCCGGATATCTGTTCGCATGACCTCAATCCTTTAGCCAAACGGGATCTGCTGGAGTCTTTTGACGATGCGATAGCTCCATTGCTGGAAGATGAGCTTGTAATAGGCATAACCGGCGACCATTCGACCGACAGCAATACCGGCCGGCACACAGGTGATCCCGTTCCCAGTCTTTTATATGCTCCCCACAGCAGACTGGATCAGAACCGCAGCTTTGGCGAAGCCGGTTGCTCACTAGGCGGATTGTGTAGAATCAACAGCTTCGGCTTTCTCACCAGCATGCTGGATACGATGAACCTGCTAGAAAATTTCCAAAGGGAAGACGCCAGTTTTTTCTTCTGACTTTAAATGGAGCCATCCATTTCAAGATTCAGACTAAATCATTGCTTGCTGTGAATGTCTCTACTTTGGAGTGCGTTGATTTCTTTCGTCACTCTCTTTCTGTTCATTACGCTCTGCCGTCACTTTCTCCTGTTTCTGGAATCGTTTGACAGCCTGATTCAGCGCCTCGGTCCTGGTATGTTTTTTTCTCCAATCGTCCTGATTGGTTGAATGGTCGGACTTAGTCGATGCAACCACACCTTCCTGATGCCTGATAGCCTCATCAAGCTTGCTGAGAAAGGCGCGATACTCTTGAAGTTGATTCGCACTCATGCCCTTACTGGCGGCATCTTCAAACCGCTGCAGATACTCCTGGTGATAACCTTTCAGCTGGCCCAGCTTCACCTCTTCCGCATGCAGCGTTTTACGGGATAGTCCCATATGCCGGGCGGCCTTCTGCTCTCTCGTTTCAGCTATCCGCTGCACGGGTTTCAGTCGTTTTGAAGGTGACATAAGATTTTCCCCATCGTAGTTTTAGCCGGCATGACCGATAGCTGGGCATCCGCATAGTGTTAACAGGCCCTAGTTCACCACTGGCGGTGTGATTAATTCAGCCTCGAGGGCAGGTTCCTCTGGAAATAACTGTTCAAGTTGCTCCAGACTCTGCTGGATTGGAACCGGTGTCTGCATGTCTTGCTTGAGAAACTGATTCAGGGCCGGCATGGCTGAAATTGCGATATCGATCTGCTCATCACTTCCCCGTTCATAGGCGCCTACACTGATCAGATCCCGGTTCTGTTGATAGAGGGAATAGATATGCTTGAAGGAGCGGGCCGCATCCTGGTGTCCAGGCGTGGTAATGTCGTTCATCGCACGGCTGATTGAGGTTTCAATATCGATCGCAGGATAGTGGCCGGCATCCGCCAGTCTCCTGGAAAGTACAATATGCCCGTCCAGAATAGCCCTGGCGGCATCCGCGATGGGATCATTCTGATCATCGCCTTCCGCCAGCACCGTATAAAATGCGGTAATCGAACCGCCGCCCTTGTCTCCATTACCCGCCCGCTCGACCAGTTGCGGAAGCTTGGCAAACACTGAAGGCGGATAACCCTTGGTAGCCGGAGGCTCATGAATGGCCAGGGCAATTTCACGCTGGGCCTGGGCGAAACGGGTCAATGAATCCATCAACAGCAGGACCTGTTTACCCTGATCTCGGAAATGTTCCGCAATACTGGTAGCCAGCATCGCGCCATGTAAGCGCCGCAGAGGCGGGTTGTCTGCTGGCACTGCGACTACCACCGCCCGCTTCATACCCTCCTCTCCCAAGATATTTTCCACGAACTCCTTGACCTCGCGGCCGCGCTCTCCAATCAGCCCCACCACAGTGACATCCGCATTGGTGTATTTGGTCATCATGCCCAGCAACACACTCTTGCCGACACCGGAACCGGCAAACAGCCCGAGCCTTTGTCCTCTGCCTACGCTCAACAGCGCATTGATGGCCCGTACCCCGACATCCAGTGGTTCACGGATCGGGGTTCGGGCCAGAGGATTGAAGGTCTGCCCGGTGAGTGGACGGCACTCATCCGTGTGGATGGGCCCTAAACTGTCCAACGGAAGACCGGCGCCATCGATCACCCGTCCCAGCAGATGATCGCCCACCACCGCTTCACAGACACGCCCCGTGGGTATCACGCGTGCGCCTTGCTCCAAACCATGGATATCTCCAGTCGGCATGAGATAGAGGCTCTCTTCGCCAAACCCTACGACTTCAGCCTCGATCTGCACACCGTTGCTGCTGAGCACATCACAGCGTCCACCGATCGCGGCCCGGCAGCCAATCGCCTCCAGCGTCAGCCCCACCATGCGAGTCAATCGCCCCTCCACAATCAGTCCCCGGCTGTCGCCCAGTCGATTCCGATATTCGCGGAGTCTTTCGACCCAGATGGCCTGACGCTCCGCTTTTAGACCGCTTGGATCCATCATTTTTTAAACCTGTTTCGCATCGTCATCGACGACGCGGGCGGCGGCCAAAAGTGGCGCAATCAGGCTTGCGAGACGGGAATCCAGTGTGGCATCGACTTGCGAGGTATTGGTCACCACCTTGCAGCCGCCGCGACTGATCACAGGATCTTCGACAAGTTTCCACCCTATCTCTGCATCCCCCAGGGCATATACCTCGCGGATCAGATCCGCATCTTCCGGATGCACCAACAGCCGGACATTTTGTGAAGAGACCGGTAGGATCGACAATGACTCGCGCACCACACCGATGATCAGATTTGGATCGGATTTCACTTCCCGTCGGACCAGCTGCTTGACAATGGCGATCACCAGTTCGAGCAACTCTTTTTCCACCTGATTGTCCAGTTCGCGCAACGGTTCTGAGAAGCTGGACAGTAACTGCTCCATACGGGCCGCAGTTTCCTGCATTTCCTGCTGGGACTTCGTCAGTCCCTCCCTGTGACCAAACTCAAACCCTTGCTGCTTGCCTTGTTCATAGCCCTCTTCGTAGGCCTGTTTTTGGATTGCCTCAAGCTCCGCTGCAGTCGGCAATGTCTTGGGTGGCGATACATCAGCAACGGCTTTTTTCGGCCTGTCAGCTTGGCCCATATCAGGCAGCTGCCAATGCCTCACTTCTGCGCCACCAGGCAGTATCTTAGACGAACTCATCGCCACCACCTCCAAGCATGATCTCACCAGCATCCGCCAGACGCCGCGCTACCTGCAGAATCTCTTTCTGGGCGCCTTCCACATCGCTGAGTTTAGCCGGAGCTGCAGCTTCCAGATCATCTTTGAGCATTTCGGCGGCCCGTTTCGACATATTCTTGAAAATCTTCTCCTTCAATGCCTCATCAGCGCCGCGCAGGGCGAGCAGGAGCTGCTCGGAAGCCACTTCTCTCAACAAGGTCTGAATCCCTCGATCATCCACATCGATCAGGTTGTCGAACACGAACATATTATCCTGCAGCATCTGCCCTAGATCCGCATCAGCCTCCAGAATATCCTCCATCACCTTGCTTTCCATTGTGCCTTCAAGCAGATTCAGAATTTCAGCGGCAGTCTTCACCCCCCCAAGACTGGATGATTTTACATTGCTCGCACCGGAGAACTGTTTTTCCAGGATCTCATCCAGCTCTCGCAGTGCGTTGGGCTGGATACCGTCAAGGGTGGCGATGCGCATCACCACATCAGTGCGCACCCGCTCCGGAAACTGACTCAACACCTGGGCAGCCTGATCCGCCTCCAGAAAGGAGAGCACGATCGCTATAATTTGTGGGTGTTCCAGGCGGATCAGTTCGGCTATCGCCCGCGGATCCATCCATTTGAGCTGTTCCAGGCCCTTGCTGTTACGCCCCAGCAGGATACGATCGATCACCCCACCCGCCTTGTCCTCACCCAAGGCACTGGTCAACATGTTGCGGATATACTCGTCTGAACCCAGTCCCAGAGCTGTCTGTTTTTCCAGCGTCGACACGAAATGGCGCATCACCGCTACCATCTGATCGGTGGTGACATCGGTCAGTCCAGTCATCGCCATACCGACATCCTGCACTTCTTTCGGTCCCATGTGCTTCAACAGCGCAGCAGCATCCTTCTCACCCAATGCCAACATGAGAATGGCTGCGCGCTCTACGCCGCCAATCTTGGCGACGACCGCACCGTCTTGCTCGGTGGCCTGTATGGGAGGCGCGATTGCGTTATCTGCCATCTTCGCCAATCCACTTTCTTACGACCTGTGCAACACGCTTTGGATCTTCCGCGATCATATTGCGCGCTGCATCCAGGGTCTTCTCATAACTCGCGGGGCCGGGCAGATGCACGGTCTCATCACTCCCCAGTCCCAAACCACTGCCGCCAGCTCCTGCGCCAGCCAGCTCGCCTGAAAGTCCGTCCTTTCCCTCACCTGCCATTCCTCCACCGGCGACATCTTCACCCTCATCGCCCGCCACCACCGTCTGGCTGGTCAGTCTGCTCATGGTCGGCTTCAGAACACCGAAGATAAGCAATAATACCAGCAGCACACCGCCGGCCTGTCTGATAACGTCCCAAAACCAGGACTCTTCCCAGAGCGCCAGTTCAGGCAATGGCTCTGGAAGCGCCGGGATAAAAAACGATTCGTTGATCACCCGCACACTGTCTCCGCGGGTGAGATTGAAACCAACCGCCTCCTTGACCAGATTTGATATCCTGTCGATCTCTTCTGGGGTACGCTGAATCTCCTGCGGCTTACCCTCGGCATCCATTACCGTGCGGTCATTAACCACCACGGCTACCGAGAGTCGACGCAGGCTATTACTGGGCAGTTTGGTATGGCTGATGGTCTTGTCCAATTCAAAGTTGCGCGTGGCTCTTTTACTCGAATTGAGCGGCGCGCCCTGCCCCTCCGTCGCATTACCACCGGCCTGCTCAGGCGCCGTACCCGCCGCAGGCGGTTGATTAGTGAGCGCTCCCGGGACACCCTGAATCTCGCTCAGGCGGCTCTGTTGTTCGTTGACCTGTTCTGAACGCAATGCCGCAACATCCGGATTGAAATTTTCCCTGGTCTGTTCGGTGACTGTAAAATCAACTTCCGCGGTCACCTCGGCACGCAGGTTATCCCTTCCCAACAGTGGGGCCAGGATATCTTCGACACGCTGCTTGAAATGGGTTTCCAGCTCTTTGGTATATTCAAACTGACTGGTGCTGAGCGTCATCTGCCTTGAGTCATTTTTTCGACTCAGCAGACGCCCTTTGTGATCCACGACGGTAACATTGCCCACTTCCAGTTCCGGCACACTGGATGCCACCAGGTGGGAAATCGCTTCGACCTGCCCTCTCTCCAGATTACGTCCCGAATAGAGTTTCACCACCACTGAAGCGCTGGGTACTTTCCTGTTCCGGATAAACACTGACTGCTTCGGCGTGGCCAGGTGTACTCTGGCTGACTCTACATTGGCCATTGTCATGATCGAACGAGCCAGCTCGCCCTCGATCGCCCGCTGATATCGCGCGGTTTCCACCAGACGGCTGGTGCCAAACCCAGTGTCCTGTTGCAACAGTTCAAAACCGATGGATTCACTATGCGGCAACCCCTGGCCGGCAAGTTTCATCCGTGCATCCTGCATATCGGAACTTGGCACCATGATCGCGCCGCTGGCATGATCGACCCGATATTCAATATCAGCCTGTTGCAGGGCCTGGGCAATCTCCATTGCATCCTGCTGCCCCAGATTGCCATATAGCAGACTGTAACTGGGAGTTTGCGACCAGAGCACGACAGCCACACCGATCGCCACACTGGCCGCGATGCCAACCATCACCGCGATCTGCTTGAAGACCGGATTATCCTGCAGGCGTTGATTCACTTCCAAGGACTTACTGGACTCATTTATCGTTGCAAGCGCCATGATCTACCCTTATCTCATACATTGTCGCAGTGGCTGTTAAAGGAAAAACAAACAGCTTCGAATTCAAATCGGCATATTCATCACATCTTTGTAGGCATCAACCAGCTTGTTCCGCACTTGAACCATTGCCTCGAATGAGAGGCTGGACTTCTGCACCGCAATCATCACCTGCGCCAGGTCTACATCACCCTGGCCGGTTTCCAATGCGGTAGTCAGGCGTTTTGCTTCCAGCTGTGTTTCATTCACCGAGTCGACCGATTGTTTCAGCAGATCGGCAAAACTCGCCTTATCATTCTCCGGCACTGCCTCTGACGGGTTCTGGGCCTGAGCCGCCATGACGCGCATCTGGGCAAGAACCTGATTGATATCCATGTTGCTCATCATTTACTCCCAAAAAACTGCGTTGCTCATGTTTGTTATAAAGCAGATTCCATACCAGTGCGGGCTATCCTGGAATTGAAACCCCTGCGTCCCGCATGCGTGCGATCTTATAGCGCAAAGTTCTTTCACTGATGCCAAGCCTTTCGGCAACATTTCTCCGTCCACCCCTGGTCTCACTCAAGGCGTCTATGATCATCTGCTCTTCCACAGTTCTGAGGTCCTCCGGCAGACGCCCCGCCCTGGAAGCTGGTTGGGAGCAGACTGAAGACTGGATCGATGGTGCGTCTGCCTCAAAACTGAGGATATCCACGTCTATCTCATCCCCGTTCAATAAGATCAGGGCGCGCTGCATCAGATTATCCAGTTCTCTGACATTACCTGGCCAGAGGTGGGTTAACAGCAGCTGTATCGCCCCCTGACTGAAGCGCGGCAGCGCCTGACCTTTGGCTAATGCCTGCTGCAACAGATGTCTGGCAAGCGGCAGAATATCTCTTGGTCTTTCACGTAACGGAGGCAACGCCAGCGGGAATACATTCAGCCTGTAGAACAGATCTTCGCGGAATCTGCCGGCAGACACTTCTTCCCGCAGATTCCTGTTTGTGGTGGCCAGAACCCGCACATCCAGGGCAATCAGTTTACGGCCCCCAAGACGCTCCAGTTCCCGTTCCTGAAGTACGCGCAGCAGCTTCGCCTGCAAGGGCAGGCTCATCTCCGTGATCTCGTCCAGTAGCAGAGTTCCACCCTGGGCCTGCTCAAATTTTCCTGGCGCCGCCTGATAGGCCCCAGTGAAAGCGCCCTTTTCATAGCCAAACAGCACAGCTTCCAGCATGTTTTCAGGTATGGCCGCACAGTTGATGGCTACAAAAGGACCATCCTGCCTTGCTGAATGCTGATGAATATAGCGCGCAAAAACCTCTTTGCCGGTACCAGATTCACCATTCAATATGACTGTGGCGTCGCTCTGCGCCACACGCCTTGCCAGTTCCAGTACTTCACGGCTGCGCAGGTCCTCAACCACAGGTCCGACTACGTTGTCCTGGTTGGCCGGGAGTATGTTGCCGGCTACTTTATTGATCAGGACTGCAGCTTCAAAAGGTTTCACCAGATAGTCCACCGCTCCCTCATGAATCGCCTTGACGGCCTTTTCAATGCTGCCATAGGCGGTCATCAGGAGGACGGGTAGATTCGGATAGGTCTGTTTGATCTGTCGCAGCAGACTGTGTCCGTCCATGGGGCGCATCTGGACGTCACTCAGAACTATGCCCACCGATTCCCGACTCAGGATTTCCAATGCCGAATTACCCTCAGCAGTCACTTTTACCGGGTAACCCGCCAGTTCCAGTGTATCGCTGAGTGCTTCTCGCAGCGTAGGATCATCTTCAACAATAAGCACCGTCGACAGACTCATGACAGACTCCTGAATCGATAAGTTGATTTTTGGTTATGCATCTTCACAGCATTGTGCTCAACGCCGGGAAGTGTTGCCATTGCGGCAGCATTGGGAAACTCAAGTTCAAAATTTGCACCGCCCTGCTCACTCGCGATGAGCCGTATCTCTGCTTGATGACTCAGCATGATATTCTGCGCCACAGAGAGTCCAAGCCCGGTGCCATCACTGCGTGTGGTGAAAAACGGGTCAAAAATCTGGCTGTGATATTCAAGTGGAATCCCGGAACCGTTGTCGGAAAACAGCAGTTTTATCCGTTCCCCCCCAGTGAGCGAAATCCGGATCTCGTGGGCACCGTGTTGCAGAGCATTGTCTGTCAGATTACCCAGCACACCCTGTAATGCATCCTGTCGGCCCAGAATCGTCGTTGCGGTCTCGTCATCCAGGTCCAGATACAGACTGACATCTGCCTGGCGCAATTCGCTCCTCACGGTGAAGACATACTCTTTGATGAACTCAGACAGGGGAAAGGTTTTCTGGCCCGCTGATGAGCCGCTGGCAAACATCAGGATATCGCTGATTTGCCGCTCCATATGTTGCAGTCGGTTATGCAGTTTGCCCGTGAATTTTTCCCTCTGAGCGGCACTCAGATTGTTATTCGACAGATGTGAGGCATACAGGATCGCTGAGCTTAAGGGGGTGCGCATCTGATGCGCGAGCTGCGCGGACATTTCACCCATCGCGCCAAGGCGCTGCTGACGCGTCAAGCGCTCCTGCAGCTTACGGGTCTCGGTGACATCCAACATCACCAGGATACGCCCTGCAGACATCTGCTCCAGCGGACTGCTTGAGATACTCAGGACTCTGCCATTTCTCAGATGGAGCTCACTATTCTCCGGCGAGTCGGGCGACACGTAATAGGCAAGCAGCTGCGACCAGTCGCCATCAAGCGTGATGGTTTCAAACAAGCTGCTCGCTGCTGGATTGAACTCCTTTATCCTGTCTGAAGCATCCAACAGGATGACCGCCGCCGGCAGGGTCTCGAGCAGACGTTTCAAACGATCCGCCAGGCGCTCCTTCTCGGCCAGCTGCAGCATACGTTCATTCCTGGCAGCCGCCAGTTCCTGGCTCAACTCCAAAACCTGTTGCTGCAGCTGTTGATAGGAGCCGCTGAGCTGTTCCGAAAGCTGATTAAACAGACTAAACGCTGATTCAAGCGACTGTCTGTGATTGGAAAACGTCTGTTGGGTTGTCACGGCACCTTGTCCCCTGTAGTTGTGTGTGCAGTGTTTCACACATTACAGAAGCTAATTTCATGCCATTTTTTTATTTTCTTTTATATCAGAGAGTTATGATATTTTCTTGCAATTCTGTCAAATTCCCGTCGACTCATGATGTCGATGCAGCCCATATTTCCGTAGTTTTTCGACAAGCGTTGTTCGACGCATATGCAGGCGTTTGGCGGCATGGGCAACCACTCCATCAGATTCTTCCAGGGCCTGTTGAATCAGGCTCTGTTCCAATGTATTGAGATGTGCTTTCAGATCCAACCCTTCATTGGGGAGACGCGGGGCATTGATGATGCTGTCAGGCTCATCTCCCTGAATCGTAACTTCAGGCAGCTGGATGGTATCCATCAGATTGCCGCTGGGCCTGAATTTTTCAGGCAGTTCCATCATGTCCACCACGCCGTAGGGATAAAGTATGGCGAGACGTTCCATAAGATTAGCCAGCTCCCGTACATTACCAGGCCAGCTGTAGTGACTCAGGGCCGCCGTGGCAGCCGGAGTGAGCCTGACTGACCCCCTTTTCTCATGCTCTATGCGATGGATCAGATCATTGACCAGTACCGGTATATCCTCAACCCGATCACGCAGTGGCGGCATCTCTATTGGAAAGACATTGAGGCGATAGTACAGGTCTTCACGAAAGTCGCCATTCTTGATCGCCTTTTCCAGATTACGATGGGTCGCAGCGATGATCCGCACATTGCAGGTGATGGTCTTGTTACTGCCTACCCGTTCGAAACTCCGCTCTTGTAATACCCGCAGTAACTTAACCTGCATCGGCATACTCATATCACCGATCTCATCAAGAAACAGGGTTCCTGCTTCAGCCATCTCAAAGCGCCCCTGTCTGGCGCTGATGGCGCCGGTAAAGGCGCCTTTTTCGTGGCCGAACAACTCACTCTCAAGCAGGTCACCGGGAATTGCGCCACAATTGACCGGTACAAAGGGCTTTCCCCGTCGCACTGAATGAAAATGGAGTTTACGGGCCACCACTTCCTTACCGGTGCCAGACTCACCCAGAATCAGCACCGTAGCCTCTGAGTCGGCCACCTGCTCGATCATTCGGTTGACCTGCCGCGTCGCTCGACTGCTGCCGGATAGACTGCGAAAGAGTTCAACCGGACGCGCGCTGTTTCCATGTGAGGTATGAGACTCATTGAAAACCTGAGCCTTATGAATGAGCTCACGCAACTGATCATATTGTGTGGGAATTTTGATCTTCCCGATGACATTTTTATGGCCTTCCAAGCCAACTGGCGCAGGGGTATCTGAGCTGTACAGTTCAAAAACCGGCAGATGCGGTAGCTGCTTGGCTAACTTTTGGACAAGTTCCCGGCGTTCCTCTTCACTGTATTCGGGACCAATGAAAGCAACAGAACACTCCACCATGGATGCCTCCAGGTGTTGCTCAATATCATCCAGTTTGGTGGTTAATTTAACCTCTCCATCCATGAAACTGAGGATGTTGTCCATGTAACTGCGACGTTCAATATTCTCATCGAGAAGATAAATACACAGTCTAGGAAACTCTTGCTTTTCGATCTCCATTGCCTGCTCCATCGGTCATGGTTGTAATTTGCAATAGATAGAACCTGTTAATGTGTCAAAGTTAAACAGTATAAAGACGGAATGTCAAAATTATGTCAGAATTATATTTTCCGACATCTATCATGATTAAGCTTCTGTATTCATATTAATAATCTCCATGAGCACAAATATCGCTGCCGAATTGATTGCATCAGTTGTTTTGAATCGTTTAATGCCGCAACAGAAAAATGACGGGCTGCGATCTCTTTTTTCACGCGTCAGGTGCGTCGGAATGAATAACTCAGAACCAAGCCACCCGCAGTTATAATGCTATTTAACTTGATAAATTATGGAAATAGTCAATAGTTTGCTTAAGCTTCCTAAATATATACTTAAATACAGAAATGTTTGCCAATAGCGGTTGTAACACATGCCAAAATTAACTCTGTCGTTCAAAGGTCGTGTCATCGATGTTTTTCATCTCAATGAAGGCGCAACACTCATAGGCAGAGATCCTGACTGCGAAATAGTCATAGACAGTCTGGCGATCTCGCCTGTCAATGTGCGCATCATGCTGGAACGAAATAGCTGTCATCTGGAAAATCTGGATGATGAATTCCCCATTCTGATCAATCACAAGAGTCAGACATCAGCCAATCTACGTCATGGTGATGTGATTCAAGTGGGGAAACACACACTCAGCTTTTCAGGGGATGTGCTTGAGCTTGGCGCGGGTGTTATGCAGACAGAGACTAAAGCTGCTGCAGCGAGCGAGGAGTCAGCATCAGTCGCTGAAAGCGCCTCCAAAGCAATTCTTCAAATCATGAGTGGAGATAAATTTGGCCGGATCATCCCCCTCAACCGCAATATGACCCGTATCGGCCGGACAGGCGGCAACTGCGCAATGATTGCACGACGCGATTCAGGCTACTTCATTTCTTATCTGGAGGGCCCCAAACAACCCGTGGTGAACAAAAACCCCATCGGCGATGAGACTCAGCTGCTGGCTGACGGTGACATCATTGAAGTTGGCTCAACACAGATGCAGTTTCACACTTGACCAGGGAATTTCAGTCATTATGGATGAAGCCAGTTCAATCTCGGATCGTCGTCGCTTTCAACGCATTCTCATTGATGCACCGGTCAACCTGGATACCGGCGGCATCTCATATGCAACCTGTTTGATCGACATATCACTGAAGGGCGCCCTGGTAAAAGCCCCGGTGGATTGGCAGATAAACATTGGCTCCAGGATAGACCTCACTGTCGCTTTGAACGACGTAGACAGCGCAATTAATATGCAGACGCGGGTAGCGCATATCGAACCCGGTCAGGTCGGAGTGATTTGCGACAAGATTGATATGCAGAGCATCACCCACCTGCGCCGCCTGATAGAGCTTAATTTAGGTGATAGCGCATTATTGGAACGCGATCTTCAGGCCCTGGGATAGAGCCGCACGTTGATTTTTGATCTGGCGCCGGTTGACAACGATTCAGATGGCATCCAGCACATCGCTCAAAGTTTCCACCGGAACAATTTCCAACCCGGGATAAGACTGTTTCGGCGCATTGGATTTCGGCACTATGGCCCTTTTGAAACCATGCTTGGATGCCTCCCGCAGGCGATCCAGGCCATTTGGCACCGGCCTGATCTCCCCGGTAAGCCCGATCTCTCCGAACACAACCAACCCAGTATGCAGCGGTTGATCACGATAACTCGAGATCACCGCCAGCAACACTGCCAGATCCGCTGCCGTCTCAGTTATCCTCACGCCACCTACGACATTGACATAGACGTCCTGATCAAACATACCGATCCCGCCATGTCGATGCAGCACCGCCAACAGCATGGAGAGCCGATTCTGCTCCAATCCTAGAGTGACGCGCCTGGGATTCGCCAGCGGACTCTCATCCACTAAGGCCTGAGCCTCCACCAGCAGAGGCCGCGTTCCCTCCCGGGTTACCAGAATGACGCTGCCTGGTACAGCCTCCGCCTGTCTGGAAAGAAAGATTGCGGAAGGATTGCTCACCTCTTTCAGGCCTCTCTCGGTCATCGCAAACACGCCCAACTCATTAACCGGGCCAAAGCGGTTTTTGATGGTGCGGATCAGACGAAACTGGCTACCCGCCTCACCTTCAAAATAGAGCACCGTGTCAACCATGTGCTCCAGTACCCGCGGACCTGCGAGATTTCCCTCCTTGGTGACATGTCCGACCAGAAATACGGCCGTACCGGTGCGTTTCGCGAAGTGCACCAGCTGCGCGGTCGCCTCCCTCACCTGGGAGACAGAACCCGGCGCAGACTGCAACAGCTCTGTGTACATGGTCTGAATGGAATCCACCACCATCACCTCCGGCTTTTCCTGCTCCGCTGTGGCGATAATGCGCTCCACAGAAGTCTCTGGAAGCAAGCGCAGCGCATCCACCGGCAAATCCAGGCGTTGCGCCCGCAGTGAGATCTGACGTGGAGACTCCTCACCGGAGACATAGAGTGTCTTCATACTGGAAGAGAGCCGGGCCAGGGTCTGGAGCAAGAGGGTCGATTTACCGATACCTGGATCGCCCCCCATCAGGATCACTGAACCACTTACCAAACCACCCCCCAGGACTCGGTCCAGCTCGCTGCTGCCAGAATCGGCGCGGATTTCCGCTTCGCGCTCTATTGCAGAGAGTTGATACACCTGCGAACCGGCCTCCCCCGCATATCCAGCGTAGCGAGGCCTGGCGCCACCCACTGGAGTTGCAATACTCTCTTCCAGGACATTCCAGGCCTTACACTCTGTACATTGCCCCGACCACTTTGGAAAAGAGGCCCCACAGGCAGAGCAGACGTAGGCTGCCTTTGCTGATTTCTTACCGCCCTGTGCCAAGGTCACTCCTTAAGTTCAACATTCTGTTCCAGGATTACCACACGCCCGGTAATGCCGCACAATAACTCGTAGCCTATCGTATGCGCCGCCCTCGCAACCTCTTCCACAGGCAACCCTTTTCCCCACAGGATAGCCTCTTCACCGATCTCAAGATCAGCTAAGTCACGCGCATCGACACACAGCATATCCATCGAGACCCGCCCCACCAGCGGCAGCCGCCGTCCCCGTATCAACACCGGAGTGCCATGCACTGCATGGCGCGGATAACCATCCCCATAACCTGCGCCAATCGCCGCTACCGGCATATCCTCCGGACAGCGGTAGACACCGCCATAGCCTACAGGGTCGCCTTTGTTCAGCTGTTTCACGGCGATAACCCTGGCGCTGAATGTCATCACCGGCAACAGCCCCTCATAACTCGCATCCGTATCGTTGAAGGGTGAGACCCCATACAGCATGATGCCAGGCCTCACCCAGTCACGCAGGGTAAAGGAATAGGCCATCAGACCAGCTGAATTGGCAATCGAGTATTGTTTGAACTTTGTCAGCGGCAACCTATCGAAGCGCTCGCATTGATGCCGGGTAGTCTGATCAGCTCGATCATCGGCATTGGCTAAGTGAGTCATCAGATTGATTTCACTGACCACCCCGCACTGTTGAAGCCTGGATGCCATTTCACTGACCTGGTCGACATCTATCCCCAGCCGGTGCATTCCGGTATCGACCTTTAACCAGACAGGCACCGATCGATCCAGTCTCAAGCGCTGCAGCAGCTCGATCTGATAGGGATGATGGACGGTCAACTGGCAGTCTGCCTCTATCGCTGCACGCGCATCAGACGCAAGGAACACGCCTTCCAGAATCAGCAGCGGTTTATTGATACCTGACGCCCTGAGCCGCAGCGCCTCTTCGATACGGGCAACCGCAAACCCGTCCGCGGCCGCCAGCCCTCTGGCGATACGCTCCATTCCATGACCGTAGGCATTGGCCTTGATCACTGCCCAGATGCGGCTGTCTGGGGCCAGTATACGAACCCTGTTGAGATTGTGCCTCAGTGCAGCGTGATCGATGGCGGCCTGTGGCGCAAAGCTCATTATCCTAGAATCGGCAGTTGGGCGGGGTACAGCGTGCGTCATAGTGGGCATGTGGCAAGGCTTGCCGGCAATTCATAGCCTGGCCTTTGGCGAAGAGATATAACGAAGCCGCATGCCAATCAGGGCGTGGGATGCGTCCCGCAGCACTCTCATCCAAAAAGTGATTAACAAATGTGAATAAAATGATCATGCTTTCATAGCGTTGAGCATTACAAATAGCGGTCAACGGCCTTTTCTAGGATTAATAACCCTCGTCAGGGTAGATATTGCCGATATAATTTTCAAACTTGGTGTATTGGCCGAGGAAGGTCAAGCGCGTGGTGCCGATAGGGCCGTTACGCTGCTTACCGATAATGATCTCCGCCATGCCCTTGTCCGTACTGTCTTCGTTGTAGACCTCATCCCGATAGATAAACACAATCAGATCCGCGTCCTGCTCGATTGCGCCCGATTCGCGCAGGTCCGACATGATCGGCCGCTTGTTGGTGCGCTGCTCCAGACTTCGGTTGAGCTGGGAGAGCGCCATCACGGGCACCTCAAGCTCCTTGGCCAGGGCCTTCAGGGAGCGGGAGATGGCGGAGATCTCACCAGTACGGTTATCTCCTTCACCCGGTGCCTGCATCAACTGCAGGTAATCCAGCACTATCAGACCCAGATCCTTGTTTTCCCGCTTCAGGCGGCGCGCCCGGGCGCGCACCTCCGTAGGGGTCATAGCGGGGGTATCATCGATGAACAGCTTGGTCTCCGCCAGCATGCTGACCGCCGACGAGAGACGCGGCCACTCATCATCCTCGAGCTTGCCCGTTCTGACCCGCAACTGGTCGATGCGTCCCAGAGAGGACATCATACGCATTGCCAGGGAATCTCCCGGCATCTCCATACTGAACACCGCCACACATTTACCGGACTGAATGGCGGCATGCTCAGCAATGTTCATCGCAAAAGTCGTTTTACCCATCGAGGGGCGACCCGCAACGATAATCAGGTCCGAGGGCTGCAAACCCGAAGTCATCGCATCAAAATCGTTGAATCCGGTACTCAGCCCGGTGATCGCCTCATCCTGCTGAAACAGGGTCTCGATACGGTCGACCGCCTTGGTCAGAAGGGTCTTGATGGGACTGAAACCACCCCCTCCTTTGGATCGCTGTTCAGCGATCGCGAATACTTTGGACTCGGCGTTATCCAACAACTCAGCGGAGTTCCGACCCAGGGGATGGAAGGCGCTGTCGGAGATCTCCGTGCCTACCGAGATCAGACTCCGCATGACTGAATATTCCCTGACTATTCCGGCATAGGATTTGATATTTGCCGCGCTTGGCGTCTCCTCGGCGAGCCTCACCAAGTAGGGCAGGCCCCCTGCATCTTCCAAACTCCCTTGTCGTTCTAGAGTCTCGGCAATGGTCACCAGATCGAAAGGTTGTGTCTGATCTGCAAGGTTGGCGATGGCGCCAAAGATCAGACGATGCTCCTTACGGTAGAAATCCTCCTTTACCAGCATATCCGCAACCTGGTCCCAGGTCGCGTTGTCAAGCATCAGCCCCCCAAGCACCGACTGCTCCCCCTGAATGGAGTGAGGAGGCACTTTTAGGGCTTCGGTTTCGTGCTCAGGATAGGTGGAGATTTCTTCTGGGTAATCCGGTACAGCCATAACTGTCAAAAACCTGTGAAATTGGAATCAACAAGCCTTAAAGCCAGTACTTTACAGGAACCAGTAAGGGGCAGACAAAATAATACAGCTGCAGGCGCCCAACTCTGACCTGGATTTTCATCTATTCGAATCCTGAAAACCATCAGGCAGATTCAAAGCCTTTCCCGTTGGACTCTGCAATAAACAAAGCCCCGGCAGGCATACGACCGGCCAGGGCAGAGAATTGGCGCTGAATGCTTATTCTTCAGGAACGATGGTCAGTTTCAGCGTGGCATTCACATCAGCATGCAGGCGTAGATCCACTTCATACTCACCGGCGACACGGAACGCGCCATCAGACAAGAGAACTTCTTTTCTCTCTAATGCGGTACCAGCCTCAGTAACAGCCTTGGCGATGTCGGCAGTGCCAACGGAGCCAAACAGGCGTCCCTCATCACCCGCTTTACAACTGATGGAGACCGCCATCCCGTCCAGTGCCTGCTTACGCTGCTCTGCCGCCGCCAGCTTTGCGGCAGCTTCCTTTTCCAACTCTGCCCGACGGGCCTCGAAAGCCTTTATGTTTTCAGCTGTTGCCGAAACGGCGCGGCCGGAGGGAATCAGAAAATTACGGCCAAAGCCGTTTTTTACGTTTACTTTGTCACCCAGATCACCCAGGTTATCGACTTTTTGCAATAGAATAATATCCATTGTTCACACCCTTGAAAGGTTAATTTTGCTATTTTCAGCCGGTCGAACGGGGACGTTCAAGCCTGGCACGAAAATCTATCCAAATGTCCATCAGGCCGAGAGTCGCAAGAACCATCGCCACCTGTGGCAGTAATAAAATCAACAAGAAGTACATCACGCCCAACCAGATGCCACCTGAGCCGATCTTCCCCAGTACGCCGTGCGCGACTGCAAGCCCAGCCATGAACAAGACAGCTGACAGTAAAATGGCCAGGTGTCTGAGGATTTCTGGAACACTCTGGCTCGGCATCAGCAATACAGCGATGGCGGCTATTCCGACCACCCCAAGAACCTTGTGCAGCCGAAGCCGGTGAAACTCTTCTCTGAATCCGCCCGGATTGTAGAGCAGCGCCTGCCACCAGCGGGCCACCAGCATACTGCAAACCAACTGCAGATAGAGTCCGGCAGCCAACACGCCGCTCATCCATCCCGCCAGCTCTGCCAACACCAGATCACGGCTTGCCTGATCCAATACTCCGGCATTCACTAGCTGCTCGACCAGCGGTTGCAGTTGCGTCTGCCAGAATTCAGCGGGGTCACCTAATGCGAGATACTGTCCCAGGATGACCAACAGCCCATAAGCAAGCGCCAACTGGATGGTCAAATCCAGTGAACGGCTTCCCCTCAGGAACAGCCCCAGCAGTACCGCTGGCGCCCACTGAAGCAGCAGAAAACCTATGGCGGGAAGCGGGTTGCCAAAACTGACAGCCATAAACAGCCCACAGGTCAATGTTGCCAGCAGACTGACTATGACGCCTGATTTGGCGCCATTGCGCAGGGTTACCAGCCCCACACTTGCTGCACTGAGAATCCCAATCAGGGGAAGCAATATGGAGAGCAGCGCCAGTACAGTGACAACCATCACTGCCTGAGACAATCCCCGCATCACAAATGATGCTATTCCCTGCATGGCAATACACTGGTTGTTCTTTCAGTACCTCTTAGTGTTGATCGGTATACGGCAGCAGCGCCAGATAACGGGCCCGCTTAATTGCAGTGGCCAATTGACGCTGATACTTGGGCTTGGTGCCGGTGATTCGACTGGGCACAATTTTACCGCTCTCACTCACATAGGCCTTCAACAGATTCAGGTCCTTGTAATCAATCTCAGTAATACCTTCAGCGGTAAAACGACAAAACTTCTTACGACGAAAAAAACGCGCCATGTTCTATTCCTCTAAACAATTCATCAGTTATTTGGCAGTTGTCTCTTCAGACGATTCCGTTTCTTCTTCATCGTCGTCGTCATCAGAGTTGGTGATGGACTCCCCTTCACCCGCTTCCGGACCCTTACTAAGATGAGAAACCTCGGTAATCTTCTCATTACGGCGGATGACCATATTGCGGATAACTGCGTCATTGAAACGAAATGCACTCTCCAATTCGGACAATGCATCATTATCACATTCGATGTTCATCAGAACATAGTGCGCTTTGTGAATCTTGTTGATGGGATATGCCAACTGGCGTCGTCCCCAGTCCTCCAGACGATGGATGCTGCCACCTTTGGATTCGATGCCCGAGCGATAGCGCTCGATCATTGCGGGGACCTGTTCACTCTGGTCAGGATGGACCAGGAACACAACTTCATAATGCCTCATTGTCTCTCCTTTCGGGTTAGGCAGCCTACTGTTTCGATCAGCAGGCAAGGAGTGGCGCCCGTTTAATATTTATTCGGACACCGGAAAGCGGCGGATCATACACAATCCGAGGTTTTACGGCAACTTAACTTGGACAGGGTGGTTGATTTCACGCCGGCGGGAGACAAACCCTGCCGGCGCACTTAGGAAAAAGGCCTAGAAATGGGCCTGTACGCCCAGAAAGGGACCATCAAACGACCAGTCGGTAAAAACGTCATCCAGGTCATCGAGCTCAAGTGAAAATTCACGATATCCCGCCCTCACCGACAGATCGATGGCCAGGTTATCGACAAAGGAATAAGCTACGCCGGCCTGATAATCTTGAATATTATTTTCATCAATACTCAATGCATTCAGCTCACCAAAGAATGAGAGCCCGGTTGCCGGCACACCGATCTGCACCGCGCCATAGAGCATAGGCACTATGCCTTTAAAGGTTTCCGAGGCAGACAGGCTATCAGATCTTACCTTGATCTCGCCATCCAGATACTTGCCTGTGAGCCCCAGATCAAAAGAGACCACATCATTATCGAATACTTCATAATAGAGGGTAATATCAGTATTCTGAATCTCGAATTCAGTTGCCACTGTCGTATTTATCGCGAAGGTTTCACCACCATAAGTGAAAGATTCGTTAAGCGTTGAATCCCCAGAACTTGACAGATCATTACTACGCAAACGGAAATTTGGCAGAATTGGCACGGGATGTTCCAGGGCAATCGAAAAACTCACCTTGTTATCATCATCCAGGTTGAAATCCTGCATGGTTGTCGTGCTGTTACCAAAACTACCGGATGACTCCATGCTCCAGGCATCTACGCTGGCATAGAGACCCAACAAGGTATCCGCCTGGGCGTATGACCCGACCAATAAGCCTCCCATGATCAGCGAAAATATATTCTTTTTCATGCCTAATTCATCTCCTTATACGAAATATCGACAATTAGCAACCCTTAGCGGCAGCTTCTATCGATGTTTTAGCCACTTCAAACCGAACGCTGCCGGACAGCCTCATAGAGTGCCACACCTGTGGCCACCGAAACATTGAGACTCTCCACACTTCCCATCATTGGTAGAAACACCAGCAGATCGCACTGTTCCCGTGTGAGTCGACGCAGTCCTTTCCCCTCGCCCCCCATAACGATCGCCAGTGGTCCAAGCAAATCAGTCTGATAGATCTGCTGATCTGCTTCACCAGCCGTGCCGATCAACCAGACCCCCGCCTGTTTCAACCATTGCAGGGTGCGCGCCAGATTAGTGACCTGAATGAATGGCACAATCTCAGCCGCTCCACTCGCGACCTTACACACTGTTGCATTCAATCCCACCGATCTGTCCCTTGGCGCAACCACCGCCTGCACCCCCGCCGCCTCTGCGGTGCGCAAACAGGCCCCCAGATTATGGGGATCCTGCACACCGTCTAATATAAGCAAAAACGGTGCCACGTCAAGCCGTTCAATCAAGGCTTTAAGAAAGGCTTCATCATGGGATTGAGGAGCTCGGACCCGGGCAACAACGCCCTGGTGATTGGCTCCACCCACCAAATCATCCAACTCTCGGCTGCTCGCCTGGACGGTCTTGATGCCTGACTCACGGGCAGCGGCCATCATATCTTTGACCCGTTTATCACGGCGCTGGGAATCCACCCGGATTTCCGTGACAGTTCTGCCCTTTTCCAACGCGGCATGCACCGCGTGGAAACCTATCACCCATTGCGTCTCGTCAGCCATTCAAGGTCGTTTTTTTACTGCGCCGCCGCCTTTTAGGCTTGCCTTTTCTCGCTGTCTTTTTATGAACCGGCGCCCTTCCCGACTCTTTTACAGGAGGATTACCGACTCCAGCAGGAGAACTTTTTCCCAACTGCCCTACCTCCTTGGCCAGCACAAAATCTATTTTTCTATCATCCAGGTTCACTTTAGCCACCCGAATTTCTATCGCATCACCGAGTCGGATCACTTTTCCCGTACGCTCCCCGGTCAGGCGGTGGCCGACAGGATCATAGTGATAATAATCGTTGTCCAACGCTGTGATATGCACCAGGCCATCCACATAGATCTCATTCAACTCGACAAACACCCCGAATGAGTTGACACTGGTGATGATACCCTCGAATGATTCACCCACCTTATCCATCATGTATTCGCACTTCAGCCAATCGAGGGCATCACGGGTTGCTTCGTCGGCCTTACGTTCAGTACTCGAGCAATGTTCTCCAAGTCCTTGCAGCTCCTGCTTTGAATAATCAAATTCATCCGCGGAGCCGTTTGCCAGCAAATGCTTGAGGGCGCGATGCACAATCAGATCAGGATAGCGCCGGATGGGCGAGGTGAAATGGGTGTAGGCCGGGAACGAAAGTCCAAAATGGCCTACATTATCTGAACTGTAGACCGCTTGTGAAAGCGATCGAAGCAGCACGGTTTGGATCAGATGTTTGTCCGGCCTGCCCTTCACCTGATCCAGTAGTTTAGCGTAATCCCCCGCGACAGGCTTCTTACCGCCTGGCAGGCTGAGCCCCAATTCACCCAGAAAGGCTCGCAGATCAGTCAGTTTTTCCTCCGCCGGGCCACCATGGATACGGTAGAGAGCCTGCAATTTCTTGCGTAACAGAAAACGCGCTGCAGCCACATTGGCCGCCAGCATACACTCTTCGATAAGCCGATGCGCATCATTTCTGATCACCGGAACAATGCGTTCAACCCGTTTCTTCTCGTTGAATTCAATGCGCGTCTCAGTGGTATCAAAATCGATTGCGCCCCTTGAGCGACGTCCCTCATTCAACACCTGGAACAGGTCATAGAGATTCTGCAGATGGGGAAGGATTGGCGAATACTCCTTTCCGAGTTTGGTGTCTCCTTCCAGCATCGACGCCACCTGGTCATAGGTCAATCGGGCATGGGAGCGCATCACTGCCGGGTAAAATTTGGAACGACTGATATTACCCGCCTTGTCGACATACATCTCGCAGGTCATGCAGAGCCGGTCCACTTCTGGATTCAGGGAGCAAAGCCCATTTGACAGCAGTTCCGGCAGCATCGGGATCACCCGATCGGGGAAATAGACGGAATTTCCCCGAATGCGCCCCTCCTTATCCAAGGCACTTCCAGGGGTTACATAGTGGGAGACATCCGCAATACAGACCAGCAAACGCCAGCCTTTGGGTTTTGGCTCACAATAAACCGCATCATCAAAGTCCCGCGCATCGGCCCCATCAATGGTTACCAGCGGCAGTTTTCGCAGATCAGTTCTGCCCGCTTTATCCGCCTCGACAACCTCTGCCGAAATCCCCTTGAGTTGCTTCTCGACCTCGACCGGCCAGGATACCCGTATGTTATGCGTACGTATGGCGATATCCGTCTCCATACCCGGCCCCATATGATCCCCGATTATCTCGGTAATGCGTCCGATCGGAGGAGTGCGCTTGGTGGGCTGATCGAGAATTTCGGCAACCACCATCTGCCCTTTGCGGGCGTCACCGATTTCCGTGCTCGGAATAACGATATCCTTACTCAGTCGTTTACTGTCCGGCACGACGAAACCGACCCCAGACTCCATATAGAGTTTACCAACCACAGTGTCAGTATTCCGCTCCAGCACCTCCACCAAGGCGCCTTCCAGACGGCCGCGCCGGTCCATGCCTGTGACTCGCACTACCGCTCTGTCATCATGAAACACCGGGCGCATCTCTTTGAATGATAGATAGAGGTCTTCCCCACCATCATCCGGCTTTAGAAATCCAAAACCGTCAGCATGTCCAATCACTCGGCCGACGATCAGGTCTCGTTTGTTGACCAGACAGTACTGTCTTTTACGATTACATACCAACTGCCCATCCCGCTCCATGGCGCGCAGGCGGCGGCGTAGTGCTTCCAGCCGCTCTTCGTCATTCAATCCCAGCGTATCCGCCACCGATTGCAGGTCCATCGGCGCACCATGTTCAGTGAGAGTCTCCAGGATGAACTCACGACTGGGTATGGGATTTTGATATTTGCGCGCTTCTCTTGATTGGTGGGGATCGTCTTTTAAGGCGATTTGTTTTGACTTGTTTGATTTGCGACTGGCCACAGGTTTGGGTTCTGGTTTGATAAAAGAGGGTATTCTATCAGGTTAAGCACCCAAGCCCCTAAGATCCTGATCAATAAATCTGATTGATTAAGCTCTAAAAATCAGATAATTGCCTCAGACTCTGGCTTTTTGCTTAGCAGCGATGTTTTGGAATAGGCATTTGACCACGCCAGTAGAGCAGAGAAACTCACCGGCGCATTCTGTCTGGAAGAATCATTTTTCTCAGCGCTTGATCTTACGCAGCGTTTTTTCTGTCCAGAATTCTTCCGGTTTCTGGCTGTTGAATTCCACCACTTTTTGCGGAATCACCGCCCAACTCTCCTGTCCTGACCTGGGATCCAATCCGTACCAGTATTTCCAGAAAAGTGCGCGCGGATCACCCTCCTGATCCGTATTTACCCGTCCCCAGTCACGATCAATGACCTTGATCAGTACCCCATTCTTATAATATAGGGTGCGATAGTCAGCAAAATTATCAGTATCTACATAACTGATTCGATAGTCATACCACCAGCTCTTGTATTTGGTAGTGCTTTTCAAACCATAAACCTCTTTATCAAGATGCCGACAGCTCCTTTTGGGTAATTTCCCTGCATATCGATAATCCTTACCTTCTAACTCCTCCATCACCCCAAGACAGGTCCGCATTTTCTTTTTACCAAGCAATTCGTGAATTTCGTGCTCGGGTTTACGTAGAGTGACATCGCCAAAGGTAAAGAGACTTCCCCCCCAGGCATCATCGTGTGCGGGTTCAGCAAAGCGGCGTATTTTTCGGACTGCAGGTAACCAGACCATGTAACTCTGACTCTTGTCTGCATCGTTATAATCTGTCACCAGCATTCCTGTACCCCGCAGTTTACCAGAATGAAAAACTGCCAGATCGCGGGAACGTATCGCATCATTCTCCGCATATTTGTTATTCAGATGACGCTCAAGAGCCGTAGTGGTCTTACCACCCTTGCTGTCACGATTGATCAAAACAGTCAATCGTTTACCACGACGCTGAATCGAAAAATTGTCAAATGAAAAAAAATGATTTGCATAATATACCTGCCTGGCAATCTCATCTGCATCCGGAATTCCTGCAGGCAATGGGAGATCCTTACTGACATCAGCATGACAACCCGACGCCCACAAGGCACAGGCAAAAAAAACGGCTTGATCGAGAAAGTTTGGAGCACGGAGTATTCTCATGGGATCAAATCTCCTTCAATTTACTATTATGGTTCTAGTTCTTATGCCGACTGCTTGAATACCTGAGAACACTCTGTTTCGTTCTCTCAATATCACCAAGTGTAAGATACTCTTCAAAAATTTTCTTTTTAAACTCCAGAGGAAGCTTTCTGTAAAAGATATAGGTGCCTGGCGACTCTTTTTTCAGGAAGTCGGAAAAGGATTCGAGGCTTTCTGTATTTATTTCAGACCCTCCCAGATTCTCTGAATCAGCACCTGTCCAGGAGGCGGAATCTTCAGGAGCATCGAACGATCCAGTCGAAAACTCATCTACATCTGCTTTGATAGCCTCGATGTACTCCCGCTGGGAAGCAACCCCAGGGAGGCTGAACACGAGACAGATGAATAGGTTTATCACCAGTGCGGCATTACATATGTTGCGCCAATCTCCCACAACAGATCTCCTTTGATAGTACTAAAATTTGTTTACTTACGGGTCTTTTCATTATTATCTGAGGCACACACAAAGAGGCTGAAACACAGGCCTGGCCTGAAAACTTCACCCCTTCGCAGGATATATATCCGACTCTTTACACTGCTGTCCCACTAACTTTCATATCTGTACCTGCTGATTGATCTCAGGCTGATTATCCGAGAGAGGGTCACCTCACATCTTCGGCTTTGGCTGGAATTTGATCAAGTCATAAGGCGGAGATACATAAGAGTGTATATCCTACGCTGCGTTATGACTGCATTCCTGCTGGTTTTCAAGAAGGATTTGATTTTCAGGTTCTGTTTGGCCCATTTGAAAATCAGATCCGCACGCCAACAGAACATATAAATATAGCTGTCGGTAATGGACTTGGCCGGCAACTCAACTTTGCACGAGTGACAAATATTTTTCTTACTTACCTGCTGTTATACAACATAGTGTTGTCATGGCTCCCGTCGCTGACCTGCATACTGTACTTGTAAAATTGGGTGTGAAGCGCAATTCAAACTCATTGGTTTTGCCATCAGTGAAGCGGGCTGACCTGGATGAATGCGCTTCACTTGCCACGCCAGTTCACGCTGTATAGGTCATGGCGACGGTCGCGGAGATTTTGTACTGTACCGCTGTTACGCGCCATGTGCAGGGTTTCAGGCCGCAGATCGGCGAAGGCGACCATCTCCACATTCGGAGTGGTGTCTGCCGCCACGCCATCACGCGCGAAAGGAAAGTCACAGGGCGTCAGTATGCAGCTCTGAGCATACTGAATATCCATGTTTGCAACATTGGGCAGATTGCCGACATTACCTGACATGACGACGAAGAACTGGTTCTCGACCGCCCTGGCTTGACAGCAGTAACGAACTCGCAGGTATGACTGACGCTCATCGGTGCAGAAGGGTACGAACACGATCTGTACGGCTTGGTCGGCTAAGTGTCTCGCCAGTTCCGGAAACTCGCTGTCATAGCAGATCAGCACACCAATCGGGCCACAGTCAGTCTCTATTGCGTTGAGGACCGAGCCACCCTCGATGTTCCACCAGTAGATCTCGTTGGGAGTCGGGTGAATCTTGGGTTGCTCGTGCACGGCGCCATCACGCAGAAAAACGTAGGAAATGTTCTCAACCCGGCCGCTTGGCACGCGCGTCGGGTGCGAGCCGCCGATGATATTGATGTTGTAACGAATCGCCAGATCGTGCAGCGCTTCCTTCAGACGGGGCGTATACTTTGTCAAGGCCTCGATAGACTCGATCGGGCTGAGCTGCTGGCTTTCGATTGACAGCAGTTGTAGGGTAAACAGTTCCGGAAAGACCACAAAATCGCCTTTGTAGTCCGCGACCACATCAACAAAGTATTCCACAAACTCCAAGAACTGTTCGAAGGAAGTAACCTTACGTTGCATATATTGGACTGTGCCCACGCGGACCGTATCGGGTAACCGGCCACCATAACGTTTGATGTTTTTCTCCTGATCTTCCTGCGGTACCTTCGGGTTGCGCCAAACCAGATGCACCCCGTAGCCCTTTGACTGATGGTCGATGTCAAGGTAATGCGGGATAAGCCCTATCACTTCGAAGCCATTGCGGAGTTGGAAGCTCAGCACCGGATCACGCTGCCGCTTAGAGATAACCTGTTCCAAATAGGCTTCGGCAGTGCCGAACTTAGCAATCCTTTTCGCCAGACTTGGCAGCCGCCCTACGAACACGATGCCTTTGAGACCCCGCGCCTGACACAACTTCTTGCGTTCATTGTAAAGTCTTTGCCCGATGCGCAGACCACGAAAGTCAGGGTCGACGCATACCTCCATGCCATATAACCAGTCACCCGCTGGATCGTGTCGGGAAGCATAGCCGTTTCCCGTGATCTCCGCCCAACTGTGCGGACTCAGACCGACAGCCTCGCTGACACGGAAAGTAGCGCAATAACCTACCAGTTTACCGTCGGCGATAACCACAAACTGGCCATCAGGAAAGTTGTTGATCTGTCCCTTGAGCGCCCCTTCGGAATAACCCTGCATACCGGATTCGGCATAGGCCCTGGTGGTCAGATCAGCGATCGCGGGTATGTCCCGGTGCTGAGCGTTCCGCACCTCAACAAGGTTTCGTGGCATACTGGAGGTCTTGGGCATGGATAGTCTCTTGCAGGATATATATATGACGGATATAAAATTGTGGAGAGAGTGTCTGGCCGGCCAATTTGCCTGTCAAGTATCTTTTGTAGACCCCGATCACCGCTAACGGATCCATACGGTCAGAGGATGTGCCGGTAACTATCATCGAATTCAGCTGGATGACCAAGTACCCCGCCCAAGGGTAAACCAAGCGCACACAGAAAACACAGATACTTCAGGAATTAATTACAAAGCCAAGCACGAATGGTGCGAATGGCCGGATCTGGTTTCGCGGGACACTTGGCGGCTAGGCCGTTCCCTTGCATCCTGCAATCAACGCATCTATACATCATGTACGGCAGATGCCACCGTGCGGCCTATTTGGAGGCATCAGCCACGCGTCCCGACAGACCGGTTTCGACCGTAAACGATATTCAGCTGAGTTTTGTATTGAATCTCCAAAACTTTTGCGCAACACAAACAGATCTGTGAAATTCCTTAGATTTATCAGTCGGTCATGATATCGTCCAATATTCATACCCATATATTCAAGATAGGATCAATAAAACAGTGGCGTCCGATGACTGTATCTGAAACCGCGATGACTTGTCCCGGAAGGTTTCAAAGACTGGGCTGGCAGATCATATGTTGTCCCATTATAAATGGGATGTATCGTTGATGCTTTGGCAACATTCCCCGGCATGAGTACCCAACCCGCAGCAGAAGTCCCCATAGACACCGTCAGGCTCAACCCGAAAATATTTTCGGTGAAAGATATCTCTGACGCGCTGAAAACAGGCTGGCGGACCTTCCTCTCCGTACCTGGCGCCAGTATGGCTTACGCCTCCCTCTTCGCGCTGATCGGCCTGGTGCTGCTCGCTGCGGTTGGTGGTTTCGGCATGTCACCCATGGCATTGCCATTCGCTGCCGGTTTCATGCTGGTTGGCCCGGCGCTGTTAACCGGTTTTTTCCGTCTGGCAGCCATGCATGCCGAACATGCCAGACCTCGACTGCTGGATGCCTTTGCCGCCTTTGCCCGTGCTCCAGGAGGCCTATGGATGGTGGCCTTAGTCTGCGCCTTTCTGTTCCTGGTGTGGATCACCGACGCAGGCGTGCTGTATGTGATGATGGTCGGCGCCGAACATCTGCCCTACGAATTGCCTTGGCTGATAAACCTGCAGGATCATGTCATTGCCTTCGAACTCTGGGGCATGTTAATGGGTTCAGTGCTGGCATTCGTGATCCTGGCTATTTCAGCCTTTTCTGTCCCACTCCTGCATGAAGGCCGCGCCAATCTCGTGCAGGCGATACATGCAAGTGTGCGCGCTGTGCTACGGAATTTCATCCAGTCAATCAGCTGGGGCCTGTTGCTCACGGGCGTCACCCTGTTCTCTATCCTGCTGCTGCCGCTTCTGATAGTGACGCTGCCGCTGCTCGCTTACGCAAGTTTCGCCTTGTACCAGCAGGTTTTTCCACCTGATGCGGCCGAATAGATGCAGACATCGGATGATAAAACCGAACACGACGCAATAAACGAAGAGCGCAAGCGCGCCTCGAACGCCGCATTGGCTTCTTTGCTGAACCTGACTTTCCTGCCGGGAATCGCATTTATCTGGCTGCTCATCCGACTGAAAACAGCCGCAAAAGGCGGCATAGCCCATTACCACATTCTGCTGGGCATCAAACTCAACCTGCTTGCCGCTTTCGCCCTGGTTGTGGTGAGTCTGCTGATGATCCTGCTGGGGGGATTCGACTCGGCCTGGACCTGGGTCTACGTGATCACCTATTTCACCCTGGTGCATACCCTGTTTATCGTGGTCGCGGTGTGGGCCATGGTTCGGGCCTGGTCTGGCCAGATGCTATATGGCTCATGTAACCGGCACTCTTTCTGAAGTACTCATGCTCTGATGCGAAGCCTGCCTGTCTAAACCATCAACCTCGGCAGTACGGCGGCAACACCCATTCCGGTGTTTACTGATCGATATCCAGCCATACTTGACCAAGATCAAGGTCCCCCTGTGTACCGATGACTTTTAATCCCCCCTGCACTTTTTATATGTATAAGGAGCATTTCCCATGGCTCAGGCCTTTACAAAAGCGATGGCGCGCAACATCTTTTACGGTGGCACCGCGTTCTTCTTTCTTCTCTTCCTCGCACTCACCTTTGACACCATGGGACAACTCCCCAATCGTGATAATCGCGCCGCACTGGAAGGTGAACTCGGCCCGGTGATCGCCAAAGGCAAAGCGCTTTGGGAAAAGAACGACTGCATCGGTTGTCACACTCTGCTCGGCGAAGGCGCCTATTTCGCACCTGAGCTGGGCAACGTCTATAAACGCTTCGGCAATTCTACTGATGCAATCAAGGGCTTCATCATGAGCCGGCCTGTGGATGGCATACCCGGCCGTCGCAGCATGCCTCAGTTCAACTTCAATGATGAAGAACTGACAGCCCTTGCTGAATTCCTGAAGTACGTCTCGGAAATCGACACGGCTAACTGGCCACCGAACATTCAGGGTTAAGGGAGAGAAAAACAATGCAATTTCAATCACAATCGGTTGCAAAGCCTTATTTTATTGCAGCTATCGCCCTGTTTGTGGCACAAATCCTGTTTGGCCTGATCATGGGCCTGCAGTATGTGGTAGGGGATTTTCTGTTCCCTGAGATACCCTTCAATGTGGCCCGCATGGTCCACACCAATACCCTGATCGTCTGGATGCTGATGGCCTTCATGGGTGCTGCCTACTATCTGGTGCCGGAAGAAGCGGAAACCGAACTGTTCGCCCCCTGGCTGGCAACCCTGATGTTCTGGATCTTCCTGCTTGCCGCAGGCCTCACTGTCGCCGGTTATCTGCTGTTCTCCTACTCGGATCTGGCGGACCTGACCATGAACGAATTGCTGCCGACCATGGGCCGGGAGTTCCTCGAACAGCCAACGATCACCAAGGCTGGCATAGTCATTGTCGCACTTGCCTTCCTGTTCAATATCGCCATGACCATCCTCAAAGGCAGAAAGACCGTCATCAATCTGGTGCTGCTGCTGGGACTGACCGGTCTGGCCGTATTCTTTCTGTTCGCTTTCTACAACCCGGTCAATCTGGTGATGGACAAGTACTACTGGTGGTGGGTTGTGCATCTGTGGGTTGAGGGAGTCTGGGAATTGATTCTTGGCGCCATCCTGGCCTTCGTGCTGGTAAAGACCACCGGCGTGGACCGCGAGGTGATCGAAAAGTGGCTCTATATCATCATCGCCATGACCCTGATCACCGGCATCATCGGCACCGGCCATCACTTCTACTGGATCGGCACCCCCGAGTACTGGCAGTGGTGGGGTTCGATCTTCTCCGCCATGGAGCCCATCCCCTTCTTCATGATGACCGTTTTCGCTTTCAACATGGTCAACAAGCGTCGCCGCGAACATCCCAACAAGGTTGCTGTGCTGTGGGCCCTGGGTACTGCGGTAATGGCTTTCCTCGGCGCTGGCGTGTGGGGCTTCCTGCACACCCTGTCACCGGTGAACTACTATACCCATGGTTCACAGATCACTGCGGCACATGGCCACATGGCCTTCTATGGCGCCTATGTGATGATCAACCTGACCATCATCTCCTACGCCATGCCGCTGCTGCGGGGCCGCAACGCCGCCAATCCGCCCAAGTCCCAGATCCTGGAGATGTGGTCTTTCTGGCTGATGACCGTCTCCATGGTGTTCATCACCCTGTTCCTCACCGGCGCGGGCATCCTGCAGGCCTATCTGCAGCGGATGGGCGAGAATCCCCAGCCTTTCATGGCGGTACAGGACCAGATTGCACTCTTCTACTGGCTGCGCGAGTTTGCCGGTCTGGTCTTCCTGGTCGGTCTGGTGTTGTATATCGGCAGCTTCTTTATCGGTCAGAATGAACCTGAGGCGGTGACCGCTGAATAAGTGATGCCCCATATGGAGGGTTGAATCCTCCCAATCAAGGCCGGCACTCTGTGCCGGCTTTTTTTATCCTTCAATACCTCACTTCTGCAGAGGATCCATTTAACATTCATCAAAGCAGCCCTGACTGTGCTTTGCTAAATTACATCCCGATGAATTGAAAGGGATAATCCACTGATATTCGTATGGTAAATGGCATGGCCCTGCTAGCCCTGAAACGGAACTGATACTGATGATCGCTAACGCAGAATCCCTGGTACGCTTACCCGACAGACATCCGCCGGGTGACCTGGCGATCTGGATCTTCATCCTGGCGGAATTATTGGTTTTCGCCGTATTCTTTTCCGCTTACGCCTTCACCCGCATGAACAATGTGGAACTCTTCAATGAGTTTCAGCAACATCTGGACAGACAGGCGGCCCTGCTCAATACATTCGCACTGATTACCAGTTCCTATTTTGTAGTGCGGGCCGTTGCCGCGATCCGCGAAGACAACCGCAAACTCTGCATACGCTGGCTGCTGGCTGCCTTGCTGATGGGGTTTGTATTCCTGTTCATCAAGGGGGGGGAATACGCCCACCATTTTGGCCAGGGCATCAATCTCAGCACCAATACCTTTTATATGTTCTACCTCTCCCTGACCTTTTTCCACTTCATGCATGTCATTATGGGGATGATCATATTAGCGGCGGTCGCCGTGATGGCGAAAAACGGTAAATACAGCGCGGCGGAACACACAGGTGTGGAGACCGGCGCATCCTATTGGCACATGGTGGACCTGGTCTGGCTGATTCTTTTTCCACTGGTCTATGTCATGCGGTGAGACGAAATGAGCCGTAATAAACGCACACTTGGCATACGACCATGCACCTGGGTCTACCTGTTTCTGATGTTGTTCAGTTTTGTGACCTTTCTGATCGGTCAGATGGGCCTCTCCGGCCTGCAGGTGTCGCTGGGGGTACTGTTGCTTGCCCTGATCAAAGGCCAGTTGGTGGGCGCCTATTTCATGGGGCTGGGATCTCTGCGTGGCCTGTGGCGCTGGCCCGTCTTTATCTGGCTGTTCATCCCTGGCATTCTGATCGGTACGGCTTTCACGCTTGCATATCAATAGCCCTGACGGAGCGACACTGGAGATTATGACAGACCTGCCATTTTATAAACCCCAGGGCAACGAAGTTGACCTGTTTGAGCATGCCTACAAACATCAACTGCCGATGCTTATCAAGGGCCCAACCGGTTGCGGCAAAACGCGTTTTATCAATTACATGGCAGCCAGACTGGGAAGATCCGTCTACACCGTCGCCTGCCACGACGATTTGACTGCCGCCGACCTGGTGGGACGGCACCTGATTGGGGACTCAGGCACCTTCTGGAGTGACGGCCCACTGACCCGCGCCGTGCGGGAAGGCGCCATCTGTTATCTGGACGAGGTGGTCGAGGCGCGCAAGGACACCACCGTGGTGCTTCACCCACTGACCGATGACCGGCGCATACTCCCCATCGAGAGGACCGGGGAAACCCTGCATGCGCCGCCTGAATTCATGCTGGTGGTCTCGTATAATCCCGGTTACCAAAATCTGCTCAAGGGGATGAAGCCCAGTACCCGTCAGCGCTTCCTGGCTGCCAGTTTCGACTTTCCACAGCCAGGGCTGGAGCAGGAGATCCTGATGGGTGAAACCGGCATTGATGAAGGACTCGCCAAGCGCCTGGTGATCCTTGCCAATGCCCTGCGTTCGCTCAAGGATCATGACCTGGAAGAAGCCGCCTCCACCCGCCTGCTGGTCTACACCGCAACCTTGATCAAGGGGGGATACGATCCTGCCGAAGCCTGCCGCGCCGCCCTGGTCGAGCCCCTGACCGATGACCCAGAGACCACTCAGGCCCTCATGGAAGTGGTCGACATGACCTTTGGCCTGTCCTGATACTCACCTAGCAGATTGGTTGAATCGATGGGAAGTCACACAGGATTGCAGCACAAGCGCTTCGCCTTTCAGGCCGCCTTTTTCACCCTGTTTGTACTCGCGCCCCCGCTTGACCTGTTGCGCTTTGACCTGAACCTCAATCACTTCTTCTTCCTTGGCATGCACTGGACCCTGGGGCTGGATGCACTGATTGCCGGCGAAATCAGCGCCACTCAGGCGGTCTTCAATATCTTCCTGCGGGGATTCTTACCCCTTGCCCTGGTAGCCGGGGGATTGATCTGGGTCGCCTGGCGCTACGGGCGCCTCTATTGCGGTTGGCTCTGTCCCCATTTTTCCGTAGTGGAAATGGTTAATAAACTCATGCTCAGGGCCAGTGGAAAGCCATCTATCTGGGTGAAGAATCCGCTGCCAGAACTCCAGGCAAATGGCTCGAAAATCATTCCCAACGCCGGTTACTGGCCAGTGACAGTATTGGCCGCCCTGTTGTTTTCCTTTCTCTGGGCGGTCAGTCTGCTCACCTACCTGCTGCCTCCCGCTGAGATCTATTCCAACCTGCTGCATGCTTCGCTGACCCCCAATCAGGCCCGTTTCATCGGCGTAGGCACCCTCCTGCTGTTCATCGAGTTCATGTTCGCCCGACACCTCTTCTGCCGCTTCGGCTGCGCTGTCGGTCTGTTTCAAAGCCTCGCCTGGATGGCCAATGATCGAGGCATGGTGGTCGGATTCGATCGCGACCGGGCGCGACTCTGCAGCCATTGCAATAACGCCTGTGACAATGTCTGTCCGATGCGCCTGAAGCCGAGAACCATCAAACGGCGGATGTTTACCTGCACCGAATGCGCTCAGTGCATCTCCGCCTGTGAACAGGTTCAGACACCCCACAACCGCCCCGCCCTGCTGCATTGGGTGGAAAACGAACAGGCCGTCGCCGTGGCGACAGGCCGCCCGGTGAAGACAACAAGCCCCAACAAACCACAGGCCCCGTCCAGAAATCCAACTGTCGGGAGCGGAAATCTGTAATGGAAGAGCATGTTGGGGCGCTCTGGCATCGCCTGATCACCCGCATGGCGCAAAATCACTTTCCGGATGCGGCGGTCACCCTGGAGCAGATCGGCCACACAGTGGGGATTCTGTTCCGCGCTCTGGGAGGCGATGGCGGTCTGCAGGTGGAGGCAGCCCATGCCACTGAGCACGGCGCCCGGCGCAGCCTGTTGCATCGCATTGCCGGGGACGCAAAAAAAGTCGAACTGGCCTGGCGGGACGATCGCTCGCTGCGCCTGCCCGCCGTCATCGACCTCTTCCCCACTACCCAACTCAACCGTGATCTCTATCTCTGGCTGGCGGCCCTTGCGGTGGGCGATCACCAGGCAGAGGAACCCTGGATCAGTAAGAATCAACGCCTGACCCTGCAGACATTGCAGGACTTTCCGGGGATTCGTCCCCGCTATGCGCGGCTGGTTGCGGCCCACCTGGCGCAGCGCATAGTCCCGGACTACCGCCTTAAGGCTGAATCGATGCAGGAGGCCGCGATACGGCAGGCCCTGCAACATCCCGGCAGCATTGCAAAGCTGCCGGCTGCGATGCGGCCGCCGCAACCTGTGCCGCTTTGGCTGCATCCGTTCCCCCCCATTACCCTGCCGAGTTCCTCCGCTGAAGATTCTGATGAGGGCGACAGTCGCGGTTCGGGGGCGATCAAGGATCTGCAAGAGGAGCCTGGCAAGCGGGCGGAAAGGGCTGAGAAACCCGAGACCAAGGACCGGGGACTGATCACCATTCGGATGGAGAACATCTTCACCTGGGGCAATTTTCTCAACCTCGACCGGGGCTCAGAAGAGAATGACGATCTGGAGAGCGCCGCCGATGCCGCCAAGGACATGGAGGTCATGAGCGTCAGCCCGGACGCCAAGGCCTCTGCCGGGAAACTACGCTTCGACCTGGATCTGCCGGCTGCCGCGGAAGATGACCTGGTATTGAACGAAGGCATACTGCTGCCCGAGTGGGATTATAAGAAAAGGCGTCTACTGCCCGATCTGTGCCGCATCCTGCCCATGCTGGCCGCCAAGGCCGAGCCTGTCCCCCCTGCCAGACTCGCTGCGCAAAACCGCCAGAAGACTGCGCGCACAGTTTCAGCAACTGGCGCCGGCCCGCAGCTGGCGCCGGGCACAGCAGGACGGCAGTGAGATCGACCTGGACGCCTATCTGCGCTTTGCCACCGACCGGGCCACCGGCCGAGCCGCCAGCGGCGGGCTTTACAAGGAGCTGAGGGTCGGCTCCCGGGATCTTGCCTGCCTGCTGCTGGCGGATCTATCACTCTCCACCGATACCTGGGTCGACAACCATAGCCGGGTCATCGATGTGATCCGCGACACGCCTGTTTCTGTTTGCTGAGAGCCTGTCTGCAACCGGTGACCGCTTCAGCATCTATGGTTTCTCATCCCGCAAGCGCGATCCGATCCGCTTCCATCAGATAAAGACCTTCGAGGAGAGCTATAACGCAGCTGTCAGAGGACGAATCAACGCCATCAAACCAGGCTACTACACGCGCATGGGCGCTGCGATCAGGCAAAGCACCCGACTGCTCAAGGAACAGGATTCGGAACGCAGGCTGTTGATGATATTGACCGACGGCAAACCCAATGACCTGGATAAGTACGAGGGCCGTTACGGCATAGAGGATACCCGGCAGGCCATCCGTGAGGCGCGCGAACTCGGCCTGCAACCCTTCTGCGTCACGATTGACAGCAAGGCCAATGACTACCTGCCGCACCTGTTTGGCAGCGGCGAGTTATGTCGTCATCCATAAACCGTCCCAACTTCCCAAAGCGCTGCCACTGCTCTACGCCAAGCTTACCGCTTAAAAGTTATCCGGCATACCTGTCCAATTCACAGGGATGTACGACTTGATGTCCTTTGATGTGTGTTGGAATACCCCGTTTATCCTGATGTCGGAATTCTTAACAGCCACCAGATTGACTCGATAAAAACCTTAACCTTGACCTTTTAGTGGTTTTTGCCGGGTATATAAGAATTTTATTACTATCTTGACTGCCCTCAAATTCGGGTTAGGTCTTTAGTATTGAAATTAATTCCGATTTATATGTCGAAATTTTTAACAGATCACCGATAGGATCGTAATTCTAGTCCATTACTCTTTGTTTTTTATTGTTTTTCTTAACATGGCACGTTAATTGATAACAAGTGAGCATATTGTTCTGAACAAGATTGGAAAAAAGATGTATCAAACAAAAACAAAACTGGCTCTAGGGATTGCTCTTATCGCTTCCGGGATGACCGCAACCCCTCTCAGCGCAGCCCCGGTATCCTATTGGGCGGCAAATGGTTATACGCAAATGTCCAATGATGATGGCGTTATGGCCAATGGATTTGTTGATCCTGGATGGGGCGGCCAAGGATTCGATGCAGAGTATCTTTACTACAAGGTTGACGGCAGCAGCCTCTACCTGGGTCTGCAGTCCGGCTTTGATCTCATCGACGGCCATCAAATCTATGATTCAAAGTCATACTGGGCAGGCGACCTGGCCCTCTCTTTTGACGGTGACGCGCTTCTCGGTTCGGCCGACCCGACAACGATGGCCAACAGCTATGAATTCGGTATCGACTTTGGCTTCTACACTGCCGACTACAACAGTAATGCGGTGGATGCAGTCACCAACTCTGTTGACAGTCTGGGCACCGGCATAGACCAGGCCGGTGTCTACAGCGTTGGCAACGGTCAATGGAATACCAACATGGTCAACAGCTTCGAGGACAAATCCAGTCCGCTTGCCATGAACCAGCAGTGGAATGGATCAGGAACCAGTCCTTATCTGACCTCACTGCTGCTTAACACTGCCGGACAGGAGGGAGTCAGTTACTACCGGGCAGTCGCATTCGACATCACCCAACTGGGATTGGTGGATCTTGGGTTGAATCTCAACGATCTCTCAATGGACGTTCACTGGACGATGTCCTGTGGAAACGACAACATCAATGGCAGCCAACAGATATCCGTTCCAGAGCCAGGTGCTCTGATTCTATTGGCAACAGGACTGCTCGGCTTGGTTGGCATTCGGAGAGTCAAGCGGGAAGCGTGAAGATAATAACAATAATTAAATAATAACAATAAAACTTAGGAGCGGCGGGCAGCAGCAGTCTAAAGCTCCTTTTTTATGGCCCTGGTTGTTTCAACCTGGGCCATTTTTTATGTAAAAAAGCCCATCTTTAAGCAAGATGGGCTTTTTTCTTCGAGTAAAACCGCAGAATCAGCAGTTACTATTTAACTATCCAGGGACTGGTAGTAATCCATCAGGATCTTGGCAACCTCAGGACGGGAGAACTCTGGAGGAGGCGCGATGCCATTACCCAGCATCTCACGCACCTTGGTGCCTGACAGCAGCACGAAGTCTTCCTTGGTGTGATCCGGGGCTTCACGCATCATCACCACCTTGTTGAGTTTCTTGGAGTAGGCGGTGTGGTCTGCCTTGAAGATCTCGATATCCATAGCGCCTGCAGGCACCTCATCATCAAAGATGGTCTGGGCATCAAACGCGCCATAGTAGTCGCCAACACCGGCATGGTCACGACCGATAATGAAATGGCTGGCGCCCATGTTCTGGCGGAAGTAGGCATGCAGCACCGCCTCGCGGGGACCTGCATAGAGCATGTCGAAGCCATAACCGGTGATCATCACGCTGTTCGGCGGGAAGTAGATCTCGGCCATCTTGCGGATCGCCGCATCACGCACTGGAGCAGGGATATCGCCCTTCTTCAGTTTGCCCAGCAGCATGTGGATCACCAGGCCGTCACAACCGAGACGATCCATCGCCATGTGGCACAATTCTTCATGGGCCAGGTGCATCGGGTTACGGGTCTGGAAGGCAACGACCTTCTCCCAGCCATGCTCCTTGATCTCGTTGCGGATCTCAACGGCAGTGCGGAAGGTATCCGGGAAATCGTTCTGGAAATAGGAGAAGTTCAACACCTGGATAGGACCGGATACGGCAACCCGGCCCTGGGTGTTGAAGGCGTTGACACCGACATGATCCATATCGTCGGTACGGTAGACCTTGTCGGTCATCACCGCCATCTGCGCGTCACGTCACGGTCTCGATAGCTTTCACATCCATGATCGCCAGCACCGGATTGCCTTCCATATTCGGGTCACGCAATGCGATGCGTTTTGCATCACCAATAGCATCCGCGCTCTCCAGCAGGCAGAGCACAGGAACCGGGAAGAAGCTTCCATCGGTGAGAGTCATCTTCTCGGCAGCGCCCATGGCGTCCGCCAGATTCATAAAGCCCTGCAGGGGATTGAAATAGCCGGCGCCCATCATCACGGCATTGCCGGCAGCCTGTGAACTGATAATCACGGACGGCAGGCCTTCGGCCTCATGGGACAGTTTGTGATGTTCCTCCGGATCATAGACGAACAAAGGTTTTAGCTCATCGGAACCTATGGGTTTGATCATGACGTTTCGTCTCCTTCGTTTTTAATCGCAAAAACTTTTTTGGCTGGCCAGCATGATTACTGAATTCAGCGTGGGGGTGTTCATGTGGATGACTTCGGCAAGCCTTTCATGACCGCAAGCACTGTTAATCTTGATTATCACAAAAAGCATGTATCACATTGATTAATCAGATATATTGAATAATTTAGAATACCATTCTAATTTTCAAGCAGGCATACCCTACCACAACTGGGGATTATCCATCCTAAGTTTCTTTTTATGTGGTCAGAAAAGATCTGCACCATGCAACAAATCCGCAAGCCCGCTATTGCGGGCTAATTTCCGTTTCACTGCCGTTCTGAAAATCTCCATGGGTCCGCCTAGTAAGAAACGCTTCCGCGACCGCGTAATTGCGGTATAGAGCAGTTCCCGACTCAACAGCGGCGCATCCCTGTCGGGTAATTGCAGAAGGATTTCATCGAATTCCGATCCCTGACTTTTATGCACCGTCATGGCGAATACCGTTTCGTGGGGGGGCATCCGGGCCGGAACGACCCAACGCAAGGCTCGATCTCCACCTTCAAACACCACCGCCATTTCTCCCCCTCTCTCCGGTTGCGGCAGCATGATACCCAGATCACCGTTATACAGCTTTTGCTGAAAATCGTTTCTGGTGACCATGACCGGTCGCCCGGGATACCATTCATCCTCCACCCTCAGACCCGCCTGCTGCAGGTGAGATGTAATCCGCCGGTTCAATTGGATTGCGCCTGCCGGGCCATGCCGTAGTGCACAGAGTACGCAAAATTGCTGCAGCGCCTGAAACAGCGAATCCACACAAGCGCCGGATGCCATCAGCCTGAAATATTTCTGGTAGCGTTGCGCCGCATAGCCTGCTGCGTCATTCCTGTCCAGGTAAGCAAGTGCGCCGCTGTCAGCTTGCGCATTCAGTATTTCAACAGCGCTTTCTCCGTCACCCCTGTTCACCGCCATGGCCAGGCGGCCGATAGCGCCTTCCGCACCGAAGCGATAACTGTGCCGCAGCACTACGATGGAGTCACAGATGCCGCCATACCGGTCACCGGCAGTCATGTTTTCCTCACCGGTCAGGTCAGGTGAATCATCTGCAGACCCATCTGTCGTGGAAGACGCGTCACAGCCACTGCAAATGTCACCCAGCACCGCCCCCGCCTCTACGGATGCCAGCTGATCCTTATCACCCAGCAAAATCAGACGGCATCCGCCAGGCAAGGCATCGAGCAGTTTCGCCATCAGCGCCACGTCGACCATGGAGGCCTCATCCAGGATCAGCACATCCACCGGTAATGGGTGGTCTGCGTGGTGGAGAAAACCAGGCTGGCCTCGTCTGACTCCAAGCAGACGATGCAGTGTGGATGCCTGCTCGGGAATGCTCTCAAGCAGCTTTGACGGCAGCGCCAGGGAGCCCTTCACTTTCCGCACCGCCTCCTGCATGCGCGAGGCAGCCTTACCGGTTGGAGCGGCAAGGGCAATCCGCAGCCCTTCACCACCTGGCTGCTGGCGCAGCAGGACAAGGATTTTCGTGACCGTGGTGGTTTTACCGGTTCCCGGCCCACCGGAGATAACACTCAGCCCTCGCAACAGCGCGGTCCTGGCCGCCACCTTCTGCCAATCCACATGATTCGCTTCCGAGTTCTGAAACAGCGACTGGAGCCCAGCCTGCAGGCAGTTGCGATCCACCACATCGATGTGCTGATGCGCACGCAGCAACAGATTTTTGGCGAGCCTCTGTTCATAGTCCCAGTAGCGATGCAGATACAACCGGTCTGCCCGATCCAGAATCAATGGCTGATAGTCTCCCGGACTACCCACCACGCCACTCTTCAGCAGCAGCTCTCGCCAGACATCCAATGCCGGCGCCTGGAGTTGCGCCAGCTCATCCTGGGATGACAGAGGTTGTCCTGCCAGTTGTCTGATATTGAGGCAAATATGTCCTTCGGCAGTGGCGCGACAAACCAGCGCAGCAGCCAGGGCCAGCTCTGCTGAAGGACTTTTGGCCTTGCTCTGCATGAATCCGGCAAAGTGGAGATCCAGGTCGCCTATCTCCCTTGCCGCATGGAGACTGACTAATCTTTCATCGACTCGCGTCATGTCTTGTCCCTGGACAACTGTTGATCCAGCGCCTGGATGAATGCGGCGGGAGGACGCTCGTGAAACACGCCGTATTCGCAGCCGGTGGATGGATGCATCCCACGTAGAAAGAGATAGAAGACACCGCCGAAATGCCGCTCATAAGCGTAGTCCGGGAGCCGCTGTCTCAGGTAGCGGTGCAGCGCGAGCACATAAAAGAGGTACTGCAAGGGGTAATGGTGCGCAAGCATGGCCTCCTGCAGGTTGGTTTGTGCATAATATGACGGGTTCTCACCCAGCCAGTTGGATTTGTAATCCAGCAGGTAGAAGCGGCCTTCCGCTTCGATTACCAGATCGATGAATCCCTTCATAAAACCCTGTGCAAGCCCAAAATCCAGTTCGCTGAAGCCGCGCATTATCCTCTCCGAACGGGCAAACCCATGTTCCCCTGCCAGGGATTCCAGCAGTGCTCTGTCAAGCTTCTGAACGGGATAGTAAAATTCCATTTCATTGATCCGCTGCCGCCTCCCGATATCTCTCAGCACCAGCCCCTCCTGATTCAGAGGAGTCTCCACCACCGCCTTGAGCATTTCGAGGATCACCGGCGTCCAGCGCCTCTCAATACCGTAAGCCTCGAGTGTCGATTCAACCAGGTGTTCGACTTCCGTCGGTGACTCCATCGCAAAGTCGAGCTCTTCAAAGATCGTATGCAGGCAGGTTCCAGGCTGGGCTCCCCGCGGAAAACCGTGGATATCGAATTTTGGGTCCTGATGAATTTCAATATCCAGCGGCGCGAATACGCCATCATAGTCAGCCAGATCGGCAAGCTGTCCGGCAGTCAGTGATGAAAAGCTGCTGACCCGCCGACCCGGCCGCATCACCCCTTTGAATGATCGGGCCGACGCCAGTTCTGGTGGCAATTCGAGACTCAGCTGAGCGCCTACCTCTTGCATGGGTAGAGGTTCGAGACTGATGCTGCCCGCCGCTTCCTTCGCCAATTGCTGCAACGTCTGTGTAATATCTTCCGTGCCGAGCTTTTTGAAGTCTGCCCGCCAGTTTCCAAGCGGATGCTTTTCACCCGCAGAGGGATGCAACTCCTGTCCCTGCGGCGCTAGCGCATCCGTGTACGGCGGATGCAGCAGCCAGGCCAAAGCCGAGTTTTCACTGTTCTTAACGCTTCCCCAAGGCATGTAACAGCGATATTGGGCGCGGGTCAGGGCCACATAGAGTAAACGTATGCTTTCCGCCAGCTCCTCCTCCTTTAAAAAGCGCAGATTGCTCTCAAAATCTCGTGACCCGAGTTCAAATACCGGCTTATAGGAAGCCTCAGGGTCATGAAACAGATAGGCGCTTTGGGATCTGCCGGAACCCGCTCCTGCATCCCACAGAAAGGGACAGAACACCATGGGATACTGGAGACCCTTGCTGCCATGCTGGGTGACTAACTTGACCAGATTACTGTCACTCTCCAGACGCAACTGATGCTCCTCCTCCTTCGATACACCATCCTGACGCTGCCGGGAAAACCACTTCAACAACCCATCCACACCAGGCTGAGCACTGCTGTCCTGTTGATGCAACAGCTCACTCAGTTGATACAGATTGGTCAAGCGCCGTTCTCCATCCCGATAGGTCAATAAGCGGCGCTCTACATCCAGTTCATGCAACAGCTGGCGGAACATGCGAACGAAACCGGCATCACGCCAGAGCTGATGATAGGTGATAAAGCGCTCAATCTGGCGGCTCAGCGCCGCATCATCTCGACTTAGAAGGTCGATCTCAGCACCACTCCAACCCAGCAGTTCGGTGCTCAGCGCTGCACGCAGCAGCGGCTCGCGCCTGGGTTCGGCCAATGCCAGCATGAGGCGTTCGAGCTGTTCCGCCTGCGGAGTCAGAAATACATCGTCCTGCGCAGCGCGCACGCTCAGCACACCTCTTTCCAGCAGCGAGGCGGCAATCTGCTCCCCCTGCAGATGGGTGCGCACCAGGACTGCAATATCCCCTCCCCCCAATGGTCTGCCGTCAAGGATGAGACGCCCTGCCTGGGCCTGACGCAAGAGCCGAAGGATCTCATTCGCCGTCGCGTCAGCCACCGCCTTACGCACTACTGGCAGATTTGTCTGACTGTCGAAGGGCAGCTGCCAGATCCTGAAAGGACCTTGCTTGACACCTTTTTCCATCAGCCCTTTGCCTTTTTGTGGGGCGGCGGCAACCGGTGTGTATGCAATTTGCTGATAGAAAAAGGCTGCTGGATTTCTCCCGAACAAGCTGTTGATGGCCTGTATCAACTGTGCTGTCGAGCGCCAGTTGGTCTCCAATGTGTACTGGCCTTGCGAGGCATCTCTGGCAGTCAGATAGGCGAAGATATCGGCGCCCCGAAAACTGTAGATGGCCTGTTTGGGGTCCCCCACCATAAATACCGTGCGCCCGCTGCCCGCATAGATTCTGCTGAGGATGCGATACTGTATCGGATCGGTATCCTGAAACTCATCCACCAGCGCGGCGGGAAAGCGCTGACTCAATTGCAGCACCAAGCCGGGCCCTTGTGGAGCGGATAAGGCCTGATCCAGATGCAGCAGCAGATCATCGTAGGACCACTCCCCCGCTTCCTGCTGTCGCAGAGGCAACTCGGTGACCAGATAGCGGAAAAACTCTAGATGAAGTGCACCAACCGCCTCCCCACATTTTTCTAATCTACTTTTAATTAATCCCTCAACTAATTGTATTTTTTCAAAACTATTAAACTCTAATGCAACTTGCCCTTTACGAAGCCCGGACCTTACCGAAGTCACCGTAAACTTCTTCAGGTTACTGAACCCCTCCAGGTCAGACGCTTCCTGCGCAAGCCAGTGCTCCAGCTCCTGACACCAGCCCGGCACCTTTTCAGATTTGTAAACGTTCTGCTTAAAACGCCCGCTCTCTGATAAATAACGACAGAGCTCGCCCCTTTCCTCCTGCCACAACTCCCGTATCTGAAGAATCAACTCGCGGATCTGTGCTTCGATCGACTCGATCTCCTTGGGCCAGTTCGCGCCGCGGATTTCCAGATAGGGTTTACCTACCCCTTTCCGCACTGCTGCAAGCAGCCGTTCCGGCGCCCCTGTCTGGGATAGAAATTTATCAGCCAGCCAGTCCGGCAGGTCAGCCAGGCGAGTACGCCAGAAATCATCGGCTATCTGTTGCAGCCGCAGTTCCTGGTCCGGCGTCAGCTCGGCATCGAAGGGCTGGGAGGTTTCAAAGGCATGTTCGATCAGCACGCGCTGACAGAAACCATGGATTGTAAGAATGGCAGCCTGATCGAATCCGGCAATCGCCAGTTTGAGCCGCATGATGACCTGCTGCGCATCCGGCGCTTGCTGCAGCATATATTGAATCAGTGGATCAGTGGATTCCCCACGCTCAAATGCCTCCCAAGCGGTTACAAGACGTCCGCGAATCCGCTCCTTCAACTCGGCTGTGGCGGCATTGGTATAGGTCACCACCAGAATCTTTTCCGGCGTCAGGGATTGCTCGATGAGCAGACGCAGGTAGAGCCCGGTAAGCGTGTATGTCTTGCCCGTGCCGGCGCTCGCCTCCACCAGGTTCAGTCCTGTCAGAGGGGTGGTGGTGAGATCCATACCTGCCATCAGACCGCTTCCAGATGCTCGATGAGGGGCTTGAAGACCGCCAGGCTGATCTCGAAGAATGCAGTATTCAACATACTGTCCCCCGGCATCAGCAGCCGGTGGTAGGGTCGGTCCCGTTCACCCGGATGGAAGTCGTTACCCCGCCATTTACTCTGTGCAGCATTCTCTGCTGTCTCTGCATTGCCTTTGGTGATCAGGCTTTCCGCATAGGCCCAGGAGCTGCCCGGATAGAAATGCAGCGGCGCCTGCATGCCCTGGCGATATAAGTTCAGCAATTTATCCAGCTGCAGTTGTGGATCATCCACCTGCCTGAAACGCCCCTCTGTTCCTTTCTCGAGCCAGACCGAAGCACACTCTATCCCCGCCGGTTGAAGCTGGCTCAGTACCAGGTGCCTGATCCACAGACTCAACTTTTGATAGGGGTGAAAACCGCCGACGCTAAAAGCGACCTGTCCGGTTGGATAGAGTCCGCGCAGGCGGCCATCCAGGATCACTCCATCGCATGGCATCTCGAACTCCTGCGCCGGCAGTTGCTTGCCAAGTTCCAGCGCCAGCAGTCTTGCCTTCATCTGCTGTGCTGCGTTCATCAGCTGTTCAAAATAACGTTCGCCTGGCTTGCCATGCGGCAAAACACCCCTTGCATCCAGTTGCTGGTAAAATTCCCGCCCTGATCGCCCATCCAGCAACACACTCACCAACTCCTGCTGCAGCGCTTCGCCGGCATACCTGTCGAGGGTGAATGGCTCGCGTTCATCGAGCAGCGCACCTGCCGATTCCAGTTGCAGGTTGAGTCGCTGTCGGGCAAAGGTCCGGGCCGGATTGGTAAAGAAATCGAGCAGCTGGTTAAGCCCAAGCCGCTCTAACTCCTGCGCCTGGTCCACCAGCGGTTGTGCGACCAATGGCCGAGGCTGTTGCTGCCCCTGTCCCACCAGCCTGGCGACCCCACGCATGCGGGATGAGTAACCGAAGAAGCCCTTCTCTGCCATGAAGTAGTCAGGACTGAAAGGCTGCAGTGGATGTGTCTGAGTCAGACTGGACAGACCGGCATCGCCTATTTGTGCGGCAAGATAATCCCGCAGCTCATCGATCAACACGCAAGGCGGCAGTGAGCTGTTGTCCCTGGCGCTGCGTCCCACATAACTGAGATAAATGATCTGCCTGGCGGAGATGAGGGTTTCCAGAAAGAGATAACGGTCGTCCGCGCGTCGGGACCGGTCACCAAACCTGAATTGCCTGCCCATCAGGTCAAACCCCAGCACCGGCTGTTGCCGGGGAAAACTTCCTTCATTCATGCCGATCAGGCAGACCACCTGAAATGGCAGACTGCGCATCGGCGCCAGGGCGCAGAAACTCACCCCACCACCGAGAAATCCCTGGGATGTGGGCCGGGAAAAATTCTGCTCCAGCTGCTCCCGCACCAATGGCAGAGAGACCAGCCCGGAAAAACCGGCGGTCTCGGCATCGACCCTGAGCTGTTGAATCCCATCGCGCAACTGCTGCAAGGAGAGCTCGCGATCCTTGTCTGTGGTGAAAAAATCATCAATCAAACCCAGTAGCAGCTCACACCAGGCTGCCAGACTGCGGGGATTGACGAGTTGCTCCTCGAGCCTGAAAACGGCCTCACAAAAACTCAACAGCCCCCCCAACCACGCTGCACTGGAACCCTCTACGGCATTCAGCGGCGCAACCCCCTGCCAGAGTTCGACACTCTCCGCCGGCATGGCAAAGCCGAGCAGCAACTGCTCGAGCCCCGCACGCCAGGTGTTGCGCGGTTCATTGGGCAGACCGAGAGAGGATTTACTCGCTCCATCTCGCCCCCAGCGAATATTCGCCGCGGTGATCCAGTTCGTCAGTTCTTCCAGCGCAATCTCATCCAGGCCAAAGCGCTGCTGAACAGCGGGTATCTCCAGTAAGCCGAGCACCTGGTTGACAGTGAATCGTGAACCGGGCAGCTTGAGTAATTGAAGGAACGCCGTAATCTGATGATTGGCATGCTGCAACGCCAGATCACTGATTCTATAGGGTATGGCCGGCCGATCTCCCGGCACGGCAAACACCGCATCGATGAGGGGAGCATAGGTCGCTATGTCCGGCGTCATCACCAGAATATCCGCCGGAGTGAGTTCCTTTTTCTCATCCAGTATCGCCAGTAGTTGATCATAGAGGCTCTCCACCTCCCGCATGGCGCTGTGAAAGATGTGAAATCTGATGCTGTGATCGTCTTCCAGGTCGGTGCTGCTTGGCGCTTCCAGTTTCAGGATCTGCTGCTGAAGACGACTCAGCAGCGTCTTGTCGCCTGGCTCTGCAAACAACTCCTCCGAACCGGGGTCCAGATCATTGATGGCGGCAAAAAAGTCCCTGCCCTGACGACCCAGCGAGGCCAGCAGGGAGTTGCCTACATCCAGATAGAGCTCGGAACCATCCGCAGCAAGTTCCTGCCGCGCCAGCTCCTTATAATCGACGATATCCGCCCAATGGGTTTCACAAGGATTGAGCAGCAGCAGATGAATATCCATCCATTGCGCAAGCCACTGGATGATCTGCAGATAACCTGGAGAGAGGGTCGGCACTCCGATCAGAAACATGCGGCTCGGTAATCCCACCGGCCGCTCGCCGCTGAAACTGAACAGCTTCTGCTGCAAACCGACCCAATGAAGTTCATGCTCAGGCGTCAGCAGACGCCAGACTTCCGCCTGCCATGCATCACCCTGTATAGCTGAATGCCCGGCCTCCCATTGCATGATCCAGTCAGGTCGATATACAAGATAGCGGTCGAACAATCCAGCCAGTCGTTCAGCGAGTTGGAAACGCCGCCGCTCATCATCCTGCTGGAGGTAGTTCTGAACTGGCGTGAAGAGTGGCTGGTCATCCAATTCCCCGAGCAGCTCAAATATTCTCCATTTGAGCAATTCCGGGGCAAAGCGATTTGTGAGCGGAGCATCCGGCAGAAAGATGCTCAACATCTCCCAGATGAAGGCGGCTGGCAGTGGAAAACGCATATTGGCGCAGATCCCCGCCTGATCGGCTATCTCAAGCGCCAGCCAACGGGCCATTCCTGGATGCTGCACCACCAGCGTTTCAGGCACCAGCGCTGAGTCCACAGGCGCTGAGAGTAATTCAACGAGCCTCTGAGTGAGAATCTCCAGACGATTGGATTGGTAGAGTCTGAGCATGGAAGCAGATTCTACCCTGCTAAAGGCTCAAAGTATGAGCCTCTATGAAAACAGCTGATTTTCCAGCCGTTGTCCTGTTCAGGATTTGGATTTTATATGACTGACAGACGCGGGAGACAAGATAAGCTCCATCACTTCATTAACCTTGGCAGGAACGCTCTCCGTGACAGCCTCAAGATCCCGCAGACTCAGACCGGTAATTTCCCAGATTTCAGGGGCTACGCCAGCAACCGCCTCCTCCAGGGACTCCCCGCTCACTTCCTGGTTTGCCATTGCGATCGCAAAATGCACCAGCGAAGCTTCAAACCGGAAATCACCCATCTTAATGGGATGGTGGTGTCCACCAGCCACCGCTATGAGCCCATCCGGCAGATTCCATTTTCGCAGCAGTTCCGCCCCTACATCCATGTGATCAAAGCCGAGGACATCTCTCTCTGTATCGGGAAGAAGCCAGTCATCACCGCCGGTAATCAGCAGGATATCTCTGGACTGTTCCGCGAGAGTCAGATAAATAACCAAACGACCGATGTCATGCAACATACCCATCACGAACAGACGTTCGCTGTGTAACACGTTGCTCAGGGTGGCCAGGTCGCGGGCGATCACGCCGGTCGCCACGGCATGCCGCCAATAGTCATACATATTCACCAGGTCGGTGGGAATGCCGCTAAAGATCCTGGCTGCGGTAGTCGCCATCACCAGGTTTCTCAACTCATTTGTCCCAACTACGGCTATTGCCCTCGAAATCGTATCTACCGGGGCTCTAAGACCCAGAAATGAGCTGTTCACCAATCTCAGCAGCCGTGCAGAGAGATCTATGTCGCGGCTGACTATCTCTCCAACCGACCTTGCGGAATAACTGGGAGAGTCAACCAGCCGATTCACTTTGACGCAGACATCGGGCAATGAAACCAGATTTTCAATCTCGCCAACCAATTTTTTAGGGTTCATGTTCCACCTGGTGTGTTTAGATAAAACTTTGTGTTTCAGGGGGTTGTTTAATTATCCAATGACCGGCAAATGGGGTAAAATCCATTTCACATTCGATATAGCGACCGCGCCAGGCGCGACTTAACTCTCTTACATCTATGGAGCAGGACAGCAATGCCTTTTTATATTTTCAAGATTTCACCGAGTGAGGTGTTTGAGTACATTGATGCCGAGGAAAAATATCGCACAGCACGGGACAGAGTACGCACACTGCGGAGTGCGGCGCCTGCGGATGACGGCCATACATACCGAATGATCTTTGCCAGCACAGTTGCACAGGGAGAAAAGCTGCTCGCCTCATCTCCTCAAGACGACAAGATCATTGGAGACGATTAAAGATTTCGAGATATAAGACGCTTAAGGACTTTAATGGAGTTCAAACCCAACAACTCAAGTCCCCACAACATTACAAAGGCCTTAATTGATCAAATTAAACCGGACAAGAGAGTTTCAGTATATTCATCAATCCGAATCTTCATGCTACTCTTGCAACAATTGACTGAATTGTTTATTAAAAATACCAACAATAATCAGGCGATGACGGTCGGCCAACTGACCCATCCTCTTGTCAGCCACGCTCAAGGACAATGTGACAGTGCCTAATCTGGATTCCAGAAAGTTAAAGTATCAATCGCAATTTCAGCCGCTGTTAGACCGCTGCAAAGACATGGTGACGGTCTATATCAATGCGCTGCTTACCGAGCTATTCACAAACTCAGATAAAGCATTGACCAGCTTTGCTCGAAAGGCCGAAAACAACGAGGTTCAAAATAGATTTTTTGACGCCATGTCGGTCATTCGAAACCGACATGGTTTGGTGGAACATGAGTTTCGTGAACTGCTGGCCACTGGTTTCGAGGAATTCTGGTCAAACAGTAAGCCTTCTGCCGAAGATCCGGCAGCCGAGGAAGATTCGGAACTGGAACTGATAGATCATGATTCCATGAATGAAGCCACCGCCCTCGACAACATCATCAGTAAAACAGTCGGGGCTCACCGGTCTCAGCTCTATGCGCTGGGTCAACGTCTAACAGTGGTCAACGGTGGCGACGGCATCAAGCACCAACAGATCCCCGCCGGGCCATTCCATCTGGCGCATGCCTTCAACGACGCCATCGATTCGCTCGGCCTGGAATCCAGAATAAAGGTCATCATTCTTGCCTTGTTCGACAAGTATGTAATGAAACAACTGGGTGGTCTGTATGAGGACTTCAACAATAACCTCAAAGATGCCGGCGTGTTGCCTCACCTGAGGCCGACTGTTCAAAAGTCTGAATCCGGCGCTCAAAGCGGGGCGTCTGAGGACGGAGCCGAAGCGGAAGCTGAAAACCAGGTTCAGTCACAAGAAGAACTGGGTGAAGAGCTTTTCGAATCGATTCTCGATCTGATGGCCAACAGACGCATACACTCACCCCGCAGGGATCGCCCGGGTGCGCCAGCCGGAGCTGGTCGTTCAGCTGGCACCGGTCCACCTGTCACCACACAGAATCTGGTCAGCGCGATCAGCTCAATCCAACCAGCGCAACGCGCCGCGTACATACCCGATGCCAACAGCAGCGCCGCAGTCATTCCCAACATCGAGGTCGATGAACAGTTCCTCACGCGGATCAAACACACGCTGACAGAGGAACGACACAAGCTCTTTGCACAGATCGGTGAGAATCGACTGGAAGCCGCGGATGAAGACACAATCGACCTGGTGGGCATGCTGTTTGAGTACATGCTTAACGATCCGGTCCTCCCCGCAGTTGCGAAGGCCCTGATCAGTCACCTTCATACCCCCTACCTGAAGGTTGCAATTCTTGACCGCAGGGTACTCACCGACAGCAACCATGATGCCAGACAGTTACTCGACAGCCTGGTGGAAGCCGGTAGCCACTGGATCGATGAGCGCAATCTCAAGCGCGGTATCTATCCAGACATGCAGAATGTCATTGACCGGGTACTGAAAGAATTCTCTGACGATTTAAACCTGTTTGACACACTACTCGTCAATTTCCGCAAAAAGATGGATGAATTCCGGCGTAAGTCGGACATCCTGGAGAAACGAGCGCAGGACTCAATCAAGGGTAAGGAGAAGCTCAATATTGCCCGCCAGCGCTCTACTCAGGAGATGCGAGCCCGCTCCTTCAGTGAATACCTGCCACAGGCAGCCAAAGACTTTCTGGAACAAACCTGGGTCGATAAACTGGTGTTTATTCTGCTCCGGCATCCTGATGGTGAGATGAGTGATGAGTGGAAGGAAGCCCTCAACATTGCAGATGAGATTGCCTGGGCCTTTGAGCCCAAAGAGTCGGAAAGTGAACAGCAGGAACTGGAAAAAAATCTCCCTGGCTGAAAAAGTCCATTGAAACCGGATTGTCTTCTCTGGGTGGTTTTCATCAGGAAAAAAGCCATACCCTGTTCGAGTTGCTGGCGAACGCAAAGACCACCCAGAAAGTTGGAGAGTCAGCCTTTAAAGAGCCTGCTGCTGCTCAACCAAAATCTGTAAAATCTGCAGCCACTCCAGCAGCCGAAAAACCGGCTGTCGCTCAGCAAAAGAGAGCGCCTGTTGAGAAGAAAGAGGAACCCTTCTCACCAGAAGAAGAAGCCATGATGGATAAACTCAGAAATATCCAATTTGGCACCTGGTTTGAGATTGCCAGTGGTCCCAAGGGCGAGCCACAGAAAGTGAAACTTTCCTGGCTGAGCCCACTCACATCATCCTGCATGTTCGTCGATCGGGCCGGAGTACAGACGGCAATCAAGCCATTACGCACCCTTGCGCAGGAAATCATTTCCGGTGAATCCAAAATCCTGGAAGACAGCAATGATCCATTCGTTGAGCGCACATTGCAGGCCATCAGACGCATGCTGCAACGCTCACTGAAAACAACCGATGCGATTGCTGATGACATCCTGAATACACAAGAACCCGGAACAGAATCCCGCTAATCAGCGAGGGAAGCAGTAAATGAACGAACAACGCAGACACCCCCGCAAGATTGCCAATGAAGTGCTCGAGGTGTTCGATCAGATTACAGGCGCCCAGTTGGGCAAGGTGGTGAACATCAGTGCCGAAGGACTGATGTTACTCAGTAACGAATTCATCAGTACAGGATCCGTTTATCAGCTCGACCTTAAATTACCGCGCCTGATCAAAAAGCACAGCCACATCTCGTTCGGCGCAGAAGCGGTCTGGTCAATGGACGCAGCACAGCCTGACAGTTACTGGACTGGTTTTCGCATGATCGATATATCTGAAAATAGTGTTATTGCCATCGATGAACTGATTTTCGACTGGCATATCCTGGAATAGCCCACTTTTCGTTCTCTTGTGGCGCCAAAACTCAGTATTCTTTTACCCTACAGAGATACTGCTGAGACCCTTGATGAGTGTCTTAATTCGATCACCCGGCAGACCCTGCGGGACTACGAAGTCCTGGCGATTGATGACCATAGCACCGATGAGTCCTCACAGCGTATTGACTTTATTGCAAAGCATGACCCTCGCATCCGGAAATTGACAAATCCTCAACGGGGCATTGTCTCTGCGCTCAATTTTGAGCTTGCAGCAGGCTAATGCCCCATTCATTGCCCGCATGGATGCTGATGACAGAATGCTGCCAGATCGCCTTGCGCTGCAATTCGAAAGGCTGTCCAGCAACCCCCAGCTGACTCTGCTTGGCACTCAGGTATCCCTCTTTCCACCCGATCAGATCAAACAGGGATTCCATGAATATATTGCCTGGCAGAATCGATGTATCGAACATGAATCCATTATCAGTGATATCTATATAGAGTCACCTTTCGCCCACCCCAGCCTGAGCTTTCGGCGAGACGCCTTGATCCAGGCCGGCGGCTACAGCGATGGGCCTTTCCCTGAAGATCATGATCTGTGGCTCAGGCTATACCAATCCGGTCATCTCATGGACAAACTCCCCGAGGTGCTGCTGGAATGGCGAGACACACAGACAAGGACATCCAGAGTCGACCCCCGCTACAGCCGCGAGGCCTTTGATAGACTGCGCGCACGCTATCTGGCGATGGAGCCCATATTGCTCAACAGAAGAGACGAACTGGTAATCTGGGGAGCTGGACGGAAGACACGCAAACGCGCAGGTCTATTACTGGAAAAAGGGTTTAAAGTGAAAGCCTGGATTGATATCGACCCCAGAAAGATCGGCAATTACCTGCAGAGGGTTCCAGTGGTTGATCCTGACTGGTTGAAACAGATGCCCCGACCTTTCGTCCTTGTGTATGTCAACAATCATGGGGCAAGAGAGAAGATTCAGCTGGAGTTGTCTGCCATGGGCTACCAGCCAAGACGAGATTATCTAATGGTCGGTTAAGGTGAGTTGACTAAGAATCCGACGCTGATGCGATGATCTCTTTATTCGCCATACCCTGCATGTTCTTCTGATAGTAACCCATCACCTTTCTCACATAATTCTGCGTCTCAGGATAGGGGGGTATCTGGTTTCCGTATTTTCGCACCGCATTTTCGCCGGCATTGTATGCCGCCAGGGCAAGTTTCAGATCAGACTTGAACTCAGCCAGGAGGTCCTTCATGTAAAGCGCTCCGCCCTCAAGATTTTGACGCGGATCATAAGAGTCGTCGACCCCATATCTGCTTGCGGTACCAGGCATCAGTTGCATCAATCCCTGGGCACCTTTCTTTGACCTGGCTTCAGGGTTATAAGCTGATTCGACCATTACAATGGCATGCAATAGGCCCGGATGCAGGCTAACCTGTTTTGCCATTTGATCAATCAAAGGGGTGAGTTTTAATTTATTCTGCCTGAATCTGACCCCAGTGTAGGCGCTCTGTGAGGCTGATTTACCGGATTTCCACAGCAGTCGATACTTGCCTGACATGGGACGATCAGTGAAATGGATAGTGCCGTCTGAACCCTGATACTTAAAGATCTCCGCCGGCACTGGAGAAGTAAAGACCAACAGCAGCCCAAGCAGTAAAATTTTACCGCTTACCGAGGGTGCTAAAAATACCGATTTCAGATTCTGTATGTTCATCTTAAAACTTGTTACGGCTCGACAAGCCATTTCTTGAGATGCGCTATTGGCCCTTAAGTTGCTAACTTGTAACTAAGTCTCTGACTATTGTCCACAACACTTCTTATATTTCTTGCCACTGCCGCAAGGACAGGGGTCATTCCGTCCTACCTTGGGCTGGCTACGGGTCTCAGTCTTGGGTTTGACCAATTCTCCATCCACGTAATACCAGGCACCGTCTACTTTACGAAATTTACTCAGTTCATGGTAGGGGTGCACCAGTCCACGTTCCTTATAAGTCGCAATAAACTCGACAGTGCCTTCCTCGTCTTCCGCGCCACCCGCTTCAACCGCCAGGACCTCGAGCCCCAACCATTGGGAATTTTCTGCCCAGCGGCGGGTCGCCGCTAAATCATGGTCGTGTCGATGCTCAGGGTGCAGGGATTCGTGCAAAAACTCAGCCTGCAGTGTGGCAAATGCAGAGTAGCGGGCGCGCATCAGGGCCTCAGCCGTATCCGCCGAAATGGAACCATCGAGTACCGGACCGCAGCACTCGGTAAAATCCTTGCCCGAACCACAGTAGCATTGAGACATCGATCACTCCCATTCGTAAAAAAACAGGCAAAAAGATATCATGGCGCGAGCTTAAGCCCAAGGATTTCGAGTGCCCGGTCAGGATTACCGGGTAACAACAGGTATATCGAGAAAATACCGCCAACAATCAGGAGGGTCCGTCACTCCCCATGGCTGAGAGCCCCCGCAGGGAGCGCTCAATCCAGCAAGTGATCAGCATATTGGCCATTGCAATAACAACAACCTTCATAACAACGCCCTGTTGCTGAATGGGCAAGAATCAGTTGGGTTTAGGGCGCAGATTTAATCGCAGGCATAGTTCCCGATAAAACCAGACCAGGGTTGATTGATTTTGCAGGATTTAGTTTGCGGGACTGGCTCCATTTTCAGCATCAGACACTCAGTCAAACCTTGAAATATCCAAGCTGATTTTGAACTTTAGCGGAGAACTGGGCAAGTAGTTCACTGGATGACGCAGCCTCCTGAGCACCCGCTGCCGCCTGCTTTCCAACATCATTGATATTTACCACATTGCGGCTGATCTCTTCCGTTACAGCCATTTGTTCATCGGTTGCCCGGGCGATCTGGGAGTTCTGATCCTTGATGGTGGAAATAGCCCTGGCAATCGACTCCAAAGCCTGCTCAGCAACCATTGCCTGTTCGATGTTCTTGCTGGCCTGATCTTTTCCCTCCTGCATTGCTTTCTCAGCTTGTTTGGTTACTTGCTGCAAACTTTCAATGATATTACGGATTTCGCCTGTAGATGACTGCGTCCGATTAGCAAGGGTTCTAACTTCATCTGCAACCACGGCAAAACCTCGCCCCTGCTCACCTGCCCGCGCAGCCTCGATAGCCGCATTCAAAGCCAGCAGATTGGTCTGTTCAGCGATCGCCTGTATGACGCCTATTACCTTGCCCACCTCTTCACTGTCAGCACCTAATTTCGTTATATAGGCGACCGAGTCATTCACCTTGTTTGCAAGCAATTGAGTGGCATCCAACGATTTATTAGCGACCTCTCTACCATGAAACGCTTCACTTTCCGCCTGTTTTGCCGCGTCAGCAGCCTGGGCGCCATTGGATGCGATAATCTGCGCCGATGCGGAAAGCTGATTGACCGCAGTTGCCACTTGATCGGTATCTGTCTGCTGTGTGGCAATTCCCCGATTGGTCTGCTCGGCGATCTCTGCCGTACGCTTTACGACGCCAGAGAACTGATCCATGGTCGCTCTCACCTCGGCTACCAATCGATGGACCTTTTCAACAAACTGATTAAAGGCTTTCGCCAGCCTGGCCAGTTCATCTGAACCCTGACTGTCAAGGCGTTTGGTAAGATCCCCTTCTCCATCGGCTATGTCCTCAAGAGCATGAATCACGCCATTCATTGGCTTAAGAATGGATCGAGAGATTAAAACCGCACCAACCAGGCAAAATATCACAGCAATTATCATTACCGTGGTGATGATGTTGCGTGAGAAATGGATGTCTTCACTAAAGCCTTCAGAAAGATTTTGAATTCTCTGATTGGCAATAACCACCTCAGAACTTAGCGCATTGACTTTATGCAGTTCACCGGAAAGAAATTTGATTGCTTCGACCTGCTCCCCGATATTTTTGGTGAATCCATCCATTTGTCCTACCGTGGTGGTAAGACTCACCAACGCCTCCCGGCGTATCATTTCCTCAATATCACCCACAGTGTCGGACACATCCTCAAGGCTGTCACGGGCAAGCCCATCGGGCAATTCATCAGCCACGGGGCCTATCTCCAGCATGAGATCATTGATATTCACAGCGACCTGCTTGATCTTCCGCTCCAATACCCTCACGTTCATGTTGGTTCGGTTGATATCCTCCACCACTGCCAACATATTTTTTGAGATTTTCTCGAGCCTGAGATCGACAGCTGCAATGTTTTTTTCAGTAGACAGAGAGTTTTCAACACCCGTAGTAGAGTTTTCCACCACCGCGGAAAAACCACCACCTAAATCAATGAATGAATAGATGGTCAATACAAGCGCTAATGTGAGTAAAAAACTGATCGCCAGACTGCCGCCGATCAGTTTTAATTTGACTGTCATGAGAACCCCCTGAATCAATGAATTCAAAGTATCTGAGCTTTCTGGTAACAGCCAAAAGACGTTTCGCTACATCTCAAGTATGGAAATCACCGATTAACCCAACCGCAGTAATCAACTGCCGTCAGTTTGAATGACTTCAAGCCATTGATAATCTGGAAAACCAGCTTGAGTTCCGTGGACACAGACAGGCTTGGCTGACAACAATCATTTATTCCTTCACGATCCCTGAACCTTGTTATGCAAACTTACTCGTTATTCCAGAACAGCCATTTACTCCAAATACCATCGGCCCAGGGGAATTAATCTTAAGGCCTGTCGGATCAAAGACTTGCTGCAACAAGAGATCAGTGAAATTTAAAACCAAAGGCTATGACAGGATAAAATCCCGTACTGAGGAGCTACCTTTGCAATCCGCCCGTGTAGAGAGGTCAACCCAGCTCAGGATATCTATCGTATTTGAACCGGTTTCCAGTGGCGTAACAAACGGCGCATCCGGCCTGCCAGTCTCGGATGGAGCTACGCCCTAACCATCATATTCTTCTGGAGAAAGGATCTGCAGGCGGTCGCTTTGTGGCAGGGCATCACCACCATCGAGAGCGTCATACGGAGAGCTGGACATGAGCGTTTACCATCGTCGTAAAAACGGCCATCATAGCGGTTTCAACGACAGGGGTTAGCTCAGTTCGGAATTGTTAGAGGCATGAGGAGTTATTGAACCTGATTGGCGTCTTGTATACCTTTTCGGCGGTTTGGGCAATAACCCCCTTTACGGACCAAACTCAATGTGTTTTCTGGCTCATGTCCCATCGCACCGCGATGGCCTATACACAGCAAGTAAGGTCTTTGCATGATTAAGCTATAGCTAGATTAAAAGGGCTAGGCTCGAATTAATTACCTGTCATATAATAGATCATTGACCTTGTCACATGTTTTTCATACTAAATACGACCTTAGCCCCTTTAGCTCTGGAACAGGGCCATGATCACCAGCCAGGTACGGCTCATGTAACAATGCGAGAACTGACCCCAGAGGGGCCCTTGTAAAGCGGGAACTGTACCCAGAGGGGCCTAACAATGCGAGAACTGACCCAGAGGGGCCCTGTAACAAAGCGAGAACTGACCCCAGAGGGACCCTTCGTGATGCTGGGTCTGGGTCTGCTGGGTCTACACGACCTGGGCACTGCAGGGTGGCGCTGGTTGGCAGTGGACCTGGTCTGGGCCACCGCGGGCGGTCTGCTGATCGGTGGCGGCCTCGGTGCATTGATCGGCAGGCTGGTGATCTATCTACGGACCCGTCATCAGGAATCGGTCGGACTGGACGAATTCCTGGCCGTGGGGCTCATTGCCCTCGCCTACGGGGTCGCCGTGCAAGCCCATACCTACGGATTTCTAGCCGTGTTTGCCGCAGGCCTTGCCCTGCAGCGAGTGAAGGAGCAGTCCGGTATGATTCATGTTTTTACCGGCGGACAGCCGGAAGGACAGGCCGATACTGAGCCCGCCGCCCATGCCATCCATGCCGATCATGCCAGCGCCTACATGATGCAGGAGGTGCGGGGCTTCAACAACCAGATGGACCGGATTGCCGAGTTTGCCGTGGTGCTGATGGCTGGGGCCATGCTGCCGTTCACTCAGCTTTCCGTCAGCGCACTGGGTTTGCTGGTAGTGTTGTTCCTGCTAATCCGCCCCGCTTCGGTGTGGCTTGGTCTGCTCGGTGCACCGATCTCACGGGATCAGCGGGTCATGATCGCCTGGTTCGGCATCCGAGGTATCGGCTCGATCTATTACTTGATGTATGCCATCCATCATGGCCTGCCCAGCCCCCTAGTAGAACCTATCATGGCCATCACGCTGGCGGCGGTGACCCTCTCCATCCTATTGCACGGCATCTCCGTACAGCCAATCATGCATTTCTACTGGAAGCGAAAAGTACGATAGAACCTGTCCGGGGTGTCTTTGATCTCAGGATGCGAAAAGGGACACCCAAGTCAACCTTTTCGCCCTCGATCTTCGACAACCTATAGGTGCCCGGGTCGTCCGGCTCTCGTACCGGTGCAACACTGCACGATGTTTGCGTTGCCCCAGTACTCCATCCAATGATTGGACACCTCGAGATAGCTGCTGCAACACACGCCTGCGGCGGGTGTTGCCGTCAGCCTCGCCTACCCGGGACTACCGACCTCCGCGTTCGCTCTCCCTGGTCGGCAGCGCTTGACCATAGAGGTCGACGCCTCTTCCCTCCCCTCACCCAATCCTGGTGAGAGGGTTCTGCCACCGAGTTTAGAGTTTTTTCCTGAGTCAGAGACAGATCACCATCTGTAGGCTCGACCTGATGTGGATCGCAAAATGCTTCGCCTCAGACCGGCATGTTGTGGTGATGTATAGCCGAACAAGAGAAGCTTTCGGTGGACTTTTGACCTCAGCGCCGCATTGAGATTACATATGTATCTGAATGAACAGATCGACCTCTCCACCAGACCAGGCCACCGATCAAGGCCCACCTTGCCTCCTGAGGAGACCTGCTGGCGACCCGAACAGACCGGGCGTTTTGCCATTGCGATCGATACCGCCGCCTACTTCCAGACGCTTCATGCTGCCTGCGAACAGGCACATCGAAGCTTCTTTATCATCGGTTGGGGCTTTGACCGTATCTGGGACCAGCCGCGTGAGCTGATCGAATCCCTACGCACCCCAGGCGCCCCTGCCCTCTGGCAGGCGTCGGACCAACGGCCGTTGCTGGCCTGCCTGTGCATGACATATGAATGAACAAACACGACGGCACACCGATTCTATCGCAGCCAAGTGATTGAAGGAGAACAACATGACAGAACCTCATCAACAACCGGTGCGTACCGAGATCGAATTGGTGCGCCAGGCCCTGGAAAAGGGCAAGCACAAGCGTATACGCAAGCTGCTGCGGGGTATGCATCCCGCCAAGGTGGCCAGCCTGCTGGAATCCATCGAGTCCGGGCAACGCAGCGCGCTGTGGCAGCAGGTCGACGATGACGCCGAGCAAAAAGTCCTCGCGCATGTGAGTGAAGAACTGCGGGCATTCTTTCGACAGGACAGGGAGCGCGCGGAAGAGGTGCGGGCACCTGAGATGGACACCCACACTGAACTGACCCGGCTGCGCGATGCCCTGGAGTTGGGCAAGCTCAAGCGTGTACGGCGCATGCTGCAGCGGATTCACCCCGCCAAGGCAGCGGGGTTGCTAGAGTCCGTACCACCCGGTGAGCGCTCCACGGCCTGGGATATGGTGGAGAGCGAGGAGGCAGGCCGCATCCTCGTGCACCTTCACCAAGAGGTGCGCACCCGCCTCGCGCTGGAGATGGATCCCGAAGATCTGAGCGCCGCCGGCCGAGGCATGAAGCTGGATGACTTGGTCGATCTGATTCAAGACCTGCCTGAGGAAAACGGTCAGGACCTGCTCCGCGCCATGGATCTGCATGCACGCGAGCAGCTGGAATCCATGCTTACCTACCCGGAGGATTCCGCCGGCGGTCTCATGAACATCGACCAGATTGCAGTGCGTGAAGACCTCCACCTGGGGTCCGTGCTGCGTTATCTGCGCCTGCTGGATGACCTGGCCGACAATACTGACCAGCTCATGGTGGTAGACCGCAACAATCAGTTCCAGGGAGTGCTGCGCTTGAGGCGACTGTTGACCAGCCGCCCGCAACAACGTGTCAAGGAGGTGATGGACCATGCCTTCGAGCCCATACCGGCTGATATGCACAGCCGGGAAGTGGCTCGCCGCTTCGAGGAACTGGACCTAATCTCCTCACCGGTGGTGGACGCCGATGGCCGTCTGCTCGGACGCATCACCGTGGATGATGTGGTGGATGTCATTCGGGAAGAGTCCGAGCGTTCGCTGATGCATGCAGCCGGTCTGGACGAGGAGGTCGACATGTTCGCGCCGGTGCTGACCAGCACCCGACGCCGCGCGCTCTGGCTGGGCATCAACCTGGTAACAGCCTTTATGGCCGCCTGGGTCATCGGCCTGTTTGAAGGCACCCTAGAGAAGGTGGTTGCGTTGGCAGTGCTGATGCCCATTGTTGCGAGTATGGGGGGCATTGCCGGCAGCCAGACCCTCACGCTGGTGATCCGCGGCCTGGCGTTGGGCCATCTGCAACGGGGCAATGCCCCTGTCCTGTTATGGAAGGAGTTCGGCATTGGCGCGCTCAACGGACTGATCTGGGCATTGGTGGTGGCAGCTCTCGCCATCCTCTGGTTCGAAAGCTGGCAAATCGGCGGCATCATCGCCACAGCCATCCTGCTCAATCTGCTCTGCGCCGCCCTGGCGGGTGTGGCGATACCCCTTGTGTTGCGCGAACTGGACATAGACCCAGCCCTGGCCGGAGGCGTTATCCTGACCACCGTCACCGATGTGGTGGGATTCTCTGCCTTTCTCGGCCTTGCGACACTGATTTTGCCTTAGCAGCTCTCTGTTGCTCAAGAAATGGAAACTGCTTTTGTGCAAAACCCTGGGACAGTATTGTTTTCTCGTCTGACTGGCTCAGATTAGCAATGCTACTCGGAATTATGTAGCACCTACACATGACTCCAGTTAACGTAGCCGGCACCATTCCCGCCAAGATAAATAGCAGGAGGGGACGTTTCCATGGCTGAATCACATGTCGTAACCGGCTTGGTAGCGACGCGGGCGGAGTTGGCGGGTCGGATCGAACAATGTCACCGGGAACTGGAGCGGTTGGTGGCGGACGTGAGCTGCCTCGCCAACCTCATTGAAGTGTGCTTCGGCATCGGTCTCCTTGCTCACGTCCGGGTGATACTTCCGGGCAAGCTTGCGATAGGCGCGCTTGACCTGGTCTTAAGTGGCGTCGCGCGCGACCCTCATGACCTTGAAATAGTCTTTGTCTTGCATTATATCCTAGCGTGTCCCACGCCAGTGCTGGATTGTGTGCCTGAGCCGAGTCCGATGCCATATCCAGGAGGTGACACAATGGCCAAGAATCCCATAGCTCGGGCGCAGCACTTCCCCGTCCGGCAGTCTGGGGTTTCGAAGCGGGGTGAAGGTTTTTCCTGAACTTGGATTTTCACTTCGAAGACGGGAATTACAACACAATCGGGCCATCGATAATTCGCAATGAAGAAGATAGCCACTTAGAAAAATACTATTATTTGTTTGGCGCGTTGAGCCCATATTTTAAGCAGGAAAGTAATGGCGCTAACAAGGCAAATTAACTCGCAAAAACCGCTGCGCGCTTTTTACGTCCGGTTATTTGCTTAGCCATACCCGCCAATTGTCGGCGGTCTCCGCCTGACTGTCTGATTAGCTGGACTTAATCTGATCTGCCGATTGGGCAGGCATGTTGTCGCGCAGCATTGCTTCTATCTGGACAAATGCCGGAGGTGCATCGCCACGCTTGTCCTGACCAAAATAGAGCGTCCTGTGCGGGAATGGAATCTCTATGCCTTGTTCATCGAAGCGTTTCTTTACCAGGCGATTGAAAGCACGCCCGACCTGCCACTGCTTGATGGGTTGCGTCTTGATGCGACCCTTGATGACAATGGCTGAATCACCGAAGGCATCCAGGCCGAACACTTCGAGCGGCTCGTAAATCAATGGGCCGATTACTGCATCGGCACGCAATTCTTCACCAATTTGCTTCAGCAGTTCGATCACTTCATCTACATCCTCGCGATAGGCTATGCCCAGATCGAACACATGGTAGGAAAACTCACGAGTCAGATTGCTCACTCCCTCGATCGTGCTGAACGGAATGGTGTGCACCGTGCCCGCCAGATCACGCAGACGCACGGTGCGGATGGACAGAGCCTCGACCACCCCGGCCTTATCACCCAGCTTAACCACATCACCGACCGACATCAGGTCCTGGAAGAGAATGAATGCGCCGTTGATAACGTCCTGCACCAGCCGTTGTGAGCCAAAACCAATGGCCAGCCCGACCACGCCGGCACCGGCCAGCAGTGGTGCTATGTTGATGCCGAGTTCGGATAAGACCATTAAGGCCGCCACTACGGTAAGCACCACCAGCAAGGCATTACGTGCCACCGTGAGCAGGGTGCGCATACGTGGCGAACTTACGCGAACCTTACCCTGGTTGTCAGTCTGCCCCAGATAGCGCTCGATGCTGCCACTGGCCAGTTCCCAGAAAAACAGTGCGACCATGACAATCATCAGCACGTTCAATACCGCACCAAGCAACACCTTCCCGGCCCCTTCAGTGAACCACTCAAGCGTATTCATACCCCAGGCACTGACCAGCAGCAGGATCGTGAACGCTATGATGGCGAATTTCAGGATCTTGCGTAATGCCGGAAAGTAACGATTAAGGCGTTTTTCCAGACCGGGAAACTGATTGCGCAGATCACTGGGTAACTGCATACCGCGTTCGAAAAGATGGTCGGTACCACGCACAAGCAAACGGGATATAGCAATCACCAGCAGTGAAAGCAGCGTGGCCTTAAGCACGAACTGAGCGCCATTCTCTACCTGCAGTATCCAGATTGCATAGATGGCAATCAGGTACAAGCCGGTAATAAGATGCCAGACTCTCCCTAACCCCTTGCGCAGCGATGACAGGTGTGTTGACTCTTCGGCATGGCTTTCTGGCTCAGCCACAATCACCCTGGCTACGTCGTCGCGATTCTGTGCGATCAGTACAAGTAACAGAGCAAGGATAATCAGGCCCAACAATCTTAACAGTGTTTGATAACCGGCGGGATCAAGTCCGAGTAGGAAGCTCGCCTGTAGGCTGAAGAATCCGTATATGGCAATGACCGAGAGGCGTTTTATCCATTGATGGGTATAATGAGCCGTTTCGTCACCCATCTGCCACAACCTAAGCTGTGGCCTTTCCGGGGAAAAAAAGAACGCCGAGACGATCCGTATCAGCCTCGACAGTATCGAAGCATCGATCAGGGCCACCGCCACCAGGCGCGTCTCCTGCCGCAGATCCACGACGGTCAGCATGGCATATGCAGCCAGAGCGAAAATCACGATCGGGATCAGGTCGATAAACAGATGGCCAAACAGACGTAACATCCGCGAGATCTGGGTTGATTTATGTTGTCCGGGTCTGCGTCGAACCACACGACGGATCAGCCAGGTGACCATTGCAGCCGCCGCAAAACCGGCACCCAGTACCGTGATCAGGCGAACGGAGATGAGTAGCCAGCGTTCACGGTTTCCGGGGTCACGCAGATACTGCCACCATTGCTTGACGACATCGGGTAAGCGTTCGATGGTATCGAGCGACGCGGTTAATGACTGAGCCAGATCCCCCACCTTGACCGCCAGCAATTCCACCAGTTCGGCGGCAGCGGTTTTAACCGTCGCCTTCCCAGCTTGTTTTGCTTGCTGCTCTTTTGTTTGCAGCAAGATTCGTAGCGAAACGACCAACTGTTCACGCTGTTGAGGATCCTCCAGGTTCCTGATCAAGGATTCAATCTGCTCGCTGCTTGATTCTATCTGGTTTGTGGCGACGGGGTTCTCAGTGACAGCGTGCACGTGCTGACCGAGGGTGAGCACAAGCAGCAAAGAAAAAACCTGGGTTAAACTGTAGAGATAGCGCACGGATTGCCTGCTATGGGATTGCGTGAGATGGAACTTTACATAGTCTCTCAAAGATTACCGCCGGTTCGCAAGGCGTGGCCTGTTCAGCGATAGTGCAAATCCACCAGCCAAGCTCAGCGCAGGGGTTTATTCATTCAGGTTTGACCATGGTCGTCTGTTATACTTGCTCTGAGGTGATCAGAATCAACTTGTCTGACCGCAACTCATAACTGACTCTCGGGGTTTTTGCCCAAACCGCCGAAAAGATATACAAGACGCAAATTCAGGTTCAACAATCTCTTATTGCCTCCAACAATTCCGGACTGAGCTAACCCATCGTAGAAACGGCTATGATGGCCGATTTTACGACGAGGGTGAACTCTCATGCCCCTAACTCCGTATGACGATCTGGATGGCGGCGATGCCCTACCACAAAGCGACCGCCTGCGATCCTTTCTCCAGAAGAACATAACGGGACAGCGCTGGTTCGATCACATTATCCCTTGTCTACTCAATCGATGATTATCATGAAACAAACCATATGACTAAGTGTGATCAATGCCAACTATATCCGAATGCTCTCGATATCGTTCATGGTAACGGGAGAAACGATAACTCAAGTGATCGACTCAACCGGACTCAAAGCTCTCACAGGAAACGATGATGAGTATCGACTTCGAAACGCAAACTGCACAAAACTCGCTGAATGATACTCGTCTTCTACGTCGGTCGTTCATTATTGCAGTATCCTTTGCCCTGATTTTATGGTTCATCAAATCAGTCGAGTTGTTTTTTTCTATTGATCTGGTGCAATACGGGGTCTATTCACGGACCCTGAGTGGACTAAAGGGACTGTTTTTTGCTCCCATGATCCATAATTCACTCTCCCATCTATTTGCGAACACGGCTCCTATTATCATTCTCGGATCAACTCTCATATATAGCTACCCGAAATCAGCAAAAATCGTAATTCCAGTCATCTATCTCGGCTCAGGATTTGGGGTCTGGTTGTTTGCCCGTAGTGCCTATCACATTGGGGCCAGTGGTCTGACCTTTGGCATGATGTTCTTTGTCTTCACCATTGGCGCCTTGCGCTGGGACAAAAAAGCCATAGCGTTTTCACTCGTGGTGTTTTTTCTCTATGGCGGCATGATCTGGGGGGTGTTCCCGAGTACACCTGATATTTCATTCGAATCTCATCTCTCTGGTGCCATACTCGGCATTGTCCTGGCCATCCTGCTGAAAAACCACGATCCTTCTCCTCCGGAAAAACGCTACAGCTGGGAAGATGAACAAGATGATGTGGATTTAGAATACGGGCAGCCCAATGATCCATCGCTGACCGCCATGGAAAGCGAAGCGAAGGCGGTTAGTCCCTCGCGGAAAAACCACCGCCTAAATTAATGAATGAATAGATGGTCAATACAAGCGCTAATGTGAGTAAAAAACTGATCGCCAGACTGCCGCCGATCAGTTTTAATTTGACTGTCATGAGAACCCCCTGAATCAATGAATTCAAAGTATCTGAGCTTTCTGGAAACAGCCAAAAGACGTTTCGCTACATCTCAAGTATGGAAATCACCGATTAACCCAACCGCAGTAATCAACTGCCGTCAGTTTGAATGACTTCAAGCCATTGATAATCTGGAAAACCAGCTTGAGTTCCGTGGACAGAGACAGGCTTGGCTGACAACAATCATTTATTCCTTCACGATCCCTGAACCTTAATTATGCAAACTTACTTGTTATTCCAGAACAGCCATTTACTCCAAATACCATCGGCCCAGGGGAATTAAACTTAAGGCCTGTCGGATCAAAGACTTGTTGCAACAAGAGCTGAGTGAAATTACAAACCAAAGGCGATGACAGGATAAATACTATATTGGCGAACTACTTCAGCAATCTGCTCGTGCTGGAGAGGTCATCCCAGCTCAGGATATCCATCGTATTTGAAGCGATTTCCAGCGAAAGCTTCCATAGCATTTTGTTCTTTTTCGTTTGTGTATTGTTTATGCTTAATTGCTTCAATCAGGACCATGTCTCCCTGCTTTGGTCTTTTTTTCTCGCCATGTTCCTAGTAAATCATGCATCTCCAGTAGTTCTATGGACATGCTGATTTTACCCAATGAAGCATTCAGGTTTCAGAAATCTCTTCCAGATATCCTTTTCGATCAAGCCAGCAACTGAGGCATAAACAAGGAGGCAAGGCTCAACACAAGAAAAAAGCCCGCCATGTCCGTAACTGTGGTTAATAATGGGCCTGATGCAACAGCCGGATCAATCCCAAAATGTTTGAGTATCAGCGGTACAGTGCCGCCTATCGATACTGCAATCAGCGTGTTAACTGACAATGCAAGTCCAATCACCACACCAAGATAGACATTGTCTTTCCATACCCAAGCAACAATTCCAATGAGGATGCCGAGCACAATACCGTTGATAATGCCAACACTGAGTTCCTTTCTCAAAACGTGGAAAAGATCGACCGGGCGCGTCAGACCCAGTGACAGTTCGCGCATACTGACGCCAACTGCCTGATTGCCCGAGCAGCCGCTCATGTCGGACACCATGGGAAGAAAGACAGCTATAGCGATTACAGCTGCCAGTGTCTCCTCATAGGCGGAAATCACACTCGCTGCGATGATATTCAAAACAATATTGGATGACAGCCAGGCCAGCCTTCTTCTGGAGCGCAGAATTGTTGGCATCGAACGCAGCTCATCACCGATCTTCTGGCGGGAAAGACTTTGCTGCTCGGCGCGTTCCAGTTCCGCCTCAGCAAGTTCTATCCTCGAGACTGTACCGATTAGCATGCCCTGATCATCCACCACGGGCACACCGAAAAACGGATACTCATCAAACAAAGCAATCAGCTCATCCTGAGTTGTTTCCGGCGGGACTGAGATGGCAGGGCGCATAATATCGGCGAGCAAGACAGCGCGCTTGCTCCTCAGCAGGCCGCGCAGAGACACAACGCCAACCAGTTTACCGTGTTCATCAATAATATAGGGATGCTGACCACGATGACGTTCAAATTCTTCGTCTCCCGCGACCAGACGTCTTAACACGGCTCCGACAGTTTCATTGCTGCCGAAGGTAAAAGCCTCCAGTTCCATCAGTCCGCCAGCAGTATCGGGGTCGTACTGAGAAAGTTTCCGCACATCCTCGGCACTTTCGATGTCCATGGCGGAGAGAATGGCTTCAGCATTCTCTTTTTTTATCTCATTTAATATGTCAGCCTGCGTGTCGGTCTGCAGTTCTTCCATGATCTTCGCGGCCACCGAGGATTCCAGGCCTTCCATCATGGCGGCCGCCAGTCCCGCTGGCGCTTCTTCGATTAATTCGGCTGCCGCTTCCGGCGCCAGTATTGAGATCAACTGGTCCCGATCATCCGAATTCATCAAGGAGACCTGATGCAAGGCCTCCTGACTGGAAATAGACTCAACGATTTCTGCAACCTGCTGATCATCAACTGCCTCGATTGCCTCTTGCAAGGCATCTTCGAGCGTATCCAGGTCAGTGGTATCTTCCTTTTTCGGCATGTCACTCATGATAATCAGTCCTATTCGATGGTCACTGTTGGTAAGATTTCCATGGGGGCTCGGACTCGATTGATTCTGATCATCTAAACGCCAGTCTCTGCAATCTGTCCTTCTTCTTTTACCGATGTCACGCCAAAATCACTCAGGATACTGAACAGCGCCGGCACCACCAGCAGCACCAGCAAGGTAGTGGTGAGCAGGCCGAAGATGATGCTGGTGGCCAAGGGGACCAGGATCTGCGCCTGCATGCTCTTTTCCAGCAACAAAGGTGTCAGACCTGCGATTGTCGTCACCGAGGTCAGCATCACCGCGCGGAAGCGCTCCCGGCTGGCCATCTTCGCCGCTTCCACGGTTGCGTGCCCTTCCCGCACCCGCAGCTTGAGAAACTCCACCAGCAGGATCGAGTCATTGACCACTATGCCCGCCAGGGAGGTAAAGCCGATCACGCTCGGCATGGTCAGGGGCAGACCCATCAGCAGATGCCCCCAGATCACCCCGATCAACGCCAGGGGAATCACCACCATCACCACCGCAGGCTCCGCATAACTGCGAAACTGAAAGCTGAGCAGCACGAAGATCCCCACCAGGCCGATGGCGAAACTTCGCAGCATGGAGGAGCCGGTCTTGGCGGTATCCTTCGCCTGACCTTCGATACCCGCCGATACACCCGGATATTTCTTGAACAGCTTGGGCAGAAAATCCCGCTGGGTATGGCTGACGATCTCCCGGGCGTTGTTGAGCCGGGTATCCAGATCGCCGCTGATCGTCACGGTACGCACCCCATCCACCCGCTGGATGCGGGAAAAACCGCGGTCCTGCTGAATGGTCGCCACCGCGCTCAGGGGCACCTGATCGCCTGCAGGGGTGAGGATACGGAAAGACTCCAGATCGGTCAGACTGGCACGGTCCGCCTGGGCCAGGCGCACATCGATCTCGTAGGCCTCCGCATCCACCTGGATCTCACTGGCGATGGAGCCATAGAAGGCGGCGCGCAACTGACCCGCCACGGTGGAAGCATCCAGACCGAGGGCCAGAGCCCCCTCCCGCAGGCGCAGGCGCAGTTCCGGTTTGCCTGGACGCAGATCGTCGGAGAGATCGAACACACCCCGATAGCGGGCCAGCCAATCCTGCAATTCGAGGGATGCCTGCTTGAGTTGATCCAGACTGGAGCCATACAGGCGGATCTCCAGCGGGATGCCACCGGGCCCGATCACCGGCTCCTTGAAATTGAGCGCCAGCAGATCGGGGACCTCACCCACCGCCTCACGCCAACTGTTGATTATGTCATCCAGTTTGCCCACCCGCTCTTCAGCCGTGATCAGATCGGCGGTCACCGTGGCCACATGAGGGCCATTCTCATTGGCGTCCAGATTGGTGTTGAAGCGCACCTGGACATTTCTCACCAGCGCCTGTTCCCCCTGCTGCTGCGGTGTGAACTGCTCATCGACCTGCTTGAGTCCGTCGGTGATCCGCTTCACCACCGCCTCGGTGCGCCACAGAGGCGTACCCTGGGGTAGCAGCACCCGCGCCTCGATGATGTCCCCTTCGATATCGGGAAACGCCTGGAACTTGAGCTTGCCCCCCACCAGCATGCCAAGGGAGAGCAGGAACAGGGCGATGATCCCGCCCACGAACCAGTAACGCTGATTCACTGCCGCATCCACGATTTTACCCAGTCCGTGGTCACGAAAATGCATCAGCCCGGCATCGAAGCGCTGACGAAACCGACTGCCCTCACCTTCATGATTTTTCAGCGAATGGGCCAGATGATGGGGCAGAATCATAAAGGCCTCTATCAAACTCACCGCCAGCACCAGAATCAGCACCATCGGGATGAACTGCAGCACCTTGCCCATATTGCCCGAAAGAAACGCCAGCGGCCCGAACACCGAAATAGTCGTGAGGAAAGAAGCGATGACCCCGGGAGCGACCTGCCTGGTGCCGTCGATGGCGGCCCGGTAGGCATCCTTGCCCCGTCGCAGATGCGTGGCGATGTTTTCCGCAATGACGATGGCGTCATCCATCAACAGACCGATGGCAATCAACAGGGCCACCATGGTTATCATGTTGATGGTCAGCCCCAGCAGGTTCATTAAAAAGAGTGCGCCAAGAAAAGAGATCGGCAGTCCCATCGCCACCCAGAAGGCAAAGCGGCCCTGGAAGAAGAGCCACATCACCAGGAACACCAGCAGCAGACCCTGGGCGCCATTTTTCGTCAGCAGGCTGAGGCGGTCCCGCACGATTGAGGAGCGGTCCTGGGTCAGGGTGAACTCGACCCCTTGGGGCAGCGTCGGCCGCAGCTCATCGAGGTAACGGCTTACCGCATCCTTCACCACCAGGGTGTCCTGCTGCTTGGTCTTGATTACTTGCAGCAGCGCGGCGCGTTGGCCATTGAACAGGGTCTTCTCTTCATCCAGCTCGAAGCGGTCGCTGATACGAGCGATCTCGCCAAGGCGGATCTCCGCACCGGACTGGGCGCTGACCACGATAAGATCCGCCAGTTCCAACGGGCTGCGCCGCAGATCGGTGAAACGGACCAGCAGATCACGCTCGCGGGTCTCCAGGGAGCCAGAAGGCAGGTCTATGCCTTGGCGCGCCACCGCATTCGCTACATCTGACATGCTCAGACCATGTTCCCGCAATGCGCCGGCCGAGACCTCGATACGCAACTGGTGATCGGAAAAGCCGTTGACCTGCACCTGGGAGACCTCCGGGATACGCTGCATCTGCTCCTTGATCTGTTCCGCATAGGCCTTCAGGTCCTGGCTGGACATGGGGCCGGTGATGGCGACCGCCACCACATTGTCGGTGCGTCCCAGCTCCTTGATGATGGGGATCTCGATCTGTTCCGGGAAGTTATCGATTGCCTCGACCTCGGACTTCACATCATCCATGAAGCGCGGCAGATCACCCCCCTCGATCATCTCCACCACGGCGGTGGCGACCCCCTCCCGGGCCACGCAACGCATCTCCTCCACATCGTTGATGCCGTCGATGGCGTCTTCCAGCCGCTGGCAGATCCCCTCCTCCACATCCTCGGCGCTGGCGCCGGGATAGATCACCTGGATCTGCAGCTCCTGGGCGGCGAAGTCCGGAAAGGTTTCCCGCTGCAGACCCGGCAGCGCGGCCAGCCCGAGCAACGCCAGAAACAGCATCAGCAGGTTGCCGGCGGTGGGGTGGCGCACGAAAAAATCGATCATGGCTGTGGGCTCCCGAGCGTGGCGAGCTGAATCAGCCGTGCCCTGCCGGCTTCATCCTCGGTGGGTTTGAGCAGCATGCCGCTGATCGCCGGGATCAAATCGGAAACCACCAGTCGCTCACCGGCCGTCAGACCTTTGTCGATCACCACCAGCTCGGACTGGATCATGCCCACTTCCACTTCCCGCATTTCAAGCCGGTTATCGCTATTCACCAGATAGACCTTGGCCAACCTCGGGCATTCGGCAGCCACGGCGATTCCGCAGTCCTGCGTCATGCCGCCGTGCAGCGCGAGGCGCGGTATCACCAAACTGTCGGGCCTTGGCCGTCCATACAGATCGAGCTGCACAAACAGGCCCTTGAACAGGGGCGGACGCACCCCGGGCCTTACCTTGGCGTAGGGTTCATCCACCTCGATAATGACCCCGATGGTGCGCGTCTTCAGATCGAGGGTGTCGCTGATGCGGGCAAACCGGCCCTGCCATTCGGCATTCAGCGAACCCTCTTTGAGACGCACCACGGCACTCAATCCCATGGATGGAATCGGATCACCTCCGGTCATGGCCATCAGGTTCACCTCATGATCGGAGCGAATCAGATTGCTCATCTGCTCGATGGGGATCTGCGCCTCCACCTCGGCCAGTTCCAGGCCATCCACCACCGTCAGGATCTCACCCTCGCGGATGTACTGATTCTGTTCGACATTCACCTCTGCGATGCGCCCGGTGAACGGCATCACCACCTGGGTCTGTTCCAGGTCCCGCTGCACACTGGCAAGTCGTGCCTGCTGGCTCGCCAGTTGCGCCTCCAACAGCCCCTTTTGACTGGGCAGCAGGTTCAACGTGTTCTTCTGCGACTGCAGCTTCTGTTTCTGCGCCAGCAGGGCCTGTTCCTGGCTCTCCAGGTCTGACCGGCTGACCCCGCCCTTGCCTATCAACTTGCGTTTTCGTTCCAGCTCTTTGTCGTTGAGGGTCAGTGCTTCCTCCTCGATCTTCAGCGCTGAAAGGGTATTCGTGGTTTTAGCTTGAAGTTCACGCAGCTGTGCTTCAATGGCCTGAATATCCGCCTGGGTTTGGGCAATCGCCAATTCATAATCGGTGGGATCGATCTGGTACAGCAGGGTGCCGGACTCAAGGATCGTGCCTTTCTCCAGTCTCGGGTGCTTCTCCAGGACCTTGCCTTTCACCTCAGCCACCGCTTCCCAGGTGGTGGCGGGTTTTACCGAGCCATGCCCGACTGCCTTGGGCACAACGGTCACCGAGGGTACGCTGATCACTCTGACCAGCTTTGCCACCTCTGTGATCTCGTTTTGCACCGGCGTGGTCTTGGACTTTTTGAGCACCACCAGTGCGGCGACACCGATCACTATAGGAATGATGATGACCCACTTTTTATTCAATAACTTCATTCAGATCTCGCTTGTTATTACTGTTTTAGGACTCGGTTCAGGAAGACTCGGACCAGCGCTGTTTCAATTCATCCCGCCTTCCAGCCAGCCATTGCAGGGCGATGATGACACTGGTTGAGTTCATCCGGCCCCCGTAAAGTTCCCCGATAGCCTGCTCCGCATCCATCACCACGACACGGATATCCTCTCCCTCGTGATCCAGACCGTGAACGCCACCGGCCTTCGAGGCATCCACCTGACCACAGAACAGATGGATACGATCCACGGATATCCCCGGACTGACCATGAACTCACAGATTGGCTCCAGATTCTGTATCTCACAATTCGCCTCTTCAACGGCCTCCCTCCGGGCCACCTCTTGCGGCGTTTCGTCGGGTCCCAGATAACCGCCTACCGTTTCAATCAGCCAGGGACGGGGCTGGTGATCAATCGCCCCGATACGAAACTGTTCCACCAGAACGACTTGATCAGTTTTAGCGTCATAGAGCAGTACGGATGCAGCACGCAGCCTTTCCAGGCGTTCCCTGACGATTTCATCACAGTTGCCACCCTCGTAGAGCTCATGGGTGAGACGGTAACGATTGATCTTCAGGAAACCATCATATACTTCTTTACTATCAATAATATTGAACGAATATTTCATGTTTATTATTAGATTAAATATTGGATCGGAAATTAACAATTATAAGGGTGGCGCTGCCTGCAGAATCTTTATACAAATCAGACATGATAACGTCACCAGACAGTTAACAGATAGCATCTGACGCCTCACAATCAGTCAAATAGCTTTCCCCACTGGAACATCCAGACTGACTGGTCCTCTGTGCGACTTGCCTGGTGATTTAAATATTTGACAGCCGATCCGTCATTTACTATATTAGTATTTAATTATTTTCTATATGGTGCCTATCATGAATGACTCATTACTTTTTAGCTGTGAAGAGTTGCGGGAAATTGCCGAGGTGAATCCCACTGAACTTGAGGTCATTATTGAGATGATGATCGAAGCCGATATGGATGTCTGCCGGGAAGCTGCCTGATTTCAGACCGCTTGACTCAGACCGAAAAGAAAGGCAGGTTGGAACATCCAACCTGCCTTTTCTGTTTAACCCAATGGATATTGACATTAATTCCCTGAGCATTAGTCTTTGAAATCACCTAAAAGATCGCAAAAAGTCTCCCTGGCGATTGGCTACCTCTGCTATGCCGCTGCACTGATCTCCTTGCTGTCAGCCATCTATCGCGCCGTAACAGTGGGATCGGAAAACCCCATTTTTGCCAGCCTGGCGGCGAGCGTGGTGTTCTTCATCGGGTGTGGAATCGTACTTCACGTAATAGGCACCGTGAATCTGCCCGACCTGAAGATTGAGCGGAAAAATCAGGAATAACTGCTGCTCGATTCAGTGGTTATTCTCTCGTCGGCTTCTCATCCGTGCGTCGGAAAAAACCGATGGTTTGACCGGATTCGATCAATTCCCCTGTTCCATCCGCCGCAACCCGATAAATCAAATTGGAGTTTAATGGCATCATTGTCAGCCGAGACGCATTCCATACGAATGCTGTTGGCGCCTGTTCCCCCCCAGAAACAGCGGTATTGATGCTCAGCCCTGCCGGTAACAAATAACTCGGCCCGACCCTCGAACAGCACCTCCAGTTTCGAATAGGGCGCCTCGCGGTCATCCAGCGGCAGCCAGATCCCGGAACCGGGATGAGGACTGCAGCCAGACAGCAGCAGACAGGAAAACAGAGTGAGAAACGGCAGGCGGCTCTTTATAATCAATGTTTCAATCCATTATTGAAGAGAGGGAGAAACAGCATCGTTATTCCTGGCCGACATTATAAGCCAGACAACATCAGCCTGGGCAGAACCTTCGCTTTTATCAGTGCGTATGGCGTCGCCCTGGGCATCATGGGGATGGTCTGGGTTGCGCTGTTGCTGCTGTTGATCGACCCAGACTGGCCGCTCCTGAATCAGGGGCTGGCGGCACTTGGGCTGACTGCCGCTTTCTCCAGCTATATTCTGCTGGCGTATAAGATTTTCCGCCTGTTCGGCGCCATGTTCGGAGAACAACAAAAATGAGGAGTCCATCTTGGCTGAGGTAAACTGCCTCTACTGCGGTAAAAAGATCGCTGATGACCTGGCCGAGTGCCCACACTGTGGTGCAGTCTCCCATTTCCAAAAGAAGGGCTATCGCGCCGGAGCAAGAAAAAAATTTGTGCTGCTCTTCATTGCCCTGGTTATCTTCTGCGCCTTTTTCATCCTGTGGCTGCCCCGATAAAGACCTGGATAACCATACCCTTCTGTTTGATTTAATTTTTTTCCGCTACGCCCAGAACCAAGACACATCCCATTAACTTATTCGGTAAAGAAAAAATCGGCAAGCGGTATTACCTCTGATCTTCCCGCGGTTGCTGTCCAGTGTATCCTTGTAGCAGGGCACCTTTTACTGATTGGTAGATAAGGTAGCGGTAGGAATTGAATCCAATCCTGTTCGCTTCTTATATTTAGAAGGGGGACCGGTTGGGAAATCCAGCTTGAGAGCCAGACCGAACCGCCAAGTCACAACTATTCATGATCTGGCGTGAGAACGGGCCGCTACATCCGGACTAATCAGACATAACTCTCCGATTGCGGCCGGTAGATTTCGCGTGGTAAAGCCTTTTGTCAGCTATTTCCACGTACTCATCGAGTTTACCTGATGGTGAGGGTGTTTTACATACCCCACCGACTGACACTGTCACATACTTACTCACTTCGCTATGCTCATGAAGAATTTCCATATCCTCAATGGATTTTCTTATAATTTCACTGAACTTCGCTGCTTCATCCATGGTTCTGTTTATAGAAAGAATACCGAACTCCTCCCCACCAATACGAAAAACGAAATCACTCGGACGACGACAAATTTCTTTCAATCGATCAGCTACTTGCTTTAGCGCAATATCCCCCGCCAAATGCCCGTAGTTATCGTTGTAGGTTTTAAAATAGTCAATATCAATCAAGTAATAGGTCAGCAGCGATTGATTGCGCAGCGCTCGCCTAGATTCATTCTCAAAAACGCTCTCTAGATAACGACGATTGTGCAACCCGGTCAGCTGATCCGTGATTGAAAGCTCTTCGAGTTTCTTATTTACCTCCTTGAGCTGTACCTCGGCTTTTCTGCGGGCATTCCTCTCCCGCAACAATTCGAGAGTTCTTGAAGAAAGGCCGTCGTACATAGTGAGAACTGTTTCGATAAGAACGCGCATTGAGCCACTCATCTTTTTGTCGGCTAAGATTTTCGCCTCTCCAATAGAAGCCCCTGATTCCATAGCCTCAACGACGATCGCCATACGCTTGTCGTTGTCAATGATATGAAATGCCAACCAGCGAATCAGAAATTTGATGATTTGTTCCACCACATCAGACAGTGGCTTGATATTTTCCTGCTCCTTGAGCTCGATGACTCTTGGTAAAAAGCTCGCATGACTCATCTGGTGGGACGAAAACCAGGAATCATCGCCAAAGTAATTTAACCAGATCACTTCTTCTTCATCGAAGTGCATATTTGCGTAATCGGCCAATTCGTCAAACGCGCTATTTACGACTGAAAACTCATCGTCAACAAGGGTTGTGGCCAGCTTATTCAGCAGATGAACCAACTTTCTATGCTGCTCATCAATAGTCTCATTACCTGTATTGAAGTTATCGTTCCAGGGAAAGACCTCAAAATGATTGATATTGAGATCTTCTCGTATTTCTATTTTCTCAGCCATGCTGGTTGGACCTATTCTTTCACTTTTCGGTGCTATCAATGCGAATAGCAAACACATCTTATGTCAGTATATAAGGGTATTCTTATTATTTCCATTACTATCCCCACATCAATTTAGTCATCTTTTATGCGTTTGAGCAAATCGGATGGGTATTACTTGAGTTTTCCCTGCCCTCGGCCTGTGGGCCTTGGTTGAAATGGATCGTTTAGTAGTTAGTTGATGGGTACTGCGTGTGAGGCGGGATTGATTCGGCCGGAAGGTTTGAATCAAATCCACTATTTATAGTGAGGGGGACCCGTTTGGGTGGAAGACACAGCTTGGAGGCTAACGGATAGAGGGATTACTCGGGCTTTCCATGCCCTCGCCCTGCGGGCCGTGCTGGACATGGACCGTTTTAGGAAGGGAGTTACGAGATTCAGGAGTCGAGGCAGGGATTGACTCTGCCCATCCCTGGGCCTCGCCCTGCGGGCAACGCTATCGCGTTGTCAAAACGGCTATCCTGCCGTTTTAATCGAACCGAAGGTTTCTCACCAAATCCTGCCACTTCGCCAATTAAAAAGGGGGCCCGATCGGGTCCCCTTTTTAATTGGCGGAGAGGCAGGGATTCGAACCCTGGGAGGGCTACAAACCCTCGCCGGTTTTCAAGACCGGTGCATTCAACCGCTCTGCCACCTCTCCGAAGCGCGCTAGGATACCTGAAACCACCTTGAGATTTCCAGCTTTAACACCATATTGAGTTTGTTGATCTTTTTTTTGATACCTGTATGCTAGCTTGAACAAATGGAGCACTTCGCTGTCATACTGACAACTAATTGATATTTAGGAACATACTAGGAGCTATAAACGCAATGAACCGACTTGATATTCCCGTAGTTCGATCGTCTGAATCGGTACTCTCGACTAACAAGCTGATTAAGAACACCTATACCCTGCTGTCCGGCACTCTGATCTGGAGCGCCATCATGGCAGTGATTTCCATGGCGATTGCACCTCCGCCAATGTTCTCTCTGGTGGCTTCCTTCGGCGCGCTGGGACTGCTTTGGTTCGTGCTGCCCCGTACCGCCAATTCAGCCAATGGTCTCTGGGTGGTGTTCGCCGTAACCGGCCTGCTCGGCTTCGGTCTTGGCCCAACGCTTAATCACTATGTGGCCTTGCCGAACGGCCCGCAGCTGATTGCCACGGCCTTTGGCGGCACAGGCATCATCTTCCTGGGACTTTCCGGGTATGCCTTGACCACCAAGCGTGACTTCAGCTTCATGGGCGGATTCATCTTCGCCGGTATGCTGGTGGTGATGATGGCTTCCCTGGCGGGGCTGTTCCTTAACATGCCCGCGCTGCATCTGGCGATCTCCGCTGCGGTGATTCTGCTGATGTCCGGCTACATCCTGTACGAGACCAGCCAGATGATCAACAACCAGGGCCAGACCAACTACATCATGACTACGGTAGGTCTCTATCTGGCCATCCTGAACATCTTCACCAGTCTGCTGCACCTGCTCGGCGCACTGGGTGGTGATGACTAAACAGGACATGTTTTAAAACCAAGCAAACCCCGGCATTGCCGGGGTTTTTTTATCAAAACCTCATCGCTAGGGTAAACAAATGGATTGGATGAAAATTCTTTCCGCCGTGCTGATCGTCGGCTTTATCATCTACCTCTGGCCGCGCGCCAAGCACTTGATGCAGAACAGCCCCAAGGCGCAGGCCGGCGACTGGTCAGCAGCGCTGCTGCCGATTGGCTTCGTGGTGCTGTTTGTGATTGTGTTGATCATGCTGGTGTAGCTGCACGACGACTGCACCGGCATTGTGTCTGAACCATTTTGCGGGTATGACGCGCTCCACCGCTATGGCGGCACATCCATGCGTCGCAGGAAGGTCTGAATAAATCAGACCTTCCCTACATTAGTCTTTTTTCCGAAATCCCCTCGAAGCAGGACGAGATTTGGCTTCAGCTCAAAGCGTCTCCAAGCCAGCCATGTATGACCGCAGCACCTCAGGCACGGTGATGTTGCCCTCGGCATCCTGATAGTTTTCCATCACCGCCACCAGGGTCCGGCCCACCGCCAGACCTGAACCATTCAGGGTGTGCACCAGTTCCGGCTTGCCGGTCTCCGGGTTGCGCCAGCGGGCCTGCAGACGCCGGGCCTGGAAATCGACGAAATTGGAACAGGAGGAGATCTCCCGATATTTGCCCTGCCCCGGCAGCCAGACTTCCAGATCATAGGTCTTGGTAGAGGAGAAACCGATGTCTCCGGTACACAGGGTGACCACCCGATAGGCCAGCCCGAGCTTCTGCAGGATCGCCTCGGCATGCCCGGTCAGCTCCTCCAGCGCACGGAATGAATCACCCGCAGGCACCGCCTGCACCATCTCCACCTTCTCAAACTGATGCTGGCGGATCATACCGCGGGTGTCCTTGCCGTAGGAGCCCGCCTCGGAACGGAAACAGGGGGTATGGGACACCCACTTGCGGGGCATGTACTCGGCTTCGATGATCTGGTCCCGCACCAGGTTGGTGATCGGCACCTCGGCGGTGGGGATCAGGTAGTACTCCGACTCGCCGCACAGCTTGAACAGATCCTCCTCGAACTTCGGCAGCTGACCTGTGCCCCTCAGACTGTCGGCATTCACCAGGTAGGGCACATAGGCCTCGGTATAGCCGTGCTCGCGGGTATGCGTGTCGAGCATGAACTGAATCAAGGCGCGATGCAGCTGCGCGAGGGGTCCGGACATCACCGCGAAACGGGAGCCGGTAAGGCGCACCGCAGCCTCGAAGTCGAGCTGTCCCTTGAGTTCGCCCAGCACGACATGATCCTTGGGCTCGAAATCGAACTGCGGCGGCTCGCCCCAGCGGCGCTCCTCCCGGTTATCCGCCTCGTCGCGTCCTTCCGGCACCGATTCATGAGGTATATTCGGGATACCCAGGCTGATTTCGCTCAATTCATCCTGCACCAGGTTCAGCGCCTCCTGCAGATCCTTCAGCTTGTCGCCAAGCTCTGCGACCTGCGCCAGCAGGGGTTGGATATCCTCCCCCGCCGCCTTCGCCCTGCCGATGGATTTGGAGCGGCTGTTGCGCTCATTCTGCAACTCCTGGGCCTGCACCTGCAGCTCCTTGCGCCTCGCCTCCAGCAGCGACAGGTGCTCCTTGTCGAGTTGATAGCCACGCCGCGCCAGCAGTGTGGCGGTATTCTCCAGGTCGTTTCTTAACAGACGGGGGTCCAGCATTTGTTATTCACCTTTTATCCTAGAAGCGGCAATTGGACGGGTTGAAGAGTGCTCCCGGGGGTGTACAGGACAAGGCGCAACGACGAGGAATAGTTATTCTATTCCGAGGAGTTGCAACGCAGCACTGTGCTCCCAGGGGTGTGCTATTCAGCCCGTAGCGTGATTCACCATCAGGGTGAGTGACTAATTTAAACTGTACCAGCATTTATTCAAGATCTGACTATCAGAATGGAGCGGTTAACTGCTGTTTCTAGGATATATTCACTCTGGCGGGCCAGCTGACGACGTGGCCCGGTTCAACAATTTGATTCAGATCCTGCATTATTCTGGCGGCCTTTTCCGGATGGTCGAAGAATTCGATTACCAGCGGCAGATCCAGTGAGACATCCAGCAGACATGACTCATGGGCCTTGCCCGACTTGCCGAATCCGGCAATGCCCCGGAAGGCGGTTACGCCCCACACCTGTTCCTGCTTGTGCAGAAAATCGAGCAGTTTGCGCAGCTGGTGGTCACCCTCGGTCAGATAGACCCTGACCATGGTCACATCACTCATTTTCATAACTGTCTCCCGAGCAGCACACCGAACCAGCAGGCAAAGACACAGGCAGTCACACTGAGGACCATATTCAGTCCGGCCTTGAAGAAGTCCGCTTGTTCGATCAGGTTCAGGGTCTCAATGGAAAAGGTGGAAAAGGTCGTAAATGCGCCGAGAAACCCCACCAGCAGCGCCGCCCGCACCTCTGGCGGAGTGGTCATGCGATCCAGCAGCAGCACATACAGGAAGCCCATCAGCAAGGAACCCAGCACATTCACCGCCAAAGTGCCGAATGGAAAAGAGCGACCCAGCAGGCTGTAGACCCCATTCGAGAACCAGAAACGGAACAGGGCCCCGACTGCGCCTCCAGCGGCAATGGCGAATAGTTGGGTCATGTCATCGCGCCAGAAATAGGATCATCAATCAAAACCGATAAAGAAAACCAAGATGATCAGGTCCAAGGTCGTGTCCGCCACTGGTTCCCGCCTTCCTGGAGGTGGCGTATCGCGAATGGCGGTTACCCATTGGCTGGACTGAGATACAAAAAACGACTCCAGCCCCTTCCCGAAGTGAAGGGGTCGAATTGCGACATTGCACAAAACCATCCTACTGAGCTTGGTCACTGATCACTTAAACCAACAGACCTTAAAGTGACACATTTACCAGCTGTTTCCAACTTTATTTGAACAGGCTTGCCGCATAGTCTGAAAGCGGTTTGGGCAAGAGATCCTCCGGATGCTCGAGGCTCCATGACATGACCTTGCTTGTCCCACCTATCTCAGCGCTGTCGATGAGCATGCCACTGGCAACATCAACGATACTCAGCTTGACGCTCGCCACGTCCGGTCGACCGGACCAGCCGGTATTCCGGTCCTCCCAATGCACGATCTCCGGATGGATCACATAGTCGAATCCCTGCGCCTTGGCATTGATCAAAGCGGTTTCCATGCTATCGCGTCTGGTGGCGATTTTTGCCTCTCGCAGATAGGGACTGAAGGCCCTCTCCACCTCTTGCGCGACAGCCAGCCCGGATCCCTGATAATTGATCGAACCATACTGACCATCGCCGGGTAACACAATATAAGCCGATGCATCCCTGGAGACGGTGAGACCGGCACCTTCATATCTGATAAGTTTGTGCGTATCGGAGCAACCGAAAAGCAGCAACAGAAGCAAAAGGGAAAACAGTTTCGAGATTTTCATATCCTTATCCCCCGTTCGTCATCATGCACTTGGAACAATTTTCCTTGCTTGGTATTTTACTCGCCTGCTGACGATTCTTCATTGAGCTTTTGCCGATGCTACGACTGTTCATTCCGCGAAGCTCGCCTCCGAATTGCGCATGGCGGATCAGGGATAACGTCTCGTACGCGCTTCACCTTCCAGCCTAACCATCGACCTTTCCACCTATCATGCTGGACCTCCAACTCACCCACTCCTGATCGAGAAACCGCCCCTGCTCACGCATCGCCGGCAACAGTTGCCGGTCGGCGTAGGCACAACCACTGACACCGGGATCGACCTGCTCCTGCTTGCCCGCATCAACCACCCGATGACCATCGGCAAGCCGTTTCAGCATCGGTGCATAGCCCGGTTGCCAGGCCTCGATACCCGGGAAGCGTAAACGCAGGACCTTCAAAATGGCGATACCGGCATAATCCAGATCGCCCCAGAAGTAACAGGGCAGTGACTCTTCCACCGCCCCGAACCACCAGGCTTCCAGCCGTTGTCTCTGTTCAGGCGAGGCATCGCCGCTAAAGTGGAGGCACACCCGATCGGGTTGCCGCACCCGTTCCGCACTGCCGCGAAAACCGGCGGAATAGACCAGGACAAGCCCAGCGGTATCCGCCAGAAATCGTTGCTCCAGCGCATCCAGATAACTGTCGAGGTTTTCGATAAACAGCACCCCCTCGATACAGGGCGGCAGGTAGACGTTGACAAGCAGTCTGCGCGGCGTGATGTGCAGGTCCGGATAGAGCACCCGCAGCAGATCCTCGCGCTTGTCGAGCAGTTTTGAATCACCCCAGAAACAGCGGGCGCTCAGTTGGCGCAGGGTCAACCCTTCCGCTGCCAACGCCCTGACTGCACTAAAGGCCGCCACCACCTCTGCTGCGCTACGCCCCGGAATCTGGATCGGCCGCAGACTGGCCGGATCGCCGGGAAAATGCTGCGCCAGACTGACCAGCGCCCTTTGCCATTGCTTCGAATAGAGTTCCTGCCTGGGCCTGTCCAGCCATTCCCGCAGCACAGACTCCGCGTCTAAGCTCAAGCGAATGCGTGCACCAGAAAACTCCGCATCGAAAGGATCACGCCGTCGCTTGAGGTGAATCTCCCAGATACCCTCATTGGCGAGCAACTTGAATAGCTGCCAGGCTCGGTCGGAAGCCTCATCCAGGCGAAACAGGTCAGGAAAGACCTTTGCCTCCAAAGTTACTGAGGGTGGCTGTTTCCACTGCTCCGCGGGGCGCCGGTCCAGCTTGTCGAGAAATCGGCCAAGCAGGGCCAGCAGTTCCGGCACATCATCCAGCCAGGGCGGTCTGTCGCGCATGCCTGCCACCTATCCGTTCCAACCGATCCTCAATTCAACACCTCCTCCATGAAATCCAGCTCCGCCTGGTGGTAAATGGTGCGGCGGTGATTGGCCCAGAGATCCCTGATCCGCTCCCGGTTGCACTGCTTGCGGTCCACCAGCACCCGACTATTGAGTTCGCCGCGAGGTTGCTCGCTGGGACACTTGGCGAACACGAACTCGTTACTGATCAGATCCATGAAGGGGCCGCATTTACTCGTCGGCATGATGAACATCAGTTGCAGGCCCAGGGATTCTGTGAGGTAACCGATCACCTCGCGGGACCGGGTCTCGTCCATCTTGGAGAAGGCCTCGTCCACCAGCACCATGCGCAGGTGGTTGGCCCCCTCGGCGAAGCGGAAGGCGGAGGTGATGGCCGCTGAGCGGATAATGTAGGCCGGGGTCTCCAGCTGGCCGCCACTGCCGGTTCCGTACTCGCTCAGAGGGATGGGCGGCTTGCCTTCCACCTCCTTGTAGATCTCGTAACGGCGGTAGTTGCGGTAGTCCGCGATGCGCTCCAGCTCGCGGAAGGCGCGCTGTTCGTCCTCGTCCAGCAGCATGGTCATCAGGTTGTCGAGCACCTTGCGCGAACGCTCACTCAGCTCCGCCTCGAACAGGGTCACCTCGTCACTCAGCTGGGGGCTGCGCACCACCTCCTCGAAGAAACGGGCATAGTCGTGGTATTCGGGAATCGGGCTGCTGCCGAAACGGAAGGTCTCCTGATCGGAGCCGAAGCGATGATGTTGCAGCTCCTTGTTCAACAGCTCGATCTGCCGCTTGCCGTCGTTGATGGCCTGATGAATGGCATGGCACAGGTGGCTGACGAAGGCGTTGTTGAAGCTGCCCTTGAGCTGCTGTAGCTTCTCGTGTTTCTCCACCAGGATGTTGTTCTTGAGGATGTTGTAGACCCGGTCGAGCTCCCGCTGCAGGCCGCAGATGTTGCCGAACAGGCTGCTGTCGTACAGCCCCTCGAAGCCGCTATAGACGATAGCATCCCCGGGACGGCAACGTTGGTTGTGAGACTGTATCCCCTCGCTCATGCGCCGCTCACTGCCATGCAACCGGCTCTCGATCTCCAGCCGCTGGTTCTCGGCGATCTGCGGGTCCAGCTCCGGGGCCTCCAGATCGGCCTGATTCAGACGGGCGTCGCTGTCGAACTCGGGCCAGGTGGCGGCGATGGCCTTGAGGTTTCCCTCCCGCTGCTCCACACGCTCCCGGTTCTCCTCCTGCCGGTCGCTCAGCCCGCGGACTGTCTTGTCGCTGTCCGTCAGCTGGCGGTTGAGGTCGCCCACGGTGCGGTTGAGTTTCGCCTCCTGTTCCTGCAACTGGGCTTCCTGTTGCTTGAGTTCCTCTAGCCGCCGCTCCAGCGCCTCGTGCTCGCCCAGATCGAGCTGAGCCAGCAGACCCTCCAGCCTCTGCAATTCCCGGTGGGTCTGCAGCATGTCCCCCAGCACCTTCGCGTAACCCAGGGGCTGGAGACCGTCTACCGCTTTGAGCAGGGAGGCCCTGCGCTGCATGCGGTCGTTGGCCTGCTCCCACTCCGTCTCGAGCTGTGACAACTCATCCTGCTTGGCCCGCAATGCCCGTTCACGGGCGGCGGCGCCGAACACCAGCTCGCCATCGGGCAGGTCACAGCGCCACATGCTGTAATTGCCGGACGCCATGCCGTCCTCAGTGAGGCCGCGGCGGGTCAGGCGCAGGGTCTCCGCCGAATCCACCCGCAGCACGCTGCCGTAGCTGGCGGTGACATAGTGACGGGCCACGGCGTGGCTGAACTCCAGCACGTGGACGATGGAATCCTGGTGCAGTGCACTGTTGCGTGCGGCATCCCGTGCCGCCTTGGCGCCCTGAATGATGCGCGCCCGGTTGTCGCGTCCCGGCAGGCGGCGCAGGATGCGGATCGCCTCCGCCTCGAACGCCTCTTCCACCAGAATGGAGAAGCGGGCGCCCCCCAGGTAACCCTCGATGGCCGACTGCCAGCGCGGGTCTTTCACCTCCACGTGGTCGCACAACACTCGCGGGTCCGCTTCGGGGCAGGCCTTGCGGATCGCCTCCAGGGCCCGCTCCACGTAGGCAGGGTAGTTCACCCGGGCCGCCTGCAGCCGCTCTATTTCATGCACCTTCTGCTTGCGCTGAGAGGTGAGCTGTTCGTAGTGACGGCTCTGTTCATGCTCCAGCCGGGCCAGGCGATCCCGCGGGCTTTGGCTTTCTCCCGCCGGCCCTGACTCGTGCCAGTGATCCACCCAGGCATTGTGCAGCGACTGCAGTTCACGGGCAGCGTCGAGATGGCGTTCCAGTGCCGCCAGGTCACCGGTGAAGTCTTTCTGCAGCACCGCAGGCAGATCCAGATCCGTGGGTTGACCCTGCTTCAACACCCGTTTACACAGGGATGCGGCCTCCAGGTCAGTCAATTGCGGAACCTCCGGCAGCAGACCGTCGATCAGACGGCTCTCGGCGAGGTTCCGTTGCAGTTGGCTGTCCTGTCCCAGCAGACCCTTACCCTGCTCCACCAGTTGATGTTCCTGACGCTCCCGGGCCTGCTCCAGTTCGTCCTTCTGCTTGAGGGCATCCACCCCCAGGCGTTGGGCCTCCAGACTCACCAGCTGACCGTGCACACTGGTACGGCGCAGCCGCACCTGTTCAATATCACCCTCGGTATCGGCCAGGCTCCGCTGCTGCTCCCGTTGCCGCCGTTTGGCATCGTTGTACTCCTGCTGACGTTGCAGGTACTCGGCCTGGGCCAGGGTGTAATCGAGTAGATTGAGCTCGATCCACTGTTCGATATAGAGCTGGCTCTGCAGCCGGGCCTGATCCAGGATGCCGATGGACTCCACCAGGTTGCCCGCATCCCGTTCCATGGCGTGGATGGTCTTGAGCTGGCTGGAGACCGAGCGGATCGCCTCCCCCAGGTCCCGGCGCTCCAGGATCTCCTCGGCCACGAAGCGGTTGATGCCCTGCACCGGCTTGTAGGCCATGAAGCGGGAGAAGGCCCGGGCGGCGGCCACTGCCTCCTGCTCGGTGACCGCGTCGCTGCGTCCGCGCAGGGCGCCGTAGAGGCGCCGCAGATAGCCCTTCTTGGTGTCGTATTTTTCCACCGCGCGCTGACCGAACTCAGTGATCAGCAGTGTCTGCAGCCTCTCCAGGGGGACGACATAGCGTTGCGCATCAGCACCGCGCACGAAGTGGCTCAAGGCGAGCTGCTCACCGGGCAGGATCAGAAAATTGAGTTCCTCCTGCCTGGCCACCTGATTGCTGCCGCTGCGGTCGAGCCAGGCCCGCACACAGATCACCGCGGTGAATGGATCAGCCGTCTCGCCGCTGGTGGGATGAAACACCGCCGCCAGATAACCGTCACTGGGATCGAGTCGGGCATAGCTGCCGTCGTCACAGCCCAGCACGTAGGAGGCCAGAGTGCGCACCCGTTTACCGCCGCGCCCGCGCTGGGTGGTCTCATCCTGACCGGGATTATATTGAAAGAGATTCTCGTGGGCGGCGGTCATCACCGTCTGAATGGCGTCGGCGGCGGTGGTCTTGCCCGAGCCGTTGCCGCCGGAAAACAGGTTCACCGGACCGAACTCGAACTCCAGGCTGGGGATATTCCCCCAGTTGACGAAGACGAAGCGCTTAAGAAACATCGCCATTCACCTCTTCGTCTTCACTCGGTTCATCCTCATCCGGCACCTTTTCCAACACGGCACCACCCTGCTCCAATGCGGTGATCGCCTCGTCGTTGACGAACTCCACGATCATCGGATGGATGCGCAGCCAGGCCTCGCTGTTGTCCAGATCCTCTTCCTGGTGGAAGTCGATCAGGCGCAGCTGGCGCAGACGCAGAAACAGGCGGCGGCGTTCGGTGAGTTTCTCCGGCAGCGAGCGGCCGAGCAGATTTTTCATGGCAATGGTGAGGGACTCCAAAGACTCCGTCACGAAGCCGTTCTCATCCACTCGCCCTTCCCTCAGTGCCTTGTCGTACTGCATGCGCAGCACCAGCAGCAGGGCCACCTCGGCCTGGCTGAGGCGACGGCGCAGGCTGCCGCTCCAGGCCTCGTGCTCCGCATCCTCCATGCCTGGGACCCGACTGCCCGGGGGATAGAGACGGATGGTCTCGAAGCGCTCGTCATGGTGCAGCCGCACCCCGAACAGCTCCAACGTATCCTGCACCAGCAGGGGGATGCGCTGATAGCGGTCGTAGAGCCGCTGCTCCACCTGGCTCTCGGCGCGGCACAACACCCCGTAGTTGAGCAGACGGATCAGCAGCTCGCGGAATTCGTCCAGCTCTAGTCCCGCCTTGTCCAGACGATCATTTAGGAATTCACTCAGCATTTTTTATCCTGTACCACCCGTTTGATCCTGTTCCACCAGTTCGATGATGAACTCATCGGTCTGTTCAAAGTAATCGGTGCGCACCCGCTGCCCGCTGGGCTGCACCCGGAAACGAAATTCACTGGAACCCGCAGCCCGGCTCCCCACCTCCACCGCGTGAGCGGCCAGCAGCAGTTCACGGGCGTTGCGTACCGGCAGGTTCTGACTGTGGATGCGGTGCCCCTGCTCCAGGGCCTCTACCACATAATCGCGCATCTGTTTGTCGGTGACACTGAAGGCCAGTTCCACTGCCTGCTGGATGAACAGGCTGCGGCGGGCCTCCCGATCCATTCCGGCGTGTCGCTCCAGACGGCTGTTGACCTGCCGCTGCTGGCGACCGGTGTGCAGGCGCAGGCTGTCCGGATCGGGGATCTGCAGCGCCAGTACGGCCATGGCATCACCGGCCGCCCGCAGCCGTTGCGCCTGCAGGGTCTCGTCCAGGGTGTGCAGTTCCTGGCAGATGTTGAGCAGCCGGCTCGAGTGGCTGCCGGCATAACTGAGCTGACGGATGATGATGTCGGCACGGCGGGTAAAGCTGTTGAGGGCGTGGCGCAGGGCCGGCAGCATGATGCTGCTGGCATTGTGCATGCGGCCCTCGATGCCGTCGAGGATCTTCAGGTAGAGCGATTCCTCCCGCACCTTCAGCAGTTCCGGCGCCAGCTTGCGCAACTCCCGCTCCGCACCGACCTTGAATTCCTTGGGCTTGCGCCGGGCCCTGCGGATCAGGCCCTGGATCTGATCCCGATACTTCTCCACGCTGTCGGCGGAGAGGCGGATCGCCAGATCGGGCATGAAACGCTTCTCCATGAAATCGAAGAACTCATCGGTGGCCCGCTGTACCACCTGCTGGGCCTCCACCTCCTGTACCAGCTGGCGCTTGCGGTCATCCAGCTCGGCGATCACATCGCTGAAATCGCTGATGATGCGTTCGGAATATTCGAAGGCATCGAGCAGGTCGTAGACCTCGCCCTTCTCGACGAACGATTGCAGCGCGTTGCGGGTATTGCGGGTGTTGCGATGCCGGGTGCGGAAACTGCCCCCGGCGATCTCCACCATGGGCTGGGTGAAGAGCCGGCCGATGCGGCTGAAGGCATAACTGCTCTGCAGGCTGGCCTCGTCCACCAGGCATTCCAGCCAAGCGTAATCCAACAGTTGATTGAGGATCCAGTTGGCCTGCTCCCGCTCATTGCGCACCGGGGTGCTGAATTCCTCCTCGACGCCCTCCTCCATCACCGGCGCTCGGGTGATCGCCTCCTGGAACACCTCGAGCACCTGCTCCCGATTGAAGTGGCGGCTGTAGTCAGCCATTGAGCTGTAGAATCGGGCGTAGAGTTCCCGCAGACACTCCACGATCTGCGCCCGGTATTTACCGGTCAGCGGACGAAAGAAATGTTTTCGATTGTCGACGAAGAGCATGCGTATTTGTTGCTAGCGGATTACCTGTTACCGGCTATTGTGCCAGTTTTCCGTGGTAACCCTACATCCTGCCGTTTATACCTGGCAAGCTGGACGGCCGTCGTTGATCAGACAACTGGCGTACAGTGCTTGAGCTGTACGAAACGCGTAAGGTGTACACGTCGAGCCGTGTACTCCGGCCGTGTACTCCGGTCGAGCCGTGTACTCCGGCCGTGTACTCCGGTCGAGCCGTGGTGCGTCCCCATTGTTATCACCGAGTATTCGTTGAACCCACACACCATCTGAATTAATCTCCCACTTATTCCCCAACAACGATTAAGGAAAATCCGGTGACCCCAGACGAGTTCAAGGCCTTTGCCGAGGTCAATCCCGCTGTCAATGCCGCCCTTCAGAGCGCTATCTCCACCACGCCGACCCGCAGTTACACCGGACTCACCGAGGCCACCGCCCTGGTATTGCTCTTCCCCCTGGCCCGCTTCCTGCTGACCGAGATAGGCCTGCCCTGGCTCACCACCCTCAAGCGCTACTCCGAGGTAGAGCGGCAACGGGTGGAAAGCTGGATCGACAACCAGGCCCTAGGCCAGGGCCTGAACCCGGATCAGGTGGAAGCGGCGAGCAAACAACTGATGGAAGAGTTGGAGAAGAGCCAGGATATTGGCGCCCGCCAACAGTGGGAGCGTCTGGCCGAATTGCTCAAGCAGAAATAGCCCTGGAGTACAGCTTTGGAGTACAGCGCTAGAGCTGTACGAAACTAAAAACATACAGGTCACATAGAGGTCACGCACAGGTCGAGACCTGTACTCCAAAACAAGGACACTATGCATACCATCACCCTGCACCAGACCGAGCTCGGCAACGACCGCTACCGCGTCAACCTCTCCAGCGACAACCCCGGGTTGACGCTGCAACACGAGGTCGAGTTCGATTTCCACCTCGACCCCCAGGACCAGGAAGCGATCCGCTGGTACCTGGAGGAGTACCTGGCAAACCCCTACGAACCCAATCCTGAGATCGCCGCCCGCACCGAGCAGCGCATGGCCGAGCTGGGCGGGGAGCTGTTCGAGACCATCTTCAATGACCGCAAGGCGATCGGCTGGTGGAGCCGGGTGGTCGATGACCTGGCTGACTACCGCATCGAGGTCGCCACCAGCGTCGCCGGGGCCACCGCCATCCCCTGGGAGCTGCTGCGCGACCCCGACAGCGAGATCACCCTCGCCCTGCGCGCCGCCGAATTCGTGCGCAGCCACCGCCAGGCCAGGATTCAGCCGCGCATCCCCGAGCCGGCGGCCCAGTTGCGCATCCTGCTGGTCATCTGCCGTCCCAATGAAGGCCAGGATGTCCCCTTCCGCTCTGTGGCGAGCCAACTGGTGCGCGGGCTCAACGAGGCAGCGCGGGAACAGGTGAATCTGAGCGTATTGCGCCCGCCCACCTTCTCCCGTCTCGGCCAGGTGCTGGCCGACGCCAAGGCCCAGGACGAGCCCTTCCATGTCGTCCACTTCGACGGCCACGGCCTCTACGCCGACAGCGACCAGCTCAAGGCCAGCCTGCCACCCGCCGATGCCCTGCGTTTCCAGACGGAACGCAAGGGCAGCCACGGCTATCTGCTGTTCGAGAATCCACAATCGGAAAGCAACAGCGACTACATCGACGGCCCCCGCCTGGCCGAGTTGCTGGTAAGCAACCAGGTGCCGGCGCTCATCCTCAACGCCTGCCGATCCGCCCATGCCGACGCGCCTCAAGACAGCGCTTCGGAGTACAGCGCTGGAGCTGTACGTCCTGAAGACTCGCTCCCAGAAGATGAACGCACGTACAACTCGAGCGTTGTACTCCAAGCGGACCAATTCGCCCAATCCGGTCACGCCCGCGCCTTCGGCTCCCTGGCCCAGGAGGTGATGGACGCCGGCGTCGCCGGAGTAGTGGCGATGCGCTACAACCTCTGGGTGGTCACCGCCACCCAGTTTGTCTTCGAGCTCTACCGCAACTTGGCCCGGGGGCTGGGCCTGGGGGCGGCGGTGAGCCAGGGGCGGCGCCAGCTTCACGCCGAGCCCCAGCGGCGCATCGCCTACCGCTCCCTCCCCCTGCAGGACTGGCCGGTGCCGGTGGTGTTCGAGGCCGTCCCCATCCGGCTGCTGCCGCCCCAGCAGGGAAAGCAGGACGACTGGCGGCTCGAGCTTGGACAAGGTGGGGGCCAGGGCACGGCTCCGAAGGACAATCTCCCGCCGCCGCCGGACATCGGCTTCATCGGCCGCGACGAGACCCTGCTCGCCCTCGACCGCGCCTTCGACGACCACAAGGTCGTCCTGCTGCACGCCTACGCCGGCAGCGGCAAGACGGTGACCGCCGTGGAGTTCGCCCGCTGGTACGCTCAGACCGATGGCCTCCCTTTTAACGGTAGGGTCGGCCCGATACTCTTCACCAGCTTCGAGTCCCTCAAGCCCCTCTACCAGGTGCTGGGGGACTTCGGCGAGGCCTTTGTGACCCTGCTGGAGCAGAACAACATCCCCTGGGGCGCCCTCAACGAACTGGAGCAGCGCCGCAACATTGCCCTACAGGTGATGGCCCAGGTGCCGATGCTCTGGATCTGGGATAACGTCGAGCCCATCACCGGTTTCCCCGAGGGCACCGAGTCGGCCTGGTCAGCCGAGGAGCAGCAGGAGCTGCGCGCCTTCCTGCAGGCCGCCAACCAGACCCGGGCCAGGATCCTGCTCACCTCCCGCCGCGACGAGCGCCCCTGGCTGGGCGACCTGCCCCGGCGCATCAATATGCCTCCCATGCCCATGACCGAGCGCGCCGCCTTTGCCGAGGCCCTGGCCGCCAAGCAGAACCAGCACCTCGCCCTGGCCGACTGGCGCCCCCTGCTGCGCTTCTACCGAGGGCAATCCCCTGACCCTGCTGGTGGTGGTGCGCCAGGCCTTGGCCGAGGGGCTGCGTGACGGCCCGGCCATCGACGCCTTCGTCCAGCGGCTGCGCAGCGGCGAGGCGGGCTTCGCCGACGAGGCGGCCCAGGGGCGCGACCGCTCCCTCGCCGCCTCCCTCGACTACGGCTTCGCCCAGGCCTTCGGACGAACAGGAGCAGGCCATCCTCGCCCTGCTGGTCTTCTTTCAGGGCTTCGTGGATGTGGACGTATTGATGACTCATGGGTGACCCGGATGAGGAGTGGGCCCTGCCCGCCCTGCGTGGCCTAGGGCGCGACCGGCTCATCCCCCTGCTCGACCGCGCCGCCCGCCTCGGCCTGCTCGATGCCCTGGGCAACGGCACCTACCGCATCCACCCCGCCCTGCCCTGGTTCTTCCGCCGCCTGTTCCAGCGCCACTACCCCGAGGCCGCCGAGGACGGACGGCCCGACGCCGGGGCCGCCACCCGCGCCTTCTGCGCCGCCATGGGCGGGTCTGGGCAACTACTACCATCGGCAATACAACGAGGGACAACGCAATGTCATCGCCCCCCTGCGCGCCGAGGAGGCCAACCTGCGCCACGCCTGGCGCCTGGCCCGGCGCCACTGGTTCTGGGAGTTCGTGATCGGCCCCATGCAGGGGTTGTACACCCTCTACGACCCCACCGGCCGCCGCGCCGAGTGGGCCGCCCTGGTGGGGGCGGTGACCCCGGAGCTGGTCGGCCCCGACGACGGCCCGCTGCCGGGGCGGGTGGGGCAGTGGAGCCTGATCACCCAGTACCGCGTTCTGCCTCGCCCAGGAGGCGCGCGACTGGGCCACGGCGGAGCGGATGCAGCGGCGCAGCGTTGACTGGCAACGCCGGCAGGCCGCCCCACTGCTCGAACGGCCCGTGGCGGAGCTGAATGGGGGGGAACGAAACCGGCTGCGCTGGCTAGCCGTCTCGCTGCACGAACTGGGGCAGATCCAGCGCAGCCAGGAGCAATCGGCCTGTGTCCGGGGCTACCAGGAGTCTCTGGAGTTGGCGGAGAAGATTGGTGACAGCGCCTTGGCAGCGATCTGCGCCCTTAACCTGGGGCATGCCTATTCTGGTGTAGGAGGTATTGGCGGGGTCCCGGCCCTGCGCGACCTGGCCCAGGCCGAACACTGGTACCGGCGCAGCCTGGAGCTATGCCCCAAGGACGACCATAGTGGCCAAGCAAAATGCTACGGCCAACTGGGCGCGGTGGTCTGGGAACGGGTCAGGGAGGCCATGGCGGCCGAACAGCCTTCGGAGGCCGAGGCCCAGGTCGAGACGGCCCTGGAGCACTACCACCAGGCCCTGGCGCTGCTGCCGGCAGACGCGGTCAACGACCTCGCCGTGACCCACAACCAGTTGGGGATGATCTACAGGACTATAGGCCAACTGGAGCCCGCCCTGCGCCACTACAGGAGTGCATCCGCATTAATGAGGAGGGCGGAAACCACTACGGCGCGAGCTCAACGTCGCCCTCGCCCTGCTCCAGGCCCAGCGCCTCCCCGAGCCCTCGCCTACGCCCGCGCCGCCCTGCGCGGCTTCCAGCACTACGGCGAGCGGGAGCAGGATATCGACCAAACCCAGGCGTTCATCGACCACATCGAACAGGCCGGCACTGGAGTACAGCGCTAGAGCTGTGCGTATCGCACCGCAGTCTCGTACTGACTCGTTCAGGTCGAGACCTGTACTCCAAAGGTACAACCCTAGCGTGCAGCTTTGGAGTACAGCGCTGGAGCTGTACGATTTCGGGAAGAAGCTGATTACGGGAATACGGGTCGAGACGTGTAAACTTGGATTGGTACACCTCGAGAGGTGTACTCCAAAGCCATAATCCAAAGAGGTGTACTCCAAAGACAAGGAGGTTTTATGAGGGAATCCAACCAGGGTGGCAGCAGCAGTTCACCCACCCACTTCTACATCGACAACGCTGCCTATTTCATCACCGCCGCCACCTACCGGCACCAGCGATTGCTGGACGATGCGCTGAAAGATCAGCTCCGGGACCTGCTTCACCAGGTCTATGCGGAATTCGGTTGGCAATTGCAGCACTGGGTGATCCTCGACGACCACTACCATCTTCTGGCCAACAGCCGTTGTGGGCGGGATTTGACAAGCATCATCGGCAAGGTGCACAGCCTCAGCGCCCGGCTGATCAATCAACGCCACCCACCCGAGACACGGGAGCATTCACAGGTGTGGTGCAACTATTGGGACTACTGCCCGCGGGATGAGCGGGAGTAAAACGTCCGGCTCTGTTACCTGCTGTACAACCCGGTGAGGCATGGGTATGTTGAGCGTTTGGGGGATTGGCGGTGGTCGAGTTTTTCCGCCTTGCTGGCCGCACAGGGGGAGCAGGCGTTGCGGGGCGTATTTCAAGAACACCGGGAGTTTCACGAGCTGGAACTGCCGGCGGACGCGTTCTAGCCGGAGGATAGGTACACGTCGAGCCGTGTACTCCTGGGAAATCGAATTTGAGTACAGCTCTGGAGTACAGCGCTCGAACTGTACTGCTGGAGAAGCACAGGTCGAGACCTGTACTCCTGGGACATCGAATTATTCGGCTTCTTCGTCCAGCTTGCGCAGGTAGGCGAGCTTCTCGGCGATCTTGATCTCCAGGCCCCGCTCTACCGGGTAGTAGTAGCGATGCCCCCGCAACGGATCCGGCAGGTAGTTTTCCCCTGCAGCATAGCCATCAGGTTCGTCATGGGCATAGCGGTAGGCCCTGCCATAGTCGAGTTCCTTCATCAGCCGGGTCGGGGCATTGCGCAGCTGCAGCGGCACTTCCAGGGAGCCTGAGGCCTTGGCCTCCGCCATTGCGCTGTTCCAGGCGGTATAAACCGCGTTGCTCTTCGCCGCGCAGGCCAGGTAGACCACCGCCTGGGCGATCGCCAGCTCCCCTTCCGGACTGCCCAGGCGCTGCTGGGTCTCCCAGGCATCAAGGGCGATCTGCAGGGCGCGGGGGTCGGCGTTGCCGATATCCTCCGAGGCCATGCGCACCACCCGGCGCGCCACATAGAGCGCATCGCAGCCGCCGTCGATCATTCGCGCCAGCCAGTAGAGCGCCGCGTCCGGCGCCGAGCCGCGTACCGACTTGTGCAGCGCCGAGATCTGATCGTAGAAGGCCTCTCCGCCTTTGTCGAAACGGCGCAGGGTGCCGCTCGCCACCTCTTCGATCACCGCGCGGGTGATCGCCTCGCCTTCAGTCAGGTCGGCGGCGATTTCCAGCAGATTCAGCGCCCGGCGGGCGTCGCCGTCCGCCGCCTCGGCCAGCAGACCGCAGGTCTCCGCATCCATGCTCAGTCCTCGTTTGCCGAGTCCACGCTCGGTATCCGTCAGGGCCTGCTGAATGATCTGCTCAGTATTCTCCCTGGTGAGGGATTTCAGCACATAGGTGCGGGCGCGGGACAACAGTGCGTTATTCAATTCGAAGGAGGGATTCTCCGTGGTGGCCCCGATAAACACCACCGTGCCATCCTCCACATGGGGCAGAAAGGCATCTTGCTGAGATTTATTGAAGCGGTGCACCTCGTCGATGAACAGCACCGTGGGACGGTTCTCCTGCTGCTTGATCAGGCGCGCCTGCTCCACTGCGGCACGGATATCCTTGACCCCGGAGAGCACTGCGGAAAGGCTGAGAAAATGCGCGCCGGAGTGGTGCGCGATGACCCTGGCCAGGGTGGTTTTGCCGGTGCCTGGCGGACCCCAGAAGATCATCGAGTGGAGCCGGTCCTCCTCGATCGCCCGCCGCAGGGGCTTACCCTGGGTAACGATATGGGCCTGGCCGACAAACTCATCCAAGGTCCTCGGCCGCATGCGGTCCGCCAGCGGGCGGGTCTCATTGGCGGGGGATTCGTCGAACAGGTCGCGTGGACTCATAAATCCCCGCCCAGCGGTCTCATAAATCGCCGATCAGATCGATCTGCGGAGGCGGCGTGAAATCAAATATTGCGTCGTCCAGGGTCGGATTGCGCTGCATGTTGGTGAACACGAAACGGGTGATCTGGCCGAAATTGTCCGACATCTCCATGCGCAGCAACTGATTATCCGCCAGCGCCAGACGCACACTGCTGAATTGGGCATCCTTGTCCTTCGGGATAAGCTCCAGCCAGCTGACGCCATCCTCCACCTGCAGCTCCTTGAGTTCGAAATGCTGATCCAGCGGGCCGGTGGTGCTCAACAGCTGTGCCGGGGTGCCCTCCAGTGCGGCCTTCTGGCTGCGGTGGGAGACCTGCTCCAGCTCCCTGTCATACAGCCAGATACGCTGACCGTCCGCCACGATCAGCTGATCATTGGGAGGCTCGTATTCCCAACGCAGCTGACCGGGTCGCTTGAGAAAGAAGGTGCCGCTGCTGAAATAGACGCCACCCTCATCCGGTTGCTCCAGGGTCTGCTGAAAATCCGCCTGCAGCGTGGTCAGGCCCCGCAGAAAATGCTGCAGCAGACTGTCGGCCTCCGCGGCCTGCAACCAAGAGACAGGTGCAATAAACAGCAGCAAGGTAAAGCAAAAAGGCTTAATCACAATTTACATCCTAAAGAGTAAGATTCACTGATCCGGATCCGCTGCATCCCAAACAGTGGGGATGCACGAACCGGTCAATCCCTGGGTGGTGGCGGGGCTATCACCTCCCGGCTGCCGTTGGTCTCCGCCGCGCCCACGATACCGGTGCGCTCCATCTCCTCGATCATCCGCGCCGCCCGGTTGTAACCGATCTTCAGCCGGCGCTGCACGCCGGAGATCGAGGCGCGGCGGGTCTCGGTAACGATGCGCACCGCCTCGTCATACAGAGGATCGCTGTTCTCCACATCGTCCGACTCCACCGGAAAGCCCGGCACCGACTCGGTGGGCTCCTGCAGGATCTCCTCCAGATAATCCGGCTCGCCCAGCGCCTTGAGGTGATTCACCACCCGGTGCACCTCGTTGTCATCCACAAAAGCGCCATGCACCCGCTGGGTGATGTTGCTGCCCGGCCCCATGTAGAGCATGTCGCCATGCCCCAACAGATGCTCCGCCCCCATCTGATCCAGAATGGTTCTGGAGTCGATGCGCGAGGAGACCTGGAAGGCGATCCGGGTCGGGATGTTGGCCTTGATCAGGCCGGTGATAACGTCCACCGAGGGGCGCTGGGTGGCGAGGATCAGATGGATGCCGGATGCCCGGGCCTTTTGCGCCAGGCGGGCGATCAGCTCTTCCACCTTCTTGCGGGCCACCATCATCATATCCGCCAGCTCGTCGATAATGACCACGATAAAGGGCAGAGGTTCCAGGGTCGGATGGGCCATGGCCTCGATGATGGCGTCGGATGCGGGCTGAAACAGCGGATCCTTGAGGGGTTCGCCCTGCTTGATCGCCTCTTTGACCTTGCGGTTGTATCCGGTGATATTGCGCACCCCCATGGCCGCCATCAGGCGGTAGCGGCGCTCCATCTCCCCCACGCACCAGCGCAGGGCGTTGCCCGCCTCCTGCATGTCGGTGACCACCGGCGTGAGCAGATGAGGGATACCTTCGTAGACCGACAGCTCGAGCATCTTCGGGTCCACCATGATCATCCGTACTTCGTCCGGCCTGGCCTTATACAGCAGGCTCAGGATCATGGCGTTGATCGCCACCGATTTACCGGAACCCGTGGTGCCGGCAATCAGCGCATGGGGCATCTTGCCCAGATCCGCGCACATCGGATTTCCGGCGATGTCCTTGCCCAGGGCCAGGGTAAGCGGCGACTTTGCGGCCTCATAGACATCCGCTTGCAGCACCTCGCTGAGAAATACCATCTCCCGGTATTCGTTGGGGATCTCCAGGCCGATCACCGACTTGCCCGGGATCACCTCCACCACCCGCACTGCGATGGTGGAGAGCGCGCGGGCCAGATCCTTGGCCAGCCCGGTGATCCTGCTCACCTTGGTGCCGGCGGCGAGCTGCAGTTCGTAGAGGGTCACCACCGGCCCGGGATGCACCGCCACCACCTGTACCTCGATGCCGAAATCGGCAAATTTCAACTCCACCAGACGGGACATCGCCTGCAGCGCCTCTTCCGAGTAACGCTGCACCGTCTGTTTGGCGGGGTCCAGCAGGGCCAGCGGCGGCAGGACGCTATTCGGATCGGCATCGAACAACGGCACCTGCCGCTCTTTCTCCACTCTGACACTCGGCTTGGGTGGCTTGATGATGGGTTCAATCTTCGGCTGCTTGCGCATGCTGGTGCGCTGCTGTTCTTTCTTCACCAGCTTGCTGCGCTCCTGGCGCGCCTTTCTCGCCGCCAGTCTCTCGCGCAGCTGGCTGATCAGATAAGCGCCTCGCCCGATACCGCCCAGCACCAGGCCGCCGATCACATCCATCACGGTGAACCAGGAGACACCGGTAAAAAGCGTGAACCCGCTGAGAAACAGGGCGAGCAGGAACAGACTGCTGCCGGAGCGGTTCAGCCCAGCTTCAAAGAAGTGACCCAGGGCATTGCCCAATATGCCGCCGGTGCCTGAAGGCAGTTGTGGATATGCCTGGGACCAGTAAAGGGCTGCCAGGGCGCAGCCCGATGCCAGGGTGATAAAGAAGCCCAGCCAGCGCACCAGCACCAGATTGATATTCACCGTGTCATCCGGCTTACGCCGCTTGAAGACCAGCAGCGCACTCCAACTCAGCATGATCGGAAACAGGTAGGCGAAAAATCCGAACAGGTTGTAAAAGACATCCGAGAACCAAGCCCCTACCGGCCCCCCCGAATTGACCACATCATTGCTCGGCCCCAAGTAGGAGAAGCCCGGATCATCCGGAAAATAGGTGTAGAGGGAGAGCAGCAGATAGCCACTCAGACAGAACAGGCTCCACATGACGCCCTCGCGCGCGGCGTGACTAACATGGGCCTGAAAATCACTCTGCTGTGTCGAACCCCGGGATTTTGCCTGCAACTTCTTCGCCTATTATCCTAATAAAATTAAAATTTTAGAATCTTTTCCTATTCTAGTTTCAAGCATACTGCTTACGCAAGGCAGGATAGACAAGTTCGCCGCCGGAAACATTGACCGCATCGGCAAGCAGGGGATTTTCCCGCCAGTTCCCGGAAGTCAGCTCATGCAGGTAAGGAATCATCGCCGCCGAGAGGGCCTGAGAGGCGCTGCGCGGCACCGCCCCCGGCATGTTGGTCACCGCGAAATGCACGACCCCTTCTTCAACATAGGTAGGTGACCGATAGTCGGTGGGGCGGGTGGTTTCGATGCAACCGCCCTGGTCCACAGAGATATCGACGATCACGCTGCCCTGCTCCATGCTCGCCACCAGTTCCCGGGAGACCAGACTGGGCGCCTTCTCGCCGGGAATCAGCACCGCGCCAACCAGCAGATCCGCCCCGGCGACAGCCGCGGCCAGGCTTTCTGCATAAGGATAGAGCGCCGTGACATTCGCACCCAGGTCACGCAGCACCGACATGCGCTCGCGATTCCGCTCGAAGACCGTGACCCGGGCGCCCAGGGATGTCGCCACCCGTGCTGCATTTCCGCCCGCCTGGCCACCGCCGATGATCACCACGCTGCCTCTTTCCGCCGCCGGCAGACCACCCAGCAGCAGGCCTTTACCACCCGCCGGCCGGTGCAGGAGATTGGATCCGATCATCACCGAGAGCCGTCCGGCAATATCACTCATCGGCGCCAGAATCGGCAACCCGCCCCTATCCGCCAAAGTCTCGAAGGCCAGTCCCGTGACACCGGACGCCAGCAGTTGCCGGGTCAGCGTCTCGTTCGCAGCCAGGTGCAGAAAACAGAACAGCAGCTGGTCGCCACGCAACATCTCCGGTTCGGCGCCATAAGGCTCCTTGACTTTCACGATCAGCTCCGCCTGCTCGTAGACCGCTGCGGCGTCCGGCAGAATTTCGACGCCCAGTTGCCGATAACGCTGATCCGGATAACCACTGGCCAGCCCTGCGGTTGTTTCCAGCAGGACCTGATGACCTGCCTGAACAAAATCCGCACAGGCCTCAGGCACCAGTCCGACGCGCCCCTCCAGGGGTTTGATCTCTTTGGGTATACCTATCCGCATTTTCGATTACCTTTACCCATGACGTTTCATTCCGTACTATCTGCGCATCGATTTTCATGGTTGAAATCTGGAAAATCGTCGCCATTTTCCGATTCATCCGACAATTTGACCTGAACGCCGTATCGGCAGTTCAAAGGCCCCTGCAGCAGGGAGCCGCGCATTCTGGAGTAAGTATACATGAGCGAAACCAAGCATTGCCGTCTGTTGATCCTGGGTTCTGGCCCGGCAGGCTACACCGCCGCTGTCTATGCGGCCCGCGCCAACCTGCAGCCCGTGCTGGTAACCGGCATGGAACAGGGTGGTCAGCTGATGACCACTACCGACGTGGATAACTGGCCGGGAGACAACGACGGCGTGCAGGGTCCCGACCTGATGGAACGCATGCGCAAACACGCTGAGCGTTTCGATACCGAAATCATCTTCGACCATATCAACAAGGCGGAGCTGAGCGAACGGCCCTTCAAGCTCACCGGCGACCAGTTCGAATACACCTGTGACGCCCTGATCATCTGCACCGGCGCCTCCGCCCGCTATCTCGGCATGGAGTCAGAAGAAGCCTTCAAGGGCCGCGGCGTCTCCGCCTGCGCGACCTGCGACGGCTTCTTTTATAAGAATCAGAAGGTAGCGGTCATCGGCGGCGGCAATACGGCGGTTGAAGAGGCGCTCTATCTGTCGAATATCGCCGCCGAGGTGGTCGTGGTGCATCGGCGTGACGAGTTCCGCTCGGAAAAGATCCTCTCCGATCAACTGCGCAAGAAGGCTGCGGACGGCAACATCACCCTGGAGCTGGATCAGGTGCTCGATGAGGTGCTGGGGGATCAATCCGGCGTTACCGGCATCCGGATCAAGAACGTCAAGGACGGCAGCACCAAGGAGATAGAGCTGATGGGCGTCTTCATCGCCATCGGCCACAGCCCGAATACCAGCCTGTTCGAGGCACAGCTGGAAAACAACAATGGCTATCTGAAGGTCCAGGGTGGACTGGACGGCAATGCAACCCAGACCAGTATTCCGGGGGTGTTTGCAGCGGGCGATGTCATGGATCATGTCTACCGTCAGGCTATCACATCAGCCGGCACCGGTTGCCAGGCGGCGCTGGATGCAGAGCGTTTTCTGGATGCATTGGAGAATAAAGCCGGCTGACAGCCGGCCCTGGCTGACCGGGTTTGTCCGGTCAGCCAGGCTCTTTCACCACTTGACCCATGACATAAGAGCAGAGCAGCAATTGCTGGAAACGGTCTATACCGGAAAACTGGATGCCATAAATCCGCCCCTCGCCTGCATCAGCTTCGACAAGATCCTTGATGTTGCGGATGGTCCCGAGAACCTGCAGCTTGTCTTCACCGCCGCAGGCCTCCAGGGATAGGATTATCTGCACCAGCTGGCCTATTTCCCCCAGCTTTTCATGCAGCAGCAGGCGCGCGCCGCTACTGCTGAGGTCAATGATAATCGCTTCCTGATTGAACCTTTGATCTTCCGCCAGGCTGGTATTCTGCACCAGAGCGCTGAGTTTGGTAGGCGCACGCGGGGCATTGCGCACCACCGCGCTCTCCACATCCTCGGGATAGCTCAGATGCAGATGGGGATAAGGCTTGGAGGAGACGAAAAGCACTTTCGCAACAAAACCAAAGATATTGCTGCCCTGCAGAAGACGCACGGTAAACGCATGCCCATCTCTTACCAGGATGGCATTTCCGTGCTTCCTGGGTGTCGTGATAACGATGCTCTGGCCAGGCAGATATCCCACCAGTCTGACCGCGTATCGATCCTGATTTTCACTGGGCGGCGCGTGCTGCAGCTGCAGGATGTCGCCGATCTGGAGTTTTTTCACTGCATCTGGCAATAGCGTCTCTCCAACAAAAACCTATTCTGACCAAAAAGATACAAGCTTTACTATAAAACCATTCTCGCATTGCGGGCCAGAATTATGTGAATTATTTGACCTGAAACAAAGGGCCGGCCACTGTAGAATCCCAGATTTGATTTCCAGTTGACACTTCCGTCCATGATTTTCAGGCTCAATCAGGACCCATACTCCCCATTTCCCAATGTTGCCCTGGCGGAAACCGAACCCAATGGCCTGCTCGCCGTAGGTGGCGATCTGACCCCGCAACGTCTGATCAACGCCTACCGGCATGGGATATTCCCCTGGTTCAGCGAAGACGAACCCATCCTCTGGTGGTCGCCAGATCCACGAACGGTGCTCTACCCCGAGAAGATCCGGATTAGCCGCAGCCTGCGGAAAACTCTGCGCAAGGGAATTTTCCGGGTCTCTTTTGACACGGCATTCGAGCAGATCATCACGGCCTGTTCGCAGCCGCGCAGGGATTCACCAGGCACCTGGCTGGTTTCGGAAATGATTCACGCCTATCTGCGGCTGCATGAGCTGAACCTGGCCCACTCGGTGGAGGTCTGGCAGGACGACCAACTGGTTGGCGGACTGTATGGCGTGGCGATCGGTGGCGTATTCTATGGTGAATCGATGTTCAGCCAGGTCTCTGACAGCTCAAAAGTGGCGCTGGTGGAACTTTGTGCATTACTCCTTGAAATGGACTTTCGTCTGGTCGACTGCCAGGTCTATACCGGGCATCTGATCAGCCTGGGCGCCGAAGAGATTTCCAGAGAGAGATTTTGCCGGCATCTGGATAACTGGTGTACCCTTCCCGGACACCTCGGACCTTGGTCAGTTTTCAACGCTCAAGCTACCTAAAATGGACAACTCCGGTTTTAATCAGGATTCCGCTTATGCGCTCTACGTGAGTCAGGAGCATGACTGCTCCTATCTGGCAGGACGGATCGCGCGTACCCTGTTTCTCGATCCGGCTGTCCGGGTGGATTCCGCACTCTACCAGATGCTCATCGACCGGGGCTTCCGCCGCAGCGGCCAATTCCTCTATCAACCCGCCTGCCCACTGTGTGAAGCCTGCGTCTCACTGCGCATTCCGGCCAGCGATTTCAAACCCAACCGCAGCCAGCGCAGAAACTGGCAAGCGAACCATGCCAGAATCCAGGTCAGCTCCCAAGCGGCGGCTTTTCAGCAGTCACACTTCGAGCTGTATGTGAAATATCAGGCTGCACGTCATGCCGACGGCGCGATGGCCTGCAGTGATCCGGAGCAGTATATGAAGTTTCTCAGCTGCGACTGGGCGGATACCCGATTCTACGAGTTCCACCTGGAGAACGAGCTGGTCGCCGTGCTTGTCACCGATCTGCTGCCAGACGGCCTCTCATCCGTCTACACCTTCTTCGACCCGGAAAAACAATCAGTCGGTATCGGTGTGTATGCGCTGTTATGGCAGATCGAGCATGCCAGAGAGTTGGGCAAGCCATGGGTCTATCCCGGTTTCTGGGTCGCAGGGTCCGAGAAGATGCATTACAAATCCAGTTACCGGCCACTCGAGGCATGGAATGGGAAAACCTGGAAAAGATTCAGCCGGAACGAGCTGCTCCAGTTGTGACCCGGCAGGCCCTGAACACCGCTTGCAGCGATTCATCAGCCACACGCGTACTGTTTTCAATTCCCATACAGCAGCCTGCCGCTCGAAGGCAGTAAAAATTTGCACGGCATTCGAGTATACTCCGTCGGCTTTTGTCGTGGCCTGAGGGATATCGGGTCGAATAATACCGCGGCCATTCAGCCATCGTCAGCGGCGAATCCGGGAAATTCGCGGCCCAGATAGGCAACCAACAGCGTCCCAGAACTAACAACAGTTTGATGAAGATAAAAGTCAGTGAATTAATCGTCAGATATCTGGAACTGCTTGGTGTCGAGTGTATTTTCGGCATGCCTGGGGCCCACATTCTGCCTGTCTATGACGCCATCTATGACTCCGGCATCCAGGCAGTGCTGGCCAAGCATGAGCAGGGTGCGGCCTTTATGGCCGGTGGATACGCCAAGGCATCGGGAAAGATTGCGGCATGCATCGCCACCGCAGGTCCCGGCGCCACCAACCTGATCACCGGCATCGCCAATGCATACGCCGACAAGCAACCGGTGCTGGTCATCACCGGCGAAGCACCCACCTATATCTTCGGTAAAGGCGGCCTGCAGGAAAGCTCCGGGGAAGGCGGCAGTTTCGATCAGGTGGACCTGTTCAGGCACATCACTCGCTACAGCAAGACGCTGGAAAGAACTGACTACCTGCCGCAGGTGCTGATTCAGGCCAGCAAGGCGTTACTCAGCGCCAACCCGGGGCCGGTGCTGCTGAGCATCCCGTTCAATGTGCAGAAGGAGCTGGTCGACGAAGCTGTGCTCGATGAACTGCGGATCAAGCCGCGCGCAATCACTGCGCCCCAGGACCTCAGTGGACAGGATAGACTCGCCGAACTCATTCTCAATGCCAGCCAACCGGTGATCATTGCCGGTTACGGCTGTATCCGTTCCGGCGCACAGCAGATTGTCGGTGAACTCAGCGACCTGCTGCAGATTCCGGTCGCTTCCAGCCTCAAAGGCAAGGGTGTCATCAGTGAGGATTCCACACTGTCGCTGGGCAGCATTGGCGTCACCTCCAGCGGCCAGGCCTATAAATACATCGTCGAAAAATCAGACCTGCTGATCATCCTCGGGGCCGGCTTCAATGAACGCACCAGTTATCTTTGGGACACGTCACTCCTGACGGGCAGAAAAATCGTGCAGGTCGATAATGACCCGCGGCAACTGGAGAAGGTCTACAACACCGAGCTGGCGATCAGCGGCGACATCAAGACAGTGCTCACCAGCCTGGTGGATCATATTCGCCCCCTCGTCAGGGAGAAAAATGGCGCCGGCCAGGTAGTCGGGAACATCGCTGATTTGAAGGATTCATCCAACGGTGACTACTCGATATTCAAATCAGGCTTCGCCGTGGCGGAGACATTTTTCCGCAAACTCGCGCTCCATTTCCCGCAAAATACCCTGGTATTCGACGACAACATCATCTTTGCGCAAAATTTTTACAGCGTGTCCAGCAGCAACCGCTACTATCCCAATTCCGGGATATCCTCCCTGGGCCATGCGATTCCCGCCGCCATCGGCGCGCAGTTCGCCGAACACAGGCCCACTTTCGCAATCCTCGGGGATGGCGGATTCCAGATGTGCTGCATGGAGATCATGACCGCAGTCAACTATCGCAAGCCACTCAACATCGTGATGTTCAACAATGGCACCATGGGACTGATACGCAAAAATCAACACCAGCTTTATCAGCAGCGCTTCATCAACTGCGACTTCATCAATCCCGACTACAGCCATCTGGCGCGTTCCTTCGGCATCAACTACAAGCGGGTGGCGACCACCGCTGACCTCGACGATCTGTTCGAGCACTATGATCTGCATCAGGCAATCAATCTTGTCGACATCCCGATCGACAGGGATGCATTCCCGAACTACTCCTCCAAACGCTAGGCGCGGAGTTTCAGACGCCATGCCAGCCATCAGACACGCGGCACTGGACGACTTCTTTGAGGCTTACGAAAACCACCCTGCCAGCGGGGAGCTGGCAGAGCGCTGGCGGAAAATCACAGCCGAAGCTACGGACACTGGATCTGGCAAAGCCCTGATCGAATACTATGAAGCGGTCACGGCGCTTGTCGAGCAGGAGCTGTGGAGCAGCGGCTGCCCGGACACCACGCTTGAGCTCTACCAGCGACTGTTCCGTGAGCTGGAATCAAAGATAACCGCCGCCGGCAATGAGGCGCGCTTTGAGTTCGTGATCGTGATCCCGGTAGCCGACAGGCCGCAGCATCTCGAAGATTGTCTCAACAGCCTGCTGGAACTCTGCCGGCGGTTTGGCTACGGCGGGATGGCCAACGGCAGTTACAAAAAAATCAGCGTACTGCTTGCGGACGACAGCAAAGCGCCCGGGAATATCCGGCGTAATCAGGAGATCCTTGGGCATTTCAATAGACAGGGGCTCAAAACCCTCTACTTTGGCCAAGCAGAGCAGCTACGGCAGCTCGATCGCCCGGGGCGGCGAGACTACAGCGCTCTGCAGCGAATCGTGGGTAATAACAGCAGCCCCGAGGCGTTCTACCACAAGGGCGCTTCGATCACCCGCAACATCGCCTATCTGAAACTCGCTGAACTGGCCAGAGAACATCAACACCAGCTGTTCTGGTTCATCGACAGTGACCAGGAATTCCAGGTCAACACCGGCCAGGGCGACAGAAACGTCACTGCCCTCAACTATTTTTACCACTTGAATCAGATCTTCTCGAGCAGTGACGCGCTGGTATTGACGGGTAAGGTCGTCGGCGACCCGCCGGTATCACCTGCGGTGATGGCCGGCAATTTTCTGCAAGACGTGATCGCATTTCTTTCCGGCATGGCGCAGCTGGATCCGCAGGCGGCCTGCCAGTTTCACGATCAACAAAACCCGCAAAGCGATGACGCCGCCTACCACGATATGGCGAATCTGTTCGGATTCAAATCGGACGGCGCTCCATTCCAATATCACTGCAGAGTCAACGGGGCCCATGATCACGCAGGCTGCTTCGAGGATTTCTCGCAAAAACTGAACCGGTTTTTCGATGGCGAGCACCCCACCCGCCAGACCCGCTATGAACCTCAGGAACTCTCCTGCAGTGTTAAACCGGCCAGAACGGTCTACACCGGCAACTACATTTTCAGGACCTCCGCCCTCGAGTATTTCATCCCCTTCGCCCCCCTGAAGCTGCGCATGGCAGGCCCCGTGCTGGGCCGCATACTGCAGGCCGAAAAGGAGCCACAGTTCGTTGCCGCGAACCTGCCGATGCTGCACAAGCGCACCGTCGAGCAGCTCGGCCAGTCGGAGTTCAGGCCGGACATCGATAGAGCAGAGGATCTCATCGATCTGTCGGGTGAGTTCGAACGTCAATTCTTTGGTGACGTGATGCTGTTCAGCATCGAACGCCTCACCGCCCAGGGGTATCCCGCCAAACCCGTGCCGGAACAACTCGTCAGGCAGACCCTGCAGGAGGTCGAAGCATCCATGCTGCAGAAATACACGGCCACGCACAGCCTTACACTGGAAAGACTGGCAAGCCTGAAGGCCTTGTTCGCCGATCCCCAAACCTGGTGGCAGCGGGACCCCGCCTGCCGGACTGCGAATGCTGATTTTGAGCGTTTCATCCGCAACATCGAATATAACTTCGGCGACGACTCACCGGGTTACCGGATGATCCATGCGCAGAGCCACCGGCAACAACGCCTGCAGGAGATTCTCGAGGCCATCATGCAATTACCGGACGACAGAGCCAGCTGGCGTGACACCTTGTCCAACGCCGGCTATCCAAGCGGCAGGCCCCAGGCATGAACATATTCATACTCAATGCCGGCCGCTGCGGCTCGACAACCTTTATTCAGGCCTGCCGGCACATCTCCAACTACACCGCGCTGCACGAATCACGCGCGACACTGACCGGTGAGCAAAGGCTCGCCTATGCAGACAATCACATCGAAGCTGACAATCGATTGTGCTGGGTGTTGGGACGCCTCGAAGAAAAATACGGGAATCATGCCTGCTATGTGCACCTGACCAGAGATCCGGCGGCATCGGCAGACAGCTTCGTGCGGCGTGCGGATTTCGGCATCATGAAAGCGTACCGGGAAGGCATACTGCTCGGCGGGGAGCAGCAGACAGATCAGGAAATTGCCGAGGATTATCTGGCTACGGTGGACTCAAATATTGCTCTGTTCCTGCGAAATAAGACAAACCGCATGGATTTCAGCCTCGAAACAGCCACCCGCGATTTTGCGCGCTTCTGGAAATGGATAGACGCGGAAGGCGATCTGGATAAGGCGCTGGCCGAGTGGCAAACCCGCTACAACGCCTCGATTGGAGGACCCTATCCTTCATAAACCACAGAGCACACAGAGGACACAGAGGGCTTTCTGTTTCTGCCATTCAGGGCGTTTGGTTGTCGCTGTAGCGGATTGGTCTTGACGATATTCAACAAATTTTGCTACTTGTGAATGGTCAGGATCGAACAGCCCCGCTCTGTTTCTATGTAGTTCTGCTCGAGTTCAGGATAGGCGGCCTGCCACAGCGTAACGATCTCCCGCTCGTCGTCTCTGGCGGCGTCGTCGAGAAAAACCCGGCAAGCATCGGCAAGCCTTGGGTACAACAGCGGCAGCGCAGGATAGCGGGAGTTTTTCTGAATAAAGCCGGACGGCCCGTCGATGACCAGCATCTCGACCGGCCGATCGGGGATCTCCTGTGTTGCGTACCAAAGGTAATCGGCCCCATCCACCTCGATCTCCTGCAGGGGCGCATGCACCACAGCAGCGAAGTCAGCAAGGCCATAACGGTCCATATAGCTGCTTGTTTTCACCGCGTATTCTTCACCATCTTCGAGACTGACAACCTGACCGCTGCCATTCATCTGGCAACAGCGCGCCAGCATCAGACTGGTTAATCCGCTGCTGCATTCCAGGACCAGTGAAGGCCTGGCCTGGAGACAGTAATCGACGATGATCTGCAGAAAATCGGCCCCCGCCGACCAGTTCGGCGAAAACGGGATGCCTTCATGCAGATTCAACTGTAACTGCAGGGATTCGTAGTCTTGCAAGCTGCCCTCGCTTCGTGATCGAGATTCCGATTTAAACCCGGCGGTCGTTTGACTCTTGTCCGTCATGCGGGTGAACAAAGCATTGTAACTGAGAGCGGTGTCAATTGTGATACGGCGCTTCCTCGTCTGCTGCAATAGCTAAGCTCAGTCAGCTATGCCAATCACGCCCAATAACCCACTCATTCCAGGTTATATGCCGACCTGGTGAGCCAGATAACTCAACAGGCTGACCCGAACCAAAATATTCATATTATTTTTCAATTACTTATATTTGGCACATCTATTGCGATATCTACAGTACTGGCAGCCTGTTTGATTGGCATCAAAGTTAATTCGAAGCGCGTTTCAGATTGCTCTGATCAGGGAGCCGGTCCACAGCCCAGATACACAATAACAACATCAAGAAAAGGTGGTTTTTTCCATGAGCAGTTTTAATACCCAGATTCCATTTGGATTTTTTATTTCATCCGGCATCCTGTGTCTCTCCTTTATTTCCCATCCGTTACATGCTGCAGATGACCCGCATTCAACGGATGCAAAAGTTGACACCCTGGATGCCATCAGCGTTACCGCATCGCGTACTGAACGTGGCACCAAAGAGGTCCCCGCCGCCATCAGCGTGATCGATGCCGAGCGTATCGAGGCGGAAAAGATGTTCAACATTAAAGACGCCATTCACGGCACCCCCGGAGTGCTGATCGAATCCAAGAACGGCGCCTACGACACGCGCCTGATCATTCGCGGCGCGGGGCAGAAGGCCAACTATGGAGTGCGGGAGATCATGGTGATCAGGGATGGCGTCCCTTTGACCGACCCGGACAGCTTCTCCCGCTTCGACTACATCGACACCCAGGATATCGAACGCATCGAGATCACCAAGGGCCCCGGCTCACTGTATGGCAGCGGCGCCGCCGGCGGCACCATTCAGATCATCTCCAAGTCGGTGTTCGACAACCAGAGCAACCGCATCAAGCTCGGTCTGGGTGAACAGGGGCAGCAGAACCTGCATGCCCGGTTTGCCGGCGATCTCAACGAAGACAATGCATTCGCCATCACCGCCTCCCAGCGGGAAGCGGAAAACGGCTGGCGCGACTGGAACGAGTTCAAGTCCCAGCAGGCCAGTCTGAAGCACGGCTACATGCTGGGTAACGAAGGGACCCTGCAGACCGAGCTGAGCTATACCAAGGCCGACCTGCAGCTGCCCGCTTCAATGGACGAGGCGGACTTCGAGAACTATCTGGACAGCGGGGAACAACACGACACCAGCAGCACCTGGCAGCATGGCGGCCGCTACTCCACCATCTGGTTCTTCAACTCCCGCTATGAACAGCAGCTGGGTGATCTGACCTTCAAGCCGCGCATCTACTATAACCACTGGGATCACTTTCACCCGGTAACCGGGGCAATCAATGACAACCCCGGCACCGATGTCTTCGGTACCGATCTGGAGTTCGCCTACGACCATCAACTGTGGGGCGAGAGTACCCTGGTAGCCGGCGTGACCGCACGCCAGGACAGGACCAAGGACGCGAAGAAATACACCTATGCCGATGTATTGTATGGCACGCCCAGCTGGTCTGGCACACCCATCCTGCGCACCCTCTCGGACCAGACTGGAGAGCTCCTGGAAACCGAAGACGCCACCAATACCCTCTACGGTATATTCATGCAGGAGACCCTGCGGCCCACCGAGCGCATCCTGGTGGATGTCGGCTTTCGCTATGACCGCAACCATTTCGATATCGACAATACCGCCTATGGCGAATACAGCTACGCCAGCAGCAGCTATGACTTCTTCGACGAGCCGGTATTCACCAAGACCGACAAGACCTTCAATCTCTTCTCCCCCAAACTGGGGGTTACCTACGCCATCAATAACCAGCTGAATCTCTTCGGCATGGCCGCCCAATCCGGCCAGGTGCCTTCGGAATCGGAGATCCAGAGCAATCCGGAGCTGGATGCAGCCACCGCGCGCAATATCGAGGTCGGCCTGAAGGGACGCGCCTTGGACTGGAGCTTCGATATGTCCGTCTACCACACCGTGGTGAAGGACGAGATCGTCTCCGTGCTGCGGCCCGACAACATCACGGAATTCCAGAATGCCGGTGAGACGCGCAAGGATGGCTTCGAGTTCTCCGGCCGCTACGACCTCAGCAACCACTTCTGGCTGGGCCTCGGCTACGCCTACAGTGAGTACAAATTCGAGGATTTTGTCGAGTTGGTGCGCGAGGGTCGGAATCAGGTCCCCTATGATCGCTCCGGCAACCAGCTCCCCTATGTTCCACGGCATCAGTACAGCCTATCGACCGGTTATGAACACCCATCCGGCTTCAAGGTGCGACTGCAGGCGGACACCTGGGGCGAGTACTACATGGACAATGCCAACACCGAGAAGTATGAGGGTTATGATTTTCTCACCAGCCTGATGGTCGGTTATCAGACCGGCCCGCACTCGATCTCGCTCAACGTGGATAACCTCACCGACAAGCGCTATGCCACGGAGGTGAAGAAAAACACCAGTGGCGACAAGACCTACTATGCCGGCGCACCCCGCACCGCCATGCTCTCTTATACCTATAACTTCTAAGGAGCGTGTCATGCAAAAGTTTCTATGCAAAGACTGTTGCCTGTCGGCGCTGCTGTTGGTGCCACTGACCGTTCTGACACCGGTCGCCGGAATTGCCGCGGAAGGTGATCCAGCCACTGCCGAAAACCCGCAACAGACCTCAAATGGGGGGCATCATCAGCATCGCCGTGGACCTAAGACGATTCACCTGGAGAATGTCGACAACGCCGTCATCACCTTCTGGAATCCCGATCTCTCAACCCAGTCCCTGCAGGCAGAAAGTGGAGTCATCACCCTGCCGCGCACCGGCGTGGACAGCTATCATGCGGTGGTTGTCGAGAGAAATTTGGGTGACAAGGTGGATACCCTGATCCGCTATGAGTATCTGCGGGGGCGGCCAAGCAAGGTGAGTCCCTCGGAACTGGCGGGCGCTCGCAAGACCCGCTTCGAGATCGTACCGGACCCCATTCCACGAGAGCACTATCACTACCACTCCAATCAAACCTGGGGCTTTATTCTGCTCCAGGATGGAAAGCCTGTCGGGAATACCAAGGTTGTCCTGCGAACCGATCATGGCAGCCAGGCCGAAGGCGTCACCAATCAGACCGGCAGGGTGAGCCTGCTGATACCCGATGACTTTCCCGACATGCAGCCAGGTGAAAGGGACGAACGTTCCGCCGACTTCAAGGTCACTGCAGAAAACCAGGTCAACGGCATCCAGTATCGGACCGTGTTGAGCGCCGACTACCGGGTAAATCCCGCCCATTGGCAGTCATTTGGTTGGGGTATCGCCGTTACCGGTATCGGATTTCTGGTGGGCGGCTTCATCGGTCGGGTGAAAAACAACACAAAGCGGGGGAAGAACCAATGAATGCACTGAAAAACCTCTCCGTCATCCGTAAGCTGGTACAGATCTTCACCTTCATCTTTTTTGTCTATGGCGGCCTGGTTACCGGTTATTACCTCGAAGACAAGATCAGCCGCGCCTTGCCTGCGTTGAGTTGCGCCTATGATCATGATGGCTCTGACTACTGCACACTGATCCCGATTCAACATCAGATGCACCACCGGCTCGGCACCGCGATTGCCGATGGTGGAAACCTGTTGATGGGCATCATGCCGACCCTGATTACCCTGGGGACCTTCCTGTTGCTTTTCGTCATCTTAAACAAGGCCTTCTGCGGCTGGATCTGCCCGCTGGGTACCTTTCAGGAGTTCATGCACATGCTGGGGCAGAAGCTGGGGCTGCAACGGCGGGAGTCCCTTGAGCATTCAACAGTGAAGAAGATCCGCCCAGTCAAATGGTTCGTCCTGGTGTTGCTGGTCTTCGGATTTCCCGTACTGGCGGGATTGGCATGGTCAACCACGACTTGGGCAATCCCTTCTGCAATATCTGCCCGAGCCGTATCCTCACCACCCTGGCCGTCGGTGATACGACTCAACTGCATGTTGATACCGCAAGCACTACCACCATCGCGCTATCCCTGCTGGCCGACTTCCTGTTCGGCCTGATGATCGCCCTGGCCCTGACCCTGCGTCAGCCCTTCTGCCGCATCTGCCCGATGCTCGCCCTGCATGCGGTGTTCCGCAAACTCGGCCTGTTGCGTCTGGTGAAGAATGGCACGCCCCGCTGTGAAAAGTGTGGAATCTGCGCCGATGCCTGTCCGATGGACATCAAGGAGATCCATACCGATATGCAGCGGCGCGATGTCACCTTCGAGGACTGTACCCTGTGCGGCCGCTGTGTGGAGTTTTGTCCTGACAAGGATGTACTACAACTGAAGTACACCAGATTCCCGGTATTCTCTGCCGATCCGCAGTACTTCAAGGCGCGTAAGAAGGCCCAGAAAGGCTGGGAGCAGTCCAACCTGAAAAATCTGCTTGGTAATGGTCGCAAGCCAGCAGAGGAGAAAGCGGGATGATACCGCTCACCCCTGTCAGCCTGAGTTTTGGCGCTGCACTGCTGTTGGGCCTGAGCTTCGGCTCGGGCCCCTGCAACATCGCCTGCCTGCCCTATCTAGGGCCGGTATTCCTCTCCACCGACAACGGTGTTCGCCGGGCCTGGCGCACCATTCTGCCCTTCTCCCTGGGACGCATGGCCGGTTATGCACTGCTTGCCGGGGCCGCCGGGGGTGTCGGCCTGCTGGTCGAAGATTGGATCGCCAGTCCCTGGGTTCGCTGGTTACTCGGAGGGGCGACGATTCTGGTGGCACTGTCGATACTCTGGCGGCGTTACCGCGGCAAACTCAGCTGCAGCAAGGCCGCCCGGCAGCAGTCGGTCCAGGTTCAACTGGATGTAAGCAAGGAATCGCCACCGCTGCTTCCTGGTGGACTGTTTCTCATGGGCATGGGTATGGCGCTGAATCCCTGCGCCCCGCTGACCACGGTGATTCTGGCCTCCGCAACCACCGCCAGTATCCTTGCCGGACTGTCATTGGGTATTGGATTCGGACTGGGAGCGGTGTTCATTCCCACCCTGATCTTCGCCTTCGGCGTCGCCCACTTTGGCGCCCAGATCCGGCAACACCTCGGTGAGTGGCGAACCGCCCTGGAAAACACCAGTGTCGGCCTGCTCATTCTGATGGGTATAGGCACTGCGATGGGATGGATAACACCCTGACGCGCAATGGTCTCAAACTCACCTTATATCTATCCCACAACAGTGTGTGATTCTTCTTTGGAGACAGACGATTATGATATGGTTATTTCATCAATTAGATGCCACTGAAGCAATACAACAAAGTCATGTTTACCCGCGTCCGAGTCACTGTCCTGACAATTCTCATGCTTATTCTGACCATCTCTGCCTGGTCAAAACTGAGATTAATTGATGAAGATTCACACCAGCCGCAACGTTGGAGAGTGGAGGATTATCCACAATTGAAGGATCACTCTCGCGTCGAAGCCCAGTCATTAATCAAATAGAAGCGACGCACAATTCACGCAAGCCTTGTCACGCTACAAAACAGGTATTGAGAGCTTCCGCAAATCCCCCACTGTTTCCAGCTGGGGGACATATAGATGACAGGCTGATTATTCGATTGGAATATCGATGCGATAGGCGGCATGGCAAGCAATACAATTCTGCATTAAGGTCGCCAGCTGAGTTAAAGCATGACTACCATCTCCCAGGTCTTCAGCATCCAGAGCCAACTGATCGAATTTCGTATGCGTATCAAAACCCAGCTTCTTAAATTCCATAGGGAGCTTGCCAATTAATGTACCAGGCACTTCACCTTGAGCCGCTTTACCCGCTTTTCTGGCATACTCTGCAACAAGACTCCATATCATTATCCGATATGCCCTGGGTAATCATCTGCACACTGGTTAAAAAGGCTCTCATTTCTTCAAGCACCAGATCTCTTTCCCCGGCATTGAGGAGCAGAGACATTCGACCATCAGTACTTTCAGATACACTGCCTTGAATCAGGAATTTATACGCGCCACCTGCGATCAGCAGTAAAAGCACACCAACAACCAGTAAGCATTTTTTATTCATTGTGTTCCCTAGATATGTGAGAGTGATGCATGATCCGCGCTGGCAACTTACTGTGATATCGCCACCGAACTGAAGATGCTTTTACCGGTTTATTATATCAATCTTCTCATTGTGGTAACGACATCTTCTTGCCACCGAGAGGGATAAATTTTTGACGTATAATATTTTTGGAATTATTAGTTGGGGTCAGATTTTTTGAGTGAGAGTAATTTTTTAGATTTCTACTCGTCAGGTATTCTCTGTCTTCCCATCTTCGCTGACCTTACCCGACGTTTCGGCGTTCCATGTTTATTGCTATTTCATCCTTGAATCGTTCCGATCCTGGAATGGTAGGGCGCAATAACCGCAGGGCATTGCGCCGCATGCAAATCACCGCAATACTTCTGACATGCCGAACTATCGACGCGCCCGACATCCGGGCGGCATCATTTCTTCACGGTCAATCTGCTGCAGCGAGTCGGCATCGATCTGCTGATCAGCCACATTGATGAACTGCGGGAGGCCGTACGGTCTGTCAAAAGGCGTCACCCCTTTGTAATTCATGCCTGGGTTGTTCTCCCTGAACATCTGCATTGCGTGATCGAATTGCCACCCCGGCGATGCGGATTTTGCCACGCGCTGGCGGTTGATCAAGATGGGTTTCTCAAAATCTATTCCAAAACAAGAATGGCGCTCCAAAGTAAGACGCAGACGCGGTGAGCGAGGAATATGGCAACGGCGCTATTGGGAGCATCTTATTCGAGATGAGTCGGATTACCGTGCACACATGGATTATGTGCATTTCAACCCGGTCAAACATGGATTCGTATCACGTGCAGGCGACTGGCCGTACTCGACGTTTCACCGCATGGTCGAACAGGGTGTGTATCCTTTAGATTGGGCAGGTGGTTCCGGACAAGGTCTTGCTTATGAAGATTGACATGATGTGCTTGTTATGTTCATTTTCCTCGAAGCGGGATGCCTAAGTTATAAACGCGATTTCTTGCATCTTCACGCCCGCTTCTGTTAGAAGCTTTACGAAGGTATTCCCTGAATACCAGTGGTTGATCAGTTGGGCCGATTATGATGCGTTCTACCAACTCTGGGATTTCGACGCTCTCCAGGCCGTGTTCTGGGATGTTTTTCAAAGGAATTTTGTGAATCTCCTGTGGAACTCCATCCACTGATTCGATGCTCCGAACATATTCAGAAGATTGAGTGCTGGGTTATAAGCGACCCGCCACTCCCGCTCTTCGTTAAACCCCGGGTGCTTGAAACACAGCGCGAAAGTTTTGAATAACTCGAACGGTATGCGACGACCTGTTTTTTTTTCCCAACTCTTTAACGAAGCTACCTTCTTCGTGAATTCGGTTGGTTAGAGCTTCAAACTCTTGGTTGAAGTGATCGGTATCCATGTACCGACAGGATGTGTGTAAGCGGCCAAAACTCAGGTTTCGGAGCGAAAAGCCTCTCTGTTCATTACGATGGCAACTGGCCTCTTTCCTCCATAGGCGCGCCACATTGACAAGCGACCATACCGATCTTCATCTGGTGGGTGTCAGAAACACAGGCAATGTGCGTGCTTGAGGAAGGTACGGTAGCCAACTATCGAATAACTCCCCAATCTCCGCGATGATGCCGGGAAGCAACCCTTCCATTACCGCTTTGAAATTAGCGCCTTCTTTTTCGTTTTTAAAGGCGGCAACGAGGCAATCAATCCCATGATCTACCTCCCTGTAATCATTCATGCACTGAACATTACGTAGCCAAACTTCCTTATTTCGCAGGATGCTCATTGCCGCATCCGCGCTGGTGTATTGGACTAGACGTAAATTTTCCTTCTCCACTCTCTCTGCAGATTCAAGGATGCGTGGATAAAAGATAGACAGCGCCTTGCGATGCTTTTCATCCATGATCTGTGGTTCCGCACATTGTTTGCTGAACATAACTAATAATTCTACAGGTCTGTATATCCTAACGTCGCCCCTTTCTATTTAGACACCATAACCAACACCGTTATGAAGCTCTAACAGGATATCACCCTATTCTGGCATGGTATCCAGATTCCTATATGATTACTCCCTCAACACCCCGGAAGACTGACTTGTTACGACACAATTCTGCTGGATAATTCGTATAGCCAAAAGGCTTAAATAATATGGCATATACCGTAAGGACTATGGCATATACCTTACTTACCTCAATTCAAAAATAATTATTTTCTTTGATTATAGTGCGTTAGCTACTGGCACCACTTTTGCTTTGATAGACAGACAATGTGGTGATAAATGCTCAAACTTCTGACGCCTTCCACGACATTAATAATTACAAGGGATTCTTGACCGGATGTCATGGGCATTTGGCATGACTTGATTCCCAGACTGGCAGAGAAAACTATTCATCGACTTCAAGGGACTGCAATGAACTCGAGTTGGAGAAGCATCGAGGTGCTTAGGCTGTTTCATCTGCCACTGAATTAATAACTAAAACCGATAACAAGTGGTCCTATAAAATGTGTAGTCAAAAATCTCTATTGGCAATTGCCATATCCTTAGCTTTACATACCTCTTTTTCCATTGCCGATGAGGCCGTGACTGAACTCGAGGAACTGGTCGTGAAAGAGGAGGCGTCAGCTCCCCTCTCGACCCATTACACCAGCCCGAGCATTAAGATTACCGACATCGAAGTTGAAGGAATCAATGCCACAACGGTGGAGGACTTCATCAAATACGAACCGGGTCTGGTGGTGAGGCGCCGTTATATCGGCGACCCCAACGGCACCCTGGGCATCCGTGGTGCAAACATGTTTCAGACCACCCGCGCCCTGGTGTATGCGGACGGCCTGCCCCTGCACTATCTGTTGCAGACGCAATACAACGGCTCGCCCCGCTGGTCATTAGTGGCGCCGGATGAGACCCAGGCCGTGGAAGTGGTCTATGGCCCCTTTTCGGCGGAATACAGCGGCAATGCCATGGGCGGCGTGGTGAACATTGAGACCCGTATGCCGACCAAGAGGGAATTCCACATCGAGGCCGGTCTATTCGCGCAGGATTTTGAACATCTGGGAACTGATGAAACCTATATCGGGCATCGTGAGTTCCTCTCAATCGGCGACAAGTTCGATGACCTGAGTGTCTATCTGTTCCACAATCATCTGGAAAACGAAAGCCAGCCCATGACCTTTCGTTATGACAGCCCAAGCACCCCGACCGGATCAGAGACAGCGGTGACCGGTGCCATTCCAGGCCTCGATAACACAGGCGGTTCAATCATCAATTATGCCGACTCGGGCAGCGAACAGGTGACTACCGATCTGACCAAATTGAAACTGGGTTATGAGATGGGTGACTGGACGGCGCGTTTCACTCTTGCCGCAGAAAACCGTGACCGTGAAACCGACCCGAGCAACTATCTGCTGGATAGCAATGGTGAGCCCTTCTGGAATGGCGAAGCGATCTTTGGTGATGACGCTTTCACGGTTCGCAGCGGCAATTTTGCAGTGAGTGAAAACGAGCGCCAGACCGTGCTGGTCGGGGGCGGACTGGAAGGACCGCTGGGTGACAGCGACTGGCTGCTGGATGCCAATTTCAGCTATTTCGATATCCTTAAGGATGAGACCTTCACATCCAGCAAGAATCCGGACGATCCAACTTACACCACAGCCGGGCGGGTCAGGGAGTACGACGATACCGGCTGGACCACCCTCGATCTGAAGGCGCGCACCGACAGACTGCTTGGCAGGAGCGATATCAATCTGGTGACCGGCTACCACTATGATCAATACAGCCTGGAGATACACGATTACAACTCTGACGACTACGTCAATGGTGTCAAGACCTCCCGACGCACCTCTACTGGCGGCAAGACCAGCACCCAGGCAATCTTCGGCCAATGGGGTTGGGATTTCGCGCCGTCGTGGTCTTTGGCCCTGGGTGCCCGTTACGAACGCTGGCAGATGAAGTATGGCTTCTACTACCGCTACGGTGGCGACATGAATGATTTTGCCGACCGCACCGAGTCCGGCTTCTCACCCAAGTTCTCCCTCGGCTTTACCCCGGAAGGTCCCTGGAAGTTTCGCTACTCCCTGGCCAAGGCCTACCGTTTCCCGATCGTCGAGGAACTGTTCCAGAACGAGGATAAGATCGACGGCACCACCATTGCCGATGCCCATCTGCAACCCGAAGTGGGCATCCATCAAAACCTGATGGCCGAGCTGGAGATACCACGTGGCTTCCTGCGCATGAATCTCTTCCATGAGGTAGTAGACGACACCATCTTCAACCAGACCGATGTGGCGACCAACATCACCACCTTCCTGCCGGTAGATGAAGTCACCACCCAGGGTGTGGAACTCATCGCCCAGCAGGAACGGGTTTTCGACAGCCAACTGGATCTCCGCTTCAACCTTGCCTACACCGACAGTGAGATTACCAAGAACAGCGCCGACCCTGATGTTGAAGGCAATGACTTCCCGAGAATGCCTCACTGGCGGGCCAACCTGCTGGCGACATACAACATCAATCAGCAGTGGGATACATCCGCCGGGGTGCGCTATGCCAGTAACAGCTATGGCAGTCTGGATAACAGCGATACCGAGGAAGAGGTGTTCGGCGCCCAGGACAGTTACCTGTTCCTCGACCTGAAAGCTAACTTTCGGCCCACAGCCGATAGTCGTATCGGTATAGGCGTCGACAATGTCACCGACGAGGTGGCTTTTGTGCACCATCCCTGGCCGCAGCGTACTTATTATGTGGAAGGCAGTATCGACTTCTGATCCTCGAGATCATACCGGTATAATAAGCGATGGCTAAATCAAGCAGAAAACTCGGCCCCTGGCTGATGGCGCTGGCGGGCCTGCTGGCGCTTCCAGCCAGCCAGGCCGCGACCCATGGTCATGGAAAAAGCCAGGGGGGTAGCCTGTTGCCGGAGTGCCTGGGGGCTGATGATGCCATGCCCTCGGCGCATTGCGGACAGACCCCTACCCCGGCCTTCGATCAGCATGGCCGCCTGTGGTTGACCTTTGTCCAGCACGGGCATGTCTATCTGACCCATTCCGACGACCTGGGAGCCAGTTTTTCACCACCGCTGGCGGTGAACCGCGTGCCGGAGCAGGTCTCCAGCGATGGTGAGAACCGGCCCAAACTGGCCCTTGGCGCAGCGGGTGAAATCTACCTCAGCTGGACCCGCAAGATTCCCGGCAGATATGCAGGCAATGTGCGTTTCTCCCGCTCTCTCGATGGCGGTGAGCGTTTCTCCACTCCAATCACTGTGAATGACGATCTGGCGCCGATCAGCCACCGCTTCGACAGCATGATCCTGGACGATCAGGGACGGATTTTCATTGCCTGGATCGACAAACGCGACCTGGCTGCAGCCAAGCAGGCTGAGACCGAATATGCCGGCGCGGCCATCTACTACGCCATGTCGGACGATCAGGGTAAGAGCTTCGCCTTCAACCGCAAACTGGCGGACCACAGCTGCGAATGCTGCCGCATCGCCATGGATCTGGATGACAGGAATCAGGTGGTCGCCCTCTGGCGGCATGTCTATCCGGTTAATATCCGCGATCACGCCATCGCCCTCCTCGGGGCGGATACCCCTCCCATCCAGGGCCAGCCGGTCAGGGCCACGGACGATGGCTGGCAGGTGGATGGCTGCCCTCATCACGGCCCGGATCTCTCCGTGGATAGACAACACAAGGCCCATCTTGCCTGGTTTACCCAAGGCGAGAAAAACAAAGGCCTGATGTATGGCCGCTTCGACCTGAAGAGCCAACAGCTGGAATTCCAGCACAGCATCGACCCCACTGGCGCGGCTTCCCGGCCACAGGTACTCGCAATCGATGGGAATGTGTATAGCGCCTGGAAAGTCTTCAATGGGATCAGCACCGACCTGATGGTCAGTCTCTCAGAGGACGGCGGGCGGCACTGGACCACACCACTGATCGCGGCGCAGACAGAGAATGGTTCTGATCATCCGCTGTTGATTGCCAATGGCAACCGGATCTTTGTCTCCTGGCATACCCTTGCGCAAGGCTACCGGCTGATCCCGGTTCTGCAACCGACCACAGAGAACCAGCATGCTGAATAGGCTCTACAGCTGGGTGATTCTCTTCAGTCTGCTGAGTTCCCCTCTGGCCGCCGCAGAACTGAAACCCTTCCTGCCGGACAGCATGCAGCAGATACTCGCCGAGCGAAAGGGCGAATCGTTCCTGCTTGTCCTCTGGTCATCGGACTGCCCTCCCTGTCTGCGGGAGTTTGAACAACTGCAGCAGCTAAAGGGAAACATCTCCCGGCAGCGCCTGGTTCTGATCTCGACGGACAGTCCGGATGACCGGAAAACTGTCGAACAGTTGCTCGCCAGATACGAAATGAACCGCTTTGACAATTGGATCTTTGGCGATAATTTCCCGGAGCGTCTGCGCTACCATGTCGATCCCGGCTGGTTCGGGGAACTGCCCCGCGCCTATTTCTATGCTCCCGATCATCAGCGCACCGTCCACAGCGGCATCCTGAGCAGGAAATTCCTGGAAAACCAGTTACAGGTACAACCCGCAGCTGACAGACCGTTATAATCCCTATCCCGCAGTAGCACTTGAAGTAGTGATGAATATAAAACCAAACAAAAAATCTTTCGTACAGCATCTCTGCTGGAGTCTGTTGCTGGCTGCCGGCATGGCCGCATTCATTAGCTCAGCCATGGCAGCCAAGGACCCCCTCACCCACTCCATCGACACCAGCGTCGCCAATACCCGTCAGGAGGCCAAGGTTCAGCAACGTATCGATAAGCTGGACGAAGAGACCAAGACGATGCTGGAGGAGTATCAGCAGCTCAGTCGGGAACTGGAGGTGTTGAAGGTCTACGACGATCAGTTGCAGCGTCTGGTGGAATCCCAGCAGGCGGAGAAGACATCGATTCAGCAGCAGATGCAGAATCTGGACATGACCCAGCGCGAGATCGTGCCCCTGATGCTGCGCATGCTGGCATGGCTCGATCAGTTTGTGCAGCTCGACCAACCCTTCCTGCCGGAGGAACGCAGTCTGCGCATCGCGCAACTCAAGGAGTTGATGGACCGCGCTGACATCAGCATCGGCGAAAAATACCGCCGCGTGCTGGAGGCCTATCAGATCGAGATGGAGTATAGCCGCACCATCGAGGCGAGCCGAGGTGAACTGCAGACCGATGGCAATGATCCGCACCGTGGATTTCCTGCGCATCGGCCGGGTTGGACTCTACTATCTGACCCTGGACCGCAAGGAAGTGGGACATTGGAATACCGCCAGCGGCCGCTGGGAACCCCTGACTGAGCGTTACAATCTGCCGATTCGCAACGGGCTGCGCATGGCCCGCAAACAGGCTGCGCCTGATCTGTTGCGTCTGCCTGTGGCCGCACCACAGGAGGCCAGCCGATGAAATCTCGCCTTCTGATACTGCTGACCAGCCTGCTCTGCGCCTGCCTCGCCCAGGCGGATCACCCCACCCACCTGGATAAGCTGTTGAGCCAGGTCCAGGATGCCCAGCAGCGCGACGCAGCGATTCGCCGTGAGCGGGAGCAGACCTTTCTGGCCGCCCATGCCGACCAGAAACTGTTGCTCGAAGAACTGCGCAACAAGCTGGCTACCGAGCGACAACGGGGCAATAGCCTGAAACAGTCCTTCGCCGCCAACGAGACCGAACTCACCGGGATCGAGACCGAACTGAAGCAACGCACCGGTGATCTCGGCGAGGTGTTCGGTACGGTCCGGCAGACATCGAAGGATCTCTCCGCCTTTATCCATGACTCGCTGGTCTCTGCGCAATATCCGGGACGCGCAGCATGGTTCACTGTTCTCGGCGAGAGCAAGAAGCTGCCGGACATCACCGAGTTGGAGCGGCTCTGGCTGCTCATCCAGCAGGAGATTGCGGAATCGGGACGCGTGGCGCGTTTCCCGGCGCAGGTGGTGGAAACCAATGGCGTCGCCAGTGAACAGGAAGTGGTCCGGGTAGGACTTTTCAATACCCTGCAGGGGGATCGTTACCTCAAGTTCCAGCCCGACACCAGCCGTTTCGTGGTACTGGCGCGGCAGCCCTCTTCCTCTGACCGCGCCTCTGCGGCGACGCTGACCGCCGCCAGCCAGGGCCAGACAGAACTGGCGCTGGATCCCACCCGGGGCGTGTTGCTGGGTCTGCTGGTGGAGACCCCAAGCCTGCTCGAACGCATGCACCAGGGTGGCGTGGTCGGCTATGTCATCCTCGCCCTTGGCGCTTTTGGTCTGTTGCTGGTGTTTTTCCGGCTCGGCTATCTCTCCTGGGTGGGAGGCAGGATTCGCCGGCAACTGCGCAACCTCGCCCAACCTTCGCAAAACAATCCCCTCGGCCGCATCCTCTGTGTGTCGACCGAGAGCAACGCCGTCAATCCGGTCAACCTGGAACTGCAGATCGACGAAGCGGTGCTGCGCGAGACCCCAAGGCTCACCCGTGGCGAGGGCCTGATCAAACTGCTGGCCGGGATTGCCCCCTTACTGGGGCTGCTGGGCACTGTGGTGGGCATGATCATCACCTTCCAGTCGATCAGTCTGTTCGGCACCGGTGATCCCAAACTGATGGCCAATGGCATCTCCCAGGCCCTGGTAACCACCGCCCTGGGGCTGATCGTCGCCATTCCGTTACTTTTTCTGCATACCCTGGTGGCGACCCGCAGCCGCGCCCTGGTGCAGATCCTCGACGAGCAGTCTGCCGGCCTGGTGGCCATGCAGCGGGAGCTGCCCTGAATGGCGGAGATCCTCGACAGCATTCGACGCTTCCTCGATACCGGCGGCCCGGTGTTGTGGCTGATCAGCTTCACCGCAGCCTTACTCGGCGCATTGATCATCGAGCGCCACTGGTATTTTCGGCGCGAGTTTTCCGCTCTGACCGCCAGGGAGCTGAAGCGCTGGAACGCGCGCAGTGACCGCCACTCCTGGTTTGCCCTGCGGATTCGTGAAGCGCGCATCGCCGACGCCGCGACACGGCTCAACCGCACTCTGCCCCTGATCAAGATGCTGGTGGCGCTCTGCCCGATGCTCGGTCTGCTGGGCACGGTCACCGGCATGATGGAGGTGTTCGACATCATCGCGGTGCTCGGCACGGGCAATGCGCGCGCCATGGCGTCGGGCATCTCCAAAGCCACCATTCCGACCATGGCCGGAATGATGGTCGCCATTCCCGGACTCTATTTCAGCGTTGGTCTGCAGCGGGAAATAAAGCGCCGCATGGTGCGGCTTGCCGACCATCTGACTATTGCATGAGAAATACGGATTAAACGATATGCGTCGCAATCGCAATCAGAACAACGGCAGCGCCGACTCCGATATCAACCTGACCCCGATGCTGGATGTGGTCTTCATCATGCTGATCTTCTTCGTCGTGACAACCTCCTTCATCAAGGAATCCGGCGTGGAGGTAAATCGTCCCAGCGCCGAAACCGCGGAACGCCAGGAGCAGGCCAACATCCTGATTGCGATCCGGCCCAACGGTGAGATCTGGATCGATGGCAGAGCCATCGATGTCCGGGCGGTGCGCGCCAATATCGAGCGCCTGCGGGCGGAGTTCCCCGAGGGTCAGGTGGTGATCCAGGGTGACCGCGCGGCGCAGATCGGGCTGCTGGTGCGGGTCATGGATCAGGTGCGCCTGGCCGGCATCACCAATGTGGCGATAGCTGCGGATGGCGGCGGCTGATTCCCATCATGCAGCACCTGCCGCGACTGCTTTTTTCCCTGTTCGGTGGCGCCGTCATCGCCGGCGCACTGCTGTGGATGATGCAGTGGATGTTATTGCACAAGACCGCAGAATTTCAGGCGGACCGGCAGCGTCCGGCCATGGAGTTCGTCAGGCTCAAGCAGGAACCGGAGACCCGCGTCAAACAGAGGCAGCAGCCCGATCCGGAACCGGAGCCTGCAGAGACCCCGCCGCCGAAACCGGAACCGCAGAAGATTGATCTTGCCCGGCCAGCGATCAGGACTCCGAATATTGATTTTTCCGTGCCGGATATACCCCTGGCTATCGCAGGGCCGTACATCGGCCCGGTTCGGCGGGGACCGCCTGACCGGGATTTCATGACCATTTCCCGAGTGCCCCCGCAATACCCCTATCGCGCTCAGCGCAGAGGCATAGAGGGCTGGGTGAAGGTTTCGCTGCTCATCACGGCAGAAGGCAGAGTGCAGGATGTGGTAGTGGTTGAGTCCGAACCTGAAGGGGTGTTCGACCACGCCGCTGTCCAGGCGGTGATGAAGTGGAAGTTCAAACCGCGTATCCAGGATGGCGAACCGGTCGAGGTCAGGGCTGAACAGATAGTCAATTTCAAACTGGGCAAGAAATAACCATGCACAAGCAGCTTTTGACTCTCTGCAGCAGAACCTTTCTGGCGATCACAGTAATCCTGCTCAGCGCATCCATGGCGCTGCAAGCCGCCGATAAAAAACCAAGCCTCTCGCCTCAAACCTACCAGGCGCTTAAGTCGACGCAGGAGATGCTCGATGCAGGCAACTCGGTCCCGGCAATCCGACGGCTCGAAAAACTGGTAAAGGAAACCGCCAAGCATCCTTATGAACAGGCGATTTCACTGCAGTCCCTGGCCCACGCCTATATCGATTCGGGGAACTACGCCGCGGCCATCCCGCACCTCAAACAGAGCATCGCGCTGCAGGCACTGCCGGAAGAGGCGCAACAGAGGAGCCGTTATAACCTGGCCCAGCTGTATATGGCGACAGAGCAGTTTTCACCCGCTGCCAAGCTCCTCGAGCTTTGGCTGGAGCATGCCGCAGCTCCCAGTGCGGATGCCTACGTCATGCTGGGCAGCGCCTATCTGCAACTGAAACAGTATAAACAGGCCGTCCCGCCGCTGCGCAAGGCCATCGACCTCAGCACGCAAGCCAATGAAAGCTGGTATCAGAGCCTGCTTGGCGCTTACAACGAGCTCAAGGATTACAAGCAGTGCGTCAAACTGCTGCACAGCATGTTGAAACTCTTCCCGGATCAGGCAACCTACTGGCGGCAGTTGAGCGGCATGGAGTTGATGCGGCAAAACACCGCACAGGCCCTCGCGGTGATGGAGCTGGCATATCTTCGCGGACATCTGTCAACGGAACGTGATCTGTTGAATCTGGCACAGCTTTATGCGCTGCGGAATGCCCCATATAAGGCGGCGCAGCTGATAGAAGATGAGATTGCCAAGGGACGCATCAGCGCGACGGCCAAAATCTGGGAGCAGGCGGCCAACGCCTGGTATCAGGCGAAAGAGATGCGGCACAGCATCTCAGCGCTGGAAAAGGCTGTCGAAAAGAATAACAACCCGGATCTCAGCCTGCGTCTGGCTCAACTCTATCTGGAAAGCCAACGCTGGTCTGATGCGCAGCAGAGTCTCCGGACGATCCTCTCGGCGCATGACAGCAACACCCAGGACAAGGCCTGGCTGCTGTTGGGCATCGCCAGTTATGAAGGCGACTCAATGGAACAGGCGAAATCCGCCTTTTCCGAGGCGGCAAAGTTTAAGAAGACCAAAAAAGATGCCGAGCAGTGGCTGGCCTACCTGGCAAGGCGGGAATGATCATTCATTTTGGCAGCTGACTGACAAGCTGACGGCAACCGTCACGCATCACCTGCCCGCTCAGCCAGCCACCCATACAGCTTCCCTCCGTCATGTCTTTGCCGGAGTTTACCCGGCTTGCATTCACCTGATGCTAGAAAGAACCGTAGATTTCCTGACTCCTCAAATCCGTCCAGTCATCCTGACTGGTTGCATAATCAGGGTAGACAACATCTTCAAATTGAGTGCTTCTGTCACCGATGCCCGGTCGTACAGCAGTACTTTCCAGGGTTTGTGGCGCCCGCTCCATGGCAGCTTTTTCCTGCTGTAGATCTCCTGCCTGTGAAACCCCGATTGAGATCAGTAACGCAGTGGAAATCAGTGTATATTTCATGACCTATTGCCTCGCTTTGCTTACGTAACACGGTTGATGGCGCCATACAGGGCCTGTGTCATAGTTACGATGGCAGGCGTGGATTGGATGCATACTGGAAACAGCCATGCGGCAACATGACCAAACCCGATTCAAAAGGAATCGGCAGTCAATGCAACACAGGTGAGAGGAAGAATGACTCCCGCAATAGAACAAGCAAAGCGAAATGGCATAGCGTTTGAGATCCATGCATATACCCATGATCCCGCACATCAGTCATACGGCTTGGAAGCTGTGGAGAAACTGGGGCTCGATCCAGGCAGGGTCTTCAAAACGCTGGTCATTGAAGCGGATCCCGGTCAGCTCGCGGTGGCAGTCATACCCGTGTCTAAACAGCTCAATCTTAAATTCACCGCCAAGGCCATGGGGTGTAAAAAAGTAAAAATGGCCGATAAGGGAGCAGTGGAAAGATCCACCGGATATGTATTGGGCGGAGTCAGCCCGCTGGGTCAGAAGAGGCGGCTCATGACATTGCTGGATACAACAGCGAGTGATTTCGAGAGCATTTTTATCAGCGCAGGCCGGCGCGGATTGGAAATCGAACTCAGCCCGGCTGACCTGGCCTCGTTGACCCAAGGCAGTTTCAAAAACATTAGTTGAAGCCGAACCCCTCGATACGAATCAAGCCAAATCAATGCCTGCTATAGAACCGTCCAGAACCCTATCGAAGCCATGAATGATTCTTCTCACCACTCGAATGCCGAATCCTCCCTGAGCCAGGCGCTGAGGATCTCCCATGCCGTATCGATCCCGATGAGTGAGATCGAACTGACAGCTATCCGGGCGCAGGGTGCAGGTGGACAAAATGTCAATAAAGTCTCATCCGCCATTCATCTGCGCTTCAATATCGTCAGCTCGTCTTTACCGGATTTTTATAAACAGAAACTACTGCACAAGCGAGACCAGCGAATCTCATCCGATGGCGTTATAGTGATCAAGGCCCAGCGCTACAGAACCCAGGAAAAAAACAGAAATGATGCGCTCATCCGGCTGCAGACGCTCATTAAAAGTGTCGCGACGCCTATCAAAAAACGCATCCCGACAAAACCGACCAAGTCCTCATCGAGAAGACGACTGGATGGTAAAACGAAGCAAGGTAAACAAAAAAAATTGCGGCAGAAGATCGATTACGACTGACCAACAATGGTTCAGCCTCACCAGCATGATCCTGCCTGGATGATTATAATTTAAGCATGTTATCTAGTGCTTGACCGATTCGCTCAAAGCCAACCTGGAGAAATGACCATTCACTTATAAAATTTAGGTTTGAATAAAAAAAACCTGTAATATTGATGTAATATTTCTGCAATAATGGTTTAAACAACCATCAAACTATAAAAACACTACCATCTATACCTGAGTTGGTTTCTCATACCTGGATCTTCAGTCAGCCAACTTTAGTAGAAAACATCATGAATCAGACACAACCGCAAGAAATGGATCAGACAGCTCAGCATGACTCTCCTGAAGTCAGTGCTCCGGTATTCGATCTCGACGACAGCAATCTCTACTTAAACCGTGAATTAACCTGGCTGGCCTTCAACAGACGGGTGCTCAACGAAGCTGGCCGAAGCATCAATCCGCTCCTGGAAAGGGTCAAGTTCCTGGCGATTGTGAGCAACAATCTGGATGAGTTTTTCATGAAACGCATCGGCGGCCTGAAACAGCAGGTTGCTGCAGGTGTCGTTACACCGACTGTGGATGGCAGGACGCCACAGGAACAATTAACGGAATGCCATGCTGTCATCAGGGAACTGCAGCAAGAGCAGCAGCATATTTTTCACGAATTAAGCCGTTTGCTGGCCGAGAACAACATCCTGATCTCGGAGTATAAGCATCTGCAGCCAGGCCAGCAGGAACAATTGCGCGAGCATTTCCGCAAGAATATCTTCCCCATGCTGACCCCGCTGGCAATGGACCCCAGCCACCCCTTTCCCTTCATCTCGAATCTGACGCTTAATCTATTGGTCACGCTGCGCTTCCCGGATGGTCATGAAACACACATGGCGAGGCTTAAAGTCCCGGTTAGTAAAGAGGTCTCTCCGCGGCTGATTCATGTCGACGATCGCTATAACTATGTCACGCTGGATGATCTGATCGCCAACAATCTGGATATGCTGTTTCCCGGCATGGAAATCATCACCTGTGAATCATTCCGGGTGACCCGCAACGCCAATGTGGAGCTCGAAGAAGAGACCGCTAACGACCTGCTGGAGATGATCGAGACAGAACTGCGCGAACGTCATTTCGCTCCCATCGTACGCCTGGAGATCTCTCAAGGCATGAACCCCACTCACCGCGGCATGCTTGCGGCGGAACTGGGATTGAACGAAGCCCAGGACGTGTTTGAAATCGATTTCATGATGGCGACACGGGATCTGTTTGAGCTTGCATTCCTGAGCATCCCGGAACTCAAGGATCCGCCGCATTATGCGGTAGACCATCCGCAATTGGCCCACGACAGGCGCAACATTTTTCACATCATCCGCGATGGCGGCCCGTTGCTGTTGCAGCATCCTTATGAATCGTTCAGCACTACGGTTGAGCGCTTCCTCAGGACCGCTGCCGAAGACCCTAAGGTTCTCGCCATCAAGATGACCCTCTACCGTACTTCCGGTGAGGGGAACATCCTTAATTCACTGATCATGGCCGCCCGGAATGGCAAGCAGGTTGCAGTTTTAGTCGAACTTAAAGCGCGTTTTGATGAGGCTGCCAATATCCGTTGGGCGCGCAGCCTGGAGCAAGCGGGAATTCATGTGAACTATGGCGTGATCGGCTTGAAGACGCACAGTAAACTGATCATGGTAGTGCGCAAGGACTACTCACAGCTTCGCCGCTACTACCATGTCGGCACCGGAAACTATCACGCCGGAACGGCGCGTCTCTACACCGATCTGGGTGTTTTGGGTTGTGATGAGGATATCGGGCAGGATCTCACCGAACTCTTCAACTATCTGACCGGTTACTCCCCTCCTCCCAGCTATCGCAAGATACTTGCCGCTCCCTACACCTTGAAAAAGGCGCTGTTACAAAAGATCAGCCGGGAGATCGAACAGCATACCAGCGAAGACCCCGGACTCATCCAGATGAAGATGAATGCACTGGAAGATGTGGATATCGTCAGGGCCCTCTATTCAGCCACCAAGGCAGGTGTAAAGGTCGATCTGATCGTGCGTGACACCTGTCGCTTTCGCCCCGGCATACCCGGACTCAGTGAGTCCGGCAAAGTGGTCAGCATTGTCGGACGCTTTCTCGAACACGCGCGCATCAACTACTTCAGAAACGGTGGAGACGAGGAGTATTTCATCGGCTCGGCAGACCTCATGCAGCGCAACCTCAAGAGCCGCGTCGAGGTGCTCATTCCTGTAGAGGCCCCCGCCCTGCGTCAGGAACTGAGATTGATACTCGATGTTCAACTCGGTGACCAGCACTCCGCCTGGGACATGCAGCCTGACGGCAATTACATCCGCCGGCACCCGTCCAGCGAGGATAAGTCACTCAATTGCCAGGAAACCCTGATCGGCGTCGCAGAACGCAGACTCGCAGCCGCTAAGAAACACAAAGAAAAACGCATGCGTGAAAAGTTGATGAACCACTTTCAGTATCGCCTGAAAATCTCTCAATAAACCCGATGCATCCTGGCCACTAGAGAAATATACACGGAGATTAATTTGTCTGAAAAATCAAACAAACAACCCATTCTCGTCCCTGTCGACTTCTCTTCTCACTCAGAAGTGGCGTTACTCAAGGCCTGTGAGATGGCTGAGTGCATGAAACTGCCAATCACCGTCTTACACGTTGTCCACGACCCGGGTGACATGCCAGGGTATTACGCAAAAATAAAAACCAAAAAGAGCCTCGTAAGGATTGAAGACCTCGCCAAAGAGATGTTTGAAGAATTCATGAAAGCGGTCAAAAAACGGCATCCGGAATTAAAGATACTCAACAAGTCCGAGACCATGCTGGTGTTGGGATTGCCGGTGACGAGAATCCTGCAGGTCATTGAAAAAACAAACGCCTCAATGGTTGTGATGGGGAGCCAGGGCCGTACCGGCTTGAAACATATGTTACTGGGTTCGAAAGCTGAACAGATCGTCCGTCTGTCGCCCGTGCCTGTAACAATCGTCAAAGCGAATTAACTCACTGGGGTATTCCGTATGCTCTCAAAAACTATGCCTTGGATTGAAAACAGTTCTACGAGATTGACTCTGGCGCTGCTTGCAAGTCTGGCTGCGGTATTCATGGCCTACCCGACGATGGCCGCAACCGGTTCAGAATCAGACATGGACTGGGGCGTCATGGGCATGCAGTTGTTTGGCGGACTCGCGCTGTTTCTGTTTGGCATGGAGCAAATGGCGGATGCCCTCAAAGCCGTTGCCGGCGAGCGTATGAAAACGATCCTTGCCAAGCTGACAGCCAACCGTTTCATGGGCGCTACGACCGGCGCTTTCGTCACCGCCATCATTCAATCCTCCTCTGTCACTACGGTACTGGTGGTTGGATTTATCACTGCGGGTCTGATGTCCATGTCACAGTCTGTCGGGGTCATCATGGGCGCCAATATCGGCACTACGATTACCGCACAGATTGTTGCTTTCAAGGTTACCAAGGCTGCTTTGCTGATGGTCGGCGTCGGCTTCAGCATGCTGTTCATCTCCAAACAGGACAACATCAAACAGTATGGCGCGATGCTGATGGGATTGGGGCTGGTGTTCTTCGGCATGAGCGTGATGAGTGACGCAATGAAACCTCTGCGCACCTTCCAACCGTTTCTCGATCTGATGATTCAGATGGAGAACCCCCTGATCGGCATCCTGATTGCTGCTGCGTTTACCGGACTGATTCAATCCTCGTCAGCCACTACCGGTATTGTGATTGTCATGGCCAGTCAGGGTTTCATCACGCTCCCGGCGGGTATTGCCCTGGCGTTTGGCGCGAATATCGGCACCTGCGTCACCGCCATGCTGGCCTCCATCGGCAAACCCAGGGAGGCGGTGCGCGCTGCCCTTGTACATGTCATGTTCAATGTCGCAGGGGTTCTGATCTGGGTGTTTTTCATCGATCAGCTAGCCAGTTGGGTCACTTCCTTCTCACCCACACACCCGGAACTCTCAGGCGTGGACCGGCTCGGCGCAGAAACACCACGCCAGATCGCCAATGCACATACCATCTTCAATATTGCCAATACCTTCATATTCATTGGCTTTACCACCCAGATTGCACGCCTGGTGGAATGGCTGATTCCGGAAGGCAGCCTTGATGAGCAAGAGTTGCGGGTCAGCGCAAAGTATCTGGATTCGGAGCTGCTTTCGACCCCCTCTCTGGCTCTCGACCGGGTACGTCTGGAAGTACTGCATATGGGTGAGACCGTGCAGAAGATGCTGGAAGACATCATGCCCGCGATCCTTCAAGGCAGCCGAAAATCCCTTATTGAGGTGCGAGACCTGGACGATAAGGTGGATATACTGTATGAACAGATCGTCGATTACATGGGAAGAATCAGCAAACGCTCATTGACCGATCAACAGACCGAGGAATTCCTCAAACTCATGGAAGCGGTCAGCGATCTGGAAAACATTGGCGACACGATCGAAACCAATCTGGTTGATCTGGGTTTTGACCGCATCAAAGCCGGGTTTTCAATCAGTCAACCTACCCGGGAAGTGCTGAGTGGATTTCACAAGGTGATCACCAAGGCCTTTATGGCGGCGGTACAGGCCGTATCCCAAAACAATACTGAAGCTGCGCGGGTGGTAATCTCCATGAAAGATGAAATAAATATACTGTCCAATTCAGCAGCCACCCATCAGGCGGAAAGGCTGGTGGCCGAGGAACCCAACCGCATACCTGCTTACACCATTGAGGTGGATATCATCGAAAAACAGAAACGCATCTACTACTTTGCCAAACGCATGGCAAAGACCGTGACGCCGGTCGAAGCGTAAGAATATTGCAACATATATAAAGTATAATTCTTCTAGATTTAGCGCTAGAGAAACAACTACAACCCATTAATGGAGATCATCGCATGGGTATAGAGAAACTGCTGGAAAGTCTGAATGACTATCTGCACAAAGGTGCGAAAAAGAAATCCGTGCGCTGCGATCGGATCGATGAAATTCTCGCCAAACTCGATGAAAAAAAATCGAAGCTTGAGAAAAAAATGGACGAGGAGAAAAACAATACGAAAAAAAAGCGCCTCAAGACAGAACTCAAGGTCGTATCACTGCAACTGAAAAAGGCTCACAAACGCCGCAATGAACTTGCCGGCAAGTGTAAATAATGCGGAGTCCCGCTCCGCATTATTCGCGCTAGAGGTTAACAGCCAGTCAACTTCTAGCCTGATCTCAACCTGACTTACCATCTTCTGGATGACTGTCATCCAGATCCGTTATCTTTTCCAGCACCACCTGATGTATTCGCCTTGAAGAGGCATCTTCAACGCGAATCTTCAGACCATCCAGTGCGAATTGTTCATCTTTCACCGGGATGCGTTCCGTGTGCTCGAGGAGCCAGCGATTGATGGTATCTGTCGGCTTACCAGGTATATCCATTTCAAAGTAATCTTCTATCACACGCAGTTCAGTAGCCCCATTCACCAGGACGCGGCCTTCACTGAGCTCCATCATTTCATCCGGCTTTACATCAGTCTCGTCATAGATCTCGCCGACCAGTTCTTCAAGCAGATCCTCCAGCGTCACCACGCCAACCATTGCGCCATGCTCATCCACCACAACAGCCATGTGGCGTCTTTTACTGCGCAGGGTGCGGATCAGCTCATCAGTAGGCGTGTTTTCAGCGGTAAACAGGGGCTCCTGGGCAATCTGGCTGACAGGAATGTCCATATCCCCACTGGTGATAGCAATCATCAGGTCACGCAGAAATACCAGGCTGACGATCTCGTCCGGGTCCGCCGCAAACAGGGGAATCCTTGAAAAGGGCTGCTGGAGAATTTCCGGCAGGACATCCTTCACCAGACGCCGGCCATCCAGACGGTAGACCTGACGGCGTGGAGTCATGACATCCGCTGCTTTAAGATCGTTGAAATTAAAGACCCGCTCTATCATCTCCCGCTCACCGGTCTCGATGACACCCTCAACTTCCCCATGCCCCACCATGGTGATCACCTCAGACTCTGTCACCAGCGGATCCTCAACTGCCTTGGTCCGTGACCGAATCCAATTGGTGAACTGTAAAAACAGCCACACCAAAGGGTACATCAAGCGCATGAGGCCATAGATTAAAGGTGAAATGAACAGGGATATCCGCTCAGAAAAGCGGGTAGCCAAACTTTTCGGGGTGATCTCTCCAAAGATCAGGATCAGAATCGTCAGTACGCCTACCGCGATGCCGGGGCCCCGAGTACCAAAATACTCTGTCGCCACTACCGTGGCCATGGCGGAGGCGGCGATATTAACCACATTATTGCCAATCAGGATAGTAATCAGCATGCGACTGGGGTCGCTCTTGAGATGATACAGCGCGCGCGACCCTGACCTGCCTTCCCGGTAGAGAGATTCCGCCCGCGCCATTGATAGTGAAACCAATGCCGTTTCCGAACCGGAAAAGACACCTGACAACACCAGAAGTACTGCTAGAATAATAAAATCGTCCACGAAACCCCTTCAGTCACAAGTTCAGATTCTGAACAGATGTATAATTATCTTCTTTAAGATCCTGCAGAACAAGCCATTGATTCTTAATTTGATTTCATTCCAGAGATTGGCATCTGCACTGGTCGCATAAGTTTCTGAAAGCAGCTGTTATCAACCGACAATGCAGCTCGAATTTTTCTGGCTGATGACTCAACGAATGATAAAAACTGTATGAATGTGATACTAACTATTAATAAAACATCCTCATTAACCAAGCTTATTAATCCATGTGAATTTAAAAAACATTTTATCGCTATTAACGAATATTAAGGCAATTAGATCGTCACATATGCGTAATATTACTGTAACATACGCTTGTTGCCATAACTGAATTAGGATGTTTTTTCCACTGTTTCCAGGAGAATTTCATCACATTTTAGCGACACCCAGTACGTCAGGCGATATACAGTGATCCAGCATTGAAAATGGATCGGCCAGCAACCGGGAGTCGAGGGTTCAATCAATTTATAAATAATCATAACTAACTGATCGAACGCAATTTTACTGACACTACAACTATACTTAAATTGATTAAGAATCAAGATTATCCCATGTGAGATAGATAGGCATTTGACTGTGTTTGGCGCAGTACCAATAGTCAGTGGCAAATCAAATCACTATATCAATATCTGAAAACTATACGGAGGCACCTATGCGAACAACCAATCCCATCGCTTCTCTGCTTGGGAGTAGTCCATTCAAACCTATGCAGGCGCACATGATGATCATCAGGCAGTGTGTTTCAGAGGTGCCCGGTCTTTTTGAGGCGCTTGTTGCAGGCAACCAGCAGGAGGTCAGCGATCACAAGGATAGGATATTCGCCAAGGAACACGAAGCTGACCTGCTGAAGAATGACCTGAGAGCGCATCTACCCAAAAGTCTTTTCATGCCCGTTGACCGTCGCGATCTGCTTGAGCTGTTGGAACTTCAGGACACCATCGCGAACACTGCACAGGATATTGCCGGCCTCATGGTGGAGCGTGACATGTCGGTGCCGTCTGGCATGGAAGAACCACTCTTAGCTCTCGTTCAGCGCTGTGTCGACACCTGTAATCAGGCAGCCACCATCATTGAGGAACTGGATGAACTGGTCGAGATGGGTTTCCGTGGCCGGGAAGCTACCAAAGTAGGGGAAATGGTCACACAGCTCAACGAAATTGAGGATGAAACAGATCAGATGGGGATGGAACTGGCCCGCACATTATTCAAAAAAGAAGACGAGATGAGTCCGGTTTCGGTGATGTTCTGGTATCAGACCATTCAATGGATAGGCGACCTTGCTGACTATGCCGAGAAGGTTGGCGACCGCATGCGTCTATTGATAGCCCGTTAACCGGCTTAATTACGACATGATTCCTATATTAGGGAATCCTCTCGTTTTTTATATCACCAAACCAAGCTCTAAATGTCGCTTGGTTATTAGATTATTTTAGGAGTCCACTATGGAGATCATCTCCGAATGGGGTACTGTTTTTATTGCCATGGCTGTCGTCTTTGGCTTCTACATGACATGGGGAATCGGCGCCAATGACGTCGCCAATGCCATGGGCACATCAGTTGGTTCAGGCGCCATCACGGTCAAACAGGCCATTATCATTGCCGCGATCTTCGAATTCGCCGGCGCCTTCATCGCAGGCGGCCAGGTCACCAAGACCATTCGCAAGGGCATCATCGATCCTGCATCGATCACTGGTTCACCGGAACTGCTGGTCTACGGCATGCTGGCTGCGCTTCTGGCAGCCGCCATCTGGCTGATGGTCGCATCAACCCGCGGCTGGCCGGTTTCCACCACCCACACCATCGTTGGTGCCATCGTCGGTTTCGCGATGGCCGGCATCGGTATGGATGCCGTCAATTGGGGCAAGATCGGTGGCATCGTAGCCAGCTGGCTGGTATCGCCATTGATTGGCGGCACCATCGCTCTACTCCTGATGTTGAGCGTACGAAAACTCATCCTCAACGCCGAGCAACCATTCAAACAGGCGCAAAAATGGGGTCCGGTCTACGTCTTCCTGGTCGGCTTCATCGTCGCTCTGGTCACCCTTTTCAAGGGCCTTAAGCACCTCAATCTGGAACTCAGCGGTATTGAGAGTTTCATTGCCGCCCTGGTGGTTGGCATTGTCGTTGCCTTTATTGGCAAGATAATGATCAACAAGGTCAAGGTGGATGATACGGCTGACCGCGACTTTCACTATGCCAGCGTGGAAAAGGCGTTTACCCCACTGATGATCTTTACCGCCTGCGCCATGGCCTTTGCGCACGGCTCGAATGACGTAGCCAACGGCATCGGCCCCTTGGCCGCCGTGGTCTCCATCGTCAACAGCGGCGGCGAAGTGTCGCAAAAAGCCGGCCTGCCAATCTGGATCCTGATTCTCGGCGGCGCCGGCATCGTTATCGGCCTTGCCACCATGGGATACAAGGTGATGCAGACCATCGGCACCAAGATCACGGAACTGACGCCGACCCGCGGTTACTGCGCCACTCTGGCCGCCGCCTCTACCGTGGTGCTGGCCTCCAAAACCGGTCTGCCTGTCTCCACCACCCATATTGCAGTGGGTGCGGTCATGGGGGTTGGCCTGGCGCGGGGTATCGGTGCGGTCGACCTGCGGGTGCTCGGCAATATCGTTATCTCCTGGATAATAACCTTGCCGGTTGGCGGCATTCTGGCCGCGCTGATCTTCTTCGTCCTGAAAGGCATCTTTAGTTAAACCGTACACCAGCAGGCCAATCTATCTCCTCTCCCGCCGGGAGAGGAGATAGAGGCAGTTTAGGAATCACCACCCGTTTGCTCTGCAACATCCGAAACAGAGCAGACACTCCGGACAAAACATAGCCGGCGCTTTGTTAACAAGCCGAGAGACGCAAGAATGAGGTTTGATTGTACCGTCCTGCCTCATGCAGCTAGTATCTTTACGACTAGACAGCGCGTAATAGAACAACCTCTTACGCGCCAACCACTGTCGTATTAAAGGGCACAATGAACTTATTTGATACCGTCCCGGTTGAAGAGATCAAGCCAATCAAAGGCATTCCTTTTCCTGCCCACATCACCTTTCGACAATTATTGATTACCGGACCACCCGGTTCAGGTAAAAGCACATTGATCAGAAGACTCGGCGGCTGGTCTGAAGAGGGGTATATCGACCTTTCCATGGACAGGTGGTGGACTGCGCAGAGCCTCTCACTGCGCCCCAGAGAGATACATCTCGGAATGCCTTTCAAGGGCCATAAAAAGGCGCTTACCGTATTTGACAAAGAGTGGCTGGACTCAGCACAAGCTCCTGAAATCGATTTTGATCGGATCAGGATACCACCGATCAAGCGCTATTTTTTTTCCGTCAATTGGCATAAACGCTATGTGTTTGAGTTTCTTTTACCACCTGTGGAACTCTTATTTCAGCGCAGAGTGGAGAGAGCCAAGCGCGGCACCCATCCGGTAGATGAAGAGATCGAGCACCGCGTGATTGAAAACCAGATAGCCACCTACCAACGCACCGCACTTTTTTTGCATAAAAAAGGTCTATATGTCTATATCAGGGAAGATATAGACAAGCCACCTCTGAGGATAATCGACCCGGAGTTATAACAATGGTTTTACAGGCTTTACAACACGACAAGGGCATACTGAGAAGATTGAAAGACAGCTTTTCCGGTCTGTCGCAATGTGAACAACTGGATCTTGAAGGCGCGTATCGCCTGGACAAAAAGAAAGTACGCTTGCCCCTGAAAAATTACCCGATCCAGCTCAATGTCGGCTCCGATGAAAATATCCTGCATATCTATCCCGAACGCCAGGTCAATGACGTACAACAAGACACCCTAACAGACCGTTTCATCATTTTTAATCCTGCCAGTTACTATAAGGAAATTTCAGGATTTTTACGTCTCAATTCAGGAGATAAGCTCATTATAGGGTGCAATCAAGCTTACCAAAAAACTCTTCTAAAGTTGGAACAAGGAATTGCAGAGCGTCATCTCAGCATTACCAATGACAATGGCAGTCTGATCTTCAAGAATTTTGACGGAGAGCGTGGCAGCTGTATAACACCCATGCTCAAGAGCAAAGATCTCAACCGTATCAATAAGTGGCGTTTCGCCAAACTCAAACGCCTGAGCGCTATTCTTGGCGACCCTTTAGCCAGCCCTACCCCTGATGAAACGCTTGACCTGATAGGCAAAGTAAACAAAATTCTTGAAAATGAGGCTTTTCGCGCTAAAGACAAGAATGGAAAACCCGGTGGGGTGATCGCCCTGCCGCGTGACACCATACCTTTTCTCATCGGCGACCTGCACACAAAATCAGACAATCTGCTAGTCATATTGAGTCAGAACGGTTTTCTCAAAGCCCTGAAAAAGGGCCAGGCCAGCCTGATCATTTTGGGTGATGCCGTTCACTCCGAAGAGGAAGATGAGCTGGAAGAGATGCAGAGTTCCTTGTTGATCATGGATTTGATTTTCAAACTCAAGCTGCGTTTCCCTGATCAGGTATTTTACCTGCGTGGCAATCATGACAGCTTTTCAGAAGAACTGGGCAAACAGGGTATACCGCAAGGACTGTTATGGGAAAAGGCATTGATCGACAACAGAGGCAAACGTTATCGGGATGAGATGCAGCGTTTTTATAAACTCCTTCCCTATATTGCTTATTCTGATAATTTTATTGCATGCCATGCCGCCCCGCCCACTTCCAAGGTCTCGAAAATGACCTGATCAATATCCACAGCAATCCTTCGCTGATCAACGAGCTGATAAACAACCGCATGCGCAAACCGAATAAGCCATCCGGTTACTTTAAGCGCGAGATAAAAAATTTCCGTAAATGCATGGGGGTCGGCCCTGAAACTCCGGTAATTGTCGGTCACACCCCCTTAACGAACGATGACACGCTCTGGGAAAATGTTGGAACCATCGAACACCACCATATCATCTACGGCAGTGATGACAAATGGATGGGGGTGTTCACGCGGATCGATAACAAGATGTGTCCGCTTCGCTATCCAACCGAGTCTCTCTTGCCACTGATCCATGCGATCCAGGACAGAAAAAAAGTCAGCGACGGTTAGATCTCAAAGTTACCACTTCACCTTCTTGCAGCGCAACTTCCGCTTTCAGATTGAAGACGGAAGCCAGATTGGGTGTTGTTTTAAAAACAAAACGAGCACGGCTAGATCAACTGTTCAAGACGCACCTTGATCACCGAGCGGGCATCAGCCTCCAGCACAGTCATTCGGTAGCCGTTCTCTTCTATGAAATCACCGCTTTTAGGGATATGGCGAAGACGGCTCACGATCAAACCACCGATGGTATGCGCCTCTTCCACCGGAAATTTTGCATAAAGGATATCGTTCACCTCTGAAATTGGCATCCTGCCGCTCATCAAATGGGAGAGTTCGCTTTCATGTTCGATATTGATGCGTTGTTCCTTTGGATGATACTCATCAAAGTCATATCCCACATCGATTTCTCCTACCACCTCCTCAAAGACATCCTCCATGGTAAGTATGCCAATGGCCGAGCCAAACTCATCAACCACAACGGCCAAGTGGTCATCTCTAGCCTGAAGCTGGGGAAGCGCGCGGTCGATCGTCTGCTTTGGCGACAGATAGAGTGCGGTACTCACGTAGTCGGAAACAGGCTGCTCCTCCAGATCCGGTTTCATCAGATCCCAGGTGCTCAGCGTGAGCACACCTTTCACGTTGGTGATATTTCCCCGGTAGACAGGCAGACGATTATAGCCATGTTTCATCACGGTGCGGATTGCCTCCTTCATATTCCGCACTTCATTGAATCCAACCACATCCGCCAGAGGAATCATCGCTTCACCTACCGTGGTATCCGCGAAGCGAATAATGCGGCGAATTCTTTTTCGGTCGATCGTGGAAGGAGCGGAGGCTGTTTCCGACACATCCAGAAGAACCCGCAACTCCTCCCGGGTAATGAACATATTCTGTGGCACCGTGCCATCACCCACGATACGCGTGATAAATCTTGCCACACCACTGAAAATAAATATGACGGGATAAAAGACTACGGAAAAGAAACGCAATGCATAGATCAGACGGCTTGCAATAGTGTCTGCCTTTTGCTGAAAGATACTCTTCGGGACCACTTCACCCAGAATCAACAGCAACGGCGTCATTACAATGACTGAGATCAGGTCACCGCTTGCGCCGAACAGATCGATGAAGAGCAAAGCCCCCAAGGTCGAGATTGTCACGGTGGCGATATTCGTACCGACCAGCGTCGTTCCCAATATGACATCCGGCTTCTTGAATAGCTTCAGCACCAGCCCCGCACCCTTGTCTCCCATCTTCGCCTGATGCCGCAGCTTGAGCTTGTCCGAGTTCACCATTGCAATCTCAGAACCGGAGAAAAAGCCCTTGAGTATCAGAAAGACCACGATCACCACAAGTTCGACAACCCAATCCATCAGCTATCCCCCTTTTTGATTTCTTCCGGCGCATCAGCGCCGGCCTCTGCCGGGTGCGATTCAGGTTCTGGCGATGCCGGCTCAAGATTCTCGATCTCATCCTCATCAACCAGACCTGGACGCATCGCTCTCTACGGACCGATGCTGAACCTGTACCTGACTGATCCTTAAGCCTTTCACTTCCTTGGCAATAAATTCATAGCCCTCAAAGTGGACTCTATCGCCAACCTGCGGGAGCCCATCGAACAAGCGGAAGGCAACTCCCCCAATTGTCGTCATCACCGGATCATCAATATCAAAATTGGTCAGATTGTAGAAATCCCCAAGGCGCATATCACCGGGAACGATATAGCTGTTTTCGTCCTGTTCCTTGTAGTACTCCTGCCCTTCCATCCTGCCCGATATCTCACCAAAGATGAATTTCAAAACATCTTTCATGGTAACTATGCCCAGCACCTCTCCATATTCACCCAGGATGATGGCCACCCGGGTGTTGTGGGCTTGAAAATAGTCGAACATTTCGTCCACTTTCTTGGTCGGCGGCACGAAATGAGCCGGCTTAAGGATCACATCCAAGGTCACCTGAGAGAGATCTCCTCCCCCGCGCACCACCTTGAGAATGTCCTCAGAATGGATAAACCCGATGACGTTATCCCAATGCCCTTGATAGACAGGAATCCTGGGATGTTGAAAGCTGCGGAACTCCTCGATCAATTCCTCTACCGGCAGATCTGCATCGAGAAAATGAATCCTGGGTCCGGGCGTCATGATGCGTGAGATATCCGTCTCTGCCGCCTCCAGCACATTATCGATCAACACCCGTTCGGTCGCATCGATAATTCCCGTCTCCTCACCCTCCTCCAGCAGCGTCCTCAACTCATCTCTCTGTAAGATATTCTCCCGGTCAACTTCATCACCCACGACAAGCGTAGTAATGCGGTCGGCCACCAGCCGAACAGCTTCCCGTAATGGCGTAATGAATACTATCCAACGCGGCAGAACACGGGCGGTAAGGCGGGTGGTGAATTTTACCGGAAAACTGACGGCAATCGTTTTGGGGGTGATCTCACCGATCAGCAACAGCAGTGGCACCATTACTAGAATATTGATCCAGCCAACATCCTTCTCGCCGAAAATGACCAGCAGGATAGACGCCATGTTGACTGCAGAGGCGATATTGACCAGTTCATTACCACACAGGATGGAGATGATCAGGCGTCTCGGTTCATCCAGCATGGCGTGAATGCTTTCCGAGTGTTTATCCCGGCTTTGCCTGAGCTTCTGCAGGTCGATACGGCTAAGGGAAAAGAGTGCGGTTTCGGAACCGGAAAAGACGGCTGACAGACTGAGCAAAATCACCTGGAAGAAGATGCGCAGCATCAATTCCACATCAGCAGAGCTGATCGCCAGAGATTCATAGAATTCAATCAACTCATTCATCAATTCTACCCGATCACTGGCCCTGATATTTTTTTATTGGAAGGGGCAAAAGAATAGCACTTAATGGTTTTTCTGATGAGCATTTTTTCATTAAGATTTCAACGATCGAGAAGTAAACACTGTTTTTTCTGGTTCAGATGGCGGCGAGCATCGATCGGCAAGACTGTCAAAGGTGAAGTGACAAACACATCTCATGGACTATAACTATAAATTCAACCAGGAATGGCGCTATGCAGTTCGCACTGTACAATATTTTATATGCGCCTTTAACACTATTATGTTACAGTTTGATGACATTGTAATATATTTCATATATATATGCATTGTTATTTTTTATCGGAAAGATCGGGATCGTGCAATAACCCTAGTCCACGCGAGCCCCTGATCCAGTAAAAAACTAAAGTACGTTTTTCCTGACTGCTGGGTCTAACCGCTCAGCAGCAGCAACACATTCAACCTAACTTGATTGAAACGCGAGTCACGGAGCAAGCCGCTCGCGTACTGACTTTATTTGCCTGGAGTAAACATCTGAATGATCCGGAAAATTGTTCTACCCACCATCTTATTTGTGCTGGCCTATGGTTTCTGGATCAGCCCGAATTTCAAGGAGATAGCCGCCGGCGTCTCCATCTTCCTGTTCGGCATGCTGTTTCTCGAGGAAGGCTTCAAGGCATTCACCGGCGGCCTGCTGGAAAGACTGCTGCGCCGCACCACAGACAGCACCTTCAAGGCGCTTGGTTTCGGCGTGGTCAGCACCACCATCATGCAGTCCAGTTCCCTGGTCTCGGTCATCACCATCTCCTTTCTGAGCGCGGGACTGATCAGCCTGGCTGCCGGTATCGGCATCATCTTCGGCGCCAACCTCGGCACCACCACCGGCGCCTGGCTGATTGCCGGATTCGGTCTCAAGGTGAAGATCTCCGCCTATGCCATGCCGATGCTGGTGTTCGGCATCATCCTGGTGTTCCAGGGTTCCAAAAACGCTCAAGGGCATCGGCTACATCCTGGCCGGACTCGGTTTCCTGTTCCTTGGCATCCACCACATGAAAGAGGGCTTTGAGGCCTTTCGTGACACCATCGACCTGAGCGCCTTTGCGGTTTCCGGTTATCCAGGGATCTTCATTTTCGCTGCAATCGGTATCTTCGCTACCGTGGTCATGCAGTCGAGTCATGCCACGCTGGTTATCATTATCACCGCGCTGGCTGCGCAGCAGATCACCTATGAGAATGCGCTCGCACTGGCGATCGGCGCCAACGTCGGCACCACCATCACCGCCATCCTGGGCGCCATGAGTTCCAATGTGCAGGGCAAACGACTTGCCGCGGCCCACCTGATCTTCAATCTGGTCACCGGCCTTCATCGCCATTGCCTTCATCTACCAGATTGGCCAAGGCGTTGATATCATCAGCCGGACCGTCGGCATAGCGGATGATGACTACACCCTGAAACTTGCCGTATTCCACAGCGTATTCAACACCATCGGCATTCTTGCCATGCTGCCATTCACCAACCAACTGGTGAATTTTCTGACCCGAGTCATGCCCGAAAAGGTGACGCCAAAAGCCGCACCGAAGTATCTGAACGATTCTGTTATCGAACTCCCTGACACGGCCATCGAGGCGGTGCGCAATGAGACCCTTCACCTGTTCGACAATGCGTTTGCCATCCTTGCCCATGGCATTAGCCTGCATCGCCATGACATTCTCTCAGACAAAGAGCTGGAACAGGTCGTACTGCAAACGCCCAAGGCAATGCCGATCGATATCGAAGATGAATACGACACCAATGTGAAAGGACTCTACAGTGAGATCGTCAAATTCATCAGCCGCGCCCAGGTCACCATGTCCCCCGAACAGGCCGATGAACTCTTTGCCCTGCGGGCTGCCGGCCGTGATATCGTGGAGGCGATCAAGGACACCAAACACATGCATAAGAATCTGTCGCAGTATATTGTTTCAAAAAATCCCCACATCCGTGCCGAATACAACCAAATCCGCGCTCGTCTCGGTTCGGTGTTGCGTCATTTATCCGCAGCCCATGAAGGCATAGATGATCCTTCCATGGTACTCTCACTCGACACCATAAAAGTCGAGATGGAAGAGAACGACACCACAGCGAACGGCATGCTCGAAACCTTGATCAGGGAAAACAAGATTTCTGCTGCAATGGCCACCTCTTTGATGAATGACTCAGCCTATGCCTATGATGTCACCAAGAACCTGATTCAGATGGGTGAGGTGCTGTTTGCCTCCGGCGATCAGATCATGAAGGAGGCCGAGCGCGCCATCGCTCTTGATGAGGATGAACTCATGGAAATCATGCAACCCGAACATAACAAATGACGATGAGGGCTAAATCATGAAAACGCCAAAACTGTTTAAAATGGCCCAGCAGTATCTCGACGGGGATGCAAAGAATGTAAAAGATCAAAAGGCGTGCATCAAAGAGATCCTGAAAAAACTCAAGAAAAAAGAGCGGTCGCTGAAAGAAAAACTGACCACGGAAAAGAGTGATAAAGAGAAGAAGCGCATTGAGCAGGACCTGAGCATTATCTTTGCGCAACGCAAAAAAGGCCTCAAAACTCTTAAGACATTAAAATAATAATACTGTCATGATCCTGTAATATTTCTTCGAAATGTCATAATGCTGTAATATTTCTGTCATATGATCTCTCGGTGTATTGCATTTGATACACCGGAGGATAATGATGAAAAAACAATTAGTAACCCTACTCGTAATAACCAGTTCCTGTCTTGCGCTCAGTTTGCCTGCATTTGCAGAGCGCACTGTCATCCAGAATAAAGGCTCCGATACACTCGTCAATGTTGCACAGGCCTGGGCGGAAGCTTACCGTGAGATCGATCCTGAGGTAGCGGTTGCCGTATCCGGTGGCGGATCAGGCACCGGTATCGCCGCCATGATCAACGGCACCGTCGATATTGCCAATGCCAGCCGGAAAATGAAGGACAAAGAGATCAAATCCGCCAAGAAATCCGGCCAGAATCCGCTTGAGCATGTGGTGGGTTACGATGCCCTGGCAGTCTTTCTACACCAGGACAACCCGGCAAAATCACTCACTATCAGCCAACTCGCTCAAATCTATGGCCGGGGCGGAAGCGCGACCAAATGGTCGGATCTGGGACTCAAGGTTCCTGGATGCGAGAGTGATGAGATTGTTGTGGTCAGCCGGCAGAACAATTCTGGCACCTACGCCTACTTCAAAAAGGCGATTCTGAAAACCGCCGCCGAGAAAGGGGTGATTACGAAGGGCACATTCCGCCAGGGCACCTTGGATATGCATGGCTCCAAGGACGTCGTCGATCTGGTTGAAAAGACCCCTTGTGCAATTGGCTACAGCGGCCTGGCTTATGCCACCGATCACGTAACAAAGGTTTGTGTGGATAGTGAAGACGGCAAGCCCTGTGTCTCCCCAAGCGTAGCGACAGCCAGTGACCGCAGCTATCCGATTGCCCGCCCACTTTTCATGTACACCAATGGTGAGCCCGCAGGCGCCATCAAGGATTATCTCGATTGGATAAAGAGCGACACCGGACAGTGCATCCTGGTGAAAAAGGGTTATGCGCCGGCCAACGACGTGCAATGCAATTAAGACCAGCCTGAGCCCCAGGATTTAGTCTTTTAATTATAATAAATCATTCTGGGACGCGTATTCTCGCGTCCCAGTATAGAATAAGGTGGTAGCTACCGATGTCACATCTAGAAGCCCGGCTGGAACGTGATCTCAACCAAATACGCAAACAGGTTGATGATCAGAGCAAACTGGTCCAGGAAGCCATCAAACAAGCGGTTCACGCCCTGCAAACCGGGAATAAAAAACTGGCTTACGCCACGGTGCTGAATGATCACCCGATCAATCGTAAGATGCGTGAGATCGATCGCCTGTGCCACAGATTCATCGCGGTTCATCTGCCCAGCGCCGGACACCTGCGGCTGATGTCTTCAACCATCAGAACCAATATCGCTCTCGAGCGTATCGGCGACTATGCGGTGACCATTGCCAGAGAATCGGTAAAGCTCTCCTCACCGCCAAGCGGTTCGTTGCTTGATACGCTGGAACTGGTCGGGGGTGAAGCGCAGCAGATTCTGGAACAAGCTGCTCAAGCCTTTTTTGAGGGTCATGCTGAGGCGGCGAAGACTGTCATCGGCCAGGTCAATAGGTTAGAGCAAAGTCTCGAACCGGTTTTTGAACATATGTTGTCAAATCTCTCAAAAGAGAATACACGTGATCAGCTGGAACTATTCATCATACTCAACCTGCTCAAAAGGGTTGCGGAACAATCAAAGAACATCTGTGAAGATACCGTATTTGCAGTAACAGGCGCCACCAAATCACCCAAAGTCTACAAAATCCTGTTCATTGATGAGCGCAACAGCCTGCGCAGCCAGATGGCGGAAGCCATCGGCAGGGTGAACTTCCCTGAGAGTGGCAGTTACAGCAGCGCCGGCCAGGCGCCGGCGGAATCCGTCAGCCAAGCACTGATAGATTTCATGAGTCAGCGCGGTATCTCTCTGCAGGATACGAAGACCCGCGCCATCGGTGAGATAAATTTTGATGAACTTGCCACTTACCATATCATCGTCTCCCTGGACAACCCGATCTCGGACTATATCGAAGAGATACCCTTTCACACCACCGCACTTGAATGGGATTTAGGACCTTCTCCCAAGGCTGAAGATACCGCTGCAATCGAGTCACTCTACAGAGAACTGGCGGTCAAGATCAGCGACCTGATGATCCTGCTGCGCGGTGAAGGGGCTGCATGAAATGACCAGTCCTGAAACTCAGCCATCTGCCGCACTCAGCGATTTCGACAGCCGCGACGTCGACTGGTATATCGACAAACTGGTGCAGCTGGTGGTATTCGCCGGCGGCATGTCCGCGATCGTGTTTATCATCGGTATCTTTGTCTTCATCACCTACCATGGCATGGGTTTCCTGACCGAGAGTTTCAGTTTCAATGAATTCTTCCTCTCGCAGTGGTGGGAACCCACGGATGATGATGAGCCGACATTCGGCATCCTCGCTCTGATGGCCGGCACAGCCAGCGTAACCGGCTTGGCCATGCTGGTAGCCATCCCCTTCTCCCTGGGCGCGGCCATCTTTATCGGTGAGTTCGCAACCGGCAAGACCCGTGAATCCCTCAAGGTTCTGGTGGAACTGCTGGCCGCTATTCCTTCCGTGGTGTGGGGCTTTATCGGCCTCTCCATCATGAATCCATTGATCATTGACTTGTTTGATGTGCCGGTGGGACTCAACGTGCTGAATGCCGGCATCATCCTCGGGCTGATGGCGGCGCCGATCATGACCTCGATTGCGGAAGACGCCCTGAAAGCGGTTCCCGACCGCTATCGTGAGGCGGCCGAGGCCCTCGGCGCCACCCGCTGGCAGGTCATCTATAAGACAGTCCTGCCAGCCGCCAAGAACGGCCTGCTGGGCGCCGTGCTGCTGGGGGTCGGTCGAGGATTTGGCGAGACCATGGCGGTACTCATGGCGACCGGACATGCGGTGAACATACCGGGCAGCATCTTCGATTCGGTCAGAGCGCTGACCGCAACCATCGCCGCCGAACTTGGCGAGACCGCAGTGGGCTCAGAGCACTATCAGGCCCTGTTCACGATCGGCATCTTCCTGTTCCTGATCACCTTCCTCATCAACCTCACGGCGGACCTGATCGTCAGAGGCATCCGTAAGGGTTAAGCGTCATGTTTGAAGCAACCACCATCAACGAAAAAGATAAAAAAATCCAGGTCATCTATCGCACCCTGTTCCTGATGATGACCCTGCTCCTGATCCTGCCCGTGCTGATCATCCTCGGCACCCTGATCATGAAGGGCGGCAGCATGATCTCCATCGATTTCCTGTTTACCGACCCCACTGACGGCATGACCGCCGGCGGCATCTTCCCTGCCCTGTTGGGCACCGTATGGCTGGTGAGCGTGGCCTTGCTGATATCGGTGCCGCTGGGCGTCGCTGCCGCCATCTACCTGAGCGAATATGCGGGTGATAATGTGCTGACCCGCCTGATCAACCTGGCAATCATCAATCTGGCTGGCGTACCTTCTATCGTGCATGCCCTGTTCGGAGTCGGCGCCTTTGTGATCTTTTTCGGTATCGGCACCAGCATCCTGGCGGCCAGTCTGACCCTGGCCATCATGACCTTGCCGGTAGTGATAGTTTCCACCCGGGAGTCATTGATGGCAGTGCCCCATGCATTCCGCGAGGCCTGCTGGAACATGGGCGCAACCCGCTGGCAGACAATTCGCCGGGTGGTGTTGCCCAACGCGATCAGCGGCATCCTCACCGGTGTCATCCTGGAGGTCTCCCGCACCACGGGCGAAACGGCGCCGATCATGTTTACCGGCGCCGCGTTTTTCCTGCCCTTCCTGCCGCAGTCGGTATTCGACCAGACCATGGCGCTCTCGCTGCATCTGTTTGTGGTCTCCACGCAGGTGCCCCATGTTCCCGATGCACTTCCCTATGGGGTCGCCCTGGTGCTGATCGCCCTGGTGCTGATCATGAACAGCCTCTCCATTGCTTTCCGTATGTATCTAAGGGGCAAAAAGAAATGGTAACAGAAGCCCAACGAGAGATTGCCGATGCCGCAATCAAAATGGAAGTCGAGGATCTGCGTATCAGCTACGGCAGTGATGTGGCGCTGCGAGATGTCACCCTGCAGATCAAGGAGAAAGAGATCTTCGGCATCATCGGCCCGGCCAATGCCGGCAAGACCTCTTTCCTGAAAACCCTCAACCGCATGAATGATTTCGACAGCAACATGCATGTCGAAGGAAAGGTGCTGTTCAACGGCCTGGATGTCAGCCAACTCAGAAACGTGTATGCGCTGCGCAGTCGCATCGGTGTAGTCTTTCCGTTGCCGGTAGGCCTGCCTTTGACGGTCTATGAGAACGTGGCCTTGTCGCCGCGTCTGCGAGGCATCAGCAATAAGTCAGAACTCGATATCATAGTGGAACGTTGCCTGAGTCGGGCCGCCTTGTGGGATGAGGTCAAAGATCGGCTCGATTCTTTGGGCAGCCTGCTGTCCGGCGGACAACAGCAGCGCCTCACCATTGCCCGGGCGCTTTCTCAGGAGCCCGAGCTGTTGATGCTGGATGAATTCTCCATCGCAGTAGACCCGGTCACTACTATGCGCATCGAAGACGTACTCAAGGAACTGCGCAGCGAAATGACCATCCTGCTGGTGACCAATCTGGTACAGCAGGCCAGGCGGCTTGCAGACCGCACCGCGTTTTTCCTGGAAGGTGAATGTGTCGAAATCGGAGACACCGAGGATCTATTCAATGGCAAGGTCAAGGATCAGCGCACCACCGATTACATTGAAGGTCGATTTGGGTGAGCGGAGACCCTTGGTCCAGTGGACCAAGGAAACGCTGCGAACCACTGGCATGAATGCCAGGCCGGACAATCGCCGCAGGGATGTCTGCCAGGGATGGAGGTTCTATCCCCATGTAGACCCAGTAGATGAACAACCTGAAGGATATCTGCTTGCGATGAACGGTATTATCTTCGCTAAACCAGTCAGTACTTATTGGCAAATTACTACAACAAATTCGCTTTAACCATAGCTGAAAAACACCATGAACACTGCCGCACAAATCAAAGATTCATCTGATCAGGACTTCGCCATTCATACCCGCGACCTCAATCTCTGGTATGGTACCTTCCAGGCTCTGTTCGATATCGACCTGGATATCAAAAATGGCATCATCACCTCTCTCATCGGTCCTTCCGGTTGTGGTAAATCCACCTTTCTGCGCAGCATCAATCGGATTAACGAGCGTCTCGGCTATGTCCGCATCGAAGGCAGCATCGATATATTCGGCAATAATATCTATGACCCGGAGGTGGAACTGGTTCAGGTGCGTAAGGAGATCGGCATGGTCTTTCAGCGTCCCAATCCACTCCCCGTCTCCATTCAGGACAACATTCTGTTTGGCCACCGGCTGCACAGCAAGGACAGAAAATACAGCAGGAGCGATCGTGAAGAGATCGTGGAAAACGCCCTGAAACAGGTTTTACTCTGGGATAAAGTCAAGGACCGCTTGAACAGCAAGGCCACTTCACTGTCATTGGAAGAACAACAGAAGCTGTGTATCGCCCGTCTTCTTCCGGTACGCCCCCGCATCCTGCTGATGGATGAACCCTGCTCTGCGCTCGACCCCAAAGGCACCGCAGCCGTGGAGGAGTTGATCTGGGAACTGCGTGGTGATTACACCATCCTGATCGTCACCCACAACATGGCCCAGGCGCGTCGGGCCAGCGAAGAGTGTATTTTTATGCTGATGGGTAAAGTGGTGGAACATTCGGCGACCGAAGATCTGTTTGTAACACCACACCATAAAGAAACAGCTGATTATATCGAAGGCCGCTATGGCTGACGCCAGCCGCCAGGACTCTCTCTATCTTTCCAGTCTGTCATTCAGCTTCCATTTTAACTGGATGAAGGCAGAAATCCCCCCGAATGAATCTTGATTTTGCTATTTTCATCTGACTTGACATAAACTTGCCGGAAACCCACCCTAACAACAACCTACAAGTCTGAGAGAATAGACAAAGTCGTTGACATGCATCTGCTGAGAAACTGTCGCATCAAGAGAATGTCACGACCTCACATCTCTCTCCAATACAACTTTCGAGCTGAAATCACTTCGTAAGAGTCAATACCTGGAAGTTCGATCGGCATGCTACTCATCAATAATGGCAATTTTGACGGCTCATGGCGCGCATACTGATCGTTGATGACGAACCGGAAATCAGGGAGATGATCCGCTATATCCTGGAACAAGAGGGATTTTCCATCAGTGAAGCAGCCCATGCACAGGCTGCCAGACAGTTACTGACCAATGAAAGATATGACATGATACTCATGGACTGGATGCTGCCCGGCCGTTCCGGCCTGGAACTCACTCGAGAGCTGAAACAGAAGTCAAGAACCAAATCAATTCCGGTTATCATGCTGACCGCCCGGATTGAAGAGGCGTGCAAGATTGAGGGACTCGACAGTGGCGCCGATGATTACGTCACCAAACCATTTTCACCCCGGGAACTGATTGCGCGGATCCGGGCTGTACTGCGCCGCGCAGGTTACCATGCGGAAGACATGCCAGTGGAACTGGGAGGATTAAGGATCGAACCGACCAGCCATCTGGTGCTGGCTAATGGCATCAGACTGGAACTCTCACCTTCGGAATATCGTCTGCTGTTCTTCTTTATGACCCATCAGGACCGTGCATACTCACGCTCACAAATTCTCGATCAAGTATGGGGAGATGACGTGTATGTTGAGGAGCGCACAGTGGATGTGCATATTCGCCGCCTGCGCAAGTTTCTTGAGCCTTCGGGTCATGAACGCTTGATTAAGACGGTCCGTGGCGTGGGTTATCGCTTTGCTGCGGAAGATTAAAGCTTAACCACCCGCCACACAGCAGTGAATCCCTTTGTAAAAACCGAACTCAGCCAACTCACAGGTATTTTGCTGATCAGCGGTTCGATTGGCTATCTGCTCAATCATATTCCACTTGTGCTGATGCTCGGCCTGCTGGTTTACTTGATAAAGCACGGATATCTTCTTTTGTCTCTGGCCAATCGCGTTATTCATCGCCAACAAATCAACTACCCCTATCCACTTGGCTTGTGGGGGCTGATCTACCAGGAACTCGGTAAACAGCGGGATCGCAGTCGAAAGCGCAAGCGTACCCTGAACCGTTATACCAGCCGCTTCAGAAAGGTTGCTTCAGTCATCCCTGACGCCTATATTCTGATCGACAAGTCAGCAAGAGTGGAGTGGGCCAATCTGGCTGCCAAACACCTGATGCAGGTGAACTGGCCCAGAGATGAAGGTGTGGAGTTGCCCAAGCTGGTTGCCTATCCCCAACTTCCAGACTATCTGGAGGCGGCGGATTACAGCCGCTCCCTGGAGTTCCCGTCTCCGTTCAACAAGGCTGTAATCCTTTCACTGCGAATTACACCGTTCGGCAGCAAGAAAAATCAACGCTTGGTGGTAACCAGAAATATCACCGACCTCTATAATCTCAATCAGGCGCGGCGTGATTTTGTATCCAATGTCTCACATGAGCTGCGCACCCCATTGACGGTGATCACAGGGTTTCTCGAAAACCTCAGCGAGAACAATCCGCAACCCTTTCAAGAGCGTCCTTTTACCCTGATGTTGCAACAGGCCGAAAGGATGAACACCATTATCAATGACCTATTGACCCTGTCAAAGCTGGAAATGGGTGAAAAACCGTCCAACGACCAGCCGGTTCCCGTCCCTGAATTGATTGCCGCGATTATCGATCAGGCATTGGTCCTGGCAGATCAAAAAGGTGGTTATGTCATTGATTGCAAACTGGATAAAAATCTTTGGCTGGTGGGAAACACCGTTGAACTGCAAAGCGCCTTTTCCAACCTGATCTTCAATGCCATCATCCACACGCCACCCAAAACCAAAATACAAATAACCTGGAGAAAAGAGGAGGAAAAGGCCTGTTTCATCATCTCCGATACAGGCCCCGGTATTCCTGAGCGACACATCCCGCGACTTACCGAGCGTTTCTATCGAGTCGATAAAGGACGCTCACGGCGCTCCGGAGGAACGGGTCTGGGATTGGCCATCGTAAAACACATCATCAACCGCCACGACGGTGAACTGATGATTTCAAGTAAAGAAGGGTTTGGCAGCCGGTTCAGCTGCCTGTTCCCGGAAGAGATGGTCCTGGAAGGGGTTTCCAATGGCGAGAGCTTAGCCCCGCCGCCAAGTAAATGATCGACTAAACCATTTGCTCATCAAAAGTCGCGGAAGTGAAAATAATTCGTCATCACGCCAGACATACGGCATAAACGTTGAGCGAACAATTGATTCGGTAGAAGTTCCGAATCAATCCTCAGCGATCAGTTTATTCACCCGATCCCGCAACTCTTTGCCCGGCTTGAAATGTGGAACATATTTACCGGAAAGTGCTACGGTTTTACCTGTTTTTGGATTACGTCCCATCCTGGGAGGACGGTAGTGGAGCGAGAAACTGCCAAAGCCACGGATCTCAATACGCTCACCGGAGGCAAGTGATTGACTCATGTGTTCAATCATATACTTGACCGCAAGTTCCACATCCCGGTAAGCGAGATGACTCTGTTCCTTGGCAATTATTTCAATCAACTCGGATTTTGTCATACTGGTCGTGTATCCAATTGGTAATTGAGGGGCCGCCAAACCGCTGGCGGCCCTTTTGCATCATTGCTGAGGAGAACTTACCTTACAGGTTCACTCACCCTTGTTGCCCATCTGCTCTTTCAAAAGATCTCCCAGGGTAGGCGTACTTGAGGCAGCCTCTTTGGCATATCCCTTGATCGCAGCCGCCTCTTCCTCAGCATCCTTGGCCTTGATGGAGAGTGAAATAGAACGGTTCTTACGGTCAACGCCAATGAACTTGGCTTCGATCTCTTCGCCCTCTTTCAATTCGCTTCGCGCATCCTCAACCCGATCGCGGGACAACTCGGAAGCACGCAGATAACCTTCGACACCATCACCCAACAGGATGACCGCACCTTTGGGATCAACTGCACCAACCTTGCCGTGAACAATGCTGCCCTTCTCGTTAGCCGCAACAAAAGCTGAGAAAGGATCTTTGGCCAACTGTTTGATGCCCAGGGAGATACGCTCACGCTCCGGATCGACGGCAAGCACCACGGTTTCCAGCTCATCGCCTTTCTTGAACTGACGAATGGCATCTTCACCCTCGTCATCCCAGGAGATGTCCGACAAATGTATCAGACCGTCGATACCGCCATCCAGGCCAATGAAAACGCCGAAATCGGTGATCGATTTGATCTTGCCGGAGACATGGTCACCCTTTTTATGAGTAACTGAAAACTCATCCCATGGGTTGGACTTGCACTGCTTGATGCCCAGAGATACCCGACGACGCTCTTCGTCGATATCCAGCACCATGACCTCTACCTCATCCCCCAGGGAGACAACTTTCGAAGGATGCACGTTCTTATTGGTCCAATCCATCTCAGAGACATGCACCAGACCCTCTACACCCTCTTCGATCTCTACGAAGCAGCCATAGTCAGCGATATTGGTGACCTTACCAAACATCCGGGCGCCTTCAGGATAACGACGTGCGAGATTGACCCAGGGATCATCGCCCATCTGCTTCAGCCCCAGTGATACGCGACTGCGCTCTCGATCGAACTTGAGCACCTTGACGTCGATCTCGTCCCCGATCTCCACCACTTCGGAAGGATGCTTGACCCGTTTCCAGGCCATGTCCGTGATATGCAGCAGGCCATCAATACCCCCCAGATCTACGAATGCACCGTAGTCGGTAAGGTTCTTGACCACGCCTTTGACAACCTGACCCTCTTCCAGGTTTTCCAGCAGTTTGTCGCGCTCTTCGCTGTATTCCTGCTCGACGACTGCACGACGGGAAACCACCACATTATTCCGACGCTGATCAAGCTTGATGACCTTGAATTCCAGGTCTTTACCTTCCAGATAAGAGGTATCTCTTACCGGGCGCACATCCACCAGGGAGCCAGGCAGGAACGCACGGATCTCACCAACCTCAACAGTAAACCCGCCCTTGACCTTGCCGTTGATGCGGCCGACGATGGTTTCTTCTGCTTCGAATTTCTTTTCGAGCATTTTCCAGGCCTGGTTGCGCTTGGCCTTTTCACGGGAGAGGCGGGTCGCTCCAAAGCCGTCTTCCACGGCATCCAGAGCTACCTCTACTTCATCACCAACAGCGACTTCGATCTCACCATCCTGGTTCAGAAACTGGATACGCGGAATCACGCCCTCAGATTTCAATCCGGCATTGACGATAACCGCATCGGATGTGATATCCAATATGGTGCCGATAATAATCGTGCCTGGTTTCAGTTGTGTGTTGGAGAGGCTCGCCTCAAATAATTCTGCAAAACTTTCGGTCATGGGATAGGATTTCCTGCAGCGGAATGCTGCACTGACGTTCGTGAACTCAATGTAGAACGCCAAATTGTCAAATGGTTAAACACAAAGCCAGCAATTGCCGGCCACCTTTTCCGGTCTCACCCGGATTAAACCATAGATTCAGTGAAGATCCGGGAAGGCCTTGTGCACCTCATCCATCACCCGATCTACAACCTCATCTATGGTCATGCTTGTGGAATCCACTTCGACGGCTGAATCAGCGGGTAGAAGTGGCGCCACACTGCGGTTTCGGTCACGCTCATCACGCTCTCGAATCTCAGCAGCAAGATCCGGCAGACTAACATTCATTCCCTTTTCTTTCAACTGTTTATATCGTCTTTCCGCCCTCTCCTCGGCACTTGCAGTGAGGAATATTTTGACTGCTGCATGCGGGAAAACGACCGTCCCCATATCCCGGCCATCCGCCACCAGCCCTGGTGGAAGCGCGTAGTCACGCTGCCACTGCAGCAATGCGGAACGCACCTCTGGCACTGAGGCGACTTTTGATGCGGCATTGCCCGCAGACTCGGTGCGGATCGCCGATGAGACATCCTCCCCGTCCAGCAAGACTCTGCCGGCCGAAAAGGATAAAGGCATGTTTTGTGCGAGCCCGGTAATCATCTCCACCTGCTCAGAGTCGATTCCGGCCCGCTGAACCATCAACCCCAATACACGATAGATAGCGCCACTGTCCAGGATGCGCCAGCCAAGCCGTTCCGCGACCATCTCCGCAACGGTGCCTTTGCCGGAACCCGAAGGTCCGTCAATGGTAATTACTCTTACGCCACTCATTATTCAATTGTCCTTCTGATGTTAAGCCCCGCACCACCGGCAAGCTGCACGAAGCCTGGAAACGAGGTATCCACGTTGGCGCAGTCATTGATGCGAATCTCGTCCATTGCCCGCAAGGCCGCCATGGCGAACGCCATGGCAATCCGGTGATCGCCATGGCTCTCCAGATTTCCGCCACCCAGCGCACCACCCTGAATCACCACGCCGTCCCGGGTGGGCTCCGCTTTGATACCCAGTTCCAGCAGGCCGTCCACCATGACCTGGATGCGATCACTCTCCTTGACCCGCAGTTCTTCCGCGCCGCTGAGGACCGTTTCCCCCTCTGCACAGGCAGCCGCAATGAAGATCGCCGGAAATTCATCGATCGCCAACGGCACCTGATCCTCCGGTATGCGGATGCCTCTCAGCTGCCGTGATCGAACCCTGATATCGGCCACCGGCTCACCACCCACCATCCGTTCGTTGAGGAGCTGGATATCAGCCCCCATCAAACGCAGGATATTGATTACCCCGTCCCGGGTGGGATTGATGCCGACATGTTCGAGGATGATATCGGAGCCCGCCGAGATTGAGGCGCCAACCATAAAAAAAGTGGCGGATGAAATATCCGCCGGCACGTCGATCTCACAGGCCTGCAGTTTCCCCCCGCCACGCAGACAGGCCTTCGCCCCCTCACGCCTGACCGCATATCCGAAACCCTCCAGCATACGCTCGGTGTGATCCCGGGTCGGAGCGGGTTCGGTGACACAGGTTTCGCCATCCGCATAGAGACCTGCCAGCAGAATACAGGATTTGACTTGAGCGCTGGCCATCGGCAACAGGTAGTCGATGCCTGCGAGTCGACGCCCTCCTCTGATCACCAGCGGAGCCGTGCCGCCTTGCGCCGCGTCGACTTGAGCACCCATCATTATCAGCGGGTCGGTGACCCTTTTCATCGGCCGGCTTGACAGAGAGCTGTCTCCGGTAAGCGTTATCTCAAATCCCTGCCCCGCCAGCAATCCGGACAGCAAACGCATGGAGGTGCCCGAATTGCCCAGATAGAGGGGCGCATCCGGCGCTTTAAGCCCGTGCATGCCAACCCCATGAATCACTACCTGCCCCGAATTCGGCCCTTCGATTTTGACTCCCATCTGCTGGAACGCCAGGAGCGTCGCCAGACTGTCTTCACCCTCAAGAAACCCCCTGACCCTGGTCACTCCCTCTGCCAGAGAGCCCAGCATTATCGAGCGGTGTGAGATTGACTTATCACCCGGTACTCGCAGATTTCCGGTCAGCCGCCCCCCTGGTTTAACGTGAAAACTGATGTTATTTGACATATTCACTGCGCCTGCCCACTCAGATTGGTGTATCCCGACAGATCAGAGACAGATCTTATGGGGATTTTAAAAGCGGTTAATTCTACACATCCGGGGCGCAGCTCCATAGTCCGCAAATAGCGGCAAGGGGTTATTGACAGCGTCTCATTCGCAGCCTGACTGCAGATTGACTGGCAACCAGCCGTCAAGACATACACTGCCTGATGCAATCATTCCATCAGATCAGGCTCAATCCCGGCAGCGCGCAGCGCATCGGCCCGGGACTGCACAAAACGCTGAAAATTGGGCTGAGTTTGGTATGCGCCGGTGAGAACATAGTCCATTGCGGCATGCACATGAAAGGTTTTCAGGAGTGCATCGGTACGAAAGACCTCGTTACCGCTGGTATCGAAAAACAGCAGACTCGGCGCATAGTGGACCTTCAGTCTGGCGGCCAAATCGGTGGACTTGAGCGGCTCGCCGAGCGGCGTAATCAGCATCTCGTCGGACCAGACGTCCACCAGCGCAACATCGAACTGCCCGAGGCTTTGTTTGACTGCCGGCCTTTGCAGAATATCGGCATGCAGCTCATCACAGGCTGGACACTGCTTCTGTTCCATCAGCACTAACAGGGGCCTGCCGGGGTTGTTTTTCGATCGCATCAGATCGAGTGGCCTGGGCAGGTGCCCGGGCTCATGGCGCAGCACCCCTGAAGCCGCCACCGGTTCAACCCTGGCCATAAAATCCCTGAAGGATTCCTTGAGTTCGAATTTTCCCGCCACATAATCGAGGGCCGCTTCGAATTTGTGGGGTGGGTAATAGCCATTGACCCGGAGCGCCGTGCGGCCCTGTTCATCGAGAAACAACAGGGTTGGTGTGTACATGACCTTTAGCGCAGAGGATAACGACTTCTCACTGGTTGCTTCACCCTCCAAGCCAGAGACTTCCCGATCACCCCAGATGTTGATGGCGATGATCTCGAAATGGCTTTGGGTCTTGTCGACCAGTTGTTTGAGGGTGAAATTCTCGTTCAGCAGTTTTCCACAATAAGGACAGCCATCCTGATAGAAGTAGAGGATGACACGTTTACCTTGGTCCGTGGCGTCCGCCACATCCTCCTGCAGATCCAGGAACGAATTTTTAAACCAGTCCGGTTTCTCATGAAAGCCGGGATTGATAAAACCCTTCTCCAGCACCGCCTCTTTTCCAGCGGCATTCACATGAATTGAAAGCAAAAGGCCAAGAGTCAGCAACCAGATAGTGCAATATTTCATCGAAAACTCCTGCAGTTGTTCCTTCTATAGTCGGGAACCTGTAAAGGATTAGTCTAGTCTCAACGGCAGTCGGTTTCATTGCATGGCAAATGTACTGATGTAACCCTTGATGCGCTGCCAGGAAACCATCTGAAAAAGGAATATTTATCTTGCTCATGCCGCATCAGACCTGACAGTTTTTCGTCACCAACCACTGACAGCAAATGCATTTCATTGTTTTATATATATATTTTATTTTGGCACGCTATTCGCTATGGCAGTTAGCAAGACAACAGCTTTACAGGTCAGAAAAATGACAGGTCGCATTCAGAATATCCAAATCAAGCCAAAGACTCATCTGATTTCAGTGTTGCCAAAACGAGAAAGCTTCGAGACGCAAGCCACACGGCCCCTCGAATTGTCCAACAGACTACAGACCACCCTGGAACTCGAGAGTGTCATCGAACTCTTCAGAGAGGGGATCGGTGACGAAATCCCCCATGATGGGCTCATATATCAAGCCACGCCAAATGGTGCTCCATTCACCTTCGGCATACAGACCAAGCACAGCCTCAACTACAATCTGAAATTGATGGAAGAGGATATGGGTGTGATCCAGTTTTTCAGGGGACGGCGTTTTTCAAATAACGAAATCGAACGGCTTGAAAACCTGCTGGTCACCCTGCTCTACCCATTACGCAATGCCCTGCTCTATCGCGAAGCGGTACAATCTGCGTTCAAGGATGCCCTTACCGGAGTGAAGAACCGCGCAGCCTTCGATAGCAACTTCAGCCGGGAGGTTGAGATCAGCCGCCGTAAATCGAGCAGCCTGTCACTGATCGTGCTCGACATCGATTTTTTTAAGCGGGTTAACGACCGCTTTGGTCATACCGTTGGCGACCTGGTGCTGAAGAATGTTGCGCAGGCCGTTGAAGCGACTATCCGTTGCAGTGACGCCCTCTACCGATATGGTGGAGAGGAGTTCGTAGTGGTACTTAATGGAACTGATCAGGAAGGCGCTCAGTTGCTGGCGGAGCGTATCCGGCAGAATGTTCAATCATTGCACTTCACCAGTCCGAAAGGGCTGAACGTTTCCATGAGCCTGGGGGTTGCCACCATGCAGAAGGACGACTCGACCCAGGGACTGTTTGAGCGTGCCGATACAGCCCTCTATCAGGCAAAAGAAGCAGGCAGAAACCGTGTGGTTGTGGCTGCATAACCTGACTTAGTAATCGCCTTGGATAATCATGGATGGATAGGTATGAGGTTGCGGTGATCAATCCCGTTCAGCACGAATTGCAGGCTGTTTCATAGCAATCCCTTGCGACCCATGCCTACCCATCCGTTCAGAGTTGCTTACCTACTAAGCTTCGGAAATACATTGTCATCCACGAAGTATTATGTGACATTCAATCCTGCTTCCCAGAACAATCGGCTTTACCAAACATAATAAGGAAGCAAACGATCTTTTTCCCGATACTTTGCTCGATACTGTTAAATCTGTGAAATTGCCTGCCCATACTCGGCAAATGGCCGTAAATAATCATGGATTTTAAGCACATGGCGATGCTGCGCAGGCCTGCTCAGCTACCAATGTACAACAAAAAATAAACCCGCAGCTTGTGATTTGTCGTCATCAATCAGAGGGGCGGCAAGGTGTTTCTCGCTCTTGTAATATTTCTGTAATATAGTCGATGCCATAAGAATTCTATAAAGAGGGGGAAACATTGGATATTGTACTGATTCTGGAACTGTTGCTGTTCTGCGTACTGATGTTGCTGTCAGGTTTTTTTTCCAGTTCCGAAACCAGCCTGTTTTCTCTCAATAGTGTACAACTTGAACAGATGCGGCGTGATGAGAACCCCCGCATCACCCTCATCGAACGCTTATTGAGTGAGCCGCGCCGGCTCATCGTCACCATTTTGATAGGCAATGAATTCGTCAACGTGGCCGCCTCTGTTATCTCCGCAGCAATCGTGATCCAGTTGTTTGGCGCAGAAAACAAAATGATGAATCTGTTCATCATGGTGCCGATTCTATTGCTGGTAGGGGAAATCACCCCGAAGACCCTGGCAATCAGGAACAACGTGGCGTTTGCCACGTTCCAGAGCCGCCCCATCGAATTGCTGGCCCGCTTGATCGCACCGCTACGCTGGCTGGTGCGCGTAATAGCAGAATGGTTCACCACCTTGATCGTCGGCCATGAACTGAATCTCGGCAGCATTGTTACCCGCGATATGGTCCGCACCCTGGCTTTGGAAGCGGTGGGAGACGGCGTGCTGGATAAGAACGAAGCCCGTTACATCGAGCAGATCTTCGATTTCGGCAATCGCACCGTGGAGGATGTGATGACCCCCCGCTCCAATGTCGTGTTTCTGCCGGCTGATATACCGTTCACAGAGATGGTGGCGGAACTCAAACGCACACGCCATACCAAGGTGCCGGTCTACCGCGATCATCGCGACGAAGTATTGGGGCTGCTGCATACCCGGGATCTGCTGGCGGAAGATATAGAAACCTTGCAGCAGAAACCTCAGCGCCTGCTTGATATTCTGCGCGAACCCTATTTCGTGCCTGAAACCAAACCCGCCGCAGAACTCTTTCATACCTTCCGTAAACGGCGGCTTTCAGTCGCCTTAGCGGTGGACGAGTATGGCGGCGTTACCGGATTGATCAGCATGGAAGATCTGCTGGAATGCATATTCGGCGACATACCCAGTCCATCCGATCAGTACAGTGAGACAGATGTAGCGGTGGCGGACGATGGAACCCGGCTGGTGGACGGCTCTTTGCCAATCAGTCAGTTCAACGAAGAGTTGGGCGCAAATCTGGACGAAGGCGAATTCGAGACCCTCGCCGGTAGGATTCTGCACGAATTCGGCGAACTCCCCGAGGAAGGCACCGCAATCAGCCTGGGTGGTTTCAACTTCACGGTCGAGGAAGTCGAGTCTAATCGACTGAAAACCTTGACAGTGCGCGAAGATCAATCCGATGGCCTGGAACCGTCGGATGAGTCTGCCTCCGAATACGGAAGGAAAGACAACTAGTGGACATACTATTTACCCTTGTAATTATGCTGATCTGCCTGATCGCCGAGGGCTTTTTCTCGGGTTCGGAGATGGGCGTGATAAGCGCCGACCGCATGAAACTGAGACACCAGGCAGCCAAAGGCTCCGAAGGGGCGCGACTGACACTGGAAATGATCAAAGATCCTGAGTGGTTGCTCTCCACTACCCTGGTGGGCACCAATATAGCCGTGGTCACCAACACCACTATGGCGACCGCTTTGATGTTGGAGCTCTTCGGCCCAGGCAGTAGCTGGCTCGCCGTTGTACTGGTCGCGCCCCTGATTTGGGTATTCGGGGAGATCGTGCCCAAGAGCGTGTTTCAGCAGCGCGCCGACACCATAACCCCACGCGCCATATTCGTGTTGAAATTCTGTTCCTATCTGTTTTACCCCATCCTGATAGTGTTCAGTTTTCTTGCCCGTCTGCTGGGACGCCTGGTGGGCAGCAATAGCGCTCTGAACCCCTTCACATTACGTGAGGAAATCAAGATCATGATGCAGATGTCCAGTAGTGAAGGGGACATCGAGCCTTCGGAGCAGGACATGATACGACGCCTGTTCAACTTTGGTGAAACCACGGCCCACGAAGTGATGATGCCGCTGATCGATGTCGCGATGGTGGAAAAGAGTGTCACCTGCGGTGAGGCCCGTAAGGTCGCCATAAAGCACTCACATGCTCGAATTCCGGTCTACCAGGAAAGAGTGGACCGGATTGTGGGGGTACTGGACACATTAGAGTTGCTGGGAGTGGCGGCGGATGAACCGATCCTACCCTTTATCAGGCAGGCCGTTTATGTCCCTGCGGGTAAGAGTATCCAAGACCTGCTGCTGGACATGCGCAGGATGGGCGAACAGGTTACCATCGTGGTAGATGAATTCGGTGGCGCGGAAGGAATTGTCAGTATCGAAGATATTCTTGAAGAGGTGGTGAAGGAGATCCAGGATGAGTACGATTCCTCGGAGCCTGATATCCAGATGATCAAGCGCCTCGAAGACGGGAGCCTGCTGGTGCACGGCCGGATCGATCTGTCCGATTTATCGGAGGAATTGGATCTGGAACTACCGAAAGGCCGCTCTGCAAGCCTGGCGGGGTTTCTCCTGGAAAAAGCGGGTGACATACCGTCCGTGGGCAGCAGCATCAAATACAAGCACATCCAGTTCACTATCCTACGCGGCACTGCCCAGTCCATACAGGAAGTCAAAATCAGTTTTCCCTGATCACTCAGGGTACCAGAAAGCGCGATACAAGTTGGGATATCTATGCTAGAGCCGCTCCGTTCATTCAGGTGATCTCACTGCGGCGCCAAGCAGTCCCGCGCATGAAATGATCCCCCTGGATGGAAGTTACCCGAAGGAGTCTGGTGAATAGGCGCTTGATACGTGGATTACGACTGGTCACTGTACCACTCATCCCCATCATTTAAACCGGTGCCGCCTTCATCCATGTGAAAGGTGACAGCGCAGCATGAACGCTGCCTGCGCCTCAGGGATTCATAAACCTATGCCAAGCGGAACATGGTGCTGCGGTTAGAGATTAAATTCGACTATTTCGCAGTTTTCGAAATCGAGCCCCAGCATGGCTTCATCACTCAGGTTTCCGGCATAAGCCGCAAAGACGCGCAGCGTTTCCTCATGAACAACCAGAAGCAGGTTTTGATAGTGACGCTGTGTGCCAAGCCAAACTACAAAGTCCATGATACGCCGCTTGTGTTCGAGCAGGGTTTCACCGTCACCTACCCGGGTGTTGAGTCTGTCCCGGGCAATGCGCCGGAAATATTCCTCAACCGGCTCACCATCGCAACCCGAGCGGATGTCATTCAGTTCGGCTCGTGGTTCAATCGGAACCTCATGAGATTTGCCGACGATTTCAGCGGTCTCGCGGGCACGGGGCAGTTCAGAACAGAAAATATGCTCCAGCGGAAAATGACACAGCTTCCCGGCCGCTTTCTCTGCCTGCTGTCTACCGGCCGGGGTCAGGTGAACCTTGCGTGATGGGTCATCATTGCAAAGTCCAAGTATATTGTATTCAGATTCCCCATGACGCATGGCGGTGATATGCATCAATAATCCCATCCAACTTGATTATAATCCGTCAACAAGATCAGAAAATCCTGTTTTAAACAAGCGAGTTTATTTTCCAGCCAACTGAAAATAGTAAAGATTGAAAATCGCCCGGCTCATTCACGTGTGAGGGCCAGGACAAGCGTGGCTCATATGCGGGCACGCATCTTCCCACCTGTAGTTAGCTCATTTCTTTTTTTACTGCCAGTCTCCCTCCATGACAGCAACAGTATGCTCCTTCACGAGATAACTTGACTCGGCATGGGGCAACGGTGTTTCCCGCAACGCGATATCATGAGGTGATGTCTGGAAGGTATCCACTGCCAGTCGCCATGAGACGCCTGGCAATTGAGGGAGCGGCATCTCATGCGGCAGATCCGACATGTTCATGATCACATGCAGATGTGGTTCACCCCGCTTCAAGGCGGACAGGGTAAAAATAAGTATCTGGCTTACCGGGTCATCCCAGTCCAGCTCACCAAGATTCGGACCATACCATGTGATATCCGGGATACCTGTCAGTGTGACGATGTCCCCATTCAGAAATTGGCGGCGCATCAGCGTGGGATGGCGCCTGCGCAGCGCAATGATCTCCCGGGTAAAGCGCAACATCTCATGATTCTGTTCGGTAAGATTCCAATCAAACCAGCTGGTCTCGTTGTCCTGGCACCAGGCATTATTGTTGCCACCCTGACTTCGTAAAACCTCGTCACCCGCCTGAATCATCGGGACCCCCTGACTCAACATGAGCACTGCCATGAAATTCTTTGCCTGTCTTGTTCGGAATGAGAGAATCTCGGATTCCAGCGTCTCTCCTTCAACACCACAATTCCAACTCAAATTGTCGTTATTTCCATCACGATTATCCTCCCCGTTGTGTTCATTGTGTTTACGGTTATAACTCACCAGATCCCATAGTGTGAATCCATCATGACAGGTAATGAAGTTGATGCTGTTGAACGGATGTCGATCATACTGCTGGTAGTAGTCACTGCTGCCGGCAATGCGGTTGGCAACCTCCGGAAGAATTCCTTTGTCACCCCGCACAAACCGTCGCATGACATCCCGGTAACTGCCATTCCATTCACTCCAACGATATCCCGGGTAGCTGCCGACTTGATACAGTCCTGCAGCATCCCAGGCTTCTGCGATGATGCGCTTGCGGGCGAGCACCGCTGACAGCTCAATACTCCACACGATAGGGGGAAATTCAAGGGGCATTCCGTCCATACCGCGGCAAAACACACTGGCCAGATCAAAACGGAATCCATCCACACCCACATCCTTAGCCCAGAATTCCAGACAGTCCAGCAGAAAGGCGCTGACTATCGGCTGGTTGGTATTGATGGTGTTCCCGCAACCCGTATAGTCCCGGTATGCAGACTCGTTTTCTTCATCCAGGTGATAGAACAACTCGTTCCCAAAACCTTTGAAATTGATCGTGGAGCCAGCCGCACCACCCTCCGCGGTATGATTGAAAACCACATCCAGGATCACCTCGATGCCCGCCGCATGAAAGGCCTCGACCATTTGCTTGAATTCCTCGATATGCGTACCCTTTTCCGGCGTCACGCAATAGCCCGGGTGTGGGCAGAAAAAACTGTGCGGGCTGTATCCCCAGTAGTTTCTCAGGCCCCGTTTGGCCACACCGGCAGGAACATCATCATTATCGAAGGCCATCACCGGCAGTAACTCCACATGCGTGATGTCCAATTCCTTCAGGTAAGGTATTTTTTCTATCAAACCGACAAAGGTCCCACGTCTGCTCGGATCTACACCCGAGGATGGATGCTTGGTGAATCCACCAACATGGACCTCATAGATTATGAGTTCCTCGGAACGATAGCGGGTTTTGTAAAGCCCCGAAACAGGCGTGGCTTTACCGACCTGTTCCGGACGGTGCGTCTCCATCGCCATGGCTCGCATGCTGTGATGTGACTCGCCTGATGCATCATGCCAGCGATCCCATAAAGTATTGGTAACCGCAGTAGCCCAGGGGTCAAGAAGCTCTCTGGAAGCGTCGAATTTTTGTCCGCGTGAATTATGCCCGTCAACTCGCCAAGTATAGTGGACTCCGGCCTGTAACCCCTCGACAAACACATGCCAGATGATGAATGTTCGATTAACCCTGGGATCAAGTTTGATAACCTGAAAGGGATCCGGGCTGTCATGCGCTTCGTATAACAGCAATTCAACACTGGTGGCGACCTTAGTCAATATTGAAAAATTGATCCCATCTGGAAATACAGTGGAGCCACGGGGAAAGTGAAACCCAGCCGATACGGAATATTGAGCATTATTTTTCATTGGCTATCCTAAGCAGCATTCTGCCTGCGGAATTTAACAGACGCAGAACACAAAAGCAGGTCCGATTGATCCTTACATCACCGATTCTTTCCATTCAAATCACGCGTATTCAGTTGTTTCACGAGATGATCAGGCAGATTCAGCGCACCTTTAAAATCAGCACCTTCCAGGCGGGCGTTGTAAAAAAGCGCCCCTGAAAGCTGGGCCGCAGAGAACCGTGTGCCGGTCAATGTTGCGCCATTCAATACAGACCCGGACAGATCAGATCGCGAAAAATCGGCCTCTTCCAACGCCGCACCAGTCAAAATTACGGTACGCAGGCTTGCGTCAATCAGCCGGCTTTTGATCAGAACCGCCCGCAGCATGAAGGCCTTATCGAACCTGGATGAAGTGAGATCGCTCGCCTCCATCGAACTATCCTTCATGTAGGCCAGGGTGAAATCCGCATCTCTGATGCTGGCTTCGTTGAGACTGGCGCCAAAAAGATTTGCTTGGCTGAAGTCTGAGCCATTCATGATTGAACCATCGAGATTGGCATGAAACAGATCGGCGTGCTTGAAAACTGTTCCGATCAGCTGACAGTCAATCAACTTGGACCATTTCAGATCCGCCTCTTTCAAACTGGCTCCCGACAGGTTACAACCTGTGAATCTGACATTTTGCAGATTGACGCCGTCAAGCAAGGCCCCCTGCAGATCAAGCTCATTGAACTGACGACCATTGAAATCACAATGACGAAGATCCTGATGGGCTTGAGGAGAGACACATTCGCCTGCAGGCAACGCTTCCCTCGCATCGGCGAATACGATGTCAGAAAGCATCAGGAAAACAACAAATAAGGAAAGGTATTTAATCAATTGGCCACCAGGATTCATAATACAATAAATCACACGGGACAGAGAGGAAATGAAGGGCAGTAAGAGACTCTGTCAACGGGCGCTATCTCATTATACCACTGAGATCTCTTTGGTTTTATAAATTCAACCCATAGCGGTCGCAGTTTTGACATCAATCAAGGTCCTGCAGTATGCCATGCGGGGATGATTGATTTCATTATCAATACTCGGACTGTAAAGAATGATTGTCACCTCTATTTATGTTCAGTTATATATTTCTTAATCCCGCCATGAAACTGCTTCGTAGCATGCTCCTGTTTGAACTACTGCTGGGTTTGATCACAACCCAACAGGTTTTCGCCTACGAATACGATCCTGACAATGGCGAGGAGATCAACGAGGTCTGCGCCGGTTGCCACGGTGAATTCGGCGCCGGGGGCAAAGAGGGCGAATACCCGCGCCTGGCTGGCATGCCGAGTGATTTCATTGCAAAGCAGTTGCAGCTGTTTCGTGAGCGCGAACGTCCCAACCTCGCCATGGTGGAGTATGTGGACCATCGCCAGATGCCGGACAAAGACATCCAGGATATCTCGCGCTATATCTCTCTCCATTCAGTTGAAAACCAAGCTGCCCCCGGCTGATGAGACAGCACCAGGGTTCAATGCCTATGCCCGTCTGCTGGAATCCAAGCGCCTGATGCAGATCCCGCGTGCAGCGGGAGATACTGAAGCTGGTAAAAAGATCTACCGCAAGGAGTGCGCTGCATGTCATGGCCGCGAGGGCTGGGGGGATCACGACAAAGCCGTGCCCCTGCTCGCCGGTCAATACACCAATTATCTATGGCGGCAGGTGGCAAAATACCGGGAGAAGATCCGCATCCATGACGAGACTGAACCGGAGGCAGAGCTGTTGTTGGATTTCACTGATCAAGAACTGCAGGATGTCTTTGCCTATCTCTCCATCGTGGATGACTGATCCTGGAATCGGCAGTTGACCGCTCAATTCAGCCTGCCCGACAACCGATACCAGGTTGAACCGGCTCAGTTTGCCGGCAATTCCATACCCGGTTTGACCGTAATGAATCGATAGGGGGCGGAAACCAGCCCCTGATCAGTATGCAGCAATACTTTCGCCTCCCACTCCATGGCGTCACGCACACAGACCGGCAGCATACCCTTTCCGGCGAACCTTCCCTCCTGCTGCTTTTCCAGAGCAGGCCGGTTGAAACCCATATTCATATCGACGCCGCTGAAATCGATCTCCACGCGCTTTACATCCAATCCTTCGACTTGCACCTGAAACTGCAAGGTCCGCACCACGGGAATCGAACGAGGTTCAATCGCAAAACTGACACTGGCGCCATCCGGCAATGGGGAAACACAAGGGCCAGCGCGTAGGTCGCAGTCGCTGTTCAATGGCGCGACAAGATGTATTTCAGGAAACAACAGAGGCCAGCTCTTATAGACGGCCACAGCCGCTACGGCAACCATCATCACTCCGGCAACAGACCAGAGAATTGCATTGGTTTTCACTCTTTCTCAGGCTCCATATCAGTCATTAATGCTACTTTTTGACAGCCAGAAAATACCGGAAAAACTCTGTGTGGGATGCAACATGCGAAACAACATCGAGATAATTCGGCGCACAACTAGGGAAGATCGCTTCGCTTGAACAGCATAAAACCGAGTCCTGCCGCCGCTGTTCCCAGCAGTATTGGATAAAAGATTGCGTATGCAATGTACCCAGTCTGTCCGAAATTATCCAGAATCACATAGGCCGTTGGCCCCAGCAGGACGAGTTGGGGATCGAACAGCATCATGGTAGCGGTCCGGAATACCTGCATCGGATTGACCAGTGCGATCGCCACGGCGCTCTCCGGCGGCAGGTGTTCCTGGATAAGCACTCCCAGAAGTATCAGGTCCAGGAACAGCAACAGGGTCAGCCAAACCACGAAGGCGGCGCCCTGCGCCACGTCCGAGGAACGCGCCAGGGTTGAGATCAGCATGCCGATACCGAGAAAACACCATGCCAGGGCCATCAACAGGGCGGTGTAGTAAAGCAGCAGATCCCAGGGCACCTCCGCACCCTTCACCATTCCCCAGGCGGTTGCCCCCAGCATGGCGAGAAAGACCGGCAGGAATACCACGAAGAATCGGCCGAAGACACGCCCCCAGAACCAGGCGCTCAAGGAGATCGGCAGTGAGAGCAGATATTCGAAGACTCCGGCTTCCCTGTCACCCGCCACCGAGCGCACGGTGGTAATCAGCACAAAGATCGGCAGCATCGCCATCGAAAGCTGGATATAGGTGATCAGCAGCCTGGAGAGCCCGGTAAACCCCATCACCCGGGACTCCGCCAGACCGAAGGCGAACAGAATCACGATCAGACCGCCAAACACGGTGGAATAGACCATGAACCAGCGGGCGCGCAGTGATTCGATGATATCGACATAGGCCGTTAGCCAGAGATGCTGCATGCTTTATTCCTTGAGCGGAACGATTGGAGGTAAAGAGGAATCATCCTCGTAGAGCTGCCCATTGCGCCGATCTGCCTGCTGCCTGTATTTGTCCAGGAGATGCACACCGTGCGCGTTGAAGCGCTTCTCCACCTGCACCACATGGGCCTTGGCCTGTTCAAAACTAAGGCCGCCCTCCTCCCAGTCCAGTTGCGCACCCAGGCCATATTCCATGGGTGTCAGCTTACCTGGAATGTAGGTTGCCTGGCGTGCGTTGATCCAATCACCGGTTTGATGATCGGTCACCCAGATTTCTGTCTGCGGGTCATTCTTCCAGGGTTTGTCCTGCAGCCACAGCACCGCGCAGCCAAGATCATCGAACAGGACCACCTTGGAACGCTTTTTATCCGGCGGCTGATAACGGACCTGCACCGAGCTGTGGCGGTCACTCAACACCATCCTGCAACGCTCACAGCTATCCCGGTCCCACTTCACATCCTTGGGGCCACTGCCTGTATCGCTCGAACAGGCAGACAGAACGGGTAAAAGCATGCTGAACAACAGCAGGAAGCTTAAATTATATAGCATCGGCCTGCGTCGCCTGAACCGGCGCCTCATCCAGTTCCATACCGGCCAGCAACGCCGCATATCTTGAAAGCACCCCCAAAAAACGCAGCCGATCCGGCCCGGCAATGAAACCATCCCACTGGATTCCGTCCGAACTGCCAGTGAACCCCCACTCCTGTATTGCATTGGCAAAGGCCTGTTCCGCCTGCACCAGTCGCAAACGGCAACGCAGGCGCGAAGAGAGTTCCACCAGATCGGCCACCCGGTCATCCAGCACCACCGAGCCCTGATCCATCTCGATTACGCGGTTCACCAGACTTGCCACCTCATCCAGGCGGTGGCTGGAGATCAGCATGGCGGCCTGGTGCTGCTTTTCCGCCAGCAGCTTGAAAAAGATATGCCGGGCTTCAGGATCAAGATTAGCGGCAGGTTCGTCCATTACCAGCAGTTCACTGCGTCGTCCCAGAGCGATGGCAATCAATAGTTTCTGTTTCTGACCACCGGAGAGTTTGACGAAGGGCTGATGCCGGAAATACTGTGTATCAAAGCCCAGCTCACCTGCCACATCGTGCATACGCAGCGGATTGGTTTCACAAAGACTGGCGGCAAAACGGATCAACTGGCCGACCGGCATGCGCAATGGCGGAGGCAGTTGAGGCACGAAACCCACCTTGGAGAGCACTTCACGGCGCTGCTTGCGGGGGTCCATGCCGTCCACTGTCACGCGCCCCTCACAGGTGTATTCTCCCAACAGGCATCGAATCAGGGTCGTCTTGCCCGCTCCATTGGAACCCACCAGGGCAACCCGGTGACCCCGCTCGATGCTCAGGTTCACGCCTTTCAGCACCTGATTACGGCGAAAGCGCTTGACGATGTTTTCAAACTGGATCATGCAATGGGGTCAACTGCTGAACTCATGTGGGTGGTAAATCAATCAGTCTCGTATGTTGCCCGGCCATTCACCTTGGACAGTCGCAGTCTTTTTCTGCGGGTGTCGCCAGCATGGATGTCGGCGTCAAGTCTACAGGGAACTATTCACGACGTCCCGCAGGAGAAGTTAGCGGCTGTCCCTCACTTGCATCCTCTAGCCGGCAACTCCTCACAATATCTTGCTCAGACCCTTGATCTCGTAGACCAGAGAGCTGGTGGGACAGACGTCCACGCACATCCCGCAGCGGGTACAGTCGGCACCCACATCCTGGTTGACATCATACGCCGCGCCTCTAATCGTCAGATCCAGCACATGAGGAACCAGACAGACCTTACGGCAGTCACCCTCATGGTGACAGGCTTCCGCATTGTATTTCACCCGAATGGGTGACGCCAGACCGACCACACCGTAGGTCACGCCTATCGGGCAGACATAGCGGCACCAGGCGCGGCGGGAATAGATCACCTCGAAGAGTAACAGAACACCAACCCAGATCAGCGCCACCCCTGGACCATAGATCAACGCCCGGCTGAGTATGCCGGTAGGCGAGAGGGTCTCGAAAACCGTGTAACCACTGAGCAGCGCAAGCAGTGCAAAAATCACATAGAAGACACTACGCACCTTGCGGTTGAATGTATGATCCTTGACGATCTTTCTTTTAGCCAGCCAGAGATGCAGATACTCAGCCCATTCTGACAGCAGGTGATAGGGACAGACCCAGGAGCAGAATGTCCGACCCCCCAGCAACAGCCAGAAGATGAAATACCGTGACGGTGCCGATGAGAAGATTCAGCACCACATGTTTATAGGCCAGCATCACCTGCAGGGCGGAATTCAGATCCGCCATGTGAAAACCGACAAAGCGTGAAGCAGTCAACGCACCTTCAAGCAGCTGGACGTCGAAATAGAAAGAGATCACGAACAGCAGATTGACCAGAATCAGTACCGCCCAGCGGCGGCGCTGCCATTTGTTGCAGCAGGTTTTTTTGTGGTCATGACGCACATTCTCCACGTCTGCCTTGGAGAGCATCCCTCGCTTGCCACTGTAGATAGCCTGAACCTCGGCGGACTGCTCATCCTTGCTGGGACGACTGGGTTTGGCGCCGAAAATCTGTGCCAGGGACTCTCTGATATAGTTCATCTCAACCCACCCCCGGATTATCGGCGTTTCTATCCAGATCGATGACGATCGCTGCACTCTCCACCGGACAGATCATCTCGCAGACTCCGCAGCCGACACAGCCCTCTTTGACTACCGGCCTCATGCCGACCTCGCCACTGGCATGCTCAAATGGCTCCAGGGCGATCGCATGCTTTGGTGGACATTCATTGCCGACCCGCTGCGCAACGCGCGCCTTGTTTTCCGCTTCATCCTCCTGCTGTTGTTCACACTGCGTGATGCGGATCTCGATCGGACACTGACGTACACAGAGGTCGCACAGCTCCAGGTCATAGGGATGGTCGGCTACCGGTATGGGGTTCCAGCGATCGATCTCCTCATACCGCAACAGACCCTGATAGTCAGCCCCCCTCGCCTGCCCCTTGAAACCTTTGCCCTGCACTGCCAGACAGGCATCCGGCCGGGCCAGACGGGCGAACCCCATGCGGGTATCCGCAGGATAGTCGAGTTCGTGGGTCAGCGCCCCGGTGGGGCAGGCCAGCACACACTGCAGACCATCACAGGAGAAGTCACAGGCCTGCTGCCGTGGATCGATATAGGGAATTCCCACGCCAAAACCGTCGTCCAGATCCGCCAGTTTAATGGCTTCCACCGGGCAGACCTGCACACACTGGCCGCATTTGATGCAGGAGGCGAAAAACTCCTGCTCATCCTGCGGTGTCTTCAGCGCGCCGGGGGGGCGCAAACGATACGAGGTGCCCCGGACCAGCGGCACAAAACCCATCAGCGAGACCGTTACCACACCGACAGTCAACGCCGTGGAACGCAGAAACTCACGCCTGCTCTGTTCCTTGCGGCGCGGTGTGAGCGGTTTGTTTCCTCTTTTGGTGGATTTCGTATCACTCATATTCGTTCAGGCCTCCGAGACTAACGTCCCAAAGATTCACGTAAGGCTTTGTATGCATCGAATGACTCCGGCTCCGTCACCGGCTGCTCCGGAATTTGCTCATCAGCCTGCGCCGGCGGAACCCGGTCCTGTAACGGTTCTGTGTCTGATACATTTATTCTGACCCCGGCAGTCATCAAAGGCTTCTCATCCCTGACCAGCATATTGGGCTCAGTGAAAGGCGCGAGACGTTCCAGAAAATCCATCACCTCGAGGACCGGAGAGCCTTTGAAAAAGCGCGCGGAAGGAACATCCATCCAGATGCGGTCCGCATAGCTGTAGAGCTCATAGGCTGTATCCCCGATATCATCCCGGTTCTGATCGAAGCCTGCATAATCATCCCAGTAGTTCCCCAGCCAGTGATTTCGATTGGCTGTCTTGCCGGCTCCCGAAACAGCCACCTGGGTGATGTTGCCCTTGAAACGATTCCCTTCAATCAGGTTGCCCGTCCAGTCATTCAGAAACAGCACCCCTATGCCGCTGTAGGCGATCAGATTATCCCTGATACGATTCGTGGTATCGGGTTGATAAGGCGAGACATCCAGATAGATTCCTGTGCCGCAATAGAGGATCTGATTGCCGATCACATCCACATCGGAGGTCTCTTTGAAGCCGATTCCCATACCTGTCGCACCCGTGGCGTGGGCGATGTAATTGTTCTTCAAGGTCACACCATCGCTGTACATCAGGAAGATACCCACTGAATTGTCCTCATAGTGGTTGTCCACCACCTCATTGGACAGGGAATACATAAAGTGCAGCGAATAACGGCCACCCCGCGCATCATTGCGGGCAATCAGGTTATCCCGGGAGTACCAGACCACGGTATCCCTGGAATTACGAATGATATTGTCAGTGATCTTATTGTTGAAGCTGTACCAGAGCCGGATCGCATCCCCTCGCATGCCCAATTCTAAGGGTTTCGATGAGATCCGGTTGCGCTTGATGATGTTGTTGGACGATTGCTGAAGGTCCACGCCAAACAGGCTATCGCTGATGACATTGTCCTTGATGACGTTGAAGTTACCCCGCACCTGGATACCGGAATCGAGATCATTGTGCGAATCCCCGGAGTTTCTCAGCTGCAGGTTCATCAGGGTGGCGCCATCCGTCTTGAGATAAATCACCGAGCCCTTGCCGCCGGCATCGATCGTCACCTTGCCCATGCCATCGATAACCAGGGGTTGTCGGATGGTCACCGGCCCGGCGTAGATACCGGGCGGTGGAATCAGTGTAGCCTTCGGGTCAGCACGATCCACCAATGCCTGAAAAGGTGGATAGCCATCCGCGGCAAGGACCGAACAAGTCAGCAACAACCATGCAAAGATATAACTGCGGCTTCTCAACAAGCTATTGCAGCCGGATAGCAGATGACGAATCATTCGTAAAAACTAGCCTGCCTGCTTGAACTGTTTGACGCGCAGCAGCGCGGCGCCAGCCAGCAATAAAGAAAACAGCAGCATCAGACCGAATCCAGTATAGGGATATGAGTGGGTGGTGAACTGCGCCACCTTACCGTCGCCGAATACCGTGGGCATGAAAGGTTTGACCGAGAAAGCACCCATGTCATTCAGGGTGTGGCCATACCACCAGAGCCAGGCGGAGTAATCGATGAGAAAGAATAGCGGCAATCCCATCGGCACCAGCACCAGCAGCCAATAGAACAGGCCACTATTTTTCCGCGCTCCCCACAGCAACAGCAGCATGGAACCCAGCAGCGCCACGAAGACCAGGTGGATCGCCAGTTCCAGATTCGCCACCATGGGCTGGATCTCTGCAGGATTGTTGAAATAGCGCCCCAGGCTTTTCGCATAGTGCCAGGACATGACCTGGAACGCACTGCCGTTCCAGTCTGACAGATCGTCGGATTTTGCCACATCGATCTCGTATGTCGTCCGCAGCTGTTGGATAAGATGTTCTTTGTCACTGCTGCTCCCGCTGATCTTTTCTTCGTCTCAATCTCTGAAGGCAGTTCAACTTTGACCCCTGAGTCCTCCAGTGACTGTTTCAACACACCCGCGATCCCGCCAATCACAATCTCATCGGGCGCTGAGGATTCTCCACTTGCCGCCTGATCCAGAGACGTCACCAGGGCGCTGACATAACCCTCGTTCTGGAGCTTAAAACCATTCTCCCCGTACAGCGTGAAGGTCATCCAGAGGACAATCCCCGCGAAGCCGGCACCCAGGATCATCATGCGAATCTTCGGTTTGATACACATAAAACCCAACAGCATCACACCCAGATAGACCACCAGAAACTGACCAAACCCACGCTCTACCGGACCACCTGCGGCAATCGGATACATCCCGACATAGTGGTTGATGGTGTCCATCTCATGGACGCAGTCGAGGGCCTCTTCTTCCACGATCTCGGCTTTCTGCTGTTTTTCACAGCCGTTGAACACACCATTCATATGAAAGTGGATACGCACGCCATCCGGAAACGACTCTTCAGGGTAGTTGGGGGCCGTCAAGGAAACCCACCAGATAGGAGAGTAGAAGATGAGCTGTGAGTATACCCAACGCCACTAGCGTCAGTAGCGTCACTTGAACGGTTTGCTTGGACTGCATATTTTTATCCGATGGTTATAAATGGCTTGGGTAGCGCTCATCGAAAAGAGTTCGAGACGCATCTGCCGGGCACAGCAACAGGCTGCTCGATTTCGCTGGCACTCACCCATAAAGATTCCAGGAACAACATAATAGGGCCTGTTAACAGGCCCTTACAGGTGCGGATAATGTCTATCGCCAGTATCCGCGAGCAGGATCAATCGTAATCAGGATTTCTCCAGTCTTTGGAAGGCGCCAGCTTCTCTTTCGGGATAGGCGCCCGGGAAACCCAATTGACCACCATCTGCATATCTTTATCGGTGAAGGTCTTGATCTGTTTTACCATATCCGGATTGGCATTACGCCGCTTGCCGTCACGAATCCATTCGAACTGGCGCAGCATATAAGCATAGTGCTGACCATGGATCTTTGGATAGAATTTCTCTTCACTGCCCTCACCATTATCCCCATGGCACTGTACGCAGTTATCCTTATAGAGTTTTTCACCCTGATCAAATTCGGGAGTTCCCTTATCCCAGGGACCCAAGCCGGGTTCTGGGTTCATGGGCAGTTTGGAGATATAGTCGGTCACATCAGCCACCAGCTGAGCCGGTGTGATTTCATCATGCGTGTAACCCGAAGCGGCCATTATCTGATCGTCCAGGGCGAAGGGATACATGGTGGGATTGTCCCGGTTCTGCGCCCGGATATCCGCCAGCTGCTTGATCAGCACTGAACGATGCTGCCCTGCGAGTTGCGGAAAAGTACCGTCGTCCAACCCCCAACCCTCCAGAAGATGGCAGGCGGAACAGACTTCGTAGACAGCGATGCCTCTCTCTTTGTCCGGCTCCAGCAGCATCGCCTCATCTTTCTCGCCGCCAGCCTCGTTCCAGCCGGCAGGGCTGCTGCCAAAGATAGCCAACCCTAAAGCTGCCGTAAGGATCTTTATCACTGGTTTAACTTTCATATTCATAGCTCTCCTGCCTTCCCATGGGGAAAGCAAACAGTCATTCAGTAATCGCCGGACACAACCAACGTTTGATAGGTGGATTGGATGGAATTCCTTAATCAAGAGACAGTTTGTCATGAGGTATATTAGCTTCTTTGATATACATCAATTCACTCTATCCAGTTATTTCGACAGTATTCATATAGTTGAATGCGGTTTAACGGGAGCTATTGGGTGCTCAGCCAATCCGCAATGGCCCGCATCTCCTCTTCCGAAACCAAACCCATGACACCTTTCATTGCCGCAGTCTGGCCGTTATTGCGCGCACCCGATTTGATGTCCAGCATCTGATTGTAGGCATAATCAGCATTCTGCCCGGCAAGCTTCGGGTAGACCGGCATGATCGGCGTTTTGGCATCCTTGCCGTGGCAGGACCAACAGGTCTTGGATTTATACAAAGCAGCGCCATCCGCCGCACTGGTGTTAGCCACCATCCCAGTGGAAAGAATTGTGGCAATCGCCGTAATTGTGAGAAGTTTTGACTTATTCATGCGTAATTTACCTCTGCATCTGATGATAGCCAGACCCTGACAATACCTTTAAATATCTTAGTTGATCAAAGTGTCAGAGCACTACTTTTTCACTGATTAAGCAGGCTGACCTTGATATAGATTAACTCCATGACCTTGCAGCTTTACGGGTTTTCATTGACTCAAACTGCAAAGGGGCCGTTCAGGCCCCCTTGCATAACAACTTAGACTGCAAACGTATTACTTAACCTTCTTTGCTCCATGCTCCTCGAGGAAAGTCTTGGCGCGTAGTCCCAGATCTGCCGTCTTGACCTGATACTGCCACCACTGTCCCGCCCATAGCGTAGCATTCTGATAATCACTCTTGCCGGCGAACTCCTCTGACTTCTTCTTCGCCTCTTCGGCAAAACCGAGCTGGTCAGTAGCATCTTCAACCAGCGCGACGACTTCCGGGAAGTCCTTGTAGTTATGGCTGGTGATAAAGCCCACCACGGAGTCTATGACCGCCTGGGTGTCGACATTGGTCTTCACCTGTTTGTCATAATCGGCCTTGGAGTATTGCGTACCTTCCTGTATGTCACTGACCTTGGCCTGATAGCCTTTTGGCTTGACCAGCAGATAGCCCTGCATCTCCAGATGCAGTGCGGAACAGAACTCGGTGCAGTAGTATGGATAGACCCCGGCCTTGTCAGCCTTGAAGGTTGCTGAGACGGTCTTACCCGGCTCGACAGACAACTGGATATTCTGACCGTACATGGCAAAACCATGGGTCTCGTCTTCGGCGCGCTCCAGGTTGGTGAGATGAATGGAGACTGTTTCGCCCTCTTCGACCTCAATGATCTCAGGCGTGATGTGAGAACGGATCAAAGTACCGTAGACATGCACCACGCCATCCTTACGCTCAACCTTTTCCCGACCGGCGCGGGTCTTCCAGGGTGACGCGCTGTCGGAACGGCTGTCCCAGCCTGACTTGTAACGCACCGCCGGTTTCAGCTTGTCGGCCTTGATCGCCACCACATAGTGGGGTTCACCCAGCGGCAGCGGCATATCGTACAGCAGTTGCATCTTGTCACCGCTGATATCGATCAGCTGATGGTTCTGCGGATGCAGCGGACCCACCGGATTGAAGCGGTCGATCGCCAGCTTGTTCAAAGCGACCAGATATTTACCATCCGGGGTGACGGAATCACCCTCCATGGCGACCAGATGGCCGATGTTATAGTGGATATGCAGTTGATCCAGCACCTTGCCTTCACAATAGTCCCACTTGGTAACCATCGAATCGACGTAGATGGAGGTGTAGACCACGCACTTTTTCGCATCGTACTGGGTGTGCAATGGACCAAGGCCCACCTGCACCTGGGTGTGCAAGGCGTCCTTCATGGCAATGATCGGTATACCATAGGGATCCTTGCCTTCAAACTTCTTGTCGTTGATGGCCTTTTGAATCTTTTCCCAGCTGTAGACCCAGGCATGGCTGTCGAGCTTGCCGGAGACGATGATGTGGGTGCCGTCCGGGCTCACATCCACACCATGCGGGCTTTTGGGCTCGGGAATCAGATAGAGCAGACCCTCTTTGACGGCCTGATCCATGGGAATCAGATACATGCCCTTCTCTTTCTTAACCTTGCCGGCCTTGACCAGTTCTTCAGCCTTTTTCCAGTTGGTGACGTGCAGGAAGTCGGTATCTTTCTGGGAACAACCGGCTTCGAAGGGGGGACGACCCCGTTCGATACCGCCCACATAGCGTTCGGAACAGAAGGAGTTGGTAAAACCCCAACCCTCACTGACCAGCTTACCCGCATCGGAGAGATCCTGACTGTAAGGGGGCAGCTCGAAGGTGATGGAGTTGGCCAGATCGAGGCGGCCTTTCTCATTATCGAATTTCCAGTAGGTCAGCCCGCCGCGATATTTCTCGTTGAACTCCTCCAATGGCACGAACTCATCACTGAACGGAGCGGCATACTGAGTCGCCTCCATCACATATTCCGTATTCGGGGTGACAAAGGCGCCGCCATGCTCGGATTTGAAGAAGGGGTTGGCAACGATCTGCTTGGTCTCGAAATCGTGCAGATCGATCACTGCAAGCCTGGGGTTGGCCTTGTCATTGATAAACAGAAAGCGGCCATCATACTCACCCGCTTTTTCGGAGAAGGCCGGGTGATGGGTGTCGCCGAAGGTAATGTCCTTGCCCTGGATACGTCCTCCCGCCAGCACCGCCTTTGATTCATCATCAAAGCCATAACCCTGCCAGGGCTCCGGGGTAAACACACCGATGTATTTCAGGATGCGCATGGAGGGGATGCCGTAGACGATCACATGCCCGCTCTGCCCGCCCGAACTGAAGGCCAGGTACTCGTCACGGCCACCGGTTGGTGTGTAGGTCTTGGCTGCGGCCAGCAGATCTTTCTGGGTCAGGCCTCGCTCCTTCATGACCTCATCAAGTGTTGACTGCGACCAGGCGCTGGATACTGTACCGAGACTGATTCCCAGCCCCACCGCCAGCGCAGATAACCGTTTAAGACTTTTGTGCATTATTCCTCTTCCCCCAAAGGTTAAATAGAGTTACGCCATGTCAATGACAAAACGTATAACCAAAGATAGTCGCGAAATAGGTCATATGACACATTGATCTGTGTCAAATCCCATAATTTTCTTTTGCCGTTGAGAGAAGCGTGTCTTCTATCATCTCATCCGGAAAATTGGATGCGGTGAGATTGGATTGGAGAAATGATCGATTGTGAGTTTCAGGGAATGATTTTTTTCAGTTCCTGGACCAATTGTTCAGCGGAAAGTCCATACACAAATTTGGTAATAAAATCTCCATTCGGAGCCACCAGATACAGACTGGCGGAGTGATCCATCAGATAGAGCGCCGGATCGTCACCTTCCGCTTCAACCTTTTCAAACTTCGCGTGATACAGCGCCGCAACATTTTCAAGCATCGCTTTTGAGCCAGTCAGACCGATCATGCGTGGATCGAAATAGTCGATGTAGTTACGCATCACCTGCACCCTGTCCCGCTCTGGATCGACAGTAATGAAATAGGGCTGTATCTGACTCGCCATGTCTCCCAGCTGATCCAGGGCCAAGGAGACGATCTGCAGTGTGTTGGGGCAGACATCCGGGCAGTGGGTATAACCAAAGTAGAGCAGTTGATACTTACCTTGCATACTCTGCTCCGTCACCAGGCGGCCATAATGATCAGTGAGCATAAAATGGCCCTGCCCAATCCCGTCAGTGAAACGGGACTGATCCTGCAGCACCGGCAAGTGCGTCTTGTCAGCTGCCTGCATATCGACATTCAGACAGCGTTTTATGGTATCGGTATTATGCTCCATCAATCTGAAATAGAGATCCGGACCCGCCGGCCATTGACTGCCCAGAACATCCAGCTCGCCCAGATTGACTTGTTGGCCTTCAGTCAGCAGCGCCTGATGTTGCATCGGCATACTTACATCCGTCAGCAGACAGACCGCTTCACCCCTGTTGATGCGTTCACGCACCTGCAAAAGTGATCCGGTTTCGATCGCTTGCCTTGGGGAGGCAGCGACATGATCCAGTACTGTCAATGCATAGGCCTGTTCGAAATACTGCAAGGTATCGTAGGACTGCACACTCAAACCGGCCTTGAGCCCCCGGTAGCCATACTCCAACTCCCGGTCGACCCGGGCAAGGCGTTGCATCACTTTGCGTCTGTTGCGCGTATACAGGTGCGCCCGCGCGGGGTCTGCATCCTGCAGCATGCGGGTCAGGTCGTTAAGCAGTAGAATCATATTGCGATTATCCATCCAGAAGAATGGATCACGCAGATTCTCATCAAACCTGGAGGGCAGCAGTTTCAGCGATTGGCTGGATAACAACTCAACCACCTGAACCTGCGAGCCGAGTTCACTCACGGATCTCTCCAGCGAATCCTCCAGTTCAGGTCCCACCCAGATCAGTAGATCAGCACTGGACAGACTCTCCTTCTGCGGCCCGCTCAACTCGAAGGCATAGGGAGTCTGGCCATCACCAATCAGTAATTCAGGAGCATCCGTGCCCTCCATCAAGCCGGCCACAATGGCGTGTATCGGCTTGATGCTTACCACCACCCTCAAGGTATCCGCCGCCTGTACGCCAGGAAAGATCAAAAGGCATGCCAATAGCATCAGGAGATTACGCATGGAAGTCACAGACACCCTCACTGAGTTCCGCCCGATCATTCTTTGCTGAACACCGTTTCCAACTCCCTGATCGCTGCATCGACCTGTCGAGTGAAATCCCCCGGTGAGGGGCATGCAGCCTGATTATTGATGAAATCCAAAAACGACCTGTTTGTCTGTTGATCGAAAAACTCCCCCAGCTCTCTCCTTTTTGGCAGGTTCAGCACCAGGGCTTTTTTCATTCTCTGCGTATCGGCGAATGCCTTGCAATGCAGCGCAACACCATTGAGCTCCGCCAATTTCCGGATGCTGGCGCTTTGTTCAATGCTGATTGGCAGAGCGGCTGTCTGCCATACACAGAGAGTGAGGAAACAAAGTATCGGGAGAACAGCTTTCATACGCGACTCGGACCAGGGCCTTGTCCTGCAAAAAAATGACCGTCGTCGATGGATATCCGCATAGTAGTGTTAACAGGCCCTGGATGAATGACATGGATTTTAGCTGTCGCGCCACAACCCTGTATCTGTTTTAGATCAAAAATCAACAGCCGCGCTGATCACTGCCCACCCGTTATGGATGGGAGCGATTTCATCACGGGTCGGGCATGGAAAGTCTCCACGAAGATTTCAAACACCCGGCAGAAACATAACCCCGTTTAATCACTAAACCGGCAGAATCCCGCATGCTGCCATGGGACATGAGTGATTTAGAAACCCATGGGTAGCTGCAGGACACCCTGCCCTTTGAGCTGCGCTGTGCAGCTGGGAGAGCAGCCCTAGCTGCTGCAAGTCAGCTTCTTCAGATACGCACCGAAATCTTCACCCAGTTCCGGATGAGCCAGGGCATACTCAACCGTGGCCTCCAGGTAACCCAGTTTATTGCCACAGTCATAGCGTTTACCCTTGACGCGATAGGCTCTTACCTTCTCGAACTTCAACAGTTCGGCGATGGCGTCAGTCAGCTGTATTTCGCCACCCGCTCCCCGTCCGGTCTTTTTTATCATCTCAAAGATACGCGGGCTCAGGATATATCTGCCCACCACAGCCAGATTGGATGGGGCATCTTCAGGCTTTGGTTTTTCCACAATGGAGGTGACCAAGGCGGTCTCGCCATCATCCTCTTCGATCTCGACGATACCATACTTCTGGGTTTCGTCTCGGGGCACCTCTTCCACGAGCACCACACTGCACTGATATTTGTCATAGATCTCCACCATCTGAGAAATGGCGCCCTGTCCACCTTCGCCACGAATCAGGTCATCTGCAAGAATAACCGCAAAAGGTTCATTCCCTACTACAGACTCAGCGCAAAGCACCGCATGTCCAAGCCCCAACGCTTCCGATTGACGCAGGTAGACGCAGGAGACATTTTCCGGGAGAACATTCTGAACCTTTTTCAGCAGCTCCACCTTGCCTGCCTCCTTGAGCTCATTCTCCAGCTCATAGGCCTTGTCAAAATGGTCAGGTATGGATCGTTTGTTGCGCCCGGTGACAAAAATCAACGAATCCACGCCGGCAGCCTCAGCTTCCTCAGCGGCATACTGGATCAAGGGCTTATCTACAATTGGCAGCATCTCCTTGGGATTGGCTTTGGTGGCAGGTAAAAACCTGGTCCCTAAACCGGCCACCGGAAAGACAGCCTTTCGAATTTTGCTACTCATCACTACTCCATAAAGTTTTAAAACTCATTCGATTATATATATCAGGATCTCGCCACTCAGCTCCGGATGCCAAATAGAACGCCATCAGTTCAGCCCTGAAATCTCCCGGCTGATGCGTCTCAGGGCTTCAAGAGGTTCGCTTGCACCGGTAATCGGTCTGCCGATCACCAGGTAACTGGCGCCCGCCTTTAGCGCATCCTCCGGTGTCATCACCCGGCGTTGATCATCTGCTGCCGCATCTTTCGGCCTAACGCCCGGCGTCACCAGCAAAAAGTCCTGTCCGATGCTTGCCCTCAGGTCTGCCGCCTCCCGGGGTGAGCAAACCACGCCATCCATCCCGGCTTGGCTGGCCAGTTTTGCCAGCCGCATGACATTATCCGCTGGTTCACCCTGATAGCCAACCTCGGCAATGTCCGCTGCCGTAAGGCTGGTCAAAATCGTCACCGCCACCAGCAGCGGACGCTCGGCGCGCTGCTCCAAACGCTCCCGGGCCGCCTCCATCATACGCCTCCCACCGGAAGCATGCAGGTTCATCATCCAGACGCCCAGATCCGCCGCCGCATCGCAGGCTGCTGCAACCGTATTCGGAATATCGTGAAACTTCAGATCCAGAAAGATCTCAAAACCACGCCCGGAGAGTTGCTCAATAAAGCCGGGGCCCAATCTGGTAAACATCTCCTTGCCCACTTTCAGTCGGCACAAAGCGGGCTCCAACTGCTCGACCAATGCCATTGCCTGGTGAGAATCGGGATAATCGAGCGCCACAATGATCCTCGAATTTACTTCACTCACAGATGATTTCTCCTTTCCTAGGGCCTGTTCGGGTATTTATCGTCTGCCTGGCAACCTATTCCCTGCAAAGGCTTGATGCTGCTCCAGCTCTTGCAACTCGGACAATGCCAATGGAGTTTTTTGGCGCCAAAACCACAATGATCACATTGGTAGGCCGGCTGACCGGCTATAAGATTTTCCACCGCAAGTTTCAACACCTCGAGAGTTTCTTTCGGATGCTGATCCTCTCGGTTGAGATTCAGTTTGATCAGTCTTTGCAAGACCTTCAGATCGGGATAGCCCGCGAGATGTTTCAGAACAAAGTCAACCGCAGCCTCTTCCCCCTCCTCTTCAATAATGATATCCGTTAACGCCAGCATGACTTCTGAGTTCCGATAACGGGCGTAGAGCGAGCGGAGATATTCCTGAAGTTCAGTACGCCTGCCCAATGTATATTTGCAACTGAGAAGTCTGGGCAGAATCTCCGGTATATAGGCAGCATCCTGTTCCTCGACTCTCTTATAACTCTTTATCGCCGCCGCACAATCCTCCCGGCGTTTCTCCATATCACCCTGCAGGATTGTGGCTCTGACGCTGTTACGGTCAGCGGCATGCGCTTTCTTGATAAATTTTTCCGCCTTTTCAGCATTCCCAAGCTTTAATTCCTGTTGCGCAAGCTCACAGTAAAAATGCGCAGTAAGCTGCTTCAGGTTTGAACCATCGCTTGCAGTCAGCTGTTCGGCGATCTCCAGGCAGCGCTCCCAATCCTTCTCCTGCTGATAAATTTCAAGTAAGTTAGTCAGCGCCTGCTCATTGTAAAGTTTGGTTTCAGTCAGTTCCACGAAGAGGTTTTCTGCTCTGTCGAACAGTCCGGCGCGCATGTAGTCCTGCCCCAGTTCCAGCAGCGCCTGCGCCCGTTGCTCACGGTTGAGTGAGGGACGCGCAATCAAATTCTGGTGAATGCGGATGGCCCGATCCACCTCGCCCCGGCGCCGGAAAAGATTGCCCAGGGCCAGATGGGTTTCGACCGTATCGCTGTCCACCTCCAGCATCTTGATAAAGATGTCTATCGCCTTGTCCGGCTGCTCATTCAGCAGATAATTCAGCCCTTCAAAGTAGGCCGGAGAGATATCCTGCTGGAGTTTCTGCTCTTTTTTGACCAGACTACGCCTGGCGGCCAGCCAGCCAGACGCAGCTGCCACAGGCAGAAGAAGCAATAAAAACTCAATCATGAGAATCAAGCAGCAGCTGGATACCGTTGCATTGTGTGTTCAGGCAGCATGGGTTCATTTGTCTTGCAGTGGCAGTTTGCGTAGATTCTTGACCTCTTCGTTCGCCAGTCTGGCGCGCTGTTTTAAACTGGCATTTTCACGCTTCAAAGCAAACACCATTCCTATACCTGACAGGATGCCGATCATGACACCAGCGCCGAGTGCCCCGGTAATAATCAGAGAAAGCGGCAATGGCCGACTGCCAAAATAGTAATTAAACACCACCGGCTCAGCATTGAGCACTGCGAAAACGGCGCCTAACATCATGATAATAATTATAAAAAGAAGTTTTATGATACGCATTGAGCGCCCCATTGTTCCCCAACACAGGACATCATTCTCGCCTACTCAACTCTGCTTTGAAACACTTTTCATGCAGATCTGCGAATCCATAGCTCCGCTAAAGCTGTCTCGCCTTGGCAGGAGTTATCGAGAACTCAAAATTTCACACTATCGAGCCAGTAAATCGTTCTACACAGCACCGATCTCGCCACGAGTCATCAAAAGACTCGCTGCTTCGCAGTGTTTCAGCGGATGCAGATCTAGAATAACGCATGCTGGATTTCTGGGGTAGGTGAAATCCGTTCGGCCCGAACTCAGGGAGGTTGATTTAATCCATCCTTGGATTATCTGTGTACGCATCCATGTATCGCAGAAAGTCTGGATTAAGACATTCCTTAGTTTGTGAATTTATGTCAATGGGTCGTTAAGCGTAATCATCCACAAGCCCATCACTGGCATAACGGGTCAGTGTGTTGCTTTGATTATCCGGGAGGCTTGATTCCACCCCGGCATACGCAGCATCCTCTGCATCCGCACCAGAGCGGTTGTTTGAGTCCGAGCCACCGCCCTGACCGACACCTACATCGACCAGATTGAGATTGGCATCTCCGAACATTTCCCGCAAGCGGGGTAGTGAGGCCTCTAGGGCTTCACGGGTAAGGGATTGAGCGGCAATGAAACTGACGCTGGCCTGGTCATTCTGAACCGAGATGCGGATCTCCATCGGTCCCAGATTGGGAGGGGTCAACTTGATCTCGGCGTGCTGGATGTTGCGCCCCAGCATCCACTGAATCCTTTCCCCCACTGCTTTGTCCCATCCGGGTTGGGCGACGGGCACATCGATAGGCAGGGACAAGTGAACAGAGCGTCCCTGCAGCGCTCCATTCAATGTCTGCAGGCCCGTCAGGCCAGCCTGGCTGGTCAACTCGCCCCCACTCCGCGCATCGACCACCTGAAGCATCTCTTCTGCGGAAGCCGCGATAGCTGAGGAGAGATTGGCGCCATCAACCTGTCCGATGAGCTTTGCCGCCAACAATCCGTTGCAGGGCTCCGGCAGCGCCACCGGTTTGATCACCGCAGACTGGGCGGAAACTGCGGCCGTGAATTGTAGCGGCAAGTGTTTGCCACCTGCAGCGGGCTGATCCGGCATAAGCGTGCCGCTCAGCACTGGCATTGATGTCATCAACGGCTCCACAGGCAGCGCCATTGTCCAACCCAGTTCCGGGAGCAATTCACTCTCCTGGGCGTCCACCACTTCCTGCATGGCGGCAATGAATGGGGCATTCTCAGCCGGGTCTGCAGAATCAAGCGCTTGATGGGCCGTCGCAGCTTCAGCAGGCCTGGCAAGTGATTTGGCTCCCTGGACAGGAGGAATACCGGGTAACTGAGACATATTTAAACCGTCCTTTTTAATCTTCATGAACCGACAGATAAAAAGCAGGAACCGGGCCAACTCTAGATATGGGGTTTCCCGTAAATCGCTAATCTTCGAAGGAACCTCTGGCAATGGAATGCCGGACCAGGGAGCCGTTTACAGCAAATCACCCTGTGTAGCGCGGCGCCAGCTGGCCGAATTGAGAAGCCAGGCATCATTTATCATCACCAGTTCAAGCTGCAGACGGATCAAGTCACCTCGCCATTGCGCCAGGGTATCCCCCCGATCCGGCTGGTTGCCCGCCACACCCGCAAACAGCACCACCCGGGCTGCGGCATCACTCTCCAAGGAGATGCTCTGCACCTGCTTCAGAACATGGATCGTTTTATTGCGCAGAAAATAGCCCATCAGCAAGCGTTTCAATGCCTGGCGGTCACGCCCCGCCTCATCGCTATAGCCGGATGAGATCAGTTCAGCCGATTGTTCCAGGGAACGGCTCTCCACCGCAACCTCTGCGGCATCCAGCAGCGCCCTGATCTGTTCCTCAGGGGACTCTTGCGCCTCATGACTGCAACCCGCTGCAAGCAGCATGGCCAGCAGGCATAACAACCTACAGCCTGCTGCGGGACTTACCTTCGCCATGCAGATCACTTCAGGTCCAATACATCCTGCATGTCAAACAGACCCTTATCCCTGGATGCAACCCAGCCCGCCGCGCGCACCGCACCACGGGCAAAATTCATCCGGCTGGAAGCCTTATGGGCTATCTCTATCCGTTCCCCGTCCATTGCGAACCACACCGAATGCTCTCCAATCACATCTCCCGCGCGAATGGTTTCGAAACCGATTGTCTTGGCGTCGCGGGGACCGGTATGTCCTTCCCGGCCATACACCGCACAATCATTCAGGTCCCGACCCAGCGCATTCGCCAGCACTTTCCCCATCTGCAACGCAGTGCCGGAGGGGGCATCAACCTTGTTGCGATGGTGCGCCTCTATAACCTCGATATCAGCCTCATCGCCGAGCACTCGGGCGGCAATATCCAGCAGCTTGAAGCACAGATTGATACCAACACTCATGTTGGGCGCAAACACCACACCGATCTCCTGCGAGACGTATTCCAGGTCCTTCTGCTCAATCTCATTCAGACCTGTCGTACCGATGACCATCTTCTTACCCGCGCTCTTACAGATCACCATGTGCGCCATAGTCGCCTCTGGCGCGGTAAAATCGATCACCACGTCGAAATCCTCCAGCACCTTGTCCAGCCCGCCGGCAATCGTCACGCCCAGATTACCGACACCGGCCACTATGCCTGCATCCTGACCGATTAAGTTACTGTCAGACCGTTCAGTGGCGGCTCCCAACGTCAGGCCGTCAGCCTCCTGTACCGCATTGACCAGGGCTTTTCCCATGCGCCCGGCCACGCCTACAATGGCAACTCTTATCATGTAAACTCCCTCCCAGTGATTTTTGGTTTCTTGCCGTCAACGGATGTCGACGCTGGAATAGATCAGGCAACTGACCTGTATTCTAGTTCCTATTTAGATCAACCGCAGGGCGCTGTTAAAAGCCCATGCCCTCAAAGAACTTTTTGACCCCATCTACAAAGGTCGTCGATTGCGGACTGTGTTTGCCGCCCCCCTTCTGCATGCTGTCGTCCAGTTGACGCAACAGATCCTCCTGTTCCGCCGTCAGCTTGATCGGCGTTTCCACCAGTACTTTGCACATCAGATCCCCGATTGGACCGCCTCTGACAGGCTTCACGCCCTTACCGCGCATCCTGAACATGCGTCCGGTCTGCGTTCCGGCTGGAATCTTGAGCATCACTTTGCCATCCAGGGTCGGCACTTCGAGTTCTCCACCCAACGCCGCAGTCGTGAAGCTGATCGGCACCTCACAGAACAGATGGCTGTCCTCACGGCTGAAAATATCATGGGGCTTGACCGCGACCTGAACATACAGATCACCGGGCGGTCCACCATGCTCTCCCGCCTCGCCTTCACCTGCAAGGCGGATCCGGTCTCCCGTATCCACCCCTGCCGGCACCTTGACTGAGAGGGTCTTGTGCTCCTGAACCCGGCCCTGACCATGACAACTGGTGCAGGGATCAGCGATCACCGTGCCCTTGCCGTGACAGCGTGGACAGGTCTGCTGCACGGAAAAGAATCCCTGTTGCATGCGCACCTGTCCATGACCGCCACAGGTGTCGCAGGTCTTGGGACTGGTGCCTTTTTTGGCTCCCGATCCACCACAGCTCTCGCATTTGACCAGAGTAGGAACCCGAATCTTTACGGTAGTGCCGGCTACCGCATCTTCGAGGGAGAGCTGCAGGTTATAGCGCAGGTCAGAACCACGATTGACCCGGGCGCCACCACCTCTTGCGCCACCAAAGATATCCCCGAACACATCGCCGAAGATATCGGAAAAGTTGCCGCTACCACCAAATCCTCCGGGTCCTCCGGCCCCCATGCTGGGATCGACCCCGGCGTGGCCGAACTGATCGTAGGCTGCTCGTTTCTGGGCATCGGAGAGGATCTCGTAGGCTACCTTGGCCTCCTTGAAGCTCTTCTCCGCCTCAGTTGACTTATCCCCGGTGTTTCGGTCGGGGTGATGCTTCATGGCAAGCCGCCGGTAGGCCTTTTTGATCTCGGCCTCACTGGCGTTCTTACTCACACCCAATACTTCGTAATAGTCGCGTTTTGACATAATTCTTCAGCTTTCAGCTTTCAGGATTCAGTTATCAGCATTTTTCAGAAACAGCGAAACGTGTGGCCATGATAATGGCCACACGTTTCTTAGGTGACTGCCAACTGACAGCTGTATACTGATTATTTCTTATCGTCTTTGACCTCTTCAAACTCAGCGTCGACTACGTCGTCGTCCTGTTTTGAACTGGAGCCTGAATCACTGCTCCCTTCTCCACCGCTATCCGCATCGCCAGCCTGTCCGGCGCTGGATTGTGCATAGAGGCGCTCAGCCATTTTAGCGGAGGCATCCGTGAGAACCTTGGTCTTGGCTTCGATATCGTCCTTGTCATCGCCTTTCATCACCGCTTCAAGTTCCTTGATAGCGCTCTCAATGGACTCTCTCTCACCGGCTTCCAGTTTATCGTCACCCAGTTCCGCCATGGACTTTTTGGTTGCATGGATCAGGGTATCAGCATGGTTGCGAACACTGACCAGTTCATGGAACTTCTTGTCATCCTCGGCATGGGCCTCGGCGTCCTTCACCATGCGATCCACCTCATCATCACTCAGGCCTGACGAGGCCTTGATCACAATGGATTGCTCCTTGCCGGTGGCCTTGTCCTTGGCGGAGACATGCATGATGCCATTGGCGTCGATATCGAAGCTCACCTCGACCTGCGGCACACCCCGGGGAGCCGGTGGAATATCGGTCAGATCGAAACGACCCAGCGACTTGTTGGCCGAGGCCTGTTCGCGCTCGCCCTGCAGCACATGCACCGTAACTGCGGTCTGATTGTCATCCGCGGTGGAGAAGACCTGGGATGCACTGGTCGGGATGGTGGTGTTCTTCTCGATCAGCTTGGTCATCACGCCACCCAGGGTCTCGATGCCCAGAGACAGCGGCGTGACATCCAGCAGCAGCACATCCTTCACCTGGCCGCCCAATACGCCGCCCTGAATCGCGGCGCCGATGGCCACCGCCTCATCCGGGTTGACATCCTTGCGCGGCTCCTTGCCGAAGAAATTCTTCACCGTCTCCTGCACCTTGGGCATGCGGCTCTGGCCACCTACCAGGATCACTTCATTGATGTCGGAGGTGGAGATGCCAGCATCTTTGATGGCGATCCGGCAAGGCTCAATGGTGCGTTCCACCAGGTCAGCCACCAGACCCTCCAATTTGGCGCGGGTCAGCTTGATGTTCAGATGCTTGGGACCGGTCTGATCCGCTGTGATATAGGGCAGATTGATATCAGTCTGCTGGCTGGAGGAGAGCTCCACCTTGGCCTTCTCGGCGCCCTCTTTAAGACGTTGCAGAGCCAGCGGGTCGTTACGCAGATCCACACCCTGATCCTTCTTGAACTCCGCCACCAGGAAATCGATGATGCGCATGTCGAAGTCTTCGCCACCCAGGAAGGTGTCGCCATTGGTGGAGAGCACCTCGAACTGGTGTTCACCGTCGATTTCTGCGATCTCGATGATCGAGATATCGAAGGTGCCGCCACCCAGGTCATACACCGCCAGGGTCTGGTCGCCGCGTTTCTTGTCCATGCCATAGGCGAGGGCTGCGGCGGTGGGTTCGTTGATGATGCGCTTTACATCCAGGCCGGCGATGCGTCCGGCATCCTTGGTGGCCTGGCGCTGGGAGTCGTTGAAGTAAGCAGGCACGGTGATGACCGCGTCCGTGACGGACTCCCCCAGGTAGCCTTCCGCCGTCTTCTTCATCTTCTGCAGCACCTTGGCGGCGATCTCCGGCGGGGCCATCTTCTTGCCGTTCACCTCGACCCAGGCATCGCCATTGTCCGCCTTGACGATCTTGTAGGGCACCATGCCCACATCGCGCTGCACCACCTCATCGTTGAATTTGCGCCCGATCAGGCGCTTGATGGCGTACAGGGTGTGATCAGGATTGGTCACTGCCTGACGCTTGGCGCTCTGACCAACCAGAACCTCGCCGTCATTGGCATAGGCAATGATGGAGGGGGTTGTGCGGTCGCCTTCGCTGTTCTCTATGACCTTGGCCTTGTCACCTTCCATCACTGCCACGCAGGAGTTGGTGGTGCCCAGGTCGATTCCGATGATTTTGCCCATGATTTGAATGCTCCGGATTCTTATCTAATAAAGTGATAATACTTGCTGACTGTCCCTGATGTGGGGTCAATCGCAATAAAGTTCAAGCCTGTTATTCGGTAGACGCCGCCGGCGCCTTGGAAACCATCACCATGGCGGGACGCATCAGCCGGCCGTTCAGGGTGTAACCCTTTTGCACCACGGCAACGATGGTGTTGGGCTCCACATCTCCCCGTTCCTGCATCGACATGGCCTGATGAAATTCCGGATTGAAGGCCTCTCCCATCGGATCGAGCTGCTCGATGCCGTTCTTCTCCATGACTGAGGAAAGCAGTTTCAAGGTCAGCTCGGTACCTTCACGTAACTTACCGACATCGGCGTTTTCATCCTGCGCAGCCTGGTGTCCCAATTCGAGGCTATCCCACACCTGCAGCAGGTCCTGGGAAAATTTCTCAGTAGCAAATTTATGTGCGTTCTCGAGATCCCTTTGCGTACGCTTTCGCAGATTATCCAGTTCCGCCTTGGCCCTGATCAGCTGGTTCCAGTTGTCATCCGCCTTGTTTCTGGCGTCTTCCAGCAGCCGGCTCAAATCCTCTCCGGTGGCTTCTGCACCCTGTGCGGCTTCCCCTTCACTCGTGCCATCCAGCGTTTCTGTTTCAGTAATCTCATCTTGGGGTTCTACCGGTTGTTCCGGCTTATCCTTATCCATCACTTCATTAACCTCGGATTGTTTAATTACGAATGATCTCGACTGTCGGCAGCGCGCCTATGCAGCATTTGCCGTGATGCAGTGTCGGTGACCAGGTACATTAAGGGCAGGTGGGGACGATTATTGATTTTTCAAGGCTGCGCTTAAAATTTTTGCGGTTACATCAACGATCGGTATCACCCGTCCATAATGCATACGGGTTGGGCCAATGACACCCAGCAATCCGACAATCTGATCATCCACCTGGTAGGGCGCCGTGACCATTGAGCAGCCATTCAATAGCTGATAGCCGGATTCGTCACCGATAAATATCTGTACGCCCTGGGCATGCTGAAACTGATCGAGCAGATGCAGAATCTCCCTTTTTTCAGTAAAGGCGTCAAACAGCTTGCGCAGTTGCCCGAGACTGGCGAGGTCGGTGAATTCCATGAGATTGGTCTGTCCGGCGATCACACAATCTTCCTTGGACTCACTGACATCCACCACTTCCCCTGCCATTTCAAGGGCCTGGGCCATAGTCTGGTCGAAATGCTCACGCGCTTCATTCAACTCCTCCAGGACACGCTGACGCACCGTTCCCATATCCTGACCCGAAAAGGAGTGATTCAGAAAGTTGGCGGCCTGATCGAGCTCGTTGCGGCTGAAGTCACGATGAGTGTGCAGAATACGGTTGTGTACTTCACCATTGTCCGTCACCAGAATCGCCAGTACACGGCGACCGGAGAGTGGTAGAAATTCAATCTGGCGAAATGTAGTGCGCTCACGTCGGGGGACAGTGACTATGCCGGCCATATGCGTGACACCGGAGAGCAGTTGGGACGCGGATTGTAAAATGATCGCCGGATCGGAGCTTTTCAATAGATTACTGCGAATCTGTTCCACCTCCCGCGCCTTCAGGTCCTGTACTGTGAGCAGCGAATCGATAAACATACGAAAGCCTGTCACGGTGGGAATCCGCCCCGCAGAGGTATGCGGGGACGAAACCAGCCCCAGATCCTCAAGATCCGACATCACATTACGGATAGTGGCGGGACTCAGCTCCAGACCGGCGTCCTTGGCCAGAGTGCGGGAACCTACCGGCTGACCATCACGTATATAGCGCTCGACCAGCACCTTGAGAAAGTGCTGGGCCCGTTCACTGACCTTGTTTTCGCTGATGTTTTTGCTGCTGGACAACTCGGCTCCGTGATTCAGCTTTTAGCACTCTAACATGAAGAGTGACAATACACTGAAATTAGCAACTGGACTCGGTGCAGTCAAGCAAGCCCACTCCGGATGGACGTCTGGATTTGATGCCGCCGGCAGACAAGTCCATTTTTAAGCGATTATTTTCCTGGTGCAGATCGACCAGATAGATCAACATCAGGCTCAGTATGCAGGCCGGGCAGGCCCTCTCCCCATGACAGTAACGCAGCACAGGCATAGCCCGGCGCAGTCATCTGCGTTGTTGTGCACAGTTGAATTAGCTAAGCTAGGGCCTGTGTCAGGTGCGTGTTGTAGTCGGCATAAACTGCTTGAAGGAGCGTCAGCTTTGCCCATAATTGTCCAGACCAGATTGATCCAACCATTTACGCCCGAAATCAGCCAGTCGGAACCCTGATCAATGCCCGCACCTTTTCAACGTATCGGTCTCATCGGCAAGCACGGAGACCCCGCCGTCAAAGAGACCATTCGTCAGCTGTGTGAGTATCTCGATGAACTGGGTAAGGACGTGCTGCTGGAAGACGCAATCTGCCGGCTGCTGGGCAATCAGTCTCTGCCCAGCGCCTCCGAGACGGAGCTGCCCTGTCAGAGCGACCTGATCATCGTAGTGGGCGGGGATGGCACCATGTTGCATACCGCCCGCTCCCTTGCGCTGCATGACACCCCTCTGCTGGGCATCAACCTGGGTCGCCTGGGCTTTCTCACCGACATTTCACCGGCTGAGATAAGGCCCAGACTGGATCAGATCCTGGCCGGTTACTACGAGGAGGAAGAACGCTTTCTGTTGCGTCTGAACATGGGTGATGAGTCGAAAACCAATGGCGGCGTCCGCGCCTTCAACGACATTGTGCTGCACAAATGGAACATCGCCCGGATGATCGAGTTCGAGACCTACATCAATGGTCAACTGGTGAATGGTCAACGCTCTGACGGTCTGATCGTATCCACTCCCACCGGATCCACCGCATACGCCTTATCCGGTGGAGGACCGCTGATGTATCCTTCATTGAATGCACTGCTGCTGGTGCCTATCTGCCCGCATACCTTGAGTAACCGCCCCATCGTGGTGGATGGTGAATCCGAAATCGAGATCCATCTCGCCCGGGAGCATGCGGAAGGGGTGCAACTCACCTGCGATGGCCAGGTGACCCTGCCGGTGATGGAAGGTGAGATCATCCGCATCCGCAAGGATGAAAACCGGGTGCGCCTGATTCACCCCCAGGGGCATGACTACTACAGCACGCTGCGCGCCAAACTGGGCTGGGGCAAATACCCGAACTACTAGGGCCTGTTAACACTATGCGGACAACCATCGACGGCGGCCATTTTTTTACAGGACAAGGAGCACTGAGCGTCCTCTACTTGCCCTGCATAAGCGAAAGGTCAACGCGGACCTGGGAAAAATTGGCCCCCTCCGGGAGAGTTAACAGGCCCTAATGCTGACTCAACTGCATATCCGCGATCTGGCCATTGTCTCAGCCCAGGAGCTGGAACTCAGCCCTGGGCTGAGCGTCCTTACCGGTGAAACCGGGGCCGGCAAATCGATTCTCATTGACGCCCTGGGACTGGCGCTGGGTGACCGGGCGGACAACGGCATGATCCGCAGCGACGCGGCGCGCGCCGAAGTCTCCGCCGGTTTCGACATATCCAACCATCCGGCAGCCCAGGCCTGGCTTGAAACCCAGGCCCTGGACGAAGGCAAGGACTGCCTGATTCGCCGCATCCTGTCCCGCGAGGGACGTTCACGCGCCTTTATCAATGGCCGCCCCGTGCCACTGCAACAGGTGCAGGAACTGGGTAATCTGCTGGTGGAGATACACGGCCAGCACGCTCATCAATCCTTGTTGAGCCGCCAGCATCAGCGTCAACTGCTGGATGCCTATGGCGACAATCGCGCCCTGGCGGAGCGGGTAGCGGAAAGTTTCAAGGGTTATCTCAAACACCGGCAACAACTGGACGAACTCAGCAGCGCCGCTGCGGAGCGCGCCTCCCGCCTCGATCTGTTGCGCTTTCAGACCAACGAACTGACGGCGCTGAATCTGCACCAGGATGAGCTGGAGACGCTGAATCAGGATCACAAACGACTCAGCCATCTTGAACAGCTGCAGAGTGGCGGTGGCGAGGTCCTGCATGGGCTGGACGAGGCCGAACCCTCGGTGCGCGGCCTGTTGGTAAAACTTGTAGAACGGCTCACTGATCTGGAGGAGCTGGATGAGACCCTGGCGGAACCAAGAGAGATGCTGGATAACGCCCTGATCCAGGTCGATGAAGCCCTCTCCTTCCTGAGAGATTACCTCAACGGCCTGGAACTCGACCCGGCCGGATTACAGGAGGTTGAGCAACGTCTCGAGCTGATCCATGATCTGGCGCGAAAATACCGCATCAAGCCTGCGGAGCTGCCTGAGCGTTTGTTGCGGATCGAACAGGAACTGGAGCAGCTGGAGAACGCCGATGAGACCCTGGAGGCACTCGAAAATCAGGTAGCAACCGAATGGGACGAGTTCCTCAAGCAGGCTCGCTTACTCAGCAAAAAGCGGCAGGCCGCAGGACAACGGCTCAGCAAAGAGATCAGCCAGGCGATGCAGCAACTCGGCATGCCAGGCGGGGTTTTCGGCGTGCAACTCAAACCGGTGGCAGAGGCGGATGCCGGCAAAGCCGGCCTGGAACTGGTCGAGTTTATGGTCTCGGCCAATCCCGGCATGCCGCTGCAGCCCCTGAGCAAGGTGGCATCCGGCGGCGAACTTTCACGTATCAGCCTGGCAATCCAGGTGGCTACGATCCGCTATGGCAAGACACCCACCCTGGTGTTCGATGAGGTGGATGTGGGGATCGGCGGCGGGGTTGCCGAGATCGTCGGGCAGATGCTGCGCAGACTGGGTGACACCCGGCAGATCCTTTGTGTGACTCATCTGCCGCAGGTTGCGGCCCAGGCTTTACAGCATCTGCAGGTCACTAAAAGCACTCGCGGGAAACAGACCCACACCCATATCACACGCCTCAACGAGACTCAGCGGGTGAATGAGATCGCGCGCATGCTGGGGGGCGTGGAGATTACCGAACAGACCCTGGCCCACGCCTCGGAAATGATCGAAATGGCGGCCACGGCCGATTGACCAACCCGATCAATCCTTGCTCCGTCGTCCCGGGCATTTTGGATTATTGCAGCGCCCATAGATGATCAGTGAATGGTCATCCATCTCGAAGCCATGCGCTTCAGCGATCTCCTTTTGGCGTTTTTCAATAACCGCATCCATGAACTCCTCAACCTTGCCGCAGGTCATGCAGACGATATGGTCATGATGCTCACCCCGGTCAAGTTCGAATACCGCATGCCCCCCCTCGAAATTATGCCGGGTCACCAGTCCGGCAGCCTCAAACTGGGTCAATACCCGGTAGACGGTGGCCAGTCCGATCTCCTCATCGTTCTCCAGCAGAATCTTGTACACGTCTTCAGCACTGACATGGCGCTGAGCACTACTTTCAAGCAATTCAAGGATTTTGACACGCGGCAGGGTTACTTTAAGTCCCGCCTTTCTGATTTCCTGATTATCCAATACCGCTCTCCGCCTTGAATGATTTAACAGCCGTGCAGGAAAACCTGGTTGCAGCACTGCCGATTAGGGTAGAATTTCCGGATGTCACAGATTGTACTCAGAATAAAAAAGATTCTCATCCCACTTGTTGCCGGCTTGTCCATCGGACTTGCCGGGTGTTCGAGCTGGAGAGACTTTTCAGTGGTGCACACACCAGAAATCCAACAGGGAAATATCATCACCCCGGAGATGGTGGCGGAACTCAAAACAGGCATGTCCAAACGGCAGGTCCGCTTTTTGCTGGGCACCCCGCTGCTGAGGGACGTATTTCATCAGGACCGCTGGGATTACCTGTTCACCATGAAAAAGCGCAATGCGCCGCTGGAAATCAAGCAATTCAGCCTGCTGTTCGAGGGCGACACCCTGATCAGCTATCAGAGCGATATCCAACCTGCCGAAAATCTCGAGTCACTGAAGGATAAAAAAGAGATAGTGGTTAGCGTACCGGACTACGATGGCGACAAAGGCATCATCGAGCGGGCTTTGGGGACCATCGGCATTGACCTGGATGACTGAAAAAAGCTGCGTTCAGGGTGCGCATCGCGCAACCTGGATATTTTTCACAAGGCAGCCGTGCAAAAGCTGTGAATGTCCACTGGACATTCGGTCGCAAGTCTGCTGCCGATAAGCTATTCCATCACTGCCATCCGTGGCGAGACTTCGACGATTTCAATTACCCTCCAGCCCGGATATCTGTCGTGCAAGGATGCACAAATGCCTTGGGGGCAGGAAGCCCAGGAACGGCCTGCCCGGTCGTTCAAAATGCTGCGAATGTCCACTGGACATTCGGTCATTTTTCACCCTTTTTCATCTGCTTGCCTTCCGCCGCGCGTTTTTTCCGCTGCTCCTTGGGATCCGCGATCAGCGGGCGGTAGATCTCCACCCGGTCGCCTGGATTGAGTTTCGCATCCAGCTTCGTTACTTTGCCGAATACCCCGAGCTTGTTCTGGGCCAAATCAATCTCTGGAAATCGCTGCAGTATCCCGGACCTCTCCACTGCCTCACCGACGGTAAGTCCCGATTCGGCTTCCACTTCCAGAATAACCTGCTCATCCAGCCTGCCATAGGCGACCTCGACCCGAATCTTTGTTTCAGTCACGGTAAACCTCGTCCGCCCGTTTACAGAAAGCCTCTACCAGGGTGTTGGCGATATGCCCGAAAACCTTGCCAAAGGCCGTATCGATCAATTTATTGGAGAACTCGAACTCAAGCACCAGTTCGACCTTACTGGCGTCCGCCTTGAGCGGGGTGAACACCCATCCGCCTTCCAGCTTACGGAATGGTCCATCTTTCAGCACGATGTCCATGCGTTCATTCTCCTGCAGGGTATTGCAGGTGGAGAAGCGTTGCTTGATGCCTATCCGCGAGACTTCCAGTTCGCCACAGATCTCTGTCTCGGTGCGCGAGAGCAGCTTACTGTCACTGCACCAGGGCAGGAAATTCGGATAGGCCTCAAAGTCACTTACCAGATTATACATCTCCGCCGCAGAGTGATGGACTAGGGCGCTTTTAGTGACAATCGGCACGATCAGATGATTCCAATGGCATGCAGGAATACCAGCACAACGGCCAGTGGTGAGATAAAACGGATCAATACCCGCCAGAGGTGATAGCCAAAACCCCGCATGGCAAACTCGTCCCTGCTCGACTCAGAGGTCATCACCCAACCGGCAAACAGCGCAATCAACAGACCACCCAGCGGCAGCATGATGTTAGCCGCCAGGTAGTCCAGCAGGTCGAAGAAGGTCATGCCGAACAGCTTGTACTCCTCCCCTGACCAGAGATTGAAGGAGAAGATACTGCCAAGCCCCAGTACCCAGGTAGTCAAGCCAATCCAGGCGGCGGCGCGGATGCGGCTCATGCCCCGATTCTCCACCAGCCAGGCCACTGCCGGTTCAATCAGTGAAATTGCTGAAGTCCAGGCGGCAAACACCAGCAGCACGAAAAACATCGTGCCGAACAGCTGGCCTGCGGGCATCGCGCCAAAAGCAATCGGCAGTGTCTGGAAGATCAACCCGGGACCGGCTCCAGGTTCGAGTCCATTGGCGAACACGATCGGGAAGATCGCCATCCCAGCCAGCAGCGCTACCAGGGTATCGAGAAACGCGATCAGCATGGCGGAGCGGGCAATGGAGGTCTTCTTCGGCATATAAGAGCCATAAACCATGATGGCGCCCATCCCCAGACTGAGGGTGAAGAAGGCATGACCTAGCGCAACCAGCACCGGGCTGCCACTCAGTTCACACTGCTCTATGCCCGCCACGGATTCACATTGATAGAATACTTTGGTGAAATCCGGCTGGAACAGAAACTCCAGGCCCTGGGTGAAATACCCGGTATTCATGGCGTAGCCGACCATCACGATCAGCAGGACAAACAGCGCCGGCATCAAATAGGTCACCGCCTTTTCCAGTCCGGCGCGCACCCCGCGCGCCACCACGGTCATGCTCATCAGCATGAACAGGCTGTGCCAGGCCAATAAACGCTCCGGATCACCTACCAGATCATTGAATACCGCCTGCACCCCAACGGTATCAATGCCGTTGAATACCCCGGCAGCCGACCGCAGCACATAGGCCAGGGCCCAGCCGGCGATCACACTGTAGTAAGAAAGAATGAAAAACCCGGCCAGTACCCCACTCCAGCCGACGATAGACCAGATGGAGCTAGCCTGTGCTTCTTTTGCCAGGCTGGTCATGGTGTTGATCGGGCTCTGGCGTCCACGCCGCCCCAGCATGATCTCCGCCATCATGATCGGTACGCCGATTGCGGCAATACACAACAGGTAGACCGCGACAAAGGCGCCGCCGCCGTTTTCACCTGAGATATAGGGGAACTTCCAGATATTGCCCAGTCCCACAGCGGAACCCGTCGCCGCAAGAATAAAGACCAGACGAGATGACCATTGACCGTGAATAGATTTCTTGTCTGTCATGATCCGCTCTTGAATCCCCTGTGAAACCTGTAAAATTTGTCTATTCTGCGTAAATTCAATCGACATAACAAGGCAAGGCTGGCCGCGACATCCGCTGCCGTTTAGAATGTACGGATGGCAAAGAAATCAAAAAAAGCAAAATCCAGCGGCTCGACCATCGCCCTCAACAAAAAGGCCGGCCACGACTTCTTCATCGAGGATCGTTTTGAAGCCGGACTCGCGCTGCAGGGCTGGGAGGTCAAAAGCCTGCGCGAAGGCCGCGTCCAGATCAAAGAGAGCTATGTCACCGTCAAGAACGGCGAGGCATTTCTGTTTGGGGCGCACATCCTGCCCCTCTCGACTGCATCCACGCATATCACAGCGGATCCGACCCGGACCCGTAAACTGCTGCTCCACCGCCGCGAACTGAACAACCTGATCGGCCTGGTGGAACGCAAGGGTTATACCCTGGTGCCCACTGCAATGTATTGGAAAAAAGGCTACGCAAAGCTGGAGATCGGCCTGGCCAAAGGTAAAAAACAGCATGACAAACGCGCTGATGACAGAGACCGGGACTGGAAAAGAGAGAAGGAACGGCTGTTCAAGAAAGGTTAACCCTCCTCTGTTTGAGTCATTGCCATAACCTCCGTCGGATGCTTCCAACCTCGTATATGAGAAGCATTATTCGAAGAGCAATTCGCAGTGGCTATCTGACCTGCTGATTGGCAGCCGCATTGGCCAGGATATTCAGCGCTTCCTCAATCATCGATTCCGCCACTTCACCGTCGAATCCATATGTCTTCCGCCTCTTCCCTCACCTCCTGAGTGACCTTGCTCAGAATGGTTTTTTTCCATGGAGATATCGTGCATCCTTTTCAAGGCATACAGCAGGATGAATATGCCGATGCTCATCGAGGCCCAAAAGTAATCCAATAATAAGCCAGCCGACCCATAAAGTAAGACAGAAAAGCACCACTCCGGCGATCAAATGCAGCCAAAAGTCGGCGCCCAGCAGTGACTGTTCTTGGAACAGTGCCTTGTAGTCAACATTCATGTCACTCATCTGCGCCCCCTTCAACCAATAAGTCTGTAAACCTCAAAAATCAAGATCCAGTATCCATGGAGTTTCCTGCCGGGATGACTGATTCTCTGCGGAATCATCAAATGTCGCCTCCTTGCTATCCATTAATTGATTCACCTTTTTTTCCGCATGAGCTTTCTCTCTGTTGAGTATTCGCTCAACAGTCCTGGTCTGCTTTACACTCTGGTCACTCCATTCAGGGACGCGGAAATTGACGATTTTAGGGGTTATCAATACCACGATCTCGGTAGCCGTGAGACTTTTTGATCGATTGGAAAAGAGCGACCCCACACCCGGCAGATCACCCAACAGCGGAACCCCTTCCCGGCTCTCGTTGGTGTTCTGTTTGATCAGCCCTCCCAGAAAAACCGTCTGTCCATTCGGCACCAGCATGCGGGTGGAGAGCTGGGTTGTGGTCTTGGAAGGGATACCGTCATCAGAGACCGACCCGTCACTCACTTCAGGGTGGATATCGAGCAGGATCTTTCCCTCCCGATCCACCGACGGCGTCACTTTGAGAATGATGCCGGTTTCAAGAAATTCAATGCTCTCCGAAGTCACCTGATTGATCGTGGTAGTGACACGAAAGCCGAGCCGGGTGCCGACCACGGTCTCTGCCGTACGATCCTCCATTGCCAATAGTTTCGGCGTCGACAGGGTTCTCAGCCGCCCACGCTCTTTCAGTGCATTGAGTGCGAGTTCAAAATCCTGACTCAGGTATTCGAAGAACAATCCGGGACTGGTGGTGGTGGCAAGATTCTGAATTCCGAAACTCCCTTCCCCATCGCTACTGGTAAAGAACTTGCTCCAATCCAGGCCGAAGGACTCACTGTCTGTCAGCGTCACCTCGAGAATCTTCGCCTCGATCAGAATCTGTTTGGGTTCCCGGTCGATCTCAGACAGCAGTGATTCAATCTTGGCGAGATACGCGGGTTGATCCTCCACGATCAACACCCCCCGGTCATTAAGGGTGGTAATCTTGCCAAAGCTGGAGAGATAGTTTTTCAAGATAGCCTCAACCTGCGAGGCTTGCGTATACTGAACCTTGAATGAGCGTACCTGGGTCAGGCCGGAGTGGTTGTACTTACCCACCTCATCCCGCTCGACAATAAAATAACTGCCATTGCGCTCTTCAACTGCATAGCCTGCCGCAGCGCTGATCGACTCGGATGGCATCGACCACCTCCATGTCATACAGGTTGATCGACACCTTGCCATCAACACCCTCCGAGACAAAGATATTCAACCGTTGCTGCTTGGACAGCATGCGCATGACTTTTTGAATCTCGACATCTTCGAGAGAGATCGAGATCCTGTTACTCTCTGCATGAGGTGATGAGGCAAGAATAGTCAATACCAACATCAGGCAGAGCCCGATTACTTGATGTAATTTTCTGCTGCAGCCTGAGTTATTCAACATCCACTCCATTACCATCCAACACAAATGTATGACGCTTGGCGTTTTTCTGAAAAACCGCGCTGCCTTCTTCCACGGTCAACAGACGATAGCCGTCGATCTCGTCGCCAATACCCAGCATCTCCCCCCCCACAATCACCAACGGCGCATGTGCGGAAACCAGCGTGGCAGTGAGTTGCGGCGCAATGGTTTGTGCCACGACTTCCTCTTGCTTGGCGGCTTTTTCAGCAGGAACAGCGAGCATCGCGGGTTTGGAAAACGGGTTGTATGCCAGGGTCATGGAAACATCATCGGCAACTGCGTTAATCGCGCAGCCGGTGATCAGCAGGAGCGCCCAATATCTGAATTGCCGCAGCCGCATCATGACTTCACCATACGATATGAGACCATGGTTAAAACAATCTTGAGTTTTGGATCTGACAGTTCACTGCCCTGGGGTTGGATGTCATATTTTTTGATCACAATGAAACCCAATTCCTGACCAATCGTCCGCAGCCAATTGAAAAAATCGAAATAGCGCGGCATGCAGTTCCACATCGAACAGGCTTTCCTGGAACATCTGTACCTTCTGTCCATCACCCGGCTTGACACTGATCAGCTCCACACCCGTGTCCCAGGAGACCTTCTGCAAGCGGCCGATGATGTAGGACTCCATCTGTTTTGCAGGCAGTCCGGCCATGTCGCCATGCAGTTGCCGCGCCAGTGTTTGAACCTCTGATTGCGCCTTGCCAAGTTGCTGGTCAAGACCCTCACTGTTGTTTACCACCCCCAACAGCACAGCATGGCTCTTGCTGACGGCATTGAATTGCTTGATCTGCGGCCATAGCAGATAGGTGACCTGTATGGCGCCGATCAGCAACAGCATGGCGCCCAGCAACATGGCCACCAACCTGGGTTCTGCAGTTTCAAAAAAATCCTGCATCAGCCATTCACTCCTGACTGGCCATCTGCAACAACAATATCGAGACTGAAATTGACCAGCTTATGGCTATTCATAGTCACCAGAGCTGTTCTGACCACACGCACTCGCTGTATTTCAGGCTGATTTATCAGATTTGAAACGAAGCCTGAAAGCGCGGCATGGTCAAGCGCCTGTCCCTGAATCGTCATATGGGTCTCGATCTTCCAGGTCTCTTCAACCTTTTTATCTGCATTCTGAATGACGACAAAATAACCTGTATTGACCGTATTCAGGGGCTGATCGGTCGCTGTACCGGCGCGACGAAAACTCCAGTTGGTAAACCAGATATTGCTTGCCGTGATGGCTCTGTCGATGGTGACAAACATCTGCTGCGCGGCGGAGCCACTGCGCAGACCCGCCAGTAAAGCCAACTGCTGGGACAAATCTTTTTTACGGGCGTTGAGTTTTTCCAGTTCATTCCGTTGCTGGGTCGTAATCGCCTTTTGTGACTGCAGCTGCTTCAATTGCAGATCGATCTGTTGAGTTTCGTTTCTCAGAAACAGAGAAGCCCCGACAACTACGATGGTTAGCAGGCCCAGGCCGGCGAATGACTTTTTCATCCAGCGGGTGAAAAGCAGGTGTTTGCGATAGGCTTCGGGTATCAGATCAATCTCACTCATGAGCTGTTATCCCCCGCAAAGCCAGGCCTGTCGCAATGGCAAATTCCGGGATCCGTTTGGACCAGCTCACGCTGTCACCTGTAGCATCTTGAAAAATATCTGCAAACCCGGGCTGTTTGGATGACAGGGGAATATTGATCAGCTCGCGCAGCAACCGATCTGCACCAGACCAGCGGGCAATGCTGCCAAGCAGGCATATCTTGCTGACAGGGCTGCCATGGGTCTCTGAAGCGGTATAGATCAACACCCGGTTGATCTCCTCGATCAGCTTGATAAAACTGGGCTTGATGATTTCCAGCAGCGTTTGAGAAATGTCACCGTCGCTGCTTGAATCAACCTGTGCCTGAGGGCCGTCAGGTTTATTGAAGCCGTGGCGCAGCATCAGATCCCGGCAGACATCCAGCGGCATTTCCAGGGAACTGGAGAGGCTTTCCACCAACATCTGTTCACCAAAGGAGACCGGCTGATCAAACAGCAGTCTTCGACCCGAGATAATCGTCAGATAACTCCTGGCGATGCCGGCGTTGATCACCAGAATGGTCTCAGCTTCCTTACCGTCATACAGAGAACAAATCAGGCGTCTCAGCGCCGCCGGGCCTATATCCAGGCTGGCCACTGAAAGCCCTGATTGATTCAGGACCTGAAGGTAATCCATAACTTCATTCCGCCGTGCAATGGCTGCCAGCACCAGATGTTCTTCATCCCCTGGATTGGAACGCACCGGCAGATAGTCGATCAGATAGTCGCTCACATCCCCTTCCAAACGGCTGCTCAGCATCTTAAGGATCTCCTCATCGACACTCTGCACATTGGATTTATATGTCACCGGGGTGATTTTCAATTTGTCAGACGGCATTACCGCAACCACCTGTTTGCCGATGAAGCCGTTTTGTTTCAGTGTTTGTGACAACAGCTTCTTCAAGTTTTTTGGGGACAGCATCAACTCGTTGAGTGAGCCGCTGAATGGCAGGGAAGCCTTGGCTATCACTGAATACTTGTTATCCGGCAGCGCCTTCAATTGACAGAGGTTGATCGAATCCATGCCGAAATCCAATCCGATGGGACCGACTTTGACTGCCTTTGCCATGGGTTTTGCAACCCTCGCTAAAAAATCGCTTACCAGTAACATGACTCAGCCCCCAACCGCTACGACAACCAGACCGGGTTGCACGCCCTGCTCCTTTAGCCTGCTTTGCCTGATAAAGCGCCTGATCCGCCTGGCGATAGATCATGTCCAAAGAAAGCGCCAGAATCAGGCTGGACGGTGACCAATCCCACACACACATGCACCTGCAGGTCGGAACCTTCGCTAGACAACTGTGGATCAGCACCTAACAGCACCGCACCCTGCTCAGCCACGGCCACAGGATCTGTGCAGGACAGGATCAGCAGAAACTCATCGCCCCCCATCCGCACCAGATGTTCGTTGTCCGACAACAGCTCTGAATAAACGGCGACCAGCCGGCACAGCACCAGATCACCAAAATCGTGTCCGCGACTGTCATTCAAGCGCTTGAAATCATCGATATCGAGTAATGCGAAGTGCAGTTGCTGTTTACTCTGGTTCGCATGCAGCGCGCATAGCAGGAAATTTTTCATCCAGAAAACGCCGGTTCCAGGCCCCGGTCAAAGGATCCCTGAGCGACAGCATCGCCATCCTGTTACGCGCCTTTTCCAACTCATAACGCGTTTTTATATCCCCCCTGCGCACCAGAATATTTCGCACGATGACCGTCAGCGTCGTCATACCCGCACCGAGCATGGCAAACTGCAGCATCAACAGGGTGTCTGTCTCAAAACGGCCCTGAACGCTCAAGGTCGAAAGGGTAAACAGACCGTACACCAGCGTAACGATCAGCAATGCCTCGCGCAGCCCCCAGGGCACCAGCGGCATCACCAGAAACAAAAAAACCACGCTGGCGACGAGCGCCGTATTGAACGTGCCGCTGTAGTGGGCGAGCAGCACAAACGCCACCCCATTGACCACCAGCAGCGTGATACCCAGCAGATAAAGCACCCTGGGTTCTTCAACAGCGTGTGCGGAGATCACAACATGTATCGACAGCGCCGCCAGGACGCCACAGGAGTAGATGTAAAGTGGCGCAAAGCCGAGAATCGCATATACGATGGCAGATGAGGCAAGCAACAGCAGCGATACCATGCCGAGCATCACTACACCCTTGCGGGTATCCGCAAACATCATCGATTCCGCATACGCTGATAATTCCGCCGCATCAAAGCGGGTCAAAGACCAGAGTTCACCCAGTTCAAATGATGTTTTCTGTAACAACGCCATTGTTTCAGTCAAGCCTCATAGTTCTTTTTATTGGTCGGCAGAACTATCGGCTGGGGAAAGGAATTCTTTACAGTGCGCAGCCATGACAAAGCGGCTTGCTGGAATGATAACCTGTTGATTAATTAGCGTTATCGACAGAGGCGTGCGATACACAATCTGCATCCCGAATGTGCTGGAATGCAGGGTGCGCCGCGCGCACCCGGTGAATTCAGATTTAAGCCTGAAATCAGGCTCTTGCCTGGTTCTGTGAGGGAAAAATCAGGTTGATCACTGCCGGGAGTTGTTTTTCCACCCGCTCCGGAATATCCAGGCACTGTTCCGTGGTAAGCGCGGTCGACTGCCAGACACAGGGCGCCAGTCGATTGATGCATGCCGCAACATCACGCTCATCCTGCACCGCATCAGTGAGCGCCGCAGCGATGCTCACCAGCGACGGTGATCAGGGGGAACTCCTGCGCCAGCGCAGGTTCGACATGAAACTCGGTGGGCTCCCACAGGCTGCGGGGCAGATTCCACTGCCGCATCAGTGCGCCACCCACCTTGGCGAAATCGATGCCGAGCAGCACCCGCTCCACCTTGTAAAGCGGCACACCCTGTCTGCGGGAGTGTTGCATGGCCTGCTGGATCTGGGCAGGCACTGTCTGAAACATGATCAGATGGCCGATATCCCGCAGCAGACCGGCAACGAACACACGCTCACTGTCCAGCACATTGCATTTCACCGCCAGTTCCTTGCAGGCAATGGCGCAAAACACGCTCTTCTCCCAGTAACGCCCCATATCCATCACCTGGTTGTCGATGCCCTCGAAGGTCTGGGCGACCGATGCAGCCAGCACCAGGTCATGCACCTGCTGGGTGCCCAGCATGCTGACCGCCCGGTTCACCGTGTCGATCTTGGCCGCCAGGCCAAAATAGGCGCTGTTCACCAGGCGCAGCAGCCTGGCGCTCATGGCCGGATCATGACTGATCACCGCCGCCACATCCGCCATATTGTAATCGGAGTCATCCAGGATATCCTTGAGCCTGAAATAGACATCCGGCAGTGAAATCAGCTTGGCGTTGGCGGTGACCTTTTCCCAGACGGTTGGCATAGTGATTATCCTGGAGGCTGTGTATCAACCCTAATAGCGTCAAGCCGGACTAAAACTAAAGAATAGTTGACGGATACGCAGAGCGCACAAAAACTCTCAGGGGCTGCACTCGAATCTGAATATTGTCGAACCACACGGTATCGAGTGGCCCCATACTGGCGGAACTGCGCAGCCGGATGGCAGACTCGGCGGAGATATATTCACTGATATCGCGGCTGTAGCTCTGGTAGCTCGAGTCATTGGATGTGCCAAGGTAATCCACAATGGTCCATGGCCCAGAGGTGCCGGTTGCCGAGAGATAGACCGCCACATAATCACTACTCTTGTCCAGACCCATGCGGCGGTAGTCAAAGGTCAATGTGGCGGTGGTCGCCCCGCTCAAATCCGCCACCCGTTCCACCCCTTCGCCATCATTATCATTGTCACGGATGCGTAACTGGTAGTTACTCTGATCGTACATGATCCGCACATCGCCGCTGTCGGCGTCATCATCCTCGCCGACCTCCGCCCAGGGGCTGCTGCTCCAGTCCAGAGTGCCGTCGCTGCCGGAAAAGTTTATCGCATCGAACTCATCCCGATAGGTGCCGTTGCAGGCATCGTCGACCGGAGTTGGGTCCGGGGTCGAACCACCGCCGCCACCGCCCGCAGTGAATAAGTCCGATATCTCTGCAGCGGTCAAAGCTTGGTCATACAAACGAACGTCATCAAGTATGCCGTGGACTTGTTCGGTGTTTCCGGGTAGGTCACCAATGAATGGTCCGTCGCCATCAATAGTAATTGTTAGGCCTGCATGCGCATCTGCCTCATCCGTTTCTTCTACGCCATCGACATAAAGTTTTATTCTGCCGCTGGATCTCACCCCAACCACGTGGTGCCATTGTTGATCAACAATGTCTGAAGTACCGTAGTGAGGATCCCAAGTACCAGCGCCGCCGCTAGAGAAACCGAATCTTAACCTGTCATCGGTCCCGTCGTCCGTAGGTCCAAAGGTCACTTCGTCTACCCAATTTTCATTATGCTCAAAAATGTATTCGTCATCGCTAACGCTCGAATCTGCTGACTTATACCAAGCGCTGACTGTAAAATCGTCATAGGACATTGGATTCATCGAACTTAAATCGATATAGTCATTATTCCCATCGAACAATAAACCCCCATCAATTTTGCCAGCAACCCAGTCGGGGGACATGTTAATCAGAGTGCCATCATGCCCACCGACTGAATCCACTGCGGTTGTGCCGCTGGTCTCATCCAGTTTCCAGTGGGCAATGGGGCTTTTTACAGCCTCGGCTGAAACCTTGCTGGTCAGGGTCAGGGCCTGCAGATGCTCCTGACTGGAATCGAGATTGACATCACCGCCATCGAGCAGCAGGGTGGCGTCGGCCACTGGACTGGAGCCGGTCTGGGTCACCGTCAGATAGAAGATATCTTCGCTGTTCACTGCAACACTATTATCGCCAACCGTGGAGCCATCGTTGTTCAGGGTCAGCAGAATGCTGCCGGCGGGAATGGTATGTCCACCCAGGGTGATCTCATCTTCCACCAGCTCCATGCCACGAATCTCGCTGCCGAAGTTGAGCGCTGTACCATCAATGAATTCGTTCATAGTTCCGGAGGTTGTATTGAGGCCCACCTCGCTGGCGGCAAACAGAAGGACATCCCGGCGGTTGGTGATGGCCATGATGAACGCCCCCTTCGCCAGGGTACGATCACCCACTGTCGTGTCTTTTTCAACCAGGGAGATGCCGACCGTATCGGATTCACCGTGCACCAGCGAACCGTCGATCAGGAAGATGAATGTACCCGAGCTATAGTCCCCGGCAGTAGCGGGCCGGAACACAAACACATCCTCGTCATTTACCGAGAGTGAATTCAGACTGGTCAGGGTTTCATTATCGGCGGTTGAGAGCAGCAGGTCACCAGCCAGCAGACCCACACTGTTTGCTGCTGCCGACGGTGATAGCGCTGCCCACATAGTGCAAAGCATCGATATCCGCCCCGTTACCGAAATCGTCGAGATTTACGATTGAAGAGAAAGTGCCAGCGGTGGTGCCGGGCTCCAAGGCAAGATTCGGATCGGCAAATGCGATAACCTCACCGTCGGCCCAGGCATCCAGTCCCGGGCACCGCTGCCGGTAGACATCGTCCAGGGTCGAGAGCCAGAGACTTGAACCGGCGGACACCGGAGATGCCTTGTTCATCGCCCATTCGATGGCGCGCTGCACGATCAGCAGGCCGTTGTTGTTGAGATGACGCCAATCATCACTACTGGTCAGCCCCAGGGGCAGCATCACTCGGCGGGCGGCCGCGTATTCACCAACGCCATAACCACCCAGTGCAGCACCCTCATCCAGGGCAACCAGGCTGCCGGCGCCTCCCACATCGGCCAGGATCTGCGCCACCGGACGCGGCGGCGCCCGAGGTGACAGTCAAGCGGCTGTCGGCGGTTTTTATCCTCAGTGGTCCGGCAGCGAATGGCTCGGGTGATATCGTGGCTGGCATCGATGATAGTGATGTCAGTGCCGACGGACACTGCGGCGCCGGCGGCGAATCCCAGATCATTATTCTGCTCACCCAGTTCAGAAACGATGCCGATCGGCTCATATTTCAACTCGTCAACCAGGGCGCGTCGCTCGCAGTTGCTGAAATATAGATCGCATCGTAGTTGCTGGAATCGAGTAGCCAGAGCAAATTATCGTCATGGGTCGTCAACGGTATAACCCCAGGATTCGAATCGCATCTTTCTTGGCCTGATCGTGCGGCTCTGATGCTTAAACTCGGATCAGTTCACGACCATCGCAATCTTGCCGGAACCTTGGGGTGCGATACAGGCCTGACCGCATGCGCAGCTGTAAGTGATGGTCAGGCGCGGATGGTGAGTCGGATCCGCATGGTCGCTGGTATCGAAGCGTTCACCGAATATTCCGGGTGCCACTGTGCGCAGCGCAACCCCGTAATTCCCATAAGCTGCCACTAAGCCAACCTTGCACCAGGTCGGTCAGCTCCCACTCATAGCGCATCTTGTCGTGCGGGCCCCACCAGGGTGGTGGCGACGGCGTTTGGATCGAAATCACCACCCGGGGTATCCCAGTTCTGCAAGCTTTTGCGCTTTTCCCAGGTCACCTCATCTTCGTCTCCAGGCATTGGTGATGCGGTGTGCGGTAATCGGCACATCCGGGTCGTTGCCATCCCGGTGATACACCGACAAGGTTGCCTCAACAATCTGCGCGCCCGCCGGTATGCGACCCAGATTAAACTTAAACAAGGCAAGCGCATCGTTATTGTTACCCGTGGCGACCCAGGTTTCATCGTCCATTCCGTAATTGGTCGTTTTGTTGTATTCCCAGATATAGGCATCGATGGCTTCGAGCGCAGCAGGTTGCGATGCTGAAATGCCTGACGGCTGTTGATATAGATTCAGATCAGTACGGGTGATGGAGCGGCTTGTACCATTGGCCAGGGTACCGATCGACTTTAGCGTGGCCGGGAAGATGGCGCTGTGCCGACAATCACCGTCAGGTAGGGCTGCTTACTGTCCTCGCGACTGGCGTATTCACCATTGACCGTCTCGATAACGGAGTTGAGGGTGATGCCATAGTTGGGCTGGCCGTTGACCCAGGCCTGCACAAGTGCAGTGAGGTTGACCGAAACCCAGACATCTTTTTCCGGCTGGGTGGGAATGCTGGCCACTACCGCACTGTCCATACTGCCGCCCAGGGTCTCCCAACTGGCATCGGCCTCGTTCCAGTCCGTGGTCAGCGCATGGATGTCCACCGAGCCTTCAGGATGTTCACTATTGACATAAAACCAGGCCGTGGCGGAGAGAATGGCTGCATCTACCGGTAGGGAAGCGAGATCATAACGGTAGATCGGGCGCTTTATATTGCCGCTATCGAAGAGAATGCTGAGATTTCCATCTGTGGCATGATTATCGTCCGGTTTATTGCTGTCAATCCAGGTGTCCTGATCCACCGAAATGGGGTAGCTAGTATTGCTACCGAGACCGGAGGTCAGGTTGGTCGTGTAGCTGTCGCTGCCCAGGACCTGATTGGTGAGATTGGTATAGGGGCCACAGCCCTGTTGCTCGGTTTGCCACAGGCCATGCTGCAACCCGGCCTCGGCCACATAGCGTGCCTGCTCCGCCTGCAGCGCGTTACTGACCGTTCTGGCGCCCATGCTGCCTTCATGATTCATCATGAAGGCGACGGCGGCAACGAGCACGGCAGCGAGCATCACCGGGAGCAGAATATAGCCGCTTTGCCGGAGGCGAAGCATCATCACAATGCCCCTCCCAGCCTTATCTGGGCCTGCAAACTGATTACTTCGCCAGTGACCGGACTGGTGAGTTCGAGGATTATATCGATGAGTTGATAGCGTAGATTGGATTGCGGAATACGCTCCACGCGAAAACGAGTGACTTGCTCAGCAATGGTGGAGGTTACAAAATCGGCGCCTGTTACCAGACTATCGCTATTCGCGTCCCAGGGCACCGGCATGCGTTCTTTCAGGGTGCCGTTATCCAGGTAAAAGACAACAGGATCATAAGCGTCTTCATAACTACTGCCGAGTTCATCATCATCCCCTGTATCGCCACCCTCATCGATATCGCCATCGCTGTCATCGTCCACACCACAGATACCCGGGCAGGCATCAGCATTCATATCAGAAGGCGTATCTTCATCAATACTGCCATCTCCATCATTATCAATACCGTCTAAAGGGTCTTCATTCTCAATGCCATCTTCGTCATCATCAAAAATACTGCCGCCCTCATCAAAGGAACCGTCACCATCATCATCTATGCCTGCAATACCGGGGGCATTGTCGAAATGGTTATCATGAGGTAAATCTTCATTGATCAGGCCATCAGCATCGTTGTCCGCATCCGGGGTGCCGTTGGCATCCAGATCACTGTTCGCGGGCAGGGTCACCGCCAGCACCGCCGTGGCCAATGTGCTGTCGCCGATTGGCGCGGAGGCAGGCAGCGTCTGCTCGCGGATATTTTCCGGCCAGTTGGTGTTGGGGTTGTCGTTCAGCGGCAGCAGCAGACGACCGCTGTGAGAGACCGCCTGCACCATGCGCTGCATGGCGAAATTCGCCTGCCGGGCAAGCTCGTTTTTTTCATGCACCAGATCGCGGGTCTGCATGGCCTGGCCCACCACGCCGGAAAGCCCCGCCACCAGCAGTGCGCCAATGGTCAGTGCGAGCAGTAGCTCAACATAGGTGAAGCCCTGACTTTGAGTGTTGACTCTGATCATCCGGCCGTTATGAACTCCTCATTACCCATCGATATCGGCCAGACCACAAAGGAATGAAGCATACCCATGCCTTGACTATTCCGTGACCAGAGATTCCAGCACATCGTTTGTGTCTTCGATCTGCACCCGCACCCAGAGCAGACCCTGATCGGTGCCGGTGAAAGGATCGTTGTCCGCATCGGCGTTGTCCCCGTCATAGCGGGCCAGATAGACCAGACGCCGCCACTCGCTGCCCGCCGCATCGGAGTAGGCATCGATGATCACGGCAGGATCGCCGGCAGTATCGGCCTCCTGTTCCAGATCGGAAAACGGCTGCGCCAGCAGCTCTTCCAGCTTGCCGGTCAAGCGGTAATGGTTTTCAGCTTTGACGGCATGGACTTGACTGCCCTGTATCCCGCTGTGCAGCGATTCAAGAGCCGGCACCAGCAGGATGGCGATGAGGAAGGTGGCGACCAGCACTTCGGTGTAGCTGAAGCCGGTGGATGTTTGCCGGCAGTGGAAGGCGTTCATTGTATAGTGACCCGGCCCGTGACAGGCGCAACGGCAACCTTAAGCTGAGCCTGCCCCAGGCTCAGCTGAACCACGCCTTCCTGCAGCAGATAGCTGCTGTCATCGACCCCGACAACCCAGACCGGCACGCCCTGGGGATCGAAGATCAAGCTGCGCCTGCGGCCGATTCCGGTGTAAAGGAAGATGTCATCACTGTTGCTGATCAGCACACCGGATGCGAGAGAGAAACCACTCACATCGAAGTTAAAAGCCTGCTTGTTCAACGGATGATAGGGGATCGACTCGACACTAACCGGATCCGTGGTCAGGTCCCATTTGATGACGGTTATATTTTGTGTCACCTGACTGATGGTGACCCCGTGGTGCTCGCCGCTACGCATCGCCTCGCTGCGGGCAAAGCGTATCGCCTGAGCAATCTGCTCTGCGGCAAGTTCCAGCTTGTAGGGATCAGTGGAAGAAAAATTGGGGATCACCACGCTGCGGTGATCCCCAGGATTGCGATAACGACTGTCAGTTCAATCAGGCTGAGTCCGATCTGTTTCCTCATCGGGCGGCACGATTACAGATGCCTGCTGGCGATCAACCCTGAACCGATCAATGCTTGTCGTATGTTACGCCGTTCGGATCAGCGGTGGTGTCGTTGGCGATAAATTTCCCGGTGATGTTGTCGTATTTCCAGCCCAGGTTGATGTTGTCGCCGTCCATATCCAAATCCCCATCGATGACCACGGCAAAGGTGCTGACCCCGGTGACCGGATTGTTGGGCAGGTCGCGTTTTTTCAGATACGGGCCATATTTGTGATTCGCGTCTTTGGTGCTGCAGGCCATGCCATTGGCAGCGGTGTACATGGACATCTGATCCTGGAAGGTGAGTGCTTCATTACCCACGCCACCATCGCCTGTACCCGGCGTGCCCACACAAGCATAGGTGGTAACGGCGGTATTCTTACCCGGATAGGCACCATGCTGTTGATAATACAAGTCGATAGCACCACGCATGTTGGATAACGTGGTATCCAGAGACGAGATCTTGGCATCATCCGTCGACGAAGCGAACTGCGGCACCACGATGGCGGCCAATAGCGCCAGAATAATCACCACGATCAACAGTTCCACCAAGGTAAAACCCTGCTGCGCCATTTTGTATGCCCGATTCATTACCAACCTCTTCATGTTCTAGTTTGAAAATAGCAAGCACTTAGCTCAATCACGAGATTCTTATCGGCCAGCCGGTAGCGTCCTTTAACGAATCCGCAATATATTTCCTGTTTATCCAACCGCCCTGGACAGCTTGAATATCGGCAGGATCAGGGAACTGACCAATATGCCGACTACCACACCCATCACCAGCAGCATCACAGGCTCGGCCATCTTGGAGAGCGTCCTCAGCCGGTTGGAGAGTTCCCGTTCATAAAAATCCGCCAGCCTGGCCATCACCTTGGGCAGGTTGCCGGTCTCTTCACCTGTGGCGATCATCTGCTGCACGATCGGCGGAATGAATTCGGCGGTTTTGAAACCCGCAGCTATCCCCTCTCCCGCCTCGACCCGTGATTCGAGCTGGCCGATGAATCGACGGAACAAACGGTTGCGCACCACATCCTTGCAGGCATGCAGGGTATCCAGGATGCCGACACCGTGACTCAGGGACAGACTCAGCACCCGCAAGGACTGCAGCAAATAGAGTTGAATAAAGATATTTCTGAGCAACGGCAGATGCAGTTTGGCCCAGTCGAGCCGGTAACGCCCAGCCGGACTGGCGGCCCAGTACCTGAAGAGAAAGGCGCTGGCTGCGATGCCGATCGACAGAGTGATCCATTGGCGGCGGAAAAAATCGCTCGCCGCCATCAGCCAGACCGTGGTGGCAGGCAGCTGATCACTGATCATGGTGAACATCTCGCTGAACTTCGGAAACACCACCACCAGCACAAACACCACCACACTGAGCGCAAACAGTAATAAAAAAACCGGATAAGAGAGTGCGGAAAACAGGGTCTGATGCAATTGCTCACGCTTTTCATCCATTTCCAGCAACTGCTCAAGGACCTCGCCCATAAAGCCGCCATCCTCACTGGCGGCGATCAGGTTGATATAGGTCTGAGTAAAGACCTTAGGATGCTTGGCAAGCGCAGCAGAGAACTGCCTACCCTCCCCCACGTCCTCGATCAACTGCTCCACCAGTTCGATCATCGCCGGATTGCTCAACTGACCTTTTAGCGCCAGCAGACTGGTATGCAGATTGGTGCCTGTCTCCAACAGCAATGCCATCTGCTCGGTGAAGAAACGACGATCCTTGTCGCTGATTTTTTGCCGCGTCAGGCCCTCGAATATATCGCCGAAGGAGATGGCGCGGGCCGGAGTTGATAATTGTCTTTTTAGTTCGATAGCCATGTTTTTCTACCACAGAGGACACAGAGACCACAGAGAAGGTTAAATACGATAACGTTTCACTCCATCTACCAAGCGTTGAACATTAAAGTTGATCAACAATCCCACTTCTTTTTTTGCCAATCGCATATAGGTCAGTAATTGAGCTTCGTGGATACCATTTATTTTCTCGACACATTTCAGTTCTACGATGATCTTGGAATCAACCAACAGATCGATTCTATAACCGCAATCAAGCCGTTTTCCCTTATATTCAACCGGTATGGGTTGCTGAGCTTGAAAAGCAATTTTCTGTATCGCCAGTTCATGAGCAAGGCAGCTTTCGTAAGCTGATTCGAGCAACCCAGGCCCCAGGTTTCGGTGCACTTCAATCGCGCAGCCTATAATCTTTTTCGTCAGTGGATCTCTAACCAAACTTTGAGTTTTCATTGATTATCAGATTTAAGAGAGACATATTATTTCACCAGTTGAACTGGGGAAGTTTAGGTTTTCAAGCCTACTATTAATCCCTTAATTACTCTGTGTTCTCTGTGCCCTCTCGGCAACTGCTCCATGCGTTGCTCTACCTCCTGCGTCCATGCAGTCGTGTGGTTGAAAATGTTTAACTGTTCACCACACGGGAGATCTCTTCGATGGTGGTTCGGCCTTCCAGCACCCGCTGCAGTCCATCGTCAAACAGGGTGGTTATGCCACGCTCTTGCATAAACGCGGAAAGCTTGTCCCGGGTCGGGTTTGAAATGATCAGGCGCTGCAGATCGGAATCGGCCTCGACGATTTCATGTACGCCCATGCGGCCCTTGTATCCTGAGTCGTAACACTCCGGGCAGCCCCGCCCTTTCGAAAGCCGCACCTTGCCCTGCTCCTGCCAGCCATAGCGGGTGACCAGTTCCGGCGAGGCGAGAAAGTCGGTCTTGCAGGAGGGGCAGATGCTCCGCACCAGGCGTTGTGCGACAACACCGATCAGCGCCGAGGAGAGCAGATAGGGCTCGACCCCCATGTCGATCATGCGGGTGACTGCGCCGACACTGTCGTTGGTATGCAGGGTGGAGAGCACCAGATGGCCGGTCAGCGCGGCCTGTACCGCGATCTCCGCAGTCTCCCGTTCCCGGATCTCGCCCACCATCACCACGTCCGGGTCCTGTCGCAGCACATGCTTCAGCACCTTGGCGAAGGTCAGTCCGATGTTTTCCTTCACCGGATTCTGATTCACGATATCCAGCTGATACTCCACCGGGTCCTCGATGGTGACGATGTTCTTTTCGATACTGTTGAGATAGTTGATGGCGGAGTAGAGGGTGGTGGTCTTGCCGCTGCCGGTGGGACCGGTCACCAGAATCAGGCCGAAATTGCGATCCAGCAAGCGCTTGAAGACATTCAGGTTGGGGTCATGCATGCCCAGTTTGGAGACATTCAGGATCGCCTGATTCTTGTCCAGCACCCGCAGCACGACCTTCTCTCCGTACAGGCCCGGCAGCGAACTGAAGCGCAGGTCGATAGGCCGTCCCTGGGTGTGCACCTGAATGCGTCCATCCTGGGGCAGACGGCGTTCGGCTATATCCAGGTTGGCCATGACCTTCAGTCGCGAAATAATGGCCGGATGCAGCTCCTGGCGTGGCGTCATCACCTCGTAGAGCAGGCCGTCGATGCGGAAACGGATGCGGGATTTTTTCTGCGCAGGCTCGATATGGATATCGCTGGCCTTGTCATGCACCGCACGCTGAATGATCGAATTGACCATATTGATGACCGGACTGCCCGCGGCCAGATCATCAATCGTTGAATAGTCCTCCGGCAGCTTGTTTTCGACCAGTTCGAAGTCCTCTTCCAGGCCTTCGATGATTTCAGCCCCAAAGCTGCCCCCGGAGTGAGCTTCATTGATGCTTTTGATGATATCTTCTTTTCGCGCCAGCACCGGGCGCACCCGCAGGCCGGTGCGCTCCTCCACCTCGCCGAAACTGGGTACCGCCTGGGGATCCGAGGTGGCCAGAAACAGCACGCCTCGCAATCTGAACAGTGGCAGCATCTTCAGACGCCGCGCCACCTCACTGTCCAGCAGTTTGGTGATATCCGAGTCATACAAGCCGGGACGCAGGCTGATGTAGGGGATATCAAGCTGTTCACTGAGCACGCCCAGCAGCGCCTTTTCAGTGATCCAGCCCTTATCGATAAAAATCTGACCAAGCCTATGACCCTGGCTTTTCTGCAATACAATGGCTTCCGCCACCCGATCTGCTGTGAGCAGCCCTTTTTCCACCAGCAGATCCCCCAGGCGGATCTTTCCTGCCGGGAGTTTTCCGGTCGCTATCGGCTGCGGTGATTGCTGCTGATCGACCTCAATGATCGGAATCGAAGCGTCCAGGCCAGTCAGTGAGAAGATATCCCGAATCAGTGGTTTGATATTCGAAACCCTCAGCCAACCACCGACCTTGGCGAGCTTTTCCTGCATCTCCAGCAGCGCTTCCAGGGCCAGACTGTTGAGCAGGGGCACCGTCGACAAATCAATCACTACCTGAGTTTCCCACTCAGCCAGACAGGCATCGACTGCCTTGCGCAGCGGCTCCAGTTCGTCATCCGTGGAGAGAATGCCTTTCGGCGCCAAATGGGTCATGACGCCTATTCTGGAGCGCAGCACTATATCAGGATCATGATCGAACCCGATGGCAGTGACTGAATCCAACATTATAATTTTCTCAGCTTGATGAGTTGATTTGTGTACTGGCAAATTCACCAAGACAATGCAGGAAAGGCTGTGGCTTGCCCAATGCATAGCCCTGACCGTAATCCACACCCATTGCTTTCAGCCGCCGGATGATTTCTTCATTCTCCACATACTCAGCAATCGTCTTCAGCCCCATGGCATGACCAACCTGATTGATGGCTGAGACCATGGTTTCTGAGATGGCATCCGTATCCATCTTGCGCACGAATGATCCGTCGATCTTTAGAAAATCCACATCCATATTTTGCAGATAGGCAAAAGAGCTGAGTCCGGTGCCAAAATCATCCAGCGAAAACCGGCAGCCTATGGCCTTGATCTGTGAGATAAACTGGTTGGCGTCAGTGAGATTTCCGATTGCCGCAGACTCGGTTATCTCAAAACAGATATGTCGTCTGTAGTCCCCCAAACGCTCCAGCTGATGAACGACGAATTCACAAAAACCATCATCCGATAATGACTGACCCGAGAGATTGATCGACACACTTACAGGCAAGCTCTTCAATCTTTGGCTTGCATTGAGTAATTCATCGAAGGTCTTATGAATAACCCAGCGATCGATCTTCGGCATCAGGTTGTAATGCTCCGCGGCAGGCATGAAGACGCTCGGCGAAATCAAATACCCTTTCTCATCCAACATGCGCAACAGAATCTCATAATGTGAATCCGATTCTTCTCCGAGAGGCTCTGGATCAATTGGGCGATAGAGTTGAAAACGATCCTCACGTAATGCTTCCTGAACATGTCCGACCCACTTTATCTGCTCCCTGCGACGCTGCAGATCGATGTCATTCTGTTCGAATATCTGTATCCGGTTATTGCCGCGTTCCTTGGCTGCTCTGCGCGCAACCTCGACTGAACTCACCAGACCCGCGATGGACTCAGTCTCCGTGGTTATCGGGGCAACTCCGATACAGGCGCTGACATCATGCTGTTTGCCTTCCCATTCGAATTTGAGTTCGCTGATCTTTTGTGAAATATTCTGTGCCAGGGTGGCTGCAATATTCAGCGGGCAGCTGTCCAGCAGCACCCCAAATTCATCACCCCCCAGACGGGCAACCACATCTCGATTGCGCACCATTTTTGAAACTGTTTGACCTACCAGCCTGATCAGCGCATCTCCCGCCTCGCGGCCACTGATATCGTTCACCACACCGGTGCTGTCAAGATCGATACTCAACAATGTGTGGGAAATATCCTTGCCATGCGCCTGTTTCAAGGCCTCCTGCAAGCTCCATTCAAAGCTCTGATTATTTTCCAGACCGGTCAGGGTATCAAAATGCGCCTGTACTATTTTTGTGACCTTTTTTGCCATCACATCCAGGATATTTCGGTCACTGTTGGTGAAGTCCGGTTTCCAGGTGTGATTGACGATAACCAGCATACCGATAATTTCCTGCTCACCACTATCCACCGGACTGATCAGCAGCTTATAAGGTATATCGAAATGCACATTATAGGATTGCGCACACTGAACGGAGTTGATGACAACGGGTTCATTGTGAGTCTGCAACCAGCCATACAGATCCTGTTTGAGACTTGTCAGCAATTTTGCAGGATTGAGAATGGGCGTGGACTGGTTGAAATCATAGATCGTAATGCGCTTATCCGGCATCAGTAATGCGGTCATTCCGACATCGAGGAAATCCGTACAGCTACTCACCAGTCGTCGTAATGACTCCTGTCCATGAGCAGTCTTCAGTTCCTGATTGTCCGCCTCATAGACCAGATTGAGCTCCTCGTATCGCTCAGAGAGTTCATCGGCCATGCTTTCCAGTTCAGTATTGAGCTGAATCTCGTTTCGTATACACATCCCGACAGTTCTCATCGCATCGATCAGAGTCGTTGCATCTGACTCTTCAACCTCTTCAGTCGCAGGTATCAGTGCAATCAGGTTCACCTGACTTTCATCCGAAGCACTCTGCACGCCGAGTGAATAAACTATTTCATCTGTCTTTAAGACCTCACTGACCACATTGATATCGAGCTCAATTGTCTGGTGCGGATGATCCCGCACATAGTCCAGAATGGTTTGATGCAACTCCCTGTTTGAATCCTGATTGGACCAAAGACACCGGCCATGTCCGTCGAATACCGCAAATGCCATGCTCTGTTTGCACAGCATCTGCAACAACTGACAATAGTGCTCATAGTGAATATGATCGATTGCACGGCTCAGCATGGTGATCCACTCCGATACTGACGATCCACTGTAAAATATTCATCCAACTTCGCAATCAGCTTGCGGATGCTCACCGGCTTTTCAAGAAACATCAAGTTTCCGATATTCTGTGACCATTCTCGATGTTCAATTTCGGTTCTCGAGGTGAGCACGAAGATCAGAAACTCCCGTTTCGGCCACTTTTCCTGAATCTTTTTACACAGCTGTTCGCCAGTCATCCTGGGCATCTGGATGTCAGTAATCAGCACATCGGGGGCACACTGACGAATCCTGTCGAAGGCGGCCTCGCCATTCAGAACTCCGTCGACCTCGTAGCCCTGACGTTGCAGGGACTGCTTGAGCACACGGATGACATGTGCTTCGTCATCGGCTATTAATATTCGCTTCATGCCACACCCATGTGCTGCATCAACTCAGCATCATTCTCCAGTCGTATTTTGAATGAACTGCCCTTGCCGTATTCACTCTGCAGCCCCAGCGTTCCATGATGCATATGTACGATCTGCTGCACCAGAGAAAGACCCAGTCCATGCCCTGCCTGCTCCCTGACACTGTCATCATTTGAGCGGAAAAATTTATCGAAGATCTTATGTTGATCCTCCTGACTGATGCCGATTCCACCATCCCGCACAGTGATTTCTATGACACCGTTAATCTCCTCAGCGGACAGGATGACTTCACCATTTGGACGATTGTATTTGATGGCATTGGTCAGCAGATTGTTCACCGCAATACGTAACAGATCCTTGTCCACATAGGCGGTCCCCATCTCATGGGACAGATCGAGTTTGAAATTCAGTCCCTTGCCCCGTCCACTCTGGGAAACATTTTTGAATGCATCCTCCAGGAGTTCAGACAACCGAACCCGTGTACGACTCAGTTGCATGCCTCCCAGCTCAAATTGCGTGATCGCAAGCAAATTGTTAATCAGGTTTGAAAGCCGCTCCACTTCATCATGGATGACATTCACGGCCTCGACTCTGAACGCCTCTTCACTCCCATCCTCGCCGAGCAGCGATTCGCTATACATCGCCAATACATTGAGCGGCGTCTTCAGCTCATGGGCCACCTGGGCGACGAACTCCCCACGACTGCGACGCGCCAGTTGCTCTTCTGTCGCATCTCTGATCACCACCATGTGGCCCAGAAGCTTAGTGCTGTCCTTGGGCGAGAACAGCGGGTATGCCCTGACTTCCAGACGTTTCTCCGAATCATTCTTCGGTACGATGTGAATGGAATCAGAGATATAGCCGACCTGTCCGTCTTTCGTGATGTGGCGTGACAGATAAGCGATGAGATTCGGGTCGTCACACCACTCCTGCGACTTTTTTCCGACAACCTCTTGAGATGAAACGCCCAGCAACCCTGAAATTTTTTGGTTGGCAAAACTGACCATGCCGGCTTCGTCAATAATCAATATTGCCTCCGGCAACGTCTGCAGCACCGACTCGGTTCTGTTGTGTCGGTAAGATATCAACTTGCTCGACATCATCAGCCCGTTCTGCTCGTTCTCCAGTTCATGAATCCGGCTTTGCGCCGTATCTGCAAACTGCATCAGCCGCTTCATGAAATCCCCCAGTTCGCCACTGGGATGCAGCTCGACTTTTTGTACTGCCCCGCCATCGAGCATCTGCTCCAGGTTCTCATTCATCTTCCGCAACGGCCTGATTTCACGGCGCAGCAGAAAATAGAACAACGGCATCAATAGAAAGACGGGCAGCAGCAGGGTTGCGAAAAAGGGCAAGTCCTTATAATGGAAGCCTAATACCGGTCGGTAATAGCCGAGACGAACATAGCCTTGTAAATCGGCGCCACTGAATACAGGTGCATGAAACTCAAGAATGGCGGCTGTATTTGATTCATCGGCCAATACCCTCTCCCCCAGCCAGGCCGAGGGCTCATTCGGAATTGGCTGATTGGGGATAATCACCCCTGGAACCGTTGCCTCATTCACAGACCTGCCATCAGCATCCACCACTGCGGCATAGGCAAAATCAGGGTTGTTCTGGCTCTGCCGCAAAGCCTGCAGAATGCCGGGGCTGCCCCGTTCTGGCGCCAGTTCCTTCCACGGCATTCCCCCCAGAACCCTCGCCAGACCAATACCCTGGCTTCTTGTCTGGCTGAGACGCGTCTCCAATTGATAGTCAAACAACAGAAACAGCACCACCCCCATCACCAGAAGGGATGCGACAATCATCACCAGACCTAAACGTTCATTGCGCCACATTAAATGTGCAATCCTAAAACATTATTCTTTGCTAATCAGTATGTTATTTGTAATATTTGTACTGGATACATTTAGCGGCGGGTAATGAAATTCCTTTAGTCAGGGCAAACTTCATACAAGCCATGGCCTGCCTGGCATTCACAACACATCCCAGACCTCGGAATTTCAAATAAACATTTATACAACTGGCCTGGAACTTTAACCTCCCATATACTGTCTACTTGAAAGACACCAAAACCGGGGGCGACGTAGGCTTCGACGGGGGTTGCAAAACCTTAGGTGCATGCCGAGGCGCAGAGGACCTCGTAAATCCAGCTGCAAACTTATAGTTGCCAACGACGACAACTACGCACTCGCTGCTTAAACCCCAGTAGGGTGCCGTCTGAATGGAGCCGTGCTTATGCGTCCAGTTTCTCAGGCGTCATATCTCATAAGATCGCGATGAAGCTTGTTCGGGGTGGATTCGTTAAAACCTAACCGGAATCGCTTGCTTCGTGCCCTGTCCTTCGGGTGGGAGTCGGCTAAATATAATAGACAGGACTAAGCATGTAGAACCTATGGCAGAGTACTCGCGGACGGCGGTTCGAATCCGCCCGCCTCCACCAATTTGAAGAAGGTGAACTGATCTCAGTTCACCTTTTTTTATGCCTACGCCCCGCGCCACAGGCCTTATGTGGCAAGGGTTTACGGACTTCGCCCCATTTGTAATCGTGGACATTCACCGGCATTTCTTTTCTAAATGGCCGAATACTCTCAGTGCCTCTCCCCACCTCACAAAGCCAAAGTCCATGAGCCGAGAACAGAGAACCCTTTAAATTCAGTAGCTTATTAATGGACTTTTCGATGGGGTTTGATTGATGAATTGGTCTGGCGACGGAACACCGAAAGTCTACAGATAAACCAAAAACAATATGAAAATCAGTGTCCGTGACTTCTGGCATACGAGTAAAGTTGGCGGTAGGCCGCTACCAAATCTGGTTTGTCGGCGAGTAACTCAAGAATCAACTCCATCGGCTCATCCAGATTTAATACAATTTCCAGTCGCTCCGAATGTACCGTGACTTTGTCCACCAGACGCAGAACGAGTGCTTTTTGATTCGCAGGAAATAGTTGTTCAGCAATCCCCTCAAGATTCATTAAACGGCTGACGACCAGCGAAGCATCAAATTCCCATAACACGCCATCAAAAATGGGGTCGTGGGCACCGTGCTGCCAGGTACCATCAAAAAAGACCTCACCCTGATAGACTCGGTTTTTCAACAGCACATAGATCGCATTACGGTTAAAGGGTTGTCCACCGCGCCGCTTACCTGTTCTGGTTTTCCATTGCTTGGTGCGCACGCATCGCTCATCCAGATCATGTATCAGCGCGGTCACCGACTCCTGATTGGCATATCGAGTAAAGATTTCCTGCACAATTTTTGATTCGTTGGAATTCACGACCAAGCGATCATTTTTAACGCTATAGCCCAGCGGGCATGAAGTGCCTTGCCAACGGCCATTCTGTAAGGTCGCAGCGCGTTTGTCCTTCACGCGCTGACCAACCATCTCTCGTTCGAATTCAACGAATGAAGTCAGAATATTGGTTGCTAACCGGCCGATATGATGCGACATATCCAGCTGTTGCGTGACAGAAACCAACGCCACGTTATGAGCATTGAATTCGGCGATGATCTGTTGGAAATCGGACAAGTTGCGCGTCAATCGATCCAGGCGGTGAACGACTACGACATCAATCAGCCCGCGCTTGATATCAGCAAGCAGCGTCTGGAACCCAAGTCGGCGCAGATGACTGCCGGAGTTGCCTCGGTCCTCATAGAGCGTGTCCACTAAGGTCCAGTTACGACTGACCTGCGAGCCAATAAACTCTGCGCACGCCATAAACTGGGCACTGACCGAGTCAAACGGGTATCGATTATCCTTTTCCACGGATGACCGTGAATAGATAGCACAGCGCTTAATGGTTGTTTGCTCAGGGATAAAAATACAATCATTGACAATCTTTGTATTCCAGCCTAGCATTTTTGATGGCAATGTCTACCTATGGAGGTCACCATGCATGTATCACTGACACCAGAACTTGAGTCCCGCATTAAAGCCAAGGTGGAGAGCGGCCTGTACAACAATGCCAGCGAAGTGATCCGTGAGGCACTGCGCTTTATGGATACCCACGAAGACTGGATTCACGAAGTCAAACTGGCTCGCTTGCGCGAACAACTGAAAGTAGGCGTCGACCAACTGGATCGGGGCGAAGGTATCGTCATTGAATCCAAGGCAGCGCTCGATACCCTGTTTGACGACATCAAGGCCTAATCGTCGTGACATCTCGACAGCTCACCCTCGCGCCGGCAGCGAAAACCGACCTGAAAGATATTTACCAACATGGTCTGCGCCAATGGGGGCAGGCCCAATCTGACAGCTACTTGGAAACTCTCAAGAACAAGCTCTGGTCACTGACAGAGCAGCCGTTAATGGGTACTGAACGCCCTGAGCTATTGCCAGGCATACGGAGCCTGCCGATTGAAAGCCATATCCTGTTTTACCGCGTAGCCTCCGACCGAGTAGAAATTATCCGTGTTCTACACGGCCGCCAAGACCCGGCGCGTCACCTTAAATAACCAGCCAAAGCCGGCCACGACTGGCTTTGGGTAGCAATGATGTACGTTCTCTCATATTGATAATTGCCACCAACGTAAATAAGGGCCAGCCCTCAAAGGCTGGCCCTTTTTTATTTGGTTAAGCGACTGGACGAGAACCGTCGTTCCGCTTCGCAGGGAAATGCCGGGAGCATTTCCCAACATCGCAACTGCGATTGCCCCGCAGGGGTGGCGCGCCATAATCCGCCCGCCGTCCCCTCAGCCCCATCTACCTCATCCACAAGGTTAGCCCCATTCTATTTGGTCAAATGCCCGGACGCCTCCTTCCGGATCAAGCCAAAATGCCAAAAACATTTCACAAACACCACCTCAATCCCGCCCACTTCCCGAACCTGCTAGAATTCGTTGATTCTTTCCTTTCATAGGCACAATTTGAGTAGTTAATTGATGGATCAAACCAACCTTGGCAGCCTGATCTGGTCGGTAGCTGAACTCCTGCGGGGCGACTTCAAACAATCGGAATACGGCCTGGTGATCCTGCCCTTCACCGTGCTGCGCCGCTTTGAATGCGTGCTGGAACTCACCCGTCAGGCGGTACTGGAAAAGCACCAGGCGATCAGCGGCAGTGGTATCGACCCGGACCTGGTCCTGCCCGGCATCAGTGGTCAGCAGTTCTACAACACCTCCCGCTACCAGCTCAATAACCTGGGAGTAGCCGATACCCTGTCCAACCTGGAGGATTATGTCGCCAAGTTCTCCAGCAACGCCCGTGCAGTGTTCGAACAGTTCGAGTTCTCCAACAAGCTGCTACGCCTGGAAGGGGACAAGCTGCTCTACAAGGTGGCCCAGCACTTCGCCGCCATCGACCTGCACCCCGACGCCGTCTCCAACCACGAGATGGGCCTGGCGTTCGAACACCTGATCCGCACCTTCGCGGAGAGCGCCAATGACACCGCCGGAGAATTCTACACACCCCGTGATGTGGTGCGCCTCGCCACCACCCTGGTCTTCTCCCACGACGCCGACATACTCAAGGGCGATGGGGTGATCCGCAGCATCTACGACCCCGCCTGCGGCACTGGCGGATTTCTCTCCTCCGGCATCGAGCAGATTCACGAATGGAACGCAGACGCCCGGGTGGTGCCCTTCGGCCAGGAGCTGAACGCCCAGACCCATGCCATTGCCGTGGCGGACATGATGATCAAGGGCTTCAACGCCCGCAACATCAAGCTGGGCAATACCCTCAGCGACGACCAGCTCTATGTCGAGCGCTTCGACTACTGCCTGGCCAATCCGCCCTTTGGGGTGGACTGGAAGAAGGTCCAATACCTTCACCCGGGGAAACGATTTTCCGGCCTATCGAACGGATGAAAACCTCCAGCTCCCTCTGGTTCCCAAGCTCCAGCTTGGGAACCCACTCCATGCCCCGCAGCCGCTATAAATTCACCGACACCAGCTCACCCCATTTCCTCACTGCGACCATAAACAACTGGTTACCCCTGTTTACCCGGCCTTCGGCTGTCCAAATTGTTTTAGATTCCTGGGAATACTTGAGAAAGCAGTCCGGCTTCAGCCTGCACGGGTATGTGATCCTTGAAAACCATCTCCATCTGATTGCAACCTCCCCTGATTTGGCTCACGACATGCAGCGCTTCAAATCATGGACGGCGCGCGAGATACTGATGATGCTGGAACGCCAATCATCGAAACGCATGCTTGAACTATTCGCCCTGTTCAAACGCCGCGACAAAACCCAGTCAAACTACCAAATCTGGGAAGAAGGCTCACATCCACAACTCATTGGCAGTGAGGATATGATGCGGCAGAAGCTTGACTACATTCACCACAATCCGGTCAAGCGCGGTTATGTGGATCAACCTGAACACTGGCGCTATTCCAGTGCGCGTAATTATCTGGGGCTTGATGGGTTGATCGAGGTGGATCGTGTCTGGTGAGTTGGTTCGGGAAGCTGGAGCTTCCGGTTCTGGTACCCAAGCTGGAGCTTGGGTACCAGAGGGAGAAACGTGGTATGGCCAAGCCTTCAATAGTCTTGAAACATGCGAGTGTCAGGGGCGAATCTCTTTGCTGTTCAGCATCCACCACACGGAAAAGTCCGCTTGCCAGACAAACCAGCTCTTGAATGCGTGACCGATTTCGCTCTGTTTTCACGCAGCTCATGCAGCCCCCTGTTTACATACAAATTGAAGACTTCGTGTATTTCATGCAGCTACCGCGCTTTGGCCATACCGGGTTTAAGTAACCCGACCTGCTCGCCGCTCTGAACAAACGCCAGCACCACCGCCGGTGTCAGATCCTCATCTGTGAAGGAGAGATCCACCGCCAGGCTTGAAAGCGGCATTCAGCTTGAGCGGCAGTCGCTCAGTGGTGAGACCCTCATTCGAGGCCTGCCGGTCAAACAGGGGCCAGTTATATTCGGTGCGCGCGGCTGCCTTCTGTGAACACAACTGCAAAACGCCGATCAGGGAAGCCGCAGAAAATGATTTCTATAGAACTTCATCTCACTGATCGAATCACGAATATCCTCCAGCGCCAGGTGCATGGAATCCTTTTTAAAGCCCTCCGCGATAGCTGGCGCCCAACGATAGGCCAGCTCTTTCAGGGTGCTGACATCCAGATTGCGATAGTGGAAATAGTCTTCCAGCTTGGGCATGGTGCGCGCCATGAACCTGCGGTCCTGACAGATGCTGTTGCCGCACATGGGAGATGCCCCGAGGGGTACATACTGCTTCAGAAATGCGATGGTCTCGGCTTCTGCCGCGGCTTCATTGTAGGTGCTGTTGCGCACCCGCTCGATCAAACCGGAGCCGCCATGCTGGCTCTGATTCCAGTCATCCATGCGATCCAGCAGTTCATCGGGTTGATGGATCGCGATTACCGGCCCTTCAGCAAGAATACTGAGACTGGAGTCGGTAACGATGGTGGCAATTTCGATGATCTGGTCATTCACAGTATCCAGGCCTGTCATCTCCAGGTCTATCCAAATCAGGTTGTTAGGGTCTTGGGGCATGTTTTATCCTTGTAAAGCGCCGGGTTTAGAAACCCAGTGATTCTAGCAGGAAGCGCCTGCAGACTGTATTCTTGACACAATTCGATTATTTTACGGAGCTATATCCAACCTGATGGATCTATTCACCCTGTTATTTCTGGCTGCACTGGCGGCAGGGGCACTTCTGCAACTCTGGCTCCTGCAGCGCCACCTGCGCCACGTCGCAGCCCACAGAGACCGTGTTCCGGCAGAGTTCTCCGGGCAGATCGAGTTAAGCGCTCATCAACGAGCCGCCGATTACACCCTGGCAAAAGGAGGCATCAATAAACTGGAGCTCATCTTCAGCACCCTGTTGCTGTTGCTCTGGACCCTGGGTGGCGGATTGGAGCTGCTCAACCGGTTTTGGCTGGGCATGGAATTAACTCCGATACTGAGTGGGATAGCGATCATCTTCTCGGTGTTCTTCATCTCCAGCCTGCTGGATATGCCATTTTCCATCTGGCGCACCTTTAAAATCGAATCGGCTTACGGTTTCAACCGCACCTCTGTCGCGCAATTCATCAAGGACCGCCTGCTGGGCGCTCTGCTCGGCGTTCTGCTCGGAGCGCCGCTGCTGTGGGTCGTGCTCTGGCTGATGGATTCCGCAGGTTCCTACTGGTGGTTTGCAGCCTGGGCCGTGTGGATGTCTTTCACCCTGACGCTGACCTGGGCCTATCCACGCATCATCGCACCACTCTTCAATCGCTTCACACCTCTCGAAGAGGGTGAGATGCTGCAGCGGATTCAAGGTCTGTTGAAACGCTGCGGATTCACCAGTGACGGTATCTTCGTGATGGACGGTTCGAAGCGCTCCAGTCATGGCAATGCCTATTTCACCGGCTTCGGCAACAATAAGCGGATCGTGTTTTTCGATACCCTGCTCAACTCCCTTTCACCCAACGAAATGGAGGCGGTGCTGGCCCATGAACTGGGACACTTTCGCCACAGACACATCATCAAGCAGATGCTGCTGATGGCGCTTCTCTCGCTGGGCGGCCTGGCGCTACTGGGCTGGCTGTCGCAGCAGCTCTGGTTCTACCAGGGACTGGGAGTCAGCCAGGCCTCGAATGCCAGCGCCCTGCTGCTGTTCATGCTGGCGGCGCCGGTATTCACCCTGTTTTTCTCACCGCTCGGCAGTTATCTGTCACGCCGTCACGAGTTCGAGGCGGATGCCTATGCCGTCTCACATACAGACGGGAATCATTTGATCGAGGCGCTGGTCAAACTCTACCAGGATAATGCGAGTACTTTGACGCCGGACCCGCTTTACTCCATGTTTCATGACAGCCATCCCCCGGCGCCGGTGCGTATTGCCCATATTTCACAACAAAACAGAGGATAGAGGAGCACAAGATGCAACATTTTCTAAAACTTATCGGCCTGTTGGCCCTGGTCGGCAGCAGCACCGGACAGGCTGCAGATCTGGATAAAGGCAAGCTGCTGACGGAACAGAACTGTGTGCGCTGCCATGGCAGTGAGGTCTACACCCGGGATGACCGGCGAGTCACCAGCCTGCCAGGATTAAATAAACAGGTGCAACGCTGCGAACAGATGCTCGGGCTCACCTGGTTCGAGGATGATATCAACAATGTTTCCGGCCACCTGAATCAGCAATTCTATAAATTCGACGCCAAGTAGGAGATGGTCAGGCGCCGTCTCACCCTGCAACAAAGAGCCAGGATAAAGGCGATTCAGGAACAGCGCCGGGAAAAACTTGGCCAGCGGGCTGAGCAGACCCTCGAGGCCTGTGAAGATGCCCCGACCATGGAAGGACGCGTTATCATTCGACATGGAGCGACCCTGGGGGTTGAATCCTCCGGGGGCAAGATCTACCAGTGCCTAACCCGTCAGAACATCGGCCATCCGGTCTGCGGCGACCGGGTGGTGTGGCAGATGATCGACGAGACATCCGGGGTGGTGACCGCCCTGCTGCCCAGAGAGAGTGTGCTCAGCCGACCGGATTACAATGGACAGGACAAGCCGCTTGCCGCCAACATCACCCAGCTTGTGGTAGTGCTGGCGCCGCGTCCTGAACCGAGCGGCTATCTGCTGGACCAGTATCTGGTGGCGGCTGAAACGATCGGGGTCAAACCACTGATCGCGATCAATAAGATCGACCTGCTGCAGGACAACGACAAATCGGGATTTCTGCAACGCTTCGCGCACTATCGGCAAATCGGTTACTCGCTGGTTGAGGTGAGCGCCAAGCAGGAGCAAGGCATGGATGAACTGAGAGAAAGATTAAAAGATCAAACCAGCATCCTGGTGGGTCAGTCAGGGGTGGGGAAATCCTCCCTGATCAACACCCTGTTGCCGACCATGGATGTCGAGATCGGCAGGCTGTCCAAGGCTACGGGGCTGGGGCGACACACCACTTCCGCGGCCACCTGTTACCACCTCCCCCAGGGAGGCAGATTGATCGATTCACCAGGTGTCCGCAGCTTCCGGCTTGCGCATCTCTCGGTCGCCCAGCTGGAAACAGGCTTTCCCGAGCTGCGCGATTATCTCGGCCAGTGCCGGTTCCATAACTGTTCTCATGAACACGAACCGGGATGCGCAGTCAGGCAGGCGGAAGCCGAGGGTAAGATCCACTCCCAGCGCCTGGAAAATTATCTCCAGCTGAGGAAGACGATCTCATCATCCTAGATTTTCCTGTAATGCTTGAGCTCAAACTGCTGCTGTTACTGTTGATTGCCAATGGCGCACCGATTGTGGTGCGTAAGCTGCTGGGATCACGCTTTGCGGTGCCGCTGGATGGAGGATTGAAGACCGCCGGCGGGAGGCGCTGGCTGGGCGACTCGAAAACCCTGCGGGGCCTGCTCGCCGCCATTCTCGCAACCACCTCAGTCTCTGCCCTGCTGGGGTTTTCCTGGGGATTCGGTGCTGTATTCGGCATGCTCGCCATGCTGGGCGACCTGATCGCCAGTTTCATCAAACGCCGTCTGGGGCTTCCCACCAGCAGTCAGGCCAATGGGCTGGATCAGATTCCCGAGTCGTTTATCCCATTGATTTACTGCACCATCAGCCTGGGATTGGCCTGGTGGTCGGTGGCGGCGATCGTGATGGCTTTCTGGATATCGGGAATCCTGCTTTCACGCCTGCTCTACAGAATCGGCATTCGCCGCCATCCATACTGAGATAATGCTTTGTCAAACAGCAGGTCTTGCAGAAACCATCAGGCAGTTCGGCACTTCAGACACCGGGTGATCAGTGCATTACGTCTGCGATCCTGTCTGCGGCGTTCTCGTGGCAGCAGTTCGAGATCAGCATGCAAGTGGCGGCGGTCCTTGTAGACTGAGCGCTTGTAATAAGGTCTGACCTCGACCCTTTTCCCGAAAAAAATCGCACCGTCAAGTCTGTCAATGAGCGCCAGACAGGTCTTTTCAGGTTCTATCGATACCAGACCATGGTATTCGACAGTCTTGCGGCGTTTATCCTCCAGACGCAGGATTTCACATTTTTCCACCGAGAAGCTGTTGACGAAAGGTACGAATCTTCCTAATACACCGCGCGCGGACGCAATGAATCGAGCAATTTCCTTGCTTGTTGAGTATCTCGGTATATCCTTGATAAACAATAACATAGAACAAATCCAATTGTAGTTATCGAGCCAAACATCAACGTCATTATATGCTAAACGGAGCAAAATCAGAGGGGATTTCCCTATGGCAGGCGAACAATTTACACAATGTTACAGATAACCAACTACCTTACAGCACAACGTAAATGGTGAAGTGTGATCTCCGGCAAACAATTTAAACGCACCTCGACTATGGAGGAGCCTGCGCCGACGGAGGTATAGCCCTGCATGCCGTTGTGTTCCCAGCGTCCGGCCCCCAGCGTTCTTGGGCAGCGCGCGTCCAGTGTGAGTGGATATCCACCCGGCAGACAGATCTGCCCCCCATGGGTATGACCGCACAGAAAAACGTCAAAACCGGCATGCGCCGCTTGCAGATAGACTTCCGGCGTATGCGAAAGCAGCAGGGATACTGACTCAGCCGGTATCGAATCAGCGGCCTTCTCGATATTGTCCACCCGGTAATAATGCGCATCGTCGATGCCGGCGAGATAGAACGACTCCCCCTCACGCTCGATCAGGGTGGATTCGTTCAACAGCACCTGGATGCCCATATCCTCCAGTTCCGGCACCATGCGGATGCTGTCATGATTACCCAACACCGCGTAAACCGGTTTGTTAAGCACCTCGCGTAGCGCACGCATGCCGTCCATGGCCTTATCGATAGCGCCAAAAGTCCATGCCCGATAATCTCCGGTCAAGACACAGATATCGTAGTCCAGACGGGCCAACTGCCGGATCAGGGCCTGGGTGGATTCGGGGTGCATATCAACATGCAGATCGCTGAGATGCAGCAGTGTAAAACCATCGAATATCGGTGGAAGATGCTGCAGCACCAAATCGTTCTGCTGGATGCGGAAATTCAGTGTGTTTTTCCGCCCCCGCCAGTAGAGACCGGAGAGTTTCAGCAGATAGCGGATCAAGGCGTGACTGGAGTACCAGTTCTCGGGATGGAAAAAATTGAATCCCTTGCCAAATACTCTCGGTGCCGATTCCTCCTCGATGCCGATGCGCTGACGCGCATGCACCTGGCCCAGGCGGCTTTGCAGGCGTGAGAGGAGATCCGGGTTCATCTGCACATTATAGGCATCTCACCGCTCGAGGTTAATGCTCTGAAAAATGGATACTGACTCTGGCGCCACCCAGCCGTGACCTGCCGATATGCAGTTTTCCCCGATACGCCTTCAGGATGTCCTCGACGACTGCAAGTCCGATGCCCTGGCCTGGAGCCTGTTCATCCATGCGCCTGCCGCGTTGCAGCACCACTGAGGCCTGATCGTCGGCAATCCCCTTGCCATCATCCTCCACCTCCAGCACCAGGCCATCAGCATGTCCCTGGCCTGAAATCCTGACTCTGCCGGCGCCATATTTCCATGCATTGTCCATCAGATTACCCAGCACCTCCATCAAGTCCCCCTCGTCGCCCATGAAAGCCGCCTGGTCCGACACCTCGCAATTCAAATCGCACGCCCTTTTCCTGATAGACCTTGTCCAAAGATCTGGCGATCCGTTCCACCACCGGCCTGACCGGCAGCATCTTAGCCAACCCATGACTCCCCGAAGCAGCCGCCCGCTGCAGCTGATGGCCGACAATCTGATTCATGCGGGCAACCTGCTCCGCCAGAATATTGGCTTGCTCATCAAGCCCCCGCCGCTGATCCCCCAGCCCCTGCAGAATCGCCAGTGGCGTCTTCAAACTATGCGCGAGATCTCCCAGACTGTCCCGGTAGCGCTGCTGGCGTGCCTGACCATGGCGGATCAGCGAATTGATATTATGCGCCAGTCCTTTAAGCTCCTGCGGATATTCACCGGAGAGTTGATCCGATTTGCCGGATTCTATGCTGCGCAACTCATCGGCGAGGGAGCGCAGTGGTTGCAGCCCCCAACGCAGCACCCAACCCTGCGCCAGCAGCAGGAGCAATGCCGCCCCCCCCAGCCAGACCAGCAAGGTATTGCGAAAGGCATTGATCTGTTCCAGATGCGGCCGCAGGTCCTCCGCCACAGCCAGCACATAGCTGATTTCTCTGCCGGCGAAGTCTTCCCACACCACACCGAAACTGAGGCTCATCAGGCTTCCCATCGGTGTTGCAGTAATCTGGTAACGGGACTGGCCCGCTTCCGCCATCTGCAGGTAATTCAGGGAGAGGCCCACGGATGATGCTGAACGCCACTGAAACTCCAGGTCCGGGGCGATCACAGTGGCGTACAGCCCGGAATCCGGCATATTGAAACGTGGATCAGTAAGAATTTTCGGCAGTTTCATGCGTCCGGATTCATCTTCCTCCGCGGCAGCCAGAATGGCATACACACTGCTCTGCAGCCTGGCCTTTAGCGCCTCCTCGGCGGATGAGCTAAAGGCCTTGTCCAGGGCGAAGCCTGTGAAGCCTAAAAAAGCACTGAGCACCAGACTGGCCGCTACCAGCAGGCGCGCATGAATCGACCCCGGAAAGGTCCACTTCATGCAGTCTTTGCGAGGATAAAGCGATATCCACGTCCGCGCAGGGTTTCGATGGGTTTATAGGCCTCATCCGGATCGAGCTTTTTACGCAGCCGACGCACGAAGACTTCGATCACATTGCTGTCACGATCCCAATCCTGGTCATAGATGTGCTCGGTCAGTTCAGATTTGGAGACAACCTCTCCGGCATGCAGCATCATGTATTCCAGCACTTTATACTCATAAGCGGTCAGCTCAACCGGTTCAGCGTTGAGCGTCACCGATTGAGTCCGGGTATCGAGGATGATCGGACCGCAGGTCAGGACCGGCTGCGACCAGCCCGCCGAGCGGCGCAACAGCGCATTGAGTCTGGCAAGAAGCTCTTCCACATGAAAGGGTTTGACCAGATAGTCATCTGCGCCCGCCTCGAGACCCTCGACCTTGTCCTGCCAATTGCCTCTGGCGGTCAGAATCAGAATTGGAAAATGTTTGTCCTGCTTGCGCAGCTCACGAATGACCTCAATGCCGGACATCTTGGGTAAGCCGAGGTCGATGATGCCTACATCGACGGCATACTCGCGGCCCAGAAAAAGCCCTTCCCGACCATCTCCCGCTGCATCGACGGTGTAACCCTCCCGGTTCAAACGCTCCGCCAGGGGTTCACGAATATCCGCCTCATCCTCTACCAGTAAGACTCGCATAATGTTCCGCCTATCGCCTGGAGCGTCCCCGCATCCGTTTCCCGCTTCTGCCGTCGATATGGATACGCTTCACCTTGCCGTCTTTCGTCAGCAGACGGATATTGTATATCCGTTGGCCATCCCACTCCTGGGTCTCTGCAGAGATGACCCTGCCACCCTCTCGTTCACGCGCCCGCTCGACAGCCTCGTCCAGGCTGATGTCTCCTCTGGCGAAGGCCAGGCCGCTGAAAAGAAGCGAGAGCAGAAGCAGGAGGCGGAATGGCGGTGGGCGTAAAAACATCATGGTTTAACCTATAGTTCTGTCAGCATGGGAGCGGAATCCGAGATCCCACCCCCAGCTGAGTCAAGATACTCAGAATGCATCGATCGGCGCCACACTGACTCGCACAGGAATCCGTTTTCCCGGGTGTTCTTCCGTTCGCGTCGTATAGATGTGGCCGTTGTAACGGTATTTTACACGATAGCCGACCAGCTGTTCTTCATGTGTTGTATAGGTCTGTACCTCACAATGACGCTCCCTGGTGGTTCTGTGTTGCGCATGCCGAACATTCTGGCTCAGGTCATGACCAATTGCCCCACCCAACAGCGCTCCAGCCAAGGTGGCGGCATCCTTTCCTTTACCACGCCCCCGATGGAGCTGGTTGACCAGAGTGCCGCCAATCACGCCGCCCAACAGGGTCCCGGTATAGGTCTTCTGTCCAGGTTCGTAATAGGAAACATCCTCATCCCAACAATGCTGCTCCGGATGCTGGACCTCAATCATTTCGTAGATCGGCTCCACATCGACCACTCTTGCGGTGTCCTGGAAACGGTGATTACGCGGCCCGGCATTGACAGTCATTGAAGTGGCCAGCAGCAGGGATCCAATTGTTATAAGGCTTTTTTTCATGATCGGTCTCCTAAGATTTGTAAACCTTTCGATGAGCCATTTCTCATCGTCTGGCTACAGTTTGGACCGACCAAGCTGAACAGCGCCTGAACTGGAATCTATTCGGGCTGCTAACCCTATGCAGGGTATTCGATAGGCTTACAGGCTATCAGCATCAAGCGACGTTTTTATTGATTGCCACTGATCCAGAAGCCTTTCCAATCCCAATGACAGTGTGGGTATTCTCTCTGGCAATAGAGAATTTTGTTTCCTAAGCTCATTTTAAGCATGCCATAAGAATAAAGTCTAATAAGGAGTGTCTACCGTGGATAACACATGGAAACAAGTGTGGGGTGCACTTTTATTCATCACTTCATCCCCTTCATACGCCGAACTTGATGCTGTTGAAGCCGCTGCCTGCAAAGAGATGGTTAAGGGTGGCCTGCCGCCCGTGGCTGACAACCGGACTGAACGCTTTCTGGGCAAACCGGAAACAGCAACCATCATCTGCCGCGGCGGGAAAGACGCCGCTGCGTACAGCGATACACCCTGGGTCGACTGGTCGAACTACTATGCAACAGGTGATTCATCCACGAAAAAAGATGGCAGCGAGGCCATTACGAAGCTGGGAGAGCATCTGAAACCGAACGGCAGGGGTATCGATGGCTCCCTGCTCGACCTCGAGTATCAACGTATCGAGCTGCTGCGTTTCAATCTGTTCGACAACTACACCTATGACACCTACTTGAACGGCAAGGATGGCAGAGAGGGGCCTGTGGTAAAGGTCTGGGATGAGATGCGACTAGCGCCAGGGAACAGCGACTATTCGGCGGTGGGTGGTGCAGGTGATCAACTCTGCAAGGGCGAGTTGATACGCCATAGAACCCTGAGCGGCATCTGCAATGACATCAGGAATCCTGCAATGGGTTCAGCAGGCATGGACTTTGCCCGTAATGTGCAGTTCGAGGCAACTTATCCCAGACTGGGCAAAACGGAGCTTACGCAAAACCGGCATAGCGACCCGCTGAACGGTCAGCGAATCGGACTGTTGAAACCCGATCCTCAGTTGATCAGTCGCAAACTGTTTACCAGAGACCAGGCGCCGGGAAACCAGTGTTTCTCCGATGATGGAAAAGATCTCTCTCCCGATGAGCAATGCGACTATCTGAGAGCACCCTTCTTCAATGTGCTGGCCGCTTTCTGGATTCAGTTCATGACCCACGACTGGTTCTCGCATACCGATGAAGGCAGGAACCAAAAGCAATTGGTCTCTGTGGGTTGCGATTCGGCACAGGCGCAGCAACTCGGCTGCCGGGATGGCGACCGGATGGAGCCGGCGATCTTCACCACCACTGCAGAGCCGCCGGTGTTCGAACATGCCGGTCAGCAACAGCTGAAACGCGCCTACAAAACCACACCCAACCATGTCACAGCCTGGTGGGACGCCTCACAGATCTATGGTTTCAATGAGCTCTCCCAAAGCCGCGTGCTGCGCGACGCAAAAGACCCCGCCAAGCTGGCGCTGAAGAGTAACTATCTGCCATTGCTCGAACCCTGTGCTGACACCCAGTCCCCGGATTGTGCGGTTCAGCCACAGTGGCAGGGCCAGGAATCAACGGGATTTCCGAGCAACTGGAACATCGGCATGAGTTTTTATCACAACCTGTTTGCCCGGGAACACAACTACTTCGTGGACCGCTTCCGCCAGGAGCAGCAGACAAGGCCGGATGAAGACTCCGGACTGCGCAATCCCGACAACCCCGGGCAACTCATTAAATATTCGGATGTTACCGATGAGGAGTTGTTTCAGATTGCGCGGCTGGTCGTGTCTGCGGAGATCGCCAAGATTCATACCATCGAGTGGACAACCCAACTGTTATACGACGAACCCCTGTTCCGGGGCATGAACTCGAACTGGTTTGGTCTGTTTAATCTGGAAGAGGATCGGGTCTCCATGATCCTGCGCCGGATACTGAAAAAAGAAGAGAACTTCTTCAGCCATCTGTCGGGTCGTGTGGCCAATTGGTTTGGCATGTCCAGTGATACTGACAAAGGCACCACCTGGTACTCCGTGCTGGCTTCAGGTGCAGGAATTTTTGGGCTCGGAAACAAAAAAGAGACCGGTGCATTGTTCTGGAAAAGAGATGCCTGGGATCTTTCCAATCCGGATCATGTGAACGGCGGCATCAACCATTTCGGCTCGCCCTTCAATTTTCCGGAAGAGTTTCCCTCTGTCTACCGGCTGCACCCCCTGGTGCCTGACCTTATCGAGTACCGTGAAGCGGAGCATCCGAACAGGATCGTTTCCAAGGTCCCGGTCGTCGATACCGTTCGCGGAAAGGCTACGGCACAGATGCATGAGCGCGGTCTGGATAACTGGGCGCTGAGCATGGGCCGTCAGCGTCTCGGTCTGCTGCAGCTGCGCAATCAGCCCCATTTTCTGCAGAATCTCGCCATGCCGCATCTCGATTCACCCTCTGGAAAACTTGACATCGTAGCGCTGGACATCATTCGCGATCGCGAACGGGGTGTTCCCCGCTTCAACGAATTTCGCCGCCAGATTGGCCTCAAGACCCTCACCAGCTTCGATGACTTTATCGATAAGCGACTGGCTGAGACAAATCCCTGGCGCAAGCATCAACAAGAGTCAGTCAGTCTGATGCGTGAAGTCTACGGCACCCATGTCTGTGATGAGAACAAGATCATCAGCATGGTGCAGAAAAATACAGACGGATCCTTCATCAATGACTGTCTTGGATACCCGGACGGTTCCAGGGTGGATAACATCGAGGACGTGGATAATGTCGTAGGCTGGCTGGCGGAATACACCAGGCCCCATGGATTTGCCATTTCCGAGACTCAGTTTCATGTGTTCATCATCAACGCCTCACGCAGATTGTTCAGCGACAGATTCTTCACCTCGAGTTTTCGACCGGAATTCTACTCCAACCTCGGGTATGAATGGCTGATCCACAACGGTCCGCTCGATGAGTGCCCCTATCCACCGCAAAAGCTGGCCAGTGGTGAATCTGTCTGCAACGAACCGCAACAATCCAATGGACATACTGTTCAGGTCTCCCCTCTCAAGCGGGCGTTACTGCGCAATGCTCCCGAGTTGAAAGATGAACTGATGCAGGTCGTCAATGCCTTCGACCCCTGGGCCAGAGAGCGTGGTGATTACTACTCCCTGGCATGGACTCCGAGAACCGGAGCTGAGGCGGACCCTGCGTTTAAATGACAATACCAGGCGGAAACACACCATCATGCGAAAGGATCTCTCAGCTTTACTCCTGATTGTTTTACTATTCTTTTTTCCTCTCGCGGGTTTGACCGCGACAAACGAGCAATTATCCAAGGGGATGATCAGCCTGATTAAAAGCATCAGTGAACAGAGACATCCCAACGGCACGGTCAAACGCTTCAATCAGTCTAAAAGCCTCGGTTGCTTCAATGCTGAATTTAAAGTGCTTGATGACAGCCCGAAGGCGCTGCAAGCGGGGCTTTTCGCAAAACCCGGCAGTTACCAGTCAATCGTGCGGTTTGCCAGCGCCAGCCAGGCGGATGATAAAGAGAAGGATCTGCGCGGCATGTCGATCAAGGTACTTGGAGTTGCGGGAGAGACCCTTTGGGGAGACACCGGAAAACAGGATTTTCTCCTCAACAGTTATCCGGCCCTGTTTGTCAGTACACCCGAGGATTTCTATACATTCACCAAGTCAGTTTACGAGGATAAAATCTGGAAATTCTTTGTCAATCCATTCGACTCTCACCTCAAATCACTGTGGATTCTGTTCAAGGCCAGAAAGCATCACAGCAGCCCTTTCGACATCCGGTACTGGAGCACTACCCCTTCCCGTCTGGGGCTGGATGGCAAACAGATTGTGAAGTACTCAGCCACACCCTGCTCCACAATCAACAGTAAGCTGCCGGAGGAGCTGCAAAGCGACTATCTGCAGGCGAATATGGCGTCGCATCTGAAGCGCGGTCCGGTCTGCTTCGATTTTCAGGTTCAATTGCAAACCAATGATGCCGAGATGCCGATCGAGGATTCATCCGTGATCTGGGATGAAGCAAAGTCGCCGTTTATCAAGGTCGCTCAACTCACTATTCAAGACCAACCGTTCAGCGACAGTCAATCATTGGCCGCCTGTGAACAGACGGCTTTCAATCCATGGCAGAGCCTGCCGGAACACCAGCCCGTGGGGCGCATGAACGAGGTAAGGAAAAAACTCTATGCGGTGATATCAGAATTCCGCGCCCAAGCGAACATCACAAGAGAATCAGGGAATGAACAATAAGGAGGGGTTTCGATGAATCAAAATCTTGAGGAATGGCTCACCAAGTCACGCAGCGAGCTGGATGAAATATATAAAAACGCCCAGCCCGGTTCGTTGCCTGACGGGGACACACGGGGCACCGCGATTGTCGCAGGTTCTGCCTTATCCAGACTCTATGCGCAATTTGCACGACTCTTTGCCTGGCAGGGAAAAGTTTTCAATCGCTTACCCGGTTGCGAAAATGCAAGCGTGCTGGTCAACAAAATCACCCCTTTCAGCCTGACCTTTGTGGTTGCAACCGTCTACAAGGACGCCAGCTGGATGGATGGCAAGGAGACCATCGTAATCGATTACTCCACCACCTCTTTTTTCGCCAAAAAGATCCGCGATGAAATCAGGGAGGTAGAACCCGGCGTCTATCTCGGCAAGGTCTGGTTCGGAAAAACCCGGATCCTGGATTTCGCTCTCACCTACCAGAAGTAATTGTCCGGCAAGACCATTATGGTCTGCCAATCCAGCCTCGACATCACCCTCATAAAGACAGAACCGATCGCTGCTGTCTGGCTTCGCAGGCAGACAAGAGAATCGCGCTTTTGGGGTATTTGGTAATCAACCAGACACCTGTAACATATGGGTGCTGGATGTTTTGCCAGTCAATGCATCAGGAAGTGCACAGATGCCCTTTTCCCTGTCAGACGGTTACGATAGATTGATCCTGGGACGACCCAGGGTGACGCTGCTGGTGGTCGCGCTTATCACCAGCTTCTTTGCCTGCTTTGCCGGTGAATTCAGGCTCGATGCGTCGGCTGATTCCCTGGTCCTGGAAAATGATCAGGCACTGCAATATTACCGTTCGATCAAGGCGCGTTACGGCTCGGATGATTACCTGGTCATTACCTATACCCCTGAGCAGGACCTGTTCAGCGCGCAGGTTCTCACTGACCTGCGGGAACTGCGGGATGAGCTGGCGGCGCTGCCCCGCATCGCATCCGTGATTTCGATTCTGGATGTGCCGCTGATTCAGAGCCCGCCGATGACCCTCGGTGAGCTCGAAACACATATCAATACCCTGGATAATCCCGCCACAGATCCGGCGGCCGCGCGCAGAGAGCTGCTCTCCAGTCCCCTCTATCACAACCTGCTGATCAGCAGCGATGCCCGGACCACGGCACTGCAGCTGAACATGCAGCGGGACGAAACCTGGCACCGGCTGCTGGGGGAACGCAACCGGCTGCGCGAGAAAGGCCTGCAGGACGGACTGACGCCTGAGGAAGATGCGGCCCTGCTGCAGGTCTCCGAGCAGTTTCAGGCCCACAACGCAAGACTGCAGGAGCAAATCAGCCGGGACATCGCTGAGGTGCGGGCCATCATGGCAAGGCATAGAGGCGAAGCCGGACTCTATCTGGGCGGAATTCCGATGATCACCGCCGACTCCATCGATTTCGTGCGCCATGATCTGCTGACATTCGGTATCGGCGTGCTCTGTTTCCTGGTGATCATCCTCGCCGTTGCCTTTCGCAAGCCGCGCTGGGTACTGTTGCCCATGCTGACCTGTTTCGCCGCCGGTGTGATCCTGGTCGGCTATCTGGGACTGAGCGACTGGCCGGTAACGGTGGTCTCCTCCAATTTCATCTCGCTGTTGCTGATCATCACCCTCTCCCTCACAGTGCATCTGATCGTCCGTTACCGTGAAATGCATCGCGACCACCCCGAGTCCGGGCAGCGCATCCTGGTCCTCGAGACGGTCAAATCCAAGGCCCTGCCCTGTCTGTATACGGCAATCACCACCATGGTGGCGTTCGGCTCGCTGCTGGTCAGTGACATTCGGCCGGTGATCGATTTCGGCTGGATGATGGCCATCGGCATCGCGGTCGCCTTCCTGCTGACCTTTTCTCTGTTTCCCGCCGCGCTGGTGTTGCTGCAGCCTGGCGAGCCTATTCCACGGCGTGACTTAACAGGCGCGATCACACGCTTTTTTGCCGGGCAGATCGAACGTCACGGACAGGGCATTCTCACCGCCTTCAGCATCGCCATGCTGTTGAGTCTGGCGGGCATCAGCCAGCTCACGGTAGAGAACCGGTTTATCGATTACTACCAAGAGTCCACTGAGATCTACCAGGGCATGCAGCTGATCGACCGCAAACTCGGCGGCACCACCCCGCTGGATATCCTGCTCGATGCACCAGCCAATTTCTATCAGTCCCAGCAGGAGGAGCAGGCTTTCCTGGCAGAGCTGGACCTCGCGTCCGAAGGGAGCGCCGGCATAACCGGCACAAGCTATTGGTTCAACAGCTACAAGCTGCCTGATATAAACGCCATTCACGACTATCTGGATGAGTTGCCTGAATCCGGCAAGGTGCTTTCCATCAGCAGCACCATGCGCCTTCTGCGTAGCCTCAACGAACGTGAGGAGCTGGATGATTTCTTCCTGGCGATTATCTACAAGCGTCTGCCCGAGACGATCAGGGAATCCTTGATAGCACCCTACATGTCGGAAGATGGCAATCAGCTCCGTTTCAGCATGCGGGTCTTTGAATCCGATGTTTCACTGCAGCGCGAGGCGCTGTTGCAGAAGATTCGCCGCCAGTTGATAGAGGAGTTTCAGCTTGAGGAGGAACAGGTGCATCTTACCGGCATGGTGGTCCTCTACAACAACCTGCTGCAGAGCCTGTTTCAATCCCAGATACTCACCATTGGCGTGGTATTCGTCGCCATCATGCTGATGTTTACGTTGCTGTTCCACAATCTGAAAATGGCCGCCATCGCGATCATCCCCAATCTGGTTGCCGCCGCCCTGGTGCTCGGCCTGATGGGCTGGCTGGGCATCCCGCTGGATATCATGACCATCACCATCGCCGCCATCTGCATCGGTATCGCGGTGGATGACACCATCCACTATGTACACAGATTTACCGAGGAATATCAGAAACGACCAGGACTACTGGGCAGCGGTGAAACGCTCCCACGCCAGCATCGGCCGGGCCATGTATTACACCACGGTCACTATCACCCTGGGCTTTTCCATCCTGGCGCTGTCCAATTTCGTACCCACCATCTATTTCGGACTGCTCACCGGTTTTTCGATGATCGTCGCGCTTTTGGCTGACCTGACACTGCTGCCCCTGCTGATCGTCAGATTCAAGCCGCTCAAGGTAGAATAGGGCCATGTACCATGGCGAGCGATTCAACAGCATCAGCCACCTGATCGGCGCGGCGCTGGCGCTCGCCGGCGGAGTGGTGCTGGTGACTTTTGCCGCGATGGACGGTGATGCCCGCAGGATCGTGAGCTTCAGTGTCTATGGGTTCACCCTCTTCCTGCTCTATCTCTTCTCCACCCTCTATCACAGCCTGGCTGGCCCGGCCAAACGGGTCTTTAAAGTGCTGGACCACCAGGCCATCTATCTGCTGATTGCGGGTACCTATACCCCCTTCACACTGGTAGCACTCGAGGGTGAACTGGGCTGGTGGATGTTCGGCACAATCTGGGGGCTGGCGGTATTCGGGATCGTCCTTGATGCACTTCCGCTCAAGGGACCACGCGTGATACCCATCATCGTCTATCTCATCATGGGCTGGCTTTGCGTGTTCGCCCTGGACCCGTTGATTGCCAGCTTGCCGCCTGATGGCTTTCGCTGGCTGCTTGCAGGTGGAATATTTTATACCTCGGGCATCCTGTTCTACGTCCTCGATCACTGGTACCCCTGGTGCCATGGCATCTGGCACCTGTTCGTACTCGCAGGGAGTATCAGCCACTATTTCACGATACTGCTCTTTCTCTGACGCGGCCCAGAGGCCTGCCCGCCACTGACAAGGGCCTGCAAATGCTCGTTGCCCGTGCCGCAGCAGCCACCCAGGATCTTTACACCATAGCCCTGATTGAGCTGCAGCATCAGATCGCCCCACTCAGACAGCTCATCGGCTTTCAGCTGACTGGAATCATCAAGATCACAATGATCCAATGAAGATGCATTCGCCTGGAAACCGATCAGCCTGTTGAACAGATCCGCGGGTTGTCTGCCGGGACACAGGAACGTCGGGTAGGCGCAATTCACCATATACCCGAGCGGTTTGTGACGGGTGTTCGAATCGATAAGCGCGACTGCGGCATTCAGGCTGGCGCCATCCATGACCTGTCCGGCCCGGGATATCACAAAACTGATAATGTAGGGTGTCTGGGTCATCGCCATCGCATTGGCGATGCCCAAGGCTTCCTGTACGTTTGGCAGTGTTTCCGCAATCAGAAAGTCAACGCCGCCCTGCACAAGCTGCACGATTTGCCATGTATGGAACTGTTGCGCTTCAGAAACGGACAGACCTTCATCGGGCCGATAACAGTCGTTCTTACACCCAATCATGCCGCCAATTTTTATCTGACCGGCAGAGCTTCCTTGTGAACGGCGCAGCTCCTGTATGAATCCCGCAGCATCCTGATTGATGGTTTGGCTTGCCTTCGCATCAGCCACTCGCGATTGATTTGCCCGCCACGTGGGCGTACAGAGGAAGATCGGCAGAGCGGCATTGGCAGCGATATCAATATAGCCCTGGTAGATCCCAGCGAGCGCCCGCCTGCCCGCTTCGGTATAAATCAGCGGGGCATTCAACAACGTCGGATGCAGTTGGATTGCGGTCGGTCTTCGCAGCCGTTCAACAATGGCGGCTTCCATCAAGATCAGGCGGTTATTTTTCAGTAGCTCCTGCATAATTCACCAACTGATCTGTAAGCTGACAGCCATTCATTTATAACGCATCCAACTGCCGCGCCGGATCAGGCAGCATCGCAACGCCGTCAAACGCAGCTTGAAAGGGTTCACCACCCTTCACCTCGTTAATAAGATGCAGCAAACCGGATAACCCAGCCCGGGTATACCACTCGCCGACCTTACGTCTTGCAGTACCGTAACTGAGAAGCCAGCTGCTGTTCCCCCATGGGACAGATCCACCCAAAGTCTCCAAGGCTGGGGCGTTCTGCCCGTTTTCAGTTGCCAGAAGCCACTCTGCCTCGGTGTATCTGGGGTCGTCACTCACCAGCACCGCGAGCCCCTCGTCAAACCACTGTGGAATGGAGCGCCAGGATCTTAAGGCGCCCACCCGCCCATGGAGCTCGATATGCGCCAGTTCATGGGCAATGATCACTTGATTCAGGCCGCGTGGCGATAATAATAGCATCGATGAACCGTAAGCCTTGCCTTTTGCACTGACGCCGCCATTTGCAGTAAAACAGGCTTCGCTGGAACAGGCGATGACCTTAGTAGTGAACAGCGTATCCCCGAAGAATGAAGCAACCTGGCTTTGAGCAGCAACCAACGACTTGAGGAATGCTTCACGCTGGGATGTCGGCATTGCTTCGTCCACATACACTGCATCTGCAATTTCTGTAAAACCAAACCAGCCCGGTGCGAGTAGTTTTGTACTTCGAATAGTGCTGCATCCAGACAACAAGAAAGCCAGCAAGACGATAATGAGTAATCTCTGCATCAATTGCTGCCGGTCAATCGCAATCGGAAAAAGCCACCTAGCTGTCCCGCAACTCGTTCTCATAGGCCTGGGTCAGACGCTGCAGGTGCTGAGTTTCCTCATTCGCCAACAGCTCGAATACTCGACGCTCCTGTTCCAGGCTGGTGGCGCGTCCCAGGCGCAGGTAAAAGTCGAAGGCATTGGCGCTGAGAGTCATCATCAACTCCAGGAGATCTTTCAACTGCTTGTCCTGAGCCCAGCTGATGGCTTGAGAGACCTTGATGCAGCCCACCATCACCGGCTCAGCAGGCATTTCCACTACTCCGGCAGGGAAATCGAGGTCTTCGGACACTTCCTTGAGTTCGCTGGCCAGGTCAGCCAACATCGACTGATGCGCCCGTTTCTCTTCAAGTATCCGATCGAACAGGGCCGGTTCGTGATTATTGAGAATGCTGCGGCACAAGGCCTCAATGAACTGGATGGTGCCCTCCTCCATCACCCATGCCGTCGCCGCCAGTTCCATGGCCGACATAGACGGCGAAAAGCAGGCTGCAGCCGACTCAGGTGGCCCGCTGGCGACCAGTCCATTGTAGCGAATGATGCCGCCTTGCATATTCAGCACCTTGTCAAATCCCGCGCTCATAAGCATGCTGGTCGCCGAAGCGCTACGGCTTCCGGAGCGGCAATAGACGACCACCAGTTTTGACTTTTCCAGTTCCCCGACACGGGCATGCAGTTCACCCAATGGAATGAGCACCGACCCCGGCAAGCGACTCTGCTGGTATTCCATGGGTTGACGTACGTCGAGCAGACAGTATGCGTCCGTCGGTTTCGTATCGATGAGGGTTTTGACCTCGGCAGGGGTAATGGATGGTACCGCCCCGAATAGATTCTGAAAATGCATAACCGGCCTCGTCACAAACTCATGAGTAGCACTCGTGAAAACAGATGGAAGAAGTTAGCACCACAGGTTGGCAAGGTCCAGACAGATGATTGGGTTACAATAGCGGCAAGAATCCTTCTGCAAAGGTCACCCTGATGAAATCCGCAAACCCCGCCGAACGCCATGTGGTTGTGCTGGGCGCCAGCGCCAAGCCCCTGCGTTACTCCAACCAGGCGATTCGCCTGCTGCTGGAAAAGGGCTATCCGATAACGCCTGTTCACCCCAGACTGCAGACCATCGAGGGCATGCCGGTAGCTGCCAGTCTGCAGGCAGTGAGTAAACCTGTCGACACCCTGACCCTGTATGTCGGGCCGCAGAGGCTGGAGCCGTTGATGGATCAGGTGATTGCGCTCAAGCCGGGACGGGTGATCTTCAATCCAGGTACGGAATCCGACGAATTGATGCACAGGCTTGAGCAGGCAGGCATCCACTGGCTTGAAGCCTGCACCCTGGTGCTGTTGCGCATCGGTACTTTCTGAGCGTCAGGGTATCTGAGCGACTTGCCTGAGTACACCGGGGAGCTGGAATTTCAGCGCAGTCATTGATCCATAGTGATCCGTAAAACAACCGATGTACTTTACCGGTGGACTACACTTTAATTTAGCCTCCACTGTTTGTCCTTTGGTTCGACCATGCTCAACCTCGATGATCCCCTCCTGGCGCTGCTGCTGCGATTTGTCACCAATACCGATCAAACACCTGCTGCGAATGAGGAGTTTCTCCTGGAGCAGATCAAGACCATCAAATGGTATCTGACAAAATTCCCCTCGAGTGAGCAGGAAGCCAGGGTCATGAAATGGATCGAGCAACATGCCGAGAGATACCGCACGGAATGGCAAAGGCACGACATATCGAGCCGTACTGAGCATATTCGCTGTGAAGACTGTCCACTGGCAGATCAGGGCGCACACGAGGAGTGTGAGATTCACGAACAGTGGCTCTATCTACTGCGTCAGTACACCACCGGGAAGATCAATTCCAGAAGCTACGTCGAAAGCTGCCTGGACCTGCTGCGGTGCTCCAAGGATGAGCTCAAGCTGCGCAATGAAGGACAGAGTCAAAACACCAGCCAGACTCAGGAACCGAAGAAGAAAAAGAAGAAAAAACGAAAAAAGAAAGGTAAGAAAGACAAATGAGGGTCTGTGGGTTGTCCTTGCATCTGATGAAATACAGTGTAGGCGGGTCGGTACATCGCCTGACGTCACTGGTTGTCGTTTGTTATCATGAAGCATGATTTCCTCAAACAAAAAATCCACCGCCCGCCTCCAAAAAACAGCTGATCTGGTTTCCCGTCACAAACATGTTCTGTGGAGCAGGTTTGCACTGCGCGCCTCCGTGATATCGATCGCCATCGCTATTGGAGCCCTGTTCTTCCGTAACCTCGACCTGGTTCCTGATCTGTCTTATGTGAAGGTGGGAATCCTTTCCGGTTCCCTGGAGGGTCAATACCATTCCATGGTGGAACGTCTCGCCGGATCTGCCGCCAGAGAGGGAGCCAAGATCAGCAACATCACCACACGCGGTTCACGGGAGAATCTGGACCGACTGCTGGCGGCGAAAGATAGCTGCGAAGTGCAACTGGGCCTGGTGCAGAACGGCTTCGACCAGGACACCTATCAGGGGCTGGAGTTAATTGGGCGTGTCGGTCGCATGGAATCTCTCATCTTATTGGGCCGTAATGGGGATGAGATACAACGCCTGGCGGACCTGCAAGGCCTGAAGATTGGGGTCGGCCCGGAGCGAAGCGGCTCCGCCTTTCTGGCCGAGCGGCTCTTTAACGCCGCGGACTTTGCCGCACTGAAGATCACCCTGGAACATCATCCTCTGAAGCAACAAACAGAGCTTGCAGCGACCGGAGAACTTGACCTGGCGATGTTCGTCATGGATGAGGACGCTGAGCTAATCGGCGAGGCGGTACGCGACAAGGGACTGCAAATTGTCGGCTTTAAACATGCTGAGGCTTTGGCGCGGCGTTTTCCATTCGTTCATTACGGTACCCTTGCTACTGGCCAGTTCGATGCTCTCCGGGTATTGCCTCCAGAGGCAAAACCGATACTGCGCCTCGACACCTTGCTGCTCAGTAACGGTTGCGCCGCGCATTCCGAAATCATCGGATTGATGACCTTACTGGAACGTGCAAATCCAAACTTCATCGAGCGAAATCGAAATACGAAGACGCCAGCCGGTCTGGTGCTGTCAGAGTCTGCGCGCGGTTTCTACGAGAATCAGGGTGCTGAACTTGCGGACGAATACCTGCCCTGGCTGGTCGATATCATGCCGCCCAGCAACTGGGTCTACACGATCATGGCGGTGAGCCTGTTCTTCAATCTGGCCGGTTTCCTGAACAATCAGCGCCTTGCCCTGATCGATATCAACCGGGTGGCGCTGGAAAACGACATTACCATTCTATTTGGCCAGCGGGTCAGTAATGAGGAAATCCGCCATTTCAACCCGCAGAAGGCCGGACGGAAGATCGACATACATGAGCTGGCGAGACTCATCGAGGCCTATAAACGTCATCTCGACAAATGCCGGCATCAATCCCTTTCGGTGTTTTCACCCATGGGCGAGGAAATGGGCTACCGTGACCAGGAAATCATCATGACGGCCACGCTAGACGCCCTGCGGGACCTTCACGAACATCTGCATCCGACGCGCGAAACGGCGTAACACCCATCGCGTATCGTCTACTCGAACTGCGCAGCCTCGAGTGACAGGTAGACCCCATAGGCATTGCGCCGATGGGCCGCCTCGTACGCCGGCAACTGCTCGAATTCTGACCAGTCCGCGCTATCGAAGGCCTCAGCAAACGGCGTCATCTCTTCCACCGCCTGCCCCATGACCTCTCGCACATAGGAGAGATAACGCAGAGTCAGGGCGATCGCGCCATTCGGATCATCAGCGGCTGCGCCATGACCTGGAATCAACGCAGTCAGGTTCAGCGTATTCAGATTCTGCAGTACCTTCAGCCATTGGGCGGTATTCGCATTTCCCGTAAAGGGCACCCGCCCTTCAAATATGATATCCCCTGATATGAGAACGCGATCATCTTTGACCAATACCGCCAAATCGCCATCAGAGTGCGCGGAACCCAGGAACGTAATACTGAAATCCACGCCGCCGACACGTAACGATTCGTCGGCTGCCACGATCCGGTCAGGACCGACCAGGCGTGTCTCTTCATTCACCCAGGGAGACAGGGAAAATCTTCGCTCTTCCAGGCGTTCCCGGGCCAACGGTGAATCGAGATAGGCCTCGAAACCGGCAGGCGCGATAACCTCCGCGCCCAGATCCTTGAACACCTGAATACCGTAGATATGATCGGCGTGATAATGAGTGAGTATCAGCTTCAGCACCGGTTTGTCAGATACCCCGCGCAGCAGCCCAAGAAACTGTTCCGCCAATGAGGGTGAACCCAATGCATCGACAATCACCCATCCCTGATCGGTAATGACTGCGGCCGCATTGGAGATAAAGCCTTCATTGTCCGTCGCTATACCAGCCGCGCCCTGCACATAATAGACATGTTCGGAAACCCGCTTGAGCGACATATCCACCGTTGACTCGGGATATTTTGCAGCAGCATTAACTGCCGATGTGATGATAAGCGCGATAATAAATAGAAACTTCATGGCTGAACCGGTAAGCAGAGGAATGGTCTCTTCAATTCTCACATTGATACAGATTTTTTCCAGTCTGGTTCACCTGGAACATTCTACTGGTTTACCGGCATAAGGGGCGTAGACCAGGTTTTATCAGGAAGCTGTCAGCCCCATCGCTTCACGGCACCGGCGGCCCCCCCATCGGCTGCTCCAGCATGCTGAACAGACATGCGCCTTGGCCCGCGTGGTGCGCTTCTATTCTGAGATACCCAGGCTGATCTCAATGATGTCACTCAACGATTCGACTGGATGGAAAACTGCAGATTTTTGTACCTATGCTCGGGTAGAATTGTCACGTCATGAAAACAAACATCCAGGCTAACCATGCAAAGTGATCTCCAGAATAGCATTGCACGCCAGCGCAATGTGCTGAAAAACTGGCTGTCGTCCTCACTGGCGCTGCTGGCTGAAGACTGTCTGGCAGTCTGGCCTGACCGCGACTCCCTGGAACGCCGTCTGGCGGACGGGCTTGCCGAACTGCCCTATTGCAAGTATCTCTTCGTGCTCGACCAAAATGCCCGCCAAATCACCGCCAATGCCTCTCATACCGGACCCTTGCCGGAGCATTTCGACCGCGACCGCAGTGATCGTCCCTACATGCGGGACGCGCTTGCGGGCCACCTGTTTTCCCTGTCCGAAGCCTACATCAGCCGTAACGCGCGACGCCCCTCGCTCACCGCCGTGCAGCGTATCGCAACCCCTTCCGGGGAATTTCTCGGCTATCTCGGCGCTGACTTCGATCTGCGCGAACTGCCTGCAACCCAGGCGCTCTACGAGCAGCCGGGAGAATGGATGCAGCTCAGAGGCGACCCCGCTATCCGCGCCGGCCTGTTCCATCAGGAGCGGGTCTCCAGCCCCATGGATGAACGCATCGATGAGGTATTGGATCTGCTGACCGAGTTGATCACCGTGCATGGCGTATTTCACGCCAAACTGCATTTTTCCAGTTCACGGGCCACCTTGTGGCTGATGGACGATCCCTACAGATTTCGCATTCACAGCATCGCCGACCTCACCGACGCGGATCTCTGCCTCGCCTACCCGCGTCACGATTACCCTTCCGATGCACTGGTCCCGGCCGACACAGTCCGTGAGATACTGGATTGCTTTCGCGAACTTCGCTTCATGGACGAGACGCTCTACCTGCGCTCCGGCACCTTGAACATCTTCAACGGCATCGTGGGGCTGACCTTCTCCTGCGACGGCTCACACTACATGCCCTGGGAGGAATTCCTGAACAAGAACCTGGGCTTCTGGCTGGGGACATCGTCAGAGACTTGTGCCTAGGGGTATCAGGAAACAGTCATCGCTGACGCCTTCTGGCGATCTGCAGAGATTTGTCGATCCTGCTCCTTGGGCCGCCGCCAGATCTGAATTTCCATCTTACAAACCTTGCTTTTTCCGGCATACCACTAAGGCATAATTCACGATACGGACCTGTCCATTAATCAAAAGCTGCCATCAAACCGGCAAACACACCCTAGTATTTCATCCATGAACTTCGACAACACATACGCCAGACTGCCCGAACACTTCTTTGCCAGAGTTGAGCCCGAGATCGCGCCGGGTCCAAAACTCCTTGCCTGGAACACAGAACTGGCCGAAGAGCTGGGGCTGAACGGACTGGCGGGCAGCGAAGAGCGGCTTGCACAGATCTTCAGCGGCAATGAACTACCCGATGGCGCGGAACCTATCGCCCTGGCTTATGCCGGTCATCAGTTTGGTCATTTCGTGCCGCAGTTGGGGGACGGCAGAGCGGTGCTGCTGGGCGAGGTCATCAAGCGCAGCAATGGTCAGCGCTTTGACCTGCAGCTCAAAGGCTCAGGCCAGACACCCTTCTCCAGACGTGGCGATGGCAAGTCATCATTGGGGCCGGTAATCCGTGAATATGTGCTCAGCGAAGCCATGTATCGCATGGGAGTACCCACCACCCGGGCGCTGGCCGCCGTCCAGACCGGCGAATCGGTGTACCGCGATACCATCATGCCCGGCGGCGTATTGACCCGCGTGGCGTCCAGCCACCTGCGCATCGGCACCTTCGAATATTTTGCCGCCCGCCAGGATCTGGACGCACTGCGGACCCTCGCGGACTATGCCATCGAGCGGCACTACCCCGAGGTCAAAGAGGCATCCCACCCCCTTGTCGCCTTCTTCGGAAAAGTCGTGGAGGCGCAGGCCGCGCTCGTGGCCCACTGGATGGACATCGGTTTCATCCACGGCGTGATGAACACCGACAACTGCTCCATCTCCGGCGAAACCATCGACTACGGGCCCTGCGCCTTCATGGATGAGTTCGATAACAACAAGGTCTTCAGTTCGATCGATCAGAATGGGCGTTACGCCTACGGCCAGCAGGCCTCGATCGCCCAATGGAATCTGGCCCGGCTGGCCGAGTGCCTGCTGCAGCTCGGCGATGCTCAATCACTCTTCGAAGCGGAGTTCGCGCGCTATCATGCGCTGTTCGAGAATCACTACCTGCAACGCATGCGCAGAAAACTGGGCCTCACCAGCGAGGAACCCGGTGACCGCAAGCTGATCAATGAATGGCTGCAACACCTGCAGGATCACGAGCTGGATTACACCCTCAGCTTCCGGCGGCTTGCCGCACGCCTCGGTTCGAATGAGCCCAATGAATTCGGGGAGTTTGAAACCCTCTGGAAGCAGCGCATTGCCAGCCAGCCCGAAACCCCGTCAAGCATTCGGCAGCAGATGGATGCGGTGAACCCGCTGTTTATCCCGCGCAACCATCAGGTGGAGAGAGCGATTCAGGCTGCCATCATCGGAGACCTGTCGGTGTTTCACGACCTCAACCAGGTACTGCAGAAGCCGTTCGACGAGCAACCTGAATTTTCACAGTATGCCGAACCGCCGCAGCCTGCTGAGCGGGTGGCGCGGACATTTTGCGGAACCTAAGCGGCTCTGATCCTGGAACTTAAAGCGATACCATTCACAAACAATCAAAATGACCTTATTCGGCAGATTTCTCTTCACCTGATTTCTGATTTTCAAAAAAACATCGCTTTTCTATACACACTCTCATATGACTGTTAGCATATGAAGTGTATTCCCAATGATAAGATACTTAAATCAGAGATATTATGTATGGAATACTTTACACATAAGAATTTATTGATTATCTCATGCTTCACTATCTGATTGATAATCATGATACTTTTTAATTAAGGCATGATATTTGCGAATTATTTTTATAAATGAGTTTCTTTTTAGTAATGACAAGTAAATTAAACAAGGAAGAAAATATGACCTTCAGGACTTTATCAATATCTATTGTAATTTTCGCAACATTCATATTTACGTCGCTGGCTCATGCTATCCCCTTATACGTCGGTCCACCTGGGGGCATAGTTGGTGTACATGGATTAGAATCAAGTGGTATCACATGGAATGTGGACTTCCTAGACGATTACCCGTTTGATGCTATCACTGGACTACAGCCAGACCATCCCATGGTTTATTCGGAAGATTTTGCACTACAGGCAAGTTCAGACCTCTTTCAGTTTATGAGCACGACTCCCGGCGTCGACGAGGCTGGTGATATTTATGGATGCCGTCACCTCCCGTACGCACATTGCACGATCTCTACGGCATACGAATACAATGTAGAGGATCACATTGTTCATACACAGTCCATCTCGATTTATAGCCTCGGTGTTGCTTCACTGTCTTCCGAAAATTACCTCTCCGATCTCTGGTACGACACGCAGGTATACGCGAGATGGACAGCAGTACCTGCGCCAGAACCCTCATTGATTACCCTGCTCGGCTTAGGTCTTGTTTTATTCGGGGTGCTGAGACGCAAAGTCTGATATTTTCGCAATCAGTGAGCGTCTAATTCATCGACAAAAATGGCGGCAGGCAATAATTTGTGGTCCGTCCCAATGCAGAATCTGAAGCCTATCTAATCATTTGATTTTAATTTCCACACCACATCTGTCGATGTGGTCGCGTAGTTCCTTATTGTCGATTTGTTGATAGATAGACAGGTCTACTTTGTAAGGGAGAAGCAGTTCATCGATGTCCAGCTCAATAGCCTGCAAATCCCGCCATTGTATTTGCCTGCCTTTGATAGTCAGATCGATGTCCGATCCAGGACGGTAATTCCCCATTGCCCTCGATTCGTATATCAAGACCTGATCCACGGTGGAATATCGCCGAAATACCTGGGAGAGCTTTTCAATGACTTCCGCTTTCAGACCAAATCGAGGTTCAACCTCTGACATACTATTCTTCTCGCTGGGCTAGCTGCTGCAGTGTATCTTTCAATGCTACCAGATGCTCAATATACAGCTGATCGATATTCTGCAGAATCTCCTTTGCAGTTTGTTCATTATAGGTATGGGAGGTCCTGTTTCCGTCGGTCAGCATCTTCATCCAGGCGCCTCCGTCTGCAATCAAGCCCAGTCTAAAGGCTTACAGAATCGTGTCGCGAGAATCGATAATGCCTTCTATCCCCTGCCAGACAAGATAATCCTTCAAAGTGTTCCAACCCAATTCATAAGTAAACTCGAAAGATTGAATCAAGCCCTGCTTTTCCAGCTCCGATAACGCCCTCTCCCGTTTGAGTTCGATTGCATTCCTGAGTTGGGATAGCGCTTTGATGTAATTACTGAATCTCTGCTTCCAGCGAATGTCTTTAGTATTCATTCTATCTCTGAATAGTATTATTAGAATCAGATGGGCAATTGTTAAAGTTAAAAGCTCGCTCCACAATCAGGGATCGTAGGCTCAATGCGGATCAATGTGGGATGAATGAGATCTGAACGCACTCAATTTTTCCAGAAAACCATCCCGAATCCCCGTCGATCATTTGACAAATATTGGATGTGGTGAACCCGCTGTATATCCAGCGCAACCACCAAGTGGAAAGAGCGATTCAGGCCGCTATCAACGGCGACCTGTCGGTGTTTCAGTACCTCAACCAAGTGCTGCAGAAGCCATTCGACGAGCAACCTGAATTTCCACAGTATGCCGAACCGCCGCAGCCTGAAGAGCATGGTAGCGCGGACTTTTTGTGGAACCTGACGAAGGACCTGGTCTTTGAACAGGACGGAATCATTGTAGGAAAAGATTCAAACCTAATAAACCCCTGTTTCCTCGGTTAACACCACTCTTGCTGACCTGCAATGGATAAAATACCGCACGATTAAGTATCGTGACTCCTTTTATCCTTATTATTAGAGAATCGGCAACTGACCGCTCTGCTTTGGCGCCCTTTCGTCAGCATTGGTTTAAGGGCAAAATGCTAACTTTCGACTGAATAGGCATTTCAGGGCGTTCGTGGAGAAGCAAGAATAGCATGGCCGGATCGCGCATTGTATGTCATGAATGTGGCAAGCAGCACCATTCCCGGGCGTTGCCGAGTGGCGCTACTGCCCGGTGCAGTCGCTGCGGTTATGTGCTATACCGTCATCGTCCCCCCACTTTCGAACGCGCGCTGGCATTGACGATTGCCGGTACCATTCTATTCGTCCTGGCAAATATATTTCCGTTTCTGGGCATCGATATCAGCGGCATCGTCAAGCAGACCACGCTGATCACCGGTGCTGTGGAAATGTACCGGCAGGGTAAATGGTTGCTGAGCATTGTGGTGTTGTTTACCAGTGTGATCGCCCCGGGCCTGCAACTCGGTTTGTTACTTTATCTGCTTGTCCCTCTGAATTTTGGGCGCGTACCTCGTGATCTGCCACGTGTGTTCAAGGTGATCAATAACCTGTTGCCATGGAGTATGATGGATGTGTTCATCCTGGGTATATTTGTTTCGGCAGTCAAACTGGCGGATTTTGGTACGATTCTGCCGGGACTGGCATTGGGCGCATTTTTGATCTTGATTATTGTATTAGCGGCTGCACAGGCATCGATCGATCCAGATCGTATTTGGTCATTGGTGCCGGTCAAGGAAACCCACAAGGCGTCTACCATCCATGGTGAGCCGTTATCTTGTCCAACCTGTCACTTGAGTGTAGCGCCAGTGGAAAGACAGAGTAAAACAATAAGATGCCCACGCTGTTATACAGTCCTGCATCATCGTAAGCCGGAAAGCCTGCAGCGGACTTGGGCGTTACTGATCGCCTCGATGATTTGTTACATCCCTGCCAATCTGTTACCCATCATGCATACGACGAGTCTGAATTCGGTGCAGTCGGACACCATTATGAGCGGGGTTCTCTATTTATACAGTCATGGGATGTGGCCACTCGCGCTGATTGTATTTGTGGCCAGTGTTTTTGTGCCAATCCTGAAGATACTGATCCTGATTTATCTATTGGTTTCCGTACAACGCCGCAGTCGAGCGCGTTCCAAAGACAGAACCAAGTTATATCGAATTACCGAAACCATTGGACGCTGGTCGATGGTCGATGTTTACGTGGTGACGATATTGGTAGCCATGATCCAGATGGGGGGACTCGCCAGTATCGAAGCCGGTTGGGGAGCAGTATTTTTTTCCGCGGTAGTGATCCTGACGATGTTTGCGGCCATGGCATTCGACCCGCGTCTCATTTGGGATGCAGATGCGATAGAGAAAAAGTATCATGATTGATTCGCCCGATAACGCAACTGATGAATTTGTAGCCGATGCCACGGTATCGCAACGCCTGTCGATCTCTGTTATATGGTTCATACCGATTATTGCGTTATTTATCGCCGTGTACCTGGGATACACTTATTACTCCGAGAAGGGTGTGGAGGTCACCATCTACTTTAAAGCGGCGCAAGGGATTACGGCGGGCAAAACCAAGGTGCGCTTTCACGACGTGGATGTGGGTACGGTAAAAGCCGTTACCTTGCCTGATTTGGAAAAGGTGGCGGTTAAGGTAGATATGGTAAAGGCTGCGCAAAAATATCTGAATACCAAGACCAGCTTCTGGCTCGAACAACCCCGCTTCTCGGCCACTGAAATCAGCGGTCTCGATACCTTGTTATCAGGCGTCTATATCGGCGTGGAACCTGTCGAAGGCGGTAAACCGATCCGTGAATTCGTCGCATTGGAGAGTCCACCGGCAGTAAGTATCTACGAAGAAGGACGTTATTTTAGTCTGCGCTCGGAGACTCGTGGATCATTGAATATTGGGTCTCCCGTCTATTTTCACGGCTTTCGAGCCGGTCAAGTTGTCGATCATCGATTAGATGCCAATAGCAAGGAAGTGGAGATCCGCGTCTTCATCAAGGCGCCCTATCATGAACATGTGTACACGAACACCCGCTTTTGGAATGTCAGTGGCGTGGATCTGAGGCTTACAGCGGCGGGTGTTGCCTTGAACACAGAGTCTCTGGTCACGGTGTTGGTTGGTGGGTTGAACTTCGATTTGCCTAAAAACGAGAAACCGGAAGATCTGGCGGGTGAGAAAACCGCTTTTACGCTCTATCCAAACCGGGAACAAGCTTACAAGAAAACGTATCGAAAAAGACGATTCGTCATGTACTTCGATGGTAATGTGCGAGGATTACAGGTCGGAGCTCCGGTTGAGATACGCGGCATGCCCTATGGAGAAGTCGTCGATATCCATTCACAGATCTATGCGGATGATCTTTCTATCAAGATACCGGTGACGGTTGATCTGGAACCTGATCGGTTGGAAATTGTTGGAGAACTTCAGGGAAACGCTACGAACCATGATAAATTGACGTTACAAGCACTCGTAGATAAAGGTCTTAGAGCGCAACTAAAAACAGGGAATCTGCTGACAGGAGCCCTCTATGTTGATTTGGATTTCTATCCTGATGCCATACCAGTAGAACTCGCAATGGAAGACAATCACTACGTGCTACCAACCATTCCTACCAAGTTGGAACATTTGACCAACAGTGTCAGCAGCATCCTGGACAAGATCAAAAAGGTCCCATTCGATAAAATCGGCGCCAATATAGAAGGCTTTTCCAATCAACTCAATACTAAGTTGACACCAGAGATGACTGACGCGATACGAGAACTCGGGAAGGTTATTGATGCAATGGAGAGATTGCAATTCGCCAAGATCAATTCAGATCTCGAAGGATTCACAAGCAAGCTCAATAAGGAATTGACCCCCGAGATGACAGCCACAATGCGCGAACTCAAAAATGCTGCTCGATCGTTACGCATCATGGCCGATTATCTGGAACGCCATCCTGAGGCCTTAATCAGCGGCAAGCGAGGGGGAAATTGACATGTATGAAAAACCGCTGTTATTCGTTACTTTGTTTTTATCGGTAGCGCTATTGATCGGTTGTGCTGCAACACCCAATACGAATTTTTACTCATTATCAAGTATTTTAACATCGGATCAGGGCCAACCCGCTTCAGGTAAAGAAGTCGGATTGCGCGTCGGTCCATTTGGATTTCCCAGCTATTTGCAGCGTCCTAATATCGTTACGCGCATGGCAGGAAATCGTCTTGAAGTCACTGACTTTCATCGCTGGGCGGGCGCTCTTGAAGATGATTTTCACAACGTCTTAGGCTCAAATCTGGGCGTGCTCATGAACAGCAGCCGCATCAGTATCTATCCTGCAGAATTGCGTTTTGAACCGGATTACTACCTGACGGGCGATATTATTACCTTCGATGGTGAGCTGGGCGGCAGGCTAACCCTTGACATCAGCTGGACAATCAATAGAGAGAATGACCGAAATGCCTTGGTTGTAAAACGCACCGTAATGAGTGAGCCAGTCAATGGTAAAGACTACTCCGCACTGATTGAAGCCTATGATCGAGTCCTGGTTCGATTCAGTCGGGAGGTTCAGGCAAGGTTAGAAGGCATAATGGGGAGACGAGAGTAATCGCTAATAAGGGCCGCAGAAAATTTAAATAAAATATCAAAGGGGTTTATCAAAGGGGTCAGTCTCGTTTGATTAATAGATCATCTGTTTTTGGGATAACAGATTGGTGAGTAGCTTCGAAATCGACCCAGAGGATCATTAAAATGAAATGAATGGGGCAAAGATACGGGACTATTCGATCCATGCCGAACCGATCTTTCCATGATTGCCGGAAACTCTTTTCCATTTCCATCAAGTGCTATCCTTTTGTCCCTTTTTACCGTGACCTACTGTTTCTAGACCACATGGAGGTTAAAGGCAAGGCGGCGTCTTGTTTGCAGGGCCTTTACTTTCTCCCAGAACAGGCCAGAAAAGTATCGTGACCAGAACCAAGACGCATTTGAGGTTAAAATGGACCCTGGAACAGTCAAACACTGGAGTAAACCATGAATATTAGTGGCATTGGCGGTCTCATCATCCTGATTCTGGATATCTATGCAATCGTGATGATTCTGCAAAGCTCGGCAAAGGGCATTGAAAAATTGCTCTGGGTTTTGGCGGTGTTTTTCCTGCCCCTGATTGGACTCATTATCTGGTACTTCGCCGGGCCGGGTAAGAAACCGTTCTGATCGGCTGAATTGATGGAGGGATTCCGAAAATCCATTTTGGTCAATAGACATGGCGGGAGAAATCGTTCAATTCAAGCTTGAACTTCAAGAGTTAGCCTATGGCCAGTGATGAGATGCGCACTGTGTTCTATACCACCCTGGCGGCTATTCCGCCGGGGCGTTACTGCAGTTATGGGGATATTGCCAAACTCAGCGGTGTGCATGTTCGGCAGGTGCTGGCATGGCTGCGCACACTACCTGAGGGCAGCAATCTGCCCTGGTTCCGGCTGATCAACGGCCAGAGGAAGATCGCGGATTATCCAGGCAACCGGAAACAGTACCAGTTGCTCGCCGAAGAAGGGCTTTCACCCGAGCCGAACGGCCGTTTTCCGCCTCATCTCAGGTGGCCGGATGAAGAATAATGGGGTAAGTAATCTGCAGAAATAATCTCGAGTCATATGTAAGGATTGGATTATTACTACTCTCGCTGCACCTCGCATGCCTGTCGGCACTCAATACCCAGGGCCTGATTGAATGCCGTGCTGTCTCAACCAATCTTTATCCAGTTCCCAACGAACGTTTTTCACCTTGCCCGATTCCATGACAATCGCCATCGCCTTTTTTTGTATCTCAGCCAACTCCTGCTGCGCCTGCATGACATCCGGGTTGTCCTGAGCCCGGTTTGCCAGGTGTGGAAAAAGTATCCCCAAGGCTCGATGGACGGGAAACTCGCTGGAACGTGGCGTACTCATAACCGCGCTGCCATTTTGCAGACGAAGCACCTGGAACTCGTATGGGTAATTGTCAACGGCCACATCCTGTTCGAGGAGATCATTCAGCGCTGACACATCAGGATCTTCATAAAGTGCCCAGACGAGAACGACCAAAACAATTATGCCCAGAATAATACTGTAGTTTCTTGTGAATTTATCCATGATTCTTACCTATTGTGAGATCATCATTTCCACCCGGAATATGACGTCAAACTTATTTTCATTGGGTACCCAAAGCTTTCTCCAATTGAACTATCAAGCTGCCCTGCTCTCACCAGCTCCAAGCTGTGCAGGTGATACTTTGGCAAGAAAAAGTTCATCGACTGTATCCAGGCCCAACCTGTTGCCATGTTTGTCGACCAGGGATTGTTCATAGTCATTCCAACCACGCAGGCCGGTTTGTAGCGATGCAACATTTGTATAGCCCATCAGTTTGAGCGTGTAAGCTGCCAGGACGCTGCGGTTACCCGACCGGCAAATCACTACCACACGCCGGTCCCGCGACTCAACCAATTCCGGGACTGTCTCTTCGTAGCCGTAGTCCACTGCAATTTCCAGGATGCCTCGCGGTACATTGAGGGACCCCTTGATATGGGCAGCTTCAAATTCGTTGGGGCAGCGGATATCAAGCAGCAGCGGCCTGGCGCCGCTCTCAAGCTCATCGAGCAGTTCCCATGGGAAAAGCTCTTTTACCTGGGGAGCATGCTCCGCCACCAGTGTTTTGTATGTCTTTCTTTCCATCGTTCAACTCCTGATCTAGCCATGCAATCGGACCCCGGTATCAACCAGGGTCCATTCGACTGAGTGGCCTGCTAAAGAGATTTCTTACAAAAATACCAGTCGGTGCATTCGTAACCTTCCTGCATTCTTGCTTCCGCTGCATCCATGTCAGCAGGCGGCGGCACTATGACCTTGTCGCCAGGCTGCCAGGCTTCAGGTGTTGCCACACCATTGGCGTCTGAAGTCTGGAGTGCTGAAACCAGACGGACAAATTCATCGATCGAGCGACCGTTGCTCATGGGATAGTAAACCATGGCCCGCAAGATGCCTTCCGGATCGATGATGAAGGTGGCCCGTACCGCTGAGGTATCAGCAGCACCTGGATGGATCATGCCGTAGGCTCTTGCAACCTTCATGCTCAGGTCTTCGATAATCGGAAATGGGATCTCAACATCGAATTTCTCTTTAATATTACGTATCCAGGCCACATGACTGTAATAGCTGTCTATCGACAGTCCGAGCAACTCGCAATTGAGTGCTTGGAAATCTGCATGGCGTTTGGCAAAGGCCATAAACTCAGTGGTGCAGACCGGTGTAAAGTCGGCCGGGTGGGAAAACAGCACTAACCATTTGCCCTTATAATCCTCAAGTTTCTTGACACCGTGAGTAGTACGCGCTTCGAAGTCAGGCGCAGGCTCATTGATGCGGGGCATTGAAGAAGTAACGTTATTTTCGCTTTGCATTTTGGACTCCTATTTTTATTCATTGGCTGGACAGAGGTGCTCTATCCAGCCAAAAGTTGAAAGAAATAATTCCTGAGTGAAATAGTATGTTTTATTTCAAATAGGATCATTGATAACTGTCAATATGACTGCCACGAAAAACTAATAGAACAAATGTTTGATGAGGATGAAAAGCATTTTTCATGAATAGGCAGGAGTCCACACCAGCAAATAAAGAGTCTGATGATTGAGAATCTTCATTGCGCTGTCCTCTCACTTCCTTATTATTCACTCATGTCCTAGGGCCTGTTGACACTATGCGAATATCCATCGACGTCGGCCTTTTTTTGCAGGACAAGGCGCACTGAGCGTCAGGGGTATCTGTTATCCAGCTCACTAAGCAGATAGATAAGCAGCGGCAAGAAATTAATCAATTTGAAAATCTATGGTCACGCAACAGCGCCAAGGGAGCATGTCGATTTTATGAACCCTATCAAGTCCGGATTTATCATACCTATCATCTTCACACTTGGTGCTTTATGGATTCTGCTCTACGGCCTGTCGTCACTCATTTGAATCATTGGCATGCCTTAGCGTAATAGCAACTGCTGATAATCCAACTGACATAAAGCTAGTCAGTCTGATGAGCAAGTCATTTTGCCATCACTCGTAACGATTACCCCCAGGCTCGTCATAGCATCAGTTCCGCAGAATCCGCATTTCTCAGCAGCACAGATTAGAACCTAATCTACTCATTCATTGGGGTTATTGAGAATTGCCAATGCCAACGTTTTCGAAACAGAGATAATTACCTGGTCATCTGATGACTTACTTCAATAGATCGTGGGCACCAACAAGCGGCCGGCGATAAGCAACCTTAACATTCGAGGACAAATCCATGCTGGATCCAACTATGATTGAGTTGTCCCGCTGGCAGTTCGCCATTACTGCGCTCTACCATTTTCTCTTTGTCCCACTCACATTGGGTCTCACCTGGATTCTGGTGATCATGGAGTCCGTGTATGTGATGACCGGCAAGGAGATCTACCGGGACATGACCAAGTTCTGGGGCAAGCTGTTCGGCATCAACTTCGCCCTGGGTGTCACCACCGGTCTCACCATGGAGTTCCAGTTCGGCACCAATTGGTCCTACTATTCACACTATGTGGGTGATGTGTTCGGCGCCCCACTGGCGATCGAGGGTTTGATGGCCTTCTTCCTGGAATCCACCTTTGTCGGCATGTTTTTTCTCGGCTGGGAGCGCCTCAGCAAACGCCAGCATCTGATGGTGACCTTCCTCACTGCTATCGGCACCAATCTCTCCGCGCTGTGGATTCTTGTGGCGAATGGCTGGATGCAGAATCCGGTGGGTTCCGAATTCAGTTTTGAAACCATGCGCATGGAGATGGTCAGCTTTACCGAACTGGTGTTCAACCCCGTGGCGCAGGTCAAATTCATTCATACCGTTGCAGGGGGTTATGTCGCGGGCTCCATGTTTGTGCTTGGCATCTCCGCCTACTACATGCTCAATGGACGCGATCTGGAGTTTGCCAAACGCTCCTTCTCGGTTGCCGCCGGCTTTGGGCTGGCATCGATTCTCTCCGTCATCGTGCTGGGTGATGAGTCAGGCTATGAACTGGGTGAAGTGCAGAAGACCAAACTGGCCGCCCTGGAGGCTGAGTGGGAGACCCATGAGCCACCCGCGGGCTTCACCCTCTTCGGCATTCCGGACCAGCAGGCCGAAGAGACCACCAGTGCCATCAAAATCCCCTGGGCCCTGGGTCTTATCGCCACCCGCTCACTGGATGAGGAGGTCACCGGCCTGAAAGACATCATGCACAATAATGAAGCGCGCATCCGCTCCGGCATGGTGGCCTATGAATATCTTCAACGTTTGAGGAAAGGCGAAGCATTCTGAAGCCAACCGGGCGATGTTCGAGGAACATAAGGCCGACCTGGGTTATGGCCTGCTGCTCAAGGCCTATACACCGAATGTGGCGGAGGCCACGGATGAGCAGATCGAGATGGCGGTAAAGGCGAGCATTCCGCAAGTAACCCCCTTGTTCTGGGCCTTCCGCATCATGGTAGTGGCTGGCTTCACCATGCTACTGATCTTCATCCTGGCCTTCTACTACAACGCGCGCCGGGTGATCGAGCAGAAGCGCTGGCTGCTCAAGATTGCTCTGTTTGCCATTCCCCTGCCCTGGATCGCCATCGAGACCGGCTGGTTCGTGGCGGAATTCGGTCGCCAACCCTGGGCCATCGGTGAAGTGCTGCCAACCTTTCTCGCCACCTCCAGCCTGACACCGGGTGATCTGATTTTCAGTCTGGCCGGCTTCATCGGCTTCTATACCTTCCTGTTGGTGATCGAGATGTGGCTGATGTTCCATTTCGCCCGCAAGGGACCCAGTTCCCTGCATACCGGCAGATATCATTTTGAACAAGCTGCAAATGCAAACGCTTAACCGGAGGCTGACATGATTCTCGACTATGAAGTATTGAAATTCATCTGGTGGGTCTTCGTCGGAGTGCTGTTGATCGGCTTTGCGATTACCGATGGCATGGATATGGGGGTAGGCAATCTGCTGCCCTTCCTCGGTAAGAACGATGATGAACGCCGCGTGATGATCAACACCGTCGGTCCTCATTGGGACGGTAACCAGGTCTGGCTGATCACTGCCGGCGGCGCCATCTTCGCCGCCTGGCCCGCAGTCTATGCCGCGGCATTTTCCGGTTTTTATGTGGCCATGCTGTTGGTCCTGTTCGCCCTCTTCTTCCGGCCGGTGGGCTTCGACTATCGCAGCAAGCTGGGTGATAAGCGCTGGCGCAAGGCCTGGGACTGGGGACTGTTCGCGGGTGGCGCTGTTCCATCCCTGGTGTTTGGCGTAGCCTTCGGCAACCTACTGTTAGGCGTGCCCTTCCACCTGGATGACCTGCTGCGCTCTTACTACACCGGCTCATTCTTCGGGCTACTCAATCCATTTGCCCTGGTTGCCGGCATCGTCAGTTTTTCATTGTTGACCATGCATGGCGGCATCTGGTTGCAGATGCGCACCAGTGGTGAAATTTCCGAACGAGTCAAACATTACATCCAGTGGACCGGCATTGCCTGCATGGGGGCTTTTGCCATCGCGGGACTGATATTGGTGTTTGGCATCGATGGCTACACAATCATTTCACAACCCGCGTTTGACGCCCTGCCCAATCCATTGGCTAAAACTGTCGAGATCGGCAGTGGCGCCTGGTTGACCAACTATGTTGAGTATCCTCCGACTATCCTCTTTCCAGCACTGGGCTTTGTCGGCGTCATCATGACCATCCTGTTCTCCAAGGCCAATCGACCGGGTTGGGGCTTCGTCAGCAGTTCCTTCGCCATCACAGGTGTCATCATGACCGCTGGCGTTTCCCTGTTTCCCTTCATCATGCCCTCCAGCACCAATCCCGGCAGCAGCCTGACGGTCTGGGATGCGCCTTCCAGCCATCTAACACTTACGGTGATGTTCTGGGCGGTGGTGATCTTTCTGCCAATCGTCATCAGCTATACGGTTTGGAACTACCACAAGATGTGGGGCAAGCTTTCCGTGGAAGAGATGCAGGAACGTTTTTCCGCTTATTGATATTCGAGATTAGAGGACTGAAACAATGTGGTATTTCACCTGGATTCTGGGCGTCGGTCTCGCCCTGGCCCTCGGCATTATTAATGTCATGTGGTACGAAGCAGAGCAGTCACTCGCAGATTCTGAATCTGACGAGTAACGCTCAAATGCAGCTCCGATAGTTTGATATCGGAGCTTGCCCATACCGCCTCCTCCGCCATCACTCTGCAATGGCCGTCAACAGCTTCCTGAAATCCCAAAAACCCCTCGCTGGTCACACGCTGGCAATGGCGGTGGGTATAGGTGCCCTGGGCGGATTGCTGCTGATCGTGCAGGCCTGGTGCCTGGCGCAGGTGGTCAATGGGGTCATATTCGAAGCGCAAACTCTACCAGATGTCATGCCCTGGCTCTGGGCCATGCTGGCGGTCCTGTTATCGAGGGCAGGACTTTCCTATGCCAGCGAGCAGATCGCCTTCAAGGCTGCAGCGAACATCAAACAAACCCTCAGGGAACGCTTGTTCCGTCATCTCCAGGCCCTGGGTCCCCTCTGGCTTCAAGGAGAGGGCAGCGGTGATCTTGCCATCACTCTTACCGATGGTATCGAGGCACTCGAGGACTACTACGCACGTTATCTGCCGGCAATGTCGTTGGCGGCGCTGATACCACTTTCAATTCTGGTCTTTGTTTTTCCCATGGACTGGCAATCTGCCCTGGTCATGTTGTTCACGGCTCCGCTGATTCCCTTTTTCATGATCATGATCGGCAAGGGTGCTGAACGTCTCAATCAACGTCAGTGGAGACAACTCAGCCGAATGGGTGGACACTTTCTGGATGTCATCCAGGGATTGACAACGCTCAAGCTGTTCAATGCCAGTCGCCGCGAAGCGGCCGTCATTGCCCGCATCTCTGAAGATTATCGCCATGCCACCATGAAAGTGCTCCGGGTCGCCTTTCTCTCGGCATTGGCATTGGAGTTTTTCTCCACCATTTCCATCGCCATCGTGGCGGTACTGATCGGATTCCGCCTGCTGTTTGGCGAGCTGGATTTCTTCATCGGTTTTTTCATCCTGTTACTCGCCCCGGAGTTCTATTTGCCATTGCGCTCACTCGGCACCCATTATCATGCACGCATGAATGCCATTGGCGCCGCCGAGAAAATGCTGGCGATATTGAATGCGCCGATCAGAAAAATCCCCGCATCGCCTGTCCTGCCGGTTCCCGTGCAACCCCTGCTTATTCAATTCCGGGATGTCCATTTTTCCTACGAGGGTGAACGCATCGCCCTGGCCGGCGTCGATTTCGAAATCAGGCCGGGAGAACGCATCGCCATCGCTGGTCCATCCGGAGCTGGCAAGAGCAGCGTGATCAGTATTCTGTTGGGCTTTATCCAGCCGCAGCGAGGGCATGTGCTGGTCAACGGTCAGGCTCTGAACTCATTCGATCTTGAGCAGTGGCGCAGAGAGTTGGCATGGGTGCCACAAGGCCCCCGGCTGTTTCACGGTACGGTGACGGAAAATATCTGTCTTGGCCTGAGGCATGTCTCAGAGTCAAAAATACTCGAAGCACTTCACATGGCCCATGCCATGGACTTTGTTGAACAGCTTCCGAATGGACTGGATACGCTGGTTGGAGAGGGTGGACGGAGTCTTTCCGGTGGACAGGTGCAGCGCCTCGCACTGGCTCGCGCCTTTCTCCGGGATGCCAAGCTGGTGTTGATGGATGAGCCGACGGCAAATCTGGATGCACAGAGCGAGCGGCTTATCCAGTTGGCCATAGACGATCTGGCACAGCAACGCACGGTGCTGATGGTCGCCCACCGCCTGCATACGGTTAAACGCGCTGACCGTATCCTGGTGCTGGATCAAGGCCGACTGGTTGAACAGGGTCGTCATGAACAGCTCATCACCGCCAACGGTCTCTACCAGGCAATGGTTGTGGCAGGAGAGACAGTGATATGAAAACGCTGCTGCGTCTGCTCGGTCTGTTCAAGCCATATATTGGTTGGATGCTGTTGGGTATCTTTGCCTCAACCCTGACTCTGTTTGCCAATGTGGCATTGATGGCCATCTCCGGCTGGTTCATCGCTTCCATGGCCCTGGCCGGAGCAGCAGGCATCAGCATGAACTATTTTACACCGGCAGCAATGATTCGTGCAGCGGCTATCGTGCGTACCGGTGGCCGTTATGTTGAAAGACTGATCACCCACGAGGCGACTTTTCGCCTCCTGGCACAGCTGCGAGTCTGGTTCTATCGCCATCTGGAACCCCATGCACCGGCCGGTCTCGAAAGCTATCGCAGCGGTGACCTGCTGAGCCGCATCCGAGCCGACATCGACACCCTGGACAATCTCTATGTGCGAGTCATCGTGCCCGTCTTAGTGGCATTGATCGGTGGTGTCCTGCTCACTCTGGTAGCCGCCGCATATGATCAGCAGCTGGCCTTGATTCTGTTCTTGATGCTCCTGCTGGCCGGTGTTGTCTTACCGGTTTGGACGGCAAGATCAGGGCGCAGACCCGGCAAGCAGGTGGTGGAATACTCTGCCGCATTGCGCACTGCCGTAGTGGACGGCGTGCAAGGCATGGCGGAGCTGACGGTCTGTGGCGCTGCTGAAGCAAGTGCTCGACAGACGAATGTGGCCGGCAAACACCTGATTCGCGCACAGGAGAAATTGAGTCGCATAGCCGGACTCTCGCAGGCCAGCCTGCTGCTGTGCGCCAATCTGGCGCTGTGGGCCATCATGCTAAGCGCGATCCCATTGGTCGAGTCAGGTGCAATTCAACCGCAAGACCTGGCCATGCTGGCGCTGTTCACTTTAGCGGCCTTTGAGTCTGTGATGCCACTGCCAGCAGCCTTTAGTCTGCTTGGCCAGACCAGAATGGCGGCAAAGCAACTTTTTGACATCGTGGACAGGAAACCCCTGGTCCAGGAACCTGATACAGCAAGCCCGGCGCCACAGCGATTCCATTGGCAATTCGAATCAGTCGGCTTTCGCTATGCGGAGGATGAGCCTATGGTATTGCAGGAGATTACTCTCGACCTGCCACCGGGAAAACGGATAGCGGTTGTGGGATCCACAGGCTCAGGTAAAAGCACACTGATACAACTGCTGCTGCATTTCCGGGCTCCGGATACCGGCCAGATATCCCTGTCCGGCAATAACTTGAGTACATACAAAGGCGAAGACTTACGTGACTGGATCGCTGTCGTGCCGCAACAGGTCTATCTGTTCAACACCACTATCCGTGAGAATCTGAAACTGGCAAATCCCGATGCCGATCAGGAATCGCTGGAAAGCGCATGTCGGATTGCGCAGATCCACGACTTTATCGTTTCTCAGCCGGATGGTTACGATACCTGGGTGGGTGAAACCGGAGTCAAACTGTCCGGTGGCCAGGCCAGGCGGATTGCTATCGCACGGGCGTTACTGAGAGATTTTCATCTGTTGGTGCTGGATGAACCTGGTGAAGGTCTGGATATGGCAACCTTACATGCATTACTGGAAGCACTCTTTGAATCTCTGGAAGACCGAAGCCTTTTAATGATCAGCCACCAGCGGATTGGATTGAACAAGATGGATGAGGTCGTGGTGCTCGAAGCTGGCAAGATCGTGGAGCGAGGCAACGCAGTCCATGATCCTGGGCCACGGCCTTAACCGATTGGCGCACATCATCACCCATCACCGCACTAACGATCTCGAGTTAAGGCACAGCGATAACATCGAGGGATGTCGTAGAGTACGGATAGATGAAAAATGCTATCCCGCTAATTTAACTGATATTCGTTTAGGCAAACAGCAATACACCAAGCGAACAACTGAAGATAGCCCTCCATGAGGGTATAGCTTTCACCGCCCAATCACCGAGGACTATACTGAAAGCAATATATGAGTGGTTCATTCAATCACTATGTCAACACCGGCCCAAGCAATATTGATAGACATGGATGGTGTCTTGTACCTGGCTGAACAGGCGATACCCGGTGTGCGCGAAGTCCTGGATTGGCTGGCCTCGAATCACATTCCCCACCTCTTCGTCACCAATACCACATCCCGGCCTCGCAGCGCCCTGGTAGAAAAACTCGGCCGGCTTGGAATACTGGTGAATGCAGAACAAATCCTGACGCCACCCATCGCCGCGACTCGCTGGTTGACCGCCCATATCGATGGACCTGTGGCGCTGTTTGTCCCTCCTGCCACTCAAACGGAATTCGATCCCCTTCAAGCTGTTGATTTAGACTCAACAGATCCCGTGGCTGCCGTGATCATCGGCGACTTTGGCGAGCGCTGGACATTCGAATCGCTCAACCACGCCTTCCGCTGGTTGATGCATGATCCCAGACCTGTGCTGATCGCCCTGGGCATGACCCGCTACTGGCGCGCCGAGGATGGATTGCGCCTCGATACAGCCCCATTCGTGAAGGCACTCGAACATGCCAGCGGCCGCAACGCCATCGTGCTGGGTAAGCCCGCCGCTCCTTTCTTCGAGGCTGCACTGGGAGAAATCCACGCCACCGCATCAGATACCCTGATGATTGGAGACGATATCCGCAGTGATATCGGCGGAGCGCAGGCTGTTGGCATCAGAGGCTTACTGGTGAAGACCGGTAAATTCAGGCCTGAGGACCTGACACTCGACATTCAACCAGCTGCCGTACTGGACTCTTTTGCCGATTTACCGGAATGGTGGCGAAAACAGACGGTTGCAGCGGACCAATCCAGCTGATTCAGATAATGCGGCATAATCAGCCGCTGGACAGTCTTAGCTGATACCGGGTCCGCCACTCAACACAATTGTGGTCTCAGACAGTTGTCATTCCTGCCGTGCATTCATAGATCTTCCCTGCATGACAATTTCCTCCGCCTGCATAAAGTGCATACCACGGCGGGTTTGTGGTTCAATGGCGCCTGGAGGAGAGAGAATGAAAGACTGGCGGAATCACCCTTCTACCAAGGGTCAGCATTACCACTTGAAAAGGCTTGGCCTCAGCTACTCAGAAACCATCAGCAGGGGACAGGCTTCTGATCTGATCAGCCAACATCAGGCGCCAACTGACGACCAGCTTCTGATGCTTGAATTTTTCAGGGCCAAAGCCACAGCGCCCTGTTCGCAGCACGAGGCAAATACCCTGCTTGAAAAACTGATGTCTGATCCCGCCAACAGAATCCGCTGGGAGGAACGCATCTGCAGCTCGGAGCAACGGGAGATACTCAGATTTTTCAAGCTCCCGGTCCGCTCACAACTGAAGCACAGGGATGCAGACAGACTCATCGAGATCCTGCTCAGAAACAATACCTATGCGAAGCGATGGGACAAGTATGAAACCGCGAAATTTGCCCGCGAGGATTGGTTCGAGAAGAACCTCGATTATGTCAACGATACAGCGGCCTATTTTGGTTGTACAAGGCTCAACGGTGAAACATTTACTGCAGTGGTGCATGCCCTGGAAGCACAAGGCATGACACTGCAGGAGATCGAAAATGACTATGCGGCCCTCTTCCAGGAAATCTTATCTCTGTATCCTGAATTTCAGCGCGCAAGACGCGCCCTGTGAAAACTCACATCCCCTGTAACTTTTCTCAATTTTGCTCATTCAACCCGCAGTGATGTCTGTCAGGTCTTTTGGCAGCAACTGCTGATCCTTACCCACCCAACACCAGTTCTTAGGCGTATCGCAGCAGTTCCAATTCAATCTGCGATGGTCAGCACCACCATGCCCGTATAACCGGCATAGCCAAACTCGCGCTCCTGGTTGATATCGAGAAAAGGGATGCGCGCCTTCAGGGCGGTGTACATGTTACGTCTACCGGCGATCAGCACGTCCACATTGTTCTCGCGTACGATATTGATCAAGGCGCGGGGATTGCCGTCCTCGGTCATCACCGCTTCCCGCCCCATCAACTCGCGGATACGCGCCTTGTCTTCTTCGGTGGACTTTTTGGTGCCGGTGGCGACGACCTGCATGTCGAGGTCCTGCAATGCAGCGATCACCGACCAGGACTTCATTCCACCGATATACAGCAGCACCTTCCTGCCTTGCAGCTTTTCGCGCCAAGGTTGTAGCTGTTGATTGATCTGCGCCATTTCCCTTTCGATCAAGGCCTCGGTGCGCCTGGACAGGTCGGGATCATCGATCAGACGGGCGAAATCGCGCAAGGCCTGGGAGACATCCCGCACCCCATAGAAGCTGCCTTCGAACCAGGGCGTGCCGAAGGCCTCCTGCAGCTTACGCGCGACATTGATCATCGCCTTGGAGCAGACCATCATTTTGACTTCGGAACGGTGCATGGTCTGCACCTCGCGGAAACGGGCATCCCCGGACAGGGTACACAACGCCCTTAGCCCCAGCTCATCGAGCAAGGGCAATACGTGCCATAGCTCACCGGCGATGTTGCACTCCCCCACCATGGTGATGTCATGCACCTTGATGCCTTCGCGCTGCGCCGATTCGGGAAGCGGGTCTGGCTCGCGGGTACCACACACATACTTGACCATCGTCTCGCCGGCGATGCGGTTACCCAGATTCTTGGTGCCATAGAAACCGGCGGCATCCACAGGTACGACCTTAGTCTTCCAGCGCGCCTCGGCTGCCTTGCAGACCGCCTCGATATCATCGCCCACCAGCGCCGGAACACAGGTGTTGTAAACGAATACGGCAGCGGGTTGATAATCTTCGACGGCCTGTTTGATGGAGTGAAACAGGCGCTTCTCGCCACGCCCCATGATCACATCCTGTTCCGTCAGATCAGTCGTCATGCCGACACGAAACAGCCGCGAGCCGCTGGAGCGGGTGCCCCGATTGTCCCAGGAGCTGCCGGCGCAGGCGATGGAACCGTGTACGATGTGGGCGACATCGGCGAAGGGCAACAGTGCTATCTGCGCCCCATCGAAGGCGCAGCCGCCTGCCGTCGCTCCAGGTTGTGGTTTTGCACAACCCGATTTCGATTTCTTGTTGTGAGCACAGGCCGGCTCATCCAACAGGGCGGCGATATCTTTCTGCTTCATGGTAGGGGATGCTTCATTGCTTGAGTTGTATCTCTATGAGCAAAGCCCGTGCCATTCAGGATCTTATTGATTTTATTGTTATTTAATAAAACAAGGGGTTGTCGCAAATGCAACAATCGGTGTCTGGTGGAGGATCTGCGACGTATCAGGCAGACATTAAGAAAGACTTTCCATTCCTATTTTGGCAACATATTACCAATATTGTGCCGGCGTCATATTCCCTGGCTTTGTGCCGGATAAATAAGAACCTGTTATGCACTAGGAGGATCAAGGGTTGGAACTTAAAGAGTTCGTAAGAGAAGCATTGTCCCAAATAGTCGCTGGAGTTGAGGAGGCACAAACTGAAGTCAGAGACTGTGGTGGTTTTGTCAATCCAGCGCATCGAGCAAATCCAAAGGAGTCAGATAAATCGCATTTCGGAGTATTGAATACCGGCCAAAATATCTTTCTCGTTGATTTTGATGTGGCAATCACCGTAATAGAAGAAACCGGTACAGATGCCAAAGCGAAACTCAAAGTGGCTGGGTTATTAAGTCTCGGCGCAGGTGGTGAATCAAGCAATTCGAGCAGTGCTACGAACAAGTTGAGTTTTAAGGTTCCATTGGCTCTACCGGTTGATTCAGTAACTGAAGAAAAATTGAAAGAGCAAGACGAAATAATAAGGGAAAAGCGTAGAAAACAATCGGAGGCTATTCGCGCACATAATCGACCGCGTGATAGCTGGATTCGTTAATGCATAACCAGGCAATTTCACACAGACGCCTCACTGCGTTCGGCTCTGGTGAATTGCGGCGTTAGCGAGTGAAGCAAGTGACGTGCAAGTTATGCCAAAAGGAAAGGGAGTTAAAAAAATCCCATATCATACCGGAGTTCATTTACTCATCACTGTATGATGAAAAACATCGTTTTCATGAAATTTCTGATGATGTAAAGAAAAAGAATAAAATGCCTCAAAAAGGCATAAGAGAAAAACTTCTTTGCTCAGAGTGTGAACAACATCTTTCGAGATATGAAAGATACGCAAGCCTAGTCCTTAATGGCGGTTTTAGCCTAACTGTACGTAATGAAGGAAGGCTGGTTCATCTTGGTAACATTGACTATCAAAAATTTAAACTATTCGCACTTTCGATACTTTGGCGAGCTGGTGTCTCTGATTTAAGCGTTTTTAGCCAAGTAAAATTGGGGCCGCACGAAGAGAAGCTCAGGATAATGATTCTTAATGACAATCCCGGTACTGAACATCAGTACCCTTTTATTTTGTCACCGATTGTCCATGAAAATGAGGTTCAAGAGGCGCTTATAGTCGCGCCAACATGGACACGCCTTGAAAACCATTATGCATACCGTTTCGTCTTTGGTGGTATCGCATGGGTTTTTGTGGTCAGTGGCCATAAAGCGCCAAAAGTTGTCATCGATACGTCATTAAATAATCAGGGTGAGCTTACAATGCTTCCATGGGAGCTTTCAGATTTGAGGTTTATTACGGATATGGCGCAAGAATTGGCGCAACAAGGCAAGCTATGAAATCGCTAATCGGGTAGCCGGGGGTTTCTAGCCCCCAGCCCCCACAACACCCTGCATGCGGCTCCGCACAGGGCGTTTCACTTGGAATGGTGAAGCTTGATCCATCCATCACGCAGGAATCATAGGGGTCAGACTCGATTGATAATACCCATATCAATGGGGTCTGTATCGATTGATCAGCCAGTATTACTAGACCCTACTCATTCATTAAGGCATTCCTGTCAGACAGTATCGCGGACGGCTACTGGCTTGCGTCATTATTCCGATTGGATCAGGTGCACCGGCCCGTCCTCACCCTCTCTTGTGGAGCGGGCTTGCGGCCACCGTGAACTGGGCACAGCAAAGGGGTCAGACTCGATTGATCTGCCAGAGTTACCACCCCCCACTCATTCATTAAGGCATTCCTGTCAGACAGTATCTCGGACGTCTACTGACTTGCATCATTCTTCCGGTGGGATCAGGTGCACCGGTCTCTCCTCACCCACTCTTGTGGAGCGGGCTTGCGGCCACCGTGAACGGGGTAAGTTCCGGCGCCGAGGACTCTGACCAGGCGAGTTATAGATTACCCCCGAACAACGGGTGAATGTTTGCGAATTGATGCCTGTTTACCTATCTAATTGAAATTTTATTGCTTAGTATCACATATATTAAGCATAATCATCTTTTCTACCCTCAAAATGAGTCATTCGATGCCTCTGGATCGCTACGACCGCCGCATTTTAGAAGAACTGCAGGAACACGGGCGCTTGAGTAATCAGGAACTGGCGGAGCGCATTGGTCTATCCGCCTCCCCCTGTCTGCGCCGGGTTCGTGCGCTTGAGGAAAACGGCCTGATTACCGGCTACCGGGCCATGCTGGACGCCAAACGTATTGGCCTGACTCTGACTGCCCTCATGCAGATCTCCATGGATCGCCACACACCGGAGCGTTTCGACAATTTCGAAGCCAGGATCCGCGAACTGCCGGAGGTGCTTGAATGTCTGTTGATCACCGGGCAGGATGCCGATTATCAACTCAAGGTCATCGTGCGGGATATGGATGCCTATCAGGAGTTGCTGCTCGGCAAGATCACGCGCATCGAGGGTGTAACGGGCGTACACTCCAGCTTTGTGCTGCGAAGGGTGGTGGACAAGACTACACTACCGGTCGGCGCCGCCTAACCCCGGGTTCCGCAGTTGACTGCCACTTTATAGTTCTAAAGAGTCAGATTCATGTGTATTTTGTTCGAGTGGCCGATCCACCCGCCGGGTGAATCAAGCTACGAGATAGAATGACGCAGCCTTAATGGAGAACCGCATGCAGACACAAAACAAGATTAGCGCCTTGCTGCTAGGTGGGTTTATTTTCCTGGGTTTGGCCTCTCTGGGCTATCTGCTCGGTAACGCCGCCATCAAATTCAAGGAGTATGAACGCAGCGTCACGGTAAAAGGACTCTCAGAACACGAATATGACGCAGACATTGTGATATGGCCGATTCAATTCACGGCGGCCAGCAATGACTTGGAGCATCTTTACAGTTCGATGGAGGGAAGCACCGCATTGATCAGAGAATTTCTGGCGCAAAGCGGCATCAAGCCGGAAGAAATCACGCTCTCGTCTCCTGCCATAACGGACAAATCCGCCCAACAATACAGCAACACGCAAAAAGCCGAGTACCGCTATACGGCGATGCAGACCGTTACCGTCTACTCAACGAACATCAAGGCGGTACGCTCAGTCATGGGTTCCTTATCCGAACTGGGTAAGCAAGGTATCGTTTTTACCGGTGGAAATTACGAGTCGCAGACCGAGTATATCTTCACCCGGCTGAATGAAATCAAACCGGCAATGATCGAAGAGGCTACGCGAAAAGCGAGAGAAGTGGCTGAAAAGTTCGCCCTGGATTCACAAAGCACTCTGGGAAAAATCAAACGGGCCTCTCAGGGCCAGTTCAGTATTTCCGACAGAGACAAAAACAACCCGCATATCAAAAAAGTGCGGGTCGTATCGACAGTTGAATACTACTTATCGGATTAAGGCGATAGTTACGATGGGCTCAGATCGGGATGACCTGATCATCCTGCCTTTGCGTACCTTTCAGCGGCGCGTAGCCGGCAACCAGGATATCCGCCTGATCCAGGTCTCGGTCAAGGATGGCGCATAGACCCGGAAGGTTGAACAGGATATCACCCGGCTGCTGCGCGAACAGCGCCACATCTCGGCTAACGAAGAGGACGATTTCTCTGTGATGGACTTGAAGGAGATCTCGAAAATGCTCACCGGGACACCCAGGTTCTGACCATGCTGCTGGGCGCCGTCGCTTCCGTGAGCCTGCTGGTGGGAGGGATCGGCATCATGAACATCATGCTGGTGTCAGTCACAGAGCGTACCCGGGAGATCGGCATCCGCCTTGCGTCAGGCGCCCTGGAACGCGAGGTCCTTATGCAGTTCCTGGTCGAGGCAGTGGTGCTGTCTTCTCTGGGCGGGGTGATCGGCATTCTGTTGTCATTGGCCGGCTCCATCGTACTTGCCGACCTGATGAAGGTCCCATTCTTCTTCAACCCAGGTATCGTGGTGATTGCCTTTGTCTTTTCCGCCGCCGTTGGTGTCATCTTCGGTTACTTTCCGGCACGCAAGACAGCTCGCCTCGATCCCATAGAGGCATTGCGTCACGAATAGACTGGAATGTTTCGTATTGATTGTATCCTGCAACGGTCAATACTACAGAAGATGACCCGCTCCGATGTGTGAAAGGCGTCCTTCCCCACTTCGAAGGAGCAGGACATATTCAGTTGCACTCAGTGACCATGCCCATGTGGTCCATGTACATGGCCATGCTCGACTTCCTCGGCTGTAGCATCGCGCACCTCCATAACCTCGACATCAAAGTTAAGCCCCACACCGGCCAAAGGATGGTTGCCGTCTATTTTGACCGTATCTGCTTCAACCGCGACGACGGTGACCATGATCGCCTGCCCGTTCGGTCCCTCGGCGTGGAACTGCATGCCCTGTTCAATTTCAGCATCGGCTGGAAACATCTCGCGCGGCACAGATTCGATACGCGCATCGTCACGCACACCGTATGCCTCTTCCGGCGCGATGGACACGCTCATTTTGTCGCCGGAGGCCTTGCCGGTTAAAGCATTTTCCAAACCGGGAATGATACTGTTCACGCCATGCAGATAGACAAAACTACCGTCATGCGCTTCATCTATGAGTGTTCCATCGTTGTCTTTCAGGGTGTAATTGAGGGTGACAACTTTGTGTTCGGCTATTTGCATAAGAAAACCTTTGACTTGCTTTGTGAAAAAACCGCCAGGATACAGCAAAATGCCATGGTTTTGAAATTACAGATAACGATTTAGAACCCTTCTGCAACATCCACAGGGCAGATGTATGCAGATCATAATCTGTATTTGTTTCACGCTTATATGAGTGATTATTAATTTTTAGCAGTTTGAGGAAAAGCTGCATGTTCATGGTCACTCGGAAGCAGAAATCACCAGGTCCCGCTGGAAAACCCGATTCAGATTAGGCCTTCCATATTATGACCGGGTGAATGCGACATCTACAGTGGATGGTGACTCTAAGAGGCACAATGCCTCGGCCTCGATCAACCGATAAGCATCCGCCAGCCGTGCTGCATAGTCAGTGGCGCCCTCCTCCGTCTGAATCATGTCCTGACGGATTTCGAGCATAATGCTGGGCAACCCACGAGCCTCACCGTGCACCGGGATTGTGTAGTCGGTAAACTCGTCGATTGGATAGGGTTGATTGTCCCCCACCACAAGATCTCCACGCAGGGAGAGCGCCCTGACCATGAGTACCGCAAGCCGGGCGTCGCGCCAGTGGGAAACACCGATCTGCCAGGGACGCCGCCTGCCGTGCAGAATCGGAGTGAAGCTGTGAATACTGAGGAAAATACTGGATCGCTGCGTACGACTATCCAGCAGCCGATCTATGGCCTGATGGTAGGGTTGGAACAATTCATTGACGCGGAACTTTCTCTGCTCCAGGCGTCAGCCCGCGGTTGCCCGGAACCGGTACACCGGCGCTTTGTTCCGGTATGGATTCCTCGCTGTGCGGTGGCCGGTTACAGTCGATAACCAGACGCGAATAACCACTCAGGAGCAAGGGCGCATCGAGCTGCACTGAAAGACGCCGCGCCACCTCGGCCGCACCCGGATCCCAGCCGATATGATCCGCCAACTGGTGCGGCTCGAGGCCTAGACGGCCCAAACTGGCTGGCACCCGGTTGGAGGCATGATCACACACCAGCACAGCACTGCTGCCCCCACCGGGATTGACGAGTTCGAAGACTGGCGGCTCACTGGATGCCAGGAGCGACGATTTCTGCATATCAGTATCAGGTCTCATCATCCAACCGTTCAGGTATTGCGGCGACCATGCCGCCATTCCATCAAGTTCAGAATTGACCCCTCAGTTCATCCGTCCACACCTTGAAACTTTTCAGGTCATTCGGACCGAAGACGTTACTGATCGCCACATCTGCGGCATCCCTGCCCTGAGCGATCAACACATAGCCGATCCGCGGGATATTGTTGCGCGGATCGAAGGTATGCCAACGGCCACCGAGATAGGCCTCGAACCAGGCGGAAAAGTCCATCGGAGCTGTTGATGGGGGAACCCCGATATCCCCCAAATAGCCGGTGCAGTAACGCGCCGGAATATTCATACAGCGGCAGAAGGCGACCGCAAGGTGGGTATAGTCCCGGCAGACGCCGGTGCGTTCGTTGAAGGTTTCAAGCGCCGTCTTGGTGACCCGGGCATGCTGATAGCCAAAAGTGGTATGCGCATGGACAAAATCGCAGATCGCCTGGACCCGCGGCCACCCGGGGGGGGAATTCCCAAACAAGGCCCATGCCGTCGCGGACAACCGGTCGGTTTCACAGTAGCGGCTGCCAAGCAGGAATACCAGTGTCTCCGCAGGCAGCTCCTCCACCGGGTGCTGCCGGGCCATCACATCGGCGGCATTCGGCAGTCCGCTGTCATTGACGATAGCATTGGTTGAAATGCGTAGCTGACCAGGCGGCGCAACGATACGACTGCACCAGTTACCAAAACTATCGCGATAGGCTGTGATCGGTAACGGTGGGTTGGTGATGATGTGATCGGCAACCACGATGTCAGAGGCGCGGGTGTAATGGATATTCAGGGTCAGCAGCATAGGGGTCGGCTGCGTACACTCGTAGAGCAACTCGCAACCCACTCTAATCTGCATGCCTAACCTCCTCGTGTAACCCCGTCAACAAACGTGTAGTCCAACGCACTTCGAGCCCGCTATCGAAAGCGACTGTCACAGGCGACCCAGCAGCTCCGACTTCTTCTGATTGAATTCATCATCGGTGAGAATGCCCTTCGCGCGCAAGTCACCGAGACGTTCAATGGCGGAGAAGACATCCGCCTCCTGTGCGGGAGCAGCACTGCCGCCTGGCGCAGCCGGGATCGACGGACTGGCCATGGGCTGAGGCTGCGCGGGTGGCTGGCCATTGATCGAGATCACCGGCAGGCTGGACAGGTTCACAGTGCCGTACTGACTGGTGAACAGGATCGATCCGCCCACGCCCTGCTGCTGGGAGAAGCCGCCGATCTGATGATCGAGGGTATCGTAGACCCAGACCTGCCCATTGGTCTCCACCGCGAGTCGATGGGCATTGCTGAAGTAGGCGTAACGGGCATTGTTCTGGCTGCCCGTCGCGCCGGGTTGGCCGAGATCCTGCGGCCACCAGTGATCAGCGGGATCCGGTACGAACAGGCTCGACTCCCCCATGGGTGCACCCGCCACCTGGTTTTGCTGTGCGCCGCCACCCTGGCTCTGGGATTGGAAGCTGCCGCTACGCAATAATCCGGGTTGGTTGGCAAGGATGTTGGAGAGTTCTGAGCACAGGGCATCGACACTCCCCTTCAGGGAGTAGTTGAACATATCGCCGAGCATCAACATACCACCGCGCATCCATTGTCCGGAACCGCCAAACTCAGGATGGCTGAACTGGGCCATGGAGCCATTGCCATTGAGTACGGCAAACAGCATGTGGGTTACGGCATCGGGACTGAAGCCGTAACGTTGGGTAAGATCATTGACGATCCGCTGACCTTCGGGAGTAAGCTGTTGCATGGGAATACCGCGCTAAAAAAGTGTTGTGTACAGGCACTGATTGACCCAGTGCCATGCTGGGCTGGATGCCCGATTGTCACCGGCAACAACCTGCAGCGGGTAACGGCGATTGTAGCCATTTTAGACGTAGAAAGACGCTGCCGACTGGCGATCCATTCAAGGATGGATTTTACTCTGTTACGGCTTGGATGTCGCCCCGCAGCTTGAGCATTGATTTGCGCTATAAAGGTGCACAACCAAGGGTTGCTCGCCACTCAAACGGCGCGCTGATCAAGGTCCTTTAACACTTCGTGACCCATACGCCCACATCGAGGCTCGATTTCGCAGTACCATAAAATGTTCCCGCGATTGGCGGCACGGAATCAGGCAGGCGCGCCACCGCCACGGCAATATGATCAGTTCCAACGGTTTCTCCAGTCGTGGGATCAAAGCCCTTCCAACCGGCGCCCGGCAGGTAAACTTCGGCCCAGGCATGGGTTGCACCAAAATCGGTCGCTGAGGGTGGCGAGTGAAGATAACCGCTGACAAAACGTGCGGCCAGACCTAAACACCGCGCCGCCTGCATAAACAGCAGCGCATAATCACGGCAGGAACCGGTTTTGTTAGCCAGTGTTTGTTGCGCAGTCTGCACACCAGGTTCCTCTCTTATTCGATACGACAAACTGTGATTGATGTGGGTACCAAGACGCTGCAACAAGGTATAAGTCTGGATCTGTTCACCCGGCATCGATAAATTCGCCATCCATTCTGTCAACAGATTTTTTGTCTCTGGGTCCGGAAACGCCATATAGGGTAACAGCAGGGTTCTGTCATCGGGGAGATAGGCAAACGGATAATTCACTGCATAATCGGTAACCAGAAAATTATGTGGCGTCTCATTGTATTGCTGGATGAACACCTCGCTCTCGATCGAAAGCTGGGTCGTCGTCGAATCGAAGGTCGCTATGGCAACTGAATTGCCCTCCACGTCCCGGTGCCACAGCAGGCTGGCCGGTGGGTCGAGCTTCAGGGAGAAAGACTCTACATGCAGTTCATAGTTCTCTCTGGGACGCAGGCGCAGATGATGCGGCCCGAGCCTCACGGCATCGGAGAAATTATAATAAGTACGATGAAGTATTTTATAGCGCTGCATATTGTTACCCATTGGGGTCTGAAAGAGGCTGTAGTCTACCATCTGGTGACACGGCGGTATTCTGCATCACATTATCCCTTCAATTGTACGAGACCAATCAACACCCCGAACACCTATAAAATTCACGGAAGAAGCGTTTTTTTATAAGTGCGATAATGTGCGCTTTGAGCAGGCCGGAGTAATATCAGGTGGCAGAAGAAATTAACATCGCTCGGAAAACCCAGGGGTTCAGATAGCAGCAAAAAAGTACTCGAACATGCCCACAGAGGCATGCAGCTCCTCGCAGAATATAACCCCGACCCTTATGGGCAAGACCCAGGCCTTCATGGCTGAAGCTGTGAAAGCAGGCACCATCAGCAAGCGGCATAAGGAATTGATCACGCTCGGCATGGCGATCACACAACAATGCCATTACTGCATTGCACTGCATATACGCAGCTGCAAATCCGCCGGTGTGACGATCAATGAGATAATCGAGGTCTGCGGACTTGCCATCATGATGGGAGGCGGTCCCGCAATGACCCACATGGCGGAAGTGGAGCGATGCCTGAATTTGTTCTATCTCGATGATGTGGGTGAACCAATTTAGGCACTGGCGGATTCAGCCAATATCCACCGGATCAAACTGCGTACGGACGCTCTTCCCACTGCCGGAGCACCTTGAGGTCCCTGGCGGGAAGATAGTCGTAAGCGCCCATCTGATCATGTAATACCGCGTCTGCAAGACTGTAGTTCGCTGATTTACTGCTCACCATGATGAAGGATAACCGTTCTTGTCATCAACGGCCTGTGCATCGTCGATGTTTCGAATCTCGATCAAACGGCTTTCTGAGGCAGAGACCTGATAGATCAGAAATCGTCGGCATGATCCAAAATGCCCGCCCAGCAGTGCTCGATGGCACGCCTCTGCTGGATATCAAACCGTACATAGCAGCGTTTGATAAGGTTGAACAGTCCACAAGCGGTTGGCTGAATGCAACCGATGAAGAGTTCAGCAACAAAAAGTCGGACGATCGCTTCAAAGATATTCATCCCACACCTTGGATAGACACCAAATCACAACAGTGATTGAAATCCTGTTGTGATAAAAATATTATCATGATGTGAATATATTTTGGCTTGCGAGCAATACCCACTTTTCACGTGGTTTATAATGCAGTATTAGCTAGACGATACCAAGCCTATCAGAATACTCTGGATTCCCCGCACACAACATTATGAACGTCAAGATTCAACTATTGCATTAGGAGAATGTTATGCAAGGCGATAAAAAAGTGATTGAGATGCTCAATCAAGCGTTGGCTGTCGAACTGACGGCGATAAACCAATATTTTCTGCATGCTCGAATCTATGATAACTGGGGATTAAAGGCCCTGGGTAAACACGAGTACAATGAATCCATAGAAGAGATGCACCATGCCGACAAGCTGATTGAACGCATTCTTTTTCTTGAAGGTCTTCCCAACATGCAGGATCTCGGCAAGTTAAAGATTGGTAAATCCATCCCCGAGTGTTTTGCAGGAGACTTGCAGCTCGAAAAACAGGGCAGAGAACACTACGTGGAAGCAATCAAACATTGTGAGTCTGTCCAGGATTACGTTTCACGGGATACCCTGACTGACATACTCTCAGACACAGAAGAACATATCGACTATCTGGAGACCCAACTGGAACTGATAGAAAAGACTGGCCTGAAAAATTATCTGCAGACTGCAATGGGCGCGCTTGAAGAATAAAAACGAATCTGATTATCCACAAACCATGACACTTTGACATATCATAGCCCGACTGTTCAGTCGGGCGTGCAATCAGATCATACAGCCCAGCCTGCCAACTGATAGCAGTATCTTTCTATGTACACACCTGAAAAATGGGTATCGATTTGCCTGGATGAACAACTTGCGAAGAAAGATTACATCATTGTCGAGATACTGTATTCAGGCAAACCACACACTGGAATTGTTTTTCGTTTTAGGAGCAGATTATTTACCTATCTCAACCAATGCGTACATATGCCGCGTCGCCTGAATTGCGAGCAAGATACGATTTTCGATAAACGACAGGAGCACCTGCGTTGTTCCATGCATGGCATTGATCTATGTACCGGAAATCGGAACGTCCCTCAGCACCATGTGCGATGGAGAAAAACTTCAAGCACTCAAAGTAACTGAAGTTGCTGGCAGGAACTACCTTACTGACAAGCGTGTTGCACACAGTAGGGGTTAAAAGAGACACCCGCTAAACGCAGATTTTCAGTCTCTGTATATTTGATGCGTGTCTGATGCTGAATGACATCCTGGCGCGCGATTGTTGCACCTAAAATAGAATCAAGCTCAGCACAGCAATCAACCATATCATAGCCGCAATCATGACGAGTGAATCCATATTGCAACACTTAAGTATTTTTTCTTTCATAATCATACCTGCTACCACATCGGTATTAGATTAAATATATAACATCACGTCATCAGATAACTCGCATTGAATATTCTCAATCGTCAGTAATTATCGGCAGATAATTCCCACCCAGCGCAAACCCTTAACGCTGCGTGGAAAATTTGGTATAAGCGGCAGTAGAACAAGAGGTTTCTGCAGAATTCACGTCTCTTGAGGTAGTTAGGTGCACGCAACCTATTTCCACTGTGTATGCCCCCACATTCGAACAAAACAATACCGCTAATCTAGGCGCTATAGACGCGGTAATTGTGTTGTTGTTAATTACAACACAGCCAGCCTGGACCACACCGTCTGTTGTATTCACTGCAGGAGGTTTCACCAACCTCCACCCTTGATAAATCTAACTCGCTGAAACGTTGATTTTTTTATCTCCCTGTGAGCTGGTATGGAAAGTGCCCATATGCTGTAACTTATCTATTTCGTGGGCATTGTCATGCCATGGGAGAAACTCAGAGAATCCAGTCTATTGTTCAACTCTAATTTTCTGTCACAGACCAGCCGACCGGGCCTCCCACTTTCCTAATTGCTTAATACCATAAACTCACTTGCGAGTAGTAACCATGAAGACAACCGACAAGATTCGCCAGCAACTGAGAGACCATCCAATCATCCTTTACATGAAGGGCACACCGGAAGAACCCCGCTGTGATTTTTCCGCCAAGGCTGCCGCAGTCATGAAGTCCACCGGCTTTGATTTCGCCTATGTCGACGTACTCTCTTTCCCATTGATCATGCAGGCACTGCCGGAGGTCTCTGACTTCCCGACCTTCCCTCAACTCTTCATCAATGGCGAAATCATTAGTGGTAATGACATCATCGAAGCCATGCTAGCCAACGGTGAACTCATACCCCGGTTGGCTGCAGCCTCTACCTGAATCAACCGAACCCAAGGAGCTGACATGCAAAAGGAAGATATCATCGAGCGTGTTAAAACACTGCATCCCGATTCCACTATCGATATCGCCGGTGAAGATTGCAGTTTTGAAATCACCATCAGCAAAGGCTTTATCGGGCAGAACACCCTGCAACGTCAAAAGCAAACCTGGCTCTTTACAAGAACGACATCCGTTCAGGAGACATACACGCCCTAAGAATAAAGGCCAAAATACCCGATGAACTGTCCAACCAGACTGGACTGGCGCAGATTAAATTATAAGTAGAGTCTGCTCATTAAGTCAGGTCGCCACTAATTCGTAACCACGGCAAAATCAACGGACCGTCTTGTTTTCCACCGGCGAGAAAGTGCATCCCGGATCCATTTAAATGCTGAAGATGACAGGACAGCCAAGGATTTCCACAGCGCAAAAAAGATCCTTAGCAGGATCAGCAGGTTCATTACCAGGAAGATGCTGTTAATCCACGCCACCGATGTATCTGCCCGCTTCGCCCGGATGTAATTCAACCGGTAGCCGTTCTTTCCCTGCCCGAACTTTCCTTCTATCGGAATGCGTTGCAGATACTCTTCCCGATGCTTTGCTTTTTCTTGCCTTAGTACTTCCTGATTCGATTCTGTGACCTTCTTTGGTCGTCCCATCGGCTTGCCGGCAAAACGGATACCCTTGCCTTTCAGGTAACGCCGATTGTCCCGCGTACCATAGACCGGGTCTCCCAGTACCACTTCCGGATACACACCATAACGCGCATGGTAAGCTTCAACCTGGCTTATCAAATCCTGCCCTTCATAGAAGGCATTCCAACGCAGGTGATCGACACATGCCAATCCCTCACCACTTAAACTGACACTCAACTTGGCACCAAACTCCACCGGCTTGTCCAGCTTTCCACGAATGACCGGTCGCACATACGGTTGGCTGATGCTGACAATACGATCATCACAGCGGCGACTGTTACTCCGATACATCTCTTGCTGCTGTTCGATAGAGATGTGGGATCACCCAATAACGGTACATCAACCAACGGGGTAAAGGTATCGGCGTTCCTTCCGGCCAGTATGCTAACAGTCGTTCGATGTGCCCGAGGTTGCGACGCAGATACTGCAACTGCTGTTTGGTCCCTCGACGTCGCTGTTTCCCAGAGGGCCGTTTCTGTTTCGCTATCGCAAGGTAGTCCTTGCGGGCTTTTACACGATAGGTCCGAGGCTTCTTTTTCCAATCTGTCTTCGGATACAGTATGTCGATAATCTGTTCACTGAACTGACGGGCTTCATTGAGCAGACTCAGGTCGGTCGGGTAACGAATCGCCTGCGGCGTCACCGTGGCATCCAGAATCAGTTTGCCCTGGCGCTCTTCTTCTGCTTGTTCGTCGCCGCTACCTCCTGCAGCCGAAGGCGGCTCTTCATCCAGGTCATCGGTCGTTGTCTTGTTCTTCTGCTTCGGCTTTGCACTTTCCACCGCATCGATGATCGCACCTTGAAAAACATCAAACACTGACTGTCCCATCCGCTTGCGGATCTCGACAAACAAGGAAGGTACAAACGGCGCTTCCATTTGATAACCCGGCAGTCCCACGAAGTATTGGAGATACGGATTTTCCTGGATCTGCGCTACCGCCTCCCGGTCTGACAGACACAGCTTGTGCTTGATGATCACCGCACCAATGACAAGGCGGGCGTCTTTGGTGGGACGGCCCTGTGTATCAGAAAGTCCTTGATAATAGCCCTCCGCCAGTGCATCCCAGGGAATACACTTGCTCAGCTTGACCCAGCGATTGTTTTCATCGAGCTTCGTCTGGAAAGGCCAGTCGAATTCTTCAAGTGAGAGTTGTTTGTGGCTGCGATAACGGATCATTGGTGCACGGTTTTCTCTTGAGGTTATTCAATTTTCGTGCATTATTTTAACAGAAAATCAACTGTTTTTATATAAATATCAATGAATTACGTTTTATGAGCAGACTCTAAGTATCTGTAGTATCTTGTTTTGCATGTCTCATACACCGTCTAGCAACAAAATATTAATTCAATATAAAATCAAGCAAGGAACAACCTACATAATTCTAGAAGAGCGGGTTAGATGCGCCTTTACAGGATCCTGCAGTCAGTTCACTCTCTACGATAGTCAAGTAAAACAGGCATTCGTGGCCGTAAGTGCAGC
>CAWBPR010000009.1:0-72838 GCA_963790775.1 uncultured Gammaproteobacteria bacterium | reverse complement strand
TGGCTGCACCTGAAGGGAATCGCCAACTGGCAGATGACGGTAGTACTGCGACTGGAGATTGAATCTGGCGTGATGCTGCGAGTTTTTCGACAGGGAAGCTCATAAATAGAAGTTCGAGATTATAATACCAATGGTATGCAAATACTCCGGAGTGGACTGAGAAGAAATTAGAATCGACTGACAGGCAATGGTCCAACTCAAAATTGCTCATATTTTCAGACGGTCTTAGCAGGTATCTGATAGTATTGTGAGTGATCGATAAAGCACATAGGTGGCAATATATGGCAAAACGCAGTGAGAACGAACGAATTCGCCTGGATGATGCCGCACGTGCCGGCTGGCTCTATTATGTTGCCCATAATAATCAGGACGAGATTGCTGAAAAGATGGGGATTTCACGCCAGTCCGCACAACGCCTTGTCTCCCTGGCCATGCGCGAACGCCTCATCAAGGTCAGATTGGACCACCCTATCGCTCGGTGCATGGAATTGGCCCAACAGGTGATGGAGCGTTACGGTCTGGAGGTCTGTGAGGTGACATTAACGGACCCAACCTCCGAAGACCCGGCGTTAGGTATTGCTGAAGTGGCAGCTACTGTGATGGAGAAGTATCTTAAGGCCAAGTATCCCATCGTCATGGCCTTGGGCACGGGGCGCGAATTACGCGAAGCTGTGAAACAGCTTCATCCTATGAACTGTCCCCAACACAAAGTGGTGTCACTGGTGGGCAATCTTGCACCCGATGGTTCAGCAAGTTTCAATGACGTGATCATGCACATTGGCGAAACCATCAATGCTCCACACTACCCCATGGCGGTACCCGTGGTGGCGACAACGCCCAAAGAACGTGATGTTATCTGCGCGCAAAAACCCATCCGCAGCAATATTGCCTTGGCCCAGTCTGCTGATGTCGCGTTTGTGGGTATTGGCGAACTCAATGAGGCGCCTCCATTGTTGACTGACGGATTTATCACCCAGAAAGAGTTGGATAGGTTTGATCGCTGCTGGAGGCATTGGTGAGATTGTTGGTTGGGCCTATGACAGGGATGGCGTACTAATAAAAGGGAAAACCAACTCCCGCGTAGCAAGCGTGCCATTAAACCAGCCACCCAAGTTCCCCATCATTGGTGTCGCGCGCGGTAAAAACAAGCTGCAAGCTATCCGGGGGGCGCTTGCGGGTCGATGGATCAGCGGCCTGATCACTGACGAAGCCACAGCGAACGACCTGATCATCTGATTTCATATCCCTGCCACCCCTTTTCAGACTTAACCAGAATATCTGGATGAATTAATAACCACCGCAGGCTTTTGGACGGCCTGTGGGTGATTGTTGTGCTTGTCGAAAGAGAAATATCTAATAAAAACAATAATTAATGAAGGGTGTGGTTTCCTCTGACCCTTGTGTTTCAGTTCGCCTTGTTGCTCCAAATGAGCTTTTGAGGAAATATTTTCTTGACATCAAGGCTGGATAGGCTAAATTATGTGAACAGTTGCTCAAAAGATGAGCAAATATTCACTTTATACAATATTAGAAAGGTAAGGAGGAGACAATGAAAGATTTTTTCCGTGTCCTTGTGGGCGTGACGGCAGTATCCATGGTCGCGACTTCCGCAATGGCCGACAAACTCACCATTGCCACTGTCAACAATGGCGACATGGTCCGCATGCAAAAGCTGGCCGATGATTTCACCACTAAGTACCCCGGAATCGAGCTTGAGTGGGTAACGTTGGAAGAGAACGTGCTCCGTCAGCGTGTCACCACGGATGTCGCGGCCAAAGGTGGCCAGTACGATGTGATGACTATCGGTACTTATGAAGTTCCGATTTGGGGCAAAAAGGGTTGGCTCGTGTCCCTGAATGACCTGCCTGAATCCTATGATGTTGATGACATTCTGCCTGCTATTCGCGCCGGTTTGACCGTAGATGGCAACCTCTATGCAGCCCCCTTCTATGCCGAAAGTTCCATGGTCATCTATCGCAAGGACTTAATGGAGAAAGCGGGCCTGACGATGCCCACGGCACCTACCTGGGATTTCATCGCCAAGGCTGCCCGCGCCATGACGGATAAGGAGAATGAAATTTACGGCGTCTGTCTGCGCGGCAAGGCCGGCTGGGGTGAGAACGCGGCCTTTCTGACTGCCACCGCCAACTCCTTCGGGGCCAAGTGGTTCGACATGGATTGGCAGCCGCAATTCACCAGTGAAGCCTGGAAGAAGACCCTGAACTTCTACATCGACTTAATGAACGATGCCGGTCCTCCGGGCGCCTCTTCCAACGGTTTCAACGAGAACCTGGCCCTGTTCCAGTCTGGCAAGTGCGGCATATGGATCGATGCCACCGTGGCCGCCTCCTTCGTCACCAATCCGCAGGACAGCAAGGTCGCCGATCAGGTCGGTTTCGCCCTGGCCCCGGACAACGGCCTGGGCAAACGCGGCAACTGGCTGTGGGCCTGGAGCCTGGCCATCCCGGCGGGTACCAAACAGGCGGAAAGCGCGAAGAAGTTTGTCGCCTGGGCAACCTCCAAGGAATACCTGGAACTGGTCGCCTCGAAAGAGGGCTGGGCCAACGTGCCGCCGGGAACCCGTTCCTCCCTGTATGCCAATCCCGAATATGCCAAGGTTCCGTTCGCCAAGATGACCCTCGACAGCATCAACTCGGCTGATCCCACCAAGCCGACGGTCGATCCGGTACCCTATGTCGGCATTCAATTCGTGGCTATACCTGAATTCCAGGGGATTGCTACAACTGTCGGTCAGCAGTTCTCGGCGGCCCTTGCCGGAAACATTACGGTGGATCAGGCGCTGGTTAATGCACAAAGGATAACCGAACGGGCCATGAAAAAGGCGCGTTACATAAAGTGACCTAATCACTTGGCGGGGTCGGCCATCTGGGGTCGGCTCCTCATTATCCTTTAATTTAAAAGGGAGATTTCGCCATGGCTACTGAGCATTCTCGCATCGCGGCGCGCGTTATGATTTCACCGGCAGTCCTTCTTCTGCTTGGCTGGATGATAGTGCCGCTGTCGATGACAATCTATTTCTCATTCCTCAATTACAACCTGTTATCACCCGGGATGGAGGAATGGATCGGTTTAATGAACTACGAGTACTTCCTCACCGATCCAGCCTTCTTTGCCGCACTCGGGAACACACTTCTTCTTGTCGTCGGCGTTTTACTCATCACAATTATCGGCGGGATAGGTCTCGCGCTGTTACTCGATCAACCGATGTGGGGACAGGGCATCGTACGAATTCTGGTGATCGCCCCGTTCTTCGTCATGCCGACGGTGTCTGCACTGGTGTGGAAGAACATGTTTATGAATCCGGTAAACGGCTTGTTTGCCCATGCAGCCAAAGCCTTGGGCTTAGCGCCCTTTGATTTTTTTGCCCATGCGCCGCTGTTTTCCATCATCATGATCGTTGCATGGCAATGGTTGCCTTTCGCTACCCTAATTCTGCTCACGGCATTGCAATCCCTTGATCGGGAACAGCTGGAAGCGGCAAAGATGGATGGTGCGCGAAAATTGAATCGTTTCATTTACATCATCCTGCCGCACATGTCGAGATCTATCACTGTGGTCATACTGATCCAGACGATCTTCCTGCTATCGATCTTCGCCGAGATACTGGTGACGACCAATGGAGGACCTGGCTACGCATCGACCAATATCACCTATCTGGTCTATGCCCAGTCCCTGCTTCAGTTCGATGTCGGTGGTGGATCAGCCGGTGGCATCGTCGCTGTCGTCCTTGCAAACATCGTCGCATTCTTTTTGATGCGCATGATCGGTAAAAACCTGGAGGCCTGAACCATGTCACACACTGATATAGACTATCGCAAAATCGTTATGACCCTGTTGGCTTGGGGCGTAGGGTTGTTGATTTTCTTCCCTATTCTCTGGACTATCCTGACCAGTTTCAAAACCGAGGCAGATGCAATTGCCTCACCACCGCTGTTCCTCGGCTTCGATTGGACTTTTGAAAATTATGGGGAAGTACAGGAACGCTCCAACTACTTCCGGCACTTCTGGAATTCGGTGGTAATCTCATTTGGCTCCACCTTCCTGGGTCTGTTGATCGCTATTCCGGCTGCCTGGGCCATGGCTTTTGTTCCGGCTAAGCAGACCAAGAACGTGCTGATGTGGATGTTGTCGACCAAGATGCTGCCACCGGTGGGTGTCTTGATTCCCATCTACCTGATATTCCGAGACACCGGTCTGCTCGACACCCTCACAGGTTTGGTGTTGGTTCTTACGCTGATCAATCTGCCGATCATCATCTGGATGCTCTACACCTACTTCAAGGAAATCCCCGGTGAGATTCTCGAGGCCGCACGCATGGACGGCGCCACCTTATGGTCTGAGATTATCCATGTCCTTACGCCGATGGCGGTGCCTGGAATCGCGTCAACACTACTATTGAACGTCATCCTGGCCTGGAACGAGGCTTTCTGGACACTTAACCTCACGGCGGCCAAGGCGGCACCTCTGACCGCCTTCATCGCCAGTTATTCCAGCCCCGAAGGGCTGTTTTACGCAAAACTTTCCGCCGCTTCGACCATGGCTATCGCACCGATCCTCATCATGGGTTGGTTCAGTCAAAAACAATTGGTACGCGGTCTTACTTTCGGCGCTGTGAAATAGGAGCAGATCATGGGAAGCATAAAACTTGAAAACGTCACCAAGAGCTTCGGGGACGTTAACGTCATTCCGCCCCTGGACCTGGAGATCAACGAAGGGGAGTTCGTCGTCTTCGTCGGCCCCTCCGGCTGCGGAAAATCCACCCTGCTGCGTATGATTGCGGGGTTGGAGGATGTCACTTCCGGAACCATTTCTATCGATGGGCAGGACGCTACGGATATAACCCCAGCCAAGCGCGGTCTGGCCATGGTGTTCCAGTCCTACGCCCTGTATCCGCACATGTCAGTGCGCAAGAATATCGCCTTTCCGCTGAAGATGGCGGGCCTGGAGCAGGCAGAGATCGATCGTAAAGTCGACAAGGCGGCGGAAGTGCTCAACCTGGGGAGCTACATCGATCGGCGGCCCGGTCAGTTGTCCGGCGGCCAGCGCCAGCGCGTCGCCATTGGCCGCGCCATCGTGCGTTCACCCAAGGCCTTCCTGTTCGATGAGCCCTTGTCGAATCTCGACGCGGCGCTGCGGGTCAACATGCGCATTGAGATTTCGCAACTGCATCAAGACCTGAAGACTACGATGATCTATGTCACCCATGATCAGGTTGAAGCCATGACCATGGCCGATAAGATCGTGGTACTCAGGGCGGGTTTCATTGAGCAAGTGGGTTCACCGCTCGAGTTGTATCAATCGCCCTGCCAACAAGTTTGTTGCCGGCTTTATCGGTTCACCGAAAATGAACTTCCTGACCGGGGCGGAAGCGGCTAAGCATGAGGCGCACAGCATCGGTATCCGCCCGGAACATATGATCGTTTCCCGGGAAAGCGGACCCTGGAAAGGGACCATCGGTGTGGCCGAGCACCTCGGTTCCGACACCTTCCTTTATGTCACGCTGGAAGATGGCAGCCAGGTTCACGGTCAGGGCAGATGGCGAAGCCGGGCTGCATCACGGTGATGATCGTCTACCTATCGGCTGAAGCCGAAAATATCTATCGCTTTGACGAAGACGGGTTGGCGCTCTGAGCGCTTTGCAGCCGCCTGGATGCGGCTGCAAAGCGGATTGATGGTGTGTTTTTTTCGGCCACCGGTTTGCGGCCGGTGGCCATGTGACTACTTCATTTTTTTGCGGTGTGAAAACCATGAACATGACAAAGCTGTGCAACGACAACCTCGGCGCCATCGGTGCGAGCGTACCGGTACCGAGCTACGACCGCTCGAAGCTGACTCCGGGGATCGTTCATATCGGTCTGGGCAACTTCCATCGTGCGCACCAGGCCTGGTACCTGCACCGGCTGTTCCAGCGGGGATTGAACCAGGACTGGGCAATCATCGGCGCGGGGGTGCGTCCCTACGACGGCCAGATGCGCGAGAAGATGCGGGCGCAGGACTACCTGACCACGCTGATTGAGCTCGACCCCTCGGGAAAGTCGGCGGAGGTGGTGGGTTCGATGATCGATTACCTGCCCGTGGAAGAAGGCAACGGTCCCCTTATCGAGCAGATGGCCGATCCGGCGATCCGCATCGTGGCCCTGACAGTGACCGAGGGCGGCTACTACATCGACCCGGCGACCAAGGGCTTCGATGAAAACCACCCCGATATCCAGCACGATGTCAAGAATCCCGAGCGCCCACGCACCGCCTTCGGCGCCATGGTGGCCGCGCTCAAGCTGCGGCGCGAACGGGGCGTCGGCCCCTTCACCGGTCAGTGCTGCGACAACCTGCTGGGAAACGGCAGGATCCTGCGCCAGACCGTCGTGTCCCTGGCGCGACTGTCGGACCCGGAGCTGGCCGACTGGATCGACGCCAACTGCAGTTTTCCCAACGCCATGGTGGACTGCATCGTGCCCGCCACGGGTCCCAAGGAGCTGGCCCTGGTGAAGGAATTCGGCATCGACGACCAGGTACCGGTGACCCACGAGCGCTTCCGCCATTGGGTCATGGAAGACGACTTCTGCGCCGGGCGCCCGGATTGGGACCAGGCGGGTGCCATCTTCACCGACCGGGTACACGACTTCGAGCGGATGAAGATTCGTCTGCTCAACGGCAGCCACCAGGTGATCGCGGGCCCCGGCGAGTTGCTGGGTATCGAGACCATCGCCGAAGCCATGGGGCAGCTCGAAGATCCACGGCCTGTTTCGCAAGGTGGCGACCGAGGAGATCGCGCCCCACGTCAAGCCGGTACCCGGTTTCACTCCGGAGGAATACGTGGACCTGGTCGACCGGCGCTTCTCCAACCCGGATATCGTGGACACCACCCGCCGGGTCGCCTTCGATGGCTCCAGCCGGCATCCGGGATTCATCGTGCCCTCGATCCGCGACGGGCTGGCGGCGGGCACCCCGGTGGAGGGCCTGGCCCTGGTTTCGGCGATTTGGGCGCGCTATTGCCTCGGTAGCCGCGAGGACGGCAGCATGGTCGAGCCGAACGATCCGCTTCTGGGACGAGCTCACGGAGCGGGCGCAGGCGGCCAAGGCCAATCCACGCGCCTGGCTGGAGATGCGCAACAACTACGGTGATCTGGCCGACCAGCCGCGCTTTGCCGATGCCTTCGAACGTTGGCTGAGCAAGATCTATGACGATGGCTTGGAGACGGTGCTGGATGCCTATCTGGCAGGCTGATATGGCCATGGGCGCCAGCGTGACATCCAGGCTGACGGACAGACGGGAGTGCAGCGATGACCAAAGAACTGAACGGTAAAGTGGCCGCCGTCACCGGGGGCGCGTCGGGTATCGGCCTGGCCAGCGCCGAGGCGATGCTTGCAGAGCCGGCGCGCGGGTGGTGGTGGCGGATCGCGACGAGGCGGCGCTGATGGCGCTCGGTGAACGCCACGGCGAGGCGCTGATCCCATTGGTCATCGATCTGCTGAACCCCAAGAGCTGCGCGGAGCTCATGCCGCAGATCCTCGAGCAGGCCGGCCAACTCGATATCTTTCACGCCAACGCCGGCCTGTATATCGGCGGGGACCTGGTGGATGCCGACACCAACGCCATCGACCGGATGTTAAACCTCAACATCAATGTCGTGATGAAAAACGTCCACGACGTGTTGCCGCATATGATCGAGCGCGGCAGCGGTGACATCATCGTGACCAGCTCCCTGGCGGCCCACTATCCCACCCCCTGGGAACCGGTCTATGCCTCGTCTAAATGGGCCATCGACTGTTTCGTACAGACCACCCGTCGACAGGTCTGCAAGCACGGCATCCGGGTCGGTGCCATCTCGCCCGGCCCGGTGATCACCGCGCTACTGGACGACTGGCCGGAGGAGAAATTGCGCGAGGCCAGGGAGTCGGGCAGCCTGATGGAGGCACAGGAGGTGGCCGAGGTGCTGATCTTCATGCTGACCCGGCCACGGGGCATGACCATTCGCGACGTGGTCATGCTGCCCAGCAATTTTGATCTTTAGGAGGCTATTGGGCCATGACTCAGATGGTTGAGCATCTCCGCAAATCCGATGACGATGGCGTGCCGCCGGACGGCAACGTACAACGGCTGTTGGGCCGCGTCCTCCAGGAAGCCCGGGGCCGCGAACGACTGATCGTCGCCCTTGCCGGCCCCCCCGGGTCCGGCAAGACGACCCTGGCGAGGCAACTCGTGGATCGGCTCAACAGGGAACATGCCGAGACCGTTGCCACCCTGTTTCCCATGGACGGCTACCATCTGGACAACGATACCCTGCAGCAACGGGGGTTATTGCATCGAAAGGGCGCGCCGCAGACCTTCGATGCCGAGGGTTTCCGCGAAATCCTGCGGCGGATTCGAACTGGTGGCGCGGACATTCCCGTCCCGGCCTTCGATCGCGACATGGACGCAGTCATTCCCGACGCGGACGTCATCGGCCGTGAAATCCGCATCGTGGTGGTTGAGGGCAACTATCTCCTTTTGGACCAGCAGCCGTGGTCATCCTTGCCCCCACTGTTTGATCTGACGGTGTTTCTGCGCGTCTCGCGGGAGGTGCTTCAAGCCCGCCTCATACAGCGCTGGCTCGACCAGGGTTACGACCCGCATGGAGCCCGGGAGCGGGCCCTGTCCAACGACATTCCCAATGCGCGATTGGTCGCCGAAAGCTCGATCCCCGCTGACATGGTGGCATGCACCGCGACATCGACGGGAAACACGGGTAAAGATTCGCCATCGCCAATCGACCCGGGTGATGTTTCCGATGACCCGGCTACGGGGCATGGCGATTTGTAATCATGATGTTCGGAAATTACATTCTTTCGGAGGTGCACTGATGTTTCTCGTATGTGGCGAGTCCCTGATGGACATGCTGCCGCGCTTGCTTGCGGACGGCAGCGAGGCGTACCTGCCGGTCCCCGGTGGGGCGTTGTACAACACGGCGATTGCGCTGGGCCGCCTGGGGGAGGAGACCGGATTTATCTCTGGGATCTCTACCGACATGTTCGGTGAGCAACTGATCGCTCATCTCGAAGAGTCGGGCGTCAGCACGGACTATTGCGTGCGCAGTACCAATCCCACCACTCTGGCCTTCGTCAAACTTACGGACGGGATCGCCAAATACAGCTTCATGGATGAAAACACGGCGGGTCGGATGCTTTCTGTCGATGCACTTCCGGCCTTGCCGGAAAACGTCCATGCCTTTCACTTCGGTGCCATCAGCCTGATTCAAGAACCTTGCGGTTCTGCCTTCGAAGCGTTGATGCGACGCGTGCACGCGACTGCGGTAATCTCCCTTGATCCGAATATCCGGCCGGGTTTCGTAACCGATGAGTCGGCCTATCGAGAACGGCTGCGCCATGTGATTGCCATGAGTGACATCATCAAGGTATCCGAAGAGGATCTGGAGTGGCTGGAGCCGGACGGCTGGGTTCGAGCAGGTCGCACACAATTGGCTTGAAGGCGGTGCTTCGATAGTGACGCTGACCATGGGCGCGGAAGGTACTCGCTGTATCACGCAATCTGCTGACATCTTTGTTCCCGTGACGCCGGTTAAAGTCGTCGACACGGTTGGGGCTGGCGATACTTTCAATGCCGGGTTCCTCTCAAGCCTACGCGCATCCGGTGTATTGTCGAAAAAACTTCTCAAAGTGATCGATAAAGACAAATTACGATTGGCGATTGAGAGTGGATCCAAAGTCGCCGCCTACACAGTCAGTCAAGCAGGCGCAAATCCGCCCTGGAAGCGAGACCTTGTGGACAGCTAGCTTTCAGGAAACAATTATAAAGTAATGATTGGTTTTATCCTGATAAGCAATACAAAGACGAGTGGATAGTAATGAAAAAGAATGACCCGGGTAACTTCATCGATTTGCGGACTCAGATAGAGGGGTTGTAAGCCACTGAGACTTTTTTCACTAATCAGCGCCTCTAGCGCTAAATTTGCATATATCCCTTAACCAGTTGCGTACAATGCAACAACCTATTCACGCTATCGGCGATATTCGGTATTTCCAACATGAACGATACAATTCAACAAGAACGCTATGTCAGTCGACTGACTAGAGACACGCTCGCACTCGTGCTCGCTGGCGGTCAGGGGTCACGGTTGCATGAACTGACCTCTTGGCGTGCGAAGCCCGCCGTCTATTTCGGTGGAAAATTTCGGATCATCGATTTTCCCCTTTCAAATTGTATCAACTCAGGCATACGCCGCATGGGCGTGTTGACCCAGTACAAGGCTCACTCGTTGGTTCGGCACCTGGTTCGAGGGTGGAGCCACCTGAACCCCGCAATGGGGGATTTCCTCGAAATTCTGCCGGCATCGCAGCGGGTCGACAGTGAGTGGTATCAAGGTACTGCCGACGCCATCTACCAGAATCTCGATATCATCCGTACGCTCCAGCCGAAGTATGTGCTGGTCCTGTCGGGTGATCACATCTACAAGATGGACTACGGTCCGATGCTCGCGTTCCACGCGGAGAGTGGCGCTGAAATGACAGTATCCTGTCTCGAGGTCCCGCTCGAAGAGGCTGCGAACGACTATGGTGTCATGGCCATTGACGAGGATCAGCGTGTGATTGGCTTTCAGGAGAAACCGGCCGAGCCCGAGCCGATTCCGGGCCAGCCCGATTTGTGCCTCGCATCGATGGGCAATTATGTTTTTAACACCGAGTTTCTCTACGAGGTACTGATCGCCGACGCAGACAATCCTGACTCGGCACATGACTTTGGCCGCAATATCATCCCTTCGTTGATTGACCGTTGCAAAGTGATGGCCTATCCATTCCGCGATCCCAAAACAGGCGCACGGGCCTATTGGCGCGACGTCGGAAATCTCGATGCGTTCTGGACCGCGAACATGGAGCTGATAGACGTCACCCCTGAGCTCAACCTGTACGATGAGGTATGGCCGGTTCTTACATATCAGGAGCAACTGCCCCCAGCCAAGTTTGTGTTCAATGACGATGATCGCCGTGGCATGGGTGTCGACACAATGGTATCGGGTGGCTGTTTGATTTCCGGAGCCTATCTCGAGCGCACGCTGCTTTTTTCGAACGTGCGGGTGCATTCACGCGCTGACGTACGCGACTCGGTGGTCTTGCCCAAGGTCGATATTGGACGCAACTGCCGCATCACTAAGGCAATCCTCGATCGTGGATGTCGGATTCCCGAAGGCACCGTGATCGGTGAGGACCACGCTGCCGATCGGGCACGAGGATTCAGGGTGACCGACCAGGGCGTGGTGTTGGTCACGCCGGATATGCTCGGTCAGTCGATTCACTTAACGCGCTGAGAACAAGTCGATGCGTGTGGGACGGATAAATCCTACCGCTTCTCTGGACGACGGCTGGCAGATCGGGGCGACGAACGATGATCAACGAAATTCAACCCGCATTAAAGGGATCACCATTGGGCTGACCTGGCGTAAGGAAACGACCTGTCCGTTCGTCGGCACAGCAGCGATTCTGTGCTGCCGGAAATGCAGAGACTTCAAAACTGATTGCGAGGTGGCGGATTTCTTTCGTCAAGTTTGCAGCAGCACTGATCCGCCACCGCAAACAATGTTAGTACGGACGGTTATAAAAGTTTGAGAACATAACATTCAATACTGACTCTATTGATTTGTAGTCTGCACTACTGCAATTGCCTGCCATCTGTAATAGCAAACTAATATCGAGGTTTGAGACAGCGATGGTTTCCGGATATTTCCCAAATCGCGCAATGGTTGCGGACGATTTCAGGCGGGCACGACGCCGCGCCGCTTTGGAATCGATCGTCTCCCATTTGTCTGGCAAATCCAGCGAGCTTCTGTCATACGAGGAAGTGCGTCAGAAGCTAAGAGGGCGTGAAACCTCCACCCACAAATTGGAAGATGTCCCGCTGAAAGCGATCGTCGGCAGCGCCGGACGCTACAAAGAATTCACGCGTGACTTTTTACCTGGAGAAAACGTCGCCTCAGACCGTTGGATACGGGTAAAACTGGCCATGATCGGCTCGTCCGGGGTGCCGCCAATCGAAGTGTATCGCATCGGCGCGTTTTACTTCGTGCTGGACGGCAATCACCGTGTGTCGGTCGCGCGCGAGATGGGCCTCACCCACCTGGAAGCCTACGTAACCGAGGTTACGACACGCGGTTCTCTGTCCCCTGACGCACGGCCTGACGATCTCATCCTGCAGGCCGAGTTCATCGATTTCCTCGAACGCACCAAGCAGTACGAGCTGCGACCCGAGGCCGAGCTACGGCTGACCGTCTCCGGCCGTTATCCTATCCTGCTGGAGCATATCGATGTGCATCGCTACTACCTGGGTCTGGATTGCGCCTGTGAGATACCTTACGAGACAGCGTTCACCAGTTGGTATGACAACGTCTATATGCCGGTGGTAAAGATCATACGCGAACGTGGTTTGTTGCGAGACTTTCCGGAACGTACTGAGACGGATCTTTACCTGTGGATCTCACAACACCGCGCTGAGCTCGAACGAACCTTGGGCTGGCAGATCAGCACCGACCACACGGCTCGCGATCTGAGACCTAAGCAGGAAACCATGCGTCCAGCCCAGCAACGACTATTGAATGTGTTGACGCGGGTTGAGAGTGAAACACGATTAGCGCCTCTGGCGGAAAAGCACCCACCAATATCGTCGGATCGTGAAGGCCGTGTTTTGGACGATCTATTGGTGGCCGTGGACGGGAAAGCATCCGGATGGAACGCGTTGGATCAGGCGCTCGATGTGGCACGTCGCGAGAACGCCTGCGTCCTCGGACTGCACGTCATTCCGACCAACGCCAATCGCTCGAACAAAAAGCTGGAGGTCATAGAAGCACAGTTTGAGCAACGCTGCCGCGACGCGGGCATTATGGGACAAATCGCCATCGACGTCGGCAAGACCGCGGAGACAATATGTAAACGCGCCCGCTGGTCCGACCTGGTAGTCACGGGCCTCGTGCCACTTGCGACGGGAGGCCTGCGAACCAGACTCGGATCGGAGTTTCGCACTTTGATGCGCAGCTGTCCCCGGCCGGTGTTGGTCGTACCAGGGGCGACCACCGTAGCGCAACGCGCCCTGCTTGCCTATGACGGCAGCTCAAAATCCGAGGAAGCATTGTATGTCGCGAGTTACCTGGCAAGTCGGTGGTCGCTTGGCCTTAGCTTAGTCACGATAAGCGACAGCATCTCGAAAGCATCAAAGATTCAAGCACCGGCCCGCTCCTACCTCGAGCAGCACGGCATCAAGGCGGAGATGGCGGTATTCGGGAAAGGTTCCGTCGCGCAAACGATCTTGCGCGAAGCGGACAGGCACGCGAGCGACATCATCCTGATGGGCGGCTATGGATTGAGCCCCATGGTGGAGGCGGTACTCGGCAGCGCGGTGGATGAAGTGCTGCGCAAGAGCAAACGACCGGTGTTTGTATTGACTTAAGCTGTGCTGTGAGACAGGCATTGCTTCAATTTAACGAGATCTCGCAATTACATGACCTACGTCTACAACTATACCTGCGCTGCGGAGCAAACTGAGAACCAGGACGCATTTGATTTTCGACCCCATCCTCTGAATGCGAGTATCACCCTCTGTGCGCTCGCCGACGGACAAGGAGGTCGCACGGGTGCGGCCGAGGCAGCCGATCTCGCATGTCGCGTGTGTATCGAAACCGCTGCGCGTCATTCTACACTCGAACTCTGTTCCCCGGATGCCTGGATCGATATCCTGCGCAGGGCCGATCAGGCGGTGGCACGGGATCCGTACGCCGGCTTCACGACACTCGTCGGGTTCTGCGTTACCTCCGAGCGCGTATACGGCGGGTCATGCGGGGACAGCGCAGCGATACTCAGCAACGGTCAAGGCGATAGCGAGATCCTTACCGCCGAACAACCGAAGAACCCACCCATCGGTTCGGGCGCGGCGCGGTTCGGGGTCTTCCAGGCGGCTTTGCTCCAACCCTGGGTGCTCCTCGCTGTGTCGGACGGCGTATGGAAATACAGCGGCTGGCAACCGCTGCTCCGGGTCAAGCACGAACAATCCGGCGAGTATATCGTCGCGAAGCTGCTGCGCTGTTTGAAGCGGCCCACGGGTCATCATCTGCAAGACGACTTTACGCTTCTCATGGTAAAAAGCGAAAGCAGAACTTAGAGGTATCTATAGATTCCAAGTACATTTCACATGTTCCGCTAACTAACCATGCATTGAAGATCATCTAAAAAGATAAAATGCCCGTGCTATGGGTGATTGATGCCTACCCTGTAAATAGCAGTCATTTGAGACACTCTGCACTTCGTCATGCAACGACTATTTTCCCATCTGCCGCATCCTCTCTCCTCGCTCCTGGATCTGCAGCCAATCATGCAGGTCACTAAGAAAGAAATGGCGATTCTCCTCATAGCTGAAGTGCGTCACCACTTCATGCTCCCTGGCGAGATAACGTTGAGCAACCGTGATAAACGGCTTGGGAATCAACTGGTTCAATCCTCCAGGCTTAACCTGTAATCGCACCACTTGAAGAAACAGCAGGGCAAAGCGAGCACCGTATTCTCCTTCACGTCCCGCGAACTGCCGCAGTTGTGTCTCATAAGGAGCGACCAGGCGCAGATATGTATTCAGATCGACAGGCCCATGGATCCCCGCCTCTTCGAGCATCTCCCAGGGTTCGTAGCCGATCTTGGTGCAGAGCACCGCCGCGCAACCCTCCAAGGTGCGGATGATCTTCTGCAGGGTGGTTTCCGCATCGCCGCAGTTGTCGCCACCGCTGCAATAGAGATCGACCTTGCGATGACTGATGAAACACACATTGGTCATCGAGGCTGCTTAGATCAGAAACTCCTTGGCGTGTCCGAAATGCTGATTGATAACCCCGCCACCGCTGGTGGCGACCGCCATCAACACCGGATGGGGGGGGTTTTTCAGGGTCTTGATCGATGAGATCGAAATGAAGGTCTCGTTGCTCTGTGCCTTTTGCGCCTTGCGGGTCGCCTCGATGCTGGCCTGGTATGCGGTGCGTTTCTGCATCGCTTCCTGATAGTCGATCTCCATCTGCTCGACTTTGTCCATGGTGAACTCGTCGCCGCGATCCTCGCCCAGCATGCCAACCGCATCGGCCCGGCACTGGCGACAGTGACGCATCATATTATGGTGTTCCTGGCATACAGTTTTGATGCTCTTGGACCTAATGCGCCAAATCTCATTTGTTTGCTTCTAACGTTAAAGCTGTGCTGTGCAAACGAAGCGCAGCGTAGTTTGCATCCGAACGAGCGCCTTGTGTTAGTTGCTTTTACTTTCAACGTGCTTTTTGAAATTGTTAAGAATGCAAAGCCAACCTTGCCTCTGCTGCTCAGCTGAATTCTCATCTTCCGCTTCAAAAGTTTCGACAACTCTAACGCCATTTTTGGTTTCGATAAATTCAACCTTCACTTCTCGACCATCTGCTATTTTGTAATTGATAGACCTGTGAGGATGAATAGAAGTAAATATACCATCAAAATCGAACCCCATTGAGCCATCTTTAGCTTCCATTCGATAATTAAACTTACCACCAACCTTTAGATCTATTTCTGCTCTGGGACAACACCAATCATCACTGGCGAAATTCCAATTAGTAATGTCATTGGGAGTTACCCAAGTGTCCCAGACTGTTCCTGGGGGGGCATCTATAATAGTTTCGATAGAGATTTCCATTTGTACTCCGATTCTTGTCAGATTAAGGCAACTAACAGCGATTTAACGGATCCTCCGGTCCGGTTATCAAATTAACCCTCATCTGATTTAAAGTATTTCTTTTTCCTGATTTATCATAATCATACCACTTATCGCTACTAAATCTGTCTTACTGATTTCCGAGTCTGGAATTTACCTTGACCTTTTTTCTCAAGGAGGCAACCTTATGGGTTCATTCTGACCCATTCAATCATAAACCTCGTTTTCTCGACCAGGTCCGTCTGGCCTGTCGACACCGTCAGTTCAGTCCATGTATGGCAAATGGCTATGTTTTTTGATTCGGTGCGACATCCTGTTTTCAGGATAATCGCCGCCCCTTGGAGTTGAGTTAAAACCGATCATGAGCGATTTCTCAAGCATTAGACTAACCAGCGTAAGATTTCAGCCAGCACCCAGTCACAGGCACTCTATGTTCGAGGCTTTATGTGTCGGGAGGTCCTGGAACCGGAGCCTGGGTGGAATGACTGGTATTGATTGAAAAATTCAGATCCCATGATTGGTCCGGGGATGGCTGCTTTTCACGGCTTTCCTGACAACTATAAATTCAGCTTTTATAGACCGAACAGGCTCACTACCCTTAGCACTCTTGAGAGAGTGGATGTAGAATAGGCCGGTTTTCAAACCGGAGAAATTAAATGTCGCAGCAGCAATTATTCGACAAGGCCATTTCACTCATCGACGCCGCGAATGGCGAAGATCCAAACCAGGAAACCGTTGATGGCAAGGCCTGGCCAAAGGAACTCCTCTACTCGCATCGCATGTCAGACATGCTGCAGCGTTACACACCGGATGCCGACGATGCAATGAAGCTGGCGATCCATGCACAGCATATCCAGCGCTGGAAATCCGCTCGCACTGACTACGCGGAGGGCCGTCAAGGTTATCTGCAGTGGCGTACCGGGTTATATAAATTTCATGCGGAAACCACCGGCGCGCTGTTGTCGCAGGCAGGCTACGATGAAGCCACGATCGAGCGGGTGAAACAGGCCGTCGGTAAACGTGCGCTCAAGGTCAACCCGGACACCCAGTTGCTGGAAGATGTCGCCGATCTGGTGTTCATCGAACACTACATGCTGGAGTTCGCCGGTAAGCATCCCGAATACGATGAAGCGAAATGGATCGACATCATCCGCAAGACCTGGAAGAAGATGTCCGAGCGGGCCCAGCAATTTGCCCTTGCCGGCAACATCAAATTGCCTGAACCCCTGATCCCCCTCATTCAGAAGGCGGTATCCGGCAACTGACAGGTTCCATGCCGCTGGATTGTGGCTCAGGCCAGACCGAGGCGGGATTTTCTGATTGCGGAATATTCTTGAATGACTTGCAAGGTAAGGGATGCAGGAAACCCCCATCCCTTACCTAAGCAGTCCACCTGATATCAATTTCAGGCCAGAACAGTTCCTGGAAAGGTTTCCCCTGATCACTCACCCTGCTCGATGGTTTTCCTGAAACTTATCAGTTGGCTTTGACGGGTCCTGGCCATATTCAGATGATAGATATCCTGTGGAAACAGAAAGTCCGTGACCCCGGAATCGAACAACCGGCGCACCTCATATTCATCGTGGGAGATATCCCGCTGGTAACGGTAATTGAGATAGGACTGGTTGGTATGAATGATGAATTCCACCCGCATGCCACCCAGGCGGGCAAAGAACTTCAGCATCTGGGTGTTGCTGCTGCTGCCGACCGCGGGTGAGTGATACTCTCCCCCCGTCAGAGTGTCCGAGATATCTTCCAGGATCATAAAGGAGTTCGCCTTGACGGCGGCGCGGGTCAGATGACGCAGGAAGCGATTGATGTGGTTGATGTTGTCGAGCACCGCCATCAGACCCAGTTCGTCATCCACCGCGACTGCCGGATTCTTCTCGTTCTTGCGCAACAGCTTGAGCACCTTGGCGGCGGAGTCCTTCTTTCTGACGGAGACATAGACGGGGATTTCCTGACCCCGGTCATGGAACGAACGGCGCTTGATCAGGGTTAGTTTCTCACGGCCACTGAAGGTACGGATTGAATTGGCGGTCTGCGCATCGAGCACGTCCACCTGAGTGCAGCTGAAGTACTTGGGGTCGTGGCGACTGAACAGATAGGCCATCTCCAGCTCACCAATCTTCTGCGCGGAACTCCAGACATACTGATTCAGAAAGTTCAAAAAGAACGAAAACTTATTCTCGATATCGGTCTCCCGCTCGCGCTGGTCGATGGAGCCGGCCAGGCCCATCAGCACCAGTTTGCGTTTGGCCTCGAAACGAATCTTCTTATGGTAACGGTCATCGAAGATGATCAGCAGCAGGTCGATCGGGTTTTGCGTGGTCTCTATCTCGTTGCTGATCTCGATATGTGAACTGTAGGCCGCCAGCACCTTGTTTTTCAGATAACCGATGACCGCATCCGCAGTGCCCGCATATTCGTGAATTCGGCTGCGCACCTCGGACAGCTCACCACTGATGCCGAACAGATTGCCCAGCAGTTCATAGGCGCGCTGGGTGCGCTGAAAACGCATCTCGGGATCGTGGATCAAGGTGGGAATTTCATCGAAACTTTCGATCTGCAGCAGATCGAAGATCTGCGCGCGCACCGCCCGATAGCGGGTGACGGTAAGCCGATCATGACAAAATTCCTTGGCCCAGGTCCGGGTCTGGTGGGAAAACGGGTGATCGAATGAAAGGCCATCCTGCACTGAAAAGGGCCCATCCTGCTTCATTGCGATGAAGATCGATTTTTCGTCTACGACACTCATCAAACACCCCCCCTGCGATCCATGGTCATCTGCTGTTAACTCACATTAGTACCCCATCCCGATGCAATTCACAATAGGCCTGCAAGCAGCTATCTGACGTACTGGCATTGACTGGCCGGGGTGTGGGTATCCATGTTGCGGCCCCGGTTGGTGTGATTCTCGATCTCCGCCGCCTCTCCCACCACGCGGCCATACACGAAGGTGGTGAAGGCGCCGTACTCCAGAAACTCATCGTTGATCTCGCCCGCCATGAAGGGCTGCCACAACATCTTCAACAGGATCACCACAATCACTGCATCAATGTTGACGCAATAGACGTTGCGGCTCACCCCGTAACTGGCCAGCGCCCTGACCAATTCATGGTAGAACGTATGAAACAGGTTGTAGCTGCCGCGCTGCTCGAACCGTTCGCGCGCATAGACCACGCGCGGATCGAAATTGATGTCCTTGCCCTTGAACACCGGATGATTGACGCAGGAGATCTTTGCGTAAGAGAGATTGCCCGCCGACAAAGCCCTCACCGAAAGGCGGGGCTTTGTTTTTATTCAGAAATGTCAGTAGAGCAGGATCATCAGATTGTGCCTGCGCCAGAATGTGCAAAAGTGAGCGCTGACAGGGCTGTGCTGTACAGGTTAAAAATCGCTCCCGGCTTTTTGATTCCGTACATCCCTATACTTCACCCTAAGGGCCAGTGGCCGATGGCCCCTGTTCAGAATTACTCCAGGCAATTCTGTGTCGAACCCTCGATGTTTTCATGCTTTTTAATAGGTTATAAAGTCACTATGTCCAGATCATGTCTACCAGAAGCAGCGAATTAATCCATGATATTCCCTATATATATCTACACAAATGTAGAGGACATATTGATATGTCGACAAGCACACAGGTTTCCAGTTACATTTCCGAAGAGACCAAGGCCCAGATGGAGGCATACGTGAGGAGTCACGGGGTCAAAAAGGCCTACCTGATCGAAGAGGCACTAAAACATCACTTGCAGGCACTACGTGAGATCCCTGAGGATCTGATCATCCCCTCGCGATGGGTGTTGACCAACGAGGCGATGGCACAGATTGCCGAGCACATCGCTTCGGAGAAACAACCCACAGAGGCCCTGAGATCGCTGTTTCGTGAGTAATGCGGAGCAGGAAATCTGCATACGCCGGCTGAAACCCCTGGATGACCGCTTGGGATTTCATAGCGGGAATATCGATTTTGACCGATTCTTTTAACGCGATGCCGGACAGAACCAGTTCCGTCACCACATAGGAACTACCTATGTCGCTGTTCAAGGCCACCGTATCACCGGACTTGTAACAGTTTCCAGTTGTGAACTGGTAGCGGATAGGCTGTCGAAGATCCTGCGCAAGCGCCTGCCAGATTACCCTCTGCCTATCCTACGTATTGCCCGACTGGCAGTCGACGAGCGGTACCAAGGCCACGGCATCGGCCGGCTGCTGCTGCGGGCTATGCTGGAGCTTGCCCTGGAGATGCGGGACCGAGCCGGTTGTATCGGCGTGGTGGTGATGCGAAACCGGATGCGGTTGCTTTCTATGCCACTTGGGGGTTCAAAACTATTCAGTTAGTCAGCGGCGCCCTCGGTGATCGGTCTGAACCAATCGCCATGTTGCTGCCTAATCAACAGATTGAGATGGCCGTAGGTGAAGTAAACGGAGCTGCAGGATAGTCAATATTTATGCGGTAGGATTGGCCCAACGGATCAATCCCGGTGATATAACTCAGTTGATTTCACCTTCGTTGAGTGCCTGGAGTGTCTCATCCATCAGTTCGTTCACCTCATCCAAACACGACACGACCTCTTCTGACACCTCACCTTGTATAACAATATTGCGTACCAAGAGCAAACATCTGCTCATATAGCGGAGGTTCCTGACCGACTCCCAGCTCATACCCTCGTCGATGTGGAACAGCGCACGCTCCCATCCGGGAAAACCCGCGTGTTCCACAATTGTATCCCGCAGGTTCTGCCATGCACCCTGGAGATCGGAGAGTACTGTTTTCTCATATCCGGCAGGTTCTTTGTCGAAGACCATTGTTGACAATTTTCAGTAGATTAACGGTTCTATAGGTTCATAAGCCATCCATACAATACCTTTCCGTCATGACGAAAACAAAGATGAGATAAAGCGCGCTACGTGAAGCGGAAGGCAGAAATTTGTAACGGGGTCCACTTCTTAGGTATGGGTTTGAAGTTGTCGGTGGTAACGGGAACATCTTTTTACCACCGACTACCTTTTTAAATAAAACGGACTACGAGTCTACCTTATGCCCCCTTCGAGTTGCCTAATACGTTCTTTCAAACGCATAATTTCTGCTTCATTGGATCCAGTTCCCGGTGCACCGTATGCGGGATCGCCACCATAGCCATAGCCCGGAGCTGCACCGTAACCGGGATCGCCACCATAGCCATAGCCCGGGGGGGCTGCGCCGTAACCGGGAGCGCCACCATAGCCATACCCCGGGGCTGCGCCGTAACCGGGAGCACCGCCATAGCCATAGCCTGGAGCACCACCATAACCTGGGGGACCCCCTGGATAACCAGGGCCAGGCCCGCCATAACTATCATCGTAACGATCGTTATCTTTATTACCCCCCATCCACTTGGAAGGATTCATCATATTGCCCATATCGATTGCATAGGCTGAGTTGGCAAGCAGGAAACTGACTGCCATGATAAACACGTTGCATTTTATTTTCTGGAATTGCACTGTACCTACTCCTCTGTACTTTAATTATTTAACATTGGACAAACGATGCTGCTGGCTTGTCTCCCGACTATCCTTATCTCACTCACCCATTATTGCGTCAAGTAGTAAGGACATCAATGGGCTTAGTGATAAGAGGTTACCGGAAAATTTGTGCTCATATTGAGCTCAATATGAGCACGAAAAGTCAATGCATGCCGATATAACGGGGTGCAGCACCCTCCCCCTGTCAGCACCGTTCAGCAGCGGTTCAGTTGACTGTCCCTAGACTAGGCATCATCGGCACTCACCCTGCCCTTCACCGGATCTTGCCATGAAATCACATCGCTTATCGACCCATGCCCGCATCGCACTTGTAGCCGCAGTTGCAGGCGTCATGACGGCGTGCGCCTCAGCCCCACATTACTATGAACCAGGCCCGTATTATTCGCCGCGCACGGTGTATTACGACTATTGGTACTACCCGGCGATCGGCAGCTATTACGACCCGCGCGCGCGCATCTTCATCTACTATGAGCACGATCACTGGATTCGCGCACGGGCATTGCCCACCCATATACGGCCCTACCTTGGTCACCACGTCACCGTGCGTTCGCCACACGAGCGCCCGTATGAAGAAAATCACCGGCATCGAGAACAATACCTGCCGAAGCGGTACAGAAAGCCGGACCCGGCTCACCGGGGCGACGACGCCTGGATCGGGGCGCCGCGTCGGCCGAGCCCGCAAAGTGACCGTGAGGTCCGCCACACGGAAAGCGGCGACCGCGACCGGAAAGGCAAGAACCTGGGGCGCGAACCTGAGCGCAGTGCCGTTCCTGTCCCGCCTCGGTACCGTGGACCGGACGGGAAATACCCACGGCAGGCCCCCGATAACCGGCCAAAGGACGCACCGGGCCATCGTGTACCGCCCGCCAGTACGGTGCGGGAGGACAAGCGGCGTCAACCGGAAATCCGCAGAGAAGAATCGCGTGAGCAATACCGCAGCGGCGACGCCCGGCGCGACAATAAGCGCGAGAAAGTCCATGACAGTTCAGATTCGCACACTGGGCAACCTGGGCAATACCGGGCACCTGATTCACGCGGGCAGCTTCCTAGAACGCCACCACAGGCTGCACCGGGACGCCGTGAAGCGCCGGCCAGGACGGTGCCGGCCAAGCAGGACGACAAGGGGCATCAACGGAAAACCCACAAAGAGGACACACGAGACCGGCACCGCAATGGAGATGACCGGCGTGGCAACGTCAATAAAGATGACGATGAGAATTCACATGAAAGACAACCTAGCCCGGTTGATCAATACGAGCAGTACAGGTGAGGGGTACACTAACCATTCACCCGTTTTTGACGGTCACTCCGAAGAGCGATTCATTTGGTCGGGTGCTAAGGAATTGATGTGGAGTGACTTTTCCGGACAAATAATCACGTGTCCAAGGGCAGGACGCAACCCTAATTGGGTTACGCCCTACCCTTTTCCACCACTTTATCTGTTGCTCTGCACAACTATTTGCTTCAATCAGACTTCTTCGTTCCCGACTCGCCCGATTGTTTGGCCTGCGATTTTGTATAAAAGCCGTCTTTAGGAATGGGGTTGATGCGCTCTTCGGTCGGGCCTTTACGAACAACAGGTTTTTCCTGGATACGCGCCACCACGGCCTGGGGTTGTTTCACTTCACGTTCCACAGCCAGTTCGGTAATCACCGTCTTAAGCTCGTCGATTTGCACCAATGCTGACAGATCTGCAACCGACAATGAAGGTAATCCTTTGGGTTTGACCGTCTTGGTTGTCACGCCCGGCTCCTGCAGGCTCGCATGCGCTGTCCGTTTGTTTTTGCAATACGCCTTCAGACAGCGGCGCAGAACGGCGATGTCGATACCGAGCACATTCAGTCTTTTCTCCAGTTCGGGAGAGAGGATATTTTCACTCATGATGCATTCCAATAGCTGGCACAGGCGATCTTCGGCTCCATGAGGGTCCGTGTGCGGAGTGCCGGGTTGGGTATCGCCGCCCAGATGAACGGCTGCGGACAATACTTGCTCGCGGGTAAATGGTTTACCATACAGCGTGCGGCCCGACGCTCTGACCCGGAACGAAATGACACCGGCCTTCGCCGCCGGCATCGATGCCTGAAATCGGCCAGGCTCGTACTCACGAAATGACAAGCTGCTAGCGCTGCCGTCCTGCAACGTGACGTCGGCTGATACATTGGCACGGCCGGCCACCGGCTGGTTGTACTCAGTCAACACCACGTCAAAGTCCAGCCTCGCACCGGGTTCGTGACTATTTTGCGTCACGCTCGCCCGCATGTTGAGGTTGGAACGCGTTTGCGCGATAAGGTTGTAAGGCAGCTTACCGCGTTTGGATCGCAGAAACTCAAACACTTCTCGGCTTTGTTTCTCCAGCAGTTCTTTGATCCGCTTGCTATCGAATTTCAAGATCGCGTGCCAGCGTCCGGCGTGACTGCCCGCCGATTTGGCTGGCAACGCTGGTAAGCTAATCCGGTAGAAGGAGGTTTTGCGATCTTCGATATAGTCGATGTTGGGTTCGGCGGCAGCATCGCCACGTTGGATCAAGTGACCAGCCGGTGTCTCCAGACAGAAATCCAGCAACATGGGGAAGTGGCTCAGCACCACGATATCGACATCGATATCCGCTTCGGTCACGTCAAATGGGATACGATGTTTGGCATCCAGCACCAGATGGCCGTGCGGGTCGAGGATAATATCCTGATTGGTAATACCAGCCAGCACCTGCACAAATAGTTTAGTGAGGAAGAACTCACGCACCGGGCTACTCATGTCGCCCGTTACCAGTAAATCGCCGTCATTGTTCTTGGCGATTTTTTCCAGTGCCGCTTCACTGACGTTTCCGGCAGTCCCCAGACCCACTGCAAAGGTATTGGTGGATATAGACGCCGCCACGTCATCGATAGTCGGCATTTGGTTTTCGTTACCATCTGTCATTACCACCATAGCCAGTGTGTCGTATGGATCCGGCGGGCTGAGCGCAGCAGCGGCCGCCTGTCCGTCCGCGAGCGCACTGTTCCCTTCTTGAATGCCGTCGCCGATGCCGGTCATGCCGCGTGGGTCCAGATTGGTACCCGCAAGGATGGTGTTGATGGCGTCGCGTCCCGAACCGGCTGCGATCGGTGCATAGGGACCCATTTCGGTGACATCGAGTAAGCGCGCGACCAGGTCGTCGTAACTCACCACGGCAACGCCGTCTTCCGGTCGCATCAAGGCGGAGAACACGGAGACCGCATCTTTCAGCAGCTCCACCTTGGTTACCGGTGTGCCGGTACTGGTAGTGGCTGTACCACCCATGCTGCCGGAACGATCCAGTACCAACGCCACGGCGGTTTTCTGCACCGGCACGGTGCTCGCTGACAGATCAATAGTTTCGGTCAACAATGGGTAATCGTCACCGGGATTGGCGGTATAGAAGCCTTCGACATCGGTAAAATAGGCTTCGATAGTGACACTGCCAATATCAGTGATGCCAGCCCCGGCCGGCGCCGTGTAGGCAACAAACACATAACCATAGACGAAGGGCTCCCCGGCGACCGGCTCTGCGGTAAAGACCATGACCGGTGTTTGTGAAAAGCTCCCGGATGGCCCGGCGATGATGCGAAAACGCACCTGCCGACAGCTCTCAACACGAAAGCGCACGGCGTGGTAAGTAGTCGTGCCCACCGGTACGCTGCCAAAATCCACGGACGGAGTTTCCAACACCACGTCCGGAATATCCGAGTCGTACTGATAACCGCCGGCTTTGTGGTCGAGCACGCTGTTGACGGTATAATCTGTACCGATATGCGTGGCAAACAACGCCATCGAATCACTGGTGCGATGCCCTACCGCATTGGCGGACGCATTTCCGTCGGCAGGCAACCAGCCTTCGCCAGGGTGCTTTTGCTGCCAGATCGCCCACAGCCGGTCGACCATGCAATGGTGCAACCAGAAACTCGGGTCGTTAGGTGAATCGCTGAACCACATCGTTCCTTCCACCGCGCTACCGCCCGCGGCCCAGACATGACCGAAGTTGTGAAAGGTAACACCACCACCGGGCGCCCAGCCTTCCAAGTGATTACGAAAGCCATCGGTTGTCGATGTCTCGTTCCAGGGATTTTCGTCAACCGGTGTGATATCGAGCAGCGCACGCACCTCGGTCAAGGTAGGTAGCTCACTGTAGTCCAGCGGATGGCCACGGCGCAGATAATTCTTGCCGTTCTGCGTGACATTAAGCTGAAGTTCCTTCCTAAGGAAGCCGAACTTACCCAGTAATATCAATATGATATTAAAAAAGTGGCCTGCAAGGTCCTGTCTACATCCTGATCTCTTTCAGTAACTGAAAAGCCTTTTGTTGGGTTAGTGTGGGTTGGGTATCGATAGTAAAAGAAGGCGTGCCCGCATCCGTATCTCGGCTTTGGCAGGTGTTGCGGACGATGGTCGCCAGGTTGCGGATCAGTGATTGAAAACTATGCACCGGAGTTCCATCCGATAATTGCTTGCTCTGCACTTTTGCAGCAGCCTTAGCGGAGCGCTCAGCGGGTGCGACAGGGTCTCTCTCCTGTTTGGCCTGCTGGTCTTCATCGGCAAACAGCAGCGGTCGCCACGCCTCCATCATGTGCCACTTGACGTAATAGGCGAGCATGCAGAGAAAAAGATGCGTTCTAACCCGCTGCTCCTGGTAGTGATGGATGGGGCGAACTTCCAGGTCCATGGTCTTAATGGAGCGAAAGGCGCGCTCTACCTGACTGAGTGATTTGTAGTGACGCACCGCATCCTCAGCCGACAACTCATCAGCCAATGAAGTGCGAATCACATAGATGCCATCCAGCGCCGCCTCCGCGCTGACTTTTTCTGCATCGATCTCAAAGTGAAATTTATTGTTCGCAATCTCAAGCTTGAAGTGCTTGGCCATCTTGTATTGATTGATCACCCGACCCACCCGTACACCAATCTTCTCCGCCTCTTTGAGCGTGCCTCGCGCCACCATGCCCTGAATCTTCTCCAGTGCCTCGGTCGTCGCCTTCAGTAAAGCCTCCCGCTTGTGCTTGCGTCGATAAGCCAAGTCAGGGTTGCGACAGGCAACCAGTTTCTCTCCCGGAAAATCCAGATGCGTAAATTCGAACAGATTGCGTTCATCAAACAGAGTTAACTGAATCGCTTCAGCGTCCATCAGCTTGCGTATGGCCCCTGTCTTCAGCGCCGTAATCCAATCCACCCCTGCATGCCCCTTGAGTTCATCTATCTGCTTCTGAGAGATCATGCCGCGATCCCCCACCAGAACAACAGACTTCAGATTGAAGGCGCCCTGTAACCGTTCGACCTGAGGCAACAGGGTATTGGGGTCCGAAGTGTTCCCGGGGAAGGCAGAGATGGAAATCGGGCAACCCCGCTCATCGGTCAGTAAACCGTAGTTGACCTGCAGCTTCCCCTTCTTCTGGTCACGACTGTATCCCAGTGCCGCCAGCGGGCATTGCTTACCTTCAAAATAACTGGAGGAAAGGTCATACAGTACCCGGCATCCCTCCCGTAAATGCCGTTGCGCCAGTCGCTGCTCGATCCCCTCCTGACGTTCATAAAGCCAATCCATCGCCGCATACAACGCGTCTTCATCGGCACCCTCGACCCCCAGCAGATCACCCAGTGTCGTGTTCTCCCAGCTTCGCGATAAGGACAGCTTACTCTCCGGCCCCAGAATCCGGGATGCGATCATGGCGATAATCAAATCCCTCTCTTTACAACGCCGGCTGGCAATCAGCTTATCGAGCCCCAACCGCCTGATCGTGAGAAGCACCGCATCAACATGGCCATGAGCGCGCGAACTCAAGATATCAAAGTGCGCCTCCGGTCGAACCAGCTGCTCTCCTTTTAAAATCCTTCGGATGGCTTGAGCCTGCTCGATGGAGAGGCTGGAAAGATTGGCAACCGTCCGCTTCAGAATCTTTTTGCCTTGGCGAACGGATTCACGCAGGAGGATGGCAGGGGGAGATTTTCGATTGGGCACAATGTCGATGTACATGGCCCTATATTAAAACAATAACATGCTTATTGCATGTATTATGATTGCAATTACATGGGTACATATTTACCACTAATAGGCAGAAGTGTGGTAAATATGCCTAAATATCAGTACGTTGGTTGGGTAATGCGAATGATTGCTAAAGGAACTTCGAAAATTTCCCGCTGGCGCCGGCAAAGTCGCTGGTGGTTACCGCATTGTCGGCGCCGTCGCCTGAACCACCGAAAAAATCGGCCACAAATGGTGTCGATGTTGGATCGGTCCAATCCCAATAGGGCAAAGCCAACTCAGGCTTTAATGATACGGTTTGCAGATCTTTCTCAAACAAATCGAGAAACTTACGATGCCAGGGCAAAAACCCGGGACGGCGATGCGCACCTGTGCCTACTTGGGTATGCAGCCAGACGTAGTCGTCATAGCGGCTTGAGGCGCCAGAGGCTTGTGCGACCGGAATCAAACTGGGTGCTTTGGCGGGATCTTTCAAGTCCAGGAACGCCTGAACTATATCGCTTTTCTCGTCCGGTGATAGCGTCTTGATATTTTTTCTGCAATTCATATTAATCTCCATTTAATGAAAATCCGAGTTAACTTAATGTTGACTTCACAGCGAGTATCCCCCACGGTTGGGAATCAACCGTCGGCTGCTGCTTTACAGAGAGGTTATGCGTTGCGATTGATCTATTCTGCGAATAACTGCGCAGCAAATTTGTGATTTATTTACAGGTCGGCAGGGTCGAAGGCTGGCGCGGTAACCCTCTAGGCAAACCCTTGTCTGTAGGGTGTTCAACAATATAGGGGTGTGCATAACACACTTTGATTTCTAGCTACCTGCTTTTAAGAGCTTGTATACGCTCGTCATCTAAGTATGGTTTATCGACTCCAGGTCCTGATCTGTTTAATCCGTTCATGGCCAGTGTGATTCGGTTACACCAGCGCCGGATAAGAGCCGTGAAATTGTTTCTGATGAAAAGGTGGTAGTGCATCGTCGAATGATGCAAGAGGGATAATTGAATTGGATAAAACCGATATCTCAGAGAACAGGCGGATGGCGCTTGATGATACTCGTCTTCTACGTCGGTCGTTCATTATTGCAGTATCCTTTGCCCTGATTTTATGGTTCATCAAATCAGTCGAGTTGTTTTTTTCTATTGATCTGGTGCAATACGGGGTCTATTCACGGACCCTGAGTGGACTAAAGGGACTGTTTTTTGCTCCCATGATCCATGGTTCACTCTCCCACCTATTTGCGAACACGGCTCCTATTATCATTCTCGGATCAACTCTCATATATAGCTATCCGAAATCAGCAAAAATCGTAATTCCAGTCATCTATATCGGCTCAGGATTTGGGGTCTGGTTGTTTGCCCGTAGTGCCTATCACATTGGGGCCAGTGGTCTGACCTTTGGCATGATGTTCTTTGTCTTCACCATTGGCGCCTTGCGCTGGGACAAAAAAGCCATAGCGTTTTCACTCGTGGTGTTTTTTCTCTATGGCGGCATGATCTGGGGGGTCTTCCCGAGTACACCTGATATTTCATTCGAATCTCATCTCTCTGGTGCCATACTAGGGATTGTCTTGGCCATCCTGCTGAAAAATCGCGATCCTTCTCCTCCGGAAAAACGCTACAGCTGGGAAGATGAACAAGATGATGTGGATTTTGAATACGGGCAGCCCAATGATCCATCCGATATCAGACATCCAAAAAGAAATGATGCATAGAACTGGTTTAATGCGATGGAACTGATGCCCTAAGACCTGTGGCTACTGAAAGCATCGTACTTTCTGATTTGGGCTTACCGGACAATTTGTGTCAATACTGCCGCACAGGAATGTACTGTTAATTACTAGGATGCAAGTTTTCGTTTCCACAACCTATTGATATATCTTGAGATCATGCTTTTTTCCCCTTACAAGCCCGAATCTTGCCACCACCTGAAAATGGACTTTTTGGGATGTTATGCAAAAATACCCTGAGTCAGAGACCCTTTTTGGTATTAAGAAACGTTTGTTATGGCATTAGCACCCACTACAGTCACTCTGTTGCCAGAAGAATATTTGCAAGGTGAACATTCTTCTGATGTAAAGCATGAGTATGATAACGGCTATGTTTTTGCCATGGTCGGCGCCAGTCGAGCGCATAACCTCATCGCATTAACGGTGGCCTCTGAGATGAAACAGCATCTAAAAGGCAAGCCCTGTCGTTCCTATATGTCGGACATGAAAGTGCGCATTCAAACCAAAGGGAATGACTTATTTTATTACCCTGATGTCATGGTTTCCTGTGATGATCAACCACCGAGCGAATACTATGAAGAGAGGCCCGTGTTGATTGTCGAGGTGCTTTCTCCTTCTACCGAAACGCGAGACAAGCTGGAAAAGCTCGCCGCCTACAGCAGTATTACCTCGTTGCTTGAATACTTCACCATCGCTCAGGATCGGGTTGAAATTGGACGCTACACAATGGCTGAGGGCCAAACCCTACTGACGCAATACGGAGATGGCGATACAGTTGAATTTTCATCAATCGGACTGTCGATACCGGTGAAGGATATTTATGCCGATGTAGCGGGGAAAATATTGTAAGGCTAATGCCGTCTCGTTCTGTTCTTGTTGTCGCGACACAATAGTATTGAACGTCAAGAAACCATTGCGAGTCTACCCAATCAGTCATTTTCCCGTTGATCCATCATCGCCACTGCCTCATGTAGGGCCCCGCGCAACTTCCCATGGTGTGACTGGCCACCTCAAACAACCTCACCCCAGCAACCAGCAGTAGCCGTAACGATGGACAGGTGATATTGGCTGCGTCCAGCATCGATAATGCAGCAGGTGAAAAATTGAAAGTGCGAAAATCTCTTATCATAGCGTCCCAGCTTGTACTATCTCTGGCAACCTCATCAGGAATATCCATGTGCTGCTTGGAAATATGATTTTCACCGTGCATCCCAGCCTTCTCGGGTCTTCCCCTCCGGGCCATCTGCTGCCAGCCGATCGAGTAACCCCCACATGGTCTGGTTGATGACGTCGAACCGATGCACATCTCCTAGCATGACCTGGGGTGTCTGTATGTAGCGGCCCTCCACTATCTCATCAGCGCAATGAGTGATGATCTGCCGCGCACTGGCCGGGGTCGTCTCCAGGTGAAACTGCAATCCAATAACCCGTTCGTCATACACAAAAGCCTGATGCGCACAGCCCGCGCTGTGCGCGACATGCACCGCCCCTTGCGGGATGTCAAAGGTATCGCCGTGCCAATGGAACACGTCGAGAAGTGCGGGAAATGCGGTGAACAAATTGGATAAGGGCGCGGGCTCCGTCATTTCAACAGGAAACCAACCTATCTCCTTGTCGGCGTTGGCATACACCTTTGCGCCGAGCACATCGGCGACAAGCTGGGCACCAAGACAGATGCCGAGCACGCGCTTGTGGGCGGTAATCGCCCGTTCGATAAAGCGTTTCTCCTCCGCAAGCCACGAGTACTTCGTCTCTTCGTAGATATTCATCGGTCCGCCCATTATTACCAGCAGATCAATGCTCTCGATCTCCGGCAGTGGCTCATTGCGGTATAACCGCGTCGTGCCTAGCAGGTGCGGCCCACTTTGTATCCAGTCCTCGATGCTGCCCAGTCCTTCAAACGGTACATGCTGTAAGCCATGTATATTCATCGTGTTTATCCTCATCCAACTGTCGCCATTAGTGCAGCCTACCGTTCACTGGCTCATTGATCCTCTCCTGACTTCATCCTGTCATACACAAGGCGGTACGAAACCGCCTTCACGTCCGGAAGATTGGCCACCGATGCAATCACGAGTTGGTGTGTCTCTGCGTCGAACTGATAATTCTGAGTCAGCTTTGCGCCGGTATTGAGGGACCAAAGACCGGTAAATTTCGGTCGTGATTGCGGTACCGCATCAGGCATTGCCTTCTCCGCAGACATTTCTGTATTTTCAGAACCCGTGGTATTGCTGTCGGGAGAGTCTTGCATCGAGCCAGTATCCGGCGCTGCTAGTGACTGATTAGCCGTACCGACCAAAGCCAGGCCGCTTAGAAAAATATTGATATAACGTGTTGTTGCATTCACTGCATACCTCCTTCTGGCTGGTACGTTTTCACACGCTGCATCCCTCTCCAGGCAACGACCGCGATCACTGTCCATACGAGCGTGCGCAGACTCATAGCAATCACCGTACGTTGTTCGAAGAGTCCGCCCAAATACACCTGCGCCCCGAACATGACGAAGGTAAACGCAGTTGCCACGGTGATTGAGATGGCCAGCCATGCCGCCCAACGGGTCTGTATCCAGAGTCCTGCACCTGTAATGACATAGGCGAAACCCGCCAGAAAATTGAACCAAAGCACGAACGGTACATAATTCCCGGCTGCCTCTCGCGCTGCATCACCACCGAACAGGATCGCACCACCCGCTTTGATAGTCAGCAGACCGAAACCAATGGCGATCATTGAAATCACCCGGACCCAAATGCTGCGTGTTCTTTGCGTTGCCATAGTTACTCCTTTGCAGCGGAGATTCTGTACCGCTGAAAACCGATCTTATTCAAATCCCCTTCCTTCTCCCGCTTCCTCGTGGGTCACGCCATCGCGGATGTGATAGATGCGCTTAAAGGTGGGGATGATCTTCTCGTCATGCGTAACGACGATGATTGCGGTTTGAAACCGCCGCGCCATGTTGTTCAGAATCCTTATCACCGTGAGCGCCCGCTCGCTATCCAGCGGGGCAGTCGGCTCATCGGCGAGAATCACCGGTGGGCGGTTAACGAGGCCACGCGCAATGGCCACGCGCTGCTGCTCGCCACCGGAGAGTTGCGACGGCATGGCCTTGGCGCGGTGTTCGACATCCAACGCCATCAGCAATTCGATGGCCCTCTGGCGTGCCTCGGTGTTCGGTACGCCGGCCAGCATGGGTAACAGAGCGACGTTGTCGGTGACATCAAGGAATGGAATCAAATACGGCGCCTGAAACACGAAGCCGATCCGGTCGCGACGCAGAGCGCGCAGGTCGGGAATCTTCCAGCCATCTTCGTAGATTGCCTGGTCGCCTAGCACCATGCGACCGGCGGTGGGTTCGATCACGGCCCCCAGGCATTTAAGCAGCGTGCTCTTGCCGGAGCCGGAAGGACCGATCAGGCCGATGACCTCTCCGGGCATGACCTGCATGTTGACACCCTTGAGTGCGTCAACAGCAGTGTCGCCTACACCATAGCGTTTTTTCAGGCCTTCGATATGAATGCCGGTGCGATCAGATAGACTTGCCATGAAATGCCTCTGTGCCTGGAAGAATGGAGCGGTGCCAGGCTACCCCGTTTAGATCAACTGCGCTGTTTCCTCCGCGCATATTCATCCTCCGATCGCTTCTGCTGGATCGACCTTGAGCGCCATGCGAATCGCGATGAGGCTGGCAAGCACACAGATCATGAGTACAGCGAAGAAACCCGCAACCGTATCGAGCGGCATGAGCAATACGTACTTGGGAAAAAATGGTGCGGCAAAAGTTGCAGTGATCTTTCCGACCACAAAGCCGATCACACCCAGGGCGATGGCCTGCTGCAAGATCATTGCCGCGATAGTGCGGTTGCGCGTGCCGATGAGTTTCAGTACCGCGATCTCGCGGATTTTGTCCATGGTCAACGTATAGATGATGAAGGCGACGATCGCCGCGCTTACCACGGCCAGGATCATCAGGAACATACCGATCTGCTTGGCTGAGGTGGCAATCAGCTTGCCAATCAGAATCTCTTCCATTTGCGAGCGGGTGTACGCAGTCAGCCGCTGCCAGCGGCGGATGGGTTGCGTTACCTCTTCGGCGGTGTAGCCCGGCTTGATCCGCACCAGCACGGCATTGACATAAGGATTACTGCTCTGAGAATCGACCACCGCATCAAGCAAGCCGGGTACACCGGGACGGTTGAGCAACGGATTCTCGGCGGTACGTCTGCGTTGCTGCAGGACTGCGTCGTTGTCTTTGAGAAATTGCGCCTCCTGCGCATCCTTCAGCGGGATGAATACCATCGGGTCGCCACTGGAGGAGACCATGCGCCGGGTGAGACCGACCACGGTGTAGTGGTTGCGGCGCACCTGGATACGGTCACCGAGCTTGAAACCGGTGGCGATATCGGCCACTGCTTCGTAGTGGCTGCGGGTGATCTGCCGTCCGACCACGAGGTACGGTGGCCATCCCGGCTTTCCGAGCACCCCGGCAACAATTCCGACCACCATGGCGCGCACATCCTGCCTGCCCTGACGCACCTGCATGGTGAGATAGGTGATGTTGGCGGCTTCAGCCACGCCGGGCATGGCGAGAATGCTGAGGTAGACATCATCGTTGATGCTGGACGATTCTGCGTAAGGGCCCAGGGTGTCTTTCTGCACCACCCACAGGTCCGCTCCGCTGTTGTCGAGCAGCGCTTTGCCATCGTCCACCATACCCCGGTAGACACCGGCCATGGTCAGGGTCACGCCGATCAGGAGTCCCAGACCGACGCCGGTAAAAACGAACTTACCCCAGGCGTTGAGGATGTCTCGACCGGCGAGGCTGATCATTTTGCTGCCCCGGGGAGTTGCTCGACGATATGGAGACGACTCCGGTTACTCAATGCTTTATCGCTATAGACCACCACCTGGTCACCGATTTCGAGACCCTCACGTATCTGCATCTGACCGTCGAGATCGCCGGTGCCGAGCTTCACCATTACAAAACGCAATCCCCCATCCTGGACCTGCCACACGCCCAGTTGGCCGTCCATAGTTCGGATTGCAGAATTAGACACGACCGGCATGGCAGGTAATTCGGGCAAGGTAACGGTGACCTCGGCAAGTTCACCGATCGGTGGCAGCGGTTCAGGCAGCTCATCGAACACAAGCTTGGCAAGCGTTTCCTCGGTCACCGCGTCGGCCAGCGGTTCCACCCGCAGGACTCGGCCATTCAGACCCTGTCCGTTGCGTGAGCGCAGTGCGATCTTCGCTGGCAACCCCGCTGCCAGACCGGTGGCGCTGACCTGATCGAAACGTACATTGATCCACAGGCTTAGAGGATCAATCACCTCCACCACGGATTGACCGGCAACAACAGTGCTGCCGGGATCTGCGTTGCGCGCCACAACCAGTCCATCCACTGGCGAGACCAGACGCATGTTGTTTCGTTGGGCGACTACTGCCGCGCTATCGGCCCGCACGCGTGCGAGTTCCTCCTTGGCGGCTGCCAGCGCGGCATTGGCAATCTTCAAGTCCTGTTTCTTGGTGGCGGCGCTCTCTTCACTCGTCGTACGGGCGGCCAGCAGTTGCGCATAGCGCTGTGCTTGGCTCTGTGCGTAAGCCTGGCGGGCCTCAGATTCATGTAAGGTCGCCTGCGCACGTTTGACTGCCGCCTCCCGGGAACGAATCCTGTCATCCAGGTCTACCGGGTCCATCTCCCCGAGTAGATGGCCGGCCTGCACCCGGTCACCGACATGCACGTCCAGTCGTTTTACCCGCCCGGTTAAGGTCGGACCGATTCGGTAGGTGAAACGCGCCTCAACGGTCCCGACGCCAAACAGGGCGGGGCTAACCGGTCTGGCCTCCACAGTGGAGACGGTAACCGACACCGGCGCCAGTGGTCCGGAGCGCAGCGCGACGTAAACAAACAGCGCCAGTAACGGCAAGACGACGCCGATGAGCGCCAGGGTACGGCCTTGTAAAGGAAGGATCTTCATTGCCCGCTCCGAATCCCGCGAAGAAAGATTGCAAAGACTCTCGGTGCTTCCTTACGGACCAGTTCAACATCTCCCGCGAGCATTGACTGCATGACCAACCCCTGGATCGTGCCGATGAACAGGGTCGCAGCGGCGCCGGTGTCAAGGGAAGCGGACAACTCGCCAGCGGCCTTGCCCTCTTCGATGAGGTCGTGCAAGCGCTCGCCGTAACGGCGAATGAGCGTCTGCGCCATGCGTTTTGGTGCCGTCAGCTTGGCGTGCTGCAACTCCCCGAACATCATGCGCGGGACTCCCGGGTTCTCTACGACGAATTCGATGTGGGCCATAAAAATCGCCTCGATGGCTGCAACCGGCGTGGGTGCCGCGCGTGCGGCCTTGTCCACACGGGAGAGCAGACGACTCGCCACAAACTCCATAACCGCTTGCAGGATGGCATCCTTGGTCGGAAAGTGTCTGAACAAGGCGCCTTGGGTCACGCCCATGTGTTTGGCGATGGCTGTTGTCGTGATCTCACTGGGATTCTGTTCGGCAGCCAGCTTTACCACGGCATCGACCGTGGCAGCACGGCGCTCATCGGCTGATAGGTGCTTTGGGTGTTTTTTCATGATCGGATAAAAAGTAAGTAAGTTATTACTATCTTACTCATTCAATACCAAGTGTCAAGATCAAGTCATTAGACTTCAGCCAGGTCCGCAGGGTGTGCTCTGGACTCCTAAAGTCTGTCTTTTTCAAGCCGTTAAGGAGTCAACGATAATAGACTTGGAGTATGATGTGAGTCCGCGACTAACCGATTCATGCAAAGCAGCCAGAACATTCTTTACTACCTTGGCGCTGACGTTGGGCCTCCTTGCCGCTGTCCCGGTGCTGTATGCATTTTCCGGCAGTGACATCACGACCGAGTCCGATTTCAAAAACGAAATAACCTTGGGTGATGTGGATGGTGACAATGATCTCGACCTTATTGTCGGGTACAGGAATCGACCCATTCGGCTCTATTTGAATGATGGTTTAGGCAACTATGACATCGGCAGCGACATCACTGCTGAGGCCTTCGATACACTAGCCGTCTCGCTTGGTGATGTGGACGGAGATGGTGATCTCGATCTGGTCTCAGGTAATGTCTCCCACTGCAATCGACTCTATATCAACAACGGTATTGGCAACTTCGCTACCGGCGGAGACATCACTACCGATAATTACGATACCTACGATATAGAACTTGGCGATGTGGATGGGGATGGTGACCTGGATCTCATTGCCGGAAATTTAGCTCAAGCCAACCGTCTTTATCTCAACGATGGTGCGGGAAACTTCAGTGCCGGCAGCAATATCACTGAAGATACATTTGAGACTCTGGAGGTTGCTCTGAGTGATGTGGATGGGGACGGTGATCTGGACCTTATCGTTGAGGAGGCTAAGGGTGGTAATTTCAATTCCCTCCACCTCAATGATGGAACTGGTAGATTCGACGCTGGCATTCAAGTCCACTCTGTGAGTGTTCCCCAAACTAGATCTCCAGAGGAGATCAGGACCGTAGCGGCAGACTCTAAGTCATCATCGGTAACCATACTCGTTCCCGTAGCCTATCCGTGATTTGAAATTACTGGTCTATGTTTGATATCTCATCGTTCCCTCTGCAGCCTTCTTGCTGGGGTACACTGACTTTCCGTACAAAAGTGACGGTTCTAAGTCCTTGATTTGTATATCGCCACTATAAGTAAGCAAGTTGGGGTATTGCAGAAGAACTCCCAAAGTGACGAATCTGAGGTTAATCTGTCCAGAACGCCTGCTGTAGGTGCTTTTCTAGCATTTCGGCCATGGCCGCAACATCGATGACGGTCTTACTCGCTTTTTTAAAGCTGTAGCGCCCGGTGAAGAATAAGTGATGCCAAGCAATGGGAGAGATCCTGGCAAACTCTTCGAGTGTTTCTTCATACACTCCTTCTGCCACCATTTTCTCATACACCGTATTGAGGATGATCGCGTTGTACGCGACGATGCAATTAGCTACCAGCCTTGCGGCATGTGCGCTGATTCTGTTGTCACTTATTTTCCTGCCCTTGAACACACTGACGTGAATTTTACGTATGAGACTTTGTAGCTGGTGGTAAGCTTCCGTCCGGTTTCTGGCGTTCCTGATCGCTTTCTGTAGATTCATGTCATCAATCAAATTAAGAATGTGCGTGCTTTTGAAGATTTTATTGTATTCACATAAGGCCGCTCTCAAATTGAAGTACCGGGTGTGAGAATTTAGCTTTCGGATAAGGTGATTCTGAATATTTTCTTGCAGTATCAACGATAGCAACACACGCTGTATCCCTCTGCTTTGTGATTTGATCAAATCCTCTCTGAGGATTCCGGCAGGTCGCAGCGGGGTGTCACCATTCTCGATGGGTTTCACGGCATAAATATCTTCGGATGCCCTCGGACATTTTTGATGCTAAAAACATAGTCCACGTCAATCGAGTCCAGGGCCACAAAGTTTAGCTTGTTCAAAGAATGGTTATCACCCCGGTCACTGAGTCGATATCAATATCGGTTTTATTACCGTACACCATGTCATACAGGCAATGTTTCTCATACTCGTTCAGTCCGATATTCCGGGTATTTACCGCAACAAAGTTGGCAATCAGTGTATACAGGGAGATCCCTCGGCCTTTCCCAAAGTACTTTTTCGAGTACCTCGACTGAACGTTGCTATCGCGGGTGGCAAATTTCTGTCCATCGGCATCTGCTAGAATTTTGTCATCCAGCAGGTTCCATATCGTGAAGATCGGCAGGTCGTTAATAAAATTACTGACCAAATCGTTTGCGGCGCACAAGGTTTCAATACGAACGAAATCCTCCCGGGTTGATTGCAGCATATCAAAATCGATATCAGACATCTCCGACATCTTCATCGTGCCGAATCCAAACGCTTCGGAGAGAATGCAGGCGTTTAAAGCCAGCAGTAGAGGTTTTTTTCGTTTTGTGTAGTGGTCTTTCAGATGCGTAAAGCCGCTCCACATGCCAGCCAACTCCCCAATGAACATAACCACATCGGCGATCTCGGCCTCGGGTAAGGTTCGAAAGAAAGCATCTTCGAGTTTTTCACTGCTATCGTACAGCAGCTGCCACTGAGACTATTCGTTCGTTGCCTCCTTAATTCTGAACCCGGCATTTTTTTCCAGTCGGATATTATCGGTTGTGGTTGTCCAGGTGTGCTCAAGGGCTGTCAGTGCTTCATCCGGCCGTTCCTGGCAGTAGATAGAGATTCAGATACTCGTCTTCCGGTTCGCGCTTCAGATACCGAACGAGGTGCTTAGGAATGGTTAGGCCCAGTTCATCGGAGATCCGCAAAGCACCTGGGGACTTTCCGCTGGCCCTGGCCAATGTCCTGCAGCACTCGAATGCCAGTGAGGCTGCGACTCGACATTCATTCACTCGACGACGACAATATCCTGCTCAGCGTGGATGACAATGGCATAGGCATTCCCAGCAAGGCCGAACGCGAACCATTACGGCTTGGCAATCATGCACGAACGCGCTAACTCGCTAACTCGCTAACTCGCTCAACGCCGAACTGACCATCGCCAACCGTACGCAAGGCGGAACTCGGATAAGCCTGCGCTTCAGATCCAAAAGCGCGTCACTCAATCAACCGATTTTCAAGGAAAATATCTCGTCATGAACAGTATCACCACACAACGGGTTGTCGTGATAGATGATCACCCCCTGATACGTAAAGGACTGCAGCAACTGTCGGACCTGTGTCCAGAGGTGGAAATAATTGGTGAAGCGGACAACGGCGAAGACGGCCTGAACCTGGTCAGCGCACTGAAACCCGACCTGGTGCTGCTGGACCTGAATATGCCCGGCATGAATGGGATCGATACACTGGTTGCGCTGAAAAAGCTGGAACCGGACGCCCGGGTGATCATCCTCACCGTCTCCAATGCCGAGGAAGATGTGGTGTCGGCGCTGCGCAATAGGGCCGTCGGCTACCTGCTCAAGGATATGGATCAGGAGGAACTCCTGACGAACTTTCGCGAAGTAGCGGAGGGAAGGGTCGTAATGTCACCCAGTATCACCCAATGCCTGGCCCGGGCGCTGCAGGCAGAGAGGACAGCAGGGCGCCGTGACGAAACTCACCGAACGAGAGCGGAAAGTTCTGCTGCATCTGCGGGAAGGCGAAAGCAACAAGGTGATTGCGCGTCAACTCAAAATCACCGAGGCCACGTCAAGGTCCATGTCAAACATCTGTTGAAGAAGCTCGGACTCAAGACCCGGGTGGAAGCCGCTGTCTGGGCGGTTAACAACAATAACGTCCTATGATGCCGGCAAGCGACGCGACTCGACCATATAACCCGGATATCACACCGGATTTATCCGATTGCATGGAGTAAAAGGTGATTCTGATCATCCCCCGTTGCTCATACTCCCGGCCGTATGAGATGCTTGTTGATACCCGCTGAATTGTCGACGATGTCCGCCATCTCCAATCAGGCCGTGATAGAGAGGGCTCAAAACAGAGCGCTGATGCCGAACAGATAGAGATTGCGGTCATAGTCATAGCTGTCGATGCTGGAGTCGTTATTGGTGTAGTTGTATTCGAACAGGGCCTCCCAGTTTCTGGTCAATTCATAGCGCAACTTGAGGCCGGCCTGTAGTTGCAGGTCCTCACGTCGCTCAGTGCCCCCGTCATTGGAACGGTTGTCATCGTTGTAGCGGCTGACCCGGTAGCGTAGATCGCCGCCCAGGGTCCATGCCGGGGACAGCGGGATTTCTCCACTCAGACGCAGGTTGTGACGGGTGGGGGAATAACTGGTGAAAGTGGTGGAGCCAGCCAGGTCCTCGCGTTCGTTGAGTTCAAGTTGATAGGCGATGCGCCAATACCGCTGACGGTCGATCTTGCGACGCAGGTCCGCATCGATCTGGTAACGTTGACCTTCAAGCGGGTTATAGCGCTCCTCCAGGGCGGTGAAGCGAGTGGCGCGATAGCGCAATCTCAAGCGCTTGTCGTCGAAAATACGCTCGGTCGAGACCAAGAGGTGGGTACCTGCAAGGTAATCCTCGTCGCCCAATGTGCTGCGTTCCAGCTCGATCCCCATCCGGCCTTGCCATAATCCAAGCGGTTTGACGCCGCTCAGGCCGCCGCGCAAAACATTCATGTCGTAAGCATCGATCTCCTGATGGCGGTTGGCGAACAGACTGAGATCCAGGCGGATGCCGTCGTGATCGGTCCCCGTAAGCGTACCGGAGGCAAGGGCGAAGAGTTCGTAGAATACATCGCCTTCCTCACTGCCCGATTGGTCACTGGGGTCGATCAGGTTGTCGTCATAGCCGGCATTCAGGCTCACACTGGTCAACCACCAGGTCTGGTCTGCTTCTGACTCCGCCGGTAGCGGCCGATCCTCCAGTTTCGCCAGCATGCGCTCGGCGAGTCCCTGCAGGCGTTCATCCTGTGCGATACGGCGGACCTCGCGGAACCAATTCGACGCCGCCTGTTTATCGCCGAGACGCAGGTCAACCAGTCCAAGGTTGTATAATGCCAGGGGAGCAGTGCTGGCGTGTTCGGTTGCGCGGAGGAAGGCGCTGCGCGACTGTGGGTAATCCTTCAGCTTGTAGTAACTCACTCCCAGATTGTAATCCAGGGCCGGCCGATTCAGGCCCTGTCGCCTGGCCCGTTCAAAGAGGTGGAGAGCGGTTTGATAGTCACCACCACGAAAGGCTTGCAGTCCCAGCCTGAAGCTGTCGTCGGGTTCCTCGACGGTCTGGGCCATGCCTGATACCGCATACAGCAGCAAGAGGATTCTAATAAGTTGTTTCATGCGTCGCGAGCCCTCAAGATCGAAGTCCTATGGTGACGAATCGAAACGGATGTTGAGACACCGGTTTGCCCCCTCAACATCCGCTTTGTCACTTTGGATAATCCTAGAAACCACAGTCGCACACCATGATGGGTGTGTATGTGGTGGTGCCGAGCAAGGCACGACGAAGCGATAGAGTTGTTCTATTGCCAGGCATTGTAACGCGGCCATGCGCCGCCACAAGCGTGCGATCCTTGGTATAGCGTTGTTCATCCAATAGGTGAAACCTTTCTGTGCTTATAATGCATCTATTTGCAACATAGTATGCGTAGTACATAGCAGCCAACTGAGGATATTAGGATTATGTGATGTCCCTTTGCACTGGCGAAAACTGCAGAACCACAGGATCTGATAGATAAACTATTTCTGCTTGCCCAGGGCGTTGCATCGGGACAGATGCGGCCTCCCCTTGTACCAGAGGAGGCCGGGGTTCACGCTGAACTAGATTTACTGCATCTCTTCATGCATGACCAACTCGCGTTTCGTCTCTTCGCGCAGGTCATTACAACGCTCTTCGACATTTTCGTTGCGTATTTCACGCATCTCGGCCACCGCCTGTTCCAGATCGGTCTGTGCATCGGTGCTGCGTTCCTGAGCCTCGTTACGTTGCTCAGTGGCATCCGCCAAAGGTTCGGAGGCGGGCTCCGTCTCCAATGATATTGTCGGGATGTCGACTTCCGCAGCGTCCTGTTCATTGCTGATAACGTCGATGGTCTTCTCGTCGATGAAGTCGATGTCATTGGCCATAGCGCCCACAGTTACCAGGCTCAGGCCGAATAATAGGGTCAGGGTAGATTTATACATAGGATATCTCCTTCCAACTTTGTCGTATTAAGGGATTGGCGGTTGATGACGCTTCGATGTATAACTCACATGACGCCGCCGATCCACCATTCAAGCATTCTGTAATACTGATGCTTATGTGTTGTGTCGTAGAAAAATGCCTAATCGCTCTTTCCACGGAAGAGAGCCTATACGGAAAATATTACCCGGCTGTTTCTCATTACCGACAGTATGTTGCAAGTAGTTTCCGCTCTTGACACAACTCAACAAAAGGAGTATGCAATGTTATCCTAATGGTGTAATCCAAGTTGATCTGTTTTCGAACACGGTGTTTCTTAGAGCCTATTAACACTCTGTAGATAGCCATCGACGGCGGCCATTTTTTCAGGTCAAGGCGCACTGAGTGGTGTTTAATAATTATGTAGGAACACTAAACCACGCACCCTGAACCATTTCAGGTTCATCACAAACCACACCGGCCGTCTCATCACCGATTGCCATCGGTACATCTTGACCCAGACTCGATGCGCTTCTTTCGCTTCAAAACCCGCCTTAATCATCCTAGATTCCTCAGTTAACCCCTCTATTCTACTGTTAAAAAGTTGAAATTCTGTTTGTTTTGTTCGATAAACGCCTTCACCCACTGAGTGGGTCACGCTATAGGGTAGATTGCACGCTTGTGGCGGCGCATGTCTGGCCGGTTCATGTTCCTGACGGAACCGGCATTTCCCACATCCCTGTGGGGTACGTTACAACTTGGAATAGAATAGCTATTCCGCGTCATTGTGCGATGTATACGGATATACAAGTGTCGCAAGCACAGGACGTGCAGGAGTGACCCTTGAACTTCACCACCACAAACGTACCCTCTACCCCATCCAACTGAGGATGCTAGGATCATGATCCGCTGGAATTTCTCGGGCTTCTTCCATTTCTTCAACTGCATTGACCTCAACCGGCATCGAATCCAGGCATCGAGATCACGGAACAGGTATTTGAACTCCTGAATTCCAAAGTACCCAACCCAGCCTCGCAAGTATTTGTTCAGCACTTGGACCATCGATAGCGGATTGTTCCTGGGCGTCAGTTCCCGAATTCGATCCTTAAACCGGATTCGTACCTGGTTGCTGACCCGGATCTTGCCTCCAAGAATTTGAAACCTCAGAAAAGTAATCTTCTTAATCGGGGCAACCCGGCTCTTTTCCTGATTCACGATCAGCCCGAGTTCTTCCTCCATGTACGCTATCGTTCCCTGCATTACCCGTTGAGCGGCTCACTCCGATCTCACGACGATTACGAAGTCATCCGCCCAACAACAGTGCCCCAGGTTCCACTCCTCCAGTTTGCGGTCCAGTTCATTCAAGACGATGTTGGAGGGTATCGGGGAAGGCGGTGAACCTTGCAGACAACTTTTGGTCGTCTTTTCGAACTCTCCGTTCACTATGACTCCTGCTTTCAGGAGTCTGGCGAGCAGGCTCACAAACTGCTCATCCGCTAACTTGCGTCAGTTCCGTCACCACATAGGAACTACCTATGTCGCCGTCCCAGGCAACCATATCACCGGGTTTGTGACAGTTTCCAGTGGTGAAATAGTAGCGGATAGGCTGTCGAAGACCCTGCGCAAGCGCCTGCCATCTTACCCCCTTACCCATGCTACATATTGCAAGCTAGCCGACGAGTGGTACCAGGACCATGGCATCGCCCAGCAACTTCCTCCGAACCATAAATCTCACCCCACCGGTTATCGAAGGGGCCAAGACATCCAACACCATCATCCGCCATGACCTGTCATAGCCGTTCGAGCCGTTTAATACGAGTATTTTCGTCAGCGGGACCTTAATGGTGTTAGGTAGCGACGCATCGTGAGCGGATGCCTCGATGCAATAATCTCGAATGGTGGTGAAAGCCGAGACCGATGTAAAGTTGATAAGAAGTTAATAGTGCAGAAAAAATAAGTTCACGGTTCCGAATCCACTCCTGCAGAGATAATTACCGAGGATTGCGGATTGCACCACCCGTAGCAAACATCATAGATACCGAGCAATACGAATTATCGGGCAGGACAACATGCTAAATGAAAACCTTGCACTAGCAGCTATAGCAATAATGTTGTACATTTATGTACAAGTTTTTTAAATGTAGCCGGTACAAACATGGAATCTGCACTCAATACGATAGCCTCGCACACTTCACAGAAGGTCTATTATCCCATCAGAAAGATCTCTGAGCTAACTGGAATCAATCCGGTCACACTGCGGGCATGGGAACGACGCTACGGATTGATAAAACCAGAGCGCACCCCCAAGGGTCATAGACTCTATACCGATGAACACGTCCAATTAATACGGCGTATTCTTTCCTTGGTTGATCAGGGCATCTCCATTGGCCAGGTAAAAAGGATGCTAACGGATGAGAAGCAGTCCACCAATGATGAGCCAGACATAGCTAGCACAGCCATCGACCCCTGGGAAGAATATAGATCCCGCATGCTGCAGGCGATTGCCCAGTTCGATGATGCGGCGCTGGACAGCAGTTATAACGACTGCCTTTCGCTCTACCCGGTAGAGTTGGTGACACGCCTGCTGTTGCTGCCACTATTGCATGAACTGCGCCAGCGAAAGGCGCGACAGCCCTTTTCAGATCCTGAAACGCATTTTTTTCATACCTATCTACGTAACAAACTGGGGGCTCGTTTTCATCACATGACGAGCCAGGCTCGGGGTCGTCGCGTACTGGCCGCCTGTCTGCCCGGGGAATTCAGTGAAGTGGAGCTTTTATTGTTCAGTCTGGCGGCCCTCACCCGGGGTTACCGGATCGTGCTGCTCGGACCCAACATGCCCCTGGAGTCCCTGCCCCTGACCATGGAACGTTCCCTATGCGAAGCCTTGGTGCTGTTTGGCAGTATCGCACCACCCGCAGCCCTGCTGGGCACCCACCTGCCCGCCATGACACAGAAGATCCGCCAGCCAGTATTCATCGGTGGCGGCTTTGCCCAGAGTCATGCGGATGATCTGAGACAAACCGGCCTCATACCCCTGGTGAGCGACATCGCCAGCGCGGTCATGCAAATCGACGATCGATTGCAAACCACTGCGGCGTGATCACGGCCCTCCTCTGGTTCAGGCGCGATCTGCGTCTGACTGACAACCCTGCGCTGCAGGCAGCCTTGGCCAACTGCTCCCGACTGCTGCCGGTATACATCGACGCAGCCGACGAGGAGTCGCCCTGGCAGCCGGGTGCGGCCAGCCGTTGGTGGCTGGACCGGAATCTCAGACAACTGGACCAGTCATTACAGAGGCTTGGTTCGAGATTGATCGTCCGCCAAGGCCCGAGCCTGGAAACACTGCAAGCCCTGATCGAGCAACATCAGGTGACGCATGTGTCCTGGAACCGGCTCTACGATCCAAGCACCCGCGCGCGGGACACTCAGATAAAGGCCTCCCTGCAGGAAAATGGCGTCCATTGCCAGAACTGCAATGCCGGCCTGCTGTTCGAACCCTGGCAGATCCAAACCGCCCAGCAGACACCCTACCGAGTGTTCAGCGCCTTCTGGAGGACCTGCCTCAAGGCGGGGATGCCGAAAGCGCCCCCCTCACCCGCGCCACAGGCACTGCCCCCCTTACCCGAGTCGGTCGAAACGCTTTCACTAGACCAACTCGGACTCAAGCCGAGCATCTCGTGGTATAACGGCCTCAGCGAGCACTGGCAGCCCGGAGAGTCAGGTGCCCTGCTGCGCCTCTCCCGCTTCCTCAAAGACGCAATCACTGAGTATGCAACAGGCCGCGATCTGCCCGGCATTACCGGTACATCGAGTCTCTCACCACACCTGCACTTCGGGGAGATCGGGCCCCAGCAGGTCCTGCATGGCATGCAGGCCCGCACCGAAGTGGAACTGACCCCGAAGGCAGACTCAGGACCAGCAGTCTATCTGCGCGAACTCGGCTGGCGGGAGTTCGCCCAGCATCTGCTCTACCACTATCCCCACACCAGCGAGCAACCCCTCGACCCGCGTTTTCACCATTTCCCCTGGCGACAGGGGGATCAGAGCACGCAACATCTTACAGCATGGCAGCAGGGCAACACCGGTATTCCCATCGTCGATGCAGGCATGCGGGAACTCTGCGTACTGGCTGGATGCACAACCGGGTGCGCATGATCGTGGCGTCTTTCCTGACCAAGAACCTGGGCATTGAATGGCAGGAGGGCGCCCGTTGGTTCTGGGATACCCTGGGCTGGCAATGGACCGCCGGTTGCGGAGCAGATGCGTCGCCATTCTTCCGCATCTTCAATCCGGTGCGGCAGAGCGAGTGCTTCGATGCGAAGGGACGGTACCTGAGAAAATGGCTGCCAGAACTCGCCGGCTTACCGGACGCCCAACTGCACGCCCCCTGGGAGGCTAGGCCCGAACAACTGAAGACGGCGGCGAGCGCTGAAAAACTGGGAAACGATTCAGTCGATTCCGCGAGTTCAGGCAAGCGTTTCAGTCATGATCATTGATACCCTGTGCCAAGCGTTGATTTGTCAGCGATCTTAAAAGTAATAAGCAACCCAAACCAGCAGGTAGAACTGGGCTAAAATCAACCATCGAGCCATACGCCGGTCTCTCCCCTTACGGAGAGCCTTCCGCGCACGAGTCCCAACAGCCAGCCCAAAACCGGCAGCCGTGAATAGATCTGTTCCGCAGGATCCCAGTAGTCGATATGTTCACTCACGCGTCCGGCATTATCGAAGCTAACTCGACTGACACCTTCCAGTCTGTACTCCTTGGCCCGTCCTTTGGGAGTGAAACTAAAGCTCCATTGCAGATAGCCACGATCCTCCTGTCCGCAGTAATCCGAGACACGAAAGCGCGGCTTGTCGCACTGCTCAAACATATGCTCAAACACCCGCCTTATCCCAGGTATTCCTCGCACATCGTTGAAAGGGTCCTTGAAATGGATATCCCGGCTGAACAGCGTGTCGAATTTCTGCAGATCCTCTGGCTCCAGGCCTTCGAAAAAAGCAGCGTAGGCTCGGAGACGCTCCTGAATGTCAGTCATTTGGCCAACCTCTTCATGAAATGGAAGTAGAGCCTGTATGGCAGGCAGCGCATGACCTTGAGGATGGCCGCAAAGGGGGTCGGAAAGGCGATCTCGAAGCCGTTGCCTGGGAGACGCTTGACGATCTCCTGCGCCGCCTGCTCCGCCGAGATCAGGAACGGCATGGTGAAATCATTCTTGTCCGTCAACTCCGAGCGCACGAATCCGGGATTGATCAATCTCAAACTTACACCATTTTTTTTCAGCTCCGGATGCAGTGACTCCGCCATGTTGATCAGGGCCGCTTTGCTGGCCCCGTAAGGCGCCGCCTTTGGCAACCCCCGATAACCGGAGAGACTGGCAGTGATCAAAATTTCACCTGTTTTACGCTTTTGCATGATCGGCAACAGCACAGCCAGACAGTTGACCACGCCCAGGTAGTTGACCTCCATGAGCTGACGAAACAGGTCGACATCAAATGCATCCAGACCCATCGGTTTATAGGCACCGGCATTCAAAAACGCCTGATCGATGGGACCTGACTCTGCCTCTATCTCCGCCACCACCTGGGTCAAATCCTCCAAGCGCGTTACATCCACTACCTTGGGCAGAATGCTCCCATCGGATACTTCCGCCGCGACCGCCTCCAACCTTTCCCCATCCCGGCCGCTGATCACCACACGATGACCCTGACGACTCAATTCAAGTGCCAGGCAGCGGCCGATGCCACTGCCGCCGCCGGTGATCCAGACGGCCCCAGGCAGCGACTCCGGGAGATTCTCTATGGCTCTGTCAGACATGTTTCGCACCTGATCCATTCCTGTTTATTGTACATATATTACGATAATCATTGGAAATATATAGAGTTTTCCCACATTTCAATCGAAATATTGCTGTATATCTATGGATTATGTACAAGTATAGACTTGATTTAATCATTTATTTATACAATTATTGTACACATATCGCATCGTATGACGAAACAGGCAAAAACATGGATACACCGAAGAAAAGCATTGCAGTGGTTGGCAGCGGCGTTGCCGGCTTGAGTGCCGCCTGGCTACTCAGGAAACACTACGCCGTAGAACTGCGAACTGATGTTGGTTGCCACCCAATCGGGACAGCGGCGCCCGCTTCGCGACATGTCTTTGCTGCGCGCCCTGCTCAGAACCCCTTTCATGACCTTCAAGATCATGCTGGCCATCCACTGGCAGGCCCTTAAGGCCTGGCTGCGGGGCGCCCCATTCTTCAGCAAACCAGAACCCCCCGAGGAGCAAGTCACATCATGAGCAGCCTACAGAGCCAAGTCATCTATGGAATTGGTAAAACCACGGACCGGCTGGATAGATTCATCAAACAGCTTGACCGGCTGGAGTTCGGCACCCTCGAACTGCGCGTCTCTGACCGCAGCTATCGGTTGAATGGCGAACACCCCGGCCCGGCGGGCGTCATCGAGATTCACAAGCTCAACCCTCTGCTCCGGCGGCTGGTCTTCAACGGCGATCTCGGCCTGGCGGAGGCCTATATCAATGCGGAGTGGGAGACCCCCAATCTCTCCGACCTGCTGTTGCTGCTGGTGCGCAATCAGCACCGCCTGACCAGCACTGCAGGGATGTCCGGCATCGCCCGTCTGGCGATGCGCTGGTACCACTGGAGCCGGCGCAACACCCACAAGGGCAGTGCGCGCAACATCATGGCCCACTATGACCTGGGCAATGCCTTCTATGCCCAGTGGCTGGATCAGGGCATGACCTACTCCAGCGGACTCTTCGCGCATGCCGATGAACCCCTGGAATCCGCTCAGGCGAACAAATATCAACGCATTCTCGATCTGCTCGAGGCCAAACCAGGTGACCGGATCCTGGAGATCGGCTGCGGCTGGGGCGGCTTTGCGGTCACCGCTGCATCCCAGGGCATGCGGGTGGACGGGGTCACTCTGTCCCCTTCTCAGCTGGCCTGGGCGCAGCGCCGGATCGAAGCCCTGGGTCTCGAAGAACGGGTCAACCTGTCTCTCACGGACTACCGCAAGCTGCACGGCAGCTATGACCACATCGTTTCCATCGAGATGTTCGAGGCGGTCGGCGAGGCCTACTGGTCCACCTACATGGAGACCCTCCAGCGCAACCTGAAACCGGGCGGCCGGGCCGCCCTGCAGGTCATCACGATTCAGGAACAGGCCTTCGAGGAGTACCGCCGCAATCCGGATTTCATCCAGCGCTACATATTTCCCGGCGGTATGCTGCCGACGCCCAGCCACCTGCAGGCACTCCCCGCGGCAGCCGGTCTGCAAATGATCCGGGACGATGCATTCGGGCTGGATTATGCGGAAACCCTGCACCGCTGGCAGCTCAACTTCCATCAGGAGTGGGAGACTATTCGGGCGCTGGGATTCGATGAACGCTTCCGCCGTATGTGGAACTACTACCTGAGTTACTGTGAGGCAGGCTTCAATTCCGGGCACATCGATCTGCACCAGACCCTGTTGAGCAACCCCGGGTAGGCCGGATGCCCCTCAGCCGCAGTCAACTGATCGCCTACGGGCTTCCCGGCCTGCCGCTGGCCATGCTCGGCCTGCCGCTGGTGATCTACCTGCCGCCCGTCTATGCCGACAGTTATGGCATCGGACTCGCCGCAGTGGGCAGCCTGTTGCTTGGCGCACGTCTGTGGGACCTGATCAGCGATCCGCTGGTCGGCTATCTGGGAGACCGGCTGCCGTTTCAGCGCAAGCGACTGCTGCTGATGCTGATCGGCGCACCCATCCTGATACTGGCGGTCAATCAACTGTTCAGACCCGACATCCAACCCAATGCCACTTACCTGCTGGTCTGGTCATTGGTCCTGTATACCGGTTGGACCCTGGTGGTCATGCCGTACACGGCCTGGGGGGCGGAAATCTCCAGGGACTATCGGGAGCGATCCCACCTCACCGCGGTGCGGGAAGGCTTCATTTTAACCGGCACCCTGACTGCCGTGCTGCTGCCTGCCGCTTTTGGCATGACAGACACCAGGGCACTGCTGTTGCTCGGCGGCTTTTTTATCGTCAGTTTCCTGCTGAGTCTGCCTGCCTTGTGGCATGTACCCGTCCGGCTCAATCCGGCTCATCAAAAGCCATTGACCCTGGGAAAGGGCTTTGAGCTGCTGCGGCAGAACCGCCCCCTCAGGCAATTGCTGCTCGCCTATCTCTTCAATGGCATTGCCAACGGTATTCCGGCGGCCCTGTTCCTGCTGTTCGTGGAACACGTGCTGGGCAGACCCGATCAATCCTGGCTGTTTCTGGCGGTCTATTTCTGTGCCGGGTTGGCGGGCTTCTTCATCTTCCTGCCGCTTGCCGGGCGACTGGGTAAACATCGCACCTGGGCAATCTCCATGCTGTTTGCCTGCCTGATTTTTGCCTGGGTTCCTATGCTGCCTTTTGAGGAACCCGTTTTTTTTATCCTCATCTGTCTGTTGACCGGCCTGAGTCTGGGGGTTGATATGGCCCTGCCCGCCTCGATTCAGGCCGACGTCATCGATCTGGATCGCGCCAACGGCGGCGGTGAACGGGCGGGACTGTTCTTCGGCCTATGGGGCATGGCCACCAAGCTGGCCCTGGCGATGGCCATCGGCATCAGCTTTCCGCTGATCGAATTTGCCGGTTTCGATATTACAGCAGACTCACCCGACACCCTGGCGCTGCTGCTGACTTACGGCCTGCTCCCCCTGCCCTTCAAACTGATGGCCGCCCGCCTGGTATGGAATTTCCCACTGGACCAACAAGCGGTGCAAGCACTGCAAAGGAGAAACCATGTTAAAGCACCTGATCAAGTTGAACGCGCTGTTGACAGTCCTATTAATCCTCAGCGGATGCTCGACCATGAAGCCTGAAGACTACGCGGATGCAACCCCGGCACTGGACCTGTTCAGCTATTTCGATGGACAGACTCAGGCCTGGGGTATGTTCCAGGATCGTTTCGGTGAGGTGAAGCGACGTTTCAAGGTCCAGATCAAAGGCGAAATCGAGGGTGACCGGCTGACCCTCGATGAAGCGTTTCAGTATGACGATGGTGAAACCCAACGCCGCGTCTGGACCATCCAACGTCTGAATGAGCACCATTTCCAAGGCACCGCCGATGATGTGGTGGGCGTTGCCGAGGGCAGCGCCTACGGCAATGCCCTCAACTGGCGTTACGACTTGTTGTTGACTGTCGGTGGGAAGCAGTGGCAGGTCAGTTTCAATGACTGGATGTTCCTGCAGGACGACAAAGTCTTGATCAACCGCGCCAAGGTGAGTAAATATGGTTTCACACTTGGCGAAGTTACCCTGTTTTTTGTGAAACCATGAACCACAAGCAACTCCAAAGTCTGCACCATGTTGCCATCCCGGTCAGCGATATCGAGCGGGCCATCGAATGGTATACCAGCCGTTTTGCCTGCGAACTGAAATACCGGGACGCGACCTGGGCGTTATTGAAATTCGCCAACATAAATCTGGCGCTGGTGACCCCGGAACAGCATCCACCGCATATCGGACTGACTGACCCGAATGCGGCAGACTATGGCCCTTTGACCCTGCACCGGGACGGCACTCAATCCATCTACATCCAAGACAGCGAGGGTAATCATGTGGAGATCATGCAGGACTAAATCGAGTTTTCTCGGCTTCATAATGATATTAAGCGGGTCATTGACGACAAGCGTCAGTGCCAGTCAAAGTTTCGAGCTCGAAGGAGCGAGTTTCCCCATCAGGCAGGTTACAGAGTCGGGTGCATTTGACCTGCAGGGCGCAGGCATACTGACGTGGGGCATCTGGTTCGATGTGTATGCCGCCGCCTATTATGCAGACCAGATGAAACCTCAGAACCAGCGACTGGTCATTCACTATTTCGTGCCTGTCGAAGCGCAGCAGATCAAGTCTGCCGCCGAGAAACACCTGCTGAAACAAAGAGGCAACGATTATTTTGCATCGATCAAACCCACCCTAGACCACCTCCACGCCGCCATGCATGACGTCGAAAAGGGCGACAGTTATGCCATCACCCTGCACGCCGAGCAGGAGCTCATTCTGGAGCTGAATGGCGAGGTCATCCTGCGCCTACCGGAGCCGGAATTGGGCAGGGCTTATCTAGATCTCTGGCTGGGAGATGACCCTCTCGACAAAGGCCTCAAACAGAGGTTGTTAGGCACTGCAGCACGATCGTAATAGTAAGATATTGCAGCCGGTATTACCTCGAGAATCAGATCTAGGATAATCAGTTTGCCGTGATCTGAATAACCCGCCAGACAAAAGAAAACGGTTGACAGATCTCACCCTGTTTTTATTATGGAGGAATATTAAATTACGGCTTAGTCAATGAAACATTTACCAATCAGTCTGGATCTGCTCAAAAAAGCCATTGACACGGCAAACGATGGCTTGGTCATCGCCGAACAAGAGGGAGATGACACGATTCTGCTCTATGTCAATGAAGCCTTTGAACGGCTGACCGGTTATAGTGAAGAAGATATCCTCTATCAGGATTGCCGCTTCCTGCAGGGAGAAGAAAGAGATCAGGATGCGAGAAAGATTATTCGTGCCGCCATAGAAGCGGGTGAACCCTGCCGAGTGCGCCTACGCAACTATCATAAGGATGGCACTGCATTCTGGAATGAACTGAGTATTACCCCAATTCTAAATGAGGAAGATGGAATCACCTATTACATCGGCGTACAGAAAGATGTCAGCCGAGAAGTGGAAATCGAACAGCAACTTACTGAAGCTCAGCAGCGGATCAGGGAATTGGAGGATAAAATCGCCTCACTCGGAACAGCCAGCTGATACATTCTGCATCGATACATCAAATAATAATTCTATCCGACTAGGATAAGGCTGAATCAATATCAGGTTGTGAACCCAGCGACGATTTAAGGAGGCTCTGAATTAATCAGATGGTTCCTTAAATTGCCACGGATTTTACACAGGGTAAAAACAAGTCAAAACTGATGCCACAATTGAATTGAATGTCAGGCAGCGCCAATTTTAGGAATGCGTTTATTAGAATACGTAGTTGATGGCAGCAAAGCCCTTCACCACATAGTCCTTTTCGACAATCGGGCTGTCGGTGACTTCGTTATCCAGCAATTCTACGCTCGCGTTCACTATCACTAGCCAATCCCGAGTAATCTCTATGAACATCCCAAGACCGGCTTCAATACTGAGAATGTCATTGAGTTCATAGGCAGGCCTATCAAGCGTCGCCTTGCTAACCGGCACCCCAAAATCATGGTTTGAGAGATCCGAGCTGAGCCAATTCACACCTATTTTCGGTGAGAATCTGAACATCCCATATTGGAATGACTTATTAAACTCAATACTGGCCTCGCTACCGCCTATTTCATCGAGTATATCGTGTTCCAATCTCACCGAAAAATCTACGCCGCCCGGTAGCTCTGCCTGTACCGCCAGGCCAGCCATGAAGGTGTCTTCTCTGTCGCCCATACCTTCTAGGTAGTCGCTGTTGTCTTCTTCGTAGACGCCGATCCGATACTTTCCTGTCGCAGCAAGGCGTAGTTTCCCACTACCGACAAGACCTACCTGGATACTAGGACCATAAATTTGCAGGCGCTCGCTATTATATGTTATGGCTGGTATTACCTGATACACGCCACCATTGTAATCACGATAAGGGCTGCTTCGCGCAATAACGCCCAAGCCCACACCCAGGCGCCCGCGCTTTCCCAATGCGCGGTAGAGTTTTACATCAAAATGACGTGTCTCCCCTTCTCCTAATACAAAGGCCGCGCGGCTGTAGCTGGGGGGACCCTTAGGTTCGTAGCGGTTTGAGAATCCGAGAGGTTCCTTGGGAATGCCAATGAAATTCTTGTCGATGCGCTCATTGTTGTTTTCATCATGATATACCAGCAAGGCATACTCACCAGGTGGCACGTTCTCAATTCGATAAACCTTGCGATCATCCAGGGGCCGAGTAATCATCTTCACCGGATCTCGAAGGTCGCCGAATGCATTTGGCGAATCGAATAGCAAAAAAGAGACACTACCCATGGCTGGTGGGTTGTCCAGACTGACTGACAATTCCGCCGCCTTCGCAAATATGCCCCAATTCAACAGGAATAAGCTCAGTAGTGAGCTTTGCCAAATTTTGTTTAGTTTCATGTTCTACTCAATCTCACAGTTTCGATGCGAATTACGCAAGCAATATATTTCGAGTCGCAACGGCGTTGCAAAAAGGCTCATAGGTTCGTTAGCAATCTAAGGGCTATCGTCACCCAGATCTGCAGCATATTTATTCCCCGAAAATACTGGCTGGCTGGTGCTTTTATTTACTGGCCGTCCGGATCTTTGCCGACACCCGGGCGGTGTTGATCAACACATGATCGATGACGTGGGGGTAGAGGCGATATAGAACCTCCAGCATTTCTGGATTCCGGCTTGCATCCCGCTCCAAGAGGGTTCGCCTTGGCTCGCTGATACCCTGCAACTGTAGAAGCCAGGGAGCCAGATATTCGGCCCATTCCTCCACTCGCTGATTCGCTTGGGGATTTTTCCAATCTTCTCGTACCAGCAACTCCGGAAAATCGACAGGCGGGAGTTCCCTTCCAGCCAGGCCGGTAACTGTCCGATATTCCATACCCATTCCAGAGCCGCTGGGACTTCTATGAAACCATTGACGGCCACCTGAGTTCGATCTTACCAGATCTTCCAATGGTTCAGCCCTTGCCTGTGGATAGGCCTCGATATTCAGAGAGGCGGAAACCGCATGCCAGTGTTGTTCCCTGATCTTTGGCAGCATGTTTTTATCACAAGTACTGCCCAACAGTGCCAATGGCATTTGATTATTATCCAGCAACCAGTGTTCATACCGATCTTCAAGGGGAAAAGGCAGCTGTTCCAGTAGTCCAGACCGGAATTGATGAATCAGCATCTTATAGCCTTGCTTCAATTGGCCTGTATCAACGCTGGGATCAGTCGGCATCCGCTGGAGGCCGTTTTTGGGATTCCAGAAACCATACCGGTAGTACTTCAACTCCTTCTGATTACGGTTCAGGCTCCCCCAACCACCGGTATTTCGTTCAACCTGAACTTGAATCTCCCAATTGAAGCCGTTTCTGCTCAAACTCCGAGCAATGCCATGATTCACTACCTGTAATATTCCAGTGTAGGGATTCACTAGTCGAATGGCATAACAATGAGGCTGGTTCATATTAGTCTGTAAAATTTAGCCTTAGCAAACTCGATGGATATTGAGACTTGATACTGCATCTACTTAATATGTCGCGCTAATCATTCAAGCTGATTGCGATTTGGCAGTCAGTGTGTTGAATCGTTTGGTTTCTTCTATCCAAGTTCAAACATTTGAAATACAGTGTTTATTACTGGTCTGCTGCACGTATCCTTTAGGATGAGATCCGCGTACTGCCTAATGCCAATGGGCGTCGTTTAGAGCAAGCTCTGTATCATTCTCTTTCTCTTTGCACATCCTTGGCTTGCTGGATCTGCCGCACAAATTAGTCAGTTATAGCAGTAATTATATATCATTATTGTACATTTTTTCGCATACTTTATGATTTAATACTCAAGAGTTTCTTTTGCGGAAAATTGATATATTCTCAACTTATTAGACTCATGATTAGCATTTTTTTATTTATTTTTCAATATGATATTCATTTACAGTAAGATGGCATACCGCCATTTCATAAAATGTACAATTTAATGATATTTCTAGGCTATTTGTATTGTTATTCAGTATATTTTGTATGCATTTTTTGTAACCATTTTGCACTCTCATTGTCATAGCTTCTATGCCATCAACCACGAGAGACGTTAAAATGAAGGTCGCTATTCTAGGAGGTACCGGGTTTGTTGGAAGCTACCTTGTGGAAGCACTGATCACCAATGACCACAAACCTCGCTTGCTTGTCAGACCTGGCAGTCAGAAGAGAATTCCCAGGCAGTCATCTTGCGAATTCGTTTTAGGAGACATTTCGAACTCCGAAGCCATGCAGGACCTGCTAAAGGGCGTAGATGCCGTAATCTACAACATCGGTATCTTGAGAGAGTTCACGTCGCAAGGTATCAGTTTCAAAGAACTTCAGTTCGAGGGTGTTGTTCGTGCAGCGGGTATCGCTGCATCTCAGGGCGTTCGACGTTTCATCCTGATGAGCGCCAATGGCGTGGAACAGTGTTTGACCCGCTATCAACGCACCAAACTGGCTGCCGAGGCTCATGTTAAAGGCCTGGACATGGACTGGACTATCTTCCGACCTTCCGTGATCTACGGCGATCCTCAGGGGCGTCTCGAGTTCGCCTCCATGCTGAAGCAACAAATAATTGACTCGCCTCTTCCTATACCCCTGTTTCATCAAGGCATCCTACCCAAAAATCCAGGCGGATTCGCCTTGTCACCGGTGCATGTACAGGATGTCGCCGCAGCTTTCGTTGGTGCACTGGAACGACCAGAGACGATACGGCAGACTTATACCCTTGGTGGACCACATAACATGAGTTGGAAACAGATACTCAGCGTGATTTGCGAGGTAAGTGGTAAACATAAGTTAATGATGCCCGTGCCTGCCACCGGACCTCAATTTGCCGCTACGTTATTAGATAAATACGCCTGGTTTCCCATCAGCCGTGATCAGATTCAAATGCTGCTGGCCGGCAACACTTGTTCTGGCGATGAGATATTCAGCCTATGCGGCATTGAGCCCAAGCCATTCAATGAGGAGCATCTCCAGTATCTCAAAACCGATGCGGCACTGCCGAATAAAGGCGCCCAGAAACTCAGGGGAAACTGAATGAAGCAAAAAAAAGATTCCAACCAATGCAATCTATCAGTGCCCATAGTTTTCTATGATGGCGGCTGCCCCCTCTGCAGCGTGGAAATAAACCATTATCGCAGGCTTGACCAAGTGGACGCCATCCAGTGGGTGGATATTACCCAACAGCCTGAACTACTTGAGCAGCACAACCTCACCCGAGAGCAGGCTATGCGGGAGCTGCATGTGCTTGACCAGGATAACCAATGGAAGACCGGCAGTCATGGTTTCGCACTGATGTGGTCACATCTACCTGGCTACCGTTGGCTGTCTCTACTGCTCAATAGATTGGGACTTCTGCGCTTACTGGAACCGCTTTATCAACGCTTTGCCCGCTGGCGTATCAAACGGGTCAATCCGTAGGATACTTGAATCAAGTAATGCAGCAGTATCAACTCATTCGACAACAAGAAGTATCCAGACCACTGGAACGCATTTTTAATTTTTTCGAAAATCCGGAAAACCTAGCCCTTATCACACCACCGAGTCTGGAGTTTAAACTAATTACCCCCTCACCGGTTGTGATGAAGCTGAATCAAATCATCGATTACAAGATCCGACTCTCCAGAATACCGCTACACTGGCAATCCCTAATTTCAGAGTACGATCCACCTCATATCTTTGTGGATGAACAACAAATAGGCCCCTACAGCTACTGGCATCATTTTCACCAGTTTGAGCAAATAGATTCGAAGACACGTATCATTGATAGAGTGACTTACAGCCTGCCGATTTATACCCCGAGATCAGTGGAAAGTAAGATAAACCATTATTATGTTGCACCCTTACTCAAAAGAATATTTGATTATCGACAGCATATTTTCGCCGCAATATTTTCTTCTTAGGACTGATATATTGAGAGAATGCCAGCTTATTTGTTACTCAACTGCTAGAAACCATTCACAGCAAAGTGCTTAAATTAGCTTTACAGCTCGTTTTCAATCGCGCTTAACAGCTGCTTGCTATCGGGTTCTGTACCACTAGAAAAACTTCCGACCAATCTTCCCCATCTATCCAAGTACTTATGGAAGTTCCAACGAGGAAATTCACCCGTCTGTTCAGTCAGAACACGACACATGGGATCCGCCACACCCTCACCTACACGAGTTTTTTCAAACATTGGAAACTCTATGCTATAAGTATTCTTGCAAAAATTCTGTATCTGTTTTTCGTTGCCGGGTTCCTTGCCCTGCAAAATCATTGCTGGGAAAACCGAGCACTACAAATCCTTTGTCCTGATATTTATCGTAGAGGGCTTCCAAACCTTCGTATTGATAAGTGTAACCACACTTGCTGGCAGTATTAACGATAAGGACCACCTTACCCGAGTAAGCTTGACACAAGCTCATAATTTCTTCGCCAGCCAGTTGACGCTTTTAAAAGTCAAGAGTTTCAGGACAACTCACAACAATTGACGTCCATAAACTCAGTGTCAGTAAAATAATTAAGCGATTCATCAGATTCTCTATGTCTGAGTATGGTTTACGTACGGGCTGATTAGGTAGCTCCAGTTACTACGGCTTAGACTCAGTTTTGTATTGTGTAAAAAACCGCTGTAATTATGATAAGAATGATCTAGCAGCATTGTCTGCTGTAGTAATTTTCCGTTAGTATGGTCGGAGGTTAGATCTTCGTTAAGTAGCTGATACGCTGTAGAAACAATCACAATTATAAAGGAAATGAAACCGACAACGCTGTCGAGCATCAGGTTCTTAATGACTAATCTGCGCGAGGGCCTCAAAATGGTTGTGGTCGACATGTCTGTTCATGATTGATCTCCGACCAGTCCAACGAGCATTGGAAGTTTACCAAGCAAGAACTCACCTATTATGACCATTTAGAGTCAAACATCACTAATAGATGACAATTCAATATCTGCTGAGAGCATAGTCTAACCTGTTGGTAGAGACGATCCGCCATCAGAAATCTGGTTGCCCACTGGACAGCTTGCCTCTCATAGCAAGCTGCCCATGTCAATTCACCCCTCGTCAATGCCTTCGGTCACAGGGTTGTGGATTATTTCATGCAGCCGGCTTCCAGGTACGACAGAACTGAGTACCTCAGCTCCGCTTTCCTCGATTGCACGAATCTGGTCGTCATAGAAGCGTTCTGTATTGAGGATTTGTAGTTCGTATGCGCTCATCTTTGTTCTCCAATATTTGTACATTTAGCAGAATATTTCTTATGCAGGCCTTGCATGATTTTTATGATAGACGTTTATTTCGGTTTGTCCAGTACAAAATGTATATTATTTTATTCGTTTATCTATACATCTTGAGCAAATTACAGAATGCATAAGATGATTCAGATTGTTTTTGAATAAATTGGGGAGTTAATGCCAACCAGATGATTCAGTTTCGGCTAACATAGGCTGCCTGATCATCACTCATCACCATATATGCCAATTACCGCCCCCACACGAGTACCTGAAACTGACCCGCAGCTCGTGTCAGCCTGCTTCTATCTAACTGTTTTCTCTGTTTTTTCCTTACCAACCCTCTACATTGCATCGATATATGTATAGTTTTTTTCTTGATTTTTTGTACCTTTTGCTCTAGTTTTATAGTGAAACCAGGAAATGCCGCTCTCCGTCGTGTGGTTAAAACATGGCTACCTGGGATACAAACCTGAACGCGTACGACAAACGCATATAAGAGGATGAAACAATGTCTACTACTGCATCAGAACTGCGTCTAGATGACTCTTTGCCCACGAGATACGATGTGCTTAAGGTGGCACCCTTAACCCCCTTTCACTGGATTAAGCTTGGCTTCAATGATTTTAGGCGCATCCCCTTGCTGAGCCTGGTATACGGCTTTTTATTTGCGGGTGTCTGTGCCGGCGTCTACCTATCGATCAGCAACGCTCCCTGGTTTTCAGTGGCATACTTGACGGGACTTGTTGTCATAGGACCATTTCTCGCATCGGGCTTATATGTCGCAAGTAGAGACATTGAACGGGGGGTAGCACCCAGCATTAGCGGGAGTCTTAGCCTGCTGATGAAACGCGGCACCTACCTGGCACTTTTTTCATTGACGTTGGCATTAGTTATGGCGGCGTGGGTGCGCTTCTCAGCACTTTTGTTTGCGGTAAAGTTCAACGCCCTCTCGCCATCCATTGAGGCCTATACAAGCCTCTTCAGCAGCAGCGAAGGCTGGATCACCCTGAGCTTCTTCGTTGGAATTGGTTTTATTCTGGCGTTGGTAGTCTTTGTGTTGAGTGCGGTGGCGATCCCACTCATTCTGGATGAAGATGCTGGTTTCATTTCTGCGATGCAGACCAGTTACCGCGCAGTCACGGCTAATCCAGCAGCCATGTTTGTCTGGGCTGCAATAATCGTTGCACTTACGGCCATTGGGATTGCCACAGCGTTCGTTGGATTCGCTGTCTTATTTCCAATACTTGGCTATGCCACCTGGCATAGCTACAGGGCAATGGTAAAATAGGATCACACTGTGGCTGGCAGGACCCACGGTCATTATGACCGTGGGCTATTTGCTTTTATAGATTTACTGTAAATACTTTTGGAGGATTAGCTTATCTGTACGCAAGGAAATACGAGATACACCCAAAAAGCAATGAAATACAGATTTCTGATGGCTGCAGATGTTTAGCAAGGACAAACTGATAAAGCAGTTTCAAGATGCCTTGATAAATCTATTCATAAATCAGCATTGATCAGTCTAAACATGCTTGGCTAGGATCATCACCGAATCAGCACAGTGGCGGGACCGGAGATAACTGCCAGGTTATAATATGTTGTAATCTCGTCTCTTCAATCTCCTAAAAAGAACATTCATTAAAAGATCAACCCAAATTCTTGCGACTAAAACAATGAGCTATTCAGCTGAACAAAAATCAACTCTCACCAACATTTATAATGGGTTGGGAAAAACAGTCTTGCTTACTGGCGAATACCCGGAATTGAAGCGTGAGGAAATCCGTGTCTATTTTCACGAGACCTCCACGCTGTATGAGAGTCTCTTCGACTGTCTGGCAACAGATCAAGCTTATTACAGCAAAGCCAATCCCTTGCGCCATCCGTTGATCTTCTACTATGGTCATACAGCCGTTTTCTTTACCAATAAACTGCATGTGGCGAAGTTGATTCCAAACAGGCTAGACCCCGAACTGGAGTCCATGCTGGCAATCGGCGTCGACGAAATGTCTTGGGATGACCTGGATGAGTCAAACTACAACTGGCCAAAGCTGGAACAGGTCAAGGCCTATCGTGAAAAGGTAAGGCAACTGGTCGATGATTTCATCATGAAAGCCCCCATAAACCTGCCGATTGGCTGGGATGACCCGATGTGGATCGTTATGATGGGGATCGAACATGAACGTATTCACCTGGAGACGACATCTGTGTTGATCCGGCAACTGCCGTTGCATCTTGTCCGAACCAGCAATCTATTCATCGATTGTGAAGAGCGCGGTGCTTCAGCACCATTGAACAAGCTCTTGCCGGTCAAAGGCAAGGAAATGCATCTGGGGAAAAAACGCGACGATCCTCTGTACGGCTGGGACAATGAATACGGAGAATTATCGGTTCAGGTCGATGATTTTAAAGCCAGCCAGTTTCTGGTTTCCAATGGTGAATTCATCGAGTTCGTGCAGCAAGGTGGCTACCAGAATCAGGCTTACTGGACCGATGAGGGCTGGAGTTGGGTTGGCTACACTCGAGCCGAGCACCCTGAGTTCTGGGTTCCGGCCGATACAGGCTTTCGCTACCGCACGATGACGCAGGTCATCGATATGCCGTGGGATTGGCCTGTCGATGTAAACCAGCTGGAAGCCAAGGCCTTCTGTAACTGGAAAAAGGCACAGACTGGTTTATCCATCCGTCTGCCTACCGAGGCTGAGTGGTACTGCCTGAGAGATGCAATAGACACTGATCTACACTACTGGGATCAAGCACCGGGCAACATCAACCTGGAATACTGGGCCTCGGCTTGTCCCGTCAACAGGTTTAAAACCCGAATGCCGGGTGGTGAGGAATTTTATGATGTGATCGGCAATGTATGGCAATGGACAGAAACACCGATCGAGGGCTATCCCGGATTTGAGGTTCATCCAATATACGATGACTTTTCCACCCCGACATTCGATGGTCAAGCATAACCTGATCAAGGGGGGGTGTTACTTTTCAACCGGCAATTACGCCATCAAGGACTCTCGCTATGCCTTTCGCAGACACTTTTTCCAGCATGCCGGATTCAGATACATCGAATCAGACACCGAGTTGACCACTATGAGCAATCCTTACGAAACTGATGAACTGGTGTCCCAGTACCTTGATTTTCATTACGGCGATGAATACTTCCATGTACCTAATTTTGCAAAAACCTGTGCTGATCACTGCATCAGTGCCGCCCAGATGTCTGGCATTGCTAGTGCTGGAGCTAGGGCATTGGATCTCGGGTGTGCAGTGGGCCGTAGCAGCTTTGAACTGGCAAAATACTTTGAGCAGGTAGTCGGACTCGATTTTTCAGCCCGTTTTATCGCTTCCGCCGTGGAACTGCAACAGGCCGGAATCAAACGCTATGTGATTAAAGATGAAGGCGAGCTGGTCAGTTATAAAGAAATTAATTTGTCTGGGCTGGGCCTGGAGGCGACTGTTGAGCGCTGCCAATTCATGCAGGCCGACGCCTGTAACCTGAATCAGAAATATACCGGCTATGACTTGATCTTTGCCGGGAATCTGATTGACCGACTGTATGCGCCAAAAAAATTCCTTGCGATGATTCATGAGCGAATGAATAAAGGCGGTCTATTGATACTGGCTTCACCTTATACCTGGTTGCAAGAGTATACTGAGCGGCAGGAGTGGCTGGGTGGTTTCAAAGATGCGTCAGGCGAAAATTTCACCACATTGGATGGACTGAAAGCCCTATTGGGCGTCCACTTTGAATTGCTGGATGAACCACGGGATGTTCACTTTGTGATTCGCGAAACACGCAGGAAGTTTCAACATAGCCTGTCGCAGATGACTGTCTGGAAACTGGTGAAATAATTTAGCCCTGAATACGTCAAGCGCAATATTCTCATCCTTTCTATCTCTGTGGACGCCTGATGATTTTTCCGCCATACAAACTGGCCAACTACCAAACAAGCTATGGCGATCAGGCTGATTACTTGATGGGGGCTTCAGCACCTGAATCACTTTCCTTGCAAGAGTTGTTGTCACTGGCGAATCGTCAGGAATTGAGGCAGTGGAATAATCTCTCATTAGGCTACTCCTCCAGCCAGGGCGATCTCTCGCTACGGGAGTCAATTGCCGCCACTTATCCTGGCCTGACATCAGCCAACATTATCACCTTTGCGGGGGCTCAAGAGGCGATTTTTGTCGCCTATCACGCTTTATTGAATGCCAAGGACAGGGTACAAGTGATTTTACCCATATTCGAGCCCCTCTCACTGGTGGCGCAGGGTATAGGTGTAAGAGTCGACACAATCAATCTAACAGCGGTTGAGGATGGTGGTTGGCAGCTGGATATAGATCAGTGGCGCGAGGCCGTTGATAAAAAAACCGTCATGGCAGTCATCAATTTTCCACACAATCCAACTGGCAAGCTGATCCAGCAGGATGAGTTGGACGCGATCGTTGAGCACTGTACCTCTAAAGATTGCTGGCTATTCTCTGACGAAGTGTTTCGGGGTCTGGAGTACCGGCCAACCGATCGACTTTTGCCGGTTGCATCGTTGTACGAAAAAGGCATCAGTCTGGGCGTGATGTCCAAGGCCTATGGACTGGGTGGTATCAGGGTCGGCTGGCTGGCCTGTCAGGATCTGGACCTGATCAAGAGAATGCTCGAGATCAAGCACTATCTTTCGATTTGTAACGGCCAGGCCGATGAGCTGTTGGCGATGATTGCCTTGCAACAGGCGCCTATGCTCTTGCAAAACACTCAGAAACTGATACGGGAAAACCTGACACTATTGAAGTCGAAGCTTGAGTCAATCTCAACCACCCTCCAATGGCATCCAGCGGATGCGGGCTGCGTAGCCTATCCAAGATTGGTTGATGGACTGAATTCACGGGATTTCGCAAAAACGCTCATAGACCAAACAGGGGTCATGATTATTCCAGGTGATTGCTTCATGAGGGGTGATACGCATATCCGCATCGGTTTTGGTCGAAGAGATTTTCCCCAGGCCCTGCAACAATTCACAACCTATATCCATTGAGAAAGACTCAAGCTTTCAATGCAGACTCGATTTCGGCCTGGATCTGCTGGGCATGCACCAGCTCCTGAAACAGCTCGAGCCGGCATCCAGTGGCAGCACCCAAGATAGTACCGAGAACGGCACCGCGATGGCAGTTCTCACCACCGAGGTTGCTGTTTTGCAGGAGGCCTTTCAGCGGGTCGATAGCATATTTGTGCGCCAGGTAGAGCACCACCGGCCAGGATGAGTCGATGTAGCAGGCCAGACTGTACTGCCCCCCAACAACAAAGGAATCATCCTGTGGAGGCTTATTCAACAGACTCGTTATCTTTGAATTATTGGTAGACCTTGCCGCAGCCGCAATCTGCTTGCGAGCCTCATCAACAGACGATGACAACAGCAGCTTGCTGAGAAGCTCGACGTAGGCGTCACAAACCATCGCGAGCCCTCTGTCTGGGTGGGTATAGCTGAGTTGAGTACGTGCTGCACCCTTGACTTCTGCCACGGGCGTACCACGGGCTAAGAGAGTTAGCGCCATGGCGCCGATCATGACGAGCCCACCAATACTCGGCGTATCGTGGGTAACGGCGCCACATTGTGTCAACGCCTTACCCGCCTGCCAATTTGCGAAGAAGCCACGATGGAAGCTCTCTGCATAAGTGTCTGGATGGCGCGGTGGATCTGCCGTCATGAAATCCACATAGCCTTTGAGAAAACCGGGACCGTTGTAGGATCGGCCATTCAGATGCCGCAGCATCAAGCGCGCGCAATGGGCATTCAGTGTGTTCTCACCTGCCGGCATGCCGTGGTGATAGTGGATGCCTTTCTGTCCCCACAGGCTCTTCTTACCCTTGAGGATTACATCACCGACTATACTGCCGCTCTGCCCGCCTCGGCCGCCACCCGAAGTGGAATGCAAGTTCATGATGCTGGAAGGGTGTTTGGCAGTCGCGGCCTCAAAACGTCGTATACCACCCGGGAACTCACGGGTAATATCGCCGGGATTGTAGTACCAATGCACCGGCATCGACAGGGCATCAGCGATGAACAACAGCTGCAGACCAGACTGAGCATGTTGTATGGGAGTCAGCATGTGATTTTTACCATACTAAATTTTGTGCTCCTTCAAGGTGATAATCGAATGCTCCAGCAGATCTGGCTTATCGCAAACGAGATTGCCCTTCATGTCAATCAACCTATTTTCGATAAAAATCTATCGCTAACTTATAAGCTTCAGGCCGAATTCATCATTAACAGCGAAAAATTGAGGAGACTTGCGTAAAAGACCCAGATTACATATGGAACGAAAAGCAATCCCGCTAAGCGCTCAATCCGCCAGAACAACAGCGCATTCATAATGATCACTGTCAGCAGAATGATAATCTCGAGCAACGCCAGATCAATTCGATTCAGTCCAAAGAATAAAAATGACCAGACGAGATTAAGCCCGAGCTGCAGAAAAAACACGCTGAATGCCATCCACCCTGTGCGTAATCCAACCTGTCGCCACACACGCCAAGCCGCGACAGCCATCATTATGTACAAGCTGGTCCACACTGGAGCAAAGAGCCAGTCTGGTGGATTGAAAACGGGTTTCTGGAGTGTCTGGTACCAGGTATCCACGCTGCTGGACGTGATGGCCCCACCAATACCTCCCACCAGGAGACACAGAGCCAGGAAGACAATCAGGCCAGTGATATTGCCAAGAGTCTTAGTTTGGCCATTCATTGCAGTATTCATATCAGTTCCAAGATTTTAAGCCGCATCGAGAATCCTTTGCATCATCTATTCAACCACCTTGACGACACCCCGCATCAAAGGATGCAAACAACCGTAGTAGGTATGGATACCGGGATTGTCGAAGACCTGAGTTTGGTGATTTTCATATTGATATCTCCCGTTCCAATAAAGAAGTCTTCTATAAAGTAAAGCCTCACCGCCGGCTAGTTTGTTAGGACAGATCAGCCACACCTTGAATGTACAATAATTGTATAGTATGTTTCAAGTAATTCTTCTACAATTGCATTAGAAAACGAAACAGAGGGCTGATCGTGAAAACATTTCTGATTATTGGTGCAAGTAGCGGTGTGGGTGAGGCACTTGCGAAAAGGCTGCGAGACACCCATGAGGTGTTCACGGCTTCACGCAGCACGGCCTCTGAAAAAAATGTAAGGCATGCTGCATGGGATGCTGTGAATGAGCCTTTTCCCGAAGACTTTTTACCCCAGCAGCTTGATGGACTGGCTTATTGCCCCGGCAGTATCAGCCTGCAACCATTCGAGCGCCTCAGCGAGGAAAGTTTTCGTGAGGACTTTGAACTCAATTTGCTGGGTGCGGTTCGAGCCCTTAAGGCATCTTTGCAATCACTCAAGGCAGCCCCGGTGGCCAGCGTTGTCCTGTTTTCTACCGTTGCAGTAATGACCGGCATGCCAATGCATGCCTCTATAGCAGCAGCAAAGGGCGCCGTTGAGGGTTTGACCCGATCGCTGGCCGCGGAACTGGCTCCTAAGATCCGCGTTAATGCCATTGCGCCTTCACTGACCGAAACCCCATTGGCCGCAAAATTACTCCGCACCGAACGGCAAAGAACGGCCGCAGCAGAACGCCATCCTCTGGCAAAAATCGGGGAGGCAGATGATCTCGCCGCTGCTGCAGAATTTTTATTGTCACAAGAATCCAAATGGATTACCGGACAGGTTATGCCAGTTGACGGTGGCATCGGTTCCTTACGCAGATTCAATTGATCGCCGTCATGGCGTACGCATCAGTGTTACACGACCAAGCTGGAATCATGAAAGCCCCCGGTTCGAATACTTTGCAACCCAAGCTGAACATGCAAACGATTTTTCAGAAGCCCCAGATACATATAGGAGACAGAAACCATGTCTAAAGAACGCAGTGTAACCAGTTCCCGACTTGGCCGGATGACACTTTTGGGTAAGTTGGCTGGTAGCATCGCCGGCAATATGGTCAGCGAAGGGGCACGCCAGCTTGCACAGGGACATCGTCCCCGCATCAGCGATCTACTGCTGACACCTGAAAATATGCAAAAACTCTCGGATCGGCTGTCGGAAATGCGCGGTGCAGCAATGAAGGTCGGACAACTGCTCTCCATGGACAGTGGACAAATACTGCCCCCACAACTCACAAGCCTGTTGGCCCAACTGCGCGAGGATGCTCACCAAATGCCATTGGGACAAGTTGCCGCTGTACTGGAAAAATCCTTGGGGGTACATTGGGAGGCGCATTTCAGTCGCTTCTCTTTCACACCATTGGCTGCCGCCTCCATCGGGCAGGTGCATAAAGCAGTGTTGAAGGATGGACGGCAAGTCGCTGTAAAAATTCAGTACCCAGGTATTCGGCGTAGTATTAAGAGTGATGTAGATAATGTTGCCAGCTTGCTGCGACTATCCAGCGCAATACCGGATGATTTCAATTTCACCCCGCTCCTCGATGAAGCCAAGCGCCAGCTACATGCCGAGGCCGACTATCGGCAGGAGGCTGCAGCCATTGACCAGTATTCTCGCCTGCTGGCTGGGGATGATCGCTTTGATACCCTGCAAGTCATTGAATCACTCAGTTCGTCGGAGGTCTTAACCATGAGCTTTCTCGATGGTCAGCACATCGAAACCCTGGCCGAGACCCCGAAAAAAGAACGAAATGACGCCGCGACTGCATTATTGGAACTGGCGCTGCGTGAACTCTTCGATTGGGGCCTGGTGCAAACTGATCCGAACTTTGCCAATTACCTCTATCAACCGGATACAGGCCGCATACAACTCCTCGACTTTGGAGCAACCCGAGTATATTCCACAGATCAGCAGTCAGCCATACGTAATCTGCTATGCGCACTGCTGGAGGGTACTGATGACGATGTGGGACGGAGCGCGGCCGCCGTCGGTTATGTGGATGAATCCGATCCAATCAGTTACCGAGAACGCATAATCCAACTGCTGCGAACCGCCACTGAGCCAGCACGGGCGGCCGATGACTATGCCTTTGCCAATTCTGATCTCGCCAAGCGCATGAGCGAGATCGTCCTGGCGTTGCGGCTACAGGAAAAATTTACCCGTATCCCACCACCTGAGATACTGTTTCTGCACCGTAAACTCGGAGGCCTGTACCTGCTGTTAAGTCGATTACATGCCAGACTTCCAGTCCGTCAGATCCTTAAGCCTTACCTGGCTGTGACTCGAGATGTGCTACCGGAGGCAGCTGTGCGTCTGGCCGTCTAGTCAGATGATCCAGATCGCCTGCTTCAATTCTGACCTTCTCTTTGTGATAACGAAGTGCTATTGATGGCTGACGGGTGATAGACTGGAGTCTGCTCTCCGATGGTAGCCGGATAAGCCCGGTCGGCACGGCCATTCTATTCTAGAGCGCTAAGCGTCGTTACGAGAACCTGACTCACCCCACCCCGCCCGGTTTAGTGGACAGACAAGGGGATGGAGTCTACAAGGGCAGATTGAATGGCTTCACATAATGACTTTTGTTTGGCCACACAAGTAATCAGTCAGGGCACAAAGCTCAGCAGTTGAAAAACCCGACGGGCGCCTGCCGTAGTCTATTGATACAGACATCTATTTGAATGCCGCATAGTCAGTATATCCCTGGCTGCCAGGCGTATACCAGAGCGACATATCCTCGGCAGGAACCAGTGGCCAGTCATTCCTGATGCGTTCGGGCAGGTCCGGATTGGTGATAAACGGCCGACCAAAGGCAATCACATCCGCATGACCCGCGGCGATGATTGCCTCGGCAGCATCCGGCGTATAGCCGCAATTACCGATGATCACACCCTTGAATAGGGGTCTGAATTCAGCCAGGGTCATGGGTTCGCCTTTTTCGTGAAAGCCGAATGCCAGGCCATCCATGATGTGCAGGTAGCCCAAGTTGAGTTTATTGATCTGTTCGGCGACGTAGAGATAGGTTTCTCTGAAATCCTCACTGCCCATATCATTGAATACACCATTCGGTGAGATACGCGCACCCACCTGCTCCGGGGGCCAGACCTCTAGAACCGCTTCCAGCACTTCCTTAAAAAAACGAAATCTGTTTTCCAGACTGCCGCCGTATTGGTCATCACGATGATTGGTCCTTGATTCGAGAAACTGATTGATCAAATAACCATTGGCGCCATGCACTTCCACTCCGGAGAATCCTGCCTGTTTGGCATTCTGTGCAGCTTTGCGATAGTCATTCACGGTGAGTTTGATTTCATCCACGGATAAGGCGCGAGGCGTTTCATAAGGTTTGCTGCCTAGCGGTGTGTGGATGTGATCACCATTGAGCTTTATCGCTGAGGCGGAAACAGGCAGTTCCCCGTTATGAAAATCACTGTGGGAGGCTCGGCCACAATGCCACAGTTGCAGAAAAAAAGGCGTACCTGCCGGGCTGACCTTTTGTGTGACCTGCTGCCAACCCTCGACCATTTCCTCTGTGTAGATTCCGGGTGAATCGATCCAGCCGATGCCCTGGGATGAAATCACCGTCGCCTCAGTGATGAGGAGGCCAGCTCCGGATCGCTGCAGATAATAATCTCCCATTAAATGATTCGGCACACGCTGCACGCCTGCCCGTCCCCGCGTCATCGGCGCCAGGGCAATCCGGTTCTTCAAGTGAAGACTTCCCAAGGAGAGCGGTGCAAACAGGTTTGTTGGTTTCATAGTGTATCCTCTTGGTGAACTTGTTAATTGCTTTGATCCAGGGTCAGCCGCATCCTGGAAAAATCCAAGGTCAGCAGCGCATCTTGAAAAAAATCGCCTGCCAACAAGCCGGCCATGCGAAATCCCAATCGATCCTGTAATGAAAAATCTTTCAGCGCCATTCCTTCCACATTATTCCGTTCAAAAGCACCCAGTCTTAGGCTCGACAGCCTGACCCGCCGACCCTCGACGGCGCCACCTCCACCGATCCCCGCCTCCTGTTCACCGGCTTGGCCTGCCAAACCGGCTGCTTCTGCCGTGACAGAGGACATCGCGAATGCAGTACCGGACATGCCGGTATCGATGGCCCACAGAGCAGTCTCCGCATTACGCATCTGTGCCTTAACCAGGATGAATTGGTGATCAGCAATCCACATGGGGAATTGATTCGTTGTTATCTCCGGGGAAAGGGTATTCGCAACCGGCTTATCAATACTCAAGCGCAAGCAACCTTGCTTAAAATCAAGCGCAGTTTTGAAGCGAGACAGCACGGACAAACCCAGAATCCCGTGGATCGGTGCGGCGGGTGAATACCCAGCGAGGCGGCCTTGCAGATCCAGGTGTTGGGTCACAATGTGATGCACTGCCAGCTCTCCCAGTTGCAGCCTTTCAATGTACCCATAGGTCACCTTGCTGGACAGACCGCCGGCAAAATAACGCATCTCACTTCCGCCAAGGGGTATACCGGCAGCGATTGCCACTTTTTCGTCCAACACCAGGTCACTCGCTGCGGTGTCCACCAGCAGATTGAGGACTTTGCCATTGACTTCAGCCTGGATCAACGGCAGGTTCGACCCTGACAACCAGTCGAGTTCGACGCAATCAACGGCACCTGTAACCTGGCAAATCTCCTGACTGGCCATTACCGCCAATGTCCCTGCCAGGCCCGAACGTCCTGCGCGCTCATAACACAGGGCAGCCTGGCCGGGTTCATTATTCAATAGATAGGCATCCGCCAGCATTCCCCAATTGGCCCTGGAACGCAGCCCGTTATTCAGCACTGAGGCAAAATGGCTGATGGCCCGTTGCGCATCGTTATCTAGGAGTGCCAGTCGTCCCAAGCGGATTTGAATATCCAAACGGCCCGGATCCCGCTGCACCAAATCGCGGTAAAGCTCAGCAGCTGCCTGGAATTGTCCTGCCGCAAACAGGTCATCGGCGTGAGTTTCCTGATGATGATTATCCGATTGCAGAACTGCCTCCCATTGAGTTTCCGAAACATCTGTCTGGCAGCCATGGGTGATACTACTCAGATTGTCACGAAAATCTGTATCTGATGACTACCCAATACGCAAGTCTGACATGAACATCTTGCCATCACCACAGATATTGTACAAGTTATTCATATATTATCTGTCTATAATGTACATTAGGTACAATTTTTTGCATCACCCCATCCATGTTCACGAATCGACTCCCGGTCAACCTGGATGAGCGATCACAGTAGTACAAACAGAGGTTTCACCCATGAACAGGCGTTTGAAGTTCAGTTATAACAGACTCATCGCAGTTACGATCTTGGCCTGCAGCTGGTTGGTGAGTAATGCGCAGGCAGAGTTCGGCCGCCCTCATCACCCGGGATACGGATACGGCCCGATGACTGGACCATATGGCTAGCCCTATTTCCGGCCTCAGGGTGCCTATGCCATACCCAATTCATCCAGGCAAAACTCACCTGCTCAAAAACAGAGCAGGGAGACCGCAAGCGAGGATCGATCAGCTGGCCAGGATGACCTGGTTACAGCAACCGTGACCATCAGTGAGATGCGCTTCGATCCGCCTCGGGTGACGATCAAGCCTGGAGGTACAGTCACCTGGAAACAGGTCGGAGAGATGCCCCATGCCATCATTACCAATGACGGTAGCTTAAGCTCACCCCTGTTGGCTGGTAACAGCGAATTCAGCCACACCTTCGAGGAACCGGGCAGCTACTCCTACCATTGCATCATCCACCCCAGCATGCAGGGTGAGATACGTGTGATGAAATAGACGCCATGAACCGGAACTCACCCTGTAAACCGCTCTATGAAACACTGTTTGCTGTATCATTTTCCGCAGCTGACCGTGAATTTCACAGATTGAAATGAACCGAGGAGTGATTGATGCCCCAACTTCTAATGACCATGCTCCTGCTGCTTTGTCTACAACTGCCACTTGTTGTGATCGCCGTGGATCTGGATAGTCATCTCTGGCGAGAGCGCCTGCTTTTTCTGATCGCGCCCAGCGCGGAAGATCCAATGGCAGTCCACCAGCTTGAGACTCTTAATCAGCGGGTGGACGCCCTCAATGATCGGGATCTGAAAATATTTCAGCTCTATGAGAACAGCCCGAGTCTGTTTGAAGACAAAAAGCTTTCAGATCGAGAGGCTCAGGTGTTGCGCGGCAGATTGCGTATTGAACCCGAGACCAGGGCACTCATCCTGATCGGCAAGGATGGCAGTATCAAGCGTCACGCTGCAATCGATATTGAATTACGCGAAATCTTTATGCAGATTGATGATATGCCGATGCGGCGTGAGGAGATGCAGGAGAAGATAGAGGCCGGTCAGCCGGTAACACCTCCCTAATCTGCCAAGCTGTGTGATCGATCATGATTAAAACAGCAGGCAGTCTTTAGCTTCGTTCCAGCTTTGCACATGCTCATATTCTTGGCTTACAACGCTGTCCAAAGAAAGGACTCTGGATTACTTCAATGATTGCACGTCATCCTATCAAACTTAAAACGAAGAAAGCCGGTCTCTGTCTGGTGCTTGGAGCCAGCGGCTATATCGGCAGCCATCTGGTTCAGCGACTTATCGATGAAGGTATACCGGTGCGGGCCAGCTCCCGGGATATCCAGGTGTTGGAATCAAGGGACTGGAGCACTGCGGAATTGGTTGAGGCCGATGCCCTTGTGCCGGCCAGTCTGGATTCAGCCCTGGCAGGGGTGGAGATCGCCTATTATCTGGTACATTCGATGGGCGCCGGCAAACATTTCGGACAGCTTGACCTGCAGGCCGCCTCGAACTTCGCCCGGACGGCTGAAAACGCCGGCGTTCGACGCATCGTCTACCTGGGAGGACTGGTTCCGGATGATGCTGACAGCGAGCATATCGTCTCCCGTCAACAAACCGGAGAGCGGTTGCGCCGTGGTAGTGTTCCAGTGATTGAATTGCGCGCCGGTATCGTAGTCGGTGCCGGTTCCGCCGCCTTCGAGGTGATGAGAGACCTGGTCTATCACCTGCCCCTGATGCTGACGCCGCGCTGGGTGCAGGCCAAGTCGCCACCCATCGCGCTGGACAATCTGCTGACTTACCTGGTGCAGTTGCCTCGTCTCGATGCTGTTGAGGGGCGCGTGTTCGATGCCGGCGGCCCGGAAACACTCACCTATGCCGCAATGATGCGTATCCTTGCCGAGGCTGGCGACCGTCGTCCTCCGTGGATCATTCCTCTACCGGTGCTGACGCCGGAACTTTCCTCCTATTGGCTGAGGCTCATCACCGCTGTACCCACTAATGTGGCCCGCGCCCTGATCGGAGGTCTTAAACATGATTTCCTTGCCGACGATGCGGAGTTGCGGAGACTGGTGCCCCAACAACTGCTCGGTTTTCGTGAGG
>CAWBPR010000008.1:0-689704 GCA_963790775.1 uncultured Gammaproteobacteria bacterium | reverse complement strand
CATTGACATGCAATACAATCACCACCGTGTCTTTGGTGTAGTGCTGAGTCTCCATTCCCAAGCGTTGCCGCATGTCGAACATGGGCACGATAGCGCCACGTAGATTGAGGACTCCCTTTACATAGGCTGGAGCGTTTGGAATACGGGCCACCCTCTCCCAGCCGCGGATCTCCCGTACTCGCAGGATATCCACCCCATAGTCCTCATCACCCAAACGGAAGGTAAGAAACTCAGCACTCTTGGATTGCTTTACTGCTTCTTTTTCAGCCTGTAAGTCATTCATATCCAATGGCGCTCCATCAGGCAGTCTGCTTCAAATGATCCTCAACCTGCCGCCCCGCCTGCCGCATCAGGCCAGGAACATCCAGTATCAGGGACACAGAACCATCACCCAGAATGGTAGCTCCAGAGATTCCTTCCACCGGCCGGTAGTTCGCCTCCAGAGATTTAATCACCACCTGTTGCTGACCCAGCAGATCATCAACGAACAAACCGCAATGACGTCCATCACCCTCGACCACCACCAGCAGACCTTCTTCCAGGCGAGTAGCATGAGGATTTTTGATGCCAAACAACTCATGCAGACGCAGGATCGGCAGATATTCATCCCGCAGTTTGAAGGTCTCACCACGGCCCACCACCCGCTTGATCTGCTCATCCTTCACCTGGATGGACTCGATGATTGAAACCAGCGGGACAATGTAGGTCTCATCAGCCACTGTCACGGTTTGACCATCCAGTATGGCGAGAGTAAGGGGCAATCGGATAATGATGGCGGACCCCTTACCAAGCGCGGATTCAATCTCGATATTGCCCCCGAGTTCATTGATATTCCTGCGCACCACATCCATCCCCACACCACGGCCAGAGACATCACTCACCACATCGGCCGTGGAGAAACCAGGCTGAAAAATCAACTCGTATATCTGCCGGTCGCTGAGATTGTGATCGACATCAATCAGGCCCTTGTCGATCGCCTTACTTTCAATCTTTTCCCGGTTCAGCCCTTTGCCGTCATCACGGATCTCAATAACGATATTGCCACCCTTGTGGAAGGCATTGAGACAGATGGTGCCGGTCTCCGGTTTGCCGGCAGCAATCCGCTCCTCCGGAAGCTCGATGCCGTGATCGAGACTGTTGCGGACCAGATGCACCAGAGGATCGCCAATCTTTTCGATGACCGTCTTATCAACTTCGGTATTTTCACCCGTCATTTTCAGCTCGATCTTTTTCCCCATCTTACTGCTGAGGTCATGCACCAGACGCGGGAAGCGGCTGAAGGTGAAACTGATGGGGAGCATCCGCACCTGCATCACACTCTCCTGCAGTTCGCGGGTATGCCGTTCCAGCTGTGACAAGCCGTCTTTGAGCCGTTCCAGCTTATCCAGCGAGAACTCCTCACCCAGCATACTGAGCATGGACTGTGTGATGACCAGTTCACCAACCATGTTGATCAGGGAGTCGATTTTAGCGATATCCACCCGAATCGAACCGCCCCCGCCATTCGCCTGCGCGTTACGACGCTCTCCAGTACGGCGATCCTTGCTGGAGCGACGATCATCTCCTGTCCGACGATCTGGAGTTGGCGCCACGAGTTGGGGTTCAACAATTGCCTGTGCAGGGTCCGGCTCGTCTGCTGTTGCCGCTTCAGCAACGTCCTGCCGGAGAGGGTCTGCTGCGTGAATCGGCATTACCACCAGTTCGCACTCGTCCTCTATCCAGGCAAAGATCTCATCCAATGCCTCACGCGATACATCCCCAATCAGCCGCAGATCCCATGAGAGATAGCAGTCCTCAGGTTCAAATCCCGCCAATGGAGGCAACGCGGACAGATCACAATCCACCTTCAGCTCGCCCAGTTCTGCCAGTTCCCGCAGAATTCGCAGCGGATCATTACCTGTCCGCATCATCTGCAGCAGCGGGCGAAACACGATATGCCAGCCTTCTTGTACTGGCGCCGCAGCAGATACCGGCTTCACATCGCCTTCACCCTGGGTAGTCGAAGCTGACAGCGCTGCATGCGACGCGTTTTTCAGAATCTGTTCGAGTTCCGCCTGCTGGACCCCAGCCTTCTGATCGTCGATCTCACCACCATCTACGGCGGCGCTGAGCATATCGCGTAAAACATCAACCGAGCGTAGCAATGCATCCACAACCTCAGCCGTCACCGGCCGTCGGCCGTCCCGCATCTCGTCCAATAATGTCTCCATGACATGGGTGAAACGCGAAATATCGTTGAAGCCAAAAGTCCCGCTCCCTCCTTTAATGGAGTGTGCCGCGCGGAATATCCCGTTGATCTCCTCGTCATCCACGGTGCCCGGATCCATGTTGAGCAAGCCGTTTTCCATGATATCCAGCCCCTCGAAACTCTCTTCGAAGAAGACCTGGTGGAATTGCGCCATGTCAATCGACATGCTGCCTCCCTCTGTTCAGTAGGTCAGACAGTGGATCTGCAACTCAGCCGAGCACTTTTTTGATCGTCGCCAGGAGTTGATCGGGATTGAATGGCTTGACAATCCAGCCAGTCGCGCCTGCCGCCTTTCCCGCCTGTTTCTTGTCTGAGCCGGACTCGGTCGTCAACAACAGCAGAGGAGTAAACTTGTAACTCGGCAGCCCACGCAACTCCTTGATAAGACTGATACCATCCATATTCGGCATATTGACGTCAGTCAGAACGAGATTGACGCTCTTGTTTTTTGCTATGTTCAGTGCTTCAACACCATCCGCAGCCTCAATCACATCATAACCGGCTCCTTTCAGGGTAAATGACACCATTTGACGCATAGAAGCCGAATCATCAACTGCAAGAATGCTTGTCATGCTTTTCTCCTGGAATTGTTCAAGCAACCGGTCGTTTAGCGCCGCCCGTGGCTGAGCTGACATGGGAAGAATCGCCAGGCGGGCGATTTCAGATAAGCAAACCGGATTCAACGAGCCTATCGGCGAGGGAAGGTGCTTCTTTAGGTAGCTGAGAATTATTTAACGGGCCTGGAAGACCCCAGTCGGGCGGTTCGACAGGGTTGGTGCATCGGCACCATATGGCGTCTGGTTACACTGTACTGTCCGGAAACTGCCTGGCGATGTGATGAAACTCCTCCTGCAACGCCTCGAAGGCATCAACGACCAGCGGATCGAATTGCGCACCACGTTGTTCAAGAATATAGGAAGCCGCATTCTCATGCTTATACGGGGCTTTGTAGACCCTGCGTGATATCAGCGCATCATAGACATCCGCCAGCGCCATGAGCCGTCCCGAAACAGGGATCTCCTCCCCCTTCAGCCCGGCAGGATAACCCTCGCCGTCCCATCTCTCGTGGTGACTGACCACGATATCGCGGGCCACTTTGAGAAATGTGGTGCTGCCCTGCTCCTCTTCGGCGCGCAGCAATGCCTCATAACCATAGATGGTGTGTTTTTTCATTTCGCGCCACTCAATCTCATTCAGCTTACCGGGCTTCAGCAGAATACGGTCCGGCACTCCGACCTTGCCGATATCATGCAGCGGCGCTGATTTGAAAAGCAGATCGATCGTCTTCGCATCCAGGTACCCGCTGTAAGCGGGGTGGTCTTTTAGATACTCGCATAACAGACGCACATAATGCTGGGTCCTGCGTATGTGATTACCGGTCTCACTGTCACGGGTCTCCGCCAGCGAGGCCATGCAGTAGATAGCGACATCCTGGGTCAGGGAAATTTCAAAGGTGCGCTCCCTGACTCGTCGCTCCAGAACCAGGTTCTGATCTTCCAAGGCTCTGCGGGCCTTGATCAGAGCCAGATGGGTTTTGACCCGGCTCAAGACAACCGGCGGACTGATAGGCTTGGAAATATAATCGACTGCTCCCAGTTCAAATCCCTTGATCTCATCTTCCACCTCATTCAACACGGTGAGAAAGATAACTGGGATTCCTGCAGTATCGGGATCTTCTTTGAGCCGCCGGCAGATCTCATAGCCATCCATATCCGGCAATAACACATCCAGTAAAATCAGGTCAGGGACGGGTTTTACCAGTGCGCGTTTCAACGCCTGAGCAGCGTTTTTCGCCACAATGACCTGGTGATCATGGGTTAAGAGTTCAACCAGCACATCCAGGTAAAATTTTTCATCATCGATCAACAGAATTTTCGGCTTTTGCTCATCCATGACCTTATCTCATACTCGGAGCATTCACATATTTAGTAAGCTTGTGCAGTGTTGCCAGGGCTGCATCGTACTCATATTCTGCGGCCTGATACTGAAGCAGTGATATCTGCTCCGCCACACCTGGCTGTGAAAAATCCACCATCTTTGATAGCGACTCGAGTAAGCCACTCACGTGCGGATCACCATCCTGAAGCAGTCTACTGATGCGTTGGATTATATCGAAGTCCGGTATTTCGGAAACATCATCCACGACATGAGTTACTGTCCGGATTGCCGCCACATCCTCGCGGCCCGGCTCCTCAAGATAAGACCGAAGCTCTCGAATCACGCGACCGGCTGAAATACAGAATTCCAACTTGAGCTCTTCCAGGTCCTGCCGCGCTTCCCCACCTATTGCCTCGCCCAGTGAGCGCGAGGTTTTCTGCAACTCAAGAGCCCCGATATTTCCAGCAACACCCTGCAAGGTATGTAACAGGCGGGCTGCATCCAAGAAGGCGCCGCTCTTCAGGTATCCCTCAATCTGCTCACAACACTTGCCGTGATGTTGAAGAAAATCCTTAAGCAGTTTGTAAAACAGCGCCCTGTTGCCTCCAATTCTTCTCAGCCCTCGCCCCAAGTCAATCCCCGATAACCCAGCTGACTTTTGCTGTCCGTTTCCAGGCTCATTGCAGGCCACCTGCTGCCCCGCTCCCTCACCATTCAACCAGGGTCTCAAAATCGCCAACAAACGCTCTGCCTCGACAGGTTTAGCAATATAGTCATTCATTCCGGCTGCCAGACAGCGTTCCCTGTCACCAGCCATGGCATGTGCGGTAATGGCCAGGATGGGCAAGGATGAGAAGCGCTTATCGTTGCGAATCTCACGTGTCGTTGCATAACCGTCCATGGCCGGCATCTGAATGTCCATCAGCACTAAATCAAAATTCCCTGCCTGTACCTGTTGAATGGCCTTTCTTCCTTCATCGGCAATCACTACCTGCAGTCCGAAGCTTTGCAGAAGTTCTTTCGCCACCATCTGGTTAATTCGATTATCCTCAACCAACAACACCTTCCCCGCCAGCGGTGCTGCAGCGGGTGTTTGCCGATTAGATTTATCACTGGCCTTGAAGTGATCACGAAAATCATCTTTCTGCAGCTTCAGGTTAAGGACAAAGCGGAATTGACTACCCTTTCCTGGACTGCTTTGCAGCGTCAATTTACCATGCATCAATTCAATCAACTGCTTGCAGATACTCAGCCCCAGACCGGTACCTCCATGCTGGCGGCTGGTCGAGGTGTCTGCCTGAACAAAGTTTTCGAATACATGGGGGATACGCTTCGGTTCTATGCCAATCCCTGTATCAGCAACAGAGAAGGCTATTTCAGCAGTGTCGGCATGCAGCCTCACCAATTCTATTGCAACCACCACCTCGCCCTGCTCGGTAAACTTGATTGCATTCTGTACAAAATTACTCAATACCTGACCTAAGCGCAGCGGGTCGCCGAGCAGCGCACCCGGCACCTGCGGGTCCCGTTTGAAAACAATCTCCAGACCCTTCTCTTCCGCCCGCAGGCTCAGCATTCCGGACAGGCGCTCAAGGACTTCATCGAGTTGAAATGCGGTCTCCTCGATCTCCATCTTGCCGGCTTCAATTTTTGATATATCCAGCACGTCATTGATGATGGCCAGCAGATTGTGGGCTGAGATATCTATCTTTTCTATATAACTCAACTGCTTGCGACTCAGATCGGTCTGTATAACGAGATAGGCCATACCCAGAATCGCATTAACCGGCGTTCTTATCTCATGACTCATATTGGCTAGAAAATCACTCTTGAAGCGGTTGGCCTGCTCCGCCTCCTCCTTGGCCAGGGCGTGCAATGCTTCTGCCTCCTTGCGCACCGTAATATCCTCTTTTACTCCGACATAGTGCGTGATGGCGCCCTCCGCATCCTTCACCACCGAGATGGAAATGGACTCCCAAAAGATCTCCCCGTTCTTTTTTCGGTCCTGGATCTCGCCTCGCCACTCACGGCCGGATTCGAGGGTCTGCCAGAGATCCGCGTAGATGCTGCGCTCGGTCAACCCTGACTGCAGGATCCGCGGATTCTTGCCCAGCACCTCTGCAGCCGTATAGCCGGTCACCTCGGTAAATTTTGGATTGACGTACTCTATGCTGGCATCGACATTGGTGATGATGACCATTGAAGGACTGTGCTCTACAGCCTCTGAGAGTTTTCGCAGTTCAGACTCCACCTGTTTTTGCGCGCTGACATCCCTGAGCGTGCCCCGCCACAGCTTCGGGTTTCCCGCCGCATCTCGTTCGACTACCTTACCGCGCGACTGTACATCCACATAGCCACCCTGCTTACTGCGGATCCGGAACTCCATTACCAGCGGCTGGTCCGTCTGTTGATCTATTCCATCCTGCGCCAGTCTGTCATCCGGATGCAGCAGCGACCGCCAGGCTTCGTCATCCTGAGGTATTTCAGCCCGGCTATAGCCCAGATGGTAAAAAAAACCTGCGCTGAAATAACGCATGCCGGTCATGACATTCCACTCCCAAACCGCCTCCGAGACCGCATCCATCGCCAGATGATAGCGCTCTTCACTGCGACGTAGCGCCTCTCTCTGCCGCCGCAACTGGATCAACCACAGCAAACCAATCCCCAACACCAGCAGAGCAGCCAGCACCACTGACCACAACAGCCGGTAGTCAACATCGACGTCATAACGGATGCTCAGCCATCTGTCACGGATGGCTATCTTCTGCGCATCACTCATGCTGTCCAGCATCTTCTGCAGAATCGGTATCAGTTCAGGCCAATCCTTGCGCACCCCCATCCTCAGTTCAAACCGGTATGCCGTAGGCGCTCCCACCTTCAGGTTGGACAGGCCCTCTTTACGAATCAGATAACTGCCGACCGCCAGATTGCCTGCATAGGCATCCACATCCCCCCGAGAGAGCCGCAAAAGCCCTTCCAGGGGATTATCCACCAACACAAGCCTGAGACCTGGATAGTCGGCTTCAATCATCTGCCGCACGGCATAATCACCCACTACCGCTACCCGCTTGGCGGACAAATCACCCAAGCCATTGATAAACGGCGTGCCCTCCCGGGTGAAAGCAACGAATGGAAAACTCAAATAGGGTTCGGTAAAATTCAAAAATGCCGATCGCTCAGGCGTATTGCCCAGCGCGGGTAACAGGTCAACCTGCCCGTCTTTTGCCGCTGCAAGCGCTTCAGCCCAGCTAAGGCCCGGTTTCGGCAGCATTGTCAGCTGCAGTTGTTCACTGATAAATCGGATATATTCCGAAGTGACGCCCTGATAGCCCTGCTCTGTGGTGTAAAACTCGATGGGCGGCCAATCAGGGTCGACACCCAGACGAACAGTGGGATGGCTCACAAGCCAGGCCTGCTCACTCGCGGTCAATTGCACACCGGGGGAGCCTGAGGCCATGACGGAAAAATCGGGGTTTATAAGACTGGAAAGCAGAACCGTGCAAAGGCAAAGAGTTTGCCAATACCGGCTCTAGCGAGTTAATTTCATCGATCCCTTATCCCTTTGGAACATTCCACAAGGCCATAACTTGTACGATCGGTTAGAATAGCACCGCACAAATCCGCCTGCATATTGTCAATCTGATTATGATGAAAACCTTAATATCTCTTTTGCTGGGGCTGCTGCTGGTCATTTACAAGACAGCCTTTGCCGTCACTTTTCCCATGCCTTCTGAGGGTAATGACCTGGTGGGAAAGACTTTCAAATACGTCACCCACTTCGAAGACACCTTCTCCGACATCGCCCGCTTTTACGGGTTGGGTTACCGGCAGCTTAAAGCCGCCAACCCGAAGGTGGATGCATGGTTGCCGGGAGAGAAAACCGAGATCGTCATTCCACAACAATACATTCTGCCACCCGGCCCACGTCACGGAATCATTATCAACCTGCCAGAGTTGCGGCTCTACTACTTTCCCGAGGATCGTGATGAGGTTGAGACCTATCCCCTGGGCATAGGTCGCGAAGGTTGGAGCACCCCGGTGGGTGAAACCCGGATCGTGGGTAAGAAAAAAGGCCCCAGCTGGACTGTACCCGCCTCGATACTCAAGGAACATGAGGAGAATGGAGATCCGCTGCCCTCTGTAGTCCCGCCTGGCCCGGACAATCCACTGGGCGCCTATGCGCTCTATCTCGGTATCAGTGGTTATCTGCTGCATGGCACGAACAAGCCTTTTGGCGTCGGCATGCGGGTCAGTCATGGCTGCATCCGCCTCTATCCGGAGGATATCGAGTATTTTTTCAATCAAGTGCCTACCGGCACGCCGGTACGCATCATAAATCAGCCCTACAAGGCCGGATGGCACAATGGTGAGTTGTTTGTAGAAGCCCACCATCCCCTCACTGAACAGGTCCAGGAGATTGGACACAACTACACGGGGCTGGTCAGCGCCGTGCTCGCACAACTCGGGGAAGACGGAAGAAAACCTGAATGGTCCCAGCTACAGGAGTACAGCGAGTTACGCAAAGGCATACCCATGCCCCTCTATCTATGGGACAAGGACGTGGCTGCAAACAAGGCAGAAAAAAACCCCGCCAGCAAAGACTGAACGGGGTTTTCATCCGCCCGACCCGGCTTACGCCGGGTTGGGTTGAGATCTATCTCGCTTATTTAGCCATAGCCTTTTCAGACATGCGGCTGCAACGCTCGTTGCACTCATCAGCAGTAGCCTGAGCAGCATTGGCGGCACTCATAGCACTGTCAGCGGTACCCTGAGCGGATGCAGCATCGAGCTGAGCCTGCTTGGCGGCCTTCATGGCAGCATCAGCAGTAGCCTGTACATTGGCAAGATCAGATTCCAGTTTGGTCAGTCTATCGCCTGAGGCGCAACCAGCCAGCAGACCCAGACCCATTACCAGTGCAGCAGTTTTCATCATGGTGGTTTTCATCTTTAAGATCTCTCTTCCGTATTAAACAAAGTGGATGCTTCGGCCTCCGAGCAGGGAGCTTGAGCGAATTACAAAATAACTTCAACCGCAAGTTTCCATTTTTTTGCGTTGTATTGCAATTACTGCTGTGTAGTTCCAGAAATCTTTTGGGTTAACGCCTGACCAATACCCCGGGGATCGCTGGCCGCAGCAACTTCCCCCGTCTTGGTATTCCAGAAGATTGCCTGCATATTTCCGTAAGGTTGTTCGAGGGGTTGCAGTTGATGCCCCATACCCAGCAGTTGACGCTGCACTGATTCTGCCAGCGCTCCCGGTTCGAACTCGATCAGGTCAGGCAGATACTGGTGATGAAAACGGGGCTTCGCAACCCATTCAGCAGGCCCTTTGTTCTCCGACAATTCAAGAATCCCCAGTAGCACCATCGTAATGATCCGGCTGCCTCCGGGCGTGCCAAGCAACGCCACTCCGTCGGCTGTCTCGACAAAAGTCGGGGTCATGCTGGAGAGCATGCGCTTGCCTGGTTGGATCGCATTGGCCTCACCACCAACCAGACCATAGACGTTCGGCGTCCCCGGTCTGGCTGAGAAGTCATCCATCTCATCGTTCAATAACACACCGGTTCCAGGTGGCACGAAACAGGAGCCAAACGGATAGTTGATACTCAACGTCGCCGCCACCCGGTTACCCTCCGCATCGAGTATCGAGAAATGGGTGGTATCCTGCCCCTCCGGCCGACGGGTCGTATTGCCAACGCTGGGAGTCGCCCGATCCATCATGATATCCCGCGCCAACCCGGCGGCATACCAGGGATGGATCAGCGTCTCCAGTGGGATATCGACAAAATCCGGGTCGCCCAGATAATCGGCCCGGTCCCGATAAGCCCGGCGCATTGCCTCAATTATCAGGTGGGTACGCTCAGCTTCGGAAACTGACTCTAAATTCAAGCCTGCCAATATATTCAGCATGGTCTGCAACACCACGCCGCCGGATGAAGGCGGCGCAGCGCTGGTAATCTGCATATCCCGAAAGCGCCCTTTAACCGGGGCCCGTTCCACCACCTGATACCGCTGCAGGTCATCCAGAGTCCAGATACCTCCCGCCTGCTGCACGCCCTTCACCAGGCGCTGCGCCACCTTACCCCGGTAAAAACCCTCCCATCCCTGGCTGGCCAGGGCTTCCAGGGTCTCCGCCAGGTCGGCCTGACGGATGGCTTCACCCAGCTCAGGCACCTTACCCGGCGCAGGAAGATTGACGTTGGCGTCGGGGGAAGCCAGCAGCTGTTGCTCCCGTCTGCCCGCCATCTTCTGATAGGTGGCATCCACCTTGAAACCCTCCCTGGCCAGGCGGATGGCTGGGGCCAGGGATTGCTCAAGCGGCAGTTGCCCGTAGTGCCGGGCGATATGCACCAGCGCCGCCGGCTCCCCCGGGATACCCGCCGCCAGCGGACCATTCATCGACATTCCCGAAATCACCTCACCCGCTGCATCCAGATAGAGACCGGGATAGGCAGCCTGCGGCGCGGTCTCCCTGCCATCCACCATGGTCTCATAATCCGTCACTGGCCCGATGCAACAGCCAGAACCCGCCGCCACCGATGCCGGAACTGTAAGGCTCAACCACGGCCAGCACCGCGCTCACCGTAACTGCCGCGTCAAAGGCATTCCCGCCTGCCTCAAGGATTTGCAAGCCCGCTTCAGTGGCGAGGGGATGCGCCGTCGCGATCGCCGCCCTGGCTGGCTTTTCAGCGCAGAAAACCGGCCCGGAAAAAAACAGCAGCACAGCAAAAAGGCCCCACCAAGGGGCCTTATTCAAATGTCTGGACACTCATAATTAATCCGCTTCGCCGGTTATCTTCAGGTATTTATCATAGAGCTGCTCATAGCTCTCTTCGTGCTCCGGATCCTTCGGGATACAGTCCACCGGACAGACTTCGACGCACTGGGAGGTATTCATAATGACCGACGCATTCGGTGCAGAGATCAGGATCAATCTCGTAGATCTCATCACCCTAGATATCGCACCGTTCGGGCACTCGGGCTCGCAAACATCACAGTTAATACACTCATCGGTGATAATCAACGCCATTTTCTTCTCCTGATCGTCTAATTTAATAGCAGATTCTAGAACCTGTCTAAATGAATTTCGACCCCTTTCCTATTGATGATGGATTTTCATTTCAGTGGAAAGAAGACTTCATAACCGGTTTCATTTAATCAGCTGCTGTTGAGGTGGAGAATCCACTCAGCAAGTCCGGTCTCCCTGCATCATCGCGCATAACGCTTGCTTAAAGCCGTCTGCACCTGCGGGTGCACGAACTCACTGACATCCCCACCAAGCGAAGCAATCTCCCTCACCAGCCCGGAGGAGATGAAGGCAAACTGCTCGGCAGGCGTCAGAAACAGGGTCTCCACCGTCGGCGCCAGACGCCGATTCATGCCCGCCAGCTGAAATTCATATTCGAAGTCAGACACCGCACGCAATCCTCTGAGAATCACGCCCGCCCCACACTGCCTGACAAAATCCACCAACAGGTTGTCAAACGCACGAACCTCGACATTCTCAATCTCACCCAAAACCACCTGCGCCAGAGCCACCCTCTGCTGCAGATCAAATGCCGGGTTTTTTCCGGGATTCACGGCAACCGCCACGATCACCTTGCCGAACAACTCGGCGGCCCTGGCGATCAGATCGCTATGACCATTGGTAATCGGGTCAAAAGTACCCGGATAGACGACTGTCGGCATAGCACCACTGAATTTTGCAAAAGCATAATAGTAGCAGATGCACAGCGACTAAATGACAATTATCAGCAGCGCGCCAGACCGAACCTGACCTGTCCGGCTTGTTGCTCTTTCAATAACTCCCAAGCCCGGGGCAAGCCGGTAAATGCGCGGCCGGCATCGTCTTCGAGGTAGATCCTGGCGCCCTCGGCCAGCCAGCCGTTTGGTAGAGTTTTTCACAGACCCTGATGAGCAGATTGGCGCTGAATGGCGGATCGATAAAGACCACATCAAACGGCCGGGGCTGATCATCCAGCCAGTTCATGGCATCCGCCCGGATCACCCTGACCTGCTCCAGTCGCAAGTGATTTTTTGTGCGCTTCAAGCTGCCTGATCACCTGTGGCGCGGCATCCAGCATGACCACCTCTTTGGCGCCCCGGGATGCCGCTTCCAGGCCCAGTGCTCCGCTGCCGGCAAACAGATCGAGACAGCGGGCGCCCTGAATACAGGGTTGCAGCCAGTTGAACAGGGTCTCCCTTATCCGATCGCCGGTAGGACGCAGTCCAGGCAATTCGGGGAAATCCAGTTTACGTCCCCGATGGCTGCCGCCGATAATGCGCACCCGGTTCAGGCTTTTGCCCGGCATTGGCGGTCAGTCAGTCACTCTTCCCACCTGTACGGTCACCATCCGGTCCGGATCTATCCTGCGCTTGAAGGCATCCCGAATCTGCTCTGCGGTCACCGCCTCCACCTTGCCGGTGAAGGTATCCAGGTAGTCCAGCGGCAGATCATAGAAACCGATCACCGCCAGATACTCCACAATCTTACTGTTCGAGGCGATGCGCAGCGGGAAGCCGCCGGTGATATTCTGCTTGGCGGCATGCAGTTGCTCCGCGCTTGGACCCTCTTCGACAAACCGCTGCAGGGTCTCCCTGAGCACCTGCAGCGCCTCCGCTGCCTGGGAATTTTTGGTCTGCAGCCCTAACTGGAACAGGCCAGGCTCGCGCATCGGCATGAAATAGCTGTAGACGCTGTAACTCAAACCGCGTTTTTCCCGGACCTCTTCGCTGAGGATCGACACCAGGCCGCTGCCACCCAGCACGTGGTTACCCACATACAGGGCGAAATAGTCTTTATCAGACCGTTTCATGCCCGGCTGGGCCAGCATGAGGTGGGCCTGGGTTGAAGGATACTCGACCTTTTCCTCGAGCGCCCCGGTAAGCGGCTTCACCTCCGGCAGTGGCGGGGCATGTTCGCCGGCGGGCAGTTTCCCGGTGATTGATTCCGCGATCGACTCCGCCTGACTGCGCTCCACCGCACCCACGATCGCCACCACAGCATTGCGCGCCACATAGAGGCGTTTGTGCGTGGCAATCAGATCCTCCCGTTTGATGGCCTGCACCGATTCTCTGGTGCCTTCCGGATCAACTGCATAGGGATGCTCCCCATAGACCTTTTTATAGAGTAATTTACTACCGATAGTCCCCGGAGACTGCTCATCCCGCAACAGACTGGCGAGTATCGACTGCCGCTCCCGCTCCACATCCTCTGCGGCAAAGCGCGGCTGCGCCGATCACTGCCGCCATGGTCTCCAGGGCGGTGGCCAGCGCCTTAGGTTCAGTCAGGGTCCTTACCGTAACCCAGGCCATGTCGCGTAATGACCCCACTTCCAGCTTGGCGCCCACATCCTCGAGCCGCTCTGCAATCTGCTGGGCGCTCCAATCGGCCGCACCCTGGGAAAGCAAGGTATTGGTGAAAGAGGTCACCCCGTGCTGATCACCATCCCGGGCGCTGCCGGCATCGAAAACCACCCGCACATCCAGCATGGGGAGTTCCGGAGCGGGGACGAACAGCACTTTGGCGCCATTGGCTGTCTGCCAGCTTTGAATCGCCGGCCCCGCGAGGAGGATTTGCGGCGGCAAAAACAGACAGAGGAGCAGCGAAAGCCGCATTCCTAGACGCTTAAGAACCATGATGACCTCCAACTGAACGCTTGACTGACTGCCCTTCTTGAATCGGCAGCGGCTCCAGAACCGCGACACTCAGATTGTCATCCGTCAGGTACTTTTTTGCCACCTGTTGAATCTGCTCAGGGGTCACTTTTTTCAGGTGCTCCACATACTCATCCGCCAGACGCCAGTCCAGGCCGATGGTTTCCAACTGACCGATCAGCATCGCCTGATAGAACACCGAATCCTTCTCGTAGACCTTGGAGGCGATGACCTGGTTACGCACCCGCTCCATCTCCTCTTCACTCACCAGTTCCTGCTTGAAGCGCTCGACCTCGGCGCGCAGCTCCGTCTCGATCTGCGCAATCGATTTGCCGGGGGTTGGGGTGGCATCCAGGGTCAGCATGCCAGGCAGGCGGGAAAAAGCGCTGTAATCCGCATCCGCGGAGGCCGCCACCTGACTGCCGCGAATCAGACTGCGGCTGAGTCGTGAACTGCTGCCGCCGTCGAGCACGCTGGAAAGCATCTCCAGCGCGTAGGGTTCCCAGTCCATATCCGCCTTGCCGATAACCGGGGTTTTGTATCCCATGATCACATAGGGCTGACGCGCCGGGGCCTTGACGATGAAGCGCTTGGCGCCCCGTTGTGCAGGCTCGGTTCTTGGTTTCGGCTCACTGATCTGTTCCGGCTTCAGCGGACCAAAGTATTTTTTAGCCAGTTCCACCACCTGCTCCGGATCGACATCGCCCACCACCACCAGGGTGGCGTTATTCGGGGCGTACCACTTGCGGTACCAGTCACGCAGATCATCCGCCTGCATCGCATCCAGGTCCGACATCCAGCCGATTACCGGGATCCGGTAGGGCGAAGCCTCGTAGGCGCCGGCGTTGAACTGCTCATAGGTCAGCGAGTTGGGCTTGTCCTCGGTGCGCATGCGGCGCTCCTCCTTGACCACCTCGACCTCTTTGAGAAACTCTTCTTCCGGCAGCAGCAGATTACGCATGCGGTCCGCCTCCAGTTCGAAGGCCACCGGCAGGCGATCTTTCGCCAGAGTCTGGAAATAGGCGGTGTAATCACGTCCGGTAAAGGCGTTCTCGCTGCCGCCGTTGGCGGCGATGATGCGGGAAAATTCACCCGGCGGATGTTTCTCTGTGCCTTTGAACATCATGTGTTCGAGCACATGGGACACCCCGGTCACACCACCGTGTTCATAGCTGGATCCCACTTTGTACCAGACCTGAGTGACCACGATAGGCGCCCGCAGGTCCTGTTTGACAATCACCTTCATGCCATTATCCAGCCGGGTTTCCAGCACTCCTGCCGTCAGGCTGCTGGCGACGCCAGCCAAGGCCAGGGCCAGACTTATAATTATTCGCTTCATTCCCAAAGTACCCTCATTTTTGCCGCAGCCAACCGTTCCGGGAAAATCCCGTTTCAAAGTGCACTGCCGACTTGTAGAATGTCCGATCAATGGTGGACAGCCCGCTGAACTCTGCGGCCATCTCCAAACAGAAGAATATGAGCGCGTGATTTTGATAGAGTTCCACTCAAACTACCAGTAGCAAGATGTTCGGATTCAGAAAACGAAACAAACAGGCCCCGGATACAGCCCCTGGACCCTGAGCACTCGGCGCAGGAAAAACAGGGTATGTTCCGGCGTCTGAAAGAACGTCTCTCCCGCACCCGACACAGCTTCAGCGACGGACTTGCCAACCTGGTTCTGGGCCGTAAAAACATCGATGACGACCTGCTTGAAGAGCTGGAAACCCTGCTCATCACCGCTGATGTCGGGGTGGATGCCAGCAGCCGCATTATCAATGACCTCACCGCCCGGGTCAGGCGCAAGGAGCTGGCCGATCCGGAGGCGCTGAGCCGCATTCTCAAACAGCAGCTGCTGGAGATACTCGACAGCTGCAACCCGCCAGTCGCCCCAACCGACTCCGATAAACCGCTGGTGGTGTTGATGGTGGGCATCAACGGCGCGGGCAAGACCACCACGATCGGCAAACTGGCGCGCAAGTTTCAGCTCGAGGGCGATAGCGTGATGCTCGCCGCCGGAGACACCTTTCGCGCGGCGGCTGTCGAGCAGTTACAGACCTGGGGTGAACGCAACAGCGTCCCGGTGATTGCCCAGCACACCGGCGCCGATTCCGCCTCGGTGATCTTCGATGGTCTGCAGGCCGCCACCGCGCGCAATGTCGATGTGTTGATTGCGGATACCGCAGGACGTCTGCACACCAAGACCAACCTGATGGACGAACTGTCGAAGATCGCCCGGGTGATGAAAAAGATCGACCCCGCCGCACCCCATGAAGTGCTCCTGGTGGTGGATGCCGGCACCGGTCAAAATGCGGTGAATCAGGCGCTGCAGTTCAATCAGGCGGTTGGCTTGACCGGAATCGTCATCACCAAACTGGACGGCACCGCCAAAGGCGGGGTGATTTTCGCGATTGCCGAAAAGGTGAAGGTGCCGATCCGTTTCATCGGCATCGGTGAATCCATCGAAGATCTGCGTGAATTCGATGCCAAGGAGTTCGTGGATGCGCTGTTCGGGCAATAAGCCGATTTTGATATTTTTCAACCACAGAGAGCACAGAGTTTTAATGATTCTAGGGTTACTCCCCCCTGCTGGGGGGAGATCAGGAGCAAAGCTGACGTCAGCTAACACCCTCATCCCAACCTTCCCCCTCAAGGAAGAAGGGGTTCTGGTACTAACCCACCAAACCATACACCTCTGTGTCCTCTGTGCTCTCTGTGGTTAACCAAGACAAAACCTGTTCAAAATGCCGATTATTCACTTTGACAATGTCAGCAAACGCTATCCAGGCGGCCGCACCGGGCTGAGCAATGTCAATCTGCGGATCGAAGCGGAGGAGATGGTTTTTGTGACAGGCCATTCCGGCGCCGGCAAGAGTACGCTGCTGAAGCTGATCGGCCTGCTGGAGCGTTCCAGCGGGGGGCAGGTGCATGTCAACGGAAACAACCTGACCCGTATGAAGAACAGCCAGGTCCCCTATCACCGCCGGGAAGTCGGCATGATCTTCCAGGACCATCGGCTGCTCAACGACCGCACGGTTTTCGACAATGTCGCGCTGCCCCTGGTGGTCTCAGGCATGGGACACAAAGAGATCGGCCGCCGGGTGCGGGCCGCGCTGGACAAGGTAGGCCTGCTGAACAAGGAGAAAGAGGCGCCGATGACCCTCTCCGGCGGTGAGCAGCAACGGGTCGGCATCGCCCGCGCGGTGGTCAGCAAGCCACCCCTGGTGCTGGCCGACGAGCCCACCGGCAACCTCGACCCGGAACTCTCCAAAGAGATCATGGAGCTGTTTTCCCAGTTCAACCAGGTGGGGGTCACGCTGCTGGTCGCCACCCATGACATCGACCTGATCACCCGCATGGGTAAGCGCATCCTGACCCTGAGCAATGGACAACTGGTTGGCGACAGTCCGAAGCAGAGGCCGGCCCAATGAGCGCCAACCGCTCCCGGCGCCGCATCGGCTTCCGCCCGCATATCTGGCTGCAACGGCATGCCCAGGTGGCCCTGTCCAGCCTCGGCCGGCTGGTGCATCTTCCCCTCTCCACCCTGATGACCTCCGCAGTGATCGGCATCGCCCTGGCGCTGCCCATCGCTCTGCACGTATTGCTGGATAATCTGCAGCATGTGGCCGGTGGCTGGGAGAGCGGCGCGACCATTTCGCTGTTTCTCAAGCAGGAGATCGATGATCAGCGGGCCGCCGAATTGACCGACACCCTCAAGCTGCACCAGCGCATCGAGAGCATCCAGCTGATCACCAAGGCCGCGGCCCTGGAAGAGTTTCGCCGTCTGAGTGGCTTCGGCGAGGCGCTGCAGGCGCTGAACAGCAATCCCCTGCCGGCATTGCTGGTGATCCAGCCGAAAACCGCCTTCAGTACGCCGGAAAGCGCCCAACTGCTGGTGCGTGAACTGGGCCTGCTGCCGGAGGCGGATATCGTGCAGCTCGATCTGCAATGGGTGCGCCGCCTGCAGGCGATCACCCAGATTGCCCAGCGCGGCGTGTTCGTGCTGGCCAGCCTGCTGGGGCTGGCGGTGCTGCTGATTGTCGGCAACACCATCCGCCTGGAGATCCAGAACCGGCATGCCGAGATCGAGATCACCAAACTGATCGGCGCCACCAATGCCTTCATTCGCCGACCTTTTCTCTATACCGGATTCTGGTATGGCCTGTTTGGCGGCGTGATCGCCTGGTTGATGGTGGCGATCTCCATCAGCCTGCTGAGCGGTCCCATCTCCAATCTCGCCAGCCTCTACCAGAGCGCCTTCGATCTTTCCGCCCTCGACCCGGGGAGTGTTCTCCGACTGCTGAGCGGGAGCGCCGGACTGGGGCTTGGCGGCTCCTGGCTCGCCGTCAGCCGGCATTTGAGCACTATCCAGCCCAGCTGAACTTTTAACGCCACCCCTCGGTCATATCTGCAGAGATTGGCACTCACCAGACAGGAGTGCTAACATTCAGTTGTAATCAATTTATTGGGGTATTCAATGAGCAAGGAACTTGCACTTTCTACAACGCTGCCTACCGGCAGCATAGACGCATACATGAGTGCGGCCTTTCAGCTGCCCGTCCTGAGTGCAGAGGAAGAGCACGACCTCGCCGTCAAGCTGCGCGATAACCAGGACCTGCAAGCCGCCCAAACGCTGGTCATGTCACACCTGCGCTTTGTGGTGCGCATCGCCAGAGGTTACTCCGGCTATGGTCTGGCGCTGCCCGATCTGGTGCAGGAAGGCACCATCGGCCTGATGAAGGCCGTGAAGCGCTTCGACCCGGACATGGGAGTGCGCCTGGTCTCCTTTGCCGTGCACTGGATAAAAGCGGAGATTCACGAATACATCCTGAAGAACTGGCGCATCGTCAAAGTCGCCACCACCAAGGCCCAGCGCAAACTCTTCTTCAACCTGCGCAGCTCCAAGAAACGCCTCGGCTGGTTTTCCAAGGCAGGAGATCGATGGCGTAGCGGAAGACCTGGGGGTCAAACCGGAAACGGTGATGGAGATGGAATCCCGTCTGTCAGGCCAGGATATTGCCTTCGACGGCCCCAACCAGGAAGACGAAGAGACCCATGTGGCGCATCCCGCCGGCTACCTGGCCGACATGCGCATGGAACCCTCCATCCAGCTTGAGAAGACGGACAGCGAAGAGCAGATGAAGTCCCAGCTGCTGGGAGCCATGGATGACCTCGACACGCGCAGCCGGGCCATTCTGGAAGCCCGCTGGCTGGGTGACCAGAAGGCGACCCTGCACGAACTGGCGGACCAATATGGCGTATCAGCGGAACGCATCCGCCAGATCGAAAAGAGCGCCATGCAGAAGCTCAAGTCGCAGCTCGCCGCCTGATAAAAATTGTAGGATGCGGTGAGCGTTGCGAACCGCATCCTGCGATGCATGATGCAGTTCGCAACACCGAAGCTGACATCGATACTAAAAAAATAGAGCTGGGCAACACTCAAGCCCAGCTCTATTTGGCTTATATTTCCCCTCCCTGAAATAGCTCAACACCATTCATGTCTGAATTTGGTGTATTCAAGCTGGCTTTCTGCCAATTTATGCTCTAGATTTCATTTTCGAAGTCATAACATGGAGTTAGCAGATGAAGTTCAAATACCTGATCCTATCTTTATTTTTATCTTTCCCCATATATTCCGAAGCAAATGAATGGTTTGCAGACAGCTCCGGCATAGAAGGAAAAAACTACGTTGGCATACACGCCAGCTTTATGGACTACCAGGAAGATCAAACGAATTTTGAATTTGAAGTAGAGGGGGGAGCGCTGCGGGTTGGACATGAATTCAATAACTACTTGGCAATCGAAGCCCAGGCCGGCCTGACAAATGACGACGATTATTTAGGGATCGATACCGGCATAGAATATTTTGTTGGACATCTATGCGCGCGGCAATCTCTTCTTATTCGATCCAAAGGCCCGAATTTACGGACTTATTGGCGTCACACACGCAAAATTTACCGCACAACTCAATTTAGACCACTATAGCGATTCGGTCAGTGATACCGATACGGCGCTTGCCTATGGTGTTGGCGTTGAAATCTATGGAAACAGCAGGAATGGGGTGAATCTGGAATATATGCGCTACATGGACGGATCAGAAAACGATATTGATTACACGCTCGATTCAATCAATGTGGGCTACATCCATCGTTTCTGAATCAGCCTGACGACCTGAATATTGTTAACCCAAATCATAAGGCGGAGCCTCAACAGAACAGGTTGAGTTCCGCCTTGTGAAAATGGGAGTTGGCTAAGCGACATATCTCGGGTCATGTATCTCCATCCTCAATATACAGACTCGAACGATGCGGTTCGCGACACTCACCACATCCTACCCAAGCTGGGCTTTCGCCACTCACGGCGAAGCGGAAAACCGGACCAGAGATCAATCGTTGCCGGCATCCGACCCAATTGTTCCCTGGTCCGGTTTAATTGAACTAGAATAGATCCAATCCCATCCGCAGGATTCAGGAAGAGCGCACTACATGGACAGTGACCGAATCAGCCAATCATCAAATTCATCACCCAGCACTCTTCTGCTGCTGAAGCGCATAGCAGCGAACCCAATGCTCCCGATCAGACAGAGTTTAATACCTGTTTCATGGGATAATCCACGCAGTGAATATTTGTCGTTTTTTGACAGGCGATCCTATAACATTCAAGTACTTATATTCACGAGCCTGGGGTTATACCCCGGATTTGGCGTGTTATAACACCCCAGATTTGGGGTCTATCTATTAGGGCTTGAAGGTAAATGCATGAATAATTCCTGGACATCACAGAATGTATACTCGTTTCGGCTGACGATCTTCTAGTCGAATGCATAAAAGCCATGTCCTAGCTGCGGTTCTTGACGAGAAGAATCATTTAACCTTGGAGGCAACGACGAAGGCTTTTGTGTCATTGGAAATTATTCAAGAAAACCCTGCCAGGAGAATAGGCAATAATTGTAATTTGATACCTTTCACTGGATACCAACATAGTATAGTCTGGGCTGAACGCGTAAAGAGTGGATGAATTGATAAAGACAATGATCGGTATTATGAACTCAGCATTACTGTCCCAGGATCTGAAGAAATCAGTCCGACGAGTGTAAAGCAAAATTATCGAGCTACCAAAATCACGCCTATGCAAATGTGGAAGAAAAAGCTCTAACGAATAAGGATAGCCGTGCAGATGCGAGCGAACTCACGATCTCATCCCTGTAGTTGCAACAAAGACCGAGGACTCTCAATATCACTTTAGTAGCTATAGAGAGTTTATTCGGGATCCCCTGCAGGGCCTAAGAATAGGAGGTCGTTCGTCGTGGAAATGGCTTCATAATCAGAGGTATATTATTTGTTTTCATCCCCTCATTTTGTCCTCTCTTTAGGCGCTTTCAGACATAGGAAGTTTGAGCCCATTACAGGCATCAGTTCGCCCTGACCCGCGATTCCGCCTGTACCAAACATGACGTCCGCTGCTATAGGTGGTCCATGGGCCGACGTCTGGAGTATTTTCTATCCTGTCCTGGATAGATATTAGATAGACAATCCTTCTTTCCACCGCAGCCGAACGCAAAATGCGGGTCGTTCCCTGGGCACCTTTGGTATTGAGCACCACTTGAAGATCTGTTCGATCAGTGGGCCTCACGCGAGGCACTTGCAGGTGCAGAAAGCCGTAGTCTCTGACCCGATGAAAGCTCAGCAATAGGAGATGCTCGAATGACCCGCGATGAAAATCCGCACCTCGCAGCGACTTCAAGTGATGAATCTCGCCCTTGTCTCCGTCATCTGACATGTTGAAGGTCAGTCCGTTGGTCAAACGAGAATATTGGACTCTGTTCCACACCCCCTAAAGTGTGACAGATACTTTCAGAGCTGATTTTCCACGGCCCGCATGCCGATCCAGTCCAGCCACGGGCAGCTCCTTCGGTGTACTCGTGGTGCGTGCTTGCCAACCGACGGCAATCTGTAGGATGTGGCCGGATTGCCACGAAAGACGTTGGAAGCGCAAACAGTTGAACAGATATTGGTAGCGCAATGTGTTTAAATATGCTTTGTTTTCTAATCAACTCCGCATCGGGTACCACCACATGGAAATGGGGGTGGTAGGTCTGTCTTCGACTATGGGTGTGCAGGTCCGCGGTCATACCGATCTTCCCCCCCAGATGTTTGGGCCTACACCAAACTTGTTTGAGGGTCTGGCTGGCAGCCCGGAAAATGTCGGCATAGAATTGCCGTTTGATGTATTCCAGGCCTAATTGAGCCAGCGCTCCGGTAAGGTCGAAAGGTGACGAGAAAGTAGTCCACCTGCAACAGCTTAGTTAAATTGACCTTCAGACCAATGGGACTCCTCAGAGATTTGGATGTCAGTAACGTTGCGTGACCATGGGCTAGCAGCGGACGCCATTCAATCTGTCCACGATCGCTCCAGCGTGCAGCCTTCTCCGTTAGGCCGTCGTAGCGGATCGGTAATATCATGCAGGGCACGTCGATGACCCGGCAAAAAATTTCTAAGGGGTGAGAGTTGTCCGATTGATATAGCGTTATTTGTATTACCCATCTCAAATTTCGATATGCAGACCCGCCTGGTCACTCAAAGCTCAGAACCGGTAACATCAAAGGGGTCAGACTCGATTGATATAGCGTTATTTGTATTACCCATCTCAAATTTCGATTTCCAGACCCGCCTGGTAACTCAAAACTCAGAACCGGGAAAATAATTTGTTGAAACGTCGACCAAGTTGAACTGGGCGGGTTCTGGACAGAACTGAACTCCGCCTGAGGTGGATCATGCGGCCTAACACACTTAGTTGTTTGGCTCTCGGTTTTCGGTCTTATCGCCGGGAATTACCCCCCGGAACCAACTGGGACGGGGTGAATTCGACAAACCCAGTGCTTCATCCAGTTGCTCAAGCCAACTATCTACAAACAGGCGTTCATCTTCGAGTACACCCTTTTTCTTTAGTTTGGCCTGTGCCGCCTGCAGATGCTCGTGAAACGTTGGAATGTCGACCGCCCCGCTCTCAAGCAGCGAACCGATCAGCGCTTCATATAGATGGTATTGCCCCAGCATCAGCTGCATCGTCATGTCATGGAGAATCTCAAAACGCTGAAAATTATCTTGCAACTCTTTGTCCATATTATGATTTCCCCCTCTCGATCACCCAGACTGTGAAGCCTAGCGGTTCTGAATTCTTTTTGGAATATCCAAACAGGTTTTTATTTACAGACTACCCTCAGTAGAAGAATCTAATGACTAAACGGCATTGGAAACTGGTCCAGCCCAATCATCTACGGAAGGCGGTTCACCCTACCCTGGATTATGCGGAGGCGAAGTGCAAGAGTTTTTGCAGATCGGTTTAAGGGCAGGAAAATTTTTTTAAACTGGCAGCGTTTGAAGGAAGAATTATCGGTGTTATTGAGATGCACGAGAATAGCCACATAACTTACTGTTTGCTGAAAAATCACATAACGTAAAGGAATCGCAAGAACACTCTTTAAGGTCAGCTGAAATATGTCGGAGACGAAAAACGTATCGTCAAAGAATAACCGTAAATTCTTCACCCAATGCATTTACTTCCTATTACAGGATCAGATTTAAAGGCATTGAGGGTCAAAAGGCTGGCAATGGTATTCGCTTTATCCCCATGGAGTTAATACTTAATACTGGTCACAGCCAACAAAAATACCGGGAGAAAGTCTTGTTTCTTGCCTGACTCAACTTTGATCGGATGCAATCCGCAAGACCAGACCTTCTTCAAGGGCTCCCAACCGAGGCAATAACCATAGCGGAGAAACCTTATGCAAGCCGTCGTATTCGAAAAATATGGGTTCCCCGATGTTCTTGATTTGAAAGAGGTGGCAAAGCCTGTTCCCAGGGACAATGAAGTCTTGGTCAAGGTTCAGGCGGCATCCGTCAATTCATGGGACTGGGAACTCCTGAGAGGCACACCGTTCGCCAACCGCCTGGCGTTTGGGCTTTTCAAACCCAGGAAAATCAATATTCTCGGCTGTGACATCGCGGGCCGAGTTGAAGCGGCTGGGAAAGGCGTAAAACAGTTTCAGCCGGGTGATGAGGTGTTCGGGGACTTATCCCGGTGTGGCTGGGGCGGCTTTGCCGAATATCTCTGTGCGCCTGCTAATGCATTGGCATTGAAACCCACCAGCATGACATTCGAGCAGGCAGCGGCCTTTCCTCAAGCGGGACTTCTCGCCCTGCAGGCGCTGCGTTATAAAGGACAGGTTCAGCCGGGACAAAAGGTTCTGTTCAACGGTGCAGGCGGTGGCGTAGGTACGCTTGGCGTGCAGATGGCGAAATCATTCGGCGCTGAAGTGACGGGGGTGGACAGCACGGACAAACTGGACGTGATGCGCTCAACCGGTGCTGACCATGTTATCGATTACACACAAAGGACTTTACCAAAACTGGACAACGTTACGACCGGATTATCGATGTTGTGGCCGATCGTTCGGTTTCAGATTACCAGCGTGCATTGAGCCCCAGAGGAGTGTTTGTCATGGTCGGAGGTTCCTCGGCCCTGGTGAACCGGCTGCTGTTCCTGGGGCCATGGATCTCAATCACCACGAGTAAGAAAATGGGGCTCCTGTTGCACAAAGCAAACAAGGGCCTGGATGATATGATAAAGCTGTTTGAAACCGGCAAAGTCATTCCTGTGATAGACCGGCGCTACCCGCTGAATGAAGTTCCGGATGCACTCCGGTATTTTGGAACAGGACAGGTCAAGGGAAAAATCATTATCACTATAGGGCAAGCCTGATGAAAGCAATGGTATGGACAGACTACGGGCCTCCGGAGGTTCTGCAACTCCAAGAGGTGGATAAACCCGTTCCCAGGGACAATGAAGTACTGATACGAATCCTTGCGACAACCGTCGAAACCGGGGACTGTGAAGCCCGCAGATACCAGATTCATAATTATCTCTGGCTGCCCTTGCGTCTGTATTTTGGTCTCATCAAGCCAAGAATCAAAATATTAGGCCAGCAGTTGGCCGGGGTCGTCGAATCAACCGGCAAAGAGGTAAAGCTGTTCAAAGCAGGTGACCCGGTTTTTGCGCCGATCGGCGCTGGTTTTGGCGCCTATGCCGAATACAGATGCCTGCCTGAAGATGCATCGGTGGCCTTAAAACCTGCCAACATGAGCTATGAGGAGGCCGCCGCCGTTCCTGTCGGGGGACTCAACGCACTACATTTTCTCAGAAGAGGCAATATCCAGCCTGGAGAAAAAGTCCTGATCTATGGCAGCACCGGCAGCATAGGCGCCTTTGCGGTACAACTCGCCAGGGTCTTTGGCGCAGACGTTACCGCGGTATGCGGCACCTCGAATATTGAGCTGGTGAAATCACTGGGCGCCGATAAGGTCATCGATTACACGCAAGAGGATTTCACCCGTAACGGAGAGACCTATGATGTGATCTTCGACACCATAGGCAAGAGCCCGTTTTCACGCAGTAAAGACTTGCTGCAGCAGAATGGCCGCTACCTGTTAGCCAACCCTACGCTTAGAGAACAGCTTCGCGGGCTATGGACTTCACTGACCAGCAACCAGCAAGTCATCTCTTTGGTGGCAAGCTATAGAACCGATGATTTAATTTTCCTCAAAAGGCTTATTGAAGATGGAAAGCTTAAATCGGTCATCGATAGAAGCTATCCATTGGAGCAGATAGTCGAGGCTCACCGGTATGTGGAAAAAGGCCACAAGAAGGGAAATGTCGTCATAACCCTGCAACCGGATACAGAAACCTGACAAGGCGCTGCACCCATCCTTCCGCTGCGTTTAATAGCGGTCAATGAACCGGGACGTAATTACAGGTGCAAAAGCCACAGCTACGGATAGTGTGGAATCATCGGTTACTTACAACCCTTGTTTAAATCCACCAGATAACCGCCGATCCGTTCCGGTGTCGGCTGTTCAAGATAGGGGATCTCGCCCAGGCAGGGCGCGGGCAGCCACTGGCGCAGGGTCTTGAGATTACCTTCCCGGGCCTGCATGTCGGGATCGATCTGGTTGGCGACCCAGCCGTGCAATGTCAGCCCGGCCTGACGGATACTCTCGGCGGTCAAAATGGCATGGTTGATACACCCCAGCTTCATTCCCACCACCAGGATCACCGGCAGGTTCAGCATCACCGCCAGGTCAGCCAGCGTCATGTCACCCCCGATGGGCACGCGCCAGCCCCCGGCGCCTTCGACGATCACCTGATCTGACTTCCCGACAAGTTGCCAGAAGGCGCTCATAATGACAGCTATATCGATATCGCGCCCCGCTTCCTCGGCGGCCAGATGCGGGGCAATCGGCGGGGCATAGACAAACGGATTGACCTGTTGATAGGGGATCTCCAGGCTGCACTGTTGCTGGATGCGCAACGCATCCTCGTTACACAGGCCCTGGGGGGTCTGCTCGGCGCCCGCCGCGACAGGTTTCAAGCCCTGCACATTGAACCCGGCCTGTTGCAGTTTGTACATCAGCCCCAGGGTGACCTCGGTCTTGCCGCAGCCGGTGTCCGTGCCGGTGATGAAAAACCCGGCAGTCATCACAGACGGCCGAGGGATTCCAGGGGAATGGCGGTCACCCCATCCCGGGTGAATTGCCGGGGCGCCCAGGCATGTCCATAGACCACCTCGTAGCTGGCCGGCAGCCGACCGTCGATGCGGAATTGCTCATAGGCCTCAAACATTGCCTTGAGGCGCCCTTTGCCGGTGAGGCCGCGCTGCCGTCCCGCGGTGACGTTGTGCGCCCCCAGGGTCTTGAGGTCCCGCATCAGGCCCGGCACATCCGCATAGGTGAGCGACATGCGGTCCACATCCACCACCGGGTTGAACAAACCGGCGCGCAGCATCGCATCGCCGATATCGTGCATGTCCGGAAACGGACTGACGTGGGGCCTGCCATCCACCGCAGCCCAGCTTTGCCGCAGCTCAGCCAGGGTCTCGGGACCGAAAGTGGAGAACATCAACAGGCCCTCAGGCCGCAGCACCCGCATGAATTCCTGGAAGGTGGCCTCCAGGTCATTGCACCACTGCAACGCCGCATTGGAGAAGATCAGGTCCACCGAGTGATCCGCCAGCGGCAGCTGTTCCGCATCGCCGCAGATGCAGCGCGGACGGCGCAGCCAGGAACCCCGCTTGCGCGCCTGCTGCAACATCGGCAGGGCAAAATCGAGGGCAATGGTCCTGGCCTTGCGATAGCGCTTGCCCAGGGAAAGCGTCGCCTCGCCGGTGCCCGCCCCCACATCCAGAATCACCCCCGGTGAGTGCTGGATATAGTCGAGCCGTTCGAGCATCCGCTTCGCGGTCTCCCGCTGCAGCACCGCGACCGCGTCATAACCGGCGGCGGCGCGCTCGAAAGACCGCCTTGCCTGACGCTTGTCGATGATTGAAGGATGATTATTCGGCTGCATCGAACCGCTCCAGCATGTTACCATAGCTCCGACTGTTTGATTCATATGTGACAGAAACGGGGCGTGGGCTGCACCCCCAATGACCGCTGTCTGCGCGTCAGGCATCCAGCCCCGCAGGTTCTCCGCGACGCCCGCCGGGACCAGGGTATCCCGCTCGCCGAACAGCCAGCCCATCGGGCAGGTGAGTTGCGCTAATTGGTTGCGCAGATCAACCGTCTTCAGCAGGCCAAGACCGGCATCCAGGGCCTCCGGATTAGGGTCCGGCTTCAGTCTCAGCTGCTGTTTCAAGTTCCGCAGGCTCTCCCGGGCCTGCTCACTGCCCCGCACCTGCAGCGCCAGAAACCGCTCCAGGGTCTTCCGGTGATCGAGGCGTGAGGCGCTGATGAACTGCTCCAGGGTCTGTTCCGCCATCGCAGCCGGCCAGTCATCGGCCTGGGCGAAGCGCGGCGTTCCGCAGAGGCTGAGCAGTCCGCGCTGATGCTGTCCGGTTCCAGCAGAGCCGCCTGGAGCGCGATCTCGGCGCCCAGCGACCAGCCGATCCAGATGGCCTGCTGCGGCGCAACCGCCAGGCAGGCCCGTGACCACTCCGCCAGCTCCCGCTCCCCGGCATAGCCGCTCTCACCATGCCCCGGCAGGTCGATCAGCCAGAGGCGATAGCACTCTGCAAGCTGGTCTGCGAAATCACCCCACACCGCCGAGTTCATCCCCCAGCCGTGCAGCAGCACCAGATCTGGGCCGCCCTGCCCCATGCTTTTAACCGCCAGCGTCACGCCGACTCCCTCGGCAGTTTTGCCAGGGCGTCCAGCAAGCAGTCGACCTGGCGATCGGTATGCAGCGCGGAAAAGGTGATGCGCAAGCGGGCGCTCCCCTCGGGCACCGTGGGCGGGCGGATGGCTGTCGCCAGGATGCCCTGGGCCTCCAGCTGACGGCTCCAGGTCATGGCGCGCTCGGCACTGCCCGCCAGCAGCGGCTGGATCGGGGTCTCCGATGCCATCAGCGGCAGATCCAGCTGAACCGCCGCCTGGCGAAACCTGGCGATCAGCGTATTTAAGCGCTCCCTCCGCCAGGACTCCTGTTGCGCAATGCGCAGGCTGACCCGCGTCGCCTCCGCTACCGCAGGTGGCGTTGCGGTGGTATAGATGTAACTGCGGGCCTGCTGGATCAGGGTCTCGATCAGCTCCTCACTGCCCGCGACAAAGGCGCCGAAGGTGCCGAAGGCCTTGCCCAGGGTGCCCATCAGCACCGGCGCCGCGTCATGGTTTAAGCCGAAGTGGCTCAAGCTCCCCCGGCCGCCTTCACCCAGAACACCAAGCCCATGGGCGTCATCCACCATCAGCCAGGCATCGTGTTCCTTTGCCAGGGCGGCCAGTTCCGGTAAGGGTGCGATATCCCCATCCATGCTGAACACCCCGTCCGTGGCGATCATCCTGCGACCCTGCGCCGCGCCACCGAGCTGTTGTTGCAGGCTCTGCATGTCGGCATGCCGGTAGCGCTTCAGCCTGGCCCGCGCAAGCAGGCCCGCATCGATCAGCGAGGCATGATTCAAGCGGTCCTCAAACAGGCTGTCGCCGCGCCCCAACAGGGCGGAGATCACCCCCAGATTGGCCATGTAGCCGGTGGAGAAGAGCAGAGCCCGGGGACGGCCGGTAAACTCCGCCAGCTCCTCCTCGAGGGCATGATGGGCCCGGCTATGGCCGCTGATCAGGTGCGCGGCGCCACTGCCTACTCCGTAGAGGTCCGCGCCGGCCTGCAGCGCCTTGATGACTTGTGGATGATTCGCCAGCCCCAGGTAGTCATTGCTGCAGAAGGCCAGCATGCAACGGCCATCCACCAGCAGCTCCGGCTGCTGGGGTCCCTCAACCACCCGGCGCGAGCGATAGAGCTGGGCGGTATGGCGCTGTTGCAGATCCGCTGCGAGCTGCTTCAGCGCCACTTAGCCCGCCTTGCTGCAAGGTACCTTGGCGGCCTTGACCTCAGTCTCCACACGCTGCTCCATGCTCAGCCCCAGACGCTCGAACAGCGCCCGGTCGGCATCGGTTTCGGGATTGTCGGTGGTGAGCAGCCGCTCGCCGTAGAAGATGGAGTTGGCCCCCGCCAGAAAACACAACGCCTGCATCTCGTCGCTCATCCCGGTGCGCCCGGCGGAGAGCCGCACATAGGACTCCGGCATCAGGATGCGCGCCACCGCAATGGTGCGGATGAATTCCAGAGAGTCGATCTCATCCGCACCAAACAGCGGGGTGCCCTCCACCTGTACCAGCATGTTGATCGGCACCGACTCCGGATGTCTGGGCAGGTTCGCCAGTTCCCGCAGCATGCTGGCGCGATCCCGGCGCGACTCACCCATGCCGAGGATACCGCCGGAACAGACGCTGATCCCCGCATCCCTGACATGGGACAGGGTCTGCAGGCGGTCATCAAAGGTGCGGGTGGTGATCACATTGCCATAGAATTCCGGGGAGGTATCGAGATTGTGGTTGTAGTAGTCGAGCCCCGCCTGTCTGAGTCGCTCGGCCTGGGGTTGGGTCAACATGCCCAGGGTGAGGCAGGTCTCCATGCCCAGCTCATGCACCGCCTGCACCATCTCAATCACCCGCTGCAGGTTCTTGTCGGTGGGATTGCGCCAGGCCGCGCCCATGCAGAAGCGGCTGGCCCCTTTCGCCTTGGCGGCCTCGGCGGCCTCCACCACATCCGCCAGGGGCATCAGCTTCTCCGCCTCCAGCCCCGTGGCATGCCTGGCGCTCTGGGAACAGTAACCGCAATCCTCGGCGCAGGCGCCGGTCTTGATGCTGAGCAGGCTGCTGACCTGTACCTGGTTGGGATCGAAATGGGCGCGATGCAGGGTCTGGGCGCGGAACATCAGGTCATTGAAGGGTTGACCGAGCAGCGACTCGATCTCGTGCAGCGCCCAGTCATGGCGTAAGATAGTGTCATTCATGGAAAAAAAACGGCTCAAGGATGATTGCGGATTCGGCAATGGTATAGAACAGCGCCCAGCTGTCAACCAGGGAAGACAATGCAGGTTTACAACTGGATAAATAAACTACCGGACGCTCTCTATCCCCGACGCTGTCTGCTGTGCGGCGCGCCGGGCGATGAGGGTCGTGACCTGTGCGGCCCATGCGCCCAAAACCTGCCCTACAATAAGCATTCCTGCGCAATCTGCGCATTGCCTCTGCCTGCCGGCGCGCCAGTCAACTCGGTCTGTGGCCGCTGCAGTCAGAAGCGCCCTGAGTTCGACCGCTGCTACGCGGCCCTGGAGTACGACCATCTGACCGGTCCGCTGATCAGTCGGCTGAAGTTCAATCGCCGACTCAACCACGCCGGATTATTGGCTGAGCTGCTGTGTGACCAGCTTGCAGCACAACAGGCAGCCCTGCCCCAGCTGATCCTGCCTGTCCCGCTGCACCGGCTGCGTCTGCGAGAGAGAGGATATAACCAGGCGTTGGAGATAGCCCGCTCTGTGGGGCTGCATTTCGGGCTGCCGGTTGCCGCCAGTCTCTGTCAACGCACCCGTTCCACACCTGCGCAGGCGGGGCTGGATCGCAAACAGCGCCAGAAGAATCTGCGCCGGGCTTTCATGCTCCATGGCGCGGTGGCAGGAAAGACGATCGCCTTGCTGGACGATGTGGTGACCACCGGGGCCACGGCTTCTGAGGTGGCCAAACTGCTGAAGAGCGCTGGCGCATTGCGGGTCGATGTGTGGGCGGTGACCCGCACTCCAGCGCATCACTCCTGAAAAAGATTCAGTCTAGCTCGCTGGCCGGACTCTATTCTCTGGAGGACGGCACCACATCCAGCTCAACCCGCTGTCCGTCCCGCAACACCGTGAGCCGGGTCTTCTCTCCCGCCTTGAGCCCGGCCAGGGCGCCCATGAAATCGTGGATGGTTTCGATCTCCACCCCCGCCAGAGCCACCAGGATGTCCCCTTCCCTGACCCCGGCCTTTTCCGCCGGACCGCCCTTTACCGCTCCCTGCAGCTTCACCCCTTTGATATCTTCCTGCCCATAAGCGGGAATGGTGCCCAGGTAGGCCCGCAGATGCTTGCGCGAAAGACCACTCTTTTTACGCTCCACCTCCAGGTAGTCCGGCTCTGCATCGGCCCTGGCCAGAGATCGGGTGATGCCGGACATCAGCCGGGCAATGTCGCGTATTCCCTCATAATTCAACTGCAGGGGTTTGTCCCTGGGAGTTGAATAGTCCTCATGTGCGCCGGTGAAGGCGTTCAGGACCGGCACCCTCTGCATATAGAAAGGCGTGGAATCCGTTGGCAGATAAGGATCAGAACTGGTGGCGACAGGCAGACCGACCGGCACATTGCGCCGCTCTATCTCCCGCGACCAGATACTGCTGGAACCCGCGCCCTGCAGATAGACCTTGTCCCGCAGGTGCCCGATCATGTCCATATTGAGATAGGCGCTCACCTTGCCCTGCAGATCGGCTTTTCCCGCCAGCTGCTCGACAAAATGGGAGGATCCCAGGGTGCCCAGCTCCTCCCCTGACCAGGCGATGAACCAGATGTCGCGCTTGGCGTTCAATTGTCCTGTTTTGTGCAGGCTGGTGAGATACTGTGCGCTCTCCAGCAACCCCGCCACCCCGGAGGCGTTATCGTCCGCGCCATAGTGAATCTTGCCCCGTTCACTCTCCCTGGCCAGCGAACCCGATATCTCGCCCCGCCCCAGGTGATCCACATGCGCCCCCAGCATCACCGGCGGTTTCTCGGTTGGGGTCTCGGCCTTGAGAATCCCCACCACATTACGCCCGTTGCGTTTCTCCCGTGAGAGATCCACATGCACCGCCAGTTTGACGCCCGGAACCACAAAACCTTCGCTCACCTCGCCTTTGTCCAGCTCGGTCTGCAGTTGCTGCAAATCCTTCCCTGCCTGGCCGAGCAGACGCGCCGCCAGCGCATCGCTGATGGAGACTCCGGCGATGGAAGTGGACGAACTGGCGGTATCCGACTTCAACTCCACCAATCGCTCCCGCGCCTCGGCATTCGGACCGGTCACCACGATCAAACCCAGCGCTCCCAGGCGCTTGGCCACCGATGCCTTGTAGGCCAGGTCTGAATAGTGCACCAGATGCCGCCGCCACTCCGCAGAGACCGACTCGGGCTGGAAACGCAACACCATGACCCACTTGCCCGTGACATCCAGCTCGCCGTAAGAGTCGTAGTCGGGCACGTTTTCCACACCGGGCGCGACTATGCCGTAGCCTGCAAAAACGATCTCGGAATAATCGACCTGGCCGGTACGCGAAAGCGCGAGCGGCCGCCAGTCCCGGTTCAGCTCAATCGCTTCGGAAGCGTCAATTCCCTGCACCTGCAAGTGGTTCTTTTCGCCCAGTTTCACTCCGGCGGTGAATGGAAACTCCTGAAAGTAGTTGCCCCCGTCACCACCCGGGGTCAGCCCCAACTGGGAAAAGACTGAAGCCACGTAGCCAGTGGCGCGGTGCTCGCCTGGCGTTCCGGTCATGCGTCCCTCCATCTCATCCGACGCCAGCCTTTCCACGTGCAGGCGGACATCATCAGCCAGGATGTCATCTTCAGTGACACTGAAGTCCGCCAGGATGGACCCCGCATCCACCAGCGTTTCACCGCTCTCCAGGACCAGCTTGCGTCTTGCCTCGGCATGGTTCCAGTCGGCAAGAAAAATCTGGCTCTTGTTTCCCGTCCCGCGCTTCGAAGTCCAGGAGAGCTTTTTGCCGTCGGGGGAAAACACCGGCAGCCCGTCGAAGCCATCGGTATAGGTGACGCGCACCGGCTCCTGCCGGCCCGCAGCGTCCACCATGTAAAGTTCGAAATTGGCGAACCCCTGCTGGTTGGAAGCGAAGATCAGATAGTCCCCGCTGGGGTGAAAATAAGGCGCCCAGGACATCACCCCGCTGCGGGTGATCTGCTTCTCGACCCCAGTGGCAAGATCCATGGTATAGATCTCGGCGGTAGCGCCATCCAGGGAGAAACGCCGCCAGGTGATCTGTTTGCCGTCTGCGCTGAAGAAGGGTCCGCCATCATAACCGGGGGCATCGGTCAGGCGTTTCAGATCAGACCCGTCCTCATTCATCAGATAGAGCTCCATCATGAAGGACTTGTCGTGCTCGAACCGCTGCGCATCTTCAGGACTCATCGCTGTGCTGTAGGCAAGGCGGTTGGAGGCGAACACGATCTGCCGGCCATCCGGGGAGTAGGCTGCCTCGGCATCGTAACCCCTGATTGCGGTCAGATTCTGCATTTCACCGGTTTGCAGATCCTGGGCGTAGAGTTCGAAGTTCGGATCATAGTCCCAGCTGTAGCGACGCTGTTGTCCGGAGGCCCGAAAATCCAGCTCGGCCTGCATCTTCTGCCTCGCCTGCGGATCATCATGGGTCGAGGCATACAGCACTTTCTGGTTGGATGGATGTATCCAGGCGCAGGTGGTCTTGCCGACTCCGGGAGAGACTCGATCCACATCGCCGCTCTCAAGATCCATCAGATAGATCTGATAGAAGGGATTGTCGCTATCCCGCTCTGACTGGAAGATCAGTTGCTTTCCATCGGCGCTGAAATACCCCTCTCCCGCCCGCTGACCCTCGAAAGTCAATTGACGGATATTGCTCAACAGTTCATCTTCCTGAGCAGACACCTGAGTCATATGCAGCAGGCCAGCCAGACAGGATATCGTTGTAATTATATAAAGGCTGATTTTAAGCACTCAGTCACTCCTGGAAACTGATCAATTCAGGCAGCCGATCATATTGAGTAAGAACCAACTAATCAAACCCCCAATATCCGGAATTACCAATACAGCAATAGGTAATTTCCCGAATAATGACAACAACTTACGATATTTCGATCTGATCTTAATCAATTACTTCCCAGCAAACAGGCTCTAGATTGATTCCCGACGGGCTCTGTCCCGCCACCTGGATAAACCGAAAAACAATCAAATGAAGTCGAGGAGATCCGTCATGATTAGACGTTTGGCACTAATATTGATCGCTGCGCTGCTATTCTCTGTTCCCGCCCTGGCTGACAAAGGCGAAGGCAAATCCGACGACAAGGGCAAAAAAAAGGACAATGAGTCCGCCATGTCATGCGTCAACTGCCACAAAACCGTCACCCCCACCATTGTCACTGACTGGGAATTGAGCGAGCACAGCAAAGACGGCGTCTCCTGCGCCGATTGTCATGGCTCGGAGCACACCACAGAAGCGGATGTGGACGAAGCCGCCGTTCCCACCCCGGAGGTCTGCGCCGAATGCCACAGTGACCAGGTGGCCCAGTTCAGCAAAGGCAAGCATGCGCTGGCCTGGGGCGTTCTCAAGGCCATGCCCACCACCCATCAACTGCCGAGCACCTTGGTGGATGGCCTGAAGGGCTGCGGCGGCTGCCACAAGATCGGGCTCAAGACAGAAGAGGAGATTCAAGAACTGAAAGATGCGGGTGAGAACTATGGCGTGGCCTCCTGCGATGTCTGCCATACCCGGCATATCTTTTCCAAGGAAGAGGCTAAACAACCCCAGGCCTGCCGCACTTGCCACATGGGTTTCGACCATCCCCAATGGGAAATGTATTCCAGTTCCAAGCATGGCGTGCGCAGTGACCTCAAACAACTGGGTGTGTTACCGGAAGAGGCAGCCGGCCCTACCTGCCAGGACTGCCATCTGGTCGACGGCAACCACGAAAACCGCACTCCCTGGGGTTTCCTCGCCGTGCGTCTGCCCCTGCCTGAAGATGAGCAGTGGGCGGCCGACCAGGTCACTATTCTGAAAGCACTCGGAGTCCTTGATCCGATTACTGGTTTACCAACTGACAGGATCAATGTGGTTGTAGACTACGACGTGGCACGTCTGACCCAGGAGGCCTTCGATGCGGAACGGGCAAAACTGCTCGCAGTGTGCAGTGATTGCCATTCGGAGAAGTTCGCCCTGGCCGAGATGGAGAAAGGCGACGAAACGATTCGCGAGATCGACCATCTGATGGCGGAGGCGATCCGCATTATCGCCAGGCTCTATGAAGAGGGGCTGCTGGATAAACCGGATGATTATGCCTATGACTATCCAGACCTGTTGACCTTCCACGATGCGCCGACGGCCATCGAGCAGCGGCTCTTCGTCATGCATCTCGAGCACCGCATGCGCGCCTTCCAGGGCGTATTCCACAACAACCCGGACTATGCACTCTGGTACGGATGGAGCGAGATGGTGCGCGACCTGACCGCCATCAAAGAAATGGCGGCCGCTCTGGGACTCAATCAGGATGATTAAGGTTAAACCAGGCATCACAGATCAATACCATACCCGGTATTGATCTAGGGCCTGTTAACGCTGGGCAACCGCGTAGTGTTACCAGGCCCTAGTTCTTTAGAATTGTACAGGTGCATGGATGCACCTTACACAGGTTGGTGAAAACCCGTCTTTACAAGCAACGCCTATCCCGTAACATAAAATCCCTAGATACATTCGATACATTCCGGTTTAAATGCTTGCTGAAGGATAATTGGGAAAAAACATAACAGATCTATTTCCCAAGCGTCAGTTCACGACACATCCGAATCGTATCTCGGGTATTGCAGAAAAAATATTCAATTGATCCAACTACGGTATGCCGCATGATCGTTTACCGTTTTATACCAAATAAAAACAAAGAAAGATGGCCGGAGGAAGACCTGACAACTTTTCATATCAATAAGGGTGCGTCACAGCTGAACTGAGTTGCCTATTCATCTAGTTGACGAGTGATACTCTGAATCAAGCCATCCCTGGCTTGCTTGGAGTTTCGAACAACAATACAGCGTTTTTTGTTTCACTCGTTTGGGATGGCTTACAGCTATATGACGTTCGACAAGCGGGCATCTGTTGCATCGGATGCTCTCTGATGTGCTCCAGCAGCTTGGAGAGATTCCTTATCTGGTACTGACAAGTCCTCCTTCCTGAATAACCTCGGTGTCAGATTGATTTGACGGCGCCGGACAAGAAAAACAACCGAAGGGACTTAACCTTATGCTGCGTTCCCCAAGTCACACCCTAATCTTTCCGTTACTTTGTATCGTCCTGTTGTTATTTGGCGCGCATGCCAGGGCCGGCGCGCCACAGCAACCCAACAGCCTGGAAGCGTTGATTGAAGCCGGTGGTGCTTATATCGGGGCAGACGCGTGCAAGTCCTGTCATCTCACTCAGCATGAGCAGATCACCCAGGAATCCCACGGTCAAGCCAGCGATTCCCGCACCCCCTTTGCCGAGAATGACTGCGAGACCTGCCATGGACCCGGGGGGAAACACGTCGTGATCGACAATAACAAAGGCGGTCTGGTGGCCTTTGCCGGGAAAAACCCATCCCCGGTAGAGTCACAGAACACCATGTGTCTGCAGTGCCACCAGGGGGGATCGCTGATTCCCTGGCACGACAGCCGGCATGATGTGGCTGCAGTCCCCTGTAGTGGTTGTCATACCATGCACAAGCCAAGCAAGGTGATGGACCGAGCCACCGAAGCGGAGGTCTGTTACCAGTGCCATAAGAAGATACGCTCCCAATCCTACCAGATGTCTTCCCATGCGATGCGTGAAGGCAAGCTGGTGTGCAGCGACTGCCACGCTTCTCATGGCTCCTTTGGGCCCTTCATGCTGAAACAGAATAGTTTGAACGAGAACTGTTACGAGTGCCACGCGGAGAAACGTGGACCCTTCCTCTGGGAACACTACCCCGTCACCGAGGATTGCAGCCTCTGCCATCGGACCCATGGTTCGAATCACCCCTATCTCTTGACTAAACAGGGACCCCAGCTCTGCCAGCAGTGCCACGCCAAGATAAAACCGGACGGCAGCGGCCATGTGCGCATCTTCCTCGATTTTGAGGATCTCAGCGACACCAAGCGACAGCGCTTGGTCGTGGGTCGGAACTGTTCAAATTGCCACAAGGCGCATGGTTCGAACCATCCGTCCGGCGTCAACCAGCTCAGATAGGCCAGGAGACAACAATGATCAACTTAAGAACAACTCGAATGGCGGGTTTGATGCTGATTATGGGCATGGTTTCATGCAGCCTGGCCGCAGAGGAGACAACTGAAAAGGCTAGTGGGGTCGAGGCGGAGCCCTCGGTCAATGAGATCGAAGCGGGTCTCATGTATCTATCTGATGATGCGTACCGTTTCGGGAGATTCAACGGCATGACGGATGCAGGCCCCTACTTCATCGGCGATGTGCGGGCCAAAGACTATTCGGAAAACGGCGATTTCTGGCGTCTGCGGGGCACCAATCTTGGATTGGATTCACAATACCTGATGTTTCAGGCCGGAACCCAGGGGAAGCATTCCCTGACCCTCGAATATGATCAGACCCCCGACTACGAGAACGACACCGGGTCAACCCCATATCCGGGTGCCGGTGGCACCAATCTGCTGCTCCCTAATGGTTATGACCCCGTGACATTTATAGTCGACCCAAATGATCCAACCACGGTAAAGGATTTCAACAGTGAGCTTCCCGCGGACTTGGACAGGTTTCTCCTGCCCTTCGACCAGGAAACCGAGCGCAAGCGACTGAAACTCGCAGGGAAAATCTTCTTCAAGAGCCGCTGGGAACTGGACGGTTCCGCCCAGCATGAGACCAAGCGGGGTACCGACTGGATAGGTGGCAGCATGGGGCCCGACGGTCCGGAAAGCATCATGCTGCAGACCACCGCAGCCTTGCTGCCGGAACCGATCGACTTCGAAACGAATAAATTCCATGCCGGTCTGACCTATCACGGCAAGGAGACCCAACTGGCATTCAGCTATAACGGTTCGCTGTTCTCCAACAAGAACGATTCACTCACCTGGCAGGATCCCTTCGATCTCACACGGACCGGCAGTCAGGCCCTCGAACCGGATAATCAGATGCATCAACTCTCCGCCACCCTGGGTCATATGCTCTCGCCCAAGAATCGCCTGACCGGGTTGCTTTCCGTGTCGCGACTGACCCAGGACGACCGATTCCTGCCCTACAGCACCGAAGACCCAACTGTAACCTTAACTGAAAACGAACCCAGTCCACCCAACTCCCTGGACGGCGAGGTCTGGCTGTACAGAGCTCAGATGAAACTGAGTTCACGCCCGACCCGCAAGCTTCGCTTGAGCGCTCAATACACCTATGACGAGAGGGACAATCAGACCCCCACGGCGGATTACTACTACATCATCGCTGACGGCATTTCCGGCGCAGACATTCCCAACAAGATTCGGCCGGCGACCAACGATCCCCTGAGTTACACACGTAATCAGGTCGATCTGAACGCGAACTACAGATTCAACACCAAGATGGGCCTGGAGGGCGGATACAGGTACAAACATATGCACCGGGATTCGGAAGATCAGGAGCGCGAGACGACTCGGGAACATTCTCTCACCGCAAAATGGAATCTGCAGGCGCTGGATGATCTGGATTTGTCCTTGTACGGCGAGAAAACCATCCGCAACGGCAGCACCTACCAGACGCGGCGGGATGAAAACGTGGCGATGCGCACCTTTTACCTGGCGGATGTTGACCGTTACAAACTGGGCGCATCCGTTTACTATATGCCCACCGATCGACTCAGTCTGGGATTGACCGGCGAATACACGGATGACGATTATACCGACTCCGCCCTGGGACTGACCGAGGCCCAGCAATACTCCCTGCTGCTGGACACCTCCTATCAGATCAGTGAGCGGATCTCGAGCCACGCCTTCTACAGTCACGAGGCATTCATCTCCACCAATGGGGGCGCTCAGAACAAACAGGTGACGAACCCCGATTGGGTTGCTGAACTCACCGATGATATAGACAGTGTAGGCCTCGGCTTCAACTTCAACAAAGTAAGTGACAAGTGGGATCTTGGCGCTGACCTGATCTACACCCGCAGCCGGGGCAAGATCGACATGACTAACAACACCACGACCACTACCAGTGATGACAGCATTGCGGTAATCGATACCACCGTCCAACAGTTCCCCGACCTGAAGACTTCACTGACCAGCTTGCAACTGTGGACCCGCTACCGCTACAGCGACAAAATCGCCTACAAGTTCAGCTATTGGTACGAAGATTACAGTTCAGAAGACTGGACCGTGGACAACCTGGTGGAGGACAGTGTCGACCATCTGCTCCTGCTGGGAGAGGATCGGCTTGACTACACCCAGCATGCGGTGGGTGTATCCGTTAATGTTCAGTTCTGAATAACCCGTTGTAGTTGAGGCAGCGGATACAGGTTCAGCAGAGCATATCCCTGGAGTAAGATCAGTTGCAAAGCACCCTCGCAAAGCATACCCATAATTGGCGAGGGTGCTTAATCAGAATCCCTGCTAACCCTGCTGCATCGCAATACGCAGGGAACTCCACATCAGCATGCGTACATCGCTTTAAGCCGCTGTCGAAGCCGAATGCTGTAGCTGCCTGAAGCCTCCAATCCCATTTCACAAGTCTATTCCACCCAGTTATAGTGAGTAGGTATTTCCGGTAGCTGGAATCCTGCTCGTGACATGAATAAACAACGTTATCCCAATCTGCCTCATGGCCGCACTCCATGAATGACAGATCGTTGCACATCAGACTGTTTGCCTATGGAACCCTGATGGTCAAAGAGATCATGGCATTGGTTGCCGGCGGCTCCCTTGAAGCAACTCCCGCCAGACTACACGGCTATCGGAGAAACCTGCTGCGAGGTCAAGTCTATCCCGGAATCAGGCCGGATCCGCAACACCGGGTCGATGGAGTTCTATATACCGGGTTAACTCAAAACGCCTTGCATCGACTCGATCTGTTTGAAGGTGACATGTACTGTCGACAATCAACCAGGATAGAGCTGCCCGACAGACAAAAAGTCAGCGCGGAGACCTATGTTCTACGCCCGGAACATTACGCCTGCCTGAGTGAAAGCAGTTGGGATCTGGATAATTTTATCCGCACTGGACGTGATATCTTTGTAGCAGAATATGCCGGCATGGCAAAAATTCACGGCAAACAGACATGACCCATACCGGTACTGAAGGCAGAGAAGATGATCGCCTGGCTGCGGATATCCAGAGCCTGAATCCTAACTCGCTCCACGCCACTTTGGTGTCAAGTGTGGGCAATCATTGTGAAGTCTGGCGCACCAGTAAGCGCAACATTGGCGAAAAAGATACTGCGCCATACACCGAATTCGTTATCAAGTATCCCATCATTCACTATGACGATACCGAGATCAAGCTGCTCGCCAGACAGTACCGGCTCTTGAAGCAGTGTCTGAATGACATTATTCCGGAGGCGCTCTTCATCATCACCTGCATCAATGGCAGACGCAGCGTATGTGTGCTCGCGCAAGCGGTTAATATCTGGTTCAACATTGCCAATCCGCAGAACCAGGAAGAGGCAATCGCCCTGCTCAACGAAAGCCCCAAAGCTCTGAATCAACTGAAACGCTTCGTCGATACAGCGCGGGTATTCCATCAATCAGACAATCCAAAACTGATCGACCTCTATGGCCTGGACAATCTGGTGCTGGATACCAACCGCGAGATCCGCTACATCGACAGCTTCGATGTATTCTTTTTCGAGGACATGCAACATCTGTTTGGCGAGACAGACCCTGAACTCGAACGAAAAATCAGCATATCTCTCGATCGCCTGGCCTATTTGGAAAAGATACTCGCCAGTGCGGAGAACCTGACGAAATCACAAACTTAAGCGAACCCAGCAGCCTGCGCGGCCATGCCTCAAGCGGAATGCCGGATCAGCCCATGTTTCAGGTTTCTGTGAGTCGGATGCTGCTGCGCCCAGAAATCGATCAAGGGGATCCATTCTGTCCACAGATGGTTAAGCACCGATCGAGCACTCAAATCAATGCGTGAGATTCCGAGTATGCAGACCGTCGATAGTCATACCCACCTGCTCAATCCGGAAGTCAGGTTCAACCGATTATTTGACCGGATTTCAGTTATGTTCTTCGCCGAAAAACTCGGCATGGACAGGGAAAAGCTGCACACCGAACCATTCGCAGCCTATGTGACGGCAATGGCCCATGCAATCCGCCAGTCACGTTACGTGAAAAAGGCCTGCCTGTTCGGCGTAGATGCCCGAGTCAACGAACAAGGCAAGCAGCTTGGCAGGGACAGGACTGTGTGCGCCACCACCCAGGATGTACTGCGGGTCTGTGCAGGATTCCCCGAGTTATTCATCCCCTTTCTGTCGATCAATCCGTTGCGGCCCGATGCGCTCGACCTGCTTGACCAGTATGTCGAACAAGGCTGCCATGGTGCAAAATTCCTGCAGAATTACTGGCGGATCGATCTGAATGATGAACGCTTCATACCCTATTACGAAAAGCTGAAATTCCACAAACTGCCGCTCATTGTGCATATCGGCAGTGAATACACCATCGATTCCGAACGGCGCTACGAGGGTGTCGCCATGCTGGATCTTCCCCTCGCCTGCGGCGTTACCGTGGTTGCCGCGCACATGGGGCTGGGGCGCATCAAGCATAAACTCCTGGTTTGGAAAAACCTCACCCGCAACCCCCGTGATTTCGATGATGACTATTTCATCCTGCTGCAGAAACTGAAAACACATGCCAACCTGTATGCCGACATTTCAGCGATTCTGGTCCCTATGCGGGCCAGGGCGTTAACTCACCTTGCAGCACAAAGGGATGTTCATGAAAAGATTCTGTTCGGCACCGACTACCCGGTGCCCTTCACCACCACGCTGAACAGTTACGATCTATCCTGGGCCATCAGACGCAGGATCAGTGCGATCGACAACCCATTCGATCGATACACATCAGCCATTCTGGAGTACTTTCCCGAGCACAATCCGATCTATCAAAACTATCGCAAGCTGCTGCCCGACTCTGTCTGTGGCACAGCTGATTAAGTCTGAAGCTTGGATTCAGTCCGTCAGCCGGACCTGAAGTGGCGGGGCCGGATACCCGAGATGAAAAGCAGCGCGAAATAGCTGGCGATGGCCGACAGGATCAGCAGGCTCAGGGACCAGACCCGCCCCCAGCCGCCCATCTCGAACCAGGTAGAGATCTCCCCTGTGCCCAGAATGATCAATCCACCCATGACCAGTGAGGCGGCAGCGACCCGCCCGCTCAACCAGACCCAGCCAGCCTTGGGATGGTAAACGCCGGAAGCGACCAATCCACGATACAGAAGATAGGCGTTGAGCGCGGAGGAGAGCGAGGTAGCCAGCGCAAGTCCGGCATGGGCCAGCGGGAAGACCAGCAGGATATTCAACAGCATGTTCACCGCCATGGCGATGATGCCGATCTTCACCGGGGTGCGGGTATCCTGCTGCGCATAAAACCCCGGCGCCAGCACCTTGATCAGGATGATCGCCATCAGCCCGGGGGCATACGCCATCAGGCTGCGGGTCGCCATAGCCACATCCTGGTCGGTGAATGCCTCGGAATAGAACAGCGTGGTAAGCAGTGGACCGGCCAACAGCAGCAGGCCGACAGCCGCCGGGATACCCAGCAGGACCATCAACCGCAGCGCCCAGTCCAGGGTGTCGGAAAACTCCTCGGGAGACTTTTCCGCATGCTTGCGGGACAGGTTCGGCAGTATCACCGTCGCCAGCGCCACACCCAGAATACCCACCGGAAATTCCATCAGGCGATCGGAATAGTAGAGCCAGGAGATGCTGCCACTGACCAGAAAGGAGGCGATCAGGGTATCCAGCAGCAGGTTCAGCTGACTGACCGAGACCCCGAACAGGGCCGGTATCATCAGGCGCATGACCTTCATTACGCCCTTGTCCCTGAAGGCCACCCTGGGCCTGGGGAGCAATCTGAGCTGGCGCAGAAAGGGAAACTGAAACATGAACTGCACGGCACCGGCAATCAGCACCCCCCAGGCCAGCGCCACGACCGGTTGCTCCATCAGTGGGGAGAGCCAGAGGGCGCAGCCGATGAGGGAGAGATTGAGCAGCACCGGGGTAAAGGCTGGGATACCGAACCGGTGATGCGCATTCAGGATGCTGCCGGCAAAGGCGGTCAGCGAGATAAAGAACAGGTAGGGAAAGGTAAGACGCAGCATCTCCACCGCGAGCTGGTACTTGCCCTCATCCTCACCGATAAACCCCGGGGCGAAAACCATGATCAACACAGGCGCGGCCAGCACACCAACCAACGTGGTCAGCAGCAATACCAGTCCGAAGGTGCCCGCCATCCGATCGACAAACTCACGCAACTCGTCGAACGACCGCTTAGTGCGGAATTCGGTGAGCACCGGTACGAAGGCCATGGAGAAGGCGCCCTCGGCGAACAGCCGGCGCAGAAAATTCGGGATCTTGAAGGCCACGAAAAACGCGTCTGTAGCAGCGTCCGCGCCAAACATCCGTGCCAGCACCAGATCGCGTACAAAGCCGAGGATTCTGGACAGCATGGTATTGCTGCCCACAGTGGCGAATGATTTAAAGAAAGAGGCCAGCTGAATGTCCTTGGATTGGAGATTTCCGCCTGATTATAGAGACAGATCGACAACATTGCTCATGCTGTTGGGTTGAACGCGCGAATCATGCTCGGCGTCAGCTCAGTAGGCATACCATTCCGATAACAGCGGTATGTTATGCCCCCTACCTGGTTGTAGGAGCGCCCCACGGCGCGATTTGATGCGGGGACAAAAACACAAGATCACCCTACCCGCTTTTTTTCGCGGGCGTGGCCCGCTCCTACAGGGGTTCGGCCTTGGGCTGTGGTGTGGGAGGCACATCGGTGGGCCGCCGCTTTCTCGATGCCCTGCTGGATCTCCGACCAGAGCGGATCGACACCGCGCAGCTCGCGGGAATCGATCCAGACGTCTTGTCCAAGGTGGCCGAGAGCCTGTTGCAGTTGACGAACAAAAGCGTCGTCCTGCGAGCTGTGGGAGATGAAGGCTTTGCTCATGGTGGTTGGTGCTCCTTGCTTGATCTTTTTTTATCTTGCTACCGCACTCTGCCAAGGGAACCGGCAAGCCGGAGCGGATCTTCGAGATCCTATTGTCGGTCACCATATTCCATAATAATGGATGAGCAACTAAGAAGCACGGCACACCTCCGGGTTCAGATTCTGTTCGGCCAATTCTGTTAGTGGTTGACAGTGGAATGATTCTTAGGCAAAATTCGCCGTCTTTATTCAAGCTCGATCCATTTTCAGGAGATTACCTTGGCCAACACAGCCCAAGCCCGCAAACGCGCCCGTCAAGCAGATCATAGACGCCTGCTGAATCAGGGGCAGCGCAGCAACATGCGCACCCATGTCAAAAAGGTTGTCAACGCAATTGCCGGCGGCGACAAAGCGGTTGCGACTGAGGCTTACCAACAGGCGGTGCCGGTGATCGATCAATCCGCCAATCAAGGCATGATCCACAAGAATAAGGCTGCACGGCACAAGAGCCGCCTCAACGCTCAGATCAAGGCCATGTAAGCATCGCCCAAACCCATAAAAAAACCGGCAACTGCCGGTTTTTTTATGGGAGCTCTCGCGGGATTTCAAAGCAGGACCAGATTATCCCGATGAATCAGCTCCTGCTCGTCCACATATCCCAGAATCGCTTCAATTTGCTTACTGGGCTGACCGAGAATCCGGCGTGTCTCCTGGGCGCCATAATTCACCAGCCCCCGCGCAACCTCACAACCCGACATATCCAGACAGACTACCGCCTCTCCGCGGGTGAATTCTCCGCTCATCTCCACCACGCCCACCGCCAGCAGGCTGCTGCCCTTTTCCCGCAGAACCCGCACCGCGCCGTTATCCAGGGTCAGACTACCCCTGACCTGCAACTGCCCGGCCAGCCAGCGCTTTCTGGCTGCCTGCGGCTCCTGCACGGGCACCAGCAGGGTACCTATCTCCTCACCCTGACCAATGCCATCCAGCACCCGCTCTCGCTTGCCTGAGGCAATCACAGTGCCCGTCCCCGAACGGGCCGCCAGCCGCGCAGCCCGCACCTTGGTGACCATGCCGCCAAGACCCAGACCACTGGCGCTGCCGCCGGCAACCGCGTCGAGTTGTGGATTATCCACGCGGGTTTCATGGATCAGCGAGGCCTGCGCATTGAAGCGGGGGTCTGCATCGAACAGCCCCTCCTGGTCGGTCAACAACACCAGCAGATCGGCCTCGATGAGATTCGCCACCAACGCAGCAAGGGTGTCATTGTCACCGAAACGCAACTCCTCGGTCGCCACGGTATCGTTTTCGTTCACCACCGGCACCACCCCCAAAGAGAGCAGGGTCCGCAGCGCACTGCGGGCATTCAGATAGCGGGAACGATCAGCCAGATCATCTCGAGTCAGCAGAATCTGCGCCGTATGCAGGCCATGTTTTTGAAAGCAGGCCTCGTACGCATGCACCAGGCCCATTTGTCCGATCGCGGCCGCGGCTTGCAGATCATTCAGATTGTGCGGACGCTGTTTCCAGCCCATACGGCTCATGCCCTCGGCCACCGCGCCCGATGAGACCAGGACCACCTCATGACCGGCCTTACGCAGCGTCGCCATCTGCTCCACCCAAGGCGACAAGGCCTCCCTGGACAGCCCCTTTCCATCACAAGTCAACAGGGCGCTGCCGATCTTGATCACCCAGCGCCGGGCATTGCGGATCGTTTGCCTGGAAATCATGCTCGTTCCACATTCATGACTGATGAGGGTCCCATGGCTGATCCGCAGGATCTTGAATATTGGCAGCCACCCGATCCGATTCCCACAACTCTTCAAGCCGTTTCATCAACGCTGAAGTCAGCGCCTCTATGCCATCACCCGTGGCGGCCGATATCGGGAAGACAGGCCCGTCCCAGCCCAGTTGTTTGAGCAATTCATCACGACGCTCCTGCATTTCATCTTCCAACAGCAGGTCTATTTTATTCAACACCAACCAGCGCTCACGCTCAGATAACTCAGCAGAATAGTTCGCAAGCTCTGTTTCGATGCGCCTGACCTCATCCACAAGAGAGATCTCCGGGTCCAGTGGCGCCACATCCACCAGATGCAGCAACAAGCGGGTCCGGGAGAGGTGTTTCAGAAATTGTACACCCAGCCCTGCACCCTCGGCGGCGCCCTCAATCACACCCGGAATATCAGCCACTACGAAACTCCGGTCCCGTCCCAAACTAACCACACCCAGATTGGGGTAGAGGGTGGTAAAAGGATAATCAGCCACTTTCGGGCGGGCACTGGAAATCTTGCGGATCAGACTGGACTTGCCCGCATTCGGCATTCCAAGCAGCCCGACATCGGCCAGCAGTATCAATTCCAGCAACAGCAGATGGCGTTCACCCTCGGTGCCATGGGTGAACTGCCTGGGGGCCCGATTGGTGCTGCTTTTAAAATGCACATTGCCTATGCCCCGCTCTCCTCCACGCGCTACCAGCAGCTCCTCGCCGTGTTCCAGCAATTCACCAACCAGCTCCCCGGTCTCTTCATTTTTTACCCGGGTCCCCACTGGCACGCGAAGATGGAGATCCTGCCCACTACGCCCTGTTTTCTCCCGACTCATGCCATTCTGGCCGCGCTCCGCCCGGTGCGCACGTCGATTACGAAAATCCACCAGGGTATTCAAGCCGCTATCCGCTATCAGATAGACACTGCCGCCATTGCCGCCGTCACCGCCGTCAGGGCCTCCACGGGGAATATACTTCTCCCGGCGAAAGCTGGCACAGCCATTACCTCCGTCCCCGGCTTCTACTTTGATAGTGGCTTCATCGATAAATTTCATAAGTCCCAAACGTAAAAAGCCCCGTCACACGACGAGGCCTTAGAAGTAGTACGCTGTGTCAGCCTAGTCGCTAACCACGCTCACAAACTTGCGGTTAAGTGGTCCCTTTGTCTCAAAAACCACTTTACCGTCAGCCTTGGCGAACAGTGTGTGGTCTTTGCCAATCCCAACATTCACGCCTTTGTGAAAATGGGTTCCACGCTGACGCACAATGATACTGCCGGCCGATATCGCCTGACCACCGAAGATCTTGACGCCAAGACGTTTGGATTCTGAATCGCGGCCGTTTCTTGTACTACCGCCTGCCTTTTTATGTGCCATCTGATTTTCTCCTCAACCGGCGCTGATGCCCGTCACCTGCAGTTCTGTAAACCACTGGCGATGACCCTGCCGTTTCATATGATGCTTGCGCCGCCGGAACTTAATGATTGTGACCTTTTTACCACGGCCATGAGACTTCACCGTGGCGGTTACCTTGCCTCCATCGACATACGGGGCGCCAATTTTGACATCATCGCCATTCGTGATCATCAGCACCTTATCCAGTTCGACAGAAGCGCCTTCATCAGCAATCAGCTTCTCAACCTTGATGGTGTCGCCCTCTGAAACGCGATATTGCTTGCCGCCGGTTTGAACTACCGCATACATAACCTAGATCCCCAAGAAAAACTGTGATTACGCGCCGCCGCAAAGGCAGCAGAGTAAAGAGGCGGAATTCTACTCAGAAGAAAACCCCAGGTCAACCATGCTGGCCGGTCATTTAAGATTTGCAGGACAATAACCGATCAGGGCTTGTCCGTCATGAGACTTTAAACCCGCTCATCACCTGTTTGAGGGTAGTTGAAAGCCCCGTCAGATAGTTTACCCTCTCTGCAGCGACATCCGCTTGCCGGGCGGTAGACTCAGCCACTTCTGAGATCCTGTGCACATTCCGGTTCATCTCTTCCGTCGTAACGCGTTGCTCTTCCGCTGCGGTCGCCACCTGCCCACAAAACTCGGTAATTTTTGAGACCTGCTCACGCACCGAATCCAAGGTCTCACCAATGGCGTTTGCCTGACTTGAGGCCTGCCTGGCATGCTCAACGCTACCCACCATGACCGCCACAGCATCACCTACGCCCTGCTGCAGGGCGCCGATTATCTGCTCAATTTCATGCGTCGACTCCTGGGTGCGCCCAGCCAGGGTCCTCACCTCATCTGCAACCACCGCAAAACCACGACCTTGCTCTCCGGCACGCGCCGCCTCAATCGCGGCATTCAGCGCCAGAAGGTTGGTTTGCTCGGCAATATTTTTTATCACGTCGATTACCACACCGATCCGCTGACTCTTCTCCTGTAAGGCGCTTACCGCCAGACCTCCTTTACTGATCTCATCCGACAACAGACTGATGTCCTGCACAGACTGCTGAACCACCAGGTTACCAGTATCCGTAGCCTTCAGTGATTCGCCGGCCGTCACCATCAGTTGATGAATATTTTCCGCCACTTCATTTGCGGTAGCTGTCATCTGGGTAAGCGCTGTCGCCAATTGATTGACCTCCTGCCGCTGCCTGTCCACCCCCTGATTGGTTTCCAGGGAGGTAGCCTTGACCGTCCCAACCGTCGAAATCAACTCATCTGACGCACCCATCACCTTACCCACCAAGCCACGGAGATCGATATTCATTTTTTGCATTGCGTCCAGCAAGCGCTTGAATTCATCGCTTCTGTCGCAAGTGATGTCAGATGACAAATCACCTTCTGCAATTTTTTCCATGAAATGGATTCCCGTATCCAGTGGACGCAGCGCATGCCGCATGTACAAACCCACACCCGCCGTCAACAAGAGTAATAAGGATAATCCGATGATATAGCTAACCAGCCTCAGTTGACGCTTTTCCTCAGCAGACTCAGTAACATCACCCTGAGTTATCAACACGGCGATAATCCTGCCTTCATCGTCAGCCAGGGGAACAGCACCGATCCCCACCACACCAGGACCGTCATCACTCTCCCAGTAAACTGAATTCTGTAATTCCCTGCCATTGACTCGAGGCATAACCTCTGAAGTACTCACCTGAAAAGCGCCATTGTTATCAAGCAGATAAACTTCATGGTCATTGGCTGCCTTGATCTTCTCAGCCACTCGCGCAAGGCCTTTTTCAAAGACACCCACTCCCACCAGGTCAGCTCTATCATAGATCGGAAAACTTACGAGATTAACCAAGCGTCCATCCACTGTCAGCTCGAAACCTTCGAGCGATTTACCACTGGAGATGGTCTTCATCGCCAACACGGGTGGTGTTGATTCAGCCTCAATCAGAGAAAAACCAATTTCACCACGCTTATTCATGACAATGACATTATCCGCAATTTCCATCGCCTGCAGCCTGGTGGCTGTAGGACCGATCGCCTCACGGATCGCTTCTTTTTGCTCTTTGTATAGCGCCGCGCCGAGCTTACGATCCCTTGTCAGGGCTTTAAAATTTGCCGCCATCTCATTCCGTTCATTCTCACTCACAGCCTTCCAGAGTGAGCTGACCCCTCCCAGATAGGCAGCACGAAAATCTCGATCCCGCTGATTGTAGAGCTGCTGTCCAATCACCAGAAGAACGACCGTGATCATCAGCAACCCACAGCCCACAGCAAAACTCAACCTTTGCTTTAAAGAAATATTGTTAAAGAAGTGCATTTCCTACTCCTTTTCCACCAACAAAACTTTCCGGGATTCGATACAGCCATGGAGAGATCATTCACCCTGCCTGTGGGATTTCTCATCAAACATTTATAATCGGGAACCAGCCTGAAAATTGGCCAACTGAAACTTATTCAACCGGGTACCCGGCTTTGGTCCAGGCAGGAATGCCATCGCGGTAGTAATAGACCTGTTCCCAGCCCCATTCGACGGCCAGCGCCGCACCCCAACTGGACCTGTCACACTTCTCAGCATTGCAATAGAACACCACTGGATCCGCTTTTGGCACCTCGGCTTCAAGCGATGCGGGAGTCAACTGCTGATCCGGCATACCCGGGTCATATTCGATATTTAATGCCCCTGGAATGCGTGACACTTCAAACTGGCTTGGCTTGCGCGGATCCACGAACCAGGCCCTGGATTTCCATAGCTCATAGGCCTTTGCGCTATCCACTGTGGTTACCCCAGTCACCGATACTGGTGAGATATAGCTTTTGTCCCTCTTAATCGGCAATTCGACACTTACCGCTACACTGGAAAACAGAAACAAAAAACTGATAAAAAGTGAGTTGCATTTTTGAACCATTGCTCTTCCCTCAATAGACGAAAATTTGGATTAAACAAATCAGCGACGCCGATCTCGATACAGATCAAGCAGGAAGAAATATTATTATTATTTAGAATTCACTTATGCATTGATGCTGCATAGGTAAGGATTGGCTCTTCCCTGTTCTGTTCCACTACGCCAAAAAGACGCTCTTTCTGGCGGTATAACCGTGTCAAAGCACGCTATCGGCGAACATTTGAAGATCTTTAGTCATAACCATTCATCGCCGAAAAGCCTGCATCTCTCAAAAACCATTTTCCAGGCATCACATCCTCAGTTATTATTTTTTTATGAGAAAACTCATAAAGAATGGAAGACCGGTCAAGATGAACAAGACCATTGAAAACGGGACCCGCAGGAAAATTGATGGCGTCACAAGGGTCTACCTTGATGGTTACTGGATCAAATGCTACGAACCACCACAGGACACGCTATCGGCAAAAAAACGCCTGATCCAGTCATTGACACGCCGTTTGTTCAACCATATGGAACACGGCATCAATATTCCAGGTAGACTTTTAGGCGATATTCGAACCGCATACGAAGCTGAGCAGGACCCCAAAAAGAAGCGCGTAAAGGGCGCCATGCTTGCGGGCGCCCTGTTCAATCGCGCCGCAGACATCTTTACTCATCTTGTCGAACTCGAGGCCTGTGGCGTCGAAATCCTTCCCGGTAATGACTTTATGCATGAATGCGGCCAGTGCCTTCAAGAAGCATTGAAATATGGAAAACTGGTAAAACACCGCAATGGCGACGAAGGCATCGATGAACTCTGGGGGGAACCCTTCAAGGCCTTTACCATGTCGATTGAGGCATTCTATGAAAGCCGCTATATCAAGATTGCCATGACCATGCAAAACATCGATAAAGTTGCCAGAGAAATGGCGAGCTGTTTTGAAACAGACGCAAGATTTGATGGCATCAACGAATTGATTCTGAAATATGCCGATACGGCGAGACGCAAGTGTGAAACCCTGCGCACCGATGATGAGATATTTGATGTCTGGTCGGATTTCGTTGTGGCGGGAGAAGAGATCGTTGCCTTCCCTCCCAAGACCATCATCACCACAGCCAAACAACCGAATGACATCATCGATAGCAAGCATCTCCTCAAATGGGGTGTCCGGCTGATCGCGTTCGTAACCCGCGCCCGCACCCCCATGCCGCAAAGCTCAGATCTCTTTATTGCAGAATGCGAACGCTACAAGAATAAATCCGCTTGAACTTATACAAAGTCAGTCAAAGCAACTACCCGGAGATGAATATATTTTGGGGCCAACCAGCGCCGATTCGTTGCCTGACAGCTGGTAAAGATGGCAAGCTAGTTGAATCAGGCGTGTTTTCTGAATGCAACCGGCCTTAGGCGCCTTGTTTCGAGGGAATGGTCTTTATGAGATCATCCAGCCGCGCTTGTGGATAATGGTCTTGCAGCTTTTCTAGGGGGTTTGGTTACCATCGCTGCAGATGCTTTTCACACACCACGCATCTTGAGACCCGCGGACTCAAAAGAAAAACGATGCTAACTTCTTGATTTTTATGGAGCCGGCGAGAGGAGTCGAACCCCCGACCAGCTGATTACAAATGGCTTAATAATCAATATGTTACTGATTATTCTAAGTTTGGTACAATTCGGTACAGTTAGTCTAATTTTTTTATTCAATAGGTTAACTTAGTTTGGTGCAGGGAAGAAAAATTAGGCTGTGTACCGTTACTGTACCGTAGAATAGCTCTCTGAGCTCTATCAGGAATTAACCACCAAACGTCCGAATTTGTTGCTGTCATTCGGTAGCACAGAACGGTGTAGAGTCTTAAGTGATTTTTCTACCTGCTATCAAGGAGCGGGTCATTGACAGGTTCATGCAGTTTGCAGTCATTCACATATTGTTTTGTCAGATGACGCTGACCAGTTAGCAGACATCAACTATGATCGGATATGATGCGTATTCCAGACCTGATGATCTTTTCCGGATTTGAGATATCTGTTGAGAAAACTAAGGATAGATCTGTAAGCGACGAGCTGGTTTTCTTTCTTTCTGAAACTGTGCCCCTCATCCTCGAAAACAAGGTATTCGACAGGCGTCCCATTGGCTCTGGCGGCAGCAACGATATTGTCCGACTCTGATTTCGCCACCCTTGGATCATTGGTGCCCTGTAAAACCATCAGTGGATTGACAATCCTCTCAGCATGAAAAAAGGGGGATATGCTTTCCAGATACTCCCGATCATTCTCAGGATGCCCAATCTCGGCATATAGAGCTTCACGCAATGTCTCCCACCAAGGAGGCATATTCTGCAAAGTATAAACCCAGTTAGAGATACCAAAAATATCGACACCAACCGCAAACTCTTTTGGCCGGAAACTCATAGCCGCAAGCGTCAGATAACCGCCATAGCTGCTGCCGATGATACCAATGCGCTCCGAATCGATGTACCCGGTATCGATCAGCATCGGTTTGCTGGCCACACAATCATCGAGATCAGCCTGGCCATGCTTGCGGTCATCTGCCATAAAAAAACTCTTGCCATACCCGGAGCTGCCCCGGTTGTTTATGGCGTAGACGGCATAGCCATGGTTTACAAGATACTGAATCAAGGCGTGATATTCAATCCGGGACTGACCGCCCGGACCACCATGAACCCAAACCAGCGCCGGCACCTTGTTCTCTGGTGAGGCATCATGCGGTTTATAGAGCAGTCCTGGGATCATCAGGCCATCATGAGAGGCGAAACGGACGACTTCGGCATTCACCAAATCAGCAACATTGATCTCAGGGCTGATAGACTGGGTTAAACGCCTTAAGTTCTCACTGGAGAAGCTGTAAATATATAGATTGGCCGGCATACGACTGGTACTGGCATTAAATGCAATCATCGTCTCATCCCGTGAGAAGCTGACTGAGGTAATATCCCCTTCAGGCAAAGACGGCAGTTCCAGCCGCCCCATTGAATTTCCATCGAGAAGTTCTAGTAACGTCAGGCCATCACTGTTGATGCCAGCAATAAGGTACTTCCCTCTATGTGACAGTCTGGCAAACGTCACATCCCAATCCGGTTGCAGAATCACCTCGCGCTCTCCCGTGTGCAGATGCTCCCGTACAAGATAGGCAAACTCTCTGCCTTGATCGCTGGTGTAATAAATACTCGCACTGTCACGGCTGAAAGCCTGATGTTTGAATTCAACATCCCCCTCATGGGGTGTGAGAAGACGCATGGTTGCAGATTGACGATCAAACAGCAGAATGTCTGTATCTTCCCGTTTATTTATTCTTTGAAAAGCGATAATGCGTCCATCCGGTGACACTTCCTGAAATTCATACCCTTTCTCATCTTTATAGATCAACTTCCTGTGATAGCCTTTGGTATCAATTTCATAGATGTCAAAGTAGTGTCTGTCACGTTCATTAGTGCCAATGAACAGACTTCTGCCATCATGTGACCATCCGAGGAATCTTGCTTGAAGACCTGCTCCAGGGGTCAAATCAACATCGGTGCCATCCAACTCTCGAACATAGAGATGATTCAGCTCATCACCACCTTGGTCTGCCAGATAGAGAAAGCGCTCATCGTGCGGAAAGTATCCTTGCACCTGAATATTCTCCACTTTCGAATCTGTGAGTTGCACAGATCCACTGCCGTCGGCATAGATGGCAAAAGCGTTATCAACACCCGTTTCGTCACTACTCACCAGTATTTTTGATTTATCCGCTGAAAACGAGCTACTTTTAAGTTGGGTCGTATCGAGAAACTGCTCAATCGTATATTGCCTGGTCAGCAGGGAAGGATTCACCATAGATGAGGGCCTGTCTACCCAATGACATCCCGCCAGAAAGAGAATGCAGATATGAGACACAAGCAGATAGTAGATTTTGGGGATCATATCAATCTTTATGTGTTTCATTGAGAGCAACGGCAACCAGCCATAACCATTAAGCATTTTTCTGCTGTGTCCGATTCGAGATGACAAGTGGGGTCTCTATAGACGTGGAGATTTCCACCATCCCCTGTTTAACCAGTCCATCAAGATCGGTATTGAGGCGTTCGTAGAGATCATCGGGAGAAATCCTGCGGGTTCCATACAGGCCAACCCAGGCATTACGCCCATTGTTTTTAGCCATATAGGCGGCCTGGTCAGCGACTGTGGCAACCTGCTCCCAAGACAGGAGATGGGGCTTTTTCGGTGTGAATGGAAACATGGTTACTCCGATGGATGCTGAAAGCCGGGCAACATGTCCACCACCCACTTGGTACTGGTGGGCCGCCAGCTCACTACGTATTCGTTCAGCGTATTTTTCCGCACCTGAGCGGCTGGCATGACGACCTATGATAAAAAATTCATCCCCGCCCCAGCGAACGATGGTGTCCGACTTGCGGCAACATTTCTCGAGAATGTCTCGAACCTGCTTGAGTGCCAGATCCCCGGCATGATGGCCATAGGTATCATTGATTGGTTTAAAGCCATCGAGATCGATCATCATAAAGGAGAGCATGGGGGCAATATTCACTGCAGATGCAGATTCGTCTGCGCACTGCTTTCCTGCATATCTGTCCAGAGCGGCGATCTCAGACTCAATATACTGTTGCAGGTAACGACGATTATTCAAACCGGTGAGCGGGTCTGTGACACTCGCCTTCTCAAGCTGAGTAGTGAGATGTTCGAGTTCCTGATTACGTTCTGCAAGTTCCCGTGTCCGCGACCGGACCTGTTGCTCCAGTTCTTTGCGTTGCTCGGCCGCCCCCTTGAGTTTGTTGACCTGAACACGCACCACTACCGTCACCACAGACAAAACCATTATAAAGTAGCTGAAATAGGCCCAACCGGTCTTCCAGGGCGGAGGGGTCACACGCAGGGCGATAGTGGCGCTGCCCTGACTCCAAACGCCATCGTTGTTTGATGCTTTGACTTTGAAGGTATACGCGCCGGCAGGAAGGTTGGTATAGGTGGCGCGTCTGAAACGACCGGAATCGAGCCAATCCTCGTCGAAACCTTCCAGCATGTAACGGTACTGATTTTTGTCTGTCGAGGTATAGTCCAGCGCGGTGAACTCAAAGCTGATTGAATAGTCCCTGAAACCCAGGGTCACCTCAGCTGGTTTGAGGTCTGTGCTATGGCTTCTCGCCATAGAGGTCGTATGCGAAAAGGCGGTAACCGCAACTGGTGGATGATGCGGGTTTGAACGCACCTGGCCATGGCGAAACATGACAAGACCGTCCATACCACCAAACAACAGTGACCCATTGGCGCTGCGGAGCCGAGCTCCAAAATTAAACTCGTTATCCTGCAAGCCGTTCAGTTTGTCGAAATGACGTAGGTTACCGTTACTGGGATCAAATCGAGACAGGCCGCGGTTGCTGCTTAGCCAGAGAACTCCATCATCACCTTCCAGTATGCCGAACACGGTATTACTGACCAGCCCATCTTGCTTACCGTAGCGGCTGAATACTGCCCTTTTCGCTTTCCGATCGGCAGGCAACCAACGGTTCAAGCCTCCATCGCGGGTTGCAATCCAAAGGGATCCATCTCGGCTTTCCAGAATCTCCCAGGCGGTGTCGCTGCTAAGACTGGTGGGCTGCTCCGGATCATGCTGGTAGTGGATAAACGATCCTGTTTTTTCGTTAAATCTGTTCAACCCACCATCTTCTGTACCGATCCAAAACACACCAGACCTGTCGCGGTAGATGGACAGCACCCGATCACTGCTGATGCTTGTACTATTATTTGGATCATGACGAAAAGCAGTGAAGATTCCACTGACCATATCAAGCTTGTTGAGCCCGCCACCATAAGTGCCAACCCAGAGCGTCCCATCTTCTCCTCCATAGATAGCAGTCACACCATCCGCGCTAAGGGATTGCTCATCATCAGGATCATGCCGGTAGCGGGTGAACTGCCCCGTATCCGGATTTAACCGATTTAAACCCTTATTGCGCGTACCAGCCCAGACACTGCCTGTTTTGTCAGCATAGATTGCCATCACCCGGTCATCACTCAAGGTGTTTTGATCTGTCGGATCATGTTGATAGTGACTCACAACACCGGACTCAGAATCCAATCGATTGAGCCCTCCTCCATAGGTGCCAATCCAGAATACACCCTTCGACGATTCACTAATCCCTGAGACAACATTGTTACTGAGCCGTGATGTAACGCCGGGCTCGTTTTGGTAATAGATAAATGCATCGCTGATGTAATTCCACCGACTGATACCACTGTAGGTACCGACCCAGAGCACCCGCCCGCGCCCTTGAAAAAGAGATAACACACGATCACTGGCGATACTCGAGGAATCTGTCGGATCATGAGAATAGTGGATAAAACCCTGGATGGCGGGACGCCACTCATCAAGTCCTGCATCTGTAGCGAACCAAACCGTGCCATCAGAATCTTGGAAAATATCACGAACTTCATCGTGGCTCAGACTGTGACGGTCCTGCGGGTCGTGTCGGAAACGCTTGAAACTACCGTCAGTAGGGTTGAAAAGATTAACACCGCCTGTGTAAGTTCCTATCCAGAATCGACCTTCTGCATCCTTGTGCAAAACGCGAATCCGGTCATCACTCAAACTGTCAGGTCGGGAGGAATCATGCTGGAAATGGAGAAATTTTTCGCGGCTCACGTCAAAGCGGGACAAGCCACCGCCGTCGGTGCCGATCCACATCACACCCGCACGGTCTTCAAGGATTGACAGCACCTTGTCGTGGGACAAACTCTCAGGATTGTTCGGGTCATGACGATAGTGAATAAAAGTACCGTCCTCGGGATTAAAGCGGTTCAATCCACCGCCATCGGTACCAACCCACAGCATTCCCCGTTGATCCTGGTAGATTTTGCGGACCCGGTCATTACTCAGGCTAGCCGGATCGTTCGGGTCGTGTCTGTAATGGGTGAAGCTATCTGTATCAGGCTCATAGCGGCTCAATCCTCCACCATCAGTCCCGACCCACAAGCGATCGGAATTGTCCACAAAGACTGTCCATACCCAATCGTGAGCGAGTGACTGCGGATCAGCAGAATCATGTTGGTAAACCACGAATTCATAACCGTCATAACGATTCAACCCCTCCTGGGTGCCGAACCACATAAACCCATAGTGATCCTGTGCAATCGAGTTTACGGCTGCCTGGGAGAGACCGTCAGAGACCGATAATACCGAGAAATGAATATTACGGGACATATTACTAGAGCCGATGTTAACGCTAGCTACATTCTCATCTGCAACCACAACACCCAACAGTGACAGCAACACCAACCCTGCGAATAATACCAACCGACAGCCTAAACCAGCTTGTCCTAGTGATAGTCGATGGTTTTTGTTATTTCTTCGCATATCATCAGCGTGATCGGTGAATTCCGAGAAACATTCAACTCTAGGATCTGTATCGATCGCGACCAGCGATTCTTGAAAACCATTCAGGGTATTTCCCTGCATCTGCACACCAGCAGGACTGCACCCCTTTTCGTTTGGTAAAGGAAAACAGGCATCATGGTGAGATCGGAAGTTAAACATCATTTATTCCATGTCTGGTTTTTTTGTCCAGCCGGATGCGTCAGGTATGCGCAGCAGGCGCAGGAAATCCCCTGCAGGCTGGGGCCTTGCGTAGCCAAATCCCTGACCGAAGTGGCAGCCAACCTCAGAGAGAAAGCGGTATTGAGCCCCATTTTCGACACCTTCTGCGGTGACCTGCAGACCCAGTTCCGCCGCCATGGCGACAATCGCTGCGACGATTCTGCCCGCATTCGATTCTTGGGGGATATCGGCGAGAAAGGCCCGGTCGATCTTCACCGTGCTCCAGTGCAGACGAGTCAGATAGGCCAGCGCCGAATAACCGGTGCCGAAATCATCGATGGCGATCCGCACACCTTTGGCGTTGAGTTCTTTAAACGCCTTTTCAATCAGCGGCAGGTACTCCACCACCTGTCCCTCGGTGATCTCCAGTTCCAAGTCGCTGTAGTCAATCCCGGCGCTCTCCACGGCGCCGGTAACCATCTCGACAAAATTTTCATCTTTGAGTTGAGCTGGTGAAACGTTAACGGCCATGCGCAGCTGACCAAAGCCCTGCTCATGCCAACGCTTGAGTTGTTGACAGGCTTCATTAACCACCCAGCGGCCGATGGGCACGATCAACCCTATCTCCTCAGCCAGGCTGATAAAACGATCCGGAGCGATCAACTCGCCATCTTCGGTGCACAGGCGCAACAGGGCCTCGGCGCCGAGGGTGCGCTGGGTTTCGATATCGAACAGCGGCTGGTAATGCAGCACAAAACGTTCGTTCACCAGCGCCTCTTCGAGTTCTGCCGCCATCCACACCCGGGTCTGTAGTTGTTTGAGCAGTTTTTGCGAGAAAAAATGATAGGGCGAAGGACTGCCCGGACCGGTTTCATGCAGGGCGAGGCGCGCAAAACGCATGAGTAACGCCGGTTCGCTGGCATCCACGGGAAAACGGGCGATACCAAGACTGGCGTTGACATGCATACGCAAGCCTTCCAGATTATAAACTCCGCTGCAATCTCTCAGCAGACGCTGAGCGATGTCGGCCAGTTGATCGCTCTCCTCTTGACCGTCGAGAACGAGCACGAACTCGTCCTCCGTGATCTGTTCGAGTAGGTCGTTACTGCGCAGACCCGACCTCAGTCGGTTCCCAACCAGTTGAAGCAGTTGCTGGCCGATGCGCCGCCCGAAGGTCTCATCCAGGAGGCGGTATTCGTTGAGTCGCAGTACACACAGTGCACTCGGACGGGTTGCGCCTTTGGAACGCTGCAGGGTTTCCAATACCGTGACAGGAACACTATCCATTACATCCAGGTCGCCGTCCTCAAGCCAGCCCCCCATCAGGGATCGAGATGAACCAAAGGTGGACGTGAAACGAGAGTCGCCATGATCGATAGAACTGCTGGCCCGCTGGGGAAATTCAACGACGTTGTTCATCTGCAGATTCAGTGGACATCGCGACTTTTGATTGCTGCCGTACATGAGGGCATCCTCTATACATCAAATGTGTTTTAACTGTTCCAGGATAAGAACAGGGCAGTACTCAGCTGCCCCGTATGTCGGGCCTTGCCAACTAATCATCACTCAGGATCAAGCTCTGGGCGTTGTTCAGCGGGTCGGCATGTGGCGCCGAGTCGGACCAAAGGTAACCATCGGACCAAAGGTAGCCGTCACTCCAGAGATAACCATCAGACCAAAGGTATCCATCACTCCTGAGATATCCATCAGACCAGAGATAGCCATCGCTCCAGAGATAACCATCGGACCAGAGGTAGCCGGCGCCCCAGGTGGCATCACCCCACAACAACCCGGTATCTTCCACCAGCACTATCTGGCTGCCGTCATCCGCATTTCTGATTTTCATGCGAGGTGACAAGGCAGCGGAGGTCATGACACCCGTATCATTCAGCGCTGCCGTGATATCCAGCACCCCAGCGCCAGAAACGGTGAGGTTTTCCTTGATCTTGCGCGCTGAACGCATCAACCTGGCTTTGATGGAGTCGGGGCTGAGAGTGGGATCCTGCGTGAGCATCAGGGCAACCGTGCCTGAGACTACGCCGGCCGCCATGCTGGTGCCGGAAAGTTCCAGATAGTCTGTGGCTACGGCATACTGGGGCAGCGCCAATTTCAGCTTGGAAGCGATCGGTATCGGCGCGATGTAACGGTTGCCTGGGGCCAGCAGATCCGGTTTCAGGTAGCGATCACCCAGGGTTGGACCACGGGAGGAAAAGGTAGAGACATAGTCGTCGGAGAAATCCGTGCCGGTGCCGTTATCGGTCAGCGAACCCACGGTGATGATCTTGGGTGAGTTGCCCGGGCTGGTGATGGTGAAATGGCCACTATGCCCATAGTTGCCGGCCGAGGCAACGACCACGATACCGGCATCCCACAGGGCATCCACCGCCTGCACCAGGGGATCGGTGCTGGCGCTCTCTTCAATACCCTTGCCGAGAGACAGATTCACGATCTTGATATTATTGGCTGCGGCATTCGTCAGCACCCAATCCACTCCAGCGATCACATCCGATGTCACACCTTTGCCTTCATGATCCAGAACCCTGACGGCGTAGACAGCCGCACCCGGAGCAACTCCGGTGTAGCTATACCCTGATAATGTGCCATCACCACCGGCAGCACCGGCAACATGAGTACCATGGCCATAGGGATCTTTTGAGTCACAGCCAATCACAACTGAGCCATCACATGGTGCTGCGGCAGGAATGATATCGATATGCCCTGCGACATTCAGGTCTGCGTGCAGGCTCACACCCGAATCGAGTACGGCGATCTTAATACTGGAATCGACCGGGAAAAAGTTAACCGAATCAGGCTCCGGGAGTTGAGCTGTCTGACGTGCGGCAAAAGAACTGGCCTCAACAGGGGCATCAGCTGCAATGAACTGTACATCCGCATCTTCCGCGAGTTGATCGAGTTGTTTAGCAGGAATGCGGATGCTACGTAAATTCAACTTAGCGAAGGAACGTTTGCTCTCGGCGCCCAAGCGGCTGATAGGGTCACTTTCCGCCAGGCCCGATTGATCGTTATATCTAACGATCACATCTACCATTTCGTCGCTACCGGTCTGGGCAATCCCGCGGATCTTCTTACTCATTTTGCGCGATCTGACCGCCTGAATAGCCTGCATCAGTGCGAGCTTTTCAGAGAGTGTTTGCACCTTGAAGGATTCCCTCGCTGAGTCTTTGCTGTACGCTGAGACCGTATCAGTCATTCCTGTATCAACCACCGCTGCAATCTCACTGCTCACATGGTAGATAGTCTCAAGTCTATTCTCTGCCTCGCTTACCAGTGATTCTGTCCCGCGGGTGGAAAAGTCCACCGGAATGGCATTCTTCGGCTCGGCAGACGCTTGCTCCGAAACACTGCTAACCATTTCGAACACAACAGAGCCAGGGGCCGGTGTCGACTCATCACTCATCCGCTGACTTGCCACATCCTGATCATCAAGATCCAGAGTCGCTCCAATCGCCAGACTGAGGCCGGCCACAATCGGTAGCAAGCGGTAAATACGTTGCTTGCTCGCCTTGCCTTTAATCTGCATATTCATCTCCAACACCAATCTTGGTTGTTATTTCATGCCAGGCCGGACCCTGGGTTTGCAGGTAAAGGTGCATGGGTTATGCCAGTTTTATTCAAGAGCCCGAAAAAAGCTTTGTCATGTTTATATATAACTTATTTAATACAACGAGTTACATAATTTCCGGCGATATTTTTTAACTTGTTTGATGACCATAGCGAGGCACATATGCAGGATAAAAAGTGGCGGATCTCATTATTTTCCGGTGGATCTATTGAAATTGTGGTGGGGGCACCGAAAAAACGGCATGTGTTACGGAGAAAGGTGAGTCAGATCATGCAGAGCTGGGGCATGCCATCACTTAGGAAAGGAAATGCAATGTCTGCACAGCGGGAGTTTTCGGTTCAGTATAATCAGCCTCTGCCGGGTAAAACTCCAGTGGGGGATGCCTGGTAACTTTGTTCAGTCTTAGATGATGGACGTGGGATTACATACGGCTGTTGGTCTACATGAAGCGCCATCTGTCGCCTCAGTGTGCAAGTGAGTGGGGCGTTATGACTGTAGAACTGCTCTTTCCAGATACAAAAATCAAGGCGGGGCAGATCTCACCTGCCCCGCCAGTCTGGCTTTGTCAACTAGTCGTCGTTCAACATCAGGCTCTGATTTTGCGTATCGAACAAGGGATCTATGTTCTCCACTGCATCGGACCAAAGATAGCCGTCACTCCACAGGTAACCGTCAGACCAGAGGTAACCATCACTCCACAGATAGCCGTCGGACCAAAGATAACCATCGCTCCAGAGATAGCCGTCGCTCCAGAGATAGCCATCGGACCAGAGGTAACCGTCGCTCCAGAGATAGCCGTCCGACCAGAGGTAACCATCACTCCACAGGTAACCATCGGACCAGAGGTAGCCGGCGCTCCATTCGGCATCTCCCCACAGCGCCCCTGTATCCTCGACTAAAACCATCTTGCTCCCATTATCGGCGGTACCGAGCGCCATCATGGGCGAGAGGGCAACAGTTGTCATGATGCCGGTCTCGTCCAGTGCCGCGTCTATGTCCAACACGCCGGCGCCAGTGGCGGTGGCGTCACCTTCGATCTTGCGTGCCGAGCGCATCAACCGGGCCTTGATGTCGTCAGGGGTCAAGCTTGGATACTTCTCCAGCATCAGTGCCACCGCACCCGAGGTCAGGGCCGCAGCCATGGAGGTGCCGGAAAGTTCCAGATAGTCTCCTTCGCATTTGTTTACCGAGCAGAGTTCCACGCGATCTGCCAGGTCGGTGCGCATCAGGGCCTGTTCAGGGATGGGCGCTACCAGACGGTTACCGGGGGCGACCAGATCAGGCTTGAGGAAATGATCGAACAGGGTCGGGCCACGGGAAGAGTAAGTGGAGACATAGTCATCGGAGACATCCATCCCGGTACCGTTGTCGGTCAGAGAACCGACGGTGATCACCTTGCGCGAGTTGCCCGGACTGGTAATGGTAAAATTGCCGTCGCGGCCGTAGTTACCGGCGGAGGCCACCACCACGAAGCCGGCATCCCACAGGGCTTCGGCGGCCTGCACCAGGGGATCGTCCGCAGCGGCGCTCTCTATACCCTTGCCCAGTGACAGGTTGACCACACGAATGTCCATACCCTCGCCGTTTTGCAGGACCCAGTCCATGGCCGCGATCACGTCTGAGACCACACCCCGGCCAGTGGCATCCAGGACCTGGAGTGATGTGACTCTCGACTTTATTGCTATACCCCGATTCACATCAGCGATCGACTCACCACCGTCACCGGTAATGATCCCGGCCACATGAGTGCCATGCCCGAAGTCATCGGTAAGTGGCTGGTCAGATCCTGGGGCGGGAAAGCTGCCATTTAGAAAGCTGTACTGATTGAGGTTTTTAACTATGTCCGAATGGCCGCTCACACCCGAGTCGATAACGGCAACACCGACGGATGCTCCATCAAGCGCGTTATCAGTACTCCCAGTCGGCACGTTGGCGGTCAAGCGCGCTGATTCGGAATAGCTTTCGACCACGCCGTCGATACTGACGAACCGGACACCCTTGCCCTTGGCGAGCTTCTCCAGTTTATGCGCCGGCACGCGCATGGAGCGCATCTTCAATTTTCCATAGGCGCGCTTGTCTTTGCCGCCCAGATCTTTGACACGTTGTTTTTCCGCCTTGCTCGGCTTGTCCTGGTAACTGATGATTACGTCGACCATCTCGGTGCTGCCGGATCTTGCATGTTGTGCAACCCGCTCGCTCATCCCGCCGGCAAGAGTGTAGGAACTGCTCATTGCCAGCAGCAGCAAGGCGAAGAGCCCAGTCATTATTGAGAGTTTATTAATACGCATCATCGTTATATCTCCTGTTGATCCTTTCACAGGCACTTCAGCTAAGCACCTGGTCTTGCTTCTCAGTAGTGCAACGGCCGTGCCAGATTACTCTTCTGCACTCCAACCAGAATCGGCATCACAGAATATTTGTGTTTTTTATCAGTTGGTTACCGACCTTAAAACCCATCGTTCAGGTGATTGACTGGAACGAATGGGACGATTGGCTGGTTAAAATATGGTGGATTTTGTTTTTTTTCGGTGGATACGCCGAAATTATGGGGAGCCACCGAAAAAACGGTGTGTTTTACGAAAAGAGGGCAGATCTTAAGCTGCCGTGCAATGCCATCACCAAGGAACCGGAGAGGATAGTCTTCATTGTGAAATTAAGCGGTTCGCTGTGATCATCCTCTGCGGAGAAGAAACTACAGCATGATGCCAGATAAGTTTGCTCTGTCTCCTGTGATGGACGTGGGATGACATGCGAGTGGTGACGTGCGAGGAGTGCATCTGTCGCCTCAGTGTGCAAGATGATTGGGACGTGATGACTGTGGAACTGTTCTTTCCAGGTTCAAGAATCAAGGCGGGGCAGATCTCACCTGCCCCGCCGGTGGGATTTACTCCTGAGGCACCCAACTGTTGACGCTGGCCGTCTCGCTCATACTATCGGACCAGAGGTAGCCATCGCTCCAGAGATAGCCGTCGGACCAGAGGTAGCCGTCACTCCACAGATAACCATCGGACCAGAAGTAGCCGTCACTCCACAGATAACCGTCGGACCAGAGGTAGCCGTCACTCCACAGATAACCGTCGGACCAGAGGTAACCATCCAGTCCTTCGATGAAATAGTTACCGTCCTCGTCCTGATTTGCCTGACCGCCAAAGTGTTCCGTGCCAGCGAGGTCAGCGCTGACATTCAGGCCCCGGTTCGCGCAGCCATACCGAGAACTCATTACGGCTTCGTAGGCGTTGATCTGTCCCGCTCCCTGCTGGAATACCGAATATGCGAGTTTACCCTGGGCGTTGACGGCCGGTTGCGCGGACGCCATGAGCTGGCACTTGACATCATCAGGCGTCAGCCAAGGTTTTGCCTGCAACAAGAGCGCAGCGGCACCTGTCACGACAGCGGCGGACTGTGATGTCCCAGACATCACATAGAGGCGGGGATTTTCTTGAACCCATTCCGGGTGGTCATCCGCGATCTGATGGTTGCCATCATCCATAATGCCCAACATGTGGCCGCCTGGGGCGACCACTTCAGGTTTCACGAAACCTTCATAAGTCGGCCCTGCGGCTGAGAATGATGCCAGCAGGTCGTCCGTAGGATCAGATGGGGTGTAATTATCCGTCATCGCACCCACAGTGATGACATAAGGCACGTTACCCGGTACGCCAATCGTCATGGGGTCAGGGCCACCGTTCCCCGCAGAGGCCACCACGACGATACCGGCTTCCCATGCCGCCATCACGGCCTGATTGAGGGGATCATCCCAATAGTGTGAGCGTGGCGTGGAACTGAACGACAGGTTGACGATGCGGATATCATAATTGTCTTTGTTGGCAACGAGCCAATCCAGACCCCGAATCACATCGGCGTAACTGCCACTGCCATCCTCACCGAAGGCTTTGACATTGAGGAGATTGACGTTCGGTGCGATGCCCTGCACCAGACCGTTATCGGAAAACTGCGAACTACCAATGATGCTGGTAAGGTGCGTGCCGTGGCCATGCTTGTCAGCGGCATGACCTTCCTCGTCATCCTGTGCATCGTATTCGGCGACGATGCGGTTATCATCGGCAAGGTTGCGCTTGATGTCGTTATGGCTGTACCACATGCCGGTATCCAGCACCGCTACAGTGATACCCTCTCCATCAATCCCCATCGCATGCAGTTGATCAGCCTCGATGAGCTTGACATGCTCGGCATCCGGGATGGGGCCGCCGCTGGTATGAACACCCGCATCCTGATGGAGGTGGAGGTTTTCCAGCTTGGCAAGTGCTTCACGTTGCCGGCTAGTTAGTTTCGCACCGACCGCACGAATGATCCCGAGTTCATGGGTGATCTGCCCACCCACCGACAAGACCGCCGCTTGCGCCGAAGCCAGGTCCCCACCTTGCACGATCACCGAGTGTAATTCGGATTCACCGGAGAACTGTATGAAGGCGACAGAACCCAACAGGGCCAGTCCCGTAGTTGCGCTCAACATGCCTTTTGAGAGTTTGGACAAAGTCACCATTTGATAGTCTCCATTTGCAATTTCTGGTTAAGCCCTTCAGTCAGGTGCTTTGCCCCTACTAGTTGCAGAACCTGTGCCAGGTTGATAAAACAGCTCACAGAAAAACAGCGGAAATATGCTATTCATAAGTTAATTCAATGTGTTACACATACAACGATCAAAACCTGTTGAGACTGATAGCAATAGAGGATCAATTGGGCTGAAGAGAAAAAGTGGTGGATTTTCATTAATTCGGTGGATACACCGAAAAAGTGGTTGATGTGCAAAAAACGGTGTGTATTGCGGGAAAAGAAGCTTGCCTTAAACGTTTTCTTGATGGGATAAAGCGGGGCAGCCCTCAACTGCCCCACCCTTGATGTTTACTCTTGTGGCACCCAACTGTTGATGCTGGCTGTCTCGCTCATGCTATCGGACCAGAGGTAGCCATCGCTCCAGAGGTAGCCGTCGGACCAGAGGTAACCGTCACTCCACAGATAACCATCGGACCAGAGGTAGCCGTCACTCCACAGATAACCATCGGACCAGAGGTAGCCGTCACTCCACAGATAACCGTCGGACCAGAGGTAGCCGTCACCCTTGACGTAATCGCCACTCCAAAGGTCGTATTCGCCGCCATCGGGATCGTGCAGGTAGAAACTGCCGTCTGCACGCTGGTTCACCGGGCCGCCATAATGCTCGATATCATCCAGATCAAGGCTGACATCCATGCCCCGGTTGGCGCAATCGGTCTCTGTGTGGTACACCGCATCATAGGCGTTGATCTGGCCAGCGCCCTGCTGCAGCGGGCTGTAGGCCAGCTCGCCGTTGGCATCCAGCGCCGGGCGGGCCGAGGCGATCAGGCGACACTTGACCTCATCCGGAGTAAGACTTGGATCGGACTGCAGCACCAGGGCGGCCACACCCGAGACCACGGCGGTGGACTGAGAGGTGCCGGACATGGTGAAGAAGCTGGCCGCGTTCTGGAACTCGGGATGCTCGGTGGCAAGCGTGGAGTTGAGCGGCATCAGGCCCAGCATATGTCCACCTGGCGCCACCAGCTCGGGCTTGAGGAAGCCGTCAGGGGTAGGACCGGCAGCAGAGAAAGAGGCCAGCACATCATCGTTGCCCTCAGCTGGGGTGTAATTGTCGCTCATGGCGCCCACTGTGACCACATAGGGGACATTACCTGGCGCACCAATGGTCATCGGATCAGGGCCTGCGTTGCCCGCCGAGGCCACCACCAGGATACCGGCTTCCCAGGCGGCCATCACAGCCTGATTCATCGGATCATCCCAGTAGTGGGAGCGCGGCGGAGCACTGAAGGAGAGGTTGAGCACGCGGATGTCATACAGGTCTTTATTGCTCACTACCCAGTCGATGGCGCGGATGACATCCAGATAGGTGGCCTGGCCGTTGGCGTCGAAGGCCTTCACCGCGACCAGATTGGCCCCCGGGGCAATCCCGTTGAACTGACCACTGGTGGCGGTGTTGCTGCTCAGGATCATGCTGCTCACATGCACGCCGTGGCCATTGCCGTCGGTGTCACTCCCCACCGGGTCGGTCTGATCGGCGATGGCGTCATATTGCGCCAGCACCCGACTATAGCCTTGTGGGTCGTTGTCCAGATTCTCGTGCGAGAAGTAGCCACTGTCGATCACGGCTACGGTTATGTCAGCACCGTCGATGCCCTGGTTGTGCAGCGCATCGGCACCGATCAGGGTCGGATAGTGGCTGTCCGGTGCGCTCGTGTAGCTGATCTTGAGGTTGTCTATAAATAGTTTGTCGTACTGGTTCAAACCACTCGGTGCGGTGCGAAAGCGGATACGCGTGTTAGCGGAAGCGTAACCAGCGATATCGTAGTGTGTCGTCACATAATCATCGTCATTGTCGGGGCCGGCAAACCGGCCGAGTTCGCTCCAACTCAAACCTCCGTCCGAGGAGATTTCCAGGGCAATAAAGTCGTCCGCGTTATCCAATGCCTGACGCCGATAGTCAAAGCTCAGTACTGCGCCGCTACCGGCAGAGAGATCAGCCTCGCGTTCGACCCCACGATCAGTCAAAGACAACATGAGCCTGCCGTTACTATCTACCTGCACATTCCCGGAGTCTGCGTAACCATCATCGCCAAACTCCGCCCAGTCGCCGTTCCAGTCATAACTACCATCATTGTTGCCATAGGACTGGATATTGAAAGCGTCCTGCACATGTTCCACCACGTCCGTAGATACCAGGTCGCTGGAATATTCCACCTGAACATGATCGAACCAGATGCGGGTATCGCCGTTCATGGCATCCGAGGTGTGCAAACGGACCACCGTATCCGGCGAAGCAAAGGCAGACACATCGTAGCTGTAGCTGAGCATCGCACTGTCATTAGTCGGACCCTGGATCCGGCCTACTTCGGTCCAATTGACACCGCCATCGGCGGACATCTCCACGCTTACATAATGATCCGCAGATGTCAGTCGCGAGCGCAGGGCGTCCAGGCTGAGCGTCGCCTGACTACCGGTCGGCAGGTACACGGAGCGGGAGAGGGTGTTGTCGGGGCGCTTCATGTGCAACCGTCCCTTACGGGTGGCAACAAAGACATCGCCGCTCACCGGGCCGCCGCTGTCGCCTACTTCCAACCAGTCCCCGGACCAGTCTACGGTGCCGTAGTTCGTGGAGTAGTCCTTTTCGGTGAACTCGTCACGCACCGTCTGGGTCTCGCCCACTGTGCTGACCTTCACCGTGCTGTCAGCATAAAGCCGGCGGATGCCTTCAGCCTCGGCCAGTGTCGCACGCTGCGACTCGGTCAGCATGGCGCCAACCGCGTTGATCACACCGAGTTCGTGGGTGATCTGGCCACCGGCGGCCTGCACGGCTGCCTTGATCGTCGACAGGTCCTGACCTTGCACAAGGGTCGCCTGAGTCTTTGTCTCGCTCGGCGGCGTTAAAACCGCTACGCTGCCCAAGAGCGCCAGACCGAACAGGCCACTGAGGGCAAGCTGTTTTGATTTGAGGTTCTTCATTTTACTTTTCCTCTATGAAGAAGGGTGGAATTTGCTGGCCGCATCAGTCACACACGTAAACCCAATTGACCATGCCTAAGAGAGTGCAACGGCCATGCCACGTGGATCTCCGGCCGTCGATTCAGATAGAGGTCTGCTAAATATTTATTGTTTTATCAGTGAGTTACTGATCATACAATCCATCATTCAGGTGATTAACTGGAAGCGCTGGGACAATAAGTTAAAATATGGTGGATTTTGTTTTTTTCGGTGGATGCGCCGAAATAGTGGGGGATCCGCCGAAAAAAAACGGCGTAGATCGATACGGAATTCACCAGGCGCGCCTTGCTGTGCAGCTCTACGGAATCTTCCGTTTTTACCTTGATGGAGTAATGACACCACATCCCTGTGCATTGGCAGTGCTGAAGATACAGGAACGGTTTTCAGTGCCAAGGTGGCATGCTTGATGCAACCTTTTGAGTACCGGCATTTTTTAGGGAGAAGACCGATGAAAAACGCTAGTGCATATCTGATGAGTTGGCCCGAAGACCCCGCATGGCCGGATCCTTCCGGACAGGATCCCTATGACATAACATCCTGAAGGTACAGCCCGGACATCAAGAACTCTCCTCCGCCCTTTCATGTCTTGGGCTGGATTGGACGAGAAATGTCTCCGCTTGCTTGGCTGGGACCGGACGTGAGAATAAATAGCCCTGCATGCGATCACAACCGATGCTCGTTAGCAGCTCACGCTGTTGCTCAGTTTCCACTCCCTCGGCGATGGTGACTAATCCCAAACCCTTGCTGAGTGCGACAATGGCGCGGATGATGGATTCATCGTTGCTGTCGATGCCCAGATCCATGATGAAGCTGCGGTCGATCTTCAAGACGTCAAGCGGAAAACGTTTCAGGTAGCTCATGGAGGAATAACCGGTGCCGAAATCGTCCACCGATAACTTGACACCGATATCCTTGAGTGCCTGCAACTTGATGCGATTTTCCACCACATCGCGCATGATGACACGTTCGGTCAATTCAAGTTCGAGTAACTCGGGCGACAGCTGAGCATTGGAGAGCTCATCCACAATCTTATTCACCAGCTGCCCGTCTGTGAACTGACGGGCGGAAAGATTGACAGCTACAGGGATTGGAGCATAGCCTTGATTCTGCCAGGACATCAACTGCTGACAAGCCCGCTTCAGCACCCAGGCGCCAATTTCGAGAATCAGGCCGGACTCTTCGGCGATCGGGATGAATTCATTAGGGGGAATCAGAGTACCGCCCTCCGACGTCCAGCGCAGGAGGGCCTCGAATCCAACAATTTGACCACTGCCAAGGCTGATCTGCGGCTGATAAAAGAGCTCAAATTCATTGTTTTCGATCGCACGGTTCAGCCGAGCCTCTAGAGAAATTCGCTGGTTTGCCCACTGATTCATCTCTTTCGAATAGAAACGAAAACACCCACCACCCGCCTCCTTGGCATGGCCCAATGCGGCATCTGCATTACTCAGCAGGGCGTCTTGCTGTTCCCCGTCGCTGGGATATAACGCTATACCAATGCTGGCGCTGATGAAGATCTCCTGCTGCCTGAGCTGCAATGGCCGAGACAGTTCGACGAGTAGTCGTTGTGCGAAATTTGTCACATCATCGGTACGTTCCAAGCCACGAATCAGCAACATAAACTCATCACCACCCGGGCGCGCCAGTGAGTAGGGCAAGTCGTCCGAGCTCTGGAGTTTGGCCGGCAGATCGGACTGACGCACGCAAGTCTTGATGCGCATTGCCATTTCCTTGAGCAGTTCGTCTCCCAGGCTGTGACCAAGCGAATCATTGATACGCTTGAAACGGTCCAGATCGAGTAACAGCACTGCGGCCTGGGTGCCATCCCGTCGGGCTGCAGCCAGCATTCGATTGGTGTATTCCTTGAACATTTCCCGATTGGGTAAGCCTGTCAGATTGTCATAGTAGGCCAGTTGGAACATGCGTTGTTCCGAGAGCTTACGCTGTGTGACGTCCTGCGCCACATTGCGTAATCTGACGACCTTTCCGCTAATCCCCAACAAGACCTTACCTTGCGAGATGATGTTGCGCTCCTTACCGTCAGGTAGCACCACACGATGTTCCAGAATGTAGGATTCGCCACGCTCCACAGCGTGGCCAATGGTACGATTGAACAGGGCGCGGTCATCAGGGTGAACGGCCTGGAGGAATGCTGAATAGGAAGCATTGCAGGAGTCAGGCGTCAGGCCAAGAATTCTGTATACCTGTTCAGACCAGTCTGCCTTATTCTGCCGGATATCCCACTCCCAGTGGCCTAGGTTGGCAATCTGATGGGTCTCGAGTAACTTCGCTTCATTTTCCTGCAGGGCTTGAAAGGCCTTGCGGGCACGCAGGATAAATCGCAAACGCTGGATAAGGATGGACCAGTTGATCGGTTTGGTGACGAAGTCTGTCGCACCCAGCTCATAGGCCCGTTCGATGGAACCTGCGTCATTCAAGCCGGTTACCATGATCAGAGTTGCGCTGCCCCCACCAGGTAAGGCGCGGAGTTTTTTGCAGGCGGTGAAACCGTCCATCAGCGGCATCTCGATATCCAGCAGGACGATATCGAACGGGCGTTGCTCGAAGATCGCCACTGCTTCGACACCGTTTTTGACTTCATGCACATCCAGGCCCAGTTGGTTCAGCGCGGAGTGCGCCAATACTCGCAGCATCGCATCATCGTCAACGATCAAGACACTCTGTGAAGACTCGATATCAGGTTTGATTTGCATAATTCAATGATGTTCTAATCAGGCTGTGCGACTCAAGATTTCCATCTCCAGCAATTGAGCCAGATCCTTGTACCCCTGCTTGATCTGCTGCATTAAGCAATCGACATCCTGCAGATCTTTATTCCGCCCGCATGCCTCCAATTCCTTGGCAAACTGGGGCAATGTTACAGCGCCGAGATGGGCGCTGCTTGATTTGAGGGTGTGGGCATGGCGACGTAGAGTCTCGAAATCGCCTGACGCCGCGGCCAAATCCAGTGACTTGAGCAGCTCTGGCGTCTCATTAAGAAAGATCTCTACCACATGTTGCACCAAATCGGGTTGATTCGGCAGCTGGAGCAGCGAGATCTCCCGCAACACCTTGCCATCCAGAATATCCGCACGTTCAAGCACCAGGTCCGTGGGCTTGCCACTCAGTCCCTCGTTGGAGTCCAGCTGTTGCACCTCGTCGACGGGTTCCAACCAACACGCCAATGTCGTTTGCAACTGTACCCTGACCAGCGGTTTGCCAAGGAAATCATCCATACCGACTGACCTGCAATGCCTCCGGGTTTCCTGATCCGTACCGGCTGTCAGGGCGATGATAGGTATATGCTGATCCTGATCCTGCTCCTGCTCCAGCCGGCGCAACCTGCTGGTAGTCTCGAAGCCATCCATTTCCGGCATCAGGCAGTCCATCAGGATCAGATCGAAGCGATCCTGTTGCCAGGCCTTCAATGCCTCGATGCCGTTATCGACTGAGACCACCTCACAGCCGAATCCACGCAACATCAGGGTCGCGACCTCCTGGTTGGTGAGATTGTCTTCCACTAATAGGACTCGCCCGGAAAAACGTGATGCGCCTGCCTGGGTCGAGTATTGCGAATTGGCTGGCAGAGACCATTCCCAATGTCTGCGCGATGACCTGATGCAAAGCAGTAATGCGTACCGGTTTGGTAACCACATGATCCAGCTGAATATCCTGATCCAATTCCTTCAAGCGCGGATGCGCCATTGGCGCCAGCAGGATGATCCGCAATGCAGCCAGTTCGGGGGTGGAGCGAATCATACGGATCAATGTCATTCCATCCATGCCTGGCAGATCCAGTCTGATCAACAACAGGTCATAAGGCTGGCCAGACTGCTTCGCTGTATACAACTGGTCCAGTATCTGGGAACCCGCAGCAGAATTGATTTCGCTCTTCAGGCCCCCAGGCATCACAATGCATCTGCAGTACTTCTGACTGATTTTTTATGCTGATCCACGATCATCGTACGCAGCCCTGAGAAATCTGCCAATGGCTTAGATTCCCGTATGCTCGAGATCTGTTTCCAGATGTGCCGTAAACCAGAACCGGGAACCGCTTCCGCGGACGGCTCTCGACCCCCATCTCACCATCCATGGCTTGACATAACCTGCGGGCAATAGTGAGTCCCAGGCCGGTACCTCCGATATTTACGGGTTGTGGATCCATCCGCCTGACGGAAGGCCTCGAAGATATGGCCGGTCTGCTCTTCGCTCAGTCCGACACCGGTATCGCTGACTTCGAAATCGATACAGGATCTTGCTCGATTTGCTATCAAGGCATTCCGCTTGCAGAATGATCTCGCCTCGATCAGTGAACTTGATGGCATTGCTTATCAGATTGATTAGAATCTGTCGCAGGCGCAGTGGGTCACCCCGAACGGCTACCGGCATATCCGGGGAATGCTGCTGATCAACTCCAAATCTTTAGCGTAGGCACGCTCGCCCAACATCGCCAGAGTATCATCCAGTTCATCACGCAGATTAAACTGAGTATTTTCGAGTTCCACCTGACCGGCCTCGATCTTGGAAAGATCGAGGATGTCATTGATGATGCCCAGTAAAGAGTCAGCTGAACGCTTGATGGTGTGGACATAACGCGTCTGGGTACGGTCCAGGACCGGTGTCCATGAGTAACTGGGTCATCCCCAACACACCATTCATGGGCGTGCGAATCTCATGACTCATGGTGGCGAGGAACAGACTTTTTGCTGTATTCTCCTCTTCTGCCTTACGCAATTCCATCCCCCGCTCCAATCGCTTAGTCTGGGCTCGCAGATACAGCCAGACCGCCAGCAGACCCATCATCACGTACAAGGAAAGGCCCACCAGGTTTGCCAGGGAGGTGTGCTCACCTGGATGGCCAATTCAAGGCCTGCTTGGTTCCACATCCATCACTGTTAGTCGCCTTGACCTGGAAGGTGTAGTGACCTGATGGCAGATTGGTATAAGTTGCACGCCGTTGGGTACCCGCATCGACCCATTCGTCATCGAATCCGTGCATGTGATAGCTGAAACGGTTGCTGGCAGGGTCTGTATAGTCGAGGGCGGCATATTCAATCGTCAGCATGTCCTCATCATATGCCAGCTCAAGCCGATCGAGTCCGGCCAGTGGAACCCCGGGATCGTACGGTTTGTTGTATTTCCTCAATCTGTGAGTGCAATCATTGGGGATATGTCCATTATCTTTGATGGAAGGCGGGTGGAACCTATTGAATCCATTCGATCCGCCAAACAAGAACTGACCATCAGCACTGCGAAAATAGGACCCTTGATTGAAATCATAACCTTGCAGGCCATCAGCGGTAGTGTAATTGTGGATGGCCCCGGTATTCAGATTCAAACGCGAAAGCCCTCGATTGGAACTGATCCACAGTTGACCTTGGGCGTCGCTCAGAATACCGAGAATGGAATTACTCGGCAGGCCCTGTTCCTTGGTATAGTGATGAACCTTACCTTGCCTCGCTGCCGGTCGGCGGCTCGCCAACGGCTCAATCCTCCACCTCCTGTACCAATCCAAAGATCACCCGCAACGGATTCGTGGATAACCCAGATACTATCGCTGCGTAGACTTTGAGGGTCGCCCTGCTGTGACGAAACCGGGTAAATCGATTATCTGCTCGATCTAAACGGTTCAAGCCGCCGCCATCGGTACCGACCCACAGAACCCCGCTCCTGTCCTCCATGATAGCCAGCACCTGATCACTACTGAGACTGGAGGGGTCGGCCGGATCATGCCGATATTGGATGAACCCGTCGAGCGATTTGTCCAACAGATTGAGTCCACCCCGATAGGTACCAAACCACAGGGTCCCGTTACGGTCTTCTGCGATGGCCGTTACCCCATTGGAGCTGATGCTGCCCTTATGTTCTGGTTCATGCTGATAATGGATGAATTCTTTGGTCTCAGGGTCCAAGTGGAAGAGGCCGTGATTCAGAGTGCCCACCCAAATCTTGTTCTGTGAATCCGCATGCAGCGCCATCACTTTTTCATCTTGCAAGGCATGGTAATCTGGATCCAGGACCCCATTATGATTTTCATATGCCTGCAGTCCATCACCGTAGGTGCCAATCCAGACGGTACCCTTGTTATCGCCCGCAAAAGAGGTCACGACATTGCTTGATATGCTTTTTGCGTCGCTTGTGTCATGTTGGTAATGCCCGAAATTACCGATCATTGGGTTCCATTTATTCAATCCATTGTAGGTGCCAACCCACAGCACCCCACCTGAATCCTGAAACAGGGCATTGACTCGGTTATCGCTGAGACTCATGGGGTTGCCCCGTTCATGCACATAGCGAACGAAACCTTGAAACTCGTCGATCCATTGACTCAGGCCACCGTCATTGCCGATCCAGATTTGATCGGCCTGATCCTGGAATATCTCACGCACCATGCCGACTGACTGAGTATGACTTTCGGTCAGGGACTGCTGCAGATGGATCAGCTGATCCTCGCCCTGATCGAGACGATCAAGCGCGCCGCTGTAAGTACCGATCCACAGTCGATCCAGGTGATCGATTGAACACCTTGGAGATATGGTTATTTGTCAAGCTGTTTGGATCACCTGGATCATGTTGCAAGCGACGGATAGTCAAGTCGGTCGGATCGAGGCGGAGCAGACCATTTCCATCTGTACCGATCCAGAGGTAACCGGCGGCATTCTGATCAATACTGGTCACCCGCATCTGCTTCGGAGCCCTGTGATTGGCTATCCCTGAGACTGATACGTTGCAGCTGAGTCTGCCTGACGTCCAAACGATTGAGTCCACTGTCAGTACCGATCCATAAGACGCCATCGGTATCCTGATGCAGAGTCCATATCCGGTTACTGCTGAGCGACTGGGAATCCTCCGGATCATGCTGAAATTGCTGCAGGCTCCCGCTTTCCAGGTTTATCTTCACCAATCCTTTCAGCTTGGTGCCGACCCAGAGTACCCCATCATCGCCAACCAGAAGGGTTTCGATCCAATCATCCTGCAATAGATCGGCATCCTCTGCGGCAGCAGGTACGTAAGAAGTGAATTCATAGCCGTCATATCGATTAAGACCTTCCTGGGTGCCAATCCAGAGATAACCGATGCGATCCTGGGCGATACTGCGGATGGCAGCTTGAGACAGCCCTTGTTCCAGAGAGAGCCTGACAAACGGAATGCTCTGCTGCAGTGCAAATGCGCGTTCCCAGGGTGGTAATCCAAAAACACAGAAGATCCAATAACCCGAGCAGCCAATATGCCAACCTTACAGTTGCATCCCTTTCGGCGGGCCAGAATTGAAACCTCATGGTGCTTCAATCACGAACGCTGACGTGATCAATGTGATTGGGTCGGATTAGCATGCCGGACCTACATGCATTGATGCAGAACCACGTCCTGGTCGACCCTTTCCCCAGCTTAGTATTTCATCTGATCGTTGCATGGGCAGCCCATTCAAACCATCACCAGAAAGGATGTGCAACTTTGAACACAGCGGGATGGTTTTTCTATTTGTGAAATCATGCCTTTGTATCGGTTGACAAAATTTTTTCTGAAATATGAAGACAGCGGAATTGCCCGCACCATCAGCAGTCTGGTGACTTTTCGTAGATAAATGTGAGAGTGTCATGACTACAAATAACTGGGCGACCAAGACCGGCCGCCCATGGGGAGGGTTATTCCTGAGGCACCCAGACATTGATACCAACCGGTTCGGCCAGGCTGTCGCTCCACAACATGGAGTCGCTCCATAACATCGAATCGGACCACAACATGGAGTCAGACCACAGCATGGAGTCAGACCACAGCATGGAGTCGGACCACAGCATGGAGTCGGACCACAGCATGGAGTCGGACCACAGCATGGAGTCAGACCACAGCATGCTCTGACCATCGATCGTCTCGAAGTAGAAATTTCCATCGTTGTCCTTGTGCACCAGACCGGCATAGTGGGCTTGTCCGGCCAGATCCTTAGCGATATCCAGGCCCCGATTGGCACAGCCGTATTCCGTGGAATAGACCGCAGCATAGGCATCCACCAGACCGGCACCCTGCTGCAGGATGCTGTAGCGTGGGCTGCCATCTGCATTGTGGGCACCCTTTGCCGAGTCATCAGACGACATTTGACGTCGTCCGGGCTCAGATTCGGATCGGCTTGCAACATCAGGGTCACGACTCCCGAGACTACCGCTGCAGACTGGGAGGTGCCGGACATGGTGAAGTACATGCCCTCCACATCCCTGAACTCTGGATGATCCAGGGCAATCTGCCCATCACTGTTCATCAATGCAACGAGGTGCCCACCCGGTGCCACCAGGTCGGGTTTGACAAAGTTCTCCACAGTCGGACCGGATGAAGAGAAACTGGCCAACTTGTCGTCCCTGGGGTCGTCCGGCGTGTAATTGTCGGTCATAGCCCCCACAGTAATCACATAAGGCAGATTGCCGGGTACACCGATGGTCATGGGGTCGGGACCGGTGTTGCCGGCGGAGGCCACCACGACGATACCGGCCTGCCAGGCGGCCATCACAGCCTGATTCAGTGGGTCGTCCCAATAGTAGGACTGAGGCGGGGCACTAAAGGAAAGATTCAACACGCGAATATCATAGACATCTTTGTTGGTTACCAGCCAGTCGATGCCGCGAATTACATCAGCATAGCTGCCATATCCATTCGCATCGAAGGCCTTGACCGAGACCAGCCCGGCATTCGGCGCAATACCCTGGTAGTAACCGGTATATGATGATAATTCGCTATTGATACTGATGCTTTGTAGATGGGTGGCATGGCCATTATCATCGTTCGGCGAAGCCCAGATCGACAGTTCCTGATTATCAATGGCGTCGAATTGAGCGAGTGTCCGTAGACTATCATCAGCCCCGCGTTTAATCTGATCGTAGTAGGATAATCCAGAATCGAGCACTGCCAGGGTCACGCCCGCACCTGTGATACCTTCAGCATGTAGATGATGTGCCATTACACCGGTGACATGACCGGTTCCGCTGGAGCTGTTGGTCACTGACTGAGAATCCAGGCTTGCAGTCACGACCGGTTCCGCAATCAAGCTGGTACTCGTAACAACGGTTTCGACCAAGGTACTGAGGGTTTTGACTTTCCTCTTTGCCGTCTCGACCTGGCTATTTTTGTACAACCTTACGGCCTTCGTAGACCGCAGGTCTTCCTGCTGCGCTGGGGTGAGCTTGGCTCCTACCGCCCGGATCACGCTCAGTTCATGGGTAATCTCACCGCCCACTGCCTGCACGGCCGCCTTGACGCTCGCCAGGTTTGTACCCTGGACGATGTAGCTTTGTGTCGATGTCTGTTGCGACAGAGCATTGAAGAGGGCCGCGCTCAACAGGCCAAGACCAACTGCCAGTCCGGCAACTCGGCCAGGCCTTTTGTGTACTTTCAACATGATTTTAATCTCCCACTGTGACCATCTGTGTCACGATTTCTATAGCCACTAATTCTTTGAACTCATTCGAGGATTGCAGACTTTGTGCCAATCGACAGTTTGAGGGGCAGACTTCACCTGCCCCGTCTGTGCCACTCAGCTAGTCGTCGTTCAGCAGCAGACTCTGGTTCTGGGTATCGAGCAGGGGATCGACATTCTCTACCGCATCGGACCAGAGGTAACCATCGCTCCACAGATAACCGTCGGACCAGAGGTAACCATCGCTCCACAGATAGCCGTCGGACCAGAGGTAACCGTCGCTCCACAGATAACCGTCGGACCACAGATAACCGTCGCTCCACAGATAACCGTCGGACCAGAGGTAACCGTCGCTCCACAGATAGCCGTCGGACCAGAGGTAGCCGTCGCTCCACAGATAACCGGCGGCCCACTCGGAATCGCCCCACAATGCTCCGGTATCCTCGATCAGCACTACCTTGCTTCCGTCATCCGCGGTACCCAGCGCCATCATGGGTGAGACAGCGGTGGTGGTCATGATGCCGGTCTCGTTCAGGGCAGCGTCTATGTCCAGCACCCCAGCGCCAATAGCGGTGCTGTCGCCCTCGATCTTGCGCGCCGAGCGCATCAGCCGGGCCTTGACGTCGTCCGGGGTCAAGTTGGGATCCTTGTCCAACAGCAGCGCCACCGCGCCGGAGGTCATGGCCGCCGCCATGGAGGTGCCGGACAGTTCCAGGTAGGACGCTTCGCCGTCATCGTCGAACACCACCCGGTTGGGATTGTCATTTTTCAGTTTGGCATTGCCCGGGATGGGGAACACCAGCTTGTTGCCCGGGGCCACCAGGTCGGGTTTGGCGTAATGGTCGAACAGGGTCGGGCCACGGGAGGAGTAGCTGGAGACATAGTCGTCGAACAACTCCTCGGTCTCCTCGTCGGTCAGCGAGCCGACAGTGATCAGCTTAGGGGAGTTGCCTGGGCTGGTGATGGTGAAATGGCCGTCACGGCCGTAGTTGCCCGCCGAGGCCACCACCACGAAGCCGGCATCCCAGACTGCTTCGGCGGCCTGTACCAGCGGATCATCGGCCGCACTTTCTTCCACGGCCTTGCCCAGGGAGAGGTTCACCACCTTGATGCCATTAGCCTCACCGTTCTCCAGGACCCAGTCCAGGGCGGCGATCACGTCGGAGGCGCTGCCCTGGCCTTCCGCGTCAAGTACACGCAGAGAAACGATGCCGGCGCCTGGAGCGATCCCGCGGTTGACGCCACTGGAACGCTGGCCGTTTCCGCCGATGGCGCCTGATACGTGGGTGCCGTGACCCAGAGGGTCGCTTGTGTCGCTGGAGTCGAACCTTGCCTCGATCTGGACGTTATCGATAAAGAGCTCAGCATCGTTGTCGGTGTTCGTCAACCGGAAGCGGATCCTCGTATTCGGCGCAGCGTATGGGGTCAAATCGAGGCTTTCGCCAAACTGCGTGGCCGGTGCGCTGTAGGTCGCCAGCGGGGGCGACTCCCAGCTCGCTCCGCCGTCGGTAGAGACCTCCAGGGCATACTCGGCACCGGAATCATCCAGGCGATAGTCGAAGGTCAGGGTTGTCGAGCTCGCGCCGCTCAGATCCATCTCCCGCTCGATCGCGCTGTTCAAATCGCCATAGGCGCCAAACAGCAGGCACCGGCTGTTGGGCGAGGGACAGTGATCAATAATGCCATCGTGCGTGATCTCGATGTCGCCGCCGGAGGTCGTGTTGTCATCGTCGATCTCGACCCAGGGATTACCCGACCAGTCGGCACTGCCGTTGCTGTTCGTGTAGTCGCGGTTCTCGAACTCATCCTTGAAGGTCACGCTGGAAGCGTCGAGTGCGCCGCCGGACCCGGCGGGCCCGCAGCTGCTGGCCGCCAGCTCATAGTCGATCTGCACGTTGTCTATTGCGAAGTACTCGTCGGGCCCACCGTAATATTTGTCCACACGGAAGCGGATCATGGTGTCGGACGAGATGTAGGGGGAGATATCGTAGCTTCTCGATCCGGAGACCACCCCGTCGTAGTCTTCGAAGATCTCCAGGTTCGCGTAGGTGTTGCCGCCGTCTTTGGATACCTCGGCGGCGATCCGTTCGGCCCGATCCACGCCCGGTGAGGTGTGGAAATCAAAGCTGAGTGTGGCCGAGACGGCGCCAGAGAGATCCACCGCGCGGGCAGCACCCGGTTGGGTTCCGGTGTACGGCTGATCATCGAGCAGTAGCTCACCACCGCTTATGGTGACATTGCCCGAGCTGGGACCGGCGCCTTCCACATCGTATTCGACCCAATCACCCGTCCAAAGCACAGAGCCATCGTTACCAACGAACGAGATAGTGTTGAACTCGTCGCGCAGGCTCTCGCTGCCGCCCTGCGTCTCAGCCGTACAATCCAGGGACATCTGAACATTCACATCCGCATGGTTGGCCACCCCCGAATCCAGCACCGCCACCGTGACCCCACTACCGTCATACAACCCATTGGCCGAAGCCTGCTCTGGCAGCCTGGCGGTTTTCTTTGCTGACGTCGACAGGGACGAGACCGGGGTATCCAGGGTGATGTACTCAACACCCTGGTCATTGGCGAGCTTCTCCAGTTTGTGCGCCGGCACGCGCAGGCTGCGCATCTTCAGCCTTTTATAGCTGCGCTTGTGCTTCGCGCCCAGATTGGCGGTGCGGGTTTTCTCCATCTCATCCGGCCTGTCCTTGTAGCGCACGATCACGTCGACCATTTCGGTGCCACCGGACTCAGCCCGCTGCTTGATCCTTTTGCCCATTTTGCGGTGCTTATTACCACGGGTATCGGATACCTTTGTCTGATCGCGCATCTGGTCATGCCCGTTACCCGGGGCGCCAAAGGCCAAGGTTGATCCCAGCGCCAGGCTGAGGCCGGCAATGATCGGCAGCAGACTGAATAGGCTCATTCCGCTTCCTTTCCCTTTCGCACTTAACTTCATGATCTTCTCCAACAAAGCTGATTGCATTTTCCAGGCGGTTACCTGTGCTCACCCGGTACTTGCCTGGGTAGGTGCATGCGCCATGCCAGTTATTGAACAGCGTCAAATAAAGCTTGAGCAGAAGAGTATTAATTTAAATAATTTCAATATGTTGCGTGACTTTTAATTAGGTTGAGCCAGCAATAGCACGCAGCAACCGAAGGGACAGGCCGAATAAAAAATGGTGGATTTTGCTTGATTTCGGTGGATGTGCCGAAATTGTGGAGGATCCGCCGGAAAAAAACGGCGTAGATCGATACGGAATTCACCAGGCGCGCCTTGCTGTGCAGCTCTACGGAATCTTACGTTTTTACCTTGATGGAGTAATGACACATCCCTGTGCATTGGCAGTGCTGAAAACACAGGAACGGTTTTCAGTGCCAAGGTGGCATGCTTGATGCTGTCTTTTGAGTGACAGGCATTTTTTAAGGAGCAGACCGATGAAAAACGCTAATGCTTATCTGATGAGTTGGCCCGAAGACCCCGCATGGCCGGATCCTTCCGGACAGGATCCCTATGACATAACTTGCTGACGCTAAACCACCGACTTCAAGAACGGCCCTCGGCCCTTTCTTATCATAGGCTGGATTGGATGAGAAATGCCTCCGTTTACTTGGCTGGGACCGGACGTGTGAACAAATAGCCCTGCTATGCGATCACAACCGATACTCGTTAGCAGCTGACGCTGTTGCTCGGTCTCCACGCCCTCGGCGATGGCTGCCAATCCCAGACCCTTGCTGAGTGCGACAATGGCGCGGATGATGGATTAATCATTGCTGTCGATGCCCAGATCCATGATAAAACGGCGGACGATAGTGAGTCCCAGGACGGTACCCTGATACTTAAGGCTTTAGCTTAGCCAGTCGTTATCGGTTTAAAATTCCTGTGCAAAGTAAAACACATAACTATCGAATATCTGTTTGGCGCCAAAACTGATCAGATTGTCTTTTTTTCCAGGGGACAGAGAAAAATATGGAGTTACCTCATACGGCAGACTATCAACCCGATAATGCATGACATCCTGGTCATGGAGATTGACCGTTACCTTGATGCTATCCAAATCGATAGCCCGCTGATCGATTGAACTTTCTCCACGCTTATCTCCCGCTTCCAACAATGTTGTGGCCATCAACAGAGCAAACCCGATAATCACGGCCAATGCCTTTTCATGGTGTTTAACAAAAATCATCTTGTTGTACTCCATATCGAGATGAATTTTGCCGTTCCTTTTTAAATTGCCTTATAGAACAGCTGCTGGTTATGACAAAGGCAAATGCTATACCACCCTGTTCAAGCAACCCTGACTCAAGAACAGGAAATGAAATATATTCAATGTTAAATCAATTAGTTAAATAAATAAGAATCCATTTCGTGGAGTGTTTTCCGAAGAAAACACGCGGTACGAAAGTGACAAAAAGCGGCGGATATTGCAGTTTTTCGGCAGATTTACCGAATTTGTGGAGGTACGGTTTTGAAAATTCCGGTTTATCCGGATCAGGATTGGATTGTCGCTTTGCGACGCTGATAGGTGGGTTTGGTGACCCCCATGAGGGCCGATCCAAGGAGATCGTTATCCGCTACCTGCCGCAAAATCTGCTCCAGTAGCAACTTTCCCGCCTGCTCGATCAGATTCTTATCAGGACTCTCTTCAGCCGATGCAATGAGATGAGTTATCACCGGTCTCAGCATCGACCAGTCGGAGGACCGGACCGCCAACCCCGCAGCGGACTCCTGCCTGACCTTATCAATTTGGCGTCGAAAGGTGGTTTCGGCCATCCCCAGTAAAGTGGAGGCCTGTCTGGCAACCCCGTTCATGGCCTTATCTGCTGTCAATACCAGATCCGAGGTCAACCAGCGGCCCAGGGGAACTAGCGAGCCATTTTGCTTGCTGAGTGCCTGTGTGACTTGATATTCGAGACCCTTGCGCAAGGCTTCCCATGGGTCGGCGTGTTCATCCAGCAAGGTTGAGGTTGACTGGAACGGTTGCTTGTCTGTGTGTGCGGTGATTTGTTCCGGCTGCCCAAGCAGAACCAAGTCCGGATCACCTGTCACGGATAGTGTGTCACCGGCCTGTTCGACTGTCTCTGCTTCGCTCAGGCCCAGCTCCCGCCAATCGATTTCTTCCGCATCGGACATCAGTATGGCCTGCAGGATGCGGTTTTGCAGCTCTCGCACATTGCCGGTCCAATGATTGCGCAGCAGTGCCGCATCCGCCGCCGGGCTCAAGCGGCGCACGCCTCTGTCATTCTGCAGCGCATACTTCTCCAGAAAATAGTAGGCCAGGGGCAGAATGTCATCCGGCCTTTCCCGCAACGGCGGCAGGGTCAGGGTGACCACCTGCAGCCGGTAGTAGAGATCCCGGCGGAAGGTTCCGGCGGTAGACTCCGCTGCCAGATCACGATTGGTCGCAGCCACAATCCTTACATCGACCTGGCGTGAACTCGATGAACCAACCGGAGTGAACTCTTTCTCCTGCACAAAACGCAACAGCTTGGCCTGTACCTCCAGCGGCAGCTCGCCTATCTCATCCAGAAACAGAGTGCCTCCCTCAGCTTGCGCAATACGCCCCTTCGAGGCTTCCTGGGCTCCGGTGAAGGCCCCTTTGACGTGACCGAAGAGTTCCGCTTCCAGCAGACTCTGCGCAATGGCGCCACAGTCCACGGTTACAAATGCCTGCTTGTGTCGCAGACTCTGTTCATGCAGGGTACGGGCGAGGACCTCTTTGCCGGTGCCGCTTTCACCGGTGATCAGCACGGTGGTATCGGTGGGCGCAACCCGGCGCAACACATCGAGCAGCGCCTGCATCTGGCTGGAGCGATAGACCAGTCGCGAATGCTGTAGCGCGTTACGCAGCCCGCGGACTTCCTGGCGCAGTTGCCGGCTTACCTTCTCCTGCTCCTTTTTCCAGCGTGCGGCCAGCTTGGCGCGATCCAACGCCACTGCAACCTGGTTTGCCAAGGCGCCGAAGAAGACCAGATCTGAGGAGTCGAGCACGAATGACTCATCCGGCCCGTCGAGATAGAGACAACCCAGATAATTCTCTCTGGCCTGCAGGGGTACGACGTACGCAACGGAGGATTTTGCGGAACGCTCTCCCTGACCATCGACAGTCAGGCGCAGACGCTCGGTGCGGCATGATGCTTTGGCCCTCTCCAGGAGTTCGCTCTGCTTATCAGACAGTTTCAGACTGACAGGCTCGGCCTGTCTATTCCACGTCTTCGGATGGTCTCCGATTGCTGCCAGCAATGACAACTCACCCGCCTCCGTCTCTTCATACAGGCCAATCCTTTTCGGCTTGAAGGTCGAGTTCAGCCTTGCCACAAATTCGGTGGCGAGGGTCTGAGTATCCGTGTGGGAGGTGATGACCGTCACCGTATCCCACAGCAACAGCATGTTGCGATAATCCTTTTCGGTGTCCGCTGTAAAGATGCCACTGAGACGGTCGAGGTTTTCCACAATTGAGGCCAGTCCACCAGGCTCCCATATCATGGTTTGCCCGCCCCCTGACAGCTTCGCCGCATTTAGCGCCCGATCGGCCCGACGCATAAGTTCGTTCCCATCAACCTGTTGCTCGTCCCTCTCTCCCGCCGTATAGACGACCACTCCAATGCTGAAGGTGAGCTTCACCGCGCCATTGAGCAGATCCTGCTGGCTCAATGCGAGGCGTATGCGCTCGGCCGCTATGTTGGCTTCCTCTAAGCTGTTCGTCTGCATGACCAGGCCAAAGACGGCGCCCCCATAGCGGAACAGTGCGTCGGTTTGGCGCAGGATTCCTTGCAGCTGGTCAGCCAACTCCTGCAGGGCTAGGTCCCCGCTCTCCCGGCCCAGCCGATGGTTAATGTGTCCGAAATCATCAGGATTGATCAAGGCCAGCCCTAACGCCTGTTGCTTCTGCTTGGCCTCAACCAGGGCCTGCTTCAGGTGTGCCTGAAATTCCACTCGGCCCCGCAAGCGGCTGACAGGATCTTTCAGCAGGCCGGACATCTGATAGACCTGTCGAGCCATATAGAGACCAAACACCAGATTCCAGGCCAGCCAATTCGTATTCAGATCAGGTTTATCTGATATGCACGAAGATGACGACCTTTCGAGTTCCTCCAGTAGTTTACTGGGGACCTCGTCCACATAGCGCAACCCAATCCACACCGATTCGCGGCAGGCATCGACGGGGTTGTCCTGTTGGTCACTCTGCCTTGCGACTGGCACTGCGTTGAACTGCTCCGTGTTCAGGGTCATTGCAATCGATTGGGTGGAGAAACGCAGTAGCCGGCAGCCCTTGTCGCTACTCGAGTGGCATTGGACGAGTGCTGCACCCTCAGCTTGACCGGCCGGCCCCATTGCACTGACGGTGTTGTTGAGAAATTGCTCAGCCGTTTGCAGGCTCTTCAGCTCAGGCGCCGGCCCCCTGTCTCCGTCATGCAACAGAACCACTGATCCTTCTGCTTCAACCTTGGGGCATAGCAGTAACGAAACGCTCGCGGCGCCAGTCAACCGTCTGACAGACATAAGATAGGTATGGAGAGGATCGACCGATGGCATAGAGGTAATCAGCCAAACAGCTCTGCAGCGGGATTATACGGTTGCGGGATCAGACCTCGCTCGACGAGCCGGTCTAATATTTGTCTCCATCCATCCACAGAATCCGAGCCCACGGAAAAATGGCCTTCCAGGCAAGTGCCTGTCAAATCCGGCTCGTCCTCAAGGTTGTGTGTCTGCAGCAACCACTCAGCGATATAGACTGCCTTGCTCGGCAGCGGCGCATCCACAAACGACTGGCTGCCGTCACTGTGGTGATAGGCGATCGCCTGCACGACTTCTTCCGGCAGACCCCAGAGTGAGAGGATATGGGCGCCGAGTTCTGGATGGCCGACACCGAACTGCTCTAGCTCCATTTGCAGCAACGCTCTCTCGTCGCCACCGGATCGACGCAGCATCGTGTAATAGGATCCCGAGGTATTTGCAAGAAAGACAAGTTCACCGAGATCGTGCAACAGACCGGCAATACCACAGGTGCTGGCCATGGAACGATTGCCCCCCTCCTCAATGGCGATCTCTTTCGCCAGGGTGGCCACTGCGATGCTATGCACCCACAACACATCCAGGTTCACACCAGGGAGGGGTAGCTGATCAAACAGATGGGCCGCCAATACCAGCGCCAGTACCATATCCATACCCAGCAGAGTGATTGTCTCGTAAAGATCAGAGATGGTTCTAGGTGTTGCGTAAAAACCGGAGTTGGCCACCTTAAGTAATTTTGCCGTGATTGCCGGATCTTTGGCGATGATCTGGGCGACACTGCGTGCGCTTACGGTGGGGGATTCCAGTTCATCCCGAATATCGAAGTAGAGCGCCGGCGGGGTCGGCAGGGTATGCAGATCCGACATTAAAGCCGCCAGGCTGGGGTTGTTTCTGGTTCGCTCCCAGACAGAGAGTCCACGGGCGATCACCGCCCCGACTTGCTCAGTATCACAATGAGATGCAATGCATTCGTGTGCGTACTGCAAGGATTTCCCCACTCTCTCCTTATCTCGATCAGTCAGCAGCCCCATGCGGATGACTTCTGGAGCCGTATCCCTTATGGTACAAAAAAAATCCTCACAGCCACTCCTGTCGTGGCCGAAATTAGCCAGCACAATACTGACCGAGCGTTGCGATAAAAGCTCCAGGGCTGCCGATGCGTCAACTACCAGCAGAATGCACCAATCCGGGTGGGCGCCCGCCAAGCTGGACCTCAGACCACCCAGTATCCGACCTTGGGTCTCAACAAATATTACTTGATGTTTACTCACCTCGCGTTGCTCCAGATTCTTTTTACTCAATGCTGATTCATCAGCTTCATTCACTCATTCGCCACGACAAAACCAACAGGAAATATTCCCCTGCCAATAGAGGAAAATAGAAATCTTATATTGAATAACGTTATCAGTTAGTTTTTCGGCAACGGATGCTAATTCTTGAAAATCTGCTACGCGGGATATGCAGCTAAAAGTGTAGAAAGGATGTAAGGTTCAATCTAAGAACAGTTAGTTGGACGGGATGGAGAGAATCGCTACTCAATCGGACTGTTCTCGATCAATGCCACTTCCGATGCCAAATATTCAAGCCAATTCCGTGCCTGATCCCGCACGGATCCATCATCCACGGCTCGTTCGAACGATGTCCTGGCAGCATGGTAATCATGCCTGTGATAATGGGCCGTGCCCTCCAGAATATAGGCTTTTCCAGGGTGCTTCAGACCACCCACCCTGAATGATTTTTTAATCGCCTGTAGAACCGTTGACCAATCATCCATCTGAGTGGCAAGCTGAGCAAGCCGCAGATACACTTCTGCATCCTGGGTAAGCTCAGAAGCCTGTTCCAGTGCTTTTTTGGCGCGCTGCATTTCCTTGGCTTGCAGCCAGGCATTGCTGAGCAGTTGCCAATGCTTACCGGTTGGAGATACCTTGCCATTCTCCAATGCTTCCTCCAATAGATTCCCCGCTTTATAAGGCATATCCATGTAGAGGTAATAACCGGCCAGCTCGACCAATTCCAGTTCATCGGTCAACAAACCTTGCTGGTTGGCCAGCTCCAACACGGCTAATGATTTAGCATCGTTTTTCAGCGTACGGTAGACAGATGAGAGCTGCAGCCAGTAGGCTTTGCGTTCGGGATAGCGCCGCGTCATCCCCTCCAACAGGCGGGCCGCAGCCTGATAATCGGTGGTATCGTAATAGACAACAAGCAGCTGCCGGTACCAGGTCTCTGCCGTATCGCCAGCTGACGCGATAGCCTTCCGCAGATGTTCGATGGCCGGGGCATAGCGCTTGGCCTGCGCATAGGCCGTACCAGCGAGGGCGTGGGCTTGCGGGGTTGGCCTCTTTTCCAGCTTGAACCACTGCTCCAGACTGTCAATCGCAGCAGGATAATCAGCTACTGAAATCTGCAGTTGAGCCAAGGTGTATAGGGTATTTTGGGTTGCGGATTGTGGCAGCGCCTTGAAGGCGAGGCTCTGCACATAGGCATTGACCGCCTGTGGATACTGCTCTTTGGAGGCATACAGATAACCAAAGGTCTGCTGTACGAGGGCCTGTTCGTATGGCCTTTTATTTGATGGCCGAATTTTCTGCAGCCGCTTCAGCGCCTGTTCGTACCGCTGATCACCCATGAGTTCATGAACCCTGGCCAGCTGTTGATAGAATTCCTCGCTAACAACCCCGCCTGCGGCTGATGCAAGGCCTGCCAGCAGGAAACAGAACAGCAGAAGGCCAGCTCTAATCATCTATCAACCCCTTGCCAGCTTGAACTCGATAACCTGTGAAGCCTTGCGTTGCACCGCCTTGCCATTCACGACCCTGGGCCTGAAGCGCCATTTGCGGATCGACTGCACTGCAGAACGGTCGAATGTCCGGCGGGGCCGGGAATCGACAACCCTCGCATCGATGACGGTGCCTTTTTCCGTAATGGTGAACTCGACCTTGACCCAGCCCTCTATGCGGCTTTTTGCCGCCTTGCGTGGATATTTGGGTTCCATCTTGAATACCGGAATTGCTTCACCTTCGTAATCACCGATCTCTCCGGGCAGTCCCGGAGCTGTAACGTCAGGCGCCACTGCCCCACCTCCAACCGGCTGTTGATCCGATGACATCAGGGCCGATTCGAGCGTCTTTTTATCCGTAGAGGGAGCTTTCATCACATTGGCTGGTTCCATCTCAGTTTTCTGTGCGGGTAGAGGCTTGGGTGGCGTCTTGATTTTGCTGATGGCATCCGGTTTCTTGAGCGGCTGGCTGTTAGGGATGACCGTAGTCAAGGGTCCCAGATAGGGCTTGCCCAGTTGCATGGGCTCCATTGGCTCTCTGGCAGATTCACTTTGCGATGCTGCCGCGGGGGGTTGGACTGCTGTTAGTTTCATCTTCGGCGACGGTGGCGTGCCCGGTGGGGATGGAGGCTTACGGGGGAGTGTTTGTTTCAATGGTTTGGATTTCGCATCCTCAGGCTCGCGCTGCAGGCGAATAAAATCCACCACACCGTAGTTTTCTGGCTTTTCGATGTATTGTCCGCTGCCACTGATCATGATTTGCATGATGTAGAACAGCGCCAGAGTAATGAACAATGCAGCGGAGGTGGAGATGGCGATACGCATGTCTAATCACCAGCCATAATCACCTTGTTCAGCACTAGTGGATGGTTGCTGCGATCGAGACATCGGCGACACCGGCCATTCGCGCCTGATCGATGACCTGCACCAGCAGACCCGTTTTTGCCGCTTTATCGGCTTGAATAACCACGCCACCCTCGGGGTTCTCGGCATGCAGACGCTCGATATTGGCCCGTACGGCGCGCACATCCACCCGGCGTCTGTCGATCCAGACCTCATCCCCAGCCGTAATGCCAACTAAGATATTCCCGTGCTCCTTGCGCACCGCAGTACTGGCCTGCGGACGGCTGACATCGACACCGGACTCTTTAAGAAAGGATGCGGTCACGACGAAGAAGATCAGCATGATGAAGACAATATCCAACATCGGCGTGAGATTGATTTCCGCCTCCTCTTCTCGGGGCTGGAGTCTCCTTTTCTTCATCGCCCGCCACCTATAGCGTACAGCAGATCGGCTGCTTTCTGGCGCTCCAGGCCGGCTCGCTGTTGTAGTTGGCTGCTGAAAAAAAGCCCGGATAACGCAACCACCATGCCGGCCATGGTGGGTGTAGTTGCCATCGATACTCCGGCAGCCATAGCACGAACATTGCCGCTGCCTTGCATGGCCAAGACATCGAAAACGTGAATCATGCCGGTTACCGTACCCAGCAGACCCAGTAAGGGGCACACGGCCACCAAGGCCTTGATCAGGGACAACGAGCGGGTGAGACGCAGTGAGATCTCGGACACCATGGATTCGCGGATCTTCCGGGCAAACCAGGAACTCATGTCGGTGCGTGTCCGCCAACTCTCCACCACCTGCTTGACATGCCTTGGATGGTCTATGTGGAGATAGATGTAGCGTTCGATGATCAGGCCCCAGAGTACCAGGGAGACGCCGAATATGCCCCAAAGTACAGTGCCCCCCGACTCCATGAAGCGCAGAATCTGCTCCAGAGATTCAAGCCAGGGTAGCATGCCGCTCTCCGTTCTCTGCGTGCAGGGCGATAATGCCGGCACTCTGCTCTTCCAGGAGGCTGAGCAGTCGTCTGCTTTTACTCGTCAGTATGCTGTGCAGCAGTATCAGTGGAATGGCGGCGATCAAGCCCAGTACGGTCGTCACCAAGGCCTGGGAGATACCACCGGCCATCAGGCCGGGATCACCGGCGCCGAACAAGGTGATGGACTGAAAGGTCTCGATCAACCCGGTCACGGTCCCGAGCAAACCCAGCAAGGGCGCAATGGCTGCGAGAATCTTGAGGGTCGACAGACCACGCTGCAGGTGCGAGCTGTCTTTGAGGATTGACTCGTCCATCTTGAGTTCCAGGGTCTCAGGGCTCAGTTCGGTATTCTCCTGATAGACAGCCATCACGCGGCCCAACGGATTGTTCCGGTCGGGACTGCCGCTACTGAGCTGCTTGCGGACCTTTCGTCCCACATAGAAAAGGTGGAGTGCACGCTCCAGCGCAATCAACAGACCGATGATGCCGACAGTAATGATCACGTAGCCCACCAGCTTGCCTTGCCGGATTCGCTCCATCAGGTCTGGACTCTGCATCAAAAGAGCGAGCACCGAACCACGGGAGGGATCTATAACCATCGGCTGCATACCGGAAGCAGCGCTCTGCAAGGAAGAGGCCATCTCCTGGTAGCGTTGCGCTGGCTGCCGCGGCAACGCCTGCAGCTTACCGCTTGCATTCAGATGGCGCAGGAAACTGCCTTGCGATACCGCATTGAAGACTCCCACTCGTGTCACCTGCTGTTCGCGCTCACTCCCATCGGCGCCGATCACCCTGGCCGAATAGCTGACCACCCTTCCGGACTCGGTCATCTCCTGTTGCAGAGCGAACCACAAGGCTTCAAGGCGGTCTATAGAGGGTAGTCTTTCGCTCTTGGCCAACTGCCCAACCAGGCCCTTACGCCCCTGGATCTGTGTTGAAACTAGTGAATCTTCGAATGTGGCTTCGGCATCCCCTGCCACTTGGCGGACCACACCGAACAGTTCATGTAAAGATCCTGAGCGCGCCCGAAGTTTTGCCTCCAGCACGCCGACTCTCTCTTCATTTCTGTCAAACGCCTGCTGGAGCGCATCGCTGTGTTGTTGCTCGGCTTCAAGCGCCTGCCTGGCCGCTTTCAATTGGCCTACCTGGGTATCCTTCTCCCCCAGGAACCGTTGCTCCCTTTGACTGTTCCACTGCCCACCTTCAAGCTGGGTACGACGCACCTGTTCCAGCAGTTCAGTAAGACTGCCGGGGGCAGCGGCTTGCGCACTGCCGAGGTCGCCCCAGAATATCAGCGGGAGTGCAAGCAAGGTTCTCATCTTCACTGCAGCACCTCCGGAGCCGGCACCGGCAGTTTCAACAGGTCTGGCGCCACCTGCTTTTTCGCAATACGAAAGCCCTGGGTCAATGAACTCCAGTAATCTTCGGGCAGAGACTGCCACGACCTTGTCTGCTGGTTCCAGAGGCCTGTGTCACTCTTGTCCAGGGTACGGTAGATCAAAGCAAGACGGCCGACCCGGAGAAACTCCACCGTTTTCTCCCGATCACCCTGTTCCAGACTCCCCGGGTAGGTTTCGATGGTACGTCCAAACTCGGTTTCCACCTGGTAGGCCTCCATGACCTGGCGGTATTTTTCCGCCACCGAGACATCCGGGCGGTCTATCAGTCCCTGCAGACGCTGAACCCGCTGACGACGTTCATCGAGGAGGAAAGGCACGTCGAGTTCGATGAACTGCGCCAGGGTTTCGATCATGCGTGACATCAATGGGATCACCTCGCGGTGAGTCACATCAATCTCATCCATCTGTTGCTCCAGGGAAGTGATGGCCCGCTCCTGAGCCGACACCATCTTCTGCAGATGAGCGTTGTAGCGCTTTAGGCTCTGCAGCTCACTATGGGTCTGCCTGTACTCCTCCAGCAGCCTCTGCTGCTCATCGAACAGCCGATCAACTTGCTTCTGGGATTGTACCGCCTCACGTCCAACTTCCGCCTGAAGCTGGATGCTGCTACTCAAGGGATCAGCCGCCTGCACGAAACTGAGCGGAAAGCAGCTCAGGCCGGTAAAGAGAATGACTAATTTTCCAAACCCAGCCTTCATAGATCAGACCTGTCGGACTGATGTTCTTCCAGTGTCATGCGAGACTTTCAGCTCAGAACTTATGCTTGTAGCCGAGATAGACAAACCGTCCACGAGGATTGTGCAACGCCCGGTTGATGAACGGCCAACCTTCGAAGTAGGGATCCTCTGGCGGCCCATTGTCGAACAGGTTTTCCGCACCCAGAGTGATGACCCCACCAGTCAGGATTTGCGGCGTCCAATTGAACTGGGCATCAACCGTGGTCCAGGAAGCGATCTTGTCATTCTCCGTGCCTTCAAGCCGACGCTCATAACCGCCTACATAGTTGACCGTCAGGCTTCCCTCATACTCAGCCTTATTCCATAAAAGTGAGGACTGACCTCGCCACTTGGGACGACCATCTTTACCGGACAGTTCTTCGAAGCCTTCACCCTCAACGGGTTCCTGTTCAAACGAACCCAGGTATGCAGCTCCTAGATTGAAGCGGAATTTTCCAGTCTGATTCGATTTCCAGGTAACACCCGTATCCAGATCTATACCCCAGAGTTTTTGTGCCGCAACATTTTGAAACGGACTGAAAACCACCACAATTTCATCGTTTCCATCCCGTATCACACTGTCTGGAAAGAGTTCCTCGTTATTGAGGTAGAACTGAGGATCTTGCGTTACTGCGTTTTCATTTTTTATCCGCCAATAATCGAAGCTGAGATCCCATGCATGAGTGATATCCCAGACCAGGCCCAGGGAGTAGTTCTCTGATTCCTCTGCATCCAGATCTGGATTTCCGCTGGCCAACGTTGGTACTTCGTATATGTCGCCATTGATCGGGTCGAAAACGCTCTCGAAGGAGAAGATTTCCTCGCTATAGAGTTCGTGCAATGCGGGCGCTTTAAAGCCAGTGCTTGCATTGAAACGTAACAGCAGATGGTCCTTCGGCTGCCAGCGAATACCCAGTTTTGGATTGAAGGTGTCACCAAAATCACTATAACCATCGTAACGACCTGCCAGTTGCAGCTCCAGCTCACTACGTACAGGGATGGAAAATTCGGCATAGGCTGCCGTTACATGACGATCGCCTTCGGCTGAAACGCCGCCGATAGTGAGAATTGCGCCGCTCTCGGTCAGCGGATCGAACGCTTCGGAAAAATCCTCATTTCTATATTCGACACCCATTGCTGCTACCAATGCACCATGATCCATCTCAACAAGTTCACCGGTCATCTTGAGGTTGACCTGGCGTAGTGTCGATTCACCTTCACGCTTTGTTATGCGAGTAATGTCAGAGGGATCAAAATCTGGACTACTACCAAGCGGGTTGAGGACTCCGCTCGCAATGGCTGTTTCCACATCATCCTGTGTGGTATAGCCCGACACACCGGTAATCGATGTATCGATCTTGCCCATGCCGGCGCCAAACTCCCAGTCCCAGTCTCCGAATGCACCAGTCAACCCGGCGAGCAGATTGTAGCTGTCGGTTTCGAATTCATCAGTTCTTGGACCCAACTCAACGAGACGGTAAATGACCTCTATATCCTCTCCAGGATTGAGGGTGTTTTGATCACCAGGCACCGCGAAGGCCCCTGAGGTGGGCGCAAGATCTCGTTCTGATTTGCGATTCGTATAGCTCACATTGGCAAAAAAGCTTAGGCTGTCGGTAATCTCGTAGTCACCCGATGCGACAAGGCCAAGCTGTTTGACCTCTGGAATCAGCGTGACATAAGACGCAAAGTCATACATACAGAAAGGTCCGATAAGCTGGTCAGATGGGCAGCGTGGATCGGGCTCGAGACCCGTTCCAGTGATAAGGGTGCCGGGGCTACCGGCACGACTGCGATCATCTATCGGTCCGTCTGCAGATGCAGTGAGATCACGGTCTTTCGCCCAGACAGCATTCCGGTCGAAATAATCGAAGATGACAGTGGCGTTGCCTCTGTCACCGGTATGACCGCCAATCAGATTGAAGCGGCCTTCCTGGCCGCCCCCCTCACCCGTTTGCCCGTATTGAACTGAGATTTCAGCCCCTTCGTACTCCTCGCGCAGGATGATATTGACCACACCCGCAATGGCGTCAGAGCCATAGATAGCTGAAGCGCCATCTTTAAGGATCTCCACCCGTTCCACCGCGCCCAATGGAATAAGATTGATATCCACGAAACTGGCGCTTCCATCCTGACCGAAAGGAAACATGGGTGAACGCCGTCCATTCACCAGTACCAGGGTCCGATTGAACCCCATTCCACGCAGGTCGATTCCTGCTGATGCCGGGGCAAAGCCCTGGGTAAACTGTTCGTCAACCATGCCAACAGAAGAGTAGATGGTGTCTCTGAACAATTGACTCAGCGAGCTGGCACCTGAGCGTTCAATGTACGCCTGATCCATGATCATGACGGATGACATGCCCTCAATGTCTGTGCGCATTATGTGGCTGCCAGTCACCTCGAATTTCTGCAACTCCAACCTTTCGTCTGAAGCCGCGTTAACCGACTGCCCCAGCAGTGAAACACCAAATGCTGCACTGAGAGCGAATACCAGTGCCTTATTATAGTTATGTGTATTTGTTCTTTGGATAAACATAAGACTTTTCACCTACTTGAAATAAAATCTTCGGTATGAGTTAACGCATTTGTCGGCTTAAGATCGATATTCTTAAATAAAATCAGCTACCAGTTATCTCCGGGCAGCGCCCGACATTTGCCCCCATACTCGCTTGACGCAAGGAGAAAATGCAGAGACTGCGTAGAGGTGAACTCCGGTTTGGTTGGACACAAACCCTGATTGAGGGGCTATCGGTTCGCCGCGTTGCAGCACCGTGTGAGATCGAAAAGAATACCGCTTTCGTCTAGGCCGAGGGCATCGCCCATCAGCATAGCGCATTAAAAAATGTCACAGCCTGCACAGCCTACGAATCAAGCTGGCATCTATTCATGCGGCCTGCTCGACTCGATTTCTTCCTCGATCCTTGGTCAGATAGAGCGCCTGATCGGCACATTGTATTAACTCAACTGGGAGTTCATTCCTGTGGAATTGCGCAATACCGATCGATATTGTGCAACCTCGTTGGCAGGATAGTAGACACGGCGGCCAATCTTGCGCCCACAGGTCTTGAGCGCCCGGGTCTCGTGGTCAGATGGGTAGCTCAGGCTGTAGCGTAGGCCGCCGGTGGTCATACCGAGCAGTTCGGCGAGTTGGGTCTGTGACAGGAGCAGTCCGTAACGCTCGGTAATCTGGTTTTCCAACGTCGCCCTGATGGGGCTTTCTCTGTCTTGCATCACGCATGTTCTCCAATGATTGAATGTGGAGACACGAGATTGTCCAACACTTCAAGCGCTGGCTATAGAAAATCAAATCACCAAAGTGCGTGGTTTTTTTCGACAGATAAATCAGATAGATAAGCCTGGTCAAGCCCACCGAACTCGCTGGGGTTAACGGTGATAAAAAACCCCGATACAGATTGAATGGGTTTTCTATTGACTATGCAGTCAATAGCTGACTAGGCAGCCCGGCTGCGCACTTCCTGTTCCAAACGATCACCCAGACGTTCGCGAGCCTCTTCCAGATCGTAGTCAGCCTGCAGGCCCATCCAGAATACCTCGGAGGTACCGAAATAGCGCGCCAGACGTAGGGCGCTGTCCGCCGTGACCGCGCGTTTACCATGCACGATCTCGTTGATGCGACGCGGCGGAACACCAATGTCACGCGCCAGCCGGTTCTGGCTGAGCTCCATGGGAATCAAAAACTCTTCCAACAGGATCTCACCCAGATGTATGTTCTGCAGCTTTGTCATTTCGTTCACTTTAGTGGTAATCCACAATCTCAACATCGAGGACATCGCCCTGCTTCCAGCCAAAACAGATCCGCCATTATCGTAACGATGGCATAATCCCCCAGCAACTCGAACAGTGGCTTTGCGCGCATAGTTTCCCGCCGCTGTGTTCCAGCACTTTTTAGTCGGAGATACTTCTGCGAGATAGCGCGTAAGTGCCTACTGGAGGGTTGTGCTTTCTGACGGCTCCCGGTCGATATAGGCACCGCGCACCATGTCATCTTCGGTGCGTCGCGCCCAGTCCTGGGCATCTCGTTTGGTGCGGAAGGTCTTGATGGTGGTCGGCCAGCCGCGCTTGCGAATAATGGCCTTCCAGGTTTTTGAGGGAGTCTTGATTATCGTAGCCATGGTGTCTTCCGGCACGTAGGTGTACCGCGTGACCCGCTGATTAAAAAGACGAAATGGCTAACTTGATTTTTATGGAGCCGGCGAGAGGATTCGAACCCCCGACCAGCTGATTACAAATCAGCTGCTCTACCAGCTGAGCTACGCCGGCGATAGAGAGGGGGATTTTAGGCTTTTCTTCACTGCGTGGCAATCTCCTGACAGTCAACAGTCAGCTTCTCGGCCTCGGGATAACGAGTTAGCAGCTCTTTCCATCTGTCTTCTGTGAGAGGGGATTCACCAGAATAACTGAAACTCAACCAATAGCTTGTCTTTTGCCGATATCTTGGCCTTACTTCAACATCAAACCCCTTAACTGCAATGGATTTACGTCTGATTTCGGCACGCGCCTCATCCCGAAACAGTCCGAGGGATATGGCATGGGCAAGGCTGCCGCTGGTAAACCGCCACAAATCCGTGATACCCGCCTCTTGTAAGCGCTCAACAATTCTTACTGCGACTGTCCTGTTTTTCTGCGGAGGCACAAGCACCCAATAGCCCTCCTGATTATTAGACACCTCAGAATAAAGTTCAGGCTGTAAACCTGATGCTCTCAACCTGAGTGACAATTCATCAGCCTGTGTGCGTTTGCCAAGTGGGCCGATCCTTCTACATTCAACTCGAAGTAGAGATTCCGGTTTCTGCCCAGGTGATTCCGCCATATCCACCGCTGTATCTAGAGAATTATTATTCGTGATCGATGGAGCAGCTTCTTGCTTGGACTCTTCAACGTCATTTGGTATTGGAAACCCTTCGACCGATAGCTGTTCTTGATCAATACTTGGTTCAGGAAAAGTCCCTTGTGCAACCGGCTGTTCATCAATTGTGGACTCGGCATCACCCTCTGGGTCAGCCTGACCGGTGACATCAACAACTGTAGCCATTTTCTTTAATGTGGCGAGCGCCTCTCCTTCGACTTCGCTAAGAAGCAGAAGACCCTCAGCGCCTGTTGACTGCAGAGTCACAGATTCCTGCTCAATATTTTGCGGATAAATCCACAGCAACAGACCTATATTGATGAGCAGAAGAATAAAAAAAAGCCATTTCATGCGTGATCTTCCCTGGTAACCAAGGACAGGCCCTGTAAAACAAGATTCGGTTCATGGTAGAAACTCATATTCAGCGTATCCTTTATTTCGTCAGCTCCACCGCCTGTCAAGACACAGTGTATATCTCCCCCAACCCGCTCCTTCAGCGTCTCTGCGATGCGTTCAATCAAGCAAATTGTAGACAATGCCGCACCAGAAGAGATGCCTGTTGCCGTATCTTGTGAGAAATACCCGATGATTGATGATTCTCCAGATTCCGGGATGGCCGTCTTTTTTAATAAGCATTCCTGCATCGTGCGAGGTCCCGGGAGAATGAGGCCACCCAGGTGCCTTCCATCCTGGTCCAATGCGTCAATGGTTGTAGCAGTTCCACAATCCACAACAATCAGCGCTCGATTAAAAAGGGCCCTGGCAGCGATCAGTGACAACCATCTATCCACACCCAGTTGGTCTGGTTTTGCATAACCATTCACGACACCTAATTGTTCAGGATATGAACGGGCAAATACAGGACTCATGCTCCAAGTATCCTCCAACCAGGAGATGAGTGTAGTCAGCACGTTCTCTGATGCCACACTGGAAATCCAAACTGACTCGGGTCTTGCAAGAAGCCGCCACTCATTCTCCAGCATACCTTGCAGGCAGTCGTTGTAACTGGTTGAGACATCGCCCTTTGACAGCCTTTCCCGGTCACACCACTTGGTCCTTGAATTACCTATATCGACCAACAGCTCCATTTCTGCTATCCAGGCATGCCACGCAGGCTTACTTCTCCCGCAAAGAAGGTCTGCACATTTCCATTGATATTGAGCCTGATTCCACCTGAGGCATCAATGCCAAGATGTTGCCCCTGAAAGACCTGGCTGGCGCTACGCACGACCACTTCTTCTCCTATCAGTAAATCATACTCAGTCCACTCATCGATAAAACCTGCAAGACCATGCTCCTGATATCCTTCAATCACATCCACCAGGTTATCAAGCAGCTTGGCTACAAGTTCATTTCGACTAATATCCTTCATATCAGGAATAGCTGTAAGATCAACCCAAGGCTGTTTTATCAGCTCGCTCTGCACATCCATCTGCACATTTAACCCGAGGCCTATGACTACATGAGCCGGACCGGTAGTTTCACCTGCAACTTCCAATAATAAGCCTGCCAGCTTTTTACCCTGCCAAAGCACATCGTTGGGCCACTTCAGACCCGCTTCGTAGCAGTCATATTGTCTCAGTGTTCTAAGTACTGCAATCCCGGCAGCGAGGCTCATGCCTGACAGTTCATAAGGAGCCATCTCGAATCGCCAAAGCAGCGAGAGATAGATATTCCTACCGAATGGAGAGACCCAAGTTCGTCCATGACGGCCCTTACCCGCAGTCTGTTGTTCTGCCATGCACACCGTACCAGACTCTGCAGCCAACTCTGCTTCTCTCATCAGCCAGCTATTCGTTGAGTCAATCCGGTGATGAATGTGAAGCCGTCTGATAAATGGAATGGTTTTAGCGGCAAGGTGGGTTTTTATACGATCAACTGACAGTAATTCGAGTGGATAGCTGATTCTATAACCGCGACCGCGTACTGCATCCACCTTGATGCCCATCTCATCTTCGATGACTTTCATATGTTTCCATACCGCGGCACGGCTGACACCCAGATATGACGCTAAGGTTTCACCAGAGTGGAAACGACCATTCGCCAGATAATCAAGGAGTTTAAGCTTGATTTCCATTCATCTGCAGCCACGCTCTCTGTGCTGTTAATGCCTTGTCTGAGAGATTATCAGAAAAAAAGAAAACACAGGTATCGGCTGGTGCTGGTTTCGGAACCAGATTGAACTCCATCAACTCATCCCGCCTGAATGCATGAACCGTTATAGATTCGTCTGCGGCGCAATCAGTGATTCTCTTTTCCATCTGTTTTTCGTTTAGACGAAAACCATCGACCGCAACGATTAAATCCCCAGCAGATAATCCAGCGGTCTGAGCAGCACCATCGTCGTAAACTTGCAGCAGCTCTATTTCACTGTTTTGCTGTCGGGTTTTGGCCCCTAGCACAGGTTTACCGCTGACATTTTGGGGTCGGCTGTCTGCTACTCGACCAGTATCCGCTGATGACTGGGCAGGCAGTAAATACATATCCACCCCAACCTTGCTGAACAGTTCTTTAAGCGGCAAGTCCTGAGTTGAACGAACGCCTCTATCGAACAAACTTTTCAATTCAATACCGACTACTTCTTGTGCAATTTTCTCGAATTCGCCCTCAGCAAGAGCTTTTGCTGTCTTTCCGTGTTGTCGCCATAACACCCTCATAATATCGTCCAGTGATTTAATGTTTCTTGTTTCCAAACGAATATGCAGATCCAGCACCAAGGCGAATAACGCCCCTTTCACATAGTAGCTGACAATCGCATTCGGGGCGTTCTCATCTTGCTTGTAAAATTTTGTCCAAGCATCGAAACTGGATTCTTCGAGGGTCTGCTTCGTACGGCCAGAGCCACGCATGAAACGCGTGATGGTCTCTGCCAGCAATTCAAAATAGTTTTTTCGATCTATAACGCCAGAACGCACCAACGCAAGATCATCATAATAAGACGTGATACCTTCAAATACCCAGAGTTGTTTAGTATAGACCTCACACTGAGTTCCTTCCGTCTGAAAAACCGCTGGCATGATTCTTTTCACATTCCAGAGATGAAAATATTCATGACTGCAGAGTCCCAGCAAGCGCCGGTACCCCTCTGATATTTCTCGCATATCCCGTGCCGGAAGATTGTCTCGACTGCACATCAGGCTAGTTGAGTTGCGGTGTTCAAGACCTCCATATCCATCATTGACCGCCCATAGCAGAAAGAGATAGTCATCTACCGGTAACTCTCCGAATAATTCCACATGCTGGCTGCAGACTTTTTCCAAATCCTGCGCTATCCGAGGGAGATCGGCTGAATGCCGCCCACTGACAATAAACCGGTGCTCATGACCCTGAATGGTAAATTTGGTTGAATCGAACTTGCCAATCTCAAACGGATGATCCAGGAGCGCCTCATAATCATTTGCCTCATAGATTCCAAATCCGCAGTCGTTGATTGCTCCAGCTTTAAGACCTGTTGCTACTTGCCATTTTTTATATTTACCACCTAATGGAGGAATAATCTCTAACTCACAGACTTCCTGCTCTTTTCCGGCAACCGCAAGAAATACACAGGGTCCGTTAAAATATGCATGAGTTATATCGAGGTGTGCTGCCCTGACTGAGAGATCCCAGGCATATACAACATAGCTCAATTGCAAAGGGCCATCACAGGGTGACGTAAACCAGGTCTGTTTATCAATTTTACCTACAGCGATGGATATACCGTTTGATTCGGCATTTAGAGTTATGAGATGTCTTGCAAAATCACGGATCATGTAACTTCCACGAATCCATGCGGGGAGATAAAACTGCTGCCCTGCCGGAGTTGGGCTGTTAATACGTATTTTTACTTCAAACAGATGGGCTTCCGGCGAGAGGGGGATAATTTTATATTTAATCATCTACTCGGCCATTTCATTACAGCTTCACGCGCCTGTTTATTCTCTGGTCTTACTATAAGACCAGAGATTGTTGCGGAAACGGTATAAGTCGCACCTTCGACAGCAGGCATATAGACAGCACTTCCATAATATGTGTCAACGATTCCAAACCAATCACTCAACGTGGAGCCCAAGTCAGTCAGGAATGCACTGTCACCAATCAGATTGTATATTTCAGGAGATTTCTTATTGTTCAAACTATGGCGCTCGGACAAGCTTTCAAGCCGCACTACAGGCTCAGTTCCAAAAAGGTAGGTCCATGATTTCCATTTAAGGAATCTGGCATCCAATTGCCACTCCAATGAATTTGTATAATAGATTTTCTGCTGTGTGTCTGTATGGAGTGTTAAAGGCAATCCTTTATCCGTTAAAACGCCTATTTCAATAACCGCCAGCTTATTCTCGTGGGTTAAACGATGATAGGTATGAATATTCAACAAGACTAGCGAGAGGCTAATGGAAACAGCCAAAAGACTGATGCCTGCAGTACCGTTCACTGTAGCAATCAAGATACGTCGTTTGAATAACATCCTGACAGCAAAAGCTGTAACCACGACGCCCGACAAAAATAAAGTTATGAGAATCAACATGGTCGTAGCGATTAAATGTTATACGAGTTATTCCTACAGGAATATATTTGATATTGCACGTTTTATGTCAGTAAAAAAAAACCCTAGATCATTGCTGATCTAGGGTTTCGTATAAAAACCTGGCAGTGTCCTACTTTCGCATGGGGAAACCCCACACTATCATCGGCGCTAAGTCGTTTCACTTCCGAGTTCGAGATGGGATCGGGTGGTACCAACACGCTATGGCCGCCAGGCAAACTGTGTGTGATGCCGAAGTTTTCGACATCACATGTTCGGTTAGATCGCTTGTAGTACAAGAATGAGTATATTGCGTTGCTTTACCAACACCAAAATGTTTGGGTGTTATATGGTCAAGCCTCACGGGCAATTAGTACTGGTTAGCTTCACACATTACTGCGCTTCCACACCCAGCCTATCAACGTTGTAGTCTTCAACGGCCCTACAGGGAACTCAAGGTTCCAGTGAGATCTCATCTTGGGAGGGGCTTCCCGCTTAGATGCTTTCAGCGGTTATCCTGTCCGTATATAGCTACCCGGCAATGCCACTGGCGTGACAACCGGAACACCAGAGATACGTCCACTCCGGTCCTCTCGTACTAGGAGCAGCTTCCCTCAAATCTCAAACGCCCACGGCAGATAGGGACCGAACTGTCTCACGACGTTCTAAACCCAGCTCGCGTACCACTTTAAATGGCGAACAGCCATACCCTTGGGACCAACTTCAGCCCCAGGATGTGATGAGCCGACATCGAGGTGCCAAACACCGCCGTCGATATGAACTCTTGGGCGGTATCAGCCTGTTATCCCCGGAGTACCTTTTATCCGTTGAGCGATGGCCCTTCCATACAGAACCACCGGATCACTAAGACCTACTTTCGTACCTGTTCGACTTGTCTGTCTCACAGTCAAGCACCCTTATGCCTTTGCACTCATTGCGCGATGTCCGACCGCGCTGAGGGTACCTTCGTGCTCCTCCGTTACTCTTTGGGAGGAGACCGCCCCAGTCAAACTACCCACCATACACTGTCCCTAACCCGGATAACGGGTCGAGGTTAGAACTCCGAATATACCAGGGTGGTATTTCAAGGTTGGCTCCACCAAGACTGGCGTCCTGGTTTCAAAGCCTCCCACCTATCCTACACAAGTATAGTCAAAGTCCAGTGCAAAGCTGTAGTAAAGGTTCACGGGGTCTTTCCGTCTAGCCGCGGGTACGCTGCATCTTAACAGCGATTTCAATTTCACTGAGTCTCTGGTGGAGACAGTGTGGCCATCGTTACGCCATTCGTGCAGGTCGGAACTTACCCGACAAGGAATTTCGCTACCTTAGGACCGTTATAGTTACGGCCGCCGTTTACCGGGGCTTCGATCAAGAGCTTCGCCGAAGCTAACCCCATCAATTAACCTTCCGGCACCGGGCAGGCGTCACACCCTATACTTCCACTTTCGTGTTTGCAGAGTGCTATGTTTTTAGTAAACAGTCGCAGCCACCTGGTCACTTCGACCCTCTTCTGCTCCGAGAGCAAGTCTCTTCACATACCAAGGGCGTACCTTCTCCCGAAGTTACGGTACTATTTTGCCTAGTTCCTTCACCAGAGTTCTCTCAAGCGCCTTGGGATTCTCACCCTGTCCACCTGTGTTGGTTTCGAGTACGGTTACTTATTACCTGAAGCTTAGAGGTTTTTCCTGGAAGCATGGCATCAATCACTTCGCTCAAAAAAGAGCTCGTCATCACGTCTCAGAATTGCACTCCCGGATTTACCTAAGAGCACTCCCTACACGCTTAAACAAGGACAACCATCGCCTTGATGATCTAGCCTTCTCCGTCACCCCATCGCAGTAATAAGTAGTTCCGGAATATTAACCGGATTTCCATCGATTACGCATTTCTGCCTCACCTTAGGCACCGACTAACCCTGCGCCGATTAGCGTTGCGCAGGAAACCTTGGACTTTCGGCGAGGGGGCCTCTCACCCCCTTTATCGTTACTCATGTCAGCATTCGCACTTCTGATACCTCCAGCATGCCTTACAACACACCTTCGCAGGCTTACAGAACGCTCCTCTACCATACGTGTAAACACGTATCCGTAGCTTCGGTATATAGCTTAAGCCCCGTTAAATCTTCCGCGCAGGCCGACTCGACCAGTGAGCTATTACGCTTTCTTTAAAGGATGGCTGCTTCTAAGCCAACCTCCTGGCTGTCTGGGCCTTCCCACATCGTTTCCCACTGAGCTATAATTTTGGGACCTTAGCTGACGGTCTGGGTTGTTTCCCTTTCCACGACGAACGTTAGCACCCGCCGTGTGTCTCCCGCGATTGCACTTCCAGGTATTCGGAGTTTGCATCGGTTTGGTAAGCCGGGATGGCCCCCTAGCCGAAACAGTGCTCTACCCCCTGGAGTGAGACGCGAGGCGCTACCTAAATAGCTTTCGAGGAGAACCAGCTATCTCCGGGCTTGATTAGCCTTTCACTCCGATCCACAGCTCATCCCCTCATTTTTCAACATAAGTGGGTTCGGGCCTCCAGCGCGTGTTACCGCACCTTCACCCTGGCCATGGATAGATCGCCCGGTTTCGGGTCTACTCCCAGCGACTATGACGCCCTATTAAGACTCGGTTTCCCTACGGCTCCCCTAAACGGTTAACCTTGCCACTGAGAAGTAAGTCGCTGACCCATTATACAAAAGGTACGCAGTCACCCCCGAAGGGGCTCCCACTGCTTGTACGCATACGGTTTCAGGATCTATTTCACTCCCCTAAACGGGGTTCTTTTCGCCTTTCCCTCACGGTACTAGTTCACTATCGGTCGGTAGAGAGTATTTAGCCTTGGAGGATGGTCCCCCCATCTTCAGTCAGAATATCACGTGTTCCGACCTACTTAATACGTCAATAATTCATTTCGTGTACGGGGCTATCACCCTGTATCGCTGAACTTTCCAGAACATTCCACTATGAATTTCTTGCTCGGCTGGTCCCCTTTCGCTCGCCGCTACTCAGGGAATCTCAATTGATTTCTTTTCCTCCGGGTACTTAGATGTTTCAGTTCTCCGGGTTCGCTTCATACACCTATGTGTTCAGTGTAAGATACCTGTCTTATAACAGGTGGGTTTCCCCATTCGGAAATCCTCGGGTCAAAGTCAGTTTGCCGACTCTCCGAGGCTTATCGCAGGCTACCACGTCCTTCATCGCCTTCTACCGCCTAGGCATCCACCGTATGCGCTTAATCACTTGACCATATAACCCCAAATACTCTGGAGATATAATGGTATTGTCAATATCAACATACCCATCTTAAGTTTCGCAACTTTAGATACTACATTTTAGATATTGATATCTTTCGATATCGCCTATCTGCGATCTAACCTAATTTTTAAAGAGCAGACTTCTAGAATACGAAGTGTATAACGTTTACGCTAGACACTTGATACTCATGTTTGGTGGAGCCAGGGAGGATCGAACTCCCGACCTCCTGCGTGCAAGGCAGGCGCTCTCCCAGCTGAGCTATGGCCCCTGAAAGACTTCTGATACCAGCGTTAATTGGTGGGTCTGGGAGGAGTTGAACCTCCGACCTCACCCTTATCAGGGGTGCGCTCTAACCAACTGAGCTACAGACCCTAGCTTGCTCAGTGCAGTACAGCTGCTTTACTAAGCAACAGGTCTGTATCTGCTTACGTTCGGACAGGTAACTTGTATGGATGCTCCGAAGATTGGAGTAACATATTTAAAGGAGGTGATCCAGCCCCAGGTTCCCCTAGGGCTACCTTGTTACGACTTCACCCCAGTCATGAATCACAAAGTGGTGAGCGCCCTCCCGAAGGTTAAGCTACCCACTTCTTTTGCAACCCACTCCCATGGTGTGACGGGCGGTGTGTACAAGGCCCGGGAACGTATTCACCGCGACATGCTGATTCGCGATTACTAGCGATTCCGACTTCACGCAGTCGAGTTGCAGACTGCGATCCGGACTACGACCGGTTTTCTGAGATTAGCTCCCCCTCGCGGGTTGGCGACCCTCTGTACCGGCCATTGTAGCACGTGTGTAGCCCAGCCCATAAGGGCCATGATGACTTGACGTCATCCCCACCTTCCTCCGGTTTGTCACCGGCAGTCTCCTTAGAGTTCCCACCATTACGTGCTGGCAACTAAGGACAAGGGTTGCGCTCGTTACGGGACTTAACCCAACATCTCACGACACGAGCTGACGACAGCCATGCAGCACCTGTCACTCGGTTCCCGAAGGCACCAAACTATCTCTAGTAAGTTCCGAGGATGTCAAGGGCTGGTAAGGTTCTTCGCGTTGCATCGAATTAAACCACATGCTCCACCGCTTGTGCGGGCCCCCGTCAATTCCTTTGAGTTTTAACCTTGCGGCCGTACTCCCCAGGCGGTCAACTTATCGCGTTAGCTTCGCCACTAAACCCTTATAATGAGTCCAACGGCTAGTTGACATCGTTTACGGCGTGGACTACCAGGGTATCTAATCCTGTTTGCTACCCACGCTTTCGCGCCTGAGCGTCAGTATTGGTCCAGGAAGTCGCCTTCGCCACTGATGTTCCTCCAGATATCTACGCATTTCACCGCTACACCTGGAATTCCACTTCCCTCTACCATACTCTAGTCAGACAGTTTCAAATGCAGTTCCCAGGTTGAGCCCGGGGCTTTCACATCTGACTTATCTAACCGCCTACGCGCGCTTTACGCCCAGTAATTCCGATTAACGCTTGCACCCTCCGTATTACCGCGGCTGCTGGCACGGAGTTAGCCGGTGCTTCTTCTAAAGGTAACGTCAAGGTTCAGAGTTATTAACCCTAAACTTTTCCTCCCAATTGAAAGTGCTTTACAACCCGCAGGCCTTCTTCACACACGCGGCATTGCTGCATCAGGCTTGCGCCCATTGTGCAATATTCCCCACTGCTGCCTCCCGTAGGAGTCTGGGCCGTGTCTCAGTCCCAGTGTGGCTGATCGTCCTCTCAGACCAGCTACGGATCGTCGCCTTGGTAGGCCTTTACCCCACCAACAAGCTAATCCGACGCAGGCTCATCTAATAGCACGAGGTCCGAAGATCCCCCGCTTTCCCCCTTAGGGCGTATGCGGTATTAGCTCGGGTTTCCCCGAGTTGTCCCCCACTACTAGGCAGATTCCTACGCGTTACTCACCCGTCCGCCACTCGTCAGCGAGAGAGCAAGCTCTCTCCTGTTACCGTTCGACTTGCATGTGTTAAGCATGCCGCCAGCGTTCAATCTGAGCCAGGATCAAACTCTTCAGTTTAAGTTTGATAGCTGCTTATGGCAGCCAATCTTTTTGACTCGAGATTCTCGGATAGAATCTATCTTTGAATACTCTCATCGATCTTTTGGTTACCCATGATCGACGGAGCACCCACACAAATTACCTGTCCAAATTGTTAAAGAGCTTCTCAAAATTTCGTTCGAGAAAGACCGCCTATCTTAGTATCGTCAGCATTCAGTGTCAAGAAAAAACTTTCATTCACCGAAGGCAATCATTGCCGACTTGTTTGGAGGCGCGTATTCTACAGAGCTTCTTGCCTCTGTCAACTAGAATCTCTTATTGAAATTCTTACCTCCTCTTCCTTCCCCGGCTCACTTTGCTTGCCTTGGAAGGAGGGCGCATTATACGTTCAAATTTGCCGGCGTCAACTAAAAATCTTGCCGAATAACTCAAACTCTTTAATACGCAAATTCCTGAAGATTCCTAGTAGTTTTACTACCCCTTGTCGACAGGAGTGGCGCATTATACGGCCCACTCAAACCAGGTCAAGATTAATTTCAAAAATCTGAAATATTAAAAAAATCATCCGTATTTTACCGCATTCAGATGACCGTGACACGGGCAAAACGTCTCTTACCTACTTGATAGATCTCAGAAGCCCCTGCTTCTATAGTTATGGTCGGATCAATAACTTTTTCCCCATTGATCCGCACCGCACCCTGCTTGATCATCCGCAACGCCTCCGAGGTGCTCTTTACCATCCCAGCCTCTTTCAACAGATTAGCAATAGGCAACCCCATCCCATCAGACACCAACTCCTTCTCTTCCATGTCATCTGGAATTTGGCCCTTGCGGAAACGAGCGACAAACGCCTCATGCGCCTTGTTCGCTGCCACTTGACTATGAAATCGCTCTACCAACTCTTCAGCCAGACGTATCTTCACATCACGCGGGTTCAGCCCTTCCTGGATCGCTTTTTTCCAGGATTCGATCTCCGACATTGGCCGGAAGCTCAACAATTCAAGGTAACGCCACATCAGATCATCCGAAATCGACATGATCTTACCGAACATTTCATCAGGTGCATCGGTGATTCCAATGTAGTTATTCAGTGACTTTGACATCTTTTGTACGCCATCCAGCCCCTCTAGGATCGGCAGCGTGACAACCACTTGAGGCTCATGCCCGTAAACCTCCTGTAATTGCCGTCCAACCAGCAGATTGAACTTCTGATCGGTGCCGCCTATTTCTACATCCGCCTTCATGGCAACCGAGTCATAACCCTGAATCAACGGATAGAGAAACTCGTGAATAGCGATTGCCTGTCCACTGGTATAACGCTTGTTAAAATCATCCCGCTCCAACATACGCGCTACAGTATGCTTTGCCGCCAACTGCACCAATTCAGCTGCGGACATTGCCCCCATCCATGACGAGTTAAACAACACAGTTGTCTTTTCCGGATCTAGAATCTTGAAGATCTGATGTTCATAGGTCTTGGCGTTTTCCAGCACATCATCTCGGGTAAGGGGAGGCCGGGTCGCGCTTTTGCCTGTGGGATCACCGATCATGGCGGTAAAATCACCGATCAAAAACATCACCTCATGCCCCAGTTCCTGAAATTGACGCAGCTTATTGACCAGAACTGTATGGCCGAGATGCAGATCTGGAGCTGTGGGATCAAAACCCGCTTTTATCTTCAGCGGCCTGCCCTTCTGTAATTTTTTTATCAACGCCTCTTTCGGCAGCACCTCATCTGTGCCGCGCAAAATAAGATCCAAGGCCGCTGTCACATCAGTCATCACTTAATCCCCATCAATTCAGGTAATGGTTGCACACTCTACTAGAAGCAACTGAAAAATTTAACCAAAGTCATGAAGAGAGCAACGATTCAGCTTGCACATGTATACTATACTTAGTAATTTTAAGGCCTTTATCTGGCAGCTCCTAACAAACAGATTCCCCATGCAAGACTTCAAGTCATACTCACTTGATAATAAAAGATCAGGAAGAACCTTCTTAAAAAGGCTTTTTCTGGTTGTCCTGATAGTTATTGTCTGCAGCATCATTTTCTTATGGATCAACCATAAGCCTTCAGAGACTCAGGCCGTACTACCCGTTGAACCAAAGTCCCGCACCAGCACGCAGGAACCCGATCGTGTTACCCTACCCCTGCCGTTGCCTGGCAAAGGTCAGGAAGAGGGTCTAGCGATACCCAGATCCAGTACGCCCGATCAACAGCCGTACGCACCTATAAGTGTTGCAAAACAGGATCCAGTTCCAGCTCCCCTCGAGAAAAATGAAGCAACGGCTCCTGAACCTGTCTCCACTCACCAGGTCTCGCACAAGATCCAAAAAGGCGACACTCTCTCCAAAATTTTCAAGGATCTGGGGTTAAGCGCCAATCTGCTGCACAAGATCGTCCATTCCAGCCAGGCCGCAGCCACGCTGACCAAAATCAAACCTGGCGAGATGATCCAGGTAGAGCTGGATGCGCAGAAAAACTTACTTAATCTCACATTACAGCACAGTAAAATCGAAAGCCTCTACATCGAAACCACTGCCAGCGGTGGATTCAATGCGACAAACAGAACCAAGGATGTGGAACTGCGCACCTCACATATTCAGGCAACCATAGAAAACTCCCTCTATCTGAGCGCACAGAAGGCCGGCTTACCCGACGCGGTCATTATGGAACTGGCAAGCATCTTCGGCTGGGATATCGACTTTGCTTTGGAAATCCGCACGGGTGATCGTTTCACCGTTATCTTTCAGGAAGAGTATCTGCAAGGAGAAAAACTTAAGAACGGCCCCATACTAGCTGCCGAGTTTGTCAATCAGGGACGCACTTATCGGGCGGTGCGGTATGAGGATGCAAGCGGCAATGCCGACTACTTCACACCGGAAGGACGCAGTATGCGCAAGGCTTTCTTACGCGCACCAGTGGACTTCCGCCGTATATCATCCGGCTTTACCAAAGAGCGCTGGCATCCGGTGCTGGGCAAGAAGCGCCCACATCGCGGCGTGGACTATGCGGCAAAAACCGGCACACCCATCAGGGCCGCCGGTGATGGTAAAATCATTCACCGTGGCACGAAGGGCGGCTATGGCCGTACTGTTATCATTCAGCACGGGCAAAGTTATACAACCTTGTATGGACACCTCTCCCGCTATAACAAAAAGGCCGCACAGGGCAGCAAAGTCAAACAGGGCCAGGTCATCGGCTATGTCGGACAAAGCGGCTTAGCCACCGGCCCCCATCTTCACTACGAATTCCGCGTCAAAGGTGTACACCGCAATCCTCTAACCGTAAAACTGCCCGACGCTCAACCGATTGCGAAAAAACACCGCGCCGATTTTCTGCTGAAGACGGAAACACTCGTTGCCCAACTTGATACTTTGAACCGTATCGTCGTTGCGGATGCCCGCTGAAGCGCTGTATGTCGGCTTGATGTCGGGCACCAGCATGGATGGCATCGATGCCGTCCTTGCTGACTTCAGCCAGCTGACGCCCAGGCTCATTGCACACCATCAACAGCACTACCCTGATGAGCTGCGGGATCAGCTGATAGCGCTCAGCCAGCCTGGGGAGAATGAAATCGATCGCCTGGGTCAAGCCGATATCCAGGTGGCGAATGCATTTGCAGACGCAACATTGAATCTGCTCGAGCAATTCAATATCACACCAAGAGCAGTTAAGGCCATCGGCAGTCACGGACAGACCCTGCGTCACCGCCCCTCATTCAAACACCCGTTTACCCTGCAGATAGGCGATCCGAACACCCTATCGCAGCGCACCGGCATCACCACCGTGGCAGATTTCAGGCGCCGGGATATGGCGGTACAGGGACAGGGCGCGCCACTGGTGCCTGCATTCCACAAGCAGCTCTTCCATCACCCGGAGATCAACCGGGTCATTTTGAACATTGGCGGGATCGCGAATATCACCTGGCTGCCCGCTGATCCTAAGCAGCAGATTCTTGGCTTTGACACCGGTCCAGGCAATACCTTACTCGATCATTGGATAAGAACCCATCAGGCTCTGGACTATGACGCTGACGGCAACTGGGCAGCTTTTGGTAAAGTTGTTGACGAACTGTTGGCTCAACTGATCTCAGACCCGTTTTTTACGCAATTGCCACCTAAAAGCACTGGTACTGACTACTTCAATCTGAACTGGTTGACAAACACATCTGCGGACCTGCCTCACCACCCTAGGGATATCCAGGCAACTCTGGCAGAACTCACAGCCCGCAGCATTGCAACAGCGATCAAACTACACTGCACCGATGCAGCTGAATTGTGGGTGTGCGGTGGTGGCGTGCACAACAACGACCTGATGGCGCGCCTCAAAAAGCATCTTAATGGGCTGGAAGTCAGTTCCACCATGCAACTGGGAGTAGACCCAGACTGGATCGAGGCTATGGCCTTCGCCTGGCTTGCGAAACGCACCCTGGAGGGGAAACCAGGCAACCTTCCCGAAACCACAGGCGCCCGGGAAGCCGTGGTTCTGGGTGGCATCTACGCCAATCACCAGCCTCAAACCTGATAACAGGCCCTAGATAAAAATCTGCACTTGAGATGCCATTCTGAAGGCGTGATTGCTCGAAAATATTTGTGCCTCAGCGTTCGACTACATATATTGAATTTTCAATTTATTACTGCTCCGGTATATTGATTGTGAACTCAACCATTGCTTTGTGGACAAACCTTTGGCGTAATCATCTATGGCCACACCAGGAAATTGGTGGGGTTCCGGCATAACCAAACTAGGAGAGACATATGTCTAAAAAATTGGCCCTGTCTACTGCAATTGCCACCCTGATGACTCTTCAGGCCTGCACGACAGTGGACCCGTATACCCGTGAGGAGAAGACTTCGAAAGCAACCCAGGGCGCAGCAATCGGCGCCGCTGTGGGAGCGATCATCGGCATCGCCACCTCGGACAGCAAAAAAGAGCGTAAAGAGCGCGCCTTGAAAGGTGCCGGGATTGGCGCCATTGCTGGCGGCGGCACGGGGTACTATATGGATGTTCAGGAAACCAAGTTACGCCAACGCCTGGAAAACACCGGGGTCAGCGTATCCCGCAGCGGTGAGAATATCATTCTAAACATGCCGGGCAATATTACCTTCGAAGTGAATAAATCGGACCTCCGGCCTGATTTCATCGAGGTGCTCCATTCAGTGAGCCTGGTCCTGAAGGAGTACAAGTCCACCATGATTGAGGTGGCAGGACATACCGATAATACTGGTGCCGACTCCTACAATCAGATGCTCTCCCAACAGCGTGCTCAGGCTGTCAGCAACGTGCTTATAAGTGATGGGGTACTTCCCGTGCGCATTGACACTGTAGGCTATGGGGAAGCGCGTCCGGTGGCTTCCAACAATACACCGGAAGGACGCCAGCAGAACCGCCGGGTGGAATTGACGCTGCTGCCTTATACAGAGGGATAGACTTTCCCGTGTGTGAGCACCATGATGGCTGAAATCACCCAACAAAAAAGGCGCATTGAGCGCCTTTTTTCGTTTAGCAAGCTACCGAGGTTAAACCGAGAAGGATGACCCGCAACCACAAGTCGTGGTTGCATTGGGATTGCGTATGATGAACTGTGATCCCTGCAGCCCTTCGCTGTAATCGATCTCAGCACCCATTAGATACTGCACGCTCATCGGGTCAACCAGCAGTGTCACACCCTCAGTCACAACCTTGGTGTCACCCTCATTCTCATTTTCATCGAATGAGAAACCATATTGAAAACCGGAGCAACCGCCACCCTGAACGTAGACACGTAGCATCAGGTCCGGATTTCCCTCCTCCTGAATCAGTGAGGCAACCTTAGTAGCTGCCGATTTCGTGAAGATGATGTCTTCGTTGATCGCTTCTGCCGTACTCATTTTTCAATCCTGCCATTTACGGGCTGGGACAGCCTCGTCGAGTGATAATTCTAATGAAGTATAGTATGCGATTACCTACGAAAATAGTCAAGTATTGACCGGATGCCGCTAGTCCTGCTCCACAGCAACTGACTCGCCAGTAGAGGCGGGTTGCGGAGACTCATTATCCTCAGCATGAATCAGCTTTCCATTGACCTCCGCCCCCATCTCCATTTCAAGCAAGGCATAGGTAACAGTGCCGGTTATTCTCGCTTTCGGCGCCAACTCTACCCGATTGGTGGCGACCACATCACCTATTACGGTACCGTTCAGCATCACGTTCGCCACCCGGACATTCCCTTCAACGGTACCCACCTCACTCAAAGTCAGGGTCGCCCGCTCATCCCCTGCCTCTGAGATCACATTTCCCTTAATCACGCCATCAACATGCAACCCACCAGAGAAATGAACATTGCCCTGGATAGTTGTCCCCTTGCCAATCACCGTTGTGATCTTTGGACTGCGAAACCGCTTCTTTCTAAATCCCATTATAAAAAATCCTCTGCTGCCTACGCTTCAGGTGACTGGTGTCCAGTCGAATACTTCCGTTACCGAATCCAATTTTTTGCTCTCAGGCTGCACTTCAATGATCAATTTCGCGGGCGCGAAGCCAGCGGGAATCTTCAGCTTGCCTTGCACGTTCTGAAAGAAGCGAAATCTCATTTTATGATTGCTCTTCTTATCCTCAGCCAGCTTCTCGAGTCCCAACCGCGTGCTCCGCCCATCCTGGAGCCCTTCCAGGGTAATATCGATTTTTCCTTTTGCCACCAGGCCACTTTTAATCACCTGGCTGACGGTAAATTCGTAGCTGAACTCACCCTCTTCGATACCCGGTGATAGCTTAAACTTCTGGATACGCAGACCTTTTTTATCCGAGTTGGAGGATACAATGCCCTGCAGGAACGCCAACTCCTCCTCCATCTTGAGTCGTTCATCCTGAAATCGTTTGATCTGCGCCTTGATCGCCCGTATCGCCTCCTGATCCATCTGGGCAGACTGTTTCGCAATCGTAAGCTCTCGTCGCAGCTCTTCACGCTCATCTTCGAGCCGTTTGATTTTCTCCTGTGCGGATGGTTTGAAGACCGCGAATCCCTGTTGCGGACCTGCGCCCCCCATCTGATAGCCGTACCAGCCAGTCACCAGGAATATCAGCAGCAACAACAGAATGCGCAGCCAGGAAGGCGCCCACTCACTCCGAGTTACAATCTTGGGGCCACGATATTTCCGATCTATCGCCATACGTCTCAGGGCAACAATGCCACTTGTTCCAGTCCTGTGGTTTCCGGTAGGCCCAGCATCAGATTCATATTCTGTACGGCCTGACCAGCAGCCCCTTTCACCAGGTTATCGATCACTGAACTGATCACCACTATATCCCCATCCAGTGGCCGATGGACGGCAATACGGCTACAGTTCACACCTCGCACACTGCGGGTTTCCGGATGCGAACCAGGTGGCATCACATCCACAAACGGCTCATCTCTGTAACGCTCTTCATACAACTCCTGAAGATCAATATCGGTCTGCTTCAAGCGGGCATAGAGTGTCGCCTCTATGCCCCTGACCATGGGCACCAGATGCGGGACAAAGGTCAACCCAACGTCACACCCTGCTGCATTGCTCAGCGTTTGACGAATCTCAGGTTGGTGACGGTGACCGGGAATAGCGTAGGCCTTGAAGCTCTCTCCGGCCTCCCCCATCAGGGTCGCCACACTGGCTTTGCGCCCAGCGCCACTGACACCCGATTTGGTATCTGCTATCAGGTGATCCAGTTCAATCAGGCCCTGTTCCACCAGCGGCAGAAAACCCAATGCTACGGCCGTAGGATAGCAACCCGGGTTAGCCACCAGACGCGCCTGTCTTACGGCATCACGATTTATCTCGGGCAGACCATATACCGCCTCATCCAGATGCTCAGGACAGACATGCCGCATACCATACCAATGCTCCCAGACTGCCTGATCGGAGATCCGAAAATCAGCCGCCAGGTCGATCACCTTAACCCCGGCGTCGATCAACGCCGGCGTCTGCTGCATGGCAATCCCGTTGGGCGTGGCAAAAAATACCAGGTCACAACCACTCAGGATGGACTTATCCGGCTCCACAAAGGGCAGATCCACGTGCCCACGCAGGTTTGGAAACAGGTCCGCCACTGCACGCCCAGCTTCAGAACGGGAGGTTATCGCCGCCAGTTCGCAATCCTTGTGCTGAGCCAGCAGCCGCAGTAACTCTACGCCGGTATAACCTGTAGCACCTACAATTCCAATCTTGACCATGTCTTACAACTATAAACCTGTTTCTTAGGGAAAGCCCCCAATCATACGGATTGGCAAGAAAAAGCGAAAGTGGCGACTGGTGGAATCAACTCTTGATTGAGCAGTTGATACACAACCTATCGATAGACATCTATCCGCCACCTCATTGAATTCCGAATCCCAGGTAGTGCTGAATGGTAAAAAAACGTAAACCGGGACTGGTATTTCGATGACATTACCCCCAGAGTATAGAAAATGATATCAAAGTAGGGTAAACCATGGACACTATTGACACCCTGGCCCTCACACTAGGCGCTGGCTGGGCTGCCGGCATCAATCTTTATGCCGCGATCTTCATGCTGGGCTATCTCGGCGCCACTGGCAGTGTGGCTCTGCCTCCCGGGCTTGAGATGCTGAGCGACCCAATGGTCATGACCGTAGCAGGCATCATGTACTGCGTGGAGTTTTTTGCCGACAAGACTCCCGGCGTTGACACCGGCTGGGACACGCTCCATACCTTTATCCGCATTCCGGCAGGCGCAGTCCTGGCTGCCGGGGCATCCAGTGGCATAGGCGTCAACGAAGCAACTCAACTGGCAGCGGCCCTGGTGGGCGGTACGCTGGCTGCAGGCAGCCATTTCACCAAGACCGGCTCGCGCATTCTGATCAACACCTCGCCGGAACCGGTCACCAACTGGACCGCATCGGTGCTCGAGGATATTGCCGTCATCGGTGGTCTATGGACCGCACTCCACTATCCGCTTGCCTTCATAGCGCTGCTGGTGGTTTTCATAATTCTGGTTGTCTGGCTGTTACCCAAGATCTGGCGCGCCCTGAAACGCTTATTCCACAAACTCGGCGAGTTATTTAGCGGCAGGCAAAAAGACGCCAGACCGCCAGACAGGAATAGAGTAGATGTCCTGAAGTCACTCTACGATGATGCCAACCGGAAGGAATAGCCGCTCGCCACCTCATGCCGGGTAAAGACGCGCGAACTCCTCCGCTGTGCGCACCAGACCGTCTTCGATTGAGACCCCTGAAAACCAGTTGCCGGTTAGCGCCAATGGCTGATCGCGCAAGGCCTGATCCAGGTCGCTGATGCGCTCGGCGTGACCCAAACGAAGTGCCGGCAGCCGATTCTGGTATCTGGCACTGTCCAGAACAGCACTTTCCGATACACACAATACTTCGCAGATACGTCTCATTTTTCCTTTCTCGTCCAATCTGCCAGGGCGAAAATGGAAGGTAAAGGCACGATAAACAGAATCCGGCACCAGATCACGTGAAACCACGGAATAGAAATCATCATCCCGACCGATGATGCCTGCCAGTGGCGGCATATCAAGACCATCAGCCCGCAGCAAAACGGCAACACTCTCTATCTCGACCATCTGGATGTGCGGCATGGCCTCCGCAATCAAAGGCATTGAGGATTGCAGCAGGCTTGCCGCAACATCAGGCGACACAGCTAAAGCCAGCTTAGACGCCTCAACGGCATTCCCCCCCTCAATGGAGACGCGATAGCCAGCTTCGGTTCGTTCGATCCGACTTACCGGACTATCTACCCTGACCTCCAGGTCAGGCTGCCTGATGATGCCTTCAACGAATGACTGCAATCCTTCAGGTCCCGTATAGCTTCGCAGAATCTCCTTGCGGCGAGGCTTTTTTCTGAACATGGCATCTGCCGGAAAATCTGCAGCCGATTGGCAGATCACAGCATCCAAGGCAGGGCCGAGCACCCGCTGAAAGTTACGCCTGCCAATAATCCCGCCGAAATAGTCAGCTGCTGAGCGTCCCTGTTTTTTTGATAAAAACAGACGGGGTATCACACCCAGTAGCTCAAAATAATTGAGTTGAGAGGGAATGGTGGTCAACCCTTGATTGGTCTGCAGCCAATAGCGTAGCTTCTGCTTGGCCTTAAGGGATGACAGCTGACCTGATTCTTCGAGAATTTTCAGCAGGTTGCCATAACTGTTGTAACATGTATGAGCACCCAGCTCAGCCCAGAAACTCCCTTCAGGTGTTTTGAACTTATGTGTGTGGAGGCATCCTCCTGGTTCGCGGCTCGCCTCCAAAACCAGAGTTTTGATGCCACGCTGATGTGCAAGATGGGCAAAGCCCAAGCCGCTGATCCCGGCGCCGATGATCAACAGTTCCAAACCATCATTGCTCATGCTTTGACCTATCAGAAAAAATCACCTAATGCTTAAACAGAAAAACCGCAGATGGCAAGCCATCTGCGGTTCAATTATTTTCTGCAACAGAGAGGCAGCCTAGCAGCTAACCGCAGCCCCCTCCGGAGGATGAGCCGCAGGTACCGCAGCCACCGCCATCAACGGGCTGTAAGTTATTGAAAACAAAGCTGGCGTTACCGTCACCACGATCCACGAAATCGATCTCTACACCACGCAGATACTGCAGGGTGCCGTCATCCACAATCACTTTGAAGCCATCGCACTCCAAAACCCCGTCATTGTCATTGATCGCATCACTGAAGGTCATACCGAAGCTGATGCCACTGCAACCACCCGGGGTGGCAAATACGCGCACGCCTTCAATATTGTCTTCAACCTGTTGAAAAAGTTCACTCATCTTGACCTGCGCGACTGAGGTCAAGCTTAAATCGGTATTAGTTAGGGCGTTCAAACTCATCCCTCTGTCTCCTGCAAAATTTATACAATGGTGCGAATCCTAGCAAAATATTGGCGGCTGCGCCACATACCCAATAGATCCAGTAGGTTTATTACGGCTCAGCCGCAATCCAAACAGAAGGGATTAAATTGCCAGCTGATTGCGGGCCCGAAGCTCGTACAGATGACGTTCCGCATCTACCAGATGCTGCCCCCAATGGAGATGATATCCTTTGTGCCAGCCTTCCACGGCTCTGTCAGGCTCACCATCGATGAGGTTCAAACCATTCTTCAGCTCACAATAGATATCAGTTAAATCATCCGCCAGACTGCCACTCATGCTCTGCTCATCATCGGCTACATCGAACTCCATCCAGTAACTGTCGCGTTCACCGAGCATATTGCGCAACTGGCTGTAAAGTTCGAAGCGGGCATCCAGGTCTGCTGTCGGGTGATGGCCGTTATGTGGATCGGGCAGATTGAGGGCTGAAACTGCGGCATGCAGTCTTGGGAGTAAGTTAGCCACTGCATGCAACCAGTCAGTATTGCCTTCATCGAGGCAGTCGACCAACTCACAGTAGTGAGCAGCTAGGGTTTTCAATTCATGAACTTGCGGACTCATGGAATCCCCCTGTTTTTTCTAACATTGATTTGTCTCTCTGGGCCAGCCCTCCGAATCCATGAAGTAACCTTATTAAACCCATTCCTTCCAATTTCCACAGAGAATGTTTATGTACTGGTAATATTTTAGCAGTCAGTTCTGACAATCCTAGGTAAACACTTCAATCTAGGAACGAATATCGATAGAAAATATCAAACAGCTTAAACCCTGACAATTGACATAATCCCTAACTGAACTAACTGAATTCACTCATCCGTAGATCTCGGGATTGGGGAAAACTTAAAAAGACGGTTACACTCCCCGGCATGCAGACCACCTCCCATACCTTACCTCTGGTACTGGCGATTGGCGGCCATGACCCTGGCGGCGGCGCAGGCATTCAGGCCGACATTGAGAGTATTGGCGCCAATAACTGCCATGCAGCAACCGTAGTGACCTGCCTGACGATCCAGGACAGCTGTGATCTCACCTCACTGCATCCGGTGGATCCAGGACAGCTGATCGCCCAGGCGGAAGTGGTATTTGGAGACTGCAGGATCGACGCCATCAAGATCGGCCTGCTGGGTGACCCTACGATAGCACAGGCCCTGGTTACACTACTGGAAAAACATCCAGTCCCGCCGGTGATTTTTGATCCTGTATTGGCGACGGGCGCCGGCAGTGACCTGGCCAGTGAAAAGCTGTTGGAGGTCATCCGCTATCAGATCTTACCGCTGTGTCGTCTGATTACCCCGAACAGCCTGGAGGCGCGACGCCTCTGCGGGGTAGATTCATCATTGGATGAGTGCGCCCGAATGCTGCTGACCTATGGCGTAAAATCAGTTCTGATAACCGGCGCTCATGAGCAGGCCACCACCGTCTGCAACCGGTTGTATGACCAGACCGGCCTGCTCGACGAGTCCCATTGGGAGCGACTGCCCGGGGAGTACCATGGTTCTGGGTGTACTTTGGCTGCCGCCATCGCTGCCTTGCTGGCCCGTGGCGTGCCTTTGAGCGAGGCAGTCCGACAAGGCCAGGCTTACAGCTGGCAGAGCCTCAAACAGGGTTTTCGAAACGGCCGCTGCCAGTCTCTGCCCAATCGGCTCTACAAACTGCGCCGCAGGACAATATGAACAGCAGACAGCAGCTACGGGGATTGTATGCCATTACCGATAGCGGTCTCGCCTGCGGCCGGGATCTAGGAGGATCAGTCAGCGCGGCACTGCAAGGCGGCGCGAAGATTATTCAGTACCGGGACAAGTCGAGCGATCGAGAACGCCAATTCACCGAGGCCGCTCAACTGCTCCGTCTCACCCAAGCACATCATGCCCTGCTGATCATCAACGATGATGTTGAACTGGCTGCCGGGACAGGCGCCGATGGGGTACATCTGGGCAGGCATGACATGAGCTTTGCACAAGCCAGACAACGACTGGGGAGGCATGCCATCATCGGTGCCTCCTGTTACAACCGGCTAGATCTGGCGCACCAGGCGCAACAGGCCGGGGCGGACTATGTGGCCTTCGGCCGTTTCTTTCCCTCCCAGACCAAACCCGAAGCCATCCAGGCCACCCCTGATCTGCTGCAGCAGGCCAGATTGGAGCTGGATCTGCCGCTGGTTGCCATCGGCGGTATAACCCCGGAAAATGGCGGCCCACTGATAACCGCAGGCGCTGACATGCTGGCGGTCATTCACGCCGTGTTTGGCCAACCAGACATACGCCAAGCCTGCGCCCAATTTAGACCTATTTTTGACGCCCGAGGATAACCAGATATGAGCCGCTCCCATGACCTTTTCGCCCACGCCCAACAACACATTCCCGGCGGAGTGAACTCACCTGTGCGGGCTTTCAAGGGGGTCGGGGGCGATCCAGTTTTCATCGACTCGGCCAGTGGCGCTTATATTTTCGACCCGGATGGCAAGCGCTACATCGACTATGTGGGCTCCTGGGGACCCATGATCCTTGGCCACGCTCACCCGGAGGTAATCGATGCGGTTGCCTCTGTAATCCACAAAGGCCTGAGCTTTGGCGCTCCTACCGAGCTGGAAAGCCTGATGGCGGACAAGGTCTGCGAACTTGTCCCGAGTATGGATCTGGTGCGCATGGTCTCCTCCGGCACCGAAGCGACCATGTCTGCGATCCGCCTGGCCAGGGGTTATACCGGGAGGGATAAGATCGTCAAGTTCGAAGGTTGCTACCACGGCCACTCCGACTCCCTGCTGGTGAAGGCGGGCTCCGGCATGCTCACCCTGGGCGAGCCCTCCTCGCCAGGCGTACCAGCCTCCCTGGCGGAGCACACTCTCACCCTCAACTATAACGACAGTAAGCAGGTGAAGGAGACTTTCAGGCAGATCGGCAAGCAGATCGCCTGCATCATCGTCGAACCGGTGGCCGGTAATATGAACTGCATCCCCCCGCTGCCGGGATTTCTGCAGACCCTGCGCGAGGTCTGTGACCAGCATGGGACCGTTTTGATCTTCGACGAGGTAATGACCGGATTCCGGGTTGCCCTCGGCGGTGTGCAGGCCTATTACGACATCAAACCCGACCTCACCACCCTGGGCAAAGTAATCGGCGGCGGCATGCCGGTGGGCGCTTTCGGCGGCAAACGGGAAATCATGGAGAAGATCGCACCCCTCGGCCCGGTCTACCAGGCCGGCACCCTCTCCGGCAACCCGGTCGCGATGACCGCGGGCCTCAAGACCCTGGAGCTGATTTCAGCGCCCGGTTTCTTCGATGAGCTTTCGGCCAAAGTAGAGACCCTGGTCAAGGGCATCCTGGAGCAAGCCAGCTTAGCCGGCATCCCAATGGCGGAAAATCACGTCGGCGGGATGTTTGGTCTGTTCTTTACCGACGCCTATAAGGTAACCAATTTTGCCGGCGCTACCGCCTGTAACCAGGAGAGATTCAAACAGTTCTTCCATGCCATGCTGGAGCGCGGGGTCTATCTTGCCCCATCCTCCTACGAAGCCGGTTTCGTCTCTGCAGCCCATACCCATGATGACATCCAGGCCACCATTGATGCAGCTGCCGAGGTTTTCAAGACTCTGCAATGAACCATCGGGCACATATAACCAGTCTTGCATTCAGCCTGATAGTACTCACGCTGAGCGTGGGCTGCAGCTGGGACAGCATCCAACGCACCGGATATGAAACAGCCGAATCCATACGACTGCAACAGTGTATGGACAGGCTGGATGAGGACTGCCCTACAAGCCGTACCCGCTATGATGACTATCAATCCGAGCGGGAGAAGTTGAAGGAAGAAAACCGCTGAGCTCTCACAGTATAAGGTGTCTCTCCACCAACTGCTCCAGATTGTCTCCTTCCGGTAACGGCCACCCATGACCGACCTCTTTAATCAACTGCTGGACTGGGTCTCGAATCATACCTTCTGGGCTGGAATGACGATTTTTTTCGTTGCTTTTTCAGAGTCGGTAGCGATTTTTGGTCTATTGGTGCCCGGCGTGGTGCTGATGTTCGGCTTCGGCGCCCTGATTGCTGCCGGCGCACTCGAATTCTGGCCGGTTTTCTGGTGGGCAGTAGCTGGAGCCGTGGCCGGTGACGGCCTGAGCTTCTGGTTTGGACGCCGCTTTCAGAACCAACTCAGGGGGTTCTGGCCGTTCAGCAGGCATCCGCAGACACTCCAGCGCGGGATCGATTTTTTTCAGCGCTATGGCGGTAAAAGTGTTGCCATCGGCCGGTTTTTCGGTCCGGTGCGTGCAGTGATTCCACTTGTCGCCGGCATGCTGGGCATGGCGCCCGGGCGTTTTATAGTTGCCAACCTGCTCTCTGCGCTGGCCTGGGCCCCCGCCTATCTACTGCCGGGGGTTGTCTTGGGGGCATCCCTGGAACTGGCTTCGGAAGTCGCCTTCCGCCTGGTACTGCTGCTACTGCTGGTGCTGTTTACGATCTGGTTGGTATTCCAGACAGTAAGAGGCTTCTACCGGATAACCTCTCCACACACCACACAGATCGTCCAGTCACTGTCTCACTGGGGTGGGAATCACCGCGGTTTTCAGGAGATAGCCCAAGCCCTGGCAAACCCTGCCCACCCTGAGATAAAAGGGTTGACTCAACTGGCCAGCCTGCTCATCTTTTGCGCCGCACTGTTTGTCCTGCTGGCAGGCATCTTACCCAGCCAGCTGACCTTCGGCCTCGACTCCATGCTCTACAGTGCTTTGCAAAGTCTGCGCTCACCCTGGGCAGATGCATTGATGGTCCATTTCACCCGTCTGGGCGATCTCTCGGTAATCCTGATATTCGCAGCCTCGGTAAGCGTTTTTCTGCTGCTGCGTGGTGACGGGAGAACTGCGGGTTACTGGCTTGCGGCAACCTTGTTCGGACTGCTGGCCCCCCTGTTGCTGAAATATGGCCTGCGCATTCCCCGTCCGGATTCAGGCGTGGAGCATCTCGGGCCCTGGTCCTTTCCCAGCGCCCATGTGCTGCGCGCGGTCTCCGTGTATGGTTTCTTCTCGGTGATGATTGCCCGCTCCATTCTCCGTGACTGGCGTTGGCTGAGTTACGGACTGGTGGCGGTGGCGATTGCCGCCATTTCGCTCTCGAGACTCTACCTTGGGGTGCACTGGCTTACCGATGTAGTCGGCAGTCTGCTGCTTGGCCTGGCCTGGATCTCCGGCCTGGGCATTGCTTACCATCGGCACACTCAACCTGCCACCCATCCCCTGCAACTCACCCTTGGGGCAACGCTTGTGCTGGCGGCGACAATCTCTGGTGATGCCTGGTTCAATCAGGGTGAGACGGTAAAACGTTATCAACCCAATCCACCGACCATCCTGCTTGCGGAGGAGCGCTGGTTATCCGGGACATCCACGCAACTCCCTGCTTACCGACAGGATGCGCGCGGGCGCCTCAACCATCCACTCGATATTCAGCTGGCTGGGGATCTGCAACGAATCTCCACCCGCCTGCTAAACCGTGACTGGAAACCGGCAGAAATGTTGAACTGGGGCAATCTTCTGCGCCTGCTCTCTCCATCCTTGAGTTTGCAGGAGTTACCCGTACTCCCCCAGGTACATGATGGACGCCATGAAGAACTGGTCCTGGAAAAGAGCAGTTCAACGGGGGAACGTCTGGTATTACGCTTCTGGCGCACCGCATATCGTCTGGACAAATCACTGCGGCCTGTCTGGCTGGGTAACGTGTCGATGCAGCGGAAATCGGTATCGATGGACATCCTGAGCTATCCGGTGACGCAAACCGAATTCAACAGGCCCTTGTCAATACTCCGCGAAGATCTTACCGCTGTTGGGCTAACGCCCCTGAGCCCCGCTCAAAGCCCCTTATTGATAATCCATTGAGCTGGCATCAGGCGATAACATCCATTTTAGAAATATCACATAACTTTGCTAACATGCATGCCTTTCTCAGCAAAACATTACGAGTAATAAATGATGATTAAAACGAACCGGCTCCTCGCGATTGCAACTCTTGCCGCGGCTCTCAGCGGCTGCGGCGGCCCGAGTGATTTCAAACCTACTGAGGGCATGTCTGTCGCTGATATCTATGCCGGCGCCTGTCAGGCATGTCACGGTGAAAACGGCGCCGGAAAATTCGGCTTTCTGCTGAAAGTCGCCCAATCCGATAAATCACAGGAAGAGATCGCCGCACTGCTCAAGGAAGGTGGTCATATCATGCCAAGCTTTCCGAACATGAGTGATGACGAGCGTCTGACGATGGCGGCTTTTGTCAAAGCTTTGTAAGGCTTTTATATATGGCAGTAATACCCGGATGAGAATTACTGCCACTCCTCACCCCAGCGAGGCAGCAGATCCTGCTCGATATCGAGATGATCCAGCACCCGCCCCACCATGAAATTCACCAGATCCTCAACCGACTCAGGGTGGTAGTAGAAACCGGGATTGGCCGGCATGATCACGGCCCCCATGCGGCTGAGTTTCAGCATATTCTCCAGATGGATCTCGGAAAACGGCGTCTCCCGCACTACCAGGATCAGTTTGCGCCGCTCTTTCAGCATCACATCAGCTGCCCGCTCCATCAGATCATTGCTGGCGCCGCTGGCAATGGCAGCCAGGGTGCCGGTGGTGCAGGGACAGACCACCATGGCCTGGGGAGGATTGGAGCCGCTGGCCACCGGCGCCATCCACTGCTGCCGGCCAAAAACCTGCAACTGATCGGGTTCAGCATCGAAACGCTCTGCAAGGATTTGCTGCATTTCAGCCGGACGGGAAGGAAGATCCAGATCCGACTCCATCTTTAATACAATTTGACCGGCCTGGGAAATCATCAGATAGACCTGCCTGCCGGCACCGATCAGGCACTCCAGCAGCCGCAACGCATAAGCACTGCCTGAAGCACCGGTGATGGCGAGGGCAATCGGCTGTTCTCTGCTACTCATGTTGTGGATTGTAGAGCATCCAGCAGCCGTTGGTGGATACCTTCAAAACCACCATTGCTCATAATCAGCACATGATCGCCAGGCTGTGCGACCGCTACGATCTGTTCGATTATCGCCTGCGTATCGCCGAACACCTCAGCCCGGGGTCCCAAGGGCAGCAGTGCATCCCGCGCATCCCAATCCAGATCCGGCGGCGCATACAGCATCACCCGGTTGGCCTGCAGCAGGGACGCCGCCAACTGGTTGACATGGACGCCGCGCTTCATGGTATTCGAGCGCGGCTCCAGCACTGCGATGATCGGTGCTTTGCCTACCTGCCGACGCAGCCCTTCAAGGGTCATTCTGATGGCTGTCGGGTGGTGGGCAAAATCGTCATACACCCTGACACCACCTGCCTCGCCCCGCAGCTCCATACGGCGTTTGACGTTTTTGAAACGGCTCAGGGCGGTAATCGCCAGGCTAGGCGGCACCCCGGCGTGGCGGGCAGCAGCCAATGCCGCAAGCGCATTCGACAGATTGTGCTGACCGATGAGATCCCATTTCACTCTGCCCACATTCTCGCTGTCACAGATCACATCAAACTCCGAGCCGTCCGGTGAGCCGTTAGCCGCATGCCAGCCTGCTTCCATCTCCGGCGCAAAGTATTCCACAGGGGTCCAGCACCCCATATCCAGCACCTCCATCAGATTGGCGTCATCCAACGGACTGATGATCAAGCCTGTGCCAGGCACAGTCCGCACCAGGTAATGAAACTGACGCTGGATCATCTCCAGGTCATCGAAGATATCGGCATGATCGAACTCCAGATTGTTCAACACCAGGGTCTGGGGATGGTAGTGAACAAACTTGGAGCGCTTATCGAAGAAGGCCGTGTCGTATTCATCCGCCTCCACCACGAAGAATGGCTCCTCGCCCAGACGCGCCGAGACCCCGAAATTCTCCGGCACTCCACCGATCAGAAAGCCGGGATTCAATCCCGCATCCTCGAGTATCCAGGCCAGCAGGCTCGCAGTGCTGGTTTTACCATGGGTACCCGCGACAGCCAGCACCCAGCGCTTCTGGAGTATATGCTCAGACAGCCATTGCGGCCCGGAGGTATAAGGCAATCCCTGGTCCAGCATGTATTCAACCACCGGATTACCCCGGGACATGGCATTGCCCACCACCACCACGTCCGGCGCCGGCTGCAGATGCGCCGGTTCATAGCCCTCCATCAGGTCTATGCCCGCCTGCGCCAGTTGGGTGCTCATCGGCGGATAGACATGCGCATCCGAGCCACTGACGGTGTGACCCATGGCCCTCGCCAGCAAGGCGATACCCCCCATGAAGGTGCCACAAATACCAAGAATATGCAGATGCATTAGGCCCTAGTTCACAATCGGAAACAGCATGAAAGAGAGATTCCAGGATACCAGGGTGTAGAGCACCGCAATACCCAGGCCCAGATTGAAACGCGTATCGAAAACATGCCGCAGAATATGTCCCATCACCACCATACTCCAGATTATCAGCCCCAACAGCAGCAGCCCCGCTTCACTGGATTCTGAGTGATGGCTCCAGGCAACCATCGGCAGCGCCAGCAGTCCGAGCAGAAAACCACTCCCCATGAGCGCCGTCGCTGCTTGTTCAAAACGTGCCAGACTGCCATGAAACTTAAGTCCGAAATAGAGCGCGGCAAGCATCAGCAGCACCTCAAACAGACCCTCCAGGAACGCGATCAATACCCCGATGCGGGCATCGGCGATCATCGCCATCCCAACCACCAGATTCAGCACCGCAGTCACAACCAGCAAAAATGATGAGCCAGGCAGGTCTTGAGGAGCGGCGCGCAACAGACAGAGATCGACAAAGAAATTGAGCAGCAGTTTCAATGATTCACCCAATAACAACTGAAAGGCGCATCATATCATCAGTTTGTGGATCGATCTCACTTGCGGCTGCAGGCTGAAATTCCCGCCAGGGCATCCAGCTGATCTGCCACCCGCCATACGTTTTCACCAATCTTCAGTGTGTCGGTTAATGAACAGTCATGACTAAAAAATTGAATATCCCGTGTGCCTCGTCACTGATGCTGCAGCGTTCAGCGAGTGGAGCGCACAGAGTCCGGTGCGGGACACAAACTGAATGGCCATACAGGGTCTTAACATTGAGTAGGTCAAGGCCAGATTTTTGAGTGAAGAGACAACCGGTGAAGTCGGGACCGAATCCGGCATCCCGTTCTACAACGAATGAATCTGACCGACAAACCCTCAATCCACCGAGCCAAGCCCTTGCCGAATCACCCAGTTATTGAATCCCCCGGACAGGACTTTGATATTTTCATATCCCAGCAAGCGCAACGCAAAATGGGCCTTCGAGGATAACAGACCGGTATCACAATAGAGCACCACCGGTTTATCGGCAGGAATTTGATGCCGCTTTGCAACAATCTCTCGCCATTCGAGATGCACCGCGCCTGGAATATGACCGGCTTCAAAATGATCCTTCAACCTTGTATCGACGATAAAAAACGCCTCTAACCCTATACCGGCTATCTGTTCCGGGGAAATAGCGCCTTCAGCGTACTCCGCAAATTCCAGAAATTCTTCCAAGGCAGCCAGCACAGCGGCGTCCTCCGCCCAGCTTTTCAGCGGCAGACAGAGCATCGCCAGTGATATGATTAGATGACGCATTGAACTCATCCCGTTGCAAAACCCGACAGGACAGGAAAATAACAGCCGCCGGCATGACTGACAATTTATCCCCAGACGCAAAACCCGCAGTAAAAATATGGATTTGGTCGATTTGCGCCCTGCTGACCTGCGTTCTGCTTATAACATCCGCCAGTCTCCAGGCGGAGATCTACACCTGGCAGGATGCACAGGGGCGCAGCTATTTTGGTGATCGGCCACCAGCGGAGAGTCAGGCCACCGAACTGAAGCTGCGCATCAATACCTATACAAGCCCGGAGATCAAACCAGGCTCGAACTTTACCGCTTCCAACGACCGCCGTGAGGTCGTGATGTACAGCACCGAGTGGTGTGGCGTATGCAAGACAGCGAAACGTTATTTCAAGGAGAAAAATATTCACTTCAAGGAGTATGATGTGGAGAGATCAGGGAAAGGCGAGCGCGATTTCAGACGTCTCCAAGGACAGGGCGTTCCAATCATACTGGTGGGCAACCAGCGCATGAACGGCTTCTCGGCTGCCCGGTTTGAATCAATCTACAAACTGAAATAAGAGTTGCAGACAGACCACAGGAAGAAGCACCTAACCCCAGAGTCTGTACAGAATCCAACATGTTTGAACCACACACTCTCGTTGCGAATATCCGCCAGCGGCTGACACGCGAACTCGAACGTCATCCTCCCCAACCCGGCAGATACTATACCCTGACCCTGCAGATCGAGGGCTTCCGGCTCAACAACCTTTCCCGCGCCGGGCAACGCTGGTGTTATTGGAGCAAACCCGCCCATGAAGAGTATCGCCTTGGGGCTGGTGAAGTGATGCGCTTCAGCGCCGCTGGGGTTGATCGCTTCAGTCAATTAGCCGCGAAATACCGGGATACGCTGATGCATTGGGACAGATTCGATGCTGACAAGTCAAACGTAGAACCAGTCCTGTTCACCGGTTTCGCTTTTTCACCCGATGACCCGATGAATGGCGCCTGGCAAGGATTGCCCAATTCGGCGCTCTGCCTGCCTGAACTCTTACTCCAGCAGCTGGGCGACTCCTGCACCCTCTCCTGCTCATGTTTTCCTGCAGGCGGAGAGAAGCCCGATACCCATACCGAAAAATGGCTCTCGCTGCTCACGCTGATCATGGACGACATGCTGCAAAGACCGGGGCCGCCAGGGCACAGGACCAACCTGCCCGTCACGCGGCGCGAGCCGGAAAAAGATGCCTGGCTGGAAAAGGTTCGCACAGCCATACGAGATATAGACAAAGGGCTGCTGGAAAAGGTCGTGCTATCACGACGAATCCATGTCCGCGCCGAACGGAAGCTGAATCCAGTCCGGCTGATGTCGACCCTTAACTGCCTCTATCCTGACAGTGTGCTCTTCGCCACCCGGCAGGACGGATTGACATTCCTCGCCGCCACACCTGAATACCTGCTGACCTGTAAAAAATCACTGATCACCAGCGACGCAGTTGCAGGCACCTTGCCCCGCGCAGCAGATGAGACCAGAGATCAACAATTAGGACAGATGCTGCTGAATGACCCAAAATCCCAACATGAACACCAGGTCGTGGTCGACAACATTCAGGCCGTGATGCATGACATCTGCAGCACGCTGGAACAGGTCAAACCGCCGCAACTCAAGCGCCTGCGTGTGCTGCAGCATCTGTGGACAGTGCTGTGCGGCACCCTGAAGCCCGGTGTCGGCCTGTTCGACGCGGCGGAAAAGCTGCACCCGACTGCCGCAGTGAACGGCATGCCGGTGCAGCCGGCCCGCGCCTGGCTGGATGAGCACGAACCCTTTTCCAGAGGCTGGTACACCGGCGCCGCCGGCTGGATCGACGCCCAAGGTGACGGTGAACTGGCGGTACTGATCCGATGCGTACAACTCAAGGGTTATGATGCGGAACTCTATGCCGGAGCCGGCATCACGGCAGACTCCGCTCCTGAAAGCGAATACGCAGAGACTGAACTGAAGCTCGCCGCCATGCTGGAGGCGATGGAAGACGCCTGATGGATACCGCCAGTCTCAATCTGCTCTGGTCAGACCAACTGATGGACGGCCTTGCCTCTGCAGGCGTCAGTCAGGTGGTGATCTCTCCAGGCTCTAGATCGACCCCGCTAGTGCTTGCCGTCAATCGCCAGCCCAGGCTCAAAAGCTGGCACCATCCGGATGAACGCAGCGCAGCCTTCTTTGCCCTGGGGCTGGCAAGCCATCAATGCCAGCCAGTGGCGCTCATCGCCACCTCCGGCAGTGCGCCGGCCCATTGGCTGCCTGCGGTTATCGAGGCCAGCCGCGCGGGCATCCCGCTGATCCTGCTGAGTGCTGACCGGCCACCAGAGCTGCAGGCCTGTGGCTCGAACCAGACGGTGGATCAGATCCATCTGTTCGGCAACCAGGTGCGCAGCTTTCATGATGCGGGGCCGGCCGCGCAGAGCTCCCAGGCAATGACCCACATTCGCCGCCTGGGGATCCAGGCCGTGCACAGGGCCAGATGGCCAGATCCAGGCCCAGTGCATATCAACCTGCCATTCCGGGAACCGCTGACCCCAAGCCAATGGCCGCCGGAACCAACTCCAGGCGCCGTGATTCCGCCAGTCATTAACGCCGTGCTCCCCGACCCGCAGCAAATCCACCGCATCAGCGAGATTATCTCTGCAGGAAAGGGGCTGATTGTCTGCGGGCCTGCTCCGCACGATCCAGGCTTTCCAGAAGCGGTTGTCGCGCTGGCAAAACAACTCGGCAGTCCCCTGCTCGCCGATCCCTTGAGCGAGTTGCGATATGGCGGGCACGATCACGCTCAAGCTCATCGGCCGTTATGACAGCTTTCTGCGCGCTGATGCATTCAAAGGGAGTGCAAAACCAGACTGGGCGCTGCGCTTCGGCGCTGCGCCGGTCTCCAGGACTCTGCTCGACTATCTTGCCGCTAGCGAGGCAAAGCTGATTCTCTGCGCGCCACGGGGCGACTGGCCCGATCCGTTGCATCAGGTCGGTGAGATGGTGCGCGCTGAACCCAGCCTGTTGTGCAACGCACTGGTGCAGATGAAACCTCCATCAGGACCCGTGGCATGGCTGCAAAGTTTCATTCAGGCGGAACGGACGATCGACCGGATCCGGATGCCACTCGAGGAAACACCCTGCGAAGATCTGATTATCAACCAGTTGCTGGCCGCGCTACCCGACCGGGCCATCCTCTTCAGCGGCAACTCCCTGCCGATCCGTCAGCTCGACAGCTGGAGCGGCCAGGGCGAAAAACAGCTGCGCATCATGGCTAACCGAGGCGCCAGCGGCATTGACGGCAATGTCTCGACCCTGCTGGGACTAGCCGCTGCCGGCGCTCAGCCTGTGGTGGGATTGCTGGGGGATCTCGCCTTCTTCCACGATATGAATGGTTTGCTTTTTTCCCGTGGACTGGATGGCGTCATCATCGTCTTCAACAATAACGGGGGTGGCATCTTTGGCACTCTACCCCAATCCGGACTGGAAACCTTCCAGCAGCAGTGGTTGATGCCCACCCACCTCGACTTCACCCACACCGCGCGACTCTATGACCTGGAACATCGGCGCATCGAACTGTTGAATCAATTTAGCCCTGCGCTTGAGGCCGCACTTCAGACCCGCGGCATCACCCTGATCGAAATCATGCTAGACCGGGAAAAAAGTCAGACCAGGCAGACGCACTACTTCGAGATGGCCATGCACGCGTTATCGCTACAAGAGCATGAAAAATAAGCATATAGTCCAGAAAGCGTTGCACTAAATGAATAGAACGATACTCAAACACAGGTAACATCAACAATGTTGTAGAAAACTACTAATCCTTATGCCTGTCCCAATTACTCTTTCTCCACTCCGTGACTTTACCGTTCTCAAAATAGACGGTGAGGCTACTCGTGTCTTTGAAAGAATAGTACCAGCTAACATCGTCACTGCCATTTCCAGACGACCTGGTTGAGGTGGAATCCGGCTCGCCAAACATGCTGAGCACATCACGTTCTGTATGACATCTCATGATGTCTCCGCCGACGCGGGCATTACGCAGCGTCAATGGCCTGATATCCGCGCAAGAATCTTTTTCCTTACTTACCTGGGGCTTTTTCTTACCTGTGGTCAGCTCCGATCTTATTCATGCTATCCAGCTGATCGAATACACTCCGCCCTTTTCCTTCGATCCGAGTTGAACCGGTTTCCTCAGTCATTTGTTTTTCAGCGCCTTTCCCCACAGGAGGTTTGGCTGAATACAACATTGCCGTTGGCATCTGTGCAGCGGTAGTAACCGGCAGCGTTGATTGTCATAGAGAATGTCAGTAGTGATAACGCAGCAATCTTGTTCCGTTTCATTAGTTCATCCTGAAAGTAATGATATAGAGCGTAGAAAACGTTTTCAGATTACGCAAACCTTACTCAGCCGCTTAAAATGTTCCGAGCAGACTGTCCGCGGGGTATGAAACCTTCGCTGATTGAGATTCCAGGGATTTCTCCATGCAAGCCAACTGATCAAAATCTTCCGCGACTGAACCGGCCTTGTCCGCCAGGTGTTTGCGTTGATCCTCGTTCAGCTGTTCACCAACATCCGCCAGCAGCTTGATGATGCCTGTCCGATTCTGTTCCAGCCTGCTCAGGTATTGAACTGGCTGTCCGGTATGGGGATTGACAAACAGTTCTTTAATACCCGCAGTAAATGCCTGCTCATCGTCGCGTTTGCTGACTAACCGTCTCAGCTCCTCCTGCCACTGCTGCCGTGCTTCCAATCCCTCCATCCCCAGCGGCTTGAAGCGCTGGCTCCACTCGACGACCGCCTGCTGCTGTGCAGGGTTCAAGGGCCCAAACCAACGCTCCAGTTCATCCGTCATGCGTGTTTGATAATCTCGGCGTAACTCCTCTTGCGACTGGGATCGGTACTCAGCAAGCCATGTGCTGTTTCGTTCCTGCAACCCGGCAAAAAACTCGTCGATCTGGGCCTGATTTGAAGTGAGAAACAGCTCAGCAATTGCTGGACTCGCCTGCTGTTTGATCTCTTTCCAGTAGATTTCAATTTTATTCAGTATTGACTGCAGCCGCGCTGTATCCATCGAGCCACTCTGAAAATCGTGATTGGCGCTGCGCAGTAACTCTGCATAGGCGGAAAGATGGGAGCCACAATGCCAATGCAGCAGCTTCTCGACTTCTCTCTCCAGGGAGGAATCCTGGATGTCGCTGAGTTCAATATAATTTTCCACATAATAGGGTATCAACCAATCCAATTGATGGTAGGCAAATTTCACCCGGCTGCAGCCCGCCGCTAAAACACACAGGATTACAATCCAAAGCAAACGCACCATAGCCGGCTTCTCCCTCGAAAAGTTGTTTCAATCCTTTATAGCTTTGAGCGTCACCCAGTATCCAAGCAGGGTAGACAGCCAACCCAGGACGAACAGCACCATGACTGTTTTCATCTGACCGATAGCAAAAGCCTGCGACCCCATGGCCAGCATCATCTCCGGTTCAAGTGCAAATGACGGCATGGTTGCGGCGCCGCAGAGATTCCAGGCCGCCAGCGCAAAGCAGAGATAGCCGATGCCCTGCAGATCCGCCCCGTTCCGCGCCGCGCGGGTCAGCGCTGCTCGATAACGCCCCCAAAACCAGATAACCCCGAATACCAGCAGTATGATGCTGTAACCACCCATGCCGAAAAACCGCGTATGCAGTTCCCTCCCCCAGATCTCCGGCACCAGTCCTGCCGCCAGCACACCTGCCAGCAGCACGCCCATAGATATCAGCATACGCCTGGCAGAGGCGCCACTGCGACTCAATAATCCCAGAACACTGATGCCGATGCCCAGTGGAACCCCAAAAGCAAACCCCAAAAATCGCACGTGCATCCAACCCAGGTTCCTGCATCATGCGCTCAACCGGCAGGACTCTCAGCTCGGCCTGGAGTGAGTTTCCCAATGCCACACTGATGAATGCCAGCAGGGCGCCCAATGCAAATAACCAGATTCCTTTTTGTTTCATTGAATCCCCCTTGAAACAGCTGTTCTGAGTAAAGAGTAATTTCCAGAATGGAATTTTTCCCAGGTTTCCCTAAGATAGGCCCACCAATTTCAGAGTCAATGCAGACAAATCAGGCATGAGCAACGACATTAGCTGGCAAACCCCGCCGCACAGCGACTATCAGGACATCCTCTACCACCAGGCTGAGGGCATCGCCAAGATCACCATCAACCGCCCGCAGGTGCGCAATGCCTTTCGGCCGGAGACCGTCAGGGAGATGAGCGATGCATTCCGGCGCGCCCACCTGGACCCGCAGATCGGGGTGATCATCCTCACCGGCGCCGGTGACCTCGCCTTTTGCTCCGGCGGCGACCAGAAGATCCGTGGTGCAGCGGGTTATCGCGACAGCCAGGGAGTAGAACACCTGAATGTGCTGGAGCTGCAGCGCCAGATCCGCACCCTGCCCAAGCCCGTGGTGGCGATGGTTGCCGGTTACGCCATTGGCGGCGGCCATGTGCTGCATCTGATCTGCGACCTCAGCATCGCGGCGGACAATGCCCGTTTTGGCCAGACCGGCCCCAAGGTAGGCAGCTTTGACGCCGGCCTTGGCGCCGGTCTGCTGGCGCGCACCGTAGGCATGAAGAAGGCCAAGGAGATCTGGTTTCTGTGCCGCCAGTATGACGCACAACAGGCCCTGGAAATGGGACTGGTGAATACGGTCGTTCCCCTGGCCGAGCTGGAGCGGGAAACCGTCAACTGGTGCCGTGAGATGCTGGCCCACTCCCCCACCGCGCTGCGGGTACTTGAAGTCCGCTTTCAACGCCGAAACCGATGGCCTGGCCGGGATTCAGGAGCTGGCGGGCAATGCCACCGCGCTCTTCTATTTGACTGACGAGGCCCAGGAGGGACGTGACGCCTTTGTCGAGAAACGCCCGGTTGATTTCAGCAAGTTTCCCCGCAGGCCATGAAGTATTGGTTCCTGGCCATCCGGCCCAAGACCCTCAGCCTTTCGCTGATACCGGTGCTTGTCGGCATCACCCTGGCCTGGAGTGAGACACAGCAGTTTCATAGTCTGTCCGCGCTGGCGGCCCTGCTTGGCGCTCTGCTGATCCAGATCGGCACCAATCTGCATAACGACGCGAAGGATTTTGAACGCGGCGCCGATACCGTGGACCGCCTGGGGCCGCCCAGGGCCACCGCCCAGGGCTGGTTGAGCATCGAGATGGTCAAACGCGGCGCCCATATCGCCTTCGCCCTGGCCTTTGCTCATCGGGCTCTATCTGGTGTGGCGTGGCGGCTGGCCGATCTTCGCCATCGGCCTCACCTCACTGCTGGCGGGCTACGCCTACACCGGCGGCCCCAAACCCATCGCCTACAGCGCCAGCGGTGAACTCTTCGTATTCCTCTTCTTCGGCCTGGTGGCCGTACTCGGCAGCTACTATCTGCAAACGTTAAGCCTGTCACTGAATGCCCTGGCCGCAGCCTGCGCCATCGGCTTTCTCGCCGCCGCGGTGCTGCTGGTGAACAACTACCGGGATCTGCAGAGTGACCGCAAGGCGGGCAAGCTGACCCTCACCCACTATCTGGGGGAGCACCGCTCACAACAGTTCTACGCCCTGCTGATCCTTGCGCCTTTCCTGCTGCCGCTGCTGCTCACCGGAGTGGGTACCGGCATCTGGCTGGTGCTGCTCGCCCTGCCGCTGGCCTGGCTCCTGCTGCGCCGCTTCCTCGAGCGAAAAGCCGGGGCCGGCCTTCAACCAGATTCTGGCCCGCACCGCGCTGTTGCAACTACTCTACGGGTTGCTCCTGAGTAGCGGCCTGCTGCTCTAGGACCTGTTGACACTCGATGGAACTCCACAGAGTGTCCACAGGCCCTGATATGCACATCGCCTCCGGCAGACTAATCCCATACAGTCTGCCGCTCAGGCATGCCTGGCGAACAAACCGGGGGACCCTCAGGCAACGCGACGGCTGGATTGTGCAACTCACCACTGACACTGGTCTGCTGGGCCATGGCGACTGCGCGCCGCTGCCTGAGGCGGGTACGGAAACGCTCCCGTGGCTGAGGCATGGCTGACCGCCCAACTGCCACTGCTACAGCAAGCGACTGTCACCCCGTGACGCACTCAGACAACTCCCCGCATGACCCGTAATCCTGCAGCTCGCCATGCCCTGGAAACCGCCCTGCTGGACCTCATCAGCCAAGCCGAACATCTCAGCCTGCGCCGCTGGCTCTCACCGACAGCCGGCAACGAGGTGGCTGTGAACGGCTCGGGCGGGGTTCTGGACGAACAGGTCGCTGAACGAGTCAATGATCTAGTACATCAGGGCTATCAGACAGTGAAGCTCAAGGTCGGACTTGCTGGAGTGGAGGGGGAGATAGGCCTGCTGCAGCAGCTATCCTCTGAAATGCCCGCGGATATTCGCTTGAGACTGGATGCCAACGGCGCCTGGAGCAGGACTGGAAGCCAGCGAGTTCGTACAGCAGGCTCTCGGGGCTACCCATTGAATCCCTGGAAGAACCATTACAGGAGCCCCGCGCCGACTGGCTGCGTGAACTGCAGAGTATGACCGAGGTCGCTATAGCTCTGGATGAATCCCTCACCCGGTTTTCGCAGGAGGAGTTGCTTGAACAAGCTCCTGTCAGGCGTCTGATCATCAAACCCTGCGTGCTGGGCGGACTGCTTCCAGCAAAAAGATTAGCCGACCGTGCGCAACAGGCAGGCATCGAAAGCGTAGTCACCAGCACGCTGGAGAGCGCAGTCGGTATCCGTGCGGCAGCGCAGCTGGCCATGGCGATCAATCAACCCGGCCGGCCATTGGCTCATGGTCTCGCAACCAGCGATTGGTTTACCATCAATGTGACAGAACCACCGGCAATCCTGCATGGCAGGCTGCAGCTCCCCGATATTGCCGGGCTGGGCGCTCACTTATCATCAGAATTCGCAAACAACCCGGATTGATCCTGTGACCAGAAAGCCATTCGAATACCCATTGACCGCCAGGCTGCACGATATTGATGCGGCTGGCGTAATGTTCTTCGCTCATTACTTCCGCCATGCACACGATGCCTACGAAGCATTCATGGCCAAGATCGGTTGCGGGCTTGCGGGATTGATCGGCAATCAGACCCTGCTGCCGCTGGTACACAGCGAGGCCGACTTTTTGCTGCCGGTGCGTCACGACGATCAGTTGATCATCATCCTGCAGCTGGAAAGGATCGGCAACTCATCATTTACTGTCAGTTACCATTTTCTCAACCAACGGAGTCAGGAATGCGCGCGCCTTAAAACCACCCATGTCATGCTGAATGCTGCTGACCGGAAACCCATGGCGCTGCCTGAGGCAATGCGTAACGAACTGACTGGATATGCCGCTTGAGTGCCCCGCGATCCACTTTACCCATGCGATTTCTCGGCAGGGCATCGACCTTCAGAAATTCTCTGGGGCGCAACCCCTTGGGCAGATAGAGACGCACCCATGCCTCCAGCCATACCTCTGACACCCGTCCTTCATACAATACCACCAGACGATCGCCCCACAGGGGGTCGGGCCGGCAACTGACTGCCGCAGAGCTCAGTCCTGGACAGGCTTCCAGCAGACGCTCCACCTCCCTGGGATGAAGACGCAAACCACCGGAATTCATGAGATCGTCCGCCCGACCGGTGACACAGAGCTGAGCCTGATTATCCCAATAACCCAGATCGCCGGTCTTGAAGCAACCCTGCTGCAGGCCATCGCCTGGTTTTAGTTGTGGATTCACATAACCCGCCATCACCGCATCACCCGACACCAGTATCTCCCCCGAACCATCTTCGCACAGGGTAATCCGAAAACCCGGCATGGGTTCCCCGACCCGCCCTGGCTTGATACCAGCCTGCGCGGTCTGGTCCAGCACACACATCGAACCGGTCTCAGTCATGCCGTAACAGACCACCAGCGGCCAGCCAGCCGCATGGGCGCGCTTTGCCAGTGAAGGGTCAAGTGGACCGCCGCCGATCAGGGCAACACGCAGCGCGGCGGGGGCCATTCTACCTTGAGCCGCATCCAGCAGACGTCCCAGCATGGCGGGGACCAACGAGATATGGCTAACCCGGTGTTCCTCCAGATCCTGCCAGACCTGCTCTGTATTGAACCGGTCATGCAGCACCATTGTTGCGCCTGCCTCAAGACAACGATAGGGGATGGACAGCCCGGCGACATGACTCAATGGGAGACAGTTCAGCCAACAGTCATCCGCTTGCAGAGACAACTGCGCATTGACCTGTACGGCGCTGGCCGCCAGATTCGCCGCCGAGAGCATGACCCCTTTGGGAGCACTGCTGGTGCCGCTGGTTGGCACGATCAACAGAATTCTCCCGGGATTCAGCATGGACGCATCAATCAGATTTCCGGGTTGAACCGCCTGACTCTCGAGTAGATCAAGCAGAGTTTCTCCGGCAACCCTCTCTACACCTTGCGGCAGCGGCAGGGCCATATCTGTCACCACCAGCCGGCAACCGCTCTGCCTGAGCAGGGATAGACGCTGCTCCTCAGGCATCCCGGCATCGAGGGGCAGCAAGGCGCGCCCTAAGCGGGCAGCAGCGTAAAGACTCATTGCAATCAGCAAGGGGTCAGTGGCGCAGACTCCGACCACCGGCGTGTTGGATAAACTCTGCAAACGGGTGCTAAACAGTTCAACCCTGTTCGCCAGTTCCGCGTAGCTCAAACTGAGACCGGGCATATGCAGAGCGATTCTTTGGCGATCTTTTTTCACTGCGCGCGCCAGCCATCTGCCTGGCATCTCATTGCTTCGGGGCCTGACACTCCCAGCAGACCTGCTCTGCACCTGCCGCCAATACCTACCCAAAACTGACTGTTCAATCCAATGGTTCATCGTTGTCTTCATGACAGTTAAAGAAAGTCGCTGCTGGGAAGTTAAACGCTGGACAAATATTTATGGCATAGAAGGAAACTTTCGGCTTTCCGGGGTGCAGTCTGGGACTAGCGCCCAGACAGTCAGCGTCCAATCGATCAGGCATTCGACTTGGTCAGTAATCATTGACGGCTAGCTGCTGAACCACGGCCTGCCCAGCCAGACAGGCTGCCTCGAATCACAATTCTGACCTTGCGAAATATCTGAATGTGCGTTGGAAAATACTGCTTAATTCAAGCCCCGGTCGGCTAACCCGTTTCTTAACAAACCGTCCACATCCTTCTCTGCACTCTGGGTTCATAATCAGATTGCATGGGTTGTCAGGATGTTTTTAATATTTATCACGACAGCATCCTGCCATCGTTTCTTCCCGACTACTTTTATACGCCTAACAGAATGAAATTTAAATAAGGGTATTCCCGTCAGCCCAAAATAGGTCGCACGCTCAACGCACACCACCCATACACGGCGCTCACATCAACTGCCGCGGGACTTCAAATACGCACTGGGAAAGCCGATGACAAGCAGCAGGCTCATTAATGTCAGGATGGGCAGATTTCCGAACCGGGCATAGGGCGTGCTCCCGGACATAGGCTGGATCTCTCCCTGCACCACGGCCTCCTCCAGCAGGGGCGAACTGGCAACCAATTCACCTTGGGGGCCAACGATTGCGGAAATCCCGGTATTCGTGGAGCGCAGCAGATAGCGGCTGGTCTCTAAGGCGCGCATCCGGGCAATCTGCAGATGCTGATGAGGCGCCAATGAATCACCAAACCAGGCATCATTACTGGCGTTGATAAGATAGGCCGCCTCCGGGATGGCCTGGGCCATTTCACCGCCGAAAGCATCTTCGTAACAGATCGACATGCCGACCTGATGATCACCTACCTGCATCAACGGCTTGGCTTTACTGCCGGCAGTAAAGTCGGACATGGGAATGGAGAAGAAGTCAACGAATGACCAGAGCAGGGATTTAAGCGGCAGATACTCGGTAAACGGCACCAGGTGGCGTTTGTAGTAATGATCCCGCTGCTTTCCCATGGCAACCATGGCGTTGTAGTAGCGATTGCCGTCCTCATCCAGGCGCACCACACCGAAAACGAGTTCTGTACCCTGTTTTTTCAATGCCGCTTCCAGTGGCTGCAGGAAGGCTTCATCCACCTGATATTGAAAAGCGGATACTGCGGTTTCCGGCCAGACGATCAGCCCGACGCCAAAATTCTCCTTGGTCCTGTTCGCATAAAGACTCAATGAAGGCAGTAACTGATCGATGTCCCACTTCTTGTGCTGAGGAATATTGCCCTGGATCAGGGCAACCTTGATAGGATCCGCGACTTGCTGACTCCATTGCATCTGCAACAGACCCCAGCCCGCCAGCCAGATCGCCAGCAATCCCGGAGGCGGCGTACCAGCGCACCGGACCGGCTTTGACCATCATCAGCATCAAGCCGGCGGAAAGCGCCACTGCATAGCTGATACCCAGGCCGCCCAGGAGCGGCCCATACCCCGCCAGGGGGGTGTCGATCTGAGAATAACCCAGCTCCAGCCAGGGAAAGCCAGTCAGAAACCAGCCTCGAAACCACTCAATCATCACCCAGAGAGCCGGAAAAACCACCATTACCCTGAGTCTGTCCCCGGTCTTGAATTTTTCACCCAGCCAGCCGAGGAGCCCGTAGTAAAGGGCAATGGCGAGCACGAAGACCAGGGTCACCAGGATGGGAAAGAACCAGCCGACATTGCCGAACTGCGCGATACTGACATGCAACCAGGTAATGCCACTGCCCATCAAACCCAGACCATAGAGCAATCCGAGACGAAATCCTGCCCCTGGATTATTCAACCATAGCCAGAACAGCAGCGCCGGTCCCAGCATCGCCAATGGCCATACCCCAAAAGGCGCAAAAGAGAGCGTGGTCAGGATGCCGGCCAGAACCGCAATCAGTGCCGGGGGGAGTTTCAGCAGACTCATGCCAGAGCGCTACGAGACATTGGCGGGCGATCCCTGCTCCAAGCCGGCAGACTCTTCGGGATCATCATGCTCGTCCTCTATATCACCGACAATCTGCTCCAGCACATCCTCCAGCGTCACCAGGCCAGCGGTTGAACCGTATTCGTCCACCACAATCGCCATATGGTTGTGGGCGATGCGTAACTGCTTCATCAGGCTGCTCAGACGCATGCTTTCCGGGACAATCAGCACTTCGCGCAACAAATCCTTCAGCCGAAACTTTTTGTGCTCCTTATCATGCATCCAGCCGAGAAGGTCCTTGGGCATCAGAATCCCCACTACTTCATCGGTATCCTTGCCAATCACCGGAATGCGTGAATGCAATGAATCTAGGACCACCCGCAACACCTCCTGCAGATCATCGTTACGCCTCAACACCACCAACTGAGATCTTGGGGTCATGACTTCACGCACCCGAAGCTCCGATACCATCATCGCCCCCTGCATCATGCTGAGGGTCTCGCTATCCAGCAGCTCCCGCTCCTGCGCCACATTCAGCAACTCAATCAGTTGCTCCCTGTCTTTCGGTTCACTCCCAAAAAGCCGGTTAAAACGCTCCAGCCAGTTGAGGAGTGAACCGCTAGCCGCTCGATCTTTACTGTTCATCGGTCCTCTTCATTATATGGATCAGAAAAATGGAGCCGCTGGAGGATGATCCGTTCAAGTCCTTCCATCTGCTCCGCCTCCGCATCGGTCTGGTGGTCATAGCCTTGCAGATGCAGTACGCCATGCACCACCATATGGGCCCAGTGGGCCAGTTCTGTTTTACCCTGTTGCCGCGCCTCTTCGATCACCACCGGCGCACAGATCACCAGATCCCCCAAGCAGCGGAGTGGCGACCTCAGGAGGGGCTTCAAAGGGGAACGAGAGTACGTTTGTCGGCTGGTTCTTGCCCCGAAAGTCTCTGTTTAACTGGCGACTTTCCTGCTCGTCGACGATGCGGATCACCAGTTCAATCTGCGGTTTGGTGTTGACCAGCGCAGCAGCCACCCAGAGTCTGAAATCCTCTTCCACAGGCAGCACGGGGGGCTTCGCGACAAGCTGGATTTCCAGTTCCAGATTCATTATCAACTATCCTGCCGGCTTGCTTTGCGCGACTACAGCGACTCATTGCTGCCGGTCGAATTCGTCATAGGCTCGCACGACCTTCTGCACCAGCGGGTGCCTGACCACGTCCCGCGCATTGAAAAAGGTGAAACTGATGCCGTCCACCTGGGACAGCACTTCAATCGCCTGGCGCAGCCCGGATTGATGTCCACGGGGCAGATCGATCTGGGTCACGTCACCGGTGATCACCGCAGTGGAGCCAAAACCGATACGGGTGAGAAACATCTTCATCTGTTCAGGGGTGGTGTTTTGCGCCTCGTCCAGAATCACAAAAGACTCATTCAGGGTGCGCCCGCGCATATAAGCCAGCGGGGCGACCTCGATGACACTGCGCTCCACCAGCTTGGCAACCTTTTCGAAGCCGAGCATCTCGTAGAGCGCATCGTAGAGCGGCCGCAGATAGGGATCGATTTTCTGCGCCAGGTCGCCGGGCAGAAAACCGAGACGCTCCCCGGCCTCTACGGCGGGCCTTACCAGCAGAATACGGCGCACCTGATCCCGCTCCATGGCATCCACCGCACAGGCCACGGCCAGATAGGTCTTGCCGGTTCCGGCCGGTCCCACGCCGAAGTTGATGTCATGGGTGAGCACCTTGTGCAGATATTCCTGTTGATTGGGTCCGCGCGGCCTCACCAAGCCACGCCGGGTCTTGATGATTGTCTCCGGGACATCAACACGGCCATCCAGCTGCAGCAGGGCGTCAATACCTGAATCCTGCAGAAAAAGGTGGACCTGTTTGGGATCCAGGGATTCATCCGCCGCGGTTCTGTAGAGATCCTGCAACACCTGTTCACCGGCCCGGATGGCATCTCTTTCACCAATCAAGTGAAACTGGTTGCCACGGTTATTGATCTCTATGCCCAGGCGGCGTTCGATCTGGCGTAAATGTTCATCGAGCTGGCCACAGACGTTCGCCAACTGTTGATTGTCGGCCGGCTCCAGGAGCAGATCGAGGGATTCTGGGTGTTCAGACAAAATGGATTCCAACCGTAAGAAAGAGGGACCTGTCAGCCGTTGGCAACCTGGGAATTTACCACTTCCACCAGTTTACCCCGCAAGGAGTTCGGCAGCGCTTCGGTAATCCGCACATCGGCAAACCGGCCGATCAGTTCAGCCGGGGCATCGAAGTTCACCACCCGGTTGTTCTCGGTGCGTCCCGCCAGTTGCTGTGGATCCTTGCGCGCCGGGCGATCCACCAGCACCCGCTGGATCGTTCCCACCATCTGCCGGCTGATGCGCTGGGCCTGGGTATTGATCAATTGCTGCAGCCGCTCGAGACGCTCCTGTTTTACTGACAGAGGCACATCATCCGGCAAATCCGCGGCCGGGGTGCCGGGGCGGCGACTATAGATGAAGCTGTAGGAGTGGTCAAAACCGATCTCATCGATCAGCTTCAGGGTAGCCTGAAAATCCTGTTCGGTCTCACCAGGAAAACCGACAATGAAGTCGGAAGAGATGGTAATGTCAGGGCGGATCTCCCGCAGCCGGCGGATTTTTGCCTTGTATTCGATGGCCATGTGGCCCCGTTTCATCATCGCCAGCACCCGATCCGAACCGGACTGTACCGGCAGATGCAGAAAACTCACCAGTTCCGGCACCCGCCCATAGACCTCAATCAGGCTGTCGGAAAACTCCACCGGATGTGAGGTGGTAAAGCGGATGCGGTCGATGCCTTCGATCGCCGCCACATACTCAATGAGCAGCGCCAGATCAGCAGCTTCACCATCGTGCATCTCGCCCCGGTAGGCGTTGACGTTCTGCCCCAGCAGGTTGACCTCGCGCACGCCCTGGTCCGCCAGGCCGGCCACCTCGGCGATCACATCGTCAAACGGCCGGCTGATCTCCTCGCCCCGGGTAAAGGGCACCACGCAGAAGGTGCAGTATTTGGAACAGCCCTCCATGATGGAGACAAAGGCGCTGGGTCCTTCGGCGCGGGGCTCAGGCAGAGAATCGAACTTCTCGATCTCGGGAAAGGAGACATCCACCACCGGATGGTGCTGCGTGCGGGCCTCCTGGATCATCTGCGGCAGACGGTGCAGGGTCTGGGGGCCGAACACCAGATCCACATAGGGTGCCCGCTCGCGGATCGCATCCCCCTCCTGGCTCGCAACACAGCCACCCACGCCGATGATCAACTGGGGATTGCGCTCTTTCCAGGGACGCCAGCGGCCGAGCTGGGAGAAGACCTTCTCCTGGGCCTTTTCACGGATCGAGCAGGTATTCAGCAGCAGCACATCCGCCTCTTCAGGCCGATCCGTCAGCTCAAGACCCTGCGCCTCACGCAGGCCATCCGCCATGCGCGATGAGTCGTACTCATTCATCTGGCATCCAAAGGTCTTGATAAACAGTTTACCGGCCATAAACATCCTGAAGCTTGGAAAAGCGCATAGTTTAGCTTTTTCTAATCTCACTCCACAAATTCTGCTCACAGAACTCAAATTAACCGCGATCACCATAGACCAACAATCTATCCATTCTGCACTGTATTCAGTAGGTTATTGTCGATTATTCTGGAATTTCAAGAAAAGAAGCTGGAAATCAACCCTTTGAGTAGATAGTGATGCCCCTGAAGTGAATCGACCCCTGCAAGTTAGTAGAACTGATGCGTTCAGTAACCCTGTATTGATTACGACCAGCAGTCGTAACAACTTTTCCCAGATAGATTAAATATCCCATTTTGTATCTATCAAAATTCACAAACTTACCTATTATTCAAATAGGGTTTTCTTCGTTCAAAGAATTTTGAATAGAGAAAGTTCTACCCGGCTTCCAAACATGATCCGCAGTTAAAACCGGGTCTCTCAAAATAGTCATCGATGAGGTCAAGGAGAAGCCTCCTGCTTTGCACATTGACCTCAAGGAAGGTGTAACCATGAAAAGGACCTATCTGCTTATCTCCTTTGTAATATCAATATTCTTACTCCTAGCCTGTGGTGGTGGAGGGGGAGGAGGAGATGACACAACCCCAATCAGTTATACAGGATTGAAAACCCCTGCCTTTATCACGAGTGAGAATGCTGAAGATATGGCAGAAGGTGTATTTGGTCCTGACACAGATGGGTTTGCCAGCACCGACCTCATCGCAGTAGTAAGCAGCGAGAGTGATACGGTTTCATCACTCCCCTCTAATCTCGTTTTTTCTCAAATGTTAGCCAATGTTGTTCTGGAATTAGATTTTACCAATCTGATCTATTTACCGGGTGCCACTGTTACTGAGACGGATACCCAACAATGTGACAGCGGATCCATAACCATCACACTCACTGTAGATACGGTGACGGGCGATTTTAGTGGATCAATGTCATTCAATGACTGCGTGATTTCAGATGTGTATACGAATGGCGTAGCCAATGTTGTTGGCCTATATGATATCTCCACTGAAACTATCCCGAACATGACCATGACTTTCACTGAAATAACAGAAAGTTATGATAGTGAAAGTTATACATACAGCGGGAAAATCGTTATTAATCAAACCACTTTATCCATAACGCAGACAATAGACTATTTGGTTCGAGATAATATTTCGGGGAAGGTTTTCATGTATGCAGATTATAAAATCGTCCTCACCGATTATATCTCTGAAGTGCAGATCACAATTAATGGCAGGTTCTATCATCCTGACAATGGCTACATTGATATAATCACCAGCAATGTAATCTACGTAGATTACAATGATGACTGGCCCTACGCTGGCGTTGTGGTCGCCACTGGAGATAACTCCTCGCTTATGATTGACTGTGAGGGTGATAGCATTCTGACATACACACTCTCAGTGGATGCGGATGGCGACGGGATTTATGAAACCGTAAGCATTGAAAACTGGTAACAACTTAATCCATACATAGCCGATAAAGGGGATGACCCGTCATCATCCCCTTACTAATGTCAGATAAACACCGAAGGCTTAATGACCTTTACCCCCATAAATTTATTCACACTGGCAGTCATTGTCTGCTCAGCCGATGCAGCGGACTTTTTCACAAGTTTCGGTCTATCCATTGTGGACTTCCAATACGAGGAAGAAAACCTCCAGGGTGACATTCTCGATCTGGAGGATGGTTCGTTACAGGGTCTTTTTATCGACCTAGAGGCCCGCTCAGGCAAATGGTTTATCAATGGTGCTGTCGAGACAATGAGGGGTGACGTGGATTATGTTGCCTACCCTTCTTCCAATATAGAGTTGAACTCACAAACCAGTGAGAGCATGAAGAATCAAAACCTCGCCCTAGGATATAGCCAGGAGATCTCAGAAAAGCTCAAAATGGAGTATTTTGGTGGTTTAGGCCTGCGCATTTGGAACCGGAATATTCACTCTCTACCCAGCATTCCCGGTTTGGATGAAACCTATGAATGGCCCTATTTCAGCCTTGGAATCAGGCCCATTTATCACATCAATTCCGCAAGCAAGGTGGACTTTCTGCTACGGGCGAAGCGCAGCTTCAACGCTACCCTTGATGTTGAATTCAAAAATGAGGTTTATGATCCGGTCAAACTGGATCTGAACGACGGACAAGGTCTTGAAGTTGAAGTCAACTGGCTTCAATCCATTGACCGAAACACATCGATTGGGTTTGGTCCTTATCTCCATCTCTGGTGGTTCGATGAAAGCGATTCATTCGCCCTGACGAAAAACGGAGCTGCTGTAGGCACAGTCTTCGAACCCGCTAATTACACCCGGAGTTTAGGGTTCCACTTATTTTTAAGAAAACACTTCTGAAGCATCACCAACCAGACCTAATACCAATCTCATCATCAGGACCTTTTAAATTCTTCCGGAAAGACGGGAAAGTTATCTATCTGACGCCAACTCACCCAAGTGATTAGCCCTTGAAACCGCTTAGAATCATTCTGTGTTGCCCAGTAGCCGCTTTATCCTCTCTTCATTCTGACATGCCTGCCGCGCCAGTCTTAAACGCTGACTCTGCACGATACAATCGAGTTCCGCCAGGGCAGCGTCGAAGATGTCATTGATTACCAGATAATCAAACTCGGCGTAGTGGGACATCTCTCGCACCGCCTTCTGCATGCGTCCCTGGATGATCTCCTCGCTGTCCTGACCGCGGGCATCGAGCCTCTCCCGCAGGGTTTGCGGATCGGGGGGCAGGATGAATATGGAGACCGCCCCGGGAAAACGTTTTCTCACCTGTTGCGCACCCTGCCAGTCGATCTCCAGCACCAGGTCACCGTTCTCCAGTTGTGAACGCACTGCAGCTTCCGCGGTGCCATAGAAGTTACCGAATACCTCGGCGTGTTCGAGAAATTCGCCAGCCTCGACCATGTGCAGGAATTTCTCATGGCCTATGAAGTGATAGTCCACGCCATCCTCTTCTCCGGGGCGCATGGACCTGGTGGTGTGTGAGACGCAGACCTGCAGGTCGCCATCCTGATCACGCAGAGCCTTCAGCAGACTGGTTTTTCCGGCGCCTGACGGGGCGGATAGAATGAAGAGCGTACCTAGCGGCATATGGATTTCCTGCAAAATCGTTGACTAGTGACACGAAGTAGACCGCGAAGCGGAACCTCAGCCAAAACGCACGTTGGCCTCTGCCTCAATAATTAAAACTGGGGCGCTCGCCCTTAGCGGTGTAATAAGGCATCATCTTGTTCGCCAACTCGCCGAGCACTTCCTGCCGGTTTGCCGGACTCGGATGGGTACTCAGAAACTGCGGGGGCCTGCTGTCCGACAAGGCGCCCATCTTCTGCCACAGGGTTGCGGCGGCGCGGGGATCATAGCCGGCCTTGGCCGCCAGTTCGATGCCGATCCGGTCCGCTTCGGCCTCTGCCGTTCTGCTGTTGGGCAACTCGACAGCCAGCTTTGCTGCAAGCGCTGCACCGGCCAGCGCGAGTTGACTGTTGTCGGATGCCGCCCCGACGGCCACCACACCCACCTGACTGGCCATAGCCACCGACATCTTCTCTGCGGTGTGTTTGGCCAGGGCGTGACTGATTTCGTGGGCCAGCACCTGGGCCAGCTCGTCATCGGTGGGTTTGACCTGTTCGATCAGCCCGGTGTAGATGGCCATCTTGCCACCTGCCATGGCCCAGGCATTGGCGGTTTTGGCGTCATCGATAATCTTCATGCTCCACTCCCAATCCTTGGTCTCCGGCCGCATCTTGATCGCCTGGGCAATGATCCGCCCGGTTATCTGCCGCACCCTTGCCTGGAGTTTCGGGTCATTGTCCAGCTGACCTTTCTCACTGTACGGCTTGAGCATCTCCACATAGGCCGTCTTCGAAGAATTGATCGCCTGATCTTCAGAAACGATCATGAACTGGGAGCGCCCGGTAGGGCTAGTGGCGCAGGCGGATAGTAAAAGAAGGAATACCAACGAGAGGAGGATTTTCACTTTCATGGAATAGGTTTACCTAAGTATCTATTTGTCATTCAATATTCTGGATCTGTTCACGCATCTGTTCGATGAGTACTTTCATCTCTACCGCCAGGCGCGTCACCTCGACACTGTTCGATTTCGAGGATAGGGTGTTGGCCTCCCGGTTCAGCTCCTGCATCAGAAAGTCGAGACGCCGACCTACCGGTTCATCGGCTTCCAGGACACGCTCCACCTCTACCAGATGAGCTTCAAGCCGGTCCATCTCCTCTTCCACATCGAGACGTTGCGCGAGCAACGCCATCTCCTGTTCGAGACGGTTCTCATCCAGAGATTCCATGACTTCGAGCAGACGTTCCTGGATGCGGGTCTTGACGCCCTGCAGCACCTCCGGCATCAGTTCCCGTACCCTTTTGACCTGTTCCTGCATCCCTTGACAGCGTTGCAGAACGATCTCGGCGAGACGCGCGCCTTCACGCTGGCGCCCCTCCACCAGGCTCTCCAATGCAGCCTCCAGCAGTTCCATTGCCTGCTGTTTTACCGGAGTAAAATCCAGTTCTTCTTCATGCAGGACACCAGGCCAGCGCAACATATCCATCGGCTTGATGTAAGAATCCATATGCAGGATGCCAGCCACCTCCTGGTCGGCCGTCATCAACTGTTCGACCATGCGTTTGTTGATACGCAGGCTGGCCTCGGCCATCTCTCCCGGCTTGAACTTCAACCCAACATCCAGTTTGCCTCTTCCTAAGCGCGCCGTAATTCTTTCACGCACGACGCTCTCCAAGACCCGCAGTTCTTCCGGCAGACGCAGAAACATCTCCAGGTAACGATGGTTAACCGAACGAAGTTCCCAGCTTATCTCACCGAGGTCACCCCGATACTCTTTACGCGCATAGGCGGTCATACTACTAATCATTGCATCACTACCTGAAACTGTGGAAACCGACAACAAACATGCTTGCATCCAATTCGTCGCATGGTGGAATTTGTACCATAATTATATGTTGATTGGCTTTATTAAAACCTGATTCACATCCTACTTTAGTTTTTTACGAATGGTATATATAAATCACAGCAAACTGAGAACCCTATGGTCCGATGACGCCCTCTGCAACTACGGTGTTGCTGTTCAAACTGTGTAATCACTATGGATACGCAACGCGACAGCCTGCTCCCCGGCACAGAGATCGATTGCTATCTGATCATGAGGCTCGTCGCAAGCGGCGGCTTCAGTCTGATCTATCTTGCCGAGGATGAGGACACACAGGATGAGGTAATCATCAAGGAGTTTTTGCCAAAGAAGCTGGCAAGGCGTGGCGAAAACAACAATGTCCAGGTTATCGAACAGAAACAGATCGACAACTACCACCGCAGCCTGCGGCTTTTTTACCAGGAGATTAAGGTTCTTGCTTCCCTGCGTCATCCGAATATTGTACAGGTACGCGGCTTCTTTTTGGAACACAATACCGGTTATCTGGTGATGGATCATGAGCGGGGCAAGAATCTCGCCAGCTATATCAAAAAACGCAGCGGCGGCCTCAGCACCCGCTTCATCATGACGGTATTTCCCCCCATCCTGGATGCTTTGAGCCTGATCCATTCCAGAAATCTGCTGCATCTGGATATCAAACCAAGCAACATCCACCTGCGTACGGGAGGCAACCCCTTGCTGCTTGATTTCGGGGCCGTGCATGAACTCCAAGATAAAAAAAACCGCAACGGGCGCGTCGTAACCACCGGCTTCTCCCCGGTCGAACAGTACTACCAGTCGGGTAATGTGGGCCCCTGGAGCGATGTCTATGCAATCGGCGCCAGCATGCGGGCCTGCCTGGACGGCAAGGCCCCGCCCTCTGCGATTGAGCGCCATGCCAATGACAAACTGAAACCCGCCAGCAGGCTCTATCGTCGACGCTACCCGAGCTTTCTCCTGGATGCCATCGATTGGGCCATGGAAATCGAATATGAGAAACGGCCGCAAAATGCAGGCGACCTGCTCGCCGCCTTGGAGCAATACACACAGGAGGCACCTAAGGATGAATTGCCTGACGAACTAAGAGCAACTTCATGATGTACGAGACCGCACAATCCTCCCTTCTTGGCGACCGTAAGAGCAATCAGGACCGCGGTCTGATTCTCGAGTCTCCCGATTCAATCCTGCTGGCCCTGGCGGACGGTATGGGCGGCCATCCCAAGGGTGAGATGGCCGCGCAGATCCTCATGGACACCAGCCGCAAAGCATTTCTTACCAGTCGCAAACCCATCTCGAATCCACGGGTTTTTCTGAGTGGACTGATGGATATGACTCACCAGCAGATCCTCTCCTATGGCCTGGATCAGACCCCCCAGATAGAACCACGCACTACCGCGGTGCTGTGTCTGGTGCAGGAAAATAAAGTCTACTGGGCGCATATCGGAGACAGCAGGCTCTACCTGATGCGTGATGGTGTCATCAGATTACGTACAGATGACCACTCCTATGTGGAGCATTTGCGCCAACAGGGGATCATCTCCACTGCCCAGACACATACCCACAAGTTCAGAAACTATGTCACCCGTTGTCTGGGTGGATCCAACAACCATCCGATTGCCGAGTTTGGCGGGCCAGATCAGCTGGAGGAGGGAGATACCATCCTGCTCTGCTCAGATGGTTTCTGGAGCGCTCTTCCGGAACGGCCATTGGTGGATGCCTTGTACAAAAGCACCCGGCCCCTCAAGTCCACCATCAACACGCTCTCCGGCGAGGCGGAAAAAAACAGTAACCCCGAGAGCGACAATGTCACCGTCATCGCATTACGCTGGCAGAAGAAACTGATCGCCCTGGAACCTGCTGACATCAGCATGTCATTAACGGATAATGCCGATCCTCAAAAACCACCGGGTGGCAAGGAAGAGGAAGTGCAACAAGCGATCTCTGAACTGCGAAATCTCCTGGATAACATCGACATCGAGGAGTAACAGGCACTATGAGACCATCAGGACGTCAACCCGGCGAACTACGCGCCATCCAGATTACCCGCAACTATACAAAGCACGCCGAGGGTTCGGTACTGGTCAGTTTCGGCGACACCAAAGTCATCTGTACCGCATCAGTCGAAGAACGGGTGCCCCGCTGGATGAAGGGTCAGGGCGAAGGCTGGGTGACGGCCGAATACGGCATGCTGCCCCGCTCCACCTCGGACCGGATGGGCCGCGAAGCCAGCCGAGGCAAGCAGGGCGGGCGCACCCTGGAGATCCAGCGCCTGATCGGTCGTTCCCTGCGGGCGGCCATCGACCTGCAAGCGCTGGGGGAACGCACTATCTACCTCGACTGTGATGTGATTCAGGCCGATGGCGGCACCCGCACCGCCTCCATCACCGGGGCCTGCGTGGCGCTGCATGATGCGCTCAACCACACCCGTAAACTCGGTCTGGTTGCCGGCGACCCGATGCTCGGGATGGTCGCATCCGTTTCCGTTGGCATCTACAATGGCAGCCCGGTGCTCGACCTCGACTATGCAGAAGACTCCAACGCCGAAACCGATATGAACGTAGTGATGAGCGAACAGGGTGGATTTATCGAGGTCCAGGGCACTGCTGAAGCGCAAACCTACAGCCGCGATGAACTGAATGCCATGCTCGATCTGGCGGACCAGGGTATCCGGCAGATCGTACAGATTCAGCGCAACGTATTAGCTGACTGACCATTGCGCCATGCATAATCCAAACTCCAGGAACCAGAAACAATGACTGGACAACACAGCGGTGAACAGATTGTCCTTGCCAGCAACAATGCAGGCAAAGTGCGGGAGATAAACCAACTGCTGGCCAGCCAGCAGATCAAGGTTGTTGCGCAAAAGGAGTTTGCTATCCCAGACGCCATCGAGGATGGCCTCAGCTTCGTGGAGAACGCCATCAAAAAGGCGCGGCACGCGGCGCGACTCAGCGGGTTACCGGCCATCGCCGACGATTCCGGCATCGAAGTGGATGCCCTGAATGGTGCTCCCGGCATCTATTCCGCCCGTTTCGCGGGTGAAGGAGCGTCCGACCAGGCCAATCTGGAAAAGTTACTGCTGGCACTGAAAGACGTGCCGGATGAACAACGCACCGCCCGCTTCCAGTGTCTGCTGGTCTATATGCGACACGCGGAAGATCCCACCCCGATCATCTGTCAGGGCACCTGGGAGGGGGTCATCCTCAGGCAACCCGCGGGTGACAATGGATTCGGCTATGACCCGGTGTTTTACGTTCCCACTCATGCCTGCAGCTCGGCTGAACTCCCGCCGGAAGTCAAAAACAGTCTCAGTCACCGTGGACAGGCCCTGCAGAAACTTCTCGCTGAACTCTCCAGGTGATCGACTGCCAATTCCATTGGCGGTCAATAATCAATGACTCCAGGATTCTGGCTTCAGACTTGTGTCAGACCGAGCCGGAATCCGCCAAACCCTTCACATTCTTGTGACTTTTCTTCTCCATCCCATTATTTTGTAATGTTTTTGTAACCACGCAAGCGTACACTGCCCGCCTGGTGGCAAAGATCACCTGCGGTCCATTATCAAATTACAATTTCAGAGACACCTTAGCATGATGAAAAAAATCACAGGGATCCGTAACTATAAAAAAAATACCTTTCCGGTAGAAATCGAACTGGATGGGAATGTGAAGGCTAAAGCCATGGCGCGCAATATATCGACCGAAGGGATGCTGCTGCAATTCACTTCAGCACCACGACATACTCAATCCAATATTCAGCTGGCCTGCAGGCTAAATGACATCAATTGGCTGATTGACGCCACGATTGTGCATGCCACCTCCTCCGGACTCGGGGTAAAGTTCTGTCATCCACAACCCGGCCTGTTCAAAGCCGCCACTGCCATGCTCCCGAGGCGCACAAAAACCATTGCCGGTCATTTTTCACTCGCCTGACAGGCTTACCAAAATCAGTTCCCATACACAGTCTGCGGCAGCCAGGTGGCCAGTTGCGGCCACTGCGCCAGCAGCCCCAACATCAATAGCTGAATCAGAATAAACGGCGCAACGCCGCGATAGATGTCGCCGGTGGTCACTTCCGCCGGAGCGACCCCCCGCAGGTAAAAAAGGGCGAAACCGAACGGGGGAGTCAGAAATGAGGTCTGCAGGTTGATCGCTATCATCACCCCCAGCCAGACGGGATCAAGCCCCATGGCCAGCAGGATAGGCCCCACTATCGGCACCACCACAAAGGTGATCTCGATAAAGTCGAGAATGAAGCCGAGCAAAAACATCACCAGCATCACCACCAGCATGGCCCCAACCACACCACCAGGCAGGTCCGTCAGCAGGTCGGTCACCACCTCATCGCCGCCGAAACCACGAAATACCAGGGAGAATAGCGAGGCCCCGATGAAGATCATGAACACCATGCTGGTAATCCTGGTGGTCCCGGTCATCACCGCTTTCAGGGTATCCAGATTCAACTGTTTCTGACTCAGCGCCAGGAGCATGGCGCCAATCGCGCCCACCGAAGCCGCCTCAGTAGGGGTCGCGACACCGCCCAGGATCGAACCCAGCACCGCAACTATCAGCAACAGCGGCGGCAGCAGTACTTTCATCACCCGCAGCAACAGCAAGCCTTTCTCCATTTCCCGCTCATCTTCCGCGATGGCTGGGACAGCAGCGGGTTTGAAGACGGCCAGCCCCACCAGGTAGAGCAGATAGAGCAGCACCAACAGCAATCCGGGAATGATTGCACCGACAAACAGATCCCCCACCGAAACCGTCTCCGGCGAGAAGATCCCCAGGTCGAGTTGGGCCTGCTGATAGGAGGCGGACAGCACATCACCCAGCAGCACCAGGATGATGGAAGGCGGGATGATCTGTCCCAGGGTCCCGGCGGCGCAGATGATCCCGCTGGAGACACCCGGATCATAGTTGCGGCGCAACATGGTCGGCAGCGACAGCAGCCCCATGGTCACCACAGTGGCGCCGACAATCCCGGTGCTGGCCGCGAGCAGCATGCCCACCAGGGTCACCGAGATGCCCAACCCGCCACGCAGCGGGCCAAACAGGGTAGCCATGGTATCCAGCAGATTCTCCGCCACCCTGGAACGCTCCAGCATCACTCCCATGAACACGAACAGCGGCACCGCAATCAGAGTCTCGTTGATCATGATGCCGTAAAGACGGTTGGGCAGCGCCTGCAGGAAGGCCGCATCGAAATGGCCGGAGATGCCGCCAATCCAGGCGAAGGCAAGTGCTGTGCCTCCCAGCGAGAAGGCTACCGGGTAACCCAGCAACAGCACCAGGCAGACGGCAAAAAACAATAACAGCGGGAAAGCTTCCGGGCTCACGATTCCATCTCTTGCGGTTGCATCGATGCGTGACCTGTTAACTGCAGCAGGGCGCGAATCCCCATCGCCAGGCCCTGCAACACCAGCAGGCCAGCCATGGCAAGAATCAGAGATTTCAGCAGATAGACGCCATCCAGGCCACCCGCCTCACGGGAGCCTTCATGCAAGACCCAGGACTGGGCAACATAGTCCCAACTGACAATAAAAATAAACACACAGACCGGCAGCAGCAGAAAAAGGGTACCCAGCAGATCCACCCATGCCTGTGCCCTGGGTGAGAAACGGCGATAGAAGATATCAACCCGCACATGTCCCTGGTGCTTGAGGGTATAGGCTGCACCCACGAGAAACAATCCTGCATGCATGAAAGTGACCGATTCCTGCAGCCAGATCCACCCCAGATCAAAGGCGTAGCGCAACACCACTACGGAGAAGGTGGCCAGCACCATGCCGAGACTGAGCCAGGAGATCAGCCTGCCCAGCCATTCATTGATCGCTTCACACAGCACCACCAGGCGCGCTAAAACCTGCTGCATCCTCACTCTCGACTTATCTGATGCTTACCAGCGCAACAGAATCCACTGGGGAACCGAGAGCTTGTCCGGATCTGCGGAACGGGAGTCGAAATCACCGTCGCCATCACGGTCCACCAGATAGTAGGGCGGGCCGACTACCGGCTGCACTTTGACCATGTAGAGCTGGCCATTGATGCGGTATTCGTAGATCGTATTCTCACCCCTTTTGATAATGGTTACATCAGGTTCGATGGCCTCACCATCCACCAGGGCAGGGGGCAACTCAGGCGGCTCTGGAACCGCTTCGAGTGTCTCTGGAACCGCCTCCGGCTCCGCCGACCACAGATTCATGCCTGGCAATAACGCCATACCGGCCAGAAAAACTAAACAGAATAAAAAACGCTTCATAGGCCTCAGCCTCCTCCTCTATGTAACTGCCGGTTTATAGCTCAAGCAGTATTTCCTGTTCTTGCGGTGAAGGCTGAAAACCTCTGGTTTCGTAATGATCAAAGATAGCTTCCACAACCGCCTTCGGCTCGTCGCGGACCTGAATCAGATCCAGATCCGAAGGATCAATGGTACCTGTTTCACACAGTGTGTTCCTAAACCAATCCAGTAAACCCTGCCAGAAATCAGCACCCACCAGAATAATCGGTATCTTCCGGGTCTTGCCGGTCTGCACCAGGGTGAGAATCTCCGCGAATTCATCCAGAGTACCGAAACCGCCGGGCATCACCACATAGGCGGCAGCATGTTTCACGAACATCACCTTGCGCGCAAAGAAATGGCGGAAATTGAGGCTGATATCCTGGTAAGGATTACCCGCCTGCTCCAGCGGCAACAGAATATTGAGTCCAATACTGGGTGACTTGCCCTCATACGCCCCCTTATTCGCCGCCTCCATGATTCCCGGCCCTCCTCCACTCACCACCGAAAAGCCACTGTTAGAGAGCAGGCGGGCAATCTCTTCCGCCAATGCATAATAGGGATGATCCCGGGAGGTGCGGGCAGAACCAAAGAAACTCACCGAAGGACTGATACTTGCCAGTTCCTCAAAACCTTCCACAAACTCAGCCATGATCTGGAAGACCCGCCAGGACTCACGGGTCAATTGACCATTTTTACGCCCCCGGGGCAATTGCCGGCGGTTACTGATATTGATCGTCATACTGTCGCGGATTAACCCCAAAATTGTCAGCAAGGTGCATCATAGCAAGCAAACTACAGTTTCAAGAAGCGCCATAGACCAGCCTGGGCAGTGAACAACTGCAGAATCCAGGTTGAAAAGGCGGCCGCCTCTGCGTAATCTCCCACAGCTCTCGTCCCTCGATCTGATTGACATAACTCCATGCAGAGTGACAGTAATCTATTGACAACCAGCGTGCTCGGCCTTGGCGCCATGGGCAGCGGCATGGCGTTGAATCTACAACGATGCGGCAAGCTCACCGCAGCCTGGAACCGCACCCGGGAACGGGTTGAAAAATGGGCCTTCAGCGAGAAAATTCCACTGGTCGATGAAATATCTGACGCGGTCAGCCATTCCGAGCTGATTATCACCTGCGTCTCCACCGACGCGGATCTGCTGGAGGTAGTCGAGCGGATCACTCCCGCTCTCAAGGCGGATCAGATCCTGCTGGATAGTTCCACGGTGAGTGTCGAGACAGCCCGCGAGACGGCCCGCCGGGTCGCAGCCTGTGGCGTCGGATTCATCGACGGGCCGGTTTCCGGGGGCAGCGAGGGGGCGCGTAGCGGCGACCTGGTGATGATGGCGGGTGGCGACGCAGCCATGCTGGACAAACTGCGCCCCACCCTGTCCTGTTTCACCCGTTCGGTCACCCACATGGGGCCAGTCGGTGCCGGCCAGGCGAGCAAGGCGGTAAACCAGATCATGGCCGCCGGCATCAACCAGGCAGTCAGCGAGGCGCTGGCCTTTGGTCAGGCCCAGGGACTCGACATGCAGCAGGTGATCGAGGTCATCAGCGGCGGTGCGGCGGGCAATTGGTTTCTCGATCATCGTGGCCGCTCAATGCTGGAGAATCATTTTGAACCCGGCTTCAAGCTTGCCCTGCACCACAAGGACCTGCAGATCTGCCGGCATATGGCGGAGGCCAAAGGGGTGCGTTCTCCGCTGTTGGAATTGACCCTGGCGGACTATCAAGAATTACTCGCCGAGGGCTATGGCGAGGAGGATATCTCCACCCTCTTTCACCTCAAACGGCGCCTCTATACCCAATGAGTAATCTCAACCCCGCACAGCGGGAGGCAGTGCACTACATTGACGGACCTCTGCTGGTGCTCGCCGGCGCAGGCAGTGGCAAGACCCGGGTGATTACCCGCAAGATCGGCTACCTGGTGGAACAGTGCGGTATTCAGCCCCGGCACATCACCGCGGTGACCTTCACCAACAAGGCGGCCCGGGAGATGAAGGAGCGGGTCGGCAAACAATTGGGCGGCAGCCAGGGAAAGGGGCTCAATATCTCCACCTTCCACACCCTGGGCCTGAATATCCTGCGCCGGGAGTTGAAACGGCTCGGTTACAAACCCGGTTTCTCGATTTTTGACGATCAGGACAGCGCCGCCCTGCTGAAGGATCTGCTGCGCAAGCAGAACAGCGGCGACGACGCGGTGGTCTCCACTGCCCAGTGGCGCATCTCCGCCTGGAAGAACGACCTGGTCTTCCCTGAGCAGGCCTTGAAAATGGCCGAAGACGAACTGGACAGCCCACAGGCCCAGCTCTACGCCAACTACCAGCGGGCGCTGAAGGCCTACAATGCAGTGGATTTCGACGACCTGATTCTGCTGCCGGTCCAGCTGTTCCAGACAGATCCGGAAGCCCTCGACGCCTGGCAGAACCGCATCCGCCACCTGCTGGTGGACGAGTACCAGGACACCAATCTGGCCCAGTACGAACTGGTCAAACTGCTGGTCGGGGTGCGCGCTGTCTTTACCGTAGTGGGTGACGACGACCAGTCGATCTACTCCTGGCGCGGCGCGCGGCCGGAGAACCTGGTGCGGCTGAAGGAGGACTTCCCGCAGCTCAAAGTGATCAAACTGGAACAGAACTATCGCTCCAGCGGACGCATCCTCAAGGCTGCCAACCAGCTCATCACCAACAACCCCCATGTGTTTGAAAAGCGCCTGTGGAGTGAGCTTGGCGCCGGCCCACCGCTGCGGGTGCTGGAGTGCCGCAATGAAGAACACGAGACGGAGCGGGTAGTCTCGGAGATCCTGCACCAGAAGTTCACCGGCAAGACCGGTTACGGCGACTTCGCCATCCTCTACCGGGGCAACCATCAGGCGCGCAGCTTCGAGAAGGCGCTGCGCATCCACAACATCCCCTATTTTCTGAGCGGCGGCGCCTCCTTTTTCTCCCGTGCTGAGGTGAAGGACATCATGGCCTATCTGCGGCTGCTGGCTAACCCGGATGACGACGGCGCTTTCCTGCGCATCGTCAACACTCCGCGCCGCGAGATTGGCTCCAGCACCCTGGAAAAACTCGGCGCCTATGCCACCCAGCGGGAAACCGGCATGCTTCAAGCCTGCGATGAAATTGGCTTGCAGTCGTTGCTCTCCAGCCGCCCCTACTCACGGTTGCAGGAGTTCTCCCGACTGATCGCCCGTTTCAACCTGCAAGCGGAGAACGAGGATCCGGTGCAGGCGATCCGCGGCCTGATCAACGAGATTCAGTATCATGACTGGGTGCGCGAAAACAGCAGCAGCGACAGCGTGGCGGAGCGGCGTATGGAAAACGTCAACGAACTGCTGGAGTGGCTCAATGCCCTGCAGAACGGCGAACTGCAGGAGAAGACCCTCGCGGAAATGGTCAACCATCTGACCCTGATGGACGTGCTGGAGCGGCAAAATGAGGAGAGCAGTGAAGACCAGGTCCATCTGATGACCCTGCATGCATCCAAGGGACTGGAGTTTCCGCATGTCTTCCTGGTGGGCATGGAGGAGGAGCTGCTGCCGCATCGGGCAAGCATCGAAGACGAGAACATTGAGGAGGAGCGCCGCCTCGCCTACGTCGGCATCACCCGCGCCCAGCGCAGCCTGACCATGACCTATGCGGCAAAGCGCAAACGCTATGGTGAAATGGTGCGCTGCGAGCCCAGCCGCTTCCTGCAGGAACTCCCGGAAGCGGACCTGAGCTGGGAAGGACGCAAAAGTGAACTGTCCAAAGAACAGAAGCACGAACGCGGCTCCGCCCACCTGGCCAATCTGAAGTCCATGCTTTCCTGATACACTAGACCCGGTTAAAGGAAATCCTGTTCCGCGCCGCTACTCCGGGTAGTCATTGTACATGCCCATTTCACCTCAATACTCAAGCGCTCCATTCTGGAATAGGGTGCAGAGTGTGCAACATCAAGCACAAGGAATAATGCTATGTCACTCATGAAGCGATCACTCACTCAGCAGTTTGCCATCATTCTGGCAATTGGACTTATTTTACTCGGCGGATCAGGCGTTTACGGTTTCCTTACCCTAAACGGCATTCTCCATACCTATGACCATGCCCTGCATCACCAGGTGATCAATGAACAACAGATTCTGATCATTGAGAGTGATTTCAAGAAACAGGTGCAGGAATGGAAGAATGTGTTGCTGCGTGGATACGAGGCAACAAACCTGAATAAATATTGGGGAAAATTCGAGACTAAGGAGGCTGAAATCAGAGACAAGATAACAGTCCTGCTTCCCAAACTGTCAAACACCGAGTCCAAGCAACTTTTGCACGCCTTCCTCGCCTCCCATCAAAGCATGGGGCAGGCGTATCGGGAAGGTCTGGAGAAATTCAAGACTGCTAACTTTGATCCTAAAGTGGGTGACAAGGTTGTCAAGGGAATCGACCGGGCCCCGACAGAACAGCTGGCTGCAGCCGCCGCCGCCATCTCTCAGGAGGTTGTGGAAAAAACCGAGCAACTCAAAGCAGAGAGCCGGAAAATCATGCTTCTGACTTCACTCCTGTCTGTCGCGGCCATCTCGGTCTTCATCATACTGGGCAGCCTGCTCGTCAAACGCCAGATCATCCGGCCTACGCAGAATATTTCCAGCTGCCTCAGCCGTTTTGCAGAGGGTGATTTCACCGTTTCGGAGCCGCAGGATTACGCTGGGGAATTAGGTCATGTCGCTACCAGCGTACGCCATGTCAAACAGCACCTCGGCCAGATCATTCAGGATGTAAGGCACGCGGCACTGGAACTGACCCAGGCTTCCGGCTCACTGACCTCCATCACCCAAAATACCCAGACCGACCTGTTACAGCAGCAGGCTGATATCCAGCAAGTCGCCACTGCAATGGACCAGATGTCTGCAGTCGTGAATCAAGTCTCCGAAAACACTATTGCTGCGGCGGACGCTGCCCGCAAAGCCACCAGCGCAACCCAGGAAGGCCGTACAGTGGTGGAAAAGAGTACTCATGAAATTGGCAGTCTGGCTCAAGGGGTGGAAAACGCCTCCCAGGTCATTCAACAGCTTGAATCCGATGTCTCCAATATCGCCACAGTACTGGATGTGATTCGAAGCATCGCCGAACAGACCAATCTGCTGGCTCTGAATGCCGCCATAGAAGCGGCCAGGGCCGGCGAGCAAGGACGTGGCTTTGCCGTGGTCGCAGATGAAGTGAGGACTCTGGCCGGGCGCACCCAGGAATCCACCAGTGAAATACAGGAGATGATTGAAAAACTCGAACGCGGTGCCGTAAAAGCCGTACAGGTGATGCAGGAGAGCCGGGAGCAGGCTGAACGCAGTGTTGAACAATCGAGCTCCGCGGGCGAGTCTCTCGACGCCATCGCCCGGGCCGTGAGTCTAATCAACGAGATGAATCAACAGATCGCCATGAGCGCCAGGGAGCAGGCCACCGTCACTGAAGAAGTACACCGCAGCATCACCAGTATCAACAGCCTTTCACAACATACTGCAGGTAATGCCCGGGAAATGTCGGAATCCGGTAAATTTGTCTCCAGTCTCGCACAGAACATGGATCAACTGGTCAACCGATTCAAAGTTTAATTACGCCAATAAAAAAGGCCTCCCCCGATGGATTCAGGGAGGCCTCTTGCAAACGAAACAGCGCTTAAAGCGTCAACACCCACTCCACCACGGTGCGGATATTTTCATCGCTGACATGGGCATTCGGCGGCATGGGAATCTGCCCCCAGGTGCCGGTGCCGCCAGCCTTCACTTTGGCCGACAACATATCGAGTGCACCCGCGTCACCTTTGTATTTGGCAGCCACTTCTTTGTATGAGGGACCCACTACTTTGACTTCAACCTGATGGCAGCCCATGCAACCACTGGAAGTAGCGATTGCCAGGGCATCGACGCCGGGCGCGGCCGCCACCTCGGCAACAGCCTCGGTTGCTGCAGCTTCAACTTCAGCCATTGGCGCGGCTTCTACAGCCGGAGCCTCGGCTTCAGCAGCAGGTTCGGTAGCGGCAACAGGCGCTGCTTCTACCGCAGGGGCGGCCTGGTCTTCGACTGTCACTTTGCCGATCGGCGCGATACGCTCCAGCACATCCGCACGCTCTTCTGCGACTGCCTGGGAAACCGATAGCAGAGCAAAGGCGCCTGCGAATGTGATCTTGCCTAATGTGGATACAGCAGTGGTCTTCACGAGTATCGTCCTCCGTTATTTATGTCAAACCAACCCGGCGCACCGAGCATCTATCAGCAAATTAGAAGATTATACCTTTTGAAATCAAAAAGAGCGACCTGAGGAGGGTTGGACGTTAAACTACCAGACAGGTACACTACGCCGTCTTCAAATGCGCCCGTAGCTCAGCTGGATAGAGTACCGCCCTCCGAAGGCGGGGGTCACAGGTTCGAATCCTGTCGGGCGCGCCATTCACTTCGTTCATGACACGTCCACTCACAGGATTTCCGGCCCCTGCGGGGCGTTCGTCATGCTGCGTTTGTCCACCGGACAAACGGTCATTTCTCACCCTGTCGGGCGCGCCATCCAACTCACACAGCGGTTTCCCCTTGCATCAGGCGTGGTTGATGGACCTGCTTCAGCAATAACAACCGCTGCATCCGGACAGTAGTTCGAACTCGATCAGCCAGATTGCGATCTTCCACCTATCCCGAAAAGCTGCTGGCTGAACGCCAGGAGAAGCTGAATGTTTCAGTCCCTCCTGAGATCAGCGTCAAACCTCCTACCTTGTTCTACCCCCACCACCGCCGGTCCGGCAGACCGGGTCTGTCCGGCAGTCGGTACGATCGCGGCAATCGATGAGTCCGTCACCATCGTTGTCGATGCCGTCGTCACAGATTTCGTCATCCTCAGGTGGATCCTCCGCTCCTCCCGCAGTGATCAGATAGACATCCTTATCGCTGTTGGTATCTTCCGGCACCAGGCTGTTGTAGCCGCTGACCACGATTGCCTCGCCTGCCGTACTGAGGGCAGAGAACTGCATATTCGTGACAACCAGCCTGCTCGCCCCTGTCCCGTCCAGCTCCACTTGATAGACGTCATCGCTGCTGGTGAACGAGACCATATTGCCATCGTCACTGATTGCAGGTCGATTTCCGCCACTGTCCATAGCACCGGACAGATTGATGGTCTCGCCGCTTTCGAGATCATGTACGAACACATCCCAGATGAAACCATTCTGATCTGCAGCTGAAAGATTGGTTGCGCCACTGGCGAAAGCGATGCGCCGGGCCTCGGCATCGATCACCGGATTGGAGGAATGACCATTGGTCTCAACCCCATCACTGGCCACACTCACCCGCTGGATGACTTGAGTCTGGCGCTCCCACAGATAGATATCCGCCACCTCATTGCCATCCTCCACACCCAGATTGTCAGCCTCTGAAGTAAATGCGACAGACTCACCATCCGCGCTGATCGAGGGAGACCAGCTTGCTCCATTAGCAATGGCGCCATCAGGGGCGATACTGATCACCTCGGTGGTTGCCTGCTCACGATCATGCAAAAACACATCGAGCGTATCGGCGAGATCATCCTCGTAAAAATTTGATGCATAAGAGGCGAATGCCACATAGCGTCCATCCGCGCTGATGGTGGGATGACTGGAGTAGTTCGAGTATTCACAACCGCCACAGGTATCCGACCATCCACAGGAACAGCCGGGGCCTTGTGACCCGTCGCTCGCCAGGCTTACTCGTTCCAAGCCGTTTTCAGACTTGACGAAGATATCCATCGCACCATTGGTGTCATTCGCAACCAGATTTCCATTGGTGGATTTGAAGGCGATGAATTTGCCATCTGGCGTGATTGCCGCCTCACCATCCAGCGCGGAGCCGGTGAAGACGCCTGGAACACAAGTGATCATGGTCGTCATGGCATTTTCCCGATCCCGCAGGTACACATTCCAACTGGTGGTATTGCACCCCTCCTCCGGCTCAATCAAATTTTCCGCAATAGAAGAAAACGCTACAAAACGTCCTTCTGCACTGACCGATTCATCACGGATTTCACTGAAAGTATAATAAGACGAGCTGGCGCCGGCCTGACCATCAATTCCGACACTGATCAATTCTGCTGTGTCTGCGGCAGTTGCAGTTCCGCATAGCAATAGCGCGCCTGTTACAGCGAATGATGTAAGACATAGAGCAACACTCCATGTCCGTCGAGCTGAATTAAATCCCAGTGTTTTTTTCATCACAGCCACCCTCCTAAATGAACGCTCTGGGATTGATAACCCACTCAACAGCCTTGGGATAACCAGCGTAATGGGGGCTGCACGGCGCACAGGGGAGCATGGAAGTTCATCCCAGAACTTTGATTGTTCCCCAACTGCCAGTACCAGATCATTCCGAACAAGGCTTGTCACTTCTTCTTGGCTCGCTCGGCTGATTACAGCCGGGAACTATGACCCCATTGACACCCAGGTTATGCTTCGAATCAAACGCGGGTCAATCGACAAACTTGACTTGCGGCAATGGAGAGGTAAATAACGCCCCTCACAGTCTGCAAGACTGAGGTTCTCGCTATCATTACCCATAATTACGCATCAGACATTTTCCTCAATGACTGATAACAATTTCTCCGCACACCAACCTTCCGCAATATCTTGTTGTGCTCACAAACTCAGCAGCACCCTCGCATTCATACCTGCCTATGAACAAATTTTTGTCAACAATTGAATGTGCTAGGGCCTGTTAACACTACGCGGATGCCTCGTCGATGGATATCCGCATAGTGTTAACAGGCCTTAAGAGAACCAGCCACCTGCAAGCTTTGCGCTGCCTTGGTTCGATGGTGTGCAGCTCTGCAAACTGTGATAATCGTCTTTCACTGGAAATGGAACATGCGGAGACGGGACTTGCGAAGATTAATCCACCAGGCAGTTGTCTTGAGTGTGATACTGATCGGCTGGTTGCCGTTGCAGATGTCGGTTGCAGATATCAATATCGGGCAGCCTTCCATCAGTGATGAATGGCGCACCCTGACCACTCCTCATTTCAATATTCATTTTGTTGAACAGCAGCGTAATTTCGCACAGGAACTGGCGGCAATTGCCGAGCAGGTCCATGAGCGCCTGACTATCGCCATCGGCTGGGAAACCGACCGGCGTACCGAAGTGGTGATCAACGACAACCTGGATCCTTCCAATGGCATGGCCTCGCCGGTTCCCTACAACCACAGTTATCTCTATCTCTCGCCTCCCTCGAGCGGCGAACTGATGAGCCACAATCACTGGCTGGAGCTGTTGTTCACCCACGAATATACCCACACCCTGCATCTCGACCAGGTCAGCGGCGTGCCTGCGGGGGCGCGGAAGCTGTTCGGCCGCTCCACCGGCTCGATCCTGCCCTTTTTCACCTTCCCGCAGCTTTGGGCACCGGCCTGGGTGGCTGAGGGTTACGCCATCCACCATGAATCGAAAACCGGTTATGGCCGCGGCAGCAGCGCCCGGTTCGACGCCATGATGCGCCAGGAGGTTCTCAAGGGTATCACTTCACTCACCGGCGAGAGCTACGAGGGCTACTCAGGCTCCCGCTGGCCTTTCGGACAGGTCTACCTGTATGGCAGTTATCTGTTCGACTATATCGAACAGCAGTATGGAGAGGAGAAACTGCGCCAGTACGTCAGCACTTACAGCCGCAACTGGGTACCCTGGCGCATGAGCAACCGGGCCTGGCGCACCCTGGGTGTCTCCGGAGAACAGCTGTGGAGAGATTTTGAAGAGTATCTCGAAGCACGTTTCTCGCCCCAGATAGCGGAGATCAAGTCCCTGGGCGACCCTGCCGGCAAGGTAGTCGCTTCCACCCCTTATCTGAATCGAATGATCACTTCCGGACCCGACGGCAGCCTCTTCTACTACCACTACGATGCAAGCAGTAAGCCGGAGATCCGTCAGATAGTTACCGACGGCTCGCAGCGTACAGTCGCCAAGCTGATCGGCGTGACCTCGCTGCGCTATGCGCCACAACGTGGGCTGCTGATCACCCAGCTCAACATCTGTGACAATATGCGGCTCTACAACGATCTGCTGATCCTGGACCCCAAGAACGGGGGACTGAAACGGATCACCGAGTGCCAGCGCATCCTGCGCGCCGATGCGGATCGCACGAGCGGTGAACTCTATGGCGTACGCGGCGGCGAAGGTGTTTTCGCACTGGTGCGCATTGCTAAAGATGGCGTCATCGAAGTGCTCGATCAGCTGAAGAATGGCGATGTGCTGGGACAGATCTCCGTCGCACCGGATGGCGGACAGATCATTGCCAATGTCAAACGCCTCGCCACGGGCTGGAATCTGGAACGCTTCGATCTCGCCTGGCGCCGCTGGAGCCTGCTCACCACCAACCCTGACCTGCAGATGTCGCCCCGCTTCAGCAATGATGGCAGCGTGCTCTATTTCATCTCCGACCATGGAGGCACTCTCAATGGCCGGCGCATGAATCTGGCCAGCGGTGAGGTGCGGACCATCACCAACAGCCTCGGTTATATTGCCGAGCTGGAACCCGATCGCCAGAAAGGCATCTGGGTGGTGGAATATACCGGTACCGGCGAGGTGATCCGCCGGATCGACAGCCCGGCCAGTTACTCAACTGCCTACTCGGCCACAGCTCCAGGGGCGATCGAAGTCAACAACCTGGCCACTAAGCCAGAGTTCAACACCAACCAATACACAAAGGACAAGGCCTTTTCCTCTCTGCCGACCCTGACACCCACCGGCTGGACCCCGCTGCTTGTCTACGGGACCGGTCACAGCGACCAGATCGGGCTTGCCATCGACGGCAAGGACGTCCTTGGGTTTCACCGCTGGGCGGCGGTTCCGGTCTTCTATGTTCACCCGGACCTGCAAGAGCCAGGCGGGTTCGCCTATTACGACTTCTACAACCGGCTGATACTCTCCGCCAGCCGGGAAATTGACATTGAGGTGGAAGGCGAAGACCCGGGAGACGATGCCAAGGTTTATCATATCGAGGATCATCTGCAACTGCTGGCGCATTATCCTTTCAACCACCTGGACTGGAACCTCGACCTGGCAGTCGGCAGCGCCTGGCAGGAGGTCGAACGCCGCGCCGATGATCCCGCCGATGAAGGTTGGTATGAGGACACCATCGGAGGCGCAATCATCAGCTTCAGCAACGCCCATCGATATCTCCACTCTGATGGGCCGACCGACGGCGTCCAGCTATCCCTGACCGCCGAGAGCTACGATCTGTTTGGTTCGAGCGACCATGAGGGCAAGGCTTACATCGGCGAGTTCGATGGTTATCTCGACCTTCATCACAACCATGTCCTTTCACTCAACCTGCTGTATGGCGAAGGGGATGATGGTATCGAGCCATTCAACCTGCACAAGAGCAACGACCAGTTCAGCGACCTGGGAGGCTTCACCAAACTGGGACGCCGTGAGTTTGCCCTGCGCGGTTATCCACCCAGCAATGAACTGGTCGGCACCCGCATGGCACGCGGCGGACTGGCCTGGCGATTTCCCATCGACCGAATCTACGACGGCTTCGCCGCCCCACCTTTAGGAGTCGGCCGCATCTGGGGCAGCCTGTTCAGTGAAAGCGGAGCCGCCTGGGATCGAGGCGAAAAGCGGCGTTTCTACTCCAGCGTCGGCATGGAATTCTCCGCCGAACTGCTGATCGGCTTCGACTCCATCAACATTCCCATCACCCTCGGATTTGCTCATGGCCTGGATAGTGAACTGGGGGAGAATGAAGTCTACTTCAGACTGGGTATCGACTATTTATGACAGAAGACTTCGCCAGTTGAAATAATGGTTCTAGGACATGTACATCAACGCGATCTAAAGATGTTGCATTCAACCACCTTGACGATTCGTCTGGCACCTGGGATTGATCCCCGTCAGTAAATATTTTCAGCCACTAAAATCACACAAGATCATTTCTTGCTACCGAAATAGTTCGTAGGTTGATCGAGATAAACAAAGCCGTCAAGGACGTCAGATGCAGAGGACTTCGTCTGCGCCCAAGAAGTCCACGGCCTGTTTAAGTAAGTGGAAATTGAATGGTTACCGGCGACATTAAATACTTAGATCAGCAAGCAGCGTATATTTGCTTAAGCTTCCAGTCTTGTGATTCAGCACATCTACCACACTTTTTTCTTACCGGGTGACAATTCCTCACACGACCACCCAAGGTCGTTTGCCATTTTATATCCGAGCTTCAGAACTCAATCGCTCCTATCCTTATATCTTTTTTCCACGCATTTCTTGCCATATCATGACAGAGACGTCTACATTTACCTTTGCAACTATAAGAACAGGCTATGTAATACAGAGTTTCAGGGACGGAGATTCATCAGCAGACAACTTGCCCCACTCCAAGGGGTGTCCGACCTCTGAGCCACACTACCTTCATGAAATTCCAAGATGGATCTGGCAGTACATAAGGAGATACTACAACGTCAGTAACTGACTGCTACTACCGGTAAGGATACAAGCCCTCTACACCATCCTATTGCCTGTTAATGTAAACCGTCGATTCAGTTGCCCATGATCCGACACCCACTTTTTTAGCAGTTTGAATTTCATAGTCTGAATTAGAGAGGATTATTTTGAATGCGTTTCTTTTTTACATGAGGAAAAAATTATGAAGCATTCTTATGGACACAAATACCACACGCTTTGTTTCTTAAGTTTTATAGTGACCACACTGCTCCTGTTTCCAGGAATGGTTTTTGCCGCATGGGGTGGCTGGGAGAATCTGGGCGGTGTAATCAAAGAACAGCCCGAGTGCGTCTCCTGGGGTCCTAATCGCATCGACTGTTTCGCCCGCGGTGGTGGCGATCACATGTATCACAAATGGTGGAACGGCTCCAAATGGGGTGGCTGGGAGAATCTGGGCGGTGTGATTAAGGAGCAGCCCGAGTGCGTCTCCTGGGGTCCCAATCGCATCGACTGTTTCGCCCGCGGTGGCGGCGATCACATGTATCACAAATGGTGGAACGGCTCCAAATGGGGCGGCTGGGAGAATCTGGGCGGTGTAATCAAAGAGCAGCCCGAGTGCGTCTCCTGGGGTCCTAATCGCATCGACTGTTTCGCCCGCGGTGGCGGCGATCACATGTATCACAAATGGTGGGACGGCTCCAAATGGGGCGGCTGGGAGAATCTGGGCGGTGTGATCAAGGAGCAGCCCGAGTGCGTCTCCTGGGGTCCCAATCGCATCGACTGTTTCGCCCGCGGTGGCGGTGATCACATGTATCACAAATGGTGGAACGGCTCCAAATGGGGCGGCTGGGAGAATCTGGGCGGTGTGATCAAAGAGCAGCCCGAGTGCGTCTCCTGGGGTCCCAATCGCATCGACTGTTTCGCCCGCGGTGGCGGTGATCACATGTATCACAAATGGTGGAACGGCTCCAAATGGGGCGGCTGGGAGAATCTGGGCGGTGTAATCAAAGAGCAGCCCGAGTGCGTCTCCTGGGTCCCAAGCACATCGACTGTTTCGCCCGCGGTGGCGGTGATCACATGTATCACAAATGGTGGGACGGCTCCAAATGGGGCGGCTGGGAGAACCTGAGCGGCGTGATCAAGGAGCAGCCTGGATGCGTCTCCTGGGGTCCCAATCGCATCGACTGTTTCGCCCGCGGCGGCGGCGATCACATGTACCACAGATGGTGGCCCGGTCAGAGTGCTCAGTGCAATCCTCCAACGCAACAGCACTTAGCAGTGACGCTGAGGCCGCAAGAAACCAGCATGTGGTGCTGGGCAGCCAGCAGTCAAATGACCATGGAATACCTTGGGCGGAATGTAGCGCAATGCCTGCAGGCCAATAACAGGTTTGGTCGCAACGATTGTTGCAACACGCCAACTCCCGGCGGGTGTGTAGTAGGTGGATGGCCGGAGTACGCCAAATATGATTTCACATCCAAACATACAAGCAATGCCGCCCTGAGCTGGGATCAACTCCGTAAAGAGTTGGCTGACACTGGTTCCTGTGGCGGGCGGGCCTTTGCTTTCACCTGGCATTGGCCAGGCGGTGGTGGACATATGATGACTGCGATAGGTTACGAAACCATCGACGGCGTGAATTACGTTGAGGTCAATGATCCATGGGCGCCCAATGTTGGCGATCATCGTTCTACACCTACGATTACTACGTCGAAAGCACAGGTCACCATACGCACTGGGATGACTATTATGAAATCAAAAATACGGGGGGTAACTGAAATGCGTGCTCTCACTATCACACTAATATCGGGGCTACTGATGACACCTTGCTTTGCCGGAAAGCTTGCCAATGTCGATATCGATGCCATCGCAATCGAGAGCAAGTCGGCAGCCAATGCGTCACTGGTGAAGCTTGGCAAGCTGGTGACCGATAAAAACGCACTGAAAATGGGCTTTACGGCGCCTGCTGACGCCAAAAAATCGCAACTCGACACACCATTGAGTGGATTCATGGTGCGGCTTGATGCTTTGCGTGCGTATCAGGAAGGTGACGATCCAATGAAACTGCTGCAATCTACTGGACAAATAATCTATCCACTGCGTGTAGAAGGCTCTGTCCGTTCATCTGTCACCCTCAAAAAGCAGGGGTCTGAATGGCGCGCGGTATCTTTCGGTTCGCCACTTCGAGCCAAGTCTTTGAATGGTGCGCGTGCGGCTGTTGTAAAACGAGACCAACGCCAGGCAGCAGAGTTCTTCGAAGTGACTATACCGGCCCTAAACCTTAACTTTGTTGGTCATGTGGCAGATGGAAAACTGATGCTTACATCGGTTGCTGACGTAGACATGTACGACCTTAAGTCAACTGTACCCAGCCGGCTAAAAAGGTCTTTCTACGCCTCAAACCTGAAGCAGAACGACACGATGGCCTGCCCAGATAGTTCACATGCTGTGTAATTCATAAGACGTGAATGATCACTTAACTATCAATTGCTGACCTCCCAAGCGCTAACAAGCTTTGGAGGTCAGCTTGTGCTTCTCAACCAGGCCATTCACTGCCTGCTGCAACTGGTGCTGATTGAGGTCCTTTGACCAATTCCTCAGATGGAGTTAATAGGACCTATGTTTTCATTGCCACAATTCAATTACCCAACCTGATATCAACCATATTGGGCAATGGTTCACCGAGGGTATCGGTGTTGATTTTCCTTGATCAAGCACCTAAAACGTTAAGTCGTCCTAGTGGTTAAAAACCGGAATGATGCGTAAAAAACACACTCCGTATTTCCCATAGCAGATGGCATTCTGAGTAAGGATTCTGGATCGATGACATCAAGTCAAGCAGCGATGATTTCACCCTGATCAAGGGTGGTACGATGCAATGGAATTAAAGCCGGTTAAGGAAAATTTAACGGGTTGATGATTGGTATCGGCGTTGAAAAAATCTGCAGCCTGTTCAGTGAAAGCGGAGCCGCCTGGGATCGAGGCGAAAAGCGGCGCTTCTACTCCAGCGTCGGCATGGAATTCTCCGCCGAACTGCTGATCGGCTTCGACTCCATCAACATTCCCATCACCCTGGGATTTGCTCAAGGCCTGGATAGTGAACTGGGGGAGAATGAAGTCTACTTCAGACTGGGAATCGACTATTTTTAACAACAGGCTATGCCAGTAGAAATCAGACACCAGTTTGTGATCAGTCACATCCAGCACTGAATCAGCAATTTCACCCTGATACTTTGCTACTAGCGGATTAATGAGTGAAGCAGTGAGATTAAACCCGATAAGGTAAGGATTCCGGACTGAGATCTAAATGGAGGAAAAGAAAACGCAGCGAAGCATGTCGCTGCGTTTGATCTATAAAATGATCAGGTAGAAACTTTACTCGTCGTCTTTCTCACAAATGATATAGACCGCCTTGCCGCTCTGAGGCACGACCACTTCACAGGCATCCGGCACGGGCACTACAGTGCCGACCACCTCGCCACTGATATCGTACAAGGGATTTTGCTCTTTGACTTTCCCGCCACCAGCCATGGCCAGATTCACGCAGAGGGTTAATGCAGCAAGTACAATGATTTTTTTCACTTTTATATCTCCTGTTATGTGATATTCGTACAACATGATGTGTCTGTACTGCCCCAACTTTTCGGCGTTAGGATTGATCGCTGAAGGGAATGTTTTTCTTTATATTGTGAGTGTGATTTAAACGGCAATTCGCAATAAAAAACCGGGGAGATAGGCTAATTTCAGCCATGTCAATAGAAATTCTAATTGCACTAATAATTGATGACTTCAATTCTTTTTTTACTGGAATCACGTTGATTGCCGGGTTAGCTAAAGCAAGGATTATACGGTCTTAATCAATAACCCCGTTTGATATCAACCAGATTCAGCAGCGGCTCACCGAGAATGTAGCGGCGCAGGTTTTCCCGCACCAACAGCCAGAATCTCTGCGTCATCCTGTCTGATGGAGAGCTGGAATGAGGGGTGATGATCACATTGGGCATCTTCCACAACGGGTGCCCTTCGGGCAGCGGCTCGGGGTCGGTGACATCCAGGCCGGCGCCAGTGATTTCACCCTGATCGAGCGCCGCCAGCAGATCCGCAGTCACCACGCTCTTACCTCTGCCGATATTGATGAAATATGCCGTGGGCTTCATGGCCTGGAAAAATTTCCTGTCGAACATGTCTGTGGTTTCTGGAGTCAATGGTGTAACGTTGACCACCACATCGGCCTGCGCCGCGAGTTCCAACAACTCGTGCGGCAGACCGACCCTGTCGACATAGTCGGGCCCATTGCGGCTGCTTCGCCGGGTGGCGATGACACGCATACCGAGAGCATGCGCCCGTTTTGCCACCTGCCGGCCAATGCCTCCCAGTCCGACTACCAGCAGCGTCTTGCCACCTATTTCCATGACCTGTTGACTGGCGTTATCGATCCGCTTCCATTGCCCTTGCCACTGTTGCCGGTGATAGACATCGAGCTTATGGGTCAGCATCAGCATCATGCCGATGGCATGTTCCGCCATGCCGGGACCGGGGATGCCCTTGGTGTTGGTCAGCAACACCCGGCCGGTTTGCAGCAGTGCATTGTCCGTACAGCGATCGATGCCGACGAAATAGTTCTGCACCCAGGCTAGCCTGTGCATATCCGGAGTCACATCGAAGCAATAACCCAGCATGACATCCGCATCCTCTTTCACCATTTCAAGCTCGTCACGGGTGCTGACGTAGATGAGCTTGGCATCCCCTGCAGCGGCCTGCATCCATGACTCGAAGTCATTCCGCATCACTGGACGGTTACCAGGCAGGTAAACCACAATGATTAGTGGTTTTTTCCAGTGACCAGTCTCACGCACAGGCTTTGCGGTCGCTTTCAATTCAAGCTCAATGATCAGTTGCTCCACATCCGGGTCCGGCCCAATTGCCTGGACGGGATAGCCGATGGATAGCAACGTAAACAACACAGCACTTATCAATACAGAGTTGTATGGAATCATGGAATATGCTCCGGCAGATTGATGGTAAGTCAGAGGTATTTATAACCTCATTTCCCTTGAGACAGAGTCGTGGCCGCTTTCAAAAATGCTGCGAATAACTGGAAACCTCAGAGGAGACTGCGCCACAGCTGAGCCTCTGAGGTAAGCAGGATTAAGTAAATTCTAGCCGATACTCGTGCAATGGCAGCTTGCTTCACAGATTCGTTTTTTGCAATTCTCGGAGTACAATCTGTCTAACTACTGTATAAACAGTTATCTGACCAGGCACACTTCTGAAAAATAACCACGCCATGGCGGAAAAACAGCAATCCACCAGTGCCGCAGTTAGGCAAACACCGTTCAACCTGCTGATCAATCTGCAGGCCGGTGAATTCGTGCCGGTAATCTGGTCATTCGCCTATTTCTATTTTCTGCTCTCCAGCTACTACGTCATCCGTCCGGTGCGCGACGAGATGGGCATCATCGGAGGGATCGATAATCTGCAATGGTTGTTTACCGCCACCTTCCTGGTAATGCTGGCAATCGTGCCCCTGTTCGGGGCCGCCAGCGCCCGCTACCCGAGACAAAGATTACTGCCGGGTGTGTATCTTTTCTTTATTGCCAATCTGCTGATCTTCTACTTCGTGTTCCGCAGTGGAGATGGGGCGGAATGGACCGCACGGATCTTCTTCATCTGGGTCAGCGTCTTCAATCTGTTTGTGGTATCGGTGTTCTGGAGTTTTATGGCTGACCTGTTCAGCAATGCCCAGGGCAAGCGCTTATTTGGTCTGATCGCCGCCGGCGGCAGTCTGGGCGCGATCTCCGGCCCTGCCTTCACCGCTGGGCTGTCCACCTCGATAGGCACCTCAAACCTGTTGCTGGTGTCCGCCGGACTGCTCGCGGCTGCCCTGATCTGCATTCTGCAACTGATCCGATACGGCCACGCGCACCCCACAGCCGGCAGTGAAGCGGCCTTGGGCGGCAGCATCATGAGTGGCATAAAAAACACCTTTGGATCAAGCTACCTGCTCGGCATAGCCTTATTCATCTGGCTCTACACGACTCTTTCGACCTTTCTCTATTTCGAGCAGGCACACATCGTCAAGGCAGCCTTTACGGACTCCGCCGAACGCACCCAGGTGTTCGCCATCATCGACCTTGTTGTTAATGCCTTGACGATCCTGATCCAGATCTTCGTCACCGGCCACGTAATGCGGAGGTTCGGGGTCGCGACGGCACTGGCCAGCATTCCCGCCCTGCTGAGCTTGGGTTTTATGGTGCTGGCCATGGCACCCATCCTGCCGGTCCTGATCATCACCCAGGTCGTGCGGCGGGCCGGCAACTACGCGCTTACCAAACCGTCGCGCGAGGTGCTCTTCACGGTGATTGACAGGGAAAGCAAATACAAGGCGAAGAACTTTATCGATACCGTGGTCTATCGTGGCGGGGATGCTGTCGCGGGTTGGCTGTTCGCCGGTCTCAAGGGCTTGGGATTCGGACTCTCCGGCATCGCCTGGATCGCAGTCCCGGTGGCGCTGTTGTGGATGACAATTGGTCTACGCTTAGGCAAAGCGCAGCGCATCAAGGCGCTGCAAGGAGCTAAAGATGAACAAACACTTTGATCTAAAACGCCGGCAGTTACTCAAGATTATCGGCGGAGCAGGTCTGGCGGCAACTACACCTCTGCTCTTAGCCAGCCAGAAAACCGCGGAATTCATCACCAAGCCGATACCCTCTTCGGGCGAACAACTCCCGGTCATCGGGCTCGGCACATCCCGGGTATTCGATGTGGGCAGAGATGTGGCGGAGCTCAGCAAATTACGTGAAGTGGTGCGCATCCTGGGCTTAGTGCAAAACAGCATGCTGGATACTTCCCCCATGTATGGTGAGGCGGAACGTGTCTCGGGCGATCTGATGGAAATCCTCGCCATGCGAAAAAAACTGTTTCTTGCCACCAAGGTCTGGACTGACGGCAGGGAGGCGGGGATCAAGCAGATGCAGGAATCCCAACGCCTGCTGAAGAGCCAGATCATCGACCTGATGCAGATTCACAACCTGGTCGACTGGAAGACACATATCGAGACACTCCGCGAATGGAAGGAGAAAGGCTTCATCCGTTATCTGGGCATTACCCATTACAACGCAAGCGCCCATGATGATGTGATCCGGGTGATCAGTCAGACCCCTTTGGATTTCCTCCAGATAAACTATTCCCTCGCTGAAACCGAGGCGGAAAACAGGGTGCTGCCGTTGGCGCAGGAGAAAGGTATTGCGGTCATCGCCAACCGGCCGTTTGCCCGTGGCGCACTGTTCCGCGCCACCCGGACTCAACTGCCTGACTGGGCGGCAGAGATCGATTGCTACAGCTGGGCGCAATTTTTCCTGAAATTCGTCGTTTCCCATCCCGCAATCACCTGCGCCATCCCCGCCACCAGCAAGGCAAAACATATGCTGGACAACCAGTCGGCAGGGTTCGGACGCTTACCGGACAGCGGCACGCGGAAAAAAATGCAGGCGTTGATTGCCGCAGTTTAGGTTTGCTGATCAGACACGGGAGGAGATGAGCGTTAAGGGCGTGCTGATATTCCTGGGCCTGGTCGCGCTGTTGATCCTTGCGATACTCCGGGGACGCTCTCACTGGCGCCGCGATACGTCCCTGGCGATTGATCAAATCAAGGCATCCGCGGTGCGACAACGGCAAACCGTGGACCTTACCGAGATTCAGGACCTGCCGGTTCCAGTTAAAAAATATCTTCACCTCGCGCTTAAGCACGGCGCAGCCATGATCCATAGCGCGTCCATGTCCCAGGCAGGAGGCTTCCGCGCCAAACCAGAGATGAATGGCTGGTCAAACATGGCGGCGCTGCAGATCTTTTCACCAACCCTCGCGCCTTTGTCTGGGATGCCTCGATATCCGTCACGCAAGGTATCAGTATCCAGGTGCGTGACTCCTACATCGGCGGAAAAGGCGCTATGCGAGTCAAGCTGATCTCCCTGCTGCCATTGGTCGACGCAGAGAGTGCAGATGAATTGAATGAAGGCGCACTGCAAAGGTATCTGGCGGAGGCTGTCTGGTTTCCAACCGCACTGCTGCCCAGCCAGGGTGTAATATGGCGTGAACTTGCCTCGAACCAGGCAACTGCGAGCATCACCGATGCCGGCATCACGGTTTCACTGCAATTTGAATTTAATGCCAGAGGGGAAATATCCTCTGTCTACTCACCAGCTCGCTACCGGGAAGTGTCCGGCGAATACGTGCCAACACCCTGGAAAGGCTACTTTTCAGACTATGTTGAAAATGATGGGTATCTCATACCGTCTTGTGCAGCAGTGGAGTGGCATTTAAAGGACCGTATCTACCCCTATTGGCGCGCAAAGCTGCATAATATCCGATACGTTTCGGATTGAACCGGCGCGGCTGGCCGTAAAAAAAACCAACCGCAACCTTTATCATGAATCGACTTTTACCCTTTCTACTCCTCATGCTACTCGCCACATCAAGCTGGGGTGAGAACATACCGGTACGTGCACAACCTTTGGGGGAACTGCTCAGGCAGCCCGAGTTCAGCGCTCCGGCCAGTGTCAAGCCATTGAACGCCCCAAGTCTGGCGGCAGAGATCAGCGCCCGCGTCGAGACAATCCCGGTACGGGTTGGCGACCGGGTCAACAAGGGCGAACTGCTGGCTGAACTCGATTGCCGGCATCACCAGTCCAGGCTCCAGGCGACCAAGGCTGGCTTGCAAAGAATCGATGCGCAACTGCAATTCGCCAGTGCTCAGCTGAAGCGCGCCGAGGATCTGAAATCCAAACGCAGTATCAGTGACGAAATCCTGGACCAGCGCCGTTCCGAACTGTTGGGCGCTCGGGCCGATCGCCTGAGCCAAGCGGCGCTGATCCGCCAGACGGAAATCGATGTGCAGCGTTGCAGCATCAACGCGCCTTTCGATGCGGTTGTCACCGAGCGGCTGGCGCAGGTCGGGGAACTGGCCAGTCCGGGCAGCCCCTTGCTGAAGCTGATTCAACTCGATGAGCTTGAGGTGAGCGCCGAACTGAGAGGATCAGAGGCGAGCAGTCTGACCCGGGCGGATTCCATTTACTTCGCCTACGCAGCTTCCAATTATGCCCTTCATCTGCGTCAGGTATTGCCGGTAATTGATGAACGCACCCGAACCCAGCAGGCGCGCCTGAACTTCACCCGTGAAACCGCTCCTGCCGGCGCCTCGGGTCGCCTGATCTGGCGTGGCAAGGCCGACGAACTGCCGGCGGACTATCTGGTGCGGCGTGACGGGGCGCTTGGCATCTTCCTGTTGGAAGACAGCCTGGCACAGTTTCATAAACTGGATAATGCCCGTGAAGGACAGCCTGTTCGCTTGAATCTTGGCAACGACCGCCTGCTGATCACCGAAGGCAGGCAGCGCCTGCAGCATGGTGACGCTGTTACCATCCTGCAGCAGGGTGACTGAGCAATGGGCTCCTTCTACCGTTCCCTGTTGCAGAACCATGTACTGGCCAATCTGACCTTTGTCCTGGTTCTGGTGATTGGCGTCCTCTCCTACCTGGGCCTGCCACGTCAGCAGGATCCGACCATCAACTTTAACTGGATCGTCATCACCACCGTGCTGCCCGGCGCCTCGGCGCTGGACGTGGAGAAGAAGGTCACCGACCCTATTGAAGACGCAGTGCGTAAGATCCAGGACATCAACTTCATGTCCTCCAACAGCCGCGAATCGGTTTCCAGCATTCTGGTGCGCTTTCAGGACATCGACGAACGCAACTTCGACAAACGGGTCGCCGATCTGCGCCGCGAAATTCAAAACAAGGAGGATGAACTGCCACAGGCGGCGGAAGACCCGCAGATCATCGAGATCACCAGCGCCAATGCTTTCCCCTCGGCAACCGTCGCGGTCGTCGGTCAGGCCCTGGACGAGAACCTGCGTATCCAGGCACGCAACATCCAGAAGGGACTGGAACGGCTCAAGGGTGTGGATCGGGTCGACCCGGTGGGGCTGCCCGACCCGGAACTGCACGTCACCTTCGATCCCGCAATGCTGGAGACCCTGAAGCTTACTCCCGGCCAGATCGTCGATACGGTCAGCGCCTTCTTTCTGGACATCGCCGCCGGCGACACACGACTGGGCGAGCAGAACTGGTTGGTGCGCCTGGTGGGATCGGATTCCGATCCTGCCTACCTGGCCTCGCGCACCGTGGTCGGCGCCCCAGGCGAAGTCACCCTGGGAGAACTTGCCCGAGTGGAACGCGGCCGCGCTGAACCCAGCCAGCTCACCAGCTACAACGGACGCCCTGCGGTACTGCTGGCGGCAATGAAACAGGCCAACACCAATACCATTGAGCTGGTCGATCGCATCAAAGGCTATATGGCCGGCCGCAATCAGTACGCCGATCAGACCGGCATCGAATTGGTGCTGATCGATGACCAGACCGTGGTCACCACCAACGCCATCTCACTCATGCAACGCAATGCCCTGATCGGTCTGTTCCTGGTGCTGGTCGTTGCCTGGCTGTTCCTCGGTTCCCGCATCGCCCTGCTCACCGCCATCGGCATTCCGTTCATCCTGGCCGGCACCTTCTGGGTACTGTCCGGCACGGGTGAAACCCTGAATGTCATGGTGCTGCTCGGTGTAGTGATCGTGCTGGGGATGCTGGTGGACGATGCGGTGGTGGTGGTTGAAGGCATCTACTACCGGGTGCGCCACGGCATGGATGCGATGACTGCTTCCATCGATGCCTTGCAGGAGGTGGCCGCACCGGTCACCACCGCGGTGCTCACCACCATGGCTGCCTTCGGGCCGCTGATTCTGCTGCCGGGCATCCTGGGTGATTTCATGCGCGTGGTGCCGATGGTGGTGGTGATCGCCCTGGCCCTGTCGCTGCTCGAGGCCTTCTGGATGCTGCCGGCCCATGTGATTGCCGCCAAGGTCAGCTTCCGCAATCCGTCACACATCCACAAATACCGGGTGAAACTGACCCATTGGATTCAGATCCGCTATGTGCGACTGCTGGTCAGATTCCTGCGCCATCGCTGGCTCACCCTCTCGCTGGTGGTGGCGCTCTTCCTCAGCGCCATCGGCACCTTTACCGCCGGTCTGGTGCGCATGGATTTCTTTGCCGCCGATACCATCCGCCTGTTCTATGTGAATGTGGAGATGCCGCCGGAGACTACCCTGTCCGGCACCCTGGCCAAGGTGGAGGAGGTGGAAAAGAAGGTCAAGCAACACCTGCTTGATGGAGAAGCCCGTGCAGTGTTGAGTTATGCGGGCAATATGTTTACTGAGACCGCGCCACGCCTCGGTGACCATCTGGGACAGATCATGGTGGGACTGAACCCCAAGACCCCGGATCTGCGCAGCGTGGAGGAGATGATCGAGGAAATGCGCCAGGATGTGATGACCACCGCCGGCCCGATCCAGTTATCGTTCCTGCGGCTGGCGGGTGGGCCGCCCACAGAGAAACCTATCAGCATCAAAGTGCGCGGCGATGCCTATGAGGAGATCCGCGCCGCAGCCAACCGGGTGCGCAAACTGCTCGCCGATATCGAAGGGGTGAAAGATATCGATGACGATGCCAGCAAAGGCCGCAGCGAGTTGATCCTGACTCTGGACGAGGATGCTGTCAACCGCGCCCAACTGAATCCCCTGGAGATCAATCGTACTGTGCAACTGCTGGTGGATGGCCTGGTGGTTACCGAGATGCGCGACGCAGGTGAGAAGCTCGAGGTGCGGGTGAAGGGGCCGAATATCCAACTGCAGGATATCAGCGAATTACTCGGCTTCCGCCTGCCATTGGCGAATGGCGGCAGCATACCCCTGAGCGAACTGGTCAGGGAGCGGCGGGAGACCGGGCTGGGCAATATCCGCCATTACAACTTCCGGCGCGCCATCACCGTGGAGGCCGACCTGGAGGAGACCGTCATCGATACCGTCACCGCCAACAACCTGATCAAACAGCGCTGGCAGGAACACCAAGGGGAGTTTCCCGATATCGACCTGGATTTCTCCGGCGAGCTGGATGATATCTATGAAGCGATGGATTCGATCCTGACGCTGTTCGTATTCGGCGTGGGGGTGATGTACGCCATCCTCGGCACCCAGTTCCGCAGCTACTGGCAGCCCTTCATGATCCTCTCCACCCTGTTCATGGCCTTTACCGGCGTCACCTTCGGACTGTTGATCTCCAACAATCCCATGAGCCTCTACACCCTGTACGGCATAGTCGCCCTGGCGGGCATCGCAGTGAACGCCGCGATTGTATTGATCTCCGCAGGTAATCAGCGACTGCGGGCGGGAATGAGTGTGCTGCACGCCACCATCTACGCCGCGCGGCGGCGGGTGATACCTATCCTGATCACCTCCCTGACCACCGTGGCAGGCCTCTTCTCCCTGGCCACAGGCCTGGGAGGCAAGTCACTCATCTGGGGGCCGGTGGCCACCGCCATCGTCTGGGGACTGATCTTCTCTACACTGCTGACCCTGATCGTGGTGCCGCTGCTCTATCGGCTGTTTATGGTGCGCAGCAACTTATATGTAAAACAGTGAAGGGGACGACCAGGCATTAAGTTCTCACTGATCATTCTCGAAGGCATTATCTGATTTCAAAGCAAGCGCTTGGAGGATGTGCGAAGTTCAGGCGGGGATTGCTTCTAGATTCCCCCCGTCCCTGGAGGTTTGAAGCACAGGTAATACTGAAGCATTATTTTCGATTCCCAGGTTCTATGCTCTCAACACATCCTAGCTACAGAGATTAGATGCCTCTCTACTAGCAGCATGATGGCTTCGCGACAGAGAAAAGCGGACCACTCAGGGGTGCTTATATTTTTTGAGACTTCCGCATCAGCAATTTCCGGGTGATTGGCCCATGCAGGAATGATAAGGCGGAGGGATGTCTCATTGTCGCTCCGTTGGATTGTTGGATAACAATGCTATCCTGATCCCTCTATTATCTACACCATATTGGTTTCAATTACGCCTCTTCGGCTGCTTCGCTTGCCTGCAGCGCTGAAAGCAACTCATTATCTCTTTTGGGTATTTCGGGTAACTCTTGCCCTTCCTGGATGAGTGGTTTGAGCTGTTCCTGGAGAGAATCACAAACCCGGTGCAACTCACGGTGCTGTTCTACCAGCTTCGCGGCTTGCTCTTTGGTTGATTTTATTTCCTCCAGCTCTTGCTCTAAACGCTGCTTCTCCTTTTTTAGGGAACTAACCTCAGCTTCCGCCCGCTTTCGTTCAGCAGCTTCATCCATTCTCTGCTTTTTAAGGGTTTTGAGTTTCTTGATGACGTTCTCAGGCGTATCGGCCAGAGCCACGTTTATCGCCTTCAGCGCCTTCTGCTTATCGGCCAGTTGTGCTTTCAATTTTTTCAACTCTTCCGCGTGAACTAAACGCTCTGCGGCTATCTGCTCTTGATGTTTTGTTAGAGCATTTTCAACTTCATCTTTTGCCGCCGCTGCGATATCTATCGCTTTCTGGAATTCCTCTGTCTTTTTTTCCATCACAGCAACAGCTGTTTTGGCTTGATCCTGGGCGTTTTTTATATTGACATCGGCATTAATTGATCGCTTGATGGCCTTCTCAAGGGCCTCTTTAAGTTCATCCGAACTGCAGTCAGGATCCAGACCTAATGCATCGGTAGCTGCACCCATCAGTACCTGTTTGCTTATCGCAAGATCTTTCCAGACTTCTAGCTGAACTTTTAAATCTACCTGATCCACTTAGCTCCCCTCTGTTGATATAGAATAATTAGTGCGGGGGATTTTATCCTAAAGTGTCGGAAAAGTTTCCTATTTTATTGGAGTTAGCCTGGATCAAATGGATCAAAGGGGTCGATCCATGGTGATTGATCCATGGATCAGCCTTGATCGATTTGCGATAAATGTCGTTAAAAATGTTCCTTATCGGACTGACATTAATCGCGAATTAAGAATATTCCCCCTTCAACTAAACCATGCACTTTTCGAATTAATATCTGCGGGATCTCCCCAGCAGATAAGCGTTTAGGAAACCGCATTGCCTTGCCTATCCATCCGACGTTGGGTTAACTTAACCACCCACTTATAAGAAAAAACAGAGCCAGATCAATGAGTCAGCCATTACAGCTGGAAGAGCGGATCCAGGGAAACCGTAGTGGGCGTTTCCTGCAGGAGTTGTTCGGCAACAGCATCCATTTCCCTCTGGTCAATATCGTTCTCGAGCTATTACTCAAGGGAACACAGGATTATCTGCTTGAACCCGACCCCTACCTGCTGCTGAGCGCAGCGCTGTTACAGGCCTGGATCGTCAGCGGCTGGGAGCACGACGGCCGGGCGCGTCCACTGCTCGGCAACCTTATCGGCCCCGGTTTCTATACCCTGGTGGAGTTGTTACACATCGGGACCCCGTTCTTCAGCGCCCCGAATCACCTCGCGTACTGGGGCTTTGCGCTTTCCATCGGCCTGCTTCAATACTGGAGCAACCGACTCACCGGCGTGGTATGCGACCTGCTTATTCTATTGGAGAATGTAGTACGCACGTCCTTCGTGCTCGTGATGTATATCATCCTGGAAAGACTGCGGGGCGAATGCCAGGGCACGGGCCCCTTCTTCTCCTTTGCTTCCCACCAGTTTCTGGCCGTCGTCATGCCCTTTCTGGGGTTGATTCTCGGTCTCTCCCAGATTAACTCCAAACGATTTCTGGATATTCTTCAGGCAACCGCACAACAGCTGCAGAAATATTCCGAATGGTTGTTTGGACGTGAACTGCTGACCCGAGCAGTGGTGGATCCCCAGCATCTGAGCCTCAAGCGCCGGGAGCGGGCCATTATGTTCATTGATATCCGCGGCTTCACCGCCTGGAGTGAAGGCCGGACGCCAGAAGCGGTGGTCGATCTGGTGAACCGGTTTTACGCCGCCGCGGAACCTCACTGGAAAGAGGCGATCTGCGTCAAATTGATCGCTGACGAGATCATGCTGGTATTCCCTGGGGTTGACGCCGCGGTTCAGACAGCACATTCCATGTGCGCTACAATCAGCCAGGAGTTGACTGAACATGGCCTCAAAGCGGGGGTGGGACTGCACTTTGGATCAGTGGTGGAAGGACTGATCGGCACCCCCTCACACCAGAGCTACGACCTGCTGGGAGAAAGCGTCAACACGGCAAAAAGGCTTTGCGACCATGCCAAGGGAGGAGAGGTGTTGATTTCCGAACAGGCGCTCGCCGAATTACCACCCGCCTCACAGCACGGCAATGCCCGGAAACTGGCGGGCAAGGGCGGCAGCGCCTCGATCACCGCCTACTCACTCAGTCCATTTACCAGGTCCTGATTTTCAGCCGCGCGGGTATTGATCACGCTACGAGCATTGTTCAAAGGTGGATATCAGATTGAGTGATTCGAACGCCTAACAGCCCGCAACGACTGAAAACCACCCAATCATTCAATCATTGCACCGCAGCTTTTTCAGAAACAGTGATGTGTGCGGCTTCCAGGATTGCGCGGCTCTTGAAAAAGATCAAGAATATCAATTAGTACGAATTCTCGAGCAGGACGCAAGAGGCTTGACCTCGATAATCCGCCGGGAGACTTATCCAACACAGTGAGGCAGTAATAAAATGACAATGTTTCTCAGCGTGGCTCAGCGAGGTCATCTCATACGCATACTCTCAGGAATAATGCTCATATTGCTGCCAATCGCCAGCCATGCGGAGACAGCTGCCAAGGACGATACGCTGACGCCGAGCCCTGCTGCAGCATCACCGGAAGCCCAGGCCGTGACTGCCAGACTTGACACTCTGGAATCTTTCGTCAACCTCAGAAACGCCATTTTGAAGGATATCAAGGCGGTCAACCAGCAAATCACCAAATCCCAGTCCGACACGGAGAAGCAGACTCTCAAACTGCAACTCGACAAGCTGGAGTCAGATCTGGGAACCATCACCAAGAATTTCGAGAATATCGCCGCCGGCGTCGACATCACAAGTCTGAATACGGAGGCGGCTGAAGAGTTCAACTTCAAGCGGGAGTTTACCGCTCTGCTCAAGCCTGCGCTCGATGAAATGAAGGAGATGACGGCCCACGTGCGGCAGAAATCGGATCTGAAGGAGAGCATCAGCTATTACGAAGAGCGTCTGCCAGTCATGCAGCAGGCGCTTGACAATATCAACCGTCTGCTGGCGCAAACCATGGACCAATCCATCAAAGAAACCCTGAATATCACCGCGGGTAAATGGCAAAGACAGCAGACGTTCATGCGCAGCGAACTGCAAGCAGCTCAGCTCCAGCTGGAGAAGCTGGTCAAGGCGGAAGTGTCCATTTCCGAGGCGTCACAGAACTACCTCAAGTCCTTTTTTCAAAAGCGCGGACTTTATCTGACCGTAGCCCTGCTGGTAATGCTCGGCATCCTGCTCATATCCAAGCTGAGCCACCGGGCGCTGTTGCGCTATGTACCGGGATTCCGCAAGCTGCACCGGAGTTTCCGTATACGCCTGACTGAACTCATCCACCTTGCTGTTACGGTACTCCTGGTGATCATCGGACCGATGATCGTCTTCTATAGCGTGGAGGACTGGGTTCTCTTCAGCCTCAGCATCCTGTTACTGCTCGCCATCGCGTGGACCCTCAGGCAGACCCTGCCTGTCTACATGCGGCAGATCCAGATCTTCCTCAACATCGGTGCAGTACGGGAGGGGGAACGCATAAACCTCGACGGTCTACCCTGGCAGGTAAGGCAAATCAACGTCTTCTGCACGCTCATCAACCCGGTCGCCGAGTTGACGCAACGGGTGCCCATCAACGACCTCGTCGACCTCAAGTCACGGCCGGCACGGTCTGACGAACCCTGGTTTCCCTGTAAGAAAGGTGACTGGGTCATACTCAGCGACGGCGTGCGCGGCAAGGTGATCGGCATCTCTCCGGAGTTGATACAACTGGTGGAGCGCGGCGGCGCCCAACTGACCTATCAAACCAGCGATTTTCTCGCCAAGTCACCACGTAACCTGGCCACCAACTTCCGCATTAAGGAAACCATGGGAATCAGTTACAAGCTGCAGGGCGAGAGCACCACCCGTATTCCTGAGATCCTGTATGACTATATTAAGCAGCGCGCCGAACAGGAAGGATATGGTGAGCAGTTACTGAGCCTGCGGGTGGAGTTTGCACTGGCTAACAACTCATCATTGGACCTGGCGGTGATTGCCGATTTCAAGGGCGAACTGGGAGATCTTTACAATCGATTGCGACGTGCTATACAGCGCTGGTTTGTAGATGCCTGCAGCGAAAACGGCTGGGAGATCCCTTTTCCACAAATGACATTGCATGGCGCAGTGGCGCGCCCTGAACAATAAAGAAGCGATGACTGAGATGCAAAAAACTCTCAATACCCATCATTTCATCTTGGAGAAATGGCGCGAGCAGCAACTCTTGGGCACTTGCTGCTGCATTGCTTTGTGCATAGCAACGCATGAAGGCTCAGAGCGATTTGATGATACGATGTTTTGCCGCGATGAAATCTTTATGTGAAACGTGGATTAAGTCGGCAAGTCTGCGGATTACGTGCTCTTCGTATTTATGCAGTTCGTTATCTGCGTAGGCGACTCGCCACAACTCTTCGACAATCCTGATTTTCTGCAGCGGGTTATAGTACTGATTAATCAGACTGGTAAATTGAAAGTAGTCGATAGATTCCGCATGTTCTGTGGCTGCCAGTTCAATCAGTGCCTTCGCCTCTCTTTCGCTGAGGCCAAAATGCTTACCAACAGACTTCAGCAAGGCATCTCTTTCCTGAGGTAATTGCTTGTAATCAGACTCAGCAACCTCTATCAGCAGTGCGGCAACCGCCAGCCTGAGAGCATTATCTGGATCGCGATGCTCTCCTTGTGACCCTGGTGCAAGATTAATATCGAAAAATTGCTTAATGGCACTCAGCATATTTTGTAACTGAACAGGTTTGTAAGCGTTGGAGCCTTTCGATCATCTACTGATCTTGTATCTTAACGGAGTTGTATTTTACTCGGGCAATTCATCCCGAGCTGCGCCAAAACAGGATAACTTTGATCAAGATTGCGCAGGTGAATGCTTCATTACCACTTTCTTTTTGCTCGTTCTGCGGCGTCTGGCAGGTTTGTCGATTGCCTTCTCCTGAGCCTTGGCGCTCTTGTCGTATTCCCGCATCATCTTGACACGCGCCGATTCCATTACTTTAAACAGTCCTCTTGCCAGCCGTTCAGCCTTTTTCTGCTCGGCGATGGCCATGGATAGATTTGCTTTTACTTCCTTAGCTTTGATTTGGGCTACGGCTAAACGTGCTTTTGCCTTATCTTTGGCTGCCGGAGTCTTGGCGCCGGTAATTGCAACCCGCGCTTTATCAACTCGCTCTACACTTGCAGCAACTGATTTTTCTTGTCTTGCGACCATAGCCTCTGACTTATTCAGTCGGGTGATTGTACGTTTATTAACACCTGAGAGCTCAGCATTGCTTTGCAATGCATCAATAATATTATCAATTGATACGACATTAACTTTTTTTACAGCCCGGCGCTTTTTTGCAGTTTTTTTAACAGCCATTGATTGCTCCAGTTGTTTTACATGAAGATGACAATATAGTTTGTGATGATAGATACAACAACCCATAACCTGAAAAACCGCTGTGATTTAGAATATCAACCTCGTGTGTTACGTGAATTGTTTATCAATGCATACGGGTTACTGCCACATTCAGGCAAAGGTATCGGGACTAACTTTCGGTCGCCGCAAACAACCCTGTAGATCGATGGTGTTGACGCGTTATCAATACAGCCGAACCCATACAATTGCTGATGCAACATTTCCCGCCTTTTCTGGTAATGTTTGCTCTTCAAAGCTGAGTTTCCCATGCCAAACAGGATACATTTTTTCTTGAATCTTTCCGCCGATCGCTACCTGAGCCATTACCAGGGACGCGCCAGAAGTGTTTCCGTTGTGGCGGATGACGGCCGGCGGATCGAGTTTCCCGCCAATGCATTGCGATCTTTTGTCACCAAGCATGGCGTGCAGGGCCATTTTCAATTGCTGATTGATGACGACAACCGACTGTTGAGGCTCGAGCGGCTAAATCGCTGATTTGCATCACGCCGGCTGATTACTGAAATAAGCCAGGCTCATTATCGCGGCAAAAAAAAAACTCCGCACTCTGCGGAGTTTTTTCTAGACCAGGATCGTCTTATTGCGGAATAACATTTACCGCACTGGGACCCTTGGCACCGCGCTCACTATCGAAAGTCACGGTTTGACCTTCGGCCAGCGATTTGAACCCGCTGTCCTGGATGGCGGAATGATGTACGAAAACATCTGCGCTACCGTCCGAAGGAGCAATAAATCCAAAACCCTTACTGTCGTTAAACCACTTTACTGTACCTGTAGCCATTCTGATTACCTCTATGATTAATGAACAATGTATAAGCGTGCAGGTCGCTGCTGAGAAATTACGGGGAGATGACGCTCTACACTGCGAGGAACTACCGGAACCGCTACGAGAAGAAGACTGCAACCTGGAGCAGACTACACCATACCCAACTTATTAGCTAGGTTTATTTATACTGCCTTTTCAATACATCTTGTTGTTTTCTGACACAGCTCGATTGCAGTTGGCCATAAAACATCAAAACACAACCACTGCTGTCCCGTAACAGGACAGCAGGGCACTTCATTGCTCGGGCCAGTTGGGGCTGACCACGGCAGGAATTCTGGGATCACGGGGCCACCCAAAACTTCTTTGACGCACTATAATCTGGTATGAGAATCTCTCGTAGTTTGATTATCTACTCGAAGACGCAACAAAATCAGAAACAAATAAAATTCAATCTAAGGATCGTGACATGTATCGATTAACAAATAAAGAACCCCACAAAGCTAGAGTACTGTTCACCCTGACAGTGATCTGTTCATTAATCTTCACGGGTTGCGCAACCCATCAGGGAGAGCACGAACAGTCAGGGATGGTGATCGGCGGCGTTCTGGGTGGCCTGCTTGGCTCACAGGTCGGCAGAGGCGACGGTCGTACTGCGGCAATCATCATCGGCTCCCTGGCCGGAGCGGCAATTGGAGGCTCGATTGGACAATCCATGGATGAGGTTGACCGGATGAAAACCAATAACAGTCTGGAAACAGTTCGAACTGGCGTACCTTCCCGGTGGCAAAACCCTGACACAGGTAACAGCTATACCGTGATCCCGACGAAAACTTATGAAACAGACGGCGCTCCCTGTCGCGAGTATACAATCGATGCCGTAATTGGCGGCAGGAAAGAGAAAGTCTATGGCACTGCCTGCAGGCAACCGGACGGCAGCTGGAAGACGCAGAACTAGTTTAACCTGCTCAATGTGGGGCGTGGAATGGTATTCGCCTGAAAGTTATACATGCATTTGCTGCATCGGACTGCTCGTTGCTCAATTTTCATCTTTGAGGATTGAGCAACGAGCCCAAAGATGCCGACAATTTGGCTTTTCGCCTGAAGGTGGCGCATGAACCAGAATAACTTAACCCGCATTTACCTCAGTATCAATCTCACCCCGATGCTTAAATCATTTGCCTTCTTCATGATGGAGCAGGCCAGAACATAACTCTTATTCGCTGAAGTACCGATATGTCTGTCGTAGATGATCCGATGCTGGCTTTGATCATTCGTTTCGTGACTGGTCAGGGAGAGATTGACACATCCAATGAGGAGTTCATCAAACATCAGCTGGAGACCCTGCAAAATCATATTGCATCATTCCCCAAAGAGCAGCAGAAACAGATGGCCATGGAGTGGATTAAAAACCATGCAGAGAACTACCGGCGCAACTGGCAGAAAAGAGTCATATCCGAACAGGCGGTTAATAAGCGCTGTGCAGACTGCCCCATGCTCGGATATGCACAGGATACGGTTTGTCTCGTACACGGCCACTGGCTCAAACTACTCAAGGAGTATCTTGCAGACGAGATCAGTTCAGAGAGATATATTGAAGAGGCCCTACATCTTCTTCGGGAACATAAGCAGGAACTCCGGCTTGCAACCCGTCAACTCCCAGCGTATCTCCATCTCATCTTTCAGGACTAAACCGGAAGTTAACGGCGCAGACAGGCAAGTCGTCACAACCAAGAAATCAAATCAGCACCTCATAAATCCACCCGGTAGTGGGTGCAGCCGCCATTTGCCATGGAATCGTATACGATCAACAGGTCCACCTGGCCTCCGCTTTGAGACAACAAGGTCATTCCTTCTGCTTTTGCCCCCCCCGGCACATCAAGCTCACCGAGCAGTTTTACGGGCTGAATAACTCTGTCAACGCCCGGCATTTGATCACGCCCATCCCAAAACCATAATCTGAAAGCACCTGGCGCATCACTGACCGGCCCAGACAACAGCAGAAAGCCATTATCCAGTGACACCATGTCACGTATGCCCTGTCCACCAAGATTCACAAAAATTTGTTTATATTTTTTCGGGTCATCAAACTCAAATATCCAGACCGGCACCAGATTAAAACGCAGCACTGGGCCACGAAATCCGAGATAGAGCCGGCCATCAGCGATGGTCAGACCTTCGATATCAATGCCGTTTTCCTTACTGGGCAGCTTTGCAAATGGCCCGATGACAGGATCTCTTTTCAGCAGTTTTGACAGGCGGATATGTTCGGGCATACCAAATACACCATGCCGTTCGTCGAAGGGCAGTCGATATAGTCGTTCACGCAATTTCTGTCGCTCTATTTTTGCAAAACGTTTCAGGTTCTTCTTCACTGTTCCAACGCCCAACTGAAGCGTTTTTCGACGCCGTGAATGCGAACCAAGCGCATACAGATATCCATCTGCATAACCAACAGCTTCAAGGTCAGTCTCTTTTTTTCTACCGACTAGTTTGATTGAGGATTGTGCATACCATTTGTCCTGACTTTCTTTTCTAAACAACTGTAGTGCATGCCCCTCATCACTGCCGATCACCAGACAATCACCAACAACGACCAATCCACTGAGATCCTGACCCTCGATCACCTCGCCGCTCAATTCGACTTTCGTGATTTTCTCTATCACTCTCACCTCCGTAGCTGTAACTGCCATTGATAATTCTTTATGAAAGGCCTGATTAATTCAGACGTTACTGCGACACATGAATTTGCCACCATTTTCGTTCGCGCAAGCGATTGAAAATGAAGGAAACGGTAAATCGCATTTTTCGTTTCCGTGCTCTGATAAATCCAAGGATAGATTTAATCAAAGCCTCCTTAAAAAAGTTACCGTTATTGCCATCAATATCAGGCATGAAACATTCACCTTCGCCATCTTTGAAGATAAGTCCGTTGCATTAGAAATTCATTGTTTCAAAATCAATATTCTACTCTCAAACTGGAACTAATACTTTAGCCCTACGGAGTTACCCACGTACCGGCTTATCAGGCGATATGTTAGAATACCCACAACAAGATAAGGAGAATTCTTGTCAGGTGGTGGGATGTTTCTTCAAATCCTACGGTAAACGGAAGTCCCTTGTAATAATAAAATAACAGCGTTGCGGAATAGAGTGAGTAACGATATTTGCACAGCTGACTTGGGAAGTAGCTTCACTATTTAAGCCGATTTTAAGTCAATTTATTTCTGATGTCGCTGTAGATCAGTTCGTTCTTGGTTCCGCCAGATAGGGAAGTAGTCATACACGGGGAGATGCTTGTCGGCAACGCCGTGCCCGGCTGATGCCGCAGTATACAAAATAGATGAGCAAAACTATCAACCCATTCGCTCTAGCGTACATGTTCATCCTGCTGCTTGGTCTGAGCGGGGCCCATGGATTCGAAATGCCTACCCTCGATACCGCTGGCGATGAGCAAAAGCATTGCCTTCGGTGCCACAGCATGCAGACCCTCGGCTACCGAGATCCCGTTACCGGAGGGCTGATCAACCTTTACATTCCTGAAAAAGGCTTCAGGGATTCGAATCATCAGGCACTGAGCTGCAAAGACTGCCACACAGCCGGGTTCCAGGAATTCCCACATCCGAGCCAAGCCAAACAACAATCTCTTTACTGTGTGGATTGCCATGAAGATAACCCCAGTTTTCTACCCGAGCACTTCAGTGAGATTGAAAACGAATTCAAAAAGAGCGTGCACTTTCAACGCATGCCGGATCGTTTCAGCTGCTTCTCCTGTCACAACGCACACTTCTTTAAAGCCAGTAGAAAGCCTTCCGATCCATCCCGCCTGCCGAACAGAGAATTGTGCCTGAACTGCCATGTGGAGAATGACTTTGAAATAGGCGGCCTGCAAAGAGACATCAGCGAGATGGTTGCCTATGACAATCACATCTGTCTTGATTGTCACGCGGAACCCAGCCGAATCGCAGACCTGAAGTCCGGGGATGCCCCTGATCTTCTGACGAGTCACAACTGGCTGCCGAACACCAAAATGCACTGGAATAAAGTACGCTGCATCGATTGCCATCTATCGACAGATGACACCTACATGCATCAAATCCTGACTGCTGATCAAGCTGTCAATCAGTGTGAAGAGTGTCACTCCGCCAATTCGATCATGATCACCAAGCTCTACAAGTACAAAATGCAGGAAAGCCGCCAGAAATACGGCTTCCTGAACAGCGTAGCCTTGAATGAGGCCTACATCATCGGCATGAGCAGAAACGTAATCCTTGATCAACTGAGCTTCCTCATCATGGGCGCCATGATTCTAGGCATAACCGCACATGGAGCCGGACGCTGGATATCCAACAAGAGGAGAAACAAATGAAGGCCCTGTATCTCTATCCACTCTGGGTGAGAATCTGGCACTGGCTGAATGCGCTGATGTGCGTAATATTACTGCTCAGCGGCATGAGTCTGCATTTTTCAAACCGAACCGATCCGCTCATCTCCTTCGAGACCTCGATGTTTGTGCACAACATTGCAGGCATTACCATGGCCCTGCTGTATGCGGTCTTTCTGATCGGCAATATCGTCAGCAGCAACGGAGTCCATTACAAGGTCAAAATCAAAGGCTATATCAAGCGCCTGATTATCCAGGTGAAATACTACGGTGTGGGGATATTCAAAGGAGATCCTCACCCGTTTCCAGCCACGGAAACCTGTAAATTCAATCCCATGCAGCAGGTTGCCTATGTAGGCGTGATGTATGGATTGGTCGCAACCTTGGTGCTGACGGGGGTCATGTTGCTGTTTCCGGAGTCTATTCCCGACAACTTGTTCGGTGCCGGCACCATCCTACCCATAGCCTTGGCCCACACTCTCCTTTCGTACTTCCTGGCGTTGTTTTTAATCGGTCACCTGTATCTCGCCACCACGGGCCATACACCATTGAGCAACTACAAAACCATGATCACTGGAGTGCATCACGAACACCAAACGGATGAATTAGAGGGAACAGCAAAATGAAAAGTTTAAAACGGCAGGCTGGGCGCATACGCATCTTCAAAAGCCTCTTCTGGCTGGGAAGTTTTTTTCTGGTCGGCAGCCTCGGCTATAAATATCTCTACCCGATAATTTTTGAAGCCTACACCGGCGTCACCAATGCTCCCCTAACCTATGAGAGCAGTCAGAAACTCAGCAGTTCTGAATTCGAGGCGGTGGCCAGAGAACTCACCCATGAGGCCCGTTATCAGGAAGCGCTTGCCGCGACAGAAGGTGAGGAAAACGAATTTGCCCGTAAGCTGAAAATTCAGATGCTCATGAATACGCCATCATTCAGAGCCAAGACCTCCTACCGGCATATAGACTATTTCCGCCACGCCGGTATAAGCCAGTATGAAGGACCCAAGACCTGCCTGCAGTGTCACGAAAAAATGGTTGTGCATGACTACGAAGGCAACACCAAAACCGTGGATACCATGGAAGATATCCTGGACACGGTACATTTCAAATTTCAATCAAGCGGACGCACCTTCTCCACTTACGGTTATGACGGCAGGCAAGTCAATGCGGAAAGCGCCATGCCGATTCCGGTAGGCAAGATCAACCGCGCCTGTGGCGTTCCCGGCAGTTTCTCCTGGACCGGCTGGGCCAAACTGGTTGAAGCCAAGCCCCATGGAGAAGATGGCGAAATAGAAATCCGCAGTGAAGGTTGCGGACAATGCCATATCGGCGGCAACTACCATCCGGCCACAGAAGAGATGATGCCCTTTGGCGGCATACCGGAAAACACCAAACAGGGTATCGACTGCCTGATCTGCCACTCGGACACCTATGATATGAACCAACGTTACGTGATCGAGGATGATCATGGCCAGCGTTGGAATCAGGATCGCACCCTGCGGTCCGCGATGACCGTCTCCTGGACCAGAAGTAAAAACTGCCTGAACTGTCATCAGCACAATATGGGCGGCGATGCCTATGAGCACAATGTGGCTGCCGCAAACACGGGCTATAAGAACAAACGCCTGTTGCACCATGGCGCAAAACGCGCCAATCCGTTTGCTCCCAGTGATGATGTACATGCAGCGGCAGGTTTATTGTGCACCGATTGTCATGTGCCCGTAGGACACAAGATACCCCGGGGCATCAAAGGCACCGATCTGGTTGCCAATGATCTGCCATTCCAAGAGGTGGCCTGTGAAAACTGCCACACCCAGGCGCCACACACAAAATCCGGTGACCGGGTCATTCTGAACGGTCATATCTCACGCGTCTCCTGTGAAGCCTGTCATATTCTCAAGCTGGAGGAACACAGCGTGGTGCTGAGGGATTGGGTGCATCCCACCTGGAATGAGGAAGAAGGCATCTTTACGCCGACCGATATCTATCGCAATGGTGAAGCGGGCAAGGGCTTCATCTACCTCTGGTTCAACGGCAACGGCACCTTTCTTGCCAACGCCCTGGGCAATAACCCCTTGAAAACCGATCTATACAATCCATTGATGGAACAGATGGTCAACCTTGATCACCCTGAAATCGTTGCCGCCGTACGCGAGGCCGCAATCAAGCTGAAGAAGACCTATCCGGAGATCGATGTCGATAAGTATGTGGAAGAGGCAACCCGTCCTCTGACCCAGCTATCATCGGAGACCCTGGCGAAACGCCGTAAGATTATTGATCAGAACCTGAAACCAGTGATGAACAAAGGGGATAGCAAGATCTACCCATTCAAACTGTTCAATGCCGTTATGTATGAGGATATGGGAAATCAGGGGCCTTTTGGCGCGATGATCCTGCCCTTCGACTATCCGATCTACTATGAAACGGGTAACACCAAACTTTCCGTGATTGAGGCCATTGCTGACCCCATCGTGCGACGCATGTATGAGATGCCGTTCAAGGAGTACATGATGGATGAGTTCATGGCCTATTTTGGCGTCGATGGCTGGAACACCACCTACCCGGTAGAAAACGGCGAACTGGTGAATGTGGAAGCGCATTGGATGCGCCAGATGGGCACCCTGATGGTCAACCATGGTATCCAAAAGGATGGCAGAAAGTGTGAAGAGTGCCATGCTCAACAGGGCGTTATCGATTTCGCCATGCTGGGCTATCCTGAAGAGCGGGTTGCTGACCTGCAGAATCTGCCTGAACTGGAAAACCGCATTATGCCGGTTGTAGAGGAAGAGCTTGTCACTGAAAAAAAAGTGACTAAGAAAGACTAGTTAAAAAAATATACGACCAAGAGCAGAAAGGCCTGATTGACTCAGGCCTTTCTGCGTTTTATGTATCAACGCTCAATCGTGTAGAACAGATCCACACCTTGTGACTGCCCAGACTCAGTCTGGATCTGCAGCTTCTTGGTCAGGTCATAACGCAGCCGCAGCTTGGTCTCTCTGGTCGCCAGCTCATTTACATACTGCACATACAAACGTGGAGACAGATAGGTGCCGGCGACCACAGAGGCCTCCTCCAAGGCTCCACCCGTTTCGACCCGCAACTCCTCAAGTCCGAGCTGACGCCCGACCTCACTTGCCAGGCTGCCGGCCCCGGTAGCCTGCAGGGCAGTGGACACACCCACGCTTTTACCGCTCGATTCACCGGGAGGACGACCGGTAAGCAGGTAGGAGAGCACGGCGCTCTCACTCATCGTCGGCGTCGAGAATAGGCTCAAGGACGGCTTCTTCAGTGTCCCAGTTACGCGCAGGCCCGCAGTTACATCCTCCACTTCACGCACCGCCCGCACATCAAGGCCCGGATTATCCACCGGACTGTCGGCGAACAATGCATATCCCCGTTCTATTTTGAGATCCTGTCCGTAGGCCCGATAGGTGCCATCCACCACACCGACCCGGCCACTGCCCGTGACAGGCTGGCCCGGTTCATCGGTAACCAACAGATTACCGGTCAGATTTCCCTTCAGTCCCATACCTTCGAAACTGACCCGATCACCAAAGGTTACCCGGAGTTTGGAGTAAACTCGTGTATCCGCCTTGGTTTCTGACACGCTGTCACCACCGACCACCACGACATCCGAGCTTCCCGACACCGCAGATTTCGGAATATCCCGCGGACGGACCCGTGCGTAGGGAATATGTACCTTGCCGTTCAGTTCAGACTTTTCACTGTTGTGCTTGATGGCAATATCAGGAGAGACGTGCACCTCCGCCTGGGGAATATTCACCGCCACCCAGTCTTCACCTTTGACCTGCAACTCGGTGGGGAAACCCTGCTCACGCAGCAATTGCGTCTCGCCACTGAGTTCGAGTTGGCCCTTGCCCGAACGGACACTGCCGCTCAGCTCCAGCCGCTGCAGATCATTCGCCACAACCTTCAGCCCCAATTCTCGCAACTCCAGGCCTAGCTCCGGAATATCCAGCGTCCCTCCCTGCAGCTCAGCAGCACCCTGCAGCGCGGGTTCGGCAAAACTGCCTGCCAGGGTAAAATCAGCTGCGATAGCCCCTCGCACATTCTGCAGATTAGGCAACATCACGCTCAACAGGCTCAGATCGTCGATACGGGCCTTGAATTGCCCGTTGACTGGCTGTTTCTGTAAATCCAACGCCATGGGTTGGAGCCCCGGCAGGGTGACAGTACCCTGAATGCCCCCAAGACCGGCCAGTGGTAGATTCAATTCACCCCGGCCTGACTGACGATCCAGACTGGCGGTCACCGTACCACCGGAAAAATCGATGTTCTGCACCGCTCCGCCGAGATCAACTTCGAGACTACCTTTGGGTATGCTGAGATTTGCAGTGCCCTGTATCGCCTGGCCGGCCTGCGCGGCAAAATCAGCTTGCAGATTGCTGTGTCCGGCGATCCGCGTTTCCTCCGGCAGCCAGCGTTGCAGCATGGAAAAAGGGATGTCGGTTGCCTGCAGCGCGCCTTCCCAACCTTACTGGCCTGCGCCTTGAAGCTGCCGCACAGATAACCGCCTGCCGCAGACCTCAAACAGCTACTCGACAATGTTTGTGATGTCTTGCTCAGGGAAAATCCAGTGGATGATTCCAGGTCCCAGTTGTCCGTATTCCTGTAGATTTAGCGCCAGATTTTGCAGCTTTCCACTCCAGATGAATTTTTCGTCCAGACCGGCATCCAGATCCAGTTTGACCTCCGGCACCTGGCGTCCAGTCAGCTGCATCCCGATATGATGGTTGCTGCGCAGGCCAGTCGCGTTCAACTGCAGTTCATCCCAGACTTGCCCCCCCAACGCCAGCTTTCCGGCCCGCAATTGCACATCGACCTGCTGACCCGCATCAAGATCGAGATCCATCTTGGCCGCAAGCTCTCCAAGACTGTTATCCTGATAAGCAAGCTGCTTGGCATCGAGCGTCGCCGTGATCCGTGGCAGCTCCGCCTTGCCTGTCAGTACACCCTGGGCCTTGAGCTCCCCCGACAGATCGGGCCAGAGTACAGCCAGTTCAGGCGCCTGTACCGACCAGTTTAGATTTAGCGTCTTGCCCGCCAATCCCTCGACGCTTGCCTGATTGGGCCCCGAAAACAGCTGCAGCGATTTCACAGTCAGCCGGTCCCCGTCGACCAGTACGCTGCCTGTCCCTTTCAGAGGATAGCCCCTCAGTTTGCCCTGCAGCTTTTGCAATACGGCTTTCGCATGGGGGACGGATTCGTGTATCTGTCCCTCGGTTTTCAGGGCCAGGGATAGGTTTCCCGGAAATTCCGCATTGAACAACCCCGGATTGAGGCCCTCACCACTGAGTTCCGCCTGCCAGCTCGGTTCCGGCAGCCAGGCCGCCCTGCCGCTGCCCAGGATTCGCCCCTCCTGCATCACCAGAGAGAGTTCATCGAATATCAGGCCTTGCAGATTGCCGCTGCCGGTGGATTTCAGTCTGCCCAGCGCAGGGGGTAAATCGGGAAGCTGAGCATCCAGGTCCAACTGATAACGATAGTCTTCGGGACGCCCCTGCAGAGTCAATTTGCCATCCTTACTGAAAAACTGTTTTTGCTTCCCGATCAAAGGCCATCTCAAGTCTTGCCATTTTAGATCAGCGGCCAGGATGCCCTGTTGCTCATCCGGCGCGTAACGCCCCTGAGCCTCCAGTTTCATGCCGTCTGAGCCGGTGATTAGTAATTGTTCGGCTGTTACCTCACCATCCGCATATTGGGACTGAAATTCAACATTCAGCCTGCCCAGAGAGGGTTCGAAAAAGTCCAGCTGGGCATTGGCTTCGACACGCTTTGCCGTTCCTTTGCTCTGCAGGCGGCCACTGAGCCGTGCGGGGAAGTCTTGCACAAAAGCGCCGATATCAGAGTTATCCAACGCCAAACTGCCATCCCAGCGGGGCAACTGCTCCAACTCATACAGCCAGGCATCCAGCTCTCCGTCAATTGGGGCAGCGAGCAATTGTGTGACATGCAGCTCCTGCAACCCGCCGCTGATATCTCCCTGACCTTGTAATTCAGGACCGTCAGGCAATCTATAGGTCCACTCTGTTTTCAACTCGAGGGGCATCCCGGGGGACAATTCCAGGTTACCGGAAATCATCACCTGCGCAGAGAAAGCCGCTGCCTCCAAGCGCTCGAGCCTAACCTGATTCTGCTCGGCTTGCGCCTGCAGTATCAGGCGTTCCAGTCTGATCGGTTCGGCGCCATCCGCTTGCAGCAGCTGAAAATCCTCAATGCGGAGCGATTCAACCAGCAGCTCCAGCGGCAGGCTCAAACCGGCAAACGGCTCGGCTGCGGCAGTATCAGCCTTTTCCTCACTCGCAGGCAGCTTCAGTCTGGAGCCTTCCAGACTCAGGTCAATCAGATGCAGCCGCCACTCGAGCAGCTCGGCCGGCCGCCAGTCCAGGTGGATCCGCTCTATTTCCAGCAACAGGTCGCCATCCTGATAGATCAATCCCTGAATCTGCATGGGTCCGGAGAAGCGGCCCGTGAAGCGCTCCAGCTGCAGTTGCCCCGGAGCCAGCAGCTGCACCTTGCCGACCAGCCAGCGACTGCCCTGTTCCGAATGTAACAAGTAGCCGCTGCCGACTATGGCCAGCAGCAGCAGACTGAAGAGAATCAGCGCGGTATAGACCAGCAACCGGCGCAGCAAGCGCAATCTCACAACTCAGGCCCCACCACCACATGCAGGCGCAGCTGGTTCTCATCTGCACTGAGTCCAGAGGCAACATCCACTCGAATTGGACCTACCGGGGAGCGCCAGCGAATACCCAGTCCGACGCCATATTCCAGCTCGGTGTCATAATCGGGATCGAACGCATTGCCCGCATCGAAGAATACCGCCCCACTCCATTTTCCTACGATACGTCGCTCCAGTTCGAGACTGCCTACCGCCAGGTAGCGGCCACCAATCACCTCGCCCTCTTCATCCTTCGGACCCAACTCATCCAGGTCGAATCCCCGCACACTGTTATCGCCACCCGCGAAGAAGCGCTTGGAAGCCGGCAGCTCGCTCAGATCAGTCACCCAGGTAGCGCCCAGATCGGTGCGCGCCAGCAACCGCCAGTCATCAGCAAAGCCATAGATATATTTGTCGTGGGTGGCGAATTGCAGATAACTGGTGCTGGAAAACAGTTTCTCGTAGGCGCCCTCGATGCGAAAATCGAGCTTGTAGCCACGCTGCAGATACGCCTTTTTGTCTGTTTTCAACTTTGTCCATTGGACATTCGGCACCAGCAGGACGGCAGTATCGTCCTGATCGCTGATCTCAAAGGTTTCATAGGAATAGTCCAGACCCAGAGTCCTGCGCCAGCCATTATCCAGGCCCACCGAGTGTCTGGCATAGACCTGCGACAGCACGCCTTTGCGGGTGTCCGTATCGTAGCTGTCGGTGGAAAATCCATAGGTTCTAAAGTCCTTGGTAGGCCTTAGCAGCGGCGTGATGTACTCTGCCTTGAAGGTGCTGTGCGGCTGGGACAGACGCAGCTCACTTTGCATGCGGTGACCGCTGGGACCCACCCGGCGACGTTTCCAGTCCAGGGTCAGTCGCGGGCCGGTGTCGGTAGAGTATCCCAGACCGATGCGATAACGGTCCCGCTTGTTGGGCGTCAGTTGGATATCGATAGGCACCTGATCATCCACCGCCTGATCCCGTTGCGCCTGTATTTCCACGCTTTTGAAGTATTCACTGTCGATAAGATCGGATTGCAGGGCCAGAAGTTTCTCATAACTGTAAGGATCACCCGGTTTGAAACTCAGATAGCGAGCGAGAAACTCCGGTTTCATCACATCCTGGATAAACCGCACCTCACCAAAATAGAAACGGGCGCCGGTATCCAGATGCAGTTGAATGGATGCACTGTAACTCTCCAGGTCGATCCGCACCTGATGCCGAATATAGCGGGCATTCAGAAAGCCCGCCTGTACCGTGGCTGACAGGAGATCCTGCTTGGCTTTTTCATACAGGGCCTGATCCAGCACATTCCCTTCAGTCAGGGGAAATACCGGCGAAAACAGGGGATCCGTCTTGCCCTCTCCCAGAATCTGGAAATCCACTTCCGCCAAGCGCACCTGGGGGCCTGGCATCACTTCGTAGATCAACTTAAAACGCTGCTTATCCTGTTCCAGTCTGGCAACAACCTGGGATTTAAAATAACCGAAAGGCTGAAGGGCTTTGCTTATCTCCGCATTGGCTCTTTTATGCAACAGGCGCAGGCGCGAGACGCTCAGGCTTTCGCGCTTCTTCTCCTGCTCCACGGAAAGAAAGGCGAGCACATTGGCTTTCAAGTCCTTATCCAGGCCATTTACCTCGACAGTGACATCCAGGGCATGGCTGCAGAATGGCAACATCAACCAGATTAAAAAAATACTAAATCGCTGCATTGGAGACCATAGGTATGCTTAATGAGTTGATTCTACCAACTCCGGGCCGCTTGGGGCAGATCTTCTTTGTCTGTTTCTGGCGAGACCCGAATGAGCAACCACATAACTCCCTGGTTTTCAGTTTGATTTCAGCTTGCCCCGTTAATCTCTAGTCATCAGACAACCTTGGAAGAATAAAAATATGACCTCAAAAAAACAGATCAAAGTATGGGACCCAGTGGTGAGAATCTTCCACTGGACCCTTGTCGCCGCCTTCTCGATCGCCTATGTCACGGAAGACGAATTCCTCGACCTGCATGTCTATGCCGGATATGTCGTCATGGCCTTGCTGGCAGTACGCCTGATCTGGGGCTTCGTCGGCACCCGCCATGCGCGGTTTTCCGATTTCGTGAGATCCCCGGGCGCCGCGCTGAACTATCTCAAGGAGATGTCTGCTTTACGCGCCAAACGCTATCTGGGACATAACCCGGCTGGCGGCCTGATGATCATCGCCCTGCTGTTCAGCCTGCTGGTCACATCAATCAGCGGTCTGGCTGCTTATGGCGTTGAGGGATTCGGTCCACTCGCGGTGTGGTTTCGTCAATACGGTATCTGGAATGACAAATGGCTGGAAGAGATTCATGAATTTTTCGCCAATTTCACCCTGCTGCTGGTCGCCGGGCACCTCGCCGGGGTTTTTCTGGGCAGCCTGCTGCATGGCGAAAATCTGGTGCGCGCCATGTTCACCGGCGTGAAACGATCTGGCTCATAACAACGAGGAAGCAACTACCATGCAGAAATATTTAATTACCCTGACCACAGGCCTGTTATTGCAGTTCACCACCGCCCAGGCCGATCTGGTAACTGAACTTCAGGCTGGGTACGCCAAACAGGCGGAGGATAATTTCAGCGCCGCAAAAGGTGAGGCGCTCTGGAAGCAGGGCTTTGTCGACCCGAAATCGGGCCGCGAGCGCAGTTGCGCGCTCTGCCACACCAGCAACCTACAGAACAAGGGCAAACATGCGCGCACAGGCAAACCGATAGAACCGATGGCGCCATCGGCCAACCCCAAACGACTGACTGATGCGGGTGAGATCAAGAAGTGGTTCAAGCGCAACTGCAAATGGACCCTGGGACGGGAGTGCACCCCGCAGGAAAAAGGCGATCTGCTGAGTTATATCAGCAGCCAATAACAACCAATTTACTATACTGAGAGAGGACTAAAATGCGACTCAACAAGAAGATTATTGCTATTTCCCTGATTGGATTTACGATCGGTCTGGCCGGTGTGGTGATGGCGGACCGGGAACACGAAGATGACGATGATGACCACGGCCGCTATAAACGCTGGTTTGGTGGCTCCAAACCCGTCATCTCCAGTGTCGAGTCCAAGCTCTATGCCGATGAATGCGGCAGTTGTCATTTTGCCTATCAGCCCGGTCTGTTGCCGGCCCAATCCTGGCAACGCATCATGACAAACCTGGAGGACCATTTTGGAGAGAATGCCGAACTGGGAGAGAAGGAACTCACCTCGATCAGCAATTATCTACAGGCAAATGCTGCAGGACGCATCAGACAGGGATTACCGGACAGGATTTCCGCCTCCCAGGGGAATAACCAGGCGCCGCTGAGAATCACCGAAACCCGCTTTTTCCGGCATGAACATGACGAAATCCCGAACAGAATGGTGGTTGACAACGAGCAGGTCCGTTCCTTCAGCAACTGCGATGCCTGCCATACCCAGGCCAAGCAGGGCTCGTTCCGTGAACACGAGATACGTATCCCGGGTTACGGCCGATGGGACGACTGAACCTTAAACAAGCTTCAAAGCTACCATGAGCAACTGGATCCTGAATCTTTTTCTACTGCTGCTGTTGATGCTGTCGTCCATTACCGGCAGCCTGGCGGACGATGATCACATGGAAGCTCGCCGTCTAGTTGAGACAGGTTCGATACTTCCTTTCGAGCAAATCCTCGATACGGTCCAAAAACGCTGGCGGGGCCGCATCCTCGAAGTGGAGCTGGAAAGGAAACGGGGCGCCTATGTCTATGAAATCGAACTGCTCGATGAGCAGGGTTCAGTGTGGGAGATGAAGATCGATGCAGCCACAGGAAAATTCCTGAAAACCGAGCAGGAGGACTGACATATGCGCCTCTTGCTGGTGGAGGACGACAGGCTGCTGGCTGACCCCCTGCGCAAGGAACTGGAGCAGGGAGGGTTTGCCGTCGATCTGGCGGATAATGGCGTGGATGCCGAATTCATGGGGGAGCAGGAACCTTACGATATCATCATCCTGGATCTGGGCCTGCCCCGGCGGCCCGGGCTTGAAGTGCTCGCCAACTGGCGTGCAAAGGGCAACCGGGTGCCGGTAATCATACTTACCGCGCGGGATGCATGGCATGAGCGGGTCGATGGCTTCAAGGCGGGGGCTGACGATTACCTGGGCAAACCCTTCCACGTGGAGGAACTGGTGGTACGTATCCTGGCGCTGTTGCGCCGCAGCCACGACATGCCCTCCCAGACCCTGCAAGCCGCTGGACTGCAACTGGATGAAGAGCGCCAGCAGCTGATCATGCCAGAGGGAGAGGCCCTCAATCTGACCGGCACAGAATTCCGTCTGCTGCGATATTTCATGCTGCACCCCGGCAAGATTCTCTCCAAGACCCGCCTCACCGAGCATGTTTATGAACAGGACTTCGACCGGGACAGCAACCTGATCGAGGTCTATGTCAGACGCCTGCGGGACAAACTGGGTAAGGAGCGAATTCAGACCAAACGCGGGCAAGGCTATATCTTTATCGGGGATGATCGATGAACTCGCTGGAGCGGCGCCTCCAGGTGGGGCTCTCCCTGAGTCTTGCGGTGCTTATCATTGTGCTCTGGGCAGTGGGCAACCATTCGATCAAGGGGCTGACAGAAGATTTCGTCGTGTCACGCCTGGAGCACGATGCGGAAAGCCTGCTGGCGGCGCTGGTCATCGAGTCCGGCCAGACCCGGGTGCGCTGGCGGCGCATCGACCAGATCTATACCCAACCCCTTTCCGGCCATTACTATGTGGTGCGCCTGGAGAACGGTAATGAACTCACCTCCCGCTCCCTGTGGGATCAGTCCATGCCTGTTGCTCAGCTGAAGGCGGGGGAGAGCCGCAGACTGCACATTGCAGGTCCAGCCGGGCAACAGCTCCTGGTGTGGATCAAAGGCTTTCAGAAACAGGGCCACGGCATGACAATCGCCGTGGCCGAGGACCTCTCTTCCGTGCAGGCCCAGCGGGACCATTTCATGCGCACTTTCTCGCTGCTCGCGCTGGCCGGGCTGGTGCTGCTGCTGGCCATCCAGCGCCTGGTGGTGCGCCGCTCATTCCGCCGCCTGGAACCGCTGCGCGAAGATATCCGGCAACTGGAGCTGGGCAGGACCGACCGACTGTCCGACGATGTGCCCACTGAGATCCTGCCCCTGGTGCAGGAGTTCAACCATCTGCTGAGCCTGCTGGCCCAGCGCCTGGAACGTTCACGCAACGCCCTCGGCAACCTGACCCATGCCCTGAAAGGCCCGCTGAATCTGCTGATGCAGTATTTCGACAGTGAGGAAGAGCTGAATTCAGCCAACGGCAACAGCCAGGCCAGATCGCAGGTGGAGCGCATCCGCCAACTCATGGAGCGGGAATTGAAGCGCGCGCGCCTGGCGGGTACCGGGATCCAGAGCCAGCACTTTGACCCCCAAATTGAACTGCCAGATCTGATCGGGGTGTTGCAGCAGGTGCATCAAGACCGGCAGCTCTCCATCGAATATACAGTAACTGGGAATTTGCCGGCATTCGGTGACCGGGAGGACATGCTGGAACTACTCGGCAACCTGCTCGACAACGCCTGTAAGTGGGCCAGCTCCAGGGTGCTGTGCCGTATCTCTGGCGTGGAAGTCATCCAGATCAGCGTAGCGGACGACGGGCAGGGCCTGTCGGATGCGGACCTGGAGAAACTGACCCGGCGGGGCATACGTCTGGACGAAACCGTGGAGGGCCACGGCCTGGGTCTCTCCATCGCCAAGGACATCATCAAGCTCTATGGTGGAGGTATCGATTTTCGTCGTTCCGCCAGCCTGGGCGGCCTAGAGGTGAACATCAGTCTGCCTCAGCAAGAAAAATAGTGTGCAGGATGTACAACCTTAACTGACGTTTTCAGAGGAAATGGCGAAAGATCGGCCTCGATCAGCTTTCACCTTCACCAGCCTGCATCAGTATTTTTAACCATGGAATCCGTCATCAGAGTAGATCGAAAGACTCACAAGCCAAACGGTGTTGACGCCTGTAGTGCAGCCATAAGTATGATCCAGCCGGTTACGCTTGCGAAAGAGATATGCGTTGACACGCCTTTTTGTTAAGGTTTTCGTGTGTTCTTCGGCGCTTGATCAATCACGGAAGGGTGCAGGATGTTCTGGGCAGAAAGAATAAACCAAGCAGAATCAGGCACACTGCAACGATATGCTTCGCCTGTCCTTCAAGCGTTGCATGACGGCATGACTGAGTGAACTCAATATATTTTTAAATACGATATTCACAGAATCCAAACAACAAAAGACAGGCTCGAACAAACAAGGAGAAAAGGATGAATACAATAAACTGGAAGGTGATTTTTATTGGAATTGCGCTGGCATCAGCCGGATCGGTGTCAGCCGATAGTGAACATGAATATGGCGTCGCCTATAAATTTGATCTTGATCATGATGGATTGGTCACTCGAGCCGAGTTCGATAAGGCATTTGATCAAAAAATGAAAAACAAACTCACTTGGCTAGATATCAATAAAGACGGCGTGATCTCTCCCGAGGAATTTATTGGACGACATCGTGATGAATTCGACCAACGTTGGTCGGCGTGGGATACAAATGATGATGATATCATCTCAGTCGATGTGGTCTTGAGACAACAACAGGAGACTCGACAACAAGAGAAAAAGGCATCTCAGCAAGACCAACAATCAGAAAATAACAAATAGTTTTTCAGCCCTCTCAACTTGCAGTGAACAAGGGCGTATCGTCCTGATTGCAGGCACGCAACCTGAGCATTGACTATGCACCGAATCCAGGGCTACGGGCCTTCGGCGACCGGGAGGATTTGCTGGAGCTGCTCGACAGCCTGTTGGACAACACCTGCGCCACTCACTGCCGGGAACAGACATTGGATCAGGGATGATTAGGCACCGTTGATTCGGCCCGCTCCCCACTTATACTTTAAGTTCCGACGCAGTCAATACGGTGCTGTTTCCATACCAGTTTAACGAGTTTCGTTTGGCTGATTGATGCAGCTCAAGTCAGCAGGTTAATTTGCTTAAGCGATCGAAAATAAAGAAATTTTTTCCCAACGGGGCGGTATCATTCATCTGCAAAAAAGCATTGGATCAGTGCCGGTTTTCAGTTTGGTTTAAGCTGCCAGTCTTATACTATCAGTCAAGGATAGGGAGACAGGATAGCTCCCCGGACTCAGTCGATGTAAGCGCCTTGGAGTTACCGCGGTTACACTTAAACAGGAGCCTAACAATGACAACGCCTGCGCAAACTCTCTTATTCACGCTGCTCACCGGTTTCTCTGCTCTTGCCTTAGTGCAGGCATCCGAAATACCCACTCGTGGACCTATGCCTTTTACCGCCTTCGACACCGACGGCGACGGAGTCATTACCGAACAGGAGTTCATGCTGGTTCATGCGGACCGCCAGGCCATGCGTGAGGCTCAGGGTCGGCACGCGCGCGTCCTGCCCCATGCACAGATGTTCCATGATATGGATACCGATGGGGATGGTGTATTGAACCAGGCTGAACTCGCCGCCGGCCAGAAGCTCCAGCAGCAAGGCCGTGTCGGCATGCAGCACCCCGGCCTGCCACCCGGTGAAGGGCGTGGTCTCGGCATGGGCCGCAACATGCCGAAATTCTCCGACTTCGATCTGAACCAGGACGGCATGATGACTGAAGAGGAATTCATCGAGGGCCGGGGTCGGCGCATCAGCGAACGGGCCAAGCAGGGTTACATGATGCGCGGTCTGCAGCATGCCCGGCCGTTTTCCGAGATAGACGCTGACGGCGACGGCCAGGTCAATCCCGAGGAATTCTCCGCCGCCCAGGCCCAGCACCAACAACAGATGCAAAACTGGCGGGACCAATAAGCCCGCTCTCTCCGGCAGCCCGCGCCCTGCGGGTTGCCGCTTTCCCGCCTGATCGACAGCCCTCTGCCATACCCGAACCATTCGACCCGCCTGAAATCCATTCAACAGCAACGGACACCAGCGTGAGCCGATAATCAAATTAGCGATTGTTAATTGTTTTGGGTCAACAGAGTCTCAAGAACTGGCGAAAAACCCAATTCTCAACACTAAAAACCTGAAGTTTCATGCTATGTTGAAAACATAACAATTATAAAACTTTAACCCAGCAGTCTTTTTACATCTACCAACAAGAATAGGTCAGGTATTCCACCTGGAGGTTTGACATGCGATTAGATCAACAACCGAAAAGCGGGGCTCTACAACAAACGAAGTTCCCCATTTTGGAGATTGACGGAAAAATCATTCCCACCGACGACCAGGGCTATCTGCTGGATTTCAATGACTGGAGCCCGGCAGTTTCTGAGGCCTGGGCAGCAGAAGACGGCATCCAGCTCCTGGAGGATCACTGGACCCTGATCGATTTCCTGCACCGTTTTTACAGGGAATTCGAGATAGCCCCGGAGATGCCGATACTCTCCCGCAATCTGTGCAAGGACCAGCATAACTGTCGCTGGAGCAGAACCTATATCAAGCAACTTTTCCCCAATGGCGCGAAGACCGCCTGTCGCTATGCCGGATTGCCGGCCCCTGTCGGGAGAAGCTGCCTCTAACTATCGATCTCGTTCCCACGGGGTAACGATAACCTGGGTTGATGTGCTGGACTGGGCGGCGTCTGTCTCCCGCAGCACATCATTTTTCCCCTCCTCTGCTCAGCCTCGCTCTACTAATCCGTCGCCAGCAGTTTTAGAATGTCGATCGGGTTCATTTGATTGCGATCAGCCAACTCTTTTAACGTCTCTTCACCCTTCACAATGATGCCGCTGACAGCAAGGCGCTGCAGACCGATGTCGCTTTGCAGCCCTATCTGTCCACAGACCTGCAAGACGCTTTTACGTCACAGCCCGGTGCCTGCAAAATAGGCTTCCAACTCATCCAGGGTCATCCCTGAAAACTGCGGTTGAGGGCCTTTTTTCTTGTACTGGCTAAACAGCGAGTAGACCGCCATCGGAGTCATGCCATTCTGCCTGGCGATGGTATCGAGGGAGTCCTCTCCCTTGAAAACAAGCCCGGCCTTGTTCAGGCTTGCAACTGCTTGCGCATAATCCAGCTCCATACGCCGGGTGATCGCCTTGAGGGAAATCTCCTCCGCATGGCCGAAAGGCGGTTCAAGCTCGGGGCGGGTTATCCAGGCATCTTTCACCGTTTCGTTCAGCTCGAACACCCAGCTCACAGGCGGGATGCTGTAAACCGACATCACCAGGATGATGCAGGAGATCAGCAGCGAGATGACAAGTTCCTGCTTGACCCGGAATTGGCCCCTGGTCCACTCCAACAGATATTTCTTGAACGGCTTCCAATTGTAGTAAAGGTGCAGGATTCCTGTGAGGATAAACACCCCGCCGAACATCATGTGCACGCCTCCCCACTGTGTTTTATCCAGTCCCGCCAGAGACCAGTGAGTCCAGTAGGCAATACGCCCCTGGGGAACGATATAGAGGACGATGCCCGTCACGGTGAGAATCAGGAACGCCCAGGTCACAAGGAAGGCGACGAGGGAACGGGACGACTGTTTGTTTTTAATCAATGGAAACCTCTTGATTTATGACTGCTATGCCGCCGCCTGATGCTGTTAAAATGGACGGCACAATCTCAATCCAATTTGTCGCGGATGATTTCGAGTCCTATCCAGACCGGGGAGTTCCATGCTGAACAAAATATTGACCTTTTCGCTGCTGACTATCCTGGTGTTCGATGTGTTTGCGGAACGACTGGGCACAGTCAGCACCAAATTTCGCGTCCTTGGCCCCAATGACAAGGTAGTGATCGAGGCCTTCGATGACCCGGCCGTGGACGGTGTCACCTGTTATCTGAGCCGGGCCAAGACCGGCGGCATGAGCGGTGCAGTGGGACTCGCGGAAGACACCTCGGATGCCTCCATCGCCTGCCGCCAGACCGGACCGGTGAATCTGCCGAAAGCGATCCGCGACAAATCCCGGGATGGCGAGGAGGTATTCAAGCAACGCACCTCCATACTATTCAAAACCATGCAGGTGGTCCGTTTCTACGATGCCAGGCGCAACACCCTGATCTATCTGACCTACAGCGATAAACTGGTGGAAGGTTCGCCGAAAAACAGTATTACCGCCGTCCCTCTCTACCAACCCACTAACACCCAGCCTTGATATGCACACCGGCCGACTCGTTCTCACCCCCCAGGATCCGTTTTACCTGCCGGAAAGCATCGACCAGATCATCAAGCAGCTTCGCGGCATCGAGTTTTGCACGACTTCTATCGCCGGGCTGGACGGCCAACACTACCTGTTGGGGGATCGCTTCATGCAGCTTGTCTCCTTCATGGGCTGTTCCCCTTTCATCCACCTGGAGCCGACAGCGGATGGCGCGCCATTCTGTCATCTGATCATCGATGGACCCTACCCACAGCCTATTTTTTTACAAGGTCGCAATACCGGCTCACCAAGGTGCGAATCCTGCCGCAAGCGCATCCCCCAATGGGAAGTCTTGATCGAGCAGTGGCAGAGGAAGCCCGAAAGCTTTCAGGCCCGCTGTCCCCACTGTGACCATCAGCAGAGTCCTTCGACCTATAACTGGCGCCAATCTGCCGGCAGCGGGCGTCTGTTTCTGTGCATCGAGAATATCTTCCCGAATGAGGCGATCCCATCCCCCGAGTTACTCAAAACCCTGGAGTCCAGCAGCACAACGACCATCCCCTGGAGTTACTTTTACATCCAGGACTGAGCAGAGAAACAAGGGAAGATTTCTGAAATTCTGAGGAATCAGATCCAGGAGTTCCGGTTCAGCCAACCACACAACGGTTCTTACCGTTTCGCTTGGCTTGATACAGCGCCTTGTCAGCTCTTTTGAACACAGTCTCCACGCTGTCACCTGCCGTGAAATGGGAGAGACCGCATGAGATGGTGATATTCACGGCCTTGCCTCCGGAATGGAATCCGCTTTGCGTGACGCCCTGGCGCATCTGCTCAGCAACCTGCAGGGCCTGCTCTTCACCTGCGCCGCACAACAGGGTGACAAATTCTTCGCCACCGTAGCGAGCAATGAAATCCGTTTCACGTAAGCGCTGCTTGAGACATGTGGCAATAATATGCAACACCTTGTCTCCCGCCTGGTGACCAAAGCGGTCATTGATCGATTTGAAATCATCCACATCCCAGACCAACATCGACAGGGGCTCGGCGAATCGCTTCCAGCGCGCATACTCCTGTTCCACACGCTCATCATAGGCAAGTCGGTTCGGCAGCTCCGTGACCGCATCCCGCAATGCCAGATGATGTGCCTCCAACAGACGATAGCGCAAATCCTGCGACTCTTTCTCAAGCATCTGCAGACGTTCTCGCAACTGATTTTCCTTGGTGTCCGCAGCATCGAACCACTGCTGCTCCTCTTGCAGGAAAGCATCCATGGTCTGCTGAATTGTGTTTAAACGTTTACTGACATCCAGTTTGAGCTGATTAAGGTCAGTCGCCGAAGTTACAGTGGTGTAGAGTCCACCCACCTGTGATGTGACATCCGCACTCAATTTCCGGCCCTGTTCAGTAACCTCGCTCCGCCCATCACGCGCATTGCGCAGATGTTCATCAATATCCTGCAGGCGCTGGGTCAGTTCACCGAGAAAATCCTCCGCCTCCTGGATCTCGGCTTTCGCCTCGCCATAGGATCTTGCCGAAAGGTCCAGTAAATCTTCCAATACCGACACCCATTCGTCGTCTGCAGGTTTCGTCGACAGACGAGTTTTGAGCTGAGTGATCTCGGCGCCCCAATGCCCGGGCCAGCTCGCCTGATCAAGCAGATTCAGCAATATTGCGTTGGTTGTGTTCACTGCTGCGTCAGAGACAGGAGCATCAGCTGCGAAGAATCGCCCGAGCAGGCTTGTTTTTTTCGACTTTTGGGCGCCCTCACCAGGACGCAACAGCCCCGCCAGACGATCCAGATCTTCCTCCCGCAACTCTGTGGAATGCGACAGCAAGGCGCGCATCAGCCGGGCTACCTCTCGAGTCTCCTGTTTTGAAAGACGGATACGTGAAGCCAGCTGAGCGGCGAATCTGTTGATGACCTGCTCATCAGATTCCACCTCTTCAGAAAAATGCATCAGACTGTCGGACAGACTGTTCAGTCTCTCCTTGATTGAGGGGGATACTCCGCCTCTTACTGCATCCCTGATGCCTTTGAGGTGGGGATCCAGCTGTGAATCGAGACCACTGGCGGCCAGGGTCAGGCGAATAATTGTCTGGGTCAGGAGCTTGCCAAGGTCTGCCTCAGTCGCCAACTGACTCTCATGTTCTTGTAAAAGCTCTTCATAGAGAGCCTTCCAGTCCTTTTGATCCGTCATGCCGATTGACACCCAGGTTGAGATGGGATGGGATGAATGATCCACCCTGCATGTGAGATTGAATAGTAAGCCCTCATCCGAGGGCCGGTTACACTATCAGGCAGCCCGATCAAGGATCATGTTATCCGGCAGTTCCAGCTCAACACTGATCGGCAGATGATCTGAGTGCGCATAATTCAGCACTTGTGCGTCGGCCAGCCTGAGACTCGGTGAAACCAGGATATGATCCAGTTTACGGTTGGGCCGCCAGCTTGGAAAGGTCATCATTTCACACGAAGGCCCACGTAAATCTGTCTTTTCAAGTAGAAAACGGAACTCCTGGGATCCGCACTCGCAATTGAAGTCACCCATCATCACCAGATGCGAATAGTGAGACACCAGTTCGCTTATATAAGAGAGCTGGCGTAACCTGGCGCGCCGTCCCAGGGCCAAATGCATGATGCAGATACCAAGCGGCTTCTCGCTGGTTTTGAACTCCATCAACATGGCGCCCCGACCGGGAAGGCCCGGCAGTTTGTGCTCCACGATGTCAGTTGGCAGCACGCGGCTCAATACACCGTTGCTGTGCTGAGCCAGTTTGCCCAGACTCCGGTTGACCTGCCTGAACCAATAGGGAAATCCGGCCTGATGGGCCAGATATTCGGTCTGATCAACGAATCCACTGCGCAGGCTTCCGGAGTCCACCTCCTGCAGTCCAACCAGATCGAAGTCTTTCAACAGGTGTGAAATATGATCAAGATTTTGCAGTTGCTCGCGGTGCGGCAGCAGACTCTTCCAGCTATGCGTCAGATACTCACTATAGCGTCGAGTATCCGCCCCGGCCTGGATATTGTAACTGAGAACACGCAGACGATTGGCGGTGACTTTCGCCATCCCCAGACGTTCGATCTCTTTTTTCATCATACCGTCCTTTAGATGTTCGATTTTCTTCACCTATGTTACGGCAAGTTGCGTCTGTTGCTTGAGCGCTCTTGCTCAATTTAGATAAAAAAAGGCCCCAACCACAGAGGCGGCCTGCCGGCCGCCTCAAGCTTGGCCTTTTTGATCCTATGTGCTAGTTGCTTAACCCCTGTATGTACTGGGCTACGGCAGCAATTTCGGCATCTGTCATGCGCTCAGCCACACCCTGCATCATCCGGTTCATATCATTGGCGCGACTGCCTGAGCGGAAATCCTTCAACGCCTTTTCAATATAGGCGGCATGTTGACCGGTCAGGGAGGGGAAATCGGCCTGGGGGTTGCCTGTTCCGGCAGGCCCATGACATGCCATGCAGGCGGCTACGCCGGTGCTCGCGTTACCGGCGCGATAGACTTTCTCACCCGCTGCGACCTTGTCTGCCGCTGCAGTTCCGCCCTTCACGCTGTTACCCGCGAAAAATGCCGCCAGATCCGCCATGTCCTGCTCATTCAGCGGCGCGACCATACCAATCATGGTGGCGTCGCTTCTCGCACCGGACTTGAAGTCCTTGAGCTGCTTTTCAATATATTTCGGATGCTGCCCGGCCAGTTTCGGCCAGATGGGATTGACCGGACTGTTGCCATCAGGCCCATGACATGCGCCGCAAGCCACAGACTTGGTTTGACCCACCTCTGCATTACCTGCAGCCTGAATACCACTTGCTGAGATTGCCAGTGCGATTGAAACAGTAAGTAACCATTTATTCATGATGAATCCTGCTGTGTTTCTGCTGGATGGTAATGGCTAAGAGTCGCTGCACATCACACTTAACAACTGGCTGCAGATACTCTGGTCTGATAGACCGCATAAGCCCTGAAAAAGTTGCAGAACTATAGCAGAATATCCTTATAAAGGTCAAAATGTACCGCTCGACCATAGGGTTTATTCCCCAACACCATATTTGGAGGAGAACATGCATACGCCCCCGGACAGTTCGATTGTTAAACGTTGCTTCGCCCTGATCTACACCCCCAGCCGCCGTCGCAAAAGATTTCCGGAAAACTGCGTTACCGTCATGCCGACGGCGGAAGAGGCGATTGCTGAGGCAAAGAAATCACCCGACACCCATCCCGCCCAAGTCATGGGACCATCCCGGTCATCCGAGGGATTCCGCCTCTACTACCTGATCCAATGGCTTGGTTAGGCTGCTAAAAACCAGTTGGGAAGTATGGCGCCAAAATGGCGCAAGGGCGGTTAAATCGGGAGTCAAATCCCCGGTATCAGGAAAGCCTCAGCTTGGCCATCTCATGGTTGATTGTTGTGGCATCCAATTGCTCATAATCGACACGATTGGAAGTGGTGACGCCGCCCGCCAGCTCATACCAGGCAAAGCCATTGGTCCAGGAGGCCTGTTCATAGCTGCCCTGTAGCTGACGGGGAATACAGTAAAGACAGCCGGGCAGGTAGATCAGATTGTAGCTGGTTTGAGTGCGATGCAGCTCGTCCAAGCGCCGCCAGGATTCAGCCGCCGAGGTGTAGACCTCGCAATTGACTGGATATTTGGAACCACCTTGATTATGCCGCCAATGCGGTAATGTGATGGGTAAAGGGGTATCCCGCTGAAACATCTGAAAGTGAAGATGGTTGACGGAGGCATAGGCGCCGTAACTGTTATACGCAAATCCCACACCCGGTAGATTCTCTGCCATCTTTTCCGTCAAAGCCCACACATAGAGATGATAAGGGTGAGACAGAAACTGGGGTTCTCTTGAATACCTCTCAGGCACCAGCAGTCCATGCATCGGGGCAAAGGGAAACTTGTTATAGAGCAGTTCCACCTCCAAACCCTGCAACTCCCCGGACCAGAAGGCCTCTTTACGTAAATAAGGTTTGTTGAAGTGGAAGCCTCTCTGCTCAAAAGGCTGATGGATGCCTTTGACAGATGCCTCAGCCATGCGCGCAGGTCTGAAGGCGCGGATATGATTGAACTGCACCTCCCACTCCCCCTCCTGCCTGAACTCGGTGAGTTGGACACCCCGGAAACCTATGGCCATCAGCTTCAGGAACACCGATTGGTCATCCACAGCCCCTGGCATCTCACGGCCACTCGCCAAGGCCTCGCGGCAACTCTCCGCCAGTTGTGCAAAACGCTGTTCGAGAGGCAACTTAAGCTGCTCGAAAATCTCCGAGTCAAAGCTGGCATTTGCATGCACCAGGATATAGACACCCAGGCCGGGCTGATCCAGCAACCTTCTCAGGCCGCCAACAAAGGCTTCACGAAAGTGTTCCCGGCTCGTAAAGGGTGAATTCGGCATCAGGATGGTGGTAATAACCGGTAACCAAAAATTAATGTCCGTTCAGTTTGAACGGACCCGGGCGGGCCTCGTGACTCAAACCCGCTTAATGATTCATGTGTTCCGAGTGATCCATCGGTTTCATGTGCATCTGCAGCTTACGCACGGGAGCCGTGATCTCTTTCTTTGAGCCATCCTCAAAAACCAGCGTAATCGGGATATCCTCGCCTGGCATCAGCTTCTGCTGCAGTCCGATCAGCATCACATGCAGGCCACCTGGTTGCAGCGCCACTTCTTCTCCAGCCGGCAGTTCAACCTTCTCTACAGGCCGCATGCGCATCATGCCATCCACCATGGTATGGGTATGCAATTCCACCACTTTCGAAACAGGACTCTCGGCAGCCACCAGTGCATGCCCCGCAGCATCGCTGTTGTGCAGAGCCATGAATGATGCCGAATTGGGCTGGCCTGGAGGTACGGCTCTCACATAAGGGTCTTTGACTTCAACCTGGTCCGCAACCGATTCGGCAAACACGCCACTACTTAACGCCAATAAGACTACTGACATGATGGCTGAAAGTTTTCTGTTCAACATAACACTCTCCGTACTGTTTCATTGGGGATATTTTGCACCCGGTAAATCTGACCGGCCGTTGACACCGATTAGAGACAACCAAGAACAAATGCATACAACGAGCCCGAACTGTGCGTATTGTCGCCTGAACCGCGTTATACGACACAGAAAAGGCTCAAATAGACGATTTTTCACCAATTAAAAAGGCCGATGGCAACGCCATCGGCCTTTTTAGTCAGTTCTGCCCCGACAATTTAATATCGCAGCTATACCTGATCAGGCCTGCCTACTGAGTGCTGAGCCAATCAGCGATTTCCTTCGCCTCTTCGGCAGAGACCATCGCCATGATTCCCTTCATTGCAGCGGTCTGGCCGTTGTTGCGGGCGCCGCTCTTGATATCCATCATCTGATTATATGCATAGTCTGCATTCTGCCCCGCCAGCTTGGGATAGGTCGGCATGATCGGGGTTTTGGCGTCTTGACCATGGCAGGAGAAGCAGGTCTTGGCCTTGTAGAGATCCGCGCCATCAGCAACGGCAGAACCCATCACGCCCAAGGAGAGAACAGCACTGACAGCCAGCACCAAGCCTTTCATCTTCATCATAGGGATTAACCTCTATTCTCAAGTTAACGAAACTGTTGAATGTGCAGGGCCATTACTCTACCCACAGCGCATCCGGACCGACGATTATATTACCATGAACTTAAATTTACACGTCCAAGATAATCATCAATTCAACAAACTTTACATTCGATGCCATTCTGCCGGTAAAGTTTCATCGTCTAAGGCTCCCGGAAAATTCGCCAATCCGGCTTGAGATCGATTCAAAGCAGATGACTAAAACAGTCGCATCTGTCGACCCGCGCGACACGAATTGAGCCCCTCCCCGGCAACTGAAACACCAACACACAGCCCCGGCCCTCAGCCAACCGCCGGAGTGCGGATCAGTGACTGGAATCCTTGTCTGCCATGTGTGAGAGGTAAAGCGCCAGTCCGAGCAGGGCGATACCTGCAGCAAAGTGGAGCAGATCGAGGGGTGTGGTGAATTTCATTTTCAGGGCAAACTCAAAATAGCGCACCACCAGAATCATCATCACCACCTTTGCCAGGCGACTCTTCAGGTCGTCCAGGCTGGAGATCATCAGTACATTGGATGCCTCATCCTTATCTGCAGCCTGATCGATCTTGCTGATGAACAATTCATACAGGCCCATGGCGAATATCAGCAACACTGTCGCCAACAGATAACCATCCACGATCTCAACCACATGGGTCACCGTGGTCGATCGCAGACTGATCCTTTCTACTCCAGTCAGTTCCGGCGATGCATAATGCAGTAGATGACCGATCATGTAAAAAGCGTCCACGGATGCCATGTAAAACATCCCAAAAGACGCCGCCAGGCTCGCCACCACAGCCGCCAGCACAACCAGGCGGCTATTCCAGAGTGCACCCTCAAATATCTTTTCCAACACCATGATCCCGTCTGAAAATTTGCCTCTATTATTCAGGCGTACGGAAGATTCTCAAGTGTCCGATGGGCTGGCAGCCGATAGCATACACGCCAAACTCCCGCATCAGACGGTAGTGTACAGGTCTAGCCTGCACTGACTGAAATCATTATCATCCCTGGCTTTTAGCAGGATAAGCCCCATGAGCAGTTTCATTCCCGGCCAGCGTTGGATCAGTGACACCGAGTCTGAACTGGGTCTCGGCACCGTGCTCAAGACCGAAGGCCGCACCGTCACGCTGCTCTTCATGGCGGCTGGCGAGACCCGTGTCTACGCCGTACAGAATGCGCCTCTGACCCGGGTCATGTTCAGCGAAGGCGACGAGGTCGAGAGCCACGAAGGCTGGCGTCTGCAGATCACCCGCAGCGAAGAACAGGCCGGCCTGATCACCTATTGGGGCCGGCGCGGTGACGGCGCCGAGGCAGTACTGAGCGAAGGTGAGCTGAGCAATTTTATCCGCTTCAACAATCCACAGGACCGGCTGCTGGCCGGCCAGATCGATGCGGCGCACTGGTTTGATCTGCGCTATCAGACTCTGGAACACCTCGGCCGGTTGGAGCAATCCAGCATACTGGGCCTGGCCGGCGGCCGCATCGACCTGATTCCGCATCAGATCTATATCGCCCACGAAGTCGCCAACCGGCCTTCACCCCGAGTTTTACTGGCAGACGAGGTCGGGCTCGGCAAAACGATCGAAGCATGCCTCATCCTGCATCATCAGCTGCTCACTGGACGGACCAACCGGGTGCTGATCCTGGTGCCTGACCCGCTGGTGCATCAGTGGCTGGTGGAACTGCTGCGGCGTTTCAACCTGAAATTCAGCATCCTTGACGAAGAGCGCTGTACTGCGATTCAGGAGTCGGGCCAGGGTGACAACCCCTTTCATGCGGAACAGCTGGTGTTGTGCAGTCTGAAGCTGTTTAAAGACAACCCGCAACGGCTGTCACAGGCGCTGCAGGGTGAATGGGATCTGCTGATCGTGGACGAGGCGCACCATCTGACCTGGTCTGAAGATGCGCCAAGCGCTGAATATCTGCTGGTCGAGGCCCTGTCGCTTTCGACCCCCGGAATCCTGCTGCTGACCGCCACCCCGGAACAGCTCGGGCAGGAAGGGCATTTTGCCCGCCTGCGGCTGCTCGATCCAGACCGTTATTACAATCTTCAGGCGTTTCTTGAAGAGGAGAAAAACTACCAGCCGGTGGCTGAAGCGGTGGAGCATCTCCTGCAGCAGGACAGCCTGCCGGAGCGCTCGACTCAGCATCTGCTGGATATCCTGGGGGAGGCAGACAGCAGACCATTGCTGGAACTGGTGAATGACCCCGGGCGTGACCCGGTGCATCGTGAAGAGGCTCGGCAGTCGCTGATCCAGCTGTTACTCGATCGCCACGGCACCGGAAGGGTGCTGTTCCGCAACACCCGCGCGCGGATTACCGGCTTTCCAGAACGGGAATTGCATGCCTACCCGCTGGAGATTCCAGACAGCTATGGATTACATCTCGCAGCAGACGAATCCACATCTATCAGAGAACGACTTTCACCTGAGCTTGTTTATCAGCAAAGCGCACAGCAAGACTGGTGGACACAGGATCCCCGGGTTGACTGGCTGATCCAGTTCCTGCAGCAACTGCCGGATTCGAAAGTGCTGTTGATCTGCGCCCACGCAGCATCGGCGGTCGAGCTGCAGGAAGCCTTGCGGGTCCGCTCCGGCATCAGCGCGGCGCTGTTTCACGAACAGATGAGCATCCTGGAGCGGGATCGGGCAGCCGCCTGGTTCGCCGATATGGAGGAAGGCGCCCGGATCCTGATCTGTTCAGAAATCGGCAGCGAAGGACGCAACTTCCAATTCGCGCATCATCTGGTGCTGTTCGACCTGCCTCTCGACCCCGATCTGCTGGAGCAAAGGATCGGCCGCCTGGACCGGATCGGCCAGCAGGAGACAGTGCGCATTCATGTCCCCTACCTCAATCCGGGACCGCAGGCAGTCATGTTGCGCTGGTATCAGGAAGGACTCGACGCCTTTCGCAAACATGTTCCCGGGGCCCAGAGTATCCGCTCACAACTGGAGCCGGTATTACTTCAGGCCCTGGAGGAGGATCTGCAGGAGCATGAAGTGGATCTGCTCATTACAACCACGCAAGGGCTGGTCAAAGAGACCCAGCAAAGACTGCAGCAGGGCCGCAATCATCTGCTGGAACTCGGGTCCTGCCGCGAGCCCGCTGCCGGCAATCTGGTCTCGGAGCTGACCACCCAGGATCAGGATCCTGACCTGAAGATATACATGAACCGGCTCTTCAACAGCTTCAACGTGGAGAGTGAAGTACTGGGTCTGAACAGTTTTATTATCCGTCCGGGTGAACAGGTAACAGCCAACAGCTTTCCCGGCCTGAGCGATGACGGCCTGACACTGACCTTGAGCCGGTCCACCGCACTCGCCCACGAAGACCGGCAATTCATCACCTGGGAACATCCCATGGTCACCGAAGCCATGCAACTGGTGGTCAACCAGGAAGCCGGCAACAGCTGTGCAATCGCTTTAAAACACCCCGCTCTCGCTTCGGGCCAGTTACTCCTGGAAGGGCTTTTCGTGCTGCACTGTGTGGCGCCTCGAAGCCTGCAGGCCGGTCGATTTCTCCCCCCCACCCTGATTCGCGTACTGGTCAACGAGAAAGGGCAACGCCTGGAGCACCTCTTCAGCTGTGATGAACTCACTGATGGCGGGAGACCGCTCGATGCCCAGACCGTCGCACCGGTCATCCGGCAGTACCGACAGCAGATCCGCAACCTGGCCAGTATCGCCAAGCAGACTGCACAGCAGGAAACCCCTGAGCTGATCAATCAGGCGGAGAAGCAGATGATGGAGCACTATACCGACGAGATTCAGCGCATGATTGCGCTCCAGCGTCATAACCCGAACGTGAGAACCGAAGAGGTCGAGGCCCTCCAGGCCCAGGGGCTGGCCCTGCACAAGCATCTGCAGGCCGCCGGCATCCGCTGGGATGCAGTGCGCATGATTGTCACCCTTTGACTTTGCATGGGCGGTTTCATCGGGCGCCTGATGTCATTATTTCTCGTTAAATCAAAATGATAATTATCACTACGAGGCGCGAAACTAATCCTGAACTGCGGCAGCGACTTCCGCTGCAGTCAATCGACGATACTGGCCTGGCTGAAGTTCAGGCTCCAGCACCAGGGACGCCACCGACTCTCGGTGCAGAGCAATCACCCGGTTGCCTACCGCAGCCATCATCCGTTTCACCTGATGATACCGGCCTTCTGTAATGCTCAGCCTGAGCTGAGTTTCTGAAATAGACTCCAGTTCAGCCGGCTGAGTCGGAAGCTTCTCATTGCGCAACAGCAGACCCGCCCTCAGCCTGCTGGCCTGCTCCTCGGTCAGCGGCTCAGCCAGAGTGACAAGATAGGTCTTGGGGGACTTCCGTCGCGGCGCGGAAATCCGATGTGACCATGCGCCGTCATCGGTGATCAACACCAGACCGGTGGTGTCGATATCGAGGCGGCCCACGAAGTGCAGGCCCGCCAGGACAGGCTCATGCAGCAGCTCCAGCACAGAACTGTTGTGCTTGTCGTGGGTGGAACATACATAGCCTTGTGGCTTGTTCAATATGAAGTAACGATAACCCGGACGAGCTACCTTCGCGCCATCAAGACTTACCTCGCCCCCTTCAGGCACAAGCGTTGATGGCTGTTTTACGATCGCGCCATTCACCCTCACCCGTCCGCAGCGAATCGCTTGCCGGGCCTGGGAACGGCTGAGCACCGTTACACTGCTGAGGTAGCGGTCAAGGCGCATGTCAGGCAGGGGAAACTCTACCCCACAGACCCAGACCCACATACAGAAAAGCGAGCGCCAGCAACAGACAGCTGATGGCCGGCAGCAGTATCCCTAACTTGCCTCGATCCACCAGCCATGCCCGGACGCCGATCCAGGCGCCGACTGCCGTCAACACAAAACCGAATTCACACATGAAGAGCAGGGTCAACAAAGGCAGCAGGGGTTCACTGCTGCTCACCCCGGAACGGGCCAGCGCTATCGCCAGCAGTACGCCGATGCCAGACGCCAGCAGGGGTATGGTGTGTTTTTTCATGCGGCCTCTGACTCAGGAACCAATCAAATTTCTTTGTAGATTTCAGCGCCCTGCCGCTTGAACTGCACAGACTTCTCATCCATTCCCTGTTTCAGTGCGTCGACCTCTGAAATACCCTGGGCGCGGGCATATTCGCGCACATCCTGGGTGATCTTCATGGAACAGAAGTGCGGCCCGCACATGGAGCAGAAGTGCGCCACCTTGTGGGCGTCATGGGGCATGGTCTCGTCGTGGAAATCCCGCGCCTTTTCAGGATCCAGGCTGAGGGCGAACTGATCCTCCCACCTGAATTCAAAACGCGCCTTGGACATCGCATTGTCCTGCAGCTGAGCGCCGGGAAAACCTTTGGCCAGATCAGCCGCGTGGGCGGCAATCTTATAGGTGATGATACCCTCGCGCACGTCCTCTTTGTTGGGCAGGCCGAGATGCTCCTTGGGCGTCACATAGCAGAGCATCGCCGTGCCGTACCAGCCGATCTGCGCCGCGCCGATGCCGGAGCTGAAGTGGTCGTATCCGGGAGAGATGTCGGTGACCAGGGGGCCCAGGGTGTAGAAAGGCGCCTCGTAGCAATCGGCCAGCTCCTTGTCCATGTTCTCCTTGATCATCTGCATCGGCACATGGCCAGGCCCTTCAATCATCACCTGCACATCATGTTCCCAGGCGATCTTGGTGAGCTCACCGAGGGTCTCCAGCTCGCCGAACTGGGCCGCGTCATTGGCGTCCGCCAGACAACCGGGACGTAAGCCGTCACCCAGGGAGAAGGCCACGTCATAGGCCTTCATGATCTCGCAGATCTCCTCGAAATGGGTATACAGGAAACTCTCCCGGTGATGCGCCAGACACCACTTGGCCATGATCGAGCCGCCCCGGGAGACGATCCCGGTAATCCGCTCGGCGGTCAGCGGCACATAGCGCAGCAATACCCCGGCATGGATAGTGAAGTAGTCGACCCCCTGCTCCGCCTGCTCGATCAGGGTGTCGCGCATGATCTCCCAGGTAAGATCCTCGGCCTTGCCGTTGACCTTTTCCAGGGCCTGATAGATCGGCACGGTGCCGATCGGCATCGGCGAGTTGCGCAGGATCCACTCCCGGGTCTCGTGAATGTTCTTGCCGGTGGAGAGGTCCATCAGGGTGTCGCCGCCCCAGCGCGCCGACCAGGCCATCTTCTCCACCTCTTCCTCGATCGACGATGAGACGGCCGAGTTGCCGATATTGGTGTTGATCTTGACCCGGAAATTACGTCCGATGATCATCGGCTCCATCTCCGGATGGTTGATATTCGCCGGGATGATGGCGCGGCCGGCCGCCACCTCTGCGCGCACGAACTCCGGGGTGATCTCGTCCGGGATCTTGGCCCCCATGGGCTCGCCGGCGTGCTGGCGCAGCAACTTCGCGTAGCGCGGGTCGGCCCGCATCTCCTGCAGGCGGCAATTCTCACGGATTGCCACGAACTCCATCTCCGGGGTGATCATGCCCTGGCGGGCATAGTGCATCTGGGTGACATTCTTGCCGGGTTTGGCGCGGCGCGGCGCATGGATGTGCTCGAAGCGCAACTGGGCCAGCTGCGGATCGTTCTGGCGGGCCGCGCCGTATTCGGAACTGGGACCGGAAAGCTGCTGCGTATCATTGCGCTCATCGATCCATTTCGAACGCAGGTCCGGCATGCCCTGCCGCAGGTCGATCTTCTGCTGCGGGTCGGTAAACGGGCCTGAGGTGTCATACACGGTGATCGGCGGATTCTCCTCGGCGCCGAAACTCGCCGCTGTAGGGTCCTGTTCGATTTCTCGCATCGGCACCCGAAGTTCCGGCCGCGAACCCTGCACATAGATCTTCCTGGACTTGAGAAAGGGCCGGGTCACCTCTTCCGAGAGACTGGCGGTCTTCTTGATGAAATCTTCTGGTATGGCGCTCATGATGGTTCTCCTCATTGTATGGGGAAGACGAGCGCAATGGGCGTTCAGCTTCCCTTCGCCAGCATTATCTGGTTCAGGTCTTAAGAGTTTCTCTCAGCCGCGCCTGATCAGCACAGCACCTCTAGCTGGTATCTCTTTCATTTCGTTAGAAATGCTCTCTTAGCCATCCCTGGCGCAACTCCAGCAATTAAAAAAACACCACCAGCCACACCTTCCTTGGCGTGTCGTTCGCCATGCTGCGAATGTCCACAGGATATTCGGTCATGGTTCACCTACGCCGGCATTACCCGGTTCAGGTTCATAAGGGTCTCTCTCAGCCCGCCGAATTTTCAGGCACCCCCACATTAGGCACACAGTATAAAGAAGGGTGTCGCTAATGCAATTCCTCGACCCGTCCTATACCAGCGAAACGCATGGGGATAATCAACAACAGAAGCCATTGCTAATTCTTGCCTGCAAGGCACAAAATCCGTACGCTAGGCCATCACTTCGACAATCCAACAGGAAAATCAGGGGATTCCAATGATGGCAGACAGCAAGGCGCAGGCCCGCTTCAATATGGTCGAGCAGCAGATCAGACCATGGGAGATTTTCGATACAAAGATCCTGAGTCTGCTGGAGGAGCTGCCAAGAGAAGAGTTCGTACCGGAACAGTACCAGCACCTTGCCTTTGCCGACATTGAGATACCGATTGGCCATGGACAGCACATGATGTTCCCACGCATGGAGGCCAAGCTGCTGCAGGCCCTGGATCTCCAACCCACTGACAGAGTGCTCGAAGTAGGCACCGGCAGTGGATTTCTCACAGCCTGCCTCGCCCACCTGGCCGGCCAGGTGGTGAGTATCGACATCCAAGACGAATTCAGCACATCAGCCGCTGAAAGGCTGCAGAAAATGGGCCTGCGAAATGTCCAGCTGCGCACCGCTGACGCCCTGGCAGCCCCCCTGGGCGAAGACGGACCCTTCGATGCCATTGCCGTAACCGGCTCACTGCCCAGCCTTGCACAGGCGGAAATATTTCGTAAGCTGCTCAAGTCAGGCGGGCGTCTGTTCGTTATCATCGGCTCTGCCCCAGTCATGGAGGCGCTGCTGATAAGCAAAATCTCCGACACCCAGTATCGGGACGAGGCCATCATCGAGACTGAGCTGGCGCCGCTGGTCAATGCAGCACAACCTGCTGTCTTCGTGTTCTGATGCAACCGAAAACGTCCACCCTGAAGACTGCGCTAGAATCTGATCCAAACATGCAGCCTTTGAGCGACTGCAGACACAGTTCATGAAGCCCGTGTAACGACTGGTGCGCCCAAGCACCTGAGTTGCAAAATAATCTTTGAGCGAAAACCATCACCGGAAGGGTGCTCAGCCTGAGCACCCTCCCCAGAGCAACGCAAAGAGGAAGACAACATCATGAGCGCACAAAATGTGAGTTTACCCCTTACCCATGCCTCGACATCCCAATTGCTGGTGGTCAATGTCCAGGAAAAACTGACCAAGGCGATGCCCAAGGCCGACCGGGACATGATGGTCTCGAACATCAATCGTCTCAGTCAGACCGCCCGCTCGCTGGGCATACCGATCATTCTCTCAGAACACTATGGCAAAGGGCTCGGCGAGACCATACCCGAGATCATGCAGCACCTGCCGCCGGGCACCGTCGCCAAGGACAAGCTCACTTTCTCCTGCTGTACCGCGCCGGGATTCGAAGAGCAGCTGGGGCAGGAGGAGAAACGCAAACAGATCGTGATCGTCGGGCTGGAGGCCCATATCTGCATCATTCAGACCGCTGCAGGTTTGCAGCAGTGGGGATATCAGGTGTTCGTTGTGGAAGACGCCATCTGCTCCAGAAGCGCCGCACATCGTAAAAATGCGATCCAGCGCATGCGTCATGGAAATGTGAAAATCACCAATACTGAATCGGTTGCCTTCGAGTGGATGGGTGGTGCGAGCCACCCCCACTTCAGTGAAATCTCTCAACTGTTCCGCTGATTCAGCAAGCCCCCAACCAGCGTTATCAGCTTCTGTAAGGCGCCCCGCTTGCTGTCCAGCAGGGCTCGGCCATTTTCGCCGATGCGGCTGCGCTCACTCGCGCTCTTCAGCCAGAGTGTGACCACCGCCGCCAGTTCTTCACTGTCCGTCACCTGCCGCGCAGCCTGGTGTGTCAAAAAAAGTCTGCTGATCTCGGTAAAATTGAACATATGGGGGCCAAATACCACAGGCAGCCCCTGAGCAGCAGCCTCCAGCAGATTATGCCCCCCATGGGGCACCAGACTGCCGCCGATGAAGGCGACATCGGATGCACCGAACAGGAGCGGCAGCTCCCCCATCGTATCACCTAAAAAAACGGCTGTTTCTGGACCACAATTCCGACTTTCAGACCTCCGGGTTGTGGTGAAGCCCAAAGAGCTCGACAACTCTGCAACCTGATCAAAACGTTCCGGATGGCGGGGCACCAGAACCAGCAGGCAATCCGGAATCACTGACCGAATCCGGCTATGCGCCTGCAGTACCTGCTCCTCCTCACCTTCGTGGGTACTTGCCGCCAGCCAGACGGGGCGCTCAATGCCCCAGGCCCGACGCTGCACTTCAGATTGCTCGCGCTGACTGGCGGGCAAATGAATATCGAATTTGATGCTCCCCGTCACCTCAACCTGGTTGTTACGCGCCCCCAGCGCCCGAAAACGTTCCGCGTCTCCCTCACCATGAGGGGCTATCAAAGTGATTTTCTGCAGCGTCTCCCGCGTCAGCCCGGAGATGCGATGGTAGCGTTGTGCGGAGCGGACCGAGAGCCGCGCATTCGCCAATAACGTCGGAACCTCCCGTGAGTAGGCTTCATGAATCAGGTTCGGCCAGATCTCGGTTTCCATGAGAATCAGCAGACTGGGTTGAAGCTGATCAAAAAAACGCCGGACAATGAAAGGCGCGTCGAACGGCCCATAGTGGTGGATCACCTCATCACCGAACAACTCGAATACCCGCTGCGCGCCTGTCGGTGTGGTGGTGGTTATCACCATGGGCAGCTGAGGATAGTCTTCCAGTAAGCGTCGGATCAGTAACACTGCGGCCTGCACCTCGCCTACCGAGACGGCATGCAGCCAGATGCAGCCCGGTTTCGGTGGAGCCTGGATATAACCGAGTCGCTCCTTCGATCGCTCACGATACTTTGGCGACTTGAAGCCGCGCCAGTAAAGCCTGAGCAGGAGCGCCGGTATCAGTAGCTGAATCAACAGCGAGTAGAGTTTCCGCATCGCTTCAGGACTTCAGCGCTTCGCTGAACTGATGCCGGCAAAGCTGATAATACTCGCCTTTCGCCGCCAGGAGCTGGTCATGCTGACCATCTTCGACAATCGTCCCGTCGCGGACCACCAGAATGCGGTCGGCATGCTGGATGGTTGAGAGGCGATGCGCGATCACCAGGGTGGTGCGATTTTTCGTTATTTCATTCAACGCCGCCTGCACCAGTTGTTCCGACTCGGCATCGAGGGCCGAGGTTGCCTCGTCCAGCAGCAGAATGGGGGCATTCTTGATCAAGGCCCTGGCAATGGCCAGGCGCTGTCTCTGCCCGCCGGAGAGCCTGACCCCATCCTCACCGATCATGGTATCGAACCCCTCGGGCAGCATCTCGATAAACTCCAGCGCATGGGCATCCCTGGCAGTCTGAATCAGCTGCTCCTCAGTCACATCACCCACTGCGCCATAGCGAATATTGTTGGCGATGGTGTCATCGAACAGCACCGACTCCTGGCCGACAAACGAAAGGTTTCGCCGCAGCCCGCTGAGCGACATCTGCTGGATATCCACCCCGTCGATCAGCACCCGGCCTTCACTCGGCAGATAGAAGCGGGGCACAAGGTTGGCAATGGTCGTCTTGCCGCCCCCGGAATGGCCCACCAACGCCACCGTGGTGCCCGGTTCCACATCGAAGCTGATACTGCGCAACACCGCTCGTTCAGAGTTTGGATAGCGGAAAGTGACCCGCTCAAAGGTAATGCGCCCTGCCACATCCTGTGGTTCTATACCGCCCGAGTCCTGCTCTGACAGCTCATCGACCAGGGCAAACACCGTCTGGGCCGCCGCCAGACCCCGCTGCAGGGGCTGATTGATGCCGGTGAGCCGTTTGATGGGCGAAAACAGCAGGCCTACCGCCACCATCAGTGAAACAAAACCGCCCACTGTGAGTTGACCCATGGCCGTCTGATGGGTGCCTACATAGACCAGCAGTGCGATCATCAAGGCGCCGATAAACTCCACCAGCGGCATGTGGGCTGAGCCGGCGACCTTGTTCTTCAAGTTGTAGCGCCGCACCCAGTTGGCGCGGTCCAGGAAGCGCTGCTTTTCATACTTGTGGCCGGCGAAGATCTTGATCACCTTCTGGCCCCGCACACTCTCCTCCAGCACATGGGTCAGCCCGCCCATCGTCTCCTGCAGCGCCAGATTCAGCCTGCGCAAGCGTTTCGCCAGGAACCTGACAGCCACCACGATCACCGGCATAGTGGCAAAGATCACCAGGGTGAGCAACCAGTTGAGATAGAGCATATAGGCCAGCAGGCCAAGCACCACAAGGGTGTCTTTCACCAGGATAGTCAGCACCTTGGTGGCGGCCATGGTGACCTGCTCCACATTGTAGGTCACCTTGGAGATGATATTGCCGGTGGAGTTGGCGTCGAAATAGCTGTTCGGCAGGGAGAGGATCCGTTCGATCAAACCGACTCGCAGATCAAGCACCACGCGCCCCGAGACCCACTCGAAAGCAATACTGCTGATGAAGTTCATCACGCCGCGAATCGAGAACAATAGCAGCAGCAGAATAGGAGACCAGAAGATGATTTCAGGATCCTTCTCGACAAAACTTCCGTCCAGCAAGGGTTTCATCAGCACCGGCACCGCCGGTTCGGTCAGCGCCAATATCACCATGGTAAACAGGCCGCCGGCGAATTCGCGCCAGTAGGGGCGCACCTGCCGGAGCAGACGCAGGTAGAGTTCCCGACCGCTCATCTCAGATCAACCATCTCAACCTCTAAAGAACCGGCACCCAGGCGCCGGCTCATAAATCACCCCCGCGGATCGCATCCACGATGCGACTGGTCGAGTGGCCGGCGAGGAAGCCGAGCACCCTGACCTCGCCACCGTTGCGCACCACGCAGTCGTAGCCTGCTATCTCCTGCGGCTGGTAGTCTCCCCCCTTCACCAGCAGATCGGGGACGACTTCACAAATCAGCGCCTCCGGCGTGTCTTCGCTGAACGACACCACCCAGTCCACAGAAGCCAGGCCTGCCAGCACCGCCATGCGCTGCGCCAGGGCATTCACCGGCCGGCCATTGCCCTTCAAACGCCGCACCGAATCATCATCATTCACTGCAACGATCAAGCGGTTACCCAGCTTGCGGGCCTGTTGCAGGTAGCTGACATGTCCCTCGTGCAGAATATCGAAACAACCGTTGGTCATCACGATCCGTTCGCCCTGGTAACGGGCCTCCCGGATCGCCTGTTTGAGTTCTTCCCGACTGAGAATGCTGCTCCAGTCGCCGTGCTGACGTAACGCCCCCTTCAGTTCCTCCGGAGTCACGCTGCCGGCGCCCAGTTTACCCACCATCAGGCCGGCGGCGAGATTGGCCAGGCCAGCCGCCTCTGATAACTCCATGCCTGCCGCCACCCCTGCCGCCAGCACCGCAATCACCGTATCGCCCGCACCGGTCACATCGAACACCTCGCGCGCACGGGTCGGCAGGTGCAAGGCATTGCGCCCCTCCTGCAGCAACAGCATCCCGCGTTCGCTGAGTGTGATCAGCAATGCCTGCAGATCCAGTTTCCGGCGCAGCGTTTCGCCCTTGTCGATGAGTTCTTGATCCGTTGCGCTGACCCCCACCACCCCTTCGAACTCCCGCAAGTTGGGCGTCAGCAGTGTCGCACCCCGATACCGTTCGAAATCACTGCCTTTCGGATCCACCAATACCGGAATGCGCTGCTGTGCAGCAGCCCGAATGAAGCCCTGGGGATTCTGCAGCGTGCCTTTGGCATAATCCGAGAGAATCAGCGTACTGCAGGCATTGAGTTCCGCCAGACAATCCGCTTCCATGGGCGTGACATCCACTGCATGGAATGGTCTCTCAAAATCGAGGCGGATCAGCTGCTGATGCTGACTGAGCACCCGCAGTTTGGTGATCGTCGGCAGCGAGGCTTCACGTTGAAAAAGGCAATTCACGCCGGCTGACTCTAGCTGATGCTCCAGGGATCTGCCGGCTTCATCGTCGCCGACCAAACCGCCCAGCACCACGTTGACCCCGAGACTGGTCAGGTTGAGCGCCACATTCGCGCCACCGCCGGGACGCTCCTCGGTCTCATCCACCCGCACCACCGGCACCGGGGCCTCCGGCGAAATTCTTGCTGCTGGACCCTGCCAATAGCGGTCCAGCATCAGGTCACCCACGACCAGCACCCTGGCGGACTTGAAATCCGGAAGTTGAAATTGCATCAAACAGTTAACAAATCGTCTTTAAACGGCTTATATTAGGGGCCCAGTCAAGACTGAACAAGGAAAAATCCCGGATTCACTCGATTCTTAGCTTGATGGCACAGCGAAAAAAAATCCATATCGCCGCACCCCGCTACTGGCCCAGCTGGTTCGGATTACTCCTGCTGTGGCTGACGGGGAGGCTCCTTCCATACCGCCTCACACTCAGCCTGGGATCCCTGCTTGGCGGGCTTGTCTATCATCTGGCCAGGCGTCGCAGACATATTGCCGAGGTGAATCTGGGCCTCTGTTTTCCGGAAAAGAGTCGCGCGCAGCGGGATAATCTGGTCAAGGCCCATTTCGAGGCCCTCGGCATCGGTATCCTACTGACCGGATTCGCCTGGTGGGCGAGCGATACAAAACTGCGGCCCCTGCTACAGGTCGAGGGGCTTGAGAATCTGCAAAAGTGCCTGGAGCAGGGCCGGGGCGCCCTGCTGCTCGGCAGCCACTTTACCGATCTGGAGATATCCGGACGCCTGTTTATTCTGTGTCACCCGACCGCCGTGATGTATCGTCGGCATGAGAATCCGGTCGTGGAATGGGCGTTCAGCCGCAATCGGCAACGCAACTTTATCGCCGCCATTCCCCGCGAGGATATCCGCACGACCCTGCGCACGCTGAAAAGCAACCATCCGATCTGGTACGCCACAGACCAGAGTTACAAAGGCCCCAGCAGCACCCTGGCGCCGTTTTTCGGGGTACCGGCCGCGACCCACACCGGCACCTCGCGCCTGGCCAAGATCTCCCGCGCCCCGGTCTTGATGTTCAACTGCTTTCGGCTGCCCGGCAGTCAGGGCTTCCGCCTGGTCTTCCACCCGCCCCTGGAGAATTTTCCCAGCGATGATCCGCAGGCTGATGCAGGGCGCATCAACGGACTGATCGAGGAGGCCGTGCGCCTCGCTCCGGAGCAATATCTGTGGATTCACCGCCGCTTCAAGAAGCGCAAAGGCCTGCCCGATCCTTACTAACCTCAAAGTTGCACCTGGACACAGCAACTTGTTGATAGTTTACTGAATACACCTGACATTTTGAGCGCATTAGCAATTCACGAAGTACACCCAGCCACCTGCTGGACGCGCTCTCACACCAATCTGGCTGCCCTCAGGCGATATTTCTGCTCTCATCAATAGCGCAGGCTATTGACACGATTATAAATTCACCTGAGAACACCCACCTCGGCACGATCATCATTTCCCCTGATGCAACTTTGGGGTTAACTGCGCCAGCGCAGCGGCTCGCCCTTGGGTTTGTCTTTCATCGCCAGTTTCCAGAAATAGCCGGCCAGGTTATCGCCGTAGGAGATCGCCTTGCGCGGCAGCAGCAGCGGATCGAACTGTGGGGTGGCGGCCGCCCGTTGACAGGTAACGGCGGAGCGATAGCCGGCTGCCTCTACCGCCTCCAGCGCGGTCATGTCATGGCTGCCATAGGGGTAACAGAAGTGGCCCACCTCCTCGCCCAACAACTGCTCAAGTTGCTGTTTGCTGTCGCTGACCTCCCGCTGCACTTTCGCGGCATCCACCTCGGCGAGTTTCACGTGACTGACTCCATGGGAGCCGAAATCCACTCCCTGTTCGCGTAATTGCAGAATGCGCTCCCGGTCCATCAAGGGCGGGGTTTCCCTGCCATCCTGCGCAAACCAGCTCGACGCCTCTCCCAGCAGTCCGGAGAGCAGGTAGACCATGGATGGAAAACCGTAGTTTTGCAGCACCGGCCAGGCATATTCGTAAAAATTCTCATAACCGTCGTCAAAGGTGAGCGCCACCGCCCTGGGAGGAATCGGTTGAACCCCATGCAGACAGGCCAGCACCTCATCCAGACTCAGCAGATTGAATCTAAAGCGTTTGAGGAATGCCATCTGCGCCTGGAACCGGCGATAGTGGCAATAGGTGGAACGGTGCGTCCGCATGGCGGGAAAATCGCCTACCTGATGGTACATAAGGATGGAGATTGAGTTATGCATCTGGGGTAAGAGTATCAGCCGACCAATCGAGTATAGAGTTCGATGTATTGTCGCATGATCTCCGACCTGGAGAAGTCCTGCGTCAAGCGCCGCCGACCCATTGCCACCAATGATCGCGCCAATTCGGCATCCTCACACAACTGCCGGATGGAAGCCGCCAGGGCCCGTGGTTCCTCACAGGGCGTCATCAGCGCGTCTTCAGCATGGCGCACGATCTCCCGGGCGCCGCGAAACGCGGTGGTCGCCAGAGGCTTGCCGAAACCCCAGGCCTCGAGGATCACGTTGCCAAAGGTCTCCCTGTCCAGGGAAGGAAAGACGATCAGATCCGCCAGCCGGTAAAACGGGGCCGGATCCGCCTGCCAGCCCGCCCAGACCACCCGTTCAGCCAGGCCCAGCTGCCGTGCCTGAGCCTGCAGCGATGCCGCCAGCGGACCATCACCCAGCACCACCAGCCACAGCGGACGCCCGGCTATTTCTCCAGGCAGGTGGCTCATGGCCTGCAACAGATATTGCTGCCCCTTCACCGGTATCATGCGGCCGGGCGTCATCATCACCCGGGCATCCTCAGGAATACCCCATGCCGCACGTTGCGCGATCTCTCCCGCCAAGGCGGGAGGCTCAAAAAAATTATAGATATGGAAAACCCTCTCCCGAGGAAACCCGTGTTCCAGCAGGTAAGCGCAGATCCCTTTGGTATTGCCAATCCAGGCATGGGCATGGCGATAACCATCAAGCTTGTAATAACCCCCAAGCCGTGCGACATGCACCGGACCTGTACCGCTCTTCAGACGGGTCAGGCGGGTTGCCCGCCCCATATAAGTCTGCACGATATCCGGTTGCAGACGATGGATGAGGCGGGAGATGTCCCGGCGCGACCAGGGGTCCCAGACGGTTCGCATCGGCATGGCATGACGACGCAGGCCCTGCCAGATATCCTTATCCAGGGCATAGCCTTGACGCACCACCAGTTCTGTCGGATGCCCGAGTTCCGCCAGGGCCAGGGAAAAACGCTGAAACCAGCGCTCGGCGCCGCCAAAGGCCTTGCTGCCGACGATCTGCAGGCTGTGAATCTTATCCATCGGCAGCGCAAAGCTCCCGGTAGACCTGCAGATTACCTTCCACCATGCGGGCGACGGAGAATTCTCTGCCCACCAGCACCCTGCCCGCCTGCCCCATGCGCATCATCAACGGCCGGTCTGACAACAACCGGCTGATGGCCTGCAACAGCGCCGGGGTATCTCCCGGCGGCACCAGCAGGCCGTTGTAACCATCCTGCACCACTTCCGGCATGCCCCCGGCATTCACCGCCACGATTGGCACCCCGGCTGCCGCCGCCTGCAGCAGGGAGATACCCAGCCCTTCCATCAGCGCCGGGTGCACCACCAGGTCGAGACAGGGAAGAATCCTCGTAAGGTCTGCTCTGAATCCGGCGAAGGTGATTGCTGCTTGCAGGCCCATCTCATCCACCTGCCGCTTCAATTCATCCTGCAGCGCTCCCTGTCCAAAGACCAGGAGCCGCAGATCCGGAAAGGAATCGAGCAGTTCCGGCATGGCATTGATCAGAAAACGATGCCCCTTACGCGGAATAAGCTGGGCGATCACCGCCAGGGTCGTGGTACTTTCGCGCAACCCAAAGGCCTCGCGGAACCAGGTCCGGTCACACTCCAGCTCGCAGGATTCAGGGTCGATGGCGCTGCGCACACAGGCCAGCCTGGCCTGCTCCACTCCTTCATCCAGCAGCACGCGATAGATCCCCTCGGAGATGGTGATCACCCGCTGATAGAGCCGGTATTTCCAGCCCACCCAGATCGGCGGCTCCGGATTGTCGACTCTTCTGGAGAGCACCACCTTCACCCCCGCCAGGCGCGCCGCCAGCCCCCCCATGATCTCCGCGCCGCGGCGGCTGTGCAGGTGTACGATGTCGGGGCGCTCCAGCTTGATAATCCGCCTCAGCCGCCAGATCTGCCCCAGATCCAGATCGCCGCCCATGGATATCTCATGCAAGTGGCTGACCCGGTTCCTGAGTCTGTCCGCAATCGCACTGCCAACTCGACACACCAGCACGCACTCGACGCCGCGCTGTTCCAGACCTTCGATCAGGTAGACAACCTGCAAGGCGCCACCATAGAGATGGCGGCCCGACTCCACATGCAAGACCTTCATGCGGTACTGTCCTCAAGCGTCAGCAGACTCTTCGCTTGCTCCAGCACCTCATCAACCGTGATGGCGCGCATGCAATCGAAGCGGCCATCACAGGTTGGATTGCGTTTGCAGGGCGAGCAATCCAGCTTATGGTAGAGCACCAGCGCGTTGTCGTGCCTGGTGTCCAGATAGGGAGAGGTGGAGCCAAACAGGCAGATCGTGGGGCGGTTGAAGGCTATGCCCATATGGGTCAGACCGGTATCCACGCCGATCAGCAAGGCGGAGTGTTTGATCAATGCGGCGGCCTGCCGTAGGCTTGTAACGCCCACTTGATTGACTACGTTGGCGGTCAGTCTGTTGCTAATTCGGTCTGCAGCATCTTTGTCCCCTGGACCACCAAGCATGACAACCGAAATCCCATACCACGCTTGCAGACGAGGTATCAATTCGATCCAGTACTCTTCAATCCAGTGTTTCTGAGGCCTGGTTGTAAATGGACAGACAACCAGATAACCCGCTTCCAAATGCTCTGCTTCGATCAGGCCCCTGGCGTATTGCTCGTCAGACTCGCTGAGAGCGACCTGCATCTCGAAAGGTTCAGCAGGCAGGCCCAGTTGCTGCGCGAGATAGAGATACTCGGAGCCGATGCGCTTCGACTCTCCACCGCGCTCGATCACCCGCGTCATCAACCACTGGCTGCCTTCCCTGGAACCCAGGCCGATACGTTGTTTAGCGCCAGTCAGCCAGGCCAGAAAACCACTCTTCATCAGTCCCTGAAGATCAATCGCCAGTTCGAACCGATGAGTGCGCAGCAGCCGCCGAAAACGCCAGAATCTCTGATCCCAGCTCCCGCCACTGCCCCCGCTTTGAGAGCCCGCGCCAATGGCTGAGCGGCCAGACGATCACCTCATCGAGATCAGCATTGTGTTCCAGTAATGCGCGCTGCTCCGACTGCACCAGCCAGGCTATATGCGCCTCGGGATATCGCTGACGCAGCGCACTGATTAATGGCGATGCAAACACGATATCGCCAATCGCGCTGAGGCGAATAATGACAATGCTGAAAGGATGTTTTGTCCCGGCTGACAAGTTCTTGATACCATTGACGGCTGATGATGGACTGCAAGGCAACCTCCCGCGCAAAAACTCGATCACTCAGGAGTCCAAAAAGCATTATATGGTAATCAAGCTCCGGATAGAAAAAGCTTTTCCGACAAATGATACAAAATCTGACTGCTGAATTGATACATGATTAACATTGCGTTTATTGATCTGGGAACCAATCTTGTAAGTTTTTTTTCAGAAGTAGCCAAAGCACTGGAGCCTGAAATCTCGGCCTACTTTTATTGCACCAAGCCGAAACCCTGGAGCCTTGCTGACCGCTTGGGACTTGCCGTATATCCCCAACCACAGACTTTACAGAATCCAACCGATATTCCGGATGAGATTAAAAACACCATCTTCAACAAAAAAATATTGGCGGAAAATTCTGATTATAAAAAACTGACAACCAAACTCAGCCGAATCTACCCCTCACTGAAAACATTTCTTGAGCAACAGCAGATCGATGCCATTTTCCTCTGGAATGGCAGTGGTCTTGTATCAAGCACCGCAATTTTTCTCGCGCAGGTTAAGGGGCTGAAAACAGTATTTGGAGAAAACGGATATTTTTACAACACTATCCAGCTGGACACTGAGGGCGTGAATCAGGCATCGTCGATCACGGCTAAAATAGCAAAGGCGTATCGGTCTGTCGTTTTAGAAGCCGCCAAGCTGCGGCAACTCAGGGAACTCATCGACGCCTACCGAAACAACACCCCTGTTGAATATGCCAAAAACCCAAGCAAGGTTAAGCCAGCATGGTCTGCGAGAATCTCCGGCGAACTCAACAACCTCCTGGAAACCGATTTTAAAACACCGAAAAGCCTGAATAGAAACATTCCGTCCGACCCCGGCATTCTGCCCGATAAAACTATCTTCATACCCTTCCAGGTGGTCAAAGACAGCCAGCTACTGCTCTATTCTCCACTCGTTGGCAACGATATGGAGTTGTTTCTCTCCAACTGTCATGCCGCGGTAAAGGCCGTCGCCGGTGATTATAAAATCGTGGTCAAACTCCACCCCGCCGACGTAAATAATGTCGACTACACGAATTTGGTTGAGCGTTACCCTGATGTCATCTTCCTCAAGGATTATCCTTCCAACCAACTGATTCAGTCCGCCAGCCTGATTATCACAATCAATTCAACAGTCGGCGTGGAAGCACTGATCCATGAAAAACCGGTCATCACCCTGGGTGATAACTTTTATAATGTCCCTGGGGTCGTGCATCATGTAGACGATTTGTCCCACCTTCCACAGGCCATCAAAACAGCCCTATCCACCCCTGTAGATAAAGAAAAAACACAACGGCTCCTCTACTACCTCTTGCATTGCTATTTTACTCATGGCTCCTGGAAGAATTTTTCGCAACAGAGCATCCAGGCAGTTGCGGTGAAGATTTCACAGCTGCTGAAGCACCCCCGGACCTCAGCATAGAAAAGCCACTCCCTTGCAACAAACCCAGCAAAAAATCGCCTTTTTTCTTGCCACTTCCGGCCACAGCGGAGTTGACAGGGCCATGCAGCATCTGCTGCCGGAACTCGCTCAGCGTGGTTATGCTGTTGATCTGCTGCACGTCAGAAAACATGGCCCATGGCTGGATCAGCCGCCTGCCGGCATCAACATCATCGATCTGGGAACCCGGCATACCTACAGCAGCCTGCCGGCGCTGATCAACTACCTGCGTCAGCAGCGGCCGGCGGTGCTTTTGTCTGACAAGGACCGCGTCAATCGAACCGCCCTGCTGGCGCGTTTTCTGGCGCGCGTTCCCACTCGCCTGGTGCTGAGTTCCGGCACCACGATCTCCATCGACCTGAAAAATCGCAGTGTTTTCGAGCGCTGGCTGCAACGCAACTCGATGGGCAAGCTCTATCCTTTCGCTGACAACATCATTGTCACCTCTGAAGGCGTGGCGGACGATATGAGTCGCTATACCGGTCTTGCACGCAATCGGATAACGGTAGTTCCAAGCCCGGTCATTCCCGACAGCCTGCTGCAGGAGCAGCTGCCAGTGCCGGACCACCCCTGGTTCAGGGACAAAAACGCCCCTCTCATAATGAGTGTGGGAGAACTCTGTGGACGCAAGGATTTTGCAACCCTGCTGCAGGCGTTCGCCCTGCTCCACCAGAAGCGACCCTGCCGCCTGATGATTCTGGGACGTGGCAAGCGCCGCGCGAGCCTGCTGGAACTCGCCAGCAAACTGGGGATAGCTGATGATGTGGCATTCCCCGGTTTTGTCGACTCGCCCTATGCCTACATGGCCCATGCCGATCTCTTCGCCTTCACCTCGCGCTGGGAAGGTCTGGGATTTGTGCTGATTGAGGCCCTCGCCGTAGGCACGCCCGTAGTCTCCACCGACTGCCCCAGCGGTCCGGCGGAGATTCTCCAAAATGGACGGTTCGGACCATTGGTCCCGGTTGGGGATAGTGCAGCGCTGGCCAGGACGATGCAGAACGTGCTCGATAACCCACTGCCGCCAGATCAGTTGCGCCTTGCCGCCCGGCCATACACGATCAGTGCGGCAACTGATGCTTACCTTCAGGCCATGGGGCTGGCATCATAGACTTTTCACCCCCTGAAAGGGAAAGCTGAGATGTGTGGTATCGCCGGACTGTTACTGAAAAACAAACAAGCCACACCGGATATCCTTGAGCGGTTTACGGATCTGCTCGCACACCGCGGACCTGACTCCTCGGGCATCTATTGTGACGGCCCGCTCGGCCTGGCCCATACCCGCCTCTCCATCATCGACCTGTCAGGCGGGGATCAGCCATTGTTCGCCAACTACGGCAAACTGGCCCTGGTGGCCAATGGAGAGATCTACAACCATCCCGAGTTACGCAGCAGGTTGGAGACAAACGGCGCCAGCTACCAGACTCACTCCGACTGTGAATCGATCCTGTATGCCTATCAACAGGAGGGCGACACCGGACTGCAGCGGCTTAACGGCATGTTCGCCTTCGCTCTGTGGGATGCAGAGCAGGGCAAGCTGCTGCTGGCCCGGGACCGCCTGGGAATCAAACCGCTCTACTATGCCCGGCTGCCGGACCGTTTTATCTTCGCCTCGGAGATCAAGGCGCTGCTGCCGCAGCTTCCCAGGATGCCGGAAATCCGCTCCCAGGCCTTGGCGGACTTTCTGCAAAACCAGTTTATCACCGGCCGGGAGACGATCTTCCAGGGCATAGAGCGCCTGCTGCCCGGTGAGGCCCTGAGTATCGACCGCTCGCTGAAGATCACCCGGAACATCTACTGGCGACCCCAGCAGGCCGCACCGCGCAAGATTCAATTCCCCCAGGCCCAGGAGGAGTTCAATAATCTTTTCCGTCAGGTATTCACCGAACACATCCGTTCGGATGTGCCCTATGGGCTGTTCCTCTCCGGCGGCGTCGATTCCGCCGTGCTGCTGGCGATGCTGGAACGCTGGCAGGACCAGCCCATTCAGACCTTTTCCGTCGGTTTCCGCGACAGTAAGATGCAGGACGAACTGGATACCGCCAGCCAGCTGGCGCAGCAGTTCTCCACCGAACACCAGCGCCTCGAGCTTGGCGCGGATGACCTGCTGCAGCGCCTGGTGCATACCACCTGGGCCTGCGATGACCTGATGCGGGACTATGCCTCCCTGCCCCTGGCCGCGCTTTCCGAGGCAGCGGCCCAGTCCCTCAAGGTGATTTTCACCGGCGAAGGCGGGGATGAGGTCTTCGCCGGCTATCGGCGTTATCGCCAGACCTTCGAGGACCGCTTGAAGTCCCTGCTGCGGCCCGGCACCGGTGGCTTTCGCACCCGTGGACACTGGCGGGGCAAAGTATCCCCGGCAGGTCTTTTCGCCGGCCCTGCAGCTCCACCTGGAGGAGACCCGCACCCCATTCAGGCAGGCCTATCAGGACGCGCAGGCCGGACTGGTCTGTCTGCACCAAGCGCCAATACACCGACCTGGTGACCGGTCTGCCCGACAACCTGCTGGTAAAAGCGGACCGCATCACCATGGCTTTCGGCCTGGAGGCGAGGGTGCCGATGCTCGACCACCGGGTGGTGGAATTCGGACTATCCCTGCCAGACAGGCTGAAACTGCACGGCCATCAGGGCAAATGGTTTCTCAAACGCTGGGCCGAACAGCACCTGCCGAAAAAGCACCTGTTCCAGCCCAAGCGCGGTTTCCATGTGCCGGTTGGGGAGTGGCTTACCGGTAAATTTCTCTCTGAACTGGGCCATCGGCTGGTGGCGGACCGGGCCATCCAGGAGTGGTTCAATCCGCAAGGAGTCAGGCATCTGGTGCAGGAACAGGCCAGCAAGGGCAGCGCCACGCGGGAGCTGTACGGCCTGATGCAGTTCGCCATCTGGCACCGCCTGTTCATCGATCAACCCGGGGCCATCCCCTCACCCAGGGAGAACCCGCTGGACTGGATAGGCACCCGGTGACCCAGGCCAGCCCGACCTCGCGGTGCTCGCCTCCTTCTCCGGCGAGGGGGGCGTGGAGCGCATGCTCGCTGAATCTGCTGAATGCCTTTGCCAATCGAGGACTGCAGGTCCACCTGGTGCTGATCCGCACCTCCAGCAGGCATCTGCAGGAGATCCATCCCATCCATCAAGATCATCAGACTGGGCAGCCGGCACACCGCCACCAGTCTGCTGCCCCTGATACGCTATCTGCGCGCCATCCGTCCCGCCGCCATGCTGGTGGCCAAGGACCGCGCCGGACGCCTGGCGGTGCTTGCCCGGCTGCTCTCCGGCGTCGAGACCCGCATCGTGGTCAGGCTCGGCACCAATCTGTCCGCCGCCCTGGCGCATCGCTCCGGGCTGAAGCGCTGGCTGAGAGGTCTGCCGATTCGCCTCCTCTATCCCTCTTTCGACCACATCATTGCGGTCTCGGAAGGCGTGAAGCAGGATACCCTGGCCGTCTCCGGCATCGCAGCCCGAGCGGATCAGCGTGGTGCGCAATCCGGTGCTGACACCGAGACTGCATGAGCTGGCCCGGCAGCCGGCGCCCCACCCCTGGCTCCAGCAGCTTGAGGTTCCAGTCATTCTCGGGGCCGGCCGACTGACCGTGCAAAAGGATTTCGCCACCCTGATCCGCGCCTTTGCGAAACTCCGGGAGTCCCGCCACTGCCGCCTGATCATTCTTGGAGACGGCCGGCAACGGGAGAAGCTGCATGCCCTGGCTGAGGAACTGGGGATCTGCCGACGATATCGATCTTCCCGGTTTCACCGACAACCCTTACGCCTATATGGCCAGGGCGGCGCTGTTCGTCCTCTCCTCCCGCTGGGAGGGTTCACCCAACGTGCTCACCGAGGCGATGACCCTGGGCATCCCGGTGGTTGCCACCAACTGCCCGAGCGGTCCGCAGGAGATCCTGGACGGCGGGCGCATTGCACCCCTGGTGCCGGTGGGTGACTGGGAGTCCCTCGCCTCCGCCATGGCGCAAGTGCTCGACAACCCGCCTGACGGCGACAGCCTGCGGCATGCCGTGCGAGAATACGAGGTGGAGACCAGCGCCTCCAACTATCTGAAGATTCTGGGAATAGAGCCAAGCCTGATGTTGTTATCGATCAAGTATAATTTTCTGTTTGTGCATATCGCCAAGACCGGCGGCACCAGCGTGCGGGCGGCCTTGCAACCGTTGAGATGGCGCGATCCCTGGTACTATCCGCAGTTTCTCTGTTCCCGTTTCAGCCACCTCTCCGGACATAGAATCGGCAGTAAATTTCCGCGCCATTCCCGCATCATTGCCGCCAAAGAGATGTTGCCCGAGGCGTTTTTCCAGGGGCTCTACAAATTCGCCATAGTGCGCAACCCCTGGGATCTGCAGGTCAGCTCCTACCATCACATCCGCCGGGAACGGCCCCATCTGATGACGCAGATCAAGGACTTCGAGCAGTTCATGCGCTGGAAACTGGACCCGGAACGCCCCTACCAGTACCACATCGACACCTCGATTCAGTCACAACTGGACTACCTGATCGATCTACAGGGTAATCTGCAGGTGGATTTTATCGGGCACTATGAAAACCTGGCGGATGATTTCAGGGAGATCTGTAATACGCTTGGGGTCAGCGATCTGCAACTGCCCCACAAACGCAAGGCCACAGACCGCAAAAAGGACTTTCGCAGTTACTACAGCGACGACCTCGCTGAACGGGTGGGTAACACTTTCAAGCGTGACTGCGATGCGCTGGGCTATCGCTTCGAAGGCTGAGACAAACCTGTCAGTCGGTCAGCTGGTAGCGAGCTCCGCAATAGGGACAGGTCACCGTGCCGCGCTTCTCAATCGGCAGATAGACTTTGGGGTGCATCGCGGCCAGTGAATCTCCCGGGCGCGGGCAGCTCAGCGGCAGGTCATTGCGGCTTACCTTGATGATATCCTGCTCTGGAATCTGGGCATTGGCTTGGGACATGAACCTCACTCCTAACTTTCTAAGGAAAATCTGATTAAACCAGACTTTCCAGCGATACAGGACAAGGATTGCTCCTGGCAATCCTTTTGCATTTCCTCCGTCCCTGGAGGTCAGATGTGTGCGCTGAGAAAGCCGGGTATGGCTTTATTCAGCGCTTCAGAAAAAATCATACCAGCGCCAGCCACTCCGGGTGAGTCTCCCGACGGCCATGAACCTGATCGAAATAGAGTCGCTGCAGCTGCTCGGTGACAGGCCCGCGGGAACCATCGCCAATACGCCGGTTGTCCACCTCGCGAATCGGGGTGACCTCCGCTGCGGTGCCGGTAAAAAAAGCCTCATCGGCGATATACACCTCATCCCGGGTGATGCGCTTCTCGACGACCGGGATGCCCAGTTCGCCGGCCAGTTCAAGCACCGTCTTGCGGGTGATGCCATCGAGCGCCGAGGTGAGGTCAGGGGTGTAGATAATCCCGTCACGCACGATGAAGATATTTTCACCTGAGCCCTCCATCACATATCCCTCGGCATCCAGCAGCAGGGCCTCGTCGTAGCCGCCGTCCAGCGCCTCTTTCAGGGCCAGCATCGAGTTCATGTAGTTGCCGTTGGCCTTGGCCCGGCACATGGTGATATTCACATGGTGACGGGTGAAGGATGAGACCCGGATACGGATCCCTTTCTCCATGTTCTCCGCCCCCAGATAGGAGCCCCACTCCCAGGCCGCGACCATACAATGCACCTTGAGATTGTCTGCCCGCAGCCCCATTCCCTCGGAACCGTAGAAACACATCGGCCGGATATAGGCTGAGTCGAGATGATTCTCCCGCACCGCCGCCAGCTGAGCCTGATTCAGGGTCTGCCGGTCGTAAGGCATCTCCATGCCGAGGATATGCGCGGAGCGGAACAGGCGCTCGGTGTGTTCCTCAAGGCGAAAGATCGCGGTCCCCTGTTCCGCATGATAGGCGCGCACCCCTTCGAATACACCCATGCCGTAGTGCAGGGTATGGGTGAGCACATGGACCTTTGCCTCGCGCCAGGGCACCATCTCACCATCCAGCCAGATTACCCCGTCACGATCCGCCATTGTTGCCATCATCGGTATATCTCTCGTCTAAAAACCTTGAATCATCGAACAGGCGCTCAGCAGCGCGCTACTCCACACCCAGCTCCTCTTCCATGATGGTCTGACGCCAAAACGTCTTGACCAGCTCGCGTTCATCCATCAACAACTGATCGTCGACCAGCGCCGGCCGATCCTGCAATACACTCCGGTGATATGCCGCCCGCAAAGAGCGGTAGGCATCCATCAACCTTGCGGCGTCACTGCCACTGAGCAGAGCAAGCCTGGAAAGGGTTTCCAGAAGCCGGATATTGTCAGTCCAGCCGAGTAGGTCTGGGTGCTTGTTCGCCCAGCGCAAAACCCAGTATTGAACCATAAATTCAATATCCACGATACCGCCAAAACCCTGCTTGAGATCAAATTGATCCGCTTTGCTCTTGTCCAGGCTGGTGCGCATCTTCTCGCGCATCTCCAGCACTTCGCCCCGCAGCTTTTGCGGATCCCGAGGTTGTGAGAGTATCTCGCGCCGCACAGCCTCAAAGCGGGCATCGACCCGCGCATCTCCGGCCACCACCCGCGCCCGCACCAGGGCCTGATGCTCCCAGGTCCAGGCATTCTGAGTCTGGTAACTTTCGAAGGCCGTGATAGAACTGACCATCAGACCGGAATTGCCATTCGGGCGCAGCCGCATATCCACTTCATACAGGACGCCCGCTGGTGTACGGGTGGCTAACAGATGGATCATACGCTGCGCCATGCGCGCATAGAAGACATCCACCGCAATCGGTTTCTTCCCATTGGTGGAGGCGAACCGGTCTTCGATGCCATGCAGAAAGACCATATCCAGATCGGAACCGTAACCCAGTTCTATACCGCCGAGTTTGCCGTAGCCAACCACCGCAAGTCCGGTCTCACCCTCTTCCAGACCAGGTGGACTGCCGTGACGCCGGGCCACCTCGTTCCAGGCCAGACGAAGCACCCGCGCGATCACCGTCTCCGCAATCTCCGTCAGATAGTCACTCACCACCATCAAAGGAATATGTTCTGTGATATCCGCCGCCGCAACCCGCAAGAGATTGCTTTGGGCAAACAGGCGCAGCCGCTCCATCTGGTTTTCCAGATCATCCTCATCCAGCCCCGCCAGCTGAGCGTTGAGTTCACTTTCCAGTTCACTCCGCTTCAAAGGAGAGTAGAGCCGGCGCGGGTCGAGCAGCTCATCCAGCAGAATCGGATGGCGGGTCAACAACCTGGATATCCACAGACTCATGCCACTCAGGCGCACCAGCTGCGAGAGTGCAACGGGACTCTCCACCAGCAGCGCAATATAGGCCGTGCGCCGGGCTATCGACTCCAATAAGCCCAGTAGACGCCCCAATGTCTGTAGATCCGTCCTTGTCCAGCTGGCTGACCGCCTCAAGCAGCATGGGCATCAGCTGATTGAGTCTTTCACGCCCCTTGGCGCCCAACGCACGGCAGGCATGGCCGCCACGAAACTGTTCAAGCTGGCGCAGCACATCCGCCGCATCACTGAAACCCGCGTTAAACAGCGCTTCCAACGCATCATCACGATCAAGGGTATTGCGCCATACCGCAGTCAGTAGCCGGACATCCTGCTGATCTCCAGCCTGAGGCGCGCTGAACAGCATATCGAAATGGGATTGCACGTTTTGCCGGTGTCGCTCCAACTCCCTGGAAAAACTTTGCCAATCCTCAAAGCGCATGGATCGGGCCAGCCTTAATCGACTGTCATCACCTTCCGGCAATAGATGGGTCTGCTTATCCGCCCAGGCCTGGAGGCGATTTTCCACCAGACGCAGAAATTCATAGGCCTGCGTCAACTCCCTTACCACGTCATCCGGCAGGATATCCCGCTCTCCCAGCAGCTTCAGCACCTGCAGAATCGGTCTGACTTGCAAAGCTCGGTCGCGTCCCCCTCGAATCAATTGAAAGACCTGGCCGATGAATTCGATCTCCCGGATACCGCCGGGACCCAGCTTCACATTGGCATCCATACCCTTTTTGTGCAGCTCTTTGCTGATCAGGTGTTTCATTTCCCGCAGCGAGTCAATCGCGCCGAAATCGAGATAACGCCGGTAGACGAAAGGACGCAGCGTATTCATCAGCTGCTCTCCCGCTGTTGCAGACCCGGCCACAACCCGGGCCTTGATCATGGCGTAACGCTCCCACTCTCTGGCTTGTGATGCGTAGTAGCTCTCCATGGCATCAAAATTCATCGCCATGGGACCGGCATTTCCAAAAGGCCTGCAGGCGGGTATCGACCCGAAACACGAAACCGTCGGCATTCACGGTATCCAGCGCCTGCACCAGGCGCTGACTCAGCCTGATAAAGAACTGCTCGTTGGTCTTGGAACGTTCAGCGTCGGTTTGGCCCGCCTCGGGGTAGGCGAAGATCAGGTCGATATCGGATGACAGGTTGAGCTCCCGCGCACCCAGTTTACCCATGCCGAGCACCACCGGAAATTGCGCCTCCCGCTGTTTATTTCTCGGCGTGCCGAGCTCCGCACAGGTCCAGGCATAGAGCAGATTCAATGCCCCGTTGATACACGCGTCAGCCAGGGCTGAAAGATCCTCCAGGGTCTCAGCAAGAGGCGCCCAGCCGGCGATATCCCGCCAGATAATGCGCACCATCTGATAGCGCCGAAACTGTCTCAGACGCTTGCCAAGGGTTGTGTCATCCTGCACATCGGCGAGCCATTCTGCGAGTTGCCCGTTCAGCTCATGTTCCCCATAGCTGGCTGTAAGGTGGCCCGTGACAACAAGCTTGGGAAGCAACCCCATATCCCTGTTACAGGACTGCACCACATAGTTGCTGGCCTCCCAGACCGGCAACACGCTGTCGAGTACCACCGAATCATCGGGGACCCCGATATCCGCCTTGTCAGCCGCTTTACACCAATCCGACCATTGCACTTCAACTTGAGATCTGAACGGCACCTGTGTCTCCTGATTCTCGGTATAAACGGACCCGGCCAACCCTAAGACAGCAACACCGGGAAATGCGTGGGATTAATCCTCGCACATAGCGCCTGCATTCATACAGACAGTCTGTTGAAAAAGTGATGAGTTACTAAACCCAGCTCCAAATGTCCGAAAGGCCGGATGTGGTTTGTAACCAATCACCATTGAAAATGATAAGGCAGAAGGGATTATAGATCTGGGTTTTTTTACATGGCAGGCAATTTTTATCTTTCCACTACAAAAAAACAGCTTAATTAATCATATTAATCAGCAAGATAGAAGGAGATACGCCACCATCACCGAGAAATGCCCCGATGCTGAATCAGGCCGATAAAAAAACCGGCATCTTACTGCCGGCTTCCGTACTCACCAAAGATTTCAAACAAGGAGAATCAGTCTTTCTATCACCCGACAACAGGCATCCTGCCATTTACTGAGAGTAGGCAAAATAGCAACCCTCACTCAAACATATCGTTTCTTTGTCTGAAAATGGCTGATCTGCCTTATCAATTCTTCAACACTCTGTGTCATCTCTTTACAGGAATCGGCAATTCTCGAGGAATCATTCGCCGTATCATCAGCCACATGCGTGATATCAATGATATTTCTGTTGATCTCTTCAGCCACCGCGCTCTGCTCTTCTGCCGCCGTGGCGATCTGAGAACTCATTGCTGAAATGGTGTCCACTGCCTGGGTAATTTCGTTTAACGAACCAAGCGCCTTGCCTGCCTGCTCGACGCTGTTTGCAGCCTGCTGCTTGCCGTTCTCCATGACACTCACTGTTTTCCTGACTCCATTCTGCAGACTCAAGATCATTTCCTGTATCTCTTCAGTGGAGTCCTGGGTCCGTTTCGCAAGGGTCCTGACCTCATCCGCCACCACGGCAAACCCTCGCCCCTGCTCACCCGCTCTGGCGGCCTCGATGGCCGCATTCAAGGCCAGCAGATTGGTCTGATCGGCTATACCTCGAATGACATCCAATACCGAGCCAATGCGTTCACTGTCATCTTCTACGAGCCTGATCATCTCCACTGCGCGAGCCACCTCTGATGCCAGGGTATCGATACTTTCCACTGTCTGATCGACCACCAGGCGGCCGGCATTCGCCTGCTCATCCGCCCGGTTTGCCGCTTCGGCGGTATGGGTGCTGTTCTGCGCCACCTCATGCACCGTGGCCGACATTTCAGTCATTGCGGTGGCGGCCTGGGTGGTTTTTTCGTGCTGCTTTCTGACACCGGCATCGGTATGCCCAGCCAGACTTGTAAATTGATCAACCCGCACACCCAGGTCACCTGCGGTGAGAGAAACCTGGTCAACCAATCTTTCGGTTTTTTCTGCAAAGCGATTATATGCCTGGCTCAGCCTGGAAATTTCATCGCGACCATCCTCAGACATGCGTACAGCAAGATTGCCTTCCTCGGACGCGATGCCTTCCATGGCCTCAGCCGCTTTGCGGATCGGGGTAACCACACTCTGACTGACAAACCACATCAACACCCCGATCACCAGTATCGAGATCACCCCCAAACCGACCATCCACCAGGCCAGTTCGTTGAAGGAGGCCTCAAACCCAGAGCGATCTTTAGCGATTACCAGCACCCCAATCGGTTTACCCGAATAGCCGTAAACCACATCGGAATAGACACTAACTGGTTGATCGGATAACTTATTTCTTAAAAACAACGGGAGCTCCTCCACTAACCGCCCTGAGTTCTTCCTCACTCAGTAATGCGGCCTTGTTCATGGTCGTGGCAAACTCGTCCAGCCTGTTGTCTCGCTTGATGTACAGCACCAGGTCAATCCCATGTTGTTTGGAAAAATCATCGAAGAAGGCCTGTCCGAAAGACATGCCGAATTCCACCGACCCCACATGCTGCCCCGCGTTCACCACAGGCACAATCCCACGCACGCCCAATCCGGCGACGCCAACTTCGACGCCTTTGATGGGAGATCTCGTTCGGTTCGTCTCCACCACTGTATGACGAAATGCCGAAAGATCATCACCGTATTTTTCCAACTTATGAACCCGCAGAAATGACGTGGCCGGTGGGGTGTGAAACTGGAACTGCCGCACGCCATAGTCATTTTTCAACACCGAAAAACCGTCTGCAAAATAGTCTTTAAGCGTCTCCCTGTCTCCTGCAGCAAAGGCCTGCTGCACCTGAGGAATACCGGCTACCAACGCGCTCATCGCCTGTGCCAGTCGACCCTCTGCGCTGACTTTGGCCAAGACACTCTCGAAGATCTCTTCCAGTTCAGCGCTTTCCGACGCTTGCAGCATCCCGCCTATGTGGTTGAAGGCAATCAGCAGCGTGATTGACATGACTAAGGTAACGGCCACCACGGCAGCGGTGACAAATCGAACGGCAATGCCGAAATTCCGGAACATATTGATCTCCAGTGAGAGCGCCACCGTATGGGACGACTTCATACATCTAGTCAGGAGATCGTCCGAAACTGACAAAAAATAAAGGTTTCGCATAAAAAAGCCCTCCACCTGTCAACAGGTGGAGGGCTTTTTATGGCTAAGGCTCTAGCGGAGGGAATGATTTACATCATGCCGCCCATACCTCCCATGCCACCCATGCCGCCCATGTCGCCGCCCATTCCTCCGGCAGGCTCATCCTTGGCCTCTTCCGCCACCATGCACTCGGTGGTGATCATCAGGCCGGCTATGGAAGCCGCGTTCTGCAGCGCGGTGCGGGTCACCTTGGTGGGATCCAGAATACCCATCTCCACCATGTCGCCATATTCGTCGGTGGCGGCGTTAAAGCCGTAGTTGCCTTCTCCCTCTTGCACCTTGTTCAGCACCACGGAGTCCTCACCGCCGGCATTGGCGACGATCTGGCGCAGAGGCTCTTCCATGGAGCGGCGGCCAATGGTGATGCCCACATCCTGGTCGTGATTGTCACCTTTGAGGTCACCCAGGGCCTGCAGTGCGCGCACCAGGGCCACACCACCGCCGGGCACCACACCCTCTTCCACCGCCGCACGGGTGGCGTGCAGGGCATCTTCCACACGCGCCTTCTTCTCCTTCATTTCAATTTCAGTGGAAGCGCCCACTTTGATTACAGCCACACCGCCAGCCAGCTTGGCCACGCGCTCCTGCAGCTTTTCACGGTCATAGTCGGAGGAGGTCTCCTCGATCTGGGCGCGGATCTGCTCGACACGGGCCTTGATGTCGTTCTCGACGCCGGCGCCGTCAATGAGGGTGGTCTCTTCCTTGGTGATCACGATCTTCTTCGCGGTACCCAGTTCCTGCAGGGTGGCTTTCTCCAGGGAGAGGCCTACCTCTTCAGAGATCACCGTAGCGCCGGTAAGGATCGCGATATCCTGCAGCATGGCCTTGCGGCGATCACCGAAGCCCGGCGCCTTCACGGCAGCGACCTTGACGATGCCCCGCAGGGTGTTGACCACCAGGGTGGCCAGGGCCTCGCCCTCCACATCCTCGGCAACAATCAGCAAAGGCTTGCCCGACTTGGCGACGGCCTCCAGTACCGGTAACAACTCACGGATATTGGAGATCTTCTTGTCGTGCAACAGGATGTAGGGCTCTTCCAACTCAGCAGTCATGTTCTGCTGGTTATTGATAAAATAGGGCGAGAGGTAGCCACGGTCAAACTGCATGCCCTCGACCACGTCCAGCTCATTGTCCAGCGCGGTACCCTCTTCCACAGTGATGACGCCTTCCTTGCCGACCTTCTGCATTGCTTCGGCAATGATGTTACCGATGTTTTCATCGGAGTTGGCGGAGATCGCGCCGACCTGGGCGATCTCTTTGTCGTCGGAACAGGGGCGGGAGATCTTCTTCAGCTCTTCCACTGCGGCGATAACGGATTTTTCAATACCGCGTTTGAGGTCCATCGGATTCATGCCGGCAGCCACCGCCTTCAGGCCCTCGCGCACCATGGCCTGAGCCAAAACGGTAGCCGTAGTGGTGCCATCGCCCGCTACATCAGAGGTCTGAGAGGCGACCTCTTTAACCATCTGTGCCCCCATGTTCTCGAACTTGTCAGCCAGCTCGATCTCCTTGGCCACTGAGACGCCATCTTTGGTGACGGTGGGAGCGCCGAAGGACTTCTCCAGCACGACGTTGCGCCCCTTGGGACCCAGCGTCGCCTTAACGGCATTGGCAAGAACATTGACGCCTTTCATCATGCGTTTACGAGCGTCATCCCCAAATTTAACTTCTTTTGCAGTCATTTATCTTAATTCCTTGGAAAGTGTGAAAATTGCCACTCTGCGAAGCAGCTTGCCTGACAGAAAGCGGTATTGATGATCTAGTTTTCAATGACACCCATGATGTCTTCTTCACGCATCACCAGAACCTCTTCTCCACCGACCTTGACCTCGGTACCGGAGTATTTGCCAAACAACACCTTGTCACCGACCTTAACTTCCAGCGGGTGGACCTCGCCTTTGTCGTTGACCTTACCGTTGCCGACCGCGAGCACTTCACCCTCTACCGGCTTCTCGGTGGCTGCATCGGGGAGCACAATCCCACCTGGGCTAGTGCGTTCTTCTTCCATACGACGAACGATCACACGATCATGCAGTGGACGAATATTCATCTACTGAGTTCTCCTGAATTGGTTATTGATAGGAATAACGATTATTTTCTCCGGGCAAGCTGTTAGCACTCACCCATACTGAGTGCTAATAATAGGGGCAAAATATCTAGAGTCAAGAGCCAACTGCTATAAATAAGCGGCTTTTCCTGTCAACGGCTGATGTCCCAGCCAGCAAACAACGCTGCCTATCCACAACACTCATTCAAGTCAAACCAACCACTGCCGACAAGCAGGAAGCCCAAACCTTGCTGACTTCATAGAAGTCTGATTTCAAAAGGAATTACCCACTGTTCTCAATAATCGGAGACTAGCCATATGCGAACCACCCACAACCAGAGTTCTATAATCCTTCCTGCATTTTTCACTGCTGTTCTGTCTCTGTTGTTGATCAGCCCTGGAACACTCTTCGCTGATGGCCCCACCTCTGCGGAGTATGGAGTAGTCCTGAATCTTTCCGGCAAACAACGGATGCTGACGCAAAAAATGAGCAAGGAGATCATGCTCATTGCATTGGGTATCGATAAAGAGCGTAATCTTGGGAATCTGGCCGATACATCGGCGCTGTTTGATAAAACCCTGCAAGGATTACGCAATGGCAGCGAAGAGCTTCGCCTACCGCCCACATCAAGCAGCCGAATCCTACGACAACTGGACGAGATAGATGCCATCTGGGGTGATTTATATCCTGTGGTGAAACAGATCATTCAGACTAACTCGGTAACCAGCGAACAGGTCGCCGTTATAGCCAAGAAAAACCTGCCGCTGCTCAAACAGATGAACAAAGCTGTTGGTCTGTACGAAAAAGATGCCAAAAAAGGTGGATTGAAGGCCGCTCCCGGACTAGCAGCCACCATCAATCTATCGGGTAAACAGCGTATGCTGACCCAGAAAATGAGCAAGGAATTTCTCTTAGTGGCATACGGATATGAGCGGGAGGACAACAAGCTTGCCCTGCTTGAGACCTACAGCCTCTTTGAACGCACCCTGAAAGGCCTGCTCGATGGCGACGAGACCCTCGGACTGCCAGGCACCAAACCACAACATATCCGGGACCAACTTGGCGTGGTCAATGAGCTCTGGACCCAGTTCAAACCAATCGTTGAATACGGCGCAGACTACAAGACCAACGAGATCCCGGCTGAGAAAGTCACTTTATTGGCCCAATCCAACCTGCCTCTACTGCAAGAGATGAACAAAGCTGTCGGCATGTACGAACTAGAGGCGGCCAAATAATTAATGGCCTTTGCGGGCGGCAGATATTGTTTTAACACATCTGTGGCCAACTAATACTCCAAGTAACTGCCTGGTGTTTAATTTCATATCAGTCAGGGTCGGTTGAGGTGCGTAATGACCATTAAATTTAAGTTATTGGGTGGTGGTTTAACGATCAGTCTTCTCCTCACAGCAGTTCTCGCGCTCGCATTATTTTCTTTCAACAGCCTGGACGGTGGATTTTCTCAAGTCGTCGAAAAATCGCAGGCAGGCGTGGCAAACTCCCATACAACAGAGGGAAGTATCGTTGCAGCGGACAAGCGTCTATCCCATGTGTCGGAAGGTATGCTGTCCGTGGTCGAAGATATTCACCGCACCAACATGCAAGTCAAAGTGCTTGAAAGAAAGATCAAGCAGATTTCCGCAAGCCTGCTCGAGATCAATAAAGAGGCAAGCGCATCCGCTGAAGACCTGCCACCGGGCATCCTGCGAGACGCTCTTGAAGATATAACCGACACTCTAGGCGATATCGATGAAATCATCCGCCGTGAAGCCCTGGTCAACCTGTCCCGAACTGTTATTAAGATGAAGGAGTTCAACACCAATATTGGCACTCAGGTAGACAGTATCAAAATCCTGGCGGCCGAACTGGGTAAGGTCAGAGAAGTAAGCGCCGATAGGGTAAAGGCTAACCAGCAAATCCGTACTCTATCGGAGAATTTCAGCGGTGAAATCAGCCTTTCCCGGAATGTCATTACGGGGTTCCTTTTACTTGCCGTCCTGCTCTCAATGGCAGGCGCCCTGCTCTTAAGCCGCTCCATCATTCGCCCCCTGAGTCGCGCCAATGAAATCACCCGCGGCATCGCGGATGGTGATCTTAATCAAAACGTCAACATCGAAAGCAAGGATGAGATTGGTCAGCTTGGCGACTCCATGACCGTGATGATCAAAAATCTTAAAAAAGACATTGATGGGACTCGCCAAAGGGCTGATGAGACATCGCGTATCAAAATAGCCCTGGATAACGTCTCCAGCAGCGTCATGATGGCGGACAATGAGCGCAAAATCTTCTACATGAACAACTCGGCACACAAGCTCTTCCAGGAAGCCGAGGAAGACATCCAGAAAGACCTGCCCAACTTCCGCAACGAGGCACTGATCGGTGGCAGTATCGATGATTTCCACCATCATCCCGAACATCAGAAAAATCTTCTGGAATCCCTTGAAAGCCGCCACGAAGCGGAGATCAAGGTAGGCAGCAGGACAATGCGCTTCGTCGCCAATCCGGTCACCAACGATAGCGGCGAACGCCTGGACACCGCTGTGGAATGGACAGACCGCACCGCTGAAGTCGCCGTGGAAGCAGAGGTTGAACTGATCGTTGCGGCAGCTCAGGTAGGTGATCTGTCGCAACGCATTGACTTGAAGGACAAAGCCGGCTTCTTCGAAAAACTTGGCCGCGGCATCAACTCTCTGATCGACCAGGTTGAACAGATATTCACTGACATGGCTGACATCTTGAGCGCGATGGCCCGAGGCGACCTGACACACCCGGTATAGTGTGATTATTGCGATTCATTCGATACTTTAAAAAAAAATTAATGTAAACAGTACCCTGGATAATCTGCGGGGCATTCTCAGTCAACTACGCGACGCTATGGGTGAGATGCGAACCGCTGCGAATGAGATCTCCGCAGGCAATACCAACCTCAGCGCAAGAACAGAACAGCAGGCTTCCAGCCTGGAAGAGACCGCATCCTCAATGGAGGAACTCACCAGCAACGTGCGCAACAACGCGGACCATGCGCAGCAAGCGAATCAACTTGCCGGCAACGCCCGCTCCAAGGCAGAGCAAGGTGGTGAGCTAGTCAGCCGCGCGGTACAGTCAATGGACGCTATCAATTCCGCAAGCGGCAGGATTACAGAGATCATTGGAGTGTTTGATGAAATAGCTTTTCAGACCAACCTGCTGGCTCTGAATGCCTCGGTGGAAGCTGCCCGGGCCGGACAACAGGGCAGAGGATTTGCCGTAGTGGCCACAGAGGTGAGAAACCTTGCGGGATGCAGCGCCAGCCCGGCGAAAGAGATTAAGGAGTTGATCAAGGATTCCGGAGAAAGAGTACAGCTGGGGGCTGAGTTGGTCAACGAATCCGGCGTTACTCTGAAAGAGATCGTGAACGCGGTCAAGCAAGTGGGAGACATCATTGCCGAGATTGCAGCCGCCAGCGCTGAACAGACAGCAGGTATTGACCAAATAAATCAGGCTGTCACTTCAATGGATGAGGTGACCCAACAGAACGCCGCACTGGCAGAACAGACATCCGCTGCCTCTGCCTCGATGTCTGACAAGGCAGGCGAACTTAACAACCTGGTTTCTAGATTTAAAGTCTAATCAACTCCTGCAGATCAACACTGACTGAACTCATGCATGGATAAAATTAGGCACTGCCATCAAAAATAACCTCATATGATTATTATGTGCTAGCCTAATGTTATTCTGTGTAACCGCCCGCCCCCTTTTGTGTGGCGGTAATGAAGGAGGCAGCTAGAGTGGCTAAAGAAAAGAAGAAAGCAAAAAAAATTGACAACAAGGTTTATGAGAAAGAGCTTTTCAAGCTTCAACTGGAGTTAGTGAAACTTCAGGAGTGGATCAAACACAAGGGATTGAAAGTCGTCGTCCTGTTTGAGGGGCGCGATGCTGCCGGCAAGGGGGGAGTCATCAAACGCATCAATCAACACCTCAACCCACGCATCTGCCGGGTGGTCGCACTCCCCGCACCGACTGAGCGTGAGCAGACCCAGTGGTATTTTCAGCGCTATGTACCGCATCTACCGGCCGCCGGCGAGATGGTGCTGCTCGATCGCAGCTGGTACAACCGCGCGGGCGTGGAAAAGGTCATGGGATTCTGCACTATTGAAGAACATCAGGAATTCCTGCGTTCATGCCCGGAGTTTGAGCGCATGCTGGTACGCTCCGGCATCGTGCTGTTGAAATACTGGTTTTCAGTTTCGGATGAGGAGCAGGAGCGCCGCTTCCAAAGCCGCCTGGAAGAACCACACAAGCGCTGGAAACTGAGTCCAATGGACCTGGAGTCGCGGTCGCGCTGGGTGGAATATTCAAAAGCAAAGGATGAGATGTTCGCTCACACCGACATCAAACAGGCACCCTGGTTTGTGGTCCACTCGGATATCAAGAAGCATGCAAGGCTCAACTGTATCGCCCACCTGCTGAGCATGATTCCTTACAAGGACCTGACACCCGAACCGATTGAATTGCCTCACAGAAGAGACAGCACCGGGTATGTCAGACCACCAATTACCGACCAGACATTTGTACCCGACATCTACCCATAGAGTTCATTGCAACACAGCTTTTGATCCAGAGTTATTCACCGCACGGTCAGACCAGGGTGAATTCCGTTCCAGCATGGCGCGGAATTCACCTGCGGATACCGGGGGGCTGTACAGATAACCCTGCACCAGCCTAACCTCCCGGAGGCGTAAAAACTCCAGTTGCACCGGATTCTCCACCCCCTCAGCCACCACTTCCAGCTTGAGGCTTTGCGCCATGGCAACAATCGCTTGAACCAAGGCTTCATCACTCTGATCTACGCCTAAATCGTGAATAAAACTACGGTCAATTTTCAATACCTTGAGGGGGAATCGCTTGAGATAACTCAGTGAGGAGTAACCGGTGCCGAAATCATCGAGCGCCAGCTTGATATCCCGCGCAGAAAGCGCTTGCAGAATGGCTAACGGCTCTGGCGTATCCTGTACCAGTAGACTTTCGGTAATCTCCAATTCCAACGCTTCAGCCGGCAAACCAGTCTGCTGGAGGATGCGGTCCACATCGTCCAATAATTTCCCTGCGCGAAACTGATGAGATGAGATATTCACCGCGACATGGAATGGTCCATTCTTCAGACCTTGCCAGGTGGCCGCTTCTTCACAAGCAGAAGAGAGCACCCATTTACCAATACTCTCGATGATGCCGATATTCTCCGCCAGCTTGATGAACTTTTCAGGAGAAACATTACCCAGACTGGGACTATGCCAACGCAACAATGCTTCGGCACCCACAATCAGGTCTTGCTGAATGTCTATGATTGGCTGAAATGCCAGGTAAAACTCATTGTTTTCCATGGCGCGGCGCAGATGATTTTCGACAACCATCTGCTCTTCCGTCGCCTCGCGCATGCTGAGTGAAAAAAACTGGTGGTGACTCCTGCCATGCATCTTGGCCTGATACATGGCGGTATCGGCATGCTGCATGAGTAGATCTACAGATTCGCCATCATCAGGAAAGACGCTGATACCGATACTGGTCGTTGTGTATACCTCGCGCGCACCAACCTCAAACGGCTTTTCAAAACAACTGACCAGCTTACGCGCCACTACATCCGCCTGACCTGCCCTCTCGAGCCCTTCAAGCATCACCAGGAATTCGTCACCACCCAGACGGGCAGGCGTATCGGATACACGCAATACGGAACGGATCCGGTTAGCTGCATGTTTCAGCAGTTCGTCACCGATATTGTGTCCCAGTGTGTCATTGATGGTTTTAAAATTGTCCAGATCCATAAACAACAGCGCCACTTTCTGCTTTTCCCGTCTGGCGCGGGCAAATGCGCTATCAATACGGGACAACATAAAATATCGGTTGGGAAGCTTGGTCAACTGGTCGAAATTTGCCTGCTGGATGAGTTTACGTTGCGACTCTTTCCGCTCGGTTATGTCCAGTACCGTGACGACGAATACAGGAGGCACCTCTTCGGTAGACAGCCGTAACCTCGCCTCCACATCATATCTGTCGCCATCTTTGCGCCGATGTTTACCGCTGTAGAAAACCGACTCCTCCGTAACGTCAAACAGCGGCTGTACCAACAGGTCAAAATCTGCGCGCCTAAAGCTTACCAAGATATCCGGCAGCCCCATAACCGCCAACTCATCCGCGGAATAGCCCAAATTCCGGATCGCACCGACATTGACCTGGAGGCAATTGAGCGTATCCGCATCCAAGACATAGATTTCATTGGAGCTGTCATTGAGTATCCTCCCTAAACGGTTATCAAGGCGATTCTTCTCCTTTTCCAGATTCTCCAGTAGAGCTCGATTTTCATATCTCAAACGCAGCGAGGAATCGACAAGACTATTCATGCGTTGACTGGAACGCATTAACAGAAGATAAAAAGCCGTCACGAGCAGCGCCATGCCGATATGCAGCTTATCGCCATAGCCTGCTGTCACCGCAATTACCGGTATGAGCAGTGAACTGCTGTAGATAACGAATGAGATAAAATCGGAAACCAGCACCACGAGGGCGCCCGCCGACAATCCAGCCAGCAACAGCACGGTAAACACCTGATAGGTCACCGCATCCTGGGGATAGAAGAGAAAACTGGTACTACCGAATACCAGCCCGGTAACAAACACACCGATTCGATAGCGCCATAACCAGGCAGACAGGTCTTGCACAGTCGGCCCTTGTTCTGTAAACCTGCGTTCGAGCAGGCCTCTGCCCAGCAATACGCTAGCCAGCGCACCATACCAAACCGCCAGACTGCCCCATTCGGCCTGAACCGACTGGATCATGGCAAAAATCAGCGCCACAATCAGCGAAGTAATGATGGTTGCCCATGTTCCATTGTACAGCAGATTAACAAGGTCAGAAGTAATCTGATGCTGAGCATCCTGTTCAATCAATGGCATCCGGCACTCACTAAAAACACATATTTAAAGGTACGATCCAGGTTTTTAGCGGCCATAAAAAATCTATCTTGAACAGGCGGCCGGCCTTATCCTGCCATCGGGAATGGAGTGGTTCGCAGGGCGTCTTAAAAAGTAACTGCTGGCGGCAGCATCGAGAAAGGCGTGGAGATCCTGATTAATCGTCTTCCCGCCGATATTCGCCTTCAATGATTTTTTGGTTTTTATCGGCACTACCGGTTTGCCCCGGTCTGGCCGGTCGCATCACACCTGCCCCGCGTAAACCGGCACTTAACAGCCATCGCCGCAGTGGAGGAATGAGAAAAATAAAGCCGACTGCATCAGTAATAAATCCCGGCAAGAGGAGCATGAAACCACACACCAGCAGCACGCTTCCCTCCATCATCTCAAGCGCAGGCACCTCGCCACGATCGATGGTCTCCCGCACTCGCATGATGGTTGAAAAACCCTGTGCCCTGACCATCCAACCACCTACCAGCGCGGTAAAAATGGTTAGAAAAATGGTCGAAAACGCACCTATCTCCGACCCAACCTGAATCAAAAAATAGAGCTCGACCAAAGGGATGCCGACAAACAGCAGCAAAAAGATCAGGAGTGGATTCATATGCACGAGCTTACGCCGCCTTGTTCAATTGAACAACCGGCCAGAATAATCGGCAAAATTACCAGTACCTGCCTCCATAGAAAGGAAGCCCTCAAGCTGAACCTGAAGGGTGGTTCCTGGCTTCATTTACAGCTCTTTTTGCCTTGATCAGACGAACAATATCCACAATCATACCGCCGATAGAACCCCAAAAGCCTGCCAATATAATGAAGATGAGGGGAGATTTTTGACTGTATGGGTCAAAAGGCAGGATTTGCAGATTTGCCGCCAGAGCCATACCGATAAAAATAACAATCATGCCCAACAGGCCTGCCAACAAACCGTGCAGAATCCCGGCATCGGCGGCACGGGTCGCCGCGAAGTAGCCCGGCAAGAGCCACAAGCCAAAGAGAATCAGGAACTGGGGCGCGCCAAGGGCGCCAACATCCAGTGCCTTTCCCAGCAGCAACAAGACGCCTGTCAATCCACAGGCCAGCAGTATGGCCATTAAAATCGCACGAACATGCATATATCACACTCAGATTAAACCCAGACAGCCGACTCGCTGCAGCGACCGATTATTTCAACCATTGCCATCGTCATGTCTTGGCCGGATAAAAAATGGAGTTTAACGATTATCACAACAGATCAGCACTTATTTTAGCCAGATCAGTCTACAGCTCCCTGTTCCCTCCCTTCGATTTAGAGTATCTTTCCGCCATGCCGACTCAACTGCTTCTCGCCTTATGCACAGTCCCGGACCACGGGACTGCGCTCAGCATCGCCGAACAACTGGTGGACCAGGGAGTCGCTGCCTGCGTCAACATCACTTCACCAATCACTTCCGTCTATCGCTGGAAGGGAAAAATCGAATCAAATGATGAACTGCTGCTGCTGATCAAGACCACCCAGGCTCAATACCAGAAGCTTGAAACGCTGATCCGGTCACTGCATCCCTATGAACTTCCTGAGATTATTGCAGTCCCTGTAGAACAGGGTCTGAATGAATACCTCAATTGGGTTGAACAATGCATTTTAACAAATTCCTGACATTTCTACTCCTCATTTTGACCAGCCTGAGCGCCTTCCCCCAGGACAACTGGAATGAAGATGACCTGCTGATGCCCGATCAGGCCTTTCAGATCAAGGGCCGAGCCGATGGTCCAGACCATCTGATCGTCGAGTGGCAAATCGCTGATGGCTACTACATGTACCGTGACAAGATACGCTTTGAAAGCGATACGCCCGGAGTCGACCTTGAGGAACCCAGCCTGCCCGAGGCTAAGATTAAGCATGACGAGTTTTTTGGTGATGTCGCCATCTACCGCGGCTCAGTCACCGCCCGCATTCCCGTGCAGCGCAGCCCCGGCTCACCGGAGAGCATCAACCTGCAGGCTCGCTCCCAGGGTTGCGCCGATCAAGGCATCTGTTTTCCACCCCATCTCCAGAAGATAGCGCTGGCATTGCAACCTTCCTCGACAGCACCACTTGGCGAGACTTCCAGAGCATCCGCAGAATCACTGACAAACCTGCTGGACAACGGCGGGGGGAGACTCTTTGACAACCCGGAAGACGAAATCCTGCCCCCGGATGAAGCCTACCAACTCAGCGCCGTAGTAGAGGATGGCGCCCACTTGCGCCTGCTCTGGAATATTGCGGATGGCACCTATCTCTATCAGGACAAGATCGAACTGCGACTACTCGATGCAACCGGGGTTGTCATCGGTGACTATCAACTACCCGACGCTGAAATCAAAAAAGACACGGTCAAGCCGGATGGAACCATTGGGGACGTAGCCGTCTATCATCAGCAGATCGACCTCCGGCTGCCCCTGCTGCGCAGCACGACAGATGACACCCCGATTATTCTGCAGGCCGATTACCAGGGCTGTGCAGAACTGGGAATCTGTTATCCCCCCATCAGCAAGCAATTCAACCTCACGCTACCCGCCATATCTACCGCTGAAGCGACCGAGCTGCCGCCTCAAAGCGATGCCGGCATCCCGTCAACACCTGCAGCTAACGAATCTCTTTCGGAAGTCGACGAAATTGCCGCCACGCTTGCCGACAGCTCTATCCTGGCGGTGATCGGGATTTTTTTCCTGTTGGGACTGGGGCTCGCCTTTACCCCCTGCATATTCCCCATGATCCCGATCCTCTCCGGCATTATCGCGGGACAGGGAAAGACTATCACCACCCGCAAGGCATTCACTCTGTCACTGGTCTATGTGCTGGCAATGGCGCTCACCTATACCGTCGCCGGCGTTCTGGCGGGATTGTTTGGCGGCAATCTACAGGCCGCTTTCCAAAATCCCTGGATACTGAGTTCATTCGCCGGCGTGTTTGTGCTGCTGGCCCTGTCCATGTTTGGCTTCTATGAACTGCAACTGCCCAGCAGCCTGCAAAGCAAGCTTGCTGAGATCAGTAATAAACAGCAGGGAGGCACCCTGATCGGTGTCGCGATCATGGGTTTTCTTTCCGCCCTTATCGTGGGTCCCTGCGTGGCTCCGCCACTGGCCGGCGCCCTGATCTATATCGGACAGACTGGCGACGCCATGCTTGGCGGTCTGGCGCTGTTCGCCCTCAGCATGGGCATGGGAGCACCGCTTATCGCGATCGGCGCATCCGCCGGCAAGCTGCTGCCCCGCGCCGGCAGCTGGATGGATGCGGTCAAAGCGGTGTTTGGCGTTGCCCTGCTCGGCGTTGCCATCCTCATGCTGGAGCGCATCATCCCGGCAGACATCGCTCTGTTTCTCTGGGGCGTGCTGCTGGTTGTCTCAGCGATCTACATGGGCGCACTGCGTCACCTGGAAATCGAAGCCGGAGGATGGCAGAAATTATGGAAGGGCGTCGGGGTCGTGTTTCTGATCTATGGGGCGTTGATGCTGATCGGCGCCGCTGCCGGCGGCAAGGATACCCTGCAGCCACTGCGAGGGCTGGCCATTGCGTCCGGCAACGGGCACACTGAGCAGGAATTGGTGTTCCAGCGTATCAAGACCCTGGATGACCTGCGGCGCGAGGTCGCCAGCGCCAGCGCCAAAGGAACCACTGTCATGCTAGACTTCTATGCGGACTGGTGCGTCTCATGCAAGGAGATGGAAAAATACACCTTCTCTGACCCAGAGGTCATCAAGGCACTTCGAGATACCGTCCTCTTGCAGGCAGATGTGACTGCCAATGATGAGATGGATCAGGCACTGCTGCAAGGTCACTTCGGACTGCCCGGCCCCCCTGCGATCATTTTTTATGGCGCTGATGGTGCGGAGAAACGTAACTACAGAGTCGTCGGTTTTAAGCCGGCCAACGAGTTTGCCTCACACATTCAAGCTGCCTTTCGATGATCGATATTGCTCAACGCTGCCGCGGCAGGCAACAAACGAATAACCGCCACGGCAAACAGCCAGGCCAGCACCACCAGGCGGCAAGCACAATACCGCAGATAACATGCGACGATCTTAGGCAATTTTGCAGAGAAACTAGACAAAATCACTGGGTTCTTGCAAAATTCACCGATTATTGACAGAGCTGTCGGCAGGGCCTCTACAGACCAGAGATCGCCAACGCCGGCTCCTTTGATCTCAAAGTTTCAAATCCTGGAAACCGAATGCTATGGCGACCATTCTGGTGCTCAACGGCCCTAATCTGAATCTGCTGGGTTTACGCGAGCCGGAACATTATGGAAAGGATACGCTGAATGACATCCAGCTGCGGCTTGCCAAGCAAGCGGCGGCGGCGGGCCACCAGGTAGACTTCCGCCAGAGCAATGCCGAACACCAGCTCGTGGAGTGGATTCATGAGGCCTTCGAGACGCAGGTCAGGTTTATCCTGATCAACCCTGCCGCCTTTACCCACACCAGCGTCGCCTTGCGGGATGCCTTGCTGGGCACAGGCATACCGTTCATCGAGGTGCATATTTCAAACGTACATGCCCGCGAACCATTCCGCAGGCACTCCTATCTTTCTGACAAAGCCGTCGGTGTTATAACCGGACTGGGCGCCCAGGGGTATGAACTCGCCCTGCAGGCCGCCGTCCGCCAGCTCGACGACCTAACCAACTGACGAGACTCAATAACATGGATATCCGTAAAGTAAAAAAACTGATCGAACTACTGGAAGAGTCTGATGTCGCTGAAATCGAGATCCATGAAGGCGAAGAATCAGTGCGTATCAGCCGCCATAGCTCAATACCTACCCAATATGCCCACATGGCGCCCATGCAGCCGGCTCCAATCCCTGCAGCTCCGGTTGCCGCGCCCCTGGCACCCATTGTGGCGCCAGAAGAGATCCAGGGACACGCAGTCAAATCCCCAATGGTTGGAACCTTCTACCGTTCGGCATCCCCCGGCAGCAAATCTTTTGTCGAAGAGGGGCAGCAGGTCGCCGTTGGCGACACTCTCTGTATCATTGAGGCAATGAAAATCCTTAATCAGATCGAATCCGATAAATCCGGTACTGTCAAAAAGATTCTGGTGGAAAACGGACAACCCGTTGAGTACAACGAACCTCTCTTTATCATCGACTGAGCAGCATAATGATAGACAAGATTGTTATCGCCAATCGCGGCGAGATCGCCCTGCGGATATTACGCGCCTGTAAAGAGCTTGGCATAAAAACCGTAGCCGTCCATTCAGAAGCCGACAGGGACCTGAAGCATGTGCTGCTGGCGGATGAATCTGTCTGTATCGGCCCAGCTCCGTCCAGCGAGAGCTATCTGAACGTACCCGCCATCATCAGTGCCGCTGAAGTCACCGATTCGACGGCTATCCATCCAGGATATGGCTTCCTTTCCGAGAATGCCGATTTTGCCGAACGCGTGGAGAACAGTGGCTTCATTTTCATCGGGCCGAAAGCGGAAACCATTCGCATCATGGGTGACAAAGTTGCCGCTATCGAGGCTATGCAGAAGGCTGGCGTACCCACAGTGCCTGGTTCCGACGGCCCACTCGATGGCAATGCCAAACGCACCAAACAGTTGGCGGCAAAAATCGGCTATCCAGTAATCATCAAGGCGGCTGGGGGTGGCGGCGGTCGCGGCATGCGCGTCGTGCATTCGGAAGCCACCCTGTTGAATGCCGTGTCAATGACCCAGGCCGAAGCTGAAGCTTCCTTCGGTAACGGCATGGTGTACATGGAAAAATATCTGGAAAACCCCCGACATGTTGAGTTCCAGGTGCTTTCAGACACGCATGGTAACGCCATCCATCTTGGCGAGCGTGACTGTTCCATGCAGCGTCGCCACCAGAAAGTCGTGGAAGAGGCCCCCGCACCCGGGATCACTGAACAACAGCGTCGTGATGTGGGCGAACGTTGCGCGGAAGCCTGCCGCCAGATTGGCTACCGGGGCGCCGGCACTTTCGAATTCCTGTATGAAAATAACGAATTCTACTTCATCGAAATGAACACCAGGGTGCAGGTCGAACATCCTGTCACCGAGCTGATAACAGGCGTGGATATCGTACAGGAGCAGATCCGTATCGCAGGCGGCGAGCCTCTCAGGCTAGAGCAAAAAGACGTCACCTTCACCGGCCACGCCATAGAGTGCCGGATCAATGCCGAAGACCCGGAAAAATTCCTGCCCAGCCCCGGCACCATCACCCAGCTGCACATGCCGGGAGGTCCCGGCATCAGAGTTGATACGCACATTTACAATGGCTACAGGGTGCCGCCCTACTATGACTCCATGATTGGCAAACTGATTGCGTATGGTGCAACCCGTGAATCGGCGATAGCCCGCATGCGGATTGCCTTGAATGAGATGGTAATCGGCGGCATCAAGACCAACATTCCGCTACAGCTGGAAATCATGAAAGATGCCTCGTTTCAAGCAGGCGGCTCGAATATCCACTATCTGGAACAAAAACTGGGGCTATAGACGCCTGTTTCGAACCACCAAGCCAAGAAGCCACAAGACTTAGATCATGCCTTGGTTACAGCTTTCCGTCGAAATCACTGAGCAGCAGGCGCCACTCGTCGAGCTTATCTTCGAAAATCTTGGCGCGCTCTCAGTAACTTTGGGTGATGCGGCAGATCAGCAATTGCTGGAACCCATGCCCGGAGAGGAGAAAATCTGGCATAACACCCGCGTTACCGGGCTGTTCGGTGCTGAGCGGGATGCGGACGACCTGCGCAGCGCTCTGAACCAGGCGTTAAACAGCGATATCACACGCACGCTGCAACTGGAATGGCTGGCTGATCGCGCTTGGGAGAGAGTCTGGCTGGAGAATTTCCAGCCGATGAAATTCGGCACTCGCCTCTGGATCTGCCCCAATGGACAATCTCCGGAAGAAACTGATGCGGTTGTGGTCGAATTGGACCCGGGACTTGCATTTGGCACCGGAACTCACCCCACAACAGCCCTATGCCTGGAATGGCTCGATAATTGCGATTTGTCAGGCAAAACCATCATAGATTATGGCTGCGGCTCCGGCATCCTTGCGATTGCCGCGCTGCGGCTCGGCGCGCGCAGCGCTATTGCCGTCGACTACGACCCACAGGCGATTGAGGCAACCCGCAATAATGCTGAAAAAAATTCAGTTGCCGATCGTTTGACGACCTATCTGCCCGAACAATTGCCGAGGCTCACCACCGAATTTCTGGTCGCAAACATTCTCGCCGGCCCATTGATCGCCCTTGCACCCAGACTCTGCAGCCTGCTGCAGCCTGCTGGAAAATTCGCCCTCTCTGGGATTCTTGAGGAGCAGGGGGAAACAGTCTCCCAAGCCTATTCAGGTTGCGCCAAACTGGATAAACCAATCAAATCAGTTGATTGGCTACTACTCAGCGGCACGAAGCGGCCCTAGAAGACTGCCATCCATATCAGCAAATGCCTATTGTCAGAGCGGTAACTTCAGGCTAAGTTTATGCGTGCCACAATCATCAAATGATTTCCATGTACACACAGTGCCCCCACTGCTTAACCCTGTTCCGTATCAGCAGCGAAGAATTAAAGGCCGCCGCCGGTAAGGTAAGGTGCTGTCAGTGCACCCAGGTTTTCAATGCCCTCGAGACACTCCAGGAAGGTCCTGTCGTACAGAGCAATCCAATCCACACGGAACAAACCGAGACTACTGCAGTTCCCTTATCGGACCCGATGACAGCGGAAGACTCCCTGTTTGCGGATACCCTTAACCTGGATTCGGATCAACTGATCGAGCTTGCAGCTGAAGAAGACTCACCACCGTTTGACAAATCAGAGGAGTCTGATGAACTCTTTCTGATCAGGGACGACGGCCTTGAAACGGAACCTGACTATCTCGCTGCCGGTAGCGAATCACAGATGTCCGAACTACTGGACAGTGACTCCGCCACACTTATCAACACCCGGAACGAGCAGGAAATCGATGCCAAGATTGTCTCTTTCAATCACCACACGGATCCAGACAATCCACCCAGAATAGAGCTGACCGAACAATCCGCCGACAACCCGGTCAGCACATCAGACAGCGCTGCATCAGCGGAGGATGCAGCGGAAAAGAGCTTATTCCGTTTTACCGAACGACAGAAAGGCAAGCAGACGCCACAAGCGAGCGGGTCAGGCATCGATATTGATGCGGTATTTGAAAAACAACACACATCCCTGTCAGGTTTCGCATGGGGTAGCGCCAGCCTGCTGCTGATCGTCGTAATGATGCTGCAATTGAGCTGGCATTATCGCGAGCAAGTAATCCAGTACGAACATGGTCAACAATTTTTGACCCAGTTATGCAGGGTAGCCGGCTGCACCGCTCCTGAACGCCGTGATACGAGCCAGATTTTCATCCAGCACCGCGACCTGCGCGGCCATCCGGGAAAATCCAACGCCTTACTGCTTCAGTTGAGCATGGTCAATCGCGCTGAATTTGCACAACCATACCCCAAGCTGCACCTCAGTCTGTTCAATGACCGCGATAAACTGATTGCCGACCGAACATTCGAACCATTGGAGTATCTGTCAGATTCTGACCAAAACAGCACTTTGATGCCGCCATCCAAACCAACCTTCATCAGCATGGAATTGGCCGATCCAGGCAAGGATGTTACCGGTTTCAAATTTGACTTCTTGTAACCAGCTGGAGGAAAGCCTGTCCAGGCGGGTTCAAAGTCAATAAAACACATAATAGACTTTGATTCCCCATACTTTTGGCGGTAGTATTTATCGCCTTTCTCCCGAATAAAACCTCCATAGATAATGGTCAGTCCGGATGCAGATCGGATCCTACAAGCTGCAAAACAATCTGCTCCTGGCGCCTATGGCCGGCGTGACAGACAGGCCATTCCGTCAGCTTTGCCGTGAACTGGGGGCTGGCATGGCGGTATCAGAGATGATCTCCGCCAACTCGGCGCTCTGGGGGCATAGCAAGACCCAAAAGCGTCTTGATCACGAAGGGGAATCAGGTCCTATTTCTGTACAAATTCTTGGTTCAGATCCGCGGATCATGGCAGATGCCGCCAGGATAAATGTTGACCTTGGCGCTCAATTGATCGATATCAATATGGGCTGTCCCGCAAAAAAGGTCTGCCGGGTAGCGGCGGGGTCAGCGCTATTGCAGAATGAGCAGCTGGTAGCAGATATCCTGACATCGGTAGTAAATGCCGTGGAAGTGCCGGTCACCCTGAAGATCAGGACAGGCTGGGATACACAACATCGAAACGGACTGCAGATAGCCCGCATTGCGGAAGACAGTGGAATTCAGGCCTTGGCTGTGCATGGCAGGACCCGGGCCTGCAAATTTTCTGGTCATGCTGAATATGAAACAATTCGCCACATCGTACAGTCGGTAGATATTCCAGTGATCGCGAATGGTGACATCGAGACTCCGGAAAAAGCCGAACAGGTGTTGGAAATCACCGCTGCCGATGGGATTATGATCGGCAGGGCCGCGCAGGGCCGGCCCTGGATATTCCGCGAGATAGCGCACTATCTGAACACAGGAGAGAAGCTGCCGGCACCCTCTCCCGAATGGATTGGAAAATTGTTACTCAGACATCTGCAACAACTCTACGACTTTTATGGAGAATATCAGGGGGTCAGGATTGCCCGAAAGCATATCGCCTGGTATAGCAAGGGGCGCCTGGATGGCGCGAAATTTCGCACCATAATAAACGATTCGAAAACGGCTGATGAACAACAGCAACAGGTCCGCCAGTTTTTCGAACAACAAGATCACCTTAGGGGGTTAGCCGCATGAATATGGAAGCAGGCACATTTCAAAAAGAGGGTTCGGATGCCCTTACTGTCATCCACAGCAAAAAAACCGAGCCATTGCGCCAGTGTGTACTGGATGCCATGCAGCGCTACTTCAACCACCTGGATGGGCACGGTGCGACCAACCTGTACCGCCTGGTCATGAACGAGGTTGAAGCACCTCTGCTGGAGAGCGTCATGCAGTATAGCGGTGGCAATCAGACTCAAGCTGCAACGCTTCTCGGCATCAGCCGCAGCACATTGCGCAAAAAACTCTCCCAGTATGGTTTGGACTAACAAATCACACATACCTTAACTGCTGTGCTTAGCTTTGATTAACTTAGGCTTGGGTAATGCGGAATTATAACCAGACGAATTTCTTTTCCTGAATAAAATAGCAACGGATCAAACAAACATGGCTAAGATCACCCGCGCCTTGATCAGCGTTTCTGACAAAACCGGTATCGTTGAGTTCGCCCGCAGTCTTGCGGAAAAAAATATCGAAATCCTCTCCACCGGCGGGACGGCAAAACTGCTCACCAAGCATGCTATCCCTGTGATTGAGGTCTCTGAATATACCGGCTTCCCTGAAATGATGGACGGCCGGTTGAAAACCCTGCACCCAAAGATTCACGGCGGGATTCTCGGCAGGCGCGGCACAGACAATAGCGTAATGAAGCAAAATGGCATTGCACCGATCGATTTAATCGTAGTCAACCTCTATCCTTTCGAGAAGACAGTGGCAAATCCGGATTGCGACCTGCCCACAGCCATCGAAAACATCGATATTGGCGGTCCTACCATGCTCAGGGCTGCGGCCAAGAACCACCGTGACGTAACAGTCGTGGTAGATGCGTCAGACTACGCAAGAATCCTCGAGGAAATGGCCGCCAACAGCGGCGCCATCACTGACGCCACCCGCTTCGATCTCGCAGTAAAGACCTTTGAACACACGGCACGTTATGACGGTGCAATCGCCAACTATCTTGGCGCTCGGACCGGCGATCAGGTCAGTGATTTTCCCCGCACCCTGTCTCTGCAATTCACCCAACAGCAGACCATGCGTTATGGTGAAAACCCCCACCAGAAAGCGGCCTTTTTTGTCGAGCAAAGTATTGATGAAGTGAGCATTGCCACAGCTCGTCAGCTGCAGGGAAAAGAACTCTCTTACAACAACATAGCCGATACTGATGCAGCACTCGAATGCGTGAAAAACTTTGATGAAGGCCCTGCCTGCGTAATCGTGAAGCACGCCAACCCATGTGGTGTTGCCCTGGGTGACAATCTGCTGGATGCCTACAACCGCGCCTTCAGCACGGACCCCGAATCAGCCTTCGGCGGCATTATTGCGGTCAACCAGGAACTCGATGGAGAGACTGCCAGAGCCATCGTTGACAAGCAGTTTGTCGAGGTAATCATTGCCCCTAAAGTTTCCGCTTCCGCCATCGAGGTGATCAGTTCGAAAAAGAACGTGCGCCTGCTGGAATGTGGCGAATGGAGCGCGGAAGCGGTTCACCGTACTGAATTCAAACGGGTCAACGGTGGACTGCTGGTGCAGGATGCCGACTTACAACTCAGCAATGAGATAAAAGTCGTCACCGAACGCCAGCCCACCGCTGAGGAGATGCGTGATCTGCTGTTTACCTGGCGTGTCGCCAAGTTCGTGAAATCCAATGCCATCGTCTATGGCAGAGACGGCATGACCATCGGCGTCGGTGCCGGCCAGATGAGCCGGATCAACTCAGCGCGTATCGCAGGCATCAAAGCAGAACAGGCGGGTCTTGAGGTGAAGGGTTCAGTGATGGCCTCGGATGCCTTCTTCCCGTTCCGCGACGGCATAGACAGTGCCGCCGAGGCAGGAATTGTTGCGGTCATTCAGCCTGGTGGCTCGATGCGTGATGACGAGGCCATCCAGGCTGCAAACGAACACGGCATGGCAATGGTCTTTACCGGCATGCGCCACTTCAGACACTGATACCTGAATCACAACCACAGGAGTCCAGAGCCCTTTATTGACAGCGCAGGGCTCCGATGAAGCTATCAGCTCCTGGCTCTCTGTGTCTTCGTGTTAACCCATAGCAGATAACAAGCACTCTCTATGAATATCCTCATCATCGGATCAGGTGGACGTGAACACGCTCTGGCCTGGAAAGTCGCACAATCGTCCCTGGCAGAGAAAATTTACGTAGCGCCCGGTAATGCCGGCACCGCACTTGAACCCAACATGGAAAATGTTGCCATCGGAACAGAGGACATCGAAACTCTGATTGAGTTTGCCAAATCTCACGCTATCGGTCTCACCATCGTAGGCCCGGAGGCCCCGCTGGTGATCGGCTTGGTGGATGCCTTTAACGAGGCTGGTCTGGCATGCTTCGGCCCGACTCAGGACGCGGCGCAACTGGAGGGTTCAAAATCCTTCACCAAGGATTTTTTAGCGCGCCACCAGATACCCAGCGCAGACTATCAGACGTTCACCGAACTAGACCCAGCCCTGCGCTACCTGCAGGAGAAAGGCGCACCCATCGTTATCAAGGCGGATGGCCTGGCTGCGGGCAAGGGCGTGATTGTTGCCATGAACCTGCAGGATGCCGAAGCGGCGGTTAAGGACATGCTGTCAGGCAATACATTTGGCGAAGCGGGCCACAAAGTGGTGATCGAGGAATACCTGGATGGCGAGGAGGCGAGTTTTATCGTCATGGCTGATGGAAAAAACGTATTACCCATGGCCACCAGCCAGGACCACAAGCGCGCCGGTGATGGTGACACCGGACTCAACACTGGAGGCATGGGGGCCTACTCACCCGCCCCGGTGGTCACTGATGAGATCCATCAGCGAATCATGCAGGAAGTCATCTTCCCCACAGTGAACGGCATGGCGCAAGAGGGCCAGCCCTACACAGGATTTCTCTATGCCGGACTGATGATCATGCCGGACGGCACACCAAAAGTGATCGAGTACAACTGCCGTTTCGGGGACCCGGAGACACAACCCATCATGCTGCGCATGCAGTCCGATCTGGTGAGCCACTGCCTAGCCGCCCTGGATGGCAGGCTGGATTCCGAAACCGCCAGCTGGGACCCCAGACCTTCACTGGGAGTAGTATTGGCAGCCGGCGGTTACCCGGGAGACTATGCAAAAGGAGCCGTAATCTCGGGTCTGCCCGAAAGCGAAACAGCAGGAGAAAAGATCTTTCATGCGGGCACTGCCCTCCAGGACGGGAAGGTCGTGACCGCTGGTGGTAGAGTGCTCTGCGCAACCGCGCTGGGGAATACGATAACCGAGGCCCAGAAGAAGGCCTATGCATTAGCTGAGTCGATCAGTTGGGACAAACTCTATTTCCGCAAGGATATCGGCTATCGCGCCCTGCGCCGCGAAGCAGGATAGCGCACCCGGCACATGCAGCTGAACATTCCTCTACCCGCACGACTGATGCAGGTTATGCTGGTGATGAGCCTGCTGATCACGACCTACCTTGCCACCACGCCTGTTATCTACCCGGTAATCTCTGACATCAACGACAAACTGCAACATATTTCCGCCTTCATGGTGCTTGCTTTCCTTACCGATCATGCCTTTCCCAGGCAAGCCTGGAACTGGCGTAAATTCATACCTCTCCTGGTATATGGACTGGGCCTGGAGGTCATCCAATACACAGTCCCCGGACGCCATTTCTCCCTTGCAGATCTGGCAGCCGATGGAGCTGGTTTATTACTTTACGCCTTGCTTCTACCGCTGTTGCGCAGATCATTTACAGCCACGCCATAGTATATCGGCGTTGCTCACAGATCTCACACTCAGTTAGTAACAAGCCACTGCCTGTTAAACTGTCCTCCCAGTTTGAATCACATGCAGCAAATAAATGATGCCTGACGTTTAGCGCGGATTGTTTTAGCATACACGGCAAGCTCTAAACGCAAACTTAATGGTATTAAACCCTTTCAATCCATAATCAAATTCTGTCATGAGCGATATCCAGAACAAGGCCTTCAAATACGACTTCCTCGGCTCAGACACCAAGGCTCTGCAACGTTCCGTCTCCAATCATCTGGTCTACACCATCGGCAAGGACCCTTTTACCGCCACCGACCACGACTGGATGATGGCTTTCAGTCATGTGGTGCGAGACCGGCTCATTGAACGCTGGATGGAGACCCAGCGCAGTTATTACCGGCATGACGCGAAGCGAGTCTACTATCTTTCGATGGAATTTCTGATAGGACGCAGCCTGATCAACAGTCTGCTCAACATGGATATTCACGACGCCTGCAGCGAGGCCCTGCATAAACTCGGCATGCAACTGGAAGCATTGCGAAATCTGGAACATGACGCAGCCTTGGGGAATGGCGGGCTGGGCAGGCTGGCTGCCTGTTTTCTCGACTCCATGGCCACACTCAAGATACCGGGGCATGGCTATGGCATCCGCTATGAATACGGCATGTTCCGCCAGAAGATCGAGGACAATCAGCAGGTAGAACTGCCGGAAAACTGGCTTACTCATGGCAACCCCTGGGAGTTCCCCCGGCCCGAGGTTTCCTATAAGGTGCGTTTCGGCGGCCGCGTCATGGAGTATATGGGTCCGGAGGGTAATCGCCACTTCGACTGGATCGATGGTGATGTGATCATCGCCCAGGCCTATGACACCCCGATACCGGGATTTCACAACGATACCGTCAACAACCTGCGTCTCTGGAGCGCCAAGGCTTACGAGGATTTCGACCTGAATCGCTTCAACCTCGGAGAATATACCGAGGCAGTGGAGGACAAGACAAATTCTGAAAACATCTCGAAAGTGCTCTACCCGGATGACAGCAGCGTGATGAATAAGGTGCTGCGCCTGAAGCAGCAGTATTTCTTTGTCAGCGCCTCACTGAAAGACATTCTACGGCGCTTCTTCTACGACCATGAAGATCTCGAAGAACTGCCAAACAAGGTTGCCATTCAGTTGAATGACACTCACCCGGCCATAGCCATCCCTGAGATGATGCGCTTACTGCTCGACAAGCATCACCTGGAATGGCAGCAGGCCTGGGCGCTTACCACCCGCATCTTCTCTTACACCAACCATACCCTGCTGCCGGAAGCCCTGGAGACCTGGCCGGTCAATATGTTCGAAGCGCTTCTACCGCGTCACCTGCAGCTCATTTATGAGATCAACCGGCGCTTTCTGCTCAAGGTAGGACATCGGCAGCCCGGCGACATGGAACTTCTGAAGAGGGTCTCAATCTTCGACGAGAGTGGTGAACGCGTGCGCATGGCAAATCTCGCCATTGTTGGCAGCCACAAAGTCAACGGCGTGTCCGCACTGCATTCCAAGCTGTTACGCGACTCCACATTCAAGGATTTTGACAAAATCTATCCCGAAAAACTGATCAATGTAACCAACGGCATCACACCCAGACGATGGTTGCTGCTATCCAACCCCAATCTCTCCCAGCTTATCTGTGAAGCAATCGGGGACGACTGGACACGCAACCTGGACCAACTGACCCAGCTGGAATCGTTTGCCGAAGACACTCATTTTCAACAGCGATTCATCCAGGCAAAGCGGGCAAATAAAGTGCGCCTCGCCAACCTGGTCAACTATTTCCTGAAGACAAACATCAACCCGGATACATTATTTGACGTCCAGGTAAAACGCATTCACGAGTATAAACGTCAACTGCTCAATGTGATGCGAATCATCTCACTTTACAATGGGTTATTGGAGAACCCACAAGATGATTTCGTGCCGCGCACTTTCATCTTCGGCGGTAAAGCGGCACCGGGCTACTTCATCGCAAAACTGATTATCAGGCTGATCAATGACGTGGCCGATGTGATCGATAACGATCGGGAGGTCAATGAACGCCTCAAAGTGCTGTTCATACCCAACTATGACGTCACCACGGCTGTCGACATCATACCCGCCGCAGAGCTCTCTCAACAGATCTCAACAGCCGGTCTGGAAGCATCGGGTACCGGCAACATGAAGCTCGCCCTGAATGGCGCCCTCACCATGGGCACCATGGATGGAGCCAATATAGAGATGCGGGAGCAGATCGGCGATGAAAATATCTTTATCTTCGGCCTCACCACAGATGGCGTCCGGGACTTGAAGCACCAGGGCTACACGCCGCGACACTATTACGAGTCCAACCCTGCTTTGCAGAAGGTCGTGGACATGATTGGTAACGGCTTCTTTTCTCCAGCCGAGCCCAACCGCTACCGGGTATTATCCGAGACCCTGCTGAACAGCGACCCATTTATGGTGCTGGCCGATTTTCAATCATACTTGGACGTCAGCGACCGGGCTGGAGCCGTCTACCGTAATCCAGCGGAGTGGAACCGGATGGCGATCCTGAATACCGCCAGAATGGGTTATTTTTCCAGCGACCGCACCATCAAGGAGTATGCCGAAAAGATCTGGGGAATTGATGTGGAAAAGGCTTAAGATCGGGAAATAATAAAGCGCCGAAAAAGACACAGCGTTATAACACAGGCAGCTGCCATCTCTGGCGACGCCTTAGCGCTCTGTTCTACTCCACAGTCCGAACATTTGAATATCACCCTTAATCATTGACAAGTCGTATGCCAGGCCAAAAAAACCCGCACTATGGCGGGTTTTTTTACTTATGGCTGGGGAGGGAGGATTATTCGGCCCTTCTGCCCTACAAGGATCTGGGAAATGCCGAATCCCGCGGGAGCGGCCTGGGCCAGCCCCCTGCAGGGCCTGCGCTCCGGCGCTGTTCGACATTGCTCCAGGCAATTTCGTCTAACATCGGTGGAGTTTCTCGCCCCCCATCCCCCAAGCTGCTGAAGACAGGAAATAAAAAACCTGCGCTAGGCAGGTTCTTTATTTCTTATGGCTGGGGATGGAAGATTCGAACTTCCACATACGGAGTCAGAGTCCGCTGTCCTGCCGTTAGACGAATCCCCAGTAAAACACGCGTTTCAGGCCCACAACAGCCTAAGTAAGAAAGGCTTAGCGCTTGGAGAACTGAGGACGCTTACGGGCCTTGTGCAAACCGACCTTTTTACGTTCAACCGCCCGCGCATCCCGAGTCAGGAAGCCGGCCCTGCGTAAAGTACTGTGCAAAGATTCATCATAGGCATCCAGGGCGCGGGCAATACCATGACGAATGGCGCCTGCCTGGCCAGTGGTTCCTCCACCAGCCACAGTGACTTTAATGTCGACTTTGCCACCCATATCGGTGACATCCAGCGGCTGGCGCACCACCATGCGCGCAGTTTCACGCCCAAAGTACTCATCGAGTGGACGCTTGTTGACAATAATGCTGCCGCTGCCTGTGGTCAAAAAAACCCGGGCTGCAGAACTTTTACGACGCCCGGTTGTATTTTGTATATCTGCCATCGTTATATCCTGGGATTGTCTGTTCAGATGTCCAGCGGCTGAGGCTGCTGGGCCTGATGGGTGTGCTCGGGACCGGCGAATACGCGCAGTTTTTGAAACATTGCACGACCCAGCGGGTTCTTTGGAAGCATGCCCTTCACAGAATGCTGTATCACACGCTCAGGCGCTTTATCCAGCAGCTTTTCCAGGCTGATGGATTTCAGGTTGCCAATATAGCCGGTATGGTGGTGGTACATTTTGTCAGACATCTTGTTTCCGGTAACACGAACCTTTTCGGCGTTGATCACCACGATGTAGTCACCAGTGTCGACATGTGGCGTGTACTCAGGCTTGTGTTTGCCACGCAGGCGCCGCGCAATCTCTGTAGAGAGGCGCCCCAAGGTCTTGTTTGTGGCATCCACTAGATACCAGTTACGGCGTACCTCTGCCGGCTTTACACTTACGGTAGTCATCCGATGTCGCTCCAATGGAGAACTTAAATTAGCTTCTGAAAAAGACGCCGAATATTACAGGATAGATTGGCTTTACACAAGCCCATGGCACAGACCGGCAAAAAAAAACGCAACGGGGATGTTGCGTTTAAAAATAACCACCAAAGGAGGATAGGGTTACTGAATCAGCTAGCTAATTCAGTATATGCACACAATCTAATATACAGGCCGGGACTTGTCAAGTTTTTGTAATATACGTGACTTGAAAATCATCCGATCCGCACAAAATGCGGCGGCCTCAACGAACCCTTGAGTTTCAATCTGAACAACAGTTACCCTTACACACGCAAGCTCATGGCTTGATAAGAGCACCATCAACTCATGTAGAATCACCCACTTCCAGCAGATAAACAGTTTCGCTTTACCCGGCTTAAGGTTTGATTCAGACTTGATCCGATACCTTATGTATATAGAGAATGACGAATGATTCACCCCAAGTCGCTCACAGTAACTGAGTCTAAAAAACTGCAAGACCTGGGACTGGCAGTCATTCAAACCGAGTCCGACGCCATATCGGCCCTGGCGGGCCGCATAAACAGCGATTTCGCCAAAGCCTGTCACTTATTACTCAACTGCACTGGCCGCATTGTAGTGATAGGGATGGGCAAATCAGGCCATATTGGCAGCAAGATAGCGGCAACATTGGCCAGTACCGGCAGCCCTGCCTTTTTCGTCCACCCAGGAGAGGCCAGTCACGGCGACTTGGGAATGATTACCAGGACAGACGTGGTTCTCGCTCTGTCAAATTCCGGTGAGACAGGCGAGCTGCTCACCATCCTGCCCCTGCTAAAGCGTCTAGGCGTCCCACTCATCGCAATGACCGGAAACCCTGGTTCCACTTTGTCACGGGAAGCCGAAGTCAATATCGACGTCAGTGTGGAGAAAGAGGCCTGTCCGCTGGGACTCGCCCCCACCTCTAGCACTACAGCGGCGCTCGTGATGGGTGACGCCATGGCCGTCGCTCTCTTGGAAGCCAGGGGCTTCACCGCTGAAGATTTTGCCCTCTCCCACCCCGGCGGCAGCCTGGGAAGGCGTCTTTTATTGCGCGTCAGTGATATCATGCATACTGGCAGCGCGCTGCCCAAGGTCACTCCCGATGCCACCCTTGAAGAGGCCTTGAGTGAGATGTCGGACAAGGGACTGGGCATGACCGCTGTCGTAACAGCAGCGGATCAGGTGGTTGGCATCTACACAGACGGAGACCTGCGTCGAACCCTGGACAGGCCGATCAACATCCGGGAGGTTATTGTCTCGACCGTCATGACTACCAACTGTAAAACCGCGTCACCAGCGATGTTGGCGGCAGAAGCATTGCAGATGATGGATGCGATGAAAATCAATGGGCTATTGGTGGTGGATAGCAAACAAAACTTGGTTGGCGCATTTAACATGCATGACCTGCTACGGGCGGGCGTAATGTAGGAGAACGATACAAGTGCAGGATATTCAGGAAAAAGCCAGACAGATCAAGTTGGTCATCTTCGACGTCGATGGAGTACTGACAGATGGCAGCCTATTTCTCGGGGATGACGGCCAGGAGTATAAAGCCTTCAATTCACGGGATGGCCACGGCATCAAAATGCTGCAGGACACCGGCGTGCAAATCGGCATCATCACAGGCCGCACTTCAGAAGTAGTTCGGATCCGCATGGAAAGCCTGGGCATCAAACATGTTTATCAGGGCAAACGAGACAAGCTTCCCGCCTATCATGAGCTACGCGACAAATTAAACCTGACTGATGCTGAAGTGGCGTATGTGGGGGATGACGTGGTCGACCTGCCGATCATGCGCCGCGTCGGACTGGCCATTGCAGTGAATGATGCTCATCCCTTTGTGATCCAACATGCCCATTGGCAGACTCCGCATCCAGGTGGACGCAGTGCAGGACGAGATGTCTGCGAAATGCTCATGGATGCACAGGGGAGCCTGCAGAAAGCACTGGAAAGTTATCTTTGAACCGACAGGCAATCGTTCCGTTACTGCTGATGCTGGTGGTGGCCATCGCCATTTGGTGGCTGACCGGCATCACGCCGACTGAAAAGTCACAACCACGCAAAGCCGGGCGATTTCCCAGCAGTTATGCCGAACATCTGACAGTAACCAACTACAATTCGGAAGGCATTCCGCGCTACAAACTTCAGTCCCCCAAACTGCTGAGTTACGAAGACAATCAAACATCCGAACTGGAAAAACCGGAGATCTGGCATTACAACCCCGAGCATGAACCCTGGAGAATACGTGGGGAGATGGCGTTGATCACTGGAGAGGGTGAAAAGATCGTTTTATCTGGCCCAGTATTCATCGACAGGGACGGCGACGATAGCTCCCCCCCCTACCATATCGTCACCAGCGACCTGACCGTGATGACCGATACTTCTTATGCGGAGACAAACCAGGCAATACGCATTGACAGCCGTGATCACTGGATCACCGCAGTCGGCATGCAGGGCTGGTTACAGGAACCCGTCCGAATAAAGTTACTAAACCAGGTGCGCGGCCGTTATGAAAACCTGTAAGTTGAGCATCATCTTACTCTCATTATCGGCATTACTGCCTGCCATTTGTCATGGCTTGTCCACCGATAAGGATCAACCCATACACCTGGAAGCAGACAGTGTGGAGATCGACGAGGCGAGCGGTGTCAGCACCTACCTGGGAAATGTCATTATCACCCAGGGCAGCCTCAAATTATGGGCGGACAAGATGTGGATACACCGCACGAATGGCGTGACGAAAAAGATCATCACCCAGGGCAACCCCACCCATTTCAGGCAACTGATGGATAACTCGGAGGAAGAGATCCGCGGCAGCGCAAAGCGGGCGGAATTTCTGCTGGATATCGATGAGATGCATCTTACGCAGGACGCCATCCTGGAACAGTCCCAAGACAGATTTCAAAGCGATCGCATCATTTTTCTGCGCAGCAAATCCCAGGTCAAGGCGGGCGCCAGCGCCCAGGGCACAGAACGCGTCCGGGTCGTCATCGAACCCACACCAACCGCACAATGAGCCAATTGCTCGCCGAAAATCTCTACAAGCAGTATCGCAAACGCAATGTGGTCGACGGCATTTCGCTCTCGGTCGCCAGCGGTGAAGTCGTTGGCCTGCTCGGCCCAAACGGCGCCGGCAAGACCACCAGCTTCTACATGATTGTCGGTCTGGTAGCCGCCGACAAAGGTCGAGTCATGATAGAGGACCAGGATGTCACCGACCGACCCATGCACAGCCGCGCCAGGCTCGGTATAGGCTACCTGGCCCAGGAGCCTTCCGTTTTCCGCCGCCTCAGCGTGCAGAACAACATTCTGGCCATCCTGGAAACCCGCAAGGAACTCACCGCTCAGCAGCGGCAGGAACGCTGCGACCAACTGCTGGAGGAGTTTGGCATCATTCATTTGCGTAACAATCAAGCCATGAGTCTCTCAGGAGGGGAACGCCGCCGCCTGGAGATTGCCCGGGCACTCTCCATTCAACCCCGCTTCATCCTGCTGGATGAACCATTTGCAGGCGTTGATCCACTCGCAGTGATAGAGATCAAAAAAATCATCCAGCACCTCAAGCAACTGGAAATCGGTGTTCTGATCACCGATCACAACGTGCGGGAGACCCTCGACATCTGTGATCGCGCCTACATCATCAACAATGGGACCGTGCTGGCTGAGGGCAGTACAGCTTCGATTCTTACCAACCCTGAAGTGCGCACTGTCTACTTGGGTGAACACTTCAGCATGTAACGCCGCAAGAGGCCGGGCAGAAACCGCCGACACTGCTGAAATCTGGAAACAATCTGTTTCAATGACCCAGCTCAGCAAGATTAAATAAGAATATTTACCGCCCCGGCAATTTTTTAGCTAGAATGAAAATGTAAATACATACAAATAACATACCAGGTTCAACTATTATTCTGCCTATGAAGCAGACACTCCAGCTAAGACTCGGTCAACACCTTACAATGACACCCCAGCTGCAGCAGGCCATTCGCCTGTTGCAGCTGTCTGCACTGGACCTGAGCCTCGAAGTACAGGAAGCCCTGGAGACCAATCCCCTGCTGGAAACTGATGAGGATTTTCACAACAAGGCGGAGCTCAATGGGAACGACTATCAGCCGAAAGAGCTGGGAGATGCCGGCACCGAGACCTCACATAACAACGACATCAACAATGAGCGTGAAATCAAGACTGACGACTCTTCGTTGACTGAAGAACTGCCGGTAGACAGTGAGTGGAGTGATGTCTATGACAGTTATACCCCGGGTCCCGCATCCTCAGGTGATGGGGGAGATACAGATTTCCTCCTTCAGCAAGGCAGTTCGGAATCACTCCATGACCATCTGCTCTGGCAATTAAACCTCACGCCATTTTCTGAGATCGATAATGCCATCGCGACTGCCATTATTGACGGAATCAATACTGATGGTTACTTTACCGGCAATCCGCAAGACATCCTGCTTTCCCTGCAAGATGAAGAACTCGATTTGGATGAAGTGGAGGCCGTTTTACACCGGATTCAGTCCTTCGATCCTCCTGGCGTAGGGGCTCAGAACCTTCAGGACTGCCTGCTTATCCAACTCCGTCAGCTACCTGAAGCCACCCCCTATCGGGGTCCAGCCATTCAGCTCTGCGCGCAGCATTTCAAACTGCTGGCCAATCAGGACCAGGCTCAGATCATGCGCCGCATGAAGATCGACGAACAGACGCTCAGCGGCATGAACCGCTTGATTCGCTCATTGAACCCGCGCCCCGGCACCCTGATTGCCGAGAGTGAATCCCGCTACGTGGTTCCCGAAGTCTTTGTATCCAAACGAAACAACCGCTGGCTGGTTGAGCTGAATGGGGAGGCAACACCCAAATTACGGGTCAACAGCCAGTATGCAAACCTGATTCGCCGGGCGGACCAGAGCGACGACAATACCTATTTGAAAAATAATCTGCAGGAGGCCCGCTGGTTTATCAAAAGCCTGATCAGCCGCAATGAGACCATCCTGCGGGTTGCCACCAAAATCGTCGAGGTGCAACGCGGATTCTTCGAACATGGAGAAGAGGCCATGAAACCGCTGGTGTTGAGAGATATCGCCGAATCCCTGGAGATGCACGAGTCCACCATTTCACGGGTTACCACCCAGAAATATATGCACACGCCCAGGGGCACGTACGAATTCAAATACTTTTTTTCCAGCCATGTCAGCACCAGCGCCGGCGGTGAGTGTTCTTCCACAGCTATCCGCGCCCTGATAAAAAAATTGATTGCCGCTGAAAAGCCAAACAAGCCGCTTAGTGACAATAAGATTGCCACCATTCTTTCCGAGCAAGGAATAAAAGTTGCGCGCAGGACGGTGGCCAAGTACCGTGAGTCGATGAGCATTCCGCCATCGAACGAACGTAAGCGCCTGCTTTGAGTCTACTTGAAACAACAGACCCGACAGGCAGAGTGATGAGACAACTCATCTAAGACAGGAGATAACTATGCAAATCAGCGTGACCGGCCATCATGTCGATATCACCGATGCTCTCAAAAGCTATGTCGATAACAAGTTTGAGCGCCTGGAGCGCCATTTCGAACATGTTACCAACGTGCATGTGATACTCAGCGTAGAAAAATTACGTCAAAAGGCTGAGGCAACCATGCATGTGAACGGTGCTAAAGTATTCGCAGATTCAGTTCACGAGGACATGTACGCCGCAATCGATGGCTTGACTGACAAACTGGACAGGCAGGTCATAAAGCATAAAGAGAAAATGCAGAACCGCCGCGGTGGAAATGGCGTAAAATATGCCGAACAACCTGAACCATCCGAACAATCCGAATAACAAACTACAGGCGAGGTCTCCATGTTTCCCGACAGTTTTATAGTTGAGGAGCGGGTCGGCTGCAATGTGGAGGCAGCCAGCAAAAAACGGGTGCTGGAACAGCTGGGCATGCGCTTAGCCCAGACTGTTCCCGACCTGACTCAGGATAGCGTCTTCGACGCTCTGCTGCAGCGCGAACGCCTCGGCAGCACCGGATTAGGCAAAGGTATCGCCCTGCCGCATGCCCGCATGCCTCAGATAGCCAAGGCGGTAGGCGCCTTCATTCAGATACCGAAAGGGGTTGATTTCGACGCTGTAGACAATCAGCCGGTGGATCTCGCCTTCGCCATGCTGGTTCCCGAAAATGCTACGGATGAACATCTGAAACTGCTTGCCCAGTTGGCAAGGATGTTCAGCAGCGCCGATTTTTGCAACTCCCTGCGCAGCGCAACAACAGCCGAGGAGACATTGGCCCTCATCCTGCGTCAGGAGAGCAGCGACGAAACATGACCCCAACCAACACAATCCGCGATCTATATGACCAATTTGGAGCGGAGCTGGAGCTGGATTGGGATGGTAAGGGTGAAACCCGCCTGGTAATCAAAAATGCCCCTGGAGATGGACCGACGATACCGGCGGTCGGTCCACTCAACATGATTCGCCCCAACCGTATCCAGATTGTCGGCCCCCCCGAACAGGCTCATCTGAAGTCTTTGGGAGAACGGGGTTATAAGAATTGTCTAAAAAGTCTCTTCATCGCTAATCCAGCCGCCATTATCTTCACTGACAACCTGATCCCCACCCCGGACTGCGCCAAACTAGCCGCCAGCACCGATACGGCGCTGCTATGTACGCCACAACCCGACTACCGGATTATCAGTCATCTACTGGCTCATTTCAGCAAGCCCGCCTACGAAAAAATCCTGCTGCATGGCGTCTTCATGGAAGTCTTCGGCAAAGGAGTCCTGCTCAGCGGACTACCGGCAGCGGGTAAGAGCGAACTTGCTCTGGAACTCGTTACCCGCGGCCATCGACTGGTGGCTGATGATGCAACCGAATTCACACGTCTCGACAAGCAGACCTTGAGTGGGCAATGTCCGCCGGTACTGCAGGACTTTCTTGAACTGCGGGGCTTGGGCATATTGAATATTCGGGCCATGTTCGGCAACGGCGCGATTAAACCCAGCAAACTTCTGCATCTGGTCATTGACCTGCAGTCCCAGGACGAATTAATGCTGAGCATGACAGACCGTCTAAACGGCAGCCACTCCAGCAAAAAGATTCTGGGTGTCGATGTCCCCCAGACAACCCTCCCTGTAGCACCCGGTCGAAATCTGGCAATACAGGTTGAGACGGCGGTACGCCAACACCTGCTGATCTTGGATGGTTACGATGCCGCAGAGGACTTTGCAACACGCCAGCGGGGCTTTATTGATCACCAGGACTAAGCATGAAAATTCGGAGCCGGACAATCCAAAGGATGATTAGCGACAACATATCAGCCAATCTTTATGCTTCGCTTGAAGACCCTCCATTATCTTTAAGAAGATGAAAAAATGTTCCCTCACTCCCACGCCATAGTCGACTGACTTCAGGTAAACTTACAGCGAATAACCACAACAACTAACAGCTATCGCACGATGGGTATAAAGCTACAGATCATTACCGGACTCTCAGGTTCAGGCAAGACCATTGCCCTGCATACCCTGGAAGACCTCGGTTACTATTGCATCGACAACCTGCCGGTCTGCCTGCTGGAGGCATTTGCCGAGCATCTGACAGACAAACCGGAAGAGATCTTCACCCAGACCGCGGTCGGCATCGACGCCCGCAGCCAGCCAGCCCACATTCCCAAGCTACCGGAAATGGTTCAAAGTATGCGGGAGCAGGGGATTCAGTGCGAAATGATCTTTCTGGAAGCACAACCCGACACTCTGATCAAACGCTTCAGTGAAACCCGTCGAAGACATCCGCTCTCCAGCGAAAACCGTTCCCTGGGTGAGGCAATCAGAGAAGAACGCTCCCTGCTGGAACCCCTGATCAACACCGCTGACTTGCTGATCGATACGACACATACCACACTCCACGAACTGAGAGATCTAATCCATGACCGGATGAGTGGGGAAAAGCGCCAGGTCTCACTGCTCTTTGAATCATTTGGCTTCAAACACGGCGTACCCCGGGATGTGGATTTTGTGTTCGATGTGCGCTGCCTGCCAAACCCGCATTGGGAGATGGAGCTGCGCCCCCTGACAGGCCTTGATCCCCAAGTGGCCGCATTTCTGGAGCGCTGTGATGAAACCGAAGATATGCTGGATGACCTGATCACCTTCCTGGAGCGCTGGATTCCGCGTTTCGAGGCGGATGGCCGCAGTTATCTGACCATTGCAATCGGCTGCACCGGTGGACAACATCGCTCGGTCTTCATAACAGACAGACTTTACAACTACTTTCAAACCCAGGGTCACAAGGTCCTGAGTCGGCATCGTGAGTTACCATGAGCACAGGACTCCTCATCATCACCCATAATCAGATTGGAGCCGCACTGCTTGCGACTGCAACCCATATGCTCGAGAGCTGCCCTCTGGAGAGCAGGGCGTTGGAAATCGACAACAACGGCAATCCAGACGATGTCAATAAGCAAGCCCGCGAGTTTATCGAGCAACTGGACCAAGGCGACGGGGTGCTTGGTGCTAACCGACATGTATGGCTCAACCCCCAGCAACATTGCGGCAAAATTATTGTCCCGAGGAAAAGTCAACGTGGTGGCCGGCATCAACCTGCCGATGCTGGTCCGGGTGCTCAACTATGCTGATCTAAATCTCGATGACCTCACAGATAAGGCGGTAAGCGGGGGGCATGATGGTATCGTGCGTTGCATCCCCGGATAACTCTTTGCATACTTAAAGACACATGGTCACTAAACAAATCACCATCATCAACAAGCTTGGGCTGCACGCCAGGGCCGCCGCCAAGCTCGTGAGTTGTGCCAGTGGATATATCAGCAGCGTCCATCTGCAGCGTAATGGGCAACGCGTCAATGGCAAAAGCATCATGGGTGTCATGATGCTGGCCGCCAGTCAAGGCAGCGCCCTTGAAATCGAAGTGTCCGGGGAGGACGAAGCCGATGCACTGGGAGCTCTGGAACGCCTGATCAACGACCGTTTCGGTGAAGAGCAGTGACTCTCTCCTGCCTCGGCATCGGCATCAGCTCCTTACATGAGATCGCCATTGGCGAAGCCTATCTGCTGCAGCAGCACACCCCGGAGATCAACAAACGGGAGATTTCCGCAGAACTCGTTGAACAGGAAGCAAAACGATTTAAGAACGCATTGAAATCAGCCCGTGACAAACTCAACGTCATTCGCCATCAAATTCCGGGAGAAACCGCGAAAGACATCCGGGCCTTTATCGATACCCATCTGCTGATGCTGGATGATAATGCGATCAGTGAAGCTCCCATCGAATTAATACGCCAACACCACTATTCTGCCGAGTGGGCGCTGCAAGTCCGGCGGGATGAACTGGTCAGGATATTCGATGAAATGGAGGATCCCTATCTACGCACTCGAAAAGATGATGTCGAGCATGTTGTAGGGCTGGTGCAGATTGCCCTCGCCGGCGGTATCGAGGCGCCACCGGATAATCTGATGAACCGCATCGTGGTGGCGAGGGATCTCACTCCGGCGGATACCATCCTGATGAAACACCAGGGTGTGGCCGCCTTCGTTACTGAGTACGGCGGCCCTCTCTCGCACACGGCAATTCTGGCACGCAGCCTGGGCATCCCCGCCGTGGTCGGCATCCACCAGGCGACTCAGCTGTTACAACAAGGTGAGAATCTGATAGTGGATGGCGCGAAAGGCGTGGTGCTGGCTGAACCCACGCAGGAGATGCTGAACCACTACCAGGAGCGGATCCACGCCCTGGAGATGCGCGAAGCGGAGTTAAGGCTGCATATCGATCTACCTGCCTTTACTCATGATGGCGAGAGAATCGCCCTGTTCGCCAACATCGAACTCCCGGAGGATATTACGGCAACCCTGGAAAACCGGGCGGATGGGGTTGGGCTGTTCCGCACCGAATTTCTCTACATGAACCGCCGTACGCCACCCACCGAAGAGGAGCAGCTGGAGGCCTATCTGGCTGCGGTGCATGGTTTGAAAGGAATACCCATCACAATTCGCACCCTCGATCTTGGCGCAGACAAAACCACTAGCGGAAATGGCTGCCTCCCTTCAGTCAATCCCGCCCTTGGCTTGCGTGCCATCCGTCTCTGCCTGAAGGAGCCGAGACTGTTCATTCCCCAGCTCAGGGCTATCCTGCGAGCCTCAGCGGAAGGGCCGGTGCGCCTGCTGATCCCGATGCTCTCTGCACTTCAACAACTGCAAGATACACTCAATTTGGTCGAACAGACCAAAAGGGAGCTGGAAAAGGAGGGACTAAAATTCGATCCTCAGATCCCGGTTGGCGGCATGATCGAGATTCCCGCCGCCGCCATCACTGCCCCCGCTTTCGCCCGACAACTCGACTTTCTCTCCATCGGCACCAACGATCTCATCCAGTACACCCTGGCGGTGGACCGCATGGACGAAGAGGTCAACTTCCTTTTTGATCCCCTCCACCCGGCGGTGCTGCAGCTGATCCGCATGACCATCGATGCTGCAATCGAGGCCAATATACCCGTCGGTATGTGTGGTGAAATGGCGGGGGACCCCCGCTTTACCCGATTGCTGCTGGGGATGGGCCTGCGGGAACTCAGCATGCAGCCTTCCGCTCTTCTGGAAACCCGTGAGATCATCCGCAACAGCAATCTCAAGGATCTGGGTCAACGCACCCGTGAATTCTTCGCCAAATTAAATGATGAAGAGGTCACCCCTCTGTTTTATCGCCTGTTCAGCTGAGTCCTAGCCACCCTCGCAGCAGAGTCGATGAGTTAGGGCCTGCGCCCCGCTTCCCATTCAGCAACCGGCGGGTGGAAGATGATCTGCACCACCGTGCCATCCGGATCATAGCAGTAGAAACTGCGCGCGCCATCCCGGTGGGTCCGGGGGGCAGTGCGGATACGCACCCCCTGCTCCTGTAAATAATCGAACCACTCATCCACTTCCTGCGCCGTCTTGAGAAAGAACCCGATGTGGTCGAGACGCTGGCCCAGCTCATCACGCCCGGTGACCGTCGCCTGGTGCAGGGCCAGATTATCGGGGCCGGAACTGAGGTAGAGATTTTCTGCATCGGGCCGCCATTCCACCTGCATCCCCAGTAACTCTACATAAAAATGCTCGCAGGCCTGCAACTCCCTGACATACAGCGCGACATGGCGCATCCCGAGGGTGGCGGCCGGCCTTGTCACGTCAACACCTCGTCTGTCACCTGCCGCCAGATATCATCTCCATAAACCCGCTTCACAACTAACGACAGGGCTACAGCGCCGTGCGCCAGCAGCTCAGAATGAAATGCCTGCAGGCTGAGTTCCGGCCGTTCCTGTAAGACAATGCGCCGACTGGTATCCATCATTGTTGCGCCGATCAACGCCATAAAGGCATCGGTGGGCCGATGGGAGAGAGCGGTCAAACTCGACTCCGCCCAGCCGGGTATGTCTGACAGGACTTTCAGACGCTCAAGCGCCTGCATGCTGCTGATCACACCCATGTGATACTCCAGATCCACTACTGCCTGCTCTGCAAGGGCCAGGCGGCGCTGCGACAACTGCACCATATCCGCACTGCCAAAATACCCCCGGTCCTCGAGCAGGTGGCTCATGTAATGGGCCCAACCCCGTTTGAACGCCGCAGACGGATTGATCTGTCTGACCAGGCTGTGGGCCTCGACCCCGCCAGCCCATGCCAGATAGTGCCGGCCGGCCCAGCCTCCGTAGAGGGATCGCAAGCGAATCGCCGCCAGACTTTCGCTACCACCAATCTGCTGTTCGTCTGGAATCAGGAAAACACCACCGGACTTACTGCGCAGATAACTGCCACATTCACATTTCGTGAAGCAGTGACAGGTAATCCTGAACTCAAGCTCCTGCTCAGGCGGATATAACAACTCCTCCTGCTGCACAAAACGTCTCAGCCGCTCCGCCTCATCGCGATAGGCCTGCAAGCGCGCCTCTCCCGAGAGAAGAGTCTCTTCCGACCCATGTTTGACGATACGTTCAACATCCAGCCCCAGTTCTTCAACCTGCTGCTGAACCTGCGCCTGCACCATACGCGCCATATACAGCGCATCCTCCCCGGTCAGATCCAGATGATGTCGGTGTTTTATCAAACGACTTGCCAGTTCGGGGCCACAATCCGACGAACCAGCCGCCACCGGCGCAACCTCATTTATCAGGTAATCCCGAAAATCCCCGATCGCCGCTGCAGCTTCACTGCTCAGGCTCTGCAAGCGGCCCTGATCGGTACAGCACTCATTGTTTTGCGGCAGTTCGCGTCCCAGACGGCGTAGCCATGGCACCCCTGCCTCCGCAGCCTCCAGGGCTTCCGCCAGCCATAGCGTGGAGACCAGCTCGGGCAGTTCCGAGAGCTGTCCGCGGGCGTCCCGCAGATAGTTTCCGGTCCGCTCCAGCAATCCCTGCATGGCTTCACAGAAGCTGTCCGGCTGGCGTACTACCAGTTCCTGCAAGGCGCGCAATGGAAGGTATTTAGCGGGATCCCGGTGCCGCCAGTCACACTCCAGGAGAGTACGGTGCTCAACCATCGCGGCGCCAAACAAAAGCTGCATATCAAGCTGGCGATCAGGATCCAAAGCAGCGAAATCAAGCTCTTCCAGACCCACCAGCAGACTACTCAACCAGGAGGCCAGAGCACCGACATCATCATCACCATCAGCCTCCAGCAGACCTTCATATCCGGACACCCCGGCAAAGATCGCAGCCACCGGATGGTAGCGAAACCAGACCTTGTAAAAGTCACAGATCAGTTCATCAAAGGTTGCAGCTTCAGTCATTCCGGATCTCATAATCGTGGCTTATCTCCGCAGTCTTGCCCAGCATGAGCGACGCGGAACAGTATTTTTCAGCGCTCAGTGAAACTGCCCGAGCGACATGCTTTTCGCTCAGTCCTTTTCCAGTGATGATGAAATGGGCATGAATCCGGGTAAAAACCTTCGGATCTGATTCAGCTCGATCCGCCTCCAGTTCAACGACACAACCCGTCACCTGCTGGCGGGCGCGCTTAAGGATATGCAGCACATCAAATTCAGTACACCCCCCCATCCCTAACAGCAGCATCTCCATTGGCCTCACCCCTAGATTTCGCCCACCATGCTCGGGGGGGCCATCCATCACCACCGCGTGACCACTGCCAGCCTCACCCAGCATGGTTGCCTCTTCCACCCATTTGATTCGCGCTTTCATGCAAACTCCCAAAGATTACCGGCATCAATATGAAATGCGAATTTATTCACTCGATGCGAGTCTTGTTGTATTTTTATAAGCTTCGCTATGATACTTTGATTCACTTATTTATTTGACCGATTCGACAAGTTCGTTTTGCTTGCTAAACTTGCTTGAGACATCTAATAAATTGAATTCAGGAATATACCCAATATTTGAGTAGCAGGATCATGACGATCATTAAACCGCCACCGCAGGAACCCGAGTATCTTCAACGATTCCTCTCGTTTTGTCACCGTCGCAGATACCCGAAGAACACCGAAATCATCCACATCGGCGATCCGGCTGATATTCTCTACTACCTGACTGAAGGCTCAGTCGCTGTCTATATCGAGGACGACGACGGCAAGGAGATCATACTCACCTACCTGAACAAAGGGGAGTTCATCGGCGAGATGGGACTTTTTGTACCCGAACCCAAACGCAGCGTCATGGTACGCACCCGCGCTCCCTGCCAGATTGCCGAAATCAGTTACCAGCGCCTGGAGCAGTTATTCAATCACGACCTGAAGGAATACACTAAAGATATCCTCTATGCAATGGGCGCCCAACTCTCCCAGCGCCTGCTCCAGACCAGCACCAAGGTTGGACATCTCGCCTTTTTCGATGTTACCGGGCGCATCGCACGAACTCTGCTCGAACTCTGCAAAGAACCGGATGCCATGACCCATCCTGACGGTATGCAGATCCGCATCACCCGGCAGGAGATCGGCCGCATCGTTGGCTGCTCCCGGGAGATGGCAGGGCGGGTCCTGAAGAACCTGGAAGAACAGGGCCTGATAAGCGTAAGCGGCAAGACAATCGTGGTGTTCGGCACCCGCTGATCCAACATCACCAGCTCAGCGGTCATGCAGACTAACCCGCTGCAAGGTTGATCCGGCAATTCTATTATCGGGTTCTGAGAACTTCGAGCCTCACGCGAGCCAACTCAGAACCTGGTAAATCACACCGCCTATTTCAGTACGCAGTGTCTGGCAAAATCCGTGGCCTGATTGGCGCTCCACTCCCCCTTGGGTTTCTCCTTCATCATCTCACACCAGGCATCACTGCCAACGGATGGCGTACAACCCACCAGAATCCATCCACCCAGCAGCATCATGGCCAGAGTTTGGAATACTCTGCTCATACTCTCCTCCAGTTCACTCCGTAAACAATTCCAGCAACTTATCTCCCGGCCTGTCGGCGCGCATGAAAGCCTCGCCGACCAGAAAGGCGTTGACATCATGTTGGCGCATCAGCGCCACATCGCCCCGGCTCAGGATGCCACTCTCGGTCACCAGGATACGATCGCCGGGGACTCGGTCAAGCATCCTCAGGGTGGTGTCAAGACTCACCTCAAAAGTTCTCAGATTACGATTGTTGATGCCTATCAGGCGGTTGCTGACCTTCAACGCCCGTTCCAACTCGGCTTCATCATGCACTTCAATCAACACATCCATGCTTAGCTGGTGCGCCAGATCATTCAGCGCTCGCAGCGCCCCATCATCCAGACAGGCAACAATCAACAGTATGCAATCCGCACCAATCGAGCGTGCCTCATAGACCTGATAGGGATCGATGATAAAATCCTTACGAATCACCGGGAGACTGCAGGCCGCACGCGCCTGTTGCAGATAAAGATCAGCTCCCTGGAAGAAATCCACATCCGTTAAAATCGACAGGCAGGCCGCACCACCCTGCGCATAGCTTCGGGCAATTTCCGCGGGGCGGAAATCTTCCCGCAACACCCCTTTGCTCGGCGATGCTTTTTTTATTTCCGCAATCACCCCAGACTGCCCTGCGGCGATTTTTGCCGCAATTGCATCCGCAAACCCCCTTGTTCCATCAATGGCGTGCAGGCTATCCTGTAACTGTTGCAGAGATCTCTTCCTGCTGCGCTCGGTAATCTCCTCCCATTTGCGCCGCACAATCTTTTTCAGAATATCGGGGGTATCACTCATATTGTTCTTTGCCTTGATTAGCTGAGAGATGCGCCATGGTCCTGGCCAGTGAGCTACTGGGCCAGGTATAAAGCCTTACCGTTGAGCAAGGCACCGATATTCGCTGTCCACTGAATACAGTTTTTCAGGGCATGCGCTCGAACGCCGGCCAGTTTACCACTCTCGATCATCACGCCATTTATCCTTGCATCAGCCCCACTCAATCGAAGCTCTGAGTGAGAATCACCAGGCGATCCAATCGGTTACGTGCCTCACCGCTGGAAATGGCCCGCTCGGCTTTGACCAGGCCAGCCTGCAGATTGGCGGCCAGTCCAGCGGTATAGATTGCTGCCCCGGCATTCAGCAAAACGATATCCCTGGCAGGGCCCGATTGATCCTCAAGCACCCCCCGGATGACCGCCAGACTCCCCGCCGCATCCTCCACTTTGATGGCGCCAATGGGAGCGCGCCGGATGCCGAAATCCTCTGGCCGCACCGAGTAACAGCGGATCTGACCATCTTTGAGCTCCGCCACGTCGGTGGCTGCGCCACAACTGATCTCATCCAGGCCATCCCGGGAATGTACTACCATGACATGGCGGCTGCCAAGCCGCTGTAATACTTCGGCCATTGGCTCCAGTAGATCTTCGCTAAAGACGCCCAGCAACTGGTTAGGCACCCCGGCCGGATTGGTTAAGGGCCCCAGAACATTGAAGATGGTGCGCACGCCCATCTCTTTGCGTGGGCCAATCGCGTGTTTCATGGCGCTGTGGTGGCCCGGAGCAAACATGAAACCGACGCCCACATCACGCACGCATTGCTCCACCTGTTGAGGAGTCAGATCCAGGCGGATTCCCGCCGCTTCCAGTACATCGGCGCTGCCGGACTTGCTGGAGACCGAACGATTGCCGTGCTTGGCGACATGGCAGCCAGCCGCAGCCGCCACGAACATGCTGGCGGTGGAGACATTGAAAGTAGCGGAAGAGTCACCCCCGGTGCCCACGATGTCTACCGTGTTCGGCAGATCGCCAATAGCAACACCGGAAGCCAACTCCCGCATCACTGAGGCTGCAGCAGCGATTTCCGTCACGGTCTCACCCTTCATGCGCAAGCCGATGAGAAAACCACCGATCTGCGCCGCAGTGGCGCCGCCGGTCATGATGGTGCGCATGACCGCGGTCATCTCATTGGAACTGAGATCATGATGAGCCAACACCTGGTTAATCGCCTGTTGCATTTGCATCGGTCTTTGTTTCTCCTGTTTTCCAAATATCACATCTTGTTACACGGAGCTATGATCCGGCGCCCCTCTCTCCCGCCTCAGATATTTTATCCTGAGCAGCATCCTGCACGAGCTGTTATTTTCCCGTGATAAAATTCTTCAACATGGCATGGCCAAACTGGGTCAGTATCGATTCCGGATGAAACTGCACTCCCTGCGCTGCGAGAGTCTTGTGCCTTACACCCATGATTTCATCCATTTCGCCATCTGGCTGTTGAGTCCAGGCGGTGATCTCCAGGCAATCGGGCAGGCTAGCCTTTTCGATCACCAGCGAGTGGTAACGGGTTGCTCGAAAGGGATTCTCCAGACCGGAAAAGACACCGCTATCGGCATGGTGGATGGGGGACGTCTTGCCATGCATCACCTCCCGGGCATGCACAATCTTCCCGCCGAAGGCCTGGCCGATGGACTGATGTCCCAGGCACACCCCGAGGATCGGGATACGTCCGGCAAAATGTTTGATCGCAGCCACCGAGATTCCCGCCTCGGCCGGCGTACAGGGTCCGGGGGAAACCACGATCTGCTCCGGCTGCAGGCCCTCGATCTCCTCGATGCCAATCTCGTCATTGCGAAACACACGCACCTCGACGCCCAACTCACCCAGATACTGCACCAGGTTATAGGTAAAGGAGTCGTAATTATCGATCATCAACAACATGCTTACGCCTCCTCCGTTTTATCGTCGCAGGTATGGCGGCCAATACCGGCTGCGGCCATGGCTACAGCACGGAACACCGCGCGCCCCTTATTCATGGTTTCTTTCCATTCGAGTTCCGGAATGGAGTCCGCCACCACCCCGGCGCCAGCCTGAATGTGCAGCATCTGGTCTTTGATCACCGCGGTGCGAATGGCAATCGCGGTGTCCATGTTGCCGTTCCAGGAGAGATAACCCACCGCACCGGAGTAGACGCCTCGCTTCACCGGCTCCAGCTCATCGATAATCTCCATCGCGCGGATCTTCGGTGCGCCACTCACCGTGCCAGCCGGAAAAGTGGCGCGCAGCACATCGATGGCGGTCATCCCCTGCTTCAGCTCCCCGGTCACATTGGAGACGATATGCATCACATGGGAGTAGCGCTCGATGATGAACTCATCCGTCAACTGCACACTCCCTACCTTGGCCACCCGACCAGTGTCGTTGCGGCCCAGATCGATCAGCATCAGATGTTCAGCCCGCTCCTTGGGATCGGCCAGCAGTTCCTTTTCAAGGGCCCGGTCTTCCTCTTCGGTATAACCGCGACGACGAGTGCCGGCGATGGGGCGCACGGTCACCACCCCGTCTTCGAGGCGGGTGAGTATCTCCGGCGATGATCCAACCACATGAAAATCACCCAGATTAAGACAGTACATGTAAGGTGATGGATTCAGGCCCCGCAAGGCGCGGTAGAGATCCAGCGGCGGCGCTTCGAATGGAATCGACAGACGCTGGGAAATCACCACCTGCATGCAATCGCCTTCCAGAATGTATTCTTTGACGCGCTCCACCGCCTGTTTGAAACCCGCCTCAGTGAAACCGGAAACGAAATCGGATTCATTCACCTGCCGGGAGGTTTCACTCAACTCTCTGGGAGCACCCGCCTGCATGGCCCGAACCAACTCATGAATCCGCTCCTTTGCCGTTGCCAGGGAGCCACCCATGCTGGGGTCCACATGCACAATCACGAACATGCGCCCGGTGAGGTTATCGAACACCACCAACTCATCGGAGACCATCAATAGAATATCCGGGGTGCCCAGCAGGTCCGGGTTCGGGCATTCGCCGAGCCGGGGCTCGATATAACGCACGATGTCGTAACCGAAATATCCAACCAGGCCGCCATTGAAGCGCGGCAATCCTTCGAACTCGGCCGCCTTGTAGCGCTGCTGGAACGCCTCGATCCAGGCCAGCGGATCATCCGCCTCAATCGACTCTATGACCCGGCCTTCTGTCTCAACTTCCACCCGATGGCCATCGACTCTTACCAACGTCGTGCATGGCAGGCCTATGATGGAGTATCGCCCCCATTTCTCGCCGCCTTGCACAGACTCGAACAGGTAACTGTAGGGTGCGTTTGCCAGCTTGAGGTAGACACTCAACGGCGTATCGAGGTCGGCCAGGACCTCACAAACGATGGGGATGCGGTTGTAGCCCTGATCAACCAGGGCGTCGAATTCTTGGGGTGTCATGATCCTCTCCACACAACAGACTCTGCGACAATAATGGGGTCAGCTGATATCACCAACGCCATCGTGTGCCGGTTTTCAGTGCCATGTTGTGTGAAAGCAGGTACATAGTGGTTTTTCAGTTATGCTCCATGTCCAGCTAACAATAATCGAAAAACCCACTGCTGCTCAAGGGGCAGCTTGCAGCAGGCCCTGGAGCTCAATCATCGAATCGAGCACTGCATCGGGATGGTAATCGCGAATATCCTCACCATGGTTGTATCCATAGCTCATGCAGATAATTTGAAAACCAGCAGCTCGGGCCGCCTTCACATCACTTTGTGAATCCCCGATCATCATCGCTTTGGCCGGTTCGACTCCAAAATGCTCAGCCGCATGCAGCAAAGGCAGCGGATCCGGTTTCTTTTTCGGCAACGTGTCGCCTGAGATGACGATCTCGAAGTCATCGAAGACGCCCAGATCCTTTAACAGTGGCAGCGTGAACTGAGCGGCCTTATTGGTTACACAGCCCAATCGATAACCTGCGGACTTCAGGTAATCAACACCTTCGCGAACCCCAGGATAGAGCACGGAACGTTTCGAGGTGTTCTCTGCATAGAGATCGAGAAATATTGGATAGGCCCTCTCGAAATCGGCGTCTTCCGGCTCTCCATCCAACTCGCCGATCAGGGCGCGCCTGACCAGGCGCTCAACCCCATTGCCCACCCAGTTGCGCACCCTGTCCTCACCGTAGGGAGGACGTTCCAATTGCTTCATCATCTCATCCACGCAATATGCAAGATCAGGCACACTATCCACCAGAGTGCCATCCACATCGATAAGTATCATTTCGGGTTTTTTCAGACTCATGGGTACTGCCTAAAGCTAAAAAACGGCAGGCACAGCCGCGCCATACCTGCCGTTATTATTCAAACAAAAGGGAATCAGACTTTGGCCAGCTCCGCCAGCATTTTTCCGACAATCGTGTCATAACGGTTGGGATCGCTCTCTTCTGCAAAGCCAAAGATACCCGAACCCGCAACGAAGGTATCGGCGCCGGCGGCCTTGATCTCGGCAATATTGTCGACCTTCACACCACCATCGATCTCGAGGCGGATATCCAGTCCGGAGTCATCGATCAACTTACGGCAGGCGCGCAGCTTATCCATGGTAGCGGGAATAAAGCTCTGGCCACCGAAGCCCGGGTTGACCGACATCAGCAGGATCATGTCCACCTTATCCAAAACATAGTCAAGATGCGAGAGAGGGGTCGCCGGGTTGAAGACCAGACCGGATTTACAGCCTTCGCTGCGAATCAACTGCAGGCTGCGATCGATATGCTCGGAGGCCTCAGGGTGAAAGGTGATGTAGGTGGCGCCCGCCTTGGCGAAGTCGGGAATGATCCGATCCACCGGCTTGACCATCATGTGCACATCGATATCGGCGGTTACGCCATGCTTGCGCAAGGCTTCGCAGACCAATGGGCCAATGGTCAGGTTTGGTACGTAATGATTATCCATCACGTCGAAATGGACTATTTCCGCACCAGAAGCCAGGACCTTGTCCACTTCCTCGCCCAGCTTGGCGAAATCCGCCGACAGAATGGACGGTGCGATTTGATCGGATTGACGAGCCATGTTTCTCTCCTGCAGTGTAGGTCTCCAGGACCGCTAGCGGCGCTGGCCAAGGGCTGAGGCAGTTCAGTCACAGCCCTGAAATTTTTCGAGCGGCGTCACTTTAACCCAAAGAGGAATAATTTTCAGCCATGCACACTCTGCTCATTGACCTGCGTCTATTATTAGCAGCAGACCGGCGTTGTCTTGGATCAAACCAGAGGAACACCAAAGCATGCAAAAGCTCCTGCTCTCCCTGTGCGCAAGCCTCCTCTCTGTTTCCACCAGCATGGCTTCAAATCTCCAGCTGGAGCAGCGAATCGCTGAGCAGATCACTAAAAACATCAGCCAGGGAAAGCCACTCTGGCTCGGAGAGCAGGATACACAATTTTTAGCCCTGCACATGCCGGTATCCACCAAGCAAACCCTTGGCGGTATCATACTGCTGCATGACGCAGGGGCCAATCCGGATGCGGCGCATGTAATTCATGGCCTCAGGGTCGATCTGGCAGGCCTGGGCTGGGAAACCCTGTCGATTCAATTGCCCCTCGCCTCAAGAGAGGATGCTGACAACGCTCACCATGCACTGATACCAGAGGCGGCGCCACGCATCCAGGCCGCGATAAATTTTTATACCGCCAGACAGAACCGCAATTTGATTCTGATCGGACACGGCCTGGGGGCAAGAGTGGCGCTGGCATTTCTCGATGCAACGCCTGTTAAAGAGTTGCGCGCCCTGGTTGCTATTGGCCTGGCTGCCGACCCGTCAGGGGATAGCGACCCGGTCCTGGAAGCCATGGGCAAGATTAAAATCCCCATGCTGGACCTGTATGGCAGCCGCGACCATAAGGCCGTCACCGGCAGCGCCAAACTGCGCCGCACAGCTGGGCAAAGATCAGGGCAAACGGGCTATCGTCAGGACAGAGTAACCGGCGCCGACCATCTTTTTCAGGGCCTGGAAAGCACCCTTCAGGTCCGGGTCGGTGCCTGGCTCAGAAAAGTCGCGTCTGGCAAGAAAATCAATCGCGGAACACAGACTAATCCACTGTCATCAGTTCCTTGATACGCCTTATGTAACGGCGGGTCTCTCTAGGTGCAAAGGGAGCCACCTGCTCCCATTCTTTAACCTCGGTGAGTTGCTTCTGAGCACGACGAAAGGCTTTATTGACATTACCGTAGCCTGCATTGTAACTGGCTAGTGCAAAGGCCAATCTCTGCTCCGTCGGCAGGCCTTTTTTCCACTTCCTGTAGAGCATTCGATTATAATAGATGCCCGCAGCAATATTCCAACGTGGCTCTTCGATCTGGGTGAAGTGAGGATTTTTCTCTTTTATCTCCGCATAGGTCTCCGGCATGATCTGCATAATCCCTAGCGCTCCGGCAGGGCTATTCGCCTTTGGATTGAGCCCTGACTCAGCAATCCCCTGGGCCTTGAACCAGTGCCAATCAATATGCGGGCCAAAATAGTACTTGGTGTATTTACGAAAATAGCCATCAAAATCATCGGTCCAGTAGTCGTGTTTGACATGCTTGATCACGCCCGCCAGGGCTAAGCCAGGTAAAAATACCAGAACGACAAACCAGCGAAGCGTCAGTCCCACGGTTCACCCCGTCTATCTCGCCGTGCAGAAAAACTAATTGAGACCAAGACCGATGACCAGTCCCAGCGCTGTGCCTATACCCACAAATATCCCCATGATCATCACGCCTACCGCCATATTGCCTTTCTGTAACTCATCGGGAATGCTGAAATTAACGATGTGACTGAATACCTTGCAACCAAACCACATGAAAAAAATGGTCAAGAGGCCGCCAAAAATAGCGTAGACAAAATTCAGCAGAATCGGATCAAGCATGTCTGTCATGGTTCCCCTCCGGGGCGTTGGTATATTGTTGAGTACTGTGTACAAACCGTGGAGTCTTTTAACCCTACCCTGCATGCTCATTCGCTTAAGCATAGGCAGGAGACAGCCCTGGCTCAAGGGATCACCATTCCTAGCCTCAGTTCGGCTCAAAATGCCGTGCCAGGGAGCCAAGACAGTTAGCGCATGCCCCGTGCCTCTTTGACCCGCTCATAGGCTTTGCGTATCTCATCAGTCTTCTGGGCCGCCAACTTCATCATCTCTTCAGGCAGACCTTTGGCAACCAGTTTATCCGGATGATGCTGACTCATCAGTCGGCGATAGGCGCGCTTCACCTCTTTGTCATCGGTGTCCTTGCTGATATTAAGTATCGCATAGGCATCTGCGAGAGAAATTCGCTGCGGCTGCGCCGGAGGCTGCCTGCCCTGTCCAGGGCCCGCCCCTGTGTAGTGCCGTTCGGCACGAATCATCTGTTCTAAACGACGGAAGGTAACCTCTGAGATATTCAGCAACTGGCAGATGTGCAACAGCAGATGCTCTTCGGCAGAGTGCATCTCCCCATCGGCATAGGCCGCCTGCAGCTGGATTTCCATGAACATCTGGATCAGGGTTTGCCGTCGATGGCACTCCTGACGGAACTGTTCCAACACCTCATCCAGCTGAAAATTCTCCGACTTTCCTTCATTGAAGAGCCGCACCGCCGTCTGCCTCATGTCTGGCGAGAGAGACATCTGGGACATTACCGCTTCCGCCAGGCGTATCTCATTGTCGGAGACATGACCATCTGCCTTCGCAACGCGCCCCATGACTGAAAAAGTCGCGGTAAAAAAAGCGGTTTGCACACGCTCACGATCACCGCCGCCCCATTCGATCGCATCCTCGGGCAAACCCTCAAGACCTTTATCGAATTTATGGCCAAGCGCTGCGCCCAGCACTGCTCCCAGAGGGCCTCCCAGCATAAAACCAAATGCCCCACCTACGAGTTTTCCCCACCAGCTCAAAATCTTGCTCCTGAATCAGTAATACCTTGGAATCATCCCATTCTAATACGATTCGCTTCGAGTACCGCCATTTTTGGCGCAGTTAGAGTGCTCTTGCTTAAGTCCAGTCCGAACATCCGCCGTAAAGGGAAGTACAAATACTGCACAGGGCAGGAAGCCCAAGGAACGGCCTCGGCGATTGCTCCATACATTGACCTACCTCCTGCTTCCCTGAAGTCCTGTTAGGCCGTAAGTAGCGCTGCAATTGGCCACTGGGTTCGTCACTTTCGTAAGACAGGCTACACATCGCCATCCCTGGCGCTACTTGCTGTATTCTTTTTCACTCCCAGTCCGAACCTCCTGTTCGACCGTAAGTAGCGCTGCATTTGTCCACTGGACAAATGGTCGCTACTTACCCTTCAGGTATTGCTCATCACTGAAAGAATGGACCCAAGTGGGACAGAAAAGCACCAGAATGGTGATGATCCAGCCGTTGATAATCGCTTCGGGAAAAAACATCAGAGGGAAAAAAGGAATAATGGTCACTTCCAATTCTGCCATTGTGTATGCGCCGCTCATAACCAGAAAGCTTACGGCAGTATAGCCACTGACATAACCCACCAGCCATGCCGCCAAAAAACCATTCCCCAAGACATAGACAAAGAAGTGTTTGGGTAACCAGGAACGCACCAGCACCAGCAAAATCTGTGTAAGTGTAATTGGCAGCAGCGCCACCGTCAGACCACTCACAAGATAGCTTTCCCAGCCATAACCTGTATTCAGGCATGTCGCCAGCAGCGCCACGCTGGCGACGATCAGCGCCATGGACCAACCGAACATGAGGGTAATGGTAGTTGCTCCCAGCAGGTGAAACGAGAGTCCTGGCTGGATCTGCCCCCGGAGATGCCACAACACAATGAGGGCCACAATTGCCCCCAGAAAGACATGCAGCTGACCTTGGTGCTGCAATCGCCCCCAGGCAGCCATACGAATGGCTGAAAACAGTGCGATAGCATATACACCCCCGCTCACCCAGAGGAAGGCAGCAGAAAAAAGCTGGCCGTCAAGTTCCATCGCTCACACAGAATACTGTCCACATAGAAAAATGAAATGATAAGGTATGCTTCAAACCAGACAAATCCAATCAATCATTCACTTCGAAATCAGCATGCAATACCGACAATTAGGAAGGACCGATCTGAAAGTCAGCGCGCTCTGCCTTGGCACCATGACCTTTGGCGAGCAAAACAGTGAAGCGGACGCCCATGCCCAGCTTGATCTGGCAAATGCCGCCGGGATCAACTTTTTCGACTCCGCTGAGATGTATCCGGTTCCTCCCAGGGCCGAGACCCAGGGGCTGACCGAACAATACCTCGGTAGCTGGCTGGCAAAACAAGGAGGGCGAGACAAACTCATTCTCGCCACCAAAGTGGCGGGGCCGGCAGACTGGTTGCCTTACCTGCGTGACGGCAACCTGCATCATAATCGCCAAAATATTGAGACTGCAATTAACTGTAGTTTGAAGCGTTTACAGACTGATTACATTGATATTTATCAGCTTCATTGGCCTGATCGAGAGACGAATTATTTTGGCAAACTTGGCTATCAGCACAATGAACAAGGGTCAGACACCCCACTCCTGGAAACCTTGCAGATTCTTGACGATTTGGTGAAAGCGGGAAAAGTCCGCTATTTTGGAGTTTCCAATGAGACCCCATGGGGTCTGATGCAGATCCTGCACCTGTCTGAAACCTTCAGCCTTGCCCGCTGTGTCAGCATCCAGAATCCCTACAATCTGCTCAATCGTACGTTTGAGATTGGCTTGGCTGAAATCGCGCATAGGGAGGATTGCGGCCTGCTGGCTTACTCTCCGCTCGGTTTTGGGGTGCTGTCCGGAAAATACCTGAATAATGCCCAGCCCCAAGGGGCCCGCCTCACCTTGTTTGATCGCTTCGATCGCTATTCCAACCCACAGGCCGAAGCTGCTACTCACGCATATGTCGATCTGGCGCATCAACATGGTCTGGATCCAGCACAAATGGCGTTGGCCTGGGTCAACAACCAGCCCTTCGTTACCAGCAATATCATCGGAGCCACCACAGTCAGGCAATTGCGCTCCAATCTGGAGAGCATCAATCTGCAACTGCCGGACTCTGTTTATGAAGGCATTGATGCGATACATCGCCAACAATCCAACCCATGTCCTTAGGCATATTTCTGTTTATCAATTTTCAGATATACAATGCGAAACAGAATGTATAAAAAATCCCCCACGAATAACTGATTTCCAGCAATATTTACTACCAGCAACAGTGCCATAATTAGATATACCTGAATTACAAGGCGGAGAACCATAAAAAGATGAACAGACCTAAAATACGAGTTGGCGACTGGTTCCGAACCGTTGAGGGCGAGAAGCTCGAAGTTGTTGCCTATGATCGAGATGAGGGGGTAATTGAGGTCCAGTTCTACGACGGAACTGTAGAGGAATACGACCAGGAAGACTGGCTGGAACTTGAAGTAAAACCCACCGCCCCACCGGAAGACTGGGCAGGTTCATACGATGTCTCAAAGGATGATTACGGAGTCGATCTCGATAAGCCTGCAGGTGACAGTCATACAAACCCTTTGGATCACCTGGAAGACCAGGACTAGCCCTGTGAGGCCATTACCCTGACGATTACAGGTTGAAGCCTAAGCTAATACTACTGCATATTGATTCCTGGTTAGCTGAATCTCTGAAGCTAAAGAATGTGGGCAACACGTCGTTATATTATTCAACAGTGGCTCCCACAGCAATGCGAGAGGTGAGTGATGCAGATTTTATACGATATGGGTACAGGCAGGGCTATTGGATCTACTCGTGAGGGGCAAAAAAAACTGACAGCTCAAGACATCTACCCATTGCCTGAATTGAAACTCCAGGAAATCAACTATAGCCATTGCGAAGAGCAACAACGGATACCGCCTGATCTGGCCATCGCGGACCTAAACGCGTTACTGAAGCAGATGAGCTAGGACCCGCCAGCGTTCCTTCGCGACCACACCGGGCATTTCATGCCCGGTTTTCTTTGTCTTTCAGTCTGAATAAAGCACTACCTCATCCCGCTCAACTACCAGATGTAATTTTTGCAAGCTCTCCCCGGCGCATGGCCCCCGCAAGCAGTAGCCATCCTCAATCCTGAATATAGCGCCATGGGTGGCGCATTGAATAAAACTCTCACTCAAATCCAGAAACTGATCCGGCAGCCAATCGAGATTGACCCCCGTATGTGGACAATGATTGTCATAACCGTATACCGCATCGCCTTTACGCACCACCAGGACTTCCAGTTGCTTTCCGGAAAAGTCTACATTCACCCCCTTGGATCCAGGGTCTTGCAGTTCCGAAATCTTACAGAGCCTGATTTTTTTGGGGCGATCAGTCATCCCGTTCCTCCATCCAGTCCAGACCTTGCCGACCACACTTCACTACCCGCCAAACGAACTGCATCCATCAACACCTTGTCGGCAGCATATCCTCGCATCAGACCATCGATCATACCGGCATTGAAAACATCCCCAGCGCCCAGGGTATCTATGACCCGGGGGGGCTGAAACGCTGCCGCATGTATGACCGGTCCTTCCGGGTGTTGCACCCAGGCGCCTTGATCACCCCAGGCGCAGACTAACAAGGCCTGCTCATTACTGGGTCTTATCGCTGCAAACAGACCGGCGGGATCAGTATGGCCTTGCGCCAGTGAAAATGCCTTGGAAAACAACAATACGCCGGGAAAAGGAAACAATGAAGCCATGCCCTCTCTATTTTTTTCCACTTCCAGCGATATAGGTCTAGCCGGATCATGCCGCTTGAGATAACGCAGTATTTGACGCGTTTCACTTACATTGCGGCCTTCAAAATGAATCCAATCATATTGGGTTGTATCGATGCGGGTAAAGTCGCTGGCCAAATATTCAGGAAGATCCCGATAATGAACAATAGTTCGGCTACCGGATGACTGACTCAGCGTGATATAGGATGTAGGAAGCTTGCCATAACCGTACCGGCGACATGCCTGGGTTTCGACACCATACCTCGCCAGATCGTTGAGTACGAACCGACCATCCATGATCATCTGTCAGGGTACCCGCCCAATCACATTGATGGCCCAGTTGACTCAATACCACCAGGGTATTGGTTGCATTGCCACCCCTTCTCGTCTCCTGACTCACCACCCGGAGTTCATCGTCCTCACGGGGATAGCTCTGAACAATATTGACAATATCCAGTGTCGCAACACCAACCGCGAGAACTCGCATCAGCCTGCAACTGGAGATGAAGGAATGTGGTGTGTAACCGCAAACAGTTCGATGCTACAGCTATTTTTTTCGGAACAATCGCCCAAACGTGGAACCTTTCTCGTCATTGCCGGTTGCTGTCAGTCCATGCGTGCGCCGCCCCTCCAGATGATCCGAAACCTGGGCCGAAGCCTTTGGCGACTGTGTATGACTCCAAACTCTATCAGAATCGAGAGCTTCAGAGAACTCGCCCAAACCACCAGTCTTGCGTATCAGAAGTTCCAATTTCCGTTTCAGCTGATCCACTTCCCTGTCTCGGTCTTCGATGGAGTCCTCCAATGTGCGGCATTGAGTCTGCGACAACCTTAACATGTGCTCTTTCTCATGCAAGGCTTGACGCGTCGAATCAATCTCCTGCCTCTGTGCCTGCAATGAAGCTGCTTCGTCGATATCCCGGCCACCCAGAGCCGACAATTTATCATTGGCTGCAGTGAGATCTTTACGCATCTGTTTAAGATCTGCTGATGCTTGGTTTCGCACCATATCCAATTCACTGCGCAGCGCAGACAACTCATCATTTCCCCCGTAGGACTGCACGTCCTGAATCTGCTCCACATAAGTCTCGATTACGCTGCGCAAGCTCGTGAACCTCACGTTTCATACGGTTAGATTCAGATCTGGCGTTGTCCCGCTCCTGTTCAAATATGTCAGACTTGATGCGCAACTCTTCCACTTGAACAAGCAGATCGTCCGCCATATGAGAGTCATCAACCTGACCTCGGAACTCGGACATTTCAGTGTGAAGATGATTGTTCTCATTCATCAGCTCACTGAATTCGCCGCGTAACTCAGAAAGCCGACGCTCCAGAACTTTATTATCCTCTTCCAGTTGTTTTTTCTCACGCGCAAGGCTATCAAGGTCTTCACCCAGCATCTCAACCGCTGTTTCCTGAATTGCGCGTTCCCGTCTCAGAACATCTGCCTGCCTTGCCAGTTCCTCGGCGCTGCGGCGTTTCTTTTCTTCCAGTTCAAGCTCGGACCTTAATTTCAAAATCTCCTCTTCCGAGCCATCCGATAACTGCGTCTCCATCTCCAGTTGCACTTCACGCAGTCCGTCGATGTTCTTGGTCAGCCTGGCAATCTCCTGTTGGGCCGCTTGCAGGGCCTCTGCTGAATCTTGTGCTTCGCCCTTGGCGCCAGTCATCTCCCCGAGTTCTGACTGCAGAGCACTCAGTTCCCGCTCCAGCCGCTGGACATACTGCTGCTGTTCTGCCGTTGAAACCTCAAACGCCTGTAGTTTGGCTTGCAGTCTATTTTGTGACTCCGCCGATTCTATTTCGATTTCCGACTTCTCGGCCTGCAACACTTCCAGTTGAATATTTCGACCAGCCTCGCGTTCGATTTCCTCTGCCCTGGCTTTTTCAAGCTCCGACCTGGCGGCCGCCAATTCCTTATTGGTTTGTTCCAGGGTCTCGCGATATGACCGTTCAGTTTCCAGAAACGCATTTTCCCTCTCGTTCTGGTTGTCAAGCAGCTCCTGCAGACGCTGTTCGAGACCGCGCTTGTCTGTTTCAAGCGCTTCGAGTTGAGTCTTCAAGGTGTCGAATTGGCCACTTCGTTCCTGTAACGCACCCTCAGATATTTCAATCGCGTCTTCGGCTGTGGCCAGGGAACGTTTAAGAAAATCAGCGTTATGCTGTTCCTCTTCAAGCCTGGCGGCGAGTGTAATCCGCTGCTCATCCAGTTTTTTAAGCTCTATCCTGATTTCACTCAAGGCATCACTGTTTGTAAGCGCCTCGGTTTCAGCAGTCGCCAGCTTTTCCTGAAGGCCGTTTAGTGTCTGTGCATGCTCCGCATCGGCTTCAGCCGCCTTCTGCTGCTGCTCTGCATATTCCTGTTGAATATCTTCCAGTTGCCTCTTTTTATCCTCGAGATCCTGACTGAGACATGCAACTGCGGTCTGTTCCTGTGCAAATTGCCTCTCCAGCTGGATATATTTCTCAGACAGCTCTGAAATTTCCGACGCTGTCTGTTGCAGGGATATCGTCTTCTCGTCACTATCCTGTTGTGCAGACTGGAGCTGCAGCTCCAGGTCAGCAACTTGCCGCGTCAAGTCTGACTCTGCCGACTCGAGGGACTGGCGAGCCGCAGTTAACTCCGATTCCAATCGCTCAACCTGTTCTGCAGCTTCCGACAAAGCAGAGTTCAGCGTTGACTCCGCTTCATCACGCTCTGCCTGTTGTTGCTGGTGGGATTGGTTTAATTCCGTAAGCGAGGTTCTTGCCTCGTCTAATTCAAACTGCAGGCTATTCAACAACTTCTGATGACGGGCATCCGCATCATCGCCAGCCTTTCGTATGTCATCAAGCTCCTTTTCCAGCCTGGTTCGATGTTGCTGTAAAGCTTTGTATGAATCCTCAATCTCCCTCTTAGCCTGCTGCTCCTGCGTGAGCTCGCCCTCTAACCCGGCCAGTTGTTTGCTCAATTGCTCGTTGCCGTGGGCAGCTTCCTTTAAAGCGCTTGCCAGATTTTCCCTCTCCACTTTCTCCTGGGCGATGACTTGCTCCATATCACCCAGTGACTCATTCAAGGTAAGTTTCACCTCTTCCAGCTCAACCTGATGCCTTACCGCTTCTTCCAATTCATCTTCAAGCCCGGCAATCTGTCTGAGATATTCTGTTTCTGCCGCCGCTTGTGCTGTACGGACAGAACTCAGTTCAAGCTCAAACTCATCTGCGCGTCTGCTGGCCTCGCTCAACGCTGCATTGAGCCGAGACTCAGCATCATTCCGCTCAGCCCGATCCTGTTGGTTCGCTTGGTTCAATTCCGCGATTGAACCCTGAGCCTTATCCAGTTCAGCCTTCAAGTGATCGATCAGTACCTGATATTCAGAGCCAGCGGCATCACTGGACTGACGCAAGATGACCAACTCATCTTCCAGAGCAACACGCTCATCCTGCAACTTTTGAATCTGCTGCTCCAGAGTATTGCGTTCTGAAATTTGCTGCTCTGCTCTCAGCTCAACCTGAGAGTTAAGTTCAACTACTTCACTTTTGAGACGACCTTGCTCCTGTAGCAGGTTTTCTTTTTCTGTTTCGAGCTGCTTCAACCCCGACTCAGAATTCTCTAATTCCCGTTTGATCGCAGTTATCTGCTCTTGCGCTTCTTTCTCTCGGGTCTCGTTGAGCGCTTTAACTGAATCATAATCCTGCTGTAGTTTTTCTCGCTGCTCTTCAAGCGCCGCATGCTCTTGCGCCACCCGAATTTGGAACTGTTCGGACTCTGCCAGGACTGACTGCAGTTTCTCTTCCAGCGAAGCAATTGATTGCGATGATTCTTCCGCCTTGACACTCGCCTCATGCAGCTGTTTTTGCTGTGCTGCAGATACTTCTTCAAGCTGCTGCTTTAATGTATCTACCTGGCCCTGTAGATCAGCTTCCGCCTGTGCATGCTCATTCCGTTCCTGCTGTAGCCGAGCATCAAGTTGAGAACTCTCGTCGTTGACCTCTCGGGCGTCTGCATTTGCCTCTTGCAGCTGCAGTTGAAGATCAGACAGTTGCTTTTCTAATTCCGCAAGCTGCTCCTTAAGTATGCGCTCACTTTCCTGGTAGGAGCTTTCTCTCTCGTGCTGTAAATCTTTCCCATCCGCCAGTTCAGCTCGTAGCCTCGCCACCTCTTCAGTTAAGGCCTCCCTGGTTGAAACTGCATCCTTTTCGTGTCCTTCCAACTTGCGCTTGGCTGCGCTCAAGGCCTGCTTGAGTAACCTCTGCTCAGTCTGATATTGCGCGAGTTTTTCTTCGAATTTATGCTTCGCTGTTGCCAGCTGATGCTGCAGATCCCTAGTGAGATGTTTGTTTTCAGATTCGAGCTGTTCAGTCTCACAATCCTCAGGTGACTCGCTTTCTCTATTAAAGTCAATGACATTATTAGCTTGCGCTTCGACTTCATAATGTTCCAGACCTGCCTGGGGGGCAATGTCACTCCACCCCTCGCTCAGCATGAAAACTTCATAGCCGCGCTCAACTAATAGATAGGCGGCAGTGGCTGATTGGCCAACTTCAGCACCATAGATCAGGTAAACACGATCACTAGCCAGACTGGATGCCTGAAATCGTAAGGAAAAGAAAGGCAGGTTTATTGCCTCGGGGAGATGCCCGGCATCATATTCCTCGGGTATGCGCACATCCACCCAGAGAGCACCCTCATCAATCATGCCGCTTGCTTCTGGGTAATCGATGGCACGGGAAAGAGGTTGTTTAACGAGTTCTACAAAATCACGCTTACTCAATCGAACCAGTTCCCCATCAGTAATCATGGTAACTGTACTGCTACGTGGTTTTTCAGAGATCAACGCCTCTTCACCAAATCCCTGACCTGCCTTCAGTTGCGCCAGTTCCACTGGAGGATGGTCAGCCTCAGGCTGACGCGAAACCCGACATACCCCTCGGCTGATCAAATAGAAATAGTCGCCTTCATCACCCTGCTGGATGATGGTTTGATCTGCCGACACTGAAACTCGCTTCATCCGCATCATGACCCGTTGCAAATTTGCTGGCGGAATTTGCTGAAATACAGGCGAACGTAACAAGAGACTCATCCAATCACTCTTCTCGGCTGACTCTGACTCGTTCACTTGATAACTTTCTGTCTGGCTTCGAGCCAGCATATCGCTCAGCATCCGACTGTCGATGCACACATAAGTAACTTCATTTTTTGCCCGTGCGGAGTGTTTTCTGGGTAACTGATGAGCCAGTGCAAATCTCGCCGTCTGCGTACCACTGCTCACTAAATCCATCTCTTTCTGACCAGAAAGCAACGCTACAGTCCCGGATAAGAGATAGATATTCTGGTGATCAGAGTCGCCTTCACGAAATAAATAGTCACCCCTTCTCGCCTTCTGGATCACAATCCGGCTCAACAACTGACCCAGTTGTTGTTCCGAAAGTGTGTTGAGAGGCACCAGATTTTTCAGCAGGGCATCATCACTTTTATTGTTTGGCACAGCCATATTCAATTACTGGGATTTTAGATCCTTAAATGATTGGTCTTTTATACTCTCACCTTAACGGCATAGGCCCGTAAAAGCTGAATTAAAAAAATCTTTAAAATATGATGAGGGCTATGACAGATCTGCGCTTTTCCTTCATATCGACCGGAAAGCACTTAAGCCCTGTGGATAACCAAGATTCTGGATAGTAATGCACCAGTCAAAACATAAATGTGGGGCAGTTGCGGCAGGGCACAGGGAAACGGCCATTGCTGCGAATGAGATTCTGCAAGAGGGAGGGAATGCCTTCGATGCCGCTGTAGCGGCAATGTTGACCGCTTGTGTAGCTGAACCCATATTGGCCTCACCCGGCGGCGGGGGCTTCCTTACCGCTCAGCCATCGAATTCCGACCCAGTCGTTTACGACTTTTTCGCACAAACACCCGGCTGCCGACAACCCGCTTCAGCGACCGAATTCTATCCAATTAAAGCTGATTTTGGCGCCGCCAATCAGACTTTTCACATAGGTATGGGATCTATCGCAACACCTGGATTTATTCGTGGCTTGTTCACTATCTACCGCGACCTTTGCACTCTGCCACTTCGCATACTGTTTGAGCCAGCAATTTCTCTGGCAAGATCCGGGGTTGTGGTTAACAATTTCCAACACCTCATTTCACAAATAGTCTCTCCTATTCTGCATGCCACGCCAGAAGCTTTTACACTCTATCAATCGACAATATCGCCCGTACAACTGATCGCAGAAAATGAATTGTATAAAAACCCAGACCTTGCAGATTTCTTCGAACTTCTGCTCTCCGAAGGTGAAGATTTTTTTCATCGAGGTGAGGCCGGTAAATTGCTGCTTGAGGCCTGCCTTCAAGAAGGAGGACACCTGCGAGAGAAGGATCTTTCAAACTACCAGGTAATCAAACGACGGCCTTTGCAATTCACCTACCGTCATACGAGGATCGTGACCAATCCACCCCCATCCCTTGGCGGGATATTAACCGCCTTCGCATTTACTTTGTTGGATGCCCAACCCTTCGACCCGAGTGCAGCCGGAAGTCAAACACATCTTCGTAGATTGGCGCGGACTATCTGCCTGACCCAGCAAGCTCGCAGCGACCAGAAAGGTAATCCTGGCCGGTTATTAACGCCTGAAGCCAAGCAACAATATCAACGAATATTAAAAGAAGGCGGCACTTGTAACCGCGGCACCACTCAAATAAGCGTTGCCGATCATCATGGCAATTTAGCCAGCATGACACTCTCGAATGGAGAGGGTTCAGGATATGTAGTCCCAGGATGCGGCATGATGCTCAACAATATGCTGGGAGAGGAAGACTTAAACCCTGAAGGATTTCAAAATTGGCCCTGTAATCGACGCATGGCCTCCATGATGACGCCCAGTATAGTTTTCCTGCAGGACGGGGATATTGTAGTGACTGGCTCCGGTGGTTCAAATCGCATACGCAGCGCCATTCTTCAAGTAATCTCAAACCTGGTGGATTTCAATATGCCGCTGGAGACTGCTGTCTCACACCCAAGAATCCACTTTGAAAATGGACTGCTCAGTTCAGAACCCGGATTCAAGAGCGAGACATTGGACTCATTGATTGATGAATTCCCCAACCATCAGCGATGGGATGAAAAAAATCTATATTTCGGCGGTGCACATAGCATAATAGTCAAGTCCGACGGGCTGTTTTCCGGGGCCGGCGATGAGCGTAGAGGTGGTTATGCTATTGCTCTCTGACAGTTCAACGCCCGAGTAAATCATCCTTCAGACCCTGCGTCACAGGCCTGCCGCCCAACCAAACCTTGAGCAATGCCTGATAAAAATCTACCCCCTGTATGGTGCCTTTCAACTTATTCTGAATCGTAACTACTGTTCCAATTGCCGGGAGGAAATCAAGAATCACCCGATCTCCTTCATGCATGCTGTCAAAAAATGAGTTGAAAATATCGAGTCTACCTCTCATTGAATTCATTTCGCTTTCATCAAGATTCGCCTCGAATCCATCATTCCAACCCTTTACAAACTTCTCCTGTGGAATTTCGGAGTGGAGGATGTGCATGATCACCCGCTTCGGACCTTCCATATTGATAACTTCAGATGGATCCGATGAGTTTTTTTTGAGATACAAAGCGGCAGCATACACTGACACAAAATATTTTTTTCGTACTCCCGCTCCATTCAATACCAATATCTGGCTGCCACCGTCAAATGTCACTTGATCACTAAACTGCACGCCTGCGATTTCTTTTGCATGCAAACCATTCATCAGGAAAAAAACCGACAACAAACAAAAAAATATTCTCATTACGCATTCCAATAAAATTTAAATAAACACCATACAAACATTGACCAACCCTTTCTAATTAAAGATTGTTCATCAAATAACGATAAATCATTGGTAATGACTACTTAATGCTGTATCAAAAGAGTTATTTATCGAATTAAATATGTTATTTTATTTAATGCAGCCCATTCGATCATCCAGGAGTTATATATGGCCGTAAAGAAAAAGACCGCAACCAAAAGCGCCAAAAAAAAGGTAACTACAAAAAAAGTCGGTGTTGCGCCACGTCTTAAATCCATTGCCACCAAACAGACAAAAACTCAGATCATCACAGCGATTGCCGAAGACACCGGATTACCCCGTAAAGATGTGTCAGCCGTTTTCCTGTCAATGAGCAACTTGATTTCGCAACATATTCAAAATCGCGGCTCTGGTGAATTCAGCATTCCAGACACGGGGGTTAAAATCCGCCGGGTAAAGAAACCTCGTACAAAGGCGCGCATGGGCCGCAATCCCGCAACTGGTGAGGCTATCAAGATTCCCGCCAAACCAGCTACTACCGTTGTCAGACTTTCCGCGCTGAAAGCGCTGAAAGACAAAATCGGTTAGTGTATATTTGACGGCTGCTGGCGCACCGGCAGTCGTCGATGCATCCCTTACCTCCCAGAAAAGCGGAGAGGAAATTAAACTTTATTTTTTCTCCGGTGCCTTCAAAATCAATTGATCGCCTTTTTGAAGCAACTCCAGATGCTTTAAGAAGCTCATGCCCAACAACACCTCTGAACCAGGCATTGCAGGTATGATAGCAGCCCTTACCCCGGACATGGAAAGCGGGCCCAGTTGAACATTATCAAGTTCTGTCATCCAGCTTTTTACTAGACCATTCGCCGTCATGCTCGTGGTTAAAATACCGCGCTCCAAGCCAATCTTCTTTGCAATAAACTCAGGCAGCGCTACATGAGTTGCCCCCGTATCCAACAAAAATACAACCGGCACTCCATTGATGAGTCCCGGTGCGACATAGTGCCCCATGCTGTTTCTTTGTAATGTAAGTGAACCATCCCCATTGACGCCTGAAACAACCAGGAGATGCTGATTCGGGTTATGTTGATGATCAAGCCAGCGGGAGAACAACAAAGTCAGCAGCAATATCAGCAGCACCCAGGCAAGATAAACCATCCATCGGCCGATTTTTTCGCCTGAATACCCGTCACTGCCCATGGGGGATTGAGTCCTTCGATGCTCGATGTTTCGAGGACGGCCCCCGACTGATCATAATTCGGAAGCCGTCCCTGCTGCTGGCACAGCAGATAAACCAACCATCTGGATCTAACAGCAGTTTGCTAACGTCGATATGCCCAGTTTTGTTGACGAGCCTGGCGTGCAAAGTGCTGACGGTAATAAGAGAGCGCACTGGTGCCATTTGCAGAGACATCAAACACCTTCCAACCGGATTCACTGCGATAAAAACGAAAATCAATACTCGCGGGATATCCACCAGCCTGGAGTATTCCCACTCTGACTTTAACCTCATTTTCTCCTACTCGTCTTGGGCGGAAAAAACGCACATCCTGATTTTCGTAACTCCCCAATTTGTTGATCAATGTGGAGAGCAGCATCTCCTTGACCTTTCGCTCCAGCACACTACGCTGACCTTCATTCATATTCCGGAAGGCTGAGCCTGCCGCCCATTGTGTCATATAGGCAAAATCAAAATATGGCGCAATCTCATGTTCCACAAAACCAGCGATTGCCGTGGGATTCGGTTGCTCTTTCTGTTGCATGAATTTCAGTAACTTGGTCATGCCTTCCCGCAGAATCATGCCAGGTCCTGCTTCCTGTTGCTGCAGATTCATTTGTTGCTGCGGATATCCATATCCGGGTGATGCCTGAGCCTGCACTGCAAAAAGCGCCGTAACTATCGCAAAAGCGACAAATTTTATCTTCATATATCCTCCAGTGGATAACAAATTCAGCTGTTACTACAGCGTCGGTGAAAGGGTGCCTAGGGCGGGGAGTAAAATCAAGCTAGATAAGAATAGGCTAATTAAATCAGCAACTAAACTTCAACTTGTAATCTTTTTGTAGATATCCGAAACCTTCAATGGAAGTTTTTCCACATCACTGATTACCGTGTAATTCGCAGCACCGTACATATGAGGCAGGTACTCCTGCCCCTCTTCATCAATCGTGATGCAGAACGCATGGATTCCATCTCTACGCGCTTCGAATAAGGCTTGCCTGGTATCTTCAATCCCATATTCCCCACGATAATCACCGTGGTAATCATCTGGCTTGCCGTCTGATAAGGTAATCAATAATTTTGTCCTGGCTTCCACTTCGTTCAGGCGTTGGCTGAGGTGTCTGATTGCGGCGCCCATACGGGTATAATCGCCTGGCTTAATACCGCTGATACGAGCCTTGACCTCATCATTGTAGGGTTCATCAAAAAGCTTTACAGGAAAGACTTCACAGCGTTTACGGCTCATCCCGGTAAAACCATATATCGCATAACGGTCACCCAGGGTTTCCAGGGATTCAGCGAGCAATATAAGCGCCTCTCGTTCAGCATCGTTTATCCAACCTTGGGTCGAGCCGGACATATCGACCATGAACATCACGGCGATATTTCGCTCTTCACGATGCATCCGGGTAAACAGACGATCACTCATTTCAAGGCCGGTGTGTAGATCCGCCCAGGCCTCAACAAATGCATCTATGTCCACACCATCGCCGTAGGCCTGTCGTTTCAGCAGCCGGTCCTCATCCCGCAAAGCCTCGAATGTCTTGCGTAAATTGGTAATCAAACGCCGGTATTTCTTCATCACCCGATCGACAAAGCCATCATATTCCGGCTTAATCTTCATCTCTCGTAAAACACACCAGTTCTTTCGGTAATGTTTACGAAGATAATCCCACTCCTTATATAGATATGCACCTTCTTCGTGATAGGTGCCGCTCCACACATCCTCAGGGTCCATGATCTTATCTTCGAACTCACTCAGATCATATTCACCAGGTCCTGCAGGCACCAGATATTCATTCGGTACATCACCGAGATCCTGGATAATCGAATTCAAGGTGCTCCGGACATCCTCGGCTATCGGCATGGATTTGCCATTGATCTCCAACTGGATCTGAAACTCTTCCGGCAGTGACAGGTCTTCCTGCTTTATCGCCTGGACCTTGCCTGCGACATCACTCTCGTCCTGCGTCTGCCTCAACTCATCAATAATCTCTTTCAAGGCAACCCGCAGCATGGCCTTTTCCCTGGGTAAGCGTTTCGCCATCGCCTCCGCCACTGCTTCGGGATTCAGCTGTCCTTGAAAACAATTGGCTTGTGGTAGATCCTCGCCAATCACCGCATCGACCATCGCCAGGGTATCGCGCACCGTCGCATCCCGGCGCTTCAGGATCGATGTGATCTCATTCCAACCTCTCGGAACCTCATCTTCCAGCTTGTCTTGCAACAGGCGCATTTCACGATACAGACCTGGTAGCTCGCGTTCGATACAGGCATCTAGACGTGCGATCTCCAGCGCATGAAAACAACGCAGTGCAGTTTGCGGTGTACGGTGAGCGGCAAAGTAAGCGGCAAGATCAACACGAAAGGTCCCGAAGCGCGCTTGAGCCCAATGGTGAGCCACCGCCGCCTTATAAAGCAAAAAATTCTCCCGTTTATCCGGCAGGTGCGCCATGATGGCAGGAAGATAGATCACCTCGCTGTCCGTATACAGCTGATCCCCCTGCTGGAGAGTTAACTTGCGTCCGGAAAGCCCCTGCACAAACGGCAACAGTACGCCAATCTCCTCTTCGAATACGCAGCCTGAAGCCCGCTCGCGACCCTGCCGGACAAACAGGTCGATCTCCTGAATCGCCTTGATGGCGGAATGCAGGCCCGAGCGATCATAGACATCCATGGCGTGCAATACCCAGGCCTCGATCATATGGTCGTCCATCAACTCAAGGGCGCGCTGTGACTGTGCAGTAAATTGATAGGCAATTTCTACATTGGTGCTGGCGATGCGCCTGATCCAGTCGATAATAAAAATCTGAGCACTATCGGGCAGCTCATTCAGTATGCCCACCAGTGGCCGGGTGTCACGATAGGTGAACTCAACTTCAAAATAGTCATCGAGCCGCTGATGTATCTCTTCTGTCGTAAATCTGGAACGCCGTGCCATGGGGACTTATTCTTGATTAACCAATTTAAAGAGTGAAACTGTACTGATGGGGTTGCGGGCCATGCATCATGGTCAGCGGCTGCTCCGAACTCTCAAGCGGCACCAGGGACATGGTGAAATCGGATTCTCCGACAGCGAAGACCGCATAACGCCGGCCGGAAAGTTTCGTTCCGGCAATGTCAAAGCGACTGCCCACACTTCTGATGGCGATATCAGCTTCAATACTTCCGGCTGTCAGCACCACACTTGAGTTATTCGCAAAAAGTGCGTTTTTCTCACCTTTCAGCACGCTTTCTTCTATCACGACCCGGGAATTTTCAATGACAAGCTTCTCGATATGAGCATTATGCACCAGAATATCATGGCAGTTTTTCAACAACAGACGTCGGATCTTACCTGAGTAGACCTGTCCCCGCTGATTCTCACACACCACTTCAGACCGCGGCGTTCCAGCCACAAGTGGCGCTGGCATCCGCTCCAGGCTTCCCGGTGAATCGAGATGCCGCCTCAGTAACTGCAGGTATATTGTCACCTCTTCCTTGATCGGCACGTGACCGGCATGAGGGATCAGGTAAAGGGTGGATTGCGCGATCAAGGCATGCAGTACTCGACCAGTGCGCGGTGGAGCAACCTGATCATCCTCACCCCAGATAATCAGCGTTGGGACTGTCACCTGACCCGGCGCCTGGCTGAAATCCTCCAACACCAAACCCAGCGCTGCGATCGCGGATGGATTTCCCTGCAGCAGTTTTTCACGCAGCAACGTCGTATACAGCACAATATTCAGATCGAGGGGCAGCATCCGTTCCACTGAACCCAGCAGAGCCCCGGCCCAATCGGAAATCTGCGCTCTGCCTGGAAGTTGGGTGCCGGCAAACTGTTCCAGTCCCAGCGGAGCGAGGTATTTAGTGTAGGCCCGGTGATGCAAGATACCTGCCGCATCAGCCAGCGTCAGGCTCATCAGATCCTCCCCATAGGTGGATGCATAGCGCAGGGCAATCGCTCCTCCCATGGAATGTCCAGCCAGATGGAATGGATGGTTTGCATACTTACCCGCCAGGTGATGGACCAGTTCAGCATAACGGGTTGGAGAGTAAATGGTATTGGACTTGGTGGAACGGCCAAACCCGGGCAGATCAAAGGTCAAAATATGGTAATCTGTCTGCAGGAAGTCAATGGTTTCCCGCCAGTCATCGGAAGCGCCTTCACCCAGACCATGGACCAATACCAGGGTTGGATTTGACCGCTTTCCAGACTCCAGCACATAGACCTCACCACCGAAAACCGGCTCGTGCTCCATCCGCCCTTCAGCGAACGCCGCCATAATACAGAGTGCGAGGCACAGGAAAAGCAATCCCGCTGGATAGATCATCTTAACTGGCTGGTCAGCAGACATCTGTTCGCTGTTTAGAAGAGGGAAGCACTCAGTTCGTTCACCGCTGTCAGCATATCCGCATCATCGGTCAGGGCCTGAGCGATAGAGGATCTGCAGGCGACTACTGGATCCACGCCACTGTGCATCAGTTTTGCCGCGTGCACCAGCAGTCGGGTTGAGGCCCCTTCATCAAGGCCACTGCCTTTAAGATTTCTGGTCATATGCGCGAATTTTACCAGGCGTCCCGCCATCTCCCGATTCACACCTGACTCATTTTCAATGATTTTTTGCTCCAGCACCGCTTCAGGGTAGTCAAATTCCAAGGCCACAAAACGCTGGCGTGTGCTCTGCTTGAGGTCTTTCAAGACACTCTGATAACCGGGATTGTATGAAATCGCCAGGCAGAAATCCGGGGTTGCCTCGAGCAATTCTCCAACCTTCTCCATAGGCAATACTCTACGATCATCCGCCAAAGGGTGGATCACCACCGTGGTATCCTTCCGCGCCTCAACGACCTCGTCCAGGTAGCAGATGCCACTGGCCCGAACTGCCGCCGCAAGCGGACCATCCACCCAGATTGTCTCTCCAGCCTTTACCAGGAAACGACCGACCAGATCTGAAGCCGTGAGATCATCATGACACGAGACAGTAATCAATGGCCGTTTAAGACGCCAGGCCATATGTTCCATGAAGCGGGTTTTGCCACAACCGGTAGGACCTTTGAGCAGAACCGGCAGCTGATTCCGATAGGCCGCCTCGAATACCTCTATTTCATCTCCAACAGATTCATAATAGGGCTCTTCCTCGATGAAATAGGCTTCAGGTTTCAGGGTGCGCGCGTCCAAAGCTGACCTCTTTAGTTTGTGGTGATTAATTGGGGGTTAATTAGCATGGCGATATATTTTGACATGTCAGCGACGACAAATGTAAATAATATCCCGGTCATGAAAGCCGCATAATCAAGCGCTACAAATTCTTACGCTTTAGTTAAACTTTAAAATTACGAGCACCAAATACATTCCTAATCATCAGGATCACATTAAATAAGTCTCTGAAATTTTTTCTAACTAATTGAAAATACAACAAACAATATCCACAACGGATTGCTCCGCAGGACAGCGAGGCATCGAGCTTATGAGAAACGAAGCATTCAAAGCCGCCGTAAAACCGACTCAAACAGGCTATTGAAAACAGTAGATGCGGTTATACTTGTAAGATGTATGGAAATCTTGATTCCCACGGCGCGCTTTGTTTGCTGATCCACCCATCAACCTGTAATTACCTTAATCTCAGGTGACACCGAGCAAGCTGAAACCTTTTCACGCAACGCCAACAAGCGCGGATTTGGCTTAATTAAATTAGGGGCGGCACTGAATCTTATTGATAAACAGATTGAGTAAAGATTAATCAAAGGGACAGCGCATTGCGAATACTGATTATTGAGACAGAGAGCGACTATAATCTTGTTGCCGAAGCACTGAAGCATGCTGGACTTAACATACAAACACAGCGTGTTGAGGATCAATATACTTTTAAAAACGCCATTGAGTTATACCAATGGGATCTCATTCTTTCCTGCCATCATCTGGTCGGCTGCCCACCGGAAGAAACACTTCAAATCATCCGGGACGCCAACCTCGATATCCCTTTTATTCTCGTCACCCGGCCAATCAGCAAGGACAGACTGACAGCACTCTTTTCAGCGGGCGCACATGCTCATATCGATATCAACAATCTTTATCTCCTGTCATCAATAGTCCAGCGCGAATTAAGTAGAGCCGCGAATCGGCACAAACAGGCAAAAAACTTCAAATATCTCTACCAGAAAGCAAACAACTACCGGATGCTGCTGGAAAACGCGCCACTCCCACTGCTCTTGCTGAGCAACCATCACATCACCTACCTCAATCTCGCGGCCAAACAATTATTAAACATCAGCGATGATGCTCCATTCTCCGAGATCAATGCTGAACAGCTACTGATTGATCCACCCGAGTTATTCATGACTCCTCAATTTGACAGCCATCAACTGGACAGCAAACCGATTCAAGCGACATTCAGACGACAAGATGGTCAGGCAATAAAAGTAGAGGCGTGGGCCAGCAGAACTTATTATTCAGATAAGCCGACAACCCAGGTCATCTTCCATGACATCACCAAAGCGAGCGAGGACGAAGCCAGGCTCAAACAGGCAGCAACTGTCTTCACATACACCACGGAAGGGGTTGTGGTCATGGATACTGATACAAATATCACTTCAGTCAACCCAGCCTTTAGCCAAATCACCGGTTACACAGAAAACGACGTACTGGGTAAAAAACCCGGCTTCCTCAACTCTGAAAAACATACCCAGGAGTTCTATTCAGCGCTCTGGCAAACACTGAAAGAAAAAAACTCCTGGCGGGGGGAGATCTGGAATCGTCGCAAAAATGGAGATGTCTACGCTGAATGGCTCACCATCACACCCGTACTTGATGAGCAGGGGAACACCACGCAATATGTGGCGGTATTTTCTGATATCACCAGCATCAAACAGTCCCAGTCGCAACTTGAGCATCTTGCACATCATGACCCGCTCACAGACCTGCCCAACCGGCTGCTATTCGAAGACCGGCTGGAACATGCCATCGCTTTGGCAAAACGGGAAAACCGGCATCTTGCCGTGATGTTTCTCGACCTGGACCGGTTTAAAAATATTAACGACTCTCTAGGCCATACGGTAGGTGATGCACTCCTAGTGCAGGTTGCCAAACGCCTGCGTACCCTGTTGCGAGAAAACGATACTGCCGCCCGCCTTGGGGGCGATGAATTCACCATTCTCGTGGAAAACCTCAAAGATCCCAGTTACTCGGCTGTAATTGCCACAAAAATACAAAACCAATTCAAACAACCTTTCGACATATTCGGTCGTAAACTGCATATCACTGCAAGCATTGGCATCAGCCTCTATCCTGAGGACGGCAGAAACGTCGGAAATCTTACCAAAAATGCTGATGCCGCGATGTATCAGGCAAAAGAAAACGGCAGAAACAACTACCGCTTTTATACGTCAGAACTCACCCAGAGCGCATTCGAGCGCCTCTTGCTGGAAACAGAACTGCGCAATGCAATACCGGACAACCAGTTGCTGCTCTACTACCAGCCGCAATTCTCCATCGAGTCCGGGAAAATGATCGGAGCGGAAGCCCTGCTGCGCTGGCGTCATCCTCGTATGGGGATAATTCCGCCGGGCAAATTCATTCCGCTCGCTGAAGAGACGGGGCTGATCCATGAAATCGGGCACTGGACCCTTCAGCAGGCCTGCGAACAGACACGAAAATGGTCACAAGCGGGGCTATTCGATGGCTGCATGGCGATAAACTTATCAGTACGCCAGATGATGCAGAGCGACCTGATCCTGCGATTTGAGGAGATCATCGAGGAGACCGGCTGCCCGCCTAATCAACTCCAGTTTGAGGTCACTGAAGGCATCTTCATGGGGCAAAAGCAGATGTCGGTACCCGTGCTGGACGTATTCAAGCAACTTGGGGTCACTATCGCCATCGATGATTTCGGCACAGGTTACTCCTCCCTCTCCTATCTCAAACACCTGCCCATCGATAAACTCAAAATCGATAGATCCTTTATCCAAAACATGCCGGATGACAAGGATGATATTGCCATTGTCCAGGCCATCATCTCTCTTGGTGATACGCTCGGCCTGGATATCATAGCTGAAGGCGTGGAAACAGAAGCTCAGCAAAACATGCTTAAATCCATGGGCTGTCAGCAGGTACAGGGTTATCTGTATGGGGCGCCCATGCCGGCGGAATCCCTGGAAGAGAAGCTCACGAGTGTCCGTGAACAGCCGCGCCAGACACTTTCATTCTTTAACGCCAACAAGAATATTGCATGAAGTAAAAGCCTTAACATTAGCATTCGCTAATAATCTATAACTCATTTCTATGAAAGCATTCGAAAATTCGATGGTTAATTCTGAGCTTTTATCTGGCAGGGAAACCCGAAGACGGGTATCGTAGCGGGTCCGGATTCAAGGTGCATTTTTGCACTACTGATAATGGAATAACCAAGCAGACAAGTCAAGTATTATTGTCCATCGGTCATTCCAAACTTTGAACGCCATTCCGCAACGGAGGAAAATCCATGACGGAAGTAATCGCAACCAATGAGACTATTCTCGTGGTCGGCGGAGGGATCAGCGGCATGACCGCTGCTCTCGAGGCCGCCGAAACAGGGAAAAATGTCGTACTGGTTGAAAAGCGGCCCTACGTTGGTGGCCGCATCACCCAGCTCTACAAATATTTTCCGAAACTCTGCTTTCCCACTTGTGGCCTGGAGATCAACCAGCGCCGAGCAAAGATGAACCCGAACCTGCACATCATTACCATGGCAGAGGTTTCTAACATCCAGGGCGAAGCGGGCGATTACACGGCTACTGTTAAAATCAGTCCCCGTTATGTCAATGAGAATTGCACCGGTTGTGGTGACTGCGGCAGAGCTGTCGAAGCCGAATTCGACGATGCGCACAACTATGGCCTGGGTAAACGAAAAGGCGCCTACCTGCCGCATACCATGGCCCATCCCCAACGCTACGTCATCGACCCCGCAATCATCGGTACGGACGATGCCCAAAAGGCAAAAGATGCTTGTAAATTCAATGCCGTAGACCTGGACATGCAGGAAGAGACCATTGAGTTCAAGGCGGGTGCTGTGATCTGGGCCACCGGCTGGCGTCCCTATGATGCCAACAAGATTCAGCCCTACGGCTATGACCGTATTGCCAACGTCATCACCAGCGTCGAGTTTGAACGCCTGGCTGACCCGAGCGGGCCCACCGGCGGCAAACTGCTGCGTCCTTCGGACGGCAAGGAGATCAAATCGGTTGCCTTCATCCAGTGCGCCGGCTCGCGGGACAAGAACCATTTGCTGCACTGCTCGCGCATCTGCTGTATGGCGTCCTTGAAGCAGGCCACCTACCCGGCGGAGGATGTTGCCATCTCCATCTATTATATCGATATCCGCGCCATCGACCGTTTTGAAGATTTCTATCAAACCGTCAAAGCCAAGGAAAACGTCAAGTTCATCAAATCCAAGCCTGCCGCCATCGTGGAAAACAAGGCAAATGGTAATCCGGCTGTGCATGGCGTTGATACCGAAGGTTATAACCGCTATGCCGATGAGCACGACCTGGTGGTGCTCGCCGTTGGCATGGAACCGAGTGTCGACAAAGACAGTTTCCCGGTTGAGATTGTGATCAACGAAGAGGGCTTCATCGAGCCTGCCCCGGAAAATGGCGGCGTCTTCGCGGCTGGCTGCTCGTCCGATGCACTGGACGTCAACCGGGCCGTACAGCACGCCACCGGCGCCGCTCTGCGGGCCATCCAGGTGGTCAATCGCGTAGCAGGAACGGAGGGTTAATACAGTGGCTGACGATAAGAAATTTGCTGGATATGTCTGCACCGGTTGCGGCATCGGCGAGCGTCTGGACGCCGGCGCCTTGGAGCAGGTTGCCACCCGTGACGGCAAGATGCAGAGTTGCAAGCAACACGAGATGCTGTGCAGTGCTGAAGGTGTGCAGATAATCAAAGACGACATCGCGAAAGACGGTGTAACTCACGTCATGATTGCCGCCTGCTCCCGCCGCGCCAAGGTCGAGGCCTTCAACTTCACCGACGTTGCCCTGACCCGCGCCAATCTCCGCGAGGGCGTGATCTGGGTCCGCCCCGATACCGACGAGAATAAAGAGACCACCCAGGAGATGGCGGACGATTACATCCGCATGGCCTGCGCTGAACTCAAGTCCATGAAAAAGCCCGCGCCTTCCGGCGAACAGGAACTTAATAAGAACCTGATGGTAGTAGGTGGCGGCATCACCGGCATGACCGCGGCGCTGGAAGCATCCGCTGCAGGCTACCCGGTACACCTGGTGGAGAAAGCAGGGACTTTGGGAGGCGCAGTCGGTGGCTACTACAAAGTCATACCCACTCGTTCACCCTATGCGGAGCCTGCCGAGAACCCCGTTCCAGGGATGATTGAAGCGATCGAGGCCAGTGACAAGATCACCGTCCACCTCAACAGCAGTATCACCAAGACCGATGGGGCGCCCGGCCGCTTCAGCGTAGAGATTGCTACCGAGTCCGGTTCTTCACAAACCATCTCAGTTGGAGCCATCATTCAAGCTTCAGGCTGGAAACCTTATGACGCGAATAAACTGCCTGAGTTTGCATATGACAAGAGCGCCGACGTGGTCACCAACCACGAACTGGAGGCCCTTGCCGTAGCCGCCAATGGCGCTCCCATCAAACGCCCATCTGATGGTAAAGAGGTCAAGAGCGTCTGCTTCATACAGAATGCAGGTCAGTGCTCCAAGCAAGAGGGCCGCCTGCCCTACTTCTCGGGCGTTACCGATCTGGTGTCTATCAAACAGGCGATGTATTTCAAGGAGCTGAACGGCGATTGCGACACCACCATCTTATTCGACAACCTGCGCACTCCTGGCGCCGGTGGTGAGGATTTCTATCGCGCCGGTCAACAGGCGATGGTCACCTTTTCCAAGGGTATAGCCTCTGAAGTGGTTCCCGGTGACACTCCGAAGGTCAAGTTCAAGGACATGATTCTGAACGAAGACTCCGAAATCAACTGCGATCTGGTAGTGCTGGCCACCGGCATGGAACCCAATTCAGGCCCTGATCCCTACGCGCAACTTGCTTTCGATGAGGCTGAAGAGGGTTCCGAAGAGAAAGAGACGCTGAAGCAGGCCCTGGCTGTGGCCCCGCCCTCAATACTCAATTTGTCGTACCGTCAAGGCACCGACCTGCCGCATCTGCGGCATGGTTTCAATGACTCGCACTTCATCTGCTTTCCATATGAAACCCGGCGCACAGGTATCTACGCCATCGGCCCGGTACGCCGCCCGATGGACATTCAACAGGCCCGCGACGACGCCACCGGCGGTGCCATGAAGGCCATTCAGGCCGCTGAGAATGCTGGTCTGGGCCGCGCCGCACATCCACGCTCCGGCGATCTGTCATTCCCCACCTTCCGCAAGGAAGGCTGCACCCAGTGCAAACGTTGTACCGTTGAATGCCCCTTCGGCGCTATCAACGAGGACGAACAAGGCTACCCGACCTACAATGAATCACGTTGTCGGCGCTGCGGCACTTGTATGGGCGCCTGCCCGGTGCGCGTCATCTCCTTCGAGAACTACTCGGTGGAGACCGTCAATCAGCAGATCAAGAACGTCGAGATCCCGGAAGAGTGGGACGAAAAGCCCCGCATCCTGGTGCTGGCCTGCGAGAATGATGCCTACCCGGCGCTCGATCAAGCGGCCATGAATGGCGTTGAGATCAATCCCTGGGCGCGTGTCATACCCGTCCGCTGTCTTGGATCCGTGAGCCTCTCCTGGGTTACCGATGCGTTGAACAGCGGTTATGACGGCATAGTCCTGATGGGCTGCCGCCGAGATGATGATTACCAGTGCCACTTTGTACGCGGATCCGCCATGGCGGCCGAGCGTATGAGCAAGGTCGGCGATACACTCGAATCGCTCAACCTGGAGCCGGAACGTGTCGAACTCTATGAGGTCGCAATCACCGATATCGAACGCGCACCTCAATTGATCAATGACATGGCGGCAACGGTTGAGAAAATCGGCCTGAGCCCGTTCAAGTTTTAACGGCGCAGCTACTTCAACGGAGCACGCTCCGTTGAAGTACGCAAAAACGACCTGAACAACTTTACTTTTTGTAGGGTGGACTTGGTCAACCACCCTAGGCACCCTACAAAGGGGAGTGAAAATGAGTGATTTAAACACGTCAATGATAGAAAAGTACCGCAGCAGCTTCCTCAAGGAAGTTGAGGCAAACGTCGAGGAAGGCGAATGGGTCAAGATGTGCATGCAATGCGGCGTCTGCTCAGGTTCCTGCCCACTTGGCAAACACTGGGAGCATCCACCCCAGGAAATCTTTATGATGATCCGCGCCAACAAGCGCGAAGCGGTCCTCTCCTCCGACTCCATGTGGATGTGCACCTCCTGCTACAACTGTATTGCCCGTTGTCCAAGGGGACTGCCGATCACCCACATCATGCACGGCCTGGCGGTCTACTCCAAGCGGCTAGGCCTGACGCCGAAAAAACAGCCTACTGCAGAATTTTCTCAGATCTTCTGGGACAACCTGATGAAAAAGGGCCGGGTCAATGAATTGAAGCTCGGTCTTTCCATGTATTTCAAGGATGGTTTCGGCGAAGGCATCAAAAACGCCATGGCCAATCAAAAACTGGGCCAACAGATGATGAAGACCAAACGCATGAATGCGATGGAATTCTTCGGCGGTCACGGGGTAAAGAACCCTGGCGAACTACAGAAGATAATCAAAAAGGCTCAGGAAATTGAAGAAGCCAAACTCCAGGACTTGAAGTAAGTGAGGACAAACAGAAATGGCTAAAATAGAACTCTCCTTCTACCCCGGCTGTTCCTCACAGAAAGGAGCAACCTCATCCAACTACCTCATCTCGGCTCAGACCATGTGCGAGGAACTGGATATCGAACTCAACGAGATCCCGGACTGGAACTGCTGCGGGGCCTCTGTCGGCTATGGTGGTGGTGGCGAACTGCCTCGCCTGACGCTCTCGGCCCGTAACATTGCCCTGTCAGAACAGCACAATCCCGGCAAACCGATCGTCGCCACCTGTGCCGCCTGCTGGCTCTCCACCCGCGAGGCTAAGGAACGTCTGCACGAGGACGAGTCGATGTTCAAGGACGCCAATACCGCCCTCTCCGAAGCCGGCCTCAGCTACAAGGGCCAGGCTGAAGTACGCCACATGGTCGAGGTGCTGGTTGAAGACATCGGCTTTGACGGTATCAAGGCAAAGGTCAAAAAACCGCTTGAAGGCCTTAAGATTGCCGGCTATATCGGCTGTCAGACCAACCGTCCGTTCGGCATTGCCGGCGAGTCTTTCGAAAACCCGATGTATCTCGATCATATCGTGGATGCGGTCGGTGCTGATTCAATCCCCACCTATGAGAAAAAGGTGCAGTGTTGCGGTGGCGCCCTGGCTTTCTCCGAACCTGAAAAGTCCCAGGAGATGATCAAGGGTATCATCGAAGCCGCCTATGACAACGGGGCCGACATGATCGTTACTCCCTGCCCTCTCTGCCAGGCCAACACCGAGATCTATCAGGACCAGATCAATGAGAAGTACGGCACCAAGTTCAAGATGCCTATCGTTTATTACTCGACACTGATGAGTGTGGCTTTCGGACGCAGCGCAAAGGATGCAGCATTGGATGGGCATATTATACCCGCCAAAAAACTGGAAGAGATCGCTAACAAATAGCACCACTAATCCGTTATCAGTAAAAGGGTGGCGCACAGCCACCCGAGCTTCAGAAAAAGCCACTTAATGTGGCTTTTTCTTTTCTTGGACCATCAACCCGCGCAACGCAAAAGGTTGTGGGTATAGAAGCAGTGTTTATTACTACCGCCGTCGATGCATACCCCAATCAGCACTGCTCTAGATTTTAGTTAACTGCCGCTTCATTCAAAACAGTAAGGCGCCTGTCATGAATAAAACTCAAGCAGTCATTACTAATTAATACTCCATCTTTTGGTAGAGGTTGACCAAAATACGCTGATTCTGCACCGCGATTCGATTCCAATCTCCCGCAATTTTAACCACATAGGGTTCCGGATAGGGCAGCACAGGCTCATCATAACTATCCTCTTCCACAAAAACCTCAATTGGAATACCTTTATCAGAAGTAATGGAGTTGAGATAGTTCGCAAAACCCAGTGTTTGATAACTGGTCTGGGCGAAACCAGTCTCCTTGGAATCGCCTGAAAAAAGGCAATCCTCAAATCTAAAATCATCTTTTGCCAAGACCAATGATCCTGTCCCGCTTTTGCTGAGACAAAAATTACCGTAATGTGCTTTTAGATTAATCACGCCAGCAAAACCGGCCTTGTGTAACTGATTGACGAGTTCCGAAAGCCATGCGACCCGTATGTCATTAAATGGATTTTCTCCATACTGGAATTCTGTGCCTCGATTAGCCGCCCAGTTAAGAAATTCAACTCGATGCTGCATCTCAACGGCCTCATCGATATTCTCAATCTGCTCATGGTTACCCGACAAGGCTCTGTCACTGCTTTGCATCAGAGCGGCCAGTTTACTCACCTCTCCTTTAATATCGGACATTTCTGTCTTAACCCTATCAAAGCCGTTAACAGGTCCCGCATCATGCTGTAGAACAAATTGCTGCCAGATAGAGTAGCCAACCAGAAGCAGCACCAAGAGATTTACCAAATACAACAATCCGTGATTAACCCTCGGTCGTTTAGTAAAGTCATTCTGTAATCCAACCAACGGGTTTAATGCTTCTCTAAACTGTTCAATTTCTTTTGTTACATAATTTGTTATCCTTTTTTCAACCGCCACCAACTCCTTGAGATAAATTCTTGTTTGGCGCTTAAGCACGAAGACAGATTCGTCGAAAACCTCTTCCGGATACTCCACCTTTTCAGCGATATTGTTTGTTCTATTTAAATATTCCACATTTCCCGAGGCATTCACTCCTGGTGGAAAACCAGCCCTGGGCTTGTAGCGATCTTCTTCATCATGAAAGTTTTCAACCAGCGAGCGCTGGTGGGGAAGAAGATGCAACTGCTCGATAATGGCCTCAAGCCCATCAGCCTCCATCTGTTTTGGTAAAACACCGATAGCCCCAAGGGCTCTCGCTTGACTGAGCGCTATACCTCCCTCTTTCGAGGTATACATCATCACAGGAATTGTTGCAGTCTGGGGATTGGACTTGATTATCTTTAAAGCCTGAAAGCCATCCATTCCCGGCATTTCATAATCCATAAAAACCGCATCTGGCGTATTTCCGAACAGAAAATCTATCGCGTTTGCTGCAGAATCAGCAGTCTCTACATCAATCTCATAGGCAGCCAATTTCTTCGCGAGAACCTGGCGAGCCGTTTTTGAGTCATCCACGATCAGGGCACATTTTCTATTCATAAAACACCTAACACAGGAGGTTACTTATATCCCTATATCTTGTATCTGCTTAGCTAATGATCAATGGGGAATGATCTATCTAACTAAAAAGCATTACGAACAAATGAAACACATACAATGAACCGTTTAGCCTTTGAAAATTGTGAGTCATTTGGAAATCCCGCGAGAAAACTCGGCTACACAGAGATTGTAGACCTATTGGACCGATTGCCAAGCTGGAAGCTTGTCTCAAAGTCAGGTATTGACTATTTGACAAGGACATATCATTTCGTTGACTTTTAAGATGCCTTGGCGTTTACAATAAAAATCAGCAAACTGGCCGATAATTTGGACCACCATCCTGCAATTTTGACTGAATGGGGCAAGCTAATCATCAAATGGTGGACTCACAGTCTTCATGGATTGCAGCGTACCGACTTTATCATGTCCGCAAAAACCGATGATCTCTATCAATGAGGCAAAAAAAACCGCGTTGTTGAACGCGGTTTTGATAAAAGCACGGCTAGAGTGTCAGGATATTGCGTCCTTCATTTCCTGCTCTTTTTTCTGTTGATGAAGTTCAATTTCAACTTTACGGCGTAGCTCTAAAATCTCTTTCCTCTCCTCAATCCGTTTCTCAGCAGCTCCCGCTTTTTCTGGGATAGTCACGTCCCCAAATAAGACCTGTTTGAGCAGCCGTGAACCGAACTGCATCAGTGCGACGTCCTCTTTCTCCATCGTTGCATAGAAGCTATCTTCCAAGTCGTAGGAGGCCCGGAATGAATCACTCAGCACATAGCGGCGGAAGCGATCGATATCGTAGGAGCACATAAAGAAGAACTGCAGACTGGTATCCGAGGGACGCCCAATGGTCGGCCCAGCTGATTTCTTCTTCAGAATCAGCTGCATCCAATCCTTGTTGATATGGTCGTACTGCTCGACCTGCTGTTCCTTACGATAGTCGCTGATGGAGATGGTGCGGTCTTCCTCATGTCCCTTACAGTGGTCCTCCTGTACCAGAAAGAAACGAGTCTCATCCTCTGTCGTACCAGCCATATGAACCGCCATATGACCAACTGGATAGTATCGGCAGGCCGTTGGTCGATCCGCATACACGCTGCACCCTTCGTCTGTGACAAACAGACAGGCTCCATCGTTGTCGGTACGCAGTTTGACACCCGGCATACCATCCTTGTCCATCTCGAAAGGAACCGTATGGTTCTTGAGAAACTCCGTTCCAGAGATGCCCAGATTATCTTTCAAACGAATAATATCGTAGGGCGTCAGTTGAATATCTGCATGCCTGCAACATTCGTTGAAGCATGAGATCCCTTTGTGGCAACTGAACTGAATTTCCGCATTTGGATCCAGAATGGTCGGCACCAGATCGCTTTTAAAGGGTATATCAAATTTTTCGCTCATCAATCGTCCCCGAAGATTCTTTCGAATCAGCAATTATAAACTGCAAATGAATATTGATTACCACTATTACATTGACATTAATAGTGTGTACCTATCAATACCACAAAACCCATATTCATTTACGGTCTCACCGCAGATAAAAAAGTCCGGGCGCCTTGCGACGCCCGGACTGTTCAAGCCTTTAGGCCGTCAAGTATGACTTACTTGAACAGCTTCGACTTGTCTACCAGATCGACATGTGCGCGCTTGAAGCACTTGTAAGTCTTGGTCTCTTTGTCATAGATGGAGTTCACAAAGCACTTCCAGTTCTCCTCGTCGACAAAGTTCTTGTCAGCGCGGTAGTAGAAGCCCGGATAACGGGATTCTTGACGGAACTGAATGTGTTTCATGTGCGCTTCAGCGGTCAGGATGCGGTGATAGTTTTCCCAGGCACGCAGCAGCTCGTGAAGGTCTTTCGCACGCATTTTCAGCGCATCTTCCTTCAGATCGTTCAGCTTGTGCTCGGCAACTTCCAGCATGTTGGCGTTGGTGGTGTAGTAGGTAGCAACACCAGCCACATACTCATCCATGGCCTTCTGCAGACGGAACTGCAGCATGCGTGGAGTAATGTAGTTAGGGTTAACATCAATCGCAGTGGAGTAATCCTTGTGCTCCAGGTAGGTACGCACCGGACGGTAGATCTCTTCGATCAACTCATCGACAGAGGTGTCCAGCTCAGGCTTATAGTCCTTGTTGTCCATGACATACTTGACCATGGACTTGGCGCACATACGACCTTCGGCGTGAGAACCGGAGGAGAACTTGTGGCCAGAGGCGCCAACGCCGTCACCTGCGGTGAACAGCCCCTTTACGGTGGTCATGGCGCGGTAACCCCAGTTCCAACCGGATGGCAGATGATCAGGAACACCGGCTTCGGTCTCTTCGGTGGGCGCGCCCACGTCTTCGGGACCGGAGACCCAGATGCCGCAGCAACCGGAGTGGGAACCCAGCAGGTAAGGTTCGGTAGGCATCAACTCGGAGTTCTTCTTCTCCGGCTCGATGTTCTCACCAGCCCAGATACCGCACTGGCCGATACACATATCGAGGAAGTCTTCCCATGCCTCAGCTTCCAGATGCTTAACCTCACGCGGAGACAGGGTCTCACGCAGGTTGGCGAGGGCAGTCACGGTGTCCATCCAGATCGGACCACGGCCTTCCTTCATCTCTTTCAACATCAAATGGTTACGCAGACAGGAAGCAGGTACGGCAGCCTGGCCATAAGGAGGATAGTCGTCCAGCATCTCCTTATTGCGGTCCATGTAGACTTCACCAAAGGCATTGGTAGCTTTGGATTTGAAGAGCAGGAACCAAGCACCGACAGGACCGTAACCGTCTTTGAAACGGGTCGGTACGAAGCGGTTTTCCATCAGGGTCAGCTCGGCGCCGGCCTCGGCAGCCATGGCATAGGTGGAACCTGCGTTCCATACCGGATACCAGGCACGGCCCTGGCCTTCACCCACGGAACGGGGACGGAAGATGTTCACGCACCCACCGGCAGCCAGCAGGATGGCCTTGGCCTTGTAGACGAACAGCTTGTGGTCACGAGTGGAGAAACCGACAGCACCGGCGATACGGTGTGGATCGTTCTTATCGTTGACCAGCTTAACGATGAAGATACGCTCTTGGATATTGTCCATACCCAGAGCCTTCTTGGCAGCCTCAGCGACGATCCACTTGTAGGATTCACCGTTGATCATGATCTGCCATTTACCGGAACGTACTGGCTTGCCACCCTCTTTCAGGGGAGTCATGCCCTTGGAACCATCGTGACGCTCACCGTTCTCGTCGGTCTTCCAGATTGGCAGACCCCACTCTTCGAACAGATGCACGGATTCGTCGACGTGACGGCCCAGGTCATAAGCCAGGTCGTCGCGGGTGATGCCCATCAGGTCATTGGAGACCATGCGGGCGTAGTCGGCAGGATCCTGCTCGGGGCCGATGTAGGTGTTGATGGCGGACAGACCCTGAGCCACGGCGCCGGAACGATCCATGGCGGCCTTGTCGACCAATTTCACTTTGATATTGCCACCAGCGGCTTCGATCCAGGGACCGATCTCATATGCGGTGCCACAACAGGCCATACCGCCGCCGATTAAAAGGATGTCAACTTCTTCTTCGATGACTTCGGGATTACCAAATTCGCCAGCCATTTTATATGTACCTCTATGTAGGTGTTCTATTCTGTTTGAACCTTAAGCGAAGCGCGATTATTTGCGGATCAGCTCGGAAGGATCACCAGCGCGATAGCCGTTCTGCTCCATATGGTTGAAGAAGCCAGGCTCGCTGATCTTGCCAATTTCAGCAGCAGGCTTGTTACCATAAGGATCGATAGAGCCTTCAGGTGTGGTGCGAATTGGAAATTTGAAGCGCTTCATGGTGCCGTTGCGGAACTTGATGGTCCACATGATGGAATCGGTACCGCGTAGAGGCTGTACAGAACCACCCAAAGGAACGATGTCAGCGTAAGGACGTGCTTCGATGGCCTGCTGAGGACAGATTTTAATGCAGGAGTAACACTCCCAGCACTGCTCTGGCTCTTGGTTGAAAGACTTCATGGCATGACCGGTCTCTGAACCGTCTTTATCAAGCTTCATGAGGTCGTGAGGACAGATATACATGCATGCGGTTCTGTCCTGGCCTTTGCAGCCATCGCACTTCTCAGTACGCACAAATGTTGGCATGGTTTTTTCTCCTAGGTTTCACTGCAGTGATTCAGCCGCCGCAACACGCCACGGCATCAGAAGATCAAACGGGCTTAATCACCCGAATATCAATCAGTTTTCTCTGATTTCTGGCTTGGCTCCCAGATTGAGGTAATCTCAACCACGAAACAGTCAAGATCATTCCGGACCTGATATGCCAGAAAAACCGCCGCGCGCAATCGCGTAGCGTGGATCAGGACGGCACACAATAAAGATTTCATTCCTGATGTGCCAAACAATTTTTTAATGAGGCCTTATAAACTGCACTTATTAATTTAGCTTATTGAAATACCTACTAATTTACTCAGCCTTGTAACCGCTTATTTATCCGAAGAAAATTCGAAAACACTAATATTATTATGGAATTACTCAAAAGATACGAGGCGGGCACCTCTATCTCTTTTGGTATATACAAAATCTCAGTATTTCAGTAATTTATAGATTCACTTTGGATAAAGCCGGCCACTCATCAATCGCTTTTATTGCACCCTTGTCCGAATCCGGTAAAGTTGCAGCTACAGATGATTACCTGGTTTACCGATGTCTAACCCATTACCCGACGCTTATCTACTACTCGCTCCCGGCTGCGCACATTGCCCCACTGTCCTTGAGGGGCTGAGCCAGCTCATCAAGGCTGGAAAACTGGGAAGGCTCGAAATAGTCAACATCGTCGCCCACCCGGACGCGGCAGAACTGGCTGACACACGGAGTGTCCCCTGGTGCCGCATCGGCCCGTTTGAACTCGATGGCGCACAATCTCCGGCAGAACTGGCAAACTGGACCCGGCACGCCACAGCGGGCACAGGGCTGGGATTCTATTTCAGCCACCTGCTTGAGACCCAACGCCCCCACAAGGTGGCGACAGCCATTGAGCGCGATCCTGATTCAATCATTCAACTGTTGGAACTGCTGGATGATAGCGACACACCGATGAGCGTGAGAATCGGTATCGGCGTGGTGCTGGAGGAACTGCAGGGTAACCCCGTGTTAAGGCCTGGACTTGCGACCCTCCAGCGTCTTGCCATGAATAACGAGGCAAACATACGCGCCGACGTAGCCCATTACCTGGGTCTGATTGACAGCAAAGACGCGATTGCCACGCTCAGTAAACTTCTGCAGGATGAACACCCTGACGTGCGTGAGATTGCCGCTGATTCACTTGAACAACTGAACAGACAAGCTTGAGACCATGAACAAACAGCAGCAGATTCTCTCCGTACATGCCGCCTTCATCAATGAAGTGGTTCTTTGCATCAATCATCCAGACAACAAGAGTCATTTTGAACGGCTCATGCAGGCTGCGTCTGAAAATGGCTGGAACGAGCTGGCCAGCACCATCCGACTGATCATGGCCGGCCGGCGGGACATGGAGATCCTAAACCCACTGGATAATGAGGATCAGGTGATTACCGAAGCAATCCTGCGTGGCCTGCAGGACCCATCGACCCTCCCAGACCCAAATGCCAAGCCTGACCCTGCCATGGCGGCTCCGGGTCTCGCCTCCATGATACACGCCGCTGCCTCGGGTAACAGTCAGGCCCTGCAGATCATCGCCAACATGGCGGAACAAATGAGCAAGGTAGGTGGCGGCATGGCCAGGATGGCCTCGGTCATACGTCCGCTGATCAATGGCGAGCGGGACCCACACAAACTGTGCAAAAAAATGGACTCCCGCACTGAGCAGATGGTGCTCGGCATCCTTGAGGAGCTCAAAAAGCTGGAACAGCATTGATGGCGAGAAGATTCCTTATTATTGGCGCGGTCAGCGGATTGCTGTGTGTCATACTCGGCGCCTTCGGGGCGCATGGCCTGCAAAACCACCTGCCAGCCAATCATCTGGCATGGTGGCATAAAGCAGTCGACTATCAGGCGCTGCACAGCCTGGCGCTGCTGGCCAGCGGCCTGCTCGCCCTGCAGCACCGCTCTAAACCCCTGCAACTGGCCGGCTGGTCATTTCTAATCGGCATGTTGCTTTTCTCCGGCAGCCTCTATCTGCTGGCCCTGACCGGATACCGTCCTTTGGGGATGGTCACACCCTTTGGAGGCCTGGCCTTCATCAGCGGTTGGTGCAGCCTGACATTGGCAGCCTGGCAACTGCCCAGATCGTGACTCTCACTGCATTCGCCAACCGCCTGCGTAAAAACCAGCGCCACTGGAGTAAATGGGCGCGTCGGCGCGGCATCAGCTGTTATCGCATCTATGACCGGGACATCCCGGAATTTCCCCTCGCAATCGACTGGTACGAGGGACAGGTACATGCACAGACTTTTGCCACAAAGGGCTTCGAGGAACAGCAGGAGGAACATGAGAAGCGCACGGCCGAGGCGATTTGTGAGGTATTGGAGATCAACCCAGAGGACCTCGCCTTCAAAACCAGACAACGTCAAACAGGCCTCAATCAGTACCAGAAAACCGGCCGCCAGGGCCGGCCGTTTAAGGTGCATGAAGCCGGGCTTGCCTTTGAGGTGGACCTGCACAGTTACCTGGATACCGGCCTGTTTCTCGATCACCGCAACACCCGCGCCATGGTGCGGGACAGGGCTGCAGGCAAACGGGTGTTAAATCTGTTCGCCTATACCGGCAGCTTCAGCGTCTATGCCGCTGCCGGCGACGCCCACGCGGTGACCACGGTCGATCTTTCTAATACCTACCTGGAGTGGAGCCGACGCAATCTGCAATTGAACGGTTTTGAAGCTGCGCGTCACGAATTCATCCGCGCCGATGTCCTTGCCTATCTTGATCAGGCGAACCGTGAACGCAAACAGTTTGGCTTGATCGTGCTTGACCCCCCCAGCTTTTCCAACTCAAAGAAAATGCTGGCGACCCTGGATGTGCAGCGCGACCACGCAAGATTGATCGCAGACGCGCTCTCCCTGTTGAAGCTGGGCGGCGAGCTGTTCTTTTCCACCAATCGCCGAAAATTCAAGCTTGATGCTGAAATCATGCAGCGCAATAATTGTGCAGAGATCACACAGCAGACCTTGCCCGAAGACTTCCGCCGCCACCCTTCCCATCGATGCTGGCATTTCCAGAATTCCTGAGCGATCCTGGCGGACCGGCAGCACTGTTCATCGGTAGTTTCCTCGCCTCCACCCTACTGCCAGGAGGATCGGAAGCGATGCTGCTGTTTGCGGCCCATCAGCAACCGGAGTCACAACCCCTGTGGTGGCTGATTGCCACCCTGGGCAACACCCTGGGAGGTTTGAGCAGCTGGCTGATCGGCTGGTGGCTGGCAAAACGCTATCCCGACAAGGTATTGAGCAAGCCCCGTCAGCGGCAGGCAATGGCGCGGATCGCACGCCATGGCAGTCCCCTGCTGCTCTTTTCCTGGTTGCCCGTGATCGGCGACCCGCTGTGCCTGGCCGCCGGCTGGAGCGGCGTCAATCTGCTGCCCGCCGCCCTGTTCATCGGCTGTGGCAAAGGCATGCGCTATGCGGCGCTGCTGGGACTGCTGGAGGTATTTAGCTAGACTGCAGCGAAACACCTTTCTCCAGCGTGTTCGCCAGGCCCCCGATGGGGCGTGATAGCTTGAGAAGGGCAACAAATCAGCGATGGATCACGCGGTTTCTGCCACTCTGTTCCGCTTCATACAGCGCCTCGTCGGCAAGCCCCCACATCTTCTCCAGAGAATCACTCAGCTCGATCGTGACCCCGATGCTGACCGTCAGTGTCAGCTCTCCCCCGGCTACAGGCAGGATCAGTGACTCGACCCGTTTTCTCACCCTTTCGAATGTGCTGATGGCAGAATCCCTACCTGCGCAAATAGCCAGACAGACGAACTCCTCACCACCAAACCGGGCCACCAGATCAGATTCCCTCAGAACGTTCTGCAGCTCCCTTGCAAGTGCCACCAGCGCATCATCACCCACCTGATGCCCGTAAGTGTCATTGATGGCTTAAAAATGCTCCACATCGATCATTGCCACTGCCAGGATAAAACTGCCTCGCTTTGAGTTGCTGTAGAGACGCTCTCCCAAGTCGAATAAATACCGACGATTGTAAACCCCGGTAAGGAAATCCTGGGTTGCCGCCTTGCGAATCTCCTTGATGCGTGAGATCGCGCCCACATTCTGACTCACACGGCAGTAGAATTCTTCAACTTCAAACGGCTTGGTGATGAAATCGTTCGCCCCCGCCTTGAGCAGCTTGGCTGAGATGCGACTGTTGTCAGGACTGGAGATACCGATGATCGCCATGTCATCCCTGCCATGGATTTGCCGTATCCGTTCAATCAGCTCAGCACCATCCATTTCAGGCATGTTATGGTCAGTGATGATCAGTTGAATATCCTGATTTTCCTGTATGACTTCGAGTGCCTGCTTACCATTTTCCGCCTCCAGCAACTGATAAGCCGTGAACTCTCAGCAGCTTGGTCAGATAGAGGCGAAATGATCTGGAATCATCAACCACGAGCACCTTGCGCCGGGGCTTTTCCCGTAGCAACTCCGCCAGGCTGGCTATATATTCGATCTCGCTGGCATTGGCTTGACAACATTATCCACCAGCGAATGTCGCAGCATCTGATCACGTGTTGCATCATTCAGATTACCCGTCAGGACAACAACCGTAAGCTCATACTGTTGAACAAAATCCACGATCTCGCCATTTGGCGCATTAGGTAGATTCAGATCCAGCACTGCCACAAAAAGCGTTGTGGATTCTCTGCCAGCAACTGCCGGGACTCATCGAGACTGGCGGCACTCTCAGAGGCTATCTCACCCACTCTCTGCAGCTGCGCACAGAGGACATTTCGAATAGCCCGGCTATCATCTACCACCAGTACCTTCTGTTGAAGATTGTCGACAGGCATAGCGAATAGCGCCGGATCAAGGATGTGGTTTGTAGAAGAATTCGACCCCAAGGTTCCGCCCGGATGCTCGGTGCGTCTACAAATTGTAGAAGACTATGCCTCACCCATCTTTAGACCCATAGGGCACCTCCAGGTCTACTTACGCCAGAAAGCGGGAGTTAGAAGCACCAACAAGGTAAAAATCTCCAGCCGGCCTAACAACATACCGAAACACAGGATCCATTTCGCAGTATCATCAAGGCCGGCATAATTGGCACCAACTCCCGCCAGACCCGGTCCTAGATTATTGATACTTGCAGCCACAGCAGAAAATGCCGTCATCAAGTCAAGACCGGTAGAGGCCAGCGCCAGATACATCACAGAGAAGCTCGCCACATAGAGGGCAAAGAAGCCCCAGACCGCCTCGACGACACGCCGGGGAATGCTCTTAGATCCGATCATGATAGGAATCTCGGCATTCGGATGAATCAGGCGATTGATTTCCCTTAATCCCTGTTTTATCAACAGCAGGAAACGAATCACCTTGATTCCACCACCGGTTGACCCGGCACAACCCCCGACAAAGCTGGTGAAAAGCAGAATAATCGAGATAAAACCCGGCCACAGCGAATAATCAGCGGTGGTAAATCCTGTCGTCGTGCCGATGGAAACCGCCTGGAACAGGCCACGGGTGAATGATTCACTCCAGCTTTCGTAAACCCCCATCCCATACAACGCAACAGAGACCACGAGAAACACCAGTCCAAGGATGGTTATATAACCCCGAAACTCAGAGTCATTCCAATAGACCCTGAGACTGCGTCGCCTTACGACCAGGAAATGGAGCGCAAAATTGACCCCGGACAGCAACATGAAAACCACCGCAATCATCTCGATGAGAGTGCTGTTGTAGTACCCCATACTGGCGTCATGGGTGGAAAAGCCGCCAATAGCAACGGTAGAGAAAGCATGGCCCAAAGCATCAAACGGCTGCATGCCAGCGGCCCAGTAAGCCAGGCCACAGGCTATCGTCAGTGCCAGATAGATAAACCAGAGCGCCTTTGCAGTCTCGGTAATGCGCGGCGTGAGTTTGCTGTCCTTCATCGGGCCAGGCGTTTCTGCGCGATACAGCTGCATACCACCAATACCCAGCATTGGCAGCACCGCCACCGCCAGCACGATAATCCCCATCCCGCCCAGCCATTGCAGCTGCTGGCGATAGTAGAGCAGGGAGAGCGGCAGATGGTCGATGCCCACGATGACGGTCGCACCTGTGGTGGTCAAACCGGACACCGATTCGAAGACCGCATCGGTAATCGACATCGAGGAGTTTTCCGTAAAGAGAAAAGGCAGCGCCCCGGTCAGGCCCAACACAGTCCAGAACATCACCACCACCAGAAAACCATCCCTGACCCGTAATTCCTGGTGTCTGCTGCGCACCGGCGCCCAGATGGCCACCCCCAGACCAAGGGTTAGGATAAAACCGTCGGTAAAGCCGAGTATCGCACCATCGCCATACCAGAGAGAGACCAGAATCGGCGGCAGCATGCTGAGACTGAAGACCATCAGCAGGACGCCAAGGATGCGCTGTACGACAAAAAGATGCATGAAAGCCCTTTACCCGGGAATTAAAGAAATGTCACACCAACCTGGAAGAGTTTCTCCACTTCTCGGATCTTACGCTTGTCCACCAGAAACATGATTAGATGATCACCCGTTTCCACCAGGGTATCGTGATGCGCAATCAGCACATCCTCTCCGCGCACGATGGCGCCTATCGTTGTCCCGGCAGGAAGCTTGATCTCCTCAATCGCTCTTCCAACCACTCTGGAGGATGCCTTGTCTCCGTGCGCCACAGCCTCAATAGCCTCCGCCGCACCGCGCCTCAATGAGTGGACCTGCACCACATCCCCACGGCGCACATGCGTTAATAAGCTCCCGATAGTCGCCTGTTCCGGTGAGATCGCAATATCGATGATTTCGCTCTGAATAAGATCAACATAGGCCGCGCGGTTAATCAGCGACATTACCCGTCCGGCGCCCAGCCGTTTGGCAAGCATCGCCGAGAGGATATTCGCTTCATCATCGTTGGTTACCGCACAATATACATCGGTGTTTTCGATGTTTTCTTCCAGCAACAGTTTTTCATCGGCCGCATCCCCGTGCAGCACAATGGTCATATTCAGAAGTTTGGCAATGTCCCGGGCCCTTCCCTTATCACTCTCGATAAGTTTTACCCGATACTTTTGCTCCAAAGCCTGGGCGAGGCGACGCCCGATATTGCCTGCCCCAGCAATGATCAATCGTTTGTAGGGTTTCTCCAGCTTGCGCAACTCACTCATGACGGCGCGAATATTCTCTGTCGCTGCGATGAAAAAAACCTCGTCATTCACCTTGATCGTGGTATTTCCCTTCGGTTGTATCACCTCGCCTTTGCGATAGATCGCCGCAACCCGGGCATCAATTTCTGGCATGTGATCATAGAGTGCAGAGAGCTCGTGCCCGACAAGCGGCCCATTGTCATAAGCCCTGACAGCCACCAAACGCACTCTGCCATTTGCAAAATCCAGCACCTGCAGTGCTCCCGGGTACTCAATCAGACGCAGGATATAGTCAGTAACCACCTGCTCCGGGCTGATCAACACATCCACAGGGAAGGCGCCCTCTTCAAAGAGCTGCGGATAATCGAGATATCCCTGTGATCTCACCCGGGCAATTTTGGTGGGGGTATGGAAGATCGTATAGGCTACCTGACAGGCCACCATGTTGGTTTCGTCGCTGTTGGTTACCGCCAGAATCATATCCGCATCTTCCGCGCCAGCACGTCGCATGACATTGGGCTCAGCTGCGTGCCCCTTTACGATCCCCAGGTCCAGTCTGTTCTGCAACTCGTTAAGGAGTTCTTCATTCTGATCCACAACCGTAATGTCATTCGCCTCACTGGCCAATGCATTGGCAACCGACCGGCCAACTTGACCAGCACCCAGGATAATTATTTTCATTCGCTCAACCAACAGACAGACTGACGATGAAGAATCTTAACCGAGTTGGTATAAAAATATCCAAGCCATATGCAGGAAAAAATACCATCCAACCTGAGAAGCGCTGGTAACTGAGCCTATTTGATCAGTTAATTCCGTCTGGATTGTCGCGCGATACAACGAAAGGTCCCCCTGTTTGAGGACCATCCTGCGAGACGTGAAATAAAACCTTTATCAGGGTGACAACGCCCTGACACATTCCCCATGCATGATAACCGCCAACATTTCAAACAGTTGGCTAACATTACCGCGCTCAATATCGAACAGATCCTGACCAACAGATATCCAAAACCCCTGAATCAGCCCACACGCCTGTTTTCACGCCCGCTGCTTGGCGCCTTCCGGCTGCTGTTTCATGGGTGGGAAATCAATCAGTTTCTTACGACCCACCAGAACCTGCAGGGCTTTGCCTTTCTCGAACAGGTGCTGGAACATTTTTCGTTTAGTTATGCGGTGCCAAACCGTGAAAAACAGAACATTCCAGCCAGTGGAAGAGTGGTGATTGTTGCCAATCACCCACTTGGAGCGCTGGATGCCCTGGCCCTGATTCAATTGATCAGTGAAATCCGCTCGGATGTGAAGGTGGTGGTGTATGAAGTGCTGGCCAATCTGAAACCGCTCAAAAATCTATTTTTTAGCCATGGATAACCTGGGTAGCGCAACCCAAAAGGAACAGATCAAGGCGATACAAAATGCGCTTCTGGACGAACAAGTGGTTATCTTCTTTCCGGCCGGCGAGGTCTCTCGGTTGCGACCCAATGGCATCAGGGAAGGCAAATGGAACAGCGGTTTCCCGCGTTTAGCCAGACGCACTAATGCGCCGTTGCTCCCAATTTATATCGAGCCCCGTATTTCCTCCTTGTTCTACAGCGCATCCGCCCTCTACAAACCGCTTTCGGCGCTGCTTCTTGTGCAAGAGATGTTTGCCCAGCGCGCGCGCCATCGGTATCCGGATTGGGGAGATGATATCCACCGATAACCTGCGGCGAACTGACTTTACACAGCGCGCCCAGGTAAAGATGATAAAAAAACATATCCAAAATTGAAGATCATCTGCAGATGTCCCTCACCCATTCCCTCAAGCCTTCTGCATGTGCGGCAGCTGGATATTCCACTCGTTGCGAGGAGTGCGGAGAGCCGATCCCCCATGCAAGACACCATATCCTGCCTGGCTGCGCGACCTGTGTTGACTGTGCCAACATCCTGGAACAGGCAAATCGAATCTGGGCGAAAGATCTCGGCACTTGGTAGGTTTGAAGGCGAGGCTGGGGCAAATACCTTCTAGCGTCGGTCCTTAATCTCGATCTCCAGGGAGCGGAGCTTACGATAGAGATGGGTGCGCTCCATCCCAACTTCCTTTGCCATACGCGAGATATTCCCGTCATGCTGCTTCAACTGATATTCGAGATAGACTTTCTCGAACTGTTCACGGGCCTGACGCAACGGCTGGTCGAAGGAAACCATCGTCTCCAGACCCGTTGCAGCCATTCCCAGCTCCGTAGAGCCCATCGCTGACTCAACCTCTTCCTGGGTGATCTCGTCGCCTGCGCCAAGGATCAGCAGCCGCTGCACCAGATTCTTCAGCTCCCGGACATTACCGTGCCAGGGATGATTACGCAGCTTGTTCTGCGCACCCACGGTAAAATGGCGGTATGGCAACTTCTCATGGTTGACATACCAATCTACATAGAATGAGAGCAGCTCAGGGACATCTTCCGCATGCTCACGTAATGCCGGCATGTGCAGTGGCACAACATTCAAATGGTAAAACAGATCCTCACGAAAGGCGCCAGTCTGTACCGACTCTTCAAGATTGTGGCGGGTGGCGGCAATGATACGGACATCCACGCGCACCGGCTCAGAGCCACCCACACGAAGAAACGAACCGGTATCGAGGGCGCCCACCAATTGGCTCTGGACTTCGAGGTCCATATCCGCCACCTCATCCAAAAACAGCGTGCCGCCCGCAGCCTGTTCAAGACGGCCGTAATGGATTCGTCCACCCTCTTCCTGGCCAAACAGCTCAATCGCTGCATTGGTCTTGGCGATGGAACTGACCCCCAGATCCACGAACGGGCGATCCCGACGGATACTTTGCGAGTGCAGATAACGGGCCAGCGTCTCACGACCGCTTCCCGGCTCACCGGTGATCAACACCCAGGTATCGTGCTGGGCAATGCGCTTAACCTGTTCCCGCAGGCGTTGCATCACTGTGCTGCGGCCGGCAGGTTCATGCACCGTCTGGCCGTAGCGACGCAGGCCTACATTCTCCTGCTTCAATTGTTCAGCTTCCAGGGCGCGTTCCACGGTCAGCAAAAGCTTGGCCAGAGAGAGGGGTTTCTCCAGAAAATCGTAAGCGCCCAGTCGGGTAGCCTCCACTGCGGTCTCGACCGTACCATGGCCGGACATCATGATCACCGGGCAGGGCAGACCCTCCTCGTCCTCACCCAGTTGCTTGAGCAGTGAGATGCCATCCAGATCAGGCATCCAGATATCCAGCAGGATCAGATCCGGACGGCGCTCCCGCAAGGCCTGTTTCGCGGATTTGGCATCTTCCGCCGTCGCCACAGCGTAGTTCTCGTCCTCGAGGATCTCCTTCACCAGATTACGAATATCCGGTTCATCATCCACGACTAGAATATTGGCGCCACTCATGCTTCACTCCCCACTTCATCCAGCATTGGCAACTGCACCACCAGGCGCGCACCCACAGCCAGATTTTCGGCCCAGATATTTCCCCCATGCTCCTCGACAATTTTCTTTACGATTGCCAACCCAAGGCCGGTGCCCTTCGGCTTGCTGGTTACATAGGGTTCGAACAGATGTTCCATCATTGACTCATTGAATCCAGGACCATTATCCTCGATTCGTATCTCATAGAAAGGACGATCATCATGGCTTATCCGATGGGTGCTTAAAATGATCCTGCCATCCGCCTGATCCGCCACTGCCTCACGGGCATTCTTAACCAGATTATGCACCATTTGGCGCACTCGCAGCGGATCGACCTCAACCCATGCACCCTGCGCATGCAACTTCGCCTTGAACCCGACTGATTGATCCACTCCACGGTAGAGGTCCACCACCTCATCAATCAGACTGTCCGCCTCGAGTGACTTCATTTCCACCTTAGGCGGCCGGGCATATTCGGAGAAGTCGTTTACCATGGACTTCATCGCCTCCACCTGCTGCACGATCGTGTGGGTCGCCCTGTCCAACACCTCAGCATCTTTCTCTGGCATGCTCTGCAGATACTTGCGCCGCAAACGCTCCGCTGAAAGCTGAATTGGCGTGAGGGGGTTTTTGATCTCATGCGCCAGACGCCTCGCCACTTCACCCCAGGCCGCATCACGTTGCGCGCTGATCAGCGCCGTCACATCATCAAATAACACGATATGGCCCTTGCGCCCATTGGGCTGGGCGAAAGGCGTGGTACGGCAGGTCAGTACTTTTCGCCCCCCGGCGCCGTGCAGTGTCAATTCACCCCGCCACTCTTGCTGCGTTTCCATCAAGGGCTCAAACAGTCCATCCACAAACTGCTTCAGCACCGTCGACTCAGAAGCCAGCGAGGTCAGCGGAACATCGGTCATCTGCTGCAACCCAATCCCCAGTATCTTCTCTGCCGCAGGATTTGCAGTGCGTAGTTTATGGCTTGCGTCAAATGTAAGCACGCCGGAGGAGAGTCGCTCGAGCACGGTCTCAAGGTAGGCGCGTTGCCCCTCTACCTCGCGCTGACTTCGGTCCGCCTGATCTCTGGCCTGGGCAATACGCCGGGTCATGGCATTAAAGGAGGCCACCAGAAAAGACAGTTCATCCGCCCTGCGCGGCACCGGCAGCTGACGATCATAGTCGCCCTCCGCCACAGCCCGGGTGCCCGCTGCGATATTCGTGATTGGCAAGACCAGACGACGCGCTGTATAAAACGCGATCCAAACTGCAGACAGCACGCCAAACATCATCACCAGAAACAGGGTCAGCGAGAAGTTACGCTTCAATGACTGACGCAGATAGGAGAGCTCCTTGTAACGGTTATAGGACAGCTCCAGCTTGTCTGAAAGCGCACTCACTCGCTCCGACGAGGGATAGATTCCCAGCAGGGCAAATGGCCTGCCAAGTGGATCAGGCACCGCAACCCTGATCATCAGCTCGTCATTTTCTCGGGTCAGCCCCACATAACTCTGGCCGTCCCGCAACTGTTGCAGTATGAAATTATCCGGCTTGGCAGGCGCCAGTTCCGTGGTGACCGCATTCGAATAAGCAATAATTTGGCCGCCTAATTCGGTGAGAGAGAGCTCCAAGGCGCCTGACTGCTGCCGCAGCTCTGCGATAGTCAGGGAAAGTGCGGTCTCAGAGGTATCGTCGACGCTCAGCAACTGCTGTTCAGTGAATTTAAGCCACACCCGCTGATTCAGGTCCAGTGAGGCCTGTCCCAGTTCACGGGCATCCTCCATGGCCTGGTCGATCTTTACATCGAACCAGCTGTCGATGCCGCCCTGCAGGAAACTGAATGAGTAATAATAGACCACCCCCACCGGGGCCAGCGAGATCATGATAAAGATGATGACCATGCGCACGGTCAAGCGGGATCCAGCGCGGTGGCGCAGGGATTGCCGGATCAGGCGGATGGTATTGTAAGTGATCAGGCCGATGAGAATGAACATTCCCAACAGATTGACCAGCAACAAGGGCACAAAATAGCGGCTGAGCTCAGCGGAATTTTGCACCGCGCTGCTCATCAGATGCAAGGTAACAAGCAGCAGCACCAGCAGCAGAAAGACGGAAACCCCGCCAAGGCGCAGACGTCTTATGGTTTTAGAGGCCATTGGCTCCATCCACTTGTCAGTTTCCAGCCTTTACCCAGATAGGCCAGGGGTCGCAGGGGTAAGGGCAGAGATTCGATATCCAGTTCCGCGCGCAGACGAACATGGTATTCCTCGCCAGCAGTCAGATCATCCACGGAGACAAGTCGCAGGCGCTGCAGGTCACCCAGCGCATGCAGCGCAGCATCCCGGGTGACAAAGCTATCCTCATCTCCACTCTGCATGTCCACCACACGATACAGTCCGGTCAAGGCAAGGTAACGAATTTGATAGTACAGCCGGAGTTCCACCGGACGCTGCTCCCAAAAACTACCCCACACCTTCTCGACCAACACCCGCACCTCCAGGGTCAAAGGCACTCCATTGCTCAAGGCCTCCCGAGCAGTCTCACTCAGCCGGTAATCGATCTGCATATTCAACCGATACTGTTGACCGGTTTTTTCAATCTGCACCTCTCGAATAAGGAAATCCGCCGCCCCCACCCAGCCAGTCCAGAGCAGCAGAAACAGGCAGGACAGGCGCTTGGCTAGGCTCATACCGGCGTGTTTTGCAACAAGGCATAATAGAAACCATCCATATTCATCATGCCTGGGGCAATCTGCCGCCCCACGCTGCGCGCTTCCCCCCAGTCATCTGAAATGGGCAGTTCCCTGGCGCTCGACTGCCGCCCCAGAAAGGCGGAGACCTGAAGTTCGTTCTCTTCCGGCAGAATTGAACAGGTGGCATAGAGCATCAATCCATCTGGTTTCAGTAGCGGCCATATCGCATCCAGGATCTGACTCTGTAATTTTACCAATGCCGTTACATCCTCCGGCCTGCGCAGATATTTGATGTCAGGATGGCGTCGTATTACGCCGCTGGCTGAACAGGGCACATCGAGTAAGATTCGATCATATTGACGCCTGGCCCACTCACCCTGAGGTTTTGCAGCGTCCCCCTGCACCACCTCCGCACTCAGCTTGAGGCGTGTCAGGTTCTCCTCGATCTGTTGCAGGCGCGCCGCATCCACATCGATCGCCGTTACCTCCAATGCATCGGCCGATTCCAGTATGTGGCCGGTTTTGCCACCGGGCGCCGCGCATGCATCCAAAATCCTCTGTCCTGGATGGATCTGCAACAATCCCGCCGCCAGTTGCGCCCCTCCATCCTGAACCGATACCCAGCCCTCGGTGAATCCTGGCAGTGACAGGACGTCGACCGGCTTCTCCAACACCACCCCGGAGACCGTTGGTAACAGGCGAGTGGCGGAGATCGCCTGCTGTAGCAGGCGCTCAAGATACTCATCCCGCCCCGCCATGCTTCGATTTACCCGCAAACTCATGGGAGGTCGCTGATTCATCGCTGCAGCATGCTCCTCCCAGTCCTCAGGCCACCGCTGCCGGATGCGCTCCAGTAACCAGGATGGTATGGCGGTACTGGCTTCGAGATCCCCTTTCAGATCTTCTAACAAGCTCTGTTGGCGGCGCAGAAATTCACGCAATACACCATTGATCAAACCCACCGCCCAGCGTTTGTGTAAACTGTTGGCCGCCCCCGCAGTCTCGTGGACGGCGGCATGGTCAGCTACGCGCAGATAGAGCAGCTGGTAGAGCCCCATGAGCAGCAGCGCACTGACATCACGATCTTTCGACTTGAGGGGTTTTTTCAGCAGTTGGCGCAACAGCCATACAAGCCGAGGATACCAGCGCATGACGCCATAACTCAGCTCCTGGGACAAACCCTGGTCACGGGGATCACTCAGCTTCATCAGGTGATGGGGTACAGCATCGGAGAGGGAACGGCCCGCGAACACATCCTTAAGGATCAACGCAGCGACCAGGCGGGCATTGTGATCTTTGGACTGCGGCATGTTGGCTGCGGCTTTAGCCAAGGACAATGCCATCCATCGCATGGGCGTTGAGAAAATCTGCAGCGGCCATGACCCGCTTGCCCGGCATCTGCAGTTTGCAGATTCTCAACAGGCCCCGCCCGGTGGCCACGTCGATGCCGTCTTTGCCGGTCGACACAACCGTACCAGGCGCTGCTTCAGTCTCAAACTCGGATTCGATGACCTGGGTCGCCCAGATTCGCATCACTTTCCCTGCAAAATCAGCCTGCGCCACCGGCCAGGGATTAAAAGCCCGCACCTTTCGGTCGATCTCTGATGCCGGTATGGCCCAGTCGATATGACTCTCCTGTTTATCGAGCTTACTGGCATAGTTTGCCAGGACATCATCCTGTCGCACCGGCTGTATCACGCCAGCGGCCAGCTTCGGCAGGACTTCCAGCAACGCCTGGGCGCCAAGACTGGCGAGGCGATCATGCAGGTCGCCACCATTATCGTAATCATGTATGGGACATTTCAGGGTATGCAGCATGGGGCCGGTATCGAGTCCTGCCTCCATTTGCATGATCGTGACGCCCGACTCTCGGTCACCCGCCAGAATGGCGCGCTGAATTGGCGCCGCACCGCGCCAGCGTGGCAACAATGAGGCATGGATATTGATACAGCCAAGGCGCGGCGCGTCAAGCACCTCCTGCGGCAGGAGCAGGCCATAGGCCACCACCACCATCAGGTCCGCCTGCAGCGCCTGCAGCTCTGACTGTTCAGGCTTTCCTTTGAGTGATTTCGGTTGCTTGACCGGAATCCGGTGATCCATCGCAAGCTGCTTTACCGGGCCGTAGGCCAATTTTCGCCCACGCCCCGCAGGGCGGTCAGGTTGCGTATAGACCGCTATTACCTGATGTTCTGTATCCAATAATGCTTTCAGGGCCTCTGCGGCAAAATCAGGGGTGCCAGCAAAGATAATTTTCAGCGGTTCAGCCATATACAAACCCTTGGGCAGCCAGAACGTTGATCATCAGGATTGGGATCGATCTCTCAGACATCTCCCTGATGATGATTAAAGTATTTAATTTATTATCCGGCAGGCCGCTAGATAACCTGATGAGCGTTGGCGTCAGGCTGATTCTGCCGCCCCTCCTTCTCCAGTTTCTTGCGGATGCGTTGTCGCTTGAGACTGGACAGATAATCGACAAACAGCTTACCGGCGAGGTGATCCATTTCGTGTTGAATACAAACTGCCAGCAAGCCTTCAGCCTCGAGTTCGAAAGGCTCGCCATCCCGATTGATGGCCCGCACGCGAATATGGCCTGCTCTGGTCACCGGCTCATAGATTCCAGGTACGGAAAGACAACCCTCTTCCATCTGTTCCTCACCATCCTTTTCGAGAATTTCAGGATTGATAAGACACAAGGGCTGATTTCTTTCTTCGGAGAGGTCGATAACAACAACCTGCTTGGCCACGTTCACCTGAGTAGCCGCCAGTCCTATACCGGGGGCCTCATACATTGTTTCAAACATATCATCCACCAAGCGGCGAATAGCATCATTCACTGCTGTAACCGGCTTTGCCTGGTTGCGTAAACGAGGATCGGGGAAATGGAGTATATCGAGAATCGCCATCAGTTTTTCCAAATTCTATAAAACAGTTGCAAGAAATTGCGCTAACATTATGATCATACTGGAATCTGGGAACAATTTCCGGCAGCAATCCGCGCAACTCAGAAGAAATAAACCTGGTTCATATTAAGGGAAACAACATGCCTTATTTTAATCAAAAAATCATCGGATTCATTATTGGTCTGCTGCTTTCCTGCAGCTCCCTGGCTGCTGAACCAGTCAATTTAAACCCGGCACACCCAGACCGCCATGTGGTCGTAAAAGGGGATACCCTGTGGGATATCTCAGCTCTGTTCCTGCGTGATCCCTGGCTCTGGCCGGAAGTCTGGTATGTCAATCCTCAGATTGAAAACCCCCATCTCATCTATCCTGGCGATGAGATCATCCTAACTTATGCGGATGGCCGCCCGATACTGTCTCTGCAAAGAGGCTCAGGGCACAAAAAGCTTTCACCCTCGATTCGCGCCACCCCCCTGGATACTGCTATACCCACCATCCCAGTGGATGCCATTGCCCAGTTCCTCACCCGGCCTTACGTTCTGGAAGAGGGCCAACTGGAGCAGGCGCCCTATGTGGTCCATTTTCTGGATGATCATATAGTGGGGGGCGCCGGGATCAGTTTCTACGCAAGAAGCATCGAAGAACAGCAGCCATCCCGCTATTCTGTAATTCGACCCGGTAAACCTTACAAAGATCCCGATACCCAGGAAATTCTGGGTTATGAGGCCACATTCATCGGCGACGCCGATCTACAACGCACCGGCGACCCCGCGAAATTACTGATAGTCAGTTCAGATATCGAAGCAGTGATCGGCGACCGCCTGATTCCTTCCGAGGACGATGATCCGATGGTCAACTTCCAGCCCAGCGTCCCTGACACGGACATTGAAGGGCGTATCATCTCGGTGCTGAATGGCGTCTCACAGATCGGCCAATATAACGTTGTCGTGCTGAACAAGGGCGCTCAGGATGGTCTCAAAACTGGTCATGTACTTGAAATTCTGCAGGGCGGGAACCAGATTCGCGACATCGTGGCGGGACGCGGAGCGACTGTTACTCTGCCCCTTGAGGAGGCTGGTCATTTGATGATCTTCCGCACCTTCGAGCGTGTCAGCTTCGCACTCATCATGCATGCCACAAAACCACTTCATGTGCTGGACTGGGTCCGCCCGCCCGGGAGAGACTGATCTTTACATGCCTGCCAGACGATATTGATGGATTATTAGCCGCTTCAGGCTAGTGCGTCATGGATGACCAGCCGGCAAACCACCCTTCAAACCCTGAGTCCTGGCTGCTGGTCAGCCAGGCGCCAGGCATAGGCAGCCGCACCTTCCTCAAGCTGCTTTCACACTTTCATTCTCCAGAAGGCATTCTTTCAGCCTCAAGAGCAGAGCTCAAAGCAGCCGGCGCAGCACAGCAGAGCATCGATTTCCTCAAACAAGGGGACCAAGAAAGCATCCAGCCCGCTATGGCGTGGTTAAACCAGACTGACCACCATCTGCTGACACTGGCAGACCCACTCTATCCGACACTGCTGGCTGAGATTTACGACCCGCCCCCGATTCTCTTCGTACACGGAAATCCAGAACTTCTCAGCCAGCCTCAACTCGCGATTGTCGGCAGCCGGAATCCCACACCATCAGGAGCCAGCAATGCCAGAGAGTTCGCCGCATATCTGGCGGGTGCCGGATTGACGATCATCAGTGGACTTGCGGTAGGTATCGACGGCGCAGCCCACCAGGGGGCGCTGGAGCGCGGCAAAACCATTGCAGTCACCGGCACGGGCCTGGATCGTGTCTACCCTGCCCGACACAAAGAACTGGCCCACAGAATAGTCGAGCAGGGACTGCTGGTCTCCGAATTTCCACCCGGCACACAACCCAGACCGGAAAACTTTCCTCGACGCAACAGGATCATCAGCGGCCTTGCGGTTGGCACCCTGGTGGTGGAAGCGACCCTGCACAGCGGTTCCCTGATCACTGCCCGCCTGGCCCTTGAACAGGGGCGAGAAGTATTCGCAATCCCGGGTTCTATTCATAATCCACAGGCCAAGGGTTGCCACAGACTGATCCGTGATGGCGCAAAACTCGTGGAATCGGCCCAGGATATTGCTGATGAACTGGGACCCCTGTTAGGCGGTCTTATCGTCACAGCTGAAAAACCAGGCAGAGGAAATGCGCAAAATACCGTCAGCCTGGATCCTGATTATGAAAAAATGCTTGAAGCCATGGGTTTCGACCCCATCTCTGTGGATGAATTGATTACCCGTACCGGTTTGACCGCAGAGGCGGTTTCGTCCATGCTGCTATTGCTTGAATTGGATGGGCATGTATCATCTGTAGTTGGCGGTTATTATTGCCGCAGTGGTAAATCTGATTCCCGCGACTCCGGGAGAGAGGAAGCATGAACGAAAATGTGGTCGATATTTTAATCTACCTCTACGAGAATTACATGGATGGTGAGCAGGCTCCGCCCTCTGACCAGAATGAGCTTCGCGATGAACTGCTGCAAGCCGGCTTTCCCGCTACGGAAATTGACAAGGCTTTCGACTGGTTGGATGACCTGGCCCATAATTCTCAATCACCCGAAGGTAAAGCACACCAGAAACACTCTCTGCGTATCTTTACCGAGGAGGAGACCTTGCGCCTCGATCTGGACTCCCGTGGTCTGCTGTTGTTTCTTGAGCAAAACAACATTCTGACCCAAACTGCCAGAGAGCTGGTTATTGAGCGCGCCCTGGCGCTGGACACGCCTTTCATCACCGAAGAGGAGTTGAAATGGATCATCCTGCTGGTACTGATGAATCAACCCGGTCAGGAAATCGCATTCGCACGTATGGAAGATATGGTTTACAACGAACCCCCTGTCTTTCTACATTAATCGCTAACGCATCTGCTACGCGGGGCGCTAAACTGCCCCGCGTTTTTTTTGGATAACGAAATACTCCATGAATCTGGTTATCGTTGAATCACCGGCCAAGGCCAAGACCATCAAGAAATACCTGGGTGGGGGCTTTGAGGTGCTTGCCTCCTACGGACATGTGCGGGACCTGGTTCCCAAAGAGGGTGCGGTTGACCCCTATAACAACTTCGCCATGAAGTACCAGGTGATTGAAAAGAACGACCGACATGTACAGGCAATCTCCAAAGCGTTAAAGCATGCTGATGCCCTCTATCTGGCGACTGACCCGGATCGTGAAGGCGAAGCCATCTCCTGGCATCTCTCAGAACTGCTCAAATCCAAGGGAAAACTCAAAAACAAACCGGTCTACCGGGTGGTTTTCAATGAGATCACCAAGAAGGCGGTGGTCGACGCGGTCGCCAACCCACGGGAGCTTTCCTACGCCCTGATCGATGCCCAGCAGGCGCGCCGCGCCCTGGACTATCTGGTGGGCTTCAATCTCTCTCCTCTGTTGTGGAAAAAGGTCCGCCGCGGACTCTCTGCCGGTCGGGTGCAAAGCCCTGCACTACGCATGATCGTGGAGCGGGAACTGGAGATCGAGGCCTTCAAGTCCGAGGAGTTCTGGACCATCGAGGCAGACTCGGAAAAATCACAACAGTCGTTCACTGCCCGCCTCACCCATTACCAAGGCGAGAAGCTGGAGAAATTCAGCATCAACAATGAGGCGCTTGCCAAAGAGGCAGAACAGGCCCTGCTGAAGGCAGGCAAGGCTGGCCTGCAGGTGATTAAGGTCGAGAAGAAGCAGCGTCGCCGCAACCCTGCGCCCCCTTTTACGACTTCCACTCTGCAGCAGGAAGCCTCGCGCAAGCTGGGCTTCACCACGCAACGCACCATGCGCACCGCCCAACAACTCTATGAGGGTGTGGATGCAGGCGAGGGTACTGTAGGCCTGATCACCTATATGCGAACCGATTCAGTCAATCTGGCCGATGAGGCCACAGCTGAGATTCGGGGCTTCATCGCCGAACGCTATGGCAAGGATCAGCTACCCCCGGAAGCCCGCCATTTCAAGACCAAGGCAAAGAACGCCCAGGAAGCCCATGAAGCGGTCCGCCCCACATCGGTACTGCGGACTCCGGAAGAGATCAAGGACCATCTCACCAAGGAACAGGCCCGGCTCTATGAACTGATCTGGAAACGCGCCGTGGCCTGTCAAATGATTCATGCCACCATCCACACCGTGGCGGCGGACCTGCAGTGCGGCAAAGACAACATCTTCCGCGCCAATGGCTCCACCATTGCCAAGCCGGGTTTTATCGCAGTCTATCTGGAAGGCAGGGACGATGCGGCCACCGGCGACGGTGACGAAAAGATGCTCCCCCCATTGCAGGAAGGCGATCACCTGCCGCTGAAGGCAATCCGGCCCGAGCAGCACTTCACTGAACCGCCCCCGCGCTTCAGCGAGGCAAGCCTGGTCAAGACTCTGGAAGAGTACGGTATTGGCCGTCCTTCCACCTACTCCTCCATCATCTCCACCCTGCAGGACCGGGAGTATGTAGTACTGGAGAAGAAGCGCTTCCAACCCACCGACGTGGGACGGGTGGTGAACAAGTTCCTCACCGAATATTTCACCCGCTATGTGGACTATGACTTCACCGCCAACCTGGAGGATGAACTGGATGCCGTCTCCCGCGGGGAGGAGGAGTGGATTCCTCTGCTACAGAAGTTCTGGGGACCTTTCAAAGAGCGCATCGATCATACTCAGGAGAACGTCAAACGCAGCGATGTGACCCATGAGGCGCTGGATGAGAAGTGCCCCAAATGCGGTGAACCTCTGTCAATTCGTCTCGGCCGGCATGGCCGCTTCATCGGCTGCAACAACTACCCCACCTGTGATTACACGCGGGACCTGAATGCCGACAAGTCGGAAAAGGAAGAGCCTCAAGTGGTCGAGGGCAGGAGCTGCCCCGAATGCAGTTCACCACTGGTGATCAAGCGTGGGCGCTACGGTAAATTCATCGGTTGTTCAAGCTACCCCAAGTGCCGCTATATCGAGCCCCTGGAAAAACCCGAAGATACCGGCGTGGAATGTCCCAAGTGCCATCAGGGAACCCTTTTGAAACGCAAGTCGCGCAAGGGCAAACTCTTCTACTCCTGCTCAAGCTATCCCAAGTGCGACTATGCAGTGTGGAATGAACCGGTAGCCGAACCCTGCCCCCGCTGCGGCTGGCCGGTGCTGACAATCAAAACCACCAAGCGCAACGGCACAGAAAAGGTCTGCCCGCAGAAGGATTGCTCGTTTGCCGAGCCTTACGATCTACCGGAAGAGAACCCGTCATAAGTCCCTTCCGGTCAGGTTGCATCAGACAATCACTCAGTTGGAAGATGATGCAGCCTGGCCAGGATCTGCAGCGCCTCATCCATGTGCTCGAAAGTATGACTGCCGCCTTCAAAGGCATGAGTTTCAGCAATGCCCGCATAGATTGAAGCGGCGCGCCGCCAATCTATCAGCTCGTCTCCCTTATCGAGCAGCAGTGTGGTAGGTGGGGCAACATCAGTAACCTCAATGGCGAACCGGCGGGTTGCCGCAACCATCTCCTCCGAGAGATAGTAGCGCTCATCCAGGGCCTCATTGTACTGCCAGCCAACCACCTGCCTGAGCAGTTCCCAGGGCTCCAGGGCCGGATTGATCATCACCAGATGATCGACAGGGTACTGGCGGGACAGGTACTGGCCGTAGAAACCACCCATTGAACTACCCACCAGCAGCAGCGGCTGATTGGTCTGTTGCGCCTCGGCCAGCCGGATATTCAGTTCCTCACTCAGCTTTTGCACCGCGAGCTCCGCTTGATGCGCCGGATAGGTTGGGCTCAACACGGGAATCGGTGAAAGAGCTTCCCGCAGCACCTTTGCCTTGCCGGAGCTGCCGGCACTGTTGAGTCCATGCAGATAGAGGATCACCATCTCACCGTTAGTAAGTAAACCTGGATTTAGCAGATCTTACACAAATTCAACTGCATGAATGTACTGATCTTTACCGGAGACAGGTCGTCCTGCCTTGACCTAAACAAGCATTGCCGGTAGTTTGCCAATCCCTGAAGGTGCCTGATACCAACATATCGGGATAAACGGGAAGCTGGTGTAAGACCAGCACTGCCCCCGCAACGGTAAGCAGATTAATGTTCCAGCACTGGCCACTGTGCACTCAGATCGTATCTGGGCATGGGAAGGCGCTGGAGATGGGAGTGATTCCAGTCTGCGAGTCCGGATACCGGCCTTCAGTAAACAGCCGGTGTGCGGAGGGCGCTCAACTGGATCAGGCGCCTTATTAGAAAGCTCGATTCCGATCGCGCTCAGACGCTTGATTCTCCCTTTCAATCACCCGAATCCGCTATCTCATGGCACGGGTGTGTGCCGACAGGGGAAAAACCATGCCGACATTCCGTTCTGGAGCACTAATCTTAGCTCTCCTTGCTAGCCTGCCCCTCGCACCCGTCAATGCGGATACTGCTCTGCCGCCCCTGCTGGTCAGCGCAATACGCAGCGAACAGGGCAACATTGAAACACCGGCCAGCATCACACTTATCACACAGCAGGAAATCAGCAAGTATCAGCCTCGCAATCTATTTGAGTTATTGAGATCCCGTGGGGGATTACAGATAGATGAGCTGTCCGGCAATGGTGAGAGCGCGACCATCGATATGCGCGGTTTCGGCCCCGCAGCCAGCTCCAACACTCTGATACTGATGGATGGCCGTCGTCTCAACAACAGCAGCGACCGGGCCAGCCCCGACCTGAACAGTATCTATCTGCATAACGTCGAACGTATCGAGATCATCCAGGGCAGCGCAGGCACGCTGTTCGGCAATCAGGCAGTGGGCGGCGTGATCAATATCATCAGCCGACGACCAGAACAACTTCAAGCCAGAATCAGCGCAGGGGCGGGAAATTATGCCGGCTACCGTTTACATGCCGATCTCGGTGACCAGTTGACGGACGGCTTGTCCTACCGGATCTCCGGGAATAAAAGCGACAATGACAATTACCGGGACAATAATGGCTCCAACCGAAAGGAACTGAGCATGCGTGTTGATTTCGATCACCAAACCGGCTCGCTGTTCTTCGATCATCAGTACCTCGACGATTTCCAGGAGCTACCCGGCTCACTCTTCACCGATGAACTCGCCATCGACCGACGGCAGTCGGTTGACGCCTATCAGGGGGATTTCAGTCACTCCCGGTCCCACACCAGCCGCCTCGGTCTGCATCAGGACCTCACCCACCACTGGTCCTTCGAAGGCGAACTCTGCTATCGCGACAATGCTCGGGATTTTCAAACCAGCTTTCGCACCTTTCCAGGCTCAGAGGCCACGCAGGAGCGAAAGGTTTTGGGTCTGAATCCGCGGTTTATCGGCGTATATCCCCTCACATCGGGAAAACTGCTGATCACCACCGGAGCCGATTTCGAGCGTACCGACTATGAGTTGCAAACCGCCTTTGGAGCGCAGCTCCTGGATCAGGAGATCGACGCCTACTATGGGCAGCTGGTTTTTCCGATCAGGCAAAAGTGGTCAGTGACTGCAGGTATTCGCCACGCAGAGATTGAAAATAAAATTGCAAGCGAAGATCCAGACGTGCGGCTCGATGACAGTATTTCAATTGGTTCCCTGGGCACGGTCTATCGGCCGGACCCAGCCTGGCGGCTCTTTCTGAGGGCTGATCAAAACTATCGCTTCGCCACCGTCGACGAACACACCAATGTCATTTTTGGAGAATCTGTCGGCATCAATAACCAGACCGGCATCTCCTACGAAACCGGTGTTGAATGGAGTACCCCGGAAGCACAAGCCAAGCTGGTAATCTACCGGCTGGATCTGGAACATGAGATCAGTTTTGATGCCAGCGGCTTTATCAACACCAACCTGGATGAAACCCGTCGTCAGGGCATGATTCTGGAGGGCAGATGGTCTGTCATCCCGCGGCTCTCGCTGGGGGGCAGCTTTACCTACACCGACCCGCAGATCACCGCCGGCCCATTCGAGGGCAACCGCATCCCCCTGGTATCCTCGCGCAGCGTCAGACTCTTTTCAGATTGGGATATCAGCTACCGGCTGGCCCTGCTGACAGAGTTGCTGTATAGCAGCGAACGGGTTCTGGGGGGAGACTTTGACAACCGTTTTCCAACCCTGGACGGCTACGCCATTCTCAACACAGCATTCAGCTATCAAGCCGCTCCCTGGGGCCTGAACCTGAAAATCAACAATCTGCTGGAGAAAGAATATGCCAGTTCGGGGTCGGTGGGTTTTGATGACACATTCATCTCGCAAGACGCCTATTTTCCTGCGGCGGAGCGCAACTTCTGGCTGTCCCTGGAATACAGTTTCATATAATCCGCGATCCCGGACGATACTCTGCATGCCCAGGCTTGTTAGCATCCTACCCCTGATCTGTTGCCTCATCACAACAGTCAGCTTTTGTGCAGCTGCTGAGCAGACTGCCTCACGGGTGGCTTCCGTCAATCTCTGCACTGACCAGCTGCTGCTGATGCTGGCCGATCCGGCCCAGATTGTCTCCATCAGCTATCTGGCGCGGGATCCGGAGAGTTCCTTCGTTGCACAGCAGGCCGCCGCCTACCCGGTCAATCACGCCCGGCTGGAGGAGCTGATCATACTGCAGCCCGATCTGGTGCTGGCCGGGGCCTACACCGACCCCCGCCTGGTGAGGCAGCTGACAAATTATGGCCTGCGCGTTGAGCAGTTCCCCCTGACCAACTCCATCGCAGGCATCGAGGATGATATCCGGCGCATGGCAGCACTATTGAACCAGCCGCAACGGGGCACAAAGCTGATCGAAAGCATGCAGACCAAGCTCGCAGCCATACACACAAAGGTCGCTCGCGACTCGCCACCCCTGGCGCTCTTCTATCAACCCAGAGGTTATACCAGTGGCCTGCACACCTTGCAGGATGAAGCACTGAGAGCCGCCGGCTGGCGCAACCTGGCCGCCGGACAGGGCATACAAGGCTATGCTCCCATCGACCTGGAGACCCTGCTGTTGGCCAAACCTGACCAGATATTCACCTCGGCCCACAGCTCCGGCGCAGACTCCAGAGCTCAACAGCAACTTCACCACCCAGCCTTGCAGCGGCTGCTGAAAAATCGTCCGCTGCGGGAGATCCCATTCAAATACTGGATCTGCGCCGGGCCGATGATCAGCGAAGCCATTCTCACCTTGCATGCCGCCCATGACCGTTAAAGCGATCTCACAGACGCGTCTGCTGGGCATGCTGGGGGCAGGCCTCGGCCTGCTGTCACTGCTTTCGATACTGTTGGGAAGCCAGGCCATTCCGCTCTACCAGGCCCTCTCCGAGAGCTTTTCAGGCACCGACAGCATCTATGCGGTGATACTCACCGAGGTGCGCCTGCCCCGCACCATGATCGCCCTGCTTGCCGGAGCCACCCTGGGACTCTGCGGCGCGGTGATGCAGTCTCTACTGCGCAACCCTCTGGCCAGTCCTGGACTCATCGGCAGCGCCAGCGGCGCAGCCCTGGGCGCGGTGATCGCGCTCTATTTCGGGCTGTCCAGCCTGTGGCCAGCCGCACTGCCGCTGAGCGGAATTTTAGGTTCGCTCGGCGCCACCCTGCTGGCCTATCTGCTGGCGGGGCGCAACGGCAGCACCTTGAGCCTGATCCTGGCCGGTGTGGCGATCAACGCCTTCGCCCTGGCGCTGGTCTCCCTGCTGCTCAATCTCGCCCCCAGTCCCTATGCGGTGCAGGAGATCGCTCTGTGGATGCTCGGTTCCATCGCGCATGCCAGCCTTGACGACCTCTGGATCATGCTCCCTGGCACCCTGCTGGGCTGGTTGCTGTTATTGCGCCTGGGGCGTTCACTGGACCTGCTGACCCTGGGGGAGGAAACCTGTCAGTCCATGGGAGTTGACCTGCAGCGGTTACGCTGGCGTATTTTTCTCGCAGTCGCACTGGCTGTCGGATCAGCCGTCTCTGTCACCGGCTCCATCGGCTTCATTGGCCTGGTGGTTCCCCACCTGCTGCGGCCGTTGGTGGGCCACAGGCCCAGTCGCCTGCTGGCCGCCAGCGCTCTGGGCGGGGCAATGCTGCTGCTGGCCGCCGACATCGCCGTGCGCCTGCTGCCGGCACAGACCGAGCTCAAGGTCGGCGTGTTGACCTCACTCATCGGCGCGCCCTTCTTCCTCTACCTGATCCTCAACAGCCGAGGTGGCAACGCATGAGCCTGCTCTCCGGATCAGCACTCAGCCTCTCCCTGGGGGGCAGGAAGATACTCGACGGAGTCGATTTCGAAGTACGACAGGGAGAGATGCTCGGGCTGATCGGCCCCAATGGCGCAGGCAAGAGCAGTCTCTTGAAACTGATCGCCGGTCTGCTTGCTCCCGATACAGGGACATTGCGGCTGGTGGATAAACCTCTTTCAACAATCACCCCGGCTGCGCGCGCCCGGCGCATCGCCTGGCTTTCACAACAGAGCGAGGTGCAGTGGCCACTGACAGTAGAGATACTGCTCGAACTGGGGCGTGCGCCGCACCTCTCGCCCTGGCAGCAACCGACTCAAGCAGACCGTGAAGTGATCGAACGGGTGTTGTGGGAGACCGACCTGACTGAACTGCGCCTGCGTCCGCTCAACACCCTTTCCGGAGGTGAGCGGGCCCGGGTATTGCTGGCGCGGGCACTGGTATCGGAACCGCAGATCCTGCTCGCGGATGAACCGGTGGCGGCTCTCGACCTCGCCCACCAGCTGGACGTAATGTCGCTGCTCTCCAGCTATTGCAAAGCGGGACGCAGCGTCATCGTGGTGCTGCACGATCTCTCCCTGGCGGCCCACTTCTGTGACCGTTTACTGCTGCTGCTGAATGGCAAAGTGCTCGCTGAGGGCAGTGCCGAGTCCGTGCTCAGCCCGCAACATCTGATGACCGCCTATCAGGTCGAGCCACAGACAACGGCTACTAAAGCCCCTTTCAGCATACCCTGGCAACGTATCGGCGGCCCTGGTCGGACACAGCCGTGACTACCTCCATATCTCGGTGCAACCAAGCCGGGCTTACAAGCGTATTAAAAAATATTCTTGGTGAGCGCCAACCGATCAGAGCGCTTGATTAGTGATTTCTCCAAAACCCGTGTGTTTTGCAAATATCAGCGCCTCACATTGATCTATAATCCGCTCATTTCATCAGGCGCCACATTTAACGGCGCTTCCTGCATCATCGCTGCGTCGTCACTGTAAATAATCGAATAACGGCCGTTCCGGCAGCGCTGCGCATAGAGTCTGATCCCCTTGTAGGGACCGGTCGCCGATTCGCGAAACGCATACCACTCGCCAAGCATGCCCTTGCCACGCGGTTTTCCGTACTTGCTCGTCAGATAGGCTGCTATCTCTTTGGTAGTTTCACAGGCTGACGCCTTTTCCAGCGGCGACTGCTCGGCTGAAATGGCATAGATGACGCCATCCTTATTGGTCTTCAATGAATAGACATTGAAATACTGATTGGGCAGATGAGGCTCAACGGTATATTGAGTGCCGCTGTACTCAATTTTTGGGTCTCCCTTCCCTTTGTACTGATGCGCTTCCTTACCGACGATCTTCGTCACCATCCAGGGAGAAAAGGTTTCCCCAAGCGGAATGGCAAAAGCCCCGTTGATCGGCGTCTGGGAGATTTCAGGAGTCGATGCTGTTTCCGTGTCTGCATTCTCGACTGACGCTGGCAGCTGATTTTCGGTCTCAGCTGGTTGCGCTTCAGCAGCTGCATTCTCTGTCCCTGCCGGCGGTAGAGAGCTCTGCGCCTGTTGCTGGACGGCGCTATCGCTGCCCAGGCCGACGGCCGCATAACTCCCTATAAAAAATGTCAGCAGGGCCGGAAGGATATTGACTGGTTTCACTTGCATTGTTCCTCACTCCTTTACGCATAGTGAAGGGATTGTTTATTTATTCACCTTATCCCGCAGACTTTTTCCTGCGGCGTATGGAAATCAAGCGGGCCGTTGCTGCCAACGGCCCGCCATCGGTTATGCGCGTCCCTGCGCGTTTACAGTTAAACGCTATTGGTTTGTACCAGGCAGCGTGTAGGCATTGTCCACCGAGATGTAGTCATCCAGGTACCAGACGCGGCGGAACATGGTGTCGCCATCGACGAACTCATGGTCATTGTCGAGATCCACGTTGAACTGACCCCATACGGCGTACAGGAAGTCGCCGTTGGCACTGGCAGTGATACTAGCCTCTTCGGACAGAGCATCCCGGAAGCCTTCCAGGGTATCGAACTCATTACAGAATCCGGTACCTACGGCCCAGGCAACGTCCGGATCATCATGGGCGTTGCTAGGATAGCAGTCCGCAATCGGATCGCTGACACCGGTGTCGATTTCGCTCCACACCGTGAAGTGATCACCGAACACCTCGGCACGACCGTAGTCAAGGTTCAATGGCTCGGCTTCACCCACGGCTACCGTGGTGTTGTCGCCGCTCTCAAAGACTACGAAGTTGCGCGATGGATTCAGGATGTCGGTAGGATCGATAGCCTCGAAGGTACCCCACTCCAGGTCAAGCTCTGTAACACCTGATGGAGGGGAGCCTCCTGCAGGTGTGTAACGTGGATCCAGTGTAGTGATCTTCATCGACTTGTGCTGGCTCACGTTGCGCGACTGCTCGGGATCACCTGCCGCGTACTCGGTGCATACATGAGTAGTATCCACCGATGCACCATCACGCATGGTTTCACAGGTCGTGGTACCGGTGCCTGAGTAGGTCACACCATCGCTAGCGGTGAAGCTAGTCGGTGTTGTGGTCCAGGTGACACCACCGTCGAATGAACGCCGTGTATACAACTCGTAGCGGTCACTCCCGACTGCGTTAAGCTTCCAGTTAGGCGACCAGGCATAGATCATCATGATGTGGTCACCGTCAAGGAAGCCGCGGTGGGCCTTGGAGACCTCAAGCGGGTTGTACCAGGAGGCATCATCCATGTTGCTCTGGAGCAGCGCACTGTCAGGCTCGGTACCACAGGCTGCTGCCTGCATAACCGCATCACCGCTGATATTGTTGCCGTTCCATCCGGGGCACTCGTACCAGGTGATCAACTTGTCGTAAACCTGGTTGTCTTCCGGATTGGTGACAGAAGAACAGAGTTGACCAAAGGTCGCATCGTCGACACAGGTCATGTCGGCTGCACCCGGGCAGAGTCCGTCACTGATACCGCTCACTTCACACTCATAAGGTGTGCGGGCTGACAGGTTGATGGGTGCTGCCATACACAGGCCGTGAGGATAGTAAGGGTTGGAACCGTCGGTGAAATACATCACGCCAGGTTGTTCAGCACCCTCACCGTCATACCATGCACAGACCATGTTACTGGCTGCGTAGGGGTTCTCGGTAGTTTCATCCACTTCGGCAGGCGCTACGAAACGGCGGGTGCTGATGTCAGCAGGCCCACCCTGGTTAACGATACCCTGTTTCCACAGCGGCATGGCGACCAGTCCGTCTTTAGTGCCACCGGCCGTTGCCTTGGCAACTGACTGGGACATCATACTGGTGCGTCTTGCGATCTCGGAATTGAAGATCAGGTAGTTAAGCTCTCCAAAGTCCCACATGTCCGCAGTATCCATCGGTGGATAATAAACACCGGTGCGCCAGTTAACTTCAGGCTGGTTGAGCTGAGCGCCCTGAACCAGAACATTGCTCAACAGGCTGTAGTCAACGCCAACACCTTCAGAAGTAGCAGGCGAACCCAGGTTGAAGCTGGCCCAGAACACGTCCTTACCTACATCGGCCTTCTGGCAACCTGTTTCTTCATCAGGATTATTTGGTGGATCCTCACAAAATTCAGACGCAACATCGTTAAGATCACCCAGGGTCCACTCTTCGGTGTTAATAATACCGAAACGACCCAGTCCTTTATCTTCTTCGGACACAATGACAACCCAGGCGTCATCGACAATACCGTCGCCATCGGAATCACGCGGCTGCATGTTCAGACGCGGACGGCTGGCGGCGGTGTTGGCCAGGTTAGGCATATCACCGGCATTCATGCTGCCGTCATTATTAGAGTCAACCACACAGATTGGCTGCAGATTACCCTGCGGACCCAGTGGTACATCGACAGAACCGACACACTGATCGATAATGCCATAAGGTGCAGCAACGGTGTCCTCACAGTAATTCTCGTCGCCATCAACCGGGAAAGCACACTTGTCGTTATTGGTCAGACGTACCGCAGACATCATCGGTACGTAAGGCTGCGGACGACCGGTGTCTAAGACATTATCGGCCAGAGGCAGCGGAGCATCATTATCATTGACGATGTCGAAGTCTTCCCACTCAACAAAGCTGTACCAGATATCGGTCTTGCTGGCAGTCGTCGCACCGGACCAGCCGGTTCCAGGACCTTCACCTTCACCGGGACGGGTACCTTCGGGGTCTTCCTGCCAGGTAACGGCACAACCGGCACCGGCCACACAGGCGGTTTCGACGCGATTAACGTCGCGTCTTCCAGAAGTTAACCGCTCGGCCTGGAACCAGACCAGTTCTGTGGTACCTGCGGCTTCTGGATCTTCACGCAGTACACCACGCGCAGTCCACAGACAGCTGTAAGGCACTTCACCCACAACCTCTCTATCCTGTTCTGTATAGTCGACCGAACCCTGGCTGCCTCCGACGCCGAACATGTCGGTCAGGTAGAGATCGACTTCATTGTTGATGCCGAGATAACCTGCTACTTCATCACGCGGGAAAGTATCACCAAATACCGGGCTACCGCCTGTGCAGAATCTGCTTGGCCAGGCCGCAATGACTTTATTGCCTGCGACCGCGTGAAAGACGTTGATGGCGTCACCGGGATATTCGGTAATCAGTGTTGGGCCACCGGTATCGGGACCCACACACTCCTCGGGTGCATTTTCAACTTCTACTGCCGGGCCGAAGACACCATCGACACCGGCCTGAACAAAGCAGGGAGCCTCGGCTACGCGGCGCTCTCTTTCGAATTCGCCATCACGGTCAGAACGAACCAAAAACAGCTCTTCCTGGGTAACGGCATTGCGGATCGTCACCCGCTCCCGCCCCTTGTCGGTCCCGGTATCGCCATGCACATGGAGCTTACCAGCTCTGCGCTTGGCGTCCCATGATGCTTCTTCTAGGGTGGGGCCATCCTCATCAAACTCAATAGAGCTTCCTTCGTCTACGGCAACGCCAGGATCCTGCAGGGGTGTAGTCACTTCAAATGAGCTCTTATCCGCCGAGTTGGAAAGATTGGTCACCTTCCAGGTCTCGCCATCATCCAAACTGACTGCGCCAAACGCGTCACGCCGACCATGGCCGACAAAACCGGAAGCTTCAGGTTCCTCGAAGCCGACGACCGGGCCGTAGACATAAACGCTGATCAGGGGTTTGGCTATTATTTCTTCTTTGACCAGGACATCGTCGATGTTGTTGTACTCAATGGTGGTCAATTCTCCGCTTGCCAGTTGAGCCGGCACATGGAAATTCATGAGCTTGATAAAGGCGTGTTCGCCTTCCGGTTCCGGGTTCTCAGAGATGCCCGGAGCGCTGGAGACGCTTCTTACCAACCGCTGGCCGTCGTCGGCCAGTAATGGCGTGCTCGCTAGAAGCATCGCCAGACTTAAAGATAGTAACTTCATTAGATCTCTCCTATTTGGTCAGATCTTGGATTTATGATTTATTAGGACTAAAGCGGCTTCAGAAGATCAATCTATCCCCTTCCCTGGACTGAACCGCACCTACATTGCACAGAAATTTTTAGATTCACCTCCCTGCTGATTAATGCTGTTGACTATTGAGTGGGCCCTGTTTTCAGGGCTGCTGACACCACAAGGCTGAAAGATCACTCCCAAGCTTCACGCGCTTACGGGAACGAGAATCCACCTGACGAAGCGGGCAATGTCCGGACCTTGTAGAATGCACCTGGAAGATTTCAGGCGAGAGATTGGAGTTGCGGATCAGAGATCCACCGGCAGTGTCAATTTTCAGAACACTCGCCAAACGATTCAGACTTTTCATTTCAACTCTCCTTCACAACACTACAGGGAGTCAGTTATTATTTATTGATGGGTGTTCCGTGTTCCTTGCGCAATGGATCTTCCTACTTTCAACAACGTGAAAGCATCCATCGCTGCTAGTTCGAGCTCTTCCCAAAACCCGACGACTATCACGCTCCTGGACGATTGATATCAGAACCCAAAAGCGCAGACCGTCAAAAAAAACACTTCACAACCAACCAACTTATAATCACATGTTTTAATTGATAATTCTCAATTGTAAATCCAGCTAATCAATTGAAATCATGTAACACAAACTAAATGTATATAAGACCTTACTGATCAACCATGATCTGGATCAGTCTTTCTTCCTTATTCCGTTTTTGTGACCTAGTTCACAACTTTCATTCTTGATCCACGGGCCTCAGACAGGGAAAAGGCAGGTTTTCCAACCCGCTATATGTTAAGTGCGGGTTGCTATCGAATAAGTTGGCTGAGTTTTTTACGACTTCCCCGCACACAGAAATATCTGGAAAACCGGAACCAGCCAACATGCTGGAATCAAATATCCTACCCACTCTGCAGGGCTGATTGCCTGCCGGCAGGCAAATCAAGTAGGCTCTATATATGTGCGGATGAGATAAAATTCCTGAGGTTCGTCTTTCCACTCTTCTCTCATCACATTGCACTCAATAGCCATCCAGCTATCGATCATCCGAAACAGACTAGAATCTAGATTAACGCATCAGTTCTGCAGGGACAGCGCTTACTGGAGATGACTATGTTGAACACCAAAAGACTCTGTAACCCAGCCATCCTGCTGGCGACACTCAGCCTGATATCCACCGCAACACAGGCCATCGATCTGACCTGGGTCGGATGCGGCATTACACGCAACGCCTTTATGGCCGATCTCGCTGCTGCCTATGAGCAGAAATCAGGCACCCGTATTGCTATCGAGGGCGGAGGCGCAACCAAAGGCATCCGCTCGATTGCCGCGAAACAGGCGGATATCGGCGGGGCGTGCCGCTACACACTGGACAGAACCCATGAGGAGACCGGTGTCATCATGGTCCCGGTTGCCTGGGACGCCCTGGTCGTCGTGGTGCATAAAGACAATCCCATTGAGTCCATCTCCCTGTCTCAACTGCGTGAACTCTATCAGGGAAAAATAACCAACTGGTCAGCGTTGGGCGGTGATGACAAACCGTTAGAGCTGCTGATTCGCGAGGGAAAAATCTCCGGCGTGGGATACAGCCTGCGCAAGCATCTGTTCGAAGATCACACAGTGGAATTTATCAGCGACCATGTCTACCCCTCCTCGGGGCCGCTGGAAAAGGCCGTGGAACAGAATAGCAACGCCATCGCCGTCACCGGTGTGGCGAGTGCGTACAAACGCAACTTCAAGATTCTCAAACTGGAGGGGCTGGAACCATCGTTCGAGAATATCAGGACCGGCAACTATCTGATGTATCGCCCGCTATTCCTGGTTTTCAATCAGAATGGCCCGAACAGCGAAGAGGCTGAAAAATTCACCCAGTTCGCTTTGGGAGCCAGTGGACGGGAGATCATCCGCAACAACCAGGTGGTGCCCTATTTTGACGGTATGCTGCTGATTCAGAAACGCTTGAACGAATGGAAACGCTTCATGCGCAAAGCCCTTGCAGAGCAGCACGGGTAGCCACTGTTGAGCACCTGAGTAAGAGTGCCGGGCCTTCCCTGGCCCAGACAATGCCCTATTCGACCAATGTCAGCCCGCTCGGCACCCGCCGGGGTATATCGTTACGCAGATCGATGCTTGCCGGATCGGTCAGTGCATCGAGAAAGTCGATCAGATTGGCGAACTGATTTCGGTTAAGACGCACCGGTTTCAGCTCGTTGGCCTGTTCGATCGCATACAGAACGGCCGGATCATGGGTGACGGTAAAGTCATCCGCTGTTTCCAACTCCGGCAGCACCGCTTGTGTCTCGTCATAACTATAGAGTGAATCAACTGGATTCAGATGGTGCCGGACTACTGCCTCCAGGCTGTTGTAAGCGCCGTCATGACCCCATGGACCGGTCAATGCCACATTACGCAGGGTGAGGGCGCGGAACTGGTAGCGATGCGCTGCATCGCCGGTGACCTGTTCACGCCCGAAATCCTCCGTGCCCAGGGTCCCGTCGCCCTTACCGGGGCCGATCTGGGGCATCGCAATAGCATGAAACTGATGGTCGGTCTGAAATTTACCGCTGTGGCAAGCGGCGCAACGGGCCTTGCCATAGAACAGTTTCATCCCGGCCTTGGCTGACTGACTCATGGCGCCCTTCTCACCTCTCAGGAATCGGTCGAACGGGCTGTTGTCGGCGCGCCAGGCCTCGGCCTCGAAGGCTGCAATTGCATTCGCGGCATGCACAAAGGTGATATCCCCCGGCAACGTGATCTCAGGATAGGCCGCCATGAACATCTCGACGTACTCCGGTACATCCTGCAGACGCTCCGCCAGCAGCTGCCATACAAGTGGGAGATTACCGTCCACAGTGGCTGCCGCGATGTCATTCTCGCCGAGTTGCCCCGCCATCTCAGTCGTCGAGGTAACCGGAAACATGGCCTGGGCTGCGAGCGCATTGTCAATGCCCGCGGGGAAGGCATCGCCCGCCGGAGTCACGAAGCCGGAGGGCTGGCTGGGATCGACATGCACACGGCCATCCCAGAACATCGAGGTGAATTCAAGCGCCCCCAGGTTGAAGACCGGCGGTGCATTGCGAGGCACACGCTCCGGCACGACAGTGTCGAGATCACCGGTATCGCGGGTGACGCCAAGACCTCTCCCGCCCTCACCAACCGGGAGGGACAGGCCATCGCCGGTATCGGTCAGCACATGATGACAGGTGGCGCATGAGGTGTTGCGATTGCCGCTCAGAATCTTGTCGAAAAACAGGTTCTTGCCCAGTTCGACCTTGGCCTGGTTCGGCAGGCCCTGATTGAAATAGTCGCCATCTGTAACCGCAGCTGGCAGCCGGCCAGGACCCTGCGCCCAAGCGGGACCAAACGCCCAACTCACTGTCGACATCCCCACAGACAGCAAACCCAGCACGACCAGTTGATTAATTATTCTTTTCTTCCTCATACCTCTACCTCGTAATAATTATTGTATTTTTTGGAATTGCACGGAACGCATTCACCGAGCCTGCTCAAGCGTCAATGCGCACGCCTCTGGAAGTCATAGCAAGGACAGCGCCAACCTCTGAAATATCGTTATTTCAACAGGTTACTCATGTATCTCTGAAACTTGCAGTAACAAAACCTGGATATCCCATAATCAGGCGCGGCAAATGACCCAGTTACTCAGCTTCGCACACTGGAGTCCATCAGATGACTGGGGCGCACTGACTGACGAAAAAGAGATCGGCGGATAAAGGCTGATTTGATTACAGGCCGTACAGCATCAAACCAGCAGGTCTGGATAACTATTACCCAGCCAGACACCATCCCTGCAAAGCTATTCAAGCGAAAGGAAGGAAACACTTACTCACGCATAACTACCAGGTAGTTACTATGGATATTACCAATGCAGCAACGAATTAAAAATTAGGAAAAGTACTACATCATTTAATTAATTTATGATGCCCCGATAAACTGAGGTGAGGGGGGTAACAAACTCGAGACAAAACCACTTGATGCCAAGGATGAACGCAGGGACAACCCATGCCAACCGAGTAATTGAAAGACCAGGCCGGGCAAAATATCTACGCCCAGCCTGGTCTTTTATTTAGGGTGTCAATCAGCCCTGAGCTCCTCCACCCGATTTCTCATCGCCGCATAGTAGACCACCGGAATCACTACCAGGGTCAGCACCGTCGAGACGAACAGGCCAAAGATCAGAGAGACCGCCAGACCGCTGAAGATCGGATCGTCGAGAATGAAAAAACCACCGGCCATCGCCGCCAGCGCGGTCAGCGCGATAGGCTTGGCTCGCACTGCGGCGGAACTGACAACCGCTTGCTCCAGCGTCATCCCTTCACGCACCTGCTGGTTGATGAAATCCACCAGCAGGATAGAGTTGCGCACGATGATGCCCGCCAGGGCAATCATGCCGATCATCGAGGTGGCAGTGAACTGGGCCCCGACCAAGGCATGTCCCGGCAGGATGCCGATCAGGGTCAGCGGGATCGGCGCCATGATCACCAGCGGCACCAGATAGCTGCGGAACTGGGCCACCACCAGCAGATAGATCATCAGCAGGCCCACCGAGTAGGCTATACCCATGTCACGGAACGTCTCATAGGTGATCTGCCACTCACCATCCCATTTCAGGCTGTATTCGTAGGGATTTTCCGGCTGCTTCAGAAACCACTGTTCGATAGCGCCGCCCTCCAGGGATGGAGTAGTGTCGCCGGAGGCAGGACGCCGGGAGCGACCACCCAGCTGGTCGGAAATTTCAAACAGGCCATACAACGGGCTGTCGAGTTCTCCCGCCATATCGCCAGTCACATACACCACAGGCAACAGATCCTTGTGGTGGATGGAATATTCCCGCACCTGGGGAATGACTTCCACGATCTCCGACAGGGGCACCAGTTCCCCGCTCTCCGAGCGCAGACGCAGGGAGAGCACCTGAGCGAGATCGGCCTTGTCCGCATCTGTATATTCGATGCGGATCGGCACGGCATATTTCAGGTTCTCACCGTGCAGGAAGCCTGCATCCTCGCCTTTAAGCACCGTGGCCAGAGCTTCGGCCACACTGCTTTGCGGTACACCCAGGCGCGCCGCCTTGGCCCGGTCCACCCGACACCACAAATTTGGCGGAAGGATGCTCCACACTATCGTCCACATCGACAATATCCGGGGTATTTTCGAATACCTGGCGGATCTCCCAGGCCGCTTCCGTCTGTCCCCGGTAGTTGAGGCCATAGACCTCGGCCACCAGCGGCGACATCACCGGCGGTCCCGGCGGCACCTCCACGATCTTGGCATTGCCTTGGTACTCGCGCGCGATCTGCTGCAAAGGTTCGCGCACCGCGCGGGCGACCTCGTGACTTTTGCGCTCACGATGATGCTTGTCCACCAGGTTGACCTGGATATCCCCCACATTCGCGCCCTTACGCAGGTAGTACTGACGCACCAGACCGTTGAAACCGATGGGCGCTGCACTGCCGGAGTAGACCTGATAATCAGTCACCTCCGGCACGCTCGCCAGGTAGTCCCCCATCTCGTCCAGTACCCGGGTGGTCTGCTCCAGACTAGCCCCTTCCGGCATGTCGAGCACCACCTGGAACTCCGACTTGTTGTCGAAGGGCAGCATCTTCAGCACCACGAACTTGTTGACCGCCAGAGATACCGAAAGCGCGATCAACAGCAGGATGCCTCCCAGCAACACCCAGCGCATCAGATTACCCCTGCGGCCCACCAGAAACGGCTTCATCACGCGCCCGAAAAAACGGCTTATACCTGTCTCAGCGTGTGCGTGCTGTGCATGCGCGGCAATGCGTTCAACCTGCCCCGCCAGCGCCTTGTTGGTCAGCCAGGGGGTGAAGACAAACGCCACCACCAGGGAGATCAGCATGCCGGTGCTGGCATTGATCGGGATCGGGCTCATGTAGGGCCCCATCAGGCCGCTGACGAAGGCCATCGGCAACAGCGCGGCGATCACCGTGAAGGTGGCCAGAATGGTCGGCCCGCCCACCTCGTCAACCGCCCGGGGAATCGCGTCCAGCAGGCTTTTCGCCCCCAGTTGCAGATGGCGGTGAATGTTCTCCACCACCACAATCGCGTCATCCACCAGGATGCCGATGGAGAAGATCAGGGCGAACAGCGAGACCCGGTTGAGCGTAAAACCCCAGGCCCAGGAGGCAAACAGGGTGATGGCCAGGGTGACCACCACTGCAGCGCCGACGATCAGCGCCTCGCGCCAGCCGATGGCCAGCAGCACCAGCACCACCACCGACAGTGTAGCGAAGGCCAGCTTGCTGATCAGCTTGTTGGCCTTCGCCTCAGCGGTCTCGCCATAGTTGCGAGTGATCGTGACATGCACCCCTTCAGGAATGAAGGTGCCTTCCAACTGGGCAAAGCGTTTGATCACCCGCTTGGCAATCTGCACCGCATTGGTGCCCGCCTTCTTGGCCACCGCAATAGTCACCGCCGGGAACTTACCGGTCTCGGGCAGACCTTTGCTCGCGCTTTCAGGGCCTGTACCCATCCACACGTACTGCTCAGGCTGATCCGGTTCGTGGCTGACCCTGGCTACATCCTGCAGGTATACCGGCTTGCCTTCCTGCATACCCACTACCAGACTGCCGATCTCCTCGGCTGAGGTCAGGAAGGTCCCGGCCTGCACCAGAAGTTCGCTGTTTTCAGCTGTAACACTGATGTCGTCACGGATATGGTTCGCCGCCTGCAGGGCCCGACGCAGATCGCTCAGGTCAATGCCATAACCGGCCAGCGCCTGAGGATCGAGCTGTACATGCACGACCCGGTCCGGGTTGCCGATGGTATAGATGTCCCGGGTGCCGGGTACCCGTTTCAGCTCGGATTCAATCGCGTGGGCCACCTGGCCCAGCTCGTAAGCCCCCGTCTCCGGATCATCCGACCAGAGGGTTGCGGTAACGATGGGCACGTCATCGATGCCTTTGGGCTTGACAATGGGCTGGCCCACACCCAGGTTGCGGGGCAGCCAGTCCTGATTCGAATAGACTTTGGCGAACAGCCGCACTATGGCGTCCTCGCGGCCCTCGCCGACCAGAAACTGCACCGTCAGCACCGCCATGCCGGGGCGGGAGATGGAGTAGACGTGCTTGATGCCATCGATCTCCGAGAGCACCTGCTCCGCCGGGGTCGCCACCAGGCTTTCGATCTCAGTGGCGGTGGCGCCGGGAAACGGGATAAACACGTTGGCGAAGGTGACATTGATCTGCGGCTCTTCTTCCCGCGGGGTGACCAGCACCGCAAACACCCCGATCAACAGCCCCACCAAGGCCAGCAGGGGGGTGATTTCGGTGGTCAGAAAACGCTCGGCGATGCGCCCCGAGAGTCCCAGTTCACTCATGGCCGGCCTCCGCCAATTGGCGCTTCAGCTCGGCGCCTGCGGCAATCGGGTCAAGGGCGACCTGCTCCCCCTGAGAGAGCCCGGCGATCACCGCGATCATTCCATTGCCTGTCGGATTGCCGGGCCGAACACGGCGGAATGTAATGCGCCCATCCTTAGCCACCACATACACCGCAGTCACCTCTGAGCGGTAGACCACTGCCTTTCTCGGCACCACCAGTTCCTGCTTGATCCCGGTAACAAACGCGGTCTTGACGAACATCCCTGGAAACAGATTCGCGACGCCCTCCGGCAGATCCACCCTTACCTTGAAGGTATTACTGCCTGCATGGGCATAGGGAAAGATCGTCAGCTTGACTGCTTCAATTGCGTCGCCGTCCGGCAGCAGCACCCTGGCCTTGTCCTGTTCGCGGATGGTGGGAATCAGACTCTGGGGCACATCCACCACAACCCTGAGCTGGTCCAGCGAGATACCACTTATCAGCGCTTGACCGGGAGAGGCGACCTCACCCACCTGGACATGGCGTTCGGTCACTATGCCGCTGTACGGCGCCTTGATCCGGGTATATTCAAACTGTTCGCTGGCCTGGATCAAGCCGGCGCTGGCCGAATCCTGGCGCGCCCGGGCCGACTTCAAGGCTGTGGTGGCCTTGTCCATCTGCGACTGCGAGACCAGCTGTTTTTTGTGCATGCCACTGATCCGCTTGAATTCATCCTCCGCTTCCTGCAAGCGGGCGATCGCCTCCTTCAGATCCGCCTCGGACTGCCTCAAACGCGCCTTCTGTTCGGTCTCTTTCAGTTTTATCAGCACCTCTCCCTGATCCACAAAATCATCCACATCGAATAGTATCTCTTCCACCTGACCACTGGTCTGGGCGGAAACCGTAGTGCGGTTGATGGCCTCCACCGTGCCGTCCAGCAAAAACTCACGGGGCGATTCATGCAGTTCCGCTTTTACCGTTTCCAACTCAGCCGCAGCCGGCAGGGAGAGGAAACTGATCAGCAATGCGGGATATAAGAATCTGTGGCTCAATCTGGAAATCATGATGTTTTCTCAGGCAAGAATATTAGATTTTACTTATATTAGTTAAATTAAAACAAATTTCAAGGCTATTTATAGGCCAAGTGATTCAATTTATGTGCTTAATGATGCATCGGGACACCTGCCAGCAGCCCGCTCCAAGCCATGCCTGCGGCGCTGCAAGCACAGGCGATCCGACTATCCGGTATGATCTGCGGGTGGCTCAATGAGTATAGGATGGATCGCTGTGGACAAGCTTGCATCAACCCGGAAATTTCACCCGTGAACGTGAATTTTCGGGTTTGTCTAAAGCTCTGCAAGCATCTGTTCCAAAACCGGGCGCATCCGTTCCACACTTGCCCGACCCTCTGCAATCGCCGTGTCTGCTTCATCGAACTCCAATAAACCCAGCTGGGAGAGGCGCGGACTGAGAATCACCTCCGGCGGATCCCCCGCCATACGGCTGCGAGTGATGCGGTCCTGCATGATGTTGATGGAACTGGCCAGCACCTCGAACAGGCCTGGCGTCTGACGACTGTTGCCGAACAGTTGCGACAACAGCGCTTCTTTGCGCTCCTGCAGACTGTTTCTCAACTGGCTGGATATCCGTTCCAGGAATGCCAGATTGGTTCTCTCCTCTTCCCGGCCAGCGGCATGCTTACCGGCACGCTTCCGATGATGCTTACCGATAATATCGTTATTCAGGTTGACGGCGATGACGATATCCGCCCCCAGCGCACGACACAATGAGACAGGAACCGGGTTTGCCAACCCCCCATCCACCAACCATCGGTCCTTCAGCCAGACAGGCGCAAACAGGCCTGGCAGGCTAATCGAAGCCCGCACCCCCTCCATCAGCGGCCCGTCACGAAACCACACCTCGCGCCCGGTATTCAATTCAGTGGCAACCGCGCCGAAGCGGCGCGGAGAGGGATTCAATGCGTGGATCCACTGATCACATCGGGAAGAAACTCCAGCAGCTTTTCACCCTGAATCACACCGCCCCCGCGTAAGGAGAGATCCAGATAATCGAGGATATCTTTCCAGGCGAGGGAGCGTACCCAGTCTTCCAGTTCATCCAACTGGTTGCTGGCATAGGCCGCGCCTACCAATGCCCCGATTGAGCTGCCGGCAATAATTTCCGGCTCTATCCCCATCTCCGACAATGCCCGGATAACGCCGATATGCGCCCAACCCCGCGCGGAACCGCTGCCCAAAGCCAGGCCGACCTTTGGTTTGCCCTGAGATGCTGGCACCCGTACGCGCAGGAATGCCGTCAGTGGTCATCATGCATTTCCCTGGCAAGGCTGACCCAGTAACAACTCTGAAAACCTCGCCGGTACGAGCATCTCCAGGGAATGCCCGAAGTGATGGGAATAAGCGCGCCTTGCATCATAAATATTATTTATCTATTGTGGTTACTTAACTAATATGCATAATGAGTCAGGTATAATTATTAGATTTCTCCGCATCACCATTCCAATCAGCAATCCCAACAGGTAGTCCATGATACTCAACGGCTTAATTCAGCTTCCGCTCTGGGGATATGTGGTTTTAACCCTCGCCCTGACACATATCACCATCGTTTCGGTCACCGTATTCCTGCATCGTCATCAGGCGCATCGTGCGCTTGAACTGCACCCCATACTCAGTCATTTTTTCCGCTTCTGGTTGTGGCTGACCACCGGCATGATAACCCTCGAATGGGTTGCCATCCACCGCAAGCACCACGCCAAATGCGAGACTGAAGAGGATCCGCACAGCCCGCAGACCCGCGGTCTGAGTGAGGTGCTGTGGCGCGGAGCCGAACTCTACCGCGAGGAATCAGAAAAACCGGAGACCATGGAGCAATATGGCCGGGGAACCCCCGATGACTGGCTGGAGCGGAACCTCTATCAGCGCTACAACTACCTCGGGATCAGTCTGCTGCTGATCGTTCTATTCATCCTGTTCGGCCCTCTTGGAGTCACCATCTGGGCCATGCAGATGATCTGGATTCCCTTCTGGGCCGCCGGCGTCATCAACGGAATTGGCCACTACTGGGGCTACCGCAATTTCGAGATTCCCAACACCGCAACCAATATCCTGCCCTGGGGCGTCCTGGTCGGCGGTGAGGAACTGCACAACAATCACCACGCCTTTGCCAGCTCGGCCAAGTTTTCCGTGCGCTGGTGGGAATTCGATATCGGCTGGCTCTATATCCGGTTGCTCTCCCTGCTGGGACTGGCGCGGGTCACCAAACAGGCCCCCAGACGCAATCTGGCTGCCGAAAGACCGCAGATAGATCTGGAAGTGGTCAAGGCCCTGACCGTAAACCGCCTGCAGTTGATGTCAGATTACAGCAGCAGGGTGCTGCGCCCGGTGTTTCGGGAAGAGATGCGCCATGTGGAGAAGCGTTGGCGTCGCCTCTACCGCAAAGCGCAGCGTCTGGCGCGACGTGAAGCCGTGCTGCTGAGCGATGCTGATCGCAAGCGTCTGAGTGAGGTCCTGGAACAGAGCGGAGCCCTGTCCACTGTCTATCAATTCAAACTGCGACTGCATGAGATCTGGGAGCAAAAAGCCGCAACTCACGGGGCCCGTCTCGAAGCACTGCGGCAATGGTGCGCGCAGGCAGAAGCCTCGAATATCGAGACGTTGCGGGAGTTCGTGCATATGATCCGCCGCTATCATATGTCCCCGTCACATTGATCTGAGCCATTCCCGGCTTGCCTGATAGCGGGGTTCGATGTCCCGGGTTAGCCTGGACATCGAACGGCTCTCAGCGATAAAAAAGCAGGATAGATTTCGGTATTGGTTTAAGACAACCCGCCGGTGGCAAAGATGAAGACCACAAACCCCACCGTTCCTGCCAGCACCAGCCAGACGCTCCAGAAACAGAGCCAGCTGTGATCCTTACACTCAGCTGAGAAAGGACAACCTTTTTTTAACGGACAACCACCTTTGGACATGATACTACCTCCACTCATCCAAGCTCAGTATTAAGTCTTAGCAGAGCAAACACAATGACATTTCTCACCTAACTTCAGTTATGTCGACCGATATACTGAGAGTGATAGTGGAATTGAAGGCCAAAACTATCTGGTTGACGATTTAGACCTCAGGAACCAATCTCTATCTATAAGAAAGAAAGAGTTTTCTTTAATGCCTTCAGGAGTTGTCACCTTGCTCAACACCCCACCAGAGAGAGGGTCCGCCAAACATGCCGCACCCCGCAACACAGCGGCATTGCTGATCAAGCGGCCAGGCGCTTTCCTGTGGCGGGTCATCAAGAGCTTTCAGCGCAACCAGGGGCTGTTACTTTCCGGGGCCGTGGCCTATTACGGATTGCTGTCCATCGTCCCGCTATTGGCGCTGTTGCTGGTCGGCCTGTCCCACTTCATCCCCGAAGCGGCCCTGCTGGCAAGCGTGCGCACCCATCTGGATTTCATCATCCCGATCAGCGCGGAGGCCATGACCAATCAGATTGCCGCCTTCCTGCAGTACCGCAAGGTCATCGGCTGGGTCGGCATCGGCATCCTGATATTTTTCGCCACCATGGCCTTTACTGTGCTGGAAAACGCCATGTCGGTGATCTTCTACCATCGGGTGAACATCCACCGAAGGCATTTCATGATCTCGGCACTGATCCCTTTCATATTCATCGCCCTGCTCGGGCTGGGGGTGGTGGTTGTCACCCTGGTCAGCGGCGCCCTTCAGGGCCTCGATCAGGAGCAGGTGACCCTGTTCGGTTACACCTGGGTGCTGGATGGTGCTTCCGGTCTGCTGCTCTACATGCTCGGCGTAGTAGGTCTCATCCTGCTGATGACCTCGCTCTACTTCGTCATGCCGGTGGGGCAGATCGCTTTTCGCCATGCGCTGATTGGCGGGATCACCGCCACCATCCTGTGGGAGATCGTCCGGCATATCCTGGTCTGGTACTTCACCACCCTGTCGCTGGTGAATATGGTGTATGGCTCCCTGGCCACAGCCATCGTCGTGCTGCTGAGTTTTGAATTTGCCGCGCTGATCCTGCTGTTCGGCGCCCAGGTCATTGCCGAGTTCGAGCGCTGCGTTTCAGAGGATGAGACGGGATTCAGCACCTGAGGTCAGTGTGTCATATTGACTCACCGAACCAGTACTGGGAGCAGACATTCTGAATTTGAATATATATTGAAAATTATCGACTCGTTCGAGGTAACCAGAGTTTAACCGTCTAACGGCTGACCCGTGCTCTAAGCTGCCATTTTCAGCTTGGGCATCAATTCCCCTAGAGCGACTTTCTTGGTTTTTCTGTAATGGTCTGTAGTGCATCCTATGTGGAAGGGATCTATCGCATCAGTCGTTATGCGGCCCTGCATCCACCCGCTTTTTCTCTCTCCGCTTGAGAAAGGCCTTGACCTGAGGTTTGCTGCCCGCGCGTTGCGGGTTTTGGTAAGGTGGTGAGAAGGCGTTGCTTGCCCAGGGATGATTCGAAGGCCGGGAACGAGCCGGTGCCTGAAAAGGGACGCCGGGATTCATGGGGAATTCAGACCTGCCGGATCTGGACAGAGCATCAGACGGAACGAACTGCAGGATGCCGGTCAGCTCAGCGCTGCATCCAGCAATTCGATCCAATGCTTCACCGGTATCTCCGCCCGGCTGGCCAGGTGCAGTTGACAGCCGATATTCGCGGTGGCGATCACTTCCGGTTTCTCGGTCTGGAGGGCCTGTAGCTTATTCTGCAACAGGCGTTGCGAGAGGCCGGCCTGCAGGATCGAATAGGTACCTGCCGAGCCGCAGCAGAGATGGGCATCGGCCACTGGCGTGAGCTGGAATCCCGCCTTGCGCAGAATCCCCTCCACCACGCCGTCCAGCTGCTGGCCATGCTGCAGGGTGCAGGAGCTGTGAAAGGCAATCCGCTTGTGTTGCGGTTTGATGCGCTCCAGGGGCAGGGGCTCGTCCCGCAGCACCTCGCCGATGTCTTTCGCCAGCGCCGCCACCCGGGCGGCCTTTGCGGCATAGCGGGGATCATCCTTGAGGTGATACCCGTACTCTTTCACGACTGTGCCGCAACCGCTGGCGCTGATCAGGATGGCCTCCGCCCCCGCCTCGATGTGCGGCCACCAGGCATCGATGTTGCGGCGCATGAAGGCTTGTCCCTCTTCGGGGGCCGCCAGATGCTGGCTGACCGCACCGCAGCAACCCGCGCCAGCGGCGCTGATCAGCTGAATGCCGAGTGTGTCGAGCACCCGGACCGCCGCGTCGTTGGTGGCGGGGGTGGCGACGCTCTGCACACAGCCTTCGAGGAGCAGCATCCTGCGCGGTTGATCTGCAGCCGGGCGAGGCTGAGTCGGCTGGAGCAGCGGTATCTTGCGGCCAATCGAGGCAGGCAGTAACGGCCGCATCAGCTGACCGACCTTGAGCAGCGGTGCAACCCGCGAGGGGTAGGGAAATATCTTGCGCAGCAGCCAGCGTTTGAGCGATTCCAGCAACGGCCTTGCTACCCGTTCCTCCACCAGCTCCCGACCGATATCCACCAGCCGCCCATACTGCACCCCGGAGGGACAGGTGGTCTCGCAGGCGCGGCAGGTCAGACAGCGATCCAGATGGGTCTGGGTCTTGACGCTGACCCGATTCCCTTCCAGCAGTTGCTTGATCAGATAGATCCGCCCGCGGGGGCCATCCAGCTCGTCACCCAGCAGTTGATAGGTCGGGCAGGTGGCGGTGCAGAAACCGCAGTGCACACAGGAGCGCAGGATCTGGTCCGCCTCCTGCCCCAGGGGAGTCTGCAGAAATGTCTCACTGATTCGAGTCTGCATCAGAGATCCTGGTACATGCGCCCGGGATTGAGTATGCCCTGGGGATCGAAGGCGGATTTGAGCCGCCGGTGGATTGCCATCAGCCCGTCCGGCAGGGGTTGGAAGACCTGCTCGCGATCACCGCCGCGATACTGGGTCGCCTGTCCACCCGCCTCCAGCGCCGCCTCGCGGATCGTTTCAGGCGCGGCCTCGCTCTTCAGCCAGCGTTGCGCGCCACCCCATTCGTAGAGCCATTTGCCCGGCACATCCAAGGGGGCGGCGTCGGAAGCCAGCGAGAGTCGCCACAGCGGTTTTCTCGAACCGAAGAAGCCATGCTGCTGCTCGCGCAGCTTGCGCCAGAACGCCTCACTCTCAGCCAGGGCATCCCCACCCAGCAGCTTGCGGGCGGCCTGTACGGCGCGTTCTTCCCCGCACAGCCGCACGCTGAGGTGATCCCCGTCATAACAGCTGGCGGATATGGGATAGGGCTTCTGTCCCCAGTCGTGCAGGGTTTCCAGCGCATCCTCCACCTGGGTCTGGTAGATCAGGGTGAGTTCACTCGCGGCTTGCGGCAGCACCTTGAGTGACACCTCGAGCAACACGCCGAGGGTGCCGAGGGCGCCGCACATCAGCCGCGAGACATCGTAGCCCGCCACGTTCTTCATCACCTCGCCACCGAAGGTGAGGATCTCGCCCCGGCCGTTGAGCACCCGGGTCCCCAGCACGAAATCCCGCGCCGCTCCCGCGTAGGCGCGGCGCGGGCCGGAGAAATTACACGCAATGCTGCCGCCCAGGGTGGCGCCAGCGCCCAGATGCGGCGGCTCGAAGGGCAGCATCTGGCCTTCCGCTGCCAGGACCTGTTCGATCTCAGACAGCGGGGTACCGGCCCGGGCGGTGACCACCAGCTCGGTGGGCTCGTAGTTCAGTATGCCCTGATGGGCGCTGACATCCAGCAGCTCGCCGACCGGCGCCCGGCCATAGAAGTCCTTGCTGCCGCCGCCGCGGATACAAAGCGGGGTAGTGGTCTGGCGGGCCTGGTTGACCTGCTCCTGCAGCTGGGGGCTGAGGTCCTGATCTGTCATCTTCAACCTCAAAAACGTTCAAGTTCGGGGAACGGCAGTTCCCCGTGATGCACGTGCATGGCGCCGAACTCCGCACAGCGGTGCAGGGTCGGCACCGCCTTGCCGGGATTCAGCAGGCCCTTCGGATCAAAGGCCTCCTTGATGGCGTGAAACTGGGTCAATTCCAGACTGTTGAACTGTACGCACATCTGGTCGATCTTCTCCATGCCCACCCCGTGCTCGCCGGTGATGGTGCCCCCTACCTCGACGCACAGCTCCAGGATCTTGCCGCCGAACTCTTCGGTGCGTTCCAGCTCGCCGGGCTTGTTGGCATCGTAGAGGATCAAGGGATGCAGATTGCCATCCCCGGCATGGAATACATTGGCCACTCGCAGTCCATACTCTTGCGACAGATCCGCCATCGCCGCCAGCACTTCCGGCAGGCGCTTGCGCGGGATGGTGCCGTCCATGCAGTAATAATCAGGGGCCAGCCGGCCCACCGCCGGGAAGGCCGCCTTGCGCCCCTTCCAGAAGGTCAGGCGCTCCGCCTCGTCCTTCGCGGTGCGCACTTCTGTCGCGCCGCTGCCGGAGAGGATTTTGCGCACCTTGTAGATCTGCTCCGAGACCTCCTCGCTGGTGCCATCCAGCTCACACAGCAGGATCGCCTCCGCGTCCAGGGGATAACCGGCATGCACAAAATCCTCCGCTGCCTGGATCGCCAGCCGGTCCATCATCTCCAGGCCCGCGGGAATGACGCCGGCGGAGATGATGTCGCCCACCGCCGCGCCTGCCTTGACCACGTCATCGAAGGCGGCCAGCAGCACCTGGGCCCGCTCCGGCTTGGGCAGCAGTTTTACCGTGACCTCGACGATCACCCCGAGCATGCCCTCGGAGCCGGTCAGCAGCGCCAGCAGGTCGTAACCGGGGGCGTCCAGCCCCGCTCCACCGATCTCCAGCAGCTCGCCGTCGATGGTGATGAGTTTCAGCGCCTGTATGTTGTGCACCGTGAGGCCGTATTTGAGACAGTGCACTCCGCCGGAGTTCTCCGCCACATTGCCGCCGATGGTGCAGGCGATCTGGGACGAGGGATCAGGGGCGTAGTAGAGATTATACGGATCGGCGGCCTGGGAAATGGCGAGATTGCGCACCCCTGGCTGCACCCGCGCAGTACGCCGCTGCGGGTTGATCTCCAGGATCCGGTTGAATTTCGCCAGGCTCAGCAGCACTCCCTGCTCATGGGGCAAAGCGCCACCGGACAGTCCGGTGCCCGCACCCCGCGCCACCACCGGCACCTGCAGCTCATGGCAGATCCGAACAATGGCCTGTACCTGCTCAAGGGTGCTCGGCAGGACCACCAGCATCGGCAGCTTGCGGTAGGCGGAGAGCCCGTCGCACTCGTAGGGGCGCAGGTCCTCCGCCTCGAAGAGCAGGGCCTCGGGCGGCAGGATCTCGCGCAGACACTGCAGCAATTCAGCCTTGTCGACGCTGCTCGTCTGGTGTGTGTGATGGTGAGACATGGATCAATCCGCTGCGCTTCTCATCTAGTATTCAACCGGTAACGGTAAGATACCTGGTTGAGTCCATCATGCCCTGGCCTGCTGGCTTGGCATGGACTCGCGAGTTACCCCGGAGAGCCGTGCATAGGCCTCTGCCAGGGCGTTCTCGTCCCCCACATTGCCGGGGAAGATCACCACGGGCAGCTCGGGATAGCGGGGATGGCCCGCAGGGCAGCGCACCACCGAGCAGCCCGGCAGGATCTGACCGACCACCCGGGAGGTACGCAGGGCCAGGCCCGAACTCAGCACGTCGTTGGAGGTGATGCCCCCCTTGCTGATGAGAAACCCCAGGCTTTTTGGCAGGTTCCTCACCACGTCCATCAACAACTCAGAGACTCGCTCGCCGAAGGCCAGCCGGGTCGCCTGGTCAGCGAAGGTCTTCTCCACTCGGCTGGTGTAGATTACCGAGGTCCGGCCCTGCGCGTGGGCCTGGTTCGTCTGTTGGATGATGCGGTCCAGCAGTGTCTTTCGGTCCCGCTCGATCTGCTCCACATCTACCTCGATGGGTTCGATGCCGGGCATCTGCAGCAAGGCCTTCAGTTGCTGGGTGGTCTTCTTCACGTGAGAGCCGACTACCACTGCACCGGCGCGGTCGTCCCGTACATACTCGGCCATCGACTCAGCCGCCACCGGCTGGGGCGGTAATTGGGCCAGGGCGGTGAGCAGGCTGGCGGCGCTTCGGAACAAAAAGCGCTTGCCCTCTGCCGCGGCCAGGATGAGCTGGCTGCAGAAGTGGTTCAGATCCGCCTGGGTCTCGCCGTCCACCGCGCAGCAGACATTGCCCTGCAGGGCGAGCAGCCGGGGCAGGGAATCGCCGCGCAGGTCCGCCAGCAGGAAGCGCTCCACCTGATCGGCCTGGATGCGGCCTTTGGTCTTCTCCTCCACATAGTCCGGCAGATAGCTGTGGTGGTAGCCGAACACCGAATCGCGGGCGAACTCGGTCTCGTGCACTGGTACCTCAAGGCCGTCCACCATCAGATAGTGAACGCTGCCCCGGGTGATGCGCCCCCCCTCGAAGAAGGCGGGCACCATGAAGTGGGCGTCGAAGGGACCCAACTGCTCGGCGATCACATCGGTCTCCACCGGATAGTGGCCGCGCAGGGTGGAGTCGGAGCGGCTCACCACCAGAGGGTTGATCGGTTCGCCTGCAGCGGCCAGTTCGTCGAGTGCCTGCTTCAGATTGACACAGACCTCCCGGGTTACACTGGCAGCCCGCTCGGCGTCCATGCCCCGGGTGTTAGTGAGTACGAAAAACAGAGGCGCGGCATCCTGCAGTCCTTCTTTCAGGGTCGCCACGTCCCAGCGGGTCAGCAGCAGACAGCTGTGGACGGTCTGGGAACCGGTCGGGTCGTCATCCAGTACGATGATCTTGGTCGTGGACATAAGCTATCCCGATAAATTCAAAAATTGATGGGGTGTATGAGTGAGTTCCCCACTCCCCAAGGGAGTGGGGGATCGACTCAGACCAGGGCCTTGGCGCGCTCGCTCATGGCCTCGGCGGTGATGCCGTTGAAATCCATGATCTCGGCCGGCGAGGCGGTGGTCTCACCGCGCTTCCAGCAGAACACGTCACGCCGCGGGGCGCGGGTGCGCAGCAGCACCGGCTCCAGCGGGGCGCTGGGTCCACCGCTCACCCCGAGCAGCACGTTACCGTCGAACAGGGCGTTGAAGTGATCCTCGTCCATGAAGCGGTTGTCGGGCTGGGAGACCGTGTCCCAGGCCAGGTCGCTGGGGCGATACAGCGCCCGGGGATTGACCACCGCGACGATGCGCACCCGGTAGCCATCCGCCTCCAGCTTATCCTTGGCTTCAAACACCGGCAGGAACACCATGTCACCGGTCACCGCGAACACCACCGTGCCCTTGTCGCCAGACTCGGATTCATACAGGACTGCCGCGCCGTCCTCGACCGCCTTGCGGGACTCCTCCAAGGAGAGATAGACCGGCAGCGGGCTCTTCGAGGCGATGATCACCATGCTCTTGTTGAAGCTGTTGGTGGCGTACTCGTAGGCCGTCTGGATGCTGTTGGCGTCGCACGGGAACAGCGGGAAGGCGTTGCCGTTGCGCATCATGGCGGCGAAGTAATTCTCGATCTCTGGACGCTGATGGGTCCAGCCGTTGCGCCCCTGCTCCAACGCACCGGCGGTGAACATGGTGACGATGGACGGGGTCTTGCGGCGCAGTTCGGCCATGGCCTGAGCCACGGTCTGCACGATCGGCCAGCCGTTGATGGCGAAGGACTCATAGGACAACCACAGCGACCGAGAACCGAACAGGGCAAGCCCCGCGGCAAAGCCGGCGCAGGCGTCCTCGTTCAGGGGCTCGTAGACCTGGCCGTTGGGCTGCTGGTTGTAGAGCGGGTCCTCGGTCGGGTGGCGGATCTTGAGCACATCGTTGATGTTTTTCATGGCCGAGGCCTCATTGCCGTCCGCGTTGGTGACCACGAAGCGGGTGTCGGCCTGACCGACCTGGCCCACCAGGGCGCCCATGGCGGTGGCGGGCACGGCCTTCTCCCCTTTGGCGAACGCCTGCATCTGCAGTTTGGGCAGGGGCGTCAGCTCCAGTTCGTACTCGGTGACTACCGTCTTGACGGCAGGGCCGCCGCCGGCGCGGCTGAAGTTGTCACGCACGATCTGCCAGGCCTGGGCCGGCAGAGCGCGGCGGGTCAGCCCGTCGATGATGTGCTGGGCGTCCAGGGTATCGGCCGGGTAGAGATTGTGGGACTTGGCCCCCACGGTGTGCACCCCGGAACCCTTCAACTGCTTAATGATGAAAGCGGTCAGAGTGCCGCCCAGGGCCGATTTGGCGGCCCGGTCTACGCCCTGCAGCACCGCCTTGGCGAAGGCCAGACGCTGCTCGAAGGAGAAACGGGTGCTGTCGACGAACGCCGATTGCTGGTCGCTGTCATCGAACTCCTTGGCGTCCACCAGGATGACCTCTTCGAAGCCGTGACCCTTCCAATAGTTGATCATCTGCTCATTCGTATGCAGGGAGACCATGGAGTGGTGCTCCTGGGAGTAACCGTTCCAGATCAGGCTCGGCAGGAAATTGGTGACCTCCGGGTAGGCGGTGTGGAAATGCATCATGGAGTTGAGCACATAGGGCTCGCCCATGCCGCCGTCGCCGATGGTGACCGGGAACAGTTTGTCGCGATGCAGATAGGCTCCGGCCATGGCGAAGTGCTGGCCCTGACCCAGAGGTCCGGCGGGGGCCAGCAGTCCGGGAATGGCGCCGGACAGATGGCCGAGCAGGCCGTGCTTCTCGCGGAAGCGCTGCATCATGTCGTTGACAGTGTGGATGCCCATCTCTTCCAGGGAGGAATCCAGGAACATGGCGGAGTAGAAGCCGGGGGCGTGGTGGCCCACCTCGGTCACGATGTTGGTATGGCCCAGCATCATCAGTGCGGCGTGGGCCTCGGCACTGGAGGCGAAGCCGCCAGGATGGCCGGAACCCTTGGAGCCGCAAACCTGCAGGGTGACATAGCGCAGGGCATCGGCTCCCAGCAGTGTCTGATAGGCGGCCTTGGCGTCGGTGGCATCGGCGATGGCGCTCTGGCCCTCGGCGATCACGGCGCTGTCCGCGTACTGGCTGAACTCCGGCCAGAATTCGCCGAAGTACTGAATGCCCTCGGCAAAGGCGGGATAGTCGGTGGTCATCTGTGCTGCTGTGCTGTTCATCTGCCTGGTCTCCCGTGTGGCGGAACTTTTCAATCCGCGAAAACAATTTCATAATGTGATAAATTCAGTTCAAACTAAGCGGCGCCCATACGGGTGTACCTGGTTCAAACTCGACTTGGGCAATAAGTTTACTGCTCTGGATAAATTTCGCAATACATAATCGTTTTCACAATACGAAATGAATAAGCCATCCACCATACAAGTTATCGATCGCGCCGCCCTGTTGCTGGACCTCATCGCCGCCGGTGGCGGGCCGGTCAGCCTGAAGATTCTCGCCGCCGACTCCGGGCTGCATCCCTCCACCTCGTTTCGCATCCTGGGTTCCCTTACGGAGGTGGGCTTCGTGGAGCGGGACAGCGCCGGCCACTATCAGCTCGGGCGCAAGCTGCTGAAGCTGGCCGGGCGGGTCAGGCGCGGCATCGACATCCGGAAGGAGGCCCTGGAGATCATGCGGGAGTTGCGCGACCAGATCGGCGAGACAGTCAATCTCACCGTGCGCGAAGGCGATGAGGTGATCTATGTGGAGCGGGTCAGCGCTCGGCGCATGATGCGGGTGGAACAGGTGATCGGCAGCCGCGCCCCCCTGCACGTCACCGCAGTGGGCAAACTGATGCTCGGCGAACTGGGGGACGACTTCGTGCGCGCCTATGCCCAGCGCACCGGCCTGCCGGCCTTTACGCAACACACCCTAACCGGCATCGACGATCTGCTCGATGAGGTGCACAGTGTCAACGCCGAGACCTGCGCCCTGGACAACGAAGAGGCGGAGGAGGGAGTGGGCTGCATCGGCACCCTGATCTACGACAACAGCGGCAGCGTTGTGGGCGGACTCTCCATCTCCGCCCCCATCGAGCGGCGCCGGGACGAGTGGATACCCCTGGTACGGGATGCGGGCCGGCGGGTCTCGGAACAGCTGGGCTATTTTGCCGGCCGGAGCTAGCCGTGACCGACTCTTGAGCTGGTGATGATGGGGTTTCTGGTTTCCCGCACGATTTCCAGTTTGTTGAACTGCCAGGGTCACTAACCGCTGCTGCAATCAGGCGAATAGACAAAAACCTGGCGATCGGGGCAGGTCTGTCACCCGAGGATCCCGTCCATGGCGCATTACCAGTCACGCTAAGATTAAGCTCCGCAGTTCTTCTCGAATATACCTTTTTCGGCCGAAGTTCTGGCTTTCAGCATGACAGAACTCTATCTCGCTGTTGATATTTGAAATATCTGATCTCACCCGATGGACCCGTCATGAGGACAAGGTTGTGATTATTTTTCAATGGAAATTATTTAGGGCGTCGATGCTTTTTCCTACTGTATGGCCCCTTATTGAATGAGCCGTCAGATCAAAATCAGATTTCACCAACCATTCCCTCTAATTGCTTTGCGCCAGGGTTTGTCCTCAAACAGTTGCACCAACATTTAATCTCATTACTTCCTCTGGTATGGTCTCACCTTCACTTTTTTTCCGGCCTACCTGTATGAAGTACAAAGACCTGCGTGATTTCATTCAGCAACTCGAGACCCGGGGTGAACTGAAACGCATCCAGACCGAAGTGGACGCGAATCTGGAAATCACCGAGATCTGCGACCGCACCCTGCGCGCAGGTGGGCCGGCGCTGCTGTTCGAGAACGTCAAAGGCTCCCGCTACCCGCTGCTGGGCAACCTGTTTGGCACTCCCAAGCGAGTTGCCATGGGGATGGGTGAAGAGGACGTGGAGGCCCTGCGGGAGGTAGGCAAACTGCTGGCCTTCCTCAAAGAGCCTGATCCGCCCAAGGGAATGAAGGATGCCTGGGAGAAGCTGCCGGTGTTCCGCAAGGTCCTGGATATGGCCCCCAAGGAGTTGCGCAACGCACCCTGCCAGGCTCAGACCCAGGAGGGTGAAGCTGTGAACCTGGGTGACCTGCCGATCCAGACCTGCTGGCCGGAGGATGCCGGTCCGCTGATCACCTGGGGGCTGGTGGTGACCCGCGGACCGAACAAGTCCCGCCAGAACCTGGGCATCTACCGCATGCAGGTGATCGGTCGTAACCGGGTGATCATGCGCTGGCTGGCCCACCGGGGCGGGGCGCTGGATTTTCGCGAATGGCAGGAAGCGCACCCCGGCGAGCCCTTTCCTGTCGCGGTGGCGCTGGGGGCTGATCCGGCCACCATTCTGGGGGCGGTGACCCCGGTGCCGGACACCCTGTCGGAGTATGCCTTCGCCGGCCTGCTGCGCGGCTCCCGCACCGAAGTGGTAAAATGCATCGGCTCCGAACTGCAGGTGCCTGCTTCGGCGGAGTTCGTGCTGGAGGGCCATCTGCAGCCGGACGACATGGCGCCGGAGGGTCCGTTCGGTGACCACACCGGCTACTACAACGAAGTCGAGCAGTTCCCGGTCTTCACCATCGAGCGCATCACCCACCGGGAAGACCCGATCTACCACAGCACCTACACCGGCCGGCCGCCGGACGAACCGGCGATCCTCGGGGTAGCGCTGAACGAGGTGTTCGTGCCGATCCTGCAAAAGCAGTTTCCGGAGATCGTCGATTTCTATCTGCCCCCGGAAGGCTGCTCCTACCGCATGGCGGTGGTGAGTATGAAGAAGCAGTACCCTGGCCATGCCAAGCGGGTGATGCTGGGGGTCTGGTCCTTCCTGCGCCAGTTCATGTACACCAAGTTCGTCATCGTGGTGGACAATGACGTCAACCCCCGGGAGTGGAGCGACGTGATCTGGGCCATGACCACCCGCATGGACCCGGCCAGAGACACCACCATCATCGAGCACACCCCAATCGACTATCTGGATTTCGCCTCACCGGTATCCGGCCTGGGCTCCAAGATCGGTTTCGACGCCACCAGCAAATGGCCTGGAGAAACCAATCGGGAATGGGGCAAGCCCATCAGCATGAGCCCGGAGGTAAAACAGCGGGTCGATTCGATTTGGGATGAGCTGGGGATAGGCTAAACTACCTGAAAATCAATAACCAAAGGTAAGAAGATGCGCACCATCATGTTGATGAACGCCAAAGGCGGCTGCGGTAAGACAACCATCGCCACGAATCTGGCCACCTGGTATGCCGATAACGGCATGCAGGTCGCGCTGGCGGATTTTGACCCGCAAAAGTCGACCATCGACTGGCTGGAGGCCAGGAATGATTACGAGGGCATACCGACAATTCAGGCCATCGACGCCACTCTGCCCGGTCCCCTGAGGCCCGCTAAAGGTACGGAGCTACTGGTGATGGACGCTCCCGCCAGCACCCATGGCAAGGTTATCAACAAGATGCTGAAGCGGGTCGACACCCTGATTCTGCCGGTATTGCCGTCCCCCATCGACATGCGCGCCTGCCGGCGTTTCCTCGGCGAGTTGCTGGAGAGTGGTCGGGTCTCGCGGCACGAAACCAACATCGGGATCGTCGCCAACCGGGTGCGGGAGAACACTATCATCTATCACGACCTGGAAAAATACCTGGGCCATCTGAATGTTCCCTTCGTGACCCACCTGCGGGAGAGCCAGAACTACATCCGTTCCGCCGAGCAGGGGCTCGGTATCTTTGAGCTGGCCCCTTCCATGGTCTACAAGGACGTGGTGCTGTGGGATGACCTGTTTGACTGGATCAAGATCTGACTATTTTTCGAGACAGGCGGGCAGTCCTGCATCGAGACTGGGATAACGCAGCACCACCCCCAGTTCGTTGAGCAGCTTGCCGTTACTCAGGCGGCGTGATTCCCGCAGATAAGACAGCATACCGGGAGACAGCTGCTGTTCCGCCTGCTGCCTGGTGATGACTGGCGGCCTGGGCAATTGCAGGAAATCAGCCACTTGATTGAAATAGCCGGTCATACTGCCGGGGTGGCCGTCGCTGACATTGTAGACTTCACCGGAGCGCCCCCGCTGCATGGCCGCCAGGCAGATCTGCACCAGATCGAGGGTATGGATATGGTTGGTGATGGGTGAATCCGCCTCACTCACCATCGGCTGCCCGCTCTGCAAACGCTGCACGGGCAGCTTGCCGGGACCATAGATACCGGCAACCCGCAGGATCACCAGTTCACCCCCGGTCTGCCGACTCCAGGCCTGCCATCTCAACTCCGCATCGAGTCTGCGGCGCGCCCTGTCGACCTGTGGATTCGCAGCCCTGCTCTCATCCACCCAGGCTCCCCCGCAATCGCCATACACACCGCTGGTGCTGAGATAGACCACCCGACGAGGGGAAGCCGATTCCTTGAAGTTCTGAATCAGCCGCGCGACCCGGCTGTCCTCCTGTCCCGCCGCAGGCGGTGGAGCAAAGTAGAAAAGCTGCTGCTCTCGAACCCCAGGGATCGCCATCTCCGCATTATCCAGGTCTACCCGCAGGACAGGCGCCGCAAGGGATCGCAGCCGTTCCAGACTTGCCGCCGTTCGCACCCATCCGGTTACCTTGTCGCCTCTTGCCAGACAGGCATGTGCAACCCGGCTGCCCACATCCCCGCAACCCACAATTGTCACTTCGCTCATAACCCAAAGGACTCCCAGGTTTAATTCCTCACATAAATAGGAGAGAATTCCGCCCCTAATATTCTCAGTAGTGTATAACGTCAGCAGATAATCAGGGAATCTCATGAGTTTTAAAGTCCACGTAGAACCCAGCGGCCACGAATTCAATGTTGCAGCGGGAGAGTCTATTCTCGATGCCGCAGTCAGGCAGGGCATCAACCTCCCGTATGGCTGCCGCAACGGCTTCTGCGGAACCTGTCAGAGCACCCTGCTGTCTGGCGAAATCGATTACCCTGATGGCCCGCCCCCTGCGCTGGATGAAAATCAGCCAGGCGCCTGCCTCACCTGTCAGGGAATCCCTGCCTCCGATATTCGCATCGAGGTCCATGAGATCGCCCAGGCCCAGGATATCGAGATTCGCGAGATGCCCTGTAAAGTGGATCGCATCGAGCGCCTGAATCATGACGTGATCCGTCTCTACCTCAAACTGCCCGAAGGCGAGCGCCTGCAGTTTCTTGCCGGACAGTATCTCAACTTCATCCTGGAAGGTGGTGAAAAGCGCGCCTTTTCCATCGCCAATGCGCCACATGATGATGAGTTCATCGAACTCCACATCCGGCATGTGGAAGGCGGGGCATTCACTGATTTCCTGTTTGACGGGATGAAGGAAAAGACCATCATGCGCATCGAAGCGCCCCTTGGCAGCTACTTCCTGCGTGAGGATTCAGATCTGCCGATCATCATGATGGGCGGCGGCACCGGATTTGCTCCACTCAAGGGGATTATCCAACACGCCTTCGAAATCGGTATTGATCGCCCCATACACCTGTACTGGGGAGTCCGCACAGAACAGGATCTCTACCTGCCGGACCTGCCTGAGCAGTGGGCAAAAGAGCACAGCAATTTCACCTATGTACCGGTTCTCTCGGAACCGACTAGTGGCTGGCAGGGCAGGACCGGCTGGGTGCATGACAGCGTGGTCGCCGAGCATGCTGATCTGAGCGGTTTTGAAGTCTACATGAGTGGCCCGCCACCCATGATAGATGCCGGCAAAGCGGCCTTTCTGGCCCATGGCCTGGATGAAAGCCGGCTCTACTCTGACTCTTTCGAATACGGGGCCGCCGCGGAAAAGGCTTGATCCGCCGGTTTTTTTGAGGCGGAAACTGTGTCTTGTCAGACGCTGTCGATAACCCTGGGACTGGGCAGCTTATGATTCAACGCCAGGTGGTCGAGGCGGGTCAGAACCCGCGACGTCTCCCGGCGTTCGAGACCCAGTCCGGCGCGAAAACATTCCAGCGCCTTGTCCGGCTCGCCTATCTGCTCCAGCAGCAGGCCCAACTCCTGATAGGCCTCTACCTTGGGCGAGATACCGATGCTCGCCTCAAGGTAGCTGCGGGCCTTACCCCACAGCCTGTTCTGTAAACATAGCCTGGCCAATGCCAGCAGCAGGTCTGGGTCCTTGGGGCGCTCCTTCAGCCAATCCTCGGCAATGGAAAGTTGATTGGCAAGACTGTCAGTTTTGATCCTGCCATACAAGCAGGCCAGCTCAGGATCCCAGTGCCGCTGTACAGTGGCGACAATCAGTGGCGCGACTTTTTCTCCCGCCCCGAGTTCCACCTGCAACGATACATAAGTCTTGACGCAGTCCGGGTCCTGACGGATCGATCTGGGTACGCGCTGCCATAACTGCTCCAGCGCAGCCGGGTCGGTGCGTATAAGTTCCATTCGCTTGCGGTAGATTTTAAGCTCCAGCTCCCGGGATTCTTCGGCATTTATGGCTTTACGTTTCTGCAGTTCGGGCAGCAGTTGCTCCAACTGATCCCACTCCCCCAGATTCACATACAACCGCTTCAACAAGGTCAACACATAGCTGTGTTTGGGGGAAAGCGAGCGGATATGGGTAAGCGTCGCCAAGGCCTGCTCATACTGCTCATGAGCGATCTGCAACTCTGCCTGGGTCAGGCCCACGGCCATCTCTGCGGACGGCATGCTCTGATGGGCCAGATGGAGGTAATCGTCGCGTCGCTCATCCTGCCCTTGCAGTTGCGCGGCCCTGGCGGCCGCCAGATAGTTCAGCAGTGGCGTTTCAGAACGGGCGGCGTGCCGGATCAGATGCTTTTCCGCCGCGATCCAATTGCCTTCAGCCAGTTCCACCAGCCCTTGCGTGAGCGAGTGACGCGCCCTGCCGGCCAGACGACGGCTGTTCCAGCGCTGAAGCTGATCCGGCATCGACCAGAGCCTCGCCAGGGTCCGCAGCGCCAGGTAGAGAACGAGGAATAACATCAGCCCTGCCAGTATAAACAGCGCCAGGCTGCCTTCGATCGTCCAATGACCATAGCCGATCAGGATATAGCCGTTGTCCTCCTTCACCCATAAGGTGACGACCACAGCAAACAGCAGGCTGAGGATGACCGTAACCAGGGTTCTCATTCGCTGACCCTCTGGTTCATCTCCTCGCGATGTCTCTGCAAGGCGTGTAAAGAAGCCGAAATATCCGGTAGTTCAGGGGCTATGTCCTGCTGTGCCAGACTGGTCAGCTGCTGACTGAAGGCTTCCACCTCGGGCGTCTCTGCGGCGAAGTAACGCTCCACCCAGGCTGTCGAAGCCTGCAGACTCTGCTGATAGACACCCGCGCTGCGCCCCATCAGAGCGGCGCTCGCCCCTTCCAGCTTGAGGCGCAGATTCTGCTTGAGGAAATATCCATGCTCCGGAGGCAGCATTGCGGCGATCGGTTTCTGATGATGACGTATCACCATCATCGACTTGAAGCCCTCCTTCAAATCTTGCCAGATCCGCTGTAGATCGAAACCACTAACTGATTCTGCCGCATCCTGCTGCAACGCTGCAGGTTCGGCTCTGGTCAGCGCCACGCCCTCTTCCCGCAAGGGCAGTTTGTCCACCTGCTCCGCCAATGCCAAAAGACTGGCCGTCAAACCGGCCTTGTCGACCTTGGGCACGGCGCTCAGACTGGCCATCTCCTGGGCCAGAACCTGGCGCACCTCATCCCAGCCAGGATCACCGGTGTCACGCAATCGCTCATCAGCTGCGGCCAATGCACCCAGCGCGGTGACCGGGTCATGCATGAGTGACAGGCGATGGTTGGCAACCCGCATCAGATACTCAGCCTCAGCGACCTGCCATTGCTTTGTATCTCCCCCCAGACGTTGCTGCATGGATGTCAAGGAACGATTGATCTGCACACCCTGCTGATGTAAGGCGTCACGCTCCTGCTCCAGCAGCTGACGCTGCTCGGCCAGTGCCTGCTCCTGCAATGCAAACTTCTGCTGCTGTTGTTCTAAGGTGGCATGCGTCTCCGTCAGACTGTTACGCAGCGCCGACTGATCCCGGCCGGCCTGAGACAGCGAGCTGTTCAACTGCTGCAGGGACTGCTGCATGCCAACCCAGTAGCGATACCCCAGAAACAGACTGGCAGCCACCACCAATAAAGTTATCAGGGAGAGCACAATTGCGAGGCTGGGAAAGCGCTGTGAAGCAACCGGCTGCTGCTCCACACGACCCTCCTCACCTTCAGCTTCTTTCTCTGATCGCGTATCCAAAGATGCCTTCTCACGCTCACTCATGCATTCATTCCAGTCTCAAATCATCACTTCAGATTCAGCACCAGCCAATCACAGGCACATTCTAAAACTATCGGATTAGCGGCGTTGTCGGCCCGCAAAATGGTCTCAAATCCCATCTTTTCCGCCATCTCCACCATCCGTTCACTGATTACCAGCAGCGGGGTCCTGCGCAGCTGAGGCCAGCCCTTATCACCCAATATCTTTTTTAGATTCAACAGGATATCATTACTGGTCGTAATTACCAGAGTGACATCCCGTTGCCATCGCCGCAGCAGGGAAGAGGGATCCACATCCGGACAAACCCGGCGGTAAACTTCAGCATAGACCACTTCGGCGCCACGTTCCCGTAGACTGTCTCCCAGCAGGGGGCGCCCTCCCTCACCCCGCACGATAACAATATTTTCACCCGAAATCCGCTGCAGTTCCGGCAGCGCCAGCAGGCCTTCAGTGTCAAACCGTTCGACAGGCAACAGGTCGACCCGGTAGCCCGCCTCATGCAGCGCCTGTGCGGTGGCTTTACCGACCGCACCCAGCATGAGGCGCGCTGATAATCGCTTACCCTGCAGCAATTGCAGCCCGTAATTCACCGCATTCGGACTGATGAAGATCATCATCCCTGATGCCCCCAGGAGGAGGGCTCCAGGCGTCACTTCATCCGCCGGCGGCTGGATTTGCATCGCAGGAAAACGCAGGGCAACGCCATTCAGGGACTCAATCAGTGCACATAATTCCTCAGCCTGATGGGCTGGCCGGGTTACCAGTATGCCCGCTCCCAGCAGATCGCAGTCAAGCACAAGGACTCCGCTCAATCACCGTAGAGGGTTGCCAGAATCTCATCCGCGCCCCATTCGAGGAGCCGCTCAGCCAGCCCTACACCCATCTCTTCCTCCTCACCAGGGGCACCCTCGACTTCACCCCGGATGATGCGTGAACCATCCGGCTCACCGACCAGCCCCCTTAACCACAAGCGCCCGGATTCCAGCATTGCATAGCCGGCAATCGGCACCTGGCAACCACCGTTCAGACGCTGGTTCATGGCCCGTTCGGCAAGCACACAGCTGGCGGTCTCTGCATGATGCAAAGCAGCGACCAGCGCATTGATCTGTTCATCATCCGTGCGGCATTCAATCCCCACGGCGCCCTGACCTATCGCCGGCAGGCTCTGCTCAGGTCCGATCTTTGCAGTGATACGCTGTTCGAAGCCGAGCCGGATCAACCCCGCCGAGGCAAGAATGACCGCATCATAGTGGCCTTCATCCAGCTTGCGCAGGCGCGTATTGACATTCCCGCGCAACGGGATGATCTGCAGGTCCGGTCTGGCTTCCGCCAGCTGGCTTTGACGGCGCAAGCTGGAAGTGCCCACCCTGGCTCCATCAGGCAGCTCGCTCAAATCGGCATAGTTATTGGACACGAAGGCATCTCTGGGATCCTCACGCTGCATGATCACTGCCAGGTGCAGGCCATCCGGCAAGGCTACCGGCACATCCTTCATCGAGTGCACCGCAATATCGGCCTGCCCCTCCAGCATCCCCTGCTCCAGTTCCTTGACGAACAACCCTTTACCCCCGATCTTGGCCAGCGGTGTATCCAGGATCTTGTCACCCTGGGTGCTCATCCCAAGCAACTCGACCTCTAAGCCCGGATGGGCCTTCTTCAGTTCAGCGGCCACATGTTCAGCCTGCCACATGGCCAGAGGTGACTTACGGGTGGCAATTCGGATCGTCTTTTGGGACATATATAACAACGCCTCATTAACAGAAACTGGGTGGTTTTTTGTTCGTTATCTAATTGATTGGGCTCTATGCTAAAGCCTGCAATGGCTGCAGGCAATTTTACCGGCTATGGACGCGCACTGCCGAGATAGTTGACCAGCGCCTCCAAGCCCTCGCTGCCATGTCGCCTGACCAGCCTGGCAAGCTGCTCCGACATCTCGGCATCAGCCTGATTGATGCCGATCAGGTAGTCCTGCAGCGTCCAGCGCAGATAATCCATCCATTGACCATTCAACAGATTGGCATCCTGAGACGGCGCGTGGGTCAGATCTCCATGACACTCCAGACAATAAAGCCGGTGCAGTTGACGTCCCTTGCTCACCTCTGGCCAACTGACTCGCTGGGCATTGGGCCGAACCTCAAGCCGGCTGAAATAACTGGCCATGCGGGCGATCTCATCACGCTCGAAACCCTGCGCAATACGTCCCATGACAGAACTGTATCGACCCCCATACTGGTAGGCCTGCATGACGCTGATAAAGTAATTTTCAGGCAGTCCGGCCAGAGAGGGTATGGCCGGGGCTCTGCTGCGCCCATCAGGCCCATGACAACCAAAGCAGGTGCCTGCCAGCATCTCGCCACTCGCTCTGTTTTTCAGAAATGACGGCGCCCTTGTCAACTCTATCGGCTCGTCCTCAGACGGCTCGACGACCGGCATTTGTGTCGCACAGGCCGCCAGCAGGACAGACCCCCCGGTAAGGAATAGCCTCAGCAACCGCAACAGCTCAGCAACCTTCATTTCTTATTAAACGTCTCACCTCAGGCAGGTGGCGACGACTCACTTCCAGCAAGTCATCACAGCCGCGCAAGCTTACCATCATCACACCGCCGGAGGTCTTTTCCAATCCCAGCAAGGCATGGCGCGCGACCAGCGCATTGCGATGAATGCGCAGGAACCAGTCACCGAACCTGCTCTCCAGGGACTTCAAGCTCTCTTCGAGCAGGAGTTCACCCTGATTATGAAACACCGATACGTATTTGCTTTCGGCCCGCAGGTAGAGCACCTGATCCAACGGCAGTCGCCTCAGCCCTCCCCGATAGCTGACGCTCAACTGCGGCACAACCCTGTCTGTCGCCAGCGCCACCGCTTCCAGTTGCGCCAGGGTGATTCGCTGGGCCGTCTCCAGCGCCTTTTGCAACCTCACTTTGCGCACTGGTTTGAGCAGGTAATCGACCGCCTGGATCTCAAAAGCCTGCAGCGCGTGTTCTTCATACGCGGTGGTAAAGATCACTGCAGGAGGCGTCCGACTCTCAGCCAGGCGTCTGGCGGCCTGCAGCCCATCCATACCCGGCATACGGATATCCATCAATACCAGATCAGCGCCCTGACTGGCAAACAGATCCAGCGCCTCTTCACCATTCGCCGCACTTCCTACAACCTGATAGGGCTCGCCCAACTCCGCCAGCAGCGCACCCAGTCGATCCCGCGCCAAGGCCTCGTCATCCACCAATAGAATTCTCACTCCACTCTCCAGGGATGGGGTATGACGATACGCACCTGGTGCTCTCCCTCGATCCTGCTTTCGGTAAGGCTTGCCGACTCATCATACAGGCCAGTCAATCTCTGGCGTATATTCTCGAGCGCCAGTTGATTACCTTTCCGATGAGTCGGCTGCGGTTCTTCCGGCAGGGTATTGCGGATGCTGAGATTCAGTCTGTTTTTCCGGAAACGCCCGGTTATGACGATCACGCCGCCTGCGGCAGATGGTTCGATGCCGTGATACACCGCATTTTCCAGTAATGGCTGCAGCGTGAGCGGCGGCATGATGGCCGACTCCGGCAACTCCATCAGATCCCAAACCACTTTAAGCCGTTCACCCAGGCGGTGAGTTTCGATACTCAGGTATTGACGGGCCAGTTCCAGCTCCTGGCCCAAGGTCGATTGCCTGTCGGCCTCTCCGAGAGACACCCGGAACAGATCGGCCAGGTCCTCCACCAACTCTTCCGCCTTTGCCGGATCGGTACGCGTCAGACTGGCAATCGTATTCATGCTATTGAAAAGAAAATGTGGCCGGATACGCGAAGTCAGCGCTTGCATGCGTGCAGTATTTTCAGCCGCAACCTGTTGCTTCCAGCGATACTGAAGCGTGAGGTAATGCAACACCACCAGACCCACAATCGCTGCAATTGCCAGTGGCTTCAATAGCAGGATGAAGAGTTGATCGGCACCCAGAGTCAAAATTACCTGGCCATTCAGCCAGAGGGATATTATACAGACCAGCAGCGTGACCAGCATCATCAGCCCCCAAGCAAGTAGAGCCGCCAATTGGGCTCCCATGCGTTGCAGCACGCCTCTGGACAGGCAAAGCAGGGCAGCGGTCATCAAGGCAACCCACTGCGTCACCAGGGAAACGAGGCTCAGCTCCTGCAGAAAATCACCCAGTACATCTACCGAGGCCAGACTCAGCATCACCGCCAGCAGTTCCGCAGTCATCACCACTACAAACACCGATCGAATAGCACAAAAATTCGGCAGAAAGACAGCTCCTGTCTCGCTTTCGTTGTGTGATGTGTGTGACTCTTTAGTAGCGCCCTGCAGCATCCGCTGTTCGCCTGTTATAATCTTCAGATTTACCGTCCCACCTTCAGGATAACTCTTGATGAGCGATCACAATACGCCCACGAATCTCTGGTCCGGCCGATTCAACGAACCCACCGATGCCTTTGTGCAGGCTTTTACCGCCTCGGTAGAATTCGACAAGCGCCTGTACAAGTATGACATCCAGGGCTCTATCGCACACGCCAGCATGTTGGCGGCCCAGGGAATCATCACTGCCGCTGAACGTGACGCCATCGTTCTGGGCCTGGCGCAGATCCGCGCGCAGATTGAACAGGGAAAGTTTTCCTGGTCTATCGAACTTGAGGATGTCCATATGAATGTGGAAGCCGCCCTCACCGAAGCTATCGGCAGCGCCGGAAAAAAATTGCACACCGGACGCTCGCGCAACGATCAGGTCGCCACCGACATACGGCTTTGGCTGCGTGACGAGATAGACAACATAGGAGCAGCCATTCTGCGCCTGCAGACAGCCCTGCTCAATCTTGCTGAACAGGAGGCGGAGACCATCCTGCCTGGCTTCACCCATCTACAGACCGCCCAACCGGTCACTTTCGGGCACCACATGATGGCCTGGTTTGAGATGCTGGAGCGTGACCGTGAACGTTTCAATGACTGCAACAAACGGGTCAACGTCATGCCGCTTGGCGCTGCCGCCCTGGCCGGCACCACCTATCCCATCGACCGCCAGCTCACTGCACGGCTACTGGGCTTCGATCGCCCGACGGAAAACTCCCTCGACTCGGTTTCCGATCGGGACTTCGCCATCGAATTCAGCGCCGCCTCCAGCATTTTGATGATGCACCTGTCGCGTTTTTCGGAAGAGTTGATTATCTGGTCATCCGCACAGTTTGGATTTATCGAATTATCCGACAGCTTCTGCACCGGCTCTTCGATCATGCCGCAGAAGAAGAACCCGGACGTACCGGAGTTGATCCGCGGCAAGACAGGGCGCATCTTCGGCCATCTGATCGGTCTGCTGACTCTGATGAAGGGCCAACCCCTGGCTTATAACAAGGACAACCAGGAGGATAAAGAACCCCTGTTCGACACCGTCGACAACATCAAAGGCTCCCTCAAGGTTTTTGCCGACATGATACCCGCCATCACCTGCCGTCGGCAGAACATGCGCGAGGCTGCCATGCTTGGCTTTGCCACCGCAACGGATCTTGCCGACTATCTGGTGCGCAGGGGGATACCGTTTCGCGATGCGCATGAGGTCGTCGGTCAGGCTGTCGCCTTTGGCGTGAAACAGAAAAGAGATCTCTCACAAATGACCCTGGATGAACTGCAGCAGTTTTCCAAGAGTATCGAACAGGATGTATTTGAGGTTCTGACCCTGGAAGGTTCGGTCGCCGCCCGCAACCATATCGGAGGCACCGCCCCCGCCCAGGTACGTTCGGCAATCGAACGCGCCAGACTGAAACTGCAGGCATTACACACCATGACCCGACTTCATCATGTCAGCCTGATCGTTGCAGATACCGAAAAGTCGCTGGGATTCTATCGCGACCTGCTCTGTCTTGAAGTCTCAGACTCCAGACCTGACCTGGGTTATCCGGGAGCCTGGCTGCAATTGGCGAAGGCCCAGATTCACCTCCTCGAACTGCCAAACCCCGATCCCCTGGAGCAGCGACCTGAGCATGGCGGAAGAGACCGGCACCTGGCGCTCGAGGTGGATAATTTCAGTGAACTCAAAGATCGATTGGACGCCCATGGCATCGCATACACCACCAGCCGCTCAGGCAGACAAGCCCTGTTCTGCAGAGACCCGGATCAAAACGCCATCGAAATCATTGCGCGCAAGGCATGACAAAGCAATCAGACCAGGCATGTGTATGTCTTAATTTTCTACCGGGCTGATAAAGTCAGGGATGAAAAACTCTTTATATTTTTCAATCATGCCTACCACGGAACTGTCAGTTAATTCGTCCACCCTGCGGGGAGGATAACCGAGCTCCGCAAAGGGAATATATGGCTCCGTGCTGTTGTGACATTCATCACACGCGACGGGTGTCTTAGTAATCCGCTTATGCAGGAATTCATTCATCTGCGACTTCTGTTGCGTGGTTAAGGTTTTCTCTTGAGTGATGTAACGATCCATCACAGCTTTAGCCTTCTCATCACTGACTTTCTCAAACGAGAAAGTATTCTCCATCACTCTTCCCGGGGCTATCTTGGCCCCATAGTCACCATAGGCTGGATAGCTGTTCTGATCGCCCATTGCTTGCAGATCTTCAATTTTAACCAATGCTATCGGGTTTACGGTCTGCTCGCCTGTTTGTTTATCGGACCAGCGAAAAGCCAGCCGTTGAGACTCGCCCTCTGCGCGAATATGGCATGTCTGACAGGCCGTGTAGAAGGCGTGCATGTTCAAAAAGCTTCGAATCTCCTTTGATTTATTGTGCGGCACGTTGCCATGACAACCCACACAAGTGCTGGCTTTATCCTCTTCGATTTCAAATCCGATATGATGAAAGCGACCGGCTATGTAGGGTTGCTCAATGACACGATAGCCAAGGTCCGTTTTTTTCGTTTCACCCTTACTGGCTATCAGATTCACAAACAACCGCTCTTCTTCGGTGCCTTCATGCCCTAGGTCCCGCAATGATGCTTCAGCCTCTTCTTTGCCTTCAAAGCCGAATATCAGCGGGTACATGAAGGTTCCATACCATACAGTGAAGGCCATTAATAAAATAACGTAAGCCTTGAAAATCAGATTTTTAAAAAGCTTTACCATTCGTAGTTCTCTCCAGCAAAACTCTGAGGCTTGATGTCATCTTCCAGCCCATTCTCAATCATGACCTTCACATAATCCGCATAATGCTCATGGACCATGTCATGCTCATTGAGATAACCAGTTATCCAGACAGTTGCAGAGGGAAATTTTTCCGGCGCATAGTGGACGTTGTACCAATGCACAAAAAACAGAAACAGCACTGCCAGCAATGCCTCATCGGTATGCATTATGTAGAGTGCATTCAATACAAAGCCGGGAAGAATATGAGAGAACTCATCACGCCACCACAAGGCTACACCTGCAGGGCCAAGGATAGGTATACCCCAGTAGGGAGCGAAGTAGTCGAACTTTTCTCGCCATGACATGCGGTCATGCCTGGGAGGACGATTGGTGAAGTACAGGAGATATTTCCATATCTGGACGATGTCTTCCCAATCCTTTTTATTTGGCACCATCTCAAGAGAAAGCAATGCCTTGGTAAAGCTTTTAATTGTCAGCTTGTTCTCTTTCTTCAATTTAACGAGATGATGCTTGTAAAAATAGTGTATCCAGTAAATTGTATGGTAGACGAACAACAACAATAGAACGGTTCCTGCAGCTCTATGAATCAGTGGCGCTATCTCGGTGCCGCCCATGAAGTCATAAAGTGGTTTTGCCCAAGCCTCTTCAGCATGTCTTAGAGGAAACCCTGTCAAGGCCAGGAGAAAGATCGTGATAAACAGCACCACATGCTGTACCCGCTGATGAGCAGAGAAACGATAGAAAAAACGTTCCCCGTTTTTATAGATGATAGGCTCATATTTGCTCATTTTTTCATCCTTACCGATCGTTAGACCGGGCCTCCGACTTGATCTCTTTCACAATCTCTTCATAGTCATCCACATGTTTCTCTTTAAAAAAGGAAAAACGTGGGAATAATCTGCGCATCAGCTCCAGGAAGATCAGTGCCAGAAAGAAATACAACACAAACGCCATGAGTGCTTTGAAGCCAATCAGCATATAGAACTGCATGGGATATTTTTCCCTGTCATAGGTGACGTGGGTCTGAAAACTTGCCAATTGCGGACTGGCAGTTTCATGACACTCTGATGTCCTGCAGGTGGTGGCGACGTTATTTTTGTGCACCGATGAAGTCGCTACATCTTTGGCTTCTATAAGATGGGCGTTCTCCCCTTCGACGATATGACAATCTATACAGTCAGGCATGGTTTCTGAACCCAATGCAATCAGCTTTCCATGGAAGGTCTCCTTGTACGATGTCACAACGTCATCCAGATTATGCCGCTCCCGAAACGCTTTATCCTGATGGCATTTTGCACAGACATCGATTGTTTCCAGAGGGAACCGGGTCTTATGCAGGCGTGTGGTTATATGTTCATAGAAATCTTCGGCAAAGACGCCACTGGTATGGCAACTCTTACAGCGGCTGATCGCTCTCTTCGACACGCCGGCAATCTTCTCTCCCTTATAGATCGAAAAAGGACGATACAACGGCTGGTCATGACAACTCTTGCAGTCGGGATAATCTTTCTGGTGCTCCTTTGGATTTCCCTCTTCATCGAAACTGCCGTGTACGCTTTTAGCAAGTGTATCCGCTACCGCCTGGTGGGAGAATTTGGTCTGACCCGAAGGCTCGATAACATGGCACTCTTGGGTGCAATCGACTTTTTTTGCCGGGTCATGGGGTATACGATCGATATCGGTATGGCAGTCATTGCACTTGGTTCTGCGATGAGGACCACTGTCAAACAACTCCTGATTGATATAGAACAGCCTGAACTGGCCATTCTCATCGATACGGCTCAGGCCTCTATGCTTATGACAAAGTACACAGTTCAGCTCATCATCGGCATAAACTGGACTTGAGACTAGAGCGAGTGAAAGGAGAGGCAATAAGCCACAGAAGAAACTGACCGCCCAGGTTTTTTTCATTATCTTCCCACTGAATAGTTATTATCCATTCTTATCGCCTAATTTTATCAGTGAGAAGAAAAGTTGTCTCGATAGAGATATCGTAATTTTTTTATGGACATCCAGCGGCGAAAACAGGGAATATCCTCGTTTTCTACAGGGTAAATCTTTAGTCAATCAATGGTTTTCCCTGTCAGTTACGTTGGAGATGTGCAGGGGACCTACCTTACTTCCGATAAAAAAACCGAGAGACCTCTAATCGTCACAAATCAGGGCCTGTCCTGAATATCTAGTGTTTTCTGCCTATCAACCGTCATGGCCCAGACCAGATACGAACGGGGTTCCCACTTTCAATGTGATGAAGATCGCAATCTCATTCAAAACCTAGTCAATTGAAATAAACTGAAACACCTTTAACCATTCAGGAAACAACTGAGAAACATTTTATACATAGGCTCTGGGGCACAGGATCGAAAAAACAAATTCTGGCTTACGCATAATAAAGAACAGCCGGATTTTAAAATCAAATGAGTTCCATCAAATCTTAAGGAGTCTACTGTGAAAAAATTCTTAATTTGTGTCGTTGCGTCTATTGCAATCGCCTCTTTCCCTGCGTTCTCTCATCATGCAGCTGAGGGCATGGTTGATGAAGATGTCTATGACATGATTGACAGCCTGATCGCCGACACACCGCATGCCGACATGACAATTGACGACCTCGGAACCGGCATGACGACCATTACCATTGAGACCCAGACAGTCACCCAGACGGAGAACATGATCGATGATGGTCTGCTGGATTATGCATCCCTGCTCGATGGTGACACCAGTGTCAACATAACTTTCAATTCTGACGGCACGACCACGACAACCATCAGTCAAATTCCGGCCCAATAAGCCACATCAGACAAATTTTACGCACCAGCACCCCCGCTAATCTGGCGGGGGGATTTCGACTTCATCTGTAGTATCCCAGGTGGCCCGCGCGAGCTTAAATTTGAGAGACTCGCAGCAGGCAGGATTCATGCCGGCACTCTGACTCAAACCTTGTCAGCCTGAGAGACTGGAGCATTCTCAACAGACCAATAAAAAACGCTGAGAGAAATGCGAAACCATTTGTGATGCGACTACGACCCGGAGTCCGGCTGCAGGTCGAATAGGGACAAATCCCGCATCTACCTGGTCCACCAATCAAACCTTGCGTTTGACCAGCGGACCGAGAATGAAAGGAGATGGTTCTTTTGCTTATTTATCTTTATTTCCGATTATCATGAAATATCGTATGGGTCATTACCGGAAGGATCTGGCCATGACGGGTCTTCTGGCCATACAAAGGGGATCTGCATATCTGACAACATCTCGGCTCTCCAGCAAATTCATATCAGGCACAGGGATACTCGCAATGGATACAGAGGAATAATCAGATACTGCGTGATCAATCAATCCAGATCCAGATTTGAATTATCACTTGTAGAGTTTGCGCCATGCATGCTTATTTACAGCATCCTATGGCCACCAAGCATACTAAGGAAAAGTTGTTACTAATATATTTCTCAAATAGTGAGAAATGTTTCAATTTATTTCAACAGAATCATGATGCAGGAAATGCTCATTTAAATTTCATCTCTAACAGTCTCCAGCTCATCAGTAACCGTTTGTGGTCACCATGCTGGATGCACGCAGACAAAGACGCAGACAAAGACGCTGACTCAGACGGCTGTAGTTAAGGCGCTTATCAGGGTCGCGAACTGTTGGCAAAATACACACTTCGACTTCCAACACTATGCTACAGTAAACTCAACCTTTTGTTTTTAAGGCCATTATTGATTGGGCTGATACGACGCGAATCCTGCACAGGAGCACCATAACCCATCCTCCAGATCATGGACAAAGCACAAATACTGCAACATCAAGTTCGCAACACACTCCAGTCTATATTACTGGTGTTTGCCCTGGGAGGGCTCTGTGCCTGGCTGGCCTGGTTCATTGGCGGCCTGCCCCTGGCCATCATTACTGCATCCTTCATTATCCTGTCTTACCAACTGAATCCTGTCGCATCCCCGGAGATGGTTGTGCGTCTGTTTCGGGGCCAGGCATTGACCCCGACCCAGGCACCAGAGCTCTATCGACTGTTACATAGGTTGTCCATGAACGCCGGTTTACAGGCAGTACCAATGCTCTTCTACCTGCCATCCAATGTCATGAACGCATTCACTACAGGAACACCTGACAATGCCGCCATCGGCCTCTCTGACGGATTGTTGCGGCGTTTGAATATGCGGGAGCTTGGCGGTGTGCTGGGACATGAATTGATGCACATCGTCAATCAGGACACCAGAATGATGGCCTATGCCGATTTTACCAGCCGGATCACCGGCCTTTTCTCGTTAACCGGGCAGATCCTGATGCTCATCAACCTGCCCCTGTTTATCTTCAGCGATACATCCTTGCCCTGGGGACCGATTTTACTCTTGCTGGTATCGCCATCGCTCAGCGCACTGGTGCAACTGGGCCTCTCCCGCACCCGTGAATACGACGCCGACCTAGGCTCCGCCAAGCTGACCGGCGACCCCCTCGCACTGGCTTCTGCGCTGGGAAAAATGGAGTATCCACAGCGGCGAATATTTTCAGAGCTCATCTTCCCCGGACCTCGAATCCCCGATCCGTCGCTGCTGCGCACGCATCCGCCCACTGAAGAAAGAATCAACAGACTGGTTAAATTAGCCGAGAGCTTGCCGTTGCCCAAACCCAGGGTGACATCCCCTCTCAACCTGGGCCATCTGCTGGCAGACCAGCCACTGCGCGTACGCTGGCATAGGAATGGTATGTGGTATTGATCTGAAATACCGCCTCACCCCCGCCCACCACATGCTTAGCGCACCTGTTACTCGCCGTAAAAAAATGATACAAACCCACCATCCCGAACTGATCACAGGCCCATGTTATGCCTCAGGACTCTCTAACGGATCTCAATCAGCGCCTGAAAGCCTTCGCCCAGGCACGTGACTGGGAACAGTTCCACAGCCCCAAGAATCTCTCCATGGCATTGATTGCAGAGTGCGCCGAACTGGTTGAGCATTTCCAGTGGCTGACTCAGGAACAGAGCATGAACCTGCCTGACGACAAACTCGAAGAGGTCTCACTGGAGATGGCTGACATCCTGATCTTCCTGATCCGTTGCGCCGAACAGCTCGACATAGACCTGATCGATGCCGCCTATCGCAAGATGGCCATCAATGAGTCACGCTACCCAGCGGAAAAAGTCTATGGTGATGCCCGGCGAGCAACCGAATACGAGTAGCAGCATGCTGCCTCAAACCTATTTTTTGCACAGGCGCAATCGGCGTTGCATTTCCATCAATCCCAGACTGCGCAATTTGACGACATTGCGTTGCGGAATCAGTTCAGGGTTCGGATAGCTGGCCAGTGCCTGTTCAAGAGACGCCTCCCGGATCAGGTGGAACATGGGGTAGGGGGAACGGTTGGTGTAGTTGGCGGGATCATCCTGATTCGCCCCGTCAAACCGGTAATCGGGGTGAAAACTGGCAAGCTGCAGAATCCCCTCCAGTCCCACCGCTTGAACTGCCGCCTCTGCCGTGTCGAGCAGCGCCAGGTAAGCATCGAAAGTCGCCAGGCCATAGGGCAGGATAAACAGGCTGGTTTCGGCTTCCGCCTCTGGCAAGTCGAGCATAGTTTCCATTTCCAGCAGCAAAGCCCGAAAGATCGCATCTGACTCCTGCTCCTCGCAGACCAGGTAACGAATACGGCCCAGCTTGAAGGGTTGAGCGGCAAAGGGGCAGAGATTCAGGCTCACCACCACGTCGCGCAGCCACTGCTCCGTTACCCGCATGAAATCATGTTTATCCACCTGATGCCTCCACGACCACCAGTTGCATGCCGACGCTTAGCTGCCCTTGCGCATCATGCAGAAGATTCTGACCAAACATAACCTTATTACCCTGGCGACGGTAACTGGAAAGGGTTTTCAACGGTTCCGCACCCCGGGCCGCCGTCTCAGGATTGATCGTGGTAATGCTGCAGCGGGAACAGGGCTTTACTACACGAAAGCCGATGCCGCCGGCTTCCATGCGACTCCAGCCATCCTCCGCATAAGGCTCGCACCCTGCAATGACCAGATTGGGACGAAAGCGATTCATTGTCATCGGCTCAGACAGACGACGATTGAGATCCTCCAGTGAAGCTTCAGAGATCAACAACAGCGGAAACCCGTCCGAAAAGGCGGTCTGATCCTCAGGCTCGGCATACTCAGGATCGACGCTTCTGAAGCGATCATCCGGCAGGTACACCAATTTGCACTCACACCCCAGAAAACCGCTCAACCATGCCTCAGGCTCGGCGCCACAGTAAAAGGCATCACAGTCATCATCCCAGATCTTTACCCGCATCCTTTCACCCTCTGATGGGGACAGGGGAAGCGACAGAGCGGCTTGGCCTGGAGCTTGAAGTATCAGTTCATCGTGCAAAACCCTTTGCTTGATCAATGCCATTTGCGGCAATTGACGCTGGCTCAGAAACTGGCCCTGTGCATCCACCACCATCCAGCGCCGGTCAAAAGCCAGGCCGTAACGATCAACAACAGATTTCTTTACCGCAATTCCCGCCAGAGATTTCACCGGATAGATAAACAACCCGGAGATTGTGAAACCCGTCATTTGTCAGCCTCCTTAACGCTACAAATCAAAGAAAATACTCGCCCAACCTTCATTACTCCAGACAGCGGCCGATAGCTTGGGAAATAATGAATTAACCACTCCCAACCACTTTACCAGGCAGGCGGCAGACGAGGTAAAAAGCATGGATATCGTGCCCTATCTTAAACTGATGGTGCAGAAGAATGGATCTGATCTGTTTTTTAGTACAGGCGCGCCACCGAACCTGAAGGCCGAAGGCGAAACCAGACCCATCGGCTCATCGCCACTCCAGCCAGGACAGGCGCGCAAGCTGGCCTATGGTGTAATGAGTGAAGCCCAGATCAAGGAGTACGAGTCAACATTCGAATGCAATCTGGCGATCTCCATTCAACAATTGGGGCGTTTTCGGGTCAACGTCTTCAAACAGCGTGGCGATGCCGCCATGGTGATCCGCTATATCAAGGGTGTGATTCCACCGATCGAGAAGCTCAATCTCCCGATCATTCTGAAAGACCTGGTCATGGAACCGCGTGGACTGGTCCTGGTAGTCGGTTCCACAGGTTCCGGTAAATCGACCACCCTGGCCTCCATGATCGAGCACCGGAATCAGCACAAGGCTGGACATATCCTTACCATTGAAGACCCTATCGAATACCTCTACACACATAAAAAATCGGTGGTCGATCAAAGGGAGGTCGGCATCGATACCCTCTCCTATGAAAACGCACTGAAGAACGCCATGCGCGAGGCGCCGGATGTCATTTTGATCGGCGAGATCCGTGACATGTACAACATGCAGCATGCAGTTGCATACGCAGAAACCGGCCATCTCTGTCTCTCCACCCTGCACGCGAACAATGCCAATCAGGCCCTTGACCGGATTATCAATTTCTTTCCGGATAGTGCGCAAAACCAGCTCTACATGGATCTCTCGCTGAATCTGCGGGCGGTGATCTCCCAGCGCCTGGTAAGAGGCAAGAACGGACAGCGTCTGCCTGCGGTGGAGATCATGCTGCTCACCGCCTATATCTCGGAACTGATTAAAAAAAGGGACATCCACGCCATCAAGGAGGTGATGGAGCAAGGTACGGAGCGCGGCATGCAGACCTTTGATCAATCACTCTACAGCCTCTACCAGGAGGGCAAAATCACCCTCGAAGAGGCTTTGAATCATGCAGATTCCCGCAATAACCTGTCACTCAAGATACGCCTGTCTGACAGCGGAGATCTTGAAGCTCCTGGAGGACTAAGCATGAAGGATGAGGATTTTTAGGGCAGCAAATACCGTCATCAATTCAATTTGGTATGCCTGACTGGCTTTGACTGGCTAATAACCGGCATAATAGGTCATACAGTAGGATTTTTCGGACTTGACGCCACATGCCATCACAAAAAGCTAAAACCCCTCAAAAAGACGACCCATGCCATAAAATTCTGACCAACCTTCCTCCTCTGAAAATGGATGCCAAGGCCATCTCAGATGACTTTCAACGCTACTTTGCCCATACCCTTGGACGTGACGATCACTGCACCTCCAGCCACTATCCCTACCAGGCAATGGCCATGGCGCTGCGTGACCGATTGATCGAGCGTTGGAAGATCACCCGCCGCACCTATGAAGAGACAGATTGTAGACGAACCTTCTATATCTCACTGGAATTCCTAATGGGACGCGCGCTCAGCAATACCATGTTAAATTTGAATGTTACCGATCACGTCACCCAGGCGCTGTATAACCTGGGGCTCAAGCTTGAAGAGATCGAGGAGAGTGAACCGGATGCCGGCCTAGGCAACGGCGGCTTAGGCAGGCTTGCAGCCTGCTTCCTGGACAGTTGCGCCACTCTGCAACTCCCGGTCAGAGGTTATGGTCTGCGCTATGAATACGGCATGTTCCGCCAGCATATTTCCAATGGCCAGCAGATCGAGGACCCTGATCACTGGTTACGTGACGGCAATCCCTGGGAACTGGAACGCCCCGAATACACCCAACGGATCCATTTTGGCGGGCATGTCGAGCACCAAAACGGCACGTCACGCTGGGTAGACACACATGATGTACTCGCCGTGCCCTACGATATTCCAGTGCCCGGGTATAGAAACGGGACCGTTAATACCCTGCGCCTCTGGAAGGCTGCGGCCACCGACGAGTTCGACCTTGATGAATTCAATGCCGGGGGGTATACAGAATCGGTTGAGGCAAAGAATCATGCTGAACATATCACCATGGTCCTCTACCCCAACGACGCCAGTGAAAACGGCAAAGAGTTACGTTTGCGTCAACAATATTTTCTCGCCTCCGCCAGCCTCAAGGACGTCATCAGAGAGTGGCGGGATAGTCATCCAGACTTTAAGAACTTTGTGGAGAAGAACTGCTTCCAGCTCAACGACACTCACCCCAGCGTATCAGTTGCAGAACTGATGCGTCAGTTGATTGATGAGCAGCGGTTGACTTGGGATGAAGCATGGTCGATCACCAGCAGATGCATGGCCTATACCAACCATACCCTTCTCCCGGAGGCCCTGGAGCGCTGGCCCGTACGACTCTTCCAAAACCTTCTGCCACGGATACTGGAGATCATCTACGAGATCAATGCGCGTTTTCTGGGCGAGGTGGCGCAGCATTGGCCCGGTGACACCGACAAGATGCGCCGCATGTCGATCATCGAAGAGGGGCATGAGCCGATGGTTCGCATGGCTTTCCTGGCGATTGTGGGCAGCTTCTCCGTCAATGGCGTCGCCGAACTCCACACCCAGTTATTAAAAGACGGTCTCTTCCACGATTTCTACGAACTCTGGCCAAAAAGATTCAACAATAAAACCAATGGTGTCACGCCTCGCAGATGGCTCGCCGGCTGCAATCCCGGACTGCGAGCTCTGATCAACGAAACCATTGGCGATAAGTGGATCTCGCATCTGCCGGATCTGGCCCAACTACAGACGCAGGTGGAAAACCCTGAATTCTGCGCCAAATGGAAGGCTATCAAACAACACAACAAGGATCAGCTCGCCCTGATGGTCAAGGAGGACTGTGATGTGGATTTCCCCACCGATGCGATGTTCGACGTCCAGGTCAAGAGGATCCATGAGTACAAACGCCAGTTACTCAACATCCTGCATGTCATCCACCTCTACAATCGTATCAAACATGGTGACACGCAGAACTGGACCAAGCGTTGCGTGCTGGTCGGCGGTAAAGCGGCGCCCGGTTATCAGATGGCGAAACTGATTATCAAACTGGTCAACAGCGTTGCTCGAGTAATCAACAACGACCCGGAGGTTGGCGATCTGCTGAAAGTGGCGTTCCTGCCCAATTACCGGGTCTCAGCCATGGAAGTCATCGCCCCCGGCACCGATCTTTCAGAACAGATATCCACCGCCGGCAAGGAGGCTTCCGGGACCGGCAATATGAAATTCATGATGAACGGCGCCGTTACTATCGGCACCCTTGATGGCGCCAACATCGAGATACTGGAAGAGGTGGGGAACGACAATTTCTTCCTCTTTGGACTCACTACTCTGGAGGTGGAGGAGCTGCGCCCCCATTACAATCCAAATGTCATCATAGGCGGCAATCCTGACTTTCAGAATGTCATGCAGCTGTTGGAAAGCGGCTTCTTCAACCAGTTCGAACCCGGGCTGTTCAATCCCATCATAGATTCCATCCGCAATCCTCATGATCCATGGTTCACGGCCGCTGATTTTCGCAGCTATGTAAATGCCCAGCAGGAGGCGGCCCTTGCCTACCTGGATCAGGAGCAGTGGGTGCGAATGAGCATCATCAACAGCGCAAAGAGCGGCCGCTTCTCCACTGATCGCACAATGCAGGAATATAACCGGGACATCTGGCATCTGGACAGCGTTTCCATAAAGCAACCTATGGAAAGTTAACAAAGACTCCTGGCGACGCTGGACGCCGCTGGATCTATCACAACTCCAGCCGGGTGGAGAAACATCTCTGCCCGGCGCTGAGGACCGATTTGAGACAGCGCCGGAATAGCCGATGCGATGTCACAGCACACTCAATCTGGTGATGAAGAGTAACTTGGTTGAATTAATGAACCGGGTTACAGGTCAGTTTAGAAAACCACTCCCCACCCAGCTTGAAAGTTGCTTCAACTACTCAGTAATGGGGTGGAGGCGGCTCGACTGCCGTCCCATCCAAAGGCGATATGGCGGCTGACTTCAGGCGTTGATGCAGCTCTTCAACATCCAATTGCAGGCGATCGATGATCTGTTGTTGTTGTCTTATCATCTTCTCAAGGGACTGGATGCTCTCCTCCTGAAAGGCCTGGCGGCTCTCCAGCTCGATAATGCGATCATCCATTAACGAGGATATCGATCATCTAAATTAGCGGGACAGAGCACATTACGCATGATACCAATCAGATCCAGCAACTGATGATTCCGGATACGGTAAAATATGCGGTTTGCCTCCTTGCGAGAGACCACGATATTTTTATTGCGCAGTTGTTCAAGGTGCTGTGATATGTTGCTCTGCGAGGTGCCGGTGCGCTCTACGATCTCACCGACTGAGAGTTCACTCTCCCCCAGTGAGCATAGAATCTTCCAGCGGAGTGGATGTGCCATCGCCTTGAGTGCGTTTGCAGTCAGGGCAGTGTTCTCATCTTCTGACAATTGTGGATCTATGGGCTCGTTCATTACTTCACTCCTCTCGCTGCGCTCACCACTCCATGTGTTGAGCAGCATTGATACAACAGGCATCTCAAGATAAGCTTGACGCAGCATCCATTTCGCGGGTGTATCCAGTCATATCCTTGGCGATGCAGATAATATGGCTAATTTTGCCGTCTATGTCTGTTACGGCGGTACGGGAGAACAGAATCGGCACACGGCGCTGATCTTTAGCGATAAAGCATGCTTCGATGCGACTCAGAGCGCCGGTCCTGATCAGGGCTTCCAGCCAGGTTCCGAAAAATGCTCCGGCCTGCTCCTCCTCCTCCTCCTCGAACACGTCGCCAATAGACATGCTCCGGAGATCATCCTCAGTGTAGTCCAACATCTGACAGGCGGCAGGATTGGCAGACTCGATCATACCTTCAGGATCCAACACCAACAGTGCTTCCCCCATATGCGTAATGATGTTTTCCAGATGTTGTTTCGCTGCAGCCAGCTCAGCCGTGCGTTCGGCCACCTTCTGCTCCAACCGAAGATTTATCTCCCGCTCTTTTTCGATGAGACGGAAATAGGTGCTGATCTTGTTCAGCAGTTGGTTGTCATCGATGGGCTTCAGCAGATAATCGACACCACCCACTTCATACCCTTTTTGCTGAAACTCCTGGGTCTTGAGTGCGGCGGTGAGAAAGATGATTGGAATATCTTTGGTCTTTTTGCGGATTTTCAGCATCGAGGCGGTTTGAAAACCGTCCATTTCCGGCATTTGCACATCCAGGATGATGAGATCAATGCCAGGTTCCTTGACTGCGATATCCAGCGCCTGTTGGCCAGATTCCGCCTCCAGAATCACTGGGTCCATGTAACGCTCGATCAACGTACGCAAAGTAAAAAGGTTATGCTTATTGTCATCGACGATAAGCAGTTTGAACCCTGTATAGCCTTTCATTCTTTTCCGGTCCAGCTAAACATTCAGATAACTTTTTATCAGTGCCTTGAGATCAGATTCATCAATCGGTTTAGGAATGAAGGCATCGGCCCCCGCCTGGATACATCTATCCCTGTCTTCACCACTGGTTTTTGCAGACAATGCAATAATCACCAGCCCACTGAGTTTCTGCTCATTGCGAATAACCCTGATCGTATCATAGCCATCCATCTCTGGCATCATGATGTCCATTAATACAATGGAAAAATCTGTGTCATCCGCCAAGGTCTCCAACGCCTCCTTGCCATCACCCGCAGCAGTCACCTCCATCCCCCAACTCTCTAGGAGCGGCGTCAATGCCAACAGGTTGTGTAGATCATCATCCACCAGCAGCACCCGCTTGCCGAGGAACTCCTCAGACTGCGAGTCACTCAAGTCGGGTTCGGCATTAACTTGATGATGAGCGACGGGAAGGGACTCAGCCCCGCCAGTGGGTAGTTCCAGGCTTGTGGAATGGTCTGAAACCTGTAGCGCTGTCCAGTCAGTTTCCAGCGGCAGGCAGAGCGTAAACGTGGCGCCATGTCCTTCCTCGCTCGCCAATAGGATATAACCGCCTAACAGATGCGCCAGTTCACGACTGATGCTCAAACCAAGACCGGTGCCGCCGTACAGCCTGCTCGTGGAGCCATCGGCCTGTTTGAATGCATCAAATATCACCTGGTGTTTCTCTGCCGGTATTCCAACACCGGTGTCGATAACTGCAATGGAGAGCGGGCAGGACTCCGCATCATGCTGGCGGTAGGCGCGTATAGTGACACCTCCCCGCCTTGTAAACTTCAGCGCATTGGCTAGAAAGTTCTTTAAAATCTGTCTGACTTTCGCCAAATCTGCAATAAATTTTTCGGGCACATCGTCAGAGAATTCGGCATCCAACCGCAGGCCTTTGACATCAAACTGGGGCTTTACAAGTTCGATCAGCCCCAATACAAGATCATGCACATCGATCTCTTCAAGGCTGAAACTGGCCTGACCTGCCTCAATCCTGGATAAGTCCAGGATATTCTCGATCAACTCCTTCAGATCCACCCCTGCCTCATGAATGACCCATAACTGCTTTTTCTGCTCCTCTGTGAGTTGATTCGTCCCTTCCTGCATAATCTTCGACAGCAACAAAATGGAATTCAACGGGGTGCGCAGTTCATGGCTTACATTGGCAAGAAACTCTGATTTATAGCGGTTCGACTCTTCCAGTTGCCGCGCATGTTCGCGCTGATCTTTTGCATGCCGGGCATGGGTCTCGGCCAATGTCGTCAATTTACGCCCAAGTTCCTGGATTTCATGGGGCCCCTGCCAATCGAAACGGACCGCTTCATTGTTCCGCATCACTCTACCGATCTGTTCAGTGAGAGATTCGCCAAAGCGAGCGATATTCATAGCGATCCATCTGGCTGAAAGCAAGAGTATGCCCAAGGCTATCAATGCAATTGTCAAGACCCGAATAATCAGATTATTACGGAACTGGGATACAGGAGAGGGATCGACGGCCCTGCCCACCCACAGCGGTCCCGAATCGACCGTCATGAACAGCGGCGCCCAGATCACCTGGCGTCCCCCCTCTTCCCAGAGAGATAATTTGCCTTCAGAGAAAATCTCATCCAGTCCCTGAAAATCTTCAAATGCCGCTGGCGTGTTTTCCCCCCTCAGACGTTCGGGCAAATACGAGCCATCATTCGTGACCCAGAGTGTGTTACGGTAGGCACTCGCCATTCCGCCGACATCAACATTCACCACTACCGCACCAATCGGCTCCATTCTGCCGTTGTCCCCATGCCCAATAATATTGCTGATCAGGCGTAAGGTCATAAATCGACGTGTATCTGTCAGCGCCGCTTCCGGATCAAGACTGATCTTGCTGATCGAGACCCCGCCAATTTCCTGCTTGATCGCATTCTGAAAAAATGCGGCGGATGGCATATCAGGGTTATGAATGGTAGGTTCCCACTGTTGGGATCTCGGATTCAACTCAAGCCAGAACCGGGGTTTCCCCTGCAGGTCGAGAAACAGGATCTGGATAATATCGAGATGCCCCATAAGGATCTGATTCACCCATTTGGTATATCGCACGCGAGCCTGATCGATCGACTCATCGGCAGGCTCCAGTTCTTTGCCTAGAATCAGACTGGGCTCTGGCAACTTGGCCAGCAGTCGCACGACCTCATGGCGACTCGCAAGATGCTCATCAAGGTCCCGGAAATCCGCACGTAAATTCTGCAGATGCGCCTTGTGGTAAAACAATTCAAGTCGATCCAGTACAAATGGCAGGCTGGTGGCCACCATTGCAGTCAACGGTGCGAAGCCAAAGAAAAAAAGCAGCAGCAGAATTTGGGTGCGTAACTTCAACGGCTATTCAAGACTAGATGAACCAAACAACACAGTTTTTTCAAACACCCGCAAAAATTTTTTATAGGAACAGTCATACACAGGCCAGTAAAAAAGGCCTGACTATTCGCGGCAAACCCGTTTCGTGAAATCTCCTGGCAACCCCGGTCACCCTACAGCTTTGACATAATCCAGGACCTGGACTGCATGTCCTTTGGGTTTCACGTCATACATTGCCTGGCGTAGAACCCCCTGTTTGTCGATGACGAATGTTGAACGCACAATACCCATGCGCTTCTCGCCATTTTTCTCTTTCTCCTGCCAGACATCATAGGCCTTGCAGACCTCGCCTTCCGTATCAGCCAGAAGCTGAACTGTCAAGCCATGCTTGTCTCTAAACGAGGCATGACTGACACAATTATCCATGCTGATACCAAACACCAAGGCATCCAGGGCTGAAAATTCATCCATCAAATCCGATAGTTCAACTGCTTCTATAGTGCAGCCGGTTGTATCGTCTTTAGGGTAGAAATAGAGCACGATGTTGTTTTTACCTTGGAAGTCCTTGGAATTCACCATCTTCATATCCGCATCCGGAAGAGAAAACTCTGGTGCGTTTTGACCAGGTTTCAACATAGCCGCGCCTCACTCGTGTTCAATATAAAAAAAAGAAAAATTAACCGGCCCAATGCGTTCAACTTGAACCAGTTGTAGTTATTATTGACCATAATACTGAGGCTTTGCCATCAAACAAAATCTTCTTCCGCCAACAGCGTCTCACCCAGTTTATAACACCAAAGATAGTTGACCTCAGGGAAGAAGGTCAATAGGTAGGTTACCAAACCCGGGGTAGAGGGTAACCAGTCATTGGAATTACTCAATAGAGCTTGCCGGTAGGAAAACTTCCACTTTCGATGCATAATTACTGTGTATGCTACACAAGTAATTCTATAGCCTGGCGGATCGGAATTTGGCGAGTCTTCCTGGATAAAATGGCACAGGCCTAACTGCTATGTATGATGATTTTTATAAACTTGCCGGAAAGCCCTTCCAGCTCACGCCGGACCACAAATTTTTCTTCAACAGCAAGGGACATAACCGCGCCATGGCCTATTTGCGCTATGGCCTGGAACAGGGTGAGGGCTTCATCGTCATCACCGGCGGCATCGGCACTGGAAAAACGACCCTGGTACGTAACCTGTTCGATGAAATTTCAACAACGAATGTGATGGCCGCACAACTGGTCACTACCCAAGTCGATGCAGACGACATGCTGCGCATGGTCTGCGCCTCGTTTGGCCTTGCTCATGAAGGCTTGAATAAAGCCACCCTGCTGCATAATCTTGAGGCCATTGCACGAGCCCGTCACGCTGAAGGAAAACAGATACTGCTGGTGGTGGATGAAGCACAAAATCTGCCAGCACGATCAGTTGAAGAGCTGCGCATGCTTTCCAATTTCCAGATTGACAACAAGGCCCTTGTTCAGACTTTCCTGCTCGGGCAGGAAGAGTTTAAACGTACACTGCAGAGTCCTGGCATGGAGCAATTCCGGCAGCGCATCATCGCCTCACATCACCTTGAGCCATTAAGTGCCGAAGAAACCGAAAAATACATCAAACATCGCCTGCAGCTTGTTGGCTGGGATAACGACCCTTCTTTCCAACAAGGTGTCTTTACCCTGATCTATGAATTTACCGGCGGGGTTCCCCGCCGGATCAACGCCATGTGTGATCGTATGCTGTTGTTTGGCTGCCTTGAAGAGCTGCATACCATCGACAAGGATGCCGTCATGTCTGTCACCGAAGAACTCGAGCAGGAGGTCAGTTGCTCGCCACACAAAAGCGAACCACAACTGGCGTCAGTTTCACCGCTTCACGCTTCATCTGGTGGAGCATTTCAGGCCACAGCACATCATACCGCTGCCGAGGCTGACAACCTGGTCTACCGAATCCAAGAACTGGAAAAAGAGGTCAGCAGCCTCAAATTAGTCATGAGAAATGAACAGAAACTGCTGCGAAAAGCGATTCTGTTGCAGATGGACCTGGATGAATATGAGGATCTGAACTGAACAGCCAGGGCCTTGGAAAATTTAAATTATCCCAAAACCACACCGCATGGTTGCTCAGATTCAAGGCGCGGCAATGGGCGCAGAGTCATGCCATGTAATCTTTGCCGAAACGCATGGCTGTAAGGATACAGGGCAACTCAGGAACGGTTGCCGAGAAGCAGGGCAACGAGGCAAGCAAGCTGGGATGATTTAGCTTTCCGCGGCCCTTAGTCCAGGGTAGGCCCTATTACTACGTCCAGCGGCTCGAATCCTCTACCCTCCAGCGCCTCTGAGATATCCTCCCAGACGTAATCCTCGTTCAATTCCTCGGCCTGGGCGATAATTCCTGTAGCAAATCGATAGGCCTCATTGACATCCAGATCGTCCGGGATCTTTACCACCCTGATCTGTTTAAACTCAATACTGGGCAATACCATCAAGGTCTGACTCATTGCTTTCTTCCTAATCTCTTTTAAAAAGTGAAACTACGATTTCACCGTTGCAAGTCCAATCTCAAACAAGGGGGCAGTCCCCATCACAGCGGCAAAACCACTACCATAAAGGGAGATCGCTGGTTCCCATCAGATATTCATCAACCGCTTTTGCGCACTGCCGGCCTTCACGGATAGCCCAGACGACGAGAGACTGTCCACGTCGCATATCCCCGGCTGAAAATACCCCCTCAAGGGATGTTTTGTATGCATCGACACCCTCTGTAGAGCCTTTGATATTACCCCGGCCATCAAGCTCAATTTCCAGTTCCTCGATCATCCCTTCATGTACAGGGTGTACAAATCCCATGGCCAGGGTGGCGAGTTCGGCCTTCAACTCAAACTCAGACCCTTCGACCTCTGACATCTGCCAATTGCCGTTTTCATCCTTGTTCCACTCGACTCTGATACACCGGACAGCCGCCAGATTACCCTTGCCATCATCCAGAAATTCTTTACTCGCCACTGACCACATGCGTTCACACCCCTCTTCCTGTGAACTGGACGTGCGCATCTTATTCGGCCAATAGGGCCAGGTTGTGGCTTTATCTTCGCTTTCTGGGGGCCTGGGGAGGATTTCAAGCTGAGTAACGGAAGCGGCGCCATGCCGGTTCGAGGTGCCGATACAGTCTGAACCTGTGTCTCCGCCACCAATCACCACCACATGTTTACCTTCCGCAGAGATGAAGTTCTCGACCTGGTCACCTTGCACCCGATGGCTATTACTGCGCAGGAAATCCATAGCGATAATGAACCCCGTTGAGTTCTCGACCCGGGATTGGCAGATCCCGCGGTTTTTCCGCCCCGCCGGTCAACACCACGGCATCGAATTCATCGAACAACTGTTTGGCGGGAATATCCACCCCCACATGCACATTGGTCTTGAACTCTACACCTTCAGTGCGCATCTGCGCCATACGTCGGTCGATCACCTTTTTATTCAGCTTGAAATCAGGAATACCATACCGGAGCAGACCCCCGATACGATTCTGTTTTTCAAACAAAACCACGCTGTGTCCAGCCCGTGCCAACTGCTGGGAGCAAGCCATACCGGAGGGGCCCGAGCCAACCACTGCAACATGTTTACCGCTCTTGTGGCTGGCGATCTGCGGTTTTACCCAGCCCTCTTCCCAGGCCTTTTCAATAATGCTGTATTCAATGGTTTTTATCGTGACCGGGACATCATCCAGATTGAGGGTGCATGCCGCCTCACAAGGTGCCGGACAGATACGGCCGGTGAATTCCGGAAAGTTGTTGGTGGAATGCAATACCTCAATGGCTTCACGCCAGTCACCCCGGTATACCAGATCATTCCAGTCCGGAATGATGTTATTCACCGGGCAACCGTTGTGACAGAACGGTATGCCGCAATCCATGCAGCGGGCACCCTGCTGACTGACGTTCTCATCGCTCATATCGATGACGAACTCGCTGTAGTGCGTAACACGATCCGAAACCGGCGCGTAGGTCCGATCCTGCCGGGAAAACTCTTTGAAACCTGTCGGCTTGCCCATGATTAATGCCCCCCCTTTCCTACCGCTGCATCGGCCATTTTTTGTGCCTGCATCTCTTCTAATGCCCGGCGGTACTCCACCGGCATCACTTTCACAAACTTGGGCAGGTAATCCTCCCAGTTATCAAGTATCCGCATCGCAACTGCCGAGTTGGTATAGTGCAGATGCTTTTCGATCAATTGTCTGAGCCGGATCGAATCGAAGCGGGTCATATCATGACTCACGTCGACCCTGCCATGCCCCTCAAGATCACCACCCTGATGATCGTTCTCTTCCAGGGCAAGGTCTTCTTCCAGGATCGGTTCCAGTTCAACCTGAGCCAGATTGCAACGCCCTTCAAAATCACCTTTTTCATCGAGAACATAGGCAACGCCGCCGGACATACCTGCAGCAAAGTTACGCCCAGTGTTTCCAAGACAGACCACTACACCACCGGTCATGTATTCACAGCCGTGATCTCCCACGCCCTCAACAACCGCCTTAACGCCGGAATTACGTACGCAAAAGCGCTCACCAGCCACCCCGCGGAAATAACACTCACCACCGATCGCACCATACAGAACCGTATTGCCGACGATGATATTTTCTTCCGCCCTGCCAATCTTCGAGTTTTCCGGTGGATAGATTACGAGACGCCCACCCGACAAGCCCTTACCGACATAGTCATTTCCTTCACCGGCAAGTTCGATGGTGACGCCTTTGGTCACCCAGGCTCCAAAAGATTGTCCGGCAGTTCCCTTAGCCTTGATGTAGACCGTATCGTCAGGCAGGCCTGCATGCCCGTAGCGTTCCGCCAGGCGTCCTGACAACATGGCACCAAAAGTGCGGTTGTAATTGTGGATATCGATCTCGATCTTAACCGCCTCACCCCTTTCCAGGGTCGGGGCAGCCTGTCTGATCAACTCATTGTCGATAGCCTTGTCGAGTCCATGGTCCTGCGTGGTGGAGTTGAAGATACCCACGCCTTTCGCCGCCTCCGGCTTGGCAAGCAGCCGACTGTAATCCAGTCCTCGGGCTTTCCAGTGATTGATGGCCTGGCGCATGTCGAGACGATCGCTCTGGCCGATCATTTCATTGAAGGTGCGAAAACCCAACTTGGCCATCAGGCGGCGCGCCTCTTCTGCGACGAAGAAGAAAAAGTTAATCACATGCTCCGGTTTGCCGGTAAAACGCTTACGCAGTTCAGGGTCCTGGGTTGCGATGCCTACCGGACAAGTATTCAAGTGGCACTTACGCATCATCAGACAGCCCTGAGCGATCAATGGAGCAGTGGCAAAACCAATCTCGTCAGCACCCAGCAGGGCGGCGATCACCACGTCACGTCCCGTGCGCATGCCGCCATCGGCCTGCACAGCAATACGGTCACGCAGCTGATTGAGGACCAGGGTCTGGTGGGTTTCCGCCAGGCCAATCTCCCAGGGCGATCCCGCATGCTTGATGGAGGTTAGAGGCGAAGCTCCGGTTCCGCCGTCATAGCCCGCGATGGTCACATGATCGGCATGGGCTTTGGAAACCCCTGCTGCTACAGTGCCCACACCCACTTCGGAAACCAGTTTTACCGAGATGCGAGATTTTGGCTGGACATTTTTCAGGTCGTGAATGAGTTGCGCCAGATCTTCGATGGAATAGATATCATGATGCGGCGGCGGTGAGATCAGACCCACCCCCTGAGTTGAATGGCGCACCCGGGCAATCTGCTGATTGACTTTGTGGCCGGGCAGCTGCCCGCCCTCCCCAGGCTTCGCGCCCTGGGCCATTTTGATCTGGATATCGTCGGAATTGACCAGGTATTCGGTAGTCACACCAAACCGACCTGAAGCGACCTGCTTGATAGCGGAGCGCTCGGGATTCATGGAGCCATCAGCGAGCGGCCTGAATCGCTCAGCCTCCTCGCCACCCTCACCGGTATTTGATTTACCCCCGATCTGATTCATCGCCCTTGCCAGAGTCGAATGGGCCTCATATGAAATCGAACCGAAGGACATGGCGCCGGTGGCAAACCGTTTTACGATCTCCTGTGCGGATTCAACCTCCTCCAGAGGCAAAGGCTCGGCTGCCCACTTGAAATCGAACAGACCCCGCAGTGTCAGGAGTATCTCATTTTGTTCATTGATCGCGCGGGAGTAGGCCTCATAGGTAGCCCAATCATTGTTGCGCACCGCATGTTGAATCTTGGCAATGGTCTCAGGTGTCCAGTTATGATCCTCGCCACGCAGGCGGTAGGCATAATCTCCACCGACATCCAAATGCTTACGGTAGATCTGCTGATGCCCATATCCCTTGTCATGCCATTTCAACGCCTCGGAGGCGATCTCGATCAGACCTGCACCCTCTATAGTGGTGGTGGTTCCGGTGAAGTAGGTGTCGATTAATTCGCTGGAAAGTCCAATGGCATCGAAGATCTGCGCGCCACAATAGGACTGATAGGTAGAGATGCCCATTTTCGACATCACTTTCTTCAGCCCCTTGCCAATCGCTTTTATGTATCGTTTCTGCGCCTCGGCAAACTCCAGTCGCTCTGGAAAATGGGGCAACTCATCCTGGATGGTATCGAAGGTCAGGTAAGGATTGACCGCTTCCGCACCATAACCCGCCAGGGTTGCGTAGTGATGTATCTCCAATGCAGCGCCAGTTTCAAGTACCAGGCCTGACTCGGTGCGCAAGCCTTTGCGGATTAGGTGATGATGCACCGCAGAGGTCGCCAACAGGGCTGGTATGGCGATATTGTCGGCATCCACCTTGCGATCGGAGAGAATCAGGATATTGTATCCCTCCCGCACCTTCTGCTCCGCCAGGTCACAAAGAGCAGTCAATGCTTCACGCATACCCTCCGCGCCATTGGCCACCGGATAGGTGATGGCCAGGGTCTTGGTGCGGAATGCGCCGGCGGTGTTGTCTTCCACATGACGGATCCGCTCCAGATCCTCATTCGTAAGCACCGGCTGACAGACTTCAAGGCGCATGTGCTTGCCTGCGTCCGACGGATTCAGCAGATTGGGCCTGGGTCCGATCAGGCTGACCAGGGACATCACCAATTCTTCCCGAATCGGGTCGATGGGTGGATTGGTTACCTGGGCAAAATTCTGCTTGAAATAGGTCGAGAGGTGCTTGGCCCGCAGCGAGAGCACCGAGGGAGGATTATCCGCCCCCATGGAGCCGGTCCCTTCCTGTCCGGTCATGACCATAGGGGTCAACAGAAACTTGATATCTTCCTGGCTGTAGCCGAAGGCCTGCTGGGTATCCAGCAGCGTCTCCTCGTCCGGGGCCATGGGAGCTACGTCGGAGGGCAGCTCATCCAGCTGGATCTGGGTCTGATCGAGCCAGTCTTGATAAGGCTCGGCGCTCGCCAGTTGCTCTTTCAGTTCGGCATCATCAATGATTCTGCCCTGCTCCATGTCGATGAGGAACATCTTGCCCGGCTGCAGACGCCACTTTTTGATGATCTTTTCTTCCGGTATCTCGAGCACCCCCATCTCGGAGGCCATCACCACCAGGTCATCGTCAGTAATGAGATAACGGGCTGGGCGCAAGCCATTGCGGTCCAGGGTTGCACCAATCTGCTTTCCATCGGTGAAAGCTACCGCAGCAGGACCATCCCATGGCTCCATCAATGCAGCATGGTATTCGTAAAATGCCCGGCGTTTTGCGTCCATCAGCTTGTTGCCGCCCCAGGCCTCGGGTATAAGCATCATCATGGCATGTGACAGGCTGTAGCCACCGGCAACCAGCAGTTCTAGGGCATTGTCGAAACAGGCGGAATCCGACTGACCTTCCGGGATCAGCGGCCAGATCTTATCCAGATCCTCACCTAGTATATCGGAGGCCATGGAATTCTTACGCGCCGCCATCCAATTGACGTTACCGCGCAGGGTATTGATCTCGCCATTGTGGGCAATCATGCGGAAGGGGTGGGCAAGATCCCAGGTCGGAAAGGTGTTGGTGGAAAAACGCTGGTGAACCAATGCCAGAGCGGATTCCATACGCTCATCCTTAAGGTCCCGGTAATATTCACCAACCTGATCCGAGAGCAACATACCCTTGTAGACAATGGTACGGGAGGAAAATGAGGAGAAGTAGAAGTCATCGCCTCCCTCCATCTCGGCATCCCGCACCAGTTTCTCGATCTGCTTGCGAATCACAAAGAGTTTGCGTTCAAAACCATCCTGATCGCTGCAGTTGCCGCCACGGGAGACAAATATCTGGCGCACCACTGGCTCTGTGGGTTTGACACTGTAACCCAGTCCGGAATTGTCGACAGCCACATCGCGCCAGCCGATAACACCCTGGCCCTCAGCCCGAACCAGGGCTTCGATGGTCTCTTCACACTCATTCCGGCTAGCCTCATTGCGAGGCAGGAATATCATGCCGACAGCATAGTCACCAGCAGCCGGCAAATCGAACTCGACGACTGAGCGGAGAAAGGCGTCCGGCATCTGCAGCAGTATCCCCGCACCGTCACCTGCCCTGGGGTCCGCACCCACAGCACCACGATGGGTTAGACGATTCAGTATCCCCAGCCCTTGCTGAACAATCTGATGACTTTTTACACCCTTGATGTTGGCGACAAAACCCACGCCACAGGCATCATGCTCATTAGCCGGGTCATACAGACCCTGTTTTGGAGGCAAACTACTTTGGCCCATTGCATACCTCTAAGTTTGTTATTTGGCCCACTAACCGACCGTACCCCGACGGTAGAGCTATCTGCAATAACCTAAAAAGGAAATTCCGCGAAACAATCAGGCCGCCCAGACGCCCACGAACGGACGAAGAACCGCGTAGGATACTTGAGAATTGTCACTCAGGCTAGCATCTTACCGGTTCCGCCCAGCGCCATTTCAATTCGGGCAACAAATTATTACTTTTATGATGCTCTCAAAAATCTGCATAACCATCTGATATATATAAAGATATATACATATCCAAAATTCACTGGGCAAGCAGTTTCTGCAATTCAGCGAAGGACCTGGACCAGATACCAGCACGCTTCACCGAAGGAGGCAAATCTTGTTGCGCATTAATCGCATTCAATTTATCAGGAAATTCACCCCAGAGCAGTGAAAACCAGGGTTTTCCATTCCTCAGGGTTTTGATATAAAAAATCTCGCCTTTAAGACCATGCTGTGACACGTACTTTTTGAGTGACGCGAGACTTTCGACCCCCAACAACTGAAGCGTATAGTGCTCGGGAGTACGCGTCCTAACCCATTCACTCCCAGATAACGGGTCAACCGGGTCTGCTGTTAATACAGCCTGATCAAGCAAAGCCCCTTCCTCTTCGACAACCCCTGCAACTGCAGCTTCTAATGGCTGCATTCCCTCTTCAATTTCTCGATCAGGCAGGACTACCGGCGCGATTTCAGGCTCTAGCGTAGGCTCCTCTGACGATTCTGGCGGTGCTACTTGTTCAGACGAGCTTCCCGCAATATCCCCCGTCTGATCAATCGCATTAGCTAATGCCTCAGGCGCACCATGATCCGCCAATATGCCTTCAATAGCGGGGCCGGCTTGTTGATCTGCCTCATTCGAATCGCCAACCCCATGCTCTAGAACAAGTGCAGGAACTTCTATTGGTTGTTTGAGAACCTCAACAGAGACCGGCGGTGGCGGCACAGACTCCAGATACCCTTGATTGTCCAGTTTTTGCTCGGTCGCCCTATCGGCTTGTTTGAAATCGTTCAACGCTTCGGGTTGTTTTGCTGCTCCCGACTCCGGCCCTTTGAAGACTTGATTAATATTATCTTCAAAAAATAGCACTCCGCCCACCAGGATCAGGATTGGCATTGCGATATAGATTAATCGACGATGACTATTTTCATCGGAGGCCTGCTTCACACCACGCTCACCGACTGAGTTCAAGATTTCCTGGCGAAGCAGTCCCGGAACACCTTTTGTTTCCCTGAATAACTGGGTCAGCTTTGAACTGTCCAGCTCAAGATCAGCTGATAGATTTTCCACCTGCAACACAAAATGCATGAATGAGGTTGCTTCTTCCCTGTTGAGTGGCTGTAAATCGATCACCTGAATGGATTGGGGAGACATAATCCGCAATTGGGGGGTGGAAAGCAGCATATCAATTTGCTCATCGGCAAACAGAACAATACTGACTAACGGCTCCCCTGCTCGCTGCCTTTCAAACAGCCGCAACAACGTTATCAACCCTGTTGGCTGGAGAAGTTGCGCCTCATCTACTAGAATTACCGGAACCAATCCCTGTTCCCGCATCGCTTCAAATCTCCGGACCAAGCCCTGCAACGGATCTTGCTGAATATCCTTGTCCGCCCAGCCTGAACAACGTGCGATATATGTCAAAAGCTGCTCAGGCGACATTGTCGCCCTCGCCTCCAAAAGACATACCGACCAATTATCAGGAGCCAACTGCTGGATACGGCTTGCAAGCAGACTTTTTCCGATTCCTGACGGGCCGCGAATCAGGGGGATAATTTCACTGTTCGCAATAAGATGGCGTATCAGATCAAATCTCTGAGACGTTTCTAATGTTGTGAAGTAATCAGTGTTTTTACCGGCCATTGCCACTCTATCGGATCAGCTCAGCGCCCATACTCAGTCAATGTCTGCTTGAGCTTGTCCATTTCGAAGTCATCAGTTACTAACGACGATCCAATGCTTTTCAATAGTACAAGCCTGAGCCTTCCGTCCATGACCTTTTTATCTACCGCCATCAATTCCCTGAAACGATCAGCACTAAGCTCTTCCGGGGGATTAACAGGAAGACCAGCGCGCGCTATCAATCTGCAGCATCTATCAAAATCGTCGTCAGACATCCAGCCGTGTCGACGCGACAGATCTGCAGCCATGCACATACCGGCAGCGACCGCTTCTCCATGCAGCCAATTACCATAACCCATACCTGTTTCAATCGCATGCCCGAATGTATGCCCTAGATTGAGCAATGCTCTTTTCCCGGTTTCCCGCTCATCTGCTGCAACCACATCCGCTTTACATTCACAGGAACGTCGAATTGCATAGGCCAAGGCATCTTTATCTAAGGAGCGCAAGGCATCCATATTCTTTTCCAACCAGGCAAAAAACTCAGCATCAATAATCAAGCCATACTTGATGATCTCTGCAATTCCTGACGAGAGTTGTCTCGCATCCAACGTTTCAAGCGTTGCTGTATCAGCCAACACCGCCTTTGGCTGATAGAATGCTCCAATCATATTCTTTCCTAAAAAATGATTGACACCAGTCTTCCCGCCAACGGATGAATCAACCTGAGAGAGCAATGTGGTCGGCACCTGAATTAATGGCACGCCACGCTGGTACGTGGCTGCGGCAAAACCGGCCATGTCGCCAACCACTCCACCCCCAAGCGCAATCAACGTACACATACGGTTAAAACGGTTTTCCAGCAGAGCGGTATAAATTTGGTTCAAAACTTCAAGTGTTTTGTACGCTTCACCATCTGGTAAAATGACACTTTTCGCATCAAAGCCATCCAAAGCCTCTAGTGTACCCTGAAGATAGAGTGGAGCAATGGTCTCATTTGACACCACCATCACCTGACTCCCGCTAATATGCTTTTGATAAATATCGGCTTTTTGATAAACCCCAGCGCCAATATAGATCGGATAGCTTCTATCCCCCAATTCAACTTCAAGAGCTGTCAACACAGTACTCAAAATCACTCCTAACTTAATTTTTTAAACCCACAATTAGCCAATCGAATCTAACTCGGCCTGAATCTCTCGCACCACAGCCTGAGCATTTCTACGCTCACTGATGACGACTAAATCCGCAGTTTGTCGATATAAGGGTTCACGCTCCTGCATAAGGCCTTTAAGTTTTGCCAATGGATCGTTCGTCTGGATAAGCGGGCGATTCCGGTCACGAAATGTTCGTTCAAATTGCTGTTCCGGACTACAGTGGAGATAGATGACAAATCCTCTCGACGAAAGCACCCGGCGGTTGTCCGCGTCCAAGACAGCTCCGCCTCCGGTCGCTAGCACAACCCCGTCTTTTGATGTCAGTTCATCAATCACTGTCCTTTCTCGAACTCGAAAACCCTCTTCCCCTTCAAATTCAAAAATAGTTGGGATATCGACTCCCGTACGGCGCTGAATTTCTTGGTCTGAATCAATGAATTCCATACCTAGCACGCGTGATAGTTGCTTCCCGACAGTAGTTTTACCTGCACCCATGGGACCAATGATAAATAAGTTCTGTTTACGATTCATGGGTGGAAGATAAGTCAGAGTTGGCCATTAGCGCAAGTTCACCTTAAAAAAATACCACATAAAATCAGCAAATAAATACTGGAATATCAGGTTATGCAACATGATTAATCAGGATTGGATGTGCGCCAATGCACTTCTCGCCCATAGCTGCGGATTACACAGTACGGCAGTACATTTAATTGGTTCGCCGCTTACCACCTTTTTATGACACTAAACCTCAAATCACAAAACAGGATATCTGTCTTACAGAATACATCTGCAAGGCTTCTCCTCCCAAATAAGGTCCATGAATCGATTTGACTGCACACAAAATCAGCCTGTCATCAATACCCAGATTTCAGATTTGTTTCAGATCTACCTGTGTAAGACACCAAACCTTCTTCATGTTGACGCTGGATTTCTGATCTACATCTAACCACTGATGAAAGTTTTTCTAGTCATGCGCCAATCCACCCACGAGGGAACAACACACCTTATGACCCAGCACTTTAATACACCAGGCTTTTTCGCTTTCAGACCTATCCTGACGATCCTACAGGCACAAATACCAGTTAGACTCCATCCCACGCGCCCTCTCCTCAATCGTGGGCTTTGCGAATATCCGGTTTAAGGAACCTCATGTTTCTTGCTTCGCGCCTGACTTGGTACGAACGCAATAAAAAAGGCGCACCTTCTGGATGCGCCTCTTCCAGTTCCATGGCCCTTTTCAGCGTACGCTCAAGGCCTCCTTCAAGATCTTTGGGGTAACGAAAATCAGCAGTTCCTTGTTCTCATCCTTCTCTTCATTTCTTCTGAAAAGCACACCAAGATAAGGAATGTCTCCGAAAAATGGTATTTTCTCAGTTCCCGTTGTCTTGGTTCGCTCAAATACGCCACCCAGAACAACCGTCTCACCATTATCCACAAGTACTGTAGTCTCGATTTTCCTCGTCTCCATGGGAGGCACGCCTAGTACCAGATTCGTAAAGTCAGGACTGTCTTTGTTGATCTGAAGATCCATCCGCACACGATCATCAGGCGTAATATGTGGTGTCACATCCAACTTCAAAACTGCCTCTTTAAAACTCACCGATGTCGCACCACTTGAACTCGCTTCCTGATAAGGGATTTCAAACCCCTGCTTGATCGAAGCTTGATTTTGATCGGAGGTAATGATCCTAGGACTTGAGACAATCTCACCCTTACCCTCTCTCTGCATGGCGGAGAGTTCCAATTGAAGCAAATTGGACCCCAACTTTCCCACCAGGAAGTTGATTGCACCAGATGGCGCGTTCACAGGAAGGTTAACCATCAGACCCTCCTGACCTGAGCCTCCTGGGATTTCAACCCCTCCAACAAAAGAGTTAGTGCCACTTATGTAGCCATCCACTCCCCCGGTAACCATTTGCATAGAACTGAAATCATCCCCACTATAAGTACTGCCATTGTAGGTGGCTCCGAATCGAACTCCAAGATCTTTTGCGAAGTCATTATTCGCAATTACGATGCGTGACTCGATTAATACTTGGCGAACTGGAATATCGAGTTTCAATAGAAGGCGGCGTATATCCTCTAGTTTTGCCACTGTATCCTGAATCAGGATAGTATTTGTTCGTTCATCAACAGTAACGTTCCCACGCTCTGAAAGCAGTCGATTTTCCTCAGATTTTAACAAGCTAGCCAGATCTCCTGCCTTGGCATAATTGACCTGAATAAATTCCGACCGCAATGGAGCAAGCTCTTCTATCTTCTGTTGGGATTCCAGTTCAAGCTGCTCGCGCGCTGCTATCTCTTCTGTCGGCGCAACCATGATTACATTATCTGTTTGTCGCTTAGATAAACCTTTTGATTTTAAAATGATATCTAGCGCCTGATCCCATGGAACATTTTTTAAACGTAAAGTTATTCGGCCACTCACGGTATCACTTGTTACCAGATTAAGTCCGGTAAAATCCGCCAGCAGCTGCAAAACTGAGCGAACTTCAATATCCTGAAAATTTAGTGATAGCTTTTCTCCAGTAAAAACCATACGTTCTTTCAGCAGCGCTTCCTTTTCTTGTTTAGACAGTGATCTGACCTCTACTGCAAAGACTTCATTAGCCTGGTATACAAGGTAGTCATATTCACCCGTAGGGGTTATTTCTAGAATTGTATTTTCGCCACTCGGTCTGGTTTCTATCTGGGTTACGGGAGTGGCAAAATCAATAACATCAAGTGTCTGCAGCATTGATGGGGCAATAGCCGCTTTAAAAAACTCAACGATAATACGTCCACCTTCTTCCCTGACATCCACTGGTATTGTTGGGTCAGCAAGTGTTACCAACACACGACCCTCTCCGGAACTGCCGCGCCTAAAGTCAACACTGTTAATACCAAAACTTTCAGTGCTTGACTTGATGTTGTTTTTGATCCCGGTGACATTTGCTGGAGAGACATTGGGCACAGAGGTAGATCTCTTACTATCGCCAAGCAATACCCTTACCAGATCACCCTTAACCGCTACCTCATGACTTACTGAGTTGGTAAGGTTAATGACCACACGGGTTCGATTACCCGCTTCTAATGCAGTAACCGAATGGGCAGAACCTGCCCCAATCAGCTTGGTCTTGTAACCCAGGTCACTCTTAACGCCCATGAAATCCAGCGATATTCTGGAAGGATTATCTGTCGAAAAACTCACTGGCTCAGGCACCTGCTCACTCATTTTCAAGTTGAGCTGCACTTTGTCTCCATCGTATACAGAGAAATCAATAGCCTTTAAATAGATGTCTGCCCACACACAAGCAGGCATAAACCAAATAAGAAGCAGTAGATATATAAAATTCCTCGTCAAGACCCTGCCTAATATAGAGCTGCTACCTATATAGCCGCTGATTGCCTTTGGCAAACCTCTCATTTCTAAATTCCTCTTGACTACTCTGTCAAAACCAGTGAAGCCTGACGCTCACTATAACCGCCAGAACCATCCTGAATAATCTCGTTCAATTCAATCTTATCTTCAGATATCATCATGATTCTGCCGTGATTGTGGCCCATGTAATTACCACTTTTAACCCTGTGTATGGTGCCTTCTTTACTTTTAACCAAACCCCAGGTTACCCCGGATTGCTCTAGAATTCCGACCATTCGCAATGCATCTAACGAATAATTTTCTAGTTCCTCTTTCCTTCGATTGAAATCTGGCTGTAGACCATTTTCTACCACATCCACTTCTTTCGAAGCCTGCTTTTCCATTGGCATGAAAGGATCACGGCGACCTAGATGCTCATACAGAAATGTCTCAATTTGTTTTATTTCAGGGATTGGTTCTATACGACCTGGGGATTTTGCTTTTTTTTCTGCAACGAACCTTCTCAGGTCCTGCAGATCAGGATTGGCGCAGCTCACCAGCCCGACAACCATCAGAGATATCAGAATTACACGATAAACTTTGAGGAATGAAGGCATCATTGGACTTCCTCATCATCAAGATAACGATAGGTTTTTGCAGTAGCTTCCAACATAAGAAGCTTGCTCGACCCATCTTTTTTCCGTTCCTTGATCCTGATGTCATGAATTGTCACAATTCTTGGCAACGCGGCAAGTCCGCTAATAAAGTCACCGAACTCATGATATTGGCCTGTAACTTTCACCTGAATCGGAAGCTCAGCATAAAACTCTCTGGGCACTTCAGCCGCAGGTTTAAAAAGCTCAAACTCCAAGCCCGCAGCCAAACCAGTCTGCGATACATCGACTAACAAGTCAGCAACCTCAGTCTTATTCGGTAATTGCCTAAGCATAGCGCCAAATGATTGTTTCATCTCTTCAAGCTGCTTTCTGTATGCATCCAGATTTGCGGCTTTGGCTTGCTTGACCTCGAATGTCCTACGCAATTCGATTTCACTTTTCTCAATATTCGAAAGTCTATTAAGCTGCTCTTCAATATCTAAATAGTAACCCCCAATACCCACCAGTACACAAACCAACAAGACCAAAACAAGCTTGACGGGGCCAGGCCAAACTCCGATATTGCTCAAATCAAGTTCATTGAGTTCATTAAGATTCACTTTTCCACCTCCACTACCTGGGAGATCTGACTTGCAGTCAATTTAAAGTGGCTTAAACCTGTTCCAGTCGACTCTTTACTTTCAATAAAGACTAAACTTGGATTCCCCAGCCAAGCAGAATCCTCAATTTTTCGCATAAATGACGAAACCCGTGCATTTGACTGAGCTTGTCCCACCATCTCAACTTGCGTACCAGACTGTATTACATGGTCCAGAAACACTCCATCCGGCAGCGTTGAAACAATCTCATCAAACAAGTGTACGATTTGGGGTCTACTGCTCTGCAATTCTTGAATAATATTCATACGAGCCAACAAACTGGCCTTGGTTTTACCAAGGTCCTTGATCTCAGTAATTTGCTGCTCAACGATATCGATTTCCCTCTGTAGAAAAGCGTTTCGTTGTGCTTGAGCATCTATCTGACTTTCAATCTGCATGTGTGCTCCAACCAAAATCAATATGGTTATCACAACACCAGCTAAAACCATCAGACCAAATTCATGTTGACGCCTCTTTCGTTCAGCCTCGCGCCAGGGCAGTAAATTAATACGAGCCATCAGTCAAAACTCCTCAGAGCCAGTCCACATGCAATCATCAACGCTGGCGCATCCGCACTCAGCACCTGAGGCTTTACCTTGTTAGCAACCGACATGTTTGCAAAAGGGTTAGCCACTGATGCCGATGTACCTAATTTTTCTTCAATCAGGTCATCAATTCCTGGGATCGAGGAACTACCTCCGGCAAGTATGATATGTTCAACACTGCTATAAGCACTTGAAGAGAAGAAAAACTGTAGAGAGCGACTAACCTGTTGAGCCATTGCTTCTTTAAATGGATCTAGCACTTCAGGGACATAATTGTCTGGCAGCCCTCCCTGTCGCTTCGCCATTCCCGCCTCTTCCATAGATAACCCATAGCGGCGCTGAATCTCTTCAGTCAACTGACGGCCACCGAAATTCTGCTCACGGGTGTATATGATCTTATTGTTATGTAATACATTCAGGGTAGTTGTAGTTGCGCCGACATCAACAATAGCAATAGTTTGCTCCTCTCCTCCTTCAGGCAATTGATCAACTAACTGGGTACAGGCATTTTCCATAGCATATGCCTCTACATCTACCACTGCTGCGGTCAAACCTGCCAATTCCAAAGCCGCCACACGATCATCAACATTTTCACTTCTTGATGCGGCCAATAGCACATCTACAAGTTCAGGATTTTTCTCAGATGGTCCCAAGACCTCAAAATCGATATTTACCTCTTCAAGCGGATATGGAATATACTGGTCCGCCTCTAATTGAATCTGACTTTCCAAATCCTGTTCAGAGAGTGATGCAGGCATAGAAATAATTTTTGTTATTACGGCCGAACCGGATACTGCAACTGCCGCATTCTTTGCCTTGGAACCAGAGCGTTTGAGTGCAGCACGGATAGCTTCCCCCACCGCATCGACTTCAGCAATATTCTTCTCCACAACAGCATTTGAGGGCAAAGGCTCAACACTGTACGCCTCCACCCGATAGCTGGAGCCTGCTCGCCCAGAAGTTTGCGACAGCTCCAGCAATTTCACTGCCGTGGAACTGATATCAATACCGACCAGAGGTGGTTTTTTTCTTCCTAAGAAAAACATTGGGTTTTCCTACATATTTAACATGATGTGCGGCCAAAAATAACGAGGATTTCCTTTAAATATATTTAGTAACTGTATAGCAGTAAATGATTTTTTTGTGAAGTAATTTTTTAAAAAATTGTGACGATAAACATTTGCTAATTTTGTTACCATATCGATTTTCACTGATCACTTTACCTTTTCATAAAACCTTTGATCTCGCGCAATGAAGCTGCTCTACAAATTAATCAAGTACGCCGCTATTCTCTTTCTTGGCCTTTTTGCTATCGGCGCTGGCGCGCTCTTCACTGCCTATCTCCATCTGGAATCCGATCTACCATCAATCGATGCCCTGAAAGATATCCGCTTGCAGGTGCCTTTACGCATCTACACTAGTGACGGAAAACTACTTGCCGAATTCGGTGAAAAACGCCGGGAGCCTCTTGAATACACACAGATCCCAGAGCAAGTCATCCAAGCCTTCCTTGCCGCTGAAGATGATCGCTTTTTCGAGCACCCTGGCGTCGATTACCAGGGTCTGATTCGAGCTGCAATTCAACTTCTCCTGACCGGAGAGCGCCGCCAAGGCGGCAGTACAATCACGATGCAGGTTGCAAGAAACTTCTTTCTCAGCAGCAAAAAAACCTATACCCGAAAACTCAATGAGATATTTCTTGCCCTGAAGATCGAACACCTGCTTTCCAAACAAGAGATACTCGAACTCTATCTCAATAAAATCTATCTCGGGCACCGCTCATATGGCATAGGCGCCGCATCTAAGATCTATTACGGCAGGCCGATAGAAAAACTTGAGCTTTCAGAAGTTGCAATGATTGCCGGATTGCCCAAAGCCCCGTCCAGATCTAACCCTGTAACCAATCCCGAACGTGCATTGATCCGCAGAAATTATGTTCTACGGCGTATGCTCGATTTGAATTATATCCAAAAAACACAATATGATGATGCAGTTACAGCACCCATCACGGCATCTCTCCATCAAGCACAAAATGAAATTGACGCACCATACATAGCAGAGATGGCGAGAGCGGAGGCCGTCAAATTATTTGCTGATGAAGCCTACACCACTGGATACAGTGTCTTTACAACCCTTGATAGCCGCTTACAGGAGGCGGCCAATCTAGCCGTCCGCAAGTCATTACAAAACTATGACAAGCGGCACGGATATCGTGGCGCAGCAGGACATCATGATATTAACGACACTGAAACTCATGATGAATTACAAGCGCACCTGAGCGAGATGCAACAGGTAGCCAGTTTGACAAACGCGATTGTAACCAGGACGAATGAAAAATCGGTGGACATACTAACCGCCGACGGCCAAGCAATTATGCTGGATTGGCAGGGCCTCTCCTGGGCGCGAATCCACCAGGACCAGGACCATCAGGGACCAAAACCCAAAAGCGCCACTGAGATCCTAAAACAAGGTGACTTGATTCGAATCTATCGAGAAACACCGGATAATGGAGAGCAATACTGGCGCCTGGCACAGATACCCAAGGTAGCAGGTGCCCTCATCTCAGTTTCACCCGATAATGGCTCTATCCGCGCCTTAGTGGGCGGATATGATTTTTATCTAAGTAAATTCAACCGAGTCACTCAGGCCAAACGTCAACCAGGCTCCGGATTCAAAGCATTCATCTATTCTTCCGCCCTTGAGCAGGGATACACCGCAGCCAGTCTGATCAACGATGCGCCAGTCGTATTCGATGATCCCAGCCTTGAAGCCACATGGCGGCCGGAAAATTATAGCGGGAAATTCTTTGGTCCCACACGCCTGCGCTACGCCCTGACCCACTCACGCAACTTAGTATCCATACGCTTATTAAGGGATATAGGTGTAAAAACAACGTTAGATTATATAGCCCGCTTTGGTTTCCTCAAAGACGAACTTCCCAACGATCTGTCATTAGCCCTGGGCAGCGGTGCAGTTACGCCACTGCAAATGGCGGAAGGGTATGCGGTTCTAGCCAACGGTGGCTACCACATTGTACCGTTTTATATTGAACGCATCGAAGACGACAAAAACAAGGTTATCTTCAAAAGCAACCCTTCACAGGTTTGCGAGAATGCCATAACGACTCATCCACCCACATCCACTACTGAGAATAACGACACCCTGGAAACAATTCCGGCCCCCTGTGCGCCAAGAGTAATCACTGAACAGAATTATTACCTGATGAACTCCATGATGCGGGATGTAATTCAGCATGGCACAGCCACACTAGCCAGAACATTGGGCCGAAAAGACCTGGCAGGGAAAACAGGCACCACAAATGATCAACGTGACGCTTGGTTCAATGGTTTTAACCGCCATCATGTTGCCATCACCTGGGTTGGTTTTGATGACGCCTCACCACTCGGTCGCGGTGAAGTGGGGGGACGAGCTGCCCTGCCCGCCTGGATTGACTACATGAGAGTCGCTCTTGACGGTATTAAGGAAACCCTGCCTGAGCAGCCTCCCGGTATGATCACCATGCGAATCGATATTGACACCGGAAAACCCGTAGGCAGTGGCCAGAAAAATGCAATTTATGAAGTTTTTCGTGAGGCTTACGCGCCCAAACCGCCGACAACAGTGGCGGGATCCTCTGATAACAGCGCCACCACACCTTTAACCGTCGATCCCGCAGAAGACCCGTTTTAACTCTGGATGAAAGACGGAAAACGCGAAATCCAGCGCCTCATTGCTTATGAAGCCGCAAGAATCCTGACGGACAGCCGATTGGATGATCAGAACTATGCCGTTCATAAGGCTGCAGCTCGGCTTGGCATCAATAACAAACGACTGATGCCTGCTCGCGAGGAAATTGACGCCGCACTGAGGGAGCAACAACGACTATTTCGCGGCATCGAACAGCAAACAGTGGTGGAAAAAATGCGTAATGCCGCACTACAGGCCATGAAGGCCATGAAACAATTCAAGCCGCTGCTAGTAGGTCCGGTATATGAAGGCACAGCAGACAATAACAGCCAAATCCGGCTCCACCTGTTCGCAACCACACCTGAAGAGGTCGCTTTCAGTCTAATGGAATTGCATATCCCCTGGCATGAAAAGGATTATTCGATAAAATTTGCTGATGGGAGCCGCAAAAACACGCCAAGTTTCCGCTTTACAGCTGACGGGGATCTCTTTGAATTGCTCGTTCTTCCAGATAACACTCGAAACAATCAACCAGTTGGGCCACAGGATAATCGCCCGATTAAAGGCGCGACTATCCAGCGACTGGAGAAACTCCTCAATCAGCGTTGATTGATAGAAATGTAGTCCCGCCTGGCATGCCCTTTATAAACCTGTCTTGGGCGCCCGATTTTCTGGCGCGGATCACTCATCATCTCCATCCAGTGCGCGACCCAACCCACAGTGCGAGCAATGGCGAACATAACCGTAAACATGTTATTCGGAATACCCAGCGCCCGATAGATGATACCTGAGTAAAAATCCACATTGGGATAGAGTTTCCGCTCTATAAAATATTCATCGCTGAGTGCAATCTCTTCCAAACGCTGCGCGAGCTCAAACAGCGGATTATTTTCATCGGCCAGCCTATCCAGTACCTCATGACAGACATCGCGAATAATATTCGCTCGAGGATCGTACTTTTTATAGACCCGATGTCCGAAGCCCATCAGCCGGAAGCTATCATCCTTGTCCTTTGCCTTAGCGACATATTTATCTATCTGAGAAACATCACCTATTTCAGCGAGCATATCCAGCACCGCCTCATTGGCGCCGCCATGCGCCGGCCCCCAGAGTGAAGCAATACCTGCTGCGATACAGGCAAACGGATTAGCCAACGAACTGCCCGCCAGACGTACCGTAGAGGTACTGGCATTCTGTTCATGATCTGCATGCAAAATGAACAACAGATTCATGGCTTTTTCTGCGACAGGATCCGGCTCATACTCCTCACAAGGAGTGGAATACATCATGTGCAGCAGATTTGCGCAGTATGAAAGCCGGTGACGCGGATAGACAATAGGCGCACCAATATTGTGCCTGTAGCTGGCTGCCGCAATAGAGGGCATCTTCGCAATCAGTCGATGTGCGGCAACCTCCCGTTGCTGTGGGTCATTGATATCCAGCGAGTCGTGATAGAAGGCGGAAAGGGAACCAACCACACCGACCATGATTGCCATGGGATGCGCATTGTAGTGAAAGCCATTGAAGAAGTTCTTCAGGGTTTCGTTGAGCATGGTGTGGTGGGAAATCTCGTGATCAAACCCGGCAAGCTCTGTCGCTGTCGGCAGTTCGCCATAGAGCAAAAGGTATGCAGTCTCTACAAAATCACCATTCTCCGCCAACTGCTCGATGGGATATCCCCGATACTCAAGTAAACCCTCTTCACCTTGAATATAGGTAATCTTACTCTGGCAGCTGGCCGTTGACATGAAACCAGGATCATAGGTGAATACTCCAGCATCCTTGTAGAGCGAAGAAACATCGATAGCAGCAGGTCCCTGCACAGACTCTCTTACAGGCAACTTGACCGATTGGCCTGTTTCATCATTTATCAACGTGAATGTTTTTTCTTCTGCCATTACTTACTCCTCTACTCACTATTAATGATGCCAATACTACGCTTTAAGCATTGGCACTTATAAATCTCAGCGCCGGTAACTAATCTTGAATTCGCTCAATATCCTGACGAACCGTTCGGGCAGAGGTATTGAACAAGTCCCACTCATCGTCATTTAGATCTAATTCAACAATTCTTTCCACTCCTTGCTCAGAGAGCACACAGGGAACACCCATAGCCAAAGCCTGCTGGCCATATTCACCTTCCAATAGCGCAACTGCCGGCAGAATTCTGCGCCGGTTATTGACAATAGCATCCACCATCGTCGCCACTGCAGCAGCAGGTGCATCATAAGCGCTGCTGGTCTTTCTCAACGAAAGGATCTCTGCTCCACCATTCCTCGTACGCTCGATAATCGCCTGGAGTTTATCATCACTGATAAACTGCCTCAGCGGTATACCATTAATCGTGCAGAAACGCGGCAACGGCACCATCGTATCCCCATGTCCGCCCAATACAATTGTTGTAATATCACGTGAGGAGAATCCTGTCTCCATGGCGATAAAACTGGCCATACGCGAAGCATCCAGCACGCCCGCCTGCCCGAAAACCCTGTGACGCGGCCAGCGTGTTCGCTGCCAAACTCGGTAGGTCAAAACATCTACCGGGTTGGTCACCATCAATATCATCGCATTTGGCGCATACTCAAGAGCATTATCAACGATTCCATCGATGATCCCTAAATTGACACTCAACACATCTGACCGAGACATCCCGGGCTTCCGGGGGACTCCAGCTGTAATGATAATCAGCTCCGACCCTGCCATAGCGGATGGATCATTCGATCCAATCACCCGCGTGTCGAAATTAAAAAAACTGGATGTTTGCATCACATCCAGCGCCACACCCTGCGGGGCATCCTCCCGGATGTCAATCAGTATCAGTTCACGACAGAGTTCAGCTTCCGCTAATATCTGTGCAGTGGTTTCACCTACCATGCCAGCGCCTATGATAGTGACTCGATTCATTTTCGCTCTCCACGCACACCAAATCTCAGAGCAGGCCTGATATGATGCGCATTATTCATACCAAAAATATAGCTAACCAACACAATACTGATTAAGCAATCAGATATTCTGCGTCTGTTTGAGCAAATAGCCTTCAGAACGTCTTATACAAACAATAAAAACCATCCACCTCAAAGGATTCTAGCAAAGACCACTCCTTTGCCCTATGAGGCATAAACACCCGGCAACAGCAGTGCAAATAGGGAAGAGGCTGTTCATGGCGCAATTACACCCACTAGACACCAATAGCGACAAATCGCTATCATTTGAGATATTTTCGTTATCCAGCATAAGCTGTTTGGTGCCCGATTTTCATGAAAAACCAACTTCCTGACACTACTGGATATTGAATTCAGCCCGGCAGCCGACTCACCGGACCGAGCAAAAACAGCGTCTTGACCCTATAAGAAATAACGCCGACAACATGGTCACGCACAAAAAACGCGCAAAATAGACAACGACTCTAGCAAACATGGTGCGCTTCAGCAAAAATAATACAGAATCAATTAGTTGCAGTCTCATTATGCTGATTTTAGCGATTTGAATATAGCCCTTAAATTTAGGTGAACCATATGATTACAGCCTCCTCACCCCTCCTTTTCGCGTAAACCTCCATATCGAAATCCACTAACGATTCCACCTGTTTAACACAAGCTTCTTGCAACAGACTAAACTGGTGAGATTTGGACCCTGTTACATTCTCGCCATGAACGGAACGCACTATGAACTTGCACGAGTATCAAGCTAAAGGGCTTTTTTCTGACTACGGCATCCCCGTACCCAACGGCAAAGCCGTTTCCAGCCCTCATGGCGCCAGGGCTGCCGCACAAGAGCTGGGAGGCAATTTCTGGGTGATCAAGGCCCAGGCGCATACGGGGGGCCGCGGCAAAGCAGGCGGCGTAAAACTCGCCAGAACCCTGGATGAAGCAGAAGCGGCAGCGGAAGAGATGCTCGGCATGACACTGATCACCAGACAGACTGGCCCTGGCGGCTTGCCCGTACACCAGGTACTGGTAGAGCAGGGCAGTGATATCGACCGGGAACTCTACCTAGGTGCACTGCTTGATCGGGCTCACTCCCGCATCGCATTCATGGCCTCTAGTGCCGGCGGTATGAATATAGAGGAGGTAGCTGCCGAGACACCTGACAAGATCCTCACAACCCTGGTCAATCCCTCTACCGGACTGCTGCCCTATCAGTGTCGTAAGCTGGCTTTTGGGCTCGGCCTCGCGGGAAACCAGATCAAGCAGTTCTCACAAATCATGATGGGGCTGTTCAGGCTTTATCTGGATAAAGATGTCAGCCTGATCGAGATCAACCCATTGATCGTGACAGCCTCAGGAGAACTCATCGCCCTTGATGCAAAACTCAACATTGACAGCAATGCCCTCTATAGACACCAGGACATTCTGGCCATGCGCGACTCAAGTCAGGAGGATGAAAAAGAGGCTGCTGCCGCCCAACACGACCTCAACTACATCACCCTGGAGGGCAACATCGGCTGCATGGTGAATGGCGCCGGCCTGGCCATGGCCACCATGGATCTGGTTAAGCTGCATGGTGGTGAGCCCGCAAATTTTCTCGATGTGGGGGGAGGCGCCACCGCCGAACGCGTCACCGAAGCATTCAAGCTCATCCTCTCCGACCACAAAGTCAAGACCATCCTGGTTAACATCTTTGGTGGCATTGTCCGCTGCGATCTGATCGCTGAAGGAATTATAAGCGCCTCGAAAAAGGCCGGCGTGTCTGTACCGGTAGTCGTCAGACTGGAAGGCACCAATGCAGAACAGGGACTGAAAATGTTAAATGAGAGCGGACTCGATTTTATTATCACCAGCAACTTTACCGAAGCCGCTCAAAAAGCCATTGCCGCTGCAGGCTGAGACACAAGTTAACAGGATTAGGATCATGAGCATTCTCGTAGACAAACACACCAAAGTCATATGCCAGGGCTTTACGGGCAAGCAGGGCAGCTTCCATTCTGAGCACGCGATAGCCTACGGCACCAACCTGGTCGGTGGAGTGACCCCGGGGAAAGGGGGACAGAAACATCTCGATCGTCCCGTCTTCAACACCATGCACGATGCTGTCGAGTCAACCAACGCTGATGCCAGCATGATCTACGTACCACCTCCATTCGCCGCTGACGCCATTATTGAAGCAGCAGACGCCGGGATTAAAATCATTGCCTGCATCACCGAAGGCATCCCTATTCTGGATATGCTGAAAGTTAAAGAGGCATTGAAATCCTATGAAGCTCGCCTGATCGGCCCTAACTGTCCGGGTATCATCACCCCGGGAGCATGCAAGATCGGCATCATGCCAGGCTCGATCCACCGGCAGGGCAGGGTAGGGATCATCTCCCGTTCCGGCACCCTTACCTATGAAGCAGTCAACCAGACAACGCTGTCCGGTCTTGGCCAGAGCACCTGCGTTGGCCTGGGTGGGGATCCAATCAGCGGAACCAGTTTTATTGATTGCCTGCAGTTGTTTGAACTGGACGAGCAGACAGAAGGCATCATCATGGTTGGGGAGATTGGCGGTTCAGCTGAAGAGGAGGCAGCAGCATATATTCAGGACCATGTCAGTAAGCCTGTTGTAGCCTATATCGCCGGCGTCACGGCCCCTCCCGGAAAGCGCATGGGGCATGCTGGAGCGATCATCAGTGGCGGCAAGGGTACTGCCGATGCCAAATTCAATGCTCTGGAATCTGCCGGAGTTCATGTTGTACGCTCACCCGCAGAGATGGGTCAAACGATGGCAAATCTATTGAATCAGAGATCTATCCCACAGCATCACACACATCACGACTGTCAGTAACAAAGACATGACGAAGCAACTTATTTGGCGCAGTTACTATCAGGTCGGTATCGAAGAGATAGATCTGCAACACCATTACTTTGTTGATTTAATAAACAGGTTGGAATCTGATTTAACAAACGTCACTGATGTTAAATATACATTGAGCCTACTCAGCGAGTTGGTGAAATACACACAATTTCACTTCCTGAGTGAGGAAAATTTCATGTATAAAATTAACTACCCAGATCTGGAACTACACAGCAAACAGCATTTCCATCTGCTCAACCAGTTACATGGGAAGATTGGTCTATTCAATGAATCGTTGTTACCGGCTGAAGATATAATTGGCTTTCTTAAGGAGTGGTTCATTGATCACACAATAAAAGAAGACATGAAAATTTCAGCATACAGTTGTCAATAATGGCAAAGCATTAAAAGAGACGATTCAAACCATTCAACGCCGCCACCCGATACGCCTCAGCCATGGTCGGATAGTTGAAGGTGGTCTCCGCAAAATAGCGCAGGTTATTCGCCTCTCCCGACTGCGACATGATCGCCTGACCGATATGGATGATCTCAGTAGCGCCTTCGCCAAAACAGTGGATACCCAGCATTTCCAGGGTATCGCGATGAAACAGGATCTTCAGCATACCCACGGTATGGCCGCAGATCTGTGCGCGGGCGATGGTATTGAAACTTGCCTGCCCCACTTCATAGGGGACCTTCTGCTCCGTGAGCTCGCGTTCAGTGCGCCCCACTGAGCTGATTTCCGGGCTGGTGTAGATGCCAGTGGGAATATCCTTGATCAGTCTCCAGTCCGCCTCACCATCCGCAATCAGGGTGGCGGCAAAGCGTCCCTGATCGTAACTGGCGCTGGCCAAGCCCGGGTAACCCACCACATCCCCTACAGCGTAGATGTGCGGCTGACTGGTCTGATATCGCTCATTGACCTCTATCTGGCCCCGCTTGTTGATTGCGATCCCGATCGCTTCCAGCCCCATGTCGCGAGTATTGCCAGCGCGGCCATTGGCCCATAACAGCAGATCACTTTTGATCTTCTTGCCGGACTTGCAATGCAGGATCACGCCATCATCAGTGGGCTCAACCTGCTCATAGGCCTCATCATGCCGAATTATCGTTCCCTGCTGGCGCAGATGGTAACTTAGGGCATCAGTGATCTCGTCATCCATGAATGAGAGCAGGCGGTCACGGGTATTTACCAGATTGACCTTGACATCTAGATTGCAGAATACCGAGGCGTATTCACAACCGATCACCCCGGCGCCATAAATAATCAGGGTAGCCGGCGTGTGATCCAAGCGCAGTATGCTGTCACTGTCGCAGATACGGGGATGAGTAAAATCGATATCCGGCGAGTGATAAGGCCTTGAACCACTGGCAATGATCAGATTATCCGCTGAAAAGCCCAGCAGCTTGCCACTATTCTCGGTCACTTCAACGACATGCGGGTCGATCAGACGGGCATAGCCATGTATCACCTTGATCTGATTACGGTTGTAATAACGATTGGCCGTACTGACCTGCTCCTGAATTACCGCTTCGGCTGCCTGGAGTAATTGAGGATAGTCCACATCCAACTGGTAATCGGTGAGTTGGAAGAGCGGGTTGCGGCGGTAATCCGCCAGCATCTGAATATTCTGACGTAACGCCTTGCTCGGGATTGTTCCCCAGTGCAGACAACCGCCACCCACTTCCTTATAGGACTCCACCACAGCAACCTGCTGGCCTGCTTTGGCCAGCTTCATGGCGGCGCCTTCCCCTCCTGGGCCGCTACCAATAATTATCGTGTCGAAATGCTGATTATCCATTTTGTTTATTTAGAACTGAAAACCACTTGAGCGCATCCTACCATGTCAACCAACACAGGTTTCACAAGCGAAGCTGCAACTGGATTTTGGATTAGTTTAAATTTCTGACAAACTCATAGGGGTAATAACAGTCACTCAGGCCAAATGCCCGTGCATCTCGACAGACACCAGAAAATCGCCATCGGACTTTATCTCTTCACAACCCTGTACCTTTTTGTGCGGGATGATTTCGATAAAGCCCTGGGACAAAGCTTCGCCTTGCTGATTTTACTCCTGGGTATCATCTACTATCGGCTGATCGCCAACTTCGCAGGCTTCGGATTTCCCGAGGCATTTGCCAGGGGCTACCGCACAGAGAACCATCCAGCTCCCTACGCGGTGCTGTTCTGGATTCTTTTTCTGTTAGCCTTGGGCCTGGTCTTTTTTCAATGAATGCACTGGAATCCCGATTTATCCGCTGCCCCTATTGCGGTGAAAGCATAGAAATTCTCATCGATTGCAGCACAGATCAGCAACAGTATATCGAAGATTGTGCTGTCTGCTGCCGCCCGATCACTTTGAGCGTGGCATGTGATGATGAGCATCTATCTGTCGAGGCACTACGGGATGATGACTGCTGAGGGCCCAGGGTTTCACCAGCAAACCCCGGACCTGACACCTGAAATCAGGGCTGATATCTGGAATTCAACTCATCGAGCAGTGAATCCCACGACTTTTCATCCGCCTCCTTGTTGTAGGCTAATGGCAGATTAAACTGCTTGCCGAACTGGTCGGCGCCCGGATTGGTGAATGAGTGCTTCGCCCCAGGGTAATCGATAAAGCTGTAGTCAACTCCGGCGCTCTCCATCTCGGCCTTGAATTTTTCGACCTGCTCCAGTTTGACAAAAGGATCGTCTGCCCCGTTGTAGACCAACACGCGGGCTTTGACAGCACCGGACTTGGCTGGAGACTCAGTTCCCAGACTGCCATGAAAACTGGCCACCAGATCCAGGTCCACCCCCCTGCGCGCCATCTCTAAAACGATACCGCCACCGAAGCAGTAACCGATAGCGGAGATTTTAGCGGGATCCACTGTGTCCTGCGCTTGCAGAAAGTTATCCGCGGCGAGAAACCGCAGGGTGGCTTCCCCCATGTTCTTCTTCACTTCACCGGCGAAGCGTCCCGCATCCTCCGGATGACTGGCCTGCTTGCCATCCCCATACATATCCACAGCCAGCGCAGTGTAACCCTGAGCAGCCAACATCTCAGCCCGCTTACGGGCATATTCATTGTGTCCCCACCACTCATGCACTACGAGAACGCCAGGACGCTTGCCCGCAAGCGCATCATCGTAAGCTAGATATCCTTTTAAGACGGAATCACCGGCCTGGTACTCGACCGGCTTACCCACGACCTCTGACATGGCAAGACCTGAAAAACCGAGCAACAAACAACCCAACAAAATTTTTTTCATTTTCTCCTCCTGAATGGATTAGGGGTAAAAAATCCCGTGCAAGCCAACGCGGATTCTATACTGAGACCCGTTTATGAGCCTGCAGTTCGCCCGCTCGACCAGCGGCATCAATATAGTGACGCTGGGTGGTCAGGGGATTTTACCGCTGAAAGGGAAGGCATCAAGCAATGAAAGGATTTGCAGCCGGGAATTTTTCCCCTGCCTGATCATCCATCGCCTGCTGCAGCCCGCAACTCGTGGGGGCGGACTGTACTAAAAGGCTTCAAGTCAGATGTAAGCGCTTACTCACAAAATACAACCGGAAGAATGGTCCGCACGCTCCCGGAAGGGAAATATGCGGCTCAATAGCGCCCGTGCTGCTTGCTGATGTAGTTCGCCATCTCCACATGCTGCAGGTTCATGTTGCGCAGAATCACATGCACTGTACGGATAATCGACCGCATCACTTTGTAAACCAATTCGGGATCTGACTCGAGAAATGCCTCTAGATCGCGTTTATCGAGACTGAATACCGTGCAATTACTCAAAGCACGCAGTCCGGCGCTATGCGGCTGCCCGTCAATAAAGCCCAGTTCTCCCGCCATATCGCCCTGCCTCAGTAATTGCAGGGACACGCAGTCATCCAGCGAGGTGCACTTGACCACTTCCAGACGCCCATCCACGATCACATACAGGGTCTCGTCCTGGTGGGCCTCTTCCAGAAGATACTCACCGTCTTTCAGACCAAGTACGGCGACTACCTCCGCTAATTTTTCACACTGCGCAGAACTCAGCTCTCTCCCAAGAGGTGAATCCTTGATCATTTGCGGGTTTGCAATCAATGTATACATTTCGCTTGCTGGGGTGCTCATGGCCATTCCTTAATCAAAATAATTTCCTGAGTGGAATTTTAACATCGAACCTCTAACGCTCTGAGTGGAAACCAGCATCATCTATTGATGGCGGTCAATATTAAGGCCATAAAATGCTCATTGACGTGACTAAATTATACGCACCCCGCTCCAGATGCGCTCAGTCGCCAAAAGCCGTGCCTACTCTTTTTGCACTGATGACCCAAGGATGATCCATAGGCACCAGTTTTTTGTTACCCGCCACCTCTGTCAGCGGGACCGGCACTGCCCGCTCACCCTGAGAAGCGACCATCACGCCAAACTGACCATCATGGATCAGGTCGGCACAAGCGGTGCCGAGTCGCGTGGCCAGCAGCCGGTCAGCCGCTGAGGGGGTGCCGCCTCGCTGCAGGTGGCCAAGGATCGTGACCCTTGACTCCAGCCCCGTCAGCTCCTCCAACTGCCGCGCCAGCTTAACCGTATGGTGGTCGTTGGCCACCACCAGCTCTGCCAGTTCCAGCTTCGCGCGCTTCCGCTCTTTTTTATCGGTGGCCGACAGTTTGAGCTCCTGAGCCGCCTTGAGTCGCTTACTCTGATCTTCAGGCAGTGCCCCTTCCGCCACAGCCACGATACTGAAGGGCTTGCCACTTTGCACCCTGCCTCTGATTGCATCGGCCACGCTTTCTATTTTGTAGCCGATCTCAGGCAACAGAATGACATCTGCGCCGCCTGCAATGCCTGCGCCGAGGGCCAACCAGCCGGCGCGATGCCCCATTATCTCAACCACGATAATCCGATGGTGGCTATGTGCGGTACTGTGCAATCGGTCGATGGCATCGGTCGCAATGCCTAACGCGGTATCAAACCCGAACGTTGTATCGGTATACGCAACGTCATTATCGATCGTTTTAGGCAGCGTTATGATATTCAAACCTTTTTCTGCCAACTGCAGGGCATTTTTCTGTGTTCCCCCGCCCCCCACGCAAACCAGGGCATCCAGTTGGTTAGCTGCATAGTTTTCAACGATCACATCCGTCATATCCTGCCTCTTACCGTTGAACATCATGCGGTGAGGCTTATCCCGACTGGTGCCGAGAATGGTCCCGCCCTTGGTAAGAATCCCTGACAGCATGCCGCTATCCAGACGAATAATTCGGTTTTCAACCAGGCCGCGAAACCCGTCCCTGAAGCCTATCAGTTGCATGTCATAGGAACCCTGCACAGCCTTTCCGACGCCCCGGATGGCTGCATTGAGCCCCGGACTATCACCACCTGCGGTCAGAATTCCAATAGATTTGGGCATTTGGCTACTCCTGGGTTGTTTTAGCTTTGACCCGCTCTTCCTCGAGCGCCGGAATGGCTCTCGCAACTAAGGCAAGCCGATAATTGGTTGGGTGGCTAGATTAGCCTATTCACACTTGACAGTTAAAGGGCGGAACACCCTGTGGAAATAATTATTTTTCAGGTTTCCTTGTCCAACCACTCGACGGAGGCGGGATGCTGCACCTGCATGCGCTGTTGGCCATTACGGTGGTAGACCCAGCCGCGCACCGCTAGCCGCCTGCCTTCCAACTCATCCATGCGCCATTTGCTGAATAGATGCCAGTCTGACCAGTCGATACGCAGTGACGGGCCCGACTTGAGATTCAACCAAAGTGAACGCCGGCTCTTACCTATCCGTCCAACCTCACCCTGGATATGAAAAAAACCTTCTTCCTGACCATTCATATCGTTCACGTCCAGCGCATGAATGCTCCGCTTCCAGACCCCCAGACGCCTTGCCCTGGCAGACTGTTCCGCCTCCCTGTAACACTCAAGACCAGAGAGGTTCGGTGGAATTTGAACCGCATACCCCAAACCTTCACTGAGCAGCATCTCAGTAATATTACGACCTTGAGTGTTGTAGGGGTGCGCCAGATATCGCTTATAGCGGTCCTGCAGTTCAGTCCCGGCCTTAAGGAAGATTTGGTTGTTGCTGGCTCTTAAGATCGCAGTCAGCCGCTGTTTAGCGGCCACCGACCCGGACTCGTCCGGTTGGCCTTGACGGCCGATTTCGGGCGTATTGATACCAATCAATCTGACTTTACGGCCATCTGCCAGCTGTAGGGTGTCGCCGTCGTAGGCGAAGACAACCTCGACCGGCGTTCCCTGTTTTAAAACGCTGCAGACAGCTGCTGAAATCGATGTATAAAAGAAAGAAAGTAGACCGGGAATCACTAAAAAGGCCCCGCTAAGCGGGGCCTTTTTAGTGAATTTCATCCCTACACTCACCATGTAACGCTTGCGGCAAGCGCCACAGCCAGTGACTCAGCGCTGGTATTTCTTACGGAACTTATCAACCCGACCGGCGGTATCAACAATCTTTTGTTTACCGGTGTAAAAAGGGTGGCAGGAGGAACAAACCTCAACATGAAGTTCTTTTTCACCCAGCGTCGAACGGGTGACAAACTCATTGCCACAACTGCAAACGACCTTTATATCCTCATACTTAGGATGGATATCCGCTTTCATACACAGACCACTCAAAAATAGATTACCGCCCTTTAAGGGGCATTGCGAAGGCGCGCAATATTATAAGAATTCCTGCACCAAGGCAAGCAAGACCTCAGTGACGGTGCGTAAGTACGGGAAAACGGATGACCCTGGCCGTCTCGTGGTCGGCCCTGGCATCCGCAAACAACTTGCGCTGCTGAAGGCCCAATAGACCCTCAGAACTCACCAGGTGATCCCACATCATTTTAGAGATCTTCAGGCAGGCGCTTAAAGGACTGCAGTTGCGTCGCTCCTGATCGATACGCCACTGAAGACATCTTAAGCGCTGCTGGCGCTCTCTTGGCGCACTCTCGATGAGCTCATCAATTGCCGACTGGCGCAGTCGCTCAAACTCGGCTGGATCATCTTTCGCCATCAGACTCATAGAGTCAAAATCGAGCGTACTGAAATCTACCTCTTTCATCGCACCGCACCTCATGTAGCCTTATGAGGTGAAACTACCACAGATCAACGAATTGCGTCCCGGAACAACTTTCCTGAAATTTTCCACTTATATGCGGCTTCAGTGCATTCTTGTTTATATATATCAGATAGATAGAATGAATATTTTGCCAAGACGGTTAATTGACTACATAGTTATACGCCCAGTAATTTACCATCAATTGCCCATCTCGCTTCACGAATCCAATCTAATCGGATTTCGAGTTCTGCGCTGTTTTCCGTAGCAGCAAGAAGATATTCTGCCTTGCTCCGTGTATAGACATCTATCGGGCAAATGCGCTCCCTGCGCTCGACACCATCCTCATCGCGCCACAGTAAAATCAGCCTGGCCTGCTTGATTACTGCAAGCTGATAATGCTCGTGTAATGTACAGGCAATCGGATTGTATGCACTCAAGCCGTTCATCCCCACATAAAGATTGTCAGCACATTCATTTCTCATTAACTAGGTTATTCAACACCACAGACCAAACTAAACGGCCAATCGATTACGAATCTCAGGCTATCAGTACCTCATTCAATTAAATACTAACCACGCTATTTTCGAGTCCGGTTAAAAGAAAATATATTTTTATGGAAATTAAATTTCTTAATTACACAGTATCTCAGTAATTATTATTTGAAATCGTCATTAGTATTGTTAATTTTACCGGAATCATTTTAAAATTCGCCCACACAATAATTACCATCTGAATAAAAAACGAATATGGCAACCAGAAAAAAAGAAATTGAATCCCTGCGCGCTCGCATTTTAAGGCTGGAAAAACTGCAGGAAAAAGAAGAAAAAGAAAAGCAGGCGCTTGTAGACACCCAACAAAAGATACTAAAAATTCTTGAAGACGCCGGCCTCTCTTTTGAATCTTTTATCCGATTTAATTACAAGACAGTCCGCAGACTTATCACCAAACTGGATAAGGAGCAGGCCACGGCGCCTAAATCCGAAGTAAAAACCGTCAAACGGAAGGCTGCGACAAAAAAGCGCAAGAAGATCATAAAGACAAAAACCACCATCAGAATACCAGCCGGCAAATACTCAAATATCCCGAGTTCGCCCGATACCGTATTCGAGGTGAAGGAAAAAGGCCCCAGACCCAAAGCACTTAAGTCTTATGCCGAGGAAGTAGGATTGGAAAAATTTTTCGAGCAGTGCAAAGTTGATTGACTGGCCACTCATCGAAAATGGGTAAATTAACCATATCAAGCAATATGCTATAGCTATCCCCAGCAAACTGGATTTGCACGCCCGGTGCGCAGGTAAGCCAGAAGCACTCATCTGATTAGTGTTTCTGGCATTACCACTGAATCACCAAAACCCAGCACAGCCTAATACTTTTATAATAGCGGATCAGGTTATTAACCTGCTTCGCAGGTCTGGTGTTCATACCGCATAGATTTGTTCTGAACACACCTAGACAAAAGTCTCCTGCTCAAAGGATTGCGGCTTCGCAATGCCATATCCTTAGGCATATCCAACGCCTATTTTTTTAATTCTTCCAGGATGCTTGCATTTTCGACGTATTCAGCAATCGTCTCCAGGCCCATCAGATGGCCAATTTTATTGATCGAATCCACCATCGCTCGGTCTACTGGATCTGGCAATATATCTTTTACAAAACTACCGTCTATCTTGAGAAAATCCACCGGCATGTTTTTTAAATAGGTAAAAGACGACATGCCAGTCCCAAAATCGTCCAGCGCAAAACGAAAACCTATTTTTTTAACAGCCCCATAAAATGTATCGCCCGATCCAGGCTGCTTACTGCGGCGGTTTCCGTGACTTCAAAACATATTTTTTCGGCCGGCAGTTGGTGTCGCCGGCGTTCTTCAATAATAAATTCATGTAAATTGCCATCACCCAGAGACTGGCCGGAGAGATTAATTGCACATAGGCCAATCCGCTCAAGCCTGTGAGGATTTTCAGCGAGCCACGCAAAGGTGTTTTGATAACCCAGCGGTCTAATAAACCCATCAAATTGTAACGTTCAGCTGCCGGGATAAAACTCCCCGGAGCAATTTGCCGTCCATCACTGTCAGTCATTCGCAGCAGGATTTCGAAGTGATTCTGCATCCCATATTTATGATCCATCTGCCGGATTGTCTGGAAATTGAGATTCAGTCGATTCTCTTCCATAGCGGCCTGAATCTCCGAGACCCACCTCATCTCCCCCTGGCGTCTCGCAACCGCTTCGTCAAAGTCCCGATACACATGGACACGATTACGCCCCATGTCCTTTGCGACATAACAGGCGGCATCCGCCTCACTCAATGCCTTCTGGGCGCTGAGAGTCTCCGGCCCAATGGAGACAACGCCGACACTCATGCCTGCAGTAAAGTTTTTCCCTTCCCAGGAAAAGCGAAATTCCTTGGTTTCTCTGCAAACCTTTTTTGGCAATAAGGTAGGCCTGCTCAAGGGAACAAGACTCTAGAAGCAGGCCAAACTCATCACCACCCAACCGCGCCAGAGTGTCTGTTTGACGCAGGGTTCCCTGTAATAACTGGGCAAGCATCTGCAGCATGGCGTCACCCTCAACATGACCACAAGTGTCATCAACTCCATGTAACAAAGCGCATGCTCTGTATTGTTGTGCCTGGCCTCCTCTATTATAATTTTTAACTGTTTATCGAAGGCATAGCGATTCATCAGCCGCGTCAACGGATCATCCATAGCCAGGAAATTCATCTGCTGATTCATTTCATTCCGTTCTGTTATATCCCGAAATACCGTCACCGCACCTGTCACTTCACCATTCTCAAGAATTGGATAACTTGAATATTCGACAGGAAAAGATTCACCGTTCTTACACCAGAAAATCTCTTCCACCTCCTTTTTATGTTTTCCTGTTGTTAATACTTGATGTATTGCGCTCAGTTCGACTGGAAATGGATCGCCATCACTGAAACTGTGATGCACCAGTTCATGCATCGACACGCCGAGAACCTCGTCTCTGGTAACTCCACAATTGACCAGTGCCGCCTGGTTGACAAAAGTTCAGCGCCCCTCTAAATCCACCCCGAAGATACCCTCGCCAGTCGATTCCAACAGCAGCCGCATCTGATTATTGAGTTTGGCGAGCGCTTTTGAAGACTCTTCGAGTTTCCAATGCGCGATGCGGCCGGCTTCCGCCTGTCGGTAATTTTTCACCGCAAATGTCACATCTGACGCCATTTCAGTCAGCAACGATTGAATCACGGCATCAAAATAATAGGTCGCATTGGAATAAAGGCAGAAACCCCCTGAAATCAGCTCCCCATCCCTGATGGGAAAGACCGCCATCGATCCGGCTTCACTATCTGCAACCCGCTCATAACAGGGTAAAGTCTCAATATCTTGGGTGAAATCATGCAAGATGACCGGCTGGTTGGTAAGCACTGCGCTGGTGATTGGACTGCTGCTGAATTCAGAATGCGGATCGAGAACAAAGACTTCATACTTCAATGTCAATATCTGTCCTGCACTGGCAACCGGCCTGACCTCTCACAATGTCTCATCCAGCACGCCTATCCAGGCAAAGTTGAGGCCGCCGTATTCAATCGCAATGCGGCAAACGTTCTCGTACAACAGATCCGGCGAATCCACTCTGATTATCGCCTTGTTGGTCTGAGACAAAGCTGAATTCAGCGCTTTTTGCACACTCAAGGCATGTTCCCGTTCAGCTATTTTTACCGCCATGCTGTCGAATACCCTGGAGACTTCCGCTATTTCATCCTTACCACCCAGCGCAGACCTGGCAGAATAATCACCCCACGCGATCAGCTTGGTGGCATTCTGCAAAACTGAGATAGGAGCAAACACCGTTCTATTCAACAACCAAGAGAGCAGCAGAAAGGCAATCACAAAACCTGACAAATGAGTCACTACATTTTGCAGTAATTGAGCGGCAACACGCGCATCAATAACCTCAGCAGGCAGTTTGATGCTCATCACCCCACGCAGATCTCCCAACTCGTAGACATGCCGATTCGAGTCGTTACCCCTGATACCGGCAGGCATTGAATCCTCCTCACCATGTCACTTCAGACAGCGGGTTTAAACCAGATTGGCTGTGAAAAGTGGTAATAGAACTCACCTGATTCATTCACATAAGGAACAAACCGTTCCTTTTCTTCATCATGCTCCCGGAACCAGGCTAACGCCTGTATCTCTATCTCATCTGCAATATTTCACGGGTGATAGGGGTAGTCAGAGACATTATTGAAAGACAAGCCTGTCTCCACCCATGCACGGAATTCATCGGAGATACGGCTGATGGAATGCGCAGGCAGGAAACCGAGGGTCTGCTCATTGACAGGAATCTGGTGCTCTACAAATTGTTCTTGATAGACATCCCGCAGCGACATCAGCATACCGCGAACCGTCCGCGCCTGATCACGGATATCTTCAATCACATCAGACTCGATCTGACGCAACCCTACATAGCCCACAATCAGAAATGGACCAGAAAGATTACCGCCATGACCAGCAGGATTTTTGTTTTAAGTTGCGTGATCGAGGCTGATTCCAATCTTCAACCGGGAGAGGCGACCCCGGCAGAGGTTCTTACTGGGGTTAAATAAGTCCCACCACTCTACAAACAGGAAATTACAGGCGGGCTGTTTGACTCCTATCGACCCGTTTCAGCAAAACTTAACTAATTGATTTTTCTGCACTAACCAGGAACAAACAAGGCAAGCAGGTCATTCAGATAACACCTGCCTTGATGGGTGCACGCTATCCGCCCTGAACGATCACTCAGAAATCCCAGCGAGACAGCTTCCCGAATAACCTCTGCCACGGTGGAAAAGGGCAGTCCGGTGCGACTTTCGAACTGCTCTCTACTGAATCCATCCTGCAGCCTCAACCGATTCATCATGAATTCAAGTGGCAGTTCATCGTCTGTAGGGCTCCAGCTATTGTGTATTGACTTGCCAGACGATGTGTTGGACAGATAATCCCTGGGGTGGCGCCATTTGGCTGTACGCAGAATCCCCCCTGCCGGCAGGGTATGTTTGCCATGCGCGCCGGCGCCTATACCCAGATAGTCGCCAAAGGTCCAATAATTCAGATTATGCCGGCACTGACGGCCATCTTTTGCATAGGCGGAGATCTCATACTGCGCATAACCGGCTTGCCCGAGAAGCGACTGGCCCCGCTCCTGGATCTGCCAGATCAGATCCTCCTCCGGCAATGCGGGAGGCGCATGATGGAATGCGGTATTCGGCTCGAGGGTCAGCTGATAGTAGGAGATGTGCCCTGGATCCAGTTCCAGAGCATTGCGGATATCCCTCTCGGCGCTCTGCGCGGATTGCCCGGGGAGCCCAAACATCAGATCCAGATTGATCTGCTCAAACCCTGCCTCGCCTGGCCCGCTCGGCCGCGCGGTAGGCTTCATCAGGACCATGGATGCGTCCCAGCGACTTGAGGCAATCCGCATCGAAACTCTGTACACCGATCGAGAGCCGGTTGACGCCTGCATCCCGGTAACCCGAAAAATTGGCTGTTTCCAGGGTCCCCGGATTCGCCTCCATGGTGATCTCCATCCCCTGCGGACAGTCAATCCGCTCCGCTACACCCGCCAGCAATCGTGCAATCGCTTGCGGTGCGAAGAGACTCGGCGTTCCGCCGCCAATAAAGATGCTTTCCAGGGGGCGTTGGGTGATCCCCTCTAAATCCTGCGCGAGATCAGCGAGTAACGCATCAATGTAACCAGGCTCATCAACAGGAAGCCGTCGCCTCATGTGAATTGAAGTCACAATAGGGACACTTGTGCACGCACCATGGAATATGGATGTAGAGCGAAAGTGGCGGCAGCCTACCCGCCGTCACGGGCATGCAGATAGGCGCGATCCGAGAGCCTGCCCCATTCACGCGATCCTTGCAGAAAGGCGCTGTAGGAATCGAACACGCGTTTCGTGAACTCATCCTTATCGGCAAGCTCCTGAACCACCTCCTCTGAATATCGCCTCAGGGTGGCCAGGACATCTTCCGGATAGCTGCGAATATCCACCTTGTGCTTCTCCACCAGGGTGCGCAGGGCCGCCGGATTGCGCGCCGTGTATTCTGCCAGCATCTCCTGATTGACCACTTTGCAGGCGTTGAGCACGATCGACTGCAGATCCTGCGGGAGTTTATTGAAGGCCGCCTTGTTGATGATCGCCTCCAGCGTGGTGCCCGGCTCATGAAAGCCCGGGTAGTAGTAATATTTCGCCGCCTTGTAGAGTCCGAAGGCCAGATCGTTATACGGGTTCACCCACTCAGTCGCATCGATCGCTCCGGACTCCAATGAGGTGAAGAGCTCACCACCCGGCAGGTTCACCGGGGTGCCGCCAGCCCTTTTCAACACCTCGCCGCCCAGCCCCGGGATGCGCATCTTCAAGCCTTTCAGGTCTTCGACACTGTTGATCTCCTTGTTGAACCAGCCTCCCATCTGCACGCCGGTGTTGCCTGCGGGCGCCGGGATCAGGCCGAAGCCATCATAGAGCTCCCGCCACAGCTTGAGGCCATCCCCATGGTACATCCAGCCGTTCATCTCCTGTGCAGTCATGCCGAAGGGCACGGTCGAGAAAAACTGCGCCGCCTCGCTCTTACCTTTCCAATAGTAGGCTGCTCCATGCCCCATCTCCGCCGTACCGCGGGAAACTGCATCGAAGACTTCAAATGCCGGCACCAGCTCTTTCGCGCCGTAGACCTTGACCCGGATGCGGCCGCCGCTCATTTCCGTGATCAGTTCCGCGAGCTGGTTGGCGCCGGTCCCCAGGCCCGGAAAGTTCTTCGGCCAGGTAGTCACCATCTTCCACTCGAAAGTCTGCTGCCTGGTCTGAGCTGTCGTCGTCTGAGTGGTCTTCTGCTCGCCACAGGCGGTAATCAACCCGGCACTGCCAACGGCCAGCGAACCCATCCCTATCTTCTTGATAAAGTCACGGCGCTTCATGAAGTTTATATCTCCTCTCAATCCCGCATCTCCCTAAACAAACCATTTGGCTGTCAGGTCTGCGATTATTAATGACTCAGCAGGGCGACAGATTAGCATAGGCCACCACCAGCCATTTGCTTCCTTCCCGCTCAAAATTCACCTGTACCCGCGCACTGCGGCCCTGACCCTCCGCATTCAGCACCACCCCTTCGCCAAATTTTGCATGGCGCACCCTTTGCCCGAGACTGAAGCCGGTGAGCTCCTCACTGCCGTAGGTCAACGGAGAGTTATAAAGCGGCCGGGTGATCTGTGGCCCCGAACGCACCTCTCGCATCAGGTCTGCGGGTATCTCGCGAATGAACCGGGAGGGCAGGGGATAGCTCTCGCTGCCATGCAGCCGGCGGCTCTCCGCATGACTCAGATACAGGACCTGCATGGCCCGGGTCACCCCGACATAGCAGAGCCGGCGCTCTTCCTCCAGCTTGACGGGGTCATCCGAGGACATGCTGTGCGGGAACAGCCCCTCTTCCAGCCCCACCAGGAACACCAGGGGAAATTCCAGTCCTTTCGCGGAGTGCAGGGTCATGAGTTGCACGCAGTCTTCAAACGGATCACCCTGCGCCTCACCAGCCTCCAAGGCGGCATGGGACAGAAAAGCGGACAGCTCATCCAGCTCCTCGTCTTCATGGGTTTCATAGCCAAACTGGCGGGTGGCATTGGCCAGCTCCTCCAGGTTCTCCTTGCGATCAACACCCTTACCATCACGGCTTTTTTCAAAATGCTGGGGCAGCCGGCTGGCTGCCAGGGTCTGCTCGACCTTCTCCGACAGGCTCAATTGGGCGGTATCCACCCGCAGCTCCTCAATCAGGTCATGGAAGCCCTGCAGGGCGCCGGCCGCCCGTTTCGGCAGGGCTCCGCCTTGCAGCAGCTCCGTGCTGGAGCGCCACAGGGAACAACCGAAATCCCGGGCATGCTCACGCACCCCATCCATGGTCTTGGGTCCGATCCCCCGCGGCGGCATATTCACCGCGCGTTCATAGGCCGCATCATCATCGGGATTATTCAGCAGCCTCAAGTAGGCCAGCGCATCCCTGATCTCTGCGCGCTCGAAGAAGCGCAGGCCGCCATACACCCGATAGGGGATGGAGGACTGGATCAACGCCTCCTCAAACAGTCGCGACTGGGCCGTGGTTCGATAGAGAATCGCACACTCGGCGCGGGCATGACCCTCCTCGATAACCTGTCTGATGCGCTCCACCACGAAACGCGCCTCATCCACTTCATTGAAGGCGGAGTAGAGATTGATCGGCTCACCCTCCCCATCGGCGGTCCAGAGCTGCTTGCCCAGGCGTGACGGGTTATTCGTGATCAGGGCATTGGCGGCATTCAGAATGTTGCCGGTGGAGCGGTAGTTCTGCTCCAGCTTGATCAGGCGGGTGTTGCCGTAGTCACCTTGAAAACTCTGGATATTCTCCACCCGCGCGCCGCGCCAGCCGTAGATCGACTGATCATCGTCACCGACTATAAACAGGTTGTTGCGCTGGGTGGTGAGCAGGCGCAACCAGGCATACTGGATCGCATTGGTGTCCTGAAATTCGTCCACCAGCACATGCTGAAAACGTTCCTGGTAGTGTTGCAGGATATCGGGCCGCTCCCGCCACAGCTCATGGGCACGCAGCAGCAGCTCGGCAAAATCCACCATCCCACCACGCTCACAGGCAGCCTGGTACTCGCTATACACCCGGATCAGTTGCCGCTGGTATGGATCGCCGCCATCATCCAGATGCTGGGCGCGCAGACCCTCATCCTTACGGCCATTGATGTACCATTGCAGCTGACGGGGCGGCCACTTGCCGTCATCCAGATCCAGGCTCTTCAAGACCCGCTTCACGAGGCGGAACTGATCGTCGGAATCGAGGATCTGAAAGCTCTGCGGCAGCCCGGCCTCTTTCCAGTGGGCACGCAGCAGGCGATGCGCCAGGCCATGAAAAGTGCCGACCCACATGCCGCCGATCGGCTGGCCCAGCAGCTCCTCGATGCGGTTGCGCATCTCCCGTGCGGCCTTGTTGGTGAAGGTCACCGCCAGCACCGACCAGGGCGAAGCGCCCTCCACCGCCAGCAACCAGGCGATGCGATGCACCAGCACCCGGGTCTTGCCGCTGCCGGCGCCGGCCAGCACCAGCAGATTGCCGACCGGCGCAGTGACCGCCTCGCGCTGGGCATCATTCAGGGGATCGAGAATCAGAGAAACATCCATTTGATTATCTTAACAGGGTTATCCGTTAAACTAACCTCTTCAAACAGACCCGGAGTAGAGATCGCATGGAATTACTGGCAGGCGATATCGGCGGCACCAACACCCGCCTTGCAATCTACCAGAGCGATGTGGGTGTGAGTTTCGAGGCTGTCGCTGAGCAGACATTCCCCAGCGGGGAGTTTGAAACCCTGGAACAGATCCTCAAGGTATTTCTTAAGAGTAGCGACACAAACGTTACTCGCGCCTGCTTCGGGATAGCCGGCCCCATCATCGAGCAGACCTGTGATGCCACCAATCTTCCCTGGCGGATCAGCGCCGCATCGATCCGCAATGATTTCAGCTTCCAGGACTGCTGGTTGCTGAATGACCTGGAAGCCAATGCCTGGGGCATCGAAGCCCTTGCAGAGGACGATTTCCAGATCCTCAATCGGGGACAGGCTGGACGCGTGGGTAATGCATCGATCATCTCCGCCGGCACCGGCCTGGGTGAGGCCGGTCTCTACTGGGACGGGCAGATTCACCGGCCGTTTTCTTCCGAAGGAGGGCATACCGATTTCAGCCCCGCCAACAGGCAGGAGTTTGAACTCTGTGATTTTCTCGCTGCACAATATGGCCACGTCAGCTGGGAAAGGGTGGTCTCCGGCCCCGGCCTGGAAAATATCCATGCCTTTCTGCGTCACCATCACGCCCTGCCTGAACCCTCCTGGCTGCAGCAGGAGATTAGTCTGAAAGGCGCCGCGCCGGTAATCTCGGAGACAGCCATGGCGCAACGCGATCCAATCTGTGAACAGGCCCTGGATATGTTTGTCAGACTCTACGCACGGGAAGCCGCCAATCACGCCCTTAAAATCATGGCGCACAGCGGCGTCTATCTGGGCGGGGGCATTGCCCCAAAAATTCTCCCGCGACTGGAACAACCGGATTTTCTGCAGGCCTTTTTCAACAAGGGACGCATGCAGCATCTGGTAAAGGCAATGCCGGTCAAGGTCATTCTGAACGACAAGGCGGCGCTCCTGGGGGCCGCCCGTTATGCTGCATTACAGTAGCCGAAGGATCGCTTGCTTCTCCCGGTTGCCAACACTCAGCAATACGTTCAAGCTATTGTGAAAAATTAGAAACACAAGGGAAGCGCCACCATGCCACAATTACTCTCTCTATCCCGTGCCGCCCGCCTGGCCGGTGTCAGCCGCGGGGAACTGCAAAAACGCATCCGCAAAGAAGATGCCAAAACCTTTGAGGGCAAACTTAGCGTCGATATACTGCTGGAATTGTATCCCCACATCGACATGGAAACCGATCCGGTATTGGAGCGGGTTACCAGAATCCGCGCTGAAGCCAAGCCCAAGGCCCACTATAGTGACGGCTGGATGCCGGACCCGGTCGTACTGATGAGCCGACTGAAGGAATTTCAACACACCCTGGTACAGACCAAGTCGGCGCTGAATGCCTCTGAAGCCCTGATGCAAGACACCCTGGATGAACTCACTACGGCAGTAAATTCGCCGGAGGAACAGTTACGCAAAAGCGTGGGGCAGTGTATCAATCACCTGGAAAAGGCCATGCAGCGCATGGAGCGGGCCGAGGATGCCCGAGCTGCCCTGTTCGCGAAAAACGCCATGCTCAAGATTGTCACCGCCAGTATCCGTTTGCTGCCCAGCGGCCATGAATTCTTTCTGGAGGGCAATGACTCGATCCTGAATGCCGGCCTCAAGGCAGGCCTCTATCTCAACTATGGCTGCACCAGCGGGAACTGCGGCTCCTGCAAGTGCAAAGTGGTCTCCGGTGCGGTGCGCAAGCTGCGTGAGCATGATTATGTCATCAGCGCCAGAGATCAGGAGGAGGGCTACATCCTGGCCTGCTCGAATACGGCAATCTCGGATCTCGTGATTGAAGCCAGGGAGGCGGGTATGGATGAGGCCCTGCCTCATCAGGAGATCCGCGCGACAGTCCGCAAAATTGAGGCCATGAGTGACGACCTGGCGCTGTTGAGCATTCAGACTCCCCGCACCCACTCACTGCGCTTCAAAGCAGGGCAGCAGGTCAGGCTGACCGCCGAAGATGGCAGTGCCACTGAACTCTGTCTCGCCAGCTGCCCTTGTGATGGCCGCAACCTCCAATTCATCATCTCCCGCAAGCAGAACGACGCTTTCAGTGATCTGGTCTTCAACAAGGGAATGGCCAAACAAACCATACTGGTGGAGGGTCCGACAGGTGACTTCCTGCTCCAGGAGGACTCCACAACACCGGCGCTATTCATGGCAAAAGAGGCCGGATTTGCACCGATCAAAAGCCTGCTTGAACAGGCGATTACGATCGATAATGCGGAAGGGTTGCATCTGGTTCAGGTCGGCGGCAACCCTCCCGGCTCTTCCCTGGAAAACCTCTGTCGATCCTGGAATGATTCGCTGGACAATTTTGTCTACTCCGCCACCGCTCCTGACGTCACCATCGATAAACTGGTCGATCTCATCGCGGTTGCCCTGGCCGGCACGCCACAGGTGGATGTCTACCTGGCGGGTCCTACCGGCTGGCTCGAGTCACTGCTCAAGACCGCAACCGGCCTGCAGCTCGACACATCCGGTTGGCGCCACTGGGCGGTCGACTGATTTATCCAACTGCAAATGAACGAGCAGGCCAGCCCCGGTCGGGGCTGGCCTGCCGCATGAATGCCGTGACTTATACGGATCAGTCAAATGGTTGAGGGCGAGGCGTCTGCTCTGTTGATGGCGGAAGAACCGGCATCAGAAATGTCGGCTGATCACCCGTCAGGGACTTCAGGAAGGCAACAATCTGGGTGTTTTCCGTAGCATTGAATGTCTTACCCAGTTGCAGACGACCCATAATATCGACGGCTTCGGCCAGCGTCTGCGCTTCGCCGTCGTGGAAGTAGGGGTAGGTCATTTCCACGTTGCGCAGGGTAGGAACCTTGAATTTGAAACGGTCCGCATCATTCCCGGTAACCGCCGCCAGGCCCTCAGCTTCGTTTTTTGTCTGATAAGGCTCCACCACACCCATCTTCTGGAATGAATTACCGCCCGCCGCAGGGCCATTGTGACAGGCCACACAACCGCTGTTCTTGAATAGCTCATAACCGGCCAGCTGGTCAGCTGTCAGGGCATTTTTATCCCCCAGCAGCCACTGATCAAACGCTGAATTTGGTGTAATCAGGGTCTTTTCAAATTCAGCAATGGCCTGGGTTACCTCCTCGATGGTGATCTGATCGATGCCGTAGACCTGCTTGAATTGTTTCGCGTACTCAGGGATGGACTTCAATACCCCGATCGCCAGAGTATGGGTGAAAGCCATCTCGCCCGGATTGGCGATCGGACCTCCCGCCTGTTCTTTCAGGTCCGCGGCGCGTCCGTCCCAGAACTGTGCGACATTCAGGCTCGAATTCAGCACCGTGGGCGCATTGATGGGACCCTGCTGCCATTTATGTCCAATGGAAGTTTTCAGATTATCCGTACCACCCATGCTCAGATTGTGGCAGGAGTTACAGGAGATGAAGCCTGACCTGGATAAGCGGGGATCAAAATAGAGTTTCCTGCCAAGCTCGGCCTGGGCCAGATTGATCTCTTGCACAGGCCGGATTGGCTGAATGGGTTCTTCTGCATACAGCAGTGTGGGGGAGACTGTGATCAGCAGGGCGAAGGGTGTCAGATATCTTTTAACTTGCATGATTTCCACCTTGAATACTACTTGTTCACTCACCATCAACTCATGAGTAGATGCTGACTGAGTGACGCTGCTCTTGGTGGAGCAAGATTAGAATCTATCTAAAGCAACCGGCAATGATTATTCTCAACGATTTAGGAATATAAAGATTATGCAGGCCCTTCAACCTCTAACTCAGATACTGTGCAGTCAATCTTTATGCCGTTTCAAGGATCGGCATCCTGAGTCTGGTTGCGAATACGGATCATGATATCAATATCCTCGACGAACGTACCTTCAGGCAGGCTGGCCTCCAAAACGAAGGGCGCCAGTCGTTCCTGCATATCGATCAATTGTCCGGTATCCAGGTTGTAAAAGTGGTAGTGAGGTTGCGTATTGGTATCGTAAAAAGCACCGGAAGCATCCGTAAATATCTCCCGTAACAGCCCTTTTTGAACGAACAGCCCCAAAGAGTTGTAAACGGTTGCTTTCGAGACTCTTTTACTACTTTCGCGACGCTGATTGACCTTTTCAAACAACTCCTCTGCTGTAATATGCTGATGGGAGGCCAGCAGAACTTCTGCAATAGCCACCCGTTGTGGCGTGGGAGTTATGTCAGACTCTATCAACCGCCGCCTGACATCAAACGGATCTGAAGTATGTTTGTTTGCTGCGCCCATCATAAACCGAAGTATAAATCATTCTCATTAAACGATAGCAGAGAGATCCCGCTTAGACAAAAGACTCAAGAAATTCCGCGTCTGATTTCAGATCCGGCTTTTGCACATCCACAAACTTGGAAAATTCTCAAATAATAAATAGGCCATGCCTATCAATACCATTGAAACTACCATTAGGTAGGAATCGGATTTAGAGCTATTCTAATGTACACGGAAGGGCTACAAGCACCCCTACGTTAACTTCCCTTAATAACCACTTAATTTCGGAGAACCACTCAATGGAACTCAAAGGCAGTAAGACCGAACAAAATCTGAAAGACGCTTTCGCCGGAGAATCCCAAGCCAACCGCCGCTATCTCTACTTCGCCTCCAAGGCTGACGTTGAAGGCTACAACGATATTTCAGCGCTTTTCCGCTCCACCGCTGAAGGTGAAACCGGTCACGCTCACGGCCATCTGGAATATCTGGAGCAGTGCGGCGATCCTGCAACCGGCATGCCCTTTGGCGGCACCGCTGACAACCTGAAGTCTGCCGTGGCAGGTGAAACCCATGAGTACACTGATATGTACCCGGGTATGGCCAAGGCCGCTCGCGATGAAGGCTTCGACGAAGTAGCCGACTGGTTTGAGACCCTGGCCAAGGCCGAGCGTTCTCATGCTAACCGCTATCAGAAAGCACTGGACGAGATGGAGTAAATCCATCTCCGGGCGGCCTCTGGCCGCCCGGTCCCATCTGAATTCAAGAGGTATCATCATGGCAGGACCCACTGGTCAACGTGAAGGCAACCTGGATGCTCCCACACGTCATCCAATCGACTGGAAAAATCCGGACTATTACAACGAAGAGAGCCTGTTCGCGGAGTTGGAAAGAGTCTTCGACTTATGCCACGGCTGCCGCCGCTGCGTCAGTCTGTGCCAAAGTTTTCCCACGCTGTTCGATCTGGTGGATGAGTCGGCTACTTTCGAAGTCGATGGCGTTGCGAAAGAGGACTACTGGCAGGTGGTTGACCACTGCTATCTGTGTGACCTCTGCTATATGACCAAGTGCCCCTACACTCCGCCGCATGAGTGGAATATCGATTTCCCTCACTTGATGCTGCGCGCCAAGGCAGTCAAATATGACAAGGGTGACGTGAAGCTGCGTGACCGCATCCTCACCAGTACCGACAACCTCGGTAAACTGGCGGGCATTCCGGTGATATCGGGAGTGGTCAATACCTTCAACAAGGCAAAGAACTTCCGTGAGATTCTGGACCACAGCCTGGGAGTTCATCCCGAGGCAAAGCTGCCTGAATTTCACAGCAAATCCCTGCGCAGCCGGCTGTCTGATCATCGTAATCGCCAGGCCAAGGGGGAACCCGCGGGTGAGACGAAAGGCAAGGTAGCACTGTTCGCCACCTGCTATGGCAACCATAACGAACCCCATGTCGGGGAAGACCTGGTTGCCGTGTTCGAGCACAACGGGATCCCGGTAACCATTGCCGAGAAAGAGCAGTGCTGCGGCATGCCGAAGCTGGAACTGGGTAATCTGCAGGCCGTCGAAAAAGCCAAACAGGCAAATATTCCGGTGCTCGCAAAGCTGGTTGATGAAGGTTGGGATATTGTGGCTCCCGTGCCCTCCTGCGCCCTGATGTTCAAACAGGAATTGCCGCTGATGTTCCCGGATGATCCGCAGGTGAAAAAGGTCGGAGAAGCAATCTTCGATATCTTTGAGTACCTGATGATCCGCAACAAGCATGGCAAGCTGAAGACCGATTTCAAGCAGGGCCTCGGCAAGGTTGCCTATCACGCCGCCTGTCATCAGCGGGTGCAGAACATCGGCCAGAAGACCAAGGAGATGCTCTCCCTGATACCCGACACCCAGGTCGAGATCATCGAGCGCTGCTCAGGCCATGACGGCACCTACGCGGTGAAGAGTGAATTCCACGAACACGCCATGAAGATCGGACGACCGGTGGTGAACAAGGTCAAGCAGCTGGAGGCTGACCATTACGGCAGCGACTGCCCGATGGCGGGCCACCATATCGAAAACGGTCTGCAGGATGGCCGTCAACCCGAACACCCAATCAGCATGCTGCGCAAGGCATACGGCATCTGACGAGCCAGGAGAAAAAAATGGCAAATGAAGGTTATCACGAACCAGTAGAGCAACTCAGTGCCGAAACCCGCGATATGCACCGGGCCATCGTCTCGCTGATGGAGGAACTGGAGGCAGTGGATTGGTACAACCAGCGTGTCGACGCCTGTTCCGATCCTGCACTGCGCGCGATACTGGCGCACAATCGGGACGAGGAAAAGGAGCATGCCGCCATGGTGCTGGAGTGGATCCGCCGCCAGGACCCGAGCTTTGACAAGGAACTGAAGGACTATCTGTTTACCGACAAACCCATTGCTCACGAGTGACTGGAGATCTAAACCCATGAGCCACTTGTCACATACCGACCTATACGGCCTGGAAGAGTATGCCCGCATCCGCCCGGAGTTTCGCGCCCGGGTGATGGAGCATAAGAAAAACCGCCGGGTACCCATCGGACCCAATGCGGCACTCTATTTCGAGGATGCCCTGACCATGCAATACCAGGTGCAGGAGATGCTGCGCATCGAGCGCATCTTTGAGCCCGAAGGCATTCAGGATGAACTGGATGTCTACAATCCGTTGATCCCCGACGGCCTGAACTGGAAGGCCACGTTCATGATCGAATTCGATGACGTGGAAGAGCGTAAAGCGGCGCTGGCCAAGATGCTCGGCATCGACAAGGCGGTCTGGGTGCAGATTGGAGGTTTCGACAAGGTACGCCCTATCGCCAATGAGGATCTGGACCGTGAGACCGAGGACAAGACCTCATCGGTTCACTTCATGCGCTTCGAGCTGACCCAGGAGATGGTCGATGCACTGCATGGCGGCGCCAGTCTCTCCATGGGAATAGATCATCCGGCCTACAATCACACAGTAGCTGAACTGGATGCCGCGAGCCGCAATTCACTGTTGCAGGATCTGCAGTAGAATCAGGGCTTCCGCACCATCATCCACAACCGGCCCCGCTGGTTGTGGGTTTTCTTTTGCGTAGCTGATACAACCACTGACACCAGGTCACGATTCCTATTTCCCATGCAACCCAAGCACTTCACGATCCGTGATGCGGCCAAAGATGATCTCGATGCCATCAACCTGGTTGTAGAACAGGCGATTCTGACCTGGGACCTGCCCGCAAGAGTACAAAGACTGGCGCTGCCCAGCTATCGATACAGTGATATGGATCTGCAGCATATGCAATTGATCGTGGCGGCTGAGCCTGCCGGAGAGCTCATAGGGGTTGCCGCCTGGGAAATAGCAGACAGCGATGAACTCCCCGAAGGCCGGAGCGGCCTGCTGTTGCATGGCCTCTATGTCACTCCAGCGCGGCACAAGCAGGGAGTGGGATCACATCTGTTGGCAAGGGTTGAACAGACAGGTATTGATCAACAAATGGCCGGTGTACTGATCAAAGCTCAAGCAGATGCGGTTGATTTTTTTATTGCAAAAGGCTACCGACAACTACCCGCAAAGAATAGTGCGCGAGATTTTCAGAACCGGTTTTGGAAACGCCTTGCCTGATAAAGGTCATCCAGCAGCAGAACGACAAGACGCCGCTCGGGGCAGCCCCTAAAAGCGGCAGATAATACCGTAATCAGTCACAAGCGGAAGCAATGCTTATCCCAAAGCCGTTCAAGCGTCGCTATACATCGCCGATATAACCAGATACCACCCCTTTTCCTTACCCAGAGACCGCAGAGGGAACTCCAATGGCTGTTCGGCTTCCACCCAGACATCGATTTTTATCGACTTTTCTTATTGCCCTGTGCTTCCTTCCCGTCAGTGTTCATGCCACAGATCTGCCGCAGATCCTTGAAAGCGGGGTGATCAGGCACCTTGGCATCCCTTACGCCAACTTCGTTACCGGCAGCGGTGATGGGCTAGATGTTGAACTCATGCAGGGCTTCGCCAGTCATCTGGGCGCAGGATACCAGTTTGTTGCGACCGATTGGCAGCATGTATTTGGCGATCTCACTGGGCGCCATGCGCGACGGGGAGAGAACGGCGCCGAGTTATTGGATGAGACCCCCATTAAAGGTGATGTGATTGCCAATGGCCTGACGGTCCTGCCCTGGCGCCAGGATGTTATCGAATTTTCGAATCCGACCTTTCCGTCTGCCGTCTGGTTGATTGCGCGAGCGGAATCCAATCTATCCCCAATCCAGCCTAGCGGCTCCCTTGACGGGGACATCTCACTGGTAAAGACCTCTCTCGATGGCTACAGCGTACTCGCCCTGAAAAGCACCTGTCTGGACCCAGGACTCTACCGTATGTCCGAGACCAAAGCGGAAATACGTTTGCCGAACAAGCAACTCAAACTCAATGAAATGGCCCCGGCCATTCTCAACCATGAAGCTGAAACAACCCTGCTTGACGTGCCGGATGCCCTGATAGCCCTGGAGAAATGGCCGGGAGAATTGAAGGTCATCGGACCCATCTCACAGAATCAGGTCATGGGAGCAGGCTTTCGCAAAACGTCGCCAAAGCTGCGGGAGGCATTCAACGATTACCTGGAACAAATCCGGCGGGACGGAACCTATAATCAAATGGTTAAAAGATATTATCCGTCCGTATTCGTCTACTATGCTGACTTCTTCACGGACTAATGTCTGTCACCCAGGTCAAACCACGGTCTAAATTCAGACTTGGCCGCCTGCTTTTCTATGCGGCGGGCCCGCTACTCGTCGCCTATCTGCTGCTACTGCTGGGCACAACTTACACTGCCCAGCGGGATCTGCGCGAAGCCACACGCAATGAACTCGGGTTGAATTTAGACAAGCGCGCCGCCGCTCTCAGTTACTTTCATACTGAGCGCATGGCCGATATCACCACTCTGGCTGCAGACCGGGCGCTCTCTGCCTATTTCTCCAATCGTGCGTTGGGCATGTCTATGCAATATGGTTTGCGCGCCAGCCTGCTCAACCTCCAAAAACGTTTTGAACAACTCGCAACCCAGAAAAAGATCGACTCAGATCCGGTTTACCTGCGCCTTTTATTTGTCGACATGGAGAATAACCGGCTGGTGGATGTTGGCAGTCAACAAGGACAACCTGAGCACTGGAGCAACACACAACTTACTGCCATTGACTCCCCTCAACACACCATCTATCAGGATACCGGGCACTTTCACATGCTGCTGCTGGTGCCTTATCTCTATAAAGCCGAAAGAGCAGGCATCATCATTGCCGAAATAAACCACCAGGCTGTCTTCAACAAACTGGTACAGCAGGAGAACGAAGCTAACCCGTCCTATGTGCTGCTGAGCAAACACCCCACTATGCGGCAACCGGAGACAGGAAACGTCATCCAAACAAGCCGGGGGTCAGATGATCATGATATCTGGAAATATCCTCAGACTGCCAATTTTACACCGCTGATAAGGATCTCTGTCCCGGGAACACCTTTTCTGCTGGGCGCACAGAATCCGAAGGAGAATGGGGCTGATTATCTGGTTGGCTCTCCCGGTTATCTCATTTCCCTGGCAGTAATGGCTTTGCTGGTACTGCTCACGGTTATCATCGGCTATCGCACGCAGTCCCATAATCTTGTATTAACAGCGAAATTTGATGCGACCAAACGCCACAGCAAAGCTTTAAGCCAACAGAACAAAATCCTGGAGCTGGAAATACAGAAGCGTCACGAGTCCGAAAACCAGCTTGCCCATCAGGCCAATTATGATCCATTGACCGGACTGCCAAACCGGACGCTCGCCATGGACCGCCTGTCACAGGATCTGGTTCGCGCAAAACGCGAACAACGCAGCGTTGTCGGCATGTTTATTGACCTGGATCGTTTTAAGAATGTGAATGACACATTAGGGCACGCTGCTGGAGACCTGCTGTTGACACAGGCAGCGCAACGCTTACAGCAATCCATCCGCGCCTCAGATACCGCTGCCAGATTAGGCGGGGATGAATTTTTGATCCTGTTACCCGATGTCGAGGACATCAATACCGCTGAAACGATCTGTGAAAAGATCATGCATAATTTTTCCCAACCCTTCCGGGTCCATGATCAGGAATTCAATATTTCCACCAGCATAGGCGTTGCGATTGGACCGAAAAATGGTGTGGATGCCCAGACACTGATGAAATGCGCGGATCTTGCGCTCTACAGAGCAAAAGGTGCGGGGCGCAACACCTACCGTTTTTACACCCAGGAAATGAACCGGCACGCCAAACAAAGGCAGGCTATCGAGACTCAGCTGATCCGCGCCTTGGAAAAGGATGAGTTTCACCTGCACTTTCAACCCATGGTCGACTTACGCAAAAACCGGATTGTTGGCACTGAAGCGCTGATTCGCTGGTCTAACCCCACGCTGGGTGAGGTCTCACCGATAAAATTCATAACCCTGGCTGAGGAGTCCGGCCTGATTCTGGAAATCGGTGACTGGGTCATGCAACATGCCTTGGAAAAAATCGCAGGCCTGGGCCAGGATGCCGCGCATCTGCGTGTCGCCGTGAATGTATCTTGCCGCCAATTACTCAAACCCAAGCACTTTATAAACATCGTCGAGAAATCACTCAGTTCCAATAACTTCCCGGCACATCTGTTGGAGCTTGAAATCACCGAGAGCCTGCTTGTGGATGACAGACCCGAGGTACTGAGGCTTCTGCATGAACTCACTGAACTGGGCGTACGGCTGGCTATAGACGATTTCGGTACCGGGTTTTCATCCCTCAGTTATTTGAAAAAATTTCCGCTGAATGTCTTAAAAGTTGATCAATCTTTTATCCGTGACGTTCTTATCGACAACAATGATGCCAGCCTGACAAAGGCAATCATCGCCATTGCCCATGAACTCGGCATGGAAGCTGTTGGTGAAGGGGTGGAAAATAAAGAACAGGCCTTGTTTCTAAAACAAGCTCACTGTGATTTTGCCCAAGGCTATCATTTTGGTCGGCCGGCTGACGCCATGGCGCTCTGGAAACTTCTGACGCCGGACTCTAAACCAATACAACTCACACCAAGGCCTTAACTCAGCGTCCTTATCGGTAAGGTGGATGAGTCACGGCAAACCTTCATCAGATTCATCCCAATACCGCATCACCCGAACGATACCTAGCGTAAGACCTCAAATATTTGTCTAAAATCCTTCTCCTGATAGATCGATTTCGAATATATTCCATCGCACGAAATTTAACGGAATTCAAAATGTATCCAATAACAGGAAAAAGCGTTTACCTTCTGCTTCAGCTATTGCTGATTTTGGTTCCATCGCAAGGCGTCACGGCGAATCACGCCCAAAGCTTAAAAGCCGTGCTGTTGTATCCTTCGTTCTGTGCGGAGTGTCCGGCTGTCATCGAGGACTTTCTCTTTCCACTGACCGCTCAGCAAGGAGACAAACTGGAGCTGTTTCCTGTAGATATTACCGAAACTCCGGGAAAGGCGTTATTCCAACAGGTGCTGCAGCGCTTTGGCAGCAGACCTGACTCCTGGGACAGACCCGCTGTTCTGACGGGTGATTTTATTTTCCGCGGCAAGCAGGAAATAACTGAAGGGCTGCCGGCGCTTTTGGCCGGAGAACAGACAGTCGCGCTTACCAGCTGGCCTGACTTACCCGGACTCCAGCAGTTGATCCGCGGGGAGGAGGGCGATGATGCAGAGGACGCGGGCCATGGAAACGACTCGATCGCGGCCGGTCTTGCCTGGACCGTGATGGCAATGATGCTGCTCTCCCTGAGCTTCAGCGCATCGCGCCTTGCGAAACAAGGCCGCTCCCTGTCAGCCGCCTCTGCCATACGATCCTGGAGTCTGCCGATTTTCGCGCTTCTCGGCCTGGGCATCGGAGTCTATCTCAGCTCAGTGGCGCTGACCCACAGCACCGCCATGTGCGGGCCGATTGGAGACTGCATGAGTGTCCAGGCCAGCCCTTACGCCAGGTTGCTGGACATCCCCATGTCGATGTGGGGGGTGGCCTTTTACCTGGGCATACTCCTGCTCTGGTCGCTGCAGCGCTTTTTGACCGGTAACTGGCGGCAGCGTGCAACCCTGGGCCTACTCGCCTTCAGTATCTTCGGCGTACTGTTCTCGGTCTATCTGACCAGCCTGGAGTTGTTCGTCATACATGCCGTCTGCATCTGGTGTCTCAGCTCCGCCGTCTTGGCCACGCTGATTATGTTAACCGTGATGCTCAAGGCGACCGGAACCTGCGGCGCCTGCCCGGAGTCATAGCAGTACACCAAGCTCAATCCCTTACCTGACAGGCCAGGTTGGCAATCTCCATGCTGTGGCTGGCATGGGGATTTTCAGGCGAAGGCCCTTGGGTGAGCACCACCACTCCGCTCGAAAAACCTTGATCATGCAGCCACTGACAGCAGAACGGCCCCCAATCGGGATACTCAGCTTCCAGGTGGACAGGATGCACACCATAGGATAACTGTAAGGCCTGACAGATAGTTGCCTCCGTACTGAATGCAGTGATCCAGGTAGGCAGGCGATAGCGGGTGATATTCCGCGCGCTGGCCCCTGAACGGGTCGGCACCAGCACCGCGATCGGGTCAAGATTGTTAACGGCCTGTTGTACGCAGTGTGCGATGAGATTGAGCGTGGCATTCTCTTTTTCCCGCCGCATGCGCTGCTCCTTCACCGCCAGTTCCCGGCAGGGCTCGGTGTCAACTGCGATTTGCGCCAACATCTCAACCGCCTCCACCGGATAGCATCCCATGGCAGACTCTGCGGAGAGCATTACGGCATCGGCACCATCCAGGATCGCATTCGCGACATCTGTCGCCTCGGCGCGGGTTGGACGTCGATGGGCGGTCATGGACTCCACCAGCATCTGGGTCGCGGTGATCACCGGCTTGCCCATACGGTTGGCCTTGGCCATCAACTGTTTCTGCACCACCGCCATACGGGAAATCGGGATCTCCACACCCAGATCGCCACGCGCAACCATCAGGCCATCCGCCACGTCCAGGATCTCATCAAGGTTTTGCAGCGCCTCACGGCGCTCGATCTTGGCAATCACGAAGGGACGCCGCCCGCAGCGGTCAGCTGCGGCAACCAGGTCCTGAATGTCTTTGGCCCTGGAGATGAACGACTGACTGACCGCATCCACACCCTGCGCCAGGGCGAATTCCAGACACGCCTTGTCGTGTTCAGTAAACGCACTGAAACCGAGATCTAAACCCGGCAGATTCAATCCCTTGCGTGACGACAGTTCGCCTCCGGTACGCACTTCACAGTGTACCTCCCGACCTGTTATCCGAATCACCTTGAGGGAGATCAAACCGTCATTCAAAAACAGCTTGTCTTCTGTTTTTACGATCTGCGGCAGCTCTTGCAAACTCACCGAGACGCGCTGCCGGTCGCCAAGGATTTCCTCGGCGGTGAGGGTCAGATGGTCGCCGATCTGTAGTTCAAGCGGCTCCTCGCGCAGCTCTCCGATACGCATTTTCGGCCCGGGCAGATCGGCCATGATGGCCAGGCGATGCCCTGTGTTGACTGCCGCCTGACGCAATCTCGCGATATTCCGCTGATGGGTCTGGAAATCACCATGGGAGAAATTCAGCCGGGCAATATTCATTCCGGCCCGCAACAGGGACTCCATCTTTTCGATGGAATCGGAGGCTGGTCCGATGGTGCAGACAATCTTGGTTTTATTGGCGGGCAGGCTCACGAAAAACTCCCGAGTTGAGAGAAACCGATTCTAAGCCAGGATTATGAAAAGAATATGTCCAAAACTCGGCTCAGCTCTCTACCCTGGGCAGGGCTCGCACGGTATTGGGGAGATGCTTGAGCACTACCTCGATAAACGCATCCAGCACCTTGCGGCGGGGAAAGCTCTGGCGATATACCAGGGATACCTGACGGTGGGCGTTCGGCAGATCCAGTTTTCGGGCGATAATCCCGCTGTCGGTCAACCAGGGCCCGCGCACCGCCAGCGCCGGCACCAAGGTGCAGCCAAAACCGGCGCCAACCAGTTGCAGCAATGTCTCCAGACTTGCTGCGCGAAGGTCCCCCATCTCCCCCGTCAGAGGCCTGTCGGTTAAACCGAACACCTCCATCGCCTGCTGCGCCAGACAGTGGCCGTCAGACAGCAGCAGCAGATCCAGCCCCGCCAGGTCTTGCTGTGTAATCTCATCCTTATAATAGAGCGGATGTTTTTGCGGGTGAGCCAACCAGAATGGTTCGTTGAACAAAGGGATTTGCCTCAGATCAGGTTCATCCACCGGAGTGGCGATCAGCGCAGCATCCAGCTCATGACTGCGTAACCGCTTGATCAGCGAAGCCGTGACCTCTTCGAACAGCACCAATCTGAGCTTCGGGTATTTTTGTTTCAAGGGAACCAGGACCAGCGGCATCAGGTAGGGACTCAAGGTCGGCAGGGCGCCGATCCGCAGTGGACCCGCCAGGGGATCGCTATGCGCCCTCGCCACCTGCTCGATGGCATCCGCCTGTTCCATGAGCTGTCGCGCAAGCGCGATGATCTCCTCACCAATCGGCGTTATCTCGACCGAGCGCTTGGTGCGTTCAAAAATCACCACCTCCAGCTCATCTTCCAGCTTCTTAATCTGGCCGCTGAGGGTCGGCTGGCTGACGAAACACCGCTCCGCAGCCCGACCGAAATGGTGCGTTTCCGCAACGGCTATGACGTATTTTAAATCCCTAAGGTTCATGACTCATCATTATAGGTAATTCCGATGAGTAAATAATATAAAAAAGATTTTAATTATCTATATGCCGCCCCGGAGCACTCTCCGCCTGCACCTGTCCGCCAGCAGCAGGAGACTACTGGCTAGGGCAACCCTTCAACCGGTTTCGGCTTGCGATTCGTCAGCCATTCCTGCAGATCTTCATAAACAGACAGCATGGCGGGCACCACCAACAGGATCAGGATGGTGGCGAAACCCAGTCCGAAGGCAATCGACGTGACCATCGGAATCAGAAACTGAGCCTGACGCGAGGTCTCGAACAGCAGTGGCGTAAGCCCGGCAATCGTGGTCAGCGAAGTCAGCAGCACCGCCCGCAGACGCTGGCAGGCGGCCTCTGCAAGCGCCTCACGCACCGCCATCCCAGCTCCGCGGATGTGTTTGTAGAATGTAACCAGGATGATCGAATCGTTGACCACGATGCCGGACAGGCCGAAAAACCCGAACACCGAGAGCAGGGTCATGTTCAGCCCCATCAACCAGTGTCCCAGGATGGCGCCGGTGAGCCCCAGGGGAATGACCGCCATCACGATCAGCGGCCAGCCATACGAAGCAAACACCCAGGCCAGCACCAGATAGATCAATATCAGGGCCAGGCCGACCCCGATACGCAGGTCGGTCAAGGTGTCCCTTTGGCTCGCGGCCCGGCCTTCGAAGGAGTAACTGATACCGTAACGGCTGGTCAGTTCAGGCAGGGTGCTGAGGGCCAGTCCGTCGACAATCTGCTGAGTGTTGGCGAGGGCCGGGTCCACATCCCCGGTGACGGAGACAGACAGTCGCCCATCACTATGCCGCAGGGCCTCGAAACCCAGCTTGGAGCGCCAGCTCGCGACGCTGCCGAGGGGAGCAAACTCCCCGCTGGGCAGGCGGATCGGCAGCTGATCGAGGCTGGTCAGACTGCGCTGTTCCGCGTCAGGCAGCTGGATGCGCACCTCCACTTCGTCGGCGCCGTCCTGGAAGCGTTGCAGGCGGATGCCATCGTAGGCGGCGCGCAGCTGGCGGCCCAGGTCCGTGATGGTCAGTCCCAGGGCATCACCCTCCGGGGTGAGGGAGTAGATCAGCTGCTCCCGGCCATAGGGCAGATCGTCATCGACCGCACTGACTCCGGGGATGTCCTTGATCGCCTCCTGCAGTTCCAAAGCGGCGGTCTTGAGAATCTGGGGGTCCTCTCCCGTGAGGCGGATATCCAGATCCTTACTGTGCGGGCCGGTGCGTTGCGCGGCCAGGGTAAAGCTCTCCACCCCGGCCGGCACCTGGACCCGCTTGCGCCAATCCTTCACGAACTGGTTGTTCTGTATGGTACGGCTGTCAGGGGCGGTCAGCTCCACATAGATAGAACCGATCCGCTCGCCGCTGATCGCCCGCTCCCGTCCACTGGATGAGGCATGACTTACATAGGCTGTCTCCACCACCGTCTCGTCATAGGCGTCCCGTGTCTCTGTCAGGGTCTGCTCCAGATGGACCAGAAAGCGGTCCACGGTATCCTGCGCGGTGCCGGCCACGAAGCGCACATTGGCATGCACTGTGGTGGACTCGGGTGAGGGGAAGAACTGCCAGCCCACGCGACCACCGGCGAACAGACCGAAGGCGAACAGCAGGCAGCCGATGCTGAAGGCAATGGTGGTCCAGCGAAACTCGATGGCGGTCTGGATCAGACGCCGGAAGGGGCCGTCGCGGAAACGGGCAAAGCCGGCATCGAGGCGTTCTCGCAGACGCGACTGCCGCCCCCGGTGGCTGTGGCCGAAGGCGTGGCGCAGATGACCGGGCAGGATCAGGAAGCTCTCCACCAGAGAGGCGAGAATCACGCTGACAATCACCAGGGGGATGGCGAACATGATATTGCCCATGCGCCCGCCGATCAGCATCAATGGCAGAAAGGCGGCAACCGTGGTCAGCGAAGAGGCCATGACCGGCGCCAGCATGCGCCGCGCACCGCCCTCAGCGGCCTTGAGCGGATCTTCGCCCCGGTCGAAATGGGCCTGGGCATCCTCCCCCACCACGATGGCATCGTCCACGATGATGCCCAAGCGCCATGATCAGGGCGAACAGGCTGATCATGTTGATGCTGCCGCCGCTGGCGTAGATCACCGCCAGGGTGGCCATGAAGGAGATCGGGATGCCGACCGCGACCCAGAAGGCGACCCGCGCCGAGAGGAACAGATAGAGGATCCCCAACACCAGCAGCAGACCCCCGGCGCCGTTGGTCACCAGCAGCATGATGCGCTGCTTGATCAGCTCCCAGCGCTCATTAAAGACCTGCAGCTGGATGTTGTCCGGCAGGGTCGGTTTCCGTTCCGCCACCCATTGCCGCAGGATCTCGGCCGACTCGAGGGAGTCACCATTCTCCGCCCGCTGCAGCACCATCACCACCCCCTGCCTGCCTTCACTGGAGATGCTCGAGCTGCCCTGCTTGGGCTTGCGCGCCACCTCGGCAATCGGCGCCCAGCTCGATACGCTGGCCTTCACTGCCGACGATCGGCAGGTCGGCGAATTCGACGGGCTCACGCCGCTGGTTGAGACTGCGCAGTTCCCGGGTGCCGTCGTTTTCACCGATCAGTCCGGCCGGCAGATCCTGGCTCAGTTCATCGATGCGCTCACCAATCTGCGCCAGGCTCATGCCGAGCTGACGCAGCTGCTGGGAGGCAATCCTGACCTCGATCGACTCTTCCGGAAGGCCCTCGAACTCGATCTTGTCGATGCCTTTGGCCAACAGTTCCCGCTCGAACTGGCGCGCCAGGCTGCGCAACTCGCTGAGGTCCTCCGGACCACTGATCAGCAGGCGCGCCACCGACTCATAGCGCACCGTCTGGGAGACCTTGGGTTCTTCAGCATCCTGCGGCAGACTGACGAAATCGTCCACCTCCTTCTTCACCTGATCCAGCGCGAGGATGATATCGGTGCCTTCTTCGAACTCCAGGGTGATGCCGGAGATGCCGGGGGCCGAGGAGGAGGTCATCTCCTTCAGGTTGTCCACATTCCGCAGGCGCTGCTCCAGGGGGATGGTGATGCCGGTCTCCACGTCCTCCGCGCTGGCCCCGCTCCAGAGGGTATTCACCGCAACCATGTCCAACGCGAAATTGGGAAAAAACTGCACATTGAGCTTGTGCAGGGCCAGGGCGCCGGCGAGCAGCATGATCACCATCAGCAGATTCGCCGCCACCCGATGGTTGGCGAAGATACCGAGCAGATCGGTGCGATGCCTGCCAGCCTGATCGAAGGCGTCGTTCAACCCTTCACCACCTTGACCTTGAGGCCACTGACTGCATTCGGCAGATGACTGTGGATGATCTGGTCACCGGCCCTGATTTCAGGACTGCTGATCAGCAGGGCGGGCGGGCCATCCGGCGGCAGGTACTGCCCCACGGTCTCCACATCGACACCCTGCATGCGTCCTTCCCGCAGCAGGTAGATGCGGCTGTTGCCGTAGATCGACTGGAAGGGGATCGGCACCAGCCCCGGCTGAGCCGGACGCAGCAGATTCAGCTTCAACAGATTGCCGAGCCGCAGGGCGTCCGCCCCGGAAATGATGCCGAAGAAACCGTCGATGCCGCTGGGGCCGGCCTCGCCAGCGAGTCGGTCCAGGACCATTTCGATAGGGTATCCGGCCAACTCTGCATGCGCGGTAAGGCGCTGGCCGTCAACCAGCGCTGCCTGGATCTCGGCCTGGTAACGCACCGGGATGCGCGCGCGGACCTCCAGTCTATCGATGGCATAGAGCGTTACCAGCACCTTGCCGGTCTGCACCCGGTCACCGATCGCCACGGGTACCGCAGCGACAACACCATCGAACGGCGCTATCACCTGACTGCGCTCCAATGCCAGTTGCGTCTCGGCCAGTCTTGCCTGATTGCGCTGCACCCGGGCTTCCAGCTGCTGCCGGTTTGCGGCATGGCGCCGCACCTCCGACTGGCGTGAGATGACTGACAGATCCTGACGCCCCAGGGCAGTGCGCGCGTCATCGAGCGCCGACTCGGAGCTGAGGTTCTGCTTGCGCAGACGCTCCTCCCGGGCAACTTCAGCCTGGGCGAGCTTGAGCAACTGCTGTTCCTTGAGCAGCGATTCCTGATTCGCGCGATGGCGCAGTTCCAGGTCGCTTAGCTGCGCCTGTAGATCCCTGACATCCGCCTCGGCCTGGGTCACGGCGAGTTCGAAATCCCGGCGATCGAGCGTCAGCAGTGACTGCCCGCGAGTGACCAGGTCACCTCTGCGCACCAGGATCTCCGTCACCAGCCCGCCCCCCGGGGCGGCCGCCTGCAGCAAGGCAGGAGTTTCGACCTCTCCGTACAAGGTGAGGCTGGGGGCGAGGGTCTGCGGCGCCGCCGCGAAGACATCCACCTGCCATACCTTTTCTTTCGGTTGCGGTTGCGGCGGTTCTGGGCGGCTCGCGCGCAGATAGGAGAACCCGCCAATACCCAGGGCAATCAACAATAGCGGCAGGCCAAGCCTGAGGATGGATCTTTGAATCTTCATACTGGCGGTATCATTCTCCGGCTGGTCTGGCTGCTGCCGTGATGTCGTTATATAAATGCATGACGATTGTGCCGCAGCAAAGCCTATGCCGCTCCGGCAGGTTGACTGATGAAGCTCATGCAGTCAACAGATTGACTCTAAGCATCAGCTCAAGGTTCCTTTTCCAGGCCAATAAACCCCATCTATATTCAGGCATACTTTTCCTTTCTGTGCTCTCTGGTTTATTGTCTAGGAAGATTAGAGTATTTCGTCACTAGCAGGGACTGAATGACGACAAATCCCAAGGAGTACCTGGAAGCTGACTAGCGAAGCCATACAATGAAAAACAAGGCTATTGTCGAATCTACTGACGGGAAGCAGCCATTCAATAGACTGATTGGCAAGTTTGTCGAAGGTAATCTGGATCTAAGGCACTCGGATATCACTCAATTACCTAAAAACCTTGTGGTTGATGGAAATCTCGATCTGTCGGGTACTGATATCTCGAATCTGCCAAAGCGTCTGAGCGTTCGCGGCAACCTTGATCTATCTGCTACCTTGATCGAAGCGCTGCCGAACAAGCTGTATGTGGAGGGTGATCTCAGGTTATGTGGCTCAAGAATCAAAACCCTCCCCAAAAAGCTGCATGTCGGCGGCGGCATGGATCTGCGGGCAACCAGGATCCTGCGCTTGCCCGCTGGATTGGTCATCGGCAAGGACTTGAATCTTTCCGGCGCATTGATCGAAGTAATCCCGCAGGATTTAAGTGTGGGCAGAGATCTCATTCTCAGCAACACAGAGATCCACAAGCTGCCCAAAAACCTGGCGGTTAAGGGCGGCCTGGACCTCTCGGTAACCAGAGTCACCGAACTTCCCAAAGGATTGAAGGTGGGCGGCTGGCTGAATCTCGTGGGAACGTTGATCAAGCGCCTGCCTAAAGACCTCAGGGTCGGTGACTGGCTGGATCTGCGCGCCACAGATATCAACAAGCTTCCCACAGACCTGCGTGTCGGGGGAGATCTTTATCTTGCGGGAAGCCGTATTAAAAAAATACCCCCCAGTATCCAGGTGGGGGGCGCTATTGAGTTTTAACCGCAAAAACTGCTGATCAAGCCTGAGTCTCAAGCGTCATGCTGGTTTCCTTCCATACCCTCAATGACCAAGCACGACAGACAACACCGAAAGCACAAAAATACAAACAGCGGCTGACTGGGTCTTCCACGACACACAGGAATTTTTTATACATGCATGAAGATCGGAACATTCCACCCGAGACATGCGTCAAATCAGATCTATAATTAATGGTAGGAACGAATTTCAGGCGGTCGAGTGAGAAGGGTGACTCGGCAAGCCACGCGGTTTAACTGGCTGCCTGAACAAATACCCAGGGGCTTGCCTGTCACAGGGAGATGCATTCCATGCCTGGTAAGGCACTGGGAAAACTGTACATGGAAAACATGGATAAATTTTTCACGGTTTTGAAAAATGGCCAACCATAAAGATCCACCCTGAACCGGCATGCGGGGAGCCAGCGTCAGGCTGAGACCCAGGATGTAAAGCAGGGAGAGGGTTAGTCTCACTTGCGATGCTCAGGCAGAGCACCATCCGCTCCAGAGTTCAAACGCCCTGGAGCGGACTGCCTTCGGCGCCGGGCATTTAGAGGTCAGGGTTGCCCTTTTCAAAACCATGGTAGATAAAATTGTCAGTCATCACAGATTGCCCCACGTCATGGGAGCGGCTGCCGGTACCTGGTTGAACAGCCGTTCTGACCAACTGCTGATTAACATCCGTTTCGAGGTCCGGATTTCCCTTGGCAAAACCATGGTAGATCTCGGCGTCGGTAGCGGCATTGAGGGTTCCGGCAAAAAACATTAACACAACGGAGCTGAGTATTTTTTTCATCTGTATCTTCCTCATCGAGTGATAAATCAATCTAAAACAGGTTGGCAACGCGTCGTTGTAAAAAAATACGCGTTAGCCCTGGCGTTTGGATTCAATTTCAATGAAGAATTTCCAGCTCACCCCCCAACAGGAGGAGAGCGTCGGCAGATGGCGCCGTCTGCTTGGTCAGCAGATACCGATAATTTGGAATGGCGAGTGGCGAAATGCGGGTGTCTTGTCTGTTACATCAACCTGACCGGGGTTTCATCATCCAGGCGCATCAACTTTGCAATAATCCCCATACCTGCCAGAGAGAACTTATCCACCTCACCCCATTCATCCGAAGGGTTCAGCCGCTTCTCCTGTTCACCCATGATAACCCGCAGGCTGTAACGCCCATCGGCGGCAGCCGGGCCTGTAATACGTTCCGATACCACATACAGCGCAGGCTCCTGTTTACCATCCTCGACTATCGCCATGATGTAGCGGTACTCCACCGGATCATCGCTATCGATATCTCCCAGCACGGTTGCGACAAAGCCGCCAATCTGATGACGTTGAAGTGGAATGGCGGTTTTGATGTGGGGTGCATGCATGGTCAATCTCCAACTTTACAACTCAGCTTAATAATGTATCTCAAGCATGCCGCAAAATCCTCCTCGCTTAAACAGGCGAATCATGCGTATTTGGGAAATTTCAGAGCGGTGGTTATGATGACAGGAGTCTCATTTATCCTAGAATCCTCAGTTGGACGGGGTGGAGTGTACACTTGCGGTGGTGCAGGGCAAGGCGCAACGACGCGGTAACTGAGGATTTTAGGTTTATATACAGGGGGATGAACTGATAACAGTTGTATATTCCCTTTCGCCATCAATACTGTAACGTTCAGTCATGCAGAGATACGCGGTAGATATATCAAACCTCAGCCGAAGTTATCACGAAGGCAACAGAAGCCATGTCGTAATCCAACATGCTGCGATGCGGATCCTGCCCGGCGAGTGCGTTGCACTGCTTGGCCGCAGCGGCTCCGGCAAATCCACCCTGCTCAATCTGATCGCCGGCATCGACCGGCCGGACAGTGGCCGGATAATGATCACCGGTGAACCAATTTCCCAGCTCAAGGAACCGGCGCTGACGCTGTTCCGGCGCCGCCGGATCGGCTTCATCTATCAGTTTTTCAACCTCATCCCTACCCTCACCTGTGCGGAGAATATCGCCCTGCCATTGGAGTTGAACAACTTTCCAGGCGATGCGTCCGCAGACAAGGTACATACAGATGCTGGAGGCAGTGGACCTGGCTCAGCGCGCCGCGGCCTATCCTGACCAGCTGTCCGGCGGCGAACAGCAGCGGGTGGCCATCGCCCGGGCGCTGGTGCACCGCCCTGCCCTGGTGTTGGCGGATGAACCCACCGGCAATCTCGATCAGGCGGCCGGGGAAAAGGCGCTGGACCTGATGATCGCCCTGGCCAGGGAAGAACAGAGCAGCCTGCTGCTGGTCACCCATAGCCTTGCGGTGGCAAGCCGTGCAGACCGCATCCTCACCTTACAGCAGGGTCAACTCCTGGAACAGGGCGCGGAGTTGGCCTGGTGAGCCGGCTGCTGCTGCTCAGCACCCTGCGGCATATGCATCGCCACCCCTGGCAGAGCTGGCTCTCCATCCTTGGCATCGCCCTCGGTGTTGCCGTCATCGTAGCCATCGACCTGGCCAATCAGAGCGCCCGTCAGGCCTTCCTGCTCTCTGCTGAAAGCCTTACCGGCAAGGCAACCCATCAGATCATCGGCGGTCCTGCCGGCGTGGCGGAATCTTACTACCGTGAATTGCGTGTCGAGCAGGGTCTGCGGCACGCTGCCCCCGTCGTCGAAGGGCTGGTCAAACTGGGGGTCGAAAACCTTCAGCTGATCGGCATCGACCCCCTGGCCGAGGAGAATTTCCGGCAACTCAGTGGCGGATTGGACGCGAATGCCGCCAGACACCTGTTTCTCGAACCTGCCAGTGTCCTGCTGTCCAGCATCACCGCCCGCCGCCTCGGAATTGGACCTGATGATAATCTGACGGTCTCCATCGCCGGGCGTGCTGTCACGCTGCAAGTCGTGGACCTGCTCAGCGGGGATAATCCCGCAATCCTCGAGGGCCTGCTGCTGGCCGACATCAGTACCGCTCAGGAACTACTCGACAGTCCGGGACGACTCGACCGGATCGATCTGATTCTGCAGCCGGAACAGGCAGCAGCACTGGCTGACGCGCTGCCTCCCGGCTTGCGTCTGGAGGTCCCCTCCTCCCGCACCCGGGTGATGATGGAGATGATCGAGGCATTCCAGATCAACCTGGCCGCGATGAGCCTGCTAGCCATGCTGGTGGGAGCCTTTCTGATCTACAACACCATGACCTTCTCTGTGCTGCGCCGTCGCCAGCTGCTGGCCACCCTGCGCCTGCTTGGGGTCACACGCCAGGCCCTGTTCCGCCTGCTGCTGCTGGAAGCCACACTGATGGGGGTGCTGGGCACCGCTGTGGGCCTGGCGCTGGGCATAGTCACCGCGCAATATCTGGTAGAGCTGGTGACCCGCACCATCAATGATCTCTATTTCGTGCTCACCGTTACCCAATTGACCATCCAGCCGCTGATCCTGCTGAAGGGTGTGCTGGTCGGTCTCGGCGTCACCCTGCTCGCGGCCCTGGCGCCGGCGATCGAAGCGGCAGGCACCGTCCCGGTCAGCGCCCAGCGCCGCTCACAACTGGAGGTCCGTGTACAAAAAGGTCTGCCCTGGGCAGGTCTGCTCGGCATCGCCATACTGCTGCTTGGCTGGTGGCTGATCGGCAGCTCCGGTAAAAATCTGCTGGGGGGTTTCGGCGGTCTGTTCATGATCATTGCCGGTTACAGTCTGCTGGTGCCTCTGGGCGTCGCTCTGTTGAGCCGCCTGAGCAATCGACCGGGTAAGCCTGGCGGGCTGCTGGTGCGCTTTGCCCTGCGGGGTATAGGCGCAAACCTGAGCCGCACCGGACTCTCCATCGCCGCCCTCAGCGTAGCGGTTGCCGCCACCCTGGGGGTCAGCATCATGATCACCAGCTTCCGCGCCACGGTCGCTGACTGGCTGGCCTACACCCTGCGCAGCGACCTTTATGTGTCAGCGGTCTCAAGTCGCGCGAGCAGTTCCGATGTGCCCCTGTTGCCCCAGACCCGCCAGCGGATCCAGGCCGTACCGGGGGTGGCAGATACCAGCACCGGCCGCCGAGTCAAGATCCAAGGCCAGCATGGACCGGTGGATCTGCTGATCCTGGATTTTGCCGCCAACACCCATAAGGGCTTCAAATTCCTGGAACCGCCTCTGGCAGACCTCTGGCCCGGCTATCAACGCGGCGAGCTGGTGCTGATATCCGAACCTTATGCCTTCCGGCATGGCCTGCAGACCGGGGATAAGGTAGCCCTGGACACCCTCGAAGGTACACTCAGCCTGACCGTTGGCGGGGTATTCTATGACTACGGTTCGGATCAGGGCCTGATCAGCCTGCCTGCAAGCGCCTATACCCGATACTGGGGTGATGACGCCTTCACCACGGTCGGCGTCATCCTGCAGCCTGATGTGGAACCGGGTGCCGCCATGCAGGCCATTCGCCAGGCCCTTGAAGGGTTGGATCAGTCAGCTTAGCATTCGCTCCAACCGCGAGATCCGCGACTATTCCATGGGGATTTTCGACCGTACCTTCGCCATCACACAGGTATTGCGCCTGTTGGCGATCGGGGTCGCTTTCATCGGCGTACTCAGCGCCTTGATGGCGCTGCAGCTCGAGCGCACCCGTGAGCAGGCGGTGTTGCGCGCCACCGGCGTAACCCCCGGCCAGCTCTCCCGTCTCACCCTGTTGCAGACCAGTTTGATGGGGCTCTACGCCGGTCTCTTCGCGCTGCCGCTTGGCTGGTTGATGTCCGAAGTGCTGATAGAGGTGATCAACCGCCGCGCCTTCGGCTGGAGCATAACCACCCTGCTGCCTGTGGATGCAGTCGTTGAGGCCCTGCTGCTGGCGGTGGGCGCTGCACTCTTGGCAGGGCTCTATCCGGCGTGGCGCATGGGCAGGACGTCTCTCGCCCTCGCCCTGCGCGAGGAGTAACTCTATGTCCTGGCTCGCCTTGCTTAGCATCCTGCTGCTGACGGGTTGTACAGCAGACACGCCACAACCAGAACCTTTGCAGGTCGCGCAGGCGCTGGGCGGAGTCAGTGATGAGGGTTTTGCCCGCGCCTTCGAGCCACGGGCGTTCCGTTTTCCACAGGATCATGGCCCCCATCCCGAGTTTCGCAATGAATGGTGGTATTTTACCGGCAACTTGCGGGCGGAGGATGGTCGCGACTTCGGTTTTCAGGTAACCCTGTTCCGTATCGCTCTGCAGCCCAGGCCGATTGCAAGCTCATCCGCCTGGCGCAGCAACCAGATCTGGATGGGGCATGCGGCGCTGAGTGATCTGCATGCCGGCAAGCATCGCGCCTTCGAACGCTTCGCCCGGCAGGGAGCAGGACTGGCCGGCGCCACCCTCCAGCCATTCAAGGTCTGGCTGGAAGACTGGCAATTACAGCAGGTGGCTGATGATGCGCCCTGGCAATTGCGGGTCCCCACTGATGAGTTCGAGCTGCGCCTCGAGTTGCGGCCGCTGAGTCCGATCATCCTGCAGGGTGACAACGGCCTCAGCCAGAAGAGCGGCACGCCGGGCAATGCCTCCTACTACTATTCGATCCCCCGTCTGCGGGCCTCTGGCACACTCAACTACCAGGGTGCGAACCTGAGGGTTCAGGGCCAGAGCTGGCTCGACCGGGAGTGGAGCACCAGCGCCCTCGGGGTTGATCAGCAGGGGTGGGACTGGTTTTCCCTGCAGCTGCAGGATGGTCGCAATCTGATGTACTACCAGCTGAGGCGCAAAGATGGCTCCATTGATCCCTTCAGTGCGGGATCAATCAGCGATGCTGCTGGGCTGAAGCAACGCCTGAAGCCGCAGCAGATTCGCCTGACACCTCTCAAATTCTGGGATTCTGAGGACCGACGCTATCCTATCGAGTGGCGCTTAGAGTTGGAGGGAGCGCCAAATCCCTGGCGGATCAGCGCCCTGCTGGCCGATCAGGAGATGCGCCTCAGCGTAAATTACTGGGAGGGAGCGGTGGAGGTCAGGGATGAGTCATCCGGAGAGGCGCTCGGCAAAGGTTTTCTCGAGATGACCGGCTATGATTAATTGATGCGACAGCTATCACGAAGCTGGGCGGAACTACCAGGCTGTCTTACAGACCAAGCCATTACATAACGAAAAACCTTGGGGATTGAGAGCATGTCACTACGCCACACCTTGCTATTGGGCCTGCTGGCCCTTGTACCATTCGGCCTGCAGGCCTCGGATCTGGCGAAGGAGAAACGCTGGGAAAATCAGATCGTCGATGCACTGCTCGACGGGACTGCCATCCATCTGCGTGACGACCGCGGAGAGTTTCTTGCCATCGATACTCCAGCGAGTGATGGCAGCCTGGAACAGGTCGCTGTCATCATGCACGGCACCGGGGTACATCCCGACTGGCCGAGCGTCGTGCAACCTCTGCGGGTGGAGCTGGCCCAGTCAGGCTGGCACACCCTGTCGCTTCAGATGCCGGTGCTGGACAACGACGCGGAGCATAAGGATTATGCCGCCATTTACGGCCATGTGCCGGGACGCATCAATGCCGCCATTCGCCATGCCCGGCAGTCTGGGGCAAAGCGCGTGGTGCTGATCGGCCACAGCCAGGGCTCGACCATGACTGCATTCTATCTCGCCACCGGCGGAGACCCCGTCGAGGGTTTTATCGCCATTGGCATGGGGCCTGGAATCGCCAATGGTCCGATGGATAATTTAAAGCATCTGGGGGAATTCAGTTTACCGATGCTCGACCTTTATGGCAGCGAAGACCTGCCAGAGGTGATCGACAGCGCCGACCAGCGCCGTTCCGCAGCCATGCAGGCGAACCCGGGATATACCCAGCAGCAGGTTGCGGGGGCCGATCATTTCTTCGAAGGTGAAGAGGAGCTGTTGCTGGATGCCGTCACCAGCTGGTTGCAGCTGCAGATGGACAATTAATCCATTAGGTAATGGTCTAGCTCAAGCAAGACGCGATTATATGCCTAAAAAAGAAACGCCCCCTGGGGTAGGGGGCTAAGGAGGAAGGGGGGTAGTCACCCCCGTTGGGAAGCTATGCCTAATCAGGTTGCTTTCTATCTATTCTGCACCTGTTCAGTTGGTCAAATCTTTTCGGTTCGCACCTGGTCCAAATTTCTGGAAACTGTCTTCATCACCTTAAAAAAGTCTTTATGAAAGTCCTGCTGCATGATCTCCGCACACTCGCTGCATACCCGATATGGGCTTCCATGCAACGCTGGTTTCCGCATCAACTCCTTTCCACATCCAAGGCAGTATGCATTACTCATGTCGTTTACGGCTCCAAGACTAGATCGCATTGAATCTGCCTTCACAAAAGTCTTCTGCATCTCTCAGGCTCTGAAAAGGTCCGTATTCATCGCGTCGGGTCTCCACATACCAGCCGTCTCCCATGTAACATACAAAGTGCTCATTACCTGATCCAGCTTGGTAAGATCCGTAGAGTTCGGGCCTGACCTGAGTTGGGTTAAGAGTGGAACAGCGCCTTATCATTTGTCGGTTGATCCTGCAAAACCCCTTTAACTTGATGAATAGTTTAATTAGGAAATGTTTCTCCCTCACTTCTGAAATCGATCATTCTGTTACAGTGTGTTTCAACCTATTCCGCCCGTTACACCTCGTCACATCCGGTTACACACTGAAACCCATACCTGGGTTCTAGCTGCACTAGGTCATATTCGACCTTCCGTTGGATTCCTTACCATAAGGCACGCAATCCACAAACGGAGGTAATCATGCGTATAAAACCTATCAAATCGATAGCTCCCCTTGTACTGAGCCTGTTATGGCTATATCCGGTGTTTGCGGCAACAGGCCTGCCGATGGAGGTTCCTGAGGCGCTGCTTGAAGAAGCGGAATCCAGTTATATCTTTGTCTTCGCAGATTCTGTACCAGGAGGAGAGATACGCGGCCACGCCAGACAAATGACCAGACAGGCTGGCGGTCAACTGCGTCACGTATTCACCAAAGCCCTGAAAGGCTTTTCTGCCTCACTGTCCGCCACCGCTGCAGCAAAAATCGCCGCCAGCCCCGAAATCGCTTATTTCGAGCCAAATCAGATCTACTGGGCAACCGGCCCGTTGTCTACTCATACCGATGATGACCAGCAGCGCGCAGCCTCGCCGGGAAGCGGTCCGGGACGTTATGACGAAGACGAAGAACCAGCTCAGGTAACCCCCTGGGGTATTGATCGGATCGGCGGGCCGGTTGACGGCTCTGGACTGCATGCCTGGATCATCGATTCAGGTATTGACCAGGATCACCCAGATCTGAATCTTGGGTTTGGCGCCAATTTCGTTACCCTGGGTTCCGATGCCGATCCTGAAGATATCGAAGATGCCGCAGGTCATGGTACCCATGTGGCCGGCACTATTGCCGCTATCGATAATGACATCGATGTGGTTGGCGTCGCCCCGAACGCCACGGTGCATTCGGTCAGGGTGCTGTCAAAAAGCGGTTTCGGCATGACTGACTGGATCGTAGCCGGTATCGACTATGTTGCCGCCAATGCCGCCACGGGCGACTGCGCCAATATGAGCCTGGGCGGCCCCGGCCATCAGGAAAGCATGCACAATGCGATTGTCAATGCAGCGTCACAAGGCATCCTGTTCTCACTCGCGGCGGGCAACGAAAGCGATGATGCCGAGGATTTCGAACCGGCCCATATCGATGCCGAGAATGTCTACACCATCTCCGCCATCGATATTAATGACGTGTTTGCCAGCTTCTCCAACTGGGGTGAGCCGGTGGATTACGCGGCGCCTGGCGTCGCCGTACTTTCGACCCGCCTGGGTGGTGGTGTAACCACCATGTCTGGTACCTCCATGGCGGCGCCCCATGTGTGCGGCATTCTGCTGCACACGGCGCCACCCAGCACAGATGGAGTGGCGATTGATGATCCGGACGGGGATCCAGATCCGATTGCTCATCAAGAATAACTGATCATATATACCAAGATCCGCAGTATGGCTGGTTAGAATGGTGCAAGGATGCACCTTAAAAATACCCTGAGGCTCAGCCATCATCCAGTCGCTTTTATCCGTACAAGACAACAAACCACCGAGGTCACAGAGTGCACAGAGGATTCTAGATGGCCGCCAGTGCAACATTGCAGCCCTACTTCTACTTTGTGTCCTCTGTGGTTAAATCAATTTTCAACCGGTTACAGCACTTCGCTGTCTCCTGTAATGGCTGAGTATCGAGGGTAATCAAGTAAAAATATGTATCCAGCAGCCAATGCTCAAATATCACGCTGAATCCCTCTGATTCTGTTAATTCCCCCCTATTCCACTGCCCTCAGATGCCACACACCAACAGAAATTCCCGCCTTTAAAACTACTTAGATTCATTTCTACAAATTCCACAAAACCCAATGATGGAAACTCGTCAAGCAGAAAAAACAACCGTAACTTATTGTTATATTGATAATTACCGACCATCAACCCCATCTTGGCGCAGCAATTCCAACTGTTCACATACTCCAAACAGAGCCGGATATGGCTTGATCTGCAAACAAATTGGGACTATTTTCCCACCTGAAGCATAACTCTCTCATATTTAATGGTTATTCTTTAATTCCCAAGCCTCCCTACCTCCGGATCAGCTTAATGAATAAATCAAATAGACTCATATCGTTCCTCTCCATCCTGAAAATCCTCGCTGTCAGTACACTTCTCCCGCTAGTGCTGAATGGTTGCGGGGGAGGGAGCAGCAGTGCAGACGAAACAACAGCGGCCAACGAGTCACCCACCGCCAATGCCAATGGCTCCTATAGCGGTACAGCAGGAATCCTGGTCGCCTTCGACAGCACCGGCTCTGCTGACCCGGATGGTACGATTGACGCCTTCACCTGGGATTTTGGAGACGGCAGCAACAGCAGTGAAGCGAATCCTAGTCACGCCTACGCTTCCGCAGGCACCTATACCGTCAGCCTGACGGTAACCGACAATCAAGGCGCCACCGGTTCTGGTTCCACCACCGCCAGCATCACATCACAACCGGGCAATACCGCGCCTATCGCGGTGGCCAATGGCCCCTACACCGGCAATACCGGACTGAGCGTTCCTTTCAGCAGCACCGGCTCCACCGACCCTGACGGCAATATCGTTGCGTATGCCTGGGATTTCGGCGATGGCTCCAGCAGCAGCGAGGCCAACCCCAGTCATACTTATACCGCGGCGGCCAGCTATAACGTGACCCTGACGGTCACGGATAACGATGGCGCACCGGATTCAGACACTACAACCGCAGACATCAGCGATCTGCCGCCCGCACCAAACACCTCCATCAACTCCACCAGCGAAGATTCCGTGGGGCGGAACATCAACCTGGTTGCGGAACAGGTAAAAACGCAAAATACCGATTACAACATCGTGGCGATCAACGACCTGGGCATGCACTGTGGCGACTATGACACCCGTATTGCGAGTATCCTGCCGCCATTTCAGGTGCTGCTCGCCCAGGTTATTGAAAAAGGCAGTTCACCGACCCTCAATCCGGCCGGCGTGACTCTCAGCTACTCGGCGGCTTCCAACCCGAATGATCCGATACTCAGCCAATCTAATAGTTTTACCGGCTTGAAAGATGACGGCAGCACCTACAAGACCAATTTCTGGGACAGTATCCTGAAGGAGACCTATGACCCCTTCTATCCGCCTGTTGTAACCCCGCTGTCCGGGAGCGTCACCAATGACGTAGGCCTGCCGGCGCCCAACGTCGAGCATCTCTACATCGGGGCTGACGGCCTGGTAAACAGTGGCGACGAAGCCCTCACCGCTGTACAGATGGCGATGCCCGGCCTGACCAACCCTTACATCATCAACGCCCCGCAGCAGATCGATGAACACTATATTAACAAGCCATTCTTCGTCGATTTCCCATTCGGCTATGTGGCGGAGAATGTAAACTGGTACGAAGGCGCTGGCATCCCGTTTTCCGCATTTGACGACTTCGGCCGCGAAAACCCCTATCCTCTGGTGCGTGTGCAGGCGACGCTGAACAACAGCGTGGTCGCCACGCTGGATACCGTACTGCCTATCTCCGGTGAGGCAAGCTGCGTCAACTGCCATGCGGATCCCGCGGATGTGCAGAGCAGCCGCACCAGCCAACCCACCGACGCGCTCACCAGCGCCGGTCTTCCGGTGGTGACCAGCCTGGATGATCCGGATGACAACCTGCCACAAGTCGTCAGCGTCGAATACGCCTCAGACATCAACGTACTGCGCCTGCATGACCTCAAGCATGGCGCCAACTATGTGGATACCGCCAATCAATCCACCCCCTGCGACATCACCGCCAACAACGGCAACGGCGACAGCAACTGCCTGATCAACAAGGCCCTGGTGCAGGCCAAGCCGGTAGTCTGTCAGGTCTGCCACTACACCCCCGCCCTAGACCTGGCCCAGGTCGGACCCAAGGCAGGGGCACCAGGCACCGAGGCCAACGGCCGCAACCAGTTGGCACACCAGAGCAACTCGCGGGTAATGCATAATCACCATGGCCAGTTCACCACCCTGTTCCCCGCGATGCCGGCGCCGAATCAGAATGCCACCGGCACCATCACCAATCAGAGCGAACGCCTGGCGGTGCTCGAGGATACCTGTTATCAGTGTCACCCGGGCTCCACCACCGACTGCCTGCGCGGCGCGATGTTCAACGGCGGCATGCTGTGCAATGATTGTCACGGCGACATGCTGCAGGTCGGCGCTGACTTTAGTACCGGCGTCTCACCCAGCAATCCCGGGGCATTTATCCTCGGCGGCGACTTCTACGATCCGAACGACCCGCAACCCCGCGTGCCCTGGGCCAACGAACCTGGCTGCGGCTCCTGCCATACCGGTGATGTGAACAACAACCTGGTGAGCACAGCGAATACCCTGGTCAATACAGCTGACAGCTACGGCAATACCGACAACATCCGCCTGCGCCAGGCCTATCTGAGCGGTGACACCAAGGCCACCCCCATCGTGCCGAGCAACAAGCGCTTTGCCGAACCAGCGGTACCCGCATCATTCAATGGCTTTGCCAACCCCGGCGCGGGCAACCCCAAACTCTACCGGGTCAGCACGGGACATGGCGGGGTGTTCTGTGAAGGCTGCCACGGCGCCACCCATGCAGAGTGGCCGAACGCCAATCCGAATGCCAACGACAATGTGACTGCCAATCAGCTGCAGGGACATACCGGAACCATTGTCGAGTGCAGCACCTGTCACGGCACCTCGATGAATAACCAGAACACCCTCGACGGCCCTCATGGGATGCATCCGGTCGGGGGCAACACCAGCTTTGCCCGTGGTGGGCATGAGAATCTGGCTGATGCCAACAATGGCGCCGACTGCTCGGCCTGTCATGGTCCCGGCTCCCGGGACACCAACCAGGGCTCGGTGCTCTCACTGGCCAAGGCTGACCGCACCCTGGAGACCGAGAATAATGGTACTGTGGTGGTGAGCAAGGGCACGCCGATTGGCTGCGCGATCTGCCATTGATCGATTTCGGCGTGATTAGAGTTGTGCGAAGGATCGCCCTGACTTGAACCAGACCGTTGCTTCTTCTGGCGTTCAATGATCAGCACGCCTGGACATGAGTGAACTGTTTCCCGGTGGGGCATGACGCCTGCCCCACCGGGAACGGATCCGTTTATTCAGTAAATATGCTTAAATGTTGGTTCAAACCAACACCTTGATTGTTATTTCATGACACAGTTACAGCAGTTTTTCGAACACCTCGGCGCCAATTATCGGATCTATACTCATGAACAGTTCTCCGATCTGTTCTCCACGCTGAGACATCCCGCCTATATCAACGAACATCGCGCCATCCTGACGATTGAACGGGTGCGTTTTTTCGCTGCCTTGTTTGCGGTTTTGATGCCGCTCTGGTTGATTATCGACTATCTTGTTTTTCCGCTGGAACTCTTCCTGCCGCTGGCCTTCATCAGAATCATTTCAACCCTGCTGTTTAGCTATCAGGCCTGGCCCCGAAAAACAGATAACACTCTTTCGGCATCCCGCTTCGCACTGGGAATCTTTCTGTTCAACCTGCCGGTTACCTTCCTCAGTTCGATCTACTTCCTCACCGGGATACCACTGGAAGGCGCCAGCCTGATGCTGGCCAAGATCTATGCCCTGCTGCCATACATGTCGGTTGCCGGGCTCGGCGTCTTTTCGCTGACGGTCTATGAAACCCTGGCTTACGCCCTGCCACTCGCGATTATCGCCATAGCGGGCTGGAGCTTGTTTGACACAGCAAGCCTGGGTCAGCTGATTCCTTCCATCTGGTTACTGCTCATGCTGGTAGGCCTGGTGCTCTTTTCCGCCACTATTCAGCTCCAGTATATGATCTCTCTGGTCAGCCGGCCTTCCTACGATCCGGTAACCGGTGCTCTGTCCCGCAGGTCCGGACTCGACGCACTGGTGAGGGAATATCAGATGGCCCTGATGCACAACGATAATTTCGCCATTGCGCTGCTCGACCTCGATAATGTGAAGACAATCATCGCTGAATACGACTACTCCACCTATGACCATGCGATTCTGGAGGCGGCCGAGGTGTTGCGGGAGGAGTTGCGGCATAACGACATGCTGGTCCGCTGGGGAGAAAAGGTCTTTTTACTGATCCTGCCGAATACCGACAGTAAAGGGATGCAGATTACTGTCGAACGGATACGCAAAAAAGGCATAGGCTCCTTACCGGATGGTAAACCGGTGACAGTCAGCATCGGGGCGGCTGAACGCATGAAAGACAAGGTCGAAGACTGGCATGACCTGATCGACCTGGTAGACAAACGCAGAGATCAGGCGAAATTAGCCGGCAAGGACCGCACCGTGTTCTTTGACGATGCAGCAATCACAAGCTGACATGCGTTGCGTCCCTTACCCTTGTAGAATGGGTACTAATCCCAATCACACTGCCACATTCAGATTGGTATGATGGTCTGCATCATGAATAGAATTGGATACCGCCTCGATGTTTGGTCTGTTTGAAAAAAGCCCTCCACTGGAAGAGTCAGCATCACAATGGCTGTTCGACGCCTTTGCCTGGTCATTGGACAATTTCGATGCGAACCTCTTCTACAATGACACCAAACTGGTGTTGCCGAACAACCAGTTCTTTCCAGGGCGGGTCGATAGTGTGCATGGCATGGCCAGCCTGATCTTCGATCAAGTCAAACAATATGCGGGCATCAGCCACTGGCCAACCAAGCTCGCCGATCAAAGCAGCTGCTCCCTGCTGAATGCCCCACAGGTCGAAATCAAAGGTGCTTTACGCGGTCCGGATGGCGTCAGTGATGAATCTGTCACTGATGAACGGCGCCTGCTGATCCCCTACAATCCCCAACAGATCAACAACCCGGAAGGGATGATCGCCACCTTTAGCCACACTCTGGCGCACTACATGGGGCAGATGGCCAAAACCCCGCCACCCGGGGGAGTGGAATATTGGCCCCAGGTGACCGAACTGCTCGCCGTCTATCTGGGTTTTGGCCTGATGTTTGCCAACAGCGCCTTCACCTTCAAGGGGGGTTGCGGCAGCTGTTATAATCCGAATGCCAACCGCCAAGCCTATCTGTCTGAACAGGAGGCAACTTATGCCCTCGCGATCTTCTCGGTACTGAAAGGCATTCCAAATTCCTCTGTGACCGGTCATTTGAAAAGCCATCTGCGCGGCTTCTACAAAAAAGCGATCAGAGAGATCAAACAACGAACAGACGACCTTACGCGCTTGCAGACGGTTGACGGAAAAGCGTTTTCCCCGTTAAAGCAGCTGGCTTAACCGGTCCCCGCTGACATCAGATGTTGTCAGGCTAGTTAATGATGGACTGCAGGTTCCCAGGCGCCACTTTCTCGTCCCGCGGGAGATCACCGCTCACCTGTCTTATGCGGCGGATTATCCTGTCAAACAGCTCTTCATAACTACCTTTGACAATATTCGTATACAACCAGGAAGGGATGGCAAGTGGAGGTTTAACCACACTGAAATAGTGCATCTCCACCCTGGATTCCGAAATTTTTTCAAACCACCAATAGCCCATATTCACCTTGGGTGCATTCTTTAGATCTTCAATCACGCGCAAGTCACCGGCCTCAAGCTGCTCCCAGCACTGCTTGTAGTGATCCTGCTGATCAATTATTTCCACTTCATTGGTAAAGCGTGAGGAAAATGGTGAGAAGTCTGCACGAAAACGTATCCCGGTCAGGATCTCCTTATCTGGACCATGCATCACCTTGATTGATTGATAGCCGGGGATGAAACTGGGATGTGACTTGAGATTGCTCATCACGTTCGTTGCGCTTGCAAAATCCAGCCGTGCCATCTTATTGGCGTAAATGTAGTAGCGATCATCACGTTCTTGAACAAAATACTCGTCGAAGAAATCGCTCGTGACTCGATCACTGGTGTTGAATGAATTTGCCGTATCAACCTTAGAACAAAGACCTGCCATGCATGCGGGCGAAACCAACAATAACAGAACAGCGATACAGCAATTGCTACTGTTGCTGCAGAATTTCCTGTTCATAATTTGCGATAAAATAATCCGTAACCAGATAGAGCGCCAGACAGAAGATGCTCAAGAACATCAAGCCGTAGCTCCAGCCCAGGCCTATGGCTATTTCGAAGATCTTCTGAAATAGCTCCGGCTTGAACCAACTGACCCCTGCGACCGCTGCGGAACTGATAGCAGCCACCGCACTGGCGTATTTATAGATCTGATTTCGTTCCGTTTTTATGAAAAAAATCACCAGTCCGCCAAGAATTACCATAAGGACCGCAAACCAAAAGATCGAAGGCGTGGCAAAATCACCGAGGTTTGCATACCAGGCGGAATAGATCTTGGTGGGGAGCCAGAATGTGGCAATGATAAGCAGCCATATAATCAGCTGCTTGGTCGCATCCAGGATATAATTCTTCACAACCAACAGTAAAAACACCTCCGTAATGAAGAAACTTATAATCAATGCCGCCAGAAAGCTGAGCAACGACTCGAATTTATAGAGCCCGGATGACTCAGCATACCAGTCCGAGATAGCGTCAAAACCGGTAATCCGTGAACCCGAGAGACCATGCTCTTTTAGTATCGCTAGATAACCCACTGCAGGCTCAACTGCCTCGATCACCTGACATTCAATCCAGCCTTTCAAGCAGGCATAACCATCGGCTATCGCTTCAGATGCGTTTTCATCTGCCAATGAAAATGCATAGGGTGGCAGTGCATAACCCTTATCAGCAGCATCACTGATCGTTACCAGAACAGAAAATGCGATCGACATCCCTATCATTAACTTGCGCAGCTGGAGCAAACGATTTCTAGGCTTGTCATCCAGCTCTCGGCTCGGTTCGCCCAGCAGGCGGATATACCTGTGCTGGAATGCCAGATACAGTACACCAGTACTTATGAATGGCAGTATTGCGACATAGAAAAAATAGTAGTTAGGTATACCCGTTAAATAATTTTCACCATAGTGTTGCTGTTCAAACTCCCCGGCCCAAAAAACCAAGGCGCAGTAAAATATTGCGAGCAGACTTAACGCGCCAGATAGCGTGTAGTAGATGATTTTTCCATCTTTCATGGATGTCGATCCCTCCGGTTTTTATTTTATTGATTATTCAGGAATTTCAAATTAGCAGCATTCGCTGATCCTGCCAGGAAGCCATAATTGCTCTAACTTTCTAATGCATCATTTTCAATTGATGGCATTGACCCTTACTGTCAAGTATAGAAGTGACAATTCAAAAATAAATCAGAAATCAAAATGGTAGAAACAGCTGTTGACTGATGCGTTGAGCAGAGGAAATATTAACTGTGGGGTTGTTTTTCAATGTTCTCAACTCAAATTGCGCAAGAGGTATCCTGCTGAAAACATTCGAGAATAGCTTGGTATTTAACGCCCCATGATATTACTAAGGAGTGATTCAGCGCCCCATATAATGTTGCTGGTTTATTTAATTCCTGACCAGGAACCCTTTGGACGAACAAGATAACGTTCCTATCCGTAGTGGAGTTCTTCGACTAGATGCTGGGGCGAAATCCAACCCCATTAGGTGGCTTGGAAACCAAGAATGTCCAGAGCAAATCCTTTTGCCTCTGGACATTACTGATAGCCGATGATTATTTTTCAGTTGTCTGCGAAAGATCCCAGACCGCCGGTGAGTGGTAGAGTCGCGCGAGTTGAAGTTCGCGTTCTAACTCCATTTCCCTGGGTAGATGATCACCAAAACGGGTGAACAGCTCTTCCTGTTCGTTGGTTTCATGGCGCGCCACTTCGCGGTCGATGTTCATGATCTGATAAAAGCTCTCCTTGCTGAAATCGAGACCGTCCCAGGTGATGGCATTATATCCAGGAACCCAGCCAAGCGGACTTTCTATTGCAGGCGCAGAGCCATTACAGCGATCCACAACCCATTTCAAAACCCGCATATTTTCACCAAAACCTGGCCAGATGAAGTGGCCGTGCTCATCCTTGCGGAACCAGTTGACACGGAAGATGGCAGGTGGAGTGGCAACATTCTTGCGTCCGATACGCAGCCAGTGCTTCAGGTAGTCAGCCATGTTGTAACCGCAGAAGGGCAACATTGCCATTGGGTCACGGCGCATGGCCGCCTGACCGATGGAGGCCGCGGTGGCCTCGGAGCCCATGGTGGCCGCCATATAGACCCCATGCTCCCAATTGTAGCTCTGAAATGCGAGGGGAAAATTGTGGCTCACCCGCCCACCGAAGAGAAAAGCGCTGATGGGTACGCCGGCCGGATTCTCCCATTCAGGATCGATCGATGGACAGGCCGACGCCGGCGCGGTAAAGCGTGAGTTAGGATGAGCAGCAGGGGTTCCACAGCCAGGCGTCCAATCCTTACCTTTCCAGTCGATAAGATGTTCGGGGGGTTCCTTGGTGAGGCCCTCCCACCAGACATCACCGTCATCGGTCAGCGCGCAGTTGGTGTAGAGACAATTTTCCCGCAGGGCTGCGAGGGCATTCGGGTTGGATTGTTCGTTAGTCCCGGGAGCAACACCGAAGAGACCATATTCCGGATTGATCGCATAAAATTTTCCATCCTTGGGATTGGGCTTGATCCAGGCGATGTCATCGCCGATGGTCGTCACCTTCCAGCCTTCAAACCCTTGCGGAGGGATAATCATCGCAAAGTTGGTTTTACCGCAGGCGCTGGGAAAAGCCGCGCCCACATACATTTTTTCATGCTGTGGTGATTCCACGCCCAGGATGAGCATGTGTTCGGCAAGCCAGCCCTCATCCCTGGCCATTACGGAGGCGATACGCAATGCAAAACATTTCTTACCCAAAAGCGCATTACCACCGTATCCGCTGCCAAAAGACCAGATCTCACGGGTGTCAGGAAAGTGGGTGATATATTTATCCTCGATGTTACTGGCGCAGGGCCATGCTACATCCTGCTCACCAGGTGCGAGTGGCGCTCCCACTGAGTGAACACAAGGCACGAACTCGCCATTGTCACCCAGCACATCAAGCACCTTCTTTCCCATACGGGTCATGATCCGTTGATTTACCACCACGTAGGGAGAATCGGTGATCTCAACACCTATATGCGCAATCGGCGAGCCGAGTGGTCCCATGCTGAAGGGTATGACGTACATGGTTCGGCCCTGCATGCAATCCCTGAACAGACCCTTGAGGATGGTCTTCATCTTGGTAGGATCCATCCAGTTGTTGGTGGGCCCGGCATCCTCCTCCCGCTCGGAACAGATAAAGGTACGCTCCTCGACCCGCGCTACATCGCTGGGGTGAGAGCGGGCAAGATAACTGTTTGGCCTCTTTTCCGGATTGAGACGGGTAAATGTGCCGCCCTCAACCATCTCTTCACACAACCTGTCATACTCTTCCTGTGAGCCATCACACCAATAGATGCGGTCCGGGTTACACAACTTCGCAAGTCGATCGACCCACTCCAACAGTTTCCGATTTCCCGTCCGGGTTGCACCATCGTGTGTGCTGGTCATAGGGGTAGCCTCCGTAATATTGAATCTATTATTTTATGCCGGAATTAGGGCATTTCATTTCGTACTGATAATCAGTTCAGAATCTAAACTGTCTTTACTTGGCAGATCCCGACAAACAATATTGCGGACTTATATCTGGCACAAAAAAGAATTAAACCAAGCACTAGTGCTATTCTACAGCAAATAATGAGCCAGTTTCGACAAGCTATTAAACCACGCTTAATTTACACGCCATATTGTAATTTGTATCCAACCCATGCACCAGAATCAGACGCAACAGCGATGTTATGACCAAGATTAGAGCATGCAAATTTATGGAATGGCCTAAGCTGGAATAAAAATCACCCTGTTTGGTTATCCCTCGAACCAATGCAAAGCTGCCATGGTTCAGTATCTCCATCCCCGCACAGGTTAAATAATTCCTGGTTTTACAACTCGTATGGGATACATCTGCGACATTTCACTTCTGTCGTCCTGGCGAGCATCTGTACTTACTCATAACCTCACCTATTATTTGTAGCTGCAGAAAATGCCCTCTTAATGGAACATAACAATCCTGACGCCAAACCACGACAGCCACAGAAAATCCCCATCCGGCATCTATTCCACGCTACTAACCACCGTTGGTTGCGCTTCTAACAAGTCAAGAATGAGAGGACATCCATCCCAGACCGCATGATTCAATCTGAACTGAGCATGATTTAGAAAATATCGGCCAGTTCAAACTTTTACAGCAGATTGAAACATGTTGTAACAGCTTAACCCCTCCCATTAATTTTATTGAAACACATCTTTATTATCATTTAGCTGGTGAAATCATTCTCTATTTGAGCTCGATCTGCGCGTAACACCAATATTTATGACGCCCAGAAAATGCTCCCTTACTTTCAGATAGGTTGGAGACCGTGTCGTATCAAAGCAAAATGAACAGGATGGTCAGCGGCCACTTTGCTGAGTACCAGGATGAACTCTATCTTGGACATAAATTACATGATGTATTGCACACTTCACATTCGGCCATGCCATATGGCTATCCTTCCTCGGTGTATCATCCCAAGTCTCTTTATAAAGCCCCTAAATCCACTCGCTTCGTTTTTAAACCAGGAGGCATACTTAGTAACGGAGTCCCAAAGGTTTTAAGTGGAGAATTGATTGAGGGCTACCTGCTCGGTATTTATAATCCACGCGTTCAGTAGATTCTTTACCGTACAGTTTTCAAGCTGCAGCGACTGGTCTGAAGCCTGTTTGAATAAGGGCCAGGATAGATTGAGAAGCATGATGGAAGACTGGTTCGAATATTGTGTCTTGTTGCGAACCTAGTGCTCATGGCAAACGCCTGGATTCATCATTCCAATTTATTGCAAGATAGTGAAGGCATGCAATCAAGAATGGAACGCGCTCACCGCTTACGATTTCCGGAGCAGCCCGCGTAAACCGTGCTACCATAATAAACACAGCCACGCGACGCAGCGACATAAGGGTATGCAGTGTTCCGCCAGCCCGATGGCAAACTAAATTGTAAATACAACGCGTCTTACCACCACAACAAATACAACGTTAACGACGCTGTTCTATAGTTATCCCTTTTTCACCTAACCCCATTAACTGGTGTGTGCATGAAAATTCTAGTGCGAAATTTATCCCGGGAAACAAAGGAAACCTTCCTGCTCGAGCTGTTCAAAGAATACGGTGATGTTCAGTACTGTAAACTCGTGCTGGATCGAGTCTCAGGCAAATCGAAAGGATTCGGTTATGTAGAGATGCCCCGTGCCGGTGAAGCCAAGGCAGCCATCAAAGCACTCAACAACCGGAACATCGATGCGAATAAGATACGCGTGAAAAAGGCTGAAGATTCTCAAAAGGGGCTTACCGGGAAGGCTACTGATGAGCAAGACTCGTAACACATGGTATCCACACATCTGCCGATGCCGAAACGCTTGCCATTGTGGTTAAACATCACGTGCCTCGGTGTCGATATCTTTTCCGCTAAAATGACCTTATTGTTTCAACTTGATGGCATACAATCACCCAACGTCAATGGGACTTTGATGCTCCTGAGACACGGCCCAAAAATCCGCACACCTGACCTTCACGCTATTTAATAACTCCACAGAGGAAAAATAACCGCGATGAAGCATGAGAATCTTAGACTATTAGTGGTTGACAATATGTCCTCCATTCGGTTGTTGATCAAGGCAATTCTACGTGAGATGGGCATTACTTCTATTGTAGATGCCAATGACGGCCAAAAGGCGTTGGAACACCTTGCTGCGCAACCCTTTGATCTGGTGATTTGTGACTGGGACATGCCTAAGGTGACGGGGCTAGAGGTCTTGCAACAGGTACGCAGTGTGGAGAAAACCTCATCACTTCCGTTCATCATGCTGACTGCAAACTCAAACCGCGATAGTGTGAGCAAGGCTATTGAAGCGAACGTATCAGATTACCTGGCTAAACCATTCAAGCCAGAAGACCTGGTCAACAAAATCAAACGCCTCTTTCCTTGAATTGCATCCGAAAAACGGCAGTCTTTTCCTTCCATAGAACGCAACGCTTTTCCCCTGGGTTGCCTGTTAAAAACGGCAAATAATTATCGCGGTCTTATGGTTAGATTTCGTTTTTTTACTAGAAACAGTATCTACTCTACCGTAACTGATTTGGCTAAATTGCGCGGCTGATCGATATCCGTGCCCTTTAAAACAGCAACATGATAGGCGAGTAGCTGTAACGGCACGGTGAAAACGATAGGTTGGATGAACCCGTCTACGCTGGGGACCTTGATGACGGACATGCCTTTTTCCTCAATTATTTCCAGTCGGTCATCCGCGAAAACATACAGTTCCCCACCCCTGGCCCGGACCTCCTCCAGATTTGACTTAAGCTTTTCAAGCAATTCATTGTTCGGGGCTACGGTGATAACGGGCATTTCATCATCGATCAATGCCAAGGGCCCGTGTTTCAATTCACCTGCGGGGTAGGCCTCGGCATGTATGTAGGAAATTTCCTTAAGTTTAAGTGCACCTTCCATAGCCACAGGATATTGGTCTCCACGGCCTAAAAAAAGCGCATGCTGCTTATCTACAAAACGTTCGGCCATGGCCTTTATTTTGTCATCCAGCTGTAAGACCTCGTCTATCTTCCCTGGAAGGGAACGTAATGCCTCAACCCTGCGTTCTTCCGCCTCTATCTCAAGTCCGTTGTACTTGCCCATTACCGTCACCAGAAATAACAATGCGACGAGCTGGGTGGTAAAAGCTTTGGTGGAAGCGACGCCTATTTCCGGTCCTGCACGCGTCAAGAAGACAAGATCTGACTCACGCACCAACGAACTCTCCGGAACATTACAAATTGCCAGTGTGCTGGCGTATCCCAATTCCTTTGCAAGTTTCAACGCTGCAAGCGTATCTGCTGTCTCTCCGGATTGTGAGATTGTGACGAACAGACAGTTGGCGGGTACGAAATGGTTTCGATATCTGTATTCACTTGCCACTTCGACGCTGCAAGGTAATCCTGTCACAGATTCGAACCAGTAACGTGCGACCAGACCTGCATGATATGAAGTGCCACAGGCAACAATCTGGACGGCTTTAACCGACTCGAGTAACTCTTCAGCACCCAAACCAAAACTATTCGGTAGAACCCGGTTTGTTGAGAGACGCCCCTCCAGGGTATCAGCGATTGCTCTGGGTTGTTCGAAGATCTCCTTGAGCATATAGTGGCGGTATTCTCCACGATCTACCGCATCCGCAGACAGGATGGAATCTTTTATTATTCGCTCAACACGTTTACCTTCCCGATCATAGATAATAATGCCCAGACGGCTTATTTCTGCAATATCGCCATCTTCGAGAAAGATAAATTTTTGCGTGACCGGGAGGAGGGCAAAGACGTCAGAAGCAATAAAATTCTCGCCAATGCCAAGCCCGATTACCAGTGGGCTGCCATGTCGCGCGACAATCATCCGATTCGGCTCGTTTCGATTGATGACGCCTAATGCGTACGCTCCATCAAGAATTCGGGCGGTATTCCTGACTGCCTCCAACAATTCAAGACCGGTCTCAAGTTGATCATGAATTGCATGAACAATGACTTCCGTATCCGTTTCGGATGTAAATGTATGCCCGGCCTTTTTTTGCGATGCTCTTAATAATTCGTGATTTTCAATAATGCCATTGTGCACTATCGCTACCAGATCCTTACAAATATGCGGGTGGGCATTTCTGACAGCAGGTTCACCATGGGTAGCCCAACGCGTATGCGCAATACCTATCTTGCCGGGTAAGGGGTTTGCATTGTAAGCGTCTTCTAGTTCCTTGACCTTGCCCAACGTCCGGTGGCGCGTGATGCGTTGCTCATCGTCCAGCACAGCAATCCCTGCGGAGTCGTACCCACGGTACTCAAGACGCTTGAGACCTTCCAACAAGATAGGCGCCACATCACGTTGCGCAACTGCTCCTACGATGCCACACATAGCGAAAGGCTCCTGTGTCCTAAGTTTTAGGTTGTTTTACCGGGCGCTGCCAATTTTCAATGCTGATCTGTTTTGATCTGCTGAGTGTCAGCTTATCAGCCGGCGCGTCTTTGGTTATGGTCGTGCCGGCGCCAACCGTTGCGCCGGCTCCGACACTGACAGGCGCTACCAGTTGTGTATCAGAGCCAATAAAGGCATTGTCGCCAATGATAGTCTGATGTTTATTCGCTCCATCATAGTTGCAGGTGATGGTTCCTGCGCCAATATTGACTTTGCTGCCTATCAGGCTGTCGCCAATATAACTCAGATGATTGATTTTACTACCACTCGCTACCTGGCTTTTCTTTATCTCAACGAAATTTCCGATGTGAACATTATCTGCGAGTTTGCTTTCCGGCCTGATCCGGGCAAATGGACCGATCCGTGAACCTGCACCTATTTCAGCCTCTTCGATGACACTGTTCGCCAGTATCACAACGTTTTCTTTGATCACGGAATCCTTAATATAAACATTAGGTCCAATGGAAACACCCTCTGCCAGCTCAACATTCCCTTCGATGATTACATTGCAATCGATAGACACATCTTGACCTGTCGTTAGGTTGCCGCGAATGTCTATCCTGGCCGGGTCAGCAAGCGTTACCCCTGAGGTCATCAGCCTATCAGCCAGTTTTCTCTGGAAATACCTCTCGAGGTAGGCAAGCTGAGTACGGTCGTTTATACCCATCACCTCCTGTTCCTCTTCAGGACGTACAACCCCGATGGTTACTCCATCCTTAACCGCAAGGGCGATTATATCTGTCAGATAATATTCATTTTGTGAATTATCATTGCCTATCTTGCCCAGCCAGCTTTCCAGTCTGATTCGGTTCACCGCCATAATGCCGGTGTTTATTTCACTGATCTCCAGCTGAAATTTATTGGCGTCTTTATGCTCGACGATGGCGTGAACCTGATTTGCATCATCACGCACAATACGCCCATAACCAGTCGGATCTTCAAGGTCGACGGTAAGCAGCACCAAGTCAGTGTTTTGCAGGCTTCGCAGCATCGCCTTGAGGGTTCTGCCGCTGATCAGCGGCACATCACCGTAAAGTATGACGACTTGTTCCACACGCTGCAGTAAGGGCAATGCCTGCATCACCGCATGACCCGTGCCTAGACGTTCTTTTTGTTCACACCAATCTAAATCCTTATCATCCAGCAAGTTACGAACCTGCTCTCCACCATGGCCATATACTATCGTGATCTCATCAGGAGAGAAGTCACGCGCTGTATCAATAACGTGAGATAGTAGTGGCCTGCCGGCGAGTTCATGAAGAACTTTGGGCCGACTGGAACGCATTCTTGTGCCCTCGCCAGCGGCGAGAATCAACACACCTAATTTCATGGAGTCTCCCATTGAACAAGGGAATCGTACAATTTAACAAATAGGTAAGTATAGGGTATGAATAAAGAAGTTTGCCCGTAAAAAGCTAATTTGCTTGAACTCTAACCAGCCGAACTGAAAGCGTATTTAATTACGCGGGCGTTATCCTCTTCGAGTTGTGTTACGAACCAGCAGTCCCCGATCCCACAGAAATTTAATAATATTAAACAGAAGGTTAATTTATAGTAGGGGACTGCCCAGGAATCCCGACAAGCATAGCGTCTTCCTTAGTAGCATCTCGAACTGCAAGGATTTTAACTTTCACTTCAAGATTCTTACCCGCCAACGGATGATTCCCATCTACCGTCAGCTTGCCATCTTCTATCTTAGTAACAAAAAAACTTTTAATCTCCCCGCTTTCATTCTGCATCTGGACCTCCGCTCCGAGCTGCCTGAATTCAGGAGGCACATTGTTTATGTCATCGGTAAAAGTCAGTTCCGGATCATGCTCGCCAAATCCCTGCTCCGGTGAGATCCTGATCAAGACCTCATCACCAACGGCTTTTCCCGCCACTGCCTTATCCATTCCCCCAATCAATTCGGTCTCACCGCCATGGATATAGTTAACCGGCAGATCACTCTGCTCCAAGACATTGCCCGCTGTATCTGCGATTGAATAGGTCAGAGAAACAAATTTCCCTGTTTTGATGCTTTCTTTTGACATAGTTAACCTGGATGTGGAGCCTGTAATGTTACAGGCCCCGATAAAGAAGGAGGTGGTTAAGAGCGTTTGCCCTTGCGGACGTTTTGAATCGCACGCAGCTGGGCAACAGCTTCTGCGAGTTCTGACTGAGCTCTTGCATATTCAAACTCAGCGGATTTGTTGGAAATGGCTTCTTCAGCACGCCGTTTTGCTTGTTGTGCTGCAGCTTCATCGAGATCGGCGGCGCGCAACGCGGTATCCGCAAGAACGGTAACCATATGCGGCTGAACTTCCAGAATACCGCCTGAAACATAGAAATGCTGCATCTGTTTACCGCTGCCCGTGTCGACCCGGACTTCTCCTGGCTTCAAACGACTCACCATGGGTGTGTGACGAGGAGCTATACCCACCTCACCCATGGCTGCCGGCGCATAAACCATCTCAGCACTGCCGGAAAAAATCTCGCCTTCAGCACTTACAATATCAACATGGATGGTCATTGCCATGTTTTAATCTCCCGTCCGATATTCAGACGTCACCGCCACGTTCAGCAGCTTCTTCAATGCCGCCCACCATGTAGAACGCCTGCTCAGGTAAATGATCATATTCACCGTTCACGATGGCTTTGAAGCCAGTAATCGTATCTTTGAGGCTGACATATTTTCCTGGTGAACCGGTAAACACCTCGGCGACAAAGAAAGGCTGTGAAAGAAAGCGTTGGATTTTACGGGCGCGTTGCACAACCAGCTTGTCATCTTCACCCAACTCATCCATTCCGAGAATCGCGATGATGTCTTTCAGCTCCTTATAACGCTGCAGTATGCCCTGTACCGAACGGGCTGTATCATAATGATCCTGTCCAATCACATTCGGGTCCAGAATACGGGAAGTTGAATCAAGAGGATCAACCGCTGGGTATATACCGAGTTCCGCAACCTGTCTGGAAAGCACCAGGGTCGCATCCAGATGGGCGAAAGTGGTGGCAGGGGAGGGGTCGGTCAAATCATCCGCGGGAACGTACACCGCCTGGAATGAGGTGATGGAACCTGTTTTGGTGGAGGTGATACGTTCCTGCAAGGTGCCCATTTCTTCCGCCAGGGTTGGCTGGTAACCAACTGCAGACGGCATGCGGCCAAGCAAAGCAGAGACCTCGGTGCCTGCCAGAGTATAACGATAGATGTTATCCACGAACATCAAAACGTCGCGGCCTTCGTCACGGAAATTTTCAGCAATCGTAAGGCCGGTCAGCGCAACGCGCAGGCGGTTACCGGGAGGCTCATTCATCTGGCCATACACCAGCGCTACCTTATCGAGCACACCACCTTCCCGCATCTCGTGATAGAAGTCGTTACCTTCACGGCTTCGCTCACCGACACCGGCAAACACCGAGAAGCCGGAGTGCTCCACTGCGATGTTACGTATCAGCTCCATCAGAGTAACGGTCTTGCCGACACCAGCACCACCAAACAATCCAACCTTTCCGCCCTTGACGATCGGCATGATGAGATCGATGACCTTGATGCCGGTCTCGAGGATATCTGTGGTGCTGGCCTGATCTTCAAGTTTAGGCGGTAAGCGGTGAATCGGCATACGCAGATCACACTTGACATCACCAGCTCCATCTACCGGATTTCCCAGTACGTCCATGATGCGTCCCAGCGTGCCCTGACCGACAGGCACAGAGATAGGAGCGCCCGTACTAACCACTTCAACGCCCCGTCTCAAGCCATCCGTAGAACCCATCGCAATGGTGCGCACGACACCATCACCCATCTGCTGTTGGACTTCCAGGGTGAGGCTCGACTCTACGATCTTGAGAGCGTCAAAGACCTTCGGCATATGGCCGGTTTGGAACTGTACGTCCACTACGGCGCCGATGATTTGTATCACTTTGCCCGAACTCATTTCTGGTTCCTCTCGCCGCACCAAGCGACTCACTAAATGTTAAAAACTAAATTCTGTAACAGGGCGGCTATACCGCTGCCGCTCCACCTACAATCTCGGAGATCTCTTGGGTAATCGCTGCCTGCCGCGCCTTGTTGTAGATGAGCTGTAATTCGTCAATCAGGTCACCCGCATTGTCTGATGCGGCCTTCATGGCGACCATGCGGGCTGACTGTTCGCATGCGCCATTTTCCACCACGGCCTGATAGACGAGGGACTCGACATAACGGCTCAATAGATTATCCAGTACATCCTTTGAATCCGGTTCGTAGATGTAGTCCCAATGATGCCGAAGACTTTTGTCGAGTTCTGATGTGATGGGGACCAGCTTTTCGATGCTCGGATTCTGCGTCATGGTATTCACAAAGTTGTTGTACACGATGTAAATACTGTCAATCTCACCCGCTTCATAGGCATCCAGCATGACCTTTACTGTACCGATCAGATCCTCGATATGCGGGGCATCACCCATATGCACGGCTTGACTCATCAGATTTCCGCCAAAACGACTGAAGAAACCCAAGGCCTTGTTACCAATCGTGCAGAAGGCAACTTCTACACCTTCGTTCTGATGTCCTTTAATCTCCCTGAGCAGTTTACGGAACAGGTTATTATTCAAACCGCCACAAAGTCCCCGATCAGAGGATACAATGATATAACCTACCCGTTTGACCTCCCGCTCCACCATAAAACTGTGGCGATATTCCGGGTGGGCATGATAGAGATGTCCTATAACATTCCGCATCTTTTCGGCGTAGGGCCGGGTCTCAATCATTCGAGTCTGGGCCTTACGCATCTTGGAGGCCGCCACCATCTCCATCGCGCTGGTTATCTTACGCGTATTCTTGATACTGGCGATCTGGGTGCGTATCTCTTTTGCGCCTGCCATAACTTTTAAACCCTATTTAAGGATATCGCTCTGTTACTTCCGGCTTACCAGGTGTGGTTGGCCTTGAAGTCTTTCAGGGCATCATTCAGGGACTGTTCAATCTCCGGGTTGTAATCTGCCGTTTCATTGATACGATCCATCAATGCCTTTTGGCTGCTGTTCATGTAACCGTGCAGGGCAGACTCGAAATCCACAATCTTCTTCGCTTCCACATCATCCAGATAGCCTTCATTGGCGGCAAACAGGGAGACAGCCATATCCGCGATGCTCAATGGAGAATACTGTTTTTGTTTCATCAGCTCGGTAACACGTTCACCACGTTCCAACTGTGCTCGTGTGGCCTCATCGAGATCTGAGGCGAACTGAGAGAATGCCGCCAACTCGCGATATTGTGCGAGGGAGAGACGCACACCACCGCCCAGTTTTTTGATGATCTTGGTTTGCGCTGCGCCGCCCACACGGGAGACCGAAAGGCCGGCGTTGATTGCAGGGCGTATGCCTGAATTGAACAAATCCGCCTCGAGGAAGATCTGTCCGTCGGTAATGGATATCACGTTTGTCGGTACGAAGGCTGATACATCACCAGCCTGGGTCTCGATGATCGGCAGGGCCGTCAATGAACCCGTTTTACCTTTGACTTTGCCGCCTGTGGCCTTCTCAACAAATGCCTCATTGACTCTAGATGCACGCTCCAGCAAACGCGAGTGCAGATAGAATACATCACCTGGGTAGGCTTCACGGCCAGGCGGACGCCGCAGCAGCAGGGATACCTGGCGGTAGGCCCATGCCTGCTTGGTCAAATCATCAAAGATTATGAGTGCATCTTCACCTTTGTCCCGGAAGTATTCACCCATCGAACAACCTGCATAGGGGGCCAGAAACTGCATGGCCGCTGAATCTGCTGCGGGCGCCGCAACGATGATAGTGTGATCCATCGCATCATGTTCTTCCAGCTTGCGCACCACCTGGGCAATGGTCGAGTTCTTCTGGCCTATAGCCACGTAGATGCACTTGATGCCAGTACCTTTCTGATTGATGATCGCGTCGATCGCCACCGCGGATTTACCGGTCTGGCGGTCTCCGATGATCAATTCACGCTGACCTCGACCGATCGGCACCATGGCGTCGATTGACTTGATGCCTGTCTGCACCGGTTGATCAACAGATTTTCGCTCGATAACGCCGGGCGCGACTTTTTCGATGGTGGCGCTGCCGCTTGCCTGGATGGCTCCTTTGCCGTCCAATGGATTCCCCAGAGAATCAACCACTCGACCCAGCAGGCCTTCACCAACAGGCACTTCCAATACACGGCCGGTACACTTCACCGAATCACCTTCGGTCAGATGTTTGTAGTCTCCCAGCACCACCGCGCCCACGGAATCACGCTCCAGGTTCAAGGCCAGACCGTAGGTATTTCCTGGAAATTCCAGCATCTCGTAAGACATGGCGTCTTCCAGGCCATGGATACGGGCGATACCGTCGGTAAGGGTGATGACCGTTCCCTCATTGCGGGCTTCGGTCTTGAGATCGAATTTCTCGATCTTACTCTTGATCAGTTCGCTGATCTCGGATGGATTGAGTTGCATGTTGGCTTCTCGCTTAAATTCCCAATTCGTTCGCCAGTTGCTGCAGTTGGCCTTTGACTGAGCCGTCGATCACTGTATCTCCAGCGCGGATATGGACACCACCAATAAGTTCCGGGTCCTTTTCACTGGTAATGGTGACTTCTCTGCCCAATTTGACTTTCAAGGCGTCGGCTAACAGTTTTTCCTGGGCAGGTTTGATCGCATAAGCGGATACGACGTGCACCGCCAGCACACGCTCTTTTTCCGCTTTAAGTTTCGCAAACAGCTCCTTGATTTCAGGAAGAATGGATAGCCTTCCATTCTGGGTCAGCAACTTGACAAGATTTGCACCTTCATCGGTGAGACGACCACCACAGACATCCAGCAAAAGACTGGCGAGATCTGCGCGGTCAAACAAGGGATTTTTCACAATGCCCTGCATCGTGGCATCACTCACCACAGCAGTCAAAAGCTCCAGCATTTCAGACCAGAGATCCAGCTTATCGGTCTCTTCGGCCCGTGTAAAAATCGCCTCTGCATATGGGCGTGCGATGGTTGTTGCGTTTCCTGCCATGCCTTAGATCTCTTTCGCCAAGGCTTCGACGATATCTTTATGTGTCTCAGCGTTGATCTCTTTTCTCAGGATCTTTTCGGCACCGGCAATCGCCAGTTCGCCAACCTTTTCGCGAAGATGTTCACGGGCGCGATTGGCCTCCTGCTCTATCTCCGCCTGAGCTGCAACGAGGATACGTTCACCTTCACCCCGTGCATTTGTCTTTGCTTCGTCGACAATCTCAGAAGCACGTTTTTGCGCCTGTGATACGATCTCGGCGGCCTGTGACTTTGCTTCGTGCAACACGCCCTTGGCCCGCTCCTTGGCAAGCTCCTGTTCATGCTGACCGCGTTCAGCTGCAGCCAAACCTGCTGCTATCTCTTTTTTGCGGGTCTCGAGCGCTCCCATGATTGGTGTCCACACGTATTTCATCGTGAACCACACGAACACCATAAAGGAGAGCAGCTGACCAATAAGAGTCAGATTGATGTTCATCCCGGAATTACCTCTCGTTGGACGAGATGATAGTCAGTTCGCTCAATGGACCGGATTAACCGGCAACAGCGAACAACACATACATTGCCAGACCGACAGCGATCATCGGCACCGCGTCTACCAGACCCATGACGATGAAAAACTGGGTGCGCAGCATAGGAATGAGTTCAGGCTGACGTGCCGCGCCCTCGAGAAAGCGGCCTCCCAGTACGCCGATGCCTACCGCGGCGCCCAGAGCACCCAGGCCCATCATGATTGCGCCGGCAATGTACAGCAGTGCTTGTTCCATTATTGGTCTCCCGTTTAATGATCTAAATTGTTAAAAGTGAAATCAGTGTTCGTGGTGCGCCATATCCAGATATACGATGGTCAGGGTCATAAAAATGAAGGCCTGCAAGGTAATGATCAGAATATGGAAAATCGCCCAGCCCAGCTGTAACGTCCCGCCAAACAACCCCATCACAAGGCCGCCGTTATACATGATGGCGATCAGGATGAAGATCATCTCACCGGCATACATATTGCCAAATAGACGCAGAGCGAGTGAGATCGGTTTGGCCACCAGGCTGACGAACTCAAGTAAAAAATTTATCGGGATAAAGAGGGCCACGATCAGCGGATTCTTGGCCGCGAAAGGCTGTAAGGTCAACTCTCCAACAAATCCGCCGACACCTTTGATCTTGATGCTGTAGTAGAGCACCAGGATAAACACGCCGATCGCCATACCGAAAGTTGCATTGGGATCCGTGGAGGGAACAATTTTCATGAAATGGATACCCACTGCTCCACTCAAAAACGGAATCAGATCAACTGGCACCAGATCCATCAGATTCTGCAGGAAAATCCACACGAATATGGTGAGCGCCAGGGGAGCGACCAGGGAATTTTTAGCGGTGAACGAACCTCGTACACTGTGGTCGATAAATTCCACAATCCACTCAGCAAAATTCTGCAGGCCTGCGGGCACTCCAGTGGTCGCGGCTTGACCAGCTCTTTTAAATAAGTAGAGGAATACCACACCCAGCAGAATTGACCAGAACATGGTGTCGATGTGAATCGCCCAGAAACCCATCGCTTTCGCTTCCACAGCATCGTGGGCTAAACGCCAGGTGCCATCAATCTCACCAAAGGTCAGATTGGTCAGATGGTGCCTGATATATTCACTTGATGTCAGAGTATCGCCTGCCATTATTTTAGTACCTGGTCTTCAGTCGATCTTCAGTCAATATCGCTATTACGGGAACTGCGACCTGTATGAACAGGTAAGTTCCGAATAGGGCGCCGACACTCAACGGGTGTACGACGAGTATCACTATCGCGAAACAAGCTCCGGTGAGTAGAAGCTTTTGCACTTCCGAGCTAAGCATCCGTCCGAGCACTTCAGCTGGGTTCTGAGCGCGATAGGGTACAAATACCTTCAACGCCATAAGGCTGTTGATTGATGCAGGAACCAAGCCGCCCAGTAATCCAGACCAAGCGTAAGCTAAATCAATAAATGACAGGCCAAGCGCGATGGCGATAGTGAACCCAAGCTGAGCCCATATGACATGGCGGATCTGGCTGTTTCCGGCAAGCTGCATCACAGTTTCCGGCGCCCCTTATGGCTTACCCGCAAGGTTGGAGGAGTATAAGCGTAACGCGATATAAGGTCAAAGGATGGGTGAATAAAACTTGCTTGGCGATTTCATTTTATATGGTCGAGAATGCCTTCAAGTTCATCAAGACTGTTATAACTGATCACCAGCTTTCCCTTGCCCTTGGCGTTCTGCTGAAGATTCACTTTTGCGCCAAGACGATCTGTCAAGTCACTCAGCAGGCGCCGGATATCCGGGTCTTCATCGACATGCACCGTAACTTTAGCAGGATTGTCTTCCTGTCCCTGCAAGCGACGCACCAGTCTTTCGGTTTCCCTGACAGAGAGACCCTGGGATACAACCTTACCCGCGGCCTCACTCTGCTTTTCGCCTTTCAAGCCTAACAGGGAGCGGGCATGTCCCATCTCTAATTTGCCAGAATCGACCAGGCTTTTTACGTCTTCGTTGAGTTCCAACAAACGCAGTAGATTGGTCACCGTAGCGCGGGATTTTCCGACCGCTCTGGCGACGGCCTGATGGGTTAACTCAAACTCCAGCAGCAGGCGGCTCAATGCGTTCGCCTCTTCCAGGGGATTGAGATCTTCACGCTGGATGTTCTCTATCAGCCCCATAGCCATGGCGGCTTCTTCAGTCACATTCTTGATGACCACTGGTATTTCATCCAGACCAGCCTGTTGCGCGGCCCGCCAGCGTCGCTCACCCGCAATCAGTTCGTAGCGGTCATTCTCAACCGACCGCACCACGATGGGCTGAATCACCCCCTGCACGGCAATCGAATCTGCCAGTTCCCTTAGACTTTCGGAATCGAATTCCCTGCGCGGCTGGTATCTGCCCCTCTGAATGAGATCAACCGGCAACCGGGTCAGGTTGGAACTGTCGCCTGTAACAGACCTTTCAGTCGTATCAGACTCACTATTGATGCCACCAAGCAGGGCATCGAGCCCCCTGCCGAGACCACGCTTTTTCGCCACCATGACTGTTACCGTTATGCCTGTTTCAATTCAGAATTTCGAATGCGGTGTCTTCGCATCAACTCGCTGGCCAGCGCCAAATAGGCCGTCGCGCCACGCGATGACTTATCATACAGTAAAATAGGTTTGCCATGACTTGGCGCCTCGGCCACTCTAACATTACGCGGGATGATCGTGTTGAACACCTCATCGCGGAAGTGCGATATCAATTGCGTGGATACATCAATAGCCAGATTGTTGCGGGGGTCGTGCATGGTGCGCAGGAAGCCTTCGATCACCAGTCCGGGATTGAGATGCGACTGAATCTGGCTCACTGTGTTCATCAATGCCGACAGGCCCTCCAGCGCGTAATATTCGGTCTGGATGGGAATCAACACGCCATCCGCCGCCACCAGGGCATTCAGTGTCAGCATATTGAGTGAGGGTGGGCAATCAACCAGAATAAAATCATACTGCGCCTTGATCGGCGTCAGCGCCTGTCTCAGACGCTTTTCACGCATTGCTGCATTCATCAGGCCTACTTCAGCTGCGGTCAGATCGGAGTTTGCCGGTAGAACATCAAATCCGGCCTCCGGCGCCTTGACGATCGCCTCCTGCAGACGCACGTCTCCCAGCAGCACATCACAACTCGAGTACTCAAGGTTGTGCTTATCCACCCCGGCTCCCATGCTGGCGTTACCCTGCGGATCGAGATCCACCATCAGCACCCGCTTTTTCATTGCCGCAAGGGAAGCTGCCAGATTCACCGTCGTGGTGGTCTTGCCTACACCACCCTTCTGGTTGGCGATTGAAATGATTTGGCCCATTAAGTATTCGCTGGAAAAGATTATTGACAACCTATAATAGCCGTAGCTACACCAGAGTGGTACACCCAAGCGCACACTGAGTAGACGCAAGTGGCTTGCCTGGAGACTTTCAATGTTATCGGGAAATCACGATCAGGTGCCTTTCACCCTGGGTAAACGGCACTTTTAATGAGAACAGTTCCACTTGATAGTCCGTAGAGAGTTGATCCAGCTCGGCTTGCGGAATCGCGCCTTTCATGGCCAATAACCTTGTCTTCTCACCGTGCAAAGACGCCGTCAGCGTCAACATTCTCGGGAGTGATGTAAAGGCCCTGGAGATCAGGGTGTCGAAGACCTCCTCCGGGTGATACTCCTCGACCCTTGCATGCACGGGTTGCACATTTTCCAGGCCCAGTTCCAGCACTGCCTGACGCACAAAACGGATTTTTTTACTGTTGCTGTCGAGGAGCACGAAACGACTTTCGGGCAGCACCAGCGCGAGGGGTATTCCCGGCAGTCCCGGTCCCGTACCCATGTCCAGTATCCTTGTGCCTTGCAGATGGCGAAGAATCGACAGGCTGTCTATCAAGTGGCGCTCCACCATCTCCAGCGGATCCCGTACCGCAGTCAAGTTATACGCCCGGTTCCACTTGTGTAACAGGGCTATAAACTGGAGTAACCGCTTACTAACGTCGACTGGAATTTGCAGGTCCAGGGCCACCAGTCCCTCGTCCAATCTAGCCGCCCATGCAGGCTGAGCTGTCTCTCCCGTCATCAGGCGGAGTGTTTCTTCAGATGGATCAACAGCAGCGAGATTGCGGCCGGTGTAACTCCAGGAATACGCCCCGCCTGACCCAGGGTTTCTGGACGATGGCGCAGGAATTTTTCTTTTACTTCCGAGGAGAGTCCACGCACCTTCTCATAATCGAAATTGATGGGCAGGACGACTTTTTCAGTGCCTCGCTGGCGCTCGATCTCATCCTGCTGACGGTCGATATAACCCGCATATTTGGCCTGCACCTCGAGTTGCTCGACCACCTGCGGGTCAGATTCACCTGGGCCAAGCTTCTCCAGCTCCATCAGCTTGCGGTAGCCCACATTGGGTCGCGCCAGCAGGCTCAGGACCCGCACCTCCCTGGTCAGTTCACCCCCTATCAGACGCTCCGCATCGTCCTGCTCCAGATCCGCCGGACGCAGCCAAAGATCCTGCAGGCGTTGTTTTTCCCGCTCGATGGTCTCTTTTTTTCTGGCAAACTGGGCCCAGCGGCTGTCATTAACCAGCCCCAATTCACGACCTGTTTCGGTGAGACGCAGATCGGCGTTATCCTCGCGCAGCAATAACCGGTATTCCGCCCGGCTGGTAAACATGCGATAGGGTTCAAGGGTGCCCCGGGTGACCAGGTCATCCACCATCACCCCCAGATAGGCCTGGTCCCGCCGCGGGCTCCATGCCTCTTCTTCACTGGCCAGCCGTGCTGCATTCAAGCCAGCCAGCAGGCCCTGCGCTGCAGCCTCTTCATAACCGGTGGTGCCATTGATCTGTCCGGCGAAAAACAGACCCTTGAGGTGTTTGGTCTCCAGTGAGGCCCGCAAGTCCCGCGGGTCGAAGTAGTCATATTCGATAGCATAACCCGGCCGAGTGATATGCGCATTTTCAAAACCCTGCATGGAATGCACCAGATCAATCTGTACATCGAAGGGCAGGCTGGTGGAGATACCATTGGGGTACACCTCATGGGTATCCAGGCCTTCCGGTTCGACAAAGATCTGATGTGAGGTTTTATCAGCAAAGCGCACGATCTTATCTTCAATTGAGGGGCAGTAACGTGGACCCACACCTTCAATGACCCCTGTGTACATCGGTGAACGGGACATCCCCCGGCGAATGATGTCGTGGGTCTGCAGATTGGTGTGGCTGATATGACAATTCACCTGGCGGGGATGTTGATCGACACTCCCCAGATAGGAGAACACGGGGGTGGGATCATCTCCCGGCTGGGCCTGCAGTTGTGAATAGTCGATGCTGCGGCCATCAATGCGCGGCGGGGTGCCGGTTTTCAGCCGCTCCACTCTGAAAGGCAGTTCCCGCAGGCGGCGGGAGAGGGCATTGGCGGGCGGATCACCTGCCCGTCCCCCTTCATAGTTGGCGAGACCGATATGGATACGTCCTCCCAGAAAAGTACCAACCGTCAGCACCACGGATCTGGCGCGGAATTCAAGGCCCATCTGAGTAACGACGCCCGTGACCTGGTCTCCTTCGACCAGCAGATCATCCACCGCCTGTTGAAAAAGTTCCAGGTTGGGCTGGTTTTCCAAGGCATGCCGGATCGCTGCCTTATAACGCACCCGGTCAGCCTGGGCCCGGGTGGCGCGCACTGCAGGCCCTTTGCGCGAGTTCAAGATACGGAACTGGATCCCCGCCAGATCCGCGGCTTGGGCCATGATACCGCCCAATGCATCCACCTCCTTCACCAGATGTCCCTTGCCGATGCCGCCGATGGCCGGATTGCAGCTCATCTGTCCAAGCGTTTCGATGTTATGGGTCAATAACAGCGTTTTCGCGCCCATACGCGCACTGGCCAAGGCTGCCTCTGTGCCTGCGTGGCCACCACCCACCACGATCACATCATAACTATGCTTAAAAAACATCGATTGCCCGGTATGATTGAAAAAATGACTATTTTAGCCGATATGCTACAGAACCGTCATAGGAAGGTAAGGCATGGCCACTGATCTGGATAGGGTAATCGAAGCTGCGGGCAATATCCTGCTGGGCAAGGAGCGGGTGATAAGACTCTCGCTTGCTTGCATGCTGGCGCGGGGGCATCTGCTCATCGAGGACCTGCCCGGGGTCGGTAAAACCACTCTTGCGCATACCCTGGCCAAACTGCTGGGACTGCACTACCAGCGCATCCAGTTTACCAGTGATCTGCTGCCGGCGGACATTCTCGGTGTATCTGTCTATGACCGGGACAAACAGGTTTTTAGATTTCATCAGGGACCGGTCTTTGCGCAATTGGTGCTGGCGGACGAGATCAACCGTGCTACGCCTAAAGCACAGAGTGCGCTACTCGAGGCGATGGAAGAGGGGCAGGTCACCACCGATGGTGAAACCCGTCCATTGCCGACGCCTTTCTTTGTCATCGCCACCCAGAATCCCAGCCACCAGGTGGGCACCTTCCCCCTTCCTGAGTCACAACTGGACCGCTTTCTGATGCGGGTGCAGATCGGATATCCGGACAGAAGCGCCGAGCGCAGGCTCCTGACAGGAGCAGATAGACGCAAAATCATCACCCAACAGCCACCGATACTGACACCAGCGGAGTTGGCCTTGATCCAGCAGCAGGTCGACGAAATCTTCGTCGCAGATGCCTTGATCGACTATTGTCAGGACATCATTGCCTACACCAGAAACTCACCCGATTACCGCCATGGACTCTCTCCCCGGGCAGGACTCTCGCTCATCCAAAGCGCCAAGGCCTGGGCTTTGCTGGAAGCGCGCAAAGAGGTGCTGCCGGAAGACCTCCAGGCCGTGCTGCCTGCGACCGTCGGGCATCGCCTGCAGCCTTTGGCTGATTCCGGCTCAGCAACCCACGCAACCCTGGTTCAAACCATCCTGGAAGCGGTTCCAGTACCCTGACGTGTTCCTGAATAAGATCATTCAGCAGTGGATCAGGACTTTCCGCCGTTCTGCCTTACTGGATAGCAACGGTCGAGCCATAATCCGCTCCCGCAGCATCTATATCCTGCCCACCAAACAGGGTCTGGTGCTGGCCCTGGTGCTGATCCTGATGCTCATCGGGTCAATTAATTACGGCAGCAACCTCGGTTATCTGGTGACTTTCCTGTTAGGGGGGGTCTGGCTGACGACCATTCTCCATACCTGGCGGAACCTGCTGGGGTTGACCATCTCTCCACTTCAGGCCGCACCCGTGTTCGCGGCTCAGAGTGCCGCTTTCAAACTGCTGCTGGAAAACCCAACAGAACTGTCGCGCTTTGGCATTTCCATCACCACGAAAGGGGGCTCCGAGGCTGCGTGCGACCTTCCAAAACGCGCGACAATGGAACTGAATATCACCCTTCCAGCACCCGAACGCGGCCACCTCAGACTTAAAAATGTAAGTATTCACTCTCGCTATCCACTTGGTCTTTTCCATGCTTGGACCTATGCCGATCCCGATATGACCTGTTTGGTCTATCCTCAGCCAGCAGGGCAGGGGGAGCCTCCATCCAACCTCGCCTATAACCGCAGTGATTCGGGTGAGCGCGGCGTAGGCGCCGATGATTTTGTGGGTCTGCGTGGTTTCAGATATGGTGACTCCCCGCGCCACATCGACTGGAAGGCGCTGGCCCGTGAAAGAGGTCTATACAGCAAAATCTTTGGCGGTGACCGCAGCGAGCAGATCAGCCTGGATTGGGACCTTTTGGAGGATGCCGATCCTGAAGTGCGTCTCAGCCAGCTTTGCCGCTTCATCCTGCTTGCCGATGAACGGCGACTCGCCTATGACTTAAAACTGCCCGGCATACAGATTCCGGCAAGTCTGGATGAATCTCATAAGCATCACTGCCTGGCCAGCCTCGCACTGTTTCGGATCGCGGCATGAAGGAATTTGAAGCCCGCCTGCAACCTAAACTGATACGTCTGGTGCTCATTCTCTCCGTGCTGGCAACCCTGCCTCACGCCTGGCGCTTACCCCCGATGATCAGCCTTTTTTTCCTGCTACTCATTGTCTGGCGCTTTATCAGCCTGTCAGCCCCAAGACTCTTACCAGGCCGGTTATTTCTCGGCCTGCTGACCGTGCTGAGTGTACTGCTGGTCTACAGTCAGCATTTTACCCTGATGGGACGGGATGCGGGCGTCTCCCTGCTTACTATCATGTTTACCCTGAAATTGATGGAATTACGCAAAGCCCGGGATATCTATGTCATCAGTTTCATGGGTTATTTCATAATTGTGACTCAATTTCTGTACAGTCAATCCTTTCTGCTCACCCTCTATCTGCTCTGCACCGTAGTCGGCATCACCGCGCTGTTACTGGAAATCAATCGAGTCTCTGCATCCAAACAACTGCTTGAACCACTCAAAGCTGCTCTGGCCATCACCCTGCAGGCCATACCCATCGCGGCGGTACTTTTCATCCTGTTTCCACGTTTCAGTCAGCCACTCTGGCACTTTGGAAACAATGATGGCCAAGCACTCACCGGCCTGGACGAACGGGTCTCTCCCGGCAGTATCAGTCAATTGATACAATCACCATCTGTTGCTTTCCGGGTAATATTTTCCGGTGATGCGCCGCCTCCTGAAGATCGTTACTGGCGAGGTCTGGTAATCTGGGAGACCAATGGATTTGACTGGTTCAATAAAACGATGCTTGAACCTTCCCATCGAATTCCACAGCTTACCGAAACAGCAAAACCGTTCAGCTATCAGATCCAGCTGGAACCCCACTATAAGAAATGGTTGTTCAGTCTCGACCTGCCGGCGTCTGCCCCAGTGGGCAGCAGAATGACCTCAGATTATCTGTTGCTCTCCAGCCAGCCGGTCAACCATCCTCAAAAATATCAGGCGATTTCATACACCAGGTACGTCACACAGATACCAGATAAGGCCGCTCTGCAACGTGCGCTGGCACTACCCGATAATGTCACCCAAAGGCAGCTCGAACTGGTGCGGAGTTGGAAAAGCCGTTCGACAGGCAACAGGGAACTCATCAGGCTTGCTCTGCAACATTTTCATTTACAAGCTTTTGTCTATACCCTCGCGCCCCCGCGTTATCTCAACAATCCGATTGACCAGTTCCTGTTTGAAGGTCGGGAGGGATTCTGTGAACACTATGCCAGCAGTTTTACCCAGTTGATGCGCATAGCCGGAATCCCGACTCGTATGGTGATCGGCTATCAAGGTGGTGAATATAATCCACTGGGCGACTATTTCATCGTACGTCAGTCGGATGCCCATGCCTGGACAGAAGTCTGGCTGGATAAGCAAGGTTGGATACGGATAGATCCGACAGCGGCAGTGGCACCGGAAAGAGTCCGCCATGCCATTCAGCTCAATTTCACTGGGATCGGCTCACCGGTATTATTTAACCTAGAAGGGGGAAGGGGATTAATCACTGCCGTTTTTGATCAGCTGGGTCTGGCCCTGGATGCCGCCAATCTTAGCTGGCGGCAATGGATTCTCGGTTACAACCAGGCTCGACAATTCGAGTTACTGCAGAATTTTGGCTTCACTTTCACTCAGTCCTGGGAGTGGACCGGTCTGCTTTTCTCCATGATTGGTTTTTTTCTGCTTCTGACCACCAGTTTCATTATTCTGAAGGGACGGGTGAGAGAAGAAGCCATAGTGAAAAGCTACCACAGGCTGTGCCGTAAGCTGGCTCGAATCGGGCTGTCCCGTAAACCCAGTGAAGGACCACTTGACTACTCTTGCAGAGTCGCCAAGCTGCGCCCTGACCTCTCTGCTGAAACACAGCGGTTATTCGAACGCTATATATCCATCCGCTATGCAGAGCAGACAGCGAAAAATGACGCGCGAGATTTCCATCGTCTTGTCAGAGGCTTCCGGCCCAGGAAGTCTCCCCCTGATGCTTAGCTGTTCAGCAGAATAAATAGTTTATCTTTAAGATGGACACGCCTTTTTTTCATCTCTTCGATATGAAAATCTGAAACGGGCGTCTTGATCTCTTCAAGGCTGCGGATATGCGAGTCAAGCCAGTCATATTCATCCATCAAATGGTGAAAGCCTTCATTATTCGCGCGCAAATCAGCAATTTTTTCGATATGTTCTGGAAATTCTTTCAGAAGTTGGTGGGATTCTCCCAGCATGGTCTGTCTCCTCTATATTTTTTTATTCCACCCAATTTTATCGGTTGTGGCGGCTATTTATCAATGCACGAAGCGTATAAATCGTATCACTTACCGATACAGAAAGTAGAAAAAATTCTGCCTAACAGATCATCTGCACTGAATTCGCCTGTTATTTCACCCAGAACCTGCTGTGTCTGACGCAACTCTTCCGCCAGAAGCTCCCCGGCATGAATCCTGCTCCAGAACTAACGCGCCCTGAAGTAGATGATGCATAGCCTGCTCCAATGCAACCAAATGTCGGCGCCTGGCGATAAATTCGCCTTCATTTGCTTCACCCAGACCAGCACTCTGTTTGAGGTGGGTTTTCAGCAACTCAATACCGTCACCCTGTTTTGCTGACAGGGAAATCTCCACGCCAGCATCGGTCTGTGTGATCCCAGCCTGTTTCCCACTCAGATCAATCTTGTTGCGCAGCAAAATCAATGGCACACCTTCAGGCAAAGTGACGCGGTCCAAAGCGAGATGCAATGGATCTGATCTGTCATCAAACACCCAAAGAACCTGGTCAGCCTGATTAATCTCTGCCCGGGCCCGGCGCATACCCTCTATTTCCACCGGATCATCACTCTCACGCAAGCCGGCGGTATCTATGATGTGTATCGGCATGCCATCTAATTCGATACGCTCCCGCAGAAGATCACGAGTGGTACCCGGAATCTCGGTTACAATCGCCGTCTCCTCACCAGCCAGGGCATTCAGCAGACTCGATTTTCCTGAATTCGGACGTCCGGCAATTACCAGGGAGATGCCGTCGCGAAGCAACCTGCCTGTATGTGCACTTCGCTGAACATCCCTTAATTCATCGATTATTGATCGTAAGTCAGTACTTACTTTTCCATCAGATAGAAAATCAATCTCTTCCTCAGGAAAATCGATTGCTGATTCTACATAGAGCCGCAGTTGGATTAGTTGATCAACCAGGCGATGTACCTTTTTTGAAAATGCACCCTGCATGGTCCTGCAGGCCAGACGAGCTGAAGAGCGGGTATCGGCATCGATCAGATCGGCAATTGCCTCCGCTTGAGCAAGATCCAGTTTACCGTTTAAAAACGCTCTTTCACTGAACTCACCCGGTCTTGCTATTCTGGCGCCGAGGCGTAGGACCCGCTGCAGCAACATATCCATGATCACTGCTCCTCCATGGCCCTGAAGCTCCAGTACATCTTCTCCGGTAAACGAGTGCGGGGAGGGGAAATAGACGACGATACCTTCATCAAGCACCTGTTCGTCAGCATCATAAAAAGGGCAATATTTTGCAACCCGCGGTTCTGGAAGCGGGCCGATTACCCCTAATGAAATAGTCTGAACCAGAGGTCCACTGACCCGGATAATGCCAACCCCACCTCTACCGGGTGGGGTTGCTATAGCTGCGATAGTGTCACGAGTCGACAATTTGGAATGATAGGGTACTCTGACCTATTTGGCGGCCTTCTCGATCTTGTTCGTGATATACCACTGCTGTGCTATCGAGATGAGGTTATTGACAACCCAGTAGAGCACCAGACCGGCCGGAAAAAAGGCGAAAAAGATGGTGAATACGAAAGGCAGGCTCATCATGATTTTTGCCTGCATGGGATCGGGTGGCGCCGGATTTAATTTCTGCTGGACAAACATCGAGACGCCCATGATCAAGGGCAGGATGAAATAAGGATCCTTTGCAGAAAGGTTATTGATCCAAAGCATAAATGGCGCCTGACGCAATTCAACACTTTCCAGCAATACCCAGTACAGAGCAATGAACACCGGGATCTGGACAAGAATCGGTAAACAACCACCCAGCGGGTTAATCTTCTCCTTCTTATACATCTCCATCATGGCCTGGTTGAGACGCTGTTTATCATCTCCGTAACGATCTTTCAGTGCCTGGAGTCTCGGCGTGACCTTGCGCATATTCGCCATTGACTTATAACTCGTCTCCGACAACTTATAAAACGCCGCTTTTATCATGATGGTCAGGATAATTATCGACCAGCCCCAATTCCCAACCCAGCTATGGATATACTTCAACAACCAGAAGATCGGTTCAGCAATTACCGTCAACCACCCGTAATCCACTGCAAGTTCCAATCCTTTTGCGATGGTCTTAAGTTCATCATGCAGCTTGGGACCTACATACAATTGTTTTGAAAACTGGTGAGTCTGTCCGCTCGTTACAGTCACAGACGGGGAGTAACTGCCGATCAGATACTTTGGGCCAGGCAGGCTATTCGTATAGTAGTGCTCAAGCTGCTCCTTGGGCGGGATCCAGGCGCCGAGAAAATAGTGCTGAATCATCGCGAACCAGCCGTCAGTTGAATCTACACTGAGGCTTTTCTCCGCCATTTTCTCGAAATCAACCTTCTCATACTTATCCTCCGGTGTGTAGTAAACAGCACCGGTATAGGTATAAGTAGTAAAGCCAGAACGACTTTCAGGTTCGCTTCTTTGTAGCTGTGCATAATCTCTGACAGCAATGGCCTCACCAGATTGGTTAATTACCTCATGCTTCACTTCAACCAGGTAACTCCCTCTGCGAAATATGAAATGCTTTCTGACTTCAATCCCGTTACCTGATCGCCAGGTCATACTTACGTCAAGCTGATCTTGTTTACTGCCAAGCCTATAGTCAGTCTGATCCAGTTCATATTCAGCTTCATGGGTTGGAGCATTACCCGATACACCGCCTATCAAGCCTGACTGTGCAATTAAAAAGTCCGGTAATTCAGGCGAAAAGAGCTCAAATTTAACATCCGGTTTCTCGGGTGCGACTGGGTAATCGAGTAGATAAGCCCGCTGTATAGTCCCACCTATATTGGAGATTTCGATCCGCAGGATGTCGGTTTCGACCTTAACAATCTTTTCCCCGGTTTTCTTTGGTGTACTGTCAATCTGTGGAACAGCTACGCTTGGAACTGCCGTCGATCCATCCTCAGAAATTACTGCTGTGGGAATTCCACTTGACTCAGAATTTGACGAAGTATCTTGAGGGGAGGGCTGATGTGATGCCGTTGTCTGTTTAGGACCATAATCTTCTATCCATGCCTGATACAACAGAAGTCCTATAAAGGCCAGGGCAAAAAAGAGAATCAATCTTAAATTATCCATGATGCTTCTTGTTTAAAGGTTCAGGAACAGGATCAACCCCACCCTCATGCCAAGGATGACAGTGTGAAATCCTCTGAAGGGCAAGCCAGAGGCCTCTGATAGGGCCATGTTTCTCCAATGCTTCCACCGCGTAGCTGGAACATGTAGGGTAGAAACGGCAGTGGTTTCCTAGCAACGGACTAAGCAGCGTCTGATAAATCCGAATCAGAGCAATCAGGATAGTGCGCATGCTTCAACCAATCTTTGCCAATGGAGAGATAAAGATGAACGATACTGGGCTTTATCACCCAATATTTCTCCACTCTGATTCAGCACCACAAAATCAAGACCCGCCAAAAGATGCTTATGAGTCCGAAAACTCTCTCTCACGAGTCGCTTCAGTCGATTTCGGTCCACTGCCCTTTTAGTTTTCTTTTTACTGATAGCCAAGCCAAGACGGCCATACTGCAAACCATTAGCTCTGGCGAATACCATGAAATATCGGTCCCTAGAACGCCTACCAGCATCAAAAACCCGACGATAGTCGTCGGGTTTCAATAATCGACAATGACGGGGAAATTTCCCTTCAGATACCGCCAAGGATAAAATTTAAACTGCCAGACGAGCGCGGCCTTTTGCACGGCGGGCTTTAATCACTTTACGTCCATTCCTGGTCGCCATTCTAGCGCGAAAACCATGATTACGGACTCGCTTGAGATTACTGGGCTGAAAAGTTCTTTTCATGACACTTTACCGAAGGTTACGCCAAACTCTGGCGGAAATAATCCAAATGAAAAAAGAGCGGCATCGTAGCCCCAATTACCACCTTTTGTCAATCCAATCTCTCATACTCTAATATCGCTTCAACTGTGGATAAGTCCACTACTCGAGAGTAGACTCTCACTAGATATCAGGTATTAACAAAACAGCCTTCCTACTCAAAAGGCTGGCAAATTTTCTCTTTAAAATTATCATTAAACAATCGGAGAGATCCATCTTGGAATTTTGGCGCCGCTGTTCTGAACACCTAGAACAGGAGTTATCTGCACAGCAATTCAATACTTGGATAAGACCACTCCAAGTTATTGAAAATGATAAACAAGTAAAACTTCTTGCGCCTAACCGCTTTGTCCTCGACTGGGTCAGAAATCATTACCTCGATTCCATTGAGAACCACCTATCAAATATCTGTGGCGACTCAATCCCAGTGGTATCAGTGGAAATAGGATCCAAAAAAAAAGTTCAACCAGTACCTGAGCAACTCATCTTCTCAACAAAACAGGGGATCGAGTGTTTTAAACGTTACTGAAAGAAGTGGTCTTGATTCGAATATCAACACTAACTTCACATTCGAAACTTTCGTAGAAGGTAAGTCGAATCAAATTGCTCGAGCAGCTTCGATGCAGATCGGCGAAAATCCTGGCAAAGCCTATAACCCATTATTCATCTATGGTGGTGTCGGCTTGGGTAAAACCCATTTAATGCACGCTGTCGGAAATTCAATTCTGAAGAATAATCCTTCTGCCAAAGTCGTCTACCTACATTCAGAAAGATTCGTTGCTGAAATGGTCAACGCCTTACAACACAACACAATTGACCAATTCAAAAAAAAATATCGTTCCCTTAATGCACTATTGATAGATGACATACAATTTTTTGCTGGCAAGGAACGTTCTCAAGAAGAATTTTTTCACACCTTTAACGCGCTTTTTGAATCACAACAACAAATCATTCTTTCCAGTGATCGTTTTCCAAAAGAGGTAACGGGTCTTGAGGAAAGACTAAAGTCAAGATTCGGCTGGGGTCTAACTGTAGCGATCGAACCACCGGATTTAGAGACTCGTGTCGCCATCTTGCAGAGCAAGGCCTTGATGCTTCATGCAAAACTACCAAGTGAAGTAGCATTCTTCATGGGCAAGCGAATACGATCCAACATAAGAGAATTGGAAGGCGCCCTACGCAGGGTAATCGCCAACGCCACTTTCACTGGCCAGGAGATTAACCTCGATTTTGCAAAAAATGCCTTGCGCGACATGCTTGCAGCTCATAGTAAGCAAGTCACCATCGATAGTATCCAGAAGACAGTAGCTGAATACTTCCAGATACGTTCCTCAGACTTACTTTCCGCCAAGCGAAGCCGTTCTATAGCCAGACCAAGGCAAATCGCAATGACCTTAGCAAAGGAATTGACCAACCATAGCCTGCCTGAGATTGGCAATGCTTTTGGCGGCAGAGACCATACCACCGTGATACATGCTAATCGTAAAATTAAGGAACTAAGAGAAACAGATCCTAGAATAGGGGAAGACTATTCAAACCTGTTAAGAACACTCAGTAGTTAATGTGGATAAGCTGTACAGTAAACAAAACGGCCTGATTTTCAAAAGTTATCCACATTAGACTCACAACATACTTGATGGTACACCAATAGGTTACAAGTACCACTAAAACTATATTAATCAATGAGATATACTATATACTTCAGTTATCAACATGCTTAATAGTAATAATATAAACTTGTTTAAAGATATTCTTTATTATTAAGAACAGAGTTTAAAAAGAATGAAAATTTCAACGAAACGTGAAGATCTGCTTGAACCACTACTAAAGATCGGTTCCGTTGTAGAAAGAAGACAGACTTTACCTATATTGGCTAATATTCTTGTCAATGCTGGTAATGGAAAAATGAACCTGACTGCGACCGACCTTGAAGTCGAACTTAAAACACAGGCGAAGGCAGACTGTGATGGTGAAAAAGACTTTACTCTACCAGCAAGAAAAATACTTGATATCTGCAAGGCGTTACCCGAAGACGCTGAGATCCTGATTGAAATTGATACAGATAAAGTCCATATAAAATCAGGACGTAGTCGCTTCTCACTCGGTGTACTACCAGCACAGGATTATCCTGTTATTGAAGCATCTGTAGGGAACTCTGTTTTTTCGATCAAAGAAAACGAATTAAAAAAACTAATCGATAAAACAGCATTTCGCAATGGCACAACAGGATGTTCGTTACTATTTGAATGGTATGTTATTCGAAATAGACAAACACAGTATTCGGACAGTAGCTACTGACGGGCATCGACTCGCCCTTTGTGAGATAGACAATAAAACATCCGAAGATTTGTCGATTCAAGTCATCCTACCTCGTAAAGCAGTTTTAGAACTCTCAAGGCTTCTTTCCGACAATGATAACCTGATCAAAATTGAACTCAGCAACAGTTATATCAAAGTAGTTCTAGACCATTCAGTTTTTACATCAAAATTAATAGATGGAAGGTTTCCTGAGTATCAAAGAGTAATGCCGAACTCTGCGGACAAAGAGCTTGAAGCAGATAAGGACCTACTCAAGCAGTCATTGACGAGAGCCTCGATATTATCTAACGAAAAATACCGTGGCATAAGGTTCTCTGTCATCAATGGGACGCTTCAGCTACAAGCTCACAATCCTGAACAGGAAGAAGCAGAAGAAGAACTGGAAGTAATCTACACAGGAGAAGATATTAAAATAGGTTTCAATGTTGGATATTTACTTGATGCGCTTTCTGCTATAAGTGAAAAAGAAATAATTATAGAACTCAAAGACTCGAATAGTAGTGCACTCATTTATGGAAAAGGAAACACCACAAGTAAGTATGTCGTCATGCCGATGCGAATTTAGCAACTTAAACAATATTTAAATACCGGCTAACCGCCGGTTTTTTTACGACATATAAAATTGTTTTTTTCAAATATTAAAATAAAAAATCTGAGGATTATCTCGGAAATCGAGCTCAATCCTTCTACAGGGATCAATATAATCGAAGGAGTAAATGGTGCTGGTAAAACATCAATTCTAGAGGCACTCTATCTGCTCGCAAGAAATAGAAGTTTTAAATCTTCATCAATAAAACACATAATAAAGACCGATCAAAAAATCATAAATATTAGTGCGAAAATTAATCATTCGAATGGTTATATTGCGCATATATCACTTTCTAAATCATCCAATCTGAGTAGGTTTACAATTAATGGGCAACAACAAAACAGTTTAGCTGCAATTGCTAAATCCTTACCTATTGGAATCATCACTCCAGAAATTCATAGAATCATAGATGAGGGCCCAAACCATAGGAGACGACTACTAGATTGGGGAGTGTTTCACGTGGAACATAACTATCAATTATTAATGTCAAATTACAGAAAAGTACTATTACAGAGGAACAAGGCTCTGCAACAAAATATTAATAGCATTAGCATATGGGACAAACAGCTAACTTCTTTATCTAAAGATATCACAGTTAAAAGATCAGCCTATCTAGGTCAATTAACTGGAATACTCAATCTGTATTTAAAGTCTTTTTTTAAATCGGAAGATTTTGATGTTGATTATTATAAAGGTTGGAATGATAAATATACTCTTGAAGATTGCCTATTAAAATCATTGCCCATAGATAAAAAAAGGGGATTTACTACACTAGGGCCACACCGTGCTGATATAAAGATAAAATATAAATCAAAACCAGCTCATGATATTTTATCAAGAGGCCAACAAAAGATACTTGCTTCCCTGTTAATTCTTTCAAACATGACATGTTTGAAAAAAACAACAAACCAGTCAGGAATATTGTTGTTTGATGACATCAACTCAGAATTAGACTCAAATAATCTCAGTACAATTATCGATCTCATTTATGATAGTAATCATCAGGCTTTCCTGACAACAATAAACAGACTAAACGTTGACTTTAGTGGAAAGGATATTGAAATGTTCCACGTGGAACATGGGAAGATTATATGAGTACTCCTAGATAATGAGGAGTATAATGATTCGAATAAATAAATATCGTAATTTTTCTGGTATATCCTATGTCTTATGACTCATCCAATATTAAAGTACTAAAAGGTCTAGATGCCGTAAGGAAACGTCCTGGCATGTATATCGGTGATACTGATGACGGGACTGGCCTTCATCATATGGTTTTCGAAGTGGTTGATAATTCAATCGATGAGGCTTTGGCAGGTCATTGTGACGAAATAAAGGTTACGATTCATTCTGATCAAAGCGTGACTGTTGTCGATAATGGACGTGGGATTCCAGTAGATATTCATCCTGAAGAAAATCGTTCTGCTGCAGAGGTGATTCTCACTATCCTGCATGCGGGTGGTAAATTTGATGATAACTCATATAAGGTATCAGGAGGATTACACGGTGTTGGTGTTTCAGTTGTAAATGCTTTATCTGAAGAATTGGTACTTGAAATATACCGTCAAGGTAAAATGTGGAAACAAACATACTCATATGGGGTGCCACTTGAGCCTTTAAAAGAGGTTGGAGATACTGACAAACAAGGTACCAGTATAACTTTCAAACCCAGTGCTGAGACATTCACCAATATAAGATTCCACTACGATATTTTAGCAAAGAGGCTGCGCGAGCTTTCTTTTCTAAATTCCGGCGTAAAAATAATTTTGAAAGAAGAAGAGTCTGACCGGCAGGATATCTTTGAATATAAAGGTGGAATAATTGCTTTTGTAGAGCACCTGAATAGAAATAAATCACCATTGCATGAAAAAGTATTCAGTTTTTCTGATACTAGGAATGATGTTTGTGTTGAGATTGCAATGCAGTGGAATGAGTCATATCAGGAAAACATATTTTGTTATACAAACAATATTCCGCAGCGTGACGGTGGAACACATCTGGCTGGTTTTAGAGCAGCTTTAACACGCACGCTTAATCAGTATATTGACCAGGCAGGGATGGCTAAAAAACAAAAGGTAAATACCACTGGTGATGATTCACGAGAGGGACTTACAGCTGTGCTATCGGTCAAGGTACCTGACCCGAAATTCTCATCGCAAACAAAAGATAAATTGGTTTCTTCAGAAGTTAAAGCTGTAGTGGAAAATCTACTTGCGGAACACCTTAATGATTTTCTGCTTGAGAATCCCGCTGAAGCAAAGAATATCGCAGGCAAAATGGTAGATGCCGCAAGGGCTCGAGAGGCAGCAAGAAAAGCAAGGGAGATGACAAGACGGAAAGGTGCCTTGGATATCGCCGGGTTACCTGGGAAATTAGCAGATTGTCAGGAGAAAGACCCCGCGCTATCTGAACTTTATCTGGTAGAGGGAGATTCAGCTGGTGGTTCAGCTAAACAGGGGAGGGATAGGAAATTCCAAGCCATTCTTCCCTTGAAAGGAAAAATACTGAATGTTGAAAAGGCCCGGTTTGATAAAATGCTGGCCTCTGCAGAGGTTGGGACCTTAATCACCGCTTTAGGGTGTGGAATAGGCAGAGAAGAATTTGATGCTGACAAACTACGTTATCATCGAGTGATAATCATGACTGATGCGGATGTGGATGGTGCTCATATCCGAACTCTGCTGCTCACATTTTTTTACAGGCAAATGAATGAGCTAATCGAGCGCGGGCATATATATATAGCTCAGCCTCCTCTATACAAAATTAAAAAAGGTAAACAAGAACAATATCTTAAAGATGATAATGATCTGAATAGTTATTTCTTGCAGAATGCGCTTGAGAATGCCTCTCTGTATGTAAATTCCGAAGCTCCAGCACTGACTGGAAAGGGCCTTGAAGATCTTGCAAGATCTTTTCTTACCGTGATGTCGAGCATAGAACGGCTATCACGTCGTTATGATGCGGCCTTTCTTGAAAAGCTGATCTACATGTCCGTTTTCGATTCGGAAATGGTAGCGCATGAGAGTGATCTGACTGATTGGGTGAGTGAAATGGAAGCAAGGTTAAATACTGAGTTAGGCGTTTCTGAATCTTGTTCACTACGCTTTATCAAGGATCATGGATTGGACAAAAATGAATCTGGAATCAAGATCAACCGGAAGATTCATGGGATAGGTGTGGATCATTTTGTTCCGACAGAATTTTTTAAAAGTGTCGATTATCGAAAGATTACTGAACTTGGAGATAAATTAAACGATTTACTTGCTGAAGACGCCTATGTGAAGAGAGGAGAGAAAACCAGGGAGGTCTCGAGTTTCAGGCAAGCATTAGATTGGTTAATGGAAGAATCTAAACGAGGCCAGCATGTTCAGCGCTATAAAGGTCTGGGTGAAATGAATCCAGAGCAGTTATGGGAAACCACCATGAATGCAGAAAGTCGCAGGCTTCTACAAGTCAGCATTGAGGATGCAGTGGCAGCAGACCAGATTTTCACTACACTGATGGGGGATCAGGTAGAGCCCAGGCGGGATTTTATAGAAACTCATGCTTTAACGGTTGAAAATCTGGATATTTGAGCCGTTAACTACCGTGAATAGCAATACAGTTTCAAAGTAAATAGTAAGTATTTACTATCAGTTTGTAAGCTTAGATTCTCGTTGGAAGTTCCTCAAGAGTCTTTTCAATCCATTCCTCAACCTGGTTATTGATCTCAGTAGCGCTCTTGCCGCTGGGATCTATTACTGGGCCAATTCTGACCTGGATTGTACCTGGATATTTGATTATCCCTCGGCGTTTCCAAAAGACACCGGCATTATGTGCAACCGGCACTACAGGATAACCCGATTTTTCTGCCAACAAGGCACCGCCGATGCCATAGCGCTTATGAGTGCCTGGAGCAACACGGGTTCCCTCAGGAAAGATAATTACTGATAGACCTGAGTTTAGTCGTTGTATTCCCTGTTCGATGATCTGAAAGACTGCCCTTCTGCCTGATTTACGATTGATAGCGATAGGCTTGAAGAGATACATGACCCAACCGAATATTGGAACATACAATAATTCACGCTTTAAGACCCATGCCTTAGGATGTGGAATCAGGCTTATCAGGGCAATGGTTTCCCAAGTTGATTGGTGTTTAGCAAGGATAATGGAACTACCATGCGGAAGATTTTGTTGACCTTCAACTTGATAATCGAGGCCACAAATAGTTTTTAGACCCCAGAGATTAAGCTTGCTCCAGGCATTATCAATCATAAAACGTTTCATTGCCGGTAACAGCCAGCCAAACAGGGTTCCAAAGCCCGCCAGTAAAATAGTGTTAACAACAAAAAAAAGAAAAAAAATCGAAGATCTGATTAGAATCATGATGCGCCTGCAGGCGTTTCTTCGAGGAGTGAGTCGACAGCCGTGGCAAGATTTGGAAAGCAGGGCACGCCAGCTAATTCCTTACCACGTTTTTTTAAAGTGCGACTACCCTTGCCTGTCAGTACGAGTATGGGTTTGGCGCCGACGGCAATTGCTGCTTCAAGATCCCGATATGAATCACCAATGACGGTAATGTTGGACAAGGATTCCTGAGCACGCTTAGCAACCTCCTGATACAGCCCTGGTTTAGGTTTACGACACTCGCATCCTTGATCAGGTGCATGGGGGCAGAAAAGTATGGCTTGAATATGCCCTCCAATTTTCTGTAATTCACTATGCAGTTTTAAGTGGATAGCATTAAGCGCTTCGATATCAAACAGTCTACGTCCAACACCGGACTGATTTGATGCAACATAGACCAGGTAACCCATATGGTTGAGACGAGCTATAGCATCCAGACTACCTGGAATAGGTATCCACTCATCCGGTGATTTGATGAAATCATCGGAATCTTCATTTATCACACCATCTCTATCAAGGATGATAGTTTTCATATAGTAAGTACTTACTTAGTCGACATCTCTAAATTCGGAAACCCGTACGCGCCCGTTGACCATACGCGACTGGCGTTTATGGAGCTTATCCATTTTTGCCCAGAAAGCATCATTCAGATCAAAATCCTGTGCGATGGCGGTTCCCATGACAAGGATTAACAGATCAGCAACCTCTTCAGCCAGATCTTGCTTACTTTTACCCTTAGTAACACAGGATGATATTTCACCCAACTCTTCAGCCATCAGTGAGATTCGATAGGTCATCTCTTCACCACCGCATTCCCTGAAACGGTGCTTGGTATGAAAGGCAGCCACTTCAGCAAGCATCTGTGCATATGAATCCCTGTTCATGTCAATCAATCCTGATTATTGAAGCCTTGAGAGATCGGCTACGCTGAGGAAGAGATTTTCTAGGTGTGTGAGTAAGGCAAGCCTGTTTTGACGTAATGATTTATCGTCAACCATGACCATCACCTGATCAAAAAAATCATCAACCGGAGTTCTTAAACCTGCCAGCAGCTGCAGGCCTTGGGTATATAGTCCTTGCTCAAACATTGGCCTGACTTGTGGCCCAAGCTCGACTAGAGATTGCGCAAGTGCTTTCTCTGCATCCTGTTCGAGAAGATTATTATCAAACTGATCTGGTATAGACTCGTCTGTCTTGCGCAGGATGTTGCGTATCCGCTTGTTGGCAGCCGACAGGCTTTGAGCTTCAGGCATTTTTCTGAATTCAGTTACGGCAAGAACCCGTTGGTTGAAATCCGCCGGGCGAGTAGGTCTTCGGGCGAGTACGGCATCCACTGAATCAGCGGGGATCGATTGATCGGTATAGTAGGCCTTGAGGCGCTCCATCATATAGTCAAAGGCTTCTTCTATATAAGGAGTGGCCTTTACTTTATTCTGTAAACCATCAGCGGCCTGCTTGAGGAGTTCCTCAAGGTCGAGATCAACTGGCGTCTCAATCATTATCCTCAGCACCCCGAGTGCTGCACGGCGGAGACCATAAGGGTCCTTGGCGCCAGTGGGCCTCTGGCCGATGGCGAAGATTCCGAGTAGCGTGTCAAGCCGATCTGCAATAGCGATCGTACGACCACAGTCGGTTTGAGGTAGTTTATCGCCTGCATGCCGTGGCATGTAGACCTCTTCCATGGCCTGGGTTACTTGAAAATCTTCTCCGGAATGTTGTGCATAATAGCGACCCATGATGCCCTGTAAACCTGCGAATTCACCAACCATCTCGCTCATAAGGTCACATTTACAGAGCCAGGCTGCCCGCATTGCTTGATTTTTATCGAATCCAGTTTGGTCTGCAATGCTGTCTGCGAGGGATGCGATGCGCCCGGATTTATCGTGCAGTGAGCCTAGTTTGTCCTGAAATTTGATGGTTTTAAGGCTTTCGATATGGTGTTCCAAGGGATGTTTGAGGTCCTGCTGCCAAAAGAATGCCGCATCGCTGAAACGGGGACGGATTACCCGTTCGTTGCCCGCACGAACCTGTTCAATATCTTTACTCTGAATATTGCTGATGGTAATGAAACGGGGTAAGAGATCGCCCTTTTGATTGACGACTGGGAAATATTTCTGATGACCCTGCATGGCTTGAATGAGACATTCAGATGGCACTTCCAGAAAGCTTTCATCAAAACTGCCGAGCACCGCGACGGGCCATTCATTGAGTGCTGTGACTTCGTTCAATAGTTCATTGTCGATGACAGCAATCGCATTCAGCTTGTCAGCTTCCTGCTGGACGAGATTTTCAATGAGTTGTTTGCGTTCAATAAAATCAGCTATCACAAAACCGGTTTGTTTGAGAGAGCCGGCATAATCCTGGGGTTTATCCAATACGATCGTTGCGGGGTGGTGGAAGCGGTGTCCTCTTGTCTCACGGCTGGCTCTCTGACCCATGACCTGGCCAGGCACAACTTCGTTACCGAAGAGTAAAACGACCCAGTGTACAGGACGTACGAACTCTTCAGTCCGTGAACCCCAGCGCATGCGTTTGGGAATCGGTAGTGCCGCCAATGATTTTTCTACGATTTCAGGTATCAACTCGCTTGTTAAGCGACCTTTTTCGTTTTTTTGGTGGATCAACCAGGAGCCTTTCGGGGTGTCCTGGACTGCAAGATTCTCGACATCAACACCACAGGATCTGGCAAAACCAATAGCAGCCTTGGTGGGGTTCCCGTCAGCATCATATGCCGCTTTGACTGCAGGACCTTTACGCTCGACCTGTTTATCTGGTTGGGCTGTAGCAAGGCCGTTTACCAGAACAGCAAGACGCCGTGGAGTTGCAAAAGATTGAATTGAAGCCCGCCTTAAGCCAAGTTGGGATAATTGCTCGTCAATACCCTTGGCGAATGCATCAATCAAGCTGACAAGTGCTTTGGGAGGCAGCTCTTCTGTACCAATCTCTACCAGCAGATCTTTTGTGTCACTCATTGACTGCTGCCTCCTGATTATTTTTCAGCATGGGGAATCCCAATGCCTCACGGCTGTCATAATAGGCTTGCGCCACTGCACGGGCCAGCGCCCGCACCCGTAAGATAAAACGCTGCCTTTCCGTGACGGAGATTGCATGCCTGGCATCGAGGAGATTGAAGGTATGTGAGGCCTTGAGAACCTGTTCGTATGCCGGTAAGGGCAGTCCCAGTTCGATCAGCCGCTGGCTCTCTCTCTCACAGGTATCGAACCAGTCGAAGAGGGAAGGGACATTGGCATGTTCAAAATTATAGGTAGACTGCTCGACTTCATTTTGATGGAACACGTCTCCATAGGTGACAGGGCCGTCCGGACCTATTGTCCACACCAGATCATAGACACTTTCTACATTTTGCAGGTACATGGCAATGCGTTCCAGACCGTAAGTGATCTCACCCGTCACCGGCCTGCAGTCGAGACCGCCGACCTGTTGAAAATAGGTGAATTGGGTGACCTCCATGCCGTTAAGCCAGACCTCCCAGCCAAGACCCCAGGCGCCAAGTGTGGGTGATTCCCAGTTATCTTCGACGAAACGAATATCATGAATCAGAGGATCAATACCCAGCTCTCTGAGTGATCCAAGATAGAGTTCCTGAATTTCCATAGGAGAGGGTTTAAGAATCACCTGGAACTGATAATAGTGTTGCAGTCGGTTGGGATTCTCACCATAGCGTCCATCTGTCGGACGTCTGGAAGGCTGCACATAGGCGCAACTCCAGGGTTCCGGTCCGATAGAGCGGAGAAATGTTGCAGAGTGGAAGGTTCCAGCTCCCATCTCCATATCATAGGGTTGGAGTATCACACAGCCCTGTTTCGCCCAGAATGTCTGAAGTGCGAAAATAAGGCCCTGGAATGTCGATATATCGTAATTGTTGTTCTCAGAAGCGCCGTTCACGGTCAGTTTCCATGGTGAATTTAGAATAAAACCGCTTGATTATAACGGTGCATCATTCACATGGCTAACTGATGACGGGTGTCTGCCGGCTGGTGATCCCGTATAATTTCAGCAACTTCATTTCCAGACTTTATTTTTGAGTATGAACCAACAGCGTAAGGCGGTTGCCTTGATCTCAGGTGGTCTCGACTCTCTGCTCGCCGGCAAGGTAATGCAGGAGCAGGGTATTCATGTGGAGGGAATCAATTTTTATACCGGTTTTTGCGTGGAGGGACATACCCATGCAATCCGCAAAAAGGATCAGGGCAAGCCGAAAAGAAATAATGCACTGTGGGTGGCTGAACAACTGGGAATAAAACTACATATCGTGGATATCATAGAGGAGTACAAGGATGTGGTGTTCAATCCAAAGCATGGTTATGGGGCAAATCTGAATCCCTGCCTGGATTGTAAGGTCTTTATGGTCAGAAAGGCGCTGGAATGGATTAAAGCGAGGGATTTCGATTTTATCGTGACCGGTGAGGTGATCGGACAGAGACCGATGTCGCAGCGTAAGGCGACGATGCCGGTGGTTGCGGATGAGTCTGGTGCGGAGGATTTGTTATTAAGGCCGTTATGTGCAAAAAACCTCCCGGAAACGATACCGGAGAGGGAAGGCTGGATAGAACGTGAGAAGCTGTATGATTTTAGTGGCCGTAGCCGAAAGCCCCAGATCGCATTGGCAAAGCAGTTTGGTTTTGAGGACTATGCGCAACCGGCGGGTGGCTGCTGTTTCCTGACGGATGTCCAATATTCCATCAAACTTGCCGATCTATGGAAAGCGCGAGGCAGTAAGCAGTATGAAATGGATGACATTATGTTGCTCAAGGTTGGCAGGCATTTGCGTCCGGCGCCGCATTTCAAGTTGATCATTTCCCGCGAAGAGGGGGAAGGGAATTTTTTACAAGGTTATCGAAAACAATTTTGCAGCCTGAATACCATCAGCCATCCTGGTCCTCTGTCACTGATAGATGGTGAGGTGAGCGATGAGGACATCGAACTGGCCGCCAGGCTGGTTGCCCGTTACAGCCAGGGAAAGAACAGCAAAGCGGTGGAATTGGAATTCAGGGATCAGAGTGGCAAAATCAGAAAATTGTCGGTAGTTCCTTATCTCCCTCATGAAATCCCCCGGGAGTGGTTCATTTGAGCAGTATCGAACTGGACTGCAGGCGGCTGCTCTGTCCCATGCCGGTGATTCGAGTGCAGAATCGGGTAGCGGACCTAGAGCCGGGAGCTATTCTGGAAGCGGTCTGTACGGACCCCGGAGTATTAAATGACATACCTGCCTGGTGCCGTATCAATGGACACAAGGTGATAGATACCCGCGATTATGGCGCTGAATATATTGTGGTGATCGAGGTAGGTGAAGCGGAGTAGATGGGTGGATCAGCTAAGTGAAAAGAAAGAGATCAGATATCGTTTGATGCGCCAGGCGGCAATAGTTGGCGCGGTGGTCAATCTGATTCTTGCTGTGGTGAAGACCATCTTTGGCTTTCTCGGGCAATCTCAGTCACTGCTTGCAGATGGGGTTCATTCATTATCAGATCTGCTGTCCGATGCACTGGTGCTGTTTGCCGCCCGTCATGCGAAAGAGGAACCTGATGAGGAGCACCCATATGGACATGGTCGCTTTGAAACTGCGGGCACCATGGCCCTGGGCGCTATCCTGATCATGATCGGACTGGGCATCATGTGGGATGCCGGCGAAAGACTGTTCAGTCCAGAGGAACTGCTCCATCCGAAATCTTTTACACTCTATGTTGCGCTGTTTTCCATACTGGCGAATGAGGCGCTCTACTACTACACACAATACCTGGCGAGAAGAATTAAATCAGACCTATTGAGTGCAAACGCCTGGCATCATCGCACCGACTCCATCTCTTCCATCGTAGTGCTGGTTGGTATTGCCGGGACTATGGCCGGTTTGCCATATCTGGATGCAATCGCTGCCGTTCTGGTTGGCGTGATGATCATCCATATCGGTTGGAAACTTGGCTGGGACGCCGTGCAGGAACTGATGGATGCGGGTTTGGAAGAACAACAGGTTGAAGAGATCCGGAATATCATTGGCTCGGTCTCCGGAGTCAAAAATGTACATATGCTGCGTACCCGAAAGATGGGGGGAGGACATGCTTCAGCGGATGTTCATGTCCAGGTTGACTCCTGGTTGAGTGTTTCAGAAGGCCACCGGATATCTGAAGTAGTGCAGATGCAATTGATCGATGAAGTCGATTTGCTGAGTGATGTGACGGTGCATATTGACCCAGAGGATGACGAAGAGGGCCCTTCCTGCGCAGATTTACCGCTGCGTAGACAGGCGGTAACCTTGCTGGATAGACACTGGAAAGAGATTGCCTGCTATGACAACAGACAAAGGTTGATCATGCACTATCTCTCCGGACAGATTGACATAGATCTTTATCTGCCGATGAGTTGTTTTGATTCACAAGAGCATGCCGCAGAGCTGAATAGAGCCTTTCAAAGAGCAATCAAGAACTCCGATATTTTCAGGACCGTGCGAATATGGTTTGGATAGCACCATATTGATGCATTTAACAGCTCTTCTGCACTATATTGGTGCGCTTTTCAATTCTCTGAATTTGCAGCCAGGTGTTATTGAGCTGAGGGCATGCGGGGTTTAATGCCGTGTGCTCATTCTGAAGGTATTTATTCAGTTATTTTCTCAGGTGTTTTTAGATTGGATATCAAATATTGGAGAATACGATCAAACAAAAGCGAAAGAATATAGAATATGGCATGAGTAATGCTAAGAATCAGTACTCAAACTGTCTGGTATAGTTTTGGCCGTTTTGATGTCTCTAACAAACGTCTAAACAGTTTTTAGCAATAAATAATCAATGATATTGGAGAAAAGCATGGCCTCGAAAGCCCTCAAGATGATTAAAGATAATGAAGTGAAGTTCGTTGATTTGCGCTTCACAGATACCCGCGGGAAGGAACAGCACGTAACACTGCCCGCCCACGAAGTTGGCGAGGGCATGTTTACCGACGGCAAGATGTTTGACGGTTCCTCGATTGCCGGCTGGAAAGGCATCAATGAGTCCGACATGATTCTGATGCCCGAGTCGGAATCAGCGGTGATGGACCCATTTTCCGATGAAAACACCCTGATCATTCGTTGTGACATCCTTGAGCCATCCACCATGCAGGGTTACGAGCGTGATCCACGCTCTGTTGCCAAGCGCGCGGAAGCCTATCTGGCTTCCACGGGTATCGCCGATGCCGCCTACTTTGGTCCGGAGCCGGAATTTTTCGTCTTCGACGACGTTCGTTGGAGCTCCGACATGAGTGGCTGTATGGTAAAGATCGACTCCGATGAGGCCGAGTGGAACTCCGAGCGCGTCTACGAAGACGGCAACATCGGCCATCGTCCCGGCGTCAAAGGCGGCTATTTCCCGGTTCCGCCGGTCGATTCACTACACGATCTGCGGGGCGCCATGTGCCTGGCCATGGAAGAGATGGGTGTGCCGGTTGAGGTACATCATCACGAGGTGGCCACCGCGGGTCAGTGTGAGATCGGCACTCGATTCAGTACTCTGGTGGAACGCGCTGACTGGGTGCAGATCCAGAAATACTGCACCTGGAATGTAGGCCACGCCTACGGAAAGACCGTCACTTTCATGCCCAAACCCATCGTCGGTGACAATGGCTCCGGTATGCATGTCCATCAGTCTCTGTATAAAGGCGGAGAAAACACCTTCGCTGGCGACCAGTATGGTGGCCTGTCAGAGACCGCGCTGTATTACATCGGTGGCATCATCAAACATGCCCGCGCTTTGAATGCCTTTACCAATGCCTCCACCAACTCCTACAAGCGACTGGTGCCGGGCTTCGAAGCGCCTGTCATGCTTGCCTATTCCGCGCGCAACCGTTCTGCCTCCATCCGTATTCCATGGGACTCCAATCCCAAGGGGCGCCGTGTAGAGGTGCGTTTCCCGGATCCCACTGCTAATCCCTACCTTGCATTTGCAGCTATGATGATGGCAGGTTTGGATGGCATCCTGAATAAGGTCCATCCAGGTGATGCGATGGATAAGGATCTGTATGACCTGCCGGCGGAAGAGGCGGCTAACATCCCTACGGTCTGCCACAGTCTGGATATGGCGCTGGAGGCGCTGGATGCAGATCGTACCTTCCTCACCGAAGGCGGTGTATTCACGGATGATCTGATCGATGGTTATATCGCGCTGAAGATGGAAGAGGTGACACGAATTCGTATGACCACTCATCCGATCGAATTCGATATGTATTACAGCCTCTAAACCAGCCTTCACAGATAAACACTCTATGAGTGTGTATCTGATCTTAAGCTGAAAAGGCGCCCCCCGTATCTTCTATGGGCGGGCGCTTTTTTGTGGCCTGCCGCAAGGCTTATCTATGTCTGTGGTTGCCGATAGCTTATAACTTTATTGCTTGTTCAAACCCAACTGCATGGTCTATTCTTGCCTCATGCGTATCTGGCTCTTCCTGCTGCTTATTTCAACACTTGTTCCCTGTGGGGCGAGAGATGTCTATCGATCAGTCTCTGAGGATGGCATTGTCATCTACTCGGATACCTATCTGCCTGGCTCGGAACGGGTCTCGGTGAGTGATCACGGTGGTGCTGTAAAAAAACAGGATAAGCCTGTCGAAAACCCAGAATCATCCGTTACTGCGGACAGTAACAGCCAATATCAAAGTTTCAGTATTGCACAGCCGGAAAATGATGAGACGATCCGTAGCAATGAAGGGATTGTTTCGGTAGGTCTGTCTCTGTCTCCAACACTTGATGAAGGCCATGTGATTCATGTCTATGTGGATGGCTCGAAGCTGGAGACGGATATCACGACCACACAATTCTCCCTGAATGCCCTGAACAGGGGCACTCATTCACTGCAGGCCAAAATCGTTGATGCTGAAGGTGCGGTGCTTATCTCAACAGCTCCTGTCAATTTTCATCTAAGAAAGGCCATCATCAAGAATCCTTGATAAGCATCACTGGCCTGGTCTTTTGCACTATAATGGTGCGTTTCAGTTCCTTATCCTTAATTTATTCAGTTTAATAATTTGATCCAGAATTCCATCCTCTGGAGAAAATATATTTTGCGGTTTTCAATAATTCGATCTCATTGTATTTACGGTATATTTTCTCCAGGTCCTAGGAGGTAACGCACCTCTCTGAGTATTTTGGTTTATTAATTGCTAGATAAACAACATGACACATCAGAATTTGTCAGACAGTCTGGAATCACGAGTGCTGGATAACCTCAGTTCAGCTGCTTTGCTGTTTGATAGGAGTCTCAAACTACGCTACATCAATACAGCTGGTGAGATGCTGCTGGCCATCAGCGCCAGAAAAATTATCGGTGAACATGTCAAAGGGATTGTTCTCTGCTCCAGTACTGAGATTGAGTCTATTCTCAATCGGTCTCTCAGATCAGGACAGCCATTCACGGAGCGCGAACACCATCTCACACTGATCGATGGCAGAGAACTCACCGTGGACTGCACGGTTTCACCAATCCGGGAGGAGGGGCGGATCATTGAATTTCTGATGGAGATGCAGCAGGTGGACAGGCAGTTGAGAATTTCCAGAGAAGAGTTGCTGCTATCCCGCAATCAAGCCTCCCGCGCACTGGTGCGCGGGCTTGCACATGAGATCAAGAACCCACTCGGCGGTCTGCGTGGCGCGGCACAGTTGCTGGAGCAGGAACTACTTGAGGATGAACTGAAAGAGTACACCCAGATCATTATCCAGGAAGCCGACCGGCTGCAGAAACTGGTGGATACCATGTTAGGTCCAAACCAGATTCCTAAGAAAGAGGAGGTCAACATCCACCAGGTTCTGGAGCGAGTCTGTAATCTGGTCAAGGTGGAGGTGGGTGGCCGTCTGGCGATAAAGAAAGACTATGACCCAAGCATCCCGCTCATGTATGGGGATTTCGATCAGTTGATACAGTCGTTTCTCAATATCCTCCGCAATGGAGCCAGGGCAGCCAAGGAGGCTGGGGATGACGGGGAACTGGGCATACGCACAAGGATCCTGCGTCAGTTTACGATAGGCAGCGATCGTTACAAGCTGGTGATTTCTGTTGAAATCTCAGACAACGGTCCAGGCATTCCAAAAGAACTCGAGGAGAGAATTTTCTTTCCGATGGTCACCGGCACCAACGAAGGCATGGGCCTGGGCCTGTCGATCTCACAGGCTTTGATCAACCGGCATCAAGGCTTGATCGAATTCACCAGCAAGCCTGGTGATACGGTATTTAGAGTATTACTTCCCTTGGAGCAATAAACAATGGATAAAACTTGTCGAGTCTGGGTGATCGATGATGATCGTTCGATTCGCTGGGTCTTAGAAAAGACCTTACAGAAAGCAGAAATGGATGTGACCTCCTTCGATAGCGCAAATCGAGTAATCAAGGCCCTGGACAGGGAACAACCCGATGTTGTGGTTTCCGATATCCGGATGCCGGGAATGGACGGTCTGGAACTGCTGAATCTTATCAATGCACGCTTCCCGGATCTTCCGGTCATCATCATGACGGCGCATTCCGATCTGGAGAGTGCGGTTTCCGCCTATCATGGTGGCGCCTTTGAATATCTGCCAAAGCCGTTCGATGTGGATGAAGCGGTTGATCAGATCCGCAGGGCCTGCAGGCAAAGCGCCTCCCAAAAATCGACTGATACCGCAGCGGAAGCAATCAGCAGTCCCGAGATTATTGGTGAAGCTCCGGCAATGCAGGAGGTTTTCCGTGCGATTGGACGACTTGCCCGCTCCAACATTACGGTGCTGATCAATGGGGAATCGGGTACCGGCAAGGAGTTGGTGGCCCATGCGCTGCACCGGCACAGCCCCAGGGCGTCTGCACCGTTTATCGCTTTGAACATGGCGGCCATCCCTCGGGATCTGATGGAAAGCGAACTTTTTGGCCATGAACGGGGAGCCTTTACCGGCGCACAGACCAGGCGTGAGGGCCGGTTTGAACAGGCCAATGGTGGAACGCTGTTTCTTGACGAGATAGGAGACATGCCGGCGGAACTGCAAACGCGGCTGTTAAGAGTCCTGGCGGATGGTGAATTCTATCGGGTTGGCGGGCATGAACCGGTCAAGGTAGATGTGCGCATCATTGCCGCAACCCATCAGAATCTGGCCGGTCTGGTTAAAAGAGGGGCGTTTCGTGAGGACCTCTTCCATCGCCTGAATGTGATCCGCATACAACTGCCCGCGTTGCGCGAACGGCGTGAAGACATCCCATTGCTGATGGCGCACTTTATGACGCATGCCGCAGAAGAGTTGTCAGTGGGGCCAAAGATATTACTGCCGGAAGCCGAGAATTATCTTAAACAACTGAATTGGCCAGGCAATGTCAGACAGTTGGAGAATACGGCGCGCTGGCTCACGGTAATGGCTTCGGGTCAGGAGATCCACATCGATGATCTGCCACTGGAACTGAGAGAGGAAGAGAGTGAGCTGCAAGTCGAGGGTGACTGGCGTCAGCTGTTAAGGAACTGGGGCAGGAAACGTTTGCAGGAGGGTGCGGAAGGCCTGTTGAGTGAGGCTGAACCTGAATTCGAAACGATTATGATCGAAATAGCATTGGAACATACTGCCGGCCGGCGCCAGGATGCTGCGCGCCTGCTTGGTTGGGGCCGCAACACCCTGACCCGAAAAATCAAGGAACTTGGCCTGGAAAGTGTTGTTGGATAAAAGGATCCTTAGAAAATCCGTGGAAACAAACCTTCGATTTAACCTGCTACAGGGTTAATATCTGCATACTTTGCAGAACCGACGATACAGCAGGTATACAACACTATGGATTCCACAACGATTGAACTGCCTGGCAGTGAAATTGAATCTATCTCCCTGGTAGAGGGTACGCTCAGCATACGTTTCTCCCGCGCCAACATCATCAAGACCATGAGTGATTCAGACGAACTGACCCGCTGGTGGCAGGCAGGGGATTTGGTTTTCCAGGATGCCGAGGTAGAGGGTGGTCTCCCTGAATGCCCCTGTGTCTGCGATGGGGGGGATGTAGGGGAAAATGTCTATACCTATCGCGATATGCTCTCCCTGCCCCTGGAAAGCAAAGGGCGTGCTCACTGTGAGCTGAAAATCAAGGGCCAGACTGAACCTCTAAAAGCGGTGGCAACAGGTGTCAAGTTGGTGATGGAGGATCGGCCGCATTACATCGAGCACATTCGAAAATAGTCCATCAATCAGTTGGACGCCAGATTGTGCGCGATGCGGGTCGTTTCGGGCAATTTAAAGCGGGTGGTGCAGGTCAGCACCATCTGGATGGCGCTCTCCAGGCTGATCCTGTGACCGATTGAAATATACAGCGGGTTGACCCTGTCCCGGGTGCGCAGCACAGCGCCGATGATCTCACCCTTATCCAGCAGCGGAACCCATGAGCCTTTTTTCTCCTGGAGATCGCCATGGGTCCCAAGCAGACGGCTTTTGGCCACCCCGATGGAGGGAATGTCAGTCAGCAGGCCCAGATGGCAGGCCAGACCGAAACGGCGTGGATGCGCCAGGCCCTGCCCATCGCATAACAACATATCGGGTTGTATGCTGAGCCTGTTCATTGCCTCCAGGATAGCGGGAATCTCGCGGAACGAGAGCAGTCCCGGCACATAGGGAAAACAGGTCGGTTGGCGGATAACTGACTGATCGACAAGGATCAGCTCAGGGTAACTCAATACCGCTACCGCAGCACGGGTGATCGCACCCTGAGACTCGAAGCCCACATCGACTCCGGCAACAGTCTGAGGTGCTTCGAACTGGTCTGATGTAACGATTTGGTCGTGCAGTTCAAGTTGCAGGGCGCGTGCTTCAGCGGCCGTAAGGTCCCAGGAGTGGTTGAGTCGTGTTGACATATGATTACTATCTCCACACGCTAGTATTTAAGAATATGTTGCCTGGCCCATGGGGTGTGAGGCAGATTTACCCGTTTCTGTGTACAATTCCTGACCATTATCCATAACAATACTGATTACCAAAGGAATCTTACGTGGCACCATTGAAAAACGATCGTCTGTTGAGGGCGTTATTGCGCGAACCCGTTGATGTCACTCCGGTGTGGATGATGCGCCAGGCCGGGCGTTATCTACCGGAGTACCGGGCGACCCGGACCAAGGCGGGCAGTTTCATGGATCTCTGCCGGAATCCGGAGCTGGCCTGCGAGGTGACCATTCAGCCCCTTGAGCGTTATCCGCTGGATGCGGCGATTCTGTTCTCGGATATCCTGACGGTGCCCGACGCCATGGGACTGGGGCTCTATTTCACCGAAGGAGAGGGACCCAGATTTGAGCGGCCGGTGCAGGATGAGGCTGCGGTGAATGCCCTGGGCCTGCCGGATATGGAAGATGATCTCGGTTATGTGATGGACGCGGTGCGCACCATCCGCAGAGAGCTGGATGGCCGGGTGCCGCTGATCGGTTTCAGCGGCAGCCCCTGGACCCTGGCGACCTATATGGTCGAAGGGGGCGGCACTAAGAACTTTTCCAAGGTCAAGGGTATGATGTTCGATCGCCCTGACCTGATGCATGCCCTGTTGAGCAAGGTGGCCGTTTCGGTTACCGCTTATCTGAATGCGCAGATAGAGGCCGGCGCACAGACGGTGATGATCTTCGATACCTGGGGTGGCGCGCTTACCCCGCAGGCCTACGAAGCTTTCTCATTGGCTTATATGCAGCAGATCGTCAAGGGCCTCAAACGGGAGTCGGAGGGACGCCGGGTGCCGGTGATCCTGTTCACCAAGGGAGGTGGATTCTGGCTGGAGAAGATGGCGGACACGGGTTGCGATGCCCTGGGGATTGATTGGACCCTGAGTCTGGCCGATGCCCGTCGACGGGTCGGAGACCGGGTCGCCCTGCAAGGCAACATGGACCCCTGCACCCTCTACGCATCACCGCAAAGGATTCGTGAGGAGGTCGGCCTGGTATTGCAGAGCTTTGGTAAGGGTAATGGACATGTTTTCAATCTCGGTCATGGTATTCACCCGGAGATCGATCCTCAGCATGCGGGTGTCTTCATTGAAGCTGTCCACGAGCTAAGTCGGCCATTCCACGCAGAGTAAGTATTAACTTTATTAAACTGCCACAACACAGGATTCGATAAACTCAGCGATGAAAATCAGCGTAATAGGTTTAGGTTTGATGGGTATGCCTGTCGCGCTTCGCCTGCAGCATTGTGGTCATGATGTGCTGGGCTGGAACCGCAGTGCAGAAAGACTTGAATCCGCCGGGTCTGAAGGGCTCAGGGTAGCAGCGGAGTTGCAGCAGGTGATCGAGCATGGCGAGATTCTGGTGCTGACCCTGAGTGATGCCCAGGCAATCGAGGAGGTGTTGTTCGATGCGTCGGATGAAACCCGGTTGAATGGAAAGCAGGTCATACAGATGGGCACCATATCCCCGGATGAGAGTCGGGATATCAGTCATCGGGTGTTGGCGGCGGGTGGGGAATATTTAGATGCCCCGGTGCTCGGCAGCATACCTGAGGCTAAGAATGGCACCCTGATTATCATGGCGGCGGGCCCCGAGCCAATCTATCAACACTGTCTGCTGGTGCTGCGCTGTCTTGGGAAGGATGTGGAGCACGTAGGTGCGGTCGGTCAGGGCAGTGCAATGAAGCTGGCGATGAACCAGCTGATTGCCTCGCTGACTGCAGGATTTTCTCTCAGCCTTGGTTTGATTAAAGCGGAAGGGGTCGATGTCGAACAGTTTATGGGGTTATTGAGGGAGAGTGCATTATATGCCCCCACCTTCGACAAGAAACTGAGTAAGATGCTGGAGCACAATTACGCTAATCCGAATTTTCCATTGAAGCATCTGCTCAAGGATGTAGCCCTGTTTCAGCGGGTGGCGGAAAAAAATGGTATCGAATCCACGCTCTCACAGACGATACTGGATATCCTGCAAAAGGGATGTAACGCCGGTTATTGCGATGAGGATTATTCCGCGCTCTATGAGGCGATAAATCCTGGTTTTGATATGGAAGTGGATGATGGCTGTTAGGTTAGTATCTGGTTCAGTTAGGTAGAATTTGAGAGAGATCGATGCGACTGCTGTTTAGTGAAATGCCGGGGCGCCATGAACGGCATCTGATGCGTAAGCATAATAACAAGCTGTTTCCAGAAAGTGAGCGCACACTTACTTCCTCGCAGTTGAACGAGGCCCAGCGTCTGGACCATGAAGAGTTGGTTGCCTATATCGGTGAGCTGCGCAAACTGGTCGGCGAAGCGGTTGCCTTGGGTCCGCATGAGCAGAGTGATGTTATCCTGGAGCTCAAGGAGCGGCTGGATAAGTCCTACGAAACCGCCTGTCGCCTGGCGGATGATCAGACTCCCAACAAGGAGGCGATCAAAAAACTGGTGTCGGTGATCATGCAGTCCGTCTGGAAAGGGGCCGGGAATGACAGCCTCGCACACCAGGAACTGGAACACGAAGAGGCAGCGCGCAAGACCCACTATGAACTGCTGGAATATCCCCTGGTGGCGGACCTGCTTGATCCGGAATCCCTGATTGATGAGAACGAATTGCTGCCCAGTCTGTTGAGCGCCAGGCGGGAGGAATTTGAGGCTGCAGTGACTCTCTTCGATCCGCTTCAGCTGGGAGAAATCTGTCGCAAGGGAGCTGAATTATCCCAGGCACTCTCCGAGGTTGAAGAGGGCATCGAGGAGGCACACAGCCGGCTGGTTGAGCTGCAATCACTTTACGACAGCGTAAAAGCCTCTTAGTAACCAATCCCACATTTATAGCGCTGAACGCAGCGCCTGGTTAACCACTAAACTTCTATCAGGATAGAAAGAAGATTGTCGATGGATGATCTTATCCTGCACTGAGCAACATCCCGCAAGCTGTTCAGTGCACCCCAAAGTTTTACATGCCCATCTCACTGAGAGGAGGTTGGCGATGGTGAAATCGAGTCTCCAGCTGTTGTTGAGCCTGGTGTGTCTGGTGTTGGGCGTGCTTCCTGTCTCTGCCGCCGGCACAGGTATGACGGATGTACAGATCTGGCAGGCATGCTGGTCCGGTGATCACGCTGCGCAGCGGCGGAGTATCCATTACCCGGACCCCATCCGTCTGGTGATTCACAATATCTCCCGGGATGATTGGCGCATCTGCGTGTATGACAACCTCTGCCCGTACACCCTGTTTAAGGGAGTGCTGCGCTATAACCACAGCATCACACTCAGCGCCTGCGCCAATCAACGGGGGCGGGGGAGCATTTCGGTGATGAATGCTGCTGGCTCAATCTGGTACTTCGACGATACCGGCGACAGAATCATCACCATTGAAAAGTAAATCGGCGTATTCGGCCGCCAACAATGGCGGTTGGCTATACCAGAACCATCTCTATCCCCCCCTGCTGCACCTGGTCGATGAACTGCTGTTGCCATTGGTCGCCTTTCAGCTGGCGAATGGTTTCCACCACGAGATACTCGGGCTTCAGGCCGGTTTCATCGGTGTAGCGGCTCAAACCTTGCTGGCAGGCCGGACAGGAGGTGAGGAGTTTGATCCGGGGTCGGTCCTCGCCGCCACGGGAAGAGAGCGTCTGTATGCCAGCGTGCAGTTCTTCCGCCTTACGGAAGCGCAACTGATTGGCGATATCCGGGCGGCTGGTGCCAAGGGTTCCCGCCTCTCCGCAACAGCGGTCGGAGAGCAGCACCTGCTTGCCGGTGAGCTTGGCGGCGACCTGCAGAGGATTGTACTGTTTTATCGGTGTATGACAGGGATCGTGATAGAGGTACTCCTGGCTTTGCTGTCCATCCAGTGAGACGCCTTTTTCCAGCATATACTCGTGGATGTCTAGCAGGCGGCAGCCGGGGAAAATCTTATCGAACTGATACTCCATGAGCTGATCCATGCAGGTGCCGCAGGACACCAACACGGTTTTGATGTCCATGTAATTGAGGGTGTTGGCGATGCGGTGAAACAAGACCCGGTTTTCGGTGGTGATCTGTCTTCCGCGCGCACTCAGGCCACCGGCGGTCTGTGGATAACCACAGCAGAGATAACCGGGGGGCAGCACGGTTTCTGCGCCCAGATCACACAGCATTGCCAGCGTGGCCAGGCCAATCTCGCTGTAGAGCCTTTCTGAACCACAACCGGGAAAGTAGAAGACAGCGTCACTCTCTTCCGTGATTTTTTGCGGGTAACTCAGAATGGGTACCGAGTTTTTGTCCTCAAGCCGCAGGGCGTCACGCAGGGTCAGTTTCGGCGGCTCGACTCGAATCGGCTTTTGCACCATTTCGACCATCAGCGAAGCGGCGGTGGGTGAACCGGTGGTAGCCTTGGGGGGCTGCCTGCTCGGTTTCACCAGTCCGGCCCTGACCGCCATCTGGTGGGCCAGATTGAGACCTTTGAAGCCCCATTCGGCCATGCCTTTGCGCATCCAGCGAATGGTGCGGGGATGGGTGACATTGAGAAACGCCATCGCTGCACTGGCGCCAAGACTATACCGTTTCTTGCCGCGGTCGACGAGGATCTTACGCATCAGGATGGTGACATCGCCAAAGTCGATATTCACCGGGCAGGGGTTCTCGCACTTATGGCACACGGTGCAGTGATCGGCCACGTCATTCATTTCACTGAAATGCTGCAGTGCGACACCGCGCCGGGTCTGTTCTTCATACAGGAAGGCCTCGATGATCAGTCCGGTGGCAAGGATCTTGTTGCGTGGCGAGTAGAGCAGGTTGGCGCGGGGAATATGCGTCATGCAGACCGGTTTGCATTTGCCGCAGCGCAGGCAGTGCTTGATCTTATCGTTGAGGATGCCGAGTTCGCTCTCTTCGAGGATGATGGCCTCCTGCTCGAGCAGCCTCAGCGAAGGGGTGTATGCCTGTGTGAGGTCCGACCCCGAGAGCAGCTTGCTGCGGTTGAACCAGCCTTCAGGGTCGACTTGATTCTTGTAGCGGGCAAAGGCCTCGAGCTTGTCAGTTTCCAGGTATTGCAGCTTGGTCATACCGATGCCGTGCTCACCGGAGATGGCGCCGCCCAGGGAGGTGGCGAGCTGCATGATGCGGTGCACAATACGGTCGGCCTGCTGCAGCATGGCATAGTCATCTGAATGAACCGGAATGTTGGTATGCACATTGCCATCGCCGGCGTGCATGTGCAGCGCCACGAAGAGCCGTGCATCCCGCAGGCGTTTGTGGATTTCCCGCAGGGCGTGACGCAACGGCTGTAATTCCTGACCGGGAAAGATCTCATCCATCCGCAAGGAGATCTCCTGTCGATAGGAGATAATCAGATCCCGCCGCAACAACAGATCGATCAACCGATCGTCGCCACGCACCCTTTCCTTCTCATCGCCATGCAGCAGCTGGGGTAGATCTGCTGCCGGGGCATCGAGCTGCTCGAGTATCTGCTCCCAGCGTTCTTTGGCCTGGCGTACCGCCTGTCGGGCCAGATCCATTTTGTCCTCCAGGATGAGCCTGTTTTCGTTGCTGGCTTCATACTCATCCCCCAGGACGCGCAGCAGATAGCCGCCATCCAGATACTCGAGCACCTGCTGTGCAATCTGGATCTTGTTGCTGGTCGACTCCTCGATGTTGATGCGTTCCACACCACGACTGTAATCAGCCAGGCGCTCAAGGGGGATGACCACGTCTTCGTTGATCTTAAATGCGTTGGTATGTGCGGAGATCGCAGCGGTGCGGGCGCGGTCCAGCCAGAAATTGCGTCGGGCTTCAGGGCTGACAGCGATAAAGCCCTCTCCTTCACGGAGTTTGGCCAGGCGCACCACTTCGTTGGTGGCCAGTTCCAATGTCTGTTCGTCATCCGAGGCGATGTCGGCCAGCAGCACCATCTTGGGCCGCTCCCGGCGCGACGCCTTAGTGGAGTATTTGACCGCTTTCAGATAACGCTCGTCCAGATGTTCCAGGCCGGTCAACAGCACATTTTCGTGGCTATCCAGATAGTTTTTCAGCTCCACGATGGCAGGCACCGCATTGCCTATATCCGTGCCGAAAAATTCCAGGCAGATGGTGCGCATGCGGGAGGGAACCTGATGCAGGATGAAGCGCGCAGAGGTAATCAGCCCATCACAACCCTCTTTTTGAACCCCAGGCAGGCCGGAAAGAAATTTGTCGGTGACATCCTTACCCAGGCCGGCTTTGCGGAAACTGCTGCCTGGTATCTCGAGGATCTCCGGGTCTGCGGTGAGACTCCTGCGTTCGGCGTCATAGCGGGTGATGCGGAAACGCACCAATTCCTGATCGTGGATCTTGCCCAGGTTATGTTCGAGACGCTCAACCTCAAGCCAGCCACCGCTTGGCATAACCATCCGCCAGCTGGCCAGATTATCCAGGGTGGTGCCCCAGAGCACGGCCTTTTTGCCGCCTGCGTTCATGGCGATATTGCCGCCGATCGTGGAAGCATCCTGTGAGGTGGGATCCACCGCGAAGGCCAGCCCATTGTTGTCGGCCAGCTCAGAGACGCGCCGAGTAATCACCCCTGCGCCTGTGGTAACGGTAGGAATCTTGCCTGGGACGCCGGGCAGCTCAAACTGTTCGATCTGGCTGAGCTGGTCGAGTTTTTCCGTATTGATCACGGCACAGTGGGGATCGAGGGGCACCCCGCTGCCCGTATAGCCGGTGCCGCCTCCGCGGGGTATCAGGCTGAGACCCGAATCTATACAGCCTCGCACCACCGCAGCCACCTCATCCTCACTGTCCGGTGTGATCACAACAAAGGGGGTCTCCACCCGCCAGTCGGTGGCATCCGTGGCGTGTGCAACCCGGGCAAAAGCGCTGAAGTCCACATTGTCCCGACGCGTGAGTCCTGCAAGATTCCGCCGGGTTGTATGGCGCAGTTGAATCTGCTGCGTAAAACGTTCGGCAAATTCAGCCACAGCGTTGCGTGCGGCCTGTAACAGCTCCAATGCCTGTTGATTGCCATTCGTCCGCCCCTCGAACTGATTGAGGCGGTGCTGGAGTGCCTCGATCAGGGCCTGTCGACGGGCTTCGTTCTCCAACAGATCATCCATTAGATAGGGATTGCGGGTAATCACCCACATATCGCCCAGCACTTCGAACAGCATGCGCGCTGAACGCCCGGTACGCCGGCTGCCACGCAGCTCTTCGATCAGCGACCACATTGCCTTGCCCAGGAACCGGATCACGATCTCCCGGTCTGAGAAGGAGGTGTAGTTATAAGGTATCTCGCGGATGCGTGGTTTCGACTGTTCGTTCATCTGGGGGTGCAGTTTATGGGCTTGACAGGTAAGCGGTGGATTCAGGAGGGCCATTGTAGCCTATTGAATGTATAGGCATCATTGACAATAAATGATCAACAAATGTTTAAACTGACTGAGGAGATGAGCAAAATGAAAAGAACAAAAGCGATTCGATGGTTTGGGGCTTACCTGCTGGTGGTCCCGATGCTATTTAGCCTCGCCTATGCCGATGAGGAACAGGGAGGAGTTGAACGAGCGATTGAATACCGACAATCGGTGATGACGGTGCTGGGCTGGAATATGAAGCCGATGGGGGCGATGATGAAAGGTAAGGTGGCTTATGACGCCGCAGTATTTGCCAGACATGCAAAAGACCTTGCATCCGCAGCAAGTGTCGACCTGATCAGCGGTTTCCCGGAAGATTCTGACCAAGGTGAGACGGATGCCCTGGCAGATATCTGGCTTGATTTCGAGGATTTCCAGCAGAAATTTAAGAACCTGCAAACGGCCAGTAATAACCTGAGCGAGGCCGCCTCTGGTGCGGACCAGGCTAAAATCAAGGCGGCATTTGCTGATGTGGGGAAGGCTTGCAAGGCCTGTCACAAGGCCTATAAGAACTGAAAGGGCTGCCTTGAGGCGAATCACGTTGTGCTTCGCGTAGGGCAGTGGGGCTGAGGGATCAGGGGAAATCCGGCCCGATCTCTTCCTCTGATAGAATGCGATCGATGGTGCAGGCGATAGTGAAGTTGCCTGCACCGGAGGGATCGCTGCGCACCACGCTCATTTCGGCAGAGAGGGGTGGTGTAATGCTTTTGCCGGGCATGATTTCAACGGCCAACTGTGTGCCCGGATCGATTTCCTGTTCGAAAAGCATCAGCATCCCGGTGCTGCTCAGATTCTTGACGATGGCGGAGGAAGTATTGTTCGATCCCGCTATTCGAATTTGTGCGGGACAGTCGATGGGCATGCGTAAAAAGTCACGTTTTTCTGCGTAATCGTGCATTGGCGTACTCCTTCAATTTCATCCTGGTGACCACAAGATCTAGTGGCTTCAAGCAGATTCTAGCAACTTATCTTGGGGTATGACGTTTAATGTTAATCAGACGATATTCTGTCAAGCTATGTTTAGAGGAGTGTTTTGTGAGATTCAAGGCATAAAGTGGGCTGAACGGTCTAATTCAGACTTTTATTTCCTTGAGCGCCGAAGCTTAGGTTTTGTGAATGATTGAGGGGTGTCTATGCCACAAACGTTGAATCTGTTGCAGTTTTTAATTGCATTCTCATTGCCTGTCCTGGGTCTGGCCGATGAGATATACCGCATGGTGGATGAATCAGGGCAGGTGATTTTCACTGACTCTCCTCCTGCAGATGCCAGTCGTGTCGAGCGAGTGGAATTGCCTCCTGGGCCTTCGCCTGGTTCGATCAAAGCAACTGAGAAGAGGAACAAAGAAATACGCAATCGTTTGCAAGAGGTTGAATATCAACGTTCACAACAGACTCGGTCGAGCAACAGGCTCATCGAGCAGGCGGAACGAAAACTGTCCGAAGCAGAAACGCGTCTGACTGAGGCAAAGATCTTGAAGAACGAAGATCGGCAATCGCTGGCCGGCGGCAAACGTCGCATCCGCCCTGAGTATTTCGAGAGGATAACAAAAGCCGAGGAAGAGGTTGAGGCAGCGAAAAAGCAACTGGAAAAAGCTCGCAACGCGCGCTGATGCAGATCTACCTCGTAGGTGGAGCGGTGCGCGATCGTCTCCTGGGGCAACCTGTGAAAGAGCGGGACTTCCTGGTGGTCGGGGCAACACCAGAAAAGATGCTGGAGCTGGGTTATCAGCAGGTGGGCAGGGACTTTCCGGTTTTTCTGCATCCTCAGACACATGAAGAGTATGCCTTGGCCAGGACCGAGAGGGGTTGCGTGGAAATCAACGGGCCAGCCAGGCCTCATGCAGCTCCGACGGTAACACTGGAAGAGGATCTTGCCAGGCGCGACCTCACAATCAACGCGATGGCGGAATCGAAAAACGGCAGAGTGATTGATCCATTCGGGGGTAGAACAGATCTCGAACAGATGGTGCTCAGGCATGTCTCCGAGGCATTTGCGGAAGACCCCATCCGGGTATTGCGGATTGCACGCTTCATGGCGCGTTACCATCAACTGGGGTTCAAAGTGGCGCCGGAAACCATGGCGCTGATGCAGCAGATGGTCGCGCAGGGCGCGCTTGATGCATTGGTTGCGGAGCGCGTCTGGCAGGAGCTGGCCAGGGCGCTCGCCACGGAGAATCCCGCAGCATTCTTTGAAACCCTGCGGGATTGCGGCGCCCTGGTGCGGATCATGCCCGAATTAGACAGGCTGTGGGGAGTGCCTCAGCCGGTGCAGTGGCACCCAGAAGTCGATTGTGGGGCGCATTCCATGCTGGCGTTGCAGGCGGCATGTAAATTGTCATCAGCGGCAGAAATCAGGTTCGCTGCACTGGTCCATGATCTTGGCAAGGGCCTGACTCCCAAAGAAATCCTGCCCAGCCACTCCGGACATGAGGAGAAAGGGGCGGATCTGGTCCGTGAGATGTGTAATCGGATGCGAGTTCCAAATGATTTTCGACAACTGGCCGAGCAGAGCGCCAGATATCACACCCACTGCCATCGCCTGAATGAGTTGAAGCCGCGCACTATTTTGAAAGTATTGGAGAAAGTGGATGCTTTCCGATGCCCGGAAAGATTCAGTAATTTCCTGCTGGTGTGTGAAGCGGATTATCGTGGCCGCAAGGGTTTTGAGGCCAGGAGCTATCCGCAGGCGGAAAGTTTTCAGCGGTTATTTGAGGCTGCCGGGCAGGTGGATAGGAGCAGCCTGGAGAAAATCCCGCAGGGTAAGGCGGTCGGCATGGCGCTGCACGATTTAAGACTGAGTGCGATCAAAGGCGAATTGAAAGAACGGGGGACTTCGGCAGCTGTAAAATTGTCTAGCCGGTAAGACGCTGAATAATCCGAAAACCCGCAAGATAGGTCCCGATAGCAGAACCCAAGGTGCTCAGAAAAAATACCAGCAGCGTTCTGGACACCCGATTTTGCCACCATCCCTTCAATTTTGTAGTGTCTGTTCTCAGTCTTCCGAAGTCGGCTACGGTAGGTTTACGCAGATAGAGTTCAGCCGCGGCAGTGACCATGCCCGCGCCAATGGTTGGGTTGAGTGAGGTCAATGGGGCGGCGAGGAAAGCGGTCAGCACGGTTAAAGGGTGAGCTGCGGCCAACAAGGCGCCGAGTGCTGAAAGACCTCCGTTGATCAATACCCAGTCTGCAACCAGTTGCCAACCGAGTTGCGGGCTGCGCAGGAAGCCAAACACGAAGCCGGAAAGCAGAAGCGCAACAATCAGCCAGGGAATGATTTTTGGCCAACGACTCCGTTTTGGCAGTTGATCGAGTTCGTGGATAGTGGCTTGCGGTTCACTCTCACTCTGCTCCAGGTAACGGGCAATGCCGCGCATATGTCCGGCGCCGATCACTACCAGCAGGTTTTCATGGCCTTTGAGCTCAAGTTCCTCGCGAATCCGCGCCGCCATATAGCGATCACGTTCATCGATAAGTGGGACGAAAAGATCCTGACGATCCTCTGCAAACTCAGCAAAGGTAGTCTCCAGAATATCCCCTTCCTTGAGTTTCTCGATTTCAGTTTCGGAAACGTCCTCTTTGGACAGGATGCCGGCCAGCAATCCGGTGAACAGGGCAATCCGCTTCCACCAGGGCAGATTGCCGGCGACCCGTTTCAGCGTGATGCTGATCTCACGGTCGATAAGCAGTAATGGCCGATGAGATTCCCGGGCGATGCGGATCGCCTCCCGTTGTTCGGCCCCGGGTTCTATACCGAATTGATCCGCCAGACGTTGCTGATAGGCGCCAAGCGCAAGGCTGGCCATGACCAGAGTCACGCGCCCTTCTCGAATGACCTTGAAGAGATCCATCTTGGCCAGGGCATCGGGATTGAGCAGTGCGTTATAACGGCTGGGACAGAGTTCCACGGCAACGGCGTCATAGCCGCCACTCTCGAGTAGTTCGGCGACCTTCTCGGCGCTGGCTTTGGAGACGTGCGCTGTACCTAACAGGGTAACCTGGCTGTCACCAAGGGTTAAATCAATCTGAGGTTCCTGCTCATCGTTATGCATATTAAATTGCCAAACCATTACCGAATCGTGGGCATTCTATCAGCGTTTCGATATCAGTGTGTGTTTAGTATCTCATCTTGGTTTAGCAGTGATTCTCTCTGTTAATGGAGAGAGTTGATGCATGACAGAACTAGAACGAAAGATCGGATACTCAGTTGTGATTTGCCTATTTCAATTCCCCTGTATAGTACAATTATTTTCAGGGAATCCGGGAGGTTCATGGTTATCGCGTGTTAATATGAAAAAACGATCTCGTTGGAATCAGCTGGTTCTTATTTGTATCAACACCGCAGGTTACACAGCCAGCTGGGATAAAGGCGAGAAAGGCAATATCAGAATATCTCACTTTGGCCGCAACAGTTGGATGGTTCTCATACGCCACAGACCGTTTTTTTACGGCCAACCTTCAGCAGGATTTATCAATGGACAAAAATATCGTTTGGCATCAGGCAACGGTCACGCGTGAACGTAGAGAAAAGCTCAACCAGCACCGAGCGAAACTGTTGTGGTTTACCGGCCTGTCCGGCTCAGGTAAATCCACCCTGGCGCATGCGCTGGAAGAAGAACTCCATCAGCGAGGTTGTCGAACCTTTGTCTTCGATGGTGATAATGTGCGCCATGGCCTCTGTCGAGACCTTGGGTTCAGTGTTGAGGACCGCACGGAGAACATCCGTCGTATCGGTGAGATGGCGAAACTCTTTGTGGATGCCGGAGTTATTTCCTTAACCGCCTTTATTTCCCCGATTCGTGAAGATCGTGACCGCGCCAGAGGACTGTTTCCACATGGGGATTTTATTGAAGTCTATGTAAAATGTTCGCTGGAGAAATGTGAAGAGCGGGATGTAAAGGGGCTATACAAAAAGGCTAGAGCGGGTGAAATCCCTGAATTTACCGGCATTTCCTCACCATATGAATCACCGGTGAAGCCTGAGATCGTGGTGGATACTGAACAGGACTCGCTGGAGGATTGTGTGGGGCAGATGATTCATGCCCTGGAAGAACGCGGCATTATTCCCACACGGGTTGTCTAGTGACCCTCGTCACTAATATCATTTAATCAGGGTTAAGGTACGCGCGAAATCCATGGCGATCATGAAAATAATCCTGCTCTCCTTACTGCTATGGTCCGTCAGCGGCTGTCAGACCTTGAGTGAGAAAAAGCAGACGGATGTGCTTGTGGAAACCCTGAAAAGGTATGAAGCAACCCTGCGCTGGGGCGCTATTCAGCAGGCGCAGAGTTTTAGCGCGGATGATGCTGCAACCTACATCCCCGGCCGGAGCAAAGATCTACGCATCATCCAATACGAAGTGGTGCAGGGTCCGACGCAGGTGAGTGAGGAAAAGGCGCTGCAGACAGTAGTGATTCAGTATGTTCACGAATCCAGTCAAAGTGTCAGGGAGTTGCTGGACCAGCAGATCTGGCAATATGATGCGGAGCGTGAAAAATGGTTGCTGCAGAGTCCTTTTCCCACATTCAAGTAATTTGACACCGATATCTTGGACCAGCCGCTCAACAATCTCACATCCGCAACCCGCGTGCTGTTGGTCTTGGCAGGCTTCGTTATTCTGGTGGCGGGCATGCAGGCCGCACAGCCGCTGTTGGTGCCTTTTTTATTGTCGCTGTTTATCGCAGTGATCGCCGCTCCACCTTTGTTCTTTCTGCAGTCCAAGGGAGTGCCTGAATGGTTGGCGATGCTCATCGTAGTCATGGGTATTGCTTTTGCCGGTTTGCTGCTGGGCTGGATGATCGGCGGCTCAATGCAGGATTTCACGGCGAATCTGCCCAAATATCAGCAGCGTCTTGCGGATCAAAGTCATGGTCTGTTTGTGCTGTTAAGCAATTATGGAATCGTGCTCGACGAAACCACACTGCTCACCTATCTGAATCCGGGTAAGGCAATGGCACTGGCGGGAAACCTCCTCAGCGGCCTGGGCAATGTGTTGACACAGGCGCTGTTTATCCTCATCACAGTGATCTTCATACTGGTGGAAGCAGCGGGGTTTCAGGCTAAGATTCGCGCGATTTCGAAAGACCCGGTAAGTTCGATTGCACGCATTGAGGCGATCACCTCCAGCATCAAGCAGTATATGACCATCAAGACCAGCACCAGTCTGTTGACCGGTGTTCTGGTGTCTCTCTGGTTGTGGGCTTTTGGTGTGGACTACCCGGTTCTTTGGGGATTGGTAGCTTTCCTGTTCAATTATGTACCGAATATCGGTTCGATTATTGCCGCAGTACCGGCGGTTCTGCTTGCCTTGATCCAATTGGGCCCATGGACAGCCCTTTGGGTAGGCGCGGGCTACCTGGTGATCAATAGCCTGGTCGGTAACCTGATCGAGCCCCGATTTATGGGCAGGGGACTGGGCCTTTCGCCATTGATCGTTTTTATCTCGCTGGTTTTCTGGGGCTGGGTGCTGGGTCCTGTAGGTATGTTTCTCTCCGTGCCTTTGACCATGACCCTGAAAATTGTCCTGGATAGCAGTGATGAGACACGCAGCATCTCCTTGATGCTGGGGCAAAACGGGGTAACAGATCGCCCGGATGAGTAAGCCGCTGCTTGAGAGTGCCGCGCCTGGCTTTAAGCCCTGAGCAGAGATTCAGCTCGGGCGATCTTCTCCTCGGCTTTATCAAGAATTTTTATACTGAGCTTTGGGGAGAGTTCGCCGATTTCCAGCTTGCTGAATGCGGGAACCTGGTCGAGGCTGGGTAGCTCCTGCATCATGACGGTGCCGAAAAAGCAGTGCAGCTGAGCGATGATGACCAGGTCTGTGTAATCGGCCGCTCCCCCGGTATCTCTCAACCAGTTTTCCGACTCTGCAGCAACCGTGACCAGGTCTTCAGTGAAATCCCATGCCTGAAGAATCTGCGCTCCCACGGGTCCGCGCATGTCTTGTATCACAGAGTTGATCTCTTGTTCGTTATTGGCCACCTCTGGAAAGCGTTCTGCGTAGCTGAGTATGGCGACTACGCCGATATCATGCAGCAGGCCGGCAAGCAGCGCATGTTCCGGGTTAAATTGGTTTGTCAGTTTGGCCAGCACATAACAGACGGCGCTGACCTTGACGCTATGCTCCCAAAGCTGGCGCATACGGTTTTTCAGCACGGTTGAATGTGCATTGAAAAGATCCCGCAGCGCGAAGGTGAGCACCAGTTTGTGAGTGGTGTCGGAGCCGAGCTTTACCACCGCCTCCTTGCAGGATTCTATTTTCGTAACCCCTGCATACAGGGGGCTGTTTGCGGCGCGAATCAATTTAGTGGTGATGGCTGGATCTGTTTGGATGATATACGCCAGTTTTTGGGCGTTGGTGGTTTCATCTTTCATGGCCTGGCCGACCCGCATGGCGACATCCGGAAGACTGGGTAGCACCAGACGTCCATTTTCCAGGTCTTCGGATAAGGCTTGAGAGAGCAGGCTTTCCGTTTCATCCCGGCTGTGGGGACTCTCGTCCGAAAGGATTTCTGTGGCCGTAATGCCATGGGTCTGGGTGGCGAATAACTCGTTGATGAGGTGATTCTCCACCCGCAGGTATTCGACTGAGGTTGTAGCGATGACATCATAGCGGCGGGGAATAAGACCGGCTATGGGGCCGCTTGCCTGGGCCGAATGGTGATCGATCTCGATACTGCGATCATCTAACGAGCGCAGTAGGAGCTTCCCCCTCAGTAGATAGAGACTGAAATTTTCGGTATCACCCAGTTGCAGAAGGATCCTGCCCTTGGGCGCTGATTCTATCTGTAAAGTTTGGGCGAGCAGTTCAAGCTGAATGCTGCTGAGCTCATTCATCGGATTCAGCTTGGCCAGAATCTTGGGGTCCGGGTGCAGTTGAGAACTATCCATAGTGTTCATCATCCTGTGAGATTAACATCCACATTTTGGTAACGGTTGCTGATGGAGTTGGAGAGTGCCGACCAGATGGTCGACTGATGGCAGCTCATGCCGCTGCAGATAGTCGAGTATACCGGCATTGATTTTCTGACAGATAAGCGGGTCATAGAAGAGCGCCGTGCCTATGCCAACGGCGCTTGCTCCGGCAATAATGAACTCCAGTGCATCTTCCGCATTACAGATACCGCCCTGACCGATGATGGGTATGTTATGGTCCCTGCAGACCTGATGCACCTGATGTACTTTGAGCAGAGCAACCGGTTTAATCGCCGGGCCGGAGAGGCCGCCTTGATTATTGCCAATGATCGGTACGCGGCTCTCGATATCGATCGCCATACCCATCAGCGTATTGATCACGGAAAAGGCATCGCTGCCAGCCTCGATACAGCCCTTTGCATTGCCTGCAATATCGGTCTGGTTGGGAGAGAGCTTGGTGATCAGTGGTTTACGGGTTGCCTTGCGGCAGGCCTCCACCACTCGGGCGGACATGGCTGGATCATTACCGAACGCAACCCCACCCTCTTTTACATTGGGACAGGAGATATTGATCTCGATGGCATCGATTGGCGAATCATCAAAACGGCGTGTGACTTCGTAGTACTCCTCGACACTGGAACCGGATACGTTGGCAATGAAATGCGTCTCATCAAAGTCGAGACCAGGCAGAATCTCATCCACGACTTTATCAACTCCGGGGTTCTGCAGGCCGATGGCATTCAGCATGCCGCCGGGTGTTTCATAGATTCTGTGGGGTTGATTGCCCAGGCGGGGTAGCTGTGTGGTTCCTTTCAGACAAACTGCGCCGGTATGCTGGTTGCTGAAGCCCTTCACCCGTGTGTACTCTTCACCAAACCCGACGCAACCGGAAAGCAGCACGATTGGTGTGTTGAACGGCAATCCACAGAACTCGATATTCAAGGGGGATTTATTGATGACAGGCATATTGTTTTGTTCCATTTTCGCCAAAGAGGGTTGCAGCAGATGGCCGCGCAAGGCTCAGTCTGTCAATGGACTGATAGGTTAACGGCCGCAAGTGGCTGATAATTGAGGAAGTGAGGAAAGAAAAATTCACTTCCAGAACGAAGTAAACCGCTGGGCGGCTGCGAATAACATTAATAAAAGGTAACTGGATGTTCAATATCGTGCTTTTCGAACCGGAGATTCCACCGAATACCGGGAATATCATACGCTTATGCGCAAATACTGGCAGCAGTTTACACTTGATCCACCCCCTTGGATTTGAGCTGGACGATAAGCGCTTGAGACGGGCGGGACTCGATTACCACGAATGGGCGGATTTACAGGAGCATGCTTCACTGGATGCATTTTTACAACGCATCGCGCCGCACAACCTCTATGCCTGCAGTACGAAAGGCCGGCAATTTTATACAGACGCAAAATTTGATAAAGGAGATGCCCTGTTGTTCGGACCGGAAAGCAGGGGGTTGCCACAATCACTGCTGGAGCGGCTTGCCTCCGATAAGCTGCTCAGGATACCGATGCTTGCCGAAAGTCGCAGCCTGAATCTTTCGAATGCAGTCGCGGTGATTCTTTACGAAGCCTGGCGGCAGCAGGGTTTTGAGGGCGCCATTTAGAGGCAGAGGCTCAGAGAGTCTCTGCCTTTTGGCTTCTCTCCAGCAGGTTGTGCACCGCCTGTTTTGGATTCAGGCCCTGAAACAGAACCTGGTAGACCTGTTCGGAAATAGGCATTTCCACCCCCGTTTTCCGCGCAAGTTGATAGACTTCCTGTGCGGTATGCACCCCTTCCACTTCCTGACCAATCTCCCGGCGGGCCTCTTCGATGGTGAGTCCTCTGGCCAGGGCGAGCCCCATGCGGCGGTTGCGCGACTGGTTGTCGGTACAGGTGAGCACCAGATCTCCCAAGCCGGCCAGACCCATGAAGGTTTCCGATTGGCCGCCCAGTCTGGTGCCAAGGCGCATAATCTCCGTCAGGCCGCGGGTGATGAGCGCAGCACGGGTATTCGCTCCGAAACCCAGACCATCAGCAATACCGGCGGCAATCGCCAGTACATTTTTGCTGGCGCCGCCCACCTGGACACCAATCATGTCGTTGCTGGTATAGGCGCGGAACCAGGGAGCATGGAGTAAATCGGCCAGTTTTTCAGCGTGTTGGAGAGATTCAGAGGCCACTGTGATTGCCGTAGGCAGGCCCCTGGCCACTTCACCGGCGAAAGTGGGTCCGGAAATGACTGCAAGATTTCGCCCTGGCAGGGTTTCAGCCGCCACAGCGGAGAGTAACTGCTGTGTGCCGGGTTCGAATCCCTTGGTGGCCCAGGAGATCCCGGTCTCGGCGGCCAGCAGGGGCGCTATGGCCCGGGCTACCGAGCGGAATGCGTGACTGGGCACCACAATGAGCACCTCTGCTGCGCCTTGCAGACTAGCCTCTAGATCGGCCATTGGCGTCAACGACTCGGGAAAATCGATGCCGGGAAGATAATGATTGTTCTGCCTCTCCCGGACCAGTTGTGCAATCTCATCCGGCAGGTTGCCCCAAAGCCGTACGTCCAGTCCCTTCCGGCTGAGCAGGATTGCCAGTGCGGTGCCCCAGGAGCCCGCACCAAGTACAGCAATCGAGGACTGGCTGGACACTAGTGTTTTGCGCCGGCGGGTTCTTTTGCAGCCTTCTTCGCCATCTCCTGCTGATGCTGGGCATACAGGGCATCAAAATTGACCGGCTGGAGCACCAGTTGCGGGAAGCTGCCCTTGGTCACCAGGTCGGATACCACCTCACGGATATAGGGGAAGAGAAGATTCGGGCAGTACGAACCGAGCAGCGGTCCCATCTCTTGATCGGGAAAACCGTTGATGCCGAAAATCCCGCCCTGCTTAACTTCTGCGAGGTATGCGGTCTGATCACCAATCTTGGTGGTAATGGTAACTGTCAGCATAACTTCGTATACAGCGTCAGAGAGCTTGGTTACTTCGGTATTTAGATTGACGCCAGATTCAGGCTTCCACTCCTTCTGGAAGATCGCAGGTGAATTTGGCGTTTCGAAGGAGATGTCCTTGGTATAGATGCGTTGAAGCGCGAATTCGCGTTTGTGTTCTTCCGTTTTGGCTTCTTCAGTCATGATTTTGGATTCCTTTGGTTATTTCTTTTTAGAAACGGGTAGGTTTGCGTTCTGCCAGGCAAGAATTCCACCTTGAAGATTGAATACCTGCTCAAACCCTTGTTTTTTCAATTGCTGGCAGGCAGCGTGTGATTGTGAACCGGAGCGGCAACTGATTATGATGGGTTGTTCTTTATGTTTGCTGAGGCTGTTAATCTGGTTTTTGAAGCCATTTGCCGGGATGTTGATGGCATTGATGATGTGCCCCTTGTGGAAATCGGCGGCTGGGCGGACATCCACGACCACGGCATTCTGGTGATTTATCATTTCCGTGGCGCCATGCGGATCCACGCTGCCCTTATTGCCCTGTAACAGATTGAAAACCAACAACCCGCTAATTATCAGAAAAGAGAGCACCAGGATCCAGTGATTCATCGTAAAATCGATGAGTTGTTGCATGAAGAGGCCTCGTAAAAAATGTTGAGAATAAGCTAAAGGGGTGAGAGTGTATAACAGTAGGGTGTCTTGGTTAAGGCCTGGCTGCTAAAGCAAGACAATTGAGGTATTCAACTCAGCTGAGTTGAATACCTGCCTCCACGCCCGGTGGTGGTTTGGGGATTCCCTGCTGACGAGGGTTAAGACTTATATGTGGCTGCAGAAGACCTCGCGCATCATACCGATCAGTTTCAATGTCCTGTTGTCACTGACCCGGTAATAGACTCGGTTGGCGTCTTTGCGCGAGGCGAGAATGCCCTTGTCCCGTAAAATTGCCAGATGTTGAGAGATATTACTCTGCGAGGTTCCAACCTGCTCGACGATATCCTGCACGCTGATCTCTTCATCTCCCAGGGTGCAGAGGATTTTCAGCCTCAGCGGGTGGGACATGGCCTTGAGGGAGCGGGAGGCGCGGTCAATGTCGTCGTCATTGGCGAAGAGTGCATCCATCTCACTGGTGTCTGCATTCAGAACTGGTTTATTGGTTCTACTGAATTTATGTTCCATTGGTGTGGCCTTACACTATTAACTAATACAATAATACGCTGTTTTTATGGGTTTTGAGAAGATTTTGAAGTTTTATGGGTTTTCCTGCTTGGTTCGGGAGTGGGTCGTGGAATTTCTGGCCTCTGCATATAATAGCTGCTTTAATCGGCGAGACATCGAATTTACCGTGGAAAGTCCAATTCTTTTCATTAGTTAGAGAGTATTGAGGCCCATCATGAAGGAGACTCCGAAGCCTGTCGTTCTGATCATCCTGGATGGTTGGGGTTACAGTGAAGCCCCTGAGGGAAATGCGATTGCGGCGGCACGCATCCCGGTTTGGGAACGCATGTGGAAAGAAAATCCACATACCCTGATCCGCACCTCGGGCGCCTCAGTCGGCCTGCCCGGTGGACAGATGGGTAATTCGGAGGTAGGGCATCTGAATCTGGGAGCGGGGCGTGTTATCTATCAGGAGTTTACGCGGGTAGGCCGCTCAATTCGCACCGGTTCATTTTATACAAACCAGACCTTGACGGCGGCAGTGGATGAGGCGGCAAACCGGCATAAAGCGGTGCATATCATGGGCCTGCTTTCGGCTGGCGGGGTGCACAGTCATGAGGAGCATATCCATGCCATGGCGAGGCTGGCCTTTGATAGAGGCGCCAAGCGGATATATGTACATGCCTTTCTGGATGGTCGAGATACTCCGCCAAAGAGCGCCGACCGTTCAATTCGGGCAATGAATCAGGTTTTCAAGGAACTGGGCGTCGGGATGATTGCCAGTGTGATCGGCCGTTATTATGCCATGGACCGGGACCATCGGTGGGAGAGGATTGAGCAGGCATATGACCTGCTGGCTGATGGTCGGGGGGAATTTCAAGCAGCAAGCGCCTGCGATGCCTTGGCCGAGGCCTATGAACGAGGTGAATCCGACGAGTTTGTCAGAGCGACCTCGATCGTGCCGGATGGCGCTCGTCCGATCAGGATAGAGGATGGAGATGTCATGTTCTTTCTCAATTACCGTTCGGATCGTGCAAGGCAGCTGACCCGAGCCTTCATTGAAAAAGACTTTAATGGCTTCGTCAGAAAGCGGCTTCCAAAATTGAAGCGCTTTGTCAGTCTGACCCAATACAACAGCAATTTTGACATACCCGTAGCCTTTCCCCCGGAAAGGATCAGCAATTGTTTTGGGGAATACGTTTCCAAGCAGGGTATGCGGCAGTTGAGGCTGGCGGAAACGGAAAAATATGCGCATGTCACATTTTTCTTCAATGGCGGCAGAGAAAAGCCATTCGAGGGAGAGGATCGTATCTTGGTTCCATCGCCCGATGTCGCCACCTACGACCTCAAGCCTGAAATGAGTGCGGATGAGGTTACGGATCATCTGGTTGAGGCCATCGAGGGTAGAAAATACGATGCAATTATCTGTAACTATGCCAACTCAGATATGGTTGGACATACGGGAAAACTGGAAGCCGCGATACAGGCGATCGAGACGCTCGACTATTGTTTAGGGCGCGTTAAGAAAGCGCTGCACAGGGCTGGAGGAGAGATGCTCATTACCGCGGATCATGGAAATGCCGAGCAGATGTGGGATCCTGAAATCAATCAAGCACATACTGCACACTCATCAAACCCGGTGCCACTGATCTATGTGGGGCGTGAAGCTGAACTGGATGAGAATGGAGCCTTGTGTGATATTGCCCCTACGCTCCTGAGGATGATGCGCCTGGAGCAGCCGTCTGAAATGAAAGGACATCCTCTGATCCGGTTCCTGGACCGACCCTGATGGGCTTGCGCGCCGGGCTTTGCTGCCTGTTCCTGACTTTGTCTGGTCTATCGCTGTCTGCATTGTCTGCAGATGAGGAACAGAGCAAGATGGACGAAAAGGCCCGTGAACTGGAACAGATCAAGGCCCGTATCCTGCATCTGCGCAGGCAGCTCAGGGCTGTGGAAGGTGAACGGAAGGAGCAGAACAGTGCTTTGAGTTTGACAGAGAAAAAGATCGGTGCGATTGCGCGCCGTATCCGGGTTGTCGGACAACGTTTGCAGCGGCAGCAGCGGCGTTTGAGCGACTTGGAACAGGAGCGTGCTGATTCCCGCCTGCAGCTTGACAGACATCGTCAGGTATTGGAGCGGCAGGTTCGAGCCGCCTATGCGATGGGTCGTCAAGAGAAGGTTAAAATACTTTTAAATCAGCAAGATCCAGCCATAGTCAGCCGTCTGATGATATATTACGATTATCTCAATGCCGCCCGCATGGAACAGATGGACCTGATTCAGCAAAATCTCAGGAATCTGACCCGGATTGAGCGGGAGATAACTGCCGAGGAACAGCGTCTGCAGCAGCTTTTCGCCAAAGAAGAGCAGGAAAAGTTGCAGCTGGAGTCAGCCCAGGGAGATAGAAAGCAGATCATCGCCGGTTTGAGCAAGAAGCTGAAGAGCAAAGGTCAAGAACTCGATGGTCTTAAAGCCAACGAGAAGGAATTGGAAAACTTATTGGTTAATCTGCAGGAAGCATTGGCGGATATTCCTTTGGAAACCACCACCATTAATCCATTTATAAGCCGAAAAGGTAAGCTTCCCTGGCCCACGAATGGTCAATTGGCCGCCAACTTCGGTACCTCCAGAGAGGTGGGAAAACTACGCTGGGATGGGGTATTGATAGCAGCGCCTGAAGGTCGTGAAGTGAAGGCTGTGCATCATGGCCGGGTGGCGTTTGCCGATTGGTTGCGAGGCTTTGGTCTGCTCCTGATCATAGACCACGGAGATGGTTATATGAGTTTATATGGCCACAATCAGAGTCTGTTCAAGGAGACAGGTGAATGGGTCGAGCCAGGTGAGGTGGTTGCACAAGTGGGGAGCAGCGGGGGGCGCAGCACTCCGGGGGTATACTTTGGTATTCGGCATAACGGTAAAGCAAAAGACCCCCAAAAGTGGTGTAAGCGGATAAAAGGCAACCGTATCATTGGCCTTAATGCGCCAGACGTCATAATTAATCCATCCCAGATTGATTGGCGTAAACTGGTTGATCGTGGCTGACATTGTTTTAGGGAGCAAGCACGCCTGAAAAAGAACTCACTGATCTTCTCGCGAAATGCGAAGAAGCTTTTTAGATGCGATGCTGTCTTATAATAAATTTATATTAGAACCGCGATTATGCGGATTGATCGAAGGAAGATTCGGATGACCAACCTTTTACGCAAGTTCGTAGTGTCAGGTTTCTGCCTGGTTTTTATAGCGGGAATTACCCTCACCGGGGCGTCGGCTGCGGAGGATAATGGAGGCAATAACGACCTGCCTTTAGAACAACTCAGGGTCTTTGCGGAAATCTTTGGCCGTATCAAGTCCAATTATGTAGAACCTGTGGAAGATAAGGTTTTGCTGGAAAACGCAATTCGGGGGATGGTTTCAGGCCTGGATCCACACTCCAGTTATCTTGATACCGATGAATTCAAGGATTTGCAGGTTGGCACGAAAGGCGAGTTTGGCGGTCTTGGTATTGAAGTGGGAATGGAGGATGGTTTCGTCAAGGTTATCGCGCCGATTGATGACACCCCAGCGCAGCGTGCGGGGGTTTTGAGTGGTGATTTGATCGTGCGTCTGGATGACACGCCGGTCAAGGGGCTGACCCTGAATGACGCGGTAAAACTGATGCGAGGCAAGCCGGGCACCACGATCAGCCTTACCATTGTGCGCGAGGGAGAGGAGAAGCCGATCAAAATCGATGTGGTTAGGGATGTAATCAAGGTAACCAGTGTCAAAAGCCGCTTACTGGAAGAGCATTTCGCCTATATCCGGATCTCCCAGTTTCAATCACACACTAATGAAGACATGCTTAAGGCCCTGAAAAAATTAAATGACGAGGCCGAGGATGATTTGAAAGGACTCATCCTGGATCTGCGAAATAATCCAGGCGGTGTGTTGAATGGAGCCGTTTCGGTCAGTGACGCCTTTCTGGAGTCTGGATTGATCGTTTACACCGAAGGCCGTGAAGAGGATTCGGAGTTGCGTTTTGAAGCAGCGCCCGATGATGTGATGGCAGGGGCGCCGATTGTCGTCCTGGTGAATGAAGGTTCAGCGTCAGCTTCAGAGATCGTGGCGGGTGCGCTGCAGGATCATAATCGAGCTGTAATAATGGGCCGGCAGACCTTCGGCAAGGGTTCGGTACAGACCATTATCCCCATTAACAAGAGATCTGCAGTCAAATTGACAACCGCGCGTTATTTCACCCCTTCCGGCCGTTCGATCCAGGCGGAAGGCATCAAACCCGATATTGAACTTGAAGACGTCAAGGTTTCCCAGGCCGAAGCAAAACATGTGAAGCCTTTAAAAGAGGCAGATCTATCGCGCCATCTCGATAATGGCAGTGATAAAGATGAGGAAGATGCCACGCAGAGTAAGAGCGGTGATAAAGAAGAAGGGTCTCTTGCCGCTAAGGATTATCAACTCGGTGAGGCGCTTAACCTTCTGAAAGGACTGGTTATATTGGATCGCCGATAAGAAGATATTATCTTGGAATGGTTCTCTATGTGCAAAAGATGGCTGTTCGGCTGGTTGATGGCGTTGCTTGGGATTTTCTCCTCAGCCGTTTGCTTCGCTGAGTCCGAAGAGGCTGTCCAGTCCGCAGCAAAAATAGCGCTGATTATCGATGACCTGGGTAACCACCACTCAGCAGGTGAGGACGCGCTTGCGCTGCCGGGAATGGTCACTTATGCATTTCTGCCGCACACGCCCTATGCCTGGGAGCAGGCGACTAAAGCACATGAGATCAATAGGGAGGTGATGCTGCATCTTCCTATGGAGTCACACCATGGAAACAGGCTAGGCAAGGGCGGGTTGACCCTGGAGATGCAGAAAGCCGAATTTATCAGCACCTTGGAAGATGCCTTGGCCTCGGTGCCTTATGTTGCCGGGGTAAATAACCATATGGGCAGTCTGCTGACCCGAGATCCGACAGCCATGCGCTGGTTGATGAGTTCTATCCGGAACGACAACCTGTTCTTTATCGATAGCCGCACCACGGATAAAACTGTTGCAGGTAAGGTAGCGGAGAAGAACCTGATCCAATCCGCCAGTCGAGATATTTTCCTGGATAATGAAGAAGATAGAGAGAAGATACGCAAACAGTTTTACAAATTGATCGAACTTGCAAAAATCACTGGCCAGGCAATAGGGATTTGTCACCCATACGCAGCAACCGTCGATGTTCTGGCTGAAGAACTACCTAAACTTGAGTTACTCGGGGTAGAATTGGTGCCTGCCTCAGAGCTGACCAATGAAGGTAACCTATCATGGCACGCGTACTCGTCCCCCTCGCCCAAGGATGTGAAGAACTCGAAGCCGTCACTATCACCGATATATTGACCCGTGCGGGGATTGAAGTGGTTACCGCCGGGCTCGATGACAAACCGGTCAAGGCATCAAGGGGCATAACCCTGGTCCCCGATAAGACTCTCGATGAAGTGATGCAGGATTCCTTCGATATGATCGTCCTCCCCGGTGGCCTGCCTGGAGCAGACCATCTGAATAATGATCCCCGCATCCATACCCTGCTCAAGCGACTGGCAGCAGAGGGAAAATATACAGCCGCAATCTGTGCCGCACCAAAGGTTTTGGCCAATGCTGGTCTGTTAGATGGGCGCAAGGCAACCAGTTATCCAGGTGTACTGGATAAAATGAATCTCACCAGGGTCGATGTGCAACTGGAAAGGGTGGTGGTTGATGACAAAGTCGTCACTTCTCGTGGACCGGGCACCGCGATGGACTTTGCCCTGGAGTTGATCGAGAGACTGGAGGGGCGAGCCTTGCGAGATCAGGTAGAAGCAGGATTGGTGCGTTGACAGGCGAGATACCAAAGTAACTGATGAAACTTGAAGAAGAGATCTGCTTATTGATGCAGTCTTACCCTTCGATTCGTTTAGCTGTGCTTTTCGGTTCGCTTGGCCGTGACCAGGCAAAACCAAGCAGTGATCTGGACTTGGCGGTGGCGGGTATAGATTCGCTTGGGGTAACCGAAAAGATGCAACTGATAGAAGCTCTTGCAGAGCTATCCGGTCGTCCTGTTGATTTGATTGATCTGCTTGCATAAGCTGATCAATAACAGCAGCCGATATAGCAGTAAGAACGTGATAAATTAATGCGCCTGAGCAGCGAAACTCAAAAAATTATCCGGGAAACAGCGCATGAGATTTTTGGCGAACATGCCACTGTATTGCTGTTCGGCTCCAGGGTTGATGATGCTGTCCGTGGGGGCGATATTGATTTATTGGTCCAGGTGGATAAGGCTAACCCGGAAAATCAGCAAAAAGCCTTACGGCTTGTAGCGCGTCTGCAGATACGCCTGGGAGATCAACCAATTGATGTGTTGGTAATCGATCCGGAAACGGTACAGCAACCAGTACATAAAGCAGCCCTGCGCATGGGGGTGAAAATTTGAGCGAACTTTTACCGACAGAGCGTTTTCTGCAGACCCTGGGGATCGTTTCCCGGGAAGCTGCTCATTTGGCATATAGTTGGGAAAAGCTGTATTCACAAAAGATCGATGCTTCCTGGGTGCAACAATTAGAGAATGATCCGGAATTGGCCGAGCGCCTGGATGCTTTTGTCTCCCGTTTTGGTCGAATGCAGGACACCATCGCAGGTAAACTTTTACCCCGCTGGCTTACAGCTATGGCTGAAACACCAGGAAGTCAGATCGAAACGCTCAACCGCGCTGAAAGATTGGGTGTGGTGGAAGATGTAGAGCGTTGGCTGGAAGCTCGAAAACTACGCAATCGTTTAGTCCATGAATACATGGAGAGCGTAGAGCAATTCGCAAATGACTTAAATCTGGCTAAAGATTATTCGCTTGTTTTGGTGAGTTGCTTTAATCAGTTACTTGATTACGCTGCTAAACGGATGACAATTGACGTGGCTAGATTACCAGAAGGTGTAATGTTGGGTTGATATTTGGTCATTGTTTAATGTCACCGTAATTTGGCGGCGACAATGGCGGCTTGTATTTGTCAATTATTATTTATAACTTGTCCCAAGGATATTGAAAAGGCTTTACACTGAAATGCAAAAAGAAGTGCAACCAGTTCCCAGTAAACATCCCTCAATATGTTTACCCTGAAGATGAAATCAGCCTGGTAGATCTTTGGTTGGTTATCGTTAAGCATAAAAAAGTTTTTTGGTATGTATTCAGTGTTGTAATGGTTTTGGGTTTGATTGTTGCCTTGGTGATCCCAAAAAAATACTCAATCACATCGACAATCGGTATCGGCCAAACCATCCAGGATGACCAAGTGATTCTTCTCGAGTCTCCCGAAACGGTAAAGGCAAAATTGGAAAATGCCTTGGTGCCGGAGACGCTCAGTCAGTACGAAGATGAAGATATCAGGCTGAGCAGAATTCGATGTAACCATCCCGAAAAACAGTGATCTTGTGCTGATCCAGACAAAAGTGAAAGAAGACGAAGTAGAGCAATTCAAAGAGATAATTTCAGAGATGACAAAGGCAATAGAAACAGATCATGATCGAATCCTCAGGCCTATTCGGGCAAGAATCAAAGCATCCATTATGCTTAAGGAGCTCGAATTAAAAAGGGAGAATGACCAGCGTTTTTATGAACCCATCATTAAGAATATGGAATCAAGAATTAAGGGGGCTGAAATCAGTCTGAAAAAATTAGAGGATCCCACAATTCAGGGATACAAACTCAAAGCCCTGGAAATTCAATTACAAAATGAAAAGAACCAATTGGCATCCCTCAAAGGCAGAGCAGCTATTTTAAAGACTAAAAAGGAGCGGTTAGGCAGATTGAGTGACTTACTGATCTATCAGATTGCAGAATTGAAAGAACAGATCAAAGGAGCAACCAAACTGCAACAGGAAAGTGTTTCAGAAACAAAGAGCGGCGCACAAGGTATGGCAATGCTCATGATAGATAATGAATTGCAACAAAACAGGACAAGGCTTGCCACGCTTGAAGAGCGGCTTTATATCGATTTGGAAAATCAGCATTCAGAATTACAAAAAGAGATCGATGACAACGACCGTGAACAATTGCATCAAATTGCGCTGATTGATGAAAAAGAAAAAAATCTGGAAAAATATCGAGTTGAAAACAAAATGGATGTTGAAAAGCAGAAAACCGATATTGCTGAGATAGAGGCGGAAAAAATAAAAATACCTGCTGATCGTGAACAGAAAATAGAAGTATTAAAACAGCAGATAGTGATTTTAAATGAACAGTTGGCAAATATAATTGACACCAGAACCGTCGCGGAACCTATGCGTTCTCAGAAACCAACCGGCACATCAAGAAAAGCTTTATTGTTATCTTGGCAGCAGTGTTCGCTATTATGCTTGGTCTCTTTGCCACATTTATGGCGGAATTTGCAAATAAAATACCATTCAGTCAGGGAGAAAGATGCACCATCTACATAAGTAGGAAATTATTTGTATCAGTATTTCTTTCGATTTCCAGGCGGAATTCTGTAGGGGAGCAAAGACAAGGATTAATAGGCATTCTTGTCTATAAATCCTTTGAAAAAAGTTAGGAAAATTATTTTCAAATCAAACCAAATAGACCAGTTTTCGATATAAAAAAGATCGTATTCAACACGTTTTTTCAGGTATCACGTTTCACCTCTCCAGCCATTTACTTGAGCCCAACCAGTTATCCCAGGTTTTACCATATGCTCTCTCATGTAGCCATGTATTTCATCTTTTAAATTCGTTATGAGCTGCGGCATTCTGGGTCGTGGTCCGACAATAGACATGTTGCCCTGTAGAACATTATAGAAACTGCGGTAGTTCATCTAAGACTGGTTCGGCGTAAGAAGGAACCGAATTTTGTGGTCTTCTTTGATTGGGTTTCAGCCCAAACCGGTCCAGTGTTTGATTCGCAATCAATGGCCATTGTTCGAATTTATGCATTACATAGGCTTGTCATCCCATCCATACTCATCTGCTTGAATAATACAGGGCCAGGAGAAGATGAGTTTTACGCCAATTGCAATAGACAATATCAAGTGGCCAGATTGAGAAGAAGAATCAAGGATGCCAAGTATTCTGTCCTCGAATGCTTTGATGACTCTGTTTGTGCCTGTCATCGGAGAGGCGCTTATGTCTATACACGGGGATAGCCGGCAACCTCTGTTAATGAGTGATTGAGTAATCTTAAGCCCAAATATATCAGGTACTAGTCGGACTGTTACTGTGTTATGGCGAAGCAGGTTTAGAATTTCATGCATTCTCTTCTTCTGCACGTAATGGCAGAGCCAAGCCAGACTTCATCTACGGTATTGTTTGCCTGATATGAGTTGATTCACCCCTTCCTCTACAGATAGGATGGGGATTTCAGTGCTTCTCATGATTTTCTCTTGAGCGTTCTCTTCTGTCATCCCAAAAAGCAATAATATCATATCCAACCCAGTCGGCTTCTATGAGCTGTTGGTAGGTTTTTTGATACCAAGGTCACCAGCTCCGATAATTACGATCTGCTTGTGGTTCCAGCCTGTTTACGCATGAAATTGAAGATAAAACGAATTGAATGCGGGAGAATAGGAAATAGTAGCCAAGTATATAACAGCCAATGACCAGCCCAGATACGAGAATAATCAGCACCTGCTTTTACACTGAAAGCAATGATGGCGAGTAAGAAAACTGGTAGAAAACCAGGCAAGCTGTGACGACCCAGAGTTGTCTGATCAGACCCTTGCCACGCCAGGAATGATAAAGATTGAAAAGCAGGAAGAATGAGGGCTGCGAGTAACACGCCCAAAATGATGGCTGTCTCATACCGAGTATCTAGATTGATATTGCCAAAACGGTAATAATGGGCTCCAATCCCACCTGAAATGACCAAAAACAAGTCAAAAATACGTATAAATAAAGCAAATAAAGAGTGAAATTCCTTTAATAGGCCGTGCTTGTTCATACGTCTTATACAATCTAATAGATCCATTACGGCATTTTACAATATGGTAAACTCATTTGCCGGTTATTTGTGCGAGAATGCTGTTATATATCGTCAAAATTAGTTACTAACTGAATCTTAAGGATTTTTTATTGAGTGGTGACACCTTCCACTTATGACCCGGCAAACAGTCTATGAGCGCTAAATACAAAGGAATAATTCTAGCGGGCGGTTCTGGCACCAGGCTGCATCCATTGACTCGTTCCGTGAGTAAACAATTGATGCCGGTCTATGACAAGCCGATGATTTACACCTCCACCACTTATACGCTGCGCGCCATGGAAGCGAAGCGAAGGTGGGTAGGCCCAAGAGTTGAGAGGCGCGACTGTTTACCCGTCGTGCGCAAAGCGCCAGAGGGGAAACAAAGTGAGCATCCGAATACGCGTCCAGCCATTTGCGGGAGTGCTGCGCAGTCCGCACCGAGCGAAGCAATGGTGTGACGGAGCGGCACGGACGCAGGGCGGCCGGGGCACTAACAGGTTGTCGAAGATCGAGTCGTTTTGGGGACTTGGATGTCCCAAAACATCACGAGATCAAAGACTCGCTTGCCTCTGAGGCTTGCAGGGATAGAAGAGATATATATTTTTATATCCCTCATGCTGATCATGCCGAGATGAATCCACTGGGTAATAGCCATGCTTTAGGTATTGAGGTAAGTTACCACCACCAACCTCGATGCGCTCGCATAGGTCTTTATCATATGTTAAGAGTTAGTGGATAATAAGCAGTTTGTTGCGGTGGAGAGTAATATCCCGATATACAAGGAAAGTTGTTGTCTCCATAAAGTGAACTAATTAGAGCAGTTAAGACCTCAAAGGTAAGTATCGCCTTCACTTACAAGAACGTGAAGTTACTGTAGTGTGTAAGCTGTAACTACCGATAATCGGTCTGTACTTGAAATAAGATAAGTGGGAGAGATTTCAGACAGGACTCTCTACAAAATGCAAAACCCAACCAATGAATAAGGGGGTATTAAATCCTGACAGCGGTATAGTGTAAGAGGAATGGTCCTGTGTGGAAAATATTGGTGACATAAATATGACAACATAATGAAATATTTGAGTTCAACGAATATAGACCGAGCGAGGGCAATGCCCGGGGCATATAAAATGTTGATAATGACCAGATATAATTAAGAGAAATGAAGATAATAGTAACAGGTGGTGCAGGCTTTATAGGATCCGCAGTAATTAGGCACCTAATTACAGAAACAAAACACAGAGTTTTAAATGTTGATAAATTGACATACGCCGGTAATTTACAGTCTTTAGACACTGTATCTGTTCAGATCGCTATAAATTTCGGAGATTTATTTGTGATGCAAAAGAAATAAAAGAATATTTGACCAGCACCAACCAGATATTGTAATGCATCTTGCTGCTGAGTCGCATGTGGATAGGTCCATTGATGGGCCGGGTGAGTTTATTAAAACAAATATTTTTGGGACTTATATTTTACTTGAGCAGGCCAGGGCCTACTTTAGTCAATTAGAAGGCAGTAAGAGAAATAACTTTCGTTTTCATCATATTTCTACTGATGAGGTCTATGGTGACTTACCCCACCCAGATCATGCTGAGTCTGCTGGAAAAAGCTTACCTTTATTTACTGAAGATTCTGCTTACGCCCCAAGCTCGCCGTACTCTGCCAGTAAAGCATCATCCGATCACCTGGTTAGAGCATGGCATAGGACCTATAAGCTGCCAATAGTGATTACTAACTGCTCTAACAATTATGGGCCATATCAATTCCCTGAGAAGTTGATTCCACTGGTTTTTCTTAATGCACTAGAGGGGAAAAAGCTACCTGTCTACGGGAAGGGAAATCAAATCCGAGATTGGCTTTACGTTGATGATCATGCCAGAGCTCTTGTAATTGTTGCAACAAAAGGGGTGGTTGGAGAAACTTATAATATTGGCGGTTATAACGAAAAACAAAACATAGAAGTTGTAGAGACTATTTGTGAAACTCTAGATAAAATATTGCCCAGAAATAATTCATATAAAGAACTAATTACATTTGTGGCTGAACGTCCAGGGCACGATATGAGATACGCTATCGATGCAACAAAAATAAAAGAGGAACTAGGTTGGACACCAAACGAAACCTTTGAAACAGGGTTGCAAAAAACGTTGAAATGGTACTTGGAAAACGAAACCTGGTGGAAATCAGTCCAGGACGGTAGTTATCAAAGAGAAAGGCTCGGGGTAAATCGATGAAGGGTGTTGTCCTCGCGGGCGGGTCCGGCACTAGGCTGTACCCTATTACTAAAGGCGTCTCAAAACAGCTTTTACCTGTCTATGATAAGCCAATGATTTATTACCCGCTTTCAGTCCTTATGCTGGCGGGTATAAGAGATGTTTTAATTATCACAACGCCTGAAGATCAGGAAAGCTACATTCGCATGCTAGGGGATGGTCAGAGTTTTGGTATTAACCTTAACTATGCAATTCAACCTAGTCCAGATGGACTGGCCCAGGCCTTTATTATTGGTCAGGACTTTATTAGGCAGGATGGTGTGTGCCTTGTCTTGGGTGATAATATTTTCTGGGGCCAAGGTTTTACTCCTATCTCTCAATAAGGCTGCTTCAAGAACTCAGGGAGCCACGATTTTTGGTTACCAGGTAAAAGATCCTGAGCGTTTTGGGGTGGTTGAATTTGATGAAAACAAAAAAGCGATAAGTCTCGAAGAGAAACCTTTAAAACCAAAATCCCATTATGCCGTTACAGGGTTATATTTTTACGATAATGATGTTGTGGAAATGTCTAAACAGGTGCGACCATCGGAACGTGGAGAGTTAGAAATCACGGCGCTCAATCAAATGTATTTGGAACAGGGAGATTTAAATGTTGAGCTACTGGGTCGAGGTTTTGCATGGTTAGATACAGGTACTCATGATAGTTTACTTGAGGCAGCCATGTTTGTTGAGACCATAGAAAAAAGACAGGGCTACAAAATTGCATGCCTTGAAGAGATTGCATGGAGAAATGGTTGGTTGACGGCGGAACAGGTGATGCAAATCGCGCAATCGCTTATAAATAACGGGTATGGGCAATATTTGAAATCACTGCTGCACTAAGTTGTTATGATTGATGTTACAAAATTTTCCAACGGTAAAATCGCGTGGTGCTTTAAGAGCTTCCGCTAATAACATCGAAGAGTCAGGTTGCCTAGGGGTTATTGAGTATGGGCAGCAATTAGACTTTGTAGTGAAAAGGGTCTTTTTTTTACGGGATATAAAACAAGATGCTACTAGAGGGCAGCATGCCCATAAAAATCTGGAGCAGATAATAGTGTGTCTAAACGGTTCTTTTATGATTGACCTTGATAATGGGCTGGAGAAGCGCTCAATAGAAATGAACGCAGATGATAAGTGTTTGTATGTGGATGGAAAGGTGTGGCGAGAGATGAGAAATTTTTCAAATCATACTGTTATGATGGTTCTTTGTGATCGAGAATACCGGTTTGATGAGGTTGTGAGAGATTATTCGCTTTTCAAAGAAAATCTGAAAGGTGTAAACAATGTGTTATAGGGAAAGGTTAAAAAAATATCTGCTTTGTTTAGAGGATAACGGTTTTGCTCTCGATGAGTTTTCAGAATTCAAATTTGAAATGCTGGAAGACTTTTCTAGAAAAGGTACTGAAAAAGAATTAGTTGATTGGTACTGGGATTTGGTTAATTCCTCTACCATGTGCCTTAAGAAAATACCTTTAAAGGATTGTAATGAGTGGTCACTTGATGAAAAGGATGGCTCTATTAAGCATTCTTCCGGGGAGTTTTTCCGGGTTGAAGGGTGTCGCATAACAGGAAGTAATTCGAGAGAAGTGACTTCAGGGTGGGATCAGCCGTTTCTAACTCAGGAAGGCTTTGATGGTGGCATATTAGGACTTCTGAGACAGCGCTTTGATGGGGCACCACACTATTTAGTTGAAGGTAAAGAAGAACCAGGAAATTACAATATTGTGCAAATAAGCCCCACCGTACAGGCAACCTTTAGTAATTTAAAAAGAGCGCATAAGGGAAATAAAACGCACTATAGTGATTTATTCTTAAATCCTACAGATCATCCCGTGAAAGTACTTTTTGATCAATGGACATCAGAAGATGGTGGGCGTCTTTTTAATAAGCGTAACCGATCCATGCTATTGGAATATGATCAAAATATTGAACTTAAACTGGTTTCAGATAGGTTTAAATGGGTGTCATTATATCAATTGATAAAGATGATTCGAGAGCAGAATGCTATCGTAGCACCACATATACGCGGCATTATTTCGGGGCTATAAATGGAAAAAATAGCAATTATTGGATTTGGCGGACATGTTCAAAAAAATATTATTCCGGCATTAAAACGATCTGATCAGGTAGAAATTGACTGTATTTATGTGAGAAATCCCGATAAATACTCTGAGCAGTCGAAAGTTTACGGAGTAACGATTAGAGGTATTAATGGTGAAATTGGCAATGATGTAGACTGGGTTTACATTTCAACCCCGATCGCTACCCATTTTGAACTGGTGTTTAAGTATTTAAAAAAAAATAAAAATGTAATTTGCGAAAAACTTTTAACATCTAGCTTAAACGATACGAAAGCCCTATTTGATTTAGCACAAAAGAATGCAGTTCAACTATTTGAAGTATGTATGTATAAATACCACAAACAGTATGCACACCTGGTCAACACTGTAAACAGTAATGCGCAAAATTTAAAGAAAGTAAATGCATCCTTTAGCATCCCACATCTGGAGAAGGATGATATCCGTTATAAAAAAGAATTAGGGGGTGGAGCTCTGCTGGATGTTGGGTATTATCCAGTATCTTTATTGATCTCACTTTTTGGCGAGCCTTTAAGCATCAAATCGACCAGTTTTAGTGAGAAAGGGTATGACGTCGATTTGTCTGGTGCTGCGATTTTTGAATACGAGAGTTTTTATGGTATTGCTGAATGGGGTATAGGTCTTCCTTATTCAAACCAAATTATTCTTAATACGGATAAGAAAATATTTAAATATGATCGAATATTTTCAAAGCCAGAGACATTAAAAACAATTGTTAATATTCAAGAAGGGTTTGAAACAACTCAAGAAAATATAGGCTCTGACGACCAGTTTTTAAATTTATTTAATGATCTTTTGACCGGCAATCTCTTTACAGAAAATAATAATTCAATTGTATTGAAAATTGCCAAGGCAATAGATCAACTGGTATAGTGATGCATGTGGAAAATGCAAGTAGACCACCACCTAAAATATTTTTATATTTATACTGGTTTGTATTTACTCTCTCTGTTTTTCAGTTTTATATCATAAAGGTAAGTGGATCCTATATTTCCTTATATATGATTTCAGTTTTACTTTTATTCCCATTAGTTTTAATGAGATTAAATTATTTGAGATGGGCGCCAATATTTACATTGGCTTTATTGATTTGTATCCAATTAGTGAGTCTTTTATGGTCACCTGATATATCTATGGGGATAAAACAAATCATATCTGAAATATTTTATTTAATTATATTTTTTACAGCTTTTAAAATTACGCTTTTTTACCCCCTCTACATATTAAAAATATTTAAATTTATTTTCCTGGTACTTTTTATTCCAGGTGTCTTAGTTGTTATATTTCAAATTTACCCTGACATAGAAGATGGCTTTCTACAGGGTATTGCTAAACTTTTTATAAATCCGAATAAGCTGGAAGGATTGCTTGGAGGCGATGCGCCTAATAATGTAATTGATGTTAATAAGGCCGGAGGTTTTTTTGTTAATGGCAATGTTGCAGCAGCTTATTTTGGTATTTCTGGATTTATATCATTAGGTCTTTGGAAGGCTTATGGGGATAAAGTATTTATTATTTTCGCGTTTTTTATGTTTGCCTTTGCTGTATCAACAGGGTCAAAAGCAGGTATTATCTTTATTGTAATTTTCAGTGGCTTTCTAGCTATAAAAAATGGGGGACTAATTACGGGTATATTTTTACCACCATTATTTTTGGTTTTGCTATCGATCATATATTTGTCAGATTATTTTAATATTATTTCCGATGGATTAATGGAATCCCTTAGATCTCGCCTGTCAATATGGGGCTATATATTGGATGTTTTACCAGAAAATATTTTCTTAGGTTTGGGTTTTGGTGGTTGGAAATTAAGTTTTGATAATTATGCGATTTCTGTAGGGATAGATGAACGATTCCCGCCGCATAATACTTTTATATATCTTTGGTCACAAAGTGGGATATTTGCTGTTTTAATTACTTTTTATTATTTTTATGCTCTTATTCGATTCGCAAAACGTTTATTAAGCGTTAATAGCCATGAGTTGAGAGGCCTTGGAATTAGTGTTTTGATTCCTACACTTTGGATTCTCTTTCATGGTTTCGGTACAAATTTTGGTATTATCGGTGAGGATCACATGTTTATACTATTAGCTTCAGTTTTAGGTTTTTCTTATGCAAGGTATAAGATGGTCTTACCGCAATTAAAAATATGAATTTAAATTCAAATTGATTATTTATAAACATATTATTATAAAGTACACACCCACCACCCCCACCCGCATAAAATATTATATCAATGTGCCTATAGTTCGTCGAAGCTTTATTAGTAATTATTTTATTTAGGAAGATGGCATGATTGAGGTCTTTCATAATATTAATATTTAAGCTAAAGAACAGTATGTCTAAAAATATAGCAATTTATCGCAACCAACTTTTCAAAATATCAGAGTCTTTTATTACTTATCAGGCTGAATCATTAAAGGCCTTTCGTCCTGTTTATATTGGACGTAAGGCTTTTGGTGATGCGCCAATAAAATCCAAAGTAATTACATTAGAAAAATATTCGCTTATAGAAAATCTTAGATATATGTTATTTAGAGGTATTTCATCTATTAATGAGCAAATAGATAAGGAAGAAAAGCCTGTCCTGATTCATGCATATTTTGCTGTTGAGGCTGTTTATGCTATGAGGCTTTCCAAAACTTTGAATATTCCACTGATAACTACTTTCCTAGGTTTTGATGCGACTACAACGACCAGGTCATTGATAACATCCGGTAAGCCAGCTTGGATAAATTATGCACTGTATAAAAAGCAGTTAATTAAAAATGGAGACATGTTTATTTGTGTCTCTGATTTTATAAGAGACAGAGTTATATCTATGGGTTTTCCGGCTGGTATAACGATAACTCACTATATTGGTGTTGATGTCTCAAAGCCTCTTCCAGTAAAGAAGAGTTTGCCATACAAGGTGATACTGCATGTGGCTCGGCTGACCGAGAAAAAGGGAACGAACTACTTATTAGACGCATTTTCGATTGTAGCCAAAGAAGATGAATCGACTAGGCTGATTGTTATCGGTGATGGTCCGTTAATGCATGATCATAAGAAGCATGCTGAGTCATTAGGGTTGTCTGAGCAAGTGGATTTCCTCGGTTTTCAAACGCATGATATGGTAATGGACTGGATGTCGAAAACGGATATAGTTTGTATGCCAAGTATTACGGCTGAGTCCGGCGATACGGAGGGGCTGCCAATGACTATTCTAGAAGCATCTGCTTATAAGATACCTGTCGTGTCTACATTTCATGCAGGGATACCCGAGGCAATAGAGGATGGGGTTTCTGGATATCTTGTACCGGAACGAAATGTACCTTTGCTAGCTGATAGATTAAGCGTTCTGTTGAAAGATGAAAAGCTAAGGCTACAGATGGGGGAAAGTGGTCGAAAAATAGTTAAGGAAAAATTCAATTTAAAAATCCAGGCCGAAAAGTTGGAGCAAATTTATAAAATGGTATTAAAGTAGTGCGTATAGTAATTACCACTAGAGTATTGCCATTTCACTCTATTGGTGGGATGCAGGTAATCACCTGGGATCTGGCAAAGGAGTTTGCTAAAAAAGGACATCATGTGTCCTGTATAACGACAGCTATCCATGATAAACCTGAGCAGTTCAATCAAGATGGTGTGGACGTAGTAGCTTTGGTCGGGACTATGCCTGGAAAGCATAGTCACAAGTGGTGGCAGCTATCAAAACAATTTGTTGAAAAAACCTATCTTAATGATTGTGATGTTTTGCTAAGCGTAAGTGCCTCTGCTTTTGGGGTGTTGTCTTTAAAGCCTAAAATGAAAAACACTGTATTCGTATTTCAGGGGCATGGGACTTCATTAAGCGAGATGGCTTCCAAGCTAAGGCTGCATACCTTTAAATCATTACTAAGCATGGTTAAGAACATCAAGTGGTTAGCCATAGATCTGTTCAAATACCCTGCGTTTGATGGAATAATCGCTGCAGGAGATCGAGTGTATCGAGACTTAAATAATCCATTCTATCGTTTCTTCCTGAGTAATAAACCTGTTGTGTCCATTCCTAACGGTATTGATACGGATTTATTTCACCCGTCTGTTTCAAGAAGAGAGACTATCAGGTCTAAATTTAAGATTAAACAAGATGATTATTTAATTTTGATAGCAAGTAGATTACATAAGCAGAAAGGTATTTATCAGGCAGTTACAGCATTTTCCCGGTATCACGATCAAGACGATCAAGCCCGATTATTAATTTTAGGTGATGGGCCTGAGAAAAAAGATATTGCTATCCTTGTGGCTAAATTAAATATTTCTGATGTTGTTGATATGCCTGGATCTGTACCAATAGATCAGCTTCCTGAATATCTTAATTCATCAGATGTGTATTTATTTACAACCTTACATGAAGAAGGGCTGCCTTTGTTACCTCTTGAGTCATTGGCATCTGGTATACCCGTAGTCACTTCTGATCATCTTTTAGAGATAACAAGCTGTGGAGATTCAGTTTTACCTGTAAACCCTCGTAATATTGACTCTATTGTTAATGGGATCAATCAATCAAAAAAAATAGTTTCCAATGCCGAAAGTTTTTTGCCGGCAAAATATAGACTGGATGAATGCTCTAGAATGTATCTGAATTATTTTAAAAGTTTACAATTAGAAAAGTCAAATCACACGAATAATGTTTAATGCCTTTTTAAAGCTATTTTATGGAAGTCTTGCTGGTAAGCTTGTTGGTCTATTGCGTGAAATAATCATAGCCGCATTTTATGGTACTAGTACACCCGTAGGCGCATTTCGAATGGCTCAAACAGCCACGCTCGTACCGGTTAATTTTTTCACATCTGATAGCTTGAATGCAGGCTTTATTCCTTTATATAACCGATATAGAAAAGAGAGTTTAGAGAAAGCGCAGTCATTATTCTGGTTATTGAAATTAATTCTTGGATTTATATCTATTGGCATATCTATAGGCCTTTTTATCTCATCATCATGGTGGATAGAGATTATAGCTCCTGGGTTTAATAGTGAAGGGCTTGAGATAGCTTCTCTATTTATAGAGATAATGGCTATAGGTGTCCCGTTTTATGTTTTAAGCTTACTGTATTCATTTCTTGCAATGGCAAATCAAAAGTATTATTTAGCATCTATTAGACCGTCTGTGCAAAGTGCCGGAATGATTTGCGGCGTATTACTGGCCTACTATCTAGATAGCATTGCTATGTTTGCATGGGGGTTTACAGGTGCATATATATTGTTTTTTATAATTGGTGCGACAGAGCTTTTAAAATCGAGTCTATTTCATTTTTCTTTCCATACTCCAGCATTGATTTTAAGTGATTTTTGGAAAGTTATTAGACCCTTGTTGATTCTTCCGATATTACTTCAAGGTAATATTATAATTGAAAAAGTAGTTGCTTCATATATAGGTATAGAAGTAGTTGCTGCTGTGGACTATGCGAAATTTATTACAGAAACTGGTGTAGTCCTTTTGGCCGTACCATTAGGCCTTGTCGGTTTATCGAAACTAAGTGCGCTAAATATAGAAGAGATAAGAAGTAAGTTATCTGAGATAATCCCGATTATTTTAATTTTAACCATACCAGCTTCACTTTTTATGGTAATTCACTCTGAGTTGATAATATCAGTTATTTTTGAAAGAGGAGCGTTTTCTCAGGCATCGGTACGCCTTACCCAGGATGTATTGATTGGTTTGTCTATAGGTTTCTGGGCACAGGTCGTCTCTTATGTGTTGATTAAAGCTTTAAACGCTCAAGCAAGAAATAAGGAGGTTGTTATATTTATGTCGATAGCACTAATTGCAAATGCCTTCTTCAATATATTTTGCTATGAGATATTAGGACCTATGGTTATAGGATTAGGTGCGAGCGTAAATGGCTTGATTCTTTTTGTGTTGTCCATCAGGTCTTTTGAAATGACAAAGTCAATATTTCCAATTCTTATATGGTTATTCATCACCTCTTTTGTATATTATATTATATATGGCTTGATAAGAATTGACGGCTCGTTAGGTATATCATTTTCCATGCTAATATTCGCGGCATACTGGTTCTCATGCATCTATGCGATACCTGTTTTACGAATATCCATCATGCCCTTGATAACCCGGTTAAGGGGGGCATCATGAAGCAAAAAGATATTGTATTGCTGTCCACTGCAGAATGGGATAACCCATTCTGGACTAATAAGCAGCATGTTGCCATAGCTTTAGCTAAATTAGGGTATAGAGTTTTGTATATTGATTCACTTGGATTAAGGCGGCCGAGTGCAAGTCGACAGGATTTTATACGAATACTAAAAAGATTAAAAAAGGCTTTGAATGCACCTTGTGAAGTGAAGACAAATATTTGGGTATGGTCACCGGTTTTATTGCCTTTTCAGAGTATCTCATGGGTACGCCGAATTAATAAAATATTCTTAAGCTCCTGGCTGCATTTCTGGCAAAAAAAAATCAAGTTTAGTAGCGATATCTTCTGGACTTATAATCCAATAACAACAAATATATTAAATATTAGTCATTTCAGAGAGATAGTTTATCATTGTGTTGATGAAATAAAGCAACAACCTGGTATGCCGGCTGAAATATTAGAAAAGGGCGAGTATGAGCTTGCTATGGTATCTGACTATATTTTTACAACGTCTAAGAAGTTATATGAGACAAGGAAAAAATGGAATGATAATACTTATTATTTTTCAAATGTAGCCGATTTTGACCACTTTAATAAAGCACAGAATGAGGCTACAGAAATCCCGGCTGATATACAAAATATTTCATCACCTAGAATAGGCTTTATTGGGGCGATAAGTGGGTATAAAGTTGATTTTAAATTGATAGAGTATTTGGCGAAAAACAACCCCAGCTATTCATTTATTTTGATAGGAAAGGTTGGGGAGGGTGATCCGTGGTCTGATGTTTCAAGGTTGCAACAGATCGGAAATATATTTTTCTTAGGTCCAAAAGAATATAAAGATTTGCCAGGATATTTAAAGGCTATTGATGTGGCTATATTGCCTAATATGATTAATGAATACACTGACGCGATGTTCCCAATGAAATTTTTTGAATATTTGGCGGCATCAAAGCCTATTGTGAGTGTGAGTTTGCAATCCTTAAGCGATTTCGGAGATATTGCCTTTTTATCTAATAACTATATCAAGTTTAATACTCGATCTTAAATTAGCTCTTAAAGACCCTGGTTACAATGTAAATGAAAGGCTTAGTGTAGCAGATCCAATTTACTTTATAATTCACGGAGAAAAAAATGCTTGGAAATAATTGAAGGCTAATTTTAATATGGTTTTTAGTGATTACTAATGAATTAAAAATTAGGGATAACTAGTGAAAGTAGCGATAGTACATTACTGGTTGGTCAATTGGCGGGGGGGTGAAAAAGTTGTTGAGGCTTTGTTGGCTTTGTATCCAACAGCGCATATTTATACTCATGTTTATGACGAATATTTAACTGAGGGTAAGTTAAAAGGGCGAATTATATATCAAACTTTTATAAGTAAACTTCCTGGCGCACATAAATATTATCAAAAATATTTACCCTTGATGCCGCTTGCATTAGAGCAGCTAGACTTGAGAGAGTATGATCTTGTTATTTCAAGCGAATCTGGTCCAGCCAAAGGAGTTATAACCCGCCCGGACGCGTTACATATTTGTTATTGTCATTCGCCTATGAGATATGTCTGGGATATGTATCCAGACTACATGGCATCCGTTGGTAAATTAACTCGATTGCTGATGCGCCCGCTAATACATTATTTGAAGATATGGGACCGTTTGTCTGCGGATAGGGTGGATTATTTTATCGCAAATTCTGCATTTGTTGCTAAAAGAATAAAAAAATATTATCGACGTGAAGCCGAAGTTATTAATCCCCCTGTTAATATTGATGAGTTTGATTTAACTTTAATTAAGTCCGATTATTATTTAGTTTTAGGCCAGCTAACTCCGTATAAGCGCGCGGATTTAGTTGTCGATGCATTTCTTTCTAACGGAAAAAAACTAGTTGTAGTTGGGGATGGTGAGCAGTACAAAGATCTTAAGGCTAAAGAAATTGATAATATCAAAATACTTGGCCGCTTATCCTGGGCTGAGTGTAAGGAATATTTAAGACATGCAAAAGCCCTTATTTTTCCTGGTGTCGAAGATTTTGGAATGGTTCCTGTGGAAGCAATGGCTTGTGGTACACCCGTGTTGGCTTTTGCTAAAGGAGGTGCGCTGGAAACTGTTGAAGAGGGTTTTTCTGGATTTTTTTTTTATGATCAGACTGTAGAGTCTATTAATGCCTGTATAAAGAGGTTTGAGCTTAAAGATAAAGAGCTTGATGTTCTTGATATTAGGAAGCAGGCTGAAAAATTTACAGATGATATATTTAAAGAAAGAATAAAGAACTTTGTAGCAAGTAAACTGTAAGCGTGAGAGAATCAGACACTCTTGTCTTTTGATAAGCAAACTGCCTACATCAAATTCCAGGGCAACAGCGCCTCAAACTTTTCTACGATATCGGCTGTGGCGATGAGTTGCAACACGTGGCGTAGGTAATCGTAGGGCTCCAGTCCATTCGCTTTCGCCGTTTCGATCAGGCTATAGGCTGTTGCACTGGCCCGGGCGCCACGTGGTGTATCGGCATACAACCAGTTACGCCGACCCACCGCGAAGGGCCGGATGGCATTTTCCGCCAGCGTCAAACGCTGAGCCAGCCGGTGCCGCCTTGCTGGCCTCGACAAATTTCAGCCGCGCATGATCCCAGCATCCGATTCGGGTAATCGGATTGTTGCGACAGACCTGCTTGTAACATAAGCGTCTAGAGAACTACATCTTTCTCCGCTTTGATCGATCCTCCATGATGCCTCCACACTACAAGAGCTTAAAGGGGCATTATCATGAAATCGAGCTTAACGAAGAGGGAGATCAACCGCCAGCGCTGGCTTGAGCGAATCACGGATTGGCGTAAGCGTTCAAACTCCGAAGCTATTGCCCCAATCTATCCAAATCTGATTTAAAAGGATTGGCGGCATATTTTTCCCTCCACCGCCTTGGGGTCAGTTCCTCGACATCATTTGCGGGATGCAGGCTTACACGTTGCAATACGTCCACCAGATAGGTGTAGGTGTCAACATCCTGTAACCGGCAGGTGGTCAGTAGGCTTTGAATGATGCCGACCTGTTTAGCGCCTACCTCAGTTCAACAAAACATCCAATTTTTTCTGTTATGCTCAGCTCAGCATAACCGTAAGAACTTCCCTCTTCTCTGGAAGTCCGCGAAGAGCAGATGCCAGTGCCACGATGTATACCCTGGTGGAATCTGCAAAGGCAAACAGTCTGGAACCCTGGGCCTATCTGAATTACCTGTTTGAGAAACTTCCAGCGGCTAAATCGGAGCAGGTTCGACTGGCACTGCTGCCGCAGAATTTAAAAATGGAAGACCTGAGAGGTTAGGGTCAATCCGGTAGTTGCCCAGACGCTTACAGTTTTTGTGCCAGCGACAGGTTGTCTTCTGACAGACCGCGAAGCTCCAGGCCGTTGGGTAACACGAGTGATAATCTGGCTGCAGTGGAAGGTGGTCGATAAATCACCGGGACAAGGGCCGAGGTTGATGGGTTTTGATTCTCTGTTAGCCCATCTTCAAACTTACGTCGCCAGTAGACGAAGCGGTGGTAACTCAGATCATGAGTCTTGCAGAACGCCTGTTGTGATTGTCCAGATACCCGCCACCTATCGACTTGCTGTTGCCAGTCGTTGGACACGGCCTCGGATGGTGCTTTGCTTGACATGGTTTTCTCCTGTGCGTGTGGACAGGAGAAAGTGTTCATCAGATCGTGATTCAAAAACAGGTGCGGATTCTGGGGCGCTTACGATAAAATTACTAACTCGTAAGCGTCTAACGAATTACATCTATCCTGGTCTCACTGAACTCAGCATATCGTGATATACGTTTCTTCATTTAACTCAATAAATGCAATTTTAGTTGCAGATTAATTCATTGTGGATGATGAAGTTGAGTCTTTTCTGGATAGATAAAGTACTGAAACGAGCGCCAGAAAGAAAAAATTTGCCGTAATTTGATGATATAGAACGGATTCGGCTAATAGAGAAAATCATATAACCTGTTATCAGGAGAATGCCAGCCAAGCCAATATCTTTGTTTATTCGGCCGCTCTCATTCCTGACATGGTAATAAAATCGATATAGGGGTAAAAAAAATACTAATAATAGTGACGCCAACCCAATCAGCCCTCTGGTTGCCAGTGTATTTAGATACTCATTATGTGCATGAGAATGGGGAGTGCCTCCCTGCTCTTTATATATCGCTTTGGACACGAATTCGTTTATGATTTTATCGTCAGCCAATTTTTTTAGATGATCCTCAAAGGCGCCTGGTCCAATTCCAAGCATTGGAGAATCTTTGAAAGCAATAATTGCTGCATGCCACATCTCAAATCTTTGGCCAATTGAAGTTCTGCCAGTGCATCCGATTTGTCAGCAATATAACCATGAATTTCTTTGTAAGCAATTTCTATTCGATCAGGAAGTTTTGTAAAGTTGAGGGATACAAAGACTGAAATCAAAAAATTATTAGGGAGATTATAACCCTTTTCCAGGTGATTGGGTTACCTCCTGTTTTGTATCGCAGGAATAGTATTATTAATGCTGCGAATGGAAGAAATATCCAACCTCCACGGCTTCCGGAAAGGAAGCTTGCAGAAATTCCCATTATAATAGCAAAGTGGGGAAGTAGATTGACTGGTAGTTTGTGTTTTTTAAAATGATTTATCGCAGTAAAAGAGAGGACTCCAGAGATCATTGCAACATCACCAAACATGATAGGTTTACCAACGGAACCGACCGCTCTATGAGAAATACCATAGATGCCGACTTCGTAAAATGCATACACACCTGATGAAATAGCACAGAGGACAATACCCCACCAGAAGTAGTCAGCGCGAAATTGTATCGAAATCATCAGAGCCCAGATGAAAATCGAAGTGAAACCGATTGACATGATCTGGGCATCATGCAGAGTGTTTTTATTGATGGGATTGACTGCAATTGAGAGTAGGATGCTGAGGTAATAAAGAACAAGGATCAATGCGATGTTTTTGTCAAACTCCCGTGAGTTTCTTTTTAGTTCTTGCCAGTTGAATATTGAAACGAAAATACCTGTTACTATTAACAACTTTATGAGGTTTTTTGACTGCTGATCAACAGTTACGGCAGTCGCGATCGCAGATGCGATAACTATACTGAAAAAGATTTTGAATCGATTTCCTGAAATTGCTTTTTGTATGCTGGTTATTACTGCCATGTGTGTTAATTGGCTTCTTAATAGTTCTAACGTTTTCTGTGTATTAACTCCTGGCCTTCATTATCCGTTAATGGTGCCAAGATATTGCCAATACCTCACTCAAACTTGTGCAATGACTGACTAATCCATGTAGCGATCAAGAAATTTGATACAACTAGCATTTAATTCCTCGGCTCGCTCAACAGAATCGGCCTCTATATAACACCTGAACTCTGGAGCGTTGCCAGAGGGCCGCAGATGAATCACTTCATCATTATCAAACGTTATTCTCATGCCATCTGTTTGATCAACAGACACAGGTCGTCCTGTAATCCCCTTCAGTAGTGATTCAATGTTTTTGAAATCATTATTAATATCACCTGAGTTGAGTTTACATAGGATGGTTCGGCTCAATTCGCTAGGAAAATCTTTCAACCGGTCACTGGCGGTAAAACGCTTAGGCAGTCTGTTCGAGTAGACTCGGAAATTTTGGTTTTTTCCTGTTGTGCAAGCATGAGTATACACAAAGGCACGATGGTGGCGTCACGCGTGGGCAGTGGTGACAAGCATTTTCCTGAAACTAAAATTTCATTTCCCTGCAGAAACCCACCATTCGCTTCATAGCCGACCACTGAACCCGTCTCCTGTAGCCTGATTCATGGCTTCTATAACATAGGGTGATCCGATACGTGTTCTGATGACTTCTTTGAAGAAACCGCTCTTTTCAACAGCAGTATTGCTGCTGACTGGTGTTACCACGATGTCGGCCTTCAGATATTTAGCGCAGAGTATGCCTGCCACATCACCACGCAGCCAGTTTCCCTTTTCATCGCTGACCAGAGGACGGTCACCGTCACCATCGGTCGAAATGATGCAGTCGAAAGAGTGCTCCGCAGACCATTTCCTTGCAAGCTTGATGTCCTCAGGTCGAATCGCCTCAGTATCGACTGAGACAAAGGTATCAGAGCGGCCCAAAGAGGTGACATCGGCCCCCAGTTTTGTGAGGATGGTTTTCAGGCAATCGCGGGCGACAGAAGAGTGTTCATAAAGACCAATATGTATTCCTTTAAGACATGTCTCGGGGAAAAAAGTCTAAGAAACGCTTGATATAATGTTGTTTTGCATCATCGTTGATTTTTGGAAATGGTATTTGGCTTAGTAGCTTTCCAGCATCATCAAATTGGCCATCAGGGATCTCGACGATTTCTTCTCTGATCATCTGTTCGTCCGATTTGAGTATTTCTCCATCGGCTTTGTTGAATTTGATGCCGTTCCTGTCATCCGGTATATGGCTGCCGGTCACCATGATAGTGGGAATGCCGGTGTACAGCCCATATAAGGCGATCGCGGGAGTAGGAATTTTTCCATAATTGACTGGATTAAAGCCAGAATCGCTGATTGCTGTGCAAACTGCACGCATTATCCGGTCTGTACTGCTTCTGAGATCTCCGGCAATTCCAACAGTAGCGCCATGCTTCAGATTGAAATGTTTGGCCAGGTATTGAAGAAAACCTTTTGTATAGACCCAGCAGACCTGATCAGTCATTGCGGTCACCGGGCCTCTGACTCCGCTGGTGCCGAATTGAACACCGCTTGATTGCATTAGATCGGAAATTTTGATTTTCATAGCGTCAGTTTATAGAAGAACTTCTCAAGTTTCTGTAGAGATCATCGCTTTCTTGTCTATACGTTACATAAACAACTGATCTGGTTGCGCAGTGAACAAGGTGTCGTATGATACTGTTTTTTGTCGGTCAAATTGAAGTTGTGCGTATGGTACGCAAGCCATTGGCTGCATCTTTGTCTTTCTCAATGATTTTAGTGGGTAGATTAATGATTCCTGTTATTCTTTCTGGTGGTACCGGAACACGTCTATGGCCACTCTCGCGGGCCCATCGCCCCAAGCAGTTCATACGCTTGGTCAATGATCAGAGCATGTTCCAGAACACGATCAGCCGTTTGAGTGGTTTCAAGGATATCGAACCTCCTTTGGTGATCTGTAATTTGGATCATCGATTTCTCGTGGCTGAACAGTTGCAGGAGATCGGTAAGGATAAAAGGCAGATCCTGCTCGAGCCGGTAGGCCGTAACACTGCGCCAGCCATAGTCGCCGCGGCTCTTTGCGCCATGCATGATGGTGTAGACACAAGCTCCGGGGAGCGTGATCCCATACTCTTCGTGCTGCCTGCAGATCATGATATTGCTGACTTGGAGAGTTTCCAGCAGGCGGTGGAAGTGGCTGCTGAACATGCAGAGAATGGAGCATTGGTGACATTTGGCGTAGTGCCGAATCGTGTGGAAACTGGTTACGGCTATATCCAGGCAGCAGAGAGCTGCGGAGCTGGCCGATGAGGCGGCCCGACCCGTTGCGCGCTTTGTCGAAAAACCTGACTATGAAACCGCCAATGCCTATGTGGCATCCGGCGACTACTACTGGAACAGCGGCATGTTCATGTTCCGGGCCTCAGTCTTTTTACAGGAGATGGAGAAGTTTGCCCCCGAGATCGTGAAACGTGTGGCGGCAGCAATAAACCAGTCAGTCAAAGACCTGGATTTCATCCGCCTGGATGCGGATGAATTCGGCGCTTCACCTGCAGACTCCATCGACTATGCGGTGATGGAGAAGACTGACAAGGCGATAGTGGTGCCCCTCGACGCTGAATGGAATGATGTCGGCTCCTGGACTGCCCTTTGGGAGATCGGTGAGCAGAATGAGGAAAATAATGTCATTTCAGGCGATGTTTATACCCACGACGTTACAAATTGCTATATCCGGGCGGAAACAAATCTGGTTGCGGCAGTGGGATTGGATGGCCTGATCATCGTGGAAACCCCGGACGGCATCATGATTGCCGACAAGGACCGGGCGCAGGATATCAAGCATATTGTTGATAAGCTGAAGACCGATCAGCGCAGTGAAGTGGTGCATCATCGAAAGGTCTACCGCCCTTGGGGCCATTACGACTCAATCGATATTGAGGACACGTTCCAGGTCAAGCGGATTCTCATCAATCCCGGCTCGAGCATCTCGCTGCAGAAGCATTTTCATCGTTCCGAACATTGGGTCGTGGTTTCCGGCACCGCAGAGATCACCCGTGGCGACGAGACCTTCATTCTGACTATCAATCAGTCCACGTATATCCCTCTGGGCACCATTCACCGCCTGAAAAACCCAGGCAGGATTCCGCTGGAGATTGTTGAGGTCCAATCCGGCAGTTATCTGGGCGAGGACGATATTGTACGTATCGAGGATGAATATGGCAGGGAGCGGGAGGCGGGCTGATTTCTGAATGACCGGCCGTTTTTTCAGCGTATGGTCTCTGTAGGTGAAAGCTTACATGCATTTCAGCTGGAGCCTACAGTGCGGAAACTGAGTTGCAGCTAATATTATTTACACCAAGGATGAATATTCCGCAATGGATGCGAACAGGGATGTTCTTTTGGATAGAGGGATGAGCAAGGATGCAACAGTTCTGGTGTGAGGGATCCACACTACCCGGCAAAGACCCGCCCAGGGATTGGGCGGGTCTTTCATTTTGCGGGTATGTTTACTTGTACTCCATCAATCCCTAGGTTGCAGAAGAGAGCCAGCTGCGCAGCAGCACCAATCCTCCCGCGGTTCCCAAGCCGCCGCCCAGCAGGGTCGCAGCGGTTGCCGGAATCAGCGCGCCAGGGCCGAACACCAGCAACAGCGTGCCGCTCAGCAGCATGGCGCTACCCGAAATGACCGCCAGGGTATTCCGGTGATTCTGCCTGAGATCTTTCCGCAGCAGCAGCAGTTCGTCAGATTTCCAGTTCAACTCAAGTTTGCCGCTTTCTGCATCATTGATCACTTTGTGGATCTTTCCCGGCAGATCCGGCAGATGTTCGCCAAGTTTTGGCAGGCTGGTCTTGATTTTCCGCAGGAATGCTTCACGCCCGATCTGTGCATCCACCCAGCTTTCGAGAAAGGGCTTGGCGGTTGTCCAGAGATCGAGCTGGGGGTAAAGCTGGCGGCCCAGTCCCTCGATATTCAGCATGGTCTTTTGCAGCAGCACTAGCTGGGGCTGTACTTCCATGTCGAAGCGCCGGGCGGTCTGAAACAGACGCAAGAGAAAATGGCCGAACGAGATTTCACTCAGCGGCTTTTCAAAAATCGGCTCACTGACGGTGCGTATCGCGGATTCGAACTCTTCCAGCCGCGTCCCTCGGGGCACCCACTCTGATTCAATATGCAGCTGCGCGACCCGTTTGTAGTCGCGCTTGAAGAAGGCGAGCATATTCTCCGCCAGGTAGCGTTTGTCATCTTCGGTGAGCATACCCATGATGCCGAAGTCCACCGCGATAAAGCGCCCGCTGGGTTCGACAAAGATATTTCCCGGGTGCATGTCGGCATGGAAGAAGTTGAATTTGAAGACCTGGGTAAAGAAGATCTCTACGCCTCGCTCGCTGAGCAATTTCATATCAATGCCCTGGTTGCGCAGGGCCTCGGTATTGCCGATGGAGGTGCCGCCGATGCGCTCCATCACCAGCACATTCTTGCGTGTCAGATCCCAGTAGACCTCTGGAACGTACAAAGATTGACTGTTGAGAAAGTCGCGCCGCAGTTGAGAGGCATTGGCCGCCTCCCGCATCAGATCCAGTTCATCAAAAATAGTCTTTTCATACTCTTCAACGACTTCTATCGGACGCAGCCATCTGCCCTCCTTCCAATATCGATGAGCCAGGCGGGCAATGGTGTAGAGCAGGTCGACATCGCGGCGGATGATTTTCTCGATGCCCGGTCTCAGTACCTTGACCACGATGGGCGTGCCGTCCTTGAGCATGGCGCTGTGAACTTGTGCGATGGAAGCGGAAGCCAGCGGCTGTTCGTCGAAATCATCCAGGAGTGTGTCCAGCGATTTACCGTAGGCCTTTTCGATGATGCTGCGTGCCTGGGCGCCGGGGAAGGGCGGAACCCGGTCCTGCAGTTTGGCCAGTTCAATCGCCAGCTCATCCGGCAGCAGGTCCCGGCGGGTCGAGAGAATCTGGCCAAACTTGATGAAGATCGGACCAAGGTCTTCCAGGGAGCGGCGGATGCGCACCGGGTATGCCGCGCGATCCTTGCGCAACCAGTACCAGGGAGAAAGGAATACCAGAAAGCGGATGGGCCGGAACAGATGGGTGGCCAGGATCACCTCATCGAGACCATGGCGCAACAGTACCAGGTTGATGTGGATCAGTCTGAAAACCTGGGAGGGACGGATCACTGCCCCGGTTCACTCTCGGTTAGTTTGCGGCGCACCCTTTCCAGACGGGCGGCGGCGCGTTCCACATCATCCCGCAGGCGATCGATATCGTTGAAGAAGGGTTCCATTTCATAGCGGCTCGGTAACAGCCGTGACTCTTCCTGGAGATACTCCTGCAGATTCATGCCAAACGTGTTGCGCAGCCTGCCGCTCCAGTGGCTGAAGTCACGGGCCAGATTGCCGAGTTCATGGGCGATCACATCCCCGGTGAGACGGGAGAGCTGCTCCTCCCAGTCGATGTCGAGACTGGCGAGGAAATCGCCAAACTGGTGCGCGACGGCTGAATCACCTTCGATCGCCACCGCGCCGCTGAACAGCTGGTCGGCGCTGTCACGGCTGGAGCGCATGCGCGCCAGATCCAGTGGTGTGCCACGCAGGACACAATCGGGTTCGCACTCCAGGGTGCGCAAGACTTGAATGCCGCCGGGATCGGGTACCAGCAACACTGACAGCCCCAGGCCGACGAGTTCCAGTTTGATCACCTGGCCATGCAGCGGAGCGAGGCGGGTCTTGGCTTCCGGATCGAGCCTGATGGCCTGGTTGAGCAATACTTCCAGGGTAGCGAAAGCGGTGGCGCTGAGTGTCATGGCTCAATAGTTCCTAAACAGCCCCGGTATCACCATACCATGGCGAAGGGGCTCAAAGCTTATATCCTCGATGGATGGCGACCACCCCGGCGGTCAGGTTAAAGTATTCACAACGTTCAAAACCGGCCTGCTCCATCATCTGTTTCAGGGTTTCCTGGTCAGGGTGCATGCGGATCGATTCCGCCAGATAGCGATAACTGTCTTCATCCTGGGTGACCAGCTTACCGATCTTGGGCATCAGATTGAACGAGTAGAGGTCATAAATTGTTTCCATGGGCTTGTTGGTCGGCTTGGAGAACTCGAGCACCATCAGCCGGCCGCCGGGCTTGATCACCCGAAATATCGCTTCCAGAGCAAGTTGTTTGTCAGTGACATTGCGCAGGCCAAAGCCGATGGTGACACAGTCAAAGTAGTCATCCGGAAACGGCAGGTGCTGGGCGTCCGCCTGAATATAGCGAAGATTGCCGACATGGCCCTCATCCAGCATGCGAACCCGTCCCTGTTCCAGCATCGAGGCGTTGATATCCGAAAACACCACCAGACCCTCCGGCCCCACCAGGCCACTGAAACGTGCGGACAGGTCCCCGGTGCCCGCTGCCAGGTCCAGAACCTTGCAGCCTTTGCGTACGCCGCAGATCTCAATCACCTGGCGCTTCCACAGACGATGGACGCCGAATGACATCAGATCGTTCATCAGATCGTATTTGTTGGCAACAGAATCGAAGACAGCCCTGACCCGGCTTGCCTTCTCTTCGGTCTGCACGGTTTCAAACCCGAAGTGTGTGGTGTCGTTGGCGGTCATGATGCTATCGCTCCGTTGTACTGCTTTGTGTGGCAACGATTTTCCCGATTTAAGTCTCTATCCTTATCAGGCGGATGGCTCTTTGCGTTGATAGCCAGCGGCTTTCAATCGCTCAAGGTAACGCCGCCAGTTTTGTTCGTAGTTGGCGCCGAGTCGGTAAAGGGTCTCCCAGGAGTAGATCCCGGTATTGTGTTCATCATCGAAATGCAGGCAGATGGCATAATTTCCGACAGGGTCGATATGCGCGATATTCACCGCTTCCTTGCCGATCTGCAAGACCTCTTCGCCTGGTCCGTGACCCTGCACCTCGGCAGAAGGGGAGTAGACTCTCAGGTATTCAGCGGGATAGTTGAATTTTTTCCCGTCGGCAAAAGTGATGTCGAGCACACGGGACTGTTTATGCAGATGGATCTCGGTTGGAACAGGATGGGACATGGTTAACTTCTCGCAATAGCTTGATACAAAACGCCCATTGTACCCGCTCGCCGTTGCCAGTAACCCGGCAACGAAAAGGGGTGCTCTTAAAGTATGTATTGACTCAGGTCTTCATTTGCAGCCAGCTCCGCAAGGTGATCGTCCACATAGCTGGCATTGATGGTAAAACGCTCTCCGACATGTTCAGTGGCCTCGAAGGAGATGGTCTCCAGCAGCCGCTCCATCACGGTATGCAGGCGCCTGGCGCCGATATTCTCCGTGCTTTCGTTGACCTGCCAGGCGGTTTCGGCAATCCGTTTGATGCCATCCTCGGTGAACTCCAGTTGTACCTGCTCGGTTCCCAGCAGCGCCTGATACTGTTCGGTCAGGGAGGCATCCGGCTCGGTCAGGATGCGTGTGAAGTCATCGGAGGTGAGCGCCCTGAGTTCGACGCGGATCGGCAGGCGCCCCTGTAATTCCGGGATCAGGTCGGAGGGTTTTGACAGGTGGAAGGCGCCGGATGCGATGAACAGGATATGATCGGTCTTCACCATGCCGTGCTTGGTGGAGATGGTGCAGCCCTCCACCAGAGGCAGCAGATCCCGCTGTACGCCCTCGCGGGAGACATCCGCGCCACTATGTCCCGCGCGACTGGTCACCTTGTCCAGTTCATCGATGAAGACGATGCCGTGCTGCTCGACCATTTCCAGGGCGCGCAGTTTCAGATCCTCTTCGTTGATGCGCTTCGCCGCTTCCTCGTCACGCAGCACGCCGAGGGCGTCTTTGATGCGCAGTTTGCGACGCCGGGTGCGGCCGGAACCCAGGTTCTGAAACATGCCCTGCAACTGGTTGGTCATCTCCTCCATGCCCGGCGGGGCCATGATCTCCACCCCGACCGGTGAGGAACTGACCTCGATCTCGATCTCCTTGTCGTCCAGCTCGCCATTGCGCAGTTTTTCACGAAACTTGTTGCGCGTAGCGCTGGAAACGCCGCTGGAACCGGAGTCTTCTTCCCAGCTGGTAGGTTTGGGGGCGGGCAGCAGGGTGTCCAGGATGCGTTCCTGCGCTGCCTGACTGGCGTCATCGGCAACCTTCTCCATCTCCGTTTCGCGCACCATCTTTACCGCAGAGTCGGCCAGATCGCGAATGATGGAGTCCACCTCCCGGCCCACATAGCCCACTTCAGTGAATTTGGTCGCCTCGACCTTCAGAAAAGGGGAATTCGCCAGTTTCGCCAGGCGCCGGGCAATCTCGGTCTTGCCCACACCGGTAGGGCCGATCATCAGGATGTTCTTGGGCGTGATCTCGCTACGCAGCTCATCGGGCAGCTGGGCGCGCCGCCAGCGGTTACGCAGGGCGATGGCGACGGCGCGTTTGGCGTCGGTCTGGCCGATGATGTGTTTGTTGAGTTCAGCAACGATCTGCTGGGGTGTGATTTCCGACATATTGTTAGGGCCTGTTAATGGTCGCTGTCGAGCTCTTCAAGAACCAGGTTGTGGTTGGTGTAGATGCAGATATCTGCAGCGATATGGAGTCCCTTTTCGACAATTTCACGGGCCCCCAGTTCTGTCTCGCTCAGCAGTGCGCGGGCGGCAGCCTGGGCGAAAGCGCCGCCGGAACCGATCGCCATCAGGCTGTGCTCCGGTTCGATGACATCACCTGTGCCGGAGATAATCAGCGAGGCCTTGGCGTCGGCCACGCAGAGCAGGGCTTCCAGGCGGCGCAGCATGCGGTCGGTGCGCCAGTCTTTGGCCATCTCTACCGCTGCCCGGGTCAGGTGCCCATGGTGTTTTTCCAGTTTGGCCTCAAAGCGCTCAAACAGGGTGAATGCATCAGCGGTGGCGCCGGCGAAGCCCGCAATTACAGCGCCTTTGTGTAAGGTGCGCACCTTACGCGCATTGCCCTTCATGACGGTGTTGCCAAGGGAGACCTGGCCATCACCCCCGATCACCACCTTGCCGTTACGGCGCACTGAAAGAATGGTTGTGCCTCTGAATTGCTCCACCAAATACCTGCATCAATAATGTACAAACAGCTAATTGTACCTGACTGTCCAGAGGGTGAGAAATGCTGCGTGAAACAAGCCGCCCCCCATCGCTTAAAATGGATAGCTCAGATATCCCGCGATGCGTAAAAGATTGGCTTGATTCAGGGTGAAGGCATCGCTGGCCAGTCTGATCTTCCAGTATTTATCGGTGTGATTGAATTCGATAACTTCAGTTTCGGGATAGTAGAGGAGAGCTGTTATACGGGTAGGGTTGAATGAATAGCGGACACCAAAACCTGAAAAATAGGTTTCAGCAGTAAAATCACCCTGATAGAGCAAGCCGATGTCTTGCATGATCTGATAATCGGCTGAGATTGAACCCCAGCTGTTTAAGTCTTGTGTATAGTCATGATAGTCTTCCAGGCCTTTGAGGGTCGACAGGAATTTTACATACCCGTCATCGTCGTAGTTTTTGTTGTCGGAGCTGGCGTCGGCGACAGTATGCGGCGCCTGCTGCCAGAATAGCCTGCCAAACAGATCCTTAACTTCGAGATTGACCTCCAGCAGGGAGATTGGTCTCCAGTCTGCAGACAGGTCCATGCTGTACCCCCAGCCGTCAGGTGATTGCACGACCCTGTCAAACAAAGGGTCTTCGCTGTAATAGTAATCAGTATGGAAAGTGAACTCATAGTCGTTTTTCGAGATGGCCGTGGCCTCTCCAGAGAGGTATCCGTCAGTGAGTTGTAATCCACGTAGATATGACAGGCCTATGGCAAGGTTCAATGACTCAGCAATCTCGAAATGGCGCCCTATGCGCAGGCCATCCGTCTTGTAGTGTCTGGTGGATAGATCTAGCTGAAAAGTTTTGCCGATTTCAAGAGCCAGTTTGTTGGTGGATAAGTAGTAGAGTTCAGCCAGGTCTTCACTAAAAGTTAAGTCGTGATCATATCGGGTGAAAATACCTAGTTCCCAGTCACCCACACGCGCCCCTGTTTCCAGCCATTCATGAGCGAAGGCCTGTGTCCCACCCTCAAAGCTCCCGTTGAATTCATTGAGAAATGAGTTGATAGATGTGGGTTCAGCATAATTATAGGAATCGAACCTTAAGTAGGCCTCTGTTGCTCCTCCCTCACTGATCATGCCTAACAGCAAGAGGGAAGCGTAGAGTATTTTCAGCATGAGGAGACTTCCTTGTGTATTTAAAGGCATATAAAATTTAGGGATAAATATTAACAGAACTTGCTATAGATTTTATTGCTTGGTTTGCTTATTGAAAATCTACTATGGTTACTGGGCAGAAAATCGTTATTTTCAGGGATTATGGACTAAGAAATTCGATTTATTGATTGGCCGGGACTGGTCCTGTTCCTGGAAATAGCTTTTGATCGCCAATCAGATATAAGGGGAGAAGATATGGAAATGCAAAGGGACGCTATTAAAAATACCTTGGCGGCTATCGCCATTTCAATGGCTGTAGGACTCGCTGGCTGTGGTGGAGGTGGTGGGGATGATGACTCCACCACAACGGCCACTTTCGACGGGGATACCTCGGGTAAGGTCGCCAAGGGCATTGTGATCAACGGCGCGGTGACCGCGGAGGAACTGGATAGCAACGGTAATGTGCTGCGCCAGGTAGGATCCGCGACTACCGATGCATCAGGCGACTACAATCTCGACATCGGGGATGCCTATGCGGGTGGGGTGATTCGCCTGACTCTGTCTGCAGATGGCACCAGCACTCAGATGCTCTGTGATGTGCAGCCCGATTGCGGTGGTGTCCTATTCGGCAGCACCATGTTTCTGCCTGCCTCGTACAGCATGATGGCCCTGCTGCCGGTCGTACAGGATGGCGATTCGGTAAGCGCTCAAATCACCCCCTTGACCCACATGGCCGCGAGTCGTGTCCCGGTGCTGGGGGCATACACTGCGGATAACGTCAAGCTCGCCACCTCCGAGATCAGCCAGATGGTGGGACTGGACGTGCTGAACGTCTCACCGGTGGACATCACCGATGCGACCGCCGTTGACACGTCATCTGATTCAGAACTGGTCTATTCGGCCTTCACCGCCGGACTCGGCGCCCTGATGTTCGAAGCGACCGATTTGACGGCGGGCCTGCAGGCGCTCGCGGACAGCTTCGCGGACGGCCTGTTCGATGGGACTGATGCCATCAGCATCATCAGCATCATCGAATCGGTAGCAGAGCAGGCCTCAGCCTCGGGGATCGATTCCCTGGTGCTCGATCAGGTGTTGGCGACCATCGAAGCTGATCTCCAAGATTTGGACGGCGATGGCGAGGTAGATGATTATAATCCGGAACCGACTGATGCGGCGCTGTTGAGCGATGTGGAGCAGGCCAAGGCGCTGGTGAGCGAGATCCGGACCTTGGCGAGCAGCATCCAAGAGTTGGAATCTCCAGCCAGTGTATTCAAGGCGGACCTCGACCTGACCAGCACGGTGGTGAATAACAACACCCAAGCGCTGATGGAGTTCGTGGGCCTGGTGGTGGAGGCGATCAATGTCAAGACCACAGAGTTGGCGCTCAGCGATGCGCTTGTGCTCGATACCGAGTTCATTGCGGAGATCTACGATGGTGGTATTTCGATCGGTCAGGTGACCTTCACACTGTCGGTGTCGGATACCGGGGGACTGGTGATCAGCCTGACGGTCGACAATGTCAGTGGCGTCGACATGGATCTGACGCTGGTCAGTAATCTGCCGGCGGCCGATATCATTGCGGGTCAGGCCTTTACCCTGAGCGAGGTGACCTTAGCTGTCACCGGTTCTGTAGCGAATTCCGAGACGGCTATCGGCTTCAACGACATGGACCTGACGATGACGCAGGACGGTTCCATCCCATTGATTCCAGAACCGATCAACCCCCTGAATCTGACGGGTGATTCGTTACCCACTGGCCTGTCGTTTAATGGCAATGTCTCGATCACCGATTTGGCGACTGGCGCCAGTTTTACCGGTGCTACAACCATCGAGTTGATCGAGTTGAGCGTCGACAGTGCGGACGATCCGACGGATCCCAACCCATTGAGTCTAAGCGAGGTGACCCTGAATGGTGTGTTCGCAGACACGAATGACAGCTTTTCCGCCGACCTGGGGTTGACTGTCAACAATGCGGCCAGCTTTGACACCATTGCCTTTTTGGAACATGAGTCTTGGCTGTGGATATATGATTCCAAGGCATGGGATGTTTTTGGATTCGAAGCGTATGCCAGTGCAAATGGAGTGACATTGATTTGGGGTTCTTATGACCCTTGGTCTGATCAAACTTGTGCTCAGACGGTCGAGATGGGATATATATGTGTACCCGGTGACGTTCTTTTAACGCAGGATTACTTTGCCAATGATCTCTTCAGTGATGCAATATACGTCGGTGATTTCTATGTCTTTTATGACGCGTCATCATCAACAACTTGGTATTCTGGGTACGTTGAGTTTGGCGATTTCGAAACCGCAGACAACTATGTCGAGGCAACCCTGACAGCCACCTTGGACCTGGTGCTGGATGGCTATCCCGATACCACCGCAGTGGTGACGGTGGATCGTACCGATCTGGACGGCGGAAGCGCCATCCTAACCCTGATCCATGACGGTAACAGCATCACCTTCAATACGGTCAAGGTGGATGGTGACGATGCCAGCGGTGTCGATCCGTTCCTCGATACTGTCACGGTGACCAATCCGGATGGCGCCTCCATCCTGGTCACGGCAGCGACGGATACCCTTCCCATCTCGGGTGATCTGTCGGTGGATGGGGTCAATGTGGGTACGCTCTATGAGGTCGATGGGGTGTTGTTGATCCGCTACGTGGACGGTAGCTTCGAGACCCTGTACTGAGAAAGCCAGAGCGATTGCACTCGCAGGCGAAGGGGCGGCTGAAGCCGCCCCTTTATTTTTTTCCGGAACTCGGCTTGCGCGCCCTCGGATGCGCCTTGTCGTAGACCTCCGCCAGATGCTGGAAATCCAGGTGGGTGTAGATCTGGGTGGTGCTGATATTGGCGTGACCGAGCAGTTCCTGCACCGCGCGCAGATCGCCGGAAGACTCCAGCAGGTGGCTGGCGAAGGAGTGGCGCAGCAGATGCGGGTGAATGTTGCGCGGAGCATTTTGTGCGATGGACCAGTAGTGAAGCCGCTTCTGCACCATGCTGCGGCTGATGCGCCTGCCCCGTACTCCCACGAACAGGGCCATCTCTGCGTTTTCCGCCATCTGGGGGCGGATGCGTAACCAGTTTGCCAGGGCTTCCCGCGCCTTGCTGCCAACCGGCACCCGGCGGGTCTTGGCGCCTTTGCCGGTGACTTCCACCATGGCATCCTGTGGATCGATATCGCCCAGGTTGAGGCTGATCAGTTCAGCCAGTCTAAGCCCGGAGGAGTAGAAGAGCTCCATGATCGCCAGATCCCGCAAGGCCTGCGGTGAAGCGTCCCGGATGTCGAGCAAGTGGCTGATCTGGTCAACATCCAGGGTGGTGGGCAGTTTTCTGCGGACCTTGGGTGCGCGCACCCCTTGCGCAGGATTGGATTCTACTTCTCCCTCGCGCAGTAGATAACGGAACAGGCTGCGCAGACTGGAGAGTTCACGGTGCAGGCTTTTGGGGGCGAGGCCGCGCCGATGACGATAAGCGAGATAGTTGCGGGTCAGGTGTTGATTCAATCCCTTCCAGTCAGCAATGCCCTGCTCTGACAACCATGCAATAACCTGCTTGAGGTCTCTGGCGTAACTCTCCAGCGTGCGCGGTGAAAGCCGCCTTTCATGGTGGAGATGGTCGAGAAATCGATCCAGCCAGTGGTACAGGGAATCAGCCTGAGGCACTGACTGAATTTCTCAGATACCAGGCAGCGAGACGGCTTGCAGGGTTCGGCTGATGATCTCACCCAGATGGGTGAGAAATTCAGTGCCGTGGTGAGGCACGAACCGCTTTGGATCGCGGCTGCCGATGGCGAGCAGACCCAGCACGCCGTCATTCTTCAGCGGGATCAGCGCGGCGGAGGTAATCTGGTCTCCCTCTGCGCCAAAGATGAAATCCATCTGCTCTCTGGCCAGGGGGCCGCAGATCGGTTTATTGTTGTTGAAAAACTCCTCGAAGGTGGAGCTGTGGTCTGGCAACTCAGCATCCAGATGATCTTTCAGCTGCGTGGATGAGAAGAGTCGCAGCTCTACCGCATCGGCTTGAAAGTCATCATGCAGTTCATCCTCCAGGGCGTTCAACACCTCATCAAAAGTGGCCGCATCAATCAACTCCAGGGTAAGCCGGTGCATGCGGTTCTGCAGTGTGTCGTTGTTTCTCGCCACTTCCACCAGCTCTTCCATGCTGTTCTGATAGCTCTGGATCTGACTGCGCAGCATCTCCACCTGCTTTTCGATCAGCGAGACGGCGCCGCCACTCTCATGGGGAATCTCCATGTCCCGCAGTATCAGTGGGTGTTTAGTAAAAAAATCCGGGTGCACGTTCAGATAGCGTATGACCTCAGCCTCAAAATTGTCGGGCCATTGATTTTCTGACTTGGTTTCTTGTTGGTTCATAGTTCGATGTTTCCTTCGAACACGGCCTCTGCCGGGCCGCTCATCACAACGGGGTTACCTTCACCCTGCCACTCTACCACAAGTTGGCCTCCTGGGAGTTGAACTTCTACCCGTCGATTGAGAATCCCCAGCAGTTGTCCGGCCACCACGGCGGCACAGGCCCCGGTGCCGCATGCGAGTGTTTCACCGCTGCCCCGTTCATAGACACGCAGTTTGATTCTGTTCCGGATCCAGCCGTTGCATGAATCCTGCATTGACTCGCTTCGGGAAGTCAGGATGATTTTCTATCAACGGGCCCAGCCGAGCGACGTCGGCAGATTCCACTGCATCCACCTGCAGGATCGCATGTGGGTTGCCCATGGAAACCGCGCTGATCGTGAGCGTCTCATGCGGCAATTGCAGCGGATAGGTCAACGCCCGGGCTGGCGCATGAAAAGGGATCGACGCCGGCTCCAGAACGGGGACCCCCATGTCCACCGTCACCTGACCGTTGTGCTCCAGTTGCAACACGATCCTTCCCGCAGCGGTGCCTACCGGAATCCGTTGCTTGCCGGTAAGCCCCTTGTCACTGACAAAGCGGGCAAAGCAGCGAGCGCCATTGCCACACTGTTCCACTTCCGATCCGTCAGCATTGAAGATCCGGTAGTGGAAGTCCGTATCAGCCAGGCGCGGCCGTTCAATGAGCAGAATCTGATCGCAGCCGATGCCGAAATGACGATCGGCGATAAGGCGATATTGAGCCTGATCCAGCCGAATAGTCTGGTTTATGGCGTCAAACACCACAAAATCGTTACCAAGGCCCTGCATCTTGGTGAAGTGGAGTTTCATGGGGACTAGTCTCGGTCGGCTCGTTTCCTGCTGTTCCTGGTCAGGAAGATAGAGCGGTCCTTTCTGGCCGCATGCCGACAAGAGATTGATGCAGCCAAGCGTGGTGATGATCAGCCAGAGAAGGTAGCGGGGCCAACAGCTCATCTTTAGAATGGTCCGATATATTTGTTTGGGTAGCTATATCCTCCTGGCGTCTGTTGTTCCAGGAGGGATTGATTCTGTATGCATTTCGCATGCATGACCTGAAGCAGCCGGTCAGAGACGATTGAGCCGCTCCTCCACACGTTTTTTCAGGTTCAATAACTCAACAGTACGCGGAGGATCGATGATCTGCAAGCCGGAAAACCTGAGTGACGTGAGGTAGATGGGGTAGTTCTCATTACCCTCCCGCAGTGACTGTAAATAACTTGCGGTGGCTTGGTAGATCTCAGCTCCATATTCGATCTGGTTGAAATCCCGGTCGCCGCAGATGAGTGACAAAGTATGGGCAGAAGCGTCAAGGCTGTCGGTTACCAGGGTCAGCTCCATGTAATCGTCCGGGCGGGTAAGCGGAACGCGCCTCGGGTTGCAAACCCAGTTTCCCTTAGGCTCCTTGCTGAGTTCGTAAAACTCCGGTTCCTTGAGCAGATTGTCACTGCTGCCGGGCATCAGATTGCGTAGTTGTTGCAGGCTGTTCAGGAAGCGTCTCTGTTGCAGCATCAGAAATCGGGGGCTGTCCACGGACATGGTTTGCTGGAACAGCGCCCCCTGTTCATCCAGCAGATAGATCTGCATCTGGTGTGGCTGGCTGTGATAAAAGAGCTGAATGACGCCGGAGAGGTTGTGGCGATAGAGTGTGGGGTATGGGGTGTCCTGCAGGATCTCCGGATCAAATTCCAGTCCGCGAAAGTCCGGCTGGGGCTGTGTCAGCTCTTCCAGCAGGCTGTCGAAGGATTCGAGGCTGCGCCATTGAAATCCCTTGCGCTGCTTTTGTACGATGAAAAATTCCCTGGCCAACTGGAAGGCGTAACGACCATTCTGCCGTGATGTCGAAGTAAAGTACCCTGTGATGTTGGTAAACAGCTCGACAACGCGGGCCGCGATCTGGCTGCCTTTAATCGAAGAAAAACAGTGCGCAACGACTTGTGGCCGATGTTTGCCGCTGCTGTCCAGCAGGTTAAGGGTGTTACACAGGGCGTCAAGCAGGCCTTCCGGGCCATCCCGTCTGGATATCAGCAGCTCTCCCCAGCTGGTTTGCAATAACTCCTCCAGGTTCAGTACCAGGTTGCTGCGCGTGGAGGAAAAGCTGAAGGGGTCGTGACGGTCGCTGGTGAGCTGTTTCCCCTCTTTTGACAGATGCTCGAGCGGGTCAATGCCGATATTGATGAACAGCGACACCTTAATTGCGGTTGCGCTCTGTGAGAGCGCCTGCATGGAAGCTGAGGGCATCTCCTGCCTGGGGTAGAGCCGCAGCAGGCTTCTGTGCAGATCGAGCAGTTCTCGCCGCGAGACGATGCAGTCTTCAGGATAGAGTGAAATCCTTGTATTGCTGCCCCAGACTTGATTGAGATGACTCCAGAGCAGGTTCTCGATCAGGTTAGTGGTGATTTTGATCGGGCGGTGATCGGTAACCTGCTCTAAGTCGACCGAGCCTCGAAAAAGCATCCAGGCAAGCCCACCATTGCCTGAGGGGCGGTGATGCAGTGACAGATGTTCTTCAGCAAGATTATGTGAGATGCCGGGATTGATGTGATCGATTTTACCGGGACGGTGATCCAGCGCGGTGAATAGTTTGCGGCCCAGCAGATTCAGTTCCATGGGATCGATCCGGCTCTGGGTGGCGTATTTGCGCGCGAAATCGGTGAGCAGCCGATAGCTGCGTGAAAGCACGCCAACCAATACATTGCGCTCAATGATCACTTGGTCGATCTTCCACTCGGCCCGTGTATCGAGTGTCTGCAGTTGGGATTGCCCCCACCCCCACTGCCGGGTCATCTCAAACAGGGCTTCTCTGCGCCAGTGTTGTAAATGGGAGTCGCGGCTTAATTTTTCGCCGACCTTGAAGTAGAAACTGCGGCGGGCGAGTTCCAGTCGCTCATGATCATTGATGTCAGCTAAATAGGCCTCAACCCTGTTATATAACAGTATATAGGCATCCAGCTGTTTCAGGTCCGCTTTATCCTCGTAAATCGCCTGCTTCGCTTGCTGTGCAATCCAGAGCGGATGAGGGAAGTCCCGGCTGTAGGCTTCCATGAGAAAGATTTTCAGGATCGATTTGTAAGGTGAGTCAATCCCTTTATAGAGCTGCCAGAGTGCTGCGCCAAAAAACTCTTCTGCTGGCACCTGGTCAAGCCCGCCCAGGTCCAATGTTTCGCCGCTTTTTACGAACCGATTGTGCAGCAGGTTCTCGGTATAAGCCTGGTAGTGCAGTTCCTGATCTGGCGGCACCAGCCACCAGAGTGGATAGCGTCCGGCCAGCAATATCGCGCTGCGATAAAATTCTTCCAACAGCAGATTGTGTTGAGTGCTGCCGCTGCTTTCGGGTGAGAGTTTGTCCTTATGACCCAGGCGGAACAGCTCTGGATTGATCAGGAAGATGTGTAGTTCCAGGTTGAGATCAGCGGCGGCCTGCTCGATCAGTTGCGCTTTTTGTTGCAGCAGGTCCCGCTTGTCGTTACTGAGGGAGGGGCTATGGCAGAGCCATAGATCAAAGTCGCTGTCTGATGATTGTCCGATAGTCCCGGTACTGCCCATCAAATAGAGTGCTTCGATATCAAACAGGCGTCGCGCGCGTCGTTTGTATTGAAAGCTGCGGCTGAGTTTCCGGGCTGCGTCCAGGGCGCGCTTTGTCGGACTGTACTCAGGAAGGCCCTGGGGCGTCTCGCTTTTTACATATCCCGGCAGTATCGGATGGTTAATGTGAAAGAGTAAAGGCAGCAGTTCTATGAAGTCCTGCTTGGCGGGATTCAATTCTCCGAGAATGCGCCGTAATCGCTCAAGATGAAGTTTGAGGAAGCGATTGCGGATGGTTTTCAGATCCTTGCGGCTGATGCCATCACTAAATGAAATTGGTTGACTTGGTGTGGGCATTGCCGGTTAACCCGTATGGTTCTCCGGCATCCCTGCATGGGTTAAATGATGGGATGGGCCGGATGCCATCAAGCGAACGCCTGGCGGCAGCTGAATCGTCAGTTTGTTCCGGATTAACAAATCCATTGTTGTCGAGTTCATCGGGCAAGCTGATCAGATGTTTCTGATCACACAGCAGTCTGTAAGTAGGGTTAGCGGTGTTGCACGATCCAGCTCTGCGCCAGGGGTTGTTCAATCGGCATTATGCTTTAAGGATCTGCAAAGTACGGCGCATCAGCCGCTGAGGGTCATCACCTTTCTCCCAGGCCGATGCGCTGACCCGGATTTCTGGATATAACCCAGTTTCCAATCCTTTCAAGGCGCCATCCTTACACTCTTGTTCAATTTGACGAAGCAGATTTAATGCATCTTCCAGGCTCGTCTCGGGCATCACGAGCATGAAAATGTCATCCTCATACCGGCCGATGGTATCAGCCCAGCGTAGTCGCTCCCTTAGATAATGGGAGAAGGTCAGCACAGTAGAGTCCGGCAGGCTGTCTCCCGGCATGTTTGGAAGGCTGATATAGGCTGCCCCCAGGGTCAATGGGTTGCCATAGCGGCGGCTGCGGGTAACCTGTACCGCCAGGGCCTGCACTGCAGCGCGACGATTGGCGAGTCCGGTAAGCTCGTCGGTAATGGTCAGTTCCTGGACCTGTTGGCGCAACAGATCGGTCTCCTGCTGGGAGACGATCTGACCGCTTATATCCTGATAAAAATGGATTTGAAATGGCTGGTCTTCACCATCGGCTATATTGCGCACGTCCCGCTGCAACCAGCGTTCCCCATTGTTGCTGAGAGAGAGATGCAGGACATCGGTATCATCGAACAGGGCATGCAGTTCTCTGGGCAGCGTGCTTTTGTCTTTGCCGATCAACTCATCGCCAGAAAGATTGAGCATCTTCTCCAGAGCGGGATTGAGCCAGCGGATGCAGGTGTCCTGATCCAACGCCAGCATGCCGGTCGGGCAGACCTCAAACAGCATTTTTGTGAAACTTAGTTGATCCGTCATCGTGTAATCCTCATACGAAATCAGGTCTGATCTAGGGCCATTTGACGGTGTTTGGCTTTGGCGAGACCCGGTAATTTTAAGCATGTGGCTGGCTTCAGAAATCTAGAAGACAATTGGTATGTTCGTTGAGCGGCAGATGAACAAAATTCTTTAGAAGCGAGTTTTCAGGTCGCCCTGGAAGGGCTTGGCGGAGGATGCGGGGCGTCTGGGGTTAATTGTAAATTGCGGAGATACGCCATTCCGTCTTATGCAGCGTCAGCCTGGCATGTACAGGGTTTTCGCCCAGTTCTCCAATTCGTAACAGCAGACCGTCGGGGCTATCAAAAAAAGCGTAACTGAGGTGCTCGAAAAAACCGCCGCGCCGTTTATCCGGGTTTTTGGAGCGCAGCTGTGAAATCACCCAATCAAGGTTCACCATACTCTCAATGGCGTCATTTCCTAAGTGTTGAATACCGCTCTGCAGCCACTCCACGAAGCTGTTCGAAACATCTCCAATGGTGCTCTCGACGTTCTTGTTCATCTTGCGTTTGATCTCTTGTTGTATCGACTCCACATCCAACAGAAGTTCAAGCGCCTGTCGATCATTCTCGATGAGCGCCTGATCGAGCCGGTAGATGACAGTGAAAGGCCAGGCCAAAAAGGCCAGCAACAGAACAAGAAAGGCGGACAGCAGCGTCTTCATGGCATTGCAGTATGGGTTTCAGATGTACAGAGGGGCCACACAACCCCCGATATAGCAAAAGGGTCTGTATATCGGGAGCAGTGGTATTTTGAAGAAGACAATTAATGCCGGGGGCGGCGGGGGCGGTCCTCACGCGGTTTGGCTTGATTGACGCGAAGATTGCGCCCACTAACCTCTTTGTCATTCAAAGCTTCGATAGCTGATTCCGCATCACTGTCATTGGGCATTTCAACAAAACCGAAACCTTTCGAGCGACCAGAAAATTTATCCATAATGACATTGGCGGATGAAATTTCGCCGAATTCTGCAAAAAGTTCTCGCAACTCGTCATCAGTTACGGACCAGCTCAGGTTTCCAACATAGATATTCATGTCTAACTCTCTGAAAAGTGCATTGTTCGTAATTACGCTCACACATGACCAATACACCAATCATCTGCAAGCTAGTGGCCAATCATTGGCCAACCGGCGTGAGCGTAAAACCACAACGCCCTTGTCTGCCTACTTTAATATGTTTCTGTGATCTGTGCAGCCTCCAATTTCTCACTGATTTCCAGCCAATCCTGTTCCGTTTCCTGCACCAGGCGGTCAACTGCCGCTTTTTCCGTCAGGCGTTGTTTTAATTCCCCTTTACGATGTTCCTGGTAGAGCTCACTGTCAGCCAGCAGGATCTCAAGTTCCTGCTGTCGATGATGATGTTTTTCCAGGTCAATTTCCAGCTTTCTCAAGTTGTTTTTCAAGGGTTGGAACTTGCGTCGTTGTTCGGCCGCAAGGCGCTTGCGCTCTTTACGCGCACCTGCCGTATGCGCCCCCTCGGTGGCTTGCTTGTTGCCGTCTCCGAGACTTCGCCGCTGCTCAGCCAGCCACGCCGGGTAGGCATCCAGGTCATCCTCAAATTCCTCCACTCCACCGTTATGCACCAGCCAAAGCTGGTCGGTGGTGATGCGCAGTAGATGTCGGTCATGAGAGACAATCACCATGGCGCCGGAAAAGTCCTGCAGCGCCTGCCCCAGCGCGTGGCGCATCTCAAGATCCAGGTGATTGGTGGGCTCATCCAGCAACAGCAGGTTGGGGCGCTGATACACCAGCAGGGCCAGCACCAGACGCGCCTTTTCTCCGCCGGAGAAAGGGGCAACCTGCTCCAGAGCGCGGTCGCCGTCAAAACCAAACCCCCCGAGAAAGTTACGCAGCAACTGTTCGCTCGCCTTGGGATCGATGCGCTGCAGATGGAGCAGGGGGCTGGCCTGTGGATCGAGTTGTTCGAGTTGATGCTGGGCAAAATAGCCGATCTGCAGATCCTGGGCAGGGAGCAGCTTTCCGGCCATGGGTGAGAGTGAACCGGCGAGCAATTTGATCAGGGTGGATTTACCCGCGCCATTGGGTCCAAGCAACCCAATGCGATCGCCCGGTTCAATCGAGCCGCTGACCCGGGTGATGATGGTCTTCCCGTCATAGCCCGCGTCTGCAGCATCGAGCTGCAACAGTGGGTGAGGGATTTTCTCGGGCTCGAGAAAACGAAAGTGAAAGGGTGAATCCACATGGGCCGGGCTGATCAGCTCCATACGCTCCAATGCCTTCAGTCGGCTCTGCGCCTGCCGGGCTTTGGTGGCCTGGGCCCGGAAGCGGTCAACGTATTCCCGGATATGAGCAATCTCACGCTGCTGTTTTTCATACTCCTGCAACTGGTTGGAGAGGCGCGCAGCCCGGGTCTGCTCAAAAGTCGAGTAGTTGCCGGTATAGAGCTGGGCGCTCTGCTGCTCTATATGTACGATATGGTCGGCCACCCGATCGATAAATTCGCGATCATGGGAGATCAGCAGCAGGGTGCCGGAATAGCTGCGCAACCATTGCTCGAGCCATAGCACTGCATCGAGATCGAGGTGGTTGGTCGGCTCGTCGAGCAACAGAAGATCCGAGCGGCACATCAGGGCCTGGGCCAGATTGAGGCGCATGCGCCAGCCACCGGAAAAGCTGCTGACCGGGTATTGTTCTTCCGTGGTGGTGAAACCCAGGCCATGCATGAGTTGGCCGGCGCGGGCGTTGGCGCTATAGCCATTGATGGACTGTAGCTGATCGTGCAGCCTGGCCTGGTTTACCGCATCATGGGTTCTCTCAGCGTCCAGCAGCTGAGCTTCAACCCGCCTGAGTTCCTGGTCGCCGTCGATGACAGTTTCAATCGCCGCCCGCTCAATGGCGGGTGTTTCCTGGGCGACATGGGCAATCTGCAGATTCGGTGGCAGCGTGAGTTGTCCCTCGTCAGACTGCAACTGTCGCTGAATCAGGCTGAACAGACTCGACTTGCCGGTGCCGTTACCGCCGGTTATGCCGATCTTCCAGCCGGCATGCAGGGTGAAGCATGCATCACTGAAAAGGAGTTTGGTGCCTCGGCGGAGACTTAGGTGATCAAAGCGCAACATGGCGAGAAGTTTAAAATGAGTTGCGGCTCATGTCGAAAAAGTGTCGCCAGGCATGGGACGATCCAGCCGGCGCAGGCTGATTGCCTCGCTGATGTGGTGCGTCCTGACGCCCTCAACGCCTTCGAGGTCTGCGATGGTGCGGGCCACTTTCAAGACCCGGTGGTAGGCTCTCATCGAGAGTCCGAGTCGGTCCATCGCCTGGCGCAGCAGGGCCTGACTGGCTGCATCGGGTGCGGCGAATTTTTCCACTTCTCTTCCTTCCAGGGCCTGATTGGGTTTCTGCTGGCGGTGGTTTTGCCGCTGGCGTGCGATTGTCACGCGCTCACGCACAACGCTGCTGCGTTCCCCGGTGGGTGCGGACGGGGTGGCGTTGAAAGGTGCCGCCTGCCGGGGCACTTCGACATGCATGTCAATCCGATCCAGCAAGGGTCCTGAGATACGGCTGCGGTAGCGGGCAATCTTTTCGCTGCTGCAATGGCAGCGGCTGGTACCGTCTCCCAGATGGCCGCAGGGACAGGGATTCATCGCAGCAATCAGCTGGAATCGGGCGGGGTATTCGGCCTGCTGGCTGGCCCTGGAGATGGTGACCCGGCCGGTCTCCATGGGTTCCCTGAGCACTTCCAGCACCCGCCGCTCAAATTCCGGCAGTTCGTCCAGAAACAGCACGCCATGATGCGCCAGGGATATCTCTCCGGGTCTGGGGTTGCTGCCTCCCCCTACCAGGGCAACTGCCGAGGCTGTGTGATGCGGTGAACGAAATGGCCGTTGCAACCATTTGCTCTGGTTGAATGGCTTGTTCGCTACCGAGCGAATCGCAGCACTTTCCAGTGCTTCCTGTTCGGTCATGTCGGGCAGAATTCCCGGCAGGCGGGAAGCCAGCATCGACTTGCCGGTTCCGGGTGGTCCCAGGTAGAGCAGGGAATGGGCGCCGGCCGCGGCGATTTCGAGTGCGCGCTTAGCCTGCTGCTGGCCATACACATCGGCCAGATCGGGCTGGGCCGCCGCCTCGGTTGAATGCGCTTGCGGTTGCCACAGAGGGAGCTGAGTGGCCCCGGTGAGATGGGCGCAGACCTCCAGCAGATGGCCAGCCGGAAAGCATTCGAGCTCATTTACGAGTGCCGCCTCAGCTGCATTTCCCCGGGGCAGAATCAGGCCTCTACCGGCCTCGCGGGCTGCCATGGCTGCAGGCAACATGCCTTTTACGCAACGCAGTTCACCCGACAAGGCCAGTTCGCCTGCAAATTCATAGTGCTGCAGCGCCTCTTTGGGGAGCTGGCCGGAAGCGGCGAGAATCCCAAGGGCGATGGGTAGATCGTAACGCCCTCCCTCCTTGGGCAGGTCGGCGGGCGCAAGATTGATGGTGATGCGTCTGGCGGGAAATTCGAAATGGCTGTTGAGCAGTGCGCCGCGCGCCCGATCCTTGCTCTCCCGGACCGCCATTTCCGGCAGACCGACAATCGACAGGCTGGGCAGGCCATTCGCGAGATGGACCTCAATGGTTACCAGTGGGGCTTCAACCCCGGACTGAGCTCGAGAATACAGGATGGCCAGTGACACGGCGCCCTTCCATGGATGGCAAGCGAAATGCGTGCATCTGATGAGTTTGCGGGAACTGTCGCAAAGGGTTACCTGGGATCAATACGCCAGGGTTTGGAATCTGGAGCATCTGGATTCAAGGGAACGAATGCCAGGCCAGGCTCACGCAAGGCGCTTTTCCAGTTCATCCAGCTGTTTTTCGAGGCGGGTCAGTTTTTCCCGGGTGCGGGCCAATACCGCCGACTGCACATCAAACTCTTCTCTGGTAACCAGGTCAAGTTTAGCCAGTCCTGCCTGTAGATTGGCATGCAGATTTTTTTTCAGGTCATCCTGCAGTATCTGCATTCCGCCAGGCAGGCTGCCCGCCAGTCGGTCTGCCAGCTCATCAAATGTTTTTGGATCAATCATAGATGTGACATTAGCGGCGATGAGCGGCGTTGTCCAGTCAGCTTGATGATGAATGAGGGCGAGCGCACCATGGTGGTGCGCAATAATGGTGCATCCTCTTTATTTGTATGCCTTTGTGGTGCATCAGAGAACTTTAACATACCAGTAATAGCCCTGAAAAAATCAATAACCATATGATATTCTTGATATAAATATAATTGGCATAACTCCTGCATTTGTCGATGTGAATCTGTGTTGTTTTTGGTGAACGAGCACATGGAAATGAATTCATTAAAAAAGTTTTTTTATATTTTTAGAGGTATCGAAGATGAAGATGAAGATGAAATAAACTTGCCATGGCCTGTGGCGTTGCAATGCTGGGCATGTCGACTGTGACGATGGCTGAGGTCAGCATGAATATCGGGGCAACCAGTAACTATATTTGGCGCGGTATCAGCCAAACCAGTGATGCAGCAGCCATTTCCGGTGGTTTGGACTGGAGCGACGCTTCTGGTTTGTATGCCGGAACCTGGGTGTCCAATGTGGATTTTGGCGCTTGTTGTGAAACCTCTTATGAACTGGATCTCTATGGTGGCTATGCAGGCAAGGTCGGTGACTTCGGATATGACGCCGGACTGATTTATTACACCTATGACCAAGATGATGATGCGAATTTTCTCGAACTGGCCCTCAGCGGTAGCTGGCAGTTCTTGAGTGCCGGTTTGAACTACACCGTATCGAGTGATGTTGAAGAGACCGCTGCAGCCGAGACCTTTATCGAAGGGGATCTGTACTACTACGTTGGTGCCAGCTTTGATCTGCCACAGGATTTTTCGGTCGGCCTTACCCTTGGAAGCTACTCATGGGAAGACGATGGGGTAGGTGGTGCTGATTTGGATTACACCCATTACCAGGCTGACCTGTCGAAGAGCGCGGGTGATTTCGGTGATGTCACACTCAGTCTTTCCGATACGGATATAGACAATGATGACATGAAGTTCTTTGTCTCCTGGAGCAAAACCTTCTAAGACAAACCGTCAAACCTAATCAAACACCTGCCAGTTATCAAACGGGTGGGTGAAGCAAGGAGTAATTCACATGAAAATGGTTTCTGCAATCATCAAGCCATTCAAGCTGGATGATGTCCGTGAAGCGCTTTCCGAAGTTGGGGTGGCTGGTATCACGGTGACCGAGGTCAAGGGGTTTGGCCGTCAGAAGGGTCACACCGAACTCTATCGTGGCGCTGAATATGTGGTGGATTTTCTGCCCAAGATCAAGATTGAGATCGCCATCGATGACGATGTTGTCGACCAGGTGGTGGAGGCGATTACCGGTGCTGCCAAGACAGGCAAGATCGGTGACGGCAAGATCTTCGTCACTCCCGTAGAACAGGTGGTTCGGGTGCGCACCGGGGAAACCGGTCCTGAAGCCCTGTAACTAAAGACTCATTTTTCTGGAGAAGTAACGTGGAAGCGATTACACAGCTCAGTTACGCCCTGGATACCTTCTACTTTCTGGTATCCGGCGCGCTTGTCATGTGGATGGCGGCGGGGTTCGCCATGCTCGAGGCCGGTCTGGTTCGAGCCAAGAACACCGCTGAAATCCTCACTAAAAATATTGCCCTGTTTGCCATCGCCTGCATCATGTACATGCTGATGGGCTACAACATCATGTATCCGGGCGCTGCAGGGGGCAACGGCTATATCCCGAACCTGGACCTCAGTTTCATGTTCGGTGGTGATAATAGCGTCCAAGATGTGTTGGACAGCAACGGCGAGACCTACTATTCATCCATGTCTGACTTTTTCTTCCAGGTGGTATTCGTGGCGACAGCCATGTCCATCGTTTCCGGTGCGGTAGCCGAGCGCATGAAGCTGTGGGCCTTCCTGGCCTTCGCGGTGGTCATGACCGGCGTCATCTACCCGATGCAGGGTTACTGGAAGTGGGGCGGCGGTTTTCTGGATGCTGCCGGTTTCAATGACTTTGCCGGTTCCGGTGTGGTTCATCTGTGTGGCGCTTCCGCTGCTCTGGCAGGCGTGCTGCTGCTTGGCGCCCGGAAAGGCAAGTACACCGCAGACGGACGGGTCAACGCGATCCCAGGCTCGAATATGCCTTTGGCCACGCTGGGAACTTTCATTCTCTGGCTGGGTTGGTTTGGATTCAACGGCGGCTCCGAGCTGAAGCTCTCCAACATCGAGGAGGCCAATGCAGTGGCCGCGGTCTTCGTCAACACCAATGCCGCAGCTGCGGGTGGTGTGGTGGCTGGTCTGATTACCGCCCGCCTGCTATTCGGCAAGGCTGATCTGACCATGGCGCTCAACGGCGCCCTGGCAGGTCTGGTTGCTATCACGGCAGAGCCCTTGGCCCCTACACCGTTGTGGGCCACACTGGTTGGCGCCATTGGCGGCGTTCTGGTGGTCTTTGCCATCGTCACCATGGACAAAGTGAAGATCGACGATCCAGTGGGCGCAATCTCAGTGCACGGCGTGGTCGGCATGTGGGGTCTGCTGGCTGTGCCGCTTTCCAATACTGAAGCCACCTTCAGTGCACAGCTGCTGGGCCTCGGCACCATCTTTGCCTGGACCTTTATCACCAGCCTCATCGTGTGGATGATCATCAAGGTGGTGATGGGGATTCGGGTCAGTGAAGAGGAAGAGTACGAAGGTGTGGATATCGGAGAGTGCGGGCTTGAGGCCTATCCGGAATTCACCGGTTCACGAGGTTCTGGAATCTAATAACAAAAACCTGAACTCCCCCAACTTAAAGGGCGCATTCGCGCCCTTTTTTTTGTGTCCGGGATTGGTTCAGTTAGTATCTGTTACTGGTGTTGATAACGGGAGTGGGTGTAATGGGGCGAGTCATACAGGTTCTTTTGCTGATGGCCTGCTGTCAGTTGGTTGAAGCCGCTGTCTATAAATGGACAGACGAGCAGGGCCGTACGCATTATGGCGACCGTCCGGCGGAGGAGAAATCTGAACAGATCCATCTCACGCCAGCCCCGGCAGCGGGCCATTCCCAGCCAGGTCGGGCCGAGCGTGATGCAAAGCGCCGGCGTTTGCTCGATGTCTATCGGGAAGAGCGGGAGAAAAAACAGGCTGCTGCGGAAAAACAGAAGCAAGAAAGGGCGGACCGAAAGCAGAAGTGCCAGCAGGCAAAAAGGCGTTATGCAAGATTCAACCATGCGGGAGGCATCTACGATTCAGACGAGAGTGGCGAGCGACGTTATCTGGAAGATGATGAGCGTGCACGTTATATCGCCGGGTTGCAGGCCGAAGTCGAGCGCTGGTGTGGAAAATAAACGCTGATCCTCTAACGGTCCTTCGCCTGTCGGAGAGGGGACAAGCAGGGTGATAATCCGCTAACATCCCAACCCTCATCCTCATAATTCAATGGCAATGCCCATGTCTGCATCAAAGCCCTTTATCCTGGTTGATGGATCGTCCTACCTGTTTCGCGCCTTTCACGCCCTGCCGCCATTGACCAACGCCAAGGGAGAGCCAACCGGTGCGATCGTGGGGGTGCTGAATATGTTGCGACGCCTGATCGATGATTACAATCCGCACTATATGGCGGTGGTTTTCGATGCCCCGGGAGGCAGTTTTCGCAATGTTATCTATCCGGAGTACAAAGCCCATCGGCCGCCCATGCCGGAAGAGTTGCGCTGCCAGATAGAACCTCTGCACGACATCATCAAGGCCATGGGATTGCCCTTGCTGATGGTCGAGGGTGTGGAGGCGGACGATGTTATCGGCACCCTGGCCAGGCAAGCGACTGAGCTGGGAGTGGATACCTTGATCTCCACCGGGGACAAGGATATGGCCCAGCTGGTGAATCAGCATATCAGCCTGGTAAACACCATGTCGGAGACTTTTACGGATCGGCAGGGTGTCATCGACAAATTCGGAGTGACCCCGGAGCAGATCATCGATTACCTGGCCCTGGTGGGTGATTCCGTGGACAACATTCCAGGGGTGCCCAAATGCGGGCCAAAAACCGCCGCCAAATGGCTGCAGGAGTATGGCTCCCTCGACAATCTCATTGCCCATGCCGATCAGATCAAGGGGAAAATTGGGGAAAGCCTGCGCAGCAGCCTGGATCAGCTGCCCCTCTCCAGGGAGTTGGCAACTATCAAACTGGATGTCGAACTGGATAGAAACCCGAAGGATTTAGTACCGGTTGCTGCCGATATCGAAAGGTTGCGGGAACACTACACCCGCATGGAGGCAAGTCGATTGCTGTCGACCCTGGGAGAAGGTGAGTCTGAAGAGGAGCAGGAGGAAGCCCCCCGTCTGGCGACGGAATATGAAATCGTGCTCTCTGAAACGACCTTTAAAGAGTGGCTGAAGCGACTCAAAGAGGCGGAGCTTTTTGCATTTGATACCGAGACCACCAGTCTTGATTATATGCAGGCGGAATTGGTGGGTGTCTCCTTTGCCGTGGCGGCGGGCAAAGCGGCCTATGTACCCGTTGCGCATGACTACCCCGGTGCGCCAGAACAACTTGGGCGTGAGTGGGTGCTTACTCAGCTAAAGCCGCTGCTGGAGGATGCAAAGCGCAAAAAGGTCGGCCAGAATCTGAAATATGACATGAGCGTCCTTGCCAATTATGGAATTGAGCTGCAGGGGATAGCCTTTGACACCATGCTCGAGTCCTATGTGCTGGATTCTACCGCCACCCGGCATGACATGGATTCGCTGGCAAAAAAGTACCTGGATCACGAGACCATTCACTTCGAGGATATTGCGGGTAAAGGCAAGAATCAGCTCACCTTCAATCAGATTGAACTGGAGCAGGCAGGCCCCTATGCCGCGGAGGATGCGGATATCACTCTGCGCCTGCATCAAGCGCTCTGGCCAAGGCTTGAAACTGTGGAGTCACTTGCCAGGCTGTTCCTGGACCTGGAGGTTCGTCTGGTGCCGGTGCTTTCCCGGATTGAGCGCAATGGCGTGTTGATCGACACACAGATGTTGAATCATCAGAGCCATGAACTGGCCAAAGAAATGCACGAGCTGGAGCAGCAGGCCTATGCGGTTGCCGGACACAGCTTCAATCTTGGCTCCCCGAAGCAGATCGGTGAGATTTTCTTCAACGAACTCAACTTGCCGGTCGTGGCAAAAACCCCTAAAGGAGCGCCTTCCACGGCTGAATCGGTACTCGTGGAGCTCGCTGAGCAGGGCCATGGACTGCCGGCGCTGATATTGGAACATCGTGGCTTTTCCAAGTTGAAATCCACTTATACCGACAAGCTGCCGGAGATGATCGATCCGCACACCGGGCGGTTGCACACCTCGTATCACCAGGCGGTAGCCGCCACCGGCCGGCTCTCCTCGTCAGATCCCAACCTGCAGAATATCCCGATCCGCAGCGAAGCCGGCCGACGCATCCGTCAGGCCTTTGTACCTGAGCAGGGCTGGAAGATGGTGGCGGCCGATTATTCCCAGATCGAGTTGCGCATCATGGCCCATCTGTCCGGAGACCAGGGCCTGCTTGAGGCATTCGCCGCCGGTGAGGATATTCACAAGGCCACTGCGGCAGAGGTGTTCGGTGTAGCACTGGATGAGGTAACGCTGGAGCAGCGCCGTTCCGCAAAAGCCATCAATTTCGGCCTGATCTACGGGATGTCCGCCTTCGGTCTGGCTAAACAGCTGGGGATCGAGCGCAATGCCGCCCAGGAGTATGTCGACCTCTATTTTCAACGCTATCCCGGGGTCAGGGAGTTCATGGAGCGTACCCGCGCCGAGGCCCATGACAGAGGATATGTGGAAACCCTGTTTGGGCGGCGCCTGTATCTGCCGGATATCAATGCGCGTAACCATCAGCGCCGTACGGCCGCGGAGCGCACGGCGATCAATGCTCCCATGCAGGGCACGGCGGCGGATATCATCAAGCGGGCGATGCTGGCAGTGGACGGCTGGATTCAGGCGGATAAGCCGCCAGCGAGACTGCTTATGCAGGTCCACGATGAACTGGTGCTTGAGGTGCGGGAGGATGCCCTGGACGACGCCAGTAATGCATTGCGCAGGCACATGGAATCAGCAGCGGAACTGGCGGTGCCGCTGGTGGTGGGGCTGGGGGTCGGTGATAACTGGGATGAGGCGCACTAGTGGATGAACCGATCTGGAAGCGAAATCGGCTATTTCGCTATGCGTTGTATTTTACCCTTGGCCTTCCCCTGGTCTGGTTCAGTCTCTATGAGGGTTTGATTCTGGTTATTCTGGTCGGTTTCGTTGTGGAGTTTGCCTGTTTTCCGGGAAAAAAATCTTCCTGAAATCCAAAATACCGATAAACATCCCTGGAAAATCTGGCTGAGTCGGAGTAATTGTGCCCACATGTGCTGTCGGCAGTTTGGGTGTCATTCAATATTGGTCAATAAAAACAATAAAAACAATAAGATAGAATGTATTTTTGGCCGTCCTTTCTGGCCGCCGGATAAATTATCATGGTCCTGGAACTTTACATTACCTGCTTAGTCTTATGTTATACGTCGTATCTACGACACAGGGCCGCTTCCCTCCCTTGCGGCCCTACCCTTCTCGGTAACCCCATCCGGGAAGATATGGCCCCATCTGCCTTCCCCCTTTAGGCAGTGGGGCCTTCTTTTTTTCTGGGCTCAACTCTCCGCGACACCAAACCAGCTGTTGAGAATCTGATGGGCCTCGTCGATACCCTGTTTTTTGAGTGATGAGAAGAGCTGAACAGTGATTTCAGGATGATCCTTGAAAGCATGGCGGACCTGGAGCAAGGCACTGCTGGCGGCTCCCCGCTTGAGTTTGTCGGCCTTGGTCAGCAGTATGTGGGTCGACAGACCGTTATGCATGTTCCAATCGAGCATCTGCAGATCGAACTCTTTCAGCGGGTGGCGAATATCCATGAGCAGAATCATGCCGCGCAGGCATTTCCGGTGTTCGATATAGTCTGCCAGGACGCCCTGCCACTGTTGCTTGATCTTTTCGGCCACCTTGGCGTAGCCATAACCGGGGAGGTCGACCAGGCGTCGCTCATCATCCAGGGAAAAAAAATTCAGCAACTGAGTGCGGCCGGGAGTTTTACTCGTGCGCGCCAGACTTTTTTGATTGCACAGGGTGTTGAGCGCACTGGATTTACCTGCATTGGAGCGGCCGGCGAATGCCACTTCTATGCCTTCGTCTGCCGGTGACTGGGCGAGCTTGGCCGCACTGATCAAAAAATGGGCCTGATGATAAAAAGGGTTCATGGGTGCTGTCTATAGATGGTGAGAACCGATGAACCCTAATGGAGCTGAGGGGTGAGGTCAACTGCTCCAGAGGCGCTGGATCCAGGATTTCTTCTTCAGCTTGGCGTGTGCTCCGGCATTCAGGAAGAAGCTGCTGTAATTCATATCCTCTTCCATGATGTGTTTGGTGAGCCAGTTTTTGAGGAAATGCATCAGCTCGAAACCGATAGCAGTCTTGCCGGACTCGACTTTATCACGCAACTCGATCACATGCTGCAGCAGCTCCTCATGGATCTCCTTGTGCTTTTCATAGTCCGGGTAGTTGAGGATGCGCATCAGACTCTCTTCAACAGCGAAGTGGATGCGAGTGTATTCGGCCAGTTCAGCGAGGATGCTTTTTACGACATCGCTGCCATGGCGTTCGTGTATTGCATCATGCATACGGTTGACCAGACCGGCCAGTACTTTGTGTTGTTCATCGATCTCTTCAATACCGACGCTGAGTGCGTCAGACCACTCTACAAATTTACTCATTGCTATCCCTAACCAAGTTTAAAATGCGGAACAGACCTAAGCGGAAAGGGCCTGTCATCAATAACGATGGGTAAGAGTATAGGTGATGCCGATGCTTTTTGTAGGAACTAACAGGTTGTGCCGGAACGTTGCCAATGTCCGGATTTACCACCGGATTTTTCGAGCAGCCGGACCTGGGTGATGGTCATGCCCCGGTCAACGGCCTTGCACATGTCATAGATGGTCAACAGGGCAATCTGGGTGGCGCAGAGTGCTTCCATCTCGACCCCGGTCTGCCCTTTTGTCTCTACCTGACTTTTGCAATAAACCGTATTTGATTCAGGGTCGGGCAAAAGCTCGATGTTGACCTTGGTGAGCGCCAATGGATGGCAGAGAGGAATCAGATCTGCAGTTTTTTTCGCCGCCATGATGCCGGCAATCCGCGCTATGCCCAGTACATCGCCTTTCTTATGCCCCCCCTGCATGATCATTTGGAGAGTCTCTGGCTGCATGTTGATGAGACCTTCGGTAACGGCAACCCGGTGGGTAATGGACTTGTCGCCCACATCCACCATGTGGGCCTCACCTGAGGCATTGAAGTGGGTGAATTCAGTCATTAATAACCCGCTTCACGCTCAACTGACTTATCAATCTCGTGCAGCTCGAATGTCATGTGCTCGAGATCTGCGATCAGATAGGTTGCGGGAGAGCGTCCCACACCACCTATGGTGCCGGGGTTGACCAGGGGGGTCTTGCCGCCTTTGATATTATCCAACTCCTCATACTTATATTTATGGCTGTGACCACAACAAACCAGATCCCAGTCGCCTGTTGCCGCCATGGCGCGGGCGTAGTGGGGGTAGTGTACGAGGAAGATCGTGCGGCCAGCCAGTTCCACTCCAGCGTCCATCCCGTGATAGTGAATGTTGGAACCCTCCCGGTTGGCAAGGCGGGCCAGGGAATACAAGTCCCCCGTATTGTTGCCATGTATGACATGCACCGGTAGATTATACTTGTCCAGGCAGTGCAGGGTGCTGGGCGCAACCAGGTCGCCGCAGTGTAATACGGCACTAACACCTGCTCGCTTGGCCTCGGCTACAGCCGCATCCAACAGCGGTATGTGATCATGGCTGTCGGATAAAATACAGACTTTCATCGTGATACGCCCCTGTGGCAATTTGATGGTCAAGTGTAGCCGGGTTTAGCATATGAAAGTCGGTTAGAAATTGGGCTTTTCCGGGGCATCCTTGTACATTTGGACGCTATTGTTGATCTCTTCCTTGGCTTCATCGAGACCATACCAGCCATCCACGCGCACCCACTTGCCCTCATCGAGATCCTTATAATGCTCGAAAAAGTGTGAAACCCGGTTGAGTACTTCACCAGGCAGGTCGCGAAAGGTCTGTACGTGACGATAGGACTTGCACAGCTTGTCCAATGGGACCGCGAGCACCTTGGCGTCGTCACCCGATTCGTCGGTCATCTTGAGCACGCCGACCGGACGGCATTTGATGACTGAACCCGAAATGAGCGGATAAGGCGTCAATACCAGCACATCGACCGGATCGCCGTCTGCAGAGAGGGTATTTGGGACATAACCGTAGTTGCAGGGATAGTGCATGGAGGTGGACATGAAGCGGTCCACGAACATCGCACCGGTCTCTTTGTCCAGTTCATACTTTACCGGGTCAGAGTGGGCTGGGATTTCAATGATCACATTGATTTCATTGGGAAGGTTGGAGCCTGAGCTGACTCTGTCCAGATTCATGCAGGTGCCCTCGGTTGAAAAAAGAGTGGGTATTATACGCAGCGGATTTGCTTGGGTGCCACCTCATCAATGACTGGGGACTCCCAGATCAGGCCTTTTATTTCCTGGCCGGGCGCCAATGAACTAATGAAGTGGTAATTTTGTATAGCTTAGCAGGATTGTTTTCGTCCCTCCCAGAGCTGATGATCTTCTATTGGACGCATGACATTCAGAATTTTCAGTCGACCGCCCCAGGCTGCTCTGCCCTGCCGCAGTATCCAGGATCATCCCGGTCTATAAAAAAAGGGACGCAAAGCGCCCCTTTTTCAATCGCGGTGGATGACAGATTTACAACAGCGGCACGATCAGCAGTGCAACGATGTTGATGATCTTGATCAACGGGTTGACGGCGGGGCCGGCGGTGTCTTTGTAGGGGTCGCCTACGGTGTCACCGGTGACGGCGGCCTTGTGGGCGTCGGAGCCCTTGCCGCCGAAGTTGCCGTCCTCGATGTATTTCTTGGCGTTATCCCAGGCGCCGCCACCGGTGGTCATGGAGATGGCCACGAACAGACCGGTGACGATGGTGCCGATCAGCAGGCCGCCCAGGGCCTTGGCGCCGGCGTCGCCGCCCATCAGCCAGCCGATACCGAGCGCCACAACGATAGGCATAAGCACCGGCAGCAGGGACGGAATGATCATCTCCCGTATTGCCGCCTTGGTCAGCATGTCCACGGCCTTGCCATAGTCAGGCTTTTCGCTGTGATCCATGATGCCGGGCTTCTCTTTGAACTGACGACGCACCTCGTTGACGATGCCGCCAGCAGCGCGGCCTACCGCCTCCATTGCCATGGAACCGAACAGATAGGGAACCAGACCGCCGAGAAACAGGCCGATCAGCACCGCTGGATCGGAGAGTTGGAAAATGATGGTTTTGCCGGCTGCTTCCAGGGTGTGAGTAAAGTCGGCGAACAGCACTAGGGCGGCGAGACCGGCGGAGCCGATGGCATAACCTTTGGTAACTGCCTTGGTGGTATTGCCCACGGCATCCAGCGGATCGGTGATGTTGCGGATCTTCTCGTCCAACTCGGCCATCTCGGCGATGCCGCCGGCGTTATCCGTGATCGGGCCGTAGGCGTCCAGGGCGACGATGATGCCGGTCATGGAGAGCATGGCGGTGGCGGCGATGGCGATGCCGTAGATACCGGCCAGGTCGTGGGCGCCCCAGATGGCGGCACAGACTGCCAGAACCGGTGCGGCGGTGGACTTCATGGAGACACCAAGACCGGCGATGACGTTGGTGCCGTCACCAGTGGTGGAGGCCTCGGCGATGTGGCGGACCGGGCTGTACTCAGTGGAGGTATAGTACTCGGTGATCACCACCATGGCGGCGGTCAGCGCCAGGCCGATCAGTGCGGAACCGAACAGACTCATGGTGGTGTTGACCACACCTTCGATCACGACACCGCCCATCATATAATCAGTAGCGAAGTAGAAGGCGATCGCGGAAAGACCACCGGCCACGGCCAGGCCTTTGTACAGCGCAGGCATAACGTTGGTGGCGGTGTCTTTTGTCTTGACGAAGTAGGTGCCGATGATGGAGGCGACGATGGAGACGCCACCCAGAACCAGCGGATAGAGGATCGCGGCGTTGGCGTCTGCACCCTTGAACAGCAAGCCGCCCAGCAACATGGTAGCGACCACGGTGACCGCATAGGTTTCAAACAGGTCAGCGGCCATGCCGGCGCAGTCGCCCACATTATCACCCACGTTGTCGGCGATGACCGCCGGGTTGCGTGGATCGTCCTCGGGGATGCCGGCTTCAACCTTACCCACGATGTCCGCACCCACGTCAGCGCCCTTGGTGAAGATGCCGCCGCCGAGCCGGGCGAAGATGGAGATCAAGGAACCGCCGAAGGCCAGACCAACCAGCGGATGCAGCGGATCTTCCACACCCATGGCGACCAGGATGGCGTAATAGCCGGCCACACCCAGCAGACCCAGGCCAACCACCAGCATGCCGGTGATTGCACCGCCACGGAAGGCGATCTGCAGGGCGGCGTTGATGCCATGGTTGGCGGCCTCTGCGGTGCGCAGGTTGGAGCGCACCGAGATGTTCATGCCGATATAGCCGGCGGCGCCGGAAAGTATCGCGCCGATGGCGAAGCCAATGGCGGTCGCGGTGCCCAGGAAGACCCACAGGATCACCAGGAGGATAACCCCCACGATGCCAATTGTGGTGTACTGGCGATTCAGATAGGCGCTGGCGCCTTCCTGTATCGCGCCGGCAATTTCACGCATACGCTCATTGCCTTCCGGCTGTGCAAGTATCCATTTGACGGATACAAAGCCATAGGCAAGTGCGGCAGCCGCACATACCAAGGCAAAAATCAGTTCGGTGCTCATGGGTTTATTCTCCTCAAGGTATAAAAAACTTTTGTGGTGTGAACTGTCACGCAAGTCCTGGCTGCGGCATGAGAAGTTGAATTCCCGATGCTTTCACCAGATGCAAAAGAGAGGGGGACAAGCAGATGCCCCCCTCTCCGATCTACTGTTTAGAGTTCAAAAGAGTCGAGCTTTTTAGGTACTGACATACCTTTCAGCGTGACATATTCGGGCATACCCTTTGAGCTGTAAGGAGGATAGGCCTCGCCCTGAATCAGCGGATAGAGGTACTCTTTGCAGCCCTGAGTGATGCCGAAGCCGTCTTCGGTGATGAATTCTATCGGCATCATCTTTTCAACGTTGGCGACCTCGCTCAGCGGCGCCATGCCAATCTCCCACACGTAGGGAGCGCTGGATTTGCGCACTACGGTAGGCATGATGGAGTTGTGACCTTCCAGGGCCATTTCCACGCCGGCCTTACCCAGGGCATAGGCCTGCTCGACATCGGAGGCGGAGGCGAGGTGGCGTGCAGCGCGCTGCAGGTAGTCGGCCACGGCCCAGTGGAATTTATGGCCCAGGGCTTCCTTGATCATGTTGGCGACCACCGGAGCGGCGCCGCCCAGCTGGGCATGACCGAAAGAGTCACGGGTGCCCTGCTCGGCAAGGAATTTACCATCCGGCCAGTGGGTCCCTTCCGAGACCACGATGGTGCAGAAGCCGTACTCCTTGACCTTCTCGTCGACCTTGGCGAGGAATTTTTCCTGGTTGAACTCGACCTCGGGGAAGAGCACCACTACCGGGATGTTGTTGTCTTCCACCAGACCGCCGGCGGCGGCGATCCAGCCGGCATGACGCCCCATGACCTCAATGACAAAGATCTTGGTGGAGGTGGCGCACATGGAGCGCACATCGAAAGAAGCCTCCAGGGTGGAGACAGCGATATATTTGGCTACCGAACCGAAACCGGGGCAGTTGTCAGTGATCGGCAGGTCGTTATCCACGGTTTTGGGTATGTGGATCGCCTGTACCGGGAAGCCCATCTTCTCGGAAAGCTGGGAGACCTTATAACAGGTATCAGCGGAGTCGCCGCCGCCATTGTAAAAGAAGTAACCTATATCGTGGGCCTTGAAGAGTTCGATCAGGCGCTCATATTCACGCTTGCTCTCCTCCAGGCCTTTCAGTTTGAATCGGCAGGAACCGAAACCGCCTGAAGGAGTGTGGCGCAGCGCTGCGATATCCTCGGCTGACTCTTTGCTGGTGTCGATCAGATCCTCGGTCAGCGCGCCGATGATGCCGTTACGGCCGGCATAGACGTTGGCAATTTTATCCGGATGTTTACGAGCAGTTTCGATCACGCCGCAGGCAGACGCATTGATCACAGCAGTAACTCCACCGGATTGTGCGTAGAAGGCATTTTTTGCGGTCATTGGTGACTCCCCTTTATTGAAGCTTTAGGTTAGAAGTATTTGAAATGGGTTTACTTGATGTCGCCCCGCTCCTTGGCCGAATAGTCGGCTTGGGTTTGCAGCAGGGAGACGATGCATTCTGTGAGATCGTCGTATTCGTAGACTCCAGTACCATACTGCTGGTATCCCCGATAGAAGAACTGGCAGCGGTATTTCCGATCACCGCTTTTGAAGATGACAAAATTACAATCCTCTTCATTCCAATAGACGACCGGGCAGCTGCTAAGCTCGCGGTCAGAGAGCATCAGGCGAATTTCAGCATCAGCCAACTGGATTTCGATATCGCGACCATAGCGCTCCCTGAGCGTACTTTCGATTATCCAGTGTTCAGAATCTGTAATATCTGGAATTTCCGGCATGAGGGGTAACTGCGTGGGTTATTCTACGGCGGTGAAGCATAATCCATTCACCCGGATGAGTACATAACTCCGTTGACTTTACGGGAATTCTGAGATTAGCTTACCGAAGCTGGCCTTTGGCGGCTAATCCAAAACTTGGATGCAGTCATGGAATTTCCTAATTAGGATCTAAGTTAATGAATATTGGTGATGATTCATTAGCCATGGAAATTGTGGGTGGCCTTCTTAATATTAAGTAATATCATATGGTTATAAAAATACTGCCGTGATATCGAGAGTGCTGTGTCCGGGCCGGAATCTTCCGGCGCAGTTCTGAAATTCGGTGGCTGATTCAGGCGGCGAGGGGCCGGAAATCTCAAAACAGGCCAGTATTTCAGGCTGTCAAATGTGCGCTTGATTCCATCAGGCCTTACCAATTGAAACATTAAATGCCAGTGAATGGCATGTCGAAGCAGATTACTGAGAAGGGGAGAGGGATGAGAATTGTTCTATTGGGTGCGCCTGGTTCAGGTAAGAGAACCCAAACCAAGCTGATCGTAGAAAAATACTGCATACCCGCAATCTGCACAGGCGAACTTCTCAAAAATGCGGTTTCCATGGGATCTGATCTGGGTCAGCAGGTAAAAGCGGCCATGGATACCGGGCACTCGGTTACCGAAGAGGTCGTGCTGGAGCTGATCCGTGAACGGCTATTGTTGCCAGATGCGCAGCAGGGCTTCGTGCTTGATGGTTTCCCCCGTAACATCCTGCAGGCTATTACTCTCGATGAGCTGCTGATTGAGATCGAACAACCCCTGGAGCTGGCGCTGCTGATTGAGATCGAGACAGATGCATTGATGGAGAGGCTGGTAGGGCGACGCACCTGCAGGTCCTGCGGTAAGCAATACAATCTCTATCTCAATCCGACAGCTGTGGAGGGGGTTTGTGATCTGTGCGGCGGTCATTTACGGCACCGGGCGGACGATAATGAGGAGACCATCAGCAGTCGTCTGCATATCTACGACCATCTTGTATCTCCATTGATCAAGCACTACAGCAAGCAGCAGAAACTCAAACGGGTGGAAGGATTTGGCGAGATCGATGAGGTCTTTTCAAGAATCTGCCTGAGTATCGATAGCCATGTTCCCCCGGCGCAAGCGGCATCTGTGGGCCTGGAGCCGACTGTTGATACCATGGAGGCTACGGATTTGCAGCTGGTGCCTGAAGAAGACCCAGTGAAACAGCTTATTCCCACTGGCCTGGAGCCCGCTGAAGAGAAACCTGCAGCTAGCAAGGCGAGGCGGAAATCTTCCTTGAAAAGACCTCTTCCCGGAAAGAAAAAGACCGCACCCAGTAAAAGTCCCGATAACAAACGAGCAAAACCGAAGGCCAAGACCAAGCCTGTTAAGAAACAGGCTGTCCCATTATCTGCGGCGAAAAAGCCACAAATTAAGAAGAAAATCGTCCAAAAGAAGCAAGCAGCAACGCCAGCCGCGAAGAAAACGCCGCTAAAGAAAAAAACGATTCCCAGTAAAACAACCGCCAGCAACAGTAAATCAGTTGCCAGGCAGCAGGCTGTTCAGACAAAGAAGCGTGCAACGAAGAAGGCGGTTACCAAGAAAAAAGTCGCCGAAAAATCGCGCGTACAGAAAAAAACACCGGCAGCCAAGAAGAAAGCCTCTACCAGCTTGAAAAAAGCTCAGGTTACAGCCAAGCCTGTTATCAAGAAAAAGCCGTCAACCAAGAAAAAACAGAGCAAGAAGCCCGTCAGGAGAAAAACCTAATCCCCGGGGCAATTTACAGCTTCAAGGCCAAACGCCCTGGCAGCTTTGTCCATACCTGGTCCGGGTCAAGCAGCGCTTTAATCGTAAGCCCGGCGAAATTCCGTACCTTTGCAGCCGGAACAGGGTGGGATGTGTCCGGTTTTCTTGAAATGCATCTCCTTCGCACAGCCATTGCAGATCAGGGTGCCGGGGCCGGTCACCTCGCCGGTATGATAGGTTGAGGCGGATTTTGCCTGTTCCGCCAGTTTCTCAAGCTCCAGCTTGGTCTGGTCCGCCACATTAATGAACATCTCCAACAACCGGTCTTCCACCTGTTGAACATCAAACCGCCACCAGTCAGACAGCTGCTCACCGGTCTCGACCAGGTATGAGGCCGCATCCTTGATATCCCGCTCGATATATCCCGAGATGCTCTCCGCCTCTTCTTTGGTAAGTTCGCCGAGTTCGACCATTTTTTCACGGACTTCGCTGAGATATTCCCGCAAACCGGGCAGGGCGCTCTCTTTGGTGTGCTGCATGGCCTCATGCACATGTTCGAGCATATCTTCATAGGCATCCGTAAGCCTGTCCATTGGTGCTTTTTTGTCTTGGTTTTTCATGGTTTACTCCTCACAGCCCGTTGCCTGATTGAACACTCCTACTAATAATAATGGATTAAATGCAGGGTTTGGCAAATGATCTGAGCCATACTGATGTTAATGTTGCAGTTCGATTTGCCCCGGTTGAATTCAGGTGTATGGAGTGAATGGAAATTCTGATCGTTTGTAATAGCCATGCGTGAAAATGATTTGCCCCGCTTTCGTGAGAGTCTGGCGCGTGCGACCGCTCAGCCCGATTTTTTTGATCGGTTCTATGCCCGGCTGTTTGGTGAGTCGGAAGAAATTAGTGCGTTCTTTCGTAACCGGGATATTCCATCAATTATCGCCAAGTTAAGGGTCACCCTGGGTATGGTTGCTGAAGTCGCAGAGGGCAAACCAGGCTTGGAGATGTATCTGGAAATGCTGGGCCGCATACACCGTCGGTTAGAGGTGGAGCCCCGTTTCTTCAGTCTTTGGCGTGAGGCTTTGATACAAACGGTGTCTGAACACGATCAGCAGTTCAATGACGAGATTCGCGGCTCATGGGAGCGGATAATAGACCGGGTCATTGAATGTATGCAGCAGACTGAATGTAACAATCAGCACTTATAGTCCAATTCGCCGGGCAGCCAAATAGCGTCAACAGGCGCGAAGTCAACCTTCCTGAATTTTTGTGGCTGGGGTATCCTTCCGCGATTATCTCCTATTGTTTAAGAATTCAAGACCAGATCATGCAGAATAATTACGATCCAGCCCGGATTGAGATTGATGCCCAGTCCCATTGGGATACGCAACAGACCTTCAAGGTGACAGAGGACGCCAGCAGACAGAAGTTCTACTGCCTCTCCATGTTTCCCTACCCCAGCGGCAAGCTGCACATGGGGCATGTGCGCAACTACACCATTGGTGACGTGATCGCCCGCTACCAGCGCATGCTGGGAAAGAATGTGCTGCAGCCCATGGGCTGGGACGCCTTCGGCCTGCCGGCGGAAAATGCCGCGCGCAAGAACAAGGCTGCCCCCGCCGCCTGGACCTATGCCAATATCGATTACATGAAGGGCCAGCTGAAGCGGCTCGGTTTCGGCTACGACTGGGACCGGGAACTGGCCACCTGCCAGCCTGAGTACTACAAATGGGAGCAGTGGCTGTTTACCGAGTTGTATGAAAAAGGCCTGGTCTACCGCAGGAATGCGGTGGTGAACTGGGACCCGCTAGACCAGACCGTGCTCGCCAACGAGCAGGTGATCGACGGCCGCGGCTGGCGCTCCGGCGCCCTGGTGGAACGCCGGGAGATCCCTCAGTGGTTCGTCAAGATCACCGACTATGCGGATGAACTGCTGGACGAGATCGACAACCTGGAGGGCTGGCCCGACCAGGTGCGCACCATGCAACGTAACTGGATCGGCCGCTCCTTCGGGGTGCAGATGGACTTCGCTATTGAAAAAAGTGACGAGTCCCTGAGCATCTACACCACCCGCCCCGACACCCTGATGGGCGTGACCTATGTGGCAGTGGCAGGCGAGCATCCACTGGCAGTGAAGGCTGCTGAGGGCAATGCCGAGTTGACTGCCTTCATCGAGGAGTGCCGCCAGGGCGGCACCTCCGAGGCGGACCTGGAGACCATCGAGAAGAAGGGTATGCCCCTGGGCATCAATGCCATCCACCCGGTGAGCGGAGAGGCGGTGCCGGTCTACGCGGCGAATTTCGTGCTCATGGGTTACGGCACCGGGGCGGTGATGGCGGTGCCGGGCCACGACGAACGCGATCATGCCTTCGCCCACAAGTACGGCATCCCCATCAGGCAGGTGATCTATCCTGCGGACGGCTCCAGCGTGGACATCCAGGCCGCCGCTTATATTGAAAAGGGGGTGTTGAAAGACTCAGGACCGTTCAATGACCTGACCTCCGAGGCCGCCTTCGATGCCATCGCCGAGTGGCTGCAGGAGCGCGGCAAGGGCGAGAAGACCAAGAACTTCCGCATCCGCGACTGGGGCGTCTCCCGTCAGCGCTACTGGGGTACGCCGATCCCCATGATCCACTGTGAGCAGTGCGGTACGGTGCCGGTGCCGCTGGCGGACCTGCCGGTGCTGCTGCCGGAGGATATCGTGTATGACGAGGACACCATCAATCCGATCAAGCAGAATCCGGCCTTCTCCGACTGCAGCTGTCCCGACTGCGGCGGCAAGGCGCAACGGGAGACCGATACCTTCGATACCTTCATGGAGTCGAGCTGGTACTACGCCCGCTACACCTGCCCGGACGCCGAAGCCATGCTCGATGAGCGGGCCAAGTACTGGCTGCCGGTGGACCACTATGTCGGCGGCATTGAACATGCGGTGCTGCATCTGCTGTATGCCCGTTTCTATCACAAGCTGCTGAGGGATGCGGGACTGGTGCAGAATAGCGAGCCGTTCACCCGCCTGCTGACCCAGGGCATGGTGGTGGCGGAGACCTACTATCGTGAAGAGGCTGACGGGGCCAGGCACTGGTACAACCCGATTGAGGTTGAAGTGGAGCATGACGAGAAGGGCCGACCGTTAAGCGCAATGCTGTCCGCGGATGGCCGACCGGTGGCGATCGGCGGCATCGAGAAGATGTCCAAGTCGAAGAACAACGGGATCGATCCCCAGTTCCTGATCGACCGCTTCGGGGCTGACACCGTACGGCTCTACACCATGTTCACCTCCCCGCCGGAGCAGTCCCTGGAGTGGAATGACGAAGGTGTGGAGGGGGCGCACCGCTTTCTGAAGCGGATCTGGGCCCTGGCGGACGCCAATGCGGCACAGCTCAAGCGGGGCGCCGGTGATCTCTCCGTGCTCAACGAACCCCAGAGTGCGGCCCGCCGGGAGATTCACGAAGCCCTGCAGAAGGCGCTCTACGACTATGACCGACAGCAGTTCAACACCGTGGTCTCAGCCTGCATGAGCATGGTCAACACCCTGTATAAGCTGGGTGGAGAGGCGGGAGATCAGGCTGTGTTGCATGAAGGCCTGGGCATAGTGTTGCGTCTGCTTGCACCCATCGCGCCGCATATCACCCACCACATCTGGATCAGCCTGGGTTATGGTGAAGACGTGCTGCACAGTGACTGGCCAAGGGTGGACGAGACGGCGCTCAAGCAGGATAGTATCCAGTATGTGGTACAGGTGAACGGCAAGGTGCGGGCCAAGATCGAAGCGCCGGCGGAGGCGGACAAGGCTGCCGTCGAGGCCATTGCCCGGGCGAATGAGAACGTGCAGCGCTTCATTGGCGAGGCTCAGGTGCGCAAGGTTATTGTGGTGCCGAACAAGCTGGTCAGTATCGTTGCAAAATAGAGTATTCCGCAATGAAATCATCAAGTAAGCTATTGCGTCTGCCCTTTCTGATCTGTCTGCTGAGCTGCTTGTCGGGCTGCGGCTTTCACCTCAAGGGGTACCATCAGGCATCCCCGAACCTGGATGGTCTGTACATAATCCAGGGGGAACAACGCGATACCCTGGCAGGCGTGCTTCAGCGTGAACTCTCGGTGGCGGGGGTGAAGCTCTCCGCCGGGCCCGAGGCGGCCAGAAACCGTCTGCGCATCACCCAGGAGCGTTTCGGACAGCGGACCATCTCTGTCGATGCCAATGGCAAGGCGATCGAATATGAGCTTCGCCTCGATGCGGCCTTCGAGGTGCTTACCGCAGATAAAGGTCACAGCATGCCGGTTCAGGCGCTGGAGCTGACCCGCCAGCTGACCTTGAGTGACGGCGATGAATTGGGGCGGCGCAACGAGGCTGCTCTGATGCGGGTCGATATGCGCCTGGATATGGCGGGACAAATCATACGGCGCCTGCAGGCCCAGCTAAAATAATAATTAAAACTTTATCCGGAGTATGTCCGGACAGTCACCTCGTAAAGAGCGCCAATCATGCATCTGCGGAACGATCAGCTTGCTGCCCATTTGGAAAAACCCCTCGCGCCGGTCTATTTTCTGACCGGGAATGAACCCCTGCAGATGGGTGAGGCGGCGGATCTGATCCGGGGGAAGGCCAAACTGCAGGGCTACACCGAGCGGGAGGTGCTGGAGCACAGCGCCAGTTTCGACTGGGGGGTGCTGAGCCGGGCTGCGGAGAGCATGTCCCTGTTTGGTGAACAGCGCATTCTCGATCTGCGCCTGAGCAATCCCAAGATTGGGGCGGAAGGCTCCAAGGCGCTTATCCAATATGCCGGAAATCCTCCGTCCGACACCCTGCTGTTGATTACCGCGCCCAAGCTGGAGCGGAGTCAGCTCAATACCAAATGGGTGAAGTTGCTGGATCAGGCGGGAGTCATGGTGCAGATCTGGCCGGTGGAGGGTAATCGCCTGCCGCCCTGGATCGAACAGCGCCTGCGCAAGGCAGGGCTGGTCCCGGAAGCCGGGGTGGTGGAGATGCTGGTGGAGCGGGTGGAGGGCAACCTGCTGGCGGCCACCCAGGAGATCGAAAAACTTCTCCTGCTCTACGGGCCGGGCGTGGTGAGCGCAGAGCGGCTGGCCGAAGCGGTGGCGGACAGCGCCCGCTTCGATGTGTTTAGTCTGGTGGATGCCGTGCTGGCCGGCGATGTGGCCCGCGGGCTGCGTATTCTGGAAGGGCTGAAGTCTGAAGGCATCGCCACACCGGTGGTGCTTTGGTCGCTCTCCCGCGAGATTCGGGCGCTGGCGGAAATGGCTTTCGAGATCGAGCGGGGTGGCAGCGCCGAGCGGGTGATGAGCGCCTACCGGGTTTGGGAGAAGCGCAAGCCACTGGTTCGCCAGGGGCTCAAACAGCCAGCCGGCCATTGGCGTGACCTGCTGGCGGAATGCGCCAGAACAGACCGGCTGATCAAAGGATTGGGGCGCGGCGATCCCTGGTTGCAGCTACAGGATATAGCCGTCGGTATCGCCGGAGTCAGCCTGACTGGCTGAGGGGTAAAAAGTGTAGCGCTGAATCTTGCATCAATCCGGGTGTGTCGCCGCATCTATCGCCCGATAAAAAAGGAGAGGCCAATGTCAGACGCACAGAACAACTCGGAAAGCAGAGATGCGATTATCTATATTCCGGGGTTAGGCGCCAACCGTCTCGCTCAGGATATAGAAACCATCGGCAACAAGATCGCCGGGTCGCTGGAACGCAATAGTGAGGCAATCAAGGATGCCTTCATTTTGAAGGATGGGGTGGAGGAGGACTATGCCGACGAGCACCGGACCCGGATTCGTCAGGTCCAGGTCACCGCAGGAGATGAGGTGCGGACGGTAGCCGATCTTTATGAACTCGACTATCGGGGGTGTATCAGAAAGTCCTTTGAGGAACGCAGCCTGCTGGGAAAATGCCTGACGGTGCTGCTGATGTTATTCGGTTCGACACCCGCCTTTTTCAGGGCGGTTATTCAACCCGGCAAGACCGTCGCTGAAAAAGCCCAGCTGTTCTTTGCCGGCGCGATTCTGGGCCTGATGGCCTGTTATTTCTTTCTGCTGCTGGTAACGGCCATCGGTACGGTCACCCTGGGTGTTGGCGCAACTGAGTCACAGACCCGGCAGCTGAATACGGTGGTTATCAACCCGGAACCAGCCTCTGCAGCGAATCAGCAGGAAGCGGAGAATGCTGATGAGCCGTCCTCCACAGCGGACGCTGATTTTCTGAATGCCGGCTGGGCGGTCCTGGCAAGCTGGTTCCCCTATCTGCAAGGTCTGATTGTTATCGTCGCGGCCTTGGGGGCGCTGAGTAAGCAGAGCCTCAAGCAGTTGGTCTCTGAAGCCGCGACCGAATTCGTCACTGCGGTGGGGTATATCCAGGCCGCGGAGCGCAAGCAGTCGGTGAATGGGCAGTTGAATGCCCTGCTGGAGTACATCCTGGAAAAGGAACCGGGTTATCGCAAGGTGCACATTCTGGGCTACAGTTTTGGTTCTCTGGTCGCTCTGGACAGCCTTTTTCCTCGCTATAAGCCAGCGCTTCACCTTAGCCGGGTGGATAGCCTGGTGACCATCGGCTGTCCCTTCGACATGGTGCGGATCTTCTGGCCAGCGTATTTTACCCGGCGGCAGGCCCCTGAGCAGAGCGCGATGCAGTGGTTTAACATCTACTCCCGGAATGATGTGCTGGGATCCAATTTCCGCAATGATAATCAACAACAGCCTGCCGAGTCCCTGTTCGAGGTGGTGGCAGGGGATAGACAGTCTCCAGCGTCCGGCGCTGCCCCGGTCAGTTTCAGTCCGCAGAACTTCGTCTATGATCTGGGCATGGAAATGGGCAAGTATCCCCTGGCGACTGTGCTGACCTTCAAGGGGTTTCGCGCTCACCAGCTCTACTGGGAAGGCCGGGGGGTCTCGGAGCTGAGCTGCTTTGATCTGGTGATGCCCGATCTGTTGTTGCACAAATCTCCACCTGAGGCATGACTCCTGCGGCTGGATTGGAGCTAATAAGGTCTGATTTCCAATTCAGCCGAATGCGCATTTCCTGAGCAACGGACAAAGCCTTGTATAGCGCCGTTAGGCGCTTTCCCGCACGGTTTCAGGCTGATTTCAGCCAGATCATGAATCTGAGATGCATAGTGTCGCAACATGGCGGATCCAATTATCCGCCAAAGTCTGATGGGTTATTTGTGCTCAAAGCATTGAATAGTGAGAGTTTCTGATAGAATCCTCAGGAATTGGGATTTATCAGAGTAGAGAAAATGACAGAGATCACTGATATCGATGGATATATGCAATCGGTCGGGCGGCAGGCCCGGCTTGCCTCTCGCCGCCTGGCCTCCGCTACCACCGCAGAGAAGAACCATGCTTTGAGTGCCATTGCGGACGATCTGCAGCGTCAGCGCCAGAGCATGATGGTGGAGAATAAAAAAGATCTTGCGGCGGGCGCCGCCAAGGGGCTGGACGCCGCGCTGCTCGATCGCCTGGAATTGACCGATGCACGTATCGATTCGATGATCGAGGGGCTGCGCCAGATCGCAGCGCTGCCGGACCCGATCGGTGAGATCTTCGATATGAATTATCGGCCTACCGGCATCCAGGTGGGGCGTATGCGAGTACCGCTCGGTGTGGTGGGCATCATCTACGAATCGAGGCCCAATGTGACCGCAGATGCGGCGGCGCTGTGTCTGAAGTCGGGAAATGCCACTGTATTGCGGGGTGGCTCCGAGGCGTTTCACTCCAATCAGGCGATTGCCGGCTGCATCCACAGCGGTTTGCGGCAGGCCGGCCTGCCGGCGGAGGGGGTTCAGGTTTTGGCCACCACCGACCGCGCTGCGGTGGGCAGCATGATCAGCATGCCGGAGTACATAGATGTGATCATCCCGCGCGGCGGCAAGGGGTTGATCGAACGGATCTCGAATGACGCGCGGGTCCCGGTGATCAAGCACCTGGACGGTATCTGTCATGTCTACATCGACGCTGAGGCGGATTACGAAAAGGCCCTGCAGGTGGCATTCAATGCCAAGACCCAGCGCTACGGAACCTGTAACACCATGGAAACCCTGCTAGTCTGTGAAGAGATCGCAGAAACGGTTTTACCCGAGCTGGCGAAGATGTACCGGGAAAAAGGCGTGGAGCTGAGAGGTTGTCCCACGACACAGAGCTTGCTTGATGCCTGTCTGCCGGCAACTGATGAGGATTGGGATACCGAGTATCTGGCGCCGATTCTCTCGATCAAAGTGGTCAAAGACCTGGACGAGGCGATTACACATATCAATACCCACAGCTCACAACATACCGACAGCATAGTGACCGAGAACTATACCCGGGCACGCCGTTTTCTGTCGGAGGTCGATTCCAGCTCAGTGATGGTCAACGCCTCCACACGCTTTGCGGATGGATTCGAATATGGGCTGGGAGCCGAAATTGGCATCTCCACCGATAAGTTTCACGCCCGGGGCCCGGTAGGGCTCGAAGGCCTGACCTCCGTGAAGTTTATCGTGCTTGGTGATGGGCATATCCGTCAGTAAATTACCAAGGTTTGCGTATGATCGGTATCTTTGGCGGTACATTCGACCCTGTACACTTTGGTCATCTACGTACCGCATTGGAAGTGATGCAGGGAGTCGGACTGGATGAGGTGCGATTCATACCTCTATATCAGGCAGTGCATCGGGAGCAGCCTGTGGTGGGCGGTGAGACGCGTCTGCAGATGATTGAGGCGGCGATCAGTGAGCAGCCCGGTTTTGTGGTAGACGACCGGGAGTTGTTGAGGCAGGGGGAATCCTACACGGTTGATACCGTGGGAGCGTTGCGCGCTGAGTTTGGCGACAGCTCGATCTGTCTGATCGTGGGCGGAGACGCCTTCCGGCAGTTTCTGACCTGGCACCGTCCTTTGGAGATTCTGGACCTGGTAAATCTGATTGTGATGCAGAGACCGGGACACAGTGACTTCAGTGACCCCGATCTTCAGGCGCTGATCCATGACAGACAGACAGATCAGGCCGAACATCTCCGACAGCAACCAGCTGGTAAAATTTTCTTTCAGCCGGTCAGCCAGCTGGAGATTTCCGCTACCAGGGTGCGCGCGCTGATTGCCGCCGGGGCCTCTCCCCGTTATCTGCTGCCAGAGACGGTGTTACACATCATTCAGCAACAAAACCTTTACTCGTGAGGGTACTAGGGCGCATCGATGGGGTATCATGCTGTCGAGCGACCGCAGTGCGTTGGCGCACTGCCATTCTCCAATATGAAAATCAGACACTTAGGATAATATGCAGACAGACGCACTCAAAGACCTTGTTCTTCAAACCCTGGACGATATGAAGGCTAAAGATATCGTGGTAATGGATGTGCGGGAGAAGACCAGCATTACCGACATCATGGTGGTCGCCAGCGGCACCTCGGACCGGCATGTGAAAGCGATCGCAGAGACAGTCGCCTTCCAGGCGAAACAGGCTGGCGAAACCCCGTTGGGCACCGAAGGTCTGCAGGAGGGTGAGTGGGCCCTGGTTGATCTGAATGGGGTGGTGGTGCATGTGATGCTGCCGAAGGTGCGTGATTTCTATCATCTGGAACGACTCTGGTCCATGGATACCCCGGTGCCGCTCGACACGCACAAGAGCGATGCCAGCTGAATTGAGCTGAGCGCGGATGGATCGTTTTGACCGGATCTTTGAACTCAATCGCATCCTCGGCTCCTCCCGTTATCCGGTTTCCCGCCAGCAACTGGAAGAGAAACTGGAATGCTCCCGCGCCACAGTCAAGCGCCTTATCGATGAGATGCGACTCTATCTCAATGCGCCCATCGTCTATGACAGAAAGCTCAAAGGTTATAGATATGAGGCGCAAGCCGGTGAGATGTATGAACTGCCTGGTCTATGGTTCAGCGCCTCGGAACTCCAGGCCCTGCTGAGCGTTCAGCAGCTGTTTCAGCAAGTCCAGCCCGGACTGCTGGAGTCCCATCTGCAGCCGTTGCGGCGGCGTATCGATCAGTTGTTGAGTCAGCAGCATGCGGGCGCGGAAGAATTACCCAAACGCATCCGTATCCTGCAGGCGGCTGCGCGCCCTCCAGGTCCCTATTTCTCACTGCTGGCCGGCGCTCTGGCCGGTAGAAAGAAGGTGCATCTCAGTTACTTCAGCCGGGCGGATGACAGTACGACGGAACGCCAGATCTCACCGCAACGCATGACTCACTATCGGGACAACTGGTATCTGGATGGCTGGTGTCACCTGCGGGACGGGTTGCGCACCTTTTCGCTGGACGCGATACGGGGCGCACGACTGCTTCCGGAACCGGCTGTGGAGATCCCGGATGAAGAGTTGGAGCATCACTTTTCCTCCGCCTACGGAATCTTCTCCGGTCAGTCGGACAAACTCGCGGTGGTGCGCTTCAGCAGGGAGCGGGCGCGCTGGGTCGCTCAGGAGCAGTGGCATCCGCAGCAGCAGAGCCGTTGGCTGGAAGACGGTCGATATGAACTCTCGATCCCTTATTGTCATCCGGGAGAACTGGTGATGGATCTGCTCAGATACGGCCCGGACGTAGAGGTGGTAAGGCCGGAAGCCCTGCGGAATGAGATTCAGGCGCGGTTACTGCAGACCCTGAAGCATTATCAGGCGCCATGAAACCGGCCACACCTGTTGCAATGCGCAAGCTGATCATGCAAATCAGAGAGGCCATGCCTTTCGCGCTGACCCGTGAACAGATCTGCAGCGATTCCTGCGCTGGTTGTGCAATGAAACTGCTGATTTTCCTGGAGACGGAACTCGATAGCTGGGAGCAGCGCCTGTTGCATGGAGCAAGGCCCGATTTCGGCGATCTCAACAAACTGGCGAGCACCAGCAAGAAGATCTATAAGGTTTTGAGAAACAACGGACTCTGTAGTGAGCCTGCAGGTCAAGATCAGGCCAAACGGAAACACACGGTGTCCGATCAATAAAATCCGCTCAGGCAAAACTTCACTGTGCGTCGTGTCGCACAGCGCTTTTGCCACCAGATTTCTCTGAATCAGCCGTTCAGCTTCCATTCAGCCAGTCCCCCTTAAGCTTTACATGAAGCTAATGAAAAGGAGGCTTTCCAATGAAATCCAAAATCTTGATCGTAAGTGCAGTTCTGTTGGGTGCAAGCGTTGTTACGGCAACGCCGGCGCAGGCCCATGACAATCACCTCTGGCCTCTGTATGGCCTGACGGGTCTCATCCTGTATGACAACCTGACATCCCATCATCATGATCACTACAAGCATCGTTATTATGATGATCACAGAGGGCAGTATAAACATCGTCGTCACCACAGCTATGGTCGCGAGTATGGTAACAATTACCGTCATCGCGACAAGCATCGCAGATACCGTTAGGTAGAGGGTAATGGTGATGAAACAGCTGACTTCAATGCTGATGGGTCCCCGTCTGTTGCCGGTGCTGGGTCTAATGCTGACCCTCGCAGCCAGTGGTCAAGCACTGGCTGCGAATGCCCCGAGTGTCCGCCTGAGTCAGTCGATAGAGCAGCTGGATGGCAAGACTTCTGAACAGCAGGCAGAGATGCTCGACCTTGCGGAACTGCAAGAGGCGCCGGAGCTGAAGGCCTACGGTAGCCGGGAGGCGGTTGGTGTTGCGTCAAAGACACTGACCGCCGCTCATCTGACCGATCAGGTCTTCCGCATCTACGATGCGCAGACCGTGCTGAGTGGTGACGACGATGAAGATGGCTTTTTTCACCAGCCTCCGGATCACCTTCGATGCAGATGTGGATCACGGTGATGCCTTCGTCTATGCCAAGCTCTATCTGAGTCTCGAAGGTGGCCCATGGAACCACTATTTCACCACCGATGTGTTTCATATTCTGGAAGATGTCAGCTTCGACGATTATGAAGTGGTAACCCGTTTGCTGGAGGGTTATCCAACAGGTTACTACGATGTGCTGATCGAACTGTATGATGCCGACTGGGATCTGCATGTGGCGAGTTACGGTCCGGATGAAGACGGCGCATTGCGCGCATTACCGATCGAGGACGAGCAAAGAGATTATCCCGGCGATGTCTATCCTGTCAGCGACAGCCATGGCGGTGGTGGGAGTTTCGGACTGATGAGCCTGCTGCTGCTCGCTGTGTGGCGGAGGTTCTCAAACCAGGCGTCGCAGTATCGGAAAGACGGACAGTGAGCCGGCCTTCCCGCCCGGGCTGGCTGGAAGTCGGTTACTCTTTTGCAGCGCCAGCCAGCTCACCAACAGTGGAATGGGCGCCGATGGTCGGCAGTTCCTTGATATACACATCCTGCTGGGGATAAGGAATACCGATATCGGCTTCCTTCAGCGCATCCCAGATCGCGAACATCACCTGAGATTTCACTTCCAGTCGGCTGAACAGCTTCACATCCATATAGTAGTGAACCCGAAAATCCACTGACGAAGCGCCGAACTCACTCATCCAGACCTTTGGGGGAGGTATGAGAGAGACCGCCGGGTTCATGGAGACCGCCTCTTCGATCACCTTTTGTGCCATGTGTGGATCGCTTTTGTAGTGGATGCCAATGATAAGCACTGTTCTCACCACGTTGTTGCTGCGGGTCCAGTTGATGAAGGCATTGCTCACCAGATCGGAGTTGGGGATGATTACATCCTGGTTGTCCCAGGTGGTGACGGTTACCGAACGCATGCCAATCTGCGAAACTTCGCCTTCCTTGTCGCCAATGGTCACCCAGTCCTTGGCGCGCACCGGACGCTCCGCCAGCAGGATGATGCCACTGATAAAATTATTGGCGATATTTTGCAGTCCGAAGCCAATACCCACGCCCAGAGCGCCGGCGAAAACAGTCAGGCTGGTCAGGTTGATGCCGAGAATATTCAGGGCTATGAGCAGGCCGATCACCACTACCGCATATTGGGTAAATACTGACAGACTGTTGCGGATGCCCAGATCCTTGACGTTGCCATACAGCCATCCGTAGGTTACCTCGCGAGCCCAGCGCCCGGTATAGAAAACCAGCACCAGCAGGAGCAGGGAGCCAAGCAGGTTGCGACTGTTGATGGAGGTATCGCCAATGGAGAAAAGTGAGTAGTTAAGCCATGCCTTGAAGTCAAATCCGGTTGCCGGATCACCGCCAAACAGCCGGTAAAGGATCCACATCGAGGTCAATAACAGGGTCAGGCGGGCGAGGAATTGGAGGGGATCGACCAGGCTCTTGACCCAGAAAGCGCTGCGCTCTGAGCGTTGCGTCAGGTGTGTTTCAACGGTATTGGCCAGATCGATCACCAGTCCCCGGGCAATCAGCCAGCCCGTCAAGACCAGGATAAACAATGCAAGATGGCCTGCGACGGACCAACCGAGGTTGATGAAACCTGAGATGCCCAACACAGCAGAGGCCAGGATTACCAGTGGAATGGTAAAACCGATCAGTCCGATCAGGCGAATCCAGTAGGCCTTGCCCTGGTGGTCTCGGAATATTTCCATGAACAGGGTGCGGATGCGCAGCGCCAGGTAAACGGGAGGCAGCAAAAACAGCATGAACGCCCGGTCCACCAGGTCGGTCAGTTCCTGCGAAAGAAATCCCAGGTGCCCCAGGGCCAGTCCAAGGCTGGAGAGGGAGGTAAGAATGGTGAAAGCAACAATCAACCGGTGCAGTCCAGGTTGTTGAGCGGGGAGGCCGATCGGGGATTTCAATATCCAGTGACTGAGACTGATGGTGACTCTTGCTCCGAACCAGATTCCCACCAGGGAACTGATCACCGCGAGTCCGGGCGGGACGATTTCGAGCAGCCATGCCGCTATGATCAGTAATCCGTTCAGCAGCAGTCCAAAGCGGTTGCTGTGGAGTATATTAATCACCACAAAGCTGGCTTTATGGGTGAAATCATCCTCCCCTGTCGGTTGGTGCAGGCGGCTAAGGCGCCCCAGGGACAAGCAAAGCGCCGACCAGGCAAGGCTGAGCAGCACCAGCAATGAGCCGATGGCGATATCCATCTGTTCCAGGGCGGTCCAGAGTGAAAGCAGGGTGTTTCTACTGAGCTGTAGAATCATCGACGGAGAGTTGTAGATCTCCTTCAGCAGGGTTTCCCATGCATCGATGCTCTTGGGAAGCCGATGGCGTTCTTTCAGTCCTTTTTTCTTCTTTTCAAGGTAAGCCGATTCGATCTCGCCAGTCGTTTTCCTTAGCCGCTGAAAGAGTTCCTCCACGTCTGAACGCTGAGTGTTGAAGGCCGCTACAAGTTTTTCCAGGATGCGGGATGCTTGCTCGTATTCCTGCGTGGTGTCCAGACCTTGGCGTTTGTTGATCACTGCTTGACGCTCAAGCAGCAGGTTTAGCTTGCTCTGCAGCAGGTCGTACAGCGGGCTAAGCTGTGACTTGAGCTGCTCTAACTCCGCAGCCGAGGCCTGCAGAGTGCGTATGTCTGGTGTCTGGTCAGGCCCAATTATTTCCAGTTTTTCGAGCTCAACCATTGTCTGTGCAGAGGTGAGTTGAATTCTACCGAGAAAAATGGATTCCTCTGCTTCGAGCAACTGGGTTTCGAGCAGATCCCGCTTAGCCTGAGGTGCGGTCGAGTCATCCATTATCTGGTTCAATCGGGTGCGCAGTGCAGTCGCGCTGTTTTCCCACTGCTGATTTTTCTCGCCAATCTCCTGTTGCAGTTCCTCCAGCGATTGCTGGCGAAGGGTTTCCTGTTGGGCCTGAAAGGCCTCTCTCAGCTCAGTCAGCCATTGCTCCGCCTGGGTAAGGCGTTCTTTGGCCAGTTGTTTGCGCCGTGCAAGTTGTTTGAGGTGTTTTTGCCCTAGATTTAAGAGTGTCCGCTGTTCGGCGATCAACTGCTCTGTTTGAGCGATAGCGCCAGCGTCTTGCTGGGAAGTTGCCGCCAGCGTCTGAAGACGCTCATTCAGTTCCTGGATGGTCTTGTCCAGCGCATTGCTGTTTTGTTCAGCGGCGGTGATATCCAGTCCAATGGATTCCAGCTTTACTTTGCGGGTTTCAACCTGCAGTTTGGCCTGATCCACCTCTGTCCGTGTAATTCTTCTTTCCAATAATTCAGCCGAGCGAGTCGGCTCCTGAGAGCGCCATGCTGTCAACTCGGCAGTCACCTTGTCGATCTCTGCGGCTTGGTCCTGCAGCATTTTTTGCCCAGCTTCTATCGCAACATTGAGGGTTTTATCAACGCTGGGCGCTTCAGCCCAGGAGAACGCATGGATGAGGGACAAGGTAAAGAGCAGCGCGCTTCTGACCCCGTGACGGTATGACAATCGGTTCATGTGCGGTTCAAGGACTCCCAAGCTGTGACTGATGGGTTTCGGCGACACATTGTGGATCAACTGATGAAGCTTGTGTAGCGCTCCTGAGTGAATCAGCAACCAGTGTACACCGATGGGTTGCGCTGATCCGTAAAACCACCAGACACGCTTTTCCCCCGCTCGGTCGTGCGGTAATGGATCAAGCTGATCTTCATGGGAAGCTAGAATGAAGGGAATGCCGGGCAATAAATGAACAACTGGCTATGCTTGTTACTTCCCATGGAGCTTTGTGTTGCCAATGAATGGTGGTCAGGTGATCAATATTAAAACCGGGTTTTGGAGCCATCCGTTGATTCCGGCGCTGGGCCTCGTGGTCCTGGTGTTGCTTGTGGTGCGAAGTCTGGATGTTTTCATTCGCGACAGTCAGCAACGGGAAGAAGAGGTCAGGGTTCTCAACCATCTATCTCAGGTACGGGCCAGGCTCGAAGGCATAGTCAATTCCAATCTACTCGCGCTACGGGGTCTGACGGCGGTAATTACCGTTCACCCGGACATGGATCAGCAGCAGTTTGAGCGAATTGCGCGCGAACTGGTGGAAAATAATGAGGCATTACGGAATATTGCGGCAGCCCCTGATCTGGTGATCTCCCTGCTCTATCCCATGCAGGGCAATGAGGCAGTCATAGGCTTGGATTATAAAACTCATCCGACACAACGTCGGGCCGCCCTGCATGCGGTGGAGAGCGGAGCGATGGTAGTGACAGGGCCGCTTGAATTGGTTCAGGGTGGTCTGGGAGTGATTGCGAGGGCGCCGGTGTACACCGGCGCAGAAAAGGCTACAGGCGTACGCCGTCTTTGGGGTCTGGTCTCGGCTGTGCTGGATTTTGAAATACTCCTCAGGGAGTCAGGGCTGGATGATCCTGGGACGCCTTTCCAGGTTGCAGTGCGCGGGGTGGATGCTGCGGGAAAAGATGGCGGAGTATTTTTCGGGGATCCAGGCATCTTCAGCCGTTCGTCGGTCTGGCTGGATGTGACGCTGCCTTCCGGCTCCTGGAGCATGGCTGCGATGCCCAGGGATGGTTGGGGAGCAGATGCTTCCCTGCTTTGGGTCTACCGCATCGCAGGCGGACTGTTCTCCCTGCTGACAGGCATGGCGATCTATCTGCGCATCAGAGGCAGTCAGCAACGGGAAAAAGCCGCACAAGCCCTGGCAGCCAGCGAGGCCCGGCTGAATGAGGCCCAGCGGATCACCCGGATCGGCAACTGGGAACTGGATCTGACAACTAACCGGCTCTACTGGTCCGATGAGGTTTATCGTATCTTTGAACTCGACCCGGGCAGGATGGCCCCGACTTACGAGGCCTTTCTGAATAAGGTGCATCCTGAGGATCGCGCGCGGGTGAATCAGGCCTACACCCGTGCAGTGGACAACCAAAGCGCAGTTGACCTCCGTCATCGCCTGCTGATGCCGGACGGCCGCATCAAATATGTCAATCAGCAGACCAAGGTCATCCACCAGGACGATGGTTGTCCATTACGCGCTGTCGGCACGATTCAGGATGTGACACAGCAACACCAGCAGGATCAGGAGATGCAGCGTCTGCATGCCATGCTCACTGCGTTGGTAGAGGGGTCTTCGGATGCGATCTTTATCAAGGACAAACAGAGCCATTATCTGGTTGCCAATCAGGCGCTCTCAAACCTGATCGACAAACCGGTGGAGATAATTATTGGGGCGAATGATTTTGAGCTGTTCCCGGAGCACCTCGCCGAACTGTTCCGCGCTGATGACGTGCGGATCATGCAGCTGGGTGAGGTAAGCAGCTATGAGGAATCCGTCATTACTCCTACCGCCACGCTCCCATTTCTGACGACCAAAGGGCCCTTGGTCATCGACGGAGAGATAAAAGGTGTCTTTGGCATCGCCCGCAATATTACGCCGCTCAAACAGGCGCTCGCCAAAGCGCAACAGAGAGAGGCTGAACTGGAGGCTGTTTTTCAGGCCTTGCCGGACCTGTTTTTTCGGATTGCTGCGGATGGCGTCATCCTCGATTACCGGGCGCAACAAGCAGCTGACCTGTACACCGAACCAGGAGTGTTTCTTGGCAAACACATGCAGGACGTGCTGCCTAAAGTTCAAGGTGTGCTTTTCCTGGAAAAACAACAGGAAGTGGTTGATAGCGGCAGGATGACCACCTATGAATATGATCTTGCAATGCCGCAGGGTGAGCGGCGCTTTGAAGCGCGCCTGACCCCGCTTGCAGACAGTGATCAGATGATCGCCGTGGTGCGTGATATAACCGAACAGCACCAGTCCCGCCTGGCGTTGCGTGAGAGTGAGCGACGCCTTGCGACACTGATGAGCAATCTCCCGGGGATGGCCTATCGCTGCCGCAATGACGAGTATTGGACCATGGAGTTTGTCAGTGATGGTTGCAAGGCGTTGACCGGTTACGAACCTGCCGCGCTGATTCACAGCCGGGAGCTGACCTATTGCGAGATGGTGGTTCCGGAAGATAGAGGGCGCATTTTCAGTGAGGTCCAGCAGGCGGTTGCTGCGGGTAAGTCTTTTGAGCTGTTCTACCAGGTGCAACGCAAGGAAGGGCAGCTCCGCTGGTTTTGGGAAAAAGGTCAGTTTGTCTCTGAGACCATTGACGGCCGGGACATACTGGAAGGTTTTATCACCGATATCACAGAACTCAAACGGGCAGAGGCGGCATTGCAGGAAGCCCACGATGAACTCGAGCAGCGAGTCGTGGAACGCACCACGGAGCTGTTGGCGGCGAACAAGGAACTGGAGGCTTTTACCTACTCGGTCTCCCACGACCTGCGAGCCCCGTTAAGGGCCATTTCCGGTTTCAGTCGGGTGCTGCTGGAAGAGTATGGTGACAGCCTTGATGCCCAGGCCGTTGAATATCTTGACCAGGTCATCAACGGCGGACGGCGTATGCAGGAGCTTATAGAAGGCCTGCTGCGGCTCGCCCGCAGCACCCGGGGGGAGCTGGTGCGGCTCGAGCTGGATCTAAGCGCCTTGGCCGGCGACGTGGTGAACGAGCTGCGTAATCGGCAGCCGGAGCGGCAGGTGGAGGTAGAGATCCAGTCTGGTCTAACGGCAAACGGCGACCCGAGGTTAGTGCGAACTGTACTGGAGAACATCCTGGACAATGCCTGGAAATATACTGAAAAGACGGCTCGGCCTATGATTCGGGTCAGCGGTGAAAAAGTCGCTGACAGCAGGATCTACTGTATAGAGGATAACGGCGCCGGTTTCGATATGCACTATGCCAAGAACCTGTTCGAGCCGTTTCAGCGTCTGCACCAGCAAGATGAATTTACCGGCATCGGCATCGGTCTGGCAACCGTGCAGCGGATCATACAGAGGCATGGCGGAAGGATCTGGGCCAAGGGTGAGGAGGGGCAGGGTGCGACTTTCTGTTTCACGCTTGAAGGTTGACTCAAGATGATAAAACAATGAACGATACTGTTGGTGGAGGTTGCTTCTCAGGAGAAACTATTGATCCTGCGGTTATTGAGATGCGCCTGTCTGGAGAGCCGGTAGGCGAGCCGCGGGTTGGGTGGGTCGAAGAATTTCTGTTCTGCCAAGGGCTCTTCACAATGCGTAATACATTCGAACTGCCGTTTGTGGTCCTTGATTCGTAGGATGCAGAGCGGGCAATCGCACAGAGTCAGCGGCAGGGCACCAACGGCATGTTTAGAAATCCCTGACGCAGGGGCGTCTTCTGGCAGTGCTTGTCCGGGCGGCAGGCTGCTATCGGCAGTTCACAAACAGTAACGGTTGCAGCGAGTCCAGGCGCTTAAAAATAAAAGCTTAGAGAAAGGATAAAGTTTTGCCGGAATCATTCAAGATCCTGATCATTGAGGACAGCCACAGTGATTATCTGCTGGTTGTCCACTATCTATCCAGGGAGGGAATCGTCAACCTGACCAAACGGGTGGAAAACGAGGCAGATCTTCTCGCCGAACTGGATAAAGAGTGCTGGGACCTGGTGTTGTCCGATTACAGACTGCCAAGACTCGATGTCCATCGGGCCCTGGAACTGGTAAAGAGCCGGGTGCCGGATATGCCCTTTGTGCTGATCTCCGGCACCATTGGCGAAGAGTTGGCGGTGGACCTGCTCAAGGCCGGGGTGGAGGACTTCGTCAGCAAGGAGAACCTGGTCCGCCTGGTCCCCGCTATCCAGCGCGCTATGAAATCTGCCGCCATGCAACGGGCAAAACGTATCGCAGAACAGGAGTTGAGGATCAGGGAGCGCGCCCTGTCCGCGGTCAGTAACGGGGTGGTGATCACCCAGGTGGGAGAAGACTTGCCGGTTGTTTACCTGAATCCCGCTTTCGAGCGTCTGACCGGTTACAGCATGGATGAGGTGATGGGCAAAAACTGTCGGTTTTTGTATCGGGGAGATCATGACCAACCCGGCCTGGATAAGATAAGAGCAGGATTGTCTAAGGCGCAGCCCTGCAGCGCTATGCTGAGAAACTACCGGAAAGATGGCAGCCTGTTCTGGAATCGTTTGAGCATTGCCCCGGTCAAGGATCTGCAGGGCAATGTGAGTCACTTTGTCGGTGTCCAGGAAGACATGACGGAACAGATGCAATATGAAGATCGACTGCGCCAGTCTGCCACCGTATTTGAAAGCACCGTTGAGGGCGTGGTCATCACGGATGTTGACGGTTGCATTCTTGACGTCAACCGGGCGTTTACCGACATCACTGGTTACTCATGGGAGCAGGCCATCGGAGAGAATCCCCGTCTGCTGAGATCTGGTCGCCATGGCCCGGAGTTTTACCAGTCCATGTGGGCCTCGATTCTAGGCGCCGGCCACTGGACAGGCGAAATCTGGAACCGCTGCAAGAACGGAAGGGTCATCCCCGAATGGCTGACAATCAGTAGTGTGTATGACGGCGAGGGGCAGTTGACTAACTATGTCGGGGTTTTTTCTGACATCAGTCAGCAGAAACGCACCGAGGAGAAGCTCGAGTATCTGGCGCATTATGACCCGTTGACCACACTGCCCAACCGATTACTCTTCAATGCCCGTCTGCACCATGCCCTGGAGCATGCGAAGCGCCACAAGCTGACCCTGGCGCTCATGTTTCTCGATCTGGATCGTTTCAAGAATATCAATGACAGTCTCGGCCACCCGGCGGGCGACCTGCTTCTGCAGCAGGTCGCCGAACGGCTGCGTGACTGCGTGCGCATGGAAGACACCGTGGCGCGCATTGGCGGTGATGAGTTCACCATTCTGCTGGAAGATCTGGGTGAACCCGCGAATGCCGCCAGCATAGCAAATAAAATACTGCTCGGTTTCAGTGCGCCATTCGAACTGGAGGGGCGGGATCAGTTTGTTACCATCAGTATCGGTATCAGTGTCTATCCCCGCGACGGCAGGGACCATGCCCTGTTATTGCGGAATGCGGATACTGCCATGTACCTGGTCAAGGAGCAGGGACGCAACAGCTACGCCTTCTATGCCGAGCAATTGACCGCGCAGGCCAGGGAACGGGCCATGCTGGAGAATGAGCTGCACAAGGCGCTGGAGAAAAATCAGTTGTTGCTCCACTATCAACCTCAGGTGCTGCTGGCGACGGGTGAACTGGTAGGGGCTGAGGCGCTGTTGCGTTGGCAGCACCCGGAGCTGGGGATGATATCCCCCGCCAGATTTATCCCTATTGCGGAAGAGAGCGGCCTGATTATCGAGATCGGCGCATGGGTGTTGCAGACGGCCTGCATGCAGGCCAGGCGCTGGTTGGATGAGGGGTTGAAACTGGGACGGATCGCGGTGAATATCGCCGGTCCGCAGATCCAGCGCGGCAAGCTGCTGGAGACCACCCGGCAGGCGCTTGAACAGTCCGGTCTGCCGCCGCATATTCTTGAACTGGAGGTGACCGAGGGGTTTATCATGCGGGAGACGGATGGAGCGATCAATCTTCTCGACCAGATGAAAGAGCTGGGTGTAAGCCTGGCGATTGACGATTTCGGCACCGGCTACTCTTCGCTCACTTACCTCAAGCGGATGCCCATCGACCTGCTGAAGATCGATCAGTCATTTGTACGTGATATTCCCCATGATTCCGATGACATGGCCATCGCCAAAGCAGTGATTGCGATGGGTAAAAGCCTTGGTCTGGAAATTATCGCGGAAGGGGTGGAAACCGAAGAACAGCAGACGTTTCCTGATACAGGAGGGCTGCAGTCTGGGCCAGGGCTATCTGTTCAGCCGGCCGATCCCGGCGGATGAGTTGTCCGTCTGGCAGAAAAAGCCGGACTGACGGCTATTCCGCATCAACCTTCCGGTTCATAGGCCAGATTCGGCGCCAGCCACTTCTCAACGCTGGACAACTCCATGCCTTTGCGTGTGGCGTAATCCTCCACTTGATCCCGATTGAGTTTGCCGACTGCAAAGTAACGCGCCTCCGGGTGAGCGAAATAGAGTCCGCTGACTGAGGCGGTGGGCACCATGGCCTTGGATTCGGTAAGCCAGATTCCGGTGTTGGCTTCCGCATCCAGCAGTGCCCACAGCAGATCCTTCTCGGTATGGTCCGGGCTGGCCGGGTAGCCCATGGCGGGTCGAATGCCAGTGTACTGTTCGGCGATCAGTTGCTCATTGCTGAGCGCCTCATCCTTCGCATAGCCCCACAACTCGCGGCGCACTTTTGCGTGCAGCCACTCCGTCAGGGCCTCGGCCAGGCGGTCCGCCAGGGCCTTGAGCATGATGGCGTGATAGTCGTCGTGATCCGCTTCGAATTCGCCGAGTTTGGCATCGATGCCAATCCCGGCAGTGCAGGCGAATCCGCCTATGTAATCGGTTATGCCGCTATCCACGGGCGCCACGTAGTCGGCCAGGCATTCATTGTATTTGCCGCGTGGCTGCTTGCCCTGCTTGCGCAGGTTGTGCAGGGTAGTGAGTGCCTGCTTACGTTCTTCGTCCTGAAATACAAGTATGTCATCGCCTGATGCGTTGGCAGGGAAGAGTCCTACTACAGCCGCGGCTGTCAGCCACTGCTCAGCGATGACCTGCTGCAGCATGGCCTGGGCGTCGGCGAACAGTTTGCGCGCCTCTTCACCCTTGTGCGCATCCTCCAGGATCTGCGGATAACGGCCCTTGAGCTGCCAGGCGTGGAAGAAGAAGGTCCAGTCGATATAGCCGCTGAGTTCCTTCTATCGGGATATCGTTGAGTACCGTGATGCCGGGTTTGGCGGGACTGACCGGTTGGTGAGTGGACCAGTCGATCGGAGTGGGGTTGGCGCGGGCCGCAGCGATGGAGACCAGGTTGCGGGCCTCGTCCTTGTTCGCCCGACGCTGGCGCACTGCCACATATTCCTCTTTGATTCCGGCGACGAAGCCTGCCCGCATGCTCATCTGACAGCAGATTGCTGGCGACGCCCACTGCGCGGGAGGCATCGGGCACATACACCACCGGGTTTGCATACTGAGGCTCGATCTTCACTGCGGTATGGGCAATGGAGGTGGTGGCGCCGCCGATCAGCAACGGCTGGGTCATGCCGAGGCGCTGCATCTCTTTAGCGACATGCACCATCTCATCCAGGGAGGGGGTGATCAGGCCGGATAGACCGATGATGTCGACCTGCTGTTCCCGGGCCTCCCGCAGGATGGTATCGGCGGGCACCATCACGCCGAGATCGATCACCTCATAGTTATTACACTGCAACACCACGCCGACGATATTCTTGCCGATGTCGTGTACGTCGCCCTTCACCGTCGCCATCAGTATCTTGCCCTGGGTGCGGACACCGCACTCCGCCTTTTCCGCTTCCAGAAAAGGCTCCAGGTAGGCCACCGCCTTCTTCATTACCCGCGCCGATTTCACCACCTGGGGCAGAAACATCTTGCCGGCGCCGAACAGGTCCCCCACCACATTCATGCCATCCATCAGCGGGCCTTCGATGACATGCAGGGTCTTCTCCACTTGTTGGCGGGCTTCCTCGGTGTCCTCGATAATGAAATCGGTGATGCCCTTCACCATCGCGTGCGCCAGGCGTTTGCCTACCTCCCAGCTGCGCCACTCCAGGTCCTCTTTCTTCTCGGCGTGCGCCTCACCGAAATAATTCGGCGCGATCTCCACCAGCCGGTCGCCGGCTTCAGGGTCGCGGTTAAGCACCACATCCTCCACCGTATCACGCAGTTCCGCAGGCAGATCGTCGTAGACCGCCAGTTGCGCGGCGTTGACTATGCCCATGTCCATGCCGGCCTGGATGGCGTGATAGAGGAATACTGCATGGATTGCTTCCCGCACCGGGTTGTTGCCGCGGAAGGAGAAACTGACATTGGAGACGCCGCCGGAGACCAGGGCATGGGGCAGGGTGCGTTTGATCTCCCGGGTCGCCTCGATGAAGTCGACGCCGTAGTTGTTGTGCTCCTCGATGCCGGTGGCGATGGCGAAGATGTTGGGGTCGAAGATGATATCTTCCGCCGGGAAGCCGACCTCCTCGGTGAGGATTTTGTAGGCGCGGGTGCAGATCTCCACCTTGCGCTGCCGGGTATCGGCCTGCCCGGACTCGTCGAAGGCCATGACGATAACAGCCGCGCCATAGCGGCGGCAGAGCCGGGCCTGCTCGATGAACTTCTCGACGCCCTCTTTCATGGAGATGGAGTTGACAATGGATTTGCCCTGCACGCACTTCAGGCCCGCCTCGATAATCTCCCATTTGGAGGAGTCGATCATCACCGGCACCTTGGCGATCTCCGGCTCACCGGCGCAGAGATTCAGAAAGTGCTGCATGGCCGCTACCCCGTCCAGCATCGCTTCATCCATATTCACATCCACCAGCTGAGCGCCGTTCTCCACCTGGGAGCGGCAGATACCCAGCGCCTCTTCGTACTGCTCGTTGAGAATCAGCCGTTTGAACTTGGCGGAGCCGGTGACGTTGGCCCGTTCACCCACATTGACGAACAGGGAAGCTTCGCCAATGTTGAGAGGCTCAAGGCCGGAAAGGCGGCACGCATGGGGAATCGCCGGCAGTTGGCGTGGTGGCTTGCCGGCTACGGCGTCGGCAATCGCCCGGATGTGCAGCGGCGTGGTGCCGCAACAGCCGCCGACAATGTTCAGAAAACCGGCATCGGCCCACTCGCTGATATAGCCCGCCATATGCTCTGCATCCAGATCATATTCGCCGAACTCGTTGGGCAGGCCGGCATTGGGGTGGGCTGAGACAAAGGTGTGAGAGACTCGCGACATCTCCTCCACGTACTGGCGCAGCAGGTCGGGCCCCAAGGCGCAGTTGAGGCCGATGGAGATCGGCCGGGCATGGCACAGACTGTTGTAGAAGGCCTCGGTGGTCTGGCCTGAAAGTGTACGGCCGGACTGATCGGTGATGGTGCCGGAGATCATCACCGGCAGCCGCAGGTCATCCTCGTCGAACACCTGCTCACAGGCGAAGACCGCCGCTTTGGCATTCAGGGTGTCAAAGATGGTCTCGATCAGCAGCAGGTCAGCGCCCCCTTCAATCAGGCCGCGGGCGGCCTCCTTGTAGGCGGCAACGAGCTGATCGAAGCTGATGTTGCGTGCGCCCGGGTCGTTGACGTCCGGCGACAGGGAGGCGGTGCGGTTGGTGGGGCCGAGTACTCCGGCGACGAAGCGGGGTTTGGCCGCTCCCGGCTTCCTGCCTGCTGCGGCACCAGCACTTCCCTGTGCGGCGTCGCTGGAGTATTTGTCCGCGGCCTCCCGGGCCAGTCGCGCAGCCGCGACATTCATCTCGTAGGCCAGGTCTTGCATGTTGTAGTCAGCCATGGAGATGCGGTTGGCGCCGAAGGTGTTGGTCTCCAGAATATCGGCGCCGGCCTCCAGGTACTCCTCATGGATGCCACGGATGATTTCCGGCTGACTCAATACCAGTAGATCGTTGTTTCCCTTTAGGTCAGACTTCCAATCGCTGAAACGCTCGCCCCGATAATTATCCTCAGTGAGCTTGTGGCGCTGGATCATAGTGCCCATGGCCCCATCAAGCACCAGAATCTGTTTGCGTAGAATGGAGGTGAGTTCCAGGGTAAGATTTTGCGACTTGCGACCAGACATGAAATAACTCAGGAATTAAGATAAATGGCCGCTGATTATATGACATGGAGCAGTTCTGGCGAATCGCTCATTCATTGATTTCCTACTTCCGCAAGAAAAACCGTTCTATTTGGAGACTGAAAAGTGGCAAAACAAGCTTTCCTTGTCGATGATTCTAAATCAGCCCGCATCGTGCTCAGTCGTCTGCTGAAAAAGAACGGCTTTGACGAAGTGGAGATGGCGGAGTCGGGTGAGCAGGCCCTGGAGCAATTGAAGACTCTGACGCCGGATGCGATCTTTGTGGATTTTCTCATGGAGGGAATGGATGGCCTGGAAACCATTTCTGAAATCAAGAAGGATCAGCGTTTTGCCAACACGCCAGTGGTGATGTGCACCGCGAATGAAGGGGAGCGGTATGTAGAAGCGGCGGTGGATCATGGGGCCCTGGGGATTCTTGCAAAACCACCCACCGAGGACAGCCTGAAAGAGATCATCGATATGATCGACAGGAAGGACCAGGCGGCTGTTGCTGGAGAAGAGGCGAAGCCTGCCGTGGCTGTATCGTCTGGCTTGTCGGAAGACCAGATCCGCAGTCTGGCGGTTGAAGCGGCCAGGTCGAGTGTAGAACCATTGGTGGCGGGGATAGCCCAGGAGAGGGCCGACGCGATAGCCAGAGAGGTGGCCAGGGATGCGGTGAGCGAAATGCTCGAGCCAATGGTCAGTTCACTGGTAGAGAAGCGGCTGGCCGATATCAAACCCCCAGAGGTGGATGTCGACGCGCTGCGCACCAGTGTGGTGTCTCAGGTAAATAAGGATATGGAAGAGTTTGTTCGTCAGATCAATGAGCGCACGGTAGAGGGGTTGATCGAGGCAAGCATCTATGAGCAAGTGCATGAACTGGCTAACGATTTCTCGCAGCGCATGCAGAACCTGAAAGAGGAGATCCTCTCCCAGGTTCCGGAAAAGAACGATATGCTCGAGCATATCCGGGTGGTTACCGAGAGTTCGCTCGAGGCGGTAGTCAGGGAGACAGCGACCCAGGTCGCCCAGGAAGTGTCGAATTCCACAGCAACCGAGACAGTGGAACAGATTCTTGATGAACACCTGGCGCACCAGACGGTGTTCCAGGCGACGAATAGAGGAGCAAAGTCCAGAAACTGGCTGTTCTGGCTTATTCTATTACTGGCCGGCGGCGGCGCTGGCTACGGCATCTATTTGTTAAAGCTCTTCCAGTAACAGCAGGCCAGATTCACCGCACATCCGCCCTCATCCTGCAAAAGGGTTACTTCCTGTGGGGTAAGCCGAGCGGGCAATTGGGGCTATATTCTTCAGTAGTAATCAACTTGGAGAATGAGATGTTTGGTCTTGGTCGTAAAACTGCGATGCCCGATCCGGACGAGGCGTTACCCGGGCGGTCCAATGCTGTATCGGTGCCGGCTGCGCATTTTGTCACTGGCAACCCGCTTGAAGGCCCCTTTCCCGACCATTTGGAACAGGCCATGTTCGGCATGGGGTGCTTCTGGGGAGCGGAACGGCGTTTCTGGAAAATGGAGGGAGTCTATTCGACGGCTGTGGGCTACGCCGCAGGTTATACTCCGAATCCAAGCTACGAAGAGGTCTGTACCGGGATGACTGGCCACAACGAGGTGGTGAAGGTGGTATTCGATCCACAACTGGTCAGTTACCAGGACCTGCTCAGATCTTTTTGGGAAGGGCATAATCCGACTCAGGGCATGCGCCAGGGTAACGACGTGGGAACCCAGTACCGTTCCGGCATCTATGCCTTCAGTGAGTCTCAGCAGCAGCAGGCCAAGCAGTCCCGGGATGTCTATCAGCATGCTTTGCAGCAGGCCAGTTCCGCGCCTATCACCACCGAGATCATGGCTGCCCCAATCTTCTATTTCGCCGAGCAGTATCATCAACAGTATCTCGCCAAAAATCCCACTGGATATTGTGGTCTGGGAGGTTGCGGAGTCGGATATCCGGGGGACTGATGGCGCGGGTCAGTGTCTATGCCGGTGGGAGCCTGGGAGACTATAACTTCGGGCCAGAGCATCCGTTCGGGCCGGCGCGGCATGCCGCCTTTCTGGATAGATTCCGACAGCTTGGTCTGGATCAGCTGTGTAAGCTTTTACCACCATCCACGGCAGACAGAGCAGACATCGAACGCTTTCATACCTCAGCCTATATCAAGCGGGTGGAAGATGCTTCGCTGAGCGGTGCAGGTTACCTGGATTCGGGTGACACCCCGGCCTTTCCCGGGGTCTACGAGGCCTCGGCCAGAGTGGTTGGTACCGTATTGAACGCCATCCAAGATCTGGTTGCAGGGAGGACAACTCGGGCCTTTGTCCCGATTGCGGGGCTGCATCATGCCCGGCGCGACGCGGCCGCCGGATTTTGTGTCTTCAATGACTGTGGCATTGCCATCGAGACCCTGCGTCAGGTGCACGGTATCCAGCGCATCGCCTATGTCGATATCGACGCCCATCATGGGGATGGTGTGTTCTATGCCTTCGAGGATGATCCCGATCTGAGCTTTGTCGACATGCACGAAGACGGGCGGTTTCTCTATCCTGGCACAGGTGCGGCAGGGGAGACCGGCAGGGGTGCGGCCAAAGGCGCCAAACTCAATATTCCCATGCCCCCAGGAGCGAACGACGAACTTTTCTTCAAGGTCTGGGAGCAGGTGGAGCGCTTCGTGGACAAAGCGGCGCCGGAATTCATCATTCTGCAGTGCGGCGCCGACAGCATCGCCGGAGACCCCATCACCCATCTGGCTTATAGCAGCGCAGCCCATTCCCATGCCGCATCGCGACTTTGCGAGCTGGCGGATCGCCACAGTGAAGGCCGGCTGCTGGCGCTGGGTGGCGGCGGCTACAACCTGCAGAACCTGGCCGAGGCCTGGTGTGCAGTGGTGGCGGCGATGGTTAAGTCCGGGTGATCAGAAATACAGTCCGAGTCTGTCGTCTATCGTGAGGCAGAGGTGCCCGGTACGCTGGCTGGTTGCTGTCTTGGATGGCTGAGTCAGTCGAATCTCCATCAGGCGGTCATGCCGACCACAAACAAGGGATCGGACCAAGCGAGTCGCGGCATTTCCGCTCAGACAATTGAGTCGTAGTGACCGAATGGATGACTTTTGTCCCCTGTCAGGCTGGTTGCGGGAGACTTGGCAGGCTTGAGGTTTCCGCTCACAATCTGCTTGATGCCGAACTCCAGTGCGGCTTCCGGAGTACTGAATGTCTGATCGAAATCCACGTCATCCAGGTTGGGCAGGGTAATGCTGACATGCCAGCCAATATCGGCAAAACCGGTTTCACCTTCTGCTTCTACAATGTCCTGTTTACTCACATAGGTAGCCACCACACTCCAGTCTTCACCGTGATGCACCTGGTTTATGATGACGGTTGGAGAGTCGAATCTCTCCAGGCTTGCCTTAATCATCGCATTCTCCGCTTGAGATAATGCTCGATAAGCCCTAAGACTATCGAAAATGTGTGACATCTTTATGACGGCATTCAAAATCAAATAGGTCGCGACACTCAGGATTAGAAAAAGAGTTAGCGATGCTTCTTAAAAGGGTCCACCCTCCCATATACGGTGCTGTTTACTGGGTTGCCAGATTATTTCATCTATCCGGGGTGGCTGGAATTGAGGCATGCGTCCAATTACGAAGCAATACATTGATCCAGCTCAATGTATCCTCAAAGATTTGCCGTTTCTGTACGGTCCGGGGTGCATCGAATGGCCGGGTTAGCCTTTTCCCAGGCTCAGTTCGAGAAACCGCACGATGGTCTCCCAGGCGGCCTTGTCTGCCTCGGCATCGTAGCGCGGGCTGCTGGGGTTGGTGAAACCGTGGGCGGCATCGTACCCCACGCCTTCGGTATCCTTGCCGGCAAAGGCCATCGCCACCTCGAAGTCCTCCTGTTTCTGCGGCCAGTTGCGCTCCTGCTGGGCGTAGATGGCCAGTACCGGGCCACGGAGGGTCTTGAGCTTTTCCACATCGGTTTCCATGCGGCAGTAAGCGACGATGGTGGCGGAAATCTTTTCCGGAGCCAGCAGGGTAGCCTGCATTGCCTCCTTGCCGCCGAAAGAGCAGCCGTAGGTCGCGATACGGCGGCCTGGGGCTTCCAGGTAAGCAAGTGCGGCGTTGAGCTTTGCGTCGGCTGCCGCCTGATCTATCTCCCGCATCCAGAGGCCGGCCTGCTCGGCATCTTCGGTCAGCCGGCCATCATATAGATCCACCACAATAGCCCGGTAGCCCAGCTCAGCCAGGCGGTCTGCCCAGTCCCGGTTGTGGGGCATCACCCCCCACCACTCGTGGAGGATCATGACTGCGCCCTTGGCATCATCCGGTCCGGCGGCATAGACGTCGAAGGGCTGTCCTCCTGCGGTTTTAAGCTGAATCGTCTCTCCCATTGTCTCACTCACCTTTGTGCAGGACTTCGCCTGCTGCGTTGACCACCTCGACCCCTACCGGGATGCCTTCCCGGATGCTGGCGGTAACCACACAGAAATCCTCGAACAGGGTCATGCAGCGGTCGAGCTTTTTCGACTGCAGCAGCTCGTCGCCGGCGGTGATTCGGATATCCAGGCGGCCCACCCGGAGGCGTTTCTTCTCGTTGCGCACCAGGGTGCAGGTGGCTTCGGTTTTGACGCTGTTGGCGGGTACGTCCTCCTTGGCCAGGCAGAACATCAGGCTGGCGCTGAGGCAGTTGGCGGCCGCTGCGGCCAGCAGGCGGGAGGCATTGGGGCCGTTGCGCTCCCCGAGCGGCGGAGGTTCATCCATCAGGATGTCATCCGCTTTCTTGATGTCGAACTTGACGCGGAAGGCGTAATCTTCCTCTTGTTCTAGGTGGATGGTGAATTTGCCGACTTCAGACATGGAGCCTCCTTCGAGGGTTGTTGGGGACCGCCCTATTCTGCGGTATTCAGTGATTTGAGAAAACCATGAATGGCCAGTGTGGGCAGACTCAGCTGACGTGTAAACAGGCCCTAGTTAGATGCATCCTTTATGAGAATCAGCCTTGGCGGATCGCATCCAGACTCACTACTGCCTGATCACCCATCACTTCAGCACTGTGCACCACACCTTTGGGAACCCGCACGCAGCCCCCTGCTTCAAGGATCACAGACTGGCCTTGCAGGGTCATGCGGAAACGCCCGGTTAATACAGCGTCGATCTTATCTATGCCATGGCTGTGGTCAGGGAAATAGGAACCTGGCGGATAGACATAGCGGGTTACGCGGTATCCCAGGGCCTCCAGCTTACGGCGCATGCTGGCCTCAGTGAGTTCACCATCGAATCCCGGAATCCACTTCTCCACCACTATTTTTTGTGTCATCTGTGCTCTCTGATAAAGCTGAGGATAGCTGTGGCGGCCGCCTGCAGATTGTGTTCAAGGGTGAGGCTTGAGGCCTTGCGTGGTTTGAAGCTGTGGTCGCCGTCCCTGAGCCAGCAAAACCGAATATTGGATGAGAGTTGATAGTCAGCAACCTCTTCCCGCCTGCCGAAACTGTCCCTTTCTCCCTGGCAGATTAAAGTGGGGGTTGTCAGTTCAGCAAGATGTTGCGTGCGCAGCCGTTCCGGCTTTCCCGGCGGATGAAACGGGTAACCCAGACAGACCAATCCGTCGACCTGCAACTCATTGGCAAGCAGGCTCGCCATGCGGCCCCCCATGGATTTGCCGCCAATGAACAGTTTTCCCTGATGTCGAGAGCGGATATTGATGAAAACGTCGCGCCAATGAGTGAGTAGTCTGGCCAACCGGTCAGGAAAGCGCCTCTTGCCGGTGAGCGCCTGCTGCGCCATATAGGGAAAGTTGAAACGGATAACCTGAAGCTCATCTGAGGCCAGCAGCTTCGCGATTTCAGACATGAAGCTTGAGTCCATGCCCTGGCCAGCACCATGCGCCAGGATCAGTTTGTGTTCGGTTATGTCGGGGCCATCAGTCAGAGTGTTCAGCGACATACAGCAATCCTTTCCAGGCAGGATGTTCTTTGATCAGCCCCAGCGCATCCTGCAACAGGGATTTTCCAGGTTCGGTGCGATGCCAGGTTGATGCGCCGGATGGGTGGGGCAGGGGGATCATGTCAGCTTCAAGCCCATTGATAGTCACGCGATGGCTTCTGCCGATGATGCCTGCCAGCTTATCAGCCGGAATAAACTGATTGATTGCGAGCTTTCCCACCGGGATCAGCAGTTCCGGCTGCAACAGGGCAAATTCACGCTCCAGCCATTGGCGGCAGGCGGTTATCTCCTCCCGTCTGGGCACCCGGTCGCCACCTTTCGGGTTCTTGCCGGGAAAGCAACGGCACACGGCGGCCATGTAGACCTGAGCGCGGAACGCTTCCTCACTCAGCCCGATGCTCTGGAACCATTTGAACAGGGTCTTGCCCGCAGTCCAGGCAAAGGGTTTGCCCGCCGGGCCTTCCTTGTCCCCTGGCGCCTGGCCGATCAACATGACTGCGGAGTTGACCGGTTGGCCGATGACGACCGGGCCGATCATCTCTGGGCAGATATGGCACTGACGTAATTGCTGTTGATGCTGCTGTATGGCTTGAAAGGGATTCATGGGAAGGGGAAACTAGTGAGCTGACTTAGCTGAGGGGAAAACATGCTTGAATCACTATTGGGGTTAGGGGTGGGAGCCTTGCTGCTCACCCTGTTTATCTGGTTTCTGCCCATTCTACTGATCCTGCGCTCCAAAAAAACCAATGGTGCCGAAAAACTCTTCTGGCTGCTGGCTGTGGTTTTCGTCTCCTGGTTTGCCTGGATCCTGTATGCCCTGCTGGCGCCCCTGGGAGGAGAGCAGCAATGAGAGCGATTGTTATGCGTGAGGCTGGTGGCCCTGATGTCTTGTCGGTGCAACAGATTCCTGAACCCGAGATACACAAGGCCAGCCAGCTCAAGATAGAACTGAAGGCGGCCGGAGTGAACCCTGTCGATACCAAGCTGCGCTCGCGTGGGGTGTTGCTGCCGGATGGCCTGCCTGCAGTGCTGGGTTGTGACGGCTCTGGTGTGGTGGTTGAGGTCGGTGGCGCGGTTAAGCGATTCCAGGCGGGTGACGAGGTCTGGTTCTGCAGCGGCGGTCTGGGTGGGTCATTGGGTAACTATGCGGAGACCACCCTGGTGGATGAGGCGGCCTGTTGTTTGAAACCTGCGTCACTGAGCTTTGCAGAAGCCGCCGCCGGACCGCTGGTGTTGATCACTGCCTGGGAGGCGCTGTTTGATCGCGCCAGGCTCGAAGCGGAGCAGACGGTGTTGATACATGCCGGCGCCGGCGGTGTCGGGCATGTGGCGATTCAGCTGGCCAAAGCAGCTGGCGCCAGGGTGCTGACAACGGTGAGTTCAGAGCAAAAGGCCCGCTTCGTGAAAAGCCTGGGGGCAGATGAGACCATTCTGTATCCGCAAATCGATTTCGTTGATGCGGTGCAGGAGTTGACCGCTGGGCTTGGGGCTGATGTGGTGTTCGATACGGTGGGGCCTGAGGTTTTCAAACGCTCGATTCCTGCGGTTGCCCACTATGGAGACCTGGTGACGCTGCTCGACCCGGGTGAGGATGTCTGTTGGAAAGAGGCCCGCAACCGGAATTTGAGGATCAGCTTTACGCTGATGCTGACACCCATGCTGCGAGACCTGCCGCAGGCCCGGGCACATCATGCTGAGATCCTGAGTCGTTGTGCTGAACTGGTGAGTGCCGGCAAGTTGCGGATCGAAGTGGCGAAAACCCTGCCACTGGAACAAGCTGCTGCAGCGCACCGGGAGCTCGAAGCCGGGCATACGCAGGGGAAATTGCTGCTCCTGCCCTAAGGTCTGTTAACACGCTGTGATCTATCGGCGGTGGCCGATTGTTCATGCTGCCTATTTTGATCGCTCAGCAACACGAAAAACCTTGAAGGTACCGGAAATGATGCCTGTCTCTCTGGCCACCAGCAGACGCATCCGAATGAGATTGTTAATCTCCTGTCCTTTGGTGACCAATTTGCTGCCTGCCGCAGTATGGATGGCCTGATCCAGGACCATTCCGGCTTCCATTTTTTCCACTGGCAGGGAAAGCTGCTCGATCCATTGGTCGTTTGTATCACCCAGTGCGAGGGCTCTTACAAGCGCGGGATCATATTTATCGGGGTCATCCATCAATGCGGCAATCGCCTCCTTTGTCGGGACGCCTTTACGCAGTCTCTGATTGAATGCGATAGCCACCTTAAGGATCTGTCCGCCGACGATCGCTTTCTCATCCGCGGTCAGCCTGTTGCGGAGCTCGATCTGTTTGAGGGGAGCTGACTGCATTTCAACGATTGCAGCGACGGTCTCCAGGCGTGGGATATGTTTGATCAATCGGCTGACAGTCTTGGGCTGTTGCTCAAAAAGCTCGATTTCCTTGCTGTCCATCCGCTGTTCGGAGCCGAGTTTTTCCAACAGTTCTTTGGGTAATATGGCATACCCCAGTTGTGAGAGCATGGCTGCCAGTTCATAAATCCAGGTCTCTGCAAGGTTGAGATTCCTTACCATGTTACGCACAGATTGTTTGATCAGTTTTGCCTGATCGAAGGTTTCAGGATTGATCAGACTCAGCAGTTCGGATAACAGATCGACCACACCTTTGAGGGTTTTACTCAATAGCATCCTTTCGGCAGTGATCATGCGGTTCTGTTGAATGCCATCGATGATGGACTCGAAGAGCACATCAGGTTCCACCGGTTTGTTTAGAAAGCGAAAAATATTACCTTCATTGACAGCCTGGATTGCAATCTGCAGATTCGCGTTGCCGGTCAGCACGATGCGAACTGTGTCAGGCGCCTGGATGCGCGCATGGCTGAGAAACTTTATGCCATCCATGTTCGGCATCTGCATGTCAGTGATCACTACGGCAAATGGGCCGTCATCAGTCAGCGCCTGCAGGGCGTCAGCGCCACTGGTTGATGTCACCAGATTGAGACGTTTACGATATTGCCGTTTGAATGAGTCGAGCAGATTGCGGTCATCATCGAGCATCAGGACTTTTTCGGGAACCTGCTCCATTTACCTGATCCTCTGCGATCCGTTTCTGCAGGCCGGGATCGGCGGATGGAATACTCCATACCCCACAAGCCAGGGATTAGCATCCCAAGTGTGGAGTCGCTTCAGGCGCTTGGCGTTGACTGTCAGCATATTGAGGCTCTTGATTTTTTTATCAGGGGTGAAGTCCTGACCTGCTTGCGTGTCAGTTGCTTTGACATGCTTTTATTGCCTAGCAATTGTAGCGTCAGCTGCAGGGGGTTTCTTGAGGTTGGATAGAAGAAACAACCGCAGTAAGCGGGGAAGCTGCTGAAACTGTCAGCTAAACAACTGAGAATGCAGCGATGCTTGGCGGGTTGGAATAGTGCAAGGTCTGCTCAAGAATCGATTTTGATCAGCAGCACCACTCCATCCACGCCGGTAACCCTTACCTGAGTCCCGGCTGGACAGTCAGCGCCATGGATCTTCCAGGTGCTGTCATCGACGCGGATCTTCCCTTCATTGTTGTTGATGGGCTCTGCCAGGGTGAAAACCCGGCCGATGTATTGTTCGCCGCGACGATTGAGCGTGGGTTGATCGGTCTTGATCGGATGGCGCAGCAGGAAGAAACGCGCCGCTAGAATATCGGCCACACTGAACAGCGCAAAGATCAGCAACTGGTAGTGCCAGTCCAATTCCGGGACAGCAAGCAGTATGATGCCGACGATGCCCGCAGCCATGCCTATCCAGATGAAGAAGACGCCAGGCGAAAAGACCTCGAGGATCACCAGCACCACAGCCAGGATGAACCAGTGCCAGTAGTCGAGGTTATTCAGCAGTTCCATTAGGCGCGGTCTCCCTGGCGGCTGTTGAAAGCCTCCTTCGCCAATTCGGTGATGCCACCGATGGAGCCGATCAGGCCGGAGGCCTCCAGCGGCATCAGGATCACCTTCTGGTTGGGGGCGGAGGCGATGCTCTGCAGCGCTTCGGTGTACTTCTGAGCAACGAAGTAGTTGATCGCGTTCACGTCACCCTTTGCGATGGCCTGGGAGACCATGTGGGTCGCCTTGGCTTCTGCTTCCGCCAGTCGCTCCCGGGCCTCCGCCTCGCGGAAGGCGGCTTCCTTCTCACCTTCCGCCTCCAGGATCGCAGCCTGCTTTTCGCCTTCCGCCTTGAGTATCGCCGCCTGACGCAGGCCTTCCGCCTCGAGGATTGCAGCGCGTTTTTCCCGTTCCGCTTTCATTTGTCTTGCCATGGCATCCACCAGATCACGGGGTGGCGAAATGTCCTTGATCTCGATGCGTGTCACCTTGACACCCCAGGGGGTGGTGGCGTCGTCCACCACGGTCAGCAGGCGGGCGTTGATCTGATCGCGTTGGGAGAGCAGCTCATCCAGGTCCATGGAGCCCATCACGGTACGGATGTTGGTCATCGTGAGATTGAGGATGGCGTATTCCAGACCACTTACCTCATAGGCGGACTTGGCGGCATCCAGCACCTGATAGAAGACCACCCCGTCCACTGTGACCATCGCATTGTCCTTGGTGATGATCTCCTGGGAGGGGACGTCCAGCACCTGTTCCATCATGTTTTGCTTGTGACCTACCTGGTCGATCATCGGAATGATCAGGTTTAGCCCTGGACGCAGGGTCTGGGTGTAGCGGCCGAAGCGTTCCACGGTGTACTCCATCCCCTGTGGCACCCGCTTTGCACCGAGCGCGACGATGATGATCGCCAGAACCAGAACCGCAAGAACAAATACATCCATGATGTTTCCCCAATGTGTGAATGACCAGTTGGTAAAGATGGTGCACCAGGGCAAGGATTTCAATGGTGAGATTGGTTGGTTGTCGGCTTCATGTCACAATTGGGTGATGAAACGAGAGTTCATGAAGCGGCATATCAAGCCCCCAAAATCCCTGCTGCGCAAGGTTGGCCGAGCCATTGCAGACTACCAGATGATTCAGCAAGGGGATCGTATTCTGCTCGGGGTCTCGGGGGGAAAGGATTCGCTTTCCCTGCTGCAGATACTCTGTCATCTACAGAGCTATGCCCCGGTAAGGTTCGAGCTGGGGGTTATCACCGTGGACCCGCAAGTGGAGGGTTTCGATCCCGCTCCGCTGAAGGACTATTATGATGCACTGGGGGTTCCCTGGTTTTATCAACAGCAGCCGATCATGGAGGAAGCCACAAGCCGCCTGGATGGCGACTCTTTCTGCGCCTATTGCGCACGCATGAAACGCGGCATTATGTACGCCACCTGCCGGCGTCAAGGCTATAATGTGCTGGCCCTGGCGCAGCATCTGGATGACCTGGCGGAGAGTCTGATGATGTCAATTTTTCATGCCGGTCAATTACGCACCATGAAGGCCCGTTATCAGAATGATGAGGGTGATGTCCGCATCATCAGACCGCTGGTGTATTGCAGAGAGACCCAGACTGGAGCCTTCGCGTTGGATGCCGGCCTGCCGATAATACCTGACAGCTGCCCTGCCTGTTTTACCGCACCGACGCAACGCGCCTACATGAAACAGCTGTTGTGCAGGGAAGAGCGGCAGAATAAACATCTGTTTGCCAACATCCTGCATGCGATGCGTCCACTGATGATCGAGCCCGAGGAAAAGGAGACAGGCATATGAATCTGTCAGATGTGGTGGTTCCAACCCGGGTGGTGCATGCCGGTACAACGTTTGAAGAGGCCTTGAAAGAGTGTGTGGAGAAGCGCGTACCGGGTATCCCTTATGTCAATGAAAGTCGGCAGCATTGTCGGTCGTTTTTCGTTGCGTCATGCATTCCGCATGGCATGTGTGTCAAACAGCGCTTTGCAGGGTGGGCAACTGCTGGGCGACGATCTGGATTATTTCGCAAAATCTCCTGGGACTGCGGATGGGGTCATGCTCGAACCGGTTTCGGGCTTTGTCCTGGAGGATAGTATCCAGCTGAATACGGATGCCAGGATCAAGAAAACCCTGCAGAAGATGGAAGACTACAATACCGGGTACCTGTTTTTACTGGAGCGTGGACGTTATCTGGGCGTGATCACCCGTATTGGTGTGGCGCAGCTGATTCTTGAAGCGGGTTGCTGATTTATAGGCTAGGGAAGCTGATTGAATCAGCGCTTCCGTGGCAAAAGGCAGGGATTGCTCCAGGCAATCCATGTGTATTTCCTCCATCCTTGGAAATCAGATGTGCCACCCTTTTGGATGGCTGTAAGCCATTGATAATCCTGGTCTGAGAAGTCCAGGATGGACTTGTTCATACCTTCTCTAACGGAGTCGTGCAGAAAAAAGCCCCGCGTGAAGCGGGGCCAATTAAGAACACTGCTATATTTTTGATTATGCTTGTTTCCTATTGCGGCGGGCGAAGCCAATCCCAACTAGGCCGGTTGCCATAAGCAAGAGCGTGATGGGCTCTGGAACGTTTGCTGTCGGTACGGCGAATGCAGAGCCAAAAGTGTCGACATAGCCGGAGATTAAGTTAAATTCGCCGCCGAAGAGCTCGAACTCGACCTCACCATGCAAGCTGACGCTGTTGCTATCTGCGTCACCATTAGCTGGACCAGAAAAGACAGACGAATAGGCCTGGACGTCAAAAAAGCCAAGATCATCCAGCATATCTACAGCAGCGTAGGCTTCGGCGTCGCCGGTCGTGTCTGTATACAGATTGATGTCGTATTCGAAGCTGAATATGAGTGAGTCGAACAAAGAGTTTTCGAACTGTATTTCTAAATCGGTGAAGGCATCGGTGGCTGCCAGGCCATCGGTAGCCACTCCGCTGGATGATGATATCTGGGTGATCGAATCGCCGATGCCGAGGTAAACGGCAGGATCAATGACACTGACGCTACCGGTTGCGCTGGCGTCTCCAGATTCGCTCAAAAAGACGTCGCCATAACCCAGGGCGAATACATCCCAGCCGCTGGTTATTTGATTGCCATCAGCGTCTACTACGTCGCTGAGCGTAAACGTAAACTCAGCTGTTGCGTCGTAGGTGGATGCGAGGGTGGTCGCAGGCGCCATACCCAACACGAGTGCGCCGAGGGTGAGGGCGGCCGTCAGTGCGTGAAAATTAGATTTTAATTGCTTCATGATAAGTGTTGATCCCCAGTTCGTATTTTAGTTAGGCGCCTCCATGTCGCGAACAATCCTGATGTACAGTGCTGACTATTGCTCAGTCATTGATAATAATGTAAGCATAAACTGTTCCAAATATAACTTTATTATAATAAACAGTGGGTTGTGGATTGTCCTGAATAATGGAATTTTTAAACCGTTAAAATTTTCGACACTTTAGATGCTTCTAAGTACTAATGCAGGGAAGGATTTTAATCTCATCGCTTATTCCTTTTAGCGATTCAATAGTTGTTTGTTGATTCGTTCACCACCAAAGATAAACCCCTCTCTTGGTTACAGTTAATCCGATTGACCCTAATGATTTTTCCAAATACCCCTTTTTCTCAATTTGAAATCTATGCTTTTCTATTCTTGACTAAAACAGTAGGTAATGCGTCTAGCATACCAGCTATCTTTTTGAGGAGAGGACTATGAATATTCGAACCACCACAGATCCGATCACCCTGAATGATGTCCACAACCCGGAAATGCATCCCTGTGTCTATGAAGGCGATGGGGAGAATGGAGTGGAGATCTATTTTGAGAATGAAGCCAATAAGCAGATCTATCTTAATATGGAACTCGAGGACCGTAAGGTGCTGATTGGCAACGACACTGACGACTATGTGGCTCAGGGTTGAGCAGGGGTTGACGGCATGATACTGCGGAGACTCTATTTACTCTTTCCCGGCCGCAAATTCGCGGACCAGGCGGTGGCAGATCTGCAGGCGTTGGGAGCAGACCGGGAGCATATTCATACCGTTGCGAAACAGGGGGTTGATGTCACCGGCCTGCCCGCAGCGACTGTCAGACAGAAAAACGACCTGTTGGCCCGTCTCGACCACTGGTTCTGGGACCTCAACTTGCTGCTGTTCTTTTTCGCGCTGGCGCTGTTTGCTATCGCTGTATGGTTAACCAGCTGGGGATGGGCCGCAGGCTGGCTGCTGGTGATGGGATTGACTTTTTTGCTGGGCAATCACTTCGCCAAGCATGTGCCGCATGCGCACATGACCGAGTGCCAGACGGCCCTGCGTCATGGAGAGATACTGCTGATGGTGGATGTGCCGCGCTGGCGGGTTGCCACGGTTGAAAAAGCCATACGCAGACAGCATCCGGAGGTTGAAGTTGGAGGCGTGAGCTGGGCGTTGGATGCTTTGGGCGTGTAAAATTTAACAGCCATGCAGGGTGGCGAAGAATCCACCCTGCAGAATCCAGGATGGGTTAACCGCCAGCTATGCCACAGTGCCTGAGCAGCGGGTCGATTTGCGGCTCGCGGCCGCGGAACGTGATAAACAGATCCATGGCGTCTTGCGACCCACCCTGCTCGAGGATGTTCTGTAAAAAGGCCTGGCCTGCATCCTGATTGAAAATGCCTTGCTCTTCAAACAGGGAGAAGGCATCCGCAGAGAGCACCTCGGCCCATTTATAGCTGTAATAGCCTGCAGCATAACCGCCGGCGAAGATGTGGGAGAAGCTGTGGGCAAAGCGGTTCCATGCCGGTGGCCGCAGCACCGCAACCTGATCCCTGACCTGATTCAGGATCTCATAGATGCGTGCGCCCTTTGCCGGGTCATACTCCCGGTGGATGCGAAAGTCGAACAGAGAAAATTCGAGCTGACGCAACATCTGCATCCCGGACTGGAAGTTCTTGGCCCCTTTCATGCGCTGATACAGTTCCTCAGGGATCGGCTCACCGGTCTCGAAATGGCCGGAGATGAGGTTCAGCGCCTCTTTTTCCCAGCACCAGTTCTCCATGAACTGGCTGGGCAGTTCGACCGCATCCCAGGCGACACCATTGATTCCGGCTACGGCCGGATAGTCGATGCGGGTCAGCAGGTGGTGCAGCCCGTGGCCAAACTCGTGGAACAGGGTCTCCACTTCGTCGTGGGTAAACTGGGCCGGCTGGTCCCCTACGGATGGCGAGAAGTTGCAGGTGAGATAAGCCACCGGAAGCTGATCGAGGCTGTCAGTGAAGAAACGGGTTGCACACTCATCCATCCAGGCGCCGCCGCGTTTTTTTGGCCGGGCATAGAGATCGAGATAAAACTGGCCCCGCTCATGTCCCTCGTGGTCGCGAATTTCAAAAAAACGCACCTCGGGATGCCAGCGATCGACCCCTTCGATTTCGGTGATCTGGATGCCGTAGAGCTGCTCGACAACCGCAAACATGCCGGGGATGACCCGAGTCTCCGGGAAGTAGGGTTTCAATTCCTCCTGGGAGATGTTGTGGCGGTGCTGGCGCAGCTTCTCCGAGTAATAACCGATATCCCAGGCTTCCAGTGTCTGCATGCCGTGGTGCTGGTTGGCAAAGGCTCTGAGGTCATCCAATTCAGCCTGGGCCTGGGCATGGGAGCGTACCGCCAGGTCGGTCAGAAAATCCACAACTTCATCCGTATTGCGAGCCATCTTGCGCGCCAGTGACTGCTCTGCGTAGTTGGCGAATCCGAGTAATTGAGCCTGCTCATGACGCAGCGCGAGAATCTGCTCCATCGTCTCACTGTTGTCCCACTTGCCGGCATGGGGCCCCTGGTCAGAGGCGCGGGTTGCAAAGGCCTCATAGACCTCCCTGCGCAACTCCCGGTTATTGGCATAGGTCATTACCGGCAGATAGGAGGGGAACTCCAGGGTCAACAGCCAACCGTCCTGCTCTCGCTGTGCAGCTGTCTGCCTGGCCAGCCCCAGCGCGGATTCCGGGAGCCCTGCGAGATCTGCTTCATCGCTGATCAACTTGCTCCAGGCGTTGGTTGCGTCGAGCAGGTTTTCCTCGAATTTAGTGGTGAGACGGGAGAGCGCCTGGCTGATCTCCTTGAAGCGCTGTTTTTCCGCCTCAGGCAGATCGACCCCTGACAGATGAAAATCACGCAGGGCATTCTCCAGCGCCTTCTGCTGCGCCGGGTTTAGGCTGTCCTGCTGTTCTGCAATCATTTTATAGGCATTACAGAGTCCGGCGTTCTGCCCCATCTCTGTCCCATATTCACTGAGCTTGGGGATGCAGGCATTGTAGGCGGCCCGCAGGTCGTCATTATTGACCACCGAATTCATGTGGCTGACAGGCGACCATGCGCGGTTCAGCCTATCTTCAAGCAGCTCCAACGGCTCCACCAGATTTTCCCAGGTGTAGTGGGTCTGGGAGTCGAGGAGTCGCTGGATCTCCTGGCGGTTGTGCTGCAGCAGTTGATCCACGGCAGGTTCGACCTGCTCAGGCTTTATTTTTGAAAACTGGGGAAGGCCTTCCATCTCCAGCAGAGGGTTTGTCATCTGAGCTGCTCCTAAAAGTATGGCTAGTCTTGTAGAAATGATGAGTTTCGCACTTTTATGTTGCGTTTCATGGCATGCAATACAGCATCTGGAGGGTTAGACTTTCCCGTGTTGGTGTTACAGATGAGGCCGTTATACAGCACCAGTCGATAATTCTCATTTCCGGATTTGCTGATATGTTTCCAGTCAGCCCCCGGCATCAGTTTGAAACCCTGTTTGCTGCCATAGGCGTAGACCCGGTACTCCCGTTCACCGCAGCGCATGCCTTCGTAGGAGCTGTTGTCGACTCCGCTTTGAGAGCGGATCACCAGGATGAAGCGGGAGACACCGTCTTTAGATATCTGCAGACTGCTGCCGTCAATGAAGTAGCGGAAATTTCCACTGGAATTATCCATCTGAAACTCTTGCAGATTTTGCTCTTCGTAATGATCCGGTAGACTGACCTCCCCTTCCTGCCACTCTTTTTCCACCAGGTCGTGGCGGGTGATGGTGTCGGGTTCATCAATGAAAGGGCGGTCTTTCGCGGGGCTTTGGAGGCTGATCAGAAGCAGAACAAGCGGCCCCAACAGGTGTTTTCTGGTGTTCATGGTTCAATGATTACCCTATGCATCTCAAGACGCCACGGTTATAAAATTACTGGTTGTATCATCTCACTGCAGAGGGCAATGCGGAACCAGGATTTTCCATGCGTTGCTTCAGGTTGGAGCTGGCAGGGAGATGTCGGTTAGGATGCGGCGAAGCGGGTGGTGAACATCCAGGCAGCAATGCTGCCAAACATGAAAAAACCGCAGATCGCGCCAATTGCGAAGTAGCGGAAGCGTTTTACCAGGTTGTATTCAGGATGGGCTGATAACAGAAAAGGCCGTCGCCTGGAATTGGTCTGACTGAGAGTATGCAGGGGTTGTTGATCTTCCAGCAGTTGCTCCTTGGTGACCTCACGTTTCGCAGTGCGCCGCGCCACTTCCCACTCCACCATATCGATCTCGCCGTCAGCGTCTCTGTCGAAGCGTTTTAAGAGGGTGGCATGATCGGCTTTCCATTGGCTGAGGCGGGCCTTGATCAGATCCTGCCGCATCGCCATGCGATCTGCTTCGCCAAAGGAGTTGAACAGTCCGATGGCATACAGCCTGTCCCCAGGGTAGATGGTTTCCTCGGTATAGCGATAGTTGCCACCCGAGCCGCTGAAACTGACCCTCAGACCCAGCGTGCCATGCATCCCTCTGTCTGCAGAAAAGGTATCTGCAGGTCCGGTGGTGGGAAATGAACTGGCTCCATACCAGACGTTCTTTTCGTTGGGCGACACCTCGGCCCCTTCAGGATCGATGATGCAGTCACCGGTGTCATCCCGGAGCAGAAACAGGCCTTCGCTATTGCCCGATTTGACCTTGCGCCAGCCCTTGTCGCCCTTGCGTTCGATCGTGTAGCGAAACCAGCAACAGGGAGTCTTGGTGAGCGGGCTCAGGATGGGTTCGCCCTGCATCGCGGCTGCTTCGCCGCTCAGTTCGACATAACCCTGATGGGCGGAGCGGATGCGTGAGGTGGGGGTGTCCTCGATGATCCGGGCCCGCAACAGATTGCGAAAGGTAAAATAGAGCGCTGCCAGGGCCAGCAGGCATAATGTGATGACCCAGAACCAGAATTTGCCTTGGGGCAGGGCAATGACGTCGGGCAGCATGGTTGTCAGTTGAAAAGGGCGCTCACATTGACATCACTGATCTCTTTCTCCTCGAACTCAAGCAACTCGGCCGGCTTGAAATTGAACCAGTTGGCCAGGATGACATCCGGAAACTGCTCGATGCGCACGTTATTATTGTTGACACTCTCATTATAGAATTCGCGCCGGTCCGCAATACTGTTTTCCAGGCCGGTGATGCGGGATTGCAGATGCAGGAAAGATTCATTAGCCTTCAGCTCGGGATAATTCTCAGCTACGGCGAAGAGATTGCCCAAGCCGATGCGCAGCTCGCTTTCGGCGCTGCCCACTCCCCCCACATCTCCCTTCTGCATGGCGCTGGAGACTGCAGAGCGTGCCTTCATGACCCTTTCCAGCGTCTCCTGTTCGTACTTCATATACTGTTTACAGGTTTCCACCAGCTTTGGCAGTTCGTCATGGCGCTGCTTGAGCAATACGTCGATATTTGACCAGGCCTTGGTGACGGCATGCTTGAGGCTGACCAGATTGTTGTAGATCATGACAGCGTAGAGCAAAACGGCGACAATCATGCCGATGATCACAAAGGTAACTATCTCCATCGATCCACTCCCTAATTATGAATAATATCCGCACATTTGAGTCAAATACACCCAACATAGCAGAAGATGCCTGGATTGATGATACAGCTGTCATAATCGGCGATGTTCGAATTGGATCCCAATCTTCGGTCTGGCCGATGAGCGTGATCCGTGGCGATGTTCAGCAAATACAGATCGGGGCTCAGTCGAATATACAGGATGGTTGCATCCTCCATGTTTCTCATGACAGTCAATATCTTCCTGGTGGTCGTCCTCTGTTGTTGGGTGATCGCGTGACTGTAGGTCATAAGGCAATCCTGCATGGCTGCGAAATTGCCGACGGTTGCTTTATCGGCATGGGCTGCACAATTCTTGATGGTTCAATTTTAGAGCCGAACACCATGCTGGGGGCGGGGTCACTGGTGGCTTCCGGAAAATGTCTGCAGGGTGGCTATCTCTGGCTGGGGGCGCCGGCGCGGCGCATCAGGCCGTTGAGCGAAACAGAGTTGGAATATATGCACTACTCTGCAGAACACTATCAGCGTCTCGCGCAAAAACATCGCGGCAGCGTTTAATCTAAATATTGTGTCCCGAAGAGACAGGCTGGGGTGATTGCCTGACCGGAAAATAGTCAGGTTTTCCATCGCTCTGGAAGTTGCGTGGGGCCTTCAATCACCCTCGCAGCTTGCGAATAACAGGAGCAGTCTCCGGCAATATACCGCGCCACAGTTTGAACGATTCAGCGGCCTGTTCCACCAGCATGCCCAAGCCGTCAAGCGAGCGTTCCGCCCGGTGGTCCTGCCCCCACTGCTGGAATGCGGTCGCCTGGTTGCTGTAGAACATATCGTAACACCAGCCTCCAACAGTCAGGATGCTGTCCGGGATTTCAGGGATCCTGCCGTCCAGACCGGCGGCGGTGCCGTTGATGATCAGATCGAATGTCATGCCCTCCAGTTCATCCAGCCCGCAGCCGGCTACCCGTCCAAATTCACTCAGGCCGGTCGCCAGTGCATAGGCTTTCGCGGCGGTGCGGTTAGCGATGATCAGGCGTTTTGGCTGTTCTTCCAGCAGGGGGCGCAAAACGCCTCTGACCGCGCCGCCGGCCCCAAGGATCAGCAGTCGTTTGCCGTTTATTCGAAAACCGTTGTTTAAACTCAGATCTCTGACCAGGCCAATGCCATCAGTATTGTCCCCCCGCAACTGATTGTTTTTCAATCGGATCAGCGTGTTGACTGCTCCTGCAGTATGCGCCCGGTCAGTCAGTTCGTCCGCCATTCGCCAGGCGCGTTCTTTGAAGGGGACAGTGACATTCAACCCTTGGCCGCCCTCCGCCAGAAAGCGACGCACATCGCCTTCGAAGTCATCCAGATTACCCAGCAGGCGGGTGTACTCCACTGCCTCACCGGTCTGGCGGGCAAATTCGGCATGAATCTGCGGTGATTTACTGTGCTCAATGGGGTTGCCGATTACGGCGTATTTGTCCATGTGATCTCCTGTGTTTCCGGGGCGCCCCGCCAAGCAGTGGCGATACTGGATATACAGAGTTGCAGAATTTACTCATTCAGCCATTCTGCCGCCTGTTTCGCAAAGTAAGTCAGCACGCCATCCGCCCCTGCCCGTTTGATGCAGACCAGGGATTCCAGCACAACCGCTTTCTCATCCAGCCAGCCGTTCTGGGCGGCTGCTTTGAGCATGGCGTACTCGCCACTCACCTGATAGACGAAAGTAGGAACCTTGAAGCTTTCCTTTACGCGGCGCACGATATCCAGGTAGGGCATGCCCGGCTTGACCATCACCATGTCAGCGCCTTCCTGCAGGTCGAGTCCTACCTCATGCAGGGCTTCGTCACTATTGGCAGGGTCCATCTGGTAACTGTATTTGTTGCCACCCGCCAGATTGGCGGCGGAACCCACCGCGTCCCTGAAAGGGCCATAAAAGCTGGAGGCGTACTTTGCGGAATAGGCAAGAATACGGGTGTGGATGTGTCCACTCGACTCGAGCACCTCACGGATTGAGCCAATACGTCCATCCATCATGTCTGAGGGTGCAACGATATCCGCGCCGGCTTCCGCATGGGACAGGGCCTGTTTCACCAGCACCTCTTTGGTTTCATCATTCAGAACATAGCCGGACTCATCAATCAGTCCATCCTGGCCGTGCGTAGTGAAGGGGTCGAGCGCCACATCGGTCATGATGCCGAGTTCGGGCGCCGATTTTTTCAAGGCGCGCACGGCCCGCTGCGCCAGACCATCGGGATTGAATGCCTCACTGGCGTCTTCCGATTTGGCCGACATCGGGGTGACTGGAAACAGGGCCATGGCAGGGATTCCAAGATCGCGAATCACCTTCGCCTCCTTTACAAGTAGGTCGATACTCATCCGTTCAACGCCCGGCATGGAGGCAACCGCTTCTCTTTCACCGGTGCCTTCCAGAACAAATACCGGATAGATGAAATCCGCCGGTGTGATTGCTGTCTCACGCATCAGACGGCGGGAGAACTCATCCCGGCGCATACGCCGCATGCGGGTGGATGGGAAGGGTGATCGGCTATAGTTGGACATGGACAGATCCCTGGTTTGTTGGGTAAACGGGGTAAGATAACCTATCATGCAGGGTTTTAACCAATTATTGACTGGTCCTGAGGGGTATTTCAGGGGTGCTGTCGCGACGGATAAAAAGTGTTTTTTAGGTAGTATCGATCATGAAAAAACAGTATCAATTGCCCTATATCTTCGATGTGGAAGAAGCCGATTATGATGAAAAGGTTCTCAAGGCGTCCCATGATCAGCCGGTCATGGTGGATTTCTGGGCCGAATGGTGTTCACCCTGTCTTTCGTTGGCGCCTGCCTTGGAAAGGGTGATCGGAGAATTGCAGGGTGTGGTGCATCTCGCCAAGGTGGAAGTGGACGATAACATGAGATTGGCTGGACACTATCGGCTGCGCGGGTTTCCGACCGTAATCCTGTTTCATCATGGGGAAGAGCTGGGACGGTTCCATGGTTCCAGGGCCAGTCACTGGCTGAGAGAGTGGATTGAAGAGCATCTCGGGGCATATCTGCAGGAGTCTGCCTGAAATCCAGTCGCTTGAATCGGTCGACATAAGGAAAATAATTCACATTATGGGGTGATTCTTTTGCCGGCTTGCTGTGTTTCTGCTTAAATTGCTATACATATCAATCAGATAACGCTATTTCAGCAAGCGCCGAGAAATTGAAAAAAAAGTTTAAAGTTTTCTGAGGAAGCGCCGTTAAGGTGGGTAAGAGACATTGTAATGCTTTCGATCCTCCTCCGGCGCTGAATAAGCGCTTTCAAACCCATCCATTAAGTCGGATGGGTTTTTTTTTGGCATGAAGAATTAAGATTCAGTTGCGCAATATTCGTCCGCTCAGGGCATCCCGAATCTGGGTTGGCTTTTTTTGCGTGCCGATGGCGCTGTGCAATATGAAATCCACCCGGTTCTCGCAGCGGGTGCGCACCTGCAGAGCAGACCGTGCAGGTGGGTGTTGACTCAGATTGGCGCTGGTCGAGACCAGCGGCATGCCAACCGCTTCGCAGAGTGCGGACGCAAGCGGATGAGCAGTGACGCGCACCGCCAGAGTGGTATGCCGGCCACGCAGCCAGTTTGGAACAACCGATGATGCGGGCATCACCCAGGTAACCGGTCCGGGCCAGGTGCTTCTGATTGCCTCGAGACGTGCCAGAGGAATCTCGACCAACAGTGGTGCGAGACGCTCAAAGCTGTCTGAGATGAGGATCAGCCCTTTATGCTCAGGACGGTTTTTCAAGTCCAGGAGTCGATAAACAGCATCTGGGTTGAAAGGGTCGCAACCCAGCCCGTATACCGCTTCAGTTGGGTAGGCAATGATTCCGCCTTGGCGCACTACCTGGGTAGCGCGCCTCAACAACCATGGACGAATCAAGCGGTTAGCCGGCAAGTGTTGCTTGAAGTTGGCGGTCTTTTTCAATCACTGCCTGGGCATTTGCCTCGCGTTCAGCGCGGATGCGGGCGGCCAGGTCAGCATCATCCAAGGCCATGATCTGAGAGGCAAGGTAAGCTGCATTCTTGGCGCCGGCTTTACCTATTGCCACCGTGGCTACGGGTATGCCACCTGGCATTTGCACCGTGGAGAGCAGAGAATCCATACCCTGCAAGGGGCCGGCGTCCAATGGAACGCCAATCACGGGCTTCAAGGTGGCAGCGGACACGGCGCCTGCCAGATGTGCAGCCAGGCCGGCTGCGGCAATAAAAACCGAACAGCCGCGCTCATCTGCATTCTTTACGTAACTGTGAGTGGCGTCTGGAGTTCGATGTGCAGAAGTGATTTTTACCTCGAAAGGTATCTCGAGGCTGCGCAACACATCCAGCGTGGACTGCATTACTGGAAGATCTGAATCTGAGCCCATCAGAACGGCTACAAAGGGTTTACTCATGGCTTGTATGACGTTGTTTGCTGAAAAGCGGGCAAAGATACCGCAATATGGCTTCTCAAACTAGCCCGTAAATTTCACCCGTGAACGGGGTGATCGTGCCGAGATCGCGTTCAGCATTCTCTGGTGACACGCCGCACTTTACTCATATTCCAATAATTTTGAGTTTACACAGATGGTTAGTTATTTTATCAGCGAACGGGTGAATTGTTCGGGCTGGACTTAATTTACCAGATTGCCGGCAATTCACTCCAGGTGATTGGGAGATTGCACTAATCTTTGTGTAAACTGTCATAATCGATCAACCAACAATTATAGGTACTAGGCTGATGGGAATTACCCGGCGTTTGATACTCGTTCTAATCTTCCTTGGATACAGCTCCTGGGGGCTGGCGAGCATCAGTCCCTCGATGCGCATCAAAGAGACAGTGGATGAAGTCATAAAGGTGCTACAGGCGCCTGATATGGAAAAGGATAAGCGTCGTGACATGGTCCGCATCATTGTGCGCCCCCGCTTTGACTACCGTGCCATGTCACAGATCATTCTTGCAGCCAATTGGAAAAAGGCCTCTGCTGAACAGCAGGATAGATTTATCTTTCTGTTTCGAGATCTTCTTGAACACACCTACTTCTCCGCGATGGACAGTTACACTGGTGAAACGGTCAGGATGGGTCGGGAAAAAGTAGATGGTAAGCGGGCGGTGGTGCAGACTTATCTTTCCACAACGTCGAAGGAAGTGCCGGTTAATTATAATCTGAGACTTAAGGATGAGGATTGGTATGCTTACGATGTCAGTGTCGATGGGGTCAGTCTCGTCAGTAACTACCGCACCTCTTTTCGTAACCTGGTCAGGGAAAAGGGCATGGATGGCCTGTTGCAGGAACTGGAGAAAAAGGTTGATTCACTGAAAACAGCGCCACCCCCAGAGGCCAAGTGAGCCTCCGTTTAATATTATTCAGTACAGGTAGGTTAGGCTTTAGTTTAAGTCGCCAGGTCGTCTTTTCAGTCCAATATGACTTTGATGGCGGCTGATGTTGACAGTTCCGGCCGGTTTTTGTTTAGAATCAGCTTTGCTGGTTCAAATGTTTGGAGTCTGGTTTAATCAGACTTTCCGCTGCACATGAGTGTGCCGCAATTATCGATTGCCATAAGCGATTGATGACGTGCAAGGATGCACGAATACCGCAAGGGAATGGATAACCCAGGAGCGGTGCGATGAAGGAAATAGAAAATCTTATTTTCTGTTTTTTATGCTCTGATTAGGCGACGGAAAGCTTGAATCAGAACGGCCTAAAATAAATCAGGCTAGCAATGCTGAATAAGCTATCCATTCTACAATTCTGATCATCCGAGGAGATCTACATGCACCAAAAAAAGCTCATCTGTCTGGCGTTCGCTGCACTGTTGCCAATGGGAAGCGTTGTAGCGGAAGAAGCTGTTGAGGAAGTAACCGTTGCTGTTGAAGCGCCGGAGTCTGAAGCAACTCAAGGGGAAGCCGTAGAGGATGCTTCAGTTCAAGGAGACACAGGCCGGCCTGCCTACAGCAGAATGTCCATGGAAGAGCGCTGGAAGGAACGTGAAAAGCGTTACGAAGAGCTCAAAACCCGTGCGGAAGAGGCGGGTGTAATGCTTCCGGAGCGGCCCCCTTGGCATGATCGAGAGGTGATGACTCAGCCTCATCCAGTGATGCAGAAACGCATGGAGCATATGCAGAAGATGCAGACCATGACCCCGGAAGAGCGGGAAGCATACCGCATGGAACGCTATCAGGAGATGCGGGAACGGGCTACTGAGATCGGTTTGGAAATGCCGGAAACGCCTCCTTGGCAACAGAGAAAAAGTCAGATGGAAGAGGAGTGGCTCAAGCACCAGGAAGTGATAAATGGCATGAGTGATGAAGAGCGTGCTGCTTGTCAAGCCATGCATCGCCGGCATATGCGTCAAGCTGAACCAGGCCCCATGATGCCAGGACAGGGTATGCAACGCCCCATGTTCGAAGGCCGCGCACCTGGCTACGGTTATGGTCCAGTCCCTTATGGACCTCGCGGAAATTACTGGGGTCCAAACCAATAGGCATCCTATGCGGGCGCCCTCAATGAGCGCGCCCGCAATTCTCAGCCCTCACTTTTCGATAGGTTTTCTGCCTGCTCTCGGCTCAGATTGCGCCAGGGATTGGGAATCAACCCCGGCACCTGCTGCTGGTATCTCCGGTATTTCTCGCCATGGTAGACGAGCAGCTTTTTTTCCTCCTGATAGGATCCAATCACAAAATAGAGCGTGATAGCCAAGGCGCTGACCAGGCGCGCTGGATCCATTTCCTGTGTCCAGACCAGCACCAGACCCAGGCTGTACCAGGGGTGGCGCACATAGCGATGCAGCGGGGAGATGTGGAAACGCTCTTGATCATTTACATCGTGGCTCTGGATGTGAAGTTGACGCAGGCCAAGGAACTCGCTTCCGTCATAGAACTTGAGAGACCAGATAAAGCCCCATAAGGCCATCCCCATCAATCCATAGGCAATCCAGGCAATAATGCCATGCCATTGCCAGAGCGGCTCACTGCTCAAGCGCCACATAACTCCAGCCGGAGGGATGAGTAGAATAAGCGCCAAGCTGTTGAAAATAAGGCGGTACCAGGGTGTGACGGCTGGATGGCGCCGGGCAACCCAGGTTTTCATCGGCAGGGAGGCCAGCCAGGAATGAATCAGGAAATAAACTAGCCAGAGGCATGCCAGGAGGGTAAGAGAGAAGATGTCGGGCATACTTGGCGCCCTCTGAATGTCACACTATATCAGTGACAAGGTACACTAGCTTTTGCCGAATGGCTGCGTAAGCTGATGTGATCCAGCCATGCATGGCGCAGCAGAGGTGTTGTTTGAGGATCCCCGGCCCAGCCCTCCTTGGCTGGTCGTTCGCCAAAATATCTGATCCACCGGACCAAATGTTTTGCCTCACCCCACGAATTTACCGCGCTGTAAGCGTTGGGCTTCCATCTGTTCCAGTTCACGGGAGCCTGAAATGACTATGTCATGGTTAGGCACGAAGTCCAGTTCAGGTTGCAGGCGTTCATAAGGCACTGCATTGAGGATCACCTTCATCGCATTCAAACGGGCCTGATGTTTGTCAATGGAACGAATAATCGTCCAGGGGGCATGCGTGGTGTGAGTACGGCGCAGCATCTCATATTTTTGTTTGGTGAACTCATCCCACCGGTCCTGGGCCTGAACGTCGATTTCAGATAGTTTCCACTGGCGCAGGGAGTCGGTTTTGCGCCGCTCAAAGCGGCGGGCCTGTTCCTCTTTGGTGACTGAAAAGTAGAGTTTGACCAGGATCGTGCCCTGTCGCACCAGGTCCTTCTCGAAGCCAGGGCAGCCGATCATAAAGTTTTCGTACTCTTCTTTTGTACAGAAACCGAAGATGGGTTCCACCACCGCACGGTTGTACCAACTGCGATCGAACATGACCACTTCGCCGCCACGGGGGCATGCGCGAACGTATTTTTGGAAGAACCACTGTGTCTTCTGTTCTTCAGTGGGTTTGCCGAGGGCGACCACTCGGTAGTGCTTCTCATTCATGTAACGGGAGACGCGTCGGATGGTGCCGCCCTTGCCAGCCGCATCGCGGCCTTCAAACAGGATGATCATGCGGGTGCGGGTCTTTTCAAGATACTGCTGCATCTTGATCAGCTCTGCCTGGTAGGGTTTCAGCTCTTCTTCTCTGCGATAGCGTTTGACGGCCTTTTTTCGCTCATTTTTGAGTTCAGCGATCATGCCCTGTTGAGCTTCAAATTCCTTTAAAATCTCTTCCAGGCGAACAGGCTGGTCGTGGTAAAAAATGGTTTCAGGATTGTTTGTATTATCGGTCATGATCTGCGTCCCCTGGAAAGATTACCCCATTGCAAACAAACGATATTAAACGTTTTATTCAAATGATGTGAGGATTTTTGACAATTGCATGACAGGCATCAAAAACGGTAGGCCGATTCGATCTGTTCACGGGTCAGAATGCCCTGCACAGTGATTGACCGGTGACGTCCGATCCTCTCCACATAGAGGGCTTCGGCGCCACTCTCCTGCAGTTTCTCCATGGCCTCCTGGAGAGTGGCCAGTTCAGAGATGTTAGTGACCTGGAAACGGCGCGCCGGAATCGCCAGCAGGTCGAGTTCGTTTTCAGCGCCCTCTTCGATGGCGCGCGCAAGATCCACGCCAGGCATCAGAGAGACGGGGTTCGCACCCTGTTGCTCGACCAGGATCCACTCCGGCGCCTGCGCCAGGATTAGGGATGCTGAATTCCGGGTCAGCAGCGAGGTGCAGCGCAGAAAGTCACGTTTCATGATGCTGGCGACCCCAACCCGCCGCAGGGACTGCATCACCGGGTCGGTGCGGTAGTCCAGGCCGCTTGCCTGCAGCATGGTGATAAAAAGAGACTTTTTGCGAAAAAATTCGCTACTCGTAAGGCTCGCCACCACGATGGCCAGCATGCCCGGCATCACCACCTGTGGGTTATGGGTCAGTTCGATGATCGCAGTCAGGGCGGCCAGTGGCGCCTGCAGGCTGGCGCCCATCACGGCGCCCATCCCGATCAGGGCATAAAAACCGGGATCCGACACCGCTCCATCGAAGAGAATACCGGGAAGTGGGGCAATCACACCGCCGACAGCGGCGCCGATGAACAGGGCGGGCCCGATCATGCCGCCGGGTATGCCCAGTCCGATGCAGGTTGAGGTGGCGATGATCTTCACCACGACCAGGATCAGCAACAGGGTGAAAGCAGTTTGCCCCAGGAGAATGCTGTTGACGGTGTCGTAGCCGATGCCCAGCACTTGTGGAGCCAGCAGTCCGCACAGACCCGTAACCAAGCCGGCGAGCGTTGTCTTATGCCAGAATTTGAGGCCCCTGCTCTTGGTCGATATGTACTGCAACAGATGCACAAAGCTGGCGGAGGCCGCACCTGCAGCCACCCCCAGTAACAGCACGATGGACAGTTCGCGCATCGATCCCAGCTGCAGCACGGAGACCTCAAAGGCCTTGCCGTCTCCCAGAAAAAAGATTGACAGGCTGCTGGCGCTGACAGCGGCCAGGATGATGGGGATGAAGCTGGCTAGGGTGTACTCCATCATGATCACCTCCAGGGCGAAAATGACGCCAGCCAGGGGGGTGTCGAACGAGGCGGAGATGCCGGCTGCCGCCCCGCATCCGACCAGGGTCCGAATACTGTTGTTGGGCAGGGAGAGCTTCTGACCCAGCAGTGAGCCACTGGCTGCGCCCAGAAAGACATGCGGGCCTTCGCGTCCCACCGAATGGCCACTGATAATGGCAACGGCCGCGCCGATAAACTGCAGAAAGAATTCCCGCAAGCTGAGATGCCCCTGGTGATAGGCCAGTCGTTCCATGATCCGCGCAATGCCGAGCACAGTCAGGCCCTTGGCATAGCGGTGGAAGATGAAACCGATCACCAGGCCGCCGCCCAGCGGCAGCAGGAAACGCGCCAGGGGTGGCAGGGCCTCATAATTCTCCGGCAAATGGCCTGGCAACATGCCCGCCTGGAGTGACTCAACAGCGAGGCGGAAGGCGACGATTACCGCGCCGGCAAGAAAGCCGGTTAACAGGCCCATGCCGGAAATCTGCAGCAGCGCATCGGGTCGGGAGAGATGCAGCCGGAGGCGCTCGAGCCAGTTGGTGACAGCGTCAGATAGCAATGTGTCGGCTCCCTTCGGGTAGAATAGACAGCCACTTAACATAACGGAGAGCAGCAACATTGTCAGTAACCACCCTGCAACTCGATCGGCCCGATGCCTATGAAACCACCACTGAGCTGGAATTGATGGAGAGACTGCTGCCATTGTCTGCTGCGCGTGTACTGGAACTGGGTTGTGGCGGCGCCTGGACCACCCGGCGGTTGGCGGAGCGTTATCCCGGCGCACGCTTTATCGCCACTGAAGTGGATCAGATCCAACATGCAAAGAATCTGCAGTTTGAGCTGCCGAATGTGGAATTCAGACTCGAGGGAGCGCAGGGTATTTCGCAACCCGATAGCAGTGTTGATATCGTGTGGATGCTCAAGTCCCTGCATCATGTGCCTCAGGAGTTAATGGACAGCGCCATGCGGGAGATCAGGCGGGTGCTCAAACCAGGCGGCCTAGCCTGGTTCTGCGAGCCGGTCTATGCCGGACCCTTCAATGATCTGATGCGCCTGATTCACGATGAAAAGGCGGTGCGGGAGCTGGCCTTCGAGGCCATCAGGTCCCAGGTGGAGTCCGGTGTCATGCAGCTGAAAGATGAAAAATTCATCAATGTGCCAGGGAGTTATGCGAACTGGGAAGAGTTTGAAGCACGTTTCCTGAAAGTCACCCACACGGAGCTGGACATTGATGATCGGCGTTATACAGAGATTCGTGCGGCCTTTCTGGCGCATATGACAGAATCAGGGGCCCATTTCCTGAAGCCTCACCGGATCGATCTGTTGCAAAAGCCGGGAGCCGGTTAGCCCTTGTTTTGTATAGCGCATATCAGTTTTTTAGTATCTAATGGTATGCTTGCCTCTTGATGAATGCCCGTTCCCCTGATTAAATAGGAATAATTCGTATTAAGGATTGCTTTTAGAATGCCATCCATGAACAAGCCGATTGCCCCAGATTCCGAACTGATCTCCCTGGATCTCTTGCCAGTGGGCAGGCGCGCACGCATCGCAAGATTGAATGGAGGACGGGAGATGACCCGCCGCCTGCTCAGCCTGGGGTTGCGGGTGGGGTCCGAGGTGGATGTAGTCCAGCATCGGGGACGTGGCGTGGTGGTCGCCTGTCAGGACGCCAGGGTCGCATTGGGTGGCGGGGTTGCCGCAAAGATACTCATGCTGCCCCTTGCTCCAGAGATTGAAGCGTAAGCGGGAACTGGCTGGAATATGGGAATCCATGTAACCAATCGCCGGGACACACCTGGCCCCCCCGTTGACCGGAAGCTGACTATCGCCCTGGCGGGCAATCCAAACTGCGGCAAGACTGCTTTGTTCAACGCCCTGACAGGGATTCGTCAGCGCACCGGCAACTGGCCTGGTGTGACGGTGGATCGCAAGGAGGGGCGTTTCGATCTGGATGGCAAGGAAGTGTCCGCCATCGACACCCCCGGCATCTATTCCCTGGATGCCTCATCCCTGGACGAACAGGTCACCCGTGATTATCTGTTGTCACGGGATGCGGACCTGATCATCAATATCGTCGATGCCTCGAATCTGGAGCGCAATCTCTATCTTACGGTACAGATGCTGGAGATGGGGGTGCCGCTGCTGATTGCGCTGAATATGATGGATGTCGCCCGCCATCGCGGGATCGACATCGACATTCAAAAACTGAGTCAGGAAGTGGGCTGCCCGGTGGTGCCGATCGTGGCGGTGACCGGGGAAGGCATCATCAAGCTGAAAAGCGCGGTGCAGGATCTGGCCGCCGGCGAGACGCCTGGCGGCTTTGCCCTGGCTCAGGATGAAGTGGTGGAACAGGCAATCAGCGAGATGGATGGCTTGCTGCAGTCGGAGCCGGACAATGCCAAGCGGCACTGGCTGTTGCTGAAGATGCTGGAGGGAGACGAGTTCGCCCTGGAGTATGCCGACCAGGCGCTGCTGCAGCAGGTTGAGACCTGGCGGCGGGCGATTGAAAAACGCGCCAACGAGGAGGCCGATATTCACATTGCCGATACCCGCTATGGCCATGCCCATGCGCTGGCGCAGACCGTGGTCACCGAGCAGGGCCGCGTAGGCAAGACCATGAGCGACCGGATCGACAAGGTGGTGTTGAGCCGGACCCTCGGCGTGCCGGTGTTTCTCGCCGTGATGTATCTGATGTTCATGTTCTCGATTAATATCGGCGGCGCTTTCATCGATTTCTTCGATGGTGTCGCCGGGGCGTTTTTCGTGGATGGCCTGGGGCATCTGCTGCAGCGTGTCGGTACCCCTGATTGGGTGATTGTATTCCTGGCGGATGGCGCCGGCGGGGGTATACAGGTGGTGGCGACCTTCATTCCCATCATCACCTCGCTCTATCTGTTTCTCTCGGTGGTGGAGGATACCGGCTACATGGCCCGCGCCGCCTTCGTCATGGACCGATTCATGCGCTCCATCGGGCTGCCCGGCAAGGCCTTTGTGCCGATGATCGTCGGCTTTGGCTGTAATGTCCCTGCGGTGATGGCAACCCGCACTTTGGAGAGTGAGCGGGAGCGCAAGCTGACCATTCTGATGAACCCCTTCATGTCCTGTGGCGCGCGGCTGCCTGTCTATGCGCTGTTTGCCGCCGCCTTCTTTCCCGCTAATGGACAGAATCTGGTGTTCAGTCTCTATCTGATCGGCATCATCGTAGCGATCCTCACCGGCATGATCATGAAGCGGACGCTGCTCTCGGGTGAGAGCGCCGGGTTCATGATGGAACTGCCCCCCTATCACCTGCCGACGGCGAAGGGTGTCGCGCTGCGCACCTGGGACCGGCTGAAGCTGTTTATCAAAGAGGCGGGGCAGGTCATAGTTTTGATGGTGCTGGCGATCAACGTGCTGAACTCGATCGGCACCGATGGCAGTTTCGGTAACGAGGATACGGAAAAATCGGTGCTCAGCGCGGTAGGCCGGGCGGTGACGCCGATCCTGGCGCCGATGGGCATCAAGGAAGATAACTGGCCGGCCACTGTGGGCATCTTTACCGGCGTGTTGGCGAAAGAGACCGTGGTCGGCACCCTCGACTCACTCTATACCAGCCTGGCGGCGGATGCGATTGGTGGTGTCGAGCCGCGCGCCTTCGATCTCTGGGTATCACTTAAAGCTGCGGCAGCCACCGTACCGGAGAATCTCCTCGGGGTGAAGGATCTGCTCACCGATCCGCTGTCACTGGATATGGGGGACCTCAGTTCCAGTGAGACGGCCGCGCTGAAACAGGAGGTCAGTCTGGATGTGTTTGGCGCCATGGCGGCCCGTTTCGACGGGCAGGCCGGGGCCTTCGCCTATCTGCTGTTCATCCTGCTCTACTTTCCCTGTGTCGCCACCATTGGTGCGATCAAACGCGAGACGGGTGTGGCCTGGGCGGGGTTCGTTGCCGCCTGGACTACCGGTGTCGCCTTTCTCAGCGCCAGCCTCTTCTATCAGACGGCAACCTACAGTGAGCATCCTGACAGTTCCATGGTGTGGATTATCGGTCTGCTATCCAGTCTGCTTCTGGTAATCGCCTTCCTGCGTCTCTGGTCGACCCGTGACAGGCTGCGGATCGGCAGGGCTGAAGTGTGATTCTCTCTGATATCAAACGCTATCTTGCCGAGCGCGGCCAGGCGACCCTGGCGGATATTGCGCTGTACTGTGATGCGGAACCGGATGCGGTCAGGGGGATGCTGGAGCAGTGGATCAGGAGGGGCAAGGTGGAGAAGCGGCTGGCTGGCGGCTCCTGTGGTTCGAGCTGCAGCAGCTGTGACCCCGCAACGGTGGAGATCTATTTTTGGCTGGACGGAAAGCCAGCCCGGGATACGCAAACCATCCACTTCAATCCGGGTTGTCAGAAGCAGTAGAACGTAGGATATGGTGAGTGAAGCGAACCGCATCAATCCTTGCCACCATCTGCTGTGCATGGAAGCATAAATGCAACGACCATGGGATGCTGTAGAGTTGCCATGGCGTTCGGCCGGTGATTGCTCCTGCATAACCTGCACTTCCACCATCCATGGTGGTCGGCCGGTGATTGCTCCTGCATAACCTGCACTCCCACCATCCATGGTGGTCGGCCGGTGATTGCTCCTGCATAACCTGCACTCCCACCATCCATGGTGGTCGGCCGGTGATTGCTCCTGCATAACCTGCACTTCCACCATCCATGGTGGTCGGCCGGTAATCGCTCCTGCATAACCTGCACTTCCACCATCCATGGTGGTCGGCCGGTAATCGCTCCTGCATGGCCTGCACTTCCACCATCCATGGTGGTCGGCCGGTAATCGCTCCTGCATAACCTGCACTCCCACCATCCATGGTGGTCGCGACAGATGCGCTTCACCAGGCTCAGCGCATCCTACAGTACTTAACCCTTGAGCTTGATCACCAGGGTGCTGATGTTGTTTTCCTTGGCAAGATTGCGCATCCTGTTGAGCTGGGTCTGACTGGAATAGGGTCCGCTGCGCACCCGGTGGTAGGTGTCCTTGTTGTTGATGCTGACCTTCTGGATCTCCGCCTCGATGCCAATCAACGCCAGACGCGCCTTCATGCGGTCCGCATCGACAAATTTCCGAAATGAGCCCATCTGCAGGATATAGGCCTCTTTGGATGCCGGCTGCGGGGTGACCTCCTGTGCCGGGACAGGCTGTGGCCGGGTCGATTTGGGAGGCAGGATCTCCTCATCCGGGATCACCACCTCCATTTCCGGCAGGATGGTGTAGAACTGGAATTCGGGCTTGGGTACTGGCTGCCGATGGTTTTCCGCCGCTTGAGGTTTGTCCGGTGAGAGTCCGGGCACGCGTCCGGCAGCCAGATCAGGGCCCAGCTTCAGCCATACCAGCCCCATGACAAAGGCGCCGGCAATGAAGCCCGCAAAAAACCACAGCCCGCTGTTTCCGCTATGGTTTTTGGGGCGCGGCCTGGGTGAGGCCCGATGTTTGTAATCCGCCATGTTTGTTGACTCTCCGGGCTACATCTTTTCGGGAGCGGAAACGCCCAGCAGGTTGAGGCCGTTGCGCAATACCTGGCGCGTAGCCAGGATCAGTTTCATGCGCGCATCCCGCAGTGCTGTATCCTCGATGAGGAATTTATGGGCGTTGTAGTAAGTATGGAAATCGTTCGCCAGGTCCCGCAGATAATGGGTGAGCTGGTGCGGTTCCTCATTCAGGGCGGATGACTCCACCACTTCAGGGTATTTTGCCAGGCTTGAGAGCAGGGCCTGTTCGTGGGTTTCAGTCAGCAGCTCGAGATTTTTCCGGCCTCTGGTGAGTTCGATGTTGATTCCCTTATCCGCCGCCTGTTGCAGGACGCTGCAGATTCGCGCGTGGGCATACTGCACATAGTAAACCGGATTGTCGCTGGATTGGGATTTAGCGAGATCCAGGTCGAAATCCAGGTGCTGTTCACACTTGCGCATGACATAGAAGAAACGGGCCGCATCCGCCCCCACTTCCTTGCGCAACTCGCGCAGGGTCACGAACTGGCCTGAACGGGTCGACATCTGGACCTTCTCGCCGCTCCGGTAGAGGATGGCGAACTGCACCAGCAGCACATCGAGCTTGCTGGCATCATCGCCCAGCGCCTGCAGGGCGGCCTTGACCCGTGGCACATAACCATGATGATCAGCGCCCCACACATCGATCACCCGGTCGAAACCACGCTCCAGTTTGTCCATGTGGTAGGCGATATCCGAGGCGAAATAGGTGGTCTGGCCGTTGTCACGCTCCACCACCCGGTCTTTCTCGTCACCGAAATCGGTGGATCTGAACCAGAGGGCGCCCTCTTTTTCATACAGATAGCCGGCTTTGCGCAGACGTTCCAGGGCCTTGTTCACAGCGCCGCTTTCGGTAAGGCTGCGTTCCGAATACCACTCGTCATAGTGGGTGCCGAACTGCTCCAGGTCGTCACGGATGTCATCCAGAATGATATTCAGTCCGAGTTCGAAGACGAAGCGGTAACGGTTGTCGCCCAGCAGTTGCTTGGCGCGGGCGATGAGGGCATCGATGTGCAACTCCTTGTCGCCGCCCGCCGGTTCGTCCGCCGGAATATCGGCAAACACCTCATCCGTACTGTGTTTGTAGAGCTCACCATGATCCCGGTGCAGGCTGGCGGCAATGTCCCACACATAATCGCCCCGGTAACCGTTGGCGGGAAAGGTCAACTGTTCGTCGCACAGTTCCAGGTAACGCAGCCAGACCGAGGTGCCGAGGATGTCCATCTGCCGCCCGGCATCGTTCACATAATATTCGCGGTGCACCTCGAAGCCTACCGCCGCCAGCAGGTCCGCCACTACCGAGCCATACGCCGCGCCGCGCCCGTGACCGACATGCAGCGGACCGGTAGGGTTGGCGGAAACGAACTCCACCTGCACCCGTTTCCCCGCCCCGAGGCGGCTACGGCCGAATGACGGACCCTGCTCCAGGATCTCGGGGATCAGCTGGTGGTAGGCGGTGGGCGCCAGATAAAAGTTGATGAATCCCGGTCCGGCTATCTCGGTGCGGGCGATCATTTCAGAGGCTGGCAGCGCCCCGAGCAATTTTTCCGCCAGGTCGCGGGGCTTGCAGCGCGCCGCCTTGGCCAGCACCAGTGCGAGATTGGTGGCGAAATCCCCGTGCTTGCTGTCCCGGGTGCGCTCAATGGTTATGGTGGGCAGGTCGCCAGCCGGAATGACGCCTTCACTCGCGAGGCGCTCCAGCGCCGCGGAGACCAATTGCTGGATTTGAGTCTTCATCTGTCTGCTTGGTTCTACTGCATGGAAAACCCGTTAGGATATCAGGAATGGAGCGCGACAGGTTAGAAACGATTATTTATTCAGCGGAGCGCATCACAACAGGTGGATGCGCTATATTCCTGGAGTAGGTCTGCAGCTTCCATTATGGGAAACATCGCATCATGCAGGAGGGCCTGTGCATGCACTACCATCCCGGAACCATTCATCCGCAGCACTGTTTCTGCCAGATTCCTGACTCAGAACTGATGCACTGGGCGAAGATGCGCTATCTGGAGCAGATTCCCACCCTCGATCTTCTCGATGCCACGGATGATCCGCACGAGAAGGAGGTGATCAGCATTGTCTCGATGCTCGATCTTGATGAAGATACAATGTTGGAACTGATGGGGGATGTCGAGATGCCGACCCATCACATCGTGCATTGTCGTGCCCGTGTCAAGAAGATGCTCGGACTGGATGCGTTGCTTGCGCAACATGAATAGAGCGCAGTTTCCAGCCGACAGCAATGAATGTGGAGAGTGGTCAAAACAGTGAATCCTGAAAACAAGTCACTTACAGATCTGATGCTTGCCCGGATGAAGAATCATCCGTTATTGGCTGTTCTGATGTTCATCGGCACCGTCCTGATTGCGCTGAGTCAGTTCACCACCGCCACCGGCAAACTGTTCAGTCAGGTCAAGGACCTCTTCTCTGAATCAAGCTACCAGCTGGTGGCGGAGCTGCCGGATAAGACCTTGCTGCTGCGTTGGAACGGGTTGGTCAACAGCTGGCGGCATCCGGTTAAAAATCTTGCCTTTGAGAGCGAACTGCGGCTGCCCCTGGAGTTGAGAAACGCGGGAAATAAAGTGGCCCAACTCGATGCGTTGCGCATCGTTTCTCAGTGGCAGGGCCGGGCAATCACCTGGGAGGCGGTTTGGACGGCCCGGGAGTTTGAATGGGAACGCAATGCTCCGATCGAACCCCAGATTCAGCAGCAGCGTAATCGGCTGCAACCTTTTGCCTTGGAGCCCGACCAGCCAGGGTTGCGCGTCTCCATCGATTTCGTACCACTGGATTATGCGCAGGAGCTGGGTAAGGGGGATTATCGGAATCAGTTGCAGGCCAAAGTGGCGGGCAGGGAAGACTGGGTCGATCTGTTGCGGTTTGAGTTCACTGTGCCCGATGATTTCGAATTGTCGGGCAGCCGTATCTCCAGGTATCAATACTGGCAGGACTTTCCTTTGAATGACTGATTAACCCGAAACTTCACCCATTCGCTGATAAAATAACTAACCATTTGTGTAGACTGAAAATTATTGGAAACTGAGTAAACTGGCGCGTGTCACCAGAGCATGCTGAACGCGATCTGGGCACGATCTCCCGTTCACAGGTGAAATTTCCGGGTGTGAACCCCTGCCGGCGAGTCTCAGTCCTTTTTGAAAAGCTGGTCTTCAATATCCTGAAAAGCCTTGAATTCCAGTGCATTGCCGCTCGGATCAAGCAGGAACAGGGTTGCCTGTTCACCGGCTAGTCCCGCAAAACGGATATGCGGCTCGATGTTGAAATCCACGCCCCGTTGCCGGAGTCTCGCGGCCAGGGACTTCCAGACCGTCATCTCCAGGACTACGCCAAAATGCGGCACCGGCACAGCATGTCCATCCACCGGGTTGCTGCAGCTTGCGCGCCGGGATGCATGCCCTTTATCGAGGTGACACACCAGCTGGTGCCCATACAGGTTGAAGTCGACCCAGGTGCTGCTGCTTCGGCCTTCTGTGCAGCCCAGCAGGCCGCTGTAGAATGCCCTGGCCTCGGTGAGGTCCAGCACTGGGATTGCCAGATGAAAGGGTGGTCGATTCATCGTCTCTGAGCGGCTTTCATTCCGGCTTGGCAGACGCCTGAATATCGAAGATGATCTTTCCTTCGAGCTGTTCCACTCTGACGCTGTTGCCTTTCTGGCATTCACCTTTGACAATCATCATCGCCAGTGGATTTTCCACCTGCCGCTCTATTTCACGCCGCAGGGGGCGAGCGCCATACACCGGATCAAAGCCATCACTCGCCAGTTTATCGATGACGCTGTCGGATACATCCAGGGTAATCTGTTGTACCGCCATGCGCTGTGCGAGTTCCGCCACGAACATCCTGGCGATCTGATGCACATGTTCTTTCTCCAGATAGTGAAAGACGATCACATCATCGAGCCGGTTGAGGAATTCCGGTTTGAAAAACTTTTTCACCTCATGCAGCACCAGTTGTTTGGCCTCCGCATAACCGGGTGTTGCTGACTGTACGAAACCGATGGGGCGTTTGTCCGGCGAGAGTGACTCAGTGCCCAGATTCGAGGTGCCGATCAGAATGGTGTTGCGAAACGAGACGGTGCGTCCCTGGGCGTCGGTGAGATGACCGTCCTCGAGGATCTGCAGCAGCATGTTGAAGACGTCCGGGTGGGCCTTCTCCACCTCATCCAGCAGCACCACGGTATAGGGATTTCGCCTGACCTTTTCGGTCAGCTGACCTCCCTCGCCATAGCCGATATAGCCGGGTGGGGCGCCGATCATCTTCGAGACTTCGTGCCGTTCCATGTATTCCGACATGTCCAGGCGGATAATGCGTGACTCGTCATCCAGCAGGAAGGCAGCCAGGGCGCGCGCCAGCTCGGTCTTGCCGACGCCGGTGGGGCCCAGAAATAGAAACGAACCGATAGGGCGTCTGGCGGAGGTGATGCCGGCCCGGTTGCGCCGGATCGCATCTGCCACGGCGGACACCGCGTCCTCCTGACCGACGATGCGTTGGTGCAGCTTGCTCTCCATGCGCGAGAGCTTCTCCGATTCGGATTCCACCATGCGGGCAATCGGTATGCCGGTCCAGTTGGCCACCACCTGGGCGATATCTTCCTCGGTTACGGTGGCTTCAACCTCCCCGCGCTCCAGCTCCCATGCCTGACGCGCCTCCTGCAGTTGCTGCTCGAGCTTGAGGATCTGCATCTGCAGATGGGCGGCCTGTTCATAATCCTGCTGGTTATAACGCGTGCTTTTATCCCGCAGCAGGCGCGCGCGCTGCTGCTCCAGTTCCTTGACGGGATGGGGAATGGAGATCAGCCGGATATGTTTGCGGGAGCCCGCCTCATCCACCAGATCAACGGCCTTATCCGGCAGACGCCGGTCGGAAATATAGCGTTCCGAGAGACGCGCTGCAGCCTCTAGAGCATCCGGCAGATATTGAATCTGGTGGTGTTTTTCATAGCGCGGGGCTATGCCCTTGAGAATGCTGATCGTCTCCTCGACGGTCGGCTCTCTGACCAGCACCGGGTGGAAACGCCGCTCCAGCGCCTTGTCGGCCTCTACGAAGCGGTGATACTCATCCAGGGTGTCGGCGCCGATGACCTGCAGGCTGCCCTGGGCCAGTGCGGTTTTCAGCAGGCTCGGGGCGTCGATGCCGCCGCCACCTGCGCCGGCGCCTACCACGGTATGCAGTTCATCGATGAACAGTATGACCTGTCCGTGGGCCTCGATCACCGCATCCCGCACTGATTTGAGCCGCTCCTCGAACTCCCCGCGCATCTTGGCCCCGGCAATGATCTCCCCCATGTCCAGGGACAGCAGCCGTTTGTTGAGCAGGGTGTCCGGCACATCGGCATCCGCGATGCGCTGCGCCAGCCCTTCGACAATCACGGTTTTGCCCACCCCGGCCTCACCGATCAGGGCGGGGTTATTCTTCTTGCGGCGGGAGAGGGTCTGGATAACCTGGGTGATTTCGTTTTCCCGTCCAATCACCGGATCCAGTTCCCCTGCGCGAGCCATTTCGGTGAGATCCTTGGTGTACTGTTTCAGCGGATCCTGCCGGCTCTCGGCATCCTGTTCCTTCAGCGCCCGGCCGCCTCGCAGGTCGGTCAGCGCCTGACGGGCCTGCTGCTGAGAGATGCCGGCTTCATGCAACAGTCTGGCGGTGAGTCCCGCCTTGTCATCAAACATCGCCAGGAACAGTGCGCCGGTGCCAATATAGTCGTCACCCAGGGCATGTGCTTCCTCATCGGCAAGTCGGAAGACTTCATTGACTTCCTGTGAGGCCACCACCTGATTCGACTTACTTGGCACGGCGTTCTGATGGTGCTGGTGGATCTGACCGATGATGCGCTCAATGGCCGCCTGATGATCGTGCAGCAGGCCTTCCAGGATCTTCACGGCTTCGGAGTCCCGCTGGATCAGCAGGGCAAGCAGAATGAAATCCGGGGTCAGCAGATTCTCATGCAGCGCCGTCATCTCGGCCACGGCCTTGTCTAGGGTCTGCAAGACCTTCTCGGTGCTTTTCTGGACGTAGTTTTGAAACATGAGAGTGACTCTTTTCCTGAGTTTGCTTGATCTGCCTGTTGTTCAGACTAATTCTTGTGAACTCTGGCGCCTAAACCTCTTTCTCTGTGATGAAGAATGCGACCGCTTCCACATCTTAACATTGCATCGAAACGTCGCAGAGAACTTTCAATCACTGCCGTGGTTCTATAGTGGCATGCCGAATTTAAATCGTCTGGCAGACTCACCCAAACAGTCTAGGCGCAGAACGAGGATTTGGTGAAGACATCCAGGGCGGGAATGGGTGCAGTGGATGGATCGAACAATACTGCCGAGTCAGAAAAACAGGGTGCAAGTTTCAGAAACTGTTCATGACACTGTCATCGCTGTGTCATTCGGTTTCCTTAGGCTGTGTATCGCATTAAGAGGAGAGATGAGAATGAGTGTGGAAAAACGCTACAGTAAAAGATTACCCATGCATGGCGATGTTTATATCCGTTATCGTAAACAACGCGCTTTCCCGGCAAAAGCAGAGAACTGTTCACAGTATGGGATGTTGCTGAGAACGGAAAATCTTACTTTGCTAAACGGCGCTCTGGTAGAGCTGGATCTATTTTTCAATAATCGGAACTGGCAGATCACCGGGCTGGTAACTCACGCCAGGAGAAACGCCCTGGGGGTCATGTTCTGGGACGCAGAACCGGAATTATATGCAGCAGTGGCTGAGGCACTGCCGCCAGGTACGCTTGACAAGGGTGTGGAGTTGCTGGCGCATCCGGCCGTTGCTCCCACCGCCAGAGAGCCGGCGTTCTAGCTCTGCCAAAATCAATAATCGTCATCGTAGTGTCACAAAATTTCGGTTTAATATGTAGTACTTATATACGCGAGGACACGCAGATGGCAATTCCCAGAATACTTGCCGTTGATGATGAACCGGCGGTCGGCGAGATGCTGCGATTTATCCTGGAACAGGATGGCTTCCAGGCTGATTGTGTAGAAGATGCCGCCCAGGCGATAAGAAGTATCAACAAGTCGCGTCCTGACCTGATTCTGCTTGACTGGATGCTGCCCGGCATGAGCGGCGTCGAACTGGCGGAGCGCCTCAAGCAGAAGAGTGAGACCAAATCCATCCCGATCATCATGCTGACTGCAAAAGGTGAAGAGGACGACAAGGTGAAGGGGCTGGATGTCGGAGCTGACGATTATGTCACCAAGCCCTTCTCCGCCCGTGAACTGCTTGCGCGGATTCGCAGCATACTGCGGCGTGTCTCGCCATTGCTTGCAGGAGAGGCATTGGAGTGCGATGGCCTGGTGCTGGATCCGGTCAGTCACCGGGTACTGGCGGACGAGAGCAAGGTCGACCTGGGGCCGACTGAGTTTCGTTTACTGCATTATTTCATGACCCATCAGGAGAGGGTTTTTTCCCGCAGTCAACTGCTGGACCGGGTCTGGGGCACCAACGTCTATATAGAAGAGCGTACCGTGGATGTGCATATCAGGCGCTTACGCAAGGCACTGCAACCCGTGGCTAAGGATAAGATGTTGCAGACTGTGCGCGGTGCCGGCTACCGGTTCTCCATGACCGGTTGATCCCAGTTTCCCCTGCTGGGCAAAACTGTAGTGTAGACAGGAGGCCGTTTTCCCCGTTGCCGGGTTGTCCTTGCACCCCGCTGCGGTCTGCCGGCGCAAACCCCTCGCTGCGCCTTGATCGGCTGGCAAATGGTCCTGCTCCGGGGTTCTGAAAAGTTCTGATTGGCAGGCTAAGGGTTCGCCGCACCGGCGCAGTTCCAACATCCCCGTTGCGCAATATCACGAGTTTTGTCCGCCCGGGCGGGTATGAGCAATGCCTGTAACAGGATTGACATATTAACTTCATGGTTATGTCATCCTTAAGTCACACTCCCTTCTAATTGCGTCTGCATAATAGCTTCTTCAAGCAATATAAAGAGATGCATAATCCATTGGGAGTATCGAAATGAAGA
>CAWBPR010000007.1:0-44639 GCA_963790775.1 uncultured Gammaproteobacteria bacterium | reverse complement strand
CGTTTTCCCGTCCAATCACCGGATCCAGTTCCCCTGCGCGAGCCATTTCGGTGAGATCCTTGGTGTACTGTTTCAGCGGATCCTGCCGGCTCTCGGCATCCTGTTCCTTCAGCGCCCGGCCGCCTCGCAGGTCGGTCAGCGCCTGACGGGCCTGCTGCTGAGAGATGCCGGCTTCATGCAACAGTCTGGCGGTGAGTCCCGCCTTGTCATCAAACATCGCCAGGAACAGTGCGCCGGTGCCAATATAGTCGTCACCCAGGGCATGTGCTTCCTCATCGGCAAGTCGGAAGACTTCATTGACTTCCTGTGAGGCCACCACCTGATTCGACTTACTTGGCACGGCATTCTGATGGTGCTGGTGGATCTGACCGATGATGCGCTCAATGGCCGCCTGATGATCGTGCGGCAGGCCTTCCAGGATCTTCACCGCTTCGGAGTCCCGCTGGATCAGCAGGGCAAGCAGAATGAAATCCGGGGTCAGCAGATTCTCATGTAGCGCCGTCATCTCGGCCACGGCCTTGTCTAGGGTCTGCAAGACCTTCTCGGTGCTTTTCTGGACGTAGTTTTGAAACATGAGAGTGACTCTTTTCCTGAGTTTGCTTGATCTGCCTGTTGATCAGACTAATTCTTGTGAACTCTGGCGCCTAAACCTCTTTTCTGTGATGAAGAATGCGACCGCTTCCACATCTTAACATTGCATCGAAACGTCGCAGAGAACTTTCAATCACTGCCGTGGCTCTATAGTGCCATGCCGAATTTAAATCGTCTGGCTGACTGACCCAAACAGTCTAGGCGCGGAACCAGGATTTGGAGAACACGTCCTGGGTGGGAATTGGTGCAGTGTATGGATCGAACAATACTGCCGAGTCAGAAAAACAGGGTGCAAGTTTCAGAAACTGTTCATGACACTGTCATCGCAGTGTCATTCGGTTTCCTTAGGCTGTGTATCGCATTAAGAGGAGAGATGAGAATGAGTGTGGAAAAACGCTACAGTAAAAGATTACCCATGCATGGCGATGTTTATATCCGTTATCGTAAACAACGCGCTTTCCCGGCAAAAGCAGAGAACTGCTCACAGTACGGGATGTTGCTGAGAACGGAAAATCTTACTTTGCTAAACGGCGCTCTGGTAGAGCTGGATCTATTTTTCAATAATCGGAACTGGCAGATCACCGGGCTGGTAACTCACGCCAGGAGAAACGCTCTGGGGGTCATGTTCTGGGACGCTGAGCCGGAACTGTATGCGGCAGTTGCAGAGGCGCTCCCGCCTCGGGCGGACGACAAGGGCGTGGAGTTGCGCCCTCAGCCAGCCCATGTCCCTCTCGCGGGGATGCGCTAGATCAACATAAATCACTGATCGTCATCTTAATGTCACAATGCTTCGGTTTAATATGGAGTACTTATATGCGTGAGGGACATTCTGATGGCAATTCCCAGAATACTAGCCGTGGATGATGAGCCGGCGGTCGGCGAGATGCTGCGTTTTATCCTGGAGCAGGATGGCTTTCAGGCTGATTGTGTCGAAGATGCCGCCCAGGCGATAAGAAGTATCAATAAGTCGCGTCCTGACCTGGTGCTGCTTGACTGGATGTTGCCCGGCATGAGCGGCGTTGAACTGGCGGAGCGCCTCAAACAGAAGAGCGACACCAAATCGATTCCGATCATTATGCTGACTGCAAAAGGTGAAGAGGATGACAAGGTGATGGGGCTGAATGTCGGGGCAGACGATTATGTCACCAAGCCCTTCTCCGCCCGTGAACTGCTTGCGCGGATTCGCAGCATACTGCGGCGTGTCTCGCCATTACTTGCTGGAGAGGCATTGGAGTGCGACGGCCTGGTGCTGGATCCGGTCAGTCACCGGGTACTGGCTGACGAGAGCAAGGTCGAGCTGGGACCGACTGAATTTCGTTTACTGCACTATTTCATGACCCATCAGGAGAGGGTTTTTTCCCGCAGTCAACTGCTGGACCGGGTCTGGGGCACTAACGTGTATATAGAAGAGCGCACCGTGGATGTGCATATCAGGCGCTTGCGCAAGGCCTTGCAGCCAGTGGCTAAGGATAAGATGCTGCAGACCGTGCGCGGTGCCGGTTATCGGTTCTCCATGGCCGAATGAGCTGAGGCCACTCGATCGATAGTCTTTAACAGGCCCGCACTCTTGCCAGTCAGGCCAGGTTGATTTCCCCGGCCTTTCCGGTAGTTACTTTTTCAAGGTCAACAGATTCCCATCACCTGCCAGTTCTCCGGATCTGTGATTATCTTGCACTGAGATCCCGTGAACATTGCTTGTAATCAAACTGTCACGGTTTTTTCATTGTCTTGTCATCCCTGAGTCACACTCTCATCTAATTCAATCTTCATAATGCCGATCCGACTGCAATAAAACTAGATTCATAATCTATTGGGAGTATCGAAATGAAGAAACTGCTTACTAGCGCACTGGCAATTTCTCTCACCGGCTTGGTCGGTGCGGCGTCTGCACGTGACTACATCAGCATCGTCGGTTCCTCAACTGTCTATCCATTCGCCACTGTGGTGGCTGAACAGTTCGGCAAGAGTACCAAGTTCAAAACACCGAAGATTGAATCGACCGGTTCTGGTGGTGGTCTGAAGCTGTTCTGCAACGGTGTGGGTGTGGAACATCCCGATATCACCAATGCCTCACGTCGGATCAAGAAATCCGAGGTTGAGCTCTGCGCCAAGAATGGTGTCAAAGAGATCATCGAGGTAAAGATTGGTTATGACGGCATCGCCTTGGCCAACTCGAAGAAATCGGGTCAGTTCGAAGTCACCCGTAAGGATATCTTTCTGGCACTGGCCAAACAGGTGCCAGGACCTGATGGTAAGTTGATCGACAATCCCTACAAGACCTGGAAAGAGGTGAATGCGAGCTTACCGAGCGCCAAGATTGAGGTGTTGGGTCCGCCTCCCACATCCGGTACCCGCGATGCCTTCGTCGAACTGGCGATGGAGGCCGGAGCCAAGAAATTCTCGGACCTGAAGAAATTACGCGGCTCCACGGACGCAGCTGAAATTAAATCATTGATGGCCAAACTGGGTATCCCGGTGAGCGCCTTTGATAAAAAGGGCAAAAAGGTCTTCCAGGCGGTGGCGCATGCGGTACGTGAAGACGGCGCCTACATCGAGGCCGGTGAGAATGACAACCTGATCGTGCAGAAGCTGGAAGCCAACCCCAATGCCCTGGGTATCTTCGGATTCTCCTTCCTGGATCAGAACTCCGACAAGGTACAGAGCTCCATGATCGAAGGGGTTGCGGCTGAGTTCGAGACCATTGCTGATGGCTCCTATCCGGTTTCCCGGCCACTCTATTTTTACGTGAAGAAGGCCCATGTGGGAACCATTCCTGGTATGAGCGAATACCTGGCTGAGTTCACCAGCGACAAGACCTGGGGTGAAGAAGGATACCTCTCCGACAAGGGGCTGATCCCGATGCCTGAGAAAGAGCGTGCCGCCTTCAAGGCGGATGCCAAGGATCTGAAACCTCTGACTCTTTAAAAATAGCGCCCTGAGCGCGGCGGTCGTCTTTAGGGGCGACCTCCTTCATCGCGTTGAATGCCAATGAATACGATTGTCCTGCTTGTTGTACTGCTGGGAATGAGCTCCCTGGCCTTCTATCTGGGGCGTAAGCGGGCGTTCTCGATAGTCGGGGGACGTGTCAGGGACCTGCACTCCCTGCCTGTCTATTATGGATTTCAGGCGGCCCTCTGGTGTGGCGTGCCTGCATTGCTGCTGTTCGGCCTGTGGGTCTCGTTCGAATCGACCATCATCATGCAGTACGTGATAGATGCCTTGCCGGCTGAGCTGCGAAATCTGCCTGAGGATCGCCTGGGTTTGCTGGTCAACGACGTCAGAAACCTGGTCGAGGGCAATATCGTCTCCGCTGAAATCAGCCCGGCCATGCAGCAGGCGGCTGATCACTACCAACGCTTTCAAGGCCTCAGTAAGCTGGCCTTGAGCGTGATCGTGCTGGCGATTGCCATTGCTGGCGCCGCGTTCGCGCTGAAACATATCAGGCGTGAACAACGGGCACGCAATCAGGTGGAGAAGGCGGTGATGTTCTTCCTCATCTCGAGCTCGACGATCGCGATCTTTACCACCGTCGGTATCGTACTTTCAGTGCTGTTCGAATCGATCCGATTCTTCCAACAGATACCCTTTACCGATTTCATCTTCGGCCTGGAGTGGTCCCCGCAGACCGCGATCCGGGCCGATCAGGTGGGTTCTACCGGCGCGTTCGGTATGATCCCCCTGTTTGCAGGCACCTTCATGGTGACCTTGCTGGCGATGCTGGTGGCGGTGCCGATCGGCCTGATGTCCGCCATCTATCTGTCGGAGTACGCCGGTCCCAAGATGCGGGCGATCGCCAAACCCCTGTTGGAGATCCTCGCGGGCATCCCCACCGTGGTCTATGGCTTCTTTGCCGCCTTGACCGTGGCGCCCTTCGTACGGGACACCGGGGCGATGATCGGGCTGGATGTCTCTTCGGAATCCGCGCTGGCGGCAGGCTTCGTCATGGGCATCATGATCATTCCATTTGTTTCATCGCTCTCTGACGATGTGATCAATGCGGTGCCGCAGGCGATGCGGGATGGGTCTTATGGGCTCGGTGCCACGCAAGCCGAAACCATCCGCAACGTGCTGATACCGGCAGCCCTGCCGGGTATCGTGGGTGGCGTGTTGCTGGCGGTGTCACGGGCCATTGGTGAGACCATGATCGTCGTCATGGCAGCCGGGTTATCCGCCAACCTCACCGTGAATCCCCTCGAAGCGGTTACCACGGTGACGGTGCAGATCGTCACCTTGTTGGTGGGTGATCAGGAGTTTGACAGCGCGAAAACCCTGGCGGCGTTTGCTCTGGGCCTGGTGCTGTTCGTCATTACTCTGGTCCTCAATGTGATCGCGCTGCATGTAGTCAGAAAGTATCGGGAACAGTATGAATAATCTGAAGCAAGCTCGTCGCTCGGCGAAAGAACGGGTCCGTGAAGGGCTAGGAAAACGCTATCGTGCGGAACGCCGCTTCCAGTTTTACGGCAAGCTGGCCATCGGAATGGGGACACTGTTCCTGGCCATGCTTTTCATCAGTATTGTGGGTAACGGATTGCCGGCATTCCAACAAAGCTACATGCAGCTGGAGGTCACCCTGGACCCTCAATATGTGGATCCGCAAGGAGATCGTTCAGCGGAATCCATTGCTGCCGGCGACTTCGGTGGCTTGGTCAAGCAGACGCTGCGTGAGCGCTTTCCCGAGGTCAAGAAGCGCAAGGAAAAACGCGCCCTCTACTCTATTGTGAGTACCGGTGCGGCCTTTCAGCTGCAGGACATGGTGAAGAGCGAACCAGATCTGGTGGGTAAGACGATCAAGGTCTGGGTGCCGGCGGATGATGAGCTGGATATGTTGTTCAAGGGCCACACCACCGATATGGTCCGCCATGCAGGCGCCGGTGTTGTGTCGCTGATCGAAGGGGAGAGTGAGATCAAGCTGCTCTCCACGGCCAATGACTTTACGAATATTCTGCAGGCCATCAAACAGCTGGGCGCTGATCAGGCTGATGCCCCGGGTGGGGTCGAACGGTTGAATAGCGAGCTGCCGAGTTACCTGGTGTTTGTGAATGGTGGGCTGATAAAACTGACCGGTGTTTCCAACTCGGATGCCACCGGCAAGCTACTGATGCCGCTGCAATCGATGCTGGAGGCAAAGGCCGGTGAGTGGGAGATACTCGAGTTCTCCACGCCGGAAACATCGCGACGTTTGAAGGACAATGAGCTGGCCTGGGCCTGGGATCTGCAGCAGCAAGGACAGCTGGAAAAACGCTTCAACACCACCTTCTTTACCTCTGGTGACTCCCGGGAACCGGAATTGGCGGGTATCTGGGGTGCTGCGGTCGGCTCCCTGTATACCCTGATTGTCACCCTGCTGCTGTCCTTTCCGATCGGTGTGGCGGCTGCGGTCTATCTTGAGGAGTATGCGCCGAAGAATCGATGGACCGATCTTATTGAGGTGAATATCAACAACCTGGCGGCGGTGCCTTCGATCGTGTTCGGGCTGCTGGGGCTGGCGGTGTTCATCAACTTTTTCGGCCTGCCCCGTTCAGCACCTTTGGTGGGCGGTCTGGTGCTGACTCTGATGACACTGCCGACCATCATCATCGCCAGCCGGGCGGCATTGAAATCGGTGCCGCCCTCGATCCGTGAAGCCGCCCTGGGTGTCGGGGCCTCGCGGATTCAGATGATGACCCATCACGTACTGCCCCTAGCCCTGCCGGGCATGTTGACCGGTACCATCATCGGCATGGCTCAGGCGCTGGGTGAGACCGCGCCCCTGCTGATGATCGGCATGGTGGCCTTTATCGTCGATATCCCGGGGGGATTTACCGATCCGTCCGCAGTGTTGCCGGTACAGATCTACCTTTGGGCGGACAGTCCCGAACGCGCCTTTGTCGAGCGCACCTCGGCAGCCATCATGGTGCTGCTGGGTTTCCTTATCACGATGAACATCTTGGCGGTATTTCTGCGCAAGAAGTTCGAGCGTCGCTGGTAAATCAGTTGCACGAGGATGCAAAAAATGTCCAATACATACAGTCAAGGTGAGGCGGTCATGGCCAGCGAGCAAGTGGATGCGCCTGCAGAGGTGGCAAGGCATGCCTTCATTCAACGCGAGCAGTCCGAGACGGTGGGTGAAATCGAGGTGACGAACCCGCGTATGGTCTGTCGCAAGGTGGATGTCTTCTATTCCGGCAGTCAGGCAATCTATGACGTTTCGCTTGATATCGGTAAAAATGAAGTGATCAGCATGATCGGTCCTTCAGGATGCGGTAAATCCACCTTTCTGCGCTGTCTGAACCGGATGAACGACACCATCGATGGCTGCAAGGTGACGGGCAGGATTGAGATTGACGGCCGGGACATCTACGACAAATCGATGGATGTGGTGCCGTTGCGCGCCCAGGTCGGCATGGTGTTCCAGAAACCCAATCCATTCCCCAAATCCCTGTATGAAAATGTCGCCTATGGACCGAGAATTCATGGCATTGCAGACAACAAGGAGCACCTGGACCATATTGTCGAGACCTCGATGAAAAAGGCCGGTCTGTGGGAGGAGGCGAAAGATCGCTTGGACCAACCGGGTACCGGTCTTTCCGGTGGACAGCAGCAGCGGCTGTGTATCGCCCGGGCGATTGCGGTGGAGCCGGAGGTGATCCTGATGGATGAGCCCTGCTCCGCGCTGGATCCGATTGCCACGGCCAGGATCGAGGAACTGATCGATGAATTGCGCGAGAACTATACCATCGCTATCGTGACCCATTCCATGCAGCAGGCGGCCCGGGTCAGTCAGCGCACCGCCTACTTCCATCTCGGAAAACTCATTGAAGTGGGCGCGACAGACCAGATCTTCACCCAGCCAAGACACAAGTTGACCGAAGACTATATTACCGGCCGGTTTGGCTGATTATGAGGTAAAATCCCCATGCATGACATCATCGACGGCCATACAGTCAAGGCCTACAACAAAGAGCTGCAGCATATCAATGAACTGGTGGAGCAACTGGGTGAGTTGGGACGCGACCAGTTGCAGCGTGCAGTTCAGTCTCTGCGGGATGGGGACAGCAAGGCGGCGGGGCAGGTCATCGACCGGGACCGTGACCTGAACGATATCGATGTTCAAGCGGATGAAGAGGTGATTCGTCTGATTGTCAAACGCCAGCCGATGGGCAAGGATCTGCGCGATATCCTGACCGTACAAAAGGTCGTGAGTGAGTTGGAGCGGGTCGGCGACGAGGCCCGCAAGGTTGCCAACCTGACCATTCACTTCTATGACCAGGACAAGAATCCACCGAATGGCCAGATGTTGTTGGATATCTACAAAATGGCCGATTACGTTGACCGCATGCTGAAGCAGAGCCTGGAGGCTTTCAGAGAGTTGGATGTCAAAAAGTCCCTCGATGTAATCAAGGAGGATGACAATCTCTATGAAGAGTACCGCGCCGCCCTGCGCCGCCTCTCCACCTTTGTGATGGAAGATGCGCGAAATGTGGGCTGTATGGTGGATGTGACCTTGACCTTACGCGCTCTGGAGCGGATCGGCGGCCATGCAAAAAATATCGCCGGCCATCTGATCTATCTGGTTACAGCGCGTGATGTGCGGCACGAAAGCCTCACCACCATCAGGGAAGAGGTCCTGGCGGGCCGGTCAGATTAGCCTGTGGTTCAACAGCCAGCGATAACTGATAAACCAGCACCAGGTCAGTCCGGCGGTGATGGCATGGAAAGTCTGTGACCCGGCCAGGGGGCTGATGAACCTGTCGTAGAACCCGAGAAAGCTCCGTTTCTTTTTGTTGAATCGATGCTCCAGGGCGATATCCAGCCAGAAGAATGGCTGCCAGGCATGGGTAAAGACATACCGGCCGGTGGCAAGCCAGCGCTGACGGCTCTGCTGTCTGCCTGCCTCGCGATTGAGATCAGCGATGAGATTGAAAATAGGCGCCAACTGCAGTTGCCCGGTGTGCTCCTGATTGCGATAGATCACCGCACTGCGATGGAAAAATCCGGTCAATCCCATGGCGTGAAAATTCATGATCAGCGCGGAAAGCACCATGCGTCTGCCAAAACCTTCCTGCTCAAAACGGCGCGCCGATGTGGCGAGCACACCAGGCAGGGTGATCCATTGGCCTTGCTGGCGGATAGTCTCCGCCAGCCGTTGGTCCTCGAGAAACCAGAGTGACTCATCGAACCCTCCCAACTGGTTAAAAAAATGCTTGCTCAACAGTAACCCCTGATCACCATTGGTGCACTCACTGCGATTCAGTGCGCTCTTCTCCTCGTAATAGCGGTAGGCAAGGTCATGGCCAGGCTGTGATCGACGGAAAGTAAGGCGGAAGTGCCCGGCCACTTTCTCATGTCCAAGCCGTTGCTGTGTGGTTTGTAGTGCTTTGACCGCTGCTGACAATTGAGTGTTCGCAGTCAGGCTGGAGTCGGCATGTAAAAACAGAATGAATGGGTGAGACGCGAGTGCTGCTCCCTGATTCATCTGTCGTCCTCTGTTTGCTTCTGCCTCAACCAGCTTCACCCCCACCTCTCTGGCGATCTGTTGTGTGCGATCCGTTGAGCCGCCATCGGCAACGATAATTTCGAGGCTGATATGCTGTTGCCCGGTCAGCGCTTCGAGCAGCGAAGGCAGGTTATCGGCCTCATTGATGCAAGGGATTATGACCGAGAGTTGTAGCTGACTATCCGGCATGGCCGATTAATGTCCAGTTAGAAATAAAATAACCATAAAACGGGCTCTTACCTTGCCCGCATCTCAGGTGTTGTTTGCATAGGGCTTCTTTTATGAATCCTGACGGATCTCCTGCCCAGGGCTGTATCCCTATTATAAAGCGTTGTAAGCCCTTGAAAATCTGTGAAATGAGAATTGTATGGTGGTTGTCCGTCGGTTGAAAAGCCCGCTAGGTCTGATTCGGCGTCTCCTTGAAGCCTCAAGATGGGTTAACGGCAGCCGTAAAGGTTAGAGTCTATGCCGAACCAGAGTCCTATTTTGGGAAGGTCCGATTTATTTAGGCCTTCCTGCGACACATGGATGTGCCTGCTCTGATAAATCCATGGATAGATTTAAGCAGTGACTATAGGCGTACTGCGATCACTTTTTGATGATTTCATATCGATTGAAAGAGCCATCACCGATATTGGCCAGATCATGCTAGAGAAAAATATTCAGTCAATCACTCTTTCGTTTGCCGAGGTGTGGCCCTGGTTCATACGCTTGCTGTTGCCATTTGGTTTGCTGGTCACTCTGGTGGTCTATGGTGTGCTGTACCAGCAACAGGCAAATCGTCAACAACTGAGAAATATCATCATCCAAAATAATATCGAGCTGGTGGTTGCTGACATCGGGCTCAGATTCAGCCAGATCGTCTCAGATCTGCTCTATCTCGCGGATTCGAAAAATATCCGTCATTTACTCAATGATGAGAAAAAGATCAGGCTTGAATTGGTGGAGGAACTCAGGCTCTTTACACAGCAGAGGGGGATCTATGACCAGGTGCGCTTCCTCGATTCGCAGGGCGCAGAGAGAGTCCGCATCGACTATACGTCAGGTCATGCGGAGATCGTAGAGGATCGCGAGCTACAGAATAAAGCAGTCCGTTACTACTTTCAGGATACCTTTAAATTGTGGCGAGGGGATGTGTATGTATCTCCACTCGATCTGAATGTTGAACGAGGCAAGGTTGAAAAGCCGCTAAAGCCCGTGATCCGGTTTGGTATACCAATATTCGATTTGCAGGGAGAAAAGCAAGGTATCGTGGTGCTCTATTACCTGGCCGGTGATTTACTCTCCATGGTCAACAGGGCTATGCATGATGGCACAGGCAAGTTACATCTACTGAATCCGGATGGCTATTGGTTATCAGGTCCGGACGTACAGGATGAATGGGGCTTTATGTTTCCCGATAAAAAGGGACTGACATTTGCTCGCCGATATCCAGAGCTCTGGCATGCAATGGTAAAGGCGCAACAGGGCATTATTACACGGGGGGAAGATCAGATTATTCATGCAACTGTGTTTCCTCTCAAGACAGAACTTCAATCAATACTGCACAGGGGTCAAACCCCTGTGTCCAGTGATGAAGCATCCGCGACTGATGAGTATCACTGGAAAATTGTGGTACACCATCCTTTGGAACCTATATTCAACTCCAGGCAAACTCCGATAATATTCCTATTTTACTTTTTGAGCCTTACTGGAATCGGAATTGGAGTCTGGTTTCATGTTAAATCCCTTCTATATAAACGCCAATCGATAAACGAGCTCAGTCAAGGGCGCGCAGAGTTGGAACAGCGGTTTGACCAGCGAACCCGTGAGCTCAATGAATCGAAAGAACAGTTGGAATTGCTTCTGGGGTCCACCGCTGAGGGACTCTACGGGTTGGATACTGAAGGCCACTGCATGTTTTGCAATAGCGCCTGCCTGCGCTTATTGGGATACAGGAATGAAGCTGAGCTGATCGGTAGAAACATGCATCAACTGATTCACCATAGTCATGCGGATGGCAGTGCCTATGATGAGGAGTCCTGTCCGATCTCCCAGGCTTACCGGGAAGGCAAAGGGATATATCGAGATACGGAGGTCTTATGGCGTGCCGATGGCAGACCGTTCGCGGCTGAGTACCGCTCACATCCAATCTGGCGAGATGGTGTGATAGTGGGTTCGGTAGTGACGTTTAGTGATATTACTGAGCGTAGAGAGGCAGAAGAAAGTCTGAAGGAGAGCGAAGAGCGGTTGCGTTTATCATTGCTTGCATCACAGCAGGGTTTGTATGACCTGAATATTCAGTCGGGTAAAGCTATCGTAAATCGCCAGTACGCAGAAATGCTTGGATATGATCCAGAGGCCTTTGTCGAGACGAATGCGGATTGGATAAAGCGCCTTCATCCAGATGATTATCTGGTTACAGAGAATGCCTACCAAGATTATATCTCTGGGAAGATACGGGAGTATCGCGTTGAGTTCAGGCAGAGGACCCGGCAGGGTGCATGGAAGTGGATTCTTTCAATCGGCAAGGTCATCGAGTTTGATGCACATGGCAAACCGTTGCGCATGCTCGGAACACATACTGATATCACAGCAACTAAACAGGCTGAGATGGAAAAGGCTCAGCTGCTATATGACAAAGGTGAACGCATAAAAGAACTTCGCTGTATTTTTGATATTACAGAAGTTATTTATCAGAAGAAGAATTTAGAAGATATTTTTCAAAGTGCGATAGTGATTATGCCCCCAGGCTGGCAATTTCCCGAATATACAAAAGCCCGCATCATCTTTGATGGTAGAGAATTTGCAGAAAAGGATTTTGTCTCTACTGCGTGGAGGTTGAGCACGGACCTGACGGTTGGTGGAGTAACCCGGGGTGCCGTAGAAATCTATTATACCAAGCAATTTCAAGAGGCGGATGAAGGTCCTTTTCTCAAAGAAGAGCGCGACCTGCTGAATAATATCGCCAAGGCACTGCACAAGGCCATAGAAAGAATGCAGGCTGAGGAGCAGGTGCGAACACTTTCTCAAGCGGTCGAGCAGAGCCCTGTATCTGTCATTATCACCGACCCGGATGGAAAGATTGAATATGTGAACCAGGCAGTCGAACAAAGAAGCGGTTACAGTCAGGGGGAAATCATTGGTAGAAATCCAAGTATATTCAGTTCCGGTAATACCGAACAAACCCAATACCGTGCAATGTGGCAGGCTATCAGTATCGGAAAATCCTGGCAGGGAGAGTTTCAAAATCGCAAGAAAAACGGCGAGATTTTCTGGGAGCGGGCCAACGTAGCGCCGGTGGTGGATGATTCAGGGGCGGTTCGGCACTACCTGGCTGTGAAGGAGGATATTACCGGACTAAAGCAGCAGGAGGAGAAGATACTCTACCAGGCGCACTACGATAGCCTGACGGAGTTACCGAACCGGTTTCTCTCCCTGGATAGGCTGGATCTGTTTATCCGGGATGCAAACCGGTCTCAGAACCGGATCGCAGTACTGTTTCTGGATCTGGACGGGTTTAAAAAAATCAATGATTCACTGGGGCATGAGGCGGGTGACAAAATCCTGGTGCAGGCCGCTGCACGATTACAGGAGGCCGTGCGTGATTGTGACACGGTCGGACGTCTGGGCGGTGATGAATTTATCATCTTGTTGTCTGGTTTGCGTGAAGCGTCTGATGCGCGTCCTGTTGTGGATAATCTTCTCGGGCGTTTCCGTAACACCTTTAATATCGATGACAGGGAGTTGATCCTTACCGCAAGTATTGGCGTGGCGATCTATCCGGAAGATGGGCGCAGTGCGGCTGAACTGTTGCGCAATGCAGATACCGCGATGTATCAATCCAAGGAGGAGGGGCGAAACACATTCCACTATTTCAGTCGGGCGATGAGTAAAGATGTTTCCAGGCGATTGGCATTGGAAGAGCAGTTACATGGCGCCTTGGCTCGTGGGGAGTTTCACCTCAGTTACCAGCCGCAGGTGGAGTTAAGCAGTCATCGAGTGATAGGTGTGGAGGCGCTGCTGCGCTGGAATAGTGCGGTCCTGGGTGATGTGTTTCCAGACGAATTCATTCCGATCACTGAGTATACGGGATTGATTGTGCCCATTGGCGAGTATGTGCTGAATGAGGCGCTTAGTATGGTTGCAAGTTTGCCAGACAGGTTGCGCGAAAATTTCAAAATTGCAGTCAATCTTTCTCCGCGGCAATTTCGCGATCCAGATTTTTTAAGTTTTATCAAAAACAGTTTGGAAAGAAATGGTATTCAAGCCGATTGCCTGGAGTTGGAGATCACGGAAAATTTATTGATGAGCGGTATTTCGTACGTAGAAGATATATTGCAAGCTGTCAGTGATTTGAATGTTGAAATTGCCATGGATGACTTTGGGACGGGTTTCTCATCAATGAGCTATCTACGCAAATACCCGTTTGACACTTTAAAAATCGATCGTAGTTTTGTAAGAGATATGACGGTTGATCCTGCCGACTATGAGTTGGTCAACGCCACGATCAATATGGCGCATGGGCTGGGTTTGAAGGTAGTGGCGGAGGGAGTGGAAACAGAAGATCAGCTGAAGCAGTTGACCCAGCTTGGTTGTGATGTGGCGCAGGGATATCTGTTCGGAAAACCGGTAGCTCAAGAGCAAATTATAAAGATCCTCGAAATACAGCGTGATGAGAATGCATAGCAAAGAAATGACGTCGTGGAATCGATCGGGTGGGATTTATTGAGTTGAATGGGTGTTACTTCCCTGGTTAACGTCCAGGTAAAAAGAGTCACTGGTGAATTGCTTCTCATTGACCACATCCATGTTGCGTATCTCCCTTAATTGGCTCATGGTGCCATCTATCAGTTTAAGGATATCATTTGACAGTTGCAGATTTATGATCTGATTTTTTTCCGCATCGAGAAGCAGGTACCTGATGCTCAACAGGGTATTGCCTACCCGATCCTCCACGGTGTGCATGGTAGCCTTCAGGGTGCGAAGTTTCTCCTCTTCAATGACTCGCTTCTTGGTTGACTGTCTCTGCATATAGCCACCAAAGAGCACGACCAGCGCGCAAAGCAGGAATCGCATCCACAATTCATTTTGATCGCTGGGAATGATTTCGAAGGGGTGGCCGGGGTCAAGTACCAGATAATGGAAAAGTGACTCGCCAATCCATAGGGCAACAGCAAGCACAATGCTGAATAACAACATGGGCTTTAAAAATAATTGGCGCCACATGATATCCCTCTTAACTTCAGAATTAATCGATGCCACAGACACGGCATGAGCAATCCTTGCGCTCTGTCTTTTACAGCCGGTACAACCTGAACAAGTCAGGGCTCTGCGTACACGATTTTTTAGCTAACAAGCACGCTGTCGGTGTAGGGCAGCCACATAAAATTCATAATCCTTCATAAATAATTTTATCATCTAAGGCTGCATGAATAATTGATAATTAATGGTGTACGCCGGCAAAATATTTGATGCTCAATAGAAGTACCCGATAGGATGTGTTTTTATCTGATGAGCCAAAATGGTGAACCTTTAGACTGATAAGAAGATATATGCCCTTCAGAGCATCTCCTGGGGATCCACATCCAGAGACCAGCGCACCTTTTTTGCGGAGGGCAGCGCTGTCAACTGCGCCACCCAGCTGCCGATCCAGCGCTGCAGTAAACCCCGGTCATTGGACTGCACCAACAGATGGGCGCGTATCTTGCCCGCCCTTCTCTCCATTGGCGCTGGCACTGGACCCCAGAACTCCAATGCTTCGTTGGCTGTGATTCGTCTCCCGGCCTCTGATGCCAGGCTTAGGAATCTGACCGGGTCATCTGCCTGTGTGGATTCCGCGCGCAGCAGCACCTGATAGCTGTAGGGAGGCAGGTTTGCCAGTTGGCGTTCCAGTAACGCCTCTTTTGCAAATGCACCATAGCCCTTGTGTACCAGGTCTTGCAGCAATGGATGGTCGGGATGGCGGGTCTGGAGCAGCACCTGGCCTGGTTTTTCGGCCCGACCAGCCCTTCCGGCAACCTGGGTGATCAGCTGAGCCATCCGCTCCGGCGCCCGATAGTCCGCGCCAAACAGCCCCTGATCCACGTCAATCAGACCCACCAGGGTCACATTGGGAAAATGGTGGCCCTTGGCCAGCATCTGGGTGCCGATAATGAGTGGATAATCGCCAGCGCGGATGGCGTGCAAGAATTTTTCAAGACTGCCCTTACGACGCGTGGAATCACGGTCGATACGTGCGACGGGCAGATCCGGAAAGTGCTGTCGCAGGGCCATTTCCAGGCGCTCTGTGCCTTGTCCCAGGGGGCGAAGATCAGGACTTCCGCAGCTGGGGCAGTGGTCGGGTGTTTTGTGCTGCAGGCCGCAGTGATGACACCAGAGCAGATTGCTCTTTAGATGCTGGGTCATGCGGGCATCACAGCGGGGGCAGTCCGCCAACCAGCCGCAGGCATGGCAGGTGATAACCGGGGCATAACCTCGCCGGTTGAGAAACAGCATGACCTGCCCGCCATTTTCTATGGTGTCGCTGATCTGCTTAATGAGTGCGGGTGAAAGACCACCGTCAAGGCGGCTGGAGCGGATATCCACGAGAGAGATCCTGGGCAGCATGGCATTGCCTACTCGGTCCGGCAGTCTGAGCAGTGCATAACGACCCTGCTGGGCGTTATACAGACTTTCCAGAGAGGGGGTGGCGGAACCGAGTAACACCGGACATTTCTGGCGTTGAGCTTTGACAATCGCCAGATCTCGCGCAGAGTAGCGGAACCCCTCCTGCTGCTTGTAGGAAAGATCGTGTTCCTCATCGACGATAATGAGTTTGAGGCTGGGGATCGGGGTAAAGATCGCAGAGCGGGTGCCAATCAGGATCTGAGCTGTTCCCCGGCGAGCGGCGAGCCAGGCCCGTTCTCTCTCCCCCTCGGGCAGATTTGAATGAAGTAAGGTGACCGGCAGCCCCAGGCGGTGTTCAAATCGTCTGACCAGTTGAGGGGTAAGCCCGATCTCCGGCACCAACACCAGCACCTGCCCACCGCCTCTGAGGGCCTGTTCCATGAGGTTCAGATAGACTTCAGTCTTGCCGCTGCCGGTCACCCCATCGAGCAGATTGACCTTGAACTGACCCAGTTGCTCGATCGTCTGTTTGACCGCATGCTCCTGGAATTTGTTGAGCTGCGGAGGGGATGTTGTGCGCGCTGGTGCGCGCAGTGGTGCTTCCATCTCCACCGCTTCCACCCATGATTTGAGCTGTAGATTGCGTAACACCGCCCGGCACTCTCCACAATGTTCAATCAGTACTGACTGTGGCAGGCCTTCAGGATGGTCTCTGAGGGTCTGCAGAATTGTGGCTTGACGCGGCGCACGCTTCAGTCGGAAGGCTTCAGCAGCCTTGCCTTGATCGGTTAAACGCCAGCCTCGTAACCTTCCGGCGCTTGGCGCAAGCCCTTTTCTCAATCTGACGGGCAGCGCATGAAAGATGACATCCCCCAGTGGATGCTGGTAATAATCCGCGACCCATTGCAAAAAACTCAGGTCTGCTTCGCTCAGCAGAGGGGATGAATCGAGAATCGTCGCGACGCGTTTCAGGCGATCTCCCGACACTTCACTCTGCTGTGCAATCCCCAGCATCACGCCACAACGCTTGCTGCGGCCGAACGGCACAAGCAGGCGGACACCGGGTGGTGGCAAACGGCTGCAATCTAGGGGCGGGAGATAGTCAAATAAGGTGCGTAACGGCCCGGGCAGGGCAATGCGAAGAATGGTGTCTGAGGACATGTTGCAAACTGTATCATGAACAGCATAAACACGAAGTGAATTAGATAAGCGACTGAACAGAATGTTATTTTTATTTGTCCACAGATGCTGTGGATAACTCTGTGGAGAGATCCTGTTCAGTTCGCTGAAGGGCCCAGCAATAGTGCCATGCCATTAGATTGAACAAAAATACTACAGATTTGTGAATTGCATGTAAATCAATATGTTAGTGAATATTATCTGGCGCTAATGGAGTGTTCTGTGTTTCCTGGTTGATTAGCGGGATCTGAATTCCTGTTGGTGTGAATAACAAATAACAAGCGGCTAAATGTCAAGTCAAAAGAGAACTTGATTCAACCAGCGCCTGGTTGTTGTGTCAGGGATACAATAGTACTCCGTCGAGGTTGTTTTCATGGTGTACTCGAGCGCCACCAATCTCACGCGACAATCTACAACAGGAACAAGGATATGAGCATCTGGCAGACGATAGCAGAGCAGATTTCCACAGTAACCGCGGAAGCCTTTGAACCGGATGCTCCGCAACCTGTGGGAGGCGGCTGCATCAACACAGCGGTCAAGCTGAGCGATCAAGATCGGACGTTTTTTGTAAAACTGAATAGAGCTGATCTGTTAGACATGTTCGAGGCGGAGTCCGAAGGTCTGGCAGCCATTGCAGCGACCCATTCCCTGCGTGTCCCGACGCCTGTCTGCACAGGGATTGCCGGAGAACAGGCCTTTTTTGCGATGGAGTCGATCGAGATGGGGCCGGGCAGCGCCGGCAGTGTGGAGTCGGCGGGCCGGCAGTTAGCAGCGTTGCATCAGACCAGCCAGGCCTTGTTTGGCTGGTATCGGGACAACACCATCGGTTCCACGCACCAGCCCAATCAAGCAACATCTGGCTGGATCGATTTCTGGCGGGAGCATCGGCTGGGCTTCCAGCTCGATCTGGCCGCCCGCAATGGTTACGCCGGGGCGGTACAGAAACTGGGCGACCGGCTGATGGATAGATTTCCCGCCCTGATCGACCATGATCCACAACCTTCACTGCTGCACGGCGATCTCTGGGGTGGCAATATCGCCTACGATAAGCAGGGGCGGCCGTTGGTCTTTGATCCGGCGGTCTACTATGGTGACCGGGAGGCGGACCTGGCGATGAGTGAGCTGTTTGGTGGCTTCGGTAACAGCTTCTACGCCGCTTACCGGGAGGTCTGGCCGGTTGATCCGGGCTACGCGGTGCGCAAGACCCTCTACAATCTCTACCACATACTCAATCATGCGAATATGTTCGGGGGCGGCTACCTTGGCCAGGCGGCTGGCATGATGGAGCGTCTGCTGGCAGAGCTGTAGGCAGCCTACAAACAGGCGCGCAACGCGGTGATGAATTGCTGGTTCTGCTCGGCGGTGCCAACAGTGATCCTCAGGCACTGCTCCAGCAGAGGATTGGCGCCATGCAGGTTTTTCACCAGGATGCCTCGCGCTTTCAGCATCTCAAACAGCTCAGTCGCCTGCCGCTGCCGGCTTTTCAGCAGAATGAAATTGGCCTCGGATGGATATACGGTGAGGCCCTCCAGCTGCTTCAGTTCATCGAACAGCTGCGCTCTTGCATGGCGTATCTGCTCCGTCTGGTGGTCGAAGACCGCCTTGTGCTGCAGGGCGAATTCAGCACTGACCTGGGTCAAGGTATTGATATTATAAGGCAGGCGCGTCTTGTCGATTTGCTCTAACCAGGCGGCGGGACCGGCCAGATAGCCCAGGCGCAGGCCTGCCAGCCCCATTTTGGAGACCGTACGCATGACCAGCAGATTTTCGAACTGGCCTAAGCGCCCGAGGAAGCTGTGATCGGTGAAGGGTGCATAGGCCTCGTCGATCACCACCAGCCCCGGCGCGTTTGCAATCACCTCCAGTAAGGCTTCCTCCGGAAACAGATTTCCGGTGGGGTTATTGGGATAGGCGAGGAAGATCAGCGCCGGCTGATGTTGCGCGATGGCCTCCAGCAGGCGCTGTTTATCCAGGCTGAAGTCAGTCTCATTCAGCGGCACCCCCACATAGTCCATGCCACAGAACGTGGCGATCATGCGATACATGACAAAGCCAGGGTCTACCGAGAGCACCACCCGGGCGGGAGCGGCGACGGTCATCGCCAGCATCTGGATCAACTCGTCAGAGCCGTTGCCCAGGATCAGCCCGCTGGCTGCGGGAATCCCCATGCTGCTGCGCAGGCGCTTGTGCAAGGCATCGGCCTGAGAGTCGGGATAGCGGTTGACATCCACCCCGGCGAGCCGCTCCAGCCACTTCCGGCGCAGTTCATCCGGCCAGGTGTAGGGATTCTCCATGGCGTCCAGTTTGAGCATGTTGCCGGATGGCGGCACATGATAGGCGGAGAGGGCGCGAATTTCCGGCCTTACCCAGCGGAGAATTGGATCTTGGTCATGCATGATCAATCAGATTCCGCAGCAGTTGCCCTGTAGCTGGACGGGTGGGCAGGGATGCATGCCATAGGAGCAGAAAACACAGCAGTCACCAGGTTTGGGGCGCAACAACTCTGCACAGCCTTTGCATTCGTAGTACCACAGGCAGGCATCCACAGGCATCTCCTCTGCGTGCTGATAGCCACAGCGGGGACAGCTGATCACGGACCTGGTGATCAGTTCCGTCACTACTTTATACCGCGATATTCGGCCGAGCGGGCATGCGCGGTGAGTCCTTCGCCACGGGCCAGGATCGAGGCGGTCGCCGCCATCGTGGCAGCCCCCTGCGCCGAGGCCATGATCAGGCTGGAGCGCTTCTGGAAATCATATACACCCAGAGGTGAGGAGAAGCGCGCGGTGCGGGATGTGGGCAGCACATGATTCGGTCCTGCGCAGTAGTCTCCCATGGCCTCGGCGGTATAGCGGCCCATGAAGATGGCGCCGGCATGGCGGATCTGTTTGGCCATGGATTGAGGGTCTTCGACGGATAATTCGAGATGTTCCGGGGCAATCAGGTTGGCTACTTCCACCGCTTCGTGCATGTCCCGCACCTGGATCAATGCGCCGCGGATGCGCAGGGCGGTGGCGATGATCTCCTGGCGCTCCATGGTTGGCAGCAGCTTATCGATGCTGGCCTTGACCTGCTCGATATAGGCTGCGTCGGGGCAGATCAGGATCGACTGGGCATCCTCGTCGTGCTCGGCCTGGGAGAAGAGGTCCATGGCAATCCAGTCCGGATCGGTGTTGCCGTCGCAGACCACCAGAATTTCCGAGGGACCCGCCACCATGTCGATGCCGACCTGGCCAAATACCGCACGTTTGGCGGTGGCGACATAGATGTTGCCCGGACCTACGACCTTGTCCACGGGGGGGATCAGTTCGGTGCCATAGGCCAGGGCCGCCACGGCCTGGGCGCCCCCCACGGCGAATACCCTGTCGACGCCGGAGATGTGGGCGGCGGCCAGCACCAGCTCATTTAATTCGCCATGCGGCGTGGGCACCACCATGATCAGTTCCGCCACGCCGGCCACTTTCGCCGGGATCGCATTCATCAGCACCGAGGATGGGTATGCCGCTTTACCCCCCGGCACGTAGAGCCCAACCCGGTCCAGCGGGGTCACCTGTTGGCCGAGCAGGGTGCCGTCCGGTTCGGTATAGGACCAGGCCTCGATGCGTTGATGCTCAGCGTAGGCGCGTATCCGGGCGGAGGCAGTCTCCAGCGCCTGCTGCTGCTCCAGCGGAATGGTGTTCCAGGCCTGCGCCAGGCGTTGCTGCGGCAGTTCGAGATCTGCGGGAATCTGCGCCTGCCAGCCATCGAAACGGTTGGTGAAGTCGATCAGCGCCGCATCACCCGACGCGCGGATCGCATCAATGATCTGGTTTACCGTGTCGTTGACGGCGGTATCGGAGACGGATTCCCAGGCCAGCAGGGCATCCAGTTGTTCCCGGAAGTCGATATCCGAAGTAGAAAGTTGGCGCATCTCGGTCATTTTGTCATTTCTCGCTGCAGCGGTTCAGGCGTTATTCTGCTCCACGACTTCCCGCATGGCTTCCATTAGTTGGGTCACCGTGCCGTGTTTCATCTTCCAGGAGGCGCGGTTGACGATCAGGCGTGAGCTGATGTCGGCGATATGCTCCAGGGGCACCAGCCCGTTGGCCTTCAGCGTATTGCCGCTTTCCACCAGGTCTACGATGATGTCCGCCAGACCGACGATAGGGGCCAGCTCCATCGAGCCATAGAGTTTGATGATCTCCACCTGCTGGCCCTGGGCGGCAAAAAAGCGTTGCGCGCATTTGACATACTTGGTGGCCACTCGCAGTCGGCCATGCTTGCTGACGGCGTCCTGATAACCGGCGGTCATCATGCGGCAGCGGGCAATCCTCAGGTCCAGCGGTTCATACAGCCCCTCGCAGCCATGTTCCAGCAGGACATCTTTGCCGGCCACGCCGATATCGGCAGCGCCGTACTGGACGTAGGTCGGTACATCCGTGGCGCGAATGATGACCAGTTTTACCAGCTCGTGGTTGGTGTCCAGGATCAGCTTGCGGCTGGTCTCCGGGTCATCCAGCGGCTCGATGCCTGCGTGGGCTAGCAACGGCAGGCTTTGTTCGAAGATCCGGCCCTTCGACAGGGCGATGGTAACGGGCATTTCAAATTTCATTGTCATCTACGATATTCAGGCACAGAGCACACAGTGTTATTGAATAATAACCTCAGTGGCTATTCAAAAAAATCAACCAGGCAGGCGGCGTATATCACCGCCCAGCCCCGAGAGTTTCTCTTCGATGATCTGGTAGCCGCGGTCGATATGGTAGATGCGGTCGACCAGGGTTTCTCCCTTGGCTACCAGCGCCGCCAGCACCAGGCTCGCCGATGCGCGCAGATCGGTTGCCATGACCGGTGCTCCGGTGAGTTGCTCCACCCCGGTGCAGATCGCTGTATTGCCCTCCAGGCGGATCTTTGCGCCCATGCGCTGTAGTTCCTGGACATGCATGAAGCGGTTTTCAAAGATCGTTTCGGTGATCACGCCAACCCCTTCGGCAATGCTGTTCATGGCCGTGAACTGCGCCTGCATGTCGGTGGGGAATGCCGGGTAGGGCGCGGTATGCACATCAACCGCCAGCGGGCGTTTGCCGTGCATATCCAAGGTGATCCAATCCTCTCCGCACTCGATTTCAGCGCCAGCCTCACGCAGTTTCTGCAGTACGGCATCAATCAGGTCAGGTTGCGTATCCCGCACCTTGATCCGCCCGCGGGTCATCGCGGCGGCAACCAGAAAGGTGCCGGTTTCAATGCGGTCGGGCACCACGCGGTAGTGGGTGCCCTTGAGCGAATCCACACCCTCAATGGTGATCGCCGAGCTGCCGGCGCCGGTGATGCGGGCGCCCATTTTGTTGAGGCACTCGGCGAGGTCGACAACCTCGGGTTCTCGAGCGGCGTTTTCGATCAGCGTGGTGCCCTTGGCGAGGGTGGCCGCCATCATCAGGTTTTCGGTGCCGGTGACGGTGACCATGTCCATCACGATCCTGGCGCCGTTCAGGCGTTTGCAGCGTGCCCGGATATAGCCGTTTTCAACGTCGATCTCCGCCCCCATGGCGCGCAATCCGTCAATGTGCAGGTTTACCGGGCGGGAGCCAATCGCGCAACCACCTGGCAGTGAGACATCCGCCTGGCCGAAACGGGCCAGCAAGGGACCCAGCACCAGAATCGAGGCGCGCATCGTCTTCACCAGTTCGTAGGGTGCATGAAAATGCTTGATGGTGCCGGTGTCGGACTCGATATTCATCTTCTCGTCCACCACCAGATAGACGCCCATCCTGCCGAGCAGCTCCATGGTGGTGGTGATGTCGTTCAGGTGGGGGACATTGCTCACCATCATCGGACCCTCCGCCAGCAAAGTAGCAGCGAGGATGGGCAGCGCTGCATTTTTAGCACCGGAGATGCGCACTTCCCCTGACAGGGGGTTGCCGCCTCTGATAATGAGTTTATCCATGGTTTCTGCTTTAGCTTGGAAAGTTGAGTTACGTGACTCTGAACAAAAGGGAGCAAATGATAACTAAATTGAGGGCAAAACGGGAGTTTTCGGGATATTCCAGGGTTTGCCGCTCCACTGGGGATCGTGTGTCACCTGCAGCCGTGTGCAATTGTATGATCGAATTCCTAATTTAATCCTGTGCGGGTTTTCGCATCGGTGCCGGTGATTTTCATGCACTGATAAACCAAGGCTGGATTTAACTCAGAGCCTCCTTATAAAGTTCCTGGAGTCCATCCGGTGTATTCAAGCCATCGACCTGCCGGATCTGGGTTGTGGTTTTACTCTTCCGCAACGGGCCGTGTGCCAGACACTGCTGTGAACTTGAAGGGTTTGCTGCCACGCCAGCCGCTGACCTCAATGGCTGAGCCTGGCGCCTTGTTGGCAATCATCTGCATGAGTTCATGGGAGTTCTTGGTGGTTGCTTCATCGACTTTCGTGATTACATCACCCGGACGCAATCCTGCCGCACTGGCGGGACCCTCTTCCATTACGCCGGTTACCAGGATGCCTTCGGTGCCATGCAGGCCAAAGGCTTCGGCCAGCTTGTCTGTAACATCCTGTCCCTGGATGCCGAGCCAGCCCCGCACCACCTGACCCGTAGCGATCAGTTGGCGCATAATACCTTCCGCCAGATCGAAAGGAATGGCAAAGCCGATACCGTGGGAACCACCGGTTTTGGAGAAGATCGCGGTATTGATGCCGATCAGTTCGCCGCTGGCATTGACCAGCGCCCCTCCAGAGTTGCCCGGGTTGATGGCGGCATCGGTCTGAATGAAATTTTCGAAGGTGTTGATGCCAAGATGCGAACGCCCGGTAGCGCTGATGATGCCCATGGTAACCGTCTGCCCCACGCCGAATGGGTTGCCGATCGCCAGCACCACATCACCGACCTGCACTTCCCCTGAGTGGCCGATCGGGATGGCGGGAAGGTCGGAATCATGGTCGATCTTGACGATGGCCAGATCTGACTCAGTATCACTGCCGATGATGTTCACATCCACGCTATGTCCGTTTGACAGGACTACTTTAATCTCATCCGCACCCTCGATGACATGCTGGTTGGTCAGCAGATAGCCGTCCTTTGTGACGATCACTCCGGAACCAAGGCTGGTTTCACGGCGTTCGCGTTTCTTTTCCGGCAGCATTCTGCCAAACAGGTGCTGCAGGTAGGGATCCTTGAAGCGCAGTGTCTGGAGTTCAGTGGTGATCTTCGTGGTAAAGATATTGACCACCGAGGGCGCTGCAGTGTTGACGGCGTCAGCATAGGAAAAAGGCCCCGCAGTCCGCGCCAGCGGTATGCTTTGTGCGGGGCGGTTGAGTTCTGGCTCGGTTTGCGTGCGTTGGAGCAACTCCGGCATCAGGAATACCAAGACGATGACGGCCGCGATTCCGGCGGTGATCGAACTGAGCAGGAGCGATAGCAGTTTTCTGAGTTGCATAGGGGTAGTAACCTAGCATTTCTTCATCAAACTGTCAGGCAAAAATCCATGGCCGATCTGCTAACCCTTGAGCGCTATTGCAATCAGCAACTCGAAATTGACGGGTTTGATGATTACTGCCCGAACGGTCTGCAGGTTGAGGCGGGGAAACAGGTGCAGAGATTGATGGTAGGGGTCACCGCCTGTCAGGCTTTGATCGACGAGGCGGTTGCCTGGGGCGCCGATCTGCTGCTGGTCCACCACGGCTTTTTCTGGAAAAATGAAGCCGCACCCATCCGGGGTATTAAGGGACGCAGAATTGCTGCGCTGCTGCGAAACGGCGTCAGTCTGTTTGCTTACCACCTGCCGCTGGATGCCCATCCGGTTTGGGGCAACAATCGTCAGTTGGCCGAGCTGTGCGAGTTTCCCCACCCGCAGGCAACAGCGGCTGGGCATGGGTTGCTTTGGCGCTCCAGCCTGGACAGCGATGTCAGCGCTGAGGAGTTAGGCGCCCGTCTGCATCTATTGCTGCAGCGAGAGACCTTGCATATTCCCGGGAGAAGCGAGAGGATCAGGAATCTTGGATGGTGTACGGGAGCGGCCCAAGGATTTATTGAAGAGGCCTCGGCATTGGGTCTTGACGCCTACATCTCCGGTGAGATTTCTGAGGCTACGGTGCATGCGGCGCGAGAATTGGGTATCCACTATTTTGCGGCGGGGCATCATGCAACGGAGCGCCTGGGTGTGCAGGCCCTGGGTAGGCATCTGGCCGAGAAATTCTCACTCGATTATCGATTTGTCGACATCAGTAATCCGGTTTGACCTGCCGCTGTGACAAGCGGTGAAGGAAGGCAAATTCGTGGATCAGCGGCTTTGTTGATCTAAGGCAAGAGCGGCTCAGTTAACTGTTCCTGAACCTTGACCAATTGTTGTGCATTGTGGACAATGCGCGGTCTATTTGTGTGGTTAAGCATATTCTAATGTCCTGAACGGCGGGGGGCTGCACTTGACCATCGGTTGTCAAGTCGGTCCATTCAGTAACCGGGGGAGTCCAACAAAATGAGCGCAGAAGGCGTTGATCTAAAAAAGCGGCGTACACTTACGCTTGCTACCAGTGCAGTCGGAGCTGTCGGAGCCGGCTTTGTAATCTATCCATTTCTGGCGGCCTGGGCTCCCAGCGAAAAGGCCAAGGCGGCAGGTGCGCCGGTCGAGGCGGAGATCGGTAAGCTCGAGCCCGGTCAGATGATGAGTGTCAAATGGCGGGGTAAGCCGGTCTGGATCGTGCGACGGACCGAACGCAATCTGCAAGGATCTTGCCCACCCTGGACCCTCTCCTGCTCGACCCGGCCTCCGATGATACGGGGCAGCAACCGGACTATTGCAAGAACCCGACCCGTTCCCTCAAGACCGGAATATCTCGTGGCGGTGGGTATCTGTACTCATCTGGGTTGTTCGCCAACCTATCGTCGCAGAAGTAGCTCCGGCCGATCTGGGCGCCGAGTGGAAGGGTGGTTTCTTCTGCCCATGCCATGGTTCACGCTTCGATCTGGCCGGCACGTGTCTACAGCGGCGTGCCAGCGCCGAAAAACATGGAAATTCCCCCGCATCAGTATCTCTCCGATACCCGGATTCTGATCGGTCAAGATGGAGGAGAAGCCTGATGAGTATGATGCAGAATCTGGTCAAGTGGATCGACGACCGTTATCCCATGACCAAGGTGTGGAACGAGCATCTGGCTCAATACTACGCACCGAAGAACTTCAACTTCTGGTACTTCATGGGCTCACTGGCCATGCTGGTGCTGGTGATTCAAATCCTCACCGGCGTCTGGCTGGCCATGAACTACAAGCCGGATGCCGAATTGGCCTTTGGTTCCGTCGAATACATCATGCGCGATGTGGACTGGGGCTGGTTGATCCGCTATATGCACTCCACCGGCGCCTCTGCGTTCTTTATCGTGATCTATCTGCATATGTTCCGTGGCCTGATGTACGGTTCCTACCGCAAGCCCCGCGAGCTGCTGTGGATCATCGGTGTGATCATCTATCTGGCGATGATGGCCACCGCTTTCATGGGTTACCTGCTGCCTTGGGGACAGATGTCCTACTGGGGCGCCCAGGTCATCGTCAATCTGTTCTCGGCGGTGCCGGTGGTCGGTCCTGATCTGAGTGTCTGGATCCGTGGTGACTACGTTATCTCCGACGCCACCCTGAACCGCTTCTTCGCGTTGCACTTCCTGCTGCCCTTTGTACTGGCAGCGCTGGTGTTTGTGCATATCATCGCTCTGCACAAGGTGGGTTCCAACAACCCGGACGGTGTCGAGATCAAGAAGGGTCCGAAGGGTAATAAGTGGAGCGACAAGGCCCCAGCAGACGGTATCCCCTTCCATCCCTACTATTCGGTGAAGGATATCGCCGGTGTGGCGGGCTTCCTGTTTCTCTTCGCGGCGGTGATCTTCTACGCGCCGGAGATGGGCGGTTATTTTATCGAGCATCCCAACTTCGTGCCGGCCAATCCCCTGGTGACCCCGGAACACATTGCACCGGTCTGGTACTTCACTCCGTTCTACGCCATCCTGCGTGCCGTGCCGTCGATCGCAGGTTCAGCCTTCCCGGGTGTGGTGGCGATGTTTGCCTCCATCCTTATCATGTTCTTCCTGCCCTGGCTGGACAGAAGCCCGGTCAAGTCGATCCGCTATAAGGGGATGCTCTACAAGGTGATACTCGGTCTGTTCGTACTTGATTTCATCATGCTGGGTTACCTGGGTGTGCAGCCGACCACCGACCTGTACAAGCTGATGGCGCAGGTTGGAACCATTTATTATTTCGCGTTCTTCCTGCTGATGCCGATCTACAGCAAGATTGACAAGACCAAGCCTGTTCCAGAGAGGGTGACCCAATGAAAAAGCTGATTATTGCATTTTTGATGGCCGCGGCTCCCATGCTTGGACTGGCCTCCGGTGGCGCCCACCTGGACCATGCGGATGTTGATCTGTCGGATCAGGCCTCACTGCAGCGTGGCGCCAAGTATTTCGTCAACTATTGTCTGAGCTGTCATTCTGCCAAGTACCAGCGTTATAACCGCATGGCAAAGGATCTTGGCCTGACCGAGGATGAAGTGAAGAACAATCTGATGTTCGCTACCGATAAAATTGGGGATGGGATGACCGTTGCCATGTCAGCGGAACAATCGGAGCAGTGGTTCGGCAGTCCACCGCCTGACCTGAGCGTAACCGTGCGGGCCAAGGGAGGTGGCGACTGGATTTACACCTATCTGCGCAGTTTCTATCTGGATGACTCACGCCCCTTCGGCGTGAACAATATCATTTTTCCGGATGTCGCCATGCCCCATGTATTGTGGGAGTTGCAGGGTATGCAGAAGGCCGTGTATAAGACGGAGAAGGATTCTGCCGGCAACGATGTAGAGGTGTTCGAGCATTTCGAGCAGGTGACGCCTGGTTCCATGAGTCCAGCTGAGTATGACGAGATGGCGCGTGATCTAACGGCTTTTATGGTCTACATTAGCGAGCCGATTCAGATGGAACGCCAGCGGATGGGTAAGTGGGTGCTGCTGTTTATTGCGGTGTTCTTTGTGTTAGCCTATCTGCTCAAGAAAGAGTATTGGAAAGACGTCCACTGATCCGATATTTCGCCTGATCTAATAAAGGGCGCACAGTTGATGTATACTGTGCGCCCTTTTTCGTTTGTTATTATTTTACGGCCCTAGCCAGCAACGGTATGTCTGGCTGCACGGCTGAGAGTTGAGAGGTATCAATGGCGGCAGCGAACAAACGTTCAGTAATGACGCTCTATTCAGATCCGGTTAACCCATACTGTCATCGGGTGCGGCTGGTTCTGGCTGAGAAGAATATCACTTTCGAGATCGTCGATATCGATCCCATAGATATGCCGGAAGAACTCATGGAGTTGAATCCGTATGGGACCCTGCCGACCTTGGTGGACAGGGAACTCAAACTCTATGAATCGCGTATCATCATGGAATACCTGGATGAGCGTTTCCCTCATCCTCCACTGCTGCCGGTCGACCCGGTATCCCGCTCCACTTCCCGGCTGTTGATGTACCGGGTGGACCGTGACTGGTATCGCTTGATGGATGTCATTCTGTCCGGCAAGAAAGAGGCGGTGAAGGCGCGCAAGGAACTGCGTGAAAGCCTGATCTCTACCGCCCCGGTATTCGGTGCAAAACCGTATTTCATGAGTGATGAATTTACCCTGGTGGATTGCTCTATTGCACCGATGCTGTGGCGCTTGCCTGAATTGGGAATTGAGATTCCAGCTTCGGCAACGGGGCTGTATGAATATTCAGCAAGACTGTTCGAGCGTGAATCATTTGTGCAGAGTCTGACTGAGGCAGAGCAGGAGATGCGGGGCTGAACTAACCCCTTCGGCAATATCACATGACACCAAATCGTCCCTATCTGATCCGTGCTTTGTATGAATGGCTGGCGGACAACGGGCTCACCCCCTATCTGCTGGTGGATGCCGACCAGCCGCAGGTGATTGTGCCCCGTGATTTTGTTGAGGAGGGCCGTATCGTGCTGAACGTTAATCCTGGAGCGGTTTCCAATTTGGAGCTGGGGAATGACTGGATAAGCTTCAGCGCGCGTTTCAAAGGTGTGCAGGAGGATGTAATAGTGCCGCCGAGCGCCGTGCTGGGCATCTATGCCAAGGAAAACGGCCAAGGTATGTTGTTCGCTGCGGAAGAGGCGAGTGATGCTCCACCGGAGGATGAACCCGAGCCTCCAAAGCCGGGAGGGCGTCCTTCACTCAAGGTGGTGAAGTAGCTGCGAGCGGGCTAGTGGTGATACATCGAATCAGTGGAAGTTTTCCTCATCCACTGTTGGCAGGTCGATGCGCAAGGTTTCGGTTTGATCGCCAAGCATGATGATGTACCCGGTCAGGCGGCCGCTGCCCTCGAGGCTGTAATCGAACTCGTAGACCCTTCTGAGTTTCAAGCCTACCCTTAACCAGCGCAGACCAATCCGGCGCAACGCAACGGTCTGATCGAGAAACTGAACGCCATGGCTGCGGCATGCAGTGCGGCTGATGCGGTTGGCTATTTCGCGGACCCGCAGGCTATCGCGCCAGAACCAGATCACCAGCATTATCAGTATCAACAGATTGAGTGTAGAGAAGGACATTGAAGGAATTTTCTAATGGGCCAGATCAGGATTGTACAGGGAGATATCACACAACTCGAAGTTGATGTGATCGTGAATGCCGCCAATTCGACCCTGTTGGGCGGTGGCGGCGTGGACGGTGCGATTCACCGGGCTGCCGGGCCGGAGTTATTGGCGGCCTGCCGGCCTCTGGGAGGTTGTCCGACCGGTGAGGCGCGCATCACCCCGGGCTTCAAGCTGCCGGCCAGATGGGTGATCCACACTGTGGGGCCCGTGTGGCAGGGCGGGGGTAGAGGGGAGCCGGCCCTGCTGCGCTCCTGTTATGCGCGCGCGTTTGCCCTGGCGCGGGAGAAGCAACTTACCAGTATCGCCTTCCCGGGGATCAGCACCGGCGTGTATGGTTACCCGAAAGATCAGGCGGCTGTGATTGCCCTGGCAGAGATGCAGGCTGCTGCAGTGGATTTTGACGAGATTATTGCCTGTTGCTTCAGTCAACAGGACCAGGCCAGGTATCTGGCGCTGTGCCCGGATTGTGTGAAAGACTGAGAGTCAACGCCGGGTATCTCCATGGCTTTGACAGGCCCTAGGACAGACCGAACACTAATAAAGTGCTGATGCAACTGATTGACCGAAAATTCCAAATCGAAATGAGAATGGGGGCTAAGGCAAATGTTTTCCTGGTTGGATAGGATTCCTCTGCAGTTGATCGTTTTTCCGGCGGTGTTGCTGGGACTTGCGCCTTTTGTACCTGAACCCCACCTGTGGCAGAAGCTTAAGATGCTTGCAGATGGCTCCCTGAGCGCGCCCCTCGATATCTTCGATCTGTTTCTGCATGGTACGCCGGTGGTGTTACTGGCTATCAAATTGCTACGCAACAACAGAGCCTCCTGACAGCGGGTAGTTGCAATGCACCGGCGCTTCAGTCCGGTGTGCTCAAACGATCCAGCCGCAGACGCTGGCGTTCATCGAACAGTCTTCTGGAACCGATCCAGATTGCGGCGGTCGCGCCAAACCCGGTGCCGGCAGAGATCAACAGCATGATCAGAATCTGATATTTGGCGGCTTCGAAAGGCGGGCTGCCTGCCAGGATCTGCCCCGTCATCATACCTGGCAGGCTGACCACGCCTGCCGCCGCCATGGCGTTGATAATCGGGATCAGGCCGCTGCGCAGCGCAGTGCGGCGGATCTCTCCGATCGCCGCCTGCCATTCGTGTCCGAGCATCAATCTGCCCTCGATCTGTCCGCGTTGCTGCCAGGCGTTATGGGTCAGGTTGTCCAGGGCGATGGCGATACCCGACATGGTGTTGCCCAGCAGCATGCCCAGCAGCGGAATCAGATACTGCGCCGAGTACCAGGGTTCAACCCGGATAATCACAATCAGGGCGAGCAGGGTGACGCTGAATGAGGAGATAAACATGGATAGCGTGCCGACCCCCATGCCCCAGATTCCGGTGAAGCGCCGTTGCTGGCGGGCCATCACTTCATAGCCGGCAACCAACAGCATGAACAGGGTGAGCATGCCGATCAGGACTGGATGTGACTGGGCGAAGAGAATCTTCAGCACCAGACCCAGCAGGCTGAGCTGGACCACGGTGCGGGTCGCGGCAATCAGCAGTTTGCGCTCGATGCCGAGGGAGAGGCCCATGGAGAGCGCCGCCAGGGCCAGCACCAGGGTGGCCGCAAGAGCCAGGTCGACAACGCCGAGTTGAATCAATTCCATACCATTTCCCGCAGTTGACCTTCCAGGATCTGGAAGTGGCGGCTGGCGACGCGCGCGCACTGCTCCTGATCATGGCTGGTCCAGATCACCGCGCAACCATGTGCTCTGCGCCAGTGGTTGATCAGCTGTTCCACCCGCTGGATATTGTCCTGGTCCAGATTCGCGGTAGGTTCGTCCAGCAGCAATGCCTGTGGTTGATTCAACAGCAGACGGGCCAGTGCAAGCCGTTGTCTTTCGCCGCTGGAGAGACGGGTGATATCCCATGCGCCGCACTCCGGGGTGAAACCGAGGGCCTCAAAAATTGGGCTGTTCAGCTCCGGGAAATGTTCACCGACCTGGTTCGACCACCAGAAACTCTCGGCCGGTAACAGTCCCACCTGGCGGCGCCATGCGGGGCCGCTCATACTTGATTGAAGTGATGTATCGAGCAAGGCATCGCCCTGGTGGGGATCCAGGTCCGCTATGGCGCGCAGCAGGCGTGTCTTGCCGCAGCCGGATGGACCGCTGAGGCTGATGCACTCTCCGGCGGCTACTTGCAGGTCGATGGGCTCCAAGAGCGGGGCCTTGAAGCTGTGCAGACTGAGGCTGGCCACGATTCCGGAGTCAATCCTGGCGGGTAAAGATAAGATCCCAGACAGCGTGTCCCAGCCGTTGTCCCCGGCGCTCGAACTTGGTCAGGGTTCTGGAGGCAGGCCGGGGTGCATAGTTGCCTGCTCCCGCAGCATTATCGAAGCCCTCTGTTGCGCTGAGCACAGCAAGCATCTGCTGCGCATAATGCTCCCAGTCGGTGGCCATATGCAGCGTGCCGCCTGGCTTGAGCGTCTGCCGAACCAGTCCGGCAAATTCGCTTTGCACGATGCGCCGCTTGTGGTGTTTCTTCTTCGGCCAGGGGTCGGGAAAGAACAGTAGAACACCCTGCAGCGAGCAGGGAGGGATGTGATGGCGCAACAGCTCCATGGCATCGGTCTGCAGGATGCGACCATTACTGCTGTGTTGCCGGGCCAGTTTTATCATCAGCGCGCCGACCCCCGGTCCATGCACCTCGATGCCGAGATAGTTTTGCTCGGGATGCAGGGCTGCGGTCTCTGCCAGGGCCTCCCCATTGCCAAAGCCGATTTCCAGGGTGACCGGGTTGGCGTTGCCAAACAGGTCGGTGAGATCCAGATAGCCATCCGGCGCCGTTAAGCCGTAGCGGGGCCAGAGCTCATCAAAGGCGCGCTGCTGGCCTCCGGTCATGCGGCCCTGCCGCAGCACATAGCTGCGAACCGGGCGTCTGGCCGTGGCGTCGGTCGCTTGCGTCATTTGCTCAGAAGAACAAGCCATCCAGCGGTGATGAGGCGGAGGCAAACCGCTTGGCCGGCATGCGCCCGGCCAGATAGGCCTCGCGGCCGGCCTGGATGCCTTTCTTCATCGCGGAGGCCATGAGAATCGGGTTCCGGGCGGCGGCGATGGCGGTGTTCATCAACACCCCGTCGCAGCCCAGCTCCATGGCGACTGCCGCATCGGAGGCGGTGCCGACGCCGGCATCCACCAGGATCGGCACCTTGGCGTTTTCCACGATGGTGCGGATATTGAGGCGGTTGCGGATGCCCAGACCCGAGCCAATCGGTGCGGCCAACGGCATCACTGCGACGCAGCCGATCTCTTCCAGCTGCTTGGCGACGATCGGGTCGTCATTGGTGTAGACCATGACATCGAAGCCATCCTTGATCAGCTCCTTGGCGGCTCCCAAGGTGGCGATAACATCCGGGAACAGGGTCTTTTCATCCCCCAGCACCTCCAGTTTGACCAGGTTGTGGCCGTCCAGCAGCTCACGCGCCAGGCGGCAGGTGCGCACCGCGGTCTTGGCGTCGTAGCAGCCGGCGGTATTGGGGAGGTAGGTGAACTCGCTGGGCGGCAGCACCTCGAGGATATTCGGTTCGTCCTTATTCTGTCCCATGTTGGTGCGGCGCACCGCGATGGTGACGATCTCCGCGCCACTGGCGTCGATGGCGGCGCGGGTCTCCTGCATGTCTTTGTATTTACCGGTGCCCACCAGGAGTCGGGAGGTGAATTCCCGTCCGGCGACGGTGAAGGTGTCTTTTATGGTTTCGTTTGGCATGAATTGATCGATCTGTCTGTCATCTGAAAGGTGGATTCTACCTGACTCAGGGGTGAAAGGTGTTTTCACAAAGAGTGAGGTAAACGGAAGTCTGCGAATTATAAAGCCTGCTATGGCATAGATCGATCAATGAATTGATGGCGATGTATTGAAAAGTCGACGGATTTTGACCGATATCAACCGCAGAATTGTATCTTTCACCTATATTGGGACTGCCTCGAGTATCAGGAAGAAAGGCAAGGATGGGTCTACTTCGCGTAGATCCAAACACTGACAAGAATGTTTGAGGAGCATCCCATGAAGAAAATCACTCCAAAATGGAAATATCTGCTGTTGTCCAGTGTGTGGGCTGGTTTGGTCTGTCTACCTCTATCCCATGTTGCAGCCGACGATGTTGTGGCTGGCAAGACGTTCGGCGAATGGTCGGGGATCTGGTGGCAGTGGGCCTATGAAAACGGTTTTATAGATCAAACAGGCGCATTTGCGGATGGAGAGATCGATTGCAGTGCGGGTCAGCAAGGCCCGGTTTGGTTCCTGACGGGCAAAGGCGTGGAGGATTGTTGTGACGCCGATCTTGGTGAGCTGCCGGCTGACCGTAGCTGTAGTGATCCCATTCCCCGCGGGACGCGTCTGTTCTTCCCGCTGATCAATGTGACCATTCACAATCCAGATTCCTGGTGTCCACCGGATGATATCTGCTCGGTCGAAGAAAAGCGGGTAATCATGGATGAACTTTTTAATGACTTCGAACCCGGGCTGGTCAATAGTCGCACCTGCTATCTCAGCGCCCATGTGGATGGCGTGCCTGTCATATATGACGGCACCCTCATTGCCCGCACGCAATCGCCACCTTATCCCCTGCAAGATGACCCAGAGGCTGTTGCCGATGGGGTCTATGTGATGTTGCCTGAACTTTCCAAGGGTGATCACACCATTGATTTCACCGGAGCAATCTGTGATTTCGATGATGGAACCATCATTTTTGGTTCCCGGGTCAGGTATGAGTTGACGATTGGGGGCAAGCGTCATCGTGGCCACCATGACGAGGATGAAGACGACTGACCACTAAATTACCCAGCGGCCCGGCTGTTGCGGCCGGGCCGCGTATTCGCCGAGTTGCGGTTGTCCACTGGACCGAGGAAAAACACTCTGTAAGGTAGTAATACATGCCATCCCTGGCGAGGCAGTTGAATTCTAGACTACCCCCAGCCCGGTCTTCCTGACCGGTCGTTTCAGCATCACCTGATCGCTATGATTTCGAGTGAAGCTGGATTATCGCAAGCAACCATCCGTGGTTACGCACCGAGTCCAGACAACTGCCGTACAGGACGTACAAATGCCGCGAAAGGCAGGGAGCCTGAGAGTAGTGAGCCGTCCAAGGATGGACAAATGCTGCGAAGGCAGGCAGAGATTGTTCCTACAATCTTTCTGCATTTCCCCCGTCCATGGGGGGCAGATGTCTGGGAGCAGCCCGGCCTCGCGTTCGCCGGTTTCCTTGGTCCACTGGACCAAGGTGAACCCCGTAAGCAGTTGTCTTCCTGCCATCCCTGGCGAGGCTGTTGAGTTCTAGTCTACCCCCAGCCCGGTCTTCCTAACCGGTCGTTCGCCGCGCTGCGTTTGTCCACAGGACAAACGGTCACGGCTCACCCACCTCCGACCGCATGAATGATCTCTACGCGATCAGCGGCATTCAGCTGATGTCCGGCGAAGGTGCTGCGGGGCACCAGCTCTTCGTTGACCTCCACTGCAATCCGCTGTCCGGTGAGCTGCAACTGTTCGATCAGGGCCGCCATGTCGGTGGCTTCAGGTATTTGCTTTTCCTCGCCATTTACGTAAATCTGCATGATTTCCGGTCTCATTTGTTGATAAAGGGCCGATATTCGATGAATTTTAACCCAGTCCGGCAACCCTGTATAAGCCGGATTTGCAGCATGATTCGTATAGGGGGACATCTTGGCAGAATGGAGTGAAGATCTAATACCGTTGAAGCAAGCCCGAACCTTGGATGGGTTGTTTTATCAGCGGGTGCTCCGTTCACCCAATGAGCTGGCCTATCGGAACTACGATCGACAGAAAAAAATCTGGTATGAGTTGACTTGGGGGGAGATGGGGCAGGCCGTGGCCCGCTGGCGTCAGGCGTTGCGTGCAGAGAACCTGGAACCTGGCGACCGGGTCGCGATTCTATTGCGCAACTGCCCAGAGTGGGTGATGTTCGATCAGGCCGCGCTCTCACTTGGCTTGATCGTGGTGCCGTTGTATACCGATGATCGGGCGGATGCGATTGCCTATATTCTTGAAGATGCGGCGGTCAAGCTGCTGTTGGTGCAGGATGCTGGACGTTGGAAACGGATGGCTGCGGCGCTCTCTGGGCTAGAGCATCTGCAGCGGGTATTGGTGCTGGAAGGGGGGGAAGAGGCCAGGACCCAGGCAGGAGACGCCGGCAAGGTGCTGGATGTGGAGGGCTGGCTCCCGGCCCAGGGCGAGACCCTGCAGCAAAGGGCGGCGGACCCCCATAGTCTGGCTTCAATAGTCTACACGTCCGGCACGACCGGACGCCCGAAAGGCGTCATGTTGAGCCATATGAATATGCTTTCCATCGCGCACGCCGGGCTGACTGTGGTGAATTGTTATCGGCAGGACAGCTTTCTCTCATTCCTGCCGCTCTCTCATACCCTGGAGCGAACGGCTGGCTACTATCTGCCGATCATGACGGGGTCTTGCGTGGCCTATGCAAGATCGATAACACAACTGGCCGAGGATCTTCAGATCATCCGTCCCACCGCAATTATTGCGGTGCCGCGCATTTTCGAACGAGTCTATGCCAGAATCCAGGACCAGATGAAAAAACGTTCTCGATTGGCCCGGACCTTGTTTCACTTGACGCTGGAGATTGGTTACCGGCATTTTGAATACCGCATGAGACGCCGCCGCTGGTCCGGTTCTCTGCTGCTCTGGCCGTTGTTGCGCAGACTGGTGGCGGATAAGATTCTGGTAAAACTGGGTGGGCGCGTGCGGGTCGCGGTGAGCGGCGGTGCAGCCTTATCCCCTGAGATCGCTCGAGTTTTTCTTGGTCTTGGTTTACCCATACTGCAAGGTTACGGGCTAACAGAGACCAGTCCGGTTATCAGTGTCAATCCGATGCAGAATATCAAGCCCGACAGTGTGGGTGTGCCCTTGCGTGGCGTCACTGTCAAGATCGGAGAAAACGATGAGTTGCTGGTGAAGACTCCAGGCATGATGTTGGGTTATTGGAACAATCATGCTGCTACTGCAAAGATGATCGATCCGCAGGGCTGGTTGCACACGGGTGATCAGGCGCGCATTGATGAGGAGAACCATCTCTACATCACCGGGCGGCTGAAGGATATTCTGGTGCTTTCCAACGGAGAGAAGATACCCCCGGCCGATATGGAGATGGCCATTCAGCTGGACCCGCTCATCGAGCAGGTGATGATCGTGGGGGAAGGCAAACCCTACATGGGGGCGTTGGTGGTGCTGAATGCCGACCTGTGGCATGGACTGGCATACGAATATGGTTTGGACCCTGCGCAGGCAAGCAGCCTGCAGGATGCGAGTTTGCAAAGCGAGGTCCTGCAACGCATCAAAGTGGTGCTGCGAGATTTTCCAGGATATGCCAAGGTGCGCAGGGTGGCTTTGCTGCTTGAGCCCTGGACCGTGGACAACGGCTTGTTGACGCCCACCCTCAAAGTGAAGCGCCAAAAGGTGATTGAGCATTGCAGGCGTGAGATTGAGGCGCTCTATCGCAATGGTCCTGCTGCCTCATAGAGATACCAGTGTATTCCAATCCTTAAATGAGCCTGAACGGGAGTAATAGTAAGGTGCTTGATGGTGGTGATTAAGCGACCTGCTGATCCTGTTCATGAATAGTTTTGAAGAGTTGTTTACGGGCCTCATTGAGTTGGTGTGCAGCTTCATTATCGCTGATGCTCAGAGCGATGTCATGGAGTCGTTTAAAGGTCATGCCTGGCTTGAGGTATTGCTTGGCCTCTGGAAGTGATTTGAACTTCTCATAGGGTGTCATCATAGCCTCATAGGGATAGGTCTTTTTCTGTTTTCCCTTGTCATCGATTTTAACGATGGGGAAGAAACAAGGACGGTGGTAATTGATGTAGGGGTTGAGATATTTCTGGTTGAATTCATTGATCAGTGGTGCCCACTTCTGAGGGATATGGTGATAGCCAAGATGCTTGCGGACAATGGAGCCATTCTTGCTTTCTACCAGCGCATTGTCATTGGTCCTACGGGAACGGGACTTGGTGAGTTCGATCAGTAATTTGTTGAGCAGACCCGCGACGCGCTTGTTGATGTACTCTGAACCGTTGTCAGCATGGAAGCCTTTGATGATGAAAGGGAAGCTATCGATCAGGGACTCCAGCACTGGGATGAGGTAGCGTTCGCTGATGCGCTCGACAGAAGCCACCCCCTCGAATTGCGTGACCTCGTCAACCGCATTGACATGGTAGACCCCTTTGGTACCGTCCCAGTCACCCTGATGAACGGTGTCAACGCGGATATAGCCGGGACGGCCTTCGGGCCTGGGTTTGCGTCGTTCACCAATGTGGCTCTGTACTGGATGCGTTTTGTTGACCGTCCCTCGTTGCCGAGCGTAGGGTGTCGACTGCCTCAGATTGTAGAGGTGCGAGACCGAGATGCCGGCAAGACGTTGGTATTCTGCCTGCTTGAAAACCTGCCAGGCACGCTCACAGAGCTTCTTGGTAGCCGGACCACTGAGTGTGCCGTGTAGTTCATCGAGCTGCGCCAGCAGGCGGATGTCTTGCCGTGTGTATTTGGAGGTAAATCCCTTCACGGTACGCTGTCGGCGCTGAATCCGCCCCGTCTTCCGGTACTGCTTTATGAGCCGTGCAATCTGTGCTCTGGAGTAGCCGCTGATCTGCTGCAGATAGCGACGTATCAGCCCTCGGTCCGCCTTGCCAAGCGTCAGATACTGAAACCGAACCAGCGTCCTTTGAATCCAGTGGTAGCCCTCGGTCTTTGACGGGATGGTGATCTCCATGACCGCCACGCCACCCAGAAATTGACGGACCTGTTCGAGGGTTTCAATGTGGGAATCATTCATGATGGTTTTCATACCTCCATCATGGACAGAATCAGGTCACTTCAGGCTCATTTCATGTTGGAAATACGCCCTCCCTTCAGGCTCATTTCATATTGGAAGAGGCTATACCTTGCCTAGACCTGGAAGAGTGCCCTAGAATGTACGCCCGATGCGGCCATCGTATATCGGTATTACCCTGGCTTCCCAAGCCAGAGAGGCGGGTTCGATTCCCGCTGGCCGCTCCAGTCTTTTCTCCCCCTGCGGTGCAGCATATCCAGTAAAGGTTTTTAAAGGTAAGCATAAAAAAGGGGGGCTTTCGCCCCCCTGGTGTTAGCTGTTGTTACTGTCTATGAATACAGATAACTAGTCGTCATCGCGATCTCTGCTGCGCCAGCTGGAAACTCTGTCTCTGCGCGAACGACTGCGTCTACTTTCTCTATCATCGTTATCCCTTGAGCCGCTATGTGAATCATCGTCATCATCGTCATCATCGCGGTCCCTGTCTTTGTTACGTTTACGCCACCATGGCTTCGCGTTCTCGCCGTCATCGTCTTCGCTCTCGTCATTGGTCTGGCAGACGCTGTCAGCAGTCATCGGAGAGGTTGTTACAGTTGTTGTCGATGCCATCGCCACAGATCTCCAGTGCGGCTGGATTGACTGAGCCATTGCTGTCGTCACAATCCAATGCGCCACAGGCGCCGCCCTCGATGCTGTAACCGTCGCCATCCAGATCGGTACAGTCGAGCGGACAAGCCACAGCGTTCATATCGGCGGTGTCGATCAAGCCATTACAGTTGTTATCAATGCCGTCGCTGCAGTATTCTTCCGCGCCCGGATTGATTGACGCATCACTGTCATCACAGTCCATCGGACCGCAAGAACCGCCATCGGCATAGTAAGTGTCACCATCCAGATCGGTGCAGACAGGTGCTATCGCGCATGACGAATCCTGTCCGTCGGTATAACCGTCGCCATCGTTGTCGATACCGTCTGTACAGTTTTCTGCGGCGCCCGGGTAAGCACTGGCGCTGTTGTCATTAAAATCGGCAAGCGTGCCGCAGTCGCTGCCTTCGGCGTAGTAGCCATCACTATCCGCATCGGTGCAGGTCGGCCCCTGTGCGATGGGTTCCGGGCAGAAGTATTCCCAGTTTTCACTGTTATAGGCTGAACGTCCCTGACTGTTGTTGTGACAGGCCGCGTCACAGGTGTCATTGGCGTATTCCGGTATCAGTGCGAAACCGAGAACGTCGCATTGAGTGACGATGGTGTTGCCCATCGAGGTAAAGGCGGATGCCTGGTTTATTCCCAACAGCATGGTGGCACTCAGGCATAGCAGCGGTATGCCCTTTCGCAAGATTATCTTCATTATTTGACCTCAAGTCATGGAGTAATTCGGAGGTTGGCAGTTCTATGCGGAACCGGAAATCCAATCCTCCCAGAATCAAAACTGTTGCCTTCTCTATCTGTCGCTCAAATGCAATGAGCGAATATCAGACTGGACATTTCAGTTCTGGTCACGATCCGTGTCTGCATGAGACTAAGGCGTTTTGCCGGAAGCAATTGAGAACTTATCCACAATTCATCTGGGATGGGTTTTTCAGTGGGATTGGTGGGGAAGAAATGCAATCGGGATCACGCAAAATGAAAACTTGTGTCACGGGTGGTTTTTGATGATTGTCGAAGGTGATGCAGTTTTATAAGCTTGGGTTGCCTGACTTATCGGCTTTTTTGCATAGTCAACACGGGTGCCGCGCTGCCCTCCCATCTTACTTCAAAGCGGTGTATGCTCTGAGAAAACCAGTTATGGAACACTGGGATATCGTTTGCATCATGACCCATGAAGGGTTTTGTTGGCTTGTTACTCGCTGATGATTGGGATGTAGCACTTTTTGGTGTGATGGTTTGGCGCTTGAAATCAATAAGGTATCTGTGAATGGAAATAAAGCATAAAGAAACCGGAGCCGTGCTTAGAATCGTTGATGGCGATTCTCTGGTTGGCTGCGACCTCGAAGAGGCCTTGTTAAAAGGTGCTGACCTGCGGGGAGCCGATCTGTCTGGAGCAAGACTCAAAATGGTGGATTTGTGTTCTGCCAATCTGGAGGGCGCCAATCTGCGGGGGGCGGATATCCGGGCGGCCAATCTGAATGGCGCTAATCTGGCTGGCGCGGACCTGACGGGCGCTGTGATTGGCAGTGAACAGTCACTGGGAGCGGCGACACTGGCGGGGTGTGATCTATCAAATGCCAATCTGCAACATGCCGATCTGCGTAAAGTTGATCTGAACGAAGCGAATCTCACAAAGGCCAATTTGCGGGATGCTGATTTGTCCAGCGCGCATCTTCATGCGGCTAATCTTGCACATGCGAATCTTCGCCACGCCGTCTTGATCGGCGCCTATCTGCGTGAGGCGAATCTCAGCCACTGCGATCTGTCCGGCAGCCACTTGAATGATGCAAACCTGATCAGGGCCAAGCTCACCGGCGTCCAGGCTTCAGGCGATGAAGGGGTTCGTCCTTCCATTCTGGTACGGGCGGACATGCGGGATGCTTCGCTGGTGGGCGCCAATATGTCGGGGTGTCCATTGCGTCTGGTTGATTTGCGAAATGCGGATCTCACGGATGCAGATCTATCTCACTGTATAATGGGGGGGACGATTCTGCGTAATGCAAATGTGAGAAGGACGAATTTCGAGGGAGTGAAGCTGACAACCGTGACTGTCACCCATGCAAATTTTTCTGAGGCATTGAATGTCGAGATGCCTTCATTCAAGTCAGGCTGGCGCTAAGGAGGATATCTCTCCCTGGTCACGCGGCAGCAAATGAAATATCGAATGATTTTGAAGGGCTGCATACCTTTAACCAAAGAGTCCTCACTGCATGCTGAAACTCTATGAGGCGGCTGATCGAATCGAGGCGCAACGGCTCAAGGATCATCTGCAGGATGAGGGTATAGAGGCGGTGATTCTGGGCGATTATCTATCCGGAGCCATGGGTGAACTGCCTGCCAATATTTATCCGGAAGTCTGGGTATTGGATGCCAGGGACCTGGCAAAGGCGAGCCAAATCTTGCAGGACTTTACAAAAAGTAACATTCAGAGAGAACAACGAGGTGACTGGCGCTGTTTAAAGTGTGGTGAAGTAGTCGACGCGGGTTTTGATGTCTGCTGGAATTGTGCCGCCCCTCGTTCAACGCAGCAATGAATTCGGAGAGCCGAAATGGGTAAATTACTGAAGTTTCTGGGCTGGTTGCTGGGCATCCTGACGGTGCTTGTCCTGGCCCTGGTTGTCTTGGTGCCAATGTTTGTGGACCCCAATGAACATAAGGACCGGATCGTATCTGAGGTCAAGAAGGCTACAGGACGCGATCTCACCATCACCGGGGATATCGGACTCTCGGTCATTCCCTGGCTGGGGTTGGATCTCAATGGTCTGAGTCTGAGTAACGCCCCGGGCTTCGGCGACAAACAATTTGCCTCGGTACAGCGCGCGAAGGTCCGGGTCAATCTGATACCGCTGATTTTCAAGCAGACTCTGGAAGTGGATACGATTGAAATCAAGGGTCTGGAACTGAATCTGGCCAAGTCAAAACAGGGTGTTGCCAATTGGGACGACTTATCTGATAAGAAAGTAGATAAGGACCATGTCGAAATAGAGGGTTCGACCTCTGGCAGGGGGCTGGCCGGTTACTCCATCGGGGGGGTGGAGATCCATGAAGCTCATATAGTGTGGGATGACCAGAGCACCGGTGAGCATTATGAGATCAAGAGGCTCAATCTGGAGACCGGGGCCCTGAGCCCGGGAAGTGCGGTGGATGTCAAACTGTTCTTGGAAGTGGAAAGCCGAAAGCCGTCCATGCAGGCAAAGTTTGATCTGTCAGGATTGTTGAATGCCAACCCTGAGAGTCAGCGGATATCCCTGGAGAATCTGCTCTTGGAGCTGAATTTAATGGGAGAAGGTCTGCCTGACGATGGCGTGAAGGCGCAGTTAACAACCAATTTGTATCTCGACCATGCCGCTGACACCCTGGAGGTGAAGGATCTCTCTATCAACTCTGGACAGCTTGCCATCCGTGGGACGCTAGAGGGGCGAGGGATTAGCTCTAACCCAACCTTTGCCGGTGATTTCCGGCTGGATGAGTTCAGCCCACGCAAGTGGATGGAGCGCTTTGCAATACCAGTGCCGGAAACGGCAGACCCAAAAGTGCTGCAGAAGCTGGGTTTGTCGGCCACGCTCAATGCCAGTAACAAACTCATATCACTCAGCAAGCTGGCAATGGTTCTGGATGACACGCGTATCAAGGGTAATTTTGAAATCGTGAATCCGACACAGCCCAGTTATAAGTTCAACCTGGACCTGGACACAGTCAATCTGGACCGTTATCTACCACCAACCTCAGCAAGCACAGAGTCCAAGCAGCCCGCTGCTGCTTCCCCGGAGACGCCGCTGTTTCCGGTGGAGATGTTACGTAAGCTCAGTCTGGATGGCAGCCTGCGGATGAATACGCTGATTGCGAAAAATATCCACGCAGAAGCGATCGAGGTTAAAGTGACAGCTAAGAACGGCTACCTCAAGGTTGATCAGCAGGTCGGGCGCTTTTACGATGGGCTGATCAAGGGCGGGGTTGTTTTGGATGTGCGCGGCAATACGCCGAGCCTGAACATCGAGCAGAAGGCCTCCCGCATTCTTGCCGGGCCATTACTCAAGGATCTGACCAAGTCCGATAAACTGGATGGGAGTGGTGGTTTTAGCGCCAATCTGACCAGTTCAGGTCAAACGATCAGTCAGCTGAAGCGCACACTCAATGGCTCACTGGATTTCAGTTTCAAGGACGGTGCGGTGAAGGGTATCAACCTGGCAAAGATGATCCGGGACGCCAAGGCAAAGCTTTCCGGCCAGGCTGTGCCCATCACGCATGAGCCTGAGCAGACAGACTTTTCTGAGATGGGCGGTAGCGCGGTGATACGCAATGGCATACTGACGAATCAGGATTTGCTGGCCAAATCACCCTATCTGCGTGTGGATGGTTCAGGCAAGGTCAATATCGTTATGGAGAATCTGGACTACACGGTGAGGCCGGTAATCGTCAGCAGTGCTAAAGGTCAGGGAGGTCAGGGGCTGGACGAGCTGGTCGGAGTGCCAATCCCTGTTCGTTTCGAAGGGCCCTGGGCAAAACCGGAGTGGAAGATTGATCTGGCTAAGGTATTGCAGGAGCAGCAAAAGGCCAAACTGAAGGAGAAAGTGGACAGTAAGATTCAGGAGAAGCTGCCTGAACTGGAAGAGAAGCTACCCGAAGGATTGAAAGACAAACTGCCAGGCGCATTGAAAGGCCTGTTCTAACAAACCCAATCCACATACTACTTGGGTGCAATATGGCACCCTGGGTTTGCTATGCAACCAGAAGCATTCATCACCGCCGTATTGGCCTGGTATCAAGAGCATGGCCGCAAAGATCTGCCGTGGCAAAAAAACCGTGATGCCTATGCGATCTGGGTCTCGGAGATCATGTTGCAGCAGACCCAGGTGAATACCGTGATTCCATACTATCAGCGCTTCATGAAAAGCTTCCCCGGCCTGTGCGTGTTGGCGGATGCTGATCTGGATCAGGTGTTGCACCACTGGTCCGGTCTTGGCTACTACGCGCGGGCCAGAAATCTCCATGCAACGGCGCAAAGAGTACGGGATCAGCATGCTGGCCGGTTGCCTGTGAACATTGAAGACCTGCAGCAATTACCGGGGATCGGGCGTTCCACTGCCGGGGCAATCCTCTCCTTTGCCTGGGACCAGCCGCATCCGATTCTGGATGGAAATGTGAAACGCGTGCTGGCCCGGCATTTTGCGGTTGAGGGTTGGCCGGGCAAGTCGACTGTCCTGAAGCAGCTTTGGAGTCTCAGCGAAACATTCACACCTGAGACGAATACAGCGGCGTATAACCAGGCCATGATGGATCTGGGAGCCATGATCTGTCAGCGTGGAGCGCCGCTCTGCGGTGACTGTCCGTTGAGCGCCAGTTGTCAGGCCCATGCCGCTGGGATGGAGAAGGAATTTCCAGCCTCCAAACCACGCAAGGTCCTGCCGGTAAAGACCGGTTATTTGTTGGTGATGCGGGATCTGACGGGGGGGGTTTTGCTCGAAAAGCGGCCGCCCGCAGGTATCTGGGGCGGGCTATGGAGCTTTCCCGAATGTCCGTTGCACGAGAATCCTGCCGACTGGTGTGCGGAAAGGCTTGCCCTTGAGGTGGCAGAAGCGGTTCGGTTGCCGAAAAGGCGCCACACCTTCTCGCATTTTCATTACGACATGGTTCCAGTGGAGATTCAGGTGAAAAACCCCATGAATCGGGTCATGGATGAAACGGCACGGGTCTGGTATAAACTGGCCGACCCGGACA
>CAWBPR010000006.1:0-135688 GCA_963790775.1 uncultured Gammaproteobacteria bacterium | reverse complement strand
CGGTTCCCCACAGACGGGTCTGGCTCTCCTCGGCCAGTCGATGTATCCGGCGATAGGTGTCCATCAGTTGGAGCAGATCCTGCCAGTCCCGATCGCCCAGCCGGCGCCAGAGCCGTTGGCCATGCTGACCGGGATCCAGGGTCCAGACACTCTGAAACAGTAAACCACTATCCGGGTCCTCAAGCGCCCGGTGCAGCACGGAATGCTCAGACAATCGACGTAAGACGACCTCGAGGGGTCCAACCGTCAGTTCCGCACAGGCGGCCAGATGCCACCAGAGGATGGCGATCTGGCCCAGGGTGTCATCGTCCAACTGATCCGCCAGGGCCGGGTCGGGTACGTCCCGCAGGAGATAGCCCAATCCCAGACTGGGCAGGGGCACGATCAGATCGCCTATCCCGTTGCGCTGGGCAAGGCGCGCGGCCAAGGTCCAGGACCTGGCTCTGAGGGATTTGAGATCACCAGGCCCTGAGTATTCTGTGATCGGATGGGTTTCTGCTTCAGCGTCAAACGTCTCCCCTGTTCCCTCTTTCTCAGCCGATTCCGACTCATCTTCGTTCTGCTCACCAGCACTAAAATTTGGTTCTGGTTCCACAGACGCGGAATCGTCTGATTCCGTGAAAGCCTCTTCCTGGCTCGAATCCGCTGAGGATGTTTGCACCCGTTCCAGGACTTGTGCTGCAGGTTGGGTTTCAGGTTCTTCGACGATGGGCGGTTTCATCAGCTCGCGTCCTGCCAGCTGAGCCTCGAGTTCGACCCGGATCGTGTGCAGACTGACCTCACTCTGCTCGGCAATCTCCATTTCGATCGCCTCACGCAAGGGCTCGAGATCCCAATCGATACTGTCATGGCGACGGCACAAGGTGGCGAAGACTTCGTCAAAGCCAGCCTCTTCCTCAAGACCTCGTCGCTGCCAGATGGCCCACGCGGCCCGTTCCAGACGACGAATCCGTTCGACGGGCAGCCGGCCCAGACCGGCTTCGAGAGCCAGTGGGATCAGTGGCAGTAATGTCCCAACGGCATACGCCATCTTGGAGATCAGACCATGGGCGATACTGTAACCACGCGCCTTGAATACTTTTTCCAGCTGTCTCTGCGAGAGTTCGGCTTGACCCGTTTCGGCCTCGATCAGGGCCTTGGCCTCGAGTACGGCACGCGCCCGATCGATGAACGTCAAGTCGCTGCGCAGGTCGTTTTCCCGCAGGTGGGCCAGCATGACTTCCGATTCACACACCCAGGGTTTGTACAAGCAGTCGACCCAGAGAAACCGCTCATCCTGGGTTTCCGCATAGAGGTCCTGCAGGATGCGCAGTCGCGTATTACCCCCAGCTTGCACCATGTAGTCGCTTTCGCCGGGTCGCTGGGTGATGACCAGCGGTTGATCCATGCCCTGCGTTCGGATCGAGACCTTAATTCGATCATATTCTTGATTTACGCTGTGGCGCGGATTTCGGTCATAGGGTTTGATACGGGTGATCTGTACTCGCCTGGGTCGCCGGCTTTTCAACCAGACTATCCACCAAGTCTTTGGTGCGGACGTTGGTTTGTCTTCTGTTGATTCGCTCATACCGAATCAATGCCATCGGATGCCAGGGTGTCTCCAAGACCCGCGAAGATTTCCGGGTGTTTGACCAGGCTCTCGCGAGGAACCGCTTGCAAACGACCGTTGGTTGCCTGGGCGACGCGCTGTGTGGCCAATTCGATCCGGGTCGCCATCAGCGGGCTTGCGTGGCGGTGTGCTCCGGCTATCTGGTAGAGGTAGGAAACCGAACCATGGCAGACCTCAGCGACCTCGGCACGCTCCCGTTTATTGGCAAGTTTGAGAAAATGTCTTAGCTCCATGCAGCAAAACATTAGCAAATCACCCAGTCGGTTTACAAGCTAACCAACCGACTAAATGCTTACCATACTGCTAAATAATTGCTATACTTCTTCGCATGGCGCGAAATAACGACACAATCCGACTGCAGAACCTGGAATTGCTCATCACTGAAGCGGGCTCAGCCTCCAAGCTGGCACGTATCGCTGAGACCAGCAGTTCCTACCTCAGCCAGGTCCGCCGGCAGATGCGAACCAGTAAAGGCACGCCCCGAAATATCGGCGATGATCTGGCTGAGAAACTCGAGCGCGGTATGGGTAAACCCGAAGGCTGGATGGATGAAGCCCATGTAAGTGAATGGGGGGCATCGATTCCTAGGACAAATGAAAAGAACACCCAGTTGGGACCCGCTATCCATAGCCTCCACCCACTCATCTCCTGGGTCCATGCTGGCGAGTGGTCGGAAATCTATGAAAGCCAGGTACCGGCTTACGCTGAGGAGTGGTTTCCATGCCCCGTGCATTGCAGTAAAGAGACCTTTGTGTTGCGCTTACGCGGCGCAAGCATGGAACCAAAATTTCACGAAGGGGAATTGATCTTCGTGGATCCCAATGTAGAAGCCATCCATGGAAAATACGTCGTCGTAAGGCTCGACGAGTCCAATGAGGCAACCTTCAAACAGTTGATCATCGAGGACGACCGTCAGTACCTGAAGGCACTTAACCCCAACTGGCCAGATCCCATCATCGAGATCAGCACGGCCGCGACGATCTGTGGTGTGGTGATATTCAAAGGAGAAATCATCTAAGAGTAATCTCGTCTCAGCATTGCACCAATATGAAATTGCTCATATCACCTATCCACCCACACAAGTAATCCCAAGTTCTTTCCTTCCACATCATTCATCTCTTTTCAATTTCCGTCAGAGCTAATATTTTAGCTAATTGCTAACTATTTTCTTTTGCGATGACGCGATTCATTATGCTAACTTTTTAGCGTGTAGCAATCTAGTGATAATCAGCACGCAATGACTACAAACCAATATGAAAGTAACCAGACTCAGAGTCGACAATCTTCATGCCGAATTTCTGGACAAACCATTTTCCAGTGAAACTGGAATCCTGTTACTCCAGATCGAAAGGGATCAACCAATTCCATGTTAGAGCCTGGTCTGCAAAGTATTTTTTCCATTGGCTAATGAATGCCCCCATGACCGGACTACTCAAGTGACCGTTCTATATGAGTTCGACAGAGATTAACAATGGCGACTATCCCTGGTTCATCCTTCCTTCCAAGACTTCTCAGGCTTCGCGATGCTCCCGCCTATGTCGGTATGGACCGCAATCGTTTTAATTGTGATGTTCGCCCCTACTTAACAGAAATTCCTATCGGAGAACAGGGCATTGCCTTCGACAGGCTTGAATTGGACGCCTGGGTGGAGCAGTATAAATCCTGCAACGGGCGTCCCGGTCGATCAAAAGGAGATCCACTATGGGACGCAAAAAGACACCGGGCCTCAAAAAGCGAGCGGGTATCTGGCACGTCGACAAGTACATCAACGGACGGCGTGTTTGCCAAAGCACTGGCACAGATAAGCTCGAAGAAGCGGAACGTTTCCTCGCCCGACTGACTGAGGCATCCCGGCAAGCGACGATCTATGGCGTAAGACCCGAACGGTCTTTTGAGCAGGCAGCCGCCAAGTTCGTGCTGGAAAACCAGCACAAACGCAGTATTGAACAGGACATCGGAAGACTGAAACAACTGATGCCCTGGATTGGCGACATACCACTCAGCAGACTGCATATCGGGACCCTTCAGCCCTGGATCGAACATCGCAGAAAAGAAGGTGTTACCGTGGGCACCATAAACCACGGTTTAAAGGTCGTCCGGCGCATCCTGAACCTTGCGGCGTCGGAATGGATGGATGAGCACGGCATGACCTGGCTGCAGGCGGCTCCGAAGATCAAGCTGCTGCCCGACACCCACAAGCGGAAACCCTATCCGCTGAACTGGGAAGAGCAGACGGCCCTGTTCCGGGAGCTGCCCGACCACCTCGCCCAGATGGCACTGTTTACGGTCAATACGGGTTGCAGGGATGCGGAAGTGTGCGCTCTGCGTTGGGACTGGGAGATGAAAATCCCGCAATTGAACACCTCGGTGTTTATCGTTCCCGGCGAGATGGTCAAAAATGGAGACGAGCGGCTGGTGATCCTGAACCGGATCGCCCGATCTGTGGTAAACGCACAGCGCGGGACACATCCTACGCATGTGTTTCACTACCGGGGCAAACCGGTCAGCCATATGCTCACCAGTGCCTGGAAGCGGGCCAGGGTGCGGGTTGGATTGCCACAGGTACGGGTCCATGACCTGAAACACACATACGGTCGCCGGTTGAGGGCGGCGGGTGTGAGCTTCGAGGACCGGCAGGACCTGCTCGGACATCGCTCGGGAAGGATGACGACACACTACTCGGCGGCAGAGCTGACGAAGCTCATCGAAGCAGCGGAAAGTGTGTGTGATCGCGGTGAAGGAAAACCGGAACTGGTGGTTTTGCGTCGACTGAACATCGGCTAGCTCACGCAAAATTCACGCAAAAGAAAAAAGGGTTAGCGGTTACTAACGCGCTAACCCTTTGATACTGGTGGGCCATGAAGGATTCGAACCTTCGACCAATGGATTAAGAGTCCACTGCTCTACCAGCTGAGCTAATGGCCCGTTTAAATGGGGTGGACGATGGGTCTCGAACCCACGACCGCCGGAATCACAATCCGGAGCTCTACCAACTGAGCTACGCCCACCATAAAAACGATATCTACCTATCTTCCCTGATGATCTCCGCCAGATCTGGCACGCCCGGCAGGATTCGAACCTGCTACCCTCGGCTTAGAAGGCCGATGCTCTATCCAAATGAGCTACGGGCGCAGAACTTTTACCCGTCAGAATTACTTCCTGACTTCTATCCTCAAGGCCAACGCTCTATCCAATTGAGCTAGGGGCGCAGAACTTTTACCCGTCAGAATTACTTCTGACTTCTATCCTCAAGGCCAATGCTCTATCCAATTGAGCTAGGGGCGCAGAACTGTTTATTCGACTTCTCCTCAAGGCAAGCTCTATCCAATTGAGCTAGGGCGAATTGTTACCTTCAGATTACTCCTGACTTCTATCCTCAAGGCCGATGCTCTATCCAATTGAGCTAGGGGCGCAGATAAACTGGTCGGGGTAGAGAGATTCGAACTCCCGACATCCTGCTCCCAAAGCAGGCGCGCTACCAGACTGCGCTATACCCCGATAACCGGGCAGAGAAAATAAAGATCGCCCGATTGCGTGAAGAGCGGAATCATACTGACGAAGAGCGCCAAGGTCAATGGTCCGGATCGGCGAATTCCTGACAGACCACACCCTTTCAAGGTATGATTCTCATCCCACAAAAACAAGCAGGAAAGTTCAAAAATGAGCGCACAGATCCTCGATGGCAAGGCGATTGCTGCCGAACTCAAACAAGAACTCAAGAAGCAGGTCGAGGCCCGCACTGCTGCAGGTTTTCGGCGGCCGGGACTGGCTGTGGTTCTGGTGGGTGAGAATCCGGCATCACAGGTCTATGTGCGCAACAAACGCCGCTCCTGCGAAGAAGTGGGTTTCTATTCGGAGATGCACGATCTCCCCGGGGATACCAGCCAGGAGAAACTGCTGGCCCTGGTTGACAGGCTCAATGCGGATGACGCAATCGACGGCATTCTGGTACAGCTGCCCCTGCCCGCTCAGATAGATGAAGAGGCGGTGATCGAGCGCATCCTGCCGACCAAGGATGTGGATGGTTTCCACCCCTACAATGTGGGCCGCCTGTCTCTGCGCATGCCGATCCTGCGCCCCTGCACCCCCAAAGGGGTGATGACCATGCTGGAGCGCACAGGCCAGAATCTGGAAGGACTTGATGCGGTCATCATCGGCCAGTCGAATATCGTCGGCCGTCCCATGGCGCTGGAACTGCTGGCGGCCCGTTGCACCATCACCGTCTGCCACAGCCGCACCAAAAACCTGGCAGAGAAGGCCCGCAGCGCGGATATCCTGGTGGCTGGGGTGGGTCGACCTGAATTCGTGCCTGGTGACTGGGTCAAACAGGGCGCTATCGTAATCGACGTGGGCATCAATCGCACCGCCGAGGGCAAACTGGTGGGGGATGTAAATTTCGCCGACGCCAGCCAAAGAGCCAGTTGGATCACCCCGGTACCGGGAGGCGTAGGTCCAATGACCATTGCGACCCTGCTGGAAAACACCCTGCAGGCGGCGGAACTACACAGCAATCAATGAGCTGCGACTATTCCATCTCGGGTATGACATCCGTCCTGAGTTCATCAAGGAATTCATTCTCGAGCATGAGTTCCTTCTTGGCATAAGAAAAATACTGGATTCTTTCCAGTGAGAATGAGTCATCAGCGAGGTATTTTTCCGTAATCAGCAAATGGGCCAGTTTGATACACGCAATCACAGCCCGGAGCCCTGCATCTTCAATCTCATCACTTTTCAGTGTGTGGTGCAGATAGATTGCCTGGCACAGCTTATCCGGTAATTTCCAGTGCTTTGCAAACAGGTAACCGACCACCGCATGGTTGGTGCCTAACAGCCGATTCTCTCTGCTGATCAAGGTAACCGGGTACTCGTTTTCAAAACCAAGCAGTTGATCATATTGGGCAAATTGCTCTGCCAACAACAAGGCCCCACAATTGTGCAGCATTGCTGCCAGATACGCCTCATCCTGTGAAATATCCTTAATATGGTAGGCGATATTGATCGCCACATGCGCCGCATTCAAACTGTCATGCCAGATTTGAATGGCTGCGGGTGACAGGGTTTGCATGCTGTTTTTAAAGGTTGCAGCGGTCACCAGATTTCGGGTCTGCTCCAGACCAAGCAGGACGACCGCCTGCTGAATTGATTCCACCGGCTGATTCAATCCAAACAGCGGGGAATTGACTGATTTCAAGACCTGCCCGGTGATGGCCTGATCACTGGAAACAAGGTCACTGATTCGCGCGGTTTCAGGTTCGCTTTTCTCAAGCTCTGCAAACAGCCTCAGCAGCACATCAGGCACCGATGGAATCTGCTCACCTTTGATGACTTTGAAAGCCTGCTTTAATTCCGCTTCAGACGGGAAAAGGTTAATCATAGTCATGACCATGAGGACTCAGGCCCGTCGCCAACTGGTGCCGCCCGCGCTATCCTCCAGCACAATCCCGGCCGCCTGCAGCTCATCTCTAATCCGGTCGGCTTCTGCCCAGTTCTTTGCCGTCCGGGCATCGATGCGCGCCTGTATCATGCCTTCGATATCCGCATCACTCAGTCCATCTTCAGCGGCCAGGTCCCCGCCACGCAGATAGTGTTCAGAATCAGCTTGCAGAATACCCAGCATGGCCCCAAGCCGTCGCAGTTCGGCACCCAGTCCAGCAGCACCCTGCAGATCGGAGTCTCGCAACCGGTTGATCTCCCGCACTATCTCGAACAACACCGCCAGCGCCTCGGGGGTATTGAAATCATCCTGCATTGCGCCATGAAAACGTTCAGCGAACTCCTCGCCCCCTGCCGGCTCAGTCTCTGGCAGTCCGCGCAGGGCGGTATAGAAGCGGGTCAGTGCAGCGCGGGCGTTATCCAGATGCTCACTGTCGTAATTGAGCGGGCTGCGGTACTGGCTGGTGAGGATGAAATAACGCACCTCTTCCGCCTGATAGCCTTCGAGTATCTCCCGCACGGTGAAGAAATTACCCAATGACTTGGACATCTTCTCGTCATTGATGCGCACAAAGCCGTTGTGCATCCAGTATTTGACAAAGGGATGGCCGGTGGCGCCTTCGGACTGAGCGATCTCGTTCTCGTGATGGGGAAAGGTCAGATCCGCGCCTCCCCCATGGATATCGAAGGTATCCCCCAGGGCGGTGGTGGACATGGCGGAGCACTCGATATGCCAGCCGGGCCGGCCTTTGCCCCAGGGCGAATCCCAGGAAGGCTCGCCCGGCTTGGCGTTCTTCCACAAGGCAAAGTCGAGAGGATCGCGCTTGACATCCCCCAGTTCCACCCGCGCCCCGGACTCCAGATCGTCGATGGACTTACCCGAAAGCTTGCCATATTCAGGGAAGCTGCGGACATCGTAGTAGACGTCACCATTATCCACCGCGTAGGCATGACCATTGGCAATCAACTTTACGATCATCGAAAGGATCTCGTCCATGTGACTCGTGGCCTTGGGCTCATCGCTGGGCGTCAGCACCCCGAGGGCCGCGGAATCGTCATGCATTGCCTGTATGAAACGCTCCGTCAACGCCATAAAGGGCTCACCGTTCTCATTCGCCCGGGCAATGATTTTGTCATCGATGTCGGTGATGTTCCGAATATAGGTCACGTCGTAACCCAGCGCCTGTAGATAGCGATAGACCACGTCGAACACCACCATCACCCGGGCATGCCCCAGATGGCACAGGTCATAGACGGTCATGCCACAGACATACATGCGCACCTTGCCTTCCTGCAGGGGTTGAAAGGTCTCTTTTTGGTTGGTGAGGTCGTTATAGATCTTGAGCATGTGCGAGGTCAGCCTGAATTATTATGAAATTGCGCGGGATATTAGCGAAAACAAGCCTCCATCACAAAGCCAAGCGGCTGCAGAGGCGCCACTCAAGAATCAGGATGATTATATTCATCACACCAGAACATTCTCCTCAAGTCACTAAATTCCGACCCTTCTCTGCCGCTAGAAACCTTACTATTCAAATGTCATACCAGGTTGCAGAGCATAGATGTGATGACTATTTGGCGCGAATAGCCGCCCTATCTCATGTTGCATTTCATCCCAAGCCGCCAGCCACAGGGTTCCGAAATGTCCAGACAAAAGCCATTTAAATCAATCAAGAACAAGATCCGCAGCACGCTGCTGATCCAGTTCGGCATCATGCTGCTGCTTACCGGCTCTTATCTGGCATACAGCCAGAGCATACTGGTGGAAAACCTGGTTCGGGATCAGGCAAGCGCGCTCGCTGACTCCTATTTCGATAACATCAATACCCTGATGCTGACCGGAGGCATGGCCAGCCGGGATATTCCCCGCAACAAGCTCCTCTCCCGGCCGGAAATTCTGGATGCGCGTATCCTTCGCGGCGAGGGAGTCAGCAAGGTCTTCGGTCCCGGTGCGGACTACGCCAAAGTCAAAGATGCTTTTGACCAACGGGGGTTGAATGGTGAGCAGATCATGCAGTTCCGTGACAGTAATGAGGGCCGTGTACTCACGGTGGTGATCCCGATGCTTGCGCTGCAGGACTATCGAGGCACCAATTGCATGATGTGTCATGTGGTCGAAGAAGGTTCCGTGCTCGGCGCGATCAGACTCGACTACTCAACCGACGCCCTGGATCAATCTGTGCAACGTGATCTCTGGACCAACATCGGCATCAACTCAGCGGTGATGCTCATCGCCCTGCTCGTCATCAGCGCTATTCTCGGCCGGGTAGTTTCCAAGCCCCTGAAACGACTGACCGGCTTGATGAGGTCAGTCGCCGAGGGCAGAGTCGATAACTCAAAAACCCTCGCTCTCACCAGTAACGATGAAATCGGCGATCTGGCCGGCTATTTCAACCAGGCAGTCAAGCGTTTCAGCGGCATCATTGCAGAGGCCCAGCGCAAGTCTGCGGAGACGCAACGCATCAAAACCGCTCTGGACAATATCTCTAGCGGCGTAATGATGGCCGACACCGACTACAACATCATCTATATGAGCAAATCGGTGACCCGGATGCTGAAACAGGCGGAATCCGGCATCAGACAGGCTATTCCCAACTTCTCCGCCGACAATCTGATCGGTGGAAACATTGATTAATTCCACAACTCCCCCAGCCACCAGCGCGGCATCCTGAATGGCCTCACAGAAACATTCACCTCCGAGTTCGAACTGGGAGGCCACACCCTGCGCATCATCACCAATCCGGTGATCGATGAGTCAGGCAATCGACTGGGCACCGCTGTCGAATGGACCGACCGAACTGATGAGGTGCATGTCGAACATGAGATTGCTGAAATCATCGAAGCGGCCAACCAGGGTGATCTGCAGAGGCGCATCGGGATGCAGGATAAACAGGGGTTCTTTGCGCGCCTGAGTGAATCCGTCAACCGCCTGCTGGCGGTGACAGACAGCGCGATCAGCGATATCTCCCAGGTGGTCAGCGCCCTATCCAAAGGCAACCTGGCCCAGACGGTGGATACGGACTATCAGGGTGCTTTCGGCAACCTCAAACAGGGTATCAACGAAACGGTCAGCAAACTGAACCAGATTGTCTCTCAGATCCGCGACTCCTCCGATCTGATCAAAACCTCCTCCGATGAGATAGCTGCCGGAAACAGCAGCCTCTCGAAGCGCACCGAACAGGAGGCTGCCAACCTTGAACAGACCGCTTCCAGCATGGAACAGCTGACCAGCGTCGTGCGCAACACCGCGGATAACGCCAACCAGGCCAATCAACTCGCCATGAGCGCAAGGCAGGTCGCGTTCAAAGGTGGTGAGGTTGCAGGCAACGCGGTAGACGCCATGCAACAGATACAACAGGCCAGCGAGAAAATTGCCGCAATCATCGGCGTGATCAACGAAATCGCTTTCCAGACCAACCTGCTGGCCCTGAATGCTTCGGTGGAGGCCGCCCGCGCCGGGGAACAGGGCCGGGGGTTCGCGGTGGTGGCCACTGAAGTGCGCAACCTCGCACAACGCAGCGCCAGTGCCGCGAAAGAGATCAAAGCGTTGATCAGCGACAGCGTGGAGAAAGTCAAAACCGGCTCATCCCTGGTGAACGAGTCGGGCGAGTCCCTGCAGGAGATCGTCGAGTCGGTGAAAAAGGTGGGTGATCTGATTTCGGAGATCGCGGCAGCCAGCCGGGAACAGATGGATGGTATCGAGTCGGTCAACCGGGCCGTCACCCAGATGGATGAAGCCACCCAGCAAAATGCCGCAATGGCGGAACAGACCGCCGCCGCCAGTCAAAATACCGCCGAGCAGGCTTCCCACATGGTTGATCTAATGGAGTTCTTCAGCGCGCGCTAGTCGATCCATCGATACAGGAAAATCCGCCAGCAATACGCTAAAATCATCAATCGCTGGCGGACCCCCCCTTTTTACGCCCCAGCAGAAGCTATATCATTGCCCCCTTTGCCACAAGCCAATCGGGACATACGCCATGAAACAACGCTTTCTCAAAATATTAGTAACACTCATTCTGACCTCCGTCTTTTCATTCAATGCGCTGGCGGAGAAGGTACAGGTCAACATCGAAACCAGTCAGGGAGACATTGTCCTTGAGCTGGATAAGGAAAAGGCCCCCAAAACAGTAGAAAATTTCCTCAGTTATGTGGATGAGGGCTTCTACAACGGCACTATTTTCCATCGAGTGATCAAGGACTTCATGATTCAGGGCGGTGGTTTCACCCCTGAGCTGGAGAGGAAAAAAACCCACGCCCCGGTTCAGAATGAGGCGAAAAATGGTCTGAAGAACATGCGCGGCACGATTGCCATGGCCAGGACCTCAGCCCCCCACTCCGCAACCGCACAGTTCTTTATCAATCACAAGGACAATGACAACCTGGACTATCCGAGCCGGGACGGGTGGGGCTACTGCGTTTTCGGTAAAGTGATTGAAGGCATGGATGTAGTCGACGCCATTGCCAATCAGAAGACCGGCATCAAAAACCGTCTGCCAAATGTGCCAGAAAACACAGTTATCATTGAGAAGGTCACTGTTGTTTCTGAGATTCCGAAAACACCTTCTTCTCTGTCCATACAGTAAGAGCACAACAATCACAGGTATATCTTATGATCACATTGACAACCAACCTGGGCCCTATCGTTATTGAGCTGGACGAGGAGAATGCACCCAACACCTGCGCGAACTTCATTCAATATGTGAAGGATGGTTTTTTCGATGGTACGATCTTTCATCGTGTCATCGAAAATTTCATGATCCAGGGCGGCGGCTTCCTGCCCGGCATGGTTCAGAAGCAGACCCGCGAGCCTATCCAGAACGAGGCAAAGAACGGCCTTTCGAACGAGATCGGCACCATTGCCATGGCCCGCACCATGGAGCCCCATTCAGCCACTGCGCAGTTTTTTATCAACGTCGCCAACAACAAGTTTCTCGATCACCCAGGCCAGGATGGCTGGGGCTACTGTGTGTTTGGCAAGATCACCAGCGGCATGGACGTAGTGAATAAGATGAAGGCAGTCGAAACCACCAACCGCGCCGGTCACCAGGATGTCCCTGCCGAAGACATCATTATCGAAAAGGCCGAAATCACCGACTAGGTGTCTGAGGCGCTTTTCATCTCGGACCTGCACCTGTCCGGCGAGAGGCCGGACACGGTGCGGCTCTTTCTGCGATTCCTTGCACTGCGTGCTCCGCAAGCCGAAACCCTCTACATCCTGGGGGACCTGTTCGACGTCTGGATCGGGGATGATCTGCAGCAACAGCCTGCCACTGACATCAAGACCGCCTTGCGGGCGCTCACCCAAAGCGGCACTAAGTTACGGCTGATGCACGGCAATCGGGATTTTCTGATCGGTGAAAGATTTTGTACCGAAACTGGTGCTGAACTGCTGCAGGATCCGACCCTGGTACAACTGCAGGGCATCCCGACCCTGTTGATGCATGGTGATCTGCTGTGTACCGATGACCAGGCCTATCAGGCATTTCGCAGACAAGTCAGGGACCCTGAGTTCATCCGCCAATTTCTCAGCCTGCCGGTCGCGAAACGCATCGCCACCGCCGCTGACTACCGCGTCAGAAGTGGCGAGGCCAACTCATTGAAAGCCGATGAGATCATGGACGTCAATCAACAGGCAGTGGAAAGCGCCATGCTGCACCATGCTGCGCAGTGCCTGATCCATGGGCATACACATCGCCCTCATCTGCACCGCTTCAAGCTCAACGATAAACCGGCATTACGCTATGTGCTGGCCGAGTGGCACGCGGAACATGCCGGATTTCTCAGTGTCAGTCCGGATGGCTGGCAGCGCGGCACTTTCACCCTGCAGCCAACAGACTGAAAGTCCGGACAAGCCCGCCCTGACAAATCATGGAATGGTTTCCGCTAACCCTGCTCTGCGCATTCTCGCTGGCTTCCGCCGATGCGTTGATCAAGGGCGCCCTCAGTGACTTTTCAGCATGGGAGCTGACTTTAGTCAGACTGACCCTCACCGGCCTGCTTGTCTCACCATTATTGTTCACCCATCCTTTTCCGGAACTCCCGCTGCAATTCTGGATGTGGATGGGCGCTATTGTGCCCCTGGAGATCGGCGCAATGCTGCTCTACAACCGAGCGATTCGGGACTACCCCCTGTCACAGACACTGCCCTATATGGCCTTTACCCCAGTGTTTGTGATCGTCACTGGCTTCCTGCTGCTGGGTGAGTCCCTCTCGGCTCAGGGACTGCTGGGGATTTTGCTGGTGGTGACAGGGGCCTGGCTGCTGAATTTCCGGCAGGCCACACTCCACGCCTGGCGCAGCTGGATGCTGCCTCTGCAGCACATCTACCGGCATCCGGGTTCGTTAATGATGCTGGTTGTCGCGCTGCTCTACAGCTTCACTGCCGTCGGCGGCAAAGGTGCGATGCAGTATATGCCGCCTGAACTGTTCGCACCTTTTTACTTCACCCTGGTGGGGCTGGCGCTGATTCCCTTGCTGGGAGTGGCGCGGCCCAGCGCATTTCTGAGCATCTGGCGCAAGCCACTGCCAGTGCTGGGTACGGCTCTATTGATGGGGCTGATGTTGCTTACCCATTTCATTGCCCTGAACCAGGTGGAAGTGGCTTACATGATCGCGGTAAAGCGCACCAGCCTGCTGTTCGGCATCCTGTATGGCGCCTATCTGTTCAAGGAAACAGGTCTGGGCAGCCATCTGATTGCCGGCGCGGTCATGCTTGGCGGTGTTGCCCTGATTGCCCTGAGCTAATCAAGCTCACCTGGCATCCCCTGCTCATCAATCAGCTGGAGCACCTGGTCGAGCATCAGACTGCCATGCTGATCCGTCTGTTCCAGCAAAGCACTCCTCAGCTGCTTATGATGATTGGCAAACATTTCCCTCACTTCGTTGGCACTGAACTGTCTCAGCTGCTTTTCCACGGGTTTTTCGAGCAGATCCAGCGGGGTCACCTCAGCTGATTTCATGATCAGCTGGCTCTTGCCGGTCCCTTCTTCACTCGCGGTCAGAGGACCTGTTTTGGTATAGGTTTTCTCTTTGTAACTAAACCTCTGTCCGATGGGCAGATATGGAAACTTCATGCCGTTTTCTCGACTAAATCAGCCAACCGTGCAGATAACTGTTGCAGCAACCCCTGGGGTGGGAATAGCCTGGTATCCACTTCCACTCTGCGGCAAAGCTCCCGCTCATTCAGTGGATCGCGGTTTTTCATCTGCATCTCCAAGACCCGCAGATCGGCATCAGAGGGGTCTACGCCTTCTTGTTGGCGGGCCAATACCCTTTCACGAAGCAACTCATCCGGCGCCACGCAATCCAGAATCACACAGGGCATCTCAAGCTCAGCGGCTAACTGCATAAACAGCTGACGCTGACCAGCCTTGAGGAAGGCCGCATCGACAATCACCGAATAGCCCGCTCGCAACACCCTGCCGGCCGTTTCCATCAGGTGATCATAGGTAGCTTGAGTAATCTCGGTACTGTAGAGCCCCTGCTCCAGACCATTGACCTGGTGCTGGCCTTGAAAAAGGCGTTTTCGCTCCACATCAGAGCGCAGGCGTATCGCAGGAAACGCTTCCGCCAGCCAACCGCTGAACAGGCTTTTACCGGAACCGGAGAGACCGTGGGTGATGAACAGGACGGGGGGCTTGCTCCGGGTATAGCGTTCAGCCATTTCGAGGTAACCCGCAAACTCCTGGCCGATCGCCTGCCGCTCCTGCTCACTCTGCCCAGTCTGTCCCATACGGATTGCCGCCACCTTGGCCCGCACCATGGCCCGGTAGAGCTGATAGAAGCGCATTAATGGCAGGCCCGGGTAGTCGCCTGACTGCGCCAGATATTCGTTAAGAAAGGCGGCCGCCTCCTGCCGCAGTCCTCTGTACTCCAGATCCATCAACAGGAAGGCGACATCATTGAAGGTATCGATCCAGCTCAGATTCGGATTGAATTCGATGCCATCAAACACCTCGAGCTGGCCCTGATAACGGGTGATATTGCCAAGATGCATATCGCCGTGACACTCCCGGATATGGCCCGCCTGCCTGCGCTGCCCCATCAGGTCATCGAGTTGCTGCGCCTGATTGCGGGTCCAGGCCTCAAGCGATTCCAGCTGATCGACATCCAGGGACTCCACACCCATGTCACGGATCTGGTTGAAATTTTCCAGCATCGGGTAGATGACCCGCTCAGGCCTGCCATAGTCTGTCGCGCTGCCGGCCTGGGGTATAGATTGATGAAATTCAGCCACCAGCCGGGCAAGCAGGATGATCGTCTCCCGGTCTGGTGGTGTTTCGCTGAGCAGACCTGACTGTGAAAAGCGGCGCATTCTGACGGCATACTCGAGCACCTCCCCAGCGCCACCGATCGTGGGGAAATCCAAACTGCCGGTGATCCGAACCACATCCAGATAGAGTTCCGGGGCCAAACGCCGGTTCAGCCGCAACTCTTCTTCGCAGCAAAATTTACGCCGCTCCAATGTGGAGAAATCGAGAAAACCCAGATCCAGGGGTTTCTTGATCTTGTAGGCAAATTCGCCAGCAAGAATCACATGAGAGATGTGGGTCTGGATATGCTCTACCTCACCGGAGTCGTCACTGAATGCCGCTGAATCCAGCAAGGCGGTAATCAGCTGCTGCTGCTTTTCCAGATCAAAGGCGTGATGCTCGGGCATAGTATTTTTAGTCCTTGACTTAATATTAGATTGAGCTAATATGCTTTTTTTCTTTAGTCGGTCGCCGGCAGTTTCGATGGCGGCTAAATCAAAATGTCATGTTAGAGGCAATTTCATGAATATAGATCGCATCGTTCTCGCTTTCGCCGGCTTTGCCATCCTGCTGAGCCTGGCGCTGGGCACTCCGGGCAGCCCCATCTTCCACCACGGCTACTGGCTCTATTTTACCGCCTTTGTGGGACTGAACCTGCTGCAATCCGCCTTCACGGGTTTCTGCCCTCTGGCTTTGATTCTGAAAAAGATCGGCAAGACCAGCGGATCTGCTTTCTAAAGGACTTCGGCTTTCAATCTGCTGGTTGGCAGGCATGCGCAGGGAAGCGCATAAATCACATACCTCAACCCCGTTTGTCATCCTTCATCCACGTCCAGGGGCTCCGCCTTCAGGTCGTGTGCGGTTGCTGCGGTTATCTTCACCTCGATAAAATCACCGGGCTCCAGATCCCAGGCGCCAGGCATAAAGACCTGCCCATCGATTTCCGGCGCATCGGCTGAACTGCGGGCGATGACCTGCTTCTCTTTTACCTCATCCACCAGCACGATTGTCTCGGTGCCGACACGCGCCTGAAGTCGCGCCCGACTGATTTCCGCCTGGACCTCCATGAAACGCGCTCTGCGCTCCTCCTTGACCTCCGTCGGTACAGAGTCGGGAAGCTGATTGGCCTGGGCGCCGGCTACCGGCGAATAGGCAAAGCAGCCTACACGGTCGAGTTGCGCTTCGCGCAGAAAATCCAGCAATTCAGAAAATTCCGACTCGGTCTCACCTGGAAACCCGACGATGAAGGTGCTGCGCAGGGTCAGCTCAGGACATTCCTGGCGCCAGCGGCCGATCCGTTCCAGGACTTTTTCTGTAGCCGCCGGTCGCTTCATTGCTTTCAGCACCCGGGCATTGGAATGCTGCAGAGGCATATCCAGATAGGGCAGGATGTGGCCCTCCGCCATCAGCGGAATAAGCTCGTCCACATGGGGATAGGGATAAACGTAGTGCAGCCTGACCCAGGCCTGCAGTTCTCCGAGGGCGCCGGCCAGCTCGCGGATACGGGTTTGCAGAGGACGCCCCTGCCAGAAATCCGGTCGGTATTTGAGGTCTACACCATAGGCGCTGGTATCCTGGGAGACCACCAGCAGCTCCCTGACGCCCGACTCCACCAGCCGTTCGGCCTCCTGCATGACTTCGCCGATAGGTCTGCTCACCAGTGGGCCACGCAGGTCCGGAATAATGCAAAATGTACAGCTGTGGTTGCAGCCCTCGGAGATCTTCAGATAGGCATAGTGACGGGGAGTCAGCTTGACGCCGGTGGGAGGCAGCAGGCTCGTAAAAGGGTCGTGAGGCGCAGGAATCTGTGCATGCACCGCCGCCATCACCGCCTCGTAGGCATGCGGCCCGGTCACCGCCAGCACTTCGGGGTGGGCAGTACGGATGCGTTGTTCATCCTTGCCCAGACAGCCAGTGACTATCACCCGGCCATTCTCCCGCAGGGCCTCACCGATCGCATCCAGTGACTCATCCACCGCCGCATCGATGAAGCCACAGGTATTGACCACCACCAGTTCCGCTCCTTCATAGGATGCCGAAAGCCGATAGCCTTCCGCGCGTAAACGGCTCAGGATACGTTCGGAATCCACCAGGTTTTTAGGGCAGCCCAGACTGACGAAGCCGATATTCGGGACAGGTTTTTCCATTTTGTCAGTAGTTGAGGCGAAAGAGTTCACGCCGATAACGCGCCACCTCTTCATCCTCAGGGTCGAGCATTTCAAGCACCGCCTGCATACCTTTACGGGCAATCCCATTCCTATATTTGGCATGCTTCCGGGTCAGGTAGAGCAAATGCTCCAATCCCTGCTGCAACTCATCGCCGAGTACCAACTTAGCCGCCAACAGGTATCGCGCTTCGGCATCGTCCGGATCAGACTTTATCCGCTGCTGCAGGATTGCCGGATCATGAACTTCACGCGCAGCAAGCATGAATCCGAGATGAGCCAGCAGCCCGCTGACCTCCTTGGCGTCCTGAGCCACATCCGGTAAGGCGCTGAGCAGCGCATGGGCATCCTCTTCACGACCTTCTCGCATCAAAATCTTGGCCATCAACGCCGGATAAGCCAGGTTTTGCGGGAACTCCATGGCGGCCTCAGCAAGGGTCTGCAAGGCCCGCTCGATCTGCCCCGACTGCCAGGCAGCCACGGCCTCGGTGCTGATCCTATCGAGTTTTTTTGCCACGTACTTTTCAATGATGCGCGGATAATCGGCTTCCGGCTGCACACCATGGTATTCAGCCACCATCACGCCTTTCCGAAAAAGTTTAAAATTAGGCAGGCTGCGCACTCCGAACCGCTCCGCCAGTGGCTTCTGTTCATCGGTATTCACTGAAACCAGTAAAAAACGGCCCTCATGGGATCGCGCCAGATCGCCTAAGTATCTCCTGCTGCCTCAAAGAGGGCCCGACCCAGGGGGCCCAGAAATCAACCAGAACCAGGCCTTTTCGAGAATTTTCTATCACCAGGCGTTCAAAATTTTCTGTTGTGCCTTCCAGTATGTAGGGTGAAGCATTCATTCTTTCAGCAGATTCATCAGGGAGTCGCTGGAGTAATCCCTGCCCATTTCAACGATAATGGTATCTTGCAGTTCCACATCGCCACTCTGAATATGCGGCGACAATTGTTCTGCGATCTGTTGCACGACCAGCATCCCGGCCCGGTTTGGATCATCCTCCGCCAAGGTAGTGATGCCCTGTTCCAGTTCCATTAAGTATTCTTGAAATTCCTGAGCTTGGTTTTGTAACTCAAGCGATTGAAACTCAGGGGTAAATTCGATGTGCAGTTCACGACCAGGCTGGTCAGGCTGATCGAGCACACCAATTTTAAACGGCCCTTGTATTAACATGAAATAAACTCCAGTACGACATCAACGCTACATGTTAAACGGTTAACAACTCAGGTAAAAGCGATCCCATTCATACGCTTACAAAGTACCTGGAAATACCGATAAAACTCTTGTTCCCAGCAAAATATCTATGCGATGATGCTCTGAATAGTTGGTCCAGATGACCGAATGGTGTGTTTGCCTGCCCATCAGCCAAGTTACCTTGCTGGGTTGAACAGTCAGTTCATGCCTAAATCTGTCGGCAAACGGCCTTCCAGGGAAGTGTGCCGGCCTCTGTTGTGAGTGAGGTGTATTATGAAAAACTGCAAGCTCTGCCGCTATAGTAAAGTCTGTAACGACTTGCCTGGTATCTGCATCGTGCTCCAGTATACCGCTGTTGCTGTCCTTGTTGGATCTCTGGGTTTTTTGTTCTTAACGCAGGAGGTACTTTCCTAACATTCCAGGGAAAGATACAACCTTAGCAAGACAGTGAATTGCGAGATATCGCACAAAGCCTCTTCAGGGAGGCCTGTTTAAACAGGACAGAGCAAGATATATAAATGGTACGAGCTAGGCTGCACCATTCTGCTCTCTTACTTACGGGGTTATCCTGACTCGTTGTGTTTAGGAAGATGGGCTATTGAAGCCTTGCAGCGCAGAATGAGTTTCCCTGGCTGAAAATAGACTGCTATCGACATGTTTGATAAGTGGATCTGAATCGTTTCCCTGAACGGATTTAAGCAGCGCCAACGCCTCTTTTACACTGACTTCCTGAACTTCATAGACAGGGAGTGAACTGGTTACGTGATTATCATTAATAATCAGCATATTACATTCCTATATTAATCCTTTATCTTAGAGTCATGATAGACCTTTATCTGATATTTGCAAATGCCTTATTCTTATTCGATTCTTGAACAGCAACCCGTCTAACCTAAACCGATGAATAAACCGATAATTCTGATTGGAACTGGAGAAATGGGAGGCGTATTTGCACGCGGATTTCTCCGCGCAGGGTTTCCTGTATACCCCATAACACGTAATGCGAATTTAAACGAAACTCACCAACACCTGCCGGAGCCGGAAATGGTTCTCATTGCAGTCGGTGAGAACGATCTGCAATCTGTATTGAATCAGAACCCCATCACGTGGCGGAACAAGCTATGTCTTCTGCAGAATGAGCTGTTGCCAAAGGATCTGCAGGGCATTGATGACCCGACCGTTATCTCTGTCTGGTTTGAAAAGAAGCCGGGCATGGAGGTAAAAATCATCATTCCATCACCAATTTACGGTCCAAAGTCTGAACTGCTCAGCAAGGCATTGGCCACCCTCAACATCCCCACTAGAGTGCTGACTTCCAGTATTGAACTGCTATTCGAACTGGTTTTGAAAAATGTTTACATACTGACAAGTAATATTGCGGGGTTGCGAACCGGGGGTACAGTCGAAGAACTTTGGCGTGATCATCAGGCGTTCGCCCACAACATTGCCCACGAAGTCATCGCGATACAGGCAGCGCTGACCGACAGCACCCTTGATGCAGAATCTCTGATTCAGGGTATGTTGAAAGCTTTTGATGGTGACCCTGAACACAAGTGCATGGGACGCAGTGCGCCAGCTCGGTTGAATCGCGCGCTGCAGCATGCAGAGCAGTTCCATCTTTCCGTACCGCTCATGCGTCAACTTCAGACAGAACAGGCAGCATCCTGAGGCATGCAAGAAGAACACCGCATCATCACTCCTGAGTGCCGGGTAATACTGCACTACTCATTAACGCTAGCGGATGGAACCGAGGTGGTATCCACTTTTGATGATACCCCTCTCTCTTTTAATCTGGGTGACGGTACGATGGTGGAAGCACTGGAAGATTCGTTGCTTGGCTTAGCCTGCGGAGCCGATGCGCAGATCATTCTTGCCGGGGATGATGCCTTCGGACCAAGCACCGATGAGAAAATCCAGCGCATGCCGAGAAGTGAATTTCCTGATGAAATGGAGATCGCATCTGGGCAGGTCATTGCCTTCTCCACGCCCGGAGGGGATGAAGTGGCGGGTCAGGTGCTGGAAATAAATGAGAAAGATGTCTTAATGGACTTTAATCACCCACTTTCGGGCCATCTCATTACATTCCGGGTCAAAATTCTCCAGGTGGACACTCAAACCAAACCAGATCAACGGGGATACTGATACCAATGCAGAACATTTTACTTGCGAACCCCAGAGGATTCTGTGCAGGTGTGGATCGTGCCATTGAAATCGTCGAACGCGCCCTGCAAATGCTCGGTGCGCCAATCTATGTCCGGCATGAGGTCGTACATAATAGATTCGTGGTGGAAAGTCTGCGAGAACGGGGCGCTATCTTTGTCGATGACCTGTCTGACATCCCGGATAACAACACAGTCATCTTCAGTGCCCATGGTGTTTCCCAAACTGTGCGACAAGAAGCGGAAAACCGCAACCTAAGGGTATTTGACGCCACCTGCCCCCTGGTGACAAAAGTCCATCTCGAGGTTGCCCGCTACTGCCGTGATGGTTACCACGTTGTCTTGATCGGACATAGGGGACACCCAGAGGTAGAAGGCACCATGGGACAATGCAGGAAGGAAAACAAAAATTCACAGATACACTTGATAGAGACAGTTGAGGATGTTGAAAAACTGCGGATCAGCCACCCTGAGAAAATCGCCTTTGTGACCCAAACGACCCTTTCGATGGATGACACCCAACAGGTCATACAAGCGCTTCAGAAACACTATCCTCACATTTCCGGCCCCAAGAAAAACGACATCTGCTATGCAACACAAAACAGACAGGATGCTGTTAAGGAACTCGCCAAACAGTGTGACCTGGTGCTTGTGGTGGGTTCCCCAAACAGTTCGAATTCAAATAGACTGCGCGAAATCGCCGAAAAACATGGGACGCCCGCCTATTTGATCGATGGCGCCAATGACATAGACCCAGGCTGGATCGCAGACAAATTTCAGATTGGGGTTACTGCAGGCGCCTCAGCGCCAGAAGTTTTGGTAGAAGAGGTAATCAAAAAACTAAAGGCTACCGGTGCAAAAACCGTTAAAGAACTGGATGGACGAGAGGAAAAAATCACCTTTTCATTGCCGAAAAGTCTGCAAAAATAATCCAGCCATACATAGGCTTAGTTGCTGGAAAAAGCGGGCTCATGGACATTCTGTCACACCTTTCTCTAGTCTTATTCTTCCACCCACGCTTACTATAATACTACGCCCTTCCGCCGTAACCTGATCATCTGCACAGAGTCGAAAGGTATCATTCGGTAAACCACCAGATTGGCTTCTTCCTGTAGGCAAGTAGGCTACCCAATTTGCAAAATTAGCGCCTGTTCTGAGGGTGAAACCATTAGCCAACGCCTCGTATCTGCGCAATTCACAGTCTTCTCCTGTTTCGCAAAGTACGCCATCAGCATTATCATTGAAGGCTCCATTACGATTGATATCAGTAAAGATGCTCCAACCACCTTCCCACTGAGCCCCTGTTGGCCTTACAGTGACTTGCAGTCCACGTTTTACCGCTTCGCTTCTTGCCAGATTAAGGGTTGCCACCATTTCGTTAGCCATAGTCGCAGTTCTGTTATTGCGTATCATACCGACAAAACTGGGCACCCCAACCGCCAACAGAATGGATGACACAATCAGGGTGACCATCAATTCAACAAGTGTAAATCCTGTCTCTACTTTCATCATAATTGTAAATACTAGAACAATGACATATGGGTACATTCAACGATCAGATGAAGCGTATAATATTTCTGATAAACGGTAGCTATCAATCTCAAGCATTTTATCTTGAGATGCCGTCAACATCGAGTGCGCCGGGGAGCAATACCTCCTCTCATCAGCCCTCAAACAGCGACTTAGACAAATCTAACGATCAAGAGCATAGCTGATAATAATGTAGACACACCGGCGCGAATACTCGAAAAATATAATAAGCAGCACACTAAGATTGCTATCGAATTCGCCAAATAACCAGAAAAACAATCAGGTTTACTAACATTAGCCTGATACCGTTTATCGGCAAAGCATAACAGTTAATCGGTCAGACAGGTTACAGATAGCAATTTGCAGCTAACATCCGACCAATGGAAATGAAATATTTAATTGAGCTGATTACTGTTCATCTCCGTTTGAATAGTCGGTATCTACACATATCATGTAACGCGAAATGAACATACCGCCGCTCTTGGATTTTGCCTGCCGCTAGACTTGTGAGCGGGGGATAAAGACGGGACCAAGTAGGTAACCCGGACATACAATGTGACACTCACTAGACAGAGGATAAATGGTGGTGACAAATCGAAAGCAGATGGCTGGCTTCGGACTCGTCGAGGTACTAATAGCTTTCCTTATTCTTCTGATAGGGTTGTTAGGCATGGCGGGGCTTCAGGCAACGGCTCTAAAAAATAACCACAGCGCCTATCTCCGCTCTCAGGCCGTAATCCTGGCTTACGACATCATGGATCGGATGCGCGCTAATAAAACTGCCGCACTGGCAGGCAGCTATGCGCGGGACTTCGATGACGCCACCCCCACACAAACCTGCTACGCGTCCTGCAGCACGAGCAATATGGCACTGTCAGATCAAAGAGAGTGGGTCAATTCCCTCTCTCAACTGCCCAGTGGCGACGGTTCGATTGCTGTCACCAATGCGGGAGCGGCAACCATTATCGTCTGTTGGGACGACGCAAGGATTGGTGATGCCACGGACGCTGCAGGTCAATGCAATCTCACCCAATTTCAGTTAACAACACAGTTATGAGCAGACTACATATGATCACCAGGAATAAGCTCCATAGACAACAAGGGCTTTCTCTGGTTGAACTCATGGTGGCCATGGCCCTGGGCCTTGTCCTGATATTGGGTGTAGGAAATATTTTTGTCGCCAACAGGGTCACCATCAACCTTCAGGAAGGCATGGGGCACATTCAGCAAACCGGTCGTTTCGCACTTCACCGTATCGGCAAATCCATACATGGCGCGGGTTATTTTGGCTGCATGGGTCCGGATATTGTTTCACCGAAGGTGATCGCCATCTTGGACAACACTAAACCTGAATGGAATCTTTCCACCATAACAGAAGAAACCGCAGCAAGCGGCTTGAATAATGTGGGAGCCACAAACGATTATGACGCAGCAGCAGGCAGTGATGTATTGATTCTGCGTGGCAGTGGTGACGAAGGCGCCGGATTGGTGGGTGTTGAAACCGCTATGAGCGACGATATCCAAGTATCCTCAGGATTCTCTAACTTTTCCGAAGGAGACCTGGTTATCATCACGAATTGTGCCGCGGCGGATCTGATACGCTGCGACAGATGATGGCACACCAATCGAGCTGGCATTAAATTGCGCCAGCGGAGATGCCTGCAATACCTCTGATCAATTATCCACGCCTTATGGTGAAGATGCCTATGTGCTCAAACCCTATATTCATGCCTTTTTTGTTAAGGATACAACCCGTAACAATGAAGCCGGTGACGATATCTTTTCACTCTACATGCGAGATATTGATGGGAATGTTGAAGAGATCGTCGAGGGCGTTTCCAGACTGCAAGTATTATACGGGCTTGACCGAGTCAATGATGACAACGCCACTGACATCTATATGAATGCAGCTCAAGTCACCACAGCAAACGCATGGAGCGATGTGGTCAGCATCAGAGTCTCTTTGCTGGTCGACAGTGTCGAAGATGCGCTTACGCAAACAACCGACTTTACCTTTATGGGGGTCAACAGCACACCGGCTGATCGCAGGCTAAGAAAGGAATTTTCCGGACTATTCAGCTTAAGGAACCGCACGTTATGAAGCACCCTTCAGCCTCAACCTACCACCGCTCCCAGTCAGGAGCCGTACTGGTCGTCGTTTTGGTCATGTTGATCGTGTTGACGATTCTCGGCATCAATGGCGCACAACAGACCGCGATGGAAGAACGCATGGCCGGTAATTTTCGTGATCAGCAAATCGGGTTCGAAGTATCAGAGGCAATCCTGCGGATAGCTGAAAATATTATTACCGATCCAGTGTTATTCAATGCGATCAATGATTCAGATTGGGCAGACAGCGGCAATAGTGCCGAAGGTCTGTATGAGGGCGACCGGGCACTTGACCCCATATCAGGCACACACACGCGTAAAGCGGATGCATCCGTGCAAGGGGAATCAGCGACCAGCCCAGATTACTACATTGAGAGACTGCCCGAATTTTATATGGGGCAAAGCAGTCTGGTAAAAGGATTTCCAGAGGTGCCGCCAAAAATTCGCACCTACCGCGCCACCAGTCGCGCGAATGGAATATCAGTCAATTCAGAGGCAATCCTGCAAAGCACTATTTATCGTTAGTTTCCTACATGCTGCAGAGTTGAAGATTTTCACTGCATCATTAAACAGACAATTTCAACTTACCGCAATTTTGAGTGGTGAGAGGTGAATAATGAACCGATTACATCAGCCATTTAATTTCCAAATAACAGGGCGCACTCTGTTGTGTGGATTCACCCTATTTCTGGCTGCATCAAGCACCTATGGTGTTTCGCCAACTTCACTCTCACAATCCCCGCTGTTCCTTGTCACATCCGCCGATCCTTTGGTGATGCTCAACCTATCCAATGATCATCAGCTCTTTTATAAGGCCTACGACGACTGGTCGGACATCAATAGCGACGGAGTAATCGATACGACTTACAATCATGACATCGATTATTATGGTTACTTCGACAGTTACAAGTGCTATGTCTACGACACCACCGATGATCGTTTTGAGCCTGACAGCATTACCGACGATAAATACTGTGCCGGCGCCAGCGACTGGAGCGGCAACTTCCTGAACTGGGCCAGTATGACGCGCATGGACAGCGTAAAAAAGATTCTCTATGGCGGCACCCGCTCAACCGACTCGTCCACCAGCACTGTACTGGAACGCAGCTATCTGCCCGGCGATGCCCACAGTTTCGCCAAACATTACTCCCCCGTCGCAGCTGCATGAGATGATAAAACTCACACCCTGGAACGTGTCAGATATCACCCTGTGCAGCACCACCTATGCAGCATGACGGCGAATCGGAAGACATCACTGATCCTCCATTGATCCGCGTCGCGGAGGGCAATTTTGCCCTGTGGGCGGCCAATGAACGCTATCAGTGCCACTGGAATGGTCACAGTGAACTCGTAAGCACTGTGTCTGGAGGCACGAATAACGGCAATGACTCCACCATAACTGGATTGGATGCAGATCCTAATAACCCCAATTGGACCGATGATCGACTCGGCGACGGCGACTACGTTGTCAGAGTGCTAGCTTGTGATTCGGCTTTGGTAGGAAAGGAAAACTGTAAAGCCTATCCCCCTGATGGAAACCTCAAACCCGTAGGCCTGCTGCAGGAGTATGGTGACGACTCCCAGATCATGTTCGGTCTCATGACCGGCAGTTTCCAACACAATAAATCCGGCGGCGTATTGCGTAAAAACGTCTCCGCCATCATCGACGAGATTAATACCACCTCCCATGGCACCTTTAAAACCGCACCTATAACCGGCAATATCATCAAGAATTTGGACGCCCTGCGCGTCAGTGGCTATGACCATAACCCGGGCACCTACAACGATACCGACAACTGCGACTGGGGCTTGAACAGCTTTAACAACGGTAGCTGCACCAACTGGGGTAATCCTCAGTCGGAAATCTATCTGGAGAGCCTGCGCTATTTTGCCGGGGCGTCTGCCAATGCATCCTTCACATCAGATGACAGCAGTTTCATCAATAACTTCATTTCCAGCGACTGGGAAGATAAGTTATCCGATCTCAACTACTGCGCACCGATCAATATCATTCAGTTCAACGCCAGCGTCAACTCCTACGATGATGAGTTTTCGGGAACTGCCGATCTGGACGGCTTTACAAGTCTCGATACCTATATCGACGCAGTTGGAGCAGGTGAACTGATCAACGGGAATGACTATTTTATTGGCGAGGGAACCAGCACAACCACAACCGATGGCCTGTGCACCGCAAAGACTTTGACTGGTTTATCCGATGCAATCGGGCTGTGCCCGGAGGCGCCGAGGCTGGAAGGCAGTTATGCCATTGCCGGCCTCGCCAACTATGCCCGCACTACCTCTATTCGTGACGACCTGAGTGATATCAATACCAATGAGGCTGAAGTTACCGTTAAGACCTATGGCGTCACCCTTTCACCCGCAATTCCAAAAATTGAGGTCCCCGTCCCCGCTGCCGGAGGTGGAGGCAGTACTGTGACGATACTCCCCGCCTGCCGCAATGCCGACATTTCGGGCAACTGCGCCATCGTCGATTTCAAAGTGGTACAACCCCATACTGTAGCTAATGACGGCACGCCACTGGAAAATTCTATGTCAACTGGGAGGACAGCGAGCAGGGCGGCGACTATGACCAGGATATGGCCGGCATCCTGAGTTATGCAGTCACAGCAGACCAGATCACAGTCACCACACTGGTTTTTGGCGAATCCACCGGCTATGACATGGGTTTCGGTTATGTCATCTCCGGAACCGACCAGGATGGCTTTCACGTCCATTCCGGCATCGAAGGTTTTACCTATGACGATGACGCCACAGGCATCACTGACTGTGCCGCTGGCTGCAACCTTGCAGATGCCGCCACATCCGCCACCTATGACATAGGTACAGGAAGTGCGGGACTCCTGCAGGATCCCTTATGGTACGCCGCCAAATGGGGTGGATTTGAAGAAGAAATCAATCCCCTTAACCGCCCCGACGGCGCCGCCGCCCCCAACGATATCCTTGATCAGGATTATGAATGGGATGCTGACAGTGACGGCATACCTGACACCTATTTCTTCTCCACCAACCCGGCTCAGCTTGCCAGTTCTCTAGCGAATGTCTTTCTTAGCATTTCCGAACAGCAAGCCTCTTCCTCATCCACAGCGGCCAACTCGCAAAGAGCTGATATTGGTTCTTACATCTTTCAGGCACAGTTCAGCAGTTTAGACTGGTCCGGCAAGCTCCTGAAATATGCAGTAGACATTACTACCGGAGATCTAACCCTCCACGATTCCTGGGGAACGAGTGGTTCAGGTGATGCCGGCGACACCCTAACGGTAACCGGCAGGAACATTATTACCTATAACCCTAATAAAACTGACACGACGGATGACGGCATAGGATTCGACTGGGGAGAATTTAATACAGATACACAATTGAACACAGATCACATTGACAGTCTCAATCTTGACCCGGACTCAGGAAATCCGGACACCAACGGCGAGGATCGCCTCAACTACCTTAGAGGTGACCGCTTATTGGAACTGCAGAATGGCGGCAGCTTCAGAAACCGTAGTCGGGTACTTGGGGATATCGTAAACTCCTCCCCCGTCTATGTTGGAGAACCGAATTATTTATACCCCGATAATCTAGAGGCTGCATCCGTCGAGACCTATTCCGAGTTCAAGACCAGGATCAAGGCGCTGAATTCCAGTAGCGGCAGAACCAACATGCTGTATGTAGGCGGTAACGATGGCATGTTGCATGGTTTCGATGTCAGCAACGGGCTTGAGAAGCTTGCCTATGTTCCCTATGGTGTATTCGGTAATCTATCCAAACTGACATCACTGGATTATTCACATCGATATTTTGTCGACGGCTCTCCTTCTGTGGGTGATGCGGTATTCAGTGATGACCATTGGCACACCGTCTTGCTGGGAGGATTGAACGCCGGCGGGCAGAGCATCTATGCCCTGGACGTCACAGATCCGGCAGACTTTTCCGAAGCCAGCGCCAGTCAAACCGTTCTATGGGAGATCACACCAGAGACAGCCTACCGATGTCGATGAGTTTGACTTCAGTGAACTCGGTTACACATTCGCACGCCCAGCTATCGTCAAAAATCATAATGGTGACTGGGTTGGGATCTTTGGCAATGGCTATGCCGGCACTTCAGGACATGCGGTACTGTATGTAGTTGACCTGCAATATGGCACACTCATCTCAGCAATCACCGTAGGCAACGCAGGAAACAACGGCCTTTCCACCGCATCCCCTGTCGATCTGGATGGTGACGATAAGATTGATGTCATCTATGCCGGAGACCTCAAAGGAAACATGTGGAAATTTATACCTGACACAGGCAACACATGGCAAGTAGCCTTTAGCGGCAATCCGCTGTTTACCGCCCCGGCTGACTACACCGGACACGCCCAACCCATCACGGCGCGCCCGGAAGTAGGTTTACACCCGACGGGACTTCCGGGCGTAATAGTCTACTTCGGCACAGGCAAATATTTCGAGAATGGCGATAATGTCGCCGATGTCAACGATCCGAATGTACAACGCTTTTATGCAATTTGGGATCTATGGGATGTGTATAACACAGCTACTTTAGGGACTGTTCCCTCAACCCCGGATATTAGCGTTGCAGATGGCAATCTACTTCAGCAATGTGTAACCACCGGCACCGTGGATAAAATCTGTGTCGCCAATGCCGCCACGACGACAGGCGAAGTATTGCAGGATTACGAGGTCCGTTTCCTATCAGACAATAACATAAGCGTTTGGCATTGGGACGAAAATACAGGAAAAATGGGCTGGTACCTGGACCTGCCGGAACTTGGCGAGAAACAGGTCAGCACCGCTGTATTGCGTGCAGGACGTATCATTTTCGTTACCCTTGTTCCATCTAACCATTCCTGTTCCGATGGCGGTGAAAGCTGGTTGATGGAACTGGATGCGGCTGATGGCAGCGCCATGGATATCCCGGTGTTTGATTTGAACGGTGATGGAGTATTCGATGCGGACGACATGAAAGGGATTAACACCAATGATGACGATCCAGATAACGACATCTATTTAATCCCCGGTGGCAAACGATCAAAAGAAGGCATTATTCAGCCCCCCAGCATCCTTACCAACACCGATGTCGGTAAAGGAATTCAAATATTCAAGCGGCTCGACCGGCAATATTGAGAAAACCACGGAAAACCCTGCGGGATACACCAAGGGACGTAAATCATGGGTTCAACTCAAATGATAGATCAGGTCAACAACCATGAGAGGAAACCAACTCGGATTTACCCTTACCGAATTGATGATTGTTGTCGCAATTATCGGTATTCTCGCAGCTATCGCTTATCCCTCGTACCAGGAGCAAGCCCTCGAAGGGAGGCGTTCCGAAGGACGCTCCGCGCTACTTCAATTGGCTCAGGCGCAGGAGCGTTTTTATACCGTCAATGGCTCCTATGCCGCCAGCATTCAAGACAGTGATGGTGATGGTGACAGCTCAAACGACGTTTCAGGCATCAATACGGCAACAGAAAATGGCTACTACAATTTAACCACCACGGGCGGTGCAACCTTTACCGGAACCGCCACTCCAACCAGAGCGGACGCCGACTGTACAACCATAACCATCACCCACCTTGGCGTAAAAAGCGGCACGGGCGCAGATGTGACTCGATGTTGGTGATTGTCTTCTTACCCCGAGCTTAATAGCGCTTATCAAGCCAGATTACTTGCTCGTATCTTGTGGTTTCAGCCACGCAAAAGTAACGCTTGTAGTATTCAAATAGCGGGTGTTCTTTTACCAGGGATGGTGAAGGAACACTAGACGCGTCCTCTATTTCTTTCGACAATAGCCCACGGCTTATGGCAACCAACAGACAGCATTATGGCAGATTGTCTTATCGTTGGCGGCGGCATACTCGGTATGCTCACTGCACAGGAACTCCTACTAATGCGACAACCAGGTCACACTCATAGAACAGAATGAACTGGGACGGGAATCATCCTGGGCAGGGGGCGGAATTGTTTCGCCCCTCTATCCATGGCGGTATCCTGAAAGCATTACCGCTTTAGCCAAATGGAGCCAGACCCGTTATCCAGATCTGTGCGATTCACTTAGTCATTCATCGCATGTCGATCCAGAGTATCTCAATAGTGGCTTATTGATCTCTGAGCCTAATGAAACGCAGAGAGCGGAAATTTGGGCAAAGAAATACCAGATCGATTTATCGCTGATATCAAGGGAACAGGTTGCCAAACTTGAGCCTCAACTTGCCGCTCCGCAAGACAACACGATATGGATGCCGGCAGTAGGCCAGGTTAGAAACCCCAGGCTAGCCCAGGCTTTGGCTTTAGACATTGTAAGCCTTGGAGCCAACATCCAGACACATCAGACTGTCACAGGGCTGCTGACATCCCATAACCGGGTAATTGGCGTTAAGACAACCACCGAGGATATGTATGCTGATAAGGTTGTTATCTGCGCCGGAGCCTGGACATCTCAATTACTAAAATCCACTACCCCTGAGCCTGAGATTCGACCGATTCGAGGCCAGATGCTTTTATTCAAAACAAAACCAGGAATCATCAAACGAATTGTATTGGAGGAAAATCGCTACATCATTCCAAGAAAAGATGGGCGGGTGTTGTTTGGCAGTACCATCGAAGATGTTGGCTTTGAGAAAAAGACGACACAAGCAGCAAGAGATGAGCTCTACACCATTGCCACAGAGCGTTTCCCAATCTTAAGTAAATATTCCATAGAAAAGCATTGGGCAGGATTGAGGCCAGGCTCCCCAGCAGGCGTACCCTACATCACAGCTCATCCTGAACTGCCGGGTCTCTTTATCAATGCAGGGCATTTCCGTAACGGAGTGGTGCTAGGTCCGGCATCCGCCAGGTTGTGCGCTGATCTGGTCATGGAAAGAGAACCTATGTTACCTCCAGAGCCCTACTCTTTATACGCAACACGAGAATAACTTCAGACTATAAAGCTGCGCTACATTGGCGCGACGCCTAAGCTATCACTATTGGAGATTGTAAAGCCTCATCCAATAAATCCAGTAAGATGAGATAGACCTGGGAGGAACTCCACGACTATAATGTCGCCTCTTTGGCCGATGTAGCTCAGTCGGTAGAGCAACTGATTCGTAATCAGTAGGTCGGCGGTTCGATTCCGCCCATCGGCTCCATATTTCAATTTGCCAAATCACGCTGGTGTATACCAGCTCAGTGTATCTTCAATTATCCCGCATCACCTGGTCATCGTACTGGGTCTCGAAATAGAGTTTATGTTTCGCCTCTTCCTGAGCCAGGCCGAGAAACAGTTCCTTGAGCTCCGGGTCAGTCACTTTAACGGCCAGATCTGAATAGAGGCGATAAGCGGCCTTCTCCCGTTTCATCGCCACAATCATGGCATCCTGCAGACTGATATCATCCTGCGGCTCCACATCCACCAGATAATCGCTGATTTTCAGATCCTGGACATGGTACTCGGGCGACAACAGCTTTTCGCCCTTCTTCACTGACTTGAGCTTGCCCTTGTGGCGCATCTCCTCCTTGCTGAAGGAGAGCAGCATATCCTTCATCCAGGCACTGCTGACTCTCTCAGCCAGATTGCTGTAGAAGTCGGCTGCCGCCTGTTCGCGTTCAATGGCAAAATCGAGAATCTCGTCTACGGTATTCATGTGTGTTCCTCTTCCTGTGATCAGGAGTCCAGTTCACCAGTAAGTAATTTGTGGATGCCCCGAGCAGCGTGGTGACCATCCTCGATGGCGCTGATCGCATCAGCAGTATTATTGGCGATATCACCACCCACGAACAACTTTTTCAAAGTGGTCTGCTGATATTCACCCGGTACAAATTTGCCCCACTTGAATTCGATCTGATCGCGGTATTCACCCGGGATAAAATCCAGATTGCCGCCTTGGCCGATGGCCGAGATGATGCAATCGTAGGTTTCTTCATGCATACGGTCTTCCTGCAGCACCGGACGGGGACGACCACCCTTGTCATCGGCCACCATCTCCGCCTCGCCCCAGGCAATAATCACCTGATCCGGAGTCGGTGCATCCTTGATCTCCACCGGGATTGCCTGAATCACAATATTGCAACCCTCGGCCTGGGACTCATGGATCTCCTCCGGATCGGCAGGCATATCCTCGATGCGCCTACGATAGAGAATTGTAACATCCGCACCTAAGCGGCGTGAGACGCGGGCCGCATCCATCGCCACGTTACCGCCGCCGATCACCGCAACTTTTTTACCTACGCCGGGATCCTTGCCGCTGGCGACATCATCCAGCACCTGCAAACCAGATAGTACTCGTGAATGATCCTCTCCATTGACCCGCAGATTGGATGGCACATTCAAACCAAGCGCCATGAACACCGCGTCATACTTATCCATGAGTTCAGAGAACTCTACTTCCTTACCTACGCGGGTATTGAAGCGCATCTCCACCCCCAGGGAACGGATGTATTCGATATCCTTATCCAGCTGATTATCCGGCAACCGATAGGAGGGTACGCCATAACGCAACATGCCGCCGGCCCGATCCTGAGCCTCAAATACGGTCACCGCGTAACCTTTACGGCGTAGATAATAAGCGGCGCTCATGCCACCGGGACCGGCGCCGACTATGGCCACCTGTTTGCCGTTTTCCACCACCTCGTCACCGAGAATTTCACGGTAACGTTCTCTCGGAATACGATCGACGATGGCTCGTTTGAGCCAGCGAATCGCCAGTGGATCACCTTGAGCGCCGACCGGACAGACATCCTCACATCGGTGGGTGCAGATGCGTCCACAAGTTGAGGAGAAGGGGTTGGTCTCGTAGAGGATACGCAGACCTTCCTCATAATTACCTTCCCGTACCGTCTTGATGTAGTTAGGAATCGACATATGCGCAGGACAGGTGGCGACACAGAGTCCACACTCGATACAGCGGTCAGCCTCATCTTTCGCCTGTTCTTCGGTATAGCCCAGCATAACCTCATCGAAGGATTTGAGCCCCTCTTCCGGGGCCAGCATCTCCATTTCGATACGTTCACCACGCAGTAGATGATAGTCATCGTCGCGGCGGTAGCCCAACTCCTGGCCGTTCCAGGACATATTGTCCGCGCCAGCGATAAAGTTGAAATCAGTAGGATCTTCGGTGATCCAGGCGTAGTGGTTGCTCATGCGCAAGGAGCGGGTGGTGCAGATATCCACACACAGTGCACACCAGCAACAGCGTCCATAATCAAACTTTGGCCGTAGGCCACTGTCACCCGGCTTGGGTTCCAGGCCCTCTACCTGCACCATGTCGATAGCGTGGTTCTGGCAGATCGTTTCGCAGGTGCCACAACCGACGCACTCTTCCAGCACGTTGACGTGGAAGCCGCGATAACGGGGCGCACCGGGTCGCTCCTGAATAGGATGTTTCTGGGTATAGGGCTTTTCAAAAGCCCGCTGCCAAACATAAAAGGGTGAAATGAGATCTTTCAGACTCACGCGGTCACCTCTCGATTTCGGGGGGATAGGTATGCAGGGAGACCATCAGGCCAGCGATATCAGCAATATTGGTGCCTACCGCCAACTTCTCCATCACCGCGATGGCATGAGTGTAGCTTGGCCCTCTGACATGCACCCGGCGCAGAAACTGGGTTCCGTCGGTCACCAGGTAGTAGCCGTATTCTCCGCGGGTGCACTCGGCCTTGACGTAGGTCTCGCCGGCAGGCACCTCCCAGTGCAGTACATTGGGCATCTTGGCCTGAAAGGAGCCCTCGGTGGGCATGCGGTCGAGCATCTGACGCATCATGCGGATGCCTTCGAACATCTCCTGAAGCCGTACCTCGGCACGTGCATAGGTATCGGATTCGGTACCGGTGATCACGTCGAACTCGAGCTGATCGTAAACCAGATAGGGCTCGTCCCGACGCAGGTCACGCGCAAAACCAGCAGCGCGCGCGTTAGGTCCGACTATACCATATTGGTCAACCATCTCCTTCGAGATAAAGCCGAGACCCTTGGTGCGGGCCTTGAATACCACATTTTTGAACAGCACCTTCTCCACTTCACCAAGCAGCTTCTCGACCCGGCTCAAGACATCGCGGGCCCGCCCCTCGAAGCCTTCCGGCAGACGCGCTCGCACCCCGCCAGGGACTATATACATGTGGTAGACACGGGCGCCGGTCATCTCTTCGAACAGGTCCAGTACATAGTCGCGGTGGGTGACAGTCCACTGATAGATAGTGCCCTGACCAAACGCAGCGCCGATGCCACCCAACCACATCAAATAACTGGCCAGGCGCATCAACTCGAGATTGAGGGTACGCAGCCACTCTGCCCGCTCGGGTGACTCTATACCCGACAATTCCTCCACTGCCGCTGCGTAGAGATATTCATTGAAGGTAGGCTCTGGCACCGCGATACGGCACACGATCGGGAAATTCTGAATAAAGGTGCGGCGCTCCATGAGCTTTTCGAAGCCCCTGTGCAGATAACCCACATGGGTCTTACAGTCGACAACTTCGTCGCCGCACAGGATCAGCTCCAGGGACATATTTCCGGTGATGCCGGGGTGCTGCGGTCCCTGCCAGATCTTGACGTATTTACCTGATTCCAGGTCGATGGGCGCGTTCTGTTCTTGCATGCTCTACGTTTCCGTAATTCTGGAAAATCAGTCGTTATCAGTATGGATCGGGTACATGATCTGCTTCATGTGCTCGCGGGGATCTTCGCTGATGCGACCTTCCCGGTCGAAGAAGCGATCTTTGCTGTAGGCCACGGTATCGAACTCCCTGCGCATCGGTGGAATCTCATCCCAACCCTCCAGACAGAAGTCGTCGTCCAGTCTTGGACTGCCTGGAAAACGAATGCCATACATCTCACGCAGCTCGCGTTGGTAGGTGGCGGCATGGGCCCAGAGCTCGTGGATGGAATCCATCTCCTCGCCATCCCGGCCTATATCCACATGCACGGCGATATTATGGTGACGCTCATAGTTATGCAGCATGTAGGTCAGAGTGAAGCGCCCATCCTCGATGTAGTCTATGACCGTCATGAAGGCCAGGTGGGTATACTTCCCCCCGTCACGCAGTTCGCGGATAAACTGCACCGCATCCTGCTTGGGAATCTTCAGCAGCAGCAAACTGCCCTTCTGCTCCTTGACCTCTGTAATAGAGTAATGGTCTGCAAGCTGGGTGATGAGGCTCTTCGAGTCTTGGTTCATAATCTGCTGTCAATATGGCTTATGGTGTCAATACGTTTACCAGCTGTAGTCCGGCATGTCCCACTTCTTGATGATGCGTTTCTGGTTGGCCTTGTACCAATCCAGATTCTCGATATACCGGTTATGACCGTCGGCGCGGCCCTCCTTGATCTTCTTCTTCAGCTCCAGCACACCGGCAAGCAACACTTCGGGACGCGGCATACAGCCGGTGATATAAAGATCCACCGGGATGTACAGATCGAACTGATTCACCGTGTTGTAGCTGTCCCAGTACATGCCGCCATTCACCGGGCAGATACCCAGGGCCACCACGAACTTGGGGCCCTGCATCTGCTCATAGGAGCGGATAATGCGCTTCAAGGTCTTCACCGAGGCGTAACCACCGATCATGAACACCGATGCCTGGCGTGGCGTAGGACGAGGCTGAACGCCGAAACGATAGGCATCATAGCGGGAGGTCATCAGCGGGTTGAGCTCCACCGCCCCGCAACCTGTGCCAAAGGCGAGCAACCACAGGGAGTTTGCCCTGACCCAGTTGATGAATTTCTCCACCACCTCAACCGGATAAGGCTGATAAGGGACCGGTCTCGCGTCGGAGAAAAGATCCCGCTCTTCCGCCGTGAGTCCTTCATTGGCCATAGGGCCGAGTGATTTGTCTTTAGTTAACATCGCCTCGCTCCGTTATCATCATCAATTGTTAATTGGACAATCAATTGATGAGAAAAATCTGTACAAATGCAATCGACGCTATGCCGATCAGGGTGGGAATGCGTAGGAAGAAGCGAATCGACTGATCGACCCGAAAACGCGGAAAGGCAGCACCCACCACCACAGCCACCATGTAGATGGCCCAGGTCTTGATCACCAGCTCGATCAGCCCGTTGGCGCCACCAAAGAACAGATCCATAAACAAGATAAGTTTAGCGCCGGCAAAAATGGCCCGATTGGTAGCCATCATTGCCAGAAAAGAGCTGTGATACTCGGTGGGCGGGCCAATCGGTATCTCGTTTGGCGCAGTCACCACATCAAACGGCGGATACATGGTCATGCCCAGAAAGGCCAGCATGGCAGCAACCACTGCCAGTGGATTGGTAAACAGGGTCCAGTTCATAACTCCACCCTGCTGCGCAGCCACGATCTCGTTAATGGACAGGGTATCGTACTGAATCACGATGGCGATGATGGCCAATGCGAAAGGTACCTCGTAGGCTGTCATCTGCCCCAGACCACGGGCCACACCGATGGCGCTGAAGGGGTGACCACTCTCCCCTGCCCCCAGAGCCATACCGAGTTGGCCGAAGAAGACGAAGTACATCGCCAACAGCAGATCACCGGCAAAACTGAAGTTGGAAAACATCTCACTGCCATAGATCACCGGAATGAATGCCAGGGTGCCGATGCCACCCGCGATCCGGAATACCGGCCCCAGGTAGAACATCACCCCGTGGCTCACTGCGGTGCGCTTGCCAAAGTTCTTGAGGATATCCAGGAAGGGTTGCCAGTAAGGAATACCGATACGTCCCTGCACTTTTGCCATGGTGCGGGCAACGGTAGCCCCGAGCAGTAACCCGTAGACTGTGACTATTCCCAGGGTGATTAGAAAATAACCAATCTTTACGGCCCAATATTCCATGATTTAACCCATGCCTCCGACCGCGATATAGATCATAACTACATAAAACAACACATACAGGGCGTAGGTCTGGCCGTTACCCGTGTAGAGAACCCGCAGCGTGGAACCAATCGTGTTACTCCACTCAGACACACCGTCCCAGAAAGCGGTTGCCCTGGGCTTGATGAATGAACCAAATGCCCTTTCATAAAAAGAGTAAAAGTTATAGGCATAGTGGGCAGTCTGCGGGCTCTGGGGACGCTCTGCGGCAAATACGATATTAAACTGCTTGACCTTCTGGATATGCATAAAGCGGGACAGAAACAGCAGGATCAACAGCGGCACCAGAAACACCCCGGCAATGACGTTGATGATCATAAAACCATCCCAGTAGCCAAGATGGCTCTTGAGAATCGAGCCTTCCCAGATCAAGGTCTCAGGAAAGCTGCCGGCAATCGCCGCCATGATCGGATCGATCAGCAACTTGGGCCAGACGGAGAAGGCCATAATCGCCACGATCAACAGAATCTGTGGCACCAGCAACAACCAGGGCGCCTCGCGCAGATCCTTATGCGCTGTTTTACGCTGCCCAAGAAATACCGTGTGGATCAGCCGGAACAGATACAGAAAGGCTATCGCGCTGGCAAAAAAGGCAAGACCCGCCTGCCAGTACCAGCCCTTGTCGAACAGGGCGTTGAGAAACAGCCACTTGCTGCCAAAGCCGGTCAACGGAGGCACACCGGAGATGGCGATGATGCCGATCAATACCGAGACGAAGGTCATCGGCATATTCTTGTCCAGACCGCCCATTTTATACATCAGGCGAGAACCGGTGCGGAAAACCAGACCTGCCACCGCGAGGAACAACAGGCCCTTGAACAGCAGATGGTTGACGGTCAGATAGCCCGCGCTCACCCAGCCAAGCTGACTGGATATCGCGATTGAGGTGACGATATATCCCACCTGCCCCATGCTGGAATAGGCCAGCAGTTTCTTCACATCCTCCTGGAACAGGGCCATCAGTGCACCGACGAATGCGGTAATCACGCCCAGCCAGCCGACCACGTAATTTACCTGATCGATACTGGTCGACCCATTCACAGCCAGGTGCAGCCCAGCCAGCAGCAGACCGAAAATCGCCGCCTTGCCCACCACCGCTGAGAGCAGCGCGGAAAAATCATCCTCGGCTTCGCTGTAGGCCCCCGGCAACCAGATATGCAGCCCTGCCGCACCCGCCTTGATCAGGAAACCAAGCACCAGCAGCGCATATACGAGGGTTGCCGAAGTCTGGACCTTGCTCAGATCCGACAACAGGATCGAGCCGGTCTCCCCGTAGGCAAAGCCGAAGCCGGCCATGATCAGGAAGGCCGAGCCCAGGGAAAACATCAGGAAGGTCAGGATATGTTCCTTCGCACCACGTCCGAGGGAGATCATCAGATACGAACTGAGGGTGAGAATTTCCCAGGCAAAGAAGAATTGCAGCGAGGTGCTTGCCTCCAGCAGCGAGGCCAGGGAAAACAGCAGCATGCCCAACAGTGGATAGAACCCCTTGCGGGCGTCGGCACGGTGCAGCACCGCAAAGGCGATCACCCCACCACCCAGCAACAAGATGAGTCCGAACAGCCAGCGCAGACCTTCCAACCCCATGGCGACCGGGTATGCATAAGCGGCAAAAGCCGCGAGCACAACGATTGCCTTCAGGCGTCCCGGCATGCCATCAAGAGCGTACAGCAGAATGCCCATGTAAACCGGCACCAGCACACGGGCGGCGTCCAGTCCAAGCCAATTTGCGATCAGGTGACCACAGGCGAGCAGAGACAGGGCAAACAGTCCGACTGGAACGAGCCTTCCGACTTTTGCCACTTCAGGCGCCTGATCCCCATCTTGCAGGGCGAAACCAAACCAGCGGTAGAGGTAGGCGGCCTCGAGCAATGAGCCCAGCAGTACCGCAAAGACCCAGAACGGCAGATTGCCGGCAGACAACTGCATGATCAGTTCCCACTTGGCCCAGAAACCGGGGAATGGGGGGAAACCCGCCAGGGCAGCCAGCAACACACCCAACATCACCAGGAACAGCGGTTTGCGACGCAAACCCACCCAGTCTTTTGTGGCAGAGCGATCTACCGCCCCCGCCAACCAGAAGAGTCCAGCCTTGGCCAGCAGATGGTTGATGAACAGGCCGCCCATCACCACCGTCATGTACTCTGTCTTGTCGAGTAAATTTAGCAGAGCCATAGCCAGGGTCATCAGGCCCATCTGGGCCACTGAAGAGTAACCCAGCATGCGCCTGACATTGCGCTGGCGCAGGCCGATAAAGTTGGAGGCCAGGAAGGTAGCTCCACCCGCGGCGGCCACCACCGGCATGAAATCCCCCAGTAAGGGAACGATCTTGAACAGGGCGAACATGGCGCCCGCCGAGACACCCACTGAGATCATTGCGGCCACACCCGCCGGAACCGTTTCATAGACATCCAGCCCCCAGCCATTGGCAGGATAGGGTTTGAGTTCGATGAGTACGCCTACCAGTAACAGCACACTGGCTACCAAGCCGATAGGACCGCTGATCTGGTCCAGATGGAGCAGCATATCGTCCAGATTGAGGGTGCCGGTCAGGTGATAGAGCAGCATGGTTCCCAGCAGGAAGAAGGTCGAGGCCAGGGAGGTGGCGATGATGTATTTAAATCCTGCGGCCAGACTGGCGGGTGTTTTATCCAGAGCCAGCAGACCATAGGTGGCAAGTGCAGTGATCTCGATGAAGATAAACAGATTGAACAGATCACGGGTCATCACCATGCCGCTGATGCCCATGGCCAGAATCAGGTAGACCGACATGGCAGACGCCCGGCCTTTGAAGTACTCCAACAGATACCAGCCGCCGAGAATCGCGGACAGATTGACCGCCGTCACCACAAACGCCTCAAACAGGCCGAAATAGAGATTGATCGCAAATGGCGGTTGAATGCCTGCGGTGATGATCTCCACCGCAGGCGCGCCGTCCATCAGCCGCAACAGCCAGATGCTGGAGATCAACAGCAGATAGAGCTGGGTGACCCAGAACAGCGCCTGGGCAGAAACCTGACTGCGCCGGGCAATCAGCGGCAGCAGGAAGCCTGCGCCAAGAGCGGCAATGACCAGATTGATGGGGGCAAGCAGACCTTCTACCATTTCGACTCCGTGCAGTCCTCAATGGACAGGGATTTTTTCTTGTCATGTATCTGCACCGCAAAGGCCAGCATCACCGCAGTGATGCCCAGACCAATGACGATGGCGGTCAGAACCAGGGCTGAGGGCACTGGATCCACCACATCCTGCAGGGCGGTTGCGCGGTTCACTGTCGCATCGATGATTGGCGCAGTGCCACCTGACAGGTAGCCAATGGATACCATGATCATGTGCACGCCGGTATCGATGAGGGAGAAACCAATGATCATGCGGATGATGTTTTTTTGCGTGAGCATTCCCCACATGCCGATCAACAGCAATGCGAAACCAGTGCTCAGGGTAATCGTGGAAACGGGCAGATCCATGTGTGCTAATCCTGCTGATCGCTTTTGAAATGTTCCAACACGGCACTCAGTTCAGTGCCAACCTTCAAACCGATAAAGATGTAGATAACCGGAATCGCTCCAGCGCTGAGCAGATCACCGTAGTTCCCGAGGGGCAGAAAACGGTTGTCCAGAAAGCCACCCGCCAGCACCAGTCCGAGAATGCCTACCAGCACATAACCAAATCCAGACAGGGACTCCAGCACACTCAATAGCCCATGGCGCAGTTTGGCGTACGGCAAGGCCAGAAAAAGCAACAGCACACCGGAGGCAATCACCGCCCCACCCTGGAATCCCCCCCCCGGGAGTCAGATGGCCATTCAGGAAGATATAGGCGCCAAATAAAAATATGATCGGCAGCAGGTACTCTACGGTAGTCTGTACCAGTTCGCTCGAAGTTGTCTTCCGCGGCTGCTCAGACGCCTTTTCCTGGCCGCCGACAATCCCAAGCAGCAGACCAACCACGGCGGCTGAGAGAAACAGTACCGTGACCTCCCCCAGCGTATCCAAACCACGATAGGTTACGACTACCGCGGTCACCAGATTGGGGGCGCCCAGCTCGTCCGGTCCCTGCTCCACATAGCGGGTGGCCAACGGGGAGAGTGCATCAGGTTCCTGATAATTTTCGGCCACGTCATAGAACATCGCCGCGAACAGAAACAACACCAGAAATATGAAAAGACGTTTGATCATCTACTCGGTACCTCTGGCTGTTTTAGCTTCGTGCAATTTATCCACAACCGTATGCTTGGTCTTATGAATACCGCGTCGATGGGAGGCGCGCGCCAACGCATGGGAGGAGACAGGGTTGGTCAACAGCACAAAGAAAATCAGTAACAGTACTTTCCCGATCCAGGCCGGGTGATAGATGCACAAACCGATCAGGATCAGAATGGTGCCCAGGGTGGAGGCCTTGGTGCCTGTCTGAATCCGGTTATAACTATCCGGCATGCGCAGCACACCCAATCCTGCCGCAAACAAAAACACCGAGCCGAGGAAAATCACCAGACTGCCAAGAATCTCACTCATCGGGCTTAGCATCCTGTTTTCGGGTACGGTTGATGGCGTACAAAAAGATCACCGTGGCCAGACCACTACCGATAGAGGCTTCAGTCATGGCCACATCAGGTGCTGCCAGGAAAACATAGGTCACCGATGCAAACAGACTGGTCAAGCCAGCTGCAATCACGGCGCTTACCGGCTTCTCCAGGGTAACCGCCAAAATGGCACTCACCAGGATTCCGGCACACATTAACAGCGTCATCCATTCAATCATTGGTAGAATTCCAAACTCTGCTTACAAACCACGTTCCAGGTAGCGCGCAACTGCCAACACTCCGAGAAAACTCAATAGACCATAGACGATTGCCACATCCACATAGATGAAGCGATCAGCAAGATGGGCTGCCAGCACTATGACCGACAGGGATACGATACTTAAAAGATCGACCGCAATGATTCGGTCGGTATCAGTATCGCCTTTAACCAATCGAATCACACCGAACAGAACGGCAAAGGCAATCAAAACCATGGAGGCCTGCAATAAGATCTCAGCCATAGATCACCTCGAGATACCTCTCAAATTTTGCTGCGATTTCACGTGTCGCTTTCTCCGAATCCTGGGTAGTAACATCTATCCAGTGCACATAGAGCGTATCATCAACGATATCCACCACCAGGGTGCCGGGGGTCAGGGTTATAGAGTTGGCCAAGGCCAGGCGACCTGTACGGGATTTGAGATGGGTGTGGACCTTCACAATGCCGGGATGAATGTTAATCTTTGGCGAAAATACGATGCGGGCCACATTCATATTGGCCAGCAACAGTTCCCATAGAAAAACCCCAAGATAGCGGAAGTAGTAGATAAAGGCCTTCGGACTCAAACGAATGTCTGCGTAGGCTCCCGCGAAAACAGACAGAGACAGGGCCAGAATCGTGGAGACAACAACACCTATGAGTATGACATCCATGGCCATGGATGCATTGGCCACAAGCCAAACCAGCAGCAGTGTTATCCAAAGTGTAAAGATGCTTTGAGTGTTAATGGCAGGGTACTCCGTCACGCTTTTTTCACGTTGCTACTGATGAAAGCCGCACAGCATACAGACATTTTTAGAAACGGCAAGACGTATCGCATACATTCATAAAACTGTCATAAAAGGGTCTAAAAGAACCCCTTGCGCACCTTAAAAGTGCAGCTTGGGACCTAAAAAGTGCAGACTGAAACATAAAATGATCAACAACCATCCAACTGGCGTCAGTATCCCGTCACACACCACCTTGCTAGCAATACGCTTGCCACTTTTCAGATGAAAGATCCAAACTCTTAAAATTTCAGGACACAATACACCTGGTCCCTTACAAGCAGCTATTTACGCCAGAGGCAGACATTGACTCGCACTCACTTTTTAAACAATTCAGAGCAACTCGCTGAAGCTCAATGATCATAAATTCAAGCTATGACGCCAGACATCAATATCTTTTTCGAAAAGCCTGCGACTCTCTTCCGGCCCCCAGCTACCCGCCGGATAGGAGGTAATGAAGTCCCGTTCCACCGACCAGACGCGCAGGATTGGATCGACAATACGCCAGGCGTATTCCACCTCGTCATAGCGCAGGAATAACGAGCGATCACCTTCCATGATATCCAGCAGCAAACCCTCATACGCATCGGCATAAATATCGCTTTGGGTGCGAAAACCCGCATCCAGATTGACCTGGCGGGTCACCATCTCCAAACCCGGCTCCTTGGCGGTGAGTTGAATCCGCAGACATTCACAGGGCTGGATGCCCAACACCAGCCAGTTGCGCTCCATCTGCTGGATATGGGTGTCTCTGAAAAACTGGGTGGGCGGCTGGCGAAAACGGATCATGATGCTGGAGACGCCCTCCGCCATACGTTTCCCGGTGCGCAGATAGAACGGCACGCCTCGCCATCGCCAATTATCTATATAGACTTTCAGCGCCGCATAGGTCTCGGTAACGCTATCCTGCGGCACGCCATCCTCTTCAAGATATCCCTTGACCTTATTTCCGCCTACTTTACCGGTAGCATATTGGGCGCGAAAGGCCTGAGAATGCACCGCGCTGGGGGGGATTGGCCGTACCGATTTGAGCACCTTGACCTTCTCGTCTCGCAGGGATTCAGACTCCATGGAAACAGGCGGCTCCATCGCCACCAGTGTCAGCAACTGCAATAAATGACTCTGGATCATGTCGCGCAACGCTCCAGCCCCATCGTAGTAGGGCGCCCGACTGCCAACACCAAGCTGCTCCGAATGGGTGATCTGGACATGATCGATATAGTTGCGATTCCAGAGTGGTTCCAGCATCACATTGGCGAACCGAAACACCAGCACGTTGCGAACGGTTTCCTTACCCAGATAGTGGTCAATACGATAGATCTGCTTTTCATCAAGGTGACGGGACAGCCGGGTCTGCAGCGACTGGGCGCTTTCAAGATCGTAACCAAAGGGCTTTTCAATCACCACGCGACGCCAGCCACTCTCCTCCTTGAGCAGTCTCGTCCGGCTGAGGTTTTCGGAGACCACGCCAAACTCCGCCGGGCGAATCGATAGATAGAAGGCAACATTGGTAGAAAAATCCGGCTTATCATTGATGTATTCGGCCAATCTGTCATACATGGCTGAATCAGAGATGTCGCCTTGAAAGTAGTCGAGCCGCTGCTCAAAACGCTCCAATACCTTGGCGTCCAGACCACTTGTTACACTACCTTCCAGCATGCCGCGCGCTTCCTTTAACCAGCGGTTACGGTCCCAGGGCCGTCGGCCGGTGGCCAGGATACGGCAGTTCTCATGCAACTTACCTGCGGCCTCCAGATGATAGAGCGCCGGCATCAATTTAATGCGTGAAAGGTTGCCCGTAGAGCCAAAGATCACAAAGGTACAGGCTTCGACTGACGCGTTCATGGCTATACCTCGTAAGTAGTCGATGCAACCTTGCCGCCGTGTCCGGTCCAGTCGGTGTGAAAAAACTCACCCCTCGGCTTGTCTAATCGTTCGTAGGTGTGCGCACCAAAATAATCCCGCTGCGCCTGCAGCAGATTAGCCGGCAACCGTGCACTGCGATAACCATCAAAGTAGGTCAGCGCAGAGGCAAAAGCCGGCGCCGCAATGCCCTGCTGCACCGCCAGCATGACGGCTTTGCGCCAGCCTGCCTCTGCATCTTTCAACGCGGAAGCGAAAAAGCTATCCAATGCCAGGTTATCCAGCTGAGGATTGTTATCAAAAGCCGCCTTGATATTGCCAAGGAATTTGCTGCGGATGATGCAACCACCACGCCACATCAATGCGATCTCACCGTAATTCAGATCCCAGCCCTGCTCCTTGGCGGCTTCACGCATCAGCATGAAACCCTGAGCGTAAGAGATAATCTTCGAGGCATACAGTGCATCTTGCAGTGCGTTCACATACTCACTCATCTCGCCCTGTAACGGCTGACTCTGACGCCCACCGAGGATAGCGGAAGCGCGAATTCGCTCTTCCTTGAGGGAAGACAAAACCCGGGCAAACACCGCCTCACCAATCAGGGTCAGCGGCACACCCAGATCCAGGGCGCTGATGCCGGTCCATTTACCCGTACCCTTTTGTCCTGCCGTGTCGAGGATCTTGGTTACCAATGGCGCGCCATCTTCGTCCTTCTTCGCCAGAATATCTGCGGTTATCTCGATGAGATAGGAATCCAGGACACCCGTATTCCAGTCCGCGAAACAATCATGCATCTGATCATGATTCATACCCAGACCCGATTCCATCAGGGAATAGGCCTCGCAGATCAGTTGCATGTCGCCGTATTCAATACCGTTGTGAACCATCTTCACAAAATGCCCCGCGCCATCCTGACCCACCCATTGACAACAAGGTTCACCATCGACCTTGGCGGCGATTGACTGAAAGATATCCTTTACCAGTGGCCACGCTTCCGGATCGCCACCCGGCATGATCGAAGGTCCGTGGCGCGCACCCTCTTCGCCGCCTGAAATTCCAGTACCAATAAAGCGCAAACCTTTGTCACGCAGATAGGCAGTTCGTCGGGTCGAATCGGGATAGTGGGAATTACCGCCATCTATGATGACATCTCCCGGCTCAAGCAGCGGCGCCAGCATGTCGATAAAACGATCCACTACCTCACCGGCCTTAACCATCAACATCACCTTGCGTGGCGTTTCGAGTTGAGCAACTAACTCTTCCAGGCTATAGGCTCCTACTATTGAGGCCCCTGCAGCAGGGCCTGCGAGGAAATCATCCACTTTACTTGTGGTGCGATTATATACTGCAACGCGGTAGCCATTATCCGCCATATTCAGCACCAGGTTTTGCCCCATGACCGCCAAGCCGATTAGACCAATATCTGCCTTTACCATACCGTCTTTCCTTATTCTGCTTATTTAAAATGTTAAGTGGGAAGTGTGATCGCTCAATGAGAGCGTATCACCACTAAGTGACAAGCTGATGATAACTCAACAAAAGATATTCGCGGCCATGAAATCTTGAACCAGGTTCCATTTCCACTGAACTTTTCCCTCGCTCAGTCAAAAATCCACATCAGCAGCATTCATTATCCGATGAATAACAGGCCAAGCTAAGCCGCTGCATCTTCTCTGCCAGCGATGGCCAGAGGGTTTTAGCATCAAACAGCCTTGAATTGTTTGCTGCATGATGCGTAACAACAATACTCACGCATACCCAAGACGCATCCAATAATTATTTTCATTACAATCAGTTATCAGAAACCGCTTTGTCTGACCATTGTACTTCCGTTACTATTGATATAACTCGACTGCAATTGAGAAGAACCGAATATTTTTCTACCCTGCAAAACCATATACTCGCCCGACATTCATGCGCATTTATAAAATCGTCTTCGTAAATCAAGGAAAAGTGTACGAGATATACGCCAAAACCATCCGGCAGGGTGATCTTTATGGATTTGTTGAAATTGAAGATTTGATTTTTGAAAAATCTACTTCCCTAGTGGTAGATCCGTCTGCAGAGAAGCTCCAAGAAGAATTTTCCGGCGTATACCGCACCCGAGTACCGATTCATGCAGTAATTCGAATTGATGAGGTTGAAAAGTACGGCCCAGGAAAAATTACAGAATTTGATGGGCAATCCAACATCACCCCCTTCCCCAGTTCACTCATAAAACCGGAAAAACCACGCGGGTAGTATCCTTCCACAAGGTTCATTCGGAAACTCTCACTACCAACCCAGAATCAGCAGACCCACTGTTATTGCGATTCCTCATTGCTGGCAATTGATCAACTGGAGAGAATTCAGGTCGGTGCTTCACAATGAGGACGATCATGCAAATCTGTCTACGCCATACCTGGTTTCTCCTCCTCCTGGTCGGCTGTTCGCAAACTGATAAATCTCTTGAGGCTGACTACAGCCCGCCACTCATCATAGCCGCTGAAAAAGGCGACCTGTCCACCCTGACCCAACTCATCACACAACAAACACCCATCGATGTAAGAGATGAATGCCGCTGGACGCCGTTAATGAAAGCCGCGCTCAACGGCCACCAGGAAGCTGTCAGACAACTCATTGCTGCAGGCGCTGCAATTGATCTCAAAGACAAAGGTGGCTATACCGCGATGATGTTAGCTGCGTCCAATAACCACTTTGAGATGGTAGAACTCCTCATTAGCGCTGGGGCAAATGTGGATCAAACAGAAGATACCTCAGGCTGGACGGCATTGATCTGGGCGGCGAAACAGGGGCATTTCGAAACCGTGAAAACTTTATTGGCCCACGGAGCCAATCCGGATCTTCCCGATATGCAGGGAAAACGCGCCATCGATTGGGCTCAGAGGGGGAATTCTGAAAATATCACAACACTATTGGCAAGCACTATGTAGTCAGTCAGCAATGATGTTGGACTGTGGAAGGGCTCCTAACATGCTCAAGATGACCAGGAGATGACCTGGGTCATAAGCAACTCAGCTCAATGCGCCTATCATGGGATTATGCGATACTTTTTGCTTAGAGGATTATGCAATGCCACAGGTAGAAATCAACAATGACCAACAGTTGCGTAAAGCCCTGAATGACATTTCCCTGGAAAATCAACGCGCCCTTGGCGCACGATTCGTAACCAGCGTCAGCCACCTGAGCAGTAACTCGATCATCGCACAGGGCCTGCAGATTGCGGGCAATCCTGACCGCACCCCAGCAGAGCTTGAAACCGCCTACAAGAACACCAAGGCGCTAGCCTTAGACAGCTACACCTCTTGTGGACGAGACGCCGACTGGCTGGCCCAGGCCGAGCACTTTGTTGCCGCCGCTCTGAGCGCCTGCCTGTTGCCTGATGAGCAATTCACCAATCAGGATAACCTGGCCTGGAAAGCGGCCATGCAGGCCCGTATGGCAAGAAACTGTGAAATGATCATGAATGACCGGGGTGAGGTAGACAATGAGGCGAACCGGCAATACGCCATTGCCAGTGAATTTCTAGCAAAGCTCTGAAAGTGCCTGGAATATCACCCTCTGACCAGGTAAGCGGATCAGCCCTTGCCATCCAAGAGTCCGATACCGTCCAGCCCTTCTGCGAGAAAATCGTTATTACGATTGGCGCCCAGCTTGATCATCAGTCGAACATCATTGGCTGAATCTGCATAGGCCAGCGCATCTTCATAGCTGATTTCGCCATCTTCATAGAGGCGATAGAGGTGTTGGTCGAAGGTAATCATGCCGTGCTCGTTGGAGCGTTTCATCAATTCCTTGAGCTTGGTTATCTCTCCCTTGCGCACCAGTTCCGCAGCTAACGGGGTATTCAGCATGACTTCTATCGCCGCTCGACGGCCGTTACCATCTGCCTTGGGAATCAACTGCTGAGCGATAATCGCCCTGAGATTCAACGAGAGATCCATGAACACCTGCTCCCGCTCGTGTTCAGGGAAGAAATGAATGATACGATCCAATGCCTGATTGGCATTGTTCGCGTGCAGCGTTGAAAAACAGAGATGTCCGGTCTCCGCAAAGGTGATGGCCTGCTTCATGGTTTCACGCGTGCGGATCTCACCGATCAGGATCACATCAGGCGCCTGGCGCAAGGTGTTCTTCAACGCCACTTCATACGACTCTGTATCCAATCCTACTTCGCGTTGGGTGACGATGCAGCCCTGATGATCATGAATAAACTCGATCGGGTCTTCGATACTGATGATATGGCCGCTGCCACGAGCGTTTCGGTAACCGATCATCGCAGCCAGTGAAGTTGATTTACCCGTACCGGTTGCTCCGACGAATAGTACGATACCCCTTTTTGCCATGCACAAGTCTTTTAATATCGGTGGTAAGTACAACTGCTCCATGGTGGGAATGCGGGTTTCGATACGCCGTAAAACCATGCCGACCGCATCGCGCTGAATGAAAGCGCTTACTCTGAAGCGACCGATCGCCTTGGCGCTGATAGCAAAGTTACACTCCTTTGTCTCTTCAAACTCCCTCTGCTGGGCATCGCTCATAATGCTCAGGGTCAATTCTCGAGCACGCTGGGGGGTGATTTTGGTTTTATTGACTGGATGAATCAGGCCGTCGATTTTCAGGGACGGCTCACGTCCCGCCGTGATAAACAGGTCTGACGCCTTTTTCTTGGCCATCATGGTCAGCAGCGAATTAAATTCCATAACCTTTCCTTCTCACTTTGTCATTCAGCGAATGAAAAAATCAGCCGTCAAAATTGATCCTTGTTCTGGGCTTTGGCCTTTGCATCAAGTCGACTGATAACACCTTTCGTAACGAGCTCTTTAAGCGCCTGATCCATGGTTTGCATTCCCGCCGCCTGGCCGGTCTGAATTGCCGAATACATTTGTGCAACTTTGTCTTCACGAATCAAATTCCGAATCGCAGGCGTACCGATCATGATTTCCCATGCTGCAACCCGGCCACCACCGATTTTTTTCAATAGTGTTTGGGCGATTACCGAGCGTAAGGACTCAGACAGCATGGAGCGAACCATGGATTTCTCACCTGCCGGAAAGACATCGATAATCCGGTCAATCGTTTTTGCCGCTGAACTGGTGTGCAGTGTACCGAACACCAGATGGCCCGTCTCAGCGGCCGTCATCGCCAATCGTATGGTCTCAAGATCACGCAACTCACCCACCAGAATTATGTCCGGGTCCTCACGCAGCGCTGAACGCAGCGCCTCGGAAAACCCCAGGGTGTCCCGATGGACTTCTCGTTGGTTGACCAGACATTTTTTACTGCTGTGCACAAACTCGATGGGGTCCTCAATGGTAAGAATGTGGGCGTAGTCATTATCATTCTTATAATCCATCATCGCGGCCAGAGTGGTGGACTTGCCTGAGCCGGTTGGCCCGGTCACCAGAACCAACCCCCGGGGAACGTCAACTATATCCCTGAAGGTCTGGGGACAGCCCAAATCTTCCAGCGTCAACACCTTTGACGGAATTGTCCGGAACACGGCTGATGCCCCACGGGCCTGATTAAATGCATTGACACGGAAACGGGCCAGACCAGGAATCTCGAATGAGAAATCATTCTCCAGAAACTCCTCGAAGTCCTTGCGCTGCTTATCATTCATGATGTCGTACACAAGGCCATGTACGACCTTGTGCTCTAACGCTGGGACGTTAATTCGCCGAATATCCCCATCCACACGAATCATCGGAGGAAGGCCCGCCGAGAGATGCAAATCTGATGCATTGTGTTTGACACTGAATGCCAAGAGTTCAGCGATGTCCATTCATTCCCCCAAAGTGAAAACTAAGCATTATATGCACTGGCCCTTCATATCGGCTCCCACAAGAATAAGTTTAATCAATAACGCAGCAGTTCCCGATGTCCAAAAACTTGAAAAACAGTTTCTTAACCCACACTTATAGAAGTTACTATATCAATCAGGAATGGGAAATTATTTTTTCCGCCACAAATCAAATAGTCCAAAAAGTGACCGCAAAAGAGCATAAAAGATTGGAAGAGCGTTTAGTCCGCGTCAGACAGCGTATTTCAGACGCCGCTAGAGCCTCTGATCGCCTGGCAGACTCAATTCAATTGCTCGCGGTCAGTAAAACCCGTGATGTGAGCGAAATCCGTGCAGCTGCCAGACTCGGTCAACAGGCGTTTGGCGAAAGCTACCTGCAGGAAGCTCTGGAGAAGATCGAGCAACTCAAAGACCTGGAACTTGAATGGCATTTTATTGGCAGGCTTCAGAGCAATAAAACCAAACCCATCGCTGAGCATTTTGACTGGGTTCACAGTTTAGCCAGCCTCAAACATGCCCAACGCTTGAGTGAACAGCGCCGCCCTGACCTCCCGCCGCTTAAAGTATGCATACAGGTCAATACCAGTGGAGAGGAGAGCAAGGAAGGACATACCCCCGATGAGCTTCCAGGCCTGATCGAACGTTATGCGAACCTGCCAAAACTCAAATTGATGGGGTTGATGACCATCCCGGCCCCAGCCGTGACGATGGAAGCCCAGCACCACCCATTCAGACTCCTGAGGGAGCTGCGTGATTCCTTGAGCACCGAGAACCTGCCTCTGGACACCCTCTCGATGGGCATGTCCCAAGACCTGGAGGCCGCTATCGCCGAAGGCGCCAATCTAGTCCGTATTGGCACCGCTATTTTTGGCCCTCGGCTGTATAATAGAAAAAACTGAAGCCCACTAATCTGACAAAATAAATCCGTAAGATGAAAAACAGCAATATCACCTTCATTGGAGGTGGCAATATGGCCACCAGCCTGATCAGTGGACTCATCGCCGATGGCTATGATCCCACTTGCATCACCGTCAGTGACCCGGATCGGGATAAACTTGCACAGTTGGCTGCACGGCTGGGCATCCACACTGAATATGAGAATCAACAGGCTGTATCGACTGCCGATATAGTGGTGCTTGCGGTAAAACCACAAATCCTCGAATCAGTCGCTCGTGAACTGGCTCCAGTGATTCGTGAGATTGAACCACTCGTCATCTCTATAGCCGCTGGCGTTCAGGAAGCTCCACTGCGTAACTGGCTTGGAGAAAAAATCAAACTGGTGCGAGCCATGCCCAACACACCCGCTATGATTCAGGCCGGCGCTACCGGACTGCATGCGGGAAAAGGGGTGACCAAGGAGCAGAAAAACCTGGCTGAGAGTATACTCAGGGCCGTTGGCCTGACCCGCTGGGTACCTGATGAGTCTCTGATGGATGCTGTTACAGCCCTCTCCGGGAGTGGACCCGCCTACTTTTTTCTGGTCATGGAGGCCATGGAAGATGCCGCAATAAGCATGGGGCTTGACGAGGAAACAGCCCGACTTCTCACGCTTCAAACCGCTTTGGGAGCTGCTCGCATGGCCATGGAGAGTAATGATGCTCCAGCGATATTGCGTGAGAAAGTCACCTCTCCAGGAGGCACCACGGAGCGGGCGCTGGGCATTTTGGAAGAGGGACAAATCCGGGAGGTTTTCAAAATGGCGCTGGATGGTGCGCGACAGCGTTCGGTAGAGCTTTCCAATATGCTGGCAAAACAAAAAAAGCTAAATAACGACGCCTGAACATAACCTATGGATCCCAGGACATATTAAAACATGGGCAGCAACTATCTCACCAACCCATTGGTCTTCCTAATTCAGACCCTTTTTGGACTCTATATTCTAGCCGTCTTGCTGCGTTTTATCCTTCAGCTGGTGCGTGCTGATTTTTATAATCCCGTGTCTCAATTTCTGGTAAAAATCACAACACCTCCGTTAAAGCTATTGCGCAGGTTCATACCTGGTTTAGGAGGTCTTGACTTATCGGCCTTGGTGCTTGTCTGGGGTTTGAAATATCTAGAGTTGCTATTGATACTCCTGATCAGCGGGGTGACGATCAATTTATGGGGACCACTCCTCTGGTCAATTCCTGAACTGGTTGAATTGTTAATCAATATCTTTCTGTTTGCGATTCTAATCCAGGTGATTCTCAGCTGGGTAAACCCCGGGAATTACAACCCCGTTTCAGCCCTGCTTTCCAGTCTTACTGAACCCGTGATACGCCCGGCCCGAAACCTACTTCCACCTATCTCCGGGCTGGATCTTTCACCCATGTTGGTAATGATCGGTCTGGTGCTCCTGAAAATGCTGCTTCTCCCCCCGCTACGGGCCATTACGGGAAGTCCGTTCACATGACCTGGTTTTCCTGGGATGGCAATGACTTGATCCTGAGATTACGCATCCAACCCAAGGCCTCTCGCGATGCCTTTATCGCGCCCTACGGAGAGAATCATTACAAGGTTGCGATCTCCTCACCACCAGTTGACGGAAAGGCTAATCAGCAATTGATTAAGTTCCTGTCCAAAAAATTTGGATTACCCCGTTCAAAAATCAGTCTAGAATCAGGTGAAAGATCCCGTTCGAAGTCCCTACGGTTAAAGTCACCTACAATACTGCCGATAAACCTTGAGAAATCAGCAGATAGTGCAGAAAAAAGCATGCCTGGAGAGAATAACCTGGGCTGAGCGTGATCACTATCTACAAAAAACACCCAAGAGTTTGTTGATACTCGAGTTTTTCGGGAAAAAATAATGGAAAAAATACGTTTTCAGCAGCAACTTCAAGCCTACGATCAATGGAAAGCAAATGTCATAAACACCATTGAGGATTATGCCCCCTGGCTGGAAGAGAACAACATGTCTACTCCAGATATGTTGCACAATATCGAGCATACGCTGAATACCTTAAAAAGCGACAAATTAACCATCGCATTTGTCGCTGAATTTTCCCGCGGCAAGACTGAGCTGATTAATGCCATTTTCTTCGCAGATTATGGACGCCGCCTGCTGCCCTCAGACGCGGGGCGCACCACCATGTGCCCGACTGAAATCTTCTACGATAGTGACAGGAAAGAATCATATGTCCGATTGTTGCCGATTGAGACACGCTTACAGGATGTCACCCTGACTCAACTCAGAGATGACGCCAAACAATGGGTACACTACCCACTCGAGACTGATTCCGTTCAGCAAATGCAAGCTGCACTGAGCGAGGTCATACAAACAAAGTCTGTGTCACTTGATGAAGCAAAACATTTAGGGCTCTACAGTCCAGACCTGCATCCAAATCAGAAAAAACCGCCCGAGACGATCGACATACCAAAGTGGCGGCATGCACTGATCAGTTTCCCTCACCATTTGTTGAAACAGGGCCTCACAATCCTCGATACCCCGGGACTGAATGCACTTGGCTCTGAACCGGAACTGACGCTCAATATGCTGCCTTCTGCCCAGGCAGTGCTCTTTGTGCTGGGAGCCGACACCGGTGTCACGCGCAGTGACATGGAAATATGGCAACACCATATCAAGGGCTTTCAAAGCGGCCGCCAACGTGGACTGATGGTAGTGCTGAACAAGATCGATACTCTATGGGACGACCTGCGCACGACCTCTGATGTGGATGATGCCATTCAGAAACAGCAGTCCACAACAGCCGAAATGCTGGGCATCGCGCCAAATGCAGTTTTTCCGATATCCGCACAGAAAGGGCTGCTGGCTAAAGTAAAGAATGATCAGGATTTGTTGAATAAAAGCGGCCTGCTCAATCTTGAAAGCTATCTCGGGCATGATGTACTCAGTATCAAACAGCAGATTATTCTTGACACTGTTGGCTCAGATGTTGGGCAGATGCTTGATAATAGTCGTAGCGTATTGTCTGGAAAGCTGACCAATACGAAACGTCAATTAGAGGAAATGGAGGAACTGAGCGGTAAAAGTGACGATGTCATTACCGGGCTGATGGAGAAGACCCGTAAAGAACAATCACAATACATGAATGATGTCGACAGCTTCCAGCAAAGCCGCAAGCAACTCAAACAACAAGCAGACCAATTAAAGAATATTCTGAATCTCGAAACCCTCGACAAAATAATTGAGCGAAGCCGTCGAGAGATGAGCAGTTCATGGACTACAACCGGCATGAAATCCGCCATGAAAAGCCTTTTCGAGGAAATTCGAAAAAACATGCACGGCGTAGTCACACAAAGTGAACAGACACGTAAACTAATCCGTTCCATCTATCGCACATTTCAGAATGAACACGGTTTTGCTGTTGTACAACCTAAAATGTTCTCCATCGTAAAATATCGAGTTGAACTGGAACTATTGCACCAGGAGGCAGAAGTTTTCCGGGATAGCCCTGTGACTGCGATGATGGAACAAAATTTTGTAATCAAGCGCTTTTTCTCAGCCCTGGTTAATCGAGCCAGAGAGATCTTCCATCGGGCAGATGCTGAAATTGAAGCGTGGATTGTCTCAACACTGGAACCCCTGGTACTGCAGATTCGAGATCATAAAGAGATGATGGAGAAACGCCTCTTGAACCTACAAAAGATCGGACAATCACGAAACACTCTGCAATATCGAATTCTAGAATTACAAGAACAGTATACCGAAGTTGCTCACCAGCTTACCGCTCTACGAAACATGGCCAATCGGCTAAGCCACAGTCAATCCCTCGATCCGACCAACAGACCAAAACCAAAACTTGTCAAACAGAATGTCTCTTGACCAACTCCATGACTTGCTATTAGGATCATTCTCAGACCTTTGCAGTTTCAGGTACAACAAGAGCTTTTCTAATAGGTTTTAACCAACCTATCGAAAATTAAAGCTATTTTAAGTAGCGATAAAAATTCCGCATTGGTCTAAGAGGCCAGTGATTATTGGAGGATCCGATGAGAAATTTCAAAACCAGTTGCTTGGGGTTGTTTGCCGTCTTGCTGTTTACGTGCAACGCCTGGGCTGAAAACAGCACCAGCATCCCCGGGTATACCATCCATCACAACGCCATACCCAGTGCATCACTAGACCCTGCCGTGGCCGTTCAGTATCGGATACAGCGCAGCAAATATCGGGGCATGTTGAATGTGAGTGTGATAAAGGACGTCCCAGACACAACGGGCAAGCCTGTTGACGCTATCGTGATGGCAAAAGCCACCAACATCCGCGGTCAGTTAATCAGTATACCCATGCGTCGAGTGACTGAAGGCGAAGCCATCTACTTTATCGGTGAATTCAGAATCGCTGACCAGGAAACCCTTAATTTCGAACTGCAGGTCAAGCCCAGGGGTGAAACACGATTTCATAAGGCAACCCTCAGTCAGCAGTTTTTCATTGATTAGCTTACAGGGACCATCTGATCGAGTTTTATTGAAGTCAAATAGACGGCATACACTCTCCAGGCCGCTTTTGCTTACTGGAAAAACCTGTCATTTACTTCTAAGCAGGGACTGCACTAGAAAATCCTAATACTCTAGTGCAGCCCCTTTTGATTTGAGTTGACTATTTGTTGTATTTGGTAGAAGCGACACGAAGTCGCAATGCATTTAGCTTGATAAAACCTTCTGCATCCTGTTGCTTATACGCGCCGGCGTCATCTTCAAAAGTAGCGATTGATTCATCGAACAGGCTGTTGCTTTCTGATTTACGCCCCACCACATTCACACTCCCCTTGTAAAGCTTGAGTCGCACCACGCCATTTACCACCTTCTGAGTCTGATCAATGGCAGCCTGGAGCATTTCTCGCTCAGGCGCAAACCAGTATCCGTTATAAATTAACTTTGCATAGCGAGGCATTAACTCATCCTTCAAATGCGCCGCCTCACGATCAAGCGTCAAAGACTCCATGGCACGATGAGCCTTTAACAAGATGGTGCCACCAGGGGTTTCATAACAACCTCTGGATTTCATACCCACATAACGATTTTCGACAATATCGGCTCGGCCAATACCATTCTCACCGCCAAGTTTATTCAGTGTTGTCAGGACGCTCGCCGGCGACATGGGTTCACCATCGATAGCGACCACATCACCTTTTTCAAAAGTCAGTTCAATATAGGTTGTAGTATCTGGAGCCTCCTCGGGAGAGACAGTCCAGCGCCACATTTCATTACCCGGCTCCGTCCAGGGGTCTTCAAGGTCATAACCTTCATACGAGATATGCAGGAGATTTGCATCCATCGAGTACGGGGATTTCTTACCCTCCCGCTTCATCTCCACAGAGATACCGTGGGCTTCAGCATACGCCAGTAATTTTTCACGAGAAGTGAGGTCCCACTCGCGCCATGGGGCAATGATTTTAATATCAGGACGTAAAGCATAGGCACTCAACTCAAAACGCACCTGATCATTACCCTTTCCGGTTGCGCCATGAGAGATGGCATCAGCACCCGTCTCATTGGCGATCTCAATCAGCCGCTTTGCTATCAAAGGGCGCGCTATGGAGGTGCCCAGCAGGTACTCTCCTTCGTAGATCGCATTCGCACGAAACATCGGATAAACGTAGTCGCGTACGAATTCCTCTGTGAGATCTTCTATGTAGATCTCCTTAATGCCCGCCGCTTCCGCCTTCCCTCTAACCGGATCGACCTCTTCTCCCTGGCCAATATCTGCGGTAAAGGTGACCACCTCACACTGATATTCGTCCTGCAGCCATTTCACGATAATGGAGGTATCCAATCCCCCAGAATAAGCCAGTACAACCTTCTTAACGCCATCTTTGGACATATTTCTTCTCCGAAAAAACAACCGCCAACCCTAGGGTTGGCGGTTGTCATGTAATTCGAACCGGTAATTACAATCAGTTCTTTTCTTTATCAACAATCTTCTTGATCCATGGCATCATGCCCCTCAATTGCTCACCTACCTGCTCAATGGGATGCTCGGCATTTAAGCGACGACAGGCAGTCATGGAAGGATAATTAAGCTGGCCTTCCATCACGAACTGCTTGGCATATTCACCAGTCTGAATATTATTCAGAGCCGCTTTCATTGCAGCACGACTCTGCTCATTGATCACGCGGGGGCCTGTAACATACTCACCATACTCTGCATTGTTAGAGATAGAGTAATTCATATTGGCAATCCCGCCCTCATACATCAAGTCTACAATCAGCTTTAGCTCGTGCAGACATTCGAAATAGGCCATTTCTGGCGCATAGCCTGCTTCGGTAAGGGTTTCAAATCCGGCCTTAACCAGTTCAACAGCGCCGCCACAAAGCACGGCCTGTTCACCAAACAGATCTGTTTCTGTTTCGTCCTTGAATGTGGTTTCGATGATGCCGGTCCGGCCACCGCCAATGGCGGATGCATAGGAGAGAGCCGTGTCCTTCGCCATACCAGTGGCATCTTGATAGACAGCCACCAGATCAGGGATACCTCCACCCTTCTCGAACTCGCTACGCACGGTGTGGCCAGGCGCCTTGGGCGCAATCATGATCACATCCAGATCCTCACGCGGCACGATCTGGTTGTAATGAATGGCAAATCCGTGGGCGAATGCCAAGGCAGCACCATTTTTGATATGCGGCTCAATCTGCACGCGGTAAAGAGTTGACTGAAACTCGTCAGGAGCCAGGATCATGACCACATCCGATGCCTGCACCGCCTGCTCAATAGATTTAACGATAAGGCCCGCATTTTGCGCCTTGATCGCGGAGGGGGAATCCTCACGCAAACCGACAATGACATTGACGCCGGAATCCAGCAGATTATTGGCATGGGCATGGCCTTGAGATCCATAACCGATGATGGAGACTGTTTTACCCTTGATGATAGAGATATCACAGTCTTTGTCGTAGTAAACGTTGATGGCCATTGTGTTTCCTTCGGAATAAATACTAATTTCTTACGATTTTTGAATTCAGGGAACTTCTAATAAGGTTAAGTAGCTCTCCAGCAACAGATCAATGCGTTGCTGCTTTCGACCACATTGATCGTCCAAAAAAACAAGACGAATCAAAAACGTTTGTTTTGATCGCCGTTTCCAAACAACCCATGACGATATTCTTAGAAACCCCCAAAAACACAACAGGTTAGCTGTATCGCCGAATGCATGCATCAATACTCAAAATGTCCGCCCTTCAGATTCCAAGCCCTTTGGGTCCACGGCCGATACCAGAAGGACCGGTGCGCACCACTTCAACGATCGATTCGTCATCCACCGCCTCGATGAAGGCATCAAGTTTACAGCCGGCGCCTGTCAGCTCAATGATGTAGCTGGTGTCGGTGACATCAATGATCTTACCGCGAAAGATATCCACCAGACGTTTGATCTCTTCTCGCTGGGTGCGTTCAGCGCGCACCTTGATCATCATCATCTCACGTTCCAGGTGCGAACCTTCCGAGAGATCCACCAGCTTGACCACATCGATCAGTTTGTTCAACTGTTTGGTGATCTGCTCGACGATCTCGTCACTGCCCCGGGTCACCAGGGTCATCCGGGAAAGGCTGGGATCCTGCGTCGGCGCCACGGTCAATGACTCGATGTTGTAACCACGCGCAGTGAACAGACCGGAGACCCGGGAGAGCGCACCGGATTCATTTTCCATCAATATCGAAATAATATGCCGCATCAGACCAACTCGCTCTTCGGTGACAAGTACATCTCGTGGTGACCTTTTCCCGCCGCAATCATCGGGTAGACGTTCTCCGCCGGATCAACCACCACATCCATAAAGACCAACCGATCCTTCATCGAGAAGGCTTCCTGCATCGCGCCTTCAAGCTCTTCCGGTTTCTCAATGCGCATCCCCACATGTCCATAAGCCTCTGCCAGCTTCACAAAATCAGGGGTAACGCTCATTCCCGACTGGGAGTAGCGGCTCTCGTAGAAAAACTCCTGCCATTGCCGCACCATGCCCATATAACCATTATTTAACAGAATGATCTTGATCGGAAGCTCATACTGCAGGCAGGTTGCGAGTTCCTGAATACACATCTGGATGCTCGACTCACCCGTGACGCAGGCCACCGTTGCATCGGGGTGCGCCATCTGTACGCCTATCGCCGCCGGCAGACCAAACCCCATGGTGCCCAGACCACCGGAGTTGATCCAACGACGCGGTTTGTCGAACTGGTAGAACTGAGCTGCGAACATCTGGTGCTGCCCTACATCGCAGGTCACAAAGGCATCACCCTTGGTCACCTTGTGCAGCATCTCCACCGCATATTGAGGTTTGATCAGTTTGCTGTCCATGTCGTATTTCAGACAATCCATGGAACGCCATTTATCGATCTGCCCCCACCACTTTTTCAGCGCCGCCTCATTGGGCCCTTTTTTCTGCTCGCTGACCACCTTGAGCATATCTCTCAGAACCTGCTTTACCGGCCCGACAATCGGCACATCCACCCTCACATTCTTGGAAATGGATGACGGATCTATATCGATATGGATGATGGTCGCATTGGGACAGAATTGCTTCACATGGCCGGTAACACGGTCATCGAAACGTGCGCCGACCGCGATCAGCACATCCGTTTCATGCATCGCCATATTGGCCTCGTAAGTGCCATGCATGCCTAACATGCCGATGAAGTGCTTTCCGCTACCCGGGTAGGCGCCGAGCCCCATCAAGGTCTGGGTAATGGGAAAATTCAGCGCTTCCACAAGGTCCGTCAATGGCTTGGCCGCATTGTCGAGCACCACCCCGCCGCCGGTGTAAAATACCGGACGCTCCGCCTGCAGCATGATGCCGACCGCCTTCTTGATCTGCCCCAGATGCCCTTTGACCACCGGATTATAGGAGCGCATCTTTATCTTCTTGGGGTAGTCATAAGTGATTTTATTGCCGGGGTCGGTAATATCTTTTGGGATATCGATCACCACGGGCCCCGGACGACCGGTTGTCGCAATATAGAAGGCCTTTTTAATGGTTTCAGCGAGATCTTCGACCCGCTTGACCAGAAAATTGTGCTTTACGCAAGGGCGTGTGATACCAATGGTATCCGCCTCCTGAAAAGCGTCACTGCCAATTACCGGAGTCGGCACCTGGCCAGTCAACACCACCATAGGAATGGAATCCATATAGGCAGTGGCAATCCCCGTTACGGCATTCGTTGCGCCTGGGCCCGAGGTAACCAACGCCACTCCTGGTTTACCTGTGGAACGAGCATAACCATCCGCTGCATGGGCAGCGCCCTGCTCATGACGCACCAAAATATGCTTTACATCATTCTGCTTGAAAATAGCGTCATAAATGTGCAGAACGGCACCACCCGGGTAACCGAACACATGCTCCACGCCTTCGTCTTTCAAGCATTGAACGACGATCTCGCCACCACTCAATTCCACTTTGGGAACCTCCCCACCAGGCCGATTTTACCGGCTGACAAAATTTCTACGGAACATTGCAAAATACTAATAGAACCATGATAGGTCAAGCATACTTTGGTCTGAACTGGCCTAGACCCCAATAATTTTAGCGGTTAGCGACTCCGCTCAGCTGCAAGATGACGGATACAGGGTAATGGAAACCTGATCGGCAGGATGTTCTTTTACTTTCTGCAGCAATCACGGCATGTGTTTATCCTTGCACAACAGGTGCTTAGTGAACATGATATGTATGTCGCCCCCGATATCCCCGCGCCCAACAGCGCAAGATACCCGGCTGAGCTTGCTAACAACTCACCACATTTTTTGAAGGGCCTCTTCAATACCATATACGGAGTTTGCATTATCCCCTACTGTCTGCCCCAAAAACCGCGAGTGTGACGTCAGCCCCCATACTAAGTGAAGGAGTTCATACTCCTGAAGAACGCCAGGATTAGCCTGAGATACGCCTCGTCAAACTGTGACCCCAAACATGGAGGGAATTCATCACCAGCCGCATAACTTGACAATAGAAATAAAGTCAAGAGATCATCAAAATGAAGCTAGTTCCTAAAATAGTCGCCATCCCGTTTCTGAGCTTGCTGATATCAGCCTGCGTTGAGGAACCAAAAGATGCAACGTTTAACCCTGATACAACGAGTGCAGATAGCAAGATGACAATCAGTGGAAGCGTTGGTGACGGCCCCATCATCGGCGCTGCAATTAGTATTAAAAATAGTCAAGGTACTATCCTCGCCACCACCCTCAGTGACGAACAGGCAAATTACCGATTAACGCTTGATATTCAAAATGAAGATTTCCCTCTGCTGGTGGAGTCTTCCAATGGATTGGATCTAGTCACAGGCACAACCCCGGATTTCGCTCTTGTTTCAGTAGTACCGGATATTTCAACAACCCAAGCTAACCTGAACCCGCATTCGACTCTCATCGTGAAAACGGCAAGCCAAATGCCTGGAGGTCTGAATGAAACCAATCTTAAGCAGGCCAAAGATACTGTGCTGACGAAACTCAACTTTGGTCTTGACACTGAACTGGTGAACGACCCAATAACCACATCAATTGATGAAACTAACGTGGTGACAATCACCCATTCAAGTGAAGCTCTGGCCGAAATGGTACGACGCACCAGCAGCGTCGTCGGCGATGGCACAGATGAAGATCAAACCCTGGACTATCTTGCTGCCGACCTCACTGATGGTGAATTTGACGGTAAAGGCGTTACAGGCACAAATCCACGCCAAACAGCCGTTTCTCATATAGTCGGCTTACAAGTACTGATTGAGGCCATGCTCCAAGACCTACATGTCAACGGAGTATCGGCGGATTATGCATTGACCGCTGCCATCAATTCGATCATTGAATCCAGCAGCAAGCGTTACTCAGAAGATAGAAGCACCAAGATAAACAGATTGATGCTGCGCCAAGCCAGGGCTGCTCTGGCAGGGATCCAAGTGATAGATCCTAGCGTAACACTCATGGATCTTAATAAAGTACTCATAGAACTGGGAAGAGAAGCAACCACCGAAGAGATGATTGACGCGCTCATCCAGTACGGACTTGATTTGTCAATAGCCACCTCGCTCGACGACAGCATCAGAGAAACTGTCAACAGCTCAGAGGAGGAAATCAATGCCATCAATGAAGCCGCAAAAAAATATCATGATGAGGACACCGACACAACACCTAGAGAAAACACAATCCCCAGCATCAGTGGAACTCCAGCCAGTAGCGTAGCAGAGGGTAGCAGTTATTCTTTCACACCTGTTGCCAATGACCCTGACGGCGACACCCTGCGCTTCAGCATCGTCAATCAGCCGGACTGGGCGAGCTTCAATCGCAGCAATGGCACACTTGCCGGAACACCAGGATTTGATGATGCGGGAGTCTACAGCAACATCACCATCACCGTCAGCGACGGCTCAGCCTCAGCCATGCTCGACTCATTCAGCATCACAGTAGCCAACACGGACGAAAACCCAACTCCGGAACCCGGGGCACCGACCTTGACGACAGCTCGATTAGCCGGAACCTCTGCTGTATTGGCCTGGACTCAGGCTAATACCACCCCCGAAGGCGGTTACGACATTTTGATAGACGGCGTCGATACCAACTCTCTGCATCGGACAACAGCTCTCGCAAGCACAATTCCAGGCCTTAATACCTCGGTGTCACACTGCTTTGCTGTTCAGGCACGTTATACGGACAGTAATCTTTTCTTAGTTTCAAATGAGCTCTGCACGGATGCCATCACACCCGTCAATACGGCTCCGACAATTAATGGTTCGCCCACGCTTAGCCTAGCGGAAGGTGAAGCCTACCTCTTTATCCCCAATGCCGCTGATGCGGATGGTGAGACCTTAAGCTTCAGCATTGCGAACCGTCCTACTTGGGCAGCATTCAATACGCATACCGGAGCCCTTACAGGCACACCAGGATATGACAATGCCGGTACTTACAATAATGTCACTATCAGCGTGTCTGACGGAAAAATAAGTACAGCGCTCAATCCTTTCAGCATCACTGTAACCGAAACCAATCAGACCCCGACTATCAGTGGATCTCCTGCTACCAGAGTAGCGGAAGGCAGCCGCTATGCGTTCACGCCTGTGACCAATGATCCAGATGGCGACAACCTGAGCTTCAGCATCACCAATCGGCCTGACTGGGCCAGCTTCAGCACCACTACAGGAACCCTCACCGGCACCCCGGATTTGAACGATGCCGGCACCTACGGCAACATCGCAATCCGTGTCTCCGACGGCAGTGCCACGGCCTCTCTGAGCACCTTCAGCATCACCGTCACCGAGACCAATCAGGCCCCGACTATCAGTGGATCTCCTGCTACCAGAGTAGCGGAAGGCAGCCGCTATGCGTTCACGCCTGTGACCAATGATCCAGATGGCGACAACCTGAGCTTCAGCATCACCAATCGGCCTGACTGGGCCAGCTTCAGCACCACTACAGGAACCCTCACCGGCACCCCGGATTTGAACGATGCCGGCACCTACGGCAACATCGCAATCCGTGTCTCCGACGGCAGTGCCACGGCCTCTCTGAGCACCTTCAGCATCACCGTCACCGAGACCAATCAGGCCCCGACTATCAGTGGATCTCCTGCTACCAGAGTAGCGGAAGGCAGCCGCTATGCGTTCACGCCTGTGACCAATGATCCAGATGGCGACAACCTGAGCTTCAGCATCACCAATCGGCCTGACTGGGCCAGCTTCAGCACCACTACAGGAACCCTCACCGGCACCCCGGATTTGAACGATGCCGGCACCTACGGCAACATCGCAATCCGTGTCTCCGACGGTAGTGCCACGGCCTCTCTGAGCACCTTCAGCATCACCGTCACCGAGACCAATCAGGCCCCGACTATCAGTGGATCTCCTGCTACCAGAGTAGCGGAAGGCAGCCGCTATGCGTTCACGCCTGTGACCAATGATCCAGATGGCGACAACCTGAGCTTCAGCATCACCAATCGGCCTGACTGGGCCAGCTTCGAAACCACGACGGGAACCCTCTACGGCGCGCCGAGCTTCGACGCCGCCGGCACCTACAGCAACATCGTCATCAGTGTCTCCGACGGCAGTTCCACAGCCTCTCTGGGCGCCTTCAGCATCACCGTAACTGAGACCAATCAGTCTCCAATCATCAGTGGAATTCCGGCCAGTAACGTTACAGTTGGTGAAAGCTATATTTTCCGTCCGGTAGCCAGCGATCCGGACGGCGACCACCTCAGTTTCGCTATAGTCAACCTGCCAGCCTGGGCAAGTTTTGACTCCACTTCTGGGACCATTACCGGTTCTCCGGATACTATGGATATCGGTCTCTACGAAGATATCATTCTCTCTGTATCAGATGGTTCAGCGCAGGACGCTCTCGGCACAATCAGCATCATGGTGGATGAGGCTCCCGTCACGGCACGCTCTGCCACCCTGAGTTGGACAATCCCAACCACCCGAACCGATGGTTCTCCGCTATCGTTAAGCGAGATCGACGGCTACCGTATTTATATGGGATCAAATGAAGAAGACTTATCTCTGATTGTCGATCTCAATGATGGGACCACAACAAGCCATACATTCACTGACATGGCAATCGGTACCTCGGTATTTACCGTCACTACCTACGACATCGATGGCAACGAAAGCAGCTTCTCCAACGTCGCCACGAAAACAATCATGTAGATATCCAGCAAAACAGCTTCTCATCACGCTGTCAGGGGTATTTTCTTGCTATTGCTCGGACATCACGCATAATTATTTATCGAGTTATCTGATTGCCTTGATGGAGCGGCGCAGCAAATGAAATTAACAGCCATTTTCTTCAGTCTTCTCATTTATGGTGTGTGCGGCCACGCGCAAACCTATAGATGGATTGATGCAGACGGCGTGGTCAGTTATTCACAAACACCACCCCCCTCTCAGGAAGCTGAAACCCTGAATATCCCCACCCAGTCACCAAGTGACAGCGCAGAAGCCAACAGAAAGCTGCACGCGCTCCGCCAAAAATTGGCGGATCAGCGAGATGATCGGCAATTGGCGAAGGAAACCTCAGAAAAAGCCGGCCAGGAAAAAACCCGACGCCAGGATAACTGCGCATCCGCCCGTGCCAATTTACGTAAATTGGAAGGATTGGGTTCCCGTCTACTCAAAACCTCCGATGGCGAGTATCTGCGCTTAACCGAGGATGAGCGTAAAAAACGGATTGACACCGCCAAACAGGAAATCAAAAACAACTGCTCGCACTAAGGAAGCCAGGGGGAGCACATGCCGGTTTTAATGATTCAGACCAATGCCACACTCAATCAAGCAGCGAAATCAGGGTTTTTACAACAGGCCTCATCAACAGTGGCCTCAATGCTCGGCAAACCCGAACGCTATGTCATGGTCATACTGGAACATAATCCTGATATGCTCTTTTCCGGCACTGATACACCCTTTGCCTATCTCGAGTTAAAAAGCATCGGCTTACCGAGCAGCCGAACCGGGGAGTTTTCTGCAATCCTCAGCAGCCTGCTCAGAGAACACCTGAATATTCCAGCCGACCGGATATACATTGAGTTTGCCGACGCCCAGCGCCACATGTGGGGTTGGAACAGCGGGACTTTTTAACCAGTTCCTGAATCAATCAAATATTCCGGAAATTCCGGAACGTCCTATAGCTGTCGGGATTGGCAGCCATTCCCTCAGCAACAGGACGCTATCAGCTGTGCATCCCCAGCCTGATAGGTGACAATAGGTGACCCAATCACTATGGCTGGGCTAAAATTCCGGCTTTTCACATAGAGTAGACTCTTGCCATGCGCACCTCCCAGTTCCCGCTGAATACCGTCAAGGAGATCCCGGCCGATGCCGAAACCGCCAGCCACAAGCTGATGCTGCGAGCCGGCATGATCCGCAAGCTGGCAGCCGGCCTCTATACCTGGCTGCCCCTGGGCCTGCGGGTGCTGCGCAAGGTTGAGAACATCGTACGTGAAGAGATGGACCGGGCCGGAGCTTTGGAGGTGTTGATGCCTACCATCCAACCTGCAGAACTCTGGCAGGAGTCCGGCCGCTGGGAGCAGTACGGACCGGAACTGCTGCGTTTCCATGACCGTCACCAGCGGGAGTTCTGTTACGGACCCACTCACGAAGAGATCATCACCGAACTGGCCCGCAATGAGCTGCGCAGTTACAAGCAACTGCCTATCAACTTCTACCAGATCCAGAGCAAATTCCGCGATGAGATCAGGCCCCGCTTCGGGGTGATGCGTGCCCGGGAGTTCCTGATGAAGGATGCCTACTCCTTCCATGCCGACAGCGAGTCCCTGCAGCAGACCTATGAACTGATGCACGCAACCTACTCACGCATCTTCAGCCGCTGCGGCCTCGATTTCCGTCCAGTGGCGGCGGACACCGGCAGTATCGGAGGCAATGCCTCCCACGAGTTTCATGTCTTGGCAGACTCCGGGGAGGACGCCATAGCCTTCTCCACAGAGAGTGATTATGCCGCCAATGTGGAACTGGCCGAGGCGATCGCACCTGCGGGAGAGCGGGCCTCCCCCGAACGCAAGTTGGAACTGGTCGACACCCCGAATGCCAAGACCATCCAGGAACTGGTGGAACAGTTCGCGCAGCCCATTCAACACACGGTGAAAACCCTGGTGGTTGAAGCCTCCGATGAACTCGACAGCGATTTGGTCGCCCTGCTGGTGCGCGGTGATCACGAACTCAACGAGCTCAAGGCTGAAAAACTGCCGCAGGTGGCCGCACCCCTGCGTTTTGCCACGGACGAGGAGATCCGCAGCGCGATTGGCGCAGGCCCAGGTTCGCTCGGCCCCGTGGAGCTGAGCATTCCGTTCATCGCCGACCGTACCGTGGCGAAAACCGCAGACTTCAGCGCCGGCGCCAATATCGACGGCAAACACCATTTTGGCATCAACTGGGGGCGTGATCTGCCGGAGCCAGAGTGGGTCGCCGACCTGCGCAATGTACAGGAGGGTGATTCCAGTCCGGATGGACTGGGCATACTCACCATCGCCCGGGGCATCGAGGTCGGGCATATCTTCCAGCTCGGCCAGAAATACAGCCATGCCATGAAAGCCAACGTGCTCGATGAAAACGGCAAGGCGGTCACCATGACCATGGGCTGCTACGGCATCGGGGTATCCCGCGTGGTTGCCGCCGCCATCGAACAGCATCATGATGAGCGGGGGATTATCTGGTCCGCTGCCCTGGCGCCGTTTCAAGTCGCCATCTGCCCGATGAAGATGGTCAAATCACAGCGGGTCAAAGAGGTTGTGGAGAGACTCTACGGCGAGCTGACGATGGAGGGCATCGAGGTTCTGCTGGACGACCGGGACGTGCGCCCAGGCTTCATGTTTGCCGACATGGAGCTGATCGGCATTCCGCATCGCATCGTGGTCGGAGAGCGCTCACTGGATGAGGGTAAGGTGGAATATCGGGGCAGACAGGACCAGGAAAACAGTTTTATAGCCGTTGATGAGATCCTGCCAAAGATCAAACAACTGCTGGCGCAGTCACCAGCAGCCTGAATTTGACACTCAACGCCTAAGCGAGGAAACTAGCCCGCCGTTTCAAGCCGATACTGGCCCCTTACCCAAATACGAGAATGTGCAGTGATGACCAGACAGTCCTCTTTCAGCCGTGATGAGCTCCTGAGTTGCGGTCGGGGTGAGATGTTTGGCCCAGGCAATGCGCAGCTGCCGACGCCAAACATGCTGATGATGGATCGCATCGTCAAGATCGCTGACCAGGGCGGCGAGTTTGGCAAAGGCGAAATCCTCGCCGAGCTGGATATCAAAAACGACCTCTGGTTCTTCGACTGTCATTTCCCAGGCGACCCCGTCATGCCCGGCTGCCTGGGACTGGACGCGATGTGGCAACTGGTGGGCTTTTTTCTCGCCTGGATCGGTAATCCGGGGCACGGCCGGGCCCTCGGCGTCGGCGAAGTGAAGTTCACTGGTCAAGTGCTGCCGAGTGCTGAAAAAGTCACTTATCACATCGACATGAAGCGGGTCATCAGCCGCAAGCTGGTGCTTGGAGTTGCAGATGGAGTGATGAAGGTGGATGGTCGGGAGATCTACACCGCCAAGGACCTCAGGGTCGGGCTTTTCACCTCAACGGATAACTTCTGACAAAACACCGTGGGCCTGGAGGTATCACCGGCTCCGCAATTTTATACCGAGTCAACAGCCGCCATCAGCGCTGTCCATTTCACCAACCAGCCAACTTCAGTCCCCGTCCATGCAAAGTCTTTGGAACGATAGTTTAGCCGATCAATGCGCTGATGAGCTCTCACTGCGCGTCTACAGCTCCCGCCTGTTAGGCAGTGACCCTTGCCTGGTGCTGCATGGCGGAGGCAACACCTCGGTCAAGCTCCGCCAGCCGGATCTGTTTGGGGAAGAAGAGACTATTCTGTATGTAAAAGGCAGCGGCTGGGACCTGTCCAGTATTGAAGCGGAGGGCTTCACCCCCTTGCGCATGGACCATTTATTGAAACTGGCCACCCTGGATCAACTGACTGACATGGAGATGGTCAATCAGCTGAAGACCCATCAAACTATCGCTTCCGCTCCCACCGCCTCTGTGGAGGCGATCCTGCACGCTGTACTGCCCTATAAATATGTCGACCATACCCATGCGGATGCATTGATTGCAATTTCGAACACGCCACAGGGTGAGGCGCGAATCCGTCAAATCTACGGCAATGACCTGGTGATCATTCCCTACGTCATGCCTGGTTTTGATCTCGCACGCGAAGTGGCAGAGCGATTCCCGAAAGAGGCCCACAGCGGAACCATCGGCATGGTGCTGATGAATCATGGCTTGTTCTCATTCGGCGGAACCGCCAAGGAGTCCTATGAACGCATGATCCTGCTGGTGGATCGGGCGGAGCAATATCTCAAATCACAGGATGCCTGGGACTTACCTGTCGCAGACTCACCACCAATCAGGATCAATGCAGCAGCCATCCCTGCATTCCGCAGAGAACTCTCCGCAACCGTGGGCAAGGCGGTTATTTTACGCTGTCATCGCGATCCCTCGAGCATGGGCTTTTGCCAACAGGAGAACCTGTCGACGCTTGCCGGGCAAGGTCCGGCGACACCGGATCATGTGATCCGCACCAAGCGACTCCCCCTGCTCGGACAGGATCTCAGCGGCTATACCGAGGCCTATCGGAACTACTTCGAAACCAATGCGCCTCTGGCGAGGAATCCGGTGCAGATGCTCGACCCAGCGCCCAGGGTCATACTCGACCCGAAACTGGGCATGCTGACCCTCGGCAGGAGCGCCAGGGATGCCGGCATCGTAGCTGATATTTACCGGCATACGCTGAAGATCATCCAGCAGGCAGATCGCCTGGGTGGCTGGCAGGCGCTGCCGGAGAAGGATATATTCGATGTGGAGTACTGGGAACTGGAGCAGGCCAAACTGCGCCAGCCGGGAAAGGCCCTCAGCTTCCAGGGTGAAGTGGCGCTGATCACCGGCGCCGCCTCCGGTATCGGTAAGGCCTGCGCCGAAGCCATGCTGAAGCGTGGAGCCGCCGTGGTGGGGCTGGATCTCAATCCGGAAATCGAAACCCGCTTCGCGAGTCCGGAATATCTTGGCATCTGCTGTGATATCACCGACCCACAGGCCCTGAATCACGCCCTGGAGGCAATGCATCCTCAACTTCGGCGGACTCGATATGCTGATTCTGAATGCCGGAATCTTTCCAGGCGGCTGTCCGCTTTCAGGGCTCTCCGACAGCACATGGAAAAGCGTCATGCAGGTCAATCTGGACGCCAATCTGCGTCTGTTGCGGGAATCTTATCCACTGCTCAAACAGGCCCTGAACAAAGGCCGGGTGGTGGTTATCGGATCGAAGAATGTACCCGCCCCAGGCATCGGCGCCGCGGCCTATTCAGCCTCCAAGGCGGCCCTTAACCAGCTGGCGAGAATCGCTGCCCTTGAATGGGCGGCGGACGGCATCCGCATCAACAGCCTGCACCCGGACGCTGTGTTCGACACCGGGCTCTGGAGTGAAGAGGTGCTCGCGGCGCGCGCCAGGCATTACGGCATGAGCGTCGAGGCGTATAAAACCCGCAATTTACTGAAGACTGAAATCCGCAGCCGTGACGTAGCTGAGCTTGCCGCAGAACTCTGCGGACCACTTTTCAGCAAGACCACAGCCGCTCAGATTCCCGTAGACGGGGGCAATGACCGGGTTATCTGATACGCTCTGCAAGACTGGTTTCATCTACCAGAGAGACGCATTCTGAAACAGAGTTACGGATCGTTTTCCAGAGCAGGTCAATAGCATCCGGGCGCGGGAAACTTTTACGCCAGGCCAGTGAGATACGCCGCGTCGGCGCTTCACCGGTGAAAGGTCTCGTGGTCAACATGCCCTCAGGTATCTGACGGTTGTCTGCAGCGGTATCCGGCAAAACGGTTATGCCAATACCGCTGGCGACCATACAGCGAATGGTCTCCAGCGAGCAGCCTTCCAGATTACGCTGCAGGCCCTCTTCACGGAAATGCCCTAGCAGACACTCCGGACATATCTCCAGTATCTGATCACGCAGACAGTGGCCCTCTCCCAACAGCAGGACGTTTTCACCCTGCAGCTGGCGGGGTGCGATGGATACCTCATGAGTCAGCGGGTGATCAGCCGGGAGGAGCACTGAGAATGGCTCATCATAGAGGGGCCGGGTCTGAATCCCGGGTTCCTCGTAGGGGAGTGAAATGATGATGGCATCCTGATCGCCGCGTTTAAGCTGTTCGGTCAGGATTCCGGTGAAATGCTCCCTGATCACCAACGGCATTTTACTTGCCTGCCGGCTGAGTTCGGAGACCAGATTTGGAAACAGATAGGGACCTACTGTAAAGATCGCGCCAACGCGCAACGGCCCTATCAGCTGATCCTTGCTCTGTGAGGCCAATTGTCGAAGTCTGCCAGCTTCTTCCAGCACCCGCTGAGCCTGAGAAACAATCGGTTCGCCGGCCGGTGTGACGCTCACCTCGCCAGGGCCTCGCTCGAACAGCCCCACGCCCAGTTCATGTTCCAGTTTTTTGACCGCCACAGACAAGGTTGGCTGACTGACATAGCAGGCCTCTGCCGCGCGTCCAAAGTGACGCTCCCGGGCCACGGCTACAATGTACTTGAGTTCGTTGAGAGTCATATTGGTCAGTTTAGCCTTATCGATAGAAAAAACTAATCGCAATTAACACACCTTCCCCCTAGCTTAAACAACATGAATTTGTGCAATAATTCATACATTAATACATCAATGAGCGAAAAGTGGGCGGCTGCATTGTCCCTTGGACAAGAACTGAACTACTATATTCTGCATAAAATTGATTGGGAGACGTACCTGGTCATTTAATCCGGCCACCACATTTCAAGAACCATGGACCAATTTAAAGGTAGCAATCCAAAGCATCCCACAGATCCCTTCGTGGGGCTGCCGGAAGGGAGCCTGAAGGTGCTGCAATTGACCGATTGCCACCTTTACGCTGACCCGACTCAATGCCTGCTTGGTCTGAATACCCTGAATACCCTTGACCAGGTCATATCCCTCGCCCAGAGGACCATGGGCCGGCCGGATCTGGTGCTTGCCACTGGAGACCTGGTGCACGATGCCTCAGACGCAGGATACACGAGACTACGCTCGCGCCTGTCGGAGATAGGCGCTCCCACCTACTGTCTGCCGGGAAACCACGACATTCCTGGAAAAATGAACCAGTTGCTCAATCAAGGCAATGTGCACACCACCACGAGCGTGCAACTCAATGGCTGGTCACTCATTTTTCTCGACTCCACAATTCCCGGAGAGACCGGGGGCAATCTTACCGAGCGTCAACTCGCCCTGCTGGCTGAAGAACTCTCACGTCATGCAGATAAACACACCCTGGTATGCATGCATCATCAGCCCGTACCTGTTGGCAGCCATTGGATTGATAGTATCGGCCTGGATAACACCGACAGTTTCATGTCTATCATCGACCGCCATCCCCAGGTAAAAGGGGTCCTTTGCGGGCATATCCATCAGGAATTCGAAGGCGTGCACGGACGCATCAGACTGATGGGCACGCCATCCACCTGTATTCAGTTCATCGCCGGCCAGGATGAATTCGGGATTGACGCCTGTCCACCAGGATTTCGCTGGTTGGGTCTAACGCCAGATGGCGAGATACACAGTCAAATAAACCTGCTGTCGGAAATTCCCATTGGGCTTGATCTGGCTTCGATCGGCTACTAGAGCGCTTCGATAAGGCCCTATTTCAGGGTCGAGTCATCCCAGATCAACCGCCACAGCATCACCCACACTGAGGGCCTGCGGAAGATGCACGATGCGTACCGCAATGATTTCCACCCCTCCAGTCCTGACCACCCTACGTAACGTATCGCCGTAAACAGGATCAATCTCATCCGCGGGCGAGAACAAATCACCTTCCGGGCGATTCACGGCATAGATCATGATCCCGCGATACCCCATACGACAGGCCTCAGCCAGCAACTCCAGGTGCTTACGACCCCGCTGAGTGACGGCATCTGGAAACAGCAACCGCCTGCCCTCCCAAAGGGTTACATTTTTCACTTCAACCCAGCCATCCGACGCCAACCCCTGAGTGAGCAGAAAATCGAACCTGGAACGCTCAAACCCTGGCGCGTCGAAAACCACTTCACTCTGTATATTTTCGTAGCCCGTAAGACCAGGGATGCGGTTTTCTCTGAGGGCCTCGCCAATCACCGGATTGGTCCGACCAGTATGCACCCCAATCCAACCTTGCCCCATATCCACCCGCTCCAGGGTCCAGGCAAGTTTACGTTTGGGATTATCACTGTAACTCAGCTGCACCGACGCACCGGGTTTCCAGCACCCACGCATACTACCGGTATTGGGACAATGCGCGGTGACTATCCGGCCATCCGCCAATTCCACATCCGCTAAAAATCGTTTATAGCGATTGACAATTAAACCATTGACCAGTGGAGGTAGATTCATAACGTGGAGTTTTACATGATGCCTGTGAGCAGCTTATATTACTCGGATCGAGTAATACGTCTAAGAGGATGTCATAAAGATGCGTGCACTCTGGGTAACCCTCTGCTGCGCTCTCACAGCAGTAAATTACGTTCAGGCTGAAGCTTATCGCCCCAGGGACAGGGATGACGGTTTTAATCCGCTGGATGTAGTGAAAGAGATGCCGTCACCGATGCGGATGTTCGGCTCATCAGACAGACGCCGCCATGATCGCCACAGGATGCGCCCACCTCTTCACAGGCCACCTCTGCCCGGCTATCCGGGAGCGCCATATGCTTATCCACCGGCAGTTCCAATTCCCTACGGGCCTCAACCATATTATCCCGGGCCATCCATACAGAGTGGCGCAGCCGCCGGCCAAGCAGTCAACGCACCCCCTCAATCCGTCGAAACAATTCCTGTCAGGCCAGACGATACGCATGCGCAGCCGGCCACGCCAGCGGACCCTGGCATGCGACCATCCATCCCCGATGCAAGCAGCCAACAGTCAGGATACAACTTCCGCCCGGTGACGCCGCTGCAACCCAATGCCATGGAAACCGCCCCCCTCCCAGCAACGCCGATTGAAGCGGCGTCACCCGCCGCCCAGGCACCGCTGCCGCCCATACCGGCTCCAGCGTTGCCGGGTGATTCAGAGGAGCCAGTGATGATCAATGGTAAACCTGCTGTTTTCCGCCCGCTGCACCTTGGCAGCGAAAGTACGGCTGAGTAAACGAGCCAATCAGTGCAAACGTGTGCAGGCCGGCTTGTGCCGACGCCGGAAGCAGGTCTGATCAGATAATCGAAAACAGCGGAAAAGTCTGCCAGTCGACCACCTCACAGGCAACACCTGTAACCTGTGCATTATCCGGTCCGTTGCGCAGCCATTCACAGAGTCCTTCCACAGCGGAAGGCTCACCACAGGCAACCACTTCAACCCGGCCATCCGGCAGATTTTTTGCGTACCCTGTAATACCCCGTTGCTGGGCTTCATATCTTGTGGTCGCTCGATAGAACACGCCCTGCACGCGTCCCGCCACGATACAACGGTAGCAGACCGGGTGTGAATTTTTCATTTCCTCACTCACCGAGGCGCACCATGCCCGATTCACCTGCCCTTAACTGCCCCTGCTGCGAAGGGGTAAACAGCACTTCCACCGCATAGACCGTGCCAGCCAAGTCTGCTACAGGTTCCAAACCGATTGACGAGATTTCACCCGCCAGCCATTCACCTCGCACACCCACCTTGACCTGCTGACCGTGCTTCAGCTCCATTGCGGTAGCCTCATCCACTTGCGACACAGCCTTCATCCGGCTCACATCAACCAGAGTTACCACTGGCTGTGACTGTAGATGATTCACCAGCGCCTTCCCCGGGTAGACATCAAGGCCAATCACCACGCCATCGAAGGGAGCTTTGATCCGGCCATACTCACGCTCGATGCGGATATGCGTCAACTCCGCTTCAGCCAGGTGCACCAGTGCATCCGCCTTAGCCGCATCGACCTCAGCCTGTTTGCGCTCATGATCAGAGATCAGCGTTCTGTCATAAAGATCCAGTGCACGGTCCAGTTCTCGCCGCGCCTCGTCCTGCTGCAGTTTGGCAGCCGCCGCACGGGCTTCCGCCCAGGCCAGCCTGGCCTGGATCGCGCGTTGATCCAACTCGATCAGTAGCGTGCCGCGGGTAACAGACTGTCCTGCCGTAACGTTGACCTTATTCACCACGCCATCCACCAGCGTACCCAACTCCACCCGTTGCTGCCAATCGAGCACTGCCGGCAGGTCCCTTGCGAGTAACTCACCGCTTATCGCCAGGCTGCACAAGAGTAGTATTCGAAACATGACGCGTTACTCCTCACTTATCGGTTTTTTCTATGTTCTCTGGGGCTAGCAGTTTACCGGCCAGGGCCGTGAGCTTTGCGTTTATCAGACGCAGTTGAAACTCATTTTCCGCCTGTTGCAAATGCAGGTCGGCAATCTGCACCATCGCATCACCCAAATCCGTCGAGACCTCCAGATCATACAGCGCACGGCTGCGTTCCAGATAGAGGTCGCGAAAGTCACCGGTCACGATCAACTCCTGCTTGCGGATCTGCAAGCGCTGCTGTTCCAGCCAGTATTCAAGAATCTGCTGCCGAAGATCGAGCTCATAGGCAGCCAATTTGGCGCGCTGTTCCCGTAAGCGGGCCCGTTGCACGGCTTTTTTTGCATCGACCCTGCTGCCGGTAAACAGCGGCACTTCTACCACGATCGACGCAGTTAAAGGATTGCGTCCCCCAAGGTCCCGATTATAGGCAGCCACCGCTAGTTCACCTCGAATCAGGGGATTGTCCTCGGTCTCTGCCGCCCAAAGCGCCTGCTCGACTGACTCCACCTCGGCCCTTAATGCCTGCAGGCCCGGGTTGCCGTCAAGCACCTGCCGGATAAGAGGGTCAATCTCCTCTGTTTGATAAGCTGGCGCGTCTTTTGGCTTAGCCAGTTCAGCCGGCAGATCATCCGGCCGGTTCAGACTGACCGCAAGCAGGGAACGAGTGATGCGCTGTTTATTCTGACTGCCCTGCAGTTGGCGGCGTGACTGCTGATAACGATTTTCCAGCTCGAGGAGATCGATATCCGAGAATTGTCCCAACTCGTTGCGCTGGCGCGCACGATCCATGCTGACATACGCGATCGACATTGCCTCATTGTTACGGGCATATTCGAGATCAGCGAGCAGCACATCAAAAAAACGCGCCATCACTTCAAGTTGCCGCTGCTGCCTGACATCCAGCAAGCGCGAATGGCGGCTCTTCAGCTTCGCATCCGCCGCGCCAAGAGCCCGATCCGTGCGGCCCGAGTCATACAGCAGCTTACTCAGCCCCAACCTTGCCCAACTGTCGTTGCGTGACTGGTCCTCAGCGCTGGGAGAGGGATCCACGGCGCTCAACGCAGCAGTCAACCCCAGTTCGAAGTCGTCTCCGGCCTTCACCTCAGCGCGCTCCGCAATGGCAAGCTCGAGATTTGCAGCGGCAAGGTCATGCGCCGGATGCGCCTGATCCGCCAGGCTCAATGCCTGCTCCAGGGTTAGCGGCGAGGGCAGCGGCTCCTGTCCCGCCGTGGAAAATGCAGTGGCGGAAACAACCATCAGCAAACTGCCCGACAACAGGGCTTGAAGCCCTATCACTGCTGCCTTAGCTCCTCTTTCTTCTGCCTTTTATAGCGTGAAAAGTTGGTGCTCAGGTAATGCCCGTCCACAACAAACTCTCCCAACCAGAGGAATTCGCGCAGATCAGTCGTGGCGCCTGTGTAGCGCGTGATCAGTTTGCCATCCAGATCAAAAAAGCCAAATACCGGGGTCGCCCTGACCCGGTGCTGCTTGAACGCAAAGTCCTTCTGGGATACAGATTGCCCGGCAAAGTCAGTTATCAGCACATCACCTTCGATATCGACACTGAAAATCAGGAAATTTTGTTTGTAATAATCCTGTACCTCAGATTGATTGAGCACCGTTTTCTTCATCCGGTGACAAAACGGGCACTCATCCATCTCAAACATGATGAGTATACCTTTCTTACCTGCGTCACGGGCGGTCTCGAGCTCTTCGCGAAAGTCCCCCAACGATTGATCGAAAAAGTACTCAGCTGGATCCCGCACCGCTGCCTGGCTGTTAAACCCCAGCAGCAAAAGCCCCACTAACAGTGATTGTTTCAGAAACGCCATGGCTGTCTGTCACTCCTGCTGCTGTTGCTGTTGTTCGATAAATTGCTCAAGATCTTCAGCGGTCACGGGGCCAACCTGCCGGGCGGCCACCTCACCAGTTGGATCAATCAGGAATGATGTAGGCAACCCCGGTATCGCACCCAGTTCAGAACGCGCGACAGGCTTGCTCATCAGGATCGGAAAACTGAGAAACTGCTTGTCGACAAACTTGCGCAACCGATCTTCATTGATGTTCTCCATGTCCACACCGATCACCACGGCATCTTCATCCTTGTGATTGTTGTAGAATACCTCCAGTTCGGGTAATTCTTCCCGACAGGGTGGACACCAGGTGGCCCAGTAATTGACCAGCACCCACTTACCCCGGTAATCAGAGAGGCGGTGCAGCTTGCCATCCAATCCAGGCAGTTCAAAATCCACCGGCTCTGCCACGGCGTGAAGGCTGTATACCCCGAGACAGATAAGAAATAAGGATCGCAGTTGCCATGGAATCAGATTCATTGAGTTCTCCAAAAACACAGGTGTTTTATCAGACCGATATTCTCTGGCTTAATTCCTCGAGGTGCAATTACCAGAAACCACAAGATGATCCATTCACCAAGCACCGATTCCAAGTGGCATAAAAGCTTATTGGAATGCGTTGGTTATACAATCGAGGCCCAGCAGAGCGAATTCGCTACAATAATGAAATAAACTCATTAAAACTATCACTCTTTTGACTTTGACTTCACTCAACGATGTATCTATGGATTCCAGGTATGGTATTTAATAGGAACGAGCATCCAGCTACCCATTAGATGTTAAATTTTTTCCACAAGCGCAGGTCGAACGCTCAATACGCCAGCTTCGAGGTCCCGCCGCCTGATCCATTTGAGAATCCACTGGTGGAAACTCATCCGGGACAACTGCGCCAGTGGGCTGCAGGCCTGCCGTTTGCCAATCTGCAGCAGCTTGCTGCGGCAGTCATAACCAGCCTGAGCAGACTCAACCGCTTTCCAGGGCAAGTCAAAAAACGCGCCGAGCTGATGGAGATCTACCTCTCCCCCAGCACCCGCCTCTCTCATGTTTCATCAGAACAGAAAAACCCATTACCCATCAGAGTCAAACGGCAATTGATGCGCGAGATGGCCTATGGCTATCTGCACCTGGTCAATTCATCTGTGCATGAAATTTCCTCCGAAAAGCAGCGCAAACGGCTCGCCGGCTACATCTATTTCACCATAAAATTTATTGCGCTTGAGTATCTGTTTGCCTGCGAAGAGTATGATTGCCGAATCGGTTCTCCCAGAAAGGACCTGATGCGGCTCCATACACTGGCCGAAGAACTCAAGCTTCAGAATGCGCCTCAGGACGACCCTGAGCAGCCCATCGCCAGTATCTCACACCAAACCAAACTGATCCTGCTGCTGTCACTTCTGGATCCCTGTCACCTGCAAATAGGTGAAGCCCGGGTGGTTTTCGGTTATCTCAATCAGTTTGCGGAAATTGCTCCGTTCACTGCCCTCGATGCATCCTTGGAATCCGGGGGACACTATGTGATCGATAGATTGGGTGAGGTCCCACCCCATCAATTCGATCCCGATGGAATGGAAGGCTTAACCGAGCCCCGTTTCTGCCTGCTTGATATCGTTCCAATCAGCCAACGGCTGCATCAGCACCTGCGCATCATTGAACAGCCGAATGCCATGAAGCCACCAGGATTGCAGGGGTTGACCACCAAACTGGCCGCCAACCTGGTGCGACGCATACTTAAGTCCTGGCACATCCGCCTGCAACGGGACAGTGAACGCCATGCAACTTCCGGCCAGGTCAAGCTCACTCTGGGACTCCAGGAAATCCATCGCCAACTCTCAGCGCGGGAGGCGGCCGCCGACCCGCCAACTGCGCAGCAGGAATCGTTCTCGGTCACTATCCAATCGGCAACCGGAAATCAGCAGGCATCCGAATATCCACCAATCGACTCCTGGCGATGCAACCAAAGTCGCTCTGGAGTGGCGCTGCAGCTTAACCTCCCCCTCGCCTCGCTCCCCCAGGTCGGAGAGATCGCACTGATCACAAAACCAGGCAGCAACAAGCGCGGGGACATGAAACTCGGCATCATCCGGCGCGCCCTGCTGAAAGAGGACTCACTGCTGGAAATCGGCCTGCAGTTTATAAATGGCAGGGTGATTCCCCTATCCATTCAGGCTGAGCCGTTGGAGAACGACCAGGAACCGATCAATCTGCCTGCTCTGTACATCGATCATGGCGGCATTGAGCGCAGTTCACTACTGATCCCAAGGGACTTATTGAAGATCGGCCAGCAATACCGGGTGGAGGAGATGATTCCCTCCCCTGTCATTTCACCCATTCACCTTGCGGAAATTACCGCGACATTTGAACGCTATCGAGTCGCCCGGGTCTAGGGGCATAGCTACTCTATCTCCAGAGAGACTCTGGCCTCACCTTTCCCGCATCAAACAGCAAACCCTTAGAGTAGCTCATCCATCGGACAATCCATGCCTTTACGGATTTCCCCATCCAGCTGGATCATCAGTTGCGCCAGACGGGGTGACGCCACCTCCAGTCCCCCCCGGTCCGGCAACACAAAAGGCGCCGCCAGATAGAGATCGATGAGCTTAATCTGATGTAGATCCCGGGACAGGACCCAGGATTTGTCTTCTGTGCGCAGCACCAACCTGGCCTTCTGCAATGCCTTCAGCAGACTGTCCAGCTGCTCTTCCGCCAGTTCCGGATCGCGCTTCGCCAGCTCGTGACAACTGAGCGCATTGCCCTCCTGCTGCGCCTCCCGCAGATGCCTCAACAACCGGATTGACGAGAGAAAATCATTACCTCTGCGGCTCATTGAAATATGCCAGTCGTCCCGAAAGATGCCCAGACAGTAAGTGAATTCAGCACCCAGCAATGTCACCAGCCAGGAGAGATAGAGCCAGATCAGAAAGATCGGAACCACCGCCATGGCGCCATAAATGGCCTCGTAAGTCGGGAAATGGGTGACATAGGAGGCAAATCCGCGTTTCGCCACTTCAAACAGAAGCGCCGCCAAAACACCACCCGCCAGGGCATGCCGAAGCGGGATGACCCGATTCGGCACCAACGCATAGAGCAGGGAGAAAGCCAGCGCCGAGATCGCCACAGGCATACCCCCCAACAGGCGGGTGCGTAATTGCACCACGGCTTCATCAACGGTGAAGAAAGGGATCGAAACCAGATAGGAGGTTGCACCCACACTGGCCACGATGAGAATCGGCCCCAGCGAGAGGATCGCCCAATAGACCATAAAGGTGGCTATCGGGTTGCGCTTACGCTGCACATGCCAGATGGCATTGAAGGCCTTGTCGATATTCCCCATCAGCAACAACGCCACCAGGATGAGAAAGATAAAGCCCACGCCACTCAGGCGCGCCGCCTTGCTGCTGAAATTACGCAGATGCTCATGCACTGCTTCACCGGCCGCCGGAACAAAATTTTCGAAGATAAAATCTTCGATCTGCACAGCCATCAGCTCTGATGCGGGAAATGAGGAAAAAAGCGCCAGCATCACCGTCATCAAGGGCACCAGGGACAGCAGCGTGGTATAGGTGAGCGCTGCCGCGTGCTGCATTCCGCCATCCTTCATAAAATGGTGCAGCAACAACGCGCTGAACTGTTTGACACGCCGCAGATAGAGCCTGACATACGCCATTAAATCCTGTGTCATTCCGATTTGATCCCTGCAATGGGTAGGTAGACGTAAAAGTATGCCACAGACCCAACCCCGGCGGTGCATAGCCGCAGCTATTGATGATCGAGAAAAACCAGCTCCGGGCGACGCTATCGGTACCAGGGCGCGTTCGGCATTCCCTGGTTTCATGCTGCACATACCACAACTTCCAACCCTTTCCAGTTCACAGAGAGTTAGTTGTTATTTTCAGCGAACAGGTGAATTTTTTGGGTTAAACCTTGGAGAGCACCGAAACTGCTGGTTACAATGCCCCTTTTACCCAGGAGCGCGAAGCCATGAGCGTGGAGATCTACCACAATCCCCGTTGCAGTAAATCCCGTCAGACCCTGCAGGTCCTGAAGGACCACGGTATCGAGCCCGACGTAGTGGAATATCTGAAGACACCCCCGGATCGCGCCATGCTGGAGAGGATTCTTGACATGCTGGGCATGCAGCCCCGCGACTTGATGCGCAAAAAAGAGCCGGAGTATAAAGCGCTCAACCTCTCTGACCCAGCCTTGAACCGCGACCAGTTGATCGACGCCATGCTCGCACACCCCAAACTGATCGAACGCCCCATCGTCATCAACAACGGTAAGGCCGCGATTGGCCGCCCACCGGAAAAAGTACTGGAGATCATCTGATGGCCGAGATTCTGATCCTCTACTACAGCCGCTATGGCGCCACCGCCGAGATGGCGCGCCAGATGGCTCGGGGCGTGGAAGAAGTGGACGGCATGACCGCCCGATTACGCACCGTGCCGGCCGTCTCGACTGTCTGCGAGGCCACCCAGGATACGATCCCGGAGAGCGGCGCACCCTACGCCAGCCTGGATGACTTGCGGGAGTGCAGCGGCCTGATCATGGGCAGCCCGACCCGTTTCGGCAACATGGCCGCCCCGCTCAAATATTTTCTCGACCAGACCAGCCAGCTGTGGATGACCGGTGCGCTGATCGGCAAACCCGCCTCGGTCTTTACCTCAACCTCAAGCCTGCACGGCGGTCAGGAAAGCACGCTGCTCGCGATGATGCTGCCTTTGATGCACCACGGCATGCTGCTGCTCGGCGTACCCTACAGTGAGACCACACTGCTGCATACCACCAGCGGCGGCACCCCCTATGGCGCCAGTCATCTGGCGGGTCCGGAGAGCAAACTGCCGCTGAGTGATGATGAGAAGCGGATCTGCCGCACCCAGGGCAGACGGGTTGCCGAGACCGCCAGACAGCTTGCCACAGGCAACTGATGTCCAGCCAGTTACCCCTCGGCATCGAGCTCAAACCCAGAGTCGATTTCAGCGGCTTTATCGGCACCCAGAATGGAGAAGCCGTCAGCCGCATCAAGCTGAACCAGGATCCCTTCATCTACCTCTGGGGTGAACGGGGCTGCGGCAAGAGCCACCTGCTGCAGGCCGCCTGCCGGGAACAGAGTGATGCGGGGCATCCAGCAGCCTATATTCCCCTCGGAGAGATATCCGAGCTGGCTCCAGGGATGCTGGATGGTCTGGAAGCCATGCACCTGGTGTGCCTCGATGATCTGGAACAACTCGCGGGCAAGGCTGACTGGGAACTCGCCTTATTTAATCTTTTCAATCAGTTGCGTGATAAAAACGCGCATCTGATGGTGGCTGCAGATGCGCCCCCGGGCCAGTTGGCGATAGACCTGCCCGATCTTGCCTCTCGCCTCACCTGGGGTCCCTGCTATCATCTGATCGCCCTGGACGATGCGGGGCGCATGGAACTGTTGATACGCAGCGCAGAGCAGCGCGGGCTTAAACTCACCCCGGAGATCGCACTCTTTCTGTTGCATCGCCTGCCCAGAGACATCCATTCGCTCGTCAGACTGGTTGAACAGCTCGATTACGCCTCCCTCGCCGCCCAGCGCAGACTGACCATCCCCTTCGTGCGCGAGACCCTGCAACTCTAGTGAGGGTGTTTCAGCAACCGCGCCACCGCGAAAACCCTGCAATCAGAAGAGGATAACTCCACCCGGGTACCGCTTGCGGTTATAATTTTTTAAATTATCCAGCGGAAACCCATCATGACTACGCAAGAGACCATTCAACAGAAACTCCAGGCCGCCTTTTCCCCCCTGCACCTGGAGGTCATCAATGAAAGTGACAACCATAACGTGCCCAAGGGCTCGGAATCCCACTTCAAGGTGGTTGTGGTGAGCAACGCATTCGAAGGTGAAGCGCTGCTTGCCCGTCACCGTCAGGTCAACAAAGTACTGGCGGAGGAGCTGCAGGGTGGTGTGCATGCCTTGACCATGCATACCATGACCCCGGAAGACTGGTTTAACCATGGCGGCACGGTCAGGGAATCACCCGAATGCCTGGGCGGCTCAAAACAGAGTTGATGGGGCTTCCGGCCAGACTGCTGTCACTGCTCACCGGGCGGCCCCTGAAACAGCGCTCCCCGGAACGGCAGCACCAGGTCGATGCAGCAACCCGCCAGCTCAGCCTCTACCAGTTCTCCGGCTGTCCATACTGCTTCAAGGTGCGGCGAGTGATGCGCAAGCTGCAGCTGAATATCGAACTGCGGGACGCCACCCACAACCCGCTGTTTCATGATGAGCTGAGGATGTTTGGCGGCAAACTGCAGACCCCCTGCCTGCGCATCGAGCGACAGGGCAGCGAACCCCAATGGCTGTATGAGTCAGCAGATATCATCCGCTATCTCAAACAGCGCTTTGCTATTACTTAAATCTGATACTGCGCTGAATATAGGGAACGCGGTATTACGCCGCCTTCAAAAACTGTCCAACACTCCTTCGGGGCGTGTCAACCACACTCCGCCGCCATCACGCATTTCAATATGCCGTAGTCCCATGCCCCGTCGAGAGCATCGAAAACCGGCTTCAGACGCCCCTCTTCGCAGGCATCCAGCTGATCCATCATAGAGGCGATCTGCGCATAGTCCTCCTCATCCAGGGGCAGTACCTGCCGCGGGTCCAGCAAACCCACCTCCACTGCATCGGCAAAATGGTTGTAGATCGTGCTGATCTTGATCTCGCGTTGTTGTGCAATGGCCTCGGCATCCTGTCCGGAGTGCAGCAGCCAGAGGGTTTCGTTCACCGTGTCGCTGAGATTGTTGCGCAGCAGTTCCGGCAGGGGATGCTCATGGATGCGCAACAGAAACTGTTGTCCATAGCGCGCCAGCTTGCTCTCACCCACCCCGCTGATAAAGGCCATCTCCTGTAGCCCAGCGGGACGCTTGCGGGCCATCTCGCTGAGCGTGGTATCGTGGAAGATCACATAGGGCGGCACCCCCTGCTGCTCCGCCAGTTGCAGGCGCAGGGCGCGCAGCGACTCGAACAGAGGTTGGTCGCAGCTGCGCAGCTCCAGCAACTTACCACTGCGCTTCGGTTTCTCTTTGTCCTGCTTGCGCTGCCTGCGCAGGGTCAGGCTCTGCTCACCCCGCAGCAACGGCCGGCTCTTTTCTGTCAGGCGCAGTGCGCCATGCCCGCCCAGATCGATATCCAGAAAGCCCTGGGCGATCAACTGGCGGAACAGGCTGCGCCACTCACTGGTCGAGAGCTCCCCGCCAATCCCATAGGTGGAGAGCCGGTCATGGCCGAAACGCTGGATACGCTCATCTTCCTTGCCGCGCAGTACATCCACCACATAGTTCACCCCGAACCGCTGACCGGTGCGGTAGACACAGGAGAGGGCCTTCTGCGCCAGTTCCATGCCATCCATGGTCTCCGGTGGACTGAGGCAGTTGTCGCAATTGCCGCAGGGCTTGGCCAGGGTTTCGCCAAAGTAGGCCAGCAGGGTCTGGCGGCGGCAGCTGGTGAGTTCGCACAGCCCCAGCATCGCCTCCAGCTTGTAGTGGGCGATGCGCTTGAACTGCTCCTCCGCATCCGAATCCAGGGTGAACTGACGCAGGGTAATCACATCTTGCAGGCCATAGGCCATCCAGGCGTCGGCGGGCAGGCCATCCCGCCCGGCGCGGCCGGTCTCCTGGTAGTAGGCCTCGACGCTCTTCGGCAGATTAAGATGCGCGACGAAGCGCACATCCGGTTTATCTATTCCCATGCCGAAGGCGATGGTGGCGACGATGATCACCCCCTCATCCCTCAGGAAGCGGGTCTGGTGGCGGCGCCGCAGCTCGGCAGGCAACCCGGCGTGATAGGGCAGCGCGGTGCGCCCCTTGGCGCTCAACCAATCGGCAATCTGCTCGACCTTTTTTCTCGACAGGCAGTAGACGATACCCGCATCGTTGGGGTGATCCCGCTGCAGGAAACGCCACAGCTCTTCCCGGGCATTCTGCCCTTCCGCCAGGGCGTAGCGGATATTCGGCCTGTCGAAGCTGTTGAGGAAGACCTGCGCCTGTCCCAGACCCAACTGCTGGATGATCTCCTCACGGGTGCGCTCATCGGCGGTGGCGGTGAGGGCGATCCTGGGCACCTGGGGATAGCGCTCATGCAATATCGAGAGACGCTGGTAGTCCTTACGGAAATCGTGCCCCCACTGGGAGACGCAATGGGCCTCGTCGATGGCGAACAGGGCGACGGGGATCTGCTCCAGCAGACTCAGGGTGCGCTCGTTGAGCAGCCGCTCCGGGGCGATGTAGAGCAGATCCAGCTCCCCCGCCTGCAGCGCCTGCTCGGTAGCGCGGATGCTCTGCGCATCCAGACTGGAATTGAGAAAGGCGGCGCGGATGCCGAGCTGGATCAGCGCATCCACCTGATCCTGCATCAGCGCGATCAATGGCGAGATCACCACCCCCACCCCGGGCCGCACCAGCGCCGGGATCTGGTAACAGAGGGACTTGCCCCCACCCGTCGGCATCAAAGCCAGGGCATCCCGTCCTTCCAGCAGCTCGCGGATGATCTCCGCCTGGTTGTGACGGAAGCTAGCGTAACCAAAAGTGGTTTTTAAAATATTTTGTGCGCGCTGCATGGAGAGCTATTGTAACTGCTGAGCCTTCGTTTTCCTGCTATGAGTTAGCCGCGTTCCCAACTATTAATGATGCATCGCATCTCGGCAACAGATCCATGCGACTCAACCATCAGGGTGGGCATGCATGCTAAATCGCTCAAAAGGCCTCGCTTGACCGACCATCATTTTTCAGAAAAATAGTCTCGGGTCAGCCCTGTAGGGCGGAAAAGCGCAGCACCTTCCGCCATCGGGCGGCGTGTTAGGCTTTGAAGTAATCCCGAGTCAACTTGAACACCACTGGGCTCAGCAGCAAAAGCGCCACCAGATTGGGTACCGCCATCAGGGCATTCAGGGTATCCGCCATCAACCAGACGAGTTTGAGCTGCTCCTGGGCCATCGCCCCCACCGGGATCATCAGTACCCAGAGTATGCGGAACGGGGTGATCGCCTTCACCCCGAACAGATACTCGGTACACTTCTCGCCATAGAAGCTCCAGCCCAGCAGGGTGGTGAAGGCGAATATCGCCAGACCGAAGCTCACCATGTAACCGCCGAAGCCGGGCAGCGCCCGTTCGAAGGCCATCGAGGATAGCGCCGCGCCGGTCTCGCCGCTGGTCCAGGCGCCTGTCACCACTATGGCCAGACCGGTGATGGAGCAGATGATCAGGGTATCGATGAATGTGCCGAGCATGGCGATACTGCCCTGTCGCACCGGGCTGTTGGTCACGGCGGCCGCATGGGCGATGGGGGCGCTGCCCAGACCCGCCTCGTTGGAAAAGATGCCGCGGGCGACACCGAAGCGGATCGCCGCCCAGACGGCCGCGCCGGCAAAACCACCGGTTGCAGCGGTAGGGGTAAATGCGAGATGAATGACCTGCACCACGGCTGCCGGAATCGCGGTGAAATTGAGCAGCAATACCAGCAGGCCACCCAGCAGATAGGCGATCGCCATGAAAGGCACTAGCTTACCGGCCACATCGGCTATGCGCCTGACGCCCCCCAACAGCACCAGAAAAGTCAGCACCGCCATCACCAGACCGGTGTAGGCCGGCTTGATCGCGAAGTTGGTCTGCAGCACATCCGCCACCGAGTTGGCCTGCACGGTGTTGCCGATGCCGAAGCCCGCCAGGGCGCCAAAAATCGCAAACAGCGTACCCAGCCAGGCCCAGCCGCTGCCCAGGCCGTTCTTGATGTAGTACATGGGGCCACCGACATGGTTGCCCTGCTCATCAACCTCACGATAGCGCACCGCCAGCACTGCCTCTGCATATTTGGTGGCCATACCGACCAGGGCGGTGCACCACATCCAGAACAGCGCCCCAGGCCCCCCCAGGGCGATAGCGGTGCCGACTCCGGCGATATTACCGGTGCCGATAGTGGCGGAGAGGGAGGTCATCAGGGCGTTGAAGGGAGTAATCTCACCCTCTCCTGTGCCTTTGCGGCCCTGCCAGAGCATGCGAAAGCCATAACCCAGCTTGGCCAGCGGCATCAGCTTCAGGCCGGCCATGAGAAAAAACCCGGTGCCCAGAATAAGCACCAGCATCACCGGCCCCCAGACCAGACTGTTCAGCTCTTTAATAAGGCCAGCAATGATTTCCACGCAACTCCCCCAATTCTTCAAGCCATGAAATTTAAAGGCGTTCACTATACACGACAGACCAGTGGCTCACGATCATCAGCAACGCGCACGCTTGACTTTCCGAAAAAATGATGAAACCTTACAAAGGCTATTGTTGACAAAATAATTATACTAAGAATGAAATCGGAGAAAAGCCATGTCTGTGTGCAAAAACATCAAGGGCTACACCCGACGCCACGAGTGGCTGGCTGACCTCTTTTCACTGCTGGCCGCGGTCCTCTTTTTTGGCACACTCTACCTGGGAGTGGCCTACCATGCACCTATCCTGAACTGGATCTCACGGGACCTGATTATCTATACTCCGATCGCAGTGGGTGCCATTGTATTGGATGTATTCCTCATCTTCTTTTTTCTGAACATCGGCTCGGCTCGACTTGCCGAGGAAGACGAGGGCTGTTTCCAGACCTTCAAGGGCCGCCGCGCCGGCAACGGTTCTGTCAGCTCGATGTTCACCAGCTGGCTGCGCCACATGGAGCACGTCGGTAAAAAGCACCGCTGATCGATTTGCACGGAGTCCAGCCAGCAGACTGCCAGCCTTCACCAGCCAGCCGCCAGTACCCACAAGCTGTACCCCAGAAACAGCAGCGAAGCTAAAAAGCCGATTACAGGGATGTAAGCAGGGAAGACCCTGATCCCAGTCGGCGCAGGGTCACGGCGCTTGATACTCCATAACGCCAGATTGATCAGGCAGAAAATCACCAGCACAATAAAGCTGGTGATTTTCGCCAGCATCACCAGCGGCAACCAGAAGGCAAACAGCATCACCATCGAGCTCACCAGCAGGGTCGATGCAACAGGTGTTTGCGTCCTGCCGGAGACCCTGGCGAGCAGGCCTGGCGCCCAGCCCTGTCCAGCCATTCCATACAGGACGCGGGACGCCATGATGATCTGGATCAGTACTCCATTGAGTACTGCAAACAGAGATATCCCCGCGATGAACAGCGGCTCGCTGCCGGTGGTTTCCCGATAGATCAGGGCCAACGGGGCATCACTTACCGCGAGCCGTTGCGGTGCGACATTCAGCACCGCCACCAGGGTCACGGCACTGTACAGCAGCACCGTGATCAACAATGCCAGGAGTATCGCTCTGGGCAGATTCACCTGCGGCTCCACCACCTCCTCGGCAATATTCACCATGTCCTCGAAACCGATGAAGGCATAGAAGGCCAGCAAGGCGCCCAGCAGAATACCGGCCCACACGCCCTGATCAGCGGCAGGCAACAGTTCAGGCCAGCGTACAGGAAGCTCCAGCAGAGCGTCCCTTCCCACCCAGAGCACGATCAGCAGCCCCAGAATCTCCACCAGTGTGATCAGACTGGCCACCTTTACCGAGACGCCGATGCCCCAGATCGCCAGCCCTCCCAACAGGCAGAGTATCAGGATGATCACCAAGGGCTCGGGCAGCACTACGAGCTCCGCCAGGTAGCCCACCGCCCCGCGGGTAATCGCCGCGCATGAAACTATGCCCATCAACACGATTAACAGACCGACAAAGGCCGACAGCGGCGCCCAGCCAAAGCCCTGTTGGACATACACCGCTTCACCGGCGCTCAGGGGATAACGCGCGGAAAGCTCCGCATAACTCATGGCGCTGAACACGACCAGCCCGGTGGAGAGTAGAAAGGCCAGCGGGGCATGCATGCCTGCGACGCCCGCAATCTTACCGACCAGCACGTAGATGCCGGCGCCCAGGATATTACCCAGCCCATAGAATGTCAGCCAGGACAGTGTGACACTACGTTTCAGACCTACCACGAGCACCTCTTTCTCTCGCATGAAACCCATGCGACCATATATGCACTAACATCTCACAGGCATACCTTTGATGTCTTCAATTAACCTGTTTAAACCCACACCCATGAATGGCCACGCGGAGCTGTTCGAAACCCTGCTGAAGTGCAGAAATGTTACAATCGAACGCATTCAGAGCCCGGCCATGACCCGCTCTGAGCGCCTTACTCAGGAGCAGGATGAATGGGTCTGCCTGCTGCAGGGCGAGGCGACGCTGGAGATGGGTGGCGAGATTGTTGATCTGCATTGCGGGGAAACGCTGTTTATCCCCGGCGGCACCGCGCATCAGGTCTTGCATACCAGCCGGAATCCTCCGTGCATCTGGCTTGCAGTACACATCCACTGAGCCCCTTGTGTACAGATTCTTTACTTTTATGATACTGAGAGATTTCTCGCGCAGCAGTGGATACGCTGCTGGCATTAACTGACGAAGTGGTTTGAACATGGCAGATTCATGGAAGGAGAGCATCTATCTCCAACGCGAACAACTTGCAAAAATACTGCGCGACCCGCTTGAGCGGCTGGCCGCGAAGTGCGCTCCGGTGTGGGCTGAGCGTACGCAGCTGAACGACGTATTGCTGGCGGGCTTTGCAGATATCCCGCATTGCACCTACCTCTATTGTGTCGGCGCTGACTATGTGCAGGTGAGTGATAATATTGGCCGGACAGGACTGGTTGCCGGACATTTCGCGCGCGACCGCTCGCAACGCCCTTACATGAAGGAAGCCGTGCCAAGCTGGGGTTTTCTTCTGTCAGACGCCTACATCAGCCTGTCGAAACACCGGCCCTCGCTCACTGCGCTGCAGATCGTTCAGCAAGACTCAACCACGCTGGGATATCTCGGCGCGGATTTCGACCTGCGCGACCTGCCCATGACATCCGAACTTTACGAAGAACCCAGCAACTGGCGGCAGGTCAAGGGGGATCCCGCAATCCGTGGTCTGGTGTTTCAGCAGCATCGCATCGAGAGCCCCATGGACCGCAAAATGGAGCAGGCGCTCTCAATCCTGGAGGAACTGCTCACCCTGAGGGGCATTTTTCAGTGCCAGATCCATTTCTCCAGCAGTCAGGCAACGATATGGACCTTCAATGATCCTTACCGTTATCGGATTCTCGATCATGAGGCGCTGAGTGACCCGGATATCTGTCTGATTTATCCGCACAGCCCTTATCCAGACAACGCGCTGATCCCCCACAAAGATATCAAGCGCATCCTTGAAACCCTGAAGTCACTGCGTATGGCTGACGAAAACATCTACCTGCGCATGTCATCAATCAATATCTTCAATGGCATGGTCAGCCTTACCTTCTCCTGTGACGGCTCCCATTACATGCGCTATGACGAATTCCTGAACAAGAGCATCGGATTCTGGTTTGGCTCCTGATCCTGCGGGAGACAGGACAGTTCCGGGGTTATCCCTCAATCTGTCGCTTGCAACGACCTCAATCCCCTGGAGTTTATTTTTGAGCCTTCCGAGATAGCACTTAACATTCTGCCGAACGCCTCCGCGTCGACTGGCCTGGAAAAATATTCGCCCTGCGCCAGTTCGCAGCCCTCCTCGAGCAGCCACTGGGCCTGCTGCTGCTTCTCCACACCCTCCGCCACAACCTCGAGCTTCAGGCTGTGAGCCATTTGTATAATCGCCCGGGCAATGGCTGCGTCCTCCGGATCGTCCAGAATGTCTCTGATAAAGGAGCGATCGATCTTGAGCCGGTCCACATTGAGTTTTTTCAGATAACTCAAGGAGGAATAGCCAGTGCCAAAATCATCGATCGCAAGTTTGACTCCGGCCTGTTTCAATTCTGTAACGGTTGCCAAAACATTGGTGGTATCTTTAATCAGCATGGATTCGGTCAGTTCCAGCTCCAAACGGTCGGCAGGCAGACCGGACACTTCCAATGCCTCGGTAATGGTTTCCTGCAGGCCATCGCGTCGCAACTGCAAAGCCGAGAGGTTAACCGAAACAGTGAACTCAGCATGGCCGATTTTGCGCCATGCAACGGCCTGCCGGCATGCCTCCTTCAGCACCCAGGCCCCGATCTGAACGATCAGCCCGCTCTCCTCCGCAATGCTGATAAACCGGTCCGGCGGCACCGCGCCAAACTCCCTGGTAATCCAGCGCAACAGCGCCTCTACACCGACAATTCTGCCGCTGCTGATATCGTATTGCGGCTGGTATACCAAACTCAGTTCGCCCTCCTCGAAGGCCTTGCGCAATCTGGTTTGTAACTGCAGGCGCTCGAACGCCACCTGGTTCATCTCATCAGTAAAGAAGCGGAAGGTATTGCGCCCGGCTTCTTTCGCGGAATACATGGCGGTATCCGCCTTTTGCATCAGGGTGTCGAAATCATTGCCGTCATCAGGATAGATACTGATCCCGATACTGAAGGAGGTATGCAGCCGGTAGTTGAGGATCTCAAATGGCTCCTTGAAGCAGGCCAGCAAATCTTCGCAGATAATCTCAGCGTGCGTGGCGTCTCGTAATTCACGCAGCATGATAAGAAACTCATCCCCGCCCTGCCGGCTGATGGTGTCCGCCTCTCTGACTCGTTTCTGGAGATGCGCCACCACTGCCTGCAGCAGATGATCACCCACCTGATGTCCGAGTGAATCGTTGACGCTTTTGAAATCATCCAGATCGAGAAACAGTAACGCCACCTTCTCATGCTCCCGAATGGCCGCATTGGCCGCCTGATCGAAACGGTCACGCAACAGAATCCTGTTTGGCAGTCCGGTGAGCGCATCGTGGTGAGCCATGAATTGAATCCGTTCTTCAGCACGCTGCTGTTCTGTAATATCCCGCGCCACCAGCACAATACCGTCGCTCTGCCCTCCGCCCCCCACATAGGGACTGACGGTCAATTCAAAGGTGCGCACGCCCTGATTGGTGCGCAACTCCCTTATCCTGCGTGTCGGTTGACTGATAGACAGCAGCTTTGTCACGGGGCTGCTCTGATATGCGTCACACGTGAATAACTCGTCAGTAAAGTGAATTTCGAAGCAGGCCTTCAAATCCTCAATCAACTGAGCAGGATACCGCTCGACCTTGAAGACATGTTTTGCCTGCTTGTTGCTGATGCGAATCTGAAGGTCTTCATCAATCACCAGTACAGGATCGGCTACGGCATCGATGACGGTTTCCAGAAATCGCTGCTGATTCAATATCCTGGCCTCGGACTCCTTGCGCTGAGTGATATCCCGGCTGATGCCAATAAGACCAAGCACTTCGCCCTCGGATGAGAAGAATGGGGTTGTCAAGGTATCCAGCAGGACGCGCCGACCATCTGGATAGTGAATCCACTCTTCGTTCCGCTTTGCCATACCGGCGTCCAGCATGGCTTGATCTTTTTCGCGATAGAACTCAGCAATTTCCTGGGGAAACAGATCGTAGTCTGTTTTGCCGATCAACTCCTTTTCCTGCAGGTCGACATATTCCGTGAACGCCTTGTTGCAACCCAGGAATTCACTCCTTTCATTCTTGAATGTAATCAGATCAGGTACTGAGTCGATCAGACCGCGCAGCAGAGCGGTCTCCCGCACCAGGCTCTTTTGCGTCTCTATTGCCTGGGAATACGCAATCGCACCCTGCAACGCGACGGCCAGTTTGTCGACCACCTGCCGCAGCTGCCGCAACTCCATCTCTTCGATACTTCCCCCCCCACGATACAGCTTAAGCACGCCATAATTGCTCAGACGGAAGACGGCATAGGCGCCTTTTTCAATACCACGCTCAGTGATCATGCTGGAGAAAGCCGGATGACTGTCGGGCGTGTGCCGGAAAGACAGACCGGCTGGCAAGCTGATACTCGGGTGATGCGCATCCAGTCGCGTCTGCACGGCGCGCACCCGGGGCATCGCATACAGCAATTGATAGTGACCTGCCGCCGGATCCGGCATCTGACCTGCCTCTATCCAGAATGCGCCGAATGAGAAATCCTTGCGCCGCAGTAAGGTCTTTAAAAACTGCGAACAGACCTGGACCGGGTCGAGACTGCGACCGACTGCAAGCGACAATTCATAGAGCAGCTGCAGATCAGATCGAATATCCTGTGGGTTATCCATTGAATAGACAAATTCCAAATGTCTTGTTGTACAACTCCACAGCATGATTGCCATCACTGGCTATTTCACCCAAGGCGATCACTCCCTGTGGTTTACTGTTCGGATTATACCGCTTTACCTTATCCGATACGGCCTGCAGTTCCTCTTTGAAGCGATCCCCCAACAATAAGACGCGGGAATAGCAGTCGCATACCAGCACATCATGGAACCCATGCTGATTCGCGCATTCCGTCACGGCCTCCAGAGCCGCCTTTTTGAGCTCCTCGGCGGCACCATGCATCAGATGCATAACCGCCCCCTCTTCAACATCGGACAGGCAGATCACGCCTCCCTCGTCCGTCACGCCGATTGGATCGCGCACAACGTCCTCGGCGCCGCTTTTTTCAATACACAGGGGATAGTGCGGAGAAACCTTGGTGAAAAATTCTCTGCGCGGCACATCGGCCAGTTCAGGATCGAGCACTGACCGATAGAGCTCCTCTGCAGGCTGCCAGTTGATCTCCTGAATGATATTGCCCTCAGTCCGTGTGGCGACAAAAGGTCCTTTTATCCTGCGCCAACCATGCTTTGCCGAAACACGGGAGCGCATCGCCCCAAAAGCCAGCAGCACCGCCTGCTGCGCAAAACCTGCCGGCGTAAACAGTGTCGGCGCCCTGCGCAGATCATTGTAACCACTGCCGGAACCGAAATAGTTAATCTCATTGCCGTAATTATTAAAAATCTCGGTGAGAAAGGTGCTTATGTTGGGCGCATGGCAATCCGGAAAACAGAGCAGAGTAACATCAGCCCCCCCGAGCATTTCCAGGGTTGGCAGGCTGCGCAGCGCTGCGGGGTTGAAATTATCCAGCGGAATTATGACTGGCGGGAAATGACAGTATATGCGCTTACAAATAACGCCGGTGGTATGGTGACCGGCGTCATCGATCAGACCAGGGAACAGGGCGCCGAAGAATCGGGTGCCTGTCTCATTCAACCGGTCAATCAGTTCCGGAACCGACTCACTGTGCGATGCCGCCAGCAGAATGAGCCAATATTCATTCGGATCCAATACTTCACCAGCCAGGCTACTGGCAAGCTGTTGTGTGGAATCCAGTTCAGTATACATTGAGCCTCCTCAATTCCTTCGAAAGTGAGCTTTCGCCGAAACCCAATGTTTAACTGCTATAGCTTGCAAGCGACTTGTTTTGACTACCCGGTATTATCTCCCGAGCCTTTTTTGCGCCTTTTTCATAAAGCAAGCAATTCCATTTACTACCTTTCTCGTCTTGAAAACAAGACCTATCCCTTTCAATAGCCATGGGAATAATATTCCTATTCAACACGCGTTTCAAGATCCGCCCTGGCCAATACTGCATGGTTTGACGCGCCAGACCTCATTACAATATTCATGAATCGCACGGTCAGATGAAAACTTTCCGATACGCGCCACATTAAGCATCGACATCCGGCTCCAGTGATTCACATCAAGATAGGCGTGGGAAACTTCACGCTGGCAGTCGAAATATGACTCAAAATCGGCGCACAGCAGATAGGGATCGTCATGTATGAGTTTGTTGACGAGTGGGCGGAACAGCTCCTGATCCCCATGAGAAAAGAACCCGCTATCGATCAAGTCGATAGCCGATTTGAGCGCCGGATTGTGCTGATAATATTCCCAGGGACGATAACCCTCAACAAGACACTGCTGCACCTGCGCTGCGGTCAACCCGAACAGAAAAAAATTCTCTTCCCCGACCTCCTGGCGAATCTCAATATTGGCGCCGTCCAAAGTGCCGATGGTAAGCGCACCATTCATCGACAGCTTCATGTTTCCGGTACCCGACGCCTCCATCCCCGCCGTTGAGATCTGCTCTGACAGATCGGCGGCAGGATAGATCCTCTGACCTCTTTTAACGGAAAAATCGGGCAAAAACACAACCTTAATCAGATCATTGACGCTCGGGTCATTATTGATCACGTCCGCCACCGAGTTGATCAACTTGATAATCAATTTTGCCATCCGGTAGCCGGGCGCTGCCTTACCTCCGAAAATAAATGTGCGCGGCGCCAGCTTAAGTCCCCGGTTCTGCTTGAGACTTTCATACAGCGCAATGATATGCAGCACATTCAGGTGCTGCCGCTTGTATTCATGGATGCGTTTGACCTGGATATCGAAGAGTGACTCAGGATCAACCAGCACGTCCACTGTATCCTGGATCCAAACCGCCAGATCCTGTTTGGCGGCCGTCTTGGTTAACCGCCACTGCTCGAGAAAAGCGTTGTCATCGCGCAGCCCTTCCAGGGCGCGCAGCTTATTGAGGTCTGATATCCAACCGTCACCGATATAATCTTTCAGCAGCCGGGTAAGACGCGGATTGCTCAACACCATAAATCGCCGGGGCGTCACACCATTGGTTTTATTACTGAATTTCTCGGGCCATAGATCATGGAAGTCTTTTAAAACCGTCGATTTAAGCAACTCCGTATGCAGCTGAGCCACACCATTGATGGCAAAACTACCGACACATGCGAGGTTCGCCATGCGCAATGAGCGTCGCCCGTTCTCCTCGATCAGCGACATCCTCGAAATACGCCCCTCATCCCCGAGAAAATGGATCCGCACCTCATCCAGAAAACGGTTGTTGATCTCATAGATGATTTCCAGGTGCCGGGGCAGCAGCCGCTCAAACAGATCCAGCGGCCAACTCTCCAGGGCCTCGGGCAGAAGCGTATGATTGGTGAAGGCAAAAGTATTGCGAGTAATATTCCAAGCCGCTTCCCATTCCATCTGATGCTCATCCATCATTAATCGCATCAGTTCAGCCACTGCTATGGCGGGATGGGTGTCATTGAGTTGCGCGGCAAACTTCTCATGAAAGCCTTCCAGGCTGCCGGCAGCATCCAGTTGCAAGCGAACCATGTCCTGCAGAGAGCAGGAGACGAAGAAATACTGCTGCTTCAGCCGCAGCTCCTTGCCAACCTCAGGCTCATCATTCGGATAGAGAACCTTGGAGATATTTTCTGCCACCACTTTTGCATTGACTGCGCCATAGTAATCGCCGGTATTGAATGCATTGAAATCAAAAGACTCACAAGCCTCCGATTTCCACAGCCTCAGCAGATTGGTATTGTCCACCGCATAGCCGAGGATTGGCGTATCATAAGCCACGCCATTGACGAGCAACTCAGGCACCCAATTCACATGCAGCCTGCCAAGCTCATCGGTATACCTTTCCGTATGGCCGCCGAACTTGACCGGGAAACGCAGTTTTGGACGAAACAGCTCCCAGGGATTACCGTTGCGCAACCAGGCATCTGTCACCTCGACCTGCCAACCATCCCGGATCTGCTGTTCAAAGATGCCGAACTCATAGCGGATGCCATAGCCTATGGCAGGAATCTGCAGGGTTGCGAGAGACTCAAGATAGCAGGCCGCGAGCCGCCCCAGACCTCCATTGCCAAGACCAGGCTCCTCTTCCTGCTCCAGAATCTCCCTCAGATCCAGTCCCATTTCATCCGCTGCCTGGATTGCCTTGTCCAGAATCCCCATATTGACCATGTTGTTCCCCAGATGGGGGCCCAGCAGAAATTCCGCAGACAGATAACAGACTGTGCGCACCCGGGCTTTTTTGTAAGTCTGCGCGGTCCGCATCCAGCGTTCCAGCATACGATCACGCACCGTGTATGCCGCCGCCATGTAGAGGTCTGAGGGTGTAGCTACATCCTTGAAGCGTCCCTGGACATAAAAGAGATTGTCATAAAAGGCGCGTTTAAGGGCCTGTTTTGACATTCCGACGCGTACTTCGTCGTGTACATGACCTTCAGGAACTGCCTCGGAAATCTCTTTTTGCATGCACTGTGATTCCGTTTGTTGTGCCGGGTAAGGGGAATGAGCCTTTTATGGCTAAACCAAACAAAGCATATTTGACTCATAAACTCAATCAGACCCAAATAAATTGATCAGGGCCTGATTTACACTATGTGGATCTCTGTCCTCCAGGCTATTTTCATTGTTGTTTATTACAGCCTGGCTAAGAAATACATTTTAGTTGAGGTATCAGGCCCTAATATTCTTGACGTATGGCCGGTCGACTAGTTGTCCACTATCATAATGACAGGCACTGCAGGCTGCATATGGACTTTGGCGAACTATGAAGGGAGCTGGAATTCACCCGCTATCCCGAATCAGACTTTCGATTCTGTCATCCGCCAGGTGTTTATCCGGCGGCAAGCTGCAGCATAAAACAGCCGCATACAATCTCACGGATTCGCTGCATCCACACCAGGCGAACCTCCCCATCAACGCTGGCAGTTGGCCTGTTGAACGCTCACCAGGCCAGCTCTATACCGATGTCGAAAATAAACCATAGCAGCATCCCATGGACAACATGATCATTATCAGTTTATCAGGCCTGGTGATGCTTCTCGCCTGGTCCCTGTATCGCAGAGTGAAAATGGCATCGCAACTTCACAGGCAATGCGGCGCTCTGGAGGCAAAAATAGCGCAACAGAGCACCGAACTCAGCAACGAGCGGCAAGAGCGCAGACAGGCGGAGATAGTCCTGAAGGCAAGTGAATTGCGCAACCGCCTGATTATCTATTCAGCACAAATCACCGTTTGGGAATGGGACCTGCGCACCGATGAGATGGTCTGGAATGAAAACCTGACTGAGTTATTCGGCCACCCTCTGGGGCGGACTCAAAACTCAAAACAGTGGTGGCTGAACAACATCCATCCGGATGACGCCGCCCTGGTGGCAAGAAGTATCGATGAGTATCTCATGCTTGGCGATGAAACCTGGCGCGAGGAGTACAGATTCAAACAGTTCGACGGTGGCTGGTCGAGTGTCAGCCACTGGGGCCTGGCAATTGCCGATGAAGATGGCAATCCTATCCGCATGGTGGGAGCAATGATGGATATCACGGCACGCAAGCAGGCGGAACAGCGTTTGTTACAGAGTGAACTGAATCTTCGCGAGGCGCAACGCATCGCCCATCTTGGCAGCTGGGTATGGACGATCAAGAGTGGTGAACTGGAGTGGTCAGCGGAGCAGTATAAGATCTTTGGTTACCCACCGAACTCATTCGACCCGCTATACGAAACTTTTATCAACGCCATCCACCCCGAAGACAAAGAGAACGTAAAGCGCGTCATCAGTGAAGCCATCGATGCGGGCCTCACATTTGATCTCGAATTCCGCATCATACAACCCGGCGGCGCCATACGCTGGATCTCCACTCAGGGAGAAGTCACCGACAACACAACCGGCACAGTAGAAAAGATGGTCGGCACATCGATGGATATCACCCAGCGAAAGCACCTGGAAGAGAAGCTGAAGTTCCAGGCGGTGCATGATCAATTGACCGGCTTGTACAACCGCCGCGTGCTGGAGCAACGCCTCAACGACGAGGTAGAGCGGGCGGTCCGCTATAAACACTCACTCTCTGTGTTCCTGCTGGACATCGATCATTTCAAGCGGATCAATGATACCCATGGCCATCAAACCGGCGACAGCGTGCTGCAGGCCTTTGCCTCGACCCTGGAACGAACCACCCGCAAAACCGATTTTCTGGCCCGCTATGGTGGAGAGGAATTTGTCGTGATCCTTCCGGAAACCACGCTTGATACGGCGCTTTCTCTCGCAGAACGGCTGCGTGAAGAGATCGCCACACAGCCTGTCCCTGTGAATGATGGGTCGCTGCTTGAAATCACAGCCAGTATTGGTATAGCCAACTTCCCGGAGCATACCGAATCACCACAAGCACTACTCGGGATGGCGGACAAAGCCATGTACAACGCTAAACAGGACGGGCGCAACAGAGTAAAAACCGCAAATCCCGATCACTTGTGAACCTAGAATCCGCAGTTGGAAGGGTTGAAGGGTGCGTCCACGGGGGTGTAGAGCAAGGCACAACGACGAGGAATAGTTATTCTATTCCAAGGAATTGTAACGCCGCTATGCGCCACCGTGGGCGTGCCATTCGGCCCTTAGCGTGAGTCACCCAGTGGGTGAGCAAGCACATCGAAACAAATTAACATTGTATCAACTGGTTAGTATCAGAATGGAGCGGTTAACTGCGGTTTCTAGGGTGAATTATCCTGTTACCTGCCCACGCGCATTGGGTGAAGCAGGCTACAGGCCAGGAGGGAACCGCCAGCTCAGATTTTTACCTTGCCTTCCCCATAATCGATGACCACGCCTTCGCGGGTGATCTGATCTAACCTGAGACCAGGCCACTCCAGAGGGTCACCTTCCCGGTAGCGACGCATGTCAATGATCACGAAGCGATCTGCCGGCGTATCATTGTAGACATGGATGGTGATCTTCAGACCCTTCAGCATCTGTTGCGCCTTTGCCGGCAGCTCCCAGATCTCAGGAATACGCGGCGCTGCTTCGATTTCGACTGCGGGAGTCTCCTCGGCAGCCTGTTCTGTCACTTCCGGCTCTGGCGTCGGGGCATCAGGGAGACTTGCCTTATCTGCCTTGGCCACTGATTCAGGCTTCTCCACCGGGGTTCTCGCGGGCAGCTCGGCAGGCGGGGTCGCCACGGCCACCTGTGGAGGCGGGACTTTAAGCTTGTCAGCCTTGGCCACTGGCTTTGGCTCCTCAGCCACGGGCTGAACCCTTGGCTCGGCAATAACCTGCTCAGCAATGGCCTTGGCGGCTGACGCGGTGATTTCCGCTGCAGGCGCGGCTTCGGGCTGGGGCGCAGGCTGGGTTTTTACGACTGGTTCGGCTTTAACGACTGGTTCGGCTTTAACGACTGGCTGGGCTTTAGCGACTGGTTGTGCTTTAGCCACTTGGACTTTCTGCGTGGGAATCGGCGCAGCCGGCAGGGCCACCTCCAGCAGCGGTGGCGCACTGGCCTCGGCCGGAATCGCAGGCGAGAGCGGTTTTACAGGCTGCGATGGCGGCGGGCTGACCCGAGGCGGCGGCTGGGCGGCGGCCAGCTGCGGGGCAGTGCGCGGCCTTGCCTGAGACATCGCGGGCGGGGACTCAATACGGGTATTTTCCGGCTGCGCCTCGGCGATCTGCGGGGGTGCGTCTGTGTCGAACATCAGCCACCAGACCAGGATATTGAGGAACACCAGCCCAGCGCCAAACAGCCAGATGCCGGGCCGCTGCCACAGCGGCTTGGGCCGGGACAGAGGTTGTCTCAATGGCGCCGGGTCGAGTGCGTTGCGCTCTTGTTCTGCGCGCTCCAGCGCTTGCAGGATGGATGACATCGCTAACCTCTATCCAGGGCCGGGGTGTTGGGATCGCGCACTGCAGATGTCAGCTTGATCAAAGTCTGTCTGCCGACGATGCCGTCCGCCACCAGACCCATGTCGCGCTGAAAGTCCATCACCCGTTTGCTGAGTTGCCAATCGAACTGCGCCTGAGCGGGGTCATCGGGCTGCCCTGAGGGCTGTCCATCGATCCGTTCAAGCATCCCGCTCAGCCAATGCACATCGGGGCCAACACTACCCTGCTTGAGGTATTCGCTGCTCAGTTGGGGAGGCCGCCAGAGGACGATGTAACTGCCGCTCCAGAGGGGATCGAGCTCACCTTTCGACACGCTGACCCGCCGGGCGCCAAGATCCAGCGTAACCTGCTCTGCATCCAGCGCAGCCACTACGACATGGTAGCGTCTGCCGCTGTCGAGCAGCAGTTCGATCACCGCCGGACGATTGTAAAAATGCAGATTGTCCCAGTTGCCCCGCCCGTAAAGGCACTGCAAACCGATTTGGGCGGCCTTTTCACAGGCAGAGCCTTCGGCCTTGATGGGATAGTCGCTCTGCCAGTAGCTGAACAGGGTGGTGAAGGCGTTGGCGATATCGTCCAGCAGGCCCACCAGACTAAGGGCATTGTCAACAGCCTGGGCTACCGGTTCTTCGTCAACGACCCTGGTCGAGATGGCCGGTGATGGTATCGGGAGGGACGCGGGTGCCGCCAGCTCTGCAGCAGGGGGTATAACCGTGTCAGGCTCCTGAGGAATGGCTTCCAAGGGCGGCTCAGGAGTGACGGCAGACGACTCAGGGACGGCGTCGGAGCCGGCGACAACGGCCTCTTCCATGACAGAATCCAGCTGGAGCGGCTGCTGGTCGGGGAGTGGTGCAGGTACGGAACACAGACACCGTCAAGCCCGGTAGATCAAGCAGCGACCCCGGCAGGCTGTCGGGGTCGAGGGCGCGCCAGGCGGTGAGTCCCAGTGCAATACCGAGCAGGCCGGCCAGACCCCAGGCCCAGCTCGACTTTGATTGGACGCTTGACGCGCCCTTCCAGCTCTTTCGCCACCTCGCGCAGCAGGCTCCGGTTGATGATATCCAAGTGCTTGCCATAGGCTGCAAGCATCGCCCGCCCGCACAGCACGTTGATCAGCCGTGGCACGCCGCCGGTGAGGCGGTACATCTGGCGCATCGCTCCGCTGGTGAACAGGCGCCCCTGGTAGCCGGCCACTTCAAGCCGGTGACGGACGTAGGCCTGAGTCTCTTCCGCGTCGAGCGGGGTGAGGTGATAGCGCGCGGTGATGCGCTGCGCCAGCTGGCGCAGTTCAGTCTGGGCCAGCAGGCTCTGCAGTTCAGGCTGGCCGACCAGAATGATCTGCAGCAGTTTATGCGTGGCGGTCTCCAGATTGGTAAGCAGGCGCACCTGTTCCAGGGCGTCGAAGCTGAGATTCTGCGCCTCGTCGATGATCACCACGGTGCGCCGCCCGGCGCTATGGCTCTGTAACAGATAGGCGTTGAGATGGTCCACCAGCACCTTGATGCTGCTGCAGTCGGGGGGATAACTGATATGCAGTTCGTCACACAGGCTCGCCACCAGCTCCAGCGGGGTCTGCCGCGGGTTGAAGATAAGCGCGATGTTGAGCTCTTCCGGCAGCAGCATCAGCAGATTGCGGCACAGAGTGGTCTTGCCGGTCCCCACTTCGCCGGTCAGCTGCACGAAGCCGCCCCCCTCGGTGACGCCATACACAAGGTGCGCCAGCGCCTCCCGGTGACGCTCGCTCAAATAGGTGAACTTCGGATCCGGTGTGATCGAAAACGGGTCTTCACTCAACCCAAAAAATTCATGGTACATGGGCTTCTAATTCGGGTGCACTTCCGGCACACCTCATGGTTGGCAGGGTAGCGTCAACAAGCGTCTACCGTCTCATTATTCTCAAGTGGCCCAGTATACACAATGCGAGGCAAATACTCCGAATCTGATTCGGAAATTATTCGGTCAATCCATGCTACGGTAGACGCACCCTGATAAAACCATCCTTGGCATCATCAGGGCTTTTGCTTCAGCTAAAGAGTCTGAATTAATCAGACCTATCAATCAGGATACCCATGACACAGGTTGCATCTGATTGGCGTACCTTTCAGCACGGTTATTTTGTCCCCATCATCATTTCTATAGAGTTGCCTGTCTGTTGCGGTGCGGGAAAGCACCGTACCATTCAAATCCGCGCCATGGCAGGCCTTGCAGGCGCTTTCATTACGCTCATAAAAATCCTCATGCTCCAGGTTCCAGGCGCTGCTGTTGACGTTATGCATGCCGTGGGGGCCGCTCAGGGTCAGTGGCAGACTGGTATGACAGACACCACACTCAATGATGGTGCCGCTGTATCCCTGCAGATCTTTGGCCGCCTGATTGTCATTCGCATCCGGATCGGCGATCGGCCAGATTGCATGGGTGGAGCCGTGGCAGGCCTCGCAGGCGACATCGCCGTGACCCAGGCTGTTGCGGTAGAGGGTATTGTCACTCTTCTGCAAATCGCTTGTTGCTGGCAATGATCGGCGCAGCGGTGTCATCACCCGTCCAGCCAGGCCTGGCGCAACCGGATATTGTCCGGATTGCCCTCGGTATCGACCGTGTTCACCACGGTGCCGGCATCTCCCGCCAGGTTGTTCAAGGCGTCTCCGGAATGGCAGGATTCGCATCGGGGCTCATCCAGCCAGGGATCGCGGTTCTCGTTACCCACCGCCAGCATCCCGCCGTGGCAGTCCTGACAGACGATACCGGCATTGCCCATGGCGCCCCGCAGACACTTGGTCACCTTACCTGGATGGCATTGGTAACAGGTCTCTTCCAGGCTGCCGTCAGTCGGGAACAACAGTTCATTGGTGCCGGATCATCAGCTGACCATGATGACTCATGCATCACCTTGGACATCATGTCGGATTGTCGATCTGCTCCCCTGCAGGCCCGCTACTCCGGCCAGATCCAGCGCCGCCGAGTAGTGGCAGCTGGCGCAGAGCACCGGGGTCTCATTGCAGCAGATCAGTGCCATGCTCGGAATCGTGCAAGCGCAAGAATGTTGTGTTTTGCCGCCTGCAGGATACTGTTGGCGTCACTGGCCGTCGGGAAAAATGAAATCAATCGGACTGTCAATCGGCGCAGCCACTTCACCTAGCGCATGACAGTTCTGGCAATCCGCCTCTGAGGCGACCGGCAGCACCACATCCTGAGCTGGCCAGGATGTCTCCATTGGCAGGGTTGGCGGCGCTGATCTGCATCAGCGGATAGGCGTTCGGATTGTCCTGATCGTCGATGGGTATAATCGGTATGCCATCTGCCGCGAACCACTCTTGTCAGTATCGAAATGGTTGAACGGCTGCGGGTCATTGGCCATGTATGGATTCAGAATACCAGGCATTGCCTGCCCGAAGGCAGTGCCTTCATCAGGCTGTGGGTCAATGCCAAACAAGTCAAAGACATAGCTATTTCCGGTATCCGGGTTGATATCCCAGAAGTTTGTTTTCCAGACGCCCGTATTGTTCTGACTGGTGGTATTGATCGAACAGGCCGCATCCGCTACGGCCTTGTAGCTGACATCGACCTCCAGGTTATTGAGGATGCGCGGCTCCGCGCCCTTTTCGATCACCTGCGCATGTCACCACATTGAAGGGCGGCAGGATCATGAAGGTTGAGTAATCCAGATCGGCGCAGTGCATGCCCAGGTCATTGAAGGCCAGCACCTGATGCGTCTTGCTCGCGTCAATCACGGTAACCGTCGATCCACCGCCCTCACCGTCGTCATCACCTCCCCCACAGGCGGCGATTGAGAGTGAGACGATCAGGGTTGTGATGATTTTGTAGAATTGGTCCATGGCAGCTTTACCTTAGGTGATACAACGTAACTGAAAGATCGGAACCGAGTAACATTTGGGAATTTTATCCTAATTTCTCCAGAAATGGGATCAGTAACTTTACCTATATAGGGTTGAATTGATCTGACAACCTGCCGGTCACATGATTGGGATTGATCCAGACTTTTGCAGGCATAGAAAAAGGCCCGGCGTTTGCACGCCAGGCCTCAACAGATGACTCGATCGGGACTCAGATCTTAACTGTTAATTGCCGTAGGTCCCGGTGGCCAGATCTGCGCCTGAGACACTCATGCCTACCTCAAAAAACCGACAGGCCGGATCCGCATCGATCTCTTCATTCGTCATCTTCTCCAGGGTTGCGAAGCCCAGAGACTCATTGAACTCATTGCGTCCTTCACAGGCCCACTGCAGGGGCGTGCGGGGAAGCTCAGGCTCAGTTGAGGTGCAGTCCCAATGCACCGATCGGCAGGCATCGCGGTCGCCATCGCCCCGTACCGCTATGGAATGAACACCCATGCGGGAGATATTACCGTCAGAGACGATGACGCCTCGCACCGTGGAGGCCGTTCCTTCGCCACAGACATTCACATGCCGCCCCGTCAGGCCCCAGGTCTCCTGGGCTGGATCGCCTTCGGCTATCGGCGCCGGCTTGCGCACACTGACGCGGAGCCGCTCATTGGCGAAATCACTCATTTCCGACCATTTGTAACAAACCAGGGCGACCGCGCCTTCGTCATTGGCATCTGATACCGCCTGGGATATCGGCAGGCCGGCAAGTACAGTCGCAATGACCATTCCCACGGCAAGCCTGGTGTATTTGCTGCGTTTCATCGCATGTTCCTCCTGAAACTTTTAAATTCCGTGGCTGCCGACGCGCCGCACATTGCGCGACAGGCCGGGCAGAGCCACGCTTGGACTGGAGCCGTCAAGTCAGCCTCAATCGTCACGACGGTCTCGGGCCTGCATACCGCTGGCAACGCCGGAGTTCTTCTCGTTGGAATCCTCGAAGGTATCCTTATCCTCGAATACACCGCAGAGTGGATCGTCAGGCGCCGTATCGAGGGCGATTAACTCCAGCTTGGATTCACCGTGATAGGCATCGAACTCATTGCGGCTCTGGCAGGTCCATTCCGCAGGTGTTGTGCTCGCCTCGTCTGTATAACATTCGATGCTCACCGAGCGGCAGCTATCTTCTGCATTGAACTTTTCCTTACCCCGACTCTGAGGGGAATAGATACCCAGATGCGCTCCAACCGTCTCCTGGAAAGTCAGGACTCCGACCAGCGCCGAATTGGTGCCGCGGCCACAGCTGCCCACATGCTTGCCGTGAATACCGTGGGTGCGTTGCGCCAGCGCCTCGGTAGCAGCCGACAGGGGACCGCCACCCCGGATGTTGAGATTGATGCGCTCCCTTGGAAAGGCGCTCCAGGAGTAGCAGGCAAGCGTATCGTTGGTTGCCCCATCGGCCTGCGCCAAACCAGTGAAACCCATGGAGCCGGCCAGAACCACCGCGGTGGCCAGCGACCCCAGACATGTTGCTTTGCTCATCCGTTTCTCCTTGGGTGACTGAGCCGTGAATCTGCGGTCTTTGCAGACCGGGAAATTTCCGCTTGAGCGGGAAGCGTTGAACTTAGTCATTGTCTCTCCCCCTTCTGTCGCGTTCACCACGGCTGGCTTTCAAGCCACTCGCATGGCCCTTTCCATCGGCAACGGGTCCATCCAGATCCTCAAAGGCGTTACACAGCGGATCAGCGGCTGAATTTTCAACCAGCTTGAGTTCCGATTCGCCATGAAAGACATCGAACTCGTTGCGGCTGCGGCATTTGAATTCTGTCGGCAGCTGCACGTCCTCTTCGGAGATACAGTCTACAACGATACTGCGGCACCACTCTTCGCCACCCAGATAGCCATCACCCCGAACCGAAGAGGTATGCAGGCTGAGATGCGAACCAATACCTAGGTCCGCGATAAATGAGCCGTCCACAGCGCCCACAGTATTCGTTCCACAAGGACCGACATGCTTGCCGTGTACGCCATGACTGGTCTGAGTCTGGAATGCCATGAAGTCATTGCGCGGGTCAGTGGTCACCAAACCACCGTAGCGTTTGATGCTGAGAGCCAGACGCTCATTCGGAAAACGGTCCCATTCATAACAACCCAGCAGGGTCGGGCCTTCAGTAACCTCATCCGGTGGAATGACCGGGGGTTCTCCGCCAGTGCCGCCACAGCCGGCCGGATCTGGATCCGTGCAATCGCCAGGGAATGATAAGGCGGCTATTTCTTCAATATTGATGAAGGTGTCCCCATCGGAATCCAATCCTTCGATAGCAGTCAATGCCGCCTGTACTCCAGCAGTGGAATTGCTGGTTTTGGCAGCAGAGAAATCTACGCCATAACTGTTGCGTGCACTGTTCGTATTTGGGTTCGCATTGACATGACAAACAAGACAATCGTCCAGAGCACTGCCTGCTGTTGTGTAAAGATGCATTGAAAGTTTGTCAGGTATTGATCAACCGCCCATGCTGCGGGTGTAGTTAGCAGCATCGGCATTGCCGCCAGACATAGTGCTGCCGGTAGCTTTCTCCTCTTCCATCGTTTCATTTCCGTCCTCCTTAAGTAACGGTATGGCGTTTTTACGCCGGATGAGCAGGAGAAACTGAAGATACGTTGACCGTCTAAGCTGAGCAGCCAGAGTTCTTTAATTATTATGTTTGGGTTGAAAATTCAGGATTTGAATCCGTTCATGCCGACGTTTGCCGTCAACATTTAAAATGTATTTTCAGTTCCCTGCCGCACCATTGATAACGGATAGAAAATCAAAAATCAATAATTTTATTCCTAATATCAATCCTTGTTATTTCAATTGAATCATATGGAAACCAAGCCTGATTAGGGCTATCCCTTAATGGAACTCTGGATTACCAATCAGTGTTGACAGAATAGACTCATAACAAAAAAAGGGGCAGAGTACTTATTGTACTCCGCCCCCCTTTAGGTCTTTAGTCGTAGTTCTATTGATGATTGGTCAGAACAGTTCCATCATGCCCCACAATCACGAAGTAAGGCGTATTCACTCCATCGTCCACCCAGGTGATAGCCCCGAGCTGTACATTGTCATCAACAGCATTGGTCGGTACGCTGTAGCCGCCCACGGCATCAGGGCTGATGGTGAAGGTGCCCGCGGAGCCGACAGCAGCCAGAGGCGCCAGGATTGGATTTGTCGATGAAACCGGGTATGAATCCCACTGCACGACGCCGATAAATGCGATGCCAGGTGTGCCGGGGACATGCTCGGTCCAGGTGATGCCATCCGGGCTGCTCAGGATAGTATCGTTGGAACCGACGATACCGAAATAGCTACCGTTCCAGGTTACATCATTGAGGTCATTGTTGCCGATCGTCTGTACGGTCCAGTTCAGGTCACTCCAAGGCAGGTTCTTATCATGGATGGTGAAGATCTTGCCGTTGGTGCCGCTCATTACGATGGTGTCGCCACCAACCGCCACGCCTTCCAGGGTTGTGTTTGACAGCTCCGAAGCTACCGTCTGGCTCACCCAGGATGCGCCTGTGCCATCATTGCTCATCAGCACTGTGCCACTCTTGCCTACGATAATATATTCACTGCCGGACCAGGCCACATCTTCCAGGTCGATGCTAGCCACACCGATATCCTGAAGCGCCCAGGTGTCACCATCCGAGCTGGTGATTACTGTGCTGCCTGCGCCAACCGCCAGGTATTGATAATTGGTATTCTCCCAGGTGATGCCGGTCAGCGATTCAGTGGTCGAAGGTTCTATTGCAGAAGCCCATGGATCAGTGGTTCCATTTGCACTGTTAAGGATGACACCACTGTCTCCCACTGTAACCAATGTGTCCACGCCGTTCCAGACTACATCATTGAGATTGGTATCCGTGTCGGTTTCCTGGGGTATGCCAAACACCTCCGCAGAGGGCACCGATGTTTGATCGCCTGAGACCGCCACCACCAGGTAGTAATAGGTCTGTCCCGCATAGACGTCAGGTCCGGAATGGACGATATAGTTATACCCGGTAAAAGACGGCACAACCTTGGCGCTGTTCACGGTCACCCCGGGGCTTGTGCTCCAGTAGACTACATGGCCGGTTGCGGTTTCGTCATAGGTCCAGGAAATGGTGTTGCGCACTTCACTACCGGTATATCGATCACCCGAGACGACCTCTACGTTCTTCGGCGGGACATCCGGATTGAACACCGGCCCGTCATCACCACCGCCCCCGCCACCACATCCTGCAAGGAGCCCTGCAAGTCCTAACGCCGCCAGGCTCGCGAAAATGTAACGCTTGATTTTCAACATGTCAGTTTCCTCCTGCAATTATTATATGCGGGAGTGATTCCCGCGCCTTGTGCATGGCTTATCCGGATGCCGAAACCAGCTTGTCCGAAAACAGCCATTTACATACTTATTAATTTAACAATCGCGTATTTCCCTATAATTTCCGAATCATTATGAAATTGTATCCTATTTGTTTCAATCTATTTCAGAAGAGGTTGCAGTGAAGGGAACAGGACTGCAGGAGCTATTTCCAGAATCCGCCGGCCAGGCGCGTGAGGTTATCCCGGCCGGCGGATCTGATGGATTTACTTACCGGATGGTTCTTTACTCAAACCACCAAAACGCAAACGTGACACCCATTGGCTGCCCAGCTCGAAACCCAGCAGCCCCGTCATGATCAACAGCGTTCCAAGCCAAACCCGGCCATCGATAATCTCCCCATTGAACCAATGCCCCACCAGCAGGGCGATGACCGGGGTCACCAGGGTAATAAGCGCCACCCGCGTCGCCTCGACATGACGCAGCACGAAGTAATAGAGCGCAAAGCCGAGCACAGAGCCGATGACCCCGAGATAGAGGATTGACGACACGGCCTTTGGCGGAATCGTGGCAGGCCAGGCATTGCCCTGCAGGAACCAGGTCAACAGAAAGAGCGGCACGGCAACCATCAGTCCACCGGCTGTGATCACCAGTCCGTGCAACCCGCTATCCATGCGCTTGACCCAGACCGCGCTCGCGGAATGACTGACCACTGAAAACAAGACACCGACCATCCCCAGGAAGATCTGATGCCCGGTTTCAAGTCCGACATTGAAAATCACCACCAGCCCCGACAACGCCACCAGCATGGCGGCAAGGCGCAGCGGGGTCAGACCCTGTTCCGTGAGCCAGATTCTGGCCATCAAACCCGTCACGATCGGCGTCAGTCCGAACAATACGGCAATCAACCCGGAAGGCATAAACTGGGCGGCCCAATAGACCGAGGTCATCGCCACGTAGATGCCCAGCCCCGCCGCCAGATAGGTGTGCCGAGCTGTACGGTGCCAGGGCAGGCGCAGGCGCATCAGATAGACCAGCACGAGAGCCAGCACCACACCAATCACCATACGGCCGGTGACGCCGAACAGATAGCCAACACCTTCGCCACTCCACTTGATAGCCAGCGGCGTGGTTCCCCAGATCAGCACAACCCCGAGATAGGCGGCCGGGACAGACATGGCAGTTTCCTCCTTTTCAATGGCATCAAAACAAAAAGGCCGCAGATGTCGCCATCTGCGGCCTTTTGGAAATTCGAGCTGTTTACAGTTTAAACCCTAACGATTCTCTCCAGACACACAGACGGCAGTCTGACCGCCCATACGGACAGTCGGCGCATGACTCGCAGATGCTGTGTGTGCTGATGCAATTTCATAGGCATGAGCTTGCCTTGTCTGCATCCTGCCGTCAAGCACAGTGTAGCCGGACCCAACTGATCGACCGTTTAAAGAAAACCACCGATTCACCGCTATTAATTCCCAATACAAAGCCTAAACGTACAGATTCCTGAAACCTAATGTAGAAAAGCAACCGGTTTTCGAACAATGCAAATCTCATACAAGCAGAGTAGCAAATATCTTCTTACTATCGGCTTATTAACCACCAGACTTTTGAGTGGCTCAGTGCTTGCCGACGAATCCATCGACGATTATTTAGACCTGCCATTGGAAGACCTGCTCTCGATGGAGGTCACCTCAGTCTCCAAGAAGAAACAAGCCCTCTCTGAAGCCGCTGCCGCGATATTTGTCATTACCAATGAGGACATAAGGCGCTCCGGTGTAACCAGTATTACAGAGGCCCTGCGCCTGGCGCCTGGCGTGCAGGTGGCGCGTGTCGATAGCAACAAGTGGGCCATCACTACCCGGGGGTTCAACGGCCTGTTTGCCAATAAACTACTGGTGCTGATGGACGGGCGCAGCGTCTATACACCCGCCTACTCCGGGGTCTATTGGGATGTACAGGACACCTTGCTGGAGGACATCGAGCGCATCGAGGTGATAAGAGGCCCCGGCGCCACCCTGTGGGGGGCCAATGCAGTGAATGGTGTGATCAACATCATTACCAAATACGCAGGCAATACCCAGGGAGGCCTGGTGGCCTTGGGTGGAGGCAATGAAGAGAAGGGATTTGCCGGCTTTCGTTTTGGCACAGAACTGAGTGAAAATACCCAGGGTCGTTTGTATGCCAAGTACTTCGAGCGGGACAGCTCCGTGCTGGAAGCCGACGGCAGTGACACAGGGGATGACTGGAAATCCCTACGTGCCGGCTTTCGACTCGACAGCACACAAAACGAGCAGGACAGCTGGACCTTGCAGGGTGATATCTACAACACGGACGAGGACGCGACCGTGCGTAACCTTTGGTTGGATCCCTCGGCGATCGACCCAGCCAGCATCGACCCGGCCATTCCTCCGGGAACCATCATACCAGCACAAAGCCCCACCTTCTCAGAAACCGTTGAAAACTCCGGGTGGAACCTGCTGACACGCTGGAACCACGCCTTCACAGACCAGTCAAGCACGACCCTACAAGTCTATTACGACCATACCGAAAGGGAGGAAGCCATCCTCACGCAGATCTATGACACCTTGGATATCGACTTTCAGCACAACCTGAACATTGGCGGGAAACAGCAGCTGATCTGGGGGCTTGGCTATCGCCGTATCGAAGACGAATTCACCAGCACCTTTGGGATGTCGGTGAATCCTGATCACAGCTCTCAGGACCTGTACAGCGCCTTCATCCAGGATCAGATCGAACTGGTCCCTGAGAATTTTTTCCTGACCATCGGCTCAAAATTCGAACACAACGACTACACTGGCTTCGAAATGCAACCCAGCATCCGGGGGCTGTGGAAACCTGATGCAAGAAGTTCACTCTGGGGTTCTGTTTCCCGCGCCATCAGGACCCCCTCCCGAATAGAGACCAGTGCCCGGATAGTCACATTTACCGGCGTTGTCACCACCGGAAATCCATTTGCTCCGATAGCGCCGGTGACTGGGTCGATCAATGGAAATGAGGAGCTTGAATCGGAGAAGTTACTTGCCTACGAACTGGGTTATCGTATCCAGCCTTTGGAGAATCTTTCCTTTGATCTGGCTGCCTTCCATAACGACTATGAAGATCTACTGACCTTCGAGACCACGGACATCGCATCCTATACCTTTGCCAACAAAATGTCCGGACATGCCACGGGATTTGAAATTGCGATGGACTGGCGACCCTCTATCTGGTGGCGGGTTCAGGCCAGTTATTCCAGGATTTTTCTGTCCTTGGATCTTGATGACGACAGCCTCGATCCCGGCCTTTCGGACCAGGTTGGTGAAGGATCCAGTCCTGAGAACCAATTCTCCCTGCGCTACAGCATGGATCTGTCAAAAGAGTGGGAGTTGGATCTCTGGGTCTATCACGGGGATGAATTGCCCGCCTCCAGTATCGTCGCTCTGCAAAATGAAATCCAGATTGACAGCTACACAAGCCTGAATGTTCGCCTGGGCTGGCAGCCAAGTGAAAACCTGGGGTTCTCTCTGGTAGGGCAGAATCTACAAGGGGGAGAACACGCCGAGTTTGCCGCCGAGACTTACAATGGAGTGGCCGGGGTAGAACGCTCCGTTCACGGCAAGGTGCGCTGGGATTTCTAACCTGCCTCAGGCCTGATCAAGAAAAGCCTGAAGCAACCGCTACAAACAGGAAACGCGCTTTACCCAATTACAGGCAACCTTCATGCTGTATTTGGTGTTGAGCTCAAAGACAACATATTCCGGAATACATAAGATGCATACCCGCTCGAGAATCAAAGACAAAACAGTCGTCTTAGTCTCCACCCTGCTCTCTTCCATACTATTGGCCAATCCAGTGCAGGCAAGTGGATCCATGGATAACTATCTGGATCTGCCATTGGAAGATCTGCTCTCCATGGAGGTAACATCGGTCTCCAAGAAAAAACAGCGACTGACTGAGGCCGCCGCGGCGGTTTTCGTCATCACTCAGGAGGATATCCGACGCTCAGGAGTGACCAGCATTCCCGAGGCCCTGCGCCTGGCGCCAGGAATACAGGTCGCTAAAATCGACGCCAACAAATGGGCGATTTCCAGCCGCGGCTTCAACACCCAGTTCGTCAATAAACTCCTGGTGTTGATCGATGGCCGCAGTGTCTATACCCCTTCCTACTCCGGCGTCTACTGGGACGCCCAGGACACCCTGCTTGAAGACATCGACCGCATCGAGGTGATCCGCGGCCCCGGCGCTACCCTGTGGGGTGCAAACGCGGTTAACGGTGTGATCAACATCATCACCAAGCAGGCCGGCGATACCCAGGGAGGTCTGATGGTCGCCGGCACAGGTAATGAGGAAAAGGCGATTGCGGGCCTGCGGTATGGCGCCGAACTGAATGCAAACACCCATGGACGCGTCTATCTCAAGTTCAATAAGCGGGACAGTTCTTATTCCCCGGACCAGGATGCATGAGGCTGGCGACGACTGGGAAAGCCTGCGCGGTGGATTCCGCATCGACAGCCAGCCTTCGGACAAGGATCACTGGACGGTTCAGGGCGACATCTACGATGCGGATCAAAACCAGACCCTCAACCTGTGGAAAGACCCATCCGATCCAGACAATTTAGCGTACGCCCCTTATTATCTGGCGGCGAACCAGGCGGATGAAATTGCATCTTCCGGCTGGAACCTGCTGACGCGCTGGGAGCACCTGTTATCCAGCACCTCGAATATCACCCTGCAATTTTATTACGATCACACCAAACGCGCTGAGGGCTTTCTGGTCCAGGAACAAGATACCCTGGATATCGATTTTCAACATCAGTTAGAGGTATTCGGGAATCATGGCCTGGTGTGGGGCCTGGGTTATCGCCATGTCGCGGATGATTTCACTAATACCTATAATGTGTCATTTCTCCCCGACAGCAGTTCCTTCGATCTGTTCAGCGTCTTTCTCCAGGACGAAATCGAACTGCTGCCAGACCGCCTGCGCCTGACCCTGGGTTCAAAATTCGAACAGAATGACTTCACCGGTTTTGAGATTCAGCCCAGCGCCCGTCTGGTCTGGCTGCCGACTGAGCGCAGCACCCTGTGGGGCTCGGTTTCCCGCGCCGTCAGAACACCATCCCGCCTTGAAACCGGCTCCAGAATTGTTTCACATATAGAGCTACTCCAACTCCCTAACGCCAGCTTCCCTGTCGCCGTCTATACAAATGGCAATGAGGATTTTCAGTCAGAAAAAATGCTTGCCTATGAGGCAGGTTACCGGTTCCGGCCCAGGGAGAATATCTCGGTCGATCTGGCGATCTTCTACAACGACTATGAAAACCTGCAAAACTTTGAACCATCAGCCAATCCCACGGAAATCATCTTCGATAACAAACTGTCGGCGCACAGCTCCGGACTGGAACTGGTGGTTGACTGGCTCCCCATGGAGTGGTGGCGCCTGCAGACCAGCTACAGTTTCATTCAGCTCTCAGCTGAGCTGGACAGCGACAGCAACGATCCGCTTGGTATCACGGAAATTGTAGAGGGTTCAACGCCTAAACATCAGGTGACCCTGCGCTCCATGATGGACCTAAGTCATAAGCTGTCATTCGATCTGTGGGTCAACTATGTAGATGAGTTAAGCAGAACCAGTTATTCCGTCGAGCAGCCAGTGTCCGATTACACCAGTCTGAATGCCCGCATTGCCTGGCAGCCGATGGAAAAACTCGAGCTTTCACTGGTCGGGCAGAATCTCCTGGATAACCGCCACAACGAGTTTGTCGGTGAAAATCTGTTGATCACGACCGAGGTCGAGCGTTCCATCTATGGAAAGATCCGTTGGGATTTCTAGTCTGATTTCAGCTGGGACAGGCAAGGACCAAAAATCCAAATGAATTCTTCCAATAAAACCAGATTGCGAGTCCTTGCAAGCACGTGCAGGCGGCTGTGCATTCTTATTTTGCTGACGGGCGTGTCTGCGCACCTTGGCGCCGCACCCCCCACCGCCGAGTACAAACTCAAGGCAGCGCTGATCTACAAGCTGACCAAATTCATCGAATGGCCCCAACTTCAGGTGGATCAGGCTCGCGACGCTTTTGGCATCTGCCTGCTCGGGGAGGACAACTTCGGAGATGCGCTGGATGCACTGCAGGAACGCAAAGCGAAGGAGCTGCCGATCGCTGTCTATCGCCACACCCAGTCCGAGGCCATCGACGAACGCTGTCAAATCGTCTTTATCAGCGATTCCAAACAGGCCTTCATGAAGCCCATTCTTCAGTCTCTACAGGCCCGGCCGATATTAACCCTGGGTGATATGGAGGAGTTCGCAGTACAAGGCGGCATCCTGCAGTTCACCCGTGGCAAGAAACGCATCGGTTTTTTGATCAACCTGGAGAGTGCGAAAAAATCACAGTTGACGATCGCAGCGCCATTGCTGGACCTCGCTACCGTAGTTGACTCCGCATCCAATTAAAAAAATGAGTTTCCTCTCCAATATCAGTATTGCCCAGAAGCTCCGGCGTATCATCCTGTTGATCAGTGGCATCGCCTTGATCATCGCCTCCCTGGCCTATGTCGCCATCGAGGTCTTCTCCTATCGTAAGTCCTTGGTTGAACACATCTCCATACTGGCAGACGTGATCGGCACCAACTCCACTGCGGCGCTCGCCTTCGATGACCCCAAAACCGCTCAGAAACTGCTGAGTTCACTGCAAACAGAAGCGGCTATTAGCGGAGCATCGATCTTTCAAATGGACGGAGATATTTTTGCTTCCTACTTTGCCAGCAGTAAAAAGCAACAGATCATTGAAATGGAAGACCGTGATTGGCTCAGAGCAGCCTTGCTCGCCAAACAAGCCATGCATCGCTTCGATGATAACGATCTGGATCTTTTTCAACCGATCCTGCTTGAGAATGAAATCATAGGTTATCTGCACATTGAATCCAGCCTGGAACCGCTCTATGAGCGGGTCATCAATTATCTGCAGATAGTGGCCCTGCTGCTCGTGAGCCTGTTACTGGGGGTCTACCTGCTCTCCTACCTGCTGCATCGCCGCATCTCCAACCCGATTCAGCATCTGGTCGGCGGCATGCAGAAGGTCTCACAGGAGCAGGACTACAGTCTGCGGCTCACCCCTGGCGATAATGACGAGGTCGGCACCATTATCGACGGCTTCAATGATATGCTCGGGCAAATCGAGGAGCGTGACAAATCCCTGGCTTCATACCGGGATGAACTGGAGGATAGGGTCGAAGAGCGCACCGCCAGTCTGCTGGAGGCCAAAGAGGCCGCGGAGGCGGCCAGCCGTGCGAAGAGTGAGTTCCTCGCCACCATGAGCCATGAGATCCGCACCCCGATGAACGGTGTACTGGGCATGACCGAACTGCTGCTTGATTCCGGACTGGACGAACGGGCTCGCCGGCTGGCCAATACCGCGCATCGATCCGCTGAAACGCTGTTGGATGTCATTAATGACATCCTCGATTTTTCCAAGATTGAAGCCGACAAGCTGCAGCTGATTCACGAGGATTTTGACCTGCGCCTGTTACTCGAGGACACCCTGGAGATGGTCTCGGGCCAGGCGCACCGTAAAGGTCTGGAACTGGTGCCGAATCTACCCCCTGATCTGCCCCAATGGGTGTGCGGCGACGCCGTGAGATTACGCCAGATCCTCATCAATCTGCTGGGCAACGCAGTCAAATTCACTGAGCAGGGAGAGGTCCGGCTCTGGAGCCGGGCGGTTGAACGGAATGTTGATCACTTCAAACTGGCATTCGAAGTATCCGACACCGGACCTGGCATCAGGCCAGAAAAACAGGAAATCATCTTCGATGCCTTCAGACAGGCTGACAGCTCCACCACACGGCGTTATGGCGGCACCGGGCTCGGCCTGGCAATTGCTCAACGGCTGGTGGCTTTGATGGGTGGAACCCTCGAACTGGAGAGCTCACAGGGGCAAGGCAGCCATTTTCGCTTTACGATCCAGATGGATGTGGCGCAAGACTCCCAATCAGATAAGTATGATCCGCAGATGCTGCAGGACGTCAGAATTCTGGTAGTGGATGATCATGCAGTCAATCGGGAGATCCTGCACAATCAGGTCGTTGCCTGGGGAATGCGCAACGGCAGCTGCGCCTCCGGCCTCGAAGCACTCAGGATGCTGCGGGAAGCAGCCAGTCAAAAGCAACCCTTCCAGATCGCCCTGCTAGACTGGCATATGCCGGACATGGATGGGCTGGAATTGTCCCGCCAGATCCAGGCTGATCAGTCGATCCCCGCACTGCATATCATCATCCTGAGTTCCACCGGATTCGATCCAAACTCAACCCTCACAAAAGACATACAGATCTTCAGATTTCTGCAAAAACCGGTGCGTCAGCATCAGCTCATGGAGAGCCTCTGCGAAGTATTGGGTCGCAAGCCTGAGATCCCGGACACCCACAACATCACGCCATCCCAGCTGCATGCTCAAATCCTGCTTGCGGAGGATAATCCGGTGAATCAGGAGGTCGCCCAGAGCATGCTGCAGGTGCTCGGCTGCGAAACCAGTCTGGCCAATGATGGCGCAGCGGCGCTGGAGCTGGCGACCAAGACGGCTTATGACCTGATTCTCATGGACTGTCACATGCCAGGGCTTGACGGATTCAGCGCCACCAGAGAAATCCGTCAGATGGAACCGCTACAGGGGCGCAACCGGGTGCCGATTATCGCACTCACCGCGGATGTACAAAGAGGCATCCGGGAACAGTGCCAAACTGCCGGGATGGATGATTATCTCAGCAAACCGTTCAACCAGAAAAAACTGGAAGAGATGCTGAGAAAATGGCTCCCAGCCCAACCCCTGATAAATGATGCGTCTGGCGGGGATGAGCAATCACATAGCGTATCCGCAGATGATCTGCTGGACCTGCCAGCGCTCGACCAGTTACGTGAGCTGGGCAAACTAAGTGGTCGAGATGTATTGGGCAAAGCGATTGGCTTCTATCTGCAACAGACACCGGATCAGATCGCACAACTGCAGGACGCCTTCGAAGCGCAAGACGCCAAAACCCTGCGACGCATCGCACATACCCTAAAATCCGGCAGCGCCAATCTCGGGGCGAAAAACTTCTCCGCTGACTGCGCCGAACTGGAAACCCTGGCCAATGAAGAGCGGCTCGATAAAGCTGCCGTCATCCTGAAGAAGATCCAACAATCGCTGCCACAGGTGCTGGCAGCCTTGCAGAATATCGCTTCCGGCACCAGCCAAACGGAGGATGACAGACCCGTACCGCCAACCAATGGCGCAAAATTGCTGTTGGTGGACGATGATCCGGGATTTCGACTGACCACGAGAGAAGCTTTAAGCAGCGCAGGATTCACTGTCATTGAAGCAGCGGATGGTCATGAAGCGATGAATCACATACAGCAGGAGAAGCCTGACCTGGTGCTGCTGGATGCGCTGATGGACGAGATGGATGGCTTTGAGATCTGTCACCGCCTGAATGAAATGCCCGAATTCAAGAATATTCCGGTCTTGATGGTCACCGGACTGGATGATATTGACTCGGTCAATCGGGCCTATGAATCGGGCGCTGCCGGCTTCATCACCAAGCCACTCAACTACACCATCGTGATACACCGTATCCGCTTTCAACTGCGCGCCGTCGCCAACGCCAAGGCGCTGCAAGAGAGTCGTGAGCAACTTTCTACCGCTCAACGCATCGCCCGACTGGGATACTGGCGCTGGAACAGCAATACCGACAGCTTCGAAATCTCGGAGCATCTGGCGGACATGCTCGGCGCCAGCGTGGAAAGTTTTGGCAATAAACTACAGAACTACATCGATCTGATACACCCGGATGACCGTGACTACATTGCTCATCAACTGGTCTCAGCCAAACAGGGCGCCCCCCTGGAGCCGACGGATTATCGACTCATAATCGATGGGATTCACTCGATCACTGTCCATCAGGAGCTGGATCTGATTACTCATGGAGATCAGGTCATCCTGGGAACGATTCAGGACATCACCCAGCAGCGCAAGGCAGAAAAGAGAATTCGCCAGCTGGCCTATTCCGATGAACTCACCGGACTCGCCAGCCGGGCCTATTTCTATAAACATGTGGAAGACGTCATCAAGGCGGCGCAACGGCGTGAGGAGCGTTTCGCCCTACTCTATCTCGACCTGGACGGCTTCAAGGATGTCAATGACAGCCTGGGACATGACGTCGGCGACCTGTTGCTGCAGACCGTGGCAAAACGCATTCATTCCGTGTTGCGCCAGACGGATTTCGTCGCCCGCCTGAGCGGTGACGAGTTCTGTATCCTGGTGGACAATGTAAACAGTGAATACGACGCTTCCGATGTCGCCAAGCGCTGCCTGGAAGTCATTAATCATCCTGTTGAGCTGAATCAACAGCAGATAAGACCCAGAAGCAGCATCGGCATCTCCTACTACCCGGAGGACGGCAAGGATCTGCAGACCCTGCTGAAGGCTGCTGACAGCGCCATGTATGCCGCCAAGGCTGAGGGCAAGCATCGTTTCTCCTTTTACCAGCCGGAGTTGACTGTGCAGGCGGAACAACGCCTGCAAATGGAGGAGGAGCTTCGCCAGGGACTCGAGAGCAACGAGCTGGTGCTTTATTATCAGCCCCAAATTGATCTATCAAAGGGCAGACTGGTAGGGGTTGAAGCCCTTGTGCGCTGGCAGCACCCACGCCTTGGGCTGGTGCCGCCTAATGAATTCATCGGCATCGCGGAACGTATCGGACTGATCAAAACACTGGGAGACTGGGTGCTTAGAACAGCCTGTCAACAGGCAGTCGAGTGGCGGAACATGGGTCTGCCGGAATTCCGCATGTCCGTGAATATCTCCCCAATCCATTTTCAGGACCCGGTGATAGTCAGCACAATCTCCCACACCCTGAAGACAACCGGCCTCTGCGCCACCAATCTGGAACTGGAGATTACTGAAAGCGTGGTGCAAACCACGGGTGACGATCTGCAGATCTTTGAAAATATCCGGGCAATGGGGGTAAGGATCGCGATCGATGATTTCGGCACCGGATACTCATCCCTCGGCTCATTGAAGAAACTCCCCATCGATTGCCTCAAAGTCGATCGCATGTTTATCACCGACATGCTGCAGGATCCCAACTCATCCATACTCCTCGGCACCATTGTGGGAGTTGCCCAGGCTTTGGGCCACGAGGTCGTTGCCGAAGGCGTGGAGACCCTGCAGCAGGTCAAAGTACTGAGTGGTATAGGTTGCGATATCGCCCAGGGTTTCTATTTCAGCCGTCCTGTCCCGGCCGCCGAGATTCCGGCTTTCGTTACTGCGCGATTTCCCACCAACGAGGAAACCGACCAGGATTTCTCCGGCCGTCTCAAGATAATCAAATGAAAGCCAGCACCTCTCAGCGCTCTGTTCTCGATGACCTGAATATTCGGCAGCTACCCGTGCTCCCCCCCGGCGCACCTTTCCTGCTCAAGTCGCTCAGTGACGAAAAAATAAGCATCAGGGAACTCTCCGGTATCATCGAGCGATTTCCCATCATCGCCGCGCGCTTGATCACCCTGGCCAATTCCGCCTGGTCATCACCGGTTACGTCTATCACCTCCCTTGAAGTCGCTTGTGCACGTCTGGGTTTTGGTGTAGTCCGCAGTATCAGCATCGCATTGGCCGTCTCCGCACCTTTCAACTCGAACCACTGTCCCGCATTCGACCCGGAGCGATTCTGGTGCAGCGCGCTGCTGGCTGCTGATGCAAGTAACTGGCTGGCGCTTGCCGCGCCCTCCCGGCTGAGACTTGACAGCGCCACCGCCCGAGCGGCTGGCCTGCTGCATAACATTGGTATCCTCTGGCTGGCCGATCAGCTGCCACACGAGATGCAGCTGGTATTTACACAACTGCAGCAACAACCGGAATTTCCATTGGATCAGGTACTGCAGGAGGCTATCGGTATTAACTTCCAGAGCGCGACAGGGCGGCTGGCGCAGGCCTGGCAGCTACCTGATACGCTGATCATTGCCATGTCTGAGCAGGGCAATAGCGCCTACAAGGATGAAGACTGGGAACTGGCAGCCTTGGTCGGGGCGGCGGTCAGCATGGTTTCCGCCTTGTATCACGGGCAGCCCTGGCAAGCAGATGAGCGCCGGCTGCAAAACCTTTTGATTTCAGCGCTTCAGAGGAATGAGATCTTCGAACGTCTGAGCATGCAGTTCGAACGCACGCGTGAACTGGCACACACACTTTTCAAAGGCTGACACGCCCCCTCACGGCGCCCAATTGGTATAAACCAGGCCCACGCCAAGGCTCAAGGTGATCAGCCCGACACTCCCCTTCAGGCCATTGTGGGCCCAAGTCATGGTCTTCGCCGAATACCGCAGGGGTACCGCGATAACCACCGCCAAAAGCCCCATCCCCAGGATGGAACCCAGACCAAACAGAATGATATACAGTAGCCCCTCCACAGGTGACGCCACAGTCTCCAGCGTCAAAAGGATAAGTGCGGCGGAGCCTGCCATGCCATGCATCATGCCGACGTACAGGGCGCGCAAGGGAAATTTCTCGACATGGCGATGTAGATGAGGGTCAAGGTCATGTTGCACCTCATTCTGGTGTGAATGGGCATGAAAATGTGCCATTTCTCCATGTGCATGCAGATGAAAATGAATCCGCTCCAGATACAGGCGCCGGAACACATCCATGCCAAGGAAAATCAGCATCACGCCAACCGCCAGTTCGAGGATTTGGGCAAGGCGGGTCGGTATCACCGCATCCATCAGCAGCACCAGGCCGGCAAACACAAAGAGCGTCAAAGCATGTCCTACACCCCATACCAATCCCTGACGTGCAGTTTCACCGAAGCCACGATTTCGCGTCACCAGGGATGCCACCGCCGCCACATGGTCAGCTTCCATTGCATGTTGCAGACCTATCAAAAAACCCAGCATGAGAATCGCTAACATTTGTCACCCTGATCGGACATGCTAAATACCTGACTCACAGTGAAGGCTCTTTTCCTGAGCTTTAACAGACAGCTGACATCCTGTCATCTGAACACAACAGGAGCAATGCTACAATGTCGGGCATCAATCCCCACTCTCCCGAAATACATGGATCGCGCAGCTTTTTTCCCGCCTGAAGTCGTCATGGTGACCGCCACACCGGAGATGTGGGAATCTCCCGTACTTGAAGCCGAGGAACAATTGATCTCCCAGGCTATTAGAAAAAGACAGCGGGAATTTCGGGCTGGCCGGCACTGCGCCCACACCGCCCTGCAGAAACTTGGACTCCCCAGGCAGGCCGTATTGCGGGATGCCAACCGCGCGCCGCTCTGGCCAGAAGGTTATCTGGGCAGCATCTCTCACTGTCAGGAGTTGTGTATTGCCGCTTGCGCGAAACAGCATCCCATCATCAGCCTGGGGTTGGATGTGGAACCGCTCAAACCATTGAAACCGGGGTTAGAAAAGTATATCCATACGACTGCGGAAACAGCCTATCTTGAATCTTTTTCTCCCAGGCTTCCGGAGCGACTTGTGTTCAGCGCCAAAGAGAGCCTGTACAAGTGCTTCTATCCTCTGCTAGAGACTTTCTTTGGTTTTCATGCCGTGGAAATAGCGATTGATGACCAAAACCATCAATTTGGCTTTAAACCGACAGGGAATCCAAAGATCCATTTTCCGGAAAACCTGGAGTTTTATGGTCATTATATGGTTACCGCCACGCACCTGGTGACAGGCTGCTATCTTATGCCGGCATATCAATGATTAATGGAAAGTGTCTGGCTGGCCGCTTCCCAGGATCTCAGTCTACTCTGTGATCATGGAAACATTGCTGGCTGTCCACCGCCCTCCCCCCAGAACCGGCTTGCCCATGCTGTTCCATAACTGAGCCATCTGTTCCAGAGAGATCGAATTACTCATCAACTCATCAGCCTCCCGACGCAGTGCACTGATATATCGCTTCCTGCCAACCAGACTGATGAGATATTCGTAGTCGATCTCGAGTGAAAATTCCGCGCTCAGCAGCTGCAGCACATCCTCCATCTGATGGGTTTCAATCAAGGCAGACGCCACCCGTGACAACGCCTGCTCCTCAGCCCGCTTGAGATCTGTGGCAGCCTGCGTGCTATGTCTGTGCTTTTCCCAATTATCTATGGCAACTTCGACGTAAGGAGATACAAGATGAGGGTAGCTACCTGACAGCTTCTTAAGAATGTCAATTGCCTCCTCGGCAACGGCTATAAATCCTGCATGACTCAAAATATTCACCAAATAATCCTGTGGGCCTGTTGATCGATTCGGCCTTATTAAATATATCTTTAATCGTTAAACCAGTTGCTCAGCAGTTATCTATCATTTGTGAATCAATGAAGGCTTGATTCAAGATTCCGCATGGCCGCGGTCGATCAATCACTTTATACTCCAAGTCCTCTTTAAACCCATCAAGACCTGTTCAATCGATGTATACCGTTAGCAAAGAGATCCATTTCTGTTATGGCCACCGCCTGCTGAATCATAAGGGTAAGTGCCGCCATCTTCATGGCCACAACGCCACCGCAATTATCCGGCTTGAGTCGGAACAACTGGATGATTTGGGAATGGTCTGTGATTTTGCTGACATCGGGGGGTATGTGAAAGCCTGGCTTGAGCGTGAACTCGACCATAACATGCTGATGCATAAGGATGATCCGTTACTTCCCACATTACTAACCGCTGGAGAACGGGTCTATGTCATGGAGAACAACCCTACCGCCGAAAATATCGCAAAACTGATATTCGACTATGTGGCGGCCGGATCATTTCCAGTTGTTGAAGTTGCCATTTATGAAACAGCCAGTGCTCAAGCCAGTTACCGAAGAAAGGCGTAAGTGCTTCACGCGCTGAAGCAGCAGATACGGCTCTGGTGGAATGCACGGTTCAAATCCCTGAAAGGACCGGCCTTTTCCCACATCCCTGTGGTCAGAAATCGATCAAAGGTCGTAGTAGCCGCGTTCCTCGTGGAGCACGATATCCAGGCCTACGGACTCCTCTTCTCTGGTGACTCTCAAGCCAACGATTTTATCCACAATCTTCAAAATGACGAAGGAGACCACCGCAGTAAAAACAACCGTGGCGACAACCCCGATCAACTGCACCTTGAATTGTCCTCCCATGGTCTCAATACCATCCGCAAAACCATACCCTGAGAACACCCCCAGAGTGGTGGCGGACAAAACACCAGCCAACAATGTGCCAAGAATACCGCCCACACCATGTACCGGGAAGACATCCAGGGAGTCATCAATCTTCAACACCTGCTTGAGATAGTTGGTGGCGGAGAAACAGATCACACCCGCCAGAAAACCTATTACCAAGGCGCCTGCTGGACCTACGAAACCGGAAGCCGGAGTAATGGTGCCAAGCCCGGCCACCATACCGGTGACTGCGCCCAGGGCACTGGGCTTGCCGAACTTGATCCACTCCCGGAACAACCAGGTCATTGCCCCGGTAGCGGCCGAGATATGCGTCACCAGCATCGCCATCGCGGCATCCCCATTAGATGCCAGGGCGCTGCCGCCATTGAAGCCAAACCATCCCACCCAGAGCATTCCCGCGCCCGCAATCGTCATCGTCATATTATGCGGCATCATGGCTGCCGTGCCGAAGCCTTCACGTGGACCCATTACCATGGCCGTGACCAGCGCCGCCACCCCAGCAGTAATATGCACGACAGTGCCGCCAGCGAAGTCATAGAGGCCCATCTCCTGCAACCAGCCACCACCCCAGACCCAGTGGGTCACGGGGACATACACCAGCATAAGCCAGATCGCACTGAACAGTAACATCGCTGAGAATTTCATGCGTTCGGCATAACCACCCACGATTAGTGCTGGAGTGATGATGGCAAAAGTCATCTGAAACAACATAAAGATGGATTCTGGTACATCTCCAGAAAGACTATCCTTGCCAATCCCTGACATCAGTACCTTACTGAAATCCCCGATCCAGGCGTTTCCCTCACCAAACGCCAGACTGTAGCCCATGACAAACCAGAGTATTGTCGCTATCCCCGCTATCGCGAAGCACTGCATCAGCACCGACAGCACATTCTTTGCCCGCACTAAACCGCCGTAGAACATGGCAAGTCCAGGTAAGGTCATAAACAGCACTAATGCTGTTGAGGTCATTATCCAGCCTGTATTGGCCGCATTGATTGCCACATCCTCAGCCAGAACCGTTCCTGGCAAGAGCAACAGCATGAGCGAAGAAATCATTCTTCGGTAGGAATAGATCAATGACATTGACAGCCCCTTTTGTCACGAGTGATTACATTCAAAGACACAGATTTTCGTGCGGTATTGTATTCAATTTCCCGCGATATATAAAATCACATATATTTCAGTATGTTATTGTGTTTTAATTGATTTTTGTGGGGATAACCACTCAAGATTTGTCGATTTAAGCCGTTCATTGATACAGCTGTAAACAGAAACAAATTGTCACAATTTAGAGAACCTGTATATTAGTAACTGGTAATTTTATTTAGTATAATTCTTGCACATCGAACACATCTAATGGTGAATCCCATGTGGCCCCGCAACCAGTCCGACAACACCCTTATTCAGGCTAAGGATATGGATTTGCTTACATTTAATGTCAGTGAAGGTGTGTTGCAGAATCAGGACAGAGCATGTGGTGGCCTGAAACACTATTTTGATGATCTCGAGTCATTACTCACCGGCAAGCAAGCTAATCCCGATATCGATGAGCCCAAAGAGATCCTGCTCGAAATCTCACAATTCCTGCAATCACAAGATAACAAGATTCTTGGCGATGGCTACACCTGCCTGCTCGACCGTCTGACCCGGATTTATACCCAGGGTCTCGAGCATCAGGATAATCGTGTGTTCACCGACACTGCCGCCAACTATGCAGGCGTGATACAGGTTGTCAGCCAAACACACTCAGCATATGACTACAGTGAGGTTATCGGGCAGCTTCTGCACTACATGAATCAGCTCTATAAAAACCGGGAAAAGAGCTGGCTGCGAATTTTCAAGCACCTGCTCAGCATGCCTGACTCAATTAAGGGAATCCAGGTCTTGAAAGAGCGGCACCTCAATGAAATCCAGCAATGGATTGAGGAGGGTGTGGAGAATCTGTTTGAGCTACGCGATGATCAGATTCAATTGTATTCTGAGAAGATCGCTGAACTAGCCCGTGCTGAAGAGAAAGTCGAGGGACAACTGCGCAAAATGGATTTAGATCCCGGTCACCAGGTCCTGCCAATTACCTGGTTGAGGGACAAAGCGGAACTCAAGACGTTCATCAAGCAACGTGACCTGCTTATCGACGACCTGGAAAACAGACAAGAACTGGTGGATCTACTCGAGCAGAATATGCAAGAGTTCGAGGAAATATTGCTTACCACCCGTCGCGCCTACCTGATCCACTCTGTCTAGCTGGAAAGGGCCTGAGACCGACAATTTTCCTAGGAGCAGATTCCTCCGCCGTTTAATAAGATAAAGCGGCGGTACAAATGACTTCAATTGAAAAAGGGACGCTATAGCGTCCCTTTTTCGTTTTTGGTAGCAAGGGGCAGATTCGAACTGCCGACCCCAGCATTATGAGTGCTGTGCTCTAACCAACTGAGCTACCTTGCCAAAAGCTATTGAGAAGGGCGGAAAATATACTGATGCATCCTCTGTCTGTCAATATCAAACATTAAAGCGGAAATGAATCACATCGCCATCCTTGACAATATACTCCTTCCCTTCTGAACGCAGTTTGCCTGCCTCACGGGCGCCCTGCTCTCCCTGATACCGTACAAAATCGTCATAACCGATGACCTCAGCACGTATAAAACCACGTTCGAAATCAGTATGTATGACTCCCGCAGCCTGTGGCGCCGTGGCATCCACCGGGATCGTCCATGCTCTGACCTCTTTTTCTCCTGCGGTGAAATAGGTGTCCAACCCCAATAGACTATAACCGGCTCTGACTACGCGATTCAATCCCGGCTCCGCCAACCCCATATCCGCCAGAAATTCATCCCTTTCATCTTCTTCCAGCTCCACAATTTCCGCTTCAATAGCGGCACAGACCGCCACCACCTCAGCATTCTCCCGGGAGGCAACCGCATGCACTGCGTCCAGGTGGGGGTTATCGGTAAATCCATCATCTGAGACATTTGCGACGTAAAGGATTGGCTTGCTAGTCAGCAAGAACAGGTCGCGCACTTCAGACCACTCATCATCAGAGAGTTCCATTGTACGCACGGCCCTGCCCTCGTTCAGATGATCTCTGATCCTTTCGAGCAGCACCTTGCGCGCCAGTATTTTTTTATCGCCAGTTTTGGCCTGTCTGAGTGTTTTATCTAATGCTTTCTCTACGGACTCCAAATCAGCCAATGCCAATTCGGTATTGATTACCTCAATATCCGAGATAGGGTCGACCCTGCCGGCGACATGCACGACGTCATCATTGTCAAAGCAGCGAACAACCTGCGCGATGGCATCTGTCTCTCGGATATTGGCAAGAAATTTATTACCCAGACCCTCTCCTTTAGAAGCGCCGGCTACCAAACCCGCGATATCCACAAACTGCATAGTTGTGGGTATGACTGCTTGTGGATGTACAATGGTGGCGATGACATCCAGCCGGGGGTCCGGGAGCGGGACAATACCGACATTTGGATCAATGGTGCAGAATGGATAATTCTCGGCCGCAATCGTGGCCTTGGTCAATGCGTTGAAAAGAGTTGACTTGCCCACGTTTGGCAAGCCGACGATGCCACATTTAAAGCCCATGATTTTTGCCCTGAGAAAAAAGAGCAAGGATACCGGAAACTACTGATCCGTTTCCAGTAAACACGATAGCGTCAGCTAAGGAGCTATCTACTGACCTATCAGGTTTTAGCTGACGGTAAACAATTTATCGAAATTTGCAATGCGCAGTATCTCCAGAATAGCCTCATTGCAATGTGCCAATACCACGCAATTTTTCTCCTTGGTGCTATGTTCGCGCAATTGAAGCAGCATCCCCATCGCCGAGCTGTCCATATATTCAGCAGCTGAAAGCTCTACGACAAAGTTCTTTTCACCCTTTGGGTGATCCTTATACGCTTTTACAAAACTTTGATGATTGGAAAAATCAAATCGACCGGTTACAGCAATTGTGACTTGCTTGCTATCATCCGATATTGAGCTGGTAATTGACATGCATGCCTCCTGTCGGGCTGATATTATGCAGCGCGACCTCCTTTAAGTTTAAAAAGATTTTGAAAATGGGATATTTCCAGAATCTGGCTGATGGAATGATTGAACCCAGACAGAGTAATATCAGATTCCACTCCACCCGCGCGTTCACGTAACACAAGCAACATACCCAGTGCCGCACTATCCATATAACTCGTATCAGATAAATCGATGATAAAGCTTGTCTTCTCAGGCTGCACATCCGCATAAGCCTCTCTAAAATGCTGATGTTGAGAAAACTCGAACCTTCCGTAAATTTTAATCTTGACACCTTTTCCATCCAGGTATTTTGTTGTTGATACTGTCATTTCTTTTCTCTTCTTTGGCTTCAGTATTTTGATGACAATGACTTAAAAGAGCTCGACCTCTCCTACATCCATTGAAGACTGATCAACTGGCTTGGACGCCATTTCGGCCTTGATATGTTGGTTCACCTCTTGCCTGATAGAGGTTAATCCTGCAATCAGCTTATCAGGCTTGTCATCCGACACCATAAGACTTATCTCTTTGATCCCGCCCTGAATGCTTGAGGTAATGCTTTCGAGCCGCTGCAGGTGTATTTCACTATATCCTGATAACTGCCGCACAATGTCCTCGAACTGCAAAGAGCAGACGGCATTTCCAACCAGTAGATTGATCTGGTGGGATATGTCTGAAACCTGGGAAAGACGCTCTGCCATTGTATTATTCATTTCGCCAATCTGAGACATCATCTCATCTACCCTGGCTTTAGACTGGATGGCAAACGTGATATCCTTAGATGCGACATTTTGAATTGAATCCTTTGCTTCATTTATATCATCCCGAGAGCCGATAATTACTTTTCGGATTTCATCATTAAAGCGATTCGAACGTTGCGAAAGCTTTCTGACTTCATCAGCCACGACGGCAAATCCTCTACCTGCATCCCCCGCTCTTGCGGCTTCTATTGCAGCATTCAGCGCGAGTAAATTAGTTTGATCCGCAATCACCTTTACATCTGTTAATAGCGTGTCAGCCATATCCATTTGCTTCGACATGTCCTGAATCTGTTCTACTACATGCATCGTGCTATGGCTGATTTCTATGACATGATCGACGAAATATCGCAGGACTTTATCTGTCTCAGCAGCAAATTCCGAGAAAGAAAGATGATGCTCCTTTTCATTATCTATCTGGTCTGAAACATGCGACAGCATTCCTTGCACAAGTTGCAGTTGGCTCTTCGATTGATCATTGATTCCATGAAAACTTTTTGAAAGCATATTGACTGAATCAGCAACCAGATTCCTCACCTGAACCAACTCATCTTTGACTTTTTTGGTCAGTTCTGAGACGCCTTGCTGCAGGTCGGTCGTCAGGTATTCCAGTTGAGAAATCAACTCGGTCTCTACCCCCTTGCTAACCGCTTTTGCAGCAGCAAGCGCTTGTTGATTACGTCTGTATTCGGTGACTGCCCACACCAATGAAGTACACAACACAGCAATAAATGTGGTCCACCCGCCATTAAAAATAATGGTTAAGAGCAGCAGAAGCAGTGTTGCCGTATAAGAAAACCAATTTGACCTGAGATAATTAAACATCAACAGCTTGCCATCATAACTTCTTACTGTCACATCACAATTGATAAATACGCAATAATACTTGCAGAGCATGCCTTATGTTTATCGTCTGTAGAGACTAAAACCTTAGTGCCTGATCATACCGTGACACATCAGACAATCATGCGCGCAAATAATTGGCAAGAGTGTAATTAATGGGTCAATTCGATCAATCTTCGACCGATCTTACTCAGTGAAAGCACCTCATCAACATAGCCTCTTTTGACTGCCTCACCAGGCATACCCCAGACCACACTGGATTTCTCATCTTGTGCGATAGTTATAGAGCCTGCCTGTTTCATCTCGCCCATTCCTTCTGCACCATCATCTCCCATTTCAGTCAACATTAATGCGTAGGCATTTGGTCCTGCATTTTGTGCTAATGAGCGAAACATCACATCTACTGAAGGCTTATGACGATTCACGGCTTCTCCATCATTCAGCGAACATATATAGCGGGCTCCGTCACGCCTTACCAGAAGATGTCTGTTGCCAGGCGCTATATAAACATGCCCTGTAAGTATATGCTGCGCATCCCGGGCTTCGACTACGGTCAATGACGTTATTGAATCGACTCGTTTAGCAAATGGACCACTGAATGCTTCCGGTATGTGTTGGGAAATAACAATTCCGGGCATATCCGGTGGAAGTCCCGCCACCACTTGTTTGATTGCTTCTGTGCCGCCCGTCGATGCACCTATCCCTATAATCTTATCTGTAGTACTGAAATAACTGTGTATGATTTTACCCAGCACAGCATCCGCAGATTTCTTGCCTGAGGGCTGCTGAATATTTGACTGCCGGTTAAGCGCCCTCACATTTGCCTGGACCGCGGCTTTGACTTTACTGATAATCTCATCGGTATACGCTGATAGTTCTGCGGCCACATCGAGTTTAGGTTTAGAGATAAAGTCTACTGCCCCATATTCCAATGCCCTGAGCGTAACTTCTGCACCTTTTTCAGTCAACGTCGAGATCATTACAACCGGCATCGGTCTGAGTCGCATTAAATTGCCAAGAAATGTTATTCCATCCATTCTTGGCATTTCGACATCCAGAGTCAGGACATCTGGGTCTAGTTTTTTAATCTTTTCCCTCGCAACATACGGATCGGCTGCACTACCCTCGACTGTAATGTCTCGATCACTCTCGAGAATTGCAGACAAGAGCTGTCGAATCAGGGCTGAATCGTCAATAATCAACACCTTGATCATGAATTACCGGTCCTATTAAAAAAGTTCTATAGATCCTTCAATTGAGGTATCTTCAATATCGTGCTGATAGGCACGCTCACGCTTGATCAATGTATCATTATGCAATTGCTTGAGTTTCTTTACCCTCACTCTCCCGCTTTTCGGAAAAAATACCACCTTACGCGGAAAGCAATCACCCACATCTTCCCCAACAAGGGCAAGTCCTTCCTGTTTGATATAACACTGCACAAACTCGATATTTTTGAATCCAATATTTGATAGTTCGCTGATAATCTGGCCACCGCCAAAAACTTTAATCGCCAGGTTCTGGCGATGACCACCATGAGTAAGAATGTCATTGATCATATGTTCCATGGCGTAATTACCATAACGGGTAGCCGTGCTGATCAGTTCACTACCACCCCACTCACCATTGTGACTTATCGGCAGCATGAAATGATTCATACCACCGATGCCAAAAACCCTATCCCAGATGCAAGCAGAGACACAGGACCCCAGCACAGTTGTGATTATCTCATTCTGCTGAGTAACATAATATTCACCTGGCAGTATCTTAGCCGCAGGCATTTGATAGGCACGATCCCAATATCTGTTTATTGATTCAAAGCCAGGTAAGGCCTCTCCCACCTGATGCTTCATTTAACTTTCCTGTATACCGTCTTGCCTATCAACTCAAATCTGTCGGTAATCTTATAGAGTGATTCTGATTGACCGATGAATAAATATCCACCAGGTTTAGGGCATTTGCGAACCGCTCAACAAGCCTCGTCATCGTGCTTTTTCTTTTCCAGAGCGGCTACCTGGGACTCGGTGAGGATGATGCCCTCCTGGGCCACTTTCTCCTCCAGGGCACGCAGCCGATCCTTGAAACAGGCCAGTTTGTGGCGCAGCCAGATGCTGCGGACACCACTGGATGAGACAAAGACGACCAGCTTGCGCAGCTCGTTGCTGGTTCTTGCTTGGCCATGGACTGGAAAGTCGACAGCATATTTCAGCACAGCTGCCTTTGTTTCTTCATTAACACGATTCTTCGGGTTAGGCTTGCGTCGGTCCCTGTTCAGCAAGGACGCTACGCCACCCTCCTCTACCGCCTGCTTGTAGCGGTAAAAAGTGTCTCGGGACAGCCCCGTGATCTGGCAGGCTTTCGACACATTGCCAAGCTCTTCTGCCAGATTCAACAGTCCAACTTTGTGTTTGATGATATGATCGTTATTATTAAGCATGAGGGTTACCGCTTTCGGTTTGATGGTCAGTTAGCACTTCCATCTAAACCGGTAACCCTCATCTTTTTCAAGTGGAGTGTCAGATCAAGTCTGAACTAATACAGTTCATCAAGATCGTTCCACAACCTCAAACAGGATGATTATTATTTTCCGCGGCCCTTACGCACCTCGGTAGCAACTACAGCAAACCCACGACCCTGCTCCCCAGCTCACGTGGCTTCCACTGAAGCATTCAAGGCCAGCAGGTTGGTCTGGAAAGCGATCTCATCAATCACACCAATAATTTCGGCAATCTTGTTACTGGAGCCGTTGATCGCCTCCATTGCATCTACAGCCCGGCTCACTACATTGCCTCCATGATCAGCCGTCTGTCTGGCGCTGGCGGCCAACTGATTGGCCTGCTGGGCATTGTCCGCATTGTTGCGCTCAGTACTAGTGAGCTCCTCCATGCTGGAGGCGGTCTCTTCCAAGCTGCTGGCTTGTTGCTCGGTGCGGGATGATAGATTTGTATTACCGGATGAAATCTCACTGGAAGCAGTAGTAATCACATCAGCTGATTCACGCAGATCGACCACGATCTTTTCCAGATTTGCAATAGTTTCGTTGACACTGCTTTTCACTTCACCAAACGTGCCAAGATAATCGCGCTGAATAGGTTGGCTAAGATCCCCCAGTGACATTTTCTGCATCGCAGAAGCGATATCGATAAACACATTCTCGACTCCATCAATCAGGGCATTGATACCATGTCCCTGCTGATTGAAAAAGCCCTGCTTTCCTTCAAGGTCGATACGCCGAGTAAGATCTCCACCTTTGGCTGCCGCCACGATAGCATTGATCTCTTGTTCCACCTTCAGCTCTTCTGTAATGTCTATCCACTGGGTTACACGCCCTTGATAATCCCCGTCATGATCATACACCGGACTTGTAATCAGTTTTAGCTTGTATGACCAGGCGTCAAATAGCGTTTCCTTTGTCTCGGTCAGCTTTACCTTGTATATTTGCACCAGTTTTTCACCAGGAAAGAAATCCGCAAGACTAGTACCAATTAAGGAATCTGTAACAAATGACTCACCTTTCCTGCGAATGTTCTCACCCAGATCATCAATCATCTTATGTGTCGCCCTGTTCATAAAGATAAGGGTATTTCTGTTTTCTGGAACGGTGACCGGGACGGATGCATTATCCAATGCCTGCTGCATACGCATTACTGAGTTGGCCTGCTCCCGCATATCCAACACATCGAAACCCAGCTTGATCTGAGTCGACCTCAAAGAAAGGATCATCTGACCAATCTCATCTTCCGGTCTGTCTCCACCCAATCGAAATAGTCACCTTCAGCAATCTGCTGCAGCTTTTCTGCACATAGACTAAGGGTTGTGTGATGTAACGGATAAAGAAACCTCCCAACACCAGCGGTATCAGCGACAAGCCTACCAATAGCTCCAGAAACACAGCTTCATCCACCTTGTAATACACCATTGCAGCCAATGCAGCGAACACAAGCACCATGGAATCCACAGCCTTGGTGAAAAGGGCGTACAACTTTAATGCGCGGAAACTTTTCGCTAATCTTTCGAGCCCTTTCGGCTCCAAGCTTGCATTTCCATCTGCGCTCAGACTTCTATAAAGAGGCTCGATACCGGCAATCTCTTCTCGCGTAGGAGGCGTACGCACTGACATTAATTCAGTCACTCTGCCATTAGTGCGTAGCGGAGTAACATTCGCCTTGACCCAATAATAGTCACGATTTTTTACAGCAGTTGTTGACTATGCCTGTCCAGGGCTTACCCGTATTTACTGTTTTCCAGAGATCCTCAAAGGCTTGGGGTGGCATGTCTGGGTGACGGACGATATTATGGCTTTTGCCAATTAACTCATCGTAGGAAAAGCCACTCATCTCGACAAAGTCTTTATTACAGTAAGTAATCACGCCTTTGAGATCAGTCTTTGAAACCAGGATGCTGTCCGGTTTCATATAGTGCTCATCATTTGTTACTGGTTGATTGATCTTCAAAAACGTTCTCCCGCTTTTTCAAATGCCTGCCCTAGGCGGCATCCTCACTGTTCTTTTCAACTTCTCTTTCTTGGTTCAGCAGTCTGTCCACGTCCAGCAGCATTACCATCTTGCCTTCTGCATCGACCAGCCCACAAATGAACTCGGTCGGGACAGCTCCACCAAACTGGGGAGCAGTACGAATACTGTCCTGCCGGGTATTGAGTACATCGGATACCTCATCCACAACCACACCGATATTTCTCTCGCTGTATTCCCCACTGAAGTTTCCCAGTTTCCCCTATGCGACCATGCGTAACAATGCGCTGATGAAGGGATTTTTCTTTGGTTTACGCGGATTAGGGCAAAGGGTAACAAAATCATTATCGAGAGCTGCTTGAGTGATGAGTTTTCTCACATCGGAAAAGGCGAAGTGCTTTCGATTGTTAACAGCGTAACAACGCTTTGGAGTGTGATCAAGGTGATCGGCGTAAACCCACGTAACAGTAGCTGCCATCATACAGAAGTTGAGATGGTTGGTGACGGCATGAGGATTCCAGGTTTGGCTTTTTGAGCTACCGATTTCTTGCTTGATTTCTTTGAAACCGGACTCGATTTTCCAACGGGCGCCGTAGTATTCGATGATCTGTACGACGGAGAGATCGAGGTCCGTAGAAAAAAGCGCAATCCACTGAGATTTGCGATAAATCCAGACGACCCGGACGGCACACTTAAGTGTTTTAAGCATGACAATTTTGTCGTAGGCCAATACATCACGTTGTTTGCCATAAAGGTTGACTGAGTAGGGAGTAACGCGACTTTTAGCTCGCTTTGCCAGTGTCGTTGCGCAACCCAATTTGCGGCCATACTTTCTTGGCCTCCCCCGTTGGTGCTTGCGGCGTTTGGGTGGCGAATCGAAAAGAGAAGCGTTGACGCGCAACCGTGAAAGGATGTGGCAATGCTGTCCGATGGTTTTGCGCAGGGGTTTGAATAAGCCATTGTTTCCGAACCAGCTATCAGTCACGATCAACAAGGGGGTATCGGGAAAAGCATCGGCTATTTTAGAGAGCATCTCAATAGCTTGCTCGAACTTGGTTTGGAAGAGGAACGTTTTGTCGTTGACCGTAACGTTACCGGCGTCGATAGTTTTTTTCATGTGGTAAAAGCGAAAGGCCAAGGGCAAGCAAGCCCAGCGACCTTTGATGATTTTCAACAGGCCGATGGATACGACGTTTTGCGACCAGGGATATTTGGATTGATTGATCTTAGCGGCGTGATCGAAAAAGGAGGCGCAGCCGAAGATCTTTTTGCCGGTTTTTGGGTTGATGTAATCATCCAGCGCCAACAGCATTCGCCCATTCACAGTCGGCTCTGGAATGAGAGACCATAGAGCGGCCCACAGGCGCTGCCAAGGTAACTTCGGCGAAGCCATAAAGGTATAGAAGCGGCGTTGGCAGACAGGCAGTTCAAACAGGGTCTGTAAACATCGCAACAAGTTAGAGGTGCGCGAAGAGGTGAAATGGGTAATGACGGCCAAGAGCGTATGACAAACCAGGTGCCGCGCTCAGAGCCCTTGCGGGAGTGTTTAAATTGGTCTTGGAGCGGGTTGAGGATATTGCGTAGAATGAACACGTGGTGGCGGTCCTTTTGTTCTTTATTTCAATCGCTTAGCAGCAGAAATTATAACAAATGCGGTGCGCCACCACAACCGTAACTCATTGTTATTCAATGGGATTTTCGAATTTTTACCCTGTATAACACTTGGTTATTATCGAATCGTTCTGCTGGACATAAAAAACGCGCAGAGCGCGCGAGAAAAATAGTGAGGCCATTTAGAACTCATAAAAACCGTGAAACTTTAGTTCCCC
>CAWBPR010000005.1:0-828914 GCA_963790775.1 uncultured Gammaproteobacteria bacterium | reverse complement strand
ACCGGGGTTATTTGCCGCTGTCATGCAATAGCAGCACCGGACAGCAGCCACCTCAAGTGACGGGTACCCTGTTGACGTTCCCGAGTTAGAACGGGATATCATCGTCAAACTCACACTCGAACTGATTGGCATCTCGGATGCAGTCGTCGTAAGCCTCACGATGCATCTGGGTGATTTGCTCTCCGTAGGTCTCCCATAAGGCATCCCGGAGTGTGTCGAGGAAGTCGATGACTGTAGCAGCCTCGCCGGTGGTCCAGTACGTGGTTATACGTGTAGTATTCATCGTCATGGGGAGTGCCTCGGTTTTCTTGTTTCCGGCTGACCGGCGGGTTTACGACGCGATTTGACGGTTCTTTTCTTGCTGGCGGCGCGCTCTTTTGCCTCTCGCATGCGGTAGGACCCACCCTCGATCACCATGATCTCCGAGTGATGCACCAGTCGGTCGACAATGGAGACGACACAGGCGGCGTTGGGGAATACCTCGCTCCATTCGGCAAACGGGCGGTTGGTGGTCACGAGGGTCGGCTTGAGTTCGTAACGGCGGTTGATGATGTTGAACAGCAGATCGGCGTGGCGATTGCCGTAGGAGAGGTACCCGACCTCGTCGATGATCAGTACGTCCGGATGCGCATAGTATTTCAAGCGGCGCCGCAGCGCATTGTCACCGTCCTGAGCGGCCAGGTCCCCCAGCATCTGGGCGGCATTAATGAACAGTGCGCTGTACCCCTGCATCACCGCATGGTGGGCGATGTTCTGTGCGATCATTGATTTACCCACACCGTTGGGCCCGACCAGGATGATGTTGCTGGTCTCCTTGATAAAGCGCAGCGTCATGAAGCCTGACACCGCCGCCTGGTCGCACTGATCCGGCCAGCTCCAGTCGAAGTCGGCGAGTGGCTTGAAGCGGCCGATGTGCGCTGCGCTGAGTCGACGTTCGAGACCGCGCCGCCTGCGCTCGACCTCTTCCCACTCAATGAGTCGTTGCACCCAGGACATTTCGGTCCTGGATAACTCATCCCAGTGGGCAACCAGTCCTTGAAGTTTGAGCGCGACAGCACGCTGTTTGAACTCGTCATGAAGCACCTGGTCAGGATCAGTTCTTGTTGTCATCGGTTGGCTCCGACTCATTTTCGGTATCGGTATCGAGTTGGTCGTATGCCGCCAGCGATGGCGCACGCACGACGATGTTTCGCGCCTTGTCGTTGTCGGGCAGCGTGAGCGTTAATGGCGGTAATCGGTCGCGCTGCTCGCGGCGCCGTTCCAGCACTTGGCGTACGCCGTTGGTATGGGGCACCTCGTTCTTGAGGGCCTCTGCGATGGCCTGCTCGAGTTCGGCGGCACCGTAGTCGTCGAGCAGTTGCACCAGTTGGGCGGTGGTGCTCGATAGCGGAGTGCCGCGATACGCGGCCTGCTGCAACAGTTCACGACTCGACGGGGCGGCATGCGCCAGCCGGTCCTGTCCGCGGTGATGGCGAGCACTCCGCTTGGCGCTGGCCAGCGCTTCGATGTGCAGCGGATTTTCGATCTGCTCCGCCTTGCCATAGACGCGCGGGTGCTCGGCGATCACCTCGCCGCCATCAAGTACCCGCACGTGGGTTAGCGAGGCCATCACCGTCAGGCTGCGCTGCACCTGAGTATGCGGCACGCTGTAGTCGTTCAGATCGAAGCGGACATAGGGGGTTTTGCCGACACTGACCTCGACCCGTTCGTCGGTTTCGAAGGGGTTATCCGGTAACCCCAGCAGTTGTGGACGCTCTTGATCAAAGGCTTCGCTTACCGTCATGCGCGGGTCTTCCGGGCAAGGCCGGTTGGCGGCGGGACCCGCACACCAGCTATCAGCCTGCGCATTCAGATCATCGATATCGGACCACTGGCGCCCGGCAAAGAAGCTGTCGCGAATGTAGCGTATCGCGCGTTCGACCCGGCCCTTTTCGTTGCCCCGGCAACGGCAACCGGCCGGGGTTCGAAGTGGTAGTGTGCCGACAACGCCAACAGGGTGGGATGGAACCGGATCGCATCGTCACGCCGCTCGAGCACGGCTGACTTCAGGTTGTCATATAAAAGCACCCTCGGCACTGCACCCCAGGCATCAAAGGCGGCAACATGGCCGCGCAGAAAGCTTTCCATGCGTTGATTGAGATAGAAACGCAGGAAGATGCGGCGGCTCCAGCTGAGCACCATCACGAAGGCCATCAAGGGTCGCTTTGCCCGGCCGACCTGAAGATAACCAAAGTGACCCCAGTCAACTTGTGATTGTTCACCAGGCAGGGTTCTGAGCCGGAGATACGCTTCGCTCGGCTTGCGCGGACGCAGTTGTGCGATATGAGACCGGAAATGGCTGCAACCGCCCGGATAACCGCGTTGCTGCACCATCGCATAGAGTCGCGCGGCCGTGAGTTTGGGGAATTGCGCCAAGGTCTCGATAATGAACGGCAGATAAGGATCGATCATCGAAGCCCGTTGCGCGCGTTCGGCCTTGGGCATGCCGGCCTGAGACAGCACCCGATCCACCACCGAATGATGGATGCCCAGCTGAGTGGCTATGGTATGCGGGCCCCAGTGTTCGACAAAGTGATAGCGAAGAATCTTCGATTCGAGATCTTTACTGATAGCCAACTGTCATCTCCTTCAATCAAGGGCTGCTGTCACAGCGATTTATGTGGTTTGCCGCGTTGCGGCGGTCGCAGAAAGTCATTTCTGAGGTAGGGAGTGCATTCGCACTGACAGAAATGGCAATAAATGGCCGTTTCCGTGCGATTGCGCACCGCTTCCTGATCTCTTTTCCGTGTGTTCAATGCAGACAACAGTAGAGCAAGGCGGATAACGGGTGGGGAACCCTGATGCGTTACTATTTGTTTTTGACGTGCCCGGAACCGGCGTTGTCGATCCGCGTTACGGTGCCGGCCGGGGCGGGTTGAACGGTAGCGTTTGGCCGCCCGGCTCAGCGAGGCGGATCGGGCCTGCCCGGCGCAGCCATTTGCGCAATAGACGTTTCCGCGGTCACAGTCTCGACAGACAATAACCTGGCAGTGACAACCTGCGCAGTGAAACATCCGGGCGGTAGGTTTCATCGGTCCACAAGGCCGATGAGAGCTGGATTTTGACCCGTCTTGGTGAGACCATGGACGGGCTGTGCGAAAGCACGGTTTGGGGCATAGCGTCAGCTTTGACCGTCAAATCTACGGCTGGCGTTATGCCTGTCTCCTCGGCTACACCTTCCATACCTGTTATCCGGCCAGATGTCATCTGATTGTGCTTGAGTCTACATCGACTCATGGGCAGCAGCGGCCATAAGATACGCAGCATTTAGGATAGGGCGATTTTGAGTCCGGAGTTGAACTGCGGCAAATAACAGCGGATTTTGATCGGCACATACACTGGAGGCTGGATATGCCTGAAATATCCGTCTATCCGGCCTTAATCTATCTAACCCCCTGGATTTCCGGCTGAACCGCCCGCTTTCACTGCCTTCCTGGCCTGCCAACTTAGTTCAGGCAATACCTCACCAGGCAACCTATCCTTTTGTTGCTGTACCGTGTTGAGAAGTGTGAAAACCCAGCGCTATGCAAACCAGCCTGTATCTGGTGAGGCCCGCGTTGCCGGCAGCAACTCGGGTGGTGGCGGCAATGCGCCTTTCTTCATGAGGTGAGCCAGTATCTTGTCGATGATCTGCTGATCCTCGATGCTGGCGATCACCCTGGTTTCACCTCCACACTTTGGGCAGACCGAGACTCCATCGGCCGTTTTTTACTCGTTTCTACTTTACCTATCTATGTCGGTTTCGGGGTGACTACGGCCTAACCACACGACGAATAATATGTCCGGTTTGAGTCAGGAACACTCGTTTGAGGCTTGTGACAGCTGGACTGGCGCTCATCGGTCAGTGAGCGCCAATAGCGTTTGATTCAATGAAAGCGGCTTAGATATCCATCTGCTCAGCCATCTCCAAGGCATCATCCACCTCAATACCCAAGTATTTCACTGTGCTTTCCAGCTTTGTGTGGCCAAGTAGTAACTGCACTGCCCGCAGATTCTTGGTCCTTCGGTAGATCAATGAGGCCTTCGTTCGCCTTAATGAATGAGTACCATAGACAGAAGGGTCGAGACCAATTCCTGAAACCCAGGATTCCACAATTCGAGCATACTGCCTGGTGGAAAGATGGGGCGAGTGCCTGAATCGACTTTTGAACAAATAGTCACCCTGTATCAACTTTGCTTCTTCAATCCAGCGACTGATCGCCTCCCGGGTGTGCTCTGTAATCTCGAATTGAACCGGTTGCCGGGTCTTCTGCTGCATGATCTTGGCTCGTTTGAGAATCGCGTTGCCATGGGAAACATCCTTGACCCTGAGTTTAACCAAGTCACATCCTCTGAGTTTACTGTCGATAGCCAGATTGAATAGGGCCAACTCTCTGATATTGTGGTCCATTTCTAGACGAAAGCGGATGGCCCAGACCTCCTTGAGTTTAAGCGGTGGCTTTTGTCCAACCAGTTTACCTTTATTCCATGGCTCATGTTTCTCCTGTGAGTGGGTCGGTAAGTACATGACGATTCCTCCATTGATGGTAGGAACTTTCATTATGGTACGAAGACCCCTGAGTCCTGATGCCACAAAGACGCCTAGCCGAATTGGCCAGGTGGTAGATGGTGCAAGTATGGTGTACTATTGCACCAATAGACCATATGGGAGACATAATATGCCCAGACAAAGTATCTCATTCACGCCGCCCAACGACGCATGGCTGAAAGCACAAGTCGACAGTCAGGAATATTCCAGCAAGAGTGACGTGGTCAATGATTTGATTCGAAAAGCCCGTGAGATCGAAGCGATCCGGGCACGCCTGATACAGGCGGAGCAAAGCGGTTTCATCAACCAGAGTGGTGCTGAAATCCTCGCAGAGATCAAGGAACAAGCACGCCGCGATGGGGAACTATAGGCTCTCAGGAAACGCAAAGGCTGACCTCACGCGACTCTATCGGCGCGGTCTACGAGAGTATGGCGAAGCTCAGGCCGACAAGTACTATGAGGCATTCTTTGAGCGTTTTGAGCAACTGGCTGAACAACCGTTGCTTTATCAGGCCGTTGACGATATTCGCCCTGGATACCGGCGAAGTGTATGTGGATCAGACAGTATCTACTATCGTATTGACGGAGAAACTGTCGAAATCATGGCGATTATCGGACAACAAGATTTAGAAGAGTGGATTTGATGACAACAGCCAGTGTTATGAACTGAAAAGGAAGAATGACTCCTGGAGTCATTTCCAGCATCCATGAAAGAATATAGCCAGAATGCCCCGAGAGAGGATGCTCACCCTATACACCCGCCACTATTATCAAGCCCAGAAAGCAGTCATTGATAGGGTTGGCGAAGTAGTTTGTACTCTTACACTCGCCAGACGACAGTGGGGCGCACAAAGCAGCCATTCAACTTGGCACCTGTTGACCTCCACTTTTTTGCCAAAGGAGACAGTAACGATGCGGATGAGCGGCTCGTCTGCTCGATCCGCTGGTTGGCGCTCTTTTGTCGTCTTACGACGAGAAATGTAGTCTGTTTCCAATGCCGGTAAGTTAAGAAAAATCTGCTTTATCCTATTCAGTAGGATGCCTATAAATCAAGGAGTTACTCACCTCCTCACTGCTACTGAGTAACTACCACCAGCCTTAACTTACCGGCATTGAGTCTGTCTCCATTTTCTTTTTTTCGTAATTCGAGAACAAAGGGAGATCACGGATGTTGGGAAAGATTGCTCCGCGCAGGTTTCTAGAGTTGGCTGGGGAAACCCTATCGGATATCCCCTAGCCCAGAACAGGATTGCACTCCTATTAAGTGCTACTCGTTGACATTCGCCATAGCCACCGAAGAATCACTATAAATAACGCGATCACAACCAGGTAAAACAGCCACTTCCAATCGGTCGTTCCAGGTTGTCCTCCAAAATCGGACGCGGGGCCCTTAAAGAGAGCCTTCCCCAGGTAATTCACACTAATAATCTTGTCCAGATCACCCGACAGGACTATTTCGTAGGTCCCGTCCTGACCGACTTCCTTTAAATCAACCAGTTCAATATCTCGGCCCGATATGTTGAAGGCACCCAGCTGTCCTGGCCCGATAAGCTTTCCGTAAGTCGTTTTCGGCCTGAGTTTGACCGTCAGGGTATTGTCGCGAAGCGTCTTACTGATGATGGATGCCTCAGTATCAACATCACCAGGCTGTACATACACACTTTGCACGGCAACCCGATGAACCTTGCCATAGCTGGCAGTATCTGCGGACACATCGTAGCGTATCTGGTATACGCCTGAGACCTGGCCCGGTTCGTATAGTGTATCGTAAGTGCCGCTGCCCCGATACTGCAAAGAGTGTTGTCCGCTCGCCGGTAAGATCTTCTGAACTAATTCGCTATCTTTCAATAGCGATAGATACTTAAGCTGTCCAGCGGAAGCCATTTCCGCCCTTTTCGCTTTGAGCTTGAGGTCGACATCCGGCATCTTCGCTAACACATCACCCAGATCATCGCCAGGTCGGAGCACGCGCGCTGTGACCGTAGCGTCCTCAAGCGGCATACCCAGCCAAAGAAGACGCATCGATGGCCAGAACACCTCCTCCGCCCGTGGATTTGTGGGCTCACTGACTTCCCAGTTCATCTTCAGCCCATGATCATCCACGAATGATATCGCTCGGTACGCGATGTCACCATCGATCCCACTGGGTCTCGTCAGTGTTAACTCGTAACGACCTTGCGGTAGAAATGCCCTGGCATGCGCCTCCCCTGCTGGTGGGAAGACGGCTTTCACCAACAGATGTTTGGATGCGTCTATCGTGCCAACGATGCTGAAATGCCTGGTGACATCGGTTTCGTCTTTGCTGATAACAATCCAGCTTGACAGATCTTCAATTGATGAAGGATCGATGTCTTGATCGAAACTGATGCTAAGCAGTAGCATCCGGACCCCGGCATTCACTTCGAATGGATCCATTGTCTTCGGGGTGTTTCCCAGTATTCCACTGGAGTACGAAACCATCTGCGGACTGTTGCCGGCCAGAGTGTAGCTAGCCACGCACTGGAATGCTTCAGTAATGCTGCCGGCACATGGAAAATCATCAGGGGTTGTGGCGTTGGCTGAAATATATGTGCCAAACTGACTTTCGTTTGCAAGGTTCTGCATTACAGTATGATAGCTGCTGGAGGGGTCACCTATACCCACCGAGATGATCCTAACGTCGGGATCTATTTCAGGCTCCGCTACGCACGCCGCTGGATCGGAAGATGCTGCGCAGATCTTCAAACCGTCCGTCGTCACATACGGGGCAGTATTTTGCTCGCCATCGGTGAAGAGTACTAGCGTTTTCAAATGAGTCGCGGTTCCGCTGCTGAGTTTAGCCAGCCCGTCTTGCAGCGCTGCCCCGATTGATGTGCTACCCCATTCGCAGTTCTCCGGCATAGAACTCCAATCACAACCCGGAGCCGCCGAATGTGGAGGCGCAGCGAGGCCTATTTCATTGGCTACCTCAACTGCAAGAGCCGCATCCACGGGAGTCCTCAAGGCAGCGAAGGTGGGCACGTCCAGCGCTTTGCTGCTGAACAAGCTGAGTCCTAAAGTGCTGTCAACAGGAGGGGAAAGGGCCAGGACATCTGCAAGGAATCTGTCCACACCTGCGCTAAGCGCGTCCCTTCGGGTGGCATACCCCTCCGGATTATCCCCGGGTACGCTCCAAAGCATACTTCCCGACCGGTCCAGCACCAGGGTCATGTCCATCGGGTCGGAGATAGGGCGGTTCGATACCGTCACTTCGAAACCTGAGGCAGTCGTCGCGTTCACTGTTACCTCTACGCCATTGGCCGCATCCGTGAAGGTCTCGCCTACAGTCCACATTACACTTGGATCTGTTGAGCTAGCATTGGGAACAAGTACCGCTGGCCCGTCATCTACTGGTGCGCCTAGGTCGATTTCGTGAATGATCACAGCTTCGCCCGGCAATTTTTCGTCATAACCTGTATGCTGCCGTGCTTCGACCGTGTAGTAGCTTTCAGCTGAGGTGCCTATCGGTATCCTCACCATTTGATAGCCGGTTGATGGCGGAGCAGCAAGATCATCAAGATTGATTGTGACGCTCATCCCCGGTATCAGGGTCAGAATTTTTGCTGCCGGAATAACCTCCAGCAAATCCTTATGGTGCGAGATGGTATGCTGAGCCATGCAGCCGTATGTAGCGTCTCTGTGGACGCTTCCCACGGCGCAGTTGTAACGATCCCGGCTCATGACATCCCAGGCATTGTCATAAACGCTTGTCCAATCTATGGCAGTCGAATGGGGTAGCCCAAACCCATGCCCCATCTCATGGGCAATAACCGAGATGTCTTCATATCCCCATGGAGGTTCCCAGGTTACGCTCCACGACTTTGTAACGCCGTCGAGAGTTAGCGTGGCGCTACCGCCCCAAGCCCAACCGCGATCGAAATCGAAATTGAACATCATATTGATGCCGGTATAGAGCGAAAAGTCGACGTCTGCATCTGCCTCAGCAATACGATCATTCATTAATGCATTGAGATCTGCCCCGTCAGGTGTTGCAGTTGGGTTATAATCGGCGTCGCCATTCGGCAAGGTGTACCAACCTGTTCCAGCTACTGTGCTACCGTTTATGTCAAAGGTGGAAAAGGATACTTCCTGCCAGTAATGGTCCAACCCGGGTTCTGTGTCGCTATACATACCCTCGAAGAACGCATAGTCCTCCGGTTCATCGGCAATATCATTGAGCTTACACATGATAGAAACCCAAGGGTGCGAACCCGCGACTCCCGCTGGGCCTGGCGCTCCTTCGGGTGTCGGTGCTGATGAATCTGGAGGTACAGTTAGCTTTATAACATCGACTTCAAAAATTTCTTGTGGTTGAGCTTCAGGATCGGCCGGGGCTCCACTGAGACCGGGTGTAGCGACCCAGGTACCGCGAACAGCCACCTGCTTACCGTTGTACTGTAAGATCCCTCCAAGTTTTTTGGACACTTCGTCACTTATCTGAAGCTTGGTTCTTTGCCCCATGGCATCAGTCAGAGTGTAGATAATCGACGTCTTTCCTTCGATGTTATTGCCCCATACGATCGTGAGTATTCCGGATCTAGTCGTTACCTCGGCGGGTTCTTTGTGCAAATGTCGGGTTTAGAAGTGACCCGAATGATAAGCTCAGAACAATAACAAAACTCGATAAAGCTAATCTCCTGATTGTGTTCATTGTGTTCTCCTCGTAACTAAAAGATTGGAAAAAAGACAGGAAATCCAATCTCATCCATGGGTTTGCTAAGCCAGCAGCTAATTAATGGATCCAGTGGTTTGTATATCAATAATTCGTGCTAGTAATTCATTATATTTTTTTTACTATTTAGTGTTATCTGTCTCCACTGCTTCAATGGCTGTATTGATATCAGGGTCCATAATTACTTGGCTTTCAGTATAAATTTGCGCAGACTGTAGTGAAGAAGAGACGAAAAAGCGGTTTTTTACATGAGAAACCCCTCCATTTATGTGAGATTCGCATAATTAGATTCCCATACATAAAATATGGTTTAAGATACGGTTGATTACAACCTTAGCTCATCGAAGAAATTACAAAAGATCCCTGGCACTTGGCGGAGAGTCCGAATCAGACCGAGCGACGAGTTTTTTAGTATTCTATATTTCTCTAATGAAAACCTCGAAAAACCCCCGGAACATCATACTGACCACATGACTATCCGATAAACTTCTCATTTGTCGTCATCAAACGAAGGGAGATGCGTCCGCTTCATTCGTCAATGTCTCTATATGATGGCTTTTCAAGTCCCGCTTCGTTGTTTTCTCACCCCACTGCAGCCAACCAGGCATACCGACGCATGTTGTAGACCAGATTCATCAGTCCATTCTTCAGTTCAGCCCTCACCTTGCCGATGGTGCGAATCAGCCGACCGGCTTGCTGAGCAAAGACATGGTCAATCCGTGCTCTCACCTTTGAGCATTTGCGGTTGGCCTCCTGGGCGCGTTGGTTCAGCGCTCGCTCTGCTCTTTGGCTATCGCTTTGCCGAGGGCGGGGATGAAGCCCAGGGTGAGCTTGCATTCGAGATTCTGGCCCGAGAACCCCAACGAGGACGTGAATGAGGTCCTGAGTGAATCGATTGCCAAGTGGAGCGACGACCTGGACATCGAGTTGCTGGAAGGGCTGGCGGGTATCCGCGTGTACTATATCGAACGGCTCCCGCGTACAAGCGCTGTCAATGGCCTGGTGCGGATTGTCTGGGGTGAGGGGGACACCCCGGCGTCCATCTCGGGGTCCGGTGTGTGCCAGCTCGGCCGCTCACAACCGGGACAAAGCCCGACTCCCTCGGCCATATCCGGTCACTCAAATGTAGGGGGATTAGAAATGCTTTTCATCTCGTAATCCACCAAGCATCGCGTCAGCGATTCCCTGCCTAACATTCGACGTGATGCCCGTTTGCTATTGCACTTTATGGTCCTATCCCGAATTTTCCACCTTAAAGCTGTGTATTTCCCTATGAAATGGCTACATTAAGCCCAAATAACAGCCATATCTTAAGGATATCTCTTTATTATTCAGTAGGGTAGCATGGTCCGACCAGACTATATATTATGTGTCATTCGTTGCTATTCCAATACTACCGAGATCGCGTAGGGAAACTTACATCCAACCGGAGCATATCCGGAATCTGAATTGGGAAATGTTCCAGAGTGTGTCTGCACGCTTACGTACCAAGTGCCAACCGGAAATATTGGGTGTTCGAGCGGTCTTGGCCATATCGTCGGCAGATCAACCTCAAGGTAGGCACCAAAGGATTCTCCATCGACCGATGAACTAGAGTGATCTCCATACGGATTCCATAGGGAAATTTCCACATCATGAGTATCGGGAAGACCGGCATCGAAAACGTAAACCTTAACTACCTGAGGTCTTGTGAGTTCGAAGCTGTAATAATCAGGCACATCTGTTTCAGTCTCAGAAGTCGCAACACTGCATAAATATGCTCCCACATGAGCTACGCCTGGCTCGATGGGTATAGCACCATTTAGTCGATTATCAGCGGTTTCCTGTGAATCCTGGATTGGCAATCGAGCAATCGACAGTTGATAGGGTGTTGGTTCGATGTCATCCGATGAAGAACCTACCAGGTCGACACTCAAATGAACGTCTTGACTTGGTGCTTGCACAGTCCAACCATTATGCGTCGCATCCGCACTGGATTTTTCTACATAGAAGTATTGAGCCGGAACAGCACCCGACTCGTCTTTAAAATAGATACGAAGATCATAGCCATCTGGAAGTTCGGCAGAGGCGTAAAACTCTAAAGTATAGCCATAAGGTCCGGCCGGACCGGATGAAATCACATACCAATCCACGTCGGAGGGATTCGAAAGCGCACCTGCAATGTGATTGCGGTCAACGCGGTTCGCGGACTCAATGACGTCATTGGGTTCAATTTCGGTGAAACCATTGGCCAGGACCTCAAAATCAAGTGGACTTTCCACAGTTCCTCTTACGCAGAAATGGATAATTGCATCTTGATGTGCGTAATCGGTACTTACAGCAACAGGCCCCGTTGTAGCTCCCTGTGGCACAACTGCCTCAACCGATGCATTGACAGGTCTGAAGGCCACAGATGCTGTACCGTTGAATTGCACACTGGTGGGGATTGTGGCATTGCTCGCCAAGCAGCGCCCGTGAATAGTGACGATCTCTCCAGGTAAGGCGGAATAGGGTTCAATGTGAGTTATTCGCGATGAACAACCAGCAATAGCCAGAAATACCAACAAATAAACTACTAAGTTATTTAGTGAACGACAGAGCATGCAAACACCCTCCGTATGCAACAACGTTGTCCTGAATAGGCCAAGTCGCTTCCCTTTTAGCCATTTGGTTTGGTCCTTCTGACAATAAGAATAGCACCATTTCTTGTAAGGTTTTATCTACGCTAGTTTTGAATCTATTAGTATTCCTTATGCGTTCAAGATGCGATGTCTATAGATAGTCGTAAGACACTTTGGTAGAGAACAATTCAGCTATATTAGCCTTAAGAAATAGGGGCTTCTCTCCACGATCACCAGCACTCGGGATTACGCGGGATTACGGGATTACGGTGACACCCGGGATTACGGTCGGGATTACGGTGACACCATACCATTTACACTTATTTCAGCTTACTGGTGGCGGTACTGGTTGAACCATGAGTGGCTGCTATGGGTCGAGTCCGGTCGGATGGGCAATCAAAAAGCAACCACTCGGTGAATTTCGCCGGCAATGGCCGGTAATTGATTCACTGCAGCCATAGCTCGCTCATATCGCCAACGGCAGCTCAGGCCGATGAGCAGCAGGTCGCTGCAAGACGACGAAAGGCAGCAGCACCTCAGATAGCTGTCGTTCAAGGCGCCAGTGACCGAAAGACCGCAATGGGTGTGAATCCCACTATCATGTTAACTACCTTAAATATCCGGTATGTGCGCGCAAGAGCCATTTCAGAAATCAACCGAGAAGTTATCCCACCGAATCATATGTCCAATGACTCTGTGGTGAAAAAGCTACCAATGTGAAATCTGATTATTTCGGTAGCCATCGGCAAGGAGCGATCTGTGACCGCATCACAAAGACGCACTTTAGAACGGTTGGTATTACTCCGTAAGCTACCGCTCGTGGGCTGGGCATCAATGGCAAGTCAAAGCGGTCATCCTATAGGGTGTCCGCTAACTAGTACTCTAACCAATTCCGGACCTTCGTCTCAACAAATACAGCAGCAATCCTGCAGCTTTTAAACGGCTGGAGCTACCTTGAAGCAGACGTTTTAACTTACCAACAGTTGAGGGGAAGGTCGGACCTTATCTGTTGGTGCTGAATTAGGGGGGCTGGGCCACCTCTGTCGAGGGTAAGCAGTAAATATACCGCATACCGCGCGAATAACGTAACTTCCTCTGATGATCGAGTCGCCAACGCTATTCTCCCGTGAAAGAAAAAAACGCCTCAATACGATTGCGCAGCTCGGCGTGATGGCCCAAGAGAAGGTGCCCACCAGACTCTAATGGCAGCAATCGCGCCCCTTTAATGCGCGCTGCGACAGTTTCTCCAATTTCAAAAGGATTCAGCCTATCGTCACGCGCGTGCACCACAAGGACATCGGCCCGGATGTCTTCAAGATCGTAGATCAATTCCGGATCAACAGCGGCAACTTCGTTCCTTATCCCGGCCAGGCGCTGTGAGGAGGGTAGAAAAGTGTCGATCAATTCCTGCACAAACGCTTCTTCCTCTGAACTCAGATTGGCACGAAGCTCAGCGCGTGCGTCGTACGCTTCCGCAAGGGCCCCTCTACCGACCTTAGTCATGACCCAGTAGGCGACATCGTTGCCGAGAAGCGCCGAATACATCCAGGTCGGGACGGGGCGGTTTTCGACGTTTGGGCCATAAGGCGTAAACGGGGCCGAAGACAGCAAAACCATACGACCGGTACGGTCTGGATAGAGTTCGGCGAACTTCAGCGCCGGCGGCACACCGCCGGATATCGCCAAAATGTGCACCTGATGGAGCTCAAGTTGATCAAGCAGCTCTGCAAACGCCCCCGCCTGGGCGACGATTGATGGATCGCTTGGCAGGCCACTACCCAGATAGCCAAATCGAGAGACGGCGATCCAACGGTTGCCATCGCCGCCGACGGCTTTGGCGAGGAGCCGCCCCTGGTCAAAGCCGCCTCCTGCTCCATGGATCACTAGGATAGTTGGCCCTTCTCCCCAGCTGACATACTCAATCCGTCCAAATCGGGATTCCACAAAAGATCGTTCGGCTTCCAGCTGCTGCACCCGTTTGCCGGTCTCGTATAGCGCCCGGACCGAAACGGCAATGATGGCCGCAAGCGCAGGCACCAGCAGAATCAGCGCAAAGCGGAAGATACTCATAAGCCAAACGGGACCTCCGCGCCCTGGTGAATAAAATCAACAATCGTTGGGCTGCGCCTGTGGAGGAATGGGTGGCAGCGGATACGCGCATCCTGTCCACATGCCTTTTTCGTCATTCGTAGTGTCGCCGGTTGAGAATCGAAACGCATTCCCTGCGTCCACGCCTTCGTCGACGCAGGTCGTGTGAGTCCGAGGCAGTGGTCATCGAGGCAGCGGGAACCGCGATGAAAGTGCATCATAGCCCCTCCAATCCTTTGCAATCTGAGAAAGCTGGCGTTCGAGGGCGGGCAGAGGATTCCCGTGGCCGTCAGCCAGACCGACGTCCGTATTGATCTGAAGCGCGATGGTAGCACCGAGTTCAGGATAATGGCGCAGGCTGGAGACATATCCCGGGATCCACCCCGCATGCCCATAGACCGGACCAAGTTCCCCACGAGTTTCAATGCTGACCCCCGCGCCATAGAGCCGGTCGGGATCGTCGGGCGAGATTAGGACACCATCCAACATTTCCTCCAATGCTGCACGTGAAATCGCCCGTCCACGATAAAGCGCGTCACCCCACCGGGCTAGGTCGAGCGACGTGCTCGCAAAGCCGCCGCCGGCATCCTCAATGGCGGGATTCCAGACCATGCGGGCATCGGCTCCAATTGTCTTGTTGGGCAAACCGTAGGGATTATCGTCGGCGAGATAGCCTGCTGCGAGACCTGTCAGATCCTTCCGATTTGAGGCGCGGGTACGCTCAAGGCCGAGTGGCTTGAGGAAGCGGCGTTCGACTTCACTTGACCAGGCATTCCCGGTCACTTTTTCGATCACAAGTCCCAGCAGCACAAAACCCGTATCGGTGTAGGACCATCCCTCGCCGGGTTCGAACAATGCAGGATCATCAAGCACGAAACCGATGAGTTCGGCGGGCGAAAACGGCGGCGTTTCAGACCCATGCTGCCTTGTGAATGCCGCGGCAAAATCAGCATCCTTGACATGGTCTGGGAGTCCCGACGTGTGGGTCAGCAAGTGTCGAATAGTGATCCTCTCTCCATTCGGCAGTCGCTCGAACCATGTTTCGTCGGACAAGTAGGTCGACAGCGGAGCGTCGAGATCGATGAGCTCCTGGTCCGAGAGTGTCACAATTATCGCTGCGACGAACGTCTTGCCGATGCTTGCCGCCAACATTGACGTTTCGGGCGTCATGGGTGTTCGAGTTTCCCTGTCCGAGACCCCGACGGCAACGCTCACGCTTCGCCCGTCATCCAGCACAATCGCCGCCGTCACACCGGGTATACCATGGGCCTCGCGAAATGCCTCGAGAGTGTTTTGCAGCACGCCAGCAATGGACAGGTCGCTCGGTTTTGCTGCACAGCCTGCCATCCAGAAGAGGACCGCCAGCACCCCGAACGGAATTGCCCTCCATGAAACGATATAGGCCATCCGATTATTCCTTGGCCGCTCCTGCAGGCCGAATCAATTTTGACGGCACGACCTCTGTCACGGCATCCACTGTTGAGAACAACGCGCGGCGATTGAGCCAAGAAATGACGATGGCGGCGGCAACGTAAACGTACATATCATAAGGTTGCGCGTCGGGCCAGAGCGGATTATTCATCTGGAAATGGAACAGCATGGCGAGCAGGATGCTGCCGCGGGCCTGGTTGAAGAACGCCGTCAGGATGATACTGCAGGCAACCGACCCTGCAAAGAATGGCATGAAGCCCCAGCCACTTTGCGGCGTGCCGCTCAGGAGGAAGGCCGGCAGATGCCACACCGCCCAGATCGTGCCGAGGGCAAGCCCCGCCCAGAACGGCACCAGGTGCCGCTGCAGGATTGGCAGGGCGAAGCCCCGCCAGCCAATTTCCTCGACCGGACCGAGAATCAGCATAAATCCGATCATCGGCAGCAGCGTCGAGATCGGCTCGATAAACATCGGCGCCGATGCGGCGTTTCCTTTTATCGCCGCTCCGATGAAGGATATGATCGGAAAACCCAAGAACAGAAACGCATACCACCAGGGTGAGGCCCGCCACAGGAAGAGACGTGACAGGTATCGTCCAATACCCCGGATCCCGGTCATCACGCCAACAATCGTCAGCGCCGCGATGGCAGGCGCATAGACCGCCAAAATGAAAAGAGGGTGACTTCCGCTCAGTTCTCCGAAGATCGACACGACCCAATCCGTTGCGAGGACGAAAAGAGCGAACAAAGACCAGGCAAGCCCAAACGCGAGCAGGAAAAAGACATAGAGTAACGCCGAACGGATCGGGTAGGCTGATATCATCCTCGATTCACTCTGTAGCGCTAATCAATCCACGATGTTGAGTATACGAACTGATCCTAGACTATTCCGAAAATGTGGGTGCTCAGGCGTTATCCGTATACTAATCCAAGATTGACCTGGTACACCACCCAACGAACAATACCATATACACACTAATAGGAATGAAAAAAATGTGGGTTGCTTATCTGATTGCGGCGGTTCTCATTTTAGTTGCGGGACTGGCTGGATGGCGTCATCTTGATCACCGCGCCGACACGGCGGCTTGGACCCAGCTCGCCAAGTCCGCCAGGCCCACACATCGCGCATACGATACCGCCCTGGTGGACAAGCTGCCTGAGCCGGCACGGCGCTATTTCAACTATACCATTCAGCCCGGCGCGCCTCTTTACACCATCGTCGAGATCGAGATGAATGGCGAGATCAGTCTCGGTACGAAGAACGAGCCGAACTACAGACCCATGCACGCGCGCCAGGTCCTCGCGCCGCCCTATGGCCTGGTGTGGAAGCTGAATACCGGGCCAATCAGCGGTTCCGACGTCACACTACCGCACACCTCTTGGTCTCGGTTTTGGCTCTTTGACCTCATTCCAATCGTGCGTGCCGGTGGCCCTGACCACCAACGCTCGGCCTTCGGTCGGGTCGTTGCCGAAGCTGCGTTCTGGGCCCCGGCCAGCCTCTTGCCGAGTGCACATGTCCACTGGCAGTCTATCGACGACAACAGCGCGCGGGCCATTGTCCGTAACGGCGATTTCAAACAAGCCGTGGACATCTGCGTTGACGGGAGCGGCGCGCCGATCCGCGTTCGCATTCAGCGCTGGAGCAACGCGAATGCTGACAAGGAATACCGCGAGCAACCATTTGGCGGGGAGTTATCCGAGTTTCACCGCTTTGCCGGTTACCGGCTCCCGACCCGGGTTGAGGGCGGCAACCACATGGGGACGCCCGACTATTTCCCGTTCTTCAGGGCCGATGTAACGGAGATCCGATTTCCGTCCGCGATCACGCAGCCATGAGCGCCATTGACCTCAGCGCTATTGGGTTGCAGATCGCCCTGCCGCACCTGCTCCTTGCCTGGCTCATCGTTGCACCCCTCCGCAGCCAGTTGGGTTTTGTTGTCCAAGCCCTCACTACCGGTCTCGTCCTGGGCGCTCTCCTCCTCGTCTCGGTCTGGATGATGCCGCCCTGGTGGACGCCCTATGTCTACCTCGTTATCTGGTTGTTGATCCTGATTTGGCGTAGCCCGAGGCGCTTCAAGAGGGCTGCTTGGTTTCCCAAAGACGTTTCAGAATGGGCGGGTATGGTGGTTCTTGCGCCTGTCTCACTTTGGGCCGGGTCCCTGATCTTCTCAGCGCTCGACGGCCGGTCCCCGCCACCCGGTGATGTCGTCGTAGATATCGCCTTTCCGATGGGAGCCGGTGACTATCTCATCGTGAACGGTGGCGCGAACGCCGTCATCAACGGACATTTCCTCACCCTTGATCCTGAAACGGAACGCCAACGCGCTTATCGCGGCCAGTCCTACGGCGTCGATCTCATCAAACTTGGCCAATGGGGTCTGCGTGCATCGGGGTGGCGTCCCACTGATCCGGCCGCATACGCCATCTTTGGAGAAACGGTTTATGCGCCGTGCTCAGGCACAGTCCGCAAGGCCGCCGACGGCATGGCGGATATGCCGGTGCCCACAACAGACAGGTCCCGGTTGGAAGGCAACCATGTCTTGATTCATTGCGGGGGCTTTGCCGTGCTGCTTGCGCACTTCAAACGCGGCAGCGTGCGTGTCGCACCGGGAGACGAGGTCAGTCAAGGCCAGGTTATCGGCCAGGCCGGCAATTCCGGTCAATCCACGGAACCCCATCTTCACATTCACATGCAGCGCCTGCCAGATGATGGCCCTCTGCTTTCTGGTGAACCGGTCTTCCTGACTTTCGACGGTGAGTTTTTGGTCAGAAATGAACGACTCGAGATCAACGCACAGCCAGCACTTCAAACGGCCAGAGATCCTTGAGGCCCATTGTTGGCAAGCCTCTGGCCTTGCATTGCCGCATTCACTCAGATTGGCTTGGGCCGAGCGCCAATCGCTCCAGAATTCGACGCATCGGCCTTCATGGAGGCAGCGTGGAGCGCGTTGACGGATGGCACCGCGGGCAATGCAGCGATCGGCCTGATGGTAATGGCCGAAGATGGAGTGTCTGACATCGACGCACCCGTGGCATCATGTTTCAAGCGCTGGTCGCTGCCGCGCCGAACCGAGTATAATTGGCCATGTCTTTCTGAACGAACTCAGCTTGAATAAAGTGGGCCTGCAGGCATTCCCACCACTCTAGAAATAATCAACGGTTGGGAAGGAGCATGGACATGACAGACAAACTCAGCGCTGCAAGATTGGAATCGCTCATTGAAGCGGCCATTCTGGCGCCATCGAGCCATAATACCCAACCGTGGGTATTCCGAATCTCCGACAATCGAATTGCCTTGCTGGCAGATCGAACGCGAGCGCTTCCCGTCAACGACCCCGATGACCGAGAATTGACCATCAGTTGTGGTGCGGTGCTTTTTAATCTACGCGTGGCTGCTGCCAATTCGGGGTTAGGAACAGCCACCCGCGTCCTGCCAGAGGAGGAAGACGACGATCTATTGGCTATTGTGGACCTACACGACGATGGTCAGCAACGGCAACTGCACGTTGGCCTCTATTATCCCGCTATCGAAAAACGTCGAACCTATCGGAAACGTTTCGAGGAAAGGAAGGTTCCGGAGTCTGTATTAATCGAGTTGACCGGTGCAGCAGAGCAAGAGCAGGCATGGCTCAAGGTGTTAACAGAGGAATGCCTACGAAAACATGCAGCAGTGCTCGTCGCTGAGGGCGATGCTGCTCAATGGTCGAATCCGTCTTGGCGGCGCGAGCTGGCTGCGTGGATGCACCCTCGGCGAAAAGGGGATGGACTTACCGTTCCAGGATTGATTGCGCCGATCGCGAAGACCGTAGTGCGATCATTCGATATGGGCAACGGCATCGGGGCAAAGGACAGTCAACTGGTTGATCAATCGCCCGTGTTGGCGGTGCTTGGAACGCCCGGCGATGCACTGACAGATTGGCTTACAGCGGGTCAGGCGCTGCAACGCGTCCTACTCTTGGCGACTAATCTTGGGCTACAAGCTTCGTATCTCAACCAGCCGATACAGGTTGCGTCGCTGCGTCCGAAGCTGCAACATGCAATCGGTGTTGCAGGGTTTCCACAAATTTTGTTGAGGATAGGGTTTACTGCCGAGAGATTACCGGAGACACCACGCCGACCACTGACCGATGTCATTGAATAGTGGTGATTTAGGTCAAAGTTAATACACTCTTTCAACCCCGAGTAGCAGGCGATATTGGTATTACAGACCTGACAATCGCACTTATCATTGGCAGGCGAGCGGAACAGTCAGGGCTATTGTTGGGAATGCCGCGCGTCTACATTCTAGTGTACCTCGTCAAACAGTCTGTAACTTATTGAGATTTTCTCTCCCGCGCTTCACTTTCTCCAGGATGTCGGTTGCTGACTTGGTCCAGATGTAAGGTGCTGGGGCTTTATTGTGATTCTCAATGAATGTCATCACTGACTCTTGAAGTTCTTTCACGCTGCCAAACACGCCCCGCCTTAATTGCTTATCAGTCAACTCACGAAAGAATCGTTCTACCATGTTTAGCCACGATGCACTGGTCGGCGTAAAATGGACGTGGAAACGTTTGTGATATCTCAACCAGCTTTTCACCTTTGGGTGTTTATGCGTCGCATAGTTATCACAGATAATGTGAATGTCTTTATCCTTGGGCGTGGATTGATTGATCTTGCGTAGAAACACCAGCCATTCTTGATGTCGATGCCGCTGGGTGCAGGTACCCAGTACTTCTCCTGTTAGCGTGTTCAGTGCGGCAAATAGAGTCGTGGTGCCATTGCGTTTATAGTCATGTGTCATGGTTGCCACCCTGCCTTTCTTCATCGGCAAGCCAGGCTGTGTTCTATCCAATGCTTGTATCTGACTCTTTTCATCACAACTCAATACGATGGCATTTTCCGGTGGGGACATATAAAGGCCAACAATAGCCTCCAGCTTCTCAGCAAACGCTTTATCATTGGATAGCTTGAATGTGTTCAACCGGTGCGGTTTCAAACCATGGCTTTTCCATATCCGCCCCACTGATGACATGCTAACGTTTACCTTCTCAGCCATCAGGCGCTGGCTCCAATGTGTCGCATTTTCTGGTGTCGTTTGTGTGGTGAGTTCAATCACTTTCGAGACTTTGCGTGAACTGATCTTTGGTTTTCGTCCGGGTCGAGAGGCATCTTGGCTGATACCGTCTATTCCGCTTTCCGCATACCGTTTTCGCCAGCGGCCCGCCTTCTGTCTTGTTATGCCCAGTTCGTTACCAATCTCTTCATTGGTCATGCCCTCACCCGCAAGCAGAATAATTCTTGAACGTTCTGCTAGCCGTACTGATATCGAACGTGATTTTGACAGCTTGCTAAGATGAGCTATTTCATCCTCAGACAAAGCAATTTCTACAGCAACGCGCATAGGAAGCCCTCAGTACTCGCGAGAACTCATATGTTACATTAATTATGACGAGGTACACTAGTTAAGGCATCAAGCACCAATATAATCCTTGATCCAAGGTCCAAGGAAATGGTTTGGTCAAGACCGTTCCTAAGTTTGGTTCTGCACCTAACTCAGTGTGATATACCGTTGGATAACTTGATTGATGTCAGTTTTGGAACCAGTAGTCTGAAAACTGATGTTAAAGTGTCCATCATGATGGATTATCGAACAAGATGAAAAATAGAAATGAATATAGGTACAAATGACTTCAAGTCTCAGAGCGGATTTATTCTGAGTTATTGTAGCTGTTGTGGTGATTATGATTGTGGTTGCTGTTCTTTTCGCAACAGGGGTTATCAAAACACCAGAAGCCACAAGGGGCAACGGCAGTTGTGAAATATTAAATAAGCGTTTTGAAGCCTCTTGCGACAACGATACCAATTGCTTGAATGAATGCTTAACTATTTATCAACAGTGCAAAAGTGAAGCAGAGAGGTAATGCTTTTTGTTGGTGGTTCCCCTACTTTCTTACCGTTTGGATTTCTGGTAAACATCATGAATATCGTGTGGCTTTGGTAGTTAAAAAGGAGGGAAGTCAATACTAACCACTTATCCCCATTACATAAGGTATTGATTGAAAACACTGGGGTGACTTCAGTCTGGTGTTGAGAAGCGGTTGTAGATCGTGAAGGAAGGGGAATATTTAAACGACCTGTAAGGTAGTACACTGTCAACTTGATCTTGACAGGATTATGCCACCCCGAATATCAATATTTGAAGCAGAGTATAGGGACATTCAAATTGAACGCGTCTTCATCGCCAATCGTATTCCATGCGGAGGCTATCACCAAAACCTATCAGATGGGAGATGTGCCGGTACATGCCTTGCGCGGCGTCGACCTTGATCTGCACGAAAGTGAGTTTGTCGTGCTGCTGGGTCCGTCGGGCAGTGGAAAGTCCACACTGCTCAATATCCTTGGTGGCCTGGATGTACCAACCACCGGAGCGGTTCGCTACAAGGACCACGATCTGACCGTCTATAAAGATTCTTTACTCACCCGTTACCGACGAGAAAACGTTGGCTTCGTCTTTCAGTTTTACAATTTAATTCCCAGCCTCACGGCACGAGAAAACGTCGCGTTGGTGACCGAAATATCGAGAAACCCCCTTACTCCCGAAGAAGCGCTCAAGCTGGTCCACCTGGGGGAACGACTGGATCATTTTCCGGCGCAAATGTCCGGTGGTGAACAGCAGCGGGTGGCGATTGCCCGCGCGATTGCCAAGCGCCCCGATGTATTGCTCTGCGACGAGCCGACGGGCGCGCTGGACCTTAAGACTGGCATTGTGGTGCTGGAAGCCATCGAACGAGTGAACCGGGAACTCGGTACCACAACCGTCGTCATCACCCACAACGTGGATATTGCACAGATGGCTGACCGGGTCATTCGGTTGAGCGATGGCCAAATTATCAGTGATGAGTCCAATCTCGACAAAAAGGCGCCATCGGAGCTGGCCTGGTAGCCATGGTTGCACTGGACCGTAAATTGTGGCGGGACCTAAAACGTCTTCGAGGACAGGCGTTCGCGATCGCCGCCGTCATGGCGAGCGGTGTCGCCTGCTTTATCATGTTTCTCAGCACCCTGGATTCGCTGCAGCTCAGCCGTGAGCTCTACTACCGCGACTACCGCTTTGCCGAAATCTTCGCACCTTTGAAACGCGCACCGGAATCATTGCGGCAACGCATCGCCGAGATCAACGGCGTCGACAAGGTCGATACGCGGGTCGTGGCTCCACTGACTATCGATATCGAAGGTTTTTCTGCCCCGGTCGTCGGTGTCGTCACCTCTATCCCGGACAGCGGCGATCCACTGCTGAATCGCATTCATCTACGCAGCGGACGTCTGGTTGAGGCCGGTCGCAGCGATGAGGTCGTCATCAGCTGGCCCTTCGCCGAGGCTCATGGCTTTCAACCGGGCGACAAACTGCACATCATTATCCGTGGCAAACGCAAGCAGCTAAAGATTGTCGGCATTGGTGGATCGCCGGAGTACATTTATCAAGTGCCTCCTGGTGGTATGTTCATGGACCACGAGCGTTTCGGCGTTATGTGGATGGCGCGCACCCCACTGTCACATGCCTACGACATGGAAGGCGCCTTCAACTCTGCAGTGCTGACCCTGTCCAGAGACGCCAATGCGCAGGAGGTGATCGACCGTCTCGATATTATCCTGAAGCGATACGGCAGCCCCGGTGCTTTTGTGCGTGCTGATCAGGGTTCGCACAAATTCCTTACCCAGGAGATTCAGCAACTGGAGACCATGTCCGGGCTGTTCCCGTTCATTTTTCTCGGGGTGGCGGCATTTTTACTGAATGTGGTCGTAACTCGCCTCGTCGGTACTCAGCGCGAACAGATTGCGGCACTCAAGGCATTCGGCTATGGCAACCTCGCCATTGCCATGCATTTTCTGAAGTTGATCCTATTGATCGTCACGGCGGGAATCATCATGGGTGTGGCGGTTGGTGCATGGCTTGGCGTTATCTTGAGTGAGATCTTTGTAGAACTTTTTCGCCTGCCGTTCCTGAACTTCGTGCTGAATCCCTCAAGAATCATGCAAGCCGCTTCATTCACCGCGGTGGCAGGCCTGCTCGGCACCCTCGCGGCGGTACGCATCGCGGTAAAATTGCAACCTGCTGAGGCGATGCGTCCGGAGGCGCCAGCGGTTTATCGCCAGACCTTCATCGAGGCACTCGGCCTAAAACGGCTGTTCTCTGCGCCCACACGCATGATTCTTCGTCATATCGGTCACAAACCGTTCAAGTCGGCGCTGTCGGTACTGGGCATCGCTTTTGCCTGCGCAATCCTGATGACCGGTCGCTTTCAGGAAGATACCATCACTTTCATGATGGATGTGCACTACGGCTTATCAGATCGCGGTGATATATTCCTGCTCTTCAGTGACCCCACTTCTTATAAGGCGCTGTCAGAGCTGCGCAGCCTGCCGGGTGTCGAGTATGGCGAGGCATTCCGGGCCGTACTTGCGCGCCTGGTATACGAGAATCGCAGTTATCGCCTCTCTATCGGCGGCTTTGAACCCAAGGGTGAAATAATGCGGTTGGTAAATACCGATCTGAAACCCGTCAGCCTGCCACGGGCTGGTATCGTGCTGAATGAATATCTGGCAAAAGAGATTCTCGGCGTCAGGCACGGAGATCAGGTGACGGTCGAAGTGTTGGAAGGCAGCCAACCAATCCGGCAGATCCCTGTTGTAGCTTTGGTGCGTAAGCACTTGGGCGTCGGTGCCTATATGGATATCGAGGCGCTCAACCGCCTGATGGGTGAAGGCAATGCGATTTCAGGCGCCTATCTCTATATCGACGATTCCCGGAAAAACGAGATATTCCAGCAACTGAAGGAAAGGCCCCGCATCGTAGGTACGGTTGTACGTGAACGGTCGATCGAGAACTTCCATAGAACTATGGATGAAACCATGCTGTTCTGGACATTCGTCGCCACCCTGTTTGCCGGTATCATCGCGGTAGGTGTCGTTTACAACAGTGCGCGCATCATACTCACTGAACGCAGCCGAGAGCTCGCAAGCTTGCGGGTTCTAGGATTCACCCGTGGCGAGATATCCTACATTCTGCTGGGTGAACTCGCGTTGTTGACATTGGTGGCGATCCCTCTCGGACTGGGATTGGGAAATGTGCTTTGTGGCTTCATTGCCCAATCACTGGAAAGTGATATGTATCGCGTGCCGCTTATCCTCGAACCTCACACCTATGCCTTTGCGGCACTGGTCGTGATGATCGCTGCTACCGTCTCCGGCCTGCTGGTCAGACGGCGGCTGGACCACCTCGACCTGATCGAGGTCTTAAAATCGAAGGAGTGATCATCCTAGAATCCTCAGTTGGATGGGGTAGAGAGTGCGTTTGTGGTGGTGAAGGTCAAGGCGCAATGACGCGGAATAGCTATTCTATTCCAAGGAGTTGTAACGCAGACATGCGCCGCCACAAGCGTGCAATCTACCCCATAGCGTGATTCACTCAGTGGGTGGCGGTGTTCATCGTACAAAACAAACAGTATTTCAACTTGTTAACAGCAGAATGGAGCGGTTAACTGAGGAATCTAGGATCATGAATTTAGTTTGGCGAAAAAGACTCATCTGGCTTGCGATACTGATGTTGATTATCGCAGCCTTGATCTACGGATTCCGGCCTCAGCCAAGACTGGTGGATATCGCCGAGGCCGTACGCGGCCCAATGCAGGTGAGCGTCGAGGAAGAAGGCAAGACCCGTGTCATCGATCGTTATGACATTTCTGCACCAGTAGCGGGAACGACCTGCCGTATTGACCTGAATGTTGGTGACTTTTTGGAGAAGGACCAAGTTCTTATCAATATCGAACCACTGCAATCCCAGGCGCTCGACCCGCGTAGTCGGGCTGAGGCGCAGTCCCGCGTCGCAGCCGCAGAATCCGCCCTGCGTGCCGCCGAACAAACCGCAAAATCGGCTCTGGCAGAAGCGGATCTTGCCAATATAGAACTGACGCGGCTCAAGCCCCTGGCAGAGAAAGGACACATTGCCCAGGATCAATTGGACCAGGCAGCAGCACTGGCTCGGAGTACCCGAGCGGCAAAGCGATCGGCTGAATTTTCTGTGGATGTTGCGCGTTACGAACTTGAAGCAGCCCGTACCGCGTTGAGCTATACCGGCGACAAAGGCAAGATCAACGCTGCAGAAAATGTACAAGTTCGTGCGCCAATAACCGGCAGACTACTCAAGATACACCAGAAATGCGAAGGCGTAGTCGCTGCCGGCCAGTTATTGCTTGAAATCGGTGATACCCGATCATTGGAGATTGAAACGGACGTGCTCTCGGCGGATGCCGTAAAGTTAAAACCGGGCATGCGCGTCATATTCCATCGCTGGGGGGGTGAAAAACCATTGGAGGGCCAGGTGCGAATCGTCGAACCGGTTGGTTTTACCAAAGTCTCCGCACTCGGGGTGGAGGAGCAACGTGTATTGGTGATCTCGGACATCACCTCAGAATCTACTGAATGGCAAAGCCTCGGTGACGGTTATCGCGTTGAAGCCGAATTTATTCTCTGGGAAGCCGATGATGTCCTGCTGATACCCGCCAGCGCCTTGTTCCGTTTCAATGATAGCTGGGCAGTATTTCTCATGGAAAATGGAAAGGCGATACACCGCATCGTAAAAGTGGGTCAGCGCAACGGTCTTTCCGCCCAGATCCTTGAGGGTATAACGGAAGGTGAAACTGTCATCACTCATCCCGACAACACCATTGAAGATCAGGTGCGTGTAAAGCAGAGGTAAAAAAGAGGCGGGCAGGGTACCATAAGATATGGCATGTTTGATTGACGGTTAGTGGCTGGTTCCGAAAGATCACTGAGTCTCCGCAAAGGTCCGCAGCACGCTGCAGCCATTTTCAAAGAAAACCTATCAACGATATTGGATACGGTAGAACCTTTTTTCGTAACTCTGCCAACACCTACTTCCATCATGGAGCTAACTATAAGTCAGTGCATAACCATTGAGAGTTTGGTCGTAGTCGTGTCATTTCATTGAGTGGCATCAAGGCTGGTATTGATAAGATTCCACTTTCATCATCACTGATTTATTACCTATATCCAGGTACGTGACAGGCAGGTCAAAGCCCCTGCCAGGCCACCTCTTTTTGCAGTGCATCCAGTTCGTTCACAAAATAGGCGACAGAGATACCCAGCTTGCGAGTCCAGCCCAGTTCGACCCGCCAGTGCTGCCCCGGCAGTTGCCAGACGTTTTTCATTTCACCCTCTCCACGCCGAATGGCGCTCACCTGGCGTGACTTGTTCTTGGTATTGTCGGGATATTCGCTCTGGTCCTGGTAGTTGCCGTATTGCCGCTGTAGACGTCGCCTGAGATCCTTCATGGTATTCTGGGTATTCGGTTCGTAAGTATGCAGGACCTTGTAGATGATCCCTTTGTATGCCATCACGTAGATCTTCTCATTGTCTGCGTTAATGATCACACCCGCTCTCTCTCCGTTGGTCTGCGGCCGCATATCCGGCGGGGTTTTTTCAAGCTGCTGGCTCATGCTGCCACCCAGACAATAGTCCTTGAATACCTTTTGTACGCATTCATCAGCTGCTATGCCGGCACTGCTGAAACCATACAGAAACAGTGCGCAAAGAAGTATTACAAGTCTGGTCATGGGGTTGTCAATTATTCAGTGAGTTTCATCCTGCCACTTGGCAGTCAGTTCATGTTGCAGCGTACCGATCCACTCCCGCATGGCCTGGTAGTGATGTCCCTTCCAATAGACACGCCCACAGCCGGTACATCGCCAGAACTCATTATAGTGACAAGTCACACCTTTGGGCAGAGCAGCTTCCACTTCACGCTTCAACACGGATTCCAGCAGGCTGTTGCATTCCATACAGCGGTTGAAAGGGTGCAGCATATTCTGCAGATTCAATCTATTCAGTACCTGGAGCAGTTGTTGTCTGGGTTCTCCCGAGCGGATGTAGCAGCCATGGGCCACCTTCCTGCGCATCAGTAACGCCTTGTCCCGGGTCAACAACACCCTGCCCTGATCAGCCGAAAGAGTTGCCAGATGCGGATCTCCGGTATCGTTGAAAAACAGGGTATCGAACCCCAGCATGCGCAGTAAGTGCGCCAGTTTACCCAGGTGCGCATCCGCCAGAAAACGCGGATTGCGCAAGGGAGTTTGCCGAATCCGTAGCAACGGCGTCACATCCAGCGACTCGAAAACCGGGTAAACACTGACCCGGTCACCATTCTGCAGGGGGTGTTCCAGACCGACCGAAACACCATTCACCAGAATCACCTCCACCTCGGTGTGCGGCACACCCAGGGTCTCAATCAGATGCCGCACCGGAACCGGCAGCTGCGAAATATTGCTCGATGTCGCGTTTACGTTGCTCCGGTGGCAGAAAATCGTTGAGTTCTTCGTAGAACCGGAAGCTCGCCCGGCACCTGGACATAGCTAATAATCAAATTCCGCCCACACCGGGCAATGGTCCGAAGGTTTCTCCATACTCCGGATATCGTAGGCGATACCCGCATCGACACAGTGCTCATTGAGGGTGCGGGTGGCCAGCACCAGATCGATACGCAGCCCACGCTTCGGCTCCCGGTCAAACCCTCTGCTGCGATAGTCAAACCAGCTGAAGCGGTCATCCACCTCCGGGTGACAGGTGCGGTAGGTATCGTAAAGGCCCCAGCCCTGAAGCTTTTCAAGCCACTCCCGCTCCTCGGGCAGAAAACTGCACTTGCCGGTCTTCAGCCAGCGTTTTGCATTGTCCGGACCTATGCCGATGTCCAGATCCAACGGGGCGATGTTCATATCCCCGATCACCAGTAGAGAATCCGATGGATCGTGATTCTGTTCCAGGTAGCTGAGCAGGTCCGCATAGAATTTGCGCTTGGCGGGAAATTTGACCGCATGGTCACGACTCTCGCCTTGCGGAAAATAGCCATTGATGATGCCAATCGAGCCTCCCTTGGGGGTTTCGTAACACCCAATGATGATCCGCCGCTGTGCATCTCCGTCATCCGTCGGAAAACCTTTCTGCACCTGCAGGGGTTCCCGGCGGGAGAGCAGGGCCACACCGTAGTGGGTCTTCTGGCCATGATAGTGAGCCTGGTAGCCGAGCCCATTGATCATCTCCAGCGGGAAATCGATCATCCTGCACCTTGGTCTCCTGGATACCGATCACGTCGGGCGCATAGAGATCCCGCAATTTGGTCAGCTGATGCTCGCGGGTACGGATACCGTTAGTGTTGAAGGAGATGACTTTCATTGCACAAAACCGATTCTTGGTAATAGGATGCAGCCGGACCTGGATGACCTCACCGGCAAACAGTTGGACGGATCACAAAACCTCTCTGGTCTCCTGCTCGCCCATCTCAAATCCGTGCCGATAGGCCTTGCCCCAGGGCAGAAATTCCTCACCGGCGAGGGTGTCATCCGGATCGATCTCAACCAGGCCAACCAGCCGACCTGCATGATTCTTTTCACGCATTACCCGAATCATGCCATTCGCATAGCCCCGGTTGTACCAGAGCTGAAGATCACTCTCGCTGGCGACCAGGCCCTGCGTCTCGGCATAGAGCTCCTGCACCAGTTGCAGCAGCCGCTCTAGGATGGCTTGTTTATCCTGATTAATCATTGTTTTAATTTAAAGACCGCCACAACCCTGGATGGATTGCGGTTGTTTTTCCACTCGCGTCTGGCGAAGATGTGCAGTATAAAACGTAGAAGGTAGTGAGTTCCATGCTGATTGTTATCTCCCCCGCCAAAACCCTTGATTACGCAACCCCGCCGGTGACGCAAAGCCACACCAAGCCGGCCTTCCTCAAGCAGTCCCAACTACTGATCAATAACCTGCGCAACTATTCCGCCCTGGATCTGGCGGAGTTGATGAAACTGAGCATCAAGCTGGCGGAGCTGAATTTTGATCGCTACCACGACTGGAAGACGCCCTTCACCACAAAAAACGCCAAGCAGGCCGCCCTGGCGATGAAGGGGGATGTGTATACCGGACTGGATGCGGAAACCCTCTCCGAGCAGGACCTCGCCTATGCCCAGGACCATCTGCGCATTCTTTCCGGGCTGTATGGGGTATTGCGCCCCTTGGACCTGATGGCGCCCTACCGCTTGGAAATGGGCACCAGACTGCCCAACGAGCAGGGCAAGGATCTCTATGCATTCTGGGGTAAGACGATCACCGAAGCGCTCAACCAGGCGCTCAAAAAACAGGGCGACGATGTGTTGATCAACCTGGCCTCCAATGAGTACTTCAAGTCGGTCAAGCCCAAGCTGCTCAAGGGCAGGATCATCACCCCACAGTTCAAGGAAAAAAAACCGGATGGGTACAAGATGATCGGTTTCTATGCAAAAAAGGCCCGCGGACTGATGAGCCGCTACATCATCGAAAACCGGCTGTCTGAACCAGAGGCGATCAAAGGATTCGATGTGGACGATTACGCCTATAACGAGGCCTTGTCGAAAGGGGATCAATGGGTTTTCAGCCGCGGATGATCGACTCCCACTGCCATTTCGACGACGAAAGCTTTGATGTGGACCGGCCGCAGGCCCTGCAGCGGGCCCATGCTGCCGGGGTGACCGAACAGGTGATCCCGGCTGTGAAGGCGGCCTGGTGGCCGAGGATCAGACAGCTCTGTGTCGACTACCCGGAGCTGCATCCGACCTATGGCCTGCATCCCATGTATCTGGCGGATCATCTCCCCGAAGATCTTTCCAGCCTATACGAGTGGGCGGACCGCGAGCAGCCCGTGGCCATTGGGGAGTGTGGCCTCGACTTTTATATCAGTGACCCGCAGCCCGAAAAACAACAAATCTATTTTGAGGGGCAGCTCGAAGTGGCGAAGGAGTTCGACCTGCCGGTGATCATCCACGCCCGCAGGTCGGTGGAAGAGGTCATCAATACCCTGCGACGGTTTCCCGGCGTACGTGGTGTGTTGCACAGCTACTCCGGCAGTGAACAACAGGCCCGGCGACTCATTGACCTGGGTTTTGTGCTGAGTTTCGGGGGGCCGATCACCTACGAGCGGGCGAAAAAACTACGCAGACTGATCCAGGTCCTGCCGCTGAATGCCATCCTGCTGGAGACCGACGCACCGGACCAGCCGGACAGCAGCCACCGGGGGGAGCGCAACGAACCGGCCTATCTGCCCACCATACTGCAGACCATCAGCGAGCTGCGCAACGAACCGCTGGAAAGAATCGAAGAGCAGACCCGCCAAAACACCCGGCTGCTGTTCGGCATTTAAATATCGGGAGGCTCCTTAGGGTGCGCACGGCGCACCCTACCGATGATGGAATATAAAAAGGTCAAATATTGTCCAGTATTTACAAAAAGCCAAAATACCGGCATGACTCCTCTCTGCTCAGCCGGTATCATCTGCTGGTTTTTCTATTCTATGTTGGGGATATTCAATGAGCCGTAAAGGGATTCTTGTTACAGGCGGCGCCGGTTATATCGGCAGCCATACTGCACGACAATTAGGTGAGGCCGGTGAACGCCTGATCACCTTGGACAACCTCTCCACTGGGTTCAGACAGGCGGTGTTATATGGTGAACTGGTGATAGGCGATACCGGTGACCGTGAACTGATCCGGCAGGTGCTCAGAGAACATGAAATCGACACCGTCATGCACTTCGCCGCCCATACTGTGGTTCCCGAGTCAGTGGAGAACCCGCTCAAGTACTACGGCAACAATACCTGCAACACCCGTAATCTGCTCGAATGCTGCGCTGAGGCCGGCGTGAAGAACTTTGTCTTCTCCTCCACCGCAGCGGTCTACGGCATCCCTGATACGGACATTGCCTTCGAAGACGCCCCCACTAATCCGATCAATCCCTACGGCACTTCAAAGCTGATGTCGGAAATGATGCTGCGGGATCTCGCCGCGGCGACCGACTTGAACTACGTGGCCCTACGCTACTTCAACGTGGCAGGCTGCGATCCCCAGGGACGCATCGGCCAGTCCACGCCCAAAGCGACCCTGTTGACCAAGGTCGCCTGTGAAACGGCGGTAGGCAAACGGGATGCCGTGTATATCTTCGGCACCGACTACCCAACGCCCGACGGCACCGGCGTGCGTGACTATATCCATGTGGAGGATCTGGCGCATGCGCATGTCAAGGCGCTGGATTACCTGCGTAAAGGCGGTGAATCGGCCACCCTCAATTGCGGCTACGGCCATGGTTATTCGGTCCGCGAACTGCTCAAGGCGGTTGAGCAGGCGGATGGCAAGCCTTTGAACATCATTGAAACCGAGCGTCGCGCCGGCGACCCTCCCTCTCTGATCGCCGGCGCAGCGAAAGTACGCGAAGTGCTGGGCTGGCAACCCAGCTACGACGACCTGGCCAAGATCGCCGAATCCAGCCTGGCCTGGGAGCGGCAGCAGTTGGAATCACCCTGGCAGTAGGATCGATCCACACCTCTGAATAAATCCCTTTTCCCTCCCCAACCGGGGAGGGAATCTTCATCATTGCCACACCAGACATAACGCCGAACATGGAACTGCTGCAAATCTTCATTCTGGCCGCTTTACAGGGGCTCACAGAGTTTCTCCCCATTTCCAGCTCCGCTCACCTGATTCTTGCGCCCGTTGTACTGGGCTATGCAGATCAGGGACTGGCCTTCGACGTCGCGGTGCATGTCGGCTCTCTGGCCGCGGTGGTCGGCTATTTCCGCCACGAGGTGATCACCATCGGTGGCGATTTTCTCTCTTCGTTGAGCAATCCGAAAGCCGGCTCCCGGGATGCAAGGCTGGGTTGGATGATCATTCTCGCCACCCTGCCGGTTGGCGTGTTCGGGCTGCTCATGAAATCCTGGGTGGAAGGCGACCTGCGCAGCCCGCTGGTGATTGCAGCGACCACCATCGGCTTTGGCATTCTGCTGCTGGCGGCGGACAGGATGGGCAAACGGCAGCGGGACGAATACACCGTCAACTGGCGCGACGCCCTGATCATCGGACTGTTTCAGGCGGTGGCAATCATTCCGGGCACCTCGCGGTCGGGGATCACCATGACGGCCGGGCTGTTCCTGGGCCTGACCAGACGGGCAGCCTCACGCTTCTCGTTCCTGATCTCAATCCCGACTATTTTCATGTCCGGTGGCTTGGTGACGCTGGACCTGATCCAGAGTGAGATGGCTGTCGACTGGACCTCCCTGACCATCGGCGCCCTGCTCTCCTTCGTCAGCGCCTACCTGTGCATCCATTTCTTCCTGCAGTTCATTGAACGCATCGGCATGGGACCGTTTGTCATCTACAGACTGGTGTTGGGTGGTGCGATACTTATCGTGGTGCTGTTGTAGCCATCAGCACCCTGAAATGATGGGTAGAAATTGCGGCGGAAAAAAGCACTCCCTGCCGGATGGCAGAGGATTCCTCAGACTCTGTTCTCGATCTCAGACTATCTATCGCTCGTCAATTCCGATCTTTTTCCCTTAGCCGACAAAACCGCTTCCTGCTCGCGCTTTTTCTGCCGCAGGGCTGCAATCAGCTCCTGGTCCAATCTAGCGAAATAGATATCCTCTTCAGCCATTTCCTTTAGCCTTAATTTTGCTGCGAAGCTGTTCATATATTTAACCTGCAAATAACTACAATGAACCAGTCCAGCGCCTTACAATCTGCGCGACTCCTCTGCCTCCAGACTTAAGCCGCTGATTCAAAATGCACTGCAACATCCATTAGTGGATGTTAAATACATTTTCTACCGGAAGAGACGCGTATGTCATTGAAATATGACAACCCGGTTGAAGAAAACATCCAGGTTTTCCAGTCAATAACACGGTGAACGCCACGCACCCAATGCCATGCCTGATCAATATCCCATTCCCTGTGCCACCCCTGATACAAAGCTCACTGAGCATTCTCACGCAATAGACCTGACAAACCATCAAACTGCCGTATCGATAGTACAACTTGACTGAAAACTGAAGACCGGACATTCATCAGTCAGGTATCGAATTTAGCTATTTGCTACATCCGTTTAGGGTATTCACTAGCTATTTTCTTATCCGATTTAAGGTATATTTGGGTACGCTAATATTCAATGGAACGTCAGACGTGATCCACCTTTGAACGAAAAACAAAAAAAACGTACGCGGGAAGCAAGTTGGCCAAAAATAATAAATAGACATAATTTCAATAAGTTAAGACTTTTTTAGCTGTATAGTACAGACGGCAGCATGCGCAGGATGCCTGGACCAGCCCGCCTTCCCCTAAACAAAAAAGAATAGGGAACGGCAGAAATCACGGAGCGATGGTAACGATGTCATCAAATCCAAATATTGCAGTAATCGGTATGGGATGTGTCTACCCGGGAGCCCTTTCACCGGAGACGCTTTGGGAAAACATTCTGGCCGGAAGGCGCTATTTCAGAATCACCCCTGATGAGCGACTGCCTAATGCCTACTACTTTGATCCGGACCCGGCGGCTCCAGGCAAGACTTACTGCAATCGCATGGCGGTTATCGACGGCTGGTCATTCGATCCAACCGCCTGGAAGATCCCTCCTATCACCTTCGAGCAAAGCGAGATCGTGCATTGGCTGGCGCTGCACACCAGCAACGAAGCACTGAAAGACGCGGCATTGGACTTCACCAAGACCGATACGCGCCGGGTGGGTGTGGTGCTGGGTAACAGCGGCAGCGGTGAATTTCACCGCAGCTATCTGATGCCGAACCGCTGGCCTTTCGTTGAGCGCGCGATCAGACGGGCAGTTGAAAATAGTCTCGCCCAGCAGGATGCGGATGAACTGGTCGGCGCTGTCAGACACTACTACCAAAGCCCCTTTCCCGAGCTCCAGGAAGATTATCTGGCCGGCATCATGGGCAATGTGATTGCGGGCCGCATCGCCAATTACTACGATTTCAGGTCGGCCGCATATACGGTGGACGGCGCCTGTGCCTCCTCACTGCTGGCTGTCATCCATGCCTGCAAACATCTGGAATCCGGTGATATGGATGTCGCGCTGTGTGGCGGGGTTGATGTCAGTCTCGATCCCCTTGAAATGGTGGGATTTGCCAAGACCCAGGCCCTGACAAAAGAGGATATCCGGCCTTATGACGCGCAGGCCAGCGGCATCCAGACTGGCGAAGGCTGCGGTATCTTCGTGCTCGCCACTGAGGACTACGCCCGTCAGCACGGGTATACCATGCATGCGCTGATCAAAGGCTGGGGCATCTCCGCGGATGGCAGCGGCGGCATCACCCAGCCAAAAGTGGTGGGTCAGCAAGATGCCATGGAAAAGGCCTATCAAAAGGCCGGATACAGTATCTCCAGCGTTGGCTACATTGAAGGGCACGGCACCGGAACCCCGGTCGGTGATCGGGTCGAGATCACGGCCCTGAAGAGGCTCCTGGATGAGGCCGAAGCTCAGGACATCTGCCATATCGGAAGTCTCAAGGCCAATATCGGTCACACCAAGGCCGCCGCCGGCGCCGCCGGTCTGATGAAGGCGGTATTTGCCCTGCAACGCAAAATCCTCCCGCCCCACATCAACACCGAGATGCCGAATCCAGCCTTCGGACAGCCTTTGTCAAACCTGCGTCCCTGCGAGGGTGGCCCCTGGGAAAGCGACCGGCCGCGACGTGCTTCGGTGAGCGCCTTCGGGTTTGGCGGAGCCAATACCCATGTCACCCTGGAAGAGGTCGAGCATGACGGCAGACCACTGGAGTCGGAACTCCGGCTGATCGGCTCACAGCAAAAATCCGAACTGCTGTTTCTCTCCGCTGCGAGCAGCGAGGAACTGCAGCAACAAGCAGCGCAACTCAATTCGATTGCGCAGCGCATCTGCCAGGCGGAACTCACCGATCTGTCTGCCGCATTGGCCAGACAGCGGCACAGTGACCGGTATCGTGCGGCGATTGTCTGCACAACGCCATGGCAGCTTGCACAACAACTGAGCTCCCTGGCTGACGGGTTGACCCATGGCTCTCCGCTGTCTGAACTGGACAATCCCTCGGCCGGCCTCTACCTCTCGGAAGCGCGCAGCAACCCGCGCCTCGCCGCACTCTTTCCCGGACAGGGCAGCCAGCGATTGAACATGACCCGGGATCTGCTGAAACGCTTCGATTTTGTCCGAGAGCTGTACCAGACATTCGATGCCCAACTATTGCAGTTGACCGGGGAATCTCTGCAAAAGCGGGTGTTTCGTGATCTCCGGGAAGCCGATGATGAGACACGTCACTCCTGGGAGGCTGCACTGCGCAATACACTGTTGCAACAACCGGCGGTCGTTGCATCCTCCCTCGCGATTCTACGGGTGCTCGCCCATTTTGGCCTGAAGCCAAGCTTCGCCGCCGGCCACAGCCTGGGCGAGATCAGTGCGCTCAGCGCAGGCGGCGCGCTGCAGGCCAGCGATGCGTTCCGAGCTGGCGGTGCGCAGGGCGCAGGCTATGCATGCCAGCGCCGGTCCCGGGAACGGTGGGATGGCGGCAGTTGGAGCAGACCCCGCTGCATTGCAGCAGCTGCTCGAGCAACACGACCTGAAGCTGGTCATCTCCAACTTCAACTCCCCACGCCAGAATGTGGTATCCGGCCCACTCGAAGAGATAGATCGCCTGTTGCAGCTTTGCGAACAGCATGCCTGGTGGGTGCGCAAATTACCCGTATCCCATGCCTTTCACTCAGCGGCGGTCGCCCAGGCGGCAGACACGCTGCGTGATGCAATGGCGGAGATCCCGATGCAGGAGCTGCAGGATACTGCGGTCTACTCCGCTGCCACCGCCGCCCGGCTGGAGCAGGACGCCGATCTGCGGGCACTGCTCGCCGAGCAGATTGTCCGTCCGGTGCGCTGGCTAGATGTGATCAGACAAATCGACGCCGAACAACCTGATCTCTGGGTAGAGGTGGGTCCGGGACAGGTCTTGTCAGGTTTGACCCGGGATATTCTGGGGGCGGACAGGTTCGAGGGTTTTGCTACTGACCTGGCCGATGAGGACAACTTGCATGCATTGAACCGCCTGTTGGCGAGGGCCTTCGTTCTCGGCTTTCCGGTGCGCACCGAACGGCTTTTCGATGGCCGTTTTCATCGGCCGTTCGATCCCTATCATTACAACCCAACGCTGATCGTCAATCCCTGCGAGCGGCCGGTCAAATCCCTGGCTAAGCCGCTCAACCTCTCCCACCAGGCAGTGCCTTTCGAGTTGATGCCGGAGACGGCAGACGAATCATCCTTCCATCAGTATCTCGCCAGTCGCGGGGGCTTTCTCAGGCAATACATCGATCTCGACTTTCAGAACTGGCCGGGCAGATCAGCAGCCCCGATGCAGGAGGCAGCTCCCGTCCCCCCAGTGCAAACAGAGCCTGAGTCCATCGTGATTGAGCTGACCCCGGAAGCAGCAGCGCCATCGATGCTGGAACTGGTGATCGACTGGATCGTGGCGCGAACCGGCTATCCCAGGGAGTTCGTCACGCCGGAAAAGAAGCTGCGGGATGATCTCAATCTGGACTCGATCAAGGCGGGCGAGCTGGCGCTGATGCTCAGCAAACAGATGAATAAGGACCTGCCGGTGGATCTGGGTGTGGTGGCCAATGCCTCGATCGAGTACCTGGTCAACAGCGTAGAGGCGTTCGACGGGCAAAGGATCTCCATGGATGATTCCCTCTCGAACAGCTGGATCAAGACCTTTGGAATTGAGCTTACGCCGGCGCCCCTGGATCAGGAGGAGCGCTGTGGACTGCCGCTTGACGGCACTCTGTGCGTGATCGGCCAGCAGGGGCTGGACTCAAGAACCGAGGCGCTGGCGGGAGTTCTGCAAGGCCGTGGCTTTGACGTCCAGCAAATGTCGCTGCAACAGAGTCTCGATGAGGCATTCGCAGAAGACCTTTCCGGTCTGGTGTTGCTGTTGGAGGAACATCAGCAGACCTTTTACCAAGTCACCCATGCTCAGTTCCAGGAAAGAGTGGAGGCGCTTGCGGCCTCACTGTTCCGCTTGATGCAGAAGGTGTTGCCGCACATGCTGCAAAGGGAGGATTTTCACCTGCTGGTAATTCGCCCAAGGAATGAATCCGATGCGGGCTGCGATGTCGATGGCGCAGCGGGATTCTTCAAGACCCTTTCACTGGAGTATGACGATCCCGGCTTTCACTGGAAATGGCTGAGCCTGCCCGGTCAGTGGGACGCTGCCCGCATCGCCCGGTGCGCGGCCTTTGAGTTGGAACATTCCGGCAAGCGGATCGAGTACCACTACACCGACGCCGGGGACAGGCTCTCGCCCAGTGCGGTGCAAACCGCCGACAGCCAAGTCAAGGCACCCCGGCTAGGTGGACTGGATACCCTGCTGGTCACCGGCGGGGGCAAAGGAATTACCTTCGAGATGGCCTATGCACTGGCGCAAAAGACCGGCGTCAAACTCGGCCTGCTCGGCACCTCTCCGCCGCCAGAGGGTGTTGCTGACGATGGGGAACTGGCCAGCAATCTGCAACGGCTGCGTGGCAAAGGCATTCGCCATCTCTACCTGCAGGCCGACGTCACCCAGCAAGCAGCGGTGCAGCAGGCAGTCAGACAGATTGAGCGGAGACTCGGCCGGGTCAGTGCCATTCTGCATGGCGCAGGCGTCTCCAAATTCTCCGCTTTTCAGGAGATGGATGTAGAAAATTATCTCAGCTGCCTGCGGGTCAAGACACTTGGACTCTACCAGCTGCTGTGCGCCGTGCCGCCAAAACGCCTCAAAGCGCTGCACGTCATTTCCTCGGTGCTGGGCAGAACCGGCATGTTCAGGCAGGCGGATTACACCTATGCCAACGCCTGGCTGGACGCCGCTACCCTTGCCGTCACCCGCAACCACCCTAATCTGCATGGCTTCTCGGTCGGCTACAGCGTGTGGGATGGAACCGGCATAGGCGCCAAATCAGGCTCTATGGAGATGCTGCAGAAGATCGGCGTAACCCCCATCTCCATTCAACAGGGCGTCGCATCCTACCTCGAGCTGGCAACCCACCGCTACCCGTTCAGCACCTTCGTCCACACCGGCCGCCTGAACGAGAAACTGGAACCCCGTCTGATGCCGGACATCCGACTGCCTGAATGGCGTTTTCTGGAAAATATCCGCCGTTTCGTGCCCGGCGTCGAGCTGATTGCCGAAGCGACACTAAGCCACCGCAGGGACAGATATCTACCCGAGCATGTGTATGGCGGCACACCCTTGATGCCCACCGTGATGGGGCTGGAAGGCATGATCCAGGCAGCCATGGCCTGTATCGGCAGCAAGCAGACTCCCTGTCATCCGGCAGGTCATCCTGAAACGGCCGATGATTGTTTCCGCAGAATCCGAAACCCGGGTGAGAACCCTGGCGCTGTGCGGCCCGCTGGTTGACGGCGCCAGGACTGTCGTTGCACGGATGCGCTCTGACAGTGATGGTTTTGCAACGGATCATTTCGAGATCCGCTGCATCTTCGGCTTGGTGCAGCCTGCTCCTGAAAGCATTCCGGAACTGCCGCCATTGCCCGAAAGGCCTATCCCAAGAGTCCTGATGCATTTGCCCCCAGCCCCCTGTTTCAGGGCAGGTTTCTGCGGCGGATAAGCCGTATCTTCGAACTCAGGGAGGGGGAAGAGGCGCTGACAGAATTAACCGTGCCGGTTGCCGCCCAATACTACTCCGATGAATTCGAGCAGCAGACTCAAACGCCCGCACCTGCAATACGCGACTCCATGCTGCAGTCGGCGGGACTTATGGCGCCGCCCGGTTACCTGCCCGAATCGATCCGGGAAATCCGCTTTTTCAGGCCCCTGCAGGAAGGGGAAAAGCTGATCTGCCGGGCACAGGGCATAGCGCGGGATGCTCAGACCCTGACCACCGATGTCCTGCTCTACGACCAGGCGGGGAAACCTGTTGAGTGGATGAAGGGTCTGGTCGTCAAGGCAACCTCGACGCTGGTTGACCTGCAGGGTAAACGACGCCTCAAAACCCAGCGCCCGGAGCAGATTGAAGAGAGCTTGAAACAGCTTCTAAGCGTCAATCCCCTGTCTCTCGCCATGGCCTATGAATCTGACCTGCTACACAAGGCGGCCCTGCAACTGCTCTCCAATCAGGAGCGCGAAACTATCCGCAAAGATGTTGCCGAACCACGCTGGAAGCCCAGACTGGTCAATCTGCTGGCAACCAGAAAGTCCGCCCTGCAATTTTTTAAAAACTCATACAAAACCGAGTTCTCAGCGGACCAGGTACAACTCGACCATACGGCTGACGGCAAACCCTATCTGACCCTGAGCAAGCACCAGCATCAAGCTGACGCACTGTCAATCTCCCTTGCCGACAGCCATGGCATTTCCATCGCGCTGATCAGCCAACAACAGGCAGGGGTCGATATCGAACGGGTAGAGTCCCGCGACAGTGAAACCTGGCTGGCGCTGCTGGGAGGCGATGGTTATCGGCTGGCGCTTAGCTTGCAGCGGGAAATGGGGGAATCTTTCGACGCCTCCGCCACGCGGGTCTGGACATTGCTTGAGGCCGGCAAAAAGGCCTATGACCTGCAACGCGTGATGCCTCTGTTCAATGGCATCATCTATGAGGGCTGGATAGTGCTTGAAGAATCGGAGCACCCGGAACGACAGATGTTAAGCACCATGATCGATCATCATGGTCATGAATTTGTAGTCAGTCTTGCCACTCACGAATTCACTAAACCCATTGAGGAGCAGCAATATGGCTGAACACATCCTGGTAGTTAACGGCAGTCCAAGGGCGCAGCGCGGCACCACCGGAATCGTGGTGAATAAGTTTCTGGAAGGATGCCATCAACAGGGAGCCACCAGCGAAATCATCGAGGTGGCGACCTCCACCCTGAAATTCTGTGCCGGTGAACTGGCCTGTTACTTCAAACCAGACCACCAGGCCTGCCGGATTCATAAGAAGGACCAGGGCGCTGAATTCACTGAAAAATGGGTCAATGCGGACCGTATCGTTCTGGCCTCGCCGCTGCATTTCAATAACGTGACGGCGCATTTAAAACGGTTTCTCGAACGGCTGATCTGCATGTCGTCCCCCTATTACACTGAAAATGACGGTTACCCGACCCATGAGGTGCCATACAAGCCAAAACCCTGTGTGGTTATCGGTGTCTGCGCCTACCCGGGAATAGCCAACTTCAACCTGTTCCGTGAAGTCATGTTGAACTACCAGAAAGTCTTCTGGCTTGAGCCAGGGGGTTCTGTGCTGGTGCCCATGTCCCGCGATCTGACCGTGATGAACAGCACCAACCCTAGATATGAAGCATTGCAAAGCGTGAGCGCCGCCATAACCCAGGCAGGCCGGGAATTCATGACTGCCAACGCAATTTCCATGCAGACGGAGGAGACCATTGCCATGGATACGGATGACCTGGACAGGCTGCATGCCGAATTCGATGGTTATTTTGCTCAACTTATCTGAACTCGTTACGCGGCAAAGCTGTTTGTTCGTAGATGATCGCTAGCAAACGATTTTTGAATCCCTCTTAGAGGATCTTGATCACAGGACACAAGATGATGGCCAGTCTCAAACCCAAGTACGATTTCATTGTTGTCGGTTCAGGAGCCGGAGGCGGAACCCTGGTGCGTGAACTGGCGAAACGGAAAAAGGATGTGCTGTGTGTGGAATGGGGTTTTGTCACCCAGCATACCGGAGACATGATGAATTGCCGGAATCTCTATGATTTCAAACGGCTCCCGGATTTTTTACCCAACAGGATGCAGCGGATTCCGTTAACCCCTCCCACCACAGTTGAGGGATCTGTGATGTGGCGCGCAATTACTGCAGGCGGAACCAGCGTCATCTCATTGGGTAACGGGGCCCGCTGCATGGAGCGCGAACTCGAATTCATGGGTATTGACCTGATGCATGAATTTGCGGAAGCGGAAGCCGAGATCGGTCTGCAGCCGCTTGGCAAGCGTCTGCTGTCGAAAGGTTCGAGAAGAATCAAAGAGGCCGCAAGCGTGCTTGGACATGATTTTCGTCCGATGCGGAAATACATCAATCAATCCAAATGCATAAAATGCCATAAATGTCTGTATGGCTGTGAATACAATGCAAAATGGGATATCCGCAGCTGGCTGGAAGAAGCTGAATCTGATGGAGCGGATATTCTCTACAACACCAAGGTCAGAGAAGTCACGCACTCACAGGGAAAGGCAACAGGCATTCGCGCCACAGGACCGGAAGGGCCTATCGAAATCCAGGCAAACTCCGTCATTCTTGCAGCCGGCGGCATGGCGACTCCGGTTATCCTGCAGAATTCCGGAATCAAAGAAGCGGGCGGAGGATTCTTCCTGGACCTCTTTCGAAATACGTTCGGAGTAACTGAAGAGCAGGGTCTCAACCAGGATAAAGAACCCAATATGGCAATGGTTGACCTGGAATGGTTCTGTGAGGAAGGCTTTTTATTGAGCCCGTTTATGAATCATGACCGCCTGACCCGCCTGCAGGAAATGCCCCCGTTAAAAGCGCTGCGCAGTTCAAAAAACATGATCGGCATCATGACAAAAATTTCGGATGATGCAAACGGCCGGGTGTATGCCAACGGAAAATGCTCCAAACCTCTGACAACGCGGGACATCAAGCGGCTCGAACGTGGCGCGACGCTGGCAAGGCAGATACTCACGCAAACCGGCGCCAAACCAAAAACGCTGTTTGAGTCAAAGATCCAGGGCGCACATCCGGGTGGTGCAGCCGCCATCGGAACGGTCGTGGATACCGATCTGCAGACAAAGATTGATAATCTTTTTGTGTGTGACGCCAGCGTGTTTCCCGCCAGAAAATTCAACGACAGAAGCCGTCTTCCACCCATTGTAACCATCGTTGCCCTGTCGAAACGCCTGGCACAGACCTTGAACTAGAAATATCTCCAGGGATTTCAGAGTGCAAAGCGTAGCGATCATCGGCGGCGGAATTGCGGGGCTGACAGCAGGATATCTGTTGCATGAAAAGTACCATGTAACCCTGTATGAACACAGCGGGAGGCTTGGCGGCAACGCTTACACTTACACCACAGGCGATGGAACAGACGCCGATGTGGGAGTGATGTCTTTTGAAAAAAAGGCGTACCGGAATTTTTTCCGGCTGATGGATCGTCTCGGTATAGACTCCGTATCCGGTGCGGGCCGGATGGGCGGCAACTTTTTCAATCTGCAGACGCGCAGCGGCGCCTACATCAGTCCCCACCTGCGCGGCCTGATGGCCCAGCGATTCGCTTGTTTCAAACCATCCCGCCTGATCAGTAACCTGCTCCTGCCGCTCGGTATGCATGAAGCAAAAAGCATGCTGCGCGGCGGGGCTTTCCAGGGTCTGACCGTTGAGCAGGCCTTGCAGCAACTACCCAGGATCTGCGGCGACGGCAAACTCGCCTTCATCGCCACCCTGTGCATGATGTCGTCGATGCATTGTGATGAGCTGCTGGACTCCCCGGCGGAATTCATTTTCGGTAAATTGAATCAATATGGCAGCCTGTTCCCACCGCAGATCCTGCTGCGTATCCGCTTCATGGAAAACGGCACCCGCAGCTATATTGAAAAACTCTCGGGCTATATCCGCGATAGCATCCACTTGAACGCCCGTATTCGGAGCGTGGTGAGAAACAGTCATGGCGTTATCCTGGTCATGGAAGATGGCCAGCGCTGCCACTATGACAAGGTGATATTCGCCTGCCACGCCGATCAGGCATTACGCCTGCTGGAACGGCCCAGTGACAGAGAACGGAATCTGCTGGGTGTGTGGCGCTATACGGCAAGTGAGATTATCGTGCATCGAGATCTCTCTCAGCTGCCGCAAAAGAATCTCCTGGATGGTTATACCTTTCTTTACACCGACAGCGGGAAATACATTGATACTTCAGTGACCTTTTCGCTATGGATTCTTCCCACTGCATCCTATGACAGCGACTGGGTGATCACCCAACATCAAAATTTTCCGATCAGGCGGGAGATGATTGATACCAGGATAGGCTTCAAAACCCCGATTTTCGACTTCGCTGCAGTGGCGACCCAGAAACATCTCGCGAGTCTCAACGGAGAGATCAACAGCTACTATTGCGGGAGTGACTTCGGTTTCGGCCTGCATGAAGACGCGGTAACCTCGGCTATCAAGGTGGCGGAGCAATTGGGAGTTACTTTTTAGGGCCAGCTAAAATGCAAGCATTCGTCACCGGTGGCGCAGGTTTTCTTGGATATCACCTGGTCAAAAGGCTGGTTGCCGAGGACTGGGAGGTCACCGTCTTCGACCTGTCTACCGCCAGGCAGGAAATTTTCACAAATCTTGGGGTGAACTTCCTGCAGGGTTCTGTGTTGGAAAAGCACAGAATCAAGGATCTGCTCGCGCCTGGCACTGATGCGGTTTTTCATATCGCGGGCAATACCAGCCTGTGGGGCAGAAACAATCGGCAGCAGACCCTTGACAATGTGCAGGGCACACAAAATATGCTTGAAGCCGCACGTCTCAGAGGGGTGAGAAGATTTATCCATACCTCGAGTTATACGGTGTACGGTTTTCATCAACAGCCATTCACCGAACAGGCCACATCCAATGCCATGCACTCCGGGATCAACTATTTCATCTCCAAAGCAATGGCGGAAAAACAAGTCAGAGATGCGGCTGACAATGGCCAGGACAGTGTCATACTCAATCCAGCCAATCTCATGGGACCTTATGATTCAAGAAACTGGTCCCAGTTATTCATCCTCATAGACCGGGGCAAGTTGCCTGGCGCTCCCCCTGGAAGAGGTTCCTTCGCGCATGTCGATGATGTCGCGGCAGCGCACCTCAGCGCCTTTCACAAGGGGCGTAGTGGAGAGAATTATCTGCTTGGCGGGGTTGATCTGTCCTACCTAGACCTGATCCAGGCTATCGGACGCCATCTGGGGCGGACAACCCCTGATCGCTCAACGCCCGGCTGGTTACTCAGCTCTCTCGCAACCCTGCAGAGCGCGCGCGCCTATCTATCGGGCAGGGAACCCGAAGTAACACCAGAAAAGGCGAAGTTTTTCAGCGGCAACCTCTGCTGCAATGATGCAAAAGCGAGAAGCGAGCTCAACTACCAGGCCTCCAGCCTGCAGCAGATGATAGAGAGTTCCGCGAACTGGCTGAAATCTGAGGGTCAGATCAAGGCAACTCCAGACTGACAGATCCTTCATCCCGCGCACTCAAACTACAACTGACATCTTTACTGAATGTATTACGGAGTGCAGAGCAGATCGGCGGCACTCATGCCATTCGGACTCTTCCGATAGTCGTTGATCAAAACCTTTTCCCGGCTGGTGCCTGATTACCCTGAGTATTCGCATCACTCCACAGCACCTGACAAGCACAGCAGGACAGATTGGTCTCTCTCAATAAACCGCCGACTTCAGGCTTTCGTGCACGAATATCATTAATATGTCAATACCCTATACCCTGTAAATCACAGTCTTATGGCGTTTAAAATCTGTTAATATATCGGCTCGGAACTTCGGGCACTGAGGATCAATCATACTCTGACTCAATTGAGGATCTCTCAACAGCCGAAACCAGGAGCATATCAAGGAGAAATGTGATTGATGGAAGTTGAGAAACGCATGGGCAAGGGCCCCATCCCTGTAAAGTTGGGGTTTTATGTGAGTGAAAAGCAGATTCAGAGCATGCGGATTTTGAAGAAATTCGGCTGGATCCTGGAATTTGTCAGAAGACCTGTTTTCAGTAACGTAACACCCGTTTTGAGAAATATTCACGATAACAGTGTCGGGGTATTGCAATCCGATGGGACCCTGAAAATCAGTAGTGCCATCAAAACCAGAATGAATACCAATGCCCTCTCCAGACAGGAGAGCGTACATGAACGACCCGTCGAGATTGTGATAACCGATAAACACAATGGCAGGTATGACTTCCCCGCTCTGTTCAACAGCCACTTTCTTGACCAGGTGGACACCCCGAACGATCACCGCGACAATCAAGTTTAACCACCCAGCTCAACCCGCCACCCCCCTTAAACCCTCTTATTTCCATGGATGAAGGCTGGGCAATCGGCTCAGTCCTAGGCCTGAGTCTAAGGATCATCCAGTATTTGCCGTTACAAAAGTCGGAGTCCAGTTAGAAAGCACGCCGACATAGGCTGCTGTTGACGGTCATTTCAGCCATATAAAAAAACTATAAATGTTTGTTTTTAAATCCATTACCACAAAACTGACGCTTATCGCCGTAGTGCTGATGACTTTAGCTATTTCGGTTGCCGAATGGCTTACTTTCAACCACGCCGAGCAGATCGTGATTGATGCCAATACCCACAGCATGGAGGCGGATCTCCAGCGCCTTGAGGAAAAGCTCATTGGGGCTATAAACACCGGCCGATGGCAGGCGGCGCAGCTTGCTCAGTCAACATTCGCCATTCCGCTGTTGCATGCATGGCATGGTAACGCCCCCGATGCGAGTCTGGCCGAAGCCAGAGATCACCTGCTGCATGAATTCTCAGGCGTCTTGAACAGTAATCCCTATTTTCAGATACGCTTGATTGATGCCATCAACGGCATGGAACTGGCCCGTCTGGAGGCAGCCAGAGAGGCCGGAGGCATACAGCTTGCAGTACCTCCTGCACAACTGCAGAACAAAAGCGGGTACGATTATGTCATTCAAGGCAGAAAACTCGATCCAGGGGAGACCTATGTCTCCGACCTCAATCTAAATCGCGAACTAAATCAGATTCAACAACCTATCAGGCCAACCCTGCGCTTCGTCGCGCCAATCTACCTCGATCCAGGCCATCAACACCATGTCTACACGAAGACGAATGACGCCGGACAGAGTGAAGCGGAGATTGCCCTGCCTCTGGAACATGTCCACCATGCCCCGCCAAATCCAGATCAACCCGATGGCCTGATAGTCCTCAATCTGGACGCCACACAACTGCTGGATAGCCTGATCACACCTGCCCCCTTTCAATTGATCCTCACCAACTCGACGAGCCACTATCTCTATCATCCCGATAAGCAACGCGAGTGGCGTCATGAGTTCGCGCCTGTGAATGGCTTGCAAACCGAAGCGCCGGCTGTTTGGAAAGCATTGCAGGAGGAAAAACGCAAGCTCATCCATGACCCTGACAAGGATAAGATCTATCTGTTCGACAAGATCCCTCTCGATGATCGGGATAACCAGCGCTTTCTCGGCATGGTGCTGTTGGCGGACCGCCCGGCGGTGCTGCAGAATGTCTATCAACTGGGAAAAGGCTTCATAATCCTGAGTGTGGCGGTCATCAGCGCCATGTTATTGATTGGCAGCCTGCTGCTAAGACATTTTACCCGACCAATTCACCGCTTGACTGACGAAACCGACAGGCTGGCGGTCAGCGACGGGGATATCGAGATCACCGTCAGTGGCAATGATGAGATTTCCCGGCTGGCCGGCTCGTTCCGCAACCTGCTGAGTCAACTGAACGAACGCCGATACCAGGTCGAACAGCAGGCCGATGAACTCAGGGATCTCAACGAATCATTGGAACTCAAGGTTCAGGAACGCACCCACGAGCTTGAAATGGCAGAGGAGCGGGCCCGGCTGTTATTGAATTCTGCGGGCGAAGGCATCTTCGGCATCGACATTGACGGGGTTGCCACCTTTATCAATCCAGCTGCCACCCAGATGCTGGGTTATACACAGCAAGAGCTGATCGGCTGCAACCTGCATGACGCCATTCATCACAGTTGGCCGGACGGCAGTGACTACCCCGCTGAGGAATGCCCCATGTCCGCCGCATACAAGGAGGGCCGCGTCCACTCAATAGAGGACGAAGTCTTGTGGCGCCGGGACGGCAGCGCTATCCCTATTGTGTACACCAGCACACCGATAATGAAGGAAGGAGAGACTATCGGCGCGGTAGTCATCTTCAGCGATGTCAGCGACATCTATGAAAAGCGCGATGCCATGACCCGCATTGCAGCGGAGGAAATGGCGCTGAGCCAGGTCCTGCGGCTCTCGTTACAACCCAGTCCCCTGCAGATTTATCTACAGCAAGCCCTGGAACTCATGATTCGCTCGGTGCCCTGGCTGTCCCTGCTGCCCATGGGAGGGATCTTTCTGAAGGACAGGGAGTCGGCGCAGGAGCAGCTGCTGCTGATGGCGAAGCACAATCTCTCTCCCGCCCTGCATACACTCTGCGCGCAGGTGCGCTTCGGTCACTGTCTCTGCGGCCGTGCGGCGCAGCAGAAAGCGGTGCAGTACGCCGCCTGCGTCGATGACCGCCACGAGGTACGGTTTGACGGCATGCCGCCCCATGGTCACTACAATGTACCCATCCTCACCTCCGACAACGAGGTATTGGGAGTGATTGTCTTCTACCTGCCGCACGGCCACCCACAGGACGAGGCCGAGATCAACTACCTGAAGCGCATGGTGGATGTCTTCAGCATGGGTATCTCCCTGCGCTACACCAACCTGGCCCTGGAAGAGGCGAAGGAAGGAGCCGAGGCAGCCTCCAGGGCGAAAAGCGCTTTTCTGGCCACCATGAGCCACGAAATCCGCACCCCCATGAACGGCATGCTCGGCATGTCTGAACTGTTGATGGATACGCCACTCAACTCCGAGCAGACGGAATATGTCCAGGTCATCCGGCAGTCGGGCAACGCATTGCTCACCATCATCAATGATATCCTCGATTTCTCCAAGGTCGAGGCCGGCAAGCTGGAACTGGAGCCTATCGCGTTTGACCTGGAGCATGCTGCTCACGATGTCACTCGCCTGCTGACCGGTAAGGCTGGGGAAAAAGACCTCGAACTGGTCTTCCATTATGACTCGGACTGCCCGCGCCATCTGGTGGCCGACCCCGGTCGCATCCGGCAGATACTCCTCAACCTGATCGGCAACGCCATCAAGTTCACTCATCAGGGTCATGTGCTGGTCCAGGTGCAGCTGCTGGAACAGAACCAGGTACAGGCCAGAGTCCGCATTGCGGTACAGGATACCGGTATCGGCATCTCTGAGGAGGCAAAGAAGAAGCTCTTCACCTCCTTCACCCAGGCCGATTCCTCCACGACACGAAAATACGGCGGCACCGGGCTCGGTCTGGCCATCACCAGACAACTGGTGCAACTGATGGATGGACGGCTCGGTGTGGACAGCGCCGTTGATGAGGGCTCCACTTTCTGGCTGGAACTGAGTTTACCCAAAGCGCCAGTCCCGGCGCCGATTCCCCAGGCCGATCTAAGCGCTGTAAAGGTGCTGGCGGTAGACGACAATTCAGTCAACCGCCGGGTACTGCAGGAACAACTGAGCAGCTTTGGCATGCGGGTTACATTGAGCGATAGCCCGGTGGCGGCCTTCGATTTACTGAAAGAGGCCGTGACGCAGGAACCTTTTCAGCTTTTCATCACCGACTTTAATATGCCGGAAATGGATGGCGAGCAGTTGGGCAGAGCCATCCGTGAGGAGCCAGCTATTTCGGCTACGCCATTGGTCTTACTCAGCTCGAATGGTAAAAAGGGTGATGCAGAAAGATTCAGACAGGCCGGCTTTGACGCCTACCTGTCGAAACCCATACACACAGGTACCCTGCGTCAGACATTGGCAGGCGTGCTCGGGCTGAGTGTCGTTGGCGGCGAACACCAGCTGCTCACCAGTCATAAGGTGTTGGAGTCCATCACATCGTCAGCGCATGACATCTATTTCAGCGGCCGGATTCTGCTCGCTGAAGATATTCTCGCCAACCAGAAGGTCGCCGTCTCCATGCTGAGGAAACTTGGAGTCAGAGTGGATATTGCGGTGAATGGGGAGGAGGCGGTGAAGTCTTGGGATGAGGGCGACTACGATCTTATCTTCATGGATTGCCAGATGCCGGTGATGGACGGTTACAGCGCCACCCAGGCCATTCGCGCAAGGGAAAAGGAGCTTGACGCGCATACCCCGATCATCGGGCTCACCGCCAACGCCATGTCTGCGGAACGGCGCCACGGTATGGAGGTCGGCATGGACGGCTATATTTCCAAACCCTTTACCAGCAATGACCTTGTTTCTGTCCTGCAATCTTTTCTCAGTCAAGTGGAATCACTGCCCACCAAGACTGAAACTGAATCATCGGCAGGCGCGGCGCAAACACCAACCAACAGTGATGACAACATCAACATGCGGCAGATCGATGCAATGCGCGCGGCCCTCGATGAAGACTTCGTCGAACTGATCCCTGCCTTCGTGCAGAGTATGGAGTCAATCATTGCGTCCTTCCCCAGGGCGATCGCAGAACAGAATACAAGTGAACTGCAACGCCTGGCGCACAGCATCAAATCCGCCAGTGCGAATGTCGGGGCGGATAGACTTTCCGGCCTCGGTTACAACATGGAGACGCAGGCGAAACAGAACCGCCTGACCAGGGTCAACGAACAGGTGGAAGCGATCGAATCAGAGTTCGAAAGCGTGCGCAAAAACTTAGCAGGGTTGCCTTGAGTCACACTGAATGCGGCCAGTTCATCTACACACCCTCAGCCACATATTCAGCTCTGCTTCAGTTCACTAAAGCATCGAAAAATGCATCGGTAAATTCTCAACCCGCACCTGTTTTTTCTAAAGTTTCTCTGCTTATCATCGAAGCATGGAGGAAGGAGAAAATACACTCCATTTCTCCGATCCCAAAAAATGATAGGGAATAACAATATGCTATCGGGAAGAATTGGCAATGTATGCTTATTTAAATCAATTCAGAATATCTCACCGCCTGTGGCTGATGACTTTGGTCTCGATCCTCTGCGTCATTTCAGTGAGTACAATCTATATCTTTGAGATTCATGACCATGTGTATGAAGAGAAGCAAACCAAGACCCGGCATCTCGTCGAGACTGTGTTTGGCGTACTGGAGTATTTCAATGCCCAGGAACAGACCGGCAGGTTAAACAGGAAGGAGGCGCAAGCCGCCGCTCTTGGACTCATCAGGCAGCTGCGTTATGAGAACACGGAGTATTTCTGGATTAACGATATGCAACCGACGATGATCATGCATCCCTATAAACCACAGCTTGATGGGAAGGATCTCTCCAATGTAAAGGATCCCGCCGGCAAGCGCTTGTTTGTAGAATTTGTAGACAAGGTCAGACAGGAGGGTGCGGGTTACATCAACTATCTGTGGCCCAAGCCGGGAAGAAATGATCCGGTCAGCAAAACCTCCTATGTTAAAGGTTTTCACCCATGGGGATGGATCATTGGATCAGGTATCTATCTTGATGATCTGGATGCCACCTTTGCGGAACACTGGCAAGGCAGCTTCGTAAACGTACTGGTGTTGCTGGCCCTGTTGGCGCTGATTGCAACTACCCTGGCGAAAAGCATAACGCTCCCCATTCAGCGCGTGGGCTCAATCATATAAAGTCTCGCCAAAGGCGAAGCTGAACTCTCGGAAGGCTTGAACATGCCTGGGAAATCAGAAATCTCAGAGATGGCCCGTGACTTCAATAGTTTTGTGGATAAATTACACGGTCTGGTCAACCAGCTGATGAAGACATCAGAATCACTCTTATCTTCCACAAACCAGGTCACTTCCATTGCACACGGCACGAATCAATCCGTCGCTCAACAGCGCACCGAATCAGATCAGGTAGCGACAGCGATGACTGAGCTGAATGTGACTGCCGGCAACGTGGCTAACAACGCTGCACAGGCTGCAGCCGCTGCAGAACAGGCCAGCTCGATGGCTCTGAAAAGTAAGCAAACCATTGCTAAAAGCGTATCCTCGACATCAACTCTGAATGACAACATCAAAGACACCACAGAAGTTATCAGGCAACTGCAGAATGGCAGTGAAAAGATTGGCGGGATCGTCGAAACCATTCAGTCCATTTCCGAGCAAACGAACCTGCTTGCCTTGAATGCGGCTATTGAGGCTGCACGAGCGGGTGATCAGGGACGGGGGTTTGCAGTAGTAGCGGATGAAGTCCGCGAGCTTGCCAAAAGAACCCAGGATTCGACCCTGGAAGTAGAAAGGATGATCAGCGATTTACAGCAAGGCGCTGAACATGCGGAAAAGGTGGTGGAAAGCGGCAAGGCGGAAGCGGAACTGAGTGTAGACAATATCCAACAGACCGGTAAGGTCCTGGTGGATATTGTGGATTCGATCTCGAATATCAAAATCATGAACACACAGATTGCCACCGCTGCGGAGGAGCAGTCGGCCGTTGTCGGCGAAATAAGTCAAAATGTCGTAAGGATCAGTGAACTCGCAAACAAGAACGCGGAAGGCGCCTCAAGCACGGTCCTTGCCGCGGAAAACATTGGAACCCAACTGAATGAATTGACGGCGCTGGCGGCGAGTTTCAGACTGAGCCAGAATGATGCCTTATTCGATTTTTCAGCCGCTCGAGCGGCCCATATGGCGTGGGTTGGCCGTGTCGAAGCACATCTGGACGGAAGGGCTGCGATTCGCGAAGATGAACTCGTTTCCCATCATCACTGCGCTCTGGGGCATTGGTACGATGGCCCGGGGCTGGCCAGTTACGGTCACGTAGCGGCGATGCAGCGGATCGAGTCACCCCATGAACAGTTGCATCGAACCATCAGTGAATGTGTGATGCTGGAAAGACAGGGTGAGCATGCGGCAGCTCGCGAGAAACTCAATCGCCTAAACGGCCTTTCGAAGGAGATTGTTGAGCTGTTGAACAAGGTGGAGCAGAAAATTCCGCATGGCTGAGCAATGAAGTTCACAGAGCATCAACCTCAACCGCTATTCCGCCCGCAAAGCTTCCACCGGATCCAGCCTTGCCGCCCGCCTCGCGGGCAATACCCCTGACAGCAGGCCAATCAATACCGCCACCGCTTCCGCCAGCAGAATATACAGGATGGAGACATGCACGGGCAGCGCCGGCAAGGCTAGATGCAATAGCTGAGCGAGACCTATACCCAACAGCAAACCGCTTACGCCTCCTGCGGCCGCCAGCACCACCGCCTCCCCCAGAAACAGACTCAGCACCTGTGACTGACGGGCGCCCAGGGCGCGCAGCAGTCCGATCTCATTGATCCGCTCGTTCACCGCAATGGTCATGATGGTGACGATACCAATCGCCCCGACCAGCAATGAGATTCCACCGATAGCTCCCACCGCGAAGGTCAGCACATCCAGCACCTTGCCCAGCACATCCAGCATCTGCTGCTGGGTGGTGATGGTGACATCCTCCTTGCCGTGGCGCGCCACCAGGATCTCTTTGATGCCTGCCACGACCTTCTCAACAGACATGCCCTCGTCATAGATCAGATCGATCTCGAACAGGGATTCGGTATTGAACAGGCTCATGCCTCGCACGGTGGGGATATACACCGTATCGTCGAGATCAAAGCCGAGAAAGGTCCCCTTCGACGCCATGACGCCGATGATGCGATAACGGCTGCCGCCAATCGTGATACGTTGACCCAGGGGATTCCTGTCGCCGAACAGCTCCTTGCGCACCTTGCTGCCCAGCACCGCAAAGGCGCGTGGCGCGGTGGGATCGTCAGCCGGCAGAAAACGACCCAGTTTGACGGACATGCTGAAGGCCTCCGGCATTTCAGCTCCGACCCCGTAGACCGTGGTGCGGCGGCGGCGGTTACCTGCCTCCACTTCGGCATTTCCCACCACCACCGGCACCACCGCCCGGGTGTAAGAGAGCCGCTCCAGGGCCTCCGCGTCGGCAATCGAGAGTGGACGCTCGGTGCCAAACATACCCATGCTGGTGCCCGCCGTGGTCGCCTTGCCTGGGTTGATGCCAACCAGGTTGGTACCGAACTGGCTGAATTCGGTGAGCACGAATTGATGCACCCCCTCACCGATGGAGGTCAGCAGTACCACCGCGGCAATCCCCACCGCTATCCCCAGGGTGGTCAGAAAGCTGCGCATGCGATGCGCAATCAGCGAGCTGCCGGTTAACATGAGAAAATCACGGGTGCGCACGATTGATGCTCCGAGTAAGTGTATGAGGCGCAATGATGTCACTTGTCTTTTGCCCAGATTGCTCATGCATGGTGCTATAGACCTGTGGTTTACACGATTGCTTGAACGCCAGGTAACGGGCCCAGGGTGGAGTTCATTCAGGCAGTAAAACTATAACACGCATCCTAAGCATGACATCTCGGTCTGTTCCTTTCGAATCCAGTTCAAGCTGTTGCCCCGAACAGGATAGACAGCCACTTTTTGTGAACTAGACTTCCTGTCAGGGAGGACGCTCATGGAATATGAAAAACTCACCGATAGCCAAAAGGCTTTACGGGTTCTTGCCGGCGCCATGCTGGTTGGCCTGGCAAGCGTTGTCGTTTATGCAGCTCACACAGGAGGCAAGGAGGGATTTCTTGCCATGGCGAGTGTGGGATTCCTGCTGGCCGGCGCGTCCGCGTTCATCGGCGGGACCCTCGGCTTTCTGTTTGGCATTCCTCGTACGCTCCAACAGGATGAAGTCAACCCAAACACAGAGACAAATCCTGCGGACGCAGAGAGCGGATCTTCCGCACGACGTATCGACTACCGCGCAAATACCAACCTGGAGCAGATCTCCGACTGGCTTACAAAGATTCTGGTAGGCGTCGGCCTTACGCAAATGACTGAGATTCGTGATGGGATGGTATCGCTGACCGCTTTTGCCGCTCAGGGGCTTGGGCCTCAAGCTCAAGGCCAGGTCTTCGCCTTCGCGCTTATCTCGTACTCCGCCGTATTGGGGTTCCTGTTTGGTTATCTATGGACACGGCTATTCCTGGCCGGCGCACTGAGAGTGGCCGACCAGGCTGCAATCGGCACACTGACAGCAGAAGTACAAAAGGTAACCGTGAAGGCAGAAACCACCAAACGCGAGGTCGATGCACTCAAGAAGCAGTCGGAACTGGATGTTGCCGCGCTGAATCTCGCCTACCGCCAACTGAATCCGAGTCCTGACCTGCCCAAAGTGACGCCGGAGGACCTTGACTCCGCCATTGCCGCAGCTTCCCGGCCGGTTAAAGAGCAAATATTCAACCAGGCATGGCAGTTACGCAGTGATAACTGGCGTGACGACATAAACAAACCGAAGATGGAACGCACCATTCCGGTGTTCCGGGCATTAATTAATAACGATCCGAATAATCACCTGTTCCACGGACAACTCGGCTTCGCCTTGAAGGACAAGACTGAACAAGAGTGGAAGGAGGCAGAAAAGGAACTCTCAACCGCCATCGAGTTGCGTGGTACCTGGCGTGAAGAGGGGTGGCTATTCTATGAATTCAATCGCGCTCTCTGCCGAATCCAGAATGATCCGGCTTTTTCCCAAGACCCGCCGGTACCGAGCGACCAGGATACTAAGACCTCAATACTTGAGGACCTGCGCGTGGCGTTGCATGCGGAAGATAACGAGCAGATGATAAAAACCGATCCACTGATAAAGAAATGGAAGGCTGTGAACAAGATCACGCAGAAGGATCTGCAGAGCGATTAATCCATACACAAATACAGACACCATGGGAACGGTACACCGCGTACCTTTCACAGGCTTGTATGCCAATGCGTTACATCGTGAGAGGTGACAAAAATGTTCAGCAAGCATAGTGCTACATCAGCACTCCGGTTTTTCAGTCTGATAGGCTCATTGTCACTCGCCTTAACTTCCCTGGCGGGGGAGGTGCTGCAAGAGCCGCCGGCAACGGTAAATAAAGACGCCAAGTATCTGTTCTTTCTGCACGGCAACATCGTGGAGGAGAAAGGCGTGGCATCAGCAAGATCAAAAGAATTCGGTTTTTATGAATACAGGAAAATACTGAACACCCTGGCAAGACATGACCTTACCGTGATCAGTGAAGTCCGGAGTGATGACACAAAGATCAAGCCATATGCCAAGAAGATAGCTCAACAGGTGAATGACCTGATGAAAAAAGGCGTGCCACCCGGCAACATCACTGTCGCCGGCTTCTCCAAAGGTGGCAAGATCACCCTGGTCACCGCATCGAACCTAGCCAACGCCCAGGTGAATTATGTTGTCCTGGCCGGCTGCCTACGGAATGCGAGTGAATTCATCAAGAAGTTCAACTTGAACCTGACAGGGCGCGTGCTGTCGCTGGTTGATCACCGCGACGATACGTTCGCTTCCTGCGAGGCGATGTTCAAGCACTCATCCGGCGCCCTTGAACACCAGGAAATCATCTTAAAAACAGGTCGTGGCCATGGGGTGTTCTATACGCCGGATGACAGATGGGTTCTCCCCATAGTGGATTGGATCAAGTAGTTATTGGATCACGACAGCGCCTGCTGGAGTCCACTCGATCCGGCGGGTTATGCCTCGCAGCTAACCATCGACGCGATACTTCTACCTTGGTCTACCTGCCATATAAGGCCATTACAGGATCCATCCGGGCAGCACGGCGTGCCGGCAGCAGGCTGAACAGCAGGCCGGTGATCAACGCCACCCCGAACACACTGCCGATCACCCAACCCGGCGCATACGCCGGCAGTATGGGAAACGCCTGACGGATAATCCAGCAGCCCAGCTCTCCCAGTCCCAGACCGCAGAGACCGCCCAGGGCCGAGAGCAGCATGGCCTCAGCCAGAATCAGCCGCAGGATCTGTCCTCTGGACGCCCCCAGGGCCTTGAGCAGCCCGATCTCTGCGGTGCGTTCTGAGATCGCCACCAGCATCACGTTCATGATCAGAATGCCCGCCACCGCCAGACTGATCGCTGCAATACCGCCCACCGCATAGGTCAGGGCGCCAAGGATTTCATCAAACGTGGCCAGCACCGCATCCTGAGTGACGACTGTGACGTCTTTCTCACCCTGGTGGCGTTTCTGCAGCACCTCGATGATCATCTGCTTGACGGGCTCGATGGCTTCCCGGCTATTGGCCTCCACCAGCACCCGAAACAAGGAAGAGGTATTGAACATCTGCTGGGCTGAGGCCACCGGAATCATCACCGTCTCCTGCACATCCACGCCAATCGAACGACCCTCCGATCCCATCACCCCGATGACCCGGAAACGCCGGTCCCCCAGCCGGATCCATTCACCCAGAGCCTGCTCGGCGCCAAACAGCTCGTCACGGATTATTTTACCGATCACCGCCACCGGTGCGGCCCGGTCAAGATCCATCTTGGGCAGAAACTGGCCCTGCCCCATCCGCCAGTGTCGGATCGGCAGCAGCTCGTAATTGCCGCCGATCACCACCACCTCCCTTGAGCGGCTGCCCCGGCTGACGTCCGCCTGACCCACATTGATCGGCGCAATGCGCTTCACCTTGGCGCTGCGCAGCAGCGCCTGGACATCATCCAGCGTCAGGTCACGGGTAGTCTCGCCCATCATCGCACTGGGATCTATGCCCGTAGTCTCGGAGCGGCCGGGAAAGACGATCACCAGATTGGTGCCCAGGGAGGCAAACTCATCCGTCACATAACGCCGGGCGCCTTCCCCCAGGGCGGTCAGGATCACCACTGAACCGACCCCGATTGACATCGCCAGCAGCATCAGCAGGGTGCGGGTGGGATAGCCCCGCAGCGCGCCCCAGGAGAAGCGCGCGATGTCTGCGCTATGCAGGGCCATTCTCAGCCACCAGTTGTCCGTCCATCATATGCAGCTGGCGGCGCGCGCGCTGGCCCATTTCAGGATCATGGGTCACCATGATCAGGGTAATGCCGCGCTGGTTCAGCGCCTCCAGAATCCGGATCACATCCTCACCGGAGCGATGATCCAGGTTGCCGGTGGGCTCATCCGCCAGCAGCACCTCCGGTTCGGTGACCGTAGCCCGGGCAATCGCCACCCGCTGCCGCTGTCCGCCGGAGAGCTGATCCGGCTTATGATGTCCCCGGTCTGTCAGATTCAGTTCTTCAAGGGCTTTCGCCACGCGAGGTTTGCGTTCCTCTGCCGGCACACCCGCCAGCACCAAGGGCAAGGCAATATTCTCCGCTGCGGTAAGCCGGGGCACCAGATGGAACATCTGGAACACGAAACCGATCTCCCGGTTGCGCACCCGGGCCTGGTCCTGGTCATCAAGGCTGGTAACGTCCTGGCCATTCAGGCTGTAGATCCCGGAGGTAGGCCGGTCGAGCAGCCCGAGCAGGTTGAGCAGGGTGGATTTACCGGAACCGGAAGGCCCCATAATCGAGACATAAGCGCCGGCTTCGATAGTCAGTGTCACGTCATCCAGTGCATGGACGGTCTGGTCACCGACATGAAAATCCCGGTGAATATTGACCAGTTCGATCATTTCGACGGCTCAACTACTGCCAGGGCGCCGGCCTTCACGCCTTCCCGATCCACCGACACCACCACCCGATCATGTTCCTGCAGACCCGTCACCACCTCGGTCCAGGCCCAGTTGCTCAGGCCCTTTTCGATCAGCCGCTCTTCCAGCAGGCCGTCCTGATCCATGCGCAGCACCTTGTTGCCTTCCAGGATCGCCTCAGTGGGAATCCGCAGCACCCCCTCTCGCTGCTTGAGGATGATCTCGATATCGGCGCTGTAGCCCGGCAGCAGGCAGTCACAATCCTCCGGAACATCGAAATCGACCTCTACCTCCACCGTGCGGGCCTGTTTCTCCAGGTCGAGCACGTAAGGGGCGATGCGCCGCACCCGGCCTTTGAATTTCCGTTCGGAAAAGGCGTCCAGCGCGATGCGCGCAGGCATAGCGACCCTGATGCCCGGGGCATCCACCTCATCGATGGGGGCCGAAACATAGACGCAACTGATGTCGATCAGATCCACCGCGGGCGGGGTGGGAATACCCACCGGCGAGGGGGTCACGAACTCACCCACCTCCCCATTCACCTCCGCCACGATACCGGCAAAAGGGGCTTTCAGCTGGGTCTGATCCAGCGCCGCCAGCGCCACATCCAGCTTGGACTTGCTGACCTCTACCGCCGCCCTGGCCGCAGCACACCCCGCCTTCTGGGCTCGCGCCTCACCATCCGCCTTATCCACCGCCTCTTCTGCGGCCAGTTTCTGCTTCTTCAGCTGGTCCAGGCGCCGGGCCTCCCGCTCGGCGACCTGGGCCAGCACACAGGCCTGATCCGCCTTGGCGCTGGCGGAGCGGGATTCGCTCTGCGCCAGCTTCACCTGGGCGCTCAGGTCATCATTCCAGAACTCCATGAGGACCTGACCCGGCTCCACCCGGTCGCCCTCTTTCACCGGCATCAGCGCAATCTGCCCCCCCATCCGCGGCGAAATTCCGGCCCGCCGGCAGGCGCGGATGGTGCCTGCGCGGGTATTGGCTACCGTGTCCTCGACCATGCCGATTTCAGCCGGTTTTACATTCACCGCAAGCGGCTTGCTGCGGCCCAGCCAGTAATAGAGAGCGGCGCCAATCGCAGCCATCAGCAGCAACAGAAAAATGACTCGCAATACTCTCCTGGCCATCACGCAATCCTGACCCGGCTGGTTGGCATGAAAAGGCTGCCAGGCCGTCGCACATCAGAAACGGTTTTGTCTCTCTTTTGCACTTTTCAGTTTCTCCATGTGATTGATCAGCCCATCGGTTGTGACTTTGAGCAGCTCCAACTCTTCGACCGACAGATCATCGAGCTGTTCTAGGTTGTATTCTATCGTGTCGATGATCTGTTTTGCCGGACGCTGCAGGGGGCGCATGAAATAGGCGGTGATGGTGGCGACGATAGCGCCGAAAAACAGCATCGAGCCGAGGATGATCCAGACACCGCCAATCACTTCGGAAAGCCCGTTCACCGGCATGTCTGCTATTCCGGCCGTGGAGAAGGCGGCGATTCCCCAGTAGAGGGCCTTGCCATAGCTGGTGATGCTGCTGCCTTCTGCGCCAGACTCAGCGAAGTAGAGACCCGCTGAAAATAACAGCCAGAGCACGACCAGGATAATGATCATCTTGACGATGGGGGTATGTGAGATAACATCCCGGATAAACCGCCTGGAGCGTTTCTGCAGACTCTTCCTCTGCTTCATCTTCCTGTCCCGCTCCTCCGATCAGCCGCTCACACATCGCCCCACATGCGCAGCAGATTGGCGTAGGACTTATCCACCAGACCGGTATGCTCCTGCTCCGGCGCGCTTTTCAGCAGGTGCTCCCGGGCCTGGTCCAACTCGTAGAGGAGTTCCCGTCTGGCCGGGTCGCGTACGTAACTCTGAATCCAGGCCAGGGCCACCAGCCGCTCACCTGCGGTCACCGGCGCCACATGGTGCAGGCTGGATGAAGGATAGATCACCGCGCTGCCCGCCGGCAGCTTGACCTGCTGCTTGCCGAAGGTGGTGCCGATCACCAGTTCGCCCCCCACATAGCTCTGCGGGTCGCGCAGAAAGATGGTCATCGACACATCGGTGCGAAAGCGCTGGCCGCTGTGCCCCATTAACGGGTCATCTACATGGTCGCCGTAGGTCATGCCCCGCTGGTAACGGGCAAAGATCGGGTCCGCCATACGATACGGCAGCACCGCACTGCGAAACGTCGCATTATAGGCCATCGCGCTGGTCAGAATGCGAATCAGCGTCTCCATGCTCTTCGGCTCGGCTTTCATCTCCTCGTTGTGTTTGACCCGGCTGGCGGCGCTGCCGGCGGTAAGTTTGCCATCCACAAACTCCGCTTTTGCCAGCACCTCGTCGATCTTGTTCAACTGTGCCTCGTTCAACAGGCGGGGAATTTCCAGCAACATGCCAATACTCCTTCAAGTCAATGAATTATCATTCTATCTGCTGCAACAACTCATCCAGCAGCGCTTCCTGGATCGGAAATTCCAGCGCGCCGAAGATCGGATAACGCTGCTTTACCCCTTCCAGTCGTGACAGATAGTGATGGTCGATGAAGACGATCACCTTGGCCTGAGTGCCGTATCTTTGCAGGGTCGCGAGCAGGGATTCCAGATTACTCAGGCGATCCCGGAATTGGGGGTCCACATAAAACTCCGCCACCACCACCCGTGGCTGGTGTTGCTTCAGCCAGGCCTGCGCCTTGCGCACCGAGTTGACCATCTCCACCTGGTAACCATGGCGTTTATACAGCGGCACAAAGTTGGGATAACCACCCAATTCCACCAGGGCAAGTAATTCCGGAGTATTCATGGACTTGATTTTATCCTCAATGAGTCAGATGATTCTGCTTTTTTTGCAGTAAAAAGCCGGAAATGTCATGCAACTAAATCTGATTATCGACGATTGGTCAATGAATCTGGAGATCCCAGACGAATATCAGCAGGCCATGAAAGATTCATTCGACAAGCTGGACCGGGACATGGATCAGGGACGGCGACTGGGTCAGCAGTTCATCAAGCAGCCGAATCAGGTTCAGCGTTGCCAGATCGCGGCCGACCGACTGCTCTCCGCCCTGGAATCCAACAACGAAGGCATGGCGCTGCTGATGGGCGGCTATATCGTCTCGCGCATGGAAGGTGTGCAACAGGTGATCATCGACAACAACGGTGAACCACAGGAGACCGAATTCAAATAGGGCCTCCCGGGTGCTCGGCCCCCTCAGAGGTGGCCGTTGTCAACCAGCGCCTTGATCGGCCGGGCGGCGGACAGGCCATGCTGTTGATGCAGCGCCAGAAGCGCATGGGCCAATGCCGACCAGTGGGACAGACCCTGTAGCGCAGCCTCCTCCAGGTGGCGCCACTCCCCATTCTCGGACCACTGCTCATAGGCCTGCTGCAACCTGGGGAACAGGCTCTTGCGCATCCCGCTGAGACCACCCAGGTAGAAGTGAATGGATGCCGCGTCGGACTGACGGATCAACGCCGGCAGGGTCACCCGGCAGTCGGCCCAGTGATCCCGGATCGCCCTGGCCATCAGCTCCGCCGGGGTATGCGCCAGATCCATCACCAGGTCATTCCACTGGCCTCCGACCTCGCAACCCACCTCATACTCGCCCTGCTCATGCAGCAGCACCGCATTCAGCTCCTTCTCCACCATCGCATCCAGAGCGCCTTCCAGGTCCGCCTCGAAATCATAACAGGCGAAGGCGCGGCCCAGGGCGTTGTCCGGGCGGTGCCAGCGCCAGCTCTCCAGCTTTTCCCACAACAGGCGGCGGAAGGATTCGCGCCGGATGAAGATCCGGTCTCCCTGGTTCATCGCAGCCGGCGCAGTCAGATCCCGCGCAAGCTCCCGTCCGGACACCCAGACCGAAACCCCGCCCGGCTGCTCACGCCGCTCCAGATGACCGAGAAAAAACAGCGGCTTGTTCTTCGCCCCATAGCCCGCACTGTAGACCAGTCCCAGGGGCTCCAGCTCTGCGTTGACCGCATCCACCTCGAAGGGGTCCAGCTCACCGGCGGCGAGGGGCAGCGGCACGAAGTCACACTCCGACAGCGAATTCCAGAGCGCCTCCCGTTCGGTCAGCCAGTCCCCCACCGCGTCCTTGGGTAAGGCGTCCGCGAAACCGAACCCCTGCTCCCAGCGGAAATACTCGCGCATCTTCATCAGATAGGTACACAGGCCGTAATCCGCGCCCTGCCGGGCGTCCGAGATATGGCAGTTCTTCTGAACCGCTTCGCATAGCTGCTGCAGTGAGGTGTTCATGCTGACCTGCTCATTGGTTTCCATGGTTATGACTCTATCAGAGATTAAGACCATTGAACCCCCATTTTTTCCACGTCATTTGTAGGTATAGATTGGCGCTCTTATTATCATAAACCACTAGATATACTAGGGTTAGAAGATAATCGTATCCACTTGAATTCCTGATTAATATCCTGAGTATTGCATGGCAATTTATTTAAAGATTCCATACATTGTGACGATATGAAGACATATCGGAACGATGGACGCTTTTCGATCTAACGGAGCACGTTCAGTGAATGGATCACGCTTCAAAAACCCACTCCTAGACCGAGAAAATAAATGACCGTCAGAACAAAGGTGTTTTCAATATTGGGTGCTGTCACCCTGCTCCTCGTTGTAATGACCCTTACCGTCGATTACCAATCAAGGCACTTTGGCGAACTCAAGGACAGCCAGATTATGGCTGCGCAACTTGCCGCCGATATGCTTGAGCTCAGACGCCACGAAAAGGATTTTCTCGAGCGCAAGGAAACGAAATATCTGGATAAATTCACTGAAAAAAAGAGTGCGACAGACAAAGTCATTGCCCGGCTGATCACTCAGCTCGATAAATTGTCCATCGACACCTATGCATTGTCCGAGGTGCAACAGAATGCCCATGATTATGCTGCGCAGTTCACATCGCTGGCTGATCTTCAGGCGCGCATCGGCTTGGATGCAACCAGCGGCCTGTACGGTAGTCTGCGTAAGGCGGTGCACGATGCCGAATCCTTATTCAAAAATCACAACGATTATGAATTAGTGAGACAGATGCTGATGTTGCGGCGCGCGGAGAAAGATTTCATGCTGCGCCGACAGGTCAAGTATCTGGACCAATTCAACAAGCACTTTGGAGTTATGGAAGAAGCACTATCCCGCTCGGACCTTCCCCAACAAGTACAAAACCTGGCGCGACAATACCTGAACAAATACCGCTCAGAATTTATGGCCCTGGTCAATGCTGAAAAAGAGATCGGGCTGACGCATAAAGACGGTCAGTTGGGAAAGCTGCGCGATACGGTGCATATTTCAGAGGAGCACCTGACATCGCTCCTTGCGTCGCTTGATGAAACGATTGCCAATGCTGAGGCAGAGCATCAGTGGACACTCTACACAGCGATGATTGTCATCAACCTACTGATTGCCGCCCTGTTGTTATGGATGGGTATCACGGTTTCCCGGCGTATCCATTCAGCCTCTCTCCAAATGCGTCAGATTGCAACGGGTGATGGCGACTTGAGTCGCCGGCTGCAGGAGCATGGCAGTGACGAGATTACTGAACTGGCGCATGCATTCAATATCTTCGCCGGCAAGATCCACGATATGCTGAAGAGTATCTCAGAGAAGGTGGCGGGACTGGGTGAAACCGATGACCGGGTGAACGATGCGGCGAGTAATACTGACCATAGCATGTGTCAATTACGCACCAATACCCAGTCCGTGGTGGTGGCCACGGAGGAACTATCCGCCACCGCGCGTGATGTGGCGAGTAATGTGAGCCATGTCTCCAGCTCGGCTCAGCAGGCTGACGCGGTAGCCGCCGAAGGCCGGAATATCGTCGGACAGGCCATCAGCTCAATCAACTCATTTGCCCATGAGTTCGGTGAGGCGGCGACAACGGTGGCCTCGCTGCGTGCAGAAACCGAGAACATCGGGACGATTCTCGACGTTATCCGGAGCATCGCGGAACAGACCAATCTGCTGGCGCTGAATGCCGCGATCGAGGCGGCCAGAGCTGGAGAACAGGGCCGCGGATTTGCTGTAGTGGCGGACGAGGTGCGCTCCCTCGCGCACCGCTCTCAGCAGTCGACAAACCAGATTCAGGATTTGATTGAACGTCTGCAGACCCAGGCCGAATCGGCCACGAAAAAAATACAACATGGTCAACAAAGAATCGCCGAAACCGTGACGCAAGCGGAAATGGCCGGCGACGCTCTTTCCCGGATCACTGAGTCCGTCAGTTCTATCAGCAATATGACGATACAGATAGCAACCGCGGCCGAGGAGCAATCGGCGGTGGTCGCTGACATCAACGGCAATGTGGTAGCGATCGACCATCTAGCCAGGGACACCGCGCAGAATGCCGATATCACGACTCGCCTGACAGCGGATCTGGCGAATGCGATGGCTGCGGTGACCCGGGAGATGCAACAGTTCCGATTCGAAAATGATGAACAACTCGTGCTTGCCCAGGCGAAGTCGGCCCATCTCGCCTGGAAGGGCCGGTTGCGGGAATTCCTCGATGGCAATGCGCACCTGACAAAGAATCAGGCGGTATCTCATCATCAATGTGACTTAGGCAAATGGTACTACAGCGAGGGCATGAAAAGATTCCAGAGCATGGCTGAATTCAAGGCAATCGAACAACCCCACGAACAGATACATGAAATGATCCAAAAGGTTATAGCGCTTCGGGAAAACGGCAACCAAACCAAGGCGGAAGCCACATTCAATGAAATTACATCACTTTCAACGAATATCGTGCAACGCATAGATGCGCTCGCTCAAGCCTTGAGATGATTTGATCATCGGCAGTATTCCAAGCTGTCATCCAGCCTGTCACTATTCTGGAGTTGATCTTATGCAACTGACAACAGCTCCCTGAGCAGGACCGTGGCATAACTGCCGGCAGGCAGACTGAACTCAAGCAGCAGACTGTCGCTGTCGGGAAAACGCCATTTCAGATCACCGACAATTATGCGCAGCGGGCGGCGCTCCTGCTCCAGGCCCACATGTTCCAGACCGTGGCGCAAGTCAGCGTACGGCTCCAGCACCAGCTGCTCCAGCGCCAGCGCTTCACCGCTGACCAGGGAACGGCCGCGTCCCCAGAGTGGGCCGGAGGGGTGGATATCCATCTCCCGGCAACGCCGCTGGATTACATCGTCCACCTCCTGAATGGTAAAACCGGAACGGCTGCCTGCCAGATTCATGTACCCACCGGGAAGCGGCAGATCCCAGTTAGCCTGCTCGATACGGGCGGCCAGCACTGCATTGAAGAGCTGGGAACGGGCGGCCGAGATCAGCAGCCCACGCAGCTTTCGGTCGATCCGGCCCAGTCTTCCCTCGAACAAAGCCTGCGCCTGATCCAGGTTAGCGTAATCATGGCCGAAGCGCTGTTCACCGAAAAAGTTGGGCATGCCTGTTGCCTGGATTTGCCGCAAACGCTGCTCCAGGCCGCTTTCATCGACCTTCAGTTCACGCACCAGGAGGCGGAACCGGTTGCCCCGCAGGGCCCCGGTGCGCAGTTTACGCCGATGCCGCTCCGCCCTGAGCACTTCAATCTGTGCGGACTCCAGCTCACGCCAATCCGGCTCCGGCTGACCGGCCAGCCGCACGGTGAACCACTGACTGGTCAGCGCATGGCGATCCTTCAATCCGGCATAGCTCACATCTCGTTTGGGCACACCCGCCAGCCGGGCAATCTGCCCCGCGAGCCAGATGGTGTTGGTCTCCCGCTTGCGCAACTGCAGCATGACATGCTCACCCTCGCCATCGGGCTCGAAGCCGAGCATCTCATCAACCTCAAAATCATCCGCTGTGGCGCGGATCACACCGATGCCCGCTGGTCCGCCATAGGCGCAGGGCATGCTCGCCAGGGTCTGTCTGTCATCAGCCGCCACCTGGATTACTCCTCCAGTAAGGCGACAGCATAAGCGGCAATGCCCTCGCCCCGTCCGGTAAAACCCATCCCCTCAGTGGTGGTTGCCTTGACATTGACCCGGCAGAGATCAATCTTCAGGTCGGCCGCGATCCGCCCCCGCATGCCCTCGATATAGGGGGCTAACTTGGGCCGCTGAGCCACCGCGGTGAGATCCACATTGCCCACCCTGAACCCGGCGACATGCAACCGCTTCTCGACACTGCGCAGCAGGACCCGGCTGTCGACACCGGCATAGGCCGGATCTGTATCCGGAAAGTGTCTTCCGATATCTCCCAGGCCGGCGGCGCCCAGCAAGGCATCGCACAGGGCATGGATCAGCACGTCCCCATCGGAATGGGCCTTCAATCCCTGATCATGCTCGATCTCCACACCTCCCAGCACCAGTCTGCCACCGTCTTCAAACCGATGCGCGTCATAACCCTGGCCAATCCGCATGCTTACCTCCAGATTTAAAGTGTTCCCAAGCAATGACGCTATAGGTTCTATCAATAAAAAGTGGATTGTATACCCTGATATGAAAGGAATAGTAACACCCATCGAAGCCCATCAACTGAGACAGTTCAAACCGCTGACCGGTCTGCCGAGCCGGGTTCTCGAGTATGTAGCAGGCCAGACCCAGTTCGTGAACCTGGATCCGGGTAGCGTCATCCAGACCCTGGGGGAAGTGGATGACCAGGTCAGCTACCTGCTAAAAGGCGATGTCGAAACGCAGACTCAAGAAGGCGCATCCCATCGCTTGAGCGCTGCGACGCAACGCAGTCAACACCCCCTGTCGACCCAGCAACCCTTTGAGGTGTCGGCAAGAGCTATTGGTGCGGTGAGTTTGCTGAAACTGCCCAGGGAGCTGTACGACAGCATCTGCCGACTACCCTCCACTAAAACCGTCGATCCAGGCTGGACGACCGAACGCCACGATACCGATGTCAGAGAGACCGAGATCTACTGGGAGTTTTATGAGACAGTCAGGGAGGGAAAACTGGAGCTGCCGAGCATGCCGGATATCGCCATGCGCATTGCCAAGGTGGTGAACAATCCGGATACCGACAGTGGGGACATTGCACGGGTCATCCAGGCGGATCCGACGGTGGCAGCCCGCCTGATCAGTGTGGTCAACAGTGTTGCTTACCGGGGCCGCTCATCCATCAACAGCCTGCCGGATGCAATCACCCGCCTGGGGCGCAACGTGATCCACAACCTGGTGATCAGCTTTGCCCTCGGATCGCTGTTCCGCAGTCGCTCCAAAACTCTGCAGAGCCGCATGGTCACGCTGTGGAAACATGCCTGCCATGTGGCCGCCATCAGTCAAGAACTGGGCCGGGTCACACCAGGCAAGAACCCCGACCATGCCCTGCTCGCGGGCCTGGTGCATGATATCGGCGCACTGCCCATCATCAGCGCGGCCCGCACGCATCATGAAATCGCAGAGCAACCGCAGCTACTGGATGAGACCATTGCGCACCTGAAGGCGGAAGTGGGGGCGATGGTGCTTAAAAAGTGGGCCTTTGCCGATGACTTCATCCAGGTTGCTCTGCATAGCGATGACTGGATGCAGGACACCAGTGATCAGCCCAGTTATCTGGACCTGGTGCTGGTGGCGCAACTGCATGCCTACATCGGCACGCCAAAGATGAGGCAACTGCCGCGTCTGGATCTGGTCCCCGCCTTCCACAAGCTCGCCCTCGGCAGGCTCACACCGCGCCACTCAATCGGTATCGTGGAGAATGCCAAGGAGAGCATCCGGGAACTGCGGGCGCTGCTCTCAGGCAGTTGACTGTAAATTGAGGTAAAACTCAGCCAGCGCCAGATCGGCGGGACGGGTAATCTTGATGTTATCCGCATGCCCCTGGACCATCTTCGGCTGGTGTCCCTGCAGTTCCATGGCGCTGGCGTCGTCCGTCACCAGCAGCCCGTGCCGCAGAACCGCCGAGAGCGCCTGACGCAACAGACCAAGACGGAACATCTGGGGTGTATAGGCGTGCCAGAGCCTGTCCCTCGGCACCGTCGTCTCGACACGGGCTGACTCATCGACCTGCTTCATGGTGTCATGCACAGGCACTCCCAGCAGTCCCCCCACCGGATCATTCTGCAGCGTGCTGAGCAACAGATCCAGATCTGCATGACGCAGACAGGGCCGTGCCGCATCATGCACCAAAACCCAATCCTCCTCATCCGCTGTTGCTGACAGCTGCTCAAGGGCATTCCACACGGAATGACAGCGCTCAGCGCCGCCTGCGGTGCGCACCACTCGTTGATCGGCGGCAAACGCGGTCATCGGCCACCACGCGTCTTGTGGTGAAAGGGCCACATAGACTGCCTCCAGCCGGGGGTGGGACAAGAGCCTTTGCAGGGTATGCTCAATCACCCGGCGACCATTCAGCGGCAGGTACTGTTTGGGCAGATCACTGCCCATTCTGCTCCCGGCGCCGGCTGCCGGAACCACCACCCAAAAGCGCTCACTCATGGGGCTTTACCTGTGAATCATCGATTACCTGGTAGAAGATCTCACCCTCCTTGATCATCCCCAACTCACTGCGCGCGCGCTCCTCAATGGCGGAGATGCCACTGCGCAGGTCCTCCACTTCAGCCTGCAGGGCCCGGTTGCGCTCCTTCAGCTTGACCAGTTCCTGGTCGAGCTGACTGATCTCATGCTTGAGATTGCCGACCTCCGCCAGACTGCCCTTGCCCACCCAGAGGCGGTACTGCAACATGACTAACACGGTCAGCAGGATAGCGATGAGAATACGCATAATCAGCGAATCACAGGACTAACAGAAGTTGGAGCTAATGTAAGCCGAACCACTGTGTGGAGCAACTCTGGTTCCCACGCGATACGTGGAAACCAGAGAGCACGGCGAATCAGATCTTGACAGGAAAGGCATCAGCTCCCGCGTAGACGGCTTCATCCCCCAGTTGATCCTCGATCCGCATCAACTGATTGTACTTGGCCACCCGATCCGAACGTGAGAGTGACCCGGTCTTGATCTGTCCGGTATTGGCAGCCACCACCAGGTCGGCGATGGTGGTGTCTTCCGTTTCACCGGAACGGTGGGAAACTACCGCACTGTAGCCGGCATCACGCGCCATATTGATCGCTGCCAGGGTCTCGGTCAGGGTGCCGATCTGGTTGACCTTGATCAGAATGGAGTTGGCGATCTTCTCGCGGATACCCCGCTCCAGAATCTTGGTATTGGTGACGAACAGGTCGTCACCCACCAGTTGCACCTTGCCGCCGAGTTTTTCCGTGTGGTACTTCCAACCCTCCCAGTCGCTCTCATCCATACCGTCTTCGATGGAGATGATCGGATACTGATCGACCCACCCCGCCAGATAGTCGGTGAACTCCGCGGCGCTGAACTTGCGCCCTTCGGAGGCCAGGTTGTAGACCCCATTCTCATAGAACTCAGAGCTGGCCACATCGAGGCCCAGATAGATATCCTTACCGGCTTCGAACCCGGCCTTGCCGATAGCCTCAAGAATCACCTCGATGGCCGCCTCGTTGGAGGGCAGATCCGGTGCGAAGCCGCCCTCGTCACCCACCCCGGTGGCCATGCCACGGCCGCTCAGCACACTCTTCAAGGCGTGAAAAACCTCGGCGCCGTAACGCACCGCTTCACGGATCGAACCGGCGCCTACCGGAAGGATCATGAACTCCTGCAGGTCCACCGAATTCTGCGCATGGGCGCCGCCATTGATGATATTCATCATCGGCACCGGCAGACGATAGGGGCCGGATGACAGCGAACGATACAGAGGCAGGGCGCGCTCCTGAGCCGTGGCGTGCGCGGCAGCCAGGGAAACGCCGAGCAGCGCATTCGCTCCCAGACTGCCTTTATTATCGGTGCCGTCCAGCTCCAGCATGCGCGCATCCAGAGCCTCCTGCTCAGACACTTCCATGCCGATCAATGCATCGCGCAATACGCTGTTGACGTTGTTCACAGCCTTCATCACACCCTTGCCCAGATAGCGGCTTTTGTCGCCATCGCGCAGCTCGAGCGCCTCGCGGGAGCCGGTGGAGGCCCCGGACGGCACCATGGCGCGTCCGATTGCCCCATTGGCAGTGACCACATCGGCTTCAATGGTGGGATTTCCCCGCGAGTCCAGGATCTCCCGTCCGCGAATATCAACGATTTCTGACATGTATTGCCTCCATTATTAAGATTTTTTTCAAAGTAAATTTGTTTAAATTAGAACTGAAAAATATGACTGTCTGATGTCTTTTTCAGACGGATGACAGATCTGGCAACACCGGGGGTTCCTGAGTGGCTATAGATCCATCTCAATCAAGCCCTGCTGTTTCACGGCTTTGTCGATGATGGTAAGCGTCTCGAGCAGGTCCCGGATGCGGCCCAGGGGCCAGGAGTTGGGACCATCACTCAGCGCCTTCTCGGGTTCAGGGTGCGTCTCCATAAAGAGGCCAGAAATCCCGGCGGCGACCGCAGCCCGCGCCAGTACCGGCACGAATTCCCGCTGTCCACCGGAGCTTGCGCCCTGCCCGCCAGGCAAGCTGCACCGAATGGGTGGCGTCGAACACCACCGGGCAACCGGTGTCCCTCATCGCCGCCAGGGAGCGCATATCAGAAACCAGGTTGTTATAGCCGAATGAAACACCTCGCTCACAGACCATGATCTGATCATTGCCTTCGGACTTGGCTTTATTCACCACATGCTTCATGTCCCAGGGAGCGAGAAACTGGCCCTTTTTGATGTTGACTGGCTTGCCCTGGATTGCCACATTCTGGATGAAATTGGTCTGACGGCAAAGGAATGCGGGAGTCTGCAGTACGTCCACCACATCCGCCACCTCGCTCAGCGGTGTATCTTCATGCACATCGGTAAGCACCGGCACACCAATCTGCTCACGCACCTTCTCCAGAATGCGCAGTCCCTGTTCCAAACCTGGACCGCGAAAACTGCCCCCGGAGGATCGGTTGGCCTTGTCAAAGGAGGATTTATAGATAAACGGGATGCCCAGTTCACTGGTAATCTGTTTCAGTTCACCCGCCGTATCCAGGGCCAGTTGCTCACTCTCAATCACGCAGGTGCCGGCAATCAGAAACAACGGTTGATCCAGGCCTACTTCAAATCCACAAAGCTTCACCCTTTCATCTCCCGATATTTAGTCGCCGCCTCGATAAACCCGGAAAACAGTGGGTGGCCGTAGCGTGGGGTTGAGGTGAATTCAGGATGAAACTGACAGGCGATGAACCAGGGATGATCCGGAATCTCGACGATCTCCACCAGACGGCCATCCATGGAACGGCCGGCGATCTTCATCCCGGCTGTGACGATACGGTCCTGATAGCTGTTATTGAATTCATAGCGATGACGATGGCGTTCCAGGATCTCCTCCCGAGCGTACAATTCCCTCGTACGGCTGCCGTTTTCCAAACGGCATTCCTGTCCACCCAGGCGCATGGTGCCACCCATGTCTGAATGCTCATTGCGGGTTTCAGTCTTACCGTCGGAGTTCACCCATTCAGTGATCAGGGCAATTACTGGATGCGGTGTGGAGCGGTTGAATTCGGTGCTGTGCGCACCGTTCAGGCCAACCACATTACGCGCAAATTCGATTACCGCCACCTGCATGCCGAGACATATCCCCAGATAGGGGATGCCGTTCTCCCGGGCGTAGCGCGCGGCTTCTATTTTTCCTTCGACGCCGCGCTCCCCAAACCCGCCTGGTACCAGGATGGCGTCCATCCCGACCAGCGCCTGCAGCTCCTCTTCGATTTCCAGCTGCTCGGAATCGACATAGTGGATATTGACCTTGCTGCCGGTGTGCACGCCGGCATGCACCAAGGCCTCGGAAAGCGATTTATAGGCCTCGGTGAGATGCACATACTTGCCCACCATGGCGATATCCACCTCACGTTGCAGATTGTCCAGGCCATCGAGAAAAGCCTGCCACTCACTGAGATCTGCAGCAGGCAGATCAAGCGCGAAGCGTTGATTGACGATCTCGTCCATACCCTGTGCATGCAGCAGAATGGGCACACGATAGATGGAATCCGCATCCACCGCTGAAATAACGGCCTCTTCCCGCACATTGGTAAACAAGGCGATTTTCTTTCTCTCGGCATCCGGCAAGGGCTGTTCGGAACGGCACACCAGGATGTCCGGCTGGATGCCGATCGAGCGCAGTTCCTTGACGGAGTGCTGGGTTGGCTTGGTTTTGATCTCACCCGAAGCCTTGATGTAGGGCACCAGGGTCAAATGCATGTAGAGCACACGCTCGCGCCCCAGTTCCACACCCATTTGACGAATCGCTTCCATAAACGGCAATGACTCGATGTCGCCGACGGTACCGCCGATTTCCACCAGACAGATATCCGCATCATCCGCGCCCAACAGCACGCTCTCTTTAATTTCGTTGGTGATATGGGGGATCACCTGCACCGTGCCGCCCAGATATTCACCCCGACGCTCCTTACGGATCACGCTCTCGTAAATCTGGCCGGTAGTGAAGTTATTGTTGCGTCCCATGGTTGTGCGCACAAATCTCTCATAGTGCCCCAGATCGAGGTCTGTCTCTGCACCATCGTTGGTAACGAAGACTTCGCCGTGCTGAAAGGGGCTCATGGTGCCCGGATCCACGTTGATGTAAGGATCAAGCTTGATCATGGTGATCTTGAGGCCGCGGGCCTCGAGCAGTGCGGCAAGTGATGCTGAAGCAATTCCTTTGCCCAGGGAGGATACAACACCGCCCGTAATAAAAATGAATCTGGTCATTAAGTGACTACACCGGAAAAATGTGGGATATCGGACGGGAGTCAACAGTACCAGAATGGCAACATCCCCTCAAACGGAACTAACGGGAATTGGTGCAAAGCGTGTTGTACTGTGAGAAACCACTTAATCAATTATTGAATATCCTTGCCCAATGTCTATAATCGTCTGGCGTTTCACGCAAAAATAACTGCATATTAGCCAGTCATCCGCCTGGTTAGTTTCCGGTATCAGACACAGAAGCAAGCTGCAATATTGCTTACTGTGCTGCCTGCCACAAGCCTGACCAGGCAGTAGAACACGAGCTAAGTAGTTAATTTCCCTAATCATTGAGAGGATGAAAACATGATGAAGTTTTCCAAAGTTGCTGGCGCTGCCATGCTGATTGCTCTTTCCACTTCCGCTTCCGCATGGTGGGGCGGCCCAGGTTGGGGCGGCCCAGGCTATGGCAACAATAGCTGGGACGATAACTGGATGGGCGATGGCTGGGGTGACGGTAATTTCGACTTCGGCATGAGTGGCAGTGCCCGTGGCTCCGGCTATGGCCGTGGTTATAACCGTTACAACAACTACTATGGCTATGGTCCTTATGGCTATGGCGCACCCTATGGCTATGGCGCACCTTATGGCGCACCCTACGGCTATGGCGCACCTGTAGCTCCGGCCGCTCCTGCTGCTCCGGCTAAATAAGCCCGCACAGAAGCTACGCTAGAAAAAAGCCGCACCCGAGTGGGTGCGGCTTTTTTTGTGTCGAAACCAAACAAGACTCACCCAAATTTCGTGCTCACGATAGTTCGCTTCAAGGTAAAATCTGATTGATTTTTCTCAAATCACTTGATCCAGCTCAATAACATCTGAAAGAATAGTAGGAGTCTGGCATTATGTATGCTGCGTCATACCGATTTGGAGTGGAGTCTTGACCAACCGAAAAGTCATCTCTTTCGAAAACATCAAGGTCGCCTGTAAAGATTGCAGCCTGGCCACGCTATGTCTGCCCATGGGCCTTGATCCGGATGATGTGGAGCGGCTTGACGGGATCGTGAAACGCAGCAGACCGTTTCATCGCGGCGACCATATCTTCCGTGAAAGCGACAAATTTTACAGCCTGAGAGTCATCACCAGCGGTTCGATCAAGACCTACACCCCCAATGAAAATGGCAGTGAGCAGGTGCTGGGGTTTCATCTGCCCGGCGAGGTGATCGGTCTGGACGCCATTCAAAACGATCATCACACCTGTTCTGCAGTGGCATTGGAAACCACGGCGGTGTGCGACATCCCGTTCGATCAGCTGGAATCACTGAGCAGCAGCATACCCAGCCTGCAACATCAGATATACCGACTGCTCAGCCGGGAAATCGGACATGAAACAGAGATGCTGACCCTGCTGGGCAAGAAGAGCGCTGAGGAGCGGCTTGCCACCTTCCTGCTGAGTTTCTCAGAACGATTTAAAAAACGCGGCTTTTCCGCCAGTGATTTCTTCCTCAGCATGTCGAGACATGAGATAGGCAACTATCTGGGTTTGGCGGTGGAAACCGTCAGCCGCCTGTTTACACGGTTTCAGGATGAAGCCCTGCTGCATGTGGAGCGTAAGCATGTACAACTGCTGGACATTGACCGTCTGCAAGGGATGGTGCACGGCAATAACAGCGAAAAACCACAACAGAACCACCTTTAATACCCTTACCGGGCGGAACCACAACCTTTCCGTCAACGCCGCCAGACACAGCTGTCACCCATTGCATCCAATCTTGCTTGATGCAACTTCAACTCATCGTCATCAGCCCTTACGACCCTTAAAACGGGGCGATTTTCCTGCACCCTGCGAATAGCCCCCACAGATGGCTGTCCGTTCTCTTCCAGACCTGTTCCATCCAGCAACAGGGCGCGCTGCCCCCCGGTCATCATCAGATAGACATCGGCGAGGATCTCCGCATCGAGCAGCGCGCCATGCAGTTCACGGTGGGAATTGTCAATAGCGTAGCGCTTGCAGAGTGCATCCAGACTGTTGCGTTGTCCCGGATACATCTTTTTCGCCATCACCAGGGTATCCGTTACCGCACACAGCTCCGCAATCCCTGCGGATGTCTCAGAAATCATGGCCAATTCGTGATCGAGGAAGCCCGTGTCGAATGGCGCGTTGTGGATGATCAACTCCGCACCCCGCACATATTCAATGAAGTCGGTCGCCACATCCTTGAACCGGGGCTTGTCTGCCAGGAACTCATTGGTAATGCCATGCACTTCGACAGCTGCAGCATCGATCTCCCGGTCGGGCTGCAGGTATTGATGAAAATTATTCCCGGTGGGCCGGCGCTCCACCATCTCCACACAGCCGATCTCGATAATCCGGTGACCCAGCTTCGGCTCAAGGCCCGTGGTTTCTGTATCAAGCACAATCTGTCTGATCAATTTTCCATTTCCTCAATACCCCGATTGGCCAGCTGATCCGCCAACTCATTTTCTGGATGGCCGCTGTGCCCTTTCACCCAGGCCCACTTGATATCGTGCTTTGCGGTCTCGGTCTCCAGCATCTGCCATAAATCCGCATTCTTTACCGCTTTCCTTGCGGCAGTTTTCCAGCCGTTGCGTTTCCAAGCGTGAATCCACTGGGTAATGCCGTTTTTAACATACTGGGAATCTGTCGTGATTCTGATCCGGCTTTTACGCTTCAGGGCCTGCAGCGCCTGAATCACCGCCATCAGCTCCATGCGGTTGTTGGTGGTCAAGCGCTCTCCGCCATACAACTGCTTTTCATGCTCCCCATAGCGCAACAAAGCCCCCCAGCCACCTGGCCCAGGGTTGCCTTTGCAGGCGCCGTCGGTAAAGATCTCAATCTGCTGGTTCACTGAATATTTCTCGTGGTTGGCTCGACAGCGGCTGGCAACACCTTTTCCCTGAGCCTCCATTTGGGCTTTATGGGTGTCATGGTGAGTGTGCGTCTCACTGCCTTCAGCACGTAGACTCCACCCAATGGCTGCCAAAACCTTTTACCCAGACTTTCCATCAGCAACAGTCTCTGCATTATCGCCGGACTTTGCAGCGGCGGCCTGTAATTGATGAAGTCCACACCCAACAGATCAAATCCGAGCAGTGAGAGCCAGTCACAGATCCGCTTTACTGGAAAAAAATTTCCTGGCCAAGGCGGCAGTCGACTGCGCATATGCAGCAGTCTCCATCCTCCCCACAGACTCCATGGGTTGAAGCCTACGATAAGCAGCTTACCCTCTGGAATAAGAACACGCTCGATCTCACGCAGCATCTGATGAGGATCCGGAGAGAAATCCAGCGTGTGATGGATCAGCACACCGTCCACACTGTCCGTCGCCAGCGGCAAATTTAACGGATCTGCCCGGATACTCAGGTCCTGCTGCCCGACATCCAGCAGAAACTTGTTTTTTGCAGGACTGCTGCGCATGAGATCAAGTTTTGGGTCAAGCGTGCCGATCTGAATCAGGTAGTAACCAAACAGGTTGGCGAGGCGCCTGTCCAGACAACAACGCTCCTGCTCCACCATCAGTTGCCCAAGACTGCTTTGAAACCAATCAGTTAGCAATTTTTGTCGGTTAGGTCCCAGTTTGTCGATACGGTTTCTAACCATAATAGAATGTACTTGGCCTCAGAAATTTATTAGATGGAAATGATAACCAGCTTTGCTACTATTTTCCGCTCCTTAACCAGAATAATTAGATGCAATCTTTCACCATGCAGTATTTCGAGTCAAAAAGAACAATGATCAGCCTGTTTTTCGCCTGCCTCTTCAGCGCCTGCCAGTCGCTTCCGACACCGAGGGAGGCCATAACTGAGGTAAAGACGCAGAGAGTTACATCCGGTGAAAGAGCTGTTGCCCGAATTCTGCCTGCCAAAATCCCGGACCAGATCACCCTGACCAGCAGGAACCCGGCCGAGGCTCCAGGTGAGGTTGAGGAAAGCTTACCGGCTGACGTCTGGCAACGATTGCGGAATGGTTACAAGATAATTCCGTCACAGCAAGCAAAGGTATTTGCTGAAATTCGCTCGTACAAATCGCACCCAACCACCATCAATCTGATTCAGGAACGCGCCACTCCCTATATCCACTTCATTCTGGAAGAGCTGGAGAAACGTGACATGCCGGCAGAGATTGCCCTGCTGCCAGCCGTGGAAAGCGCCTTCCAGCCTTTTGCCTACTCACCAGGGAGAGCGGCCGGAATCTGGCAGTTCATTCCGTCAACCGGCCGGGGGTTTGGACTCAAGCAGAACTGGTGGTATGACGGCAGGCGTGATGTCGTGGCCTCCACCCGCGCCGCCCTCGATTATCTGAAACAACTCAACCAACAGTTTGACGGTGACTGGGAACTCGCTCTGGCAGCCTATAATTCGGGTGCCGGCACGGTGCGCAGCGCGATACGTAAGAACAGCAAAAAAGGCGAACCCACCAACTTCTGGTCCCTGACACTGCCCCGGGAGACAGAAAATTATGTCCCTCGTCTACTGGCAATCAGTGAGATTTTTGCCAATCCGGATGAGTACAACATCACCCTGTTGGACATTCCAAATAAACCTTTCTTCACTACCGTTGATACTCAGTCGCAACTCGATCTGGCGCTCGCTGCCCAGATGGCTGAACTGTCCATTCAGGAGATCTACCAACTTAATGCGGGCTATAATCGCTGGGCCACAAATCCGGACGGCCCACATCAGCTGCATCTGCCGGTCGACAAGGCACCAGGCTTCATAGAAAAACTGTCGCAACTTCCCGATGCAAAACGCGTGAGCTGGAAACGCTATAAAATAAAGAGCGGAGACAGCCTCAGTGTGATTGCCAAGAAACACGGCACGACTTCCAAGCTCCTGCAGCGGATCAATAAACTGAGTGATAGCAAGATCCGTGCTGGAAAACATCTGTTAATCCCCTTCTCCACCAAGCAACTCGACCACTACGCATTAAGCGCCGGTCAGCGCAAGGCGAACATTCAGAACAAACATCGCAAAGGCTCCAAACAAGATTATGTTGTGCGCAAGGGGGATAACCTTTGGAAGATCGCCAAGACGCACAAAGTCAGTCTTAAAAAACTCGCAAAATGGAACGGCATGGCACCTGGCGATCCTCTCCGGCCTGGGCAGAAACTGGTAGTCTGGGTCAAAAAGGAGCGTTCTCCAGAGAAGCTCTCGGCACTCGAAATACAACCCTCCGGGATTCAAAGCTCCGTCTCTTACAAGGTGCGCCGTGGCGACTCCCTGTCAGGTATTGCCCAGCGTTTCAGCGTTAGCGTGAATGAGCTGAAAAAGTGGAACGCTTTACCCAGAAAATATCTGCAGCCTGGTCAGCGCCTCAAGCTCTATGTGGATGTAACAGAGCAAACGGCTCTTTGACACCCAGAGATATTTTTTCTGTTTCAATTGACAAAATTCATTGAAAACTCTAACGACGTCATTAGTATGGATGTTACTCGACGCTGTATGTCATAGAGGCATTTCCAATGAACGAAGATTGCAGATTGAAGAGTGGCGCTGATCTGAATACGGCAGATGTCGCCAAGATCGCCATGGGCCTCAAATCACTCGCAGTCTACTCCATGCTCGCCTACGAACATGATGACGACCCTCAGGAGCTCGATCAGATTGTCCAGGAAGGCCTGGATGCGATAGATCGTTTGTTCGACTGCTGACCGCTCGAACAAATCCGGCGCAACCTCGCTTTATCGCTTTCCTCCACCCATGATGGATGGAATCGCGGTTATCCTGCTGGACTTGGAAAAGCCACCAGGTGGCCTACGTCCAGCGTGATGCCTATCATTTCCCCAATTTCATGATCATGGTGGCTCTGCACCATGCAGAGCACTCGGGTGCCATCCTGCATTTTCAGGGTGTAGAGGTACTCGGCGCCACGGAATGCCTTGCCCACCACTTCGAGCTGCATGCTGCTGTTATCATCGTGAATAATGTCATCCGGCCGGAGTAATAATTCCACAGCATCCCCTGTCATCACTTGAGTGACAAAATCACCGCGCACCCGGCCTAGCGCTGTGTCCACCTGACCGGCAGCCACCACTCTGCCGGAGATAAACACCCCCTGACCGATAAAATCAGCCACAAAAGGGTCTACCGGCTGATGGTAGAGATCATAACCGCTGGCCCACTGCCTGAGGCGCCCATCACCCAGAACCCCGATTCTGTCAGCCATGGCAAAGGCCTCAAACTGGTCGTGGGTCACCAGAATGGCCGTCACACCATCCCGCTGCAGTATTCCCCTCACCTCGCGGGCGAGTTGCTCCCGCAACTCCACATCCAGTCCCGAGAAAGGTTCATCCAGCAATAGAATGTCGGGGCGAGGCGCCATTGCCCGAACCAGCGCCACCCGCTGCTGCTGACCGCCGGAGAGCTGGTGTGGATACTTTTCACCCTGTCCCTGTAGATCGACCAGCCTCAACAGCTCATCGACCCGCAGTCGACGTTCTGAACGACTATGATTTCGCAGCCCGAAGGCCACATTTTTTGCCACAGTCAGGTGGGGATAGAGTGCGAAATCCTGAAATACCATGCCGACGCGTCGTTTCTCCGGCGCCAAGGTGCTGCCGGGCCGGGTCACACATCGGCCATGCAGATGGATCTCTCCCTCCACCAGCGGCTCAAAGCCGGCGATAGCTCGCAGCAGACTGGTCTTTCCGCAACCACTTGGACCTAACAGACAACCAATCTCGCCGGCATTCAAAACCAGACTGACGCCACTCACAACTGGCTTTCCGGCATAGGCGACGGTGGCGTTCTTTACTTCAAGTTGTCTTTGCATGGCGTGAATGAGTGATGGAACGGCTTAATAGGATCACCGGTAAAATTCCGACGATGACAATCGTCAACGCAGCATAGGAAGCATCCGCCAGACGCTCGTCCGAGGCCAGCTCATAGGCGCGCACCGCCAGGGTATTGAAATTGAATGGACGCAGGATCAAGGTTGCCGGTAACTCCTTGAGCACATCCACAAACACCAGTAACAGCGCAGTCAGCAGGCTGCCTTTCAGCATCGGGATGTGCACCTGACTGATGATCTCCCGGGAACCACTGCCCATGGATCTCGCGGCCTCGTCCATTGATGGACGAATCTTGCCCAGGCCTGCTTCCACAGTCTGCAGCGAGACGGCAAGAAACCTTACCAGATAGGCGAACAGCAATGCGAACAGGGTGCCGCTCAGAAGCAGGCCGGTGGATAAATCAAACTGCTTGCGCATCCAGTCATCCAGGGCATTATCGAATGCGGCAAAAGGGATAATAACCCCTATGGCAATCACCGTACCTGGTACGGCATAGCCCATCCCGGCCAGGCGCACTGCAGACTGCACCGGCCAACTCATTTCTATGCGCTTGCCGTAGCCAAGAAAGAGCGCCAGCAACAGCGCTAACCCCGACGCCATACCCGCCAACAATAGACTATGCCCGATCAGGTCGAGAAAACGACTGTCCAGACTCTCCTCAGCGGTGGTCAGCGCCCACCACAGCAACTGACCGGCAGGCAGCAGAAAACCCATCAACAGAGCGCCAAAGCAGATCACAAAGGACCAGAAAACCCGCCAGCCGGACAGTCTGAAACGGGACAGCTGCTGTTGACGCTGGCTGGTATGATGGTATCGAGCCTGCCTTCTTGAACCTCGCTCGACGATCACCAGCAGAAACACCACCAGCAGCAGCAGGGCAGAGAGTTGCGCCGCAGCCGCTGCATTATTCAACCCGTACCAGGTACGAAAGATACCGGTGGTAAAGGTGGAGACGCCAAAATACTGTACCGTTCCATAATCCGCCAATGTCTCCATCAGGGCCAGCGAGAGACCCGCTACAATCGCCGGCCTGGCGAGAGGCAGCGCAACGGTAAAAAAGGTCCGCCAGGGGCCGTTGCCCAGGGTCCGGCTCACATCCAGGACACACAGCGACTGCCCCAGAAAGGCGGCCCTGGAAAGCAGGTAGACATAGGGATAGAGCACCAGGGAAAGCATCAGAGCAGCGCCTTCGAGGGAGCGGATCTCTGGAAACCAGTAATCACCGTATCCCCAGCCGGTCAATTCACGCAACAGACTCTGAAACGGGCCGGCAAAATCGAACAGGCCGGTGTAGGTATAAGCGATGATATAGGCGGGCATAGCCATAGGCAGCAGCAGCGCCCATTCAAAAAAAGCGCGCCCGGGGAAGCTGCACATACTGGTCAACCAGGCGGTGGAGACACCCAGCGCCAGCACGCCTATGCCAACCCCGAGCATCAGCAGCAGAGAGTTGAGCACATAGTCCTGCAAGACAGTCGCCGCCAGATGGGCCCATACCTCACCGGACGGCTCGAACAGATAGGAGAACACCACCAAGACCGGCAGGGCCAAAAGCAGCGCAATGGTCACCACACCCAGATTCCAGACCGACAGTCTTGAGCCTGGAGACGGAAAGAAGGCTGAATTTCTTGCCGACTGCATATTGACTAGGAATCCTTAGAAAACATACCAAAAATCATACAATTTTAAACACAAGCTCGATTTCACCACAGAAGGCACTGAGCTCACAGAGCTTTATTTATTATCGCTCTGTGGTTGTCTGCCTTCTGTGGTGAAAAACGGCCTGAGGAACTGCAGCGCCACCAGGGGTTTATCGAACACGCCGGATCACCTTACTTCCAACCCGCCCGGTCCATCATCCGTAAAGCGGCAGGGTTGAGTTCACCGAGCCGATTGAGATTCAAGGTATCCATTTTAAACACACCCCAGCTTCTCAACAGCTCATCAGCCTCGATATCGGCGCGCACCGGATATTCCCCATTCGCCTCTGCATACCAGGTCTGAGAATCTCTGCTGACCAGGAACTCCAACAGTCGAATGGCATTGTCCCGGTTTTTTGCGGCAGCCGTGACGGCAGCGCCACTGACATTCACATGCGCACCTCGATCCGCCTGATTCGGCCAGAAGACCGCCATCTTCTCAGCCGCCGCCCGTTCATTGGAATCCTTGGATTTCAGCATGCCTGCCAGATAATAGGTATTGGCAACCGCAAGGTCACAAATACCGGCCGCCGCACCCTTGATCTGATCCCGGTCCCCGCCTTTTGGCGGACGGGCAAAATTCTGCACCAGAGCCTTGGCCCAGGTTTCTGTTGCCTGTTCCCCATTTGCAGCAATCATTGAGGCAACCAGTGACTGATTGTAGATGTTGTCTGAAGATCGAATACAGATTTTTCCCTTCCATTGTGCATCAGCTAGCGCTTCGTAACTGGAAAGCGTCTCCGGATCCACCTTGCCTTTGACGTAGAGAATGGGGCGGGCGCGCAGTGACAGACCATACCAGTGTCCTCGCGGATCGCGGAATGCCGCCGGCACCAGAGCGGTTAAAAGCTCCGATTGCACAGCTTGGGTCACCCCCGCTTCCAGCGCCCGGTGCAGACGGCCCGCATCCGTGGTTACCAACAGATCAGCGGGGGAATTGCGCCCCTCGCTCTGCAGGCGTTTCAGCAACGCGTCAGCCTTGCCGGTGACCAGGTTGACCTGAATCCCGGTCTGCTCGGTAAATCTGTCCAGCAATGGTTTAATCAGGTTCTCGTTACGCGCCGAATATAAGTTAACCTCCTCATCGGCAGCCTGCACTGTGGGCAGCAAAAGAACGATAGACATCAACAACACCCCAAACAACGGGAAATGCTTTCTCATACAATCATTTACTCCATATCAATATGTTTAGTAGACGTAACACCTATTGCTAATGATAATTATTCTCATTAATAAATGCAAACCGGCATATTCACTCAGGACTCCTTCGCATATAACCTAGCGTGGGATGATGAAACACAACTCACTCAACTAGGGCCTGGCTAAAATGAAATCAAGAGAACAGCGCAAGGGCATCACCCTGGTTAATACGGGTCAAGGGAAAGGTAAATCTTCCAGCGCCTTCGGGGTAGTCTTCCGCGCCGCCGGCTGGGGTATGAAGGTCTGCGTCATCCAGTTCATCAAGGGCCGCTGGAAAACGGGTGAAGAACAGGCTGCCCAGCGCTTCGAGAATATCGAATGGCATGCCCTTGGAGATGGCTTCACCTGGGATACCAAGAACCCCGAGCAGGACCGGAAAACCAGCCGAGAAATCTGGGAGTTCAGTAAAGCCAGGATTCGCTCCCAGGAATATGATCTGGTGGTGCTGGACGAGATCAATTACTGCTGTGAATATGGCTGGCTGTCAGGAAAAGAGATCACCGATTTCATCCGCCTGGAGAAACCATCCTGGATGCACCTGATACTCACCGGCAGAGGGGCGCCTGATGAAATCATTGAGCTGGCTGAAACCGCCACGGAGATGCGCTCCCTCAAGCATGCCTTTGATTCAGCCATCAAGGCTGAGCAGGGCATTGAATTCTAGTGTATCTCCTCTGCGATACCTTAATGCTCCCATATCTTTTGCTGATTACCTCTGAGGCTCAGCCATCATTTAGTCACTTATATCCATTAAAGACAATGAACCACAGAGTGCACAGAGAATTATAAATAACCGCCAGTGCAGCATTTCAATGTCTGCTGTAATGGCTGAGTATCGAGAGTAATCAGGTATCTTTTAGTGATAAAAAAGCCCAGCTTCAATGGTCCGGGAGGCTGGATGCAGTGTGGCGGGGCCCTTGGCGGCAAGAATGCCGCCGTGGAGCCTGCATGGCCGTCTTTACGGCGTGTCACGTCAGACTGTATCCGGCCGTCAACGACACCAGCCGAGCGTTGTCATCACCTATCTTTTGGGTATAGAAGCGCAGTTATGAATGATCCGGTTAGCCAGTCCCTGCCTCCAATCACCGATCAGCGCAGACAGCATGGTCACCCATACGCTGTAATGTGACCCCATTCATACAATCGGATTTAAACTGACGATCGACCGGCGCTGATTTTTAATCATTGACAATTGTCAATACTGAAACTGAGTGGTGCTGATAGTTTCCCCACCCATGAAAAGGATGACTTCCATAAAATAACAAACGGCCGCTCCTTCCCCACCCTGGCCATAAGGACACCACTCCTGAAGAGCTGATACTAATCACTCTTTTTAACAATCATGAGGTATCGATATGTTAACGAGAAACAACACTCTTATATTCACCCTGTTGACCCTGTTTATCACTCTCTGCGCTACAGCGTCTTTTGCCAAACAGAACAATTCAACCAGTAGCTCAAGCGACACCGCCTCAATCGATTTCAATGAACAGGCGCATCTGATTTTTATGCGGGAAGAGGAAAAGCTGGCACGGGATGTCTACATCATGCTGGGTAATCTGTACCCAGACTCCTCGGTGTTTGGAAAGATCGACGATTCAGAACAGCGACACACTGACTCGGTAAGAGATAAGCTGATGCAATACGGCATCACAGACCCCAGCACCAATGACAATATCGGGGTCTTCACTGGTGAAGCGTATGGCTGGTATTTCACGGAAAAATACCATGAACTCATCACGCGAGGAGCCATGAGCGAGTTTGATGCACTGTATGTCGGTGCCTTCATAGAAGAGCTGGATATGCGTGACATCAACCAATGTCCAGGGGTGGTCGTAGAAACCTCAGATTCGATCGCCGACGTCTCCGAATGCGGCAAAGTCTATACACAAAATAGCGATCTCCAACGACTCTACGAGAATCTACTCGAAGGCTCTGAAAATCATCTCGCCGCCTATGTCAGTAAAATAGAAGCGATTATCGGCCAGGGCGCCTATCAGGCCCAGGTACTGACCCAGGAACAGGTGGACAGCATACTGGGCAGATAGCGCCCGGCAAACAAACTTGTGCGATTCAGTTGATTTTGACGTTCTGACAGTCACCGCAATCTACCCGGTGGCTGTCAGACCAAACCTCATGCATCTCGTTGAAAGACAAACCTGGGTTTCAACCAGTAGATCAGTAACGGCAGGAACATCAGCGCAGTCAAAACATCCAGTATCAACGCCATGGCAATATACAGACTCACTGACCAGAGATTTGCCAGTTCAGTATTCATCAGTGGAATGAAACTGCCCAACAGAACCACCACGGAGAGAATCACCGCAGAGCCGGTTGAACTCAATGTGGACCTCAGCGCTTCAGTCCAATTCTGTCCATTGGCCTGCATCTCCTCGCGTAGGCGAGACACCATATACACGGCGTAATCCACACCCAGCCCCATCGCAATACTGAGCGCCACCTGAACATGAAACGCCAGGTTCGCTGACCACTCTTTGATGGATGTCATATAGCCACCCAGCCCATACTGAGACATCAGGGTGACGAAGCAGAGACTGATCAGGATACCGGCCACCAGCCAGGATCGAAACATGATCGCTGTCATCGCAAACACGGTCAGGGAGGTCGCTGCAGGTGCATGCAGCCACTCTTTAAACGCCACATCACGGGTCGCTTCCGTCACCCCAAGAAATCCACCAATCGCCGCCTTACCGGGTATGCTGTCGCCGGTAACCACCGTCTTCACGGTTTCGCCCTCTCTCACTTCAATACTTTCACCGCCATCTATGCCGAACCTCAGTTTTCGCATGCCGGGATCGTTCCCATGTTCCACCAGATAGTTCTGGATATCCACGATCGTCTTATGCGCCAGAATCGGGTCCATGGTATTCACAAAACCGATAATAATACCTTCATCCCAGTTCTGGGTATCAATAAAAGAATCGAGTTCACCCGCCCCCGAACCGGCTAACAGCATGCCATTGTAGAGTTGAATCATGGCATTGGGATCCGGCATATAGTCTGGATCTTCGGCATTTTTATAGGCGTACCGATTTGCCTCGAGATGATCACTGACCGGGATCGCATAGAGGTTAATGTGCTTCAGCGGGGCCTCCCCAACGGGTGTATTGAGAATCATATTCAGTGTCTTGATGAACTGCACATAAGAGGCGGTAAATCCGATGTGCGGATGCTTTCTCAACCAGTCTTCAAACCTGGAAAGGGCCAGCAATACTTCAGCATCGTTGAAGATACCCTGTGGCGGGTCGTCCTGGTCATCGTGGCAGCGATCCGCTCCAATCACCCGCTCGCCCTCCACATTCCATGCATTCAGGCCACACGCGGCAGGATGCCGGCCTTGGAACGCACCACCAGATTCGCAGTGATGACGCCAGGCATCATATTGGATAATTGAGTCAGGTCGGATATCGGACGAACCTCGCCGCTCTCCCCAAACAGCTCGCCCAGCAGATAGTGATCCTTGAACGCCGCGCGCGGATAGTGGATGCCTTTCTCCGCCCCCGGCATGATGTCGAATTCATCCTGAATACGCGCGATCTCCGGGTCATTCCTTCCCGCGTCACCCGCCATCAAGGCGCCGATCCCCCGCCCGAGCTCAGCGTAATGCGCGGAGACCCACAACACGCCAATCACAAGCATCAGTGGAATCCACTTCAGCCTGCCGGTAAGGAGCGAAGTTATCCCATTCGCAATACTCTTTTCCCATTGCCGCTGTTCATCCTGCGCCTTCAATCTGGGTGGAAATGTGGCCATCAGGAGAGGAATCAAGGTGGTGGTGGTCAATAACAGGGTAGACATGCCAAAGATGCCGAAATAGGCGTAGGCCTTGTAGAATGAGATATCCACAAAAGAGATCGCAAAGAATCCGTGCAGATCTGTACCAATCGACAGTGTCGCCGGCACGATGGTATAGCGCATCGCTGCGAACGCCGCCTGATCAGCATCCCCGCTTTTATGCAGCTCCTGCATGAAACGCCGGGTGATCTGCATTGAATGACCGACACCAACCGCCAGCAACAACATGGGTGTCAGCGCCATCATGGTGGTCAACTTGAACTGGGTGAAACCCATCAGACCCAGCGTCAGCACGATGGTCATACCCACCCCCAGCAGAGGCAGCACCGCACAGTACCAGTGACGGAATTCGTACCACAGCACCACCAGAATAATCAGCAGAGAGACGCCGAACAACCAAGCCTTGTCCCTCAACTCCTGCACCATCGACGCCAGAAAATAGGGCTCGCCGGAGATCTGAAACTCTACCCGGTCACCATACCGCGCCTCATACTCAGCCATCAGCGCATTCGTCTTCTTGATCCAGGCCAGATTGTCGTCCTTCAACTCGTTGCTGAAGTCACCAATGATGAAAGTACCTTTCGCCTTGCAATTCTGATGTACGTGGGAGATCGACAGGTTGGTAATGGACCCGTTGGCATCCAGCAGATCGCACTTACCACCGTTCCCATCTTCGTAATAAACCAGCAACGGTTCCATCACCAGATGCTTTTCCAGCCCGCGACGCAGATAGTCCAACTCAAGACTGAGTTCACCCTCATTGTTAGACAGGCCATTACTCGGAATGAGGCGTTGGAAATCCAGGCTGCCATCCGCACTGACGCCGATATTGCGCATCTTCGGTGAGGCAAGTCCGATAAAATTATCCACGTTGGCATATTCCAGCTTGCTGACATCCTCGAACATCTCATCCACCATGCGGATGAACCAGGGCTGGTAGATATCACCTTCTCTGACCTTCATACCCCAAACCATCAGATTCCCCATCCCATAGGTGAGTTCGCTATAGAGATTGGTGGCGATATATCGATTGGAGAGCGGCAGCAGGGAGTCAGGATCGTTGCGCAGATTCAGCTGATTCACATACAGCGCAGCAAGAAGTGTGGAGGCAAAACAGAAAATTATGACCGCCCAGCGGTGTCTGAGCATGAAACGAGCATAGCGATCTGCGTAATTATTATTCGCCATTGACCTGTCGTCTCAGGTAAAGGAAAGCCGGTTCATCGCGCCTGCCTTTTCAGCGTCTCCTCGGACCAGAAACTATCCGGTAGATCTACGTTCAACTGTATTGTACTGCGGGGCACAAAGACCATGCTGTCTTTGCCACTGTCGTGCAGCACTGCATAGATATAGCGTGGATAAGTAATGCGTGGATCAGGTTGATCCAGAGACTGCCAGTCGACAGATACCGTTTTTATCTGCTTGCCATCCTTGAAATAGACAGTCCGGTAGAGTGAAAACGACTGTTTATCGATATCACTGATATGGTAGTCATACCACCAATTCCTGAATTTGGTAGTACTTTTCAGGTGGTAGACAGGTTTTCCCTGATGCCCGCATTGCTTTGGGGGCAATCCTCTGGTGTAACGATTCTTCTCCCATGCATTCAACTCCATGACATCGAGGCAGGCATCGAAGACACCCTCACCCAGGAGTTCGTGGACCTCGTGTTCAGGACGGCGCAGCACCAGTTCCCCATAGGTCAGATTGGTGCCGAACCAGACGTCTTCATGGGCCGGCTCATTGATCCTGCGGATTTTGCGCAGCGCCGGCAACCACATCGAAATTGTCGCTCCACGCTCCGGATCGGTGTAGTTGGTGAGTAAAATTCCCGTGCCATCCGTCTTGCCGGATGTCAATATTGCCATCTGGGTGGACTTGATCGCGGGGTCCGCGGGACTGTTGTTTACATAAGTCTCAAAAGAATTGACTGTCGGCATCCGTCCCGGCACCTGTTTCTCAAGCGGGGCGCGGTTTATCACCAATGCGACAGCTCTCTTGTTACGCTTGCTGACCGCATTCCTCACCAGGCCGCCATGCGCCGCCGTGTAGACCTGTTGTGCAATCTGCTCTGCACTCAACGGTCCCGTAGGATAGGCCAACTCATCCTCTGCCAGAACGCCCCCGGTCAGAACGAGTGATGAGAAGAGTATTATTGTTATCGGAATCTTCAGCGCCATGACATTGACTCTGCCATGAAAAAGGCCATCAAACAAGTTTGTATGGGGATAAAGCCAGCCTTATTTGCAGTCTGGCTGTTTTCGCGCGGAGCCGAATTCTCAGAAATGTAAAACACATGATACAGGAAGAAATATAAGGCTCCGTACCAGATCAAAAGGGGGACTGAGGCAGCGGGGAGATGAAACGAACCATGATCCATCCGTGCTTTGGGAAGGTGGCGTCCCCAAGGGGAGTCGACCTTATCCCCCATTTATGCGTAACTTCAAGAACATTAATTATTTACCAATAATACAATAAGTTAAACTCCAGAGGAAAAAGACTGACCAATACCCACTATGCATTGGTTATCAATTAGACAAGCGATATTCAGTAATATGCTCGCGCTTGCTGGCATTGATGTCATATGCTAGCATTCATCCCATAAAGATCCGAATCGGGAGAAACGGCATGGCAAATCTAAGTGTGAGAAAGCTTGACGAGGAAACGTTGGCGCGTTTACGCGTGCGGGCTGCCAACCACGGTGTTTCCATGGAGGAGGAAGTCCGACAGATTCTAAAAGAATCCGTAGCCGCACCCGAACAACTGGGTGATCTCGCCCTGCGGCTGTTTGGCCCACGCCACGGAGTGGATCTCACACTGCCAGAGCATGTTCCACATGAACCGATGGACCTCTCATAATGATCCTCGTCGACACCAACGTGATCTCTGAAATCATGAAGGTTGTGCCATCAGACGCTGTAGTGAATTGGCTCAATTACCAGAAATCCAGTGCGCTCTATATTTCGGCCATCAACATCGGCGAAATCGAATATGGTTTACGCATCTTACCTGACGGCAAACGACGCTTGCAGCTAAAAGATAGATTCGAGCGATTCGTTGCGCAGGCCTTCGCACAGCGTGTTCTGGCGTATGACGAAGCGGCGGCTCGCAGTTATGGTGAGGTCATGGGTCACCGCAAGGAATTGGGCCGCCCGATGAGTGTACCGGATGGCCAGATTGCAGCCATCGCCAGATCGAAAAGATTCATGGTTGCGACGCGAAACACCAACGATTTCGAAGATTGTGGTGTCGAGTTAATCAATCCTTTTGTGTCCAAGTGAACGGTCTATAAATTGCGGACAGCGTGAAGTACCGCAATGGGAATCCTGAGTATTTGTATATCCAAACAGGCCGGTAAGCGACTGACACGCTGTAGAAACCAACTCGCAAAGGTTTTATTGAAACTTCACGCCAGGCTGAGCCATGATCCGTGCTGAACTCGGGGTACTACCCTCGGGACATCTGCACTGGTTGCCGGCGGAAGCCGCCAACGATGCCGGCATACAAACCGGACAGCCAGCCACCGACGCCGCATTTTCGCAGGGCATCATAGAAGGCCTGATTTCACTCGCAGCGAAAGAGAATACCGCAGACCTCTCCCCCAACCTTGTCTATTGGCGGACCTTCACCTGCGGGTATCTGGCGGAGCGGTGTCGGATGACACAAATAGAGCCGGCGCGCCCAGAGCCAATCGGAGCACTCAACGAACAGCATACAGCCTCGCTGCTGGAAAGCATGCCCCCGATGCTCGGTGCTGAGTATCTCTCGGCACAAACCCTGAATGCCGTCTGGTTCTGGCTCGATGACTGGGTGTGCAGCCAAATCCATCAGCAGGGCAGCCTCGGCGCGTTCCTCGAAAAAAACGCACCCCGCTGGCATCAGGCGGGCCGGGTCTGTTTTCACCTGGCGGAAAACAAGCTCGATCCGGACTATCCGTTCGCATTCATGGCGACCTATGCGCCTGAGTTCACCGGCCAGGGCCAGGAGCGGATCCGCCACCAACCCCTGGCCAGGGCCTTGCAGGAATACGCCGGCGCCCGTAACAAACAGGCCCTGATCCGCCTGCTCTCCCCGGTGCAGCGCGCATCCGAATCCAGTGCGCTGATCAAAGACCTGGTCAACAGCGGTGACCTCTACCACCCCCTCGCATGGACGCAGGCCGAGACCTACCAGTTCCTCAAGGAGACACCCGTTTATGAGCAAAGCGGCGTCCTGGTGCGCCTGCCCAACTGGTGGAAGCAGCGCATTCGACCGCAGGTCAGCGTCACCATCGGCAATGCTAAACAGCAGAAACTCGGTGCTGAGGCGCTGTTGGATTTCAAACTGGGAATCGCCCTGGGTGACGAGACCCTGAGTGAGCGTGAGTTACTCACCCTGCTGGCAGCGCAGGAGAGTCTGGTCTTCATCAAGGGTCAATGGGTAGAGGTAGACCGGGAGCAACTGGCCGCTGCCTTGGCCCACTGGAAACATGTCGAGGCCGAAGTGCACCAGGGTGGGCTCTCCTTTGTCGAGGGCATGCGCCTGTTGGCCGGCGCTCCGGCAGACCTGGGCCGGGCGGGTGCGTTTACAGAAGATCGGCAGTGGGCCTTTGTGCAACCAGGAATCTGGTTAAAATCCCTGCTGGATCAACTGCGCTCACCGGCATCACTCAATACCCTCGATCCCGGCAGTTCCCTCAAGGCCGAGCTGCGACCCTATCAAAAGACCGGCCTCAGCTGGCTGTGGCAGCTGTCGCAACTGGGGCTCGGGGCCTGCCTGGCGGATGACATGGGCCTAGGCAAGACCATGCAGATCATCGCGCTGCTGCTGGTACTGAAAAAACGCCGCAACAAGACACCTTCCTTACTGGTGCTGCCGGCATCACTGCTGGCCAACTGGAAGGCCGAACTGGAGCGTTTTGGGCCCTCCCTGCGCTGCCGGTTTCTGCACAGTTCGCAGATGAGCAAACAGGAGAGCGAAGAGATGGCCGGTAACAGCAAGGACGGCCTGGCCGGGATCGACCTGGTCCTGACCACCTACGGTATGTTATTGAAGCAGTCCTGGCTGCAGGAGCGGAACTGGCGCCTGCTGATCCTGGACGAAGCGCAAGCGATCAAGAATCCCACCAGCCGGCAGACCCGCGCGGTCAAGCAATTGCAGGCCAGCGCCCGCATCGCGTTGACCGGAACCCCGATCGAAAACCGGCTCGGGGATCTCTGGTCACTGTTCGATTTTCTCTGCCCTGGCCTGCTCAGCTCGGCAGCACGATTCAAGAGCTTCGTGAAGTCGTTAGCCAGCGGAGAAAGCGATCAATACGCCCCCTTGCGGAACCTGGTGCGTCCCTACATCCTGCGCCGGCTCAAGACCGACAAGTCGATCATCAGCGACCTGCCGGAAAAAACCGAGCTCCATGCCTGGTGTGGTCTGAGCAAGGCCCAGGCCGCGTTGTATCGGCAGGAAGTCGCCAGGCTGGCCACTGCACTCGAAACCCTGGACGGCATGCAACGGCGCGGTCTGGTGCTGGCGAGCCTGATGCGTCTGAAACAGATCTGCAACCATCCCTCGCAGCTGTTGGGGAATGACCGGTATGATCCCCGCAGCAGCGGCAAATTCGCCCGCCTGGCCGAGTTGTGCGAAGAGATCGCCTCACGCCAGCAGAAACTGTTGGTGTTTACCCAGTTTCGCGAGATCACCGGCCCGCTGGCCGCGTTTCTGGCTGTGCAGTTTGGCCGGCCAGGTCTGGTGCTGCATGGCGGCACTCCGGTCAAACACCGCAAGCGGCTGGTGGACGAATTTCAGCAGGAAGACGGTCCGCCGTTTTTCATCCTGTCGCTCAAGGCCGGTGGTACCGGACTGAACCTGACCGAGGCCTCCCATGTGGTCCACTTCGATCGCTGGTGGAACCCGGCAGTGGAAAACCAGGCCACCGACCGGGCATTTCGCATCGGTCAACGCAACAATGTGCTGGTCCACAAGTTCGTCTGTCAGGGCACGGTGGAAGAGAAGATCGATGCCTTGATAACCGAAAAGACCACATTGGCCAGCGATATCCTGGAGGGCGGCGCGGAAACCCTGCTGACCGAAATGAACAATGAGGAATTGCTGAAACTGGTTGCGCTCGACCTCAACCAGGTAGAAGTCTGAGGAGATTGAAAACGGTGTCTTATGGTGAATGGCGGCCCTATGTCTCGGTCGCGAAGCGGCGCGCCAAGGCGGCCCGGGAAATGGATAAGCTGCGCAAGCAGGGCACAGCAATCGAACCCATCGGGATCAAGGGCCGCAAGATCGCTCAGACCTTCTGGGGCAAGGCCTGGTGCAGACACCTGGAGCGATTCAGCGACTTCGCCAATCGCCTGCCGCGCGGCCGCACCTATGTCCGCAACGGTTCGGTCTGTCATCTGGCAATCAAGCAAGGGAAAGTCGAGGCCATCGTCTCCGGTTCTGAGCTATACCATGTCAGGATCGACATCGCTCCCCTGGCGTCATCTCGTTGGAAAAAGGTACGCGATCAATGCGCCGGGCAGATCGGCTCTCTGCTGGAACTGTTGCAGGGACGCCTCTCCAACCAGGTGATGGAGGTCGTGACCGATCCCGATAAGGGACTGTTTCCCCAACCCAGGGAGATCAAGCTGCACTGCGACTGCCCCGACTGGGCCGACATGTGCAAGCATGTGGCTGCCGTGTTGTATGGTGTTGGAGCCCGACTGGACGAAAAGCCGGAACTGCTCTTCCTGCTACGCAAGGTCGATCATGAAGAACTCATTTCAGCGGAACTGGACATGCAGACGGCGACCAGTGGTGCGAGCAAACGGCGTCGGCTCGAAAACTCGGATCTCTCGAGCCTATTCGGGATCGAACTTGAGGAAGCCCCCGCACAGAAGAGTAAGGGCCGTTCAAACAACAAAACACCAGCCATGCGGAAGGCAGCGCCAAACAGCACAAAACCCAGACCAACGAATGCTACAGTGCCTACCAAGAAGAAGGTCTTCACGCCAACCGGTGCGGCGGTTGCAAAGCTGCGCAAACAGTACAAGATGACGCGCTCACAGTTCGCGGACCTGCTCGGGATAAGCCCCCAGACCGTGGCAAACTGGGAAGGCAAACGTGGCAGGTTAAAGCTGCAAGCACATACACTGACAGCGCTCAGCCAGGCATGGTCACGAAAACAATCTTGAACCTAGAAACCCCAGTTGACCGCTCTATTCTTAATTGAAAGGTATTGATATGTATGCAACCCTTTATCGAGTACATTCGTAAGCGTCTAGAGAACTACATCTTTCCCCGCTTTTACCGAACCTCCATGATGTCTCCACACTACAAGAGCTACAGGGGCATTATCATGAAATCGAGCTTAACGAAGAGGGAGATCAACCGCCAGCGCTGGCTTGAGCGGATCACGGATTGGCAGCAGAGCGGGCTCTCTCAGAAAGACTATTGTGCAAGGCATCACCTGGGGCTGGCCTCTTTCCAGCGTTGGCGTCGGATATTCATGATGGAGGAAACATCGAAGGACACGCCACCGGTTGCCTTTTTACCGGTCAACCTGGTTGAGCCCAGCGCTTCCAGCCTGATGCTACGGATCAACGAACATCTGCGTCTCGAAATCTCTGCCGGTTTCGATCCAAACACCCTGAGGCAAGTCATTCAAGTTCTCCAGGCATCATGATTGCCTTTGGTGCAAACACCAAGGTCTATCTGGCAACCGGCGCCACGGATATGCGTAAAGCCATCAATGGACTCATGGTGTTGGTTGAGGATGTTCTGGAAGCTGATCCTTTCTCCAGCCATCTGTTTGTTTTCTGCAATCGAATGCGGGATAAAATCAAGATTCTCTACTGGCACAACAATGGATTCTGGCTCTTCTACCGGCGATTGGAGAAGCAGCGATTCTGGTGGCCAGGTGCGGGTGAGAAAGTCGCCATCGAGATATCGACACGTGAACTGAGCTGGTTACTCGAAGGACTGGATATCACCCGGGTTGAGGCCCATAAAGCCGCAAAATATTCTTATTTTTAAGGCCTTATTATGCTGCTCTGTTAGTGCCTGTTTGGTATAATTTTGCGCATGGATTCAACGGCTTTTCCCCTTCCTAATGACCCCGATCAACTCAAGGCTGAGGTAGTTCAATTACGGGACGCGGTTAAAGAAAAAGAGCAGGCTATCACGGAAAAAGATCGTGCCTTAGACGAGAAGGCGCAGCGCATCGAACAGCTGCTCGATTATATTATCCTGCTGCGTAAGCGCCAGTTTGGCGCCAGCGCGGATCGCCCGAACAAAGATCAAATCACTCTGTTTGATGAGGCTGAACTGGAGCAACTGCTGGCTGAGTTGGATCTATCCTCAGACCAGGATGATGCTGAATCAAAGGTGCAAGAGAAAGTGGACAGTGAACGCAAAAAACCCGTTCGTCGTCCACTGCCCGCGCATTTCAATCGGGTAGAAAAAATCATCGATCTCTCAGATGAAGAAAGGGATGCGATGGGGGACGACTGGACCTTCATCGGCTATGACACCTCTGAGCAACTGGCGGTCATTCCCCGGCAACATTATGTCATTGCGTACAAGCGCGCCAAGTATGTCCCAAAGCATGACGAGGTTGCCGGCGCCGAACAAGGTGTCAGAATCGCGCCCCGCCCGGATCAGATCATCCCCAAGTCCATCGCCCACAGCTCGGTGATTGCCGATGTGGTGACCCGCAAGTTCGTGGATGGCCTGCCTTTCTATCGCCAAGAGGCGATCTGCGAGAGGGAAGGCATCGAGCTGAGCCGACAGACCATGAGTAGCTGGGTGATTCAACTCCATGAGCGGTTAACACCGCTGATGGCGGTTATGAAACGACTGCTCTACCAGGGCAGGGTGATTCACATCGATGAAACCCGATTACAGGTCTTGAATGAACCGGGTCGGGAGAATACCCAACTGTCGACCATGTGGGTCTATGGGGGTGGTCCGCCGGGCATGCCGGTGATCTGGTATCAATATGCCGACACGCGCAGTGGGGCGGTGCCTGAGGGTTTTCTTTACCCAACAGATGATGATTCCCCAGATGGGATAATGTACCTGATAACCGATGGCTACAGCGGCTACAACGGCCTATCTCAAATGCCTGGTATCCTGGGGCATGCGGCCTGCTGGGCGCATGTGCGCAGAAAGTTTGTGGAGGCGACCCATGGCCGCAAAAATACTGCGGCTGCTCACCAGATGGTGGCATTGATCCGCAAGCTGTACCAGGTAGAGCGTGCCACCCAAGAGAAAACCCCGGAGCAGCGAAAAGCCATTCGCCACAAGCAGGCCGAGCCCATCCTGGAAAAAATCAAGGAGTGGCTCGATCAGAAAGTGGTACAGGTGTTGCCCAAGAGCACGCTCGGTGAAGCGATCTCCTATACCCTGCGGCTCTGGCCGAAGTTGATCATCTATCTTGAAGACGGTCACATCGAGATAGACAACAACAAGGCGGAGAATGCCATCCGGCCTTTCGTTATCGGACGTAAAAATTTCTTATTCTCAGGTAGTCCACGGGGTGCAAATGCCAGCGCCACGATGTACACCCTGGTGGAGACAGCTAAGGCGAATGATCTGGAGCCCTGGGCCTACCTGAATTATTTGTTTGAAAAACTGCCAGCGGCTAAATCGGAGCAGGCTCTTCTGGCCCTACTGCCGCAGAATTTAAAAATGGAAGACCTGCAAGGTTAGGGTCAATCCGGTAGTTGCCCAGACGCTTACGTACATTCGGGAAGAGACCTATCAGGAAGCGATACGCCGTGACGTCCCTTGTGATGTTGCGTTTGAAATAGCTGCAGCCGTTGAGCACAACGTCCGCCAGTCCCGGGGTGGCAGACATGAGTATGTTCATTCTGTTGATAGGGTGAAGCGAAATATAGAAATTATGAACGACTTCAGCGGAAGGAACCATAATGAGTTGTGCAGGAAGTGGGGGATATGCAGAAGAATGCTTGAATACATCATCAAAGCTCACTATGAGAAGCGCGATGATTCCAAAGTTAACACATCGTCACAATCAGGCTGATTCCATGGGCTAAAATCTGCTGAGGTGCTGCGAAGATTCGCCAGATCCTAGCATCAGTACAGATGATTCCAAACAAAAACCCCAGCCAGTTACCCGGCTGGGGTTTTTTATTTTAGTTCAGGTCTGAGATATTAATCTATACACAAATAATCAGCATCTAAGATGTCCTAGTTGGTTTGCTTCTGCATCAACTACAGTCCAATGCACTCTTGCTTTATCACCTAGATATACATCATTCTTTATGCTCTTTAACTTCCCTAGAACCAGAGCCAGTTGCACAAAACTTCTTAAAACAATACTTAGAAATAATGAATGATTTATAATATGCCCGATGAATATAGCGTGCATTTTCCTGTGAATCTCTAATATAGCTTTTCGAGAAGCTTGGTTAGATAAATCAGAATATGCTTTTACCCAATGTTTTGCATACCTTTCAACTAGCTTGTCTGATCCGTGTATTTTACGCATTAAAAATATCACCATCAAACGAGTAAGACTTAACTCATGGGCAAACTGGATCATCCCGTTCAATGTAGTTCGAGTTATCCCATATGCAGTTGAATCAAATTTGATAAGTCCACTACTTGCTTTATCGTAAAGCTCATCTCTAAGTTGGAACAACTTTTGACGAGTTTTATCAATTAGCAATTTTCTGTACTCAATGAAATACAACCACCACAGACCAAACGCTAATAACGCAGTTATAATGATTTTGATTAATTCAATACTCATTGATCTTCAGGCCTCGTTTCTCCACGTTTAGTTAACTTGCTAGTACTCCTGCTTGGATCTTCCATTTCCTCAAATTGCCTGATCCTATCCTGTAACCTCTCAACAGTATCTTTCCTTAGATGATTATGTGCTCTCCCATAAATAATTCCGAACACACCAAAAAGTAGACCAAGTACACCTGGAGCTAATTCAATCCAATCATTACTTTGCTTTACTTGCTTTCCATTGTTTATCGACAGTGAACCTTCAGCCTTTATATTGGCATTTACATTTATATCTGCATCTGTTGCTTTCCCTGCTAGTGCATGAATGGCATCTGTACAAAAATAAGCTATTACTACCAAGGCGAGCCACATTATTAATGCGTTAATCACCTTTGTGATATTTCTTTCTAAACCACGTCCTCGATAAAATTGATTTTCAGCTTCTAACTGAGCCCTACTTTTCCTTTTTGTTCACATCAACCAATTTCCATAACGGTGATGTGCAAAAAAATGCACAACAAATCACAGTTAAATCCTTGAGATAGATTAGATTATTTAAGACATATCGTCTGTAGGATAATCCCTACCATTGAATTAATAAGCCCATGAAAAATAAAACGACTTTATCTTCAATCAACCATGTCCCAATGAATAGCGATTAGACCAAATCAGGAGCTTTGGACCTATGACTTTAAAAGCGGTCCTGACGCGTCTTTAATTTACACAAAGATACAGTTGGCGATTTTCCGTACAATTTCCGTAAAGACATAAAAAAAGACCTATGATATTATCGTAAGCCTTTGATTTATCTGGCGTCCCCAAGGGGAGTCGAACCCCTGTTACCGGCGTGAAAGGCCAGTGTCCTAGGCCTCTAGACGATGGGGACAGGTCCTGAATCGAGACATCAGATGCCCTTATTCAGGAGAGCGCGCAATCTAAGGCACTTTAACCCTGCTGTCAAGTTCCTGGCATCCTGTCCTGCCTCATGTTCCAGCCCTTTACCCTGTTCAAACCCAGGTCAAGGGCTGAGTCTTTGGGGGGCATGGTGAGGCGTCCCGTAAAACGGGAACTGTCTGAACTGTAAAGCACTATGTTCAACACAGCGCCAGGACTGCCACAAAGCGCTAACAAAGTTCAGTCTGCCCTTCCAACTGGTCGATTATTGTGGCGGATTCAGCAGGCGCGCCAGTCAGGTACCCCTGCACATAATCACAACCCAGCGCCTTCACGAAGTGGTATTGTGCGCGGGTTTCAACACCTTCAGCGATGACTGACATATTAAAGGCATGGGCCAGTTTAATAACCGCCTCCACCAGATTGGCATTCATGGGATCGGTATCCACACTATGGATGAATTCGCGGTCTATTTTGAGCAGATCAAAGGGAAATTGCCGCAAATGACTGAGTGAGGCCTGACCGGTGCCAAAATCATCCAGAGCGATCCTTCCTCCCATCGCTCTGACTTGCAACAGAAAGACCTCAGCCTGCGCCAGTTCCTGGGTCAGAATATCTTCGGTTAGCTCAAGCACCAGCCCGCCTTCCGGAAACTGCCCCATTGCAAGACGATCCAGTACGCCTCGGCAGAAATCCGGATCACTCAAAAGCCGTACCGACAGGTTAATGGATACAGCAATGGGTCTCGCTAATTTATCACTGATCTTTGCCTGATGCGCCGCCGCCTGGTCAAGCATCTCATCCATGATCGAGGTATCCAGGCCTGTTGTTTCCAGGACATCGAGGAAAGACTCCGGTAGCAGCAATCCCTGTTCCGGGTGCTGCCAGCGCAGCAGCGCCTCATAGAATTCAATATGCGCATTGTTTTGGCTGATAACAGGCTGGAAATGATAGAAAATCTGATTCTGCTGCACACCTAGCCTGAGGGCAGTTTCAAGATACAGGCTTGCGGTGGCCTGATGCGTCATCTCCCCGGTAAAGAAGCGGTAGCTGGCCCCGCCCTGACGCTTTGCCTCGTACATCGCAGTATCCGCATCCCGGATCAGGTACTCAGCTGAGATATCGTCCACCGGCGCCAGGGCAATACCGATGGATGCCGAGATGTAGAGTTTGTGCTCCACTACCTGGATGGGGCTGTCCAGAATGGCCAAGGCCTTTTCAGCCAGCGGCACAATATCGTTGCGCGCTTCCAAACGCTCAACCAGAATCGCAAACTCATCGCCACTCAAACGGGCCACCGTGTCCGATGCCCGGACCAGGGACTGCAACCTCTCCGCTACTATCTTGAGCAACTCATCCCCGACCAGGTGTCCCAGACTGTCATTGATCTGCTTGAAGCGGTCCAGATCCAGAAACAACAGCCCCACCAGGTAATCCCCCCGATTGGCCACATCCAGGGCGTGCTGCAGACGGTCACGAAACAGCACACGGTTGGGCAGCTGGGTCAATGCATCATGGTAGGCCATGTGATCGAGTCGGCGCTGACGGCTGTGTACCTGTCTGCGCATATCAGTGAAGGCGTCGACCAGATCCCGGGTCTCTTTCAGTTTAGCGGGCGGCGGCAGAATATCCCGCATGCCCTGGGCCTCCTGCTTGAGGGCCAAAGCAGTCGCCGCAATGGGTCGCAGCAGGTTACGAAACAGAAAAAGATAAGCAATAACAATCAACAGGATAACCGCTACTGAAATGGCGAGTATCGAGTTTGACAGCTGCCTCGCGATGTCAGTCAATTGAGTGATATCCCGGGCTGACTGGGTGTTCAGATCGATATCCAGTGATGAGAGGCGCTGCCTCATGCGATCCAGAATCGGTTTCACCGCCTCACCCATCAACAACAGGTCCATCCTCCAGCTGGGATTATCGATGATTCTCGAAAGCTGATTGAAGGCGCGCATCCAGGCCTGGTAGTGATGCTCTATTTCATCTAACGAGGATTCACTGACAAAGCCCAGTCTGCCAGCGCTGGACAGTCGCCGCAGGGTTTCCAGGTGGTTCGGTATCTCCTCACCGTAGTAGGTGACATTAGTCAGACGAGACTCCATTCCCTCGCGAAATTCACTGGCGAAGATCCCAAAACGGTTCGCAACATAGAGCCGCATTTCAGAGATCATGCTGACCCAGGCGTTACGCAGCGCCATTGTGGTCTTGAATGTCAGCAGCTGGTCATGGGGCGAGAACTCTTCTCCACTTTCGATCAACAACTCCTCCAGCAGGCTAAGCAACTGTATATGGTGAGGAAACATCTCCTCCCGCATCAGACGCAGGGCAGGAAACCAGCGCACCACATCGGTGCGAATTGCAATTAAATCCAGGGACGCCTCATGCAGTTGTGCTGCATCTTTCTGCAGCTCTCTGGCAATTTCCTTAGCGGGGCCGTTGCCAGCCAGGACCCGCTCCAGTGACTGCAGGGTGAAGCCCAAGCGTCTGAGCTGTACTTTAACCAGGCCGACATCCTGTTCAGCCGGTTCGATAATGATGCGTTGCAGACTGTTTTCCAGCAGATTGAGGTGTGTCAGGCTGTCCGCAAGCACCCCCACAGTCATGGATCTGGCCTCAATCTGGGCAATCTGCGCCCGACTGGTGCGATTGACATAATCCCAACCCACGTAGGCGGCAGCCATCAGGGTGACGCAGACCGCCACGGCAAAATAGGCATAGCGCCCACTGTAGGAATCAATTCCCGGCAGCGGCAAGTTAAATCCTTTCAATCCCAACTCAGTACTGCTCCTGCAGAACCCTCGCAACGATTTGCCGGTGAGGGTCGTAATCCTTATCCGTAGCGGCGACGAACCCAGTCAAGCCAGCCTGCTGCAACAATTGCCGGCCTGCCTTACTCTGCTTGAGCATCGTCAGCACTCGTCTTATTCCCGATGATGTTTGCCCCGCCAGGGCCGGACTGACAGCCCAGGGCAACTGAGCAACCGGCTGACTCCGCAGCAGGGTTTCAAACGCAGACGGAGAGACAGACTCATACATCCCAAGCAGTTCCGGCAATACGTCGCCCGCGCCAGCCGCCATACTTTGACGATAGTAGAGACTGAGCATCGCGCTCACCGGATTCACCGCAAACTGCAGTAGATAATCACTCTCAGCCAGGCCATGCTGGCGCAACAGATCAGCCGCCATGATATGACTGACCATGGCCTGCCTGCCTCCGCCAAAGATAACCTTTTTACCTCTCAGGTCAGCAGGCTGCTTGATGCCGCCTCCCTTGCGCACCCAAATCACAGAGGTGATTTCAGAGCGTCCCATCTCCTCATTCTTCAGGATGGCATCATAACCGAATTGATGATGCGCCCGCAGATACTGATACTGATTCAAATGCACCAGATCGTAGCGCCTCTCTTTGAGCCTCGTCCAGAATGCCGCAAAGTCGGGAGGCACGTCGAGGGTGACATCCAGTTCCAGCTCCCGATGCAGGTAATCCATCAAAGGCTCGAACATAGTGCGCGTGGTTTCTGCATCCCGGCGCGGAAAGACGCCAACCGTCAACCCATTGGAACCAGCTGCAGTTGAAACGCCGGCAATCAGCATGCTTGTCAGAAGCAGCACGCAATTAATCAAAACTGGAGAGAAAATCCGCAGCGATGCAGAATTCAAAGCAGATGCCAGACAGGAAGTCAGCCACATAAACCCAACTCGATCGTTTGGGGAATTACCATCAGTATACAAAAACCACCGGTCATTATCTGCAGCTTCCCTTGCCCCTTGATTCGGTTTATATCGTTATAAGCTGGCCTTCGAACACAATCTCTTCACTCGGCTGTTGAACCGGGGCAGATGCAGCGGACTCAATCGTAACCTTGAAGCGGCTATCCTGTTGCAATGCGCTGGGAAGTCGCATTGTCTGCGAACCCTGATGAGGCAGCACACCCACCGGCACCAGCACCCCCTGTTCCGTCTCCAACCAGAGCTGACAGACCTTGCCGGCCGGCAACGGGGTCGGTTGCACTGCATTCACATGCAGCATGGGATCACGACTGCGGGTATCCACGATCCACCCCGCCTGCGACGCGTGATTCGTCACTACCATCACCCGTTCCAACTCACCCGATTCCTGAAGCAGGCCAAACAGGCTCAGGCTCAGCACCAACACCAGGCTGGCCGCGCCCATACTCATGCTGCGCCAGAAGTTGAGACTGTTCCAGAACCCCACTCGCTGCTGGTGGACTTCGGGGGCTATGCGCTGTTCAATCCGGCGCCAGACGCCGGCCGGTGGAGAAACAGGTGCTACGGTTTCCAACATCGGGGCGAAACGCCGCTCCCAGGCCGCCACCTCCTGCTGCAGTGCGTAATCATCCGCCAGCCGCTGATCAAACTGATCCCGCGCATCGCCCTGCAGCGTACCCAAAACGTATTCACCCGCCAGTGCGTCCAGCTCAGATGTATGATCCTGTGTTTTCATGGTTCCAGACACCTCTTTAACTGCTCCAGTCCGCGACGAATCCACGTCTTGATGGTGCCGAGCGGTGTATCTGTACGGGCTGCCAGTTCCTCGTGGGTCAGCCCCTTGAAATAGGCCAGCGCAATAACCTGACGCTGCTGACTCTTCAATTGCTCCAGACAAAGATTGAGCTTGCGGCCTTCATCGGTCATCTGCAGCTTGTCCTGGGGGAGCGGGTCCTTATCCACTTCCTCGGGAAAGGAGGCTGCATCAGACTCCCTCACCTCACGATGCCGCCGACGCAACAGGTCCAGTGCCTGGTTGCGCGCGATAGTCGCCATCCATGTCATCGGCGAGGCCAGCTGCGGACGATAAGTCCCAGCTTTGTTCCAGACTTTGACATAGGCCTCCTGCAGGCAATCCTCCGCCCATTCGTTTCTATTCAATATACGCAGGATTACGCCATATAGTTTCGCCGAGGTCATCTCATACAACTGATGAAATGCCTGCCGGTCATGCAATGCGCAGGCGGACAACAGTTTCCGCAGCTGCTGATTTCTCTGTTCAATCGCAATTTCAGGGTCAGTGTCCGAACTTGCCATGCATGCTCCAATAGAGAGAGTATTCATCGCTCCCAAGGTTACTTCCCAGGGTCGAGACAGCAAGACCCGCTATCTGTCAGATTCCAACATACCACGGAAAAGCTTTGCGGCTTACCGGCAAACCAGCGCAATCTCTCCCTTTGGCAGCCCTGCTGCCGCTCCACTGAAGCACAGGCCTGCATCTACAGCAGAAAGAACAGTATCTGCGTCAATAAAATTTTCTATCTTATGTTGCTATTCATTTCAGGCAATCAGTCTGATGTACGGCCGCAGCTCTCAGATGATGCCCCAGACTACCCGTCCAGATTATGGCCGACATCGATCAGGATACGACCGTAACCGTCATTTGTACCCTTTTGCGCGCCATGCCGGTAATCCGCATTCCCTGAATAGAGAACCGGGTTGTTGATTTTGAATGAGCTATTGAATGGTCCAGCAAAGACTCAGCTGGAAAGGATCAGTGCGGCACTTAACATAAGATTTTTTAATCGCAGTTTGCTCATTAGGGGGTTTTTTAGCCTCAGAACATTGGGCTTTCAAACACCTCTACGTAAGTGGTCCTGATTTGGATTCAACCGATCATGGCGTTTCTGTCCTAACGTCGCCAAGGGTTATCCAGCAGTCAATCTACACACAATCTGAATTTATTTCCCATTGTTTAACCCACTACGCCTCCTCCACCCTGTTATAGGGTTATTGAATGTGATTTTGCAAAGCTGTTGGGAGACAAGGTCATATATACACCAACTTGGAGGGATACAGATGGAAAATCATCATAACAATGGATTCGTAGGCTTAATTATCGGGGCCATCTTACTTACCACATTCATAATACTACCCACTACAGCATCAGCCGTACCCGCCTTCGCCAGGCAAGCCAACATGCCCTGTACCGCATGCCATTTCCAAAACTTTCCTACTCTGAATGCCTTTGGGCGGACATTTCGCGCCGGGGGCTACACCATGACCGGCGGCCAGGGACTTATCGAGGGTGATGACATTTCAATCCCCGCAGTTCTAAACGCCTCGGTTATTGCCAAACTTCGCTATAAAAAAACCAACGGCAATACCGATGCCGGAAGTGATCGCGGGTCCATCGAGTGGCCTGATGAGGCCGCCCTGCTGATTGGTGGCCGGCTCTCCAAAAGCGCCGGATTTCTCATGGAACTCGGACTCGCGGATGTTGCACATGATAAAACAAATACCAAGACGATTACCTATTTAGCGCCAGATCCGGATGATCCTGATGGCCCACCCATTACCGTCACGGAAGAAATGCTTACCGACACAGAGTCACACTCAAATTCCTTCCTTTCCACCAAGATCCATTTCAATGTGGCCGATGCCGGCAACACCCAATTCAGCATCATCCCCTACTCCACTGATGGCCTGGGATCCCCTTATGGCTTTGAATTGCTCAATACTGGCGCCCAGCGTTCCCAGCGTCCCATCGAGGATCGCCGGGGATTCAGCGCAGCACAGGCCCTGGGACTGGCCAGCGGTGAAGCCACCGGTCTTGCCTTTGTGGCTTCGAGTAACAACTATTTCCTCAATTACTCACCCTGGGTTCCAGGCTGGGGTGGCACCAATATGGATGTGGAACCCTCCGGTTTTGCCCATTATTTCCGCGCGGCCTATATGCCGTTTATCGGCAGTTGGGATACCGGCTTCGGGTTACAATTCTGGACCGGTGACGCCACCGTTGCGGACGACGATGGCACTGATATCGATATCAAGACAGATGGCTGGATCATCGACGCCCAGGCCCAGGGAGAAGTTGGCGGTATGCCGCTGGGGCTGTATGCCAGCTATGGGCAATGCGAAGGTGATGCCGATCATTTCGCCGGTAATTGTGGCAACAGCTGAGGATGCCGATTCCTTCGGCATCCTCGCCCAGTTGGGTATCATTCCGAATAAACTCAATATCTATGCCGCCTATCGCCAGATGGACGTTGGCAAAGCGGCAGATACCGACTTCAACTCCTGGACCATCGGCACGAACTATATGCCGGCCCAAAATATCAGGTTCGAGCTGTTTTATGTATCAGAAAGCGGCTCTGGTGTGGATGCCCGGGCTGATGAGACTGATGGCACATTACTTCTGCAATTATTTGCTGGTTTCTAAATCAGTCAGCAGATAATCAAAGGTATGCATCCTAACATTTTATAGCTATCAGCCAACAGTGACTGACACCCAACTAACTGTTGCAGGAGTGAAAATATGAAAATCCGCACCCTCAGTAAAATAACGTTCACCGTTCTCGGTGGACTCTTCTTTGTGCAAACTGCCAGTGCGCAACCGTCAGATGTCTATGAAGGTTACAAACTCTTCAACAAGACCTGCTTTTTATGCCACGGCCTGGATGGCAAGGGTAAGGGCCCCCTCTCCAGTAAATTAGATTGGCCCGTTGATAATCTGACCGATAACACCGAGCTGGCAGGAAAATCAGATCGGGATCTGTTCCTGATCATCCAGGGCACGGCCCCCCATGGGAGCGTCAACCAGAACATGCCGCAATGGGGTCTGGCGATCCCCGGGCCACAGATCCAGTCCCTGGTCTCTTATATCCGTTTCCTGCATCAATCCAAACATCCGTTATTGGGCAACCCGGATGCCGGAAGGGATGTTTATCAGCAATTTTGCGTCGTATGTCATGGAGATCATGGCCGAGGTAACGGGCCGCTGACCAAGGTCATCAAGATGGAGCCGGCAGATCACACCAATATCGAGAAAATGGCAGGCCTCACGAATGAAAAATTAACTAAAATTATTCGTGATTGGTGGCGACAGCAACACAATGATGCCGGGATGGAAGGAAATTCTGTCTACGGATGAGATCAAGGCTGTGATCAGTTATATCCGCCTGCTTTCAAGCCGCTGATCGTTTTTTACATTCTTACTATTTCCATTCAACGATTCAACCGCTCACATTCGTGAGCGGTTTTTTATCGGTCAAAGTTCATCCAGAATGCGCTGACGGATCTTCAGATATTCCTCTTCGGAGACCAAACCACTGTCACGAAGATCCTGCAGATTTATCAGACGCTGCTTGACTGGTGGGATGGCTGTTTAGCTACCGTTGGTTTGCTTGTCTGCCGCGGGTTTCGGCATTGGGCGCCTTGGTCTCCTCAACGGGGGCGCTTGAACACCTTCTCCTGCGTCAACGGCTGCCCCTCACAAACCAATTTCGCCTTTATTCCTGTCCCACCGGCATTCATACCGACAGGTTGGCTGCAGATCCTCACAACCTGTCTTCTTGAATAGGATAGTTCCGTAGAGATCCTGCTTGGACTGATCGTATACGGTGGGGAAGAGGTCTTTCTGCTTGATGCTCAGCGGTGTCTCACCGACCGATTCACCCATCACATAGGCCATTGCACCCGGCGGTTCAGAGGTTACGGACACCGTTTCACTCGAGGAAACGAATGCTGTACCAGTACATCCCGGTAGAACGGGAAGCATGCAAAACAAGGTTGCGAGTCGATGTGTGTTTTTACCCATGCCAAATCCTCCATATCCTTTTATTTCGACATTATCAGTAAGACATTAAACAGACAACTGAAAATACGGCCGTCAAATCCGTGGGACAAAATTGGGCATGAAAAAGGGGCCCGCAGGCCCCTTCATTCAGTTACGACAGAAGTGACTACGATTACTCTTCGTCCACCGCTTTCATGCTCAGGCGGATACGGCCCTGCTTGTCCACTTCCAGCACCTTGACCTTGATCACATCCCCTTCGGAGAGCTTGTCGCTGACCTTCTCCACCCGTTCGTTGGAGATCTGGGAGATATGCACCAGGCCGTCCTTACCCGGCAGGATGGTGACAAATGCGCCAAAATCCATCAGCTTGGCCACCTTGCCTTCATAGATCGTACCCACCTCGACATCGGCGGTGATCAACTCGACCCGCTTGCGGGCATCCTCGCCGGCGCTCTTGTCGACGGAGAAGATCTTCACCACGCCATCGTCGGTGATATCGACGGTGGCGCCGGTCTCCTCGGTGATGGAACGGATGGTCACGCCACCCTTGCCGATCACGTCGCGGATCTTGTCCGGATGGATCTTGAACTCGATGATGCGCGGCGCATGCTCTGACATCTCGACACGATGGGAGCCGATCACCTTGTTCATCTCATCCAGGATATGCAGGCGTCCCTCTTTCGCCTGATCCAGCGCAACCTCCATGATCTCCTTGGTGATACCCTGGATCTTGATATCCATCTGCAGAGCATTGATGCCACTAGCGGTGCCGGCCACCTTGAAATCCATGTCGCCGAGATGATCCTCGTCGCCCATGATATCGGTGAGTACCGCGAATTTGTCGCCCTCTTTGATCAGGCCCATGGCCACACCGGCCACCGGCGCCTTGATCGGCACACCGGCATCCATCAACGCGAGACTGGTGCCGCACACGGAAGCCATGGAGGAGGACCCATTGGATTCGGTGATCTCTGAGACCACTCGGATCGCATAGGGAAACTCTTCGATGGTCGGCATACAGGCCAGCACGCCCCGTTTGGCCAGACGGCCGTGACCGATCTCGCGCCGTTTGGGACTGCCCACCCGACCGATTTCGCCGACACAGAAGGGAGGAAAGTTGTAGTGCAGCATGAAGTGTTCGCGACGCGAACCCTCCAGGGCATCGATGATCTGGGAGTCACGCTCGGTGCCCAGGGTGGTGACCACGATGGCCTGGGTCTCGCCCCGGGTGAACAGGGCCGAACCGTGGGTGCGGGGCAACACGCCGGTGCGCACACTGATCGGACGCACGGTGCGGGTATCACGACCGTCGATACGCGCCTCACCCTCGAGAATACGACCACGCACCGTGGTTTTCTTCAGCTTCTCGATGATCCCTTTGACCTGATCCTTATTCCAGCGGGGGGTTTCTCCTTCCGCAGCCGAGCAGAGTTTCTCTACCGTAGCCGCCACCACTGCATCGATGGCGCCGTAGCGTGCCAGTTTGTCGGCAATCTTGTAGGCATCGCCGATGCCCTGAGCAGCTTCTGCCTCAACCGCAGCTTTCAGCTCGGCATCCACTTCCGGAGCCTCGTAGACTGCCACGGCCTTGTTGACCTCCGCAGCCAGTTCCTTGATCGCCTGCACCACGATGTTCGACTGCTCATGGCCAAACAGCACCGCCCCCAGCATGATCTCTTCGGAGAGCTGATTGGCTTCAGACTCAACCATCAGCACGGCATCTTCGGTACCTGACACGATCAGGTCCAGATCGGAATCCTCACTCAGGCCGGTGCGAGAGCCATTCAGGATGTACTCGCCATCCTTGTAGCCAACCCGGGCGGCACCGATAGGACCGTTGAAGGGCAGACCCGAAATAGACAGCGCCGCAGAGGTGCCGATCAGTGACGGTATCTCCGGGTCCACCGCCGGATTCAGGGACATCACGGTGATGATGATCTGCACCTCGTTGGTAAACCCCTTGGGAAACAAAGGACGAACCGGGCGATCGATCAGGCGCGAGGTGAGGATCTCTTTTTCACTCGGACGGCCTTCACGGCGAAAGAAACCGCCGGGAATGGTGCCCGCAGCGTAGGTCTTCTCCTGGTAGTCCACCGTCATCGGAAAAAAATCACGCTCCACGGCGCTCTTCGCTTCCACCACGGTCACCTGAACAACGGTGTCGTCCATGTTGACCATGACTGCACCATGGGCCTGGCGCGCTATCTCTCCGGTCTCGATTGAGACGTGATGTTCGCCCCATTGAAAATCTTTTTTAATCAGAGCCACTGTGCTTGTTCTCCTCGAATCAGTGAATTGAAGGTCTTAACGACGCAGACCAAGACGGGAGATCAAATCACGATAGCGATCCGTATCCTTACTTTTCAGATAGTCGAGCAGTTTGCGACGGGAGTTGACCATGCGCACCAGACCCTGGCGGGAGTGGTGGTCCTGCTTGTGTTCCTTGAAGTGTTCGGTCAGTTGAATGATCCGGGCCGTCAACAGGGCCACCTGCACCTCTGGGGAACCGGTATCCGTGGGAGCACGCTTGTACTCCTCAACGATGGATTGTTTATCTGCTGCGCTCATTGTCATGACGCTTCTCCTGTAGGTTACGTCTTGAAGGAAAGTGGCCCTGTTTAAGACCACCCAACAATGAGTTCAGGCTGGTCTGGCCACAATAAAAAATCCGGTTTCAGGACAACTGTCGCTGAGAGCCGCGTAGTATGCGCGGATTCACCCTCAACAGCAATAGCCCGAACCAGCTAAAAAGGAAAAAATCAATCGGGTTATCAATTTGTTAGCTGGACCATTCGCTTTGGCGCAACGCGTCCGTCATCCTGAATCTGGCCGACCCCCAGAAACTCGGTCTGATTCGCGTAGAGCCTGACCCAACCACTGGTCGGCGCATTAGGCACCAATACCGGCTGACCCTGTTTGAGATAGAAGGCGGCATCCGCCGTCAGCAACACCTCCGGCCATTCAGTCAAGGCGCTCTCCAGGGATAGCAACCAGCCATCCATCGCGGCGAAGTCTTTTTCTCTGAAAGCCTCCTGCACCGCCTCCAGTTTATGCATGCTCTGATCGTCATAGGGTCCGACTCCGGTGCGGCGCAGGCCACTGACATGCGCGCCACAACCCAGGCGTTTCCCAATATCCTCCGCAAGGGTGCGCACGTAGGTGCCTTTCGAACAGTGCACATCCATCACGAATTCAGGCAGCTTCACTTCGAGCAGATTCAGGGAATGGATAATGATGGTCCGCATCTCCCGCTCCACCTCCAAACCCTGACGCGCCAGCTTATAGAGACGTTCGCCCTTGTGTTTGACTGCCGAGTACATCGGTGGCAACTGCTGCTGCTCGCCCTTAAACTCTTGCAGGACCTCACGAATCGCCTCTTCAGTAACACCGCTGGGATCCAGGGTTGCGACGATTTCACCTTCGGCATCCGCCGTGGTGGTGGTCTCACCCAGTTTCACCGTCACCCGATAATGCTTGTCTGCATCCAGTAGAAAGGCGGACATCTTGGTCGCCTCGCCAAAGCAGATCGGCAGTAGCCCTGTTGCCAGTGGATCGAGGCTCCCCGTATGTCCGGCCTTGGCGGCCTTATACAGGAACTTGACCTCCTGTAATGCTTTGTTAGAGGTCAACCCGATCGGCTTATCTAGCAGCAATACGCCGCTGATATTGCGTCCTCTGTTTCGACGACGTCCCATTTTACTACTCTTTAAGATTTAATATTGTTGTGAGAAATGCGGGCTACTCTGAATCGGCGTGGTGCTCAACGGCCTTTGCGATCAGGGCGTCCAGATGTTCGCCCTTTTCAATCGATTCATCATAAACAAAAAAAAGTTTTGGCACGCTGCGCAGTTTCAGCTCCCGACCCAGCAGCCAGCGCAGATGGCCGGCCGCTTGCTTCAGGTGTTTGGTGCACTCCGCGATGGATAACTCATTCCCCATGACGGTGAAGTAGACCTTGGCCTGAGAGAGGTCTCTGACCACGCGGACCTCCTGAATCGTCACCATGCCGATTCCCTTAACCTCGACTTCATCCTTGATCAGTTTGGCCAACTCGCGCTGCATCTCTGCACCTACCCGGTCGGTGCGTTGAAAATCCCTTGCCATCGGTTACACAACCACGCGCGCAATTTCGGTGCGTTCGAACACCTCGATATGGTCACCGACCTGGACATCGTTGTAATTCTTCACCCCGATACCGCACTCCATACCGCTCTTGACCTCGCTGAGATCGTCCTTAAAGCGGCGTAACGATTCCAGCGCGCCTTCATAGATCACCACATTGTCGCGCAGCACACGAATTGGACTGTTGCGCTTAACAGTGCCCTCCAGCACCATGCAACCCGCAATCGCCCCGATCTTGGAGTTGCGGAATACCTCGCGCACCTCCGCCAGACCAATGATCTCTTCGCGGATCTCGGGGGAGAGCAGACCGGATACCGCCTTCTTCACATCATCGATGATCTCATAGATGATGCTGTAGTAGCGCATGTCGATGCCCTGCTCCTCCACCACCCGCCTGGCCCCGGCGTCGGCGCGCACGTTGAAGCCGATGATGATGGCATTGGAAGTCACGGCAAGATTCGCATCCGACTCGCTGATCCCGCCCACGCTGGCGGCCACTACCTGCACCTTGATTTCGTCCGTGGAAATCTTCACCAATGATTCCTTCAGCGCTTCCACGCTGCCCTGCACATCCGCCTTGACGATGATATTCAGGGTCTGGGTCTCGCCGTCCTTCATCTGGGAGAACATTTCATCCAGTTTGGCCGCTTTTTGCGCTGCCAGACGGCTGTCCCGCATCTTCTCATGGCGCATACCGGCAATTTCTCGGGCGCGCCGCTCATCCGCTACGACGCGTACATCATCACCCGCTTCAGGGGTGCTGGAAAGCCCCAGCACCACCACCGGGATGGAGGGGCCGGCACTCTCCACCGAGCGGCCGGTTTCATCAAACATGGCGCGCACCCGGCCGAACTCCTTGCCGGAAACAATAATATCCCCCCGATGCAGAGTTCCGGAACGCACCAGGACAGTGGCAACCGGTCCGCGTCCTTTATCGAGTGACGACTCGACAATGGAGCCGGCGGCCGGACCATCCTTGACCGCAGTGAGTTCAAGCACCTCAGCCTGCAGCAGAATGGCGTCGAGCAGACTGTCTATGCCCTCGCCGGTCTTCGCGGAGACCTTCACAAACATGGTGTCGCCACCCCAGTCTTCCGGAATAACCTCCTCGTGGGAGAGTTCCTGAATCACCCGGTCCGGGTTGGCGTCTTCCTTGTCGATCTTGTTGATGGCGACGATGAGCGGCACTTGAGCCGCCTTGGCGTGCTGGATTGCCTCCTTGGTCTGGGGCATTACGCCGTCATCTGCGGCCACCACCAGGATGACAATATCAGTCACCTTGGCGCCACGGGCGCGCATCGCGGTAAATGCTGCATGACCGGGGGTATCCAGAAATGAGATCGTCCCTTTGTCGGTATCCACATGGTAGGCGCCGATGTGCTGGGTGATGCCACCCGCCTCATCCGCCGCCACCTTGCTTGCCCGGATATGGTCGAGCAATGAGGTCTTGCCGTGATCCACGTGCCCCATGATGGTGACCACCGGGGGACGCTGAACCTGCTCGCCCTGAGCCTGAGCCTCTTCTTCACTGATCAGCAGATCCGCCTCGATGTCTTCATCCTTCTGCAGCACAGGGATGTGCCCCATCTCCTCGACGATCAGGGTAGCCGTATCACGGTCCAGGGGCTGATTGATGGTAACCATCATGCCCATTTTCATGAGCACCTTGATCACTTCGGCCGCCTTGATTGACATGCGCTGGGCCAGTTCGGCCACCGTCATGTTCTCAGGTATTTTGATCTCGTGCACAACCGGAGCCGTAGGTCTTTGAAATCCATGCTGAGAATCAGAGACCGAGGGTGAAGCAGCCTGACGTCTGCCGGGTTTTCTCTTACGTTTGCCACGCTTGTCTACTGCAACATGCAGTTCCTTGCGGGCATGACGCGGCGCTTCGTCAGCATCATCCAGTTTACCTTTGGCATCCTTTTCCCTACGCGGTGCTTTTTTACCTCGACCAGCTGATTCTTCCTTCTGCAGCGCGTTCTTTTCCTTCTCCATACGTGCTTCTTCAGCTTTGAGCGCGGCTTTCTCTTTCGCTTTGATTCTGGCTTCTTCCTCTGCCTTGGCGCGTGCCTCTTCCTCCGCTTTGCGTATGCTGGCCTCGGCTTCTTCCTGCAAAGCGAGTTCAGCGGATTTGCGCGCCTCAGCCTCAGCTTCGATAGCGGCTTTCTGCTTGGTCTGTTCTTCCAGCGTCCGGCGCGCCTCTTCAGCATCCCTTAGCGAACTCTCGTCAGTTACCTTTAACGAGGTTTCGTCAGTTCCCTTTAACGTGCTCTCATCAGTTTCCCTTAATGTGCTCTCGTCAGTTTCTCTCAATGAGCTCTCGTCTGATTCAACCGTCGTCGGCGTGCGCTTGACATAAGTGCGTTTCTTACGCACTTCGACACTCACCGTCTTGGTCGGTGCTGAAGGCGAGACGCGGCTCATGGTGCTGCGTCCACTCGAGATAGGCTGGCGTAACTCACTGACAGTCTTGCGTCGCAAGGTGACTTTCTTCGGTGAAGCAACACCCGCCACCTTATTTTTACCGTGGCTCTGGCGCAAATGGCTAAGCAGTTTCGCCTTTTCATCATCGCTGATCGTATCGTTGGCGTCTTTCGCCTGGATACCGGCATCCGCCAGCTGTTCCATCAAGCGATCGGGTGGAATGCCTACGACTTCTGCTAGCTGTGATACCGTAACTTCACTCATGTTTATACAGGCCTCTCGACTTTGCCTTTCCGTCTATTCATTCTGCATTTGAAACTGTATGACCACTGGACAGTCATGCCACATTCAAGGCTACTCTGCTTCTTCAAACCAAGGCGCCCTCGCGGTCATGATCAACTCTCCCGCACGCTCCTTATCCATGCCGTCTATCTCCATCAGATCATCGATGGACTGCTCCGCAAGGTCTTCCATGGTGATGACGCCCTGCTCCGCCAGTTTGAAGGCCAGCTCCTTATCCATACCCGCCATGTTCAACAGGTCTTCCGCCGGCTCCTTGAAAGCCTCTTCAGTGGCGATCGCCCGGGTCAGAAGGACATCTTTGGCTCGATTCCGCAGCTCATGCACCAGATCTTCATCGAACTCTTCGATACCCAGCATCTCTTCAATCGGCACATAGGCCACTTCGTCGATAGAGACGAACCCCTCCTGTACCAGGATCGCGGCAATATCCTCATCCACATCCAACTGTTCCTTGAATGACTGCATGTAGACCTTGGATTCGGATTCGGTCTTCTCCGCCGCATGCGCCTCGTCCATGACATTCAGCTCCCAGCCGGTCAGCTGGCTGGCAAGCCTGACGTTCTGACCACCGCGGCCGATCGCCTGGGAGAGATTCTCCTCGGTCACCGCCACGTCCATCGCATGGGTGTCCTCGTCCACCACGATAGAGACCACATCCGCCGGCGACATGGCGTTGATCACGAACTGGGCGGTATTCTCATTCCACAGGATGATATCGACCCGCTCTCCGTTCAGCTCATTGGAGACTGCCTGGACTCTGGAGCCGCGCATTCCGACACAGGCGCCGACCGGATCGATGCGGGTGTCGAGGGCCTTGACCGCGATCTTCGCGCGTAACCCGGGATCCCTCGCGGCAGCCCGGATATCGATCAATCCCTTCGCCAACCTCAGGCACTTCCAGCTTGAACAATTCGACCAGCAGTTCCGGCATGGTGCGGCTGATGAACAGCTGCGGCCCGCGGGGTTCGGAACGAATCTCGTACAGATAGCCGCGCAGCCGGTCGCCGACCCGTACCGACTCTTTGGGTATCATGTGTTCGCGGCCGATGAAGGCCTCCGCATTGCCACCCAGATCGAGCAGCACATTGCCGCGGTCGATACGCTTCACCACGCCGGTAACCAGCTCGCCCTCACGTCCCCGGTACGCTTCGACTACCTTGGCGCGTTCGGCCTCGCGGACTTTCTGCACAATCACCTGCTTGGCGGCCTGTGCGGCGATACGGCCGAATTCGATCGATTCGATAGGTTCCTCGACAAACTCGCCGACCTCGATTTCAGGGTTCTCTTCCCGGGCGGCATCCAGGGTGATCTGACGCAACGGAGCGTCCGGCTCATCTTCGGAATATTTTTCCACCACTTCCCAACGCCGGAAGGTGTCGTAGTCTCCGGTATCGCGATTAATGGAGACCCTGACCAGAATATCGTCGCCATTGCGCTTGCGCGTCGCGGAGGCCAATGCTGCCTCGATGGCCTCGAATATAACCGGTTTCGCAACATCTTTTTCGTTGGAAACTGCGTCGACAACCAGCAGAATCTCTTTACTCATCAGTCGTTTCCCAAATCAGAATTCCGGTACCAGACGGGCTGTTTCTATATCGTCCAATGGTAAACGATAGAGAATCCCGTCGTCCTCAAGCAAAACCATATGCTCTTCAACACCCTTCAGCACACCGCTGAAACGGTGCCTGTTATCGATCTTGGATCGAGTCTTGATGCGTGCCTTTTGTCCATTGAAACGCACAAAATGCGCCTCCTCCACCAGCGGCCGGTCAATACCCGGTGAGGAGACCTCCAGCCGGTAGTGTTCCCGAATCGGATCCTCCACATCGAGCACACCACTCACCTGATGACTGACCTGCACACAATCATCCAGGTTGATGCCGTCTTCGTGATCAATATAGACCCGCAACAGCATCCCGCCTTTACCCTGCCCGACCAACTCGACAGCGACCAGCTCGTAACCGAGCAGCTCTACTTCTGCACGCAGCAGGCGTACTATTTTTTCAGGCGCAGAACGCATTTATTACCACCGCAACAAAAAATGGGCCAATGGCCCATTCCTCATCTATCCGAAGCTCCTGGGCATCTCCAGCACCTTAACTGGCGCGGAAACCTGGGCTATCTCATTGTTCCTAATCAAGAAACAATGAAGAGTTTCGAAAACAAAAAAACCCCGATCAACGGGGTTTATTATTAGAGGCAGGGACTATCTTCAATACCCGCCAGGAGCCTATGTAAAACTCAACCACCAAGCATCACAGAACCCGCCCCTTAACTGAGCAGCGGATTCTAACAGATGTGGGTTTGGATTGGCAAATTGAGTGAAAACCCCGGTAACTACTCAGCTCCCCCTCCCCTCGGGAGGGGGTTGGGGGGAGGGGCGGCGCTGATCCGATATCATCCCCCCTCCCAAACCTCCCCCCGGCGGGGGGAGGAGTCAGGCGCATCATCACCCTTTCTCATATAGGTTCTTCTGAAACCCGACAAAGGCCTCCCGCACGCCCGTGACGCCGCCAAGCTGTGATGCGGCATCACTCACGGTGTGATATTTCAGCTCCAGCAGATCGGGCAGCTTGGCGCTGTCCAGCTCGCCGACCCCTTCCTTGACGTACTGCAGCAGCACGAAATCCAGGAATGCCTGCAATTTGTCATCATAGTCCGAGAAGATACGCGCTCTGTCTCAGCGCCACACGCTCCTGCCGCGTGATGGGGTCCAGGGCAAATGCGATATACCCCAGCACATCATAGAGATCGCTGTTTTCGGCATTGATCATGCGCCTGATCTCGGCCAGCTGCGCTATCCCCATAGCCCTTTTCAGACAGGCTTTCGAGCAACGCCCGCGGGTTTCGGGATGACTCCAGAGCGCGCGCAGTTCGTCCTCATCCTTGAACAACCCGGGCAGTTCGCCAAACAGCCGCTCGATGAACTCCGCCGCTGACATCGGCTTGCCGTCCGGACTCCAGAAGCTGGTCGCCATCATGTGCTGAATGGTGCGCTCCTTGCCGTCCGCCAGCTTGATCTTGATCTTGCGTTTCTTGTCGCAGACGCAAGGCCATGCCCCACACGCTTCACAGGGCGGGTGCGGGGGCTTGTCACAAATACATGGAGCATTACCACAAACCAAACAAGGCGCTGCGGGCTCCCTGATGCAGATACAGGGCTGCTTCCCGCAGCGATCACACAGCTCAGGCTCAAGCGGCTCTCCATCCCACTCCGGGTCATTGAAGTGCTCGTAGGCCTTGACGAAATCGTAGATGGTGAAATAGTCCTTGCCCTCGAACAGCCGGGTGCCGCGCCCGACGATCTGCTTGAATTCGATCATCGAATTCACCGGCCGCATGCAGCACGATATTGCGCACGTTGCGCGCATCCACGCCGGTCGAGAGCTTCTGGGAGGTGGTGAGGATGGTCGGGATGGTCTTTTCGTTGTCCTGGAAGGTGCGCAGGAACTGCTCGCCGATCTCCCCGTCGTTGGCCGTCACCCGCACACAGTAGTTCGGCTCGCTGCTGCTCTTCAGCTGGTTGATCAGATCGCGCACCGCAAGCGCGTGATTCTGCGTGGCGCAGAACACCAGCGTCTTCTGCTTCTGGTCGATCGTCTCCATGAACAGCTTGACGCGGTACCTCTCCCGCGCCTTGATCTCGATCACGCGGTTGAAATCGTCTTCGATGTAGCGCCTGCCTTCCTCGATCTCGCCTTCGATCAGCTGGTCGTCCGAGGTGTAGACATAATCATCCAGGGTGGTGGCGATCTGCTTGACCTTGAACGGGGTGAGAAAGCCGTCATTGATCCCTTCCTTCAGGGAATAGATATACACCGGCTCGCCGAAGTAGGCGTAGGTATCGACGTTGCCCTGGCGCTTGGGCGTGGCGGTCAGGCCAAGCTGCACCGCCGGCGAGAAATACTCCAGGATGCCGCGCCAGTTGCTCTCGTCGTTCGCCCCGCCCCGGTGGCACTCGTCGATGACGATGAAGTCGAAGAAGTCCGGCGGATACTCGCCAAAGCTCGGCGCGGGGTTGCCGTCCGCATCGCTGCCCGGTCATGAAGGTCTGAAAGATGGTGAAGAAGATGCTGCCGTTCTTCGGCACCCGGCCCTTCTTGCGGATGCTGGCCGGGTCGATCCGCACCAGCGCGTCTTCCGCAAAGGCCGAGAATGAGTTGTAGGCCTGATCGGCGAGAATATTGCGGTCCGCCAGAAACAGGATACGCGGGCGGCGGGCCGGTTCCCGGCTCAGGTTCCAGCGGCTGTGAAACAGCTTCCAGGCCAGCTGGAAGGCAATGAAGGTCTTGCCGGTGCCGGTCGCCAGGGTCAGCAGGATGCGCTCCTGCCCGGCGGCAATCGCCTCCAGCGCCTTGTTGATGGCGTTGTGCTGATAATAACGCGCCTGCCACTGGCCGCCCTTGTCCTCGAAGGGCACCGCGCCGAAACGCTCCCGCCAGACGTTCTGTTCCGCGAAGGTCGCCTGCCAGAGCTCATCCGGGCCGGGATAGCGCTCGACATAGCCTTCCGCCCCGGTCTGCATGTCGATCTGGTAGATGCCGACGCCGTTGGTGGAATAGGTGAAACGGGTCTGGAGCTTTTCGGCGTATTTCTTGGCCTGCCCCACCCCTTCGGTATCGGGCAGATCGCGCCGCTTGGCCTCGATCACCGCCAGCTTCTGGCCGCGATAGAACAGCACATAATCGGCAATCTCCTGTTTCGAGCGCTGCCCCGCACCCTGCAGGCGGCCGAGGGTGATGACCTCGCGCCGCACCCGGCTGCCCTCCACCACACCCCAGCCCGCCGCTTTCAGGGCGGGATCGATCAGCTCGGCACGGGTTTCAGCTTCATTCATCCCATTAACTCCGCCTCAATCAAAACCCGATCAAGAAATCCAACAATAGAAAATCTTCCATATCTTTTCCTGATTACCCCTCAGACTCAGCCATCGTTCAGTCGATTCTGGCCTTCTAAAGACAATTGACCACAGAGAACACAGAGGACACAAAGAAAATGAGAGGCTGTAAGGTGGTCCAAGGGTTTTTTTGAAGTCTCTGTGCACTCTGTGATCTCTGTGGTGATATAAATTTTCAACCATTTACTGCGATTTATCGCTCTCCACAATAGCTGAGTATTGAGGGTAATCAGGTATCATATTGATTTTTCTTCATATTTATCCCTCCTTCAACCTATCCCAGCAATATCGATCAAAACTGGATCAAGAAATCTCGTAACTCCATCCAGGGCAACTCAGAGGGCATGGCCCGCAGGTCGTCTATCAATCGATGTCACGACTAGCGTTCATGCAATAGCCTCTTCCTTGATGGCGATTTCAGGCTCCGCCGTCAGCTCCCCGGCAAAGGCTTTTTGCAGGAGGGATTGTTTGAGTTCGGCAAATGCAGCGAGTTTTTTCTGGTAGATGGCTTCTAGGCGCTTGGTCTCTTCATGCAATTCATCGAACTTATTCCAATATCTCTTTGCTCTTCATATGGAGGCAGCAACTGGAGACTAAGAATCCTTATCTGATTTGCACTGTAAAATGCTGTATACCAGCGCCTGTTAAATACGTACGCAAGTAACGCTTGAACATCTGAGAAATATAAGAAGTACAAAAGCCATCGGTTGTGATTAAGCTCTTTACAACGAACCCGATGAATATTGCCTTGTTGATAAGAAAATCGATTGTGCACCTTGCCAAATTGCTGCATGACCATGATAACCGTCTTCAGCAAATCATCAATTTACCTTCATAGTTTGACCATATATCGCGTCTCAACTGCATTATCCTCAAAAGCATCTCAGTATGTCTGAGGTATCCATATCAACCATTGGACATTCAAGTTTCGAAGGTAGGACTTATGACGTCGCCTGTGTCTTTGCTCTTATCAAGCATGCATTGCCTAGTCACGATTGCTCAGCCATTTCGTCAACTCGCCTTTCAACCCACCCTTCACCCTTCTGGGTGAAAACTGAATTCAGATAGCTTTCAAACAGCTCGCGGGCATTGGCGAGGTTCTTTTCGGCATTGGCAACCGCCTGCCCGATCCCCTCAAACGCTTCATCGAGAATGGCAACAATGCGCTTTTGTTCGGGGAGTGGTGGAAGAGGAATTTCAAGCTGTTCAACTAGCTTTGAATATCATTTACCGTCGAACCAGTGCCCTCGTTGCTCAATTTATCGAAGACTTATGCAGCTCATGAAAGTAGATAATCAGAAGATACGTTCGGATCTACTGAATAGCCATCGACGATCGTGACTAATATGCATGCATCTGATTAAGCCAGTATATTCCATCCAACGTAGTGTGCAATCATACATCGCCACGAGAGTTCACTCTTTGCAGCACAAGTTTTGCTAGGCTTGCCTCTAGTCATTTTGAATTCGTGATATCTTGTCCAGATATATTCACCGATTCTTGCACCATAATAACAGGAAACTCGCCATCTGTCAGACATTTGCTTTTTCGAAAGGGTCTCTGCCGACTATAATCTTACAAACTTCACCAAGTGTTTTTATCTGCCACCCCTCCCTCATAGCATCCCCCGGATGCCTTCGAGGATTTCGGCGCTTTGCGCATCGAGGGCCACCATCTCGGCAATGATCTCTTCCGGCTCCCGCAGCGGCGCTGCTTCCGGCGTGTTGGGGTTCTTCACCGACAGGTCAAACGTCACCGGGTCGATATCCGCCACATCCACCGACCAGGATTTATCGGAATCGGCAAAGCTGGCCTGCAGCTCGACGAACTCCTGCAGATCGTCGTCATTGAGGGCATTGGTCTTGCCCATGTTGCGGCCCGGATCGAGCTGGTAGTACCAGACCTTGCGGGTCGGCGCGCCCTTGTCGAAGAACAGCACCACGGTTTTCACCCCCGCGCCGAGGAATGTGCCGCTCGGGCAGTCCAGCACGGTGTGCAGATTGCAGCTCTCCAGCAGCTCCTGGCGCAATGCCTTGGAGGCGTTATCGGAGTTCGACAGGAAGGTGTTCTTGATCACCACCGCGCCCCGGCCCCCGGCTTTGAGGTATTTGATGAAGTGCTGCAGGAACAGGAAGGCCGTTTCGCCGGTCTTGATCGGGAAGTTCTGCTGCACCTCCTTGCGCTCCTTGCCGCCGAAGGGCGGATTGGCCAGGATCACGTCGAAGCGGTCCTTGTCCTGAATGTCGGCCAGGTTCTCCGCCAGGGTGTTGGTGTGGATGATGTTCGGCGCTTCGATGCCGTGCAGGATCATGTTCATGATCGCGATCACGTAGGCCAGGCTCTTCTTCTCCTTGCCGTAGAAGGTCCGGGTCTGCAGGGTTTGCAGCTGGCTGGTGGTCAGTTCGGCTGTTTTTCCATGGCGCAGATAGTCATGGGCCTCGCACAGGAACCCGGCGGAGCCCACCGCGCCGTCATAGATGCGCTCGCCGATCCTGGGTTTGACCACCTGGACCATGGCGCGGATCAGCGGGCGCGGGGTGTAATACTCCCCGCCGTTGCGCCCCGCATTGCCCATGTTCTTGATCTTGGCTTCGTAGAGGTGGGACAGCTCGTGCTTCTCCTTCTGCGAGCGGAAGTGCAGCCCGTCCATCAGCTCCAGGGCATCGCGCAGGGAATAGCCGCTCTGGAACTTGTTTTTGATCTCGCCGAAGATCTCGCCGATCTTGTATTCGATGGTATCGGGGCTGGTGGCGCGCTGCTTGAAGCCCTGCAGGTAGGGAAACAGCTCGCGGTTCAGGTAGTCGATCAGGTCATCCCCGGTCAGCGCCGTGTCATGGTCGAATGCGCCGTCGGCCTTTTTCGGCGCGGCCCAGCTCGACCAGCGGTGCTTTTCGTCGATGATGAATGCGTAGGGCTTGCCCACCAGCTCGGCCTGCAAGGCCCGCTCATGCTCCAGATCGTCGAGATATTTGAGAAACAGTATCCAGGAGGTTTGTTCGGTGTAGTCCAGCTCCGTGGTGCAGCCCGCCTCTTTCCACAGCACATCATCAATATTTTTGAAGGTTTGTTCGAACATTCCATTCCCTTTTTAACTTCATCAGGTTGAGCATATCGACAATATAGTAAATCAATCCAGGATGCTGCCGCGCTTGGCTGTAATACCTTACCTGATTACCCTCGATACTCAGCTATTGTGGCGAGCGATAAATCGCCGTAACTGGTTGAAAATTTATATCACCACAGAGACCACAGAGTGCACAGAGACTTCAAGAAAACCCTTGGACCACCTGACAGCCACTCATTTTCTTCGTGTCCTCTGTGTTCTCTGTGTTCTCTGTGGTTAATTGTCTTTAGAAGGCCAGAATCGACTCAACGATGGCTGCGTCTGAGGGGTAACAGGATACCTTATCTATTTCCCCTGATCCCCAAGGTCCTCAAATGCCGTTCTATGCGCTGCAGGATTTCGTCGGGCAGACCATAGTTCAGCTTGTTTTCCAGCCATTTTTCCAATGTCGCCTCGACGGTTTCCCGCACTGTCGACAACACCAGAAATTCAGGCAGCCCTGCTTTTTGGGTCAACTTTTTGAAATGCCCCAGAGTAATCGCACTCAGCCTTTTTTCGCCCGACAGATTCAGCGCCAGCCGGTCGTCCGGCAGATAGGGAATTGTCGAGACAAAATCATACGCCGGAGAGAGCTCCGGTGTGCGTCCATCCCGGTAAATCAACGACCAGTTTTTTAAATGCATATCGCCATTACCAATCACAATGGTAAACACCAGACGCCGGATAAAATCAACCAGCCCCGGTTCACCGGTCAAGGTCCAGACCATATTGGCGATATTCGCGTAACTTACCTTGGTGTATTTCTCATCCGGAAAGACATTATAGACCTGAGCAAAATCCTCGATGTGAATGCGCCGCGCTCCTGCACGATCAAAACGTTCGACGGCCAATGCGCTATTGCCGGACAACATTCCGAGATCCGGCAGTCCGGCAATCCTGTTGAGTGGAACAAGGCGCGTCTGCGGCACAGGAATACCGATTTCACCGGCCCAATGGAGCATCGCCCACTCGTTTTCCGGGACATTGGCAAAATTTTGTGCGGGCAGTTTGACGATCCAGTCTCCTCCCACACCCTTGGCAGGGACAGTCAATCCTCCCGTGCTTTCAGCCAGTGCGGAGAACTTCAGTTGCACCCCCGCCAGAGAAAAACGGTAGGGCTGCTCTGCCGTCCTCCCCCTGGCCTCGTGCTCGCCTGCTTCAGGTAACATTCCCCTGCCCTCCAGTGGTGCAATCTCCACCGCGCCAGGCAGATCCTCCCCAAGAAGCTCAAGCAGTTTGAACTCCCGCACGGGCTTCACGCCACCGCGCGCTGCCAGATAAGCTCGCAAATGCCCTTCGGGTAACAGGTTTGAAAAGAATGCCGGGAGCCGGGTTTGCACAGGGCGGGTCTCGGGGATTAGAGCACCGCTGGTGGTAAAAAAAGACTGACTCAGCACCGGGCGGGCGGGATTACTCAGATAACTCTCTGCAAAAGCAAAAAACGCACGGTCGCCGCTGAGCAAGGTGATTTTTCCCACACTCATCTCACCCAACCGGACATCCAGTATCTTCGTCAACTGACCTCTTCCTCATCGTCGGGACGCCATAGCGGCTGCTGTGGCTGCTCGCCTGAAAGAAGCGCCCGGACAGCTGACAGCATGACGCGTGGCACCAGGACCAGTTCCTGATCCAACAGGCGCGCCATGTCCGTTACGGTGGAGAGTCGCGGGTCCGTTGCCCCCTGCTCGATTCTGGAAATATGGCTTTGCGGCAATCCAAGCTTGCCCCCAAGCTCGGATTGCTTGAGTTTCCTGTCCAGGCGGACTCGTTTCATCTGTTGAATGAGATCATGCATACATATATATGTTATTACATATCTAATATAAATAATATATGCAGTTACATATACCGTATAAGTGATCATCCGGGAAGCTCAACTCCTGATTGGTCGGGAGGCCGGATGTGGTTTTGTGGAATCCTTGCAGCCCACCCAGAGACATGACAGCTATTCAGCTTAGCCCCGCACCAGACCAGGGACTGAACCAGCCCGCAGAGCGGGCAGCTGTAGTACAAGCAAAAAAAAACCAATCACAGGAAAGTGATTGGTTTTTTAGTGTTGGTAGCGGGGGCAGGATTTGAACCTACGACCTTCGGGTTATGAGCCCGACGAGCTACCAGACTGCTCCACCCCGCATCAGAGGAGGCGCATACTACCTTTGTTGGAGAATCTTATCAAGTCCAATTCTGGAATATCTTGATTATCCACCAATCGCCGCATGGCAGATCGAAAGCAAGCCAGCCGGGAACAGCCCCAGATAGAGCATGGAGAGGCCGTTCAGGGAGAGCGCCACCCGCGCATCCATGCCAACCGTCAGCGGAGTTTCATCAATCGGTTCGTCAAAATACATCAGCTTGATGATGCGGATATAGTAGAAGGCGCCGATGATGGAGAAGAACACACCGACCAATGCCACCCAGGTAAGATCCACCGAGACCACCGCATCCAGCACGAACAACTTGGCGAAGAAACCGACGGTGGGAGGCACCCCGGCCATGGAAAACATCAGCAGCAGCATCATGGCGGCAAACCAGGGGCTGCGCTTATTCAGGCCTTTGTAATCCGCCAGATTTTCCGCTTCGAACCCGCGGCGGCTCAGGGCGATGACGATACCGAAGCCCCCCGCTGACATCAGCGCATAGACCAGGGTATAGAACATTGCAGCGGTATAGCCTTCGTTGGTCCCGGCCAGGATACCCAGCAGAATAAAACCCACATGGGAAATCGTGGAATAGGCGAGCATGCGCTTGATATTGGTCTGGGCGATGGCGATCAGATTACCCAGCGCCATGGAGAGCACCGCCAGCACGATCAACATCCCCTGCCAGCCCTGCCAGCCGCCGCTGCCGAGCAAGGGCGCCATACCGTTCTCCAGCATGCGCATCGCCAGGGCAAACGCGGCAATCTTCGGCGCGCTGCCGACAAACAGCGTTACCGCGGTCGGCGCGCCATGGTAGACATCGGGCACCCACATGTGAAAAGGCACGGCACCGAGCTTGAAAGCCAGTCCGACCACGATAAACACCAGGCCGAAGATCAACACCATGTTGTTCAGACCGAGTGTGCCGATCGATTGGCTCAATTCATCGAAGCGAATCGTACCCGTCATGCCGTAGACCATGGAGATGCCATACAGCAGCATGCCTGAGGCCAAGGCGCCCAGCACGAAGTACTTCATCGCCGCCTCGGCGCCATCTCTTGAGTCCCGGTTGAAGGCCACCAGCGCATACAGAGACAGCGCCAGCAGTTCCAGTCCCAGGTAGATGGTGAGGAAGCTGTTGGCGGAAACCATGATGATCATGCCCAGCACGGCAAACAGCCCCAGGGTATAGAACTCGCCCTTGAACAGGTCGCGGTCGCGCAGATAATCCTTGGCGTAGAGGAAGGCCAGAAAGCTGATGACGAAGATGCCCACCTTGAGCACATCGCTCATCGGGTCGCGGATGTAGCTGCCGTCGAACATGATCTGCGCCTCCGGCCGGGCAACAGCAACCGTTACCGCCACAGCCAGGATCAGTCCCACCTGGGTGATGCCGTAGGTGACGATGCGCTGGCTGTCCTTGATAAAGAGATCAACCAGCAGCACAAAGCAGGCCAGGGACAGGATATAAATCTCCGGAAGTACCGGAATCAATTGGGTCGTATCAAATTGCATCGCACGCTACCGAATGAAGAGTGGCCTGATCAATATTTAGGGACGGAGATATGCTGCAGCAGGTTGGTGACGGAGGCGTCCATCACTTCCACCAGCGGCGCAGGCCACAGACCCAGCACCAGCACCGCAACCGCCAGGGTGCCGAGCACGATATATTCACGGCCGTTGATGTCCTGCAGCGCAGCGACATTGTCATTGGCGACTTCGCCAAACACCACGCGCTTGACCATCCACAGGGTATAGGCCGCGCCAATGATCAGCGTGGTGGCAGCCAGGAAGGCATACCAGAAGTCGGCGCGGAAGCTGGCCAGGATAACCATGAACTCACCCACGAAACCCGAGGTGCCCGGCAGCCCGGCGTTGGCCATGGCGAAGAACACCATGAAGGCGGCGAACACCGGCATGGTGTTGACCACGCCGCCGTAGTCGTTGATCTGACGGCTGTGCATCCGGTCATACAGCACACCGACGCAGAGGAACATGGCCGCCGAGATGAATCCGTGGGAAACCATCTGCACCATGCCGCCCTCTACTCCCAGCGCCGCGCCGCTGCCGGAGGCACTACCGACCATGAAGACGATGAAAAAGCCCAGGGTCACAAAGCCCATATGGGCGATCGACGAGTAGGCGATCAGTTTCTTCATGTCCTGCTGGATCAGCGCCACGAAGCCGATGTAGACCACCGCGATCAGGGACATGCCGATGATCATCCAGTCCAGGGTGTGGCTGGCATCCGGAGTGATAGGCAGGCTGAAACGCAGAAAACCGTAACCGCCGATCTTCAGCATGATCGCCGCCAGAATCACCGAGCCGCCGGTGGGCGCTTCCACATGGGCGTCCGGCAGCCAGGTGTGCACCGGCCACATCGGCACCTTTACCGCAAAGGCCAGCAGGAAGGCGATGAAGATCAGGATCTGTTCGGTCAGCCCCAGTTTAAGGCTGTGGAAACCAAGGATCTCAAAATTCCCGGACTGGTAGAACATGTAGATCAGGGCCACCAGCATGAACACCGAACCGAAGAAGGTGTAGAGGAAGAACTTGATGGTGGCGTAGACCCGGTTAGGACCGCCCCAGACGCCGATGATGATGAACATCGGGATCAGCATCGCCTCCCAGAATACATAGAACAGCATCGCATCGAGGGCGGCGAACACACCCACCATGACGCCTTCCATGATCAGGAACGCGGCCATGTAGTAGGACTGTTTGACCTTGATCACTTCCCAGCCGGCGATGATTACCAGTGGGGTGATGAAGGTGGTGAGGATGATCAATGGCATCGAGATACCATCAACGCCCATGTAGTACTCGATATTGAACAGGGGGATCCAGGGCGCACGCTCCACGAACTGCATCTCGGCAGTGCCGCTGTCGAAACCGAACCAGAGCGGCAGGCTCACCAGGAAGGTCAGGACGGAGATGATCAGGGCGGTCCAGCGGGTGGCGTTGGCCTCCCGGTCACCACTGGCGATCACCATGAAACCACCGAGTATCGGCAGCCATACGGTCAGACTGAGAATTGGCCAATCGGCAAACATGCTAAACGTCCTTCCTTCTTAAGCGAAAACGAACCAACCCAGCATCAGGGTCAGACCGAGGATCATCGCAATGGCATAGTGATAGAGATAACCGGTCTGCAGATGGCGCACGATACCCGCCAGCCAGCCGACGCTGTAAGCGGAGCCGTTGACCGCCAAGCCATCGATGACGCCCCGGTCGCCTGCGAGCCAGAGAAACTTGCCGAGGGCGCGGCTGCCGCCGGCGAAGACAAACTGATAGGCTTCGTCGAACCAGTACTTTTTATCCAGCAGGGTGTAGATCGGTGCTGCCAGGGTCTTGATCCTGTCGGCTATCTCCGGTTTCACCATGTAGATATACCAGGCGACGAACAGGCCACCCATCGCCAGATAGAAAGGCGCACCCATACATGCCATGCAGGATAAAACCACCGGCGCCATGGAAATGTTCGCGCACCGTGGCCAGGCTGTCATGTTCCGGCAAAACGAACAGCACGCCCTTGAACCAGTCACCGATCAGCATCGGCTCAATGGTGAGAAATCCGAGGATCACCGAGGGGATCGCCAGCATGATCAACGGAATGGTCACCACCTTCGGCGTCTCATGGAGATGCTTCTTGGCATGCTCATCACGCGGTCCTTCGCCATGAAATACCAGGAAGAACATACGGAAGCTGTAGAGCGCGGTGACGAACACGCCCGCCACCACCAGTACATAGGCGTAACCGGCCCCCGCGATATTGGAGTGATGTACCGCCTCGATGATGGCGTCCTTGGAGAAGAAGCCGGAGAAACCGGGAAAGCCGATCAGCGCCAGGGAACCCACCAGAGAGGTCCAGTAGGTGATGGGCATATATTTCCTGATGCCGCCCATGTTGCGGATATCCTGATCATGGTGCATGCCGATGATCACCGAGCCGGCGGCCAGGAACAGCAGCGCCTTGAAGAAGGCATGGGTCATCAGGTGAAAGATTCCGGCGGCATAGGCGGAAACGCCCAGGGCCACTATCATGTAGCCTAATTGGGAGAGCGTCGAGTAGGCCACCACCCGCTTGATGTCATTCTGCACTATGCCGATCAGGCCGGTGAAGAAGGCAGTAGTGGCGCCGATCACCAGCACGAAGGTCAAGGCGGTCTCAGACAGCTCATACAGCGGCGACATGCGCGCGACCATGAAGACACCGGCGGTGACCATGGTGGCGGCATGGATCAGCGCGGAAATGGGGGTAGGGCCCTCCATGGAGTCCGGCAGCCAGACATGCAGCGGCACCTGAGCGGACTTACCCATCGCCCCGATGAACAGCAGGATGCCGATCACCGACATCAGCGACCAGCTGGAATCGCCCCAGATCTGCACCTGAGTGTCCGCCAGGCTCGGCGCCATGGCAAACACCTCGGCATAGTCGAGACTGTTGAAATACATGGCCACCGCGGCAATACCCAGGATGAATCCGAAGTCGCCCACCCGGTTGACCAGAAAGGCTTTCAGGTTGGCGAAGATCGCCGTGGGGCGCACCGACCAGAAGCCGATCAGCAGATAGGAGACCAGGCCCACCGCCTCCCAGCCGAAGAACAGCTGCATGAAGTTGTTGGACATCACCAGCATCAGCATGGAGAAGGTGAACAGCGAGATATAGCTGAAGAAACGCTGGTAGCTGTTCTTACCGGCCTTACTGGTCTTCGGCCAGTTGTGCTCGTCATCCGCCATATAGCCGATGGTATAGATATGCACACAGAAGGAGACGAAGGTCACCACGCTGATCATCACCGCGGTCAGCTGATCCACCAGGAAGCCGACCTCCATGTGCAGGCCATCGCTCACCATCCAGGTGTAGACCGGCCCATTGAAGACCTCCTGACCATCGAAGATGAAGCGCTTCAGTACATACAGGGATGCCAGGGCGGAGATGCCGACCCCTGAACTGGTGACCCAGTGCGCCCCCTTGCGGCCGATACTGCCCCCCAGGAACCCGGCGACGATCGCACCAACCAATGGCGCCAGAACGAGTAACAGATAGATATTTTCCATATCTTACGCTTCTAAATAGTCAGTCCGTAGATGATCGCAGGCCACATGCTTGATTTGCGTCATCTGAGAATACCAATACCCGACAGATCAGCCTTTAAGTGCATCCATGTCTTCAACATTGATGCTGCGTTTGCTGCGGAACAGCACCACCAGGATCGCCAGCCCAATGGCCGCCTCCGCCGCTGCCACGGTGAGGATAAAGAACACGAACACCTGGCCGACCGTGTCTCCAAGAAAATGGGAGAAGGCAACAAAATTCATGTTCACCGCCAGCAGCATCAGTTCCACACACATCAGCAGGATGATCACATTCTTGCGATTGATGAAGATGCCGGCCACACTCAGCGCGAACAAAATGGCGCCGAGGATGAGATAGTCAGAAAGTTCGATCATGCCTGTTACTCCTTCTCCGCGTCCATACTGACGATGCGAACCCGGTCCTTGCTTTTCACTGCGACCTGGATGGCGGGATCGATGTATTTACTGTCTGGACGCCTGCGCATAGTCAGGCCAATCGCGGCAATGATCGCCACCAGCAGAATAACCGCGGCAATCTCGAACGGGTACATATATACCGTATACAGCACACTGCCCAGCTCTTCAGTATTGCTGTAGTCGGCGGCATGCCGCGCCGGTGCGGCAAACTTGTCCAGACCGAAGTTTTCCGGACCGACCACCAGGATCAGCTCCGCCGCCATGGCGATTGCCATCAGAAGCCCCAGTGGCAGCAGCTTGATGAAGCCTGCCCGCAGGGTCGCCACATCGATGTCCAGCATCATCAGCACGAACAGGAACAGCACCATCACCGCTCCCACATAGACCAGCACCAGCACAATCGCCAGAAACTCTGCCTCCGCCAGCATCCAGATGCCGCTGCTGGCGGCAAAGGCGAGGATCAGGGACAGCGCCGCATGCACCGGATTTCGCCGGGTGATCACCATGGTTGCCGAAATGATCAGCACGACAGCCAGCACATAGAAGATAAACTTTTCGAATGTCATCAGTTTTCCTAACCGGACTGAAGCCTAGTTGCCACAAACTCAGCGATGTTTGGCCTGGGCTTCAAGATCGGCAGCAATCTGTCGCCTCATACTTGTCGCCAATGGCCAGTAGTTTCTCTTTGGTCATGATGTTCTCACCTCGATTCTCGAAGTGATACTCATAGATACGGGTCTCGACAATCGCATCCACCGGACAGGACTCCTGACAGTAACCGCAGTAGATGCACTTGAACAGATCGATATCGTAACGGGTGGTACGTCGTGAGCCATCTTCGCGAGGCTCGGCCTCGATCGTGATGGCCAGCGCAGGACAGACCGCTTCACATAATTTACAGGCAATGCAGCGCTCCTCACCGTTCGGGTAGCGCCGCTGCGCATGCAGACCACGAAAGCGCGGCGAGACCGGCGCCTTCTCCTCCGGGTACATGACCGTGAACTTCTTCTTGAACAGATAGCGTCCGGTCAGACTGAGCCCGCGAAACAACTCCAGCAGAAACAGGCTCTTGAAATAGTTTGTCAGTGCTCTCATGCGTCAGACACCCTTATCGAACCACCAGGGAAGCTGGTAGACCACAGCCAGACCAACCACCACAATCCACACGATAGTGATCGGAATAAATACCTTCCAGCCGAGCCGCATGATCTGGTCATAGCGGTAGCGCGGGAAAGTAGCGCGCAGCCAGAGAAACAGGAAGGCGAACATGCCGGTCTTCAGCACCAGCCAGACAAAACCGGGCACCCACGCAAACAGTGGACCGAGAATCGGCCAGCCTTCGAAAGGCGACAGCCAGCCTCCCATGAACATGATGGCGCTCAAGGCTGCGATCAGGATCATGTTGGCATATTCCGCCAGAAAGAAGGCGGCAAAGGCCATGCCGGAGTAGTCGACATGAAAACCGGCGACGATCTCCGATTCACCTTCCGCCACGTCGAACGGCGCGCGGTTGGTCTCCGCCACACCGGAGATCACATACACCCCGAACAGCGGCAGCAGGGGCAGCCAGAACCATGAAAACAGCCCCGCGCCACCCTGTTGCGCCCTGACGATATCACCCAGATTCAGGCTGCCGGCAGCCACCAGCACGCCGACCAGGGCAAAACCCATGGCGATTTCATAAGCGACGATCTGGGCGGCGGAACGCATCGCTCCGAGAAACGCGTATTTGGAGTTGGAGGCCCAACCGGCGATGATCACTCCATAGACCCCCACCGAGGTCAGCGCCAGGATGTACAGCAGACCGGCATTGATGTCCGCCAGCACCAGCTCCTCATTGAAGGGGAACACCGCCCAGGCCGCCAGGGCAGGCCCCAGGAAGATCGCCGGCGCAATCAGGAACAGGGCTTTGTTGGCGCTGCTCGGGATGATGATCTCTTTGAACATCAGCTTGACCGCATCCGCGATCGGCTGCAGCCAGCCTTTCGGCCCCACGCGATTGGGACCGATACGGACTTGCATATAGCCGATTATCTTGCGCTCAGCATAGGTGAAATAGGCGACGCAGATCATCAACGGCAGCACAATGGCCACGATCTTGATCAGAATCCAGATCACTGTCTGCAGACTCTCAGGTAGCCATTCCCAAAGACCGATAAAAAATTCCATCGCTTACGCCTTCTCCAGGGTCACTTCACCAAACTGCTGGCCCAGCATCTCGGTTCCCGCCAATGCGGCTGGGACCCAGACACAACCATCTGGCACCCGGTCATCGATCTGCAATGGCAGTTCCGCCTGGCTACCATTCTGTTTTACGGTTGCCGAATCGACGTCCTCCATCCCCAGCTTCTGCGCCTCGCTGCTGTTGATGCGGATCACAGCAGGCTCGGCATCCTTGGTCTGTTGCAACGCGGCTGCGTGGCGCACCAGTGCATCCTGAGCATAGATCGGCACATCGCCAATCCGCATCAGTCCTGCGTCACGACAGTTGATGCCGGCGTCTTTCAAGGGTTTGAGTGTGTTGTCAGGTTTTACACCTTCGCATAACGCCGAGAGTTCATCCCGGATCTGCTCGGATGAGGTGTAATCAAATCCATCCAGATCGAGCAGATTGCCCAGCACCCTGAGTATCTTCCAGGCGGGCCGAGACTCACCGTAAGGGTTCACTGCGCCCCGGAAACTCTGCCAGGTGGCCTCTGCATTGACATAGGTGCCAGAGGTCTCGGCAAAACCGGCAATCGGCAGCAGGATATCGGCACAGGCATCCAGAACCCCGCTGCGGTAAGCGGTGAGGGCAACCACCGTTTCGGCGCTCTGCAGCGCACTCTGCGCCAGGCCGGGATTCCAGAAATCACTTCCCGGATCCACCCCCATCAGCAGATATCCCTTACGCGGCTGGGTCAGTTGTGCCAGCGCATCCAGGCCCGCCTTCTCCAGCGGCTTAGCGCCTGCAGACAGACAGGATACTGCGCCTGCGAGCCTTGCTCCCAGCGCGTTGGACCCCTGGGTAATAAAACCGATGCTTGCCCCGGCGCTCTTCGCTATCAGCGCGGCCAGGCTGCAGAGCAAGGCATAATCGGGATGCGCAACGGCCAGATTCCCCAGCAACACGGCGGAGGCGTCAGCAGTCTTCAAATCCTTTGCCACTGCCTTGCTGAAATCGTTGGCCTTGGCGCTCTTGATCAATCCCGCCAGATCGCCCTCAGCTTTTACCCCCAGCGCTTTGGCGACTGCGGCAAGCATGTGCAGCATAGCGGCGGGCGAACTGATCTGCTGCTTGGCCGGATAGTTGAGATCCTGCCTGAGTGGATTGAGATAGCTGACGGCGGCGCCGGCGAGCGCTGCCTTGCGCAGGCGATGCCCGAGAATGGGCTGCTCCTTGCGCAGATTGGAACCAATCAGCAAGGCTGCATTCAGACTCTCGATCTCCTCGATCCTGAGACCGAGCCAGGGCAGAGCCGGACCAACGCCATCCAGACGAAAGTCGCCCTGACGCAGACGGCAATCGATATTGCTGCCGCCCATGCCACGCATCAGTTTCTGCGCCAGGTAAAGCTCTTCCAGGGTTGATGAAGGAGAACAAAGCATACCTATCTGGTCCGCATCCAGCTGCTTCAGGCTGTCGGCAGCCATCTCCAGGGCGGTTTCCCAACTGGTCTCCTGCCAGGCATCACCTTTCTTGATCATTGGCTTGCTGAGGCGATCCTCACTATACAGGCCTTCATAGCTGAAACGATCCCGGTCGGAGATCCAGGTCTCATTGATCGCTTCATTGTCCCGCGGATGCACCCGCATCACCTTGTTGCCGCGCAGGTGCAGATTGATATTGGAGCCCACGCAGTCATGGGGCGCCACACCTTCTACCTGGGTCATCTCCCAGGCGCGCGCATGGAAGCGGAAGGGCTTGGAGGTCAGCGCGCCAACCGGGCACAGATCGATGATATTTCCCGACAGCTCGGAATCCACGCTCTTCTCCACATAGGTGCCGATCACCATGTGTTCGCCGCGCCCTGTGGCGCCGAGTTCGCGGAGCCCGGCAATCTCCTCACCAAACCGCACACAACGGGTGCAATGGATGCAGCGGGTCATATCAGTGGCGATCAGCGGGCCGATATTCTTGTCAGCCACCACCCGCTTGCCTTCTACATAGCGCGACAGATCCTGACCATAGCCCATGGCCACATCCTGCAGTTCGCACTCGCCGCCCTGATCGCAGATCGGGCAATCCAGCGGATGATTGATGAGCAGGAACTCCATGGTGCCCTTCTGCGCGGCCAGCGCCCGAGGAGAGCGGGTATGAACCTTCATCCCCTGCGTGACCGGCGTGGCGCATGCAGGCATGGGTTTAGGTGCGTTCTCCACTTCCACCAGACACATGCGGCAGTTGGCGGCGATGGAGAGCTTTTTGTGGTAACAGAAACGGGGAATCTGGATGCCGGCCTCATCGGTGACCTCGATGAGCATGGCGCCAGGCTTTGCCTTCAGCTCCTGACCGTTGACCTCAATTGTGATCATTGAATCCTGTGTCATCGTCGTAATACGTCTCTACTGACCGTTACCGGGGCCGACCATACAGCGCTGGTGGTCAATATGGTATTGAAATTCATCACGGTAGTGTTTCAGCATCCCGGCCACCGGCCCGGCGGCCGCATCACCCAGGGCGCAGATCGTCTTACCGCTGATTTTGTCCGCCACATCAAGCAACAGGTCCAGATCCTCCGGCCGGCCTTTGCCGTCCTCGATCCGCTTGACCACACGATACAGCCAACCGGTGCCTTCGCGGCAGGGGGTGCACTGGCCACAGGACTCTTCGTGATAGAAGTAGGACATGCGTTCCAGCACCTTGACCATGCAGTTGGTGTCATCCAATACGATCACCGCGCCTGAGCCGAGCATCGAACCGGCGCCGGCAATGGCATCGTAATCCATGGTCAGATCCATCATCTGCTCACCGGGAATAATCGGCGCCGAGGACCCGCCAGGGATCACGCCTTTGAGCTTGCGTCCGTTCTTCATGCCACCGGCCATCTCCAGCAGTACGGAAAATGGCGTGCCCATGGGAATTTCGAAAACCCCTGGGTTATTGATATTGCCGGAGATGGAAAAAAGTTTTGAACCGCCGCTGTTTTCCACCCCAATGTCCGCAAACCACTGGCCGCCCTTTTCGAGGATCATCGGAATCGAGGCCAGGGACTCGGTATTGTTGATGATCGTGGGCCGGCCATAGAGACCGAAATGGGCGGGAAACGGGGGTTTGAAGCGAGGCTGCCCCTTCTTGCCTTCGATGGATTCGAGCAGCGCGGTCTCCTCGCCACAGATATAGGCGCCGCCCCCCAGGTGGGTGTGCAGCTGAAAATTGAAACCAGAGCCGAGGATGTTGTCACCTAAAAAGCCCGCCTCCCTGGCCTCTTCCAAAGCCGCTTCGAAGCGTTCGTAGGGTTCCCAGAACTCGCCGCGGATATAGTTGTAACCCAGGGTTGCGCCGATCGCATAACCAGCAATGATCATGCCCTCGATCAGCTGATGAGGGTTGTAACGCAGGATGTCACGATCCTTGAAGGTGCCCGGCTCGCCTTCGTCGGAATTGCAGACGACAAATTTTTGTCCAGGCGCGTTGCGGGCAATGAAACTCCATTTCAGGCCGGTGGGAAACCCAGCGCCACCCCGTCCCCGCAGTCCCGATTTTTTGACCTCATCGATGATCTCCCCAGGAGGCGTCTGCTCCTTGAGGACTTTTTTGAGCATCTCGTAACCGCCGCGGCTCTGATACTGCTCCAGCAGCCAGGGACGATCCAGATCCAGGGTTCTCAAACAGACTTCATTAACCATGCGTCCTACTCCAACCCTTCCAGGACCGAGTCGATGATCTCAGGGGTTAAATTTTCGTAGTACTGCTTGCCAATCTGCAGCATCGGCGCGCCGCCACAGGCGCCCAGGCACTCGACCTCTTTCAGCGTGATGCGGCCGTCCTCCGTGGTCTCACCCAGCTTGATGCCCAGTTTCTGCTCCAGGTAATCCACGATCTTGTCCGCATCATTGATCATGCATGAGACGTTGGTGCAGACACAGATCTTGTGTTTACCGACCGGTTTCAACTCATACATCGAATAGAAGGTTGCCACCTCGTACACCGCGATGGGCGGCATATCCAGATAGGCGGCAACTTCGTTCATCTTTTCTGTGGTCAGCCAGCCTTCACTGGCGTCCTGAACAATACGCAGCGCCGCCATCACCGCTGACTGCTTCCAGTCATCCGGGTATTTCGCCACCCATTGGTCAATCTCTTTACGCACCTCTGGGGTGAAGAGTTCAGCCTTGTTTACCGGTTCAGTCATTGTCATTGGAATACTGCTCTAGCGGTCTATCTCACCAAACACCACGTCCATGGTGCCGATCACGGCCACCACGTCAGCCAGCATATGACCTTTAATCATTTCATCCATGGCTGCCATATGCGGAAAACCCGGCGCACGGATCTTCAACCTGTAGGGTTTATTGGTGCCGTCGGAAATGATGTAACAGCCAAACTCGCCTTTCGGGGCTTCCACCGCCGCATAGACTTCGCCTGCAGGCGGGCAGTAGCCTTCCGTGAAAAGCTTGAAATGATGAATCAGGCTCTCCATGTCACCCTTCATGTCCGCGCGCTGGGGGGGCGCCACTTTATGGTTCTCCAGCATCACCGGGCCTGGATTGTTGCGCAACCATTCAACGCACTGTTTGATAATGCGATTGGACTGGCGCAGTTCTTCGATGCGCACCAGGTAGCGATCGTAGCAATCGCCCTTGACACCCACCGGAATATCGAAATCAACCCGGTCATAGGCGGCATAACTCTGTTTCTTACGCAGATCCCAGGCGATCCCGGAACCGCGGAGCATGGGGCCGGTAAAGCCCATCTGCAGGGCGCGTTCAGGTGACACCACGCCAATCCCGACAGTGCGCTGCTTCCAGATCCGGTTATCGGTCAACAGGGTCTCGTACTCATCCACCAGACCGGGAAATCGATCGGTAAAATCCTCGATAAAGTCGAGCAGCGAACCCTGACGCGCCTCATTGCGTTGCGTCACGTCCCGCCCGGTCACCCATTGACTGGCCTGATACTGGGGCATCTGGTCCGGCAAGTCACGATACACGCCACCGGGACGATAGTAGGCCGCATGCATGCGCGCACCGGATACCGCCTCATAGCAGTCCATCAGATCCTCGCGCTCGCGGAAGGCATACAGGAACACCGTCATGGCGCCGATGTCCAGGGCATGCGCCCCCAGCCACATCAGGTGATTGAGGATGCGGGTAATCTCATCGAACATGGTGCGGATATATTGAGCGCGGATCGGCGCCTCCACCCCCAGTAATTTCTCGATCGCCCGTACGTAGCCATGCTCGTTGCACATCATCGATACATAGTCGAGACGGTCCATATAGGGGATGGACTGGTTGTAGGGCTTGCTCTCGGCGAGTTTTTCCGTGGCGCGATGCAGCAATCCGATATGCGGATCGGCGCGCTCGATGACTTCGCCATCCATCTCCAGCACCAGGCGCAACACGCCATGTGCGGCAGGGTGCTGAGGACCAAAATTCAGGGTGTAATTACGAATCTCAGGCATCGCCGGTGTCCTGCGGTTGGGGCTCATCCCGCACATAGCGGTTATCGTCACGGGCTACGCGAGGCACCAGGGTGCGGGGTTCGACGCTGCTCACGGGCTCGTAGATGACCCGCGCCTGTTCTGGGTCGTAACGCATCTCCACATGGCCGATCAGGGGGAAATCCTTGCGGAACGGGTGACCGATAAAGCCATAGTCGGTCAGGATGCGGCGTAGATCAGGATGGCCGTCAAACAGGATGCCGTAAAGATCGAACGCCTCGCGTTCAAACCAGTCCGCCACAGTCCAGATCCCCACTACGGAGGGCACTATGGGATGCTCCGTATTGACGAAGACGCGCAGACGCAGGCGCTGATTGAGGCGTAACGAAAGCAGGTGATAGACCGCTGCAAACCGCTTCTCCTTGTCGAACTCGAGTTGCGCGGAACGTTCCACACCACGCCCGAATCCGGTATTCGGCGCACCTGTGGTCTGCCATTCCGTTTCGCCGTAGGCCGAGTAATCCACCCCGCACACATCGATCAACTCCTCGAATGAAAAGTCATCTTCATCGCGCAGTGCCTTTGCCACCTGAATCAGGCTGTCGGCGGGAACGACCAAAGTCACCTCGCCAAGTCCCTGCTCGAGATTACAGCCAAGGCCAGAGAAGCGCTCTTCAAGGTGCCTGGTCAACGCTTTCAGGCGGTTCTGCATCGTATTTTGCACACTGTCATTCATCGAATGCCACCTAACGCGCAATGGTACTGGTGCGGCGTATCTTGTCCTGTAACTGCAGAATGCCATACAGCAGGGCTTCGGCAGTCGGCGGACACCCGGGAACATAGATGTCGACCGGAACCACGCGGTCACAACCACGTACTACAGCGTATGAATAATGGTAATAGCCACCGCCATTCGCACAGGAACCCATGGAGATAACCCAACGCGGTTCAGCCATCTGATCGTAGACCTTACGCAGCGCCGGGGCCATCTTGTTGACCAGGGTGCCGGCGACAATCATTACATCGGACTGGCGTGGACTGGGACGGAAAACGATGCCAAAACGATCCAGATCGTAGCGGGATGCTCCGGCCTGCATCATTTCCACTGCACAGCAGGCCAGACCAAAAGTCATCGGCCAAAGGGAACCGGTACGCGCCCAGTTGATCAGTTTATCAGCGGAAGTGGTGACTACACCTTTCTCTAGCAGGCCTTCAATGCCCATGGCGCATCTCCCCGGTAATGCCTGACGGGTGAAGAGTAACGAGTCCGCTGAGAGCGGCTCGCGGTCGTTCGCATCCCCGCTCCACGGGGCCCCTGCTCACTGCTCGCACGGCCGTCTCCGCACTACTATGATGAATCGTTCGGGGATGGCTTGGGACACGGCGGGCCGCGACTCGCGGTCGTTCGCATCCCCGTTCCACGGGGCCCCTGCTCGCTGCTCGCACGGCCGTCTCCGTACTACTATGAAGAATCGTTCGGGGATGGCTTGGGACACGGCGGGCCGCGACTCGCGGTCGTTCGCATCCCCGTTCCACGGGGCCCCTGCTCGCTGCTCGCACGGCTACTCCCATTCCAGAGCCCCTTTCTTCCACTCGTAGATGAATCCGATTACGAGAATTCCAAGAAAGACCATCATGGCGAGAAAGCCGACCATGCCGATCTCATCCAGCACCACGGCCCAAGGGAACAGAAAGGCTATTTCAAGATCGAAGATGATAAACAGGATTGCCACGAGATAGTAACGCACATCAAACTTCATGCGCGCATCTTCGAATGCCTCAAAACCACATTCGTAGGGGGAGAGTTTTTCGCTGTCCGGCTTACGGGTGCCGAGAAGAAACCCCATACCTATGACAACGCCACCAATAATGAAGGCAAGCGCCAGAAATATCAGGATGGGCAAATAATTTTCAAGCATGGTGATGCTTTCCTCCCGTGACGATCAGTCATTCCGCATAAGCGAATTATCTGAAGCAGCGGGAAGTCTATTCCAGTGGCATACTTCTGTCAACCCCAGGAGAATCCCACATTATGATAAATATCAATAAGTTATAGTTATTTTTGTGACATAAAAAAACGGCATTGCCCAACTTGGGTGCAATACCGTTTATGAGATGGTGCCGATGGCCGGATTTGAACCGGCACAGCTTACGCTACTACCCCCTCAAGATAGCGTGTCTACCAATTCCACCACATCGGCAATTTTTTAAAGCTTATTCTTTACTCTCGGTCAAAGGGGTCTCAACCACAGGCGCTGGTTCAGCAGCAGGCGCTGGCTCAGCGGCAGGTATAACCGGGACATCCGATGCCGCAGGGACAAACGGCACATCACCTTGCTCGACCCTGACCTCTGCCGAGGGCTGCATCGATTCCATGAGACCGGTAGTGTCCCGTGTCTGAGCCGCGAAATAGGCCAGCACCATGCTGGTGATAAAGAACAGGGCGGCAAGAACTGCTGTCGTCCGGGTCAGAAATGAAGCTGAACCCTGGGCCCCAAACACCGTTGCCGAAGCACCACTGCCAAATGCAGCACCTGCATCCGCACCCTTCCCATGCTGAATCAGTATCAGACCAACCAGTCCGATTGCCAGAAAGAGATGTATCACTACAAGAATTGTCTGCATATCGAATCTTGCCCGTTAAATTAATTTGCAGCGGTACAGATACCCAGGAAATCCTCAGCCTGGAGGGCTGCACCACCAATCAGGCCGCCGTCAATATCCGGCTTGCCCATAAGCTCTTTGGCATTTCCTGGTTTCATGGATCCACCATAAAGAATCCTCACGCCCTCAGCGACCTCTGCGCTCTTTGCCGCCACGCGGCTGCGAATAAAGGCATGCACATCCTGCGCTTGTTCCGGAGATGCCGTCATGCCGGTGCCGATCGCCCACACGGGCTCATAAGCGATGACGCCACCTGCCAGGGCATCCACGCCCTCCAGTTCAATCACGGCATCGAGCTGACGGGCCACGACTTGCTCGGTGATGCCACCCTCACGCTCTTCAAGGGTCTCCCCCACGCAGAGAATGGGCACCAGCCCGGCAGCCCGCGCCACTGCATATTTCTTCGCCACCTGCTCATCACTCTCAGCGTGGTAGGTGCGGCGCTCGGAGTGACCGACGATCACATATTTACAGGCAAAATCATTCAGCATCGAAGCGGAAATTTCACCCGTATAGGCCCCTGACGACTCTGTAGAGAGATCCTGACCACCCCAGGCAACCCCACTCCCTGCAAGTTGCTGCTGCGCTTCAGGAATGAAGATATAAGAGGGGCAAACTGCAACCTCTGCAACCTTCACATCACCGATACCGCGTTTAATTCCATCAAGCAGCTCCCTAACAGATTCGAGGGAACCGTTCATTTTCCAATTACCTGCCACAAACGGCTGCCGCATGCTGCTCTCTCCTAGAGTAAAAAATGAAAGCGCGCTAGCTTAACGGCCCGCGCGCTTTAAATCAATCTCCTTATCGGGTAGCTAGCTATTTAGCTATTGACGTATTCCTGGACGGCATCTGCAATATTTCCTGTCAATTGATCGACCTGGCCTGCCTCCTTCCCTTCCAGCATGATTCGAATCAACGGCTCGGTGCCCGATGGCCGCAGCAACACACGACCAGAATTACCCATTTCCACCTCGGCTTCGCGGACGGATTTCTTCACCGCATCCGCCTGCATGACCTCAGCCGGTGATTTATTGCCCAGTTTCACATTCACCAGCTTCTGAGGGTATTTTTTCATTCCTGCGGTCAATTCACGCAACGTGCGCCCCGAGGTATGGACCTCAGCCAGCACCTGCAGTGCCGAAACAATGCCATCTCCTGTCGTGGTTTTATCCAGACAGAGGATGTGGCCCGACTGCTCCCCACCCAACATCCAGCCTTTCTGCCTCAAGCGCTCCATGATATAGCGGTCGCCCACCTGGGTGCGCTCAAATACCACGCCGTGTTCGCGCAGGGCATGCTCCAATCCAAGGTTGCTCATCAACGTCCCGACCACGGCTCCTTTGAGTCTTCCCTGGCGCATCCTGGAACGGGCAATGATATAGAGTATCTCATCTCCATCCACTTCCATCCCTTGATCATCCACCATAATCAGACGATCACCGTCACCATCGAGGGCCACACCCAGATCAGCGCGATGCTCGAGAACTGCAGCTTTGAGATATTCCGGATAGGTGGAACCGACTCCGTCATTGATATTGAATCCATTCGGCTTATTACCGATGGCGATCACCTCAGCCCCCATCTCATCGAAAACATAAGGCGCAATGTTATAGGCGGCGCCGTTTGCGCAGTCGACGACAATCTTCATGCCCCGGAACTGGGTCTTGAGTGGCACGGTGCTTTTACAAAATTCAATATAACGCCCTTCCGCATCCATTTTTTCAGCTCTGCCCAGCTTAGATGAATCCACTGTGGTAAGGGGTTTTTCCATTTCCGCCTCTATCTCACTCTCGACTTCGTCGGGCAATTTAAGACCATCGCGGGAAAAGAATTTGATACCGTTATCCTGAAACGGATTGTGCGAGGCGCTGATGACTATGCCAGCCTGGGCATGCAGGGTACGGGTCAGGTAGGCGACACTCGGCGTCGGCATCGGTCCCAGCAGGGTGATATTCACACCGGCCGCGGCCAGGCCCGCTTCCAGGGCCGATTCCAGAAGATAGCCTGAAATACGCGTATCCTTGCCGATCAAGACACGACTCTTGGTCTGGTCTCCCAGCACCCGGCCAACAGCCCAGCCCAGCTTGAGTACAAATTCAGGCGTGATCGGACCTTCTCCAAACCGCCCCCGGACACCGTCTGTTCCAAAATATTTTCGGCTCACTTACTCTTCTCTCTAAATGTTTTACGTGGCCCCGGCAAAAGATATTCACGCAGGCCATACATGCATGGCTTTAATCTGACGCCTATTCTGAATCAGCCAAGAACTCAGGAGGACATAACAGCGGTGGTCACCTTGAGTGCATCAAGCGTCGCCCGGACATCATGCGTCCTGATAACTGAAGCACCTTCAAGCACTGCCATTACCGCCGCGGCAATACTCCCAAAAAGGCGTTTCTCGACTGACGCATCACCTAGTAGCGTACCGATCATCGATTTTCTTGAGAGCCCCACCAACAGCGGCGTCTTTAGTTCGCCAATCTTTCTCAGATTCTTCAACAACAAAAGATTATGCTCAAGGGTCTTGCCAAAACCGAATCCGGGATCGATCAAGAGATGCTCCTGCAATACGCCGGCATCCAGACAGGCCTGCACCCGCTGTGCGAGAAATCTCTTCACATCCGCCACCACATCAGGATACTCGGGGGATTGCTGCATGGTGCGGGGCTCACCCTGCATGTGCATCAGGCAGACCGGCACATGCGAATCCACTGCCGCCGCCAGAGCCCCCTCAGCCTGCAGTGCCAGCACATCGTTGATCAGTCCGGCGCCCGCGCTTACTGCTTCACGCATCACAGCGGCCTTACTGGTATCGATCGAGATCGGAACAGACAGTTCGGCGGAAAGCAATTCTATGACGGGGATGACTCTGTCAAGTTCCTCCTGAACCGAGACCGGCCGGGCTCCGGGCCGGGTTGACTCCCCACCTATGTCAATAATCGCCGCCCCTTCTTCGACCATTTGCCGGGCACGTGATAAACCGGCATCTCTGCGCAAGAAATGTCCGCCATCAGAAAAAGAGTCTGGGGTGATATTGAGTATGCCCATGACCTGGGGAACCCCCAGGTCAACAGGCTTTCCTGCACAATCGAGAATCAATTCTCTGGAAGGTCTCAGTGCTGGTTGGCGGGACCACCAATGGTGCCGGAGACATCATCTGATGAGGTCGCTTCTCCGGAAGGCTTGGTATCGTCGTCGGAATCTACTTCCGGCTCTTCCCAATCTTTCGGCGGGCGGGGCTTCTTACCCTGCATGATGTCATCGATCTGTTCTGCATCGATAGTCTCGTATTTCATGAGTGCTCCCGCCATCAGGTGCAGTTTATCGAGGTTCTCATTGAGAATTCTGTCTGCCCGCTCATAGTTACGGTCAATGAAGCTGCGAATCTCCTCATCAATCGTGTGTGCGGTGTCATCAGAAACATTTTTGTGTTGGGTGACAGAACGACCGAGGAAGACCTCTTCCTCCTCTTCGGTGTACATCAGCGGACCCAGGCGTTCCGATAAACCCCACTTGGTCACCATATTCCGGGCCAGTTCGGTAGCGCGTTTGATGTCATTGGAAGCACCGGTGGTCACCTTGTCGATGCCAAAGATCAGTTCTTCTGCGATTCGACCACCGAACAGGCTTGATATCTGGCTCTCCAGGGTCTCCTTACTCACACTGTAGCGATCCTGCTCGGGCAGAAACATAGTCACACCCAGGGCCCGGCCACGGGGAATGATGCTGACCTTGTAGACAGGGTCATGCGAGGGCACCAGACGCCCCACGATGGCATGTCCGGACTCATGATAGGCGGTCAGCTTTTTCTCGTCATCGCTCATCACCATGGTGCGGCGCTCGGCGCCCATCATGATCTTGTCTTTGGCCTTCTCCATCTCCTCCATGTTCACATGGGTCTTGTTGGCGCGCGCCGCAAACAGCGCCGCCTCATTCACCAGGTTGGCCAGATCCGCACCGGAAAATCCCGGGGTGCCTCGAGCGATGATCGAAGGCTTCACATCATCCGATGCCGCCACCTTGCGCAGATGAACCTTGAGAATCTGCTCGCGGCCACGCACATCCGGCAGGGGCACTACGACCTGGCGATCGAAACGCCCTGGGCGCAGCAGCGCGGGGTCCAGCACATCAGGTCGGTTGGTCGCAGCAATTACGATGACGCCTTCATTACCCTCGAAGCCATCCATCTCCACCAGCAACTGATTGAGGGTCTGCTCACGCTCGTCATGTCCGCCACCGAGTCCGGCGCCACGGTGCCGCCCCACGGCGTCGATTTCGTCGATAAAAATGATACAGGGCGCATGTTTCTTCGCCTGTTCGAACATATCCCGCACCCGGGAGGCGCCGACACCCACGAACATCTCCACGAAGTCAGAACCCGAGATGGTGAAAAACGGCACCTTGGCTTCACCGGCAATCGCCTTTGCCAGCAGCGTTTTACCGGTACCCGGTGAACCGAGCATCAGGACACCCTTGGGAATCTTGCCGCCAAGCTTCTGGAATTTCGAGGGATCGCGCAGGAAATCCACCATCTCGGTGACCTCCTCCTTTGCCTCTTCGATACCGGCGACATCATTGAAGGTGACCTTAACCTGGTCTTCTGTGAGCATCCTGGCCTTGCTCTTGCCGAAGGACATAGCCCCACGGCCGGCGCCACCGCCCTGCATCTGGCGCATGAAAAAGATCCACAGCCCGATCAGCACAAACAGCGGAAACCAGTTGATAAGGATATTCATCAACAATGACGGTTTTTCAGGGGGTGTTGCGACGATTTCAACATTGTTGTTCAGCAGGTCGCTGACCAGACCGTCGTCACCCGGACTGTAGGTGGAGAAACGCTGACCTGAGGTCATGGCGCCAGTGATATCCCGGCCATTCTGGATGGTCACTTCCTTTACGTTCCCGGCCTTCACTTCACTGATGAATTCAGAGTAGCTGACGGACTGGGCCTGTTTGGTGGGAGTGGAAAAGTTGTTGAACACCGTCATCAGGACGATGGCAATCACCACCCAGAGAATTAAATTTTTTGCCATGTCATTCAAAGCGTCTCAACCTCTCAAGTCATCCCACCTAGCCGAGGGATATCCAGCATGTTAATTCGTTGGTAAGGTACTATACCTTAAAGTTCCCTGCTACCAGATAGATCTCACGGCTTTTCGGCCGCGATGATTTGGGTTTCCTGCTGACCACTTTCGAAAAAGATACCCGCAGATCCTTCAAGTATTGGTCAAATCCTGCTCCCTGAAAGACTTTTACCACAAATCCACCACCAGGACGCAGGGTTTCACGGGCAAAATCCCAAGCCAGTTCACAGAGATACATCGAGCGGGGCTGATCCACGCTCGACATACCTGTAATATTGGGAGCCAGATCGGAAATTACAAGATCAACCTTTTCACCCGCAAGGATATCCTGTAACTCGACCATTGGACCGGGCTCCCTGAAGTCACCCTGAATGAATGAGACCCCGGCAATGGGATCCATCTCCAGGATATCCAGAGCAACCACCTGTCCCTTCTCGCCTACCAGCTTGCGGGCCACCTGTGACCAGCCGCCTGGCGCCGCGCCGAGGTCCACCACCCTCATACCTGGCTTGATAATCCGGTCCCTCTCCTGGATCTCCAGCAGCTTGTAGGCGGCACGGGAACGGTAACCCTCTTTTTGAGCCCGTTTCACATAGTCATCGCTGAATTGCCGGTCCAGCCATTGTCGACTGCTTTTACTACGCTTCATATGATTTCAGGAAATATCTGCAATTGGCCGCGAACTACCGCCAATATATCGTTTAATTACCTTCAACTGTCTCCAGACTGGAGACTTCGTTACACGATACACATTATCCATGATTCGTTTAACTATCTTGGCAATCGCTTTTTCACAATCCAAATATGCATTTATCCGGATGCCATTTGCCCCTTCCAGTAGATATCCGGAGCGGAGCGAATTCAAAATTGCTTAAAGACCGCGCACAACTGAGTTAGAATGCCGCCCCTTTGACCCTACCGGCTGAAACCATGAACCTGAGCCCCCAACAGATCCGTGATTTGAAGAAACAGGCCCATCATCTGAAACCAGTAGTTATGGTCGGTCAGCATGGCCTGAGTGAAAACGTCCACAATGAGATCGATATTGCACTGGATGCCCATGAACTCATCAAGGTCAAACTTGCAGGCGCGGACAAGGCGGAGCGCGAACAAATCAGTGGCCAGATCGTCGCACAACATAAAGCCAGTCTGATCCAGATCATCGGCAGGATGGCGACCTTCTATCGCCCCAATCCGGAAAAAAAGAAAAACCGGATTATCGTTTGAAGAATAATCCGGCTTTTTTTACGGACCGTTAAGCCACGTCTTATTCGTAACGCACGTCCAGAATCTCAAACTCCCTCGGCCCGTTCGGGGTCTGCAGGAACACGTCATCACCCTCTGACTTACCGATCAAGGCGCGGGCAATAGGCGAACTGACTGAGATCAGACCCTGTTTGATATCAGCCTCGTCATCACCCACGATCTGATAGGTGAACTCCTCATCATTGTCCAGCTCGATGAGGTCGACAGTAGCGCCAAACACCACTTTGCCACCGGCATCCAGGGTGGTGACATCGATTATCTGGGCATGCGAAAGCTTGCCTTCGATATCCTTGATCCGTCCCTCGATAAAGCTCTGCTGCTCCCGGGCGGCATGATATTCCGCGTTCTCCTTCAGGTCACCATGCGCACGCGCATCGGCAATCGCCTTGATAACTTTGGGGCGGGCTACCCGTTTCAGTTCTTCGAGTTCAGTTCGTAGATTCTCTGCGCCTTTGGCGGTCAGAGGTACTTTGCTCATTGATAAATCCTCAATATTCTCAAGTTCTGATAACTAATCAAAAGTCCATTTTCGTACGCTCTGCCGAATATGTACCACATTATATTTTGGGGTTTCCTAAAAAGTAGTCCCCGGATTGATCCAGATGGACGGCCGGATGCCGCGGCAGCTCCCATAAGCGTGGATCGGCATTACCCAATAATCCGCACAACGCCAGGCGCTGCTAGAAATCAGCCGTGCAGATCCTGCAGGCGATTGATACTCACTTCATCCAACTGCTTCAACGCCAGGCAAGTCGCCTCGGCGCCGGATATCGTCGTGGTGTAGGTCACTTTGTGCTGCAATGCTGCACGGCGTATCTCCGCTGAATCTGTAATCGCCTGCGCGCCTTCGGTGGTATTGACGATAAAATTGACTTCCCGGTTCTTGATCATATCCAGGATATGCGGCCGACCCTCCTTGACCTTATTGACCCGCTTACAGGCTATCCCCGCATCCTGAATGGCCTTCGCGGTGCCTCCCGTGGCATACAGTTCGAAACCAAAATCCGCCAGATCCTCCGCCACCTGCACGGCGCGGTTTTTGTCTGCATCCCGCACGCTGAGCAGCGCCCGGCCACTCCTGGGCAGCCGGGAACCGGCGCCAAGAATCGACTTATTGAAGGCCTCGCCGAAAGTTCTGCCAACCCCCATCACCTCGCCGGTGGACTTCATCTCCGGCCCCAGCACGGTGTCCACGCCAGGAAATTTGACGAAGGGGAAGACCGCTTCCTTGACGAAATAGTTGACAGGTATCACCTCCCGGGTCACGCCCTGCTGCTCCAGGGTGACACCCACCATACAGCGCGCCGCCACCTTGGCAAGCTGCAGGCCGGTGGCCTTGGAGACAAAGGGCACGGTGCGCGAGGCCCTGGGATTGACCTCCAACAGATAGATATGATCATCCTTGATGGCAAACTGGGTGTTCATCAACCCAATCACCTTGAGCTCCAGGGCCAATTGACGAATCTTCTCCCGCATGCGGTCCTGGACCGAGGCCGATAGAGTGTAAGGCGGTAAAGAGCAGGCGGAATCACCGGAATGAACCCCCGCCTGTTCGATATGCTCCATGATGCCGCCGATCAGCACATCCTTGCCGTCGCAGATCGCATCCACATCCACCTCGATGGCATCGTCCAGGAAACGGTCCAGCAGCACCGGTGAATCATTGGAGACGCTCACCGCCTCTCGCATGTAGCGGCGCAGGTCCTCTTCACCATGCACGATTTCCATGGCTCGGCCGCCCAGTACATAGGACGGACGCACCACCAGCGGGTAGCCGATCTCCAACGCCAGTCTGACCGCCTGTTCCGCCTCGGTCGCGGTGCGGTTGGGCGGCTGACGCAGTTTCAGTTTCTCCACCAGCTGCTGGAAACGTTCGCGATCCTCCGCCAGATCGATGGAGTCGGGGCTGGTGCCGATGATCGGCGCTCCGGCGGCTTCCAGATCCCGCGCCAGTTTGAGTGGCGTCTGACCGCCGTACTGCACGATGACGCCGGTAGGCCGTTCCTTGTCGATGACCTCGAGCACATCCTCCAGCGTCAGGGGTTCGAAGTAGAGCCGGTCGGAAGTATCGTAGTCGGTGGAAACCGTTTCCGGGTTGCAGTTGACCATGATGGTCTCATAGCCATCCTCACGCATGGCGAAAGCTGCATGCACGCAACAGTAGTCAAACTCTATGCCCTGGCCGATGCGGTTCGGGCCACCCCCCAACACCATGATCTTCTTGCGGTCGGTAGGCCGTGACTCGCACTCCTCTTCATAAGTGGAGTACATGTAGGCAGTACTGGTGGCAAATTCCGCAGCACAGGTATCGACCCGTTTGAAGACCGGGCGCACCCCTGCGGCGTGACGACGGCGGCGAATCTCCCCCTCGGTGGACTCCACCAGGGTGGCGAGACGGCGATCGGCAAAACCCTTGCGCTTGAGGTATCTCAGACGTTCGCCATCCAGCGCTTCCAGCCCCTGTCCGGCGACATCCCGCTCGATATTCACCAGTTCCTCGATCTGCACCAGGAACCAGGCATCGATCTTACTGTGATCGAAGACCTCATCCAGGCTCATGCCCATGCGGAAAGCCTCAGCCACATACCAGATGCGTTCCGGTCCCGGCAGGCGGAGTTCCCGAACCAATTTGTCCCTGGCGCTCGAACCCTCAAGATCGAGCACCTCGGAGAGCCCGTATTTGCTAATTTCCAGACCCCGCAAGGCCTTTTGCAGAGATTCCTGGAAAGTGCGGCCGATCGCCATTACCTCACCTACCGACTTCATCTGGGTGGTGAGCCGGTCATCCGCCTGGGGAAATTTCTCGAAGGCGAAGCGCGGCACCTTGGTCACCACATAGTCGATGCTGGGCTCGAAAGAAGCCGGTGTGGCGCCACCGGTAATCTCATTCTGCAGTTCGTCCAGGGTGTAGCCCACTGCCAGCTTGGCCGCCACCTTGGCGATGGGAAAGCCGGTAGCCTTGGAAGCCAGCGCCGATGAGCGGGATACCCGAGGGTTCATCTCAATGATGATCATGCGCCCGTTTTCGGGGTTGATGGCGAACTGCACATTGGAGCCGCCGGTCTCTACGCCGATCTCGCGCAACACCGCCAGGGAGGCGTCGCGCATGATCTGATACTCCTTATCCGTCAGGGTCTGCGCCGGGGCGACAGTGATGGAGTCGCCGGTATGCACCCCCATGGGATCAAAATTCTCGATAGAGCAGATGATGATGCAGTTGTCCTTGCGGTCCCGCACCACTTCCATCTCGAACTCCTTCCAGCCAAGGATCGACTCCTCGATGAGCAGCTCATTGGTGGGAGAAAGATCCAGCCCGCGTTCGCAGATCTCGATGAATTCCTCTGGATTGTAGGCAATACCGCCGCCGCTGCCGCCCATCGTGAAGGAGGGCCGGATGATGGTGGGAAAACCGATGCTGACCTGCACCTGCTCGGCCTCTTCCATGCTGTGGGCGATAGCAGACCTGGGCATGTCCAGACCGATCTTGCGCATCGCCTTGCGAAACAGGTCCCGGTCCTCGGCCTTGTCGATGGCTTCCCGGGAGGCACCGATCATTTCCACGCCGTATTTGGCCAGCACCCCTTCACGCACCAGGTCCAGGGCGCTGTTGAGGGCAGTCTGACCACCCATGGTGGGCAGCAGGGCATCCGGACGCTCCTTCTCGATGATGCGCTCCAGGGTCTCCCAGGTGATGGGCTCGATATAGGTCGCGTCCGCCATGTCCGGGTCAGTCATGATGGTGGCCGGATTGGAGTTCACCAGGATCACCCTGAAACCTTCCTCACGTAACGCCTTGCAGGCCTGAGCACCGGAATAGTCGAACTCGCAGGCCTGGCCGATCACGATAGGTCCGGCGCCGATAATGAGGATGCTTTGTATATCTGTTCGTCTAGGCATTGTTTAATCTTGGCCGCGAAGGTGCAGTAAAAATGAATATTTAATCAATATGTCAGCCTTACCAGTTTTGCATCGATCACCCACGCAACCTCAGCATCACTGGGGCTTGCGCAGTTACTTGTTCGACATCAGCTGGATGAAGTGATCGAAAACCGGCGCTACATCATGGGGACCCGGGCTGGCTTCCGGGTGCCCCTGAAAACCGAACGCAGGTCTGTCTGAACGCTGGATACCCTGCAGAGAACCGTCAAACAGGGAGCGATGGGTCGCTTGCAGATTTTCCGGCAGGCTTTTCTCATCCACCGCAAAACCGTGATTCTGGCTGCTGATCATAACCCGGTCTGTGGCGAGGTCCTGCACCGGGTGGTTGGCGCCATGATGACCAAATTTCATCTTCACGGTCTTCGCCCCGCTGGCCAGCGACAACAGCTGGTGACCGAGACAGATACCGAATACCGGCAGGCCTGACTCGACTATCTCCTGGATCGCCTCGATGGCGTACTCACAGGGTTCCGGATCACCCGGCCCGTTGGAAAGAAACACCCCGTCCGGCTTGAGTGCCAGCACCTCACCGGCAGGCATCTGTGCGGGCACCACGGTCAATCTGCAGCCGCGATCCACCAGCATGCGCAGGATGTTGCGCTTCACACCATAGTCGTAGGCCACCACATGCAGGGGCAGCTTCTCATCGATCGGATGAAGCGCCTCCGGCATGCCGCCCTCCAGCGACCAGGTGCCCTGGGCCCACTCATAGGGGGTGTGCGTGGTCACCTCTTTCGCCAGATCCATCCCCTTCAATCCGGGAAAGGCCTTGGCCGCCTTCAGCCCGGCCTGTTCGTCAAGCGCATCGCCCGCCTGTATGCAGCCGTTCTGCGCGCCCTTCTCCCGCAGGATGCGGGTCAGTTTGCGGGTATCGATACCGGCAATGGCAAGGACATTATTGCGCCGCAGGTAACCATCCAGTGACTCTTCGCTGCGCCAGTTACTGGTCAGCAGGGGCAGATCGCGGATCACCAGGCCGGCCGCATGGATATGACTGGACTCTTCATCATCCTGATTGACCCCGGTATTGCCGATGTGCGGGTAGGTCAGGGTTACGATCTGCCGGCTGTAGGAGGGATCGGTCAGAATTTCCTGGTAACCGGTCATCGCGGTGTTGAACACCACCTCACCCACAGACTGACCATCAGCACCGATGGCTTCTCCACGAAACAAGGTGCCGTCTTCAAGGATCAGAAGGGCTGGTTTTGTCAAGAAATCCTCCGTTACAGGCGCGCGAAAAAGGGCGAACCCTAAGGTTCACCCTCTCTATTATGGAATTTAGTTCGGATTCAGAAGGGTCGCACTCAATCACACATCAGCTTCACGGTACGCTCAGAAGAAGCCCACTCCCTTCAAACCGGGATGATTTTACTTGTTGGCAGTGAGTCTGTCTATCCGCAGCCATGCTTGATGCAACCCCTGCGCTCTCAATCAATCCCACCCCGGAGATCCTGCCCGGTCGTTCGCCTGGCTGTGCTTGTCCCCTGGACAAACGGTCTCGGCTCAAGCAAGTTGTTGCTTTGTCCAGTTCACGATACCGCCCACATCCATGGCGCCGGGCTGGCGCGCCACTTCACGTCCGTTGCGCATCAACATCAGGGTTGGAATGCTGCGGATGCCATATTGGGCGCCAAGCTGCTGCTCCTCCTCCGTATTCACCTTCACCAGCCGGACTGCGGGTTCCAGCAGCGCGGCGGCCCGCTCAAAGGCCGGCGCCATCATCTTGCACGGACCACACCAGGGCGCCCAGAAATCGATCAGCAGCGGTATATCGCTGTTTTGCAGATGGCGGGCAAAACGACCGGCATTCAGTGCCAGGGGCTTGCTGTCAAACAACGCCTGATGGCACTTGCCGCAGTTTCCACCCTCCGCCAGGCGCGAGGCCGGCACACGGTTGACGCCGTCGCAGTGAGGGCAAACGATATGCAGAGTTTCAGACATGATTCAGGTATCCCTTGAAGTTTCGGCTTTCACTATCAATGGGTTCAAGGTAAGGAAAATTCAAGCGGGAAAAACACGTTGCACGGGTTTTTAGAGAGGCCCGACTCAATCCGGAGACCTGTTCAGCATTTGCAATACGACACCCTCGCGTCTGTCACGGCCAGCCTCACGATAGATGGGGAGGGATCAAAAACTCCCATGATTACCCTATCAGGCTCGAAAACCCATGTTGGGTTGAAGCAACTTGTATCTCGAGAACAATCGGTATAATAGACGAATAGCATTTGAATCTTATTGGATTGTGAGAATATGGCTGAATCACCCTATAGTTTCGAGGTCACTGAAGAAAATTTCTCTCAGGTCGTCCTGGATGGCTCCCACAAACGTCCGCTACTGGTCGATTTCTGGGCCGACTGGTGCGCGCCCTGCAAGTCCCTGATGCCGCTGCTGGCCAAGCTGGCGGATGAGTATCAAGGTAAATTCATCCTTGCCAAGGTTAATACAGAGGAGCAGCGGGAGCTGGCGGCACAGTTCGGCATCCGCAGCCTGCCGACGGTGAAGCTGTTTCGCAATGGGCAGTCGGTGGATGAGTTCATGGGCGCTCTGCCGGAGGCCGAGGTCCGCGCCTTCCTCGACAAACATATCCCGCGGGAGTCAGACCTGCTGCTCGACCAAGCCGATGCCTTGTTACTGCAGGGGGATGCACAACAGGCCGGGGAGCTGATCAACCAGGCCAATCTGATGGACCCGGAAAATCCCCGGGTCAAACTCTCCTATGCCCGATACAAGGCCACCCTGGGGGAACTGGCGGATGCAGAGCGCCTGCTGGAGGAACTTCCCGCAGAGGAGCAGGAGAAACCGGAGGTGGTCGCGATGCTGGCCCGCATCAAATTCGACCGTGCCACAAGTGAGGCTCCAGCGGTGGAAGAGCTTGAACGAATACTTGCCCAGGACCCGACCAACAGCGCAGCGCTTTACCAGCTGGCATGCCACCACATCATGCAGACTGATTATGAGCAGGCCCTGGAACTGCTGCTCAAGCTGATGCAGAAAGACCGGGAATATGGCGACGACGCGGGACGCAAGGGCATGTTGCAGGTATTTGATCTGCTCGGCGGCGAGGGTGAACTGGTAAAACGTTACCGCAACCGTATGTTCAATGCCCTGCACTGATCTCACGGCAATGGATTCCCCAACCACAGCAGCCAAACGCCCCAATCTTGGTTTCGGTCTCGGTTTGAGACGGGAGATGATCGGGCCACTGATCGAGGAAAGGCCTGCAATCGACTGGCTGGAGATCCTCTCCGACTGGTACCTGAGCGCAGACGCCGGGCGACTGGCCGAACTGGAGCAGATTCGTGAACACTATCCCCTGGTGATGCATGGCGGAGCGCTCTCGGTGGGTGGCCCTGATCCACTCGACCTTGACTACCTGAGCCAGCTCAAGGCGCTGGCGGAGAGGATCCAACCGGCGCTCATCTCAGACCACCTCTGCTGGACGCTCCCAGGCATGTCCCACAGTTATGACCTGCGCCCCCTGCCCCACACCCAAGAGATGATCGACTATCTGATCCCCCGGATCAGGACTGTGCAGGAGGCCCTGGGCCGGCAGCTTTTACTGGAAAATGTTTCAGGCATCCACCCTCAGAGTGCAGGTGAGATGCCTGAATGGGAGTTTGTCACGCAAATTGCGGAGGCCTCCGACTCACTGATCCTGCTGGACCTGAACAACATCATTCTGAATGGCGTGGCACAGGGCTTCGCGCCCGCTATCTATGTCGATAATCTGCCCGCAGAACGCATCTGGCAGATCCATCTTGCGCCGCTGATCAACAAGTCCGAATATGAGTGGGATACAGGCAGTGAGAGCACCCCAGACCCGATCTGGGAGCTCTACCTCAAGCTCATCGGCAAGTGCGGTCCCGTCCCCACCATGCTGGAGCGCAATGACGACATACCGCCGCTTGCGGAACTGCTCGTCGAACTGGAGCAGGTCAAGTCAATAGCCGCAAGGGCTTGAGCGGGATGATGTGCAACAGGAACAGGCCAGCATTTTGAAATTGACGGATTTTCCTTTCCACAATGCGGATAATGGGAAACATGACCGGCCAGCAGTTTTCTGCTTGAACCACTTGTCATAATCTTGTCTATTCTTCACACAGAGAAGCGTCAGCCACATATCATATTCAGGAACGAGAACCATGCAGAAACCCGAGATCAAGCAGGACCCGATGTATCAACTGTTGCGGGATGAGAAGAGCGCCGAGTTCAACCAACGCCGTGCGGCGGGTGAAACCTGCCATCTGCAGGGCACCGATCTGCGCGGACTTGATCTGCGAAAGATCAATGTGAAAGGGCTGGATCTGAGCGATACCTACCTGCGGCAGACTGATTTACGGGGTCTGGATCTGCAGCAAACCCTGCTCGAAGGGGCCAGTATCAATGGCGCCAAGATTTCCGGCACCTATTTCCCGAAAGAGCTGGCACCGGAGGAGATTACCCTCTCCCTGGTGCATGGCACCCGTCTGCGGTATCGCTGAACGCCTGAGCTTAAGGGGTATCCAGCTGGGCCAGGATATTCCTGGCTACCCGGCGCTGGTCAGCATCCCCATCCTCGAGGATCTCATACAGCAGCTCTCTGGCCTGTTCGACTTCACCCGCATCACGCAGGGTCTGGACATGCTGCAGCTTATCCGCCGCTGACAGCTCCTCGTCCTCCTCATCCTCTTCGATGGCATCCAGTTCAGCCTCCATCTCTTCATCCGACAGGGGGACGAAACGGTCGGGGTCGATGACGTCGCCGGCAGGGTCAATATCGGCTCCCACCGGTGCGGTCGTTGTTGCAGCTGCATTACCAGCAGCAGTGGAAGCGGATGCAGTCTCAGTAGCCGGTATCACCTCAGATGTGGCTGCTTCCTCCACCTCCTCGCGGTCTCTTACGAAGCCCTTGGAGAAGATAAGCCCCAGCTCGAACAGCACCCACATCGGCAGGGCCAGCAATGTCTGGGAGATCACATCCGGCGGGGTGAGAAACATGCCCGCGACAAAGGCGCCGACGATCACATAGGGCCGCTTCTGTCTCAGGCTCTCAGGGGTGGTGATCCCCATCCAGACCAGGATGATGGTGGCGATTGGAACCTCGAAGGCCACCCCAAAGGCAAAGAAAAGGGTCATCACAAAGTCGAGATAACTGCCCATATCGGTGGATATCTCTATGCCTTCCGGCGCGGTGCTGGTGAGGAAAGCAAATACCAGCGGGAAGACCACGAAATAGGCGAACGCCATACCCAGATAGAACAGCAGGGTGCTGGAGACCAGCAACGGCATCACCAGCTTTTTCTCATGCTTGTAGAGCCCCGGCGCCACAAAGGCCCAGAACTGATAGAGAATAAAGGGTATCGCGATAAAAATGGCCAGTTGCAGGCTCAGCTTGAAAGGAATCAGAAAAGGGTCGATCGGCTTGGTGGAGATCATGCTGCTGCCGGCCGGCAGGGTTTGTCTCAGTGGTTCGGAGACCAGGATGTAGAGATCATTGGCAAACGGAAACAACACCAGAAACACCGCCAGCACCGCCAGCACCATGCGCAGCACCCGGTCACGCAGTTCCAGGAGATGTGCAACCAGGGGTTGTTCTGGGGATGGGGTTTGGCTGTCAGCCGTCATTGTATTGTATTAATTGTCCCGCAAGTAAGCATGCTTGAGGCCGTGGCCGTCGACGGAAAGGACCCGGTCGTCGAGCGTACAGGGATGTATTCATAGCGTGGCACGAGTTCAGGCATGCGATTACTTACGCAACTGTTGATTGATAATTACTTCTTATCGCCAGAGGTCGATTGTCCCTCGAGCTGTGCTTTTGAATCAGCAGCCATCTTTCCGGTGCTGCGTTTGATCGATTCAAACTCCTGCTCCGTCTCTTCGATAATCTCATGCAGGGGGTTGGCCTTTCTGGTCTGCTGCTCCAAAATCTGTTTCAGCTCCTCCGCCTTGATCTCCTTGTCGATATCCGCCTTCACACTGGCCACGAACCGCCGGCCCCGGCCTAACCAGTGACCGGCAGTGCGCGCCACCTTGGGCAACCGCTCCGGGCCGATCACGACCAATGCCACGATCGCAATCACACTCAGTTCCCAGAAACCGACGTCAAACATAGCTCAGGACTCACACATTGCGCTGTTCAGGTCTTGTCCTTTTCCTTGGAGGTCACTTCACCCTCCACTGTCGTGCCTGCGGATTTTTCAATCTGGTCGGCTTTCTCTTCCGGCTTTTCCCCTTCCGACATGGATTTCTTGAAGCCCTTGATCGCACCCCCGATATCACCCCCGATATTCTTCAGCCGTTTGGTGCCGAACAACAGCAGGACAATGGCCAGAATGATCAACAGCTGCCAGATACTGATACCACCAATACCCATAATTTTCTCCACTTCCCGGCTGTACGCCGACTGTAATTAGGTAAAATTGAGAGCCGCCCGCTAGTTCCAGGCCATTAACCCAAGGATAATACCCCAGTTACCGGCTGGGTAACCAGCCAGGATTCTGCCTGCTTCCAGACATTTGTCGACTCATTAGATTCCGGAACTATTCTTCCCGGCCCGCTTTTTCTTGCAGACCGGAGAGACCGAAACGCCGCTGCAGCTCCTGCAGCACATCATCCGGCCCCAATCCCTGATGCGCCAGCAAGACCATACTATGAAACCAGAGATCCGCAGTCTCGTAGACAATTTTTTCCGCCACCCCATCCTTGGCGGCCATTACTGTTTCAGTAGCCTCTTCACCGATTTTCTTGAGGATTGCATCCAGGCCCTTGGCATAGAGTTTGGCCACATAGGAGCTGCCGGGATCCGCAAGCTTGCGCTCCTCCAGCACCTGGGCCAGTTGTGTCAGTACATCATTCATGCTGAATACTTGAGTTATTTATAGATCTGTTTAGGATCTTTCAACACCGGCAGAACTTCGCTCCAGGAGCCGTCCTGCAGTTCCCGGAAGAAGCAGTTGTGACGCCCGGTATGACAGGCGATTCCACCCTTCTGTTCCACCTCCAGCAACACCACATCCGCATCGCAGTCGACCCGGATCGACTTCACGACCTGCTGGTGTCCCGACTCCTCACCCTTGTGCCAGAGCTTCTGGCGGGAGCGCGAAAAATAGACTGCATGACCGGTCTGCTCGGTCAATTGCAGGGCCTCGCGGTTCATCCAGGCCAGCATCAGAATAGTACCTGTACCGGTCTCCTGTGCTATAGCCGGCAGCAGGCCGTCCTTATCCCATTTGATCTCATCAAGCCAGCTCATAAACGCACCTCCACACCCTGGTCCTGCATGAATCGCTTGGCCTCTTCAATACTGTACTCGGCGAAATGGAAGATGCTGGCGGCCAGCACTGCGTCCGCCGCACCCAGCTTCACCCCATCCACCAGGTGCTGCAGATTGCCTACCCCCCCGGAGGCGATTACCGGGATCGGCACCGCCTCGGCGATGGCCCGGGTGAGCTTGTTATCGAAGCCGATCTTGGTGCCGTCACGATCCATGCTGGTGAGCAGGATCTCGCCAGCGCCATAGTCGGCCATCTTTCGCGCCCATTCAATGGCGTCAATGCCGGTGGGCTTGCGTCCGCCATGGGTGAAGATCTCCCACTTCAGGGGCTCGCCCTCACGGCTGACCTGCTTGGCGTCGATCGCCACCACAATGCACTGGGAGCCGAAACGCTCCGCAGCAATTTTGACGAATTCCGGATTGAACACCGCCGCGGTGTTGATTCCCACCTTATCGGCGCCGGCATTGAGCATGCGCCGCACATCCTCCACGGTACGAATCCCACCACCTACGGTGAGCGGTATGAAGACCTCGCTGGCCACCTGCTCCACCACATGCACGATGGTATCCCGGTCATCCGAACTGGCGGTGATGTCGAGAAAGGTGATCTCGTCCGCCCCTTCCTCGTTGTAACGGCGCGCGACCTCCACCGGATCACCGGCGTCGCGGATCTCCACGAACTTGACGCCCTTGACCACCCGGCCGGCGTCTACATCGAGACAGGGTATGATGCGTTTAGCTAACATGATGCTTTAATTCAGTTTCAATTGTTTGAAGACCGCGGCTCAACCACAGAACTCATCCGCCAGTTTCTGGCCTGCGGCAAAGTCGAGGGTTCCCTCATAGATCGCGCGGCCGGTGATAGCCGCGGTGATATTCGAGGTCTCCGCTTTACACAGCGCCTCGATGTCGCCGATGTTGGTGATGCCGCCGGAAGCCACGACTGGAATCCGGATAGCATTTGCCAGTGCTGTGGTGGCCTCGATATTCGGGCCGGTCATCATCCCGTCCCGGCCGATATCGGTGTACACGATGGCGGAGACCCCGTCATCCTCGAAGCGCCTGGCCAGTTCGGTCACCTCCTGATCGGTCACCTCCGCCCAGCCGTTGATCGCCACCATGCCCTGCTTGGCGTCCAGGCCGACGATGACATGACCGGGGAAGGCCTTGCAGGCCCGGGTCACGAACGCCGGTTCCTTGACCGCCTGAGTACCGATAATGCAATAGGTAACACCCGCCTTGAGGTAGGCCTCGATGGTTGCTTCATCGCGAATCCCCCCACCCACCTGAATCGGCACCGCCGGGTAGGCCTCGGCAATGGCGCGAATCACCTCACCGTTCACCGGTTCACCGGCAAAGGCGCCATTCAGATCCACCAGATGCAACCGGCGACCGCCTGCCTCCACCCAACGGGCAGCCATCTCCACCGGGTTGTCGGAGAACACCGTGTCGTCCTCCATACGCCCCTGGCGCAGGCGCACACATTTGCCGTCTTTGAGATCGATTGCGGGTATCAAAAGCACGATAGTAATCCTGTTTTTTAACCACAAGTAGACTTATTTCCTGAGTTTCTATGCATGATTCCATAAAGGAAAGTGAGACATAGAAACCTCTGTGCACTCTGTGGCCTCTGTGGTAAAAATTTAAACCTGCCAATTCACGAAATTCTTCAGCAATTGCAGCCCGGCATCCGCGCTCTTTTCAGGGTGAAACTGCACCGCGAACAGATTTTTGTCGGCAACCGCGCTGGGGAAGGTAATGCCGAAATCGGTGGTCGCCGCCGTCAGCGCCGCATCCGCAGGGTCCACATAGTAGCTGTGCACGAAATAGAAGCGGCTGTCCTGTTTTATCCCCTGCCAGAGAGGGTGCTCGTAAGTTTGATGCACCTGGTTCCAGCCCATGTGGGGGATCTTCAGCATCTCGCCGTCCGGCCCCCGGCCACCCGGGAAACGACGTACCTTTCCCGGATAGAGTCCGAGCAATTTGGTGCCGCCGTTCTCCTCGCTGAACTCCAGCAGCACCTGCTGACCCATGCAGATCCCGAGAAAGGGCTTGCTGGCGGCCGCATCCAGCACCGCCTTGTTCAGGTGGTGATCGGAGATTGCCGCCATGCAGTCCCGTGCAGCCCCCTGGCCGGGAAACAGTATCCGATCCGAATCCAGGATCAGCCTGGGATCATCGGTAACCAGGATCTCGTCACCCTTATTGGCTACATGCTCAACCGCCTTGGCGACGGAACGCAGGTTGCCCATCCCGTAATCGATTACGGTAATTCTCTGGCTCATCGATTTACTACTCTCTACGAATCGAGTTAGAGGGAACCCTTGGTCGAGGGCACCCTGTCAGTCATCCGGGGATCCGCTTCCAACGCCATACGCAATGCCCGGCCCAGCGCCTTGAATACGGTCTCCGCCTGGTGATGAGCATTCACTCCCCGCAGATTATCGATGTGCAGGGTCATACCGGCATGATTGACCAGCCCACGGAAGAACTCCAGGAACAGATCCACGTCGAAGTCACCGATCCGGGCGCGGGTAAAATCCACATGGTATTCCAGGCCCGGCCGACCGGAGAAGTCCACCACTACCCGTGACAGGGCTTCGTCCAGCGGCACATAGGCGTGGCCATAGCGCCGGATGCCTTTTTTGTCCCCCAACACCTTGGCAAGCGCCTGACCCAGGGTGATGCCGATATCCTCCACCGTGTGATGGGCATCGATATGCAGGTCACCTGCCGCCTTGATATCGAGATCGATCAGCCCGTGCCGCGCCACTTGATCGAGCATATGATCAAGAAAAGGCACGCCAGTGGCGAATTGACCCGTACCTGTGCCATCCAGATTCAACGAAATGCTGATCCGGGTCTCCAGGGTGTTGCGTTCGATCTGCACTGTGCGCTGCATGGAAAAACTCCGAAAATAGATTTGTGGATCTATCTGCTGTCTATTCAGAGGGATGCATTCTAGAGCAAATGCCTGGAAATTAGCAGTGGCAACTCAGTCTCCCACAGCATCGCGCCGCTCAGACGCAGCCCGTGAGGCTCAATCCGTGTCCATTCCCAGATTCAGCACCGGGCTGGATGCGCCTTCCGGCTCGTCCGGCAGCACGATGAACGCATGATCATTCTGCGCATGACAACGCATGCAGGCCTCGGTCAGTTCATGGAAACCGGCCTTGAACTTGTCCCATTCCCGGGTCTTGAGTCCTGCCTGCATCTGCGGGATGCCGTTCTCGAGAAACTGTTGCGCGGTGGCCGCCCGCTCCGGGCGGGTAAGTTGCACCATCTGCAGCAGCGATTCGATCTCTTCCAACTGGTAGTTGGCAAATTCCCACTGACCCTGCTTTGCCGCCCAATAGAGATTTTTATAGCGCTCGCCGACCTCAAACATCCAGTGGGAGGTTCCGGGCACAGCCGCCACCAGATTTTTCAGTTTTTCTGCGTCACTGCCTGTGCTGCGCCAATCGTCTGCATTTACATTCAAGCCCGGACAGAGAAGGATTGCCAGGCAGATCGATAAAACACTTCTTTTCATGTCAGCGTTACCTCCAGCTTGATTTCAATCAAACCAACATACGTGAAGGAGCCGATACGCATAAACCACCGTTTGCACAGGGTACAACGTGCGGCATGAACCTGCCTATCAGAACATCTCCTCTTCTACCTCAAGATAGGCCTGACCGATGTGTTTGCCTACCAACTTATCAAAATCCACCCAGTCTCCATAGGCAGCAAGCGCTTCGATGACCAAAGGTTTCATCTCAAAATCACTTAACCCTTCATCCAGCTGTTTGGCCACTTCAGTACGCAGTATCGAGAGATAGGCGCGGAAGGTCTCGGGCACCTCAATCCCTCCCGTGGGCCCGTGCCCGGGCACATAGACCTCTGCCTTGCGCTCTATCGCCAGATCGAGTGCGGCGATATTGCCTTTGAAGGTTCCATGCCGCATCTGGCCAAAACGCTTCATCATCGCATTGTCGCCCAGAAAGATGAGCTTTTTCGAGGGGATCTCAATCATCAGATCGGTGTCGCTGTGGGCCTTCGGCAGATAGAGAAAGCGGATCTGCAGGCCTGCCACATTGATCTCATCGGCGTGACCAACCTGCAGATTCGGCCCGACGATAGCGGTGCCGGCAGTGGCATTTTCGGTGAGGCGCAACAGCAGATCGATCCACTCCTGACCTTCACCCTGCTCGATCTTTTCAAACATCCTCGGATGGGCGTAAATCGGCACGTCGGGAAAGGACGCCACCATCGCCTGATTGGCCAGCCAGTGATCCCCGTGGATATGGGTGTTCAAAACCGCCGCTACAGGCAGGTCCGTCAGCTTGCGGATCTGCCGCAGCACCATCTCCCCGCTTTGTACGCTGGAACCCGGATCAACCACCACCACTCCGGTCTGAGTGATGATAAAAGCCGGGTTATTCATAAAGCCCTGGTTCTCCACCGAAGGCTCACCCAGAGGACCATGGATGACATACACGCCATCGGCTACCCGGTCAGCGGGATAATCAGGCAGAGCAGGCCCGCGCTCAACCGCAAAACTCGCGATACTAAAAAAACCGCATGCCAGCAAAACCAGCCATTGTTTGATCATGTTTGCGCTCCAACCTTAGTATTGTCGTGTTAGGGCCTGTTAACACTCTATCTATGGATATCCATCGGTGTTAACAGGCCCAATTATGAACCCTTCGCCCCCTCGCCAACCCTTTGATTATTCAGGTTTCCAGCCAGAAGGTGACCGGTCCGTCATTCACCAGTTCGACCTGCATGTCGGCGCCGAACACACCACTCCCGACCGGCGAATGCAGCGCCTGAGCCTGCGCCACCAGATAATTGAACAGCCGCTCACCCTCAGTTGGATCCGCTGCTCTGGAAAAGCCGGCGCGAGTGCCTTTGCGGGTATCCGCCGCCAGGGTGAACTGGGGAACCAGCAATAACCCGCCCCCAAGATTCTCCAGGCTCAGATTCATCCGCCCGCTTGCATCCGGAAACACCCGGTAACCCAACAGGCGCTCCAGCAGGCGTTCAGCCTTTGCTTCATCGTCCCCTCGCTGGACCCCTACCAGGACCAACAGTCCAGTTTTCGTCTCAGCAACGATTTCGCTACCGATGCGCACCCGGCCTTGAGTGACACGTTGCAGCAGACCGATCATGCGAGATCTCTGGCGAAACGGTCCGTAGCCTCCACCAGGGCACGGCGGATACCCGGCTCGGCTGCGGAATGACCGGCGTCGGCAATCACCTGCAGTTTGCTTTCCGGCCAGGCCCGGTGCAACTCCCAGGCCGAAGCCATGGGACAGATCACATCATAGCGCCCCTGCACGATCACCCCGGGTATACCGGACAGTTTATGCGCATCTTCCAGGAGTTGATTGGGCCGAAGGAAGGCCCGGTTAACAAAATAGTGGCACTCGATTCGCGCGAGGCTCAAAGCAGTGTGCGGGTCGGAAAAATAGTCCACTATGGCCTTGTTCGGCAACAAACTGGCGGTGCGCCCTTCCCACACGGACCAGGCCTTGGCGGCCGACATGCGCTTGATTTCATTCTCGCCGGTCAGGATACGATAATAGGCGTGTAACAGGTCACCCCGTTCCGCTTCCGGAATGGGCGCCAGGTAGTCCTGCCAATAGTCGGGAAACACCTTGCTTGCACCGGTTTGATAAAACCAGTTGATCTCCTCCTCCCGGCAGAGAAAAATGCCCCGCAGAATCAAACCCATCACCCGCTCCGGATGGTTCTCAGCATAAGTCAGCGCCAGGGTCGATCCCCAGGAACCGCCGAACAGCAGCCAACGATCCACTCCCAGGTGCAACCGGATACGCTCGATATCCTCCACCAGATGCCGGGTGGTATTCTCGGTCAGCTCCGCATGAGGTGTCGAACGACCCGCCCCCCGCTGGTCGAAGAGGATGATGCGATACTTTTGCGGATTGAAAAAACGTCGATTATAGGCCTGGCAACCGGCGCCCGGACCACCATGTAGAAATAACACCGGAATGCCATCTGGCTTTCCTGCCTCTTCCAGATAGAGGCTATGGCGGTCATCCAGGCGGAGACGCTGTTCGGAATAGGGTTTTAGGGCAGGATAGAGGTCATACATGAGTAATTTCGTTGGTTATACGTAGGATTTGCCCTACATCAGAAAAGGAATTCTCCGACTTTTAAATTTTTTGATTTATGAAATCCTATAGTCGTCGTCATCAGGGATGACCACAGAGGAAGATCATAGCTCAAGGAGAGCCTAGGGACAGACAGCTTTGCCAACCAAGCCGACGACTATAACCCGACTGCAAGGATTGCAGTCGGGTTTTTTTATGCCTCTTTAAAAAAACATCCGTTTATTGTTCCCGGGAAGCGCGCTTCCGTTCATGCTCCTTGAGGTGCCGCTTGCGTATCCGCACCGACTTGGGGGTGATCTCCACCAGTTCGTCATCCTCGATAAACTCCAGGGCCTGTTCCAGGGTGAACTTCAGCGGCGGCGTCAACATGATGGCGTCATCCTTGCCCGACGCGCGGACGTTGGTGAGCTGCTTACCCTTCAACGGATTGACCACCAGATCATTGTCCCGGGAATGGATGCCCACAATCTGGCCTTCATAGACCTCGTCGCCAGGTGAGGCAAACATCCTGCCCCGCTCCTGCAGGTTGAAGAGCGCGAATCCCAGCACCTTGCCCTGACCATTGGATATCAGCACCCCATTCTTCCGCGGTGCAATACCGCCATGTTGTGCAGGACCGTAGTGGTCGAAGACATGATAGATCAATCCGGTGCCGGAGGTGCTGGTCATGAATTCGGTCTGAAAACCGATCAGGCCGCGGGAAGGGATGATGTAGTCGAGACGCACCCGGCCCTGACCATCCGGCAGCATATCCTTGAGGTCGCCTTTGCGCGCGCCCAGCGCCTCCATGATGGCGCCCTGATTCGCCTCCTCCACATCCACCGTAAGCTGCTCATAGGGTTCGCAGACCTCGCCATCAATCTCGCGGAAGATCACCTCCGGGCGGGAGACGGCCAGTTCGAAGCCCTCGCGGCGCATGTTCTCCAGCAGCACCGAGAGGTGCAACTCACCGCGACCGGAGACCTTGAACTTCTCCGGATCGGGGCCTTCCTCGACACGCAGCGCCACATTGTGAATCAACTCGCGCTCCAAACGTCCCTTGAGCTGGCGGGAGGTCAGATATTTACCATCCCTGCCGGCAAACGGCGAGGCATTGACCTGAAAGGTCATGGAAACCGTGGGCTCGTCCACCGCCAGCGGCGGCATCGGCTCCACATGCTCCGGATCGCACAGGGTATCCGAGACATTGGGCGCCTCCATGCCGGTGATCGCGATGATGTCGCCCGCGGAGGCCTGCTTCACCTCACCGCGCTCCAGCCCCAGGTAGCCGTAGACCAGACCGACTTTCGCTTTGTGCATCTCGCCATCGTACTTCACCACCATCACCTGCTGGTTGGGCCGCACCGAGCCCCGGGTAACCCGGCCCACGGCGATGGCGCCCACGTAGCTGTTGTAGTCCAGGTTGGAGATCTGCATCTTGAACGGGCCTTCCAGATCCACCTCGGGCACCGGGCAGTGTTCGACAATGGCCTCGAACAGCGGGGTCATGTCCCCTTCCCGCACCGTGTCGTCCAGCCCGGCATAGCCATTGATGGCGGAGGCATAGATGATCGGGAAATCGAGCTGTGCGTCGTTCGCCCCGAGACGGTCGAAGAGTTCGAACACCTGGTCGATGACCCACGCCGGCCGCGCACCGGATTTGTCGATCTTGTTCACCACCAGAATCGGCCGCAATCCATGGTCGAAGGCCTTCTGGGTGACAAAACGGGTCTGGGGCATCGGCCCCTCCTGGGCATCCACCAGCAACAGCACGGAATCGACCATCGACAACACCCGCTCCACCTCACCACCGAAATCGGCATGCCCGGGGGTATCGACGATGTTGATACGGTAACCGTTCCAGTCGATCGCAGTGTTTTTGGAGAGGATGGTGATACCCCGTTCCTTCTCCTGGTCGTTGGAGTCCATCACCCGCTCCACCGCGCCGAAACGATCACCCAGGGTGCCGGACTGTTTCAGCAGTTCGTCCACCAGGGTGGTCTTGCCATGATCGACATGGGCGATGATGGCGATATTGCGCAGATGGGAGATGTCTGATCGGGTTTCCATAATTTAACTACTGCTCTGAGGAGATTTTTAAAAGACCGCGTCCGGTCGAAAGGCGCGCACTATAACCTCCCCGGCGCTTTTCATAAACTGAATCTTTGGTGCTGTGGACGGCTGGGCCGGACCATGGGGTAACCAAAGATCAAGCTGAGAGTCAGGCTTGGCTCGCATTTGCTTTCAGATAACTATCAAAATCCTCCAGATTCTTCGGTCTGCTGTAGAGGTAGCCCTGTCCCAGCTCACATCCCGCCTCGAGCAGAAACTGTTTCTGTTCATCGGTCTCGACGCCTTCAGCAATGACCTGCAGGCCGAGCGATTTGCCCATGGAAATGATCACACGCACGATCGCTGGATCGTTCTTGTCCTGGGGAAGATCCACCACGAAAGACCGCTCGATTTTCAACTTGTTGACATCCAGCTGCAGAAGGTATGTTCGGCTACTCCAGCCAGGAGGTCATCGGCGAGAATGTCAAGCTGCTGATGCCCGAACCCTGCCATTCGGAACACGACGGCTACCTCTCACATCACCATAAAACCCGGGAGAAACGCATTATCGGCATCGGCCGGGAGGTCGTGGGCCAACGCAAGGATGGCTCCACCTACCCCATTCAGCTCTCTGTAGGGGAAGCTCCGATCAACACACAAATCTCCTATGTGGGAATCATCACCGACATCAGCCTGCAGAAAGAGGCGGAGCAGAACCTGATCGACGCCAAGCGCGAAGCAGAGGAGGCCAACCGTCTGCAGAGTGCTTTTCTCAATGTCATGAGCCATGAATTGCGCACGCCCTTGACCGTCATGCTTGGTTACCTGCCGATTCTGAAGAATCTGGAGCAACTGCCATCATCCGATACCATCGTGCAGATTGCAGAGGACATGGACATCTCGGGCCAACACCTGCTGGAACTGATCAATGACCTGCTGGATATCTCCAAGATCGAGGCGGGGGAGATGACTCTGCACCCGGAACAGATAAGGATCCAGCCTTTGCTGCAGGAGATGGTGCGAAAATTCGAAAATCAGGCCAGCAACAAACAGATTAAACTACTCACTGAAAGCAGTGAGTTCTCGTTCATCGCCGATGCACGCCGTCTGCGGCAGATTCTCATCAACCTGATCGGCAATGCCTTGAAATTCTCCTCTCAGGGCGAAATCAAGATCAGCGCAGAACAGCGGGATGCAGCGATTATGTTCGAAATCAGAGATAGCGGAATCGGCATCCCTGAAACCGCACTGCCGCACATCTTCAAGACCTTTCGCCAGGTCGACGACAGCTCAACCCGGGCAGTTGGAGGTTCAGGTCTGGGGCTCGCCATCACCAAGCGGCTGGTGGAGTTGCATGGCGGCTCAATTCAGGTGGAGAGCCGACAAGGCCTGGGCAGCAGATTTATCTTCAGCATCAAACAATAGGAGACAAACCAATGACCATGATTCTATTGGTGGAAGACGATCAACTGATCAGCCGCATGATCAACATGCGCCTGGCACTACGGGGCCACCAGATTGAGCTCGCCGGCAACGGAGAGGAGGCGCTGAAAATGGTGGCTGCCGGTAAATATGATCTGATATTGATGGATATGTACATGCCGATCATGGATGGCCACAAAGCCACCCAGACCTTGCGGGAACAGCACTATGCAGGCCTGATTGTTGCCGTCACCGCTTCGGTTATGAGTGCAGAGAGTGAAAAGGCGATCAACTCCGGATGCAATGACTACATACCGAAACCGATCGGGCCAGACTTCGAAGACCGGGTCGATGAGATTTAGGAATCCTGGAAAGCAAATTCAGATTAATCACAGGGCCCGCCATGATCTGCGATACGATCCAAGCGACAGGGCTATGGCATATGCAGAGACAACACGAAATAGATTCATCATGAATACAATAAGATAGAGCAACTAAATAAAGAATAAAATGCACATAGCACGTCAACCATTCAGCAGCACACACATTTTCATCTTACCCACAGAAGCTGTGGATAACTCTGTTGAAAAAGGTGGTACAAACTCCTGGAACCCGCATGGTTGTCGGGTTTTTGTTAAATTGTCAAAAAAATGACCGATCCTGATATTTTATTTTAATTCAACAGGTTAAAAAATTTCAGGCGGTTTCCCGAGCACCGTTACATCTCTGACCTGAGACTTAAAACATATGTCACATCAATGTGCATAAACGACGGGGGATCGGGAGTCTGGCGCCAGATTCCGGACAGGATTTGCAGCTTAAGCAGCCCGGCGAAATTGAATTATTAATGTTTTCTAATAATCAAATAGTTTGTAAAACTTCTACTGCTTGCACTTTCTCCAAATAACAGACAGGATAGCCAGCCTACGCAGAAACAATCAAAATCGTCAGGGCCTGCAGGCCATTCTGTGGGTATCTGCCACTGCAACACAAACCTTAATTAGGACAAAGAAGTTAGCTGTACCATGAATCCTTCTGATCTCGACCCCCTGCGCGAACACCTGGCATCCCGGATCATCGGGCAAAAAGACTTTATCGACAGCATGCTTATCTGCCTGCTGAGTAACGGCCATCTCCTGATCGAAGGCCTCCCCGGACTGGCCAAGACCACCGCCGTAAAATCGATGGCGGAAGCAATTGAAGGGGACTTCCACCGTATACAGTTTACCCCTGATCTGCTGCCATCAGACCTGATCGGCACCGATATCTACCGTCATGAGAAGGGGGAATTCGAATTCCGCCAGGGTCCGGTTTTCCACAATGTCGTGCTGGCGGACGAGGTAAACCGCGCGCCAGCCAAGGTACAGTCCGCGCTGCTTGAGGCGATGGGGGAACACCAGATCACTGTCGGCTTGAAAACCTACCACCTGCCGCAACTCTTCATGGTCCTGGCGACCCAGAACCCGGTGGAACAGGAGGGCACCTACCACCTCCCGGAAGCCCAGCTCGACCGCTTTCTGATGCAGGCCAATGTGGAATATCCGAGCCGTGAAGAGGAACTGCTGATCCTGGATCTGGACAGCAATCAGATGAAACAGGAGAACAAACCACCTGAGAAGCGACTCTCTCAGCACGACCTGTTCAGCATTCGCAAGGAGGTCGCGGAACTCTACCTCGATCCCAAATTGAACAGTTATATCGTGGACCTGGTACAGGCCAGCCGCAATCCCAAGGCCTACGATAAGGACCTTGCCCGCTGGTGCAGGTTCGGCGCATCGCCCCGCGCCAGTATCGCCCTCGCCCGCTGCGCCCGCGCCAAGGCCTGGATGCATGGCGAGGAATTTGTCGCGCCCCACCATATTCAATCCGTGGCGCCGGCGATCCTGCGTCACCGCGTACTATTGACCTTCGAGGCCGAAGCGGAAGGCATCACCACCGACGACTTCCTATCACGCCTGTTGGACATGGTCGCCATTCCGTAACGGAGGACTGGCGTCCGTATGAGCCTCTATCCCCACATCGATGATCTGCTGGAGCTGCGCCACCAGGCTCACACCCTCGGCCTCGCCTCTCACCATCTGGTAAATTCCAGCTTCAGTGGTCTCTACGCCTCGGTATTTCGCGGCACCGGCCTCGATTTCGAGGAGGTGCGTGAATATCGCGAGGGTGACGATATCCGCAATATGGAATGGAACGTCACTGCGCGCACCAATGTGCCCCACCTGAAGATCTTCCGCGAGGAACGGGAACGCAGTGTGGTGCTGTGCATCGACAAAGGGCCGCACATGAGCTTCGGCACCCGCGGCACCTTCAAGTCGGTGCAGGCCGCCAAGGCCGCTGCGCTGCTGGGCTGGGCCGCCTCCCGCCTGCACGACCGGGTGGGAGGCATGCTGTTTGGGGATGCGGGCGAAGGCATGCAGTACTTCCGCCCCACCAAGGACCGGCGCGCGCTCTGGCGGTTGCTGCACTCCCTCACCGGCGAGGGCAGTACCGAGAAACGCCCCATCGACTGCCTGGCGGAGGCGTTGCAGCGCGCGGACCGTGGCACCGCCACCGGCTCATTGATCTTTGTCATCGCCGACATGAACCGCGAAATTGCCGCCCTGGAACAGACCCTGGGCCGGCTCTGCCAACATCACACCCTGGTGCTGCTGCCGGTGGATGACCCGGGTGACCGTGAAATGCCCAATATGGGCCAGGTGACTTTCACCAGCCCCGATGGTGAGATGATCGAAATCGACACCCGCGATGTGAAGGCCCGTAACAGCTATCGCAGCCTGTGGGAGCGTCGCCGCGAAGGCCTCAAACTGATGACCAGCCGTCTCGGCATCCCGCTGATGCCCATCGGCACCAATGAAGAGATACACACAGCCTTGACCAATGGCCTGGCCCGCCATTTCGGGAGACGCTGAGCAACATGGATCCCCTGCGCGACATACAAGGCATAGATGCAGCCCCCTGGTGGCCGCCGGCGCCGGGCTGGTGGCTGGTGCTGTTGGGCATGGCGCTGTGCGGCCTGTTGATCTGGTGGTTGTGGCGCCAGCACAGACTTTACCCCCTGGGACGCTGGCAGAAGGACGCCCGCAGACGTCTGCTACAGCTAAAAAGACAACTCCAGCAGTCCCCGACCAAGGAGGTGGCCGGTGAACTGTCCGAGCTGCTGCGACGCATCGCCATTGCCCGTTGCGGACGCACCAAGACCGCCGCCCTGAGTGGCCAGGCATGGCTCGCCTGGTTGCACAACAATGATCGCTCCGGTTTTGATTGGCAGGAAAATGGCCAGCTGCTGCTGCATCTGCCCTATGCGCCGCCTGATCGGGAAGCTGATCGGGCATCGGTGGGAAAACTGATCGATGCGGCCATCCGCTGGGTCAGTGAGGAGGCCTGCCATGTTTGAGTTCCACTGGCCCTGGATGGCGCTCCTGCTGCTGCTGCCGCTTTTGGTGCGCTATTTCTGGCCGCATCCGCCTACTGATGAGCAGGATGAACTCACTGAAGGCCGGCAGACAACGCTGCTGCACCCCTCACTGGCCCATCTGCAGGAGGCATTTCAGACGCGTGCGCCGAAAAAACCACTCGCTGCGCGCATCTACAAATGGCTGCTGGCCCTGCTCTGGACCTGTCTGGTGCTGGCGCTGATGCGTCCCCAATGGCTGGAGCCCTATACCGAAAACCGCACCGCCGGTTATGACCTGATGCTCGCGGTAGACGCCTCCCATTCAATGAATGCGCTCGATTTCACCGTCAAAGGTCAGCAGGTCAGCCGCATGCAGGTGGTGAAAGGTGTGGTGGGCAAGTTTATCGAGGGTCGCCAGGGTGACCGCATCGGTCTCGTGATCTTCGGCAGCCAGGCCTATGTTCTTTCACCGCTCAGCTTCGATCGCCGGGCCGTCAGCAGTCTATTGAGCGAGGTCGTGCCGAGAATCGCCGGTGACGGCACCGCCATGGGTGACGCCCTGGGCCTTGGAATTAAAAAGCTGCGGGAACGCCCGGAAGGTTCCAGAGTGCTGCTGCTGATTGCTGACGGCGAGAACACCGCCGGCGTGATACCACCAATCAAAGCCGCCCAGCTGGCCGCTCGCGAAGGCATTAGGATCTACAGTATCGGGGTCGGCAGTAACCGCGCAGAGGTTCCCATCATGGAGAATGGCCGGGTTATCTATCGGGATGACCTGGGCTTCAATGAGGATGTGATGCGTGAGATTGCAGAAGCCAGTGGCGGCGCTTACTTTCGGGGCACGGACACCGAAGCGCTGGAGCAGATCTACCAGAAAATTGATGAATTGGAAAAGACCGAGGCGGAATCCAGGACTGTGTTCATCCCCAGCCCGCTCTATTACTGGCCGCTGAGTATCGGTTTACTCTGCCTGCTGGTGATGGGGCTGTTTCCGGAAGGACGCAAGCGCACCTTGAAAGGGGGCGGCTATGCCTGAGGCCGGTTTCAATTTTGCCCGTCCCGAGTGGTTGTTTGCCCTGTTTGGTCTGCTGCCGGTGTTGGCATGGCTGATTTTGAGCGTCACCCGGCCGAGAAAAGGCCCCATCCATTTCTACGCTGATGAGCACCTGTTACCCCACCTGACAGGGGTCAGGGAACTGAGTGTGAACGAGCGCTGGGGACGCTTTATCCGCTGGTCCTTGCTGTGGACTCTCGCCGTGATAGCCATCGCTGGCCCGCGTTGGGACTACACCGATATCGAGGCCTTTGCTCCCGGCAGTGATTTGATCATTCTTCTGGATATCTCACGCTCCATGAATGTGGCGGATGTACAGCCTTCCAGGCTGGCCAGGGCGCGCCAGGAGATCCAGGATCTGGTGCTCCTGAATCGCGAAGTTCGCATCGGCCTGATCGCCTTCGCCTCTGTTGCACATATCGTCTCCCCCATCACCGAAGATGGCCAGAGCATCCTGAATGCCCTGCCCGCCCTCACCACAGATCTCACCACCCTGCAGGGCAGCCGTCTGAACGCCGCGCTTGACCGGGCGGAGCAGTTGCTCAGCGGCCAGCCTGCCGAAGGTGGTCGGTCCATCCTGCTGATCACTGACGGTGATTTCGATGAGCCGGATCTGATTCAACGCATTCAGGCATTGACCGACAATGGCATCAAGCTCCATGTACTGGGCATAGGCTCCACCGCTGGCGGTCCAGTTCCAGCACGGGTGGGTCAGAGCGACCTGTTACGGGACCGTTCAGGACGCATTATCGATTCACGTTTGAATCAGGGACTGCTTGAGCAGATGGCGAAAACCGGCAAGGGACTCTACCTGCAGGCGGACTACCGTGACCATGACAGCCTGGAGATACTGGAACGCGCTGCAGAGGAAGCCGCCGCGCCTACCGCCACCAATGAGAAGACCCGCGTCTGGAATGAACGATTTTACTGGATGCTGTTACCACTGCTGATTCTGCTGTTACCCGTGTTTCGCCGTCCACAGTCTCAGGGATCGGCGCAATGAAGCGCTTAATGCCACTCATTTCCGGCCTGCTGCTGGCGTCCGCCCCACTCCAGGCCAGTTGGTTCCAAAATAATGAACAGCAGGCAGAGGCCGCCTATCAACAGGGCCACTATGAAGAAGCCGCGAAGCAGTTCGAGGACCCCTACCGGCGCGGAGTAGCCAGGTATAGGACCGGAGACTATGCAGAGGCGGCGCAAGACTTCGCTGCAGTGGAGCGCGACGAGGTCAAGCAGGACGCGCGCTATAACCTGGGTAATGCCCGTTTCAAACTGGAAGATTACCAGGGCGCCATCGAGGCTTACCGACAGGTACTCGAGGCGGATCCTGAACACGAGGATGCGCGCTACAACCTGGCCCTGGCGCATACCATGCTGGCCGAGCAGGAGGCTGAAGAGGAACCGCCGGAAGAAGAGGCGGAGAAACAGCAGAAGCCCGAGGAAAAGGAAAAGCAGCAGGAGAAATCTGAGCAAAAACAAGACCAGGGCGAAGAGGAACAAAAGCAAGAGGACAAAAAGGAGTCTGAAGAACAGCAGTCCGAATCCGGCGAGCAGGAGTCCGAAGAACAGCAATCTGAATCCGGCGAGCAGGAATCCGAAGAGCAGCAAAGATCCGGCAAACAGGAATCGGAAGAGCAGCAGTCCGGCGAACAGGAGTCTGAACAGCAGCAGGAGGGTGAGTCAGAATCCGAACAGCAACAGCAAGGCTCGTCCGGCGAGCAACAGCAGGAATCGGAATCCGGGCAGCAGAGCGACGAGCCACAGCAGGGTGAGGGAGAATCCGACAGCCAGGAGAGTGACAGCGGGCAACAGCAGGATCAGCAAAGCGCTGGCGACTCCGAAAGCAGCGAAGAGCAAAGCGGTCAGCAGCAGGGGGAGACAGAACAGCAGGGCGCATCCGAGGACGAGCAGCAAGGGGAACAGGCTGAAGAACAGACCGAGGACAGCAAACAGCAGGATGATGCCGGTCAGGAAAAGCAGGATCAGCAGGAGCAGGAGGGTGCTGGTGGGGATCAGGCTTCAGAAAAGCCTGGTGAGCAGGAGCAGCAACAGGAGGGCGAAGGCGGAGACCAGCAACAGGAACCCGAACAGCAGGGTAAGGCAGAATCGGGCGAGCAGGACACCGGGCAGTCCAAACCCGAAGCAGAGGCTGAACCAGCGCCGGAAGAGCAGGACGCCGGGCAGAAGGAACCCGAGCAGGAGGGTAAGTCAGAGACGCAGGAACAGGACAGCGGACAGACGGAACAGCCCGATGAGAAATCTGCTAGTCTCAGCGAATCAGAGGATCAACAACCAGGCAAGGAGCAGCAACCATCGCGCGCCGGACAACTGGGGCAGGATAGCGGTGAACGCGAGATCAAACCCGAAGATGCTGCGGCCACTGAAGCGGTGGACGAAGTTGACCAGGCCGGCCAAATGACCTCCCCTGAAGGAGACGAAATGGCTGCAGGCGGTGCAGGTGAGCAGGATCTCAGCATGGCTGGTGGCGGTATGGCGCTGATGGAACAGTGGCTCGACCAGGTTGAAGGCGACCCGGCTAAGCTGATAGAGCAGCAGATCAAATTGGAAGAGTACAAATTCCTGCGCACCAATCCGGGACCGCCTTATGAGCCTCGCCCCTGGTGACACACGGCTCGGCTCACCGCCTGTGAGATAATACACTCATCGGCTCAGTGGCATGCCTAAGATTTGCATGACTGACGAACACCGAGGTTTTCAGAGAATGCGTCCAAAAACGAGTTTTTACGCGCTGTTGTTGGCATTTTTTACGCTCAACGCCAGTTCACAGCCGGGAGTCGGCCCCTACCCCGGTTACAGACCATCCTGGCAAGCCCCACCAGGTCAATACAACTTTGCACCGCCCGACCAGCGTCATACCGGTACGCCGTCTCCTGCACCCGGCTCACCCGGCATGCAATACCCCTATTCCCAAGGCTGGCCGATGCGGCAACAACCAGCCTATGGCCAGCAAGCCCCGTACTACGCACCGCCCTCAAATGGGGAGCCGCCAAGCCTGGAGGTAAAAATTTCAGCCCATTCAGCGTATGTGCAGGAAAATATCCTGCTGCACCTGAGCATCATCAGCAGCCATAACCTGAAGACCGCCACACCACAGTTTCCCCGGTCCAACACGCTGGTTTTGCAGAAGATCGAGGGGCCCACTGCCTCCTCCGTCAAGCGCAATGGTTCATCGAACATCGTTACAAAATTCGTCTATCAACTGACTCCACTACGCCCCGGCCGAATCGAGCTTCCACCAATCCATGTGACAGGCGAGCAGGAAACCGCGCGGGGCTATGGCCATACCTACAGCGAATTTGACGCGGTGAGCAAGGAATCGCTGGTATTGGAGGTTAAGCCGGCCGACCCATCCTCCTCCCCATGGTTGCCGCTTGAAGAACTGAATCTCAAAGCCAGCATACCTGAGAATACCAAAGCAGTTGCCGGGCAACCTATCAGCTTGACCATCGAAATGAGTGCGGTCGGGGCCTCGGGCAATCAGCTGCCCTCACTGGAAAGTCAACTCAAAAGCGACGCCTTCCGGATCTACCGGGAAAAAACCCGCGCCAGCACCAGTCTCAATCGAAAACAGAGCAAAATCAACGGGCGGCGCGTCGAAACCTTCACCCTGGTTCCACAGTTTGGCGGCGACCTGCGACTGCCGGAACTGCGCGTCGCCTGGTGGAACACGAAAAACAATACACCTCAGCATGTCTCGATCCCGACCAAGCCTCTCGCAGTCAGCGGCGGACGCCGGAGCGACGGACTATTTTCCGGTCAACCCACAACCCTGTTTCCCGCCGGATCACCCGCCGCCTTCTGGATACCTGTCTCGGTGATGTTCGGAGTGATTTTTGGATTTTGGCTGGCAATCTGGATCTCCAACCGCAAAAAGAAAGGGACTCAGATAGCGGCCTTCGCCCCCTTGACCAACGCCATGAAGAAACCCTTCCGCACCATGGCCCCTGCATTTGCTCCATTGAGTGAAAAATTCCGCGCCGTTACGGTCGTGTTGAATCCGGTAACCCGCTGGCAAAAGATCCGCAGGTATATGATCGGCATGCTGCCGCTTTCGGTGCGTTTCTGGTACTGCGTACGTTTTGTCGATGAAGAGAGCGACCCCGAAGTCTGGGGTTACACGCTGCGCTTTCTGGCCAATAAACACCTTGACCTGCCGATACGGGCGCCATTTTCAGAGATCGGCAAGCGTATTCTCGAGTTTCATCCCAAGGCGGACCCGGAAAGAATCAGAAAACTGGTGCACGACCTGGATCAGTCGATTTATGGCGATAACCGGCTCGACTTTGAACAGTGGAAACAGGACTTTAAATACGAGATCCGCCCAAGCATCAGGCTGCTTTCTGGCGTCTCTGGCCGGCGACGCAAAGCTCAGGATCAGAGACTGCCGATGCTGAACCCCAAGGCCGTTGCCTGAACCTGATAATTGACCATTGAAACTATCGGTGATTTAACTCTCTCACAGAGAGAGTGTGGTAACTTCAGCGGCTGATTAGTTAGTCATCTGCGATGGCGTCGCAGCGAATCGGACACACTTCCATGCAATCAGCCCCGGATCTCTTCTCATATCGCCCCTATTGGGCGAAACGCTTTGGCGCCGCGCCGGTGCTGCCCATGTCCCGCAGTGAGATGGATGAACTCGGTTGGGACAGCTGCGATATCATCATCGTCACCGGCGATGCCTATGTGGATCATCCAAGTTTCGGCATGGCCCTGATTGGCCGCTTACTGGAATCCCAGGGCTTCCGCGTCGGCATCATCTCCCAGCCCGACTGGCATGACAGCAATGATTTTATGCCGCTTGGACGTCCCAATCTATTTTTTGGCATCACCGCCGGCAACATGGATTCAATGGTCAATCGCTACACCGCCGACCGGCGGATTCGCAGCGACGATGCCTATACTCCCAATGGCGAGGCAGGCAAACGACCTGACCGTTCAGTGATAGTCTACGCCCAGCGGGCCAAGGAGGCGTTCCCGGGTGTCCCGGTGATCATTGGCGGCATTGAAGCCAGCCTGCGGCGCATTGCGCATTATGATTACTGGTCGGACAAGGTGCGCCGTTCCATCTTGCCGGACTCAAAGGCCGATTTGCTGATGTTTGGCAATGCGGAACGGAGCATTGTGGAGGTCGCCCATCGCCTGGCCAGGGGGGAATCCATCAAGACAATTGATAATGTCAGGGGAACAGCCCTGATGCGCCAGCAGGTACCTGTTGACTGGTCAGTTATCGACTCCACCCAATTGGATGTGCCTGGCCCCAAGACGACCCACCCCGATCCCTATCAGGCCAGCCCCGACTGTCCGACGCAGATTACTGTCACGCCCCATCTGCGCCCCCGTAAAATGAGCCGGGATAACACGGTTGTGCGTCTGCCTTCATATGATCAGGTAGTGGATGATGAGGTGCTGTACGCCCACGCCTCCCGGGTATTCCACCTGGAGACCAACCCGGGCAACGCCCGCGCCCTGATACAACGCCATGGCAAGCGGGACGTCTGGCTCAACCCACCACCCATTCCGCTTACCACGGAGGAACTGGACCGGATCTATGAACTGCCCTATACGCGACAGCCGCACCCTGCCTATAGCGACAGTCGCAACCCGGCCTGGGAGATGATCCGTTTTTCGGTCAACATCATGCGCGGCTGTTTTGGCGGCTGCACCTTCTGTTCCATTACCGAACATGAGGGCCGCATCATTCAGAGCCGTTCGGAGGACTCCATTGTCCGTGAAGTGGAAACCATCCGCGACCAGGTGCCTGGCTTCTCCGGCAATATCTCCGACCTGGGCGGGCCAACCGCAAACATGTACCAGCTCAAGTGCAAAGACGAGAAGATCGAAGCAGCCTGCCGCCGCCTCTCCTGCGTCTACCCGGGTATCTGCCCAAATCTGGGCACTGACCACCAACCGCTGATCAGACTCTACCGCAGAACCCGCCGACTACCCGGCATCAAGCGGGTGTTTATCGCCTCTGGCCTGCGATATGACCTGGCGGTGCGCTCCCCTGAGTACATCCGTGAACTGGTGACTCATCACGTCGGAGGCTACCTCAAGATTGCCCCGGAACATACCGAAGCGGGCCCCTTGAGTAAGATGATGAAACCGGGTATAGGCGCGTATGACCAGTTCAAGAAACTATTTGACCGCTATTCCGCAGAGGCCGGCAAAGAGCAGTACTTGATTCCCTATTTCATTGCCGCACACCCTGGCACATCGGACCAGGATATGCTCAATCTCGCCCTCTGGTTGAAACAAAACGGCTTTCGCCCCGATCAGGTACAGGCCTTTCTCCCCACGCCCCTGGCGATTGCCTCCGCGATGTACCACACCCATCTTAACCCATTGAAGAAACTATCCCGGCAGGGTGAACGGGTATCCGTCGCCAGCGGTCTCAAGCAGCGCCGCCTGCACAAGGCGTTTCTGAGATATCACGACCCGCAGAACTGGCCCATGCTGCGTGAGGTATTAAAGTGCATGGGACGCGCCGATCTGATCGGCAACGGCAAACGTCACCTGGTTCCCAGTTGGCAGCCAAAAGCGGGGACCCGGGTAGACAGCCGTTCAAATAAAGCCTTGAGCAGCGCCGCCAGAGAGGCCAAACCCAGAACTGCCGCCACCTCCGGCAAACAACGGAAAACGGCCAAAACCAAACCCTCGAACCGTCCTCGAAGAAGACAATAATTACTATATATTTCAATCTGTTGAATATTTGATTTTTTATCTCAATGGACTTGAAAACCAGTCGTATGGCCCCATACTTAATGTAGGAAACAGGCAAACTGAACGGAGGCTATCATGAAGATGACACGTTATGATCCATGGCGCATGATGGACGAATGGCGTCACGAAATGGACCGCGCACTCAATCCGTTTTTGCATGAGGATGTACTCTCCCACACGCAGGGTGAGGAATGGGTGCCGGCAGTTGACATCAAGGAAGAAGAAGACAAGTACGTACTCCATGCAGACATCCCCGGGGTGAATCCCGAAGATGTGGAGGTCACCATGGAGCATGGGGCGCTGGCTATCCGCGGTGAACGCAAGTTCGAGGAGCAGGAAGAGAAGGAGGACTATCGGCGCATCGAACGCTCACACGGAGTTTTTTACCGGCGTTTTGCCCTGCCTGACAACATCGACGCTGAGGCTATTACAGCCAAAGGTGAGAATGGTGTGTTGGAAGTGGTGATCCCAAAGACCGCTGAGAAGCAGCCTAAACGCATTGAGGTGACTCATTAACGGAGAAAAGGGCCGGCAACGGCCCTTTTTAAAATAGCGGTCACGACAGCAATGAGCTATCAGAACTTGAAGATCAGGCCCAGATTGGTTTCGAACTGGGGGAGTAAGCTTCCATTGACCTGAAGGTCACAGCCACCATCACAGAACAGGCTTCCACTCGACTCGGTGAGAGTTCCATAGCCGCGCACCTCTAAGCGAAGACCCAGGCTGTTGCTGGGATACCATTTAAGTCCCCCCCCAAGACTCAGGGAGAAGAGCGTTTCATTCTCGAGGTCAAAGCGGTCAGGACTCATATAAGTCATACCCATACCACCACTTACAAAGGGGGTGAATCGTTGCTGAGAGATGTCTACCGTACCGCCAAGGTGAAGGTAATGAACTTCCAGATCGAAAGCGTTATCCGGATCCGTCCTGTCTGAAAGCCCTGAATCCTGATAGCTGTAGAGTAATTCGTAACGGGTGGTAGCACTTGCTGTGTGCCCGAGGATGACTCCCCAGTTAGATCCCGCTTCAAAGTCCCTGCTGCGATAGGTATCTTGATCTTCCAAAGACCCACCAAATCGGTGCCCCATGAAAGGAATTATCTCGAAGCCATTCGCAGGCACCCGGCCGGCAATGAGCAACAGGAATATAAAAAGTAATTGACGACGCATTATAAAAATCTTCCCAAGCAACCCTCTCCCTTAAGCTATTATATGCCTCAATTACTGGATTAGTCTGCTTCAGATCACATCTGATTCTGCTTTTTCCTGAGTATGCGCTGATAGAGTTCGTTCTTTTTCTGCCCGGTGATCCTGGCAGTGAGTGCAGCTGCCTGTTTGACTGGCAGTTCTGCTGACAGTACTTCCAGAATCTTATCTGTATCCACAACCATCCCGTCTGCCGCCTGGCCGGAAAAGCCGTGAATTAAAATCACGAATTCCCCTCGCTGCTGGTCACGGTCGTTCACCACCCGTTCGAGCAACTCGACAAGCGTGCCGTATAAAAACGTTTCATGCAGTTTGGTCATTTCCCGCGCCACAACCGCTTCACGTTGAACACCAAACACCTCCGCCATATCTGTCAATGCCGCGACGATCCGATGACTCGACTCATAGCACAGCAGAGTCGCCGTCTCCTGCTGATATCCCCGCAACCAAGCCAATCGTTGAGCAGATTGTCTGGGTGGAAAGCCGGCGAACAGAAACCGGTCCGTGGGCAGACCGGCGGCCGACAAAGCGCAGATTAAAGCGCTTGGACCGGGAATGGGTACCACCCTGACGCCTTGTCGAGTTGCCTCCCGCACCAGGGGAAACCCAGGATCGCTGATCAACGGGGTTCCCGCATCGGAGACCAGGGCCAAGGATTCTCCGCGGACCAGTCTGTTCAACAACTGTGCCGATTTTTCCAGCTCATTGTGTTCATGCAGGGCAATCAGAGGCGTAGCGATACCATGCAATCTGAGCAGCGGCCGGGTGTGGCGCGTATCCTCCGCGGCGATGAGATCCACTTCTTGCAGGACCTTAACGGCACGAAATGTGACATCATCAAGATTGCCGATAGGGGTAGCAACAACGTAAAGTAAGCCCTTGGACACAAGTTTTCCTTTCAAGATGATATTATTCGGAGATTGTGCACGCACTCCGTCAGTGAGAACCATTGTGGTGCGCTTCACGGATCTGCTGGCGCTGGTTCAGCGGTCTCGCAGATCAGAATCCAACAACTGCTATCGAGGTGCTGTAATTGACGATAACATCTTCTGAGATTACCAGACACCTGAATAGTGAAAATGGTAGAACAGCCTCCTGCCACAGAACAGATATCATGCAAATCATTCACCGCCTGCCCCGGTTTCTACTCATCGCTCTGCTGATACTCCCGATCCTGGGTTGCGCTCCTGCGGTCAAAAGAGCGCCGGACAGAGATGCCGCACAAACTGGGGTTCTCCTGCAACAAGAGATCAAAATTCTGCTTGATTCGGGAGACTATAAAACCGCTGCTGAAAGGCTGGAATCCAGAGCACGCTCGAGTCTATCTCCGCAAAAAGAGGAGTTGCTGCTGCAGGCAGCGGAAATTTGGGGCCGCGCGGGTGAATGGGATCAGGCAAAACTGTTGCTGGAGGAACTGACTACCCTGTCACTCCCTGAAGAGCTGCAGAGCAGTCTGCGTATGCTGCAGGCCGAACTGGCAATCAGCCGGAATGACCTGGATCTGGCGCTCGATCTATTACACCCACCCACCGGGTCTGACAGCCCCCTCCAGCTTCAGCAGCGATTCCACCGCAACATGGCGGAGATTTTTCGCCTCACCGGCAATCTGCTGGAGAGCGCCCGTGAACTGGTGGAACTGGATCGACTGCTGCAAGGAACCGAACAGCAGCTGGAGAATCAGCTGGCACTTATAAACACCCTCTCAAGTATGACGGATGCCGCTCTGGCCCTCCTGCAGCCGCAACCACCAGGCTTGCTCGGCGCCTGGATGGACCTGGTGCGTATCTTTAAAAGACGCAGTGAGGATCCAGCCAACTTCGATGCACATATCGAGTCCTGGCGGGAGCAGTTTCCCAATCATCCCGCCTTGACGGAATTACTGAGCGGCCAAATTCAGCAACAGACTATGGATCAGAGCCAGCATATTGCAGTTCTGCTGCCGCGTTCAGGACCCTATGCAAGAGTTGCCGCGACCTTACGAGATGGCTTCATGGCGGCCTGGTATCAGCAACCCATTGAAAACCGACCGGTGCTGCGTTTTTATGACAGCAGCAATCCAGAACAGGTCTTGAATCTCTACCAACAGGCAATATTGCAGGGCGCACAAACCATAGTCGGCCCGCTCGATAAACAAGCGGTAAAACGACTCATCGATACCGTGGATCTGCAGGTGCCTATTCTTGCTCTCAATCAGGTAGACCAGACTTCCTTTGCAAATCCCAACCTGTTCCAGTTTGGACTTGCACCCGAAGACGAAGCCGAGCAGATAGCCGAGCGGGCCTGGATTGATGGGCACACCACCGCTCTGGCCCTGACATCCCGTGACGACTGGGGCAGCCGGCTGTTTCGCAGCTTCCGTGACCGCTGGGAGTCTCTCGGCGGCAAGCTGCTCGAACATCAAACCTATGACGCCCGGGAAAATGATTTTTCCAGACCCATACGCCTGCTGCTCAATATCGATGAAAGCGAGGCGCGCAAAGAGAGTCTCCAGGCCATCATCGGGGTCCCCATGGAATCAGAACCCCGGCGCCGGGAAGATGCCAACTTCATTTTTCTCGCAGCTAGGGCGCAGAAGGGCCGGCAATTACGGCCGCAGCTGAAATTTCATCACGCAGGCAGTCTGCCGGTGTATGCCACATCGCATATCTACAGCAGTATTGCGGACATCGAAAAGGACAAAGACCTGGGGCACATCAAGTTTGTCGATACGTCTTGGCTGCTCGAGGAGGACAGCCAGAGCCAGCTTTCCCGAGAAAACCTACAAAAACTCATCCCCGGCGTACGGGGTGACTATGCGCGTCTCTATGCGATGGGCATTGACGCTTTCAATCTTCTTCCACACCTGAAACTGATAAGCGAGCAGAGCGGCCAAATCATGCATGGCAAAACGGGCAATCTCTATCTCGACAGTTACAATCGCGTGCACCGGCAGCTTGCCTGGGCAGAGATGAACCATGGCCAAGCCAGGATTACCGGATTTGCGCCACGCATGGACAGATCGACAAGCCGCTATCAAACCAGGGAATCATTTCTCAAACCCTTGCCCGGCAGTGATAACCATTCGGGCAAAGACAACCAGGGTGAGTTTAATCCGGCAATCAATAGATAACCATGCAACTGCATCTGCTGAAGGGTCAAAACGCTGAAGAACTGGCCATGCGCCATCTGCAACGGCAAGGCCTCAAGTTGCTGACAACCAATTACCGCTGCAAACGGGGAGAAATCGACCTGATCATGCAAGATTCCGGAACCTTGGTATTTATCGAGGTCAGATACCGCAAGTCCGATGCCTTTGGGTCAGCCGTTGAATCAGTCACATCTGTCAAACAAAACAAACTGATCGCTGCCGCCAGACACTATCTGCAAGCACACCAAGGTAACCCAGCCTGCCGTTTTGATGTGGTGGGCATCAGCGGTCAGAGTCGGCCAAGGATCGAATGGATCAAAGACGCCTTTCAGGCCAATTAACCAGGGCCTGTCAACACTCTATGGATGCCCCAAGCAATGCTACTCTCTGATCGCATAAAAATGCTGTTCAACGACAGTATCCAGACAAAAATAGAGGCCCTGCCTCTACTCACACAACCTATCCAGGAGGCCGCGGAGCTGATCGTTTCCAGCTTGCTTGAGGGTGGTAAATTACTCAGCTGCGGAAATGGCGGCTCGGCGGGAGATGCACAACATTTCTCGTCTGAAATGATTAATCGCTTTGAGCGGGAGCGTCCTGGTCTGCCTGCAATAGCCCTCACCACTGACAGCTCGACTCTCACGTCGATTGCCAATGACTCTGACTACTCCCGGGTTTTTGCACGCCAGATAGAGGCCCTCGGTCAGTCCAACGACCTCCTGCTGGCAATATCAACCAGTGGCAATTCCGCCAACATCCTTGCCGCCATCGAATCCGCGCATGAAAGGGATATGCGGGTTGTTGCACTGACAGGGAAAGATGGGGGGGCGCTCACGAAACTCCTCACAGCCAACGATGTCGAACTGCGGGTTCCGTCAGATTCGACCGCGCGAATTCAGGAGATCCATCTGCTGATCATCCACTGCCTGTGTGATATTGTCGATCACCAACTACTGGGAAGCTGAAGCAGAGTAAAATCCATGGGAGATAGAATGAAAAGTTCCACACTGTCAGTTATCGCTGTACTGCTTTTATCCGGAGTCATCCAAGGCTGTGCCGGAATCGTGGTGGGCGGCGCCGCCGCCACGGCAACCGCACTGCACGACAGGCGCACCCTGGGTGTCTTTGTCGAAGATCAGACCATTGAATTCAAAGCTGCCGAAGCACTTGCCACCGACCCGGATCTGCAGGAGAACAGCCGTTTCGTCATCACCAGTTACAACATGGTGGCGCTGATCACCGGGCAAACGGCCAATCAGGCATTGAAAGCACGGGCGGAGCAGCGGGTTGCGGGGGTTGACCGGGTCCGACGCGTGGTCAATGAACTGGAGATCGGCAGCACCGCCTCACTCGGAGAGCGGACCAGAGACGCGGCGCTGGTTGCTGAGATCAAATTCAAATTGACCGGGATCGATATCCCGGACTTTGACCCGTTGCGCGTCAAGGTCGTCGCCGAACGGGGAAGCATCTATCTGATGGGTCTGCTGACTCAGGCAGAAGGCGCCGCCGTGACCGATTTGGTGCGCAAGATCAGTGGCGTTCAACGTGTGATCAAGGTGTTCGAGTACTATTAAATCTTGCACACCCAACCACTCATAGGCTCGCTCAAAAAAGCATTTGCCCGCATTGTAGGCAAGGACTCTCTGCTCTCGGACCCTGCTGATTGCCTGCCCTACGGGTATGACAACAGCCGATTGCAGGCCCTGCCTACAGCTGTGCTGTTTGCCACAGAACATCAACAGGTCGAAGAGATTGTTCGACTCTGCCATGCGCAACACATGAACCTCATTCCCAGGGGGACTGGCACCGGCACCACAGGCGCAACCGTACCCTCTGAAGGGGGAATTGTGCTCTCTCTCGAGCGCATGCAGCGGATCCTCGAAATCGATGCCGAAAATCGGCTGGCCCGGGTTGAGCCGGGAGTAACCAACCAGAAATTACAGCAAGCACTTGCGGCAAAGGGCTTTTTCTGGCCACCAGATCCGACCAGTGCAGCGATCTGCACAATCGGTGGTAATCTGGCGTATAACTCCGCAGGCCCCCGAGCCGTGAAATACGGCACACCCCGGGAAAACACCCTGGGACTGAAAGCGGTGATTGGTACGGGCGAAACGATCCGCACAGGGGTCAATACCACCAAGGGGGTTGTTGGTTATGACTTGACCCGGCTGCTCATCGGGTCTGAAGGAACCCTTGGAGTGATAACTGAGGCTACCTTGAAATTAACTCCGTTGCCCGCAGCAAAGCGCACCATGCAAGCCAGTTACCGTGATATCCACTCTGCCGCCAGAGCGGTCTCAGCCATCATGGCGCAACCGGTCACGCCCTGCGCCCTGGAATTCATGGACGGCGCTGCACTCAGGATGGTCAGGGACTTCTCTGACCTGGAACTGGATGAATCGGTTGGCGCGTTGCTGATGATCGAGGTGGATGGCACAGAACGGACCGTCGATGATGAGGCATCGGCGATAGCCCAGGCTGCGGATATTGATGGTCTGATCAAACTCAAGATTGCCACGAGCAGGGAGGAGATTGAGAGTCTTTGGAAAACCCGTAAGGCGTTATCCCCTGCGCTGCGGAATGTTGCTCCCAAAAAAATCAATGAAGATGTCGTGGTGCCGGTTTCACGCATCCCTCGGCTGATCGATGGCCTGGAAAGACTCTCTATCCAGACCGGCATCAAAATCATCAATTTCGGCCATGCGGGAAATGGCAACATCCATGTCAATCTGCTGTTGAATCCCGAAGACCCTTCCCAGGTAGCCGCTGGCGAAACCTGCCTCAGTGAGCTTTTTGATCTGGTGCTTCAATTGGGGGGGACACTCTCAGGTGAACATGGTATCGGGCTTGTCAAAAGATCCTTTGTCAGCCGTGAAATCGATCCTGTCACACTGGAGTTGATGCGTAATATCAAACAACAATTTGATCCCAGACAAATCCTGAATCCAGGAAAAGTATTCCCGGTAAGCTGAAAAGGCTGTGAACCAGTCTTCTATTCAAAACTAGTCAGCCACACCGATGTGGAGTAAGTCCGTACTCTGTCGCTAGTCCCAGCTAGAAATTCAATAAAAGCACCAGCAACCAAATGGTTTATTGATAGAGATACCGGCATGAAATCACCAGCAGTTAAATCTTTAGTAATGAGCTTATTCGTGACTTGCTGTTTCGCCGCCACCAATGGCATCGCAGACGATCGTTTCATCAAACAGGACACTGATGGCTTTTGCACAAGTTTTCGTGTGGTAGAAAATGGGACCCTGACCAAGCGCATTCGGGCCGGCCGTTCGACGCTGCAGCAGCGGCAAGCAACTCTGGCGCAACGCGTAAGCAAACAGAAATTCAGTGGACTGGACGCCCTCATCACTATCGTTATGCCTGGCGGACTTCTCTATGCAGCCATCAAACGCAGCAACCAGCTGGTAAAGCGCCAGGAGCTCACGCAACTCACTCAGGATATCAATCAGCTCACGGGTGACCTGCTCACCCTTGAATCTGCCTCCGGCAAACTGCAGATTGCCACTTTCCAAAAATAATCACCTGCGACTCGATCACAAGGCCCACTCATACCCAGCTGCTTATTGCACTACCCTCTCTCTGAACGGGACTTAGCCCACAATCCAAGTATTTCTGATGCCAATGGATTTGATGGTTTGCGCTTACTCGCTTATTAGCAGTATGCTTATAATCCGAAACCTACACAGGAACTCCTTCATGTCTCGCCTGGGTTCCAAAACCACTTAACTATCAATGGGGAAATTAAGTCTGTCTCAGTGGACAGAACAACCAGCATTAGAAATTAAAGTGGTATAAAATCCCGCCGCTAAGGGCGAGTGACATTGCCGGACAACTGGGAGGGTCAATTCAGCTCTCTGTTCAGACGTTCTTTATTTATTGCGAACTACTCAGTGGAGCTCAACGTGGACAGATTTCTTACATTACTGCTCTTTATTGTCATCGGGCTTCTGGCGCCCGGAGTGGGACTGGCGGCCGGTAATGGAGAAAACCATCTGGATCTGACCAATCACTGGGTCGGGTTCATTGCAATTGGCCTGTTTACCCTGGCTTATGCGCTGGTCATGGCGGAGGAGTTTACCCACCTGCGTAAATCCAAACCCGTGATTCTGGCTGCGGGGTTGATCTGGGCCCTCATCGCCTGGTACTACTCCTCGCATGGCATTCCGCATGCGGCTGAGCAAGCAGTGCGTCACAATCTGCTCGAATATGCGGAACTGATGCTGTTCCTGCTGGTAGCGATGACATACATCAATGCAATGGATGAACGCAATGTCTTCGAGGCCTTGCGTTCCTGGCTGGTGAGCAAGGGATTCGGCTTCAGACAACTCTTCTGGATTACCGGCGTTCTGGCATTTTTCATCTCACCTGTGGCCGATAACCTGACCACTGCACTTTTAATGTGTGCAGTAGTTCTCGCAGTGGGCGGAGACAACACCAAATTTGTCCTGCTCGCCTGTATTAATATAGTGGTAGCAGCCAACGCGGGCGGTGCATTCAGTCCCTTTGGTGACATCACCACCCTGATGGTCTGGCAAAAAGCCATTGTCACACCACAGGGTCCGGTGGCGTTCGGGGCCTTCTTTGCTCTCTTCATCCCCTCCCTGATCAACTGGCTGGTGCCCGCCGTCATCATGACTTTTGCCGTACCCAACGAAAAACCCCAAGGTGGAGGTGAGAGTGTCGCCATGAAGCGTGGCGCCAAACGCATCATCGCGTTTTTTCTTCTTACCATCATCACTGCAGTCAGTTTCCATAACTTCATTCACATGCCACCGGTCATTGGCATGCTGACCGGTCTGGCTTATCTGCAGTTTTTCGGTTACTACCTGAAAAAGACCTACCACAAGGAACACTTGGTCTTATCCAATGGAGACCGTACCGAAATGGAGCATGACGAACAGTTCGGTAGCCCGGTGGCCTTCGACATCTTCAACAAGGTGGCGCGCGCCGAGTGGGATACCCTGTTCTTCTTCTACGGCGTGGTGCTCTGCGTCGGTGGTCTCGGCTTCATCGGCTACCTGGCCATGGCATCAGAGGTCATGTATACCCAGTGGGGTGCTGCTTTAGAGCTGAGCTCAAGCATGAACGCCACCCCGGCCAATATAGTGGTAGGGATACTCTCCGCCATCGTCGATAATATCCCGGTGATGTTTGCGGTGCTGACCATGATGCCGGACATGTCCATGGGCCAATGGCTGCTGGTAACCCTGACCGCAGGCATAGGGGGCTCTCTGCTTTCAATAGGCTCCGCTGCCGGTGTTGCTCTGATGGGGCAGGCGCGGGGCAAGTACACCTTTTTCGGTCATCTCAAATGGACGCCGGTGATCGCCCTGGGTTACGTCGCCAGTATTTTCGCCCATCTCTGGGTCAATTCGGGCAGCTTCTGATCCCCTCTCCAAACCTTTGGCATGCACGGTCAAAGGTTCGGGGTTGCCGGCAGATGGTAAAAGTGATTCATTATACCGACTCTCCCGCCACCCTATGACTCTGGCCTGATGGCCAAACCACTCACTGCTCTATTTCTGCTTTCACCCTCACTGGCATATGGCGGCTAGATCCAGCAGTCTGGGCGATCAATGGGTCGGCTATACCAGCCTGTGCATATTCATAATTGCTCTCCTGCTGGTCAGTTTCGAAGAGCTTATTGAGTTACGCTAATCCAAGCCGATGCTGCTCTCCGGCGGCTTGATCTGGGCTCTGATAGGGCTGTCCGAACAAAGCGCCAGCACAGCGCACATGGCGGAGGCCGCCGTGCGGCACAGCCTGCTGCAATATGCCGAGCTGATGCTCTTCATGCTGGTGGTGATGACCTATATCAACGCCATGACCGAACGCAGAGTATTCGCTGCTCTGCGCAGCTGGATGAGCAGCCGTAATTTCAGCTACCGGCAGCTTTTCTGGTTGACTGGTGGCAGCACTTTTTTCTTTCCCCTTTTCTGGACAATCTATCCACCGCCCTGTTGATGGGGGCCGTAGTGATCGCTGCAAGACAGAACAACCTGCGCTTCACCGGCCTTGCCTGCATGAATGTGGTAGTCGCCTCAAACGCCGGGGCGCTTACAGCCCTTTTGGAGACATTACCACCCTGATGGTCTGGCAACAGGACATCATGAGCACCACTGGCCGGGTCGGATTTTTTACGTTCTTCTCTCTATTCATCCCGAAATGTCCACGGGCCAATGGCTGCTGGCAACCCTGACCGCTGGCGTTGGCGGCAGTCTGCTTTCCACCGGTTCAGCCGCGGGAATTGCGTTGATGGGACAATCCAATGGTCAGTACACCTTCTTTATCCATCTGAAATGGACCCCTGCCATCCTAATCGGTTATGCAATCAGCATTCTGCTGCATATCTGGCTGAACGCCGCGCTTTTCTAGACCAGCAATCCGAGCCCGAAAAATTCACCTGTGCGCGGTAAATCGAACCTGGCTATCAGTTTCATGCAGGCTTCCTTGGCTCGCTTTGAAGCACAAACCGCCACTGGATAAAATCAAACTCTCGCTTCTACCCAGACCGTCACCAACCCCGATATTTTAGAATACTTTCATTATCTTATGATATTTACTCCATCTTAACTCCAGACCTGAAAACAAGTCTCGACTTGAGCACCGCGTTCTCGGATGAAGTTTTCGGACAAGGTTTTCCAATCTATCCCTTCTGTCCAAGTGGAAATGCACAAATGCCATGGTATAGTTGGCGCCATTCTTTGAACCCATCTCCCGGACGAGCGCCGGAGAAATGCACCAAAACGATTAAAAAGGGAGAGACCCATGTCGAAAAAACATCCAGTCGTCGCCGTAACCGGTTCATCAGGCGCCGGCACCACCACCGTCAAGCGCGCCTTCGAGCACATCTTTTTCCGTGACGGCATCAAACCCGCCGTAGTTGAGGGTGACAGCTTTCATCGTTACACCCGTGTTGAGATGCGCGAGAAAATGGCCGGTGGTATGAGTCACTTCGGCCCCGAGGCCAACCGCTTCGACAAGATCGCAGATCTGTTCAAGACTTACGGCGAGACCGGTTCCGGTCAAAAACGCTACTACCTGCACAGCGAAGATGAGGCCGTCGAGCATAACGCCCGCCTCGGCTGCAACCATAAGCCCGGCGAATTCACCCCATGGGAGACTATCGAAGAAGGCACCGATCTGCTGTTCTACGAAGGTCTGCATGGCCTGGCGGTAGATGGCGATGATGACGTAGCCAAGTATGTCGACCTGGGTGTCGGCGTGGTGCCGATCGTCAATCTGGAGTGGATTCAGAAGATCTTCCGTGACAATGCGGAACGTGGTCACAGCGAAGAGGCGATCGTGGATACCATCATGCGCCGCATGCCCGACTACATCAACCACATCACCCCGCAGTTCTCACGCACCGATATCAACTTTCAGCGCGTGCCGACGGTGGATACCTCCAATCCCTTCATCACCCGCGACATCCCGACCCCGGACGAGAGTTTCGTGGTGATCCGCATCCAGGACCCTAAAAAATTCGATATCAACTTCCCTTATTTGATGTCGATGATCGACGGCTCCTTTATGTCACGGCGTAACTCCATCGTGGTGCCCGGCGGCAAGATGGGATTCGCCATGGAGATCATCCTGCAACCCATCATCGAGAATATGATGGACGCACGCAACGTCTGATCAGACAGCTAGAACCAAAAAGCCACGGCGCCTCCCGGTCCCGTGGCTTTTTTTGTATGGCAATTTGATAATTTTCAATGCCGTTATTAAAGCCATATCCTACCATTGTACTTGGTTTTAACTCCTGTGCATCTCGAGGGCATCGCCATGCAGCCAGCGTCCAGAATTGAAAATTTCCCGATCTCATTCTTTGCCATGGTCATGGGGCTTGCCGGACTGACGATTGCCTGGGAGAAAGCGCAAACCATCCTGCACCTGCCGCTGCGGCTGAATGTTGCCCTGGCCATATTCACTGGCGTGGTGTTTCTCACTCTGCTCCTCTTCTATACCCTGAAATTGATCCGCTATCCTGCGGCTGTCATCAGCGAACTGAACCATCCGGTAAAACTGAATTTTTTCCCTACGATCTCGATCAGCCTGATTCTGCTCTCGATCACGACGCTGCACCTGGCGCATGGGCTTGCACATGGACTCTGGATTGCCGGCACAGCACTGCATTTTGCATTCACCTTGTATGTCATGAACGTCTGGATCCATCATGACAAATTCGAGATCCAGCAGTTGAATCCGGCCTGGTTCATACCCGTGGTGGGCAATGTGCTGGTTCCAATAGCCGGCACCAGCCTTGGCTATCTGGAGATCTCCTGGTTCAGTTTCAGCATCGGCATACTCTTCTGGCTGGTGCTGCTGACCATCATCTTCAATCGAGTGCTGTTTCATAACCCGTTGCCGGCCAAGCTGATGCCGACCTTTTTCATTCTCATCGCACCGCCTGCAGTCGGCTTTATCGCCTATTTCAAATTGACCGGGGAACTGGATGCATTTGCGCGGATACTCTATTACAGTGGTCTCTTCCTGACCTTGCTGATGCTGATGCAGGTTGCACGTTTTGCCAGGCTGCAGTTTTTTATCTCCTGGTGGGCCTACTCATTTCCGCTTGCCGCGATCACCATTGCCAGCCTGATGATGTATGAGATAACCGGTATCAGCAGCTTTCAAGCCCTCGGCTGGACTCTTCTCAGTCTGTTGTCGCTGGTGGTCACATTACTGCTCTATCGGACCCTTAAGGCGATAGCATCACACCGGGTCTGCCTGCCAGAGGCATAAACATTAGATGCTGAGTTGCTGCTTTCCGGAACTCAATCGTATTCCCGGTCTTTCCAATTGCGCAGTGCGGTAAAGACCTGGGCATGCCCATCAAGGGCATGCCCGGCATAGCGTTCCGCCGCCTCAATTACCCGGGGTTCCGATGTGCGCAGGAATGGATTGGTAGCCAATTCCAGCGCAAGCACCGATGGCACTGTAGGCGCAGCAGAATCCCGTTTAGCCTGTTCCGCCAAAAGACGTTGTTTAATGGCATCGCTCTCCGGCTCAACCCAACTCGCAAAACCGAGATTCGCTAATGTGTACTCGTGCGCGCAATAGATCTGAGTATCAATTGGGAGCTGTGCAATTCGCTTTAGAGAATCCGCAAGCTGTGCAAAGGTGCCATCAAACACCCTGCCACAACCAGCGGCAAACAGGGTGTCGCCACACAACAGTGCGCCCTCGCCATAATAGGCGATATGCCCTGCGGTATGGCCAGGCACCTCCATCACATCGAAGGCAGCATCCAAGCCAGGCAGCAGGATCTGCTCACCCTCACCCAGTGGTCGGTTAAGTCCTTTGATCTGGTTTTTCGCCGGTCCGTACACCGGAATATCCGGATAGACCTGTAACAGTTCAGGCACCCCGCCGATGTGGTCATAATGATGATGGGTCAGCAGAATAGCGGTGAGTTCGGCATCCCGTTCTTGCAGCCAGTCCAGCACCGGGCTTTCATCACCGGGATCCACCGCCACAAATCGGCGCGTCCCCGGATCACCGATCATCCAGATGTAATTGTCTTCAAACGCTGCAACGGGGTTGATATTGATCATCGTAAAGACGGCAAATAGTCCAGTCAGCCGGCTGAATTCACCAGCACCGCCCGTGGGGTCTCATGCAGCACCCGGCTCACCGCCGCCAGGATACCCGGCACATCGAGACCTGCCTGCGCCAACTGCTCCTGCTGGCTGGCATGGTCGAGAAAGTGGTCGGGCAGACCCAGATTGAGCACCCGCACCGGGTGTCCGATGCGCATCAGCATTTCGTTCACCGCCGACCCGGCCCCGCCCTGCAGACTGTTCTCTTCCAGGGTCACCAGCAGCTCATGTCGGTCCGCCAGCGCCAGCACCAATGCCTCATCCAGCGGTTTGATGAAACGCATATTGGCCACACTGGCATCCAGGCTCTCCGCCACCTGCAGCGCATTTGCCAGCAGACTGCCGAACGCCAGCAGCGCCACACCCTTACCGTCGCGGCGCACTTCTCCCTTGCCCAATGGCAGGCTGGACTGATCTCTAACCACAGCCACCCCCGGTCCGGAACCACGGGGATAACGCACCATGGACGGACCCTGAAATTCATAGGCGGTCTGCAGCAGTTGACGGCATTCGTTCTCATCTGCCGGAGCCATGACAACCATATTCGGCAGCGTACGAACAAAACTCAGGTCGAAACTGCCCGCATGGGTTGCGCCATCCGCCCCTACCGGTCCGGCCCTGTCCACCGCCAGAGTGACATCGAGATTTTGCAATGCGACATCGTGGATCAGCTGATCATAGGCTCGCTGCAGGAAGGTCGAATAGATGGCTACGACCGGCTTGACGCCTTCGCAAGCCAGCCCGGCAGCAAAGGTCAGGGCATGCTGCTCGGCGATGCCCACATCGAAATAGCGATTTGGGAAACTCCGGGAAAAGCGCACCATCCCGGAACCTTCGCACATGGCCGGGGTAATACCCACCAGACGCGGGTCGGTCTTGGCGGTATCACACAACCAGTCGCCAAACACCTGGGTATAGGTCTGACTACCTCCCTTCTTCTCCATTTTCCCGGTATTGGGATCGAACGGGGTGACCCCATGGTAAACACAGGGATCGTGTTCCGCCGGTTCATAGCCGTGCCCTTTTTGAGTGACCACATGCAGCAACCTGGGACCTGGCATCTCGCGCATATTCTTCAGCGTGGCCACCAGGGTCTCCAGATCATGGCCATCGATGGGACCGATATAGTTGAAGCCAAGTTCTTCGAACAGGGTGCCTGGCAGCACCATACCCTTCATGTGCTCCTCCCAGCGTCCCGCCAGTTCGCTGATCTGAGGCGGCAGGTGGCTCAGCAAACTCTTACTGCCCTCCTTCATACCGGTGTAGAGCTTGCCCGACAGCAGTCGCGAGAGGTGATTATTGAACCCGCCCACTGGTTTGGAGATCGACATATCGTTGTCGTTGAGGATCACCAGCAGATCCTGGTCCAGCGCACCTGCCTGGTTCAATGCCTCGAAGGCCATGCCTGCGCCCATGGCGCCGTCACCGATCACCGCCACCACTTTGCGGTTCTCTCCCTTCTGCTTGGCGGCAACCGCCATCCCCAGGGCTGCGCCGATGGAGGTGCTGGAGTGGCCCGTGCCAAAGGTATCGTATTCACTCTCACTGCGTTTGGGGAATCCGGAAAGACCACCCTTCTGGCGCAGACTTCCCATCCGCTCACGACGGCCAGTGAGAATCTTGTGCGGGTAGGCCTGATGACCCACATCCCAGATCAACCTGTCCTCTGGGGTGTTGAAGACATAATGCAGGGCAACAGTCAGTTCCACCACGCCAAGCCCGGCGGCAAGATGCCCACCGGTCTGTGAGACCGTATCAATAAGGAACTGACGCAACTCCAGAGCCAACTGGGGCAACAGGGGTAAGGAGAGCTGGCGCAAGTCGGCAGGGAAATTCACCCTGTTCAGCAGCGGGTATTCCCCCAGTGAAGAATTTTTACTGGACGTTTTGTCCTGTTGCATCATGGAACAACCGACCTCGCAGGGATACGATGGCAAATATTGCAGATAATCGGGAAGTCTACCGCATCATTGGGCAGACTGCATTCATATAGGTGTATCCTTCACTTGCTGCGAATTGCCAAGGACAAAATCATGAAAGGCCAGTGCTGCGGGTGACAGCCTTTTACTCTGCCGATACACCATATACCATTGACGCCTGATCGGAAACTCCTGCACATCCAACTGCACCAAACGCCGCGTCTCGAGCTCCAGTTCGACAGTATGAGCAGAAACCACACCCAAACCCATCCCGGCGCGCACCCCCTGTTTGATGGCCTCGTTGCGCGTCATCTGCATGCCCTGGCGTATCTCCATGCCATGTTCCGCAAAGAACCTCTCCATCGCCTGGCGGGTGCCTGAGCCCGGCTCCCGCATCAGGAATACCTCCTGCGCCAGTCGAGCGACTGGAATCGACTTTTCTCCGCACAAGGGATGCTCGGGTGAGGACACGACCACCAGGGGATTGTCCATGAAGGCCTCTGATTTGACCTCCACATTTTCCGGTGGTTGCCCCATCAGCACCATATCGACACTGTTGGCGATCAACATCTGGATCAGGCGTTCCCGGTTGGTGACATCCAGTTCCAGATGAATGCCGGGATATCGCTTGTGAAATGTCGCCATCAAGCGCGGTGCAAAGTAGTTGACGGTACTGGCAACAGCGATATGCAGTCGCCCCATGCTCAAACCCTTCAGCGACTCGAGCACCTCTCTCATCTCCGCCAGCTGGCGGTTAATGCTTTGACTGTAGTGAAATACCTCCCGCCCCGCCTCCGTCAGGCTGATCTGCTTGCCCGATTTTTCGAACAATTCAGAGTTGACAGTCTCTTCCAGCTGACGAATCTGCATGGATACTGCGGGTTGACTGAGGTGTAGCTCTTCCGCAGCTCGGGTAAAACTGAGGTTTCGCGCAACCGACTCGAAAAGTGCAAGCTGTCTGAAAGTGACGTTCATGGCGGCAGTACCTGGCAGTGAACTGATCAAGCAGTTTTAACTGGCTTAACTAAAGCATAAGAATATCTTTAATTACTGCCCAATTATATTAATAAATCTTTATAGATAAACGAGCATCTACCTTAAACCCAGATTCCTAGTTAACCGCTCAAGCCAACCGAGGATTCTAGGTTAAAACATGCCCAAACCATTTGTGAAACTTACAGACCAGGCGCTCGGTAGTTTCAGGTCAGATAAGATTCAATGACTGTCGGTAGCAAATCAGCCCACATACGCACTGCAAACACCATTTTGTACATCCTTGTAGACGGCAGTTCTCGCCTCCAAACCAATGGGGATATAGTCAAGGTCTGTCCCTACCACCAAATGGCAGATGAATACCTGCCATTTGGGATAGACGCAGCCAATACATAATCATTTGCTTATGCTTATAATCACAAATACTGAATTTACTTTATAGTCCAGCAATTTATACTTCCTCCCGTCTTGACAAACTTAGTCATGCACTTCTTTAAGCCGTGTGCGCTTATAGGCAGATGGCGAGACGATCGCCCCTAACATCAACCCCATTCGGGAGGAAACTAGATGGCCAAGAAATATGATGCAGGTGTAAAAGAATACCGCGAAACATATTGGATGCCGGATTACACGCCAAAAGAAACTGATATCCTGGCGTGCTTCAAGATCACCCCTCAGCCGGGTATTCCCCGTGAAGAAGTTGCCGCTGCAGTTGCCGCTGAATCTTCCACTGGTACCTGGACCACGGTATGGACCGACCTGCTGACCGACCTGGACTACTACAAGGGCCGCGCCTACGCTATCGAAGACGTCCCCGGTGATGACACCTGCTACTACGCCTTTGTTGCCTACCCGATCGACCTGTTCGAAGAAGGTTCCGTGGTCAACGTGCTCACCTCTCTGGTGGGTAACGTATTCGGCTTCAAGGCCCTGCGCGCCCTGCGTCTGGAAGACATTCGCTTCCCGGTCGCCTATGTCATGACCTGTAATGGACCGCCTCAGGGTATCCAGGTCGAGCGCGACATCCTCAACAAATACGGTCGTCCGCTGCTGGGCTGCACCATCAAACCCAAGCTGGGCCTGTCCGCCAAGAACTACGGCCGTGCCTGCTACGAAGGTCTGCGCGGCGGTCTGGACTTCACCAAGGACGACGAGAACGTCAACTCCCAGCCGTTCATGCGCTGGCGTCATCGTTTCGACTTCGTCATGGAAGCCATCCATAAAGCCGAAGCCGAAACCGGCGAGCGTAAGGGTCACTACCTGAACGTTACCGCACCTACTGCTGATGAAATGATGCGTCGTGCTGAGTACGCCAAAGAGATCGGCGCTCCGATCATCATGCACGATTACCTGACCGGTGGTCTGTCCGCCAACACCCAGCTGGCTCAATGGTGTCAGCGCAACGGCATGCTGCTGCATATCCATCGCGCCATGCACGCCGTACTCGATCGCAACCCGCACCACGGTATCCACTTCCGCGTACTGACCAAGGTGCTGCGTCTGTCTGGTGGTGACCATCTGCACTCCGGTACCGTTGTCGGTAAGCTGGAAGGCGACCGTGACGCGACCCTGGGCTGGATCGACACCATGCGCGACTCCTTCATCAAGGAAGACCGTTCACGTGGTCTGTTCTTTGATCAGGACTGGGGCTCCATGCCTGGCGTTATCCCGGTTGCTTCCGGTGGTATCCACGTCTGGCACATGCCTGCACTGGTCAGCATCTTCGGCGACGATTCCTGCCTGCAGTTCGGTGGCGGTACACTGGGTCACCCCTGGGGCAACGCCGCCGGCGCGGCTGCTAACCGTGTTGCGGTTGAAGCCTGTGTTGAAGCACGTAACTCCGGCGTTGAGATTGAGAAGGAAGGCAAGGACATTCTTACCAAGGCCGCCAAACACAGCCCTGAGCTGAAGGCCGCTATGGAAACCTGGAAAGAGATCAAGTTCGAGTTCGATACCGTCGACAAACTGGACGTTGCTCACAAGTACAGACCAGGCGAAGATCAGGGACCCCACCGCGATGCGGTGGGGATGCGACAGCCGGTGGTCTGCCCATCGCCCTGTTAATGACGTAGAAATCAAATTCGATATATTTAGAGGTATACACCAATGAGTGACATGCAAGACTACAACTCAAGCCTGAGCGATGCGGCCCAAAGCCGTAAGTATGAAACTTTTTCATATCTGCCAGAATTGAGCAAAGAATCAACACGTGCTCAAATCCAGTACATTGTTGATAAAGGCTGGAACCCGGGTATCGAGCACACCGAGCCGGAAAATGCCATCAGCAACTACTGGTACATGTGGAAATTGCCTATGTTCGGCGAGACCGATGTAGACGCTATTCTGGCTGAAGTTGAAGCCTGCCATGCAGCCCACCCCAAGAACCATGTGCGTTTGTTGGGCTTTGATAACTATGCGCAGTCTGCAGGGACAGCAATGGTTATTTATCGAGGTATATCTGTCTAATTTCTGATTTTTCAGACTTGGACACGGGAACCCCCGCCCCACTCGGATCTCCGGGGCGGGCGGGGGTTTTTTCATCTTGGAGTTGTCAGCCCTCAGCCGTTAGCCAGTCTATAGCCTGACTTCTGACGAGTGGCAATTCCATCAATCCCATCAGTGCAGTGAATCACTTGCAAAATCCTGATGGCTGCTGAAAGCTGGAGACTAAACCCCATGAGCGAAATCGACCGCGACCAATACCTGATCAAAGAAGAACCCTACTACCGTCCTGTGCATAACGAAGTGGAGATGTACCAGGCCGCCTATGACGCACGCATGCCGGTGATGCTCAAGGGTCCGACTGGCTGCGGCAAATCGCGCTTCGTCGAATACATGGCGTGGAAGCTGCAAAAGCCCCTGATCACCGTGGCCTGCAACGAGGACATGACCGCTTCCGACCTGGTCGGTCGTTTTCTGCTCGACATCAACGGCACCAAATGGCAGGATGGACCGCTGACCGTGGCCGCCCGCATCGGCGCCCTTTGCTATCTCGATGAGGTGGTCGAAGCCCGTCAGGACACCACGGTGGTCATTCACCCCCTGACCGACCACCGGCGGGAACTGCCGCTGGAGAAAAAGGGCGAGCTGGTCAAGGCGCACGCAGATTTTCAGATCGTGATCTCTTACAACCCCGGCTATCAGTCACTGATGAAGGACCTCAAGCAGTCCACTAAGCAGCGTTTCGGCGGCATGGACTTCGACTACCCCGATTCAGAGATCGAGACCGAGATCGTCGCGCACGAAAGTGGAGTTGACAAGGACATTGCGGATAAACTGGTACAGATTGCCCGTCGTTCGCGCAACCTGAAAGGCCACGGCCTGGATGAAGGCATGTCCACCCGTCTGTTGGTGTATGCAGCCCAACTTATCGGTAAGGGCATAGATCCTCAATCCGCCTGCCAGATGGCCCTGGTTACACCATTGACCGATGATCCGGATATGCGCGACACCCTGCGTGCAGCGGTGAACACCTACTTCTGAGCGCAGAATATTCAGCCGTCGGTTGCCCTGCGGCAGCCGCCGGCAGAATCAAATACCACAGCAGAATCGGCCCGGAGCCGAAAGGCTCGTCCCGGTTACTACCGAGGCCTGGCAAGCAATCAGGAAGTAACCACATGAATGGACACCGGCCGTGCTGTTTGTAAAGGCTGACATCTGACAGCTGAAGACTGAAGGCTAAGAACCATGTCTGTTGATTTTAGCGAATACGTTTCCTGCTTGAGCGAAAACGATCATGAGCATATCGAAGCGCTCGAATCGTCCTATCATGAGGCGGCCCGGGTGATGTCGCCGCGCGGCCTGCAGAACTACCTGGAAGGCATGCGCGCGATGTGCACCATGGGACGTGGACAAGATCTGGTCCTCACCTATGTCCAGGAGATGCCGGGGGTCGCCAAAGAGGTGGGAGAAGACATCATCCCCGACATCGTCGAGTCGATGATGAAACTGGCCTCCCACACTTCCGGCAGCGTCATCACCCTGATGCTGGCGAATATGCATCTGGTGGCACAGCGTCTGGGCGACGTGGATGTGATGCGCGGCTATCTCAAGCTGCTGCATCAGATGACCGGCAAGGCGCCGCGCGGTCTGCGGCCGATGATGGAAGTACTGGATGAACTGCTGTCCAAACTCACCCTCGGCGGCCTGCGCCGCTGGGTGATGTGGGGCGCTGAGGCGCACCAGCGCGATCTGGATGGGCAGATGGCCTATTTCGGCCTGAAAACCGAATCCTCCCGCTCAATACTGCGGAAAGAGCGACGCGGCACCTTATTCATCAACAATCAGCGAAAACTCAACTTCTATCTGCGCGCGTTGTGGGCGCGCGCCTTCCTGATGCGTCCAACCTCAGGGGACTTCGAGTCCAGGCAAGGGCTAAAACCCTATATCGAAGACTTTCAGGTACATGTTCCCGATGCCTTCGATCCATTTCGCGGCATCGATGGCATTGAGGTGTATCGCGCTACCGCTGCGCACTGCGCCGCACACATGGTCTATACGACCGATCCGATCTCTGCCGAGCAGCTGTCCCAGGCTCAGATGCGCTGCATTGAGCTCTTCGAAGATGCACGGGTCGAATATCTGGCCTATCAGGAGTTTCCTGGACTGCGCAAACTCTGGCTGTCCTTCTTTACCGCAGAACCGGGCCAGGACGACGAGCCGCAGGAGGTCCATGAGGCCATGGACCTGATGATGCGCACCACCCGCGCCATCATGGACCGCGACTACCGCGACTCCGTCGATGTGATCAATCAGGTTGCCGACGACTACGTCAGCAAACTGGAAAAAGACCCCTATAATCCACGCCTGGCGTGGATGGCGGGTATCGACTTCTATAATAAACTGGCTGAGATCTCACGCATTCCTAGTGTGCGCATCCTGTCCGACTGGCCTATCCCCTATCGCGATGACAACCGCTATTTCTGGGAGTTTTCAGAAAATATGTTCGTCGAAAAGGGTGCCGACTATATTCCTGCCACGCAACAACAGGTGCGTAAAACCGTTTCCGCAATCGAGATGGCCAACGAAGTGGATTGTGAACTGGCGGGCGACGACGCACAGGAGATCTGGGTCTGCTCCACCGAGCTTTTCCCTTATGAGGACCTGGGCGTCAGCTACAACGAGATGTGGGGCAAGGAGCCGGTCTCCGAGCCCTATCACTATGACGAGTGGGACTACCATGTACAGATGTCGCGTCCGGAATGGGCCACGATCATCGAGCGCCGCCAGCCGAAAGGTGATCCTGCGCAGATGGATGAAATACTCACCAAATACAAGCCTGTTGCTTCACGCATCCGCCATCTGATCGATGCCATGCAGCCCCAGGGCATAGTGCGCCGTCGCGGCTATGAGGAAGGTGAAGAGCTGGACCTGAATGCCGCAGTGCGCGCGATGATCGATATCAGGCGCGGCATCATGCCCGATCCCCGCATCAACATCCGCATCAGTCGACATATTCGGGATCTTTCCATTGTGGTGTTGATGGACCTCTCCGAATCGACCAATGAAAGGGTCGGCGAGATTGCAGAGGGTGAGAAAGGTTACGAGGATCAACCAAGCATTCTCGATCTGACTCGTGAATCCACCGGACTGCTGGCCTGGGCTATCGACTCCATCGGCGATAACTTTGCGGTACATGGCTTTGCCTCCGATGGCCGCCATGACGTGCAGTACTATCGTTTCAAAGACTTCGAGCAGAGCTATGACGATGATGCCAAGTCACGCCTGGCGGGCATGAAGGGGAACCTCTCGACCCGCATGGGAGCAGCATTGCGGCATGCCGGATGGCACCTCACACAGCAGAGTGCGCAAAAACGCCTGGTGCTGTTGATCACTGATGGGGAACCGGCGGATATCGACGAACGCGATCCGCAATATCTGCGTCACGATGCGAAAAAGGCGGTGGATGACCTCGCCATGCAGGGCGTTTACACCTACTGCCTGACGCTGGACCCGCAGGCCGACCGCTATGTGGCGCGCATCTTTGGCGAGAATAACTACTCCATCGTGGATCATGTGGAGCGGCTGCCGGAACGGTTGCCGGCGGTGTTCGCTGCGATTACCGCTTAAGCCAGCACCCTTTGCACAACCGGGTGGGTGCTGGCAGCAGCCCCACCCGCGCAGCTATACTAAGTTCTGGGGCAGAGCAGCTTTTGCCAGACAAAACCCGACTCACTTAGGGAAAGACAAAACCTTTTTTTGCTTCGGCTCACAGCCATGTTTGCGGGCTCGTTCTTCCAGCAGATCTAGGGCTTTCGGCAGTTCCACCATCAGCCGATTATGCAGTTCACGCGCGTTCGCGGCATAGTGTATCAAGTCCACTGCAACTGGAGCACTCAGCGAATCCCGCACACCCTCCTGGCCAAACTCCCAAGCCAGCAGGATCATCCTGCCACCCTCGCCATCCCGTACTGCATAGTTGAGGCTGTCGACAAAAATGATCTCTCCACTATCGACCACCGCAATGAACTGCATGCTGCGAACCGGCACAAAAAAATGTTCATATTCACAACGTTGCAGCATCAGCCGGCAACGATTGAACAGCGCTGCAGGAATCTTAATCTTCTCCCGAGTCATTTCGGGCGGACGGAAGAACGTCTCACTGGTGATGCGTGTCGCCATTTTCGGTCAACAAAGCATCAGTCATTCTCACCCAGAGTCGGATCCCAACCAAGACTTCGCGCGCGCTTTACCGCATCGCCATAGATGCGTGCGTGCTTCTCACGCAGATCGTCCGGCAGATTGGAGGCCAAATGTCCATACTTGTCCCACTCTGCAGTGATCTTGTCATAGAGGCTGTCGATACCTTGAAAGTTCCAGCCCTCGCAGGTCTCGGTCTCTGGAAGGATGCCGAACACCCACGCATCGCGAATAATATTTCCGGTGGGATTCATCGCCCCGTACGGATCCTTGTGGATGCCTTCATAACGTTTGATATTGCTCATAAGTCTCAGCGTTGCAGCTAATTTGAGTCTCCAATTGTAGCAAGCGCCCATGTTAGATCCAGCACAAAGATGTCTTTATCCATTCACGATGGAGACATTTCTCACCAAATGACTTTTACCGCCACTGCTTCAGCATTCGCTGAACGGGGTGATGCATGTATAATCTTCCGTTCCATCGACTGTCTGCCCAAAACGTCCAGCATGAAACAAACCGACGATCTTCGAATTAACGCCATCAAAGAGCTGAGCACGCCTGCCCAGGTGCATGAAGAGCTTCCGATTACCGAATCGGCGGCACAGACCGTATTTGAGACACGCCAGGCGATTCATCGCATTCTGCACGATGAGGATGACCGCCTGCTGGTGATTATCGGTCCCTGCTCCGTTCATGATCCAAAAGCAGCCTTGGACTACGCACAACGATTAAAACCGTTGCGTGAGGCTTTGAAGAATGATCTGGAGATCGTTATGCGGGTCTATTTTGAAAAACCCCGCACCACGGTTGGCTGGAAGGGGCTGATCAACGACCCAACCCTGGATGACACATTTGAGATCAACAGCGGTCTCCGACTGGCGCGCAAACTCCTGCTTGAGATCAATAATCTGGGGATTCCGGCTGGGACGGAATATCTTGATCTGATCAGCCCTCAATATATCGCAGACCTGATCAGCTGGGGCGCAATCGGCGCCCGCACTACAGAAAGTCAGGCACATCGGGAGTTGGCATCCGGACTCTCCTGCCCGGTGGGCTTCAAGAATGCCACCAATGGCAGCATGCGTGTGGCACTGGACGCCCTCCGCTCCTCCTCTCGACCACACCATTTTCTCTCCGTCACAAAAGATGGGCGGTCCGCCATTTTCTCCACCAAAGGAAATGAGGATTGTCATGTTATCCTGCGTGGGGGCAGCCGGCCAAATTATGATTCAGAAAGCATCAACATCGCCGCAGAAGAGATGGAAGCCACAGGCCAAAAACCCCGCATGATGGTGGATTTCAGTCATGCCAACAGCCGCAAACAGCATCCACGTCAATTGCTGGTAGGGCGTGATGTGGCAAATCAGGTGGCGCGCGGCGATCAACGCATCATTGGTGCGATGATTGAAAGTTTTATTATGGCTGGCCGACAAGACAGGGAGGCGGGAAAAGCATTGACCTACGGTCAAAGCATCACCGATGCCTGTATCAGTTGGGAAGACAGCCCACCTCTCCTGGAAGAGTTGGCCGCTGCGGTACGACAGCGCCGGGAAATTGTCAAAGCGGCATAGAGTCACTGAATAAGATTGCCCATTAACAATAAAGATGGAAGCCCAGCCATAGCTTACATCTTGCAAGTCGAAGGATGCCTGATGCATGCACGACACAGCCATTGAACTTCTGTTTTTAGGCAACAATCCATCCGAAGTGGAGGGATATCTTACTGCCTTGAGAAATTCAGGCAGCGCGGCGCATGCACATCAGATCGAACATGATCTGGATGCTTTCAAAACAGCCATCCGGAAGCCGGCTGATCTGATCCTTTACACCACTGAAGCGGGTGAAATAGGCATTCGTACAACCCAGAAAATCCTCGACGAACAGGGATTGAAAACGCCGCTCATTGCACTGGCCGAGAACTGCGACAGTGAAATAAAAGCAAAGCTCCTGTCACAGGGGGCAAGGGATCTAATTGAGCGCAATCAGAACCAGTTATTGGCTCAGGTTATTCACAGGGAGTATGACTACCTGCTTTTATTAAGGAGCGTTGTCACACTGCAACAAAAACTCTCTGAAACCGAGGAACGCTGTAATCTGTTAACAGAACATTCACGCGATGCGATTGGTTACATCCATGAAGGAATGCACGTAAAAGCCAATTCAGCCTATCTCCAACAGTTTGGGCTTATGCATGAAGGAGATATAGAGGGACTTCCCATCCTGGATTTGGTTGCACCATCCGATCACCAAAAAGTAAAACAGCTGTTGCGAGTACTTAACCAGGACAAGGAAACAACCAAACAGATACATTGTAAATGCCTGCGCACCGATGGCGTTGAATTCAACGTTGATTTAAGCTTTCTTCCGGCGGCCATAGACGGTGAACCCTGCATTCAGGTAACCATTCTGAACCAGTCACCTTCCCGTGAAGTGGAGGAAAAATTAAGGCTGCTCAGCACCCTGGACAACCAAACCAGTCTCTACAATCGCCAGCATTTTCTGCATCTTCTGGATGACTGCTGCCAGTCCGTAAAAACCACCGATGCCCGGTACCAGCTGCTCTATATCACATTAGATGATTTCAGGGAGATTCGGGATCAACTCGGTATTCTGGTCAGCGATAAAATCATCAATGAAGTTGCATCTATTTTGAAGATGGTGGTATCTGTTCACGATGTCCTTGCCAGATTTGGCGACCACACCTTCACCTTGTTGACCGGTCTCGAACAGAACAAAGTCAACGAACTGGCTGAGTCCATCAGACAAAAGGTTGCCGCGCATGATTACCCGGTAGAGAAGTTGAGTATCAGACCGACCTGCAGCATTGGCGTCGTCAGTTCAAGCCCTCAACTGGCAGACGCGAACGAATTCATCAATGCAGCCTATCAAGCCTGTGAGCAGGCAAGAATACAGGGCGGTGATAAGTACCATCTGGCGGAAGGGGCCATCTCAATACCCTCCACCGACACCGGCAGTGAGGCTGATCTGGAAAAGCTGATTATGCACGCCTTGGAGGAGGAACAATTTCGCTTGTTTTATCAACCGATCGTAAGCCTGCATGGCGATACGCGTGAAAACTATGCAGTGCTCATCCGACTGCTGGACAACAATCAAGAAGAGATTCAACCAAGCCACTTCCTCAGTCAAGCTGAATCCATGGGTAAACTGCAGGATCTGGATCGCTGGGTTATTCGCAAAGCTATTTCTGAAATCAGCCAACATAGAAAAAAAGGCGAGAAGATTAATTTCTTCATCAACCTCTCCGGAGCCTCTTTGGAAGGCGACTCCCTGCTGCTGTGGATTTGTGACTGTCTGCAAGAATTTGACGCCAAAGGCTCCTGGTTGGCCTTTCAAATTCATGATGATGATGCCCGAAATCGTCCGCATCAACTCAAGAAACTCTTGGACGGACTGAAAAAGATTAAATGTAAAATTTCCATTGATCAATTTGGACTGGCGCCCAAACCTGAAGCCATCCTGCATAGCCTGCCGGTTGACTACATTCAGTTTTCTCAGGAATTGATAGATGGACTTTCAGAAAATCAGGATAAGCAAGACAAGCTATATGAGCTCAACCGCCTGATTCAAGATATGGATATCAAAACCATCGCTGCGGGTATTGACGAAACCAACTGCCTTGCGGTTCTATGGTCTATCGGAGTGAATTATATTCGCGGGTACTTTGTTCAGGAACCCACTCAAATGATCAACTATGACTTCAAATCGGAATCCACCATCACCTAAAGAACGCTGGATTGTCATCATACCAGGATGTCTGTAGAGTTTGACCGGATGCCAGACTACCAAGGCATGAATGAGTTCCACATCGTCATGGGTCTGGAGACGTCATGAATATTGTGGTTCATTGATCTCATATCATGTTGCATGTTGTAGGTTGACTGAGTCATGTGTTTTATCGACTCACCCATGGAATCCATGCTTGTCAACATCGGTTCCAAGGCCCGTACATCATTCGCCATCGAATCCACGCTGACCGCCATAGTCCGCACGTTGGCGGACAATTGACCAACACTGTCAGTCATTGTCTGTAGATTACTGGACATCACATTCATATTAGAGTCGACGCTAAGCGCCAGGAAGTGAACATCCTTGGCCAGACTGAAAATCAGATAAAAGCCGTATGCTGCCAGGAGAATAAAGGCAAACAAAGATGGGTAGACAATGAGTTCCCAACGACGGGCGCTACTCTCAAATGCCAATGAGAGCCGGTCCATAGAATACTGAGCGCCTTTCGTGTTTTCTAACGCTTCACCAGAATCGGTTGACTCTGGGGTGTTTTCGTTATCTTTCCCAATCATTTAGTAGAAACCTTGGAACTTTTGTTACATTACCATTACAGCGGAGTTTAGCATAATCGCGCTTTATCGCAACGTAAGAAATTATAATATTCAGATAATCTAATATACCATTTTCCCCCGGAATAAAAAAGCCCGGGATTTCCCGGGCTTTGACAAAATAGTTTGATATTTCTAGGGCTATAGCTGATCAAACAAGGCCTTTCTGCAGGACAATCAGCTTACGCTTGTAAGCAGCGCTTTCCGGGCTAGAATTCACCGCTTGCGCCTCGGTTCATGATATCCAGAATCTGCTCTTTGACCTGTAACGCCTCGGCCTTTAATTCAGCTGGCAGCGGCTTGCCACCGTAGATCATCATATCCATATTGAGCGCCATCAACCATAACTTCCCATCCAGGTCTTCCAGCAGTGTAATCCGGCATGGCAAATAAGCCGAGTATGCATCAGAGTAGTCAAGCATCCTGGCGGCAGTCAATGAGTTGCAAAAGAGGTAGATCTTTACAAATCGGTAAGGCTTGCCACTTTTTGCCTCTATATCCTTGGAAAGTGGAAGTTCGCCAACATTCGACATGTTATGTTCATTCGCCACGAACTTCATGGTCTCTTCTACTTCAGATGGAGATAATCCCTCCTTGACCGGGACCTTCCAAGTACTTGCTTCCGCGGCATTTTGGGTTTTTAACGCCTGTCCGCCAAATTCCATGAAGACTCGACCTGCTTCAGGATCAAATCCCTTAATATTTTCATTGAATTTAAGATAAACGCCTGCCAACAGAAGAATTGCCAACAAGCCTATCAGTGCGAAGATATTTTTTATAAACCCCATTTCTCTCTCCAAAAAAGCAAACCGACCTCGTTTAGGGTAAGTCTAATTGGATCAACCCCGCTAACGCCGGATTTCAGCTTTGCCTACTTTTGATAAGTCTGCTGTATCGCCATTAATATCACTCGAGCGCGATACCTCAATGGAATTAAAAAGATTTCTATTTCCATCTTCTGATCTAAAGAGGGATTAGTTGCGCCAAGCTAATCCAGCTCAAGCCTGCAAGACCCAAGGCACTTTTTCGCTAAACTGATTGAACCAACCAAACTCCCAGATTTAAGGACAAACCGATGCCAGGTAATGATTCCTCTAGCTTTGAAAAGTCGAACCCCCGTTCGTGCAGGCATTCAATCATGCAATGTTTCGTAAATTAAGCCGTTATTCGTTGCATCACTACTCGCCAAGATATTTAGGGTAGAGTGCAGATGTCAGCGCATAAAATTCACGCGCACCTTTCCCCCTTGGATCCAGCTCAAATACCGCCAGACCCTCACTAAACGATCTACGAAAAACCGTTCTTTGGCATAGACGCTGCTTAATGTACTTCACCCCAGCCAGGGAAACCAGTGCGGCAGCCGCCTCATCAGACTCCCGGATCGCGTGATGCGTATCGGCGCGATTGATAAATGTCAAAAGTTCGGGAATCTTTCCTTCTACCGATTCATCAACAAAGCGTAGAAAACGCTGAGTAGACCAGATGTCCGCCTGTGAGGGAGGGACAGGTATCACCACACGATCCGCCAGGCCAAGCGCAGTTTTGAGTGATTCAATGTCCGCGGTGCCTACATCAATCAATACCTCATCATAACCCTTGAGCTGTTTTTTAGTTAAGGCAGATGCATCTTTAATATTCAGGTTTGGTTCGAAACCCTCTTCAGTTCTGACCTCCGCCACATCGGTTAAAGTAGCTTGTGGATCAGCATCCACAGCCAGCACATTTGCTTCCGCCATGGTAAGCCATACCGCCAGATTGAAGGTTACGGTACTTTTACCGGATCCGCCTTTTAAACTACCGATCACTGTTATCATGCATTTGCCTCGAAAATGATGACGTGGATGCGAGAAATCAATTTAGAAGCTTGTCCCATCAGACTCCAGCAAAGGAAATACTGTCTCAGCGGTCTGAGAAACCATGGGCCAACCGCTCGATTTTCCCGCATTATACCAAGAGCCTTCACTATCCGGCTGACCATCGTAGGAATTTGCATGTTGTTCTCTCGATGGCGCTTGAATTCCCATCTGGGAACGATTGGCAGAGTAGTCCATATATCCGTGGTAAGGACCTGGATATGGTACGTACCCCTCAGGCAAATTGGAGACCATTCTAGGCCTACCCTGCATACTCATGGGATAACGAAAATTCGCAGACGGCATCTGCCGGTACTGCTGAGGATAGGTGGAATCGAACACAGGCCGACGTGAATAGTCTGGGGTAGCGGCCAAGAATGTATTCATCAACCGCTCCCTCACTTCCCTGAAGCGGCCAGTAGTGACTGACCTCCAAGGTGTATTCCGAACCATTTCCGCTGCCACAGATCCACTATGGCTTGGCTGCTGAGTGACTGAAACAGGCCTGAAGTTATAACTCGCCACTGATTTGTTTTGAGTACGATACTGATGATTGTCAAATCCTCGCTGCATCGTATCAGCAAACTGTGCTCTTTTATCTTCATACCTCTTTGGACTGATGGGCCTGAAAACATAATGGTTAGGTATCGTGATCTCCGTTGAGCGGTATACCTGTCCAGTTAAATCAGCTGCGTTCCTATTACCTGTCGTGTGCGATCTTAAGGCGTTCCGGTAAAACTGAATAGGAGGCATCACCCTTCGCTGTCCAAAACCCGGCATGAATGCCGGGGTGTTTTGCACAAATGTATATCGACCCGCCGGGTACTGATAGATTCCTGCGACGTTCCTTCGATAGTCTGAGCCTGGTTGATGTGGAATGAGAGGACGCCATCTATATTGCAGCACCTGATAATTGGCCCGATGTTGAGGAAACCTTGGTTGATAACGGGAATCCCTGCGCCAAGGTCTAAATTGATAACCCTGGTGTCGGGTATAGGACACCGGCGGCATTGGCCTGGTCGCTACCGGCCTGTCCAACGGGGGCATTGGTCTCCATCTCACATCATGCGCATTGACCGGCCGGGGATAGACCAGAGGCTGGTAACTGCCGCCGGGATATTGACCGCTAATGGGAAGATATCCGTAACCATAAACAGATGCTGCGTTGAGCCTGGACAAAGGTAAAAGCATCATCAGCAACATAAAGAAGAGCCAAAACCTTCTCGAATTCATCAATTTCACTCTATTTTCCCTAACATCAAAAATAGTAGACAACCGAAACTCATCAGATAGCGCACTGGAACATAACTTCCCCGGCAGACAGTGTAGCGATAAACCTAACCCCACACAAAAATACCCGTTGTTCACACTTCGTCAGCTACTGATTGCTTCAACACTTTGTTATTTTCGAAACACTGAAATCGATCGGTTAATTTCAGCTGATTGTTTAACAATGGGGGATCCACTTACCCCTCTTCTCTTCTAATCCCCCTGCCTAAAAACAGGCGCCGCATAATCCGGTGGAACTGCTGTTGCCGGGTTCGCCATGTACACCGAACCATGTTCCCCACCACGACTGCTAAATCTCTCTTCCGGCCTGAATCTAAAGTTCTGCTTTGCCTCAGGTGTGCGCTGCAATTGATGACCGCCATAGTCACGAAACGTGGGCTTTGGAATATACCGATGAGACTTAACACTTGAATCTGCTGGTTCCGGCCTGTCAACCCTCGATCGCTCATCCGGTGATATGGTGCGAAAACGATAGGCGCCAACTTGAGGAGCTATGCCATAATTCTTATCACGAGGCCTGTAGGCGTCAGGACCTGGTGTCATTATTGCTTGAGTTCTACCTGGTAACAGTTCCTCACCCGCCCTGTATGCCCCCGCGCCATTTTCTGCCCGCGGATGAGGGCTGTCCGTTGGTCGCCATCGATAATTCGAAAAATGGCCCGGCTGCCGAGTCACTGCTTGGTAGTCATAGATAGATGCTGCATCCTCCGCCCATAAATCCCAAGCTAGCATCACACCCAGAAACAGCGTGGCTACAGGTGTATTCAGTTTTGTCTTTAACAATTCAGCCACCCCATAGATAGCTTGTAAAATCATTACCAGCTATTGTTCAAACGGGATGGCTTAGCACAACATGCTCATCCTCAAGTCTTAAGTCGTATCCCTCTGCGCGCCGCCTTTTTTCTAATGGGTAGAGCCGTTATCTTTTGACTATCTGATGGCCTATTCTCAGCTGGCTTGCTACTGGACCCGCCATTCCCTTTCGCTTTGGCAGCAGTTGTTGAGGTCGCAGCTGAGACGTTTTTCTTCTCCACCTGTTTCTTTAATGCTGAAGGACGCTTCCTGGCTTTTGGGTTGACGGATTGCTCTTGATCCTTGGTTTCCAGTTTTGTCGCGCTTGATTCTGCCTTGCCCTGCTCAACCAACTGAGGTTTCGATTCTTCCTTACGAGCACCGATCTTCCCATTCGTCGCCTCTTTGTCTGAGGGAGGCTCCACTGCCCCGGCCTTCACATCGGCCGGTTTTTTTGCAGCCCCTGTGGTTTGTTCCGCCCGCTGCTCTGCAACTGCTGCTTCTGCCGGTTTATTGCCTGCAAGCTGGGAATGCTCATATGCGGCGGCGGCCGCAGCTGGCCTATGCCTTACATCACCAGAGGCAAAGCCAGCCCCTCCACCAGACCCGGAACTGTCAGCATCGGGGGTTGAAGCGGCCTTAGGAACCGCACTTTCAGCTCTACTCTTTTTCTTGAAGAGCTGCATGAGTAACAAGAGCAGTCCTCGAATCAGATAGAAGGCCATGGTAAGAATGGTAAATAACTTGCTCCAGACCGTAAGCCAAATAGGCGTAGTTCTCGCGGCAATTGGTTCGGGTGAAATTTCGGGCTTCCGCACCACCGTCGAACTGTCAGAGACCAAAGCAGGCATCTCGATGCCTGGCGGACAGGTGGCAGCCGCAACCTCGATCAAGTCTTTACTTGCCTTGATGCAACCCAATGGAATGACAATCAAGGTCAGAACCGTGGAAACCAGCACGCCAGAAGCCAAGGAGATAGCCATACCCTGGAAGATTGGATCGAAAAAGATCACCGAAGAACCACAGACCAGCGCAAAGGCGGTAATCAGTATTGGGCGAGTTCTGGTTTTACAGGACTGAATGACGGCTTCAACTACCGAGCTGCCATGCTGGATTTCATGGATGGCGAAATCCACTAAAAGAATGGAGTTACGCACAATGATTCCGGCGAGCGCTATCCACCCAATCATCGAAGTGGCGGTAAACTCGCCACCCCAGCCTACTTGAAAAAAGAGAAAATGTGCTGGAATTATACCCAATAGCGTCAAGGGAATCGGTGCCATGATCAGCGCCGGGATGCGGAAATTGCCAAACTCCCAGACCACGAGCACATAGATCAGCACCAACGCCACCATGAAAGCGGCGCCCATATCCCTGAAGGTTTCAAAGGTGACCGTCCATTCACCGGCCCATTCGATGGAGGAAGTCGAATCATTGGGTGGCGCACCCAGCCAATATGAATCCAGCGCAACACCATCAGGGGCCAGATAACCCTTTTCTTCAAGAAGATCCTGCACCTGGAACATACCGTAGACCGGCGCCGCCAGTTTACCGCCCACATCTGCGACCACATACTCCACATCACGCAGATCTTTATGAAAAATGATATCTTCTTCCCTGACCTGCTCAAATCGCCCCAGTTCACGCAGGGGGACCGTGATACCGGTACTGGATTGAATTGGCAGATCCCCCAAGCGGGTAATTTCAGAGCGCTCCGCCAACGGAACCTGCATCATGATATTGGTCGGTTCGTGTCCTGCCCGTTGTTTGACATCTCCCAGCGGCGAACCACCCAGGGCCATGCTCAGATTTCGGTTGATCGTATCCACAGAGATGCCGCGCCTCACCGATTTTTCAGTATCTACCGTGAATCGCCAATACTGATAGGGATCGCGCATATAGTTATCGACATCCCGCAGGCTCTCTGACTCGGAGAAAATATCGGTCAGATCCTTAGCTACCTGACGCCTGACTTCCGAACTGGGGCCATGCACTTCCGCCACCACTGACTGCAGCACTGGCGGGCCCGGCGGCATTTCAACTACCGCATACTTAGCACCTGTGCCTGCCACCATTCCCTGCAGATCCTGGCGGGTCTGAACGGCGATATCATGACTGGTTCTTTCCCGTTTGGATTTGTGCAGCAGTTGCACCTGCACCTCTGCCTGCCAGGGATCCTTACGCATATAGTAATGACGCACCATGCCATTGAAGTCGAATGGTCGCGCAGTCCCTGCATAAACCTGTACGGCTGTCACTTCCGGCATGGTACGAATCTTTTCCGCCATGCGATGCGCCATGTTCGCCGTTACCGGTAACGCGGTTCCCTCGGGCATATCGACAACCACCGCAAATTCGGGTTTGTTGTCGAGGGGCAGCATTTTCACCGCCACCCACTTGAAATAGAAGAATGAGCACGCAAACAGGAATGCCCCCCACATCACCAGTTTGAAAATCCGCGCTTTGCGGGGTGATTCGATCATCGGGGTAAGGATACGGCGGAACAGGCTCTCCAGCTTCTCGGATTCCTTATGCTCCCGCTCCCCCGCCACCTCGAGATAGCGCATGGAGGGGCGCAGCCAATGCGACATGGTCAGATAGGGGGTAAAGACAAATGCGGCAAACACTGAAATCAGCATCGCAGCAGAACCCAGCGCGGGGATTGGCTCCATGTAAGGCCCCATCATGCCGGTGACGAAACCCATTGGCAGCAGCGCGGCAATCACCGTAAATGTGGCCAGAATAGTCGGGTTGCCGACCTCGCGCACCGCATCCACCGCGGTTACCACATCAGTCTTACCCTCTTCCAGCCAGCGCCGATAGATATTCTCCACTACTACGATGGCATCATCCACCAGGATGCCGATGGAAAATATCAACGCAAAGAGACTGACCCGATCAATGCTATACCCCATCAACCAGGCACTGAAGATGGTCATCAGCAGCACCACCGGAATCACCAGCACCACGACGATCGCCGGACGGAACGCCCGGAAAGCCGCAAGCACCAGGAGAAAAACAAAACCGGTCGCAATAAAGAGTTTGAAGATCAGATCATTGACCTTGTCCGCGGCCGATGCACCGTAATCCCGGGTTATGCTGACCTCAACGTTCTCGGGTATCAGTGTGCCTTTGATATGATTCACTCTCTCAAGGATATTTTGCGCCACGTCTACGCCATTGGAACCCTCTTTCTTGGCCACCGCGATAGTGACTGCCGGCACGCCATCCGCCTTGATATCAAGACTGCTTGCCTTCCCGGTGTAGAAAGCCAACCAGTTGCTTGGCATCTTCCGGTCCCTGCTTGACCTTTGCCACATCATGCACATAGACAGGGACATCATTATGCGTACCGACCACCAGCCGGTTGATATCTTCAACCGACTTGAGGAATGAGCCGGTGACTACCGTAAAATGCGTACTGCCCGCCTCAACACCACCGGCCCGCTGTTCACTGTTGGCGGTGCGGATGGTGTTCGCAACCTGGTCAAGACTGATCCCAAACCCTGCCAGTCGCTCTGGAACGACTTCCACGGTGACCTGCTCCTTGCGACCACCCACCACAAAGCCATTGCCGGTATTGGGTATCTCTTTGAGCGCCTGAAGCACATCGTGGGCCAGCATCCTCAACTGGCCGTCATCCACATCCGGCGCACCATTCCCATCCATATCCTTGGACCAGAGGGTCAGATTGACTACCGGGACATCATCTATGCCCTTCGCCTTGACCATTGGCGGCAACACCCCTGGGGGTATCAGATCCATATTGGAATCGATCTTGTCGTTGACCTTGACCAGCGAGGGCCCCATGTTTTCCCCTACCTCGAACTGGATGGTTACTACGCCACCACCACGCTGGGAAGCGGAATAGACATGTTTGACGCCAGGGATCTCGGACATGATCCGTTCCAACGGTTCAATCGCCAGACTGGAAACCTGAGTAGCGGCGGCCCCGGGGTATTGTACGAAGATATCCACCATGGGGACGGATATCTGAGGATCTTCCTGACGGGGTGTGACATAGAGGCCGATGGCCCCCATCAGCATCATGGCCATGAAGAAGAGGGGCGAAAGGGGAGACTGAATAAAAAATCTTGCGGTCCGACCTGCGATACCCAAATGTGCTTCGTAATTGGGATCCACGGAATGGAGCTGATCGAGTTTCTCGTCGTTCTGGCTCATAGGTGCTCTCGAAGCTTCGAAAAATCTGCAAACCCGTCAGAATCGGGTTGTTTCCAAAAAACACTACGGGAGGCCTGAGCCTCCCTCATGAAGTTATCCAACTTACCGGTAGATTCTAGCAAGGCCTAACGCGCCGGCGATGCCCAGCCTGAGCTGATACCCATACCGGGGTTGCGCACCACCTGCTCACCCGCCTGAAGTCCCGACAAGACTGTCGTATAACCACCCGGCAATTGCTCGCCAACACGAATCAGACGCAGTAATGGCTTGTTACCCTCACCCAGCACATAAACCCCGGGAAGGCTACCATTATACCGAATCGCGCTGCTGGGAATGATCGGGTTTGATCTGGCTGGCGCATTAAAATCCGGCACCAGCACCTTGGCATACATACCAGGCGCTGATACGCCCTGCGGGAGATCAAACTTGATCGTCACGGTATGTCGCTGGGCGTCAGCCATGGGGAAGATCTGGGCGACTCTGACCGGCACCTCCTGATCGCCGACATCCAGCTCTGCCCGCAGCATCATGCCTTCGTTCAATCCGGGACGCAGCCGTCCCGGTACATCCACGACTATCTGCAGATACTCAACATCCGCATATTTCAGCAATGGCTGGCCCGGCTGCAGCGTATCACCCACCTCGATGAATTTCTTCATGATAATGCCGTCAAACGGCGCAACACTGCGTGCATCGCGCAATTTCGCATCGATCGCACGAATCTCGGCCTGCACCCGATAGATGGTATTTTGGGCCTGCTGGATATTGGTCCTCGAAGAGTAGATGTCGGCGCTGCGTTCCGCACCTTCATCCCGTTCTCCCATGAAGTCCTCCATCGGGCGGGTGAACATCGAATCAAAGAGGTTGGGCACGCCCATACCGCCAGGCGCTGCTTTCGATTTGGGAGACCAGAGCTCCCTATTGTACTGCACTCCGGCGTTGCGCAGTTGGGAATCCGCATTCGCCAGCTGCGCCATTGCGGCCTGCCGCTTGGCTTTCAATTCACTATCATCCAACTCAACCAACAGGTCGCCTTCCTCGAAAGTATCACCTTCGATACCCGCCAGAAATTTAACCCGACCCGGCAGTTGCGCAGAGAGCGTAACCTCTTTGTATGGAACCACTGTGCCACCCAAGGATACATGAGGCACACCCTGTGATTGCTGTACCACGAAATAGTCACCTGTGCTCGCTGGATTTATTGCGTTTGCGTCAGCTACGAGGGATATCACCGACGCCATCCCGGTCGCGAGCACCATTGCTTTCAATCTGTCACCCATAGTTTATTTGACCTGCTCTAAATTTGGGGTAAGAGACATTACCCAAAGATCATCAGACGTTTCACCAAACCGGTTGTCTATGACTTAATTCAGACACGTCCCATTACAGAAAAGCTCTTGATGAAGGGCCCGGCCATGCGCGGATCCTTGATCATGGCAGAGTAGTCGCCCACGTTAAATTTCATTTTTCTGGAGGTGAAGGCCATACCAAGGCCCATCATACCTGGTGGTTTAGCCATCCACTTACGCCACTGATCCTCAGAAGCGCGGATGTCCCAATTCATCGTTTGTCCGCTATAGGCGCCAGCCTCTACAGCCTTGCCATTTTCAACGGTCAACACACCAATGGGCTGAGCGTCCCCCTCAAAACCATATCCTATTACACTGTTGAATCCGATTTGCGCGAGGGCATCAGACAGCTCAGGCTCAGCATTCCAATGCTCCATATAGCCCTTCATCCACTCATCTGAAAACAGCTCTGCCATAGTGTTCTCCCCAAAAGACTTTAAAATTCGTGTAAGACGGGGCCGTGAGAAACCCCCCCGATAAAGACGGCTCAGTATCCCCGATGCTGCAGGTCAATGCAACTTAGGACGTAGCGCAAGAAAATATTAAAAAACAACTAATTAAGCATTACACCAAATACCTAACTTATTATAATTCAATAACCTAGCGACCCTAATATTCCCAACTACAAAATCTTATATTTCTGAGTTAATCTTTTCACTATTCCCACCCCGTATGTCGCGCTACTATTTATACCGACCCCGGGACAGATGCGTCCTATTTAATAAGACGATAAATTGCCATTCGCAGGAGTTGAATATTCATGCACCCCGCCGGACAGATCATTGAGGCACGTTTACAGCATCTCGAGTCCCACCTGGAACAGGAGAACCCAATCCTGCTCCGGGCAGTACAGAGTTTCCGAATACTGGATGGCGTGGCTTTCAAGCTGGGGCTGCTGAGTGGAGACAACTCTTACGCCACCCAGATTCCCTGGTGGCCGTTGATTTCGATTCTGGGAACCTTTTCCGCCGGCAAGTCGACGTTTATAAACCACTACATCGGACACAGCATACAACGTTCCGGAAATCAGGCAGTGGATGATAAATTCACTGTGATCTGCTACAGCAAGGAAGCCACTGCGCATGCTCTGCCTGGTGTGGCATTGGATTCAGATCCGCGCTTCCCTTTCTATCAGATGTCGGAAGAGATTGAAAAGGTCGCCAAGGGTGAGGGAGACCGTATCGATGCCTACCTGCAATTGAAAACCTGCCCCAGCGAGACTCTCCGGGGCAAGATACTGATCGACTCTCCCGGCTTCGATGCTGACGCCCAGCGCACCTCCACCCTCAGAATCACCGATCACATCATCGACCTTTCAGATCTGGTGCTGGTGCTGTTTGATGCCCGTCATCCAGAACCAGGCGCCATGCAAGACACCCTGAATCATCTTATCGATCGCACGATACATCGCGCAGATACCGGGAAGTTTCTGTATATCCTGAATCAGATCGATACCACAGCAAGAGAGAACAACCCGGAGGATGTGATTGCCGCCTGGCAACGCGCGCTGGGAGAAAGAGGCCTGACTGCAGGACGCTTTTACGCCATCTATAATCCTGATGCGGCTATCCCCATTGAGGATGAGGCGCTGCGAAACCGGTATGAGACAAAGCGCGATGCAGACCTGAGTGAGATTCATAGCCGTATGGAAGAGGTGGAGATCGAACGTGCTTATCGTATCGTAGGCACCCTGGAAAAGACCGCCAGGGATATCGAAGAACGCAGCATTCCAGTGATAAGCCGCGCCTTGGCGAAATGGCGAAAACGAGTGCTTTGGGGAGACGGCGTGCTGATGGGAGGCCTGATGCTGGTCTTACTCGGCCTGACGATCAAGGCGGGTTACTGGACCGGGCTGAGTTTCACCCCGCCGTGGATGCAGGAGGGGAGCAATCCCGTCGTCCCCTGGCTGGTGCTTGGCGGAATCGTGATCGTGCTGCTGCTCATCCATTATGGTGTCAGGTCCATCTCAGCCAAGACCCTGATGGGATCGCTCCGCAAAGAGAAATCCAAGTCCGGCCTGAAAGGCAACATCGCCGGGGCCTTCCAGCGCAGCACCAAACCCTGGCGCAGCATCTTCCGGAGATCGCCGGCAGGCTGGGGTCGCAAGGCGCGCAAACAACTGACCCAGGTCATCCAGGACACCGATACTTATATACAGACCCTGAACGATCAGTTCACCAACCCATCAGGGACAGAGAAAGTCATGTTGGACGAAGCTGCAGCGCCCGCAGCGCCGCTTTCACCTGACAAGCCGCGAACCGAGTCCACAGAGTCGAATTCTTAAGCAGAAACCAAACCTCTCGGCGCCACAGGGAACCAAGTGGCGCTTGAAGGGGAAGTCTACAAGGGTCCTGACCCCCTATTGGTGGTCGGATGCGCAAAAAACCTTACGACGGTTTCTACCTTCACTCTTACACTCGTACATCGCCCGGTCAGCTTCGCTATAAAGGAGATCCAAAACCATGCTCGGAGAATGATTCTCCAGCCCATCCTTACGCAGGCAGCTGATACCGATACTGACCGTTACGCCAATTGCACCGATGTTACCCCCAAGGTCGATTTGACCGAGACGTTCATGAATACGCTGGGCCATGGGATCGGCCCCTTCCAGACCTGCATCAGGCAGAATAATCACAAACTCCTCACCGCCAACCCTGGCAACCAGATCCCCCCCGCGGGCCTCCTGTATGAGTGCGTCAGCTATCAGGCAAAGCACCCGATCACCTGCCGCATGCCCCCATTGATCATTAATTTGCTTGAAGTAGTCCACATCCAGCAGCATCAGGCTACAGGAGTAGCCATAACGCATGGCGCGGGAAACCATCGCCTCCGCCTCCTGGAAGAAATAACGTCGATTGCGCAGCCCCGTCAGTTCATCCTCGGTAGAAAGCTGTTTATAGCGGCTTTTCAGTAACTCAGATTCCTCCAGCGCCATGCGTAAATCACGGGTTCGCTGCTCGACCTGATGTTCCAGGTTATAGATGAGATGGTGATTGTGCAGGATCTGCCCCAGGCAATGTCCAAACAGGGTCATTATCTGGAGCTGCCAGGGTTCAAAGTAGTCTGTCTGGGGATGGGAGGCATTCAACACACCAAGCACCTCACCACTCATCTTAATAGGCACGCAGATCAACGAACCCGGCGCTCGATTCTTGTTGGCCTGGTGTTTTTTGAAATCTTTGTTCGACGAGCAATCAGGGCAGTATTGCAATTCGCCGGTTTGCACTGCGATTCCCATTATGCCCTCGTCCACTGAAAAATCCATGCTCTTTGCGCTGGCCTGACGATCAAACGGAGCCTGTAAGCGCTGGCCATATGACTCGCTGAGATTCAAGCCTGACAGGCAATACAACTGACCCGCAGTTTTTTTAAAGACCGAACAACTTTCTATGCGTTGATAACGAATGAGTGCAGACAGGGCAATCTGGATAACAGCTTCTTCACTGCAACTGGCGATTTCAATTTCCGACAATGCCCTTAACAGCGATACCGAATCGAAAAGACTAAAAAATCTTTCCTGAAATTCATGATTCTGCTGCTTGAATGACAAATCCATATCACCTGCCGAGCTATACAGCCAAGAGTCTTGCGATGGCGCTAATTTCCTCTCTTTGCTGTAAAAAGTCCATCTCGATACTACTCAGTTCCTCATGGGATAGACTCAGATCATCGGCTAGATTCTCCACCATGAGATCGGACAGTGACACATCCTCATCCGACTCCAGCCATGTTAAAACCGTCATCATGAGCTTTGATTCCAGGGATCGTTGCGCCGAATCATCCGTGACATTTTGTGCTGCAATCGCCTGCACAACAAACTGGGGCAGATGCCAGCGATGGGTTAACCATTCCCCCGCCTCACGACTACTGATACCCACCAGTTCACGCTCCAGATTTTCCACATTTTGTTCTGGCTCTCTGTTCAGCTCCGCAATAACCTGCGCGTAGTCATGGGGAAACTCATGTACTAGTACAAGCACTCCGATATTGAAAAGCAGGCCTGTGAGGTAAATTGAGTCAGGGTCCGGCCGCTCGTCACCCCGCATCTTCACGGCCAGTTTTTTCGCCAGCTGTGCACCGCCAAACGCCAGAAACCAGTAATGATCAAGCCTGAAACCGGGGCATTTCGATGCATCAAAAGCCCCACACAATGCAATGCTGAAGGAGAGAGTTTTCACCATCTGCAATCCCAGCACCCGAATAATCGCATCGGAAACCGTTACTACGGGTCTGGATTGGGCAAAATAGGCTGCATTGGCCAGCCCGATAACCCTTGCCGTAAGTCCTGGATCCTGTTCGATGACTTTTGCCAAATCATCAATTTCCAGATCTTCATCCGAAAGCATGCTCATCAATTGGCTTACCGTAGTTGATAAGGCGGGAAGCCTTTCCAACTGCAACACCTTGTATCTGGCGACTTCTGTTGAATACATGTTTGAATTTATCCCGTTTTCTCGTTAACCAGAATAAAAATCGGCAGGGCCGTTGAAAACTTGATAAGGACAACCTCACAATTGGGGTTGATCACTCCAAAGGTCATGCTTCAATCTATATGTGTATCTGTTACACTAAGCTATCCATGAATCCCCGTGAGGCAGCGTCTTTCCAATGAATCCGGCACAGCAAGGCACAACCTTCTGTTATGTACATCCCCACCCGGCAGTGACGACTGACGTTGTCCTTTTTACGATCAAGAACGAACAGTTACAGATCCTGCTGATTAATCGCGCCGCCAAGCCTTTTCAGATGACCTGGGCGCTGCCGGGAGGATTTCTTGAACTCGATGAAACCCTGGAAGCCTGCGCGATGCGGGAACTCGAGGAAGAGACAGGTATCAGCGGAGTCTATCTGGAGCAACTCTACACTTTTGGAAACCCAGGCCGAGACCCCCGTGAACGGGTGATAAGCGTCGCGTACTACGCACTGGCGCCTTATCACAAAGGACTCGATCCGAAGGCGGCCAGTGACGCACGGGATGTCAGCTGGCATCCAATCAATTCATTGCCTGATCTCGCCTTTGACCACGCAGAGATTATCAAACTCGCCCATCAACGCCTGGTGTCGAAACTGGACTACTCCACGATTGCCTTCCAGTTCCTGCATCAGGTCTTTACGCTCAGCGAGTTACAGTCTGTATTTGAGATAATACTGAACGATCAACTGGATAAACGGAATTTCCGCAAACGGATACTGGCCATGGATTTACTTGAAGCGACGGGGAAATTCGCCAGCAACGGTCATCACCGGCCTGCCAGAACCTACCGTCCCAAGGACCCGAAACGGGTCGTCATGCTCAAATAAAGCAGTACCGAGGATTCATAATGAGCGCTAAACCGATACAACTCCCGACCATCCAGGTCCCCCCCCACCCGCAGTGGCCGTCGTTGACTCCAGCCGAGACAGAGACGTTAAAAGCCCATATCAAGCACCAGCTTGAGGAACAGCATGCTGTGTTGGTCGCGCATTATTATACAGATGCCGCGCTGCAGTCCCTGGCGGAGGAGACCGGCGGTTGTGTCGCTGATTCACTCGAGATGGCGCGTTTCGGCGCCGCCCAGGATGCGCAGACCCTGGTTGTCTGCGGGGTGCGTTTCATGGGCGAGACAGCGAAGATACTGAACCCGGAAAAACGTGTCATCATGCCTGATCTGAATGCCACCTGCTCCCTGGACGAGGGATGCCCGGCAGACCAGTTCAGTGCCTTCTGTGATGCCCACCCCGACCATACAGTGGTGGTCTACGCCAACACCAGCGCCGAAGTCAAAGCCCGCTCCGACTGGGTTGTGACATCCGGCATTGCGCTGCCGATCGTTGAATATCTGGCGCAACAGGGAGAGAAGATCCTGTGGGCGCCCGACCGCCACCTGGGAAGCTATGTGCAGCGCATTACCGGGGTTGACATGGTCCTCTGGCCAGGCTCATGCGTGGTGCACGAAGAGTTCAAATCGGTGGCTTTGGAACGGATCAAACGCCTGCATCCCGAGGCGGCGGTCTTGGTGCATCCGGAATCGCCCCAGAACATCGTCGAACAGGCAGATGTAGTGGGCTCCACCACCGCCCTGATCAAGGCGGTTGCGGAGATGGACAACAAGGAGTTCATCGTCGCCACTGATGGCGGAATCTTCTACAAGATGCAGCAGATGGCGCCGGACAAGGTGCTGATCGAAGCACCCACTGCCGGCGAAGGCGCCACCTGTGTCAGCTGCGCCCATTGCCCCTGGATGGGCATGAATTCCCTGCACAACCTCTCTGCAGTGCTGGACAGCGGCGCAAACGAGATCCATATCGATCCGGCCGTCCGGCAAAGGGCGGTTACACCAATTCAACGCATGCTGGACTTTGCTGAAGAACATGGCATCGGTTTAAAAACGAAGGGTAATGCCTGATCAGCTGCAAAAGATGCCTGCTGTGCTGCTCTCGTCTACCCCGTACGAGATTGGATTGAGTTGCTGAAGCATCAATCAGTTACCAGGGTGAAAATGAGTTCATGAAATCCATCGGACGCCCCATCTGATTGATATCCCGGCTCATCACCCCGGTATTGACCGTCATCGCCCGCATCGACTGATTCATTTCAGAGATATTCAGCGTCATGTTCTCCACACTTCTATTCACCGCAAAGATATTCGCATTCATGTTGCTGGTGTCGCTGTCCATGCTGGCGATGTGCGACTCCATGCTGTCAATCTTGTCCACCAACACTGTGATCTGACCAGTCATGGTAGCGATATTCTTCGATAAATCCGCCATATGGCCTGACATTGACGCCAGATTGAGCTCCATTTCAGGGTCAATACTCTGCGTCATGGTGTCCATGTCTTTTGTCAGGCTGAAAATCAGATAAAAACCGGATATTCCGAGGACAGCCATCACCAGCAACGAGGGGTAAACCAGCTTTTCCCAGCGGGTAATGCTGGTATTGAATGATTTAAAAAACTGGGTGAGGGTGATTTCCAGCTTCACCATCGCCTTTTGCTCTGGCGTCAGATTCTTTACATCGGCCTCGAAAGTCCTCGGATCTTTTTCAAACATAATTAACTCAACCTACTCTAAACAGCTACACTCGTATGTATTTAACCACGGCATCAGACCAGCATAGTATTTCATAAGGTTTTTCCACACGGCATGATTCAGATCATAGTCCAATCGTGTACCAATAACTCGTGATTCAACTCCTCTATGACAGACATATGTCTTCGTAGATGAATGATTGTTGTGGCTGGCGGCGGGGGATTGGAACTCTTCTCTGGCCGGCATAGAGTGCTATATTGATCCTGTGTCGCGGTTGTTTGTAGACGATTATTTAAAGGAATATCAACAAGATTGATCACGCATGACAGACTTTATCCTTTCGCATGAGCTCGCCATTCGGCTGAGCGCTTTTTTCGGCATTTTTGCTGTCATGGCGACATGGGAGATACTCTCTCCACGGCGCAAACTTCTGATCTCAAAACTGCAGCGCTGGCTGAATAATCTGGGTCTTGTGGCAATCAACACCTTGTTGATACGCCTGATATTTCCAGCTGCTGCAGTAGGCATGGCAAGCTATGTCACGGACCACGGCTGGGGATTGTTCAATACAGTGCAGTTTCCCATCTGGCTGATCGTAGTGTTTTCCGTAGTCCTGCTGGATATGGTGATCTATCTGCAGCATGTCATGGTGCATGCCGTACCCGCCCTATGGCGGCTGCACCGGGTTCATCATGCCGATCCTGACTATGACGTCACCACAGGCGCTCGTTTTCACCCACTGGAGATCATCCTCTCCATGCTCATCAAATTCGCCACTATTGCAGCTCTCGGACCACCGGTAATCGCGGTCATCATCTTCGAAGTGGCGCTCAACGGGATGTCGATGTTCAACCATGGGAATGTGGGTCTGCCCGGGTGGCTTGATCGCAGACTACGCTGGCTGCTGGTAACCCCGGACATGCATCGCGTGCATCATTCTGTTGAAGTGGATGAAACGAACAGTAACTTCGGTTTCAATCTCTCAATCTGGGACAGGCTCATGGGAACCTATCGTGATCAGCCAAGAAAGGGGCATACTGAAATGACAATCGGTCTGGAATCCATCAAAAATCCACAACGAACCACCCGCCTGCCAGGGATGTTAATGATCCCTTTTCAAGGCGGTGATGACAACTATTCCATAAACCGCAGATCCTGGGATGATTGATCCATGAGTTTCGAAACTTACGACATTTACTTCTCCGGCAAACTCATAAAAGGGCATGATGCAGGAGATGTGCAAAAAAAAATCGGCATGATGTTCAAACTGCAGGGTCCCAAGCTGGATCAACTCTTCTCAGGTCAACCTATGCCGATCAAGAGAGGCGTCGACATGGATCAGGCGGTAAAATACCGGGTCGCCTTCCGCGATGCAGGAGCCCTGATAGAGATTCGCCCGGTGGAGACGCCCCGGCAACCACCCACCTCTGCCTCGGAGCAAATTAAACAACCCGATACTGAGGAGCCGTTGACCCTCTCGCCACCCAACAGCTTCGACCTCAGTGATTGCGCCACACCAGTGGTGCCTCAGGTGATTCCAGATATCACTAAACTGGAATTGGAAAAGCCGGGCGTGATCCTCGATGAGCACAGACCCCATGCTCCACTGGAGATCGATACAGATGCATTGCAACTGGATAAACCGGGGGTGACGCTTGACCCCTCACAACCACAACCACCGTCAGTGATTGATACCCATGACCTGGAGCTTAATCCAGCCAATCAGGGCAGCCTCGAGGAGTTTCAGCAGCAGGTGGATCCGGTAGCGTTCCCCAATATCGACCATCTGAAATTCACCGAACCAGACAACAAGCCCAGGGTTAAAACAGACTCAAAAGCCTCAGAAGATTAACCCGAGGGAGCTTTTCGTCGCCGTAGAGAAACCATTTTTTTGCACACTCGATGGACGCCCGGTTTCGAGGATTCCCTCTACGGCGCCAAAGGTGCGTTGTACATAAAAGCGCAGCGGCAGCCGCTCATCATCATCGCTCACCCAGACCGAAGTAATCGAGTCCCGTTTCCGTTTGCCCTCAGACAGACTCAATTTATAGGCCGGACGATTCCAGCCCGCCTGAGTCATATGCTCCCGGGTAACCTCTACCTGGTAGTGCTTGATCCGCTTACCGTTATACAGGGGCAGCTCGAACACCCGCCCTGCTTCCAAATCCAGGAATCGCAGGCGGTAGAGCATCGACAGATAGTCCCAGACACCCTTTTCGGGAAATGGCTGCCGGTCCTCCTGCGCCAGAATTTTCCCGTCAGCCTCGCCCAAATCTATTTTGTCCAAGAGAAATCCTGGAGGCTGCTTCGCTTCCGGCTCTGTTCGACCATCCTTTTTTACATAGCGGTAACCCAAATGGTTTTTGCGGTCGAACCAGAGCAGTTCTTCACTCACATCATCGGTCTCCAGGTATTCATTGACCAGCAAAGGTATCTGCTGTTCCGGTTCCAGCCAACTGCGGTAGCGATAGCGGATTGGATAGATCATCTCCGCCTTGCCATAGGGTTCGGTGGTGAGGTCCAGGGTAGTCAAGATAAGTATCTCGACCCTGAATGGAATCGATCGCCGATTGCACATCAAATACTGCGTGGGCAATATTCATCTGCATAAACCCGGACAGGATACCCTGATAATTGAAAGTATATTCAAGCCTCTCACCTGGCCTCATCTGCGCCGCCTGAAGCGGCAGCAGCACTATGCTGAACAGCATCAACAGGCGCATTGAAAAAAGACTCAAGGTAATCAGTCTGGTCATAGCATCCCTCCCACATGAATCTTAGTCTGTCCTGCAATTAAAGCTGGCACGTTTTTCGCAGAATAGTCGTCAAACCCTGAATAACCGCTGAATAAGTCATTTTTTCGACGCGATAGGAGTCCAGCACTATGGTAACACCGGTCAATTCTGACAAACCGATGACTCTGGGAACTAACGGCACAACACCCTCCACAGGTAGAGCGAGCACTGCTGAAGCAACCGGAGATAAGAACCAAAACAGCATAGCGCCTCAGGCGGATACTGGCCCTGATGTGGAGAATGCCCGCCAGCTGTATCAGTTGGAGAACAACCCGTTAGAAACAGTCAGACCAAGCATTACATCACCTGAAGCGGCCAGAACTTTACTCAACCAGATCCTCGAACAATTCTCGGCGGCCCCTGCTGACGCCATTAAGGTCCAGGGCAGCGGATCAAACGGCCTGCTCGGCAACCTCCTCTCCACTGCACCGGCTTAAACGATTTCATTCTCCTTGGAAAAGATTTTGGGGCATCTTAATGATGCCTCTTTTTTTGCTTGAGGCTGTCTCGGACCAGACTGAGATACCCGTTACCGCTTCAATAGCACATCTTTTCGATCCTGCTGTATATCCTCTTTCAGGCGGGCTATTTCCGCCTCAGGCCCCATCACAACCAGCATATCCCCCGCATCGAGATTGTGTTTGATGCCGCTTGTGCTGAAGATCAGTTCCTCACTTAATTCAAGATCGACCACACCCAACAGGATTACATTATAATTTTTCAGCTCCTGACTGAAGAGGCTCTGCCCGGAAAGGCATGAACCCTCAGGAATCCTGATCTGCGCAATGTCGATATATCTACCAAATACAGTCTGTTCAAGCATATCGACAATCATCGGGCGGGTTATCAGTTCATGTACTTTTCGTCCGCTTATCTCATAAGGATCGATGACCTTGCTGGCCCCGGCAGCGATCAATTTCTGGCCTGAGGCGGAGGACTCCGAAACACACACAATCTTGAGTTTGGAATCCAGAGCTCGCGCTGAGAGTGTCAGAAATACATTTTTTGATTCCTCACTGAACAGGCAGAAGATCGTCTTCACCCATTTACCGATCCCCACTGAGCGTAATTTCTCATCATCCATGTAGTTTACATAAGCCGCATCGAAACCTTTGGCCAGCAGGTCACTGACTTCATCAAGTTCGTCGCTGAAGAGGTAAGTGCGATAGTTACGCGATGTCAACTGCTCCGCAACAGCCTGGCCCAGGGCGGAGCAACCAAAAACCAGGATGTCACATTGACTCATTAGAACACACCCCGTTCCAGACAGTCCCGGAGATGAACAACACTGAAATCATGCCCAAACATGACCAGAAAATCCCCCTCCTGCAAAACAAAATCATCTTCCGGATTGAAATAGAAATTGCGTCCATGCAAATCAAATCGAAATGCGCTGATTTCGTGTTCAGAATCGCCTTCCCTGACAACTCCAAAAGGTATCAGTTTTCGCTCACGGAAATTCACATCGCCGATGCGGTGTCCATCCAGAACGGATGATTTGTGGATACGCACCGCATCAATACCCACATCCTGCTCACCGGTGATCAGACCGTAGATCGCTTCAAAGGCCACCGGCTGACCGACATACTCCGCAGCGATCAACCCCACCACTTCATAGGGCGCTACCGCATAGTTGGCTCCGGCGAGCTGCATCTTTATCACGTTTTCCTGGTGACTGGCGCGCGCGATGATCTCTATGTCTGGGTTCATCTGTCTTGCTGACAGCGTAATATAAACATTGATCACGTCATCACCCGTCAGACAAAGCAGTCTGCTGGCGCGCCCGTTTACCCCCAGGCTGGCCAGAAGCTCGCTATCCTCAGCATTTGCCTGCACGGCAAGGAAACCCTTCTGTTGCGCCAAGCGAAATATCTCTTCGACAGGTTCGATCACCACGAATGGGGTCTTATCCTTCGCCAATCGGTCAGCCACAACCTGCCCCACCCGCCCGAATCCGCAGATCACGACTTCGATATGTTTACGTTCGACTTCTGAAAAGACCCGATTGGTTCGAATCTCGTGCATTTTTTCGCTGAAGGCAGATACGATGATCGAGGTAAAGAAGGAAATAACCCCCAGCCCCGCCACGATCAGCACCAGGGAAACGATTCTTCCCTCATTTGTCTGGGGAGTAATGTCCCCATAGCCCACTGTGGACATGGTCACCAACGCCCAATAGAAGCTATCGAAAAAGGTAGTGATTTTCTCGTTTTCCTCATGCGCCTCGAAGAAAAACAGCGCACTGGCGGCGGTGAAGGTGATAAAGGCCATGAAAATCAGCAGCGTCAACAGTTCGATACGCTTCTCTGACAGCACCTTCACGAACTCACTGATGCTGCGGGTGTACCTGAACAACTTGAACAGACGGAACAGCAGAAAAATACGCAGGAAACGTAACGGACGATAGCTGGGAATGATTGCCAGCAGATCAATGATGGCCAGCGGAGAGGTCAGATACTCGACCTTCTTCAACACGACCTCACGCAGCGCCGGCCAGACACGGAAACGCTCGTTAATGAACTCAGCCCGCTCATAGTGCGCAAGAATAATCTGGTGACTGTCGTTATAGATCCAGAATCTTAAAAGATATTCGAGGATGAAGATGGATACCGCAAAGCTTTCGAAGATGTCGTCAAACATGCCCAGGTCGTTGCGCACCTCATAGATCAACAGCCAGACAGTGCTCACCACCAGCAGGATCATGAAGACGTCAAAATAGGGCCTGATCCGCGCCCTTGGGTTCTCCAGCAAATCGAAGCAAAAGGTTTTGACCCGCCTGTAGTGAGGCGAATCCTCCAGTAAATAACTCAAGCGTATCAGACTGCGTGAAAATCCCATGTTTCCCGGCTCTTCCCATGAGTTCCCACCAATAGGCAGGGCTTTCTTAGACTAGGGTTTATTCAATCTGGAATGGAGCGGTCAGCTGCAGAGTCCAGGTTCAATCAACCAAATACCCTATAGAATAGCGCATCAGATCTAGCGTACCGCCCCACCCATCTCAATACGCTCTATATCCGCCACGCTTACCATCCTTCCATCCAGGGTTTGAAAGCGCCGCTCATCCACATCGCCACGGCGCGCCTGATAAGTCACTGAATGGCCTGTCTGTGTATTGATTACCTCCACAGTCACGATACGATACTCATCACGCCATTGCAGATAGAGAAAGACCCCACTGGCCAGAATCATGAAAATGATCAATCCATACGCAGCCAGGCGCGGGGTTTGGCCAGTCTGTTGGTTTGATGGCGCGGCAAGGCGGGTGGTTTGCGCAGCGACCGAGATGCCGCCACGTCGAGATCTGTTGCGTATTACCAGCCAGGCGATGCCAATCACACTCAGGGTAAGTAGCAGCTTTGTAATCATAACTTGTTACCCTACCATGACAACCTGATCCTGCCTATCATCAGCTGGAGATTTTCTTGCGGTTACATGGATTTAGCAAATATAATGGTTGCTGGACTAAAGCCAGACTTGCAGTCTCGGTCAGATGTCGATTTACTATCACCCCATGCAGATAAAATTTCTCCTGTCGCTATTCATACCTCTGGTGCTGTTGACTGCCTGCAGCAAACCAGAACCTCCCACCATTAATCTCTATCGCGCCGTGCACATCGAAGATCTCGATCAAATTCAGCGCAATCTCTACTGGGCCGCCGCCGATGTCAATCAACCGGGCCCGGACGGTCAAACCGCACTGCACGTTGCAGCCCAGAAAGGTGGCCTGGTAATTGTAAAGATGCTGTTGGATCAAGGCGCCGACACAGAGGTACTGAACAAACAAGGGCATACGCCCCTGGCCAGCGCTCTGTTTGCGCGTAACCCGCTGGTGGCGGATTATTTACTCAAACGACAGGCAAGCCTCGACCCCGACGCGCTGCTTCAGGAAGCCGTGCTTTTGGGTCGGGCTGACCGCGACGTGGTAGACTTCCTCGTGAAACAGGGGGCTTCGCTGGACAGCCCTGATGCACAGGGTAATACACCGCTGCATCTGGCCATCCTGAAAGGCCGCAGGGTGGTAGCCAAATACCTGATTCAGAAAGGTGCAAACATCGACAGCATCGACCAGTCAGGCAGAACGCCATTGGAACTGGCGATCGAACTCGGTGAAGATGACATCAAGCAGATGTTGTTGAAATATGGCGCTGTCACCCGCAGTCCCTGACGGGGTTTTGGCGCTTCAAAACTCATTGCACAGAATCCCGTCCATCAGAAACTGGCCCGGCTCACGGGTGCATGGACATCAATCCACAACAGATGCAATTTCTGATAGGCAATGAGTGCATGGAAGATTAATATTATTTATTTTTAGATATTCAACAACAAATCGGGAAAAGTGATCAATTATGGCTTCCACACCAGATGAACTAACTGTTAACTATTCAGAGGATGGCATCGACATCGTCAAAGAACTGGATAAGAAAATCCTCTCCAAAGGCGCCTGGACTACCATCATCTTCCGTTATCAGGACTGGAACCGGGGTAAGGAAGAGTATGGGCCGGATAAATACACCATCCGCCGCTATCAGAAACGCAGTGGCGAATACCTCTCTAAATCCAAGTTCAATATCTCCAGCAAAGACCAGGCGAAGGCCATTATCGAAGCGCTGGAAGGCTGGATTGACGAAGCGTAGATCAACCGATCTGTTCAGCCCAGGCGAGCAAGTCTGGGATCAGGCTGCGTCTCTCTTCCGGGATGCCTTCATCCGTCTCGAGCTGGTCGAGTATCTCCAGATATTCATCGATTTGCAGGCTGCCGCCAGCGTCAGATTCAAACAATCTGGCATGGCGATACTCAGCCCACCGCTCATTCTCCTCAGGGGATAGCGTCTCAGGCCAGTTCCTGGCGCGATATCGAAACAGCATCTCCGGCAATCGCTGATCGTCGAATACCAAAGGAAAATTTCCCAGTTCCCGGGGGCTGCTGGCAAGTATCTGGTCCATTCGCCGGCGGTCATCCTGACTGAAAAAACCGCCCGCGTAGAGCGCCTGGTCCGGATCAGAGATCGCTGCATACTCAGTCATGCGGTGAACACGCTCAATCTTTTGCGCCAATCCTTCAGCCGCCACCAAGCGCTCCCGATATTTCATCCCCAGATCGACATCGATAGACCAGCGCTCCGCGGCTTCTGCGGTCAAGGTGCTCTTCGGCACCACTACCGGACATTTGTTCAGATGCACGGTCTTCAGTGGCAATCGCTCCACACCCTCGGGAAGATCGGCAGTCGGAGTAAAGAGTCGTTTGTGCAACTCCGCATCATCCAGGCTCAGCAATGGCTCTGGATCATGCCGCAGATCATACACGATGACCCCATTCGGATTGGTTGGATGCTTGGCCAACGGCGCCACCATGGCGATACAACCCAAATCCGCAGGATACATCGACGAGACATGCAGTACGGCATCACGCTGCTGCAGATTCAGCAGTTGTGCGAGCAGTTTTTTCTGGCGGTGCTTGAATACATAGTCATACAGCCTCGGCTGAGCCTGTTTGATCAACCTTGCCACCGCGATCGTCGCATGTACATCAGAGAGGGCATCATGCGCGGACGCATGGACTATGCCATTGGCAACCGTCAGATCCTCCAGGCGAAAACTGGGTTTGCCATCCGCATGTCTGGGCCACTCCAGCCCCTCGGGGCGTAACGCATGCGTGAGGCGCACCATGTCGATAATGTCCCAGCGGGAATTGCCGTTCTGCCACTCCCGGGCATAGGGATCGTAAAAATTCCGATAGAGCGTATTGCGAGTCACTTCATCATCGAAGCGGACACTGTTATACCCCAGGGTGCAGGTGCCGGGAGTGGCGAGCTCCTGATGGATGCGTTTAATGAACTCAGCCTCGATCACCCCTTCGGCCAGCGCCTTTTGCGGGGTGATTCCCGTCACCATGCAGGCCATCGGCTGAGGCAGCACATCATTGGCCGGCTTGCAGTAGATCACCAGCGGCTCACCGACAGGATTGAACGCCTCATCAGTTCTCAGGCCCGCAAACTGGACAGGCCTATCACGCCGCGGATCAGCGCCCCAGGTCTCATAGTCGTGCCAGTAAAAAGTCATGGTCATCGCAACAGGCTCAGAGTGAATTGAGGGTCAATGCAGCCCCATCAGGATACGGATGTGCATTTCCACACACCTTGCCAGACTATACAGTTCGTAACCACCCTCCAGCACCGAAACAATACGGTTGGATGCTGAACGCTCAGCCACCTGAACAATCTGTTCCGTTATCCAGCGGAAATCAGCATCCGTCAGACTGACGCTCGACATGTCGTCATCTTCATGCGCATCAAAACCTGCAGAGACGAAAATCATCTCCGGCTGGAACCGCTCCAGAGCAGGCAACCACTGCTCAGTCACCGCAGCGCGGAATTCAGCGCTTTTTGCCGTCGCCTGAAGCGGCACGGACACCATACGCTCACTGACTGGGAATAAAGGGGTATTGGGGTAGCACGGATGCTGGAACGTGGAGCAGAACATGACCCGGCTGTCATGCTGAAAAATCTGTTCTGTACCGTTGCCCTGGTGCACATCGAAATCGAGAATCGCGATTCTCTGTAAACCATGAACCTGCAAGGCATGGGCCGCCCCGACAGCAATATTGTTATAGACGCAAAGACCCATCGCCCTGGAACGTTCCGCATGATGGCCCGGAGGACGTACGCAGCAGAAGGCATTCACCTGCTCACCACGCATCAGCAGATCAACCGCCAAAACAACCGCACCGGCGGCGCGCCTGGCAGCCTGCAGGCTTCCTGGGCTGATCAAGGTATCCGGATCGAGATAGACATACCCCTGCCGGGGGGCTGACGCATGCACATGGGCCAGGTACTCAGCGGCATGCACCCGCAGGAGCTGCTGTTCGGTCACCTCGGGGGCATCGTAGTGCCTCAAGAAATCGAACAGGTGGGCCGATACGAGTCTGTCTTGTATGCTAGACAGGCGGCGGGCACTTTCCGGGTGTCCCTCTCCAGTGTCATGTGCAAGACAATCCGGATGACTGATAAAAGCTGTACGCAAAATTGATTTCCCTTTTAAAAAGCCTCGTCATTCTAATGTAAAAGTCCAGGACTAGACTAGGAATATGAGGCATATTAAAGCACAGTATGTACAGACTCGGTCATGCCGGGCCAGCCCACCTGCCAGGACTCTATCAATTGCCATGCAAACTATCTAACCCATCAATATTACAGGTTGTCATTAATGCATTCACACTACCTAACTTCCCTGTTTTCACCCAACAGCGTTGCCCTATTCGGCGCCAGCGACAGAAAAAACTCCGTCGGGGAGGTAGTGCTTCGGAATCTGCTCTCTTCCGGTTATCAAGGTCAAATCTATGCGATCAACCCTAAACACAAGCAGGTGCAGGGTGAAACAGCCTACGCGTCTCTCAGTGAAATCGATGAACCGGTTGATCTGGCTGTAGTGGCCACGCCCGCCAAGACGATCCCCGGCATTGTCGAGGCTTGTGGGGAACACGGCATCAAAATGATGCTAATCATGTCAGCAGGCTTTCGTGAATCCGGTGCGGCGGGTCTTCGACTGGAAGAACAGATCACTCAACTGGCGAAACGTTATGGCATCCGTCTGATGGGTCCCAACTGCCTGGGAATCATCCGTCCAAGCAAACAGTTGAATATTACCTTCGGGCATAACAATGCGACACCGGGCAACCTGGCGTTTGTCTCCCAGTCCGGGGCGATCTGCACCGCGATTCTTGACTGGGCGGAGATGAACGATATCGGTTTTTCCGCCGTGGTATCCACCGGCATTGCCGCTGATCTCGATTTTGGCGACTATCTGGACTACCTGGTTGCAGATCCTTTAACCAGCAGTATCCTGCTCTATATCGAGGGCATCAAGAACTCCCGGCGCTTCATGAGCAGTCTGCGGGCGGCGGCGCGCATCAAACCTGTCATCGCTCTGAAGGTGGGACGCCACAGCGCAGGGGCCGAGGCATCGATGTCGCACACCGGGGCGCTGGTGGGAAGCGATGAGACCTTTTCCGCCGCCCTGTCACGATCCGGTGTGTTGCGCGTGATGAGCATCAGTCAACTTTTTTCCGCAGCCAAGGCCCTTGCCTCCCGCTACCGCGGGGCTGCCGAACGCCTGGTGATCATCACCAATGGCGGCGGCCCCGGTGTAATGGCCGCGGACCGGGCAGCCGATCTGGATATCGAGCTGAGCACCCTGAGCCCGGAAACCATCGCCGCATTGAATAAGGTGCTGCCGGATGTCTGGTCCCACGCCAATCCGGTGGACATCATCGGTGACGCACCACCCGAGCGCTACCAGAGTGCCGTCGACATCTGCCTGCAGGACCCTGGCGTGGACGGGGCAATCGTCATCCTCACCCCTCAGGCAATGACACAACCCACCGAGGTAGCAGAGGCGCTGATCAAATCGGCGGAGAAAAGCAAGAAACCCATTCTCACAAGCTGGATGGGCGGCAACCAGGTTGAACAGGCGCGGCAACTGTTCAACAACGCGCGCATACCCAGTTTCCGGACCCTGGAAAATGCGGTGGATGCCTTCTCCTTCATGGCGGCCTACAACAGAAATCAACGCCTGTTGCTGCAGACACCCGCAAAATTGACGCGTGGCCAGGAGCAGCCGGACGAGGAAGGCGCGCGTCTCATCATCGAAAGCGCCCTGACCGAACAACGCAGAATCCTCACCGAGCCTGAATCGATCGCAGTATTGAGGGCGTTTCGCATACCCGCGGTACAGAATGGCGTCGCCCACTCCGCCAATGAAGCCTTGATCGTGGCGGAATCCATCGGTTTCCCTATCGCCATGAAAGTGCTCTCCAACGACATCTCACATAAATCCGACGCAGGCGGCGTGCGGCTCAATATCAACACCGCCCATGAAGTGAGAGGCGCTTACCGGGACCTGTTGGAACAGGTCTTGAAAAAACAGCCCGATGCTAAGATTTCGGGGGTAACGGTAGAAAAAATGTTCCGCAGTCCGAATGGCCGCGAGTTGATGATCGGCATCATACGCGACCCGGTTTTCGGCCCGGTGATCAGTTTTGGCAGCGGCGGCACGAATGTGGAAATCATGGGGGATTCGGCCATCGCCTTGCCCCCCCTGAACCGGCAACTGGCCAAGGACCTGATCAACCGCACCAAGGTATCCAAGCTGCTGGGTGAGTTTCGCCACATGCCGGCAGTGGATATGGAGTTGTTGATCGACATCCTGCTGCGCGTTTCCACTATGGCCTGTGAACTGCCCTGGATTCAGGAGATGGATATCAACCCGTTGATCATGGATGAAAAGGAGGTAATCGCCGTGGATGCGCGCATCCGCGTGAATTATCCGGCGCCCTCGACCGATCCGTACCATCATCTTGCCATTCACCCCTATCCCGCTCATCTGGTTACCCAGATTCAGCTGCATGACGGCACCGATATCGTGATCAGACCGATCCGTCCTGAAGACGCGGAGATCGAGCAGAAATTTATTCGCGAACTCTCCAGTGAGGCGAAATACTTTCGCTTCATGAGTTCTCTGCAGCAACTGACCCCCGAGATGCTGGTTCGATTTACGCAAATCGACTACCACAATGAGATGGCCCTGATCGCAGTTAAACAGATAGGAAAGAGTGATGAGGAGGAGATCGGCGTTGCCCGCTATGTGACCAACCTGGACAAGAAAAGCTGTGAGTTTGCTCTGGTGGTCTCGGATCAGTGGCAACGCAAAGGCATTGCCCATCACCTGATGCACAAATTGATGGAAATCGCCAGAGATCGCGGCTTGGAAAGGATGGAGGGTGAAGTATTTAGAAATAACTTCAAGATGCTTGAACTGATAAAGTCCCTCAACTTCCAGATCCGCAATCACCCGGAGGACAACAGCATCAAGCAGGTGGAACTCCTGCTGCATTAAACAGACGGCAGAAAAAAAGCCACCCTCAAACAAGTTGAGGGTGGCTTTTGTAAATTACTCAGCCGTTTAGATCTTCTCTTTGATACGCGCCGCCTTACCGGTGAGACCACGCAGATAGTAGAGTTTGGCGCGACGCACGTCGCCGCGACGGGTCACCTTGATGCTATCGACAACCGGGCTGTAGGTCTGAAATACGCGCTCGACACCTTCACCATGGGAGATCTTACGCACTGTGAACGCGGAGTTAAGGCCGCGATTGCGTTTTGCGATCACGACACCCTCGAAGGCCTGCAGACGCTCACGCTCGGCCTCTTTGATCTTCACTTGGACAACCACGGTATCACCGGGACCAAACTCCGGAACCTCGCGGTTCATCTGCTCAGCTTCGAGCTCTGCGATGATGTTGCTCATGGTCTATTGCTCCTGTATTTATTCCACGTCTCCCGACGCGGCTCTGATTTCATCTAATAATATAGCCTGTTCCGACGTCATCTCCCGGTCTTGTATCAGATCGGGCCGCCGCTTCAGGGTTCGCTGTAATGCCTGCTTCAGACGCCAACGGCGTATCAGCTCATGGTTTCCGCTCTGCAGTATCTCCGGCACAGCCAACCCATCAATCTGTTCTGGACGTGTGTAGTGGGGACAGTCCAGCAACCCATCCATGAATGAATCCTGCTGCGCAGAATCCGCCGCTCCCAGCGCGCCGGGCAGCAGCCGTATCACCGCATCCATGATCACCATGGCCGCCAGCTCTCCGCCGCTCAACACATAGTCGCCAATCGACCACTCTTCATCCACGTAGCGCTCGATGATCCTCTCATCGATGCCTTCATAGCGTCCGGCAAGCAGAATCTGGTCCTGCCCTGTATCCGCCATCTCGCGCGCTGCATCCTGGTCAAAACGGCGGCCCTGAGGACTCAAATAGATCACTTTCGCATCAGGGACAATCGTTCTGGCATCATCAATAGCTGCCTGCAGCGGCTCATACTTCATCACCATACCGGGCCCGCCGCCATAGGGCCGGTCATCCACGGTGCGATGCACATCGCTGGTATAGTCCCGCGGGTTCAAGAGCCTGAGTTCCGCCAGCCCTCGATCCAAGGCTCTGCCGACAACCCCTTGATCCTTCAGGGCGTCGAACATCTGCGGCATCAGACTGATCACGGCAAACCGCATTGCAGCGCTCAGAAATCCGGATCCCAGTCTACAATCATCAACCCCGTTTCCAGGTCCACGCTGCGTATCGCATCGCCCCAGGTGTAAGGGATCAATCGCTCCCGCTCACCCATGACCACCACCACAGCATTTGCCCCGGTCTCGAAGAGGTGGGATATCCTGCCGAGTTCCACACCTTCGATATTCACCACTCGCAGCCCCTGCAAGTCTCGCCAGTAATACTCATTTTCCGCCAGCTCAGGAAGCTGTTCTCGCAGCACGCCGATCTCACATCCGGTCAGCTCCGCCGCCTGATCCCGATCATCACAATCCTGGAGATGGGCCACCACCCCTTTGCCCTGGCGATGCCCTGACAGCATGGTGTGACGCTCCCAGCCGCCGTTTCGTTTGAGAAACCAGGGTGAATAGCTGAGTATCCCTTCGCGAGGCTCGGTATAGGAAAAAATTTTCACCCAACCCTTGACGCCAAACAGGCCGGTTATCTGGCCCAGCACAATCATCTCCCTGTCTGGTATCTGCTGTGCGTCCGGAACTTCCAAGAGTGAACCCAGCCCTGCCTAGAAGGCTGTCAGCGGGATCAAGCCGCCTCTTTCTCTGCCTGCTTCAACAGATTTGCCACACGCTGACTGGCCTGAGCGCCCTTGGAGACCCAGTGATCGATGCGCGCTTTATCGAGACGCAGCCGTTCCTCCGCACCTCTTGCAATCGGGTTGAAAAAGCCAAGGCGTTCGATGTAACGGCCATCACGCGCATTACGGCTGTCTGTCACCACGATGTGGAAGAAAGGCCGCTTCTTAGCGCCGGTTCTGGAAAGACGAATGGTTACCATGCTGTACCCTTGAAAAATTCTTTAAGCACCGGCAAACCCACCGGCAGGAAACGGCGCATTATATCTGAATCGATTCAAAAGTGAACCCTGAACTATAAGAATTAACCGCGAATCCGCATAAATAGCGGATATCAGAACGGAAATCCTCCGCCTGGCGGCATACCGCCGCCGGGAAACTTGCCCCCCAGACTGCGCATCATCTTCTGCATACCGCCACCCTTCATCTTTTTCATCATCTTCTGCATCTGGGTGAACTGTTTGAGCAACTTATTCACATCCTGGATCTGGGTTCCCGACCCGGCAGCAATACGCCGTTTGCGCGAGCCTTTGATTACGGCCGGGAAACGGCGCTCCTGGGGGGTCATGGAGTTGATAATCGCGATCAGCCTGCCGATCTCCTTGTCATTGACCTGATTCTTGACGTGACTGGGCAACTCACCCATGCCCGGCAGCTTGTCCAGCAGACCACTCATGCCCCCCAGACTGGCCATCTGCGCCATTTGATCCTTGAAATCCTCCAGATCGAAACCCTTTCCCTTCTGGAGCTTTTGAGCCAGCTTTGCCGCCTTGTCCTGATCGACCTTGCGGGAAACCTCCTCCACCAGACTGAGGACGTCCCCCATGCCAAGGATGCGGGATGCAATCCGCTCCGGATGAAATGGCTCCAGGGCGTCGGTTTTCTCCCCCATACCGATGAATTTGATCGGCTTACCGGTAATCTGCCGGATCGAGAGCGCCGCGCCACCCCGTGCATCGCCGTCGGCTTTGGTGAGGATCACGCCGGTGAGGGGCAAGGCTTCGTTGAAGGCCTTGGCGGTCACCGCGGCATCCTGCCCCGTCATACTGTCAACCACAAACAGGGTCTCAACCGGTTTGATGGCGGCATGGAGCTGTTTGATCTCCTGCATCATCTCGCCATCTATATGGAGTCGCCCGGCAGTATCGACGATCAGTACATCAACAAACGCCTTTTTCGCCTGCGCGAGCGCATCCTGCGCAATTTTAATCGGCGCCTGCTCGGGAGAACTCGGAAAAAACTCCGCCTTTACCTCCCCCGCCAGGGTCTGCAACTGATCGATGGCGGCTGGACGGTAGACATCACAGCTCACGACCATCACACGCTTATTCCGCGTCTCCTGCAGCCAGCGCGAAAGTTTCGCAACACTGGTCGTTTTACCCGAGCCCTGCAAGCCCGCCATCAGGATCACTGCGGGTGGCTGGGCGGCCAGATCGAGGGTTTCGTTGGCTGCGCCCATCAATTGCACCAGCTCGTCGTTGACAATCTTGATCAACGTCTGTCCCGGCGTGAGGCTCCGCATGACCTCCTCGCCCATGGCCTTCACTTTCACCTGATCAACGAAGTCACGCACCACAGGCAAGGCCACATCCGCCTCCAGCAACGCCATGCGCACCTCCCGCATGGTGTCCTTGATATTCTCCTCGGTGAGGCGACCCTGCCCTCTCAGGTTGGTAAGGACCTTGCCCAGTCTTTCAGTCAGATTGTCAAACATATCTCTTGCGCCCGCTGTGGCGGCCCATTTTGTTGATTCGAATTCGAAGGATTATATAACAGCCCAAGAAAAATCACCCCGGGGCAAGTTGATATCATTCACTATCGCCGGAAAGTATGCGATTATTCCGGCTTGTTTTTTCAAGAACCAAGAGCAGCTGACATTGCTTTCACTCGCCGCCATTGTTGCCTACATAGGGGCTGCAGCATGTTTTACGCTAAGGCTGTTTCGCGGTGAGCGAATCAAAGTCCCCCTCCGGCAGGTGGGTCTGCTGCTGGGTTTTTTCGGCATTCTGCTGCATGCAATATTGCTGTACAGCAATACGGTATCCGATAACGGCGTCAATCTCGGCGTCTTCAACGCCTTCTCTCTGATCACCTGGACGATCCTGCTGCTGCTGTTGATCTCCAGCCTCAGCAAGCCGGTGGAAAACCTGGGTATAGTCCTGCTGCCGCTAGGGGCTCTGGCGATCGTCCTGGAATTTCGCTTCGTCTCTGTGCACCTGCTTCGCGACACCGCATCTACCGGGCTGACCATCCATATCCTGGTCTCCATGCTGGCCTACAGCCTGTTTACCCTGGCCAGCGTACAGGCGGTGCTGCTCGCGATCCAGGACCACCATCTGCATCACCGCCACCCGGGTGGTTTCGTGCGCGCCCTGCCGCCGTTACAGACCATGGAAAGCCTGCTGTTCGAGATGATCGGGGCCGGGTTTGTACTGCTCACCCTGGCATTGATCTCCGGATTTACATTTTTAGAAGACATGTTCGCCCAGCGACTGGCGCACAAAACCATCCTGTCCATCACTGCCTGGTTTGTGTTTGGCACGCTGTTGTGGGGACGTTTCCACTTCGGCTGGCGAGGGCAAAAGGCCCTGATCTGGACCCTGAGTGGATTTGTGGTGCTGATGCTGGCCTACTTTGGCAGCAAGGTCGTGATGGAGCTGATCCTCGGAAGAGGTTAAGGTTTGCGGCCCTGGTGGTAGGCCCTGCCTGCTTTGCGACCCTGCTGCAGCTGGCGCAGCTGGCCGGATAACTTTGATTTTCCCTGCACCCCGATGGCCTCCATCTCTCTGTTCAGGACATCTATCTCACGTAATATGGCAATTTTTTCCGGCAGATCTTGATCTGGCTCTGCGGCCAGACCTTTCCGTATCATCCGCAGACGCTCTACCTCCAGTTTCTCCGCGTCCTCCCAGGCACCGTCTTTCATCAACGCCAATATGCGCCTGCTCAGTATCAGGCTCTGTTCCAGGGCTTGTTCAGATGTGGAATTCACTGTCACTAGGCCGCGGAAACAGGCTTACCTGGATTGCCGGCGGGCTGCTTAACCTCTTCCGGCATCGGCATCCCAGGCGGACTTGATCTCGAGCAGCAGGGAACTGACTTCGTCCAGAATCAGCAAATCATTTTTCAGATTAGCCTCTGACAAACGCCGCACCAGGTAATCGTAGAGGTTGTCAAGATTATTTGCCATATCGCCCCCCTCTTCCATGTTGAGGCTACCTCTTAAGCCATTAATGATGGAGATGGCCCAGTTAATGTGCTTGCCCTTCGCTTCATGCTCACGGCGATCCATGTGCCCTTTGGCAACCGCAATCTTTTCCAGGGCGCCTTCCATGAGCATCTGTACAAGCCTGTGTGGATTGGCAAAAGCAGCTTCGGAACCAACTGCCACTTTACCGTACTGGCGAGCGCCATGTTTCTGATTGAAATTCATTCTTATAACCTCTGATCAATCATGCTCATTAATATGGATCAATTATTTGGTGTTGCCTGGCATTAGATTTTCCAGGGCGGAAAGCTGCGCCGTCACATAACTGCTGGTCGCCTGCAACTCTCCAAGCAAGACATCCAATGCAGAAAACTGGGAACGATAACGGGCTCCAACCAATTCCAGGCGGTGTTGCATTGACTGCGATTTCCTTGTTGTTATTGTCCACACTGGCGTTCAATCCCTCTTCACGGGCGTCGATCAGTCCGTCATCCCCCAGCATGCCAGTAAGCTTGGCGTCGAGCCGGAATGCGAAGCCCTGATCATCATTGGCAAACAGTTCGGCCACTGATGTCAGATCATCCTGCATCGCATCGGTCAGTTTATTTCTGTCGAATGTCAGGGTCCCGTCTTTTTGGAAACTGATGCCAATATCAGAAGCGTAAGAGTAGGCGCCCGTCACACTGGCGTTGGAACCCAGCACTGAACGAACCTGTGTCTCCACCAGGCGCAAGGTACCGTCACCTGAGAGATCGCCCTCCTTCAATTTGCTCATCGAGGAGAGCAGCTCGTTGTAGGACTCGACAAAGGTCTCTACCGAAGTGATGATCTCCTCGGAATCCCGCGTGATATTCAATGACACATTAGTGGCGCTGGTGCTCTGCAGATCGATGGTGACACCCTGAATCGCATCGGAAATCGAATTGCTGGAGCGGATGACCGTATAGGAGTCATCGATGGTGATCTGTCGCATCGGCCGCCGGCTGAATCTGAGTAAAACCCAGTGGGTCCGCTATCGCTGCACCGCCACTATCGGCGAATGAGAAGGTCATGGTATTGGCCAGTACCGGTATTTTCACTCGAGAGCAGCAGATGGAGGCTGCTCTCGCTCTCACGAATCATGCCGGCGCTGACACCCACATTGTCCGTTGCTTCCTTGATGGCCGTTTGAATCTCGGACAGGGTCTTGCCGCCGATTTCGATGGTAAACTCATCGTCACCGATGCCGATGGTCATCTGATCGCCGGCATTGCCGATAGTATCGGCTTCGGCAAACGGGACGTGATCCCTGTTTTTGTGACGCCGCCAGACTCTCGACCAGAATGTCATAACTGCCAAGGGCAACATCATTATTGGCAGTGACGGTGAAAACCGGATGCTATTGCCCGATTGTGCGGAGAAGGCATCAAAATCATCGAAGGATTTGAGCGCTGAGGTGGCATCCTGAAAACTCGCCATGGCGCTGCGCAGCTGGCCGTAGGCGCTGATCTGGGCCAGATAGTCCCCGGCCTTTACCTGCAACCGCTGCAGGGGAATCTGCTCGACCGCCATCAATGAATCAACGATGCTATTGATATCCAGACCGGACCCGATGCCGGGTGCAGAAAGCGTTGGCGTTGTCATCCTCGTCTCCAGTTCAATCTGGCCTCCGAATCGAGGCCGCGTCTCAGGCTCAACGAAAAACAGGCGTTCGATCCGCCTGCTTTTCGACACCCTTGGTTATTGAAGCAATTTCAGGGCCAAACTACAGGATCAGGCCTGGAGTTCTACCAGTAATCCTACCGATTGTTCCCGCAGACTCTTGCCATCCAGTTGGCTCGCTTCAGCCTCCTGCATCTCCCTCATCTGGCTTGCCAGGGCCAACACCTCTTCAGAGGGAATTTGACGGATCAAGTCACCCGAATCCTTATCCACAACCCGCACTACCATGCGTCCGAGATCTTCATCGACATCGAACTGCAACTCGCGGTTCAACCTCTGCGCGAAGTCTTTCATCTGACTTACCGCGCCTTCCAGTTTCTCTTTCGAGATTTCGGATGACGCAGCAGCGGCTTTCCCGGACTGGTTGGTTTCTTCTACAGACTGCCTGCTGGTGACAGGATCAACGCCTTGCTGTGGGGAGACAGACTGGCTCTCGGCAGTACGACGTACTTCCTTGCCGGAGCCCTTAGCCGGCAGAGTATTCATTGTGAGCGTCATGTCATTAGCCATGGCCGTCACCTCTCTTACCTTTCATTGAGGTTTCCGCCTGGAATTTCTTCCAGGCGGTACTCTTGGCTCAGGACCGGATTACTGCAGGAGCGACAGCACCATCTGCGGCTGCGAGTTGGCCTGGGACAGCATGGCCACGCCGGCCTGCTGCATGATCTGGGTGCGGGTCAACGCGGCGGTTTCAGCCGCGAAGTCCGCATCCATGATCCGCGAACGGGCCGCACTGACATTCTCGGAGACGTTACCCAGGTTGGCGATGGTGGATTCCAGACGATTCTGCACCGCGCCCATCTCGCCGCGGGAGCTCAGTGATGGTGGCCAAGGCGGCATCGATGGTATCGATGGCGCTCTGAGCACCGGCGGACGTGGAGATGTCGATATCGGCGACGGATTTACCCGAGGTACTGGCACTATTGGTCTCAAGCAGACCGGTATCAGCAAGTATAGCAGCTGCTGTTGCATCTATCTCCGTATTTAATGGAGATTTCTGTACCATCCACAGAGTTCAATGTCATGTATCGTACCGGTGCCATCATACGGTTGCAACAACACCATGTCTCGTCAGTAAGTAGATTGATAGCATGCTACGAGTGCAGCACCACTTGTAGCAGCATCGGTACCCTGCTGTAACCGCACCGATCTCTACACCATTGATGATCAGATCACCTTCAGTCAAGTCAGCTATAGCCAGTGATTATCGATACCAGTGATATCACTGTCAGTACGTGCTTGAAACACCGATATCGGCTGCATATCTGCATGCTGAATGGTCAGTCACCGATACTCGATATCCACATTGGAAACATTGGGATCAGTGATTTCAAAACTCAGCTGGGCCTGGTGATACAGCAGTAGTTGTGAAACCAACAGCAGCTGCTTCACCGTGACAGCATCACCAGTGCAGTAACGAGTAATGGTTGCACCGGTATCACTTCTCAAAGACATCTTGCCATCATCGCTGAGGGTTGCCTTTATCAGGCCGGCACCCTGATCATTGATCTTGTCCACTACCTCTTGCATGCTACCCGTGTCGGTAATCTGCAAGGTTGTTGTGCTACCATCAGCCTGATCAAGTGTAATCTTCAACGCATCACCGCCACGAATAATGCCGGTTGACTGCTGCGGCATTGGTCCCTTCGGCTTCTGTAAAGGCACTGGCCTCAACACCCGACACATTTGAATTGATAGTCTCCAATGCCTCATTGAGGTTCGCAGCAGCCACTCAGATCACCAACATCTTGTTCATTGATTTTCATGATAGTCGCTGCGTCAGCGTTGCCGTCAATAGTTTTCAACACCAGTCAGTAGAGTACCGGTAGCAGCCGCACCGATCAAATCACCTGAGGCAGCCCCACCAAGCTCTTCAGCCGCAAAGCTCTGCGCAGAGAAGCTGACGCCAATCGTCTCATTGGATTCCGAACCGACCTGCAGGGTAAAGGTGCCCAGGGAACCATCCAGCAGTTTCTGGCCATTGAAGGTCGTCGCTTCTGAGATACGGGTCAGCTCTGCCTGCAGCTGAGAAACCTCTTCCTGCAGGTTGGCGCGATCAGCAGCGGTATTGGTATCATTCGCGGACTGAATGGACAGTTCACGCATGCGCTGCAGGATGTTGGTGGATTCCTGCAGGCCGCCTTCCGCCGTCTGCGCCAGGGAGATGCCGTCATTGGCATTTCGCATCGCCTGATTCAGACCCCGAATCTGCGAGCTCATGCGGTCGGCGATACCCAGGCCGGCTGAATCGTCTTTGGCGCTGTTGATACGCAGGCCGGTGGAGAGGCGTTGCATTGAGGTGGAGAGAGCGGTTTGTGAGGTGTTGAGGTTGCGCTGAGCATTCAGCGACATGATATTGGTGTTGATACCCATTGCCATGATAGTTTCTCCTTATCACCCGGCGATGTCCTGCATCGAGCCTGGGCGTTAGGTTGATATTTAGCGGATATACTGTCGGGTATGACTGTATTTACCGCTTCCGGTCTCTGTAACGGCACGTGGAGAGTGAACCTTAAGAAACTGGAGAAACAAAATCTGAAACCGCCGGCCTTATCTATAATCCGGATAGCGTGTGGTGACGCCTGCAAGGATGTAGGTGCCAGAGTTGCGCCTGGAACAGGCAGACGAGGCACGAACCACAGCATTTACCGTTCAACCGGAAAGAGGCGGTTTACCCCAAGGACACTTCCTTCGGGGCGCGCAAACTCACCGCTTACAAATTTCAGATGCAGATCAGGGGGTAATCCTTGATTCTGGCATCGTTGCTCATGATGGCCATTTTTTCGGTCATAGCCTGGGCGACCAGCATTCGGTCGAACGGATCACGATGATGGAACGGGAGGGTTTCCAGGGTTGTACAGTGAGCCACATCGATAGGCAGCCAGTGAATATTGTTGAAGGTCAACTCTTGCTGAACAACATCCAGCCATTTGTCCGCCAGTTCAAGCTTTCCCAGACTGACCTTGATCGTCATCTCCCATAAACTGACAATACTGAAATAAAGCTGGTTATCCAGATCCAGAAAACTTTCCCGCATCTCAGCCGTTAACCTGGCATCATCTGACAGCAACCAGAGCAGCACATGGGTATCCAGAAGGATTTTCATTCCATGTAGTCAGCCAGGTCATCCAGGGGTTCATCAAAATCATCTGATATGTTGATGACAATCCCCTTTAATCCACCAATCCGCCGTTGTTTTTTTACACCCGGAAGCACTTCCAAACGGACCAGTGGTTTACTATTCCTGGCTATGACTACCTCCTCGCCATCCAGCGCCTCCTGGATCAGTTTCGAGAGTTGGGTTTTAGCCTCATGTATGTTGACTTGGTGCATAGCAGCCCTTCAAGTGATTACATGACTAAGATAGTTAGCTAACTAGAAAAAGTCAACGCAAGTAGCCGAGTAGATGCTACAGGTAATTAAAGAGGGAGAGGCCTTGTACCTTGGAAAACGACTGCTGGGCAGCCTGCAGAGCCAGGAGCTGCTGCTGAAAACGACTCACCGCCTCGGTGTAATCAAGATCCTCCACCTCGGACCTGGCGGTCTGCATGGTGAGCAGAAAGTCTGCATTGACAGACTCCTGAGTTTCCAGTGTATTCAGTCTTGCTCCTACCGATGTGCGGATATCCAACACATGCTGCTGAACGAGATGAATATCTTCCAGATCGGCGGAATCGGGATTGTTCGACTCCAGACCCGTAATCACCTGATGGATGGTCTCGAAGAGATTGCGTTTAGCCGTCACCGGCGCATAGTCGCCGGCAGACAGCCCCGTGGTCGCTGTGGTTGCCGTTCCCGTCAGTCCCAGGGTCATGTCCCGATCGCTTGCGCTGGTCAACTTCAAGGTCGTGGCAGTCGCATTTTCTGCACTGACGCCAGTCTGGCCAGACACCGCATTGATGGCGCCGAGTAGTTGGGTGGCGCGCTCCGCCGCATCCACTGCCGCCGGCAGTGCGCGCAGACTTATCGGACCCATGCCGTTGCCGCTATCGATCGTAATATCTCCAGCGTCGACCGCCGCAAAGGAGGTAGCGGCAGCCCCGGTCACGCTGGTTATCGGCCTGAGTGGAACATCCATGAACACATCGAAGCCATTGTCCCGATCCTGTAACTGCCGGTTTGCCGATATCTGTAGATTCCGCGTACCCATGTCGCCAGTGTAAGTAAAGATACCTTCCGCTGGATGCGTGAATGGCGGAACATCGGCATCGAAACCCGCAAAGATATATTCTCCATTACTATCCTTAGTATTCGCCAATCCCAGCAGTTCATCATTGAGTTGGCGTAACTCTGCGGCGATTGACTGGCGGTCAGGCGCCGTATTGGTATCGTTCCGCCCCTGAATGGTCAATTCAAGAATTCGTGGCATGACATCAGTGACGCCACGCAAGGTAATATCCTCCAGTTCCAGGCGCGCCCGCACCCGATCACTGTTTGCCTGGTATTGCTCGACCTGGCTGATCGTTCCGCGCAGATCGAGCAGATAGGCCGCTGCCGCGGGATCATCCTTGGGTGACATCAGGCGCTTGCCGGTAGCGAGCTGCAGCTCGGTCTTACTCAGCCTGGCCTGCTGCTCGAGCATGGCGCTGGCGCCCCGTTGAAATAACATACTGGTGGAGATTCTATCCATTCCGGCTAGCGCCCGACTGCTGACAACAGGGTATCGAAGAGGGTCTTGGCCACGGTGATCATCTGTGCCGAGGCCTGATAGGCCTGTTGAAAGCGGATCAAGTTTGCTGCTTCTTCATCCAGGTTGACGCCTGAAACCTCATCCAATGCGGCCTTGGAGTGCTCCAAGAGCCCCTTTTGGGCCTCCAGATTGATTTCTGCATGGTGCGTTTTTACCCCGACATCCGAGACCATTCGGGAGTAGATCTCTTCTAACGAGGCGTTGCCACCGAGCATGATATCCATGTCCTGCAGCCGGGCCATACCGAGGGCATTCCGATTATCACTATTGCCGCCAAGATTGTCGCTGATGACGAAGCGATCCCCGGCTCCAGAAACCAACTCCTTGGGTATCCCGGAGATGCTGAAGCTCATGCCGCCAAAGGCATCGAACTGAGTCGGATTGGTGCTGTCGGGAAAAGTCTTTCCTGCACTGTCGGTTGCCGGGTCGTAGGACAGAAAATCGTTCGGCGCAGCCGGTCCATTGAGAATCGTAAAGCCTGGCACACCCGCGCCACCCGCATCCGCTGAGTAGACCAATTCAATAGGCGTACCCAGCGGTAAACCGGTTGCATTATTGTTCGAGGGCAATGAAATCTTTGCATTCCCTGTATTGGCCGGGTTGCCACTCACATCCAGCCCAGGCTGGCTATGCAGTGGAGAGGCCGCCGCCAGTTTTCTGACATCAGCCACTAACAGGCTCAGATTTTCCGATCCATTCCTGGTCGGCTGGATCTCGAAGATATCCCCCGCCAAGGCCCCGGCAGGATCGATATCGATGGAGAGTCCGTCCACGACAGAGACGCCGGGAGGCAGTATGCTGGTGGTGTTGTCGGATAATCGGGTGAGCATAAAATCCGCGCCATCGTATCGCAGTTGATAGTCACTGCCGGTCAGGCTGCTGATTGAGTCATAAGCAACCGTGATGGAACTGCCGTTCGTGGCGGGTTCCATGACCTGCACGGATCCTGTCGAGAATAGATTGGTCCCTGCGATCCCATCCAGATCCAGCCCCAGTTGATGCTGGTTATTCAAACTTTGCCGCCAGCCCTAATGCAACAAGACCTACCTGGTTCTGGGCAGGATCAATAATCTCGTTACGAAACCTGAGTAAACCTCCAATCTGACCACCCGAGAGCTGATCGGTTATCACCTGGGTTCCAAAGGAAAAAGTAAAAGCCACTTCACGACGGCCCGGATCGATGCTTGATGGCACCGTAGTCAATGTGGCGGCCTCATGTCCCATCACCAGCGCCTGACCCTTGCCGATAAAGACATTCAAAGACCTGTCACTCTGCCCAAGGACCTGAATATCCACCAGCTTGGACAGATCGTTGATCAATTGATCCCGCTTGTCCAGCAGGTCATTCGGTATGGATTTCTCGGTCGCACTGAAGGCAACCCCCATGTTGGCATTGATCTCGGCGATACCCTCGGCAATACGGTTGATCTCATCAGCCGTCGCGTCTATCTGATTGTTCGTGTAGTCGCGGGAACGGTTGAATTCACCATCGATATAGTGAAATCGATCAACCAGAGTCTGCGCCTCAGAGAGCACGACCTGGCGTGCCGCCGCAGAAGATGGATCATCCGCCAAACCCTGAATGCCAGCGAAGAAATCCTCCAGCGCCGGTTGCAGGCCCACATCCGGGTCCGCGACCAGATCATCCAGCCGGCCTGCCCCGGAATAATAGGCATCCAGTTCGGATGTCACCGATTCACCGGCGCGCATCTGGGTCGCGATAAAATTGTCATACTGACGGCGGATCTGGCCTGTTTCAACGCCGTTGCCAATATAGTGAGAGCCTGTCAATGATGCTGCCCGGGTCGTAAATTCGACACGCTGCCTGCTGTAGCCCTCGGTGTTTACATTGGCGATGTTGTGCCCGGTGGTATCCATCCCTTGCCGTTAATGGTCAAGGCAGATACGCCAATTGATAGTAAGCTGCTCACTTTAGATGCCTCTATTCACCATGTGATCTATATCGGTCGATTTGTTTCACTCTTGAATTCCTCAAGTGCCGCACTCATCTCGGGTCCCTGCATGACGCGGAAAATCTTCTCCGCATATTTTGGATCTGTCGCGTATCCGGCGTTTTGCAAGGCTGAAAAGTAGGCCTGGCTGTCATCAGCATTGGCCAGCGCCTCTGCATAACGCGGACTGCTTTGCAGAAATGCCACATAATCCTGAAAACTCTCGTCGTAGGACTGATAAGCGCGAAATGCCTCGCGCTTGCGTATTGCAACGCCATTTTCGTATTCAAGGGTGTCGCGTCTGACCTGAGCGCCATCCCAGCGTTGATCCGCCTTGATGCCGAACAGGTTGTGACTGCTTTGACCACTTTTGGCAGGCATCACATGATTTCCCCAGCCGGTCTCCAATGCCGCCTGGGCGAGCAATGCCTCCGGCGGCAGGCCGATAGCCGATGCCGCGCGCTGCGCAGCAGGCCAGAGTGACTTAACAAATGCTTCCGGCGAATCAAGCGCTTGGAACGAGTTGGCAGCCTCTTCCTCAGCACGTTGCGTGTCATGCAGTGGCGCTGTCGGATTGACGGCAAGCAAGCGCGGAGTGCGCGCGCGACCGGATTGTTTCGATAACTTTCCAAGCCGCTGAGTTGGGTGATTGAAATCTCCCCGCCTTCACCCAACTGCTCCCGGAGCATCTCGCCCGATCCCGATGCCGCCACTCTCCGAGAGATGCAGCGAAAGCTGCTTGTCATACATATCCTGATAGAAACGGGTCTTGTCACTGTCGAAGATGCCCTCGCCCAAACTGGCCTGACGCATCTGCTTGACCATCATCTGCACGAACAGCGACTCGAATTGTCTGGCAACCTTTTCCAGGGAACCCGACTGATCTTCACGCGCCTGCTGCTTCAGCGCAGCGATACCCTGAAAGTCGTTGTAGACGCTTGCTGGAACTGTCTGCATAGCTAAACCTGCCATGGCGCTTAGATCACCAGCAGCTCTGCCCGCAGCGCACCGGCTTCCTTGAGGGCTTCAAGAATGGCCACCAAGTCACTGGGAGCAGCGCCAACCTCGTTCACGGCGCGCACTATTTCATCCAGAGATACGCCCGGATCAAACAGAAACATGCGCCTGGACTCTTCCGTCACGGTTACTTGACTTTGCGGAACCACGGCTGTCTGACCATCGGCAAATGCCCCAGGCTGCGAGACCTGGGGATTTTCACTGATACTGACAACCAGACTGCCGTGCGAAACCGCCGCCGGGTAGACCCGAACCTGGTTATTGATGACCACCGTACCGGTGCGTGAGTTGATGATGATCTTCGCCGAGGTGACGCCCGGTTTCACCTCAAGCTCTTCCAGCATGGCGATAAAGGTTACCTTTTGATTGGCATCGATCGGCGAATTGACCTGAATGGAAGTGGCATCGACCGCCTTGGCGGTACCCGGCCCGATGGTCAGGTTGATAGACTCCGCAACCCGCATCGCGGTGGTGAAATCACCATCATGCAGATTCAAGGTCACCTGATGTCCCTGGTTGAATTGGTTCGGCACTTCGCGCTCGACCGACGCACCGTTGGGTATGCGTCCGGCACTGGGTATATTGACCGTCAGTTTTGAGCCATCCTGTCCCGCCGCGCTCAAGACCGCCCACCACCAGATTACCCTGAGCCAGGGCGTAATTCTTGCCATCCGCGCCTTTCAATGGCGTCATCAGCAGGGTTCCGCCACGCAGACTTTTCGCGTTACCCAGGGATGAGACCGTGATATCGATCCGCTGCCCCGGCTTACTGAAGGGCGGGAGTTCACCATGCACGATAACCGCCGCGGCATTTTTCGGTTTGATCTTGGTGCCCGGCGGTATCTGCACCCCAAACTGCGCCAACATGTTCTTCAGGCTGTTGAGGGTATAGGGGGAATCGGTATCTTTATCACCCGTGCCATCCAAACCAACCACCAGACCATAACCCATGAGTTGATTGCTGCGCACACCCTGAATCGAGGCGAGGTCCTTGATCCGCTCTGCACTGGCTGAAAACGAGACCTGCAGGCACAACAGCGCCAGTAGCAAGCCGCCCAGTTTGTTGAGACTCATCTGTTTCATGGCCGGTTCCTTAGAATGGGAAGAGCACACTGTGAAAAAATCTTGCGAACCAACCCATGGAGTTGGCGTCCGCAACCATGCCTTCACCCACATAGGAGATAGTGGGGTCGGCGATCCGGGTTGATTCGACGGTATTCTCCGGAGTGATATCCTGCGGGCGCACGATCCCTGAAAGCCGAATGTACTCGTTGCCCTGGTTGATGCCGATGCGCTTTTCACCGCGTACGTACAGGTTCCGATTCGGCAGCACCTCGATCACCGTCACCGTGATGTTTCCGCTCAAGGCATTACTCTGCGAAGCGCTGCCCTCACCACTGAAATCATTGTTTGAGCCGAGCCCGAACTCGAAGGTATTGTCCCTGTTGCTGGCCAGCGGGAGCAGCCCCGAAGCATTGAATGTCGGCGTGGAGCCGAGAATTGTCGGGGCGCTTATATTGTTTGAATTATCCTTCTTCGCGGCGCTCTTGGCAGACTTATTGGCCGAAGTGTTCTCCACCAGCTCCACCGTCAGTAGATCACCAACCCGATGGGCGCGGATGTCTTCGAACCAGGAGACTTCATACCCTGCCTGATAGATGCTGCCATTGCCCTGTGGAGCTGGCGGCGGAAGCACCGGACGTATCGGGGCATAGTTGACATCCCGCACCGGACCCTGAGTCTGGCAACCGGACAGCAGCGTCACACCCAAAAGCAGCATCAGTAATTGTGTCTCGATACGCATTATCCAGGACCGCTTAAAGTTGCTGACTTACATAGGAGAGCATCTCATCGGTGGTTGAGATAGCTTTGGAATTCATCTCATAGGCGCGCTGGGTCTCGATCATATTCACCAGCTCCTCCACCACATTGACATTGGAACTCTCCAAAGCCCCCTGTATCAGGGTGCCGGTACTGTCGGTTCCCGGAATAGCGGTATTCACGCCGCCGCTGGCATTGCTCTCACGAAACAGATTGTCGCCGATCGGCGCCAGCCCCTGAGGATTGACGAAATAGGCCAGTTCGATCTGGCCGATCTGGGTGGGCGCGGTATTCCCCGCCTGGAGCGAGGAAACCACACCGTCCGAACCGATGGTGATGCTGGTGGCATCTGCCGGCACCGTGATGGCCGGCTGCAGTTCATAGCCGTTGGGTGTCACCACTACGCCGTCTGCAGACAGGCTGAAGGTGCCGTCCCTTGAATAGACGATGCTGCCATCCGGATGCAACACTTGAAGATAGCCCTTGCCCTGCACGGCCACATCCAGCGAGTTCCCCGTCTGCACGATATTGCCCTGACTGTGGGATTTCTGCGTGGCTACCACTTTCACACCGGTGCCGACCATCAGCCCGGAAGGCAGTTCCGTGGTTTCGGATGACTGTGCGCCCACCTGACGCAGGTTCTGATAGATCAGGTCATTGAACACCGCGCGGTCACGTTTGTAGCCGGTCGTGTTGACGTTGGAAAGATTGTGAGCGATGACCGACATGTTGGTCTGCTGCGCGTCCAAACCTGTCTTAGCTATCCAGAGTGCCGGGTACATAGTCTTTCCTCACTTACTGTCATTTTCAGTTACTCTTGTTTAATACAGTTGCAAATAACCTGCCAACCATCAGGACATCTGCATCAGTTTTGCCGATGAGGCATCCAGTTCCTGCGCGGTCTTCATCATCTTGACCTGAAACTCGAACTTGCGGGACAGCTCGATCATCTTGACCAGGGCATCCGACACATTGACATTACTGCTCTCGATGGCCCCGGAAACCAGCTCTGTAGTAGCCTCGGCATCTGCTTCGGAGCCGTCTCGCATACGCATCAACCCATCCTCACCCTTCAGCAGATCCCGGGCGGGAGGATTGACCAGCTTGATTCGGTCGATAACCGCCAGCGCTTCCGGTGTCGAACCTTCCGGAAGAATGGTGATGGTGCCGTCCGCCGCGATCTCGATTTTCTCATACGGCGGCAAGGCAATCGGACCACTATTGCCGATCACCGGCAAACCTTCGCCGTTGGTCACCAGACCATTCGCATCGACCTTCAGGTCGCCACGGCGGGTATAGGCCTCAGCACCATTTGGAGCCTGCACCGCAAAATATCCAGTGTCCTTCACCGCCACATCCAAGGTATTACCCGTGGACTGCAAAGAGCCTTTCTGAAAGTTGATGTCCGGGCGCTCATTCATGGCATAGACACGGCTTGGATAACCGGGACCAAACACCGGCATGCTGCGGAACTGATTCAGATCCTCCATGAAGCCCGGCGTATTGACGTTTGCCAGATTGTTCGAGTTATTCGCCTGAGACAAAAGAACCTCTTTGGCTCCACTCATTGCGACATACAGCATGCGGTCCATAATCTGCTCCTGTTACACCGTCAAGATCGTGCTTTTAGTCACTCAGCCTTACCGAAGATTGATCACTGCCTGGGTAATTGCATCCGCAGTGGTGATGACCTGGGCATTGGCCTGAAAGTTACGCTGCGCGGTGATCAGATTGACCAGTTGCTGGGCGATATCCACATTGGAATTTTCCAAGGCGCCTGACTGCAGCAGACCGAAACTCGAGGTTCCCGCCTCACCCAGCTGGACATCGCCTGAAGAAAACGATTCCACCCAGCTGGTATCGCCGATCTGACGCAACCCCTGATTACTGTTAAAACTGGCCAGGGCAATCTTGCCCATTGGCTCAGACTGTCCATTCGTAAAGCGGGCGAATACGACACCGGCGCTATCCACCTCTACTCCGCTGAGGCGACCCGAGGTGAAGCCATCCTGTGTCAATTCATTGACGGCGAAGCCAGACCCAAACTGGGTTGAGGCGCTGTAATCCATAGTCAGCCCGGCTATCTGAGCACCACCACCGGAGGGCGTAAAGGGATCAAGCGTGATCTGGCCAAGCGCATTGACATCGCCCAGCGTGGTATCCAAGGCGCCACTGGTGGTGAACTGAATATCCGCTGCGGGATTACCATTGACAGTGACATTGGCCCCATCAACAAAGGTATAGGCGCTCCAGTCATTATCGGTATCTTTGCGATAGAACATGGTGGCGGTATGCGCCGTACCCAGAGAGTCGTAGAGCGTAGTAGCGGTTGAATGGTTGTAGCTCAATGGATCGGGTGGAAAGGTAAACCCCACCGCCGTGGGATCCAGGAGCACAGTCGGCGTAGCTTCCGAGGCGCTCAGATTCAGTGTGGCATTCACGTTTGTGGTAGCCCGGGGACTACCCGAAAACACGGGTAGGTGCAGATCAGATGTCACACCGGTGTTGAACAGATCTCCTGTGTTACCGATACGGGGAAAAACCTGCAATCTTGCCTGGGTATGGTCAACCACATAGCCATCCCGGTCCACACTGAATGCGCCGGCGCGGGTATAGTTCTGCTCACCATCGGCCTGCTGCATGACAAAGAATCCCTCACCATTCAGACCCAGGTCCAGATTATTCGAGGTAAAATCGATACTACCCTGGGTAAATTGCTGGGCTACCCGCGTCACGCGAACACCTCGTCCGGGCGCTGAAGCACTGACATCAACCATGGAGTTCGCATAGATGTCGGCAAACTCTGCGCGTGACTCTTTAAAACCCGTGGTGCTGGCGTTAGCGATATTGTGTCCGGTCACTTCCAAATCGGTAGAGGCCGCCTCCAATCCACTCAGTGCAATACGAAATGCCATGTTTGTTCTCCTGTCTGATCTTTTGCGATCTAACTTAAATCGAATGAATACAGTTACGCTTTACTGAATCTGCGCGACATCATTGATGGATACCTGACCAAGTCCGGCGAGGTTGAGACGCACCCCGCCTGCACCTCCCAAGCTGACACTCTCCACCTCGGCAGCCACCAGCACATTGGGCGCCATCTCCACGTCATCCATGGTGGCCAGCGCAGAAACCTGGTAGATCCCGGCAGGCATATAATCACCACTGTCGTTGTAACCATCCCAGCTGAATGCCAATGCCCCTTCTTCATGACTCCCGAGTTCCAGCTCACGCACCAGCGCGCCGGAGGCATCGGAAATCCGCACCCTGACATTGCCGGCGGCGGCGGGCAGTTCAACGCTGCCACCCAGTGCGCCACCCTGGGTTAAGGTACCGACATTTCCCGCCACCAGGACATCATGTCCCACCAGGTTGGTCGCCTGCAGCGCCTGATCGGAGGTGATGGTGCTGCTCAGGTTGCTGAAGGAACTGTTCAGCTCGTCGATTCCAGACACTGTGGCGAACTGCGAAATCTGCGTCGCCAGTTCGGTGTTTTCCATGGGTTTGAAGGGATCCTGATGGGTCAATTCAGTCACCATCAGGTTCATGAAGTCGTCGAGTTTCAGACCCTCATCCTGCGCCGGCTGTTGTTGCTCAGTGCTCAACCCCAGGTTGGTATAGATATCCGCGTCGTTGTTGATCGTATTCATCATCTACTCCTTACTGACCCATGCGCAGGGTGGCCATCAACAACTGCTTGGCGGCACTGGCCACCTCAACATTGTTCTGATAAGAACGGGAGGCAGACATCATATTCGCCATCTCCTCCATCATGTTGACATTCGGTCGGAAGATATAACCCTCCTCGTCCGCCAATGGATGATCCGGTGAAAATTCCTTGATCAATGGAGACTGACTCTCCACCACCCCGGCCATCTTTACCCCGACAGCCGGTGCGTCTGCATTCGCCTGATCCAGCATGGCTTTGAACACTGGCTGGCGGGCGCGGTAGGTCTGATCGATACTGCTGCTCACCGAATCGGCATTCGCCATATTGCTCGCCACCAGATTGAGACGCAGACTTTGCGCGCTCATGCCGGTTGCGGCGGTATCAAAAATCTTAAACATGGACACTATCAATCTCCTCTGATGGCCTTGCGCAGACCACTGATCTTGCCATTAAGAAACCCAAGACTGGCCTGATACTCAATCGCATTGGAGGAAAACGCGGTATGCTCCTGCTCGGTATCCACGGTATTGCCGTCCAACGAGGGTTGCATGGGGGTCCGGTAGAGCATCTGCGCTGCTGGAATCAGCCCATTATCCGGCTGGATATGCTGCTGACTCGTGGTGCGCACACGCACCGAGCCCTGGATTTCCTGATTGAGGACTTTATGGAAATCGAAATCTCTGGCCTTATAGCCAGGTGTATCCGAATTGGCCAGATTGCCCGCAATCACTTCCGCGCGCTGCGAGCGAAGCATCAAGGCCCGGGGGTGGATACCAAAGACGTCGTCGAAATTCATCTGATGCTCCAAAGCAAACGATTTGCCTCAGAACAACGCACTATTCATGCCAGACGGCCTGTTTATGGATTTAACACTGCCAGAGTGAGGATGAAGCGGAGCCAGCGGCAACAGTCTGCCGCTGTTCGGCAAGGCTTGCCGGGAAAGAGATTCTTTACCTGGTTATTTAATCAATGCGGGTAGATTGTCAGTCTTTCAAGCGATAGGAGATGCACCCACCGCCAACCTGCATCTCGAACCTGTCGGAGAGCTGATTGATGGACTCGGTCGAGCCAAGAAAGAGATAGCCCCCAGGATTTAAAGCGCGGGCCATGCGGTTGACGATATCCCGCTTCAGATCATTCGAGAAGTAGATCAGAACATTTCGGCAAAAAATGATATCGAAACGTCCAAGTCCTTCATAACCACTGGTCAGATTGAGCTCCCTGAAGTGGACCCGACGACGGATCTCTGGACGAACCTCCAGACAGTCCTGTTTGGGAAGAAAGAAACGTCTGCTTTGTTCGGGGCTCAGGCCGCGATCGGTGGCAATCCCACAATAGACTCCCACACGAGCCTGCTCCAGCATCCTGGTTGAGATATCCGTAGCAAGGATTTCTACCTGCCTCTTATACCCTGAGCATGTGGAACTCGCTGACTCTTCCACCGTCATGCTCAGGTTGTATGGCTCTTGACCACTTGAGCAAGCCGCCGACCAGATGCGTATCGAGCCTCCCGGTTGCTTCTCCAGATCCGGGAGGATCTTCTCCTTGAGCAGATTAAAATGACCGACGTCCCTAAACCAGAAGGTCTCGTTGGTGGTCATCGCATCAATGACCCGCACTTTGAGCCCCCGCATTGCCGGGTTTTTCAACCGCGCCAACAAGCCACCCAGGCCATCGGCTCCAGTTTCGGCTATCAGTCCATTCAGACGACTGGTTACCAGGTATTCCTTGCCACTGCCGAGCAAGATACCGCAAGCCTGTTGCAGAAACTGTTGAAACTCCTGATATTCAGCCGGTTTGATTGAGACTGTAGTAGCGCGATACTGCATGTTTACGACTTATTGCATCCTTGAAATCTAAGCGTAAGGTTTATGCCAAGGTCTTGAGGTGTTCGGTCACCATATCCACCAGTTCATCCGGATTGAACTTTGGCAAAAAGTGGTTGGCGCCTACCTTTTTCACCATCGTTTCATTGAAGACCCCACTCAATGAAGAGTGCAGGATAATGTAGAGATCAGCAAGTTTCGGGTTTTTACGAATAGCCATAACCAATGCATAACCATCCATTTTCGGCATTTCGATATCGGAGATTACCATAGCCAGCCAATCACTGACACGACCCTCTTCAGCCCATTCTTCGAGCTGCCTGAGTGCTTCACCGCCGTCCTTCATTGTTATGAACTCTAAGCCGAGCTCCTCCAATACACGGGATATCTGCTTGCGCGCCACACTCGAATCATCAACGACGAGGATCTTCTTGCCCTGCAGTTGATTACCAAGCACTTCCACTGATCGGGTAATCGTCTCATCAATGCCCAGAACCTCGCTGAGGACCTTCTCCACATCGATGATCTCTACCAGTTGATCATCGACCTTGGTCACGGCAGTCATATATGCGGCGCGCCCCAAGCCAACCGGAGGCGGCAGGATGCTATCCCAGTTCATGTTGATAATGCGTTCTACTGAACCCACCAGAAACCCAAGCATCCTGCGGTTGTATTCGGTGATGATTACAAAATAGTCGGCAGGATTACCTATTCTCGGTCCACCGACCGCGTGTGATAGGTCTATGATAGAGATGTTCGTCCCCCTGAGGCTGGCAACGCCACGAATCACAGGATGGGAGCCTGGGATCTCGGTCAATGGAGGACACTGCACAACTTCTTTCACTTTGAACACGTTGATGCCGAAGAGTTGTCGGCCATGCAGACGAAACATCAGCATCTCCAGCCTGTTCTGGCCAGCCATCTGTGTTCGCATATCAATGTCATCCAGCATGCCGGCCATTATTCCCTCCCGCAAGGATCTCAAAGCCACACCTTATTATTGTGGCGGCTGTGCAAAAACCATCTTTAATCAAGCCCTATCTCATGTGATGTCAGTTGGATCAGTTATTGCTTGTTAACTTTATAGACAGCCAGTTAACAACCTGTAACTGATATACAACGTTTCGTGACGGGACTGAGAATAGCCGCAACCCGCTGAAAAACAAGGATATAGTAGGCCAGCTCCCCTATCCGGCCAGTACAGTAAATATACGGCATGATAAGGAACCATGCTATTCCGGAATGACGAGAAAATGACGGATACTCATGAAGCCAGTTAAATCCATAGCCCAATTTTTACTCTTGATGATCCCTTACCTAGCCCATGGACAGGCCGGGGACGAAATGCATCAGCCTCACTCAGATATCCTCGCAGCCGTCGAGCAGCACCTGCTTGACGAGCACAGCCACAGTTCCGGGGTGCTGAAGATCGATCTCACTCCTCTCGATCACCGCCTCAAGTTGACGCGCTGCGAGTTACCGCTGGATACCTTCAGCCCCAGCAACACCGGGAGTCAGGGTAAAACCACTGTAGAAGTGAAGTGCAGCGCCCCAAAGCCCTGGAAGCTCTATGTGACAGCCAATGTCGGCATTGAGGTGCCGGTGGTGGTCGCCAGGCATGATCTGAGCCGCGGCGCGGCTATCCGTGCGAATGATGTCCAGTTGGTTACCCAGGATACCAACCACCTGCTGAGGGGGCATTTTGAATCACTTTCTGAAGTCGTCGGCAGAACCCTCAAACGCAACCTGCGACGCAACCAGGCAGTCACTCCCAGTCTGTTGGTTGTACAAAAGACGATCAGCCGGGGACAGATGGTGACCATTCAGGCAGGCCATTCCGGTATCGAGGTGCGCGTGAAAGGCAAAGCGTTACGCAATGGCAATCCGGGTGATCTGATTCCGGTGCAGAACCTCTCCTCAAAAAAGATTCTTGAGGCGAGAGTCATGTCTGCCGGGATGGTTCGCATTGAATGACATTAAGATCATTCAATCCTAAAGTAAGCACATACGATGCCGATTCCAGTTGCAGGGCATATCAACCAAAGGTGAATCATGGCCGTTAAAATCAGCAGTCTGTCCAGTGGCAGCCTTAAAGGTGTCGGAGGCGGCAGTTCAGTCGATCGCACCGATCAAGCCACGGGCGCTCAATCCCTGCATCAGACTCATGGCGGCAGTGATGACACCGTCAGTCTCACCAATACTGCATCCCAGTTGCAAGCACTCGAGAACCGGATCTCCCAGATGTCTGTGGTTGACGCGCAACTGGTCGAAGAGGTTCAGCTAAAGCTGGCAACCGGCAGCTTTCGGATCGATCCCGAGAGCTCTGCCAACAAGCTTCTGATGATGGAACTCTCCCTGCCATAAAAATGTTTGGATAGCGCAGATGCCAACTAACACATCCCCACATCAACTTTTCTGTCTTATTCTCCAGGCTGAAATCAAGCAGGTCCAGGTACTCTTGGAACTGCTCACCGAAGAGTACGAGTTACTCCAGAATACATCGCCCGAACCACTTGAAAGGCTCATCAAAATAAAACAGCAGCAGATTGAGAAACTGGAGACTACCGTTATTCAGCAGAATCTGTTTCTGCAGCAGCAGGAAATCTCTCCAGACCGGGCAGGCATAGAGAGCTTCATTAAGAATTCACCTCTTGACAGCCCCATCAGAGAACTGTGGAAAGAGTTTGAACAACTGCTGGAGGCCAGTCGAAAACAGAATGAAATCAATGGCAGCATGCTCGTGCAAAGCCGACAGCAGGTCACCAATACCCTCAATCTTTTGCGCGGTGTCACCCAGGAACAAAGGACCTATGGCCGATCCGGCGAAGCATGTCCAAGCCAAACAGCCACATCCCTGGGAAGAGCTTAATCAGCATCAAACTCTTAACTATTAAGGATTACTTGACACTTAGCTTATTAGCTGTCTCGACCAAATGCTTCTGAATAGATTTCATCGATTGTTTGGCCATTCTGAATCCACTGTGGATCACGCAAACTGGTTGACAGACAGGCAGCAGATCATGCGCATTCTGCAGAGACTCAAAAAGGATCGTTGTCTACTGGAAGCCAAAATCGAGAAACACCCAGTAACCTTCAGTACAGCGGTTATCGGAATAAATCCGAAAACCGGCATCATGGCCTTGGATGAAATCACGCCACTCAAGGGCCACAAGCTCTTCATGAAACACAGAGTCATGCACATCTCCGGCCGCTCAGACGGGGTCGAAGTCGAGTTTGATCTGGAGTTAATTGCAAAACTCAAACAGGGCGAGATCGCCTACTACCAGGTTGGCATACCCAAGGCGGTAATCTATATCCAACGGAGGAATATTCACAGAGTACCACTCAATAGCGCCACATCTTTTCGTGGGCAACGTGGACTCGAGGATGAAGAAATATTCAGCGGCTACGCATCCGATCTATCACACCATGGGATCGGGATAGTCCTGATAAACCTTGAAACCTTGCATAAGGGTGAGGAACTCAGCACCTGTATGATTGAAATTCCCGGTTACCAACCCTTCTTTTTTGGCCTGGAGATTCGATTTGCGCAACAGATACAACATCGGGGAAAAACCCGTATTGGAGGTCGCTTAATCGATCTCAGCCAGCAGGAACGTAACCGCTTGAAAAAGATCATTCTGGAACTAGAGAGAAAGTACGCGGCATTAGGGTTAAGTTAAGAACCGTGTGAGGTCTGCGGAAATAGTGATTTGTCCAAAGCCCTACATTACCTTTTCATTCGCGGCCATGCGCAGCAGGTCTTCCGGCCGGTCAAGGTCCCACAGCTCAGGTAACTCCCGCCAGCTCCATTCCAGCTTGCGCATGCACTGACGCGTCATTTCAGCAACTGCCCCGCTACCCCAGGGTATGCCCTGAAAAAGACATTCCGTTGTTCGATTCAGCCCCAGCAGCACATATCCCCCATCTTCAGCAGGTCCCAGCACTGCATCCACATCATCTGCCAGCCAGCTGAAAACCTGCTGCAGCATGGCAACGGTCAGCGCGGGGCAATCGACGCCGAGCAATACGAGATGCTGATGGCGCTGCCTGGCATCATTCACCGCATTGGCCATGCGCTCCCCCAGGTCACCCCCCAGCTGCTCATGCAATGTCAATCTGGGGAGTTGCTGCATCTTCTGAAAATCCGGATGCGCTGCATCGGGCGCGCACCACAGCTCGATCGCCGCCAGCCGCTCCTCTACCAGGCTGTTTACCAGATTCGCCAGCAGTCTTCGATAGAGTCTGGTTGCGCCCTCCGCACCCAGAGCAGGAATCAGGCGGGTCTTGACCTGTCCTTCAAGCGGCGCCTTGGCAAAGATCAGGATCGCGCTTTGCTTGAACAGCATGATAGGAAATCAGCAGGGACCCGGGTCACTCCAGCGCGCCCCCGCAACTGCTGCCCTGTCCCGCGGTGCATCCATAGCAGTGCTCGGCCACCTGTATCGAGCGTCCGGTAAAATCACTCAGCAGCAGATCCCGCAGATGCGGGCGTTGCGCAGCGCCATCAGCCAGGGGCATATTCAGCATCTGGTTGAAATCGCAATCGTACAGATAACCCTGCCAGTCGACGCTTACCAATTGGCGGCACATCACAGACTGCAGGTTTTCAGGTTGATGCGCATCGCGCAGCAGCTGTAGATAATTATGGAATTCACCCTTGGACTGCAGATAGCTGCCAAAACGCTGTATCGGCATATTGGTAATAGTGAACAATTGATTGAAGGAGATGCCAAAGCGCTCCGCCAGTTGTTTCTTATAATCGGCCTGCAGTGATTCCTGGGGCGGAGGCAATGAGGGTCCAAGTGGATTGTAGACCAGATTGAGCTGCAGCCTGCTGCCCGGCAGGCCATATCCCAGGGCATTGAGGCGCTTCAATCCGGCAATACTGGCATCGTACGAGCCCTTGCCTCGCTGACTGTCTACATTCTCTTCCAGATAACAGGGTAGAGAGGCCACAACCTCCACCTGATGCTCAGCCAGGAATTCCGCCAGATCCTCCTGTCCCTCCTCCTCCAGGATGGTCAGATTGGAACGATCGATAACATGCACATTGCCGGCTCTCGCCTGCTTCACCAGATAGCGGAACTGCGGATTCAGTTCCGGCGCGCCTCCAGTCAGGTCCAGCGTTTGTAAATGGTGCTTCTGTAAAAAGGCCAGCACATCTTCGACCGTTTCACGGGACATCTCCTCGGTGCGCTTCGGGCCTGCATTGACATGGCAATGCACGCAGGAAAGATTACAACGAAACCCCAGATTGACCTGAAGTATCTGTAATTCTGATCGTTTGATGGCAGGAAAACTGGTCGGCTGCAGATGATGGACTGTATCTAACATTTCAATCTATTCCTCAGGGCGCCGGGAAGTCAGAACCACACTTGCAAGATTATTTTTACCGTTGATGATTGTTACGCCTGAAAACTCACTGTGGATTCAAATTTTCAATTTTTCCAAACGCTTTCGTACCTGCCGCACAGCTCCTCATTAACCAGCAGGGGCAAGGAAAGCGCATCAGGCGCGAACCAGATCAATACAGGAGGTTTGAAACGACAGACAAGGCCCGGAAGACCAGCACTTCTGCGCTTCAGTGTTGTCTTCCGCAGAGCAGCAGAAAGCATGCAGCGCCTGTATCAGGACCAAGCGAACCGAAGAGCCTTGAAGAGTCCGTAAGTTACAAACAACCGCAGCCTCAGGCGCTTCCAATACCCTGCGTTAAGCGCAGCAGAAAAAACCCCGATTTAATTTTTGCACATATTCTCAGACAGTTGGCCTGAAAAATTGCCTTGTGTATATCGCCCAGGCTCAGCATTCCAACCAGGTTTCCGTTTTCCGCAACAGGAATACGGCGAAACTTGTGGCGCACCATCACCGTTGCAGCACGCAGAATATGCATATCCGGGCTCACCGTAATCACGCGCGGAGTCATGACATCTTCAACCTTGAGATTCACCACATTTTTATATTGGCCCATCATCGAATCGTAATCCGGTGTCGCCATGATATCGGCAAAATCTTCCAGCTTGGGGAACATGCGGTGCAGAACATCCTTTTCGGCAATGATGCCAAGCAACTCGCCATCCTTTACCACCGGCAGACCGCTGTAACGGAACAGGCACATCAGGGAAACCACATCGATCAGTTTGGTTTCCGGGGTCACCGTTTTGGGTGAGTGGGACATGATTTCGCTTACCAGCATCTAACAAACTCCTGATTAATCTTGTGACGCCTATTAGTTAAACGGATTACTCCGTATCTGAGTCAACAATACGAAATAATCCCCATGATTGCCAACGTTTTTCCCGGATTTGAGCCTTACCGGGGCATTCAAGAACAGCTATATTTTTATGCCGCAGCGTATTAGAGATATCCCGCCACCCGACACTATCTCAGCACTGCAGCGCCACGAAAACGAATCACCGTATGCCTTAAATTCCCAAGTTATCCAGACCCCCGATACAGGCAAAAAACTCACCGCTCGGATAAGCCCGTGATTTAGCAGAAAATAGTCAAAATCAGCGCCGGTTTATCCACAAAACACTCACAGCTTGTACAGACTTATTACCCCGCTAATACACAACATCTTGTGGTTGACTAAAGTCAATTTGCGTATATATTGTGATTTCAAGGTTGAGAAACATCAACCAGGAACAGCGTCATCACACCCGCATGACCGTGCGATGACAACAACACAGCAACTGCAAGGATTGATGGGGCAGAGAGGCGTCTCCCGGACACACGCCAGTCATTCACAACCCATCCATTGTTCAACAACGCAGCATATGAAACAGCCTTTGCTTGAGGTGCAAATCCAGCACCCTCACTCAAAGTTAGCAGGTGAAGATACCTTCACAGGAGAAAGAAATTGGCCACTGAAGCAGCCCCTATAAACAGTCCTACCACTCCCGCGGGCCTGATCAATCCCGAACCGGCAGACCTGGATAACGACAACCCCGTATCAAGCAACCTGCAGGTCATTCGCCGCAACGGCAAAGTGACCAATTTCGATCCCAGCAAGATCACCATCGCAGTGACCAAGGCCTTCCTTGCCGTTGAAGGTGGCAGCGCCGCCGCTTCCGGACGCATCCACAACACGGTAAAGGATCTCACCGACCAGGTGGTGCTGGCGCTGACCCGGCGCATGCCGGAGGGCGGCACGGTACATATCGAAGATATCCAGGACCAGGTGGAGCTGGCGCTGATGCGCTCCGGCGAGCACAAGGCTGCCCGCGCCTACGTGCTCTACCGCGAACAGCAGGCCCAGAAACGCGCCGAAGAGGCTGCACAGAGGGCCGTGACCGAGGGGCTGCCGGAAGAGCAGCTGGTGAATGTCACCTTGGCGGACGGCACCCTCCGTCCCCTGGACATCCAGCGCCTGCGCGCGCTGGTGGATGAGGCCTGCAGCGGCCTGGAGCAAGTAGACGCGCAAAGGATTCTGCAGGACGCCTGCCGTAACCTGTTCGACGGGGTAAAGGAGAGCGACGTCTCCCAGGCCCTGGTAATGAGCGCGCGCACCCTGATCGACCAGGAGCCCAACTACTCCAAGACTGCCGCGCGCCTGTTGCTCGACATCATGCGCCGCAAGGCCCTCAGTTTTCTCGCGCTGGACACCAACGTCAACACCCAGGCCGAGATGGGTGAGCGTTACGCCGACTATTTCAAGGCCTACATCAAACAGGCCGAGAAGCTGGAGTTGCTGGATGGCCGTCTGGGGCAGTATGACCTGGTGCGCATCACCACCGCGATCCGGCCGGAGCGCGACCTGCAGTTCACCTACCTGGGCCTGCAGACCCTCTACGACCGCTACTTCATCCACAGCGAGGACGGCATCCGCTTCGAGCTGCCCCAGGCCTTCTTCATGCGCGTCGCCATGGGACTGGCAATCAACGAGATCGACCGCGAGACCCGCGCCATCGAGTTCTACGAGCTGCTCTCCTCCTTCGACTTCATGAGCTCCACGCCGACCCTGTTCAACTCCGGCACCCTGCGCCCGCAGCTCTCCAGCTGCTATCTGACCACCGTGTCCGACGACCTGGACGGCATCTACTCCGCGATCAGGGACAACGCCCTGCTCTCCAAATTCGCCGGCGGCCTGGGCAACGACTGGAGCCGGGTACGCGGCCTTGGCTCCCACATCAAAGGCACCAACGGCAAATCCCAGGGCGTGGTGCCGTTTCTCAAAGTGGCCAACGACACCGCCGTGGCGGTAAACCAGGGGGGCAAACGCAAGGGCGCGGTGTGCGCCTATCTGGAGAGCTGGCACATCGACATCGAGGACTTCCTCGATCTGCGCAAGAATACCGGCGATGACCGCCGCCGCACCCACGACATGAACACCGCCAACTGGATCCCCGACCTGTTCATGCGGCGGGTGGTGGAGGAGAAAGAGTGGACCCTGTTCTCCCCCAACGAGACCCCGGAACTGCACGACCTCACCGGTAAAGCCTTCGAACAGGCCTACACCGGCTACGAAGCCAAGGCGGCACGCGGCGAGATGGGCATCCACAGAACCGTCAAGGCAGTCGACCTGTGGCGCAAGATGCTCGGCCTGCTGTTCGAGACCGGCCATCCCTGGGTGACCTTCAAGGACCCCTGCAACTTGCGCTACAGCAACCAGCATGTAGGCGTGGTGCACAGCTCCAATCTCTGCACCGAGATCACCCTGCACACCAACGACAGCGAAATTGCAGTGTGCAACCTGGGCTCGGTGAACCTGCCGGCGCATGTGGATGAGAACGGCCTTGACCATGCGAAGCTGGAAAAGACCGTCACCACCGCCATGCGCATGCTCGACAACGTGATCGACTACAACTACTACAGCGTGCCCCAGGCAAGGAACTCCAACCTGCGCCACCGCCCAGTAGGGCTGGGGATCATGGGTTTTCAGGACTCCCTGTATAAGATGCGTCTGCCCTATGCATCCGATCGCGCCCTGGATTTCGCCGACCGCTCCATGGAAGCGGTCAGCTACTACGCGATCCAGGCCTCTTCGGACCTGGCCGCGGAGCGCGGACGCTACTCCACCTTCGAGGGCTCCCTGTGGAGCCAGGGCATCCTGCCCATCGATTCAGTGAAGCTGCTGAAGGCGGAGCGCGGCGACTACCTGCAACTGGACGAGAGCCAGACCCTGGACTGGGTCGGCTTGCGCAGCAAGGTCCTCAAACAGGGCATGCGCAACTCCAACACCATGGCGATCGCACCCACCGCCACCATCTCCAACATCTGCGGGGTGAGCCAGTCCATCGAACCCACCTACCAGAACCTGTTCGTCAAATCGAACCTCTCCGGCGAGTTCACTGTGGTCAACCCCTACATGGTGCACGACCTGAAGAAGCTGGACCTGTGGGACGAGGTGATGATCAACGATCTGAAGTACTACGACGGCTCGCTGCAGACCATCGACCGCATCCCGGCCGAACTGAAAGCCACCTACGCTACCGCGTTCGAGATCGACGCCCGCTGGCTGGTCGAGGCCGGGGCGCGCCGCCAGAAGTGGATCGACCAGGGACAGTCCCTCAATCTCTACATGGCGGAGCCTTCCGGCAAGAAGCTGGACAACCTCTACAAACTGGCCTGGGTGCGCGGTCTGAAGACCACCTACTACCTGCGATCCATCGGCGCCACCGGCGCTGAGAAGACCACGGTAAAACAGCGTGACGGCGGCACCGACCTGATCGGCAGCAGCAGCGGCAGCGAGGCCCCCAAGGCCTGCTCGATCCTCGATCCGGATTGCGATGCCTGTCAGTAACTGAAGATGGCCACACGACGGCATGCATGCCGTCGTGTGGCAAAAAACAGCCAAATTAGATTTATTCCAGGCCCCGCGCCTGAATTGAACCAAAGGGGAATTCAAACATGCTGAACTGGGACGACCCATTAGCGCCACTGGTCAAGACCGCACCAGTCGAACCGCAGCCCGAAACCAAGCCCAAGAAGCCCGCACACCCCCACGTAGTGGTAGTGGAAGAGGCGCTGGCCAAGACACCCCAGACCGAACCTGAGCTGGAGCCGGTCAATCCACGGGACATCAAACCGGTCAATCCGGATGACAAGCGCGTCATCAACGGCATGACCGACATCAACCAGCTGGCGCCGTTCAAGTATCCCTGGGCCTGGGAGTACTTCCTGAATGCGAACAAGAATCATTGGACGCCACTGGACATCAACATGGCCCAGGACGTCCACGATTACCACTACAAACTGACTCTGGAAGAGCGCCACGTCTACGAAAACGTGCTATCCTACCTCACCACGTCCGACATCCTGGCGATGCGCAACATCGGCCTGGCTGTGATGGAGAAGATGTCCGCTCCCGAACTGCAGATTTACCAGGCCCGCCAAGTCTACGAAGAGTCCCTGCATACCTGGACTTACCAGCACTGCATCGAAACCATCGGTCTCGATCAAGGGGAGATCTATAACCGCTACCGGGTGGTGCCGGAGATCAACAAAAAGATCCAGATCACCAACCGCCGTCTCTCCTCCATCCTGCGCGCCGATATCGATCTGCATGATCCGGACGAGATGCATAACTTCGTCATGGCCTACCTGTTCTTCGCCGCGATCTTTGAAGGCTGCTGGTTCTACAACGGCTTCAGCCCGATCTTCGCCCTGCAGCGCCGCGGCTTGATGAAGGGCACCGCCGAGCAGTTCCAGTACATCATGCGCGACGAAGTGATGCACGCATCCTTCGGCATCCGGGTGGTGAAGCAGATCATGCACGAGGAAAAGATCAAGCTCGACCCCAAGGCGGTGCGCGAGATGTGGGACGAAGCCCTGGCCGCCGAAGAAGGCTATGCCGGCTATATCCTCAAGGATCCGATACTCGGCTACTCCAAAGAAGACCACCTCGAACAGTTCAAATTCATCGCCAACCGGCGCGCCCGCCAGCTCGGCATCGACGAACCCTTCCCCGGCGCAGAGAACGCCCTGCCCTGGCTCGACGAGCAGGCAAACCTGCGCAAGGAGAAAAACTTCTTCGAAACCCGCGTCACCGAATACCAGGCCGGCGGCGCGCTGAAGTGGGATTGATCAATTCCATGGGAGAATCATAAGCAAGGACGCTTTTACTCATTTATCTGAGGCTGACACCATGCACTGTACACACTGTTTTTCTCTCATGATCAAGATGGATCATCAAAATGACGGGCGCACCGAACAGACCCGCTTCGAATGCCCCCTCTGCGGCAGGAACCATCTGTCGACCCGGCAGATTTCCATGACAAGCCTGCAGCGGGAATCAGATGAAAAGGTGTCTGAGGGGAATCGGTATTGGCAAGAGAAGTTTGGTTGATAGTTTAATCGATGGATACTGTTCTGATTGATTTGCAGAGACCTTTCGAGAATTTTGACCACGGATTTCATCAAAAAGCTACTGAATAGATCCGTGACCCAATAAGCCTGATCCGAAGTCAAAGACTCCTTGCCGAGCAGATAAAGTTGCATGAGGTTAAGTATGAAAAGATTTGAACTCCAGCTTGAATCAATGATCTTCAAAAGCCGGTGGTTCCTGGCGCCTTTTTATATCGGCCTGATTCTCGCCATCCTCGCTCTACTGGTGAAATTTTCCAAGGAGTTGCTCAATCTGACCCTCAACATCTTCAGCATGTCCAATGACCAAGCAATCATCTCGATCCTGACCCTGGTCGACACCACACTGATCGCCAGCCTGATGCTCATCATCATCTTCAGCGGTTACGAAAACTTCGTCTCGAAAATCGCCTTCGGCGAACACGAAGACCGCCCCGTCTGGATGGGCAAGGTTGGCTTCTCCGATCTCAAACTCAAACTCATTGGCGCGATCGTCGCCATCTCAGCGGTTGAACTGCTTAAGGCCTTCATCAACGCCCAACAGCTCTCAACCGAAATCATGGCCTGGAAAGTCGGGATTCATTTGACCTTTGTGGTTTCCGGGGTGCTGTTTGCGTTGACGGATTTGATTGTGGCTAGGAAGGGTAGTGAACATTAAGGATATATCCATATTTACGAATGGATCATTTTTCTATCGGGGCCTTAGACCCCAACTGCCGACCAAAACTTTATCAATGACCATTCCCGAAGTATGCCGAGTACGGAAAGAGAACTGACGCCTTACTTAATAATCCCTCGTCCCCTTTAAAATATTTCTGGCTATTTACGTCTTGTTATATCCATATATTTTTATCAAATTATTTCGCATATCATTCTCTATATACCGAGCAGCTAAACCTAAACACAGATCAAAGGTGGTCAGGATCGAAGGGGTCTGACTCGATTGATTAATCTATTTTACTCCGCAGCTAACGGATTGTCGCCCTCAACCAAATATCATGACCGGGACTGAGCTTTTCTACACTTCGATGCATGAAGTAATCAGTCGCGTTTTTTGACAATTTCTTAAAGTTAACTGTCCATTTCGCTCTAAATACCTGTAATTATAAAATCCATCGCCGAAATAAAGAAATCACGGTGTCAGGGCGAGAGATTTAACCTTATCTCCAAGTACACTTCTGTCAACTCCGGCAATCAATGTGGTCATGGCCACATAGTTTTCCTTTAATACTTTTACTTGCGGCTGCATTTGAGATGGCTGCAGTATAATCGCTTCGTATCACTGATCCTGTTTGATGTTGCTGCCTTCATGAATATAACGACGCCGTCGATGTCACGGTATGATAACTTTCATCGTTGTTGTCTTCGATTTGTGCTGCTGATGGACTGAATTAGGCGATTAAAATTTCTTCGCATGATCAGAAAACAGACCATTCTGCTCAATGAATTCATTATAGGTGTGCATGGCTTCTCGGTTTTCTTCCATCCATGCCTGCTTCTTTCGTATTTTTACTTGTTCAGCCAACGCCTCTTCAAGGGTTGCTGAAATGTTTAATCTTCAATTCCTTAGCGATTCTCAGCAAGTCACTATTTACAGTTATGTTCGTTGGTTTTTCAGGGGCGCCAGTATCATAGTTTTCTTGCATTTCTTGTACTCCACGTAAATATACGCGCATGATTAATGCGCATACCTTATCTATATAATTAAGCATGTACCAAGGCAATCCAATTTACAAACCTCTATGCCAAAACGGCCAGTTATGAATGATCCATCGAAAGTTAGCTTGTCGATGCCGCGATGGGAGCTACTATTAATCAGAATTGTTTTACCGGATGGGTTAGTTTTTCTTTTTGGAATAATTGGGAATAGCCGCTCATCGTGATGCAACTTCATGCGTGCACGCTGCAACACCACTTATGGAGGATAAACGATGTCTCTCGAATTTTACGACAAAACCAACAAGCTACTCTACGGTGACTTCAAAGGCTACATGAAAGAGGGCGCGAGTTGGAATGATGCCGCCGTTATCGGCACGGCCGTATCCACCTACGCGACACAGCGGAATACCGTGGATGGCATCACCGGGATCTTGACGTCCGGGGCGTCGCGGTTTGGCATGGATAAAATCGTTTACGACAATACAACAACGATGCAGCGGCCGACCATGGCCCAGGCAATCAGCGCTTCAGACGAGCGTGTCGTTGTTACTCAAGGGGATTCATCAGGCCAGCAATCCGCACATCACCGTCGCCTGTGGCCAGAAGATTTATCATCTCTACGTCTCGCCGCTCGGTTCGGACCAGACCAACTAGTGTAATAGTGGTCAAACCACTGTTTGTACCATCGCCTGAGAGCCCTGATTCAGTTGCTCGTAAGACCACTACCGCATTTCCAAACACACTTTTGGCTTGTAGACCGCCGCATCGAACCGATGGCCTGACCCGACACCGTAACCGGTCACATAGCGCGCCCACAGCTTTTTCTTCATGGCCACCTTTGCAAAATCCCCCAAGGGCTTGCCCTGGATATTAGCGATCACGCCCGCCGCCTTCGGTGCCTTAGCCAGATACCGACAAAGCGCGGGAGCTGGCCTTGGTCGTGCGTATAGGCGTTCAGATCATCCTTCCAGTTTCCATTCCTGACCTCGTTCGCATTTTCCTTCGGCGAGCTGATCGCGCGTCATGGAATTTCAAGGCAACGGCCGCTCGCCCGCCTTTCCCAGAAGGCCGCATAGGTCCGTTTTCCACCTATGGAGACCACGCCCACATTGATCGGCACCCAGCCCTGCTGCCCCCAGGCATCGACCTTTGCCTGATGTCCCGAGGCCGACAGGCTGTGATAGGCCTGTTGCTTCGTGCAGCCATGGCTCTTGAAGACCGCAGCATAGCGGATCCGTTTCCCCTTGCGGTAAATGTCGAGCGCGCGCAGACAACGTCCTGCGGCAACCTGTTTGTCGAAAAAGCTTTGATAGCCCGAGCCAGTCATGTTCGTGCGCGCGACCCAGGATTTGCTTTGCCGGTTGCGAAAAACGAAATTGTAATAACACTGCCAGCCTACGTAAACATCGCGATTTATTAGCACGCGGCCCTCATGGCATGGGTGTCAAAGGCTCTGCCGTCTCTCCGGGGATGCCTTGAAACACGGTCTGGTGCAATTATTCACACGTGATTGATCGCCCAATATTCCCGAAGTAGTGAAATTTCTAGCATGGGCTGCGGTCGATATCGCCAGGGCCAATGCCAGCATCGTTACAGGAATACGCATTGTGGGCCTCCTGCTCAATTAGCGTTTTTAAGATGACCTATTGCACGATTTTTATCATAACGATTTACCATTCTCAGGCTGATGCAGGTTAAATTTAGCCAAATTATAAGCATTTGCCAATTTGATGCCATCGTGTTTCTTCAACATAACTTATGGACATTGTATTTTCCGAAATCCTGCTAACGTTGAATCTTTCTTCAATGCTATCAGTCTGAATCTTACAATAAGACGATAACTATTCTGGGTATATAAGCTATTACCAGTTCAGTTGCTGAATATTTACAGCTATTCAGGCAGGTATCAGCGCTTAGCAGAGCGCTTAGGGTCAGTTCTCGTATTGTAAAATTTTCTGGCATTTTGGCATTGTGGCATTTGCGACATACCGTTTTCATGTTGTAATTCAGCGTGAAGCTAAACCATACATAAGCCCTTACTTCGTCCCCTCACACGACTGTAGGGGCACCTCCCCCAGGTGATTTACAACATACTCTTGTCATATCCTTGTCTCGGCATGGTTGACGGGGTCTCATTGATTTCTGCCATCAATTTTGAAAGACTCGGTTATCTTGCAAAAGGAATTGATGTAGATATGAGCCAAGAATTTAATACCTTTACTTAGTCGGCTGATCATGTTGAATATTTTCTCGAATAAGCAACCGGAGTCTAGCTTCCAGATTGGTCTTAAAGATGGTGGACTCATGGCCATAATCTCCCAGTCCTTGTAGAAACCATTTCGCAGGTTCGATAACCTTGCAGGGCTGATCTACATGATAACCAGCGTCTGGATGCTGGTGCAGTTCGGCCTCTGGTTCACCGGAGCCGAACCCGGTCTGGAAATCCACTCTACGGGGGATGTGGTGCTGTTGCTCGTGCAGTCGATTTATCAGCCAGGCTTCGGCTGCAATCTGCTGCTCAGTGGCTACGTCGCACTGCTCTTCTGGGTGATTGCCGCAGCTATCCTCTTCGCCTTGCCTGTATCGGCGGGCTTATTCACTTGATCTCCCCAGCCAAAAGGGTCACCTTTGATTCTACATTGCGGCATACAATATCGGTAAGGTCAGACACTTATTTTACTGGAAGCATCTTGCGATTTCGCATTGACGCATATTTATGAAGGATTTAAAAATTACAATCTGGAATCCTTATTTTCTAGGCAGTCAAGGGGTAAGACAAAATGCATATCAGGAAGATATTGGCAAATTGGTGCGGATGCTTTTTCGGCAACTGGGTGTGCACTGATAAGGTACAGTGGGTTACGCAACGTGTCTGTGCGGATCGAGGGTTGGAACTGTTGTGTAAGCAAGTAAAATTTAAGAATAAATGTTCCGGCGAAGAAAGATGGATGCCGGACTTATGCAACATGCTGGTGCAGAAATCCATTGTACAGCATGAGGAGCGGAGTCAGCTCTACGGAGATTGGCCCATTTCTGAAAGTGAGCTTGGACGCTTGCATCCGCGTCATTTTCTCGACGTGATAAAAGGCATTGGCACGTGTGACAAATACGAGCCCTGCGCCTAAATAGGTAGGGCTATTTACCCTTGAGTTTATTGGCTCGCGGGGTCAGTACTCGCTTTGTAGCGATTTCTGGATCTACAATAGTCTAGATTGATTGTTTGATATCTTAAAAGGGCCACCCATTAACCGGCTGGTTTCAACAAGCCCTTGATCATCTCTTCGATCTCGGCGTGATCGAATTCCCGTCCACCGATGGCGCGATAGCGGATTCGGCCATCCTTATCCAGCAGGTAGGTGGTGGGTAAACCCTTGACCCCGAACTGTTCCGCCACGCGGCTGTCACGATCGAACAGAATCGGAAAGGTCGGCTCCAAGCTGAGTCGACCGGTGAACTCAAAGACCAGATCCGGGCTTTCGAACTGGTTGACCGCGATTACCACAAAGCCCTGGTCCTTGAGTTTGCTGTACAGGCGTTCCAGGGAGGGCATCTCGCGCCGACAGGGCGGGCACCAGGTGGCCCAGAAGTTGAGCATCACCACCTTGCCCCGGTAGCTGCTGAGCGTGTAGATCTCGTCATCCATATCCAGCAGGGTGAAATCCGGTGCCGTCAGTGGCGGGGACTGCAGGGTCATGGTGTGGCTGAGTGGCGGTTGCTCGGCCACGGCATACAGCGGCAGCAACAAGCAGCCAAGGGCGTAAGTAACAGCCAGCTTATTCAGGTGCTGGAGCACATTCCAGGTTGGGTAGGATCTTTTCATGACGTTTTCCTGCGATTGACCAGACGACCTTCAGACCGATGTGACTGCCGTGCGGTTCCGCGACTGTGGTGAAACCTTGTATCCAGTCACCTTTGGAAAAGGTCACATCATCGGCGAGCATAGACCAATTGAAACGTACACCCATGTCGTGCCACTGCTCCAGCCACTGGGTCTTGGTCTTGATTTTGTGCTCCACAGCGTCGACGGACAGATAGCGCCAATCCGCAACGCGATAGGAGAGGGGCTGATCACTAAGGTTGCGCACGATACTGCCGAACACACACCGTGTAGCGACCGATTCAATCAGTTCCTTCGGCAGGCCGCGTGCAGCATAGCTCGCTCGAATGAAATCCGGCGGAACCTGCAGAAACTCGATTGCCAGACCCTCACCTTCGAATTGCCAGCTTTTGAGCCCGGTGTCGGGATTAACGCGCGCTATGACCCCAGTCTCGCCAGCACTGGACATCGGCATCGTTAACAGGAGCAACACTAAGGCTCCAACCACTCGGCGACGGCTTACTTGTGCTTGCGGTACATCATCCATCACATGAAAACCAGGTTGGATCAAATAATGCATTTTAGCCCCCAAGGCGATGCATGCACACGTTTAGCCGCCTGTCCCCGGAAATAACCGTTCGCTCCGTGAGGCGAGCCTGATCCAGTTTTCTTGAACCCTCATCATGGTTTCTGACGGCCTGCAATTGCTGGCATATCAGGATGATGACTCATTGTTGCTTGATGCTGAGGTACCCTTGCGGACAGACAAGTCGATGATGCTCACCACGATCAGACGGCGACCGTTGTCGGAATAGGGGTTCAAGCCGACTTCCACCGAAACTTTCGAACCATCTTTTTTCTGAGCCATCAATTCCCGTCCCTCACCCATCCTACGCGCCTCTGGGTTCTTTAGATATTGCTCACGCAGGTGTACGTGTTGCTGTTGAAGAGCATCGGGCAACAATATATCTACTGATTGGCCCTCCAGTTCCCGTCGTTCATACCCCAACATTTCTGCAGAGGCGGGATTGGATATTTCAATTATGCCAGTGTCGTCAACCACCAGTTGACCGATGCTGCTAGCCTCAACCAGGCGACGGAAACGCTCTTCGAGTTCCTTCAGGCGTTCCATATTGGATGCGCGCGCCAGCGCGTATGTGGCGTTGAGTTCGGCATGTCGCGCACGAACATGACCGTGAAGATACAGAAAAAGCGAAAAGCCGTAGATCGACAGCCCCATCAACATTCCGAGAGAGATCATCATGCGGCTCGTCTGACGCATATCAACCAGGGATGAGACAGGCCGATGCGCCAGCAGTGTCAGTGAAAACTCATCGGTAATCAATCTCTCGAAGACCACCCTGTTTTCCGGCATTGTCTGACTCAAGCGCTTGAAGGTATCGACAGGGGAAAGCGTTTTCCAGGTCCACATTCCGTCCACCGTTTCCGTATTACCTGTCTCAACCAGAGAAATCTTCTGCCAGACCTGAGAATGGGAAGCCGGGAAATCGACGCTTTCTTCAAACGTTTCAGCTGTCTGGGAATGCTCGACCCAGCTGCTTAGCAGCTCCCCTTTCTGATTGAGCAGCATATAACGTGTCGGCAGGCCCGATTCTCTCGAATCCCGCACCAAATTAAACAGATTTCGCATCGAAATATTGAAGATAATGATGCCTCGATGATCGCGATTGCTGTTTACAACAGGCGTGGCGATACGAATCATCGGCCTGGGCGGCGTCTCGATTTCTCCGCTCTCAACATTCAAGTCGACTTTGGAAATATACAATTCCCCAGGCAACAATGCGTTGGCCTCTGTAAAATAATAGCGTTGACCCTTGTCTTGAAGATCCCGCATGGCCACTACATAAGGATCTCCCTTGTCGTGCATGACCCTGACCTTTTCACGACCGGTTTCATCGATCCATCGAATCTGCTGATATTGCGGATTTCTTTGCGCGAGCGTCAGAAACGACGCCTCCAGCGCCTTCAAGTAACTCGGATGCTGTGAATTCAAGGCCTGCAGGGTGACAGGTTCTTTAGCGAGGGAGAGCAGATGGTTGAGCGATCCGGATACCTCGGCGCCGATAAATCCACTGATACGATGAAGCCGGGAGCTGTCTTGATCGATGATCTCATCGATGTGGTTCTCCAGTTGCAACTCGGCATAAGAAAATCCCACTACCATAACCAAAACCGTTATCGGCAGGAATAGGGCGAGAAATTCATAGATGGGGAATCGTACGTTTTTCACCATGGAGTTTGGGTGATTTTCTGACATCGTAGAACCGTTTCAAATAATAGACATTCTAAATCATACAGCTTGTATTGATTTGTTTCTGACGACTGTCGTTTCCGTACTATTTCGACCGGTGTCGAGATCTACGCGCGCGATGATCTCTCACCCGCGTCAACGCCGGAGATCGGCATCGACAGCATGACCAACACCAAGGCCCTGGGCACTCGGCGACGTCTTGCTTGTGCTTGTGGAGAAAATTCCATCACATGAAAACCCAGTCTAATCGTATGCTTCATTCTAAACCTCCGGGCACTGAATGCATACTTTATACGATCCACGCCTAGCTGACCTCCTGTCCTCGGTAATACCCTGGCGCCGAGAGATGGGCCTATTCCGGTTATCTCGAACGACTCTTGTGGTTTCCAGCAAGGTGTCTTGCACCTGTCTTCGGTGAAATATCACTTCGGCAAGATCTTTGTTATGCTTTTGCAGGTGTTCCATATTGAGGACCTCGAGTGACAACGACTCGTTCGCTCAACGGCAACCTGCCGCGCGGGCAATACAGCCAAACCTCCCAAATATTCAGAGATACAACTATGATGAAATCACTGCTCGTTGCATTGTCGCTACTGATACTCTGGCAAACACCCCTTTTTGCTGACGAGATGTTTAAATTGCCGGATGACTGTACGGAAATTGATCTGGAAATGATCAAGTGCCCTCTGGCCGAGGATATCGGCATTGATGATGCCATCGACTCCATGAAACTGCGCGCAAATATGTTGAACTTCAAACTGGTCGCGCACATGCCCTTGTCTGAACAGGTCAAGGCGATGGGGGGCGAGTCAGCGCAAATGGAGATCTATCAATTCTGTGATGCCTCAATCGCCGCTAAAATAGTAAGCGCTAACCTGGCCTTCGCCGGTTACCTGCCATGCCGCATCGCGCTGGTCGAAGACAACGACGGCAAGCCGTGGCTGATCACCTTGAACATGGACAGCACCATGAGCAAAGCCAAGCTACCAGACGAATTGAAACCTCTTGCCATGAAGGTCCGTAATAATATTTACAGCATCATGAGTGCCGGTGCATTGGGAGAACTGTAAATCCTTCAGTTCACTACGCCGTCCAACGCTGTTGGCGTACTTTGAGGGGGTCAATCGGGTAGATAAAACGCAGACAGTCCATGGGCGCATTGCATAGATCCTGTCCCGCTTGGTCCTCGTCAGGAAGATACCTAATTGTCGATTGACAATTAGGTATCCTTGCGCACAGACAGATTGGTGATGCTGACCAAGACCAGCCACCAAACTTTATCGGAATTGAGATTCAAACCGATTTCCACCGATGACTTCGAACCATCCTTTGTCACGGCCATGACTTCCCGTCTCTTGTCCATCTTTCGCGCCTCCGGTTCCTGGGTTCGATGGGTCAGACGTGTTTAATCATGAATATTAATTTCAAGTACTTCTTAATATTTTACCAAAGAAGAAACATGAGCAATGAAATCATTAAAAACCTCGGTCCTCCAGCCCCCTTGGCAGGGATCTGGCAAGGTGATAAAGGTATTAATATAGCCAGAATCCACAGCAAGGAAACAGAAAAATAATTTCGTAAAAGAACTGGATATCGAAGTGGTCAATCTTGATTGAATTGAGATCTAAGATCGACCGCGAAGGCAGCACCCACTCTACTAAACTGAAAATCTCATAGGTGAAATAATTCTGGACAGAAAACATCCGCCCTCATGTGGACGTGGAATACAAGAACCATGAAAATTCACATCCATTTTTATCCCTCACACTAAGCGGATAGAAACAGCATGCAAAGCGATCCCCAAAAACCGCATAAGCAGCAGGCCAAGATCGTTCACACCGACATACCAGACTAGCGAAATCACCATGTCGTATAAAGAGCTGTTAAGCGCTACAGCGATTGTGCTTACCTGCGTTGCTTTTTTCCCTTACATACGTTCAATCATCAAATGCACAATTCAACCCCATGTATTTTCCTGGGTGATTTGGGGCACAACGACATTTGTTGTGTTTCTCGCGCAGCTTGAAGGCAATGGAGGTGCTGGAGCCTGGCCGATCGGTGTTTCCGGGAGTATTACTATTTTTATTGCCATATTGGCTTATATTAAACGGACCGATATCTCAATCACCCACAAAGACTGGTTGTTCTTCGTTTCAGCCATGTCTGCCGTGCTGTTCTGGTATCTTACAGCTGACCCGGTATGGGCCGTTATAATCCTCACTACGGTCGATATTCTTGGATTTGGTCCAACAGTCAGGAAAGCCTATCTTTTCCCGCATTCAGAATCATTGGTTTTTTCCGCTCTGTTCACTGCCCGCAATATCATCGTACTCATGGCGCTGGAAAACTATTCACTCACAACTGTGTTATTTCCCGCTGCCATGATGGCCGCCTGCATACTATTGATTGCAATGGTCACGTATCGGAGGTCCATACCGGCGACTTGACAGTATAAGCTCTTCCACTTGATTCTAATCTGATTTTCAGCCTGATAAACCTTAATCCTCCATGCGCCCCCAACAAAGGTCCCGTATTATCTCCATTGTTGTTGCACGCGTGCTTATATTCAAATACGTTGATTCTTTGAAATAACGCCTGATAGTGAATGACACGCAACAGCGACATAACTGATTGTATTACCGACTTAATTCACTTAAACATGCGCCATTATGCTTTGCGCTCCTTATGCCGCGGGTCAAAATACGTTATCCTATTACTTAATCCCAAGCTTGAATCCAACTGAACAGGGCTATCAATGGCAAAACCCAACTATGCGTTTGAAAAGCGGCAACGAGAAATCGCCAAAAAACAGAAAAAAGAGGAAAAGCGCAAGCAAAAAGCTGAAACACAGCAACAGCCTGCTCAGGATGACTTGCCAGAGACACCCAATGCTGAGACGACAAACGACTGATAGTACGGCTACATCGACATTTCTATTCCCGGCTGTAGCTCCTGAGTGACTCAACTATTCACTCAATATTTACCATTCGGGCAGCTGCCTCATCCGGAAATCATATCGCTTTAAGTGATAAGATTTGATCTCAACAAGTCAGACGTTATTTTTTTCTAACCAGCCCAACCACTCGTTCTTTCAGGGAACGGCATGGAAACATCATGCAATCCGACCCAGACAAACTGCTCAAGCAGCATGCAAAGCTCATTCACTCCGATATGCTCAAGGTGACCTCTCATGTACAACGGGAAGAGGGAGAGTGGATAATTAACACCCTGCTCGTGGAAGGGTATGAGGTGCCCTTCAACTACAAACGCAAGCGCCAATACAGGAATCTCACCGGTCAACGGGTCAACATGACCTATTATCCGTCAACAAAGATGGTGGCAGGCATCGAGCTAGAAGTAATGAAAGTGGTGAGAATCAAGGTTGCATGAAATACAACGAACCAGCCTGAAGACATATTTTGTAGCTTGCAGCGACGCTTTGCGTCCTCTAGAAATTCATTGATAAAGGCAATATATCGCCTTGAATTCACATTATTAAAATCCTTCATGGGTTAACCAGGTTCAGCAGCAGATACAATCGGATTTGCTTTAACACAGACAGTTGCTATCTTTCAACTAGCAGTACACAGAAATAATAACAAGTCAGTATCCAGCGTCACCTCCCCAAGGCACATCGTTGGATAGAATATAATTAGATACTGTTTTGGAGGAGACCATGAACCATTCCTTTGAGAACCTTGGCGTTCTGACTGTTGTATTGGATAGCTTCGGAAAACGGACCTTGCCACGCATTTTCGATATCAAAAAAATGATCGATGATGGAGGCACCCTGAGTGACTCAAACATCGATTTTCTGGATGAAGCCCTAAATCAAGCCAAGGAATATGGAAGTTACGTAGATGAGCATCCGGCTTTCAGAGGCCTCTTCTCTCGTGTAGCCCATCTGTATAACGAGATCACAACACAGGCATTGGAAAACGAAAAGCTACTCCCTGGCAACATACCACCACCAACAGCAGCAGAAGAAGCGCGTCTGTAGGGAAACAATCTGATCTTTATCACTATCCTGTTTGAGGATATGTACAGGCAGGCGTCACACAAAACTACAATGCTCCAAAAAATAAAGCCCGCCTGGAAGCGGGCTTTATTCATCCCATCAGATAAATAAATATTATCTGATGGTCAACAACCTTCTACCACGGGTTCCATAGCTGACTGAATCACTGACTGCCCCACTGTCATTACTGCATGTTAACGAGAATGTAACCGCGCCATTGATCACAATGGACTCTGAGCCGTTGACTGACTTTGTTCCCGTCCAGTCTCCAGATGCGCTACAACTGCTGGCATCCGTGGATGACCAGCTTAACATTATCGTTCCCCCACGACTCACTGTTGATGGACTCGCGTTCAGGCTGACAGTGGGTTCAATTCCAGCTGGCGGTACATTTACCGTCACTGTCACGCTATCACTGGCACTGCCAGCTTCACTATCGCATATGATGGTGTAGGTTGACGTAATACTGGGAGTGACTGCTTCAGAACCACTGGTGCTACGGGCGCCGTCCCAGGCGTCAGTAGCAGTGCAGTTGCTGGCATCGCTGGATGTCCAACTCAATACAACAGACTGCCCCAGATCGATGCTCGCTGCTGACACAGTCAGACTCACCACCGGTAGCGGCGCGGGGACAGGTGTGTTATTCACCGCCACTGTCACACTATCACTGGCAGCGCCACCAGCGCCACTGCAGGTAATGGTGTAAGTTGCAGTAACGCTCGGACTTATTATTTCATAACCACTGGTGTTGAGACCCCCACTCCAGGCGCCAGAGGCGCTACAGCTGACGGCATCGCTGGAACTCCAGCTAATGGTTGCTGACTGTTCCTGATCGATTATCGAAGGTGACACCAGGAGATCCACTACAGGCACTGGCAACGGCAAAGTTGCACCGCCATCACTGACGACGATTACTTGAGTAGCAGCAACCTGTTCATATTTCAGGTCTTGCGCATCATAAAGTGTTTTGAATGTTTGCACCGGCTCGAGATGCGCATCACGATAAAGATCCTGCAAAAAACCGTGGGCAATGGTCTGATAATTCAATGACACACTTACATTGAGATCACCTGCCACTGCAACCGGGATGCGATAGGTCACTTCATCACTACCGAGATTGAAGTCGTCATCGTTGGCTGCCTGACCCAGCACCGCCACATCCGATGGCACGTTATATTTATTAAAACCTTTCGGTGTCAATCGATTATCTTTCAGATAATAGGCGCCACGCAGCAATGTGTATGTCATGTTGCCATCCGAGTCACTCATCGCCGTTTCATATATCTGAACCTGATCGGCAGTGGTGATTAATGAATAGTGCGGCTCAAAGACAGTCTGATCCACATCATTATCGGCGCCGGTTATGGAACCATCCGCATTGATCCCGCCGGACTCGAAAACCAGATTATTGTTACTGTCCGTCACCTTGAAGTGGAGCCACATGCGGCGTGACGGATAAGATGTCGGGGCTTTATGTCCCGAGTTATTTTCCACCTTCACACGCGCCTCCAAAACACCATTGCTTACCGAGACGGAAACAATATCTATCTTTGCCGCGCCCTGCAGCATGTCACGCGCGCGACTGATGCCCAAATCAAGGTTCGGAGTGGTAACATCGAGTTGTGCTGCATTATTTTTCAGCAGGGTCAACATCACTGTATTGGCCCCCACCATATGATGTTTGGCAAAGCCCGCTTTACTATTCAGCGATCTTGGACGATTGGCTACTTTTGACGTGGTTTTCGGCATATGGCAATCCTGACAACTTTGTGGATTACTGCCTGCATCTTCAAATATTGACTGTTGCCATTCCGTATAGGGCATCTGCTCGGGAAATTCTGATTCCGGAGACGCAGTCAAAACATTGCCGCTGGCGTCAACAAAGGGGGTTTTCAAATTATGGCAGGTAGCACACACGGCAGAATCTGATATATGCGCGCTATATGTTGGTGTGTAGCCGGTGTTATTGATCATCGGTCTACCAAGGATTTGACTGTACTGTCCGTAGATCATTTTATTGTCGTTAATTTTGTACTGGCCTGAAAAACCATTCAAGGTTCCCAGGCCGGCATCATCGGTAATCTGATGACATACAGTACAACTGACGCCATTCATCGCAGCGTCATGCTGGGGATGTTGAGGATTCAGTACACCGTCGACACCAAAAAGCTTGAACTCTCCACCTTGCACCTCGGTAATTTCGTAATTCGCCATAGGTGCATGACATTCGGTGCACTTGTCGTTAATCAAGGAAGATAACTGTGGGTTGCGCTCGAGTTCTGTTGCCACCTTGGCCAGCCAGAAGGGATCCTTTGTGGCGTTTGCCATCATCGATGTCCCCCAGTCCCTGACTATGGACACATTTTCACCTGAGGCATCAGTCAGTCCATCATGGCATGTGGCGCAGTTTCCTGAGCCGGAAAAATGTGACGAAGTGAAATTGGTATTTTCAGCGTGTGTGGTGACAGAAAAAAGCAACAGCAGGTAACATGCCAATCCGTACATCAAACTTTTATACATTTAAGGCCTCTAGGGGTAAGCATAAGAATTTTCTTTATGATGCGAAGAGAACTTCACTGCACCACGCACTACTCGAGCTGGGTTCCTTGCTGTTATTCTTATCTTTGCAATTTCCATATACGAGCAATGGGTATTCTCCTGACTCACAACCCGCAGTCAATCAACTCTCAGGATGTTCACATTAATCTGTGAACAGACACCAATACCTTAGGAACTAATATCTCCTTGCCGCCTGTCATCCTTTATTCGGAAAGGTACAACTTTGCAATATCTGATTTGATTGATGTCGATATTTAACGCTTCTGGCGTTTGACTCAGATCTACGATCCTGTTCGGAAAATAAATCAGTAACACCCGTGCATTGAATGCTGCCGGATAGTCCTCATATCCCTGAACGCCATAGACTGAAGCGGGCATGGAAGGTGATATACAGCCCGGTCAAACTGCAGGAACCCTAGCCATCATCATTTATCTTTCCAATGATTTCCTGCAGTGTTACATCTGCCATGTCATTGTCGATCTGACAGGTCCCCGCAGCGGTATGCCCTCCTCCACCATAACCTAGACAGAGCTCACCCACATTAGTCCTGGAACTTCGATTGAGGATCGACTTGCCGACCGCAAACACCGTATTCTGCTGCTTGAGGCCCCACATCACATGGATGGAGATATTGGCCTCGGGAAACAGCGCGTAGATCATAAAACGGTTGACCGCATAGATGGTCTCTTCATTCCGCAGATCGAGCACTACCAGATTATTATGGATGGTCGTGCAGCGTTTGATCTGCTCAATCGCTTTCGCCTCGTGCTCAAAGTAGAGTTCCACTCGCTCTTTGACATCGTCAAGCTTCATCACTTCTTCGATCTGATGATCCTTGCAAATGTCGATCAACTCCATCATCAACTGATAATTGGAGATGCGGAAATCACGGAACCGGCCAAGCCCGGTGCGTGCATCCATCAAAAAGTTCATCAATACCCAGCCGCCTGGCTTGAGTATCTCGTCCTGGCTGAACTGGGCTGAATCGCCTTTATCGACTGCCGCCAGCATGTCATTCCATTCAGCGGGAAATCGTTCAGCACCTCCGTAGTAGTCATACACTACCCGCGCAGCTGATGGCGCATCGGGGTCGATAATGTGGTTGTCTCGTTTGTCGTTGCGAATCGTCTCACTCAGGTGGTGATCGAAGGCAAGGTTAACTCCTTCCACATAGGGAAGATTGGTTGTGATATCGGTAGCGGTTACTTCAATCTTGCCATCCTGCATGTCTTTCGGATGAACGAACTTGATATCTTGAATGACGTCCATTTCCTTCAGAAGGATTGCGCAGACCAGCCCATCAAAATCACTTCGGGTAATCAGCCGATATTTTGTTTCACTCATTGCCATGACCCACTTTTGGTTTAGTTATTGAGAAACCATGCATTCACCACGGGAGGTACAGAGCAGGCGCTGTGCAAGCACATCGAGAAAAGGCATGGAATACAGGCCTGTCAGCACCTTCAGCGCGCAGTCTGGATATTCCTCAGGATTTCTAGCTCTGACTCTCTGCAGCGAATAATCACGATATAGACAGTTACTCTAGTCGGCCACATGGCAGCGAACTTGAGATAGACTCGTATTACCCATTCTGACCAAATGAAGAGGCGCCTGGTGGTTTATTGGGAGAACACCATAATGTAGATTTAACACAAACATCTTGACAACTACTTTCGTATTATCAATTGCTTATCGTTCCACATTCCTGTAAAAGCCTGGTGTGTAATCTGTTACCGATATATAAACCGAGCTGGTACGAAATACACCTGACTGGGATCGGCGCAACCGTTCTAAAACTTCTATTGAGACTGGCATGAAAATCACCACCCAACGGGCCATTGCTTCGATGGCCATATTACTGACTGCAATCACCCTTACACCTGGGTGCTCCGACTCGCACGAGGATGTGCGGGTAACCCTCTGCAAGAATCTGACGTCGGCGATGCTGTATTCACCGCAGACGCTTGTCTGGACAGGCAATACAAACAGGTTTCAGCGTCCTGAATATGTGGCGGTAAAAGTAATGTTCGAGATACCGGGTGAGTCAGCCGGAGAGGCGGTCTGTTTCTACGAATACGATATGGTGGATGAGAACGTGATGTCCCAGAGTCAGCCGCTATCCGCCTATTCTACCCTGCCCTATCAGATGGAGGTGAACGGAGAACCTGTCGGCAAGTCACTATTGAGCGATGCCATAAAATCGCAGCAAACGAAACTCATCAATAAGATAGTGAACACGATCAAGAAACGATTTGATGATACCGTGGAACAGCTTGGGAACAGCATGGATAATAACTAGGCCAACGATTTATGCGGCAATCAGTAAGCTTTAATGAGTTACGCATCACTGAGGGCAGAATAAAGGGCCAAAATTTCTATTCCCAGTGGTTGAAAATATGTTCAACCCCACATACTTTTACTTCTAGTGTGAAGCGTCAGTTAAAACGAAAGATCGGCATTGCACTATCTACGATAGGGCTGATTATCATTGCGCCCCTGCTTGCGATGCTTCTCTGGCTCGTGATACATGAGCTATACCAGAGCGGCAATCTTTCCTTTTTCTGGCGCAAGGATCTCCTCTATTTCCTGCCTGTATTCCTCTTTCTATTTCCCGGGATCTATTTCGTACACATTGGAAGAAAAATGCTGCATGGTGAAAAGGTTGGCATTATGCAAGCTATCGAAATTACCATCATGCTTGCTATCGGCATCACCTTGATCTATTTTGATCTAGCCGCAGACTCAGATTATGCTGTCCGGCGAGTCATATCTCCATCTGCACAAAGTGATCTTCCCTCAGGATACACTGTTCAAATTCTGAAGAAACAGAGGAAATCACTCAAAAATACAGCGGATGAGCGATCAATGGAGAACGCTCTGCACTGATCGCTCTTTTGGCCATTGGGGCTGGCTTCTATAGCTTGCGCCACAACCCGGCGTGGGAGGGTATGCCAAAGATATCCTTACTTGGGTAATCAGTCTTTCGCTGTGTGATCGATTTTCCCTCCAGTTTTTTCAATCGCTTCACCAGAGCATGATGCAAGTCTCTGAAAGGCTTACCATTAGCAGCGAAAGCGGTAAGACCCGCCACATAATCAACCTGATGCTCGTACGCCAGTCTTTGAAAAAATTCATGGGATGTAAAGCGCACATTCAATGCCTCGATGATTGACTCGAAATGCCCTTCAAGTCGATCAAGTTCTATCAAATTATCAGTCATGCCAAATACCTCCAAATGAGTGTAGTTATTTACTACCTAAGGGTGAATAATGTAGCCAATATCAGATTGACCGGCAAACCATGCAGAATCCAGGTGGCGTCTCCCCGGTACTCTGTTGGATTGGAATAGTAAGTAAGAAAAGCCAACGATAACAGCAATAATTTAAAGCATTTTTACCCAATTAATAAAGATTGAAGCACTTCTCTGGTGACACACAAGGGTATACAAGGAAACTTGCTTGTCAGCTCGCTTCACCGGGAGAACGCACCACCGATTAATCAGTGAAGATAAGCCTAAAGTAGATCGCATATGTATAAGCATAACTCCCAACATATCTCCCGCTTGAACCGGGAGACTCTGGCCCTGGTTCTGGCAGGTGGACGTGGCTCGCGCCTTCATGAATTGACCCGCTGGCGCGCCAAACCTGCGGTTTATTTCGGAGGCAAGTTCCGCATCATCGATTTTCCATTATCCAATTGCGTAAATTCCGGCATCCGCCGCATCAGTGTGCTGACACAGTATAAGGCGCATTCACTGATCCGCCATCTGGTGAAAGGATGGAGCACTTTTCATAGTGAACTGGGTGAATTCGTCGAAGTGCTGCCCGCTTCACAGCGCACCACTTCGAATTGGTACACTGGAACTGCAGACGCCATCTATCAAAATCTTGATATCATCAGGTCACTGCGCCCCAAGTACATTTTGGTTCTGTCCGGGGACCACATATACAAAATGGACTATGGCGCAATGTTAGCGTATCACGTCGAGAAACAGGCCGACATGACGATCTCCTGCATCGATGTTTCCCTGGAGGAAGCCAAGGGGTTTGGAGTTATCAGTGTCGACTCAGAAAACCGGGTTTTCTCATTTGATGAGAAACCGGCAGAGCCTCAGCCATTCCCCGGATCAGATACCAGGGCCCTGGCTTCTATGGGAAATTATGTTTTCAATACTGATTTCCTCTACGACATCTTGCAGCGGGACGCCACCAACAACCAGTCGAGTCATGATTTCGGCAAAGATATCATCCCCTCCATCATCGATAACTCTCAGGTTTGCGCTTACCGCTTTCAAGGAGAGGAAGAGGGTGTGCAGCCATACTGGCGCGATGTCGGTACGCTGGATGCATTCTGGGAGGCCAATATCGACCTGGTCGATGTAACTCCTGAACTGAACCTGTATGAACAGGAGTGGCCGATCCTGACTTATCAGACTCAGCTGCCGTCGGCCAAGTTTGTCTTCCGGGATGAAGGCAGACGGGGCATGGCGCTTGACTCAGTCGTCTCCGGAGGCTGCATCATCTCCGGGGCTTCGATCGAGCGCTCACTACTATTCTCCAATGTCAGAGTACACTCCTACACCCAAGTGAATGAGTCAGTGATATTGCCGGAAGTTGATATTGGCAGGAACTGCCGTATCAAGAACGCCATCATCGACCGTGGCTGCCAACTGCCAAACGGCACCGTCATAGGTGAAGATCCTGAACAGGATGCCCAGCATTACCGAGTGACGTCAAAAGGCATTGTTCTGGTTACACCGGACATGCTGGGGCAGAAGCCGAATACGAGTATATAAGATTCTGCTTGATCCAGATTCCGATACTGACTATCTCATCGATTGCGTGATATGCTGAGCCGGAATTCCTGGCTCAGTTCCATAGCTTGGACCGCTGAATTTATAAGGATTGTTGCAGCACTCCTGCAACAGCTTTTGGGGCGCACTGCGTGGAGCGGAACCCCTTGATGGCCGAACCTTCCTACTAAGCCTGCAGGGAGACTTCACTCCAATTTTAGTAGCTACTTACCACGCAGATGAAGCCCACCACCTTGCATTTTGAAGCGCCCGAAAAGCGCATTCTGCGCTGAGTCAATGAACGAGAAAACTCCTGAAGCAAATTTCAATCTCTCCATGCGACTATAATATGGTGAGACCAGGGTTTTTGACCCATTCATAAGAAATCCCAAGCGTCTTTACCATATGGGCAATCTGCTTGACTTTTCCAGTCCCGGAAGTATCGAATTAGAAAGCTAAGCACTTTTTATGTAACTACTTACTTCTAGCACTCAGACCAGAATAATGAATATTCCTTCACTCATTCATAACTCGTTAACTCAACACACCCCGACAAGAGGGTCGGCCAAGTCTGCTTTACTCTGTGTTTTTTTCGTTATATTGGTTCACTCACCCGGCCTGTTAGCGGTACAGCAAACTGGGCTGAATACTACAGCACATGATAATTCAGATGTTTCGAAACATCTTATTATCTGGTTCATTGCCGCTCTCCTCATGGCCTCCGCACTGATCATTACGGCGCTGACAAGATGGAGCCATAAACAGGACAACATCAATAACATGATGTCCTTCTGCATCAAATATCTCGTGGAAACCCGCAATGAAACTGATAAATGCGAGGCGGCGAAGGCTCTCGGACATGCTAAGGACCCGGGAGCACTGCTCATACTCGTCGATGTGATCAATGATGACAATGCAGGCGTTAATCTTCACAGCACAGCCATTGAAGCATTACAGAACCTGTCCAAGATTTACCACAAATATGAAGGCGCTATCAACGACCTGCTGTCGGCGGTTGAAAACAAGGATCATCAAAAAAGTATCGATACTCTGCTACTCAATTTTGAAAACCAGGGGAAGCACTACGTCCAGAGCGCCTATGTAATTGGTCGGGAATTCATGCGCTTGAAACAATACCCCGAAGCGCGGGAATGGTTGCAAAAGGCAAAGATTCGTAACCGGCAAACGGTAGTCTACGTTCACCAGATCTCGGAACGGATCGACACCTGTAACGAAAGGCTATTTTCCGAAGGGGACACCCTGTTCCAGGTAGGCGACTACTACGATGCTCTGGAACGTTATGCCCTGGCATCCCATGACCTTCCACAAGATGAGAAATTGCGCTTCGTCTCTCATTTAAGGTTAGCCTGTGTGTATTGCAAATTGAAGCATTATAAAGACGCCTATCAGGAAACCCTTCACGCCCTGCACGACCAGCATGATACCGACACATCGCTTCAATTGAACGACTTATTGAAAAAACAACAGGGAGAAACCGCTGGAAAGCCGCTATCGGATAAGGAAGGTAAAGTAATCCTGGAAAAAATCGATCAATATGCGACAGACATCATCGCCGGGCTGACCGCCAGACGCCACGTAGACAAACAGTGAAAACGAAAGGGGCAGACCAGCACTTGGGTTTCTTCATGAAGCTCAAGCGCTGGTCTGCCCCTTGCTAGTGAGGCCTGGATTAAATCCATCCTTGGATTTATTTATCAGAGCACGGCACATCCATATGTCACAGTAAGGTCTGAATCAATCAGACCTCCCTTAGGATAACCCACTGTATTTTATCACTAAAATACGGCGGCTTGCCCCTGTATTCTGTCAAGAATGAGTTGCTAGTGATGCTTATTTACCTGGCATAATTACAGGATGTTCACAGAACAATGGAGCAATGTTGCCTCGGTCCGGTCCTTATCCCCCCAGATCATCCAGCCGCATGGATTTGAGATAAAAATCGTAACAGAGATCCCTGGCTTCCGGGTTCCCGCGCACTTTCATACCTTCCCGAGGGTGTTGATTCAAGTGGCCGCTGATGCCGTAGATATCATTAAAGCCCCATTCAATCTCTTCCCTCAATGGTACAAAATGTTCCTGGATTACCTTGTATATCGGGCGTACGTCAAACTTAGGATTTTTTAGAAAATTCAGCAGCAACTCAAGATTGCAGTTACCAGCGCCACGCCCGATTCCATTGATGGTGGCGTCCAACAGGTTTACCCCGTCGATGATGGCTTGCTGGGTATTGGAGAAAGCCAACTGCTGGTTATTGTGGGCGTGAAAACCAAGCTCCTTGTCAGGCGCATGTTTCTTATAGAGGTCCAGGTAGTAACTCACCTGCTCTGAGTAGAAAGCGCCATAGCTGTCCACCAGATACAGATAGTCCAGCTCTGCTGTTTTGTTGATCTCCTCCAGGCCCTCGACCAGCTCGGTTTCTATAGCGGCAGAAGCCGCCATGACATTCACCGTTGTTTCATAGCCAAGATCCTTGCAGCGTTTGACAAGATCGATTCCTGCATCGATCTGATGCACATAACAGGCGGTACGCACCATATCGATGGGTGACTGGTCACGCTGCTTCAACTTACTGACGTCCACACGACCCACATCGTACATGACAGCCACCAACGGAGGATTTTCGCACTCGCAGGAATCAATGACTTCCTGCAGATCATCGTCCTCACAGAAGTTCCATAGACCGTATTTCTCCCGCGTGTACTCGTCACTCACCTCCAGTTTCTTGCCCAGTTCGACAATATCCACAGCGGACTTACAGGCGGCCTTATACACCGCTTTGACAAAATCCTTGGAGAATTGGTAATTGTTGATCAGTCCGCCGTCGCGGATGGTGCAATCGAGTACTTTAAGCTCTTTACGGTACATTTCTTGAGTTCCTGAAGTTCCATTGTCCGGTATAGCATACCGGCAACGGATTAATGACTGACGTTAAACAAAGCATCATATCTATGTTTGCATGGCGACATCAACCAACTGTTTCAGGCTGAATCTGGAATTTCTTCTAACACATCATTAATATGAGTCGCAGGAGGCGAGTTTAAACGTCAGAAATCCTCATCTGCTCTGCATCGGTCGTCAGGATGCAGGGCAAATAGCTGAAATAACTCTCCAGCACCATCATGAAACAGGCAGTGATCCATCTCATGCAGCTAGTCATATAACTATTATTGATACCCATATTTACCGGGCGGCGCTGATTAACCTTGAATGTATATTCGCGATCCAACCCAACCTCGCCCTTCATCAAGATCAACACCTTCTCAGGAGCCGAAATGTTTCTATGTTCTGCTGCCCCCACCTTAAGTTTCCATTGCTATAGCCGAAACTTTTAATATCATCTTTACCGCTCCTCCGCAGGCCATAACAAACATGATGCAACCGGCATATCCACTCTCAGACTCCCTGTTGCTTCGCACCAAAGAAGCATTTCTACGCGCTGTCATCTGGGCGTTTATCGGCACCCTCTATGGCATGCTGTTCGTATTTTTCGCTGAGTTGGCTGAACGCTGGAATCTGCCGATGCACCCCTATTTTTTTTCAGGGGTCCTGGCGGGGACTATTGGAGCCTTGATCTACAGCAGTATGCGCCTGGCGGTGCTGCTGGCGATCATTATCTCCCCTGTTTGCTTACTCTTTTTCATTTTCTCAGAAGGCCCCCTAATCCCATTGGAACTGCTCAAGATCGTGACGCCCGCAGGCGCCTTGATCGGGGCTTTATATGGTTATTTTTCCAAATCTTCCCGTGTCTACAGGGCAGATGCAAAGATGTTCACCGGGTTTTCAGCCGGTTTTCTGGCTGCGCTTGGCTATCTGACACTTTCCGAACTCATCACGGAAGTTCCCCTGGGCATCATCGTTGCCACCATGTGCACAATCACGGGCTGGCTCTATGTTCTGTTCGTACCGACTTTTATTCGTTTCCTCGACAACCTGCTGCCACCAGTAGGTGACGGCGCATTGGCTGGCGCCAGTGTGGCGATTTTCCTGGCGGCATGTTTTTTTGTCATGATAACCAGCGTCAACACTGCTCCTGAGGTGCAGCAGATGCCTATGATCAAACACATTAATGACACATTGCCTCAAGCGGTCACTGGTGGACTGCTTGGAGGCGCATTCGCAGGATTTCTTTCCGGGCTATTCTTGACTAAGTGGCAGGATTTGTAAGCGAAGCGCCATGACTGGACCCATAAGCGGCTCCAACTCCCTGCGTTCGCTTTTTACCCTCAGCTCCGCTGTCAACACCATGATCCGACAGCAACGCCAGGCGTAACTTTTACGGTGTAGACACCACCCAGTGACTGAGTGGTGTACCGCTTGAGAATTACCTCAAAGTTTTATGCGTTACCCGACAACAGCTGAAATAACCGAAATAAACCAAACTATCGCTACGAGCATCATCAGGGAATCAATATTACAACAACTCAGGATTTTATTTTTCATCGTCTCGCCTACTACATGGGTACTTCTTGGTGTACTAAATTGGGCCATTTTCCAGCTTTACGGACAATGATAATTATCAATGGCGGGAAAGAAAAAACGTTTAAATACAATTAATTAAGCTATTTGCATATTCAAATATACTAATATGTCTTTTCCGTAATACACAAGCTGCATATCCAACCCCGTGCAACTCAAAATAATGGCCGATTAGTTTTATACAACAGCTAATCTAATGGTTGGACTCTGCAGCTGAATCGGATCAGAAAGCGATAGAAAGCAGCGCACCCAAATGATCGACATGCTCATGTGCAATGCCGTCATCAATTTCCGCCAGACCGTTCTGAAATACGCCTCGAAGATATTCCAGGGTGATGCTCATGGAACGTCCGGTCCGCCAGCTGAGGACCGCATCGAGCTGCTCCTCGCAAAAGTCCAGACCCTCGTTGCGTTCCAGTGCTGCTCCTTTCACGCAATCTCTTCGCACACCTTCTGAAATGTTGAGACAATTTGCTCCGGCAATCCAGAAATCGTCCTTAATCTCAGCATTGCGCGCCTTGAGAATCAAATCAGCAGTCGAATCCCAGTTTACGCTCACCATCATCGTCATCTCGTCCCGACGCTGATACAGGTAATCTGTACAAGCTCATCGCGAGTATCACGACAAAGCCGTCCGCGATATATCCTCGAACTATGCTTAAAGTTTTGTTTAGCATATAGAATCTCCTTAGCAGTTGTTTTTTTCGGGCCTGATACTTCATCCGCTGATCGATACAGGTAGCAGCACAGGGATCGCCCACCAGAAATAGTAGGGAAACAAAATTAAGAAAGGCTTGAAGAGGCATTAACAAATAGTAATGTTATTCACTCAGGAGCTGGCAAATACTGAAACAGCTGGAGGATGCTGAACCCGGTTTAATTGTAAAGATCCGTTTTACCAACGGAGGATTTACAGCCGGCCAATGACTCGGTAGCCTGTCATCGAGAAACCGATTTGTTTTAGGGTAACGATGATTAGATCACAAGCCGACACCATTATCACAAGGCCTGCAGCTGCAGTGTTTGATTATGTCGCTGTCGATTTTTTTCAGAACTACCAGCGCTGGTCGCCGGAAGTCATCTCACTGCAGGCCGCCACCCCTGGTCCTGTCGGATTGGGCACGATTGGGCGCCAGGTGCGGATCGATATGGGGATGCGCACGGAGTGCAGCTTTCGTGTCAGCCTGTTTGAGATTGGCAGGGGAGTTGACTTTCAGTGTATGTCAATGCCCATGTTGAGCAGTTATCGGATGGATGAAATTGTAGATAAGACTCGACTGACGTTTATCTTTGAATATTCTGGATCTGACTTTTTTCTACGCCCTTTCAAGAGACGTATTCACGCTACCGTGCAGAAAGGGGCGCTGCAGGTCGTTTCAAACATCAAAAGATTACTAGAGTCTGATAGAAACACCTCACTTACTCATCAATGATGATTATCAAACTGCTATCAAGCAACAGCGGTGTTTTTTCAAACTTTTGTATGAGCCCCCTCCTGTTCTGCCCGTCGACATATTTCACGGGTCAACCCACGGAACAAGAGATAATGCGCAGGATAAAAGGAGTACCAGTAAACCAGGCCCCAGAATCCCAACGAGTGCCAATAGGCCGTGGCAGTGATCCGGGTTTCCTCGCCAACCTGTTCGATATCAAATTCCAGGGCTCCCGCTCCCGGAGACTTCAATCCCAACCCCAAGGTTAAACGCCTTTCCCGCTTCACACTGATCACGCGCCAGGAATCGATCGTATCCCCGACACGCACTTCATGTGGATGGCGGCGTCCACGGTGAAGCCCTTTGCCACCCAGCACCCAGTCGAGAAACTCCCGCAGATACCATAACCAGGTTAGATAGTAGTATCCGTTCTTACCGCCGAGTCCCATCAGGATTCGCCACACCGCCTCGGGACTTGCCTTGGATACAGCGCTGCCATTGACGTGATTTGGGTAGTAGGTATATGCGTTGTTATACTTGCCGATATTAAAGGCGCCTTCAGTCCAGCGGGACACCAGAAGATGATCAATCTCAGCGGCAAATGCAACCGTCACAGCTTCTCGAAAATCCAGCAATTTTTGCGGTACCAGCTGCCTTAATTCTGCGTCTTTGGCATAAAAATCATATTTAAGACCATCCACTAAAGCCCGTGCAATATTGATAGGGACAGTACTGAACAGATTCATCAGGAAGGATGAGAGCCGGGGTGTGAAAAACGGCAGCGGGATTGTGAAGGGACGACGCCTCTCAGCGACTTCCGCCATAATCCTCATCATCTGTTTGTATGATAGGTACTCGGGACCGGCAGCTTCAAAAATACCACCTACTGCTTGCTTCTGCTCTGGCAGGCGCACCATATATTCAAGGATGTTCTCCAGCGCGATCGGCGGAGACTTGGACTTAGCCCAGCGTGGAATAAACATTACCGGCAGGTTGTAGATCAAGTCCCGCATTACCTCGAACGCAGCACTGCCGGGACCTACGATAATACCCGCTCGCAACTCTGTCACTCTAACCCGGTAGCGGCGCAGAATATCGCCCGTATGCTGCCGGGAGAGCAGATGCACACTGTCGGCGCCGGGCGGTACCAGGCTACTCAGAAAAAGAATCTGCTTAACACCTGCTGCTTCAGCAGCTGCTGCAAAATTTGTTGCGGCTTGATAGTCGAGGGGAGCGTAATCAGGGCCGGCCGCCATTGAATGCACCAGATAATAGGCGATATCCACCCCTTGCATCACAGCCGGCAGACTTTCAGGGACGAGCGCATCGGCAGCAACGAGTTGTGCTGCCTCCCAATCCCTGCCCTCCAACGTGGTCACGTTACGCGCCACAGCACGCACCTTACGCCCTTCTTCTAGTAAACGTGGAACCAGATTGCTGCCGATATAGCCGCTCGCGCCAAACACGAGGTAGAGATTGTTATCTGCTCCATTACCAGGGAGACGTGGCTCTTCAAGTTGCTGCTCATCCTGAGGAATGGAGGATGAAACTGATGTTCTACCTGACATCTCCATATCATCGGACTCTGTTGTATTTTTTCTTACCATTCCCTCCTCCAGGAGTACTGATGATATCAATAGACTGAAACCAAGTTGATATTATTTCTACTCCTGCTCAAGGAATGATTCAGAGCATGTCGAATAAACTCCGTCGAATAATATCATTAAAAAAATCATAAAATGAAAACGATCTAATACTAAAGTACCTCTAACATCAAAAATACAATCGGGATATCCTTAGTGCTGCATATCCCCGATGAACAGATGCCTTGCGAGATAGCTGTAGTACGCAATCCATCAAACTGCTTCCTGACTTGATGGGATAGCAAGACTGAGCGACACTAAGACTCAGGAGAAGAGGATGTAGGCCAAAGGTTGAACTCAGCATACCAATCAAATGCTCCAGGTTCATTTCCCATTCCCCACTCCTGGACGGCGCATAACAATAAAACTGGAGGAGATTCCATGAGCAACGAGCACACGACCTGGTCAGATCTCGCCATCGACCTATATGATAAGTTGACCGGCAGAGGCGCAGAAATCACTTACCATTTCGAGGATTTAGAAATTGACGTACCAGACATGGTGGCGCCGGAAGCCAAGTATGCCAGATGGCGATTCAATGGTGTACTCAAGATCCGCACCAGGGATGATCAGAACAAAGAATGAACAAGCGAAGATCGCTGATTGTAGATGCTGACGTTGAACTGGCGCACGAGTCGGGATCTCGTATCAATTTGCGATTGGACTCCGGGCAGGGTGTCATCGAATTCAGCGATGCTGCCCTGTTCAGGAAGATCATCCGGAATTCTCTGCTGAGTCGACAACTCCGGAATACCCTGCAGCGCACGCTGCAACTGGTGGATATAGTTAACCCGAAAATCGATATCTCGGTTGTAGGTAAAAGGATTGCGCAAGTCGACACTGGGAAAGGTGGCGGCTATATCTGGCGGCTACTCGGACTACCTGGTCTCAAGGTCTGGCCCTTCGCGTTGATCAGCGTCTTGTTCAGATAATCACTGACTGTACCCGCTTCTGGTTTAGAGATAGATCTATGGCCAGGTTTTCGCCTGCATAGTCGCGCAGAACTGGTTCCAGGCCCGCATTCTGACATTAAGCTAAGGCCTTCGTGGCTTGACCTGTGGAAACTGCCCTAGATACTCACGCCGCCACCAGTTTCCACTCTCAGCGCGTTCACTTGCTGAAGTAAAGGTGTAGCGGTAGGCAAGCACCCTAAGATAGTGAGGCGGACTTTCTGGAAACGGGTTATACGCCATCAATCCGGTCACGCTTGGCGAACCTTCATGCAATCGGTTCAGGAATTCACCGAACCAGAGCATCTGAGGAAGCTGCTGGGTCGGTACGAACCAGACCATCCAGTCGAGTCTGGGTTGATGGGGAATGATAAAGGGTGGAGTCTTATCCAGTTCTCCAGGCGTATACCTGAATCTGTACGCATGCCACTCTTCCCCGTCATTCGAACCCTCAACTACCAGCTCCTGACGCTCAACCTGCATTGTCGGAAACACATGATAGATATTGCCGATACCAAAGCGTCTTACTGAATCGGCGAACTGATGCATCGGAACTGGTAGCGGTTTATTTAACGCATGGGCGGTAAAACTAATCAGACTGGCGGGTACGATAAGTAAGGCCGCAAAAAGCAGAAACACGTTGTACAACCTACTCGAAAAGGGCTTATTCCCCATTAATTTCATACGGAGCTTCTCTGGTAGAATTTTTGCGACTAATTTATCGTCCAGCAGAAACAGACATAGTGCGATTGTCAAAAAATTGATGAAATTATGATTACTGGATGCAAATGATAAGCAGCTGCAAAGCAATCGTGATAAGCGCTGCCGTCAGGCGATATGGACGCGGCAGGAAAATGAAGACAGGCAGGATCAATTCGCTGAACAATGTCAAGCCCACACCCGTCTTCAGCATCCATTCAGGCAGATGATGAAAATACCAGGCGCCGATATGAGGAAGTGGCTGGGTTTCAAAATAATACTTCAAGGCGCTAAACCCGGACCACGACGGATCATCACTCGCCAGCTTAAAATAACCTGACATGAAACGCAGACGGAACAATAACCACTCATAGAGCAATATCACGAGCCTGGATGGAACATCACCCAGGAAGATCGCAAGAAATCCCGCCTCTAATAGCAGCGCATCCCACTGGAAATTCGTGAAGATCTGTCCGGCATGAACAAGCGAGAGGTAGAGAACAAACAGAGCAACAAGTGTCAGTCGCTCCCAGCCTGCCGTCACCACCAGTCGCAGTGAGAGTATAACCCCGATAAGGCCTGTTGCCTGTAACGCCGAATCCGAAGGTTCAATGATCCAAAAGAGCGTTGGCAGCCATAGCCAGGCCCCACGCCCAAGCTCCTGATAGGAGCCATTCAGCTGAGGATCAAGTGGTAGTATCGCCTGCGGCCCGACCAGACCGCCAATCTGTATCGACAGCGAGATAAAAGCCCCTGAATAGATCAGCGCGAGGAACCGGATGAAAATCCAACGAATCAGACGCTGCTCTTCGACGGGCTGAAACAGACGAATATCGAATAACATTTTACCCGGGATGATCCTCCAAGGCTGGCAGTTAAACACGATCCCACATAAAAACTGCCAGCACTTAGTGCTCTAATCCAAATAAATGTGTACTGGCGGTACTCAAGTAAGCAGGCGTTTAACCTTATCCATCCATGAAATTTTCAGTGTCTTTGAGCGCTTTACATAACTACCCACGACCCGCGCACCATCAACTCGACTGTGAATAGCCTCGGCAACATCACTGCATAGACCAGGTTCCGGAGTTACAGTTACCCAAACTAAACCCAGATGTAAATTCAAATCGGCAAAAATAATCTGATCCCCAAACCCTTTCAAGACCTCCTGAAGTTGATGACGGATCATCACCTCTAGTGTTCTGTTCTTCTTAATTCCAGGTAGCAGCACCATAAAATCACAAAATGCCTTGTTGTCACTGTTGCTCACAGGCACATAACGCCACAGCCCACCACCCTCAAGTGATAGGGCAGGGTTATCAAAGGAATGACATTTTCGTTTGACGATATCTGACATGGTTTTACGCAAAACAATCCCGTGCGAATATATTAAGCATTCAGTTTAATTCAAAAGAATATTACAATGTATAAGAAGTATTATGTCCCCGATCCATAAAGATTCAATTATCTGAGACCCTTCATTGCAATCGCTTTAGCAATCTAAGATCCCCGACCTATATCCATCAATACATGTTGGTGTGTCGGTTTTTTCGATAACTCTTCGTATTTAACGGATATTCTTTTTATACTAAATACTTATTTCACAAAACATCCAGCAATAAGCAGCATGATTAATGGTAAATTATATACTGTTTAAATTCAGGCAATGAACGCACCAACATTGCCTTAGCCATCATATGACGCACCAGGATTGTGCCAAATGCATTCTGTAAATTATAGTAATGATCACCTCACTCTCACCCGATATTTACTGATAATTTTGTATTCTTCCCACACTATCACTGAATCCGATGATTTCTATTTAAGGAAGGTCTGATTAATTCAGACCCTCCTGTGGCACATGCATGTGCTGTTATTCTCGATCGCTGTAAGCAATTGAAAATGAAGGAAACGGCAAATTACATTATTTCGTTTCCTTGCTCTGATAAATCCAAGGATGGACTTAATCAGAGCCTTCTTGAATAAAAATAATACTGAAATGCATGTATTCGATACCCGTGATGCATCTCAAACACTCTACGCATAAGCCCGAATTTTCAGCATCTATCAAAAACCATGTCCCAGTTATCTCTACAGATAGACAGTATGGTTCGAATATTGCATTGATAAATTTTCAGATTGTTATAACTGACTGGTAATAGTCATATGAAATGCAGAATTGATAGCTTAGTTACAGAAACTGTACCGTCACTTGATGTGTCCACGGATATTCAGGAAACCGCCAGATTCATGTCAAGGAATAACCTTGGTTCAGTTCTGGCGACTGATTCCGGAAAGGTTGTTGGCCTATTTACTGAACGTGACCTTTTGACCCGGGTTGTCGGAGCTGAAAAGGATCCCCGCGAGCAAACCCTAGGCGATGTTTGTACGCGCAGCCTGATCTCCATACCACATGACAGTACCTGTCAAGATGCGATTCGCTTGATGCAGACCAACAACTGCAGACGACTGTTGGTTTATCGCAAGGATAGCTTATACGGCCTAATCAATATCTCAAATGTGGCGCATGCATTGGCGGAAAACCGGAAGGTGACGAACATAGCCGTCAATCTAGTGGGTGGTTTAACCTTAACCATTGTGCTTGCGGTGATTGCAATGCTGATCGCAATTCTTCCTGACATGTTGCAAATAGCAGAACAAGCCATGCAATAATTATCGGCCTATCTGCTATCCAGACAACACCTGCCCCCTATACTGACCTATCAGTTATCCAAATTACTCCTCTAATATCAACCCCTGCTATAACGGGAGGGGAATTTACGCAGGAAAAGCCTTTCCATCTGCATATAAAAGAATTGCATCTCTGCCTCTGTATTGCAGAATTACAAATCGATGCCAAACTATGTGAAGTCAGTCTTATTACTTTCTAATCGACTATCACATTCTATTTTTTTACCGATATTTCTGGGAGACAAGCATGCGGCTTAGGAACACAGACATCATTCTGTTATGTTTTATGGCGCTGGTTATTACCTCTATCGAACCATCCTTTGCAAACAAATTTGAAACCATCGGCAGTGGCGTCTCAGGCTCCGTCAAAATCAAAAAAGAATATTTGAAGATTATTTCTTATGTGACCGGCACCATCATGCTTATCGCAGGTGTGCTCGCCGTGACAATGCGGAATAAAAATTCTCAGGCGCTCAATTATACTATGTGGAAGTCCTCAGCCATCGTTTTTTTCATTCTTAGTTTCATTACCCTCGGATTAGGATTCTATCTATAAGCGATTGAAAATATCTTATCGAAACGCTTTGAATTAAAGAGTGGAATCCCTTTATTCCATATAGAAATTTCCATGTTCACGAAATCTATAACCTATCTGAATATCCATCCATTATCTTCTTTTCGATAATTGCCAGGCTGATTTCATTTCTTGGACCATTCAGTGTTTTCACCGATGCTTGATCCTCATGAATGACCTGCCATTTTTCACATTTGCAATCTTCTACATCATCATTTTTGCAGCTGGAATTGTGCATGGCGCTCTGGGCTTGGGATTCCCAATGATCGCCACGCCGCTACTTGCCCTGTTTATTGATCTGCAAAGCGCTATTCTGATCACCTTAATACCCACAGTCAGCGTCAATATTCTCAGTATTCTGCGTGGCGGCAGCTGGAGTGACAGCATCGGCAGATTCTGGCCTCTTGGACTCTATGCCATGCTTGGCAGCGCTGCCGGAACAATACTGATCATCACGTACGATCCAACACCTTTCAAGTTATTGCTTGCCTTTCTCATCCTGCTATATATGGGCAGTAGCTGGCTAGGCAGATTTAGCATGGGATGGCTGATTACATACCGCGGCAGGTCGATGTTGATATTTGGTATAACTGCCGGGATCGCTGCCGGCTCAACCAATGTCATGGTGCCCGTGCTGATTATTTACGCACTCGGAGTGGGGCTTAGCACAACGGCTATGGTGCAAGTATTCAACATGTGTTTTCTGGCAGGAAAGATCACACAGATATTGATCTTCAGTGGCGCGGGTCTATTTGATGCGCAGCTGATGGCGTCGACCTTACCATTGGCGGCTCTTGCATTAGTCGCACTGTTTCTAGGTGCGGCTGTGCGTAACCATATTACGACTGATCATTACACTTTTATTGTAAAGGGCATCTTATTTGGCAGCGCAGTTCTCCTGATTTTGCAATATTATCTGGCGAATTGAACCGCTTGTGGGCGGGTCATTAAGCCAAAACGCCCCGCAACCTCCAATCTTTACTGCAAATCACAAGGTCAGTATCAATTTCAGTACGGATAGGCACAATTACAAACACCCAGGAGTCGGAATATAACCCGGTAATATATGCCTATAAAATCAGGCTTCAACAGCATTTTTCCTTGCAGCACACAGCATAGTATGGTTTCTTGTGCGCATTAGAACAGCATAGGAAATAATGTGAAGCCTCGTCCTGTATTACTCGCCATCTTCGATGGCTTCGGTGTTAACCCGAGTAGAGCCCATAACGCCTGGGCTTTGGCCAAAACCCCAAACCTCGACTATTATTTTGCCTCCTACCCTCACACGGTTTTGCAGGCCTCCGGGCGCGCGGTCGGTCTGCCTGACTCACAATTTGGAAATTCCGAGGTGGGTCACCTGACGCTTGGTTCAGGACGGGTTCTGGAGCAGGATCTGGTGCGCATCGCCAACACCATCTACGACGGCAGTCTGGTAGACCAACCCGCCTGGCAACACATGTTGCAGGGCACTACGCGCCTGCATCTGGTTGGCATGGTTTCGGATGGCGGTGTTCACTCACATATTGAACACCTCGTCGGCATCCTGGACCTGTTACGCAAAGAAAATATCACACCCATTGTTCATATGATTACCGATGGACGAGACACCTCGCCCAAGGGAAGCCGTAAATACCTGGCAACCCTGGAAGAGGCGCTGTCACGCTTCGATAGAGGTCGCATTGCCACCCTGAGTGGCCGTTACTGCGCAATGGACAGGGCAGGTAATTGGGACCGGACCCAGCGCGCATGGGATACCATCGTTCACGGCAAGGGACTCAAGGCTAAATCACCGTTAGAAGCCATCGAATCAGCGTATCTCAGGGGCGAAGGTGATGAATTCATCCAGCCTACCGTGATTGGCGAGCATATCGGCATCCTAAAGGACGAGCCTATACTGTTCTTCAATTTCCGCAGCGACCGCGCCCGCCAACTCGCAGCAGCAGTCGGGCTGGAAGAGTTTGATGCTTTCGACCGTGAAGGCTCCGGACCAAGGCGTCTCTACTGCATGACCGAGTACGATGCGGAATATCCCTTCGAGGTGCTCTTCTCACCACAAATACCGGAGCAGGTGCTGGCGGAGATCATCAGTGATGTGGGCCTGAATCAGCTGCACTGCGCAGAGACTGAAAAATATCCGCATGTCACTTACTTTTTCAATGGCGGCCGTGAGCCACCCTATCCAGGCGAGGATAGAATCATCGTGCCCTCACCGACTGTGGCAACCTACGACATGCAGCCCGAGATGAGCGCCAGCAGTGTCGCAGACACCTTGATCAGCGCCATCAAGAGCGATAAATATTCGTTCATCCTCACCAACCTGGCGAATGGTGACATGGTCGGGCACACAGCGCGCCGGGAAGCCATCATCAGATCCGTGGAGACCCTCGACCTCCAGAGCCATCGTGTGTTTCGCGAGGCCCTGGAACGTGGTTGGCGTGTATTGCTGACGGCTGATCACGGCAACTGCGACGAGATGGTGGACCCGAATACCGGTGAACCCCATACCCAGCATACAGAATACCCGGTACCCTTTCTTATCATGGGAGAAGGTCCGGTTCGCTTACGCATTGGCCGTGGCCTGTCAGATATCGCACCAACGGTGCTGGATCTTCTCGGCCTGCCCCGCCCACCGATGATGACGGGCCGCAGCCTCATCATGAAGGGTGGATTACGATGAGTCAGGATGAAAATATGTCAATTCCAGAAGAGATCGAAGCTGTTGCCGTACTGGCGCTCAATCCGGCAGTCGATATCAGCTATGAAATCCCGCAACTGATGGCGGATCAGAAGGTCCGCGCAACTAAAACCTATTACCACCCAGGGGGCAACGGCATCAATGTCGCACGCGCCCTCACAGAATTACAGATACCGGTTCGCTGTTGCAGCGTACTCGGCGGTAAGGGTGGAGAACTCTTCCTGCGACTTCTGGGTGATGAGTTAAGCAGCGCCCACCACTACATCGAGGTGGACGGCGAGACCCGCATCAACGCCACACTGCAGCAAAAACAGCCACCCAGCCAATATGAAGTCGACAGTGGAGGCCCGGAAATCCCTGAAATGGTACTGGACCAGATTGTCTCCTGTTTTCTTGAAAACACCGCAAATGGGTATGCAGTTCTCACCGGCTCGACACCACCCGGTGTCCCTGATAACACCTATGCGGAACTTACCGAAGAAATTTCTGCCCAGGGCGGAAAAGTCATACTCGATGCGCATGGCGCCGTACTGGAATATGCCTTACAGGCTAAACCCTATCTGCTTCGCATCAATCGTTACGTGCTGGAAATGCTCAACAAACAGAGCCTCGAAAGCATAGAAGTTGTCGCGCAAGCCGCCCGCAAAATCCAGAAAAACGGTACGGAATTCGTCTGCATCTCATTAGGCAGGGAGGGAGCCGTACTCGTAGATAAACACAACAGTTACCACTGTCCAGCCCCCAGAGTCAGAGTATCCTCCACTGTCGGCAGCGGAGACGCCATGCTGGCCGGCATGATCACCGCGCTTCTACGCCAGCAGAATGTACAGGAAATGCTGCGCTTCGGGATTATCTGTGGCAGCGCCACCGCCTCCTATCCGGGCACCTGTCTCTTTAAACGGAAAGAGTTGGAAGAGATGGATTATGACCTGGAGGTGAGTCAGCTGGATATTTGAGGGTCGAATCCTGGCTTGCCCGCATTTTTTAGCCCTGCCGATTCGACTCATCCATAAGCTGTGTGTATCGCCGGCTGACAGAGAACTGCTCAGTTGGCGAGAACCCGGAATCCTTACTTCAGTACTCCATCTTCACTTCGCCCGGCAAACAGTGAACCATCTAAAACAGCTCCAGTAATTGATTGAATAACACAGGCTACTCATTGGACAATGGAATTGATATCCACATCGAATTCTCTTTTTGGGGTGAACACCACCGCCCTTCAGAGTGCATCGAAATGGATAAACTCATGCAAGGAGGAAAAACCTGCAACTCGCACATCTGCTGCCGGCCGGGCCTGACGCCATCGACACTTACCCCCAACTCTACGAGGTGATGGAGTCCTGCCCAATCGAATTCAGTAAACCTACAGGACTGGCCAGAGACTACTTCTCCTCCGGGACAGAGTTCGATTTTTCAGACTTCGAGACACGCTGGCATGAGCAGCATGACCTCTCCATTCTGGATTCCATCATAGAGCATCACCTCAAAACCGATGATCGCGCCACACACCCGGCACTGAAACCCACTTTATGTAAAGCCTTTTATGCAGCAAAGGTTCGGCTGATTTAGAGTGAGGAAACCAGCTGCTAACGCTTGAATCCTGCCGGCTCGACAATCCCAGGCAGGATCACAGCGAATTTTAGAATTAGAGCTGGCCTGCAGGGTAGCCAGTCTGCTTGGCAGCAAGTCTATAAATAATGCTTGTGGTAGCACTTGTTCTAGTAAATACTCGTGCCTCAACCCACCAAGATGAGACTATAAGGCAATGAAAGACAAAGAGAAGAATAAGGCCTCGGCTGTTGCTGAGACTGAGTCTGCTGTCGTGACCAGTACCGAGTCTGGCACCCAGCCGGAAGCGGTAGCAGCCGAGGCCCCGGCGACAACCCCTAAGACCGAGAAAAAGGACAAAAAGGAAAAGGGGAAAGGAACCGGAAAAGATAAAAAGGACAAAAAATCAAAAAAAGGCAAGAAAAAGTAGTAGCACGGTTGGATGGTCAGCCAGCATTGCGCACCCGGCAACACTGGCTCACCTGCCCGGAAGCCTTCGGAACCTGGGTATGTGGTCTGCATGGTCGGTCACATACCCCCCGTCTCACCCCAATCAGCCCGAAGCATGGATCGAACGGGCCCACATTCTCAGTGAATCCCACCATGCCATTCCTTCCAATGGAACAGAATCCGGACATCTGGCTCTGAGTCAAAAAAGCCGTGATATTATCTGCCCGGAAAGGCGCCCGGTTGAGATTAGACGATAGTTCTCTGACTTATCTGCAAGCATCTGAAATCATTGCTTCTGCGTGCCGTAGGACAACATCCGTAGACTCTTGCGAATCAATTCAGCGCTATAATGTATGGACTTACTCTGCTCCTCAACATCACCACGAGAGACACTGGAATGCTGCAGAAGCGCAGACCTGTTCAAGATCTTTTCATTCAGTGTTTCGATTTCCTCAAGCTCCTTCGACATAAGCTCCTTTTTAATCGCCAGTGTTTCACGCAATTGCAGCTGGAGATTTTCCACCTCACTGGCGGTATCTGAATCCCATTCGGCTGGCTGTCCCAGAATGCGCTCCAGCTGGGAACAGGCCTCGGTTTCGTTCATCGAATTTTTCCACCAGTTGATGAACCGGTTGCGGTGCTCTGCGAGGATATTCAGGTAACCGGCCATCGCATTGACTTCATCCCGACCTTCCTCCTCGCAGGGCACTTTGTCGACCAGCTCTGTGTAGGATAGCTGCTCCAGTGTGGCCGCCATCCTGCGCATCGGCACCACGATCAATGAGGTAATCTTGACCGCAAAAAAGACACCCAGGCCAATGGCGATGACAATCACCCATAACATCCAGACTGTACGTTGCTGAGCATTGGCGTTGATGTTCCGGATCATCTCCTGCATCGCTTTGTTTGCCAACTCGACATTCGTCTTGACTAACGCCCCCATATGGTTAGCGACCTGTTCCATCTCTTCTGTCAGACGGGCAATTTGTCGATTTTGATCAACCAGCGCCAGAAAATCACTCCGGTAGCGATGGAGCAGCGAAATAAATCGTTCGCGGTCTTCACTGCTGATGGAGGAGGATTGAATCCTGCTTTCTATCGACTTGATCTGGTTCTGCACCATCTCCACATAACGCTTGTCATCCCGCAGCAGATAGTCCTTTTCCCGCCGTCTGAGCTGCAGGATATCCCGCTCCAGGTCCGGCACATAGTAGAGGTTGATCAGGTCTTCCACCCGATGCGCCGCATCACGAAACGGACCCTTGCCATCCTGAATACCTTGACCAGCCATTACCTTTTCTGCGTAGATAGCAAATTCGTCACGGTAGGTGGTGATCTCTTTCAACAAACGCCCCTTCACCTCCGTCAGAAGTTCAGACTCGCTGACATAGGCCTCGAACTGCCCGATCAATTCATTGACACGCTGAACATACTGCGCATCACGCCTCAGCCCCAGATCTTTTTCGCCACGCCGTATCTGCAATAGATTCAGGTAAATCCGGTCCGTGTTCAGGTTGCTGGCCATCAGCTCGAGATCATGCACAGCGGCCCTGAATGAACCTTGCTGGCCGGAATCCTCATCCAGACCCTTACTTCTCCAGGCCGCTTCCACGGCTTGGAAATGCTGCAGATAATCCAGCAGATAACCATCAAACTCCTTGGCAAGCGTTGCTGACTGCTCGTCTATCTCGGCCAGCAAACCGGCGTGCTGCCGGGCCGTCCCAAGATGTTGGGCGACGCTTTGCGCCTGTAATGGATGCCTTTTCAGCCTGAATTCCTGCTCTGCCTCACGGGCTTGAAGCAACTCCGTCTCAATCCCCAGCACCCGATCCTTTCTGGCGGCATGAAAATCCTGAAGTTGCCGGTAATCCGCCAGGGAACGCGTCAGTGTTTCCTGATATTGCCAGATCACCCCGAGAAACAAGAGACCGACTACACCGAAACCAATTCCGATTTTTTCTCCGATACGGAGTTGAATCAATAATTTACGCACAATGTACTTCCAAAAAGTAAAAAAATGGTTTTGCTACCTAAGAACAATGCAATACCTCTGATGATCACTTGTGAATTCATGCGCATCGCAAAGGTCTCCATATCATTCCGCTTGGAGATTCATGTCTCACAACAAGGTACCTGTTCCCCCGGGCCTACTGAACTTTGGTTTGGCAAAGGATCGGAACACTGTGTCAGGCGGGATCGTCTATAAGCACTCATGTGTGGTCGGGTGGTGCAAACTCATATGCTGATACTTACAACATAACCCGTTAATGTGACAGTTTTATGTCATCGACCCGGTTCTTTAGCTCAAAGGGGCAGGCGTGAGACATCTTGGCTGGGGTATTTAGGCCAGTCGTTGCCGCTATACCATCCAGTGGGCTTTGGTGTACTGAGCACTCTCCGTTTGCGGGAATATGTTGTGCTGAATTACGGCTCCATGCGTCAGTATTCGACGTTGGGTTAAAAAAAACGCCTGGAAAATCGTCCGGAACCGGTTGGCCATTACATAGGATGATGCTATAGCTGCACCCGCTGAATGCGATCTTCTATCCCTTGCCCAGCAAGCAGAATGCTATAATTATTGATGAAACATGGGTATCCCGTTTCTGGTATCTATCTCACTAATAGATATGAGATCTATACCCATCGAGGTTCGATTTGATCCGCAGCCGGAGGGCCTACCAGTGTGGATCTTTATGGGTAGTAATACGCGCATGCAACGTTCGCCTTTAATTCTCCTTTTGATGCTGATTCTGTGGTCACTGCTGCTGTTAACTGGCTGTACACAAACATTTTCGACTGAAGTCGATTCAGAGCAAAAGATTTCCGATACAAGTGGTAACTTTGAAGGCAAACTGAACCTCAGTGATCAGTTTGGCAGCGCCATCACAAATATCGGCGATCTGGAAGGCGATGGCGTTACCGACCTGGCTGTAGGTGCGCCCTTCGATGATGACAACGGAGAAAATCGCGGAGCCGTATGGATTCTGTTCATGGATAGCGATGGGCGAGTCGACATTCATCAGAAAATATCCGATACAGCAGGCAATTTTGATGGAGAGCTGGATGACGGCGACCAGTTCGGCAGTGCTGTCGCCGCGCTGGGCGATCTGAACAGCGATGGTTTTTTGGATCTTGCCGTGGGATCACCGCTGGACGATGACGGCGGAACCGACCGGGGTGCGCTCTGGATCCTGTTTCTCAATGGCGATGGTACGGTGCAACGAGAACAAAAGATTTCAGATACAGCGGGCGGATTCACAGGGAATCTTGATGGCAATGATCAGTTCGGTCGTGCTGTAACCGGCATAGGCGATCTGAATAACGATGGCATTACGGATCTCGCTGTCGGTGTGCCGAACGACGATGATGGCGGAACCGACCGGGGTGCAGTCTGGATACTGTTTATGAATTTCGACGGCACCGTCAGCTCTGCGCAAAAAATATCCTCCGATGAGGGCAACCTCGATCCTGATCCGGACAATGGAGATCGCTTCGGCAGCTCGGTCGCGGCTGCCGGGGACCTCAACGGCGATGGCGTCATGGATCTCGCTGTAGGATCAAGCGGAGACGATGATGGCGGCACTGATCGTGGCGCTCTATGGATCCTGTTTCTGAATAGCGTAATGGCACGGTGGATTCAACCCAGAGAATATCGCAAAACAGTGGTGCATTCGATGGAGAATTGAGTAACGGCGACCAGTTTGGCAGCGCGGTTTCCAACATCGGTGATATCAATGACGATGGTATCAATGACCTCGCTGTAGGTGCGAAACTGAGTGACGACGGTGGAGCTGAGCGGGGCGCAATCTGGATTCTGTTTATGGATGGCAACGGTGAGGTTATTTCCTCCTCGTTGATATCCGACACGGCAGGGAAATTCGGCGGTGCGCTTGGCAACGGTGATCAGTTCGGCAGCTCCATCGCCAGTATCGGAGACCTCGATGGTGATGGAGTGGGTGACATCGCAGTTGCCGCCAGCCTGGACGATGACGGTGAACCCGATAAGGGGGCGATCTGGATTCTGTTCATGGCGCCCGCAGACTCTGACCTCGAAAGCAAAGAGGGCGATATCATCGATGTTTTTTTCAGGGTCCCATAACGCGGCACATGAGGCTGGGCGGCAGATTAGACTCTCATATGGAGCTGGATCTACAGGGCCGCGGCAACTGGAGCTTGGCAATCAGATCCTGTAATCTGCAGGCCCACCGACGAAGCGCTTCAGACCATGATTCGCTGCCGTATGAGACGATTCTATGAACTTTGCCTCCCTGGGCTTATCCGCCCCCCTGCTTGAAGCCTTAACCGAACAGGGCTACAAAACGCCTACGCCCATTCAGAACCAGGCGATACCCGCGGTGATCAAAGGCAGGGACCTGATGGCGGCAGCTCACACCGGTACGGGCAAGACTGCAGGGTTTACCCTCCCCATATTGGAACGGCTGGCCAAAGGCGAACCTGCTCAGGCCAATCAGGTACATGCGCTCATCTTGACCCCGACCCGCGAGTTGGCGGCCCAGGTTGGGGAGAGCATCGCCGCGTATGGCAAATATTTACCCCTGCGTTCTGCAGTGGTGTATGGCGGGGTGAAGATAAACCCCCAGATGATGCTGCTGCGCAAAGGCGCCGATCTACTGGTGGCAACACCGGGACGCCTACTGGATCTGTACAATAAAAACGCAGTGAAGTTTAACCGGCTGGAAGTGCTGGTGCTGGACGAGGCTGATCGAATGCTGGACTTGGGTTTTATCCAGGATATTCGACAGATCCTGAGCGTTTTGCCCAAGCAGCGTCAGAACCTGCTGTTCTCTGCGACTTTTTCCAACGAGATTCGCCAGCTTGCCAAGGGACTGCTCAGACACCCGGTCGAGATTACAGTCAACCCACCCAATACCACGGCGAAAACCGTCAAGCAGTGGATCTGTCCGGTGGATAAAAAACGCAAGCCGGACTTGCTCACGCAATTGATAAAGGATAACAAATGGCGGCAGGTACTGGTTTTTACCCGAACCAAACAGGGCGCCGACCGATTAACCCGCCATTTGGAAACCGAGGGAATCAGAGCTACAGCGATTCACGGCGACAAGAGTCAGGGGGCAAGGACGAAATCCCTGGCCGATTTCAAAAATGGCTCGATTCAAATCCTGGTTGCCACGGATCTGGCTGCCCGGGGGTTGGATATTGAGCAGCTGCCGCAGGTGGTCAATTTCGATCTGCCAACTGTTGCGGAATATTACATACACCGCATTGGCCGCACCGGTCGCGCAGGCGCCGGAGGTCTGGCGATCTCCCTGGTCAGCGCCGATGAGTTCCAGCAGCTCTCGGATATCGAGCGGCTGATCAAACGCCTGTTAACGCGGAAACTGATTGAGGGTTTTGAGCCGTCTCACAACCTGCCTGCGTCGCATTTGGATCTGCGTCCGGTTCGACCTAAAAAGCCCAAGAAACCCAAATCAGGGCGTAACAATGGACCAGGTTCGGGAGAAGCCACCCGGGGCGGTAAAGCCACCGGCGCCAAGCAACAGCAGCATGCCGGCAATCCTGGTCGTACAAGCGCTAAACCAAGGCCCAAGGCGCCATGGGAATAGCCGCCAGCCTGACGATATCAAGGATGGCTCAACAGGCTGCTGACTCCTAACCTCGTATCCGTCTCACCCGGAACGAACGTCCCTTCAGTTTTCCCTCGGCCAATTTTGTTAATGCAATTTTCGCAGCGTCCCGGCTGACGGCCACGTAGGCGCAATTATCAAAAATATGAATCTTGCCGACCTGCGTTCCGGCAATGCCGCTATTTCCCGTGAGTGCGCCAAGGATATCACCGGGTCTCACTTTCTGTTTTTTTCCACCGTCGATTTGCAGGGTCGCCATCGGTGGCTTATAGGTGGGTTGTTCCAGCAGACTGAAAGGCGGCAGGGGCGCGCTGTCAATGGGCTGCTCAAGGTGCTTTTCCAGAGCTTCGACTTTGTATCTTTCTTTGTCGTTATACAGGGTACAGGCTATGCCTTTACTCCCCGCGCGCCCGGTGCGGCCGATACGGTGAACATGCACCTCCAACTCGCGGGAGAGATGGTAGTTGATGACGGCGTCCAGAGCGTCGATATCCAGACCGCGGGAAGCCACATCGGTGGCAACCAGTATCGAAGCGCTTTTATTGGCAAAGCGCACCAGGGTTTGATCGCGGTCTCTTTGCTCCATGTCGCCATGCAATGCCAATGCGCTAAACCCATGGCTGCGTAACTCATCGGCCACTTCCTGGGTCTCCCGCTTGGTATTACAGAATATCAGGGTGGAATCCGGGCGATACTTCATCAACAGCAGACGTAGCGCGGTCAAGCGTTGCACATTTTCATCGACCCGGTAGAAGGTCTGCTGAATGCTGGAGCTATCATGGGTAGATGCAACCTGCACCCTTACCGGGTCGATCATGATGCGTTGCGCAATAGACTCAATTTGATCAGGATAGGTTGCACTGAACAGCAGGGTTTGGCGCTGCTGTGGCAGGTATTTGATGATGGCATCCAAGGCCGGCTGGAAGCCCATGTCGAGCATGCGATCCCCTTCATCCAACACAAACGTGTTTAGACCATCCAGGTTCAAAGTGCCTTTGCGCAGGTGTTCATCCACGCGTCCCGGTGTCCCTACAATGATATGTGCACCGTGTTCCAGTGAGCCGAGCTGCGGCCCGAAGGGCATGCCGCCGCACAGGGTCAGCACCTTGATGTTATGGATGCCGCGAGCCAGTCTGCGAATCTCCTTGGCAACCTGATCGGCCAGCTCCCGCGTCGGACAAAGCACCAGTGACTGTACGCGAAAGCGTTTTACATCGAGCTTCTCCAGCAGACCCAGGCCGAATGCAGCGGTTTTACCCGATCCGGTTTTTCCCTGTGCAATGACATCTTTGCCAGCCAGGATATGCGGCAAGCTCTTCGCCTGTATAGGCGTCATGGCCAGATAACCCAGGGAGAAGAGATTTTCAAGCAGTGCGCTATGTAGCTTGAGTGATGAAAAATCGGTTTTCTTCAAAATACCTGTCCTTTTAGTGTCTTGGTTTGGCTTGCCACTATCGCAACCATGACAGCTTTTGCCACGCTGGGAAATATGATGGCGTCATGCGGGCGATAACGCCCGTGCAAATTTTGCTATCGGTAGATGTTACTATGCTTTTGCTCCACGCCCTGAGAATACGTGCTTGTTACAGACCATGCAGCATGGCTAAAACTTCTTGATCAGAGAGTTCTTTTCCTAGCCATACCACTCTCTTGCGTGCGCCAGCCCCTGCGCACAACTCTCTCAGCAGGCACTCTTCTACCGGTGAAAGCCCACCTTCTGTTTTGTCCATTGGTTGATTTACTAACCTTGGTTTCAGCGTAAACCATTTCCCCTTGACTGCATCCGATCACAATCCCGTATTGAATATCTGTTATCAGACGCAGTACAGACGTGCGTTAAAAACAAGGTACTGCCTACGTTGATTGATGGTTCTTTTGTGTAGAGTGCTATTTTATTGTTAATCAACCAAATTCCTGTTTCGAGAATCCGCTTAACAACAAGCGGTACAAGGGGCCAATACCTGACGCAGACAGAACTAACAAACAACGAGTCTGTCTCGTGGCAATGTGGCGATTAACAGCTCCACGACAAAGCGGTCTTTGAGTGGGAGGCTTGCGGCGTTCCAGAAAATTTCCACACCCTGTGCCCACTTCATCGCTGCCCGACGTTGCACCGGCATGTTCTCTTGCTGCTCCGCGGAGACCTTGGGTTTGGTGACCTTCCCCCGCTTCGCTGGTGTCAGCGATGCGCGGTGTTTGCTGTTCGGAGCAAATACGCCATGACAAATTCATCGGGAATGAATTTGGATAGCTTTAGCTGGCCCACGAAGCGGGCGAGTATCAGGGATCATACGAGCAAAACGCATCAGATTGACCCGCGGTTTGGACACCAGGGCCACCCTTCGGGCGATGACATGAATGGTACCGTCCTGGTAGGGCGTCTTGAGCTCGGTCGCTCATGCGCATTCGTGCATCCATGCACATCAAATGAATATTCAGAATTAGTGCACTACCGAAACGTTAGATCAACGTCACTGCACCGGTGTGGGCCGTCTGGTACGAGAAGCCCGCCTTATTGATCAGGTGCACTTGCGATTGATCCATCCAGCCGTGGTGACCATACGCCCAGTACGACTAGTACTCTATCAACTTTATATTGATGGATATAGTGATTTCAGTTTTACCCGGGCATCTTCGGTAGTAAACCGCCAGTCAACTCGAATGCCTTTTTGATTGCGTGTGTTCTGCCATGCATTGATTTCACGTTTCAGTGTTTCCTGATCGGGTAGGCGACGATTAAGACATTGACGCGTTAGAACACCGATCTCGATTTCCGCCATGTCCAGCCAACTCCCATGCTTCGGGGTGTAATGAATCTCCAGGCGATCCGCAATCCGACGTGCCTCTGACGGTTCAAATGCCTCGTAGAGAGACCCCAACTTGTGCGTGTTCAGATTATCCATAACCAGGATGATTTTTTCCTTCTCCGGTAGTGTTCATCCACCAGTTCTTTAATCAACTGTGCCCAGTCTACCTTCGTGTGACGATCGGTGACCTTGACCTGTCGCCAACCCTCAAGCGGCGCAAACAACATGAACAGATTACTGACACCATTTCGTTCATATTCATAATCAAACCTTTCAGGTTCCCCCGGTCGAGTCGGCAAAGGCGTACGGGTTTCCTTGATATGCTGCTTGCTGGTCTCATCCATACAAACCAACACTTCATCTTCTTCATAGCGGCGCTGATACACCTTCAACACGTCTTCCATAGCACAGACAAAGTCCGCATTGGCCTTTGGCGGAATACACCAGCAGGCTTTTAACCACGGTTTGAGTTCGTTTTTTTTAGTACCAGTCGAACGGCCTCAGCGCTGATAGAATCTACGATTTGACATTCCACTAGCCGATCCGCCAATAACTGCAGCGTCCAGTCCTTACGTCCTTCCGGCGCCGCCGAACAGGCCGTCGCCACCAGGAAGGCCTCTGCTTCTCCATCCAGCTTTTTGGTCCGATGGCGGCTGTGAGGCTTAGGATTGAGCGCCGACTCCAACCCTTCCTCTACAAAACGCTTGCGCACGCGTTCTACCGTCACACGGCCAACGTTTAACACCTCGGCAATGTCTTCATCTTTGAAATAGCCCTCATCACCGCCTTCGTTTGCATGCAGCAGTATCCGCGCGTGGCTGGCCTTACGTGCCGCAACCTTTCCCGTTGAAATCAATCCTTCAAGATAGTGACGCTCTTCGTCAGTCAGATTGACTCGATATTTCTTGGCGGGCATGAAATCCTCCGAAGCATCATATTATTAGTATGTATACTTCAGAGAATACCTTAATTATCCATCAATGAATACTTGTTGGAGTACTAGAATAGTCCGAGTGTGGTGGGTAAGCGCAGTGTCATCTGAAAATCCTGCGCATCCTCCGTGGCACCGAAACCTACAGAGAGATTAAGGTTTGTCTTTCTGCTCAGGCGGAATGAATATCCTAGCGAAATCTCACCGATATCAAGCTCCGAACCCTTCAGATTGCTGCCGTTCTGCGTGGTCTCGCCCACGTGCTTGTAGGAAAAACCGAGACTGAATGAGGAACGCTCATTGATGCCAAAACCCATCCCGCCGCTCAAACCGATGGTGTCTCCCGGGTCGATCTTACCCACATCGTTGCCAGCATAATCGTTCCCGATATCGTCCTCGATGCTCCAGTTGTAGCTCAGGGTGCCGAAAAATACGGCCGGGTCCGATGGGTAGAGGAAAGTCAGGCTGGGCTGTATATTCCAGAATCCCGAGCCTGTTGCCAGTTCGGTAGGGAAACGCTCGTAAATCGTGATTCCATCGTCATCTTCGCCAAGCGGAACATCCTTGGTCTGGACCTCGAACGGGTCCGTGCCGGTAGGCGCCGAGACCCTGACGCCGCCGATGAAAAAGGGCCAGCCGTTCAGCCCCCTGTTCAACTGATAGTCCAAAGCGAACTCGACGTCACCCAGGCCGGAACCTTCTGCATCGAAAACGTTGTCACCGAACAGATCAACCGAAATTGGCCGCGAGCGTATGCTGTCGTTGCGCCATACGTAGGGCACCTTAACCTCGAACTGCATGCGGCTCGTTATGCCGTAGCGCGCCGCAAGGGAGGCGATCCACAGGTCCCTGTCTACTTCGCGGATATCGATAAGCCCGAGGAACAGGCTCGGAAGCACGAGCGGTCCGAAACCCTCGAGAAACACCCGGTTATTCGAGCTATGGGCATATTTTAGCGATGGATCCAGTACCAGTTTTCCCCTCGGCGTGAGCACGCCCCGGACCTCTTCACTGATACTCGCGACGGCCTCCACCGCTTCCACCTTTCTCCTGTTGTCTGCCGGCGGCTTGCCGACCTGATCTGTCTGCGCCGAGCTCTTTTCCGGTTGTTTCGATTTCGGAGCAGCAGCCTTCTGCTTCTGTTTCTCAGGCACCGGTTCTTTTTTAACCGTTGACGCCGGTTTTGTTCCGGTCTCCTGGCCGGTCAGGCGCTCCAGTCGCTGCTCCAACTCCTTGGTCTGTCGGATTTGCTGCTCCAGCGCTCTTTTCTGTTCGGCCAGCAGCCGTCTGAGTTCCGCCAGCTCATCAGACTCCGCCGCAACCGGCGCAACCTGAAAACAGAGCAGTACGGTAAGCACGCAGAAGAACAGGTTGTTTATTCGACACCAAACCCTTTCGGTCCGCCCCATTTTCCAGCCCTCCGACCGGGATAACCCGCCTCTGATTTTTAACATATTCGGATCAATCTACTTCCTGTTACCCACCAGGCTCAGCTATTGAGCCTGTGGTGCCTGCATAATGGAACCGTCTGAATAACAGGGATTTCCATCATGCCTAAAAAATACGATTCAATTTCAATAAGGACTGAGTTTGCGACACGTTCTTGAACATTACGGCTCCGAGGAACAATACCGCCAGGCGCTGTACCAATTGCGCTGCACAGCGGGTTGCAAGCATACTGCCCTTGTCACCGGTGGTGGGCGACGCAGTGCGCAGCTTGCCACCTTACAAATGGGTGAGCACGATGTTGGGAAACGTCAAGAATGCCTTGCTGGGCACCTTTCATGCGATTCGAGAAAAACATGCTCCGTGTATCTGGCTGAGTTTGAATACCGGTTTAACCGCCGATTCCATTTACCTGCGATGATTGTCGGCCTGCGCCGAAAAAGTCCCGTTCCGCTCATAATTATGAAGATCAAGCATGCTTTGTCAGTATCGGCAAGTTGGCAAATTATTACAAAGTTCATCTTCGGGAGCCCTTCGTGGCGGATTCCACGATGCCTACACCGGAGATCGCAGAATTGCTCAGGGGGCAATACCGGGAATGGCAAAATCCCGGATGGCGGGAAAAGCCGAAACAGGCAGCTGTCGCATGGCGGCGTCCAGGTTTCTTATCCGTACATCCACCACCGTAAAATTACCAAGGAACTGGTTGTCCAAGGTATTCTGAATGAAGGTGGAACCGCCCGGTACTTCCAGATTGTTCAGCGTGTTGCCCGTCCCTGACTGCAGGATGGAATTTCCCTCGCTTAGGTTACTGTTACCTATCTCTTCTGAAATATCAACGCCTGTTCGGAACTGCCCCATACCTTCATGGAGCTTGCCCCGTACCCTTTCCGAAATATTAAAACTTGTTCCGAACTGTCCCATGTCATTGACGAATGCGGCCTTACGGATACCTATATCGACCTGCACGCCGTTACTGAACACAAAACCGCCCCGAGCAGTGCCCAACTCGTCATCGTCGACGGCCTGCCAGGCGGGGAAGCCCTCATTTTCCCATTCACCGCTCCATGCAGCTGCCTGATTCAACAACAATCCGAAAATGACCGGGAGTGCAAATCGCGCAACACGCTGAAAACCCGGTATGAATCCTGATTCATGTACACGCATCGTGACCCTCCTGGTTGCACATGGCACTCTAAAAATCCGAACGCGCAGGAAGCATCAGGTTGAAATCCGCCAGATATTCTCGATACAGGGAGATATCTATAGGCGCCCTTGCGCTCAGCTTCCATTCCGGCTCGGCATTGAAATGCGCACGTGCCTTATCGAGATTGTTGTGGATTATAAACAGGATATGGCCTTCCCACATTGATTCGAACTCGTCTCTTGCCAAGGCCTTCACTCCCAGCGACGGATCCCCCACCAGCACTTCCTGGTCGGTCACCCCCTTGATCAGCACAAAATGCTTGTAGCCATTGGTTTTTATCAAGGTGATTGCGGGAACACCCACCTTCAGCAGCTTGTCGAGGTCGATTCGAAAGCCATCTGCCCGAAAACCGTGGTTTTCCGCATAATGTTTCATATCGAGCAGCGAAAAGCCCTGTTCCTGAATCTTTTCCTGATCCCCCTGCTCATACATTCCCTTGAAAACGACTTGTTCGGAGACTTTGTGATCGTAATGGTATGTCAGCAGCGACGCCAGTGCCGCCGACCCACAACTGTAGTCATACTGCTGTTCATAGATCGTTTTGAATTTTGCTTCCCTGAAACTGGTGACATCTATGTTGTAGATACCAGCCCCCCCGGGGAGCACCATCGTGCCCGCCAGCGCGGACAAGGCAGGCAACAGCCAGGTAAGCCCTGCAAGGGTAAGACAGATCAGCCTGGTAGCCATGACATGCAGCAGTTTCATCGGAGAGGTGAGTCCTCGATGACCACATTCACAATGGTCGAATTCTGAATCAGGACGTTATTGCCCGAATTCTGGATTGCGGTAGTCAGGCCGGATGCATCGGCGAAAGCACCGTTACTGATCAGGTTAGACCCGGTGAGACTGTTGATCGCCGTGTTCCCATCCAGGGTACCGTCCAGTTCGGCCTTAGTTATGGTCTGGACGTCAATACCTTCGCCTCTATAACCATCCAGTTCACCGTCACTGACCGCAGTCGCGGAAAAAAACGCTTCGGGCGCCGCAGCATCTGATTCGTCAGCCTGGATCTGTAAGGGTATAGCGAGCGCGCATGCCACCAAAACACAGTAAACAGATCGTTTCATCTGCTCCTCCTCCCTGTATAGCATCATTCCAAGGACTACCGGCGGGTGAATGCTCACCCGCCGGCATCGTTTACAACGTTATTATTGATTTACGTTGAGATTGCCCTGGAAATTAACCTGCTGCTGCACCAGGCTGTTGGCTCCGTTGTTCTGGACATTCTGGTTAAGTCCAGAGGCTCCGGCAAATGCGCCGTTGTCGACAACATTCGACGTATCGTAATTGTAATCACCGCTGCCAAAGTCGACGGTATTACCACTTACTTCGCCACTCAGACTCGCGTAATTTTCAGCGATTGAGCCGATAGAATTATCGGAGCTGTCGTTGTACGAATCAGTGGTATTACCTTGATTCGAATTATCCACCATCGAGTTATCCGAATTGTCGGAGTTTTTGTCCGAGTTGTCCGAGTTGTCCGAGTTGTCCGAGTTGTCCGAATTATCAGAGTTATCGTTGTACGAATCAGCTATGTTGGTTGAGTCGTCATTCGTCGAGTTATCGGAGTTGTCGGAGCTATCGTTGTTCGAATCAGCCGTATTGACCGAAGCATCCGTATTGGTTGAGGCGTCATTCGTCGAGTTATCGGAATTGTCGGAGCTATCGTTGTTCGAATCAGCCGTACTGACCGAAGCGTCATTCGTCGAGTTATCGGAGCTGTCGGAGCTATCGTTGTACGAATCAGCCGTACTGACCGAAGCGTCCGTATTGGTTGAGGCGTCATTCGTCGAGTTATCGGAGTTGTCGGAGCTATCGTTGTTCGAATCAGCCGTATTGATCGAAGCATCCGTATTGGTTGAGGCGTCATTCGTCGAGTTATCGGAGTTGTCGGAGCTATCGTTGTTCGAATCAGCCGTATTGACCGAAGCATCATTCGTCGAATTATCGTTGTACGAGTCAGCCGTATTCATCGAAGCATCGTTGGTCGAATTATCCGTGTTGTCGGAAGTTGCCGTCGAACCTTCGCTTGCTGCCGCCGAGCCGTCTCCCGTGGAATCGGCAGAAACAGAGGCGGTTTGTGAATCCACCTCGCTAGCTGTATTTGTGGGGTTTGCGAACGCGCTGCCATTCGTCAAGCCAAGGATCAGCGCGATGCTTGCGGAAATAATAGTTAACTTATAGGTTTTCATGAAGTAATCACTCCTTAAGTACTTTTATGATTTGGTGCGTACGTCCCAACAACCCTCTCTCCCTACACAACAAGGCCTTACCATCCGTAGCACCCTGTGCTGTACAGCGATAGATATCGCCAAACTTTACTCGTCAGCCCAACTAACAAAAGGGCTCAACATTTAGGAATGCAATTCATATGCCAAATAGTTAACCGTTTGATTTATTTGGTTAATGCGAAATTCAGAAAACGAGGTTGTAAAAATAGCTGACACTTAGGTCTCCGTATTATCCCGTGGGTCCATGGGTGGATCCACGGGATTATGGTGGTAGATTCAATGCCTTATTCAAATACTCACTGCTCGTCATTCGAGGTCGATTTTTTGCCGGGAAAATAAAAATACAACCTGCAGCTGTTACAATTAGGCCTCCGTATTTCCCTTGGATCCATGGGCGGATCCAAGGGATTATGGTCGTAGATTCAATGCCTTAATCAAATACTCACCGCTCGTCATTCGGGGTCGATTTTTGCCAGGAAGATAAAAATACAACCTGCGGCTGTGGTTTCGTTCTCAGGCAATGGCCATTCGACAAACGAAACTGTAAAAATATCTGACATTTAAACCTACCTGGATTCCTTTAAGGGGAATGGCACTCACTTAAGCTAAGAACACCGTCATACCAGGTGGAACGAAGTGGAGTCCCGGAGCAGTGGTGCAGGGAAGCATCGTCTACGAAACAAAGGATGGAGGAGTTGTGCATGGATGCACTGTTTACGGGCCAGGATGGAATCGTCTTGATCACCACTGGATCTTCGATGCGATGATCCGCAGCGCCCCGCCGCAGCTCGGACACCGCCCGGGCGGCTGATATAGCGGCACAACCGCTCGAGCTTCTTGCGTTCATGGACCTTGGCTACTACCCCAACGTACAGGCTCAAGCCGGCCAGCTTACCCATCTCATTACCAAACGAGTCATCGTTGATTATCAGGGCTAGCGTTAGACAATACAGAATCCCAAGCATCTGACCCATGTTTGTCAGCTGGCTGATAAACATGGATCGCAATGGATACGTAAAGCTAGACCACTCCATATTCGGTCCGAAGACGGTACATTCTTATACCACTGCTGGCGCATTGGCCGATAGACGGAAAAATATTACATCAAAACAGAGACCTTTTTGGCAGTACACTCCCGATACACTGCTCAGTTTTCACTATCTACGCTAACTTGTTCTATCCTAATGAATCAAAATGATATTCTCTGCTTCAACCAAATCTGACCTAATCTAGAATAATCAGTAACTTATTGATTTTATTGACACTCATAATCCCTTGCTCCTAGGTTCGAGTCCTAGTGGGCCCACCAATAAAAACAATAAGTTAAAATATCCCCTTTCAAAGCCCCTTGGTCGTTCGGTACACCCACGAATCGGCAGTAAGACCCCTTCTTCTATTTACGTGGAAGGCGATTCTCCGTGAGAGAGGTTGGCCGACCACGATCAAAACATTTCGCTCCAAGCGTGATGCCCAAGATTGGGCCAGACGTACGGAAGACGAGATGGTGCGTGGTGTGTACATCGATCGTGCGGATGCCAGCCAGCTGTTGCTGAAGCACGCTTTGGATCGCTACCTTCGAGAGGTCATTTCGACCAAAAAGCCAAGCACCTATGCCGCCGAGCAACATAAGATCAAGGCACTGAAGGCCGAATTGGGTAATAACAGTCTCGCCGCACTCAATCCGAACTTGATCACCCATTACCGAGATCAACGACTGGCCGCCGGGAAATCGGCCGATACCGTGCGGCTGGAACTCGCCCTCCTCTCGCATCTGTTCACCATTGCCATCAAGGAGTGGCAACTGGGGCTGGTCTACAACCCGGTCATGAACATCCGTAAATCACCCGCAGGACAGGGGCGCAACCGACGACTGAGCGCCGATGAGGAGCAGACCCTGCTCGAGGCCTGCGACCAATATTCCAATCCCATGCTGGGCTGGAGAAATCACCAGCCTGTGGGGTGATCAGGTCGATCTCAAACGCCGGGTGGTGCGACTCACCGACACCAAGAACGGCAGCGCCCGAACAGTACCACTGTACAAGCAAGCCAGGCAGGTACTGACCGCTGCACTGGATTACCCGATCCGCTCCCTGGATACCGACCTCACCTTCTGGGGTGAACCCGGCCGTGATGGGAAAAGGCATGCCTACGAATTTCGCATGGCCTGGAAGAAGATCATCAAAGACACCAAGATCACCAATCTGCGCTTCCACGACCTGCGCCACGAGGCAGTTTCCCGCCTGGTCGAAGCTGGACTCGGCGATCAGGAAGTCACCGCCATCTCCGGCCACAAATCCATGCAGATGCTCAAACGCTACACCCACCTCCGTGCAGAAGACCTGGTCGAGCGTCTGGATCAGCTGATGGGTTGAGTTCTAGAGGCAGGTGAGGGGTGAGCAGGACGCGGAAGCTTTACCCACGAACCCTTTCCAGCCTACAATACACATAATAACGTAGTAAATGTGTATACTTGTTACTGGAGCAGATACCATGGAATCAGATACCGTGCGTACCAACATCGTGCTTGACAGCAAATTGGTCGAGGCCGGCCTCAAGGCCACTGGGCTTAAAACCCGCCGCGAACTGGTTGATTTCGCCTTGCGCGAACTCCTGCGGCACAAGCAGCAGCAGAAAATCCTCTCGCTCAAAGGCAAGGTCACCTGGAAAGGAGATCTTACGGAAATGCGCACCGGTCGTGGTCAGTGATTCTGGTCGACACCAGTGTCTGGATCGATTTCTTTGCTGGCCGAGATCTGCCGCATGTAGCCAAGCTGGAGCAATCTATCCTCGACAACGAAGACCTTGCTCTGTGCGGGATCATACTGACAGAGATCCTCCAGAGTATAGGCGATGATGTCATGTACCGGCGCGTTCAGCGTGATCTTAGCCCACTGATTATGTTGCCAACGCACGAAGCTGTATTCGTTTGTGCAGCGGACATTTATCGCAAACTACGCAAGCAGGGCATCACCATCCGCAAAACCAATGACTGCATTATTGCTGCCACAGCACTCGAACATCATTGCTCATTGCTGCACAACGACAAGGATTTCGCACCCATTGCAGAACACTTCCCTTTGAAGATCGTCAAACCTTAATCCAGGCTTGCCTGTGTCAGCGCATGTATTGATTATCCTGTCAACAGAAAAACCCAGAACCAGCAACGAACTGCGAAAGCTGGGAGTCTTCGTCTCATCCAGCGGTGTCCGTAGCATCTGGATGCGCCACAAGCTGGCCTGTTTCAAGGATCGGCTACGCGCCCTGGAGGAGAGAGTGGCTCAGGAGGGTATCATCCTGACCGACCGCGGCACCGAGTACTGCGGAAAGGCTGAACAGCACGATTACCAGCTTTACCTGGCGCTGAATGATATCGACCACACCAGAACCAAGGCGAAGTCATCACAAACCAATGGAATCTGCGAGCGGTTTCATCGAACCATCCTGAACGAGTTCTATCAGGTGACATTCAGGAAAAAGCTCTATGCTGATATCGAAAGCCTACAACAGGATCTCGACGAATGGCTTTTGTACTACAATCAGGAGCGAACACATCAGGGAAAGATGTACTGTGGTCGGACACCGTTGGCCACACTGGAAGACGGAAAACAAATCTGGAAGGAAAAATTCGTAGGTTGAATTTGACCTGACAGTCACTCCGTCAAAACCGGTAACTGTCAGATCAAGTCGCGAGAATACACTTAAATCTTATATAAGGTAGTTGACTCGGTTCCATCATCTCTAGATGTATTATATGAATAGCAGCTTTCACGCTATCCTGTCATTGATGTCCTTGCCGTGTTGAAACTTCTGCAGCAACTGACTGTCATGCAGTGTTCGTGACTCAAAGAAAAAGTCCACCGATCACAGTGAACAAGTGGATAATTTCCGAGAGTGTCATCCATATTGCGTAAGAAGAACGAGTGCTTTCATTCCACTTTTGGAAGACAACAAGCGGGCCCGTAAGAGCCCGCTTGTTTATGTGATACTTCTAAGTGTTTCTGCTATTTATCAGCCGAAGGTTTATCTTTACCAGGCTCAGGATCCTTACTCCACGCGCCTGGAGCCGCCTCATTGAACTCACGCTCATGCGCTTGATCCTCGTCCTGAGATGCCTCCTCACCATGACCCCTTGGTGTGTTGAATTCTGGACCTGGGTTCACAGAACCTCCACCATAACCACTACCAGAACTTTTGCCAGAATCACCATCTGCAGCAAAAGCGGCGGAAGATGTAGCAACAAACATCACTGTGAGTAAAGCCAGATATATTCTTTTCATGATCCTTTCTCCTTGAATTTTATTTATTTACTATTGAATGATGAGTCATAAGTAATGATTGGGCTTTGTAACCACCTCCTTATAGTAATGTCGAAATCGAATTCAGTCTCTTCAGTGGCGAGCAGAGACACTACCACTCATCTTTATTGATGACAAACAGCTAGGGCGGAAGCCAGCTACGCTATGACTATCCCATCTATTTGCCGAGTTTTGATCAGCATTTCTACTGGCAAAAACTTACCAAGCTCCAGCATTCAGAAACACGTTGAAATCAATACAACAAAATTCGCGAAATCAATTACATCTCTAACAATTGTGTAGAATTATTGTCATTATTCCATGACTACAACCAGCATCGTCGTTCTTTATTCCGGTACTATCTACCAGATAAAGTCTAAAATCAGAGACTACATCATGTGGGTTTCTGAACTAATCAGCGAACTCCAATCGTTCCTCTACGGAATCAATAGCCTTTTGCGCACAGAGTTCATCCTTCTCCCCCCCTGGCGCTCCACTTACTCCAATCGCACCCAGCAAAGAACCTGAAGCCCGAATCGGCAGTCCGCCCTGCAGCACCAGCACGCCGTCCACATGGTTCATCTCCTGTTGGATATCCCGGCGACTGTCCCGGAAAGCGCCGGAGGCGATGCCGGAAAGGATTACGGCATTCGCCTTGTCACGAGCAATCTGGATGGTGAAACGGCTGGCATGCACATCCCGCAACAGCGCCATGGCAGCCCCATCACGATCAACCACCACCGCAGTCACCTGGTAACCATCCGACCTGCAGGCATTTACCGCTGTTTGCACCATCTCCAAAGCGAGATCCGGCATCAGCTTTTTTACCGTGATAACGTCTGCCGCCATCAGGTCGGCGACAAGAAAAAGCATCAATGGAAGAATAATTTTAGGGCGAAAAAGAATAGACAATTGCATAATTACATTCACCGTATGTTGTTGGTATTGAAGACGTGAAGCTATTTCTGGGATCTCTCACCGACGACCTTACTCAGCCATGCTGATTGCTAAATCCATACCCTCATCCTGAAATCTCACTCCCACCTCAAAGTGTCCGTCAATCGGCTTACACCAGACGACCGTGCCCTCTGCTTTAACGACAGACGGATGAGTAGGAAAGCCGAGATGGATTTCAGCATCGGGCTCGATCCACTCATCTGCAATAAAGCAAAGGCCGCCTTCACTATAATTCTTAAGTGGTTTTTGATTCGCGTCCAGCTTTCCATACAACTCATATTCAATCGGCACATCAGATGGATGACGCATGAATCTACGCATGGCAGGTCTCCCCTTGTAAGAAATGATTCATCTCCTGAATCAATTAAATTAGTCTTAACTACATTCTAAGACCACTCAACCACTGAAGGTCTATTCCAGGAGCAACAGACGACGATACTGATGATCACGCAACTGTATCGCGTCACGTCTATCATCTGAAAAACACTCTGTTAATTCCGCATAGAGCATGGATTGTATCTGATCCATATCCGCCCCGGCTTCCAGGGCATCCAACAACCGCAACATGCGGCAGAGTTTCTCACGATGGGCAGAGACTCTTGGGGCTTTTATGCTACCCGCCTGGACACGGTTGCGCTGCTCGATCTGCAGCAACCGCTTGGCAGTTGCCAATTGATCGCGCAGCGGCAGGGAAAGGTCGAAGCAGAGCATAACAGATTCGGGGTTCACCCTTGACTCCGACTCACGCTCAACAAGCGCCGGTTCGACAGCAAACTCCCGCCACACCAGACGCCCGCCGCCCACCGGATCATCATCGGCCGGATCCGGTGGAAACTTATAAAATCCCCAGCGCGCACCCAGGGCGCATTCGATCAGAACCTTCTCGCCATCCACCCTGCAGTCACTCGCAGTGCATTCTGCGGCCGGCACCCAGGCTCGCGGATCCCGCTTCCAGGCAGCTATGTCGCGCTGCGCAGGCTTGCCGTAGGTTGCTTCCAGCGCCTGCCAGGTTGTATAGAACTCCCGCCACTCATGCCTGTAGCACGGGTTGCGTCTCAGATATTCCCAGGCCCATTGCTCTGCATTGAGCCGTTCTGAGAAACGGTAGGCTTGCGGGTTATGCCAGTTCAGCATGGCGGTATCTGTCCCGCCACCTGTACTTCATCTTCGACAGACCCGCTGATAATCCTGGTCTTAACAGACGAGATTAACCCATTCACTGGAATAGTTGGCATGATATCTCTCCAAATAGATATTTTCCTGCCACCCCCCACCCTCGCACCAGAGACAAACACATTACTTCCTTCATTGAAAGACCCCTTTGGAAAAATCAGATCTCCAAACGCTTCCAGACACCACCTTTAAACCAGGCCCGGGAAAGAATGAGACAGATCAGCCAGCCCAACGTCTCGGCCAGCAGAATGTATTCAAGCGCCAGCTCCAGCCACAGGGCTGCGTAACCGGCGAAAGCCAGAGTGGCCGTGGTGACGATGACCTGGATCGCAAGAATGACCCGGGTGTCTCCCGTGCCGGCCACCGCTGAATAGAAGATCTCCGCCGGCACCGCCACCAGAACGGCGAGTACTATCACCAACAACCCCAGCAGCGAAGCCTCAATCATTGTTTCATCCGGCGTGAAAAGCGCCAGTACATACTCGGGAAACAGCAACGTGATCAATAATAGCGGGGTGACTACCAGATAACTCAATTTGATGGTGCGCTGAATCAGAAGATTCAGATCCTTGCGCCGCTTCTGCCCGATCAGGTTGCTCACCATGGAGCAGACCGTCTCGGAGAAGCTCTCTATCGAAATCAGGAACAGCGCATAACAACTGAAAATGATATTGGCGCTCGCCAGCACCTCTTCCCCCAGCTGCCCGATGATGATGATCAACAACATCCATTTGGACAGATCAACCAACGCCTCCAATGAAACCGGCATGGAGATGCTCAGCAGTTTGCGGGTAAGTCGGTCATCCCATTTTCCAAACCTGAGCAACCCGTAGCGATCTGTATAACGCCTGATAAAGATATCCAGCGACAGATACAGACAGGTCGCAATCTCCGCCATCAGCGAGGCCAGCGCCGCTCCCTCTATGCCCATCTCAGTAAATCCGAGATTACCGAAGATCAACGCGTAATCCAGGGTGATATTGGTCACCGCAAGCACCAGCGCAGCGCCAATCAGTACCCGCGTCTTAGAGATGCCGACATAGAATGCGCTGTAGGCGAGATTGAGCGACTGGAACAACATCGCATAGCTGGCGATCTGCAGATAATCATCCACCGCGGTATGCACAGCCTCGGAAGCAAACAGCTCCACATTAACCAGGGGGACAACAACTTTGACCAGGCCGATCATCAGCAATGCGACAAGCAGCAGCAGGTAGAGCCCTTGATTGAAGGCGCGGCCGATCTCTAAGGCCTGCTCCTGCCCCACTCGTCTGCCGATGACGATCTGAATTCCATCCACCAGTCCGAGCGAGAGAAACAGCACCAGACTGTAGACGGCATCCGCCATGCCGATGGCGGCCAATTCGGTCATGCCGTAATGTGCGAGAAAGATGGTGTCCGTGATATCAACGAGTGTCTCGCTGATACCAGCAATGATGATGGGCAGGGAGACTCCCCAAATAGTCCGGTAACCGGGATGGAATCTCCCTTTACCCATTGGGTTGCAGCCGGCAGTTGCGATCTTTCATCCGCGCCCTTACATGAGTGAAATGTCGAAGGATTTCCGGTTGAGGTGCATCACCATGCAGGAGAGCAATGCCCCACTTTTCATGAATTCACTGAGATTGAAGAAAGAGACCTCGAAGGCAAAGCGCATGGCAATATCCTCCAAGGTACGGTTCTTATGCCTCTCCTCTGCATAATACTCATCGGTGTGCTTCATCTCATGGATATTGGATGCATTCAGCAGGCTGTTGCCCAGTCTTACTGAATTGCAGATGCCGGAAAAACAGTCGTCTACCGTGACATCGACAATATTGGTGACGGCCTCAAGCTGCTTGAGCTCTTCTGCCGTGTACATTTCGGTGCAGACCAGTGTGTCCTCACGGGTCAGCGGAAAGACAGTACAGTCGAGGTGGTAGAGATAGGGTTCCGTCTCCTCCAGCGGGATTACCTGCATCTGCAGCTGTTCACTCATCCATTCATAGGCCCGTTTATCAGAGCGTATGCCATAACCTCCGACATAGATATTGTCATGCAGGTGCTTGAGTTCCGCATCGCCCTCGAAAAACCAGGGGGGAGTCAATACATGGTAACCCATGGCCTCAAAGAACTGTCGACCCACCTCGGTTTCCGGTCGACGCACCTCGGTGCTGAAATTCGACAACACCACAGTGTTCTTGTCCGGCAGATGCTCCAGCACCACACCCATATTGGCGCTGTACACGAGATCCTGCAGACCCTCGACCTGTGGCGTGGGGAGCAGGTAGACCAGGGCATCCGCAGCCATGTAGTGATAAAGCTGCAGGAACTGATTGATCGCCTTGTTGATATCGACCTGGCGCGCCTCGGCCTTCATTTCAGACATCCAGATATTGTTCGGCACTTCCGCCGACAATGAGAAAGGCACATTCATCAGGTACGCAGGCTTGCCCAGCACTGTTGGGTTCAGATGATCAAATTCCGCAGGGTCAGCGGAACCGCTTATGGAACGAATCTTGGTACAGGTCATCCTGATCTCTCCCTATCTGCTTGAGATCGGTGATTGGGCAGAATACGCACCAGCGGATCCACTCCCGCTTCAACGTGCATACCCTGCTGCAGCAACGGCTGAAACTCGAATGCATCGGACAGCGGAATGATCAGGTCCACCTGGGAGCCATACCGGATTTGCGAGAAACGCTGATTCTGAGCGAAGGGTTGATTCTGTTTGAGCCGGAACGGGGTGATCGAGTCCACATCATAGTCCGCCACCTGCAGCACATAGTAATGCTGCCCCAGATCGATGCTGAAGATGCGGTTCAGCATACGTTGATTGTTGAACAGATAGCCTGCATTTCTGGTGTAGGGGATGATCTCATCGAGCAGATCCCGCTCAACGTCGATCATCGGATAGTTGTAGGTATCGATGGGATCGAGCTCTTTGTAGGAGAGATACCCGGCATAAGGTATGCGGTTGATATGCACATCATAGAAGGTCATGAAGATACCGATAACCAGGCTCTCCTTGTCAAACCCCTCATCCCGCATGCCGGCACACAGGGAATAGGACTTACCTTTGATATCCACTATCGGCTGGTCCGGACATACCTGTTTGACATACAGGATGATGCCGTCCGCCGGCGCAAAGAAATAACTCGAATCAGAGTAGATGGAGCGGTTGGGATCGCGGAAGAAAAACTCTTCGGACAACCAGCGCATCGGTTTCCTGCGCACTGCTTCCACATCAACTTCCAACCATTCGCGAAGTGTCCTGGCCATCTTAGCGATCCTTTTTCCATGGGTACTGTCCCTGAGTGAATATACCACATGAGGCCTGGCGGATTTGTCCAGACAAAGATGCAATCAGGGCCACAACTGGCCTGGCTGGCCCCAGCGCCAGGCCCTGACCGGCTGTTCCCCTGACAGTCCATACAGCTGGAACTGCATATTCGGCAGCGTCAGGATAGCGCAAGCGTGATTGAACAAGGTACTCCCCGGGTTGAGCAGCAGGGTATCGCCTATTTGCTCCTCTAACACCTGATGAGTATGACCGACGATCAAGACTTCGGGACGGAACCCGGCCAGGCGTTCGCTCCATGCTTCCTTTTGATCCGGCAGGATCTTTCCACATTCATCCAGCAGCCTTATCCCATCCATCAGTGATTGCGGCGGGCTGGCGTGCACCATATAGAGCGTTTTCCCCTCTATCACAGATTCATGCATCCGCGGCAGACCCGCCAGGTAATCCGCACAGCGGCTGTTTTGTTCCGACTCCGGCCGCGCCAGATACCAGTCATCGTGATTCCCCAGAATCACCTGGCAATTGCCTGTTTCCAGCAGCTCAATGGTCTCTTCCAGTTGGTTCCCATAGCCGGCGACATCCCCCGTGCACCAGATCTCATCTACCCCTTCGGCATGGAAGATTTTCAAGGCTTCTGCAACTGGAGCGGCGATGGCGTGTACATCCCCCAGTAAGCCAATTCTTGTGGTCATTGCAGCGACTCTTATCCCCTAAATTTCAGATCCGTTTTACAAGGAAGTGTTCTACAATCAATCCCAATATAACAGCCTTCAAGGCGGCCTGGTTCAATAAACATGGTTCACCTATCAAACCCCTTGTAAGTCTGCTTATTTCCAGTGAGTCAGCCACACCTGTCAGCACTGATAACCATCACCCAATCACAGAGTTTCAAGACCTATGACACCTCCATCATTTTTGACAATGATCCGCAGCCTGATCGCCTGCCCATCGGTCAGCAGCGTCAACCCGGCCTGGGACATGGGCAACCGAAACGTCATCGAACTGCTCGACGGCTGGCTGAGCAGCCTGGGTTTCAAAACCGAAATCCTGCCGATTTCGCAACATCCAGGTAAATTCAATCTGATCGCAACGGCCGGTTCTGGACCGGAGGGGCTGGTGCTCTCCGGGCATACCGATACAGTGCCATACGATGAGGCGCGCTGGAGCAGCGACCCGCTGCAACTCACCGAACGGGACAACCGGCTGTATGGCATGGGCACAGCAGACATGAAGGGTTTCTTCGCGGTGGTCATTGAGGCGATTCGTGAGCTGCCGCTGGATCAATTGAAACAACCGCTGGTGCTGATTGCCACGGCTGACGAAGAGAGCAGTATGTGTGGCGCCAAGGCCCTGACTGAACTACAGCGCATTCTCGGCAGACATGTTGTGATCGGCGAGCCCACCGAGCTCAAGCCTATCCGCATGCATAAGGGTATCGCCATGGAATCGATCAGACTTATCGGACGTTCCGGCCACTCCAGCAACCCTGCCTTGGGGATCAGCGCCCTGGAAGGCATGCATCAGGTCATTGGTGAGGTGCTGCGCTGGCGGGAAGATCTGCAGCAACGTTACCGTAACCCGGCATTTGAGGTACAGGTGCCAACCCTCAACCTGGGGCATATCCATGGTGGCGACAACCCCAACCGCATCTGCGGGGAATGTGAACTGCAGTTCGACCTGCGGCCTCTGCCGGGCATGCTGCTCGATGATCTGCGCAGCGAACTCAGCTCAAGACTGGACAACCTGTTGGCGACAACCGGCTTGAATTGGGAGTTCACCCGGCTCTTCGAGGGCATTCCGTCCATGGAGACAGCCGCGGATGCGGCCATTGTGCAGGCCATGGAAAGGCTCACCGGACACCCGGCAGGCGCGGTGGCCTTCGGCACTGAGGGACCCTATCTGAACAGCATGGGGATGGAAACCGTGATCTGCGGGCCCGGGTCGATTGATCAGGCTCATCAACCCGACGAATATATACCCCTTGAACATATTCAACCTGCGATTAAGCTGATACAGTCTCTGGTAAGAAAATTTTGTTTGGATTCAGCGGCATAGCGATGGGTAACACGAAAGAATCAAAACTCGATCCGTTCATTGACTGGTTTCGCGGTTCATCACCCTACATCCACGCCCATCGAGGACGGACCTTTGTCATCTGCATCGGCGGTGAAGCGGTGGTCGATGAGCGCTTCGCCAATCTGATCCATGATCTGGCCCTGCTGCATGGCCTGGGAATCCATCTGGTGCTGGTGCATGGCGCCCGTCCGCAGATCGAGGAACGGCTCAAGGCCAGGGGCGTTGAGATGCAATATATCAACGGACTGCGGGTCACCGATGAAGCCGCTCTCACCTGCGTGAAAGAGGCTGCCGGCGCCGTGCGTGTCGAGATCGAGGCGCTGCTCTCCATGGGCCTGGCCAACTCACCCATGGCCGGATTACGCATCCGCGCCGCTTCCGGCAATTTCGTGACCGCCAAACCGATCGGGGTGCGGGACGGCGTGGACTACTGCCACACCGGTGAGGTGCGCCGCATCGATGCGGAAGGGATCAGGCAGCGGCTCGACAGCGGCGCCATCGCCATCATCCCGCCCATCGGCTATTCGCCTACCGGTGAGGTATTCAACCTCAGCGCCGCCGACGTGGCCGCCTCGGTAGCGATTGCCCTGGGGGCCGACAAGCTGATCAGCCTGGTGGAGGGCAAAGGGCTCACCGATTCCCGCAACCGCCTGATACCCAATGCCAATCCCAGGGAGGTGGAGACAATCCTCGCGCGGCGCAAGCAGTTGCCAGAGGATCTCAACCAGCATCTGCGCGCCGCTGTCAGCGCCTGCCGCAGTGGTGTCAAACGCACCCACCTACTGAACCGCATGGTGGATGGCGCGCTGCTGAAAGAGCTGTTTACCCGGGACGGTGTCGGCTCTCTGATCACCGCCGAGCCGTACGAGAAAACCCGCACCGCACGCATCGATGACGTGCGTGGACTGCTGGGCCTGCTCGAACCCCTGGAATCCCAGGGCATTCTGGTAAGACGCTCCCGGGAACTGCTGGAGACAGAGATCGACCATTTCACTCTGATGGAACGGGACGGCATGGTGATCGCCTGCGCCGCGCTCTACCCTTACCCCGATAAATCGATGGCGGAACTGGCCTGTGTTGCCGTGCATCCCGACTATCGGGACGGAGGCCGGGGCGATCGACTGCTGGCGCATATGGAAAACCAGGCCCTTGATCGGGGTATAGCACAGCTCTTCCTGCTCACCACCCAGACCGCCCACTGGTTCAGGGAACGGGGATTTATCCCCTCCAATCTCAATGCGCTACCGATGCAGCGGCTGCAACTCTACAACTACCGTCGGAATTCGAAGGTCTTCATCAAGGAACTGAAGACCGCATAACCGGCTTTTCCCCGGTCTGGGCAGATCTTATTACTCTGCCCCTGTTACTTGATTTCGATTTAGCTAAGGCTTCCCTATCGGATTATAATGGCTGGCTCATTTCAACATCCATTGCAGCACCGCCGGGAAATCTCACATGCTGACCGACAACATCCTTGACCTCATCGGCAATACCCCTCTGATCCAACTCAAGGGCGAGAATATCTTCGCTAAGGCGGAATTCCTCAATCCCGGTGGAAGCATCAAGGATCGCATCGCCCTGGCGATGCTGGAAGGGGCGGAGCGGGACGGCCTTCTGAAACCCGACTCCATCATCGTCGAACCCACCTCGGGCAATACCGGCATCGGGCTGGCCCTGGTAGGCAGCTTGAAGGGCTACCGGGTGCGGATCTTCATGCCGGAGAATATGAGCGAGGAGCGCAAGATGCTGATCCGCACCCTGGGCGCCGAGCTGGTGCTCACCCCGGCCGAGGAGAGCATCGGCGGCGCGGTCAAGCGGGTTCGGCAGATGCAGGCCGAGGACCCGCGGGTGTTCGTACCCCAGCAGTTCGAGAATTTCGACAACCCCCGTGTGCACTACGAGGAGACGGCCCACGAGTTATGGCGTCAGACCAGCGGCGACATCGATTGCTTCGTCGCAGGCGTGGGCAGCGGCGGCACCCTGCAGGGAGTCGGTCGATACCTCAAGGAACACAAGCCGGATGTCCATATCGTCGCGGTGGAACCGAAGAATGTCTCGGCGCTGCTGGGTCACGAGCCCGGACTGCACCAGATCCAGGGCATCGGCGACGGCTTCATTCCCGAGATCCTGGATGTCTCCATGGTGGATGAAGTAGTGGAGATCACCGACGAGCAGGCCATCGAGACCACCCGCGAGCTGGGCCGCAAATTCGGCTTGTTGGTAGGCATCTCGTCCGGCGCCAATGTCTACGCCGCCCGGCAGATGGCCTCGAAGATGAAAGGCAACATCGCCACTGTGCTGCCGGACCGGGCGGAACGTTATTTCAGTACAGCGCTGATGTGAGTACTGTTGCGTTCGAAAATAGTTGAGGAACAGAATAAGGGCCTGGTCGCGCTTATTGCATTTACCCGAACTCCAGCTTTTTTTCTAGGCATCCATTGCGCGTAATGGACTCTGCCCCCAATGCCGGCGCTCGATGAACTGCAAGAATCACTGCAAAACCCGATTCGACTGTTAATCGATGAAGCACTGGATAAGTAGTTTGTTGAATGACCGGCTGACTGAAAATGCCAGTTCATTCCTCTTGAAACCATTCACGGCAGGTGATGAAAGCCCTCCTCGATGGATTGCAATTCTTTGGTTCGGGTGGTGCGCTCAATCGAGGGCCAGGCCTGAGATAGGTAGCAGTTCCTCTGGTTTCTTCATCGCCTGGAGTACTTTTAGTGCCGCATACGCATCATTTGCCGCATAAAGCTGTTGATTTGGTTTTAACACTGGCAAAGCCCAGTTTGAGGTACTCACGCTCTTTGACTTTTGTAGCCTCTTGTTGAACATTATCGCCACGGCAGCACGCACACCTAATTCTTTGCGATAACCCTCATTCCGGAACAGAACATTTAAATCGAGGACGGCCTGAAGTTTGATGCCAAGTTTCCTGTGGAGACGAACTCGATCCGACTTTAGTCCAAAACCAACTTTTACGAGGTCAGCTGCCTCAAGAAGCGGCGTAAGCACCTCTTGGCATTCGATTCTGTGCAGCTGAAAGATGTAAGCCTTGTCCAAGGTTGTGAGCTGCACAACATGGGGGCCAGCAGACATTTCACCTACCTTGAAGACCGGCTTTGATTCTGTATCGAAGCCCACGAATCGGCTGCGGGCCAGGTCGGCAGCTGCGGTGATAAACTGGTCCTTCGTGGCGGGAACAAGGATCTTTTCCAAAGGCAGGCCAAGGAACGGCTCCAAGCGTGCTATCTCTGCTTTTGTCGGAGCTTCAAGTCGGTCCGGCATGGTTAAGAGCCTGACAGCCATGTCAACGGACCCAACCGCCAGATCATCATTGAGTCCCCCACTCACTGCCTTGATCACATGATTGAATTTTTGGTGTTTCCGCAACCACCATCACAGAACATCCGGTTATACCATCTCTTTGTCTGTAATAGAGCTGATCATACTTCTCAACCCTCAGCAGTAAAACCGAAGGCTTTATCGTGTACGTAAACCAGTTTACATCCTTCAATATATTTAGCATCGTGGATTTGACCCGCTTTAATATATCCAGTGTCACCTTTCTCCAGAATAATGGGTTCTCCATCAGGAGCAAGGCCATCGGTTGACTTAGTGTAGTACTGGATCGACATCTTTCCTTCAACGACAACCGTCATGTCATCGCCGGGATGTGAATGCGGCGGCTCTTCTGTACCTGCCTCCCAACGTTCCAGCATCACTTCCACACCATCCGGATTGGTTGGATAGGTGGTTCTGACGGTAAAACCTTCAGGTGCATCAGGAACAGACACATGATTATTCCAAATTTCACTGGTATCTCCAGTCACTTCTTTTACATTATCGTTGGACATTGATGAATCCTTGTTTTGTTGTAACTATGTCAGCCCATTCTTCCATGATCAGCCACATTAGGCATCATCTATTTCCATGAACGCGGGATACCTGCCCTTAAAATAAGTAATGAAAATGCCTCAGTGAGTGACATGCCCTGCTTACGGCAAGTTGATAGATAACTACGACCCGAAAGATCTTTGCTCCTTCCATGGACCGGAAGCAAGCAGAGCGTATCGATAGTCTGGAGTGCTGGCTCATCAAGCTCGTTCTGCAGCCTCGAATTTGGTTAATTATTTTTCCGTGGTCCTTAATTGGTTTGTAATAATTTTTTTAATCTTCATATATCAAAGCAACTCCAAATCCAACAAATGCTGCACCTGTTAATTTATTGAAAATAGTCATTGATCTCTTTTTGGATAGACTCGACGATACCCTGGACGACATGAGCGCGTAACCTGTTAGGACGACGAATGATATTCCCTCTATGGTAAGGATTAGTGTCAAGAATTGTGGAATAAACGCTTTAGCTGGATCAATAAATTGAGGGAATAGTGCTGTAAAGAATGCGATAGCTTTAGGATTAGCTAATCCAACGACAAATCCCTCCTTAAATATAGAAACTAATTTTCTCTTGGTTTGAATTGGGTTTAGCAATTCCTCTTCTATATGTGGAGTCCTCCATGCCTTCACTCCAAGATAAACTAGATAAACGCACCCCAAGACCTTAACCATAGAAAATAGATCAGAAGAGGCAAGTATAATAGCTCCCAACCCTAGCGCAGACAGTGTAGCCAAAATGATCATTGCAGTGAAGTTACCAACAATATTTGCAATAGATACTCTGTAGCCATGCCTGAGACTGTTTTTAATCGTCAGGACAACTGCAGGACCAGGGATAGCGGTAACTGCAATCGCTAAAGTGACATAAGTAAGGTAATCGTTAATCATTGGGTCCTTTCATATGTAATCACCCAATTCACCGAAGCCGAGCGATAGCGAGGCGTCCGTGTGTAATTGCCTAGTTATGACTGATCACCAAAGGATCTTTAGGCCACTAACTAGTGCACTAAATACTATGACCCACATAATGACTGGACCCGATGCTCCCTCGAATTTGAAACCTAAACCTTCGAATTTGATTGGCCCAGATACCTGCTCCAATACTGTTACAATGACGAAAGCCGTAATAACAGATCCAGGAATTCCTACGACTGCAACCAAATGTTGGTACATTATTTCAATAAATTTTGCGTCGTAGAGAAAACCTAGAATTATCCCAACCATGTATGCTATTCCGAGAACAACAGCAACACCAATAGCAATCCTTGTAGTAGAGCCACGGAGAACTTGAATATTGATGTCTAATTCCTTCTTTGAATCTTCCATTGTTATTTACTCATAACGCCGCAAATCACCGGAGACAAAAAAAGCGGAGCTTTTTGGCTTCCGTGTGAATTTGCCTTGTATGCTCATTTTCTATTTCCAATCCACATTAAAAGAATAAGCATTAGAAGATTTACCCCAAACGGATAAAGACCAAAGGCAATCCATGCACTCCATTCGACTGGTATGAGGTAACCACCAAGACCCATAATAAATGCTAAGGCGAGGGTTCCGCCGACTATGCTTGGTGCTTCTGCATTTCCCTTGAAGTAGCCTGGAATAAAGAACAGGCAGAAGAGAAGCCATGGAGAAGCGCCTAGAAGTGCTTGCTTTAATTCTATCGGAATGCTGGCAGAAAAAGCTGCTGGATTTGATACTAGCTCAGTAATTCCGGTTAACCCAGAGTATATGTTATCTATAATTACTTTTTCTTCGTTACTCACAGGGCTCAAAGAATCCAGCTTTTCAAGGATGACTACAGTTCGTTCATATTTTGACAATTGAGATGTTGCTGTTTGAGCTTCATAGAGAAAAAATACTGCTCCGGCCAAAACCACGAGACTTATGGATATAACCAATCGTTTCCAAGAGAAATCTGTGGCGAACTTTTCTACGAAGTCAAAAAATGGCTGAAGCATCAATTATTCCTTTGAGCATAACTAGTGTACTTCGCCAAACAGTGTGTAACTTATAAACACACTGATTTTAGCCATTCCATGACTGCAGGCCCTGGAATTAGGGTAAATTATATGTTTCATTAATTCTGACGACCTACACTAGTTATTCTGCAGACCTGTATAAACACATCCATAATGTTCATTTTTTAAGGCGATACCGACCCGAATAGTACTTTTTCTGCAGCATATCACCATAAATTACAAGATATCCATCCATGTATAACACTCCAGCCTGAATACCCTTTCATAACCGTTAAATTATTTCGATCACTTATGTAACTGAGAACAATTCGTGTTCATGACCAGACCCATTATCAGAAATAGTTACTCTAGTGTAAGCCTGAGGGTCTGGTCATTGATTTTGCCTTTGCTCAGAGTTCAGTCAGACAGCTAACAAGACCAAATACCCATCTATTTTTTAACCTCGGGTGTAACGCGGGTGCGGGTGTAAGGGTCAGTTCTCGGGTGTAAGGGTCAGTTCTCGCATTGTAACATCCTATGCTGGTGAGGTATGCTTACCGGTATGGCAAGACCACTTCGAATCGAATTCTCAGGCGCGTTGTATCATGTGACATCACGTGGTGATCGGCGCGAACCTATCTTTGAAGATGACGAAGATCGCCTGAAATTCTTGAATATATTGGAGGAGGTTGTGGGCCGTTTCAATTGGGTATGTCATGCCTACTGCCTGATGACCAACCATTACCATTTGGTGGTCGAGACGCCTGATGGGAATCTGTCCAAGGGAATGCGCCAGCTCAACGGCATGTACACGCAGGCGTCGAACCGACGTCACCACCGGACAGGGCATCTATTCCAGGGGCGGTTCAAAGGTATTCTGGTGGACAAGGAAAGTTATTTATTGGAATTGACGCGCTATGTGGTTCTGAATCCGGTAAGGGCGGGTATGGTAAAGCATCCAGTCGAATACGAGTGGAGCAGCTATCGCGCAATGGTGGGAGAGGCGCCGCCTCCGGATTGGCTCGCCACGGACGGCTTGCTGGCACAGTTTGGCAAGCGGCGAGCCAATGCGCGAAGGAAATATGCACGGTACGTGGATGAGGGGATCCCGCTGGGGAGTATCTGGGCAGAGCTGCGCCAGCAGATTTATCTTGGTGACGAGAAATTCATTAAGCGAATGCAAAGAAAAGCGGAACTGCAAGGTGATGAGTTGAGCATTCCACGTGCGCAGCGAAGGCCGCCCGCCCAGTCGATAGCGAATATTGCCGCAAAGCACCCGGAACGTAATGAAGCAATAGTCACTGCGTATGCCACTGGCGCGTACAGTTACCGCGAGATTGCGAAGCACTTCGGTCTTCATCTGGCCACCGTGGGTCGGATAATTCGAAGCCGGATGCTATGACACGAGAACTGACCTCGTTACCATGAGAACCCCGTTACCATGAACCTTTGGTACGGTAACTTCCAGGCCCTCTACGATATCAACCTGAAAGTGAAGGTCGGCATCATCACCAGTCTGATCGGGCCGTCCGGTTGTGGTAAAACCACCTTTCTACGCAGCATCAATCGAATCAACGAACGTCTTGGTTACGTACGAACCAAGGGCAGCATCGATGTGATTGGCAACAATAACTATGGCTCGGACGTCAACATCGTACAGTTGCGTAAAAAGATCGGCATGGTGTTTCAGCGGCCCAACCCCCTGCCGGTATCGATTCGAGACAATATTCTCTACGGATACAAGCTGCATGTACCAGGCAGCAAGCAGCACCGGCGGGCAGAGGAAGATGAGATCGCGGAAAATTCGCTGCGGCAGGTGCTGCTCTGGGACTCAGTCAAAGATCACCAGAACCGCAAGGCGACGGACCTATCGCTCGAGGAGCAACAGAAGCTCTGTATCGCCCGGCTGCTGCCGGTGAAGCGAGGTGCTGCTGATGGACGAACCCTGCTCCGCCCTGGACCCCAGGGGCACCGAGGCGGTGGAAGAGTTGATCTGGCAACTGCGCGGCGAGTACACCATCCTGATCGTTACCCACAACATGTCCCAGGCCAAGCGGGCCAGCGAAGAGTGCATCTTCATGCTGATGGGCAAGGTGATCGAGCACCAGGAAACCACCAAGCTTTTCATCACCCCTAAAAAAGAAGAGACTGCAGATTATATCGAAGGCCGTTACGGTTAGGGGCCTTGAAAAATAAGGGTCACAGGATTTCACCGGAGTATGGCGCAGAGACGTTCTCTGTATCCCCTGCCTCACCACTAAAGATGGGTGCAAAGACAAACAACCCTGGCTAACCGTTTTATCCAGCCCTTAAAAGAAATTCGGGTCAGAGTGAATAGCTCTAAACGAGAACAGAGGAAAGAAGGGAATCGGATAAAACCCGCTAATGACTGCTCAGCGCTGATATGTTCAAGCTACCTGAAGCTCTACACAATCCACCTGGATTCCCTTCTGTTATCAATGTATTGCCTGTTGTTTTTAGGAGTATTGATACTTGTCATCGACCACATCTCCGTGCTGCTTGGAAACCCCTGATTGATACCTGCATTTCTCAGGATTTACTAGCTTTGGGCTATCAATTTTATATTCAAAGATTCAGCTTGAACTACGCCCTCTTGCTGAGGATTTCCCCCTATCAGGCAAGTTGAATCTTCAGCCGACAAAAAAACGTGCTTTCAGTGTATGCATTTGCTGCATATCTTGCGAAGATGCCGCTGATGCAAGAGTGCTTTAGAATGTAAGATTTTCCAGAACAATAAGGGGAGTATCATGAGCGGTCACTATCTGAAAACACATCCGGATAAAAACGGCTGGTTTGGTGAATATGGCGGGGCCTTTCTCCCCCCTGAACTGGAGCAGCCATTTGCTGAGATCTCGGCGGCCTATGACCGGATCTCCCTCTCCGCTGAGTTCCAGAATGAACTGAAATACATCCGCAAGCATTTTCAGGGGCGTCCGACGCCGGTTCACTATTTGCGTAATCTCTCGGAATCCCTGGGTGGCGCCAGCATCTACCTGAAGCGTGAAGACCTCAACCATACCGGCGCCCATAAGCTCAACCATTGCATGGCTGAGGCGTTGCTCGCCAAACACATGGGCAAGAAACGCCTGATTGCCGAGACCGGCGCCGGCCAGCACGGTGTGGCCCTGGCCACCGCCGCCGCCTATTTTGGTATGGAGTGCGAGATCCACATGGGTGAGGTGGATATCGAGAAAGAGCATCCCAACGTGGTGCGCATGAAACTGCTGGGTGCGACAGTGGTGCCCGTGGGCTTTGGCGGCCGTACCCTCAAAGAGGCCGTAGACTCGGCCTTTATGTCCTACTTGAAAGACCCGGTCACAAGCATCTATGCCATTGGTTCAGTAGTTGGACCCCACCCGTTCCCAAAAATGGTGCGGGACTTCCAGCGCATCGTGGGGCAGGAGGCCCGTGTCCAGTTTGCCGAGATGACCAGCAGCGAACTGCCGGATCATGTCGTCGCCTGTGTCGGCGGTGGTTCCAACGCGATGGGCATCTTCCAGGGATTCATCGACGAGGAGGAGGTCACCCTGCATGGCGTAGAACCCCTGGGACGAGGCACCCGACTGGGTGAGCACTCCGCTACCATCACCTATGGCGCGGATGGCGAGATCCACGGTTTTCGTTCTCTGGTGCTGACCGATGACGAGGGTCAGCCAGCACCGGTGCATTCCATTGCCTCAGGCCTGGACTATCCTGGAGTCGGACCTGAACATGCCTATCTGCATAAGATAGGCCGGGTGCTCTACTCGGCAGTCACCGATGACCAGACCCTGGATGCCTTCTACAAACTTTCGCGCCTGGAGGGCATCATCCCAGCCCTGGAGAGTGCGCATGCCGTGGCCCACGCCATGCGTATGGCCCCGGATCACCCGGGAGAGAGTATCCTGGTGAATCTTTCCGGGCGTGGAGATAAGGATATCGATTATGTGGCGGAAAATTATGGATACAACGACTGAAGAGTGAGGCGTCGGCGTCTCAGCGCTTGACGCCTTTGCAGCAAACCGCATCGATCGTTCTTTCACAATCTCTGGGACCGGTTTATACCGGTTCCACAGATCACGCCTGTGGCGTCTGACCATCCGGCAGCGCAAGATCGTTCTGCCGGATCACATCCTGAATCACCTCAATATATTTTTTACCCTTTGCGGAATAGCGCTATCGAGTCGCATCTTGCTCGGGCTTTTTCAACAGGGTTCGACACATCCCTTGATTATGGAACAATCACACAGAGTGTTCACAAGCTTTATCGGGTAGCGGAAGACTCGGAAATTTCAGTAGTTCAGGATCTCAAATGGATCGAAGACCTTCGCATTGACTGCTACTGGAGTCTGTATCCTGTTTTGCAGTGCAATCAGACGTGGATTATTTCTGTTGATCGTCAGCCCGCGGTCGACATAGCGTTTGGCCTGCTTGATCTTGTCATCGGTCAGAGCCTGTTCGGCCTTGTTGATATACCAGCGCACGATCTGCCGGATACCCGCTTTGGCGGCCTTGTTTTGCGGATCAAGCGCAAGAATTTGCTGGAAATAGTCATACGCGCTGTCCCCTTTCGGGAAACTCAGACGCAAGGAATCCATACGTTGATAGGCAAGACTGAGCAATTGATCGGCTTTGCTCAGCTTCGGTTGGACCCGCTGCTGAGGGCTTGGGCGTCTTTTCACGACACTGACCGCAGGCTTGGACACAACCGGCTGAATGACCGGTTCCGGAAGCTGCTGCAGCACACTCTCTGCCAATGGGATTTCCGGTTGGACGGCCGGCTTTTGTTCCACCCCCACATTCTGCTGCTTAGCAGGCTCATGCAGAGGAGCTTTGAACAATAAAAAGCCAGCGGCTGATAAAAGCAGCATGGTTAGAAAGAGCAATTTGAAGCGGAATCCTCTCGATCTCTTGGCTGGCGGCGCTTTGGATCCTTCAATGACTGGCGGTTGAGGGGATGGCTGAGGTGAACTTCCCGGCAGTTGGTGAATTTCCGCCGTGGTGAGGCCGCGAATCGCCTGAATCAGTTCCACCCCATTCTGATAGCGGCCTTCCACCTCCTTGCACAGCAGCCGATCGATAACCGGCTGGTAGTGAGACAGGGCCCCCGGGAGTTTCGGGATCGGGTCTCTGTGGTGCGCCATGATCACAGCAGCAAAATTTTCTCCCTGATATGGCCGCTCGCCAGTCAGCATTTCAAACAGGATGACACCCAGGCTGTAGAGATCACTTCGACCATCAACCTTCCCGGCAGCGCCGGCCTGCTCCGGACTTAAATAGGAGGGGCTGCCCAGAATCGCCCCCCCAAGCGTCAAATCACCCTTCTCATGGAGCAATTTGGCGATCCCAAAATCGGTTATGACTGGATTGCTGTCAGCCCGAAACAGGATATTCGAGGGCTTCAGATCACGGTGGACAATCCCCTGCTCGTGCAGATAATCGAGGCAGCTGGCGATCCGCATAGCGACCTTCAACGCCAGGCCCGGCTTCATGCCTTTCTGAATTCTGCTCCTGAGGTCACCCCCCGGCAGATATTCCATGGTGATGAAATAATTTCCTTCACACTCCCCTACATCGTAAACCTCGACGATATTGGAATGCCCCAGGGCCGCCAGGAAGCGCCCCTCTTTCATGAAACGCTCATGAAATCCTGGGATATCGGGATTGTCCAGCAGCTTGACCGCAACAGGCCGTTGCAGTGACTCCTGCAGCGCCAGATAGACCCTGGCCATGCCCCCCCTGCCTATCTCTTTGATTATTTTCAATCCAGGGATTTGCAAATCCGGCATGATTTGTTGGCTATCTCTACTTTGCAAAGAGTGACGATCAGTCATACTATCTTAGCGTTCAGCCTGACATTTCCTTGATTTTGCAAACCCGTATCTGCTTATCAAAAATTAAACAAACTTGTCCTCCAATGCAGAGGTGCGTAACGCTCTGAGTTGCCATTCTCTTGAATTAAAAGCATCTGCCTGTTGCTTTTTTCAGGCATCAATCTTTTTTCAAGGGACCAGGAAGAATCAGCCAGACAGGGGGAGGAACTTGCCCTATAGCGACAAATCGCGTAGGTTTTCTGAACAGGATTCATGTCCGCCCCGATAATTATTAAAACAAAAACGTTATTCTCATGCTTCGCGTTTTGCTTATCTGCTGGCTGGTGATCTCCAATCTCGGGTACGGGATGGTGGTGCTGGCTGATGCGCACGGAGATACATTCCTGGATTCAGAATCCCTCTTCTCTCACCATCCGGCTCACAATGCCGATCACCAGGAGAGCGAGGCCGACTGTGACCACTGCTGTCATGGCCTGATCCATCTGCTGGGGCTGATCAATACGGATATGTTTGGACTGACTGCCAGTCTGGCCGGCATGAGGACCCCCTATGCCGCCCCATCCACCACACCGCCCCCCATAGTGTTATATCGCCCTCCGATAACCACCTGAATTAATTAGACTTAATTCAGACTGACCAGCTGTTCCCTGGATCGGAAAAACAGGTGTTGTCAGCACTTGATGCTCATCTTTTTCGGATATCAAACTATGTCGTTATCTACAGATTGGAGGTTGTCTCGTCTGCTCGCCGGCGGTCTGACATGGATCCTCTGGGTTTCGCCCGCAGCAGCAGAAACAGACGGCACAACGCCTGCACAAATCAACCAGCTGGCAGGCATAGTACAGCGCGCGCTTGAATCCAACCTGGAAATCCAGGCCGCAAAATCGGCCATGGCCAGTTTCAAGGCGCGCCATGCCGGCAGTGAATTGCCATTGCATAATCCGCAGCTGGGTCTTGAGGCTGAACGCACAGACATCAATACCTACACAATCGGCATCAGCCAAACCATCGACTGGCACGATAAACAGGAATCACTTTCTCAAGTTGCCCATGCAGAATTGCTCGAAGCCAAAGCGAAACTGGCAGCCTTTCAATTGGACAAAGCAGAGGAAGTTTTACTCGCCACCGGCGCCATCCAGTTGCATCACCGGATAACCCAACTTTCGATACAGCGCACCGAATCCCTCGAACACTTCGTCCGCCTGGCTGAACAACGCCATCTTGCCGGAGACATCCCCCAGGCAGAACTCGAGCTTGCTCGCCTCACATTGGCGGAGGCGAGAATGCAGCATGTGAATAACGCGGTGAGTCTGATTCAGGCCAAAAATAATTTCTTCAGACTGACTGGCGAGGCTTTGAATCACCGCGTTAAGTTGCCCGTGAACCTGCCCGGAAGACTGGATGACAAGCAGAGGCTGGGGGCACTCGCAGAGCGTCATCCACGGGTTATCGCCTCCCATCTGGCAGTCCGTAAATCCCAACTGAAGATCAACGCCACACGCCAGGAAAACAAGGCAGATCCAACTCTGGGGGTCTCAGCAGGCAGTGAAGACAACGATTTCTTGATCGGCCTCTCGCTGTCAATTCCGCTGCAATTGCGTAACAGCTTCCAGAGTGGGGTTGATGCGGCTCATGCCGAGGCTGCACAGGAAGAGCAGCTCGCTCAGCAGGTATTCCGCAGCGCCGAGGCCAGATTGGCGAGTGCGCAGGAGCGATACATGCTGACCTATCAGGCCTGGTCACAATGGTTAGCCCTGGGCCGCGCCAGTCTGCAGCAACAGTTCGACCTGCTGAAGCAGCAGTGGCATGCAGGTGAGATGAACACCACTGATTATTTAATGCAGGTAAGACAATCCCTGGACACCCAAATAGCCAGCGTCCAACTGCATGGGGAACTTTGGAACGCCTGGATCGAATGGCTCAGCGCCTCGGGCAGTTTATTCGAATGGCTCAACATTAGCATGCAGGAGCGATAAGCCATGATCAAACGGTTATTAGGTTTTTGCCTGTTTTTACCCATCCTGATGCCTGTCGCCTGGCTGAATGCGGAAGAAGATCGCCACCACGAACATGACCATGAACAGTCAGCTGCCATCCCTGTCCAGGCGGATCATCAACCCCATGAAATGGAGCAGTCTGGGTCCGGACATGAGGAACCTGGGCATGGGGAACCTGGACATGAGGAATACGCACATGGCGATGAGCATGGGAGCGAAGAGACAAACCAGGTCAAACTCAGCAAACTACAGCAGGAACGTGTTGGCATAGTCGTGCAAACGGTAGCCCTCGAAACCACTGTGGATTGGATCAAGGCCCCCGGTGAAATCAGGCTCAACAGCTACGCCACCAGCCGGGTCACCCCACGCATTCAGGCCCAACTGGTGGAACGCCATGCCTACCTGGGAGATCATGTCGCCAAGGGCCAGCCGCTGGTGACCCTGTCGAGCGTCGCCATGGCCGAAACTCAGGGGGAAATTCTGGCGGCTGACAATGAATGGCGGCGGGTCAGTAAGCTGGGCAGAAAGGTGGTCTCCGAACGCCGCTTCCAGGAGGCCCAGATCGCACTGCAGCAGGCCCGGGCGCGGCTGCTGGCCTATGGTATGAGTGTCAGTCAACTGGACGGTTTTATCAAAGCCGGACTCGCCAGTCAGGCCGACGGTCAGTTTAAGCTGCTCTCCCCCCAGGCAGGCACGGTGATTCGCGACAGCTTTGTCATCGGCCAGATGGTGGAGCCCGGCGATCTGCTGTTCGAGATTACCGACGAGTCCCGGCTCTGGGTTGAAGCGCGTTTCGATCCGCTGGCGGTCCACCATATCGGCATCAACACCCCGGCCCGGGTGCATACCGGCAAGGAGTGGATTCCCAGCAAAGTCATTCAGGAACACCATGCCCTGGATGAAGTCACCCGGACCCTGGCGGTCCGCCTGGAGATCTCCAATCCGGGAGATCACCTGCATCCGGGACAGTTCGTGACGGTGGAAATCCAGACTGACGAGAATGTCGCCAGCGGCATCACCCTGCCATCCCATGCCCTGCAGCGCAGCCCCGACGGACACTGGCAGGTCTTCGTGGAACAGCAACCCGGTGAATACATGGCCAGGGAAGTTGAAGTGATCCGCCAGTTATCGGAACGGTCGGTGATTAGCGGGCTCGCCCCAGGCACCCGGGTCGTGACCCAGGGCGCCTTCTTTCTGCAGTCCGAGCTGGCCAAGTCCGGCTTCGAAGTCCACAACCATTAGGCGGACAGCGGCATGCTGAATCGATTGATCGACTGGTCCGTGAGTAACCGCCTGCTGGTGCTGCTCGGGCTGATTGCAGTGGTTGCCATGGCAACTGCATTGATCCCCCGCCTCAACCTGGACGCCTTTCCCGACGTCACAAATGTGCAGGTACAGATCAACACCGAGGCTCAGGGTCTCGCTGCCGAAGAGGTGGAACAGCTCATCACCTACCCCATCGAGGCGGTGATGTACGCCCTGCCTGACGTGCAGGAAGTCCGCTCCATCTCCAAGACCGGACTTTCGGTGATCACCGTCGTGTTCCGTGAGGGCACCGACATCTACTTCGCCCGCCAGCTGGTTTTCGAACGCCTGCAGGCCGCCAGGGAGCAGATCCCCGCCGGGGTCGGTAACCCGGAGATGGGACCGAACAGTTCCGGGCTGGGGCAGGTCTATCAATACATCCTGCGCTCGGAAGATACCCGGCAATATGACGCCATGGCGCTGCGCAGCCTGAATGACTGGGTCGTCAAACTGCTGCTGCTGCCGGTCGACGGCATCACCGACCTGCTCTCCTACGGGGGCGAGGTGCGCCAATATCAAGTGCGGGTGGACCCGTTCAAGCTGCTTGCCTACCAGATCACCCTGGAGCAGATCAGCTCCGCCATCGAGACCAACAACCGAAATGCAGGAGGCTGGTATCTGCAGCGCGGCGCGGAGCAATTGACGATTCGCGGGGTTGGCTGGCTGCGCGCCGGAGATGAGGGACTACAGGATATCGCCAGTATCCCGCTCAAGGATGTGGACGGCGTGACGGTACGGGTGGGCGACATCGCCAAGGTGGCCTTCGGCGGGGAGATCCGCCAGGGGGCGGTCAGTATGACGCGTCGTGACCGCGAAGGCCGGCCGCAACCCCTGGGGGAAGTGGTGGCCGGCATCGTTTTGAAGCGCCTGGGCGCCAACACCAAGTCGACCATCGATGCCGTCAAGCAGCGCCTCCCCGCGATCCAGCAGGCACTGCCTGCAGGCGTGGTGATCGAGCCCTTTTATGACCAGGCGGAACTGGTCGAACAGGCTGTCTCCACCGTCACCCGGGCGCTCGCCCAGGCGTTCGTGCTGATCCTGGTGGTGTTGCTGCTGTTCCTGATCAACCTGCGGGCCACCCTGCTGGTGCTGATCTCAGTGCCCCTCTCGGTAGGACTGGCCCTCAGCCTGATGAGCTGGTGGGGGCTGTCGGCCAACCTGATGTCCCTCGGCGGCCTGGCGATCGCCATCGGTATGATGGTGGACGGTTCGGTGGTGATGATGGAGAACATCTTCCGCCATCTCTCCCTGCCCGAGCCCGTCGATAGTGAAGCCTCTAGCACCGGCGGAACGCCGCTGCGCATCCAGGAGGCGGCCCGGGAAGTTGGCCGACCGGTCTTCTTCGCGGTGATGATCATCATCGTGGTGTTCGCCCCCCTGTTCGCCCTGCAGGGAGTTGAAGGCAAGCTGTTTCAACCCATGGCGATCTCCATCCTGCTGGCCATGCTGACCTCCATGGCAGTGGCGCTGGTGGTGATACCCGCGTTGGCGACCTATCTGTTTCGACGCAACCTCAAACCACACAACAGTCCGTTACTCGTTCCGCTGCTGTGGCTCTACCGCCAGCTGCTGAGTGTTACCTTACGCGTGAAATGGCTGGTGCTGCTGATAGCCCTGGCGATGTTCGCGGCGGCCATCCTGCTGCTGCCACGACTGGGCACCGAATTCGTACCGGAACTGGAGGAGGGCACCCTGAATATCCGGGTCACTCTGGCTCCGTCCGCCAGCCTGCAGACCGCACTGCAAGTCGCCTCGCAACTCGAACAACGCTTGATGACTTTCCCTGAGGTCAACTATGCCTCCAGCCGGATTGGACGTCCGGAGCTGGGCGGCGATCCGGAGCCGGTCTCGAATATCGAGATCTACGTGGGGCTCAAACCGATCGACCAGTGGCGCAGCGCCACCGACCGTCCGGCCCTGCAGAAACGCTTTGAAGCTGCACTCGAAGAGCACCCGGGACTGCTCTTCAGCTTCTCCCAACCCATCGCCACCCGGGTGGACGAACTGCTCTCCGGTGTCAAGGCGCAGCTGGCGATCAAACTGTTCGGGCCGGATCTGCAGATTCTGCAGGAGCAAGGCCAGGCCATCGAATACCTCACGCGCCAGGTGGAGGGCGCCCGGGACGTCGAGCTGGAGCCGATTGCCGGCGAGGCCCAGCTGACTATCCGTCCCAAACGGGAACGCTTGGCCCGCTACGGGATTCCGGTGGCCCAGGTGATGGATCTGGTATCTCGGGGTATCGGTGGCGCATCCGCCGGCCAGGTAATCCAGGGCAACGAGCGCTACGCAATCAATGTGCGCCTGGCCCAGGAGTTTCGCCGGGATATCGAGTCCTTGAAACAGCTGATCCTGCAGGCGCCTGGCGGGGCCTGGGTGCACCTGGGAGAAGTCGCCGAGCTGGCGATCGAATCCGCGCCACCACAGATCAGGCGCGACGATGTGCAACGCCGGGTGGTGATCCAGGCCAATGTAGCTGGCCGCGACATGGGCGGACTGGTGGCGGAACTGCGCAAGCGCATCGCGGCGGAGATCGACCTGCCACCCGGTTACTCGGTGGTCTTCGGTGGTCAGTTCGAGAACCAGCAGCGGGCCCAGCAACGTCTGCTGATCCTGGTGCCCCTGTCTCTCGGGCTGATCTTCCTGCTGCTCTACTTCGCCTTCCACTCGGTGGGCCAGGCCCTGTTGATCATGCTCAATGTGCCTCTGGCGCTGATCGGCGGCGTGCTGTCCCTCTACTGGACCGGCCTCTATCTTTCGGTCCCAGGCTCGATCGGGTTTATTGCGGTGTTTGGCATCGCCATCCTGAATGGGGTGGTGATGGTGAATGCCATTAATCAGAATCTGCAGGCCGGGAATTCCCTTCGGGATGCCATCCAGAATGGCGCCCTGTCGCGTCTGCAACCGGTCTTGATGACGGCCCTGACCACAGTCTTCGGACTGATCCCATTGTGGTTCGCCACCGGGATCGGTTCAGAGGTGCAGCGGCCATTGGCCACAGTGGTGATCGGCGGGATGGTCTCGTCCACCTTCTTGACCCTGTTTGTGCTGCCTGCCCTGTTTGGTGCATTTTCGCGGGGTGTTCTCACAAACAATTCCAGCATCAAATGAGCAATGATCTGTGGGATGAACTCGCTACGATTCCAAGCTACCAACGGCTTAGCATACTGGTCTGATCAGGTCAGACCAACAAAGCCCTGGAAACCAGCCTATCCAGCCATTCCATTCACGGTTCCCACCCAAGACAGAATCAACAAACCAACAAAAATCGCCAGCACAACATGTTTGAGATGTTTCCGCTTCATGTCGCAACCTCCTTAAGTTGCATCAAACTACCTATCCTCTACAACAAGCAGGTAGGTAGGGAGACGTAACCTTTAGTGGTGAATTTCTCACGATTAATGATTCCGTACCTTTTCAAAGCACTCAACTTCTATATAGGTCAGGTACATGTCCTTTGCCATTGTTCGAACTCTGTTATTTGTTACAAGATATTTCAAATCTCCTCAAAAATAACCCATCGTTCAGATAGCACAGCGCTTGCCAATACTCAGGATTGCCTGTGCATTGCGTCTTGATGCGAAACACTACAGAAACTCTGAATCCATCAATACCATCTTGACGGAGTATCGGCACTTTTCCTGATAGACTCACGCCATGCTGTCAAAATTTTCCCGAAAGCTATCTATTGCTCCAATGCTGGACTGGACCGACCGGCATTTCCGCTTTTTTATCCGATTGATCACAAAACACACCCTGCTCTATACCGAGATGATCACCACCAGCGCCCTGCTGCATGGTGATGCGGAACGCTTCCTGAGATATGACCAGAGTGAGCACCCGGTGGCGATCCAGCTGGGCGGCAGCGATCCCAATCAACTGGCCGCATGCGCCCTACTCGCCGAGGCGGCAGGTTATGACGAGGTAAACCTGAATGTGGGCTGCCCCTCGGACCGGGTTCAGAATGGTCGCTTCGGCGCCTGCCTGATGGCGGAGCCTGCCCTGGTGGCGGATTGTGTCAGGGCGATGCAAGGGGCCGCAGCCATCCCGGTCACGGTCAAGACCCGCATCGGTATCGACGACAATGACAGCTATGCAGCGCTGTGCCGATTCATCGAGACGCAGATCGAGGCGGGTTGTGACCACTTCATCATTCACGCACGCAAGGCCTGGCTGCAGGGACTCAGTCCGAAGCAGAACCGCGAGATACCGCCGCTGCGATACGACGTCGTGGAACAGCTCAAGCAGGAATATCCGCAGCAGGGGTTCACCCTCAACGGCGGCATCACCGGTCTGGCACAGGCGCAATCACATCTGCAAAAACTGGATGGCGTGATGATCGGCCGTGAGGCCTACCATAATCCCTGGATACTGGCGGATGCTGATCGACTGATTTTTGGAGACTCTCACCCGATACCCAGTCGCCATCAGGTGCTCGACAGGTTGTTGCCTTTTATCGAGCGGGAGATGCAACAGGGCATCGCCCTCAACCAGATTACCCGCCACATCCTGGGTCTGTTCCATGGCTGTCCCGGCGCCAGAAGATGGCGGCGTCTGATCAGCGAAGAGGCGCACAAACCAGGTGCCGGCCCTGAACTCATCCAGCGGGCCGCCGGCTATGTCAGTCCTTCCCGGTTGCCGTTCCAATCAGTAAGCAGTTAATCGGCGATCTGATGATTGAGCTATGTTGCTCAACTCAAATGGCTGCTGTTAAAACGTATCCAGCATTCGGGGAAATATCCGGCACTTACAACCTGTAGCCAGATTGACGAAACCGACCTCGAACCGGACGATCGAAAACGAATATTTTCACTGCTCAGATTAAGGTGCCTGCCCATTGCGGGCCAATACTGATGACAGCGGTACTGACCGGAGGGCTTTCACAAGCAACCTACATCACCTTGACGAGATAAGCGCCCAACTCCATATCGGCTATCAGTATATGCTCGGTCAACCAATGCTCCAGAAACTCGATATCTTTACTTACAAGCAGTTTGCCATCCTGCAGGAACCTCTGCTGCAGCGCCTTGGCGCTATCGATCAACTCCTGGTGCTCCGTCTTGTGTTCCATAAAACCTTCATAGCCATACTTCAGCATCAACCGCTCTTCATGCCTGAAGTGCCATACGGTGCAACTTATCAGCTCTTCCAGCACCGCCTCGATATAGTTTGTCGCATCCCCTTCCACTACCGAGTGGTTGAGGATATTCAGCAGTTCCACAAGCCTGCGGTGATCTTCATCTATTTCCTTGACGTCGACACTCAGCGTTTTGCTCCAAATCAAATCTTTCACAAGCACTTCTCCTGATGAAGCAGCCTCATACGGCGCTCTATAATAATCGGCCACAATCAAATATCACTTTTTTTGCAGCAATCTGAATAGTTGCCAGATACATTACTCCCCGTAAAATTTTTATCCAAGACAACCGAAGCAGTGTTACCGGGAGTTATGCAATTTAAACAGCGCCGGTAATCAGGAATTGTCTGACATCCTCTTGAGTTACAGGGTGCTGCAACACAGCATGCAGTGGAAAGATCCGTTTCAGAGGATCTACATACCCCCGCTCCTTCTTCTCCACCAGGACGATGACTTTGGCCTGTGGCGCATATTTCTGCAGACTGAACAGAAACACATCCAGGTTGCTGATATTTACCCCGGCATAGTTGTTGGCATAGCCGTAGAAAAACTCGGCCACCACAAAGTCCGGCGGTTGTTTTTTCAGATGTGACATCGCCTTGCGCATCGACTTGAACTGGAGCTCGGTGAACTTCAGCTGCCGGTAGAGTGCGGAGAAATCCGGATGTCCGGGGGATTCAATTATGGAATAGAGTATCAGTGATGACATTGACGCCGCCGCTAGAAAACCTGCCACAAAGTAGCAATCCCAAACAGAATGACGGTCAGGCCGGCGAAGCGCCGCACCCGGATATCCTTTGACCAGCGAGCCAGGCTGCCCGCCACCAGTCCCATGGCGAAGACACTGGGCAGGGTGCCCAGGCCGAAAGCGAGCATCAGACCCGCCCCTTTGACCACACTGCCCGAGGACACCGTCCAGACCAGCATACTGTAGACCAGGCCGCAGGGAATCCAGCCCCAGACCAGGCCCAACAGCCAGGCCTGACCGGGGGTATGCACGGGCAGCAGTTTCCGGGCATAGGGTTCGATGCGTTGCCAGAGACCGCCGCCCAGCTTTTCGATGCGGGACAACCCCAGCCACCAGCCTCCCAGATAGAGTCCGAGAAAGATCATGAACAGCCCGGCAATAACCAGCAGGGCCTGCTGGGCGATATAGATGGGCATGATCTCCGCGAGCAGCATACCCAATCCTCCCATGATGCCGCCTGCCACGGTATAGCTGGTGATCCGTCCCAGGTTGTAACCCAGTTGATAAGGCAGGGTGCTGGCGAAATCGGCGCGGATCTTTTCCGGCAGACCGAAGGTCAAGGCGCCGATGATGCCTCCGCACATACCTGCGCAATGGCCTACACCCAGCAGGCCTACTACAAATGCCGCAAGATAACTCGACTGTTCAAGCATGTTTTCGGTACCCGCTGGAGGGAACATAACGCATCGCCAAGAGAATCAACACCAGCACCGGAACCCCCATCAAAGTTGTAATCAGAAAAAAAGTCGGGTAGCCCATCCCGTCCACCATGACGCCCGAAAAGCCTCCGAGAAACTTCGGCAGCAACAGCATCACCGAGCTGAACAGTGCGTACTGAGTAGCGGAGTAAGAGACATTGGTGAGGCTCGAAAGATAGGCCACAAAGGCCGCAGTGGCCAGCCCTGCACTGAGGTTATCGATGGAGATCACCAATGTAAGCATCATCACATCGTGCCCCAGAGTGGATAGCAGAGCAAACAGCAGGTTGGTTGCCGCCGCGAGCAGACCTCCCGCAAACAGAATGCGCATCACCCCCAGCCTGACCATCAGCAATCCACCCAGCCCGGCGCCCAACAGGGTCATGATCACCCCGTAGACCTTGGTGATCGCCGCCACCTCGGCTTTACTGAAACCGAGATCCACGTAGAAGACATTGGAGATCACCCCCAGCACCACATCCGAGATCCGATAGGTGGCGATCAAAGCCAGGATCAACAGGGCCTGCCAGCGATAGCGCAAGATAAAGTCGGCAAACGGACTGATCACCGCATCGTAGAACCACTCACTGAAGGCCCGCAACGGGGCCGGCAGCCAGCTTTGCCGTTCGATCCGTGCCTCGGCTCTGGCCTCGCGCGCCTGAGTCATCTGATCCGGATGGACATCGGGCTCATCGATAACCAGCACGGTGACTACACCAACCAGCATCAAAGCAGCCATGCTCAGATAGGCCGCCATCCAGGCGCTCTGCTGATAGAGACCATCAAGCTGATCGAAATAGGCGGCAATCGCCAGCGCTCCGGCGCCGCTCATGATCATCGCCAGACGATACCCCACCATATAACTGGAGGCCATGGCGCCCTGCAACAACTCCTCAACCGACTCGATGCGGTAGGCATCGATGGCGATATCCTGGGTGGCGGAGGAGAAAGCGACCAGCAATGCCAGTGAAGCAAACAGGACAAGGCCATCCAGTGGATCAGAGAGGGCCATTCCGGTCAGTCCGGCAATTACCATCAACTGGGCAAACAACATCCAGCTGCGCCGCCGGCCCAGCCAACGGGTCAGCCAGGGCAGTGGCAGGCGATCCACCAGGGGCGCCCAGACCCACTTGAAGCCGTAAGCCAGGGCCACCCAGCTGATAAAGCCGATCGTGCTGCGCTCTATCCCCGCCTCCCGCAGCCAGAAAGAGAGGGTGCCGAATACCAGCAACAGGGGCAGACCCGCAGAAAAGCCGAGAAACAGCATACTGCGGACCCTGGGCTGCCTGTAGATCTTCAGGGTCTCCAGCCAACCACCCGGCTTGCTTGCTTTATCCACTCGTTCCCCCACTCAGCCCCCTGGGTGAAATACAAAAAAACCCAGGCATTATAAAGGCATCCTTCCCTGGTAACCTCGAAAAATCTTCATACAAACGCCCCTTAGCTGCGGACAGCCAGGCAAAGTCAGGAATTCAATGCCTTAAAACAGCCCAACACCCTGGTGCGGACGCACTATTTTAGTGCGTCCGCAAAGAGCCAATAGCAAAACACCTGCAACAACTCACTGATTCAGAATAGATAATTAGATGGCATGACATTTGCTCATTAGCTCTCTGCAACACAGACTTCGCATAACTAAAGTAAACCCAAGCTCTGAGGAGATATTATGAAGCCTTTGCAAGCCCCCCTAAAAAAGCTGTTCACCGGCACGGTCGTGGCAGTAGCCATTGGAATGTCTTCCATAGCCTCGGCTGCCGATACCATCAAGGTCGGTATCCTGCACTCCCTGTCCGGTACCATGGCCATCAGCGAGACCACCCTCAAGGACACCATGCTGATGCTGATCGAGGAACAGAACAAGAAAGGCGGTCTGCTCGGTAAAAAGCTGGAAGCGGTGGTGGTCGATCCCGCCTCCAACTGGCCGCTGTTTGCGGAGAAGGCCCGTGAGCTGATCGAGAAGGAGAAGGTCGCCTCGGTCTTCGGCTGCTGGACCTCGGTGTCCCGCAAATCGGTACTGCCGGTGTTCGAGGAACTGAACAGCCTGCTGTTCTACCCGGTACAGTATGAGGGCGAGGAATCCTCCAAAAATGTCTTCTATACCGGCGCCGCACCGAATCAACAGGCAATCCCGGCAGTGGACTATCTGATGAATGATATCGGCGTCAAACGCTGGGTACTGGCAGGTACCGACTATGTCTATCCCCGCACCACCAACAAGATCCTCGAGGCCTATCTGAAGGCCAAAGGCGTGGCGGAAGCGGACATCATGATCAACTACACCCCGTTCGGTCATTCCGACTGGCAGTCCATCGTCTCTGACATCAAGAAATTCGGTTCAGAGGGCAAGAAGACCGCCGTGGTCTCCACCATCAACGGTGACGCCAATGTGCCCTTCTATAAAGAGCTCGGCAACCAGGGTCTCTCCGCCGAGGAGATCCCGGTGGTCGCCTTTTCCGTCGGCGAAGAAGAACTCTCCGGCATCGATACCAAACCCCTGGTGGGACATCTGGCCGCCTGGAACTACTTCATGAGCGTCGATGCGCCGGCCAACGACAGCTTCATCGAAAGCTGGCAGACCTTCATCAAGAACGAAGAGCGGGTCAGCAACGACCCGATGGAGGCCCACTACATCGGCTTCAATATGTGGGTCAAGGCGGTGGAGAAGGCCGGCAGCACCGACACCGACAAGGTGGCGGAAGCGATCATCGGTGTCGAGGTGCCCAACCTGACCGGCGGCACCGCCAAGATGCTGAAAAACCACCACATCACCAAACCGGTACTGATCGGCGAGATCCAGGACGATGGTCAGTTCAGCGTGGTCTGGCGGACCGAGGGCGCGGTACCGGGTGATGCCTGGTCCGATTTTCTGCCGGGCTCCAAGGACATCATTGCCGACTGGACGCCGCCCGATCTCCTGCGGCAATTACAACACCAAGACCAAGAAGTGCTCCGGTCAAAACTATTGATCCGGTCGTGATAGTGACACCCCCTGCTGGGGGGTGTCCTGTTAACCTCTCGTCATTCACCCTGCACCCAGGTAAAGACTCATGCACCCATACACACGGGTAGACATGCACGGAAAACCTCTCTACCGCAGCCTGTTACTGCTGCTGCTCGTCTGGCTGCCCCTTTTCGCCACGGCGGCCATGGCGGAGAACAACGATGCGGCCATCGAGGCTGCCTTCGAGCTGTTCAAGACCAAGAGTTTTGACGACAAAGCCAAGGGCATTGAGCTGATCGCCCAGAGCGGGGATGAACGCAGCAAGATGATCCTCGATGCCCTGCTCAGCAACCGCCTGTTCATCAAGAAGGACGACAAACAGATCGTCATCGCGGAGAAAGCGGACAAGCACTACCAGATCACTTCCGCCCTGACCGCCGAAGATCTGGGCAGCATCAAAAAGCGCAAGCTGAAAAAGATCGGCATCAACAACACCCTGCGCAGCCAGATCCGCAATACCCTGGCCTCGATCGATCTCTCCGATTCCGACCCGGCGGTCCGCCTGTCAGCAATCAAATCGATGTCAGGTAATATTGATGAGACAAGCCTCAGCCTGTTTCGCACCATCCTGGAGCAGGAGAACAATGCCGAGATCAAAGAGGCCCTGCAGACCGCCCTGGCCATCGCCCAGCTCGACTCTCCCGAGCAACAGGTCCGGCTCGATGCCATTGCACAGGTATCCGGTAATTTGAACCCGGCGATCCGCGCCAAACTGGCGCAACTGGAGCAGGACCCAACCCACCCCGAGATAGCCAAGGCCGCGAAACGCGCGTTGGATGACATCTCGTTCAAGCTACAGTTGTTCAGCGTACTCGAGACCCTGTTTTTCGGCGTCAGCCTGGGCTCGGTGCTGGTGCTCGCCGCCATCGGCCTGGCCATCACCTTCGGTGTCATGGGGGTCATCAACATGGCCCACGGCGAGTTGATCATGCTTGGCGCCTACACCACCTATCTGATCCAGCAACTGCTGCCGGACTACGCCGGGGTCTCGCTGCTGCTCTCGATTCCCGCTGCTTTTATCGTCTCCGGGCTGGTGGGAATCATCATCGAACGCAGCGTAATCCGTTTTCTCTACGGCCGCCCGCTGGAGACCCTGCTGGCCACCTTCGGCATCAGCCTGATCCTGCAGCAGCTGGTGCGCAGCCTGATCTCGCCGCAAAACGTACCGGTCTCCAATCCGGACTGGATGTCGGGGGCGCTGGAGATCAACAGCGTATTGTCCCTGACCTACAACCGGCTCTACATCATCCTGTTCTGCCTGCTTGTGTTCATCGGCCTGTTTCTGATCCTGAAACGCACCGCCCTGGGGTTGCAGGTCCGCGCGGTGTCGCAGAACCGGGCCATGGCCCGCGCCATGGGCGTGCGCTCGGCGCGGGTGGACGCCCTGACCTTCGGCCTCGGTTCAGGCATCGCCGGAGTGGCTGGCGTAGCACTCAGTCAGCTGACCAACGTTGGCCCCAACCTGGGCCAGGCCTATATCATCGACTCCTTCATGGTGGTGGTGTTCGGCGGAGTCGGCAACCTCTGGGGCACCCTGGTGGGCGGACTCTCCCTGGGAGTCGCCAACAAGATACTCGAGCCCTGGTCCGGGGCGGTGCTGGCGAAGATCCTGGTGCTGGTGTTCATCATTCTGTTCATTCAAAAACGCCCGCGCGGACTCTTCCCGCAGAAGGGCCGTGCTGCTGGAGACTGATTTATGCAGCCATTTAACATATTGAAAGGCGACCGCGGCGGTCAGATCTTCCTTGGTCTGCTGTTAGTGGTGGCGATAGTTGTCCCGGTGCTCAATCTGGCAGTGCCGGAGGGTCATCCTCTGCACCTCTCCACCTACACGGTCACCCTCACCGGTAAATATCTCAGCTATGCCCTGCTGGCAGTGGCGGTGGACCTGGTCTGGGGCTATCTCGGCATCCTCAGCCTCGGCCATGCCGCCTTCTTCGCCCTCGGCGGCTATGCCATGGGCATGTATCTGATGCGTCAGATCGGCGACCGCGGGGTCTACGGCAATCCTGATCTGCCGGACTTCATGGTGTTCCTCAACTGGCAGGAGCTGCCGTGGTTCTGGTACGGCTTCGACCAGTTCTGGTTCGCCGCCCTGATGGTGATGATCGCACCGGGCCTGCTGGCCTTTGTGTTCGGCTGGCTGGCCTTCCGCTCCCGGGTCACCGGGGTCTATCTATCAATCATCACCCAGGCCCTGACCTATGCCCTGATGCTCGCCTTCTTCCGCAATGAGATGGGCTTCGGTGGCAATAACGGACTCACCGACTTCAAGGACATCCTGGGTTTCAGTCTGCAGTCGGATGCCACCCGCATCGGCCTGTTCCTCGCCTCGGCCATCGCCCTGGCCCTGGGCTATCTGGCCTGCCGCGCCATCGTCACCTCCCGGCTCGGCCGGGTGGCGGTGGCGGTGCGGGATGCCGAAGACCGCACCCGTTTCATCGGCTACAAGGTGGAACGGGTCAAGCTGTGGATCTTCACCTTCTCCGCCGTGCTGGCGGGCATCGCCGGGGCGCTCTATGTACCCCAGGTCGGCATTATCAACCCGGGAGAGTTCTCCCCGCTGAACTCCATCGAACTCGTCATCTGGGTGGCGGTGGGGGGCCGCGCCACCCTGTACGGGGCGGTGGCCGGCGCTCTGATGGTGAACTACGGCAAGACCTATTTCACCGCCGCCCTGCCGGAAATGTGGCTGTTCGCCCTCGGCGGCCTGTTCGTACTGGTCACCCTGTTCCTGCCTAAAGGCATCACCGGCCTGCTGCGGCGCAAGGAGGCTACGGTATGAGCGGCTTGGAAGATTTTCGCGACACCTGGCGGCGCGACCGGGTATGGGACTTCATGGTCTCCACTACCGGTCAGCAACTGGATATCAGCCACGGTACAGTTCTTTACCTGGAAGAGGTCTCGGTCAGCTTTGACGGCTTCAAGGCCATCGACGATCTGACCCTGTATATCGATGCCGGAGAACTGCGCTGCATCATCGGACCCAATGGCGCCGGTAAGACCACCATGATGGACATCATCACCGGCAAAACCCGCCCGGACAGCGGCAGCGCCTTCTTCGGCCAGACCATCGACCTGCTGCGTCTCAGTGAACCGGAAATCGCCGAACTGGGCATCGGCCGTAAGTTTCAAAAACCTACCGTCTTCGAACAGCACAGCGTCTTCGAAAACCTGGAGCTGGCGATGGCCGGTGACAAACGGGTCTGGCCGACCCTCTGGGCCAGACTCAACGGTGAGCAACGGGACCGTATCCACGAGGTGCTGGTGACCGTCGGTCTGGTGGAGCATCTGCAGCAACGGGCCGGCTCCCTCTCCCATGGCCAGAAGCAGTGGCTGGAGATCGGCATGCTGCTGATGCAGGACCCGCATCTGCTGCTGGTGGACGAACCGGTGGCGGGCATGACCCATCAGGAGATGGATCGCACCGCTGAGCTGCTCACCTCACTGGCCGGAAAACATTCAGTGGTGGTTGTCGAACACGATATGGACTTCGTACGCTCCATCGCCAACAAGGTCACGGTGCTGCACCAGGGCAGTGTGCTGGCGGAAGGCAGCATGGACGAAGTGCAGAGCGATCCTCGGGTGGTCGAAGTCTACCTGGGCGAGTAGAAAATCTAGGGTGGATTAGCGATAAGCGCACCCCGAAGGAAGTACCCTTGGGGTGTAATCCACCAAATTCATAAAGGCTGTCGGATTACGCTGCGCTCATCCGACCTACATGAATAGAGATCCATCTAATGTTGGAAGTTAAAGCACTCAATCAATACTACGGCCAAAGCCACACCTTATGGGATCTCGACCTCCACGTCCCAGAAGGCCAGTGCACCGTACTCATGGGCCGCAACGGGGTCGGCAAGACCACCCTGTTGCAGTGCATCATGGGCCTGCTGCCGGTGCGGGATGGGGTAATGGAGTTCAGCGGCACCGACCTGTGCAAGACCCTGGCGGAGAAACGCGCCAACCTGGGCATCGGCTACGTGCCTCAGGGGCGGCAGATTTTCCCCTTGTTGACGGTGGAGGAGAACCTGCAGATCGGCCTGCCCGCGCGGCGCGACAAACAGCGCAAGGTGCCGGAGTTTATCTTCGAGCTCTTCCCGGTGCTCAGGGAAATGCTGAGCCGGCGCGGCGGCGACCTTTCCGGCGGTCAGCAACAGCAGCTGGCAATCGGCCGCGCCCTGGTGCTCGATCCCAAGCTGCTGATCCTGGACGAGCCCACTGAGGGCATCCAGCCCAACATCGTGCACGAGATCGGCGATATCATCAGACGGCTCAACCGGGAGATCGGCCTGACCGTGCTGCTGGTGGAACAAAAACTACCCTTTGCGCGGCGTGTGGCGGACCGCTTCTGTATCCTCGACCGTGGCCGTGCGGTCGCAACCGGCGAGATAACGGAGCTGCATGAGGAACTGGTGAAAGAATATCTGACCGTATAACCTGCGACCCATGAACCAGACCGCGCGCTCAATGCATCCCGCAGACGACACCACTGCTGGTTGGCATGCGTCCATTCGCCTGGGGTTTACTGCTCCCGGAGAAAAGACCCTGCTCAGCGAACGCCAACACCTGGGGCCTCTCACTGTACAACGTCCCTTCTATCCGGAGGGGACACCCTGTCATGTCTATCTGCTGCATCCCCCGGGTGGCGTGGTGGGGGGTGATCGGCTGAATATCGAGCTGGAGGTGCAGCCAGGAGCTCATGCCCTGCTCACCACACCCGGCGCAAGCAAGTTCTATCGCAGCGCCGGTCCCCTCGCCCTGCAACAGCAGGTCCTGCAGATAAACGATGGCATCCTGGAATGGCTGCCCCAGGAGAACATCCTCTTCCCGGGCGCCCGGGTGAAGCTGGAGAGCCAGATCCGGCTCGACAGGACTGCCCAGTTTATCGGCTGGGAGATCCATTGCCTGGGCCGTCCTGCGATCGGCGAGTTGTTTGATCCGGGAGAGGCCAGTTTCCGACTCGCCCTCTACCGGGAGCAGCACCCCCTGCTGATCGATCGCTGGCGTATCAATGAACATCGGGACTTGCAGGGGGCGGCCAGCCTGCGTAATCATCCAGTGGCGGGCAGCTGGCTGGCCACGGGGGCTGATCAGACTATGCTTGAGCTGGCCAGAGAAACGTTGGCACAATCGGCCCAGGGTCATATCGGCATCACCCTGCTGGGCGAAGTGCTGGTGGCCCGCTATCTGGGTGATTCCAGCGAGGAGGCGCGCCGGCTGTTCCAGCACCTCTGGCGGACCACACGACCACTGCTGCTGGGGCGTGATGCCTGTCCGCCCCGCATCTGGGCCACCTAAAATGTGTAGGTTGGATTAGCGCAGCATAATCCGACATATTTTTGATTTTGTTGGGTTACACCCCAAGGGTACTTCCTTTGGGGCGCGCTTATCGCTAACCCAACCTACATTTGAGAAGAAAATCGAAAACAAGAGGAGCACACCATGGAGCTGACCCCACGGGAGAAAGACAAGCTGCTGCTGTTCACCGCCGGCCTGCTGGCGGAGCGGCGCAAGGACAGAGGGCTGAAGCTCAACTACCCGGAGGCCATGGCCTATATCAGCTGCGCCATTCTGGAAGGCGCGCGGGATGGCCGTAGTGTGGCCGAACTGATGGACTTCGGCCGCAGCGTACTGAGCGCTGACCAGGTGATGGACGGGGTAGCGGAGATGATCCACGAAGTGCAGATCGAGGCCACCTTCCCGGACGGCACCAAGCTGGTCACCGTGCACGATCCGATTGTTTGATGGCTGCGCAAAAAATGCAGTTTTTGCTTGCCACCAAAGGGGAGAACTACGCCTCTCCCCTTTGTAAACCCCAAGAGATGAGGAGCCGTACATGATCCCAGGAGAAATCATCGCTGCGCCCGGCGAGATCGAACTCAACGCCGGCCGTGAGACTGTTTCACTGTCCGTGGCGAATACCGGCGACCGGCCGATCCAGGTCGGCTCCCACTACCACTTCTTCGAGACCAATCCCGCATTGGAGTTCGAGCGGGCACAGGCCCGGGGCTTCCGGTTGAACATCCCGGCCGGCACTGCGGTACGCTTCGAGCCCGGTCAGACCCGGGAAGTGGAGCTGGTGGCCTACGCGGGTAAGCGTGAAGTGTATGGCTTCAACGCCGCGGTGATGGGCAAATTGGATTAGGGGAGAGAGACCATGGTAAAAATCAGCAGACAAGCCTACGCAGAGATGTACGGCCCAACCACCGGCGACCGGGTGCGCCTGGCGGACACCGAGCTGTTCATCCAGGTGGAGCAGGACCACACCGTGTATGGCGACGAGGTGAAGTTTGGCGGCGGCAAGGTGATCCGCGACGGCATGGGGCAGTGCCAGCTGGCGTCTGCAGATGTGGTGGATCTGGTCATCACCAACGCCCTGATCCTCGATTACTGGGGTGTGGTCAAGGCAGACATTGGGATCAAGAACGGACGCATCACTGGCATCGGTAAGGCCGGCAACCCGGATGTGCAGCCCGGCGTCAATATCCTGGTGGGTCCGGGGACTGAGGCGATCGCCGGCGAGGGTCAGATCCTCACCGCCGGAGGCATAGATTCGCACATCCACTTCATCTGTCCGCAACAGGTGGAGGAGGCGCTGATGTCCGGCGTCACTACCATGCTGGGGGGCGGCACCGGTCCGGCCACCGGCACCAACGCCACCACCTGCACCCCCGGCCCCTGGAACATCCACCGCATGCTGCAGGCCGCCGACGCGCTGCCGATGAACCTGGGCTTTCTCGGCAAGGGCAACGCCAGTCTGCCCAAGCCCCTGGAGGAGCAGGTGGCCGCCGGGGCGATTGGTTTGAAACTGCATGAGGACTGGGGCACCACCCCCGCCGCCATCGACAACTGCCTTACCGTCGCCGACGCCATGGACGTGCAGGTGGCGATCCATACCGACACCCTGAATGAATCCGGCTTCGTTGAGCAGACCCTGGCGGCGATGCAGGGACGCACCATCCACACCTACCACACCGAGGGCGCCGGTGGTGGACATGCGCCGGATATCATCAAGGCCTGCAGCCAGGCCAACGTGCTGCCCTCCTCCACCAACCCGACCCGGCCCTACACGGTGAACACGGTGGACGAACACCTGGACATGCTGATGGTCTGCCACCACCTGTCGCCGGCCATCGCCGAGGACGTGGCTTTTGCGGAGTCGCGCATCCGCCGCGAGACCATCGCCGCCGAGGACATCCTGCACGACCTGGGGGCCTTCTCCATGATCGCCTCCGACTCCCAGGCGATGGGCCGGGTGGGCGAGGTGATCTGCCGTACCTGGCAGACCGCGCACAAGATGAAAGTGCAGCGCGGCAGTTTGAGCAACGACCCGGCGGAGCACGACAACCTGCGTGCCAGGCGCTACATCGCCAAGTACACCATCAACCCGGCGATCACCCACGGCATCAGCCATGAAGTGGGCTCGCTGGAAGTCGGCAAGCTGGCGGATCTGGTGCTTTGGAAACCCGCCTTCTTCGGCATCAAACCCAGCCTGATCATCAAGGGCGGGATGATCTCCGCCGCCCCCATGGGGGATCCCAACGCCTCCATCCCGACCCCCCAGCCGGTGCACTACCGGACCATGTTCGGCGCTCTGGGCGGGGCCCGCTCAGCCACCACCATGACCTTCCTCTCCGCCACCGGGCAGGCCGCCGGGGTGCACGAGCAGTTGGAGCTGAAGAACCTCATTGGCGTGGTCAAGGAGTGCCGCAACATCAGCAAGGCCGACATGCGGCTCAACGACTATCAGCCGCAGATCAGCGTCGACCCCCAGACCTATCAGGTGCGGGCGGACGGCGAGCTGCTGACCTGCGAACCGGCCAATGAACTGCCTCTTGCCCAGCGCTACTTTTTGTTCTGAACATGCTGCGTTTTATTCACAAGGCCAGTGAACCGGTTGAGACCAGCGCCACTCTGACCCTAACCCTGGAGAGCCGCATCAAGAGCCGCTTACGGGTGACCCTGGATGACGGGCGCGAGGCCGGCCTGTTTCTGCCCCGAGGCAGCAGCCTGCGCGACGGGGACTGCCTGATCGCGGAGGATGGCATGCTGGCCGTGATGATCCGGGCCGCCGCCGAAACGGTCTCCGAGGTCCGCTGCAAAGACCCCCTTCAGCTCGCCCGCGCCTGTTACCACCTGGGCAACCGGCATGTGCCGCTGCAGATCGAAGCGGGACTGCTGCGTTATCAACACGACCATGTGCTGGACGAGATGGTGCAGGGTCTGGGTCTGACGGTGACCGTCCAACAAGCCCCTTTCGAACCCGAGCCCGGCGCCTATGGCGGCAGCGGACAGAGCCATGCTCACCACCAGCACTGATCCCGATCTGGCGCTGCTGCGGCTGATGCAACTCATCAGCCCCTCCCTGCCGGTCGGCGGCTTCACCTATTCCCAGGGCATCGAGTTGGCGGTGGAGTGCGGCTGGATCAACACCGCTGCTGATCTCGAGGAGTGGATGGATGACCTGCTGCAGAGCAGCCTGGCCTGTCTGGATCTGCCGCTGCTGTTTCGCTTGCATACCGCCGTTATACAGGATGATTTATCACAATTGCAGTACTGGAACGAGTTTCTGCTGGCCTGCCGGGAAACCGCAGAGCTGCGGTTGGAGGAGACCAACCGTGGGCGCGCCCTGGCGGAACTGATCGTCAAGCTTGGGCTGCCGGGAAGTGAAGCCTGGAAACCGGCACTGGCCCGTACTCAGCTGGCCGGTTTCGCCTTCGCCGCCAACCGCTGGGCGATCCCGATTGAACAGGCGGCCCTGGGCTATGTCTGGAGCTGGCTGGAAAACCTGGTGCTGGCGGCGGTCAAGATCATCCCCCTGGGGCAGACCCAGGGACAGCAGCTGTTGCAACGCCTGGCCCCGCGAGTCCCGGCGTTGATCGAACCCGCCAGACAACTGGAGGATGAGGAGGTTGGCGCTTCCAATCCGGCCCTGGCGATCGCCAGCAGTCGGCACGAAACACAGTACACAAGGTTATTTCGTTCTTAGATCACCACCATAAAATCCTGTATGGGCGAATTGTTTATACATTTTCTGCTGTATTCACTTTCGCTCCAATGGAATGCTTGCACTCGGTTCGGCTAGCTTTATCGGACCACTGCGCAGTATTTCTTCGACCTCGTCGAAAGGACGACCGTCTTTCCACTTTTTCATGACTTGGAGGCCATAAACATCTGCAGCTTTTAGGTCTTTACTCGAAGGTCCGAAGATGCTGTGTTCGTTACGAAGTATCCCTTGCAGGTTACCGAAGCTATTACAGTCTCGAAACCTGATAATCGCACCTTCTGAGTCGCGAATCACCCGGCTCGGCCAATATAAATCGATAATGCTGTGCGAAATGGGTGCGAAGTACTTTATCCATGTATCTTGGTCTCCGTTTCGCATTGCAGCGAGACTCACTTCCCAACGGGAACGATAGAACTCTAGGTAAGCCTCGACAAAGTCACCCTGGGTGTAACCGTCTGCGGGAAGTTGCCGAAGCGGGACGCAAATATGTTTGAAAACCCACTGGAGTTCTGGCGTGTTCAACACCGATAGTAATGGAGGCCGAACCAAACTAGTCGATTGGCTTGCGCGCGCAATATTAAGCTCAGGGATATGTACCGATTCAAGGACGGCGTCAAATAGCGCCTCGTCCTTCGGTTGGTAGTGGACCTTTGATACATGGACATCGACGCAGACACCGTCGTGATAAAGGTAACCGTTGACGTTTTTTTGCATCACGGACACACCTTTGAATTCTCGGATGAGGAAATGGACTGTTGCCATGGAACCGAATGTCCCGTGTCGAACTTCAGACTTCGGTATCGGGCTCTGGGACGCTTTCCCCCAGTAATAGGCCTTGCACGCGTCGGTGGAATCGAGATCCGGCCGACTTTCCAGATAGACGGAGACGACCAGATGCGTCGATCCATTGGAGGCGTACACCATCGTAGCTGAGGCGTCGGGGAGTGTTACTTCCTTTTCGAGCTTGAAGCCCGCCAGGTCAACGAGTAAAGACCAGTTCTTCCCTGGTATTGCAAGACTGTGGGTCCCTAAGATCCATTTGTTCTCGGTCCCTGCGTTCCGATCGCTTATCGTCGCTGTCGTACAGCAGACGGTGGTAAAAAGGATAAGGATAAATAACAGAATTAATGATCTATTCATCTTAGTTCCCTCTATCAAACAACATCCGCACATGGATAATCACGTCCAGTTTTAATTCGAAGGACGATATTCTTGCCCTCGTCATGACTTAATTTATACACCTACTGACTATGCGTGAACCATGACATCGCACAATCTAGCAAAAAAAAACCCAGATGGTTTCTGACAAAGTTGAGACTGGTTATTAATTCTGTCAGATTACGATATGACTTCTGGTTGTTTGATAAACCGTCATACGGATAACCTGCATTTATTTGCTGATTGAATCATGAAAATCAAAAACAAGATTAGCCCCGTTTATCTGAGGAAAATATAACAATGGCAATAAATCAGTCTCCATTGCGAGTGGGAGTCGGCGGCCCGGTGGGCTCCGGCAAGACCGCCCTGCTGGATGCCTTGTGCAAGGCCCTGCGCGATGACTATGAACTGGCGGTGGTGACCAACGATATCTACACCCAGGAGGACGCCCAGTTCCTGATCCGCAGCCAGGCGCTGGTGGCGGAGCGCATCATCGGCGTGGAGACCGGCGGCTGCCCGCACACCGCGATCCGCGAAGACGCCTCCATGAATCTGGCCGCCGTAGAGGATCTGCAGCAGCGTTTTCCCGAGCTGGACCTGATATTTATCGAGAGCGGCGGCGACAATCTCTCCGCCACCTTCAGTCCGGAACTGGCGGACCTCACCCTCTACGTAATCGATGTCGCGGAGGGGGAGAAGATCCCGCGCAAGGGCGGACCGGGGATCACCCGCTCCGACCTGCTGGTGATCAACAAGATCGACCTGGCCCCCTATGTGGGCGCCTCCCTGGAGGTGATGGAGCAGGACGCCCGGCGCATGCGCGGTGAGCGGCCCTTTGTCTTCACCAACCTGCGGGATGGCGACGGCCTGCAGCCGATCATCGACTTCATCCGCCACCAGGGCATGTTGAACCGATCGCTTGATTAAATTTGCTTCGCAATCCACCTGAACCAGGTTAAGCGTTACAATACGCGGCAAATTGATCACAGGAACCCTACCCATGCAGGACTATCAACGCGAATTTCTCGATTTTGCCCTGGACGTCGGGGTACTGCGCTTTGGCGAGTTCACCCTCAAATCAGGGCGCATCAGCCCCTATTTCTTCAATGCCGGACTGTTCAATACCGGTGCAAGCCTGGCCCGCCTGGGACGTTACTACGCGCAGGCAATCGTCGATTCCGGAATAGCGTTGGATGTGCTCTACGGCCCCGCCTACAAGGGTATTCCTCTGGCTGCCGTGACCGCCGCCGCCCTCTATGATCAGCATGGGCTGGATGTGCCCTATGCCTTCAATCGCAAGGAGGCGAAGGACCATGGCGAAGGCGGCAGTGATCGTCGGCCATGCCCTGGAGGGCAGAGTGATGATCATCGACGACGTGATCTCGGCGGGGACTTCGGTGCGGGAGTCGGTGGAGATCATCCAAGGCCTCAACGCTATCCCTGCCGGGGTGGTGATCGCCCTCGACCGCCAGGAACGCGGCCAGGGTGAACGCTCCGCGATTCAGGAGGTAGAGGGCGACTACAATATGCCGGTCACCGCCATCGTGCGCCTGGAGCAGTTGATCGAGTACCTGGAGCAGAAGGAGGGATCGGAAGACTCACTTAAGCGCATTCGGGCTTATCGGAAAGAGTACGGCGTTTAGTTTTTCATCGAAGCAACACCCGCGACTCACCTGCTCATCGATCAGCTGCATGCCTGGATTGACAGGCATGGGCAAACAGCCAAGCAACCTGCGGGCCGTCAAGAACCTGCTGCAGGGCGCTGAGTTGTTCAATAATGTCTGAAAAAGTCGGTGCCTGCTACTGCGAATCCTCATCAATCTCGTTTCGATGGCGCATCATCACCCAGAAAACAGCCCTGCATAAAATTCAGTACCGGGAGTTGAATCAGTCCAGCCCTGCGCCGGGAAAGCTAAAAAAGGCTTAGCCAAACAATGAAATGAGAAAAAGCGTGAACTGTTCCACAGACTGGCTATCTTATAATCAGACGCAAGCAGTATAATTAATTACCAAAATGGGAGACTTGGAACAATCAGGTCTGGTCTAGCAGCATGTCATGCCTTACCCTCTGATGGGGCCGAAGTTTCAGAGTATAAGGTGTGATCACAAACTATGCTTATCGCAAGCAGTTTAAAACCAACGACATTGCACGAGAGTCAGGTGGCCTCATTAGGCTTATGGATCAGTTTCTAGAAGACCAAGGTGTTTGAGACAGACTATTCATGCATTCCATCCTTCATTTGACAGTACTACTCCTCATCGTCTGCCTGCCCTTCCCACTCCAGGCCGGTAAACTGTACAAATGGGTAGATGACGAGGGACGCATTCACTACTCTGACAGGCTCCCGCCTGCAGACAACACACGTCCTCATTCCTATCTTGATGAACGGGGCATCATTGTGGATTCCATCGGCGCCGCAAAAACCCCGGATCAGATCCGCCAGGAAGCCGAAATGGAGCGTTTGCGTCGGGAGCGCCAACGTTTGATCGATGAGCAGAGGGCAGCAGACAGGGTGTTGCTGCGCACCTTCCGTACGGAGGACGACATTCTCATGACCCGTGACGGTCAACTCCAGGCGGTCGATTCCTACATAACCATCACCCATTCAAATATCAAGCGGCTTAAGTTGAAACTGGAACAGATGCAGCGCGAGGCTGCCGCGAAAGAACTCAGCGGTAAAAGGATCTCAAAAAACCTCGAACAGGAGATTGCCTCGAAGAATCTGGCATTGAAAGAGGCTTACCAGTCTATCGTCAATCGGGAACATGACAAGGATCGAATCCGCAAATCCTTTGCCCAGGACCTGAATCGCTTCAGGGAACTCAAACAACTCGAAGAGAGCAATGATCCGATACAGGAGGCTAACGAATCCTTTATTGAAGCACTGAAGAATGTCTATATCTGTCCTGACGAGCGCTGCGATGCGCCTTGGTTGCGAGCCAAGTCCTATATGCGGCAGCATACAACCACACCCATCAAGATGGATGCCGAACATGTTCTGATGAGCGGCACCGCGATTCAAGACAACGATATCAGCATCACGCTGTCGCGTATTCGGGATTCGAAGCGGGAACAGACGCTGATTTTCATGGATCTGCAGTGTGAAGACTCGCCGCAAGGCGTGGAATACTGCGAAAGCGAAAAAGTGGAAAATATCCGGCAAGGATTTCAGGCGGCTATCGCGGCGCCTTAGACTCAACTCCGCTGAGCAGACTGGTCTGAAGGAGCGCCCATTGCTCTTCCCATTGCTCCAGAGGCGAGGATTTGAAGCGGCTGCGCAGATATTGATGCATACGCCCTTCCACCACGGCCATCAAAAGGTTGGCCACGACACTGACCTCCACCTTGCCACTACCCACACCGCGCCATTCATCCTCTCGCAGGATCTGCCTCAACTGGGTCTCGAGTCTGGCAAAAAACTGTCCCACCCTGCTCATCAAACGCTCCGTCTCCCCAACCAGGGCATCTCCCAGCAGAACCCGTGTGATGCCCGGGTTGCGATCTGAAAATGCCAGCAGCAAATAGAGCAACTGACCACAACGCAACCGCGCATCCTGTTCCTCCTGCATGATCTGGTTGATACGCACGAAGATACTCTCTTCGGCAAAATCGATCAGTCCTTCGAACATCTTGGCCTTACTGGCAAAATGACGATAAAGAGCCGCTTCTGAGATCCCTGCCGCCTTGCCGAGGGATGCCGTGGTGATGCGTCCTCCCGGATTGAGTTCCAATTCCCGTGCCAGAGATTCCAGGATAAGCTGCTTGCGTGGAACCTTGCTCATCAACGCCGCCGGATCAGGGTGCCTACGCCTTCATCGGTAAACAATTCGAGCAGTACTGCGTGCTCGACCCGTCCGTCAATGATGTGTGAACTGCCCACGCCTGACTTGACCGCCTGCAACGCGCAGTCGATCTTCGGCAACATGCCGCCATGGATAGTGCCGTCCGCGATCAGTTCATCTACTCGACTGGCGGTGAGGCCGGTGAGCAGTCCGCCATCCTTATCCAACAGACCCCGGGTATTGGTGAGCAGAATGAGCTTTTCCGCCTGCAGCACTTCAGCCATCTTGCCAGCCACCAGGTCGGCATTGATATTGTAGGATTTTCCATCCTCACCAACCCCGATGGGGGCAATCACCGGAATAAAATTTCCATGCACCAGCATGTCCACCACACTGGCGTCGATACTCTCAACCTCTCCCACATGGCCTATATCGATGAGCTCTGTCGCTTCCAGATCCGCAGCAGAACTTTTGATGACCATCTTTCTGGCGCGGATCAGATCGCCATCCTTACCGGTCAACCCCACCGCCGATCCGCCGGCCCGGTTGATCAGATTGACTATATCCTTGTTAACCAGTCCACCGAGCACCATCTCGACCACATCCATGGTCTCACTGTCGGTGACCCGCATGCCTTGAATGAACTCTGAATCCTTACCCAGCCGACTTAAAAGATTACCGATCTGTGGACCGCCCCCGTGAACCACCACGGGGTTGATGCCGACCAGCTTCATCAACACCACATCCCGGGCAAAGCTGTCTTTCAGCGCCTCATCCACCATGGCATTGCCGCCATATTTAATGACAATGGTCTTACCACTGAAACGCTGAATATAGGGTAGTGCGGCGTGTAAAACGTGGGCAACATTACTTGCCTGTTCTGAATTGAGTGTCATCGGTTAATCTTTAACTGCTAAAAATAGTGTTGTTTGGAAATCAGGTCGTCACAGCGGGATTTCCGCCAGTCTATGATGCCTCCGGAAACCCCCAATAAAATAAAAGCCTAAAATGGCAGCTTGAGGTTTGGATCCACATTTTTCATCAGTCCTCGAAATATTCCCTTCACAGACTCCAGCCCGTCCGTGGTATCTGATTCAAAACGAAACACCAGCGATGGCGTTGTATTGGACGCGCGCACCAGTCCCCAGCCCTGCTCAAACTCGGCGCGCAACCCATCGATTCTCAGCATGCGTGAGCCAGGCAGGTCGGGCTGCTGGTTAATAATCTGCATCAATTCTCTCCCCTGGCCCTCCTGCAGTGGGATACTGTATTCCGGCGTGGCGAGACTCTCCGGCAACTCCGCAAAGGCTTCCGCACTGGTGCGGTAATCAAGCGCCAGGATCTCCAGCAGGCGCGCACCGGCGTACAGGCCATCATCGAAACCGTACCAGCGTTCGGAAAACATGATATGTCCGCTGAATTCACCCGCCAGCAAGGCATTGGTCTCTTTCATCTTCGCCTTCAGCATGGAGTGGCCGCACTTCCACATCATCGGGCGGCCGCCATTGGCAAGCACCACATTCGCCAGATGCCGGGTACATTTCACATCGTAGATGATATCTCCACCGGGTTCGCGGGTCAGTACATCGATGGCGAGATACATCAGCAGGCGGTCTGGCCAGATCAGCTTGCCACCGGAATCCACAACACCCAGCCGATCGCCATCACCATCGAAAGCCAGTCCCAGGTCCGCCTGATTTTCGATCACCGCCTGCTGCAAGGCCTCCATGTTCTGTGACCTGTCCCGGATCAGGATGATGATTCGGGAATGAACCATCCACTTCACAAAACAGCTCTATCACCTCACAACCCAGCTGACGATAGAGTTCCGGCGCCACCACTGAGGCAGCTCCATTGCCGCAATCGATGACCAGCTTAATGGGACGTGCAAGGCGGATATCCGAAACGATCCGCTCGATGTATGCGGGGATTATCTCCTGGGAGTCAAATGACCCCTGTCCCTGCAGCAGCTGCCCGGCATCGATGCGCCGGCGTATACCCTGAATGGCTTCAGGCGTCAGGCTCTCTCCATTCTGGATGATTTTCAGGCCATTATATTCCTTGGGGTTATGACTTCCGGTGACCATCACACCGGCATCCATGCTCAGTTCAAATGCGGCAAAATAGAGCACCGGGGTGGGCACCAGTCCGACGTCGATCACCTCGCGGCCGCTCGCCTGCAGTCCGGCAATCAAGGCACTTTGCAACTCCTCACTGTGCTCACGTCCATCACGCCCCACCACAATGGTCTGCAAACCCTGCTCATAAATCTCACTGCCGATACTCTGCCCAAGCAGGTTCACCACATCCCTGGTCAGCGCTTCACCGACAATACCCCGGATATCATAGGCGCGGAAGATACTGGCGGGCAGTTCAACGGATTCCGGTGCTACAGCCGGCATGGTTTGCCCGGAAGACAATGGCTGTTCACCCGCGACACCTGTTGCATCAGCCATTCCAGAAAATGAGGCTGTACCCTTGTTGATCTTTGCCATCTTCACCCGATACTCTTTGATCTGGTGATAGACCACATCCAACATCGGCTGCATATCCGCCAGTTGTGCGGCATGCCGTTTAGGCGGCCGCCCGATCACCAGCGATTCCACCAGGGAAAGGACATTACGCTGATCCCGTTTGAGTGCTTTTCGCACTCCCAGCATAAGGAGATACAGCAGCGTTGCAACCAGCAGCACGAGCAGCAAACCCGAGGTAAGCATCAGTCCTTTGCCGAGGTTGACAAGCTGGCTGGGGGAAGCCCAGAAATCCACTTGCCAGATACTGCCGTCAATCGGCAGGCTGCCATCCGCCGCCCGATTGTTAATGCCTTGCGGTCCCTTATGCACCAAAGCAAAAGGGTCTGCGTCTGGCGCCTTTTGACGCACCATGACAAGCCCGCCATAGTCCTTGACACTGTCCAGGGCCACGGATAGTTCATCCACTGGGAATGCGACATGAATCAAGCCCGCAATAGGCCCAGTGCCTTGTTCCCGCACCCCAACCACAAGACTGATATGTTGCTGCGGTGTATCAAACTGATGCACCTCCGCCGGCAAAACACCTGACCGCTGTTCCGCTGCACGCAACTGCGCGATAGAGGCGAATCCCATATGCGGCGTCACACTGGTGTCTGGCTGATTGGTGCCCACTGGCAGCAGGCGAACCCGCAGGGCCCCGGGCAGCATATGGCGTATATCGTTCTCTTTGGCCTTCAGCCCCGCAACCTCGCCCGCTTGAAAAAGCCGCGCGAGCGAGGTTTCGCTGGCAAAGCTGCCAAGCACTTTTTTCCTGATTATATTCACCTGGGAGAGCCTGCCGGCCACACCCTGAGCGCCTGCCTGAATCTGGCGTCTGAGCGATTCAGTTTCAGTCGAATCATACTGTAAATAGATGGCGGACCAGCAGCCGGCAGTGATGAAGATCAATCCAGCCACCGCCAGGACCCAATACCAGCCTAATCCGTGACCGGTTTTTTCCAGACCTTTTTCTTTGGCCAGCTGTTCAGATTCCTTTTTCATTGCTGAGTACCCAAGATAATTTTTTTCTCCAGTATGAGCATTACAGACGCCGCCAAATAACGAGCATGCTATTCAGGGATTGATTCCTGAACCGATTTTTCATTCTTCTGGCTCTGGGCTGCACGATACCGCTTTACAATCACTTCCACTAGATTCAGCGCCAGGCTGTCTTTAGACATCATGGGTAAGGACTCACGCCCCCCATCCCATAACAGGAGCAACGCGTTTTCGGCACTTTCGAACCCTCCAACCCGGGTCCCCACCTGATTTGCAGCGATCAAATCCACACCTTTGTTGCGTCGCTTGGCTTCTGCATTCTCTTCCAGGCGTTCGGTTTCAGCGGCAAAACCCACGGTAAACGGCCCCTCTTCCAGGGCGGCGACTTCGGCGAGTATATCGGGATTGGGTTCCAGCACCAGACTCAGTCTCTCCCCGGATTTCTTGAGTTTCTGATCAGCCACCGAGACTGGCCGATAGTCCGCCACCGCCGCCACCCCGATGAAGATATCGCAGGCCTGCACCCGCCGCATCACGGCGCTGTGCATCTGCGCAGCCGTCTCCACATCCACTCGCTCGACATCGACCGGAGTTGGCAGCGTCACCGGTCCGGAAACCAGACAGACCTCTGCGCCCAGATTCTGCAGTGCATCTGCAAGGGCAAAGCCCATGCGTCCCGAGCTGCGGTTGCCAATGAAGCGCACCGGATCAATCGGCTCCCGGGTTGGACCGGCGGTGATCAATACCCTGACCAGATTCAAGGGCTGAGCTGCAAACAGCGCTTTCACCCGCAGCAGCAGGTCATCCGGCTCCAGCATCCTGCCCGGCCCGTTCTCGCCACAGGCCTGCAATCCCTCATCCGGCCCCCAGACGCCAATTCCCCTGGCGCTAAGCCGCTGGCTGTTTTCCTGAGTTGCGGGATTGAGCCACATCTGCCGGTTCATGGCGGGGGCCAGTTTGACCGGCGCCGTGGTAGCCAGACAAAGGGTCGAGAGCAGGTCATTGGCCATACCACAGGTAAGACGCGCCATGAAGTCTGCACTGGCGGGCGCCACCAGCACCAGATCTGCCCAGCGCGCCAGTTCAATATGGCTCATGGCAGATTCCTGTTCCGCACTCAAAAGCTCAGTATAGACAGGCTGTCCAGAAAGCGCCTGGAAGGTCAGCGGGGCGACAAAGGCTTGCGCCGCGCGGGTCATTACAACCCGGACTGTTGCACCGGACTCCTGCAGTCCACGCAGCAACAGCACGCTTTTATAGGCGGCAATGCCCCCGGTCACACCCAGCAGAATTTTTTTCCTATTCAAGGTTGGCATCATTTTTTGCGCATGTGACAACTTATTGGCGACAAGAGTACCCCATTGGATGGGAGCCTCTCAACTATTGAGGTTACGAAATGAGTAAACACTCACTTTAAAACCCCACAATTGTAACCGGCGGCACTGGTCTACACTATGTTTGACATGAGTTATGGAGAGAGCCCCGGATGCCGATCACGGACTGGCCGACACAGGAACGCCCCAGAGAGAAATTGCTGCAAAAAGGTGCGGAAACGCTTTCTGATGCCGAACTGCTTGCCATCTTTCTGCGCACCGGAGTTGCCGGCAAGACAGCTGTCGACCTGGCCAGGGAACTGCTGACGGAGTATGGCGGCCTGCGACATCTGCTGTCTGCCGATCTGCCCCGGTTCTCCCGCAGTAAAGGTCTCGGACCAGCAAAATACGCTCAACTCCAGGCGGTCCTGGAGATGGGACGCCGCTACCTTCAAGAGGACCTGCAACGCCACGCCAGCCTGACCAGCCCGGCTGAATCCCGCGCTTATCTGCAAGCCAAACTTCGCCACTACCCCTATGAGGTTTTCTCCTGCCTGTTTCTCGACAATCGCCATCGGGTGATAGAATTTGAAGAGCTGTTTCGCGGCACCATCGACGGCGCCAGCGTACACCCCAGAGAGGTGGTGCGTCGCGCCCTGCATCATAACGCAGCCGCCCTGATTCTGGCGCATAATCACCCCTCGGGGGTAACGGAACCCAGCGCAGCTGACCAACGCATCACGCAACGTTTGAAAGAGGCTTTGTCTCTGATGGAAATCCGCATTCTGGATCACTTCATCATCGGTGATGGTAAACCGGTTTCCATGGCGGAACTCGGCATGCTGTGATTTCAAAATTACAGCCTTATGTCAGATGGCAGATTACTCCCACTCAAGCGGATAGACTTGCCTCATCCGGCCGACTCTGATATAAATACGCGCCTTTCGCCCCAGGGATAATTTTTTTAGAGGTTTTGACCATGTCAAGAGTCTGCCAGGTTACCGGTAAGCGCCCACTCGCAGGAAACAATGTTTCCCATGCGCACAACAAGACCAGACGCCGCTTCCTACCCAACCTTCACACCCATAGATTCTGGGTTGAATCTGAGAACCGCTGGGTGCGTCTGCGACTCTCTTCCAAGGGCATGCGAATCATCGACAAGAAAGGCATCGATAGCGTGCTGACCGAAATGCGCGCTCGTGGCGAAAAGGTTTAAGGAGGTACTGAATCATGCGTGACAAAATCAAACTCGTATCCAGTGCCGGCACCGGGCACTTCTACACCACCACCAAGAACAAGCGTAATCAGCCGGGTAAGATGGAAATGAAGAAATTCGACCCGAAGGTACGTAAACACGTGATGTACAAGGAAGCCAAGATCAAATAGGCCTTCCGCGACCTGGGACATAAAAAAACCCGCCATCATGGCGGGTTTTTTTATGTCCCAGGATAACTGCCTGGGTATCAATATATCCCGGGCGCGGACGCTTACTGTAGATGATAAATACAATAGTCATCTCACATGGGTCAAAGACATGAAGGATATCTACATTGGCAGGCAGGAAATCTTCGATCGCAAGATGGAGGTCTTCGCCTATGAACTGCTGTTTCGCAGCGGGCAACAAAACAGCAGTAACGTCATCCAGCATCTGGACGGGGATAGCGCCACTTCCCAAGTATTACTCAACACCTTCATGGAGATCGGCCTCGAGCGTATCGCCGGCCCACACCTTATTTTTATCAATCTCACGCGCAACCTGTTGCTTGATCACCCGGAACTTCCTTTCCCGAAGGATCGGGTGGTGATGGAGGTGTTGGAAGACATTGCCATCGACCAGCGACTGCTCGACTCCGTCAGCCAGTTCTCCCAACAGGGCTACCAGTTAGCCCTGGATGATTACACCTTCGATCCCGCCTGGGACCCACTGTTACCCCTGGTCGATATCATCAAGGTCGAAGTCCCTGCGGTTTCCGTAGAGAAAATCCGCTCGGAGATACCCAAACTCCATGCCCATGGCGTGCGTCTTTTAGCGGAGAAGATCGAAACCGAAGCGGAGTTCCAGCAGATGCTGGAGTTGGGTTTTGACTATTTCCAGGGTTTTCATTTCTCACGCCCGAAGATACTTCAGGGCCGACGGCTGGAAGAGAACCCACTGGTTATCCTGCGCCTGGTCGCAGAACTGAACAGTCCTGACACCACTGTTAAAAAGCTCGATGCCCTGATTACCCAGGACGCCAGCCTGAGTTACAAGATTCTGCGCTATATCAATTCAGCCGCCATCGGTATGCCGCGCAAGGTGGAATCGATTCTCCAGGCTGTCATCTATATGGGACTGGGACCGATACGCGCCTGGGCCAGCCTGTTGGCACTCTCGCGGCTCGAGAACAGGCCGCAAGCTCATTTCACCACGGCACTGGTACGCGCTCACATGTGTAAACAACTGGTAGCGACAGCAGGCGGTTGCCCCCCTGAGACAGGATTCACCGTCGGCCTGCTCTCCATCCTCGATCTGCTGATGGACTGCCCGATGCCAGATATCGTTAAAGAGTTATCCCTGACCGATGAGATCAAAACAGCCCTGCTGGAGCACAAAGGCGTCGCCGGTGAAGCGCTACGCTGTACCCTCGCCTATGAAATTCAGAACTGGCAGGACGCCGGACTGGACTACATAGCGGACGATAAGATCGTCGAGATCTATCTGCACGCCAGCGAAAAGGCCTTCGCGGAACAAGAGGCCCTGCAATCGGCCTGAGCTTAACCTTCTATCGAGCAGTAAACTGCCCGTCTGGTCGACGCAACACCGCCACCCCGGTTCGATCCAGGTGGTCGCCACTGTCTCAGTGATCAGGGCGGGGCCTGAAAAACACTGCCCCGCCACCAGATCTTCCCTTGGGTAACAGGGTACAGGTTCATCCAGGCCGTATAACTTCTCCCGCTGCCTCGTCACCCCGCCGGTCTCCGCACCAGGCGTTCCCAGATCGACATCGAAACCGGGGCCTTCCAGCGCGGCTCGCAGGTTGACCAGTTCGACGGACGCATCCATGCGGTGGCCGTAGCGCAGTTCATGCATCTGATGGAAGGCAGCCTCGGTCTCCCTGCAATCAACCCAGGGCAGGTTCAGGGTATAAGACTGACCCAGATAGCGAAGATCCACGGAATATCGGGTTTCGATCCGCTCCACCGGCACCCCCTCCTGCCGCATTTCAAGCAGACCACCCTCCGCCAACTGCTGCAGCTCAGATTCGACCTGCCGCTCATCGATCTCCTGTAACAGACCCAGCCGGGTGCGCACCCGCTGGCGACCAGGACGGGCGACCAGCATCCCCAGCGCAGACAGCACCCCGGCCTGCACCGGCACCATTGCGCAATGCATGCCGAGCGCATCCGCCAGGGCGCAGACATGCAGCCCCCCTGCGCCGCCAAACGAGACCAGGGTAAACCCTCTCGGATCCACGCCGCGCTGCACCGAGATCACCCGCAGGGCCCGGGCCATATGTTCGTTGGCGACCCGGATGATACCCTCTGCGGCAGCTTCCGGCGTCTGACCCATGGCATCCGCCAGACGGCTGAGGGCGTTGCGCGCCGCAGCCAGGTCGAGCTGCATTCTGCCACCGAGAAAGGCATCAGGCCGCAAGCGCCCCAATAACAGATTGGCATCGGTGACCGTCGGCTCGATCCCGCCCTGCGCGTAACAGGCCGGTCCTGGGTCAGCGCCGGCGGACTCCGGCCCCACCAGCAGCATGCCACCACTATCCAGCCTGGCGATGGAGCCACCGCCGGCGCCGATGGTATGCATATCCACCATCGGCACAGCCACCGGCCAGGGTCCGATGCGTCCCTCCCGGGTGAGCCGTGGCGCGCCATCGATCAGCGCCACATCCGACGAGGTACCGCCCATATCGAAGCTCAGCAGCTTGCTGCGCCCTGCTGCGGCTGCCACGTAACCCGCCCCGACCAAGCCTCCAGCCGGCCCGGAAAGCAGCATGCGCACCGCCTGATGGGCTGCCTGATCCGCGGCAATCGCCTCCCCCGAGCTCTGCATCACCGAGACCCGGGCGCCAGGCAGTCCATCACACAGGCGTTGAATGTAGCCTTCCACCAGTGGCCCGACCCAGCTGTTCAGCCAGGTTGCAATACCCCGTTCATACTCGCCCATCTGCGGCAGCACCTCCGAGGAACGGGAGGTAAAAATTCCATCCGGCACAGTTTCCTCGATCCGCCGTTCAAACCCTTCATCCAGATAGGCATACAGCAGGTTGATGGCCACAGCCTGGGGTTGCAACAACCGCAGTTGTTGCGCAAGCCTGTTGAGATCCTCATCAGTCAATGGTTCGACCACCGAGCCATCCGCTGCAAGCCGCGCCCCGGTCTCCAGGCAGAGCTCGCGAGGCACCGGAGGCACCACCGGCTCAGGTTGCAGATTATACAGCTCCCGGCGCGCCTGGCGGCCGATGCTCAACAGATCCCCCAGCCCCCGGTTGCCGATATAGACCGTGCGCACCCCCTTGCCCTCCAGCGCCGCGTTGGTGGCCACCGTGGAACCGTGCACGACCCTCAATTCCCCGGGGTCCAAGCCCATTTCACGAATACCCTGCAGGATCGCCTGCTCCGGCGCATGCGGAGTGGAAAGCACCTTATGAATACGCAGCCGTCCCCCTTCGAACAACACGAAATCGGTAAAGGTCCCGCCGGTGTCGATGCCGATCAGTTTCAAGTCACTACCCGGAATTTAATCAAAGAACAGAATTGGGAACGTTCGAAATACGCTCAGTCTCACATCATCCCACCAGCAATGGATTATCATAATGCCATCGATCCCGCGATGCGAAATGAAACAATCAGCTGTAGGAGCGCCCCATGGGCGCGAACAATCCCTTGTCGATACTACAATCCATTTTCGCGGGCATGGCCCGCTCCTACAAAAAATCCGGCTGAAATTCCATTTCAGACCAATATCTCCGCCAACAGCGTTTTACGAAGATTCCAACTGTCCGCATACCGCAGATAATTGACCCACCCCTGAACCACCGCATCCAGTTCCGCAAAGGTCGCCTTTCCCGCGCGGTACTCCCGCCAGATCGTATCAATGCGCCTACCGGCTCTTCGGCGCATGCGGGCCTTCAGCAGGCGATAATTGGGATAGACGACAAACCCAAGCCAAGGTATGCCCTGCTCTACCAAAGCTGGATGGGATGAGGAAGCGTGCAACCTGAGGCGGGGCAGCGTAGTTCGCGCTTGATGAGCTGATCCAGGGGATTGAGAGGCATCCTGACAGCAACCCTCCTGCTTAGCCTTATCATCCATCTGCCGAGGAAAATGGTGGGCGCTTCGGGGCCAAGGCCCAGGAAGCGCCCGGTCTTTCTCTCTGCCCGGCCGGATGACCCGGCGCGGACGGGACCACTCCGCGCCCTGAATGCCGGCTGGCCCTGGGTCACGAACCTTGGTCTGTGACCGGCAGGGAACCCCGGGGTGACCTGCACGGCGCCCGGCGCTGTGCGATTGACCTGCAACCGCACCCAAGCCGCAAAAAAAATCAGGTGGGGCAGCACACACAACCGACAACCCAGATTGTTGTTACGGTTGTCGGGTGAGTTGTAATTGCGATAGGCGGCGCGCAGATTACGGTGATTGTTGTTCCAGGACACCGCCGCGCACCACACCGCGACAGCTGTCGGAGCGCCCCGCCGGGCTTTCGCCCGGCAGGTAATCAGTGTGTACTCATTCAAAGGTCCGTGCAAACCTGCAAGCGCTGTTCGCCGCTACGCGGCCCTCAGGATTCAGGTTTCGAGGGGGGCAGCACACACAACCGACAACCCAGAAGGTCGCCACGGTAGCCGGGTGAGCAGTGAAAACGACAGGCGGCGCGCGCATAGGCGGGGATCATCGCCCCAGGCACCGCCGCGCACCACACGCGACTGGGAGGCATCCTCCAACCCGTCCAGCAGTTCGGTATCATAGGGTGGCTGCTCCCGATAGGCGCTGCGGGTCCACTCCCAGACATTGCCGGTAAGGTCGTAGAAGCCGGTGTCGGGTGTCTGTCCCTCGGCATACAGCCCCACCGGGGTGGTGGCCCCCACCTGCACCCGATTCTGCACATCGCGGCTGTTGCAGAAATCCGGTAGAAAGCGGTTGCCCCAGGCATAGCGGCGGGGAGTAAGTGCGTGATCACCAAAAAGCTTCCGCAACCTGCGGAAGCGTTCCTTGCCCCGGCCTCGGGCCGCTGCCTCCCACTGCAGCTCGTCCGGCAGGCTGTAATGCTCGCCAGTGAGTTCGCTCAACCAACGGCAATAGGCCAGCGCCTCGAACAGGGAGATGCCCACTACCGGCTGCAGGGAATTATTGAAACGCAGCACACGCCATTGGCTGGGTTCACTGACCGGCTCGGTCTCACTGCGCAGTTGCTCTAGATGAGCTTCCCAGTCTTTGGTATCGAGTGAAGCGGTCTTCTGCACTTGCTCTCGCTGTCCCTCATCCCAGCTTGAATCTTCGAGTATTTGTCTAAGCGTTCCTTGATCATAGGCTTCGCGAATTAACAACCAAAACTGGATATCTGCTTGAGCCGAGCCTTGCAGCCGATAGTCTTGCGAGACCTGTCCCCGCCAGAACTCCGCTTTTTTATAACCCTTGGCTCGGATGAAACAGGCCCACTCCGCATTGGTAACCGGATAGCGGCCGAGTTGGAAGGGCTCCAGATTTTGAGAAAAGGGCTGCTCGTCGTCATCGGCGTCGGGATCATCCCGACTGCCGAAACGGTATTCACCACCCGGAATGGGCTCGGTGGGAGGCAGCCAGGCGATGCGCCTTCCGCTGGAATCGTTGAGTGATTGATAGCCAAGCACCTCCAGGGCCTGCATCTCCCCCAAGGCCTTACCGGCGGCGATGCGGGCGCGCAAGTCGCTGCGCGGATCGCGCATGCGCGCCAACAGACTTTCCGCCAGGGGTATGAAGCGGTTGATGCGGGAGACCAGATTGGCCGCGCACTGCCCCGCCAGGGGCAGATTGACCCCGGCCAGCTTGTCCACAAACGCATCCCGGTCGGCGGCCAGTTCGGCAGCCATCAGTGCGGTCTCCTCCCAGCCGCTGCGGTCCACCCCGGGCAGCTCCTGCCAGGGCTGCATGTTGGCGCGAATCTGCTCAAGGGATTGGTGGAATTCATCCGGTCGATGGGGGGCTCTGGCCAGAGCCAGTTCACCCCCATTCGCCAGCTGACGGGCGGCGAAGAACTCCTGAAACTGCTGGTGGCGGAAGCGCAGGACTTTGCGGTCCTCTGTGGCCACCAGCAGATTCAGTGCCTCGGCCGCTTTCAGTATCAGATCGCCTTTGGTAACCCCGAAGGCTTCACGCAGGGCGCTTCTCAATTGGATGCGTTCGAAACTCACCTCCTGCCGTTCTTCCCGAATCACAGCGCGCTGACGCTGATAGGCCTGATCGCTGAGGGCGTCAAACAGGTGGTTCGGTTGACAGATGAGTTTGAGTCGAAAAGCTGTCTGGCCGGCATCACCGTTGCTTGGGCGGGCGGCATCCCTGAAATCCGTCAGCTCGTCTTCGCTGAAGAGTCGATCGAACAAACTGCCATGCTTTTCTCCCTCTCGGGCGATCAGTCGGCAGAGATAGGCGCTGAACAGATCGGCGCGACCATCGGGAAAATCCCCCGCCGGTGTCAGAACCTGCTCCAGCAGGGTGAGCATCAGCGGGGTATTGTAGAGGTGAACCAGATCGCGACTTTTGATGTGTTCGACCGCATCCGCCGCCTGTTGTAGCGGTCAGGGTGGATCGGTTGTTGAGGAATTCGCCGATCTTCGGCAGATCCAGCGGCTGCAATTCCAGATGAGGTACCACGAGGTCCCCCACGACATCCAGCTTACCCAGGTAGTCCGCACTGCGGCAGCTGATAATCGCCCGGTGGCATCCGGCCTGGGTGGCCAGCCAGTCGCGCCAGGCAAGTATCTTATCAGCGCGAGGCGAGTCGACTTCGTCAGGCAGCTCGTTCAGACCGTCCAGCAGCCAGAGGATGGAGCGATCCCTTGCAAGCTCGTCGAGGGCCGGCATATCCGGGTAGGTGTTACACCAGTCTTGATCCAGCCAGGCACCCGGCGACATGCCACCCTTATGCCGACCCAGCTCGATGTAGATCGGCAGTCTGTCGTCCTCCTTCTGAGAACAGAGATCGAAGGCCAGGCGCTTCAGCAGGGTGGTCTTGCCGCCGCCCGGCGCACCCTTGAGCAGGAAGACCGGGTGTATCTCCTGATCCAGCACCTCGTTGAGGTTGGCATAGGGTTTGGGTTGCGGTCCAGGTGCATCAGCGGATTCGTTGTGTCGCTTTTCATCCAGCAACAGCAGCAGAGGGGTGAAATCCAGCCGGAGGTCTTGAGTCTCCCAGTCCCAGAGCCGGCGCTTCAGGCGGTATTCCGACAGGCTGTGTGGCGGCGCGTGACTCACTCCTGCTTTGAATTGTGTTGGATGTACATCCAATGCGTGCCGGAATGCCATCGCCAGATCGAAGTAAGGTTGTCGCCGGGGGGCGTCGGGTTCTGGTAAGAGTTCTAGGACCTGGCCGATGGGGATGATGTAGTCGTATTTCCGCAGCTCATCAAGATGGTGCATGGATCGCGCGAGCCCCAGGAGTTTGCCTGTTTCGTCGAAGGCGGGACCGCCGCTATAACCGCCGCTGACCCCCTCCCGCTGCGGCGAGCACTGAATGGTGCCATCGTCGACGGCGTTGTGGCAGCTCAGCCTGACCCATTGACCCTCATCGAACCCCTCCGGATAACCAAATACGTCCACGGTCTGCCTGGGCCACTGATCACCGCGGAGCACCCGACTGCAGGCGGGCAGCAGATCGGCTTCATCTGGATCGAGTTCCAGCAGAGCGATATCACCCGCGTCGACCGGACACCATTGGGGCAGGATATGCAGTTTGGGATGTCGCTCTCGCCCTCCCTCCCGGACGCTGACCTGAAGTGTGCCTTGAGGGACTGAGGTCTGTTCATGCGGCAACCCCAAGGCATCGAGCACCACATGGGCGCAGGTGGCGATATGCCGGGGGCTGATGGCCACCCCCGTGCCGGTCGATTCACCTTGTATGCAGACCGTGCTTTCGCTGACCCCGTAACCTGTCAGCTGGTGGGATTTGGGTTGGTCCATTTCAGCCCGATCTTGAAGTTGCATTCCGTTTCGGCGGAGGCGAAGACGATGCCGGTCTTGCCGCCCAGTTTGATGCCGAACTCCAGGTTGATCTCCTGCGGGGTGTTGAGCTCCTTGAGGGCGCCGAACAGGATGTCGGCGACAGGTTTGATCCTGCCCACCAGCTTATCCAGTGGCTGCTTGGCCAGGGGTATCTCGTCCCCACCCTTGGTGCTGACCAATTTCTTCTTGCCATCCGGCGCCAGATCGGTCTCGAACACCACCTCGGTTTCCTCATCCAGCTTGAAGCGGACCAGGCGTGAATTATCCGTCATCCTTTTTTCTCCTTCCCGTTACTGAGGCTATTGTCACTGAGGCGGGAAAAGAGGGCAATCAGAATTCAGGCCTTTAGAATGGTCAGATCCTAGACCTCGATGATTGCCTAAGGCGCTTCGTCAAAGTCCTCTGCGATCCAGACCCGACCCTGCCACCGCCCCGGTTGACGCAGCTCTTTGCGCTCTACGTAAGGCACCAGTCTGGCGACCGGTTTGCCCGACTTGGCAATGATGACTTCTTCACCCGCTTGGACCTCGTTGACCAGTTTGGAGAACTGGCTCTTGGCTTCGTGCATGTTTACCTGATGCATGGCAATTTCCTGCTGATCAATCCAACTTGGTCTAGTTTAGCTAATCTTGCTGTCCGGTTTGATCGCTCCGAGCAGAGAGAGAACCATGACTCTCATCAGACAAAGTAAGCCGAGGAGCCACTGAATGATAGAGCTTGACGAATCGGTATCTTTTGCATCAAGCCTGTATTAAGGTATCTTGCCATCCGATGGAGGCGCTATTACAAACTGAACAACTCAGCCGTGCATACAACGGCCGTTACGTGGTTAACGGCCTCGATCTGTCATTGCGGCGCGGCGCTATCCTCGGCCTGCTCGGTCCCAATGGAGCAGGTAAATCCACTGCCCTGCGCATGCTCTGCGGTGATCTTTCCCCAACCGCGTGGAACGATTCACATCTGCGGCCATGATCTGTCGTCCGAGCCCATCGCTGCGAAGCAACAGCTGGGTTATCTGCCGGAAAGGCCGCCACTGCACCCCGATCAGCGGGTGATTGAGTTCCTCACGGATGCCGCGCGGCTCCATCGCCTGCCGCGCAAAGGCATCAGGCATGCCGTGCAGCACGCCATGCAGCGTTGTGATCTGGAGGCGGTTGGCAAGCGTCTGATCCGCAACCTCTCAAAGGGGTTCCAGCAGCGGGTCGGGATCGCCCAGGCCATTCTGCACCAACCCTCGGTGATTATCCTCGATGAACCCACCGATGGTCTTGATCCTGCTCAGATCAGGGGGGTGCGCGAGTTGATTCGGATGCTTGCCGAGAACGCCGGGGTGATCATTTCCAGCCATATCCTGCCGGAGATCCAGGCCCTGTGTAACCAAGTGGTCATTCTGCAGGATGGTGAGACAGTCTATAGCGGCGACCTCGCACCACCCGAGGTCGCCTGTCTGAAAGTACTGCTGGCGAAGCCTCCCGAGCTGCAGCAGCTTGTCGCCCTGCCTGCGGTAGCGCAGGCGGAACAGCTCCACAGTGACTATTTTTATCTGCAGCTCACACCCCAGGCGGACGCCACTCAGCTCGCCGCCCAGATCGTGGCGCAGGGCTGGGGCTTGAAGCAGCTGGTCCCGGAAGCGCTCAGCCTGGAACAGATTTTCATGCAGGCGACCACTGGAGATCGCAGGGCATGATCTGGCGCCTGGCGCAGATGGAATTTTCACGCCTGATGCGTACCGCGCTGCCCTGGGTGATTCTGGCTGTTGCCTTGTTCCTGCTCAGCTGGCGGATGCTCGAGGCCCTGGAAACATTTACCGGGCTGGCCACAGGTGCGGCCACCCCGGGGCTGACCCATACCCTCAGTCTGCAACTGTATGGCTTTGCCGCAGTGCTGATGCTGTTCATCACCCCATTACTGACCATGCGCCAGTTCAGCGAGGCATTCCGCAGCGGCAGCTACTGCCTGTTGTCGAGCGCCCCCATCAGCCTGACCCAGATCCTGTCCGGCAAGTATCTGGGGATCCTGGCGTTTCAAATGATGCTGGTGTTGCTGCCCCTGGCCCTCAGCCTGTCCCTGATGGCCGGCGCCTCCCTCGACCTGGGTCTGTTGGCCGCCACTACCCTCGGACTGGCCCTGTTGAGCGCCAGCTTCAGCGCCATCGGCCTCTATTTCTCCACCCTGAGCGAAACCCCTGGACTGGCTGCGGCGGGAAGCTATGGCACGCTGCTGCTCATCACGCTGCTGGGGCAGGAGAGCCTCGGGGATGTTCAGGGCATACTGCATGGACTCGCCTGGCCCGGCCACTATCTCAACCTGCAATTGGGGCTGGTGCGCAGCATCGACCTGGCCTACTTCCTGCTCCTGACGCTGTTTTTTCTCGGCTTGGCGCTGTATCAACTGGATCGCAGGCGCGACGCATGATGGCAGGGTTGTCACAGCGCCTCAACAGGCTCATCCCGCCGCTGCTGCTGGTGGTCATAACGACACTGGGGCTTTGGCTGAGCCAGCTTTTTCCGCTGCAGTGGGACTGGACGCGCCACAGCAGCCACTCGCTCAGCGAAGCCAGCATCGCGGTGCTGGAACGCACCAGCGGTCCACTCGAGATCCGCGTTTTTATCGCGGAACTGCCCGGACTCCAGGCCCGGATCAGCCGTTTCCTCGAACGTTATCAGCAATACAAGCCTGATCTGCAGTTTCACTTTGTCAACCCCACCCTGCACCCAAACGAGGCGCGCCGCCAGGGCATCAGCCTCTCCGGTGAGCTGCTCCTGAGCTACCAGGGCCGGGAAGAACGCCTGCAACGTCTGGATGAGCAACACCTGACCCGGGCAATCCAGCGCCTGCGGCAGACCCATACCCGCTGGATCGCCGGCCTGAGCGGTCACGGGGAACGCAGTCTGACTCGGCAGCGCCAACCACGACCTGGGGGAGTTCGGCAAGCATCTCACCCAACAGGGTTACCAGGTCGTCGAGCTGGATCTGGCCAGCTCCCCTTCTCCGCCGGAAAACCTCAGCCTGCTGGTGATCGCCTCACCTCACAAACCACTCATGGATGGGGAATTGGCGCAGGTGAAGCAGTATCTGGCAGGCGGCAGGAATCTACTCCTGCTGCTGGAGCCCGACAACCTCGCTGCACAACAACCACTCCTCGATCTGCTGGGCATCAAACGACTGCCCGGCACTATCGTGGACGCCAATGTCAGGCAACTCGGCATCGATAACCCGGCGATCGCCCTGGTATCCAACTATCCGGCACATGCTGCCAGCCGTGGGTTTGATCTCCTGAGCCTGTTTCCTCATGCGGCAGCCCTGGCGATCACAGCGTCCGATGCCTGGCACAGCACCCCGCTGCTCCAGACCCAGAGCCGCTCCTGGAATGAAACCGGCCCGCTCAAGGGCGAGATCCAGCGCAATCCGGAACTTGGCGAACTGTCCGGGCCGCTGACCATCGGCTATGCCCTGAGCAGCCAGGGACAGGACCGGGAGCAGAGAATCGTGGTCATCGGGGATGGGGATTTCCTCTCCAACAGTTATCTGATGAATGCGGGGAACCAGGACCTGGGCCTGTCCCTGGTGCGCTGGCTGGCTGCGGATGACCGGATGATCGGCATTCCCCCTAATGAGTTACAGGACCGTACGCTGCATCTTTCCCCCCTGCTCACCGGCGTCATCGGCCTCGGTTGGCTGCTGGTGATACCTTCGCTGCTGTTGATTACCGGCGGAATCATCTCCTGGCGCAGGAATCGGGCCTGAGATGAGCCGCCGCAGCCTTATCAATCTGGCATTGTCTGGCCTGGCCGCCCTGTTGGGACTGCTGATCTGGCGGCTGCAGCCGGAGCCCTTGCCGAGCCTGACGAATCTACTGCCGGAACAGATCCAGAGCATACAGATAAGCGACAGATCAGGCCGGGAGATCCTGCTCACCAGGCACAACGGCGCCTGGCTGCTGGGAAGCGCAGCCGCCGATGCAACTCGCATAGAACAGCTCCTGGGGCTCTGCAGGACCCCCAGCCTGCAGCGTTTTCCCGCTCCCCTGGAACGCCTGGCGGAATTTGGTCTGCAGCCGCCCGCCATTCGGCTGCGTCTGAATGACCTGGAACTCGCCTTTGGCTCGAATGATCCGATCAATGGCTGGCGGTATGTCAGGATCGATGATCAGATTCATCTCATCGGTGACGGTTTCCAGCACCATCTGACTGCACCACCCGACCAATTCCTGCGGGATAAGTGATGCCGGAACTACCCGAGGTTGAAACCACACGCCGGGGTATCGAGCCCCATGTAGCGCAAGCCAAGGTCGCCGGGGTGGTGATCAGACAGCCGCTACTGCGCTGGCCGGTGCCGCTGGAGATCGCCGGAATCCTGCCCGGACAAACACTGCTGCGGGTCGGCAGGCGCGGCAAATATCTGCTGCTGTCATTCCCGAACGGCACCCTGATCATCCACCTCGGCATGTCCGGCAGCCTGCGCATCCTCAAGCGGGAGACAGCAGCGCAAAAGCATGATCATTTCGATCTCACTTTCGAGAATGGCTCAATCCTGCGCCTGCGGGACCCCCGGCGCTTCGGCGCTATCCTCTGGACCACTGCGCCGCTGAGCGATCACAAGCTCCTGCAGCACCTTGGCCCGGAACCCCTGGATGGTGAATTCAACGGCGCCTATCTGCATGCAATCGGCCAGCGCCGCCGCCTGGCCATCAAACAGCTGATCATGGACAGCAGGATCGTCGTCGGAGTGGGAAACATCTACGCCAACGAAGCCCTGTTTCTCGCCGGCATCCATCCAGCGCGTCCCGCTAACCGGATTGCATTGCCGCGCTATGCAAGACTGGCGTCGATGATCATCGAGGTCCTGCGCCAGGCAATCGCGCAGGGAGGCACCACGCTGCGTGATTTTCAACAGGAAGATGGTCGCCCGGGTTATTTTTCCCAGTCCCTGCAGGTCTATGGACGGACCGATCAAGCCTGCCTTCGGTGTGGAACCCCCATCAAGCAAAAGACCATGGGGCAGCGTTCCAGCTTTTACTGCCCCAAATGCCAGCGATGAGTCCATTAAGCTTGACACTCATCGCTACCCCTCCTAGCATGCGTAGGTTTTTTTAAGTGCCGTAATCTATGGACATTTCCAACATTCGCGAGCTGATTGCAGAGGATATGCAGGTTGTTGACCGGCTCATCATCAAGCGACTGCAGTCCGATGTGGTGCTGATCAATCAGATCGGCGCCTATATCGTGAACAGCGGCGGCAAGCGCCTGCGCCCGATGATCGTGCTGCTGGCTGCCCGCGCCTGTGGTTATACGCATGACAAACACATCGACCTGGCGGCAATCATCGAGTTTATCCATACCGCCACCCTGCTGCACGACGACGTGGTGGACGCCTCTGAATTAAGGCGTAACCGGGAGACGGCGAATGCCGTGTGGGGCAATGAGGCGAGTGTGCTGGTGGGGGATTTTCTCTACTCACGGTCATTTGAGATGATGGTGGATGTGGGTCAGATGCGGATCATGGACATCCTCTCCCACGCCACCAACCGCATTGCCGAAGGCGAAGTACTGCAGCTGCTGAACGTCCACAACCCGGATGCCAGCGAGCATGATTACATGGAGGTGATCAAGCGCAAGACCGCCACCCTGTTCGAGGCAGGCGCCCGGCTCGGCGGAGTCATCTCCGGGGCCGCACCGGAACAGGAGCAGGCGATGGCCGATTATGGCCTGCATCTGGGCATCGCCTTCCAGCTGGTGGATGATGCACTGGACTACAACGCCTCCAACCAGGATATCGGTAAAAATATCGGCGACGATCTGGCCGAGGGCAAACCCACCCTGCCCCTGATTCAGGCCATGAAAATGGCGAATGAAGAGCAGCGCAGGCGTTTGCAGAAGGTTATCGAGCACGGCGGCCTCGACGAAATCGATTTTGTGATGGAGATGATCCGCGCCGGCAACGCCATCGACTATACGGAAAAACTGGCCCGAGACCAGGCGGAGCAGGCCAAAGCCGCCCTGGAAATCATCCCAGCCTCTCCTTATCGGGAGGCCCTGGCCGGCCTGGCGGATTTTTCCGTTGCCCGAACAAATTGAATCGGGGTGGGGATTCCATTATCATCAGCGCCTCTTTGCAAAGGGATCCCGCCCCTTAGATGCAAAGCCCGGCTGCCGGCCGGAACCATTATCGGGGTGTAGCTCAGCTTGGTAGAGCACTGTCTTCGGGAGGCAGGGGCCGGAGGTTCAAATCCTCTCACCCCGACCAATTAAATCAGCAAGTTATCTCAAACCGTTATTTCTCATGACTCGTAATCCTTATTGATCTACAGCATCTGCCCGTATTGCCCTGCCTGTTTTAATACCACATTCACTGCCACCAGCTTGTTGATCGCCCGCATCACATGGCCCGGTGCAGCCCCCAGTTGCGGGGCCGTGAGGTCATCCACCCGCTTCTGAAAGCCATAGGTCTTGCGGATCACCGCCAGCACCACCTTGTACTGCCGCTTGGTAAACGGATAAGCTCATCCAGCAGCTCGTCCGCCAGCCGGGTAAATCCGCGCTCTGTCTGAGGACTGGCCAATTCATCCCTCCCGCTCAGTGCCCCTCAGGTACACCCACCAGGTCGCTGATGGGTGCAAGGCAGTTGCAATCCGCTGGAAGTAAGCCAGCGTAATGCCCTGCTTGAAGTTCTCTATGCGGCTGGTCGAGGCCTGATAGATACCTGTCTCCTCATCATGGGCTGGAGAGTCAGGTCTAGTGGGTTAGAGAGTGGGCCGGAGGGTCTAGCATTATGCATTGCAACTTGAACAATATGCCTAGTCTACTCACTCCAGCAGCGTGACCAAATCGTGGCTCACTCCTGTCACAACGTGGCCAATTGTGTCATTTTGAGTCACGTTTGCACAGAGTCAGCGTGCATAACATGCTGTTTATAATGAATTAATATTTCAGGCCGAGGTCTCATAATCCCTGACCCGTATCCCAAACAATATATCGTAATTGATAACTCCATTAAAAAACCCTGGACAGGAGACTGGCCAGGGCCTGCTTTGGCATCATCCGTAATGACTCTGGGATCTGGCGTTATCTCGCAACACCCGTTTAATACATAGTCCATGTGTTACGACTTGAGTGTGACGCTTTTGGAAATCCGCTAGTCCGGCCTGGGCCATACCTACACCACCCGCAGGAACAAGGCATCACCGATGGCACCCCGGCATAGTCGCCCGCGCCATCGGTGTACCCATCGCCCTGCTCTACTACGAGCAGGGTGAATTAGCGAAGAAGATGGAGAGGCGCACGATATTTAACGGACATAGATCCAAATACTTGCCCTTTCGTAGTTTGGTAGCCCACACATCGTTCCGTTAACGTGCATCCCACGAATATGGCGATCAAAACTAGAATCAACATAGATTTTCTTGTAGTAACCTCCAATGCCGCGAGCTATCACTGGACAGCCGTTTCCTTCTGTCCCACATGCACTGGCATCGATCGATCCGTTGTCACAATGCCAATTACTACAGTAGAAGCTTGAAGAACTATGCTTACTGCTTGTATCGAAATCTATGACGTTCTCCAGGGCATGCCACACATAACGGCCATCGATGCGAGAGAAGTACATCAGTTCTATGGGTGAACCAGTGGTACCAGTCATTAAAGCCTGTGTCTCACTATCCGGTATTTTACCCATGCTCGCATCTGGCTCATACCGTAAATCCTGAAGCTCGTTATTCCCACAGTAACCTAGGGTCGTATCCAGGGCACCAACACGGGTCCAGCCACCAGTATCTGCGCTGAAGTTGCAATACATTTCATAGACTCCACTGGGTAACTCGATCCAATATTTACGATCCCCATCGACAACACCATACTGGCGGATCTCTAGGCAGCTTTTTGCTGGATTATCAATGGATTGACCTAGTGAATCATCAATCGAAATCGAATCCCTCGGCGAGGCAAGATTCGCAGGGAAATCTGCAAAACTGGTATCACCGGTAAGGCCCACGTCCAAGATACAAGCTTGAAGTAACACTGAATCTGTAATTCCAGCCTCACCACATATCAATTCCGCCTCAACCCTCTCGGTATCAGAGAGAATGAATGAAGTGACAAATCCTTCAGGAAAATTTCGGTCCGTAAAGGTGTCTGTCGTATTTCCATCGATGTAATCAAACAGGCTCTCTTCATGGATGATGCGCCATGACTCACCATACTGATTGTAAAGCTCATCTAGACTGGGAGGAGTATTGATAATTTCTCCCTCACGAGTAACGAGTTCAGCGGCGACCGTCTTGATCCTTTTGATATCAGCAGACTTCAAATCCGGTTTCTTCAACAGATCGAAAATCGCCAGCGACTCTTCGTCCAGTCCTTCACGAACGGCCCTGTGTTCTTCTTCATCGAGTCCCTGAACCAGCTTGAACAAGGCCTCGAATGTCTGCTCGATAGTCGCCCGGTCCTTCTCGCGGTTGTACTCTGAAACGATGTTCTCGTAGTGTTGCTGGAAGTCGGTGCGCAGCGGGTTTTGCTGCAAGAGACGTAGCAGGCGTTGCTCAACCGCCTGGCGCAGATCCTGGACAGTGGTATTCTTTCTCGGGCTACGCTCGAACTCTTGGCGTAACCGGTCAAAATCGATCTGGCTGATGTCGTAGGGTGCGGATTCCTCACCCACGCGGGAAGGCTGCACCTCGATCGCCTCGTCCACCACCTGATGCAATTGCCGGATGATGTCGGTGATATCGGCCTGCTCGCGATCCTGTTGCAGGCTCTTGTAGACGATATTGATCGCATCCCGATCAGACCGGTAGGCATTCACGCCCTGGACATTGATGCACGCCTTGAACTTCTTGAACACCTCTCGACACATCACCTCGAAGCGCTTGCGGCTCTCGTCGTTTTCGTTGGCCGCCTCCTTGCAGGCCACGATGGCGGCGTTACGCTCGAAGCCGGTCTTCTGAATGACATCATCGAGTGCGGTGTCCCGGTCTCCGAGGAAGGCCCGCACCAGGGCGATGGCCTCTACCAGGTCCGCCAGCAACTCCTCGTCCGGCCTCGCCGGGTCGGTCTCGCCGCCCTCCCCGCCTGGCTGAGCGCCGGCGAAGGTCGCCAGCGCCTTGCGCAGGTGCTTGAGGATGCCGCAGTAGTCCACGATCAGACCGTTGTTCTTGCCCTCATTCACGCGGTTGGCGCGGGCGATGGCCTGCATCAGGGTGTGGGCCTTGAGTGGTTTGTCGAGATAGAGCGTAGCGAGGCTCGGCACATCAAAGCCGGTCAGCCACATGGCGCAGACGATGGCCACGCGCAGCGGGTGTTCCTCCACCTTGAAGGCATCATCCAGCGCCATGGTCTGCATATTGCGATACTCCGGCTTGCTGCGCATCGACTCGGGCAGGTCGATGCCCTCCTTAATCGGCCTGCGGTGCGGGATGATGTCCAGATCCCACTTGCGGAACTTGTCCACCTCGCCCTGCTCCTCGCTCACTACCACCGCCATGCGGGTCTCGCGCATCCAATCGAGCTGACGGCGACGGAACAGCTCCTCCTGGTCGTCGGCGATCGATGCCAGTTCCTTCTCCAGCTCGCGGCTTCGCTCCTGCCAGTAAAACTCAATCAGGCGATGCATGCGCACGCAGGTCACCTTGTCTATGCACACCAACATGGCCTTGCCGGTCTCCCACGCAGTCGAGTAGTGCTGCACGAAGTCCCGCGCCACGTGATCGAGCCGCTTGTCGGCGGTGATGATGTGGTAGTCGCGCTTGAGCTCTCTTTCCAGTCTCTGGTCGACATCGATGTTGTCGGTCTCCAGCTCTTCCAGCTTTTCGGCAATGCGTTCGTTGAGGTCACTGATGGCCACGCCCAGCTTCTCACCCCGGGCGTCGTAGTAGAGCGGCACCGTAGCGTTGTCGTCCACTGCCCGCTGAAAGTCGTAGGTGGAGACATACTCGCCGAACACCCGCCGTGTGATCTCGTCGTCCTTGAACAGCGGCGTACCGGTAAAGCCGATGTAGCTGGCATTGGGCAGGGCATTTCGCAGGTTGAGAGCCAGCGTACCGTACTGGGTGCGGTGCGCCTCGTCAGTGATGACGATGATATCGTCGCGCTCGCTATAGGGCTGTTCCGGCTCCACCTTCTGATTGAACTTCTGGATCAGTGAGAACACATAGGCCTTATGCTGGGTCAGCAACGTCATTCAGGTGATGGCCGCTGGCGGCACGGCACGGCTCCTGCTCGCTCACCACGCCGCAATGGGCGAAGGTCTTGTAGATCTGAGTGTCGAGGTCGTCGCGGTCGGTCAGCACCAGAAAGGTAAAGTTGCCGCCGAGCTTGCGGTGCACCTTGCGGGTAAACATCACCATCGAATAGCTCTTGCCGGAGCCCTGTGTGTGCCAGAAAACGCCGAGCCGACTTAGGTCGTCCGGCTTTTTGCCCTCATCCCCGGCCCTTCTCCCGCTGGGAGAAGGGAGATGATCACCCTGATCACGCAGCGTGTCTTGTTCCTCTCCCTCTGAGAGAGGCCGGGTGAGGGTCGCGGGCCGGTAGCGTCTCGCTACCGCCGCGATGGCACGGTTAACACCAAGAAACTGGTGGTTGCGGGCGATGATCTTCTTCGGCTCACCGGCGGTCTCATCGAACAGAATAAAGTTCTCCACCAGATCGAGAAAGTTGCGCTTATCACACACGCCCTTGAGCAGCGTCTCCATGTCCACCGCACCCGGCGTCTCCTCGGCCAGACGCTTCCATTCGTTGAAATGCTCCCAGCGGCTGGTGATCGAGCCGATCTTTGCCTGTTCACCGTTGCCGAACATCACGATGGCATTGTGGTGAAACAGGTGCGGGATGGTGTCGCGGTAGTCGGAGAAGTTCTGCTCGAAGGCGGTCTTGAGATTCTTGTGCAGGTTCTTGCACTCGATGAACAGCAGCGGCAGGCCGTTGACGAAACCGATGATGTCCGCCCGCCGCCGGTAGAGATCGCCCTTCACCCACAGCTCGCGCACGCAGAGAAAATCGTTATTTTCCGGCGTCTCAAAATCGAGTACCCGCAGCCGTTGCCGCACCCGCTCACCCTGCTCGTTACGGAAGGTGACCTGTACACCGTCGCGCATCTGGGCGTAGTTTTCGCGGTTGGTGGCGGCCAGGGTCTGCGAGGCGACAGTGGCAGTGATCTGGCGTACCGCATCATCATAGGCCGCATCCGCAGGCCTGGGTTCAGCGACATCAACTTCTCACGCAGCGGGCGTATTAGCACCACCTCACGGTCGGAAGCGCGACCAAGTAGACTGTCCTGCCCGAAGTCCTCGCTGTTGTAGGCGTAGACCGACTGCCAACCGAGCTGCTGTTCCAGGTAATCGGCGGTGGTCTGCTGGACGAGAGTGTCTTCGTTATATGGCATTCACAAACAGTTCAGGCTATTTCTTCCAGCTTCGTAATCAACGCAGGTATATCGTCCCTGATAATGCTCCAGATCGTATCCTCATCGATCCCCAGATAAGCATGAATCAGGCGGTTCCGCGTGGCTATTATCATCCGCCAGGGAATGTCAGTATGCGCCGCGCGGATGTCATCAGGCACATGGGTAGCCGCCTCCCCGATCAGCTCCAGGTTACGCAAGGTCGCGTCATAGGTCATTCTGCTGGATGTGAATGTTTGCTGGTCCATGCCCTCGGTATAAGCCAGGCACTTTTCCGCGAAACCAGTCATATCCTGAATATAGAAACGCCATTCCCGTTGCGACGTATGCGAATCAGACATGGATGGCTTCCTTTTCCACATACGGTCGAAGCTCCGGACGAAGCGCCTTGTTCGTGACCAGGTCCACCGGGCAACCCAGCAGATCCTCCAGATAGAACTGGACACCGAAATAACGTTTCGAGGTAGCCGGCCCGTCGAAGGAAACAAGAATATCGACATCGCTGCCCTCACCTGCCGTATCACGCGCCGTCGAGCCGAACAGCGCGAGTTCCGTCACACCGAAGCGTTCAGACAACGCCGCCTTGTGTGCATCCAGCAACTCAATAACCTGTTGTTTTCTCATTGGTAGATCGCCTGATTGTGTCTGTTTTCATCGATTGTCGTATGGCAACGCATAAAGCAGTCGAGGTAACTCATGAGCCATTTCCGCCCTATATTCTCATAAATACCGGCATACGCCGACCGGCAGGCGAATTCCAGCTCCAGGTAGTCGGCAGTGATCTGCTGGACAAGGGTGTCTTCGGTGTAGGCCGGCGGGCTCATGATTTATTTCTTTTCCACTCTTTTCTATCGAACTTCCTATTGGCAAACCGCCATGATTCACCGTAATCCGCCATACAAATAACTCACTGATAACACGATATTTTTATCCTGCATCGCTCATCTATTAGACAAAACAACCATTGTTTCGGACTGATTTACCAATATTGTGTTCAATAGCCATTCAACCAGGCCGGTATCGCCGCCAGCGTTTTTCACCTTCAAATCTGCCTCTTCCATTCACGTAAACAGATCATCCTGCATTTTGTGTGGCACAGGAAAGACACCGATAACCACCCACGGATTGGGAGCTACAAAATGGAATTGTTGTGTTGTACCCAGGAATAAATGTAGATCCTTTGTCAAAAATTCATCAAGGTACTTCGCCCGAACCTTTTCTAGTGCAAGGCTCTCATCATTGTTACAAGCCTTCATGCAGTTCCAGAAAAGCGCGCCCACCTCCCAGTCCAGAATCTGCATTTTCGATTCACGGCCATCAGCGTCATGAAAGCGGTAGGAAAAACTGTAGGGTAGTTTAGGGATAATGCGAAAGGTTTCACGCCAGGCGTTGTCCTCGAACATATCCATTTGCTTATACATTTCCCGCATTTGCCGGAGCTTGTCTGCATCCCATTCCCTGTCTTCTGCTTCCCAGACAAAGCCGAGAATCCTTGCCGGTTTGAAAACAGCCAGAGACAGGCGGTTATCCTTCGCCCCGGAAATCAACTCCTCCAGCCTTGTATAGACCCGAGCCTTGTTCAGAATCAACTGGCGACGTTCCCGCCACTCACTGACTGTATCCATGTGGGATATCGGGATCAACTCGGCAGGGTCCAGTGGCCGAAACGATTCCGGCCGGGGATCTTTTAGATTCCGCTGCAACCGACATTCGATCCAGTTGTACTTCCTGTACTGCTGTGCTTGATTAAGCCGCCGGAAGGGAACGGGGTATAAACGGACCCACGATCCATCCTCCCGGATACCCGCCGTGCAGACCGTCTCGCCGTAGGTTTTGGATAAAGTCGGGTATGTCTTGACCGTGATAAGAAAGCGTTCCTTGGTTATTCAAGTTCCCTATAGATGCCTCGTGGAGTACTTGCTTCCCAGGCGCTGTTCCAAAGCCTCAGACACACAATGTCGGTGACACTGACCGGGCAGGTGTTCATAACAGGTCAGCGCCACCCTCTCGCCCTGCCCCATCCATTTGGCAAGAATTCCAAGTGCATCCGTCTGCCGGGGCAGAACTTCGCGTTCATATTGGTCAAACAGGCGATCATAGGATTCCTGTGTGGAGAGGCCTTTCCGGAATTTGGAATCAATACCGAGTTCAGGCAGGTGTTCGTAGCGGATACCCACGCCCTCGCAGCCCTTGGAGAGCGTACCTTTGGAAAAACCATATTTTCGGCTCAAAGCGTTGCGGCGAACATCACAGAGCAAAGTCACCCCGTCTTCAAGCAATATATTGAGATAGGCCTCCAGTGTGCGGCCTTCGTAACCGATGGTGGCAAGACCCGGTTGACTTTTCGCAGGGCGGGCCGTCCTGATTTCTTTCAATGCCTTTGCATCGCCGCGCAGCACTTTTTCGGCGATCTGACTTTGTATACCGTAATACGGGTATCTCCGGTAGGTTTCAGCGATCAGGGCATTTCCACGAAGGCTACGGTATTGGTTGACAAAATCACGCATCCCATCAGGCTCCGTCCCGATCGTACCCGCGACCTCATTACCGGCATCCGTTAATTCCCACACGTCATTGTCATCCGCCAATAGGCCGCGTTCCATCAACTTTCGGCGATCAGCATAAGAAGTGAACGAAAAGGCCCCAAAATGGTAAGGAACGAATTCGTAACTCGGCTCAACCTCAACTTCCTGGCAAAACAGGAACAGCAACTTCTGGTAATCCAGGTTGCTCACCTTGCCACCCAGTGCGTGCAACAGTGCAACAAGCACTTTCTGCCGATTGAACAGGGAATAATTAGTTTTCATTTTTATGCTTTAACCTCCCCACTCATCAGGCGTGGCAGAAGGAGATCACGGGCTTTGGATAGTCTAGCATTTTGGCCCATCAATACTCGTATTTGTGAAAAGCATTTGTTCGCAATTTCGTCGAACATCTCGAGTAAATGCGAAGGTGGTAGAGGAACCCGATACTCATCGAAACATGACACCTGTACTCGCTATCTTCCAGATGAACCAATCATGCTCTTGATGGCGTTTTCCCTGAATGGATAAGACCGAGCCAAACAATAAGTAAACGCACTGCTTACACGTTTGTCTCTAAGCACAATAAATTCCATTGACCCACAGGCTACCTCGCCATCTTCCAAATAATATGCGAGCCCTGTTTTCCCGTTTTCAAGACAAGGAGTAATTCTAGCAAGTAGCACGTCGTGCTTTTTGAATTTCACAGTAGTGTGTTTATCTCTAAGTTTGAAATCGCGAACGTCCGCAGTCATTCCCGATTCAGATAGCGCCGACATCGGCACATAGAGTATTTCCTTTCCCTTTTCAATTCGTGTTTTTGGGTTAATTTCAATCACGTCCGGTAAGAAGGTATCCTCCCACCCCTCCGGTACGCCGTCTTTGATTTTGACATGTTCATGGCCGGGGAAGCAGAGGTGGACGAACCATTCCTTGTAGAGCAGCCGTGCTGCCTGTTCCAGCAACTGTATCCGCCGCCGGTTATTTTCGATCAGGTCGTCATATGCTGATAGGATGGAGGCGATGCGCTTCTGAGTTTCAAGCGGAGGGACAGGAACTACGAAATTTCGAAGCACTGTCAAATTGATATGAGGCACACCTGAGGAGGAGGTGAAATTCGTTATTCTCTCAATGGCCTGATTACTTGAGAAGTAGTAGTAGATGAAGAGCCTGTCTGCTTTGGCATCGTCAACGGTTAGCTTCATTTGACTCTGGGAAACCACATAACAATCTGAGATCCCATCTTCCGGAATAATGGCCACCTGACCAAGGGTGCCGCGCTGTGTAAAAACTAAGTCGAGTGGCTTAGCGAGATTGCTCGATAAGTCCTTGCGAACCTTTGAATCGGTCACATATACAAAGTCGTTCATATCTAGGTAACGACCGTTATTCAGATTTGAACCTCGAATAACTGGGACGCCATGATCGACATAGTCACGCGTGGTCAGCTTAGATCCAAATGGCCCTCCGATAAATGAGTAGTGCTCATTCGAAGCAAGTAATTCGAGCTTTTTTTGAGGCCAACTCATATCCCCAACTCCTCAAAATTCCTTTTGATGGTCGCTGCCAGAGTGACGGCCTCGGCGTTGAGATCTTCCAGCTCGACGTGGATTTCGCGCAGGGTCTCCTCGAAGTCGAAATCTTCATCCTCGATCTCAGGGGTAACGCCGACGTAGCGGCCGGGGGTGAGGCTCCAGTCGTTGGCTTCGATCTCCTTGAGATCGACCAGTTTCACCAGCCCTTCCACGTCGCGCAGTTTGGCCTTGGGAAAGCGTTCGATGAGCCAGTGGGCCTGTTTCCAGAAGTAGCGCACCTGTTTGAGCTGTTCGACCGCGAGATGGCGGGCCTCGTCGGCGGCCTTGCGTGCGCGGGTAATGTCGCGGGTCGAACCGGGTTGTCGGGTTACGCTTTCGCTCGGCAACTGATCCATGCGTTGCTCTACCTCCTGCATCCGTGCAGTCGTAACCCGACCTACGTTTTCGATTTCGTCGATCAGGCGGGTGGCGAGCTTATAGATGAGGTCAGTCTGTTTGATCAGGTCGCGGCTGGCCTCGGCCATTGGCTCGAACTGCCTAGTGAGCTTGACCAATGCGGTGTTGGTATCAGGCGCCGCCTCCCATTGCCGGGCTGCCTTTTGGGCACTCTTGTGGAACTGCTCGATATCCTGTCTAAACAGTGCAAATTCCTTATCCAATTCCGTGGCCAATTCCCTGTATTGGCCTTTTGCCGGCAGACTCTTGAGAAAAGGCGCGATGGCTTTTCTCAGTGCTTTCAGGGATTCGACATATTTGGGTAGTGGCTGCAGCGTCTGACCCTCCTCGTCTTCCCATTCGATACAGGCTTGCGCTTCATCCGCGACACGGCCGAGGTATTCAGAAACCAGTGCCAGATAGCGTTCGGTTTCGCCCCGGTAGAGCCAGACGATGGCTTGCAGGTTTTGCTGTTGTTCGGGACTGAAATCGTAGATCTTGCGCGTGACCTTGCGGTAGACGTTGCGCGCATCGATCATCAGCACCTTGTCTTTCTGTGCTTTGGGCTTGTTGCGATTCAAGAACCACAGCTCGCAGGGAACGGTGCGGGTGTAGAAGAAATTGGAACGGATCGCGATCATCGCGTCCACGTCGCCGGTTTCAACGAGCTTCTGCCGCACCTTGGCCTCGCCACCACCGGCGCTGGAGGCCTGGGAGGACATGACGAAACCGGCGCGGCCCTTGTCGCTCAGGTAGCTGTAGAAGTAGCTGATCCAGACGTAGTTGCCGTTGCTGACCTTCTCCTTTTTGTTCACGCCGGGCAGGCCGAAGGGCAGGCGCGGGTCGCTCTTGACCTTGTCGGCGTCGATCTCGTCCACGTTGAAGGGCGGATTGGCCATCACGTAGTCGGCCTTGCCGACCAGTTCGTGCGGGTCTTCGTAGTAGGTGATGGCCTTCTGGATATCGCCTTCCAGGCCGTGGACGGCCAGGTTCATCTTGGCCAGCCGGATGGTGGTGGCGTTCTTTTCCAGGCCACGGAAGGTGAGCCGCTCGGTGGGGCTCTCGCCGTGCTCCTCGACGATGCGCGCGCTCTGCACGAACATGCCGCCGGAGCCGCAGGCCGGGTCCAGCACGGTGCCGCGCTCGGGGTCGAGCACATGGGCGATCAGTGAGACCAGCGAGATGGGGGTGAAGAACTCGCCGCCGTCGTGGGCCTTCTGGTCGGCGAACTGGGTGAGGAAGTATTCGTAGATGCGGCCGAAGACGTCGCCGGAGACCTTCTTCAGCTCATCGGGGTTGAGGGTGCGCAGCAACTGGCCGAGGACCTGGTTGTCGAGTTCCTGATATTCGCCCTTGGGCAATACGCCGCGCAGGTTCTCGTAGTCTGTCTCGATGGACTCCATCGCCTCGATGATGGCGCGGGCTCGATCCTTGCTGTCGGGCAGGGCCACAAGGTGGTCGAACTGTGCCTTCGGCCGCAGGAAGATGGCGCTCTGCTGGGAGAAGTCTTCCTTGGTCAGGGCGCGCGTCTTGCCGCCGCGACTGGGCAGGTTGGGCTCGATCTTTTTCTTTACTGTCAGATAGCGGCTGTAGGCATGGCGCAGGAACACCAGGCCCATGACGGGCAGGAAGTATTCGTTACTGGCGTAGTTGGAGTTGGCGCGCAGGTTATCGGCGGCACTCCACAGGCGTTTTTCGATGGCTTCAATGTGTTCGAGTTGAGACATAATTCTGGCTATTGTATTTCAGAGGTTTTCTATCATGCCCGCCCGCTTGATGACACCAGCCAGAATTGGGCCAGCTGTTGATTCCGGCATCCCAACGTCGGCGGCCAGTGCAGCCACCTCGGCGATTGCACCCTCCATCCGCGCTGACAGGTCCGAGAAGATACTCTCCAGATCCTGCTTATACAGCCCGGCTTTCTGGCCGGTCTGGTAGAAATGTCGGAGCTGGATCTGGTTGAGGCGATAATATCCCTTGTCCCCAAGCGCCATTGCCAGCTTGATCTTCTGAGCCGGGAATTGCGGGTAGGGCGCCGCGGACATTACGTCATAGAGCGGCGTCAGGCGGTAGCCACCGGGGGTGAGAAATATGGAGAAGTTCTTGGCATGACCGTCGATAGCGGCCAGCAACCAAAAGACGATTTGCGCCTTCATGAAGGTCAAGCGGTCTTCATGCGGGGCAACTGCGCCATTGAGAAATTCCAGTACCTCGACGATGCCGGGGCCGCCATCGCTTTGATATTTCCGCAGGGGTGGGACTCCCAGCGCCTGGCAGATATCCTCTTGCGGCAGCCGGTACAGTACACCTTCCTGCCAGGTCCGGTCGAACCTTTCCACGACGAGCACGGGCTTGCCGTCGAATATCCTCACCTCAGCATTGGCCGTCTCCAGGCCCAGGGCCCGACACAACATGAGACACAACCATTCGTTCCAGGGAGTGTCGGAAAAATCGGCGCCGTCCGGACCTGCCTTCATGGCGGGTTTGAAGATATGGGAGGTCGGTGTCGGCCCGAGCGGCAACTGCCATTGATCGTCGATCCGGAGAAAGGCGGTCTTCTCCTGCACCCCAGCAATCGAGATACGAAAGTCATCCTCATCGGCATACAGGCCTAGGGGATTGGTGCCAAGGGCAGTAAGCTTGGCCGCAATCTCTTCGTCGGTGACTGGCCGATATGCCATTTTGGTCGGGTCGCCAGGATCCACACCTTCCGGCACGAAGCGCAGAGCACCCACGCAATCGCGCCCGATGACGGCCAGCAGATCAAAGATGCCGGCACTCTCCGCGTGCTCGCGCGCTGCGATTTTATCCCTGACGACGTGATCATCGGGCAACAGTCCATCGAAGTAGCTGGTCACACCCTCCCCGGACCAGATCCGATCGGACAGCGGCATGGACAGAGAGATGGGGAATGCACGGTCAGACAACAACCAGTCCGGCGCATAGCGAAACGAAGTTGCACCGTTTGGCGCACGGGAATACTGGCCGATCTGACTTGAGCCGAGATACACATCCAGCACGCGTCCCTGGCGTTTACGTCCCACTAGGTGCCTGCCCGGGAATAGAAGCCATCGCGAGGGGAAGCCATTTCAAGTCCATTTTTTCGGTGATTTGAGGCAAATAGTGATTCATATTCAACGAGAATGAGCGGAAAAATGGGCCGAAAGGGCTTTTCCGCAGTAGGTTCTCTATTCCCGGACAGGCTCCTTTTAGTACTCCGTGGGATCGAAGCCGGTTGTCCGACGCGGGACGACGGACAGGTCCAGGTCCAGCGCCGCCAGTACCCGGATCACGGTGTCGAGCCTTGCCGTGGTCGCGCCATTCTCCAGGTCAGAGACCAGAGCCTGTCGGACAGACGCCTTCCGGGCGACATCGACCTGGCGCAAACTGCTTGCCTTGCGTGCCAGGCGGATGGCCGCACCGAGATCCTGGTTGTTACGGATAACCTTTTGCATTGCTTCGTCTTGTTTATATGACTAGACGTATAAAGTATTTATATACGCTATACCAGATAATATCAATATATACGCTATAAGGGATATTTAAAACACTCCCTCTTCCGGATGCGATGCTGGCCTCACCGATACCCATTCAGACCTCAAGGACCAGTTCCGGCTTGAAATCCGGATTCAGGGCATCTGGCGCATAATTGTAGTATTGCCCGTTGGTTTGACTGTGGACAGCCAAACGGCGAAAGTGAGGACTGTTACCTGAATAACAAGTTTTTGCCGTGGGTTATCATTCGAGTCAGTACCGACCTCCTGCCTCACAACCAGTGTGGTGCACAATAATTTCAGACATCATTTTCATCAACTTAACTGACATCAACAACAATACCTTATAAATAACTCAGGCTGTGCCATCATCCACAAAGGTTATCTCCTCCGCCTCAAGGAAATCGACTGCAATCCTTTTCAGGGCGTCATTGCGATAGCTATACCAATCGTCCTGAATCTCTTTCCGGTGAATAATATCCTTGAAGCGGTGAAAGGCGCCCCGGCCACGGATGGCATTCAACAAATCATCCTGCAAATCATCGTCCTCCATGGAAAGGCAAAACCGCTCCATGATCGAGTATTCGTGAATCTCGAATTTGTCTGGCAACGGCACAAAGTCATCAGACTCCAACACCTCCCTGACCTTGGGCAGGATCTCCTTTTGCCATTCGGGAATGAAATCATCGTCTTCGTCTCCATCCTCGATGTATCCTGCCTCCTCATCACCAACGGTAAACAGCTCTCCAGTCTTCTTGTTGATGTAGGCAGTCATTTCATCACCAAAGACATCCATTTCGTCGACAACTGCTTGTAATGATACCGGCTTCATATCAGCATCCCATTCACTATCCAAACTTCTCCAGAAGTTTCATGAAGTTTCGCTTACGCTTGTACTCGGTGCGCACCGTATTGAGATACTGTTGAAAAATGGCTTGCTCATCCAATGTATTCATCAGCTTTTCGACCCGACGCAGGAGGCCTGCTGCCTCCGCATAGGCTTCATTGTTAGTCTGCTCAACGATAGGTCCAATCTGTTCCCTGTAGACGGCAATCGCATCCCGAGGGTGCTCTTTTTCACGCAATCCAGCCAACTGGAGCCAGAGCCCTTTGCTGCAACCCCCTGTTTGTGCTTCCCGCCAGGCGGCCTCGATATCCTTTTCCCACAGGAAGATCTCCACCAAATCAGAGTGGCCCCTCAGATAAGCACGATTCCAACGATTGTGCGTAGCTTTTTCCGCTTCCTGCTTGATGTCTGCACGCAGATATTTCAATGCACGATCGCGCCATTCCGACCAACTCTTGTTACGATCCGCATGTTTTTTCAGTTTCTGGTAATTCGTCAAACCAGGATGCTTTTCATACTGGGGCCAAATCAGAGTCCATGGCTTCATCATGGCGTTTACGCCGGTGATAAAGGTCGGCCAGCAAATCCTGGAGACGGCTGTCCGCTTCCTTTCCGAAGGTTTCGATCCCTTTCTCGGCCCACTCCAGCGCCTTGGCTCCCTGACGCGCCTTGCGATAGATTTCCGCGATCTCCAGATAACTGTAACTGGATGAAAGATCTCTTTGTTTGATTGCAACCAGTTCTTCGATGTCACCAATTTGTTCAGCCAAGCTCTCCATGATGTGAGTAATCCTGAATCGCTCACCATACCGAGTATTATCTTTCTCTCCCGGTTGCAGCGGCTTGACTTTGGCCCATTCGGCTTCGGCCAGTTCCCGGTAGTGCTGTACACCTTTTTTGCCCAATACTCGCGAGTAAGTCTTTACGGCACCGTAAAATGTATCCCACTCACCATTCAGCTCCCATTCGAACAAGCGCTCCGCCAGTGCTTCCGGATCCGGCTTCGCCTTGCGGCAGGCGGCCAGGTGAAGTTCCTGCAGTTGGTCAAGCAACATGCTCATATAACCATCGGAGTCGTCTACATGCTCAATAGCTCTCTCCACACGGGAGAGCGCATATTCGCTGAGTTCGATTACCGCTTCAGCACGGCCCTGATCGAGTAACTCAGCAACGGCATCAATGGCTGAACCCACACCCCGCCAGTAGCCATACATCTGGTAGTAGTCGATAAATCCGCCAGCACCGATCGCCTGGTCAATGACCTTCCGGTAAGTCGTAAGGTTCACGCCTTTGGCAGCCGCCGCCTTGAGCATCAATCGGTTGTAGAGTTCCTCGTCTTCACCGGCGGCATCCAGTAGCATATCCACCAGGTCTTCTTTCTTTTGCAGCGACAGCCAGGCACGAACATCTTTCAGGGTCAGTTCCGCTTTCCCTTTTTTCGGTCGCTTGCGCCTGTCAGTATTGGCTTTTTCGGTTGGCGCCTGCCTCTCCAGCCAGGTCAACGCAGTAGCCACACAGTGTTTGCAAAAATCACCACGCAAGCCGACCGGGCAATCACATGCATTCTCAACGGTATTGTCTTCCTCCCACAGACTGACACGGTAGTTGTGGGCACCCTTCACTGAGGCACTGATCCTGCCGTTGCGTTCTCTCAACGCGTTGACGAGACCTTCCTCGAAATAGGCCTCACCACGCTCGAAAGAACGTCCGCCGGCCCATTGGCGAATACGTCTGGTCGTCAAGTTATCTGATAATGCCATGATATCCAGAGCAGGCACCTGGCCTGTCACAATAAATAGATTGATTCTGGGGTTAGCTCCTTCAGTAAGGCGCTAGCCCTGTTTCCAGGTTAACCTATCATTTGTCACAATTTTGTCACACCGGCAATGTAATTCGGGGTGATCAGGCGTGATGGGGAAACAAGCTATGTATTTGTTATTTCTTGTGTTATTCTCTAACCTATTGAAACAGAAAGAGTGTTATTTCGCGTTCGGGAGGCAGGGGCCGGAGGTTCAAATCCTCTCACCCCGACCAATTATTCAGTAACTTATCCCAAACGGTCAGTTCACCTTTTTCTCCAACGTGACTTAAACGTGACTCAGCGCCATCCAACAGGGCGACTGCGGCACGTACGCCTTGGTCGCCAGGCGGGCATAGCACTCCTTCATTTCGGCTGAACCCTCACTCAATATGTCCCGGACTTTGGTCGGCGGTATACTGGGTTTCAGTGCAAAAAATTGATTGGAATACTGAATATGGTCTTCAACACCAACTCAGCAGAGGAAAACCGCCCATACCGCTGGCGATTCTTTCGCTCCGGCGGCTTCGACCAGGTCCGGCTCGAAACCGGGGCCGATCTGATGGCGCTCGACCAGCTTGACCAGAAGCTGTGGGCGGCGCTGAGCTGCCCGACGCACCACCTGGAGTTCGACGAGCGCACCCTGCAGCTGATCGATTCAGACAAGGACGGTCAGATTCGACCGCCGGAGCTGATCGGAGCAGTCAAATGGGCGGGCTCAATGCTCAAGGATCCGAACGACCTCACCTCAGGCGCATTAGCGCTGCCCCTGTCAGCAATCCGCGAGGACCTCGATGAGGCAAATACGCTGTTGCGCTCGGCGCGTGAAATCCTGAAGATCCTAGGTAAACCCGACGCCACCGTCATTACCACCGATGACACCGCCGACACGGCGAAAATCTTTACCAATACGTCATTCAACGGCGATGGCATACTGCCGCCGGAGTCGGCGGGCGACAAAGCTATCAGTCAGGCAATCGAACAGATCATCGAGTGCATGGGCTCTGTAATCGACCGCTCGGGACAGCCGGGTATTTCCGAGCAACAGGTCGATGAGTTCTTCCATCAGGCTGAGGCCTATGATCACTGGTGGAAAAAAGCAGAAGCGGACAAGGTGAATATCCTGCCTTTTGGCGACAGCACTCCCGCCGCTGCAAAGATCTTCAACGCGATCAAGGATAAGGTCGACGACTACTTCACCCGTTGCCGGATCGCTGAGTTCGATACCCGCGCCGCGGAATCGCTGAACCCCTCCCAACTCAACTACCAGGCGCTGGCGCCGAGAGCACTGTCATCGAAAAATACAGAGCTGGCAGCATTTCCCTTGGCCACCGTCGCACCCGGCAAGCCGCTGCCCTTGAAAACGGGCGTCAATCCGGCATGGGCCGATGCGATCGACAAGCTGCGCAACGAAATTGCCGCCCCCCTGTTCGGCCCTATCGATGGTTTGAGCCATGAGCAATGGCTGGAACTCGATGCAAAATTTGCCCGCCATCAAGCCTGGCAAACCGCGAAGAAAGGCGCAAAGGCCGAGGTACTCGGAATCAAGCGGGTCCGCGAACTTCTGTCCGGCGAAAGCCGCGAAACGATCAACAAGCTGTTCAAAAGGGACAAGGACCTCAGCGATGAGATGGAAGCCATAGGCTCAGTCGACAGACTGATCCGTTATCACCGCGACCTGTTCAAACTGCTCAACAACTTCGTGGCGTTCCGTGACTTCTACACACCGCAAAAACACGCCATCTTCCAGACCGGCACGCTCTATCTGGACACCCGCAGCTGCAACCTTTGCATCAAGGTCGAGGATGTCGCCAAGCACAGCAGCATGGCGGGGCATTCCCGCATCTTCCTGACCTACTGCAACTGCAAGCGCAAAGGCAGTGACGAGACCATGAACATCGTCGTCGGCATAACCGATGGTGATTCCGATGACCTGATGGTCGGACGCAACGCGGTATTTTACGACCGCAAAGGCCATGACTGGGACGCCACCATCGTCAAAATTGTCGAGCACCCGATCAGTGTCAGGCAGGCCTTCTGGTCACCTTACAAACGCGTCGGCCGGATGATCCAGGAACAGATCGAGAAAATGGCGGCCGCCAGCGAAAAGGCCGTCGAAAGCAAGGCCGCAGCGGGAGTTGTCGATCTGTCCAATCAGGCCAGTGAAGGCAAGGCCCAGGAAGCCGCACCCTTTGACGTAGCCAAGTTCGCCGGTATCTTCGCGGCCATCGGCCTCGCACTGGGCGCCATCGGCACTGCAGTGGCATCGGTGCTGTCTGGTTTCATGACACTCAGTCTCTGGCAGATGCCACTGGCCACCCTCGGCTTGTTGCTGATCATCTCAGGGCCATCGATGGTCATCGCCTACCTGAAGCTGCGGCGCCGCAATCTGGCCCCGCTGTTGGATGCGAACGGCTGGGCGGTGAACACCAAGGCGATGATCAATCTCCCATTCGGCGCTTCGCTGACCCATGTCGCCAAGCTCCCGCCCGGCGCGGAACGCTCCGTGCGCGATCCATACGCGCAACACAAGACGCCTTGGAAGCTGTATGCCTTCCTGATGCTGCTGCTGATCGTTTTCGGTTACCTCTGGGAGGAGGGCTACATCACCCAATGGCGTGAGCAGGTCATGACCAAGGTGGAACAGGCTGTTCAGTAGCCACAGCAACCCGCAAGAAATTCACATGTTGGCTGGAACGCCCCGAACTATCGAGAGTTGTGAATGGCAACTGCTGCTAAATCAGGCAACCACCCCAAATAACCTGCCGACTGCCGCAGTCAAAGCCATTGCCAGCGCCCCCCAAAATGCAACTCTGACAGCACCTTTGGCAATCGATGCACCACCCGCTCGAGCTGCAATGCCACCTAAACTCGCAAGAAAAACCAGAGAAAGCAGCGCAACTGCGAGGATCAGCCGGGGCACGGGCACCAGCCAGGCTGTGAATAGCGGCAAGGCCGCACCAACGGTGAAAGTGCCTGCCGAATAGAGTGCCGCTTGCACGGGTTGCGCGCTACCATTCACCGATATGCCTATCTCATCCCGGGCATGCGCCCCAAGCGCATCGTGAGCCATGAGCTGTTCTGCTACCTGCTCAGCTAAAATTGGCTCGAGTCCTCTTTCCTCATATATCTTGGCAAGTTCCTGCTTTTCAAATTCAAGGTTTTCGTCCAAGGACTTTTGTTCAAGCGCCAGGTCTGCGTTTTCGGTATCGGACTGAGAACTGACGGATACGTATTCGCCGGCAGCCATGGACATCGCTCCCGCAACCAGGCCGGCAACTCCTGCAAGGAGAATATCCCCATGCGCGGTGCCAGCTGCGGCAACACCAATGATAAGACTTGCGGTGGAGACTATGCCGTCATTTGCGCCTAAAACTGCGGCGCGCAACCAGCCAACTCGATGCGATCTATGTCTCTCAGCGTGACTCACAGAATTCCTCGCTACGGATAAATCAAAAGGCCGTCAGACTGTATATCAATGCCTTGCTTGCCGCCACCGGCTCTCACCAGGCCTGCCGTATGCTTTTCGACAGCCGGAGGCCTGTACCTGTGGCTCAGCACTCAGCTTGGATTGGCGGAGACAGCGGCGCCATCACTGCGCGGGTCAGAGGAGCCTTCAATTCGGCCATCTGGATGACGCACAATGGCGCCGGCATGGCCCATGGTCTCAGCATAGTCACCCAGCAGAACCAGGTCGTGGCCACGGCGGCGCAGCTCCTCGACCAGCGACGGGTCGAAGCGAGCTTCCAGTTTCAGGCTGTTTGAGTAATCACCCCAGCTTCGGCCGAGCAGCCAGCGGGGTGCAGACACCGCCTGTTGCAGCTGCTGACCATAGTCCGCATAGCGAGTGAACAGCATAGCCTGGGTCTGCGGCTGGCCATCACCGCCCATGGCGCCGAACACCATGCGACGACCATCGTCGAAGTGCGCCATTGAAGGACACAGCGTGTGAAAAGGCAGGGTGCGCGGCCTGAGCTCCAGCGGATGGCCGGACTGCAGGGAAAAACTCGCGCCGCGGTTCTGCCAGCACAGCCCACTGCCAGGCAGCACCACGCCACTGCCAAATTCATGATAGATGCTCTGGATGCAACTGACCGACCGCCCCTTGGCATCGATGGCGCCGAACCAGGTGGTATCGGCCGGGGTGATGGCTTCGTCCCAGGGCGCTGCCCGCCGGCCATCAATGGCCTCGGCCAACACGTTCAACCGGGCATCGCTCAATAACGCCTGGCTTGGGATCTCCATCAATTCCGGATCGCGCACCAGGCGGTTGCGTATCGCGAAGGCCTGCTTGGTGGCCTCCACCAGCCAGTGTACCGTATCCACGTCTTCGCGGGCCGCAATCCCACCAGGCCGGCGGGCAAACTGCCCGAGCACCATCAGGGTGGCGACACCCTGTGTCGGCGCCGGAGTCGTGAAGAGTTCCGCATTGGAGATATGCAGATGCAGCGGCTCGGCGAATTGCGCCCGGTGCATCTCCAGATCATCGCGCCTCAGTGGACTGTCGGCGCGCGCCAGGTCCCCGGCGATCGAACCGGCCAGCTCACCCCGGTAGAAATCATCCAACCCGACACGCCCCAAATGCTCCAGGGTATCCGCCAGCGCCGGCTGGGTGAGTCGGCCGCCAATCACGGGCGGCCGTCCGTGCAGCAGAAAGACCTCGGCAAATCCCGGTTGATCCGCCAGTTCATCGAGTTTGCTGCTGGTCGATTCTGCCTGGCTTGCGGTGACGGTATAGCCATCGCGAGAATAATCGATGGCAGCGGCCAGCAAGCGCGGCAACGGCAGTTTACCTCCCCACTTGCGGGTGCTGATATTCATCGCCAGCTCCCAAGCGGACACAGTGCCCGCCACGGTGATGGCGGCTTGACCGCCGCGATAGGGAATAGTCTGATGGCCACTGCCTGTGTACCCCTCGCGACTCACCCTGGCGGCGCTGCGCCCACAGCCGAGCAGGCACTGCACCCGCTTCCCGGGTTCGTGCAACAGCCAGAAGCTGTCGCCTCCCAGACCGCTCATGTGCGGATAAACGGCGGCCAGGGTAGCAGCCATGGCGACACAGGCCTCCACAGCATTGCCCTGTTCGGCGAGCACGGCAGCGGCGGATTCAGCCGCCTGGGCATGTGGCGCCACCGCCATACCGCCTGTTGTCTGGTTGTACAAAGTCATAAACGGCACTCTAACTTATCAATTCATTGAAGCAGCTGTGTTCAGTCCCAGGCGACACAGGCCGCGCGGGTCAGACTGTAAGCATAACCCGGTAATTCATCACAACCTTTTCCTGACAAAAAAGCGAGCTGACTCAGAGCAACATCATGACCAGACTACCCCTTGGCAGGCCGGCTCCGGGTGGCTAAGCCTCTGTTTGCACCCAGACCTCCACTCTGAAGCCTTACGATGAATAGAGAGACGCTCTGAGGCTACTCCGGACCGCACCAGCCACCTTGTACCGCAGGGATGTTCTCCCCCTTTTCACAGCTTGTGGCAGGGATGTTCAGTCGCTGGCTGGAATGAACCGATTAAAGATTTGGTTCCGGCGTGTCGAACTAGTCAGAGAAGCAGCGCATGGTGTTAGTTGCGCCTGCACCCTTTTTCATTCTGCAGGATAACTAACAGGCCCGGCATGCGATCATCTCCACTCTTCATTATTCTCTTTACCCTGTTTACGGCCCCTGCCACATTCGCCGCGGAATCGACCGAACTGATGTTCCTCAACTGGGCCGAATACATGGATCCGGAGCTCCTCGTTGAGTTCAGGCAGCGCACCGGCATCACGGTCAAACAGACCTACTTCGATGCCGATTCGTCACGCGACGAGCTGCTCCTGGAGTCCGAGGGCAAGGGTTACGATCTGGCCATCGTGGACGGCAGTTCATTGCGGGTGCTGGCCAAGCGGGGCTGGCTGGAGCCTATAAATTCAGCGGAGATTCCAAATCTGAAACATATCTATCCACGCTGGCGCCGCGCCCAAGCCCAGACTGAAGATTTCGGGGCCCCCTACTTTTGGGGCACCGTCGGCATCGCCTACCGCAAGGACCTGGTGGCGAATCCTGTCACCAGTTGGATGGATCTGTTCCGTCCCGATGAGTCCCTGCGCGGCAGGATCGGTATGATCGGCGACGTCAAGGATATGATCGGCACCGCCCTGAAGGCGCTCGGACACTCCCTCAACAGTGAAGACAGACAACACCTCCAGCAGGTCGAGCAACTGCTCGTTGCGCAGGCTCCCTACGTCAAGACCTACCACTACATCTCTCTGGATGAGCAATCCGCGCTGGTCAGCGGCGAGATCGCCATGAGCATGATGTACAACGGCGATGCGCTGATGGTGCAGGAACACAACGCAAACATCGCCTACAGTCTGCCCGAGGAAGGGGGCAATATCTGGATCGACTATCTGTGTGTGCTGAGCGGCTCCGCCAACAAACCTGCAGCCAGGCAGTTCATCAACTTTCTCAACGAGCCGGAGATCGCCGCCAGACTCGCGCAGTATGTCTACTACGCTACGCCCAATCAGGCCGCAGAAAAGTATCTTCCCGAGGAGTTCCTGCAGGATACCATCATCTATCCGACCAGGGAGGCGCTGGACAAATCCGAGTTTTACCGGCCTTTGCAGCCGCGTTCGGAGAAACGCCGCTCGGCCCTCTTTTCCCGCATCGTGCACTGAGCTGTCAAACGGCAGGGATGCGTCTCCAGACCAAGATCCTGCTGATTGTTGTGCCGCTGGCCGTGCTGCCTCTGCTTGGCCTGGGGTGGCATGCTTACAGCCAGCTCAAGATATCTGCTGAACAGCGCACCGTTGATCAGATGACCACGCTGTTGGATCAGCTGACAGTCAATTTTCAGGCTCAGGTCAACACCGCAGCGGCCAACGTCAGGCTGTTTTCCGACGTTACACTCGTGCGATCCTATATGCTGACCGAAGACGATGAGGAGCGCTACCTGCTGATGCTCCCGTCGCTGCTCAAGTTGTTCAAGAACTATCTGCGTGTCTATCCGGACTACGATGAAATCCGCCTGCTGCTGCCCGATGGTTTTGAAGACGCCCGCGCCACCTTGCAACCGATTCCCAATGCCAGCGAGGAGGAGGCTGATACGCCCCTGTTCCAGGCATTGAGTCATTTCGAGGGAGAGGTGCTGAGCCGGGCTATCGTCAACCCGGACAATGCTGAGATCTGCATGCAGATTGCCCGCCCCATACGCCTGGTGAACCTGGCTACAGATGACCCAATTCATGCGACGCCACGCCTGCGTGGCTATTTGATCCTAACCACGTAACCCATTGAATTTCTGTTGCTGAAATCCAAAAGTCTTCACTACAAGGCCAACAGTCTATGAGGTGGCGTGCGAGGTCTTCGAGCAGATTTTTGGTGGTGGTTGATCAGGCAAACTCAATTTTAACTGCGACAGCAGGATCTTCTGGTCTTTGTTGGGTTGCGTATAGCGCGGCAATACCAGATAGCGTCCGTCGGTGGTCGGCAGATGGACATCGACCATCTGCAAAGCAGAGAATTTTTCCAGGACCGCCTTAGGTGTGAGTCCCGATGCCAACGCCCGAAGCCGGTGCTTCAAGGTGACCTGCAGGCAGTAAGCCTGGAAGGCCACAAAGATATGCGCTTCGATGCGTGAATCCTTTTGATGATAGATCGGGCGTATCGAGAGGTCGCTTTTCAGCTCTTTGAACGCCTGTTCGATTTCGGTCAGTTGAATGTAATGCCGCCACAGCTTCGCCGGATCTTCGGCGATGAGATTGGAACGTAAGAGATAACGCCCTTCACGCCGTTGAACCAGACGCAGTTTCTTACGATTCAGGGAAAAGGTGAAAGTTTGCGGCGTGACGTCTTGGTCCTTCTCCGGCAAATGAATATCGACCAGGTGGTAGGCCCTGCCTGCCTCTTTCTTGGCAGCTCCCAGTTTGATCAGCAGTTGATCACGCGTAAGTTTTTGTTGTTGCAGTTCATGTAGACGATACCACAGCTTTTTTAATCGCCGCCGACGCATTGACCGTTCTTTATCCACCCGTCCGGCACTTTTTGCCAGCACGTATACTTCACCCTCTTTCTCCAGGAGCTTGACGTCGACGCCGTCGCGCACCTGCTCCCAGGGTTGGCCAAGAAAAGCTTTCTCCATCTTGCTCAACCGACCTTTCGGTGTGCCCACCAAATAGTGGATCGGTTGTTTGGCGCTGCGCATCTCCTGCAACACTTCTTCGGTGGGTATGCCACGATCCATCACCCAAGTCCGATCGGCTCGACCATACTGGGCTTCGATCTTTAGCAGAAATTCCCGTAACGTGGTTTTGTCGCTGGTGTTGCCCGGCATCACTTCGTAGGCGATGGGAAAACCTTGGGGCGTGACAATCAATGCGATGACCACCTGCACGCAATCCGATCTTTTATCCCGACTGTAGCCAAACTTCCGTTTCCCACCCGCTGGTGGTTCACATTCGAAATAGGTGCTGGTCAGGTCATAAAGCAAGACCTCAAAACGGGCATCGAACAACGCCTGCCAGCGTTGCTTGAGAAATGAAAACAAACCCGCCTTGTGGGGCAACAATTTATCCAGACAACGATATAGCTTGTCGCTTTGCGCCAGTGCGAAATCCTCACCCAATAGATCGCTCATCGCACTGTGATCGTACCAGTGACGATGTAAGCGCCATTCACTACCCGGGTTAATCAGGTGATAACAGACCAATGTCTTGAATACATTCAACCAGCGCGTCCCCTGGCGGCTCGGGCGCAGCTTGTTTCCCCAATAGTCATCCAGTGCCAACTGAAACAAAATAGAGGGAGCAGTCCAATGAGCCTGGAATTTTTAGAAGCGCAGGTCAGCACAAATCAGATCGGCTCCAGCGGGCTGGTGTTTCTCATCAACAAAACCGGAGAGATCCTGTTTCACCGGGAAACCGATCAGGTGGGCGAGCAGGTCGCCCCTTCACTCTTGGAAGAAATCCTGCTGCATGCCGGCGCCCAGCAGCATTTCCAGAGTGACTACCGAAATGACCGGGCCATGCTCGGTGCGCGACAGATCCATGATGACCTGCTGCTGGTTGGTGTGCTGCCCGAATCGGAACTGCTCGAGGAGAGCCGTAAACTCGGCCTGACGGTGGCCTTGATTACGGCATTCACCGTAATGCTGACAAGCGTCTGGTTGTATATCTCAATGCGCCTGTTGCTGGTCGGACCGGTGCGGCAGCTGATGGACGCCACCAGGGAAATCGCTCATGGAAATTTCACCCCGGACCTCAAGCTGTCATCCCGGGACGAAATCGGCCAACTGGCGGAGCGCTTCAAGGAGATGGGGCAGAGCCTGGCTGAATCCCGGGAAAAGATCCAATTCCTCGCCTACCATGACAGCCTCACGGGACTGCCCAATCGCCTCATGTTCCAGGAGTATCTGCGGCATATGATTGCCCTGGCCCGGCGCGAGAAAAACCAGATGGCCGTGCTGTTTCTCGATCTCGACAATTTCAAGCGGGTCAACGATACACTCGGACACCAGGTCGGCGATCAACTCCTGCAGAGAATGGCTGACCGCCTCTCTTCCGTGCTGCGGGAGGAGGATTTCGTTTCCAAGGAAGAACCGCGCGCGAACTCTGATGTGCTCGCCCGGCTTGGCGGCGATGAGTTCATCATCCTGCTACCGAAGATCTGCGACTCACATGACGCAGCTAGAGTCGCGGCACGAATTCTACGGGCCATGCAACAGCCGTTTCTGATTGACAACCATGAGTTATACAACGGCACCAGTATCGGCATCACCCTCTATCCAGACGACGGCGCCAGGGCCGGCGACCTGGTAAAACGGGCCGACGTCGCCATGTATCATGCCAAGGAGCAGGGCCGCAATAACTTTCAGTTTTACTCCGAGTCGTACAACCTGGCCACCTATGAGCATCTCTCCATGGAGAACAAGCTGCACCGGGCCTTGGAAAATAATCACCTGGAACTCTATTATCAGCCACAGGTAGAGACCAGCACAGGTAGGATTGTCGGCTTCGAGGCCCTGCTGCGCTGGAATGATCCGGAACTTGGCATGCTGCTGCCGGATCAGTTTATCCCTATGGCCGAGGCCAGCGGCATGATTCTGCCAGTCGGCGAATGGGCGCTGCGGGAAGCTTGTCGGCAGAACCGGGCCTGGCAGATGGCCGGGCTGCCTGAGATCTTCGTCTCGGTCAATGTTTCAGGTATCCAGTTCATCCGCCAGGACCTGACCATGATTATCAACAAGGCGCTGAACGAGACAGGACTCGCCCCAGACCTGCTCGAATTAGAAGTCACAGAAACCGGTTTGATGACCAGTCAGCAGGAGGTGGTTGGTAAGCTCGATACGCTCAAACGACTTGGCCTCTCCATTTCTCTGGATGATTTCGGCACCGGTTATTCTTCCCTCGATCGACTGCGCCAGTTTCCCATCGACAAGCTCAAGATTGACCGCAGCTTTGTCTCGAATATGGAGTCGGATCAGCAGGATGCCTCCATCATCAACGCGATTCTCTCGATTGCCATGAATCTAGGGCTGCGCACAACCGCCGAGGGTGTTGAGACCTGGGGTCAACTGGCGCAACTCCGGGCCGCAGGCTGTGATTACATACAGGGTTTTCTGTTCAGTCCGCCGGTACCGGCGCGGGATGTCCCGCAACTGATAAGGAACCATCAGTACTTGACCAGGGACAGGTTCGTAAATGGTGACAGCGGTGCAATCGTCTGACCGTCTTCATCAGCATGAAACTGTGATTCTGACGCAGCGGTTCATGGACTTGCTGCTGTATAAAACAACAAAACCCAGTGGGGCAGGATTTACCCGCAATCGCACTAGGGAAATCCAAATTTTTACATACTTGTTTAGTGATTTTCGGGCAATGTTTATCATCAATATGCATAATATTTCGGCTTGACACAGATCAACCTAACGGCTTTTTTAGTACTTTACTTCCTTTTTTTAAATCCTTAAATTTACCTATAGCTGTCATGGTTATATGACAGCTAAGCGTTGCAATCTACTGTAGTGTGCGTAGACGCAATAGGGATATAGGTGCAAGGAAAAAAGAGGAACACACTATGAAAAAACGGTTTCTTAGTCTTTCAGTAGCCAGTGCCATTATGCTGGCCGGCGCAGTGCCGGCAACTTATGCTGACGATTGTGTAGAGGTCCAGACCCGTTTCGCACTCGCCAACTGCCTGGTCGAATCAGCTGTCGCAATTGCTGCGGCGGCTGCCAGCGAGAATGGCTGTGAGGAAGGCGAGTGGGATATCGCAGCGATAGTGCCTGAACATTACCTGGCGAAGATCCCGATCCAGGGCTTGGCGTTTGTCGAAGGCAATGGTGACGCTTATGAGCTGAACGGATCCAGCTCCGCGATGCTGAAAAACAATGTCAATTGCTCGATTTCAACGACAGCTTCAGGCAATACCTTTGCCGGACAGGAGCTGAACTATTCGACAGGCAGCGGCAATTACTATGTCGATGCGATCATCGATCAGAATTCACCCACGCTGTGCATCAGCAGTTCTGTGAGTTCAGGAGATATTGCACTGGGTGAGAATGATTTCGATGAAGATAATACGCTCATATTCGAGGGAGAAGATGGCGAAATCGAGGCATCCGGAGTTCTGAGTATCCTGCAGAGCCAGGGAAAAGGGAGCAACCCAAACAGGCCGCCCGTTGTTGTCAGTGGCTGGTCTGTAGAATCAGAGGCCTTGATTCCCGAGCTTAACACCACTCAAGATGAGGCATTTGAGATGGAAGCCACGACGGATGACATCGGAAACTGCAAGATCAAGGTTGAAGCCGCGATTCAGAATCTGGTGTCCTATGTTATCGAAGGGGAATCCGGCGGCCTTACAATCTCCGGAACATTGGAAGTTGAAAATGAGGAGGATGAAGATTAACTGGATGATTTTTTAAGACTTGACTGATGTCGAGTATCTTCTCTTTACAAAGAGTGGATGTGAGATAACTCAGTAGTAGTCAGCGATACAGGGACGTATCGCGATTTCCTTGCTTAACGCTTAGGCGCATTCACTAAAACCAGTATTTTCCGGAGCGCAGCCTTCCAGCGGTTTGCTCGTTTTTAGTGACGCTTCCAATACCTGCTCTCTTCGTCGACCAATAATCTGATGTTGCATAAATATTTTGCCGTATTATCCTCAAGGGTAGGTAAATTTCTCCTGTGCCACTAAGACAGCATTTTCGTAAACACTGAGTGTGATTGTATATTTATCCCCAGCATTGTAACCAAGTCGCAACTTGGTTAAGGGGTATGTTTTATCTGCTTCAACATCTACCGACCCAGCCTGCTTAGTCGTGGCGTTTCCAGAGCTACCGGATTTAATACTGATCAGATCGTATTCCAGCCTGGAGATCCTGGACGTTTTTACGTATGCATTGACGTACAAACGGCCTTGCTCTGATGTAGTCTCAAGCCAGGCTACAGGCGTATCAGAAACAGCGCCTGCAGTAGCGTTGAAGACTGACAGCAGCATGCCAAGCATTAGTTTTTTCGTCATGACTTGATCAGGAAGATGGACGGGAGCTGAAACGCTCCCGCCATCTTTCAGATAGATTGATAAATATTAGTATTGAACGATGCTGGCGGTATTACCCGCACCACCCGTCTGAGTGATGCTCGCCGTATGGTTAGCACCGGTCTGAGAGATACTGGCCAGGTTAGGCGCATCTGCTGTACCTATTCCAGACTGATCGATGGTCGCAGTATTAAAGGCACCTGTCTGATCGATGGAAGCGATATTGTATTCACCAGACTGCAGGATATCTGCATCATTAGTCGATTCAGTTTGGCTTATTGATGCATCATTATAACTGCCTGACTGTTCTATATACGCATTATTTGAGTCGCCATCCTGGGTGATATCTGCAGTATTAGAAATACCTGTCTGGTAAATATCTGCAACATTATCATTACCGGTCTGGGTGATGCTGGCATCGCAGTCCAGACAATCTTCTACTAAGATTTGCCCTACATTGCCTGTGCCGTACCTGAGTCAATGGAGGCAGATGAACCATCACTGAACTCATAGATATCGATGGTGGCCAGGTTGATGGATCCATCCTGAGCGATGTCAGCTTCAGTATTGAATGAGCTATCTATGTAGATTTCTGCACCATTGCCATCGCCCGTCTGACTGATAGTACTCACACCACCGTCTGAATCGAAAGTAGAGATAGTGGCGATCATTGTATTCACCATCCTGTGTAATGCTGGAAGTAGCAAAATCGCTGATCGGAAGATTCTCGATGTATGCATCATTGCCTGTACCGGTTTGATCGATGGTTGCCCAGGCATTTTGAGAGTCTTCCTGATAGATCTCTGCAACATTATCATACACCACTTTGCGTAATGTCAGCAATTGCCAAATCACTAACTTGCGTGATAGTTGCAGTATTATTCTCACCAACATCCTGCGTAATAGACGCATCATTATCAGATCCGAATTGATCGATTAATGCATTGCTTGCAAATGTTTCATTTTGGGTAATGTCCGCAATATTTGCTGTACCATCCTGGATAATGGTAGCAACGGAGTCGTCACTGAATTCCCACTGATTGATGTACCGCGTAATTGTCTGAACCGAACTGATCGATTTGACCATTTACGTCAAAAGAGCTGTCGACATCGATTGTGGCGCTGTTTCCACTGCCCACTTGATTGATCGTGCTTACTGCATTATCCGAGTCGTATGTGTAGATATCTGCGAAATTGCCGTTTCCGGTTTGATTGATCGTCGATACGGCATTGTCGCTGATGTACAGATTATAGATTGCTGCCTGGTTGTCCTTGCCATTCTGATCGATGGTGGCTAATGCACCTTCCGAATCCTCTTGCTCGATATAAGCATCATTACCCGACCCATCCTGGATAATTATGGCTTCACTGGCGGCAAAAGCACCACCACTGGCACCGAGAATCAGGGCGATTGCTGCTGATAGGATTGTATATCGCTTCATTGCTGTCTACCTCCTCATTTAAGAGTTTTTATATTGACTACTCGTTATTTCGGCTTATTTCTAATGGCATATAAAAGATCAAAGCCGGTCTTTATCACCCCAAACAGATGATGAAAATCTATTGAATCGTTTCACTCCAACATGATTTGTTATTTAGCTCATAATGTGTATTAGCCAAACTACCCATTGCACCAATAAGGTTATTAATGATTTAGTAGTAGCTAACACGATCTTTCACTAACATTGTGATATCTAATCAACCCCAACAGCCTATCCACTCACTTGCGCTTGATATTCTTCTAAATAGCTTTTGAATACTGGCGAAGAAATATCATCCGGATTGGAAAGTTGCCAGATATTGTCCTGCACCCCTTGCACGACCAACTGAATGACTGCTGCTTCGATAGCATTCAAGACGCATAATTGGGCAGGTTCATTGCGCGTATACCCCGCCTCTGCCTCAAGAAGTTTTTTGAAGCTGACAAAACGATAAATACTGGCATCCATTTCATATGAATAAATGGTTTTGGTGGTTAGCACATTCTTGAGGATGCGTCCCGTACGGATATCCACGGCACGCAGGCTGACTGTAACTTGATCTTTTCGGTACAGGTCGGAGGCGCCAAGTCCAAAATAGCGCACACCAACACCACCAGTTAGCACGTTCGATTCATAGGCGACGATTCCCCCTTCAAACAATACACTGGAAGATAACAAGGGGCTCAGTTGTTCGTTGCCGTTCTGCTTCTTCAACCCCGCACGTATGATCTTCCGTTCGGTAAGGAGATTTTGTAACCCCTCCCGCTCAACGGGGATAAACCAATCTGAATCCAGTAGCGCATTCACCAACATTGAAGCCGCACCCTGGGTAACTGCGGTGGAAAAATTACTGTTTGGCGACTTTTTATACTGGCCCGTTTGATCCTGAAAACCGTAAACCGAGGCAAGCACCTTACCTTTTGGTGACGGCAGATTGATCAGATCACGATAGGTACTGGACATGGGCGTGAGGGTCGCGGGGTGATCCGGTTCAGCTGCTATGGGATCACGGTCCGCCGTCATGGCACATCCGCCAAGAAGTGTAACAAGCAAACCCCGCATGCCCCATCTACCCAACGTTACAATCAAGCTTTTCATGATCTACTACTCATTCAGTTCGCTTTTTAATGATTTTATTCGAAACTAATCACGATCCTAGACTTTCTAGAACTCTGTAGAGGCTGTAAAAACAGTTGTAACATCGTTCACCTCATCATAGGTAGTAACTTGCAAAGTCGTATCGTCAAGTCGCTCAATGATGACCGTAAAGTCGCCTAGATCGAACAGTTGGTCTAACGGCAAGTCAGCATCACTATCGGAATTATAAAGAGTGTCCATGAGCGCATCGGCCGTATTTCTGATCAATAATCTCTGCAGCGTCTCATTAAACAGCTCTCCAGCCGTTTTTGGTACTCTTGCCTCAATATCAGGATCATCGTGATCATCCTGTACTTGTGCATTTGCGAGCAACCAGTCACCGTTATTTGAATTACCGCCAAACGCCGGATTTACCGGCACATAGACCAATTCATCTGCCTTTAGATAAAGACTGGTAACTAGCAATAGGATTACAGGAAAAAACTGTCGTTTCATCTGAGAATCACTCCGATCAAATTATTTATTCTAACTACCGACATTAGAATTCATCAGCAGCAAGATCCGGATTGTTGAACAACACCCTTTCGAGTTGCAGCGTCTCAAAGCGACTCGAGACAGACTTTGCGGCCTTGCGTGCAGTACCCACAATATTGGCTAATACCGGAGAAAGAAAAACCTGAAAAAGTTTTTTTCTGTTATGTTCGATCCAGATACGGCTCCCCGATATCGCTGTAGGCTGTTCGTGGATGGAAAAATTTTCACCTTGGCCAACCTGATAATCCAGCCAGGCGATAGAGAATGCATTATAAAAACGCCGTCCGATGAATGTAACGGTGTGATCCACGACCAGGCCCTTTATCCCTTCATCCTCAATCTGAATCTCATCACTATCATTATTGCTCGCCTGTTCGCTTTTGACCTCTGCCGCCAACACAGAGGGAAACAGTAAAATAAAAAACAAGATGGCTGAAATAATAGATAAGACAGATGTCTCCTTCCTTACTTCGGTAGATGCAGAGTGAACTAATGAGAGACTGGACATTGTCATTTATTCTTATTGTTGAGATCTCATGATGCCTTACTGTATACCGCTTATAAACTTACCTTCACCTCTGACTGATCTGGCAATCCTTTCAGATAAGTATCGGATACACTCATATCAATCTGTTCACGGCAGTTCTTCACCCAGTTCACAGCCTGCACACGATTGCTGACATTAATCTTTCGAAAAATGTTATAGACATGGGTTTTTACTGTTCTATCACTGATATTGAGGCGTTTGGCAATCTTTTTGTTTGAATCACCTTTAGCCATACACCAGATGATTTGGCGCTCTTTAACCGTCAGAACAGACATGGTCTGCGAGGGACGCATTTGTGTATTGCGATGCCTGCTTAAATAGCGGGTCATAATCTTACGTGAGAACCAGCATTCTCCATCAAAGATTTTCTGCACTCCTTTAAGGAGCTTCTCCTGGTCTGCGTTATCATAGAATAAGCCCTTGACCTGGGGCCATTCAATCAAGGCGTCATGTTCACATGTCTCACGCATATTGATGAACGCAATATTCAATTTTTCCGAGAGCTCGGCAATTCTCTCGATGCAGTTGTAGATGCTCGATTGAGTCTGATTTGAATAATCAATCAAGATAACCGTTTCACGACCATCAATCCTGATACGATCACTTGCCGTTATTTCATCGATGATCTCGCAGGGATACCCTAAGGTTCCATGCAGAAATTTAGCAAACAGCGCGTTCTGAAAATTTTTATGTCCAATAATCAGGATCTGGCGATTTTTTGCGTTCCCTTTCACATTACTTATTCTCAATTGTGGTTATTCAGGAATAACCCGTATCCCTATAACAAACTGTGTTTTGATATAAACTGTGGCATCAAACAGAACCTATCAACACAGGTCATGCCGTTTAGAGATAAATTAATTTTATTGAAAAGCCTTGTTTTGTTTTTTTATAAACAGGCTCCTTCCCATACGTAAAAAGCTACACCAATTCCACATTAGATCAAATAGGGATAATCCCTTAAGCAAGCCTTAATATTGGGCAATCGAAGAACTACTTTCTTCAAAACCGACTAATATTGTTTATTTTTTTCAGCCGAAAGCATCTAACACTTAATAATTATGAGTATCTGGGATTTCATGCCCAATAATACTCACGACTTCAACCGCATAAGCGCCACAGCAAATCAAATTGATTTATAGGCGGAACTCAATCTGCCTCAGGGGAAACCTGCTTATTTAGGGAAGGCCTGATTAATTCAAACTTACTGCGACACACGGATGTGCTCTGATAAATCCTAAGGATGGGTTTAATCAGAGCCGCCGCAGGGGGAAATCAGTAAAAGCGCCTGTCAATAATTACCAATCGGCAGAACAAAGCGTTCACCCATATATTCCAATACCACGCCATCCATTAGTACTTCAGACAATACAGGTCCTTCCGTCAGCGTATCTCCTGCACGATATTTTTCCATGTTGATCAGCACATAGCTGCGGCCAGGTTGCTTATCGTAACTATGAATATCGATATTGAGCGGGGGCAGTTTTTCCAAAAAACCATCCGGGAGATCATTGATATTTTTCGCGACGGATGGTGGTTCTTTGATTTTAGCTTTGACAGGTGATTTAGGACTCTGCACGACCGGCATCTGAGTGACCGGTTCTATGGGTTCTGGTTCTGACTTCGGTTCCTGCAACTGATCGTTGTTCTCTATCAGAGTTACCGGCCCGCTCTCCACTACAGACTCGGCTGGCGGCTCAAATTGAACCGGCTGCATGGATACTGGGGCAGGCAGGTCGAGGTGCGGCTCTGCATGCTCACTGAGAACTTTTACAGGATCCTCCTCTCCCAGGTAGATCCCCAGCGTCAACATGCCAATCGCCACGGCACCCAACAGGAAAATACCGAGAAATTTTGATCGTTGCTGTGCTGTATCGTGATGCACGCTGCCTATTCCCGGCACCTCCCCCATCCTGTGCTGACGTTCAGCTTTTTTCAGGGCTTCGAGAATAAGTGACATCTTAACCCTCTTCCATCAGGGCTGGAGTGCCAGCCGGCAGATGCAGATTATTCAACATAATCATCGTCCAGGCTCCCGCGATACCATCATCCGTCAAGCCGCGGGCAAGTTGAAATCTTTGCAGGCGAAACTTCAATCCGCTGTCGAATTGATCCAAGCCAACGACCTTGACCATTGGCTCGGCATCCGCCAGAGACAATCTTTCCCGTAACCAGGTTACCACCTCACCCGAAGACCCCGGACCTATCAAGGCGCCTCCTTTTGGCGGACGCCAGAGCATCACAAAATCACCACCCCATCGATCTTTAAAGTGCTTTTTATCAACCCAGACTTCTGTATCTCCATCATCGACCAACAGTTCACTGGCGCGCATCTTCTTCACCAGGACCAGTTCGGACACACCTGCCTTTTTCAGCTGGCACAGGAACGGACGGTTAAGACGCACCAGCCCTTCAAGGTTTGTCGTGCCACTCAGGCAGCGCAGCCCCATCAGCATCGCCTGATGACAGATATCCTTTCCCACCCCTGTTCCTACCATCTTGTCCCAAAGCCTGAAAAGCTTCTGGTGCAGCGTTGGTTGATCTTGCAGCCCCGAGAAGCCCTGATGTTCAGACCGGGCAATCAACGGCGAGTCATTGAGTACTGGCGCGCCAAGCTGCTTTTGTTGTTCGTCGGTCAGGATGATTTCGCTGAGAATCCCATCCGTCAGCCGATTATCCGGCAGGCGGTCCGAGTTATGCTCCAGCTCAGTATGCTTGATCTTGATAATATCCTCTACCGACCCCGCACCGATGTCAGGATCAGAGTTTTGCTGATCGATAAGGCTTGTGACCCACCAGGCCGCGGTAGCCGACACTAGCAGCAGCAGCCCCGCAGTTACCCATTGACCAGTCCCCTTCCTAGCATAACGTCCCTTGATCTCCCGTGAAGCACGCCAGATCATGAGCATAGTCACTCGCTTGGAGCCCGTGGTAAAAACAGCCAGCAGCGCACGTTCACACAGGGTGTTGATCCTGCGCGGCACGCCATCAGTAATGTAATACACCAGCTTCAGCGCGGACGACGTAAAAAGATCATCCCCCACCCCAGCAACGGAGAGCCGATGCCGGATGTACCTGGCCGTCTCCTCCCGGCACAGGGGAGCGAGGTGGTACCGGGCGGTGATGCGTTGATCCACCTGACGCAGGTCTTTTCTTGCCAACAGCTGCTGCAGTTCCGGCTGACCTACCAGGATGATGCGCAACAGTTTGTGGCGTGATGTCTCCAGATTGGTGAGCAATCTGATCTGTTCCAGCACCCTGGGGCTGAGATTCTGAGCCTCATCGATAACCAATACGGTATGCCGCCCTTCAGCATGCGTCTTCAGCAGGTGCCGGGTCAGATCATCAGTGAGCTGTTTGAGCCTATAGGGGGGCCCCTGATAGCCGATACCCAGCTCATCGCAGATCGCCGCCATAAAGTCTCGGCGCGAAAGCCGTGGATTGAGGACCAGTGCGAGATCCACATCCCTCAGGTTCTGTTCCAGGAGGCTGCGCACCAGCATGGTCTTGCCGGTGCCGACCTCACCGGTGAGCTGGACAAACCCACCATTGGGCCCGGTTCCGTAGATCAGGTGCGCCAGACTCTCCTCATGGCCACGACTGAGAAACAGATAGCGGGGATCCGGCGTGATGGAAAACGGGTTTTCCTTGAATCCGAAGTCACTGAACTTCATGGCTTAGTGCTGATTTAATCGCACCCCTCATCTGCATCCTCATCATTCGCCAGATTGTCGGACAGCTCAATCCACTTTGCCGCTTCATCTGCGTTCATCTCCACATCCTTACCTGTTGCATAGATCTGCCCCAGTTCCGCTGCGGCCCGGTATGACCCGTTCTCCGCCGCCTGCTTTAACCAATCGATTCCCCTCTCGCTGCTTTTTCTCACCCCAAGCCCCTCCAGATAGAGCAATCCCAGCAGATACTGCGCCTTCACATGCTGATCCTGTGCAAGACTCTTGAAGCCCATGTAGGCTTTGCGGTAGTCACTCGATTCATAGGCGGAGTATGCAGCTTCAAAGTCAGTTGCCGTGACAGGGAGCGGCAGGAGACAAAAAACCCCCAGAAAATAATAGTAATGCTTTGGATACATAGAGAAAGACCCCGCCATTGATATATACGCTATTCTGCCATAGCACCGAACGTTTTCCAGAAAGTCAGACATTTATTATCGGCACAACGCCAACCCGTTGCCCCGGGGAATCCGATCTGAATCCAATACGTACCTTACTCCAGTTATCAGACGAATATATGAACCAAAGCATTTTTATTAGCGTCTCATCTTATGAGACAAGATCGAGATTCTGGTTGCTATGAAATTTCTGTTCATAAGCAGGAAACTCATGAGGAAATACCAAGCTGCGTCATCAGCTCCTCATTGGGCGCCTCCTGATCCAGACAGCTTGCAGTTATTCATTATTTATCAACAAGTAAAGACATTGACAACAAAGTGGCAACCTGATGCATTCAGCAAATTCAATACAGCTCATACCCTACCTGCCGGGGCTGACGCACCAACCCTACTGCGCTCAGGAAGGAGAAGAGATCCCTGAAGCCATGCAGCGTTACGAGGCCCTGGGCGCCCCGGAGGTAGCGGTTATCGCTCAACACTGCCTGATCCGTTTTCAGCAGATCGTCCGTGCTGTTCCCGCTGCAGGAGAGTGTCTGATCGAAAACCTGCTCGAACAAAAGGGAATCTAAGCCCATGAAACAGGCTATATTCATCGCTTTATCACTCGCTGCAGTGTTCGCCTTTATCCTCATGAAATATTTAATCCTGTCAGCCTTGATTCTGTGGCTCTGGGCACCGCTCAACGCCAGCCCAGCCACACCAATCTATACAGTGGAACGTCCCATGGAAATCCAGCAGAAACTCGAAGCGGCCTATCAGGCCAAGGGCATTCAGTACAAGCCACGCACCGAACATTTCAAACCAGACGGTACCCCGGAATACCTCAACCGACTGATTCTGGAAGACTCCCCCTATCTGCTGCAGCATGCCCACAACCCGGTTGACTGGTATCCCTGGGGGGATGAGGCCTTCACGCGGGCCAAACAGGAGAACAAACCGGTGTTTCTCTCCATCGGCTACTCCACCTGCCACTGGTGCCATGTGATGGAACGCGAGAGCTTTGAGAACCCCGCGCTCGCCAAAATACTCAACGAGCACTTCATCTCCATCAAGGTCGACCGGGAGAGCCACCCGGATGTGGATGAGGTCTATATGACCGCCGTAATGCTGATGAACGGCCACGGTGGCTGGCCGATGTCGAGTTTCCTCACCCCGGAAGGTAAACCCTTCTTCAGCGGCACCTACTTTCCACCCAAGCAGTTTGCCTCGATCCTGACCCAGATCCAGCAACTCTGGAGCGAGCGTAGGGATGATGTGCTTACGCAAGCTGCACGGGTAGCCGATGCGGTTGAGCAGAGCAACAACCGTCAGGGCCAGGCCAAGGCGCTGGATCCCGAGATTGTTCCCAAGGCCACCCAGCAGGTGCTGCGCAACTTTGACGAATTGCAGGGCGGCTTCAGCCCGGCACCCAAGTTTCCCCACGAACCGCTGCTCTACCTGCTGTTGAACCAGGCCGAGCGGCGCGCTGACGATCAGGTGCTGCACGCCCTGGAAGTCACCCTGGACGCCATGGCCCGGGGCGGCATCTATGATCAGGTGGCGGGTGGTTTTCACCGCTACTCCACCGACAACGAATGGCTGGTGCCTCATTTCGAAAAAATGCTCTACAACCAGGCCCAGCTGTCCCGCATCTACCTGCTGGCCTGGCGTCTCACAGGCAAGGAGCAATACCGCCGGGTGGCGACCCAGACCCTGGACTATGTAATGCGCGAGATGACCGCGCCAGGCGGGGGGTTCTATTCCGCCACCGATGCGGACAGCGCGGGTGAAGAGGGGAGCTTTTTTGTCTGGACACCTGAGCAGATACGGGAAGCGCTGTCCAAAGAGGATGCCGAACTGGCGATCCAGCTGTATGACGTCACCAGCCGGGGCAATTTCGAGGGCCATAACATCCTGCATCTGAAGCAGGACCTGGAAGCCTTTGCCGCACAGCACGAACTGGAACTCGATGCGCTGCACAAACAGCTCGACCGCATCAACCAGACCCTGCGCGACAAGCGCGAGGCGCGTGAACATCCACTGCGGGACGACAAGATCGTCACTGCCTGGAACGGCATGATGTTGAGCGCTTTTGCCCAGGCCGCAGACCTGCTGCCATCGAAGACCTATCGCCAGGCGGCGTTACGGGCTGGAGAGTTTCTCTGGCGTCATAACCGCCAGTCTGAAGGCCGGCTCTGGCGGGTCCATCTCGACGGCCAGTCATCCATCGCCGCCACCCAGGAGGACTACGCCTATCTCGCTGAAGGCCTGTTACACCTCTACGACCTGACCGCCGGTCAACAATGGCTGCAGCGGGCAGAAGAACTGACGGACGCCATGCTCGAACGTTTTCTGGATAAAGACGCCGGCTTCTATATGAATGAGGCCGATGCCGGCATCACCGCCATGAGCCGGCCCAAGGATGACGGTGGCGACAATGCCATTCCCTCGGGCAGTTCCGTTGCGTTGCGGGTATTGCAGATGTTGTGGCATCGCACCGGCAGACTCGACTACCGCAACCAGGCGAATAACCTGATTGCCGGCTTTGCCGGAGAGATTGAACGCCAGCCCCACGGCTTTGCCTATATGTTGACGGCGATCGATGATCTGCGTAACGGCGAACTGAGCGCACGAGGTTTTGTTGCTCAGGGAGGCATCCGCCTGACCGGGTCGCTGCGGCGGATGGCAGACAACAAATCCTTACTCAGCGTCGACATCGAAATCCCCGAAGGCTGGCATATCAACTCCCACCAACCCGGCAGCAAGGACCTGATCCCCACCGAACTCAGATTGCCCGGCAAGGCAGGCAACTGGAAACTCGCGCCGGTAACCTACCCCAAACACAGCATGCAGAAACTCGCCTTTCAGAGCGAGCCATTGGCAGTCTATGAAAGCCGCATACAGTTACAGGCCCTGGTGGAGCAGCTGAGTGAAACAGGGCGTCAATCGCCACTGCCCATTGAGGTCTCCCTCCAGGCCTGCAACAATGAGGTCTGCCTTCCACCGGAACAGATAACGCTGAGAATCAGCCATTCTGAATAGTACCTGACTATGCAAATATGGGTCGACGCCGACGCCTGCCCGAACGTGATCAAGGAAATTCTGTTCCGTGCGGCGGACAGAACTCAAACCCCTGTGATTTTGGTCGCCAATCAGCCTTTGCACACCCCGGCCTCCAGATTCATCACCAGCATCCAGGTAGCGGGTGGCTTCGATGTGGCGGATAACGAGATCGTTAAACGGCTCCAGGCAGATGACCTGGTGATTACCGCCGACATCCCGCTGGCGGCTGAAGTGGTGGAAAAGGGTGGCCATGCAATCAATCCCCGAGGCGAACGCTACACCAAAGACAACATCAAGCAACGTCTCACCATGCGTGACTTCATGGATCAGCTGCGTGGCAGCGGCATCGACACCGGCGGCCCGCCTGCGCTGAACCAGGGCGACCGCCAGGCGTTTGCCAACCAGCTGGACCGGTTTCTGGCGCAAGTGAAGAACGGGTGAATCATGCTTCACCCAGAGGCTGGAGATCACCTGACAGGGTTATGACGCAATAATTCTCGGGGAGATCAATTCCATCATCGGTTGGGGCCGGGTGATGCCATAGCCTTGCGCGTAATCGATATCGAGGGTCCGCAACTTCTGGAGTATCCTTTCCTCTTCCACACCCTCGGCAATGATCTGTTTCCCCATCACCTGTCCGATTTCACTGATTGATTTCACCATTGCCAGATCGATGGGTTCGTCAAGTATCCCTCTGATAAATGTCCCGTCGATCTTCAGAAAATCCACCGGCAGGTTCTTAAGATAGGTGAAAGATGACAAACCACTGCCGAAATCATCCAATGCGAATCTGCAGCCATGCTCCTTCAGGGCATTAATAAATCGCGTCGCACTGGAAAGATTCGCAACCGCTGCTGTTTCCGTGATCTCGAAACAGATGCAGTCGGGAGGAATACTGTTTTTCTCGAGCTGGTCAAAGATAAACGCGAGAAATGCCTCGTCTCCAATTGAGTGGCCTGATAAATTGATGAAGCAGATTGATAACTGCTCTAAATGTGCAGGGTGCCTGTGAAACAGTTCGAATGCCGTTTGGATCACCCAATAATCGATTTTTATCGCAAGGTTGTAGCGTTCCGCCGCCGACAGGAATACGCTCGGCAGCACCAACTCACCCTGTTCATCCTCAAGCCGTAACAACAGTTCATAATAAACCTGATCCTGCTGTGCAGCACGCAGTGAAACCACTGACTGAAAGTAGAGCAGAAAACGGTTATTTTCCAGGGCTTCGTAAATTCGCGCCACCCATTGCATCTCACCGTGACGTTGCGCCAGCAGGATGTCATCTTCCCGGTAGACATGAATTCGATTGCGTCCGGCATCTTTTGCTGCATAACATGCGCTATCCGCCGCGCGCAGCACAGTACTGATGTTTTCGCCATTTCCGATAATCGGCACGAGTCCGATACTTGCGCCGATATTGAAGTTCTTACCCTCCCAGACAAACCGATACTGCTCGAGGGTCATCAGTAAAGTATTGGTAACGCGTTTGGCCTGCGCGATCGAGCAATGCTCCATCAATATGCCAAACTCATCCCCTCCCAGACGCGCCAGGGTATCGCGGCTTCTGACCTGATTCTGCAGCAGGTCCGCAAGCTGACGAAGCAGTTCGTCTCCCGCGACATGTCCGCAGGTATCATTGATCACTTTGAACTGATCAAGATCCAGATAGCAGAGAACGTGTTCAGCCTGTTCCTCGCTTTCCGTTTCCAAAACCCTCTGTAGACGGTTTTCAAATTCGTGACGGTTGACGAGCCCCGTCAGCGCATCATGGGTCGCCTGGTGCGCCATCTTCTGCGCCATATACCTGGCCTCGGTGACATCACTGAAGACCAGAATCAGGCCCGATGTCCTGCCGTCTTGACCGGGTATCGGGGAAGCCGATACCTGTATGGTATGCTCGCGGCTATCCCGGCTTACCAGTACGCCATGTTTTGCAAGGCTGGCCGTATTGCCCTCCAGGAGAAGTTTTGCGACGGAATCTATAATGGGTTTGCGGTTATCCTCCTGGAAAAATTGGAATACCTCATCCAGCACCAGATTCTGCGCATCCCGCACCAGCCAGCCGGTCAGCTGCTCCGCATTGGGGTTCAAATATTCAACCACCCCCTCAGAGTCTGTCGTAATAACCGCATCCGCAATCGAGTGGAGTGTAACCTGGGCCTTTTCCTTCTCCGCGAACAGGGCCTGTTCGACCTGCTTGCGCTTGGCGATGTCCCGCTGCAAATGCGCATTGGATTCTGCGAGTTCCGTGGTGCGCTCAGCAACCCGCCCCTCCAGTTGTTGATTGAGCTGCTCGACCGTTGCCTTCTCCGCATCCAACCGCTTGATCAGACGATTATTATGCAGTTGCAGCTTGAATCCATTAACCAGTGTCTTGTGCATGCGCAGTGCGCTCATCGAGATAAACAAAAAGAACAGTATCTCTGCACCACCGACCGTAACAGCGGCAGAATTCCCTGATAGCATCAAGTAGACTGCACCAGGAATCAGGGCCGGCACCGAAAAGGAAAAGAACGCACCTTTCACGACAGACAGGGTAGCAACCGAGCCAGCGGACATTCCGCATACCCATAGCGCAGCAATACCCATCTGTACATAAGACGTAACAGACACCAACAGGATGACGGCCGAGCCCCAGATCGCACCTGACAATAAAACCCCCACCACAAACCACCCAAGCCAGAAATCGAGGTGCTCCCGCTGAGAGGCGGACGCCGCATGCCGATATCCCCGCACCAGGATAAACCTTGCAGCAGTCACCAGCGTATTGAGCCCCAGCCAGGTCAACAGCAGGGAGTGTGATGAGGTATTCCAGAACAACCCGACCAGTATAATCGCAGCCGCGAAACTCGCCGTGAGGGCGACACGCGCCTGATCATACAGTACATCGACCTGCATGGATCGATACTCAATCATCATATCTCCTTGATATTACTTTTTTTATTCTGAATGCCCAATGAAGCAAGATGACTCCATAAGAAGGCAGATTACCTTAGTTTTATAATCAGGTAATACTAGTTCAGCTTATCAGGCGATAAAAAGGAACCCTCATAACAACGGGATAACCTTGATTGGTACACAAAAAAAGTATCAAGCCATTAAATCACAGCGGTTCCAATGCATACTGAATGTCCTGGCTCCTAGTCCCTCAACACTACCCGCTACGACCCGCCTGGATTCATCACTCACTCTGTTACTGAGAGCGTACTGATATACAGCAGCAGTGCCTCGATCTCATCCACCTCGAGCTCCGAGAACAGGGCCTCACTGTTTTCATGGACGCGGTGGCCGCTGGCGAAGTCACCGATCTGTTTAAGCAGATAGTTGGGATACTGTTTCACCAGTGGCGGACTCTCTTTATCGGCTTTACCGGCTGCCTGCTCTCCATGGCACTGAATGCAGTCCTGAAAGAGTTCTTCCCCGACTTCCTGCATCACTTGCGGCGAATCAAACTGCGCAAGACTCTCAGGCGACGGCTCATACACAGGGATAGTCAATTCGTCCAACGGCAATTGGGTGACATAGGAGGCCACCGATGCCATAGCGTCCTGGTTAAACCGCCAATTCTTGAAAACCGGCACCATGGGTTTGTTCAGGCGTTTACGATTCTTGAAATCACTCAGCTGTTTCTCGATGTAGGCTTGGGGCAGACCGGCAATCCGTGGATATTTTCCCTCTTTTCCCCCCAGGCCATTCAGCCCGTGACAGACTTTACAGTGTTGGTAGATCTGCTCCCCCACCGAGTCATCTGCAGCTAACTCGTTGGTGAAGAGAAATGCAACGGCCAACAAAAAGGTGAGGCGGCTTTTATGCAACATCGACAGACTACTCCTCTGGTTCTTCTGAATTAAAATTGCAGGCAACGGGTAATCGCATTTTCTCGATTCCATGCCTTGCTAAATACAAGAATGGATTGATCATCTCTTTCTTAAGAAAGCAGCGTTGACAGTTTCCGGATGCGGCGCCAGAACCGCCGGAGTGAACGGGCGCCCACCAGATAACAGTCACCGTCACAGGGATAGAGCACTAGCTGACTCTGCTTGATGCGCTGCAATTTATCTACCAGCAAGCTGACCCGCTGTTCCAGACTATCCAATTCTGCACACCAGCGATATGGATCGGCATGCAGCACCGCAGAGACGAGATCTGTCAGCACCAGCAGATTTTCTTCGCCTGCTGCCCATGATAGTTCTTCAGTGTGAAGCGGCTCGACTTCGACCTTGGCAAGCCTCGCCAGTCCTTGAGCTGTTGGATCATCACTATAGACCCGAGTAAAACGGGACTGTTTCACTAGCGGCAGCTTACCCGCACCGGACAGCCAGATGCCATTGATGGTCAATCTGCCCTCGGCTTCACGTTGCTGATTCACCGGGGATTGAAACAGCAGCATCTGCATCTCATTGAGCAACTGCCTCCAGCGCCTGGCATCCCTGCCCTCGGGCATGAACGGTTCGATATGATGCCCCACAACCTGATTGAGATCACAGGTCTTCAGTGCGGGACAATGGTCGAGTTTCAGATACCAGTTCTCGGGGCCAGGCGTCAGCAATTGGAACTGTTCTTCAATGAAGTATTCATTGAACAGTCTGGCGATCTCTTCAGCTTCAGCGGCCTTGATTTCGAGCTGCTCATGATTGAACAGCAGCAGGCGGTCACGGTCGGGGCGGAGATGCACAGGATCAGCCCGCATCCAACAGGCATCCGACGCACACTCTCCTGTTGCCTGATAGTTTACCGCTCCCACCGGCAGATCCCTTGCTGCAGACAGCGGATAATCAAACAGAGAAAAAAGCGTGCTCAGGTAATCACTCCCCGGGCAGGTCTTCCTGTCGCCACGGGAAAGCAGTTTTTCAATAACCGGGGCTGACAGCGTGGCACCCCATGACTCAATGTCCCGCAGCGGTCCCAACAGGCCGGGGATCAGCAGATGCAACCGGGTAATGGATGGACTCATAGTCCCGCGCCTGAGTGACTGTGAAAGCAGTTCACTCAGGCTCACCCCAGCATGTAATCCAGCATTAATCCTAGAAACACCGCCATGCCGAAATTGTTGTTGTTGAGGAACGCCTCAAAATAGGCCTTTGGAGTACGCTGCAGACTGATGATCTGTTGAAAAATAAAAAAACCTGCACTGACGGCCAACCCAAGATAATAGATCCAGCCCCTGCCGCTCAGTATGCCGATCAGAATCAACAGCAGCAGCATGATGATCTGCAGCGAACCAATGATCAGCAGATCATGGCGGCCAAATAGAATGGCGGTGGATTTGACTCCGATCTTCAGGTCGTCCTCCCGGTCTACCATGGCATACTGAGTATCGTAGATAAGCGCCCACAGCAGGGTGGCCGCAAACATGATCCAGGCAACCAATGGCATCGACTCGGTGACAGCCATGAAGGCCATAGGCACGGCCCAGCCGAATGCCGCACCCAAGACCACCTGAGGGAGATGGGTGTAACGTTTCATAAACGGATAACCAGCGGCAAGGATTGCTGCTCCCACCGATAACGCCATGGTCTGCCAGTTAAGGAAAAACAGCAGCGAGAAGGCGATCAGACTGAGCAACACAAAGACTGCCAGGGCCTCGCCCGCACTCACCAGGCCACTGGCCACAGGCCGCTCCCGGGTGCGGGCCACATGTCCATCGATATGCCGGTCGGCAAAATCGTTGATGGCGCATCCCGCAGAACGCATCAGCGCCACACCCAGCATGAAGACCAGCACGATCCGCCAGGGCGGCTGCCCCTCCCCTGCGACCCACAGCGCCCAGAGTGAGGGCCACAATAACAACAGAATACCGATAGGCTTATGCAGCCGTATCAACAACGCGTAACGCCGCAGCCTTTCTGGCCAGCGGACTGGACCAGGCTGGAGGTTTTCAATCTTAACTTCCGGTGAACTCATCGTTAGTCGCTTTGCGGTATATCAGGCAGAAATATTTCATTGACCAGTATCGGGCGTCCAGAGATATAGAACAATGTTCTGCGACCCCATAACGTTTGAGGTTGTTGTTCCAGGTTTGCCGTGGCGGATACAAACAGCGGATGCCGGGGCTGCAGTCGGGCAATCTGAGTGACCCCGCGATGCACGCTGGCTTCGGAAAAGAGTACCGCGCCCAGGGGTTTTGCGCCCAGCTGCGTCAAGCGCCGCGCAGAACCTTTCAGACTGGTTGCCGGGATCAGTGTCCTGGCGAAGACCCAGGGATGTTCATCACACAACAACTCCACCTCCCGGATCAGCGTCGCTTCACCTCGGCGCAGCCTTAAAACCTTGCTTTCACTGTAGAGCGGCGAACCCCAGGTCTGGTGCAACAGGCGGACACGAAACCGGCCCGCGCCACAGGCCTGTACCACTCGCCGGGTCAGTGACCCTTCATCACGCAGCCACACTGCTACGTCTGCTGGAATTGCGGCAATCCGCTGCAGCCGCCACTCCCCCCAGTTCGGTTCGAGGATGGATTTTTCCCTGGTTCTCGCTACCACTGCCTTATGATCACTCTACTGAACGCTGAAAACACCGCAATCAATCCACCATCTCCTGTCACCGAGCAATCACCCTGTTTCCCTGATCCACCAAACGGAAATAAAAAAGCCGAACCCAGAAAGAGCTGAATTATCGCATAGCCTGAGCTGAATATTTCACCCGGAAACGCATGATCGCGCCAAGATCAGCGTTCAGGGGTGGATTTTCGCTTGTGCTAAGAACCTAAACCATTGATACAAGCTAAAATACCGCCAGGCAGCGAGATCGGCGCGAGGGCGCCTTGCGCGTTCCCTCGTTGTGCATGGCCTGTTCATAGGATAAACCAGCCAGGGGGATTTTTCGGATTAAACCTTGCCGTAATCCGCGCGCTGTCCAAGCCAGCGCCTGACTAGGGCAGAAGCGTTCTCCGGATAGTCTTGCAACATCAGCTCAGCAGCCTCTCTGACATCTTCCAACAGATGCTGGTCCCGCACCAGATCAGCAATCCGCAGCTGCATCTCGCCGGTCTGCCGGGTGCCCAGCACCTCACCCGGACCGCGCATCTCCAGATCTTTTTGCGCAATCACGAAGCCGTCGCTGGTTTCACGCAGAATCGCCAGGCGCTGTCTGGCATTCGCTGAGAGCGGGGCATGATACATCAGCACACAATGGCTTTCGGCGCTGCCCCGACCGACCCGGCCGCGCAATTGATGGAGCTGCGCCAGGCCGAGCCGTTCAGGGTTTTCAATGATCATCAGGCTGGCATTCGGCACATCGACGCCAACCTCGATCACCGTGGTGGCCACCAGCAGATCCAAGTCTGCTGCTTTGAACCGCGCCATGATGCGCTCTTTTTCATCCTGTTTCACACGGCCATGCACCAGCCCGACCTGCAGCTCGGGCAGGGCCTGTGCAAGCATCTGCACCGTATCCTCCGCAGCCTGGCACTGCAGTGCCTCCGACTCCTCGATCAGGGTACAAACCCAGTAGGCCTGCCGGCCTTCCGCACAAGCCGCCCTCACCCGCGCCACCACCTCCTCCCTGCGGGCGTCTGCAATGACCACGGTGGTGACCGGCTTGCGGCCGGGGGGCAGTTCATCGATCACCGACAGGTCAAGATCCGCATAAGCGGTCATTGCCAGGGTGCGGGGGATGGGCGTGGCGGTCATGATCAGTTGATGAGGGATATGGCCATTGGCCTGGCCTTTTTCACGCAGTGCGAGCCGCTGATGCACCCCGAACCGGTGTTGTTCATCGATGATCACCAGACCGAGGTCATTGAACACCACATCACCCTGAAACAGGGCATGGGTGCCGACCAGGACTTGCGCCTCGCCAGCTGCAATAGACTCCAGCACGGCCTCTCGTGGGCGGCCCTTGAGACGCCCCGTCAACCAGGCCGTTGCCACTTGCATGGACTCCAGCCAGAGTGAGAAATTGCGCAGATGCTGTTCCGCCAGCAGCTCAGTGGGGGCCATCAACGCCACCTGCCGGCCGCACTCCACTGCCTGCAGAGCGGCCAGGGCGCTGACGATGGTCTTGCCCGATCCCACATCGCCCTGCACCAGGCGCTGCATCGGGAGCGGTTGATTCAGATCCGCCTCGATTTCGAGCACCACCCGCTGCTGGGCCCTGGTCAAAGTAAATGGCAGGCTATTGAGTAGCTGACGCCGCAAGGCGCCATCCCCCTGCAATGCCGGCGCCGCCATTCTGGCATGCTGCAGGCGCAGCTCCCGCAGACTGATCTGATGCGCCAGCAACTCCTCAAAGGTGAGGCGCTGCTGGGCCGGATGACGGCCCTCCAGAAGCTGGTCCTGGGGTGCGTCCGGTGGCGGGCGATGCAGAGTTCTGATGGCGGCCGCCAGGTCAGGTAAGCGAAACCGGCCCAGCAACCTGGCGGGCAGCCACTCCTGTAAACCAGCTGGATAATCTTCCAATAAAACCAGAGCCTGTTGCGTAAGCCCCCTCAGGGTCAGTTGATGCACCCCCTCGGTGGTGGGATAGATCGGCGTCAGATGATCATCCGCCGGCAAGGGGGTATCCGGGTCCACCCGCTGATATTCGGGATGGACTATCTCCAGACTGTTCGGGCCATTGCGGATTTCGCCGAAACAGCGCAAACGAGAACCGCGCAGCAAGGCGTTTTTCTGCGCCGTGCTGAAATGAAAGAAACGCAGGATCAGGCTGCCGCTGCCATCGGCCAGGCTGACCAGCAGGGAGCGGCGACGGCCGAAGCGGATATCCACCAGCTCGATCTCCCCTTCTATCACCGCCTGGTCACCGGGCCGCAGCGACCCGATGGGTCGAATCTGGGTCCTGTCCTGATAACGCAGCGGCAGGTGGAACAGCAGGTCCTGCACCGTGAAGAGTCCCAGGCGGGCAAGTCTTTCAGCCACCTTGGGTCCCACACGCTTCAGGCTGGTCAGCGGCCTCTCTTCCAGACTCTCAGCAAGTGCGGCCTTTTTCAATACCGGTGGATTCCTATTAAACTCTTGATATCAAGCAAGCATGCCAGATTGGCGGGGAGAAATAAAAGTGGTGATTCAGGAGACACTAACCTTCGGGACCAGAGGCCGCGGCACTGCCGATATTACCCGGGAAGTATCAGAGGTCATTCAGCGGGCGGGGATCACCACCGGCATCTGCCAGCTTTTCATCCAACATACCAGCGCCTCGCTGATCCTGTGTGAGAACGCTGACCCCACGGTGCGCGCTGACCTGGAGCGCTTCATGTCCCGCCTGGCGCCGGATGGCGACCCGCTCTTCGACCACACCCAGGAGGGACCGGATGACATGCCGGCCCACATCCGTTCGATTCTGACCAAGATGGACCTGAGTTTTCCCATCCTCAACGGCCGCCCCGGCCTGGGCACCTGGCAGGGTATCTACCTCTGGGAGCACCGCACCCACCCCCACCGCCGGCGCATCACCCTGACCCTGTATGGGGAATAGCCCTCACTCAAGCAGCAGTTGAGCGCTGCATCCACCAGAGCATCAACCACATGCCGAGCAGGATTCCGGCCAATGCCAGCAGTGACTGGAGCGAGAGCGTGGCGGCGCCGGTCAGCCCCTGACCGATATTGCAGCCTCCGGCGAAGATGGCGCCCACTCCCATCATCGCCCCGCCAACCAGATAGGCTCCCACACGGTTGCCGGCAGGCGCCACCCACCGAAAATCGCGGCTGATCAGGGCGCTGGCAAAGGCGCCAGTGATCAGCCCCAGAATCAGCAGCAGCGCAAAACCGGAACCGGTGACCTGCCCGGTCGTCAGATAGACCGCACCTCTGGCCAATGGCCCCGCCACAGCGAGGGAAGAGGGAGCGGTTTGGTTGAAATCATCCTGCCCTGCCACGCCAGTGATCCACCAACCGGCTGTCAGGATAAGACCGATCGAGACGCCCGCCAGGATCTGCCGCAGATTGCCGCGCCATCCACCTGAGCTGAAGATCGCGGCACAACAGACAGCAAACAACAGCACAGGCAGCAGCCAGACCGGCAAACCCCAAAGATTCGTCAGATTTGTCTGATCACTCTGAAGCGTTATTGCAGTTGCCTGGCCCAGCCAGGCACGCAGAGGTTCCAGTACGCCAAACAGGGTCACAACAGCAATCAAGGCAAAGCTTAACAGGGTCACCAAGGCGCCCAGATTGCCTTCTGCGGCGCGCACCAGTGTGCGGGACGCACAGCCACCGGCGAGCATTGCGCCGATGCCAAACACCAGACCACCAGCCAGTGCGCCCAGCCAGTTGAAAGTCGTATTCCGGTAACTGGAGGCGCCGATATCCACCCACTGCAGGGTCTCCATCAGGCCGGTGCCTATCAGGGCTACGCCAAACGCCGCCAGGAAAGCATGCAGCTGTCGCGTGTCCCGCATCAACACCAGATTGCTCACTGCGGCAACCACACAAAACCTGGACCGCTGACAGACCACACCAAACAACAGCCCCAGGAAAAACCCACCCCAGGTAATCCAGGGATTGAGCTCCGCAAGCATGTTCAGCGGACCCGGGTCTCGATCGAATCGGTGTTGCCTTCGTTGTCCACCCAATCGATACGGATGTCATCGCCTTTTTTCCCTGACGCAAGACGAAACGCCAGATAGGGATTAACGGCCATCCCCCAGCTCCAGAACCCTGTCAGGACCTGCTTGCCGTCATGTTGACAATGGATTTCCCGAATATAGTGTCGCGGGACTTTCAGTCCGGTGCGCTTGTCCGTCCGGTTCCCTGTCTCCATGGGATGCTGAATCAGTAATTTCACCACCGGCCGACCGTCCTTGAGTTTCGCCAGAATCTTGTGCCGCTTATTGTTCGTTGCCATCTGCTTGGCTCCTGATGATGGAAAACCACCTCAACCGCAGCCACCGGAGGTGACTTTTGCGGGGCGTCGCGCGCTGTAGAATTTCCCTTTGGCATGTACCAATGCGATGATGAATCCTGACCCTCCCATCTTGATCCGGGTATCAATCAGGGGCTCCAGCCCCGGTCCAAGCATGAAAGCGCCAACAGCCGGGTTGGGATTCTTTTCAGAAAACAGGGTGATGGAATCCGTACCCTCCAACCTGCTGTGGACGGTAATCTGTACGCTACGCCCATCCTCGACAATGCCAGGCACCTGCAGCGTGATCGCGTCTGTTTCAGATACCGGCTGCCCTCCCGTTACCAACTGCATCGCCTCTTCCAACGCTGCAGCGTAAAAGACATCCGCCTGCCACTTGCCAATCACGGTTTTTGGTATCAGCAGACCCGAAGCCAGCAGCAGGCTGCATTGCGCTACTGTGAGTGAGGCCTTGAGAAACAATCTCCTTTGCATGATCTTCTCCTCTCCTGAAAGCAGGCAATTTCCCACTGAGATGCATTCGACCACATGCTGTTAAAGTGTATTGCCCTCTATTTTCTAATAGCACCGGATGAGAAAATAACCATGCAGCAAAACCTTCTATATATTATTGTTTTCAGTCGGCAACGGATAACCTCGACTGACTTAATCGGGTTCTGTGATGGGAAAAATTGTTGCTTGAAAGCCAGGACAGCTCTCAATGTCCGGGAAGCAATGGCGGCTGATGAAATAGAACGCCTGCCCTGGACTGCGACAGGCAACTAATTACCGGTGGGTTTTCCGTCCAGACTGATACTGTTGCGTTCTTTCCAGTAGGCCTTGATGCCATCTTCGCCTTTTTTCTTTGCCCACTCCTTGAGCATCTCCCTCTCCCCCTGGTAGTCGAACAGTGGGACGCCAAAACCACAGGATGTCTGCACCAGATCCACATCCATCTCTATTATCTGCCGGGCGCCGGGCAGTGTGGGAAAGCGTCCGATATGGGCATTCCACTGCTGGCTGTCTGGCTGGTGGCTCTGCGCATGTCCATACAGTCTCAGGATTTTTGGTTCCTGGGTAAACGAGCAGAACATCAGGGTCATGCGGTCATTTTCCAGCAGATGCGCAGCGGTCTCGTTGCCGCTGCCTGTCAGATTCAGCCAGACCACCTGGTTGGGACTGATAATGCGCAGACAATCCATGCCTTTCGGGGAGAGGTTGATACGCCCATCAGCCGCCGCGGTGGCCACAAAAAACAACTGCTGCTGGATGATGAAGTCCGTCAACTTTTCATTGATAGCGTCGTATCTCTTGCCCACAGGTAGTCCTCAATTGTGAAAAGACGCCACTCAGCGGCTTATTTCTTGAGGCGTATTTTACCGCCAAACAGCCGGCTGGTGAGACTGATTTTGTTTTTTTGCAGCCACTCCTCTCTTTCTGAGAGCAGTTCCTTGGCCAGCGTCACCAGTGAGCGTAGCGTCCGGGTTGCGATGATATCCATGCGCAGTTCATGCTGCAGTGTTGCCGTGGCCCAGGGTCCGCCGTCATTTTTACGGATAAAGTCTCGCACCTGCTGATGCAGAGTATTCCTCAGCTCAGCCACCAGTTCCTGCTCCGCTTTCTCCGGCTCCTGACCCAGCAATCTGAGTTTGAAACGCTTTGCTTGATTGGGGGTGGCCAGCTTGAGAGTCACACACTCTCTCTCCAGCAGTTGCTGCATGCCAACCCGCTGATCCGCCAGGCGTTCAGGCATCGATTTGGCCTTTGGGGTGTATCCAGTCGATTTCTTGCCCGGCGCTGTATTTTCGGTCTCCGCAGCGTTGGCGGCAATGTCAGTGGAAGGAATTTCCGCAAGGGATGCGGCGACAGTCGAGGTTTCAGTGTTGCCCACTGTCTGATACGCCTGATCCATCTCCGACTCCAGCCAGACCGCCTGCGCATCAAGAACGGCATTGAACTCAACCGGGCTTGAACCCTCATTCAGATTGGCATAGACCGCCTGACGCAGTATCTCTGCGTGGTGACTGATGATTGCAGGATCAAATACCCCACGCGACTGACAGACTGCAAAGACCCGTCCCTTGATATTGATCTCGATAAGTTGTTCAAGCTGACTATCCATTTTGTGCGACGCAACCACCTCAAGCCTGGAGCATTCTGATTGACTCTCAAGAGACACATGCTATGTATCGGAATCTGCTTGAATTTCTTTAATTTCAAAGGGTCTCAGGTGATGCGATGAACAGCCGGAAAGACGGGAAAATCATACAACATACAGGCCCTAGGAAAGTTCCAGCACCGCATCCATTTCCACTCCTGCACCCTTCGGCAGGGAAGCGACACCAATCGCCGCGCGCGCCGGATAGGGTTCGGCGAAATACTCCGCCATGACCTGATTGACGATGGGGAAATGAGTCAGATCGGTAAGAAAGACATTCAACTTGGCTACATCCGCCAGACTGCCGCCAGCCGCCCTCGCCACAGCCTGGAGGTTATCGAACACCCGACGAATCTGACGCTCTATATCACCCTCCACCATCTCCATGGTTTCAGGCACCAGTGGAATCTGGCCCGACAGATAGACTGTGCCGCCACATTTCACAGCCTGGGAATAGGTGCCGATGGCCTGCGGCGCCTGATCGGTACGGATAATCTCACGGCTCATCTGATTTGCTCCTGTACTATTTATGCTTGGTTGTCTTGAATTGCTGCCGGGTGATCTTCATCACCGAGGGCACTCTGCGCACCTGGCGGATGATGCGCGCCAGATGCTGACGCCCTTTGACCGTAATCACGAATACCAGCGTCGTCGAGAGGCCGTCCCTCTCTTCTGAGCCTACCTGCTCGATATTGGAACCGAGTTCGGAGATGGTCGAAGCCACCGTAGCCAGCAATCCCCTTCGATTACCCGCCTCAACCCGTAGCTCAGTAGCGAACTCCGCATCCACTTCTGACTCCCATTCGGCCTCAATCCACTTATGTCCATGTTTGTCGTAATCCCCAAGATTGCTGCAGCCCTGGCGATGTATGACTATACCCTTGCCGGGGTTGAAGACCCCCAGGATCGCATCACCGGGAATCGGCCGGCAACATTTGGCGTAGTTCACCACCATTCCCTCGGTGCCCTTGATGAACAGCACTCCGGAGGGTTTATTCTGGAAGCTGCCCGCTTCCTCGGACGCAACAATATCCTCCCCCACCAAATGCCGTGCGATCAACAGCGGCATCCGGTTGCCCAGGGCGATCTCCGCCAGCAGATCTTCGAGTGAAGACAGACGGTACTCCTTCAGCACCTTGCCAACCTGCTCATCAGTGACCTTTGCAAAGCTCTTATTCAGCAGTGTCAGCTCTCTCTCCAGCAACCGCCTACCCAGTCCGATTGCTTCCTGTTTCTTCAGATTCTTCAGAAAGGCGCGGATATTGGCCCGTGCCTTGCCAGTGACTACGAAATTCAGCCAGGCAGGGCTCGGATTGGCGGTTTCGGAATTGATGATTTCAACCGTCTGCCCGTTGAACAGGTTAGTGCGTAACGGCACCAGACGCCGGTCCACCCGGGCAGCCACGCAGGTATTCCCCACATCGGTATGCACCGCATAGGCAAAATCAACCACGGTAGCGCGTTTCGGCAATACCATGATGCGTCCACGGGGAGTAAAGACATAGACCTCATCGGGAAACAAGTCGACCTTTACATGCTCAAGAAACTCCATGGAATCACCCACGCCATGCTGCATCTCCAGCAGATTGTGCAGCCAGTCGGATGCCCTTGACTTCACCCACTGACCACCGGCTTCCCCGGTCTTGTACATCCAGTGGGCCGCAATGCCGGATTCCGCCAGTTTATCCATCTCCTCGGTGCGAATCTGGATCTCGATGGGAATTCCCTGAGGCCCGAACAACAGAGTGTGAAGTGATTGATAGCCGTTGGCCTTGGGTATCGCGATATAGTCCTTGAAGCGTCCCGGCATCGGTTTATAGAGGTTATGCACCCCCCCCAGCACCCGGTAACAGGTATCCACCCGATCCACCACGATCCTGAAGGCGAACACATCCACCACTTCGGAAAAAGAGAGTTTTTTCTGCACCATCTTGCGATAGATGCTCAGCAGATGCTTTTCCCGCCCATAGACATGGCCGACCAGACCCTCTTCATCCAATCGCCTGCGAATCGCAGTCTCGACGTTCTCCACCAACTCACGGTGATGCCCCCGGGCATCCGCTACCGCCTTTTTGAGCGCTCGATAACGTTTCGGCCAGTGCGCAGCGAATCCGAGTTCCTCCAGTTCCAGACGGATCGTATTGATGCCCAGCCGATTTGCTATGGGGGCATAGATATCCAGGGTTTCGCGGGCGATGCGACGGGCCTTTTTCGGCTTCATCACCCCCAGGGTGCGCATATTGTGCAAGCGGTCCGCCAGCTTTATCAAAATGACCCGGATATCCTTGGTCATCGCCAACAGCATCTTGCGCAGGCTGGCTGCCTGGGCCTCGGCCTGGGAGTTGAAATCGATTTTTGAGAGTTTGCTGACCCCGTCCACCAGTTCAGCAATCTCACTGTCGAAGGTTTCGGTCAGATGCTCTTTTGCGGTGGGGGTGTCTTCGATGACATCGTGCAGGATCGCCGCCATCAGGCACTTATGATCCATGCGCATATCAGCCAGGATCTGCGCCACGGCTACGGGGTGATAAATATAGGGCTCACCGGTTTGCCGGTGCTGCCCGGCGTGAGCCTCAGCACCGAACAGGTAGGCGCGGTAGACCTCGCGGATCTGCTCCTGCTTCAGGTAACTTTCAAGGGAGACACACAGATCACTGATCAGGAAACGCGGAGAATCCTGTTTTTCGTCAGATAGATTGACTGAAACACCAAGGGGCTTGCTCATTCAGCGCTCCGTGACACGGCCTAGGTCAGATTCTGTGCTGATTCCCCCCCAGTATGCAAGATCAAATTGTGTGACTGGCAGCCAGGGCGGCCGCCAGCCTGTTGGCCGTCACTCGCCGGGACGACTCATCGGAGAGGAATCCATGGCGGCAAATTGATCATCGATCACGATATCCTCTTCAAGCTTGGCATCCATATCCCGATGGGTGATCAGGCCGTCGGCAATCTCCCGCAGCGCCATCACCGTGGGCTTGTCATTCTCCCAGGGCAGCAGCGGATCAACGCCATTTGCCAGCTGACGGGCGCGCTTGGTCGCCAACAGCACCAGATCGAACCGGTTATCCACATAATCAAGACAATCTTCTACAGTAACGCGCGCCATTCTTTATATACTCCGGAAAGCTCAATTATCAGCAATTAAGTCTGACTAAGCCTTTAATAGTAAACGAAGCCGGCGTCTAAGACCAACTTATGCACTTGAGTGCAACAACTGGAGCTCTGTCACTGCCGGGTGTTGCGCTATGCGATTGACTCGCAAACACCTTCAGCAGCTTTAGCCCAAGACCGGAAGAGATTATCCTGCGAGGTGGAAATACCTTTGACTAAGTTGGTTGTGCAGTAACTCAGGTTTGCTGGACGATGCAACAAAATCTTCAGCAATCCCGGAATGCCTTACCGGTTCAGTGCATCTGGATTGGCGAATTTGAAGGTTTTAAACCGGTTGGGGACGGCGTGGCGTGATGGCTGAATAGATGCCAACCCTTATCGGTCAGAATGTAGACATTGGTCGCCAGCACAGTGGAAAAAGATTCCTGCGGCAATGATCTTGCCCCAATTCTTTCCTCTACAAGATGCACTGCCTGTTCAGCATACCGTGATCCGTTGATCAGGGAAAAATCTATTCGTGGTTTCTCGACACCTTGAAACAGTTCAGACCAGCTCTGGATTACAGCCTCTCTGCCCACGCAAAGCAGACCTGATGGGTGGATACAATAAACCGCCGATTGATTCGCCCAGGCAATTTGCATTGCCTCAATATCAAGCTGCCGGAAGGCATTATAAAAAGCCGTTTCCGCCTCGGATGGCGACATGAAGAATTGCGTCATGCTTGACACTCTGTTGCTGATTAGCGGGAATGACAGTGTAACAGTAGTCCACCTCTGACTGTCGTTGTTGGGATAAGCCTGTGACTCACAAAATGCACATTCAATAGCCAGTCGCCAGAGCCAGTCAACACCGTGGATGCCCTGCGTTGGTTCTGGCATGCACCAGCCTGCATCAAGACTGCTCCTTAACAGGTGTCACGGAGAGAATAAGCTGTAAAATAGAAATCACCATGGAGGAGCTAGACTCATTGAGAATGATTTTCAAATCGACGCGCCGCTTATTTACTGACAGACAGATCCAGGCCTCTGCCGGGATATTCGGCCACATCGCCTTACCGGCAGGAATAACCCGCCTGAGTGGACTGTTGGTTTATCTGATTCTTCTGGCCGGCTGCAGCAATAACGCTGCACCGCCCCGACTCGACCTCAGCACACCCGCCACACAGCAGGAGATTCATGCCGTCACAGAACAGAATGAGATCTCACAGGATTCCTTCCGCTTCGGTTTCGATCTGCGTAACGGAGCAAAAGAAGACGCCCAACAATATCTTCCGTTGTTGAAATATCTCCAACAAAACACCGGCTATCGATTCTCCCTGCATATTACTGAAAATTCGGAGCAACTCGTGGAGGACCTGGCCGGTGGTCGCTTGCACTTTGCCGCCATCGGCGCGGGCAGTTACCTCACCGCCAACAATACAGCCCCTATTCTGCCGCTGGTGCGTGGCGTCAATTCTGAAGGAGAGGCAGGTTATCGTTCCATACTCGTAGTTGCCCCTGACAATCAGCTCCAAAGCGTGAGGGAGCTTAAAGGCAAGCACCTCGCTTTTGGCAGCCCCACCTCAACCCAGGGTCACTGGATCCCGCGCATCATGCTGCATGAGGCCGGTTTGGAACTGGCAAATCTGAAGGCCTATTTCTACACTCGCTCTCACCGGGATTGCGCTGAAGCGGTAATTTCAGACAAGGCGGATGCCTGCGGCTTGCAGGACACCCTGGCGCTGCGGCTGATCAGGATGGGTCTGCTGCGTCAACTCGCCGTCTCTGATCTCTACCCATCGAGCGGGGTGTTTGCCCATGCAGGGGTCCCGGTCGAGGTGCGCTCCGCGGTGCAGCAGGCTCTGATCAGTTTCGATCCCCAGGCACAACATCGTACACAGCTCTACAACTGGGACGCCACCGAAATGGCGGGGGGATACGTAGTTTCGAGTCCTGACGACTACGAGCCGTTAAGGGCCTGGGCGTTGAAACTGGGACTGCTGGATGCGAACGCAGCTGCAGGAGAGTCGCCATGAGGCTGCTCTGGCAACTGGTAATCGCCGGCACTACGGTTATCGGCATCCTGAGCCTGTCCATCGGCTTATTAATCGCAGACCTGTACAGCGATTCTTACCGGCATCATGTGGTGGAGCACAGCCGCACTCTGCACCATATTCTGGCCGAGAGCCTGGCGGAACGAGTGATCCGCGGCAAGCCCCTGGAGGTGGAGGCCCTGTTGCACGAGACTCTCGCAATTGAACCTGACATCGCCTATCTGTATGTCACCAACTACGACGGCAGACTGCTCGCACACAGCTTCTCCAATGGGTTTCCCAGGGCTTTGCTGCCAACACTGCAGATCGACCGACATGACAGCGAACACTATCGCTATACAACCGACAGCACCGGGATCGATCACTTCAGCGCACCACTCATTGATGGCATGGCCGCTCGCCTGTTTATCGGCCTCGAGGATAGCGAGCACCGTGCAATCTTGAACAGACTTGAGCAGCGGGTCCTGACGATAGCCCTGATCGTGACGGGGGTTGGATTGCTGTTCTGGTTCTTTGTCGCGCGACGCATATCCACACCTCTCAGCCAGATCACATCCCTGGTGAGCCGCTACGGCATAGGGGAGGCACTGCCCTCAACAGACATGACCACAGGCGGCTCCACCCTGGAGGTACGCCAGCTCGCCTCGGCGATCAGTAAAATGATGCGTCAGCGTGACGCCCTTGACGCCTCACTCAGATCGAACGAGACCCGCTACCGGGAACTGGTTGAAAACATGAGTGATGGCGTGGCGGTCTACGAGGCGGTCGGCGAAGGGGAAGATTTTATCATCAAGGAGTATAACCGCGCCGGAGAGCGCATCGGCGGCGTGCCTCGGGACCAGGTGATAGGCCGGTCCGTAAGGGAGGTCTTCCCTGGAATCGAGACCCTCGGACTGCTCGATGTGTTGCGCAGAGTCTGGCGCACCGGTATACCTGAGCATCACCCGGTCAATCAGTACCAGGACGATCGTGTGACCCTATGGGTAGAAAATCATGTCTTCAAGCTGCCCAGCCGTGAGATCGTCGCGGTCTATGAAGACGTTACCGAACGCATGCATGTAGAGATCGCGCTGCGGGAGAGCGAGGAAAAATACCGTCTGCTGGTTGAAAACCAAACCGATCTGCTGGTCAAGGTGGATGCAGAAGGTAGATTCCAGTTCGTCAGCCCCTCCTACTCCACCCTGTTCAATAAATCCGAGCACGAACTGTTGGGACACACCTTCATGCCCCTGGTGCATGAGGATGACCGCGAGATGACCACCAGAGAGATGCAGAAGCTGTACCGGCCGCCCCACAGAGTGTATCTCGAGCAGCGCGCGATGACTCAGGACGGCTGGCGCTGGCTGGGCTGGATGGACACTGCTCTCCTCGATGAGGAGGGTAAGGTAAGCGCAATCATTGGCGTAGGACGCGACATCACAGAACGCAAGCAGGCCGAACAGGCGCTCCTCGAAAGCGAACAAAGACTGCGGATTTTCATCGAACATGCACCGGCCGCTCTTGCCATGTTCGACCGGCATATGTGCTATCTCGCCGTCAGCCGTCGCTGGCTGACAGACTATGGCCTGGAATCCAGCGATCTCATAGGCCGCTCTCACTATGAGATCTTTCCCGATCTCCCGGAGCGCTGGAAAGCAGTCCATCGCCGCGCCATGGCAGGCGAGGTTGTGCAGTCTGACGAAGACCATTTTGAACGGCAGGACGGCACCGTTCAATGGTTGCGGTGGGAAGTGCGCCCCTGGCATGCAGCCGACGCCGTGGTAAATGGCATCGTCATCTTCACCGTGGACATCACCGAGCGCAAACAGGCCGAATCGGCATTGGCGCTGAGTGAGGAAAAATTCAGAAACCTGGTGGAGAGCAGCCAGGACTGGATCTGGGAGGTGGATGCCAGAGGGTTCTATAGCTATGCCAGTCCGCGCTGCCAGACACTTTTAGGTTACTCGCCTGAAGAAATCATTGGGCGCGCACCCTTCGAATTGATGCCCGCAACGGAAGCACAACGCGTCCGGGGAGAATTTCTGCATTTCATCACCCGGCATGAGCCTATCAATAACCTGGAAAACATCAATCTGCATAAGAACGGGCATGAAGTGGTGCTGGAGACCAGTGGCGTGCCCTTTTTCGACGAGCATGGCGAGCTGGCCGGCTATCGGGGTATTGATCGCGACATTACCGAGCGCAAATTGGCCGAGAAAGCATTGCGTCGCAGCGAAGCATATGTACGCATGCTGTTCGAGACCTCCCCTGTGGGCCTGGCCCTTAGTCAAATGGATGGTACTTTGGTGGAGGTGAACCCCACCTTTGCGGCCATCATCGGGCGCAGCATCGCTGAGACCCTGGGCTTAAGCTATTGGGAAATCACCCCGGATGAATACATGGAAGTGGAACATCTGCAGCTCGATTCATTGACCCAAACCGGGCATTACGGCCCTTACGAGAAGGAGTATTTACACAAGGACGGCCATCGTGTTCCGGTACGTCTCGTAGGTCGTTTGATAGAACGGGATGACAAACAATATATCTGGTCTGCCATCGAAGACATAACCACACTCCGCCAGGCGGCAATACTCGAAAACCGTTTTCAGCACCTGCTTAAGAACACCTTCGAGGAGATCTATATTTTTCAGGGTACATCACTGCGCTTTATCGAAGTATCCAGGGGAGCAATGGAAAACCTGGGCTACAGCCTGCAGGAAATGCGTGAATTGACACCCGCAGACCTGAAACCCGACTATACATTCGAGACATTCAATGCCCTGCTTGAGCCGTTACGCTCAGGCACACAAAATTATCTGGTATTCGAGACCCTCCACAGCCGTAAGGACGGCAGCCGCTATCCGGTGGAGGTGCGTTTACAGTTTTCCAAAGAAGAACCGGAACCGGTCTTTTTCGCCATTATCGTTGATCTCACTGAACGCAAACGCACCGAAGCCGAACTGGAGCTGCATCGCCAACACCTGGAGCGATTGGTGGAAGAACGGACATTCACAATCACACAGCAGGCTCAGATCATCGATCAGACCCATGACTCGGTAGTCACTACAGATCTGGACGGTTACATCACCAGTTGGAATGGTGGCGCCGAACGTCTATTCGGTACCCCCACTGACGAAGCTATGGGCCGACACATCTCGTTCGTTTACCCGACCTCGCAACATGAATCTCTGCAGACTGAGGTCATCGCACCACTTCTGAAGAAGGGTGTACACGAGAGTGAGATTATGATGCTGCGTGCAGACGGCACAGAGTTTACCGCGCATATCTCTCTGTCAGTCCTTTACGATGATGATGGAGCACCGCGAGGAATGGTGGGCTACACGATAGATATAAGCGAACTCAAGCGACGCGAAGAGGAACTCAAGCTGCTGGCCAACCACCTGCAGGTTGCGAATAAGGAACTGGAATCCTTCTCCTACTCGGTCTCCCATGACCTGCGCGCTCCGCTGCGCGCCATTGACGGCTTCAGCCTGGCCCTGGTGGAGGACTATGGCAAGCAGCTCGACGACACCGCCCTCGATTACCTGCAACGGGTACGCGGCGGCGCTCAACGCATGGGGATGCTGATTGACGACCTGCTGCAACTCTCGCGGGTAAGCCGCAGCCCGCTGAGCCTGACGGATTTGGATCTGGGCGAGACAGCCCTTGCGGTAATGGCCGAGCTCAGGGCGCACGACCCTGAGCGTCAGGTGGAGTTTACCCTGGGCGACAACCTGCAGGTGCAGGGCGACGCCCGCCTGCTCAGGGTGATGCTGGATAATCTACTGGGCAACGCCTGGAAGTTCACCAGCCGGGAAACCAGATCCCAGATATCCTTTTCACGCCTTAAAGAAGACCCACGGATTTTCACTATCAAAGACAATGGAGTAGGATTTGACATGCGCTATGCGGATAAGCTGTTTGGCGCCTTTCAACGGTTGCACCGGGTTTCCGACTTTCCGGGCACTGGTGTAGGGCTCGCCACGGTGCAACGAATTGTCCACCGCCACGGAGGCAGGATCTGGGCCGAGGCGCAAGAGGGCGAGGGAGCCACCTTCTATTTTTCCCTGGAAGCAGGCGGAGCAGGATAAAAACGCCCGTCAGAATTTTTCGCCGGATCCCAGGTAAAAATAAAATGATATGGAGAGATAGCATGCAGCAGAAGACCTTACTGCTGGTCGAGGATAACCCGGATGACGAGGCCCTCACCCTGCGCGCCCTGAATAAATACAACCTTGCCAACCATATCGAGGTGGCCCGGGACGGTCAGGAGGCCCTGGACTATCTGTTTGGCGAGGGGAAATACCAGGGCCGTAACACCGGTGAACAGCCCCAGGTTATCCTGCTCGACCTTAAACTGCCGAAGATAGATGGCTTACAGGTGCTGGAGGCGCTGCGCGCCGACCCCCGAACCCGGCAGGTACCCGTGGTGGTGCTTACATCTTCCGACGATGAGCGGGACATCGTTCGCAGCTACGACCTGGGCGCCAACAGTTATGTCCGCAAGCCGGTGGACTTTGAACAGTTCCTTGAGGCCGCCCGTCAACTGGGACTTTATTGGCTGGTATTGAACGAGGTCTCCTATGGGCGGGACTGAAAGTCAACCCATCCGGGTGCTCATCGCTGAGGACTCGGAGGATGACGCCCTGCTGATCATCCGGGAACTGCACATCGGCGGCTATGCCCCGGAAACGGAGCGGGTGGATTCGGCGGCTGATATGCAGTCTGCACTGGAAACCAAGAGCTGGGACCTGATCATCGCCGACCACAACATGCCGGGCTTTGATTCCCACGAGGCACTGGCGCTGGCCCAGCAAAATGATCCCAACATCCCCTTTATCCTGGTCTCCGGGAGTATCGGCGAAGAGGTGGCGGTGGATGCCATGAAAGCCGGCGCCCATGACTATGTGATGAAGGCCAATCTGGCCCGTTTGCTGCCGGCTATCGACAGAGAACTGCGTGAAGCGGCTAATCGCCGCGCCCATCAGGTAGCGGAGGCCACTATCCGCCACATGGCCTACCACGACAGCCTGACTGAACTGCATAACCGCGCCGAATTCGAGCGCCGGCTGGATGCCGCGGTGGAGACTGCCCGTCTGGAAGGAGAGACCCACGTACTGCTCTACCTGGACCTGGACCAGTTCAAGCTGGTCAACGACTCCTCCGGACATCTTGCGGGGGATGAACTGTTGCGCCGCCTGGCCAGGCGGCTGCAGCGCGGCATCCGCGAAAGCGACACTCTGGCGCGGCTCGGTGGCGATGAGTTCGGCGTGCTCTTGAAGAGCTGTCCCCTGGAGCGCGCCATACCCATAGCACAAGGACTGCTGAACAGCATCAGAGACTATCGTTTCATCTGGGGCGAACGCAGTTTCAAGGTAGGCGCCAGTATCGGATTGGTGCGGATCAGCGGAAACGAAGATATTTCAAGTCTGCTCAGCCTGGCCGACATGGCCTGTTATGCCGCCAAGGACCGGGGACGCAATCGAATACATGTGTATACGGAAGGCGACGAGGCATTGCTCCTGCGCCGCGGTGAGATGCAGTGGATACAACGCCTGCAGGATGCCATAGCGAATAATAAACTGATGCTCTATCGGCAGCGCATCCAGGCCCAGCAGGGTGCTGTCTCCCACAACGAGCTGTTATTAAGGATGTGGGGGGAGGATAGCGAACTCATCACACCAGGGCGCTTCATTCCCGCCGCGGAACGCTACAATATGATGCCCGAAATCGATCGCTGGGTAATCCATAATGCCTGCAAAGAACTCAAAGGGAACAGGCAAGGCAGACAACCCAGCGCGGTTGAAGGCGCTACCTTCATTAATCTTTCCGCCACCTCACTGAGTGACGATGGACTGGTGGTGTACATCAGCGATCAGTTGCGCAGCCATGACATAGCGCCTGATTGCGTAGGTTTCGAGATTACCGAGACGGCCGCCATCGCCGATTTCGATTGCGCCATGAGACTGATCAAGGCCCTGCGTAAATATGGCTGCAAGGTGGCGCTGGATGACTTCGGCACTGGCATGAGCTCCTTCTCCTATCTCAAATCCCTGGAGGTGGATTTTGTGAAGATCGACGGCGGATTTGTGCGCAGCATGCTGGATGATCAAATGGACAGTGCTATCGTCGAGTCGATCAACAGAATCGGCCATGTTGCAGGCATCCAGACCATCGCCGAGTTTGTGGAGAACCGCGCCATACTGAAGCGTCTGAACAAGCTGGACGTGGATTTTGCGCAGGGTTGGGCGGTCGAACGCCCTCAACCATTTACCAGACATCAAACCGCTTTCGCTCACTGAGCGGCGGCTCGACTTCGGCAGTTTGACCAATCATCTCCCGCGAGATCCTGCGATTTAAAACACAACAAGATTGAAGAGATCCGGCAAATAATGCGCGCTCTACTCTCTTCTTGGTCAGTCAAGTATTGGCTGGATAAGCAGTTGAATTACAGACGTTGAATCTTTTCTATTCTGTTTCTTTTAAACGTATCAAACGCATCTTTGATCTGTACTTTCAACTCGCCGTTGTCAAAAGGCTTTGTCAGAAACTTGTAGATCCAGCCACTGTTGATCGCTTCAGTGACAGTCTGCATATCGGCATGGCCACTAAGAATCATGCGAATCGTATCCGGATAGAGATCCCGTATCTGCTTGAATAACTGGGTGCCGCTCATCTCCGGCATTTGTTGATCGCACAGAATGACGTGCACATCATTGACTGCCATTATCTGGAGTGCATCTCTCGCATGGTTGGCGGTAAGGATACGATAACCCTCATTACGTAAGAGCCGTTTGAGCGATTGGGTAATATTTTCTTCGTCATCAACCAGAAGCAGGGTTAACTGTAGCTCCTTTGTACTGTCTGTACTGAATTGCAATGCATGCTTATTTATCAGCAGTTGTTCAGCCGCGGGCATATCAACCGGCGGGCTGAAATAGTAACCCTGTAATGCATCACAGCCGTTTCGTCTCAGATAATACAACTGTTCCTCTGTCTCTATACCCTCTGCAAGGACATACAGGCGCATGCCCCTGGCCATGGTAATGATAGCTCTGACAAGCACCGCATCGTCCGGATCGGTAGATATATTGGTAATAAAACTTCTGTCGATTTTTAGTTTATCAAATGGAAATTGCAGAAGATGGCTGAGACTCGAATAACCTGTACCAAAATCATCGATCGCCAGTGATATGCCGAGGGACTTCAACTCGCTCAGCTGAGATATTGCCCGTTTCTGGGACTTCATCACCGCACTCTCGGTCAGCTCAAGCTCCAACAGGCCTGGCTGAACACCAGTATCATCAATCACGCGACGCACCACACTGACCAGGTCGCTGTGCTGGATCTGCATACCGGATATATTAACCGCCATGACCCCAGGTGACAGACCCGCATCATGCCATTGTCTGACCTGGCTGCAGGCGCTGTGAAGCACCCATTCGCCGATGGATAAAATAAGCCCGGACTCTTCCGCCAAGGGAATGAATTTAACCGGCGATATGAGTCCGATCTCCGGATGCCGCCATCTCACCAGGGCCTCAAAACCAATAATTCTGCCAGTATCCATCGACACTTGTGGCTGGTAGTTTAGAAACAATTCATGATTGGCGATTGCGTTGCGCAGCCCCCGTTCAAGATTGAGCCGCTCAACGGCTGAGGCCGTGAAATCTTCAGTGTAATACTGGTAGTTGTTCCTGCCTCGCTGTTTCGCAAGATTTGCAGCGGTGTGGGCGCATTTGAGCAGCCCTTCCGCAGTATGCTCGTCGTCAGGAAAAATACTGACACCGATACTGGCAGTGAGAAAGATTTCATTCCCGTCGACTAGAAATGCGCTGGCGAGATTATCCAGAATTCGCTGCACTACATCGGCGGAGCTGACAGCATCCGCAATATCCTCAAGCACGATAGCAAACTCATCACCAGCAATCCGCGATATATTGATCTCGGATTCATTTTTCACCAATTGAGGATCCAGTCTGACTGCCAGATCATCGGTACGAACCATGGATGTCAAACGCTCAGCCACGTCAAACAGCAGCATATCACCTACCTTATGCCCGAGTGTTTCATTGATGTTGGCGAATTGATTAAGATCGACAAGCAATACCGCCAGGCTTTTGCCATGCTCGCCTGCCCGGTAAACCAGTCTTTCCAGATGTTTGGACAACAGATGCCGGTTCGGAAGAGCTGTGAGGCTGTCGTAATTTGAGAGTATGTTTACCTGTTCCTGAGTCGCTTTGATTTCAGTCAGATCTGCAAAAATACCGATGTAGTGGCTGGTTTGATTGTCGTCGCGCAACACCTTTGTGATAGTCAGCCACTCCGGATACACACTGCCATCCTTGTGTCGATTCCAGATTTCACCTTGCCAATGCCCCGCCGTGTTCAGCGTGTCCCACATGGCTTCGTAGAATGAGTCAGCGTGTCTGCCAGATTTGAGCAGACTGGTCATTTTACCGATCACCTCATCCTTTCCATAACCAGTAATTTCGGTAAACCCCCGATTAATCGTCAATATCTCACAGTTCGAATTGGTTACTATGACTCCTTCCACTGTATTGTCGAAGACGATTTCCGCCAGTCTCAGTTTTTCCTGAAACTCTTTCTTTTCTGTAATGTCATGCAGGAGATGAATAGAGTATCGATAACCGGAGGTTTCATCGATTACCGGATAACTCCGTGAGGCATAGACCTTCCCGTCTGCAAGACTCAGCTCTTCTTCACAAACCTCCTCAGTCTGGTCTGTTGTCACCTTATTGCAGGATCTAAAAGGCCCATGCATCTTTGGAAACACCTCCCAATACGGCCTGCCTACAACCTCGGATCTATCCAGCCCGGCTGCTTCAAGATAGGCTTGATTTGCATGTATGATATTAAGATCCGCATCATGCAGAAAGACCGGATCCTGCAGCGAATTCAGCGCTTCAGCCCATTCTTTGCGGGTCTCATCCAGTTTTCTTTTGGTTTTTCTGATGCGCAGATCAGCGAGTTTAAATGCGCCAAAGAGCAACGCCACCACACCACTGCCCAGCAGCAAAAAGAGTGCACTGGTCCATAAGTTATAATCGTATTCATAGTCATGTTCCGGGTCCAAGCGCTTCACGATCAGCAGTTCACCCACATCGACACCAGCAACATCTGAGATCGGTATCCTGCCTGTCATGAAACGATAACCATCTATTTTGACGGTTTTATTAACCGCACCCAGGCGATGCCTCACCATGATTTCTTCCACAGCATCACTGGTCGAAAAAACGACCACATGATCGGACAATTGCCGCCAGTTCGCAGTACGCCCCAGCATGCGCATCCCTTCTTCCCAGCCACTTTGATTCACACGATTTTTATTCAGCAAAAACAGAACATCAATATCGAAGAGTGGTTTTAACCGTCCTATGATGTGCTCAATTTCAGCACCCATCTCAACGTAGCCGATTAAGCGTCCGCTCTGCCGCCAGGGCGCCACGACCCGCAGCGTAAAGGTTCCTAGAGGGCCCAGCTCGAGTCCATGGGCTAATCTTCCCGTAGCTTCCGCCTCGAGTGTCGTTTTACGGTTGATGGTGTCACCATGTCGCTGAGGTTGATGGACACGCAGCAGGTTGACCCTGTCAGGATGGGTAAAGTACAGGTGGGTAATATTAAATTCATCACGTAATTCGCGAAAGAATCCGGCCGACAATTCCTGCAGGAGATCGCGATCCGTTTCGGCCAGCGCATCGATAAATCTGCTGTCATGTTCCAGGATCACCATTGCAGCGGCCATGGTTTGCCACTGCTTGTGCAGACTGTCGCGGTAATGATTTTCAACAGTGTTTAATTTGTCATCGAATTCACTCGCCACATGCTGCTCATGGATCCGCAAATAGCCAACAAGGAACACGGCAACCAGCAGAACGGGCAGCAAAACAATCAGCTTAGGTGAGAATCGATTGAACTTCAGACTTACCATGAATGCATCACTGTACAGCACTTACTAGAAGTGCTGTTTCCCAACATCTGCAAGCCTCGCCCAACTATCCAGCCGCCCCGCAGCTCCGATCCGGTCCAGAAACTCGTGATCCATATAACAGCCCTCGATGCAGAGCAGACTCCCCGACAGCTGATGCTCCTGTATCAAAACATCAGCCACATGTACGGCAGACAACGGATCAAAATGTGTTCCGTTGGAAAGTCCGGGCTGATGATGAAAGGCAACAGCTTCGACAACCCGGTCTGGCAATGCCCAGAGTCCCAGCAGATATGCGCCGATTGCACCATGTGTCGCGCCAAATATCTCCTGTTCCGCCTGACACAGATCCATTCCGCGCTCGGCCATCAACTGGTTCAGCTTTACATAATCTTCTGAGACACTCTGTTGCAGAATCAAGATACCGATATCGTGCAGCATTCCGGCCAGAAAACAGTCATCAGACACGGACTTGTCGACTCCTTCGGTCTGTGAGATACGCTCAGCCAGCTTGGCAACCGCAATGCTGTGACTCAACAAAGCATCAAGAGAGAATGTCTTGTCTTTAACCAGACTCTTATCGAACTGATAAAAGATCCCCAGCGAAAGGACCAGCGCCTTGAGGGTATCAAGACCGATCAGAGTCGCCGCATCCTGGGTATTCGAGATACGTCGACCAAGACCAAAGAATGCGGAATTCACGAGCTGCAGAATCTTCGCGGTCATCGCCGGATCTTTACTGATAATCTCGCCAATTTCCCGTAATGAGGTATGGGGAGAGCGAAGCTTGTTGGTTATTTCCTGATACACCGTCGGAATGCTCGGCAAACGCGTCAAACCGGCAACCACAGTCTGCAGCTTCCCTCTACCCAAATAGGCCTTTAATGCGAAGGCGCGCTCCAATGTATCCTTCAGAAGATCGGTGCCGCAGGGTTTTGCCAGAAACTGATGGGCCGCACCGGCGCACCTCAGGATCAGCTCCTCATCAGAGTGCCCGGAAAGAATGATGCGTATCATTTCAGGATGATCTCTGACGAGTGACTCGAGCAGCAGCACACCATCAATGCCCGGCATTCTTATATCGGTGACAATGGCGTCGAATTTGTCGTTGTCCGCCATCTTCAACGCTTCTCTACCATCATCTACAAAGACCATATCCCACTCTTTGCGTTGTGCATGGAGTGAACGTTGCAAACCCTGAAGCGCACTCTGTTCACTATCCACAAACAAAATCCTTGCGCGCATCGCAATCCCCCTTATACAGCTACAGCTTGCGACTTCGGCAGACATATGGTGAAAGTCGTGCCAACACCTTCCTTACTCTCTACTTCCATGCTTCCGCTGTGTTTATCCACGATCACAGACCAGGCAATTGCCAATCCCTGACCACTCCCCTTCCCGACATCTTTGGTGGTAAAAAATGGCTCAAAGATGCGGTCTTTAATCGTTTCAGACATCCCGGCTCCGTTATCACCGACCTTCACTTCCACATAATCGCCGACCTCGCGGGTGCTTATACGGATGATTCCCTGCAGCTGCTTTTCCCCCACAACATCATTGATGGCATGCGCCGCATTCACGATCAGATTCAGCATCACCTGATTGAATTCACCAGGAAGCACCGGCACTTGGGGCAGTTGAGGATCCAGGTCCGTAACCAGTTCGGCGCTGTATTTCCATTCATTACGCGAAACATCGAGTGTGGTCTGGATAGACGTGATTGAGGTCTGTCAGGTTCTTGTCGGCTGACCCTGGATGTGAAAACTCCTTCATCGCCCTGACGATCTTGGCAATTCGATCCAATCCATCGAGTGATTGCTTGATCGCCAGTGGTACTTCTTCCTGCAGGTAAGCAATATCAATCTCTTCAGCCACCAGCTTCACGTCAGCCAGCCGCGCCTGTGAAGCAGCGGCGTCGGCAGTCTCTTCCGCCAGCTTGTCATAGGCCTTCATCAGCCGGCCATAGTCTGCAAAGGCCTCCTGCAAAAAATGTGTATTATCATTGACGAACTGGGTTGGGGTGTTGATTTCATGGGCAATGCCGGATGCCAACTGCCCCACTGCCTCCAGTTTCTGGGCTTGGCGCAACTGGACTTCCATCATCTGCCGCCGCTCTTCCGCGATAATGCGTTCAGTGATATCGCGGAAAGAGACCACCACCCCCACGATGCCACCATTTTCCTGGATCGGGCGGCTGAAATATTCCACCGGGATAGAAGTACCATCCCTGCACCAGAAGATATCCTCCTGCATCAACTGCTCCTGCCCGCTCCTGAAGGTTCTATATATCGGACACTCCTCCCGTAAATGGTGCATGCCATCTTTCCGTGTATGATGAATCAGCTGGTGACTATTTACCCCGATCAATTGCTGCTGCTCCCAGCCCAGCATCAGTTCCGCCGCCTTATTGACAAAACTGAAACTGCCGTTTGCGTCCAGACCGAATATCCCCTCCCCCACAGTTTCGAGAATCAGCTCGACCTGCCTTGTGGTCTGCGCCAGCTCCTCCTCAGCCTGTTTGCGTTGACTGATGTCGCTTACCACAACGATATAGAGCTGCTCTGATCCTGGATTGGTGACACTGATCTTCAGCTCGGCAGGGAAACTTGTCCCGCCCTTTCTCACCCCGGTGGTCTCATAGGCTTTTCCTTGGGGATGCGTTATACCATGCAGCAGGGCTTCGATAGCATGAGGAGCATTTGCCTGACAAATGAAGAGTTTCTCAATGCTCTGCCCGACAATCTTCTCATCGGTGCAGTCAAACATTGCCGCCGCGGACCGGTTGTAAAACTGGATCATTCCCTGCTCATCCACGATAACGATACCATTCACCACCGCTTCCAGGATGGAGCGGCTCCACTCCTCCTTTTCAGTCAGTTTGGCCGCGAGCTGGACAAGCTCCTCATTCATCTCGAAGAGTTTCCGACTCTTCTCTTCCAGCAGTGATTCAGCCTCTTTGCGCGCCCTTCGCTCCCTTTCCCAGCGTCGCGTAAGGCGTTCGATATCTTCCATTGCTTAACCCTTAGCGGGAAAGAATGAACCGTATGGCGCTTCCATTCTCGGTGGACAGATCTTTCCGTTGCACAGAAAGACTTTCCCCATAATGGATTGCGCAGCCTTCGATCAAACCATGCGCCAGATCCCCGAAAGGACGTTTAGAGTGATAAATCATCTCCAGGGTGTTCTCACTGGGTGAGTGATATTCAAACCTGGGCAGTTCAGCATCCGGGTAGAGTTTTCGTACTTCGATATGAATGTGATTCTCGATGGTCTTTAAAAAATCGAAACTCGATTTGATGCCTTCCAAAAACTGCGGGAAAGCGCTGATCAGAACTGTAAACAGATGGCGGCCAAAACTGCGAACCAGATCAGGCGCAGGGATAGCCGTTTTTTCGCTCAGCGCCGACACCAATTGCAGGATCTCCCGATGATCGTAGGTGCCCACCGATGTATATGCTCCCCCTGATGAGAGTTCTGATGAATCAATAATTTCATCTGCGATCTCCGCTGAGAACTTATCCTCGACAAACTCGATGAACTCCGTAAAAACCACGCCCTTCAAAATAATTTCTCCTATGTCATTACATAAGGAATCAACCCGCTGCGACCTGACTTACAACGCAATCAGCGTGTCCACTGGATGCCAGCCCTTCAGCGCCTGGCTTGGGAGTTTTTTGCGCTAAACGATTGGTGTGGATCTGTACAACCTCTCCTTGCGCATGGCCGGATCAGGAATATAGTTCCACCCATCGCTGATATCTTCGGCCGACATCATTAAAAGTTGAGTTTTCATCAGGGTTTAGCTCAGGTTCTCAGGCACCCGACCACGACGCTCGTATAGCCTTTATCAATGCAGTCACCAGGGTAAAGATTCCTCTCTGCCTGCCGAGTTTAGGAGATACTGTAATGGACATGATCGAAGTTGCGCGGACGCACTCGATCAGCCTCGGCCTGATTATAGAAGGGGTAAGGCATTGGGGCCTGTTGTCACTCTGATCGCCCCACTCTCCACCACAATGTCAGGAAAAAGTGCTATTCAAGCACTCATAGGCTGACAGCTTTGCTGAGTTGGTGGATATCGAAATGTACGGCGCAGACCAAGCACAGTCAGAGTGACTAATGACATTGCAGCTTTGCCATTTATTCCGCGGGGCGCCCAGGAACTGAGTGAGATGAAGGGTCAGTGATCTAATCCATGAGCATAAAGAAAATCAGCACCAGTGAGCTACGCATAGACATGTATGTGCATAAGCTGGGACGCAGCTGGATGGATCATCCCTTCGTCACGAATCAGTTCATGATCAAGGACTCGCATACCATACAGAAGATCGCCAGCTCCGGTATCCGCGAAGTACTCATTGACACAACGAAGGGCCTGGATATTGAAGATGCACTGCTGTTAGACACTGAAGAAAATCCCATATCAGCAACGAAGACAAAAAAGCCCGCTAAAGTCTCTGTTGCAGAAGAGAGTATTCGCGCCAGGGCCCTGTACCGGGAAGCCACCAGCGTGATAAACAACATGATGCGGGATGCCCGTCTCGGGAAACAGGTGGAGATCCAATCTCTCAACCCGCTGGCGGAGCGCATAGTGCAATCCACCATCCGCAGCTCTCATGCCTTTTCAGGTATCTCCCGGATTAAGACCAAGGATGAATACACCTTCATGCACTGTGTCAGCGTGGCGGGACTGATGACAGCCTTTGCCGTGGAGATGGGCCTGGATGCAGAGACCATTCAGCAGGTGGCGATCGGCGGCATGGTGCATGACATTGGAAAAACCCTGGTGCCTGACCACATCCTGAATAAACCGGGAAAACTGGATAACGACGAATTCGTGGTAATGAAGCACCATGTTGATTTCAGCGACCAGTTGCTCAAGGAGCATACCGACCTGAGCCAGGTGGCCAGGGATGTCACCCTGCAACACCATGAAAGAATGGACGGCACCGGTTATCCGCTGGGCCTCAAAGGGGACCAGATCAGCCTGATAGGACAGATGTCCGCAATCATCGATGTGTATGACGCCTTGACCTCAGTCAGGGTATACAAGAACGCCTGGGAGCCCTCCACCACTCTCAAAAAGCTTCTGGAGTGGAGCCCGGCCCATTTCAATCCCAAACTGGTGCAGAATTTCATCAAGTGCCTGGGAATCTATCCAGTCGGCTCACTGGTTGAACTCGAATCAGGTCGCGTGGGCATAGTCATCGAGCAGGGGGAGGATATTCTGCGGCCGATGCTGCGCGTGATCTACAATACCCGGCACAAAGCATACGTCAAGGTCAGCGAGCTGGATCTCGCCAAGGAGAAAACCGACCGCATCAAGGGGGTTCACTCGCCAGAAGAGTTGGGTATCAACCTGGCTGACTTTATTTAACCTCTCCAGATATAACCAACCTGACAGCTTTTCCCACTAAAGAAGATCTGATGAATTCAGACCTTGCTGCGAACAAGGATGGATTGAATCAGCATCTCTCTTAATGTATCTCCGGCCTCACCTGTCAGCAGCTGATGCCGTCAGGGAGTCGAGGATTTTCAACGCCGCCGGATAGTCAAACGCCTCTACCTGTCGCCCAAGCTGCTCGACCTTCGCGCCATACAGCTCTTTGAGTGACTGCGCCGATTGCATGAACAGTGCATTGGCGGCGACATCATCCACTGCCAGCAGCGCCCTCAGACGCTCAACCGCTCGTTGTGCATCTGCCGGGCTAGACCCGGCCAGCCGTTCCTGCGCCACAGACAGGGCTGTCCGATGCAGCGTTGCATGCAGCTTGTTCTGCTCTGCACCGACGGCCCGTATCAGGTTGAACGCCTCCTCGCTCCCCTTCGCCAAATTATCCGGATTGCGTTTCAAATACTCTTCCAGAGCCTTGGCCAGATCCTGCAGCTTGGTCAGACCAAGGGTTCCCGCCGAACCTTTCAGGGTATGCGCCAAACGCCGTGCTTCGTCCCTGTCGCCGGCGCTGAGACAGGCGCTTAGCTTTTGCATATCATCAGTATGGGCGACTTCGAACTGCTCTATGCGCCGCAGATAGAGCGCCACATTGCCATGCAGGTAACGCAGCCCCAATTCCGGGTCCAATCCTGGAATGGTCTCCAGTCGTTTTTGCTGGGGGTCATTATCTATCGCCGCCGAGAGAGCGGACTGCGCAGAGGCAGGCGGTGTCTGCAAAGAAACCAGCGGCCTGGGCAGCCATTTTATGAGCAGTGAGAAGAGATCCGCCGGAACTACCGGCTTGGCGACAAAATCATTCATCCCTGCGTCACGACAGGCCTGGCGATCCTCGTCGAAGATATTCGCGGTCATTGCCAGGATAGGGAGTTCTGAATTTTCTTGCAGGGAGCGGATCGCCCGCGTCGCCTCAAGACCGTCCATCACCGGCATCTGCATATCCATCAGAATAAGATCGTATGCCTCAGCACGGGCTTTCAGCACCGCCTGCCGGCCGTTTTCTGCGGTATCGATAACCAACCCCAGGCCATCCAGCAGTTCCATTGCCACCTCACGGTTGATGGCATTGTCCTCCACCAGCAGGATGCGCGAACCCGGGTAGGCGCTGCGTAAAACCTCCTCCGCATCAACATTCTCCATGGAGCGTGCAGCGGGAGGCATCCCCTGACCAAGGCCCAGCCGGGCTGTGAACCAGAAGGTACTGCCCTGGCCCGGCTTACTCTCCGCCCCGGCCTCGCCGCCCATCAACTGCGCCAGATGCCGGTTGATCGCCAGACCCAGTCCGCTGCCTCCATATCTGCGGGTAGTGGAGGTATCGAGCTGTGCAAAGGGCTCAAACAGCTGGTTCAGTTTGTCAGGCTCGATGCCGATGCCGGTGTCCTGCACATCGAAGCGCAGCAGAATCTCATCCCCCTCTGTCTGCAGCCTCCTGACACTGAGCAGAATCTTTCCCTGCTCGGTGAACTTGACGGCATTACCCGCGTAATTGAGCAGGGCCTGGCGAATGCGGGTTGGATCACCTCTGAGCCAAACCGGTACGTCATCGTATTCCACTTCCATCGATAATCCCTTACGCCTTGCCTGATCACGCAACATGCTTTGAACATGATCGAAGATTTCAAGCAGGTTAAAATCCATCACCTCCAAGCCCACTCTTCCAGCTTCGATCTTCGAGATGTCGAGGATGTCATTGATGATGCCGAGCAGGTGTTCCGCGGCAGTGTCGATCTTGGTCAGGCGTTGCGATTGTTCCGCTGTCGGACTGCTATGCAGCAACAGATGTGTGAAACCGATGATTGCATTCATCGGGGTGCGGATCTCATGGCTCATATTCGCCAGAAAGGCGCTCTTGGCCAGATTAGCCGCTTCCGCCCGCTCCCGCGCCTCGGCCAATTGCACGGTACGTTCCACCACCAGTTCTTCCAGGTGGTGGCGATGGCGGTCCAGTTCCACGCCCAGACGTTTTTTCTCGGTGACATCCTCCTTCACAGCTACATAATGGGTGATGGCGCCATCCGTCTCGCGGATCGGCGTGATGATTGCGAACTCGACATATTCGCTGCCGTCTTTGCGCTTATTGCAGAATTCACCTTTCCAGGGCCGGCCGTCACTCAGGGTCTTCCATAGCTTGGCGTGTATCTCGGGTGGCGTCTTTCCTGACTGCAGGATGCGTGGATTACTGCCGATCACCTCCTCCAACTGGTAGCCCGTGGTATTCAAAAATGCCTGGTTGACATACTCGATCTCTGCATCGAGATTGGTAATGACGATACTTTCAGGACTCTGCTCCACGGCCTGGGCGAGCTTATGGAGCTGCCCCTCCATCTGCTTTCTTTGCTCGATATCTTCGATCACAGAGATGAAATATCGGGGCTGAGCCTCAGAATCCCGCACCAGGGAAACCGCCAGGCGGACCCATACATTCTCCCCCGACTTGTGGATGTAGCGTTTCTCCATGTTGTAGGCCTGACGCTCGCCATTCAGCATTTGACGCACATACCCGAGATCCGCATCCAGGTCGTCCGGATGGGTAATATCCTGAAAGGTGCGGCCCTGCATCTCGGCCTGGGTGTAACCGACGATATCGCACAGCTTCTGGTTCACCTCCAGCCAGCTGCCGTCCGGCATTGGTCAGCAGGCGATATTCCAACTCGAAATATCCGGCGCTTGCCAGCCCGGCCTGTATCCTCTCCCAAACCCCCGGCCGGTCGTCCGGGTGAATCAGTTGAGCGTAACTGATGACCTGGTTGTCCAGCAGATCCGCCGCCGGATAGCCGGTCAATTCCTGACAGCCGTCGCTCAGGAATTGCATGGTCCACGCGGGTTCGTTATGGCAGCGATAGGCCATGCCGGGCAGATTTGACGTCAATGCCAGCAAGCGGCGATGGCTCTCGGCCTGCTCGACCTTCGCTTCATCATGCAGTTGCAACGTATGACTCAAGCGACCGCCGGACCAGCCGATGCCGGCCAGACCCAGCAACCAGATCACGCCATGGGTGAACACCAGATAGATGGAACCCCGCATCGCACTTGCATGATAAGGCGCCAAGGGCAGGTTCACGCCAATTGCGCCGCGCAAATCCCCCAACTCAAACCCCAGGTAGGCGTGGCACTTCAGACATCCCTGCTCCATATACATGGCATGCAGATAGCGCAGATGGGGTTTGCCATTGATCTCAACCTCATCCCACACTTCGCTGCGCTCACCCCGTTGAAAGGCTTCCAGGTGAAGCTTCTCCCAGGCATCCGGGGCGTTGGCTGGATTGATGGTTATCAGTCCCGTGATGCGTCCCTCAATGCCATAATCGACGTCATAACGCTCCATCATCTGACGCAACACCGAAGCCGGATTCAACAGTGTGAGCTCCTGCCCATCGGTGGTTTACACCGTATTCCCCGGCACATGTGAGAGCCATGTCACCAGCTGCTGGGTCGGAGTAACCGGTACATAGACCCCGCCATGAATTGTCGCCCAGCGTCGAAAGGTGATGTCCTTGGAGAACGCTGCACGGGCTGTCTCCTGGGCCTGACCCAGCACGATCCGATACTCGTGGTGGACGTTCCAGGCCAGGGAACCGACGATCGTCAAAGTCCAGACCAGCGCCGCTTTCAGCGACAAACGGGCCATCGAGTAAGCCAGCTGGCCGGGGGCCAGCCTGCGCAGGCGTTCAGACCAGCTAGACATAACTGTCATCACCTTCATCTGCCTTAAATAGCGTGCATCGCGCCCCAGCTCTTCGAGCAGCAGATTGATCTCCTGTTTCAACTCCAGCACGCGGCCCTCACGCCCCAGAGTGATGTCCTGCCAGCGGCGCAGTTCGTCGAGTTGGTCCTTGAGTTCGGTAATGTCTTCGCCGATGGCCTGATAAGCGAAGACATTCCCCTGCGCGTCGATCAGGGCGCGGTTAGTCCAACGCTGCCAGCGAGTATCTCCACCCGGAACCATGACCTGATGCTCATGGGACTGAGTCGGAGATTCCGCAGTCAGCGCGGAAATGTTTTCCAGCACAGCGCCGCGTTGGGCTTCTGGGATCAGTGCCTGAAAGTTCGACCCGACCAGCACCTCCGACGTCTTGGCAAAGTAGTCACAATAGGCCTTGTTGGCATAACTGATCTCGCCGTCAGGCAGGAATCGGCAGATCAATAATGGTGAATCCTCCACAACCCCGCGATAACGCTGCTCACTGTTCAGCAGCGCCTTCTCCGCCTGTTTACGCTCGGTTATGTCACGCGCGATGCCTAACACGCCGATAGGTCTGCCACTGACATCAAACATCGGGGTTTTGATGGTTTCAAGCAATTCTGTATGGCCATCATCGGCGTAGGTAATCTGTTCTTCATTGATGCTGGGCCTGCCGGCGGCCAGCGCGATCCGGTCATGCTTACGGAAGTGTTCCGCCAGCTCCTTGTCGAAAAACTCATAGTCGGTTTTACCGACAATCTCTGATTCCCTGGAGCCAAATAAACGTTCGAATTTCTGGTTGCACAGCAGGTAGACACCATCCGGATCTTTCAGCCAGACAAGGTCCGGCAATGTCTCCAGCAGTGTCCGCAGCTGTGCTTCATTTCTCTGTAATTCATCTTCCGCATGCTTTCGATCTGTGATGTCCAGTACGGTAAAAGTCACACCGGCCGACAGGTTAGCCGGATCGACCGGGGTTGAACTCAACAACACATCGATAAGCCTGCCGTCCTTGCATTTAAAGTGCGTTTCAACCATGCCGGTCCCACTCGCCTTAATCTGCCGGTATTTCTCCTTGCCGACATATTCATACTCCGCGTCAGATGGATAGAGCAGCCTTGAATTTTTACCGATCAGTTCCTCACTGGAATAACCGGTAGTCTCGCACAATCGTTGGTTGACCTTCAGAAACACCCGGTTATGCACGACGCCTATGCCTATCGGCGCCGCCCGGAAGATGCTTCTCATCGAGGATTCACTCTCCCACAAATGCGCGACCGCAGCTTCATGCTCGCGGATGCTGCGCGCCAAAGCCGATACCGCCCAGACCCAGCATCCAGATCAGCCCGTATCCCAGGGCGTCATTGATCATGTGCCGCGTCATGAGACCCCAGAGTGGCGCCATCGGCACCGATACGCTGATCCCGCCGCGCAGGTCGCCCTCCACATAGCCCTGGAATTCGTGGCAGGGCAGGCAGACTTTCTCGGTGATCAGCGGCCGCATCAGCCGCAGATATTCACTGTCCCCGATCATCGCAAGTTCCGCCACCTCTTGCTTGCCCTGTTCGAATCCCTGCAACGCAGCGCTCTCCCAGGCATCCGGCGCATTTTCCGGACGAATCGGCTTGAGGCTGGTGATATGGCTCTGGTGACCGAATTGCAGGCGTCCGAGTTGATGCACCTGGCGCGTCATGTAGGCCGGGTTTACCAGCGTCAGTTGCAGACCGGAGGTGGTCGTGATATCGCGATTTTCGATCTCCGACAGATAGGTACTGGGTGGTGTGTCAGCGGTTGGCGGCACATAGACCCCGCCATGGCCGGCGGTCCAGCGACGATACACCACGTCTTTCTCAAATGAGTGTGAGGCCTGGATACGCGCCAGCTCCAGGGTATTCTGATAGATCTCAAAGAGGTGCCAAGCCACACCCAGAATGATGATCGCCATCCAGACAACCGCGATTGTGACAGCGATCCGTTTCAAATACCGGATCGATATCGGAGTTTGAACCGATGCCGTCATGCCACGCCTATCGCTGCTGGGATCGACGCCCGGGAGTCAGCTCTCGGACAGGCTGTATCGCTTGCGCGCCTGTATTCATCGTGAATAAAGGGGCCAGAGATAATTCTATTCACTGCTATTTCTACTGAGCGCGTGCTTTTGGTTTTCCGGTCAGACAACGCTGAGATTTGCATCGGTCGCCATCTGGTACTTACGGGCGAACGAAACAAACTCATCGAAACAGGCCAGGAAAGCGTCCGTCACATCCGGATCGAACTGAAGGCCACGTTCTGCTGAGATAATCTCCCGCGCCTGATCAAAGCTCATGGGCGGCTTGTAGACTCGCGGTGAAATAATGGCGTCGAACACATCCGCCAGAGCCATGAGGCGTGATGAGATGGGGATGGCGTCGCCGGCCAAACCATCCGGGTAGCCATTCCCATCCCAACGCTCGTGGTGCCAGTGGGCGATCTCCTTGGCCAGGGTGAGAAATTCGACGGGCCGTTCGACATCTCGCTCGGCATATTCGATTGCCCGCGCCCCCAGCTCTGCATGGGTCTTCATGATGACCCATTCCTGTTCACTGAGTGGCCCCGGCTTGAGCAGGATGTTATCCGGGATACCGACCTTGCCGATGTCATGCAGCGGCGCAGACTTGCTCAACAACTGGATATACCGGTCTGAGATGGTGCCGCTGAAACGGGGATGTTTCTGTAGGCGCGTCGCCAGTACCTGGACATAGGATTGCGTGCGAAGAATATGGTCGCCAGTCTCCGGATCACGCGTTTCCGCCAGATGTGCCAGGGCGCGTATGCTGACGTTCTGGATGATCTGATTTTCCTGCATGCGTATGGCGATCTCCGTTTCAAGATAGTCATTCTTGTCGGTGAGAAAATCACGGGCCTGCTTCAATATCAGATGGGCCCTGACCCGGGCCAGCAGAATCGCGGGCCTTATCGGTTTGGTGATGTAGTCGACTGCGCCCAGCTCCAGCCCCTTCTCTTCATCTTCCATCGTCTCCATGGCGGTGACGAAGATCACCGGAATATCGCGGGTTAAGGATCATCTTTCAAACGAGACAATACCGAGTAGCCGTCCAACTCCGGCATCAGTACGTCAAGCAGTATCAGGTCTGGGTGCGGTGTGCTTCTCACCACCTGCAGCGCGCGCAATCCCGAGTTTGCGGCCCGGACTCTATAGGAGTCGGTCAGCGTCTCATTCAGCACCGCCAGGTTTGCGGGTTCATCGTCAACAATCAGAATCGTTTCGTGGCCCACTACTTAACATTCCATAGAATTCAGGCTCAAGATAGCACAAGCGCCAATTATTTTGTTTATAGACAATTAGTTACGTCGATTGTAATGGGGTTTTCTTGGCTGCGTAACTAGGCTCAGTGACCATTTGCTTCTAAAACTAAGGTATATAGAGTATAGATACTTTGCTGACACACGAGTATGCACCCTGTACCCCAGGTAAACAGCCCCTCTTGCGTTGAGGCCGAGCGCGTGCGACAAACGGCCCGCACAAAGTTAGGCCGCAGAAATTGAAGATGCGCAATCTGGTAGAAATGCGAAAATCGAACTTTAGCCTCTCGGCCATCAGCATGGCCTGTTAGTTAATCAAACCCTTCTCGTCATCCTATGCGAGGTGACAGGGAACTTACTTTTGTACAATAGCAATCTCATGAATGATTCAATACAAACTCAAAACATGGCGATATTCTGTGACTTCGAGAATGTCGCTATCGGGGTGCGCGAAGCAAACTACGCGGCCTTCGATATCCAGAAGGTTCTGGAACGGTTACTGCTGAAAGGCAATATCGTAGTAAAGAAGGCCTACAGCGACTGGGATCGCTACAAGGAATTCAAGGCGGCCATGCACGAAGCGGCATTCGAGCTGATAGAGATTCCTCATGTGCGCCAATCGGGTAAGAACTCCGCAGATATCCGTATGGTGGTGGATGCCCTGGACCTTTGTTACACCAAGCTGCATATCGACACCTTCGTGATCATCAGTGGCGATTCCGACTTCTCACCCCTGGTCAGCAAGCTGCGGGAAAACAACAAGGTCGTGATTGGTGTCGGGGTAAAACAATCCACCTCGGACCTGCTCACCGCAAATTGCGATGAGTTCATCTTTTATGACGACCTGGTGCGGGATGCCGACCAGCCAAAACGAAGCCGACGCAAGGTTTCCAGCAAAAAGACCACCAAGAAAAAGATCGTGCAACCGGTGGAGAGTGAAGATGAGAAGAAGAAACAACAGGCCCTGGATCTGGTTGTCGCCACGGTGGAAGATCTGTTTCAGGAACGCGGTGAAATGGACAAGGTTTGGGGCTCCATGGTCAAGCAGACCTTGAAGCGCCGCAAACCAGGGTTCAACGAGAGGTACCACGGATTCAGCACTTTCAGCAAACTGCTTGAGGAGGCTCAGGCGCGCAGGTTACTGGTGCTTGAAGCCGATGAAAAGTCAGGTGGCTACATGATCAGGAGTGTCGCAGGGGAAGAGTAGCATCCGCCTTGCTTAGGCTGATGGCGCAGGCAACCTTGCGTTATCAAGGCAACTTAGGCTCTGGACTCCTGCATGCGCCGCCGTTGCTGCCGGATGGCCATGCAGAGCGGCCTCACCCTCTCAGAACACCAGGTTTATCATCACCATCATCACCACCAGAAACAGCACTGTCATGATGCCTCCCGCACGCATGAAGTCCGGCACCCGGTAGCCCCCCGGCCCCATGATCAAGGCGTTGACCTGGTGGGTGGGAATGATGAAGGAATTGGAGGTGGCGATCGCCACCGTAAGGGCGAATACTGCCGGGTCCGCACCCACGCCGATCGCGATGTTCACTGCGAGCGGCACCAGCAACACGGTGGCGCCCACGTTGGACATCACCAGGGTGAAAAAGGTGGCGAGCAACGCAACGGCAGTCTGAATCACCCAGATAGGCATGTCACCGACCACCGTCAACATCTGTTCCGCGATCCACTTGGCGGTACCCGTCTGCTCCACCGCCAATCCCAGGGGAATCAGGCTGGCAAGCAGGAATACCGTTTTCCAGGAGACCGCCTGATACGCCTCGTCGATCTTCAGCACCCCTGAAAGAATCATGCCGACTGCACCGGTCAGCAGAGCCACCGAAAGACGCACATCGGTAAACAGCACCATGCTCAGTGCGATGGAGAAAAACAGGGCCGCCCAGCCGACCTTTTGCGGCCGCAGCTCCTCACGGGGGTACTCGGTGGTCACCACCACGAAATCGGGATTCTTTTCCAGACGGGCCAGATTATCCCAGGCAGTGTGCACCACCAGGGCGTCGCCGGTATGAAATGGCATGCTGCGGATGTTGTCTCCTGCGTGCAGAGTCTCTCCGTCACGATGCAGGGCAATCAGGCCCAGCCCATAGACCTTGCGCAACCAGATATCACGGGCGCTCTTTCCGATCAGATTTGAGCCGGGAGGGATGACCACCTCGGCAATACCTGCCTTGGTGGGGGCCAGCAGGTCGGAGAAACTTCGCAGTTTGGCGCGCCGCTTCAGCTTATACCTGTCGACGAAGGCATCGAGCTGATCACTTGCAGCCAGCACGCCCAACACCATGCCCGCTTCCAGCCGGGTATAGTAATCCACCGAGCCGGGACCGACCATGCCCTCCTGGCCACTGTATTTCACACCGATCGCCCTAAGCCGATGGCGGGCCTCCACCTCCCCCAGTACGGCCCCGATCAGTTCGTTGCCGTCCGGCACCACCACCTCGGACAGGGAAGGGCGAATACCGTACAGATTATAGAAATAGGTCAAGGTATCTCTGCCCTTGGCATTGCTTTCGCTCTTGACGCTGGGTAATACCAGGCGCGCCGCCAGCACAAAATAGGCGATCCCCGCGAACACCAGCGCCAGCCCGATGGGCGTCACGGAAAACAGCCCCCAGGTTGCCATCTGTTGCTCCGGCGGCAACGCGGTATTCGAGGTCAGGATCAGATCGTTGAGCAGAATCAAAGGCGATGAGCCTACCATGGTCACCGTACCGCCGAGGATCGCACAGAAGCCCATCGGCATCAGCAGGCGCGACATGGGCAGCCCGGAACGGGCGGAGATGCGCGATACAACCGGCAGAAACAGCGCAGTCGCTCCTACGTTCTGCATAAAAGAGGAGATGATCGCAACCGTTCCGGAGATGATCGGGATGATCCTTCCCTCGGCGCTGCCGCCGACTTTCATGATAAAGGTCGCTACCTTGCTCATAATCCCGGTCTTGTCCAGCCCGGCGCCGATGATCATCACCGCAATAATGGAGATCACGGCATTACTCGAAAAGCCGTCGAACAGATGCTGGGGATCCACCAGTCCTCGCTGCAGCCCCATCAATGGCGCCAGAAAATCGCTGAGCCCCAGCAGCACCATGATACTGAATGCCGCCACATCCACATCGACAATCTCGAAGGCGAACAGGTAGACCGTAAGCAGCAGGAACGCGGTGACCCAGGCGATCTCGATAGTTGGCTCTTCATAGGCCAGCGAGAGGGCCAGCATGACAAATATTGCGATGGAGGCGAGCCGCTTCTGGATTTTTCGTCTGTGCGTTTTCTTTTCTTGTTGTGTCATATCGTGGCTAGATTGTGGTGGTGTTCGCCCAGGATTCAGGGTTGTCGCTGGAAACAAGTTTTGCCAGAAACGACCTGATCAGTCAGCGAGGAGCAGAGGCTGGTGGCTGGATTGACTGCAGAGCATCAAGGGGTGAAACTCCGCCTGCCATTTCGATTCCGAACCGGCAGGGAATGATAATACCTAAACCTTCTCAAGTCATATGCAGTGTCCCCTTACACAGCCAGGTTTTCACACCCTGAAACGACGCTTGTCCGCTCATTGAGCAAGTCAGCAGTGATTTAAATGACTTTTTGTTGCGCTCTGATGATTCATTTGCAGGATGGATCTGTCTACTGATTGAAGAGCATAACCTGCTTCAGCAGGTGAACCCATAAGGAAGGCAGGCGATTTCGCCTGCCTGAACCAGATCTATTTTCATTCAAACAATGTAGGAGAGAGAACCTATGCTCGAAGATCACTCCTCAACAGCAACTACAGACTCGGCCGCATCGGGAGTTGGTGCAGTCTGCCGAGATGCAGCTTGAGCCATTCGCCTATGCCCCGCATAAGCTGTGAAATAGCCAAGGAACGGAGCCTTTTGGCCTCTTGAATGTAGTAATCGACATCAGGTTGTCCGTTGTTATCCAGATGGATCTCGGAATCGTAGTACTGCTCCATGATATTACCCCAGAATTATTCAACTATATCGGCTTTCAAAGATCACTGCAGAAGAGAGATGGCCACTCAGTAGATGCTTAAAAGTACTATTAATTATTAAATATAACTAACCTGAGTGTTATATTAGTAACCGTACTGGCAATATACAAATGATGGTTTTTCATCCAATAAATGAATATTATTCACTAGTTTGAAAACGGGCATCAGACATCTGCCCCCCTTGAACGCTGTGCGCAGTTTCGAGGCTGCCGCGCGCCTCGGCAGCTTCAACCTGGCGGCGGCGGAGTTGTTTGTGACGCCCTCAGCCGTTAGCCACCAGGTAAAGTCACTGGAGAAGTTTCTGGGCATGCCTCTCTTTCTCAGAGAGAAGCGGCGGGTGAACCTGACAGCTGCGGGAGAGAAATACCTCAGTGCGGTGGAACATGCCCTCGACGAGATCGAGGTGGCGACCCGTCGCCTGATCGCTACACCCAATGCTGACACAGTGAATATCAGCGTCACCCCGGCCTTTCTCACCCGCTGGCTGGTGCCGAGAATCCGCGATTTCCAAGCACAACACCCCGATGTAGAACTGCGTCTGAGCGCCGCAACAGGAGAGATCAATTTTCACCATTCTGATACTGACATGGCCGTCTATTTTGGCCACGGTGACTGGGAAGCGAACGAATGTCATTTTCTCTGGGGGGTCACACTGGTACCGGTCTGCAGCACCAAACTGCTTGAAGGGAACAAACCGCTGAGCACCCCGGAGCACCTCCGTCATCATACCCTGCTGCGGGTTTCCAGCCGCCCGGAAGAGTGGAAGCAAGTGCTGGATAAGGCGGGCGTGCCCCGCTCCGCCATGAAAAGAAGCATGACATTTTCCAGTTCATCCCTTGCTTTGGGTGGCGCATTGGAAGGCGCCGGCGTGGCTCTGACCGATAGCCGACTGGTAGAGCGGGAGCTGAAGTATGGGCAGCTGATCATTCCCTTTGACCTGACATTTAAAACGCCGAATGGCTTCTACCTGGTCTACCAGAAGGAGCGGCAGCTCACCTATGGCATGCAAGCATTCCGTGACTGGATCTTTGATGAGATAAAGATGCACGCTGAAACATCAGAGGGCGCTGGCCAGACATCTTGAAGCTTTCTCATTTGGCGCAGGTCTTGTAAAGAACCGCATGTCGCCTCATGGACGCACGTACCGAAGCATCAGCGGTATCTGACCTCAAGTCTCCGGCAATCGCGCCGACCATCTTAAGCAGAACCACTCAAATGCTGATGCCAGCGGGAAACTTAATGCATTTCGGTCAGCCGCTACTCGGACAGGCTGCATACCGACTTGCAGCCAGACAGTATCGAAGCCTGTGTCAGATGCTGGCTCTCCCAGGCGTCGAAGCGTGATTTTTTGCGCAAAGTCCACTAAGAGTACCAAACTGTGCAGGCGCTATAACGATAGAGATGCCTTGAGATTAATTACAAACCGAATGCCTACTGCAACCTACGCGATTGACAGGGATTGCATCTATAAACGCCAGAATCTCAGACCATTCAACCGGCTCCACCCTCCCGTTTGGGTGTTTGACATCGAACACAAGACCATGTTTTGGGCCAACAGGACGGCTGTCGAATTGTGGGACGGAAACGATCTTGAACACCTCCTGGAACTTAATTTCACCTCCAACATGGCTGACGTAACCGCAGAGAAGCTGGCCGTTAACCTGGAAAAATTTCGCAAAGATAAAACAGTAGTTGAGCATGGGACATTCTACCCAGAGGGCCAACCGGTTACTTTGGATTGCACCTCCCCGGGTATCCGAATAGGCAGGTACCGTCTCACCAGCGGTGAAATGACCGGGAGACCGAGCGGCGTCCATCCAGTCAATAAGCGATGCGGCGCATGACAGTCAAAAGCCGCAAATACCTGGCCGGATTGATGATCCTTTTATGTGGCTTGTGGCTGTCAGCCACGGCACTCCAGGGATCTGACACTGCTCATGCTCAATCCACCCAGCGCGTCACAGTCCAGCTTAATTGGAAACACCAGAATGAATTCGCCGCGTTTTATGCCGCATTGAATCAAGGCTATTACCATGATGCCGGCCTCGATGTCGTCATTCAGGAGGGTGGACCAGGCATCGACGCTGTCAAGGAAGTAGTCGAGGGGCGCGCCGAATTCGGCGTCGGCACCTCCGCGCTCATCGTTGATCGCTATCGCGGCATGCCGGTCGTCGTATTGGCCACCCTGATGCAACACTCTCCAATCGGACTCCTGGCCCTACGCAGGAACGGCATAGAAAGCGTCCATGATCTTGCGAATAGAGCGGTTGCCGTCGACCCTCACAGTCGAGATGAGATCGAAGCCTATCTGCGGGCTTCCGGCATTCCAGCCGGCAATCTCCAACTCGTCGACCAGGTCGACTGGACGTTAGACTCCCTGCACAAAGGCCTGGTGGCGGCAAAGACCGTTTATATTTCCAATGAGCCTTTTTTGATTCATGGCAAGGAGCACGAGTATCTCCTGCTGACCCCAAGATCGGCCGGTATCGACCTGTTTGGCAATATGCTGTTCTGCACAGAATCCACGATCCGAAACCATCCGGAAACCGTGAAGGAATTTCGGGAAGCCACTCTGAAGGGGCTGACCTACGCCCTCGACCATCCCCAGGAAATCACAGAACTCATCCTGGCGCGCTACAACACGCAGCATAAATCACCCGAGCACCTCTTGTTCGAGCTGGCCCAGATTCGCGAACTGACGCGTCACGATATCGTCGAGCCGGGCTACATGAGCGCCGGCCGCTGGCGGCATGTAATCGAGATCTACGCCAGTCAGGGCAAGCTTCCTGCAGACTTTGATCTGCAGGACTTCATCTATGCATCCACTTCGCCCGGCGTTCCTGTATGGCTGGTCTGGACCTTGACTGGCTCGCTTGCCGGATTGTTGGCTGCCCTGACCCTGCTACTCAAGTTTCGCCGGCTCAACAGTCTGCTCCGAAAGGAGATCACGGTACGCAAACAGGCCGATGAACGGATTCACACACTGTCACAGGCAATAGAGCAGAGCCCGGTGTCAATCATGATCGCTGATACCGAGGCCAATATTCAATACGTCAACAGCGCCTTTGAGCAAACCACCGGCTATAGTGCGGTGGAGATGATCGGACTGAACACCCGCGACAGCAAACCGGTTGAGGCGCTCCAGGGCCTGTTTAAAGTGCTTAAGCATGCCAAAGAAACCGGTCGCGGCTGGCAGGGTGAACTGCAGGGCCGGCGGAAAAATGGCGAGGTGCTCTGGGAGCGTGTCCATCTCGCCCCGGTGTTCGATGCCTCCGAACACCTCAGCCATTACCTGGCGGTAATTGAGGACATAACCACGCACAAGCGGCAGGAGCAACGTATCCTGCATCAGGCGCACTTTGACAGCCTGACAAACCTGCCCAATCGATTTCTCTGCCTGGACCGCCTGGCGCAGATGATCAAGGAGGCGCACCGAACCGGCAGACGCGCCGCTCTGCTGTTTCTGGACCTCGATGATTTCAAGAAGGTAAATGACACTCTGGGGCACGAAGTTGGCGACGAGCTGCTTATCCAGGCGGCGGAGCGCTTACGCAATGCGGTGCGTGATGCAGATACGATCGGACGACTCGGTGGGGATGAGTTTGTGTTAATCGTGGGGGGTCTGACAGAACTCTCCGATGCCTACCTGGTAGCGGAAAAACTCCTTGTGCTGTTCCGCACTCCGTTCAGACTGGGGAGCCGAGAACTGGTCATCACCGTCAGCCTTGGCATTGCGATCTACCCCGACGATGGCGACAGCCCGGCCGAACTGCTGCGCAATGCCGATACCGCCATGTACCATTCCAAGGAACAGGGGCGCAACACTTACCACTCTTTCACTAATAATATGAATCAGGGGGTTTCCCGTCGGCTCGCGCTGGAGGAACAACTGCACGGAGCACTGGAAAATCATGAACTCAGCCTCTGCTACCAACCACTGGTGGATATCGACAACCACAGCATGATCGGGGCTGAAGCCTTGTTGCGTTGGCATAACCCGGTGCTGGGAGCGGTTTCACCGGCGGAGTTTATCCCAGTCGCCGAGCAGACCGGCCTGATCGTACCCATTGGTCAGTATGTTTTAAACCAGGCCCTTGAGATGACCGCCAAATGGCATGAACAATCTGATCGGAATTTCAAAATCGCCATCAACATCTCACCGCGCCAGTTTTTTGATACCGATCTGCTGAAATATATCGAGCAGGCACTTCAACAAAGCGGGGTCCCCACTGAATCCCTGGAGCTGGAGATCACCGAAGGTGTTTTGATGAGCGGCAATATCCAGATTGCCCAAACCCTGGCCGGCCTGAAGGCGCTGGGAGTCATCATCTCCATGGACGATTTCGGCACCGGTTATTCTTCACTGAGTTACCTGCGCAGATACCCCTTCGATATTCTGAAAATCGATCGAAGTTTTGTACAGGATATTACTGCGGATCGCGCTGACCGTGAACTGGTGAATGCGATCATTGCCATGGCGCATGGCCTCGGACTCAAAGTGGTTGCAGAGGGAGTTGAGCAAGAAGAGCAACTTGCCTTTCTTGCCGCACAAGGCTGCGATATGGCGCAAGGCTATATCTTCAGTCAGCCGGTTCCTCCGGAGGAGATCACAACCATGCTTGAAACGCCGGATTTTCAACTCCATCCCCAAAAGATCTCCGCACTCCGGTTCAGCAATTGACCGGCATTCAGGCGGTGTTTACCCAGGACAAGACAGGCTCTTGAGCCGCGCCGGATTCACTAGAGTAGATATCATGTAAATTCTCCGCTTTGACTGGTTTTTCAGGGTCACCTTCGCCGTACTGACAGTCCTTCCAGCGTCTGCCTGGGCTGAACAGATTTTCAATATCAACAGCCTGAGCGTGCAGCAGGCTGATGGATTTGAGGTCGGCGGATCCCGACGTCGGATTATGACGCTCGAGCACGCCAGTGTATGGAATTGGGGTGACCTGTTTATCTTCTATGACCGCACCCAGGATCGTGAGCTTCATGAGTATGCTTATTACCTTGAGATATCACCGCGGATCAGTCTGGTGAATTTAGGGCTTCGAAACGAATCCCCATTGATAAAAGATATCCTCATAGCGACAACCCTTGAACGCGGCTCAGATGATTTCAAGGCAAACCTTATCGGGCCAGGCATCACCTGGAATCTGGCTCCATTTACTCATCTGGAAACCAATCTCTATTATCGCGACAATCCCGATCTCCATGGCGGCACATGGCAAGTTACCGCCGCTTGGGTTCTGCCTATCAAACTGGGCTGATTCGATATGCTGTTCGATGGCTTCACTGATATCCGGGGCAGTGAGGATGGGATTGAAGAAGATTTCAATTCCAACCCACAACTGAAACTGGACATAGGCAAGTTTGTCGGATATCCAAGCATCTTCTACGCGGGTATCGAGTACTATCACTGGAACAATAAATACGGCATCAGAGGAATCAAGGAACGCGTATTTTTCACCACTGGTTCAAGCGCGTTACTCATTCTGATGCTGAGCTTTGCCTGCAGATGATGAACTGATGAGATAAATGAGAATGCCGTGACTTCAGAGGGAACTGGTTACACCGCTAAAACGCTGGCATCCACAAGATGCTAACAGGCCCAAGAATCAAGCACTATTTTTGGCGGGCAAACCTTAACAGAAATGGCGCGAGATACTCCGCGCTTTCCCTTGTATAGACTCTTTCCGACTGGTAGATCGTCAATGCCCTGAAATGACAGGGCTGTGGCTGGCGACTGAAGCTCAGGATGGAGACCTTAGACGGACTGCGTGCATAACCGGCAAGGTCTGTCTGTTCGATCAGTTTGAGTCCGCACTCCTGCGCCATCCCACAAAACCGCGTGAGCGCAGAGTTGGGCAGGAGCAGATAGAACTGCCCAAGATCTGCGAGCAGCTTGTTCACACAGTCGAGCAAATCCGAAAATGGCAGCAGATCCGCATGCCGCGCCTGACTTCTGAGCTGATCAGCCGCTTTGCTGTGGTTGTGAAAGAAGGGAGGATTACTGATGATCAGGTCGTAGCGATGCTGAGTGGTGGCGGAAAAATCCTGGATCGAGCCATGCACTGCGGTCAGACGTTCGCTCCATGGGCTGTTCTGAAAGTTGATACGCGCTTCAGCAAAGGCCTCTGCGGTCAGTTCCACCCCGGTGATGCGGGAGGCGCCCAGTTGCGCTGCCATCAATGCCAGCAAACCGTTGCCGGTACCAATATCCAACACCCTTTCACCGCCTTTGATCGGCGCCATGGCGCCGAACAGCGTGGCATCGGTACAGACCTTCATGCCCGAGTGATCCTGCTGTACGGAAAACTGCTGAAAACGAAAAGTCGACATGACAGATCAGATGAAATAACAAATGAATGACAGAGGATTATCAGCTTTCCGAATCGATTTACCCATCGACATCCTGCAGCAACTTATGCAGTCTGCCGGTAAGCGATGGAAAACCGGTTGAATCCGCTGCCGCAGATTCATCCGGGGCTTCCGTATCAATCGAGACCATACATCGCATAGAGCACCGGAACAACCAGCCACAACAACCCTTTAGCCAGAAAAAACAGCGGTAATGTCCAGGCAAGCCACTTGGTCAAGGCCCTCCTTGGCTGCTGGTCTATTCCTGGGTCCGCATGAGACTTTATCGGCGCGATCCTCAGTCAGGGCATGCTCATAAAACTGCTGGTAGCCTGCGGCGCATCCGTCCTGCTTACTCTGGACGGAATTTTCCCGGTGTCCACCAACCCGAATCCCAATACACTGTTCCAATGCTCCTGCGCCGCACAGCGAGGAGCAACGGCAACAGCCACTGCTTTCTTTGATACGCTCATAGCTTTCTCGATAACGGTCAATTTGCCATCAAGACATCGGCTAACGTCCACAATCCAACGCGTTAACCAATCTCCGCCAGACTGATTCCCAAGCCCTTGGCTATACCCTCTCCGTATTCCGGATCCGCTTTCATGAAGTGGCCGATCTGACGGATCTGGATCTCACGCGTTCCAGTACTCGCTCCCGATTGAAATGGGCCATCTTCTCCATCAGATGCACATCCCGCATCAGCACAGGACCGCGCGGCCCGGCGGTCAGGGAATTCTGGTTATCCGCCACCGGACACCCGACAGTTGTGGTCATAATCTTCTTTTCTGACATGGAAAATCTCCTGTCAATTGGTATCCAGTCTATTCACCCGTTTCAAGTTGGGCTTGAGATAACAGTATCAGGAGATATAATATTGCTGAAATCGTTTATTATTTTATAACTTATCGTTAATTTCTATTTATCAGCAGTTTACGAGTCTATAGTGGCTGATAGCCATGGAAGATCCGGCAATTCCATCCTTAATCAATCACTGCATAGCGAACTGATTCGATGATTCCCCGTAGGATGGCGTTTAGCGTATCCAAAAAGTCTTGTTACTATTTTGATATGGATATTTTCGGACACTCACCGCTTGACGCCCGTTCAGAAGGGCGTGCCTGTTGTCTCCACCAGGAAAACCAGTTTCTGCAACTGGGGTTCGCCCGGGAGATACATTCAACGATCAGTTTCGATAAAACCTGCAAAGGAAAGCCAGGAATAGTTTGCCGCGAGACACCGCAGGGACTTTTACACAACATATGTCAGCAGGCTAGCTTTGCTCTCTTTATTCTTACCATGCTGTTTGTGCAAGGCTGTGCAACACCACACGTACAGAGATCATCATCAGACTCCGTACCACCGGCTTTACATGAGAATTTTGCCGTCATGGGAGACGGCTATCATCTGCCGATAACCGTCTGGCAGGCAGTTGGTGAAAGTCAGGCGATCCTCCTGGCGCTGCATGGTCTGAACGACTATAGCAACGGTCTGGCATCAACCGGCGAATATCTTGCGCGTCACGGCATTACCGTCATCGCCTATGATCAGCGCGGCTTCGGCAAAACCGACGGCGCGGGTCTCTGGCATGGCAGTGGTCGTATGACTGAAGATCTGCGTACCATGATCACGCTGCTGCATAATGCGCATCCTGAGCAACCTCTTTACCTGTTTGGAGAAAGCATGGGTGGCGCCATGGTGCTTGCCGCCCTGCACCAAGAACCCTTGTCGATAGATGGAATCATTCTTTCAGCTCCCGCTGTCTGGTCACGTGACAGCATGCCGTTTTATCAGCGCCTTGCTCTTTGGCTGGCAGCTCACATCACACCTTCACTCACACTGACCGGAGAAGGATTGGAGCTGCATCCATCGGATAACATCGAGATGTTGCGCGCCTGGGGCCGCGATCCTCTGATCATAAAGTCGACACGGGTGGATGTATTGTATGGTGTGAGCAATCTGATGGACCAGGCAGTCGGGTCAGTGGATAACCGGGCAAGCAGAATGCTGATTCTCTATGGAAAAAATGACGACATCATTCCCCGCGAACCTACCTGCCAATGGTTGCAGTCGCTACCCTCAGAGAACCGCCAGCTCAGACAAACCATCATCTATGCAAACGGCTATCACATGCTGACACGTGATTTACAGGCGGATGTAGTACTTGAGGATATTGCACACTGGATAACCGGCGCAGGTAATCTGAAAACATACCCTGAGGGTAGGATTAGTCTTGAATCATTCTGCCCTGATAAGGCAGGTCACCCTTTAACGGAGCAGTGCGACATCTAACAGTCAGCTCCGGTCAGACCAGGGTCTGTTATCGGCATCCCTGCCAACAACAGATCCTGAAATATCCATCACAGCTGCGGCTATGATCGCGTTGGATACTGGAAATTTAAAGCACGAATTCAAAGGCGCCTGATTGTACCTTACTACTATCCGGATCGAAGTTGTAACCTGCTTTACTGATGCTCACCACCGTCAAAAGATAGCTTCCAATACTGTTTGCAGGAATTTTAAAGTTGGTTTTCTGGCGGGTTCCGATGCTCTTTGATTGTGCTACCGTTGACCCATCAGGCAGAGTCCAGACGGCATTAACCGTAACATCCTGCACTGGATCACCGTTTTCGTCCTTGAGGTGCACAATACCTTTAATAAGTTCGTTTCTGGAACTGTATTTCAGTTTGTATTCATCAACGGATACGCAGTTTGTCATGCACGCCACAACTGATTCAGCGACAGGCTCAGTTACATTGACGGTAGTAGAACTGCTGGTTGTAGCTCCCAGGCTATCGGTTACATTGAGGGTAACGGTATAAACACCACTGACACTGAAAGTATGAATGGGATTTGACTCACTTGAATTGCTTCCATCACCAAAATTCCAGGTGTAACTCAATGGACTGGTTTCTGGATCATAGGAACCGGCAGAATCGAAATTAACGCTCAAGGGTGCCACGCCGCTTGCGATATCGCTGTTTAAGACTGCAACAGGTGATTGATTAAACATATCACCCACACTGATACTGGAGATCAGACCCACCTCACCAGCAAGCTCAAATGTATAGCCCTCCTTGATGACATCGACCACTTCAAGCGTATAAGCACCTGGAGCGGCTCCCGTACCCAAATTAAACTCAGCACGTAACCTGGTGCCAATGCGGGCATATTGCATAAAGCTCGAGCCATCCGGACGTGTCCACAAGCCGTGTACAACGGCGCTACGTGCTCCACCAGAAGAACCGGTCTCATCAATCAGTTTGACAGTGCCGCGAATGGAAGTACCCAGATTGGTCATGGTAAAGCTGAAAAGACTTAAACAATTGGTCGTACAAGCCTGTGCACTGGCTTTTGTAGAAACGCCAAGGGTTACGCAGATCAATGCGATGTACGACAAGAATATTTTAGATTTGATAAATGTATTCATCACGTGCCTCTCATAAGAGTTATCCAGTAAGGATTCAACATATAAATAATCAGCACCTCTTATGGATTCTGCTTTTGCTAATCAACTCTCTGTACGTCTTCGATTTACTATGAATACACAGAATACGAGAAAACGATTAAGCGCTTTCTCTTAATCAGAGACTCATTACACAGAGAAAAAGATAGTGAAAACTTTTACAGTGAGGATGCTTGATGTAATGCAATATAGAAATCAATACTTAAGGAATTCTTAAATTTATGGTATTCCTCGAGCAATAAACAGGAAATGCGACAGCAATCATTGAATCTCAGGAACTGGAACACACAAAAGTATGCTTTTCTCAATCCGTGGGACAAAACAGTGAGAAGAGGACACAATGCTCCGCAAAATAATGCAGTGGAATCCTGCAGGCATCCGCAATCGCATGGGAAGTCAAACTGTTTCTGATGAGGATAACGCCAAGGTTTTATCAGCTACCAGCGGTCACAAAAGCGATCACTGCCTGTCCAAGTGAAAGTCCGCCGTCATTGGCCGGCGTTGCTGTCGGAGAAAGCACCTTCAAACCCTGCTCACTCAGCAGATAACCCGTGCGTTCCAGCAGCAGACAGTTCTGAAAAACGCCACCGCTCAGTACCACAGTTTGTACTCCATGCTGATCACACAACCGGCCTGCAGTCTCTGCGACGGCAGATGCCACGCCATGATGGAAACGGGCCGCGATAATGCCCGGCGTCACACCTTCTCTCAGATTGTTCAGTAAAGCCAGCCACATGGGCGCCCAGCGCAGACAACCGTCCTTCAGTTCGAAACCATAGGCTGCACCCGCCTGCTGATCAAAATGCACTGCAGCCAGGGCTTCCAATTCAATGGCTGCCTGACCCTCAAAGCCCACCGACTCACGGCAAACACCGACCGCAGCTGCCACTGCATCGAACAGACGTCCGGCGGATGAGGTCAGAGGGCTGTTCAATCCTTTTGTTGCCATGGTTTGGAATACTGCCAAGGGCTTGCTTTGCAGAAAGCGCACAAGTTCCAGCTCCGCATAGGTTTCGGCGACCCGATTCCAATCCAACGTGGCCATCAACTGCGCGAAGGTGTTACGCCAAGGCTCGCGAATAGCCTGGGTCCCACCCAACATGGGCACAGGTTGAAAATGTGCAACACGTTCAAAGCCATGATAATCCGCAAGGAGAAACTCACCGCCCCAGAGGGTGCCATCCTCGCCATAACCCAGGCCATCCAGAGCCACGCCCAGCACTTTTTCGCTAGACAATGGCAATCCAGTTTCCGCCATGCAACCCGCGATATGCGCATGATGGTGTTGCACTTCGATAAGCTGCACGCCCTCCTCACTGGCTATTGCCTTGCCCAAGCGGGTCGACAGATAGCCGGAGTGTTTGTCTACCGCGATCACCGCCGGCTGGAAATCAAACAGTTGTCGATAGAGTTGCAGATTGTGGCGGTAATCCTGGTGAGTAGCGGCATCCTCCAGATCACCCATGTGCTGAGACAGGATGGCTTTGCCGTCTTGCAGCAGGCAGAAGGTATTCTTCAATTCACCACCCATCGCCAGGATGTTCCCGGTACTGGTGAAATCATGGTGCAGAAGGATCGATTGAGGCGCGTAACCCCGCGCACGGCGCAGCAACCTGGGTCTTCTATCGACAAGGCGCAATACCGAATCATCCAGGCGATTGACGATGTCCCGGTCATGCAGCAGATAGCAGTCGGCGATCTGGTCGAGACGCTGATGGGCATCCTGGTTGCTGATGGTTTGTGGTTCGTCACTGCGATTGCCGGAGGTCAGAACGACCGGTCCCTCCATGTCCTGCATCAACAAATGATGCAGTGGCGTGTAGGGCAACATGAACCCCAAGGTGTTCTGCCCCGGCGCAATACCGGAGGCCAGCTCCTCACCGGCCTGCTTCAGGATGACAATGGGCGCGGCCTTGTCGCGCAGCAGCGTTTCCTCTGCCAGATGCAGGATGGCAAAACGTGACGCCATGCCGATGTCCCTGGCCATCAGGGCAAGCGCCTTGTGGAAGCGATGCTTGCGCTGGCGCAGCCGATTGACCGCCTCTTCGTTGCTCGCATCGCAGGCCAGATGAATGCCGCCGATACCCTTGATGGCAACGATCCGGCCCCGGCGGATCAGGCGTGCGGCGGTCTCAATGACATCACACCCCGCAAGCGGGGGCAGGCGCTTGCCGTCGCCATCTTCGAGCCAGACGGTCGGGCCACAGTCGGCGCAGGCATTGGGCTGGGCATGAAAGCGACGGTTGGCAGGATCTTCATACTCGGCCCGGCACTGCGCGCACATCGGAAAACAGGCCATACTGGTATTGGCACGGTCGTAGGGTATCGCCTTGACGATGGAGAGCCGGGGACCGCAATGTGTGCAGTTGGTGAATGGGTAGCGATAACGTCGATTGGCGGGGTCCAACACCTCTGCCAGACACTCGGGACAGGTCCCGGCATCCGCTGCAACATCCGTGCGCACGCTGCCTGTTTGGCTGTGGACGATCTGAAAATCAGCCGGAGCCTTACCGGAGTCCTGCAAAGCAGTACGCTCGATCTTTTCGATACGCGCCAGGGGCGGCGGTTCATTCTGCAGGCGCTGAACTAAATCATCCAGTGACCCCTGGCTTCCCCAGGCCGTAATCAACACCCCTTGCGCATCGTTCCAGACCTGCCCGACAATTCCGCACTCATGGGCCAGCCGCCAGACAGTTGGCCTGAAACCCACCCCCTGTACAATGCCGCTGACTCGAATGCGCTCCCCGGTCATCTCAGGAACCTCTGACAAGGACATTCATACTCAATAAGATTCATTAAAACTGAATTATCCGTATCAAATCGCTATTCTTGACTTCTACTCTACCAGAATGCCTATTTCCGATGCCTGCTCCATTGTCAGTCTAAAAGCTGCTGAGAGTCCCGTAATAACCGCAGCTTAAACAGGAGATTCACCAAAGAGAAGCTCAGAAACGGGTGGTCGGCATTCTGTTTATACCCATCATAGTGGACCGTGATAAATCCGAACTGACTTTTCATTATTTTGAATAGTTGTTCTACCAGGACCTGTTAACAAAATCAGGAAAGCACAACTGGATAGCTGATGACTGAATATTAGGAAATGTGTAATTTTTCGTTCCGGTTTTATCTTTATGCAGCATTGGCATGAGCATGAATACTCGCATAAAATAGTGCTTGATAGCCCAATACTTATAAGTTGACTATGTCGCTACCACGCGAAGAGATTTCTGCAGATTTATTCAATCAGTAGGGATTTTATAATATTCATTTCCAATGAATGGACTCTGGAAACCCATGCAACGATACCTTACACGATTACTTCTGCAGCGCGCACGAAGCAGAACTTCTAGTGTGCTACTCAAAGGCGGGAATCAACCCACTCCAATCGTTCGGAGTCTAACCGAGCAACGTCAGGTAAGTGCTCAGTGCAGCTACTTACAAATTATGCATCAATCTCTTATTGCGGACATTTCAAAGTGCTGGCAGATATGGACCCACTAAGTAGATTGCCATCCAACAACCCGCGTAGGGCGCAATGCCCTGCGGTTATTGCGCCCTACGCGGGCTGGTGTAATATTTAAGTAACGAACCATGTGTTGGCACTCCCGGTGAATGCGTAACACCTTGTTGGCGGGAATTGCCTGGAATATAATAAGCAGCCACTGACCCACCGGTCATACATGCATTGTTCAGCGGCACGGGCATGCCGAAGGAACGACTAAAACAACTCTTTCCGCAACCATATCCGGAAGCCGAAAAGTCAGTTTTTCTGGCGTTTTTTCCACTTCAATGTAAATGACTAATCTCCAAAATCCTGCACCCATCAGGAGGGATGTAGAACCATGATGCGTAAGACTTTGATTGCTATAATATTCGCTGCGGTCGCATTGCCAGCCGCCCCCGTATTTGCCAATCCGCCTAGCTGGGCTCCAGCCTATGGTCATCGTGATAACGAGCGCTACTATCCAAAGAAACGGCACTACTCCCGGAAACGCGACTATCCAAAAGAACGCTACTACGAACCGCGACGCATGACCCGTCACGATCACATCTGGCTGGGGAAGGATGGCAGATATCATTGCCGTCGCGACGATGGCACGACCGGAATGGTGATCGGCCTGGTTCTGGGCGGTCTACTCGGTAATCAGATCGCAGGGTATGACGAAAAGACGCTCGGTACTTTTATAGGCGCAGCAGGCGGAGCGCTGCTTGGCCGCGAGATTGATAGAGGTAGCGTCAGGTGCCACTGAGCATTGCTCAGCCACTTGTGAGGTAATCTTCAAAAATCTGTTTTGGGTCCGGACTCAGGGCGCGTATGTCTGTAAAGTCCGTTCACTGGCCGTTTTCGGCCTAACAGGCCCTTCACGTCTAATGTCCGGAATAGGGTGACAGGGCTCTTAGAGCCTGCCTAGCTGAATGTCTGGAATTGGCCGTGCCTCTCATCGTGATATTTGAGACAAACTACAATTTCACGGCTTCACAAGCCAATTCCAAAAGAAAACCGTAGTTTGCCCCCGATTTTTTACATACCGAATTATTCCTTTTTCAGCCTTCGCGATTCTGCTTGAACAGAACGAATGTAGCGGCCGAAGCTCCGGTCACGAGAACGTTTCTCAGCCAGGGTTGCGTTGTTCAACTCCTGTTCCCGCATTAACTTGTGATAGTTTTTCAGCCTTCGCTCATCCAGACTTCCCGCATCAATGGCGCGCCGTACAGCACAACCGGGTTCGTGTTGATGCTGACAGTCCGAGAATTTACATTGGGTAGCCAATTCTGTGATTTCAGAAAATGTGTCCTCTATTCCATGCTCGCAATCAGCCAGCTGTAACTCCCGCATACCCGGCGTATCAATCAATAAACCCCCTGCAGGCAGCATATGCAGCGTGCGTCTCGTCGTAGTGTGACGACCTTTAGCATCATCTTCACGAATCGCATTTGTGCGCTGGATTGTATTACCGGAAAGCATATTGATTAAGGTGGACTTGCCGACCCCGGAGGAACCGAGGAATGCTACCGTTCTCCCAACACCGCACCATGGCGCTAACTCGCTGACACTCTCCGGGTCCAGGCTGTTAACTGAGACGACCGCTTGTACTGGATTCACTGATTGGACCTGCTGGACGTACATCGATGGATTCTCACAGCAGTCGGCTTTAGTGAGGACAACCACAGATTCAACCTTCGCTTCATTGGCCAGCGTCAAGTAACGTTCGATTCGATTAAGGTTGAAATCCTGATTGAGAGAACAGACCACAAACAGCGTATCGATATTTGCGACAATAAGCTGGGTGTCAACTCTACTCCCTGCCGCTTTTCTGGAAAACAGAGACATCCTTTCTAAAACACGATGGAATTTCCCTGTGTTGTCCAGCAATACCCAGTCACCCACAGCCATGGCTGGCATACCTGATTTTAACGGTATAGATTGATCGCCCTTCGTTGTCAGGAGAAAGAGTGTTGACCTTTCAACCGCTGCTATACGTGCGACTTGGGAGCTTTCCCATTCGTCGAGTGAAAGTTGTTGTTGAAAAAAAGGTTGCCATCCCAGTTGGGATAGAGGGTATAAATGAGTCATAGGAACCCCTGCCGCAAAAATGAGCGTCTAGTAGAAATACTCAGTAGGGGCAAATGCGCCCCGGTTCAGAAACCGGGCAGAGAAGATTCAGTCAGCGTTAAATGCTTAGTGCCCGGAAGGTTGCTACAACAATCATTAGTACCCTCCTGATATCAGCTTAATTTTCGATCAAAGCAAAGTGTAACAGTGGGATTTATTCGCTACAAGAATCAACAGCATTTATTATTTCCTGATTACCCTTGAGGCTCAGCTATCATTCAGTCCCTTTCTCAATCGCGTCCAGAAATTAGTCCGGATACTCCTCCCAGGCCATAGAGCGCGATACGAGTCTCGGAAAAATCCTTGCCCTTTAGTTGCGGCAGGGACTGGCAGCCAAAGCCCCCACTCCGGGTTGCCGAATCAGGCAATGCCGCTCTCCCTGTCGGAGAGCTTTCGGCTGCCGGCCATCCGGAAAATGGGCGCCAGATAGAGACGCAGGACCATTGGCCCGAGGAAATCGACAGCCCGTCTCTTATCGAGCAGCGCTTGAAGCCTGTTGAATAGAGTCAGCGTGTTAGGGCCTGTTTACGCGCAGTGCCCAGGAGAATATCCCGCTGCCGCAGATCATTGAGCAAACTCACGCCAGCCAGACGCATCCGCTCAGGATCGGAATGTCCCAGGACCTGGACGATTATATCCAGGGCCGCCTCCCCGCTGATTGCCGGCTCGGCATCAAGGATCTCCAGCAGGGTGGAAGTTACTGCATTGATTTCGAGGAAGCCGATCCGGTCCCGCCGGTCGCGATAGACTACCAGATGGGTCGGAACCTCTGCCGGCGCTTCGGGCAGGTAGTCGGGACTGATTAGATGTACCGGGTAGTCATAGCTGAGGCTCCAGGCCAAGGGAGAGATGACCGGATGACCAGCCAACAGGTCGCCGTTGGCATCGATTGGCGGCAGGTCCTGATCCTCATCGCTCAGGTTCAGGGCCAGTTCCACCCACTCGTAGTGGGCCAGTTGCAGCAGGAACGGGGGATCCTCTGGCAGCTTGTTGCGCTCATGCTCCAGATAGACAAGAAACTCCTCAGCCAGACGAGTAAAGAGCGGCGTTCGACAGGTGTGGGTGGCAAAGAAGTCCCTCGTCATGGCCTGCCAACGATCATCGGGAGTGATGCGCCTGAGCACCGGGAAGCTGTCCGCCATGAAGCCATTCAGGTTGTTATAGAAAAGTTCGTTGTAGATTGCCATGCGCCGCGGCTCCACATCGGCGGGCCTGGGTTGTTGATCCGGTTGGCGGATGTGGGCGGCAAACTCATTCTGACGCCGGATAAACCCGGCTTCAGCCGGCGCTGCATAGTGCATGACGGCCCCCCATATGTGTATGCTGATAGTTGGCGATGGTCCGAACTTCACCCAGCAGACCGGGCAGCGGCGGAATGTTGAAATCCCGCTCCAGCAGGGTCGGAAAGACCCCGAAACGCCGGTAGGCGTAATCCAGCAGATCCCATACCGGACCGATGATGTCGGCCCCGTGAGTATCGACCCGCAGATCCTCCGCCTCCGCATAATGTCCCGCCATATGACAGTAGACGATGCGTTCCGCCGGAATACGCTCGAGGAATTCGTAGGGGTCGTAAGCGTGATTGATGCTGTTGACGTAGATATTGTTGATATCCAGATGCAGGTCACAATCGGCCTGCCGGATCACGGCATTCAGGAAATCGATCTCCTCCAGCTCCTTGCCCGGCGCTGCGTAGTAGGAAACATTCTCCATGCCGATGCGGCGCTCCAGGATCTCCTGCACCCGGCGGATGCGCTGCGCCACATGGTCTACTGCCTCACTGGTGAAGGGGATCGGCATCAGATCGTAGAGATGTCCACCGGCCGAACTGTAGGAGAGGTGCTCGGTGTAGGCGCGGATATGGTGCCTGTCGAGAAAGGTCTTCACTGCCTGTAAAAAATCCTCATCCAGTGGATCGGGGCCGCCGACGGAGAGGGACAGACCGTGACAGACAAAGGGATAGCGATCCGTCATGGCGCGGAAGCTGCGTCCATAGGCCCCACCCACGCCCATCCAGTTCTCAGGCGCCACTTCCCAGAAATCGACCTCACCGCCAGGCAGGGCCAAAGCATCATCCAGAAAGCTCCGACGCAGGCCGAGTCCTGCGCCCTCTACGGGATATGGGTACATGGCTTTATCCTATTTTATTCATTCGAGTTGCGGCCTGCTCCGGCCATATTGCCGGAGCTGTCTGATGGCACAGGGTTTACTTGTCACCTCCACACTTACCTTCACCACACTTGCCTTCCATGGATTTACCGGTCTTCTCCATGCTTTCACCGCAGGAGCCTTCTTTGGCCTTCATATCGCCGCCGCAACTGCCCTCTTTGGACTGCTTGTCGCCACCGCACTTGCCTTCCGCACCCATCTTATCTCCCCCGCACTTACCTTCGGCGCCCTTCATCTCTCCCCCACACTTTCCTTCGTTCATGGCCAGTTGCATGTAACCGCCATCGAGTTCAGTCAAACCGAAGGGGTTTTCAGCGGCCTGGGTGGTTGTACTCAGTGCCAGTGAGCCCATCAGGGTGACGCCGACAACAGTAGCCAGAGTGGATTTGGTCGTTTGTTTGGACATGGGTCTATTTCCTCGTCTGATAATTGATATTCGTAAGTCTTCGTTTTATCGATGCGGCTGGATCTTATGCAACCAAACTGCATAGCGAAGATGTAGCTTTTCAATATCCGGATTCAGCGATCCGGCATGGAGGAAAGAATGGACCTCAAGTCTCCAGGAGATTTCACGAAAATCTCACAAATTGTTCACGGGGCTGGAGCAGAGGAGAACCATGCGCACAGCGGGAGATGAAAAACCGCTTGGTGACGGGTTATTTATCGCGCTTGACAGCTGGATAGTTGACTCTTTCTGTAAGAGCCAACTAAACAGGTAAATTGCAGAGGTTGTATTACTTCGATGAAATTGAGAGCGCGGCACGAGCGCTATGCGCCAGGGTCATGTAACGCCCAGGTACTTCCTCGGGATATCGGGGCTGGCGGGTAACCTAACACCCTGACGCAACCCCTTATCCATTTAGTAGTAAGCAGTGAATTCAAATCTAAAGGTCTACCCCTTTTGCCTGACCCTGCTGAATACGATTGCCGCTTCCCACAATGATCTCCAGCTGAGCCGTGTCGCTCTGCTGCTGCGCATCGGTTACCGTCAGGAATACCAGATAATTTCCCGGTTCCTGATAGAGATGCACCGGGTTCTCCTCGGATGAAGAACTACCATCTCCAAATTTCCAGTCATAGCTGATGTCCAACCCCTCCGGATCCATCGAACCGGCAGCACTGAAGGTGACCAACAGTGGCGCTGCACCACTGGTAACATCAGCTTCCGCCACGGCCACTGGTGGTAAATCTTCACTGACAGGCGGAGGCAGCTCCCCTGCAGTCAAAAGAAAACCATGCTGTTCGCCATTCAGCAGGCCGCTACCGACGATATCACCATTCTCATTGATTGCCGTAGCAGCAGTCAGCACCCAGCCGGAAGTGTCAGGAATCATGTCATTGAGGTCGTTCATCAAGCCATTTTCCCAAACAAAAGCATGATACTGCGCCGGGTCGTACAGGCTGGTATTGACGCTGACCAGCCAGGATGATCCAACCACCTGACCCAGATCGTTGATGTCTGCGGCACTGCTGCGCAGACCATATTCACCGTCTGCATTTAACAGCGTACCCAGGTCGATCAGACTGCCGGCATTGAAATCATAGAGAAATGCGTGGGAAAAGGTATCGGTCAGGGAATCGCTGCCGCTGGTTCCGACAATAATATTATCGTTATTGATCGCTGTGGCGGATCCACCATAGAGTGAAGGCAGATAGATCACATCGGCCGCATCATCCACATCGGAATAAGGCGGTGCAATCAAGATGGCGGCTGAGCCAGCCAGACCATACCGGCTTTTGCTGCCGACGGCATATCCACTGTCATTGATAGCCAGGAGCTTGTAGATGTCGGCATAAACACCTTCCAGAGTTCCGCGGGAATAAACTGCGGCAATCCCCATAACCATCCACTGATCATTGACGTAAACCGCGGGATTGTAGGGTATTGATGTGGTGCGATACGGATTAATCCCGGCCTTGTTGCCTGAAATGGAACCTTCGACATTAATTCCCCACACACCTTGCTCTGCCCATTCATCAAGGATTGTGATGCCCTCTGAAATGAAAGCTCCGGTCAGCGTACTACCGACAATCAGACCGGCATCGTTGATCGCATTGGCAATCGTGGCGACGGTGCCATTTGTACCGCCAGTAATCTCCCTGTTGAGACCATCTACCGGGCTGCGTACGAAGGCCTTGCCTGGATACTGGCTGGTATCCATCGCGCCCACTATCACGCCGGAAGCGTTAATGTCCATGGGCGAGACATCAACCCCAAGATCGATCACATTGTATGACTGAGCCACTGCTGTCGCTGAGCCCAGCAAAAAGGTGAGTGCAAGTAGCTTGACGCTGTTCAAAGCCGTCCTCAAACAATTACTTTTACTGCTCATAACTGTTCCATCCTATGTGTAAGTCAACAAACCATTTTCGATGCCGGAAGACCCCCTCACGTCGGACAGCGCCAAAGATGTTTCTACTTCCAAACTAGCCTACGGGTGTTTCTGCTTTGTTACGTGAAAACCCGGATTTGTTACAAGATGTTTCACTACTGGATTAATCTCCGCACTTTCCCGCATGAACGGTTAAATGGTCGGTGATCAGAAATCTGATGTCATGGATCCATTGAATCTGAACACCATCGAAGATTGCTCTGCGCTCCGGTTTTCCGCATAGTAGGCGATCCTTAACCGCACAACGCTTGTGTGAAATTGGCGCACACCCTGAAATAACCAGGTAGTCACACACGAGCCAAGCATCGAATTGAGGCCGATATTTCAACCAACCCCGTCATTTCAACCTGCTGGTCACATTGCGAACCACTCACTATAGATAGATCGAGACGTTTATGACTCCGTGGATTTTACTCGAAAGCGCACAGGTCCCCGGCAACGGCGGGGTGCTACGCCTGTACCAGCGGGGTGATGATTTCTCCATCAAAATCGCTGGACATGGCGAGTTGATGAACAGCCGCACCCATGGCTCCGAAGATGCACTGGCAGTGCATACCTGCGCCAGGCTGGTGAATCGCATTAAGCCGCACCTGCTCATAGGCGGCCTGGGCATGGGGTTTACCTTGGCTGCCGCGCTCCGGCAGGTCGGCGACAAGGCACAGATAGTGGTGGCCGAATTAGTCCCGGCAGTGGTGAAATGGAATAAAGGGCCGCTTGGGGAGCATGCAGGACACCCGCTCCAGGATCCGCGGGTAAAGGTACGTGAAGTGGATGTTGCCCATCTGCTGTCGGCTGCACAGCAGACATACGATGCTATCTTGCTGGACGTGGATAACGGCCCGGAGGGGCTGACACGCAGAAGCAACGATTGGCTGTATGACGTGGACGGTTTGAACGCAGCCTACGCAGCGCTACGCCCTCAAGGCGTGTTGGCTGTTTGGTCGGCAGGTCCGGATAAAAAATTCCCTCAACGTCTGCGCAAGGTGGGATTCGATGTCGATGAGGTCAGGGTGCATGCACATGGGTCGAAGGGAACGCGGCACATCATCTGGTTCGCAAAACGCAGCGTTTAATCCTGCTCAGGCTCGCTTCCACCGGCCTTGTTTATCCTATTTTGTGATAACCGGAGCGTTGGGGGGGGTTCGTAGCTGGAAGCGCATACGAGCCGATAACTGGTGCAGGATCACCAGAAACCCCTACTCAATATCAGCTTTGAGTTCAACACTCATCACTATCATTGATGGATAAATTACTGGTTATTGTTCTCTATGACGTTATTCTTTCATAAATGAAAGTATCTTCATGTCGAGGTCAACCATGAGTGAAACTGAAGCTTTAGTGAAATCCTACCTTGGCGCAGTTGCTGCCCGGGATTTCGATCTGGCGCGGACCTTTCTCGCAGACCGGGGGTTCAATTACAACAGCCCCATCGCTGCCTTCAATGATGCAGACCGCTTTATCGAGAGCATTACAGCAGTGGGGCAAATCCTTGAGCGGCTGGTAATCCGAAAATGCATCGTGTCAGGGGATGAAGCAATCGCCATCGTGGATTCAACACTCACACTTAACGGTTACGAGGCGCACGTGGCAGCAATCCTATTTGTGATTAAGGACGGATATATCAAATCAATGGAGGCCATATTCGATGCGTCGGACTACCATCAAATGTTTTCCGGCGATGATTGATAGGGTAAATCCTAGCCATAACGCCCTATGAACTCAATTTTCAACATTCAGTTCAGTTGGCTTTGAGATGAAGGATAACGGGACAGCAGTCAATCAAACTAGAATATTCAACTCCCGTCTGGCAGACTGTGGCTCCAAATCGGCCCCTTAATATGGCCGAAAGATAAACAGATGAGTAGTTAAATTGGCACTATGAATACCAAAGCCGCACCGAAGAAGAATGCGCTGCCTAAAGGCGTGATGTTCAACGCCTACCCTGACAGCATTGGTCGAAACCTGGCTGATACTGTACGAATGCTGAAAAGACCGGAATTCAAAGATGTCTTTTCTTTGTTCTATATCCTTCCTACCGTTTTTAATAGTGATCTGGATCGGGGCTTCTCCATTATAGATTACGACCTCAATGATGAGCTTGTCTCCCGGGATGACCTGGAAAGTCTCCATGAGCTCAATGTCATGTTCAAATTTGATCTCGTTTTGAACCATCTCTCCGTAGGTTCGCCCCAGTTTCAGGATCTGTTGAAGCATGGGGACCGATCCAAATATAAGAATTTCTTTATCGATTGGAATGAATTCTGGGATTCACATGGCGAGATGACTCCTGACGGTCATGTGATCCCCAATAAGGAACATCTCGAAAAACTGTTCATGAGAAAACCTGATCTGCCGATTTTGAAAGTACGCTTTCCGGATGGAACCGACAGACCGTATTGGAATACATTTTACCAGGAAGTGGCTTATCACGGGGTCGCCGCACATGACCTGTTAAATGCATTAGGCATACAGGAGCTTACCCACGAGGATGCCGAAAGGATTGCTACCATCGTAAATGATGTATTGAGCGCCAAGCGTGATGTCAGGGCTATCGATTTGGGCGAGTTCTCCCATTACATGGAGGATATTGTTTCCGTTGTTGAGCAAAATCGAAAATATTTAGGGCAAATGGATTTGAATGCTCAATCGGAAGAGGTCTGGAATTTTTACGATGAGACCTTGAAGAAGCTGCATGAGCACGGCGGAAAGTTTGTCAGGCTCGATGCATTTGCATATTTACACAAAGAGCCAGGCGAGGTGAATTTCTTCAATCAACCCGGCACCTGGGAATATCTGGAAAGACTGAAACGAATCGCAGATAAATACGACCTCATTCTACTGCCTGAAATACATTCCGAATATGGCAACAGACTGCATGAAAAAGTGGCATCCAAGGGCTTTCCCATCTATGACTTCTTCTTTCCCGGTTTAGTGATTGATGCATTGGATCGCGGAACAAACAGACATCTCTTGCAATGGATCCGTGAGATCCAGGATAAAAACCTAGATACGGTCAACATGTTAGGCTGCCATGATGGAATCCCTGTCCTTGATTTGCGCGGCAAAGAAGGAGACGGCTTGTTAAGCGATGAAGTGATCGACAGAGTCGTTGATGACATCATGGACCGTGGCGGGAGGGTAAAAAATCTGTATGGGCCCGATGGGAAGAAAATATCATATTATCAGATCAATGCGACATTCTTCAGCGCGCTGGGAGAAGACGAAAGAAAACTGCGCCTTGCCAGGGCCATTCAAATGTTTATGCCTGGCGTACCGCAAGTCTGGTATCTGGATCTGTTTGCCGGCAGAAACGATTATGCAGCCGCCGACAAAGGTGGAGCAGGCGGTCACAAAGAGATCAATCGGACAACGCTCGATAACAGCGATATTGAACAGGGTCTCTCACGAATTGTGGTACGGGACCAGCTGGAACTCATGCGACTCCGAAATAAATCTCCCGCTTTCCAGGGAGAACTCGAGATCCATAGTTCTGATGAGCAGTGCTTGCACCTGACCTGGAAAAATAACGATTGTACTGCGACACTGAACGCTGATTTACGCAACTTTGGCTTCAGCCTGACCCATACCGGCGGTGATTGCGAAGATTATGTTACCTCGTATCGCTAAACGCACACGAGACAGTCAAACCGAACTGATGTAGAGAAGAAATGTTATGAGAATATTGGCTACCGACCTTGACAGAACACTGCTCCCCAACGGCAGTTGGCAGGCCGACCATGATGCCATCAACATGTTTAATGAACTGACGGAAAAGCAGGATGTGCTTGTCGTTTATGTAACAGGACGAAATCTGGCTCTCACTGAAAATGCGATAAAGGAATTCGGAGTCAGGTATCCAGATATTCTGTGTGGTGATGTCGGCACATCAATCAGAAAGTATCAGAATGGTGAGTGGCATTTTGATGAAGGATGGGTTGCCCATGTCAAGCAATCGAGTCCAAGGTGGGATGCCACGGCAATCAGAGAGGCTGTTGCCGAAGTTTCCGGCATACTTGAACAGGAAAGCGAACACCAGAACCAGTTTAAACAGAGTTATTATGTGGAGCATGACAGGAATGTTGAAGTATTGAAAAAGGTGGAAGAACGGATAAAGGGAAAATTTGATGAAGTAATCATCTACAGCTTTGACTCGCAGGATGGCAAAGGCCTCCTCGATTTTTTACCCGCAAGTGCAACCAAACAGACTGCCCTGGAGTATGTGGCTGAGGCGTACGGCGCGACGAAACGTGATGTAGTCTTTTGCGGGGACAGCGGTAACGATATTTTTCCACTGACAGCTGGATTTTGTGGTGTTCTTGTAAAGAATGCCGATGATCAATTGGTAAAAAATGTAAAGCAGGCGATGCATGAAAACCCCGCCCTGAAGGTGTATTTTGCAAAAGGCGATTTCAAAGGCCTGCAAGGATATTATACAAGCGGTGTGATCGAAGGCGCTTATCATTATGGGATTTTTGCTGACGATGCGTAGAGCGCTCAGATTCAGGTCGATGAGCCAGGGGTGGGGTTTCTAAAGGTTGGCGGTTCGCTCGGCAATACACTCGTATCCGCCCATCTCAAATTCCCGGCAGACCAGAGGCCGCCTCTCGTAGATCAGACACATCATGGTATTTCTGTCCAAGGCTGAACACCAGCCATCATCCAGTCGCGCCATGCTCTGCCCTCCCCATTCGTCGGTTTCAATAAAATGACTGGGCACTCCGGTATCGGAAAACAACATGACCTCCAAACGGCAGCAACAGGCCAGGCAACTCCCGCAGGATATCTCTGTATCAGGAAGAGTTGTAACTTCGATTGTCATACATCACTTGCGAAAGTGAAATCACTGGCGTTGTTGATCAGACCCCCGGCGTAGTTTATAAACCATTATCGGGAATCCCTGACCCCTGTTGCGCTGCTCCCCTTAACCCTCATCAGGACCCTCCAAGCGCTCTTCCTTGATTTCCCCCTTCGGCCACTCCCCCATGGGGAAAGGGTGCTGTTCAGTATTGTAGGTCAAGAACAACATGATCTGATACTGATAGGTGCTTAAGCTTTGCCCGAATCGAACGAGATTCTTATTGGTATCTGCGGTAAACAGTACTGTCAAAAACTGGAAAAGTATCACCACAAAGGCAACAAACTTCACCACCCCCAGGAAGAACATGAAGATCAGCATGTATAATCCGCGCAGCCACACACCCCGGTCTTTGTAAGATTGTTTCGTTTCAGCATTCATATGGCTTATCTTGAATCAAGTTGTTGAACTATTAAATGAATAGTAGAGCATCATAGTTTGACCGCTATTTCTTCTTTATGCCAGTTTATGATTGATTCAAAAGATCTGCGGCCACTGTGGATGAGGAATAAACCGGCAACCGCATCTCTATTTCCCGTAAACCAGCTCAGCTTCAATCAAGTTGTTGCCCGGAGATTTTTCTTCCGATATATCCAGAGTATCTCAGCCGCTCTTCACCGTTTACTACGACTGCACGAAGGGTCTCGCCACGCGTCCTTCCCAGTCCGAGGATCACCGCCTCGACGTCGGATATCGGCCGCAAAGGAACCTGGATAATTTTGGGCGACAGTTTAGGCATTTGGTAGCTCATACATAAGTGCCCATTATTCAGATTCAACCGAGGCCGTTTAACCGGAAACTGCTCGTCCTGATTAAGCAGTTCATACTCCCCAATTCTTTTCAACCAGGCGTCCGGTACCGGAACAGGAGGAATCTTTTCACCCAGAATGGTCTGTTGGCCGTCTCTTTTTGCCACCACCACTTCCTTTCCGTCGATCAACCGGGTCTGAAATTGAATTTCCGCCAATGGCTTGACCGCCGGGGAAAGAACGGCCTGGTCGTTCTTGTCTATACCGAACCATCCATTGGGGTAGGGAATGAGATCAAACGTCTGTTCCACGATGCAGGCACATAATTTTGCATCTTTCGGGCGAATCGAAATCAAGCCAACATCTGTCGCATAGTTTCCACTGATTTCAGCAGGGTTGTTGTTCTGCAAACCTTTTTCCAGTTCGGCAACAAAAAACTTGGTGTCCATAGGTTCAGGCATGGCAAGCAGCACCCTCGTCAGGATTTGCCGGGCCAGGTGAGAAACAATACCCCTGGAGTCACTGCTGTTGGCCAGTACTGCGACGCCCAGGTTATGTTCGGGCAGCAAAATCACCTCACTATTGAAGAGCAGGGTCGTGCCGCCGTGGCGCACGACTCGTCCTCCGCCGGGGATCGATTCCTGCTCAAGAAACCAGCCGAGACCATTGACGATATTCATATCCAGCGCAATGTGCTGGTTTTGGGGAGCCATCATCCGCTTCAGCAACTCCGGCGAGAACACTTGCCTTCCATCAATACTCCCTCGTTCAAGAATCATCCTCATAAACCGTCCCAAATCCGCGGCTGATGTATATAAAGCCATGGCAGGTAGATCTCGAATAGGCAACAGGGCCTCTTCCCGTCCGCTGCGATAGCCCTTGGACAGATATTTTGCTATCGGCTCCCGGGGCATTCCCATACTGCTTCGATCCATTCCCAAGGGATGGAAAATGTGGTTTTCAACATAATGGGCAAAGGGTTCGCCACTGACTTTCTCAACCATGTCGCCCAACAGGGTGTAACCGACGTTTGAATAGGAATAAACCAGGTTAGGCGGGAATGCCGCATATTCCTCTTTCAGATTCATGACCACCGCAGTATACGGCTCGTCTGTCCACATGCTCTTGCTCAAATCTGTCGGCAGTCCCGAGTGATGGGTCAGAATGCTGCGGACAGTTATCGGTTCTGCCGTGGTATCAAAGCGACTGCGAATTGAAAAATCGCTGAGAAAGAAGTCGAGCGGAAAATCGATGTCGATATCATCCGATTCCTCCAGTTGCAATACTGACAGGGCTGTCAAAAGCTTAGCCAGAGAGCCGGCCCGGTATATGGTGCCTGCAGTGGCTGGCGCCTTGCCGGCCTGGTCGGCGTAACCGAAGCCTTCCTGCCATAGGACTTCATCTCCCCGGATTAACACCAGACTCATTCCCTTGATCTGAAACCTCTCTTGCACAGCTTCAATCAGCGGCGCCAGATCTTCCCGAATGGATATGACGCCGGCATGGATTATCCGGTCTGTTTGTTGCGGGAGTTTTTGCTGTAAATGACCGGTTCTGATATTCGGCGCCTGTTTAGCACAGGACCAACTCATTAGTATGAAAACCATACTGAGAACCGACTTTGATACTATCTTGAGGTCGCGTTTGATTGCCATGGGAACCTATCAACACTTGTACAGGCTTTCCGTTGCGTAGACAGTATAACGGCTGAACCAGTTTAGTTTGCATCCAGTTCAGCCGCTTATCGGGAACGGTCGCCCCGCTCCACGCAGGTATAGGGTATTAGAGATCCGGATTGTCTCCAAAGCCTTGGTAAATATCTGGAAACCCGGACTTCATCGTATCTCCACGGGTGCCCGTGAACAGGTCACTGTTTCCGCGCGCCCAATCACCCTGATAAACGTTATAGCTGTCGCCAACCCCAGGATGTGATCCGGTGATCATTCTGTTCTCATCACTCGGATACAGGTCCGGATTTCCCTCAGCGAAGCCACCATAAATACTTGAGCCTGCCGCAGTAACTGACCCGGCGAACAGAGCGGCGGAGACTGCCGTCACGAAAAGTAATAAGGTTGATTTTTTCATCATAAATTCCCTCTCATAATTCCTGCTTGTTAGATACTGCGGTATCTGGTTTCCTCACACACTCCTTGCGAAGCACTTGTGAAAAAGACTGTCTACAACAACCATTGCTTAAGACCTCTAACCGCAAGAACAACGGGGTCTTATGAATTAATAGTAGTATGTATTTCGCAGTAATTAAGTCAGGATTTTTGTGGCAATAGTCGGATCATGCAAAGTCTCGTAATGCACTTATCTCCAACCTTGTGTCTATTGGCAGGTGATGGTTTTCCTGAAATGGCGGCACCCATCTGGCGTCGCTCCAATCAATTCATCTGATATTCGGTGAACAGACACACAGGATGATATTTCTGGTGAAGCATTACCTTCTTCAACCAACCCTGTGATGTGGCTGAATGGCTGTCTATCCCCAGTTTATCAGGGAAAATTATTTCACTTCGCTGTCTGTGGATGACAGCGAAGGGTCATTAATAATTATTTCAGCGACGCATAGTATGCCGCCAGATTATTAATGTCGACATCAGTAAGCCCCTTGGTTATGGCGTTCATCACGGGATCGTTACGAATATCCTTTTGATAATCGTAAACTGATTTGACGAAATAACCTGGAAGTTGACCCGCCAGACTTGGGAAGGCTGTTTGAGCATGCTCCATATATATCCCTTCTCCATTCAGGCCATGACAACCGGAACAGAGCACGGACTTAATTTTACCCGCTTCTGTATCCGCCGTGAGGTTATTCTCGGAAGCCGAAATTTTCAAAGGAATTGCACAGGAAAGGATAGTGGCAAATGCTACAGATAGTCGCTTACTTTTCATTTTTATCTCCTCTATTCCGCACGTTATTATTCGTCCGGTAATTGATTGACTATTCAGCAATGAAAGCGCGATTTGAATCTACCACATTTTCTGGCCAGCTCGACAGTTATAACAACAGTCCTATGATTTTAGGTCGCATAAAATGGCAAGCATGCGAATTAAATTTTCGCAACCCGCTAAACGAACTCACTGCACCGACATAAACGAGTCAAACCATTTTTCGGGTTAACCAGAGTGGCGCACCAAGACCAATCCGCAGCGCCAATCAAACAAATCAGATCATTGTTGGCTTGCCCTATTGCACCACTCAATAACAATGGCGTCTGTCCTACTCCCAGGACAAAATCCCAGCAGTAAATTTCCGCTAGCCGGTGTTGCGCATGCCAGCAGCGATGGCGTTGATGGTTCTCAGTAAAGGATTCAGCCACTCCATGCGCTCCTCTGCCCCACCGGAGGTGGTGGATCCATAGCGCTTCAAGAGCGTAACCTGGATGTAATTCAACGGATCCAGGTAGGCATCGCGGCGCGCCAGTGACCTCTGCAGCTCAGGCGTCTCCTCCATCAATCCATGCAGGCCACTGACATTAAGCACTTGAGTCATGGTGCGTTGGTGCTCTTCCGCGATGCGCCTGTAGATGGCCATGCCAAGCTGGCTGTTCTGTAATAACTCAGCGTACTGTTTGGCAATGGGGATGTTGGCCTTGAACAGCGCCATTTGGGTATTACTCAACAGAGAACGGAAAAAAGGCCATTCGTGATACATCTTTTGCAGTTTTGCCGTGCGCTCCGGATCGTTACTGCGCCACTTCTCAAGCGCATAACCGATGCCGTACCAGGCAGGAATAGTAAAGCGGGATTGCGCCCAGCCAAACACCCAGGGAATGGCGCGAATCGAGGTAATGGAGCGATCGGCCCGCTTGCGGTGGGACGGCCTGGAACCGATATTCAACAGCCCGATCGCTTCGACCGGCGTGGCCTCGTAGAAGAAGTCGAGCAGGCCGGGGGTATGCTGCACGAGATCCCGGTATTCCTGCTCTCCGAGCTTCGCCAGTTCGTCCAGTACGCCAAGAAAATCCTTGCGCTCCATCTCCGGCGGTTCGATCAGACAACGACTCGCCTTGATCAGCCCACTGATCCCCATGGTGAGTTCGTAAAGTGCAGTCTCCGGATTCGCATAGCGATAGGAGAGGACTTCCCCCTGTTCGGTGAACTTGATCTGCCCATGTACGGTATCCACCGGTTGCGCAAGAATCGACTCATGGGTGGGGCCGCCACCCCGTCCCACCGTACCGCCGCGCCCATGAAACAGCCGGCAGGAGATACCCCGGTCATCCGCCAGCGCAATGATGTTTTTCTGAGCGTCATAAAGATTCCAGGAGGAAGCGAGGATACCGCCATCTTTACAGGAGTCCGAGTAACCCAGCATGACCTCCTGGGTGTTGCCTGATGCCTTCAGCAGCTCCGCATACATCGGATTGTCAAACAGGGTCCGCATCACCGCATCGATCCGGCTCAGGTCGTCGATGGTCTCGAACAGCGGTGAGATGTGGATATTGCAGAACCAGCCGTCCGCCTCTTTACCCGCCAGCCCGGCCAATCTTGCCAGCAACATCACCTCCATGACATGGCTGGCTTCATGGGTCATGGAAATGACATAGCTGCCGAACACATCCGGGCTGATCTCGGCGCGCATCGCCGCCATGACCTCAAATACATCCAGCGTCTCACGGGTTTCCGGCGTCAGGTTGTCCTTGTCGACAATGAAAGGACGGGGGTGAGCTATCGCCTCCTGCAGCAGCAGGATGCGTTCTTCTTCATTGAACGCCTTATAGAAAGGCGCCCCCGGCTGGCGGGCAAAAAGCTCGGCCACAGCCTCGGTATGGCGGGAGGACTCCTGACGCACATCCAGATGCACCAGAAAGAAACCGAAGCTCTCCACCAGGCGAATCAGATCCTGCAGTCCCTCTTGCGCGATATTGCCATCACCGTGGCTGATCAATGAATCCCGCACCCGATAGAGATCAGTCAGAAACTCCTTTTCTGTCGCATAGCCTTCCGGAATGTGGCGGATGGATTTGTGACTCATGCGGCGACGTAATCTTTTCAGATTGGATTGCAGGCGTTGCCGCATGATCTGCATTTTACGCCGATAGGGTTCACGCCGCCCCGGATCGGCGGAAGTCCCGAAAATCTCCCGGCAGAACTCATGATCTGACGAGAGACTGGCCATAAAGTCTACGGACGGCTGCACCATTGAAGAGGAGAAACTCAGCTCCCGGGAGAGCTCGTCAACACGGTTGATGTATTCCTCCAGGACCAGCTCATGGTGCATGCGAATCGCCAGTTCCGTGGTTTCGGGTTTGACGTATGGATTGCCGTCGCGATCGCCGCCTATCCAGGAGCCGAAACGAATCAGACTCGGCACCTGGATCTGGGACTTGGAACCATAGATGCGGTGCACCGCATCCTCCAGCTTTCGATACACCCTGGGCACAGCCTCAAACAGTGATTCCCGAAAAAAGTAGAGTCCCTGCCCCACTTCATCAAGCACCTGTGGTTTTTGCTCCCTGACCTCATCGGTTTTCCATAGAATCTGGATCTGAGCTTGAATCCTGCGCTGCAACGCCTCCTGCATCTCAGCATTGAGCCTGCCTTGGTGCAGTTCCTGGGTGAGCAGAAAGATGCGGCGGAAGGTCTCCAGGATGGTCTGCCGCTTGGCCTCTGTCGGGTGGGCGGTGAACACAGGGGTGTAGACAATATGCTCCAGCAGACTCTGAAACTGATCCTCCCCCACCCCGCTTTCGTTAAATTCCCGCACCGTATGATCGAAGGAGCCGGTCCACAGCGGCCCACCGTCATTGATCAGCGCCTGGCGGTGACGATAGGCATAAGCCTCTTCGGCAATGTTGACCAGACCAAAATAGAGGGTAAAGGTTCTCACCACATCATTCAGGGTCGTGGAATCGAGGCCGTTGATCTGGTTGACCAGTTGGCTTCGCTGCTCCTCGTCATCCTGCTCATGCAGGCTGGCGAATCCGGCCAGTAACCTTTCCACGATCACCAGCACCCGCTTGCGGCTATGCTCTCGCAGCACATTGCCCAACAGAAGACGGAACAGCTCTATTTCGTGATCCAGAGTGATTTCATTGCCTGTCATGTTCATTAATCGCCGGAACGTTAGTTAATTTTGAAATGGGGCTATTGTACAGCGAACCGGCAGCAGCAGAATACATGGCGGCGGGCTTTCGCACTAATTGTCAGATGACGCCACCTGGCTGTGGTATGGCGAAGATGTCAGCGCCGTGTCTTGTCCACGCATCCACCAATGACCGTCGATGTGTTTTATACAGGCCACTGGCGAATTCGTTTTTGATGGCGGTTATTGAAAAGCCGAGAGTGTATAAGTTTAATACCATCCGTTCCTGTATCGATTACTGTCTATAAATACTGTTGCTTATAATTGACTCTTCCCATGCATAGCTGATTTCCTATACTTAGGAAATCTTTGACTAATTCAGAGGTTCCTTCGGTATAGGATGTCCTGCCATTATAAATGGCCATATCCCATTGATAATAAAGGAAACGGATAATCACGGCTTTCGTTACCCTGCTCTGATAATTGCAAGGATGTAATCAATCAGAGCCTCCTTAGTTAAACGCCTGTAATGACAGAGCATCTAAATGGCACAGAAATCATCCGATCTATCAAAAATAATTTGGAAGCATTTCCTCGATTATTACAGTGAATTTATAAATATTTCAGTAAGAGCACCTGAATTATTTTCAGCGGGTGAATTGGATAAACGCCTGGATGACGATTTACTGAGAGTTCAACTTTATCGCTCTTCGATTGACAAAAGCGTCGCCATATCACGTGAAATATTAGGCTTTGATTCTCATAACTATAAAAAATGGAAGCAAATTCGAAAACAGTTTTATATTAAATACGGAGACGAATTAGCGACTACTTATTTGACATCCGTTATGCGAAAAGTATTTTCGGAAAAAGACATATCTATCGAATTCAAAAACGACGGGGTAGGACACAATCTAATCAATACAGACAAAATTATTCGTCACTACTCAATTAATAGCCGCGATGACTTAGAAAAAACCATTTTACAAGTATTCAGCGACTCAATTATTTCTAATTCTCGAATATCCAGGATGTCTTCGAATATCAGTATCATAGTTGATCTGATCAATGAAGAATTGATGGATGAAATAGAGGTTGTTTCTATTGAGATATTGCGTCCGGTGTTTTATAGAGGAAAGGGAGCCTATTTAGTTGGACAACTCAGAACAAACAGTGAACTAATACCCGTTGTCTTTTGTGTTGTTCATACAACCGACGGAGTAGATATTGACGCAGTGTTGGTTGGACATAAGGCAACGAGAAATTTTCTATTTTCCTCAACACGATCTGCATTCACTGTATTAACCAGTTCTTATCGTGAGCTTTATAGTTTTATCCAAAAATTATTTCCACTGGAAATCCCTGCCTATATCTTTGACTTGATAGGTTTTACACACCCGGCGAAGATTTCTCTTCTGCAAGATTTAAGAGAAATCACACGTAACGGAGAGCAATGCCAGTACATCGGTACCGGTCCTGTAGATCTGGTTTTTGGACTTGAAGGATTCCCACTGGTTTTCAAAGTGCTAAAACGAAGACTGCCTGACAGGAAGAATATCATCGCAAACTTTTTAAAGGTACATGAGACTGACCGACTCGGGCAGGTACTAGATTCATTCGACTATAGAAATCTGAAATTCAGACTGAAGTTTTTTTCTGATGATTTGATAAATAAGTTGAAGGAAGAAGAATCGGAAGACATTGTATTCACGTCTAAGCATATATTCTTTAAGCGACTTTATGCGTCTCGCCGGATCACTCAAGTTCCTGAGTACATAAGAAGTGCCGATAAAAAAGACATTCAACAGGTCTTGATGGGCGTCGGCTGGAACATAAAACATTTGGCCGCCATGGGATTTCTACCAAGATCACTAGGCCTGGAGCATTTTGGATTCACCAAGTGGGGACGTGTTGTCTATTTGAACAATGCATCGCTGATCGATATAAAGTTGGTTTTATTTCGATATCAGGCCAAAACGACCCTGGGAGTAGAGCGCTACAGCGCCAATCCAACAGACTTCGAGCGAGAGTTGAACATCCCTCTGGAGCATAGGGATATGTTTCGCGCGGTACACGGGGATCTTTATTTTCCGGAATTTTGGGAAGAAATAAAAGTAAAGGTTTATAATGGCATCTTTCCAGATATTTACCCATATCCCGCCCGCTATCGTCTAGGCTCAAGAAGATTCAGGTGTTCCCTTTTAGAAGAATTACAACGTTTGAATGATTCAGCTGATGACAAGCAGATACGCATAGTACTGGATACTCTGGCAGTTATCGATATAGAACTAGCGGGATTGAGATTTTTGAGGCTGGAGGTTCCTTATCCCAGCGCCCGCGTACTGGTTGTCGAACCCATTGGTCCAGAAATCATTGCTCAGCTGCACAGGAAATTTGAAGATGTGACGTTTGATATCCTTCAATCGGAGTCCGAAATTGTTGAGAGCGCCGGACAATGGACTCCAGGTATACACGGCAAGTTAAAGGCGTTGGTTCAACTGAGAAAATATGATTATGTCATCGGTTATGTCAACGAATCATTTGATTATGATTTCTTTAGACTGGCGAAATTAAAAGGATTTCTTCTGTTATCGACAGGCACACACAATATTGATGTTGAAGCGGCAACAGTATTTCATACTGTCGTCACCAATGCGCCCGGTCCCACCACAACGACGGTTTCAGAACAAAATATAGGGCTATTATTGGATGCCATTTATTCAATCAACAATAATCTTGGCAATGAACATGAAAAACAGAATCGATTAATAAATCAAAAGCAACGACCACCATCCCCATTAATTACTGCCCGCATTATGTGGTTAAGCCTCCTGCGAAAAATATTAAAACTGGATGAAATGTTTGCATTCGGATCGAGCCAACACTATGTACGTACCGGAGTTGGCAAGCATGCCACCGTCTATCATGACCAATTGGGTCAAAATAAAGAGGCCGGCATCAATCGAAGTATAGGGGTCATTGGCTTAGGTGAAATAGGCCAACATATTATTGAATTTGCAATTATTCATGAGATTTCGACCATATACGTTCTTGATCGTGAATATTGGGCTCTCAGTTCCGATGAGAAGGATAGACTTGAGGAGGTAATATCATTAATAAAACACATCACTTATCCAGATAATTTGTCCATTCAATTAATATCGGTTAACAAGACTGCCTTGCTTGATCACGCCACATACACATTCAATACCGAGTCTTATGGCTTAACTGAATACATTAAGGAACATCGCCAGGGCCGGATTCATATTGACCTTCAGGATCTCCCTTTCCAGAAAAACACACACACCCTAGACTCTTCAAATAATGATATAACTCTCGGCATTCAGGGCTTAGGACGCATTGGTATGGCCGTAGCGCAGCGAGCAATTGCATTAGGTATCAATGTTCTGGTTTACCAAAGAGATCCGGGGCGTTTCAAGTATCAAGAAAAACAGCGGAAACTACTTAAACTCGCAGATCACCGAAGCATACAACTGGGGCAAACACTGTCGGTCGAGTATGCACAAGACAAGGATACGTTTTTTAAGAGATCCAATATTATTACTACTTTAGCAGCGACCACTGAAAACACGCGCGGCTGGGTAGATCAAAAAGGTCTTGAGCAGTTTGCCTCTGACGCACCCAGTCCCGTTCGAGTGATCGTCAGTGCCGGGAAAGGGCTCGTAGACGAAGCAGCACTGCTAAATTATCTAAAGCAGAATCCCGACGTCGAAGCAAGATTGGACGTACTTATCGGCGAACATGAAGGCGGTGCCTACCTCAAGCTTATCGATAATAACGGCTCTCCATTGTCAAATCTTAAAGTGACCGGACATACTGCCGCCGCTGTTCGAGAAGTACGCCAATTGAAAATATTCAAGGCACTAAAGAATCTAAGGAGTCTGATAGATGGGATAATTCCACCTAACATAGTCAATAACTCCATCACCAAGGGTAAAGCAACCGCTATTCAAAGCATCATCGGTATCGAGGGTTTACGTTTTTTCCGCATCAAAGTACCTGCCCCAAAGGCAAGGGTACTAGTCATAGAGCCTTTGTCTCCAGAGATCATACTTCACATTCAACGGCTATTTGGAGATGTTTCCTTCGATATCCTTCTTGCCGAATCTGAATTGGTCAATATAAACGGTAAATGGTCACCCGGGATTAATGCCAGACTGAATGATATCGTTTATCGGAGAAATTATGATTACTGCCTGGGATACTGCAACGCAAATTTTGACGCGGAATTCTTTGAAAAAGCACAGTTAAAGGGACTCATCCTTTTTGCCTCGGCAATCCATCATATTGACTTTGATATGGCAAATCTGGCAGGCACCATTGTGACCAATGCACCTGGATTTACTACAGTCGCTGTTACTGAACAGAATATTGGGATGATACTGGATGCCCTGTATGGGCGTTATCTTCAAGATCATGAATCCGTCGGCTCAATTTCATTGAGTCAACTCATGATTACCGAACCGGATCAGGCAAGGACAATTGCGCAAATCATGTGGTTCATACTGCTGAAACAAGCATTGAAATTAGATGCCATGTTTAAGTTCGGCAGGGGGGGCAAATACGTTCGTACCGGCATTCGGCAGGACGCAACTGTATATCATGACCAGCTGGGCCAGTATGACCAAGCGGGCATCAACAACAGCATAGGGATTATTGGTTTAGACGAGGTTGGATTAAATCTCGTTGAATTGGCTATCGTACACGAGTTGTCCACGATCTATGTGTTAGATGAAGAATATACTCAACTCACTCATCAGCAAAAATCCAGATTGGCAGAACTATCTGAGCTCATGCGCGATATTTCCCAAGCGAGTTCTTATTCTGTTCAGGTAGTTCCAGTTGACCGAGACGTATTGATCAAGCAATCAACCTATACAATAAAAACACCTGTTGCTTACAAGCAAAGTACCCTTCGAGCTATTAAAGCTAAAACACCAATTCATATTCTGGCCGATAAAATCCATATCAATGACCTCCACATATTTTCCCGTTCACTCATCGGATTAACCTTAGGTGTGCAAGGATTGGGACGCATAGGAGAGGCAGTTGTCCAACGAGCCCTGGCACTGGGAGCAAACACCATTGTCTGCCAAAGAAATCCCGAACGACCAGAATACCAGGAGAAATTAACGCGGCTGAGGCGATTAGCCACAAACCGTGAAGGTATTTATCGTCATACAATGGGGGTGGAGTATGTGAATAAAGATCAATTATTCAAAGCGAGCAATATTGTAACCACTTTAGCTGCGACGACCACCGCGACTCGATATTGGGTCGACCGTCAAGCCCTGGATATGCTGGGCACTGAAACAGACAGTCCGGTAAAAGTTCTTGTCAATGCAGGTAAGGGACTGTTGAATGAAGCAGATCTGGCACTTTTTTTGACACAACATCAAGACGTTGAAATCCGCCTGGATGTACTATCAGATGAGCAAAAAGGAGAAGCCGGGTGCAGATTCACTGACGCTGACGGCAGATTATTGCCGAACCTAAAGATCTCCGGTCATACCGCAGCTGCCGTTCCGGAGCTGCGCCGTCTTAAAATTTTCTACGCGTTAAATAATCTACGGCTGCACATAGACGGCCAAAAACCCAACAACATCTTGAATGAAGAAGCACTCATCAGCCAGAGTTCCGGATGAACGCACAAGCATAGCTTGTTAATCATACTAACCACCAGGTTTCCTGGCCGAATGCAGACCATTCTACCCGCTGCCGGACTGGCGTTTCCTCAACCTGCTTATGTATCAGCTGAAAGTACCCGACGAATCAAATCATAATGCGCGCAGGACCAGGACCCAGCAAAGGGCGGATGAATTTAAACATGCCGCCCTGCTGTTCCTGTTGTCAGAAAATATCTCGCGACTCGTTCATCAGCCAGTTGCAACCCCCTGTTCATAAAACTGTTCCTCCTCTGTCGAGCCAGTCAACGCCGTGACTGAGGAAAGGCCGCCCTGGATCGTCGTCGTAACATCATCAAAGTAACCGGCACCGACTTCCTGCTGATGGGATACGAAGGTGTACCCCTTGTTGCGTGCGGCGAATTCCGGTTTCTGCACCTTTTCCACGTAGTGCCGCATTCCTTCACCGCGCGCATAATCATAGGCCAGGTCGAACATGTTGAACCACATACTGTGAATACCGGCCAGTGTGATGAACTGATACTTGTAGCCCATCTCCGCCAGTTCATCCTGAAACCTGGCAATCGTCAGCTCATCCAGATTCTTCTGCCAATTGAATGACGGTGAGCAATTATAGGCCAACAGTTTGGTCGGATTCTCTGCCAACACTGCTTCGGCGAATTCCCGTGCAAAACCGAGGTCCGGTTTGCCGGTCTCACACCATACCAGATCTGCATAAGGCGCATAGGCGAGGCCTCGCGATATCGACTGCTCAAGTCCATTGCGTACCTGAAAGAAGCCTTCGGCAGTCCGCTCTCCGGTCACGAAGGGCCGGTCATTATCATCTACGTCCGAGGTCAACAGGTTGGCCGCCTCGGCATCGGTACGCGCCAGCACCAGGGTCGGCACTCCGCACACATCAGCTGCCAGCCTTGCGGAAACCAACTTCTGCACTGCCTCCTGGGTTGGTACCAGGACCTTGCCGCCCATGTGCCCACACTTCTTCACAGCCGCCAGCTGGTCCTCATAATGCACCCCTGCAGCGCCCGCCACGATCATATTCTTCATCAGCTCGAAGGCATTCAATACACCACCGAAACCCGCCTCGGCATCGGCTACGATGGGAAGAAAGTGATCGATATAACCTTCATCACCGGGACCGATATCTCGCGACCACTGAATCTCATCCGCGCGTTTGAATGTGTTATTGATACGGCGCACCATCGCGGGGACGGAATCATAGGCATATAGCGACTGATCCGGATACATGGTCTCAGAGGTATTGCCATCGGCGGCAACCTGCCAGCCAGACAGGTAGATCGCTTCAATACCGGCCTTGGCTTGTTGCAGTGCCTGGCCTCCGGTAATGGCGCCCATGCAGTTGACATAGCCCTTCTTTGCATCGCCGCGCACCAGTTGCCAGAGCTTCTCGGCGCCACGTTTGGCGTAAGTATGTTCAGGTTGCACACTGCCCCGCAGACGCACAACATCAGCCGCAGTGTAGCCGCGGCGCACATCGGTCCAGCGCGGGTTACTGGCCCACTCCTGCTCCAGCTCTTCAATCTGCTCTTTACGTGACTTCATCTCTCGTTCTCCAATTAGGTGTGTAATTAATTCCCATTCTTATGAGGGGATTAGTCACACTTATAGACCAAGGGAAAAGTTAAGGTAATACATTTATGTCAATGCAGATTATTGGAAATTTAAATGGAAGCAGGTATGGCGAGACAACGTCCGACTCGTGAACAGGCGCTATCTACCTGTGATTGCAGGATAAATCAGTCGAATGCTCCCGCCAGGCCCTAACAGGAGGCAGGTATATTCAGACCGGACTGGGTGATCAGAATACCGTCCTCGTCAACGTAGACGAAAGCACCAGGCCTGAAATCGACATCTGAAAAATGCACGACCACATCACGCTCACCAGCACCACGCTTGACTGATTTCCGGGGGTGAGGCGCCAATGCCCTGACGCCGATATCCATACCGTCGATCACGGCCGTATCACGAACACACCCATTGACGATGACTCCAGTCCAACCATTGTTCACCGCCATCGCAGCAAGCATGTCGCCCAACAGCGCACAATACAACGAAGCACCACCGTCGACGACCAGCACCCGTCCTCCAGCCTGCTCTTCCAGGGCGGTACGTACCAGGGAGTTGTCCTCAAAGCATTTGACGGTCGAAATGACGCCTGAAAACCGGCATCGCCCACCAAACCGGCGAAACTCCGGTCTTGCAACCTGTGCCTTCTCTTCCAGTTCGTCGCTGAGATCAGCGGTGCGGAAAGACATGATGCTTACCTACCTCAAGAGTGAATATTTGAGAATACCGCTGTCACCTTCCAGATGCGGCTGCTAACGATGCCTGAGCCGCTCCTTTACCTCGCGGCGCCTTTGATAGAGCAGCGGTTCGGTATAACCACTAGGCTGATCACAGCCTTTGAAAACAAGATCACAGGCGGCCTGAAACGCCAGGCTGTTGCTAAAATCCGGCGCCATATTACGGTAATCCCGGTCAGTGCTATTTTGTTGATCAACGATCTCCGCCATGCGTTCCAGGGTGCTCATCACCTGCTCTCTGCTACACACCCCATGCCGCAGCCAGTTGGCAATATGCTGACTGGAGATTCGCAGGGTTGCCCGATCTTCCATCAGTCCGACATCTCGAATGTCGGGCACCTTGGAACAACCAACGCCCTGATCAACCCACCGCACCACATAGCCAAGGATACCTTGGGCGTTATTGTCCAGCTCCTGCTGAATCTCATCAGCCGACAACCCGACGTCACTGAGCAACGGTATCACCAGCATGTCATCGAGACTGGCCGGACTGCGTGATTTCAACCCCTCCTGCACAGCGTTCACATCCACCTTGTGGTAGTGCATGGCGTGTAAAACGGCAGCGGTAGGTGACGGCACCCAGGCAGTATTCGCACCAGCCAATGGATGACCGACCTTCGTTTCCATCATTTGGCGCATCTCGTCCGGCATGGCCCACATGCCCTTACCGATCTGCGCCCTCCCCTGCAGGCCGCAGGCCAGTCCGATATCGACATTCGAATCCTCATAGGCCTGAATCCAGGACGAATCCTTCATGGCCGACTTGCGCACCATGGGACCGGCCTCCATGCTGGTGTGGATCTCGTCGCCGGTACGATCGAGAAAGCCGGTATTGATAAACGCGACTCGCTCCCTGGCGGCACGGATACATTCCATCAGGTTCAGCGATGTGCGGCGCTCCTCGTCCATAATGCCCATCTTCAGGGTAAAACGCTCCAGACCCAGTGCATCTTCGATAAAGTTAAACAGATCGCTGGTGAATGCGACTTCCGCGGGGCCGTGCATTTTCGGCTTGACGATATACACACTGCCCGCCCGTGAGTTTCGATACTTGCCTTGACCATTCAGATCGTGCAATGCGATCAGGCTGGTGATCATGCCGTCCAATATGCCTTCGGGTACTTCGTGACCGTACCGATCGAGCACGGCATCGGTATACATGAGATGACCGACATTGCGCACCAATAGTAGGCTGCGCCCAGGCAGGCTGAAAAGGCTGCCGTCCGGAGCAGTATACTCACGGTCTGGATGCAAGGTGCGTGTAATTGTCCGCCCACCTTTGTCGATATCCTCAGACAAGTTGCCTTTCATCAATCCGAGCCAGTTTCGGTAAATTTGAACCTTGTCCCCGGCATCGACTGCGGCGACAGAGTCTTCACAGTCCTGAATGGTGGTCAATGCCGCCTCCAGCTGCACGTCGCTGATACCGGCGGGATGATACTGACTGAGGTAGTGATCAATATCGATGCGAAATTCGATATGCAGGCCATGATTACGCAACAGTACAATAGAAGGATGATCAGCATCACCGCAATATCCGGTGAATCCATCTGTATTCGCCAGACTGGTTTCTTCACCATCAGGTTGTACTGCGATAAGCAGCCCGTTGTCTATCCGGTAGGCCGTCACGTCTGCATGAGAGATGCCCCGCAAGGGTACCACCTCATCAAGAAACGCCATTGCGTAAGCAATCGTCAGCTCGGCACGCCTTGGATTAAACACCTCACCCGATTCGGCGCCATCATCTTCAGGAATGACATCGGTGCCATACAGTGAATCGTAGAGACTGCCCCAGCGTGCGTTAGCGGCATTGAGTGCGTAGCGTGCATTCATGACCGGCACAACCAATTGAGGCCCGGCAATAACGCTGATTTCCGGATCCGTGTTATCGGTAGTAATCGAGAAGTCGTTACCTGACGGCAACAGATAACCAATCTCCTGAAGAAACGCCTTATAGGCCCTTGCATCGTGTTCCTGTCCGGTGCGTTCGCGGTGCCAGTTGTCGATCTTCGTCTGCAACAAGTCGCGTTGTTCAAGCAAGGCCCGATTAAGCGGCCCCAATTCATCGATGCACCTCGCCAGGCCGATCCAGAAATCATCCGCTATGATTCCGGTACCCGGGATAATTTCAGTGTTGACCAGTTCAAACAGAGTCCTGTCTATCTGAAGACCAGCTGTGTGAACACGCTCCGCCATAAACCCCGTCCCCCAGAACTGTTTTGATAAACGATTACCGCTAACCGATCAAATTAACCTAGCAGCAGAAAATACTACTCACAAGACCAGACAACAGAGCCCCTGCGATCTGCAACTGAAGTCAGAAGGGTTGATATTTGCTTTTAGCTGATGCAACAGCTTGCATTCCCAGGAGATTTATCACTCTGAGTAAAAATCTAAGAACCATGGCTGTTACCATTAAAATCAAGGGCATACACAAATACATTGCCACTGATTTGTTGACTTACCATAGCGGCTCAAGAAACCAGCTTTAGTTCAATACGCATAATGAAAATATTTCATTAATTACAGAATGGGTTTTTATGAGGCTCACAAATAGACTTCGTACCTATTCAGATTGCCAGCAGAGCTATTGCACTCTTAAAGAATTGGGATCAGGGTTATATATAACCGAGTAATGGGGCTTTTTCAGATACCCATTGTCCTATGAATAGAAATCGCCACCGGCAGGTTAATCCTGCCGCATTTCATCCAGCAGTTTCTGCTGCACAAGCTCCGCGGTATTCGTGCCCAGGCTCTTGAGAATATGGTTCATGGTGGCCACCTCCACCAGGGTGCCCACGTTGCGCCCGGGCCGCAATGGAATGGTCACAAGAGGGATATCCACATCAAGAATCTTCAGTGTCTCGCACTCCAGCCCGGTACGGTCGTAGCTGATCTTTGGATCCCAATCGACCAAAGAGATGGCCAAATCGATATGCTTGGATTGGCGTATGGCGGTCACCCCATATAGACGACGGATGTCGATGATGCCAAGCCCGCGCGCCTCCATGTGATAAGGCAACATGTCGGTAACCCGGCCGACCAGCTCGGAATCACCCAAGCACTTGACCCGTACCATGTCATCCGCCACTAGCCGGAACCCTCGGCGTATCAGCTCCAAGGCGCACTCACTCTTGCCTACAGCACTGTCACCCAGCAGCAACACCCCCGTGTCGTGAATATCGAGCAATACCCCATGTACGGTAGTTTCAGGAGCGAATTCCACATCCAGGTGTTCCCACAGGCGCTTGTACAGCCTGGTGGTACTGTGGGGACATACCAACACTGGTATATCGGCCTCTTCCGCTTGACGCAGCAGACATCGGGGAGGGGGGCAGCCGTTGCTCACGATCACACAGGGCACGGGGTCGTCGACGACTCTCGCCAGACTGTCCAGCATGACCGGTCGTCCCTGGTGTTTCTCCATGTACGTAATTTCGCCGGCACCGAAGATCTGTACGCGTTCGGCCTGAAAGGCATCGAAAAACCCTGTCAGTTCCAGGGACGGCCGATTGAGCTCGGCGGTACTCAAACGCCGCTGAAGCCCGCCGCCACCGGCAGCGAGGCTCAGTGACAGCTCGGACACTTGCAATAGATTCGGCAACCGTGGTCATGGTACTGCTCAAGCTCCTCTCATATCACTCTCAACACCAGTCTGGCAGGATATTACCTGTACCGTTCTAAGGTGTCGAATGATGACTTCATTCCGATGGCCAGTCACTTGAGGGTTACGTTGGAGAGTCGCCGCAAGGCAGTGGAAGGTGAATACGTGTTTACTGGTCGGTTTGGTGGGCACAAGAAACAATTCAGGTGACAATACTTAATTCATATCAGCCAGCTTCTTGGGTCCCGGCTTCTTCCTTTGTAAATCCCTATTCAACAGTCGCTCTGCTTTTCCAATAAACTTCTCATTGCCCAGCGGCCTTCCTGTCCGCTCATGACGCTCGAATTCATTGTCTTGGTTTGCCTGGGCAGCCTTCAAATAGGCTTTCCAATCTCCTGTCAACGAAAGTAGTTTCTCAGGTCGAATAATTCCGTCTGGGTCTACACCTGACAAATGGGCATGTACACTGCTCCATCGATAGTCCCAGGCATTCTTAACCATTCTAGCTTTAACCGGATTCAGTTCAACATAGGCCGCAGCCCGCAATACCCAGCTTTTATCCATTGGGTAAGAAGCAAATCTTCCCTGCCAAAGATAGCCTTTCCAATTCTCCCTGAAATTGACCATTCGTGTGTAACGACGATGTACTTCACCTATCGCTTTTCCAAGGTTCGATCTCTTTCCTGGCTTTACGATGAGATGGACATGATTCGTCATTAAGCAATAGGCCCAGATCTCGATCTTCTCAGAAGCACACCACTCTGATAAAAGCTCAAGGTAATAATTATCTGAAGTTTCCCAGTTTCCCCTATGCGACCATGCGTAACAATGCGCTGATGAAGGGATTTTTCTTTGGTTTACGCGGATTAGGGCAAAGGGTAACAAAATCATTATCGAGAGCTGCTTGAGTGATGAGTTTTCTCACATCGGAAAAGGCGAAGTGCTTTCGATTGTTAACAGCGTAACAACGCTTTGGAGTGTGATCAAGGTGATCGGCGTAAACCCACGTAACAGTAGCTGCCATCATACAGAAGTTGAGATGGTTGGTGACGGCATGAGGATTCCAGGTTTGGCTTTTTGAGCTACCGATTTCTTGCTTGATTTCTTTGAAACCGGACTCGATTTTCCAACGGGCGCCGTAGTATTCGATGATCTGTACGACGGAGAGATCGAGGTCCGTAGAAAAAAGCGCAATCCACTGAGATTTGCGATAAATCCAGACGACCCGGACGGCACACTTAAGTGTTTTAAGCATGACAATTTTGTCGTAGGCCAATACATCACGTTGTTTGCCATAAAGGTTGACTGAGTAGGGAGTAACGCGACTTTTAGCTCGCTTTGCCAGTGTCGTTGCGCAACCCAATTTGCGGCCATACTTTCTTGGCCTCCCCCGTTGGTGCTTGCGGCGTTTGGGTGGCGAATCGAAAAGAGAAGCGTTGACGCGCAACCGTGAAAGGATGTGGCAATGCTGTCCGATGGTTTTGCGCAGGGGTTTGAATAAGCCATTGTTTCCGAACCAGCTATCAGTCACGATCAACAAGGGGGTATCGGGAAAAGCATCGGCTATTTTAGAGAGCATCTCAATAGCTTGCTCGAACTTGGTTTGGAAGAGGAACGTTTTGTCGTTGACCGTAACGTTACCGGCGTCGATAGTTTTTTTCATGTGGTAAAAGCGAAAGGCCAAGGGCAAGCAAGCCCAGCGACCTTTGATGATTTTCAACAGGCCGATGGATACGACGTTTTGCGACCAGGGATATTTGGATTGATTGATCTTAGCGGCGTGATCGAAAAAGGAGGCGCAGCCGAAGATCTTTTTGCCGGTTTTTGGGTTGATGTAATCATCCAGCGCCAACAGCATTCGCCCATTCACAGTCGGCTCTGGAATGAGAGACCATAGAGCGGCCCACAGGCGCTGCCAAGGTAACTTCGGCGAAGCCATAAAGGTATAGAAGCGGCGTTGGCAGACAGGCAGTTCAAACAGGGTCTGTAAACATCGCAACAAGTTAGAGGTGCGCGAAGAGGTGAAATGGGTAATGACGGCCAAGAGCGTATAGACAAACCAGGTGCCGCGCTCAGAGCCCTTGCGGGAGTGTTTAAATTGGTCTTGGAGCGGGTTGAGGATATTGCGTAGAATGAACACGTGGTGGCGGTCCTTTTGTTCTTTATTTCAATCGCTTAGCAGCAGAAATTATAACAAATGCGGTGCGCCACCACAACCGTAACTCATTGTTATTCAATGGGATTTTCGAATTTTTACCCTGTATAACACTTGGTTATTATCGAATCGTTCTGCTGGACATAAAAAACGCGCAGAGCGCGCGAGAAAAATAGTGAGGCCATTTAGAACTCATAAAAACCGTGAAACTTTAGATAATTATAATCTCCCTCTTTAAAGAATACGTCCTGACGACGGTTACCACGCTGGGTAATATGATGGGGATAACCGGGTAATACGACTCTTGCTAATCTTGCCATGAATAAAGGATAGCATAATTAAGTATTGTGTCCCCTGATCTGGATGATCTGGATGATCTGGATGATCTGGATGATCTGGATGATCTGGATCGTGATCTGGTGATCTGGTGATCTGGTGATCTGGTGATCTGGTGATCTGGTGATCTGGTGATCTGGTGATCTGGTGATCTGGTAAAGTATTGTGTCCCCTGATCTGGTAATTAAGTATTGTGTCCCCTGATCTGGTTTCCCCTGATCTGGCCTGATCTGGAAGTATTGTGTCCCCTGATCTGGGATCTGGAAGGTAGTAAAGTGACTTTTTTTAAAAAAATTTCCTACAAATAATCATACTGCCCAACAAAAACTAAAGGCAATAATGCGAAGACCGATGCCTTTATTGTGTGTGCGCTAATGCGCTCTGTATCTAAGAATAAGTTCGCTTGCGGCTAATTATCCATAAAAACAGTAAGTTAACCATCTAGGATAAAATCTCAGATGTAAAAAGGCCACCGGCCTCCGCACCGATATCCTAAATTACTAGTATGCTTCCTTCAACAATTTCCTCTGTAAGTTCATTAATAGGTCAATATTTGACCAGTCTACAAACCACACTCTGTGATTACAGAACTTTAGTATATCTGTTGTCAGAATTGAGATACTTACTTTGACTTGGCGGAATTCTTGAGATTATGGTCTGAGCGAAGTTTCGTTAGAACTAGCTTTATTATTGTTTCCTTTTCATTCTTACTAATGTAAGGACAACTGAGAAGGTCCAAAAATAAATGCAACGATTCTGCGCAAGAGTACACACCGTATCGTTGATCAAGGATTTTTTTCGCCTGTTCTATGGCGGTAGCTCTGATGTTTTCATGGCGCTGATCATCGCGCGCAATGAACAAAGCAACTATCACATTGAAATAGTCGTTAGAATTATTTGTGTCGAATACAAGGCCACTAATAATTTCAGAGGAAGGCAAATATTGCCTATCTATTTCTGAAAGAGTCAATAGTACATTTAGCCGTTCAACACCACATACTTTTTGTCCAGAAAGCTCATTTTTTAAAAGCGTTAACAAACAATTGTGGATTCTATGATTCAACTTATCAACATGGTTCTGAAATCTACTTCTTACAAATCTGCTCATTACTATCATTAAATGACATAGCTTATATGATTCGGATACTCTAGGTGACAGCGCAAAACAGTAGTGTGCGATTTCTATAAGAAATATAGAAAAGTTAACGATAGAGTGGCCGTTCAACTCATCCCCTGCATTCCTACTATGCCTTACTATTTCGACATAAACAGACCGTAGGGAGCTTAAAACATAATTCGAGAAACGAGTTTCCGATGACCAAAGTGATTTTATATCTTTTATAAAAGATGTTGACTCACGAATAGGATTTTTTATCAGCTTAGGAACAAGATATCGATGACCCTCATCGTTTTCCTTTTTTATAACTAATCTGGAAAACTCGCTGTTTATTTTACTCCTCAAATCAATTATATTTCTCGATCGTTCAGTAGTAAAAGGTCTATTGTATCTTTTAGTTTTAGCTGGATTAATTCTGAATTTAAATTCCCACAAATTGTTTACTACTTCATTTACAATCATCTCCTCCTTATCTTTTGTTTTACTAAAAATATATATGTCGTCTATATACCTTCTAATCGCATAATCTCTATTGTGAATCAATCCTCTTTCTTTTAGTTGTAAGTAAGTTTCATTATCAACTCTCTGGAAAATTATTTCTGAATATATCCTGGAGAATTCTGGACCTATTACTATTCCATTAGTCTCGTTGTCATTCGCTTTCCTGATATTCACATCAAATATGTCATCGAAGCTATTTGGGTTTCTTACTCCATTAGCTATAGACTCCTTAATGAAGTCTTTTCCTTTTACAGCCCAGGATATGCTGTGAGTATAGATGGTATCGAAGCACCTACTTACATCAATACATGTCATATATGGAAAACGATTTTCTAACTTAATAAACTCAGATGACTCAAAGAATTTGTAAAGAACATCAAATTTTCTATAGGAAAAATAGTTCGACGAAAATTTATTTTTTTTATCTTCTCCGAAAATATCGATAGAGTGCTCTTTTAGTGGTTTTACACTTGTACTTAGCAAATTGTAGGTTTCCTCGTTATTGCTTTTATAAACCGCACTAGTGATTTTCTTGGGATATCTAATAGAGTACTCGCTTTTGGAGCAGTTATAGAGAATCAAGCTATCGTAAGCTTTATAAAAATCGACAAATACTTTTTGAGCAGCTGGGTGAATAAGGCTCAACTCTCTTGTAGAATCTATGTCTTTTGATATTTTGTAGCGGAACGGTTTCTTGTGTTTAACATCTCCCTTAACACCGAGTATTTCACTTAATAATTCAGGGACAGATAGAACGCCGGAACTAGCAGTCTTATAAAAATCGTAGATACCCTCATTTCCGAATATCAGGGGAACTTCATAGGGTAAAGTTTCGGTTAGCATGACCCGAAAATAGTCATCCGTTGATACTCTATATTTTTTTCTCGCCATACCTTACGTATACCAGCATTTCTTGATTGCTCTCATTTGTAACGGTGTAAAACGATGAAAAATCTTTTTCATGTGCCCACACACAAATGACAATTTAACTATCTCTGCTTTCTGATTTTTAGATAAGCCTATGGGTGATAATAGGCACTTTACAGCAACATCATTTTTAAAAATAATTGCTCTTAAATAATCATCTAACTCTAGAAGATTGCTTTTGTGAGTGTCGCAAGCATTAATATAACGATAGTTGTAATATATCCCACTTCTAACCTTTGTACTTCTGTATTTGTTGGATAGGTAAAAATTGCTGGTCAACAATCTAATTCTTTTCTTTAGAAGACCAAAATCATCATTGTTACCATAGTCCAATAATGACTTCACTATTTTAGTTTTGATTTTTCTGATCTTTGAATCTGCAATGTCTACGGCTAGTACTCTGCCTTCTTTTTTAATATCTGTAACTGTGAACTTGTAGCCCAAGTACTCAAAACAAGCTTTTTCTCCCAGAGAGTTCTTATTAAAGTATCCTACTTCAGTCGCTGTTTTTTTATGTGGTTTATTACTGAAATGCAAAAAATGTGGAAGTAGTTTTTCTACTTCTTTTGAAAATGTCGTAGCATTCCGGCTGGAAATGATAAGAATGTCATCCACAAATCTAGCATAATAGAAAACCCCATCCATTTGTTTGACTGTATTGTCGAATGGCCTAAGCAGGTATTCAGACAAAGTTGCACTAATACTGAGACCTCTTGGTAAACCAGTTACGTTGCTGGCTTCAAAGCAGTGGTTCAGTCTTTTGAGTATGTCAATTGTTGTAATACTGTATGCGGGGTCATCTTCGAGCTTTCGAAGAATATAATCTCGATCGACGCTTTCGTAGAAACTTTTAATATCGAGTCTAATAATTGAGTAGCGGTTATGTTCCTTTAGTAGACCAATTATCGATTTGATAATATTGTTTCTGTCTTGCTGTTTTACATGATTAATTGTTTTTAATGAAAGATTAAGTCTGCGGATGAGGACATCTAATATCACATCTCTAGTTTGATAAACTTTCTTTCCTTTTAAAACTGCTTCAAGTAGATTTGGGAATTCCTTCTTCGTTTTATAAAATTCTAGACAACGCTCAATTACGTCTTCATCACCATTAACAAATTCGCTCTTATACTTATAGCGCTCTCTTGCACTAATGGCGAATGCCAAGCTCTCTTCGTTGATAGATTGGTCCAACATTTTTCTAATTATTTACCTTACTGAGTGCTAGCTGTCCAAATGTCGTAATGATCAAACAACAAATTGAATACAATTGTTATTGAAAAATCGTAAATATTCCAAATTGCAACGATAATGACCAATCATCTGTTCTATTGCACCCATTTGAGCTATTTCCTTTTTTCGCTCAATACTCTAAGTGAGCAGTCCATATTCTGCTCACCTTCATCTATGCTTCAGTTCAATATTCTCCTTATGAAGGATATCATTCATCATATTAATAACTATCATAAAATTTTCGACCGTCGCGAAAATCGTCGCGACTCCATATCTCACCACCACTGTTTCTATCCTGTTGGTTTCCGTGGATAATTCCCACATGAACATTTATAACTCGTTGAAAACTCAGCGCAACAATCGGGTAACCCCTTGAATCACCGTCCCAGGAAAAGATTTGGCCAAAACTTTCTGCATGATCCCGGTGTTATCCAGCGCATCATCGATGCGATTCATCCCCAGGCTGGTGACAATCTGGTGGAGATCGGCCCTGGGCAGGGCGCGATCACACTGCCATTGCTGACAGCGCTCAAGCGGATGCAGGTGGTGGAGTTGGACCGGGATCTGATCCAGCCGCTGGCGGCGCAGTGCGCTCCGGTGGGTGAGGTGATCATCCACAATGCCGATGCGCTGAAGTTTGATTTCTCGAGCATTGCCACAGCGGATCGGCCGCTCCGGGTGGTCGGCAACCTGCCTTACAATATCTCCACCCCGATCCTGTTTCACCTGCTCGATTATTCTGCCTGGATCAAGGATATGCATTTCATGCTGCAGAAAGAGGTGGTGGAACGCATGGCGGCAGGACCCGGCTCCAAGACCTATGGGAGGCTCTCCATCATGCTGCAGGCCAGATGTCAGGTGGAATCTCTGTTCAACATCGGACCCGGCGCATTCACCCCGCCACCCAAGGTCGACTCCGCCTTCGTGCGCCTGATTCCTCATCCTTCACCTCCCTGCCGGATCGATGACTGGACAGTCTTCAGTGCGCTGGTTAATCAGGCCTTTTCGCAGCGCCGCAAAACCCTGCGCAACAGCCTCAGAAAGATGCTGGATGCCGAGCAAATCTCTGCTGCGGGGGTCGACCCTGGAGAGCGGCCCGAGCAATTGGGACTGGAGGCATTTGCCGCCCTGGCGAATAAAACCGCCGGCCTGGAACCTTGAAATATTCGATTTCGGTCACATGTAGGACTGATATATCAATAAAGCAGTGGACGAGATGACAGACGAAACAACCATCGATGAGGATGCAGTAGAAATTCTCAGTGACAGCTCCCTGGCCCGCACCAGTGACGTAATGCCGGGCATCATTCATCTGCTGCCGGTGGCGGCCAGACCCTTCTTTCCGGGTCAGGCGGTGCCCCTGTTGATGGAGAAGGACCACTGGGCGAGCACCATCGAGGCCGCGAGTGAAAGCAACCAAAGCCTGCTGGGGATCATCCTCTCCACGGCCGAGACCGCCGAGACCACCGGACCGGCGGATTTCAAAGCCATCGGTACGGTTGCCCGCATCCATCGGGTGCAGCAATCGGAGGGCAGGCTGCAGGTGCTGGTGGAGTGTGTGCAGCGCTTCCGTATCGAAAAGGTCATTGGTAAAAAGACGCCCTTCACCGCCCAGGTGCAGTACCTTCCGGAACCGGCGCAGAAGAAGGACAAGGAGATCAAGCCCTATGCGATGGCCATTATCAACACCATCAAGGAGCTGTTGCCGCTCAATCCGCTGTATGCGGAAGAGCTGCGGATGTTCCTCGACCGCTTCGGGCCCGACGATCCGTCACATCTGACCGATTTTGCCGCCAGCCTGACCTCCTCCGACAAACACCAGTTGCAGGCGGTGCTGGAAACCGTCGAGCTGCTGCCGCGCATGGAGAAGGTGCTGGAGCTGCTGCACAAGGAGCTGGAGCTGGCCAAGGCGCAGCACTCGATACGCAAGTCGGTGGAAGAACGCATGGAGACTCAGCAGCGCGAGTTTTTTCTGCGTGAACAGCTCAAGGTGATCCAGAAGGAACTGGGCATAGAAAAGGATGACCGCACCGCGGAGATCGACCGCTTCAAGGAGCGCCTGGAAAAACTCACCCTCACCGAGCAGGCGCAGACCCGGGTCGACGAGGAGATGAACAAGCTGGCGATACTCGAGACCGGCTCGCCGGAGTATTCGGTGACCCGCAACTATCTGGACTGGATCACCCTGCTCCCCTGGGGCATAGATTCAGAAGACAAGCTCGACCTGCAGCATGCCCGCAAGGTGCTGGACAAGGACCACTATGGCCTGGAGGACGTCAAGGAGCGCATCCTCGAGTTTCTCGCCCTGGGCATCATGAAGGGGCAGATCGCCGGCTCCATTATCCTGCTGGTGGGACCGCCCGGGGTGGGCAAGACCTCTATCGGACATTCCATCGCCGAGGCCCTGGGGCGCAAGTTTTTCCGTTTTTCCGTGGGCGGCATTCGCGACGAGGCGGAGATCAAGGGCCATAGGCGCACCTATATCGGCGCCATGCCGGGCAAGTTCATCCAGGCCTTGAAGGATGCCGGCACCGAGAACCCGGTGATCATGCTCGATGAGATCGACAAGATCGGCGCCAGTTATCACGGCGATCCGGCCTCCGCCCTGCTCGAGGTGCTCGATCCGGAACAGAACAGCGACTTTCTCGACCATTATCTGGATCTGCGCTTCGATCTCTCCAAGGCGCTGTTCATCTGCACCGCCAATCAGCTCGACACCATCCCGCGGCCCCTGCTGGACCGCATGGAGATGATCTCGCTATCCGGCTACATAGCCAGTGAAAAGCTGCAGATTGCGCGTAAATATCTTGTCCCCCGGCAACTGGACAAGGCCGGCCTGAAGCGGCGCGACATCAAACTCAACAGTTCGGTGCTGAGGGCAATCATCGACGGTTACGCCCGGGACGCCGGGGTCAGGCGGCTGGAGAAGCAGATCGGCAAGATCGTGCGCAAATCGGTGGTGAAGATCCTCGAGGGGGTGAAGAAGCCCATCGAAATCGGGGTTCACGACCTGAAGGCTTATCTGGGCGGGCCGGTATTCCGAGACGAACGCAATCTCAGCGGCGCAGGGGTGGTCACCGGCCTTGCCTGGACCGCGATGGGTGGCGCCACCCTGAGTATAGAGGCGGTGAAGACCCATGAATTCAACCGTGGTTTCAAACTCACCGGCCAGCTTGGTGATGTCATGAAAGAGTCCGCCGAGATCGCCTATGGCTATATCCTGAGTCACGCCAAAAAATTCGGTGCAGATCCTGAATTTTTTCAGAAATCCTTCATCCACCTGCATGTGCCTGCCGGCGCAACACCGAAAGACGGTCCGTCCGCCGGTATCACCATGGCTTCCGCCCTGCTCTCCCTGGCGCTCGGTAAATCGGTGCGCAAGCTCGCCATGACCGGTGAACTGACCCTGACGGGACAGGTCTTTCCGGTCGGCGGCATCCGGGAAAAAGTCATTGCCGCACGCCGCGCCGGGGTGCGTGAACTGATCCTGCCGGATGACAACCGCGATGATTTCGATGAAGTGCCCGAGCATATCCGCAAAGGGATCAAGGTCCATTTTGCCTGCACCTTCGAGGATGTTGCACCGCTGTTGTTCCGCACTAAAAAATAGCGGCCGGAATTTTGACGCAGGGTGAGCCGTGCGCACCGCATGGCAGGAGTTATCAGGTGCGCGCGGCGCACCCCAGGTCGGTTTCCAGGAATGATTGACCCATATCAAGGCCAGTGATCCGGCAGCTCATTAGTCTGCTGGCTTGTTTCTATTAAATTACTCTATGGCTAATGGCAATTATTCCACTGGGTGACAAACCGTCCCATCCGCAACCCGTCAAGGGACTGACCCCATTTGCCCTGGGGTTTCGGCCTTTTTTCTTTGTCGCGGCGCTCTCTGGAGCGGCCTTGCTTGCCATTTGGCTGGCCATCTGGTCGGGTCTTTTCCCCGCCCCGGCCTATTACGGGGTGACCGGCTGGCACAGTCACGAGATGCTGTTTGGGTACACCGGCGCCGTAATTGCCGGCTTTATCCTCACTGCAGTAAAAAACTGGACCGGCATCGACACTCTGAAAGGAACCCCGCTCGCCCTGCTGACCCTGGTCTGGCTACTGGGCCGGCTCACACCTTTTATAGATGGCCTTCCTGCGCCGCTGGTTGCCCTGATCGATTTGAGCTTTCTGCCGCTGCTGGCCATCGCGCTCTATCAGCCATTGATCAAGGGACAGAACAAGGTCAACCTCATCTTTCTGCCGCTGCTGGCCATGATGGCGGTTGCCAACCTGCTGGTGCATCTGCAGGCGCTGGGAATTTCAACACTCGCTGCAAAGGGCACCGACCTGATGCTGAATATGATCCTCATCTTATTGACTCTGGTGAGTGGCCGGGTGCTGCCTTTCTTCACCGAAAAGGCTGTCGCAGCAGCCAAACCCGTACATAACAAGCTGAGGGAGCAATTGCTGTTCGGTCTGCTTATTGGCTGGACATTGGTGGCGCTTTTCTACCCTCAGCCCTGGCTGTCAGGCCTGCTGGCGGCAGGCATTGCGCTCAGCCAGGGCTGGCGCCTGATGAACTGGTACCATCCGCATATCTGGCGCACTCCGATCCTCTGGGTGCTGTTTACCGGGCTGGGCTGGCTGATCATTGGGTTTCTGCTCAAAAGCCTGGCCCTGTTCGGCCTCTATCCCGATAGCCTGGCAACCCATGCCCTGACCAGCGGCGCCGTAGGCGTATTGACTCTGGGCATGATGGCGCGGGTGACTCTCGGTCATACCGGACATGAACTGCAACCGGTGCGCCTGGTTGAGATCAGCTTCGTTATCCTCAATCTTGCGGTTGCTTTACGGGTTTTCGCCCCGGCAATCGCGCCGGATCACTACAGCTTCTGGATTCAAGCCTCAGGGCTCTGTGGGTGCTCTGCTTTGTGCTGTTTTCTTATTATTATCTGCCGATGCTGCTCAAACCCAGAGTCGATGGCCGCCCAGGTTAAATAAATTCCTATCAATTTGTTGCCAAACAGGATAATGTCCCAAGCTGCTTGTCCGAGCAATGAATAAAGATTTCGAAATAGGTATTGACTATTTTAGTATATTCTTATATTCTCTTACACCATGAGTGGCGCAGTACCCCACTTTAATAAACACGGTTTCTACATCTAATTTGAGGATACACAATGTCAAAGATTGTTAAAATCGCAGCTGCTGCTGCTCTGATCGTTGCTTCTGCTTCTGCTTCTGCCTTCTGGGGCGGTGGTCCTTGGGGCAACAATGGCTACGGCAACAACATGAATGACTGGATGGGCGACGGCTTTGGTGACGGCAACTTCGACATGAACATGAGTGGTCGTGGTTCCGGCAGTGGTTATGGCCGCGGCTACAACCGTTACAACAGCGGTTATGGCTATGCTCCTTACGGTGGTGGTTATGGCGCTCCTTACGGTGGTGGTTACGGCGCTCCTTATGGTGGTGGTTACGGCGCTCCTTATGGCGGTGGTTACGGTGCTCCCTACGGCGCACCTTATGGCGCTCCTGCCCCTCAGGCTCCTGTAGCTCCTGCTCAATAATCACCTTTGGTGATTGTCAGCTGAGCTGACGCAGATCTTTTGCGTCAAACAAACAGGCGGGCTTTTAGCCCGCCTGTTTGCGTTGGGGCGGTTTTAAGTAAGTAAAGAGGCTCGGCAGAATTCTTTTATCCTTGTCTTGCAAGAGGGTGTGAACCGGCATTCCCTGAAACTCTAGCCAGGAAACTTCAACCAAGAAAGTGATGCGGTAGCTGTTCGTTAAATGCGGAAAATTAGCTTATCACTATCGATACTAATACATTAATAGATTATTTCTTATTGAGTATTTTAGTATTTTCTTATATTCTTTTACCCCATGAGTGGCGCAGTACCCCACTTTGAACAAAGTTTCTACTATTTAAATTTGAGGATCTACAATGTCTAAAATCGTTAAAATCGCGGCTGCTGCTGCTCTGATCGTTGCTTCTGCTTCTGCTTCTGCATGGTGGGGCGGTCCTTGGGGCAACAATGGCTACGGCAACAATATGGGTGACTGGATGGGCGACGGCTTTGGTGACGGCAACTTCGACATGAACATGAGCGCGCGTGGTTCCGGTCGCGGTTATGGCCGTGGTTACAACCGTTACAACAGCGGTTATGGCTATGGTCCTTACGGCTATGGCGCTCCTTACGGCGCTCCTTATGGTGCTCCCTACGGTGCTCCTTATGGTGCACCGGTTGCTCCTCAGGCTCCTGCTGCTCCAGCCAAGTAATCACCCTCCGGTGACTTACTGAGCTGAAACAGCCAGACTGTTTCAGCTGAACAGGCGGGCTTTTAGCCCGCCTGTTTGCGTTTAAGAACTCAGTCGTCGCTGCTCATCATTCACCCAACTTAGCTGACAATCCAACTTTCCCCTGCCCCATCTCCTTCAACCTAGATTCCTCAGTTAACCGCTCCATTCTACTGTTAACAAGTTGAAATTATGTTTGTTTTGCTCGATACACACCTTCACCCACTGAGTGAATCACGCTATAGGCTAGATTGCACGCTTGTGGCGGCGCATGTCTGCGTTACAACTCCTTGGAATAGAATAACTATTCCGCATCATTGTGCCTTGACCTACACCACCACAAACGCACCCTCTATCCCATCCAACTGAGGATTCTAGGTTCAATCGAATATTTCAAAATTGATAACTCTCATTGCGCGGGGTTTGCAAGTAAGAAATACTCAATCGATAAGCGGGATCCTGAAGCAGGCAGACTTCGTTCTGATTGCTTCCAAAACCGTTAACCGGAATAGCCTTAATAAGATTCCCCGGGTTTCCCGCTGCTTCAGTTCAGTTGTCAATTACGCAGAATAGACCTGGGAAGCCGTATCACCACAGTTCTGGGTAGATATTTAATACAATCTCTCGGCTCCGGGGACTCGCATTATTCTGGGGCAGAATCAGTTCCACGCTGAGCTTTCCATCTGGAATCCAGCATAAGGTAACAGGCATCGACGGATGAAGTTACAAGGTAAGATTCTGTTTGGCTTAGGCTTGGTGTTGATGGCCACTTTTTCGTTGGTGGAGATCATCGGCTACCAGAAGTCAAAAAAGCATGTAATCGATGAAATCCGTCAGGATGCACGTGAAATACGCGGCATCCTGATGGCTACCCGCCGCGTCTATCATCATCAATTCATCGACAGCGGCCTGCCGCTGAGCGACCAGTCCCTTGGGTTTCTACCGGCTCACGCGTTAAGTCGAATATCCAACGATTTCCAAAACTGGAGCGACAGCGGCCTGAGCTTCAACAATGTTTCAGACAAAGCGCGTAATCCTGAAAATCAGGCTGATGCCATCGAAATGGAGGCCATACATTTTTTTCAGGACAATCCACAAGAGTCTGAATTGATGCGGCCTTTCCTCAATGAACAGGGCCTGCACTTCTACCATTACGCAAATCCAATCTGGATCGAGCCATACTGTTTGGAGTGCCATGGCGAAATGACTGCGGCGCCGGACATCATGCAGGATCGTCATACAGCGTCATTCGATTATAAGCTCGGAGAATTACGGGGAATTCTGAGTATCAAGCTTCCCGCCAAACTGGTGGAAGAGGAAGCCATGGCGCTGCGCAAGCAGGAATTGTTGGGAAATGCCATCGCCATGTTACTGACCTTCGCCATCGGCCTCTGGCTTTTGCAACGCACCATCATCGACAGACTGGACAGACTCAAGCTGGCGACCAGTGAGGTTGCGAAAGGCAACTACGACAACACTCTCATTGTGCAGGGAAATGACGAATTGAGCGAACTGGCAAACTCATTCAACGAGATGGCCCAGCAAAGACTGGAAGCCGATAAAGCTCTCCAGGAATCTCATCTCATGCTGGAAAAACGCGTAGCGGACCGAACCCGGGATCTACGTGTAGCGAATCAAAAGCTCAAGGCTCTGGACCAGATGAAATCCATGTTCGTCGCCTCCATGTCCCATGAACTGCGCACCCCGCTCAACTCGATAATCGGTTTCAGCAGCATGCTTCTGCAGGAGATGGCCGGGCCCATCAATACAGAGCAAAAAGATTATCTGCAACGGGTCGTTTCATCCTCCCATCACCTGTTGTCGTTGATTACCGAGGCAATAGATATTTCGAAAATTGAAGCCGGTAAGATCGATACCTATCCAGAGCATTTTAACCTGAGCCAACTCATCCATCAGGTGGTTCTCGAGTTGAGCACCCAGATAGCAGACAAAGGGTTGGACATCAGATTGCAGTTCACTGACGAGTTGAGTCTGTTTAGTGACCGAAAACGTCTTGAACAGTGTCTTCGCAATATGCTCGAAAATGCAGTCAAGTACACCCGGAAAGGTGAAATTACTATCCAGGCCAGAGAGCATGACGAAGTAATAGAGATCTGTGTAAGCGATACAGGCATAGGTATCTCACCCGAGGACTTTGAAAAGATCTTTCAACCTTTCGAACGCTTGAAATCGACCATGCAGATTCAGGCCGGCGGCACTGGACTCGGTCTTTATCTGATCAGAAAGATTGCCACGGAACTGCTGGGCGGCTCCATTTCGGTCACCAGTCAGCTGGGTAAAGGCAGCCAGTTCATTTTACGGCTGCCGAAAATACTTCAACAACCAGTCCTGCATCAATAACTGTCAGAGAGAGTTATGGGATTTCATGCATAAAGAGAATCTCCGCAAAGAAATTTTGATGGTCTGCATGTTTGTCCTGATTGGCTGCATCATCACCGCATTTCTCGGCATCACCCTTTTTTACGGCAATCGCATGACCGCCACTTATGCGTCTATGGCGGATGCCGCTGCGGAGATTAAACTGGAAGCCACCTCCGCGCACCTCTGGTTCGAGGAGATCCTGGGTGGCGATCGCCACGAATCCATGGATGATGTATGGCGTCATATCGACGCGGCTGACTGGTATGCCACAGCCATGCTGGAGGGTGGGCGCAATACGGAAGCTGACTATCATCCATTGACTGATACACACATGCGGCAGGAGATCAGACAGGTCAAGAGGAAGCTGAAACATTTCCGGGAGGTCACCGAGCAGAGATTCAACAACCGGGAACATTCCATTGCCGGAAGCGACATCGATCAAGTTTACGACAAAGTCTTTAAGGGCTTTCTCACTCAGGCTGATGCTGTTGAAACCCAGCTCAAGCGACTGATAAAACAAGAGCTGAGATTCTTCAATCTGTTGATATGGATGCTCATTGTGCTGGTGATCATCAGCGTGGTTATGGCGAGCATGCTGTTCTATACCTATCACCGCAAACAGAATAATCATACTGCGGAACTGCAAACCGCCAATCAGAGGATGTATCAGGTGCTCGATAATCTTGAGGAGAAGGTTGCTGAACGCACTCACGATCTCTCCAGGGCGAATGAAAAACTGCAGGAACTGGACCGCCTGAAATCGATATTCATTTCCTCCATGTCCCATGAGTTACGCACTCCGCTCAATTCCATCATCGACCTCACCGGCAGGATGCTGCAAAATCATGCGGGCGAGCTGACTCACCAGCCGCGTGATTATCTGCAACGGATCGAAATATCGGGTAAGCATCTAGTGTCGTTAATCAGTGATGTCATCGATGTCTCAAGGATAGAAGCGGGCAAAGTAGAGGCAGCGCCCAGCTCGTTTAAGCTGCATGAACTGCTCACTGAGACAATCGATGAGATCCACATCGAACTGGCGCGCAAAGGTCTGGCGTTACACACCGCTTTCCCGAACAATATAGAGATGCATACCGACCGGCTTCGACTCCATCAATGCATACTCAACCTCTTGAGTAATGCAATAAAATTCAGCGAGAGGGGGGAAATAAGATTATCCACCCGCGTGGATGGGCCAAATATCGAAATCGCTGTGGAAGATGACGGCATAGGGATCGACAGGCTGGACATGCAACGGCTTTTTCAGCCCTTTGAACACCTTTTTCAGAGTAACCGCAAGTCTATCAACGGTGCCGGACTCGGGTTGTATCTCACCAAGAAACTCACTACAGAGTTACTGAAAGGTAATATTTCGGCAGAGAGTCAAGCCGGCGTGGGCAGCAGGTTTACCCTGCGAATTCCGCTGCAGTTGGAGATCCAAGGATGAAAAGCGCATTGATCATTGAAGACGATGAGAACAGCATGGTGCTAATCTCAGCCATTCTGCAAAAGTCCGGCTACAAAACCCTGCATAGCTGGAATGGTGAAGAGGGACTACGCAAAGCAGCCGAGCAAACCCCTGACTTCATCGTTCTCGACATTCAGTTACCAGGTATTGACGGGTTTGAGGTGCTGCGTCGTTTGCGCGCCTCGGAAGAGAACAGCACAACCCTGGTTATTGCCATGACCTCCTATGCAATGTCTGGTGATCGTGAACGGCTGCTGGACGCGGGCTGCAATGGATATATCGAAAAACCCATTGATCCAGCGCGCGTTATTGCGCAGATTCAAGCGGTCACCGGGGAGCGCCTATGAAAATTCTCATCGCAGAAGATCAGTCCGACTCCCGGCTGTTGCTGAAGACACTGCTGGAAAAACAAGGCTATGAAGTAGATGCTGCGGAGAACGGGCTGCAGGCCCTCGACTTCGCCCGCCATTCCGCACCAGATTTGATAATATCCGACCTGCTGATGCCGTGCATGGATGGTTTTACACTCTGCCGCTGTATAAAAGGCATCGCCCGATTAAGCGCTGTGCCTTTTATTTTTTATACAGGCACCTATACAGAAACCCGGGACGTCAAATTGGCCATGAACCTGGGCGCCTCCCGTTTTGTCGTCAAACCCAAGTCGCCGCATGAATTATTACAGATCGTGGAGGAGTCTCTCGCTGAATCAGCAAAGAACCAATACGATTCCGACGCCAGCCTTGAACTCAAATCCCCCGTTCTTGAGCAGATGTACCAAGAAGCTCTGGCCGAGAAACTCGACAAAAAGCTGGTTGAGCTGGATCAGGAAAAAACCGCCCTGGAGGAGAGCGAGAGAAAATTCAGAGCCATCACCGAATCCGCCCAGGACGCCATTCTGCTCATGGACAGTCAGGGCAAGATTGCGCACTGGAATCCAGCCGCTGAGAAAATTTTCGGCTACAGCATGACGCAGGCAATCGGGCATGACCTGCATCAACTGCTGGTTCCCGAAAATGAACAAAATGAATTTCTAAAACATTTTGATCATTTCAGAAAGACTGGCGAGGGCAACATCATCGGCCGTACAACCGAGTTCAACGCGTTACGCCATGACGGATCTGAGTTTCCCATCGAACTCTCTCTTTCCAGGCTTTTACTCGGTGGCGAGTGGCATGCTTTGGGATTAATACGCGACATTACTGAGCGCAAACAGGCTCAGCAACAGGTCGACACTGAACGACATTTTTTACAAACGGTAATCGATGGAGTGGGCGATCCCATCCTGGTGATCCGCAGTGATTATAAGGTGATACTGGCGAATAGACAGGCAAAGAAATTCAGCTTTGAGTTCGACGTGACTCTCGAATCACATGCCTGTTATCAGCTCTTACATCAACTCGCTACCCCATGTGGCGGCACAGAAAACATCTGCCCACTTAAGCGGGTCATTGAGACACAAAAACCGGTTAAGCTGCTGCATCAGCACTACAATGCCCAGCACCAGACAAAAACGCTTGAAATCCTCGCCACTCCATTGTGGGACGCGCATGGGGAGATATCCGGAATCATCGAGTCTGTGCGAGACATTACGGATCGCGTTTCCATTCAGAATGAGCTGCTCCAGAAACAGAAATCACTGGATTATCTTGCCTACCATGACCCATTGACCGATTTGCCAAACAGGCTGCTGTTTTTCGATCGTCTAAAACAGGCTCTGTATATCGCACATCGCAGCACCAGCAAACTCGCCTTACTCTTCATCGACATTGATCACTTCAAGGAGATCAATGACAGCCTGGGTCACTCGCTTGGAGACCGGCTGCTGAAAGCCATCTCCCGCCGCCTGGAAGGCAACATCCGTGAAAATGACACGGTCGCCCGCCTGGGTGGGGATGAGTTCACAGTCATCATGGGGCAACTGCTCGACCAGCGCTTTGCGGCTAAATTCGCACAGAAACTGATCGAATGTCTGCGTGATCCAATCCATATCGATGGCCATGACTTCTCCGTCACGACGAGCATCGGCATCAGCCTCTATCCCGAAGACGGCAGCGACTCGGAGACCCTTTTAAAAAATGCCGATGCCGCCATGTACAGAGCCAAATCCGTAGGACGCAATACCTTTCAGTTCTACACCGAAGATATGACGATAAAAGCCTTTGAGCGGGTACGGCTGGAGTCAGCACTGCGCAATGCGCTGATCCGGGAGCAGTTTATTATCCACTACCAACCACAAATGGACCTTAAAACCGGGCGGATTATCGCCGCCGAAGCCCTCATCCGCTGGCAACATCCGGACAAGGGCATTCTAGCGCCGGGTCATTTCATACCCATGGCGGAAGAATCGGGACAGATATTCGAGATTGGCAATTGGGTTCTGGAGTCGGTGTGTAAGAATTTGGCCCGTTGGCAAGAGAGCGGGCATCCGCTGATTCCGATTTCCGTTAACATCTCCGGCAAACAGCTGATTCACGGTTCTATCTTTGATTCCGTGCTCAAGACCCTGAGCAATTCGGTCTGCAAGACGCAGCAGATCGAACTGGAGATTACCGAGGGTTTTCTGATGCAGAATCCAAGCCGATCCATCAGCGAATTGAGACAACTGCGGGAGCTCGGCGTCAACATCGCGATTGATGACTTCGGTACCGGCTACTCGTCACTCAGCCATTTAAAACAGTTTCCACTGACCAAACTGAAAATCGATCAATCATTCGTAAGGGATGTCTCGGTCGACCCAAACGACCAGGCCATCATCCGCGCCATCATCGCCCTGGGAAAAAACCTGGGACTATCAACTGTAGCTGAAGGGGTTGAGTATGAAGACCAGAAAACCTTCCTGGCTGCGGAAGGCTGCGATGCCGCGCAGGGTTTCTACTACAGCCCGCCTTTAATGGAAAAGGAGTTCCTGGCACTACTACTGGATAACCAGACTCACGCCCTGTAACCTCGATCATGCAAATATTGGATTTTATCAGTGTGACGCCTGACCCTGACGGCTGCGCTTACAAGAGTGTTATACTGCAGCCTCTTTTCTCAACAACTATTAAGGAGAGGCACATGAAAAGAGCCCTCACCATCGCTAGCCTTTTTCTCAGTCTCTGCGCTTTCCCGCTGTTGGCGGATGAAGCCGTCAGCACCACCGTCGGTGACCTGTACAAGGAGAAGGCCGCGCTCAACGGTAAGCTGGTAACATTACAAGGAAAAGTCGTCAAGGTTAACAATCAGATCATGCAGCGTAACTTTCTGCATCTGCAGGATGGCACCGGCAGCGCCGACGATGGCTCCAACGACATCACGGTCACCAGCCAGGAAACCGCCAATGTGGGCGATCAGGTGACAGTAACAGGCACCTTGGTCATAGACCACGATTTCGGCTCCGGCTATATGTACCCGCTGCTGGTGGAAAAGGCGACTATCACGCCCTGACAACCAGGCAGACGAAAAAAAGCACCCAGCCCCGCTGCTGGTGACAGATCCAGGGACGGAAACCTGTCAGCTTGTTTCAAGCGCTGAAAAGTAACCGGTAAGCCACAGCCGCCATTGCACCCTGAGCCAACTTGACCAGCTGCAATATCTCACCACATCAGATCATCCGGCACCTTGAAGTCTGCATAGGGATCATCCGCATCAATTGCACTGTCAGGTTGATTGCGCACGATGACGCAGGCTGCATCCCTGTGACTGATCTTCTCGGCAACGCCTGCGGGGACCACTTCATAGCGCTCATTCAGTTTAACGATCGCCAGATTTCCCCGGCTAAGCTGTCCTACCAGCTTTTCTGTAACATAGATCCTTTGCACCTTACCGGCATCCGTGAAATTGTAGGCAATCTGACCCTCGTCCAACGGCAACCGGTTCATCTCAACCAACTGCCTGATTTGCGCCGCGATTGCCTTGCGTAGCGTCTCGTCATGTTTTTTCCGGTTCAGCTCACGATCCCGCTCCGCATCCCTGGCTTTAGCCTGCTTCGCCAGACGCGTGGCTTCGTCTTCCTGTTTCTGTTTGCTGTGACGCTGCTCCTTCTCCTTACGCTGCTTGGCCTTTTTTGCTTTATTGACCTTTTTCTCGTCAACCAAGCCTGCTTTCAATAGTTGTTCGTGTAGTGAGTTAGCCACCTGACTGCCCTCTGTTCCCATAAATAATAAATCTTATATTACGCACCAATGATACCGGCGTTAACCTGGAAATTTTACCCGTTACAGTTCGTGATAATTTTCAGCGAACGGATGAATTGCTCGGGTTAAAACCCATACTCCATCCGGTCAAACAATGTAATAAGCCAGCCGATCAAATCACGCTGTAGCGGATTTCAACCCCTGGGTATCCCTCTATTTAAACTGAAATCGCATCCAGGAAGATAACCAGAATCACAACCTATAATGTGGATTGCCAAATTAATGTTGCGTATTTAATAATATTCTTATATGCTTCTTCTCAAGTTGAGGCATCGACAACCTCTAAGTCTTCTAACCATTTTTTATAACTTTTTTTGAGGCATACACAATGAACAAACTTATCAAGATCACCGCCGCCGCCGCTCTTATCGCTGCTTCCGCTTCCGCTTCCGCCTGGTGGGGTGGAAACAACTGGGCTGACGATTTCATGGGTGACGGCTTTGGTGACGGCGCTTTCGATTTCAACATGAGCGCCAACGCCAGCGGACGTGGTAATGGCCGTGGTTACAACTCCTACCGTAACTACTATGGTCCTTATGCCTATGCGCCTCACGCTTACGCCCCGTATGGCGCACCTGTCGCTCCGGTTGCCCCGCAGGCTGCTGAAGCTGCCAAATAATCACGGCCAGGCAATTTAAGATGGTCTGGCGCAGTTCACTGCGCCGATAAACAGGCGGGCCTCATGGTCCGCCTGTTTGCTTTTGCCAGACTAAAAGCATTTACGATATCGCCCCGTTAATAACATATGCCAACAGATGTGCTGACTTTAAAGGCCATTTAACTATTTATATTCAATAGCCCCGCGATATATGCCATCTCCATCAAAACCGCGAATGACCCTGTCTGCATTTTTTCGAAAACACGCCGCCGATGACCCTCCACAGTCCGGGGGCTTATATCAAGCTCCCGACCGATCTGCTTATTTGAATATCCAGAGACCATGAGAACATAGACGTCTTTCTCCCGTGGAGTCAATCGCAGAATGCGCTCCTCGACTGATAAACGCCTCTCCTCCTCTGAGTAATCAATCGCTTGTCTGGTAATCGCCCTATTGATGCTTTGCAGCAATTCCATCTCAGTAGCGGGTTTCTCCAGAAAGTCGAATGCATTATTTCTAAATGCCTGAATCGTCTTAGCTACGCTTGCCTGACCTGTCAGAAATATGATGGGAATGTTGATTCCTCTTTCAACCAGATGATTCTGGAGTTCAAGGCCACTGGTGTCTGGCATATCAAGATCAAGCAGCAGGCAGCTTGGAGAACCCGGCTGGTATGAGTCAAGAAAACCTTGGGCTGAAGGGCATGCCTGAACCACGAAACCTTCGTTCTCCAGGAGTGCAGTCAGCGCCTCACGGATAATGATGTCGTCATCCACTACATAAACCGAAGGCGGCCCAGGCAGATTTATTCCTTCTTCAGAATCCATTTGATGTCATAAAAACCCTGCAATTGATATTGCTCCCGCCCCAAATACTTGGGACTATTTTGATCAAGGAGAAGGATGGGGATATTACCGCTCCACGTATTGCAACCAATCCATTACTGTATATTTCGAATATACACAATTTAATCACAACGTGTAAGCCACCCATCCTGCTCAGCACGCCAGTGGCAGGGGAAATGGGTGGTATCAAAGGGAATACAATGAAATGAAAGACCGGATACATCCAGTCTCAAGCTTGACTGTTATGGCAAGATTTGGCTTATCCGGTCATATTGCGTCACAACACTCAGGATGAATACCGCCAGAAATACTGTTCCCGACAAGATGAGTAGGCCAATACGTTGTTGATGACTTTTCATCGAAACTCTCCGCATACCTGGAAATTCTCCACTAATGCCACGCTTATGAGATGGACAGATCAGCCAGTAGTCGGCTCGAGGCAAGCTCTGACTTAACTTGCGGATTGCAGTTTACCAGCAGCACCTGGAAATTTAAGCGCTTCCCCATGCCGCTTAGCATCAGCAACATGCCTACTCCAGAGGCGCGAATCCACCGGGTTGCAGCAAGGTCCACGATAATGGCCTGTACATCGGATTGATTGGCCTGCCGGCCTGCCTTGATAAAGGCATCACGAGCACTGCGATCCAGAATTTCATCCGCTTGAATCATCACTTTATCCGCATCCCGAACATCACCCCACTCCTGCCTGTATGAACTGTCTGTCTGAACAGCACCATGGTTATCATCATTTACCGCCCGATACATCTTCCCTTGCTTGATGTGATCGCTCAAACCAGTCCTGGCGTTTGCTTGGGTGATGGTATTCAAGCGTGCCATTATTTGCTGCGAGTAATCGGCGAAAATCACTCCAATACCAGTGGCTGTGCGTCGCACCAACATTCCCTTCACCTTGTATCGATCCTGCATATTTTCGGTCAATATGAAAGATATCTCGATTATTGCGCCCAGATGAAGATCCATTTCACCCGTTACCAGAAATGCGCCATGCGTGGAAATATCCCGAGTCTTGAATTCCCCAAGCCTCTTTCCACCCCGATATAAGAGAACGACTACCTGCATAGGAATACGACTGCCATAGCGATGATCCATATTTTTTTCCGGAAGTCATGAGGTATAAAAAAATCGCAGCTTTTCAATGTCCTTATTGGCATATACCGCGAAAAAACCTGGGAATACCCACATTCCGTCCCTGCGTAGGCGTATTACAGATAATACCCATTAAGCGTAAAATTATTATTCGTATGACTACTCACGTATTTCTACTTGTCCGGAATGACTGAAACAAACGCCGCCAGCCGGCACGAGGCCATTGCCTTGACAATTTTATTAATCTCCCATACCAACTGTGCAACAATAGTGAAGACTGTAAAAATCTGCACAGCTTCACACATGACATAGATAGCCGGGCAGAGAAACAGGAGAGGGATGCTCCGCCATCAGATCTGGTGCGCATGTAGAGGTTAATCTGTCGTCAAGACGGAGAAATCGGCAGGTGCGCATCCAAAGTGGAGTGTCCGAGTCAATTCATGCCCGCTTTTGATCAATCCACGGATATACTTAATCGAGATATTGCGGCATAGCGACCTGAGACAGCCAAATGGTTTACAACGATAAAATATTATTGGACTTGCACAAACAAGCAAAACAGAAGGTGCAGGCGAACCACAAAGATTCACAGGAACTGCCGCGCGACCAATTAACCCAACTGGTGCAGGAACTCGAGGTCCATCAGGTCGAACTGGAGATGCAGAATGAAGAACTGCAGCTCAGTCATACTGCACTGGAAGCTGCACGGGACCGCTATTCCGACCTGTTCGACTTTGCCCCGGTCGGCTACTTCATTCTCGATGATAAGAGCCGGATTTTGAGGGCCAATTTCACCAGCAGTGAATTATTGGGCGTCAACCGTTCTCAGCTGGATGCTAAGCCATTGTACCGCTTTGTCGCCATAGAACACCGGGATACCCTGCTGCGTCATCTACGACGCATATTCAAGGATGCGGCTCAGCAACGTCAGAGTTGCGAGCTGGAGATGGCTCTCGGTAACGGGAGCAGATTCTTTGTCAAGCTGGACAGCGTCATGCAACCAGCAACCGAGGGCAATAGCCCGCAATGCCTGACCATGGTTACCGATATTTCGGAACTCAAGCAGGCTGAAGCCGCAAGTCACAAAGCCAGGGAAGCCGCGGAGCAGGCCAATCAGGCAAAATCCCATTTTATGGCCGCTGCCAGCCATGATCTGCGGCAGCCGTTGCAGGCAATCACCACAATCAGCGACGTGTTGCAGAGGACACTGCATGATCCGGAGCATCTCAAACTGGTCGGCTATCTCTCCAAAAGCGTGCTCAACATGAACGAGCTGTTCAATGCCCTGCTCAATGTAAATCAGCTTGAATCGGGTTCGATCACACCCACGCTCAGCAGGTTCCCGGCGAATGACCTGTTGCAGCGAATCGACACCGTCTACCGACCCCTGGCGGAGCAGAAAGGATTGAGCCTCAGGGTTGTCAGCAGTTCCGCGACTATCCGCAGTGACTCCGTACTGCTGGGACAGATTCTCGACAATCTGGTTTCCAACGCCTTGCGCTATACGGAAACAGGCAAAGTCCTGGTTGGATGTCGTCGCCATGGGGCAAGCCTGCGCTTTGAAGTCTGGGACACTGGAATCGGTATTCCGGAAAACCAGCGCGCTCGTATATTCGATGACTTTTATCAACTCGACAATCCCGCCCGTGAACGCAGTAAAGGTCTGGGCCTGGGACTCGCTATCGCTGCGCGAAGCGCATCCCTGCTAGGGCAGGAAATCCAGTTGACATGCAGACAGAAAGGCTCCCTCTTCTCCTTACAGATACCACTCGCGGATCCCGGCAATCACAATATGCAAGCGGTTTCCAGCGCATCGACGGAGCGCCGTGTAGATCCACCAGTGTCCCTGCTGGTGATCGAAGACAACAACATCGTGCTCTTCTCTCTGACTCATCTACTGGAAAAATATGGCTATCAGGTGACTGGAGTGACGAACGGCTCTGAGGCATTGGCCAAGATAAGAAGAGACCGACTGTTGATTCATTTCATCATCACGGATTATCGCCTGCCGGATGGTGAAACCGGCGTGAATCTGATCGAAGCCGTGCGACAGACTTATCGATCGAACATCCCGGCGCTGATCGTAACCGGAGATCTTCAGGTAACCCAAAACGATGGGATGATAGCGCCAGACGTAAGGGTCCTGCATAAACCTGTTCACGCTGAGTTGTTACACAAACATATTCAGGAGATGTTGGCCGGCGCCGGGTAAATGCCATGCAGGGGATCTACTGATTTTTTTAATTACATGGGTTTAAAGCATAAAATTTATGCCTATCACATTGATTAATATCGAATCGACAACACTCAACAAACCGCCATATTTGCATGGTTTTTGTGCATGTTACTCCCGGACCCTGTTTGATCAATTCAACCCAATATAGAAACATCGCGTGGCCACGAATAAGACAACGCAGAACCCCAAACAGCAGAGAGTCAGCCGGGATGTAAAGACAGTCTCACAGTTGGACCGGACAGAAAAAACACCTATTGTGGGGATAGGCGCCTCAGCGGGCGGCCTTGAGGCATTCGAACGTTTTTTCAAGAACCTGCCGGCTGACAGCGGATTTGCTTACGTACTGGTTCAGCACCTGGCCCCAAACTACAAAAGCATGCTCAGTGAACTGGTACAGCGCTTCACTCGCATGCCGGTCAATGAAGCAGAGGATGGCCAGCGGCTTGAACCAAACCACGTCTATACCATCCCACCCAACAGGGATATCGGTCTGCTGAATGGCCGATTTCAACTCCTGGATCCAATCCAGCCTCATGGCTTGAGACAGCCCATCGACTATTTCTTCAATTCACTTGCACAGGATCTGCATGATGACGCGGTCTGCATCATATTCTCAGGCACCGGTACGGACGGTACGCTGGGTTTACGTAACATCATAGGGGAAGGCGGTTTGGCCTTGGCGCAGACACCCGAATCCGCAGCTTATGACGGCATGCCGAACAGCGCCATTGGAACTGGACTGGTCGACCTTGTGCTGTCACCCGAGGCCATGCCCGAGCAGCTGATCCAATACCGGCAAAAATGGCTGGTATCGGGAACGCTGGCCAAAAAAGAGATTCAGAAAGCTGACAAGCTCGCCAAGGTGATGTTGCTGCTGCGCACTCAGACCGGACACGATTTCAGCCAATACAAACCCGGGACCCTGGGACGACGCATCGAGCGGCGCATGATGCTCAACCAATTGCTTGATCTGGATGAATATATCACTCTGCTGCAACACAACAGGCTGGAAGCCGAGACCCTGTTTCGAGAAATTCTGATCGGCGTGACCCGCTTTTTCCGTGACCCGGAGGTCTTTGAGTTGCTGGAAAAGCAGACTGTTCCAGAACTTGTCGCCGGCCATTCAACAGATCAACCCCTGCGCATCTGGATCTGCGGCTGCGCCACAGGGGAAGAGGCCTACACGCTCGCCCTGCTGTTGCGTCGCCACATGGACGACCAAAACCTCCAGCTCCCAGTCCAGATCTTCGCCACCGATATTGATCCGCAGGCCATCGAGACTGCCCGCGCCGCGATCTATCCGGAAAATATCATCGCCGATCTGCCGCAGGATCTGCTCAAGCGCTATTTCATCAAGAAAAATCAGTCCTGGCAGTTAACCCAGGTCATTCGGGAGATGATGATATTCGCCGTACACAGCGTGATCAAGAATCCGCCATTTTCCAATCTGGACATGATCTGCTGCCGGAATCTACTCATTTACTTCCAACCTAAACTGCAACGCAGGGTCCTGTCGACCTTCCATCACGCGCTCAAACCGAACGCTTGGTTGCTATTGGGTTCATCCGAGTCCATTGGCCCGCTGTCGGACCACTTTCGCACCCTGTCCGGCAAATGGCGCCTCTACATGAAGCGTATTCTTAATGAGAATGAGAAGCAGGGCCAGGATTCCCTGGAGATGCCAATCGTTCCGGCGCCACCCGCATCCAGGATGCCGGCACAAGGCCCGGATGATCTCAACCGAAGCATTCAGCAGGTCACGGAACGCACGCTGCTGGAAGACTACGCTCCGGTTGGCATCACCATCGATGAGCAGGGCAATATGCTCTATGTCTCGGGTCGCACAGGGATGTTTCTGGAGTCAACGACCGGAGAGGCCAGCCTCAACATCATGAAACTGGCCCGGGAGGATCTCCGCCCGATACTGAGCCATGCCATCCGTCAGACAGTGGCACATCGCCGGGAGACCCGGCATGAATCGGTCAGGGTTCGGCATCTGGGTAAGCCCCACCTGGTGAATCTCACGGTCCGCACACTTCATCAACCGACAGCGTTAAGCGGTTTGTTGCTGGTCGTCCTGGAGGACCTGGGCGTGCAGCCGGATGAGACTGAGACGGCAGCGGATAATGATCCGCACATCGGCAGGCTGCAGCAGGAACTGAAAAGCGTCCGGGACTTCCTGCAAAGCAGCAACGAGCAGTTGGAGTCGGCCAACGCAGAACTCGTCTCCACCAATGAAGAACTGCAATCTTCCAACGAAGAGATGCAGAGCACCAATGAAGAACTTGAGACATCTCAGGAAGAGCTGCATTCGCTCAACGAAGAGTTGATGACCGTCAACACCGAACTGCAGACCAAGATGGAGGAACTCAATCGGAGCAACAACGACCTCTCCAACCTGATGGCCAGCACCGATCTGGCCATCGTGTTTCTGGATGAACGGCTGACAATCCGCCGCTTCACCCCGGCAGCCACCAAGCTGCTGCATCTTGTCGAATCCGACATCGGCAGGCCGTTGCAGCACACAGTGACCGATTTTGACTATGAAGATTTGATAAATGATGCAAAAAACCTGCTCGACACCCTGATTCCCCAGGAGAAGGAGATCAAGACCCGTGCCGGCCGCTGGTATCTGATGCGCCTGCGCGCCTACCACACCCTCGACTATACGATTGCCGGTGTGGTCATGACCTTCATCGACATCCACGCCCAGAAACAGGGGGAGGAACTCAGGCGACTCACCATGGCGGTGGAGCAAAGCCCCAGCAGCGTCATTATGACCGACGAGCAAGGTCGTATTGTCTATGTGAATCCCCGCTTCAGCGATATCAGCGGCTACACATCACAAGAGGCGCTGGGGCAGTCACCGAATATCCTGAAATCATCGGAGCACTCCACGGCGTTTTATCAAAACCTCTGGAACACCATCGCCAGCGGTCATGTATGGCGGGGAGAATTCCATAATCGCCGTAAAAATGGCGAACTCTATTGGGAGTCCGCCACTATCTCTCCGGTGAAGGATACACAGGGCCAGATCACACACTATGTCGGCGTCCAGGAGGATATCAGCAATCGCAAGCTGCTGGAGGCCGACGCCATGGCGAATGCCCTGCGTTATCGCTCCCTGGTGGAAAACATGAGCAGCGGCGTTGCGGTCTACGAGGCGCGCAATCAAGGCGAGGACTTTGTATTTCTGGATTTCAACAAGGCGGGAGAGCGTATCGAGGGTGTCAAGCGGGGGGATCTGATCGGCCGCAACGTGCTCGATGTCTTCCCTGGGATTGTGGAATTTGGCTTGTACGAGGTCTTGCAACGGGTCTGGAGAACCGGTGAACCCGCCACCCACCCTGTCTCCTTCTATCAGGATGATAAAATTACCGGCTGGCGTGAAAACCATGTCTACAAACTCCCGTCCGGTGAGATCATCGCCATCTACAACGATATCACCGAGAACAAGCAGTACGAGCAAAAACTGGTCGCCAGTGAAAAGAAACTGCAATCCATTCTCGATTCTTCCGGGGAGGGTATCTTTGCATTGGACCTGACGGGCATCTGCACCCTGGCCAATCCGAGCTGTGTGAGATTGCTCGGATATGCGGATGCAAGCGAACTGATCGGCCAGCCGATGCATCAGCTTATCCACCATACCAGACCGGATGGCAGTCCTTACCATGCGGAAGACTGTCTGGCCTGCAAAGTATTCGAGACCAGCCAGGTCGTGCAGACGGAACAGGAACTCTTCTGGCGTCGCGATGGTAAAAGCATACCGGTCAGCTACATCAGTCATCCATTGATTCTTGGAGGACAGATCAAGGGAACAGTGGTGGTTTTTTCGGATATCAGTGAGAGAAAGGATACCGAACGGAAGCTGAAGAATCTCTTCAATCGCTATCAATTGATACTCGACAGTTCCATCGATGGCTTTCTGGTCACCAACACCCATGGCAAGATCCTCGATGTCAATGCCGCCTACTGCCGTATGGTCGGTTACTCCCGGACGGAGTTATTGAGCATGAACGTAAAGGAGTTGGAACCGGCCGGGGATGAGCGGGAATTCACAGACCAAACCCGTGAACTCAAAGAACTGGGGCATATGCGATCCAATGCACAGCATCGGAGGAAGGACGGAACACTACTGCATTTGTCGATATCGGCAAACTGGGGAGAGATAGATGGAGAGGAGTTCATCTTCGCCTTTCTGCGGGACCTCCCGAAACAATAGCGCGCAGAATGCTAAACACTATGTGGATATCCATCGACGGCGGCCATTTTTTCGCAGCACAAGGCGCAGTGCGCGATGTGTATTTCCGCACCTGGGCAACTGCACCGCCGTCCCGCCGAAAAACGGCCCCGTCCAGACGGGCTGGCTCTCACCGAGCGTCAACAGGCCTTATAATGAGCAGCCGCCTGACGATAAAAAAACGCAACAGCCAATAAAGCCCACTCTTGCCAGGGGCTTAGATGAAATAATTTACAATTAAAGTCTAAGGTTAACTCTAAAACGGAATATCGTCGTCGAAGTCATTGTCCGGCATGGAAGCGGCCGGCGCTGACTGAGGTCGCGAAGCAGGACGCTGCGCCTGTGGCTGGGGAGCGGAATCAAAGGATGCACTCCCCCCCTTGCTGTCCAGCATCTGCATCTCACTACCCACGATCTCCGTGGTGTAGCGGTCCTGGCCGTCCTGACCCTGCCATTTGCGGGTCCGCAGACTGCCCTCCACATAGATCTTGGATCCCTTTTTCAGATATTCGCCGGCAATCTCACCCAGCTTGTTGAAGAACACTACGCGATGCCACTCGGTGCGCTCCTGTGCCTCACCGGTGTTTTTGTCCTTCCAGGACTCGGAGGTGGCCAGGGTGATATTGGTCACCGCGCCACCGCTCGGCATGTAGCGGGTTTCCGGATCCTTGCCCAGATTGCCGATCAGAATAACCTTATTGATACCACGTGCCATAGAATGTATCCCCTTCAGCGTCTCGATCTATGGACCAGAAAATCTAACCACCCTTTTCTGTCCTGCCACCGAGCAAATGAGTAAAAATTAAGATTGATCAAAGGGTGAGAGTCTACCCTTGGTTCACACAATATGCATCCAAAGCGTTCTCATCGAAGCTGGCAAGATCCACCTTGAGATAGGCCAGTCCATCCTCCGCGATCACCACAGCGTGGGCAACGCCCTCCACCTCCAGGAGTTTTTTCGCCAGCAGGGCTGCATCGTCGGCCTCCATGTCCCCCACCGGCAGCAGGTAGTTGCTGAGATAATTCGGATCAGCCATACCCGAGGCCACCACTAGCCAGATCAGCGCCACACTACCACAGAACAGGAATACACCCTCGAGTCCGAAATGGGTCTGTATCCAGCCACCCAATAAGCCACCGGTAAAGGCGCCGATGAACTGGGAACTTGAATAGACGCCCATGGCTGTGCCCTTGCGTTCCCCCGGGGCCATCTTCGCCACCAGGGACGGCAGCGTCGCCTCCAGCAGATTGAAGGCGGTGAAGAAGATAAACAGCGTCACAACCAGACCGCTCATCGAGGTGTTGAAGAGATACAGCCCCATACCGGCAACTGCGAGCCCCGCCACGCCGCTGATAAACATCGACCTCATGCGGCGCTTGCTCTCAGCGATGATCACCATCGGCACCATCGCCGCCATCGCCAGCAACATCACCGGCAGATAAACCCACCAATGGTGGTCGCTGGCCAGGCCCAGATCCCTGAGCGCGAGAGGATAAGCCAGGAACAGCGCGGTGAGCATCATGTGCAGGGCAAAAATCCCGAAATCCACACGCAGCAGCTCCGGCTCCGCCAGCACCCGGCCGAACTGTTCCGGCTCCACCTCCGCATCCCGGTGGAAGTGGCTCTGTTTCGGAGTTGGCACGACAAAGATCACGATCAGTACGCCGCCCAGGGCCAGAATGGCGGTCAACCAGAAGATGCCCGGCACGCCGATCCAGCTGTTGAGCACCGGGCCCAGCACCAGGGCGACCGCGAAAGCGGCGCCGATGCTCATGCCGATGATCGCCATCATGCGTAATCTACGCTGCTCGCGGCTCAGATCGGCGGCCAGCGCCATGATCACCGCAGCAATAGCGCCACTGCCCTGCAGGGCGCGGCCGAAGATGATCCCGTAGATATTGTCGGCCATGGCGGCCACCACACTGCCCAGAGCGAAGATAATCAGCCCGCCGATGATCACCGGCTTGCGCCCGATGCGGTCGGAGAGCATGCCAAAGGGAATCTGCAGCAGGGCCTGGCTCAGGCCATAAATGCCGATAGCGAGGCCCACCAGCATCGGCGTCACGTCCGCCAGTCCCTCCGCATAGAGGGCGAAGACCGGCAGAATCAGGAACAGGCCGAGCATACGCAGCGCGAAGATCCCCGCCAGGGAGAAGGCGCCACGCCGCTCAATCTCATTCATTCCAGTGCCTTTCGCCATCTCTGATTCACTTTGCCAGCTTATAAAAAGAGCGCGTATAGTAGCAGGTTCGCATAATCCTAGAAACGACGCTTGGACGGGATGTAACCTGCGTCATATTTGGCGTGTGGCTGCTAGGATTAACGACTTCATCTGCCAAGCAGGGTGTGCGATGCGCCCGATGGCGCTCTCAATCTTATTGGATAAACGGTAAAACCATCTTGAATTCGTCATTATTTTATTGAGTTCGGCTTTCCACAAAGCGGTCAACCACTGCCTTCAGGATGCCTCGACGCACGCTAGCAGCGCGCAACTTCAGTCTGAACCACCAATCCCCTGATACCTATATGGACACTATTAAAATCCGCGGCGCGCGCACCCACAATCTGCAGGATATCGACCTGGATCTGCCGCGGGACAAGCTGATTGTGATCACCGGCCTGTCCGGCTCAGGCAAGTCTTCCCTGGCCTTCGACACCATCTATGCCGAGGGCCAGCGGCGCTATGTGGAGTCCCTTTCCGCCTACGCGCGGCAGTTCCTCTCGCTGATGGAAAAACCGGATGTGGATCATATCGAAGGCCTGTCTCCCGCCATCTCCATCGAGCAGAAGACCACCTCCCACAACCCCCGCTCCACGGTGGGCACCATCACCGAGATCTACGACTACCTGCGCCTGCTGTTCGCCCGCGCAGGGACTCCGCGCTGTCCGCAGCACGACACCCCGCTGGAGGCCCAGACCGTCAGCCAGATGGTGGACCAGGTGCTGGCCCTGCCGGAGGGCAGCCGCCTGATGCTGCTCGCGCCGGTGGTCTCGGAGCGCAAGGGTGAGCATCACAAACTGCTCACCGAGCTGCATGCCCAGGGCTTCATCCGCGCGCGCATCGACGATGAGATCTTCGAGCTGGACGATGCGCCCACCCTGGAACTGCACAAGAAACACAACATCGATGTGGTGGTGGACCGCTTCAAGGTACGACCCGATCTCGCCCCGCGCCTGGCGGAGTCCTTCGAAACCGCACTCAATCTGGCGGAGGGACTGGTGCGGGTCGCCTGGATGGACGACAGCGGGGAGGAGATGGTGTTCTCCTCCCGCTTCGCCTGCACCCGCTGCGGCTACAGCCTCTCCGAGCTGGAGCCCCGGCTGTTCTCCTTCAATAATCCGGTGGGGGCCTGCCCTACCTGTGACGGGCTCGGGGTGGAGCAGTTCTTCGACCCGGAGAAGGTGGTGGGACACCCGGAGCTTTCCCTGGCAGGTGGTGCGGTGCGCGGCTGGGACCGGCGCAATGCCTACTATTTCCAGATGATCGGCTCGCTGGGCCGCCACTATGGTTTCGACCCGGAGAGCCCCTGGCTGGAGCTGCCGCAGAAGATCCAGAAGATTCTGCTCTACGGCAGCGGCTTTGAACAGATCGAGTTCAGCTACTACAACGAGCGGGGCCGTTCCACCAAGAAGAGCCACTCTTTCGAAGGGGTGATCCACAATATGGAGCGCCGCTACCGGGAGACCGAATCCAACTCGGTGCGAGAGGAACTGGCGCGCTACGTGTCCAGCCAGCCCTGTCCGGAGTGTAACGGCACACGCTTGAACGAGGCGGCGCGGCATGTGTTCATCGCCGAGCAAACCCTGCCCGTCATCTCCGCCATGCCCATCGGCAAGGCCAAGGCCTTCTTCGTGGCCCTCGACCTGCCCGGCAAACAGGGCAAGATCGCCGATAAGATCGTCAAGGAGATCGACCAGCGGCTGCACTTTCTGGTGAATGTCGGGCTCGATTATCTGACCCTGGACCGCAGCGCCGAGACCCTGTCCGGCGGCGAGGCCCAGCGCATCCGCCTGGCGAGCCAGATCGGCGCCGGCCTGGTGGGGGTGATGTACGTGCTGGACGAACCGTCCATCGGCCTGCACCAGCGGGACAACGAACGCCTGCTGCACACCCTCAACTACCTGCGGGATCTGGGCAACACAGTGATCGTAGTGGAACACGACGAGGAAGCGATCCGCGCCGCCGACCATGTGGTGGACATCGGCCCCGGCGCCGGGGTGCATGGCGGACGGATCATCGCCGAGGGCACCGCCGACGAGATCGCCGCCAACCCGGAATCCCTCACCGGCCAATACCTGTCCGGCAAACAGAGCATCCAGATCCCCGCCAGCCTGACTGCGGTGGATCCGGAACGCAGCCTGGAGGTGATCGGCGCCACCGGCAACAACCTCAAGACCGTCGACCTGAGCATCCCGGTCGGCACCTTCTGCTGCATCACCGGGGTCTCGGGTTCCGGCAAATCGACCCTGATCAACGACACCCTCTATCCGGTCTGCGCGGCGACCCTGAACAAGGCCAACACCTCGCCGGCGCCGCACACCGAGATTCGCGGCCTGGAGCATTTCGACAAGGTGGTGGATATCGACCAGAGCCCCATCGGGCGCACCCCCAGATCCAACCCGGCCACCTACACCGGGCTGTTCACACCGATCCGCGAGCTGTTCTCAGGCACCCCGGAGGCCCGCGCCCGAGGCTACAACCCGGGACGTTTCAGCTTCAACGTCAAAGGTGGTCGCTGCGAGGCCTGCCGGGGCGACGGGGTGATCAAGGTCGAAATGCACTTCCTGCCCGACATCTATGTGGAGTGCGACGTGTGCCGGGGCAAGCGCTACAACCGGGAGACCCTGGAGGTCAAATACAAGACCAAGACCATCGACCAGGTGCTGAGCATGACCGTGGAGGAGGCGCTGAGCTTCTTCGATGCGGTGCCCGCGCTGAAACGCAAGCTGCAGACCCTGATGGACGTGGGTCTCTCCTACATCTCCCTGGGGCAGAACGCCACCACCCTCTCCGGCGGCGAGGCGCAGCGGGTCAAGCTGTCCCGGGAGCTGTCGAAGCGCGACACCGGCAAGACCCTCTACATCCTCGACGAGCCCACCACCGGACTGCACTTCCACGACACCAAGCACCTGCTGGAGGTGCTGCACCGGCTGCGCGATCACGGCAACACGGTGGTGGTGATCGAACACAACCTGGATGTGATCAAGACCGCCGACTGGGTTATCGACCTGGGGCCGGAAGGGGGTGACAAGGGAGGCGAGATCGTCGCGGTTGGCACCCCGTCACAGATAGCCGGACATGCCAGTTCACACACCGGTCGTTTTCTCAAACCACTGTTTTCAAGCTAAGATTCAGGTGCTGATAACCGCGGGCCATTGAAATCGTTAACTTTTGATAACTCACGCCCGCAACAACTACGGATGGTTTAGAATTCATCCAACACTACCAAATTAGGAGCGAACAATGAATGTAATACTAAAAAAGAGCGATGCCGCTGAACCATTCACTTTCTCTTTTCTGGATGACAACGGTAAGTCCATTCTGCGCAGCGAGAACTACAAGGCAAAGAGCAGCGCGGTGAACGGTATTGAGTCGGTCAAGAAAAACTGTGTCGACGATGCGCGCTACGAAATGAAGGAATCCTCCAACGGTAAGTTTTATTTCAATCTGAAATCCAGCAATGGGCAGATCGTCGCCACCAGCGCCATGTTCGGCAGCGCCGGGGATCGCGATGCCGTTATCGCCTCACTGAAAAGCCAGGCCCCTGGCGCCGGCGTGGATGATCAGACCTGAGCCGGGTTGTGTAGCTTGAAAATTACGCCACAGCACCCATCTATAAAGCATCCTGTCGGCAACCGCCTGGTTTCACGGTTGCCGGCGGCGATCCATCTTCCTTGGTTGGATCCTCTCCTGTCCTGAACAGAATCAATTCCAGGACTGACCCGGTCACTGACCGGGTTTTTTTTATGCTTCCAGTTTTAAGCTCACTCATCGAACGCAGTATCGCGCGTACAGCTTGCCACAGCATACATGACCCTGGATTTCACGCAGCCCACCCATAGCCCGGCTATCCCTATGATTTCAGGCATAGTCCTGGGGACGTCATAAACAGCATTAGGCCGCGTACTGACTAAAGTTTAACGCCGCCATGACGCTACTCCAGAACAGGTAGAGAGTCAGCCCCGAGGCCAAGCACTGTCTCTGCAACGGAGCAAGCTTAAGGTTCAGGTAATAATAATTAGCATTCGTACTCCCTCGGCGCAGACACATCAGCACCTTTGTCCAATCACGATGGAGTCGGTCACAATGCATAAGCACCTGAGCATCATCAGCCTATTATTGATTCTATTTATCATCACACTCGGCCAGACAGTGTCTGCCGAAGACTACAAGATCGGCGTACTCGCCAAGCAGGGATCGGCGAAAGCCACGAAGAAATGGGGCGCCACGGCAGAATACCTCACACAAAGTCTGGCGGATGATACATTCACCTTAATACCACTCGATTTTGACGATGTGTTTCCCGCAGTCGCCAACCAGGAGGTGGATTTCTTTCTGGTCAATTCATCCATGTTTGTCACAGCCCAAGTGAAATATCAGGCCGAGGCGGTTGCCACCATGATCAACTCCCGTCAGGGTCAAGCACTGAAATCCTTCGGCGGGGTTATTTTTACCTATATCGACCGGGACGACATCAACAGCTTGGCGGATATACGGGGTAAGAATTTCATGGCGGTCAAGGAGAGTTCGTTCGGCGGCTGGCAGATGGCCTACAAGGAATTTCTGGAGCAGGATATCGATCCGGCGAGCGATTTTGCGAGCCTCGTTTTCGGCGGCAAACACGACAACGTGGTTTACGCCGTACAGAATGGTGAAGTCGATGCTGGCACCGTGCGCACCGACACCCTGGAACGCATGGCTGCAAGCGGCGACATCGATCTAGCTGAATTCAAGATACTGGCGGCAAAAAGCCATGTCGGCTTCCCTTTTGTCGTGAGCAGCGCACTCTACCCTGAGTGGCCGCTGGCCAAGCTCGCCAGCACCCCGGATGCTGTCGCGCAAAGAGTTGCTACCGCCCTGAATAGATTGCAGCCAACAGATCCGCCGGCCAAGGCGGCAAAGATTGTCGGCTGGTCCTCACCTTTGGATTACCAGGATGTTGAGGACTTGCAGGAACACTTGAAAGTGGGCGCCTATCAATAACGCGTGATCGCTAAAATGCCTATTCACGGGACGACTGAGTTGCATAATCCAGGTTCGGGACATGTGAGATGAACAGACAAGATTTGATGGCTATAGTGCAGGGCCGATTGGTCCAGTTAATGATTCTGGCGATATCCTGCGGTGTATTACTGCTCTCCGTAGCCTCGCTCTGGCTGACCTTCAGCGGCTTCAAAACACTGCAGGCAGATGTCACAGGTGATCTTGAGGCGGGGCAGGTTAAGATCGAGAAAACCCTCAGCGATAATCTTGATCAGGTCTCGGTCTCGGTGAAAAACGCCGAGCAAAATACCGCCTCCACGTTGTCCGAATATCTCGTGAAGAGCATGGCGCAGGAACTCTCAATCACCGAAGAGGCTTTACATGAGTCCCTGATGGAGACGGCCGACGCCCTGGCCGACATGTTGGCGGAGGTTGCACCCGAGGCAATCCTGGGCAAGAAATTTGCCACCCTGGTCGCTTACACCAAGGTCGCCAACCGGAATCATCATGTGGTCTACGCCGTCTATGAACGCCCGAACGGCAATCCCTACACCCGATATATCAACCGCAGCAACCCAATGGTCACTGAGCTGTTGGCCAAAGGTGAAGGCAGAACCCCGCTGGACAAATTATTTTCTGCAGCATCGACTGCTCCCGACATCAAGCAGATCACCAAACAGATCCACTTTGATGACAAGGTCATCGGCAGCATCAGATTGGGTTTAAGTGTCACCGAATTGAATGCCCAGTTGGCCGCCATGCGCGCTCGTTTCGATACGCTGATCGACAACAGCAGCAGTAAGACCAAGGCAGTGATCCATTCAGAGACACTGAGCCTTGCCGACAATCTGCAAGAGAACTTCAAGCTGGCCAACCAACAGCATGCAGAGGCGGCCAATGTTGCTCACCAGCAGATCCAGACGTCGGCAGAAAGATTGGTAACAAACCAGATCATCTCGACCTTAATTGTCGGCTTCGTGATTCTGCTCGCGCTCTGCCTGTTCTTCATTCTGCGTGTCATCCAGCCCCTGAATCGATTGACCTCCGCGATGCAGGACATTGCCGAAGGAGACGGCGATCTGACCCAGCGTATCCCGGACGATGGGCAGGATGAGATATCCAAGGTTGCCGGCGCATTTAATCTATTCGCCAGCAAGATGCAACACACGCTGAAACAGGCAAACAGTTCTATCCTTCAACTCACATCAGCAACCGATGCATTGGCAGATATTGCTTGTCATAGCAATGAAAGCGTGAATATCCAACAGCAGGAGACACAACAGGTCGCGACAGCCATTACCCAGATGGCCCAGGCGGTAAAGGAGATTGCACGCAACGCGGATTCCGCGGCCATCGCCGCTCGAGAGGCCAGTGATGAGGCCGGTGTCAGCAGACAGGCCATGTCCGAGACCGGCACAGCGATCAATTCCCTGGCGGAGCAAGTTGCAGCAGCAGCCCAGGTGATCGATCAATTGGAAACAGAGAGCGAAGCCATCGGATCGGTGTTGGATGTGATCCGTGGTATCGCAGACCAGACTAATCTGCTGGCCCTGAATGCTGCAATAGAAGCGGCAAGGGCAGGCGAACAGGGCAGAGGCTTCGCTGTCGTGGCGGATGAGGTGCGCACCCTGGCGAGTCGTACTCAGGAATCCACCAGTGAGATACACAGTATCATCGAGAGCTTACAGGAAGGCACGAGGAATGCAGTGCAAGTGATGAAAACTGGTCTATTAACAACCCAGGAGACGGTTGAAAAGGCGAACCGTGCGGGCAAAGCCCTGGATAATATTGTCGCCTCGGTTGCCACGATTACCGACATCAACACCCGCATTGCCCAGACCTCAGAGGAGCATACTCAGGTTGCCGAAGACATCGATCGCCGGGTGGAGCGCATTTCCGAGTTATCGGTAACGGCCACCCACGGCAGTACCAAAACGGCGGACAAGAGCCAGGAACTCGCCCATCTCGGAGATGATCTGAAGAATCTGATTGCCCAGTTCAAAGTCTAGCCCGGGAAATTCGGCAATTTATTCAGAAGACTGCTGTTCTCCGCGCCGCGCAGAAAGAATAAAGGCATCGATGAGCATGATGGTTACCCCGACGACGATCGCCGAATCAGCCAGATTGAAGGCCGGCCAGTGGCAGGTGTTTGCCAGGCGGGAGAACCCCGGCAGGCAGCTTTCAGCTGTGTAATAGATGTCGATGAAATCGATCACCTGGCCAAACAGGATGCGGTCGATGACATTCCCGATGGCGCCGCCGATGATCAGCGACAGCGAGAGGGCGACCCACTTCTCCTGCGGTTTCAGACGCCGCAGCCAGCCGATCAGCACCAGCGTGACAAGCAACGCCAGCACCACGAAGAACCAGCGCTGCCAGCCGCTCTGATCGCTCAGAAAACTGAACGCGGCCCCTTTGTTGTACATCAGGGTCAGATCGAAAAACGGCAACACGTTGACCGCCTGATAGGCGATCAACAGTGCCTCGGCGAACTGTTTGGTGGCCTGATCCGCCAGGATCACCATGAAAGAGAGCAGCAGCCAGCGACTCATGCGTCTGAATCCTTAAGCAAAGCGCCGGGCTTCACCCGGTCCCGTCACATTTTCCACACAGCGGCCACACAGCTCCGGGTGCTCGCTGCTGACGCCCACATCCTGCCGATGGTGCCAGCAGCGGGAGCATTTGGCGTGGCTGGAGGCCCGCACCTGAACGGCCAGATCCGCCAGTTCGCTCACTTCAAGCGCTGCGGGTTTTTCAGCCAGCTGCAGAATCCGCACATCCGAGGTGATCAATACGAAACGCAATTCATCCCCAAGCCGGTCCAGCCGGGCTTTCAGCTCGTCACTGCAGTAGAGATCGATCTCCGCATCCAGCGACGAGTTGCCGGCGGCGCGGAATGACTCCAGCGCCTTGCCCACTGCATTGCGCACCTCGATGACACGCGTCCAATAGGCCCGATCAAAGCTAGCGCCTTCGTCCAGGGCAAACAGCCCTGCATACCAGCTCTCGAGAAATACACTCTCGCCCCGCTCGCCGGGGATCTCCCTCCAGACCTCCTCCGCGGTAAAGCTGAGGATCGGCGCCAGCCAGCGACTCATGGCCTCCACGATATGGTACATCGCGGTCTGACAGGAACGCCGCGGCAGACTGTCCTCCTGGGTGGTGTATTGGCGGTCCTTGATGATGTCGAGGTAAAAACCGCCCAGCTCAGTGGTGCAGAAATTCTGGATTTTCTGATAAATCAGATGGAACTGGTAATCCCGGTAGGCGGCAACGATCTCCTTCTGTAACCGCAGGGCGCGGTCCACCGCCCAGCGATCCAGTTCGATCATCTCGGCGGGCGGCAGCAGATTGTGCGCCGGATCAAATCCGTGCAGGTTGCTGAGCAGGAAACGGGCGGTATTGCGGATGCGCCGATAGGCGTCAGCGGTGCGCTTGAGGATCTCGTCAGAGACACTCATTTCGTTGCGGTAATCGGTGGCCGCCACCCACAGGCGGATAATGTCAGCCCCCAGGGTGTTCAGCACCTTTTGCGGCGCAATCACGTTGCCCTTGGACTTGGACATCTTCTCACCCTTCTCGTCCACGGTGAAACCGTGGGTGAGCACCTGCCGGTAAGGGGCACAGTCGTTCATCGCCACTGAAGTCATGAGTGATGACTGGAACCAGCCACGATGCTGGTCTGAGCCTTCCAGATAGAGATCGGCGGGAAACTGCAGGCCCTCACGGGACTCCAGCACACAGTGATGGGTGACGCCTGAATCAAACCAGACATCCAGGGTATCGGTCACCTTGGTATAGTGCGCCGCCTCCGCCTGCAGCAGCTCTTCGGCATCCAGGTTGAACCAGGCCTCGAAGCCCTGCGCCTCAACCAGCTGCGCAATCTGTTCGATCAACTGCGGTGTCTTGGGATGAAGATCGCCGCTCTCTTTATGTATAAACAAAGTGATCGGCACTCCCCAGGTGCGCTGTCGGGAGATACACCAGTCGGGACGGTTCTCCACCATGCCCTGGATACGCGCCTTGCCCCAGTCGGGCATCCATCTGACCTGTTCGATCTCGCGCAGCGCCGCCTGGCGCAGGCCGTTCAATTCCATGCTGATGAACCACTGCGGGGTGGCGCGGAAGATGATCGGTGTCTTGTGCCGCCAGCAGTGGGGATAGCTGTGGCTGAGACGCTCTTCATGCACCAGCACGCCCCGGGTCTTGAGCACCTCGATCACCTTCTCATTGGCGGAGAAGACATGTTCACCGGCGAACAGTTCGGTGCCGGCCAGGAAGCGGCCGTCGCCGCCCACCGGGTTGTCCACCGGCAGATTGTAACGGGCGCCCACCACATAGTCGTCGAGACCATGACCGGGCGCGGTATGCACCGCACCGGTGCCCGCCTCGAGGGTGACGTGGTCGCCGAGGATCACCGGCACTTCACGATTATAGAAGGGGTGTTGCAGTTTCAAGCCTTCAAAAGCCTCGCCCTTGGCATAGCCGATCACGTGATAGTGTTCGATGCCATAGCGGTGCATTACATCCTTGAGCATGGCATCGGCGATCACCATGCGCTCCTTGCCCATTGCACCATCACACTGCACCACGGCGTATTCCAGGGTCGGATTGAGCGCCACCGCCTGGTTGGCGGGCAGGGTCCAGGGGGTAGTCGTCCAGATCACCATGTGGATCGGGCCTTCGCCAAGGCCATCGGGCACATGGTGGCAGCGGGACATCAGGGATGGCTCGTCGAGCACCGGGAAACGCACATCGATGGCGAAGGAGGCCTTGTCCTGATATTCGACTTCGGCCTCGGCCAGGGCGGAACCGCAATCGGTGCACCAGTGCACGGGCTTGTAGCCCTTCTGCACATGACCGTTCTGCACGATGCGTCCCAGGGAGCGCACGATATCCGCCTCGAACTGGTGGTCCATGGTCAGATAGGGATGCTCCCAGTCGCCCAACACGCCCAGGCGTTTGAAGTCCCGGCGCTGGCCGTCCACCTGCTTCGCCGCATACTCACGACAGGCCTTGCGAAACTGGCTGGTGGTGACCTTCTTGCCGGGCTTGCCGACCTTCTTCTCCACCTGCAGTTCGATGGGCAGGCCATGACAGTCCCAGCCTGGAACATAGGGGGCGTCGAAACCGTCCAGAGTGCGGCTTTTGACGATGATGTCCTTGAGGATCTTGTTCACCGCATGGCCGATATGGATATCGCCATTGGCATAGGGTGGGCCATCATGCAGGATAAATTTCGGCCGCCCGGCACAGGCTTCACGAATCTGCTGATAGAGCTGTTTATCCTCCCATTGCTTGAGCATCTGCGGCTCACGCTGTGCCAGGTTGCCGCGCATCGGAAAGTTGGTTTTGGGAAGATTGAGGGTGTGCTTGTAGTCGCTCACGGACGGCTGCCTGTATAAAAGATCCACAAAAGAGATCTATTGAACCGCAAACTCGCCTGTTGCGCAAAGGTATTGACCAATACCTGGCGGGAGTGTTTACCGGGAAATCCTAAGCTGCGCGGTGCACAGCATTTCTCTACACGTAAATAGCTTGATAAAAGCTAGCTAAGCGGTGCGCACAGCGCACCCTACTCAGAGTGCTGCTGTTTTCCCTGGTTGCCATGCTCCAGCGTGCTTCTCGCGGCGGCGGCATCATCCAGGATCTGCTGACGCAGGGCGTCAAAGGAGTCGAATTTCTTCTCATCACGCAACTTCTGCACAAACTCCACTTGCACATGAGCGCCATACACAGACTGATCGAAGTCGAACAAGTGGACCTCCAGCAGATAGCGGGGATCTCCTTCCACCGTCGGCCGGTTACCGATATTGGCCACTCCGGGAAGCGCATCGCCGTTCAAGCCGAAAACCCTGACCGCATAGACTCCGCGCAGTGGGCTGACGATACGATGCAGATTAACGTTCATGGTCGGAAAACCGATGGTGCGGCCCCGCTTGTCGCCATGAGCAACCCGGCCGCAGATCCGGTAGGGCCGTCCAAGGCACTGCTGCGCCGCCTGCAGTTCACCCCGGGTCAATAACTGACGTATGCGGGTGCTGCTGACCCGGTCGGCATCCAGTTTGTAGGTATTCATGTTTTCCACTTCGAAACCATGCTCCGCGCCCATCTGCAGCAGGAGCTGGAAATCCCCCGCCCGATGCTGACCGAATCGAAAATCATCCCCTACAGAAAGAAACCGCACACCCAGGCCTTTCACCAGCAGTTCTTGCACAAACTGCTCCGCAGGCATGGAGGCAAGGCGCCGGTTGAACTCAAGGATCACCACCCGCTGAATACCCACATCCTGCATGGCGCGCAGCTTTTCGCGCATCCTGGTCAGCCGGGCCGGCGCACCCTGCGGCTGAAAAAACTCCCGTGGCTGCGGCTCGAAAGTCACCACGGTCGCCGGGTGTGAAAATTCTCTGCCTTTTTCCAGCAAGTGCCGCAGCACAGACTGGTGACCAAGATGGACACCGTCGAAATTTCCGATGGTCGCCACACAGCCCCGGTGTTCCGTTCTCAAATTGTGCAGACCACGAATAACTTGCATAACGATCACAACGTTTCTGATAGAGACGGCTCATTATAGGCAAAGCCCGGGATTTGGCCATCCTCGACCTGTGCATGCCTATGCCGCAACATAAAAAGAAACAGACTGAAACGGGTTGAACTGATTTGGAAATACCAAAGAAACAGCTAACCACTAATCTTTACCCTGCAGAACAGATAAACAGCAGCAGGAGCTCGCCATGCAAAACAAGATCATGAAATTCTCATTTCCGATGCTGGCTACCCAGTTACTTGCTGCCTTTCATGTATCTGCAGAAACCCTGGAGGCCCGCACGACTGAATACCCGAGGGAGATACTCTACGCCGAGATGCCGGCAGAAATCGTCAGGGACGGCGAACAGTTCAGGAACATCGCTGACGACAGCCAACTTCGTCTTCACCTCATTGAACATCACGTAACAGAGACCAAGCAGGTGCAGCTCCAAAAGCAGCAGGCGGAAGGCAGCAACAGTCGGTTCACGGACCAGCTCGAAGGACTGTCAGATGAGCAGCAGATGAAGGATGACGATGGTGCAGGTCGGCAATAAAACCTTTCACACCCAATTAAGGAAAAGGATAGAGATGGAATCCTGTCTCCCCCTATTGACCACATTCTTGTTACTCTCCTTGGCGCTCGGAGCTGCCTGGGCCCAAGAGGAGCAAACCACCGCCGAGGTGACGGATGATACGTCTCAGCCTTCAAACATTGAAAGCTGGGCTGAGGAAGACGCACCGGTGTCGACCTGGTTCGGCATGGGCTTCGAATCCAGAGAGTCAGACTCAAGTAAGCCCGGACAACAGAATTCAGATAGAGTCGTCAATAACTGGTAACAGCAGGTGAAGTAAACGACAGCCTGAACATGGCTGTTTTCAGGCCATGCGTTGATCAGCACTCAATTTGTTGCGTGTCGCCATCCCGGATGGCGCAGCATCTTACCCTTCTACACCAGCCGGGCGAGAACCGCCATGTCTGTCGCTGAATAAAGTTCTGCACAGTGGCTGGCATCCACATAATAATGACTGTAAAAAAGCATCGCGGAAATCTAAAATCACCCGGTCAAGGTGGTATTGCTAAATCAACAACACCAGGACAGGAAATGAGAGCCGAGCTCTCAATCCAGGCAACTCTAATAACACATGGAGAAGGAACGAAAATGAAATTTAATCCGTTGATGCTTTTATTCCCGGTCATTGGACTGTGGAGTGTGAACAGCCTGGCCATCGAGCCGGAAACCGAGAATGACAAAGTCATCTATTCTCTCGGCTTTGAGCTGGGGAAGGATATCAAACGTCAGGAGTTGGAACTGACGCAAGAGATGTTGTTGCAGGGCGCGAAGGATGCCATCGAAGGCAACAAGCCTTTGATCAGCTCATCACAGCGGCACAAGGCGCTGCAGGAGATCAAAGCCAAAAGAACCCAGGAGAACCTGGAAAAATCACAGGCTTACCTGACTGAGAATGCCAAACAAGAGGGTGTGGCGACCCTGCCCAGCGGCCTGCAGTACAAAGAGATAAAAGCGGGCGAAGGCAAGACCCCCGGCGCTGCAGACAGTGTCACCGTGCAATACCGGGGCCGACTGCTTGACGGCACCGAATTCGACAGCTCCTATAAGCGCGGCAAGCCATCGAGCTTTCAAGTGAAAAAGGTCATCAAAGGCTGGGCAGAGGCGCTGCAGCTGATGAAAGAGGGCGCCAAATGGGAACTCACTATTCCGTCGGAACTGGCCTATGGCAAACGGGGCCACGGCAAGACCATCCCACCCAACAGCGCACTGATCTTCGAGGTGGAGCTAATCTCGGTCAAATAGTCCCCCCCATCCGGGAGGAGATTGGGAGATGGTTCAAGGTTTCACCTGATCCTCTGGTCATAAATTTTCGCTCTATCCCAGCCTTTCCCGCATTGAGGGAGGGAAGAAGTTCCTAAAAAAACAGGCGGGACACCGACAGGTGGCCCGCCTTATCGTGCAGTTTCAGCCAGCAAGCCCGAATAATTTCCGTATGCTGGATATTATTTAAATGAGGGGGTGAATTGGCCGGGCTTGAAATCAGGAGACAGCTGACAATCAGCGCCCACTTTACGGCCCATTTATCAGAGGTCCAGGATCCCAGTCCTTATTTGACTGGAGTCTGGCATTGCGGAAAGACTTTCCTCTCGACCCAGACCGGGGCCTTGAGACAGACCTGTCCCACTCGTATAAAAAATGCCGCCTCCAGGTTAGAGGCGGCAGAATTTCAGGAAGATCTAACTAGGCCCGACCGGCCCTGACTTTCCCCTGATCGGTTGAGAGCAGGTCAGGTCGTTCCCTGGCCGGTCGGACCCGGGCTCACTCAGTCAAGCAATCCCGATTACAACATAGCTCTAGTCGTCACGACCTCCTGGACGATCATCAGGTGGTCCTGCATCGTCATCGTCGTCATCTCCACCGGGGCCCGGAGGATCTTCACCATCATCACCACCGGGGCCTTCACCACCGTCACCGGTGGCAGTACTCGGTGTGGTCACACCGTCATCACCTAATTCCATGGTGCGGCGCACGATCGCATCGCTCTCCTCGAGGACTGATCCAATGACGTGACCGTCTTCCACTACATCGACCTCCAGGAACTGGTTCCAGATGGCGTAGAACAGGGTGCCGCCTGGATTGGACTTCAACGCCGCTTCTGCGGCTTGAAGTTCATGCCATTCCAGCTTATCGAAGACCTCGAACTCACCATCCGTAGCATCGACATCGGCGATGCCATCGGCGTTGACATCCGCCAACTCATACTCGTCACCGAAGTTGATGGCGCGACTGTAGTACATATCCATCGGCGTTCCTTCACCGCCTTCTGCGATCTCTTCCGTGTCACCCTCTTCGAAGGTAGCGAAGTAGACGGACGGATTCACCGCATCGTCGGGATACAGCACATCTTCGCTGGCAACCAGCTCGCCATCCACCATCATCAGCACAAGATCGCCGAGGAAGGAAGGATCGGTACCGGCAAAGCGTGGATCGAGCACCGTGTCATGAGTGCCGATGAGCTGGGACAGGTTACGGGCCTGCTCGTATTCGCCGGCGGCATAGGTGAAGCAGGCCGGGTACTCAGTCAATGCGCCTGGAACGCCATACCACTCGCAGCTCATTGAGCCATCCGCCACTACGTTATCCGGTATGACTGCGCCCTCGGGCAGAGAGACGGACCCCGGATAGGTAGTCCAACTGGCGCCACCGTTAAAGGAGCGACGCACATACAGGTTGTAGTTGTCATGGGCTTCGACATTGGCCTCCCAGTTAGGCGACCAGGCGTACATCTGCATGATGAAGTCGCCATACATGAAGCCGCGATGCCCCTTGGACAGGTCGTACGGGTTCTCCCAGGACTGGTCGTCAAGATCGTTGTCGTCGCAAGTGAACGAGGTGACGTCGCCGCTGCTGATTACGCTGAACGACTGGTTCTCTTCCTGGCATTGACGCCATTCGGTCATCTTCGGGATACCACCGGGGATCACAGACTTGTCGATATCGGAGAACAGATCGTCATAGGGGAAGTCGAGTACCTCACAGGTGTCCAGGCCGTCCTCGCAATCCACCAGGGTGGTTGCAGACAGGTTCTGCGGTGATGACATGCACAGACCCTTCACATAACGCGGGTTCTCGCCATCGGTAAATTGCCGGACGGCACAATCCATGTTGGCGTAGTCGAAGGGGTTGTCTTCAGCTGCATTGAATTCATCCGGGATGATGAAACGACGTGCAAATACATCTGCCGGGCCGCCCTGACGGACTATGCCCTGCTTGTACATACCCAGGGCCACCATGCCGGAGTCACCGGCCCAGCTTGCCGGCTGGGTGATCTGGCTGTAACGCCGGGCGATCTCGGTCTGGTAGAGGGTCGTCGTGTCGATACCCACAACACTGTAGATCGGATCGGGATCGACAATGGCGAAGTAACCTTCGGGACTCTCGATACCATAGTTGGAAACATCGTCCTCGACCAGGTCATAACCAGTCAGTTCACCGAGCTCGAACTCGTCCGGATAGATTGCCGGCTGGTTCAGTATCATACCCTGGGAGACCAGTTCAGGGTTGTACATATCGAAGGTGTGGTACCAGATATTCTTGCCCATATCGATCTTATCGGGATCCAGATCATCCTCCTCGCCGAGGCCCTTGGACTCTTCATAGGCCAGAATGACCCAACCGCTGTCGGTGCCCTCTGCGGCATCCGCGGCGGAGTCATAACCACGCAAGTTGGTACGGGTACGGGTGGAGGCGGTGTTGCCACGCATCAGCCGGCCGTCCTCAGCGATACACATATAGACGGTCTGGGTCGGACCTTCCGGTGTGTCGATCTCGTACTGGACACTATCTGCGCAGTTGTCAGGCGTACCACTCTCATCGAAGTCGATGTAGCAGTAGGGATCGTCCGCTTGTTCACCTTCATCCGGCGCCTGGCACATGGCGTTGTCGGTGAGCCGCACCGGCATGGAGAAAGGTACGGCAACCTTGGGTACGCCACCCTCATTCTCTTCCAGATAATCGTCGATCGTCACAATGACATCATCGTCCATGACCAGATCGAAGTTGTCCCAATCCACATAGGAGTACCAGATATCGGTCTCGTGGTGCGCAATGGCGCCGCTCCAACCCTCGCCGGGGCCCTCGCCCTTACCGGGACGCAGACCTTCCGGGTCTTCCTGCCAGGTGATCACACAACCGGCGCCGCCCACACAGGCGGCTTCCATACGATGCGCATCACGCACACCGGAACTCAAGCGCTCGGCCTGACGCCAGACGATGCCATATTCTTCGTCATCGTCATCCAGGAGTTCCAGGGTACCGCGAGCGGCCCACATGCAGCCATAGGGCACCTCGCCCACCGCAGGATATTCTTCCTCGGCGAAGTCCTTTACCTTCTGAGAACCTGACACGTGCCAGTAGTCCTCGAAATAGGTGCAGACGGTGGGAGTATCGTCATCCGCATCTTCGTCGGTGCAGTATGACTCGTCACCCAGGTGACTCGTATCGACGAACTCGGAGGCAAAGATGGCTGAAATCTCATCCAGCTCCATCGAATAGTTGGGATTACCGCTGTCACAAAAGCGGCTGGCCCAGACCGCGAGCACCTTATTGCTAGCCGCAGTGGTAAAGTTACGGAACACATCCCCCGGATACCATTCACCGTCGACCTTGATCGAGCTCTTGTCGGCGGAGCGGGAGACGTTGGCCCGCTTCCAGGTATCACCATCATCCAGGCTCAATGCAGCGTACATGTCACGCTCGCCATGGCCGTAGAATCCGCCCGAACCCTCCAGAATCATATCGACATGACCATCCTCGTAGAAGGCAACCAACGGACGGGCATATTCACGTTCGGTAACAAAATCGCCGATATCTTCGATGACAGGTTCGTACAGAATGGATTCAATATCCTCACTGGTGGCCTGAACGGGCACATTGAACCACAGCTGTTGTAACGATGCGTGTTCGGTATCCAAGTCAGGGGTTTTCGATACGTCGCGGATCTGCAGTACACCGTCATCAGCGAATGAGGATGAACTCGCGAGCAGCATCGCTATGCTAAACGACAAGAGTTTATTCATTGTGAACTCTCCTTGGTTTTAGTACGGGAGGCTTTGCAGCATCCGCAGGTGTGGGTTCCGTGGCACAACCTCCCTTCGGCATCCTATCCATCCACCAGCGGCAGAGGGATACCTTGATGTCGCCTGAACCACCCCATCACTCTGTTTCTTTATTTCACCTCCTCTTCTTTGTCCGCATCAGATCCTTTGGTTGAGCGCCTGTGGAGTAATTTACGGCGCTCATTACTACTGCTTATGTCTCAGTTTTTATTACTTATTATTATCAGTTAAGGCTTATAACCTTACGTTAAGTAGGATTATAATTCCTTGCAATAGGCGCTTATTGACAAAAATCAATCAGAAAAACAAATAAACATATTGAAACAATTTGGAAACACTCTGAAACAAAGTGCGGACAGCTCCAGGGTGATGATTGACGAGACAGATTTATTATTCGGCGTCTCCAGCTCGCCCGGTCAGGACAGCAAGCTTTTGACAGAAAACGACAAGCGCCGGACAAAGGAACAACCTGAAAAGCGTGTCCGGATACTTAATCAGGATTTGTTTTCACACAGAAGAGTGAGTTCCGCAATGGTGCCGCCATGCTCCGACTCCTTGAGTTGAATCAGCCAGTCATTGGCGGTACAGAGCTGCTCCACAATCGCCAGACCGAGACCACTCCCACCCGAGGAACGGTTGCGAGACACCTCGAGTCTTCTGAAGGGTTGAAACACCTGCTCGCGCTGCGCTTCCGGGATGCCCGGCCCCCGGTCGATCACCTGAATCACCACCTTTTCCGCACAACCCCTGGCGGTGACATCAACCGGTTTATCATCACTGTAACGGATGGCGTTTTCCAGCAGATTGTTGAGCACCCGTTTAAAGGCGCTGACCGAGATATCACAGGCACAGGGACCCTCGCTGTTGAGACTGACCGCCGCCCCCCGGCGCTGGAAACCTTCGGTGATCTCCCGCAGCAGGCTCTCCAGATCGACCCGCTCGATAACCTGCTTACCCAGCCCCCTGGAGAGTTGCAGCGTAGCTGTGATCAGTTCGTTCATCTCCGACAGATTCTGTTTGAGTCCTGCGATCAACTCCTGATCAGCCCCCTCGTCCAACAATTCCAGTTCGAGCTGCATGCGTGCAATCGGAGTGCGCAGGTCGTGTGAGATCCCCGCCAGCAGCGTGGTCCGGTTATCCATCAGCACCTTTAACTGCTGCTCCATGTGATTGAAGTTGCGCGCCAGTTCAAGCAGTTCAGTCGCACCGGTCTCCACCAATGGTTCACCACTCTTGCCCTTGCCGATACGGGTCGTGGCCTCGGCCAGAACCGCCAGCGGCCGGGTAATCCGGCGCACCATGAAGAGTGAAGTCAGCACCGCTATCAGGGTGCCCATCAGCACCATCATGATCAGGGTGAGGGGAATCTGCGAAACCAGTCTGTCCTCGGTAAATCCGACCCGCATGGTGCGTCCGCCCATGTCGACATCCACCCATCCCCACTCCGGCATAGCCTCATTCACCAGCACCGTCTGTTGCTGCCCGGTGCGCTCCAGCAGGGCCGTTTCAAGATACTCGACATAGATGTGGCTCGATTCATGGACAGGCAGGGCCTGCCCTGCAGTGCCGATAAACAGATTGTGTCTGGCCATCATTTCGCGCTCGAAATCGGGCCTGGTGCCTGGCGGCAACTCGACCCAGATCTGGGTTCCCAGCACAATCAAAGCAGAAAGATCATCTGCGGCGCGCTTGGTCAACGGCATCGCCACGAAATAGGTCAGCACACCCAGGGAAAAGAGGGTGAACACCAGGAAAGCGAAAGCAAATGCGAGGGCAGTGCGCCCAAACAGGGTCTTAGGCTTGACTGAGAGTTTCACCTGTCGTCACGGTCACCCTTGGGAGTAAAGATATAACCCTTTCCCCAGACAGTGCGGATAAATTGCGGCTGTTCCGGATTTACCTCAAGCTTTTTACGCAAGCGCGTCACACGCACATCGACACTCCGGTCATAAGGTGACCGCTCGTACCCTTTGATCAGCTCGATCAGGTGATCGCGGCTCAATACCCGATTGGGATTCTTGACGAAGGCCTCGAGCAACGAAAATTCACCGGATGTCAGATTGATGGGCTCACCATCATGGGCGATAGAGTTGGTGGTCAGATTCAGCACATAGCCACCGAACCTATAGATTTCAACCGACGGATCATCCTTTTCCTTGTGTTCACTGGTCTCAGTGGCACGGCGCAGGATCGCCTTGATCCGGGCGGACAGTTCACGGGGATTGAAGGGTTTCGCCAGATAATCATCCGCACCCACTTCCAGACCAATTATCCGGTCGATGTCCTCGCCCCGGGCCGACAGCATAAGGATAGGCACAGCACTGGATGTACGCAGGCGGCGGGCAATCGAAAGGCCGTCCTCTCCCGGCATCATCAGGTCAAGTACAAACAGATCAACCTCATGTGTGGTGAGATATTTATCCATCTCCTGGCCATTCAGGACCCCATCCACATGGAAGCCCTCCTTGCTCAGATATTTGATGACCAGATCAAGAAGTTTATCGTCATCATCGACGACCAGTATCTTTTTTTTCTCGAGATCCATAATATGTTCGATCCTAACGGGAATGGGCAGTATAACCCTGTTTTTATTCAGGTATTTTCTCCTGTAGAGAAACATACTGTAACAGTTTAAACGCTTTCAGAAATACAGAAGAAACAGGTTCGATCTAATCTTATCGTTACAGATCCTATAGATTAACTCATTACGGAGATAATGATGAACCATTCCCCCAAAGCAGTGACATTTCCGATCGTATTGGCGCTGGCGCTTGCCGGAGGCAATGTATTTGCAGCACTCCAGATACCAAGTTTTCAGCTGAGCAAATCAAAGCCGGGCTGCCCGCAGAAATTGCCCAAGACGGCCAGCAGTTCATGAATACCGAAAAAGCTACCGAATTGCAGCATCGGGTCAACGAGCAGTCTCCGGACGATGCTCAAAAGCTGCGCAAGCAGCTCCAGACCAAGCAAGACGGAAAGGGTGAGCAGAAGAAGGTCCAAAACCAGCACCAGCATCAATATAGAGAGATGGAGAGTGGCCAGCACAAACAGCAGAGCGGTTCCTTCGGCGCCTTCAGCGGCAAAGGCTCCGGTGGCGGTAACGGCGGCGGTGGCGGTGGCGGTCGTTGAGTGTATACTGAATTAACCTCAGAAATGGATTGAACATGCGTTTACAACTACCTCTGCTGACACTCACTCTCTTCCTGGCCATGGCGGCAAATGGCGCCTTGGCGGATGAGACAGCAGCCAGCCCACCCGACACCTCAACCCAGCCTTCCAACATCGAGGACTGGGATGAGGATGTGGATGAGCATAACGACTGGACCTTTTTTGGCATGGGCTATGAATCCCGCCAGGCGGCGTCCGGAACGGCGAGCGCCAGTGGCGGCGCGTCGGGTGCTGTGTCCAGCATCAAAAAAGGGGGCTCTAAGCGCGGTAAGTAATTGATAACCTGCCGGCAGAGTTGTCCACAAGCCGTAGCGTGGAGCAGTCTCTCTGCCGGGGGTTTCTTGGCTAGACAGCCCCCACGACTGACTGCGGCCAATCCCTATTGGCGGCACGAGGTGCTCAGCCAATCGTTGCCAATTTCAGATCTCAATCATAAATAAACTACCCGCAGCAAACTGATGGGGTATCAAGATGAATTGCCCGAAATCACAGATTTCATCGCAATGCTTTTCAATCGCTGCAAGCAGCGGTGAATAATACCCCCAGAGCCCAGAGATTCAACACAAAGTTTGACGACCCTGGCAGCTATTACATTTCATCAATCTTCTCTTGCTTCAACTCTTCCATGATGATGGGGTTGCCCTCCTTGATGAGGTGGCAGTCGAGTTCGAGAAGCTTGCCAATGGATTCGAGATGCTCTTCACCGAAATAGAAGATGCCTGATTGCTTCTGAGCGGCCACTGTCAGTTTGCGGGAAAAGAACACGTCCCTTTTCTTCATGCCGCGCAGAACATCCAGATAACCGAAGAGATATGAGAGCACAGCGCCTCTCACCTTAGGCTCAAGGTTGCGGTATCTGGCTTCAATCCGGCCCCTGATCATTTCGTGGTCGTAGGCAAGGATGTTAGCAACATCATCATACGACGCATTCATCTCATCGACTACATAGGCCATCGCCTTATCCACGATATCCTGATCCAAGCCCTGGTTCTCTTTTATTTTCGCAAGTCGGTTCTTGGCAAGTCGCATTTTCTTCTTACCCTGTTTCTGCAGGATAACGCCCTCTTCCGTGCCTTCCATGCCGAGCAGTTCATAGTTTTGCTTCAATTCACTGTCGTAGAGGTGGGAGTAGAACACACCCCCCATGTAGATCAACTCCGCATCCCGCAACAGCTGGGTGTTCTCAATTTCACGCTTGGAGGCCTCTTTGGCGAGTGCCGACCTGACCTTCATCGCCCGTTGCACATGTCCGGCCACATCATCATCCTGAGATTCGACAGCCACGAAAATGGGCTCCTGAGCATTCCAGAGGGTTGCCCGCAAAAATCCCAGGTCCTGTTTGGCATGTGTCAACGTCTTTTCATTCTTCTTGATGAATGCTTCAACACGATCCCGCCACTCATTCGTGCTCAATTCATCATCAGGCCGCTGGACCCAGCCAGCAAAATTCTTCAGCGATTTACGCTCGCCGTGGACATGTCCTATCAGAGTCACATGATGGCCATCCGCAAAATGCACAGTCCTGGCCCGCTCCTTGATATTGGGGTGTTCGACCTCCTGCGGTGTACAGAGCTCAACCGCCTGCAGGGTCTGAAAACTGAAAATTCCAAGGGTTATAAATAGACTGATATGCTTCATCGATCGATCACTCTCTTTAAATGGTTCTGTTTGATTTTCTCACGCGCTGCATCTGACGGACGCGCTGTGATTCACTATAAATTTTTTTGATATTTTACATTAAAAAAAGCGGCGGGTGTCCTTTCGGACAACCCGCCGTTCAGTTTATGCGTCCGAAGACGCGTTAGTTGTTATGTATGGTCACTTACTACTGACCCAGTCCCGGCTCATAGGCATCAGAGGGGATATAACCATCGATCCACCATACGCGGCGGAAGTGTGATTCACCACCGATGTCTTCCAGAGTTTGCTGGTCGAGATTGACCTGACCCCATACTGCATAGAGGAAGTCGCCCGCGGCACTGGCAGTCATACTGGCTTCTTCTGACAATGCAGTTTGAGAACCCTCAAGGGTGTCAAACTCGTTACAGAAGCCGGATCCAACCACGAACTCGGTGTCGACATCAACGTCACCATGCGGATCACTTGGATAGCAGGAAGTAGACCCGTCGATCACATCACCTTCCAAGATCTCGTCATACCAGACCTGGAAATGATCGCCGAAGTTGAAGCCACGACCATAGTCCAGATTCAGAGGCTCGGCCTCGCCCACTGCAACCGTGGTGTTGTCGCCAGACTCGAAGACGATGTGGAAACGATCCGGTCTACGCAGATCTGAAGAAGGCAGATCACCGATCACGCCCAGTGCAGGATCATTGAAGAAGATCGCGCCATACTCATCCAGCAGAGCTGTCACATCACCCATTTCAGGCATGTTAGGCGTATAACGTGGATCCAATACGGTGAAGCGCATGGACTTCAGCTGCGACATGTTGCGGGACTGCTCATCTACACCAGCTTCATAGGTAGTGCAGTTGTGACGCTCATCCGTAGAGGTCGCATCTGCGCCGGTACGCATGGTTTCGCAGGTGGTGGTACCAGAACCACTGTAAGTTACGCCATCGCTAGCCGTGAACTGTAAGGCGTGGTGGTAAAGGTTACGCCGCCGTCGAAGGAGCGACGCAGATACAGGTCATAGCGGTCGCGACCCACGGTGTTGAGCTTCCAGTTCGGAGACGTGGCATACAGCATCATGACAAAGTCACCGTCCAGATAGCCGCGATGGGCCTTGGCAACGTCAAGCGGCATGTACCAGGCTGCATCGTCCAGGTTGGTGTCGAGAACAACACTGACAGGCTCGGTATAACAGGCAGGTGTGATGGTGCTGGTCTCGTTGGCTCCCGGGCACTCGTACCATTCCAGCAGCTTAGCAAACAGCTGTTGATTTTCCGGATCGATATCGGTCAGACACTGTTGACCAAATTCCGTATCTGTACAAGTAAAACCGTCGTTGATTCCGGGGCAGTCCGCACTGCTGTCGCCACTGGCTTCACAGGTATAGGGGGTCTTACCGGAAAGGTTGAGGGTAGGCATCATGCACAGGCCATACGGATAGTATGGGTTTGAGCCATCTTCGAAGAACTTATTCTCGCACACCAGGTTCTCCGGCCTGTATGGGTTGTCGTTAGTCTGATCGATCACATCGGCAATCACGCGTACTGCCTGGATGTCAGCAGGACCACCCTGGTTCAGGATACCCTCTTTGAACAACGGCATGGCCAGCAGACCACTGGTACCGGTCGCTGTCTTGGCAATGGACTGAGACATCATTGCGGTACGGCGGGCGATCATGTTGTTGAAGAGGAGGTAGTTGTAGTCACCGAAATCCCACATATCTGTGGTATCCATTACCGGAAAGTAGGTACCGGTAATCCAGTTGACTTCTGGGCGGTTGATCTGAGCACCCTGATCCACAAGGTTGTCCAACAGACCAATTTCAGGCTCACTGTCGGAAGAACTGGCATCACCCATGGCGAAGCTCAAGTAGAAGGCATTCTTACCGATATCGGCTTCGATACAGTTGTCTTCCATATCCACATCGGGGTCACCACAAGGTACAGCGGTATCCTCAAGTGTTCCATTCCATGCAACGTCGTTCGGGAAGCCGAAACGACCCAGACCCTTGTCTTCTTCCGATGCGACAACAACATAGGCGTCGTCGGCCACGCCATCACCATCGGTGTCACGCGGTTGTACATTCAGACGTGGGCGGCTGGCTGCGGTATTAGCCACATTCGGCAGATCGGCAGTACCGTCACGATCGGTGTCGGCGACACAGATTGGCGTCATGGTATCTTGCGGACCCAGCGGGATCTCAGTGGTATCGGCGCAGTAGTCCTTCAGACCATAGGCCTCGGCAACGCCATAGTTACAGTAGGTGACTTCCTCACCGGTTACCGGGACGTTACAACGGGCGTTGTTGGTCAGACGCATGGGTACGGCGAAAGGCACATAACCCAGAGGTTTGGACTCGAGATCGGCACATTCCTGCATCGGAGTTGGAGTACCGCCACAATCTACTGTGTCGAACTCATCCCAAGGAAGGTAGCTGTACCAAACATCGGTCTGGCTGTTGGTGGTAGCGCCGGCCCAACCGGTGCCTGGGCCTTCACCCTCACCCGGACGCAGACCGACAGGATCTTCCTGCCAGGTGATAGCGCAACCGCCACCGACTGAACACTGGGTCTCAATGCGGGTCAGGTCACGGCGACCAGAGGTCAGACGCTCGTTCTTGAACCAGACCACTTCAGTGGTGCCCAGATTCTCAGGGTCTTCGCGCAGCACGCCGCGCGCGGTCCACAGACAGTTGAAAGGCATCTCACCAACCTGTGGGAAACCCTCTGTCTCGTAGTCGATGGAACCCTGGGAACCCTGTACACCAAACAGATCGTTCAGGTAGAGGTCGGCAGTGTTATCGATTTCCAGATAGGTGGCAATCGCATCGACGTCACGGGTAGAGGCGGGAGAACCTGCCTGGCAATAACGGCTCTGCCATGCGATCAGGATCTTGTTGCCAGCCACTGCGTGAAAGACGTTGTTGTTGTCACCGGGATATTCATAGGTAACCGGAATCGGTGGCTCGGGTTCACCCACGCAGCCTTCAGGGGCGTCTTCAACGTGCACGATTTCACTGGTCACACCGTCAACCACGGCGGCGACAGTACAAGGAGCCTGAGCTACAGGAACATTACGTTCCCGCTCAAACTCACCATCGCGGTCGGCGCGTACGCGGAACAACAGCTCACCGGTCACACCATTGATGATATCAACGCGATCACGGGAATCAGCTTCGCCTTCCACTTCCAGACGACCGAAGGTGCTGTTTACATCTTCCCAGGATGCTTCTTCGATAACGGGTACGCCATCATCAGCCGCATCATTATCGTCATCGTCTTCGTCTTCGTCAGAATCGGCAGCAGAGGACATGGCCACGTTCAGACTGGCCAGCATGTTGTCGGTATTCACCGCATTGCCTGCAACCGCGTCGCATGTACCATAGATTTCACAGTTCCAGTCGAGTGGAATCTCTTCGCAGTAGTCACCTGGGACCGGGATCGGGGTTGTGGTGGTGAAGGAACTCAGGTCAGTTGATTGAGAAATATCAGTGGTTTTCCAGGTGGTGCCGTCATCCAGACTGATCGAGGCATAGACCTCACGCTTGCCGTGGCCCTGGAAGCCTTCCGCACCTTCAACGCCAAGTACTGGACCGTAGACATAGACACTGACCAAAGGCTTGGCAGTTGTCAGGGTACCAACAAGGGTATCGTCGGCATTGATATACTCGATCTCTACCGGCTCGCCGTTGGATGCCTGAGCGGGTACGCGAAAGTTCATCATTCTGGTGAATGCATGTTCACCATGAGATGGACAAGCGTAGAGGTCCGCCTCTTGTTGGGACATATCTTTCGATAGTAATGCGCCGTCATCCGCAAACAACGGTGCGCTCATTGCCGAGAGCGCCGCTATTTGCACGGCTAATGTTTTAAGCTTCATAGTTAAGATCTCTCCTTGGGTTAGATCCTGGGAGTTATAGGTATTGAACTACGTGAATAAGTGCGACCACAACGAAAAGACCTTCCTCCGGCCTGAATTGGAGCGCAACTACGCTCAAAAAGTCTTGTTGAATTTCACCTCCTCTTCGATCATTGTTTTTATGATTCCCTACGCAGGCAGCGTCAAAAAAACGCGACCGTTTTAAAAACATGGTAACCTGCTGTTTTTTAAAACTATTATTATTACCAATCCCCATCAAGTGGGAATTTCTGACCAAGCGAGGGAAAATATACACCAAAGAAGATTCGAATATAGCTAGGTAAAACCCTAGGTCAGATTAGTTTTTTTGATCCAGGTCAATCCCTCCAGGGAACTTAAACCTAGAATCGTACCGTTATGGAGACTGCCTGAGCGAACCGTCTCATACCGTTGCCTTAACAGCCATTAAATAGGCTGATAATGAAATGGGTACTGACGGGTATATCCAACACACAGGACTCGAAGCAGGTCGAGAGCGATCAACAATCACCCTGAGGCGGTTTTGAAACTGGAATTTGTATAGCCCGACAGCAGGGCATAAATTGACCTGCCGCCTGGAACGGCGGCAGTTGCAGAAGGTTGAATCAGGGCGCCAGTTTGGCCTTGAAGGTAATCAGAAAAAGATTCCGCTCATAGTCGTACTGGTTATCATTCGAATCGTTGCTGATATGACTGTAACCGCCGGAAAGAAACAGATGGGGGCTAAGATAGTAATTCAGCCCTATGCCATACGAGTGGAGTGAGTCTTCCCGCGAATAATCCTGGTAGTCCGCCTCTCCATAGCTGTAGCTGAGGTAGCCGACATAATCCGTGAACATCCGCTTATCCAACTGCAGATTGAGTTTTGTATAGAGGTAGCCCGAAGCCCCCTCCTGGGTGGTCTCGCTCAATGTCCGGTTCAGATTACCGGTGAATTTGAATGTCTCCGCCGGATACCAGCGCAGACTGACCCCAAAATCGGGTTCAGTCACCGTATCGAACCCGGCGTCATCATAATCCTGTGAGAGCACAGCCGACGATAGGCCTCAATCCGGTCCTTCTTGCCAAATGTTTTAATCAGACCGACCGCAGCAGAGTAACCACTGGAATCCCGGTTTTCGATCTCCGGCTCCAGATCATAATCGCGTTCGTTAAGCAGCCCCTGGGCAAATATTCTGGTCTGCTTATCCAGGCCTCTTGTCACCCGCAGACCCAGCCCGGTGTGAGTTCTGTCCCGGTCATCGTTGCTCAGATCGCCGACATTGTTGAAATCCAGCTTTTCATGGGTCAGGCCCAGCCTGATGACATAGTCCGCCAGCTGATGCCTGCCGCCCAACTGCATACTCTGCACTTCATAGGTGGTAGGTTCTTCTGTGCTCTGCGCGCTCTCCTTGGAATCCCGGCTTTCATGTTTTTTGTTGTATCCCGCGCCGCCAAACAGATTGGTGTTTGAGCTAAGCTCATATCTTCCACTGGCTTCTACCCACAGGTCTTCATAACTCTCATCGGTATTGTCCGTGTAGTATCCGAGATTCGCCCCGGCATTCATCTTCAAACTATGCCGGTCCCAACGTGAATCGATCTTCAGGGTAGGCGAGAGTATGGTGACAACATCCGATTCCTTAGCTGTCTTGGTGGCATAGATATTGTCATCGTGATAGGCCGTAATCTGCAGCTCGGGTAGTATATGAAAGGAGTCGGTATAAAAACCGGGCTTTTTTATCCCTTCCTTTGTTTGATCCGTTTCCTCTACATCATTTTCCGCTGTATCGGCCGCCCAAACACCCGATAAAACAACTCCTGTCAGCATTGCTGAGCAACAGAGAGAAAATTAATGTAAGCGCTTTTAACCTGTCTATTTTTTTCATTTTCGATAACCTGACATCTTCCCAAAGAGTTACAGCTTATGTTCTAAGCCCCGCAGACTCAATACGCGACTATACACTTTTTCAACGAACTCCCCCTAGATACCGTGAGCAACTGCATCCCAGTAACAACTCGAAACAAATCGATAACAAACTGGAAATCCCAAGGAAATAGGTAGTGACTAAAGTAGCAGACAGATGAAGGCTAAACGTAATCAAGGAGAAACGATTTCCTCATCAAATTGCTAACTACAAAGAGGAATTATCCATGAAAAATACAATCCTGAAAACTACGATGCTTGCGGCTATCGCTTCCCTGACCATGAGCGGCTATGCCTTGGCCCATCATCCGCTTTTGGATTTCAATCCCGACCTTTATGACCAGATCGACGCAGTACTCAGCGAAACCAACAGCCTGCACAATGAGATCATGGATGCCAGGCTGGAAGACGATGACATGATGACCAGCACATCGCGCAGTATGGACGCCAACGAGGATCCCACCACAGCATCAGATGATCCTGTTGCCAGCGAAGCAGCCAGTCAGACAAGCATGACGGGGACAAATCCGGCAGCTGACACCAATTTCACTGGTAGATCTGCGCAAGCAGGAGCAGGCCGCTAATAGTATATTCGGTCTATAGAGCAAAAACAGGGCGCCGCAGGCGCCCTGTTTTTTTGTCGGCTCAATCACCCCGGCCAATTGCATAGTAGCTGAAGCCTTCCCTTTTCAAATGGGCCGGATCGTAGATATTGCGCCCGTCGAAAATCACCGGCTGTTTGAGCATCTGCTTGAGCCTGGCAAAATCGGGGCTGCGAAACAGCTGCCATTCAGTCACCACAATCAAAGCATCCGCCCCTTCCAGGGTTTCCGTCTGGTTCTCACAGTATGATCAGATCGGGACGATCGCCGTAGATGCGCCGGCACTCCTCCATCGCTTCCGGGTCATAGGCCCGCACTCTGGCCCCGGCCTCCCATAGCGCCTCCATCAGCATCCGACTCGGGGCTTCACGCATATCATCGGTGTTCGGTTTGAAAGCGAGCCCCCAAAGCGCGAAATCCCTGCCCTGCAGATCGCCGGCGAAATGTTTGTTGATCTTGTTGAAGATCACCTGCTTCTGGCGGGCGTTGACAGCCTCTACGGCAGTCAGCAGCTGGGCATCGTAGCCCACCTCATGGGCGGTGCGCTCCAGGGCGCTTACATCCTTGGGAAAACAGGAACCGCCATAGCCGCAGCCGGGGTAGATGAAAGAGTAGCCGATACGGCTGTCGGAACCGATGCCATGGCGCACCTGCTCGATATCGGCCCCCAGTCGCTCGGCGAGATTGGACAGCTCATTCATGAAACTGATCTTGGTGGCCAACATGGCGTTGGCGGCATATTTGGTCAACTCAGCAGAGCGGATATCCATCGCGACCAGCCGGTCATGGTTGCGATTGAAGGGGGCATAGAGCGCCCGCAACAACTCGGTGGTGCGGGGATTGTCGGTGCCGATGACGATGCGGTCGGGTTTCATGAAATCGTCCAGCGCAGCGCCTTCCTTCAGAAACTCGGGGTTGGAAACCACGTCAAACTCCTGCTTCGCATCCAGTTGCTGCAGGGTCTCCTGGATTTTGGCGCGCACCTTATCCGCGGTGCCGACAGGCACGGTCGATTTATCCACCACGACACGGTAACCATCCATATGTCTGGCGATCGTCTCAGCTACGGCCAGCACATACTGTAGATCAGCCGAACCATCCTCATCCGGCGGCGTACCGACCGCGATAAACTGAAACAGGCCGTGCTTGACCGACAGGTCGGCGTCTGTGGTGAAACGCAGACGCCCCTCTTTGACGTTGCGCGCCACCATCTGGTCCAGTCCTGGCTCGTAGATCGGCATCTGACCCGCATTCAACATTTCGATCTTGCGGCTGTCCACATCCATGCAGATCACTTCATTACCCACTTCCGCGAGACACGCGCCGGTTACCAAGCCTACATAACCTGATCCAAAAACTGTGACTTTCATATATTTTGCCTGTGAATGATTGTTTTCTTGCAGTTCAAGTCATTAAAGAGGCGCATGATACAAAGATTACCTCCCTGGCTCCACGTCCAGCCTACAGGTTGGCGTCAGCAGCGCCATTTTATTCATGGCTCAATGAGTTGCTGTATCTCATCGAGCAGCTCTGCCGGTTCCTTACCCGCAGGTTGAATCAAGGGGTAGGGAGTGATGCGGGCGTCCCCGCGCAGCAAAACCGATGAAACCACATGCCCCTGACGCCGCACGCCGGTAATCCGCATCGGCACCAGAGGCGCACCGGTGTGCATGGCGAGCCTGGCCGCCCCAGCCTTCAATTTTCTCGGCGGATCGCTATCGAGATGGATCTTGCCATGCGGGAACAGCGCCACGGCCTCGCCACTGCGCAAGGCTCTGAATGCGGCGCGCATAGCCTTTTCCGGGGAGCGCTCACGATCCACCGGAATGCAGCCTGCGGCATGGAACAGCCACTGCAGGCCGAACCGCTGATACTGCTCCCGGGCAATCAGAAACCTGAGAGGACGCCGGCTCGAAGCCACCATCAGCATCGGATCGAGTCCTGAGATATGATTCGAGACGAGAATCGCAGGTCCGGTTTCGGGTATCCCCAGATCCACCGGCGGCAGCCGGTGATAGTGGCGGCAAAAGAGCCGGATAAATCCATCCAGCCGGTTGAGCCAGCCGCTCCCCCAATCCACTTCATTTGCCTCCAGACAGCGACGATTGAGACGCAAGATAAGAAATCCGAGTCCGGCCGCCAGGATCAGGAAAAAGGGGAAATCGTTAATCACAAATCGACGCGTCAGTGTTCAGCTACGTTTTTTCCTGCCGCCCTTCTGATAGACCTTGCGCTGAAACAGGTCGGTGCGCCGGCTCACCAGACGGTCAACGAACAACATACCATCCAGATGGTCCACCTCGTGCTGCAGGGCGCGCGCTTCGTAGCCCTGCATCTCGAACCGCAGGATCCCGCCTGCTGTATCCTGGGCGGTCAGCTTGATGCGTTCCGCGCGGATCACATTGCCGGTATAGTCCGGCACCGAAAGACAACCCTCACGCCCCAGTTCGAAACCCTCCCAGTCGGTGATCTCGGGGTTCACCAGCACCAGTCGTCCATGGTTGGGCACGGGTTTGCGGGTGGTGGAGCAGTCGATGATGATCACCCGCTGCAGGCGGCCAACCTGGGGCGCGGCGATACCCACCGCCGCCGGTCCGTTCAGCCTGGTTTCTTCCAGATCGGCGATAAATTGCACCAGATCATCATCAAAATGCTCTACCGGCTCGGAAATCTCTTTCAAGCGCGCATCCGGCAGCTTCAATATCTCGAGAATTGCCATAGACTCAGCCGATGAGGGTCTCGATAGGTGAAATATTGACCTCGATGTCGGCATCTTTGGCGGTTGCCAAAACCGCCTCCAACGACTCCAGCGTCGCCTCTGCATAACCCTGTATGGTCATGATATAGAGCGGCTGCTCGCTGCTGCCCGCCACGTCTGACTCCAGTTCGAGGATGTTGAAACCCGCCGTCGCCAAAGCACCGGTCAACCTGGCGACGATCCCGGCGCGGTCCGCGCCAACCACCCGCACCTGAAAATTGGGCACCCGATGCTGATGCAGGGCGCCGCGGATCAGATCCAGGTGGAACTGGAGCTGCAGCTTCTCCGCCACCGGCTCGATCAATGCCTGGATGGATTTATCGCCATCACGCACCATCATCATGATGGTGAAATTTCCCCCGAGCCGTATCATGGAGGTCTCCCCCAAGCTACAGCCGCCCTTGTACAGCGCCTCAGTCACCTGGGCCACAATGCCCGGCTGGTCTTCACCCACCAGGGTCAACATTTGCCAATCCATCAGGATCACTCCTCCGGTTAACACTCGGTTCAAGCCAGATCAGCGAAGCCATGCGTCCGGTGACGCCATCCCGCCGATAGGAAAAAAAACGCTCTTCGTCAGTTACTGTACAGTAATCTCCACCGCCAACGAACCCCACACCCAGTCCGGCGAGCCGTTGCCGGGCCAGGGTGTAAATATCCGCCAGCCAGCGGCCCGCGCCGATCGGCTTGAAGGCTGTTTCCGCGCCGCCGTCCTGGGCGACAAAGGCTTGCCGAACGTCCGCCCCAACCTCGAAGGCGCCGGGACCAATGGCCGGTCCCAGCCAGACCAGCAGATCAGACGCCGGGCTGTCCAGCTTGGCAATCGCGGCCTCGATGACGCCGGCGGCCAGCCCGCGCCAACCGGCATGCACGGCGCAGACCCGGTCCGCCTGACGATTACAGATCAATAAAGGGAGGCAATCGGCGGTCAATACCGCACAGATCCGCCAGGGTTGCTGCGCGCAAATCGCATCCGCCTCACATCCCGGCCCGGCCTGTTCAGCCATTTCCACCCGGCATCCGTGCACCTGGGTCAACCAATGGGGCTCCACCGGCAGGCCAAGCTGCTCCCGCAGAATCGCACGGTTTCCAGCCACCGCGAGCGGGTCGTCACCCACATGGTCACCAAGATTCAGGCTCGCAAACGGCCCCAGGCTCACCCCGCCCGCCCGGGTTGTGATCACCGCTTTCACCCCGGGGGGAGCCGGCCACTCGGGTCGCAGCAGGTTCATCAAAGCCCCGCATCCTGTTGCAGCTGTTTGAGCATCTGCTGCATATCCTCCGGCAGCGGTGCTTCCCAGGCGATCAACTCACCTGAGCGTGGGTGCTGCAGCTCCAGCCTGGCGGCATGCAGCGCCTGGCGGCGAAAGCTGCGTAATGCCTGCTGCAGCTCGGGCGACGCCCCGGCCGGGATGCGCAAGCGCCCGCCATATACCGGATCGCCCAGCAACGGGTGGTGAATATAGGCCATATGCACCCGAATCTGGTGGGTACGGCCGGTCTCCAGGTTGACCCGCAGATAGCTGTGGGCGCGGTAGCGTTCCAGCACCCGATAGTGCGTCACTGCAGGCTTGCCGGATGGATGCACCGCCATGCGCACCCGGTGCACCGGATGTCTTCCAATAGGTTGATCCACGCTCCCCCCGGTGGTCAGCAGGCCCTGCACAATCGCCCGATATTCCCGCTTCACGCTGCGCGCCTGTAACTGGTTGACGAGGGCTGTTTGAGACTGCAGGGTCTTCGCCACTACCAGCAGGCCACTGGTCTCTTTATCCAGACGATGTACGATACCGCCCCGCGGAATCTTGTCTAAATCGCCCTGATGATGCAGCAGGGCATTCAACAGCGTGCCATCCGGATTCCCGGTCGCCGGATGCACCACCAGCCCGGCGGGCTTATTGATAACCAGGAGATCTTCATCCTCAAAAATTATCTCCAGCGGGATGGCCTCAGCCTGGACGCTCACCTCCTTGCTCAGCATCGGCTGCAGTTCGATCTCCTCTCCGCCCAGAATCTTATCCTTTGCCCGGCAGGGGTTTCCGTCCAGGGTGACGCGTCCCTCTTTGATCCATCGCTGCAAACGGCTGCGCGAGAATTCACTGAAGAGTTCAGACAAAACCTGATCGACGCGCATGCCGATATGCTCCCGTCTGACGCGGGAGATCAGTACGCCGCCAGTAGTTTGTTCATCAATCGACATCGTTATGCGCCAGGTTTCGCTTTCCGTTATACTGCAGGGTCATTCTAATATGCTTTGTATAGTGTCAATCATGCCCGCGAATCAACTGCTTCGGTCGCTCATCGCTGTTTTGTTTCTTGCCGGCTGCGCCATGCCGGAGCAGATCGACAAAACCAAGGACTGGAGCGCCAGCCAATTTTACTCTGAAGCCAAGAGCGCCCTGAACGATGGTGACTATGAACAAGCCATCAAATACTACGAGGGACTGGAGGCCCGCTACCCGTTTGGGCGTTTCGCCACTCAGGCCAAGCTGGATGTCATCTACGTGCACTACAAAGACGGAGAACCAGACTCGGCTATTGCGGCGGCCGACCGTTTCATCAAGCTCCATCCGAAAAACCCATACGTGGATTATGCCTACTATCTGAAGGGCCTGGCCAACTACAATCGCAATCAAAGCTTCACCAGCCGCTTCCTGCCGACTGACCCCTCACAACGGGATGCAGGAGCCACCCTGAACTCCTTCAACGACTTCACCGAACTGGTCCGTCTCTTTCCCGACAGCAAATATGCAGCTGATGCACGCCAGCGCATGCTTTTCCTGCGTAACAATCTGGCGAAATACCAGATCCATGTCGCGCGTTATTACATGGAGCGCGGCGCCTACCTGGCCGCCGCCAACCGGGCCAATCGCGTGGTCACCAATTTCCAGCGCACCGATGCAGTCAGGGACGCCCTGGAGATCATGGTCGCGGCTTATACCAAACTCGGCTTGACGGCCCTGGCGGGGGATGCAAATCGCGTGCTGGCGCTGAATCTGCAAAACGGCATCCTGGCCGGTGAAGAAGGGGAGAGTGGAAAAGGTATTTTTGGCTCGATCTGGGATGCATTTAAGCTGGATGAGAACTGATTACCTGACCACCATCAACTAGCAGATGGGAATCAGGTAATCAAGCGTCTGTTGGCGTGATACAGTCCGAGAGTTAAATCGCCGCCTCGTCCGTCTCGCCTGTGCGAATCCGGATAACCTGCTCAATCGGCGTTACAAAAATCTTGCCATCGCCGATTTTACCGGTTCGCGCTGCATTGGTGATAGCTTCGATGCAGGACTGAACCTGATCGGTGTTGACCACCATCTCAAGCTTAACCTTGGGGAGAAAGTCCACTACATACTCAGCCCCACGGTAGAGTTCAGTGTGCCCCTTCTGCCGGCCGAATCCCTTGACCTCGGTAGCGGTCATACCGGTAATACCCACTTCCGACAATGCTTCGCGCACATCCTCCAATTTGAAAGGTTTGATGATTGCCTCGACTTTTTTCATTGCGCTTCTGCTCCAGTTGGCGATACTTGAGTTTGAAATAATCGATTAAGTTTAACGCCCTGCATATTAGGCGTCCAATACCCAGTGCGCTTACCCAAAGGTCAAAGGATACCGGCGGTCGCGGCCAAATGCACGCCGCGTTATCTTGACTCCCGGGGGGGCCTGACGTCGTTTATATTCATTCCGATCCACCATGCGCACAACCCGCTTGACGATTTCCGCATCGAAACCCGCCTCGATAATCTGTGCGGGACTCTGATCCTTTTCCACATAGCGCTCAAGAATCGAGTCCAACACCTCGTAGTCAGGCAGGGAGTCACTGTCTTTCTGGTCCGGCGCCAATTCCGCCGACGGAGGACGGTCGATCACCCGCTGCGGAATGACGGGTGACAGCGTGTTGCGATATTCACAGAGCCTGTACACCAGGGTCTTGGGCACATCCTTGATGGGTGCAAAGCCTCCCGCCATGTCGCCGTAGAGGGTCGCGTATCCGACTGACATCTCACTTTTGTTGCCGGTAGTGAGCAGGATTCTGCCTTTTTTATTACTGATCGCCATCAAAATGATGCCACGGCAGCGCGCCTGGATATTTTCCTCAGTGACATCAGCCGCTTGACCGGCAAACTCCTCTTTAAGCATCTCGGTGAAGGCCTTGAATGCGGGTTCAATGGGTATTGAGCGATGCATGACTCCCAGCGCCCGCGCCTCCTCTTCGGCATCCTCATTACTCATGTCTGCGGTATAGCGTGATGGCATCATCACCACCTCGACCTGGTCCTTGCCAAGGGCGTCTACCGCCAACGCCGCTGTCAGCGCTGAGTCTATGCCTCCCGAGAGGCCCAGGATTGCGCCATTGAAGCCATTTTTCCTGACATAATCCCTGACCCCGAGCACCAACGCCTGATAGACGGCCGCCTCTTCCGAGAGATGTGGCGCGATCTCATTCTCCCGGGGATCCGGCCCATCATGCAGTCCGGAACCTTATCAAGGTCTGTGCTTCGGCATAGAATGGCAATCGCTGCTTGATCTTCCCGCCGGCATCCACCACAAAGGATCCGCCGTCGAACACCAGTTCATCCTGACCACCCACCAGATTGGTGTAGATAATGGGGATGCCATGCTCGCGGGCGCGCTGCTGCACAAGACTCTCCCGCTCCGGGGCCTTACCGGTATGAAACGGCGAGGCATTGAGATTGAACAGCAATTGCGCACCAGCGGCGCATGCCATTGCTGTCGGCTCGGGTGACCAGATATCTTCACAGATGGTAATCCCGGCCGTTACGCCATTTAACTCAAAGGTGGCCGCCCTATTTCCGGGGGTAAAATAACGTTTCTCATCAAAAACACTGTAGTTGGGCAGTAGCTGCTTTTGATACTCAACGATGATTTCCCCTTTTTGAAAGACGCCCGCCATATTATAGAGCAGGCCATTCACACGCCGGGGATAGCCGAGAATCAGGCAAGTCTCGCCCGCTGCCGCTTGCACCTTCTGCAGCGCCAACTCGACCCGCTGGATAAAATCATCCCGCAGCAAAAGATCTTCGGGAGGATAACCGGTCAGCGCCAGCTCAGGAAAGACAATAGCCTGCACATCTGGTTGCGCTGCTTGCGCCAACTCGATCACCCGCTGTGCATTTCCTTCGATATCCCCGACCAGAAAATTCAACTGGGCGATTTGAACAGACAGATTCATGCGTACTCCTTCCAGGCGATAACTCAGGATTCAGCCAGACAGGTCTCAAGGTGTTATTATTTCAAAAACATCATCCAGACAAAACAACTCAATGGGACGCTATCTATTCCTCGGACTGGCCATTTGGGCAGTCATACTGATAATTCGCCATCTGCTGCGTCAAAACCGATTACAGAAAGAGGGACCTCGAACCGCTAAATCGGTAGACAGTGTGCAGTGCGCTTATTGTGGACTACACCTGCCACGCGGCGAGGCGGTCCATCACGGCGATGACTTTTTCTGCACTCGCGAACATCAGGAACTATTCAAAAAAGACTAAATGAGGAAACAGATGCTTGGCTGGTTTGATCCAACCACTCACTCCCGACTGCCGGACCCAGACCTTCAGGCGTCTGCTGACGACTCCAACTGGCGTTCATTGAGGCTGTTCCTACTCTATCGAATTATTCTCTCCCTGGCGCTGATCTTTTTTTTCTACTCTGACACCGGCCCCGATTTTCTCGGCCATCACGCCCCCAACCTGTTCGGCTTTACCGCAACGCTTTACAGCGGACTGACCCTGGTTTCTGCCGTCTTCTGGTATTGGGGATCACCCAATTCCGAACAGCAGGTGTATTTGATCCTGCTGGCAGACATTCTGGCAATCACCCTGTTGATGCATGCCAGCGGCGGCATTGAAAGCGGCCTGGGCATGCTGATCGCGATATCCATAACCGGCGGCGCCCTGATCATGGATGGGCGCTCTGCCCTGCTGTTTGCCGCACTGGCCGCAATTGCCGTAATTACCGAGCAGATATATGTTGGTCTGAGTAGAGATTTTCCGCCCAATTTCCCACAAGCAGGATTTCTAGGCGCGGTCTTCTTCGCCACAGCACTGTTGACCCTGGTTCTAAGCGGCCGGGTCCGGGCCAGTGAAAAGCTGGCCCATGAACGACAGCAAAAGCTGTGGAGTATGGCCCGTCTTAACGAATACATTATCCAACACATGCAAACCGGGGTTTTGGCGGTAGATGTCGACAACAGGATCATTCTGATCAATGACCCTGCCTGGTATCTCCTCGGCATGCCGGATGCCCACACCAACAACCAATTGAAGGCCGCATCTTCAGAATTAGATGCGATGCTCGCGACCTGGCGCATTACCCATCAGTGTGAGTGCCAACCGTTTCGCACCCAGCCACATGGCCCCGAGGTCAAACCCCACATCATGCCCATGGGGCGCGGCAGCCTCGGCGATGTTCTGCTGTTTCTGGAGGACAACTCCCTGGTGCAGCGCGAGGCCCAGCAGATGAAACTCGCCTCGCTGGGAAGGCTGACTGCAAGTATTGCTCACGAAATCCGCAACCCGCTGGGGGCAATCAGCCATGCCAGCCAGCTGTTCGATGAATCGCCGGACCTCAATCCTGCGGACAGGCGGCTGACCGAGATCATCAAGACCAATTCTGTGCGGGTCAACAAGGTGGTGGAAAACGTCCTGCAGCTGTCACGCCGCAAACCAGGCAGGCCCAAGCCACTGATTCTGGGAGAATGGCTGCAGTCCCTGGTCGATGAACTGATTAAAACCCACCGTTTTAATTCATCCATGATTCATATCCAGATAGAGCCCGCTACCACGAAGATTACTGCGGATCCTGAACAACTGCGTCAGATTGTGACTAATCTGTGCAACAATGCCAGAGAGCATTCCACAAATCAGGCAAACCTGCAGATCAGTCTCGTTGGCGGGCGGGTGCCCGAGTTCAACTACCCAGTAGTCGACATCATAGACAACGGGCCGGGTATTGCACCGGATGTTGCCAAGCAGATATTCGAGCCCTTCTACACCACACGAAACGATGGGACCGGTTTGGGCCTGTATATCGCCAAGGAACTGGGGGAAGCGAATCAAATACGTCTGGAATATATCCCGGGGCCCGCCGGAGGAAGCTGTTTCAGATTGCATTTCATCAGAGCCACTAATGAGACCACGCTTGCATGACTCAACCCACCGCCCTCGTTGTCGATGATGAACCGGACATCTGCGAACTGTTGGAGATCACCCTGTTGCGCATGGGGATAAGCGCCCAGTCAGTACTCAATCTGGGTAGCGCAAGAAAACTCCTCGAACAACAAAAGTTCGACCTCTGCTTCACAGACATGCGCCTGCCCGACGGCAATGGCATCGACCTGGTAAGGCATATCAACAAACACTATCCGGCGCTGCCCGTGGCGATGATCACTGCCCACGGCAATATGGAAACGGCGATTGCCGCGTTAAAAGCCGGCGCCTTCGATTTCGTCTCAAAGCCGGTAGACCTGGCAATCCTGCGCAAGCTGGTGGAAAAGGCGGTCAAACTCAACCCTGCGAACAACCCCCTGGCCGGCGGCAAGCCCCGAGAACCGGCCTCACAACATTTAATGCTAGGTAACTCGGAGTCCATGCAGGGGATTCGCAGCTTGATTGCCAAGCTGGCGCGGAGCCAGGCTCCGGTGTATGTCAGTGGCGAATCGGGCACTGGCAAGGAGCTCGCGGCCAGATCCATTCATGCCCAGGGACCCAGGGCTGAGAATGACTTTGTTGCCGTCAATTGCGGCGCGATCCCCGAAGAACTCATGGAAAGCGAACTGTTCGGCCATTTAAAAGGCAGCTTCACAGGCGCCATTGCAGATAAGCAGGGACTCTTTCAGGCCGCCGATGGCGGTACGCTGTTTCTGGATGAGGTTGCCGATCTGCCGCTCCACATGCAGGTCAAACTGCTGCGCGCAATCCAGGAGAAGCAGGTCCGCCCGGTGGGAGGGCAAAAAGAGATTCCAGTGGATGTACGCATCATCAGCGCCACCCACAAGAACCTTGCCAGCCTGGTGGAACAGGGCGAGTTCCGGCAGGATCTTTTCTACCGCCTGAATGTCATAGAACTCCCTTTGCCCGCCCTTGCGTGAAAGGCCAGAAGACATCCCCTTGCTGGCCCAGCATATTCTGACTCGCCTCACCCGGGAATCGGGAGCTGGAAAACCGCATCTCAGCAGCAATCTAATCAAACAACTGAAACGCTATAACTTTCCAGGCAACGTACGTGAACTGGAAAACATCCTGGAACGTGCGATTACTCTTTGTGAGGGGGGCAGTCTCGAAGCTGAAGACCTCTCCCTGCCCGAAGCCTCCCAGCAGATCTCAAGCCCACTGAGCATTGACATTCCGCTGGAAGACAAAATGGTGGAAGTTGAAAGACAGGCCATAACCCAAGCACTTAAAGAGACCCGCTGGAATCGTACTGCTGCCGCGAAAAAGCTCGGCATGAGTCTGCGTTCGCTACGCTACCGGCTGGAGAAATTGGGTATTGACTGACGCTAATTGGCGGAATGCCAAGAAGCCTCCTCAGTTCCGGCATTGCTTCGTCACACTCCTGGTATCTCATTGATCTTTTGAATAAACTACATGAAAACTCAATTTGAAATAAGTAGCGAAAAATGCGGCTTACGCCTGAGCAAACCAGCACCATTCGAGGTATTGTGAGGTCAATGTTACCGAAAGCGGTATCTGTGAGCCTGTTTGGTTCACGAGTGGACGACACGCGCCGGGGTGGAGATATCGATCTCTACATCGAATATCCTGAAGCACTTTCATTCAGGACCCAAGCTCATTTAATGGTCGCACTGGAAGACGCCTTGGGTATACCCGTTGATGTTGTGATACGAGATCAAACATCTCCCCCACGCCCCATTGAACGCATCGCTAAAGCAACCGGTGTTCCTTTATGAACCTGAAAACACTCCGTGAAGAACAATGCAGGCTCATGGCACAGCGTATTGCAGCGATTGGGCGGATTCGGCACGGACTGCACTACACACTCAGCCACCTGACACTACCTATTGAAACAACTGAAAACTTAGGGGATGCCAACCTGGAGGCCCTTGCGGCATTCAACGAACGATTTGGCAAGCTGCAAGATGTGATCGCCGCCGCAATGAAGCAGGGCAGCTCTCCTATCTGGCGCAGATGCGGAAACATTTCCGCAAGTCCTGTCGTTTATGAGCAAATGCGGTGTTATCGAGGATATTGAAGCCTGGAAAAGTCTTCGCATGCTGCGAAACATCGGCGCACATGAATATGACATTGACCCCGTAAGACAAGCCGATTATTTCGCGTCTCTGATGCAGGAATTACCTGACATGGAGGCAATTGCTGACAGACTGATTAAATTTTCTGCGGATCAACTGGAATGCCCCTCATCCACTGAAGGATAGATTTTCATTTACTGTGGGATGATTACCGGTTTTTTTTACCGCTTCCAGCCACGATTCCCGGTGTAAAGTTGCTCTATTGCCATGTGTCTATACCGGAACCCTCATAATACGTAAACTTAATCACATTCATATTTTATTTCAACTCAGTGCTGTCCCGTTAACGGGACAGCACTGAGTTCAACTTGTTATTAACCCGGCATACGGCCAGGTCTCTGCGCTACCGACTGGAAAAACTCGGCATTGAATAAACACGCAAGAATATATCCGACGCCATTTGTGACAATTTTTGTCAAATTCTGACAAACCTGGCCATCTTTCAAGGTTATATTTCCCGCTTTTTTCACATCACCAAACACAATCAATGGAACACAACTTTTCTAATTATTCATTTATTAATCAATTGGTTAGCAATGACATGAAAAGATTCAGAGCTACTTTGCATCAATCTTGGCACGCTGACTGCATTATCCGATACAACCCTGATTGAAATTCAGGTTAAAGTTTTAAAATCCCAGGTCGACAAACTTGTCACCAACACACTAACGGAGATCTATCAGATGAAAAAACAAGCTGGTTTCACACTTATCGAACTCATGATCGTTGTCGCGATCATTGGTATTCTGGCCGCCATCGCTCTGCCCGCTTACCAGCAGTACACAGGTAAAGCTCGATTTTCTGAAGTCATTTTGGCCACCTCAGGTGTCAAATCTTCCATCGAAGTTTGCGCACAGGATAATAATGGTCTTGCTACATGCGACGCAACAGATAACGGCGGTATTGCCACAGCTGCCACCCGTGGATCTGGTGGTGCCAATGTAGCTTCCGTAGCAGTTGCAGATGACACAGCCGTGATTACAGCAACCGCTGCTGTTGGTGGTGGCCTTAACGGTGAAACTTATGTCCTCACACCCGCCTATGCGAATGGCATGGTAACCTGGACACTAGACGCGGCCACTTCAACATGTGACGACGCTGGCTACTGTCAATAAAACCAACAACCGCGTGCCCAGCGATATCCCAGGGCATGCGGTTGATTCACTCCACAGTGAGCATTTCTATTTAAGTCTGTATTCAGTTCTGCATCCCACTCCACTCCCCTCTAACTATCAGCCACTACGCTAACTAAATTTGTAACAGGTAGTTAGTCAATAGCAAGTAAGCCGTTCATAACAAAACAAACACACCCATATATTCGTAAAAAAGGAAACTCCTAGTATGCGCATACTAGTGTAGGTCGTCAGAATTAATGAAACATATAATTTACCCTAATTCCAGGGCCTGCAGTCATGGAATGGCTAAAATCACTGTGTTTATAAGTTACACACTGTTTAGCGAGGTACACTAGGAGGCTGTAGGGTTATAACATACAATATACTCTATCTCATTGAAATATATAGCCATTAGTATTACAAATATCTCTTGCTTTAAAAACTAATATCTCGTGATGTCAATATGTCACGTGTGCCCGTTTTTTAAATCCAACAGCCCCTAGCTGAAAAAAATAGGGTTAACCACATCTTGAAAGATCTATAATATTGTTTTCCATTCACTAGTTAGCAAGAGTATTTTCTAAAATATTTACCCTTTCTGCCGTAATAATTGAACATACAGGTAAAACACTCAGATATTCATAGGATGGCAACCACCAAACCACAAATCAACCTCAGTGGACTGGCGCGCTGCCTCATCCAGGATAACCTCATTACTGAGGAGAAAGCTGAAATTGCCTTTGCGGATGCGCTCAAAAAACACACGCCTTTCGTTACTTTTCTGGTTGAAAGCAAGCTACTCGACAGCCTTGATGTCGCCATATCAGCTTCTCGGGGCTTCGGAGTGCCGATTTTTGACCTGAATGTCATCGATCAAGACGTACTTCCGCGAGAACTCGTCGCTGAAAAACTGATTAAAAACCACCACGCGTTACCTCTGTTTAAACGGGGTAACCGGCTATTCCTCGCGGTCTCAGATCCTACCAACCATCAAGGTCTGGATGAAATCCGATTTAACACTGGTCTTGCATCTGAGGCCATTCTGGTTGAAGAGGACAAGCTTACCAAGATGATCAGTCAGGTCTTGGATGCCCAGGACAGCAGGATGGACGAACTGCTGGATGCCGACCTGGACAACCTGGATATCAGTGGAGGTGAAGATGAGCGGCCTGCAGATGATGGCGGGTTGGATATCGATGAAGCCCCAGTAGTACGGTATATCAACAAAATTCTGCTGGATGCCATCAATCAGGGCGTATCAGACATCCATTTCGAGCCTTACGAACACACTTATCGAATCCGCTACAGACAGGATGGCATGCTTAGAGAGGTTGCAAACCCACCCTCAAATTTAGCCAACCGCCTGTCCAGCCGCATCAAGGTTATGTCCCGCATGAATATCGCGGAACGGCGTGTGCCGCAGGATGGACGCATCAAGATGAAGCTCTCTAAGACCCGCGCTATCGATTTCCGTGTCAATACCTGCCCCACCCTGTATGGCGAAAAGATCGTACTGCGTATTCTGGATCCAACCAGCGCCCAGCTTGGCATAGAGGCCTTAGGATTTGAACCAGAGCAGGAAAAGGCCTTTCTCAAAGCGATCCAGAAGCCCTATGGCATGATTTTGGTTACCGGACCAACCGGAAGCGGCAAAACAGTCTCACTCTATACCGCGCTGAACATGCTCAATTCGACTGAGGTCAACATTTCCACTGCCGAAGATCCAGTTGAAATCCAGGTGGCCGGCATCAATCAGGTCAACATGAATGTCAAAGACCGGGCTGACATTTGCAGAAGCACTAAGGGCTTTCTTGCGTCAAGACCCGGATATAATCATGGTCGGTGAGATACGTGACCTGGAAACTGCCGAGATTGCTGTCAAGGCCGCTCAAACCGGACACCTTGTACTGTCAACCCTGCATACCAATGATGCCCCTCAGACGCTGACCCGTCTCGCCAACATGGGCATACCACCTTTCAATATCGCCTCTTCTGTGCTCCTGATCCTGGCCCAGCGTCTGGCCAGACGTCTTTGCGAACACTGTAAAGAACCTGATGACATCCCCAGAGAGGCACTGTTGGAAGAAGGATTTACCGAAGATGATGTGGATTCAGGCTTTACAATCTACAAACCTGTGGGGTGTGACCTGTGTAACAAAGGTTATAAAGGTCGAGTTGGTATATTTCAAGTAATGCCGGTTTCAGAAGAGATGGGCAAGATCATCATGGAAGGCGGCACCTCTCTTCATTTGGAAAAACAGGCGAAGGTGGAAGGTGTCAATGACCTCCGAAGGTCAGGCCTACGTAAGGTCATGCAAGGCATAACCAGTCTCAATGAACTCAACCGGGTAACAAAGGACTAATCAATGGCAGTATCTGCAAAAGCTCAGACCAAAACACATCTCTATACTTGGGAAGGTACTGACAGGAAAGGTTCACGCATCACCGGTGAATCACAGGCCACCAATGTTGCCATGGTGAGGGCAGACCTGCGTCGCCAAGGCGTCAATCCTCTCAAGGTAAGAAAAAAAGCCACTTCACTCTTCTCAAGCAGAAAGACAGAAAATCACCACTGGCGACATCGCTGTATTCAGCCGTCAATTGGCGACCATGATGTCTTCAGGTGTGCCCATGGTGCAGGCCTTCGATATCGTTGGCCGTGGTCATGAAAACCCGTCAATGCAGGAGTTGATTCTTGCCATCAAGGCCGACGTGGAGGGAGGCACGGCCCTGGCAGATGCACTGAAAAAACACCCACTCCATTTCGATGACTCTATTTGTCAATCTGGTGCGCGCGGGAGAGCATGCGGGTGTACTTGAAACACTGTTAGATAAAATCGCCACCTACAAGGAAAAGACTGAATCGATCAAAGCCAAGATCAAGAAGGCCATGCTCTACCCTGTTTCGATTGTTGTGGTAGCCATTGTGGTCACTGCCATCATCATGATTTTTGTCATTCCCCAGTTTGAAAATATCTTCAAAAACTTTGGCGCCGATCTCCCGATCTTTACCAAAGTTGTAATCCAAATCGCTCATTTCGTTCAAAACTGGTGGTGGGGCATACTGGGTGGAGCCATTGCAGCAGGTTACGTTCTCTCTGGCGTTTGGAAACGCTCCCGAAAATTCAGACATGCTGTCGATCGTACACTTCTGAAGATTCCTGTAATCGGGATGATTCTGAACAAATCAGCCATCGCCCGCTTCTCTCGCACCCTGGCCACCATGTCAGCCGCAGGCGTACCGCTGGTCGAAGCACTCGATTCTGTTTCCGGCGCTACCGGAAATGTGGTTTACAGTGATGCGGTGCTGCGCATGCAGGAAGATGTCGCAACCGGTCAATCACTTCAACTGGCGATGAAACAACGCAACCTTTTTCCTAATATGGTGGTACAGATGGTCTCCATCGGAGAGGAATCAGGCTCTTTGGATGACATGCTGAATAAGGTTGCTGATTTTTATGAAGAACAGGTGGATAACGCAGTCGATTCCATGAGTAGTCTGATGGAACCCCTTATCATGGTAGTGCTCGGTACTTTGGTTGGTGGATTGGTGGTCGCCATGTATCTACCGATCTTTAAAATGGGCGCAGCAGTCTAGACTACGGACTAATATTTCATCGTGATTTTTCTTGAGTATCTACAGCAGAACAGCTGGGCCTTCCTGCTGTTTATTGGTTTTATTGGCCTGGCGGTTGGCAGTTTCCTCAATGTAGTGGTCTACCGGTTACCGAAAATGATGGAACAGATGTGGCATAGGGAATGCCGGGAGCTCCTGGAAAAGTCGCCACCAGACGAGGAAAAGCCCTTCAATCTGAGTCATCCCGCCTCTCATTGTCCCGCTTGCGGACAACCGATTAAGCCTTGGGAGAACATACCCATTCTCAGTTGGCTGTTCCTGAAGGGCCGCTGTTCCAACTGCGGCACCAAAATCAGTATTCGTTACCCCATCATCGAAGCATTGACGGCCATTTTATCCCTTGTCGTTGCTCACTATTTCGGCGTCTCCTGGGAAACCCTGGGGGCATTGATTCTCACCTGGGCGCTGATTTCACTGAGCCTGATCGACTTTGATGTCCAACTGCTGCCGGACTCGATCACCTTGCCATTTGTCTGGCTGGGACTCCTGCTGAGCCTGTTCGGACTATTTACCGATGCGCATTCTGCGATTATCGGCGCCTTGGTTGGCTATCTATCACTATGGAGCATCTTCCAGCTTTTCAAGCTGTTGACCGGCAAAGAAGGCATGGGCTATGGGGATTTCAAACTGCTCGCCATGCTGGGAGCCTGGCTGGGCTGGCAGTACCTGCCGCAAATCATCATGCTGTCGGCGCTGGTAGGCGCCATAGTTGGACTTTCACTCATCCTGATTCGCGGTCGCGACAAGAACATACCTATTCCCTTCGGTCCCTATCTGGCAACAGCCGGCTGGATCAGCCTGATCTGGGGCGACGCCATCAACCAAGCCTACCTGACCTGGTCGGGGCTGGCCTGATCAATGCTCGTGGTCGCCCTCACGGGAGGGATTGGATGTGGAAAATCGTCAGTTTCCCGCCGTTTCGAAGCACTGGGCGCACCGGTTATCGATGCAGATGTCATTGCCCGGGAACAGGTACTACCGGGTTCACCGGCCCTGGATGAGATCCGAACTCTATTTGGCCCGCGAGTTATCCAGCAAGACGGCAGTCTTGACCGCGCTGTACTGCGAACTGTAGTCTTCAACGCCCCCGAGAAAAGGCAACAACTGGAACAGATTCTTCACCCGCGGATACGCAGGGAAATGGAGCTGAGACTGCAATCTCTGAATGCTCCTTATGCGATTCTGGTTATCCCTCTCCTGCTGGAGACGGGTCAAAACGAATTGGCTGATCGAATCCTGGTTGTGGATTGTACTGAGGCGCAACAGATCACACGGGTAGCGCTACGGGATGGCCTGAAAGAGACGCAAATCCGACAGATGCTCGCCGCCCAGGTCGACCGCGCTACCCGTCTCGGCGCTGCAGATGACGTGATTGAAAACAGCGGCAACCTGGAAGAGTTAAATGAGTCCACCGACCGGTTGCATGAATTCTATCTGCGGCTCGCTGCAACCACGCCCTGAAAACCTGCCGGGGGTATATGTGACCCCCGACAATCAAGACTGAATCAAGCTGCGCTGACCACACCGCCCTTACTGAAGATCATCTCGCTACCTGCGACATCCACCCGGATCACGTCTCCGCTACTAAACCGGCCTCTCAGGATCTCCTGAGCCAGGGGATTCTCCAGCTGCTGTCGAATAGCGCGCTTCAGAGGCCGCGCCCCGTAGACAGGGTCAAAGCCAGCCTCGCCCAAGCGATCGAGCGCTGCTTCCGTCACTTCCAGCCCCATTTCATGCTCTGCCAGACGCTGGTGGAGATAGCCAATCTGGATTCCGGCAATGGCGCGAATCTGATCGCGAGCCAGAGGGTGAAACACCACGATTTCGTCCAACCGGTTGATGAATTCAGGCCGGAAAGCAGTGCGCACCACGTCCATCACGGCAGCCTTCATCTCCCCATAGCGCTCTTCGCCCGCTTTCTGCTGGATGATATCTGAGCCCAGATTCGAGGTCATCACTATCACGGTGTTGCGAAAATCTACCGTCCGTCCCTGACCGTCGGTCAAACGGCCATCATCCAACACCTGCAACAAGACATTGAAAACATCGGGGTGAGCCTTTTCCACCTCATCCATCAGAATCACCGAATAGGGACGACGTCGGACCGCTTCGGTCAAATATCCACCCTCTTCATAGCCGACATAACCCGGAGGGGCGCCGATCAGGCGGGCCACGGAATGCTTCTCCATAAACTCCGACATATCGACACGAATCATGGCCTCTTCCGTATCGAACAGAAAATCCGCCAGCGCCTTACAGAGCTCAGTCTTGCCCACACCGGTGGGGCCAAGAAACAGGAAGGAACCATTCGGCTGGCTCGGGTCAGACAAACCCGCACGGGAACGGCGAATTGCATCGCTCACGGCCCTGACAGCCTCAAGCTGGCCTATCACTCGCGTACCGATCTCCTCCTCCATACGCAGCAGCTTGTCCCGCTCGCCTTCGAGCATTTTGGAGATTGGGATGCCGGTCCATTTTGAGACGATTCCAGCGATCTCCTCCTCCGTCACTTTATTGCGCAGCAGTTTCATCTCCTGCATCTCTGCCTGAGCGGCCATATCCAACTGTTTTTCGAGCTCAGGAACTCGTCCATACTGCAACTCAGACATCCGCGTCAGGTCACCTGCCCGTCGGGCAGTCTCGAACTCCATCCTGGCCCGTTCCAGTGACTCCTTGATATGCGTTGTACCCTGCAGCGCCGCCTTTTCTGATTTCCAGATCTCTTCCAGATCGGAAAATTCACGCTCCAGACGCGCAATCTCGTCTTGCAGATGGGCAAGGCGCTTTTTCGAGGCCTCGTCGGTCTCTTTGTTCATCGCCTCCCGCTCAATTTTAAGCTGAATCAGGCGTCGCTCCAGGCGATCCATCTGCTCCGGTTTGGAGTCGATCTCCATCCGAATCTGTGAAGCCGCCTCATCCACCAGATCGATGGCTTTATCCGGCAGTTGCCGGTCTGAGATATAGCGATGGGAAAAGGTTGCCGCGGCAACAATCGCCGGGTCGGTAATATCCACCCCATGATGCACCTCGTAACGCTCTTTCAAGCCACGCAGGATGGCAATCGTGTCTTCCACACTGGGTTCATCCACCAGAACCTTCTGGAAACGACGCTCTAAGGCTGCGTCTTTTTCGACATATTTGCGGTATTCATCCAGGGTGGTGGCGCCAACACAGTGCAGTTCACCCCTTGCCAAGGCGGGTTTGAGCATGTTCCCGGCATCCATGGAGCCCTCGGCCTTGCCTGCCCCGACCATGGTGTGCAGTTCGTCGATAAACAGGATGATCTGTCCCTCCTGCTTGGAGAGATCATTCAACACCGCCTTGAGACGCTCTTCAAACTCACCTCGAAACTTTGCCCCTGCAATCAGGGAACCCATATCCAGCGAGAGTAATCGCTTACTTTTAAGCCCCTCCGGCACCTCGCCGTTGATAATGCGTTGCGCCAGACCTTCCACAATCGCGGTTTTACCTACCCCTGGCTCTCCGATCAGCACCGGATTGTTTTTCGTGCGGCGTTGCAGCACCTGGATCGTACGCCGGATCTCGTCATCCCGGCCGATCACCGGGTCGAGCTTGCCTTGCTCGGCTCGCTCAGTCAGATCTATGGTATATTTTTCAAGGGCTTGCCGCTGATCTTCCGCGTTGGGATCATCTACTTTCTGGCCACCCCGGACCTTTTCGATGGTTTTCTCCAAGCTTTCCACCGAGCCGCCTGCTTTACGCAGCATCTCTCCCAGTTCCCCTTTGTCCTGAACCACAGCCAGGACAAAGAGTTCGCTGGAGACATACTGATCCTTCCTCTGCTGAGACAATTTATCCGTTTGATTGAGCAGCCGCCCCAGGTCATTCGAGATATGCAGATCACCTGCCGCGCCTTCTACACTGGGCAGGCGCTCCAAAGCAGCACTCAGATCAGAACGCAGCTGATTTACATTCACATCGGCCTGAGTCAAGAGATGGCGTACCGTACCCCCTTCCTGATCCAACAACGCACTCATCAGATGGGCCGGCTCGATGAACTGATGATCCCGCCCAACAGCCAGACTCTGCGCATCCGCCAAGGCCATCTGAAATTTACTGGTCAAACGATCCATACGCATGGGAAAACTCCAAAAAAACAATAGTTATCCCTTTTATGGGGGATTTCTTGCAAATTTCAATAAGACCTATTGAATTTATCAACTTTTATAGACAACTGCCGAAACAGGATAAGTCAAAATAAAAAATGCTCGATTATCAGTATGTCAGAAAGACCTCTTGCCGGAACCACCAATACAACCGTATTTGTCGGCGCCTTTCTCGCGCTCGTAGGTTTGTTACTGGCGGCAATAGCCGTGCAGCGCATCGACACCTTCCGTGAGTATCACAAGACATCAGCCGATAACACAGTGCTGATGGTGAGCAATGAGATCAATCAGTTAATCGGGGAAAGGCGACGACTCCTCTATCTCTTTACCCATTATGAGAAAGAACTGATTCAACGCATGATCGAAGACCCTGAGGATACTGCGGTTGCCAGTAAACTTCAGGAAAAGGTTCTCGGTTACTTCCCTGACGCCTTCTCTTACATGCTTGCTGATGATAGTGGGAAACCACTGCTCGAGGACTTCGAGAATCATATTGGTGTTATGTGCCAGCAAGAGATCATCGATTATTCTCTTGAGCAGGAACATCACCCGCAGATCCACCCGAACTTTTTACAGTATCACTATGACACGATGGTGCAACTGGACTATCCAAAAGGTTACATTTTCTTTGTCAGCTTCCAAACCGGAAGCCTGCAAAATCTGTTAAGGCTCTCGGGACGGCATAAACACCGGCTGTTGTTACTGAATACCGAAACCCCCAACCTGATTGAAGTCACATCCACTGGCAACCGGTATGAAATGAACTTGGAGGACCCTGTTCTGCCGCTCCCCGAACAGAAACGAATCCTGGCCAACAGGCATATCTCCGGCACCCATTGGCGATTAGTGGATATCGGTGATCAAGATCTGGTTTCAGAATTTGCCACAGAGGTTGTCGAACAGGCGGTTCTGGTGTTTCTCGCTTTCCTGATCTCGAGCGGAATCATGCTGAAACTGATTCTGCGTGGCCATCGCCGTCGGATGATGGCGGAGACGGCTTTACGTAAAGCAAAAGAGCAACTCGAGCTTGATGTTCAGAAACGCACTCAGGAACTCCGTGAAAGCAAGGAACTGGCTGAAACCACCCTCGCCTCAATCAGCGATGGCGTCATCACCACCGACACCCAGGGGATCATCACTTCAATTAACCAGACCGCCGAGAAGTTGATAGACGGGGATTCAGAGACTGCCATCGGAAAGGAACTCGTTGAGGCTCTCAAGCTCACCAATGAGGAAACCGGGGAAACTATCGCTTTGTCCCTGAACCACAGCCTGAATCAGCTGGAAACCAAACAACTTTCTGATCGACCGTTGCTGCTTTCAACAGGGGCTGAGAACAATCGGGTCGTACAAATCTCCATTGCTGAGATACATGACCATGCAGGCAGAGTAGTCGGAGATGTACTGGTGATCCGTGACATCACGGATACCCATCGGATGCATAATCAGATTTCATGGCAGGCCACCCACGACACCCTGACTGGACTCATCAACCGCATTGAATTCGAGAACCGCCTGCGCACCTCCATGGAACATGCCCACTCGGATCAGGCCAATCATGCACTGATGTATATCGATCTGGATCAGTTCAAGGTTGTCAACGACACTTGTGGACATATTGCCGGCGATGAGTTGCTGCGCCAGATCGCCAACATTCTGACGGAGACAGCCCGCCGAACTGACATGGTGGCCAGGCTGGGAGGGGATGAATTTGCGATTTTGCTGGAATATTGTCCGACTTCACAGGCGCTCTCGATCGCAGAGGAGATTCGCTCCACACTGCGCGATCACCGTTTCACCTGGGAGGAGAAACCATTCACCGTGGGAGTCAGCATTGGAGTGGTCTCATTTGACGAGAGCTACAACAATCTAACTGAAATTCTGAGCGCCGCCGACAGCGCCTGTTATGCCGCCAAGGAGGCCGGACGGAATCGGGTTCACCTGTACGCCGAGGACGATCAGGCCATCCAGGAACGCTATGGAGAGATGCAATGGGTATCGCGTCTGAAGCATGCATTGGATGAACATCGTTTTGTGCTGTTCTGTCAAAAGATCATCCCCATCGATGCTCCCCTGAGCAATGAGGAGCACATAGAAATACTCCTCAGACTTGAAGAGACCGATGGTCAGCTGGCCCCGCCTGGTGCATTTATCCCTGCGGCAGAGCGATATGGGATCATGGTCGACCTGGATCGATATGTTGTCAGAGAGACGGTGCGATGGATGGAAAAGCATCCAATCAGCGGTTTTGTCTCAATCAACCTTTCCGCGCAATCAATTACCAATCCAACCTTTCTCGACGAACTGCTCGATCTGATCATATCAAGCAGCCTGCACCCCTCATGCCTGCTGTTTGAAGTCACCGAGACAGCCACCATTACCAATCTCAGAAAAGCCCGATCCTTCATCGAACAACTCAAAGGTATTGGCTGCCAGTTCGCACTGGACGACTTTGGAAGCGGCATGTCCTCCTTTGGCTATCTGAAGCACCTCCCGGTTGACTATATAAAGATAGACGGCGAGTTTGTAAGAGACATCAGCTCAGACCCGATCGACCTGTCAATGGTTAAAGCCATCCATGAAATCGCAAAAAACATGGGCATGAAAACCATCGCTGAATACGTGGAGGACAGTGTTACTTTAGAAATATTACAGGATATCGGCGTTGATTATGGACAGGGCTATGGTATCGCCGAACCTGCCTGCCTGGCGGATTTCAGTCCCACAAGAATCTGGGATGCAAGAGTCGATTCAGCCTCCTGAAAACCCCATCTCCCAGAACAATCAAGGCGAGAGACTGCCGCCACATATCCCGGAAGATTCAGCATGTTGATAGAGACCCTCAGCGTCAATCACTTCAATAGCGCTGCCGCTGACCCGGATCAGCCCCTGCTCGGTGAAATTGTGCAGAATGCGGGAGAAGGTCTCCGGCTTCACCGAGAGACGGGAAGCCAGCACCCCTTTGGGTATATTCAGATTGACCACGCTCCCACTCTCCTTGCCTTCATCCCAGCGGCCCCAGAGATAACCGGCCACCCTGCCGGTGGCGCTCTGCAGGGTAAGATCATCGATCTCCTTGATCAGGCGCTTCAGGCGCTGGGACATGTCACCCATCAGGCGAAAACAGGTATCCACCGATTCCCGCAGCAAGGCAAGGAATGCGTTGTTGTCGAATGACATCAACTCCACATCACCGATCGCCGAGGCATTGACCGGATAGACAGGACTCTCACTGAACATCAGGGCCTCTGCAAAGGTATGCCCTGAAGAGATGATCTCAATGACCTTCTCATTCCCATTCATCGATAATCGATAGAGCTTCATCTGACCTTGGGTAACCAGATAAAACCTGCTGGCCTCATCACCCACCTGAAACAGGGGTTGTCCATCCGTCAGTGACAGCTTACGGCTCATCGCCTCGACCCGGCGGATCTGCGTATCATCCAACTTGGAAAAGAGATAGGAATTTTTCAGTATAAACATTCTTCAGCCAACCTGATCACCAGGAAACACAATATGTGGAGCTTCGCTTAAACACGCTTAAGCAGATTATAACCAAGCATTCGGTTTCAATAGCTCTTCCAGACCCGATAATAGACATACCCGGTGTTACGATCTTCGATAAGCCAACGGCCGTTTGGATAGTTGAAGGCGTTATTCACATACTCCAGACACACCAAACCACCATTCTTCAAATCGAGTTCCCGGCTCTGCATCGCATGTTGGAACCACTCGACTGCTGCAGTACAGTCCCGGTCAGTAAAGTCAGTTTCATGGCGGAGTTGTAAACGCCCCCGGGGAAGGAGCTTCAACCAGGCATTGAATCCCCCGGTAATAGTCCCGCCATCAGCCACAATCTCGACCTGCTCAATGCTGCTCTGGAAGCCATCCGCGAAGACCAGAACGGGGTCTGTGGCGGTAGGATCACCGCTGCAGCCGAGTAAACCAAGCAAAAAAAGGTAGCTCGCCCTCCCACCCGTCAGCTGCAGTCTATTCTGGAGGGACGGCATACCGCTCAGCCCCCTCTAATCGGGAGACTGAGTGCAGGGTGGCAAGACGTTGGAGTGGGACCTGAAGCAAACACCCACAACTAACCCCGAGAGTCCCCACCTGGCGGCTTGCGGCCCAAAGGCGGGCTTTGTAACAGACCACCTGGTTATTTTTGAATCTGCGAAAGATCGCGTACAGCCCCATGGGCGGCGCTGGTAGTCAAGGCCGCATAGGCCTGCAGGGCCTTCGACACGACTCTCTCTCTGCCGACAGGCTTCCAGCCGGCAGTGGATTTTGCATTCATCAGTTCACGGCGGCGCGCCAACTCATCATCACTCAAGGCAACCGCTATGCGGCGCCCCGGAATATCGATCTCTATCAGATCGCCCTCCTCCACCAGGCCTATATTCCCGCCCTCGGCGGCTTCGGGTGAGCAGTGGCCAATCGACAGGCCCGAAGTACCCCCGGAAAAACGGCCATCGGTGATCAATGCACAGGCTTTACCCAGGCCTTTGGACTTCAGATAGCTGGTGGGATAGAGCATCTCCTGCATGCCAGGACCACCTTTGGGCCCCTCATAGCGGATCAGCACCACATCGCCGGCCTTGATCCGGTCTCCCAGAATGGCCTCAACCGCCGCATCCTGACTTTCAAAAATACGCGCCGGACCGGAAAACCGTAGAATCGATTCATCCACTCCAGCCGTTTTGACGATACATCCCTCTTCCGCGAGATTGCCGAACAGCACTGCCAGGCCACCATCTTTCGAGTAGGCATGAGCCATGTCCCGGATACATCCTCCGGCCCGATCCAGATCAAGATCCGGCCAATTCGAATTCTGACTGAAGGCAACCTGGGTAGGGATACCGCCAGGCCCTGCAAGAAAGCGCTTACTTACCTTTGCGTCACTGTTGACGGTAATATCCCACTGCTTCAGGGCCTCTTCCATGGTCCCGCTATGCACCGTACCGCAGTCATGATTCAACAGGCCGGTCCGGTCAAGTTCACCAAGGATACCGATCACCCCCCCGGCACGGTGCACATCCTCCATATGGTACTGCTGGGTGCTCGGGGCCACCTTGCACAGATTCGGCACCTTACGGGACAGACGGTCGATATCGGCCATGGTGAAATCAACCTCCGCTTCATGGGCCGCCGCCAGCAGATGCAAGACCGTATTGGTGGAGCCACCCATGGCGATATCCAGGGCCATGGCATTTTCAAACGCAGCAAAACTGGCGATGGCGCGGGGCAGTACAGAGAGGTCATCCTGTTCGTAATAGCGCTTCGCCAGATCCACCACCAGCCGGCCCGCCTCCAGAAAAAGCTCCTTGCGTTCAGCATGGGTGGCGAGAAGGGAGCCGTTGCCGGGCAGACTCAGACCCAGCGCCTCAGTCAGGCAGTTCATGGAGTTTGCCGTAAACATGCCGGAGCAGGAACCACAGGTCGGGCAGGCGGAACGCTCGATGGCCGCTACATCCTCGTCGCTCTCATTCGGGTCGGCGGCGGATATCATGGCATCCACCAAATCGAGCTTGACCTCTCCTTTGGAGGCCAGACGCACCTTGCCCGCCTCCATCGGTCCGCCAGAGACAAACACCGTAGGAATATTCAGCCGCAGCGCCGCCATCAGCATTCCGGGAGTGATCTTGTCACAGTTGGAGATACATACCAGGGCATCCGCACAGTGGGCATTGACCATATACTCCACCGAGTCGGCAATGATGTCCCGCGACGGCAGCGAATAGAGCATGCCGCCATGGCCCATGGCGATACCATCGTCCACCGCGATGGTGTTGAACTCCTTGGCCACACCGCCCGCCCGCTCGATCTCCCTGGCAACCAGCTGCCCGAGGTCTTTCAGATGCACATGGCCGGGAACAAACTGGGTAAAGGAGTTGGCGATAGCGATAATGGGTTTATCGAAATCGTTGTCCTGCATGCCGGTAGCGCGCCAGAGCGCCCTGGCGCCGGCCATGTTGCGGCCGTGGGTGGTGGTGCGGGAACGATATTGCGGCATCATGATCTCCGAATTTTAAGATCCAAAAGAGGGCCATTATGCCCACTTTTTCAGAGTACAACCAACCCACAGAGCGCATCCCGCCACTCGTGGAGAGCGAAACTCCCACTTATACTGAATCAGGTTCGCAGGGCAGCTGCAGACAGAACTGGGCTCCACCCTCGGCGGCATCGCGCAATTCAACACGCCCCTGGTGTTTTTCAGCCACAATCTTTACGAAGTTGAGACCCAGGCCTACCCCGGTGTGCTTATTTTCCGACGGCTGTTCACCGTGGCTGAATGGCAGAAAGATACTGTGTCTCAGTTCAACGGGTATCCCCGGCCCTTCATCGAGCACACAGCATTCCAACTGGCCGTCAATACGCCGCAGGCTGACTCTCACAACCCCGCCATCCGGTGAGAAGCGGATGGCGTTGCCCAGCAGGTTGAGCAGCGCCCGCTCCAGCAAAGCCACATTGCCCTGCAACCAGGCCTCCTCGATTTCAAGCCGCGCATCCAGTGTGATCCCGCGTAACTGGGCCTGAGCATACACATCCCCCATCGCGTTGTAGACCACCGAGACGAAATCCGTGTCACTGAAAGATGTGGCGTCCGCCGCCTCCGCCCTGGCCAGCTGCAGAAAATCATCCGCCATCTTCAGCGAACGCCGCGCCAGAGGCTGAATCTTTTGCGCCAGCTGCTCTGCGCTGCCCTCTGTAGCAAGTTTGGACTGCGTCAAAGCGAGCAACGAGGTAATGGGTGAGCGGATATCATGAGAGAGAAAATTGAGCATCCTGGCGCGGGTTCGCTCTGTCTGTTTGATCGCCCCGATATCCGATAGATTAATGATAATGCCATGCATACCTGCGCTGTTCTTTTCCAGCGGCTGCACCTGCAGATAGAGCTCCCGCTGCTGCGGCCCCTGCGCCTCGAATCTGACCGGCTGCCCCTCCATGAAGAGCCGCACCATCACTTCAGCCCAGACATGCTCACCCCGTATTTCGACTTTTTTCAGCAAATGGCGCGCATCCTTGCCGACTAACGCCGCCTCGCTCTCAAACCCCAGATAACTGGCGGCCCTTGGATTTGATAAAATCACGCGTCCCAGTGAATCGACCACCAGCAGCCCGTCATCCATCTGTCCCAATGCGACAGTAATAAATCGCCGCAACTGGGTAAGCCGCGCGTTCGCCTGCTCCACCTGCAGAATGCGTCGTTCAAACTGTTCGAGGGTACTGATCGACTCACTCTCCTGCGGCAGATCGAACTGAGAGGCGAAATCTTCCAGCAGCTGCAGCCCTCGCCCCTTCGGCACCTCCATCCGGGGCCAGAGGAGACCCAACTGTCGCACCGCACCCTGGGTTTCAAGTTCAGTCCATAGTTCCGCACCCTGCCTCACCCATCTGCAACGTTCAAGTTTGCCCAGAGGAGCCTCCAAAGACTCTCCAGACTGATGCAGCAGTCGCCCGCCTCTCTCATACACGGCCCAACCCTGTACGGGCATGATCTGCTGCAGAAAATCCAGGGCCGACAGCAGATCCGCGGGTTGCTGAGATACCGGCAGCACCTGTTGCTCCTGATTGAGTTTCTCCAGTTCCAGCTTGAGATAGGCCACACTCATTTCCAGTCTCCGCCAGCTCCATAATGGATAACTCACCAGGACCCCCAGCAGGGCAACGGCAGGCGGAAACCAGATACGCAGGCTGTGAATCAGCAGCAGGCTGGCGAATAACAGCAGTAGACTCGACACCACCGTCACCACCGGCACCAGTCGAGTGGGGAAATAGGGGTAGAGCACAAAAGGCAATAACACCAGCAGCCCGGTGACGATCAGATAGCTGGCATCTTCAACCCTGGAAATCGTCTCCCCACTGCGCAGTGCATCCAGGATATTGGCATTGATCTCCACCCCTGACATCGGTTGTCCATGGGCGGATACAGGCGTCGGCAACACATCACCCAAGCCTGTCGCAGTGACCCCCACCAACACAATACGGTCCTTGAAAGCATCCTTGAGAAACTCTCCCTTCAACACCTGCGAATAGGAGAATCGAGGATAATGACCTGCCGGTCCGAAGAATGGGATCAGGTGATACGAGTGTCGACTGATCGTCTGGGTATCGGTTAACAGCGGTATCTGAATCTTTTGCAGCGGCCAGGCGACAGGTTCCAGCCAGTTCAGCAGGGAGAGCATCATATGCGGCCAATAAGCCTGCCCCAGACCCTCATAGAGAAAAATCCCCCGTGCAATTCCATCCGCATCCAGATCCATATGCATGTGGCCCAAACCGGCAGCCACGCTGGACAATTCTGGCATCGGCATCGACTCTACCAGTTGGCCACCGAGACGATACTCCTCCATGATCACCGGGAAAAAGACCCGCTCACTGGCAGCCACCGACTGGATCAACTGCCTGTCACCCACCTGGTTATGCAGATCCGCCTCGGCAAACAGGATATCCACTGCGATTGCCCTGGCTCCAGCCTGGGTCAGGATATCGATCAGCTGTGCATGGATTCCTCTTGGCCAGGGCCAGCGGCCAAAGTCGGCAAGACTCTGCTCATCCACCGCAACAATTACGATATCTTCCGCCGGCGGCTTGGACCAGAGATCGATCTGCAGGTCATAAAGCAACTGATCCCAGCGCCACAACCAGCCACTGGCCGCCAGCAGCAGCGCAAGCAGCAGCAGGGAAAACGCCGTCGCGAGGCGCTCGGTCAGGCCTAGGCTGAGATTGGGCTGTTTCACGTTCACTCGACTTACGATCAACGCCCGGGCAGTTCGATACGATAGACTCCGGAATGACTTTCAGGGGGATCGCTTTCGAACAGGGCATCCACCCGCACAAAGAGTCTTCCCTGCCAGTAAATGGGCAATCGCAAATGAGTTGTCATACCGATACGCTCAAACATAGGGGCCTGAAAACTGACGTCTCTGGCAATCATCAACCGATAGCCCCAAGCATCCTCGACCCGACTCCAACTCAAGTCCATCCAACCTGGGCCGAATTGCGGCATGCCCAGCACCGGCACTGCTCGCGGCTTTTTCTTAACCTGTAAATCATGCAGCCCGACCAAACCTTCCCGCCCATAGGCATCTACTCCCTTTACGGACAGCCGGTAGGAACCAGACGGCAGATTTTCAAAGGTATAGGCAGCGCCTTTCGTCGAGAGATCATGCAAGGCAGCATCTTCATCAACTTCGCCTGCCGACCACAATTGAAGTCGGTAGCTTTCTGCCCCATCCAGGTCAGACCATAGGAACTTTACAGCGCCCTCTTCAATCACTTCAGGGAATTGTGACAGATCGGGCGCAGTCAGCAGCGGTGGATACACGAGCAGTTGATGCAACCTGCTTGCGCCCTCTCGTGCATGCGCATCGATACCGCTTATCGAGAGCTGATATTCACCCGGTTGTATCTTTTCCAGGCTATAGGCTGCCGCCTCAGTCTTGCTGTCCAGCAAGACTGAATCAGCATCGCCCGCCGCGTGTAATTTGATCCGGTAACTCTCCGCCCCATTCAACGGTGACCATTGCAGCGCCAAGGGGCCTGGTTCAACAGCGGCCGGGAGTGCCGACAGGTCCGGTGCAGTCAGCAGCGGTGGATAGACGAGCAGTTGATGCAGCCTGCTTGCGCCCTCTCGTGCATGCTCATCGATACCGCTTATCGAGAGCTGATATTCACCCGGCTGCAGGTTTTCCAGGCTATAGGCTGCCGCCTCAGTCTTGCTGTCCAGCAAGATTGAATCAGCATCGCCCGCCGCGTGCAATTTGATCCGGTAACTCTCCGCCCCGTCCAACGGTGTCCATTGAAGTGCCACGGGACCTGGTTCAACGGCGGCCGGGAGTGCCGACAGATCGGGCGCAGTCAGCAGTGGTGGATAGACGAGCAGTTGATGCAGCCTGCTTGCGCCCTCTCGTTCATACTCATCGAGACCACTGATCGATAGCTGGTAATCACCCGACTGCAGGTTCTCCAGGGTATAGGCTGCCGCCTCAGTCTTGCTGTCCAGCAAGACTGAATCAGCATCGCCCGCCGCGTGCAATTTGATCCGGTAACTCTCTGCTCCATCCAACGGTGACCATTGAATTGCTGCGGGACCCGGTTCAACGGCGGCCGGGAGTGCTGACAGATCGGGCGCAGTCAGCAGTGGTGGATAGACGAGCAGTTGATGCAGCCTGCTTGCGCCCTCTCGTGCATGCGCATCGATACCGCTTATCGAGAGCTGATATTCACCCGGCTGCAGGTTCTCCAGGGTATAGGCTGCCGCCTCAGTCTTGCTGTCCAGCAAGACAGAATCAGCATCGCCCGCCGCGTGCAATTTGATCCGGTAACTCTCCGCCCCATCCAACGGTGCCATTGCAGCGCCAAGGGGCCTGGTTCAACGGCGGCCGGGAGTGCCGACAGATCGGGTGCAGTCAGCAGCGGTGGATAGACGAGCAGTTGATGCAGCCTGCTTGCGCCCTCTCGTCCATACTCATCGAGACCACTGATCGATAGCTGGTAATCACCCGACTGCAGGTTCTCCAGGGTATAGGCTGCCGCCTCAGTCTTGCTGTCCAGCAAGATTGAATCAGCATCGCCCGCCGCGTGCAATTTGATCCGGTAACTCTCCGCCCCGTCCAACGGTGACCATTGAATTGCTGCGGGACCCGGTTCAACGGCTGCCGGGAGTGCTGACAGATCGGGCGCAGTCAGCAGTGGTGGATAGACGAGCAGTTGATGCAGCCTGCTCGCGCCCTCTCGTCCATACTCATCGAGACCACTGATCGATAGCTGGTAATCACCCGCCGCTGCAGGTTCTCCAGGGTATAGGCAGGGTCTCCGTCTTGCTGTCCAGCAAGACAGAATCTGCATCGCCCGCCGCATGCAATTTGATCCGGTAACTCTCTGCTCCATCCAACGGTGTCCATTGCAGCGCTGCGGAGCCTGGTTCAACGGCGGCCGGGAGTGCCGACAGATCCGGTGCAGTCAGCAATGGCCTCAAGTTGACATGAATTACGTGTCGTGCCGTCAAGCCCTCCAGTCCGAATTCATCTATGCCCCTTATCAATAGCTGATAATCGCCCGGCTGCAGATTTCGCAGAGTATAACCCGCCTCATCCGACAAGCTATCCAGCAGCACAGCATCATCCTCGTCTGCCAGTTGCAGTTTGAGCCTATATTTCTCTGCTCCATCGAGAGGAGGCCACTGGATAGTCACAACACCGGAGTCGACTTCTGCAGGGAGCCCCGACAAGTCGGGTGAAGCCAATAGCTTTCTGGGAGGGGCCGGCGGCTTCCCGGGTTCAATCAAGGTACCGAATCCCGCGGTCACCGAGACAGTCTCGCCTCCCGCTTCAACCGCCACATCCCCTTCGGTGACCTCATTTCGCGTGAGTCCACTGTCGCCTTCCACGCCAATCCGGAAACCCGTACCACGCACCATGGTAACCGCTGCAGGGGTATGTATTTCATACCTTGAACCCTCCCCATGAAGCGGCCTCACCCGGCTTTCCACGCGACCGCGCTGAACGCGCAGACGGGTATCGATCATGCCCGTTTCACCAAATGCCGAAAGCGTATCCAGAATGATCTCGCTCTGCGGCCCCATCAGCAGACGTGAGCCGTCTGCGAAGCGGATCGAAACCACCGCCTGGGTCCCGGTCACGACCCGGTCACCCAACTGCAATGAATCATTGATCACAGGGGTTGATGGAACAGTATTACCTTGGCGATAGAGACTAACCTCGCCGCGCAGAATAACTATTTCCGCCCTGGCCGGGGACTGTAACAGCCATTCCAAAGGAATCCGGATCTCGGCCCCAATGTGAATTGCGCGATCCTTTTCGATTTTGTTGTGGGCCTGCAGTTGCGCGGTGGATATATCCGGCAACAGAAAACGCGCGCTGATGGCTGAAAGGGTCTCACCTGGCCTGATACGATAGATCCAGTCCTCCGCCTGCAGCATGGCGGGGGAAAGTAGCAACACCATCAGGAAGGCAACCCGACAGCGGTAAATAAACTGTTCTGGTTTAAGCATGACCTTTAATTACTGTAAGGTCATATATCTTTGATATATGTAGCGCATTGGATTACAGATCGGATAGCTGCTCCAAACGGTATCCCTGATGATAGATGGCTTTTAACCGCCAACCATTCTCAGGCACAAGACCCAGTTTACGTCTGAGCCGACTGATGTGAGTGTCTACGGTGCGGGTTACCAGTTCAGGTCCGAAACCCCAGATCGTTTCAAGCAGATGATCGCGGGATAGCAGCCGTCCTATGTTGGTCAGCAGCGTCCAGGCAAGCTGAAACTCTTTTTCCGTCGTTTCAACGAGCTGGCCTGCGACTAAAATCTGCTTCGACTCCTTATCTAATTTCAAGCCATTGATTTCCAGTACATCCTTACGCACGCCATGTCCGACATGCCGCCTTGCCAGGGCCTTCACCCGGGCCAAGGTCACCTCTTTGGAAACAGGCTTCGCCAAGTAGTCATCCGCCCCCTTTTCCAGCGCTTCAACGATATCCGCTTCACTGTCCCGATGGGTGATAAAGAAAACCGGCGTATCCAGTTCCAGATCATTGCGGATCCAGGTCAATAACTCGATACCGGAGGATTTCGGCAATTCCCAATCCATGATCAGCAGATCGTAGCTCTCATGGCGCAGTTCTTTGACGAATGAATCTGAATTATCAAAGGTATGACAGGTATGATCATCAGCTTCCAGCCACTCTTTCAGCACGCTTGACTGAACCGGATCATCTTCTAAACAGGCAATACGCATTAGTCATTACCAATTGTTTATCATGAATTTAAGCTGAAAAGTAAAAAAGGCAGCGACACAGTCAACGCATCGCTGCCCTTTCACTCACTTGACGCAGCTACCTACTTCACCTGTAGCTCAACACGGCGGTTGTTTGCCCTGCCATCCTTGGTGCTGTTGTCAGCAATCGGCTGGGATTCACCCATTCCCTTGGAAGAGAGTAGCCCGGCATCGACGCCCTGACTGACCAGATAGTCAGAAACAGCCGTGGCGCGCTTCTCGGAAAGACTCTGGTTGTAATCTGCCGCACCGGTAGAGTCAGTATGCCCGATAACCTGAATACCGCTGATGTCAGAACGATTCTTGAGAGATGTCGCCACCTTGTTCAGAGTATCTTTGGATTCAGCCGTCAGCTCTCTGCTGTTAAGCTGGAATTTGACGTTCTGCAGAATAATCTGTACTGCGCAACCGTCAGCATCAACCTTGGCGCCAGCCGGCGTACCAGGGCACTTATCCATGTAATCGGCCACTCCATCACCATCGGAATCCAGCGCACATCCATTGGCATCGACCTTCACCCCGGCAGGTGTTCCCGGACATTTGTCTTTGGCATCGGCAACACCGTCACCGTCCGAGTCCATGGCACAGCCATCTGCATTGACCTTGGTGCCTTTCGGGGTGCCCGGGCACTTGTCTTTATCGTCAGTGACGCCGTCGCCATCAGAGTCCAGAGGGCATCCGTCGGCATCGACCTTGACGCCTTTTGGGGTATCAGGACACTTGTCCATCGGATCAGCCACGCCATCGCCATCCGCATCACCGAAACAGCCCGGATCGATCGGGTAAGCAGGGTCACGATGGCTGGTTGTCCAGCATTCACCATACCCTGTCCTGACCACACTGCCCTGGTCCGTGCCTTCATGCAGATAGCCTATCTCAGCCACTGCGGGCGCAGTGATGATCATGGGCACCAATATCATCGCAAGTTTTTTCAGTCGAGTCTGCATTCCTACCTCCGGTTTGATTGTTGCAAACATAAATCTGATGAATCCGCCATTCACCTTAAGCAGCATTTTCCTTGAATAGGTGAATATCCTGTTGCGGATAGGGAATACTAACACCTTCTTTGTCAAAAGCGGATTTGATTGCCTCCATCACATCAGCGCGGGTTGTCCAGTAATCCCCAGATTTGACCCAGGGGCGAACCGCGAAGTCGATACTGCTCGCTCCCAGCTCCAGAAGCATGACGGTAGGTGCAGGGTCTTTCAACACGGTCTCATTGGCCGCCAGAACGCCCTTGATGATGTCGCGTGCTTTTTTGATGTCATCATCGTATCCGATGCCGATCACCAGATCGATGCGACGGGTTTCCCGGGCCGAGAAATTGATGATGGTGCCGCCATAGATCTGGGCATTCGGCATCGTCACTTCACGGTTATCCCCAGTCTTCAACATCGTATGGAAGATACGAATCTCCTCAACCACTCCGGCAACGCCTCCAGCCTCAACAAAGTCGCCCAATTTGAAGGGGCGGAAAATAATCAGCATCACTCCGGCCGCAAAACTGGAAAGCGAGTCCTTCAATGCCAGACCGACGGCCAAGCCGGCCGCACCCAGAATGGCCAGTGCTGAGGTGGTATTGACTCCGAGTTGCTCCAGGGCCGCCAAAACAACAACGGCCAGAAGAGCCGCATAGGCAATATTGCTGAGAAAATTGACCAGCATCTTGTCCACTTTGCCTTTCGTCATTACCTTGCCCAGGGTCTTGGTCAAGATACGGGCAAGCCAGCGACCAATGACGAATACCAGGAGCGCCATAATGATCTTGGTGCCCCAGGGGATCAGATAAGTGTTCAGAATCGTATCAAGCGAAAATTCCATTGAGCTCTCCTCAGAGTCATAAAGTTATTTAAATCTAGCCTGCGGGTCACAAACTATGTTTCACATACCCCATCACAAACAGCAGTAGGATAGCGCTTATTGTCGCGGTAACCAATCCACCGAAAAAACCGGTGAATTGCCATGTAAAAACATGAAAGAGATATCCACCGAGTAATGCTCCAAGCACGCCAACCACCAGATCGATGACCAGCCCCATACCGCCGCTGTTCATGATGAGGCCGGCCAACCACCCTGCTATCAGTCCAACGAAAAGAAACCCGAAGACGCTCATTCTATAAAATCCGATGCATTGTTGCTGCACAAAGCATAAGTGAAGTGTCAGGGTGTATGAAAGCCGCAGCCTGTGAAGAATTGTAAACTGAGACAGCATTGATTAACCTGTCCCTTATCATCACATTGATTCCGGCAGGTTTCGAATATGCCCAATAGTAGCGTTATGCTGACATGCCGATGTCTGTACTCATAGAATTCAGCATGTTCCCGACTGATCGTGGTGAAAGCATCAGCACTGAGGTCAGTGAGATCATTGACATGATCCGCAACAGTGGTCATGAATACCGATTGACGGCGATGGGCACAGTCATCGAAACAGAGAATATCAAAACAGCGCTTGAACTTGTCGAAAAGGCCTATCAATGCCTTGAAAAAAACGGTTGCAGGAGGGTCTTCGCAGCAATCAAGATGGACATCCGCAAAGATGGAGACAACAGGATGATTCAGAAGATCCAATCTGTAGAAAGCAAAATTGGTGCTGTCAATAAATAACCTCGGTTGATAAACACCTGAATGCAACCGGCTTCCACCAGACACTCCGAACCATGACTTCGAATAATCGGGAGCCAATGGTAAATACTCAGTTACAAGTTGCTCGCCAATTGTGGTTCGGCAGTTACCACGGTGTCCTGTCATCACATTCTGCAGCACTGCCTGGGTATCCTTTCGGTTCTCTGGCACCCGTTTGCCGGGATTATGACGGATTGCCCTTATTACTGCTTTCACACCTGGCGCAGCACACAAAAAACCTGCGCGACAATCCCCTCTGCTCCCTGATGCTGCTAGAACAGGGTCGTGGTGATATTCAGCAATTGGGGCGCTTGACCTGTCTGGCAACAGCAAAAAAACTGGAAATCGTAACAGAAAGTCTGCGCCGGAGATTTTTCCGTTACTTTCCCGATACCAGGGAGTACTACGAAAAGCTGAATTTCCACTTCTACAGGCTGATACCTAAACGCTTCTATTTAATTGGCGGATTTGGCGCCGCACGCTGGTTTGAACCAAGCCACTTGCTCCCCGAATTTGTATTTACTGCAGAAGAAGAGGCCGAACTGCTTTCTCAGATACACTCACATCCGCCATTCACAGCATCTGTCTATCAGCATTTTTCGCCGGTGGGGATTGACTGCCTTGGCCTGGATCTCTATTCCGATAACCAACTGTCTAGGGTCATGCTTCCCGGACCCAGCAAAATCCCAGACTATCTTGAAAACCTTGGAAGGATAATCAATCTGCACCATCAGTCACCAGATTCCTAGTCTACCCCGTTACTCACCTAGCCTCTTACCCACATCAAAAATATGGTAGAATACCTAGCTAATTCGCATTAGTATCTCCTTATACAATTTCCCACTATTTTACTCAGGCATACAGGAGCACATAATGAGTGTTGAATTACCAGATCGCGATGGAGACGGATATCTCACCGACATGAGCCAATGGACCCCGGAAATCGCCAGGGCGATGGCAGAAGCAGATGACTTCGAGCTCACCGCAGAGCGTTGGGAGCAGATTGAAAAGGCCCGGGAATATTATGAAGAACATGCGGTGGTACCTCCGATACGTAAATTTGCCAAGTATCTGGGGGCAGACAAGAAAGCGATGTTTGAGCTATGGCTCACCGGCCCCATGAAGCCGATCACCAAGTATGGAGGCTTGCCAAAACCGACTGGATGCGTGTAACCGCTTAGCTAAACACAAACAGCCAAACCCGCTACATCCAGCTCCATTATGGCCCGTTAACCGGGCCATAATCAGGGGGCAGCAGCAAATTTTTCCGACGAGCTCTGTTTCGGATACTATACAGTCCCAAAATCCAGCAGAGCAGATTTCCATGACCAATCCAGCCATTCTCGGCCAGTTAAATCATCTCTACGAAATGCAGGGTCAATTGCTGGAATCTGTATCTGAAGCGGATGCATCTGCGCAATTTCATCCTGAAATCGGCTCCCTAAAATGGCTGTTCGGCACAGGAATCTATCTCGAACTCTATTGGCTGCGTGAAGTTCTCAGCGGAGATAATGACCTGTCAAAGCGGGTTGAACATCTCTTTCAGCCTGCAGCATTAACGTTAAAAGAACAGTGCAGACAACTCCCTCCCAAAGATCACTTGCTGAATTGGGGGACGGAGATTCGGGATGAACACCTGCTCAGACTGGCCAATCCAGCAGTGCTGCCCAATCACCAGTTCCTCAAGAATGATCGTCTGCAGTGGTTCATTCTCCAGGAGCAGGCCAAAATCTATGAGATGATGCTGATTGTCTTGAACCAGCGCAGCACTCAAATCAGCGTTGATGACTATCAGGTAGAAATCCCTCTGGCATCCAGCCCGCCTGGCTGGAAGACGAAAGAACTTTCACAGGGCCATTATCGTATTGGCGCTCGCCAGCAACCGGCGGCCTATGATAATGAATTACCTCCCCAGGCAGTGCAACTCAGCAGTTATCGCATTGCCCTGTCACCAGTATCGAACAGTCAATTTCTTGCTTTTATGGAAGCCGGTGGTTATGCAGACCTGAGCTTCTGGAGTGAAGAAGGAAGAGCCTGGCAGGAGTATGCTCAAAAAAAACACCCCGAGTACTGGCGGCAAGATAAGACAGGGAACTGGTATGCCCTGGGCATCAATGGCCCCGCTGACCTGCCTTCAGAAGAACCCGTTTGCGGCATCAATCAGCATGAGGCCCGGGCCTATGCTACATGGACAAATGTCCTGGGTAATGAATTCTCAGGGGCATTTTTACAACATGAATACCAATGGGAGATGGCCGCGCGTAGTGGGGTCATCAAGGAAATTGGCAGAGTGTGGGAGTGGTGTAGTAACAGCTTCCATCCCTACCCGGAATTTTCACCTTTTCCGGATGAGAACAATTCTGTGGCCGATTTCCAGCTGGGAAAAATAACTCTGCGGGGAGGCAGTTTACATACCCAGCCCGTGTTGCGGCGCCCCAGCATGCGGCATAGGGCTATTGCAGAGCAACGATTTCAACTCAGTGGCGTGCGACTGGTATTCCCCCCATTGCACAAATGGACCTGACAGGGAATTCATTTCACCAGTAACCCAGGAAAAGCCGCATCTAATACTTAACTGATTAAAGATTTCCCCTGCCATGCCTACAACCCGGTTAGGATCAGGCCGGAATCTACAATGGTTATGAATTCGATATTAGGACCTTCAGTGCAGGGGATACAACAAGGTATCCACGGCCTGAGGCGTGTCGCTTCAGAAATTGCCGGCAATCAATCGACACAGCAAACCAAACCAACGGATCTATCCAGGGCAATGGTGGAGATGCAGCAACAAGTCATACAGACCAAGGCTTCAGTCAAGGCGCTGAAAAGCACCGACGAGGCCATCGGCACCCTGTTTGACGAGCGTGTTTAATCCAGCTCAGACAAACCGCATCGACAAATCAACCGCGGTGACATCCTTCGTCAGATCACCCACTGAAATATAATCGACCCCCGTCTCGGCAATTGGGCCAATAGTTTCAAAATTGATCCCTCCCGACGCTTCCAGCAAAGCCGCCCCCGAATTTATCCGCACTGCATCACGCAACTGATCAAGGGTAAAGTTATCGAGCAGAATCCGTTTTGCTCCTGCAGCAAGGGCCTCCTGAAGCTCAGCAATTGACTCAACCTCTACTTCAATGCACTCAACCTTGGTTTTCAGCGCCTCAGCAGCACCTAATGCTGCCGAGATCGAGCCTGCAGCCTGGATATGATTTTCCTTGATCAAGATCGCGTCATAAAGCCCCAATCGATGATTGAAACAGCCGCCACAAAGCACCGCATACTTTTGCTGAAGCCTTAGTCCAGGGAGGGTTTTACGGGTATCCAAAATCTTAGCCGCCGTTCCAGACACTGTATCTGCATAAGCCCTTGCCCGGGTTGCTGTCCCCGACAGGGTCTGCAGATAGTTAAGCGCCGTTCGCTCTCCGCTCAGAAGAGCCCGCGTATTACCTTCCAGGCTGCAAATCAGTTGGCCCGGATTGATTCTGTCGCCATCTTTCACCCGCCATGAAATCCGTATCCCGGGATCCAGCTGACGAAAAACCTCCTCAAACCAAGCGACACCACATAAGACAGCCCTTTCCCTGCAAGTCACCTCTACCCTGGAGCGCTCATCAGCATCAATAAGTGTGGCAGTCAGATCACCGGACCCAAGGTCTTCTGCCAATGCAGCTTGAATTTGACGGGTGATTATTTGCGAATCAGGTAACGCTGGCATTAGTGGATATCAAGTAATTCAACATCAAACACCAAGGTAGCATTGGCGGGTATCACACCTCCCGCACCTGCCGCCCCATAACCCAATTGCGGAGGTATAGTCAGCTTGCGTTTTCCGCCAACCTTCATTCCCTGAACCCCTTCATCCCAGCCCCGAATCACCATGCCTCGGCCTAGAGTGAATTTAAAGGGTTCATTTCGATCAAGAGAGGAATCAAATTTGCTACCATCTGTCAGCCATCCAGTATAGTGCACAGAAACACCCTGACCCGCTGTAGCCGCATCACCATCACCCGCGATGAGATCCTCATATTTCAAGCCTGAATCTGTGATTTTTTCACCCATGGATACTCTCCCAGCAATAACTCACAAGGTCCTGCTGATGGCAGAACTAGATATATAGAGATACGCAGTTTAATCCTACTCGACAGAGAGTCAACGCGAAGGGAAACAATTAACCGGATGTTGAAGCGTGATCGGTATTTTTCAATGCAGTCAACATTGCGCCCAAGGCACGATCCATAATGGGCGCTTTGGGCAGCTCAACCATTTTTATAGTCCCTTCTCTCAAGCGTTTAGCCAACCCTTTCAAGGTCAACTCCATACTTTTCATTCCCTTACGGTTTACAAAGATATACGCATTTGAGACGTTGCTTTTCCAAGAAAGTTTTACACGAGACTTAACCGCCCCATCAGAAATCTCGAGCCAATCGCCGACCTCAAGATTTTCAGCCTGTTGAGTGTATTGATCGCGAGTCTGAATCTTCGTAATCCGACAGTTCATCGGTCAGAAAAGAAGAGTGGCCTGACAAAAGCTGACTGTCTGGAAAATTGATCTGCTTTATCTTGGCAGGAGAGGTGCCCGGGCCCTTTGCCGCGCTCGCATCGCCTCCTCTAAGGCAACCAATATGGCAATTCTGCAGCTCCTTGAAAAGCCGTGCCATTTTATGCTGATCAAAAGAAATACTATTCAGTCGCTCGCGTAAATTGCGTAGTAATTCAGGGATATTTCTTAATAATTCCTGCCTTTCGGTATACTCAGTTTTAGGCTGCACACTCCATAACAGACGATCTACAATGGCCAGCGAATCGTTCCATTCATCACTTTCAGGCCCCTGACGCAGATAATTAAGCAGCAGAACATCCTTCCATCCATCCTCGAGTAATTCCATCACGGTTTCAGGCACCACTTCCAACTTCTTCAGCCGGCTGTTGAGCGCCTGAATCACAATCTGTTTTGCACTACGCAGTTGCTCTTTACCCCGAGTAACTTGATTGGTCCTCTGCTCCGCAACTTCTGCGCCGCGCTGTTCCTGCTCCCACCAAACGGAAAACTCATCATCCAATTCTGCAAAGATAGCCGGATCATCATGAAAATCGTTCATAATTCGCTTGATGACGGACTCAATCTTGCGGTAAAGGTTGTCGCTATCCCGATCTCCACTATCGTTCCAGCCAACAGCTGCCTGTCGCAAGACTATTCAACAAACGCCGTGCAGGATGGCGGTTTTTGCTGAAAAATGTTTTATCGATTATCGCTACTTTCAGCATCGGAATCTGGAGCCGGCTGAGGAGCGCCTTCATGGCGTCTGGAAGACTAAAATCATCCAGAATAAATTCGAATAGCATGGTTATGACATCGATCGTGTCATTGTCTGCATCACCTAATGTGCGGCTTAATTCACCTCCATCACGCATTCGGAGATCTTCTGCCAACTGGGCTTTCAGCACCTTGGGACTGACCGTCTGCCCGCCAGCCTGCGGCAAGATCAGTATGTTTGATTGCTGAAGCGCTGACAGCGCCCCTAACAATTCACCTGTTTCCACTGCAGGCAAGGATACCCCGGCACTCCCGGATATCATCATGCTGGAGGCCAGCATGCTTTCATTCGAATTTAGCCGTCGCAGTCCAAGTAATTGCTGTAGCGTGGCGAACACTTCGCCCTGAATGCTACCCATCTCACTTCCAGGGGCAACTCCAACCCCCATGCTGTCGGTGGTTAAACGCGAATCCAGTGAGGCCCGCTCCGCCTCTCGAGAACTTCCACTGTGCATAGCAGGAGCTACTGGGTTACGCCTTACCTTCGGAGTCAGATTAGGAATAATCCCTGCCTTTCCCAACAACAGGTTAATCTCATCGTAAAGACCACCCAAATAATGGATAAAATGCTTTTCAAACAGTTTATAAACAACCAGTTTCACCGGCAATTCAACAGCAACTTCCTTCATCGCAGTCTGAAATGCATTACAAATCACAATGGGATCTAGTGGACTCAGTTCATGGCTGATCTGCTGCAGATTTCCCTTCACCAGGTAGGAGAAACGCTGGCTCAATGCATACCGTTCCTTGGAATATCGATTCTCACTTTTGGAAATCATGTTGGTAATAGCGAGAGAATCTTCCAATTCCTCATTGTCTAGCAGCGCCATGTCAGAATCACGACTCAGCTGATCAAGGGATCGCCGAGCAGTATAGACTTCGCCGGTTTCCCAGTATTCATCATAGGCATGAAGGAGCTGACTATTGAACTTGCGATCTATTTGAACCCGCTCTTTACGCAGCACTCGCATCGCATCGAAAAACGAGGTCTGGAGTGTATTGTTATCCGATTTATTAGCAAGCTCATATAGTGAATCATCAAGCTGCTCAAACAGCCCAACCATCAATTTTGGAATGGTAGTTTCAATGAGATTCCGGCAGTTTGATACAATCCGCTGCCCTTTGGCATCAAGCATGACTGTGGCTCGGCGCGCTGCACCACTGGTAAAGGAAATAATATTGTCTTGTCCTTTCATGAGTTGCCACTAGGCTGAAGGTCTTTTCACCAAGCAGTAGTTTTCCGAGAGAGTCATATTCCACATGCAGAACTGGGGCTTTCAAACCTGATATTAAAAGGCTAATCCAACTACTCAGTATCAACTGAGAATAACCTCACAAAAGCCCAGAGCACAACGTAGAAATAAGGAATCCATACCTATCTGGAAGGAATTCGGAAAGTACCATCTAATAGTAGCAGATTCAAACTATTCCAGAAATTTGACCCCCGCTGGATAATGATAGTTTAATCACACCTCTATATTGGGCCAGTAACAAGCCAATAACAGGATTTTTAATTCCATTGGACTGCAGCGGAATCCTCGTTTTATGCAACTGATCAGACATTTGGCCATCTCTCTTCTCGACAGTGCACGTGACCTTGTGCCGATAATTGTCGTGATTGCCTTTTTCCAGATAGTAGTGCTGCAACAACCAATACCCGATATAGGAGAATTGCTGTTTGGCACTATTTTTGTGATCCTTGGCCTCACTTTCTTTATCCACGGACTTAAAATAGGCCTATTCCCTCTTGGCGAGAGTATGGCGTGGGATTTTGCCAAAAAAGGCAGTCTTTTCTGGCTCTTGTTATTTGCTTTTGCACTTGGATTCGGGACCACTATCGCTGAGCCGGCATTAATAAAAATAACGAAAGAAGCCGCCGCTATTGCTGCAAATGGCGGCATGATTACAGACGATATGGCCTCACAGCAAGATTATGCAAACGGCCTGCGATTTACTGTAGCCCTCTCAGTCGGGTTCGCCATACTACTGGGCGTATTACGCATCATCAGAGGCTGGCCGGTCCAGTATTTGATCGTGGGAGGTTATATCGGCGTAGTAATTATGACCGCTTTCGCTCCCAAAGAAATCATCGGTATCGCCTATGACTCGGGCGGAGTCACAACATCCACCATTACCGTCCCCCTCGTCACAGCCCTGGGAATCGGACTCGCATCAAGCATCCAGGGACGCAATCCCATGACCGATGGCTTTGGGTTAATAGCGTTCGCCTCACTCACACCAATGATCTTCGTAATGGGTTATGGCATGTTGTTATGATGGAGTTCTTTACAAATTTTCTCACATTATCTGCCGATACCCTTTTGGATGTACTTCCCATCGCGGGGATTTTATTCGGTTTTCAACTTCTGGTCCTTCGCCGACCTCTGCATAACCCCAAAGAAGTCCTGATCGGCTTCGCGATGGTTCTAATTGGCTTGGTGCTGTTTCTAATGGGCCTGGATATGGCGCTTTTCCCGCTTGGAAAGCTGATGGCGAATCAATTGACAGCGCCTGAATTTCTAGGCCTTGATGGAACGACAGGCAGTATAGATTGGCGCCAGTATTTCTGGGTCTATCTGTTTGCCGCTTCAATAGGGTTCTCTACCACCATTGCCGAGCCCTCCCTTATTGCGGTAGCGATCAAAGCAAATCAAGTCTCCGCTGGCGCAATCAGTGAATGGGGCTTGCGCATCGCTGTGGCTATAGGCGTGGCGATAGGTATTGCACTTGGCAGTTACCGCATCGTCAGCGGCACGCCACTCCATTGGTACATCATCGTTGGCTATGTTGTGGTGATTGTTCAGACTTTTTTTGCACCACGCTCCATAATAGCACTGGCATATGATTCCGGCGGTGTGACCACATCTACCGTCACAGTTCCATTGGTGGCAGCGCTTGGGCTTGGATTATCCAACAATATCCCTGGACGCAACCCATTGCTGGATGGTTTTGGCTTGATCGCCTTTGCCAGCCTGTTCCCCATTATGTCTGTAATGGGATACGCCCAACTCAGCGAGTGGTATGATCGCCGAAAAAATATGGATAGATCGAGGTAACAACCATGCGATTCAAACTTATCATTGCCCTGGTGGACGATACCAAATCAAATGCAGTTCTGGATGCCGCAAGAGAGGCGGGCGCGACCGGTTCAACCGTTATCAGTCAAGCCCGAGGTGAAGGTGTTGACAAACCCAAGACTTTTTTTGGTTTGACCCTCGAAACCCAACGCGACGTGCTGATGCTACTCGTGGAAGAGCACCTAAGCCGCTCAATACTCGAAACAATCGCCGATGCCGGGCATTTTGATGACACACCTGGCAGTGGCATTGCCTTTCAGATCGACATTGAAGATGCCGTTGGCGTCAGCCACCAGATACAGACCTTGTCTCAAGTAGTGGAGGAAGAGCTATGAGCGAGCAGAAGCTAACCCGTGTCAGGGATGTCATGAAAACCAACTTTGACATGGTGGACGGGATGGATACGGTCCAAACAGCACTAGAAAATATGATTCATGTGGGCACTAAATGCCTGATCGTCAAAAAGCGCAACAACAACGATGAACTCGGTATGGTTCTACTCTCAGACATCGCACGTCAAGTACTGGCGGTTGACCGGGCGCCAGAACGGGTAAATATTTATGAAATCATGACTAAACCAGTACTTACCGTATCGCCTGATATGGATATTCGCTATTGTGCACGGATGTTTAACCACTTCGACCTTTCCAGGGCACCTGTTGTTGAAAACGGTGAGGTTGTGGGCATCATCAGTCATACTGACATGGTCCTTAAGGGACTCTGCAAGAAACTTGCTGATAAGTGATCAAGGATCTTACACCGACTCACAAGATATTATTACCCGAAGCCGAACAGCACATCTCCCCGAATCATGATGCGCGACCCGCCGAAGGTAATATCAGTCTGCTGGTCATCCACAATATCAGCCTTCCTCCAGGAGAATTCGGTGGCCCCTGGATTGATGACTTTTTCCTGAATAAGCTCAGCCCAAATGCCCACCCATACTTCACTGAAATTCAGAACCTTCGCGTATCAAGCCATCTCTTGATCAGGCGGAACGGGCAACTCATCCAGTATGTGCCACTCGATCAGCGAGCATGGCATGCTGGTGAATCTGCCTATGAGGGACAGGCGCACTGCAATGACTTCTCGATCGGCATTGAACTCGAGGGAACAGATGATCAACCCTACACCCAGGCGCAATATAAAACCCTAGCCCACACCACCCAGGAGATCATGCATCGATATCCGGCAATCACACCGCAACGAATCACCGGCCATGCCGATATAGCCCCTGGCAGAAAAACTGACCCAGGACCCGCATTTGACTGGCAATACTTTCATCATATATTACGCAGACTGACTTGAAACTTTTATCTCATTCCTCGACACTTAGCGCATGAGTCTGATCATTCTCTTAATTTGTCTTCTGGCCGAGCGATTCCTCCTGGAATATCAGCACCTTCGACAAACCAACTGGTTCAGCGATTACAGCCACTGGTATGAACGCCAGGAGCTTCCCAACTGGATGATCAACGGATTTGGTGGCGTGATCTTTCTGCTGCTCCCCCCCCTGTTGGCCGTAGCCCTGTTGCAGTATCTACTTGATCAGAGCCTGCTTGGCATTCCAGGCGCGCTGTTTGCCTGCGCTATATTGATTCTCAGTTTCGGCCCTCAAGATCTTGACAACCAAATCAAGCGCTTGCATGACGCCAACGAACACAATAATGAGGAACAGGCTGCCTCTATTGCCAGGGAATTGATGCGAGGTGCGCCATCTCACAGTGACCCCAGAGATTCACAGGCAATCGTTGAAGGCATTCTGGAACAAGCAAACAGTCGGATATTTGCTGTTATTTTCTGGTTCCTGGTGCTCGGGCCGATAGGGGCTGCAATGTATCGACTGGCCAGCTGCCTGCCAAATTTACAGGGTACAAGGCGGGAACTGGATTTTATCCTCACCAGCAAGCAACTTATAGCAATCCTTGACTGGATTCCTGCCCGTCTTACCGCAGCATCTTACGCAGTTGCCGGAAGTTTCGAAGATGCTCTGTATGGATGGCGCAGCTATCATGAAGATCGCTTCAACGAATTTCATTCAAACGCCAGCGGCATCCTGATATGTACGGGCACCGGTGCACTGCGGTTATCGTCGTTAATCGATAATGATAGCGATGAAAATATCTACGATGCTCACCACCACCTGGCCGATGCGGCGATGGGCTTGGTTTGGCGCTCACTGGTTGTATGGATAGTCCTGGTAGGCCTGCTCAGCCTCGCGGGATGGGTCTGAGACATATGGCCACAACAACCATTGACCTGCTCAGGCACGGAGAACCGGTAGGTGGTCGCCGCTACCGTGGACAGACGGATGATCCTCTCAGCGATACCGGCTGGCAGGAAATGTGGCATGCAGTGTCAGGGTCTTCGCCCTGGCAGCACATCATCTGTTCACCACTCAGTCGCTGCAGAGAATTTGCCAGCGCGCTGAGTGAGAAACTTCAGATTCCCATGGACCAGGACGAGCGGCTCAAAGAGGTGGGATTCGGAGTCTGGGAAGGTAAGACAGGCGATGAACTCAGGGCCGCAGATCCTGAAATTTTAAACCGATTCTATAAAGATCCCATACAATACCGCCCATCCGGTGCGGAACCGCTTGAGCAGTTCAGTGCAAGGGTCAACAAGGCGCTGGATCAGTCTATACAGGCCCACCCAGGAAAACACCTGCTGATCGTAGCCCATGCCGGAGTAATTCGTGCTGTCCTTACACGATTTATGTCAGCCCCTCTCAGCAGCATGTACCGCCTATCAATTGCGACAGCATCATTGTCACGTATTCAGATCGATCCTGAGCGCCCTCCCACGATTATGTTCCATGGGCGCACCATATTATGAACTCAGCGTGAGCCACCGCCTCACAGATTGATTCTATTTTCTACTCTGTGTTTTAAAAATTGGTGGGTCCCGCCTGCTAAAGGGAACAGATTAAATCTCCAGGATGTAGGATCCAGCCAACGCTGCATCTAATCTTGCTGCAACACGACGGCCCAACACATTTTTATGAATCTTACTTGTTTTTTGTCACCTCTCTCTGACGTACATATTCATACATTACAACAGAGGCCGCCACAGCCACATTAAGACTTTCCACCTGACCATACTGCGGGATTGAGAGGCAACCAATATCAGGATAATCAGTCACTTGAAAGCTATGACCCCATTCCTCATGCCCCAATACAAATGCACATTTGGCTGGTAAATCCACACTTGTCAGACGAAAATCACATCCCGCATCAAGTGTAAATATCTGATAGCCGCGGGCCATTAACTCTTGATAGCTCTCAGCGAAACTGGAATAAAAACGGGCAGGTACTTTTTTAAATGAACCCTTGGCTGGCGCCGGATCGAATGGACCGATATCGATCAAATGAATTTCTTTAGCGCCAAAGGCTTCTGCACTACGAAATATTTTTGCCACATTGAACCCCGCTTTCATGTGGTCCAATACAATTATGAACTGATGAACACCCGGTTTTGCCAATAGATTTCTCTGACGTTGCTTGATGTACCTAGCCAGCGCCAGATCACGCGTTTCCCTCCGTTCTTTTTTTGATTTTCTTTGGCGTAACATATATTTAACCAGTAAGCGCCCGATCATCACTGATCAAAGATCCCAGGTTTATTTTCGATGATTTACTCAATCGCATAGATTAACAACCACAGAGGCGCATACAATGTTCTGTATCAGCATCAATCCAGATTGATGCCTTATTGGCCGTTCGGTCTTTACCGGATTTTCTCGCCCGCTACCCAAAAAGGGGAAATGCGGTCCTACGACAGGAATTACATTTTGCAAGCAGTTACCGTTACGCGTGTTTTGGTCTGGAGCCGCCGGCTCAGACTATCACATTGGTCAATAGCCCTCTCATGCACAGGGCTTATGATAACAGGCTGGCTGATGAATTCAGACCCGATACTGGCAGGGGACGCAAGGGATATACACTATTTGTGCTCTGGCCTGCTGCTTCCAGCCCTGCTTCTGCGTTTATATCTGCTTTTCTTCGGAAAGGGCACTGACCACATCTCTGACTGTGAACCTGACAGCCATAAACTTCATCAGGCAATGGAGGTTTTGCGGTTTTACCTAACACTTGGGAGAGCGCCCCTGCCCAGATGGTTCAGCCACAATCCACTCTGGAGTCAGATATATCTTCTACTGTTTTTTTTCCTTGCGCTGTCATCAATAAGTGGCATTCTAATTCTTCTAGATAAAGTATCCATTTTAGGCATCAACAATAATGACTTACACTATCTAACACATTACGTGATCAGTCTTTTCGTCTTGCTGCATTTACCCACGGTATTCAGTCACGATCTTAGTAACAAGAACGATGATATTTCTGGAATGGTGAATGGGTATAAAATCTTTCACACAGAGAAACCCGGCCATTCTGGAAACACAACATCACATAAAGTATCGATAGATGACCTGATGAAAACCAACAGGCATTCCACTTAGTGTCTTATGATGCGAAGTTAACCACTCACTACAGTTGATGATAATGTGATTAGCCAACTCCTTACGACACATTTAACTCTCGAACCCAATATAACTTCCAAGTATTGACCTGATGAAACGCATTCGAAAAACTAAAATCATTGCCACCGTGGGTCCAGCAAGTGACTCTCTCGAGACCCTCAAAGCCATGATTCAGGCAGGCATGAATGTGGCGCGCCTGAATCTTTCACATGGCACCTTTCAAGAGCATAAAAACCGTCTTCTACGCATTCGACAAGCCGCTGAATCTTTAAGTGCCAATATTGCGATCATGATCGATACCCGGGGTATCGAAATACGCACCGGCCTCCTGCAAGACGGACCTATAGAACTCACTATCGGGGACCGTTTCTCTTTCTACACGGACGGCCGCAGAGGCAGCCTTGAAGGTGTGTCCATCAATTACAAACAACTCCCCAGTGAAGTGAAAACCAACACCCCTATCTTGCTTGACGATGGAAATATCGAGCTGATAGTTGAAAGTGTGTCCGATAAGACCATCAACTGTCGTGTTGTGATGGGCGGTCGTCTCGGAGAATCAAAGAGTTTGAATCTACCCGATACCGAACTTGCGTTAAGAGCGGTCAGTCCTGAAAACCGCGAAGATGTGATTAGAGAAATGAATTTTGCCGCCGAAAACGAGGTTGATTATATCGCCGCCTCGTTCGTGCAGCATGAAGAGGATGTCCATCTTTTACGTGACATCCTGGAAGAACGTAACGTCAACATCCCTATTATCGCAAAGATCGAAAATCGTGCCGGCGTTAAAAATCTTGAAGGTATTGTCCAAGCAGCAGATGGCATAATGGTCGCGAGGGGCGATCTAGGCGTGGAGTTACCATTGGCGGATGTGCCTGGCACGCAGAAAAGGATCATCCGCATGACTGTAACTAACGGCAAGCCTGTGATTACCGCCACGCAAATGCTTGAGTCCATGCAAAAAAACCCAAAGCCAACCCGTGCCGAGGCATCTGATGTTGCCAATGCCATTCTGGATGGGACATCCGCCATTATGCTTTCTGGGGAGACTGCAGCAGGCAACTATCCAGTAAAATCCGTGCAGACCATGTCTGAAATAGCATTGCGAGCAGAATCCTATCTCAGTGAATATGGCTATCTGCAGATTATTTCGCCCAATCCAGCCAATATCGTGACTGAAGCGGTCAGTCAAGCTGCAACGACCATGGCTGCCAATATAGATTCAGCTGCAATTTTCAGCCTTACCGAACGCGGCTTCACACCGAGGATGATCTCGAAACACCGTCCATCATGCCCGATTATTGCTGTAACCAGCTCGAGGGCGGTTGCTCGGAGACTGGCTCTAAACTGGGGTGTAATACCGATTTGCTATGAGGGAGTGAAAGAGGATGAGGCCAAGCTTGCTTTCGGCCTGGAAAGATGTCGAGAACTCGGTTATTTAAAACCCGGCGATGTCATTATTTCTACAGCAGGCTTCCAACAGCAGGCCGGCGGGACTGATTCTATCCGGGTCATCAGAATTGAAAGCTGACAAAAAAACCCCGTAACTTTTGATGTTACGGGGTTTCTTATTGGATCCCAATTGATCAGACAGGGTTACTCTTCGTTTCCAGTCTCTGTATCTGCAACCACCTCTTCCTCTGCCTGCGGGCGATCAACGAGCTCAACAAACGCCATTGGCGCCTGATCACCTGGACGGTAGCCACACTTCAAGATACGAAGATAGCCGCCCTGCCTTGCTTGGTAGCGCGGACCAAGCTCTGCAAACAACTTGCCTACAGCGGATTTATCTCTTAATCGAGAGAATGCCAAGCGGCGCTTTGCCACGCTATCTGTCTTCGACATGGTGATCAGAGGTTCGGCCACCCTGCGCAGCTCTTTTGCCTTGGGTAATGTTGTCTTAATCAACTCGTGGTTGATCAGTGATACCGTCATGTTTTGAAACATTGCCTTACGGTGACTGCTGTTACGGTTTAGCTGTCTTCCTGATTTACGATGGCGCATGGGTCAAATTCCAAACTAATAATCTATAAATTCAAATTACACGTTAATTAATGTGCAAGTTGCTCTTCAATATTTTCCGGAGGCCAGTGCTCAAGACGCATACCAAGGGAGAGACCACGTCTTGCCAATACGTCCTTTATCTCAGTAAGTGATTTCTTTCCGAGATTCGGCGTCTTAAGCAGTTCAACCTCTGTCCTTTGGATAAGGTCGCCGATAAGAAAAATATTTTCAGCCTTCAGACAGTTCGCTGAACGTACAGTCAGCTCAAGATCATCGACCGGTCTTAACAAGTATTGGATCTACCGCTGGTTCTTCCGGCTCTGCAACCGAAACAGCCGCCTCAGCCTCTAGATCAACGAATACCGACAGCTGATCGCGCAAGATACTTGCAGAACGCCGGATAGCCTCTTCCGGATCGATAGTTCCATTTGTTTCCAGCTCTATAACCAGGCGATCCAGGTTCGTTCTTTGCTCCACTCGAGCTGACTCGACAGTGTACGCCACATTGCGCACAGGACTAAAAGACGCATCTACCTGCAACATGCCAATCGGCCGTTCGTCACCAGCAGAACCCTCTCTAGTGGCAGCTGGTTGATAACCCCTGCCACGACGCACGCTCAAAGTCATGTTGATCTCACCTGACTTAGTCAGGGTTGCGATGACGTGGTCAGGATTCGCAATTTCAACATCATGATCCAGTGATATATCTCTCGCCAGCACAGGCCCGGGACCTTTTTTCTGAAGCCGAAGTGTTGCTTCGTCCCGTGAATGAAGTGTTATCGCGACCTGTTTAAGATTCAGCAATACTTCTAATACGTCTTCCTGGACACCTTCAATTGTGGTGTATTCATGCAATACATCTGATATTTCAACATCAGTGATAGCGCTACCGGGCATGGAAGAGAGGAGGATACGACGCAAAGCATTGCCCAGCGTATGTCCAAACCCTCTCTCCAGGGGTTCCAGTGTTACTTTTGCCCGTGTTTCCGATAACGGTTGAATATTAACGATACGCGGTTTCAAAAACTCCGTAACGGATTCGGTCATGAAAAATCCTCTCAACCAGGCTTACTTAGAGTACAACTCAACAACTAGCTGCTCATTGATCTCTGCTGAAAGATCAGCACGATCAGGAACTCGCTTAAAGTTGCCTTTCATGGCTTTAGGATCCACTTCAACCCAGTCTACGAAGCCATACTGTTCGGCAAGCGATAATGCTCCCTGAATTCTTACCTGCTTTTTAGCTTTCTCACGTATTGTCACTTCATCTTCAGCATTGACCTGATAGGAGGGAACGTTGACGATTACGCCATTTACTTGGATAGCTTTATGACTAACCAGCTGTCTCGCTTCAGAGCGCGTCGCACCGAAACCCATCCTATAGACTACGTTATCCAGTCTGGTTTCAAGAAGCTGCAGAAGATTTTCACCCGTTGCGCCTTTGCTCTGAGCAGCCGCTTTATAGTAATTACGGAACTGCTTCTCCATGATGCCGTATATTCTGCGTACTTTCTGCTTTTCCCGCAGTTGTAAACCATAATCCGAGATGCGTCGACGCCGATCACCCGACTGTCCTGGAACCTTCTCCATATTACATTTGGAGTCCAGAGAGCGCACACGACTCTTGAGAAACAGATCTGTTCCTTCGCGACGACTTAACTTACATTTAGGGCCAATGTACCTTGCCATGATTAAACTCCAGGGTCAGACGCGGCGTTTTTTGGGAGGACGACAGCCGTTATGCGGTATCGGCGTCACGTCACAAATGCTGGTAATTTTGAATCCCGCATTATTTAACGCCCTAACTGCAGATTCACGGCCAGGACCAGGCCCTTTAACATTCACATCCAGATTCTTCACGCCAAATTCTTTCACCATCTGACCGACACGGTCTGCGGCAACCTGGGCTGCAAATGGCGTGCTTTTACGAGAACCACGGAAACCCGATCCACCAGATGTTGCCCAAGCTAATGCGTTACCCTGGCGGTCACTGATTGTGATGATTGTATTGTTAAAAGAGGCATGAATATGCGCAACACCATCGGTTACACTTTTCTTTACCTTTTTCTTCGCACGGCTGGTCGGTTTTGCCATTTTAAATTCCTACGAATTCGATAACTTCTATATTGATTAGCGCTTGATAGGCCTGCGAGGACCTTTTCTGGTGCGGGCATTGGTGCGAGTGCGTTGACCACGTAACGGGAGACCACGCCTATGACGTATACCCCGATTACAACCAAGGTCCATCAATCGCTTGATGTTCATCGAGATTTCACGGCGAAGGTCACCTTCAACAGTGAATTTTGCAACAGCTGTACGAATCGCATCGACCTGATCTTCACTCAGCTCCTGTATCTTAACCTGCTGCTCAATTCCGGCTTCCTTGCAGATATTGGCTGCTCTAGTGCGGCCAATACCGTAGATGGAAGTCAATGCGATAACAGCATGTTTACGATCCGGTATGTTGACTCCTGCAATTCGAGCCATCTCTTACTCTCCTAAATGCCCAACGAATTTTCTACGGGCGGAAACGGGAAATAGTAATCAACTTTCACACTCAAATCAAGCGTGAAGATCACTTCTTTATCTCTATCCCTGTCTTTGCTTATGCCGGCCTTCTTTGCAAATCACTCGAACTACACCATTCCGGCGTACAATCTTGCAATTACGGCATATTTTTTTGACAGATGCGCGAACTTTCATTGGTCAATCTCCAAATTCATTAATTAGCCTGATTAAACTGCAATCAGCGTAAAAGACCGCCTTTTCCGCCGCCTTTCAGGTTAGCCTTTTTCATCAGACCTTCGTACTGATGAGACATCAGATGAGCCTGGACTTGTGCCATGAAATCCATGACAACAACCACGATGATCAGAAGCGATGTGCCACCAAAATAGAAAGGCACATTCCAGCCGACAATCAGAAATTCCGGAAGCAGGCAAACTGAAGTAATGTAAATTGCCCCTCCCAGCGTCAGTCGCGACATGACACCATCGATATACTTTGCCGTCTGCTCACCAGGCCGTATACCAGGAATAAATGCCCCTGAACGCTTCAGATTATCCGCCGTCTCACGTGAGTTAAATACCAGCGCCGTATAGAAAAAGCAGAAGAATATAATAGCTGCCGCGTAAACCATTACATAGACAGGTTCACCTGGTGATAGCTTAGAAAATATGTCCTGTATCCACCGTGTATCTTCCGTGTTTCCCAACCACTGTCCGAGTGTTGCGGGAAACAGAATAATACTGGAAGCAAAAATAGGCGGTATAACACCGGCCATGTTGAGTTTCAACGGCAGGTGAGTACTTTGTGCGGCAAGCATACGCCGGCCCTGCTGACGCTTTGCATAATTGACGGTAATTCTGCGCTGCCCTCTTTCGACAAACACAACAAATCCGGTGACCGCGACCGCCAGGACGAAGAGGAATAAAATCGTCAACGCATTCAGCTCACCAGTCCTCGCCAACTCGAGGGTACCACCTATAGCAGACGGCAAACCTGCTACAATGCCGGCGAAGATAATCATCGAGATACCGTTACCGACACCCCGCTCTGTGATCTGTTCACCCAGCCACATAAGAAACAGTGTGCCTGTAACCAGTGATACTGTCGCAGTAACGACAAACCCAAGCCCCTGATGCACAACTACGGTCTCACCACCTACTGATTGGCTTTGTAGCGCAATTGAAATCCCGATAGCTTGAAAAGTTGCCAATACAACTGTGCCGTAGCGCGTGTACTGAGTTATCTTTCTTCGGCCAGACTCACCCTCTTTCTTCAACTGCTCAAGAGTTGGGATCACCGCACTCATCAACTGCATGATGATAGAAGCAGAAATATACGGCATGATTCCCAGCGCAAAGAGGCTAGCCCGCTCCAGCGCACCACCGGAAAACATATTGAACATATCAAGGATTGATCCCTGAGCCTGCTCAAACAAGGCTGCCAGCGCAACAGGGTTCACGCCAGGGACAGGTATGAATGTACCAATACGAAAAACCAGTAACGCACCAGCAACAAACAGCAATCGCTGCCGTAACTCTGTCAGGCGACCCATGCCACCTAACGCGTTCATCACACCTGAGTCATTCTTGGCCATTTATTCCTCGACCTTACCGCCAGCTGCTTCGATAGCCGCACGCGCACCTTTGGTAGTTGAAACACCTTTCAAAATAACAGCACGATCAATCTGCCCGGAAACGAAAACCTTCGCCCGTGTTACAGATTTATTTACCAGGTTGGCCTTTTTCAGAACATCAAGACTAACCACCTCATCGTCCAGTTTTGACAGCTCACTAAGCCTAACCTCGGCGGTTACACGACCGACCCTTGAGCTAAACCCGACTTTTGGCAATCTGCGCTGCAGCGGCATCTGACCGCCTTCAAAACCAACCTTGTGGAAACCGCCTGTCCGTGACTTCTGACCCTTATGACCTCGACCACAGGTTTTACCCAGTCCGCTTCCTATTCCCCTGCCAACTCGCTTAGGAGAGCTTTTACTGCCGACTGCAGGTTTTATTGAATTGAGGTTCATCTCAAGACTCCAGTACTTTAACCATGTAAGAGACCATATTGACCATTCCGCGGGTACATGGCGTATCTTCCACCTCTACGACCTGGTGCATTCTACGAAGCCCCAGACCTTTCACGCAGGCCTTATGATTGGCAAGACGACCATTGATGCTTCGCGTCAAGGTAACCTGCATCATTTTCTTGTCAGACATCATTTACCCCAAAATTTCTTCGGCAGTTTTACCGCGCTTCGCAGCCACGGCCTCTGCATTAGTCATGTGCTTCAAACCATTGATTGTTGCACGCACCACATTCATTGGGTTATTCGTACCAATGCACTTTGCAAGTACATTTTGGACGCCAACCACCTCGAATACTGCTCGCATGGCACCACCGGCAATGATGCCGGTACCATCGGATGCCGGCTGCATGTGGACCTTGGCGGCGCCATGCCTGCCTGTCAGTGGATATTGAAGTGTCGAGCCATTCAGCTTGACATCAACCATATTCTTTCTTGCGCTTTCCATAGCCTTCTGAATTGCAATAGGAACTTCTTTGGCTTTTCCAGTACCAAATCCCACGCGGCCGTTACCGTCTCCAACCACCGTGAGAGCGGAAAAACCAAACTGTCGTCCACCCTTCACAACCTTTGCTACACGGTTGACATTGATGAGCTTCTCTAACAGATCGTCGCCTTCGGGCTTCGCATTAAAATTTGCCATTATCCTAAACCTTAAAATTGAAGGCCGACTTCACGAGCAGCCTCAGCTAACGCTTTGACTCGACCATGGTAACGGAAGCCAGAACGGTCAAAAGCCACGCTATCTATACCAGCCTCTTTCGCTCTCTGGGCAATGTACTTGCCCACCACAGAAGCAGCAGCCATGTTACCGGTTGACCCGGTAATCTCACCTCTAACCACCTTATCGAGAGTTGATGCACTAGTCAGCACCTGCTCACCATTGGGGGCGATAATCTGCGCATAGATATGCTGTGAAGTTCTATGGACGGTCAGACGATGAGCACCCAATTCACGAATTTTGGCGCGGGCACGTTTGCCACGGCGTATACGAGCATTTTTTTTGTCCATCGTTTAACCCTGCTATTTCTTCTTAGCCTCTTTACGTGCAACATACTCATCAGAGTAACGCACACCTTTACCTTTGTACGGCTCAGGCGGCCTGAAAGCACGAATCTCAGCAGCCACCTGTCCCACACGCTGTTTATCACATCCACTCACTACAATTTCTGTAGCAGATGGTGTTGCGATCTCGATACCCTTCGGCACCGGAAAGTCAACTGGATGAGAAAAGCCAAGGCTCAGATTTAAAACCGGACCTTTGGCCTGAGCGCGGTAACCCACACCCACCAGTTCAAGCTTTTTCTCAAATCCCTGACTTACACCATTCACCATGTTATTGATCAGAGCTCGAAATGTGCCAGCCATTGCCCATGACTGCTTGTCCTCATTTTTAGGGGTGATGGTTAAAATTCCATCATCCTGCGCCACGCCAACGAGATCATGAGCATGTAAATCCAAGCTGCCTTTCGGGCCCTTTACACTAACCGCCTGACCAGTGATCTTCACCTCGATACCCTTAGGCAGCGAAATGGGATTCTTAGCTATTCTAGACATTGCCCTACCAACCTTAAGCAACAAAGGCTATGACTTCGCCACCCTGCTTAGCTGCTCTAGCTGCACGGTCAGTCATAACACCTTTAGAAGTAGAGATAATTGCAACGCCCAATCCAGCGCGTACTTTTGGAAGTTCATTGCAACCCTTGTATACACGCAGCCCTGGACGGCTGACCCTTTTAATCTCCTCGATCAAAGGGCGACCCTGAAAATATTTCAGTTCAATCACCAGGGTCTGCATGACACCTTCATTTTTAACTGAGACTTCTCGTACGTAACCCTCTTCCTTGAGAAGATTCGCGATTGCTAGTTTTTGCTTGGAGGAGGGCAGCTCGATGTGGGACTTATTCGCTGATTGACCATTACGGATACGTGTAAGCATATCCGCGATAGGATCTGACATACTCATTTATGAGCTCCTAGGGTCAGCCCGTCTTTATGACGCGATACCCAATATAAAAATACCAGGCATTCTAGGCCTGGTGATAAAACGCGCTATATTACCAACTTGCCTTCACAAGTCCAGGAATATCTCCACGCATAGCTGCTTCACGTAGTTTATTTCGCGAGAGACCGAATTTCCGATAGTAACCATGGGGACGGCCAGTCACCCTGCAACGATTGTGTTGCCTGGTGGAACTCGTGTCACGCGGGAGTTTCTGCAACTTCAGTGTTGCCTCTTCAATCGCCTCGAAGTTACTTTCAGGATTTTTAATGACAGCCTTCAGCGCCTCTCTCTTGGCTGAATATCTGACCACCTGCTGCGCACGCTTCTTTTCCCGTGCGATCATGCTTTTCTTTGCCATATCTGAAACTCAATTTTTAAAAGGAAACTTGAAGGCTTCCAATAATGCCCGCCCTTCTTCATCCGTTTTTGCAGTCGTAGATATTGTAATATCCAGACCACGCAAGGCATCTATTTTATCGTAATCGATCTCAGGGAACATGATTTGTTCACTGACACCCATGCTGTAGTTGCCGCGTCCATCAAATGATTTGCCGTTCAAGCCGCGAAAGTCACGAATACGCGGTATCGCAATATTGATCAGACGATCCAGGAATTCATACATTTTTTCCCGACGCAGGGTGACCTTACAGCCGATAGGCCAGTCTTCTCTGATCTTGAATCCAGCATTAGACTTTCTGGCCTTGGTGATGACTGCTTTTTGGCCGGCAATCTTCTCCATATCACCCACTGCAAAATCCAGTATCTTTTTATCCCCGATAGCCTCACCTACACCCATATTAAGAGTGATTTTAGTGATCTTGGGCACCTGCATTACACTTTGGAACCCAAACTTGTCCATCAAGGACTGGACAATAGCTTCTTTATAATGTTGCTGTAATCTTGACATTGCTGGTCACGCCTTAGATATCCACGACTTCGTCGTTGGATTTGAAAACTCGAACCTTCTTACCATCTTCCAAAATCTTGAAACCAGCACGGTCTGCCTTACCTGTTGCAGCATTGAACAGAGCGATATTCGAAACGTGCAGGGGCATCTCTTTGTCAAGAATGCCTCCAGGCTCCCCTTTATTCGGATTCGGCTTAGTATGTTTTTTGACCATGTTGATGTTCTCAACCACCACACGGTCATCACCAATCATCTTGATTACAGTACCGCGCTTATCCTTGTCTTTGCCGGCGATGACAATCACCTCGTCACCTTTTCTAATCTTGCTTGCCATAACGATACCTCACAAAACCTCTGGAGCAAGTGAGATGATCTTCATGAAACGCTCACTTCTCAATTCACGGGTAACTGGCCCGAAAATACGGGTACCAATTGGTTGATGCTGATTATTCAAAAGAACAGCTGCATTGGTATCGAACCGGATGATCGATCCATCAGGGCGTCTGACACCCTTTTTGGTGCGAACAACAACGGCATTATATACATCGCCTTTTTTGACCTTGCCCCGTGGTATCGCATCTTTGATACTGACTTTGATAATGTCTCCGATACCTGCGTAGCGGCGATGTGAGCCGCCTAGCACCTTAATGCACTGTACACGTCGTGCACCGCTGTTATCGGCCACATTCAGGTTTGTCTGCATCTGAATCATGGTTATGCCCTAAAATTGATTGAATATTTGATGCCCAGGATCGTTAAAACTCAGTTCGCACGTTCCAAGATTTTTACCAAGCGCCAAGTTTTCGTTTTCGACAATGGACGACACTGCTCCACCATTACCGTATCACCCTTATTGCACTCATTCGCTTCATCGTGTGCATGGACTTTTGTCGAACGGCGCATAATTTTGCCATATACAGGGTGCTTGACCCGGCGTTCTGCAACAACGGTAATCGATTTATCCATTGAATCGCTGACCACAAGGCCGGTCAGTGTGCGATTATTCGCTTCCTGTTCACTCATGATGCGTCACTCGACTTCTGTTCGTTCAACACTGTCTTAATCCGTGCAATCTCTTTACGTACTTCATTCATACGGGACGGCCGACTCAACTGCCCTGTCCCCTTCTGCATACGGAGATTGAATTGTTCTTTGAGCAATCCTTCCAGGCTGCCGTTCAACTCCTGGGGAGTCTTTACACGTAATTCACTTGCTTTCATTACATCACCGTCCGCTTTACGAAGGAGGTTGCAATCGGAAGCTTGGCTGCCGCCAATGCAAAGGCTTCACGAGCTACCTCTTCTGAAATACCTTCAATTTCGTAGAGCACCCTTCCAGGTTGGATCTGTGCAACCCAGTATTCAACATTGCCCTTACCCTTGCCTTGACGTACTTCAAGTGGCTTTTTGGTAATAGGTTTATCTGGAAAGATACGTATCCATAACTTACCACCACGCTTTACATGACGGGTTATAGTACGACGCGCCGACTCAATCTGCCGTGCAGTAATACGTCCACGACCGGTTGCTTTCAGACCAAACTCACCAAACGAGACATTACAGCCGGTTGTAGCTAGACCCCGGTTACGCCCTTTGTGTTGTTTGCGAAATTTAGTTCGTTTTGGTTGTAACATTGTTATGACCTTTTAGCGGAGCCCTGCGGTTTGGATTCAGTTGAGCCTTGCTCGCCTTCACCATATACCTCACCTTTAAAGATCCAGACTTTCACGCCAATTATTCCATAGGTGGTATTTGCTTCAGCAAAACCGTAATCAATATCCGCACGCAGTGTATGCAGGGGTACGCGACCCTCACGGTACCATTCAGAGCGCGCAATCTCAGCACCATTCAAACGTCCACCAATATTGACCTTGATGCCTTCCGCACCCAGGCGCATGGCATTCTGAACAGAGCGTTTCATGGCCCGACGAAACATCACACGTCGTTCAAGCTGCTGTGCGATTCCTTCTGCAACAAGTTGCGCATCGAGTTCAGGCTTACGAATTTCTTCGATACTCATATGCACCGGGACACCCATCATCTCTGATACCTCGGCGCGCAGCGCATCAATGTCCTCGCCTTTTTTACCGATAACCAGGCCTGGACGCGCGGTATGCACAGTAATATGGGCATTATTCGCGGGTCGGTCTATCTGAATACGACTGACCGATGCCTGGGAGAGACGCTTCTTCAGGTACTCACGAACCTCTAGATCACTGTTGAGAAGATCTGCAAACTGCCTGGAATCAGCATACCACTTGGATGTCCAATCTTTGACGATGCCAAGCCTTATTCCTATTGGATGTACTTTCTGCCCCATATCGGTCTCTCTTGCCTATTACTTGTCCGCAACAGTCACATTAATATGACTGGTGCGTTTGAGAATTCTAGATGCCCGTCCTTTAGCACGGGCACGAATACGCTTCATGGTAGGCCCTTCATCAACGCTCACTGCAGAAACCTTAAGTTCATCAACGTCTGCACCTTCGTTGTGTTCGGCATTGGCAATTGCTGACTCAAGAACCTTCTTGACCAGAATCGCACCCTTCTTCTTGCTGAATGCAAGAATATCCAGGGCCTGCTCCACGGGCAGACCACGGATCTGGTCTGCAACCAAGCGGCCCTTCTGCGCTGCGAGTCGCGCGTGTCTCAATTTTGCTGTTGTTTGCATCTTGAACCCCAGATTTAGGATTTCCTATCAGCCGAATGTCCACGGTAGGTTCGGGTCAGCGCGAACTCACCAAGTTTGTGTCCGACCATATTCTCAGAAACCAGTACGGGAACATGCTGGCGACCATTATGAACAGCGATGGTCAATCCTATCATCTCCGGCAGAACCAGTGATCTCCGGGACCATGTCTTTATCGGACGCTTATTGTTCTGTGCTACAGCCTCATCCACCTTCTTTGCCAGATGATGGTCTACGAAAGGCCCTTTCCTAATTGAACGTGGCACGGCGCTAACCCCTAATTTATTTACGGTTTCTACGACGTACGATCATTTTGTCCGTACGTTTGTTGGATCGAGTCTTGAATCCCTTGGTTGGTACACCCCAAGGAGAAACTGGGTGACGTCCACCTGAGGTCCTTCCCTCACCACCTCCATGTGGATGATCAACCGGATTCATCGCAACTCCGCGTACGGTTGGACGAATACCTTTCCAGCGTTTTGCACCAGCTTTGCCTAGTGACGCCAGGTTGTGTTCTGAATTTGAGACTTCACCGATAACAGCTCGGCAGTCAGCGGGAACCTTGCGCATTTCTCCTGAACGCAACCGCAGGGTTGCATTATCGCCTTCCCGCGCAACCAATTGCACAGAAGCGCCGGCTGACCGCGCGAGTTGCGCGCCCTTACCTGGCTTCATTTCGATACAGTGAACCACTGAACCAATCGGGATGTTCCTCAACGACAGGCAGTTGCCTATTTTTATAGGCGCGTCTACGCCACTCTGAATTTCATCGCCGGCAGCCAATCTTCTGGGTGCAATGATGTAACTCCGTTCACCATCAGCATACCGGATAAGGGCAATGTGCGCGGTCCGATTTGGATCATATTCCAGCCTCTCAACAACAGCAGGAATACCTTGCTTGTTGCGCTTGAAATCGATAATCCTATAGCGTTGCTTATGACCTCCACCACGGTGACGCGTAGTGATGCGACCTTTATTGTTGCGGCCGCCATTCTTTGTCTTTTTATCCAACAAAGGTCCGTGGGGCGCACCTTTGTGAAGGTCTGCATTGACAACATTCACCACAAAGCGCCGCCCGGGTGATGTCGGTTTAGTTTTTACGACTGCCATTCTCTCAATCCCGTATACTTAAGTTCAGGCGCCTGCAGTGAAATCAATTTCACTACCGGGCTTTAGACGTACGTATGCTTTTCTCCAGTCGGAACGCCGACCTTGGACAGCACCAAAACGTTTCTTTTTACCCTTGACATTGACAACCTGAACACGGTCGACTTTTACATCGAACATCTTCTCGACTGCCCGTGCAATTTCACGTTTACTCGCATCAGTCGCCACCCGGAAGGTATATTGCCCATTGGCATCTGCTGCGATACTGCTTTTTTCCGAGACAACCGGACTCAACAACAATGTCATCAGACGTTCGTTGTTCATGCCAAACGCTCCTCAATCTTCTTTAGTGCTGATTCAGTGACAAGCACTTTTTCATAGGCAATAAGGCTGACCGGATCAATTTCTGCAACATCACGAACATCAACACCGTAGAGATTGCGTGCGGCTAGATATAGATTCTCATCCGGATTCTCACAAACCAATAAAACATCCTTCAGGTTCAGCTGATTTAGCTTCCCAACCAGTTCTTTGGTCTTGGGAGCAGACACACTGAAATCGTTCGCTACAACCAGCCTATCCTGCCTTACCAACTCAGAGAGGATCGAACAGATAGCACCACGATACATCTTACGGTTGATTTTCTGTGAGTAACTGCGCGGTGTAGCCGCAAAAGTCACACCACCGCTACGCCAGATAGGACTGCGGCTGGTGCCTGACCGTGCACGGCCGGTACCTTTCTGTCTCCAAGGCTTGGCTCCACCACCGCTCACTGCTGAGCGATTTTTTTGAGCCTTTGTGCCTGCACGGGCACCTGCCATATGCGCTGTTACTACCTGATGAATCAGGCCTTCCTTAAGATCAGCTGCAAACACTGCATCGGAAACCTGGATCGTCTGGGTATCACCACCAGTTGATTGAACATTGAGATCCATCAGAATCACCCTTTATTCTTCATCTTGATCGCCGGCGTAACAATGACATTACCGCCTTTGGAACCGGGGACCGCACCTCTCACGAGAATCAGATTGCGTTCTGTATCGACACGCACCACTTCAAGATTCTGCTGGCTGCGCTGCACAGCACCCATGTGCCCCGCCATTTTCTTGCCTTTGACTACTCGGCCTGGCGTCTGACACTGACCGATGGATCCTGGGGCGCGATGGGAAAGTGAGTTACCATGGGTTGCATCCTGCATGCGGAAGTTGTGACGCTTCACACCGCCCTGAAAGCCTTTGCCCTGAGTCTGACCGCGCACATCGACAAGTTGACCCGCGCTAAAAACATCCGCCTTGATTTCACTGCCAAGCTCAAGCCCTTCCGCCTCACCTTCAGCGAGTCGAAATTCCCAGAGCCCAGACCCTGCTTCAACACCAGCCTTGGAAAAATGTCCGGCTGCGGCCTTGTTCACTCTGGAAGCCTTTCGCGTGCCAGTTGTCAGCTGTATCGCCAGATAACCATCTACATCAGCGGTCTTCAGCTGTGATACTCTGTTTGGCTCCACTTCAATGACGGTTACCGGAACGGAAACACCATCATCAGTGAATACACGAGTCATTCCAGCTTTACGTCCGACTACTCCAATCGTCATCGTTCTTAACCTCAGTTCAGTTTGATCTGCACGTCTACGCCGGCAGCCAAATCGAGCTTCATCAGTGCATCTACGGTTTTGTCGGTTGGTTCGACAATATCCAGCAGGCGTTTGTGTGTTCTAATTTCATACTGATCACGCGCATCTTTATTCACATGTGGTGAGATCAGCACAGTAAAACGCTCTTTCTTGGTCGGCATTGGAATCGGCCCACGCACCAGGGCGCCCGTGCGCTTGGCTGTTTCAACGATTTCACGTGCTGACTGATCAATCAGCCGATGATCGAACGCTTTCAGACGAATACGAATTCTCTGGTTTGCCATTACACTTACTCGATAATCTTAGAGACCACGCCGGCCCCTACGGTCCGGCCGCCTTCACGAATCGCAAAGCGCAGACCCTCTTCCATCGCGATCGGCGCGATCAGCTTGACGGTCATCTTTACGTTGTCTCCCGGCATTACCATCTCCACGCCCTCCGGCAGGTCGCAGGCGCCGGTGACGTCGGTGGTCCGGAAGTAAAACTGTGGCCGGTAATTGGCGAAGAACGGGGTGTGACGCCCACCTTCATCTTTACTCAGGACGTACACTTCACATTCAAAGTGGGTGTGCGGGGTGATGCTGCCCGGCTTCGCCAGGACCTGTCCACGCTCGACTTCATCACGCTTGGTGCCACGCAGCAGTACGCCAACGTTGTCGCCTGCTTCACCCTGGTCCAGCAGCTTGCGGAACATTTCCACGCCGGTGCATACCGTCTTGACCGTGTCTTTGATGCCGACGATCGCGATCTCTTCACCGACCTTCACCACGCCACGCTCGATACGTCCAGTGACTACCGTGCCGCGTCCGGAGATGGAGAACACATCTTCAATCGGCATCAGGAACGGGCCGTCGATGGCGCGTTTCGGTTCCGGGATGTAGTTGTCCAGGGCATCCATCAGTTTGTCGATAGACTGGCTGCCCAGCTCGGATTCGTCGCCTTCCAGCGCCTTCAGCGCCGAACCGACGATGATCGGGGTGTCGTCACCCGGGAAATCGTAGCTGTCGAGCAGCTCGCGCACTTCCATTTCAACCAGTTCCAGCAGCTCTTCGTCGTCCACCATGTCCGCCTTGTTCAGGTAGACAATCACGTAGGGCACACCCACCTGACGCGACAGCAGGATGTGCTCCCGGGTCTGCGGCATTGGGCCATCGGCGGCTGACACCACCAGGATTGCGCCGTCCATCTGCGCCGCACCAGTGATCATGTTCTTCACATAGTCCGCATGCCCGGGGCAGTCAACGTGCGCGTAGTGGCGCTTTGCCGTTTCGTACTCCACATGCGCGGTGGCGATGGTGATACCACGCTCGCGCTCTTCCGGGGCATTATCGATTTGATCGAAGGCGCGCTTCTCGCCACCAAATTTGGCCGCCTGGACTGAGGTGATCGCCGCCGTCAACGTGGTCTTTCCATGGTCGACGTGACCGATCGTTCCCACATTGACATGCGGTTTTTTGCGTTCGAATTTTGCCTTGGACACAGCGCTACCCCTATACCCGATTACTGTTTCTTGGAAACGGCGTCAGCAATACTTGCTGGCACCTCTGAATACTTTGCAAATTCCATGCTGTAGTTGGCGCGGCCCTGCGTTGCAGAACGCAGATCGGTCGCATAGCCGAACATTTCAGACAATGGAACCTCAGCCTTGATCTGTTTGCCTGCTGGAGAATCATCCATACCCTGAACCATACCCCGGCGACTGCTCAGATCACCCATCACATCACCCATATACTCTTCAGGCGTGACCACTTCAACCTTCATCATCGGTTCAAGCAGAACTGGCTTGGCCTTCTTGACGCCTTCTTTAAAACACATGGAGCCAGCCACCTTGAACGCCATTTCATTCGAGTCCACGTCATGGTAGGAACCGTCATACAGGGTGACCTTCACATCCACCACAGGATAACCAGCAATCACGCCATTCCTCATGGCCTCCTGCACACCCTTGTCAACAGCAGGTATATATTCTCTTGGAACCACACCACCGACAATCTCATTCACGAACTCATAACCGACGCCCGCTTTCTGCGGCTCGATGCGCAGATAGACATGACCATACTGACCACGACCACCTGACTGCCTGACGAACTTACCTTCCTGTTCTACAGCGGTGCGGATAGTTTCACGGTAGGCCACCTGTGGTGCGCCTACGTTTGCATCCACCTTAAACTCACGTCTCATGCGATCGACAATGATATCCAGGTGCAACTCACCCATACCCGCGATGATGGTCTGTCCGGATTCCTCGTCACTACTCACTCTGAAAGACGGATCTTCCTGTGCCAGCTTGGACAGCGCAATACCCATCTTCTCCTGGTCGGTCTTGGTCTTGGGTTCCACCGCCACAGCAATAACCGGCTCCGGGAACTCCATACGCTCAAGCGTGATTGGCTCGCTCAGAGAGCACAGTGTCTCTCCGGTAGTCACATCCTTCAGGCCCACTGCCGCAGCGATATCGCCAGCATAAACCTCTTTTATCTCTTCGCGTGAGTTGGAGTGCATCTGGAGAATTCGGCCGATACGCTCCTTCTTGCCCTTAACCGGGTTGTAGACCGTATCACCCGACTTAAGCACTCCTGAGTAAGCCCGGAAAAATGTCAAGGTGCCAACGAAGGGATCAGTCGCAATCTTGAAGGCCAATGCTGCAAAGGGTGCATTGTCACTTGAAGGTCGCGCTGCTTCGGTTTCATCTGCATCATCGAGTACACCGCGAATCGCCGGCACATCGACAGGGGAAGGCATCAATTCGATCACTTTATCGAGGACCGCCTGTACGCCCTTATTCTTGAACGCGGAACCGCAGGTAACAGGCACAATCTCAAGCCTCAGGGTACGCACACGCAAACCTTCAAGGATCTCAGCTTCTGACAACTCACCGTCTTCGAGGTACTTTTCCATCAGCTCGTCTGAGCCTTCGGCAGCCGCCTCGACCATACGCTCGCGCCACTCGTTGCAAGTATCAACAAGATCGGCAGGAATCTCTTCGTAGGCGAATTCCACACCCATGTTTTGCTCGGACCAGACCACGGATTTCATTTTCACCAGGTCCACCAGTCCCTGAAAGCCCTCTTCGGCACCCACTGGCACCTGAATCGGCACCGCATTGGCGCCAAGACGGTCTTTCAGTTGTCCAACCACCCGGAAAAAGTTTGCGCCCATACGGTCCATCTTGTTGACGAAAGCCATCCGAGGGACACGGTACTTATTGGCTTGACGCCAGACAGTTTCCGACTGTGGCTCTACACCACCAACCGCGCAAAGCACGAAAACCGCACCATCCAGAACACGCAAAGAGCGCTCCACCTCAATCGTGAAGTCCACATGCCCGGGGGTATCGATGATGTTGAAGCGGTGCTCGGCAAACTGCTTGCCCATACCGCTCCAGAAACAGGTCGTGGCCGCTGAGGTGATGGTTATACCACGCTCCTGCTCCTGCTCCATCCAGTCCATGGTGGCGGCGCCATCATGCACTTCACCGATTTTGTGAGAAACACCGGTGTAATAAAGCACACGCTCAGTAGTCGTCGTCTTACCAGCATCGATGTGCGCCATGATCCCGATATTGCGATAGCGCTCGATAGGAGTTTTCCGTGCCACGTTACAAACCTGTTTTTAAAGAGCTTAAGTTAGGGTTAAACCGCTTACCAGCGATAGTGTGAGAACGCCTTGTTAGCTTCCGCCATACGATGCGTGTCATCTTTCTTTTTGACAGCCGCACCTTTGTTCTCCGAGGCATCCAACAGTTCACCCGCGAGACGCATGGCCATTGATTTCTCACCACGCTTGCGCGATGCATCAATCAACCAGCGCATAGCCAGAGAGTTACGCCTGTTAGGACGCACCTCCACCGGCACCTGATAAGTTGCACCACCCACACGGCGGGACTTGACCTCAACCACCGGACGGACATTTTCCAGCGCAACATCGAGTAAATCCAACGCCTCACCGGAACGCTTTTCTAGAACTTGGTCGAGCGCCACATAGAGGATCTTTTCCGCCACGGACTTTTTACCGTCGACCATCACCATATTGATGAATTTTGCCAACAACTTACTACCATACTTAGGGTCTGGCAGGGTTTCCTTTCGGGCTGGAATACGTCTTCTTGGCATTGCTCTATCTCAAATTCGCTGTATAAATTTCGTTACTGAACGATTAGCTTTTCGGTCGCTTGGCGCCGTATTTCGAACGGCCCTGACGACGACTCTCAACCCCGGAGGTGTCAAGACTGCCACGCACCACGTGATAGCGCACACCAGGAAGATCTTTTACACGTCCACCCCGGATCAGCACTACAGAGTGCTCCTGGAGATTGTGACCCTCGCCACCGATATAACTCGTCACCTCGAATCCATTGGTCAAGCGCACACGTGCGACCTTACGCAATGCAGAGTTGGGTTTTTTCGGAGTAGTGGTATACACACGCGTGCACACGCCACGTTTCTGTGGGCAGGCATTAAGTGCCGGCACATTACTCTTCGCGGGCTTCCGCTTCCTGGGCTTACGCACCAGCTGGTTAATTGTTGCCATCTATATCCGTCTCCAGGGACGCTGATGTTCTCAATAAACTAAATTTCGAAGAAGTCGACACCTGACCGGTCCGCATAACGAAATGCGCCGGTGGTCACGAATTCTCAGGCCTTTGGCTTTGCCCTTTCCGCCCGCCGAAGAAGGCTGGAGAGCGCTAGAAACGACAGGCCGGCAATGGGCCGGCCTGTCAGAGAGCGCGCATTCTATGCTTGCTCTCCATTGTTGTCAAGCTGACTTGCCCTTACTAAGTGGTAAATCCGCTCTTGGTTTCAGATTTACTCACCCTCAGGAGTGTTGAGCGCCTCCTTGAACGCCTGCTCCACCTCTTCAACCACCAACTCGGGCTTACTCTCCACATCAGCCTGCACCTCCATACGCTGACGGCGGCGTTCATTATGGTAAGAAAGCCCGGTCCCGGAAGGAATCAGCCGTCCCACGATAACGTTCTCCTTGAGTCCATTCAGCCTGTCTGACAGGCCTCGCACCGCCGCTTCTGTCAAGACCCGGGTCGTCTCCTGGAAGGAAGCCGCCGAAATGAACGATTCGGTTGCCAGAGAGGCCTTGGTAATGCCCAGCAGCAGTGGTTCGTAGAGTGCCGCGTACTTACCGGCAGCGCGCAATGCATCGTTCTCACTCTGAAGGGAGGACTTTTCGACCTGTTCACCCTTCAGAAAACGGCTATCTCCGACACTGCTAATCTCCACCTTGCGCAGCATCTGACGGATGATCACCTCGATATGTTTGTCGTTGATCTTAACGCCCTGCAGGCGATACACGTCCTGAATCTCCTTGACGAGGTACTCTGCAAGATTTGTCACCCCTCGCAAACGCAGGATGTCGTGCGGGTTGAGTTCTCCGTCGGAGATCATTTCACCCTTTTCGACCTGCTCACCTTCATATACATTCACGTGCCGCCATTTCGGAATCAACTCTTCGTGCTGTTCACCGTCAGCGTCGGTGATGATCAGACGCTGCTTACCTTTGGTATCCTTACCAAAACTGACGGTACCCGAAGCCTCTGCCAGGATCGCCGGATCTTTCGGCTTCCTTGCTTCGAACAGATCGGCCACGCGGGGCAGACCGCCGGTGATATCACGGGTCTTGGATGATTCCTGGGGAATACGCGCCAACACATCGCCCACCCCGACATCAGCGCCATCCGTAACATTCACCACCGCGTTCGCAGGCAGGAAATAGTGAGCCGGAATCTCGGTGCCCGCGATGTTCAAATCATTCCCATCCGCGTCCACCAGCTTCAACATGGGACGGACATCCTTTCCCGCAGGTGGACGCTGCTTAGGATCGATAACCTCCAGGGAGCTGAGACCGGTCACTTCATCGATCTGCTTCTGCACGGTTACGCCATCCACGAAGTCGACAAAACGCAGCACGCCAGCTACCTCAGTGATAACCGGGTGAGTGTGCGGATCCCAGTTGGCGACTATCTGACCAGCCTCAACGACGGAGTCTTCCTCCACCTGAAGCACCGCACCGTAGGGTAATTTATATCTCTCGCGCTCGCGGCCCACATCATCCAGGATGGTCAACTCACCAGAGCGGGAGGTTGCCACCAGGTTGCCACTGGAATGCTTGACGGTCTTGATATTATGCAGACGCACCACACCGCCACCCTTGACCTGGATATTGTTCACCGAGGCGGAGCGGGAAGCGGCGCCACCGATATGAAAGGTGCGCATGGTAAGCTGAGTACCTGGCTCACCTATCGATTGGGCTGCAATAACACCCACCGACTCACCCATATTTACCTTGTGACCTCGCGCCAGGTCCCTGCCGTAGCACATGGCGCAGGCCCCGACTTTCGCCTGACAGGTAATTGCAGAGCGCACCACCACCTGATCCACACCGACCTGCTCCATCCTCTCCACCCACTCCTCATCGAGCAGGGTGCCGGCTTTGCTGATAATCTCGTCACTCCCAGGGGGATGAGCGTCAATTGACAGCACCCGCCCCAGAATCCGGTCGCGCAACGGCACCACCACGTCGCCGCCCTCAATGATAGGCTGCATGAGAATGCCTTCATTGGTGCCACAATCCTCTTCCAGCACCACCATATCCTGCGCGACATCCACCAGGCGCCGGGTCAAATAACCGGAGTTGGCGGTTTTCAGTGCGGTATCCGCGAGGCCTTTACGCGCGCCGTGGGTGGAAATAAAGTATTGCAGTACGTCAAGACCTTCACGGAAGTTGGCGGTGATCGGGGTTTCGATAATGGAACCATCCGGCTTTGCCATCAGTCCGCGCATACCTGCCAGCTGTCTGATCTGAGCGGCGGAACCACGGGCGCCGGAGTCGGCCATCATATATACCGAGTTGAAGGAATCCTGCTCCACCTCATCGCCATTCCGGTCGATTACTTTTTCCTTACCCAGTTTGGCCATCATTGCCTTGGCCACCTGATCATTGGTATGTGACCAGATATCGACCACCTTGTTATACCGCTCACCATTGGTCACCAGACCGGAGGTATACTGATTCTGAATCTCCTTCACCTCATTTTCAGCCCGCGCAAGTATATCCCCTTTCTCATCCGGCACCACCATGTCGTTGGAGCAGAAAGAGACTGCGGCGCGCGTCGCATAACGGAAACCCATGTACATCAACTGATCGGCAAAGATCACGGTGTCTTTCAGACCAAGGCGCCGATAGCAGGCATTGATCAGGCTGGAGATGGCCTTCTTGCCCATGTTCCGATCGACCAGTTCGTACGGCAGGCCGTCCGGCACGATTTCAAATACAATAGTGCGACCAATAGTCGTATCGATCAGCCTTGACTGCTGCTGTTTCTTGCCCGCTTCATCCAACACAACTTCCTTAATGCGCACCTTCACCCTGGCCTGCAGATCGGCAAAGCCTGACTCATAGGCGCGCTTGGCTTCCCCGACATCGGAGAAAGCCATACCTTCGCCCTTCGCATTGATGCGTTCCCGGGTCATGAAATACAGGCCCAGCACCACATCCTGCGACGGCACGATGATCGGATCACCATTCGCCGGCGAAAGGATATTGTTGGTCGCCATCATCAGGGTGCGCGCTTCCAGCTGGGCTTCCAGCGAAAGCGGTACATGCACCGCCATCTGATCACCGTCGAAGTCGGCGTTGAAGGCGGTGCAGACCAGAGGATGCAGTTGGATCGCCTTACCCTCGATCAGCTTCGGCTCAAAGGCCTGGATACCCAGTCGATGCAGGGTTGGCGCGCGGTTGAGCATCACCGGATGCTCCCGGATCACCTCTTCCAGAATATCCCAGACCTCCGCGGTACCCCTCTCCACCAGCTTCTTGGCGGCCTTGATCGTCGTCGCCAGACCTCGCAGTTGCAGCTTGCTGAAGATGAAAGGCTTGAACAACTCCAGGGCCATTTTCTTCGGCAATCCGCACTGATGCAGCTTCAGGGTTGGGCCGACCACGATAACCGAACGCCCCGAATAGTCGACGCGCTTACCGAGCAGGTTCTGGCGAAATCGCCCCTGCTTACCCTTGATCATGTCAGCCAGCGACTTCAACGGCCGCCGGTTGGTGCCAGTGATGGCCCGGCCCCGTCTGCCATTGTCCAGCAGGGCGTCCACTGACTCCTGCAACATACGTTTTTCATTGCGTACGATGATGTCAGGGGCATTCAGATCCAGCAGCCGTTTCAGACGATTGTTGCGATTGATCACCCGGCGATACAGGTCGTTCAGATCCGAGGTGGCGAATCGCCCGCCGTCCAGGGGCACCAATGGCCGTAGTTCCGGTGGCAGCACCGGCAACACGGTCATCACCATCCACTCGGGTCGGTTGCCCGATCCATGCAGGGACTCCAGCAGTTTCAAACGCTTGGTGAATTTCTTGATTTTGGTCTCGGAATTGGTGCCATCGATATCCTCCCGCAGACGTTTGATCTCTTCCGGGATATCAATGGTCTTCAGCAGTTCATAGACCGCTTCGGCGCCCATGCGCGCGTCGAACTCATCGCCATTCTCCTCGATCGCGTCCAGATACTGTTCATCGGTAAGCAGCTGGCCGCGCTCCAGTGGTGTCATACCAGGATCAACCACCACGAAGGATTCGAAGTAGAGCACCCGCTCAATGTCACGCAAGGTCATATCCATCAGCAGACCAATACGTGATGGCAGGGACTTCAGGAACCAGATATGCGCCACCGGGCTGGCCAGTTCGATATGCCCCATACGTTCGCGGCGCACCTTGGCCAGAGTGACCTCTACGCCACACTTTTCGCACACTACACCACGATGCTTCAGCCTTTTGTATTTGCCGCACAGACATTCATAATCGCTGGTCGGGCCGAATATCTTGGCGCAGAAAAGACCATCCCGCTCGGGCTTGAAGGTGCGGTAGTTGATGGTCTCCGGTTTCTTGACCTCACCGTAGGACCAGGACCGGACCATGTCGGGAGATGCCAGACCAATGCTAATCGCATCAAAATCTTCAGTCTGGCCCTGTTGTTTCAGAATACTTAATAGATCTTTCAAGATCCTATCTCCTGTCAGGAGTGGTGCATGGAGGCACCGTTAACGTACCTAATGGACGGAAACGGTAACTGACCTCAGTCAGCCACTCAGTCCTGTTCCAATTCAATGTTAATACCCAAAGAGCGAATCTCTTTCACCAACACATTGAACGATTCGGGCATGCCGGCTTCCATCTGATGGTTGCCGTCGACGATGTTTTTGTACATCCGGGTACGGCCGTTCACGTCGTCTGACTTGACGGTGAGCATCTCCTGGAGAGTATATGCAGCGCCATAGGCCTCCAGGGCCCAGACCTCCATCTCTCCGAAGCGCTGGCCGCCGAACTGCGCCTTGCCACCCAGCGGCTGCTGAGTGACCAGACTGTATGGCCCGGTAGAACGGGCATGCATCTTGTCATCCACCAGATGGTTCAGTTTCAGCATATACATGTAGCCAACAGTGACCGGCCTTTCAAATGCCTCGCCTGTGCGACCGTCGAACAAGGTGCACTGACCACTTTCAGGCAGGCCGGCCAGTTCCAGCATCTGTTTCACTTCAGATTCATGGGCGCCATCGAATACCGGAGTCGCCATCGGCACACCACCCTTCAGGTTGCCGCACATCTGAATAATCTCTTCATCATTCATCGAATCAAGATCTTCTTTTTTGCCACTGCTGTTGTAGACCTTGTCAAGGAACCCACGCAGTTCCGCCATCTCCGCCCGGGCTTCGAGCATGGCGCCAATCTTGCGCCCCACGCCCTTCGCGGCAAAGCCCAGATGAGTCTCCAGCACCTGCCCAACGTTCATACGCGACGGTACGCCGAGCGGGTTGAGGACGATGTCCACCGGCTCTCCATGTTCATCGAACGGCATATCCTCCACCGGCACAATCGTGGAAATAACACCCTTGTTACCATGACGGCCGGCCATTTTATCCCCTGGCTGCACACGGCGTTTCACCGCCACATAAACCTTGACCATCTTCAGCACACCCGGGGCGAGGTCATCTCCAGCGGTCAGCTTGCGTTTCTTTTCCTCGAACTTCTCGCGGAAGGACTCACGCTGCGCTTGAACCTGTTCTGCGATTGCCTCCAATTGAGTGGCCGTCTCTTCCTTGCGCAGACGAATCTCGAACCACCGGTCACGCTCCAGCTCACTCAGGTAGGTTTTGGTAATCTTGGCGCCGGCAGCGAGATTGCTCGGGCCGCCATCAGCCAGCTTGCCGAGCAGCATCTTTTCCACCCGCTGGAAGGTGTCCTCTTCCATGATCCGCAGCTGGTCATCCAGGTCCTTGCGCACCCGCTTCAATTCCATCTCTTCGATCTGCAGGGCGCGGGTATCCTTTTCCACACCATCGCGCGTGAAGACCTGCACATCGATAACCGTACCCACCCGGCCGGATGCCGCGCGCAGCGAGGTATCTTTCACGTCTGAGGCCTTCTCACCGAAAATCGCGCGCAACAGTTTTTCTTCCGGGGTGAGCTGAGATTCACCCTTCGGCGTGACCTTGCCCACCAGGATGTCTCCTTCGCGCACCTCGGCCCCTATGTATACAATGCCCGACTCATCCAGTTTGGAGAGCGCTGCTTCACCCACATTCGGAATATCGCCGGTAATCTCTTCCGGACCCAGTTTGGTGTCACGGGCCATGCAGGTCATCTCTTCAATATGGATCGAGGTAAAACGATCCTCATCCACCACCCGCTCCGAAATCAGGATGGAGTCCTCGAAGTTGTAACCATTCCAGGGCATGAAGGCGACCCGCAGGTTCTGACCCAGCGCCAGTTCGCCCATGTCGGTGGAAGGCCCATCCGCCAACACGTCACCCCTGGCAATCAGGTTCCCCACGTTCACCAGCGGACGCTGATTGATGCAGGTATTCTGATTGGAACGGGTGTATTTCGTCAGGTTGTAGATATCCACACCCGATTCGCCGGCTTCGGTCTCGTCGTCATTCACCCGCACCACGATACGCGCTGCGTCCACCGACTCGATTTCACCGCCACGCTTGGCGACCACGGTTACGCCGGAATCCACCGCAACCACACGCTCCATCCCCGTACCTACCAGGGGTTTTTCAGCACGTAGCGTCGGCACCGCCTGGCGCTGCATGTTGGAACCCATCAATGCGCGGTTGGCATCGTCATGCTCCAGGAAGGGGATCATGGATGCCGCTACAGAGACGATCTGTTTTGGCGATACGTCGAGATACTGCACCTTTTCCGGTGATGAGAGGGTAAACTCATTTTGAAAGCGGGACGAAACCAGATCGTCAGTCAGCCGCCCCTCGTCATCCATATTGGCATTTGCCTGCGCAATAACAAAACGCCCCTCTTCAATCGCCGACAGGTAGTCAATCTGCGAGGTCACCTTACAATCTTCGACCTTGCGATAAGGGGTTTCCAGGAAACCGTATCGATTGGTGCGCGAATAGACCGCTAACGAGTTGATCAGGCCGATGTTTGGACCCTCAGGGGTCTCGATAGGACAAACCCTGCCGTAATGCGTGGGATGTACGTCGCGCACTTCGAAACCGGCGCGTTCGCGGGCCAAGCCTCCCGGGCCCAGAGCCGAAACACGGCGCTTGTGAGTCACCTCCGACAAGGGATTGTTCTGATCCATGAACTGAGAGAGCTGACTGGAGCCAAAAAATTCCTTGATCGCGGCGGATACCGGTTTGGCGTTGATCATCTCCTGGGGCATCAAACCTTCCGATTCCGCCTGGGTAAGACGCTCCTTGACCGCGCGCTCGACACGCACCAGGCCTACCCGGAACTGATTTTCCGCCATCTCGCCTACACAACGAATGCGGCGGTTGCCCAGATGGTCGATATCATCCACCACGCCGTTACCATTCCGGATATCGATCAGTTCGCGCAGTACATCCACTATGTCCTCTTTTGACAGAACACCTTCGCCCTCCTCATTCTCGCGACTCAAACGACGGTTGAACTTCATCCGGCCAACCGCGGAAAGATCGTAACGCTCAGGGGTAAAGAACAGATTGTTGAACAGATTCTGGGCGGCCTCCTTCGTCGGCGGCTCGCCGGGGCGCATCATTCGATAGATCTCAACCTGTGCTTCCAGCTCATTGGTGGTGGGATCGATGCGCAGGGTATCCGAGAGGAAAGGACCATGGTCGAGGTCATTGGTGAAGAGCGTATTGAGCTTTTTCACGCCTTTTTCGATCAGCAGATCCATCACCTCTTCCGTGATCACGGTGTTTGCCTCGGCAATCAGTTCACCGGTCTCTTTGTCCACCACATTGTGCGCCAGGACTTCCCCGTAAATATATTCCCGAGGCACATCGAGCTTTTTGACCCCGGCAGCTTCCAGCTGACGGATGTGGCGGGCGGTGACACGCCGTCCGGCTTCAACGATGACTTCGCCGCCTTCACTGATATCGAAGGTAACTGTATCTCCGCGCAGCCGCTCCGGCACCAGATCAACCTTCAAGGTGCGCTTAGTCAGGCTGAAGGTGTCAGTTTCGAAGAACATCTCCAGAATCTGCTCGGTATCGAAGCCCAGAGAGCGTAGCAATATGGTGGCTGGCAGTTTGCGGCGCCGGTCGATGCGCACGAAGACGTTATCCTTGGGATCGAATTCGAAATCAAGCCAGGAACCACGGTAGGGGATAACCCGCGCGGAAAACAGCAGCTTTCCAGATGAGTGCGTCTTGCCCTTGTCATGATCGAAAAACACACCCGGAGAGCGATGCAACTGAGAAACAATGACTCGCTCGGTGCCATTGATCACAAAGGTTCCGGTATCGGTCATCAGCGGCAGTTCGCCCATGTAGACTTCCTGCTCACGGATATCCTTGACCACTTTGGAGCCGGCGGGCGCTTCCTTGTCATAAATGACAAGACGCACCAGAACCCGGAGCGGCGCAGCATAAGTGGTGCCACGCAATTGACACTCCCTGACGTCGAACACGGGTTCGCCCAGACGGTAGTTGACATATTCGAGGACCGCATTGCCCGAATAGCTGGTGATGGGTAAAACAGACTTGAAGGCTGCATGCAGACCCACGTCTTGGCGCTTGTTCGCAGGCACACCATCCTGCAGAAAGTCGCGGTAGGAGTTTATCTGTGTCGCAAGCAGAAAAGGCACGTCCAGTATACTTGGACGCTTTCCGAAATCTTTGCGGATACGCTTTTTCTCGGTGAACGAATAGGCCATGCTGCCATCCCTCAGTGTCAAAGGCTTGGTGAATCATGTGTTATCCTGCACCGCGGCTGCGCGTGCTGCAGAATAAGCGAAAATTTCTGACTTCCCGTCATGGTTTAGTAAAACCAGCTAGTCACTTGGGTTGGATATATAAATTTAAACAAACTGTATCCAACAAGCGGGAAAAGGCCGGTGACGAAACGCCACCAGCCCGATCACGCAGTTTTTAGTCGATCGAGTACAGAATTACTTGATCTCTGCTTTTGCGCCAGCCTCTTCGAGTTGTTTGGCGGCTGCTGCAGCCTCTTCCTTGGAGACGCCTTCCTTCACTGTGGTAGGCGCGCCCTCGACGGCCTCTTTGGCCTCTTTCAGGCCCAGGCCCGTCATAGCGCGTACGGTCTTGATCACTGCGATCTTGTTACCGCCGATTTCAGACAGAACCACGTCGAATTCAGTCTGCTCTTCGGCAGCAGCCTCAGCACCGCCAGCAGCAGCAGGCGCAGCCGCCACTGCAGCAGCAGCGGTTACTCCAAACTTCTCTTCCATGGCTTCAATCAGCGCGACAACGTCCATTACGGACATCTCGGCAATAGCCTCCAGGATCTCTTCTTTAGATACGGCCATTGGTTAACTCCTAAAATTTATATAAGCACGAAAAAATGATAAAAAAAACAAAGCCGATTAAGCCGCCTCTTTGGCGTCTTTGATCGCCGCCACAGTCCGGACCAGCTTGCCAGGCACCTCTTTCATGGTGCGTGCGAGCTTCTCCACCGGGGCCTTCATAACCGCCATCAGCATGCTGATAGCCTGGTCATAAGTCGGCATTTTGGCGAGGGTTTCCAGCTCACTCGGCGCCAACATCTGACCACCGATTGAAACCAGTCTCACCTGCAAATGCTGATGCCCTTTGGCAAAGTCCTTAATGACGCGGGCGGCAGCACCCGGATCCACCTGCGAGAAGGCCAGGATCAATGGACCCGTCATACCTTCCTGCATGCAGGCAAATTCGGTGCCTTCCACGGCCCGCCTGGCAAGGGAATTCTTGACCACGCGAAGATAAACCCCGTTATTGCGCGCTTCGCGGCGCAATTCGGTCATCTCCTCAACGGTCAGTCCCCTGTACTCTGCGGCAACCGCGGAAAACGCGCTGCTTGCTACGTCACTGACTTCGGCGACAATGGCTTTCTTCTGCTCTAGATTGAGTGCCAAAGTCGTCACCTCCTGATAATGCGAAAAACGTAAGTACCGTTTCTCAGTTACAAAAACGGTGTAGCGATACACCGCACCTCAATGCGCACCATCACCAGGAAGAATCCTGATTTGGGTTGCACCGTCTGCGCGGGCGTTAATTAAGCGCTAACTGGCGCACCTGCGGTCTTTGACGGTACCGGTATTACCGATACCCCAAAGTTCCTTATCACCCCCTTACTCGATCGATACAGAGCGGGGAATGAAAAATTAAGTCGTGAGCGTGGTTTGATCGAGCGCCAAGCCTGGCCCCATAGTCGAAGAAACCGTTATCTTCTTCAGATAGATACCTTTTGCGGTGCTGGGCTTGGCTTTAACCAGCGCCTTCAACAATGATTCGAGGTTCTCCTTCAACTGGGTTGGCTGAAAATCCACCTTACCGATTGAACAGTGAATGATACCTGCCTTGTCGGTGCGATAGCGCACCTGTCCGGCCTTAGCATTCTGCACGGCTTCCGCCACATTGGGCGTAACCGTGCCCACTTTAGGATTAGGCATCAAACCACGCGGGCCGAGAATCTGTCCCAGTTGACCAACGACACGCATCGCGTCCGGACTTGCAACGACTACGTCAAAGTCCATCTTTCCAGCCTTGACTTCAGCTGCGAGATCCTCAAGACCGACAATATCCGCGCCAGCCTCTTTGGCTGCATCCACATTGGCTCCCGAGGTGAACACCGCAACACGCACCGTTTTACCTATGCCATGCGGCAGAACAGTGGAACCACGCACAACCTGATCCGATTTTTTCGCATCGACACCCAGATTCACGCTGACTTCCACCGCTTCTTTGAATTTAACCGAGGAGACATCCTTCAACAGGGTGAACGCCTCTTCCGCAGCATAAATTTTTCCGGCTTCAACTTTTTCACGGATCGCTTTCTTACGCTTACTCAGCTTGGCCATGATTACTCAACCCCCTCAACTTGAATCCCCATCTGACGCGCGCTACCGGCAATGGTGCGCACTGCAGCATCCATATCCGCCGCAGTCAGATCAGGCATCTTAGTGGTGGCAATCTCCTCCAGCTGGGCCCTGGTCACAGTAGCCACTTTTACACTGTTCGGGGTTGCGCTGCCCTTCTGCAGGCCTGCTGCTTTTTTGAGCAGCACTGAGGCTGGAGGCGTCTTGGTGATAAAAGTGAATGAACGATCGCTATAGACCGTAATCACCACAGGTGTCGGAAGACCCTTCTCCAGATTCTGCGTTTTGGCGTTGAAGGCCTTGCAGAACTCCATGATGTTGACGCCATGTTGTCCCAATGCGGGGCCTACAGGCGGACTCGGGTTGGCCTCACCGGCCTTGACCTGCAGCTTGATATAAGCCAGGATCTTTTTTGCCATGTTTTACCTCTCTAGTGGGTGCAAACGCCTGGGACTTTCACCCAGACTCCCCAATTAAAAAAGCCCCGAAGGATATCACGTACCAGCTTCGAGGTTAATCACCAGCTCTCATTCAAGCTGAATTATTCCCGCCATCCATGCAGTTGCATCCAGACGAGCATCACAGGACTAACCCACAATCCTGTAAGTAAATCTCTTCTCGCCTCCCATGGCGCTACTTGAGAGTTCTTCACTCACCCCCAGCCCGGACCTCCTGTCCGGTCGTTCGCTCAAATAATTGGTCCTTGGACTAATTATTTGAGCTCACCCTTTCTCGACTTGTCCAAACTCAAGGTCTACGGGTGTCGAACGGCCAAATATAAGCACCGACACCTTCATGCGGCTCTTCTCGTAGTCAACCTCTTCCACCACTCCAGTGAAGTCGTTGAAGGGACCATCGATGACCCGCACGACCTCGCCTGGCTCGAAAAGTACTTTCGGACGGGGCTTCTCGACACCGTCTACAACCCGCTGCAGGATCGCATCTGCCTCTTTGTCGGTAATCGGAGCAGGCTTATCACCCGTCCCGCCGATAAACCCCATTACCTTGGGCACATCTTTTACCAGATGCCAGGTATCGTCGGTCATCTCCATTTGCACCAACACATAACCTGGAAAGAACTTGCGTTCGCTCTTACGTTGCTGGCCGGCGCGCATCTCGACAACTTCTTCAGTGGGGACCAATACGTCGCCAAACTTGTCTTCCATGCCAAAACGCTTGATGCGCTCAAGCAGAGATCGCTGGACCTGCATCTCGAAACCGGAGTAGGCATGCACCACATACCACCTTAGCGCCACAATCAGCCTCCAGTCAGAGCGCGGAGTATGGCGCCCAGCATCATATCGAACAGCCAGAGGATAATTCCCATGATCAGCACCACCACGAACACAATCAGCGTCGTCTGCACTGTTTCCTGGCGACTCGGCCAAACGACCTTACGCACCTCGACCTTGGCATCGGAAGCAAATCTCCAGACTCGCTTCCCGACAACCGTCTGATAGGCAATAAAAACCGCCACGCCAACCACGGCTAAAAGCCCAAGAACTCTCAGCAGCTGGGAATAGGCGTCAAAATAATAAAAGCCAAGCAATGCCGCCACGATAATCGTGACTGACATCAGCAACTTGACTGTATCCAAACCGGATACTTCAACTTGGGTATTCGCGCTCATAGGTTATATTTGCCAGATAAAATGGCAGGCCAGGAGGGACTCGAACCCCCAACCTGCGGTTTTGGAGACCGCTGCTCTACCAGTTGAGCCACTGGCCTAAAAACGCTAAAAACGGGATCGGCCAGAGCCGACCCCGCAACACACTTATCGACTACTCGATAATCTTAGAGACCACGCCGGCCCCTACGGTCCGGCCGCCTTCACGAATCGCAAAGCGCAGACCCTCTTCCATCGCGATCGGCGCGATCAGCTTGACGGTCATCTTTACGTTGTCTCCCGGCATTACCATCTCCACGCCCTCCGGCAGGTCGCAGGCGCCGGTGACGTCGGTGGTCCGGAAGTAAAACTGTGGCCGGTAATTGGCGAAGAACGGGGTGTGACGCCCACCTTCATCTTTACTCAGGACGTACACTTCACATTCAAAGTGGGTGTGCGGGGTGATGCTGCCCGGCTTCGCCAGGACCTGTCCACGCTCGACTTCATCACGCTTGGTGCCACGCAGCAGTACGCCAACGTTGTCGCCTGCTTCACCCTGGTCCAGCAGCTTGCGGAACATTTCCACGCCGGTGCATACCGTCTTGACCGTGTCTTTGATGCCGACGATCGCGATCTCTTCACCGACCTTCACCACGCCACGCTCGATACGTCCAGTGACTACCGTGCCGCGTCCGGAGATGGAGAACACATCTTCAATCGGCATCAGGAACGGGCCGTCGATGGCGCGTTTCGGTTCCGGGATGTAGTTGTCCAGGGCATCCATCAGTTTGTCGATAGACTGGCTGCCCAGCTCGGATTCGTCGCCTTCCAGCGCCTTCAGCGCCGAACCGACGATGATCGGGGTGTCGTCACCCGGGAAATCGTAGCTGTCGAGCAGCTCGCGCACTTCCATTTCAACCAGTTCCAGCAGCTCTTCGTCGTCCACCATGTCCGCCTTGTTCAGGTAGACAATCACGTAGGGCACACCCACCTGACGCGACAGCAGGATGTGCTCCCGGGTCTGCGGCATTGGGCCATCGGCGGCTGACACCACCAGGATTGCGCCGTCCATCTGCGCCGCACCAGTGATCATGTTCTTCACATAGTCCGCATGCCCGGGGCAGTCAACGTGCGCGTAGTGGCGCTTTGCCGTTTCGTACTCCACATGCGCGGTGGCGATGGTGATACCACGCTCGCGCTCTTCCGGGGCATTATCGATTTGATCGAAGGCGCGCTTCTCGCCACCAAATTTGGCCGCCTGGACTGAGGTGATCGCCGCCGTCAACGTGGTCTTTCCATGGTCGACGTGACCGATCGTTCCCACATTGACATGCGGTTTTTTGCGTTCGAATTTTGCCTTGGACATGAGTGCTCTCCAGGTATTCTATACTTTAAATATTAAAGGTAAATTCGTGCGCGCATCAGCACGCCGTTACGAAAATGGAGCCCAGAAGCAGATTTGAACTGCCGACCTCACCCTTACCAAGGGTGCGCTCTACCAACTGAGCTATCCGGGCAAAAGCTCAACCCTGAACCCAGGGCCCTCCCAGGCGATTCAGGCACTGGGCTTACTAAATTTGGAGCGGGTGATGGGAATCGAACCCACGTATTCAGCTTGGAAGGCTGAAGTTCTACCATTGAACTACACCCGCGCTGCCAAGCGACGCGTCGCTCACCAAAACCGCCTATTTCTCAACATAAAGAATCTGGTGGAGGGGGGAGGATTCGAACCTCCGAAGGCGGAGCCGTCAGATTTACAGTCTGATCCCTTTGGCCACTCGGGAACCCCTCCAAGCGGAAGCAGCGAATTTTGCCGTTTCAACTAGCCAAAGTCAACATTGATTTTAACATTAACCTCCAGCCCAACCAGGCCAGAGGAGTTGTGTGAAATTGGGATATACAGGCCGATATCGGAAGTTTTGGGTAAATTCCCAACACGACGACCCCTAAACACTTGCAGCAGGAACTATTTAGCTTTATTACTAGTCGAAACTCGGAAATGACATCAAAGCAATGAACAACCCTCGATCAATCCTGACCATCTTTCTCACACTCTCACTCACTGGGTGTGCGTCAAATCCACCGCAATCCAGCGCTCCCGATCGAGACAGCTGACCCTGTGGATCAACTAGCACCGCAAACAGTTGCCCCATCCGAACAGCTCTCACTCAGCAGCGGCATGATATACGATACACTGGCGGGAGAGATTGCAGCACAACGCGGCGATTACCACACTGCTTTCATCCACGCATTCCGTTCGGCTGAACAATCGAGATCACCTTCTGCAGCAGAGCGCGCAACGCAACTGGCGCTGCAGGCAAAACTGACACCAGAAGCCATGCAAGCCGCCAGCCTCTGGATTGAGCTCAATCCCGATTCAATCGGAGCCAACCAGATCGCCGCGCTGCTCACAGCTAATGCAGGACAACTCACTGATACCGTCCATCACCTGCGCGAAGTAGTCAGAATTGCCAATCTTAAAAATGAAAACGGCTATCTGAAAGCTGCCGCAATTGCAGAAAAAGCCGGCCCGCCAGAGCAGTCTCTGGCGCTCATGCAGCAGGTCGTTCCTGACGACACGGAGGACCCGAACGCCCTGTATGCACTCGCCCTGACCGCCAATCAGGCCAAGCAATACGTACTTGCCGAACAGAGCATCAACCGCGCACTGCAATATAAACCCGGCTGGCCGATTGGAATGCTGTTACTCAGTCGCACCCTCATCGTACAGGATAAGCAGGATGAGGGGCTTGAGGTTCTCAGGCAGGCGGTGATTAAAGCTCCAGATAAAACAGAACTGCGCCTGACCTATGCAAGATTATTGCTTGAAAAGCAGCAATTGGAGAACGCACTAAAACAGTTTGAAATTCTTCACCAACAACAACCTGGCAATTCAGACATCATCTATGCACTCGGGGTCATCTCATCCGAACTCCAGCAATATGAGTCGGCGAAAAAATATTTCAAGCAATTAATCTCGAGTGGCAGGAAACGCGGCGAGTCCCATTTTCAACTTGGCCTGATTGCACAACATCAAAATGCCCCGGAAACGGCTTACAAACATTTCCTCAAGGTGGATGGAAACGACCAGGCTGACGCTCGAATCCAGATGGCGAGAATCCTTGCGCAACAGGGGAAGCTGAATGAAGCCCGCGAATTATTGCACCTGCTGCGCAACAACCTGCCGCAACACTCGATCAAGCTATACCTGATCGAAGCGGAAATACTGCGTGACTCAGCGAAATATTCCATTGCCCACGAAACATACAATCGTGGACTGGAGCTGAATGCGGGCAATATTGACCTGCTCTACGCCCGGGCTCTGAATGCAGCTGATATGGGGCAGATCAATATTCTGGAGGAAGACCTCAACAGGATTTTGAAACTCCACCCGGATCACGCCGACGCGCTCAACGCACTGGGTTATACCTTGGCGGATCAGACTGACCGGCTTGAAGAAGCGAAAGCATACATTCAACGGGCGCTCATTCTGAAACCGAACAGCCCGGCCATTCTCGACAGCATGGGCTGGATCGAATTCCGCCTGGGCAATCTGCAGCAAGCACTCGAATTCCTGCAACGGGCAACACAATTCAGCCAGGATGCAGAAATCGCCTCCCATCTTGGGGAAGTATTGTGGCGCATGGAGAAAAAGCAGCAAGCTCTGGACGTATGGCGAAAAGCGAATCAGCGGGAACCCGGCAACCGTTTTATCAAACCGGTCATGCAGCGGCTCGGCGCCGAATAAATCACCCCAGATCCCTCGGTTGACCGCCATGCGCGCTAATCGCACTGAAAAAACGCGCTTTACCAGGACTGGAGGCATCAATCTGCCGGGTAAACCACGCATGGTATGTTCGTGGCGGCGCATCACGGCATTCAACTGAGGATTCTGGATAATGCTGGAGACAATCGCCTGGCCGGCGCCGGCAAAGCTCAACCTGATGCTGCGCATTGTCGCTCGCCGTGCAGATGGATATCACGAACTACAGACTGTTTTCCAATTCCTGGACTATCAGGATCAACTCTTTTTCTCACCCCGCTCGGACAGCCGGATTGTGATAAGTAATCCGCTGCCCGGCGTTGCCCCTGAACTGGACCTGACATTTCGCGCCGCCCAGCTGTTGCAGACCAGAACCCACACCCGGCAGGGAGTAGAGATCAGGCTCGAAAAAAGACTGCCCATGGGCGGCGGCCTGGGCGGCGGCAGTTCAGATGCCGCCACCACACTGCTTGCCCTGAATCAGATCTGGAAGACCCGCCTCAGTAAGAGGCAATTGGCTGATCTCGGCATCTCCCTGGGTGCTGACGTACCGATTTTCCTGGGCGGCCACGCCGCCTGGGCTGAAGGCATTGGCGAACACTTATTTGAAATTGACCTGCCTGAACCCTGGTACCTGATACTAACTCCGGATTGCCACGTCTCAACCGCATCCATCTTTGCTTCACCCGATTTGACACGCAACTCACCCAGGATCAAAATACGCGACTTTCTGCAGGGCGAAAGAAGCAATGACTGCCTGCCCGTGGTGCGCAAGCTTTATCCACAAGTGGCGGAAGCCTTTGACTGGCTTGAGGGGCACGCTCCTGCACAAATGACGGGCACCGGGGCCTGTGTATTCGCAGCATTCCCAAACGAAGCTGCAGCGCGCGCCGTGTATGGGCAGCTGCCTGGTGGCTGGCAGGGATTTGTCGCAAGGGGAACTAACCACTCTCCATTACTCGACATTTTGATGAATAGCTGAAACCTGTTTGGAACACCGCCCAGCGGTAAGGCACTGGGTTTTGGCAGCGGCGCTTAGGTTCGAACCTACGTCAGGACCGAATTTCAATGATCGAACAGGGCTCGCAGGGCAGGCCCCGTGGATGGAGCGAGGAAATCTACCACCTGGTTTCGGCGGAAAGGTTGGCTCTACAGATAGACATACAAGATTTTTTTTGGGGCGTCGCCAAGCGGCTAGGCACCAGGTTTTGATCCTGGCATACGTTGGTTCGAATCCAACCGCCCCAGCCAAACACTGCTGTGAGGATGAGTGCCTGATGCAGGGTTCCACAGTCTTGCCAGTCAAGCATGATCCGAGGCATTCGGGTCACATTAGGTTTGGCCTGGCAGTTGAATCCTGAACACCACACTGCTTGATACACAATCCATATCACTGACAGATATTCAATGAACTTAGGGGATGCCGCCTTGCCTTCAAGCTCCATCATGGTTTTTTCCGGTAACGCGAATCCGGAACTGACCAACGAAATCGTCTCACATCTCAAACTCCCGTTAGGCAAGATACAGGTTGGACGTTTCAGCGATGGCGAGGTGATGGCGGAAGTCCAGGAGAATGTACGGGGCCGGGACGTGTTTATCGTGCAACCCACCTCCGCACCCACAAATGAAAACCTGATGGAACTGCTGGTGATGATCGATGCGATGCGCTGGTCATCCGCTAAACGCATTACCGCAGTAATACCCTATTTCGGTTATGCTCGACAGGATCGACGCCCGCGCTCTGCGCGAGTCCCGATTACCGCCAGACTGGCGGCAAAGATGATCGGCACGGCAGGGGCCAACCGGGTTCTGACGGTAGACCTGCACGCCGACCAGATTGTCGGTTTTTTCGATACCCCGGTGGATAACGTCTATGCATCCCCCCTGTTGCTGGGTGATGTCTGGCGTCAGAAATACCCTGACCTGATGGTGGTCTCTCCCGATGTTGGAGGTGTAGTAAGAGCGCGCGCCCTGGCCAAGCGCCTGGATGATGCGGAACTGGCCATCATCGATAAACGGCGCCCCCGACCGAATGAAGCAAAGATCATGAACATCATCGGCAAAGTTGAAGGCCGCAGCTGCGTGATCATCGACGACCTGGTTGATACCGCCGGAACCCTCTGCCAGGCCGCCAACGCATTGAAAGACCATGGCGCAGCCCTGGTGGTGGCATACTGCACCCATCCTGTCCTGTCCGGCCCTGCAGTCGCCAATATCAACAACTCCAGACTGGATGAACTGGTCGTCACCAACACCATCCTGCTTTCCCCGGAAGCCCAGGCCTGCGAAAGGATACGACAGGTCAGCATTGCCGAACTTCTGGCGGAAACCATGCGCCGCATCAGTAATGAAGAGTCAGTCAGCTCTCTGTTCATCGACTGATTGAGGTTAACGATGTGTTAGAGATAACCCTTCCCTTGTGCGGGGCTCTCCCATCGCAGGAATGACAGGGATCGCGCCCTCCACTAAAGCACCCTCCTTTCAATCCCCCCTCAGAAACAAGCTCCGACACTGGAAAAAAGCTGTAATTCTGTTAGAATCGCGCGCTCGCTGCTAGGCAGCGAGCGTACGCCACCCAGGTCGCGGGGCGGCGGTTTCTCACTCTTTCAGGAGATTGCAATGTCTAACAATTTTACAGTAAATGCTGAATTACGGACCGATACAGGGAAAGGTGCGAGCCGCCGCCTGCGTCGGACCGGCCTGCTTCCCGGGATACTCTACGGCGCTCATAAGGAGCCGACCATGATCTCCCTGACCCACCATGAACTGATCCATGCACTTGAAGATCAAGCCTTTTACTCCAACCTGCTCACACTCAGGCTGGCAGGTCGGGAAGAGACCGTGGTATTGAAGGATCTGCAGCGCCACCCCGCCAAACCCTTCGTGATCCACGCGGACTTTCTGCGTGTTCAGGCTGACGAGAAGATCCGACTGAATGTACCTTTGCACTTCATTAACGAAGAAAAATGCCCTGGCATCAAAGCCGGCGGCCAGGCCAGTCATCTGCTGACCGATGTGGAGATCAGCTGCCTGCCCAAAGATCTGCCGGAATCCATAGAAGTCGATATGTCTGAAATGGACATTGGCGATGTCATCCATCTCTCTGAACTGAAACTGCCTGCGAATGTGGAATTCCCGAGCAGTGAGGCTGAAGACCTCATCGTTGCCAATATCCACGTTATCCACATGAGCGAGGAAGAAGAAGGCGAAGAGGGCGAAGAAGGCGAAGGAGCCGGGGAAGCCGGGGAAGCCGGGGAAGCTACCGAGTAATCCACAGGACATGGTGGACGCTCAATCCTCCATGTCCTGCAGGCCCTCCAACTCCAGATGTCATCTCCCAGCATCAAATTGATCGTTGGCCTGGGCAATCCAGGTAAAGAATATGAAGAGACCCGGCATAACGCCGGATTCTGGTTTGTCGACCTCCTCGCCAGGCGTCACAACGCAACCTTCAAAGCAGAGTCCCGACACCACGGACAGGTTTGTCGTCTGATGCTGCATGGGCAGGAGTGCCGGTTGCTGAAGCCGTCAACTTTCATGAACCGCAGCGGCCAGTCTGTGGTCAGCCTCGCCAGCTATTTCAGAATCAACGCGGATGAGATTCTGGTCGCACATGATGAGCTGGATCTTCCGGCCGGCTCGATCCGCCTCAAGACCGGCGGAGGTCACGCAGGCCATAACGGCTTGAGAGACATGATGAGCGCACTTGGCAGCAAGGACTTCCATCGCTTACGGATTGGCATCGACCACCCGAACGACCGCAGGGCAGTGGTGGATTATGTGCTCGCCCGCCCATCCAAGGCGGATCGCGAACTTATTCTGCAGACTCTTGAGGCCGCTACGGACTGCCTTGCAGACATCATCTCCGGAAACCTGCAGCGTGCAATGAATCAGCTGCATACCGCCCGATAACCTGACCCACCCCCATTTCTCAACCACTCCCCGGCCCTCTGCTTGCAAAGCACCATCTGTAAAACAGTTTGAACACGCTCTACTATGTACGTGATAAGCTGGATTTATATTATTGTTTACTTATAATTGATTCATAGATACCTAACTAATAGATAAGGTTGAACCAATGAAGCTGTTTTACATTGCAACCGCCCTGCTGACCCTGTTATCCAGCGCTGCGTCCGCCACCGAAAGTGAACCAGAAGCCCTCGTGCTGCTGCACAAGAGCGAAGCGCTGATGCGTTCTCCGGCCACAGCAGCCGAATACCAGGTCGATATTATCCGTCCGGACTGGCAGCGGACCATGACCTTTCGCAGTCTGGATGACAATATAAAAAAGCGTTTCCGTATGGAAATCCTCTCGCCACGCAAAACCAAAGGCACGGTTTTTTTGAAAATCGACAACAAGCTTTCGATGTATCTGCCGAAACTGCGCAGACAGATTGCCATCTCGCCCGCCATGATGAACGATGCCTGGATGGGGTCTGATTTCAACAATCAGGATCTGCTGGAGACCGACTCGTTGATCAGCGGCTACACCCATCGCATCACTCATCGCGAGGGTGAAGGTGAAAAGGCGATCATCAGCATCGAGTCCATACCGCATCCGGACGCCACTGTCTCCTGGCTCAGACTGGAACATCGGATATACGCCGATGGCACCCCACTCGATGTGACATACATCTGCAAGCGTGGCAATCCAGCCCGCAGGCTCGCGTTTGACACCCCAATGGAGATGGATGGCAGGTTGCTACCCACTCGCTGGACCATGGAATCACTGAAGGAGGAGGGTAAACGCACCACCATCACCCTGAAATCCATTGATTTCGACACCCAACTGAACGAAGAACTGTTCACTCCAATGCAACAGAAAACCGAGTAGCGCACTTCAACCCCATGAAACAAAAGCAGCGAATCATTGAGCCCGTTATCGTTGCAGTCGCCATCCGCAATTTAACCGGAAATCTTCGTCGCACTCTGCTTACGATCAGTGCGATTGCTGCAGGCCTGGGTTCACTGATCTTTCTCTGGGGCTTCAACGATGGCTTACACCGTAATATGCTCTCCAATTTCCAGGACGCCATCATCGGCAGTATTCAGATCCATCAACAAGGTTTTTTTGAGCACCCAAGATTATCTCTTTACCTGAAATCACCTGACAAAGTGCTACAAGAGATACAGGCGGCAGGGGTTTCCCGCCTGGCCCGTCGTTTGGAGACCTTTGCCCTTGCGACCTCCGACCAGACCACTGAAGGCGTGATGCTGATCGGCATGGAGCCTATTCCTGAAGCGGGCGTCACACAACTCGACAAGCGCATTGGGGAAGGCCGGTTTCTCCAACCTGATGACGCATATACTCTGATCCTCGGGGCGACAACTGCAAATAATCTGCGGGTTGAGATCGGTGATCCCGTGGTGATGGTGGGCTACGACCGCTACGGCGCAATGGTCGCTGAAGAATTTACCCTGGTGGGGATCATCACCAGTGGTGAAATGGGACTCGACCGGGGCATGGCCCTGACCAACCTGACTGCCCTGCAGGAGATGCTGGATATGCCTGACAGCATCACCGGCATCGTGCTGCGTGTACCGGAAAATGAGATTCACAACCTGGCTGACTCGTTGTCACTCAAACTCGCTGACGAAGACCTCGCCGTGATGCCATGGAGTAAAATGTTTCCCGTCGTACAGGAGTGGATTACCCTGCACAATGGTTTTCTCTATGTATTCGTTATAATTGTGCTGTTCATTGTGATCGCCGGTGAACTCAACACCATGCTGCTATCGATGCTCGAAAGAACCCGGGAACTTGGTGTCTTCATGGCAATCGGCACTTCACCCAACCAGATTGGTCTGATGTTACTGCTCGAAGCGGTATTGATTGGCTGCATTGGCGCCCTGTTTGGCATCTTTTTCGGCGTGGCGCTGGTTCTGATCACAGGCCAGACCGGCCTTGATCTCTCTCTCCTCCTGGGCTCAACCACCCGCTTCTACGTTGACCCCGTGATCTATCCTGAGCTCAACCTTGACCATCTCGGCGTCACCGTCATCAGCATCCTGTCAGCCTCATTCCTGGCGGGTCTCTACCCCGCCTGGCGTGCCATAAAACTGCAACCGGTAGAGGCGATACGAAATGGCTGACCGCGCACGCCTGAGCATGGGCTACTATTTCTACCTGGCGAATCGAAATCTGCTGCGCAATCGACGCCGTACGATCATCACCCTTGTCACCATGATCTTTGGGATTTCCACCCTGACGCTGCTGGGTGCGCTGAATGACGGCTGGCTGGATCAGATGCGAACCAATTTCATCCTGAGCTTCACTGGCCACGTCCAGGTCCATGCCAAAGGCTTTGAAGCCTCGCAAAACCTGCGGGACAGAATCAGTGATCCAGACGAAATCATCGGCTACACCAATTATCCTGAGATCATTGGCTGGACCCAGCGTATCCGCACATCCGGGCTCGCCTCCCTGAGTGGGAGCAGCGCCGGCGTACAGATCATGGCGACAGACCCGGAGCAGGAGACCTGGGTAACCACCATGCATGAGAATATCCATTCCGGACGCTGGCTCAATCCAGGTATGCCCAATGACCTGTTACTGGGAAACATCGTAGCGCAAAGCATTGGCGCCAGCCTGGGTGACAAAGTGATCCTGATGGCGCAACGCATCAATGGTGAAATGATTTCTGAGGTGTTTTATCTACGCGGCACACTTGCCACAGGCGCTCCTCAGATCGATCGCACCCTCGCGATCATTTCCCTGAATACGGCTCAGGAGTGGCTCGGCATGGAGCACAGCGTAACCGATATCGTGATCCGCGCCGACCAACATGAAAATACAGAAACATTGGTTCGGCTTTTTAAACAACAGTTGCCGCCCGACAAATATGAGATCCTGCGCTGGCAGGAACTGGACCCCATGGTCAGTCAATGGCTTAATTTCAGTGATGCCTATGGACTGGTTGTGATCCTTGTTGTTGTGCTCCTGGTGCTCACCGAAATCCTCAATACCATGCTGATTGCGTTACACGACAGGCAAAAAGAGCTGGGGATCATGATCGCAATCGGCACCGGAAAACCTCAGATCTTCGTAATGTTGCTGCTGGAGGCAGTACTCCTCATCCTGCTGGGAAGTCTGCTTGGCTATTTTTCCGGCGGTCTGCTGGTCTACTCCCTGAGTGACAGCGGCATCGATCTGTCCCGCTTTTCGAACGCCTTTCAGTTTTTTTATATGGACCCGGTGATCCATCCTATCCTCACCATCAATACTGCATTAAGAATTTTAGGCACCACCCTGCTTGCGGCCATCATCGCTGGAATATATCCGGCGTGGAAGGCCACTCAACTACCCGTCAGCGAATCGATACGTATTCAATAAAAGTCATGAACGCGACATCCAACCAGACAATCATAGAAGTACGTAATCTGTATAAATGTTATTGGGTTGGCAGTGTCCCCTTTCCGGCGCTCAACAATGTCAACCTTGATATCGAACAAGGGGATTTTGCCGTGCTTGCAGGACGCTCCGGCTCGGGTAAAAGCACCCTGCTCAATGTGGTCGGAGCGCTGGAATCCGCCGACAAGGGAACAGTGTCCGTCAACCAGCAAGATATCCTGCACATGACTGCGGATGAGCGTACCCGGTTTCGCCTAGAGAATATCGGGTTTGTATTTCAAGCCTATAACCTGATTCGAGTCCTGACCGCACAGGAAAATGTTGCCTATGTCTGCCAGTTGCAGGGCATGACAAAACAAGAGAGCCTGGATGTCGCCAGCCATTGGCTCGAGGAAGTAGGCATAGGAGAACTGCAGAAACGCCGCCCGGATCAGCTTTCCGGCGGACAGCAACAGCGTGTCGCAGTTGCCCGGGCTTTGGCCACCAACCCAATTATCGTCCTGGCCGATGAACCAACTGCAAATCTGGACACACTAACAGCGCAAAAACTGGTCTGTCTGCTGCAGGAACTCAATGACAGATTTGGCACCACATTCCTGATCTCGTCACACGACCCCGATGTTAAAAATGCCTCCAGCCGTTTAATCAAACTGGCGGACGGACACATCATCAAACGCTGGGAAGATACCCGTCCTCCTCACATCCCCCATAAAGATGCCTGCCCGATAAAAAAATCATCCTTTGTAAAGCAACTGCGTGGTCTTTTTCATAAATAATCACTAACTCATTAACTTGGTTGGCGAACAATTCGGGTTGTCATGCTCTTTGCAGACCCTTCGGCTGGATAAACAATTCCCAGGGGACGGGACAGAAAAAAGCCGGCGCTAAGCCGGCTTTCAATGTTGGCCCGACCAAAAGCCGGGCAGCTGGCATCCGCGCCTTATTTTTCTCCAAAGATATATTTAGGCTTCAACCAGAGCACGAGGAGCGGCAACAGAGTCAAGGCAGTCACTACATCGATCAACAGCGCTTCCGTGATATAGACGCCAAGTCCCCAGGTGTTGGCAAGATCGGTGTTCAACAAGGGAATAAAACAACCCAACAACACGACCACTGAGACAAGCACCGCAGAACCTGTGGTATTCAAGGTATTCACCAGCGATTTCTGCCAGTCTCCTGATGTTGCCTGCATCTCCTCCTTGAGCCTCGACATCATATAGATACCATAGTCTATACCCAGACCCATCGCGATACTCAATGCCACCTGCAGGTGGAACGCCAGATTTCCTGACCAGTTTTTCACCAGGGTAAAATAGCCACCCAGTCCATACTGAGCATAGAGAGTGACGAACAGCAGTACCATCAGGATAAGTGAGACCATAACCGAGCGGAAGATGAGCGCGGCAATCACAAAAATTGCTGCGGCTGTCAACAGAGGACCCGACAACCAGTTGGCTACCGCTACCTCGCGGGTTGCCTCTGTGGCGCCCAGAAAACCGCCGACTGCGGGCCTCACATAATTCGGACCCTCGACAGAGAGCTCATTGGTGTCGCCCGACAAGTCATTGACAGGCCCGGAACGAAGACCGAAATTGACCTTTTTGAAACCCGGGTCATTCTTATGATCCTCGACATACTGCTGGATATCCATGGTGACCTGGTGTGTTTCCACCGGGTCCATAGTGTTGATAAAACCCATCACCACGCCTTCATTCCAATCAGGAGAGACGAAGGAATCCATGTCGCCTTCTTCCGTCATGGTCTCCAACAGGCCGTTATAGAGCTGGACGATATCATCACCACCACGATCGTCATCCGGATCAATCGATCGTAACTTGGCGCTGGTCGGGATATACAGATCATCAATAGTCGGCTGGGTTCCTGGCTCTGCTGCCAGCAACATATTTACCAAGCGTATGTATTGGGCGTAAGAACCTGTAAAACCGATGAATGGGTGAGCACGCATCCACTCTTCCATCGCCTCCATATCCGCGAGGACTTCTGCATCGTTGAACACGCCTTGTGCGCCACAGGGGTCAGGGTCCCAGCAACCCAGCTTCTCTTTTTGCACTTTACATGCGGCCAGTTTTTCTGCTCGACCTTCGATCTCATAGATCGATTCAGGGAAATAGGTCTCTTCACACAAGGGCGCAGCAGGGTCCTTGCCTCTGATAGGAATAGACACAGAGATGACGCCTGGCATGATCGTATTCAGCTTTTCAATATGCTGAATGGTAATCGACTTTTCCTTGAATGCTGCGCGGGCATAGTTGATGCCCTTCTCAACCCCTGGCATCAGGTCGTCTGAGGTGCCATGCAGGATGCCCGAGTAATGGGTCGATAAACCGAACACCAGCACCACGAACCCGATGGGCAGAAATTTACCCGGGCCTGCGAGCATGCCCGAGATGAAACTGCCGATCTTCGTCTCCCAGCCGCGCTCATCACCGGCATGCATCTCGGTATTTTTGCACGGAAAGGTGATCATCAGCAGCGGGATCAAGGTCGTGGTTGTAAAGAGCAGGGTCAGCATGCCGAACATGCCGAAATAGGCGTAGGCCTTGTAGAAGGAAATATCCACGGTTGCCAGCGTGGCAAAACCCACCATATCCGTCACGATGGAGAGCGTTGCCGGTATGATGGTATGCGAAATAGCAGTTTTGGCGGCCGACTCACAGTCTCCGCTGACTGCCTGCTCCTGCATAAAACGCCGCGTAACCTGCACCGAGTGGCCAATACCAATTGCCAGCAGCAGCATCGGTGTCAACACCATCATGGTAGTCAGCTTGAAGGCGGTGAAACCCATCAAACCCAGAGTCAGTATAATGGTGGCACCGACCCCGAGCATGGGGAAAAGCGCACCGCGCCAGTTTCTGAACTCAAACCACAACGCGCCGATCACGATCACGATAGAGATAAGGAACAACCACCACTTGTTGACCAGATCAGCCAGCATCCAGGCCAGGAAGTAGGGCTCGCCGGCAACCAGCGTTTCAAAACGCTCATCCTCATTGAACTCATCCATCAAAGCGCGCACTTCGCGCACCCAGGGCAGATAGATCGCCTTCACTTCATCGGTGTAGTCACCAATCACAAATAGCGATTTTGCGACACAGTTTTTCGCTTCCTTCTCCACAAATTCGCACTTTTTGCCATTTTCGTCCTCGAAACCCACCAGCATCGGTCCCATTACCGGGTTGGACTCTATACCCTCTTTGAGAAAAGCCAGCTGCTCCTTTGCCTTGGCAGGATCATCACTGATGCCTTCAGTGGGGATCAGACGTTTGAACACCAGGCCATTTTCGTCCGCCCCCATGTACTTAATCTTCTTCGCGGCGATATCGATGAAGTTCGACTCACGGGCCGTATCGAGATCGACCAGGCGCTGATGCACTTCCTGTACCTTATTCACGAACCAGTCCTGGTAAACATCACCATCCTTGATACGCAAGGTAAACACCATCAGGTTACCCATACCGAAATTGTGTTCGGCATACAGATTGGTGGCTACATAGCGATTGGTTGGTGGCAGCAGGGTATCTGGATCATTCCGCACGTCGAGATTTTTGATCTGCAGTGCGGTAAGAATCGTGGCTACCAATAGAATCAACATCAACGGCCAACGAAAACGAATCACAAAATCCGCATACCGCTCAGCCAGGTTATTATTCGAGGAGTTGTTAGATGAGGAACTACTCATGGCGATTGTCCTATGCCAGTTGAAACAAAAAAGGCTGGAAACTGGAGTCAGACTCCGGCTCCCAGCCTCATCTCTAGATCAATGGATTCATTGAAGGTTTATTCAAAGATCCACTTCATACCAAGTTGGACATTGGATGACTCATCGAACTGACCGAAGGTCGTATTCTCGTCACCCCCGTAGTGATTCCACTCCGCAGAACCCAGCACCGTATCGGTGAAGCTGTATTCAACATCGAAGCGGTTCCAGAAACCACCACCCTCTTCATAGATAGAGATGTTGTTCCAGCGATGCTCCTGAGAATCACCAAAGGGCTTGGAGAAAAACAGCGAGTAGAACTCTTTGTTTTCGTAGCCTTTGTTCAGGTCATTGGTAAGAGAAAGGGTGGCGAAGTCTGCGGTGTAGGCATCACAATTCACTATGTTAGCTGCCTGGGTCGTGCAGTCTTTACTGTCATCTATATAATCTAAGTTTCTAAATTGTATAAATTGCCCACTCACCAGCATATTAGTTAAGACGGTGACGTCAACGCCCAAAACATACTTAAAGTAATCTGCATCTTCCATTATGAGCGAACTCGCGAGAGCGCCATTATTAAGCAGATGACGATAGATTACTGGCTGCTTGTCGTCTTTGTCATACAGGAATTCACCTCTCAACACGACCGGCAGATCGCCCAGGCTCATGCCATAGTCGAAAGACGTTCCAATACTGTGCACTCTATGAAGTGATTCGGTAAATCTCAGTTTGACCGAATTCGGATTGTAGGCACCCATACCTCCCGTGGGATCAAACGCGCCATAATACTCTCCTGCGCTATTGTGCAGTAAAACAGTAGCAGGTAACTCCGCCAATAAGTTTGTGGGGAGTTGATCCAGTGTCAGACTCTGACTGAAATCAGCGAGATCGGGATTACCATCAGGGCCTGGAGCTCCAGTAAGGTTGTCAATAAAGTCACCTGCAGGCGCTAACTGCTCTGTCAATGCTTCACCGGTAACAGCATCGCGCCAGCTCAGGCTAATATCTGGATTCGCACTGTAATGGTAAAAGTAATTCAGCGAGTAGTTAAAACCAGTGTCTGTGGTCTGCTTCCAGCGAAAACCAGCATTGACATCAGTGTCATCCGGATAGTCCCTTACATATTCAGATGTTGCACCGGTAAAACTGCTTGTTGCGGGATTAAAACTTGCGAATGAATTGAAAGTCGCAAACGTCGCCATTGGCATATATTCAAACGCAGAGATTGGATTAGTATCTGGATTCCAGCTGGTATCTGCAGGGTTGATACTGTTTACTGGCATCAGGTTGGTAATAAAATAATTTGCATTAGGATCAGTACTACAAGTTGGATCTAAACCACACTGAGAGATAATCCCTAGATCTTGATACCCAAATGTACTACCAAACGGCAGCATTGATGGTGATGATGCAAAACCATCTACGGTAAAACCACTGAAAGGAACAAGTCCGAACGCGGGGCTGTATAGCGGGTTCGGAGCTGGCCCAAATGATGCTATTTGTGTTGCATTTGTAAAACTTCCCGCCACATTGGCAAGTGCAGGAGCCACATTAAGGAAGCCATTCACATCGCCAGTTATGGTATCAACACCCTTCATCAGGAATGGGTGGCCTTCGTCGCCATCCTCATTCAGACCTGGAATTTTGTTTTCCTCAACCTGAGAAACGATGAACTGGATATTGCCGCTATCGCCCACATTCGTTTCTGCATTGATCATCCAGATTGGTATGCGCGAATCTTCCATGGCATTCTGATTCAGCTCACGGAAATCAGTCGGATTGATGATATCCAGAAGCTTGATACCGTCGGCCGTTCCCCATACTACCTGCTGTTTACCCAGACGGAAGTCCCAGCCAAACGCATTGGTGTCGACATACAGTTCCCGCAAATAGTCATTCTGGGTGTAGTTTTCGTGGCCTTTGTAATAGCTGTTGACGCCTTCAGAATCATAGATCAGGTTCAAATCACCATGCCACGAACTCGATTCACCGATATCACCGTTCAGGAATATCCGTGCCGAGTTTTCGAATTTCATCAGGTCGAACTTGTCGTGGCCCTCTTCATCCAGCATGGATGTGGCTTCACCGGTGACCTGGCCATCCTTGGTGAACACAGCAGTTTCATTCTTCAGATAACCACCGACATCGATCGCCAGGGCAGCGCCTGGTAGAACCATAGCCAGCAGCATGGATTGAAATAGCGCGGATCGCTTAAACATCTTGAGTTACCCTCCCAAACCTTTTGATACGACAGGCCGAATCAAAATCAGCCTATATTGTTATCAGGGGTGTAAGTTGCTTACACCCCTGTTGATTTTTTAACGTTTGATCTTACGCAGAGTCGACTCTGACCAGAAATCAGGATCCCAGCCCTGATTGATCTGGGTAACACCCTCAGGAATGACAGCCCAGGTCTCATGACCTGAGTCCAGGGTCTTACCGTACCAGTATCCCCATTGCTGGCCACGCGGATCATCCAGCCCCATGCTGACCCAATGACGATCGATCACTTTGATCATCTTGCCATCTTTAAAGTACTCGGTGCGGTAATCCGCAAAGGATTTGGTATCGATGTAGCTGACACGCTCGTCATACCACCAGTTCTCTTTTTTGGTTTTGCTCTTCAGCTTGTAGACCTCTTTTCCTTTGTGGTCGCAGGCAGCGTCTGGCGGATTCGGCAGATATTTGCTCTTGGCTTCCGCTTTATCGATGGCGCCCAGGCAGTCATTGAAGGTTTCGGTGCCCAGCAGTTCATGGGTCTCATGCGCCGGTTTACGCAGGGTAACATCGCCGAAGGTAAAATCACTGCCACCCCAGGCGTCGTCGTGGGCCGGCTCGGCAAAGCGGCGGATCTTACGCAGTGCGGGCAGCCAGATGGAGTAGGCCTGGCTCTTGTTGTCATCAGTGAAGTCGGTGATCAACATGCCGGTGCCCTTCAGCTTGCCGGAACGAAAGATCGCGATATCCTGGGCGTTGGTCGAACCATCACTGTAGTCATTGTTGAGATAACGTTCCAGCGTGATGGTATCAGGGGAACTGCCGGCGGATTTGTTCAACAGGACCGTGATCTTCCCAGCTTCCGCCTTGCGGCTTTGCTTCGGATCCTTGTTGTCGTTGGTGATACCGTAACTCTTTACCGCATAGAAATGGTTTACGAAGTAGACCTGATCGGCGATTTCATTGGCAGTCGGCGTGCCGGAAGGCAATGGCAGATCTTTAGAAACCCCGGCGAAGGCCTGAGCAGCGAATAGAACGGGAACAGCCGCGAATGCAGCGACAAGCTTACGCACTTGCATGTAGTGATCCTCCTGGCTGACGGCTCTGGATTATTATCGCCGCCTGGGTATAATTAAATTAACTGTTTCTAATGAATGACTTACGTCACAGCGCGCTATTTGTAACAGTATATGAGGATTCCCGCAACTAGGGATTTCCACTAATTTGGGAATTAAAGCCCATAAACCCCTCCGCAGAATAGATTAAATTGCCTTAAAACTCATGGCATTGCACGAGTGTTTGGTTGATTTAAGCTTCAGAATTCCATCTCACTTTTACATAAACCGACTTGAATTCAATACTTTGATAGAACACAATCCCCTATCTGATATTCTCGCAGAAGAAATACATGTCCATACTTGCACTGGGACTCAACCATAAAACCGCGCCGGTCGAAATCCGCGAAAGACTGACCTTCGGACCGGACATCATTGTCGGCGCGTTACGCAGCCTGGGCGAACATCCGGCAGTGGAGGAATCCGTCATCCTCTCGACCTGTAATAGGACAGAGGTCTACTGCACGCTCAACAAGGAGAACCATGCGCCCATTGCCGACTGGATCAGCAAATTCCATGGCCTGCCGCAGGGCCGGGTAAGCCCTTACCTATACAGCCATCTGGACGAGGATGCGGTAAAACACCTGCTGCGGGTCTCCTGCGGCCTGGATTCGCTGGTGCTCGGCGAACCACAGATTCTCGGCCAGGTAAAAGCAGCCTTCCAGACCGCGACCGTTGCCGGAACCACCCATAAGCTGCTGAGTAAACTGTTTCAGCACACATTTTCCGTAGCCAAGCAGATCCGCACCGATACAGCGATCGGCAACAGTCCGGTATCGGTCGCTTTTGCCGCAGTCAGTCTCGCCAAACAGATTTTCAGCGACCTTTCCGAGCAGACTGCGCTGTTGATCGGCGCTGGTGAAACGATTGAACTGGCCGCCCGGCACCTGCATCAAAACGGCATCGGGCGCATCATCGTCGCCAACCGCACCGTGGAAAAGGCACACATCCTGGCGGCTCAATTTGAAGGCTTTGCCATCTCCTTGACCGAACTGAGCGGCCATCTGGCAGAGGCGGACATCGTCATCTCCTCCACCGCCAGCCCCTTGCCTGTGCTGGGCAAGGGCACCGTGGAGAGCGCCCTGAAGGAGCGCAAACACCGCCCCATCTTCATGGTGGATATCGCCGTCCCCAGGGATATCGAACCTGAGGTCGCGGATCTCAGCGACATCTACCTCTACAGCGTGGATGACCTGCAGGAGGTGATTCAGGAGAACATGCGCTCGCGCCAGGAAGCCGCGCATCAGGCGGAAGAGATCATCGATCTTCACGTAGACGAATACATGGGTTGGCTGCGCTCCCTGGATGCCGTTGAACTCATCCAGGATTATCGTTGCCATGCGGAAAATTTACGGGACGAGGTTCTGCAGAAGGCCCTGCAGCAGCTCAACAAAGGTAAATCCCCGGAACAGGCAATGCAGTTTCTGGCTCGCACCCTGACCAACAAACTGCTGCACACCCCCAGCTCTCAGCTGCGTCAGGCCGGCTTTAACGGCCAGCTGGATCTGCTCGAAGCCGCCAACACCATCTTTCAGCTAAAGAAAATCGATAACAATTCATGAAATCTTCCTTGCGCGGCAAGCTGGAGCATATCGCCGAGCGATTCGAAGAGATCACCGCCCTGCTCGCCGAACCTGACACCCAGAATAACCAGAACCTGTTTCGCGACCTGAGCCGGGAATATGCCCAGTTGGAACCCGTGGTGCAGGCCTTCCGCCGCTTCAGCGAGTCTGAACATGACGTCGCAAGCGCCAGTGAGATGCTCGATGACCCGGAGATGGCGGAACTGGCCCGTGAAGAACTGGCACTGGCGGAGCAGACCCGCAATCAGCTGGAGCCGGCGCTGCAGCTGCTGCTGATCCCGCCTGACCCCAACGACCAGCGCAACATATTCCTGGAGATCCGCGCCGGTACAGGCGGCGCCGAGGCAGCGCTGTTTTCCGGCGACCTGCATCGCATGTATCTACGCTATGCCGAGGCGCAAGGCTGGCAAACCGAAACCATCAGCGAAAGCCTGGGGGAACATGGCGGTTACAAAGAGATCGTGTGCCGCATCAGCGGCAATGCGGTGTATTCCAAACTGAAGTTCGAATCCGGCGCACACCGTGTGCAGCGGGTTCCGGAGACCGAATCCCAGGGGCGCATCCATACTTCCGCCTGCACCGTCGCCATCCTGCCGGAAGCCGAAGAGGTGGATGAGGTGGAGATCAACAGCAGCGACCTGCGCATCGACACCTACCGCGCCTCCGGCGCCGGCGGCCAGCATGTCAACAAGACCGACTCAGCGGTGCGCCTCACCCACCTGCCCAGCGGCATCGTGGTGGAGTGCCAGGATGAACGCTCCCAGCACAAGAACAAGGCCCGCGCCATGTCCCTGCTGAAGGCCAGGCTGCTCTCCCAGGCTCAGGATGCCGTCACCAGCGAGCAGGCCAGCTCACGAAAACTGCAGGTCGGCAGTGGCGATCGTTCAGAGCGCATCCGCACCTATAACTTTCCGCAAAACCGCCTCACCGACCACCGCATCAACCTGACCCTGTACAAACTGGACGAGGTGATGGCAGGCGCGCTGGATCAGGTGATCGACCCGCTGCTGCGGGAACATCAGGCCGAACAGCTGGCGGCGATGAGTGAGGGATGACCGGGCCAGGGGCAAGATAAAATACCCAAGTTGCGCCAAGGATGGCTAATCATACGCAAACATCCAAAGCCGCATAACCCGTTCAGTGGTCTTTGTGTCTTTCCAATCGCGCCCCAGGTCCATTAACTTATCAGCTCGTGACATCCATCCGACAAGCGCTCGAAGAAGCGACCCACTCACTCAGGTTAGTCCCGCATAGCGCCCCCGAGCTGGAAGCTGCGGTGCTGCTCTGCCACCTGCTGCAAAAACCTCGCAGCTTTCTCTTCGCCTGGCCCGAGGCAACCCTCTCGGTTGCGCAACGGGAGCACTATAATCTGCTGATCGAGCGGCGCCTCCAGGGAGAGCCGATTGCACATATCACCGGCATCCGGGAATTCTGGTCCCTGGCGCTGAAAGTCTCCCCCGCCACCTTGATTCCGCGTCCCGAAACAGAACTGCTGGTCGAAAGGGCGCTGGAAATCATGCAGGCCCTGCACCAGCCCAGTATTGCCGACCTCGGCACCGGCAGTGGCGCCATTGCCCTGGCCATCGCCAGCGAGCGGCCTGACTGCATGGTGATCGCCACGGACGCCGCGGACGACGCATTGAAACTGGCCCAGGATAATGCCCAATCCCTGCGCCTGAGCAATGTCGCTTTTCGCCTTGGGAATTGGTTCGATGCGCTACCGGAAGACGTCCGCTATGACCTGATTGTCAGCAACCCGCCCTATATTGCAGAACAGGACCCACATCTCAAGCAAGGCGACCTTCCCAGGGAACCCGCCAGGGCGCTGATATCCGGTGCAGACGGCCTGCATGACATCCGCCTCCTCGTCTGCGGGGCGAGTCACCACCTCCGGTGTGGCGGCTGGCTGTTGATTGAGCACGGCTATGATCAGGGAGCGGCGGTGCGGGAGCTTTTTCAAAAGGCCGGCTTCAGCGCCATCAATACGCTCCGGGACCTTGCCGGCCAGGAGCGGATCAGCGAGGGAGCGTGGCCGGATTAAAACTAGGGAAATCCCTCTTACCCCGAGTCAATGATAATTCGCAATCTGACAAGTATTGTATCTTGATTAATTCCTTACAGGGGTTAGGATAATGACATATGGACGCCGCTAACCCCGAATTCACCAAACACCGGGAGATTCATTTCAACGAACTTCACCCGGACCCCAACCAGGCGCAGACCGCTGCGCTCCTGCTGTCGGATATTCAAGGAATTCAAAAGGTTAATCTCATCGACCGGCTCCACCTGCAGGTCAGCTACCATCTCATGGAGATCTGCCTGGAGCAGATCGAAGACGGTCTGGTGGAGATCGGGCTGCATCTCGACAACAGCCTGCTGTACCGCTTGAAACGGACTCTTCACTACTACACCGAAGAGACCCAGCGCGCCAATCAGGGCTGCCTGCACGGCAATTCGAATTGCACCCGCAAGATTTTCGCCGATCGCTATCAGCGCCTGGACCACGGTTGCCGGGATGACCGGCCTAACCACTGGCGGAAATATCTCTGATCCATCAACCCGGAAGATTCACCCGCACGCCTGGCTGTTTTCCTATCTATTTCTTGTTGATGGGATAATATAGATACAAATCACAAGACCTACCTCTAGCATGCTGAACGCGCCTTCGCACCGATCTCACCGCCCAGCGCCGGTATTGACTCAAGCATCAATCAGAATCTCAAATCCAACCCTGAACGACGATCTCGACAGGACCATCGCGTTAGCGGGAGAATCTTCCGGGTTAGGGGTTCCTTCAAACTGCCTGGAAACTGAATCGTGAACGACGACCAACTGCTGCGCTACAGCCGCCAGATCATGCTGCCATCGATTGGCATCGATGGTCAGGAAAAGCTCCTCAACTCGAAAGTCCTGATCATCGGCCTGGGTGGACTGGGCGCACCGGTGGCAATGTATCTCGCGGCGGCCGGAGTCGGCAGCCTGGTGCTGGTGGATTTCGACAAAGTCGACCTCAGCAACCTGCAGCGTCAGATCATCCACACCACGCAGCGGATCGATACCAGCAAGGTGGAATCGGCCCGACAGACATTGCTCGCGCTGAATCCGGAGATAAGCGTTGCAACCATCGATCATCCACTCGATACGACTGAGCTGACGGAACAGGCCGCTCTGGCCGATCTGGTAATCGACGCCACCGATAATTTCACGGCAAGATTCGCCATCAACAGAGCCTGTCACGCCACCCGCACCCCTCTGGTGTCGGGCGCCGCGATTCGCATGGAGGGCCAGGTCAGCGTCTTCAACGGGCAACCCGACGGGCCTTGCTACCATTGCCTCTACCCGGAGGGCGGAGAGGTGGATGAGAGTTGCAGCGCGAACGGGGTTCTGGCGCCGGTGGTGGGCATCATCGGCAGCATCCAGGCCACTGAAGCGATCAAGCTCCTCACCGAGACAGGCAACAGCCTGGTGGGCAGGCTGCTGATACTCGATGCCATGCACATGGAGTGGCGCAGCCTGAAACTCAAACGGGACCCGAACTGCCCCGTCTGCGGCAACTCATAATCCTGGAACCCAGTCCTTGCACGCGCTAATAAAACCACGCCTGTTATGCCCACTGCTCGTCTCGGCCGCACTGTTGCTGCCGATGCTCGGTTCCGAGCAGTGGCAGCTGCTGTTGGAATACCAGCGACAAGCGACCGCAGCAGGCGAACTCTGGCGACTCATCAGCGGCCATCTGGTGCATCTGGGCTGGGACCATCTGCTGATGAATCTGCTCGGGTTCTGGCTGATCTACCAGCTCTTCTTCAGGAACGGCATGCCTGCCATGGCCTGTATTTCAGGCCTGATCCTACTTACACTGTGCACATCTGCCGGCCTCTACCTGTTCAGCGCCTCAGTCGATTGGTACAGGGGTTTCTCCGGCGTGCTGCACGGGCTGCTGATCTGGGCCCTGCTCAGGGAACTGAAACAGAATACCGCCGCAAACGCGCTCTTGTTACTGCTGGTGATTTTAAAACTTGCCTGGGAGCAATTAAGCGGCCCCATGCCGGGCAGCGAGGCAATTGCGAAAGGTCGTGTCATCGTCGATGCACATCTTTACGGCGGATTGGGCGGGGCATTATTATGGTCCCTGGAAATCGGTATCTCAAAATTCACAAGAGAGGTAGTTGAGTGAAGCGTATCATTCCACTGTTAGCAATACTTCTAAGCATGACCGGTTGCCAGGAGACGGAACAGATCGACCTCTCAACACTCTCACCCCAGGAGCGCGATGCGGCAGCATCTCTGGCCTGGCTGAAGAATGCCGACGCCAGCAGGGATGCAAAACAGGCCATCGAGCGCGGCGACAAAAGGCTGCTGGCCATGGCTACCCGCAATCCCAACATGCCCGGGGTTCCCGCCGAATCGGCCTCGAAGATCAAAACCGTATGCGGCATCCGCTATCTGCAGGGCTCCACCGACATGGTGTTCGGCGACGTCCATCTGAAGCTGCTGCAGGCGGCGCAGGAATACGCCACCGAGTACAACCAGCTGATGCTGGACGCCTGCCTGAAACAGACGCAGTAAAAGCTATCCGGCAGCGGGCCGCGCCTGCCTATACCAGGCGCGTCTGGCCAGACGAAATCCCAGCAGGGGCGTTAGCAGGAAGAGCGCACCACCACCTCCACCATCATTGCTTATGACGGCAATAGGTGCAGGCAAATTATCTTTTTGAGCGATGCAGGCCTCAACAAGGTCGCCGGTGCCATCTGCACTGAGCAGGCCCGTACTTTTGCAACTGGTTGATACCGCGGTTGTTCCGTTCAGCTGAATATCAGCCGCGGAGAGAGAAAAATAGATATTGTTGGCACAGGCGACCTTGACCCGCCCCTGTGAAATATTCAGATCAGGCAGGATAACCAGGGCGCTGCCTATATTGGGGAAGTCACCCAGATCCAGGTCCGGATTATTTGATTCATCGCAATACTCAGTCCCAGCTGGATTGAAGGCCAGGAGGCTTATCGCTACCTGTGGGCAGGAAGCACTCCGTATTCCCCACGGACCATTCAATCGTTTGCTGGGATCCAGGTAGAAAACCCCCTCCAGCATTTAGCACACCACCGGATACAAGAAACGGTCCCATGCTTTCATCCACGGTGACCGTCATGTCATCTTCATTCACGCCACCCTTGCCGTCGCGAGCGGTCAGACGAAAATTCATGGTCCTGGCTGCGGCAGGGAGCGTCTCACCCTTGTAGGTTGTGCCATTGGCCAGAGCAGACATTCTGGGGAAAACACGTTCTTCGATGTCCTTGGGTGTATAATGACCGGAACAGAGGATTACTCCCCAGATCAGTGCCAAATGTATTTGCATCCGTTGCCGTCCCGATATCCATCTCATCCCACTGATAGGTCAGGCTATCGCCCAAATCAACATCAGAAGCCGAACCATTCAATGAGAAAGGCGTGCAAAGAGGGATAGTTCGATCAACGCCTGCACTCACAGTTGGCGCTGTGTTGCCGGTTGAGACAAGGCTCCGCAGGAACCTGTCGCGACCAGAGTATGCCGATGAATTTGCTTGATACTCTTCGCATGGAATGTATCATCACTGCTGGACTGGAGATTTTCCTCTCCGCAGATGCCCGCATAGGCCATGATGGTCGAACCGCTGCCAGGCTCGACAGCACTGTCGCAACCCTGTTTACCCCTGCACAACTATCAGTAGTTCCGTTGAAATGAATGCTTGGCATCCATCTGATGCCCCATCTCGTGAGCCACCAGATCGATGTAGAAGAGATCCCCTACAGGGTCGGGATCGCCCGTAACTCCGTGTGCCTTTAAATCGGCACGGCAGGTCCACGCCAACTCCAGCTATACCGCCACCACCGGTGCTGAAGACATGACCGATATCGTAATTTGCCGAACCGATGACAGCATCCAGATTTGTCTGATTCTGATCTCAGCATCGTAATCCCGTCATTATTTGTGTACGGATCGGTGAGTGGATCGGTATAGATGATGGAATCATTATTGGGTATCAGCACCAGCTCAATAGCCAAGTCCCTTTCGTAAATCTGATTGACGCGGTTAATGGCGGTAATGATCGCAGCCAGCGCCAGTGAAACCGTTCCACCATGGAATTGGGTATATTCACCTGTGGCTGCAACTGCCAATCGATACTCCCTGATCCCGCCACTGGTGCGATACGCAGTCTCCGTAGCTGGGGATGCTGCCGTGAATTCGTCATCGCCAGACTCGACCAGGCAGCGCGCCTCGCTCACTCCCTTGCTCGCCGCCACATAATCCTCCCGGTAGTAACTGTGGTAAACACCGCTCTCATTCGGGTCGATGTAGACCGTATCGGCAGAGCTGCTGAGCATGGCGTGGAACCCCTTGGGGGTCAGATCCAGCCGGCCTGTGGCAGTAGGATCATCCACCCCTCTGACCCGGTAGGTCTGAATTTCCGGATAGCGGGCAGCCAGTTCGTGGGCCATGATCGGGGAATTTTCCACCTCGAACCTCTGCATGGAGCCGTCCGGCATGGGCAGGCTGATCTCGGCTCCCTGGCTGGAGGTGTATTCCAGCGGGGCGGCGGCAAGCGCCTGCTGCAGGGCGTCATGATCCGCTTGCAGAGCGCGGTAATAGACGGCGTCGACAGCAGCATCCTGGCCCTTCATGGAAACAGTCTGATCCCGCCAGATCGCCGCCAAGCTGGTGACCGAATAGAAAAGCAATATCAGCAATACGGTTGCCTTCGCTCCAAATCCAGAAACACTGCGCATATTTAATCCCCTCAGTACCTAATCTCTGAAAATCTCTTTATCGGACACCCAGCAGTCAGCATAAATAATCTCGCTATGAAGAGTATCGTACAAGGTTGCTCCGCTTGATGCAGGGTGCGCCGTTCATACCGAATAACTTAGAGCATTTGCATCGCGGTGCGCACGGCGCACCCTGCAACAGTTTTCACGACACACGCCGTATAAGAAAGAGCCATAGAGGACTCGTTGCTGGAGGAGACCGCCAAATGGTCCGGCTCAGGGTTTCAGTTTACCCAACAGTATGGTGTTGACCTGTTCCGGATTGGCCTTGCCCTGGGTAGCCTTCATCACCTGCCCGACAAAGAAGCCCAGCAGCTTCTCCTTGCCGGCCCGGAACTGTTCGACCTGCTTCGGATTGCCGGCGATGATGCCATCAATAATAGACTCAATTTCGCCGCTGTCGGTAATCTGCTTCAGGCCTTTGGCCTCGATTACCGCATCGGCATCACCTTCCCCGTTCCAGATCGCCTCGAAGACCTGCTTGGCGAGCTTGCCGGAGATGGTATTGTCGGCGATGCGCACCAGCAGCCCGCCCAGCTGTCGCGGCGTCACCGGGGATTGAGACAGCTCCAGCCCCTCCTTGTTCAGCGCGCCGCCCAGATCTCCCGTCACCCAGTTGGCCGCCATTTTGGGCTCTGCACCGGCCTCCACCACTGCTTCGAAGTAGTCCGCCAACGGGCGGCTGGCCGTGAGTTGCAGGGCATCCTGCCTGCCCAGGCCGTAAGCCTGCTCAAAGCGCGCCAGCTTCTCGGGAGGCAGTTCAGGCATGGTCTTGCGAATGGCATCCAGCTGCGCTTCGGTGATCTCGACCGGCAACAGGTCCGGATCGGGAAAATAGCGGTAATCATTGGCCTCCTCCTTGCTGCGCATGGAGCGGGTCTCGTCCCGGTCCGCGTCATACAGGCGGGTCTCCTGAACCACTTTGCCGCCACTCTCCAGCAAGTCGATCTGGCGGTCCAGCTCGTAGTTCATGGCCTTTTCGAGAAAACGGAAGGAGTTGATATTCTTCAGCTCGGTGCGGGTGCCGAACGCTTCCTGACCGAAGGGACGAATCGAGAGGTTGGCGTCGGCCCGGAAGGAACCCTCCTGCATGTTGCCGTCGCAGATACCGAGATAGACCACCAGTTGGTGGATCTTGCGGGCATAGGCCACTGCCTCCTTGATGGAACGCATATCCGGCTCGGAGACGATCTCCAGCAGCGGCGTACCGGCGCGGTTGAGATCGATACCGGTCATGCCATGGAAGTCCTCGTGCAGGGATTTTCCGGCATCCTCTTCCAGATGCGCCCGGGTGACGCCGATCACCTTGCTGCCGCCATCCTCCAGTTCGATGCTCAGCTCACCCTTGCCGACGACCGGCAGTTCGAACTGACTGATCTGGTAACCCTTCGGCAGATCGGGATAGAAATAGTTTTTGCGCGCAAATACCGAGCGTTGGCCTATCTCTGCATTGATCGCCAGGCCAAACTTGAGCGCCATGTTGACCGCTTCCTGGTTGAGCACCGGCAGCACTCCGGGGAAACCCAGGTCCACGATGCAGGCCTGGGTGTTGGGCTCGGCGCCATAGGCAGTCGACGCGGCGGAGAAAATTTTCGATTTGGTGGCCAGTTGAGCATGAATCTCAAGCCCGATGACGACTTCCCATTGCATGTTAAATGCCCTTGATCCTGAGTTAAAAGCCTGAGGGCGCCGCTTTGTGCCACTCGGTTACTTTTTGAAATTGGTGCGCAACATTCAACAATTTTGCCTCTGCAAAATAGTTGCCGATGATCTGCAGCCCCACCGGCAAGCCGTTTACCGGCTCGACCGGCATGGAAAGCCCCGGCAGCCCCGCCAGATTAGTCGCAATCGTATAGATATCGTTCAGATACATGGTTACCGGATCATCCGCCTTCTCGCCGATGCCAAACGCGGTGCCGGGTGAGGTTGGCCCCATGATCACATCCACCTGTTTGAAGGCTTGATTGAAATCATCCGAAATCAGATGGCGGGTCTGCTGCGCCTTCAGATAGTAGGCATCGTAGTAACCGGCGGAGAGCGCATAGGTGCCGATCATGATGCGCCGCTTGACCTCATCCCCGAACCCCTCGCCCCGGGACCGCTTGTAGAGATCCTCAAGATCTTTCGGATCCTCACAGCGATAACCAAAGCGCACCCCATCGAAACGGGACAGATTGGAGGAGCATTCTGCGGGAGCGACCACATAATAGGTGGGCACCGCGAGACCGGTGTTGGGCAATGAGATCTCCACCACCTCGGCCCCGAGCTTTTTGTACTCGCCGATGGCGGCCTCGATGGAGGCGGCAACCCCGGCGTCCAGGCCCTCACCGAAATACTCTTTCGGCAAGCCGATCTTCAGCCCGGCCAGGGAGTCATCCAGCCCCGCCGAGTAATCCGGCACCGGCTCATCCGCGCTGGTGGAATCCTTGGGATCGAAACCCGCCATGGCCTGCAGCATCAATGCTGCATCCTCGGCGCTGCGCGCCATGGGTCCGGCCTGATCGAGACTTGAGGCAAAGGCGATCATGCCGAAGCGGGAGATACGGCCATAGGTTGGCTTAATCCCGGTAATCCCGCATAGCGCAGCAGGCTGGCGGATCGAGCCACCGGTATCCGTACCGGTCGCCGCCACAGCCAGGCGCCCGGACACAGCGGCTGCCGAACCGCCGGAAGATCCACCCGGCACCCGTCCCTTATCCCAGGGATTACGCACCGGACCGTAGTAGCTGGTCTCGTTGGAGGAACCCATGGCGAACTCATCCATATTCGTCTTGCCGAGCATTACCACACCGGCCGCATTGAGCTTCTCCACTACCGTGGCGTCATAGGGCGAGATGAAATTGTCCAGCATGCGGGAACCACAACTGGTGCGGACACCTTTGGTGCAGAATATGTCCTTCTGCACGATCGGCATGCCCGTCAGCGGCCCCGCATCTCCAGCCTTGATCCGGACATCCGCCGCTGCGGCGCGAGCCAAGGCCAGTTCAGGCGTCACTGTGATAAAACTGTTGATCTCCTTATCCAAGGTCGAGATACGCTCAAGAAAATGATGCGTCAGCTCCACACAGGAGAATTCACCGGCGCGTAAGGCTGCGCCCAGTTCTGCAATACTTTTTTTATGCATAGCCTGAATCTAAAAAATGCGTTACTCAATGACTTTGGGAACCAGAAAAAGCCCGGCCTCGACTTTCGGAGCGATGGCCTGGTACTCATCACGATGGTTCTGTTCCGCAACCACATCGGCTCGCAGACGCTGCGCCATGTGCAGTGGATGCGCCATCGGCGAGACATCCGCCGTATCCACGGCTTCCAGTTGCTCGAACAAAGCGAGGATATTGGAAAGATCCGTCGCATAGGACTCGATCTGTTTTTCATCCAATGCCATCCGCGCCAGATGAGCTATTTTCTCTACATCAGAACGATCTAACGACATTCGTTTGATTCCTGTGATGATAAACTGATGAAGGCTACCATACTTAGCCAATTCTATACATTCCGGCACACAACGCTCACCTGTAACGGTGAAATCCGCACTGGCAAGGGGTATCCATTACAGCACTCAGGATTATTCCATAATAAATCAAAGGACTTGATCTTTAACTTGATTGGGACTAAATTCCCAACTGATAATGGACTGGCTTTTGGCCTCAAGCTGGGTAAATTGAAAACCTCCACAGGGAATGGAAATAATATTCATGAACCAGTTTGATGTTGTATTACGCGCTCCTGGCGCTGGATTTTGCATGCGCAAGATTGAAGCTCGCGTTTTATAACACCCTAAACTAAAGCCAGATCTTTATCAGGATTCAGGCCTGGCTAAATATGAGACAGACAAAATCCTTCTTAGAGCACTCTGAAGTTGACCTGATCAACGAGAACAATATCTTGGATATCCGGTGCCGCTGAAGACGCTCTGGTCAGCTAAACAGGACCAAAGTTCGGACCAGTCATGACAGACGACATAAGGAAGACACTCTCCGCAGCAATCCTAAAACTCCTGCGGCCTCTGGTGCGGCTGCTGTTGCGCAACGGCATCACCTACGGGGATTTCGCCGACCTCAGCAAATGGGTGTTCATGGATGTTGCCACCAGGGAATTCGGCATCCCGGGGCGTAAGCAGACCGTCTCCCGGGTCTCGGTGATCACCGGCCTGACCCGCAAGGAGGTCAGCCGCCTGCAAAAAATCGACACCCCCGACGATTCGGCCATCGCACACCAGTACAACCGCGCGGCGCGCGTCATTTCCGGCTGGCTCAGAGACAAGCATTTCCATGATAAACAGGGGCATCCCGCCAATCTCTATTTCGACACCGGGAAACACAGTTTCAACGAGCTGGTAAAAAAGCACAGCGGCGACATTCCACCCCGCGCAATTCTCGATGAACTGTTGCGCGTCGGCACTGTCGCCCTGGATGAGGATCAGAAGATCTGCCTCATGGCTGACGGCTTTGTCCCCCGCACCGGAGAGAAAGACAAACTGCATATTCTGGGAACTGATGTACAGTCCCTGCTGTCTACCATCGATTACAATCTGCAGCAGGATTCACAGACCCCAAGATTTCAGCGCAAGGTATCCTACAACAACCTCCCTGCAGAATCGCTGCCCGAGTTTCGCAAACTGAGCGCGGAGAAAGCGCAGGCCCTGCTCATTGAGCTGGACCGCCACCTTTCCGCCCAGGACCGCGACATCAACCCATCCGTTGAAGGAACCGGCCGCAAACAGGCTGGAGTGGGCATATACTACTTTGAGCAGGACTTGAGCGAGGATAAATAAGATGAGAGTTTCCCCACTGCTCTTAACAGCAATCCTGCTGCCACTGCTCACCAGTTGCGGCGGTGGCGACACCCAGGTCGCAGAGGGCGGCATCGGCGGCACAGGCGTTTCTCAGGGTAAAGTCAGCGGTTATGGCTCTATTTTTGTCAATGGCGTGGAATTCGTGACTGATGGCGCCGAATTCCTTATCGAAGAAACTTCCGGTTCTGGTGAAGAGGCCATCAAGCTCGGAATGGTCGTACAGGTTACCGGTGATCACGATGGCGTTAGCGGCACCGCGAACAGCGTGACCTACAGCAACCAATTGAAAGGCGTCATTTCCGGCCCGCCGTCCCTCGACCTTAATGGCAACGGCACGCTACCCGTCATGCAGCAAACCGTCTACGTGAACCAGACGACGATCTTTGAAGACGCCACCATCCAAGGCCTGCTGATTACCGACCTTGCCGAGAATGATGTCATCGAGGTCAGTGGATTCAGCGACGGCCAGGGGACCATCTATGCCACACGGGTGGAACTCGCATCACGGAATTGGACTACCGGTACAACCCTCGCGATAAAGGGCGTGGTAACCAATCTCACCAACACACAGTTCAACATCGGCGCCCTCACTATCGATTTCTCCAACGCAACTTCCCTCCCTGATGGCCCGCCTGTGGCGGATTCATATGTCGAAGTAAAGGGTAACAGTTTCAACATTGACGGGGAATTCGAGGCCAGTGAGGTTGAGCTGGAAGGCGACGGCAATCTGACGATTGCAGCTGACGGTGATCAGGTGACTGCAGAGGGCATCGTCACTTCTCCCGTCTCCGGTGATCTCTTCAGTCTCAATGGCCAATGGATCAGCATTGCCAATCTGGAGGCGGTTGACCTGACCCAATTCACCGTCGGCCGTGAACTGTCAGTCACCGGTGTCATGGCTGGAGGGGTGATCGAAGCCAGCGAAATCACTTTCAGCGCAGATATTTCTGAGCAGCAGGAGATGGCATATCTGGTAGAAGGCGTCCAGGTGGCAGACATCAATACCGGTACCTTGACCCTGCTGGGGCAACAGATATCAGTGACGCCTTTTACCCTGATGAAGGATGATCTGGGGGATGACCGAAACTTCAGCCTCTCTGTTCTATCTGCATTCGATTATGTCGAGGTCGACGTCTACCATGACGGCAATGGCTGGGTGGCGCTCAAGCTGGAACGGGAGTCAGCCCCTACTGAATTAGTTGCCGAAGTCGAAGGCCTGGTGCAAGAGATCAATGTGGACGGGGTGCCCAATCAAATCCGGGTACTCGGTGTCTTGATCGATATCAGCGGCACCGGCATCAATCCGGCGGTCGGGGACCGGGTGGATATGTCAGGGAGTTATGATGGCACTATCCTGACAGCCACAAAAGGCGAGGAAGAGTGATCTTGAAACAACCACAGCTGATGATTGACAAACACCAGTACCCACAGAACCGCGCCGGATTGAAGTCCGGCGCGGTGCTGGTAAATCTCTATACAGCCACTATTGTTTACCCGGTTGAGTCTTTTTCCTCGTCTATGGCCCGTTGGGCGTAATATTCTGTCCCACAATAGTGAAGAATGTAATCATCCGCCTCGGAAACACCCATTTCAGATTTGGGGATCTCCCGCATACAGATATCATGACTCAGTTTTTCAACTTCATTCGGCTTGGGCATAGCCATAGTCACCTCCGGTAACCTTAGATATAGGATTATAAAGATTCTTGTCCCAGTAAACTACTAGGCTTTTATCCAGTATAGACTGTTTTTAATATTTCAAAGGATTCAATTTATAAAAATTTGCGGACAGTTTTCTTGCCGAACTCCCTTACCATTGCTAGATTACGCTTCTTATGCAGTTTCTCCCTGGAGTTTGGAGCTTGAGACGCACAGTGACCTCCCGCCTTCCAACACCCGATAAACTTTAACTTACTCAATATACGAAGAAATCTATGCTGTTTCGACGCATCCGAGGCATGTTCTCAAACGACCTGTCAATCGACCTGGGCACTGCCAACACGCTAATCTATGCACGCGGCCAAGGCATCGTGTTGAATGAGCCCTCCGTTGTTGCGATCCGCCAGGACCGTGGACCCGGTGGCGCAAAATCGGTTGTCGCCGTTGGCGAGGACGCCAAGAAGATGCTGGGGCGCACCCCGGCAAACATCACCGCCATCCGGCCCATGAAAGAGGGCGTGATCGCCGATTTCACCGTCACTGAAAAGATGCTGCAGTATTTCATCCATAAGGTACATGAGACCCGCATCATCCGGCCGAGCCCCCGAGTGCTGGTCTGCGTGCCTTGCGGTTCGACCCAGGTGGAGCGCCGGGCGATCAAGGAATCAGCTGCCGGCGCCGGCGCCAGGGAGGTCTACTTGATCGAGGAGCCCATGTCCGCAGCGATCGGCGCCGGCCTGCCGGTGGATGAAGCCCGCGGCTCCATGGTGCTGGATATCGGCGGCGGCACCTCGGAAGTGGCGATTATCTCGCTGAACGGCATAGTCTACGCCAACTCTGTGAGGGTTGGCGGCGACCGCTTCGACGAGGCGATTGTCAGCTACGTGCGCCGCAACTACGGCACTCTGATTGGCGAGGCAACCGCGGAACGGATCAAAGAGCAGATCGGCTCTGCCTACCCGGGCAATGAGGTGAAAGAGATCGAGGTCAAAGGGCGCAACCTGGCGGAAGGCATCCCCCGCAGCTTCACGCTGAACAGCAACGAGATTCTGGAAGCACTGCAGGAACCTCTCTCCGGCATCGTTGGCGCGGTCCGAACCGCACTGGAGCAAACCCCTCCGGAACTGGGTGCAGACGTGGCTGAACGTGGCATAGTACTCACCGGCGGCGGCGCCCTGCTGAAAGATATCGACCGGTTGCTGCAGGAAGAGACCGGCCTGCCGGTGATCGTGGCGGAGGATCCGCTGACCTGCGTTGCCCGAGGCGGCGGCAGGGCTCTGGAGATGATTGATGAACGGGGTGGAGACGTTTTCACCGTAGAATAGTTGTGTACTGAGGCAGCCACCCGAATTCAACCGGCTGCTGCCTCATTGAATGGGAGTTTGTCCATCCACACAGGAGTATTGATACTCCTTCAAGCTATTGTTGTCGGAGTATCTGCACTATCAAACTGCTCTTCACACAGGGTCCATCAATCACCTCCCGGGTGGTGGCTGCAGTGATTCTTTCCATCCTCCTGATGGTTCTCGATCACCGGCAGAGCCACCTGGAATCCCTGCGCTCCGCCCTCTCTGTCGCCCTCTATCCGATCCAGTATCTGGCTAGCCTGCCGGTGATCCTTGGAGGCGAGGCGAGTGATGCGCTGAGCAGCCGCAGCGAAATTCAGTCCGAACGGGAACAGCTTCATCAGGAAAATCTCCAGCTGCGCGCCAGGCTGCAAAAGTTCGAAGCCCTGGAAGCGGAGAATATGCGCCTGCGCGCCCTGCTCGATTCTTCCTTCAAAGTGGGAGATCGGGTTTTGATTGCGGAACTGATCGCTGTAGAACAGGACCCCTTCCAGCAACAGGTTCTGATCAATCAGGGTAAGAGCTCCGGGGTTTTCAAGGGCCAGCCGGTGCTGGATGCCAACGCGGTGGTGGGTCAGGTCACGCATGTCAATCCTTTTACCGCCAACGTTCTGCTGATCACTGATGCCAGCCACGCCCTGCCGGTACAGGTCAACCGCAACGGCCTGCGCACCATCGCCCTCGGCACTGGCCTGATCAACCAATTGGAACTGCCCCATCTGCCCAACAATGCCGATATCAAACCCGGGGATATGTTGACCACCACCGGTTTGGGCGGACTCTTCCCGGCGGGTTATCCGGTCGCCGAGGTTACCGAGGTCAGGCGTGAACAGGGACAGCCTTTCGCTTCGGTCAAGGCCCGCACCACAGCCCACCTCGATCGGGTTCGCGAGGTACTGCTGGTATGGACCATGAGTCCGGAATCTGCGCTGCAGGGAGCCGACAGCTCCGGCGAGACGGTCGAGGAAATAATGGAGACTGAAGAATGATAGCCGCAGCGTCCAGTGGACGGATATACATCATCTATATCACCTTGATTCTAGGCTTCATCCTGACCATCATGCCACTCCCTGACTGGGCACTGGACTACCGGCCCCAATGGGTGGCATTGATCCTGATCTACTGGTGCATGGCGCTGCCTGAACGGGTCGGCGTGGGAGTGGGCTGGATATCCGGTCTGCTGCTCGATGTGCTCAGTGGGGCCCTCCTCGGGCAACACGCCCTGGGGCTGGCCGTGGTCGCCTTTTTGACGCTCAAACTCTACCGCCGCGTGCGCGTGCTGCCGCTGCGTCAGCAGATGTTTACCATACTGATCCTGCTGCTGGTGGAGCGGCTGTCGAACCTCTGGTCCTCCGCCGCCGCCGGGTACCCGACACCGACACTCTGGTATTGGATTACTCCGCTCGTCGGCATGCTGCTCTGGCCCTGGGTTTATATCACCCTGCGGGACATCCGCCGCCGTTTTCATGTCAGCTGATCACCGGTAATCCAGTGTTCCATCAACTCTCGATAAAAGACTATCTGCATGAGAGTCAGCTCTTTCTGAGCCGCGCGATTCTCTCCATAGCCATGGTCATAATCCTGCTGCTGGTCCTCACCGGCCGCATGATCTACCTGCAGGTGGAGAGCCATCACCATTTCAAGACCCTGTCCCAGGACAATCGGGTCAAGATCGAACCCTTACCCCCGACCCGGGGATTGATTTTCGACCGAAATGGCGAGATCCTGGCGCAGAATCTTCCTGCATACAGCCTTGAAATCATCCCGGAGAAGGTGGACGATCTCACTGCCACCATTCAGTCACTTGGTGAAATTATCCGCATTGAGGCAGAAGACATAACACGCTTTCATAATCTGCGTGCTCAACACCGCCGCTTCGACAGCATTCCATTACGGGTTCGCCTGACAACCGAAGAGGTTTCACGCATCGCGGTCAACCGGCATCGTTTTCCCGGGGTTGACGTTAAGGCCAAACTCCTGCGTGAATACCCTTTTAAGGAAATAACTGCTCACCTGCTGGGATATGTAGCCCGCATCAATGAAGAAGAATTGCAGGTGATCGACGCCTCTAACTACAGCGGCACCAGCCATATCGGCAAGAACGGGGTGGAAAAAACCTATGAACAGCTGCTGCACGGCCATGTGGGACTGCAGCAAGTCGAGGTCAATGCAAAAGGCAGAGTGCTACGGGTCCTTGAAAGCCAGGCGCCACTGCCCGGTAACAATCTGCATCTTTTTCTCGACCTGAAACTGCAGCAAACCGCCCTTGAGGCGCTTGGAGACTATAATGGCGCGATAGCCGTCATCGACACAGAGACCGGGGGGGTGCTCGCCCTGGTCAGCAAACCCGGCTTTGACCCCAACCTGTTTGTTGAGGGTATCAGCAGTAAAGCCTATCAGGCCCTCAGTGACTCTTTCGACAAGCCCCTCTTCAACCGGGCAATTCGGGGGCAGTATCCCCCCGGGTCGACAGTCAAGCCTTTCATCGGACTGGCCGGCCTTGAACAAGGTGTGGTGGAATATCACCAGGAGACTTACTGCCCGGGGTACTACCAGCTCCCCGGTAAGGAGCACAAATACCGGGACTGGAAGAAATGGGGCCATGGCAAGGTGGATATGAACAAGGCCATCATCGAATCCTGTGATGTCTACTACTACGAATTGGCCAGAACCCTGGGGATTGACCGTCTACACGGCTTTCTCACCGGATTCGGTTTCGGCGAGCGGAGCGGCATTGACCTGAATGGCGAACTGCGGGGACTGTTACCCAGCCGGGATTGGAAACACGCCAAAAAGCGCGAACCCTGGTACCCGGGTGAAACCCTTATCGTGGGTATAGGACAGGGCTACTTCCTCACCACACCCCTGCAGCTGGCAGTCGCCACCGCTACCCTGGCCAATCGAGGCAAGCGGATTCAACCGCGTGTTGTCGCCAGTATCGAAAAACCGGATGGCGCCCAAACACCCACCAGCATCAAGCTGACCCAGCTGCAACAACTGGCCCCTCAGCACTGGGAAGATATCATTGCATCGATGACCGATGTCGTAGAAGGTTTGCGCGGCACTGCCAGAAGTATCCGCAGCGATACCTATCGCATTGCTGGCAAAACCGGCACCGCCCAGGTCTTTACAATCAAGCAGGAGGAGGAGTATGACGAGGAGACGGTTGCCAAACACAAACGTGATCACGCCCTTTTCATCGCCTTTGCCCCGGTTGAAATGCCCCGCATTGCAGTCGCCGTGATTGTCGAAAACGGTGGCCATGGCGGCTCGGTTGCCGCGCCCATTGCGCGCAAGGTAATGGATCAGTATTTAACCCGAGATACGGCAATTGCGCACGACGCACACAGCTTAATTCAATGAAAGCAGGATTAATTCACGAGCTTCAGCTTCCATCTATTCGGCCTGGACGCTACGCTGCACCGCGTCAGCCGTCGCGATTAGAATTTTCGGAGAGCCCGCTTGAATAAGATCCCCCGTGCCGGCCTGTCGTTTCAAGAATCACAACCTGCCCGCCCGACTGGCCTGCTCTCTTCGCTGCATCTCGATTTCCCGCTGCTTACCAGCCTGTTGCTGCTGGCCGGCATAGGCCTGGTAATCCTGTATAGCGCCGGAGATCGGGACATGGAACTGGTGCAACGTCAGGCGCTGCGACTGGGGATCGCTTTCGGAGGCATGGTCATGCTGGCGCAGCTACACCCGGATAATCTGCGCCGCTGGTCTCCCTGGCTGTTCCTGATCGGCGTCGCCATGCTGATCGCGGTCATTCTGTTCGGAGAATCCGGCAAAGGGGCCCAGCGCTGGCTGGATCTGGGACTGGTTCAGTTTCAGCCCTCCGAGATGATGAAGTTGACCCTGCCGATGATGATTGCCTGGTATCTGGCGGAGAAGCGCCTCCCCCCTAACCCCAACCGCCTGTTGGTGGCTGGGGTGGTCACACTGCTGCCGGTGCTGCTGATTGCCAAACAGCCCGATCTGGGCACCGCGCTGCTGGTGGCGAGCGCCGGCGTCTTTGCACTCTTTCTGGCCGGTATCAGCTGGCGCCTGATCGCCCTGCTTGGCGTGCTGATGGCCGCGCTGGGTCCCGCTGTCTGGTTTCTGATGCGCGACTACCAGCGCCAACGGGTGCTGACCTTCCTCAATCCGGAAAACGATCCCCTGGGGGCCGGTTACCATATTATCCAGTCCAAGATAGCCATTGGATCGGGGGGTATCAGTGGCAAGGGCTGGCTGAACGGCACTCAGTCCCACCTGGAATTCCTCCCGGAACGCCATACCGACTTTATCTTTGCGGTCATCTCCGAGGAATTCGGCCTGGTTGGCGTACTCGCCCTGCTTAGCCTCTATCTCTTCATCATCATGCGCGGGCTGTTTATCGCCAGCCAGGCCCAGGACACCTACAGCCGGCTGCTCTCCGGCACCCTGACCCTGGTGTTTTTTGTCTATCTGTTCGTCAATACCGGCATGGTGACCGGACTGCTGCCTGTGGTAGGTGTTCCGCTTCCCCTGATAAGCTATGGCGGCACATCCTTGGTGACCATACTCGCAAGTTTCGGTATCCTCATGTCCATCCACACACACAGAAAACTGCTGCCGACATAACATCATGAATCTATTGATACGCACACTGCTTGTTCCTCTGTTATTACTATCTACCGCTGCCTGCGCCCATACACCGGAGACCCAGTCCGCGATGCGAACCTTTGCAGCAGAGATGGAGCAAAAGCATGGGTTTGATAAAACTAAACTGGAGGCCTTGCTAACGGCGACAGCGTTTCGTGACGACATCATCAAGGCAATTACCCGACCAGCCGAATCTAAACCCTGGCACGAATACCGCCCGATCTTCCTCAAACCGGGGAGAATAGAAGGTGGCGTCAAATTCTGGGAAGAGAATGAGGCATTGTTAAAACAGGTAGAAGAGAAATATGGCGTTCCGGCGGAAATCATCGTGGCGATCATCGGTGTGGAGACGCGCTACGGTAATCATACCGGCCGTTACCGGGTACTTGACTCACTCGCGACGCTTGCCTTCGGTTATCCTAAAAGAGCAAAATTCTTCCGCAGGGAACTTGAGGAGTTCCTGCTCCTGAGTCGGGAAGAGCAGGTTGATCCAACCCAGGCAATGGGTTCATATGCGGGGGCGATGGGCAAACCCCAGTTCATCTCCAGCAGCTACCGTGTCTATGCAGTGGATCATGATGGCGATGGACATCGTAATCTTTGGGACAGCAACGCCGACATTATCGGCAGTGTCGCCAACTATTTCCAACGTCACGGCTGGCAGCCTGGCGGGGACATCACGCTGCAGGTCACTGGCGGGAGCGAACTGCAGAAATATGTCGATGCCGGCATGAAACCGAGCATCAAGGTCGCTGATCTGCTGGCGAGTGGCCTGCAGCCAGTATCAAGCGAGCCACCTGCACCGGAATCCCTGAGCAGCCTGATCAAGCTCGATGCCGGGGATCGGGATGAATATTGGCTGGGGTTGCATAACTTTTATGTGATAACCCGCTACAATCACAGTAATCTTTATGCCATGGCGGCCTATCAGTTGAGCCAGGAGATCCTGGCGGCCAGGCAGGCGACAATCAGATAACCTTTTAACGAGCAAATATGTCGTTGTCATACCTACAGCACTCATCACCGAGACTTTTTAAAACGCTTGCCCTTAGCCTGTTGCTTACGGCATGCAGTACCAGGCCCACACTGGAGAGAGACGGTATCGACCATACGTTCCCTCCCCCGGCCGATATCGATACCATCCCTGACGCCATCCCCAAGGTCGAACCGATGAGCCGTTATGGCAACCCGGTGAGTTATACAGTCTTCGGCAGGGAGTACCGGACACTGACTGACCATGTGGGCTATCAGGAGCGAGGCATCGCCTCCTGGTACGGCAGTAAATTTCACGGCAAACGCACCAGCAGCGGTGAACCCTATGACATGTACGGCATGACAGCCGCACACAAGTCGTTGCCTTTACCCACCTATGCCCGAGTCACCAATCTGCAGAACGGTCAGAGTGTAGTGGTTAAAATCAATGATCGTGGACCCTTTCATGGCAATCGATTGATTGATCTCTCATATACCGCGGCCTGGAAGCTTGGCATCGCCCAAGGAGGAACCGGACTGGTGGAAGTGGAGGCGATCGACCCCAGGACGCCTGAACCCAAACCCGCCGCCAGACCCATCCAGGCTCAGTCAGGCCTGCCGGAGATCTTTCTTCAAGTTGGGGCCTTCGGCAGCGAACAGAACGCCAATCGCCTGAAAAGCAGGCTGCAAACCGAATTGAATGCCGATGTGCTGATCCAGCAGGCCCTCGCATCCGAGCCTCCCTTGTTCCGGGTCCAGATTGGCCCCATTGCGAGTATTGAACTTTGTGATCACCTGGCAGACAAACTGAGTGGCTTGGGCTTACCCGAATCACATCTCGTGATTCGATAAGCAAGGATCGCCAACCCCACAGCAAGTCAATGGACAGTTGTGTGGGATTCGGTTGCCCCTCAGCCCACAGCATAAGATAGAATACCCGCCTAAATGACTAATCCAATAAACCCATGCCTGTAACTATAAAACGCTTCACCACTACTCTCACTCTCCTCCTGGCCGCAGCCTTTTTCTGCAGCCGATTGTGGGCGGAAGTTCCCATGCCCGCCCCGCCAACGCTTCCGGCAAGCGGCTATCTGCTGCTCGATTATCATTCTAATCAAATACTTGCGGAGAAAGATCCGGATCAACGCCTGGAACCCGCCAGCCTGACCAAGATCATGACGGCGTATGCCGTATTCCGTGAACTGCGGGAGGGCAATATCCATCTCCAGGATGAGGTGCTGATCAGCGAAAAGGCCTGGCGCACGCCTGGATCACGCATGTTCGTCGAGGTTGGCAAGAAGGTTAAGGTCGAGATGCTGATCAAGGGCATGATCATTCAATCCGGCAATGATGCCTGTGTAGCCTTGGCTGAGCACATCGCCGGCAGCGAGGCCACATTCGCTGAAGTCATGAACAATCATGCCGCGCGCCTCGGCATGCAGAATACCAATTTCGTGAATAGCACTGGTCTGCCGGATGATGCGCACTACACCACGCCGATCGATATCGCCAAAGTATCGGCCGCAACAATCCGGGAGTTTCCTGAATACTATCCCTGGTATAAAGAGAAGGATTATTTCTTCAACGAGATCAAGCAGCATAACCGCAACAAGCTGTTATGGCGCGACGAGAGCGTGGACGGCATTAAGACGGGGCACACTGAAGGGGCTGGATATTGCCTGGTAGCCTCCGCCCAACGTGGTGAGATGCGGCTGATCTCAGTGGTCATGGGCACCAAGAGCGAAGAGGCGCGCGCCAAGGCAAGCCAGTCGCTGCTCAATTATGGGTTCCGCTTCTATGAAACCCATCACCTCTATAACGCCGGAGACGTGCTCAACCGCACCCGTATCTGGAAAGGGGACAAAGAACTGCTGGCGCTTGGCCTGCAGCACGACCTGAGTGTCACCATTCCCCGGCGCCAGTACAAGAACCTGGATGCAAGGCTGGAGGTGGACCCTAAAATCATGGCGCCCGTCAAGCAGGGCGACATTCTCGGCCAGGTGCGCGTCAATCTGCACGGCGAAGAGATAGCCCACACCGAACTGATTGCATTGGAATCAATCAATGATGGCAACATCTGGCAACTGGTCAAGGACAGCGCCCTGCTGCTGCTGGAATAAGCGATGAACGAAGACGAGAGTCTGCTGAAATTTCCCTGCGACTTCTCCATCAAGGCGATGGGAAAAGCGGAACCAGACTTCGATCTCCTGGTCATCGAATTGATCCGCCGGCATGCACCCGATATCCATGAGAACTCAGTGCGCAGCCGCCCCAGCAAAGGCGGTAAATGGGTTTCCGTGACAGTAACCCTGCGCGCGGAAAGCAAGACCCAGTTGGATGCCATCTATATGGATCTGAGCGCCCACGAAAAGATTGTGATGGCGCTTTGATCTGCCACGAGACAGCTACTCAACCGTTGAGGCACAACCTACCGTGAGCAGCTGTCTGCATGTCAAGCAGCTTGGGTTGCAGCCCTATGAGACCGCCTGGAAGGCGATGCGTGAATACACTAACCTGCGGGGTGAATCGAGCGAAGACCAGCTCTGGCTGCTGCAGCACCCGCCCGTCTTCACCCTGGGTCAGGCAGCTAAACCTGAACATCTTATCAATCCTGGCGAGATACCCGTCATCGCGACTGATCGCGGTGGACAGGTCACCTATCACGGCCCCGGCCAGCTTATAGTCTATCTGTTACTGGATCTACGTCGTGCAAAGCTGGGAGTGAGAGCACTGGTCACCCAGTTGGAGCAGGCGGTCGTATCACTCCTGGCCGACTACAGCATCGCCGCGAACTCCAGGCCAGAGGCGCCAGGGGTTTATGTGGAAGACCGCAAAATAGCCGCTCTGGGCCTGCGTGTGCGGCGGGGTTGCAGTTTCCATGGCCTGAGCCTGAATGTGGATATGAACCTGGAGCCCTTCACCCGCATCAACCCCTGCGGCTATCCCGGCCTTGCCGTCACCCAGCTTGCCGATCTGGGGGTAGACACGGATTTACCTACCATCGGGGAGGAATTATCCCGCCATTTTGCACACGGTTTGGGATACACTCTGGAAACTCTTAATCATGATCTTTCATTGAAACACCAGATCAATCCATAAATTCCTTCACCTCCATGCACAACCCAAAAAATCATCTGCCCCCTTCGCGCTCCATGCCTGAGAGCCATCAGCGGGGAGAGGCGAAGCTCTCCCGCATCCCGGTCAAGGTCGAGACGCAGCAAGAACTGCTGCGCAAGCCTAAATGGATACGCGCCAAAGCCCCAGCAGGGAAAGAGGTGCAGCGAATTCGCCGCATCCTGCGCGAAAAGGGACTCAGCTCGGTCTGTGAAGAGGCCGCCTGCCCCAATCTGGGAGAGTGTTTCCATCACGGCACCGCCACCTTTATGATCATGGGTGATATCTGTACCCGCCGCTGTCCCTTCTGTGACGTTGCCCACGGCAAACCCCAGGCGCTGGATCCCGCAGAACCGGAGCAACTGGCCGCCGCCATCGAGGCGATGCAATTGAAGTATGTGGTGATTACATCAGTAGACCGGGATGACCTGCGCGATGGCGGCGCGAAACATTTTACAGACTGCATCGCAGCGATACGCAAACGCATGCCGGAAACCCGGATCGAGACCCTGGTGCCCGACTTTCGCAGGCGTGTCGAAACTGCACTTGAGATACTCGGCGCCACACCGCCGGATGTCTTCAACCATAATCTGGAAACCGTGCCCCGGCTTTACCGTCAGGCCCGTCCCGGCGCCGATTACCAGGGCTCCCTGGAGCTTTTGCAAGCCTTCAGACAGCAGCAACCGGAGGTGCCGACAAAGTCCGGACTGATGCTGGGCCTGGGCGAGGCGAGAAATGAGGTGGAACAGGTGATGCAGGATCTTCGTGCCCATGGCTGCGAAATGTTGACCCTTGGCCAATATCTGCAACCCAGCCGGGATCATCTGCCGGTAGACCGTTATGTCTCACCTGCGGAATTCGATGCGCTGCGTGAACTGGGAGAGCGCATGGGGTTCAGCAATGTCGCGAGCGGCCCGATGGTGCGTTCCTCGTATCATGCTGATCTCCAGGCGAACCCTTTGCTCGATCACTGAGCACCGCCATACTTAGTCAGCTGGTTGGATAAAATATGCGCAGCTCCGGCTGCTTGAAAGACATGGAATAAAGGCGAATCTCCGACAGATTTAAAATATGGAAGGTTCCGTCACCCAACTCATAAATACCCTGCTGCTGCCGCCAGGCGGACCAATCCTGCTGGCTTTCACCGGCTTGATCCTGTGGAAACTGGGATTCGGCCGCAGCTTGTTTGTCACCGGCCTGCTTTTGCTCTGGTTGCTGAGTCTGCCGGTTACCGGAAAGCTGCTGCTGTCCGGACTGGAAACCTATCCCGCCCTGGATGAAAAAACCCTCAACGAGTTTGAAGCTGAGGCTATTGTGCTGCTGGGAGCCAGTCGTTACCTGGCGGCCCCGGAATATGCCGGTGACACCGCCGGCCCGGAGATGCTGGTGCGACTGCGCTATGCGGCCCGGCTGGCCCGGCTCCTGGAACTGCCGGTCATTCCCAGTGGAGGCATCACTCGCGGAGTCGGAACGGCAGAGGCGCGAATCTATGCTGAAATCTTGCGCAATGAACAGGGCGTCAAGGTAGATCATCTTGAACCCCGCAGCCGCAACACCTGGGAAAATGCCCGGTATACCGCGCAATTGATGAAGCAACTGGGGATACAGAAGATCATTCTGGTGACCCACGCCGCGCACATGCCGAGAGCCATCTATGCCTTCCAACGCAATGGCATACAGCCGATCCCCGCGCCCACCGGCTTCCTCTCCATACCACCGGAGCAACACTCATGGTTCCACTATCTGCCGAACCCACAGGCCATGGCAAACTCTGCCTATGCCCTGCATGAATACCTGGGATTGGTCTGGTACCGACTGAAATAGAAAAAACCCGGCCTTAGGCCGGGTCGAATAATGAAAAGTTCCGTTTATTATTATGTATGCAATTTCCTATATCTGGCAAAACCCAGGCCCAGCAACCCTATCCCCATCAAGGCAAGCACGGATGGTTCTGCAACCGAAACCGCTGACTTCCAGGTGACATCCTTTGAGCCTGGATTGTTCTCCAGCGCCCATGTTGTTTTTATATTTTTCTTTCCCGTCTGACTGACTTCGATGGCCATCAGATCAAAATGCATCCAGTCTGGGTTGAATCCCCCAATACCCATGCCCGCGATGGTCAGTTGTTTAATCTCGCCTGTTCCAAAATCTGCTTCAGTATCGAAATTGGGCACTACCCCAATATCGGCAAAGGAACCAATATCAAAAAACAGAAAATCTGAAATATGATCTTTGAGCGGAGCATGATTATTCGGAAACAATCCATCCAGTGCGGCTGAGGAGTGGAACGCAGAATTACCGCCAATGGTCAGGTTTAAGAGCGCATCAGTCAGCATTCCATCCTGTACCGAAGCCAAGACAATGGCATTGTGCCCATCAAATACACTGAGGGTGGAATCAAGCGCACTGTAATGGGTATCCGATCCCAGGCTTACCACGTTAGTGCCATATGCACCTGCAAAAAGGATGGTGCTGCTATGGGTGATCACTGTATTCGTCTCTGTGGGATTCGTAGTACTTGCCTGATAATCTGCATAGGTACCGCTATCATCCACCCCTGCGTAGGCTCCAACCTGCAGTGCAGGAATGGCAACGGACGCCATGCTGTAACCGGCCAGGAAGACAGCAAGGCTATATTTTATGGTTTTGTTCATTTCTTATTCTTACTCTTATATTTTTATAGTTGAAACTCTATTTGTCTTCTAACAAGCAGACTGTTGTCTGTACAAAGAGTAATCAGCATATCCAATGCCAATAACCTGGCACTGACAATTAATAAAACTATCTAACTGATTTTAAAGATATATTCCATAAATAATAAATCATGGAGCAATTCAAGAGACCGAATATTCGATAGAGTGTAGTTAATTCCGACATTCGCGTCCGTTCCCGTCAGATGTATCGGTTACTCAGTTATTCATAAAAGAACATTATTCTTAATTTTGCTTCAGATAACCATATAACCTATTGTTATGTAATGATTTATTATCAAATCCGTCTATGTAAAAACTATCGACAACCAGCACTCAGGCAGACCAATCCGATAGCTCAATCCGCATCATGGAGATGCTTGTCATAGCGCTCCATGAGGTAACAGAGGCAATCCTGACGGATAATGTTTTGATCGATGGTCAGCATGGAGGGCATCACCGGCCGGCGTAGACATAGCTGTCCATCCTCAATCCTGAAATAGCGGTCCACCACATCGTTTCCCGCCTCATCTCTCACTTCCAAAACAACCCGGCTGGCGCCATTCACTGAACCAAGCGGCGTACCTTCTGACAGCTCCCGAAAATTCAAATGATCGAGATCGGGCAGAAAAACGATATCAGAAGCCCCCGGTAAGAAGCTGAAGTTTGTACCGTCCGGCACCTTGACCTGCGCCACGCTATGAAAGAGATCGATATCCTGATCAGCCACAGGCTGGGTCGTATGCTCCACCAGGTGCAGGCAGGCATCCAGATATTCCAGGGCATGCTCGACACCATGCGCCTGTCCCACCTTGCCGCACTCCAGGGTTACCGCCGGACAGAGCTCCGCCATGGCCATCGACTGCACACCTTTCGGGCGTAAAAAATAGACTACCGTTCTACCGAAGAGATTGGCGAGATGGAGAAACCGGGGGTCCAGCCGATTGACGCAGGCATAATGAGGATTGATACCGGTGTTATTGTGGATATCCACGCTGGCGAATGGGCGTCGCTTGCGCATGAGTTCCACTATCTGCAGCATCATCGCCTCTTCCGCAGACCCGGAAGCCTCGCATCCGGGCCAGACCCGATTGTAATCCGGCTGTCCCTCCAGACGACGCAACCCAAGAGCTGCCGCATCCACATTACCTATCAAGAGGCTCATCGCGCGAGGCAGGTCACCCCCCCCGGCGTAGCGACGCAGCAGTCGCCTCACCGCTTCCCAGCCAACTGTCTCATTGCCATGCATCAGCACCGAAACGAACAGCGGACGGGGCTGTCTGCCAGCGAGATGAATGATTGTCGGCCCACCCAGGCTGGCTGCCAACTGCCTGGCCTCAAGACTTAACAGGCCATCCGGGAGAGTTTCGATTTCCTTCAACATCCTAAAATTCTACCTCCGAATGAAATGCGATGATCAGTTCTTCAGCCTGACGAAATCCCGCAAGCCTGCGGCCAATCCATTTCTCAGTTCTCAGTGCAGACCTACCGTGGGGCTTGAACCTGTTGGGGTTGGTTCACCGCCTACTTTACGCCAAATGGAGCTGCCTGATTAGAAACCCGATACAGAGAATCGACTCTGGAGAGTCGCTTAGTCTAAACACCCCACTCATGCACCGGCCTGCCACTCTGCTGATATTCCAGGTAGGCTTGGACCAGTGCCTGTTTATCATTGCCATGCCGCTTTACCCAGGCGCGCTGCCAGACGGCCCCGGTCTGTTTCCTGTCAAGTCGACCCTGGATGATATCCAGCCACTGCCCGATCTCTTCACGATCTACATTCAAGCGCTGCAGACCCAGCCTCGCCTTTGGCAGCAACACTTGATTAAACAGTTGCACCACATTGACCCTACGCCTGTCCATCCAGCCAAGCTCCGCCTCCAGGCCGGTTTGGGCTGCTGAATAGAAATTGCTGCGCGCCAGGGTGAAGTCGAGACCTTTTTCAAGGGTTTCATACTCGTCTTCCAGACCCGCCACCAGCCCGAAATATAAGGCCGCGTTCGCAATGCTGTCTGCCACACTGGGTCCTGCAGGCACCACCCGGTGCTCGATACGCAAATGCGGCTTGCCCTGCTTATCAAACCCAATCAAGGGCCGATTCCAACGCCAGATGGTTCCGTTATGCAGACGAAGATGCGCCAATTTTTCAACTGGCTCATCCATCAATCTGGGCAGCAGTATCGGATAGCGCATGAGATTTGCCTGGAAATTCTCCAGGATCGACTCTCGCACGTACCGGATGCCAAAGCTCACGCGTTTCGTGAGATCAGATGCCCCGACCGAGATAGACTGCTCGAACAGAGGGATGCGGGTCTCATCCCATAATTCATGTCCGAACAGGAAAGGTGAATTGGCGGATATCGCCACCATCGGACCGGATACCATTTTCGACAGGTTATAGATCCGTGCGGCCTGTTCAGAATTAACCTGCAGATGGATCTGAAAAGAGGTGGCGGCCGACTCCAGCATAACGTCCTGATGCTGCAGGCGCAGTGGCGACCGGCCATCGATATCCAGCTCCACCGGTTTACCTTGACGTAATTTAAAGATCTGCTCGTTCAATGCCTGGTAGCGGTTGAGGGGCGTCATATTGGCCAGGGTCAGATGCTCGGGACTGAGGGTCGGAAGTATCCCGAACAGTCCGACTTGAGCGTGCAGCGCGGCGGCAGTTGCATGGCATTGATTCCATAACCCGTTCAATTCCTCAGCCATCCGGGTAAAGACTCGTCCTTGCAAAATAAGTGCGGTGCTGTTGATTTCAAAATTAAAGGTCGCCAGCTCAGGAACAACCAGTGGATTGGCGTATTTTTCGAGGAATATTTGATTGATCGGCGCCGGGTCGGCCTTGTCGTCCAGCAGGCAGCACTCCAGTTCGAAGCCACCGACGTTATGATCTTCTGCAAAGCGGCCGTCCCGGAACCACTGCTCAAGCAGGCGGGTCTCCGCCTCAAGCCGGGCCTTGAATTCGGCAAAGTCTTGTCGGCCGAATCGACTTGACGTTATCTCCTGACCCATTACGTTTAGTTTCCTGTCAGTTCACGCTCCAGTTCCGCCAGCCGCTCCGGAGTGCCCACATCTATCCAGACTCCATGGTGTGCCTCACCACTCACCCTTTTGTTTTGCATGGCGTTTCTTAGCAAGGGTGCAAGCGGAAAACCGCCTGCTCGACAGCCATGGAATAGCTGAGGGTGATACAAGCCGATGCCACTGAAGGTGAGACGACCGGCTGTGCCTTCGCTCACCCGCCCGTTTTGCAATACGAAATCACCTTGAGGATGATGCGCAGGATTATCCACCAGAATGAGATGCGCCAGGAACCCCTCGTCCAAACACCTGGCGGTGACATTGAAATCGCACCAGATATCTCCATTTACGACCCAGAAAGGCTCATCTCCCAATAAGGGTAGTGCATTAAAGATGCCTCCACCGGTCTCCAGCGCCTCTCTTTCCGGGGAATAGCGAATGGAGACATCCCATGCGCCGCCATCCTGAAGACTGGCTTCAATCATCGACCCCAGGTAGGCATGGTTGATGACAAAATCTTTGATCCCCGCAGCCGCAAGCCTTTGGATTTGATGCACGATCAGTGGTTTGCCTGCGACAGGGAGCAACGGCTTCGGGATTCGATCGGTCAGCGGCCCCATGCGCACACCACGACCGGCAGCCAGGATCATCGCTTTCATCTTTATAACCGTCCCAGAGAGGACTGCACGCTACCCGAGTGATAGTAGTGTATGTGGTCGACTGGAGCCAACAGCATTCAGCTGATGTATGCAGTCTTTAATCGCCTATCTCCGCATCGACTCGAAGAACTCTTCATTGGTCTTGGAGACTTTGAGCTTGTCATAGAGAAACTCCATCGCAGCCAGCTCATCCATGGGGTGCAGGATCTTGCGCAGTATCCACATCTTCTGCAGCTCATCCGGTTTCATGAGCAACTCTTCGCGGCGGGTGCCGGATCGATTGATATTGATGGCGGGGAAGATGCGTTTCTCGGCAATCCGGCGATCCAGATGGACCTCCATGTTGCCCGTGCCCTTGAACTCTTCATAGATCACATCATCCATGCGCGAGCCAGTCTCCACCAGTGCTGTAGCGAGGATCGTCAGGGAGCCGCCCTCTTCCACGTTGCGCGCCGCCCCAAAAAAGCGTTTCGGGCGATGCAGTGCATTGGCATCCACGCCACCCGTGAGCACCTTGCCGGAGGAGGGGATCACCGTGTTATAGGCGCGCGCCAGGCGGGTGATGGAATCGAGCAGAATTACCACGTCTTTTTTATGCTCGACCAGCCGTTTGGCCTTTTCGATGACCATCTCGGCCACCTGGACATGCCGGGTGGCGGGTTCATCAAAAGTACTGGAAATCACTTCACCACGCACCGAGCGCGCCATCTCGGTCACCTCCTCCGGGCGTTCGTCGATCAGCAGCACAATCAGGTAACACTCGGGATGATTGTGGGCGATGGACTGTGCGATGTTCTGCAGCATGATAGTCTTACCCGCCTTGGGGGGAGAGACAATCAGGCCTCGCTGGCCCTTGCCGATCGGCGCGCAGAGTTCAATGGTGCGGGCTGTGATGTCTTCCGTACTTCCGTTACCCATTTCCAGATGGAAACGTTTGTTGGCGAACAGCGGCGTGAAGTTTTCGAACAGGATCTTGCTCTTCGCGTTCTCCGGCTTGTCATAATTGATCTCATCGACCTTCAGCAGAGCAAAGTAGCGCTCGCCATCCTTTGGCGGGCGGATCTTGCCTGAAATGGTATCGCCAGTTCGCAGACTGAAGCGGCGGATCTGGCTGGGTGAGACGTAAATGTCATCTGGTCCTGCCAGATACGAACTGTCCGCCGCACGTAAAAAGCCGAAACCATCCTGCAGAATCTCAAGCACACCATCGCCGAAAATACTCTCACCCTTCTTAGCATGCGCCTTGAGTATTGCGAAAATCAGATCCTGCTTACGGGTACGCGACATACCCTCGATCTTCATTTCCTGCGCAAGCTCCACCAGGGCCGGGACCGGCATTTTCTTGAGTTCAGTCAGATTCATAATGGTTCGGAGTGTTTTTTTGAATACTTATTCGGAAAGGAAAGGTACGTTATTCAAACGTACTGGGATTGATTGAAAATCTGGGGTTAGGCTCGAAGGGGTTGATTATTATTAACGCCTTTTGAGGAAGTGTAGCAGGCGTATACTATTGGTCCAGCCTTGCTGCAGATCAACTACATATTGCTATCGATAAAAGCTATCAGCTGTGATTTAGAAACAGCGCCCACTTTGGTCGCCTCCACTTCGCCGCCCTTGAACAGCATCAACGTAGGTATGCCACGGATGCCATACCGAGGCGGCGTGTTCGGATTGTCATCAATATTGAGTTTGCCGACCTTGAGTTTGCCGGCATATTCGCTGGCGATTTCGTCAAGCACCGGGGCAATCATTTTGCAGGGTCCACACCACTCTGCCCAATAATCAATTAATACCGGTTGATCCGATTTAAGCACATCAGACTCAAATGAGTCATCCGTAACATGAATAATCTGCTCACTCATACTATGAGTTTCTCCAGCTTAGCTGTGGGATTTAATGCGGCAGTTGCAGGCTGCAACTGCGCTTTATTTGTCTTCAGGATGCTAGGGCCGACCAAGCAAGACCCGTTACAACCAAGGCGGCCCCATAAACACATCCGACCATTGAATCTAAAAACGATAAGCTTTTCAAGCATTATCTTAAAAAAATCACTTCTCAGGAATAAAAAAGTCAAGTCTGCCAGGGAAAAGCTGGGGTTTCGATCAGGTTTTTCGTTCACGCTTTTGTTCGCCATACAGCATGGTTAGCGTGCTGAGCAGGCTATTCACCCACTTACAGCGTGAGAAATCATGCTTTATTTTTAGCAGACACCGACTTAAGGGTGTCTTCCATCTTGCACATCTTGGCTATGGCAAGCAGAGACTCCGGCATCCCTTCGATTGATATCTCCCCGCCCATTTGTTTCGCCTCTGCTATCCATTCAAGCAACAGCGCAAGACCGGCGCTATCGGCATGATCGACATCAGCAAGATTCAGATTCAGCTGTTTGGCTTCCTTAAACAGCTCTTTTGAATCGGCCAGCAGCTTGCGGGTCGTCGCAAATGTCATGTCCCCGCTGACGCGAAAGCGAGATTCTTCATCTTTATCTATTTTTGCTTCAGTCAAAATAATACCCATCTATTGCTTTGCATTCTCTTCCGCCTTACTGAACAGGAACTGACCGATTATCTCCTCCAACACCAGTGCCGGCTGTGTCATGCTGATCTTACCGCCTTCCTGCAGCGCATCCTCGCTGCCACCAGGATCCAAGCCGACATATTGCTCACCAAGCAACCCGGAAGTATATATTTTTGCAATGGTATCTTCAGGTATCTGATTGTACTGAGGTTCGATGCGCATGCTGACAACGGCTTCAAAATTCTCCTGATCATAGTGAATATCAACAACCCTGCCAATGCGAACCCCTGCCATCGACACTGCGGAACGAACCTTCAAACCGCCGACATTGTCAAATCTTGCGGTCACCAGATACCCATCGGTTGTGGTCATTGCGCTCAGATTGCTTACCTGCATGGCGAGGAAGAAAAGCGCTACCAAACCAACTGCCATGAAAGCGCCGACGGTGATCTCGAGTTGCCTTAATTTCATCTCTCAGTCTCCAAACATCAGGGCGGTCAGAACAAAGTCCAACACCAGAACTGCCAACGCTGAATGTACCACCGTTCGGGTCGTAGCACTGCTCACCCCCTCAGAAGTAGGCACAGCATCATAGCCCTGAAACAGGGCAATCCAGCTACAAACAACGCCAAATACAATACTCTTTATCACACCATTGACCACATCTTCCGACCAGTCAATCTTTGCCTGCATTTGACTCCAAAACGCCCCGTCATCCACACCCAGCAGGCCGACACTCACAAAATACCCACCAATTATGCCGATCGCACTGAACATGGCGGCCAGCAACGGCATTGAAATAAAGCCTGCATAAAAACGCGGCGTCAATACCCGCTTTACCGGATCCACAGCCATCATCTCGAGTCCGGACAGCTGTTCAGTGGCCTTCATCAGGCCGATCTCGGCTGTCAAAGCGGAGCCTGCACGACCGGCAAACAGCAACGCAGTCACCACCGGACCCAATTCCCGGACCAGCGATGCTGCCACCATGACCCCCAGGCTGTCTTCCGCACCGAACTGGGACAGGATGTAGTAGCCTTGCAGGCCCAGCACCATACCCACAAACAGACCAGACACCACCACAATAACGAAAGTCCTCACACCCACCGCATGCGCCTGACTGACCAACAGCCCCAGGCGAGGAAGCAGAGTCGTGATACCGGAAAGTATCTGCGCGAAGAGCAGGTGAGCGCGCCCCAGGCGCGCCAGCGCATACAGCCCCTTACGACCGAAGCGGGCGAGTGGATCCAGATTCATTTCCTCTCTCCAGAGTCCATCATGTCATCCAAAAATGGCGGCGCATCATAGTGAAATGAGACAGGGCCATCTGGCAGCCCCTGCATAAACTGGCGCACAGAAGGCGATTCCGAAGCGGCCAACTCTTCCGGCGTGCCAGACTCGAGCACTTTGCCTTTGGATATAACGTAGATCAGATCGGAGATACTGGAGGTCTCTTCCACATCATGGGAAACGACAATGCTCGTCAATTTGACCGCATCATTCAGACTGCGTATCAACTTGGCCAGGATACCCACAGATATCGGATCCTGCCCGGTGAAGGGCTCATCATACATCACCATCATCGGATCCAGCGCAATTGCCCGCGCCAGCGCCACCCGGCGGGCCATGCCTCCGGAGAGTTCAGCCGGCATCAACGCCTTGGCGCCGCGCAGACCGACAGCTTCCAGCTTCATCAACACTACCCGATGGATCATTGCCGTCGGCAGGCTGGTATGCTCGCGCAGTGGATATGCCACATTGTCGAAGACCGACAGATCAGTCAACAAAGCGCCACTCTGAAACAGCATGCCCATACGCATGCGCAGCTTGAACAACTCCTTTCTGGAGAGTTTATGCACATTCAGGCCATCCACGACGATAGTCCCTGAATCAGGCTGCAATTGACCGCCGATCAGCTTCAAAAGGGTAGTTTTGCCCGTCCCGCTGGGTCCCATGACCGCTGTAACCTTGCCTCGCGGGATATCTATATCCACACCATTAAAGATTGCGCGCTCCCCTTGATAAAAATGGAGATCCCGGATCTTTACGAGCGGCTCGTCAGAATCTGTTGTGTTACTGGGCATAAACCTCGAAGACGCGACACAGGGAAACAATACGCCATTGTGTCGGGTGGCGGTTTAAGCGTCAAGCAAGCCCCATCAACTGCCCCAGCAGCTGGAGCTTCCTGATCGACTCAATTGACGGAGGCGAGCCAGAAACAGTGAGCAGAACCTCGGCATTCGGCTGCACAGCATCCCGCAACTGCTCAAAAAAACCACGCTGAGCGGCGAGATCTCCCAAATTCTTACTGGTGAATGAGAATGCCTGTCCGCTCATCTCCAGGTGAGGGAGGCGTGGCAAAGGCGCCAGCATACTGGCACCTGTCGACCAAAAGGTCTTGCTCCCACGCTGTTTGATGACCACCGAAAATCCTTTCCCCCAAACTTCCCTGGCAAGCCCAGCGTCGACAACATAGCCACCGAAATTACTTGTTAAAATAGAGGCTTGCTTATCACACAGAGAGACTTCGACTGGACTTGTGAGCTCCAGAAAAAAACGGAAAGAATCGCTGACATCATCAACCCAGCTTTGCAGCAGATCCGGCCCCGCATCAATCCAGGACGCATGCGGAACCACGACCGCGGAAAACTCGTTGGCGAAATAGCCCAAGCGCCACTCCTCCGGCAGATCTTCTGGATAGAAGCCTCCGACCCACGCCGGGTGATCCCAGTCAACCGGCATTATGTGCAGGGTTGGCGATGGATGGGGCATAATCATTTGATCAGCAACGGAGCAGTCAGCATATGGCAGAGATTCTACCCTTCAAAAAGAGAACACTCAGTGAGATAAACAAAGGCAGGAGCCTGTGCCGGGAGGGTTTCCATAAATGGCGGGTCGTCAAAGAGCGCATCTTCGATGTAAAACAGGGCAGATTAGTGACTGAATATCGCTGCAGTCGCTGCGGCAAGGCAAAAATCCGGTGTTTGTGAAACATCAATCCTATCGCCCAGCAGCTGATATTTATACAACCCGACTGTTCATGTGAGCAGCAATCTCTCCACGACCTCGCCAGCGATCAGGTGTTTTTCAAGGATCTCGTCCACATCCTCACGATCCACAAAGGTGTACCAGACTGCTTCTGGATAGACTACGATCACAGGCCCCTTCTCGCATCGATCCAGACACCCCGCCGTGTTGATCCTGACCCCGCCCGGGCCTGTAAGGCCAAGCTCTTTTACCCGGCCTTTCAAATAGCTGCGCATATTTACCGCACCATGCTGTGCACAGCAGGCACGCCCATCATCTCGTTGATTGGTACAGAAAAAAAGATGGTGGCGATAGTAAGACATGGGCAGTATCCACAGTGATCCAGTGTTGAATACCCGCTATTATAGGTTCTGCATGAAAAAAACCATCCACTCAGACAGTCCGTGATCAGCGACCCTCTACTCAAGGAGGCAGACCGTTGCGTGAAATGCGGTCTCTGCCTGCCACACTGCCCAACTTATCTGAAGCTATCCGATGAGGCCGACTCCCCCCGCGGGCGCATTGCGCTGATCCAGGCGCTGCTGACCGAAGATCTGAGTTTAACGCCCAATCTGCAACTGCACCTTGACCGCTGTCTCGGCTGTCTGGCCTGTGAAAAAGCCTGTCCATCCGGGGTGACTTTTGGCAACCTGATTGATGGCGTCCGCCACCGAGTTCGGCAAACGAACAAACCAACAGGCTCGCAACTCAGGCTCTGGCAGCTGAACATTCTGAGTGACCGCACCCGACTCAAAAAGTATACCGCTGCGTTACCCTTGCTGCGCCGCAGTCACCTGCTTGCCTTAGGAAAAAAAATCGCGCCGGGGCGTCTGAAACACCCATTGGAAGTGGCGGAGGTCTTGCCTGACAGCTTTGCTGAACCCGGGTTATACCCCGCCAATCGCCCAACCGGCAAAAGCCTGCAGCTCTTCATCGGCTGTGTCTCAAGCATATCCGACCAGCCTGCCATCACCGCCGCCACACAATTACTTGCGAGACTCGGCTATGCAGTTGAGATCCCTAACAAGCAGACCTGCTGCGGCGCCCTGCATCGCCATAACGGCTATCCCGGGCAGGCACAGCAACTGCGCGATGTGCACCACAAACAGACACAGAGCAGCCATGCGGAGGCGCTCATCACCCTGGCCACCGCCTGTCACCTGGAACTGCTTGAGACACACGCAGGCGGACTGCCGGTTGCTCTCATCACCGATTTTCTGTGCAAACTTTTTACAACATTGCCATCGATTGCGGAGTTTGAACCACTACCCGTCAGAGTCGCTGTGCATACCCCCTGCAGCGCCAGAACAGACCTGACCACCCGCCTGCTGGCCACAATCCCCAAGCTGAAAGTGATGGAACTACCCGATAACAACCTGTGCTGCGGCGCTGCCGGCAGCTATCTATTGACCCAACCCGACCTTGCCAGAACATTTGGTCGTGACAAACTTGCCCATATCCAAACAACCAAGCCGGACATTCTGGTCACTACAAATACCGGTTGCGCGATCCAGTTTCGCATGCAAATTCAGCAGGCAAAGCTTAATATCGAAGTGCTCCACCCTGTCGAACTGATCAACAGGCAATTGCGAAGCAATGGTTTTCAACCTTGAACCCAAGCATCCACTAAGGTTATCTTTGCATCCTATGCAAAATCGACACTACAGCCCCGCAGACCGGATAATGATCGGTATGGATAAGGCCCTGCGCACACTCTTCGGCCGTCCTCAGATCACCGAACGTCCAAACCCGTCCCTGAACTTCGCCGAAGCAGATTTATCCGAACAGCAGCGGGATGAAACCGCACGCTTAATGCGCATCAATCACACCGGAGAGGTTTGCGCTCAGGCGCTCTATCAGGGACAGGCGCTAACCGCAAAGTTACCTGAGATAAGGGCCAGCATGGAAAGGGCGGCCCAGGAAGAGAATGATCACCTGGACTGGTGTGAGAGGAGACTAAAGGAACTGGATAGCCGCAAAAGCCTGCTCAATCCACTCTGGTATGCAGGATCATTCGCGATGGGTGCTGCTGCCGGTCTGGCGGGAGATAAATGGAGTCTTGGTTTCGTTGCGGAAACTGAGCACCAGGTCGAGGCCCACTTGAACGAACACCTCAACCGGCTGCCTGAAAGTGATGAGAAGAGCAGGGCTATCCTGGAACAGATGAGAGACGATGAGATACATCATGCCACAGCTGCTCTTGAGGCTGGAGGTGTGGCACTGCCTCAACCGATCAAACTTGCGATGCGGCTGACTTCAAAGATAATGACCAAGTCAGTTTACTACCTTTAACCTGAAATCAGTGTTTTTGCCGGCTGACGATCCACCATCTGGTCCACTTCAGAAGAAACAATCTGAATTGATACGGTAAGACCAAAGCTCAACACCACCAACAGCACAAGAACAATGAAAAAATCCGGCTTCCGATTTGTGTGCTGTCTATTCATTTCTTAATTCACTAAATTTCAATTAGTTAAGCTAAATTATTCACTTACTTCCCGACTCAAACTTTGATGAAGATCACGCTGCAGCATTAAAAAGCAGGATTGTGTCGGGGATCACTGTCGATGCTCTATCTTTTTTGTTTTTCTTCCGCTTTTTCCTCAGCTTGTTCCACGGCACCTGCCGCAAGCAAAACCGCCGTGATGTTTGCGTAGCCCCCTTTGGTGGAGAGACTCAGGGCAGAATTCTGCGCCTGATCCGTTAGATTCACGTCACCTCCCGCTCGAATGAGGATCTCCACTACCTCCAGATGCCCGAATGCAGCCGCATTCATCATCGGAGTGGCTCCCCGACCATCAATCAGATTGGCATCTGCGCCTGCAGACAGAAGCGCATGAACCGTCAACAGATTTCCATTGAAAGCAGCCAGATGCAGCGCACTGCGACCTGTCGGATTCTTGCTGTTTGCATCCACACCCTGAGCTAATAAATCTCTTACTGTATCGATCCGTCCCGCCATTGCCGCCGCCACAAGACCCTGCCCTTTATCAGGCTCACCTGCGCTGCACACTGAGAAGGCTGATAAAACCATGCAGAACAACAAGCTAATCTTTAACACTAAATTCTGCTCCAGCGAATCCAACTACTTTCCTTTTCGGCTGAAACGTTTAATTCTTGAACCTACTTTCCCATTGCGCTTACATCTCTTGCTCAGTACCCTTGTAATCATCTTTTGAGCGATAAAAACTAAATCCAAATTCAGACGAAACATGATCCAAGAGAGCCCGCACCAGATAGCTGTACAGGTAGAGACTGATTATATAGAGAACCAGTCCGTTCCAGAAAAGCATCGTTATGTTTTCTCCTACACCATTACCATCAGAAACGATGGTTCGGAAGCCGCAAAACTACTCAATCGTCACTGGATCATCACCAATGCCAATGGAAAAGTACAGGAAGTGAAGGGCGAGGGGGTCGTAGGTGAAAAGCCGCACTTGAAACCCGGGGAATCGTTCCGTTACACCAGTGGCACCGTGCTGGACACACCCGTTGGAAGCATGCAGGGCACCTATGACATGATAGATAATCTGGGGAATCATTTTGACGCCCCGATACCTCCATTTTCCCTGGCTATGCCGGGCAGCTTGCATTAGTTCTCAGGCATTGAAATCGGCACCCGTTAAAGATACTTCCAGCATGCAACAAACAACGGAATGGCTTAAGAGCCATGAGCCTGCCTGGCTCTGGAGACTTGTCCTCCTGATACTTTTCTTCAGCGGCCTCAATCCGCAGGCTGATCGCTTGACCTGGCTGCTGGAAACCCTACCGGTGATGATCGGCCTGGTCATTCTGGCGGCAAATCGCTTGAATTTCCCGCTCACCATCCTGGTATATCGATTGCTGGCACTGCATGCCCTGATCCTGATGCTTGGCGGCTACTATACCTATGCCGAAGTTCCCCTGTTTAACACACTCAGAGACACTTTTGAGCTGTCCCGCAACCACTACGACCGCGTCGGTCACTTCGTACAGGGTTTTGTGCCAGCCATGCTTGCCAGAGAAATCCTGATACGACGCTCACCTCTTACCAGCGGTCGCTGGCTGTTTTTTCTTACTGTCTGTTTTTGTCTTGCATTCAGTGCATTTTATGAACTCATCGAGTGGTGGGTGGCCCTCGTTAACGATCAGGCTGCAGAGGCTTTTCTTGGCACACAGGGGGATCCGTGGGACACCCAGACAGACATGTTTCTGGCTCTGGTGGGGTCCATCCTCTCACTACTGTTGTTGAGTCGCACCCATGACCGCTTTTTAACCGAGCTCAAGCAAGGAAACTGAATGGCTATCTACGCAATCGGTGACGTTCAAGGTTGCTATGATGAACTGCAAAAATTACTTGACCTGATCAAGTTCGACCCAGCCAAAGATATCCTCTGGCTCGCAGGGGACCTCGTTAACCGCGGTCCGAGCTCATTGCAGGTAATCCGCTTCATAAAGTCTTTGGAAAACAGCGCCATCACGGTGTTGGGCAACCATGATCTTCATCTTCTCGCGCTTTCGCAGGGCAACCGCAGTCACTACAAACACGGCGCCCTGGATGAGATACTCAACGCACCGGACTGCGCTGAATTGATTCATTGGTTGCGTCATCAGCCCGTGATGTACCACCACAATGAGTCAGGCTTCAACCTGCTGCACGCCGGACTACCGCCCCAATGGGACATCCCAGCTGCGCTTGGATATGCCCGTGAACTTGAAATTGTGCTTCAGGGCTCCGGGTTCCATGATTTTTGCCACGCCATGTATGGTAACGAGCCTGATCATTGGTCCGATGATCTGAGAGGAATCGAACGCCTGCGTTTCATCACCAACTGCTTCACACGTCTACGTTATTGCACCCAAAAAGGCAGATTGGCCATGAAGGAGAAAGGTCCACCCGGCACTCAGCACTCAGGAATCATTCCCTGGTTCGATGCCCCTGGGCGAGCCAGCCGAGACGCCCGAATCATCTTCGGCCACTGGTCTACACTGGGATATCGCGAAACCGGAAATATCTGGTCTATCGACACAGGCTGCTTGTGGGGTGGTCAATTAACCGCGCTGAAAATACGCAAAAGGAAGAAACCCAAACCGATCCATCTGACCTGTCCGGGAGCCCTGAAACCAAACAAGGTCGGCTAATACCTACAACCAGCCGATCTATTTGCGGTGTAGGGTGATAAATGAGTACGCATGGTCGTTTTTCTCATCCGCAGGATAGTCCTCCCTCTCCACCTCCTGCCACTGTGAGAAATCAAGCTCAGGAAAATAGGCGTCTCCGTCAACTTCGGCGTGCACCAGCGTCATGTAGAGCCGGTTCGCTTGAGGCAGCATCTGCTGATACAAGCGGGCCCCGCCCACGACCATCACCTCCTGCGCCTCATTTACCGCAGCCAGCAAGTCAGCAATCGAGTGCGCGACCATACAACCCGCAGCCTGGTAGGATGCGTCTCGGGTGAGTACGAAATGCGGCCTGTTTGGCAGCAACCCCGGTAATGACTCCCAGGTTTTGCGTCCCATAAGAATGGGCTTTCCCAGAGTTAATTCTTTGAAATGCTTGAGATCAGCGGACAGTCGCCATGGCAATTTGTTATCACGGCCAATCACCCGGTTTTCCGCCATCGCCCATATCAGCGAGATAATCGGCCGCACCTCACTCATACCGCAACGGGCGCTTTGATATGCGGATGTGGTTCGTAATCGAGCAGTTCAAAATCTTCGAAACGAAAACTGAATATATTATCTATCTCCGGATTGATGCGCATCGTCGGCAGCCTTCTGGTCTCCCTGCTCAATTGCAGTTCCGCCTGTTGCAGATGGTTGGTGTATAGGTGCGCATCACCAAAGGTATGTACAAAGTCACCCGGCTGTAAGCCGGTCACCTGTGCAAGCATCACCGTCAGTAAAGAGTATGAAGCGATATTGAAAGGCACTCCCAGGAAGATGTCTGCACTGCGCTGGTAAAGCTGACATGAGAGCCGCCCATCCGCCACATAAAACTGAAAAAGACAATGACAGGGCGGTAACGCCATATGATCCACCTCTGCGGGATTCCAGGCGGAAACGATCAACCGACGGGAATCCGGGTTGTGGCGAATCTGCTCCACCAACTGACTGATCTGATCAATACTTCCACCATCAGCAGCCGGCCAGGAGCGCCACTGCTTGCCATAAACCGGCCCCAAATCTCCATTTTCATCAGCCCACTCATCCCAGATTCTTACCCCGTTTTCCTTTAAGTAACGGATATTGGTGTCACCCATCAGAAACCAGAGCAGTTCGTGAATAATAGAGCGAAGATGCAGTTTTTTGGTGGTCAGCACAGGAAAACCAGACGCGAGGTCAAAGCGCATCTGATAACCGAATACGCTCCGGGTTCCAGTACCGGTTCTATCCTCCTTGAGCACGCCATTCTCCAGCACGTAACGCATCAGATCGAGATATTGTTTCATAGCGCCTTTTCTACTTTGTCATTTTTTCGATACGCAAGAATCAACAAAAGCATACCAAATAGAATCATCGGAAAAGTCAAGATCTGGCCCATCGTGACCCACTCAAAAGCCAGGTAGCCGAGATGCGCGTCCGGCATCCTCACGAACTCTACTGCAAAACGGAAAACGCCATAACAGAGCAGAAACAGCCCTGAGACTGCCATCCGCGGCTTGGGTCGGGCCGAGAAGAACCACAGAACGAGGAACAACAACAGGCCTTCCAATAATGATTCATAGAGTTGATTGGGGTGTACTGCGGGAGAGAACTCCGCACCTTCCACCACCCCCAGACGCTGACACAATGCTGGCACATCGACACAGGGCACCCGCATTCCCCAAGGCAGGGTCGTGGGGCCACCCCAGAGTTCACCATTGATGAAATTTCCCAGACGGACGACGCCCAACCCGATCGGCACCAAGGGGGCAATAAAGTCAGTTGTATCGAAGAAGGTTCGCGCCTGTTTCCTGGCCAGAATCCACATAGCAAGCAGCACGCCTAGCAATCCACCATGGAATGACATCCCTCCTTCCCAAACACGCAGTATGGAAATGGGATCCTCGATAAATCCCGAAAAACCGTAGAAGAGTGTATAACCCAGCCGCCCGCCTGCCACAACACCGAGCACACCATAGAAAATCACATCGTCCACCTGCTGCGGACTCCAACTACCCCCCGATCTCGCCGCCCGATAACGGCCGAGCCACCATGCCGACAGGAATCCAATCAGGTATGTCACGCCATACCAGTGGACTTGTAGTGGGCCGAGTGAAATAAGTACTGGGTCAATGTCTGGATATGTCATCATAAGGGAAAATACTAACAGGAATTGGCTTCTCCAATCTTGCCATAAATTGTTTTTTATCAATTTCAAACGAGCCATAAATGATAGCATCTTAGGGTGCAGATCACGTTCTCTGATGGAAACAGAATTAATTTCGCAGGCAAGCTGACCCGTTTCTGCAAGGTGTCAAGTTTTTGATTCCCGTGCCGTTAAGCAGCTACAACGATGCATACAACACCACAGGCATCTACGGGAAGAACTATGAATTACGCACATGCACAGAGATTCGAAACCTATATACCTCGGGAAATGGATACGCTAGGCTCAAGATTACGAAGAAAACGCCGCGAACACGGCTGGACACAGGAAGAGCTGGCTCTGCGGGCAGGCACCAATCAGGCTGTCATTCAGAAAATCGAGAATGGCAAAAGCCTGCGACCGAGAAAGATTGACGAAATCGCCAATGTTCTAGACGTCAACCCCGCCTGGTTGATGTTCGGAGAAAAGTCAGCCACCGTTCTTGACGAAGAGTCTATCGAAGTAGCTAAGGCCTGGAGTCAACTGCCGGAACCAATCCGCACCCGGATCAAACGGAATATTTTCGAACAGGCGCTGATCAAAACAGCAAAATAATTAAGGCATTCTGCCGGGGTGTTATTGTAACCCGGCAGATCATTTCCCCGCAGCCTTACACCAACCACTCAACCTTGTAATACTCTCCAAGCGTCCCGCTATCCTGCCTCGACGGCTTCCACATGGGCAAGAACAAGCTAGACAACACCCCAGTCTGGCAAGAACACAACTCATAACCGCTTTTAATGCCTGGCTCAAGCGCATAAGACGGCTTTGATCATTTCCATTTTTGCTCCGCAGCACTATCAGAGGAACGCGCCTCAACCCAATGCCCCCCCTCAGGGGTCTGCTCCTTTTTCCAGAAAGGGGCGCGATTTTTCAGATAGTCGATGATGAACTCGCAGGCCTGAAAGGCCTCGCCTCGATGGGCGCTCGCAACGGCAACAAAAACTATGACATCTGTTGGTTTCATCTCACCAACACGATGGACCACCCGGCTTCCCAGGATATCCCAACGCTGATGAGCCTCAGCAACAATCGTCTGGAGCGCCTTTTCAGTCATACCGGGATAGTGTTCAAGGCAGAGAGTGGTGACCTGCTTGCCCTGATTTGCATCCCTCATCAAACCAATGAAGCTGACTATCCCGCCAATTGCCGGGTTGTTCTCATGCAGCAGTTCCATCTCATGGCAGGGATCTAACGGCTCAGTCTGAATGCGGATTTCGTTCATAAGTTAGCCTGAATGATTTTTGCCTCGTGTAGAGCGGCAAGTGGCGCGTGCCATGGATGCCCTGGGCCTGCCTGGCCCACTAAAGGCTAGCCTCACTTTTACCAAACTGCGTTTATCCACTGAACAAACCTAGGGGCTCAACCACCAGTTACCGGGGGGAAAAAGGCTACTTCATCGCCATTTTTTATCGCCGTTCTCTGTTCGGCCACGTCCTGATTGACTGCCATCATCACCGTCTGCTGTTCAGAGAAGACGTTAGCCCAAACCCCGCCACGCGCTCTCAGCATGCGTATTACACTTGCGACATCAGGCAAGCCCTCTGCCTCTATATGCTCGGAATCCGTACCCAACTGCTCACGGAAACTGGCAAAAAAACGGACAGTTATCATCAAATCAGCTCGCTGTAAGAAATAAACTGCACAGAATCCCCTCTGCTCAGGGTCCGTTGCTCTGGAATTACTGCCAAACCGTCAGCCCATGCAACAGAACTCAATACACCGGAGGACCGGTTTGGAAAGAGGGTCACTAAAGCCTCACCCTGTTCGCTGATCCTGATTCGTGCGCGAGCATACTCACGGCGCTTATCAGGCCTGTCCCTATCAAAATCGGCTTTGCAGATGATAGGCGTCGGAGTGATATGATCAACTATGCCCTGTGCCTTCAGGATATAGGGCCTGGCGAAGATACAGAATGTAACGAACAATGAGACCGGATTGCCCGGGGTTCCGATGAAGGGAGTTTTTCCTATATGACCAAAGGCGAGAGGTTTACCTGGCCGAATGGCGATCTTCCAAAGGTCCAGGGAACCCAGTTTCTCGACTGCTGGTTTGACGTGGTCCTCCTCCCCGACAGATACACCGCCGGACGCCACGACTAAATCAGCCTGTTCAGCGCCGCGCGCCAACGCATCACAAGTGGCTTCAAAGGTATCTTCAACTATTCCGAGCTGCACCACTTCACAACCAAGCGCTTCCAGCATTCCACTCAACGTGTACTGATTGGAGTTGTAAATCTGTCCCGGACCCAATGTATCACCTGGCATTACCAACTCATTACCGCTCGAGAACACCGCCACCTTCAAGCGACGAAACACCGGCAACTGTGAAACACCCACCGACGCCGCCAGACCCAGGTGCTGGGGCATGAGCTTTATCCCCGACGTAAGAATTTCATCTCCCGCCATGATGTCTTCGCCGGCAGCCCGGATGTTTGCACCGGCTGAAGGGGCCTGCTCGATGGTGACAAAATCCCCTTCCTGATGACAGGCTTCCTGGATGACCACGGTATCAGCCCCAGGCGGCACAGGCGCCCCGGTAAATATCCTTGCGGCTGTATTTGGCGCCAGCTGAGTTCCGACACTTCCAGCAGGTATCCGTTGCGAGATGGCCAGGCGGGGCAACTCCCCTTGCAGATCAGCACTGTTGAGCGCATAGCCATCCATCGCACTGTTATTCCAGGGCGGCACACTGATCAGACTATTGACTGGTTTAGCCAGAATGCGGCCCAGCGCATCTGCTATGGACACCTGCTCTATCACCGCAACAGGTATTACCCGCTGCAGAAGAAAATCCAGGGCTTCATCAATCGATTTGAGGGCTGACACCGATGGATGCGCATCACAGCCGCAATCACTCATCAAGATAATCTCCAATAACTCAGGTAGCGCAATTCAATCCCTAAACCACACGATTTATAAACTGAAAGCCACCTGCTCGCTAGCTTAATGACTTTATTCACCGCATTGCGGATGGATGCTGCGTTTGATCTGCGCTCGACTTTAGTCAAATGATCTAGAACTCCAGCAGACGCGGAAACATCTGTGCAAAATTACAGGGCCGCGTACGGTGATCCAATTGATCCTTGAGGATCTTGTCCCAGCCGGTACGACATGCACCGGTAGAACCGGGCAGACAAAATATAAGCGTACCATTTGCCAGTCCGGCAACAACTCTGGACTGAATGGATGAGGCGCCAATTTCGGTTAACGAAATAGCCCGAAAGATCTCACCAAAACCTTCTATGACCTTATCGAACAGCGGGACAACCGCTTCCGGAGTACTATCGCGCCCGGTGATGCCCGTACCTCCCGTACTGATGATCACATGCACTTCCTCGTCTGCGATCCAGCGGGAGAAAACAGCCCTCATCTCATAGATGTCATCTCTTACAATCGCCTTCTCGTAGAACTTGTGGTCTGCTTCCAAAACGCGTTCTTTGAGAGTATTGCCCGATTGGTCATCCTCTTCAGTGCGACTGTCTGAAACAGTCAGAATGGCTATATTCAGCGGTACAAAACCAGTGTCGGTGTAGTGTCCAGTCATAACTTTATCTCTGTTCCCAAGAGCTTGGGTATTCACTTGAAAGAGTAGCCGAAATTCCGCTCAAATCGGAATCTAAATTCACCACGGTGGGAATGCGGTCGCCGGGCACCTGGCCGTTCAAACGACAACAAGCATCAAGGAACTAATCCGCCTGGGATCTCTCCAGCCATTTCATTCTAGCTGCAGTCAGATAGATTACCGGTACAAACCCTATGGACCACCAGTCGTGCGATGATAACCAATAAGATCCCATATTGACGCCAACGCAATAGCTGAATGAAGCCTCACCACGGGAAGACTCCGATGATCAGCTACCGCATCCCTGCAGGTGGCTGCGCCTGACCTTAACCCGTGAGCAGATTACAGCCATCAAACAGCGGCAGACCTTGACCAGGGTCAAACATCATCAGCTTGCGCAGCCAGATGATCCGCTCAGTATGTCATGCTCAGCTCTCAAACCAGCCTGGAATTGCTCGAACTTTGCTTGAACGAATCACTTCACACAAGTCAAATCCAGTTCCCTCGCCGCACGCACGTCATCCAACCGCCTCACCGGCAAAGAATGGGGAGCCTGCTTCAAATGTTCAGGCTCGCTCTCAGCTTCATGCTGGATTTTCTGCATTATCTCGACAAAACCATCCAGATCCTCTTTCGCCTCGGTCTCAGTTGGCTCGATCAACAGACACTCGGGCACAAGCAGAGGGAAATAGGTGGTGGGGGCATGTACCCCGTAATCCAGCATGCGCTTGGCGAAATCCATGGTATTCACACCCAGCTCTTTTGCCTGGCGCTTCAAGGTCAGTATAAATTCATGGCTGGCTCGGCGTTCAGGATAAGCCGCATCAAAGCCCGCAGCCATCAAGCGTTTCAGCAGGTAGTTGGCATTCAGGGTGGAAAACTCCGCCACCCGATGCATGCCTTCCCGACCCAGCATGCGTGCATAGACATAGGCTCTCAGCAATACCCCTGCATTTCCCGCAAAAGCCGAGAGACGTCCGATGCTTTCCGGCCGATCTTCCTCAGTCAGCCAACGATAGTCGCCGCCATCAATACCCACCATAGGTATCGGCAGATAGGGTTCTAGCCGTTTACTCACGCCCACCGGTCCGGCGCCTGGACCGCCGCCGCCATGCGGGGTGGAGAAGGTCTTGTGCAGGTTCATATGGATGACATCGAACCCCATATCACCAGGCCTGACCTTGCCCAGAATAGCATTCAGGTTGGCGCCATCGTAATACAGCAGCCCACCGGCTTCATGCACCAGACGGGCAATCTCCTTGATGCGCCTTTCAAATACGCCTACCGTGGAGGGATTGGTCAACATAATGCCCGCAGTTTGCGGACCCAGAACCTTTTTCAGCGCCTCGATATCGATATCGCCATTCTTCGCGGTGGGTATTTCACGCACACTGTAGCCACACATGACCGCAGAGGCCGGATTGGTGCCGTGGGCGGCGTCCGGCACCAGAATCTCCTTCCGCATTTCATCCCCTCTGGCATCATGATAGGCGCGTATCATCGCCACCCCGGCGAACTCGCCTTGGGCGCCCGCTGCCGGCGTGAGCGACACTGCATACATGCCGGTCACCTGCTTGAGGATCTCCTGCAACTCAAACAGGCAGGCCATGAAGCCCTGGCTGTGAGTCTCCGGTGCATGCGGGTGGCGCGCCAGTATACCGGGGAGCGAGGCCAGACTGTTGCAGGCCCTAGGATTGTACTTCATGGTGCAAGAACCCAACGGATAGAAATGGGTATCGATCGAGAAGTTCTTCTGCGAGAGCCGGGTATAGTGACGCACCGCCTGCATCTCAGACACCTCCGGCAGCTTAGCCGAATGCTTACGGCGCAATGCCTCGGGAATCAATTCGAGCTCGGGCTTTTCCTGTGGCGCCTGAGCCGGTGCGCGACGGCCGGTGTGTGAATGTTCGTAGATCAGCATGTTTATATTTCCGCTTATACGGCTTGAATCGCCCGGTCTAACTCTTGTCTGAGTTTAATCCGCACAGTCTGTTGCAAGCTCAATTACCAGTCAGGTTTCAACTGACAGGGAGTCTGGACCTGGGCCTGTATGACCCGCTCCAGCTTACTGCGATAGCTCTCAATGTCATCCTCGCTGCGCAGTTCCGTGGCACAGACCAGCACCGCATTACCCAACTCGGGATAGTCCTGGTTCAGATCGTAACCGCCCAGCACATTGTGAGCCGCGAGGAGTTTCAGCGCATCATCGGACTTGATCGGCAGGCGGACCACCCTTTCATGGAAGCAGGCTCCCTGAAAGACCGCTTCCACGCCATGCAGGCTGGTCAAGGCCTGAGTCAGTTTTTCGGTATTTGCATGACAGGCGGCTGCCACTCGCTCCAGTCCCTCGGCGCCCAACAGCGCCATATGGATGGTGGCAGCGGTCACTACCAGACCCTGGTTGGTGCATATATTGGAGGTCGCCTTGGAGCGGCGAATATGCTGCTCACGCGCCTGCAGTGTCAGGGTATAACCGATGTTCCCATCCAGGTCCAGGGTGCGTCCAATAATGCGCCCCGGCATCTGGCGCACCAGTTTTTTTGTGGCGCAGAGAAAACCGAAATAGGGTCCACCGGAAGCCAGTGGCGCGCCCAGTGGCTGACCTTCACCGCAACAGATGTCCGCCCCACAGGGATGTGGAAGTGTCGCGGGAGACAGGATGTCGGAAGCGACCGCGCCCTGTATTCCCCATTCACCAGGGGGCTTGAGTACCGCCAATGCCACAGGGTTGACCACAGCGATCGCCAGCATGCCATTCTCATGAGCCCAATCAGTCAAATCATCCACTGACTCGAGCACACCGAAAAAGTTGGGCTGTGGGATCACCAACGCAGCAAAATCCTCTCCGGCATACGCCGCCAAGGCGGACAGATCGGTCTGACCGCTCACCTCATCAAACGGCACCTCGACCAGTTCTATTTTCTGGTTGCGCACGATTGCCTGCGTCACCTTGCGATATGTGGGGTGCAGCGTGCGTGGTATGAGAATACGCTTCGATTTCGATTTACGGTTTGAACGCACCGCCATGAGCACCGCTTCCGCCAGCGCAGAGGCGCCGTCGTACAGCGAAGTGTTGGATACGTCCATCCCGGTGAGGGCTGTCATCATCGACTGGAATTCATACAGCAGCTGCAGGGTTCCCTGGCTTGCCTCTGCCTGATAGGGCGTGTAAGCGGTGTAAAACTCTCCCCGGGTGGCCAATTGCCAGACTGCTGCCGGTATGTGGTGATCATAGGCGCCGGCGCCAATAAAGCAGAGCGGCTGGCCATCCTCCCTGGCCCGCGCCTGCATCAGCCGGCTGATCTCCATCTCCGACAGTCCTTCGGGTATCTGCTTCAGCTCACCACAACGCAGCTCGGCCGGGATCTCATCGAAAAGCGTATCGATATCAGCGACCCCGATGACTGCCAGCATTTCACGGATGTCGTCTTCGGTATGAGGAATAAATGGCATATCTGACCCAGGTATCAAGTGTCTTCGGCAAGAATCGCAGCGTAACCAGCCGCATCGAGCAGGCCGTCCAGTTCCGCTATATCCGACATCTTAACCTTAAAAATCCAACCTTCGCCAAAGGCATCTTCATTGATGGTTTCGGGGGCATCCTCCAGAGCCGCGTTTACGGCCAGAATCTCACCCGACACCGGGCTGTAGATATCAGAGGCCGCCTTTACCGACTCCACCACCGCACAATCACTTCCAGCCTCTACGGTATCACCTACTCCAGGCGGGTCGACAAACACCAAATCACCCAATAACTCCTGAGCATGATCAGTGATACCGACTGTCGCCGTGCCGTCACCTTCATCTCTCACCCATTCATGGGATTTCGCATACCGCAAATCGGTTGGTGCATTACTCATTGTTCTGTTCCCCAATTGATTGCTAACTATCTGAATACTGAAGCCTGATTCCTATAACTCAATACAGGCCTTGCCATGCCGTACAAAGGGCGGCTTGACTATCTGTGCAGGCAACCGTTTGCCGCGCACCTCCACCTCGCAGGTTTCCCCGATATCCGGCGCGACCCGTGCGAGGGCAATTGAGCGCTCCAGGGTGGGAGAAAATCCGCCGGAGGTAATTTCACCGATCTCCCGGTCGCCGGAGAAAACTTTCAAGTGATTGCGCAAGACACCTCGGCCGGTCAGTAACAGGCCGACGAAGCGACGCTTAGCCGGGTCTGCCTTTTGCGCCTCCAAGACCTCACGCCCGATGAACTTTCGATCCTCTGGCTCCCAGGCCAGGGTCCAGCTCAAACCGGCCTCCAAGGGAGAAGTCTCTTCATCCATATCGGAACCATAGAGGTTCATGCCTGCCTCCAGGCGCAGTGTGTCACGAGCCCCCAGACCACAGGGAGCCACACCGGCTTCAGCCAGTGAACGCCAGAAGGAGACAACCTCGCTTTCCGGCAACATGATCTCAAAACCGTCCTCACCGGTATAGCCGGTGCGGGCCAGAAACCAGTCACCATCGGCTACCGCATTGAAAGGTTTCAGATCCGCGCCGGATTGCTGCAGTTTGGCAGAGAGCAGCGGCAGGGCCTTGCTGCGCGCATTGGGACCCTGCACTGCAATCATCCCCAGATCCCTGCGAGGTTTGATCTCAAGCTCAAACCCATTGCTGTGCTTTTCCAGCCAGGCAAGATCTTTCTCTGTCGTTCCGGCATTCACCACCATGCGGAAAAAATCGTCCCGCAGATAATAGACGATCAAATCATCAACCACCCCACCCTGTTCATTCAGCATGCAACTGTAGAGCGCCTTGCCCGGTGTCTTGAGCCGGCCGACATCATTCGCGAGCAGCTTCTGAAGATAGGGCCGGGCTTCCACTCCCTGCAGGTCGACAACCGTCATATGCGATACATCGAACATTCCCGCATCACGCCGCACCTGATGATGCTCATCCAACTGAGAGCCGTAATGCAGCGGCATATCCCAACCACCGAAAGGGACCATTCGCCCGCCCATCATTTGGTGGGTTTCAAAAAGGACTGTCTGTTTACCCATAAAAATCTCTCGTGTTAAGCAAAATTTGACAATTCAGCAGCCCCTTGTGGAAGGGAGTGTCGACTCGTCACAACGCAAAAAGGCGGCGCAAGGCCTTCAGCCTTACGCCGCCCCTCTGTCCAAAACCTGAGAGTTTGCAACTGATTAGATATCAGTCCCTGCCCCGTCGGTGGGTCGAATGACCTCTCTCCAGAGTCAACCTTAGTCCTCGCGGTCCTTTTGCCTGAGCGATTCCGGGCGGGATTGCGCCTTCGGCGTCGGATTTTAACCGATCTCTCCCACGAGGGTTGGTCGAGAAACGGACTATACCTCCAGACGGGGGGGACTTTCAATCAACGCGCCAGCGCCGGCCTTTCCCCTGCCAGGCCCATTGCCCGCTTGATGATCAGATGTTTAACCGGCCCCGCATGATCAACCAGCGACAACCCCAGATTGCGGACCAGTTGCAGGGGCAGCACTTCGTTACTGAAAAAACGCTTGAAGAAATCCATCGCGCCCAACATCCCCAGATTCGCCCCTTTTCTCGCCCTTTCATAGCGCCGCAAGGTAGCAATAGGAACCGATTTTTCGCCCAGAATCACGGGCTTCAGTCAGCACCTCAACCAGTGTTGCCGCATCCAGAAATCCCAGGTTGACACCCTGCCCCGCCAGCGGATGAATCGCATGCGCCGCATCTCCCACCAGGGCCAGCCCTTCACGGATATAGGTCTCCGCATGCCCCAGACGCAGTTCAAACACCCCCCTGGGACCAGTCTCAACAATTTCACCCAGCACCCTGTCGGAGGCGGTAGTCAGGGCCTTGCAAAACGATAATTTCTGCATGGACATCAACTCTCGCGCCAACTCGGGTGATGTGGACCAGACAATCGAACAGCGGCCATCGTCAAGCGGCAGAAAGGCCAACGGACCGGTCGGCATGAAACGCTGCCAGGCCGTGTACTGGTGATGCCTTTCCGGTTTAACTGTCGCCACAATTGCATGCTGATCGTAATCCCATCCCTGCGTGCCGATTAACGCCAGCTTGCGCACCAGGGACTCACGGCCATCCGCAGCAACGATCAACCGGGCCTGCAGACGACGGCCACCCTTCAAGCTCAGCGATGGACTGGCGCCCGTTTCTAGACTATCGATCTCCGCAGGACAGAGGCGTGTGACACTAGGCAGTTCCCCCAGTCGCTCCCAGAGCGCGAGCTGGGTTACCCTGTTCTCCACGATATGGCCAAGATTCGGCTCACCAATATCGGCCGCACTAAAATGAATGCTGCCGTCACCCCCAGCATCCCAGACATGCATATCTGAATAGGGGCTGACACGCAGACCCAGCATCCGCTGCCAAACGCCCAGGTTTTCCAGGATGCGCTGGGATGCCCGGCTGAGTGCGGAAACCCTCAGGTCAACCTCATCCGCCGGCCACTCAGTTTTCGGTTCACGGGCCTCTATCACACAGACCTCAAAACCCGCTTCGGCAACGGCACAGCCCAAGGCCCCGCCGACCATGCCGCCGCCCACGATAATCAGGTCAAAATGCTGTTGATTCTCAGACTCAGACAATTGGAACTCCTCTTGCCAGGCGAGGCAGTCGCCCATTCAATCCCATAAACTGCTTCGCCACCAGGTGTTTCAATCCTGGAGACAGGTCCAATCCCAGCAGTCCCAGATTGCGCACCAGGCGCAGCGGCGTCAACGGATTTGCAAACAATCTGGCAAGGGTATCCGTGATCATTACCACTCGGTTCTGGTCCTGACTGCGCCAGGCAGCATAGCGTTGCAGGTTTGCATGATCCCCTGGATCACCACCCGCTCCTTGCATATCGGACAACACATCCGCCAGAGCCGCCACGTCCCTGATCCCCAGATTGAAGCCCTGCCCGGTCACCGGGTGTACGGTATGCGAGGCGTTGCCGATCAACGCCACCCGTGGACGCACCTGTTCCTTTACCTGCCGCAGAAAGAGCGGGTAGGCAAACCGTTTGCCGATCTTAACCAGCTTACCCAGCCGGTATCCAAAACGATCCTGCAGTCGGATGAGAAAATCATCGTCACTCAAAGCCAGCAGTTCAGGCGCCTGCTCATTCTTCGCCGTCCACACCAGGGAGCAACGCCCCTCTGTCATCGGCAACAACGCCAAGGGACCGGAATCGGTAAAACGCTCATAGGCCACTCCCCGATGAGGCCGTTCAGGAGTGACATTCGCAATGATGGCGGTCTGGCCGTAGGTCGTCTCCTTGACCGGTATCGACAGCATCGACCTCACTCGGGAGTCACCGCCATCCGCAGCCACCAGCAAGCCGGAGGACACACTGCGCCTGCCATGCTCGGTAACCAGGCTGCTCTCCACACTTGACTCATTCAACTTCAAGCTCTCCAGTGTGGCGGGGCTGATCAGCTCGACATCCGGTAGATCACCCAACCCCTTTAGCAGCACCTCGCCCAGCACGCGTGCTGCAACCACATACCCCAGCGCCGCTACACCCTCTTCCCGGTGATTGAGCCGGGTAAATCCAAAATGCCCTCGATCGGAGATATGCACATCAAGGATTGGTTCAACCCCGGCACTCAGGGCATCCCATAATCCCATGCTTTGCAGAATTTGACGGGTTCCCCAGGATAGGGCCAACACCCGGTCATCATAGCTGGGCTGATTATCCGAGTGATATTCGAAGGCTTCCACCACCCCGATATTCAAATCCAAGCCACTGATTGCCCTGGCCAGGCTTGCGCCCACCATACCGCCGCCCACAATCAGAATGTCGTAATCCATGGCCGTATCAACCCACCATAATTGCTTCGATCTCTGCAACCGATTTTACGATATTTTTGGTCAGAACCTCAGCTCCGTCTTTGGTGACGAGAATATCATCCTCAATACGAATACCAATATTCCACCACTTCTTCGCTACTCCTCTGGTGCCCGCCCGTATATAGAGCCCTGGCTCTACTGTCAATACCATGCCGGGCTCCAGCAAGCGCCAGGTTCCATCCACCTTGTAATCCCCCACATCATGCACATCCATGCCGATCCAATGCCCGGTGCGGTGAGGAAAGAATTTTTTATACTTCTCATCACGCATCAGACTTGGCACAGTACCCTTAAGAATACCCAGCTTTACTAATCCCCGGGTCATGGTTCTGACCGCTGCATCATGCGGATCGTTCCAGTGATTACCTGGTTTTACCTTCTTGATTGCAGCCTCCTGAGCCGCCAGCACAAGTTCATAGAGCTGCCTTTGAGGCTCGCTAAAGACGCCATTCACAGGATAGGTGCGAGTGATGTCAGAAGCGTAATATTCCATTTCACAACCCGCATCGATTAACAACATATCTCCATCCTGCAAGCGATCTCGGTTGTCGATATAGTGCAGCACACAGGCATTGGCGCCGCCACCAACGATCGAAGGGTAGGCCTGATATCTCGACCCCTGTTGCATACAGGCCTCATGAAAAACGCCTTCCAGTTGATACTCCCAGACTCCTGTTCTACAGGCCTGCATGACCTTTTTATGCGCCATCGCGGAGATATGTGCCGCCTGCCGCATGACCTTCAGCTCCGAACGGCTCTTGAAAAGCCGCATCTCATGCAGATAGTGATCAAGAGCTATGATCTCAACCGGTCCCTGCGCCCCGGAACGTGACTCACAACGTATATGATTGATCCAGCTTGAAAGCTGCTTGTCCAGCTCGGGATTGCATCCCATGGCATAGAAAATCCGCTCACACTGCTCCATCATGCGCGGCAGAATCTCATCCAGGTCACCGATTGGAAAAGCGTCATCTGCATCATAAAGTTCAACGGCGCCCTGCTGACCGGCGCGGGCGCCATCCCACTGTTCCATTTTGGGGTCTCTTTCGCGATTGAAGAGTATGTATTCCGCCGGCTTTCTGCCGGGAATCAGGACTAGAACAGCCTCGGGTTCGGGAAATCCCGTCAAATAGTAGAAATCACTGTCCGGCCTGTAAGGATAGTGCACATCGCGATTCCTGATCAGTAACGGTGCTGTGGGAAGAATAGCGATGCTCCCTGGCCCCATCATCCGCATCAGATCACGCCGACGGCGCTTGAATTCACTTTTAATCATTCGCCGCCTCCCGATGTGGCGCCAACTCTTCCCAAATCAGCAGCGTAGCCACCCGGAGGAATTCCTCCAAATCCACTAAAGCCGCCTCAGACGCCTCTTCCTTTTCTATATTTTCATAGTCCAGCCGGGTGATTTCACTTATATCTCCAATCGCCTCTTTCGCATCACCCACAAATTGATTCTCGGCGAGGCCCGCCAGGCCAAGACCGTAGAGAAATCCCTGACACCACTCGGTCAAACGTCCTGCTATCTCCGTCAGAGGAGACTGATCATGCGGAAGATACACATTGAATCCCAGGTCATCACCAAGCAGCTGATCCTGGGTTACCTGATAGAGTTGCCCGAGTAATTGACGCACCTCACGCACCAGCAGGTCGTCTGAAGAGCAGTTTTCAAATAGCTCCTCAAACCATGTTGCATGGGCATCTGAATGGCCGGCACAGAGCAGGCCGCACAGCACTCCATGCACCTCACTCGCCCCAACATCCAGTCCAATGGAATCCAGCAATTGATCGAAGCGCTCGTATGATGGCATTTTGGGAGTTAGAGTCATCAGCTATTTATATATCGCTCCACGGGTTAGAGCTGAATCATATCATGCAGTGATAAGGATTGACCCATAGAAGCGTGCCCTCTATATTGATTCCTATGAGTAACACAGAGTCATCAAACAATGCTGATCTCGACCTACGCAAACTCGAAGTGCGGGTCGAGGAACTGATTCGCGCCTGTTCCTTTCTTAAGGACGAGAACAAATCCCTGCGCATGCGACAGGATCATCTGGTTGCCGAACGGGCAGCCCTCATTGAAAAAACAGAACTCGCGCGAACCCGTGTCGAAGCAATGATTTCACGACTAAAGGCAATGGAATCCACCCAGTGAGCGACACACAACTTCCCGTCACAGTCATGATTCTCGACAAGGAGTACCGCATAGCTTGTAGTGCGGAGGAACGTGAATCGCTGCTTGAATCCGCCCGCCTGGTGGATGAAAGAATGCGTGAGGTGCGTAATGCCGGTCGCGTGATCGGTACAGAACGTATCGCGGTGATGGTAGCGCTCAACGTTGCTCATGAATTGCTGGACCTAAAGCATGATAAAAGCTACGACTCACAAGCGATCACCCGCCGCATCCAGAGCCTCCAGGAAAAAATTGAATTAGCGCTCAATACAAGTAATCAACTGGAACTTTAAGCCATTTAGGTTTAGCCTTATAGCTAGACACCCCCTGCAGTGTTCGTAAGTGGCCCGGGTATTTTCTTGAGCCTAATTTCTGCCCTGGGAGCATAATGCCGATGCCGGTGTGCATGTCCGCATTCAAGCGGAAAGCCTGAAGCATCCCTGTTGTTCCCACTTGAACCTTCTGGTTCAGGAACAAAGGCTTGCGACGGCACAGGTGGGGGGTGTCTTTTTTCTCCTACAGCATAAACATGAATACTAAACAGCTGAGAAAGAATATCCGCAGCAAGCGCCGCAAACTCAGCCTGCAGACACAAAAAATCCACAGTAACTTCATGGCCAGACAGGCAAGCGCCTGCCACCCTTTACAACACAGTAAGCGAATCGCCTTTTATTTTGCGAATGATGGTGAGATGGATCCCGCCCCTTTAGTACAACGCGCATTACAAGCAGGGAAGCGCTGCTATTTTCCTGTTCTACGAAATCGACCAACAAAATCCCTCTGGTTCCGCGCGTACAAAAGAAACCAAAAATTAGATCTCAATCGATTTGGCATTCCTGAGCCCGCAGCATCCAACAGATCAATCACCAAGCCATGGGGACTCGACCTGATTATTATGCCTTTGGTTGCATTTGATTTAGCCGGTAATCGGTTAGGCATGGGTGGTGGCTATTATGATCGCACGCTCTCTTATAGACTGAATCGGAGTCACTGGAAAGGCCCGAAACTTATCGGTATTGCACATGAATTACAACGTGTTGATTCGCTTCCAGCAAAGCACTGGGACATACCTCTAGACGCTGTAATAACAGAAAAGAGGCTTTATCAATTTACCGACACACAACTTCCTTTGTTTAAGAATTGATTGCAGAAAACCACAACAACACTGTTCAGTTCTAATTGCCAAAATCAGGGACAAGTAATCAGACGACTCTGTTTTGAGTTTACGGCCAATAGGAACGTTTTTAATGGTTTTTAAAACTTCTCTCAACCCCACCGCAATAAGATCCAGCAGACGCAGACCTCTCAATCTAAATCTGCTGCAGCAACTATCAATTATACGATTACACGAAGACACTAAGAGAGATTTCAAAAAAACACATAACTCACAAATCCATACCTTGAAATGAAAATGAATATAACTTCAGTAAATACAAACGAACCCCACTCAAAGACTAAAATCATTGGCCTTTCCCATATCGAAAAAATGACCAACAATTTGAATTAAATAAGAAAAAATCCATTATATCCCTGGATTTTTATAAATGCTGAATTATACTCTTGACATCTATCGAACAGATCTCCTGGGAGGATCAATAAAATGGTGAAGAAGAAAGCCACAAAAAAGAAGGCTGCAGTTAAGCGCGTAGCGTCTACAACAAAAAAAGTCGCTACCAAGAAGAAGGTTGCAGCTAAGAAAAAAGTGGCCGTTAAGAAGAAGGTCGCAACTAAGAAAAAAGTAGCTGCAAAAAAGAAGGTCGCAACCAAGAAAAAAGTAGCTACAAAAAAGAAAACCGCAGTTAAGAAAAAAGTGGCCGCAAAAAAGAAAGTAGTAACTAAGAAAAAAGCAGCCGCCAAAAAGAAAGTCGCAACCAAGAAAAAAGTAGTACAAAAGAAAGCGCCAACTACGAAAAAAGTATCCACCACAAAGAAGATCGCGGCGAAGAAAACCCCCACGAAGAAAAAAGCCGCCACAAAAAAACGACCACTCAGGCCTAGAAAAGTTACACCGCGTAAAAAGCAGGTAACCAGTTAGCATTCAAAATAAAAAACCCCGCAAGACGGGGTTTTTTATTTAACCAGAGAATTGCGTGGAGTCTCCAGACTCAACTTTGATTTACCCCAGCAAACAATTGATAAGCCGGATTTTCAGTCTCATCCCAAAATGGATAATCCTGTCTCTTCAACAGCTTAACAAAGTGACCTTTCTCATTGGCAGGCACTTGTATCCCCATCAACACACGTCCATACGCAGCCCCATGATTTCTATAATGGAAGAGGCTGATATTCCACTGATTACCTAGACTGCTCAAAAAATACATCAGCGCACCCGGTCTTTCAGGAAACTCAAAGCGAACCAGACGCTCATACTCCAACCCCTTGGCGTGACCTCCAACCATATACCGGATATGTAGCTTCGCTGTCTCATTGTCGGTCATATCCACTATCGAATAATCCTTCTCCACAAAACGACTCAATAACTCCTCACGCTCTTTGTCGCCCTGGCGCAACTCAACACCAACGAAAATCTGTGCGGTATTGGTGTCGGAATATCGATAGTTGAATTCAGTGATACTCCGTTTACCGATCAACTTACAGAACTGTAAAAAACTACCGGGACGTTCAGGTATCTTCACTGCGAAAAGCGCCTCACGCCGCTCACCAAATTCTGCGCGCTCAGCCACATGTCTGAGTCTATCGAAATTGATATTCGCACCACTCTCAATGGCCACAAGATCAGCAGTCTTGAACACCTTCCCTTTCGACATATTTTTTTAGGCCTGCCACTGACAGCGCGCCTGCCGGTTCCGCAATCGTGCGTGTATCATCAAATATATCCTTGATCGCCGCACATATCTCATCCGCGCTCACCAACACCACCTCATCTACCACCTTTCTTGCCACCCTGAAAGTCTCCTTACCAATCTGCTTGACTGCAACACCGTCAGCAAAGATCCCAACTTGTTTAAGGGTGACGCGACGCTTTGATTCCAACGCACGATACAGTGTTGGCGCATCATCCGGCTCCACACCAATAATTTTTACTCCAGGATAGACATACTTGATATAGGCGCCGATACCGGCAATCAATCCACCGCCACCGACGGGAACAAAGACCGCGGCAGGCGGCTCGGGATGTTGACGGATAATCTCCATTCCTATGGTACCCTGACCCGCAATCACATCCGGGTCATCAAACGGATGGATACTGGCCATACCATTTGCATGCGCCAGATCCTGGGAATGCGCATAGGCATCATCATAGGAATCGCCATATAAAATGATCTTCGCACCCAGGTTTTTTACCGCCTGGACTTTGATCGGAGGTGTGGTTTGAGGCATTACGATCAAGGCCTGAATCTTCATTTCACGCGCGGCCAGCGCGACTCCCTGAGCATGATTTCCGGCAGATGCCGCAATCACGCCTCGCTCCCTGATTGCTGGCGAAAGGTTGATGATCTTGTTATATGCCCCCCTCAGCTTGAACGAGAACACCGGTTGCAGGTCTTCGCGTTTCAGAAAGATATTATTCCCCAGCCGTGTGGACAGTGTTTGCGCCCGCTCCAATGGCGTCTCCCTGGCTACATCATAGACACGGGCGCGAAGTATTTTTTCTATGTAGCGCTGCGGCATAAATTCACTCCGAAAAATAGATTAAACCTGACATCAACCAGGGGCATCGGTATCATTACTCCAAATCTAAGCGATTCAACCAGAAAAATCATTTGCGGCATACCATTGACAGCGATTTGTTTCCAACAGAACAAACACGCTGCTCCAATGCGCCGCAATCTAACAGGAGATTGCAAATGAATGCAGACGAAATGAAAAAACAGGCAGCAAAGGCTGCACTTGAATATGTCACCGGAGGGATCGTTGGCGTCGGTACCGGCTCAACCGTCAATCACTTCATCGACTACCTGGCCACCATCAAAAACAAGATCGAAGGCGCTGTCTCGAGCTCTGAAGTATCCACAGAACGCATGAAGAGCCATGGCATTCACGTCATGGACCTGAATGCCGCAGGCGAACTCGACATTTACATCGATGGCGCCGACGAATCTGACCATAACCTTTCGCTCATCAAAGGTGGTGGTGGCGCATTGACCCGGGAAAAGATCGTTGCCGGCGCCAGCAGGAAGTTCGTCTGCATCGCCGATGGCAGCAAACTGGTGGACATCCTCGGCAAATTCCCCCTGCCGGTGGAAGTCATTCCCATGGCCCGCAGCCATGTGGCGCGTCAGCTGGTAAAACTAGGCGGCACCCCGGTCTGGCGGGAAAACTTCATCACCGATAACGGCAATGTGATTCTGGATGTGCACAACCTTGAGATCATGAAACCCTTGGAGATGGAACAGCAGATCAACAACATCGCAGGCGTGGTGACGACCGGCATCTTTGCCTTGCGGGGAGCGGATGTGCTGATACTGGGAACGGAGGAAGGCGTAAAAACAGTCTTGCCAAAATAAACGCGGGATGAGGTGAGGCACGAACCGCATTAATTTCAACCGATGCGGTTCGCAAGCTCACCACATCCTATGCCTTTACTGCGTATGGCCACCCACCCCGATCGCAGCCACGATCTTCAGCGACCAGAAAAACCTATCGCATCATTCATCTCATCTCTGGCAAACACCTGTCATCCACTGGAGACGCCTGGCAATTCCTGCATGAGATACCGATAAGATCCGTAGCGCTTTTTTCTCGAAACAAAAGCTTCATGCCATCGGCGAAACTCAGCATTGCAAGTAGCTATGCTCATTAATCCAATTCCCTATTGCCAGCCATTGAGTCGCATTGGCTTACCAGATGACTTTCAAGCCTTCTATCGACCTGAGTTGACTGTCTGCCGTTATAAGGGGCGCGCCCTCGTGAATAGCCGTTGCAGCAATGAGTCGGTCAGCGGGATCTTTGTGGCTAAAGACATTTGTCTGAGAGATCACGGCTATCTCTGGCGTGATAGAAATCACCTCCAGCTCCATCGCCAACACAAGATCATGCATAAAAGCCTCTGGAGCAACTGGCTTCACCAGGCGCTTTCTCGAAAATAGCATGGCGATCTCCCAGAAACTCACGTCTGAACAGGCCAATACCCTTCCCTCCAACCCCTCATCCAGGGCCGCAACCGCCTTGACAGTCAATCGTTCAGGAGCTTGAGACCAAAACAGCAGGATATTAGTATCACAGATTATCTTCATCTGCAGTCCAATCCACTGCATCAATCGGGCTGATAACATCCCCCATGTATCCCTGATGACGCAATGAATTCAATCGATTACGGGCAGCCTGTACCTCGTCTATCTCAGGAACAACCCGGGCAATGACCTTACCCCGATTAGTAATCTGTATCTGATCCCCCTGCTGTATTTTTTTTAAATACTCAGGCAGATGTTTCCTAAATTCTGAAATGCTGATGGCAAACATGGAACAGGCTCCATCTCAATGTACATCTTATTTGTACATTATATAAAAGATCCTGCATAAACACAGCGCATTTTATATTCGCGCAATAAAAAACGGGACCCGAAGGCCCCGTTTTAACTTCTGACTGGTCTCGAGAGACGCTTAGAAGTCGTGGTTCACGCCCACACTGACGATTTGCAGATTGTCGTCATCAAAGTTGGGGGCTTCGATGGTGGAGTCAAGATACAGCACATACAGCTGGGTGCGCTTGCTGAAGTTGTAATCATAGCCCACAGCGAAACCAGCGCCGGTCACATCAGTTTCATTGTCTTCCCAGTCGAAGTAGGTGCCCTTGATCTCGCCCGAACCCAGGGTAAAGGCGCCGGAGATATCCCAGCGGTCGACATCGGTGAGTGTACCACTGACCAGCACCATCGATCTGCTCATTCTCGTACACGGCCGCGACCTTCCAGCCGCTGGCATCGTAGCCACCACCCAGACGCCACTGACTGTGATCACCGAAACTCAGCTGGTGCTGTTCCAAGTAGATCGATCTGACCATCGGCTGCTTCATATGCGGCTGCCAGGTAGATACCGGCATTCTCGTACATGGCCGCCATGGAGTAGGCGTCCGCGAGGCTGTTGGCCTCGGAGTTCTCACCCGGGATGATGGCGCCAGCCAAGGTCAGGCCCGCCCAGTTGGGGGAGACATAGGCGATGGTGGCATCGGCGCGGCGGTCAGAGAAATCAGCACTGTGGCTGTAGCCCCAAGGGTTATAGACATCATTTTGATAGCTTCTGGTGCCGTTATAGTCAGCAGAGGTATCGGCGAAGTAGTCCAGCTTACCGGTGGACATCTTCAGGGGGGTGTCGTGACGGCCGATCAGTACGGTACCGAAACCACCGGCCAGGCCGACGAAGGTGTTACGACCGGTAAACAGCGCATCAGCGGTACCGAATTCGTTGGCCTGATCGGCAAAGTTCACCTGAGCCTCGATTTTATAGATACCTTTCAGGCCGTTACCCAGGTCTTCGGAACCCTTCACACCTAAACGGGAGGCGTGGGATCTGATTACGAACTGACTGTCATCGCGGATACTCACAGCATCTTCATCTGAACAGGTCATCTGCGGCCTGCTGAAAGAGGTTGTCAGAACCGAATTCCACATAATCAACAGAGGTACGCAGCTTACCGTAAACGGTGGCATCAGCCATGGCGGCTACTGGTGCAACCAGTGCAGCGGCGATTGCGAGTGAAAGTGCTTTTTTCATTGTCTTTACTCCAAAAATGAAAGAGATGTTGTTTAAAATTTGACTACGGAGGAAATACTAGCCAAACAAATTCGCGAATGCAAGTATATTTTGCAAAAAAAACACACTTTCCGTAATTGTTGTTTTATAGCAACAGGTCAATTTAAATGCAAGTTACTGACTATAAATACAATTGGTTACAGCTTATAACTAGAAATGACATAGATTTTATTTGCGCTTTATCAAGCTTAAGTCAGATAAATGTCTCGCTTAAATCAAACTTAAATACCCACGCAACAAGCACTGGATAAAATACACATATGCATGATAAATCAATAAGATATAGATTTATCGGACAAATCAATTGAGCTAAATAACCCAAGAAATTGGATTATAGGGACAAATAAAAACAACAGAGCTTGCCTGGGATTAACCCAGCTTGGGTAGAATCCGTTTTTGTATCATGTCACCCAGAGTCACCAGTTCGGGATAGACGCCCACCAGTTCGATGATGTAGCCCAGTGTGCGGGGAATATCCCGCAGATAACCGGGCTTGCCATCCCGCTGATTGAGGCGGGCAAAGATACCGCTGGCCTTTAGGTGGCGCTGCACCCCCATCAGGTCGAACCAGCGCAGGAACTGATCCTCGTGCTCCTTTTGCAGCACGCCGGACTGGACCGCCAGCTCGAAATACCCCAAGCACCATGCCTCGACCTGCGCTCCGGGCCAGCTGATATAGCAGTCCCGCAGCAGGGAGACCAGGTCATAGGTAACCGGACCCAATACCGCGTCCTGAAAATCGAGAATCCCCGGGTTGTGATTATCCGTGAACATCAGGTTGCGGGAGTGGTAGTCCCGATGTACACAGACCCGGGGCTGCTCCAAAGCATTGTCAGCCAGAAAGGCGAAGGTCCGGTCAAGCATGGCATGTTCAGATTCAGACAACTCCAGCCCCAGTTGTCTGCCCAGCAACCAGTCGCGAAACAGTTCCATCTCCCGCATCAGAAGCTCGCGGTCGTAATCGGGCAGATTCTCCCGGGGCCCACAGGCCTGAATGGTGACCAGCGCACCCAGGGCATCACCATAGAGCCGCTCCACATTCGATTCATCGAGCTGCTCGAGATAGAGGGTGGAACCGAGATCATCCAGCAGGAGATAACCCTGCTGCAGATCGCGGGCATGGATATGCGGCACATTGAGCCCGATCGATTCGAAAGCATCTGCGATGCGGATAAAAGGCGCTGTGTCCTCTTGCTCCGGTGGCGCGTCCATCGCAATAAAGGTCCTGTCGTTTACACCTACACGAAAGTAGCGGCGAAAACTGGCATCCCCCGATGCAGGCTCAAAGGTAAAATCCGCTATTTCCGGGAGCGAGGCAAGCCAGGTTTTCAATTGTTCGATTCGTTGGGGCATGGTGGAATTGATAGTCGGTCAGACAGGGAAGCGGAGACGAAGTATATTAGAGACCGCGAATAAATGACAGAATCATAAGGTATCAGGTATAAACACAGCTCTATTTAGATAGTTCCTTGAATCTCTCCTCTGATCATCCCTCATCAGGCTGAAACAGGGTAGCGGTAAGATGATTAATTTGAAGATCGGATGATTCTATGAGATTTTTACATCCCACACAGAACGGAAAACCAAATGGGCATGCAGGCGGCTCTAACTATCTCAAAACCTGCAGCCCCACGAAGATTCACAGGCTCCCGAGCCCACCTTCCAGCAACGATATTGGCTACCACTCAGTCCAATAAAGGATCGCTAACCACCATGCCACGGCTGAGTCCCTCTCTTCTGCTGCTGCCGATCATCTATTGCACGCCTGCAACCCTGCTTGGCGCAGACCCCGACCAACAGCAACTGCGTCTCGATCAGGGACTCGACTGGGGCGACTGTGCCGCACAGGGATGTGCCAATGCAGCGAGTGCAGGATGCACAGGAGCTGCTGCCGCACAGGGCAGGGATCGTTCCTACGATCCTACTGCATTTCCTCCATCCCTGGAGGGCAGATGTGCCAATGCAGCGAGTGCAGGATGCACAGGAGCTGCCGCCGCACAGGCAACCCGGCAGACCATAGCGCCAGCCATCCCTCCAGGCCGGCCCGACTTCATCTACATGGAAGCCGACAATGTGGAATTCGATCAACCGCAGGATGAACTGCTGTTGAGCGGCGACAGTGTACTGCGTAAAAATGCCACTTACCTGGAGGCAGACCGGATCCTCTACCATCAACAAGCGCGCAATGCAGAACTGAATCACGCCATCTACCTGGAACAACCCGGCCTCAGGTTGAACGCAGATCAAGGGCAGCTCGAATTGGCGAGTGACAAGGGCTGGCTGTCAAATGTGGAATTCCGTCTTACGGAAAGCAAAGCACGGGGCAATGCAGAGCGGGCCGAGATGTTGTCTGACAGCAAATCCCGCTATCTGGACGCGAGCTTTACCACCTGTCCACCGGGTTACCGCGACTGGTCCATCGGCGCCAGTGAATTGGTGATCGACAGGGAAACCGGCTGGGGTGATGCCTATCATGCGGTGCTGAAGTTCGGTAGCCTGCCGGTTTTATACAGCCCCTATTTCAGCTTTCCGGTGGACGACCGGCGCAAGACCGGTTTGCTACTCCCATCATGGGGCTCGTCAAGAGACCTGGGGACGGAATTTTCCATCCCCTACTACCTCAATCTGGCCCCGGACTACGACGCCACCATCACGCCGCGCTGGATGAGCCGGCGCGGCCTGATGCTGGGCGCAGAGCTGCGCTTCCTGACGGAACACCAGCGTGGCGCCCTGAGCGGCGAGATATTGAACGACAAGGTCGAAAGTGACGAACACGACAGCCAGCGAAGCGCATTCAAAGTGCTGCACACCAGCCAGCCCTTCAGCGGCCTGAGCACCCGCATCCAGGCCACTGAGGTCAGCGACATGGATTACCTGGATGATTTCAGCACAGGCCTTGAGAACAGCAGCACCCGGCAGCTGGAGAGGATTGGCGAAGCCATCTACCACACTGGCGACTGGCGGCTGACTGGCCGGGTGCAGGATTTTCAAACCGTGGACAAATCCATCAATCCCGCAAGCTATCCCTACACCCTGCTGCCCAGCATGACCGTCGGTTACAACAAACTGCTGGACCCCATGAACACCGACCTGAGAGTGGACAGCGAATATACCTATTTTGAACATGACATCCTGCGCACCGGCCAGCGCATGCGCCTGATACCCTCGGCAAGCCTCAAATTAAGCCGACCCTGGGGTTATCTGTCACCCCGCCTGACCCTGAATCATGTGGCATACCAGCTTGACGATACAGACCAGCAAACCACAGAAGACACACCATCGTTCAACGTGCCCACCTTCAGCCTGGACAGCGGCCTGGTGTTTGAACGGGACAGCAGCTGGTTTGGCACGGCCGCCACCCAGACTCTGGAGCCTCGTCTCTATTATTTATATGCCCCCTTTGAGGATCAAAGCGATGCACCAGACTTTGATACCGCAGACCTGGAACTCAGCTTCACAAATCTGTTCAAAGATAATCGTTTTACCGGGGGAGACCGGGTGGGAGACGCCAATCAGCTGGCCCTGGGCATCACCAGCCGCTGGTTGGAGAGCGACACCGGACTGGAGCGTCTGCGCGCCAGCGTCGGTCAGATCTTCTACTACCAGGATCGCGAGGTGCAGCTCACGGGCGATATCGAAGAGCAATCCAGCTCCGCCATCGTTGCCGAGCTCAGTGCCAGGCTGGGCGCCAACTGGCGAAGCTCACTCAACCTGCGCTGGGACCCTCAACTGGATGAGAAACAGATCGACAAGGGGCGCATTGGCTTGCACTATCGCACCCCTGATCAACAGCTGTTCAATGTCAGTTACAACTACAGCGAGCAAGATAATGAACTGACCAAGATCGAGGATATTGACGTCTCGTTCTACTGGCAGATCGGGCACCGATATACTGTGCTGGGGGATTGGAAGCATTCCCTGTATCACAAGCGGGACCTGAATCGCGTGCTGGGGCTTGGCTACAGCGGGCGCTGCTGCTGGTCCCTGACGGCTGTCTACCAGGAATATATCAATGAAACAGATCTCGATCAGAACATCGACCAGGAAGCGGACGCCCGTTTCATGTTACAACTAGAACTCCGCGGCCTGGGTTTCCTGGGCAAGGACATCCGGCAAACCCTCAAAGAGTCCATCTACGGCTACCGACCAGAGTAATCATCCAGGCTAATCCATGCATATCGAGCTTAACCTTTTAAAAAGAACCTTGACCCTGCTGCTGTTGTGTTTCGGCTTGACGGCTGGGGCCGCTGTCACCGATCTGGACGGTATAGTCGCAGTCGTGAATGAAGACATCATCGCCGCCAGCGAACTCAACAGCAAGACCCGGGAGCTGGCGATCCAGCTCAGGGAAAAGGGCAATACCCTGCCTCCGATAGAGATCCTGCAGGCCCAGGTGCTGGAGCATATGATCGCCAAACGCCTCCAGCTGCAGACCGCCAACCGCCTGGGACTGACGGTGGACGACACCACGCTTACCAAAGCGATCGCGAATATCGCCCAGCGCAACCAGATCACACTGCTGGAACTCAAGCAGGCCCTGGAGGCGGACGGCATCAACTTCAACCTGTTTCGTGAACAGCTGCGGGAGGATATTCTGATCAACCGCCTGAAACAGCAAGAGGTGATCAACCGTATCGTGATCACTGAACAGGACGTGCGCAACTACCTGGCCCGCGAAACCGGCAGCAGTCGGCAGCGCTCTGCCGTGCATCTGCTGCACATCCTGATTGCCACCCCGGAAGGGGCCTCGCCTGAGGATGTGCAGACAGCAAAACAGACGGCGGAACAACTGGTCATGGAAATCAGGCAGGGCGCTGACTTCAGCAGCATCGCAATCCGTGAATCCGATGGCCAGCAGGCCCTGGATGGCGGTGATCTGGGCTGGATCGAGACCTCCCGCATCCCCACCCTGTTTACGCAAGTGGTCGACGAGTTGGAACCGGGCAGTATCAGCGAGCCGATCAGAAATGCCTCTGGCTTTCACATCGTCAAACTGCTGGAGACTCAAGGCACTCGACGACAGATGATTTCCCAGACCCATGCCCGGCATATTCTGATCAACACCAACGAAATCGTCTCGGACTCGGAAGCCCAGCAACATCTGGAGACGCTGCGCGAACGGATCGTGGGAGGCGAGTCATTCGAAAATCTGGCGCGCTCCCATTCAGATGACAAGGCCTCGGCGATCAAGGGCGGTGACCTGGGCTGGACCAGCTCAGGGGACATGGTGCCGCTGTTTGAACAACAGATGGACAGCCTGGCCCCCAATCAGATCAGCGAGCCCTTCAAAACCCAGTTCGGCTGGCATATCGTGCAGGTACTGGAGCGGCGTGAATATGACAACACCGAAGAGGCGATGAAGAACGAGGCGCGCACCGCGATTCGCAAGCAGAAATCGGATGAGGCCATTGAGTTGTGGCTGCGCCGCCTGCGGGACGAGGCCTATGTCGAGCTGCGCCTGGATCAGGATGAGTTGTGATCCTTGCGTTGACGCCCGGAGAGCCGGCCGGTATCGGTCCCGACCTCTGTGTCATGTTGGCGCAACAGCCAATCGCGGCGCAACTGGTCGCCATCGCCGACCCGGCACTGTTGCAGCGGCGCGCCGACATACTCGGGCTGCCCCTGAGCCTGACAGTCTACCAACAGGATAGCCGGCAACCCGCCGAGTTTGAGCCTGGTTGCCTGACTGTGTTCCCCGTCAACCTGCGGGAGCGGGAGACCTGCGGCCAGCTCAATCAGGCGAATGCGGGTTATGTGCTGGAGGGCCTCAGAATCGCTGCCGAAGGCTGCCTGAACGGCAGCTTCGATGCCCTGGTTACCGGCCCGGTACACAAAGGCATCATCAACCAGAGTGGCCTGCCGTTCACCGGCCATACCGAGTTTCTGGCTGAGCTCACGCAGGCGGCCGGCCGTGTCGCGGGCACAGCACTGACCCCGGTGATGATGCTCGCCACAGAGGGTCTGCGGGTAGCTCTGGTGACGACCCATCTGCCGCTTTCCGAGGTCAGCCGCCAGATCACCGCCGCTCGCGTGGAGCGGATCACCCGCATACTTCACCAGGACTTGCAGAACCACTTTGGCATTCCCCAGCCCCGCATTCTGGTGTGCGGCCTGAATCCCCACGCCGGAGAGGATGGCCATCTCGGCAGGGAGGAGATCGAGATCATCGAGCCAGTGCTGGAGAGACTGCGTCGGGAGGGACTGCAGCTGACCGGCCCGCTGCCGGCGGATACACTGTTTACCCCAAAATATCTGCAACAGGCCGATGTCGTCCTCGCCATGTACCATGACCAGGGGCTTCCGGTTTTGAAACACATGGGCTTCGGCCGTTCCGTGAATATCACCCTGGGCCTGCCGATTATTCGCACCTCGGTGGATCATGGTACGGCATTGGAACTCGCCGGCAGCGGCAAGGCCCAGCTCGGCAGCCTCGAGCTTGCGGTAAAAACCGCCATGGAGATGGTTTCCGCCAGCAGGCTATCCACGGAGGATGCGGTGAGCTAGCTTCTGAAGCGCATCAGGAAGCTGAAGACACAAACTCAGATTCGATGCGGTTCCAATCTTAGGTTCGTAAGCGGTGCATCCGTGCACCACTCCTTGCTCCCCACCACATCCTGCACACCGAGATTAATCACCCGCGATCATCATGTGATCGATCAGCCAGGAACCGGTCTGGACACTGGTGCGTGTCTCGATATCAGCACCCACTTCCAACAGTCCCATGAACATCTCCTTCAGGTTGCCGGCAATGGTGACCTCCTCCACCGGATATTGAATTTCACCATTTTCAATCCAGAAACCGGCCGCGCCTCGTGAGTAATCGCCGGTAACGTTGTTGACTCCCTGCCCCATCAGTTCGGTGACCAGCAGGCCGCTGCCCATCTTCCGCAGCAGTCCTTGCTGATCCAGTTCGCCTGAGTTGATGCGCAGATTGCGCACCCCGCCCCCATTGTGGGTGGTCTGCAGGCCAAGCTTGCGCGCCGCATAACTGTCCAGCACATAACTGCACAGCACGCCGTTGCTGATAAAATCCTGATCCCGGGTTGCCACCCCCTCACTGTCGAAAGATGAACTTCCCAGTCCCCTGGGGAGCTGGGGGATTTCGTGAATTCGCACAAACTCGGGAAACACCGGCTTGCCCAGATGGTCCAGCAGGAAACTGGACTTACGGTAGAGCGCGGAACCGCGGATCGCGGAGATAAAACTGCGTAACAGCCCCACCGCCACGTCCGCCTGAAACAGCACCGGCGCCTGCCGGGTGGAGAGCTTGCGGGCATTCAGGCGCGCCAGGGTGCGGTCAGCCGCGGTCCGCCCTACCTGTTGCGGGTTCTCAAGCATCTCGCCGATACGCGACAGGGTATACCAGTAATCCCGCTGCATGCTGTCGCCCGCCTTGCCCACTACCGCACAGCTCAGGCTGTGGCGTGAAGAGGGGTAACCGCCAATGAAGCCATGCGAGTTGCCATACACATGCAAACCGTTATGGGTGCTGAGACTGGCGCCTTCCGAATTTACGATGCGCGGGTCACGCTCCAGGGCGGCCGCCTCGCACTCAGTCGCCATCTCGATCCCCTCGCTGACTTCCAGCTCCCAGGGGTGGTAAAGATCCAGATCCGGGGTCTCGCGGGCCATCAGCTCTGCATCCGCCAGTCCGGCGCAATCGTCTGCCGAGGTATAGCGGGCAAAGTTGCAAGCGGCCTGTACGGTCTCCTTGAGGGCCTCGGAACTCAGATCCGAGGTGCTCGCGGAGCCTTTCTGCTGGCCAAAATAGACCGTCACGCCCAACCCGTTATCCCTGGTGTATTCAATGGTTTCCGGCTCCCCCATCCGCACGCTGAGAGAAAATCCGGCATCACTGCTGACCCCCGCCTCCGCCGCACTGGCGCCTTGTTTCCTGGCTTCGTCCAGCAGCTCGCCGACCAGTTGTTCGAGATGCTCCATACGCTGCGCTATATTCTCCATTAGACTCCGGTGCCCCCGACGGTGAGTTCATCCAACTTCAGGGTCGGCTGCCCTACCCCTACCGGCACACTCTGTCCCTCCTTGCCGCAGACACCAACGCCGGTATCCAGCTTGAGGTCATCGCCCACCATGCTGATTTTGTTCATCGCCTCCGGGCCGTTGCCAATCAGGGTTGCACCCTTCACCGGTGCTGTGACTTTGCCGTTTTCGATCAGGTAGGCCTCACTCGCGGAAAACACGAATCGACCCGAGGTGATATCCACCTGGCCGCCGCCGAAATTGACGGCATAGAGCCCTTTCTCCACCGATGCGATGATCTCCTCCGGTGCATGATTGCCGGGCAGCATATAGGTATTGGTCATGCGCGGCATGGGTAGATGTGCATAAGATTCACGTCGGCCGTTGCCGGTGGAATGGACCTTCATCAGCCGGGCATTGTGCTTGTCCTGCATATAACCCTTGAGGATGCCCTTCTCGATCAGCACGGTATTCTGACTCGGGGTTCCCTCGTCATCCACGTTCAGCGAACCACGCCGTCCCGGCAGGGTGCCGTCATCGACCACGGTACACAGACTGGAGGCCACCTGTTCACCCATCCGGCCGCTGAAGGCCGAGGTGCCCTTGCGGTTGAAATCCCCCTCCAGACCATGGCCTACCGCCTCATGCAACAGTACCCCGGGCCAGCCCGGCCCCAGCACGACCGGCATGCTGCCGGCCGGGGCAGCCACCGCCTCCAGGTTGACCAGCGCCTGACGCACCGCTTCCCGCGCATAGCCCAGGGCGCGCTCCTCATCCAGCAGATACTGAAAACTCTGTCGCGCGCCGCCGCCACTGCTGCCCTGCTCACGGCGTTCACCCTGTTCCACGATGACATGTACATTCAAGCGGATCAGGGGGCGCACATCCGCGCTCAGGGTGCCGTCGGTAGCCGCCACCAGGATCACATCCTGCGCACCCACCAGACTGACGATCACCTGCTGGACCCGCGGGTCCTGTCGCCTGGCCTCCGCATCCACCTGTCTCAGCAATGCCACTTTTTCCGCTTCGCTGAGGCTTGGCAATGGGTTGATCGGTGCATAGAGACGATTCTCCAGCGGCACACCTCTGACCTGGACCGAACCCTGGCTGCCACTGCGACTGATCGAGCGGGCCGCCCGGGCGGCAGCGATCAGGGCTGGCAACTGGAGTTCGTCAGAATAGGCAAAACCGGTCTTCTCGCCGCTGATGGCCCTAATCCCCGCCCCCTGTTCGATGTTGTGTGAACCTTCTTTAATGATGCCGTCCTCCAATACCCAGGACTCCAGACGACTGGACTGGAAATAGATGTCGGCAGAATCGATGCCGCCACCCGCCAGTTCACCCAGCATCCGGTCGAGATCACGCTCTCCCAGGCCGGCAGGCATGAGGATGGCCTCATTAGCGATTTGAATCAAATCAGACATAGTTACCCTAGAATTCCCTGCAACGGGACCCGTCAGTTAGAAATTAGAAATATGGAATCCGGGGTCAGTCAAGCTGAACCCGGCGATGATCGATCGTGGGAAAGGTGCGACGGATGGTTTTCTGGTAATCACGGTCCAGCTCAACACTCACATGTCCGGTGCCCCGCGGGACTTGCGCCAGCACGGCGCCCCAGGGATCCACAATCATGCTGTGACCATAGGTTTCACGGCCGTTTATATGGTATCCACCCTGCGCAGCCGCCACTACGAAAGCGAGATTTTCAATAGCTCTGGCGCGCACCAGCGTCTCCCAATGCGCCCTGCCGGTAATTGCGGTAAAGGCTGATGGCACCACAAAGATCTCCGCTCCCAGCTGCAGCAGTTTGCGGAAAAGTTCAGGGAAACGCAGATCATAGCAGACCGCCAGACCGATCCGTCCGAACGGAGTATCGACCACCCTTGCCTCATCACCCGGCTCTATGGTGTTGGACTCTTCATATCGGTCATTGTTCTCCACCAACTGCACATCGAACAGATGGATCTTGTCATACCGGGAAACCTGCTCACCCCGGTCATTGAACACCAGTGAGGCGGCGCGCACCTTGGCCCCATCCGACGCCTCCAGCGGAATCGTACCGCCAATCAGCCAGACGCCGAAGCGGCTCGCCATCTGACTTAAAAACCCCTGCAGCGGCCCATCACCCACGCGCTCCTTCAGGGTGCACATTTCCCGGTCATGTTCACCCATGAAGGCGAAATTTTCCGGCAACACGACCAATCCTGCACCACTCTCCGCGGCCTCACCAATCAGACGTTCCGCTTCCAGAAGATTGGCGCTGACATTGGGGCTGGTTGCCATCTGTATGGCCGCGACTTTGGTCTTTGGATTGCTCATGTCAAATGTCTACCTGGGTGTGGAATGATCCACAACCCTGAAAATGTCTGAGGATAGCATTATAGCTGTCGGCTGGGCCAGCCATGAAGACTCAAGCATGATTGAGTCATTCAAGATCCAGCAGATCATTCGTCACATCCGTCTCCTGCACTTCGTTGACCAATTTCTTGATCACCGGCTGATCCCAACTCCCGGTCAACTCATATTCAGTCTGACTGATCCGGTCCATCTGTTTACCCAGCAGTTGCTGCGCCACGGCCAATACCACACCAACGGTAGGATTGACGGCCAGCGCCCCCACCAGTGGCAGCGTCGAACTGACTCTGGGGGTGACCGTCACCACTTGATCGTAATCCTGGGAATCCAGCCCGGTTCTGCCTGTAACGACTATCCTCACCGCCGGCCCCACCATTTCGAGATCAGTGGTGTAAGCGTCACCATCACTCAGCTCGAAACTGCCCTCGATACGGTCAAACTCAAGCCCTTTTGCGAACAGATCGGAAAAATCCAACAATAACCTTTTGCCCAGCGCGTGCAGACTGAACAAGCCAACCAGACGCCCCATCCCGGGATCCACTTCGGTCACTTCCCCCGACTCTATTTTCACCTCCAGAGATCCCGCAAGTTCATCCAGCTTCAATGCATAGGGTGGCAAAGGCCAATCGAGTGCGGTTTCGAAATTCATTGGCGCCTTGTCGATACCCAGCTGCAGATCGAACTCTTTCTGTAATTCACCCAGGCTTGCCACCCGGCCCTGCAAATCGAGATGGGTCGTGTGGCGTCCATCCTGCAGATGCCAGAAACCCTGACCCTGAAGATCGATCGATCCTCCCCCGACCTTCAATTGGGTGAGCTGGATCCCCAAGGGCGCCCGGCGCCACTTGAGAAGGGCATGACCGAGAGGCTTCCCATCAATCGACAAGGCGTCAATCTCTAAATCCAGCGCCGGCATGGTCGAGGGGTCTTTATCCCGCGCCTCCCGCTTCCCGCTTCCTGCATGCGCTGGAGCAAGGTCAGCCATTTTCAGTTTCAGATGCTGCAGATGGATATCAACCGGCAGCCTCTTCAGATCGCCCGGGAGCGTCAGGATGCCGCTGACATCCTCCGACTCGAACCTGACCTGCCAGCCCGACGCCTTGGGGCCTGCCTCGATCTTTACGTCAGCGCAGGCGACTCCCGCCACCAGCAAATCCGCCACCCGCAGATCGATTTCAACTGGGAGTCCTGCTGAAGAGGATTCCAGACTCTTTTTGCGTTGATCCAGCCAGACCACCCAATGATCCAGGTCGAGATTCTGTGTCTCGCCATGCAGACGGATTCCCTTGGGACCGACAATTTCCACCGGACCCGCGCCAAAACGCAGATCTCCCTGATTGAATCCATTGCCTGCATCACGCAGCAGCGCCCGCAGCAGGCCGGCATATTCGATGCTGACCTCACTCCTGCTGTTGGCTTGAAAATCGATCACAACATCGGTATCTCGCAGCTCTCCCGGCTTTTTCCCCAAAGGGGCAGGCAGACTGACGCTTGTCTCCTTCAAATCGGAGTGTATCGACAGACGCACCGGGGTTTTTACCGCTGCATGAGCCACATCCAGGTGCACCTGCGCCAGTACGTCGCCCTGCAGAATATCCAACTGCGGGACGCGCTGGCGTAACCATATCGAAGGGGCCTTCACACGGGTGCTGACACGGGTGAATTTTTTACCGTCATTGATCTTCGGTGTGACCTGGAATGCCACCTGCTGATCCAACAGCCTGCCTTTGATGTCCTTACCCCACACCTTCTGGTCGTCGAATTTAAGACGACCTACCAGATCCTTGATCTGCAGGTCATGGTGCCTGATGGTCAGGGTGGCCTTTTGAAAATCAACATTGCCGCTGATTTTCCAGGAGTCCTGACGCTGCAAGGGAATCCTGAGATCGAGCATGGTGCGCGCCCGCCCTGAACCCGCTACTTCCTCGGTGAATTTGCCGAACTGCTGTTTCAATGGCGTTTCACTCAAGACCCGAAACAGATCGGTAACCGGCCCAAGCAGAGCCCCCTTGATCTCAACCGGCGAGGCTTTGCTCAAATGTTGGATATGCGCCTCGGCCTGTTGCAGTTCAGTGTTTAACATCATCCCCTCGGACAGCTTGATACTCAGACTGTTATTGAGGAAATGGGCCTCTGCAACCACCTCTTCCAGACGCGGCCACTCAGGCATGTAATCCAGCACCAGTTTCTCGATGCCGAACAGCACCTCGAAGCGCCCATCATGATTGGTGTAAGGAAAGGCTTTCAACGGTCCATGCAGAAGCATGGAGCCCGCATTTACGGTGCCACTGACAATTGACTTGTCCAGCCAGTTGACCAGCGCCCCCGGCATGATCCCCACCGGCAGATAGCGGCTCTTTTGTGCCCCGTCACCGTTCCAGAAATCTGTCTGCATGTCGATGAAAGGCGTCTTACCCGTCAGCGGAATCAACAGCTCGAGCCGCGACAGGGTCTGCAGGTGCTGATTGGCGACATGCAGATCCGAGGTTTTCAGGCTCAGGCCCTGCTGCGCTGAATAGTGCCATTTGAAATAGCCATCCAACTTGTCTGCGCTGAGGTTATCCCGGAACAGGCCGGGCATCTCCATGCTGAATCCATTTGAACCCAGCAGCAGTATTCCCCCCTGTTGGTCACCCTCGAATTTCAAACCCAGGCCGGACAGTCCAGGAACCGACTTCCAGGATTTACTCGCAAACTGGGTGACGCTCCCGCTGACCTGCCATTGCACCTCACCCGCTTTTTGCTGATCGAGCGCCAGGCGGAAGCGCGTCAGGTGGCCAGCCGGCCCTAACCCTGTGATGACCTGACGCAGCTTGCTCTCCTGGGGAAGGAAAAGCACCATCGCCTGTGTCAACTCCTGCAAACCAAGATAGTCAGCACCCACCTGCAGACTGATGCCGCCATCAGCTTCACTCTGTCTGGCCAGATTCAGGCGTCCTGGCGGCCAGAGCTGGCGGTTCGACACCAGCACCAGGCGATCCAGGTCCAGCCGCCAGCCACGTTCGATTTCCTTCCAGGCAAACTGTGTGGAAAAGCGATCGAGTTCCAGGGGCTGCTGTTGCTCGTCACTGAACCTGAGTTCTGTCAGCTCGGCATTTCCTACAACCCCCTTGATCCGCCCCTTGCTGACCTCTGCCCATGTCTCCAGATCCACCTGCCCTCCGGCAACTTCCATCCCTTGTGTAATCTTCTGCCCAAGCCGGCCAGCCAGCTTGACGCCGCTCGTCTTGAGGTAGACCCGACCATCAAACTCCAGAGGATTGCCCAGTCCTTCCCGCAGGTCCGCCACCAACTGGATAGACTCGGCTTCGTCTTCTCCCAAACGCATCGAGGCAGACATTTTATGCCTGTATTCGTTGTTGAGCAGGTCGGCATTGACATGGGAAAAACGCAAGGCGGGCATGCGGTTTTTTTCGTCCAGCCAATAGACCACACTGTCGCGCACCTTCAGGCGCGCGCCGCGCAGGAAAAATCCTGCGATAGAACCCTGGCTGCCGACAGAAGATTCCTGTAAACCGTTGACCATAAAACTGCCATCCCAGCGACGGATAACCCGCAGCCTTGCGCCCGACACCATCGCCCCGCCAAAAGTAAGCCGGCGATTGATGAGGCTGGCAAGCAGCCGGATATCAGCATGGGCTTCCTTGAAATGGAGTCGGGCGAGGTCGGTTTTGGTATCGAGCAGCGAGACATCGGTGAAGCTCAGCGCCAGATGGGCTCTGTGCAGCTCGATGCGCATGGAACCGATGCGCAACGGCATCCCTGCCCCCTCTTCAGCAATACGCTCAATCTCATCCTTATAAGGCGTCAGGTCAACGAGGGGCAACAACAGTCGAAACAGGGTCAGGATGATCGCCGTGGAGATCACCAGCCAGGACAACAGTAACCAGAACTTTCCGTGTAAATATTTAGCGATGTGCAACATGTGATTGAAACAGTTGTATGGCTTATATCAGGACCACATCGTAGTGTTCCTGGTTATACAGCGCCTCTGCCTGCAGCCTGATGGGGCGCCCGATGAACTGTTCAAGTTCCGCCAGATTAGTGGACTCTTCATCCAGCAAACGGTCTATGACCTCCTGAGAGGCCAATACTAACAGGGATTCCACATCGAATTGCCGCGCTTCCCGCAGGATTTCACGAAAAATTTCGTAACAGGTGGTCTCCGCTGTCTTCAACGATCCCCGCCCGCCGCAGCAGGTGCAGGGCTCACAAAGTATATGTCCCAACGATTCACGAATCCGTTTGCGGGTCATCTCTACCAATCCCAGACTGGAGACCTCGGAGATATGGGTGCGGGCATGATCCTGCGCCAGGCACTTTTCCAATGCCCGCAACACCTGGCGGCGGTGCTCTGGGTCGGTCATATCGATGAAATCGATAATAATGATGCCGCCAAGATTACGCAGCCTCAAATGCCGGCAGATGGCCTGGGCCGCCTCCAGATTGGTCTTGAAAATGGTCTCTTCCAGATTGCGGTGACCGACAAAGGCGCCGGTATTCACATCGATGGTGGTCATGGCTTCGGTCTGGTCGATCACCAGATGTCCACCCGACTTGAGTTGAACCTTGCGTTCCAGGGCTTTCTGGATCTCCTCCTCAACACCGTACAGATCGAACAGCGGGCGTTCACCCGGATAGTACTCGATATGCTGCTTGATGTTAGGAATGAATTTCTGGGCAAACTCAATCGCTTTCTGATGGGTCTTGGAGGAATCGATCCGCACCCGCTCCATCTCCGGTCCAACCAGGTCGCGCAAGGCGCGCAGGGCGAGAGACATATCTTCATGCACCAGCTCTATGCCTTGCGCCTCTCTGCTGCGCTGTTGAATCGATCTCCAGAGCTTGGTAAGAAAATGCATATCCACTTCGAGGGCCGACTCATCAGCCCCCTCTGCTGCAGTGCGGGCTATGAAACCACAATTCACCTCGATCGACTCAGCAGTATTGCTCAGCAGAATACGCAGACGCTGGCGCTCTTCCTCCGATTCTATCTTCTGCGAGATACCCATGTTGCCCAGTTCTGGCATAAACACCAGATAGCGGGATGGGATGGAAATATTGGTAGTCAGACGCGCACCCTTGGTCCCCAGCGGATCCTTCAACACCTGCACCATGAGGTACTCGCCCTCCCGCACCAACTCATCGATATTCTCTTTTCGCCCTTCCGCGTTGACTGACGGGGTGACGTTGCCGATATCGGAAGCATGCAGAAAAGCGGCCCGCGCCAGTCCGATATCCACGAATGCGGCCTGCATGCCCGGCAGCACCCGGCAGACCTTGCCTTTGTAGATATTGCCCACCAGCCCGCGCTTACTGGTGCGCTCGATGATTATCTCCTGTAATACGCCATTCTCAATGACCGCCACACGGGTCTCGGGAGGGGTTACATTGATTAATATCTCTTCGCTCATGTAATTCTTTTCAACTTGGAATTTCCTTCTTAGCCCTCAGTATCAGTGCGCGACAGGGCTTCAGTTAATTGCTCGGCAGCACTATACCTTCATTGCCTAATAATTGAGCGGTTTCGTACAACGGCAAACCCATGACACCAGAATAACTACCCCGGAGCTGGCTGATAAAAACCGCTCCCAACCCCTGTATCGCATAACTGCCTGCCTTATCTTCTGGTTCGCCGGATGACCAGTAGGCCTCGGCCTCATGCGATCCGATCTGACGGAATGTCACTTCACTGACACTCAACCGCGCGTCCAGACGACGGCCTATTAAAGCGACGCCGGAATAGACCTTGTGAGTCCGACCCGAGAGGATCTCCAACATGCGCAGCGCATCTGCACGACTCTGCGGTTTACCCAGGATCGACTCGCCAATCACCACCGCAGTATCCGCACCCAACACCAGGGAGCCTACATGGTCTGATACTACCGCATGGCCGGCTTGCGCCTTCTCCCGGGCAAGTCTGAGCACATAACAATCCGGACTCTCTGCCTGGTCTGGCGTTTCATCTATCTCCACCTCGAGCAAGCTGTGCGCTATTCCAATCTGAGTCAGCAGTTCGCTCCTGCGGGGTGATTTTGAGGCCAGATAGATCACAGCTTACCTTAACCCGCGCGGTGGTAAGGGTGATTTCGCAGCAGACTCCAGGCCCTGTAGAGCTGCTCCGCCACCACCACCCTGACCAAGGGATGCGGCATGGTCAAGGACGATAGGGACCAGCGCCCTTCAGCCCGCTCCAGGCAACTGCTGGCCAGCCCTTCAGGCCCGCCCACCAGGAGAACCAGGTCACGGCCGTCCGCCATCCAGTCACCCAGCTTCCCCGACAACTGTTCAGTACTCCAGGAACTACCCAGAACATCCAGCGCCAGCACCAAGCAGTTTTTCGGAATCGCCTTCAACATGCGTTCGCCTTCATCCCGCAGGGTGCGTTGAATATCCGCTCCCTTGCCACGATGGCCAGGTGCTATCTCCACCAGCTGCAACGCACACTCGCCTGGCATGCGCTTCGCGTACTCATCATACCCTTCGACCACCCAACGCGGCATTCGGTTTCCCACTGAAATCAGATAGATATTCATATCTGGCATTTTACGGGATTTTAGCGCCGGGTACTGCAACAATGGCCGGCACATGCGCATGGATAATCGGCACTCACGGCCTCAATGGGTAAAGACGACTCCGACACAACCGGATTGCCACCTTCCCCGGCGATCGGCCGATGATTGCTCCTGCATAATCGGCACTCACGGCCTCAATGGGTAAAGACGACTCCGACACGACCGGATTGCCACCTTCCCCGGCGATCGGCCGATGATTGCTCCTGCATAATCGGCACTCACGGCCTCATGGGTAGAGACGACTCCGGCATAACCGGATTGCCACGTTCCCCGGCGATCGGCCGATGATTGCTCCTGCATAATCGGCACTCACGCCATCCCTGGCGATCGTAGCTGGGGGGAATATCCTGTATCCTGTCGCGCCATGAGCGAAAAACACTTGACGAACACACGATTCGACCAGTTCAAACTGGCCCCTGAAATCCTCCAGGGCATCCAGGATGCCGGTTTCACCTATTGCACCCCGATCCAGGCCGAGACCCTGCCGATCCTCCTTAAGGACAGGACCTGGCTGGCCAGGCCCAGACCGGCACCGGCAAGACCGCAGCCTTTCTGATCGCCACTCTGCAGCATCTGATTGAACATCCCGCCGATGAGCGGCGCCGGCCCAATCAGCCACGCGCCCTGATGCTGGCACCTACCCGGGAACTGGCGGTCCAGATCTACAATGACGCACAGATCCTCACCAAACACACCAGCTTCACCTCCGCCGCAGTCTATGGCGGCACCGGTTATGATCAGCAACGCAGACAATTAGAGGAAGGGGTCGACCTCCTCATCGGTACACCCGGGCGACTGATCGACTATTTGAAACAGCGTGTCTATGACCTGAATGCGATTCAGGTCATCGTGCTCGACGAGGCGGACCGCATGTTTGATCTCGGCTTCATCAAGGACATCCGCTTCATGCTGCGGCGCTGCCCGCCACCGGAAAAACGCCTCGGCATGCTGTTCTCCGCCACCCTCTCCTACCGGGTGAAAGAGCTGGCCTACGAGCACATGAACAACCCGCAGAATGTGGAGGTGGAACCGCAACAGGTCACCGCCGAGAATGTGCGGGAGGTCTGCTACATGACCGCCAACGATGAAAAGATCCCGTTGCTGCTGGGCTTGATCCGCAGTATTGAAGATGCCCGCATCATCGTCTTTATCAACACCAAGCGCACCGCAGATAAAGTCTGGGGCTATCTGCAGGGCAACGGCATCGATACTGCGGTACTCTCCGGAGATGTACCGCAAAAGAAGCGCCTCAGCCTGCTGAGAAAATTCCAGGGGGGAGAAGTCTCCGTCCTGGTGGCCACCGACGTAGCCGCCCGGGGGCTGCATATCACCAACGTGACCCACGTGATCAACTTCGACCTGCCGGATGATGCGGAAGACTATGTCCACCGCATCGGCCGCACCGCCCGCGCCGGAGCCAGCGGCGTGGCTGTCAGTTTTGCCTGTGAGACCCACGCCTTTTCGCTGCCCGACATTGAAACTTTTGTCGGTCACAGCATTCCCATGGAATACGTCGATCCGTCGTTGCTGGCGGAGGTGGATCCAAAGAGCCGCATCTATCCGGAAAAAGGCAGCCGTCAGGAGCGCCGCCCGAAGGACGGGCACAAGAGCCACGGCAAGGGCCATCACCACAAGGAACACAAAAAATCCGGCGACCCCAACAATCCCACACGCCGGCGCCGCAGGCGGCCCGGCCCCAAACCACCGCAGAGTGGCGGCGAGAGCTCATAAATGCAAGGCAAATGCAGCCGTTGCACAAATTCAAAGTGCTGCACTTACATCACCGAGGCGCTCGGCGCCGCACCCCGCTCAAAGTCCGATTTCGATCACCTGTTGTGGCAGATTTCTCACCAGGGAGTGGGGATCTATAAGGATAGTGATGGCTGGTTCCTGCTCATTGAGGGCAGTTGCGAACACCTCCAGCCTGGAGGCGCCTGCGGCATCTATGAAGAGCGGCCGCAGATCTGCCGCGACTACGACAACGACTGGTGTGAGTTCGACGCCCCAGCCGAGGATGGCTTCAAGCTCTATTTCCGCAACTATGCGGAGCTACTGAACTACTGTAAAAAACGCTTCAAAACCTGGGGAAGATAGTCTCCTGCCACCGACACTCCGCAAGCTTTTCGAATAACGCCTTTTTAAAGACTCCCTGTCTGCTGCCGAATGATAGCTCAGCACCAAGCTACTATTCCAAGGGAAGCCATCCAATCATGCGTTCAACAGTTCGTGCTGAGGTCGCCTCAACTCTTCGCTTACTCCTGAAAGCGCCGTGCTTTATTCTTGCTCTCACCACCACCGCTGTAGCGGGCGATCTGCAAGCCTTGAAGGCGATGAGCCTGGAAGAGCTGGCCAATCTCGAGGTCTCAATCGTGGGAAAACGGCCGAATAAGCTGTCCGATACGGCTGCCGCTGTCTTCGTGATTACCTCAGAAGACATCCGCCGCTCCACCGCCACCCGCCTGCCCGAGCTGTTACGCATGGTCCCGGGGCTCAACGTCGCCCGGCTGGACGCAGCCGAATGGGCGATCAGCGCCAGGGGGTTCAACAACCTCTATGCCAACAAATTGTTGGTTATGATTGATGGCCGCAGTGTCTATGCCCCGATGTTTTCAGGCACCCACTGGGAGGCCCAGGATGTACTGCTGGAGGACATCGAGCGCATCGAGGTCATCCGTGGTCCAGGCGCCGCAACCTGGGGCGCCAACGCGGTGAACGGGGTGATCAATGTGATCACAAAATCCGCCATGGAGACCCGGAGCACAATGGCCACGGGTTTGATCGGCAATGAGCAACGCGGCGCCTGGCTGCGTCATGGTGGTGAATCTACCGAAACTGGCGCTTATCGAGTCTATGCAAAGTACTATGACCGCGATCCTTTCACGCAACCGGATGGCTCGCCAAACAATGATGAATGGTCTGGATACCGAGGGGGGGTTCGCGGTGATTGGGAGTTGCAGAACAGCGCCAGCATCACCCTGCAGGGCGATGTCTACCAGGAAGATGCCGACCAGCCCGAACTGAGCGGCGGTAATTTGCTTGGTCGTTGGGAACAACCTCGCCTGAACGGTGGCCGTGACGTAATCCAGATCTACTACGACCGGGCGAATGGCGAGTTAGAGAACATCGGTGTATCACACATTGACACGCTTGATCTGGACTACCAGCACGAACTCTCACCAATGGGTATTCATGACCTGAGTTTCGGTCTTGGCTATCGCTGGCTGCACAGCGATTTTACCGCAGCCTCGCAAAGCGTCATTCGGAACCCGGTACGCACCTCAGAGTTGTTCAGTGCTTTCATTCAGGACAAGATAGAATTAACGCCCAACCGGGTACACCTCACTCTCGGCACCAAAATCGAGCAGAATGACTTCAGTGGTCTCGAGATCCAGCCCAGTGCACGCCTGAACTGGCAGGTCCGGCCACAGACCAGCCTGTGGGGATCGATTTCAAGGGCGGTACGCACACCATCATTGGGTGAGCACGATCTGATTCTGGGCATACCTGCCGGGGAGTTCATGGGTCTGCCGATCATCAACCAGGTTGCCGGTGATCCGGAATTCGACAGTGAAGAACTGATCGCCTATGAGTTGGGGTTGCGTACGCAACCCAGTGCCACCCTGGGGCTTGATCTGGCGCTCTTCTACAATGACTATGACCAGTTGAGCACCCTTGAACCACAGCTCGAAACCATCATTGAAGAGGACCGGATAACCACTCGCACCCTGCTTGGTAATAATATGCAGGGTGCAACCTGGGGCCTGGAACTGGCGCTGGACTGGCGCGCCCAGGATGGCTGGCGTCTGCAGGCAGCCTACAGCTACCTCAAGATGCAGCTGGAACTCGACCCGATCAGCCGGTATCCATTGACTGACACGGCCGAGTACGAATCACCACGGCACCAGCTCAGCCTGCACTCGGCCTTCGACCTGAATGCTAACAGTGAACTCGATGTCTGGGGCTACTATGCCGATTACCCGCCTCAAAACGAGACATCAGCCTACTTCAACCTCGACATTCGACTGGCGCGCCGCTTTAACAAACACTTCACCCTGGAATTAGTTGGACGCAATCTGCTCGATCCACAGCATAGCGAATTCGGCAACAACCCATTTGCCGACACCACACAGCAGGTGGACCGAGAAGTGTTCCTGAAACTGATCTGGCGTAATTAAGCAAGGTCCGACTGCTGTCCAATGATTTTCGCCCGTCAACACACACGAACCTCAGGCTACCGCCGCATGCTGGGCAGCGGTCTGCTGGTTTTGTTGGCAACCTGGCTGATGAGCACAAATACCGTTTTAGCGGGTCAGCCTCCTGCGGAAACCGAGGTCAAAGCAGTCTATGTATACAACTTCGCCAGCTTCGTCAGCTGGCCCGAAAATTCAACCGGAGCAGCAACATCACCGTTTCAGATTTGCTCACTGGGAGAAAATCCGGTCACCGAGCTTCTTAGCCAAGTGGTCGAGGGGGAAAAGGTCAACGGCCGTCCTATGGAATTTCGCTTCATCGACAGTAGCGCTGACGCAGCTCACTGTCAGATCCTGTTCCTGGCCATCAGAGACCAACTGCTGATCGCGCAAACACTGCAGGCCGTACAGACACTGCCAGTGCTCACCGTTGGCGAACAGGCCGGTTTTGCCCAACAGGGTGGTCATATTGAATTGAGTCTACGCGGCAGCCGCATTCACCCCATCATCAACCGCCAGAGCGTGGATCGCAGTAAATTGCGCATCAGCGCCAAGCTCTACCGACTTGCCACGGTGCTGGACGAGCAGGAGCCATCGGAACCATGATCCCGTTGCTGCATAACTCACCCATCCGCTACAAATTGCTGGGCATCGTGCTCATCTCTGCCGCGGTTGCACTGTTTGGCGCGACCTTGGCGCTGCTGATCAGTAAGTTCACGGACGACAGGTCTGCCCTGTACGCCAACGCCAGTGGCGTGGCGCGCATCATTGCCGCCAACAGTACCGCAGCCCTGGCCTTCTATGACCCGGAGAATGGTCAGGAGATCCTCAAGGCGCTGGTCAACGAACCGAATGTCATCAGCGCTCAACTGCTCGATCCCAGCGGCGAACTGTTCGCAAGCTACCGTAGCCAATCGCCAAGCTTTGCTGTCAACCCGGATCTCCTGCTACTGAACAAGGCGCCAAAATCAGATGCACCTCAATCTCCCGGTAATAGCGGAGTTCCGACTATTCACATGGGGGAAGGCTATTTCGATGTATGGGAAACCATTCGTCTCGGAAACCGCGTGCTCGGCCAAATCAATTTACGGATCGATCTGCAACACCTTTATAGCGGCCTCCGCCAGCAGGCGTTGATCAGCTTCGGTGTATTCGCTGCAGCATTGTTGCTGGCCGCCATACTGGCTTCACGTCTGCAGCGCCTGATCTCCAGTCCCTTGGCAAAGCTGGCCGACGCGATGCGCAACGTATCGACGGTACGCGACTACAGCGTGCGTCTGCACAAAACGGAAGACGATGAGATTGGCGTACTGATGGATGCCTTTAACGATATGCTGGGACAGATCCAGGAGCGTGACCAGGCGCTCCATGAGGCAAAAGAAGGCGCGGAAAGCGCCAACCGAGCCAAATCCCGTTTTCTTGCCGCCATGAGCCACGAGATCCGCACCCCTATGAATGGAGTCATGGGCATGGCTGAGTTATTGCATCATACCGAGCTGGACGAGCGCCAGACGGAGTACGCCAATGTGATCCAGCGCTCAGCTCGTTCGCTGTTGAGCATCATCAACGACATTCTCGACTTCTCCAAGATCGAAGCCGGTAAACTCGACCTGGATCACACCAATTTCGATCTGCGTCAAATCGTCGAAGATGCAGTCGGCAATCAGGCCGGCCGGGCACACAGTAAAGGTCTGGAATTAAATCTGGACCTGGCGACCGATCTGGTGCGCGGAGTAAAAGGAGATCCAGGAAGACTGCAGCAGATCCTTACCAACCTGGTCAGTAATGCCGTCAAGTTCACCGATCAAGGTGAGATCACTATCAGCGGCAGAAATCTGGGCAACCCGGGCAATCAGGTCGAACTGCGTTTCGATGTCCGGGACACTGGAATCGGGATGGAACCTGAGGTACTGGCCCACATCTTCGATTCATTCAACCAGGCAGACAGCTCCACCACCCGAAAATACGGCGGCACTGGTCTGGGGCTTGCCATCGCCAGGGAACTCACCGAAATGATGGGTGGGAAAATTGATGTGGCATCCAGCATCGGCCGCGGTTCCCATTTCTGGTTCACTGTACTGCTCAGCAAGGGACAGCAGATATCAGATGATGCATCCCTGCAACAGCTTGAACTTGCTAACGAGCCTGTGCTGGTGGTCGATGACAATGAAACCAATCGCCGTATCCTGCTGGATCAGTTGTCGGCCTGGAACTTCCGCCCGGCGCTGGCCGCCAGCGGCGTAGAAGCGCTCGGCATGCTGGAAGCTGCCGCCGCATGCGGAGAACTCTACCGCTTCGTGATTCTCGATCAGCAGATGCCGGGGATGTCCGGCATGGAGGTTGCCCGGGCAATACGCGAGACACACCTGCTGCGTCATTTACCCCTGATCATGATGAGTTCGGTTGGCCAGGCGGAGGATGTTGACGAGGCAATGAGAGTACTCGATTGTGTCATTCCCAAACCGGTTCAGCAGGATCGACTGATCGACTGCATCCGACGTGTGCTCAGCCATGCTGAAACATCTGAAGGGAAGACGGCCGAACCGAATCAGACTTCCGATGCGGCCATCTTGAAGGAGTTGCGCATTCTGATGGCCGAGGACAACCCGGTCAACCAGGTTGTGGCGGAAGAAATGCTAGCATCCCTTGGATGCCAGGTGACAATCGTCGGCGATGGTCAGCAGGCGCTGCATGTCCTTCAGGATAAGGATTTTGACCTGGTGCTGATGGACTGTCAGTTGCCGGTGCTGGATGGATACAAGGCAACTCAAGCCATTCGGGAACGCGAGGCAAAACTCAATCTGCCGCATCTGCCGGTGATCGCCTTGACCGCTTTCGCCATGACCGGTGACCGGGAAGGCACCCTGCAGGCCGGTATGGACGATTATCTGAGCAAGCCTTATACCCGGGATGAATTAACCATGATGCTGCAACGCTGGCGGCCAAGAGACGACTGGCGGCAGCTACCTGATCCCACGCAGCAGTCTTCAAACCCCAACCAGGGGGATCTATCCACTCTTGATTCCGCCAAACTGGACGAGTTGCGCGCCCTGCAACGCCCAGGGATGGCAAACGTGCTGCAACGCATCGTCAATGCCTATCTGCGTGCAACCCCCGAGCTGATACGTGCATTACAAGAGGCGCATACCAGGCAGGACCGTGCCGCCCTGCGCGTCAGCGCCCACACACTGAAATCCAGCAGCGCTAATGTGGGCGCTACCAATCTGGCAGAGCAGTGTTTCCAATTGGAGTCCCAGGCTGAGACAGCGGAATGGTCCGAGCTATCAAACCTGATGAAAGAACTGCTGATGCATTGTGATCCGGTAATCGAAGCATTACAGGAGATTGCACCGCAGTCAGAACGGGCCAATTCCTGACCGCTGTAGCCTCAACCGCGACGGCGCAGCAGGGGAATCGCCAGCAGCAATACCAGCAGTCCGCCTCCAAGTGCACCGCCGCCACCGGAATAGCCCTTTTTATAGCTGACTTCCGCAACCCGCTCTTTTTTCACCTGCAGCACGAATTCGTTCAATGCCTGCTCCAGATTGCTGGTCATATTCGCCATGGCGTTCTCAAATCCCGCCTCCTGTCCCTTTCGCGTAGATTCGATAGTGCCGACGAGGGTTGATTTGCCCTCCAGCTGATTGATGCCTGGGGCGCGAAACAGCAGTTTCCGGGAAGCAATATCAAACACGGACGTATCAACGAAGGTATGCACGTCATTGCTGCTGCCTTTGATCAGATAGGCCCCGACAATGGTCCAGTAGAGAATCGAAGCGGTAGTATCTTCCGTATAGACCACCTGGTCATAGGAGACCAGGGCCATCACATCCAAGCCGTACAGGCGCGACACCTGATCCACCGCATCAAAGCCCCGCCCGCTGTTTAGATAAGACTCTGGTATGACTTCAATCTTCTGGATGAAATCCCGTTGCTGGAAGGCCAGCTTGACCCGGTTCAACAACTCCACCTTGCGCTGCTCGGAGAGGCCCTTGCGCAAATTCCCGGGCACGAAGGCAAGCCCCACCCGAAGCGGCAGCTGGAGCTGCGGAACAGATCCATCCTGCGCGGGCGGCTCTTCTCCCCTGGGATAGAGGAAATCAACCAGACTGCTGGAAACGCCCTGCCGGGAGCTGTCATGGCTCATGGCCTGCCAGAGTCCGCTGCAGCCTGTGAGCAGTATCGCCAGACAGTACACGGCCAGTCGAAGCATGTTACCTCTCATCTTCCCACCCCATATTTGTTTCACTGATCAGTACCCGAGTATGATGGGGGATCATCCACAGATCCACCGGAACTTTCAGAATCAATCGCCCTCTTAGGATCTGTTAACTCTACCCGGATACCCAGCTAGGGTTAACAGACCCTTAACAGTTCGCATTTACACCCGTGGTTTTTTACCTGGCGGGTTGTATAATTCGCGCCCCGTCACACACCGTACGCAGTTTTATTTCGGTAAATTCCAATGAGTATTAATGCCCCCGCGCTGCAGCAGCGCTTCATCCAGCTGCGTGAGAATAAGTTTTTCGAGACCTTCGTGATCCTGGTGATCGTGATTTCCGCCATGGTCATCGGCGCCAAGACCTACGCCATCCCCTCCGGCGTCAGCCAGGTCTTCGAGATCCTCGATGTGGCCATCACGCTGTTCTTTCTGGCTGAGATCATCATCCGCATGATCGCCGAGCAGAGTCTGAAGCGCTTTTTCTCCAAGGGCTGGAATGTCTTCGATTTCGTCATCGTGGTGGCCAGCCTGATCCCCTTCGAGGACAGCGAGACCGCCCTGCTGGGGCGGCTGTTGCGGATCTTCCGGGTACTGCGCCTGGTCTCCATCATCCCGGAATTGCGGGTGCTGATGAACGCCTTTGTCACCGCGATCCCGCGCATGGGCTATGTTTCGCTGCTGATGTTCATCATCTTCTATATCTATGCCGCCATGGGCAGTGTGTTCTTCAGTCGACATCAATCCGGAACTCTGGAGCAACATCACCATCTCCATGCTGACCCTGTTCCGGGTCGCGACCTTCGAGGACTGGACCGACGTGATGTACGAGACCATGGCGGTCTATCCCTTCAGCTGGGCCTTCTACATCTCCTTCATCTTCATCGTGGCCTTCGTGTTTCTGAATATGATGATCGGCATCGTGCTGGAGACCCTGCAACAGGAGCATGAGCAGTTCTCCCGGGACAGTGGTGAGGGTGAGGCGGGAGAAGTGCATCGCATCGAGCAGCGCACCCAGGAGATGGAACAGCGGCTGATCCGCATGGAGCGGATGCTGGAGAAATTGAGCTCGCAGAATTCCTAGGGCTTATCGGGAAAGGCATAGCAGAAGGTCATTCAGTCCGGACAGGATTTCAGAAAAGTCGTGGATCGAAGGATAGTCTCCCGCTGACTTGGGCGGCGCGTTGGAATCGGGTCTGAGCACCGCCAGCAGCCAGCGGATGCCATAGGCTTGAGCGGAATCCAGCACTGACAGGCTATCATCCACGAACAGGGTGCGTTGCTTATCGAACGGCTCGACCGCCTGTAGTTTTTCCCAGAAGTCAGGGTTCTCCTTTGGCAGACCGATGTCGTGGGAACTGATCACCCGATCGAAAAAGCCCGCCAGCCGGGTGCGTTCCATCTTGAAGGCCAGGGTCTTCTGGTGAGCATTGGTCACCAGCACCCGGCGCTTGCCGGCACACATCAGCTGGTCAAGAAAATCGATCACATGGGGGTGCACCGCGATCAGATGCTCCACCTCCTCCTTGAGCAACAGGATGTCGAGCCCGAGTTCCTGGCTCCAGTGGTCCACGCAGTACCATTCCAGGGTGCCTTCCCGGCTCTTGTAACGCTCCAGCAGTTCCGCCTTGGCGGCATTGAAATCCAGGCCGCGCTTTTTCGCATAGCACTGCGGCACGTATTCCAGCCAGAAATGGTTGTCAAAACGCAGATCCAGCAGGGTGCCGTCCATGTCGAGCAGCACGGTGTCGATTTGGTTCCAGTCAATCATGAGTTAAAGTGGCGCTATGAAACAGAACCTCATGATACCCGGGTTGCCGCTCTCAGTCGCGACCCTGCCAGGCAAGCGACAGAGGATCGGCGTTTTCCTGAGCGTCAACGGGAGGCCGGCAGCGGCGCCGGGAAGCGCAGGCTGCGATGGAAGTCAGCGGCGCACCCGGCGCAGCATTAACCAATCCGATCTTCAACCGATACAGCCCTGAAATGCCAAACAAACCCAGAATCCTGAGTCAGAAGCCTCTCGCACAGACCCGCATCTTCCGCATCGAAGAGGTCGAGCTTGAATTTGCCAATGGCCAACAACGCAGCTACGAAAGACTGCTCGGCGGCAGCCGCGGCTCAGTGCTGGTGGTGCCAATGCTGGACGACGATACCGTATTGCTGATCCGCGAATATTCCACCGGCAGCGGCGACTATCAACTCGGCCTGCCCAAGGGGCGCATCGAAAAGGATGAAGACCCGCTGCAGGCCGCGGACCGGGAGATCCGCGAGGAGGTCGGCTACGGCTCGAACAGCCTGCAACTGCTGCGCACGGTCAGCGTCGTGCCGTCCTACATCCAGCATCAGACCCATATTATCCTCGCCCGCGATCTGTTCCCTGACCAACAGGAAGGGGATGAACCCGAACCCATCGAAGTAGTCCCCTGGAAGCTCTCCAACTGGCAGGAACTGCTCGCTCAACCCGACCTGACAGAGGCCCGCTCCATCGCCGCCCTGTATATGACAAGAGACTTTTTATCATGACTCTACCCGCACCTAAAGAAGCCCTTCTCAATCTTGCCCGTGAGGCCGGAATTGCGATCCTGGAGATCTACAACACCGATTTCAGCGTCACCGACAAGCCCGACAAATCCCCCCTCACCGAAGCCGACCTGGCGGCGCACAACATCATCGTCTCCGCCCTGGAGCAGCTCACCCCGGAGATTCCGGTGCTTTCGGAGGAGTCCAGCCAGATCCCTTTCGAGATCCGCCAGACCTGGCAGCGCTACTGGCTCATCGACCCCCTCGACGGCACCAAGGAGTTCGTCAAGCGCAACGGTGAGTTCACCGTTAACATCGCCCTGATTGAGGACCAACGCGCAACCCTGGGGGTCATCTATGCCCCGGTGATCGATAAGCTCTACTACGGCGTGGTGGGAGAAGGCGCATGGATGAGCGAGAATGGCGCGGACCTGGTGCCGATCTCAGTGGCGAAGCAACGCCGTAATCCGGTGCAGGTCGCCGGCAGCCGCTCCCATGCGGGGGAATCGCTGCGTAAATTTCTGGATAATCTCGGCGAATATGAACTTCTCTCCATGGGCAGCTCACTGAAATCCTGCCTGGTGGCGGAAGGCAAAGCGGACCTCTACCCCCGCCTCGGTCTGACCTCGGAGTGGGATACCGGCGCAGCCCAGGCAATCGTCGAAGCGGCGGGCGGGCAGATCACCAAGCTCGATATGCAGCCATTGCGATACAACACCAAAGACTCGCTGCTGAATCCCCACTTCTTCGTCTTCGGCGACAGCAGCGAGGACTGGTCGAGGTTTCTGGCGGATAGCTGACCAGTGCGCCGAAAAGAAAACACCCCTCCCCTGCAGGAACGCAGAAGAGGGGTGAAAATGGAGTCTAAGGTTTTTTTATTAAGTATCTTTCCAAGCCAGGAGTCCCTTCCTAATTCTGTACGGCGATGACATCCAGCAGATCAATGACGTCGAGCATACCCGTTGCGGTCACCCGGACCGGCACTGCAATCAGGTTGCCGCTCAGCACCGTGACATCCACCAAGGCATCGATGGTGATTGTACGGACTTCGCTGGCTGCCAGGGTTCCCAGGTTCCATCGCGCCTCTTCTCTGGGATTACACAGGGCTGCATCGATGAGGCCGCTACATCCTGTCGGGTCGGGTTCAACATCCACAAGATCGTTAAACTTAAGTTCGTTGGGCATGCGTAATCTGTTAGAAAAAATATCGCAGCGAACTAAGCGCGGCGATCACCCATGCGACAACCAAGGGAAAAACATCAACTTTCACCATACCTCGCCACACTCAATCCCCGCTCTCTCTCTGTGTCATTCCATCCGGGGAAAACCGCACACTGCTGCAAACCTGTAAGAGTGATATAACACTGTTTATTACAGACCCGGATGATAGGGAGATTGCCGATATCGAATCACTTGGCGCGCGCTGGAGTCTGACATCCCTTGAAACCCAGATCGCAATGTTGATGGTGCAAGGTAATACAATCAAACAAGTCGCAAGTAAATTGGACCTCACGGAAAACACGACCCGTTGGTACAGCAAACAGATCATGGATAAGGTAGGTGTTAATCGACAGGCGGAACTCAATGCAACCCTGATGAAAGATATTGCCTTCCTGGTCAATTTGTAGAACCTGGCGACATCTCCATAAAACTTATCACTACAACTGTATTGCTACTCTGCCCCGCAGTTGAGAGACTACCCGACTCCGTGAAGAGACACCTGATAACCGGACTTTCCTCCTGAGTTTGTTTCTTCATCAAGCAAGTTAGAATCCCCGCAATTAACCCGGCAGCAGGAAAAAATATGAAGATCTCGATTATCAGCGGCAGCCACCGGAAGAATGCCCAGACCACCAAGGTCGCCCGATTTATCCAGCGGACCCTGGAGGAGCAGGGCTTATGCGATGAGACCTGGCTTTTTAATCTGGCGGAGAATCCCTTGCCACTGTGGGACGAAGGCGTCTGGGAGGGCGACCCGGCCTGGCAGAAGCTGCTGTCCCCGATCCGTACCCAACTGACCGAAAGCGACGGTTTCGTGGTTGTCTCCCCCGAATGGCACGGCCAGGTGCCGGCCGGACTGAAAAACTTCTTCCTGCTCTGCGGGAAGGACCAGGTCGGGCATAAGCCCGCGCTGATCAGCACAGTCTCTTCCGGTGACGGCGGCGCCTATCCGGTGGCGGAGCTGCGCATGAGCAGCTACAAGAACAACCGGATCTGTTATATCCCGGAACAGATTATCGTGCGCAATGTTGAATCGGTGCTGAACGAAGACCCAGCACAGAACAACCTGGACGCCGACGGTTATTTCCGCGCGCGGATACAGTATGCCCTCGGCATTCTGATTGAGTACGCCAAGGCGCTGCAACAGGTACGCAGCAGCGGAGCGACGCAGACGGACCAGTTCCAGAATGGCATGTAGCCAAGCCAGCCAAGACCTGCCGTCACAGGCCTTGGCTGATTATTAATGATCGATCGCCTTGATCGGTAATCGATTGGCAGACTCGATCAGCTCGTCCTGGTTGATTTTGCTGCCGACGCCTGTGTTTCAGCATAGTTGCCCTATTTTCCTGCCGGGTGCAATGCCGGCTCTTTGTTGCCGAGCACATCCAGGGCGTCAATCCGGAGGATATTCAGACTATTACGCACTTTCAGCTTATACTTCAGTGAAAACAAGGCATACCTGCCAACGACCAGATTCCAGCTTATGATAAATTCTTCATCCTTGATGGCATCCATGCTTTTCCTGCTCCATTTGGTGCTCCTGTCTCAGCAGGCCAATGCGGGGGAAGTCGATACACCGGATGTGTACCAGTTTGACGACTTTCCCCTGGAAGAACCCATGGAACATCCAGACTGGTTCAAGCAGAGTTTTCTCGATTTACAGGAAGACCTTGCCGACGCCGTCAAAAAAGGCAAGCAAGGCATCATCGTCTATTTCGGCCAGAAGCGCTGCGCCTACTGCAAAATGCTGCTGGAGGTAAACTTCGGTTTGACCGACATCACCGACTATACACGGCGCAATTTCGACGTCATCGCTATTGATATCTGGGGTATAGACGAGGTAACCGATGTCGATGGCAAGCTGCTCACGGAACGTGAATTCGCCTTGCGGGAAGAGACCAATTTCACTCCGTCCCTGATTTTCTATGATGCCCAGGGCCGTCAAGCCCATCGCCTGAGGGGATACTATCCACCCTATAAATTCCGCGCCGCCCTGGAGTATGTCGCCGACAACCACTATCAGAAAGAGTCCTTCAGTGACTATCTGTCCCGTGGCGAATCAAGCACCGCCTTCGAACCAGGCGATCTTAACGAGGAGGATTTCTTTATTCCAGGACCGCATAACCTGGACCGCTCCCGCTTCGCCAGCGAACGCCCGCTGGTGGTATTCTTCGAGCAGGGCAACTGTCACGCCTGCGATGTACTGCATGGACAGCCGTTGCGCGAGCCGGCAATCAACCAGCTGGTGCGCAAATTCGACAACATCCAGCTCGATATTCACGCCGACACACCCGTCATAACTCCCCAGGGGACAAAGACCACCGCCAAAAAATGGGCGCGTGAACTGGGACTCTTCTATACCCCGTCGCTGTTGTTTTTTGATGAACACGGCAAGGAGATCATCCGGGTCGACTCGGTGGTGCGTTTTTATCGACTGCGAAATGTAATCAACTACATCACCGGCAAGGGTTATCTCTTCGAGCCCAACTATCAGCGCTGGCGGGTAAGCAGTGGTTTTTAAGTTGAAGAACCAGCCAACTGATTAATTTCGCTGGATAATGGCTCATAAAAGGCAGAAGTGCAGCAAACAGTCCGGATACCTTTTAACCAAACACCGACCAGCCTGCAGAAATTCTTCCGGCTATCTACTCAAGATTAGGAATCGAAAGCCGATAGGGGGACAACTTGCTGAATAACCAGGATCCATGGACCTCGAACAAGAAAACCGGTTTCTTCGCCAAAAGCTGCTGGAACTGAACAGGGAGGCCCAAAACAACGAGGCAACCCTGAAAAGATTTCACTCCCGCGAACTGGAACTGCTTACCTGCGACTCCCTGCCTGAACTGCTCAACAGTCTGACCGACGGTATGCAGGTCTCATTCCAGATAAAGTCCATACAGCTGATCCTGCAAGACCCGGAGCATGAGATACGCCACCTGCTGAACAACTTGGGCATCCCGGAGACCGCGTTTCCCGGTATCCGTTTCGTGGATAAACTCGAGTCGATCAACCATCGCTATCGCAATCTACACAGCCCCTGGCTGGGTCCCTTCCAAAGCCCGGAATATGCAGGGATGTTCAGCGACACCGCTGAACTGCGCAGTATCGCGATTCTGCCCATCTACTGTCGCAGCCGCATGATTGGCAGCCTGAATCTCGGCAGCAGCAGCAGTGACCGCTTTACCCGTCACCATGCCTGTGATTTTCTCGAGCGGCTGGCCACGGTCGCCGGCGTCTGCCTGGAAAACAGCATCAACCGGGAAAGACTGGTGATCAGCGGATTGACCGACCCCCTGACAGGACTACACAACCGGCGCTATCTGGACCGCCGCCTCGGTGAAGAACTTGCGCGCGCCAGCCGTTATAACCAGCCCATGAGCTGTCTGTTCGTGGATGCAGATAACTTCAAGCTGATCAACGACACCTATGGCCACAAGGCCGGTGATATTGCACTGCGGGAACTGGCCTGCCGGATCCGCTCACAACTGCGCACCAATGACATCGCAACCCGGTATGGCGGCGAGGAGTTCGCCCTGCTGCTGCCTCAAACTACCCTGGATGAGGCAGCAATGCTCGCAGAGCGCATCCGGCTGGAGGTGGCAACCTCGCCGATAACGCTGGACGACGGCAACGCTATCAAGCTCACCGTCTCCATCGGGGTAAGCGAAACCCTGCCCATGCTCGGCAAGACCCCCCACAAGGAGATGGGGGAGCACCTGCTGGCGAGTGCTGATGAAGCGGTCTATCTGGCGAAAAACAACGGTCGAAACCGTATTGAATACCTGCAGCACGAAGACCATCAGCAGTCGTCGCTGCAATTCTGAAAATCACGAATCAATCAAGTTTTTTATGACTGCCATCGCAATAGGGAGGAGTTTTTGTCTGCTTACAGCGGCACAGCCAGGCTTCGCCCGATTTTGCAGCTTTGAAGCTCAGCGGGTCTAATCCCGAACCCTTGTGGGAGCCGTCACAGAACGGCTGACCCGCGGATTTACCACAGGCACACCACCAATACTCATTACCTGCAGTCAGTTCCACAGCTATGGGCTGCTTAGCAGCTACCTTTGGTTTGTCCATCTTACTTCACCTCTATCTATGACTGTTTTATAGGAAACGGGATAACTCCGCTTGGCGGGCGCCATCATAGAACATATTGCAAGTCGCAAAAACAACGTTGCAAGCCTGAGTATTCCTTGCGCGGAGAGCTGCCGACAGTCCAGCAGACCGGGGATTCCATTGAATAATCTGCTAATCTCCTGCTGTGATGACCCCAAAGACCCTGCATATGATCAGCAACAAACCCCATCAACAACCTTGGATCGACTATGACCGGGAGCATGTCTGGCATCCCTACAGTGCGATTGGCGCCAATCTGCCGGTCTATCCGGTGGCGTCAGCCCAGGGTGTGCGTCTGCGCCTGGCCGACGGGCGTGAACTGATCGACGGCATGTCCTCCTGGTGGTGTGCGATCCACGGTTATAACCATCCGGAGATGAACCTAGCGCTTGAGAAACAGCTGCATTCCATGGCGCACGTAATGTTCGGCGGCCTCACTCACCAACCCGCAGTGGAACTTGCGGAGCAGCTCATTTCACTCACGCCAGAACCACTGCAGAGCGTGTTTTTCGCCGACTCCGGCTCGGTCGCGGTGGAGATCGCCATGAAGATGGCGATTCAGTACTGGCACGCCAGAGGCAGGCCATCCAAACAGCGTTTTCTGACGCTCCGCCAAGGCTATCATGGCGATACCTTTGGTGCGATGTCGGTGTGCGATCCGGTCACCGGCATGCACAGCCTCTTTTCCGATGTGCTGACCCGCCAGTTTTTCGTCGACGCACCACCCTGCCGCTTTGGTGAGCCCTGCAGTGATGATGACATCCAGCCCTTCGAGCAGCAGCTGGCAGACAATCACGCCAGAATAGCCGCAGTCATCCTCGAACCCATCGTGCAGGGCGCCGGCGGCATGTATTTCTATGCGGCGGAATATCTGCAACGGGTCCGCTCCCTGTGCGATCGTTACGGGGTGCTGCTGATCCTGGATGAGATCGCCACCGGCTTTGGCCGCACCGGGCGGCTCTTTGCCTGCGAGCATGCTGCTGTGACGGCAGATATCATGTGCCTTGGCAAGGCGCTCACCGGTGGCTATCTGACCTTGGCGGCAACCCTCACCACCACCGCGGTCAGTCGCACCATCAGTGAGGGCGAGCCGGGTCTGTTTATGCACGGACCGACCTTCATGGCCAATCCACTCGCCTGTAGCGCAGGGCTGGCCAGCCTGCGACTGCTGCTCGATTCACCCTGGGAGCAAAGCATCAGCCGGTTGCAATCCGGTCTGCGCAGCGGGTTGGCCCCCTGCCATGAGCTTGAGCAGGTAAAGGAGGTGCGGGTGCTGGGCGCGATTGGTGTGGTGGAGTTGTACAAAGCGGTGGATATGCAGACCATTCAACCGATGTTTGTCGAGGCCGGCGTCTGGGTCCGCCCCTTCGGACGCCTGGTCTATCTGATGCCGCCCTACATCATTGATGATGCCGACCTGCGACAGCTGACTGCTGCTGTGGTCGATGTTGTGCACAGGATCAAATAAACAACTAAGGCTGCGCCACGATCAGTTCAGCTATCTCGCTCTCGAAGCGGATTCTGGCCTGCATCGCCGGGGTCAGATAGACCCGTCCCGACTCGTCCACCAGCATCACCTGATCCACTCCCATCTGTCGTGCGATCCTCTGCCAGGCGTCCGGCCCCGCGACACTCAGAGCGGTGGCAGCTGCATCCGCCAAGCCTCCATCCGGGCTGATCACCGTTGCGGATGCGATATGCTCTACCGGGTAGCCGGTGCGCGGATCGAGGATATGGGAATAGCGTATGCCCTGGTGCGCCCGGTAGCGCTCATAATTGCCTGAAGTGAGCACGCACTCATCCCCGGACACCTCCAGCGATGCAATCACCCCTGAGCCCTGCGGATGACGGATACCAATCCGCCAGGGCCGTTCGCCATGCCGGCCGGCGGCACAGAGATCGCCGCCGGCGTTCACGATGGCGTTCTCCAGGCCTGCGGCTCGCAACTGTGCAATTGCGAGGTTCAGGGCATAGCCCTTCGCATAAGCCCCAAGATCGATCTCCAGCTGCCGATTGACTGAGCTCACCCGTGAATTCTCGAGCTGCATATCAGACATCTGCGGCGCCGCTGCAACCAATTCCCCGATGGCGTCTTCCTCGGGCGGTGGGCCTTGCGGCAGCTCATCCTGATGAAAACCCCACAGACCGATGAGCCGCCCGAGGGCCGGGTTGAACAGGCCATCGCTCTGTGCGGAGTATCTTTTGCCCCGCGCCAACAGCTCCGCCAGTTCCCGACTGACAGAAAAAGACTCACCTCGAGCCAGGGCGCGATTCAGCCTGACGAGTTCACCATCCCCCTGCCAGGCATGCCAATCGCGGTGCATTGCCTGGAACGTCTTATCCAGGTTGTTGGTCGCCTCCTGAAACGCCAGGGCATTATCGGAATACACCGAGATCTCCAGCAGCGTACCAAAGACATACAAAGTCTGCCTGCGCTCAGTGGATTGATCACCGCAGGCCTGCAGACACATGACTACAAACAGTAAAAGCGCGCCTGTTACACCCGCCTTAGTGATCGACATGATCGGTAACCGCCCGTGTCTGATTCATCTGTCCCAAGGGAATAAGAATTAAAGATTTTAAATGCCAGGTCGATGCAATACTCTGATCTTCCGCGTCTTTATGCACCAACCGGGTTGCATCGGCTGAACAGGCAGACTTGGAAGTCACTGATTCAAACTGGACTGCATGAGCATCATAGCTTGTCTGGCAACGAAACAGCGGACGTTATAACTAAAATAAAGGTAGTTAAATACATGGCCCATATGACGCCCAACAAATTTCAAGACACAGCCGAGCAGACGCTAGAATACTACAACCAGGCGCAGAAGCTTTTATTCGAAAACAAGATCCCCCCGACACCGACAAACTATACCGTGGCCTATGAATATGCCGCCAATCGCCATCCTGCACTGAATCAGGATATCGAGAAGACAATTGAGCGCGGCGCAATCCTGGATAGCTATTTCCTGGAGAACCTGTTCGAACGTTATTTGCTCGGCAGCGACATGGAAAAGCTCGATAGCCATGTCACCGACATCAACCAGATCCTGTTTCAGACCCTGCAGGGCATAGGCACAGCTTCCAACGACTTCGATGCCTATGGGAAGCTGCTCGAAAAACAGATCAGCCAGCTGGATCTTAAACCGGAGATGAGCAGCTTCAGAGTCATTGCGGCCAACCTGCTGCAGGCGACCAAACAGACCCAGCAGGTCAGCCACAGACTGAAAGACCAACTCGAGGCGAGCAATCAGGAGATAAACAAACTACAAGATGAGCTGGATGAAGCCCGCCTGGAAGCCTGTACAGATGCGCTGACCGGCCTCTACAATCGCAAGGCACTGGACAGCAAGCTGGATCAGCTGTTAGATCAGGAAGTTAATCTCGACACTCCACTGTCGATCCTGATGGTAGACATCGATCACTTCAAGAAATTCAACGATACCTATGGACACCTTATTGGCGACGAGGTGATCCGCCGGGTAGGCGCCACCCTGAAACAACATACCTCAGAAGCGGGTATCGCGGCCCGCTATGGTGGAGAGGAGTTCATCGTGGTGATGCCGAATACAAATATCGAGCAGGCCCTGGATCTTGCCAATATCATTCACGAAGCAGTTGCCAAGATTGCCCTGGTCAAGCGCAAGTCGCGTGAAAGGTTACCCGGCGTCACCATCTCGGTGGGCGCGGCAAGCATGAAACAGGGAGAGGCGCGGGATGATCTTCTGGAGCGCGCAGACCAGGCCCTCTACATCGCCAAGAGCAGTGGACGGAATCAGGTCATGAGTGAATTACAACTGGCCAGCTAAGTAAGGGTTGATTGATTCTAACCTGCATGCGACACAAGGATATTTGCCATTCTCAATCGCTGAAGCGATTGAGAATCAAGGAAACGCAGAATCGCATTTTTCGTTTCCATGCTCAGATAAAACCAAGGATGGATTTAATCAGACCTGCCTTAGATTAAAATAGTCCCTTGAGCAGCGGCCAGACCGGGTCATACGCCCTCATCAGATAGGGTTATGCACAAGGCGCCCTCCGCAATCACCCTTACTTCATACACTGACATCCTGGCCAGTCCGACTGGCGCCGCCATGGTAGACTGCCGAATTGAGAAAAAAGGGATATATAATTCTGCGGAATGCTCGCATCAGTAGCAACTGCACAGGGAAATAACACCAAATCAGGCGCTGTCGACTTGCTGCCGCAAGGGCATGAAAATCGATGCAGCGCGAATTTGTGAAGATACCGCTCATGGGTCTAATCTTCATCCCTGACCTGCATACCGCAACTATGTTTGTCGCTAGCGCCATGGAGGAACCCATCAGATGAAAAAACCCTTGATAATCGCAGCCGGCATCGCCGTCTTGTGCGCCGAGCCCGCTTATGCCGACGTCACACTCAACTATCAACTGAGCGGCCCGGACATGGAAGACCGCATCAAAACCTTTTCCCTTGCCCGTTTTTTCGCCCGCATCGATGATCCTGTCACCCCCGATACCTACCTGCTGTACCAGACCGGCAAATTTTTCCCTCTCTACCAGGTTGACAAGTCCACCCGCAGTTACACTCTCCTGACCCCGGAGGTGAAACCGACCCTGCATGCAGCCATCGCTCCGAAACCTGCCGCAGCTCAGGGAAAAACAGCGGTCACGTCAACGGAAGCCGCACAGGCTCAGTTAAAAACCGCTGCGCCTGCGCTGCCTGCAACTGATGAGCAACCCACCGGGGGTAAGACAGCTGAGAGCAGCGCTGAAACAGCGGGGGCAAGTCAACAAGCCACATTGCGGCTGACCAACAAGAAGCAAAAAATCGCTGGCATCGAGTGCCGGATAATTGAGGAGCTGGCGGGCGCGCTACCTGTCATGACCCACTGCATGGCCGACAAGGTCCATTTGGGAATTACCGAACGCGAACTGCGCTCACTCGGACGACTGTTCAAGATGGCCCGTGAACGCAATCTCGGTTGGCTCGGCACCGCAACCCCTGACGAAAAATTTGTCTCAGTGTCGAGTGAAGACCTGCAAAGCCACAAAACACTGCAACTGAAATCGCTTTCCACCAAGCCATTGCCCTCCGGGTATCTGCGCATTCCCGGTAACTTCAAGCCAATCCCGCGCGAGTGACAGGCCCTAGGCCCTTACTCAGAGCAACATCTCGAGCGCCGGCCAGACATTTTCCAGCAGGCGGGGTTGCGCGGCCTCAGCTGGGTGATAACCATCCGCCTGCATCAGGTCCCGGTCCTGGGCGACGCCTTCCATCAGAAACGGGGTCAGCGGCAGGGAGCGCGACGCGGCGACCTCCTGGAACAACTGGTAAAAGGCTTCCGTGTAGGCCGCCCCGTAGTTCGGCGGCAGCCTGCCCCCGATCAGCAGCACCTGCCCACCGCTCTTCTCGACAGCTTCAATCATCGCGTTAAGATTTTTCTTCATCTGTTTGAAACTGAGCCCGCGCAGGCCATCGTTGGAACCCAGCTCAATGATCACGATGTCGGGCTGGTGCTGTTGCAACAAGGGTGGCAGACGCGACAATCCACCCGCTGTCGTATCCCCGGTCACGCTGCCATTGATGACGCGCCAGGATAACCGGCGTGCATCGAGGCGTTGCTGCAACAGGTTGACCCAGCCGGCCTCCATACTGATTCCATAGGCGGCGCTGAGGCTGTCTCCAAGCACCAGGATAGAACGCTCTGCGGACCTGGCCGGCATTGCTGAGCACAACAGTACTACAAAGATTGTGACTATTAACTTTTTCAACATGATATTAAGTAAAATGAACCTCGCCTCAAGGGGCCTGTCCATAGGACAAGTGAAATCCGCTTGGGTTTAGCAGCATATCAACAAACAATACGGGCTATGGCAACAACAGAGCATTCCAACCTGCAGGTGCAGGCAAGCAATCTGCAGAAGATTGTAATCGGCCCCAGCGGGGAACTCACTATTCTTGATCAACTGAATCTGGCAGTGAACGCGGGTGAAGCGGTGGCGATCCTGGGCGCATCCGGTTCCGGCAAATCCACCCTGCTGGGTCTGCTCGCCGGCCTCGATCAAGCCACCACGGGCGAAGTCAGGTTATTGGGCAAGAGCCTCAGTGGTCTGGATGAAGACAGCCGCGCCGCTCTGCGCGCCGGCAAGATCGGTTTTGTATTTCAGAACTTTCAGCTGCTGCCCACCCTCACAGCCCTGGAGAATATTCTGCTGCCGCTGGAGCTGCACGGTCACCCTCAGCCGCGCAAGGATGCCCTGGATGCCCTGCAGCAGGTCGGCCTGTCGCAGCGCGCCGACCACTACCCCCGGCAGCTCTCCGGCGGTGAACAGCAACGCATCGCTATTGCCCGCGCTATCGCGCCTGGACCACAGATCCTGTTTGCCGACGAACCTACCGGCAACCTGGATCAGACCACCGGCGGACAGATCATCGACCTGCTGCTGGAGCTGCGCAAACAGATCGATGTCGCCCTGATCCTGGTCACCCACGATGCGGAGCTGGCGCAACGCTGTGACCGCCGACTGCTGCTCGACCAGGGCCGCCTGGAAGTCATCACATGAGGACCTGGCGCTTCGCCCTGATCGGTCTTTGGCGGGAGTGGCGCAGTGGTGAACTGCGTCTGCTGAGCTTCTCGCTGATCCTCGCGGTGGCCGCTGTCACCTCGGTGGGTTTCTTTACCGACCGGGTGGAGCAGGCGCTGCAGCAACAGGGCAACGAGTTGCTGGCGGCAGATCTGGTCATCGAGTCCTCCAACCTGCTGGCGGATGAGTTCGAACAGCAGGCCGCGGCGGACGGCCTCAGCCTTGCCCATACCCTCTCCTTTCCCAGCGTGGTGATGGGACAGGATGAACCACAGCTGGTGCAGGTCAAGGCCGTCGGCGCCGGCTATCCCCTGCGCGGGCAGCTATTGGTGCGCAATACCCTGGATGCACCTGTGCAGGTGGCGCAGGGCGGACCCTCTCCAGGCAAGGTCTGGATCGAATCGCGCCTGCTGGTGCTGCTCGATCTGCGCCCCGGAGACAGCCTCAGCCTGGGTGAAAGCCGGTTCAGCGTCGAACGCCTGATCGAACTGGAGCCGGACCGGGGCGGCAACCTGTTCCAGCTGGCGCCGCGGGTGATGCTCAATCTGCAGGACATTCCCGCCACCGGCCTGGTAAGCGCCGCCAGCCGGGTGAAACACCGGTTGTTGCTGGCGGGCCCTGCCAAGCCGGTGGCGCGATTTCAGGCCTGGAGCGAACCACGCCTGCCGGACAGTGCGCGCATCCTCTCGATCAGCGACGCCCGCCCCGAGTTCCGTAACGCCCTGGAGCGTGGCTCCCGGTTTCTCTCTCTGGCCGCGCTGGTCACGGTGCTGGTCACCGGAGCGGCGGTGGCGCTGTCCACCCGGCGTATGGTGGAGCGCCAGTCCGATGCCGTGGCAGTGATGCGCTGTCTCGGCGCACAGAGCAACTTTTTGCGCAACACACTGCTGATTCGTCTTCTGCTGCTGGTGCTGTTGAGCGGTCTGGCTGGCGCGATGATCGGTTATTTCGCCCAGACGGTACTCGCCTCCCTGCTCGGCGACTGGCTGAGTCAGTCTCTGCCGCCACCCTCGCCCCGCCCGCTGCTCACCGGCCTCGCAACCGGCGCCATCACCCTGTTCGGCTTCGCCTTGCCCCCATTGCTCAAACTGCCCAAAGTGCCGCCCCTGCGGGTATTGCGGCGTGAACTCTCAGCCAGGCAGCCCGGCCCCTGGCTGCTCGGGCTCTCGGCGCTCTGCGCCTTGGCGCTGCTGATATTCTGGGAGGCGGGTGAAGCCCGTCTTGCCGCCACCTTGCTGGCCGGCGTCATGGCGCTGCTTCTGGTGCTGAGTCTGCTCGCCCTGCTGCTGATCCGCATCGCCGGCAGACTCCAGCAGCGGGCCAGGGGCATTCAACGCTTCGGGCTCGCCTCGCTCAGCCGCCATCCCGGCACTACCCTGCTGCAGGTGTGCGGTTTCGGCCTGGGGATCATGGCCATTCTGTTGTTGGCGGTGGTGCGGGTCGACCTGCTCAGCGCCTGGGAGAACACCCTGCCAGCCGGCGCACCCAATCGCTTCCTGATCAACATCCTGCCCGAGCAGAGCGCCGAGCTGGAAGCGTTTCTCAAGCAGCACGCTATTCAGAATTCCGGCCTGCATCCGATGATTCGCGGCCGTCTCTCGCATATCAACGAGCAGCCGGTGATACCGGAGGCCTATCGGAACCCGAGGGCCCAGAGCCTCGCCGCCAGGGAGTTCAACCTGAGTTGGGGCATGCAGCCCCAATCGGACAATCAGATTGTGGCCGGTGAGTGGTGGCGAAATGAGGCCGCAGCACCACAATTTTCCGTGGAAGAAGGCATCGCCGAGACCCTCGGCATCGCGCTTGGCGACCGGCTTACCTATCGCATGGGAGACCGCTCCTTCAGCGCCCCGGTGACCAGCCTGCGCACGGTAAAGTGGGATAGCTTCAATGTGAATTTCTTCGTCATGGGTTCCCCCGCCACCCTGCAGAATGAGGCAGCCACCTACATCACCAGCTTCTATCTCGACCCGAGCCGGGAGAATGTGGTTGCGCAGCTGATCAAACGTTTTCCCAATGTGACCCTGTTGGATGTCTCCGCCATTCTGGCCCAGGTACGACGGGTCATGGACCGGGGCAGCGCCGCTGTGGAGTATATCTTTCTCTTCACTCTGGCAGCCGGGCTGCTGGTGCTCTATGCAGGCATCCTGGCGGGAGCCGAAGCGCGCAGCCACGAGTCCGCGATCCTGCGCACCCTGGGCGCTTCACGCCGGCAGCTGCTCGGTGCAGCCGCCATCGAATTCGCCATGCTCGGCCTGCTGGCTGGACTGCTCGCCTCGATCGGCGCCTTCATCACCGGACAGCTGCTGGCGCAACAGATCTTCCAGCTGGATTACGGTTTTTCTCCCTGGCTCTGGCTCAGTGGTGTGGGTGGCGCTACTTTGGGGATTGGCCTGGCCGGACTGCTCTCCGCCTGGCCCCTGGTCATCCGGCCACCCCTGCAGAGCCTGAGGCAGGCGGAATAAGCGCAACACAGGCGATTCCGGCCTGTGTCAGTGACCTGCATTGATTCACCGCTGGATGGAATAAAAAATCAGAATCAACTCAGTTGCCTGAGCCGCAATACAGACCTCGGAACACTCGCCAGCACCCGAGTAACTTCCCCAACCGCCCAGCCAGTTTAAATCACACAGTCAGGACCCTGTACGGAATTACCAGTCCAGAAATTAGGATTTAAACGGTGATTTTAGATTTTATCCCGACACGAATCTGAATCCTATCCACCCCGGCGAATACACACTACACCCCATTTTTCTGGATGGCGTAAAAAGGGAAGACTGTAGATTGGGACTGGCTCGTGAAGCGGCAACAGCTGGTGATTACACCCGATTGAGTCTGTGAAATGACACACAATTTGGATCGAATCCAGCCTGAAAAGCACTTCAAATGCTATAGAAATTTATCTCATATTTCTGTGCATCAGTTCACAAAAAGAAGACTTAAAGTCTCATGCCACAAACAGCGGACTCAAGGAATAACGGAGGATAGACCACCCAAGCAAAATCTACCGGTAATTTCAGCTTCAGCACCAGGTAGAAAACTCACCACCTGCATAACAACATTTTGATGGATCTTAAGTACTGACCGATCATTGGAGGAACAACAATGAAATTCAACAAGACAAAGGTAGCATCGGCCTGTGTACCACTCTTGCTGAGCGTGACGACGGTAAACGCCCAACCCGTGCCCGGAGGAAGCCTGGACCCACTTTCAATACCCAAATATGTGACGCCACTGGTGATACCACCACCGCTGTATGATGATAACGGCAGTCCCATGGAGGTCGAAATGGCGCTGCGTCAGATCACGCAACAGATCCTGCCAGAAGGTTTTCCGGTCACGACCCTGTGGGGTTATGGTGACCCTGATCGTCCCAACACCTTCTTCAACCCGGCCTTCACCTTCGAAGTAACCAAAGACACCCTCACTACGGTCACCTGGATCAACCAACTGGTGAAGGACCCGGAGGAGTGCTTTGATGATGGCGATGACGATGATGACCGCGGTCATCATGGTGATCATGGAGATAAGCGCGGTGGCGACGATAGAGTGAGTCGAGGTCGAAGCCGATACGATGACGATAAGAACAGCCGAAGCCGTTACGCTGATAATAAGAACGGCAGAGGCCGTGGCGATGATGGTCACCATGGCGATGACGATAACGGTCACCATGGCAAGGGCGCAGGCAGAAAGCCGGAATGCAATTTCCTGCCCCACATCATCACGGATGCTGCGGGTAACCCAGTCGTCGATCAGACGCTGCACTGGGCCGCACCGAATCAGGATTGTGCAGACGGCATTCCGCGAACCGATTGTGCCGGTGCCAGTGATCAGCCCTATACGGGTCCCATCCCCATGGTCACCCATGTGCACGGCGCCCATGTCGGCCCCATCAGTGACGGCTATCCCGAGGCCTGGTGGCTGCCTGACGCCAACGACATCCCCGCCGGCTACGCCACTCAAGGCACCTTCTACGATGATATCAACGGCGGCGCGCCAGGCACCGGCTCGGCCACTTATCAATACACCAACGACCAGCCTACTTCTACTCTCTGGTTTCACGACCACTCCCTGGGTATGACCCGCTTAAACGTCTATGCCGCCGGCGCCGGCTTCTGGCTGATTCGTAACAGCGACGGCAGCGAATCGGGTTTGGCCGAGGGTCAGAGTCTTCCCGGACCCGGGCCTGTGTTAGGCAGTAATCCCAATACGCCCGGCGCAGACAGGGACTCGGTTCGGGAGATACCGATTGGCATTCAGCCGAAGTCCTTTAATCTGGATGGTTCTCAGTACTATCCGGCGGATCGTCAGTTTTTCGAAGGCTTGGGCGATGGACAGTCTTTCGGCCTGAACGACAACATGTCCTCCCTGGTCACGGCAGACGGGACTTTCCCGTTCCTGCCCCCGCAGAACGGTTCCGATATCGCCCCGGTATGGAATCCGGAGGCCTTTTTCAACACCATGGTGGTGAATGGCAGAACCTGGCCGCAGCTCGAAGTGGCCTCGGAACGTTACCGCTTTCGTCTGTTGAATGCTTCCGACTCGCGCTTCCTCAACCTCGCCCTGTTTGAGGTGGTCGATGCCGGTGGCGATGGTGTGATGGGTACGGCCGATGACTCGCTCGGCGCCGAAATCCCCTTCTACCAGATCGGTTCGGAGCAGGGCCTGCTGCCGAATGTGGTGAGGATCGAGACCGGCTTCGCCACCCCTCTGCCCGGTGACGGGACGGATGTGGGAACCGGCGTGACGCCCATAGCCGGGTCTGATCCGCAACAGGCGCTGCTGATGGGTCCGGCGGAGCGTCATGATGTCATCGTGGACTTCAGCAACCTGCCCGATGGCGCAATTATACGCATGATCAATACCGCGCCGGACGCCCCCTTCGGCGGCTTCCCGGATGTGCCTGCCGACAGTTCCACAACGGGCCAGGTCATACAGTTCATGGTCAATATGAGTATCAACAAAGCGAGTGGCGACAGCAGCACTCCGGTGGCCGATCTCACGCTTGACCCCAAACCTGGTGGCGCTCCCAAACTCGGGGCCTCCAGCGTCACCCGGGATCTCGCACTCCTGGAAGAGGAATCTGCCCTGTTGTGCGTAGAGGTTGATGCAGCTACCGGCGCTATCACCCATGTTACTGGTGATCCGACTGTCGGCTGCCCGGCTGGCAGTGACCCCTTCGCTCCCATGGCGGCTGTGCTGGGAGTCAATGGTTCTCAAGGAGGTACTGCGCAGTTGTGGGATGATCCCATCAGCACCAACCCGGCATTGAACGCAGTGGAAACCTGGGAGCTGTGGAATCGTTCCGCGGACGCCCATCCGATCCATCTTCACCTGGTGAAATTCGAGGTAGTCAATCGCGAGGGCATACTGACTGGTGCAGTACGGGGACCTGAGCCCTGGGAGACAGGTTGGAAGGACACGGTGATCGCCTATCCCGACGAGATCACCCGGGTCAAGGCACAGTTCGATATCCCCGGCCTGTATGTCTGGCACTGCCACATCCTGTCTCATGAGGACAATGAGATGATGGTGCCCTACTGCGTCGGCGACCCGGCCAACTGCACACCGCCAGTCCAGTAACCCGATGAACGCATGGTAACTGTCATCCTCGCAGATGGCTTAGCAAGGCCGCCCTCGGGCGGCCTTTTTTATAGTTAATTTTTGGACTTGACGCACTTTTACGCCCTGGTTGCCACTGAAGCGTAACGGATTTGGCTCGTCTAAATGCACATTCAACCAAACAATCGCATTTCCACACCTGCAGCGAGCAGATTATCGAAATAAATTCCGTTTTCCTGTCTGTTTCAAGGGGACCGCAATACACAGCACATTCTGAGTAATTCCACTCAACCAGCAACCCGCCTCAAACCATAACAGCAGGGTCTCATGCGGGATTTCCCAATAAGCATCCTGGTGACTGAACGATATTTTAGGGATTATCCCTTAAGGAATATGAATCCTATCCTACCACTCGAATACACACTACACCCCATATTTTGCATCAGCACGAAAAGAAAAACTGCACACTGGAAATGACTTGGGAAGAGGGAAGTGCAGGTGATATCACCCAACGAGTGTGTGAAATGACGCATTTTTGGGAGTTGACTCACCACATAGCAGGCGTCCAAAGCCTACTGAAATTTCTGGCCGCTTTTTGAGTAACAGCTCACAAAATCATGGCGCCGAATTCCATGCTGTAACGATGGACAATCCGCAATTGACGGATTCTAAGGAATAACGGAGGAAGCATTTTTAATCAACTGCTGCCGGTCAGTCTGCTACTGCGCCAGACAGCAGGCAAACACCTAATCAGAACGGATTGATAATAACAACTTGTTTAGATAGCCGATTTGCTATTAGCCAAAAAAATATAACTCGAGGAATCACAACGATGAATTTTAAAACGACAAAACTGGCAGCGGCCTGCATGCCGCTGCTACTGAGCATGACAGCGGCAAATGCAGTGCCTTTGCCCGGTGGCACCCTGGATCCATTGACCATTCCGAAATACGTGACACCATTGGTCATCCCGCCGGTCATGAAAATGGCAGTCGACCCGATAACGGGCGCTACTATTCCCGATACCTATGACATTGCCGTGCGACAGTTCCAGCAGCAGATTCTACCCGGTGGAATCTGGGCTACCATGAACCCAGCCATTACCAATCCCTTACCCGCCACTACAGTCTGGAGCTATGGACCGGCTGCAGACCCCCTGCCTGCGGGTGGTATTGCTCCTGCAGCCAACTCCCAATTCAATTACCCGGCCTATACCATTGAAAATATCAAGGATGCCGGGACCACGGTGAACTGGATTAACGACCTGATAGATGCCAATGGTGACGCACTCCCCCACCTGTTCGCCGTAGACCAGACCCTGCACTGGGCCAATCCCCTGGCGGACTGCTCTACCGGTGAGGTACGCACCGACTGCCATGGTACGACCGACCAACCCTATACCGGGCCCGTGCCGATGGTCACCCATGTGCATGGCACCCATGTGTCGGGGGACAGTGACGGCTACACCGAAGCCTGGTGGCTGCCGGACGCCAACAACATCACCTGCGTGTCCCGGGATATGAATGGTGTACCTGTCAGCACACCGACTGGCTATGACGCGGACACCGTCACCTGGAACGTGGTCTGCGAGGGCACCATCGCCAACCTGCTGACCGACCGCACCGGCGCCAGTCACCGTCAACACCAATGTCACGCCAGGTGTTGCTAATTATGTCTACCAGAACGACCAGCCCTCAACCACCCTCTGGTATCATGACCACTCTCTGGGCATGACCCGGATCAATGTCTATGCCGGTCCTGCCGGTTTCTGGCTGGTTCGCGATCCTCTCGGCGTGAGCGGTGAAACCGGCCTGGGCGCCGGCTCCATCCTGCCGAGTCCGGCGCCGGTTGCAGGTCAGACCGTTACTGAGTTGAGTACCCATGGCACTATGGGCGCATTCACGACCCGTGACGGTATCCGTGAGATAGTAACAGTCATTCAGGATCGTTCCTTCAATGCGGATGGTTCCCTGTTTTATCCTGACAACCGCGCCTTCTTCGAGGGCTTGAACGTCGCCGGTACTGCCGGCACGGGTACTGAACAGTTCCCGGGTGCGCCTGAACTGCAGATCAACTTCGACCAAGACAGTGATCTGAACGCCCTACCCTCGGATATCGCGCCGATCTGGAACCCCGAGGCCTTCTTCAACACCATGGTGGTGAATGGTGTAACCTGGCCAAAACTCGAGGTTGCCCCCGCCCAGTATAGGTTCCGGCTGTTGAACGGCGCCAATTCCCGCTTCCTCAACATGGCACTCAAGGTCACCGATGCGGCAGGCAACCCCATTACAGTCGGAAAAACAATCTGGGTACCGAGGCTGTTTGGACGGAATCGCGGACAATTGCGTCAGATTACCCTGCCGATCAGTGAGCTAGACTTCTACCAGATTGGTGCCGACCAGAGCCTGCTGCCCCAGGCAGTAGCCATCAGGACCGGTTTTGCAACCCAACTCAGAGGCGGCATTCTGCGTAACATCAACCAGTGGACTCGGACTGTCCTCTTGCCAAAACCCGCACCCGATCCACAACAGGCCCTGCTGCTGGGACCCGCCGAGCGCGCCGATGTGATTATAGATTTCCGCGGTCTGCCTGACGGGACCATCATCACCATGACCAACACCGCGCCAGATGCTCCCTTTGGCGGCTTTCCCGACGTACCCGCGGACCCGACCACCACCGGCCAGGTGATGCAGTACGTGGTCAACCACGCCCTGCTCGGAGCCAGCCCCACCGACGAGCTGCGCGATCCCGTCACCGGCGAGGTGCTCAACCCGCTAACGGCCGCCTCCAATGTGGAGGACCTGACCTTTACCCCGATTGACGGCAATACGGTCACTGTAACCAATCCGGTACCACGCCAACTGGCGTTGATCGAGGAGGAGTCCGCCCTGGTCTGTGCCGAGGTGGATGCAGCCGGTAACGTGATCCAGCTGCCGGAGGTGCCGGTTGCCGGTGTCTGCCCGACAGCTACTGCCTTGCCCTTTGCCCCCAAGGCCGCAGTACTGGGCACCGTGGATGCCGCTGGCGCACCCGCCGTGACACTCTGGTCCGATCCGATCGTCACCAATATCGTATCAAACGATGCGGAGCAGTGGGACATCTGGAACTTCACCGTCGACGGTCACCCGATCCATGTGCATCAGGTTAAATTCGAGGTCCTGAGCCGGGCCGCGATTGGTGGCGGACCCAGCATCATCTCTGACTGGAGAAACAGAAACAATGGCGTACAGACCTGGGAGAATGGCTGGAAGGACATGGTAATCAGCTATCCGGGTGAAATCACCTCGATCGCGGCGCATTTCGATATCAACGGTCTCTACGTCTGGCACTGCCATATCGTCGAGCACGAGGATAACGAGATGATGGTGCCGATGTGTGTCGGAACACCGGGGGTCGACTGCCCCGCACAATTGTTCTAAACACCGGACGGTGGTGCTCCCGCAATAGTTGCACCACTCAGATGGAAAAAAAAGGCCGCCCTTGGGCGGCCTTTTTTATATCAGTCATCAACCTGGAAACGGCAGTTGACCGCTCCATTCTGATAATAATGCGTTGATTGAATGCTGGTTTGTTTCAAATGACATGCTCAACCACTGGATGAATCACGCTGGACTGGACAGCACACGCGCGATGACGCCTTCGCTGCCACTGACTTGCAACTGATTTAGTGCGCCTGAATGTAGAGTCAACCTGACGACCTAATCTTCACACCTGGATCGAGCATAAATCGATATAAGTTACTTTTCCTAGACTGTTTTACAGGGACCGGAATACTCACGACACGTTGAGTAATTCCGCCTATCTACCCGCCCATTTCGGAGCAAACTCCTGAACTCCATTCGGAAATACCCAAGCACTTAACTAGGAATTAAACGATATTTTTAGGGATTATCCCTTAAGGAATATGAATCCTATCCTACCACTCGAATACACACTACACCCCATATTTTGCATCAGCACAAAAAGAAAAACTGCACACTGGAAATGACTTGGGAAGAGGGAACGGCAGGTGATATCCCCCAGTGAGTGTGTGAAATAACACATTTTGGGGATCTGAATTACCACTATCAGCGGTTCCAAATCCTAACGAAATAGCTGGCGATTTTCTGAGTATCAACTCACAAAACCATCACGCCTAAGCTCAACTGCAACGACGGATGATCCGCAATTGACGGATTCAAGGAATAACGGAGGAAGCATCATACATACAGCTGCCAATCATTCAGCTACAGCGCCAGGCAGCAGACTTATCCCTTAATCAGAACGCAATCCAATAAAAACTTGTTAGATAGCCCATTTGCTATACGCCAAAAAATAATATCGAGGAAGAACAGCGATGAAGATGAAAACGACAAAACTGGCATCAGCCTGTATGCCGCTGCTGCTGAGCATGACAGCGGCAAATGCCGTCCCACTCCCCGGCGGCACCCTGGACCCACTATCCATTCCTAAGTATGTGACGCCACTGGTCATACCGCCAGTGATGAACCACAACGGCACGCCAAATGAATATGACATCGGCATGCGGAAATTCAAGCAGCAGATTCTGCCAGGCGGTCTCTGGAACACGCTCAACGGCCGTGCCGACGCCTTCCCCGCCACTCCGGTATTCGGCTATGGACCGGCAGGCGATCCCCGCCCCAACTCACGGGCTCTAGGTGGTGCAGTCAATGTCGCGCCAGCACCCAACTCTCAGTTTAACTTCCCGCCTACACAGTTGAGGCTACCAAGGACGTCAAAGACACCGTCTTCTGGGAAAATCAGCTGATTCGCCGCCCGGACCGTTGCGGCACCGTCGACGAGCAGGTCAACGACTGTAAATACGTACGGCACCTGTTCGACATCGACCAGACCCTGCACTGGGCCAACCCCAAGGCGCGTTGTGACAAGGGCGAACTGCGCACCGATTGTCATGGCCAGACCCAGAATCCCTACGGCGGTCCCGTACCGATGATCCCCCATCTGCATGGCGCCCATGTGGGCAGCTCCGGTGACGGCTATACCGAGGCCTGGTGGCTGCCGGATGCAAGCAATGTGACCTGCGTACCCCGTGATCCGATCACTTACGAAGTTACCGCGCGCCCCGGAGCCGGAGAATATGTCTGCGAGGGCAGCCTGGCCAACCAGCTGCCCAATAAAAACGGCATGATCGTGCAAAATATCAATAACACCACAGATCCCACCATGGGGGGACAGGGCATCGGCAAGTTCGGCTATCCCAACGACCAGCCCTCATCCACCCTCTGGTTCCATGACCACACCCTGGGGATAACTCGTGTCGGTGTGTATTCAGGCCCAGCAGGCTTCTGGTTGATCCGTGATCCCGCTGGCGTGAGCCAAGAGACCGGTCTGGTTGCAGGCAACCTTCCCGCTCCGGCCCCTGTCGCAGGGGAAGACCTGACCACCACCAACTTCCCCGCCGCCATGGGTGGCTCCAGGGAGAAGTATCGTGAGATACCGGTAGTGGTGCAGGGCCGCTCTTTCAACGATGACGGCACCCTGTTCTACCCGGACAACCGCGCCTTCTTTGAAGGACTCAACGTCGAGGGCACAGCGGGTACTGTGAATGAGCAGTTCCCTGGCGCACCCGAACTGCAGATCGAGTTTGCCGGCAACAATGCCCAGGACAAGGTCTCCGATATTGCCCCGATCTGGAACCCCGAGACCTTCTTCAACACCATGGTGGTCAACGGCACGACCTGGCCCACCCATGAGGTGGCTCCGTCCCTGTACCGCCTGCGCATGCTCAACGGCACCAACTCCCGCTTCCTGAATCTCTCTCTGCCCGTCGTAGATCCTGCCACTGGCTTACAGACTACTGTGACGCGTACTCAGTACTACCGTGAAGTCAATAGCAACACCGGCGACTACAAAGGCCCTTGGAAGACCAGCCAGGTGCGCACCAACGAGCTCTATGCATTTCAGATCGGCACCGAGCAATCCATGCTGCCTCAGGTCGTCGCGGTACGCACCGGCTTTGCCACCCGACTCTTGTATAACCCTGACGCCTGGGCCAATGAGACGGCACCCTATTTTGTCGAGAATGATTATAAGATCACCGGCGAGACCGCAGCACCCGATCCCGCTCAGGCTCTGCTGATAGGACCGGCCGAGCGTGCAGACATCCTGATTGACTTCCGCGGTCTGCCAGACGGCACCGTGATCCGCATGATCAACACCGCACCGGACGCACCTTTTGGCGGCTTCCCGGATGTGCCGGCAGATCCGGACACCACCGGCCAGGTCATGCAGTTCGTGGTCAACAGCGCACTGCTGGGCACAAGCCCCACGGATGAGGAACGCAGCCGCAGAGGTCAACTGCTGAACGAAGCTACTGCCGCCACCTCACCCTGGAACCTGCAGCTGGGACTGGTTGACGGCGGCGCACCGCCTCCGGTAACCCTGGTACGCGAGCTGGCGTTGATGGAAGAGGAATCAGCCCTGGTCTGCTATGTGGTTGACGTAGCTGGCAACTGGGTACAGACGGCAGACATTCCGGTCGCCGGCGTTTGCCCGGGCACTGCGCTGCCCTTCGCTCCCAAGGCTGCGGTTCTCGGTGTTGTGGATGCCGCAGGCGTTCCGGCCGTAACCCTCTGGTCCGACCCCATCGTTACCACTGTGGCGGCTTTTGATACCGAGCAATGGAACCTGAACAACTTCACCGTAGATGCACATCCGATTCATGTACATCTGGTGAAATACCAGGTTACCGGCCGCACCAACCTGGATGGCACCCCAAGTGCTACCGTCACCACACCAGACGGCCTGCAGGCCTGGGAGAATGGCTGGAAGGATACGGTGATCGCCTATCCGGGTGAAACCACCTCCATCGCGGCAGAGTTCGACATCCCCGGCCTGTATGTCTGGCATTGCCACATACTGGAGCACGAGGATAACGAAATGATGGTGCCTTTCTGTGTCGGCGACTCGGTGACAAACGGCGGCACCTGCCCCGACAAGCTGTTCTAACCCCCAACGGGTGGCACTCCGGCAATAGCTGGAATGCCACCAGGTAATTATTGGGCCGCCTTCGGGCGGCCCTTTTTATTGCGTTGGATATAATTTCGAACCACGCCGGATTCACGATAAGTTTCTTCTATCAACAAGCCTTTTCTTCGCAACCCGACTTTTTTAATCCTTTAGTTCCTCTCAGAAGACACCGGCAGCTCGCTGGAAGCCGATATAAACCTAATCCCACCCAGGGAATACCTAGTACTACCCATATTTAGGCAGTACATAAAAAGCACAAGAATTTAACCTGGAAATAGCTTGGGGAAAGGGAAGATCAGGTGATATGGCCCAGCAGAGTGTGTGATATGACACACCGAGGCGCATCAGACCACCGTTACGGCTATCTCACAACAACGAAATTCTTGCCGGGTATTTGGGCGATAGATCACAAAACGAGGCGCTGAATTTCATGCTGCACCGGATTGAAAGACAAAAAATAATGAGTCTAAGGACAGCACATAGTTGGCATATACAAGATAGAAACGATGAGCGGAGGAAAAATCAGCAAAATCATTGCCATCGGTGTTTAACGATTGAGCACCAGGCGAAAAACACGAATTAACAAATAATTACAAGGATCGAAATAACAATTTGTTAATAGCTCAAGACTATTAGCCATAAAAAACGAGGAAGATCAGCAATGAACATTCATAGAATCAAACTAGCCTCGGCCTGCGTGCCGATGCTGCTCAGCGTTACGGCGGCAAATGCCGTCCCGCTGGATGGCGGCACTCTGAATCCTTTGGACATTCCAAAGTACGTCACACCCCTGGTCATCCCGCCGGTGATGAAAAACACCGGTGTAGCGGATGACTACGACATCGGCATGCGTCAGTTCAAGCAGCAGATCCTGCCGGGCGGCATCTGGAATACGCTTAACGGCCGTACCGACGCCTTCCCCCCGACACCAGTCTGGAGCTACGGCCCGGCCACCGATCGCCGACCCAACTCCAGCGCACTGGGCGGCGGTGTTGATGTAGCCCCGGCCCCCAACTCTCAGTTCAACTATCCGGCCTACACCATCGAGGCCACCAAAGACACAATGCTCACCGTCGACTGGATCAACCAGCTGGTGCGGCGTCCTGATCGCTGCCGTGCAGTGGGCGGCACCATCGGCACCGAAGGTGTCAATGACTGTAAATATCGCCCCCATCTGCTGCCGGTGGATCAGACCCTGCACTGGGCCAACCCCAGGGCGCGTTGCGACAAGGGCGAACTGCGCACCGATTGCCATGGCCAGAGCCAGAATCCGTACACCGGACCGGTGCCCATCGTCACCCACGTGCACGGCGCTCACACCGGCCCCAGCAGTGACGGTTACACCGAAGGCTGGTGGCTGCCCAATGCATCAAACGTAGCTTGTGTACCCCGTGATGCGAATGGTGATCCGAGCTGGAAACCCGGCCCCGGTGAATATGTCTGTGAAGGCACCATCGCCAATCTGCTGACCGACCGGGACGGTGCTCTTGACCAGAATATCATTGATGGTAAAGCGACTTTCACCTACCTGAATGACCAGCCTTCCACCACTCTCTGGTATCACGATCACGCCCTGGGCATGACCCGCGTCAACGTCTACGCCGGCCCCGCCGGTTACTGGTTGATTCGTGATCCTGCCGGCGTCAGCGGCGAGACCGGCCTGGTTGCCGGCAATCTGCCCGGACCCTCACCGGTTGCCGGTGAAGACCTGACTACCACCAACTTTCCGGCAGCCCTGGGCGGCTCCCGTGAAAAATATCGCGAGATCCCCATCGCAATCCAGGACCGCTCTTTCAATGACGACGGCAGTCTGTTCTACCCGGACAATCGCGCCTTCTTCGAAGGCCTGAACGTCGCTGGTACTGTGGGTACCGGTACTGAGCAGTTCCCCGGCGAGCCCGAACTGCAGATCGGCTTCGCCGGCAACAACGCCCAGGACAAGGTCTCCGATATCGCACCGATCTGGAATCCGGAGGCCTTCTTCAACACCATGGTGGTTAACGGCACGACCTGGCCGCAACATGAAGTGGCTCCATCCCTGTACCGTTTGCGCCTGCTGAACGGCACCAACTCGCGCTTCCTGAACCTGTCACTGCCCATCGTCGATCCGGCAACCGGGCTGCAGACCACGGTGACGCGCAACATCTGGTACCGTGAGATCAACAGCAACAATGGCGGCTACAAGGGTCCCTGGCAACAGGATCAGCAGCCGGTGAATGAGCTGTATTCCTATGTCATCGGTACTGATCAAGCGATGCTGCCCAAGGTCACCGCGGTACGCACCGGTTTCGCCACCCAGCTCAACTACAACCCCCAGGCCTGGGCCTTCGAGCAGTTACCTTATATGGAGGTAAACAATGGATTGATCATCGGCGAGGCTCCCCAGAGCACCCCGGAGCAGGCCCTGCTGATGGGACCGGCTGAGCGTGCTGACGTCATTGTCGATTTCCGCGGCCTGCCCAACGGCACAGTGATCCGCATGATCAACACCGCGCCTGACGCGCCTTTCGGCGGCTTCCCGGATGTCCCGGCTGATCCTTCCACCACGGGCCAGGTGATGCAGTTCGTAGTCAACACCGCGCTGCTTGGTACCAGCCCGACTGACGAGATCCGTAACAATGGAGGTCAGCTGACTAATGCCAACACTGCCGCCACCTCCCCTTGGGACCTGCAGTTGGGTCTGGTTGATGGTGGAACTACACCGCCCGTCACCGGTGGACGTGACCTGGTGCTGATAGAGGAAGAATCCGCCCTGGTCTGCGCCGATGTAGATATGGCAGGTAACGTGATCCAGCTGCCAGAAATCCCGGTTGCCGGCGTCTGCCCGACAGCCTACTGCGGTGCCTTTTGCTCCCAAGGCTGCGGTACTCGGCACCACCGATGTAGCTGGTATCGATTCGATCACCCTCTGGTCCGATCCAATCGCCACCAGCCCGGATCTCAACGCTACCGAGACCTGGAGCATCAAAAACATCACCGCCGATGCCCATCCGATACACGTACATCTGGTGAAGTACAAGGTCAACGGCCGTACCGACCTGCTTGGCGGTCCGAGCCCTACGGTTCTTGGTCCGAACGGTATGGAAGCCTGGGAAGCTGGCTGGAAGGATACCGTGATCACCTATCCGGGTGAGATCACGACCATCCAGGCCGAGTTCGACCTGCCCGGCCTGTATGTATGGCATTGCCACATCGTCGAGCATGAAGACAATGAGATGATGGTGCCGTTCTGTGTCGGTGGTTCAGTAGCTCAAGGCGGCGTCTGCCCGGATAAGCTGTTCTGATAACAATAAGTTAGACGAGAAGACCCTTAGTGGGCCGCCTTCGGGCGGCCCTTTTTTTTCCACTCGCAGTAAGCTTTGCTAAGATCCCCCACGATGCAGCAAAAACAACAGGAGGAACCCCATACCATGCGCACGCAACTGGCAACCATAATTTCCTTAAGCCTACTGGCCGGCAGCAGCCTCGCAGAGGAGCAGATCACGCTCTCCGACGAGGCCGACCGCATCAACTACACCATCGGCCACCAGATCGGCGCCGACTTCAAAAAGCAGCAGGTCGAGCTGGACCGGCAGTCCCTCAAACTGGGCCTGGATGACGGCCATGACGGCAAACCGCCCCTGCTGGATGCCAAGGAGATGAACCAGCGGCTGGTCGATCTGAAACGCAACATCACTCAGGACATGGAAGCCGAAGCGATGGAGCGCATGCAGAAGAAGCAGGCACAGACGAAACACAAACGCCAGGAGGGAGAGGAATTCCTCACCGCGAACAAGTTAAAAGAGGGTGTCCAGACCACCGCCAGCGGCCTGCAGTACAAGATCATCACCCCCGGCACCGGCCCCATGCCCAAGAGCACCGACCAGGTGAAGATCCTTTACACCGCGCGGCGTCTCAACGGCCAGAAGTTCGATGGCTCCTTCAAGAAAGGCGGGCCGTCCACCTATCGGGTCAACGGCGTCATTCCAGGTTTCAGCGAGGCCTTGAAGATGATGCAGCCGGGAGCCAAATGGGAGATCTATCTGGCCCCGGAGCTGGCTTATGGACGCAAAGGCCCGCTGGCGCATGAGACCATCATCATTGAAATAGAGCTGCTCGAGATACTGGAGGAGCCTGTAGTGGAGCAGGAGGGAAAGGCTGCCCCCACGGAAGAGTAAATCTCACCTAATTCCATATAGACGGACCTAAGGATGGAAATACTCTTGGGCTGCGTGTTACTGACGATGGGATGGATGAAGAAGCGTTCCGGCTACGGGTGTTGACAGGCAACACTCCGCGACCGGAACGGGCATCAACAGGTCCGTCGACTACGGGACCGATGACTTAGACTATTCTGCCGCTTCAGGCTCTTCTGCTGCCTCGGGCTCTTCTGCTGCCTCGGGCTCTTCTGCCGCTTCGGGCTCTTCTGCCGCTGCGGGCTCTTCTGCCGCTGCGGGCTCTTCTGCTGCTGCGGGCTTTTCCGTTGCCTCGGGCTTTTCTGCTGCTTCAGGCATTTCCGCTGCCTCGGACTGCTTCTCCAGCTTGGGCGCTTTCACTTGGGTGCGGATCTGCTTGTAGCTATCCGGGATCTTTACCTGGCTATCGGGAATCGCCTTGTGTTCCACCGACTTGAACATCTGGCTGATACCAGTAGCGGGATTGCGGCTCAGAATCGACACCTGGCGCTCATCCTGGGTGCCGACACCCACCCAGTCCCAACCCATCCTGCGTGCAACTTCGAACAGACGCGACAGGGTTTTGGTCTCCCGGGCGTTCAGCCCCAGCGGCCCGCCGGCAGTCATGCAGTGCTCAGCCAGCAGCTTCTTTTCCGGCCCCATCTCATGCACCTGCTGGCAGCGGACACCGGAAACGGTCTGCTTTTCAGGCACGGGCATAAACTTGGGCGCAGGGACTTCCGGCCAATAGAATTTCCCCATACGGGTAAACTTATAACTCTTGGCGCTGTCATCCACCTCGAACAGAATCATGCGCCCGGTATCCATCAGCATGTAATCCGGCTTTCCTTTGGCGTCACTGTCGATTCTCAGCCAGCGCCCGGTAATGGAAATTGTGTGCTCCACCTTGCTGCCGTCCGCAGCGGTCTTTTCGTAAACCAGAATCGAATCCGCCTGGGCCAGGCCGGTCATACATAAGACTCATGGCAAGGGTGGTCGTTTTAAGCTGTTTCAGCATTTCATACTCCTCATTACTTCCCGGTTACTTCCCGGCAACTATTCACCTATCAAATACCAGGGCATTGCAATACATCACGATTAGGCACAGTAATCAATGGCAACAGGCATTGAGTAGTGACATGCGATTGAAAAATACCTGCTCTGCGTGTTCGCAACTACTGCTTGATACCCATAGCCGCGACTGCTTCATCCCCCAACCATAGCGAAGCCCGACTACAAAATGTCCGTCAAACTCAAGGGCTGTAAATCGCAAGGACCCATTTCCGTTTTCCCTGATCATTACAAGGCTGTTATGATTTGCGGGTTAAGTCTCTGCGGACATCGGACAGCCCTGATAACAGGCTCATAGAGCAGCAGACTTTATAACAATAAGGAGAGGAGCAAAAATCAAATGAAGTATATTTCCGCAATTCTTTCAAGTGCATGTGTGATTTCCATGGCGATTGCCGCAGACGAGACAGCTCTCGTCGATGATGCGGCAAAGATCAACTACAGCGTGGGCTACCAGATCGGCAGCGACTTTCAACATCAGGAGATCGAGATTCGACCCGATGCCGTAATCCAGGGCATCCGCGACGCCATGGCGGGTGATGAAGCCCTGATGTCCTCTACCGAAATGCGCAATACCATGGCGGAGCTGGGTAAAAAGGTGGCGGAACAGAAGCGCCAAAAGAAACTGGATTTACTCCAGAAGCGTCTGGAAGAGAGCCATCAGTTTCTTGCTGAAAACGCGAAAAAGCCGGGTGTGGTCACGACTGCCAGTGGCCTGCAATACCGGGTCAATAAAGAGGGTCGCGGCAACAGCCCCCAGAAAGACGACCAGGTGTTGGTGCACTATGCCGGCCAGCTGCTCGACGGCAGCGTATTCGACAGCTCCTATATCCGCGGTAAACCCACCAGCTTCCAGGTTGATCAAGTCATCAAGGGCTGGACCGAGGCGCTGCTGATGATGAAGCAGGCCGCCCATTGGCAACTCTTCATTCCACCCGAACTGGCTTATGGCGAGGCTGGCGCCGGACCTGATATACCGCCCAACAGCACTCTGATCTTTGAAGTTGAGCTGATTGCGATTCAAAAAAAGCCGGCTGAAAAGTAGACGAATCCAACGCAGTTTCGGAACACCTTCGCCCCTTGTCATTTTTTACAGGGGGCGAAATAATCCGCAATGACGGTAAACATCATGCAGTCGATCAAGCAGCATTCAAACAACAAGCGGCGCAGGAACGAACTCCTCGCCATGATCCTGGGCCTGGCAGCGGCCCTCTACCGGCCAAATCGCATTCTCTGCACCGGAAACCACGCACCCCAGCGCCGCCGGGAATCAGACAGCGGGCCTTGCCGGCATGCAACAGCCCCATTCACATGACGGGACTGTCTACGCCTGTCCGATGCATCCTGAGGAAGTCAGCGACAAGCCGGGCAGATGCTCCCAGTGCGGTATGTTTCTGGTGCAGCAACCCCTGGAATCCGAACACAGGGATGCGGCTGACATGCCGATGACAGGTATGGCCAGGCAATCTGACCCGGCGCAGCCAGTCTATGCCTGCCCGATGCATCCGGAAGAGGTCAGCGACAAACCCGGCAGATGCTCCCAGTGCGGCATGTTTCTGGTGGCGCAGAGCCAGAAAACCGACCATGAGGAAGCGCCTGCCATGCCGATGACAGGTATGGCCAGGCAATCTGACCCGGCGCAGCCAGTCTATGCCTGCCCCATGCATCCGGAAGAGGTCAGTGACAAACCCGGCAGATGTTCCCAGTGCGGCATGTTTCTGGTGGCGCAGAGCCCCCAGAAATCTCACGACGAGCATCGGATGCACCCCCATGCGGCCCCTGCAGGCGACGCCAAGCCAGCGCAAACCGGCCAGGACAGCGGTATGCAGCATGCCCAAATGCCAGTGGGGCAACAGGGCAAACCAGCCCGGTTCTGGGAAAACGCGCAATCCGGGCAAGGCAGCGTAGCTGGACATCAGCACCCGCAGCCCGCTGAGACAGCGCGCCCGTTGGCAAAGCGCATGACGGCCGAATCTTCCCTGCCCATGGCGACTACCGGGCAGGCGCTGCCGGAAAGCCTCCAACCACATGCCATGCAACATCAGGATCCGACCTATATCTGTCCGATGCATCCACAGATCGTCAGCCATGACCCGGACAGCTCCTGCCCGATCTGCGGTATGGACCTGGTGGAGAAGAAAATCGAGCTGCCGGGCGCGGAGCATCAACACCAGCACAGCACGACCTATATCTGCCCCATGCACCCACAGATCGTGCAGGATGAGCCCGGCAGCTGCCCGATCTGCGGCATGGATCTGGTGGCCAGGGAAAAGGCCGCCCCCAGCGGGGAGCACCCCCAGGTCTTTCTGTCCGGCGCCGTGATCCAGAACATGGGGGTCCGCACCACCCGGGTGAAGCAGGGAACCCTGGCCAAGGAGATCCGCGCCCAGGGCATAGTCACCGCGGATGATGACCGCATCCTGAACATCCACCCCAGGGCAGGCGGCTGGATAGAGACCCTGTATCTGCTCACCGAGGGCGACCGGGTGGAGCGAAAGCATGTCCTGGCCGACTTCTACTCACCCTGGATCAATCGGGAACAGCTCGATTTCATCACCGCGCTGGAGGAGTATGACCAGATCTCCTTCGACCCCAGCCGCAAGACCGAGCTCGCCGCCAAGGTGGATTCCCTGCGCAACTCACTGCGCCTGCTGAAAGTATCATCCATGGATGTGATGCGCATCGAAAACAGCCGCAAGGTGCAGAACACGATCCAACTGATGTCGCCCCAGGGCGGCCTGGTGACCAAGCTGAATGTGAGTGAAGGCGCCTATGTGGAGCCCTATCAATCGATGTTCACCATTGTCGACCTGAGTGAGGTCTGGGTGATGGTGGATATTCCTGAATACCAGGCGCCCTGGGTCAGAAAAGGTCACCGGGCGGAGATCACCGCCCCCGCCATCCCCGGACGCACCTGGAATGGCGCAGTCGATTTCATCTATCCCGAGGTGGATCCGAAGACCCGCACCCTGCGCGCCCGCATCGAGGTGTCCAATCCGGACGAAGCCCTGCTGCTGAACATGTTCGTGCAGGTCGATCTATCCTCCAGCGCCACCAGACAAAACGTACTCACCGTACCCCGTGAGGCTGTCATCGTCACCGGCAAGCGGGAGGTGGCGATCAAATCCCTGGGTAAGGGACACTTTCAACCGGTGGATGTCAGCACCGGAATCTGGGCCAGCGATCAAGCTGAAATCCTCTCCGGCCTGAACGAAGGAGACGAGATCGTGGTCTCCGGCCAGTTTCTGATCGATTCCGAATCCAACCTGCAGGCCAGCTTTCTGCGCATGACGGAGTAGAGGTATGCCGCTTTGGATTATTGAGTGGTCGCTGAGAAACCGCCTGCTGGTGCTGGTGCTGAGCCTGTTCGTCACCGTCTGGGGCTGGGTCGCGGTGACGGAGACCCCGCTGGACGCCATCCCCGATCTCTCCGACGTGCAGGTCATCATCAAGACCAGCTATCCGGGGCAATCTCCACGGGTCATCGAGGATCAGGTCACCTACCCGATCACCACCACCATGATGTCGGTGCCGGGCACCCGGGTGGTGCGCGGCTACTCCTTCTTCGGCGACTCCTATGTGTATGTGATCTTCGAGGACGGCACCGATATCTACTGGGCGCGCGCTCGGGTGCTGGAGTATCTGAACCAGGCCTCCGCGGATCTGCCCGACGGGGTTGTGCCGCGGCTCGGCCCGGACGCCTCGGGGGTGGGCTGGATCTACAGCTATGCGCTGGTCGATAAGACAGGCCGCTATGACCTGGCCGAGCTGCGGAGCCTGCAGGACTGGTTTCTGAAATATGAGCTGCAGGGGGTCAAGGGCGTCTCGGAGGTAGCCACGGTCGGCGGCATGGTCAAACAGTACCAGGTCGTGCTGAATCCAGAGAAGCTGCGCGCCTATGGCATTCCCATCTCACGCATTGCCGAGGCGATCCGCAACGCCAACCGCGAGGTAGGCGGCTCGGTGATCGAGATGGCGGAATCGGAGTACATGGTGCGCACCCGGGGTTACATCGGCTCACTGCAGGATATCGAGCAGATCCCCATCGATGTGGCGCAGGACGGCATCCCAATTCTGCTGCGCGACCTGGCGCATGTGCAGATCGGTCCCGAGATGCGCCGCGCTGTCGCCGACCTGGATGGCGAGGGTGAGATTACCGGCGGTATTGTGGTGATGCGCTATGGGGAGAACGCCCTCACCACCATTGCTGCAGTGAAGGAGAAGCTGGCCAGCCTCAAGTCAGGCCTGCCGGACGGGGTGGAGATTGTCGAGACCTACGACCGTTCGGGTCTGATCATCCGGTCCGTGGAGAATCTGACCGAAAAACTGCTCCAGGAACTGATTGTGATTGCCCTGGTCTGCCTGGTGTTCCTGTTCCACATCCGCTCCTCCCTGGTCGCCATCGTCAGCCTGCCGCTTGGCATCCTGGTCGCATTCGTGATCATGCGCGAGCAGGGAATCAATGCCAACATCATGTCCCTGGGCGGGATTGCGATCACCATCGGCGCGATGGTGGATGCCGCCATTGTGATGATCGAAAACGCCCACAAGCACCTCGAACGGGCCGGCGCGAATCTCAGCGACGACGAGCGCTGGCGGCTGATCGGCAAGGCCACCGCCGAGGTGGGACCCGCGCTCTTCTACTCCCTGCTGATCATTACCCTGAGCTTCCTGCCGGTGTTCGCCCTGGAGGCCCAGGAGGGCAAGCTGTTCAATCCTCTGGTGTTCACCAAGACCTTTGCCATGGCGGCGGCGGCCGGGTTGTCAGTGACCCTGGTGCCGGTATTGATGGGCTATTTCCTGCGTGGTGAGATCCCGTCCGAATCCTACAACCCGGTGATTCGCGTGCTGATCGCTCTCTACCGGCCTCTGCTGCGCATCGTGCTTGCCATGCCGCGTACGGTTCTACTGCTCTCACTGCTGGTTGTGATGAGTATCTCGGCCCCCCTGCTCGGCATCAGAGGCATGCTGGATCTGCTCGAATGGCCGGTACAAGTCACTCAACGACTGGTATCGGAGGTGAATGGAGTGACTGACAATCGGCATGAGCGGCAGGAAAACGATCTGGTCCGCAGCTGGCGCAGCACCTTTTCCGACACTCCCTGGCTGGCCCGCTTGAGTGATGGCCTGGGTTCGGAGTTCATGCCCGATCTGTTCGAGGGTGATCTGATGTATATGCCCACCACCCTGCCCAGCCTCTCCATCGGCAAGGCCCAGGAGCTGCTGCAGCAGACTGATCGGCTGATCCGTCAGACCCCTGAGGTGGAACGCGTGTTCGGCAAGATCGGCCGGGCCGAAACAGCCACCGACCCAGCGCCGCTGACGATGATCGAAACCCTGATCAAACTCAAGCCCCGGGAGCAGTGGCGGCCGGACATGACTCTGGAAAAGCTCAAGCAGGAACTGGATCAACGGGTCAAATTTCCGGGTCTGACCAATGCCTGGATCATGCCGATCAAGACCCGCATCGACATGCTCTCCACCGGCATCAAGACTCCGGTGGGGGTCAAGGTGGCGGGCAGCGACATCGCGACCATCGAAAAGATAGGCCTGCAGATCGAGCAGGTGCTGATGCAGCTGCCGGGCACCGCCTCGGCCTACTCCGAACGGGTCGCCGGCGGGCGCTATATCGAGATCCGGCCCAAGCGCCTGGAAGCGGCGAGACTCGGATTGAATATCGAGGACATCAACCAGATCGTGAGCGTGGCGGTGGGGGGCATCAATATCACCCAGACCGTGGAAGGCCTGGAGCGCTACCCCGTCAACCTGCGCTTCCCCAGAGAGCAGCGGGACGATGTGCAAAAGTTGATGGAGCTACCCCTGGTAACCGCCACCGGCGCGCAGATTCCTCTGGCGCAGATTGCAGAGGTGAAGGTTGTGGACGGCCCTCCCATGTTGAAAAGCGAGAACGGGCGTCTCAACGGCTGGACCTTCGTGGATATCCGCAATGTCGATCTGGGCAGCTATGTACATGAGGCGAAGGAGGCCGTACAGGAGCAGGTGGATCTGCCGCCGGGCTACTCCATTGCCTGGTCCGGTCAGTATGAATACATGATCAGGGCCCATGAAAAACTTCTGAAAGTGGTGCCCATGACCCTGGTAATCATCTTCGTCCTGCTGTATCTGATTTTTCGCCGGGTGATGGAGGCAATCATGGTGTTGCTCTCCCTGCCCTTCGCCCTGGTGGGGGGGTTCTGGCTGCTGCTGTTGCTGGACTTTCACCTCTCGGTTGCCGTGACCGTCGGGTTTATCGCGCTGGCGGGCGTTGCTGCGGAATTCGGCGTAATCATGCTCATCTACCTCGATAACGCCCTGGAGCGTTGGGCTCAGGAGGACCGACTGCACACCCGTCAAGATTTGAAGGGGGCGATCATGGAAGGCGCCGTGCTGCGCGTGCGTCCCAAAGCGATGACCGTGGCGGTCATCATCGCGGGCCTGTTGCCGATCATGCTCAGCGAAGGCACCGGCTCTGAAGTGATGCAACGCATTGCGGCACCGATGATTGGCGGCATGGTCACCGCCCCACTGCTATCGATGTTCGTGATCCCTGCGGCCTATCTGCTTTGGAAACAGCGGGAGATGCGCCGAGAGGAGAAAAAAACCAGTGCGACAGCGGCTGATTAAAGCCAGAATATATCATCTTGTGGTTACGACGCCGGGCATCCACATAGGGTTAACCGGCCCTAAGTAACTGATAGTTTTGAATCTGGGTATGGAGCTGTTCGGCAAGCGGTAGTATTTCTCAGTAGCCTGTCGAGTAGTAAACAGCTTCAACCTGAGATTAATTGCACCGGGTAAATACTAACCAATACGTATTGCCCTGCCTCCCCTTAGTTTGGTAGGGTTCGGTTCTCATATAGAACAAAAAATTCTAGGGACGGTTTGGCTAACTGCCATAAAGATCAGCTGCCAAGCGGTCCTTTCCTTTTAAAACCAACTTAAAGCATTGATACCATGAAGCGCATTATTATCTCTATGATGGCCCTGGGGCTGTCACACAACATCTGCCTGGCTGAAGACCAGTCAACCCTCGCATCAGAACATGACAAAATCAGCTACAGTGTCGGTTACCAGCTGGGTGAAGTCACCAAAAACCAATCGATGAAGCTCAATAATGAAATCGTCCTGCTGGGGGTGCAGCATGCACTCACCAACACGGCTCCGAGCCTCACCGCCGAAGAGCGGCAAGCTGCGCTGAACGCCTTAAAGGAGCAGATGATTGCTGCACAACAGCAGAGAACCAATGCGATCGCCGGGATAAACCTTGAAGCGAGCAATAAATACTTTGCCGAGAACGCCAAGCAAGAGGGTGTAACCACTCTGCCGAGCGGCCTGCAGTATAAGGAACTGACCTCAGGTACCGGCAAGTCTCCGAAGGCCGAAGACAGCGTCACTGTGCATTATCGCGGCAAACTTCTGGACGGCACTGAGTTCGACAGCTCTTACAAGAGAAATAAACCGGCTACATTCAAGGTCAACGGGGTCATCAAAGGCTGGACCGAAGCCCTGCAATTGATGCAGGAGGGTGACAAATGGGAGCTCTCCATCCCACCCGAGCTGGGCTATGGAGAACGGGGAGCTGGACGGAACATCCCGGCAAACAGCGCCCTGCTGTTTGAGGTTGAGCTGATTTCAGTTAACTGATTGAGCAGCGCCTGGTCTGCATCTATTCAAGTCGATGAGACATGCAGGAAATCCTCCCCGCTAAGGCAGCCACAGGCCTTTAACGGGAGGAGTCTGCATAAGGCATCAGGTGGCACGCGGTATCTGAGATTCGTCAATAATTCTGTGGCTTAATAATAATAAACAAACAAGAGGCAGACAATCATGCGCCTACTGATCGTGGAGGATGATGAGCTGCTGGGTGATGGATTGCAGACCGTGTTGCAACAACGTGGTCACACCGTAGACTGGGTCCAGGATGGCATCACAGCTGATCATGCGCTTCAGCGAGAATATTACGACCTCGCTATATTGGACTTGCAGTTGCCGAAGCTGTCGGGTCAGGAACTGCTCACCCGCCTGAGGTCCGAAAACAATGAAATTCCAGTGCTCATTCTGACCGCAAGATCAGAATTGACCGACCGGGTTCAGATGCTGAACAGCGGCGCGGATGACTATGTGGTCAAACCGTTCGAGATGGATGAGCTTTGTGCGCGCATCCAGGCGCTGCATCGCCGCAACAAAGGGCATGCGTCTCCGCAACTGCAGGTAGACAATATCTGCCTTGACCAGCAGGCCCACACCGTGACTGTCGACGGACGTCCGGTGAGTCTTTCGAACCGTGAATTCAGTGTGCTGCAACTGCTTCTGGAAAACAGTGGCCGGGTAATTTCCCGCGCTAAAATTGAAGAAGCGTTGTATGGTTGGGGAGACGAAGTCGAGAGTAACGCAGTGGAGGTGCATATTCATCATCTGCGCAAAAAGCTCAAGACCAATCCAATCCGCACCATTCGAGGCGTTGGCTACATTATTGGATAATTCCAGGCTTAATCGTGCGCTCGATCCAACAACGACTGCTTATCCTGATTCTCAGCATCTTTTTGCTGGTCATGCTGCTGATTACCGGTTTCCTCTGGTGGCGAAGCAGCAGCGAGATCAACCAGGTGTTCGACTCCGAACTCTCGCAGATCGCTACGCTCATCGGCGTCATCGCGCTGCACGAGGAAGAAGAGAAGGATCTGGAGGATCTGGCAGATGATCTGCATTCCCGGGGCTATGAGTTCCCGATCATCTTTCAGGCATGGTCTGCAAGCAATCTGCTGTTACTGCATGGACCTGGCGCACCCCGCACTCCCATCACCGACAAAACCACCGAGGGGTTTTCAGATGCTGAAATAGAGGGTCAGACCTGGCGAGTGTATACGCTCTCCTATCCGGGGCATGTGCATCTGGTGCATGTCGCCCACTCCTATGAAGCGCGCAATGCATTGGTTCAGGAGTTTGCCCTTAACACCCTCATGCCGATGATCCTGTTGACTCCGTTTCTCGGCCTGCTGGGATTCGCCATCAAACGGGGGCTCACTCCCCTGCATGGACTGGCGCAGCAGATCTCCAGCAGAGACCAGGGGAATCTGGACCCGCTGCCGACCAAGGATGTACCGATTGAAGTCACCGTGATGGTGGACGAAATCAATGCGCTGTTCATTCGCCTCAAGGAGGCACTGGAGAGATACAGCCGTTTCACCTCAAATGTGGCCCATGAACTGCGCAATCCGATCAGCGGGGTGATCGCGCATGCCCACTCCGCTTTGACTGCCGAGCAAGACAAACCTCGCTCACACTCACTGTCCCAGATCATCAAGGGTTCCAATAAGCTCAGCCACATCATCGACCAGTTGTTGATCCTCGCCCGCATCCATCCGGATCAGATTCGGAACAGTTTCGTCCGCCAGGATCTGCACGCGATTGCCGTGGAAGTGATGACAGAACTGTCGCCGGCCGCCCTGGAAAAGGGCTTGGAAGTCGAGTTGATCGGCGATGATTCCCTGACAATGCATGGCAACCGGGAGCTCACCGCCATTCTGTTGGGAAACCTCATCAGAAACGCGATTCACGCCACACCGCCTGCCGGCCATATACGGGTGTCGTTGTCTAACGGCCAACAGGGTATACGTATACAAGTAGAGGACTCCGGACCCGGCATCCCAGAGGCAATGCGGCAGAAGATCTTCGAGCGTTTCTATCGACTCCCCGGCACCACTGCACCCGGTTCCGGTCTTGGCCTCTCGATTGTCGAGGCGATCGTCTCAATGCATAACGGCACGATTACACTCTCAGCTCCTGAGCAACACACCGGCCTGATTGTGACCATTCAATTCCCCCCTGAAGGTTAAATCCTGCAATTTTCTTTCAAACAGTTGACCCTGGACAATTAAACCTAGGGAATTCCACAAGTGACCGCCTTATTGACAGGGTGATAGGCTTCCTATCCCGGTCAGTCGTTTTGACTTGAATCTGATACAACGCCATTCAAGACCAAATAGGACTTGCGTGGCTTTGTCGCTAATAACCAACAATCCGAATCCACGGAGGATATCTATGAAATCATTTCTTCAGTTATCGGCCCATGGCCTGGTTGCTCTCGCATTTGCAGCCAGCGCCAGTCTGGCACTCGCAGATGACGAGGCTGAAAATTACTGCATGGACGTGGAAATCGAGCCTTTTCATTTAGTACCAGATGGTGAGTGTACCGTCAGAGACTATCTGGACGGCGAGTTACAAAAGATGTTCTATCCCTTCACGGAAGAAGATCATCCTTTTAATTGCGAAGTCTTTGGCCCGGCAATACCCATGCCTTTTGGGGATGTACCTTCCGCCGTGGCCAGTGAAGATCTGATTGTAGGCACTATCGATGGACATCCTTTCGAAGCCAACCTGATGTGCGCAAGCCTCACCAACTGGTACCCAGAATGGTGCCCTGACCCCAGTGACAAAACAACCTGCTTTCAAATGGCTCAACCTTTCCTAGGTTTTGAACAGCCATACCCGAGAGTCACCGAGGTCTCAATTTTTGACGGCGTCATCACCGTAGAGAAAAAGAAAAATAAAAGAGTTGAAATACCTCTCGTGATGGCGACACGCGCTTCCGGCATCACCCACGTAGAAGACCTGTCAGCACCACTGGTAGGCGCTTCCTTCACCCATGACCTGCTCGGTATGGCTACTTATAACGCAGATGAGGATGAGATTGAACTGCAGAAGCTTGCCGGTAGCGCCGACATGCTCCTACAAGGTCACATCTTTTTCCCCGGACCTGTATCTGATGATCCCGGCGCGGCTAGGATCAGAGGTATGATCTGCAGCAAAGATCTTTATAAAAAGCTGCATGATCGCAGTAACCGCAAAGGCCGGGGACATGACGACGACTGATACGTCGCTGTTTGACGGACTGGCTCCTTCCTGATCCTGGGTCGGAACCCAAAGCGCATCCGAATAAACCGGATGCGCTTTGTTTATTTAACCTAGATTCCTCAGTTAACCGCTCTATATCTACTGTTAAAAAGTTGAAATTCTGTTTGTTTTGTTCGATAAACGCCTTCACCCACTGAGTGGGTCACGCTATAGGGTAGATTGCACGCTTGTGGCGGCGCATGTCTGGCCGGTTCATGTTCCTGACGGAACCGGCATTTCCCACATCCCTGTGGGGTACGTTACAACTTGGAATAGAATAACTATTCCGCGTCATTGTGCGATGTATACGGATATACAAGTGTCGCAAGCACAGGACGTGCAGGAGTGACCCTTGACCTTCACCACCACAAACGTACTCTCTACCCCATCCAACTGAGGATTCTAGGTTTAAGGCTTGAGCGTCAGATCTCTTTACGCTTGGTATCGAAAGGTGTGCGCTCCATGCTCGCAGCACGGTATGCTTCCATCTGCTGCTGCATCTCCACACGGCGGGCTTCCATCTTTTTCACCATCTCTTCCCGGCGAGCCTGGGACTCTTCGACGCGCTGTGCGATATGCGCAGGCAATTCACGCTCGACAGGGGCGGATTTCTCCATCTCTGCCTGCATCTGTGTGCGCCGGCTCTCCATGGCCTCCTGCATGGATTTGAATTCAGCATCCATTGAGGTGCGTGGATCAGCATTGAACTGCTCAGCCTGCTGACGCTGTGCGGCAATTGCCTGCTCAAATGCACTCTGCTGCTGTACAGCGAATGCCTGCTGCTGTTCAGTGATGGCAGCCTGCTGCTCTTCAGTCAGCACCGGGGCTGCGTAAGCGGGAACTCCATAACCATAGTAGTCACGATAGGCGTTGTAACCACGGCCATAGCCATTTCCGCGGGCGCTCATATTGAATGAGAAATCGAAATCACCGGCGGCATCACCGAAGAAGTCATCCATAAAGCTTCCGTTATTACCCCACCAGGCAGAAGCCGAAGCAGAAGTGGCGATCAGTGCAGCAGCAGCAGCAGCCTTTACAATTTTCATAGTCGATTCCTCAAAAAATAATTTATATATATGTAAATACTTAACAGGAAGCAGATACATAACAGCTCCCAACGAGGAAAAGTATATTAGAATATAATTAATTTACTATTATTATAAATCTATATGTAACGACTTCGTAATAGCTTTCGCCAATCACTCTTCCAATACGAAATTTATCAACGGATGATTTCGGGCATGATCCACAACCCGCCCCCTGATCAGTTGAGGCGCGAGGCAGCTGACGCGGGTTCCTGGATGGAACGGTGCGACGCGAGGTTATTCCGGTCAATTCGGTTGATAAATACCAAGACCCGTATTACACGTTGCCCTGACAAGGCCTGCAACGGCCTTATCAGAGCACCAGTCCGCAACACTGAAGCATCGGCTTCAGCGACAGAACATCTCCAATCTAACTGGATGCCGCACCGGCGGAACGCTGCTCCGGCAATACAATATTCAGTTCCAGGATCTCCTGGGTGCTGTTCCGTTCCAGATTCACCGAAATGGAATCCTGATCAATGGTCACGTATTTACGGATGACATCCAGGATATCTCTCTGTAGCTGGGGCAGATAGGAAGGCTTGTTGCGTTCAAACCTCTCGTGGGCCACCAGGATCTGCAAGCGCTCTTTGGCGACGCCGGCGGAGTTCTTCTTTTCTGAGCGAAAAAAGTCGAGTAAACCCATTATTATCAACCTCCGAACAGACGACCGAGGAAACCTTTCTTCTGCACTTCCAGGAAACGGTGTGGCAGATCTTCTCCCAGATAGCGGGAAACCAGGTCATCATAGGCCTGCCCGGCATCGCTGCTGGAGTCGAGGATTACCGGTGTGCCTGAATTGGAGGCGTTGAGCACCGCCTGAGACTCAGGCACTACGCCTAACAGATTCATTGACAGGATCTCCTGGACATCGTCTACACTCAGCATCTCACCATTTTTCACCCGCTCGGCTGAATAACGGCTCAGCAACAGATATTCACGGATCGGCTCACTGCCGTTTTCCGCACGCCGCGACTTGCTGGCCAGGATGCCGAGCATACGGTCGGAATCACGCACCGAGGAGACCTCCGGGTTGGTAACCACCACGGCATCGTCGGCGAAATACATCGCCATGGTGGCGCCATGCTCGATACCGGCCGGTGAATCACAAACCACATAATCGAAGGTCTCGGAGAGTTGCGTCAAGATGCGTTCCACGCCTTCCCGCGTCAGCGCCTCTTTGTCCCTGGTCTGGGAGGCCGGCAGGATATACAGGGAATCACAACGCTTATCTCTGATCAGGGCCTGATTGAGATTCGCCTCACCATTGATTACGTTCACCAGATCATAAACCACACGCCTTTCACACCCCATGATCAGATCGAGATTTCTCAATCCCACATCGAAGTCGATGACTGCGGTGCGATGACCTCGCAACGCCAACCCCATGGCAAATGCAGCACTGGTGGTGGTCTTGCCAACTCCGCCTTTTCCCGAGGTTATAACAATAATTCTCGCCAACTCAGACTCCTCTACGATACAGTTTCGTAGTTACAGTTTTTCGATTAATAGTTTGTTTTCTGACAGCCGTATCTGGGCGGGCAGCCCCAGACGTGAAGCCTCCAGCTGTTCACTTACGCGATATTGCCCCGCCACCGCCACCAGTTCGGCATGGAGCTTCTGGCAGAAGATACGGGCTTCGCGGTTGCCCTTCACTCCCGCCAGGGCGCGGCCACGCAAGGCGCCATAAATATGGATGTTTCCATCGGCAATGACCTCCGCCCCGCTGCTGACAGATGCCAAGATAATCAAATCCCGCCCCGCTGCATAGACCCGCTGACCCGAGCGCACCGGACTGGTGACCAGTTTAGCGGATACCGATTTATAATCAGGGTTCTGATTGCTTGCCACCGGGGCGGGTTTGGCGGATTTGTTATTCGAGAGTACCGCGAGTTCCAGAAATTGCGCCATCTCCTGGTGTTGGGCTGACCCTCCCTGAACGGCCACCGGCACCATCCCGTATCCCCTCATCAAACCTACCAGCAGCGCAAAATCAATCTTTCCATCATGCTCCGCCATCCGCGTGAGGTCGATGACCACGGGAGTATTGCGGAAAAAACCCGGAGCCTGTTGAACACGCGCCAGCAACTGCTCGTCCAGAGCATCCAGATTGGCGCTCAGCAGCCGCAGATTGGGCAATGTAAAATGACCGGCCTTCAATTCGAAAACCGCGTCCTGCGATGAAGTGGTATTGAGATTGGATTCCATATACACCCTAAATTATGGTGCTGTGAGTAGTGTAGGTGACAAGCAACAATGCCATAGGCAGCAGCGCTCTCTCAGCGGGTTGAAATGGGAATAAACTTATACTCGCTGCCTTTCGTTCAAGCAAGTCACAAATTATCAGAAATTCAAGGAGTATAAAAACCCTGCACAGGATAAAACCTTCCCCGGCTTGCCCCTGTGACAGAGTAGGCATTTACCGACAGGGTAGAGCAGTATTTTCTCCAGTGTCAAAGATTTCTTGCAGATCAACCAGATCCCGAATTATTGATCGAACCCTAATCCCTCTCTGCATGCCTCTGGAAAACAAAAAAAGAACTAAAGTTCTTAATTGACCTGCCGCCTGTACTATAGCCATTCAGATTTCAATGGTACAGAGAGGGTGCAAAGGCCTGATTCCCAACGCTGAAAATGTATTGAGAACCACCGCCCGCACGACTCGGCCACTCCCCGACAGTCGAAAGTGACTGAACAAGGCAAGCGGTGTGGACGAAAACACCGCACACGAGCAAGTTATATACATTCGCAGATCAACAGGATCATGCATGCCATGGGTACAATCGACAAATTCGCCAATGATCAGAGGCCAATAGGTTACCCCATGAATAACCAGCATGCTCTTGATCTCATTAAGAATTCTGACAATAGCGGCGGACTCAATCATGGCTAATGCTTCAACAGAAAGAAGACCCGGTCACCGGACAACCCAATCGATATTCATGGCATTCGCGTTACTCTGGCTTACCCTGCCAGGGTACGCTGGGGAAAACCTGAAACTGACCAACACAAACACACTGCTGACCAGCCTGATCAGGCTGGCTGATGAGCAGAATCTCTACCAACAGTTCGGGATACAGCTCGAACTGGATGCCAAAGACTCCGGCGAAGCGGCGCTCCGATCACTGATCGAAGGCCAGACCGACGTTGCCGTAGTAGCTGACACACCCTTCGTGAAACACGCCCTGCAACACCCGAACCTGCGGCTGATTGCCAATATTGGTCAAAGCGATAATCAGATAAAGATTGCGGCGCGCAAGGACCGGGGCATCTCAAGCGCCAATGATTTGCGCGGCAAACGTATCGGAACCCAACCCGGAGTGACCTACCATCTGTTTTTAAATCGTTTGTTGATGAAATACGGCATGATAGAGCATGACATTACACCCGTTTTCATGCCTGCCTCCCGCCTGCCTGACGCACTGGCAAACGGCCTTATCGATGCGATGTCCAGCCATGAACCATACCACAGTCAGGCAATTGCCCTGCTGGGCGAAAATCTGCACATCATCACCGAACCCGGCATGTCCATTAAAAGTTTCAATCTCGTAACGACAGCTGAATTTCTGCAAACTCCTCGCGCCAAGGCATTGATACCCTTACTCCAAGCCCTCATCGAGGCGGAAAGGCGCTTGACCAGTCAACCCGATGAAATGACTGCATTACTCTCCAAACAACTTGAGCAAACACCTGAGGAGGTCAAGCACCAGCTGCATGAAGCACGGCTTCGACTGAGCATGGATAGCCATTTGCTGACCTCCCTTGAGGCAATCGCAGAATGGCTACAGCCAATTCAAGGGAATACTGCAGAGCAATCTATCAATTTTCTGCCCTTCCTTCATACCCCTCTGTTAGCGACAGTCAAGCCAGATGCCGTCACTCTGCGGCGCTAGTGTTCCTCGGGGTGTATTTAAATTTCTGCCCGCCAAGGGTCGCCTCATACATCAAACCGCCCTTGGCAACGGTGAAAACCGCCATGCCTTTCTGGTAGTCGCCGACAGTTTTCGCATCGTTTTTGCCACCACTGATGCCTGCTGAGGTCCCGGTGGTTGATGCGGTGACAGAAGCGCCTGCGGTAACCGCAACGGCCGTTGCCTGCGCCCCAAACTCAAAATTGCCATTGGTAAACTCATCAAAGGCGCGCTGGTCCTGGAAGAAAATGATCTGACTGTAGACCTGCCCGCCCAGTTGCAGACCGATCGTCAGTTGCGTCATTGTGGTATCTCCGACATGCACGCCTCCCGCATAAACCCTTCCCTTGCCATATGCCCCTCCAACCCCGATACCGCCTTTCCCGATTGACGGGAACAACGCATAACCGTAAGAACGCTCAAACAGGGCGCCACTCTCACCTGCATTCCTGAAAGTCTTGATGGAATCCTCGTATTCATCTGCCCAGGCAAAAGGCATCGAAACCAGTAGCGACAAACATAATACAAAAGCCTTAGCAGCGATTTTCATAGTAGAATCCTCGGCGTCTTGCCGTTTAGAGACATTGATTGTTGTTACGACCACAGAGTAATCAGCCATTGAATATGACTATGCAATACGACGCTGTAAATCACTTGAGGTTCAAAATGAATCAAAAAGATATTGATCCATATCAACTTTATCCCAAGATTTTGCAGGACAAACTATACAACTTCCACTGCGCCATGAAGCCATGAAGCAGCGCCTGTTGTATTATGCTAAAGATCAGTTCTCACCAGCCGATTCAATGGGTTAGCGCAGCAGAGCTGCGGAGTAAAAATCATCTAATAATTCCAAGTTGTATGAGGATGCCGGCCATGCGGAGACATTTGCTCCTGTTTCTATTACTTACCCTTCCATTTGTTTCAGCAGTGTTCGCAGACCTGAGTGCCGATGCGGCGCGCGTCATGATCGTGCACAGTTACGAACGTGACCACGTGTGTGGCGCACCACAGGCGGATGGGGTTGTCGCAGCCCTGAAAGAGGCTGGGTTGAACAATGGTGAGAATCTGCACATTCGCTCATACTACATGGACACGAAAAAGACCCATACATCAGCCGAGGCGATCCGCGAACAGGCCCGTATCGCACTGCAGCAAATAGCGGAATTCTCACCAGCAGTGGTTGTGGTGCTGGATGACAATGCAATCCGGGAAGTCATGCTGCCCTTGGTGGACAACAAGGATCTCTCGATAGTTTTCAGTGGTATGAATGGTCAACCCGAGGCCTACAACGATAATCAGCGCTTCATGCATGACAAGCAACAGCCGGGCTCGAACGTCACAGGTGTGTATGAGAAGCTGTGGGTCAGTAAATCAATCGTCGTCATGAACGCCGCTCTGCAGAATTTCGATAAATCGAATCGGGTGGTCGGTATTACGGACTACTCGCCCACCGGAAATGCCATCACTCGCCAGTTCGAACTCGAACTCGCACAGCAGGAGCTGCCCGTGACCTGGGAACTGCGGCGCGTCAAGGATTTCACAGAATATACCCAGCTCATTCAGGAACTGAACACAGATGATGCTGTCATCGCCATCTATCCCGCCGCGCTGACCTTGAAAACCGCCGATGGCTCAAACTATACCGCCAAGGATATATTCGCCTGGACGACTGCCAACAGCAAAAAGCCCGAGATGGCCCTGAATTACTATTTTGCGAAAATCGGTTTGTTCGGTGGCGCCGCAGTGGACTTTGGCGCAATGGGCTACCTGGCCGGTGAGAAAGTGGCGCGGATTCTCCATGGCGTAAAAGCCGGTGACCTGCCCATCGAAGATGCGAAGGACTACGCGATCGTATTCAATACCGAACGTGCGAGCTCGCTGGGCATCACCATACCTGATGCCTTGTTGACCGCTGCAGACCACGTCTACAAGAAACAGCCCTGACTCTTGTCGCCAGTGACCGGTTCATCCAGTAACCGCGACAGGGAAAGGTGGTGGAGCACCCCCGTTAAACAGGGAGGGCTTCCGCTATTACTTGTATTCGCCATTCTGCTGCCGGCGCTTGTCGCCAGTTATATTCTCTGGCAAACGTTCACTGAACAGATCTATGCCAGTTATGAAAAACGCCTGGCGACCGGCCTGCAGACCTATGAACTGATTCTGAATGGCTCCTACAGGACCTTACAGGATGCCGTGTCCCGCACCGCAGCCGACAATACCACGCGCATCACCATGGAGCTGGAAATTCTGCCTCAATTGCGCCGCTACCTGCAGTCGCATCACGAGGTGTCCCGCATTGACTACCTGACCGTAACCAAACCCGATTACACACCATTTTTCAGCGACGAGGATGACGGGGTGACCCCAGGCATACGTGGGCGTCATTGCCAGTACTCACAGCATGGTCCCACCGACAATCTGACCCTGCTTGATGCCTCGCTGGTGCTATCCCGTTCTCAAGCCGTGATCCACAACAACCAAGTCCTGGGATTTGTCTGCGGCGCCATCCTGCTGAATGATAAGGATTATCTGGACCAGCTCATGAACAGCCTGGGCGGACTACCCAGTATGTGGCGCAACGGCCATCCGGTGCCTTCCCCACTGCTTGAGGGTCGACAGGTAAATGCCGCGCACCAACCGGACAGAATGTTCGACTACCAAACCCAGTCCGGTCATTTCAAGGGCATGCTGAAGCACATCAAGATCGGCAACGAACCGCTCACCATCGGCATTCTGATCCCTCTTGAGGCGCTGGAACAGGGTTTCGAAGAGGCTGTTATTTCGATCCTGCTGGCATTTTCGCTGATCGCCATCATCGTACTGCTGGCGTTACGCTACCTGTCGCTGCAGCACAAGGCTCAGAAGCGGCTCGCGCTGGAGCAGGAGAGGGCCATGGTCACTCTCTCCTCCATCGGCGACGCAGTCCTGACCACGGACCTTGACGGTCACATCACATACCTTAATTCAGCCGCTGAAAATCTGACCGGTTACACCATCAACCAGATTCTGGGGCGCACCTGGGAAGATAGATTTCAGATCAAGAACGAGGAAACCGGCATCCAGCTGCCAGATCCGATTTCGGAGTGTCTGGCGTCAGGGGAGAAGATCGTTGCGCCTTCCAGTTCCGTGCTGGTGCGACCCGACGGTAACGAAACTGCGGTGCACTACTCAGCGGCTCCCATCGGGGACAAGGACAAACAAGCCAATGGTGTGGTGCTGGTGCTGAGGAATGTGAATCAGGAACGCCATCTGCAGCGCAAGCTTGCCTGGAAGGCCAGCCGGGACGACCTAACCGGGCTGTTTAACCGCACTGAATTCAGGCGCCGCCTGAAACAAGCGATTGAAAATGCCCGTGAACGTAAACTGGAACATGGGCTGCTGTATCTGGATCTTGATCAGTTCAAGGTGGTCAATGACAGTTGCGGACACCGGGTGGGCGATCAATTGTTGACCAGCCTGAGCGCCCTGCTCAAGGTGCACCTGCGGGCTTCCGATACCCTTGCCCGCCTGGGTGGTGACGAATTCGGTATCCTGCTGGAGGGCTGCCCGCCCGAAAAGGCCATGCTTATCGCTGAATCTATCCGTGACGCCATCAGCGAATACCGCTTTTCGCATGCCGACAAGGTATTTGATGTCGGCGCCAGCATCGGTGTCGCGATGATCAACGACCAGAGCAGTGACATCGAAGATCTGATGAGCCTGGTGGACGCGGCCTGCTATACAGCAAAGGAACTGGGCCGTAACCGCATCCACTTCGCCAAGTTGACTCGCGACTCTTCGGACTTACGTCTGTTGGAGATGCAGTGGGCGACGCGCATCAAGGACGCTTTGAAAGGCGGCCACTTCAAGCTGTTCTACCAACCCATTGTACCGGTTACGAGCAGCGTTGCGGATATTCCACCGGATCACGGGGAAATCCTGGTGCGCATGGTGGATCAGGACGGAAGTCTCATCCCTCCCGGCGCCTTTATTCCTGCCGCCGAACGTTATGGTCTGATGCCGGACATTGACAAATGGATTGTGCGCGAACTGTTCAGCCGAAAAAAATTGCACTATCAAACCCAGTGGGACAATTTGATACAGGATAAAAACAACCCAAGCTGCCTGTATACCATCAACCTGTCGGGCGCTTCACTCATCGAGGCCAGCTTTCTGGAATTTGTGAAACAACAGATGCGGGACCACAAAATCCCTCCGCAGCTGGTCTGCTTCGAAATCACCGAGACAATCGCCATTACCCACCTCGATAGGGCAACCCAGTTCATGCAGGACCTGAAGAGCATGGGCTGCCGCTTTCTGCTGGATGACTTCGGCAGCGGCATGTCATCGTTTGGCTACCTGAAGAAACTGCCGGTGGATTATCTGAAGATCGATGGTCTGTTCGTCAAGGATATTCTCGAAGACCCTATCGATCGAGCCATGGTGAAGGCGATCAACGATATCGGTCACACCATGGGGCTGAAGACTGTCGCAGAATTCGTGGAAAACGAAGCAATTCTACGTGAACTTTACATACTGGGTGTCGACTTTGCCCAGGGCTATGGCATATCACCTCCCCTCCCGCTGCAATATTCCGACCAGGCCTGACCGATACACCACTCAGCGCTGCATCCATCCACTTTTTCTCACATCTGCTGCTCTGGCAGGGGCCTATGTCCAATTAATAACATGGCTTCAGAACCTGCAATATCTTGATATTCATCATTACAGACAGCCAAAATAGGAGTACTATTCCTAACATCAGCATCCTCTGAACGGACCAGAGGATCGGGTAGTGTAGTAAAAACCCAATAAGCCAGGAGTTTTTATTGACTGCTTAGTAACCATCAAAAAGTGCACTCAGAAAGAAGAAAAGCAACAAAGTGGGACAACTTGTTTTTGGTTCGCCATGGGGAGTCGACAGCAAACGAGGTAAACCGTTTTGCCGGAGCAGTGGATGCCCCGCTGACTGGTTTGGGCCGAGCTCAGGCTAACAAGGCAGCGGGAAGCTGGCATGGCCTTAGAGTCGACCATGTCTTTGTTTCGCCCCTGAGCCGGGCCTGCCAGACTGCTGAAATCCTCCTTAAGTCAGTTTCGAACACCAACGGTGGACGCCTGGAGATGGGTAAGGACGCGCGTCTGAGCGAACGTCACTTCGGCGATTTTACGTTACGCAACAAGACTCTCATCCAACGTCAGGTGGGACTTCGCTCCTACGAAGCGGCGCTGTATGGTAATCACACGGCAATGTCGGATGGAGAGGACTTTGAGACTTTCCATAACCGGGTGCTGGATTTCCTGAAAAATGAACTTCACCCCCTCCTCACCCGAGGTAAACGCGTACTGGTGGTGGCGCACAAGTATGTCATCGAATTACTCTCCCGTTTGATTCTCCGCCTTCCCCCTGATTCCGGTTATGACCTGCGCCTGCCGAACGCGACCATTCTGTCTGGTAATGCACTTAAACCCTACATACACAGAGAATCACGGCTAGGTAACCTGATTCAGGACTGGATTGTGGTGTATCACTCCAGAGTAATACTTGGCGGCGTTTTGCTCGGCCTGCTATTGCGCATTTTAACTGGTGGGCATGCGATCTCATCGATGCTTAATTTTGGACTCATTTCCCTCGCCACAGTGATCAGCCTGATTCGTGTTACACCCCTGGACATCAAAGCAGTCTTGGTTGAACGTATGATCCCCGGAGAAAGACTGCTGTTTCGTTATGCGTTGCTGCCGTTACTGGTCGGCGTCATGAGTCTCCTTTGCGATGAGTCAGGCAGGATATGGATGTTGACCTTTGCCTTGTTACTCGCCGCGCCTACCGCCATCACTGCATTGACCATCAGCCGCAGCGCAGGCGGCATGGTCCAGCCCAGTGTATACATGATCATACTGTCAACGATGATCAGTGTGGTAGTGATGTATCCCTTATTGGACTTCTATGGCATGACTGCCTTGTCATATCAGGCGTTTAACTATGTGTCGATATCTATACTGGGACTTTTTATGCCTTTGCTGATAGCTCATTGGTTGAGAAACCGGCACCCTATTTCCACCGCAAAATTTGCTGAAAGAAATGGCGCCACAGCCGTACTGCTGCTGACATTGTTCGTGGTGCTGTCATTCCAGAGTATTGATCTGTCGTCGTTCTGGCCCTATGGCGTGTATGCATTCGTGATCGGCCTGCTGTTGCGAATGACGGCTTTTTATCTCGCCCGGCAGAATAGCCTGTATGCGATAGATGATTACTTATCCATGGGTTACCCAAATATATTTCTGGTCATCGTACTGGCGGAAATTCTCAATATAGAGGTCGTGACTCAGTTGGCCACCTGGTTTCTTCTGCCCATGTTCGCCTTGGCGCCATTGGATGAGTTTTTGTGCCAGCGCCTGCAAAAAGACAGCAAAGATCCTCTGCTGTTATCCTTTCTTCGCGTCGAAGGCCAGCCGGTATATTTACAGCGTGAAGCGAAGATTTGTCCCAGCAGGATGCAGCAGCAGCGAGAACCGGTATAGCTCTGTGATATCCGCCAGCATGGCTGTTATTGAGCTGCCGCCTATACATTCGCCTTCCCAGTAACTCCGACCTGACACTAAACCAAATACCAGCGCACGACACTCTAAACCATAAGGGAAAAATCTCTTTCCTTAATACCTTGCCGGCACCCAATTTCATCGCGGCGAAAAGACATTTCAAAGGATCTCAAACCCAACTAATCAAAATGACTTGAGTACATTAGTCTACTATCGGTCTATACTTGATGTGTAAAGCATCAACAGGCAGTCCAGCCTTCACGCATCATTCATTACCGAACATCCGGCATGACTCGTTACGCGTCCACTCGATCCGCGACAGGTGAGTTTTCTACTGCTTCAACCCCATAATCGAGATACAGCACAGCATACAGTAGTCCGAGTCAGGTACGACTGGAGCACCCGGGCAATGCCCTGCAGTTCCCGCTCCTTCACGCCACGGACATCTCTCATAGCCAGTCAGGAGTCACCAACATGTCAAAATCCCACCGAAGCAACAGGGAAGTAAAAAAACAAGCCTTACTGACACCAAAGGAAAAGAAGGCGGCCAAGCAAGTGAAGAAACATGGCGGGGACAATGCCCCCTTTATTGTCAAAAGTTCCTGAGTCCCAGGCCGTACCGGCGGCCTCAGCGGGACATCCGATCCCCATCGCCAGGCGAGATTCACTGGCTGCATTGCTTTTCGCTTTGCTCTGGGGTTTCCGTCTGTGAGTCGCATCCAGATCCCTGTACAACAATTTTTCCATTCTTAATCACTGGACACATCAAACCTTTCGTCGTCTTAAAAAAACTTCCATGGCCGGGAAGTCAGAGCTTTAATCTAATCCCACATACGTCGCATGGATCAATGTAACAGCTATTAATCTGGATAGACTTATACTTAAAGAATAGAACCATCGCCAAACCCTTCTCCGCCACCTGGCGCCTTAACAATAAGGATGGAGCTTCCACAGGAAGCAGCGCATGACGTGCAGCCATACAAGATCAAGGCGATGTGTTACAGGAGAGCACCATGTTAACTTCCAAGACGACCCCCGCCATCAAGTTCGAATACCTGAATTGGGTCGCTTCCGATCCTATGCCCCGCGATCAGCTACAAAGCCATCGCCTGCACGAGCCGGAGCATCTCATCAACACCATTGATCCCATGACTGGCGAGGATATTGAAAACGTCACCAGCCACCCACATCTGGAAGACGGCAATCTGACCATCTATTTTGAAACAGAAGCGACTCGCAAGGCGTACCTTGATATGCCACTGAATCACCCCAACCACTGCCTGCCCTACCCAGCCACAGATGACGATGACCGGGGCGGCTAAAACCTTAAACCTGGAAACGACAGCTGGACGGGTTGCATGAAGCGCTCAGCTGCCGTTTCTATTTCAAAACTCCTTCTCTGTCAGGATGTAGGCACTCGCGCCTTTGCGGCCATGCGCATAAACTTTTTGCGCAACTTCATAGATCCGTTTTCTTGCAGAATCGAATGCCTTTAAAAAACCGCTTTCAGTGCTCTCCATCTCCGGACAGAGTTTTTGCAGGACACCCGCTTCGACAAAGAATGAAACTTCCATCACTCTGTCATAGCCCCAGAAGCTGACACGCTTTTTCGTCGCATCGAAACTACGGCTCTGATTCGGAAAACTCAAAGTCATTGTCTGCCACCTGAACCTTGCAATGTACCGGGCTCGCCAGGCGAACTCATACCCTTTAAAAATTTGAACAGATCGCTGTCCGTGGAAAGGACCAGGGTGGTGTTCTGCGCGATCATGGACTTGTAGGCCTGCATGGTGCGGGTGAATTCATAGAACGCCACCGACTCGGGGCTCTGGTTGTAAGCCTTGGCATAGATTTCACTGGCTTTCGCGTCTGCCAGGCCGCGTATCTCCTCGACCTGCCGGTAGGCCTCCGACTGGATCTTGTTCAGCTCGCGCACCCGGTTGCCGCGGATTCTGGCGGCCTCACCGTTACCTTCCGAGAGGAAGCGTTCCGCGATCTGGCGCCGTTCGCTGATCATTCGGTCATAGATCTTTGGCCGTACGCTTTCGTTGTAGTTGATCCGCTTGAAGCGGATATCGAGTAGCTCGATGCCAAACACCCTTACCTTCTCGGCGGCCGCGGCAAATATCTCCTGCTCCACCAGTTTGCGTCCCTTCTGGATCGGCACCAACGCGCCCATATCCAGTTTCTGTTCCGCGTCGGTCAGGAAGGTGTCGCGCAGCGGCACTCGGTCCTTGGTGGTGCGAATGATCTCGATCAGTTCATGCTTGGCAACCGCATTACGGGTCTCGCTGCCCAGGATATCGTCCAGACGCGATTGGGCGCTGCGTTCATCGCGCAAACGTAAAAAGTACTGCAGTGGATCGGTAATCCGCCAGCGGGCAAACAGGTCGACCGAGATGTAAAGTTTGTCCTTAGTCGGCATATCGGATGGATTGCCGTCCCACTCCAGAACCCGTTTATCGATGGGATTGACCTCCTGGATAAAGGGCACCTTGACCTTCAAGCCGGCAGCCGTCACGGGCGCACCGACCGGTTTGCCGAACTGGGTGATAATCACCTGCTCGACTTCACTCACCGTATAGATTGAACTCAACATGACATAGGCGCCTATACCCAGCACCGCAACGACAGCGAGTTGTTTGATGTTGCTCATGGCCGATCTCCATCGCGGGTGTCGAGATTTAACAGTGGCAGGATGCCGTGCGTCTGTTCATCGACAATGATCTTGGAGCGAATGCCCGGCATGACCTCCTGCAGGGTTTCGAGATAGATGCGGCGACGCGTGACCTCCGGGGCCTTACTGTATTCCGCCAGCAAGGCACTGAAACGGGCGACATCACCTTCCGCTTCATTGATTCGCTTCAGCCGGTAACCATCGGCCTCGCGAATACGCTGATCCTTCTCGCCCTCGGCCAGCGGGATCACCTTGTTATAGTCGCGCCGCGCCTCGTTGATCAGTTTTTCCTTTTCCTGCTGGGCCTGGTTGACCTCGTTGAATGACGCCTGCACCGGTTGCGGCGGATTGATGTTTTTCAACTGCACCTGGTCGATGCTGATTCCCATGACATATTTACTCGAGAGAGTTTGCATCTTGGCCAGCGCTTCGATTTCGATCTCCTGACGGCCGATGGTGATCACCTCGTCCACGGTGCGATCGCCGACCACCTCCCGCATCACCGATTCGGAAACGTAGCGCAGCGTTTCACTCGGCTCGCGCACCTCGAAGAGGAATTTAGCCGGGTCCGAAATCCGGTATTGCACCACCCATTCCACCAGTGCGGCGTTCAGATCGCCTGTTACCATTTCCGTTTCCCGCCTGCCGTCACGGGGACTCTGGAATGGATCAGTGGCGCCGGGGGTCTTGAAGCCGAACTCCTGCTTCAACTGTCGCTTGACGGGAACAATGGTCGCCACATCAATCCCCATTGGGAGCTTGAAATGCAATCCCGGTTCAACGTCCTTGAGATATTTACCGAAACGCTGCACCACAGCGACAGAGTCACTGGGCACCGTGTAATAGGCTGTCCAGGCTCCCAGGCCTGCCAGTACGAGGACGGCAAGCGCAATAGCTCCGCGTGGTCCGCCACTCGGCAGCATCTGTCTGAGACGATCCTTTCCCTGTCTGACCAGGTCATCAAGATCTGGTGGAGATTTGGTCCCGCTACCCCAGGGATTTCCCCGTCCACCGTTACCGTTCTGCGATGTCATTGTATAACTCTCCTAATGTAATGCATGCATATGATCAGGCATTGAGAAACAGTTGTTCCCGCTTTATTGCCTGGCTCCATGTTCATCGCATCTCAATCACTGCTGCCGAAAGCAAGATCAGTGGCGTTGGCAGGTATGCTGAGGTTGGCAAGGCGGCAACCCTGCGCAACCGGGCCGCCTGGGAACAGAAGGTGCAGATATGTACTTCCACCGAGAACTGAAAACTGCTGATTCAGGGTTTGGTCCAAGGTCCTCGCATTGCTCGGCAGACCATGCTCAAGATAGTGCTTGCGCAGGTAGAGAATCACGGCCCAGTGTTCGTCGTTTAAATTGATTCCTTCACTTAGCGCAAGGATCGCGGATTTGTTCCGGTCCCAGCTCTGACCGGCCAGTTCCAAAAAACGAATATCGCTGTAGCGGTTGGATGTGTCGTCGTCCTGAGCAGTTATTTTGATTTGATTCATAGGATTGTCCTGAGTGAATATAGCAAGAGGTGCAGTGATCCGGTTTCTTGCTTGGGACAAGTAATTGCACTGCGGCACCTGGCAGATCGGAGTTCGCGAGAAAGGAGTATGACGAGCAATAGTGACCGTTCGGTCAATGTTGTGCGGAATAGACTTGCGTACATACACACGACGTGCTTCAGGCCAGCATCCTCTCATTGTACCTGGAAAGCAAATATACCGTGTTTATGAGCTGAGTTGCCCACTGCAATAAACGACGCAAAGTCGACTCTGCGGGCAATGCCATCCGCCAACCCCACAGCACTGCCTCTGCACGCATTTCGACTCGATTACCAAGATGAGATGAATGGGTATTTCGGCGTTGGGAGGGAATCCTCTCCAGCGCGGGCACTTCCGACAGCAAAATATTCACAACTGAAAATGTAAGGACTGCTGGCTCCGGGCGACTAACCAGTGGAAACAATGATTCCAATAAGAATTTTTACCACTATTGATACCGAGGTTTACCGCAATGAAACACAACATCCCAAAAAAGACCTTGAACACCATCATCTCAGGCTGTCTCGCCACATTTGCCCTGAGCAGCGCACCGCTGTATGCCGCCAATCCATGCGGTGTAAATCCCTGTGCAGCCAAGCATGAGATGAAGGCCGACAATCCCTGCGCTGTTAAAAACCCATGTGCGGCGAAGAACCCATGCGCAGCGAAGAATCCTTTTGCAGCTAAGAACCCCAGCGCGTCCGGAAAAGTGACCCGGCCAGACAACTACAAACCCTACCAGGGCGACCAGGCAGCACTCGTCACAGAGGGCGGCAAACTGTTCAAAGATACCAGCCTGAGCACCAATGGCCTGTCCTGCAATACCTGCCATGAAAATAATGCCGCATATCAGGCCTCATTCGCCGAACCCTATCCTCACTACGTCCAAATGGCGCATGATAAAAACGATCTGAAGACCGTCCACGCCGATGAGATGGTGCAACTCTGCATGGTGAACCCGATGAACGCCAGGCCACTGGCCTGGGACTCTAGGGAACTGGCCGCTCTTGCAGCCTATGTAACGGAACAGCAAAAGGGCTTTGCCATGAACCCTGCAGCTAAGAATCCGTGTGCAGCAAAGAACCCCTGTAGCGCGAAGAACCCTTGCGCTGCCAAAAATCCCTGTGCACCGAAGAATCCTTGCTCATCAAAAATGCACTAACCTGTGGTGCGGCGGACGCTGAGTCAGACCCGCCGCACGTTCACACAACGGTTCTGAGACCCGACTTGGACTTTCAAACTGACGCCAAATCTATAGATGAACAACAACACGACCCAACCATTACTCACCCTGACGCCGCCCGATCCCGTCCAATTACTATCCACTGACATTGCGGCAATGCTGGAAGCAGGCACAGAGGTTCGCGCAAGTATGCGGGCGTTGGAGCGAGTCGGACTCAATCTGGTAGGCGAAGTACTGAAAGATCAGGGGGAATTCATCGAACTGGAACACTATCCCAAGGATGATGTCTTCGACGACGAGAGCCACAGCCAATACTATTATCACACCCACCGCAGCGACACGCATGAGCACGGCCACTTCCATACCTTCCTGCGCGCCGGCGGCATGCCTGAAAGCGCCCAACCGCTGGATTACCCCTTGGCCAGCGAACCCTGGCCACAAGGTAACGAAGCAATCGGCCATCTGGCAGGCATCTCCATGGACGCCTGGGGCCGGCCTATCGGGCTGTTTGCCGTCAATCGCTGGGTGACGGGTGAAACCTGGTATCCTGCTGAGACCATGATCGAAATGCTGCCCCGCTTCAGCATCGAACATGCCTTGCCCTCCTGGCCGGTGAACCGCTGGATCAGCGCCATGCTCCAACTGTTTCAACCTCATATTCACGCCCTGCTGAATCACCGTGACGCAGTGATCTCCGCATGGCAACAGACGCATCCCGGGGTGGATGTATTGGAAGATCGCAACCTGGAGGTGACGAGTTATCTGCCCATCTCGGTGGACGAGTGGATGACATTACTGACACAGGCAGCATCATGAACAGGTACAGGTTCAGTCTGCTATTCGCCTGGGGCCTGGCCTTTACCCTGCCGGTATCAACCGTAGAGGCTGAAGGCACTTCCACCAGCGCCTTTCTCGCCCGCCACTGGCAACGCCCGCTGCCACATCAAGGTGAACCACCCGCTTCCTTCTCTGAGCTGGAAGTCTCATTGGACCCCAGGGCCTGCGGGACCTGTCATCTGCAGCAGTTCCAGGACTGGCAGGGCAGCCTGCACGCCCACGCCATGGGGTCCGGCATGCTGGGACAGCTCATGGATATGGCACCTGGCGACAGGGCCGAACATCAGGCCTGCCTGCGCTGCCATGCGCCTTTAGCGGAACAGGCTGATGAAGTCGTTGCCTGGCTATCGGCTGGAGATGACCACATGCCAAATCCATCCGAAGGCGCTATTCCCAATGGCCCTCTCTACAGTCAGGGACTGATCTGCGCCGGCTGCCATCTGCGCAATTATCAGGTCTACGGCCCGCACAGCAACAAAGTACAGGCTCCCTCACCACCCCTGGGTGAAAACGCCCGTCAGCCCCATGCCGGCTGGCAAGCTGAGGATGCGTTCGAAAGCTCCAGCTTCTGTGCAGCCTGTCACCAGTTTGAAGCGGACGGTTATACGCTCAACGGTAAACTGCTTGAAAACACCTTCGCAGAGTGGCAAGCCAGCCCTCAGGCAAAACAGGGAATAAGCTGCCAGTCCTGCCACATGCCTGAGCGCCGGCACCTGTGGCGCGGCATACACGACAAGGCGACTGTGTTGTCGGGTGTGGCGATCGCACTGGAGCAAGTCACAACAGATGATGGCAGGGTCAGCGGTGTTCTGACTCTGAGCAACAAAGGCGTGGGTCATCAGTTCCCCACCTACGTCACACCGAGGGTGGTGATGGAGGCTTATCAGCTGGATGGCGATGGACAGTCCATTCCCGAAACACGGCGTGAACGGATCATCGCCAGACAGGTGAGCCTGGATCTGAGTCAGGAGCTGTTTGATACCCGACTGGCTCCCGGGCAGACCGCCCGCTTGATCTACGAAGCCACTCAACATCCGCAGGCCCGAGCCATCCTGTTCCGGATTCAGGTGGAGCCCGACAACTTCTACCGGGAATTCTATCAAGCCACTTTGGAGAACGGCTCCAGCCTCAGCGGAGCGACAACACCTGCGTGATGCATTACACAATGCCGAGGCATCCATCTATACCCTGTATCAGCCAGGAAATTCCGCTTTGATCCCACTCAAGCTCTGCTTCAACAAGACTAAGACCGTGTAGAGGATTCTCAGCTTACTGATGCTGCTGACCTGTCAGGAAATAGCAGGTAGAATTCCAGACTGTTTTCCAGCCCAAGGCAGCGCATGTCGATATCAGAACCGGAACAATGGCTTGAGGAGCACGGCTCAGCACTCTATTCCTTTGCCTTCCTGCATGTGCGCGATACCCATCGGGCAGAGGATCTGGTGCAGGAGACCCTGCTGGCCGCCCTCAAGGGCCGCGAGCGTTATCAGGGAAACGCCTCGGTCCGCACCTGGCTCACCGGGATTCTCAAGCACAAGATCATGGACGAGTTCCGGCGTCAGTCCCGCGAGGCGCCCAGCCCGGATTCCCCCGAGGAGGCATGGGAAGCAGCCGAAGCCCAACGGGTTGTGGAAAATTTCAACGATGATGGCCGCTGGAACAAGCCCCTGTCAGACTGGGGTGACTCCGAACAAGCCTTTTCGCGGGACCAGTTCTGGTCACTCATCGAACAATGCCTGGCCGCCCTCTCGCCGCGCATGGCGCGACTCTTCGTACTGCGCGAGTTATGGGAGATGGAGACCGAAGAGGTGTGTAAGGAACTGGCCATTACGCCGACCAATCTCTGGACAACACTGCACCGCGCCCGCCTGCGTATGCGGCAGTGTCTGGAAAAGAATCTGTATGCCTGATGAGAGAGATACGCAATGCTTAGCTGTAAAGATGCAAGCCACCTGATCTCCGAGGGACAGGATCGTAAGCTCGGCCTGTGGGAACGCATGGGCCTGCGTCTGCATCTGTGGATGTGCGATAGCTGCCGGCTCTTCGAAAAACAGATGGGCCAGATGCGCCAGGCCTTGCGTCGGGGCTGGGGACAGGGTGATCTGCCCACAGACAAACCGCTACCTCGCAGAGGCTCAAGAGCGTATCCGTCAAGCCTTGAAAAAGCATAGCGGTGACTGAATCCAGCTAGGATCATGGGCGTCTGTTGCGAACACTCGTAGACTAGATCGAACCCGCCCCGGATCTGCAGCCTACCCTCCTCTTGCATAAACCCTTCGTTTCTCATCAACAATAGAAGCCAAGAAACGCACCATCCTCCATCTCAGCCCGAAGGCCATCTGACGAACGGCAACGCTAAAGAGGGTCTGTGGCGACACCGTCGATACAGGCCGAACCGCAAGAACCAGGCATGGCCCCGCTATGTGCTGTTTACCCGTCACCACTCCTCCAGTGGGAACAAACCCTTTCAGCCTGCGCCGGGCAGGTAGACTTCAAGTTTGTAATCGACCCGTTGAAGACATTCGCTTAGAGCTGGGATAACCACTCTATGAGCAATGCTATAAAGAAGGTCGCTGGCTGTTAAGCTCAATACAAGCAATAACAGTTGAAATGACTGTCTGCCGACCTGGAAGTTAGATAAAACATAAATTATGGAGATAAATCATGAGCGAATTAAACTATTTCTTAACTGCGCCAAAAGAAATCCAGAAGGAGTACGCCTCGGCATTGGATAAAACCGCTGTGGCAATGGGTAGAACGAACAGTCCCGATGATCGTGTCGATTGGGATGCGGTCAATGAAAAGATGATCGAATGGTGGACTGAGAAGGGATATCGTTTCCCCTAGCGCCAGCAGAGTGTGATAGAGAACCAAAGAACATGTAGCTGTTAGCTGTCAAAGGGCTGCAGTGAATTCCAGATATCCTGAACTGCAGGCCCTCTATTTTTCCATGAACGCACACCACGGGAAAGATCAGAAGCAACCTAGACATGATGTTTTGACCTGCCCATATCAACAAAGTTGGAAATGGGGTCTCGCAATGAAACGCTTGGCCCCATGATTGTTATCTCCTGTATTAGACTGAAGTAGTGATATATATTAATTCAATCGAGTCTGACCCCTTTATTATCCTTATTTTATCTACCATACCGTGGAACATGACTATAGTGCAGAGCCACACTACATATTGATTACCATGCCATGCGTGGAGTCTTTCTGTCGTACTTAAATACTATATCAAATGATAAACTTATTTTTTCTGCTATTATTTTTTATTTATTTTCTTAGTAATACTTTTATCTTATAGCATTTCAGTAGACCCCATGCATAGTAGCTAACCAATACTTTCAACTTGTTAATCTATATCCATTTCCTACCAGTTTCAGATGTACGAATCTGACTATCCTCCCTCAATACCCTCAAACATATCGACACACATTGTGTGATCCAGGAAGCAGTAAAGAAATACTTTTAGTACTAAAATGAATTATGTGGGAAATGACATGAGTTTTCTCTAGATCGAAAGAGAAAAGAAGCATGGCCTGCAAAGCAAAGAATATCCGAAACGGGTATTCATCCGCGATTACGGAAAGCAGATCCTGACTTGTAATTAATGCAGCTTCAATTACACAGGATCAATTGTATTCCTTAACTTGGAGATTCAAGATGAAACTCATCAGTACATTAATCGGTATGTGTTTTTTGGTCGGTTCAACCACTATTCTTGCTGAAGGTGGAGGCGGTGCGGGCGCTGGCGCTGCAGACGCTGTTGCGCCGACTCCCCAACTCATGGAGCAAAAAATGCTTGGTAAGCCAGAAATCGCCGGTGATGGCATCACTAACGCCACTCAGGTTGACGATCCTTCCGAGATTGGCAGGAGTGATGCAACAGCAGCTGATGCTCCGGTACCTGCCCCAGTTGAAGGTGAAGTCGGAGCAATGGAGTCCAAATAATAATTAGCGCCGTTGGAGGCCAAAATTAAATGAGAGTGGCACAGTCTGTGCTCCTTTTTTTGAGCCTGCAAATTACTGAACATTCAATATGGATAAACTGGAATAGAGGATTCCTCAGTACTTCTAGGACAGATCGCGGTTTTTACTATGATGAGAATATTGGGAAGTTAGTTTAAGTGCATTAGTTCAGACTAGACCTGACAGTTACTGGATCGATGGCGTGACTGTCACATCAGTTTCAACG
>CAWBPR010000004.1:0-24474 GCA_963790775.1 uncultured Gammaproteobacteria bacterium | reverse complement strand
GTAGATTGTTATGCAGACAGCGAAACCGTAAAAGGTGAGATTTAGTAGGCTAATCAAAGCAATGTGATTACACTCCAGACCTATTGGCTCCGCATAATATTGACGGCCCTCCGGCCAGATACTTCCATCACAGGAGGACGTCATGCTCGATCAATATTTCGAATCCCCTTTCCGAATTCAGACACTTCGCAACGGCCCGAATGGGCCTTTGCTTGAAGATTTCTCTCAAAAGCTAGCCGCTGCCGGCTATGCGCAGATCTCAGCCAGAAGACATATCCGCGCCGCAGAACACTTCCTTTATTGGGCTGATAAAGCAGGTATTGCCCCAGCGAGTGTCAACGGACAGATCGTGCCACGCTTCACCGATCACCTGAATCGATGCCGGTGCCCAGGCTTCAGTCATGCAATCCGGACCCGGCATGTTTTGTTGTGCGGTGTACGCTTGTTCGTGAGATACCTTTCTGGTGCTGGTGTTGACGTCTCGCACGCTGTCGAGCCGGCGACACAAGATCCGGCACTCTTTGTTGCATTCCGAACGTGGATGCGCGAACAGCGCGGTACCAGCGATCCTGTGATTACCAATTACCGCGCCCCGATCCTGGACCTTTTACGCCGCTTTGACGATGTGGCAGACATTGATGCGCATAAGCTGCGACAGTTTGTTCTGGAAAGAGGCTGCAAGCACGCAAGAGCAAAAATAAGTATGACGGCGCTGCGGTTGTTTATTCGCTTCCTGATTGCTGAAGGCAAATGTGCCGCGGGGCTGGACGGGGCGATTCCGCACATAGCTCAGTGGCGGCTTTCTTCCCTACCACGCTATCTGCAAGCCGAAGATGTGGAGCGTATTATCGCGTCATGTGACCTGACCTCGCCGGTTGGCAGGCGTGATCGTGCAATTCTGCTGCTCCTCGCACGCTTAGCACTGCGGGCGGGTGACATCGTTCAGCTACGTCTGACCGATATCGACTGGCAGGACGCATGGCTTTGCGTTTCTGGAAAGAGTAGACGTGAGACGCGACTGCCTTTAACCCAGGAGGTCGGCCAGGCAATTGTGGATTATCTGCAAGACGGCCGGCCACCGTGCGATGACGATGCACTGTTTGTTCGTTCCCGAGCACCCTTCCGGCGCTTCGCGAATCATACCGCTGTCTCAGTCATTGTTGAGAATGCGATGCGAAGGGCTGCGGTTACATGCCCCAGCCGAGGTGCAGCTCATCTGCTGCGACATTCAGCGGCAACCTCGATGTTGCGGCAAGGAGCAACGCTGCAGGATATCTCAAGTATTCTCCGACACCGTTCGATTACGACCACACAAATTTATGCGAAAGTCGACATCACGGCTTTGGAGCAAATTGCTCAACCCTGGCCGGTGGTGCTGCCATGTTAACGCAAGCCATAACGTCATATCTGGCGATGCGTCGTGCATGCGGATTCGATCTCAAGCTCGAGGGTGATTTTCTCAATAGTTTCGGGGCCTTCTCTGCCGCGCGAGGAAAGGACACTGTTTGCGCGGAGGTCGCCATTGAGTGGGCTGGATTAGCACGAACGGTTTTATCGCGTGCACGTCGGTTGGGTTGCGTCATTCGATTTGCTCGCTATGCGCGGGCCGAGGACCCACGCCATGAATTGCCCTCTGCTGTCTTTGGTCGCGAGAATAGACCGCGACCTGTCCCCTACATCTTCTCCGCAGATGGCATCCAGCGCCTTGTACTCGCGGCCTTTCAGTCGGGTAGTCGCTCGTTGCGGCGAGACACCTATGGCACATTTTTCGCGTTGCTGGCATGCACAGGGCTTCGCGTGTCGGAAGCCATTCGGCTGCGCTACGATGACATCACCCCGGACGGGTTGTTGATCCGATGCACCAAATTTCGCAAAAGCCGCCTGGTGCCTTTACATCACACGGCTCGAGCAGGGCTCGAGCGTTATCTGGAGCGTCGACGACCCTATGCGCCGTTCGAGGATCATGTATTCGTTTCGTTGCGACGAAAACCTTTAATTGTTCGCGATGTTCAAACCGCATTCCAAACCGCTGTAACGAAACTCGGCCTGTCTTGCGAGTCGAGGCGCCCTCGACCCACCATTCATTCGTTACGCCACACCTTTGCCGTCAGGGCGCTGGAAAACTGCCCGGATGGTCGTGATCACATCACGCAACACATGTTGTCATTGTCAACGTATCTGGGCCACAGCAAAGTCGCCAGTACCTACTGGTATCTCGAAGCAACTCCAGAGTTGATGAAAGGTATTTCCGAGCGTTACGAATGCTTTGTCATGGGAGAACGGTCATGACCCCCATCGCACCGCACATCACCGCCTTTCTTCAACAACGTCTGCCGCTCGATCGCAGTGCCAGCGAAAACACTTGCGAGTCATACGCCTTCGCTTTCATGCTGCTGTTCCAATATGCCGCGGACCGTCTCAAAGTTTCGCCATCACAGTTGCAACTTGAGCAGCTCGATGCCCCTCTGGTTCTCGGCTTTCTCAATCACCTGGAAACGGAACGTGGTAATGGAACGAGTTCCAGAAACACGCGACTGGCGGCTATCAAGTCGTTTATGCACTTCATGGCCTATCGGGTACCCTCAGCGATGGAGCAGATTCAATGCGTACTGGCCATTCCAGCAAAAAAGGCCGAGTCTCGCCTGGTTCGCCACCTTACCGTGGAGGAGATGCAGGCGATTCTGAACGCACCGGTGCCCAACCATTGGAGCGGTATCCGCGATCGCGCCATGCTTCATCTGTGCTATGCCGGTGGATTGCGCGTCTCAGAGCTGATCGGTATGCAACTCGCCGATCTCACACTGCAGCCACAGGCAAGCGTCCTTGTCCATGGTAAGGGCCGAAGGGAACGTTGTTTACCCTTGTGGAAGGAAACGACCTCGGCGCTACGGGCATGGCTGGCGGTTCGAGGTGAGGTATTGGTACCGGAACTGTTCGTCAACGCTCGGCGTCAACCCATGACGCGTTCCGGATTCGAATACGTCCTGCATAAACATGTCCAAACAGCGGCAAAGCACTGTCCCTCCCTCTCAAAGAAGCGGATCAGCCCGCACGTGTTGAGACACACCTGTGCGCTGACCGTATTACAGGCAACCAAGGATATCCGAAAGGTGGCTCTCTGGTTGGGACATGCCCAGATGCAGACATCGGAAATATACACGCGTGTCGATCCTTCAGTGAAACTGGAAACCCTGGAATCTGCCATTGCACCGAAACTGCGCTCGGGACGCTTCAAGGCGACCGATCAGCTCATTGCTTCGCTCAAACCCTCCTCCGTTATGTGGAGGGAAATAGAGAAAAAATAGCGTTAAATCAGAGCCTTTTAACAAAAGGCTCTGCATAACAATCTACTCTGCATTACTGCAATTATGCGGTGCACCGCATAAGAGCAGGATAGTTATGACTGGTTCATCATGGTCTCCCGGCCCGATGATCAACTTCAGCTGCACCAGCTGCGCCTTCGTCGAATGCCCATCCCGGGGAACCCGGTAGAGTTCATACAGCAACTGATTTGCGGTGCTGGGATTGGCTCGAATGGCATAGGCTGCCATGTGAAGAGTATCCCAGAGCCTGCCCGATTGATCCTGGTAGACCTGTTTCTGATTGTCGTCATCGGTCCAGGCGACACAGTCTGCCCAAACCGCGGATGTCAACGCCACTGGCGATTTGAATCCGGCCTCCTTTGCCAGAGGTCCCGCATCAATCAGTACACCATCTTCGATAGCCTGGGCACGGGTGTAGGTGGATATCACATTACCGAAATAGGATTCGGCTGACTGTTCATTTGAAGGTTTGGACATGGTTATTTCTCCTATTGTGGATTGGCGCCAGGTCACACCTCCTTCCCTGCTGGGAAAGAGGATGCTTTCCCGGCAGGGTCTGTGAAAAGTTGTGGTTGTCAGAGTATTCCTTGTTCAGCAAACGAAATGCTCTCACCGGCAGTGACCACGAAGTGATCGAGAACCCGCACATCTATCAGAGCGAGAGCTTCTTTCAATCGCCGGGTAATCGCCTCATCCGCATGACTAGGTTCGGCGACACCGCGAGGGGTGATTATGAAAAAGTAGCAAAGCTGCGGCATTGCACTCCAGGGCCTTTTGCACGACGACACGCGGATGCACCGACGCGCCATCGATGGTGCCCTGAAACAGCTCGGCCACCTCGATGATCCGATGTCTGTTATCGAGAAACAGACAACCGAATACCTCGTTCTTGTACTCAGCCAACCGAATGCGCAGATACCGTTGAGTATCCGCTGGGCTGGTGAGTGCCTCTCCTGGTCGGTGCTGCTCCGCTAACATATCAATGCCAATGCCATCAGGGATTGCTGCTCCACTGCGTTGAGTTGAGAGGGCGAAAGCCCGTCGAAACGGTCTTCCGCTCATCTTCGGTACGGATAATTCCGTGGTTGTCATGACTGATCTCCTCGAATGGATGGGGAGACCAGTCCCAGGGGGAGTGATCCCCCGAGGGTGAAAGTGAGCCGGATAACAGGTTATCCGGCGGTTTTTAAGTTACGCAGCCTGCTGCTTCTCGGTATAGAACGGTTGACCGTCAACCTTGGCCCAGGACACACGCAACAGTCGGGCCTTGAGGCTGAGTCCGGTTTCCCCGGCCTTGTCACCGCTCTTGAAGGTGAAGGTCTCCCCATACAGATCACTGAGTGTGAATCCAATGAGGACCTTCGATTTGCCCTCGACGGCCGGTTTGAGCCGACGCACGATCTCGTTGGCCTGCTTACCGGACACGCGACACTCGAAATGGGTGTACTGGGCGTTGTCGACACTGCCTCGCAGGGCAGCGATGGTGACACTGAGGAAGGGGTTACCTTCTTTGGGTGTCACTTCCCGGATGTGGTTGAGATAACCGATACCGGTGGTGTGAAGATCGAAATACTTTGGAACTTTCGTTATTGGACATGGCGCTTTCTCCATTGAGGTTGGTTTCATCCGGAGCAAGCGCATCCCTGGCGGGATAGGCTTTCCCGGCAGGGTGAGTGAAATGTAAACATGCATCGTTTCTTTGAAGATGGACCGACGACAACTCATTTAAGAATTGCCGTTGTGCACCTGTTGCACGGTCCGAAGGTGCCTGGATTGCCACTGAGTACGCAGTGACCACGGTTGAATTCTGATCTGGCTGCTTAGGCTGCATTTGAGGCCTCGCACACATAGCGCAGGTATTTCAACATGCCACGTGCATTGGCAAAGGCGGGATGTTCGGCAATGGCCTGGTTGGGAAACCAATTGGCGATATCCTCAGCCAGGGCTACTGTGCCCCCACCGACGAACAGGATACGATCCAGTTCGACACCAAGGCCCAACTGGCGACGGGTCTCTGCATGAATACGCTCCACGACCTGCCGTTTGGCGGTCTTGACCAGGGACGCAATGTCATAATCCTTACCGTGCAACCGCACGACTTGCTTGTCGACGGCCTGTGCGATCAGCTGTTCTCCCAGGGTCTCCAGATCGAAGCGCTCCTGAATACCGTTGGCCACCTGCTGTTTCACGTCCAGCATGCCGCACTGCAATGAGCCGGATGAACCATGGATGATGCCCTGGTCCTTCACCACCACGAAATCGGTGGTCCGACCACCGATGTCCACGATGGCCATGGGGACTGACAGAAGTTGCTTCATCGATTGCCGCCCCACCCTCCTGCTCGACGATCACGGTGTCGTACCAGGCGGCCAATGCTTCGGGAATCACCTCATGAAATGCGATACCAGCAGCCAGTTGCCCATCGATGGGCTGCACCGATTGTTTGAGACTCGTGCGTTTTTTCTCCAGGGTCTTGTGACGTTGACTGCCATCCCTGAGGTAAAACGCACTGACCGGCAGGCCGGATACGGCATGGATGGAGTGCCCACCCAGGCCCGCCTGTTGCAGCGCATGCTGAACGATGGCTCGGTTCATCCCGGAGAAGGGGTACCCCTCGAAATGGGTGGGTTCACCATCCACCGCGCCCACCGAATAGATCGTCCCTTCGGTCTCGTACTCGAAGATCCGTTGCTGAGCCTGATGCACCCAGGTGACCGCAGAACGTCCGACCCGGGCGCGTGACGGGATGGCGAGCAGTCGCCCATCCGGTAGGGCAAGTTTGGTGTAGGCATAACCGTCATCGATGCCGACGGGGGTAATGGATGATGCGTCTGTCATGTGGTTTCCTGTCTTCTGTTCGTTGGTCATCGATCGTGGGCTCGCCCTATCCGATCACCTTACCCAGTGCCGCAAAGGGCTTGTCGGATTTACCGGCGGCCGGTGACGGCACCATCGGTACTGGAACCGGGGTGACTGCCGACCCTTTCATCACACCTGCCAGCCTGGGAGTAAAGGTCATGGCGGGTGGCTTTTCATTGCATCCGACATCCCTCGCAGTGCCTGGCACTCCTGACGGAAAGCCCTGCACCAGCAGTCCGCGCAGCCACTCCTGCCGCCGGTTGGCTGGTAATACGTTGCAGCCGGTTCAAAATGATCGCCTCCAGTGCAATACGGGTATCGAGCTGTAATGCAATACGCGATCCGGGCTTTGTCTTAGCCATGTATTCAACATCCCATCGGCATTCAAATCAGTATTCGGATTATGGGACTGTTGGAGATGCATACCAGTGAAAACCCGATACATCATCCGCTGTCGTTTTCTCTGTTCGGTCGGGGCGGGTTCGATGCCGGTTCAGGATGCAAGCCAACGTTGTTGGCAAATCCGCTAGGAAAGCGCAGCTTCCGCGGGACCAGTGGTGCCTGGCGTTCACCGCTCATCACATCCTCCGGCACCTCACCCATCGCCTGGCGTGCTTCGTGGCTTTTTCCATTCGCCACTTGCAGTGACTCCCGGTTGATCCCCAGAAATCGATAGCCCTGCGGGATGGCAAACAGGGAGCGGATCTTGCCTGCAGAGGCCCGGATCAACCCCTGGACGATGTCGCTATCCAGCAGTCCCACGTGGCGTGCCGTCAATGCGTGCATACCAGTCTGTCGAACGCCGACAAGAGGTTTGCCCCTTGGTAGGCGTAGGGATTGGCGAACTGCAGGGGCATCCGGTATGGCCGCACCGATCCCGCAATGGTGATTTCCATCGCTGACTGCTGCAGCAACAAGTCATCCATTTCTTGTTGCCAGTTCCGGAGTCGGGTCTCCTGAGGCTTCTATCGCCTCATGGACCTTGATCAACCACCAGTCGGCATAAGGATCATCATTGCGCGCGGCCTGCCAGATCACCCGCAATCGGTCGGCGAATCCCACCAGCCCGATGATCGCCGGCTTGTCGGGAGTACCGTTTCGTCCTCGCACGAGTTGCTGGGCCTGATGTGTCTGGATCGTCAGCCAGACCTGGCCACGCAGGGGTCCCAATGCCTCGGGTGCACTCGATGGCTGAGAGTCGCTTGATGTTGTTCGGATGAAAATTCGCATCGTCTGCATTCATGGGCCTTGGTTCGATCCTTGTCGATTCGCATTGTGCCTATGAGCGCATGCACGAATGGTACGAACAAGGGGAAATCCAAAACTCGAATGGTGGGGGTTTTTTACCGAGTTCGATTTTCGACAGGTTATTACACTTACCTTACAGACGGTTGTGATCACCACTGGAGTGTTGTACGCGGTACCAAACCCAACCAGGCCACATCTGCCGCCCGTTTTCGAAGACCTTGCATCACCCACCGTGCCACCAACGCGGTAGAAGTCAGTACGCCGACCCCTTCCACCTGTTGCATCCGTTGACAGACAGGACTCTCGCGAAACAGCTGCTCGATAAGATGCTCATAGTCAGCAACCTGTCGATCCAGCTCCAATAAACGGGCATACAGCTCCGCAATAAGCTGGCGCGTCAACTCGGTGAGTTCATTCTCCGCATCTTCCAACACTTCGGGTATTGTGTGACGAATTCTTGATACCAGTCGGAATGAAGATGACATACTCCCGAAGTAGACCCCGTGACTGATTGACCAAAGCAGTTCGCTGCTGCACCAGTAGTTGTCGTACCCGGTGAACGGCCTGTATATCCTGTTGCTCGATACTTTTTACCGGTCACATAGCGCATCTGCGGACGGGTCGCTGCTTCACAGAGTAATAATTCCAGCCGGATCATGAATCATCTGCAGCATTGGCCGATTTCGTCGACTGCGATGTGCCCAGCGCCTTACGCATCGTCATGATTCGCTCTTGACCCAACAGCAGACGTTTTTGGCGTTGCGCCTCAGTCTCCTTGGGCGCTGGCGGGGTATTCTGTTGCGCCTGACGCTGACGAGCAGCATCCCGCGCATGGCGAGACTCATTCACCTTGATCCCGAGGTTAGGTTGGAATTGGTCCGCCAGTGCGAGTTTACAAAGCTTGGCCATGAAACTGATTTCGTCGTACACCGGCTTCATGCCCTTCTGCTCGGCCTGAAACCGTCCCTCCAGTTCATCGAGGATCAGCTGACGCTGACCGGGGATCAACGAGCGAAGGTAGTGGTTGGCGATGTCACGCTGGTTGTCACCCGGTCGTTTAGAGTGGATCAGTGACCTACCCCCCGGCGAGTTCAAATTTCGACATCTCACAGAGATAAGTAGTAGTAGTTATTTATATAACTACTACTACCCACCGAGTTCGATTTTCGACAGGTTATTACACTGTAATAATTCCAGCCGGATCATGAATCATCTGCGGCATTGGCCGATTTCGACGACTGCGATGTGCCCAGCGCCTTACGCATCGTCATGATTCGCTCTTGACCCAACAGCAGACGTTTTTGGCGTTGTGCCTCAGTCTCCTTGGGTGCTGGCAGGGCATTCTGTTGCGCCTGACGTTGACGAGCGGCATCTCGCGCGTGGCGGGACTCATTCACCTTGATCCCGAGGTTAGGCTGGAATTGGTCCGCCTGTGCGAGTTTACAAAGCTTGGCCAGAAAACTGATTTCGTCGTACACCGGCTTCATCCCCTTCTGCTCGGCCTGAAACCGTCCCTCCAGCTCATCGAGGATCAGCTGACGCTGACCGGGGATCAACGGGCGAAGGTAGCGGTTGGCGATGTCACGCTGGTTGTTGTCGAGACGCCTGGGGTAGACCAGCGGTTTGCCCTCCTCCCCGGTGATGTCGAATTTTCGACACTTTGCCGAAAGAGGTAGTAGTAGTTTTATTTATATAACTACTACTACCCACCGAGTTCGATTTTTGACCTGTCGAATTTCGAACTCGGCGCTCTTTGCCCATGTTCGAATTTTGGTCATGGTGAATAGTTGGATTATCAGACTCCACTGCGTCATGGCGGAGCTTGCGAATGACACTGTTCGTGAAAGCAAAGAAACGCCGTGGACCTCCGTTCGTCGTCCCCACCCTGGCCTCTATCCGCCTTTCGATAGGGTGTTCAAAAGCACAGACATTCCGGCCAGCCTGGATGTCCTCGTCGAGGGAGGCCAACACGCCCTGAGCCACCGTCCGCACCCGGGCATGGCCATGGGCCACGGCCTGGTTCAGAAAGGCCATGTAGTCACCATCCAGGTGGATCGCATCGGCCAGTGGCAGGGGTTCGTCATGCAAGGCATAGACATTCCCCCGAAATCGTCCACTGGCCTCGCGCATCCGTCCACACAAAGTCAGCCAACGGGTGGCGCGCAAGATGGCGATGGCCCGGGCAATGGTCGAGCGTGAGGCGATGTTGGCCCTTTCGGCGATGTCAGCGTAACCCGGAAAGGCGGTGTTACCTGCGGTCTCCTGTACTGCCAGCATGATGACCATCCACACCAGCTTGTCGACCGGGGCCAGTACCGGATCTTTGATCACAGCGGTGGGAAAGGCCTGATGCCGGTTGCCGAGAAACAACAAGGTATCTGCCGAGCCTGCCTGGGTAGCAGTCTCCGCCCGAGTGATGGTTTGTTGGATCAGCGCATCGAGGGCGAGGGTCTCCGGACGCACTGCTTCATGCATCGCCACCCACCCGAGCGACATCCTCGTCGGACTGGCCGGTGAGATTGCCGTACTGAGCCCAACGCTGGGTCAGGTTCCAGATGGCGCGCATCGACACGCCGGTTTCCTGGTGGAGTTCCAGGTAGTCAGCGGGCGCCAGTAAGCCAGAGGTTTCACCCGCTACGCGGCTCGACCAGGCAGTCCAAAGCTGTTGGGAACTCGCCTCGTCCGCTTCCGGCGGTCGTCCTACGGATGGATTCAACGACAGGGTGCGTCGCAACCGGCTGTAGTCCCGGGCGTTCAGACCAAAGAGGATCAGCAGCATTTCATGGGGCGCATCCGCCGCAATCAGGGAGTGTAGCGTCTCCTCGGATTCCCGTTGCTCTCGCAAATGGTCGATCATCGGCCAGTAGACCTGCCGGTTCAGGGCAATCTCCAGACAATGCGCCCGCAGAGATTCGATCCGATAGAGGTCTGACAGATTCATCTCCCGCAGGGCCTCGATCTCTTGAGGGCCAAAGCGCATATTGCGTAGCGCCACCTGATCGCCTTCGGCCAGACAGCGAATGGCGTAGAGCAATACCGCGGCAACCAGATCGGCTTCCTTGGTGCCTTGCATCGCCCTACTCCCAGATGGCTGTACCGGTATCCGCGGCGGACCGCCGAAGTCGTCGATAGGTATCCATCAGATGGAGCAGATCCTGCCAATCCCGGTCGTCGAGCAGCCGCCAGAGACGATAGCCGGTATGGCCAGGATCGAGGGTCCAGATGCTGCTGAACAGCAGCTCGGCATCCTCGGTTTCGAGAGAACGCCGCAGGATGGAATCGGTTGGCAGCAGTGGCAGGATGGCTTCGAGTGGTGCAAAGGTCATTTCCGCACAGGCGGCCAGTTGCCACCAGAGCATGGAGAGCTGGCTCAGGCTCTCCTCGTCCAGTTGTTCCGCCAGACCGGGGTCGGGCACATCACGCAGCACATAACCCAGGCCTTTGCCAGACAAGGGTTCGACGAGTTCACCAAAGCCATGTCTTTGGGCCAGGCGCGCCGCCAATGTCCAGGCGCGGCCACGGAGTGACTTGAGATCCATTGAGGCGGTCTCTGAGGTGATCAGTGCTTCCGTCAACGGTTCGAGACCAGCGGACTCAGGTTCATCTCCCTGTTCTGCGATATGATCCAGTCCTGTTGCTGAATCAAGTGGTTCACAAGACTCTGCCATCCCGGGCTCAGCCAAGCCCGCGGCCCAATTAGTGCCGTTGGGATCATCCCTGTTATCGGGTTCACCCCTAGTCGGTTACGCCTGGCGTATCCTGATCAACCTGCGTGGTTTCAGTCTCCAGCTCTGGTTCGACCTCCGGAATCACCAACTGCCGCCCGGCCAGTTCAGCATCGAGCATGACTCGCACGGTTTGGAGATTGATCTCAGCGGTTTCGGCAAGTTCATTCTCCAGCGCCTCACGCAACAGGTCGGTCTCCCAATCCAGTCCATCATAACGGCGGCAGAGCGCAGTAAAGACATCCTCGAACGCGTCAACATCATCGGCACATCGCTGACGCCAAACACTGCGGGCCGCTCGTTCCAAGATCCGTATTCGTGCCACCTTGGGCCTTCCCAAGCCCCCTTCGAGGGCCAGGGGTATTAAGGGCAGCAACCGGTAAACGGCGTATTCCATTTGCGAGATCAGCCCCTGACTGACACGGTACCCGGCGCGACGAAGTTCAGTTTCGAGGCGTTGTTGGGTAACCTCTTCGAGTTCGAGTTCCTTAGCAAGGAGTACGCTTGCATCGCAGACTGCCCGTGCCTTGTCGATGAAGTTCAGATTGCCGCGCAGATCGTTTTCACGCAGATGCGCCAGGAGCACATCGGATTCGCGGTTCCAAGGCTTGAGCACACACGGGGCCTGTGAGAAGCGCTCATCGCCGGTTTCCTCATAGAGCGCTTTGAGTATGCATAAACGCGTATTCCCCCCCGAGTGGACGATATAGTCAGGGGTGTTCGGTCGCTGGGTAATGACCAGGGGTTGGTCCAGTCCCTGGATTCGGATCGAGTCTCTGATCCGGTCGTATTCTGGATTCGGGGTGTGGCGGGGATTGCGCTCGTAAGGCTGAATTTGATCAATCGGTACGGCCATTAAGGTAGATTCACTCTGGCCTGAATCGATCGCATTAGCCTGTTGCACCTGATTTTCCATGATGACTACCTCGGCTTCTTTGTCGGTCTACAGTCGGGACAGGTTTTTGGGTTTCGGCCCTTGGCGTTCACCTCCAGTGCAGCCCCACACTCCCGGCAGCGGTAACGATAATAGAGTTCGCAGCCGGGACAGGACCTCCCACGACTGACAACAGGCGCCAGATACAGGGTCTGGCAATGTTGACAACAGCGCTCCTGCCAAACCCCCATGCCAACGAGTTGAGGTACGAGGGACGCACGCGTCAGGCTGAGCAGGGGTTTGTTGACGATAGCCAGGTAGCCCTCATAAACATTGATGTAAACCCGGGCGGTGTTGCGACCCTTCCTGATCAGTTGCTGGTACAGCTTCCATACCACGGCTGCCTGCAACAGCCGACGCTTGTCTTTCAGGTACCAGGCATCACTGAACGGTGTCTGCCCGGAAGGTGAGGGTCGGCCCATGAGCTGAGCGTAGAGACGGTTGACCTTCGACTTCTCCAGCCCCGTCAACTGCTGGGCGAGGCCGGCACGGGCCCCCAGTTCGATCAAGCGGGTTGCTTCGATGATCTTTTCTGCCTGGAGATAGAGATCGGCCTTCAGCCGTGAACTCCCAACTTCATCGAGATTCCTCCACGCATCGAGCCTGCCATCATGGGTACCAGACATCGTCAACTTGTCGGTCCTATTGACTCACCACAATAGTGAGACTGGCATGTTCCAGGACGACGTCTACTTCACCGGGTCGCTGTTCTTTCAGGGCGTTGAATAGGCGTGACCACCAGCGGGAATCACCCCGGAGCATCAACAAGGGCGCCTTGATCCGTGCGATCTTGGACAGCCCCTCGGCGGTGAGTGATGCAAGCAGCTTGACGAGTTCGATTGGCAATCCCAGGATGGCAACCGCAAGCTCTGGGCTCTTTTTAGCGATCTCTCGCACTTGGATCAGATACTGGAGATTCAGACTGGAGAAATCGATTTCCATGTTTGCTTCCTCTTTACTGTTTACTATTTATTGTTATGAGTGAGCTGACGGGTCAGTCACCGGGTTTTGCTGATCGATGAGCTCTGCCACCTGGCTGGCCTCGAAAAAGATCCGGCGACCCACCCGTCTTCGGGTTTGCGCCAATGTACGAGTAAATGGCTCTTTTCTTCGAGACATGGCCATGCGCAGACCACTGGGCGTGGTGTGCATCACTTCAGCCAAATGTTTCAGGGTCAACAGAGGCCCATAGTGTTTCAACAGATACTCATGGGTTGCGCTGATGGCATCACTCATGCCGGGTTCTCCTCTGTAGTTTGCTTGCTTGTTATGTTAAGCAACTCACGGAAAATAAATAACTCCGATAGCACGCCTCTAGATGGCCGCTTTTGAACCATTTATTTTGAACCGTGGAAAATTGATTCCGGATTCTCAACATGACTGGCGAGATCTTTTTTCCGAGGGATATGGCTAATCATTGCGATGACAATCACCAGACCACTCAGAAACCCCACTGCATGTACCTCGGGTACACTGGGCCATGCGGTCTGGGTCAACAGCGCCTTGCTCACCGCTGATCTCCAGGAGGATCTTAACGATAGCGCCCAAACCAATAAGCCATACCAGGGGGTGGCGCAGATCACGCCAGAGTTGCACCAGTCCCACCGCCAGCAGACTGTTCAAGATTCCGGAGAGTCCACAGTAGTAGTGCAGATCGGCATCACCCCACCAGAGCCAGACATCGACACCAAGCGTACCGATAACCAGGGCTAACGGCAGACGCCACTGCAGTCTTTTCTCGAACAGACTCCCGAGCAGCCCCAGTGCACCGATGTCCCAGAGTGCATGTTCAAAATCACTGTGGACCCAGTGCCCGGTGACCAACCGCCAGACTTCGCCCTGACCAATCGCTGTCCGGTCGAACACCCAGGCCTCAGGCGCGGCACCCAGGAACAGGTAGCCGGCCAGGGCCAGGGTTGTGAGTAAAAGGGTTCGCCATGGCAGCAGCAGGCCACCATGGCTCCCTCCGGATTGGAAGAACGAGACCACTAGCTGGCCTCACCTGCTTTACGCTGGCGGAGTGTGAGCCAGACGAGAGGCAGGAGCAGCAACAAGGTCCATACATCCAGGGCGCCACCACCACTGTGGCTGGGACGACTGGAGGTGTACATCGGCTGCTGGGAGTCCACTCGCCGTGACGGTGCCGCCCGGCTGGCACGTTGTTGCTGCGCTGCATGCTCGACAGTAAGACGCTGCTGGTTGTTGCGCTTGATCCCGCGCTGTTCAAACACCTCATCACGGACCACCAGCATGGCGGTGTAATCGGTCACCAGGCTGTACTCGACGCCCAGATCGATGATCGCCTGTTTCAGATCCGGCTTCTCACCAAAGTCATCCATCTCTGCTGTCGCCGCTTCGATGGCAGCATAGGCCCAGAGGCGTTCGATCTCCGGGTTCTCGGTGGCCACCGCAGGAAAGACAAAGCGTGTCTGGTATGCCTTGGATTGACCAGAGATGCGGCCGGTGAGCGTCACGTCCGCCATGCCGTCCCCCCAGTAGTGACCGAAGACCACCAGTTGCTGGCCCCGGTAGAGGCTGCCGATCTGTTGCGGTGTCATATCTGCGGTCTTGACGCCCTTGATTTTGAGCTTGACACCGTGCAGAGCCTCGTGGGTCACCTTGGCAGTCGCCGTCAGCAGCTGGCCCACGATGTCGTCGCTGTTGGAGATGCTCACCGCAAAGCCATTCGAGGCCTTGGTCATCGCCTCCAGCAGCGGCCGGTTGGCACTGTTACCCATGACGAAGGTAAACAGCCGCACGTCCTTCTGCTTGATGAGATCGATAAACTGGCGTTGGCGGGTCTCCCCCACATTGGCCACTCCATCGGTGACAAGGACCATGGCACTGGTGCGGTCTGCATCCAACGACTTGAGCCCCAGTTTTAAACCCGCATACAGATTGGTGCCCTGATCGGGTGAGATCGCTGCTACTGCCTGGCTGTAATTCGCCACCGCCTCCGGGGTCGCATTGACGAAGCCTGAGGTGAGTTCGCGTGTGCCGCTGTTGAAGAGCACGATGCGGAAGCGGTCTTCCGGACGCAGCTTCTTCAAGGCCCGCTGGACCCCATCGGCCAGGGTGGCGTACTTGCCTTGCATGGAACCGGAGATATCCAACACGAACACCCAGTCCTTGCCTTCCTTGATCGGTTGCAGGTCGTCCCCGGGGGTGACCACCAGCATGAAGGTACCGCGGTCCTTGCCCTGGGGCTTGTGGGCCACCAGGTCCACACTGCCCGGCAGACCCGCCTGGTGGCGCCAGTAGACCACCAGGTCTTTATCCAGGGTAAACACAGCGTTGCCCGTTGGATTGACAGGCACCTGGAACGCCGGCTGCCCTTCTTCAGGATTAGCCATGCCAGCCGCATCAGCAGGACCAGAAGCGCTATTGCCCAGTTGGATTTGCCACTCGCCCTCACCCAGCTGTTGAATCTGGGCCTGCGGCTGGTTCGGCATGCGTACCGCATCCACCGGGTAGGCGGAGCGGACCCGCAAGTCGAAGCTGAACTGTCGGGTTACCTTCTCGTTGGCGGTCCAGAAGGCCAGTTTTTCCTCGTCGACACCGCCCTCCTCCAGGGGGTAGACATAGCGACCAATACCCGTATCCATGTGTGCCGGCTGTAGGTAGACCAGGCGTATCCGGGTGTCCTGTCCGGCACGTACCGGAGCAACTCGGGCATCAAAGGTCTTGTAACTGTCCTTCTCAGTAAGTCCGGCGTCCCGGCCGGCGGCCTTCTCTTCCTCGTAGACTTGCTTGGCCTGTTGACGTTCCAGCACCTCACCGGTCACTGGTTTGCCATCGATCCAGAGGGTGAACTCGGCGACCGAGCCGTGTTCGGGAACCGGAAACGAGTAGTGGGCTTCCAGGTCTTGGCTGTGGGGGTTATGGAACACCTGCTCCACCGTGGTGATGGCGTAGCCGTCTTCAATCACCACAGCGACTTGATGGTCCTTGATTTCCAGTGGAGGCAGGCTGCCGTCACTGGGTTGCAGCAGGCCGGCGGCCTGAGTCAACGTGGTCAGCAGCAACGTCGCGGTGAGGATGATCCCCTGCCATGCGTTTCGTAGAAGATGTCGGGTAGTCATAGTTAACTCCTTAATAATGAACAATGTTCAATTTAACAATGCAGTTCGATCTGAGAGAAAGCACGCAGGCTGAAACAGACCAGAACAAGAATTAAACACCGTTCAATTAATGACCTTTTAAAACCCGCTTGCGGTGCGGGTCGCTTGCATTATGAACGATGTTCAGTTAATTTATAGCATAGTAATAAACACTGTTCAATAATCAATCGGACCATTTTTGTTCGTTTGGGAAAGGAAAGCAGATTATGTCGCGACGCAGTGATCACAGCCGTGAAGAGATCCGGGAGATGGCCTTGGCGGCCGCCGAGAAGATCGTCTTGGAGCAGGGGTATACAGGCCTCAGCGCCCGTAAGGTGGCCACTGCCATCGGCTATACCGTCGGCACCCTCTACCTGGTGTTCGACAACCTGGACGACCTGATCCTGCAGGTCAACGGCCGCACACTGGACCGCCTGCATGCCCAGATGGTGAAGGACCAGCTCCAATACCAGGATGCCAGGGAGCGACTGCTGCAACTGGGCCACACCTACATCCGCTTTGCCGACGAAGACCCACACCGCTGGGAGATGATCTTCGAGCATCGTTTCCCGGAAGGTCAGGAGACGCCCGAATGGTTCCAGGAGAAAGTGGCGCGGATGTTCGCCTTGGTGGAAACGGGACTCGAACCCCTTGCCGAACACCACTCACCCCAGGAGATCGCTCAGGCAGCCCGTGCCTTGTGGGGCGGTGTGCATGGCATCTGCATTCTGGCGATCACCCATAAACTGGACGTGGTGGGTGTGGATTCTGTGCAAGGACTGACTCAATCCCTGATGGACAACTATCTCAGGGGTTTCACCGGTCAATGAATGGCATCCGGGGAGATTTCAGATATTCGCTGAGACGCCGACAATAGGTCGACCAATAAGGGAACAGAAAGAGACTACGCGATGGAACGAATCATGACCACGGGTGTTGATTCTCAACCCCGAATAACATCAATCAGATAGGGCACAAGCCATGGACAAGCTTTTCAAACTGACTGGATTCATCCCCTTTGTACTGATCATCTTTCTCAACGCCTTTGTGGATCTGGGACACAAGATCCTGATCCAGAATACGGTGTTCAAGATCTATGACGGGCAGACCCAGATCATCCTCACGGCCATCGTCAACAGCCTGATCCTGCTGCCGTATCTGTTGTTGTTCACCCCGGCTGGCTTCATCTCCGACCGCTATCGCAAACCCCGGGTGATGCAGATCAGTGCCGCCGTGGCCGTGGGCCTGACCCTGTTGATCACGCTTTCTTACTATATGGGCTGGTTCCAGTTCGCCTTCGGTCTGACCTTCCTGTTGGCGGTGCAAAGCGCCTTCTACTCGCCGGCCAAGTACGGCTATATCAAGGAACTGGCCGGCAAGGAGCAGTTAGCCACCGCCAATGGCGTGGTGCAGGCGGTGACCATCGTTGCCATCCTGGCCGGGATCTTTGTGTTTTCGATGTTCTTCGAGCGGGGACTGGCCGGGGTGGCCTACTCCAATGAAGCAGAGATACTGCAGGCGATCGCACCCACCGGTTGGCTGTTGGTGGCCTTTGCCTCAGTAGAGTGGTTCTTGACCCTGCGCCTGCCTAAGCCTCGTAAAGCCGAGGTGGATCTGCGTTTCGATTGGCGGGACTACCGCACTGGGCGTTATCTACGCGGCAATCTCGGTAAGGTTTTCCACAACCGCACCATCTGGCTCTCCATCGTCGGTCTATCGGTATTCTGGGGTATCTCTCAGGTGGTGCTGGCCGCCTTTCCGGCCTTCGCCAAGGAGACCTTGGCAGAAAACAACACGGTGGTGATCCAGGGCCTGATGGCCTGTTCCGGCATCGGCATCATCATCGGCTCGCTGATTGCCGGCAAGGCCTCCAAACACTATATCGAGACCGGACTGGTGCCCCTGGGTGCTTTGGGGATAGTTATCGCGATCTTTTTCATTCCCCAGCTGGACTCCACTCCCCTGCTGGCGTTGGACTTTCTGCTGCTGGGTACTGCCGGTGGCTTCTTCATCGTCCCCCTGAATGCGCTGATCCAGTTTCATGCCAAAGACCAGGAACTGGGCACGGTGCTGGCGGGCAACAACTGGGTGCAGAACCTGGTGATGCTGAGTTTCCTGGGTCTGACCGTGCTGTTTGCCGTTCAGGGCCTGGACAGTGTCAGCCTGTTCCATCTGTTGACCTTCACCGCCCTGGCAGGAGCGATCTATACCGTCTACCAGTTGCCCCAGTCCCTGGTGCGTTATGTCATCGCCCGGCTGTTTGCCAGCACCCACCGCATCCAGGTGATGGGTTTCGACAATCTGCCTGCAGAGGGTGGCGTGCTCTTGTTGGGCAACCATATCAGCTGGCTCGACTGGGCCATGGTGCAGATCGCCTGTCCGCGGCCGGTGCGTTTCGTCATGTACCGGGGCATCTATCAGCGCTGGTATCTGAAATGGTTCCTGGATCTGTTCGGGGTGATTCCGATTGCCGGCGGTCAAAGCCGGGAGGCCCTGGAAAGGATCAATGAGCTGTTGAAGGACGGTGAAGTGGTCTGCCTGTTTCCGGAGGGCTCCATCAGCCGCAATGGCCAGCTGGGTGAGTTCAAGAAGGGTTATGAGAAGACCGTCGAGGGGGTGGATGGGGTGATCCTGCCCTTCTATCTGCGCGGCCTGTGGGGCAGCCGCTTCTCCCGCTCCAGTGAGAAACTGCAGGAGAGCCGCAGCAACGGGGTGCGCGGTGATGTGATCGTCGCCTTCGGCAAACCCCTGCCCATGGACACGCCGGCCCATGAACTGAAGCGGCATGTGTTCGACCTCTCCATCGAGACCTGGGAGCAGCATACCCAGACCCTGGACCCCATCCCTCTGGCCTGGCTGCGAACGGCCAAGCGACGGGGCAGTGAGCTCTGTCTGGCGGATGCCAAGGGAGAGACCGCCCTCTCCGGTTACAAGACCCTGACCGGGGTGATCGCCTTCTCCCGGCTGATCGCCAAGCGCTCGCCGGAACAGAACATCGGTCTGCTGCTGCCCACCAGCAGTGCGGGGGTGATCACCAATATGGCGGCCCTGCTGCAGGGCAAGACCCTGGTCAATCTGAACTACACCGCCAGTCTGACGGCCCTGCAGTCCGCAGTGAAAAAGGCGGAGATCCGTACGATCTATACCTCGAGCCGCTTTATCAAGAAGCTGGAACAGCGGGGGTTGGATCTGAGTGAACTGCTGGAACAGGTAGATGTGATCTATCTGGAAGAACTCAAAGACGAGATCAGCACCTTCACCAAACTGGCAATTTTGACGGCATCGATTCTCCTGCCGGCACGTCTGCTGTTTGCCCTGTTCGGCAAATCCGTCGATCTCGAACAACCGGCGGCGATCCTCTTCTCCAGCGGCAGCGAGGGAGAACCCAAGGGGGTGGTGCTGAGTCACCGCAATATCATGGCGAATATCCGCCAGGTCTCTGATGTACTGGATACCCGGCATGAGGATGTGGTGATGGCCACCCTGCCCCTGTTTCACGCCTTTGGCCTGACGGTGACCGGACTGATGCCGCTGGTCGAGGGGATGCCTGCGATCTGTCATCCCGATCCGACCGATGCCCTGAACATTGCCAAGGCGATCGCCAAGTATCAGGCCACGGTGTTCTGCGGCACCTCTACCTTCCTGCGCCTGTTTACCCGTAACCGGCGCATCCATCCCCTGATGCTGGAATCCCTGCGCGTTGTGGTGGCCGGCGCCGAACGCTTGAGCCCGGAAGTCAGGGACGCCTTCAAGCTGAAGTTCAACAAGGAGATCTACGAGGGCTATGGCACTACCGAGACCACACCGGTGGCCAGTGTGAATATTCCGGATCGGATCGACCCGAAAGACTGGCGGGTACAGCAGGGCAGCAAAGCCGGGCACGGTGGGCATGCCTCTGCCGGGTGGCAGTTTCCGCATCGTCGATCCCGAGACCCTGGAGACCCTGCCGGTGGGTGAGGATGGTCTGATCCTGTTCGGCGGCACTCAGGTCATGCTGGGCTATCTGAAAGACCCAGCAAAGACTGCAGAGGTGATCGTCGAACTGGAGGGCAAACGCTGGTACAAGACCGGGGACAAGGGGCATGTGGATGAGGATGGTTTTCTCACCATCGTCGATCGCTATTCCCGCTTCGCCAAGATCGGGGGCGAGATGATCAGTCTCGGGGCCATCGAAGGGGCGATTGGCAAGCTACTGCCGGAGGACACAGAGATCCTCACCACCGCCCTGCCGGATGGCAAGAAGGGAGAAAAGGTGGTGCTGCTTGTTTGCCGGGGGTATCGAACAGGATGCATCTGAAAGAGCTGATCGATCAATCGGGGCTCAATCCCCTGATGCGTCCAGCAGAACTGATCCAGGTCGAGGCGATCCCGAAACTGGGCAGTGGCAAGAACGATTTCAGTCGGGCCAAACAAGTTGCAATAAAGGGAAATCTATTACGATCAGTACACGTTTAACCCCAACTAACCAGGTGTTTTACAAATCAATAGGATATGTCTGCGTTAAGTGTTGATTCGATCTATCCTTATGATAGGACAGATCCTGGCTGAGGAAAGAGCACGCATTCGGCGCCATTCACTCAGTCAGCTGGGAGATCTGTTTTCTCATATCTTGCCATCCACAGCATTCAAATTGAGTAACAATGGCGCATTCAGTCGTCACCGTTTGTTCAGTAAGGCGAATACCTTTTGGGCTTTTTTCTCACAAGTTCTGGATGAAGACGGCGGCTGTCAGGAAGTGGTTTGTAAGATCCAGGCCTTGGCCGCTGCTCGCTCTATGCCGACACCCTCAACCTCCACATCGGCGTACTGTCAAGCGCGTAGCAAGCTTGAGCAAGGTTGTCTTGAAACAGTCCTCGATCATACTGCGGATAGCCTCCGGCAACTTGGACGCAACCATGGGTGGAAAAACCGACGAGTCGTTGTCGTGGACGGTACCGGAGTGAGTATGCCGGATACATCAGCCAACCAGGCACTCTGGCCCCAACAAGCCAGCCAAAAGCCCGGTTGTGGGTTTCCTCAGGCACGCATCTGCGCCTGCTTCTGCCTGCAAACGGGTGCTTTGCTGAGCCATCGCGTTGGAAACCGGAAGCAACAGGAACTGCCGCTACTCCGTCAGCAATCGGAGACCTTCCAACCCGGTGATATCTTCCTCGGCGATAAGGGCTTCTGTAGTTACTATGACGTCTGGAAATTCCAACAAGCTGGGGTCGATTCGATTCTCACACTGGCGCGCCGCACCCCGGTCGAAACGTCATCCGCGATCAAGGTCCTGGGGCCGGATGATTTGCTGATCCAGTGGCCGAAACCTGCTTGGAACAAGATATTAAGTTACAGCAAAGAGACATGGCAGGCGCTGCCTGAGCAGCTGACACTGCGGAAAATCAAGGTGACTGTTGCGGCCCCAGGTTTTCGTGTAAAGACATTTTACCTTGTCACGACGTTAACGGACGACTCAACCTACAGTGCCGCAGAACTCGCCGATCTGTATTACCAACGTTGGGATGTCGAACTCTTCTTTCGCGATATCAAGACAACGATGGGTATGGATATCTTACGCTGCCGTACACCAGGCATGGTAAACAAAGAAATCCTCATGCACCTGATCGCCTACAATGCCATCCGGCTCCTGATATTCGATGCAGCCCGGAAGGCCATGCAATCATCCAGGCAGATCAGTTTCAAAGCCTCTCTGCAGGCCCTGCGACAATGGGAGCCTTTGTTCAACCGAATAGACATGAATGACCAAGAACGTCGCCGCTTGACTGCCTCGCTCACCCAAGCTATTGCAGCCAACGTGGTAACTCTGCGACCGGGTAGACGAGAGCCACGATGTGTCAAACGAAGACCAAAACCCTACGCCCTTTTAACCGCACCACGACATGAAATGATCGAAATTCCACACCGGAGCCGATACCATGCAAAACAGGCTTAACTTAGTGCCATTCTGATCAGTACACGTTTAACCCCACTAACCAGGTGTTTTTACAAATCAATAACAATCGTTACTTGAATATATATACATGTAAAGATATATTTCTAGGATGAAGGATATCCGATTTTATGGCCGGTCCCTCGACGTGATTCGTGGTTTTCCGGCAAATGCCAAGCGTGAAGCGGGCTATCAATTGGACAGAATTCAACATGGACTAGATCCGATCGACTGGAAACCCATGCAATCTATTGGGTCTGGCGTTCGGGAGATCCGCATCATGCATGAGGGACAGTATCGGGTGATTTACGTAGCTAAGTCTTTGGATGCCATACATGTGCTGCATGCATTCCAGAAAAAGACTCAGAAGACACGTAAACAGGATATTGACGCAGCGAAGTTGGCGTTGAAGCAGCTTCAAAATGAGAGCAAGCGATGAGTAATATAGACCAATTTACCAGCGTCTGGGACGCTTTAGAGGACGATCCAGTGCTCCAGGAAAACCTTAAACTACGCTCCGCATTGATGATGGAGATCGCAGAGCGGATAAAGGAGCAGGGCTTGACCCAAACGGAAGCGGCTAAAGTCTTGCACATTACTCAACCCCGCGTCAGCGCCCTTCTGCACGGTAAAATCAGTAATTTTCGTCTGGATAGCTTGGTTAATATGGCCCATCGATTGGGAATGCACGTTTCGATCAGCGTAGCCGCATGACAAATCTTACATAGTCACCGATATTCAGTTTTCTTTACAACAACTATAGAAGGAAGATATATAATCGCTGATCACAATAAAGAGCAAAGAAATGAGGCAATAGGCCACTATGATTAAATCAGCCACGCTCAGCTGAAACTCACTGAAAACTTTATAAATCAACACAAAATGATTGCCGAAGTTTTGCCGGAATCAGTTCTGCATAGTTGTGCAAAGTAGTGCAGAATGCAACGGGCATGCCGCCTATTAGTACAATAAAAACAAATAGTTACATTATCTATTGATAACTTTTAATCAGGTGGTCGCAGGTTCGATCCCTGCACGACCCACCATATTTTATAAAAACAATAAGTTACTGTCACAACCAGCAATCACTTTCTATTTCAGCATAACCAGTGCCGGACTTTTGCAGGATCTCTTCACAGACCCTGTTTGCCGCCTCTAAAAGTTCCTCCAATTCCGGGGCTGAGTAGTCAGTTGTGATGTCACCGTTACGATGACCCAATAGCGCCTTCCGAGTTTCCAATGGTACACCCGCAGCCCTCAGCCTTCTCCCGAAGGTATGTTTCAGATCATGAACCCTGACTTGAGGCAGATCCATTTCCCTCCGAACCCGTTTCCATGCGCTGTTGTTGATACTCTGGACTGGATGGCCATTGTAGGTGAAGACATGATCAGGGTGGATGCCCCGTACCTCTTCCACTACGGATCTGGCCACTCGGTTCAGCACCACCAAGCGATCCTCCCGGTTTTTTACTAACTCTCCCGGAACAATGAACACCGAAGTGTTCAGTTCCGGTATTTGAACCTCCCAGTCCCAACGGACTTGACAGACCTCTTGTTCCCGACAACCCGTGTTGACCTTGAACAGGCACATACGGGCCAAATGCCCTGGTAACCCTTGGAACAACTTTCGCCGTTCCTCCGATGATAGTGGGTAGGGCTTGCGGGCATCAGTAGCCGGCAGCATCTGTATCAATGGCGGTGTGTCCAGCCAGGTCAAGCCGTTTTCGTCCCGCCAAAGCCTTGCCGCGAGATTCAAAATGCGCCGAACGACGGCAAGGGCATAGTTGATACTTTTGCTTTTGATGCCCTGTTTCCTTCGCGCCTCGATAAAGCTTTGAAGGGTTCCCAGGTGCACATTGTCCAACGGCAGGCCACCGATGTAGGGATCGAGCTGCTTCAGGTGCATGGCATAATCGCCAATGCTGGCCAGATACAGGTTCTCCTCTAGGAACTTGGTCGCCGCTTCCCGGAAGATCCGTTTTGGCCGGATACCGAATATCTTTGCCTGCCCTATCTCCTCGATTCGGCGGGCCAGGATCAGTTCCGCTTCTTCGAGGCTGCTTGATCCAGTGCTTTCGTGAATCTTGTGGCAGAGGATCTACTTTTCGATGTGCCAGACCCCACCACGATTCCTAAGCCCTGGACTTCTTTTGCGTCCCATGATGCTTTTCCTCTTAAGTTGGAGGCGGGACGCCCGGCCCGTTGCAGGTTTTTTATTGATCCACCCAGGCATCCAAATCAAGCCGATCGAAAGCAACTCCCTGTTGTCCAATGCGAATTTCGACCAGATAAGGGCGTACTTCGGAGTTGAAGCGATTTCTGTCCATCCTGAGATAGAAGGGAGCATCCCGCAGCC
>CAWBPR010000003.1:0-228872 GCA_963790775.1 uncultured Gammaproteobacteria bacterium | reverse complement strand
TAACCCGATCATCTCCTCAGGTTCGACCTTTGGCGCCGCCTCCTGCATCATCGCCGCTTCATCAGTGTAGACAATTGAGTAACGGCCATTACGGCAGCGTTGAGAATATAATCTGATCCCCTGGTAGGGACCGGTCTTTGATAAGCGAAAGGCGTACCAGTCACCCAGTAGCCCCTTTCCCCGTGGCCGGCCGTATTTATCCTCAAGCATCCCGGCAAGCTCTTTAGTCAACTGACAGGCGGATACCTTTTCTTTGGGCATCTTCTTGCCGGTGATTGAATAGACGATGCCATCCTTATTGGTCAGCAGCGAATATTCGTTGAATAATTTGTTGGGGATATTCGGTTCGACCTGATACAGGCTACCGGTATATTCAGTTTGATTCTCTCCCCTCGTTTTGTACTTCTTGTCTTCCTGACTGATGATCTTAGCCACCATCCAGGGCTGAAAACTTTCCCCGAGCAGAATACCAAAGGCCCCATTGAAGGGAACAATGGTTGCTTTTTCCGAACTGTCTCCCGTTTGAGCGGCTTCAGTTCCCGTTCCGGCACTCTCGTCGGGCGCCAGCATCTCGTATTCGGTCTGATTTTCCTGCTCCGTACCTTCACCGAACGCCTCTGGGTTCTCGATGATGAGGGTTTGATTCATGCCGGGCGCCGGAACAGGAATCTGTTCAAGGCTGTCCCTATCGCTGCAAACGCCGACAGATGCATATCCCCAGGCTGTTAAGAGCAGGGTTACAAGCAGATTGTTTGGTGAAACTTTCATTTTGTCCTCGATCAGTTACTGCATAGTGCAATGAATTATTGTTGATTGGCGCCAACCGGCATACCAACGGTCGACAGTTTCCTGGAAACAAACAAGGCTCTCGCGTGGCAAATACAAAATTTCCCGTGCTGTTTCGCGGCGTATTACCGTTCCAAGCTACAACAGAGACAGAATCATAATAGTAGATGACGCTTAAAAAATCCGGGGAGGGTGAACCCTCCCCGGAAGTGTGCTAATTGCTGATATCGGCGGACCTCCCAAGGTGGTCCGCCGGCTTAGCGCACGTCAATGTGCAGTTTCATTGAGCGACCATTTGCTGGTTCTATTGCTGACCAGTACCAGGATCTTCATTAGTACCAGGCAGCGTCCAGGCTTCGGTTTCAGAGATGTAATCGTCCAGGTACCAGATTCGACGGAACATGGCATCACCATCGACGAACTCATGCACAGTCTCACCGGTATCAGGATCTACCACCTCTTCCACATTGAACTGCCCCCATACTCCATAGAGGAAGTCGCCATAGGCGCTGGAGGTGATACTGGCCTCTTCGGACAGTGCCAGCGGGAAGCCTTCCATGGTATCGAACTCATTGCAGAAGCCCGTACCGACGGCCCAATCGACATCCGTCGTCCCATGTGCATCGTTCGGGTAGTACAGATCGAGATTAGCCGAGTCCGTATCGGTTTCCGCCCACACGGTGAAGTAATCACCGAACGCCTCAGCACGACCGAAGTCGAGGTTGAGCTTCCAGTTTGGCGACCAGGCGTAGATCATGCCGATAAAATCGCCGTCCAGGAAGCCGCGGTGGGCCTTGGAGACGTCGATCGGGTTGTACCAGGATGGTCGTCGAGATTGGCCTGGAGCAGGGCACTGTCAGGCTCGGTGCCGCAAGCTGCAGGCACTTGATCGGCGCCGCCATCGGTGCTGACATCGGTGCCGTTCCATCCGGGGCACTCATACCAGGTCAACATCTTATCCAGCAGTTGGTTGTCCTCAGGATCGGTGGTGGACAGGCAAAGCTGACCATACACCGTGTCATCGCAGGTCATATCGGCCGCACCGGGGCAGATACCGTCGCTTTCGCCCGTGGGCTCACAGGTGTAAGGAGTACGTCCCGAGAGGTTGATGCTCGGCGCCAGGCACAAGCCCTTAGGGTAGAATGGGTTGGAACCGTCATCCCATTCCGACAGGTTCTCCATACCGAATAGATTGGAATATTCGAGTTAATCATAGTTTTACTATATAATGATGGGTTTCCCGGTACTCCATTGAGCCCCCTCGATGGTTTTTCCATCTGTTCGAGGTTCTCCCCCACATGTCATCTGATCCATCCGCTCCCAGCTTTGCGAGCCTGCAACTCTCACCCAACGTACTCAGCGCCATCCAGGAACTGGGTTATGAAGCGCCCACCGCCATTCAGGCGGAGTGTATTCCCCATCTATTGGAAGGCCGTGATCTGCTGGGTCAGGCCCAGACCGGCACCGGCAAGACCGCCGCCTTCGCCCTGCCCCTGTTGAGCCGGATCGATGTCTCTCTGAACAAGCCTCAGGTGCTGGTGCTGGCGCCGACCCGTGAGCTGGCGCTGCAGGTCTCCGAGGCCTTTCAGAGCTATGCCCGTCACCTGAAGAATTTTCATGTACTGCCCCTGTATGGTGGTCAGAGCATGACCGTGCAGCTGCGCCAATTGAACCGTGGCGCGCAGGTAATTGTCGGCACTCCAGGCCGGGTGATGGATCATCTGCGGCGCAAAACACTCTCTTTGAAGGATCTCAGCGCCTTGGTGCTGGACGAAGGAGATGAGATGCTGAAGATGGGTTTCATCGACGATATCGAATGGATCTTCGAGCAGGCGCCGGAACAACGCCAGGTAGCACTGTTTTCCGCCACCATGCCGGATCGAATCCGCCGGGTGGCGCGTAAGCATTTGAACGACCCGGTCGAGATCAAGGTCAAGGTCAAGACTGAGACAGTCTCCACCATCGAACAGCGCCACTGCGTGGTCACCCGTCACCACAAGATGGATGCCCTGACCCGGGTGCTGGAAGTGGAGGCATTCGACGGCATGCTCATCTTTGTGCGCACCAAGACCGCTACCGCCGAGGTAGCGGAGAAGCTGCAGGCCCACGGCTTTGCCGCTGAGGCCTTGAACGGCGATATGAGTCAGGACATGCGCGAACGCACCATTGGCCGTCTCAAAAAAGGCCAGCTTGATATCGTGGTGGCCACCGATGTGGCAGCCCGGGGCCTGGACGTGGAGCGTATCAGCCACGTGGTCAACTTCGATATCCCCAATGATCCGGAATCCTATGTGCATCGTATCGGCCGCACCGGCCGGGCCGGACGCGAAGGCAAGGCACTGCTCTTCGTGCAGCCCCGGGAACGCAACCTGCTCAGAGTCATCGAGCGCACCACCCGCCAGCCCATTCCAGCAATGGAGCTGCCATCGGCCGATGACCTGAGTGAACACCGTATCGACCGTTTCATGGCAAAGCTGCGCGAGACCCTGGCGGACCAGGATCTCGACTACTATTACCGCCTGATCAGCCGCATCGAACAGGAGCAGGAGATGAGCAGCACCGATATCGCTGCGGCTCTCACCTATCTGGAACAGCGCGAACGCCCGTTCATTGTCGAAGAGTTGAAGAGCGGTCAGCCGCAGCGCCCTGAATCAAGAGGACGCTCCGAATCGAGAGACAGGAAGGAGCAGCAGAATCCCAGGCAGAAACGGGAACGCCGTTCAAGGGATAAGGATGATGATATCCCGCGCCTGCGCTATCGCATCGAAGTGGGCCATAAACACCAGGTCTCTCCCCGGGAGATCGTTGGCGCCATCGCCAACGAAGCCGGCCTGGAGGGCCATTACATCGGTGCGATCGATATCCACGACGACTACAGCACGGTGGACCTGCCGGAAGGGATGCCGAAGGAGATCCATCAACACCTGCGCAAGGTTTATGTCTGTGGGCAGACATTGAACATTCAATTGGATAAGGGTGGACCCAAAAGGCATCCTGCACGGTCCCGGGATGACCAGCCAAAAGGTAAAAGACACAGTCGGGATGACAGAAAACGACCGGCCTCAGGCAAACAGAAACATAAACAGGGAGCCAGTTGAGAGTTTGCCGCGCCTGGCGCAGCTTTGCATGTTCTTCACTAAGCGACTAAACCCTGTCCCTGCAGCGCCTTGATCTTGTCGCGCACCCTGGCGGCTTCCTCGAACTCCAGATCCTGGGCATGGCGGTACATCTGGTCCTCGAGTTGCCTGATGCGTTTCGCCATCTGCTTGGGAGTGAGCGCGGCATACTCGGCGGTCTCTTCCGCCACCTTGGCATAGGTCTTGGCGGCTACCGGCGCGCCCGGGTAGGCCCCTTCCATGATATCGGCGATGGATTTCTGGATGGTCTGGGGAGTGATGCCGTGCTCATGGTTGTAGGCGACCTGTTTAGCGCGGCGGCGTTCGGTTTCGTCGATGGCGCGGCGCATGGAACCGGTGACATGGTCCGCATAGAGGATCGCCTTGCCGTTGGCGTTGCGCGCCGCGCGGCCGATGGTCTGAATCAGTGAGCCCTCGGAGCGTAGAAAACCTTCCTTATCCGCATCCAGAATCGTAACCAGGGAAACCTCGGGCATATCCAGCCCTTCGCGCAGCAGGTTGATGCCCACCAACACATCGAACTCACCCAGGCGTAGATCACGGATGATCTCCACCCGCTCCACGGTATCGATATCCGAGTGCAGATAACGCACCCGCACATCGTGGTCGCCTAGATAATCGGTGAGATCTTCTGCCATGCGCTTGGTGAGGGTTGTAACCAGCACCCGTTCCTGCTGCGCGACCCGCAGGCGGATCTCGGAGAGCAGGTCGTCCACCTGGCTGCTGGCCGGGCGCACCTCCAACTGAGGATCCACCAGACCGGTGGGACGCACCACCTGCTCGACAATCGCTCCTGAGCGCTCCAGCTCATACGGCCTGGGCGTTGCGCTGACATAGATGGCCTGGGGAGCACGCTGTTCGAACTCCTCGAAGCGCAGGGGCCGATTATCCAAGGCAGAGGGCAGACGGAAGCCATACTCCACCAGGGTCTCCTTGCGGGAGCGGTCACCTTTGTACATGCCGCCGATCTGCGGAATGGTGACATGGCTCTCATCCACTACCAGCAGGGCCTCATCCGGCAGATAGTCGAACAGGGTGGGTGGCGGCTCACCGACAGCGCGGCCGGAGAGGTAACGGGAGTAATTCTCGATACCGGAGCAATAACCCAGCTCTATGATCATCTCGATATCGAACCGGGTGCGCTGCTCGAGGCGTTGGGCCTCCACCAGCTTGTTGGCCGACTCAAGTTGTGTGAGCCGTTCCAGGAGTTCAGCTTTGATGTAATCTACCGCTTCGAGCAGGGTCTCCCTGGGCGTGACATAGTGACTTTTCGGAAAAATCGAGTAGCGCGGCACCCGGCGCAGCACCTCACCGGTGAGTGGGTCGAAGACCGAGAGCTGCTCCACCTCGTCATCGAACAGTTCAATCCGCAGCGCCTCTGAATCGGACTCAGCCGGGAAGATATCGATCACCTCGCCACGTACCCGGAAGGTGGCGCGATGCAGCTCGATTTCGTTGCGCTTGTACTGCAGCTCCGCCAGGCGCTTGAGGATGGTGCGCTGATCGATGATGTCACCGCGGGAGATGTGCAGCATCATGCCCAGGTAGGAGCGGGGATCACCCAGGCCGTAGATCGCGGAGACGGTGGCGACGATGATCGCATCCCCACGCTCCAGCAAGGCCTTGGTGGCGGAGAGCCGCATCTGTTCGATATGTTCGTTGATCGAGGCATCCTTCTCGATGAAGGTGTCCGAGGACGGCACATAGGCCTCAGGCTGGTAGTAATCGTAGTAAGAGACGAAATATTCCACCGAATTGTTCGGGAAGAACTCCTTGAACTCCCCGTAGAGCTGCGCGGCCAGAGTCTTATTGTGCGCCATGATCAGGGTCGGCCGCTGGATCTGCTGGATGACATTGGCAATGGTAAAAGTCTTGCCCGAGCCGGTCACCCCCAGCAGGGTCATGCCGGCCTCGCCATCATTGATCCCTTCAACCAGGCGTTGAATGGCGGCTGGCTGGTCACCTGCAGGTGCAAACTTTGACTCCAGTTGAAATTCTTTACGCATTAGGGATTTTTCATCAGTAAGGATTTGTATATTATTGCACGTGGAAGAATCAGATCAGATCCTGATAACAAGGGGTCGGCATATCATATAGCGGATAACAAATCATGAATTCACAACTCTCCACCCGGGTACAGGCCGTCAAGCCCTCCCCTACACTCGCGATTACCGCCCGCGCCGCTGAGATGCGCGCCGCCGGTAAGGATGTCATTGGTCTTGGCGCCGGCGAACCGGACTTCGACACCCCTGACCATATCAAGGCCGCGGCGATCGAGGCCATCAACCAGGGGTTCACCAAGTATACCCCGGTCGACGGAACCCCCGGACTCAAAAAGGCCGTTATCGACAAGTTCAAGCGGGATAATGGCTTCGACTATGCCATGGATCAGATCCTGGTCTCCTGCGGCGGCAAGCAGAGTTTCTACAATCTGGCCCAGGCGACACTTGACCCGGGTGACGAGGTCATCATCCCGGCCCCTTACTGGGTCTCCTATCCCGATATGGCGATCCTCGCCGGTGGCGAACCGGTCTTCATCCAGGCCGGTGCGGCACAGAATTTCAAGATCACCGCCCAACAACTGTCGGCTGCGATCACCGCCAAGACCAAGCTGTTCGTCATCAACAGCCCGTCCAACCCGACCGGCATGGCCTACACCGCAGATGAATTGGCTGCTCTTGGCGAAGTGCTGAAGAACACCCCCGGGTGCTGATCGCCACGGACGACATGTATGAACATATCCTCTGGCCCGGCAACAGCTTCGTCAATATTCTGAATACCTGCCCGGATCTGTTGGACAGGACCCTGGTGCTGAATGGCGTCTCCAAGGCCTACTCCATGACCGGCTGGCGTATCGGCTATGCCGGCGGGCCGGCCAATATTATCAAGGCGATGAAAAAGATTCAGTCTCAGAGCACCTCCAACCCCACCTCCATCTCCCAGGTGGCTGCCCAGGCGGCTCTCGAAGGTTCCCAGGATTGCATTGCTGACATGCTGGTGCATTTCAAGCAGCGCCATGACTATGTCGTCGATCGGCTGAACAAAATGCCGGGGGTCGAGTGCCTTCCCTCCGACGGAACCTTCTACTGCTTCCCGAATATCGAAGGCGCGCTGGAAAAGATCGATGGCGTCAATACAGATCTGGAGTTATCGGAATATCTGATCGAAAACGCCGGGGTAGCCCTGGTGCCTGGCACCGCCTTTGGTCTGGGCGGGCATGTTCGACTCTCCATCGCCACCAGCATGGAGAACCTGCAGAATGCATTGGACCGGCTGGAAAAGGTGCTTGTGGGTTGAACAGTAGCTTGTGACTGACCGGGGAGCTTAATCGCTCCCCGGCTGGTCGCCGAGAGAGTGAACGATTTTCCCTTTTACTATTGACGCTAAGCCCCCGTGTCATTAAGATGCCCGCTCTCAAACAATTCCCCGGTAGCTCAGTCGGTAGAGCGGGTGACTGTTAATCACTAGGTCGGCAGTTCGAGCCTGTCCCGGGGAGCCAAACAAAACAAAGGGTTACTGATCTTCAGTAACCCTTTTTTTATGACTTGGATATGGCTCGCTTCGCAGTCCAATTTATCCTTCGTCCTGTGCGATACCAGATTCTATTGGTAGCTGCGGCAAACGACTATGCGCAGAGATCGTTATGGTGATACAGGGCGTATGATGTGAGACCGAAGCGATCCGGTCAACAACCGATCAGGCTTTTCAGGCAACGCCCTTCAGTGTATCCAACAGAAGCGGTGATGAGATGAGAAAATTGGCCGAAGAGCGGTTATAGGCTGCCGGGATATCATGGATGTCAGCCTGCCTGGTGAGCATATCCACATCAACTTTGTGAGGTTGTGCCTTGAGATGATCCTTGAAGAAGATCAACACATCCACACCACCATCAAGAATCATCGTAGCTATTCTGGCGTCGCCCCCCAGAGGGCCGGACTCTACGGTTTGAACATCGAGATTGTAAGAACGTTTGATGGTCTCCCCGGTTGTCCTGGTTGATACCAGGCGGTATCGCTTCAACGTTTCCATATTAAACCCGATCCACTCGATCAAAGAGACCTTCATTCCGTCATGGGCAACAAGCGCAATGGTTTTCATCTCACACCTCCAGTGTAAATAAGTTAATTCAATTGCCCCCTCAGAATATTTCGTTCACACATAAAATAATATTTTAATTCCTAATTTCGATTAAACTCATCAGTCTTTGAATCTTTTCTGATTAACTCTGAGGTTAGGCTATGTGATCTGGGCTCGGCAGAGACTGGAACTCGCACACTTAAACCAGGCGAGTGCCATGGCAGTAAAGACGGTCAGCTGGTCATCAATCTGAAGATGGCCGAAGCCAATGGTATAGAACTGTCCTATTCCCTGATCGAGTCTGCCTCGATCCCGATGAAATAGGTTGTGGAATTGCCGGTCGGCCCCGAACTCTTCCGGCACCAGTCGAGCTAGGTCAGAACAGGTGATCGAGGATAAACGCAGTAGGCCACACCGCTGACACCCCAGTGCGACGCCCAATGACCATCGGGAACGGAGATAACCGGAAAGCTCAGCTCGTTGTCACCGAGATAAGCCTGTTCTGTGGTACTGCCAAGTTCTCGCTCAATCGGCCAGACTACAGGTATGAAAAATTCCGATCATTCGTACCGTGGATGCCGATTTCATCCTGAAATCATCAGTCACGCCGTTTGGTTGCATAATCGCTTCTTTGCACTGAACAGTATGAAAACAACCGCGCTGAAGTATCACATGATCCCACTCGTTAACGCGTAGGACAAATGCGGCGCTTCAAATCAGCTGGACAGGCTATGCAATTTCTTAGGGTATATGGCGTGGTAGTCAATCTGTTCAGGCTGGACCAACACTTGACTCGAGCGATTCACTATCACTCGCCTTGGTTTGACCGCTCTGCTTGAATTTTATGGTAGATCTCTTCGCGGTGAACGGCAATATCCTTCGGCGCATCGATGCCGAAGCGCACTTGATTGCCTTTAACGCTGAGTACAGTCACTTGAACTTCGTCGCCAATCATGATTGTTTCGCCAACTCGTCTGGTTAATATAAGCACTGGATTCTCCTTTCTATTCCTTGTGTATGATTAAGGCCAGCGCCTCACTGGGGAATACCCGTGAGCAAGACGCCTCTTGTTGATAGCGTCCATCAGTTGCTGGCCTGTAGCAGTGTCACTCTCTGTCGCGATACATATTTGACCCTTTCGGTCTTTCAGACTTCCCCAGTTGCGCATCAGTGGCCTGCGCCCAAACAGGTCAGGCTGTCTAAGAGCGACGACTCTCAGGATTGACCAAGCTTCTCAACATGTCAATCACCCTGTGCCTGGAAGTCAAGCGGTCGTCTCAACGCCGTGATTGCTTCGATTGCACGAGTCTGGCGGGCCTACGGCAGGGTAAGGCCATTCAGCGCCAGCAGGCGTTGGTTGAATCCGCCATCCGTGGGTACATCGAACGAGAGGGTGTTGCCTTCACACACTAACACACCCGTTATTAGACCATCGACAATCACTAAAGGTGCGTTCCTGCTTGAGTTCTGAGGTAATGGCAGGGGCAATCGGGGCAATCAATGCTGATGTACGCGTAGTATCGCCATTTTTGGACCCAAAATCGGTATTCTTCCGATGAAACCAGTGCACCAGGCATCATGAGATTTCAGCGAGATCAGCACTCCACCGAATGAATCACTCTCCCGAGATATCGGGACTTTCTGCACGCTTTGCATGCCCTCCCCTGGAATTTTTTCAATTATCCAAATATTGACCAGATCGGAAATATTTTCTAACATTATCAGTAGGATATAAGATCAGGCCGTCCGAAACGCACGCAAAGTCAGTGTTCGCGATACGAAGCGGAATTGTGTAAAACACTGTGGGACAGATCAACCAACGCAACAGGAGTGCGGTACAGTACAGTGCAGTGTCTGGTAACATCAAGTCCGCATACCTCACCAGGGGCGAGATGATTGCATAAATACACCCAAATCCATGAAAGCCGCGGGGCTCTGCAGCGCTTCTTTGACCGGTATCGTAATCGGCCTGACAGCGAGCACGAGCAAAATATCGTGCGGGTCGGCATCTCTGGTGCATTGTTTGTCTACCTCGGCATCTTTAGCTTTTCCACACAAAACAATCTGTTTGCCGTAACTGACGGCATCATAGCGCTATCTTTACTCCTTCTGCTGTCCATAGTAATTTTTCTATGGATTGCTGCATCGCCAGGGGTGTCCGTTGTACGACGGTGTATCACTATGGTTGCCGACCTTGGTGTGACCACGTTGTTGATGGCCCTTTACGGCGAAACCACGGCACCGATATACATACTTTATTTGTGGATTACGACCGGTTACGGCCTGAGATACGGGCAGTCCTATCTCTTTCTCGCGATGTTGATATCCGCCGCCGGGTTCACCTTAGTTCTGAATACGAACGACTACTGGATTAATAATCGTACTGCCGGTATAGGACTGTTGGTTGGGCTTGTGATACTACCACTGTATATTGCATCACTTCTTCGAAAACTCACTAAGGCGAAGGCAGAGGCGGAGGACGCCAGCCGTGCCAAGAGCCAGTTTCTGGCCAACATGAGCCATGAGATCCGCACGCCAATGAATGGCATCCAGGGGATGGTTGATCTCCTGCTTGACACCCGCCTTACCGACAAGCAAAAACACTACGCCAAGACCATTCACACCTCCGCTGACAACCTGCTTGCCCTCATCAATGACATTCTCGATCTTTCCAAGATCGAAGCCGGTAAAATCGCCATACGACAGGCCGACTTCGACCTTTATGCCCTGATAAACACCGCCGCCGCCATGTTGAGCCATCAAGCCCGCGCAAAGGGAGTGCGTTTGCAGACACACATTGATCCGCACACTCCCTATCTGATTCGGGGTGACGAGTTGCATCTGCATCAGATTCTGATCAATCTGATTGGTAATGCCATCAAATTCACCATGCACGGTCGCGTGGATGTCAGGGTGAGGTGTCTGCATGAGGATCACGACACAGCGGCTATCCTCTTTGCCATCTGCGATACGGGTATAGGTATACCGGAACAAGCCCAGGAAAGAATATTTGACACCTTCACCCAGGCCGATGCCGAAATTACCCGTAAATATGGCGGAACCGGCCTGGGTACGGCCATTTCCAAACAGCTTGTCGAACTCATGGGCGGCAGGATCTGGGTCGAGAGCGAGGAGCGTGTCGGTTCGACCTTCTCATTCACCTTGCCGTTCAGAAAGCAAGCGTTGGAAGCCGGCGAAGTAGAGGGGCTGCAGGGCCAGGTCCTGGTAATCAGCAGGGACCCGGAGCTGGTATCGACCTTACGAACATGGTTGACAGGCTGGGGTCTGCACATGAAAGCCCAGCAGGACGCCCTTCCCACTGGTGGCGTGAATAAAAAACACCGGTCTGGTTTGGGTTACCGCGCCCTGATCGTAGACGAACACTGCCTGTCGAGTTCCGTCCTGTTCGCCCAGAATTTCGACTCGAGCGCCGAAACCCCTCAGCATGGCCTGATTCTGATACGCCGTGGCATGGAGCCACCAACCCAGGCGCTGCTGCACTCGGGCTACTCTTCTGTGTTGGCGCTGCCGCTAGAAAAGCCGTTGTTGTTCAATGCGCTTCACGCCGCCAACGCAGAGGTGCGGAAAGATACGCGTATTGTCTCGCTATCGAGCCGCAAAAAGTCGGCATCGAATACGCGACGCCTGAATATCCTTGTCGCGGAAGACACCCCGGTCAACCGTGAAGTCGTCCGCGCAATCCTGGAGAAGGCAGGTCACAGGGTCACACTGGTCGCAGACGGCGAACAGGCGCTGGACAAACTCGAAGAGAACCTCTACGACCTCGCGATCGTCGATTTGCATATGCCTGGCAAAAGCGGCATCGACGTCATCAAGCTATACGGCTTCATCCGGCCTTACGGCCCCAGAATGCCGTTCCTCGCCTTGACGGCTGATGTCTCCGACGACATACGTGCGGCCACGGCAGAGGCCGGGGCACAGGCCTATTTGACCAAACCGATTACACAGCAACGCTTGCTTGACACCATCGAGCAACTGCTTGTATCGGCCGGTAGCCACTGGCCGGATTCCGACGAAGAGCAGACAGCATCAACAACACCGCAGCTGCTGCGCACGGTCAAGGAGGAAGATCTACTGGCGCGGGAGATCCTCAAGCAGCTCTCCGTTCTCGGCCCCGATTCGAGCTTCCTGGCCCGCCTCATCCGCAGCTTCATGCGCGATGCCGCGATAAAATTACATAGCATGCAGCAATTACTTGCCGAAGGCCGTATCGAGGATTTTAAGGACCAGGCGCATGCGCTCAAGGGCAACGCCTCCGATATCGGCGCGAAGGCCGTGGCCGCAGCCTGCGAAAGAATCCAGTGCGCCAGCCTGGACGAGCTTGCTGCCGGAGCCGGCGAGCGCGAGCTTGAGCAGGTGCAGGTCCTGCTGGAACGAACCCGCCCTGCCCTGCTCGGTTACGCCCGCAAACTCGCCGACCATTCGCTACATTGACCGCTAAGTCAAATCACGTGCATCATTGGCATTTCCTTGGCCGGGGACTGCAGGCCTCTGCGGTTCTGGGCTCGCACCAGGCGTTGCATGGTCTTGAGCTCTCGCTCTGTCAGTTGCAGCGCAGAATCTACCCACAGCTCTGTAATATCCAGCAGCTCTTCATACGGCACTCGATTATACTTGGTGCGCGCGAGGCGTATCAGGCTGCGTGAATGGGAGCGTCGATCTGATTCATGAATATAATCCTTGAGCTTTTCCCTGCCCTTGCCGGGGTCTGCCAGATAGTCGACCACGCCCATTTCATACAACGCTTCCGCGGGATATAGCTTACCGCTCAGAATCAGGCGTTCCGCCAGCGCGGGATTTATCCGCCGGGACAGAAAGCTGTACGCACCCATACCAGGGAAGAGGTTGAACAGCACCTCCGGAAAACCCATCTGTGTCCCACGTTCCGCAATAATGACATTGCACGACAGCGCGGCCTCAAATCCGCCACCCTGGGCATTACCCTGGACCAGCGAGATGGTCGTCAAGGGCAGCTCCAAACAGGTGGAATACTGGTGAACGATCCGCACACATTTAATGGCGTAGTCGAGCAGTGCAGCGCGGTCTTTCTTTTGAATCAGATTGGCAAACAGGTTCAAATCGCCACCAAGACTGAACAGCCCGGGAGCATCCGAAGCCAGAACGGAATAGCGGATCTGCGAGGGATCCCCATGATCCAGATCACTGCGGACACGCCGCACTACCTCGTTCTGAAAAGTTCGCATCTCTTCCAGCAAGATAGAGGTGAAACATGGCCGTGGTTCCGGCTTCATATACAGCAGGGCGGCACCGAGATGTTCATCGAAGTGCACGCGGGCTTGCCGGTACTCATGGTCGCAATGCACCGGGCTTTTGGTTTGTGTGGCTGTACTCATAACTAACTCCTCGTTTTAGAATTATTAAATAGACAATGATTCCATTACTTCCGTGTCTTTCCGCCAAATACCACTCAGAACAACACGGTTGCCCTCTTAAATGCCGCTGTCCGTACTCGACTTTGCATCGAGCTTGGCAGCGATGCGACCGATGGTCCCATCGAATATTTCTGCACTGGTTGCCTTAACCCAATTGGGCTAACTACGGGGCAGATCTACTTTAAAGTAAACCGGGCTATCCCTGATGTGTTATGGCAAGACTTTTCCAGACAAATAATCACGCAACTTTTCAACTCGCTTTCTCATCGCCCAATGGCGTCTGATAGCCGACTGTTGAGTGGCGTCTCTGGCGGTTATAGACCACCTCAATATATTCAAATAGCGCTTGCTGGACATCCTCTCTGTTCTGGTATCGTCGATGATGAACCAACTCTGATATTAGGGTTTGAAAGAAGCTTTCAGCATGGTGCATGCCAACAGTTAGCTTTTCGACTCATGCTGCAAATGAAACAATGGTCCTTGAGGGTTATCCAGTACAGCTCAGAGGCATATTGGCGGCCAAGACACTATGGACCAGGGGTTCCTTCTACATAATGCGTATCTTGCCGTTGAAAACCGAATCCTCAAAGCTCAGATCAAGACCCGGTTGCGGCCCAATGACGCGGAGCGGGTTACTCTCGCTGAAATCGCTCATCGCCTCGGCCGTAAGACTCTTGGGGATCTGGCCAATGTAGTGAAGCCCTTTACCCTCGTGGCCTGCTCTGGAGGCAGCTAGCCCGTAAGTTTGAAGGATCTAAATCACGTCCCTTTTGGGCCGAACCGGAATTGATGATGAAATCGAACAACAGGAATAACTGACTTGGGCTTATAGGGCCAGTCCTACAGACAATATCGGTTTAGCCTGATATCTTTAACCCGGCTATCAAGGAAGGTTCGGCTATGGAAGATACCAATTTTGTCTCTCTGTCACTTGAACAGCGGCGAATATACTGCCGGCAAAAGATCAAGAATCACTCTCCCCCTATTACCAAGCATGATGAGTTCGTGATCATGGTTTATAAAGGGCTTCTTGATTTACATAAAGAGGCCTTAGGTGTTGAGGATTTCCGCTCAGGGTTGCAAGAATAGTCTCATGATTACCGTTTGTTTCAATGAGGCACCATAACAGCAGTGGTTAATCCAACCACCACATTCGCGCACGCAAACCCAGGCTTGTGGTATACCCGACTTCTACAAACCGGATGTCTCCCTTGGTATCGATAATGAATGAAGTGGGGACGCCAGCCACACCCCAGCGTGACGCAAGTGTCCCATCCGGGTCAGAGATAACCGGAAAGCTGTATTCTTCCTCATCGAGATAGCTCTGAATTGCACCGTCACTGCCGGACTGCATGGCGACAGTGATCAGCGGATAATCGTCGGCCAGTGCATCGATAGTACCAGACTCCAATTGACAGACCGGGCACCAGGTCGCCCAGAAGTGGACAAGCACCGTTTGGCCACGGTGTTTTTCCAGATCGAACTGTATTCCGTTTAGGGTTTCGCCAGACAAAGGGGGCGCTATACCCACCGCCGTGTTACGTGTCTGCCAGAGGTGGAGCAGGTAAACGCAGAAGATCAGCAGCAGGATTTCCAGCATCCAGCGCAGAACCCGACGCTTAATAGACTTGGTTGGCTGATCCCTATCCATTATGTGTGGTTGCTGAGTTGATTAGCAATAAAATACTGGTGTATCGAGAGCGCTTGGCCCGGTATATTCCCGTTACACTCAAGAAATTTTTAGCGGGATGCAGGGGGCCAATTTTGGATGGTTTAAACTTTCCGGGATAATTCATCGCTGGAATTTTTAATCGTTGTGATCAACAAACCGCTAAGGATAGATATTATGTACATACTTCTAGTTCTCTCAATCTTTATCATCAGCGGAGTTGTCTGTCACCTTGCCGCCAGGTCTCGTGGCTTGAAACCGGTGTTTTGGGGAATCATGGGATTGCTGTTTGGGCCGTTGGCCATACCTTTCGTCTATCTGCCGCGAAATACTGAAAAAGATCGTTGAATTGGATGATCCTCTGACATTGACGTGACCTGATGGCGTTCTGATGATCGTCAAGTTTAGTGCCGACTTGCTGGTTATTCTGCATCTTTTATTTATCCTGTTTGTGCTGCTCGGTGGATTGCTTGTCCTTAAATGGCACAAGATAGCCCTGCTCCACTTACCTTGCGCACTGTGGGGTGTGCTGATCGAATTCTCTGGCTGGATCTGTCCCCTCACCCCTCTGGAGAATCGTCTCAGGTATTCCGCGGGCGCCGGTGGATACAGCGGGGGGTTTGTCGATCACTACATCATGCCGTTGATCTATCCCTCAGGTCTGGATAGAAACATGCAGTTGGTTCTCGGTATTATCGTCATCATGATTAATGTGTCAGTTTACACCCTGATCCTGGTAAGACGATACAAAATAAGGAAGCACTGACTTGGCACACTTCAATCTTGACCCTGGAGATCATTTATCTGAACCATGCGGCGGTGGCGCCCTGGCCGATCAGAACCGTCGACGCCGTAAAGCAGTTTGCCGAACAGAACGGCCGCCTCGGCGCCTCCAACTATCCACTCTGGTTAGAGGTGGAACAGGCGTTGCGCAGACAACTGGCAACACTCATCAATGCACCCTCGGAGAGGGATATCGCATTAGTGAAGAACACCTCGGAGGGGCTGTCAATTATCGCTTACGGGATCGACTGGCGTGCGGGGGACAATATCGTCTCGATTGCCCAGGAATTTCCTTCAAACCGAGTCGTCTGGGAGTCGCTCCAGCCGCAGGGAGTGGAACTCAGGCTGCTGGATCTGTCTGGCTCGGAATCTGTCGAGGATGACCTGATTGCGCTGTGTGATGAGCGCACAAGACTCATTTCAGTCAGTTCCGTGCAATATGCCTCAGGCCTCAAGCTGGACCTGGATCGGATTGGGCAGCACTGCCATGCCAATGCTGTGCTGTTCTGTGTCGATGCGATCCAGAGCCTGGGCGCCCTGCCATTCGATGTAGCGAAGACTCAGGCAGATTTCGTGGTGGCGGATGGACATAAATGGATGCTTGGGCCTGAGGGGCTCGCGCTGTTCTATTGCCGCGCTGAGATCCGCGATCAGCTTAAACTGCAACAGTATGGTTGGCATATGCTGGAACATGCCGGTGATTTCGACAGAAAGGACTGGCAGATTGCCGGGTCGGCGGCACGCTTCGAATGTGGCAGCCCGAATATGCTCGGCGTACATGCCCTACACGCCAGCCTGGAGGTATTGCATGAGCAAGGCATTGCAAACGTCCAACGGCAGATCAACAGCAACACCGCATACATCGTTGAACAGATCGATGCCCACGGCTTTGAGCTGTTATCCCCCCGGCTGGCAGATCGACGCGGTGGCATTGTGACATTCAGACAACCGGGCCGGGATAGCCAGGAACTTTACAGACAACTGATGGGGAAACAGATTGTCTGTGCATCCAGGGGTGGCGGAATTCGTTTCTCGCCGCATTTTTACAATACCCGGGAAGAGATCGAGCAAGCCTTTATGCAGTTAACTCAGCTGTTGTGAATGGCTGGTATATTAAAATCTGATTATTTTATGATTCAGATCAATCCATCCTGACCCTGCTCGATTATATTATTTACTGTGGAACCACGCTCTACCCAACAAGTCTGGCGGATGAACACTCATGTCCTACCGACAGTTTGGGGACGAAGCGTTTTCTGTATCTAAGTAGTATTGATGAGGAGAACCGGAACTATGAAGAAGACTCTGCAAATTGTTGCTGTTGCTGCCGTCGCAGGATCAGCTCTGCTGGCTGCTACGTCTGCACAGGCTTTCTTTGGTCCCTTTGGTGGCGGCCCATGGAACTGGGGTAACGGCTACGGCCCATGGGGCGGCTATCCCTACTACGGTGGCTATCCGTATTATGGCGGCTATCCGCACTATGGTGGCTGGGGCGGCTATCCCTATGGCGGTTATGGCTATCCTGCCTATGGCGTTCCTTATGCCTATCCCTATGCGGCCCCTGTGGCTCCTGCCGCACCTGCCGCACCTGCAGCACCTGCTGCGGAACCTGCTGCATCTGAATAATTGCTTTCATGTGCTAACCAAGACCCCGCCTGCAGGCGGGGTTTTTATTTGCCTCGCTGAATTGTTATTCTCCATCCACCCCAAAAACAGCTGATACTGAATCGATGCAGGACACCCATATCTCTCTGGCCCACGGTAACGGCGGGCGTTACATGCGTGAGTTGATCGAAGACCTCTTCTCCCGCTACTTAGAGAATCCAGGGTTGGACGTACAAGCCGATGCGGTGCCTCTGACCCTGCCGGAAGAGGGAGAAATTCTCTTCACTACCGACGGTTTCACGGTACAGCCCCTGGAATTTCCAGGTGGCAATATCGGTTCACTGGCGGTGCATGGCACCACCAACGATCTGGCGGTAGCAGGTGCGGTCCCCCGCTATCTGAGCCTGAATGCATTTATCGAAGAGGGTTTTGAGATCGAGAAACTGGAGCGCATCGTCAGGAGTATTGCTGAAACAGCACGACAAACCGGTGCACAAGTGGTGGCCGGTGACACCAAAGTGGTGCGCAGAGGTGAAGGCGGCGGCATCTATCTAGCCACTACCGGGGTCGGCATACGTAGAAAAGGGCTGAATCTGGGTCTCAAACAGGTCCGTCCCGGCGACAGACTATTGGTCAGCGGCCCGGTGGGCGATCATGGAATCGCCGTGATGCTGGCGCGGGAACAGTTTGGTCTGCATGGCGATCTGCAATCAGATGCCGCCAGTGTTCTGGGTCTCGCGCAAGCACTGCTGCCGCTGTCCGGCCTGCATTTCATGCGCGACCCGACCCGCGGTGGGCTGGCCACTGTGGCCCATGAAATCTGCCGCGCCAGCGGACTGCAGGTACGTCTGCAGCAAAACCGAATCCCGCTACGAGACCCTGTGGTCGCAGTTTGTGAAATGCTCGGTTATGACCCGCTGTTCCTGGCTTGTGAAGGCAGAATAGTCGCCCTTGTAGCCCCGGAAGATGCGCAGGCCGCGTTGCAGGCATGGCAGTCCTTGCCTGAGGGAAAGTCCGCGGCCATCATCGGCCAGGTCACTGCCAATGATCCGCCGCGGGTGATTCTGGAAACCGATCTGGGCGGCGCCCGGATACTGGAAGAACTGGAAGACGACCCCTTGCCGAGAATCTGCTGAGTCCATCACCCAGCAATTTCCCAATACCTCATACGGCGTCAGCGCAACGAATAACCTTCACCGAATCCAGAGATGCGAGCCAGCGACTGAGCAACCCCAGCCCCAAGACGCTCGGCAAAGCGCTCCCAGACGTCCTCCTCAGGGGTGAAATCGACCATATCCTCCACACCGACGATCTCCCTGGCCACATAGCTGCTGCTGCCGAAGCCATCGATCAAGCCGATCTCCTTCGCCTCTTCGCCACTCCAGAACAGGCCACTGAAGACCTCCGGGTACTGATCAACCTTGAGCCGCTCTCCGCGCCCTTCCTTAACCTTGGCAATGAACTGAGTGTGCAACTGGTCCAACACGCGCTGGAGATGTGCTCGGTCATCCTCCGAGACTGGCGAGAAGGGGTCCATGATGCCTTTGTTCTCCCCGGCAGTCATCAGACGGCGTTCGATACCCAATTCTTGCATGACATCGACAAAACCGAAACCGTTCATCAACACGCCAATGGAGCCCACGATACTGCCCTGATCGGCGTAGATCTTGTCTGCTGCGGCGGCAATGTAGTAACCACCGGAGGCGCACATATCCACCACGACTGCATAAACCGGGGTAGCCGGATGCTTTTTCTTCAGCCTGGTGATTTCGTCATTGATATAACGGGATTGCACCGGACTGCCGCCGGGGGTGTTGAGGCGCAGAATCACCGCCTTGGTCTTCTTGTCCTTGAAAGCGTTGCGCAGGCCGGTAACTATCTTGTCAGCACTGGCCTTGGTGTCTGGGGCGATGATTCCATCCACCTCCACCAAGGCGGTATGTTCTTTGAGGGTCGCCTGAGAGACATCCCATTCGTCCGACCAGATCAGCATCGCCAATAAGAGAAACAGATAAGCAAAGGTCAGAAATTTAAAAAAGATCCCCCAACGCCGGCTTCTGCGGTTTTCCACTACCGAGGACATGACCATTTTATCCAATAACTGGCGTTCCCACTTGCGTGGACTTGATTGGGAGTTCTGACCTTGTTCAGTATCTCTATCTGACATAAATTTTCCTATTTATCACTATGTAATTACTAAATAATTAATCAATTCGGAGAGCCTGTTGTTGGAGCCAGGCTGGGATTTCTGTAACCTGATCCAGACAATCCACTGGATTATGTTTAACCAGTCGTTCAGGCCCATGCACGCCGTAGGTCACGCCCAGTGAAGCCACGCCGGCGTTGGCGGCCATCTGCAGGTCATACTCTGTATCGCCGATCATCAATGCATCTTCAGGAAAAACTCCCAGCTCATCGAGAATCTGTTCCAGCATCTCTGGGTGCGGCTTGGAAAAAGTCTCATCCGCACATCGGGTCGTATGAAAATAATCATTCAATCCAGTGTCTTGCAGCACCATATTCAAACCACTTCGACCTTTTCCGGTGGCCACGGCCAATAGATAGTCCTCCTGCGCAAGGTCCTTTATGACCGCCTCGGCACCCTGAAACAAGCGGGAAGGCGTCCTGTTTTCGCTGAGGTAATGCAACCGGTAACCCGTAACGATGTTGTGATGCAGCGCATCATCCGCACCCGGGAAGAGCATCTCGATAGCCTCGCGCAAGCCCAGGCCGATGATATTTCGTATCTCTTCGTCACTGGGGGTTGCCATTTCCAAGTCCCGAACAGCGGCCTTGACACAGTCGACGATACGGGCGACAGAATCCATTAATGTTCCATCCCAATCAAATACTAAAAGCTTATACTTCATCTAATTTATTCAATTTTTCCAAAATATTTTTCAGGTCATTGGGTAATTCCGCGCGGATCTCTGTCAGCTGCTTTTCTCCCGGCCAGCGAAACCTCAGAGAATGGGCATGGAGAAACAGTCGCTTCAGGCCCAACTCTCTGGCCCACCGATTAGCATCCGCATCACCGTATTTCACATCGCCCAATACAGGCGATCCCAGGGAGGCACTATGCACCCGAATCTGATGGGTGCGACCGGTGACCAATTCCGCTTCAACCAGGGTTGCCGCCTTGAAGCGCTGCATACGCTTGAATCGGGTCTCGGCAGACTTACCCTCTACGTCTACACGAACCATGCGCTCACCACCCTGCAGCATATTTTTCCTCAAGGGCAGATCCACTACTTTTGTTCCTTTCCGCCAACTCCCTGCCAGCAGCGCCAGATATCGCTTATCGACACGATTCTGGCGCATGAGTTCATGCAATGTGCGCAACGCGCTCCTGCGCTTGCTGATCAGCAGGCAGCCGGAAGTGTCCCGGTCGAGGCGGTGGACCAACTCAAGATGCTTCTGTTCTGGATAAAGTTGCCTCAATGCCTCGATCACACCAAACTTCATACCACTGCCGCCATGCACTGCCAGACCCGAGGGCTTGTTCAAGACCAGAAAGCGCTCGTCCTCAAAGACGATGGCGCTTTCAAGTTGTTGTTTGACACCCTTCGATGCCTGGACCGGCGCGTCGGTGGCAGGCATTCGAACCGGTGGCACGCGTACCCTGTCACCTGCCCTGAGGCGATAGACAGCTTTTACTCGGCCCTTGTTGACCCGCACTTCACCTTTACGCAGGATACGGTAAATATGGCTTTTCGGGACACCCTTGAGCTCACGCATCAGAAAATTATCGATCCGCTGCCCGGCCGATTCAGCATCCACGTCGACAAATCTGACATTGGGAGAATTCTTTTTCGTTTCGGACATTTAGCCTCTGATTAAAAAGCACTGTAGCATTGAAGAACCCAATGAAGGTTGGTATATTCCCGAATGGATTTTTATGATGTTGGCCAGATTTTAACCATAGCCAGCATCAGCGTGGTGAGCAATTTGGGCGTTCCGGATAGATGCCGGAACTTCAAACTGAGCACACAGGTGCCACTTGGGCCTGCTCAACCCTGAACCCACACAACTGCAACAAAGCAATAAACCGCAGGAACCCATTGGCTAGATTGGAGTTTCAGCGCCATGGATGCCCGGCCAGTCGAATAAAGACTTGGCCGCTCTGTTTGCTTTTAGCAGCAAACCAGTTCAGGGAGTGCAGATACCCGGACGGCGAACTTTAACAGTTTTTCAACTGCCCGAGCCAGACTCTGGGAGCACTCTCAGGTGCACAGTCACCTGTCTGTGAGAAGAAGATTTCACCGAAACAGTGTGATCGCAGGCCCATTTGAGCCGTGGTCAAGGGTGTGAAACGGCTTCTTTAATCCCCCCTGTTCGCGCAGTAATACGGACAATAAACAATATGAAGCGTATGTTGATCAACGCAACTCAACCCGAAGAGTTGCGCGTTGCCATCGTCGATGGACAAAAACTTTTCAATCTCGATATCGAAGTTCCAGGTCGCGAACAGAAAAAAGCCAACATCTACAAAGGCCGCATCACCCGGGTAGAACCGAGCCTCGAGGCAGCCTTTGTCGATTATGGTTCAGAGCGACATGGCTTCCTGCCCCTGAAAGAGATCTCCCGAAACTATTTTTCAGATAATTCCAAGCAATCTTCAGGCCGCGTCAATATCCAGGACGCAGTCAAGGAAGGCCAGGAAATCATCGTCCAGGTAGAGAAAGAAGAGCGTGGCAATAAAGGCGCCGCGCTCACCACATTCATCTCCCTGGCAGGCCGTTATCTGGTCCTGATGCCGAACAATCCGCGGGCAGGCGGCGTATCCCGGCGCATTGAAGGCCAGGACCGCACTGAACTGCGGGAAGCCATGAGCGAGTTGACCATCCCCGAGAATATGGGGCTGATTGTGCGTACCGCAGGTGTCGGCAAAAACGCCGAAGAACTGCAGTGGGATCTGGACTATCTGATCCAGCTCTGGCAGGCCATTGAAGCCTCTGCCGAGAAAACCGCACCCTTTTTGATCTACCAGGAAAGCAACGTCATCATTCGCTGTATCCGTGACTATCTACGTACCGATATCGGCGAGATCGTGATTGATGACCCTGAGGTCTTCTCTCAGGCACAGCGTTTCATCTCCCAGGTCATGCCCCAGTACAGCAAGAAACTGCGGGTATATGAGGATGAGGTGCCCCTGTTCAGCCGCTATCAGATCGAGAGCCAGATCGAGTCGGCATTTCAGCGAGAAGTCCGGCTTCCCTCCGGCGGCGCCATTGTCATCGACCATACCGAAGCCCTGACCTCGATCGATATCAACTCTTCCCGCGCCACCAAGGGTGCGGATATCGAGGAAACGGCCCTGAATACCAACCTGGAGGCCTCCGATGAAATCGCCCGGCAACTCCGCTTACGGGATTTAGGGGGCCTGTTTGTCATAGACTTCATCGATATGACTCCATCCCGTAATCAACGAGAGGTGGAGAATCGCCTCAAGGATGCCCTCAGGTCGGACCGAGCACGGGTTCAGGTGGGTCGCATTTCACGTTTCGGATTACTGGAGATGTCGCGACAGCGTCTCAGGCCATCACTCGGTGAGGCCAGTGAGCTTGTGTGTCCACGCTGTAATGGCCATGGCACCGTCCGTGGTGTGGAATCCCTGGCCCTGTCAGTGTTGCGCATCATCGAAGAAGAGGCGATGAAGGAGAATACCGGTCGCATCATCGCTCAATTACCGGTGGATGTGGCAACATTCCTGCTCAATGAAAAGCGCCAAGGCATCCATGATATAGAACAACGCCAGACAATCGATGTCATCCTGGTACCCAATACACATCTGGAAACTCCAAACTACAAGTTGGAAAGGGTCCGCGCGAGCGACATGCCGACCGACAAAGGGGATGACAATCTCAGTTACCAGATGGCAACTGAAAAGCCGGATGAGACACCAAATTTTGCCCGCTCGGAACAACCCAAGAGTGAAAAACCTGCGGTCAAATCTATCGAGCCAACCAGCCCAGTACCCCAGAGAGCCCCCGCACCAGAACCTAAGCCCGCACCAGAACCTAAGAAAGATGCACAGGAAAGCGGGTTTTTAAAGAAGATCTTTACGAGCATTTTTTCTCACCGCACTCCGGAAGCCGAGGAAACCAAGGCGGAGGTGAAGAAAGAGCCCGAGAGAAAGCCCCGAGGCCGCCCCAACCAAGGCCGCCAACAAAATCAGGAGCGTAGAACCTCCCCCGGTGGCAACAGACGTAGCGGCCGCCCCCAGTCTAATCGCAGAAATGAGCGTGATAAACAGCAAGGCAGACCACAGCAACCACAGCAGAATAAACAGCCGCCTAAGGCCAAGGAGCAAGACCCAGCCAAACAAGCGGAAACTGTGCAGGAATTTGGCAAGCCAGAAGCCGATCAGCATGAAGCGCCAAAGCCAAAGGGCGCCCGCAGCGGTTCTCGACGAGGACGTCGCGGAGGACGGCGCAGAAAACCAAATACAGGCGAGCGTACGCAGGAATCAACAGAGTCCACGAATCAGCCGCCAAGGGAGACCACCACCGAGGCAGGCCGCAAAGAGCCTCAACCCAAGACTGCTGCGGTCACTGATCAGCCAGTAGCAGCCAAGGCCCCAGTCGAAACTCAACCGGCCAAGACTGACAAGGCTCAAACCCAGACCAGCTCTCAGACAGACAAGAGCGAACCGGTGCAGCGCTCCAGGCCCAAGCCCACCGGGGTTGACAGCAAACAGGCCCCACAACCGCAGCCAGGGGCCGCCGAAAGCAAAAAAACTGAACCCTCAGCCCAACCGGTTAAGACTGAGCCGACTGAAATCAAGCCCTCAGTAAAACCTTCCAAGCCGGAGATTCCTCAAAAGGCAACAAAACCAGAAGTTGATAAATCAGCTGCGGCGGAGTCCCGGATTGCAGCTAAACCGGAGATTGTTGAGTCTAAACCTGCCAGCCCGGAGATTCCTCAAAAGGCAGCAAAACCACAAGTTGATAAATCAGCTGCGGCGGAGCCCCGGATTGCAGCTAAACCGAAGACTGTTGAGTCTAAACCTGCCAGCCCGGAGATTCCTCAAAAGGCAACAAAACCAGAAGTTGATAAATCAACTTCAGCCAAGCCCCGGACTGCGCTAAACCGGATATTGATGAGTCTAAACCTGCCAGCCCGGCGAAATCAGAAAAGGAACCCAAACCGCAAGCTAAGAAAACTGCTGCCGCGGACGCCCAACCCTCATCGAAACCTGCCGCTCCAGTAGAGACAGTGAGTCCAGCCAAACCGCAAGCGGATAAAGTTCAATCAGTTGAGACCAGCAAACCCGCCTCTTCAAACAGCAAGGCGCAGCAGCCGGCCAAGGCACCGAAAACCGCACCAGCAAGCGCTGCGCCTAAGCCAAAGGAGGCAGCCGCCAAGAAGAAGCCGCGGTTACAACAGATCGAGACCAAGAAATCGGCAGCCTCTGCAGCAAAGCAGGCAACGGAGAAAAAAGAAGCCGCTCCAGTCAGGAGTGTGAGTCAGACTATCAATTCAGAAAGCTCGAGCCAGTCAAAACCGCCGCCAAGCAAGAAAACCAGCAAAACGACAAAGAAGACCACAACCTTCCTGAAAGATGAGGATGTCAAATCAATGCAGGCGGCAGCAACCAAGGAGGCTCCTGGCAAACCGCCTGCAAGCGTCCCTACTGATACCGCCTCGGCTCAAACTGAAAGAAAAAGCCCAGCGGTCACGGGATCCAAAAACAGCGAGTGATACAAGCCCTGTGGCCTGTACAAGCAGGCCACAGCCAACCAACCAAACTGTTAAATCTCCTCTGGATCAACCCGAAGTTATAGATCGCGTTCTTTGATCCTGCTCAGAAGGCCGGCAGCCGCCTCTTCCACCATGTCAAAGACGCGTTCAAAACCAGCGGACCCACCATAGTAGGGGTCGGGCACCTCCTGCAGCTGGAGATCAGGCGCGAAGTTAAGAAACAAATGCAGTTTTTCCTCATGCCCCTCTGGACATATTGCCTGCAGGTCCGCATAGTTCTCTCGATCCATAGCAAGCACATAGTCGAACTCGATAAAATCCTCCGCGACGGCCTGGCGTGCTCGCAGGTCAGAGATATCCAGACCGCGTTTGACAGCGGTTTCCCGGGCACGCCGGTCAGGTGCGTTGCCGATATGATAATCAATGGTGCCGGCGGAATCGGTTGCGATCCGATGACTGAGGCCCTCTTTCTCGACCATTCCCCTGAAGACTCCCTGCGCAGTCGGTGAACGGCAGATGTTACCCATGCAAACGAACAAAACCCGGACCATATCTCTCTTCCTGCTTAACCTGCTAAATCTGCTTCCACACGTTTGAGATCTTCTTGCGTATCGACCCCATGCCCAGGTTCCACTCGGGCCTGACTGACATGAATCTTACCCCCATGCCATAGCACCCGGAGCTGTTCCAAAGATTCGGCACGCTCGATGGGGGCATGCTCCCAGGCGACGAACTGCTTCAAATAACCGGCGCGGTAGGCATATAGTCCGATATGCCGGGCGAAACCGGTTCCTTCGGGAAGCGGCCGCTCAGAATCGATAAACTCGTCTCGGTGCCAGGGGATCGGCGCCCGGCTGAAGTACAGGGCATAGCCATTGATATCGGTTACCACCTTGACCACATGTGGGTCGAACAGTAGTGCCTTATCGAGAATCGGCGCAGACAATGTGGTCACGCCAGCTGCCTCGTGGGCCGCCATATCATCAGCGACCTGGTTGATCAGCACGGGCGGCATGCTTGGCTCATCTCCCTGAAGATTCACCACGATGGTGTTCTTCCCCCAAGCCATCTGTTGTACAACTTCGGCGATTCTGTCTGAGCCACTGCGATGGGTTTCACGAGTCATACAGACCTGGGCCTGAAAACCCTTAGCCACATCCGCAATGCGTCCATCATCCGTGGCGATCACTACCTCGCTGGCGCCACTCTCGAGGGCGCGGGCATGGACGTGTTCGAGCATCGGTTTTCCGGCAATCTTCAGGAGCGGTTTACCGGGAAGCCTGACCGAAGCATAGCGTGCAGGGATGACCACCTTGAATTCCATCAGCGCGCCGGTACCTCTTCATCCGCCGCTAATTCACGCGCCTCATCCTGGAGCATTACGGGGATATCATCACGAATGGGGAATGCCAGACGATCAGCCCGGCAGATCAGTTCAGAAGCCTTTTTATCGTAATAGAGCTCTGATTTGCAAATCGGGCAAACCAAGATATCGAGTAAGTTTTTATCCATGAATTAGCCTGTTGATTAACAGCTCTAGCTGTTGGGTGAAATTATTATCGAACATCGCGTCAGCCGGGACGAACCAGACATCGTCACCGGCAAATGCTTCGCACTTTACCGCATCCTTCTCGGTCATGAGAACCGTATTGCCCATGAAGGGCTCAATATCCCCTGGCGTGAAGGGATGATGATCGGGGAATGCATGCCGGGTTATCTTAACGCCGATGGACTCCAGCATACTAAAAAATCGCTCCGGATTGCCGATACCTGCGACCGCTTCGATATTCTTTCCCAGAAAGGCGCTCAATGGCCTTGGCTCAAGCCGCTGATTTACGGACAACGCCTGGCTTCCAACCACCCGGAATGGATGCTCGCCCGTTTGAGCAGGCCCATTCGCGAGTATCATATCAACGTTTTTCAGCCGCTTTCTACCTTCCCTGAGGGGACCGGCCGGCAGGCACAGGCCGTTCCCAAATCGCCGTTCACCATCGATCACGGCTAATTCTAGATCCCTGTGCATGGCATAATGTTGCAGGCCATCATCAGAGATGATGATGTTGCAATCCTGTTCTACGAGTAAACGCTGTGCTGTTTTGAACCTGTCTGGCCCGGCGTAAACCGGGCAGGCGGTTCTCCGATGAATCAACACTGACTCGTCGCCCACCTCCGATGCCGGAGTGTCCGCCCCGACCTGTCGGGGCCAATGGTCAGATCCCCCGGCATAGCCGCGAGTAATGATGCCGGGGTTGTAACCCTTCATTCGCAGCCAGTGGGCGAGCCAGACTACGACCGGTGTTTTACCGGTGCCACCTACCGAGATATTACCGACCACTATCACCGGGACCGGCAATTTGCCCGAACTCATCAGCCCAAGCCGGTAACAACCACGCCGGACTACAACCAATACACAAAAAAGGGCGGACAACGGCAGCAGTAACAGGGTAATCGGACCCCAGCCATTCCAGATCTGTTCGATGCGTATCAAATAGAATTGCCTTTCACTCTGCGATTTCTTGAGCGGTAAAGATCATATGCAGCAGACCCAGCTGGCTGGCGGCATCCATCACGGTCATCACCGATTGGTGTGGTGTCTTGGCATCGGCATTGATGATCAATGGAATATCCCGTTTTTCACCCACAGCCTTGCGGATGGCGATCTTCAGGGTATCGGCACGGGTATTGATAACCTCGAGCTTATTGACATAGAAGACGCCATGCCGGTCTATGGTGATCTCCAGTTCCGCCGGCGGCTTTTCCAACTTTTCGCCGGTTGCTTCAGGCAGTTCGATACTGATTTGCGTCTCTCGTTCAAAGGTGGTCGAGACCATGAAAAATATCAGCAGGAGGAATACCACATCGATCAGCGGTGTGATATCGACTCCAGTAGATCGGCGGCGGCGGGGGCGAATATTCACCGGTTCACTCCATCACCTGTTCTCTTTCACCGTGTATGACCTCGATCAGCTTGAGCGCCTGCTCCTCCATACCAAGGACCAGCTTATCCACCAACCCCATGAAATAGCGGTGAAACATCAGCGTGGGTATGGCGACCGAGAGTCCGGCAGCGGTGGTTATCAATGCCTCGGAGATGCCGCCAGCGAGTACTGCCGGATCCCCGACTCCGGCGGTGACGATGACACTAAAGACCTTGATCATGCCTATTACTGTTCCGAGAAGACCCAGCAGAGGTGAGATCGAGGCTATGGTGCCCAAGGTATTCAGGTAGTTCTCCAGCTCATGCACGACCTGGCGACCAACCTCTTCGATCGACTCTTTCATGACCTCTTTCGAATGTTTACGATTAACCAGCCCGGCCGCCAGAATGCGCCCCAGCGGGGAACTTGCTTTGAGTTTCCCTAAATCAGCCATGCCAAGCTGGCCATCCTTGTGCAACTGCCAGATCTGCTTCAATAAATAACCCGGCATGACCCGGCTCCGGCGCAATGACCAAAAGCGTTCCAGTACAATAGCCATGGAAACTACAGAACAGGCGATGATCGGCCACATCAGCCACCCACCAGCTTTGACTAGCTCAAACACGTAAGCAGATACCTCTTGAGATGAAGAATGAATAGCAACGCGGGTCAATCATACTTGATGCATCACATATACTGAAAGTGAAGTGGATCAATCATTGTGGAGATTCAGAGCCTGACCAAAAACGTCGATGCGCTTTTCTATACAGCACGGGTGCAGGTTCCTGGTTGCTTGTTTGCAATTGAAATTGAATCGCCCCTGTCTCTGCGGTACTGAGCAGATTAGACCCCGACTCACGCCAGCGTTCAACTACTGTCTCGTGGGGAAACCCAAAACGGTTGCGATAACCGGTCGGGAACAGCACATACTCCGGGTCGACACGGGCCACAAAGTCCGCGCTGGATGAAGTCTTCGAGCCATGATGGGGTGCAATCAGGATAGTCGCGTGCAAAAAACCAGCATGGCGTTCAACGAGCGCCTGCTCTGCCTCAAGCTCGACATCACCGGCTATGAGTATGGACCCACCTTCAGCTGTGATTTTCAGCACACATGAGGCATTGTTTGCCCTGCTGAAATCATCCTCTTCATGGGGATGCAGGATTTGAAAATGCACCCCGTCCCATTCCCAGCTTTGGTTCATCCGGCATTTTTCCGCATCCTTGACGTCCAGGGGTTCGCCAGTCATCACCTGCCGCACAGTCAACGCATTGAGAAGATACTCAATCCCACCGGCATGATCCCTGTCTCCGTTACTTACGATCAGCTGATCAATCATGTCGATTCCTTGGCTGCGCAAATAGGGAATCAGCACAGCTTCAGCCGTATTGAAACCGGATGGATACGCAGGCCCGGTATCATAGACGAGCACGTGCCCTGAAGTCTCTACGACACAAGAGAGCCCCTGACCCACATCCAGCAGGGTAAACAGCAGTGATCCATGGTTTGGCTGCCGGGGTTGATAGATCATGATTGGGGTAATCAGCAACAATCCCAACACACGGCCGGGAATACCTTTCGGCATCAGCAGTACGATCACGCCGGTGATGGCAGCCAGCCAAGTCCATTCGGGGAGTTCCGGTCTGAAATGCAGTGCGAAAGGCACTTGCGACAGCCAATCGAGTAGATCCAGCGTCTGCCGGGCGAGAAATTCCAGCAATTCAAACAGAGTTTCACTCAGCAGAGACAATTTCATGGTCGCCAGGGAAGTCAACACGAGCGGCACCAGAAACAGGCTGAACCAGGGCACCAGGATCAGATTGACCAGGGGTGATATCAGCGAGGCCTTATTGAAGAAAATGAACAGCATGGGCGCAAGGCCAAGGGCGACGACCCATTGAATCCTGCCCCAGTTACGCCAACCCCGATGCGGGCGCATGCGGCCGGCAACAGCCAGAAAAATAACCGCAACTGCACCGAAAGAGAGCCAGAAGCCGGGGCTGAAAGTCGCAAATGGATCGACCAGCACCACACCGAACAGCGCCATGGCAAGCGATCGTCTGAGTGAGAGGACACGTCCCAACAACAGCGCACCCAGACCGAGAGCGAGCATGATCAGAGCACGCTGGGTCGGCAGGGAAAATCCTGCAAGCGCTGCATAGATCACCGCAGAACCCAGCGCCATCCAGGCCGCGGCCCGGGTCGCGGCCAGCCTCAACATCAACCACTCCGAGCGCCGCCAAACCCATTGGCCGAGAAAAAATGCCAGACCGGCCACTATGCCGATATGCAGACCTGAGATGGCAACCAGATGCGAAGTACCGGTATTGGCAAATATCCGCCAGTCATCCGATGACATGCCGCTGCGATCGCCGATCGCCAGCGCTTTGACCAACCCGGCTGATCGCTTATCATCCAGCCGCCGATCGATTTCTTCACCAAAATGCTGTCTCAGCCTGTCGAGCCTGCCGCCCTGATAAGCCAGCTCTTGCAGTTGATTGCCCTTCCAGGGCCGCACATACCCGGTGGCCTGTATACCATGAGTAAAAAGCCAGCGTTCATAATCGAAGCCGCCCGGATTCTGAAATCCCCTGGGCCGTTTGAGACGCACCTTCAATTGCCAGACCTGTCCCGGTTTGAGCGACACATTCGTCCGGTGCCAACTGATACGGATCTTGTCCGGGCCTTCAATCACCTCATCTATCGATCTCAGGCTTGATACATCCATTTCGAAACGGGTGAGTGTTGCCTTGACCGTTGGGATTGAGCTGATGGCGCCAATCAGTATCAGGTCCTTACCTTCAGCGTCTATAGGCAACTGTGTAGAATAATGCAGGCTGGCAAAGGTAAAGGACCAGAAAAAACCTGCCAACAGGGCGGCAAAGAGGCGCATTTTAACGCTGAATGCACAAATAGGAATTAGAATACCCAACCCTAACCAATAGGGATCTGGCAAGCTGGGTAAAAGCTGGAATCCAGCAGTCCCCGCCACAAAACAGAGAAGAATTACAATCATGGAACATCTATTTCCGTTTTAGTGTAGACGGGTCTTGGTCGATTATTTTTGTGGCGAACGATTAACGACCATGCTTCAATAACCCGGATTGCAGGAGGCGTATTGAATAACTTAGCGACCAACATGCCGAAACAGCTGATTAAGCAGATTACACCAGACCGTGATGCTATTCGTAAGCATAGACATCTGCAGATCTTTGGTAATTTGTTGCATGACGCCAATCTGTGGCATATCAATCGCCGCTCATCCGCCGGTGCATTTGCCATCGGCCTGTTCATGGCCTTCGTTCCCTTGCCCTTTCAAATGGTGCTGGCTGCCAGTGCGGCGATTGTTTTTCGCGTCAATCTCCCACTCTCTGTAGTCCTGGTCTGGATAACCAATCCACTGACCATTCCACCTATCTTCTTCTTTGCTTATCTGGTTGGCACTTGGGTGATTGGCGTGCCGCCGAGCGCTGGCAACTTCAATTTCAGCCTGGAATGGTTCAAGAATGGCGGTTTGGATGGAGTCTGGGCGCCTTTTTTACTCGGCTGTCTGATCTGCGGCATAGCTGCATCGGTGCTGGGCTATTCTGCGATTCGCGGACTCTGGCGTTTGCACGCCATTCGCCAATGGAAGCAACGCAGTCTTCAACGCCACACCAAACGCTAAATCAACCCGCGGTGAGTACACCGTCATCCAGGTTCCAGGTCTGATCCATGCGCGCCGCCAAATCGGGGTCATGGGTCACTACTATAAAGCTGGTTCCTTGCTCCTGATTAAGCTCAAGCATCAACGCATAGACCTGTTCGGCTGAGCGACGATCCAGATTACCAGTAGGCTCATCCGCCAATACGCAATCCGGACGGTGAACCAGTGCGCGGGCCAGTGCGGCCCGTTGCCTTTCTCCACCAGAAAGCTCAGAAGGCTTGTGCTGAACCCGGTTACCCAAGCCGACCCGTTCCAGCATGCTGTTTGCCCGCTCTCTCGCCTCCGCCACAGAATGGTTGCCGATCAACAGCGGCATGGCGACATTTTCCAAGGCAGTGAATTCGGCCAGCAGGTGATGAAATTGATAGACAAAACCCAGATTGCGGTTGCGCAACCGACCCCGCTCTTTCTCACCCAGAGCAAGAATCTCCGTACCCATCAACTCGACCCGACCCGCATTGGGCCGGTCCAGTCCTCCCAGACAATGCAGCAGGGTGCTCTTGCCGGAGCCGGAAGCACCGACGATGGCGATCCTCTCACCTTTATTGACGTTTAAATTCACGTTGCGTAAGACTTCGACACGTTGAGTGCCTTGCATGAAGGTACGCTCAAGACCCTCCGCAAGGAGTACCGATTGCGGACTATTCATAGCGCAACGCCTCAGCCGGTTGAGTACGTGATGCACGCCATGCGGGGTAAAGGGTAGCCAGTAAGGTGATGATGAAGGCTGTACTGCCGATGAACAGGATATCCTGCAGATGGGGGTCTGAGGGCAGCTCGCTGATGTAGTAGATACTCGGATCAAGAAAATCGATGTTCAACTGACTTTCCACCCAGCTGACAATGGCTTCCACATTGTTCGCCAACAACACTCCGCCGATCATGCCCAGGATATTGCCGACAAAACCAATAGTCGCGCCTTGCACAATGAATATCCCCATGATGCTGCCCGGAGAAGCCCCCAAGGTCCTCAATATGGCAATATCTGACTGTTTGTCCGTCACTACCATGACCAGGGTCGAAACGATGTTGAAGGCGGCTACCGCCACGATGAGTGACAGAATGATCGACATCATGCGCTTTTCAGTTTGCAGGGCTGCAAAGAAGTTTCTGTGCTGCATGGTCCAGTCACTGATGCGGTAGTAGCCACCCATGCTCATTGCCAGTTCGCGAGAGATCTGAGGTGCCTGGTAGAGATCTGTCAGCTTGAGCCTGACACCGGTGACACTATCTTTCAGGCGCATGAGTTTTGCCGCATCCTCTATGTGCAGAAGCGCCACATTCCGGTCGTAGTCACCCATCCCGACTTCGAAGATTCCCGCCACCGTAAAGCGTTTCAGACGCGGCATGATGCCGGCAGGCGTTACATTGACCTGGGGCGTAACCAGGGTAATGCGGTCACCTGTCGAAACACCCAGGGCAAATGCCAGTTCCTTGCCCAGAATAATGTTGTATTCGCCAACTTTCAGGTCGTCGACACTGCCGATCTTAATCGCTGATATCACATCCGAGACCTTGCTCTCCTGTTCAGGCAGAATCCCTCTCAGCAGCACACCGCTGACCTTCTGGCCATTGATGAGCATGCCCTGACCCTCGACATATGGCGCATGACCGATGACGCTGGGATGCTTCTCCGCTTCCGCCTGGACCGATTGCCAGTCCTGCAAACCTCCCTGCACGGCGGAAATGGTGGCGTGTGATGCCATACCGAGGATGCGTTCACGGACTTCCTTATGGAATCCATTCATGACCGACAACACAACGATCAACGCTACCACACCCAGCATAATCCCAAGCATGGATATCATAGAGATGAAAGAGATAAAGTGGTTGCGGCGCTTCGCCCTTGTATAACGCAGGCCGATAAAAAGCTCGAGCGGTTTAAACATAGGCAGCCATTAAACCACAACCGTGGTATTACCGGGAATAAAAATCAACGCGTACTTTTATCCTCTGGGTGGAGTGCTATAGTTTTTGATTAAGGAGTTTTTCTGGAGTCTCACAATATGAAATTTAGCTTATCCGTTCTTACTATTTGTGGCCTGCTCATGGTTTCATCAAGCGCATCTGCTGATGTACTGTTGGTCGAATCCATTCATCAAGCCCCGGTCAATAGCAGTGAGGGCATTCCTCGACCTACCCGCGGCATGGGCATGGAGCAGGTAAAACGTCAGTATGGGGAACCCTCAAACGCACACCCATGGATCGGAAACCCGCCGATAACCCGCTGGGACTATCCGGAATATTCTGTATTTTTTGAACACAGTCATGTTTTGACGTCAGTTGTACATAAATAAGCCTTGATATTGCGGGCAACCTTGATGTCTGCCCGCTGTTACCAGCATTTCCCACCCGCCCGAAGCAAGATGAAGTACTCTACAGCGACCCTGCGACTGCTGTTCTCGGGTTCTATCCTCCATGGATTGGGTTTTTAACTAAATGGGACCAATGGGCCCCTTCCAATGAAGCGCATGTGCTCCCGGATCTCGTTGCATCACTAATTCTTGACAAAAAAAGTCAACTTTTTATACTCAGCAGGAATCTTCTTCAGTTGTAGTGGTAGCAGTAGATGAACGCCCCCCAATCTTCCCAGGAAATCATGCACTCCATCATTCAGCGGATAGACACAGGCCCCGAGCTGAGTAATGACATCTCTCTTGATGAAGCCAGTAAAGGGATGCAAGCCATCTTGAATGGCGATGTAAATGACGTGCAGGCGGCGATTTTCTTCATTGCTCTGCGCATGAAGCGCGAAACGGACGATGAAAACAAAGGGGTCCTGGATGCCATCCTCAAGGCATCAACTGCTGTTACCGCGGACGTTGACGAAGTCGTATCACTGGCAGACCCCTATGACGGTTTCAACCGTAATCAATTGGTAGCCCCTTTTATCCCACCGCTGCTGGCGGAGTGTGGTTTGCCAACCGTCAGTCACGGACTGGACTCGGTGGGTCCAAAATACGGCGTGACCCACCGTCATGTGCTGCGAGCTTCAGGGATCGATGTGGATCTATCTGTCGAGCAGGCCGGCAGGCGGGTTGCCGGACCCGGGCCTGGGATGGTCATATGTCGACCAGCGATCTTTCTGCCCGACTCTGCATAACCTGATTCCGCTCCGCCAAAATGTTATCAAGCGCCAGGTCTTAACGACTGTTGAGGTCCTTGCAAAACCTGTCAGTGGGATAAAGAAAACTCATTTGATTACCGGCTATGTACACAAGCCTTACCCACCAAAATACGCCAGTTTGGGGCGCTATGCCGGTTTTGAGTCCGCCCTTCTGGTCCGTGGCACCGAAGGCGGAGTGATCCCATCCTTGAGGCAACCGGGGAAAGTGTTCCGTTATGAGGATTTTGGCGTCGAACAACCCCAGGATATCAACCCCCTCGAGCTTGGCATCGCACAGGTCGCGAGAGCGGTCCCGCTACCGGAGGCCGTCACCGATAACCCTACCGCGGATGAGATCGCCCGCATCTCAGATACCAGCTCAGCCGCAGCCGCCGCCGCAGAAACCGGCATCGCAGCGCTGCAGGGAGCGCACGGTCCCGCCTACGACTCATTGCTCTATGCCTGTTCTCTGATACTCTGGCATACCGGCAAAGCGACCGACCTGAAGTCAGCGGCGGATATTATCAGGCAAACGCTCGATTCCGGCTCGGCAATGAGTCGTTTGAGGTAGTCTGATGAGTGGCCAATGGATTGAAGTCGGCAGTTCCGATGAACTGCCTGTCGGATGCATGAAACGAGTTGAGATAGACGGCAAGCGATACCTTATCGCACATACAGAAAGCACATTTTATGCGGTCGATGACCTGTGCAGCCATGAAGAAGTATCACTCTATCTGGGCTGTATCCAAGGTGAGATGATCAAGTGTTCTTTGCATGGCAGCCGCTTCAGCCTCAAAACAGGCAAGCCGATGGAAGAGCCCGCCACTGAACCAATTCAAACCTATGCCATCAGGAAACAGGATAACCGGCTCTTCATTGATCCGCATCAACCGTCAACAGAAGATCTGATCTGGAAATAAGCCAGCGTATGCTATATATTTCTGCCAACAATAACGCATAGCAGCCACAAGAGCTGATCCTAACAACACCTTTGGATGGTGGCACTGGTTGGAGTTCTAGAGTGAAATATATTTTTGCCCTCGCAGTAGCGATTTCCCTGACCCTGGTCTGGCAGACTCAAAAACTTGGGAGTGGCGACGCAAGCCTGAAAAGTATCGGCCAGGAAGAGATGGTCACCATTCCGCCACAAGCAACCTGATCGAGCAAAAAGCTGGCTAGCCGCCAGTCAGGGCCATCACCCTGACAATCTCACCGGGCTTTTCATTGAATTCATGGCGCTCAGGTTTACGAGCGATGGCTTCCAGTATCTTCTCCTTCAATCCATCGTCGCTTAAACCCTGCCTCAGCAGTGGGCGGAATTCCATGTTGTCATGCTTGCCGAGACAGAGGTAGAGCGTCCCTTCCACCGACAGGCGGACTCGATTGCAGGTTTCACAAAAATGTTGTGACAATGGAGTGATAAAACCAATTCTCAGATTGGTGTCTTTTACCCTGACATATGTTGCCGGACCGGCCCCGCGCATCGCTGCCGGCTCCAAATCATAGATTGACTCCAGATCCTCGCGCACCTGTTTCAGACTGAGAAACCGATCAGTGGCATTTTTGCCCGTTTCACCGACCGGCATAGTCTCGATGAAACGCAGGGTGAAATCGTGTTCAAGACAGAATTGCACCATGTCTGCGATCTCATGCTCATTCACCCCCTTCATCACCACCATATTGATCTTGATGGGATTGAACCCCGCAGCCTTGGCCGCCATCAGACCCGCCAAAACTGTATCCAGATCTCCCCGGGTAATCTCGTGGAAGGCTGCGCTATCCAGAGAATCCAGGCTGACGTTGATGCGGCTGATGCCGTTTGCCTTGAGCGATTCGGCGTGCTTTGCCAATTGTGAAGCGTTGGTGCTGAGAGACAGGTCTTTAATTTCCGGCAGGCGGCCGATACGCCGCACGATTTCCGGTAAATCCTTCCTGACCAATGGTTCGCCACCTGTTATTCGAACTTTGCTGACACCCAGTTCAGAAAAGACCCCGACCAGACGTTCTATCTCATCGACCGTCAACCAGGTATCCGGCTGAGAAAAGTTTTTGTATCCCTTGGGCAGACAGTAGAAACAGCGAAAATCGCAGCGGTCAGTCACCGACAGCCGCAGATATTCAATTTTTCTGCCGAAAGGATCGTATAGCATTAGGTCAGCTCATCCCGAGTGATTAAGGTTGTTTATCATCATTTTAGAGTAATTGCTCACGCAAGAACGGCTTTCCCAACAAACGAATAAAGTTTATTAAACAACACATATCCACATGATTGCTAGATAAAAAGGCCGCAGGGAGCAGGAATCCATTGATTTCCCCATGGTCTTTTTCAGCCTGACCTGGCGGCTTATTAAGCACTTCCGCGAATATCTGTTGCAGGGTCATAGCCGGCTGGCAGTGAGTGAGCAATACCCTTATGGCAATCGATGCAGGTGTAGCCCTCCTCCTCTGCCTCTTCATGACGAACAGCTGAGCGCTCTTCCTGGCGATCATAATCCATGGACTCAAAGTTGTGACAGTTCCGACATTCACGGGAGTCAGTTGCTTTCATGGCTCGCCAGACATTTTGTGCCAGTTCCAGCCGCTTCTCTTCGAATTTCTCAGGTGTATCAATGGTACCAAGGGCTTTATGGTAGAGCTCATTGGTCGCCTGAACCTTACGTACGAACTTATGTATCCACTCCTTCGGTACATGGCAGTCCGGACAGGTGGCCCTTACACCCGTTCTATTGCTGAAGTGAATCGTATCCTGTAATTCCTCGTAGACGGTAGCCTCCATTTCGTGACAGGAGATACAGAAGGTTTCTGTATTGGTTGCCTCCATTACAGTATTGAAACCACCCCAGAGAATGACACCGGCCACTATGCCGATCAGGATCAGAACGAACCCACTACGCTGTTTTTTTCAGACATCGATTACACCAAATTAAATAATGAATGACGCATTTCTACAACAAAGACCTACACATGCGCGAGCAGGATCTTTTGATGCATACTCTGACTTACTTGGCCCCCACAAAGTTGTTTTTGACCAAAGGTTCGGCACCAATCTGTGTAGTGTGGCATTGACTACAGAAATAGCGGCGGCTGGATATGGTATCCAGGACCTTGCCGTCTCTATCGATATAGTGGCTATCACCCACCTTGGGAGCCTTCTCTTTTTCGTAGGTCTTCTCACTGTGGCATTTTAAACAACCATTGTTTTTCAGATTGACCTCGTATTTGTCGACGGTGTGTGTGGAACCATTGGCGGCTGGTCTTTGAAACTGCGTTCGATGCCACCCTCGACCGACATGATCTTGGCCTTGGCTGGCTTGGTAGACATTTTTTGCAAATCATCACCACGCAGGGACTTTACATCTGCAACGGCAGACGCTGTAAAGGACATGGCAACTATGACCACAAGAAGAATCACTACTGATTGTTTCATCGTTTTCTCCATCATCACTCACTATCACTCAAAACCCAACAGTTAAACGATCAGGTCTTAATGCCCTGATCGATCGATTTATTTGACTCGCCAACCTCGATGGTGTGGCGACCGCCATAACTGAAAACATCTTTTGCGTAGATATCGATGCAACGACCACAATTTGTACAGTCGGAAGAGCTGATCACCGGACCCAGCCCCTTTATGGCGCCCTTCAGGGCGGGCTTGATGACCTGCGGTTCCGGACAGACCAAATAACACTCCATACAATCGTTACAGACCGTACGATTGGCCGCGTTAACCTTCAGCAGACTCTTGCTGCCCACCAAATTGTAGAAGGCGCCTACCGGACAGAGATGCCCGCACCAGCCGTCTTTGGCAATCAACAGATCGAATAGAAAGACACCCAACAGGATCAGCCAGGCAGCCCCCATGCCGAAGACGATGCCACGAAACATCATCGAAACTGGATTGACCAACTCCCAGACAATCCCGCCGGATACCACCAGAGGTAGCACCAGGGTCAGACCGAGCATCCAGAAACGTGCCGAACGGGAGAGCTGTGAGCTGGTTCTGATCCCCAGCCTGCGGCGCAACCATGCAGCCAGATCGGTGATCATGTTTACCGGACAAACCCAGGAACAGTAGACCCGTCCTCCTACTAAAAAGTAGAAGAGCAATACGATCACCACTCCAACAATGGCCGACTTTACCGGCGTTACCCCGGAGAGCACGGACTGCAGCAACACGTGGGGATCAGTCAGGGGTAGCACGTCCAACGTCATGCTGGCCGCCAGATTACCCTTCACTATCCATACCCCAAAAAGCGGCCCCAAAAGAAACAGTGCAAGTATGCCCAACTGACTGATGCGACGCAGGATCAACCACTCACCCGGTCCTTGCACCTGCTGACGCCAGAATTGGGTGCGCCGCTCGGCGTTGCCGTAGGCGCCCTCTTTCTCGATCCACATGGAGGTGGGCAGGATCAGGTCGGCGGCCTGGGCCGATACCGTGGGATAGGGGTCGGTAACCGCGATAAAGTTGTCCGGATTCCGCCAACCGGGATAACTCTCGTCATTCATGTTGGCGGCGGCCTGCATGTTGTTATTACACTGCACCCAGAAGCAGTTCATCTTGCCGTCTTTGTGAGCACGATGCATGGCGACTGCGTGGATCAGGGTGTTGCCCATAGGCTTGCCGCTGATGTCCGTTTGATCTGCGTCATCGGACTTACCGTTAGCCCTGGGATTGGAAAGCTTGGAGGTATATTCCAGGGTATAGGGCCCCACCGATTTGGCATACTCTTCAAAGCTGATTTTGCTCAGCTCGCCCTTATTGGGATTCTTGGCCGCCTTCTGCAACGGATGTTCGTCTCGCAGGCCATAGCCAATATCCGTTGGTGTCTTGGTGAAATTCACGTGCTTGTCGATGAATTCCTGGTTGTAGGCCTTGTTCTGAATGATGTAGTTGAGGATCGCCAGATCGGTCTGCGGCTCGAAGATCATGCCGTTGTCGGTCAGTTCGTAGCAGCGATGCTCATAGGTGGAGAGCACATGCACTTCACAGCCGGGCTTGGTCAGACGGGTGTCGGTGAGACGCGACCAGAGGATTGGGTGCATCTCCGCCATGTTGGCGCCCTAGAGTACGAAAACATCGGCATGCTCCAGATCATCGTAGCAACCCATAAGCTCGTCGATGCCGAAACCACGCATGAAGGCACCCACAGCGGAGGCCATATAGTGCCGCGCATTGGGCTCCAGGCTGTTGGAACGGAAGCCGGCCTTCATCAATTTGGAAGCGGCGTAACCCTCCCAGACGGTCCACTGGCCGGAGCCGAATATGCCCACAGCCTTTGGCCCTTTCTTGCGTGCTGCAATCCATTTGTCGGCCATGGTCTGGAAGGCCTCTTCCCAGGAGACCTCTTCAAACTTGCCGTTCTTGTCGGACTTGCCATTGGTTTTACGCAGCCGCAGCGGCCACCGCGTTACTCTTGATAAAATCGCGTCTAGTTAATTTCACGTTTCATTTCCTCCATCAACTCTCCCCCCCCCCATAGTGATAAATCAAAACCGTGTTCACCACACCTTCGACATCTCTGAGTGCATTCATGGTGTCCGATAAGGGAGAAATTTCTTCTTTGTAATTGAAAATGGATCGCGGATTCGTCACAGCGTTCACTGCAGCTTCTGCAGACGATGCCGTTCATGGCGAGGCAATTATCCTTGATTTCGACTGAGAGGGACCAGGGCGGCTGATTCGGATCGACCGAAAAGGCCAATGCCGTAGTACGACAGGCCCTTACACAATCACCACAAAAGGTACAGGCGCCCAGACTGAAGTCGATGGTTGGATATCCACCACTCCCTGGGCGAATTAATTTTTCCTGGCAGCCCTTGGTGCAATCATCACATCTTGTACAGGTTTCAGTGAAAAGTACCTCGGGTTTTGACCAGGGTGGCCGGATATCGATGTGCTCTCCGCGCAGGTCTCCACGAAGCAGTTGCATTCTGTTAATCGGCCCGGACACTGTGCCTCCTGATGAACTGCGGGAATTCTTTCACCATACTGTCGGAGATCATTGACGTCGATCAAATAGCGCTACTAATTTACTATTTTTATTACTTTAATTTCAATGGGTTATTAATTTTTCGGTATTTTTTACCTATTTTTTGGTATACGACTAACGCCGGGCATTAATAGAATTTTTCTTCTTATTGAGTCACAGACTTTTCAGCGCCCAGACTGCAGCTTCCATGCGGGAATGCAGATTCAGTTTCTTCAACAGATTCTTCACGTGCACCTTGACGGTTCCCTCGGATATACCCAGTTCCTTGGCAATGAGTTTATTGCTCAGGCCGCAGGCCAGCTTTTCGAGGATCTCCTGCTCACGGGCTGTCAGAGATGGTCGGGGGCTAGTGACGCCCTTTCCCTCTTCGCGCAGGGCCTGCGCCAGTAATTGAGTCAAACGATCATTGATAACCACCTTTCCATGGGCGGCTATATGCAGGCATTCCAGAATATCCTCTGGTTCCATGTCCTTGAGTAAATAGCCATCGGCACCCAGCCTGAGGGCTGCGATGACATCCTCTTCATTATCTGAAACTGTCAGCATCAACACTCTTGAATCGAGATCGATCCGCTTGATCGCCTGTAGTGTCTCTAACCCGCTCATGCCCTTCATATTGATATCGAGCAGAATCAGATCAGGGCTTTTCTCCTTGGCAAGCCTTACCCCATCCAGGCCATTGGCCGCCTCGCCTATCAATTTCAATTTAGGATCCATCCCGAGCAAATCCGCCACTCCCTTTCTAAACAAGGGATGGTCGTCAATTGCGATGATGGTGTGAAATTGCTGTTCAAACATCGGCCAGTTTCTGCATTAGGGTTTGATGTTGCAGGGTATGTTCACTTTCAGTGCTACTGAAAGTCAACCGAACTCGGGTGCCTTGCCCCTCAGCATCATCAATCTCCAGAGATCCACCCAACCACTCAGCCCGCTCTTGCATAATTGGCAGGCCGTAATGCTGCATCATGTCATGCTGCTCAACGAGTCCGCTGCCATCGTCCTCAACCAAGAGCATCACCTGCCCATCTTTGATCACAATCGATGCTGAGCCTAGCGTGTGTGGCGTTGGCATGTCGCATGACATTAGATAGCGCTTCACGAATAATCTGTAACAAATGGATCTCGGCATTTGGGCTGAGCCTGCAGTTAGCAAGATGATGTTCAAAGGCGATGGTGAAATTGCCTTTCTTCGAGAATTCCTCGACTGTCTCCTGCAAGGTCATGCAAAAATCCGCATCATTGATGCTGAGCCTGAAAGTCGTCAACAGATCCCTCAATTGACGATAGGCGCCATTCAGCGCTGAACGCAACACCTTTGAGATATCCAGTATCTGTGATTGATCTTCCGACTCGATAACCGCTTTTTCAAGACGGCTGACCTGGATCTTGAGATAAGACAGGGATTGGGCTAATGAGTCATGCAGTTCCCGAGCGATCGCGCTACGCTCTTCCAGCAATGAAACAAGCCGGGTTTGAGAGACTTGCTGCGCCATATTGATGGCCAGTGCAACATGACTGGCAACTGTCTCCAGTAGACGCTGCTGCCACTCCTGCATCTCATCTCTCCCGTTTAATTCAACCATCAAGATGCCATATTGCCCATTCTGATCCTTGATTGGGGTGGAGAAGGTCTGAACCCTACTCAAACCCATACCTTTCAACTGACAGATTTGCGATCTGCCAGCCGTCAAACAGGCTTCGCAATGATCGATGATCACTGTGCGATGGTTTGCAATATTCGGGCTCGATGTGACCAGGCGAAAGGTCTCTTTTTCTCCACGGCGACCCAGGCAAATGGTGCCGCCCTCCCATCCCAGCAGATTTTGTACATCTTCTATCACCCTTTCCAACACCTCATCACTCAATGAGGAGTCATGCAAGGTTCTTGTCGTGTTGTAAAGCAACTCCAAGGAACGGTTACTGCGTTCCAGATTGACCGTTTTGTCTTTGACTCGCTGTTCCAGATCCTCATACATTTTCGACAGATCTTCAGCCATGACATTGAAGGCCTGCCCCAATTGCCCTAATTCATCATCTTTGTGATACCTGCTACGCAGGCTAAAATCGCCCTGACGAGCCGAATTGGCACAGACCTGCAACTCACGCAAGGGTTTGAGCACACTCACTTTAGCCAGAAAGATGCTCACCCCAGCGACGATAACGATAAAGATGAGTGAAATAATCTGAATAATGCGCAGTTGATGATTCTTTCTCTCTGCATCGATCTCCAAGGCTTCTACGAACAGATGAATATCGTCCACGAAACAATCCACACTCTGTAGATAGTCATATCGATTGTTATCAAGAATTCGTTCTCGATCCTGCGCCATAGATTCATATAAGGACAATTCGAGATAGCTGCTCAGGAGTGGATGCATCTTCTCCAACCATTGCTCTTCGACAAGGGCATAGGATGCCAAGACACTCTGGCTGGGCGCTTTGCTGAGAACATCATGAATTCGCGGGCTGAATAGCCGGTCATTAAACTCATTCACAAGCCGCTCAGTGAAAATTCCAGACGACTGTAGATCGGGCTCAGCATCCTGCGCCAGACTGTTAGCTATCCGGTATGACTGCATGCGCAGGGTGCCCGCCTGATTGATGGCTGCGGCGTAACCTTCAATGGTATCCGCGATAAAAACCGAGCTCAGCATGCTAATGACCGCCAGCATGAAGATGGCCGCCAGCGCCAAGCCAAATCTCAACAGTAGAGAACGTTGCAACGAATTCACCTTCCACGCAGAGAATATATCCGGTCACCTGCACGACTTACCGCCAACTACAGGATGCAGCAGTGGCTGAAATCAGGCGGTGAACCTCCGCTAATATACGCGAATACCGTTTAAATATATGACAGGTTCTATATGACTGCCTGTCTTTTCATTCCAGGTAGATCAAGTATCTTGATGGTTTTGCGATCCACTTGAATCAGCCCCATGCTGTTGAGACGGTTTAACTCGCGGGAAAAAGTCTCAGGCGTGATATCGAGTAGTGAGGCGGTAACGCCTTTACTGGCAGGAAGCAGAATACTCAGCCGTGCACTGATGCAGGATGCTTGCCGATTTGCCAGCATCAGCAGGTAGTCTATCACCCGTTGCCTGGCAGACCGCAAGCAGCAGTTCTCCAGTTCACCCACCAGTCGGCAGAGCTTTGTACCCATATGACTCAGCATGGTCGCCGCCAGCTTCGGACAGATCTGGATACTGCTCATAATACATTTTCTGGGAATCTCAATGACCTCCCCTTTGACCAGCATCTCCGCATTGAGCTTACTCTGCTTGGATGAAAACAAACCGTCTTCACCGAAGGTTCCACCCGGAGCAACCACGTCGATCACACGTTCAGAACCATTCGAGGCCAGGATACTCAGTTTGACCTGACCACTGGTGACCATATATAGACCGAGTTCAGGCTCACCAGAATGATAAATCATCTGCCCGCGATCAAAGCATGTCAGCTTCGAGTTCTCAGACAGCATTTTTAGTGTCTGCCATTCCAGTGACTTGAACAGCTGACAGCTGGCCAGTGCAGTGCTGGCCGGATTGTTGTGGACCACAGCATCCATTAGCTTTCTCTTATTAATCTTGTTCTTATTAAGCCTTGGTAAGGCAGATTCACGCAGGTTCAGTAGCCATCACCCTCGGGTCATCCAGCTGACCATGAATGTGATGAATCGCCCATTTTTCTAAGATTTCCTGAACTTACGCACCAACCGGGTATCAATTGTCCATAACATGAAATGATTTTGTTTGATAAAAATCAAGGAATACCCGTAGAACTAAAGCAATTATTTCTAAATAGATCAATGGCTTACCAATTAATTGGTAGATATTTCTACCTATATATTGGTAGTCACGCCAGGTAAACCCGTATTGATGACCGCTAGTGAAGGCCTCTATCCAATACGCTGCACACTGGACCTGAATCAGAGTCACAATGCAGGCATTTTTCTTGAGATATGCACCGTCATTCATGTATGGTTGCGGATTCAAAAAAACACCTAGACCAGCGGCCGACAAGAAACAGACCAAAGGTTTCCCAGGCCACTTTAAAAACTATTAGCTGACACCTTTCCTATTGACGTGACGACATCTCAATCCGACACCATTATTAATGCTCAGTTTGAGGCCAAGGGGTTGGAGTGCATCCGCGATGACCGAGTGCTCTTCGAGAATCTCGAGCTTCACAGTCGATCCAGGGGAAGCGCTGGTGCTCGAAGGGCGTAACGGCAGCGGCAAGACATCCCTGCTGAGGATCCTGTGCGGTATCAGGCTGCCAGAATCCGGTGAACTCTTTTGGGAGGGTGTGGACATATTTAAACTTGGCCCTGAGTTCCGTGAGCACATTGCCTACCTTGGCCACAAAGACGGACACAAACCGGAACTCACGCCCCTGGAGAATCTGCGAATAGCCCAGGGGCTCGGCAAGGCCAAATCCGGAGTCATCCTGGAGGAGGCGCTGGATCAGGTCGGCCTGTACGGTTTCGAGGATGTGCCTACGCGGAATATGTCGGCCGGACAGCAACGGCGTCTCGCGATCGCCCGTCTGCTGGTGACTGACGCCAAGCTTTGGATCCTCGACGAACCTTTCACTTCCCTGGACAGAAAAGGCATCGAGCAGATGGAACGGCTCTTCGAGGCGCATCTTGAACAGGGCGGTATGGCTGCCATGACGACCCATCATCGGGTTGGATTCAGGAATGATGTCAAACTGGTCAGGATCAATTTGTCGGAACGATGAGTACACTATCACTCACCAGCGCTTTTCGCCTCTTGCTCAAGCGGGATCTCACTCTGGCCTACCGAAGGCGGGCCGAGATCGTCAATCCGTTGCTATTTTTCGTCTTGGTCACCGCCATGTTCCCCCTGGGCATAGGCAACGATCCCAAGCTCATACAGGCTGTGGGCCCCGGTGTGGTATGGGTTGCCGCCCTGCTTGCCGCCCTGCTCTCGCTGGACGCGATGTTTCGCTCGGATTATGAGGACGGTTCCCTGGAACAGTTCATGCTGAGCGCCCATCCGGTCTCGATACTGGTATTGGCAAAGGTTCTGGCCCATTGGATGGTCACTGGCCTACCCCTGTTTGTGGCAGCTCCCTTGCTCGCCATAATGCTGAATATTCCCACTGAGGCCATCCCCACCCTGATGCTGACCCTGGTGCTCGGTACGCCGGTGTTGAGCCTGATCGGCTCCGTGGGTGTAGCCTTGACCGTCGGCCTGAGGCGTGGCGGGGTCATTCTTTCACTGCTGGTGCTGCCCTTGTTCGTACCGGTGCTGATCTTTGCCACCGACGCGGTGAATACCGCCATCGTCGGCATTCCCACCACTGCGCAGATCTCCATCCTGTCTGCCATGTTGGTGGGTTCACTGGTTTTGGCGCCCTCGGCCACAGCCGCTTCCTTGAGAATCAGTCTAAGTTAATATGATCATACGTTTCTTCCACCAAATGGGGTCTCCCCGCTATTTTTATAATGTTGCCGGCAAGATGATCCCCTGGTTCATGACCAGCTTCCTCATTCTGCTGTTTGCGGGCCTCTACTACGGCCTGTTTGATTCGCCCCCCGACTACCAGCAAAAAGAGAGCGTACGAATCATGTATATCCACGTTCCGGCCGCCTGGATGTCCATGTTCATCTATGTGGTCATGGCGGTCTCCGGGCTGATCAGCCTGGTATGGCGCATCAAGATGACCGAGATTTTCGTCATCAGCAGTGCGACCGTGGGGGCCTCATTTACCTTCCTGGCGCTGGCAACTGGATCCTTATGGGGTAAGCCGATGTGGGGCACCTGGTGGGTCTGGGATGCACGCCTCACTTCTGAGCTGATTCTGTTGTTTCTCTATCTGGGCATCATTGCGCTGCACAGCGCTATTGAAGACAAACGGGTTGCGGCCCGCGCCATCTCCATTCTGGCCTTGGTCGGGGTGGTCAATATCCCCATCATCCACTATTCGGTAGAGTGGTGGAATACTCTGCACCAGGCCGCCTCGGTAACTAAATTCGACAAACCTTCCATGGATATCAGCATGCTGATTCCATTGTTGCTGATGGCGTTCTCTTTTAAACTTTATTATGGCGCTGTGGTCTTAATGCGCGCGCGTGCTGAATTAATTGAGCGTGATCGTAATACACGCTGGGTACAAGAGATGGTCGAGGGGGATGTAAAATGAACGAGTTTTTCGCCATGGGCGGCTATGCAGAGTATGTTTGGCCCTCTTATGCGCTTGCGCTTATCGTGCTCGTCGCCAACATCCTCGCACCAATGATGCAACGTAAAAAAACAGTCACCGACATTGCCCGCAAAATACGCCGGGCCAGGAATAAACAGCAATGAATCCTATCCGAAAAAAACGTCTTTATCTGTTAGGGATGATGGTTGCCGGCATCGGTGTCGCCGCCTGGCTGGCGCTGAATGCCTTCGATGAAAACCTGATGTTCTTCTTCTCCCCCTCTGAGGTGGCCGAAGGCAAGGCGCCTACCGGGCATCCATTTCGTGTCGGAGGACTAGTGGCCAACGAGAGTGTCAGAAGAAAGTCAGACGGACTGACAACAGCGTTTGACGTAACGGACAACGCCAAGACAGTGACCGTGGAGTACACCGGCATCCTGCCGGATCTGTTCCGCGAGGGTCAGGGCATAGTAGCCATGGGCCAACTGGATGAAAGCGGGGTGTTTGTGGCGAGCGAAGTGCTGGCCAAGCATGACGAGAACTATATGCCGCCTGAAGTGGCTGACTCACTGAAAACTGCTCATGACACTGCAGTGGGCAACACGCAACCGCAGGCCAGCATTCAATGATTCCTGAACTCGGTCACCTCGCCCTCATTCTCGCGCTTTGCCTGGCGGTTACCCAGGCAGTGGTACCGCTGGCCGGCTCATATTTGAATATCCGCCCCTGGATGGCCCTATCCCGCTCTCTCGCCTGGGGACAGCTGGTGTTTCTCAGCATTGCCATGGTGGTGCTGACTAACGCCTTCCTGGCGAATGACTTTTCCGTCATCTATGTGGCGCAGCACGGCAACACCAAGCTGCCCGACATGTACAAAATTTCCGCCGTTTGGGGGGCTCACGAGGGCTCTTTGCTACTCTGGGCCTTCTTCCTGGGCTGCTGGAGCGCGGCTATCGCCCTTTTCAGTCGCAACATGCCATTACCGGTAGTTGCTCGTGTCCTGTCAGTGATGGGCATGATAAGTATCGGCTTTATGCTGTTCATGTTGCTGACCTCCAACCCCTTCGACCGAACCTTTCCGGTGCCTTTCGAAGGCCGTGAACTGAATCCCATGCTGCAGGACTTCGGGCTGGCGATTCACCCACCCATCCTTTATATGGGATATGTCGGGTTCTCCGTAGCCTTTGCCTTCGCCATTGCCGCCCTGCTGGGTGGCAAGCTGGATGCAGCTTGGGCGCGCTGGTCACGGCCCTGGACAACCATTGCCTGGGTATTCCTGACTATCGGCATCGCGCTGGGCAGCTGGTGGGCCTATTATGAACTGGGCTGGGGTGGCTGGTGGTTCTGGGATCCGGTGGAGAATGCTTCCTTCATGCCGTGGCTGGTTGGCACCGCTCTGATGCACTCTCTGGCCGTCACCGAAAAACGCGGCGCCTTCAAGAGCTGGACGGTTCTGCTCGCGCTGTTTACGTTCTCCCTGAGCCTGCTGGGCACATTCCTGGTGCGCTCCGGGGTACTCACCTCGGTGCACTCCTTTGCTTCAGATCCGGAGCGCGGTGTCTTCATCCTGGCCTTCCTGCTGATCGTGATTGGCGGCTCCCTGGCGCTGTATGCGTGGCGCGCTCCCTATATCTCCGGCGGCGGTCGTTTTGATCTGATTTCCCGGGAGACCTTTCTATTGGGCAACAACCTGTTGTTCACCGTACTGGCCAGCCTGATCCTGCTTGGAACCCTGGCTCCGCTGATCTACGACGCGCTGGATCTGGGCAAAATCTCTGTGGGTTTTCCCTGGTTCAATAAGATGTTCGTGCTGCTCACCCCTTTCCTTGCCCTGACCATGGGTATAGGCTCGATATCGCGCTGGAAACATACCGACGCTGATTATCTGCTCAAACAACTGCGTGTGGCATTTCTGGTCAGCGTTGGCTTTGGCCTTCTGACCCTGATGCCTTTCCTGTCGGACTGGAACTGGATGGTTGGGCTCGGCATGGGACTCGCCATGTGGGTAGTGACTGCCCATCTGGTGAACCTGAAGGAGCGCCTGAAGCACAAGCATGGCATGGGCGGCTTGATACGCGATTTTACCGGAGGCGGTCGCAGTTACTACGGCATGATCCTGGCTCATCTGGGGGTTGCCGTCTTTATCGTCGGTATCACCATGGTTTCCAATTACGGGATCGAAAAAGACATCCGCATGTCCCCTGGAGATAGCGCTGAAATCGCTGGCTATGAATTCAAGTTCGAGGGCGTCAGCAAATACCCCGGGCCCAACTACAACGCCGACCGCGGCCGCTTCCAGGTCTTTCAGGAAGGTGAACTGATTGCCACCCTGGAACCCGAGAAACGCACCTATTTCGTGCAGACACGGCCCATGACCGAAGCAGCCATAGATCCAGGCCTGACCCGCGACTTATACGTATCCCTCGGTGAACCCCTGGGTGGCGGTGACTGGAGCCTGCGCCTCTACTACAAGCCCTATGTGCGCTGGATCTGGCTGGGTGCTATCTTCATGGCCCTAGGCGGCATTCTGGCGATAACCGATCGACGCTACCGCACTGTGCGGGCCAAGGCAGCCAAGCGCATAAAAACCGATGCTTCAGCCGCCACCGCTGCAGGGACAAGCTGATGAAATCCTATCTGCGCTTTACCGTCCCGTTGATTATCTTTGGGGTGATTGCGGCCTTTCTGTTCAAAGGCATGTACATGAACCCCCGGGAGATTCCTTCCCCGTTGATCGGCAAATCGGTACCTGAATTTTCCCTGCCGCTGCTGGAGCAACCGGAGACTCAGATCACCAACAAGGATCTGCTGGGCAAACCGTACCTGCTCAATGTCTGGGCCACCTGGTGCGTCTCCTGCCGGGCGGAACATGGTACTCTGGTGCAACTGGCCCGCACCGGCAAGGTGGATATCTATGGCCTGAACTGGAAGGATGAGAGCGCCAAGGCACAGAGCTGGCTGCGTCAGCTTGGCAACCCATACGTCGCCAACATCTTCGATAAAAAGGGCCGCACCGCCATCGACCTGGGTGTTTATGGCGCGCCTGAGACCTTCGTGGTGGATAGCCAGGGGATTATTCAATACAAACACGCAGGCCCGGTGACACCTCAGTTGATTTCTGAGACCCTGCTGCCCATGATCGAAAAGCTGAAACAGGAGGGATGATGTCTCTGCGTGGTTTACTGTTCACACTAATCTGGCTGTTCTCTGTCAATATTCCGCTCTCGGCCGCGACCCTGTCGGAGTACAAGTTCGAAGACGCCGCCAAGACCGAAGACTTCCGCGAAATCATTGAGGAGATGCGTTGCCTGGTCTGCCAAAATGAATCTCTGGCGGGTTCCAATGCCGAACTGGCAGTGGATCTGCGTAATGAGATCTACGACATGATGCAAGCGGGCCAGACCAAGGACGATGTCATACAGTTCATGGTGGCACGCTATGGTGACTTCGTGCTCTACAATCCGCCGATGAAACCATCCAACTACCCGCTCTGGTTCGGCCCCCTGATTCTGTTTTTGATTGGCGCGATACTTCTGCTGCGCACCCTCAACAGAAAAAAGCGCAGTCAGGAAGCGACGCTCTCTGACGATGAACAGCAACGACTAACATCCCTGCTCAAACAAACCACTAATACCAAGGACGTTACCAAATGACTACTTTCTGGATCTCTGCTGGCGGACTGATACTCCTGGCAGTTGCCTTTATCATCCTGCCACTGTTGCGTAAAAAAGACTACGCATCCATCAGCGCCGATGAACTCAATCTATCTGTTTTCAAACAACAGGTGGAAGAGCTGGATAACGACCTGAGCAGCGGCATCCTCGACCAGGAGCGTTATGATGCAGCACACAAGGATCTCGAAAAGGAACTGTTAGTGGATGTAAACGGCGACCAGGCGCAACCCGCCAGCGCCACATCACGCTCTGGCAAATGGATCATGAGTCTAGCACTGGTGATCCCACTCATGTCCGTCGGCATGTACCAAGCCCTGGGCCAGCCTGAAATCATTCCGCAACTCGCTGCTACCCCTACTACTGGCAATTCGGCGGCGAACAGCACGCCTCCTCACGGCAGCAACCAGTCCATGGAGAATCTTCCGCCCATGGAAGAACTGGTGAAAAAGCTCGCCGCAAAAATGGAACAGCAGCCTGAAAACGTCGATGGCTGGTTAATGCTGGGGCGCAGTTACATGACGCTGAAACAGCCTGAAGCGGCAATCGACGCCTATGATCGCGCATTGCAGCTCAGCCCAGAGAACAGCACGCTGCTGTTAGCTTATGCAGAGGCCCTGGCACAGACAGCAGGCAACAACTTCATGGGCAAGCCTGCGGAAATGATTGAAAAGGCTCATGAGCTCAACCCCGAGGAGCCGAATGGACTATGGATGATGGGCATAGTCTCCTATCAGCGTGAACAATTTCAACAGGCACTCGACTATTGGGAAAAGCTGGAAAGCATCCTCACTCCGCAGAGTAAGGACATCGCTTCGGTGCAGAGCGCCATCAGCGATGTTCGAGCAAAACTGGGGGTAGAACCGGAATTGCCCGCAATCGTTTCAGCCAAAGCAGTCGAGGAACAACCCGCTCAATCCGGCGCGAAAAACTCAGCCATCGAGGCGATAATCAAACTGTCACCTGAACTGGCGTCCAAGGCAACCCGGATGACCTGGTATTCATTTACGCCAAAGCGGTCACTGGTCCGCCCATGCCATTGGCTGCTGCCCGTAAGCAGGTCAAGGATCTGCCACTGACCATCATCCTCGATGACAGTATGGCGATGATGCCGCAAATGAAACTCTCCGCATTCTCCGAAGTGGTCGTCGGCGCACGGGTTTCCAAGTCAGGCGGCCCGTCTGCCCAACCGGGTGATCTCGAGGGAGAAATCAAGCCAGTCACGCCGGGCCAAGCCGGCCCGGTGATGGTCACGATTGATTCAGTTCATCAATAGTCATTGCACCCTGTCGTCATTGAAAATATGACGGCAGGGTTAAATATCCTCCTTTTTCCTGCCCCTGCTCAATACCTCCCAGGCCTTCTGATTGGTATACTTACCGTTTTCGCCCCAATTTAGAAAGCGCCAAATATAAAGCATTCATGCTAGAGGAGAACCAATGGCCAGCAGCTATTCGACCCATGACATCAGAAATATTGCTCTCGTAGGGCACGCAGGATCTGGCAAAACCAGTCTTGTCGAGGCGCTACTCCACCGCAGCGGAACCATTCCGTCAGCCGGAAAGATAGAGGATAGAAATACCGTCTGTGATTTCGACGACCAGGAAAAGGCCTTGCAGCACTCGCTGGATATCGCCATTACCCACCTGAGTCATGACGACAAGCAGGTCAATCTCATTGATACGCCCGGATATAACGATTTCCTCGGGCGCGGCATCAGTATCTTGCCTGCCGTGGAAACCGCTGCTGTCGTGATCAATGCGGAGGCAGGCATAGAATCTGTCACCATGCGCATGATGGAGGCGGCCAAACGCCGGGGCCTCTGCCGTATCATCATCGTGAATAAAATCGACAGTGAGAATGTCGACTACGTGGAACTGATGAACAGCCTGCAGGAGACCTTCGGCAGTGAGTGCCTGCCGATCAACCTGCCGGCGAAAAACAGCCAAAAGGTGATCGACTGCTTCTTCCAGCCCGGTGGCGATGCCACCGAATTTTCTTCTGTGGCTGATGCCCATAGCGCCATGATCGACCAGGTGGTAGAGGTCGATGAGGCATTGATGGAAATTTATTTGGAGCAAGGCTCGGAACTGGCAGCGGAGCAGTTGCATGACCCGTTTGAGAAGGCCTTGCGCGAAGGCCACTTGATTCCAGTCTGTTTCACCTCTGTCGAAAACGGCGCCGGTATCGACGAGTTGCTGAACCTGTTCTCCAAACTGATGCCGGACCCAACTGAAGGCAACCCACCCGCCTTCATGATGGGTGAAGGTGCGGACATGAAGCCCGTGGAAGTGGCGCCTGACCCTGACAAGCATGTGATTGCCCATGTTTTCAAGGTACTCAATGACCCCTACAGAGGAAAACTGGGCATCTTCCGAATGCATCAGGGCACCCTCAGCGCGAACAGCCAGCTGTTCATCGGCGATGCCCGCAAACCCTTCAAGGCAACGCATATCTTACGTCTGCAAGGCAGCGAACAAACAGAACTTACCCAGGCAGTACCTGGCGATATCTGCGCCGTTGCACGGGTCGATGAGATCCATTTCGACGCCGTGCTGCACGATTCACATGAAGAGGATCATCATCATCTGCGTTCCATCGAATGCCCAGTTCCACTGTTTGGCCTGGCCATCAATACAAAAAAACGCGGTGATGAGCAGAAATTGAGTGAAGCATTGCACAAGCTCGAAGATGAAGACCCCTGTTTTCATGTGGAACACAATGTCACCTTGAATGAGACCATCATACGTGGACTGGGTGATCTTCACTTGGATGTGCTGCTGGAACAGTTGAAAAACAAATATAACGTCGATGTGGAAACCCGGCCGCCGAGGATTGCATACCGTGAGACCATCACTCGTGCGGCGGAAGGACATCATCGGCATAAGAAGCAGACTGGTGGCGCCGGCCAATTTGGTGAGGTCTTTTTACGTATCGAGCCCCTGCCACGAGGCGAAGGCTTCGAGTTCTCCAATAAGGTCGTGGGTGGCGCGATTCCTGGAGCTTTGATACCAGCGGTGGAAAAAGGGGTCAGAATGGCCATCACTGAAGGCGCCATTGCCGGTTTCCCAATGCAGGATATAAAAGTCACGGTCTACGATGGAAAATATCACCCGGTTGATTCCAAGGAGATCGCTTTCTCCACGGCGGGCAAGAAGGCATTTATCACCGCAGTTGAACAAGCGGGAGGTGTTGTGCTCGAGCCCATCGTCAACATCACCATAACCACACCGGATCACTTTATAGGCGATCTGACAGGCGACCTGGCAGGTAAGCGGGGGCAGATCAGCGGCACTGAGGCCGGTCGCAATGGCCAGATCATCATCAAAGGACAGGCGCCTATGGCGGAACTCGAAGGTTACGGAACCCGGCTGAAGGCGATCACCGGTGGTGAAGGCAACTATTCAGTAGAGTTCAGCCACTATGATGCCGTACCTGCGAACATACAGAAGCAATTAGCGGCAAAACAAGAGGAGTAGTCTTCTCCTCAATCCAAACTGCCCCACTCCCCTGATAGATTTTTTCAGGGCAGCGGGGGCGGACTCCAGAATTGATGCTCGCGAACTATCCGTGTATATAGATTGTAAGCTGCCACTGCGGCGGCTTTGACTCTGCTGATTAGCTCAGTAATACCCTAGTTCTCTGACCCACACGAATAGCATAATCAGAACCCTCTGCCTGTTTGGCATTACTTGATCATGATCAAGGTTTGGACAATTGTGATTATGTTTCTATACTCAGCCGTAAGCATAAAAAGACTAAGGTTATTCGTTTCATGCGAGGCCATGCAGTCCCCAAAGGATAATTACAACTGGGGTTGGAGGAGTCTGAATGCCTGCCTTGCTTATTGCTTGCTTTTATAACTAGAGAACTTTCAAACGCCTTATCCATTCATCGTGGATTGGGTATTGTGGGGTTCGTATATCTTTAAATTCTTTAAGGAGTACGTTTATGAAATGCTTCAGCCAAGGTCGATTTTCCGCCCTGCTGGGTAGTGTTGCTGCGGGACTTACCCTTTTACTACAGGCGGGTGCGGCTGACGCAGCTCGGCCAAGTGGTGAAATCGGTACAGATTGGGGTAATCCGAAAGGTCAGGAGTGTGTGGAGTGTCACTGGCAGGAAGATCCGGGTTTGACTCGCGAGTGGAACAACTCCCAGCATGGTCAGGCCGGCGTCAACTGCCTGGACTGCCATGGCACTGAAAAAGGCGACATAGACGCCTTCGAGCACGAAGGTCAGATGATTTCCATCATCGTTACCCCTAAAGACTGCTCAAAATGCCATAGCACTGAGTTCGAGGAAATGGACGGTTCGCACCATTCTAAGGGTGCGCAGATCCTGGCCTCACTGGACAACCTGCTGGGTGAAGTGGTCGGCGGTCCAGCCGCGGTCAACGCCGGTTGTAAGCAATGCCACGGCTCTATCGTAGAAATCGGCGAAGACGGCAAGCCCACCCCGGGGACTTGGCCAAATACCGGCATCGGCCGCATCAACCCGGACGGTTCCGCTGGTTCGTGTACCGCATGTCATGGTCGTCACCGCTTCTCCAAGGCCCAGGCCCGTACTCCTGACACCTGTGGTAAGTGTCACGTCGGTCCCGACCATCCCCAGATCGAAGTCTACAACGAGTCCAAGCACGGCATCATCTATCGTGCCAAAGTGGACGAGATGAACCTGGAATCCGACAAGTGGGTCGCCGGCATCGACTACTCCGCCGCCCCCACCTGCGCCACCTGCCACATGAGCCGCGGCGGCAATCAGCCCAAGACCCACAACGTGGGTGACCGCATCTCCTGGACTCTGCGTCCGCCCATCTCCCAGAAATCAACCTGGTCCGCCTCGAAAACGGCCAGGAGTTCGACGTCAAAGAAGGCGGCGCCATTCCGGCCGTTGGCGATGCGGCCAAGGGATCCACCGTGGTCGAGGTCGTGACCTGGAAGGAACGCCGCAAGAAAATGCAGGACGTCTGCGCCGCCTGCCACAGCGACGGCGTGATCCAGGGCCACTACAAACAGTTCGACGACGTGGTGGATCTCTACAACGAGAAGTTTGCTAGGCCCATCGCCGCGGTCATGGGCGAGTTGAAGAAGGCCGGCTACATCACCAAGGCCCCGTTCGACGACAAAATCGAGTGGACCTGGTGGGAGATCTGGCACCACGAGGGTCGTCGTGCCCGTCACGGCGCTTCAATGAGTGGCCCGGACTACACCTGGTGGCACGGCATCTATGACGTGGCCAAGCACACTTACATGAAGTGGATCCCGGAACTCAAGGAAGTGGCCATGAAGAAAGACGGCAACGAGAAGTTCGCCGACGCCATGCTGGAGAAATACTTCAAGCCCATTGACGGCCATGCCTGGTACTTCGACGGCATGAGCAAGGAGCAGATCGACAAGGTCCGCAAGGGCTTTGAAGAACGCTACGGCAAAGGCGCCCTGAAGTAGTTCGCATCAAAACGATGCATCATCCCTCTCCGGTTTTTCCCGGAGAGGGGCAATTCAAAAAAAGTTTAAATCACTGAGGTTACACATTGTAATGTGGCATCGTTATCTATTTCTGCTCATGGTTATTAGCACAGCCAGTCTCGCTTCCGCGGATACCGACACCCTGATCAAGCAGGGTTATGAACAGACTGCGGCAGGTGATCTGGATCAGGCCCTGATTACCCTGCAATTGGCGGTTACCGAAGATCCAAATTCCGCACTGGCCCGTACCCGTCTGGGTGGAGTGCGGATGCTCCGCCAGGAATACAGCGCGAGTGTCAAGGATTTCCAAAAGGCCATCATGCTGGACAAGAAAAATGCCCTTGCCTTTATTGGTATGTCCATGGCCTATCTACACATGGGACAGTACAACAAGGCGAGAGCAGCCCTGAATGAAGCGGCTACGATCGATCCTGCTAAACGGCCTGAAATCGACAAGGTACTGGCTGAGATCAATGAGCGTACTGACACCACAACCACTGTGCACTAAAACCTCCAGTCCCTTGCTAATGATGCGAGATGCTCGACCATCTCTATCGCTGACTGGTATTTAAAACTGCATTCCTGCCTTAGGAGATACAGATGAAGAAAATGACAAAGCAACTCTCGGCGATCTCTGCCGGGCTGCTAATGGCCTGGGTGGTGACAGGAAGCGCCTCACAGAGTTCAACACAACAATCTGCAGCTGCCGCCACAGTAAAATCAGAGGCCGCTGAGACCATGGCCAAACCACAACAGGGTATTCGTTCACCCCGCATGTTGGCCAATACCTGCGCCGGTTGCCATGGAACAGATGGCGCCAGTGCCGGAGATATCATGCCGGTCATCGGCGGCATGGAGAAAGAATACATGCAGTTGGTACTTGCCGAGTTCAAGAGTGGCGAGCGGGATTCCACGATCATGGGGCGGATAGCCAAAGGCTATTCAGATAATGAATTGAAAGCGATCGCCTCCTACCTCGCCAACAAGCCTTGGGTATCCAGCCCGATCAAAGCCAACTCGAAGCTGGCCGCCATCGGTAAGAAGATACATGATAAGCAGTGCAAGACCTGCCACGAGGATGGTGGCCGAGTGCAAGAAGACGATGCCCCCCGGCTGGCAGGCCAATGGCCAGATTACACCCTGCATTACCTGAAAGAGTGCCATAAAAAAGGCAAGCGTTGTGCACCACGCAAAATGGGGAAACGCGTCATGCAACTCTCGCAGGAAGAGCTCAAAGCCATGGCTCACTACTACGTTAGTGAAAAATAATTGCAGGGGAAAAGTAAAATGACTCAACTCACTCGAAGAAAATTCGTCAAGGCCGCCGGGGCATGTGCAGCATTGGGCACAATGTTCACAATCAGCCCCAGCACCTTCGGTCAAGGCAAAAAAGGTCGTGTCATCGTCATCGGTGGCGGTTATGGTGGCGCGATCGCTGCCAAATACATCAAAATGGCGGATCCCGATATCGATGTAACGCTGATCGACAAAAACGCCAACTATGTCTCCTGCCCGCTCAGCAATGAAGTCCTGAGCGGTGAGAGAACCATCGAAAGCCTGACTTTTGGCTATGCCAAGCTCAGCAGTAACCGTCGTATCAACTCGGTTACTGACAATATAGTGGAGATAGATGCGGCAAAACGTATGGTCAAAGGCGCCAGTGGCACCACCTATGCCTATGACAAACTGGTCGTATCCCCAGGGGTAGACTTTCGCTATGAGATGATTGAAGGCTATAGCGAAGAAGTTGCGCAACAGATCCCCCATGCCTGGAAGGCTGGACCGCAAACTGTCACGCTGCGCAAACAACTCATGGACATGAAGGACGGAGGCGTCTGTTATATCGCAGCCCCGCCGAATCCCTTTCGTTGTCCGCCTGGACCTTATGAACGCGCCGCCCAGATCGCAATGTACCTGAAACAACACAAGCCTAAATCCAAGGTCATCATTCTCGACGCCAAGGACAAGTTCTCCAAGCAGGGGCTGTTCATGCAGGGCTACAAGAAATTCTATGATGGCATGGTGGAATGGGTAGCTGGCGCCGAGGGCGGCATTGTCGAAGCTGTTGATCCGGCAACCAATACCTTGATCGGACAGGTGGATGAATATAAGGGTGACGTACTGAATATCATTCCAGCTCAGAAAGCCGGAAAGATTGCCCATATAGCCGGACTGGTGAATGATTCAGGCTGGTGTCCAGTCAATCAGAAGACCTTTGAGTCGACCCTCCACAAAGATGTTTACGTGATCGGCGATGCCTGTATCGCAGGCGAGATGCCTAAATCAGGCTATGCCGCCAACTCCCAGGGTAAAGTCTGTGCCGCAGCCATTGTCGCTGCACTCAATGGCCAGGAACCCGGAGAACCGTCATACGTCAATACCTGCTACAGCATCATTGCAGAGAACTGGGGCATCTCGGTTGCCGCCGTCTATCAATTGCTGGAAGGCAACATCGTCGGTGTGAAAGGCGCCGGTGGCCTTTCACCAATGGACGCCAAACCTGAAACCCGCGCCATCGAGGCCGAGTACGCGCGCAGTTGGTTCACAAACATAACCTCGGATATGTTTACTTGATCCTAGATCCAAAATTATTGCTTTGAACAGGCAATTCAGCGCCGCTATTGCGGCGCTTTTTTTTGACTGCTGTGAGTCAGCAGTACAGCTGAGACATCGACCTCGATTCCTTGCCTGCCAGCAAACATACATGCTTTAGAAAACCGGCTATAGTTGTAGATACATAACCAACCATTTTAGTTGGTATTATGACCCATGACGGTTTGAGCAAGTTATTGAATCACCTGGCACCAGAGGAGAAAAACGATGAATGAGTCTGTACATTTTGCACATACGAACCATGGAGTTCCCGGCTATCCCTTTGCCCCTGTGGAATGGAATGAGGCTGATGCAACGCGCATGGCGCATGAAGAGGGTCTGGAATTGAGCGCAGACCACCTAGAGCTATTGAAGGCGTTGCAGGAGTATTTTTCCAAACACGATAAACCCGACATGAACGCCCGTCAGCTACACGATGCACTGGATGAGCGGTTCCATAGCAGAGGCGGCATGAAGTACCTCTATGTCCTCTTTCCGGCGGGACCTGTTGCACAGGGATGTCATCTTGCCGGATTACCCATACCCCCAGGCGCTATTGACCGGTCTTTCGGCAGCGTGCAGTGATTTTATAATCGGTGATCACTCAGCTTTTTTCTGAAAAATCATCGACCAGACAGCGTCTGACAACATCACCATACACAGACAGGAGGCCTGACATATTCAGTCCTCCTGTCTTTCATCGAGTCCACTACCGCTCACAGCAGGATTGCCTGATCGACCCTCAAGACACGATGGTTGATTTTGCTGAACCCCTGCGACAAAGTAACCCGGTGGACAGCATACAAGCACTCACCTTCGACCTGGACGACACCCTTTGGGATAACCGACCGGTACTCATTGCTGCCGAGCAGACCCTCTATGACTGGCTGCTGTTGCACTACCCCCGAATCGGCAGCCGCTACACCCTGGAAGCGCTGCGTGAAATACGCGTTGATCTGGTTCGGCAGTATCCTGAGCTTGGCCACAAAATGACCGAGCTGCGCAAGACCTCGCTCAGATTGGCGGCAGAATCGGTGGGCTACGACGACAGTCTGGTGGAGCCTGCATTTGCAGTATTTCTCGAGGCGCGCCATCAGATCACGCTATTCGATGATGTGGTGCCGGTGCTGAAGGTTTTAAGACAGGCTGGCTACCGCATAGGCTCGATAACCAATGGCAATGCGGATGTTAACCGTCTTGGTATAGGACAGTTATTCGATTTTTCGCTGACCGCAGAATCTGTCGGCAAGGGCAAGCCTCATCCGCATCTGTTCGAAGCAGCCATTCGTCAGGCGGGAGTTCTGCCTCATCAACTTGCCCATATTGGCGATGACCCGGCGACTGACCTGATCGGCGGGCAATCTGCGGGGGTCAGAGTTATCTGGATGAATCGCCACAACCAGCCTCGAACTCCCGAACATGCGCTCGTTCACCGAGGTCCGGAGCATGACAGACCTCCTCAAGCTGTTTGACCTCAGTCTCTAACACTAGCGACAATAAAGCTTACGCCTCCCGGCATTTAATAAACGGCGCAGAAAGGATCTCTACAAACAGCGGTAGAGATCCTTTGCTACCGATCAATCCTCCGGAATGCAGTTAGATCGGGATTCAGACCCCGTTCCTGCCTCGAGAAGCTGTGGCAGGCAGAGCAATCGATGCCTTCATCTGCAACATGCTTTAAATGGTTTTCCATAAATCCTTCACTCATTTCATTCTCATGGCATTGGCTACACACCTCTTGAGCAGCGGCCTTCAAGCCGTAGCCCAGCTCGCCTTTTAGATCGATGCGAGCATCGGATGAGTGACAGTCGCGACAGTCCAAGGCGTTATCTTCATCCTCGACCCCATGATTGACTGTCTGGTAGGTATGCACATCCACCAGTGAATAGCTGCCCTCCAATCCTTCCTCTTGCATACCAACACGGACTGCCTCGTCGAAACTGTTTTGCGTGAAGAAGGTATAGGTGGAATGTGGAATCATCAACCCTGTAGCATCATGCTGGGCAGCGACTGAACGATGCTCCTTCATCGGATAGATCTTTGCATCAGCCGAATCCACCGCTCCATTCGGCACGCCAAATTCTTTTTCACCATCCGCATTATCACCTGGGACCTGACCGAGCACATAGACCTCGCTGGTGCCATCAAACCAACGATAAGTCGGTAGGACATTCATTGCACGTACTTCACTTGGCAGCCATCCGCCGCGTCCACCGCAAGCCTTTGGTGAAAAGTGTGTGTGCGTCCAATCGCGAACCAACTCTGTGCTGATGTCCTTCGCGAACTCCGGGATGTGGCAAGTCTGGCAGGCCACCTTTGTTGCATGACGATCCAGTGAATCGGCGTTGGTAGCTGAATAGTCATCGTGCGGTTCATCAGTGTGGCAGCCCGCGCAGGTAAAACGCTCCGCCACATCGTTGGGCCGAAGATCCAGGCCACGTCCTTTGAAGCGGTGATTTTCAGCGCTATGGCAATCCGAACAGGTCAGATCCTCTCCATGAGAACTCATATGAATATCAGAAGATCTTGGTGGATCGATGTTAATTGAAGATAGATCACCGCGTTTGCCGCCATCGCTGCCCGATGCGCCGGCATGACAGCGCAGACAGGTTTTGCGGGTGGTCGAATGAACGGTACGTGCCGCCTCGAGTATCGAGACCGTCATTTTCGACTCGTCAGGCATAAACCGGAAAGTCTCTGCCACAGGGATCTGAATGGTGCTTGGCAATCCGTTTTCACCCACCACCACGACATCTTCATAAGGCGGGGCGCCAATCCTTGCATAATCGTCCTGATGGCACATCAGACAATCGATATTATTCAACTGCTCCGCAGTCATTTCAGGCTCTGGTGGGAGACCGTTGCCCACATGACAACCCGCACAGGTGAAATAGGGTGAAGTGCGTATCGAACCACAATAGGTGTTGAAGGCATCTTCGCCCTTCCCGGCCGTATCAGCGATATTGGTGACATTCGGTGTCATACCGGTCTGTTGGTAGTGAACCGAACTATGTACTTCCTGCGCTTCAGCTTCATGACAACTGATACAGGTCTCGGGCCCTGTATATTCCGTAATCGATGAGTGAGCTTCTTGTGCCTCCGGGCTGATAGCCGCAATGGCTGAATTCAGCCCGAGTGTGGATTTGAGTGGATTAAAATTTAAAACCAGCAGCGCTATTGTAAAAACAAACACCTGTAGATTTCTTATTATGCAACGGATGCGCATGTTTATATTCCTCCGACGTCTGGAAAGGAAGGAGAGCTGTAATGCCTCTCCAAATAAACTCACACCCTGAACTACTGACGAATTATTTTTTTCGCCTTATTGTGGGAACTATTGTTACGCAGAATATAACTTTAAATCTTGGACCGGATTCACAGAATTCAGCATTCTATGTGTGTCATATTTTCCTGACTATGACGGCATAGCAGCAGTCTTTTCTACACAATCAGCTGCCATTGACCGGATTATGCGGCTAAGCTGTTGTCTATCCGGAAGGTCAGTCAAGCAGCCTGCCAGGCGACTGCAAGTATTGGTTGTAATTGATCCTGAACCTCTTGTGGAATCATGTTACCGGCGCCGCTGGGAACATTGTAAGACGCCATTGCAGTCACCAACTGATCAACTTGATTATTCAGTAAAACAGAAGTGCCAACTTCGATTTGATCCAACTGATAATTCGCGTTGCTATACCAGTTACTGACAGTCACCTGATCATCAGACCCAACCAGGGTAATCTGCAGATGATTGCCATCGCGGCTAAACCAGAGGTCTTCTACATTGACCAAACCACTCGGTGCCGCATCCGTCAACAACTGCAACACATCATGGCGGTTGGTATCTGTGTCATAGTTATTGATGGTGGTGTTGCCATCGCCCGCCGCATACTGGTAGGTATCATTTCCCGTACCACCCGACAGGGTATCGTTGATGCCCGCGCCACCCCGCAAGATATCATCGCCTGCTTCACCGAATAATGAGTCCTGGCCAGCGCCACCCCACAAATAATCATTACCGGCACGCCCACGTATCCAGTCATTCCCCGCTTCGCCTGACAGTTCGTTATCTCCGACATTACCCGTTAGTCGGTTGTCGGATGCATTACCAGTGGCGCGTAGATCCGCATCACCAAGCAGCGTGAGGTTTTCAAGGTTGCTGCTAAGTGTGTGCTCAACAGAACTGTAGACCCGGTCCAGGCCGGCATCCGCTTCCTCGATAAGAGTGTCGCCGAGTGCGTCGACATAGTAGCGATCATTACCCATGCCACCGATCATCTGGTCATCACCAGTCTCGCCATTGAGCAGATCATCGCCGTCGCCACCCAGCAAACGGTCATTGCCGGTTCTTCCGTAAAGCCGGTCGTCACCAGCCTGCCCATCCAGCTCATTGTTGCCAATATTGCCGTATAAGCAGTTATCAGCAGCATTACCAGTGGCACGCAGGTCAGCTGTACTGAGCAGCACGAGTTCTTCAAAGTTGTTACCGAGGGTGTGGTCGATCGAACTGTAGACTCGGTCAAGGCCAGCATCCACTTCCTCGATCAGAGTGTCGCCGAGTGCGTCGACATAGTAGCGATCATTGCCACCACCACCGATCATCTGATCATTACCGGCCTCACCATTGAGGACGTCATCGCCAGGTCCTCCGAGCAAATGATCGTTGCCGGCACGCCCGTGCAGCCAGTCATTCCCTGCATCGCCTATGAGTTCATTATTCCCGACATTGCCAGTTAAGCGGTTGTCGGATGCATTGCCTGTGGCGCGTAGATCCGCATTGCCAAGCAGTGTGAGGTTTTCAAAGTTGCTGCCCAGCCTATGGTCGACAGCACTATAGACCCGGTCCAGACCGGCATCGAGTTCCTCGACCAGAGTGTCGCCAAGCGCATCGATATAGTAGCGATCATCTCCTATACCACCAACCATAACATCATTACCAGCCTGACCATTAAGCTTGTCGTCTCCTACACCCCCGAGCAAACGATCATTGCCTGCCCCTCCAAGGATGACATCATTACCTTCATGACCACTGATGAAATCTGCTTGATGGGTACCTTTCATAAAATCATCGTTTGAATCACCAATCATCGATTGATCGAATCCCCCCTTAACAATCGCCGTCAGCTCTGGTAAGGAAACTGCGGTAACTCCCGATTCAAATTCAAAACGATCGACAACAGCCTGCGTCGCACCATTCAGAACCCTGACTTGATCATCAGCTGTATAGCGAATGATCAAATCCAAACCGTCTTCGTATATGTCGACAATGGACTCTGCGGTAATCTCTCCCCGGAACTCGATAGTGTTGAGATCATCCAGATCGAAAATGGTTGATTCAGCAGCAATATCGTCGTCAGGACGAAAAACGTAGATATCATTTCCAGTCCCTCCCCATAATTGGTCTGCTCCGGGCCCGCCATCAAGGGTATCAGCAGCACTACCTCCTGATAGGAAGTCAGCACCTTCACCCCCGGTCAGAGTGTCGTCTCCGTCGCCACCGTAAAGTTCATCATCCCCGAGTCCACCGAAAATATTATCTGCTCCACCGCCTGCGATGATAACGTCAGCGCCTTGCTGGCCATCTATGGTATCGTTCGCCAGCGAACCGTAGATGATTTCAGAAACGCCACCGGCAATCAGGTTTATCGCCTCGGTCCGATCCTTCCATATCAACTTCGAATAATCCGCCGCAAGACCATCGGAGAAGGTGAATTGAGAAATGGCGCCCAAGGCGCCATGCTCAATGATTAAATAGTCATCCGTGCTATATCGAATGATGAGTGAGGGGTTGTTGTCGATTAAGGTAAAGGTCACATCGTCTTGCATGATGCCATGGCCGAAAGTCAACACATTGCCCTCTCCAGGATTGTCGACAATCATATCGGCAAAACCTTCCACCAGCTCGCCATCACCGACATCCATAAAGTAGTGATCCGCACCGCTGCCTCCTTCCAGGTAGTCCGCACCCGGCCCGCCGGTAATGCGGTCGGCCCCATCGCCTGCATAGACTGCATCATCGCCGAGACCACCTGTTATGGTGTCATTCCCGCTGGCAACACCGATGGTATCTTCACCACCCACCAGCACATCGTTGCCATCGCCACCCACCAGAGTGTCATCGCCACCGAAACCGAGCAACTGGTCGTCGCCGTCTCCACCAAATAATTGATCATTGCCGTGGTAGTCCGCATCGAGTCCACTCAGGTCTCCATAGAGCAGATCATTGCCTATACCACCAAAAAGGACATCGCTTCCTCCTTCACCTATCAAGGTATCTGACCCAGACCCACCGTCGAGATAATCATCGCCGTGATAAGGAAGATCGCCGGCCAAGACAGCGCGGAAGTCACCTTCCAGCCAGTCATCGCCTTCACCGCCCAACAACCGATCTGAGCCGCCGTTTCCGATCAGAGAGTCATCGCCGGTACCGCCAAAGATGAAATCATTACCGTGTAGCACTGAAGCAATTTTGGGATCGCCATTGCTGTTAACTCCAGACATATCACCATTCAGTTGATCGTGACCAGATCCGCCATGGATCATGTCGTCTCCTGCCCCACCCCAGACGGTGTCATTCCCATCACCCGCATATATCCGATCACGTCCGCTGCCCCCATAGTAATCAAACAGGTACAACTGAAGGGCACCTGTTGAGTCGATTGAGTACCACTCATAGTCATAGGTCGCCGGATTCAGTGACAACTGACTCACACCAGCCGACCAGTCACCCGCAATGATGTCATCTCCGCCACCCGCATAGATCAGATCATCACCGTCACCACCGAACAGGCCGTCGAGCCGTCCGCTCCCATACAATTCGTCATTGCCGTCCTGTCCACTGACAAAATCCCCGGCTTCATTAGTCGAACCGCCATAGGACAAAGAGCCTTGTCCAGCAATGACCGATGGCGCATCAACAACCTCTGTCGCATACAATAAATCATCACCAGGACCGCCCTGAATAACGTCCTTGCCCGAACCACCCTCTACCAGATCAGTATCCGGCGCTTGATCCATAACCACTTGGTTTTCGACGTAGGTTCTAGAGCCGTCCCAGGCAAAGATCCAATCTCGCCCGTCGCCACCTTGGATGTGATCCGGCAGGTTGTAACCATTGATCAGGGTATTATCCGTAGCACTGAGATCGACTTCCCCCTTGAGGACCTCGTTTTCTGCCGTACCTCGTATCAGAGAGTAGTCAGAAGGAGGTGAAGGCTCGAGTTCATCGAGCGATACTCCAAGATCGCCATTCCGGAAGTTCTGTATATTCAGTACACCACCATCACTGATCCGTTCAACCAGTAGCTCGTTTTCCGTCAGCGTGTAGCGAAAGGCACTGTCGCCTGATTCAAAAGCACCGCTAGCGCCTGTACGAACCCCGCCGTACAGAACCGCTTCATCAAACAGTACCCGACCGAAGCCGTCAGTATCATAGATGTATCCCCATCTCCCGCCACATAGGTATCGTCCCCTTCACCCCCTTCCAGATAATCGATCCACCTCCGCCTTTGAGGACATCGTCTCCGCCACCGCCATATAGATGGTCATTGTTGTCTCCGCCCTGGAGAAATTGCCATCCATATTTCCGAAATGATAACGACTGTCGAGCTCCCCCATATGGCATTATCATACAGAGGCAAGATACCCGGTGGTTATATCGCGGAATTCAAATGCCTTCCCCAGGTAAATGATTGTCCGTGTGTTGCGCTCATTCAGCCGCTGCAGAAAATCGGCCCTGTCTTCGAGATAGTTTTTGGTCAACGTGCCTTCACGAGTCTTTCGTCGTAGATGTCCAATTCACTGTTTTGGTTGTGTGGTGAGTAGAGTGTATCGCTGCCGGCGATGGCGAAAGGGTCAAGATGCGTCAATGCATAGCCGATCGCAATTTCACTTTTTGCACGATCGATCATTCCCTGACGTGTATAACCGCTGAGGTCGATTATTTGCAGGTTCTGGTATTCAGATTTCAATACCGGACTGGAATTTCCGGTCCACGAATATTTCAGTCTCGATAACCTGCAGGCTTTGATGGAGTTGTTCACGGCCATCAATCACCAGGGTGACGGGTACTGAGAAAGTTCTGCAATTTGAACCATCGATTCCAGACTATTCTCAGATTGTATCGAAGACGCTTCCAGGACAGGAGTCAAGCTGGCCAGTCAATAGTGGCATCGATGGCCGTAAGCAGGTTAAGTACAGCAAGTGAATCGACAACACGCGGTATTGAATGAGCAGTAAATCCAACGTGCAGACCTGAGCTATTGTCCACCTCAGAAAAATGCTGCGATCACTCCACCTGGAAGGGTGCTCGATATCCGATATAAGATCCTCCGGCACTACCATATTCTTGATCTTAGTCACTGGAAATGCCGAACCAACTGTAGTCGATCCGGTTGCCGCTGTTTCTACCTGAGCCATGGCAGAAAAGAACCATTCAGTGTCGTTGCTGCCGATAATTCCGGTATCGAAGCCCGGCGCATTGTAAGTATGTACTGCATCGATCGGGCTGGATCGAGTCGTGACAGAATCAAAGCGAGATGACCGCCCAGGGAGTGGCCGGTAACATCGATCGTCGTTCCTTTTGGAATCACACCTAGTCCATCGGTAGGGTCTGAAACCTTAATGTACGATATACTTGGTGCTGTAAGCGGATGACTTCCCGTCACCAGTTGGATAATCGGTGCCTTCTGGTGGCGGAAGTAATGCCTTCATAGACCTCGTATTGAACCGCCTGTTTTCCTTTTTTCGTGATCAACTGCTGATAGTAGTTGAAACAGATCAATGGCCTGATTGAGTGCAATACCATCCGCACCAATATCCGCTATGTCAGCCAGGGTTATATCGGTCTCCATTGCACTGAAGGCTCGGTCCCGCGTATAGCGAGGGTGTATTCATCTGGATTATCTTTACTCTCAAATACCGTGGCGGAAAAGCCGGTTGAGGTATTGGGAATGTGATTAGCTACGCGCCAGTGAGATACAATTTCGGCAGCTTGGATCGGGGAGAAGTCTTCAGCAGTCAGAGCGTCTACATATGACTTCTCATTTGTAATTTCGCTTAGATCAGCATAACTGGCTTCTGACAATAATGATCCGAAATACACATCCTTCACAATCATTTTTCAAACTCCTTTTGGTTTTCTACAAAATACATAAACTTATTAAATTCAAACTTATTTGGCCTTGTTCTACGCCCTTCAGCAGTCTCACACGAATCCACAGACATCCAGAACTTGAAATCCCTGATACCCTGCGGCTCATGTTGATTGAGTTTGGAATCAAAATCGATGTACTGCGCCAACACTTCACCCGTTTCAAGATCCACGATCCGCTCGTCCTGCTCACGAATACCAAGCAGACGTTTTGAGGTATGGATATCCCAGGCGAAGCGCTGGTTGAGGATGTAACGTCTACGGTTATCCATAGATGTTGAGCCAGACTCTTTATTTGGCATTAAAGTCTCCGCCACCCCGGGGTTTATCCTGTTTCCATTCATCCAGGGTTTTATTGAGGGTGAAGCCACCCTGCGTCATGCAGAGGTATTGATGTGTTGCCCGCATAGGGATCCAGTCCCAAAAGAGTATCAGGTACATGATCAGAGCCATAAACAATCCACCCTTCCATCCCGGCTTGCCCTGCTCTCGCGCAATACTGGCCCCGAAGAGGATCAACATGATCGATACAATCAAGTAGAGACCCAAACCCGCAAGCATGATTAATCCGACAATCATTCATCTATCTCCAGGTTCATTGAACTAAAAAGAATGCACATATAGCAGCATATGTGTGACGCTTTCATTGTTAATCTGGTGTTCTCCAAATTTCCCGATGGCAGGGTGATTAATCCGAATTCGTTCATATCTATTCTTCATAAATATATAGGCAGTATTACCAAGTTTGATATTGATTATGAACATACGGATCAACTGTTCCTTGTATATTGAATCTCCTTGCTATGGCTGTGCATGGCGTCATTTTTATGAATAATCTCTTATTTATAGCGCAGCAACTGTGCCTGAAAGAACTCGATCAGTCGGTGTAGTAACGATTTGCTTAGTGGTTCACACCGATTCACTTAACGGCCCATTGTCAATACTGAGTCATCCCGCGAAAAGAGCCAGGAAAGATAGGCATCGGCAGCCATAATAAAGATCCCCGCCGCAAGCGGACGGGGTATTGGCGGATCTTGAAATCTATACGCCGCAAGCGGCGGGGAATTGAACCCCAAGTGATTAAAACAAGGTATGAATTGTCCAGCCTTAGCAAGACCGAGAGCAACTGTTTCCGCTTCCAATGTCACCAGTTGCGATCCAACGAAGCTCTAACCCTTTGGAGTGATTAACTTCTTCCAGTAGTTCCACATATCGACGATCTGGTCGATGGCCAGACCATCGATTACGATGTCTGATCCATCCGTGATTACCAGATCCTGCCCACCGTCCGTGCCTCGTATAGCCAATACGTAAGGCTGGGTTTCATTGGTGTCCATGCTTTTGAATAGGGTAGCCGAAAAACCGGAATCCGTATCCGGCTGATGATGGACGATTTCCCAGTGTTTAACGAATTCTTGAGCCTGCGTCAGGGAGAAGCCTTTAGTCGGATCGTCGGCCTGACCGTCATCAGTACCGATACGTTGGAGGGCGATTTTAACATCGTGATATAAGTATTTGCCCCACGAAAATCAGCGTAACTTGCCTCAGATAGCAGAGCCATGTTCGTAGCTGTATCATTTGTATTCATTATCTTATCTCCTTACCATCTTCAATAGTCTTCTTGAAAATTCGACGAAATCTTATTCTGGCTTGAACTATCTCTCTCACACGACCTCTTTTGCATCCAGAATTTGTAATCGCTCAGCCGACTACCACCAAGACCTAGTGGGGGAATATTCGTCCCAAAGTCCATGTACTTCGCCATTATCTCGCCGGTTTGAGTATCGAGTATCCGTTCTTCCTTTTCGTATATATGAAACCAGTGAGGGGTGCGGATAATGTCCCAGGCAAAACGCTGATTGAGCAGATAGCGTTCCCGGTTGCCTTTGAATGTAGATCGAACGCCCGTAATTGGACTCAGTGTCTCTGCCACACCGGGATTTTCCTGTTTCCATTCATCCAGTGTTTTGTATTGGTCAAAGCCGGCATAGCTCGTACACTTGTGACGATAGAGCACTTCCATAGGTAACCAGTCCCAGAAGATCAGACCAACCATCAACACAAACACCGGCAGGCCCCAAGTCCAGCCTTTAATACCGCGCATGCGTGCCAGCTTCACGGCCACCCATGCCAGCCCTGCACTGATCAGCAGGTACAGCAAAAAGAAAAACAGAAATGCAAGTGCAAACATTGTTATGTCACCTCAGCCCATTCAAACTTGGTTGTTGTAATAAACCGGATTCCGTTGCAGTGCGTCTGGGATCGCGTACTCCCCCTGCCATCTGGGAATAGAATGACATATCTGGTTCCTCGAACTTTTTCAGGTAGCCGTATAGTTTCATACCGTCATCTCTCACGAATACTCTCCTGTTTATAACGCAACAGCGGCGATAGAAAGAACTCGATGACTCTTCGGGTGCCGGTCTTGATCTCCACGGTCACACTCATGCCGGGAGTCAGTTGCACCTGCCGCTTGCCGATCTGCATCAGGGATTGCTGCAGGCTGACCTGGGTCTTGAACATCAGGCCCTTGACCTCATCCAGGATGGCATCGTTGGAGATATCGATGAGGGTGCCGTCGATGGTACCGTATTTGGTAAAGGGGAAGGCGTCGATCTTGACCTCTGCGGTCTGGCCTTCTTCAACAAAGCCGATGTCCTTGTTCTCCAGCATCGCCTCGACCTCCAGGCTCTCTTCTTCCGGGACGATCATCATCAGTTCCTGGGCCGGGGTGACCACACCGCCAAGGGTGTGCACCGCCAGTTGCTGGACTACGCCGTCGACAGGCGAGCGCAGGGTCTGAGCATTTTTTCTGACCGTCGCCTTAATGATCTCCTGTTCGATGGCCGCCAACTTTTGTGTAGCGCCGGTCAGTTCCTCCAGGGTCTGTTTACGGAACTGACTGCGGTGGTGGTCGATGCGCGCCTGAAGTTCCTGTTCGGCCTGACCGATGTTCCTGGCGCTGACTGAGCAGGGCCTTGAGATCGTGTTGGGCGGATATCTTCTCCTGCTGCACTTCGAGTACCCGGTGGCGGGCAACGGCGTTGGTCTTGAGCAGGGTCTGCATGTCATCGGCCCGTTCGCTGATCAACGGCAGGGTGGCCTGGAGTTTGTCGATCTGCTTTTCCAGGGTGGCGCGCTGGGCCTGGTGTTTCGCCAGTTCCTTGTGCAGGGTACGGCGACCTTCACGGTATTCCTGCCACTGGGAGTGGAGCAGTTTAGTCTGCAATGCCGAGAGCCCTGCCTGTTGTAGCGGGGTTTGATCGAGTTTGGGAGTCTCATCCCGGATCAGGCTGTCGATCCGTTCCAGACGGGTGATCTGCTGAGCGAGTTCACCGGCATCCTGTTGCAGGCGTTGCAGCTCGGCGGCGGTGGTGGTGACATCCAATTCAACGAGGATATTTCCCCTGGCGACCCGCTGCCCTTCTTTCACATGCAGCCCTGTGATCGTGCCTGTCTCCAAGGGTTGGATGACCTTGCTGTGGCCGCTGGGGATGATCTTTCCCTGGGCCACAGCGACGATATCGACCTGGCCGAAGCTGGCCCAGATGATGGCCAGCAGGAAGAACAGCAGGATGGTCCAGACGATGGCGCGGCCAATGGGAGATGGCGGGGTGTCCCGCACCTCGAGGGCGGCGGGCAGGAAGGCCTGCTCTTCGGTGCGTCGGTAGGCATCCGGATTGGCTTCATTCATCGCATTCCCTCCAGCTGGTGTTCACCGTTTTGGAAGGCGTGAAGCCGGGCATAGTGGCCGCCCTGCCCGACCAGTTCATGGTGGCTTCCCTGTTCAACAATGCGCCCCTGCTCTATGACGATGATCCGATTCGCCCGGCGCACGGCGCTCAGGCGGTGGGCGATGATGAAGACGGTACGGCCCTCTGAGATGGCCCGCATGTTGTCCTGGATGATGCGTTCCGATTCATAATCGAGGGCGCTGGTGGCCTCGTCGAAGATCAGGATGCGCGGGTTGGTGATCAGCGCGCGGGCGATGGCGATGCGCTGGCGCTGGCCGCCGGAGAGGGTGCTGCCCTGCTCCCCGACCAGGGTGTCGTAGCCCTCCGCCATTTCGAGTATGAACTCGTGGGCACCCGCCAGCTTGGCTACGCGGACAATCGATTCCATCTCAAGCGCCGGATTGGCCAGGGCGATGTTCTCCCGCACCGTGCGATTGAACAGGGTGTTCTCCTGCAGCACCACTCCCACCTGGCGACGCAGCCAGGCGGGTTCTACAAGGGCCAGGTCGACGCCGTCGATCAGCACCCGACCCGACATCGGGGATGTAGAGGCGCTGCACCAGCTTGGTCAGGGTGCTCTTGCCGGAGCCGGAGCGCCCGACGATGCCGACCACCTCACCCGGTTTGATCCGCAGCTCAATGTCGTCGAGCACCCTAGGCCGGTCGGGGGCATAGCGGAAACCGACATGTTCGAAGCGCACCTCGCCCTGCAGGGCCGGCAGGGTGGCGCGTCCCGGGTTGTAGCCCGGCTCCGGCGGGGTGTTGAGGATGTCGCCCAGACGCTGCACCGAGATGCCCGCCTGCTGAAAGTCCTGCCACAGCTGCACCAGGCGCAGAATGGGGCCGCTGACCCGCCCGGCGAGCATGTTGAAGGCGATGAGCTGGCCCACACTCAGGTCGTTTTTCATCACCAGGGTGGCGCCGATCCACAGAATCAGCACGGTGGTGACCTTGTTGATCAGCCCGGCGCTCTGGCTGGCGATGTTGCCCAGGTTGGCGGTCTTGAAGCTGGCGTTGACATAGGCCGCCAGCTGCTCCTCCCAGCGGCGCTGCATCTGCGGCTCCACCGCCATCGACTTGAGGGTCTCCACGCCGGTAACCGACTCCACCAGGAAGGCCTGGTTCTCCGCGCCGCGGGCGAACTTCTCATCCAGGCGCCGACGCAGCACCGGGGTGACGAAGATCGACAGCAGCACATAAAAGGGGATGGCGCCCAGCACGATCCAGGTCAGGGTCGGGCTGTAGTAGTACATCACCGCGAGGAAGACGACGGTGAAAAAGAGATCGATCACCACCGTGAGGCCTGAGCCGGTGATGAAGTTGCGGATCGTCTCCAACTCCCGCACCCGAGCCACCGAGTCACCGACCCGGCGCGACTTGAAGTAGGCCAGGGGCAGGCGCAGCAGGTGGTCGAAGAGTTTGGCCCCGAGGGTCACATCGATGCGATTGGTGGTATGGGAGAACAGATAGGTGCGCAGGCCGCTCAGCACCACTTCGAAGACCGACACCGCAATCAGGCCAATCGCCAAGACATCCAGGGTGGTCATGCCGCGATGCACCAGCACCTTGTCGATCACCACCTGAAAGAACAGCGGCGTGATCAGGGCGAAGAGCTGGATGAAGAAGGAGGCGATCAGCACTTCAGTGAAGAGCTTGCGGTATTTGAGCAGCGCCGGGATGAACCAGCTGAAATCGAATTTTCCATTGCCGCCCAGCAGGCTGGAACGGCGGGTGATCAGGACCAGCTCACCGCCCCAGATCTCTTCAAACAGATCCCGCGGCAAGGTCAGCGGACGTTTTTCCAGCGGATCCTGGATCAGCACCTTGTCATCGTCGCAACGGGCGATAATGAAGAAGTGGCCGTCGTTGTGGACCGCAATGGCCGGTAGCGGGGTTTTTCCCAGCCGTGGCCATTCACTCATCACGGCCTTCGACTTGAGACCCAATCCTTTGGCCGATAAAACGATATCACGAACCGAGAAATAATCAGTTTGACCCCGCTGGTGAGCGAGATGATCGGGATCAGCAGGCAGGCCATGAAAACGGGCAATGATTACAAGGCAGGCAATACCGGAGTCGACAGCCCTGTCAGCTTCAATACTATGAGGCACTAGAAATACTCAAAGATTAGGTATTTTCAGATATTGTCTGAACGTCATGCAGTTACTTTAGACTTCCGAATTGGCGAATACCCCAGGATCTTTAAACTGGAGAATTATCATCCTGAGCCCGGTGCTCAGAATCATCCCTCTGTTTAATCCTGGTTAGCTGTACATATCCTCCAACTATCCACGCCACGGATGTACCATCCAGACAAACTATTAGATTCATCAGATTGTAGTTCTGGCGGGATCATCAACAGCATATGATTATAAACTCGCACAGTTCGAGAGCATGTCAGCAGACAATAGAACCAGCCCTGCCTGCTAGGGATGAAGGTGACCTCTGTCACCCTGGCCTTATTGTGCGCCTTGACATCACTAAAGTCGTCCAACCGATTGGGTGCTGGCTGCAACGTATATTTTGAGTCCGTGGTGATGACGACCTTTGGCCATTTTCGATTATGTGTCGTGTTGGCGCATCAGTTTGGTAACAGGATTAACCCCCATAAGCTTACCTGTATCACTCAAGTGTGAAACATAGATCTTGCGGCTGGCCTGTTTAGATAAGCTGGCTTCTTTCCGAATCGTGTGGGTAAGAGGTGGATCTCAGGTGTTCGTGGATCGCTCCGCATGCGTACCATAGCTATGGTACGCATGCGGAGCGATCCACGAACTCGAACTTATGTTGCCCGTCGCACAGCAGAAGGAAAATCGACCAAAGAAATAAGCCGACAGAGACGCCACTCAACTATCGGCTATCAGATGCCATTGGGCTATGACAAAGCGTACCGAAAAGTTGCGTGATTACTTGTCCGGAAAAGTCTTGCCATATCATGCCTCTGTGGCGAGCTTTTTCCTGATTTGCATCGATGTCGTGGTGGATGCTCAGCTCGATCAGATAGCCGAGAGTCAGCCGCCACAGGCAGCGGCCTGCCATGCATTGCGCGGCCAGGCGGCCATCGCCAGCGCCGCCGAGGCCTACCGGCACTTCCGTGAAATCACTGCGGGTTCCCGTTGGCAGGCACTGGCGCAAGCCGGTGCGCCTTTCCAGCGCTTGCTGTGGGCCAGCACCGGAGTCAAAGACCCAAGTTATAGTGCGGTGAAATATGTGGAGCCCCTGATCGCCCCGCAGACCGTCAACACCCTACCGCCAGAGACCTTGGCGGCATACCGGGAACAGGGCGAACCGCAGCTGCGCATCGATCAGGCCATCGCCGATGCGCCCCGCATCATGCAAGGTCTGGCCGACCTCGGTATCGAGCTGCAGCAGATTGACGACCAGTTGGAGGAGGAAGGTATCGAGAAGTTCGTCTCACCCTATCACAAGCTGCTGGTATACGCTGGGCACCTTGAGCGGCTGAGGTGAGTTTCATACAGTATCCTGAAGGCACCTCAAACTCAGTCATGATTCAGTCTATTCTGGCCCTCAAAAACTAATAACCACAGAGGACACAGAGAAAATGAGAGGTGGAAAAGGGAATTCAATAGTTTTCTTGGATTCTCAGTGCGCTCTGTGTCCTCTGTGGTGATATGAACTTCCAACTAGCCCGGTAGGGCGCAATAACCGCAGGGCATTGCGCCGTATGCAAATCACCGCAATATTTCTGACATACCGAACTATCGATGCGCCCGACTTCCGGGCGGCGTCACTTTCTGCACGGTCAGTCTGCTGCAACGCGTCGGCAACGATCTGCTGATCCGCCACATTGGTGCCTTGTGGGAGGCGGTACCGTCGGTTAACACGCTTCGACACTCATCCACATACTTGGCGCGAATGTTGCAATGTGAGACCTGATAAGCACTAGGTTTGCTCTTTTGCAAATGATCATTCGGTAGTTATTTATCTGGACCTGTCCATATATAACCACTATGAAGCTTCATAGAGCTATTTGATAGCCAGACCAATGAGTGCGCAGTGTTGTTCATGAAGCCGCGCCAGCAGTTAGACGTACTCCGTGTGTATTTGGAGGTAAAACTCTTCACTACGCTGTCGGCGTTGAAGACGCCCCGTTAATTCCAGTATCGCATTATGAGTCATGTCCATTTATGCTCTTGGCCCGGATAGTCGCTGATCTGGTCACGGGCATCAAAGCGACCAGCCTCGATCCGTGCTGCCTAGTGTCAGATACCGGAACCGGACCAGCGTAACTTGAATCCAGTGATTACACTAGCTCTTTGACGAGATGGTGATCTCCATAACCACTGCTCCATCATGGAATTGACGGACCTGTTCGAGAGTTTCTATGTGAGAATCGTTCATGATGGTTTTCATACCTCCATCATGGACAAAATCAGGTCACTTCAGGCTCATTTCATATTGGAAGAGGTTCCAACTACAGGGAATTGCCAGCGTGTGGTACCCTAAGTGGTCAATGCCTGTGCATTTGGGACTGTCTCATACGGACGTCTAGTCAGAGCGTGGACTTAAGGTGGTCATACCGTGGGTAGCTTGGTTAGTAACAATCGGGTAACAGTTTTTAGATAACAAATTTGAGGATAATTTAATGTTCACGAGTAATCCCTTTGCCGAGCTTTCGGCGTCAATTTCTCCCCAAATTATGCAAGGGTATGTCATCTTGATGGTGCTGCTTGTGATAGGTGGGACCGTACTTGATATGATCCATAAGAAAAGTGCGCAGTACTTTTTTGAGAATGCTAAAAAAGCGAAAAAAGATGCACAACGTAGTGTTGACACTGGCGAAAAAGCAACGATCGCGTTAAAGGTGCTAGCAAATGAAGTTTTAACGTCTGGTGAATTCTGCAATATGAAACGCAGACTTTCCCATCTTCTGACCATGTATGGCTTCATTCTATTTGTCGCCACGACTGCCATTATGATCTTTGGCTATCCAACTCCAGAGGCGTCTACGCCTGCCCTCCTGCCGGTACTCTGGCATATTGGCGCACTGATGTTGGCTATTGGTGGCTACTGGTTCTGGTTCTTTATCCGTGTTGATGTGTCTGCGGAAGGCCTTTCGTGGTATCGCTTCGAACGTGCGGATTTGTTTATTGTCTCGCTGCTCACCACCGCGACTTTCGGTTTGATCTGGTCTTTTACACAGTCGGGCGGTATAACCGGATGGTCAACCTTGTTCTTCGCTTTGTTTATCGCCTCAAGCACAGCACTTTTTGGCGGCGTACTCTGGTCCAAGTTCGCACATATGTTCTTTAAGCCTGCCGCAGCTTTTCAGAAACGTGTTACTAAAGCTGATGGTTCGAGAGAAAACTTGCCTGGTGATTACGATCTGACAGACCCTGCAGTTCAGGCAAAATTCCCGGATATCCCGGAGTATATGGGTAAGAATCCATCTAACATGGGCCTTGGTATCAAGCGTGAGTCTCCAAACCACTACTAACACTCATTTAATTACACTTGTTTAAGAATAGAGAGAATATATTATGCCAACTTTTGTATATATGACTCGTTGTGATGGTTGTGGTCAGTGCGTTGATATCTGTCCATCTGACATCATGCACATCGATAAATCGCTTCGGCGTGCTTACAACATTGAACCCAACATGTGCTGGGAATGTTATTCCTGCGTAAAGGCCTGCCCTCATCAAGCAATTGATGTGCGTGGTTATGCCGACTTTGCTCCACTGGGCCACTCGGTACGTGTGCTTCGTGATGAAGAAAAAGGCACTATCGCCTGGCGTATCAAGTTCCGTAACGGTAAAAAAGACATGGAGCTGCTCGCGCCTATCACGACTAAGCCCTGGGGCAAGTTCATTCCAAAACTGGCTGACGAAGCAGCACCCAGTAAAGAAATGCGTGACAGTGAGCTATTGTTTAACGAGCCTAAATATATCCGCATGGATGAAGGTGGTTTGAATACGCTCGAATCTAATGGCTTAAAACTTAAAGCAGGGGTTTACTACTGATGGGCTACAAAACTATTATTGAAGACGATATCGACGTCCTGATAGCGGGCGCGGGCCTCGGTGGTACCGGTGCTGCATTTGAAGCAAGATATTGGGGCAAGGACAAGAAAATTGTCATTGCAGAAAAAGCGAATATCGATCGTTCTGGTGCGGTAGCCCAGGGCTTGTACGCGATCAACTGTTACATGGGTACACGTTTCGGTGAAAACAATCCGGAAGACCATGTCCGTTATGCGCGTATGGATCTGATGGGTATGGTACGTGAGGATCTGGCTTTTGATATGGCGCGCCACGTTGACTCCACGGTTCACCAGTTTGAAGAGTGGGGCCTGCCGCTGATGAGAGATCCTAAGAAGGGTACATACATGCGTGAAGGCCGCTGGCAGATCATGATTCACGGTGAATCATATAAGCCTATCGTTGCAGAAGCAGCGAAAAAATCGGCAGATAAAGTATTCAACCGTATCTGCGTAACCCACCTGTTAATGGATGATGCCAAAGAGAACCGCATCGCGGGTGCTGTAGGTTTCAATGTGCGTACTGGTAACTACCACGTATTCAAGTCCAAGACCGTTATCTGTGGCGCTGGCGGTGCTTCTAACATCTTCAAACCACGTTCAGTGGGTGAAGGTGCGGGTCGTGTTTGGTACGCTCCATGGTCTTCAGGTTCTGCTTATGGTCTGATGATCGAAGCAGGCGCGAAGATGACGCAAATGGAAAACCGTATCGTACTGGCTCGATTCAAAGATGGTTACGGTCCTGTCGGCGCATACTTCCTGCATCTCAAGACGTACACACAAAATGGTCTGGGTGAAGAGTACGAATCCAAGTGGTTCCCGGCTCTGACAGAAATGGTCGGTAAAGAATATCTGGATACCGAAGGCCAGCATTTGTCGCACAAACCAATTCCAACCTGTTTGCGTAACCATGCATTTATCTCTGAAGTGAATGCTGGTCGTGGTCCTATCCATATGGTCACCATGGAAGCCTTTCAGGATCCGCATCTCGAGGAGATTGGCTGGCACAACTTCCTGGGCATGACTGTTGGTCAGGCGGTACTTTGGGCTGCAACTGACGTTGATCCTAAATACGAAAACCCAGAATTAACCACCTCTGAGCCATACGTAATGGGTTCACATGCAACAGGTTGTGGTGCATGGTGCTCAGGTCCGGAAGACGTATCCCCTGATGAATATTTCTGGGGCTACAACCGTATGACCACAGTTGAAGGTCTGTTTGGCGCAGGTGATGCGGTCGGCGGTACACCGCACGCATTCTCTTCAGGATCATTCACAGAAGGTCGTCTGGCTGCTAAAGCTGCCTGTAAATATATTGATGATGGCAAAGCTGAAGGCATTCGTGTTTCTGATAAGCAGATTGAGGACCTTAAGACCAAGATCTACAAACCATTAGAAACCTATAAAGTGTATAGCAATGAAGTGGTTGGTGGTTCAGTTAATCCAAACTTCATCAATCCAAGACAGGGTCTGGATCGTCTGCAGAAACTGATGGATGAGTATTGTGGTGGTTTTGGTGTTAACTACATGACTAACGAAAAACTTCTTCAAATTGGTCTCAAGAAAATGAAAATGCTTGAGGAAGACATGGAGAAGATTGCGGCTAGCGATATCCACGAGCTGCTACGTGCATGGGAATTAAATCACCGTGTTCGTACTTCTGAAAGTGTGTTCCAGCATACTTTGTTCCGTAAGGAAACGCGTTGGCCTGGTTACTACTACCGTGGTGATGCGATGAAATTGGATGATAAAAACTGGCACGTGCTGACAGTTTCTCATCGTGATCGTAAGACAGGCGAGTACACTATGGAGAAAGCACCCCTTTACCACCTGGTGGGTAATGAATAGGGTAATAGCTGAGTAAATATCAAGAATAATTTCTACTTATCTTTAAAAATAAAGACCAGCATATTGTTTGTTGGTCTTTTTTTTTCATAGCATAGTATAAAGTATGCGGCCTTTGTTCGATCGATAGCCCTGCGAAATTAATATGTTTTAATTGAACAATAGAATGATGAATATTATTGATAAAACAGATGAAGAGATATTGGAGATCGCTGACCCAATGTGGGCTGATCTTGTTAAATACTCGAATGAACAAAACTACGGTGCGTTCACCCGACATTTCGCAGCAGCTATGCTGATGGGTGCAAATGAAATCGAGATGGGCAAACAGTTTGCAAGAAGTGAATTGACAAAGAACCTGTCTGAAAATTACGAATATCTTGGCATAATACGCCGTGGTGAACATGTAACGGTTTTATACAAACAAAGACATACCAAGAAAGAGGGTGAGTGGCTGGGCAGACTGGTGCTGGGTTATGAAAAGGACAAGGTAAAAATTTTTGGTGCTACGCTGTTCTAGGGCAGCTTTATCTATAACAGGTTTTTCTGGTTATGTCAGATACAATACAAAACGAGAAATTCGTTGAGCTAAGTTATAAAGTCATCGATGAAAAAACCGGTGACGTACTTGTTACTGTTGATTATCCTCTGGGGTATGTTCATGGTGTGAATGATGTTTTGTCTGATCAGGTGACAAAGCAACTGGATGGTAAAAAAGTCGGTGATATCATCGAAGTGCCTGTTGACACTAAACTGCTATATGGTGAGAGAGACGAATCACTTGTGTTTACTGACCACATCGAAAATGTTCCTGAAGAGTATCGAGAGATCGGTATGACCATTACCATGGAAAATGAAAAGGGTGAGCACAGAAAGTTTATCGTCACCCGTTTCGATGACAAAACATTAACCGTCGATGGAAATAATCCACTGTGTGGTAGAGACGTTATTTTCAGGTTGGAAGTGTTGGACATACGTGAAGCGACCGATGAAGAAATCGATCTTGGCGGAGCTGTTGACGCCGACCCAGACTTAAATGATATTCTCAGCCGGGCAAAATGAATTTCTCTAATACTTACATATTTTACCCAGTCAATAAGGCCTTAGAACGTGCAATAGCAAATTCTATAGCCAGGCTTGGTGAGGAATCGGCCAAAGATGCTGCTCCGGATACCGGGGTAACCGCAGCTGATAATTTTCTTTATACACGGGGAAATTATGAACAGCATCGTTTCAGTTCCAATATTCTTGACAGTGCGCGTGAGGTACTTGAGGCATCACTGACAGATGAATATCGCGATCAGGAGCCATTAGCCTGGGCTGAGACTCATAATAGTCTTGGCAATATTCTTGCAGCACAGGGGCAACAGCAGAGAGATGTTGAATTGTATGAAAAGGCCATTCAGTGTTTTAACAATGCGCTAGCAGAGTTTAACCAGGAAAAGTCACCCCTCGACTGGGCAGCAACACAAAATAACCTGGGAACCGCAAAGCAAGCTTTGGGCCGGCAACTGGATAACTCGAAATTGTTGAAAGAATCCATTGATGCTTATACTAATGCGTTATTGGAATGGTCTCGAAAAAAGACGCCTGAAGAATGGGCATCAGCTATGCATCAACTGGGTGCTACTTTCCATACTTATGGCAGACTTTTAAAAGGTAACCGTACATTTCAAAAGTCCGTTGTCGCCTATAAAAATGCAATCGCAGAGTTCGATGCTGATAATAACGCTTTCGAGTTAGCGGCTACACATAACAATTGTGGTGCAGTACTGCATAATTTGGCTGAATCAGAAGAAAACTCAGATCGCCTGCAAGAAGCAATACGATCTTATGAGACGGCATTAACCGTTTGCATGGAGCAGCAGCTCCCGATTCACCTGGCAGTGCTATGCAGGGTGAACAGATCGACCGCACGCAGCGTGCTGGCTGAGTTAACAAAAGATGCTGCACTTGCCGAGGAAGCGGCAGACGAGTTTGAAGTGATTATCGAATGTTTTCCGCAGGCTCTTCAACCACTCTGTTTAAAGCATTGCGAGGAACAGATTAATATGGCGAAGCGCGCTAGCAATGCGATTGGCGCTTAACCGATCGGCGCAAACGTGGGGCCGGCGGCCGGGCAGAGTATCTTCCATGTCCATATTCACTTCATTTCCCGCTACAAGGGTGATGGCGAAAAACCCCAGGGGGACGTGCGGCATGTGATTTCCAAAAAGGGACATTACACGCGTTAGAGAGTATAATTTCGTCAGTTCTATCAGTGGGGGGTGCTGGCAACCCTGTTGATATTCCTCCCCGTATTTATACATTCCATTTAGGGGTTATGACTATGAGCGATGCACCAAAAACCAGACCTAAGGTTCCAGAAGGCAAGTCACGTTTTCTGACAACCACTCAGATGAAAGCCAATGAAAAGGGCTACGTCGGCTATAAAACCACCTGGGAACCTTTCCAGAAAGAAGTCCCGTACCAGACCCCCAAGAAGCCCTGAGACAATCAGCCGCGCGTAGCTGCAAGGTCGCGCGGCTACTCAATCTGAATTTAGTCTGTGATACGGACTTTTTTTGCGTGCTTTTTTGAAATCCGAACCTAAAGCTTAAATACGCTCAGAAAGCTTGTAATCCACATTAATAAAAGCGCCAATATCTGCCAAGAAGCGAATTGTTCTGGCGCCGAAGCCCACATCCGGGCTCGACTCATCTTTATCAATAGATAGCACGAGAACCACGCCGAGTCTGGGCGATAAATTGTGGCTTTTAATCACTTGCAGAATTTTTTCCTTGGCTGGTTCTAGCTGCTTAATGATGATGTCCGTCAATTTATAAACGTCCACCTCATCAGTGATCGTATCCGTCGATAACTCCCATGAACTGATCACAGGCTTGTCCAAACCACTGTTTGCACCGGCAGCATTGACTGAGGTAGGTTCTATGCCAAGCAGGCGAGTAATGTCATCTGGATTGAAATGATATCCACTCAGTGCGAAGAAGGCGCGTGCTTTATTAGATGCCAAGATATTACCCTAAATCAATTGATTGTAAATATGATGAGTAATTATAGCGTATAGGTTTAATGGGTCTACGCGGAATCGTGTGGGTTGATATTGGCATTTTCTGGGTAAAGGCGGAAGAAAAGCAGCTACGATATTCAGCTTGAGATAGCGCGGTAGGGCGCAATAACCGCAGGGCATTGCGCCGTATGCAAACCACCGGAACACTTCTGACATACTGAACTATCGATGCGCCCGGCTTCTGGGCGGCATCACTTTCTTCACGGTCAGTCTACAGCAACGCGTCGGTAACGAGTTGCTGGTACGCCACATTGATGACTTGTGGGAGGCGGTACGGTAGATTAACACGCTTCGACTCTCATCCACAGACTGGGCGCCGATGTTGCAATGCTAGACCCTCTAGGCTTGCTATTTTGCACCTTGCAGTAAGCTAGAGATTAAGACTAAGGCATCATAATGTGATAATCAATCGAGTCTGACCCCATAGACAAATGACAGACCCCGTGGATCTGTTTACGGCGCTAGTGTTATATATGTGTTCAAGATAGTGTTAAGCAGTGGGAATGATTTTTAAGTAACAGAAAACAGGGGAACACTAGCATTTCGTACAAAACTCGGCGATTTCTAGATCAACCATATGATTCTATGGAATATTTGCAACTGCCTAATTTTTGTCCGGCCGAAGATTATTTCTCTCTTAATATTAGTTCTACTTTGTCATGTTGATCCTACTAAATATCAATCGGTTAAGGTAATATAGGTCTTACAAACCAACCTGCTTTTTTTCACATAGGATGAAATTTAAGCCACCCAACCAACCACACAAAACATAGGATTCGAAATGATGAGCCACTCAAAGGGCTGGCTAATCGCTATGATGCGTTTGCCACCCCTTACCGGCCTTCTTTTCGCTCAGGCAATCATGATGTCAGCCCACAAGCGAGTGCCTATCTGTGTGGACTGATGCAGTCAGAGAAGAGGAACATGGAACGTATGGTCGAGGTGGTACCCGAAACGGATTATCAGGTCTTACAACATTTTCTGACCCACTCCTCGTGGGATCATCAAGCGGTCATTAACCAAGTCGCCAAAGACGCCGATGCCTGGTTAGGAGCCGAGGTGGGCACCGGTCTGTATATCGATGAATCAGCTCACACCAAAAAGGGAAAAAAGTCTGTCGGTGTGTCCCGGCAATGGAATGGTCGTTTAGGCAAAACCGATAACTGCCAAGTGGCGGTCTACGGCGCTTTGGGCAACGGCAAGCATGTCGGTTTGATCGATGCGAGACTCTATCTTCCCAAGGCCTGGACAGACGATCCCGCCCGTTGTGTTGAAGCGGACATTCCTCGCCAACATCAGGTACACAAAACCAAACACGACCTGGCCCTGGAGATCGTGACTCAGGCACGCCAGCAGGGTGTTCGATTTGAATGGGTAGGCGCGGATGCCCATTACGGCATGTCGTTGAAACTGCTGCAAGCACTGGATGCAGGGCATGAAATCTTTATGGCGGACATCCACAAAGACCGGCATATTTATCTCAGAGACCCGGCTCCCTATTTGCCGGCACAGCGCACCGGCAAGGGTCGTAAGAGGCGGCGTTACCAGAGTGATGAAACCGCCATGGAAGTGCAGGCGTGGGTCAAAGACCAACCGGCAGATGCCTGGCAGCGAAAAACGCTCCGAGAAGGCGAGAAAGGGAAGTTGATCGTTGAGGTGGTACATCAACGCGTATGGCTTTGGGACAAGCAATCCTCGACATCCCAGCTATGGCATTTGCTGGTTCGCCGGGAGCCGGACTCACCTAATACGCTCAAATACAGTTTGAGCAATGCGCCAGAGAGGACGAGTGTGCTAAAGCTGGCCAGGATGCAGTCACAGCGTTACTGGATAGAACGCGCCTTCCAGGATGTGAAGAGCCACCTCGGCATGGGGCAGTACCAGGCACGACAATGGCAATCCTGGCATCGTCATATGGCCCTGGTCATGATGGCCTATCAGTTCATGCTGCAAGAGAGAATGCAAAATACCGCCGAGTATCCCTTGCTGAGTTGCTATGACATACAAGTGTTGTTGGCGAAAACTTTACCTTCGAGACAACTGGATGAAGAAACGATCTTTGAACAAATGCAAGAACGACATCGAAAACGCCAAGCTGCCATAGACTCAGCAAGACGAAGACAAGTGCTATCATAAAACACAGGGTGAGGTGTATCTCACTGATCTATAGGCAGATCAACATGACAAAGTAGAATTATATGATATGAGATCGTACCGTCAAAAAACGGATGGAATGCTAGTGTTCCCCAGTACCGGTATCGGCTGCTTCTTCGACGATCAGGTGCACGAGGTGCTGGGTGGGGCTAATGGACCACAGCTTCCAGGACATCTACCACTTCACCGTGGGTGGTCCCGGTGGAAGACACCCGTTTGATGACCCAGCCGGCATATGAATGATACTTTATAACATCAATCGAATAACGGAGAAAAACCATGTTTGAACCTATTGAAATACCCTTTGGCTGCGTAATGATGTTCAACGTAGTTGATCTGAAGGACGGTGTCACCGTCGAGGACGTCGAACTGGTGCTTGGCGAGATGTGTAATGTTGTCAAGAATACTTACGGTGACGACAAGGGTGGCTTTATCGCGGGGCAGGTTTACAAGTACTCAGGCTTTGTGTCAGCAGAGGGAACGGTCGGTGATGCACCGGAAGATAATGAGAAAGCTGCCAAGATCAAGCAGGGCGAGCTGGCAATCGTGACTTTCTGGAAGTCGTTTGAGCAACATGAGAAGTCACATGCCGACAAGATCTTCAATGAGAAATTCTCGGCACTGGTCGAATTCTGTGATGAGACCTATGAGCTTGGTTATCAAATGCTCTGGCAGGGTGTGCCTGAATAAGATTAAGCATGCTATGACTTGTTCTTCATGCCGTCGAACGCCGGCATCCAGTCACCTGGATGTCATGGATCCCGGCATGTGTGCGCATTCTTCCCTCCCGCATGGCCGCATGGGGGCTGCCACCTGTTTTCTACTCTACCCTTTTGCCTTGGGTTTGCTATTTTGCACCTTGCAGTAAGCTAGAGATTAAGACTAATGCATCATAATATGACAATCAATCGAGTCTGACCCCTTAGATCCACGTTGGAGCGAAAAGGCATTGAGTAATTTCAAGCATCGCATTCGTCGCCTGACGAAGCGCTCTTGGGGGATTTCGATGCAACGCCGACTCCGTGAACTGCGGCTTTATATTCAGGGGTGGATCAACTACTTTGGTCTTTCGGAATACTACCGGCCTTTACCCGGCCTGGATGAGTGGATACGTAGGCGGCTTCGCATGTGCTACTTGAAACAGTGGCGCAAGCCGCGCACGCGTATCCGCAACCTCATCAAACTGGGCACCAGGACTCGAACAGCTGTGAGCCTTGGGCTAAGTTCTAAAGGTCCGTATCGTCTGGCAAGAACCCTTGCCACGCAATCCGGCATGACCAATAAGTGGTTGGCGCAACAAGGGCTCGTCTCGGTAAGAGAACTATGGATCAAGTTTCACTATGCTTGACGAACCGCCCGGTGCGGACCCGCATGCCGGGTGGTGTGGGGACTGGGGGCTAGAGACCCCCGGTTACCCGATTATACCGCATTTTTCGTTGCCTCATAAATTATGGTAGCTATATAAGAGCCAATTGCGCCCAGGATAATTGCTGAAATAGCAGAAATAACCATTGACCAAATTGGATGCTTTTTTCACAAATGAAACCATTCTATAAAACAATGGCTTTTTTATTTTTATAATTTCTTTTTGAGCTTTAGAGATAGTTTCGTTCGATACCTTCTCGTTGCGTAGGCGCTCAACACAATCAGGACAGATAATTGGTTCGTGAAGTGAATACACAATATCTGTTTTTATGCCGTTCATATCAAATAAACAACCACGAGTTTCATCATGTGTGAAATTTGTAGCCTCATTATTCAGGGGGATTTTCTCTCCATTGCGTTTGTATAAAAATGTGTAAGCATATAAGAGCCTAAAAACTGCATTTTCTAGCGGAATATTAAAGTGATCTAAAATGTCTTAATTTCGTGAAAACTAAAAACCACTCTGTTTTTACTAAGACGGCGCGAATACCAATTATCTTCAAGTGGTACATTCACGATTGCGATGAGAAAATTGCCTGAAAATTGTTCTGGTAACACTTGTTCAAGGTTGGCATCAGTAAATTCCCACTCATAACCATCCGAATCTCTTGTAAGGGAGTAATTTTCAATATCGCCCACGACTGAGAATAGGGCTGATTTCCAGCTTTTGACTTTTCTTTTATCAAACTCGCTGGGCATATGGCCTATTGTTGCTACTGATATTGTTGTTTTATCCATCATTTCCCTATTGCGGTATAACGTTGCGCTCAGCCGCCGCGTTTAGCGGTCGGCTGCAGCGCCTGGTTATATGCCGCTTTAATCATGTATTGAACGATTGAGAATTTCAGATACCCACTGATTGATGCTTTTACCAGCAGTTGTTGCTCTCGCTGCAATTTCGCTATGCAACCTAGGGGGTATCCTGAGATTAAACTTACCCGAATACTCTTTCGTTGGGGTAATCCCCTTTTCTTCGCAAACCTCCAGATACACCTTCAACGAGTTTTTAAACTCCTTTCGAAGGCTTGCAGGGCTTTTACCATAAAAATCCGCGCTCCCATTCAATCCGAGAATCTCTCCTCGAAATTGATCAAGCTCAGGATCGTACTCGATCTTTGCCTTGTAACCATCGACTTCCATCATATTCATGGAGTTACCTCATATAACTCTAACCATTTGCGAATACTGGCTATCGCTCCTTTATCAGTATTCGGGGATGGGTGTGGCCTGTGAAATACACGGACTTCGTTGAATAGCACTATGGCTACCCTGGAACCTGCTCTTTCTGATACATCCGCACCCAGTGCTTTGAACAGAGACTCAATATCCGTCCATTGAATATTGCCGCTAGTGGGTCGTTTGTAGATTTGTTCTAGCGTTTTCTGATGCTTGCGATTCATAGAAAAATAGTACCATTTATTGGTACCATGTCAAGCCCAAGGCATATAACTATAAATAGACCCCAAATCTGGGGTATAACCCCGCATTCCTGAATCCAACTGTTTGATTTCAATCATGTCCATTGTCATAAAACGACAAATATTGAAGCGTGAATTCTGCCATGGAATAAGCGCCGAGATACCTGGCTGAGATTTGTTAAGAGAACCGAATTTATTATTAGTATTTTTCGACTGAGGCAGGTCCTGATCTTCCAGGGTCTTCGTGTGTGTCTTCTCCATGACAATAAAACTTCCTTGATAGGCGGGTAGGGGATATTTCTAACCCACTTGGGCGGCTAAATCAACCGTAAAACTGATAACCGGGATGAGGAATGCTGTGGTTTATCGCATTGGATTGTTTTGGCATAAAAAACCTACCGCTTGAGAAATCGTTTGGCCGCCGGATGCAGGGGCAGGGTCACCCCTTCGGTTGCGGTGTGGGGCGAGAGCAGACCGACCCGCAGATTGTCCTGGGCGACCACTTCGACTGATTTGAATAAACCTTCGAGAAGCTGTTCCACTCTGGCATCCGGCAGGTCCCGTCGGGCGATGAGCATGGCGGTCACGCCCAGGCTGGCGATCGGTGCTGTCTGACCCGGATAGGTATTGGCGGGCAGCAGTGCGGCCCGGTATACGGCATGCTGTTCCATCACCTTGCGCTGCACCTCGGGGGAGAGCGACAGAAGCTGCGCCTCGCCCGGGGCGAGGATGTCCTGCAGGGCCTGTCCCGGGGCCTGCAGGGTGGTGAAAAAACCATCCAGCTCACCCTTGTGCAGCGCGGCCACCGCACCATTCAGGCCCTGCTCGCGGATCTCCGCGAAGTCCTGCAGGCGCAGGCCCGCCGCGTCCAGCACCCGCAGCGCATCGACCCGGCTGCCGGACTCCGGCAGACCGATATCAATGCGTTTGCCGCGCAGCCCCTGCAGATTCTGGATGCCCGTACCCGCGCGCACCACCAGCTGCAGATACTCCGGGAACAAGGCCGAGACGACGGTAAGGTCCGGCTGCTTGCCACGTGATTTAAACGGACCTTCGCCACTGAGGGCGAGGGCGGCGATATTGCTCTGCACGATGCCGATATCCACCGCGCCGGATTGCACCAGCAGGCAGTTCTCCACGCTGCCCTGGGTCTCGTAGCCCCGCAGCAGGATGCCGGTCTTGTTCGCATTGCGCTCCAGCGCCTGCAGGTACAGGTGATAGGCGCCCTGAGAAGGGCCGCTGGCGGCAGCGTAGATCTCGCTGAGCTTGTCCAGTTCCCGTTCGATGCGCCGCTTCGCTTCGCCCAGCTCCCGCTCGACGATGTGCCTGCTCGGCGCCGAGCCGGCCCGCGGAGCGTTCCGCCAGTTGGTTGAGATCCTCGATCAGTTTGCTGGACTGGGCGCCGGCATCTGCTGTGGTGAGAGCAGTGCGGCTGAGGGGCATCGGACGCCACTCACCACTGCGCAGGGCATAGGCGCGGCTGCCGTGTACCTGCAGGATGTCGCCGGCGCTGTTGCCGCCGCTGCGGATGCCCTGGATGCCGCTCTCGGAAGCGCCGAGCAGGAAGGCCAGGGAAGCGCCGTTCAGCCCGTCCCAGGCAGTCAGGTCATGCGCCTCGCGGAAGCGCAATTGGGTGTTGAAATAGACGATCAGGCGCTGGTCGCCGGTCTCCGCCTCCTTGCGCGGCGCGCTGCCCATGCGCCTCAACGAGACCAGCTCGAACAGGTCGGGCTTGAAATCCTGTTGCAGAGTTTCTGTGAGTTCCGCCTGCAGAGTCGGGCCATCCGGGCCGCGCGCACAAGCACTGAGCAGCGCCAGCAAAGTGATGCAGAGCAGCGCTGGGAGTCGTCGGTTCATAGGCAGTTGTTCCCTCTCAGCATGATCACGGCAGGCCTCAGAAACCGTGGATCGGCAGGGACAGATAGCCCTGGATCACCAGCGCATTCGCCAGATCGACAAAAAATGCGCCGATCAACGGGATAACAATGAAGGCCTGAGGGGAAGCGCCGTAACGTCCGGTCACCGCCTGCATGTTGGCGATGGCGGTAGGCGTGGCGCCCATGCCGAAGCCGCAATGACCGCCTGCCATCACGGCAGCATCATAATTTGAACCCATAATGCGGAAGGTCACGAAGACCGCAAACAGGATCATCGTCAGGGTCTGGGCGATCATGATGGCCAGCAGCGGGCCCGCCAGGCCGATCAGCTCCCACAGCTTCAGCCCCATGAACGCCAGCGCCAGGGCGATCCACAGCGACAGCGAGCCGAGCAGGTCCAGGCTCTGTGCATGCACCCGGTAGAAACGCAACGCACCGAGGATGTTGCGCAACAGCACGCCGACGAACAGCGCCCAGATGAACGAGGGCAGGGTCACCGGGGCCCCTTCGAAGAGTCTTGAGAGGGCCTCGCCGGCGACCACGCCGATCAGGATCAGCAACAGGGTTTCCAGCACACTCCGTGGTGTTCAGGGTCTCACCGGCCGCCGTTTCCGCTTGTGCGGTCGACGCCTCCGCCGCTGCAGCACCCAGGCGGTGACGGACGATCAGGAACTGCGCTACCGGGCCGCCGATCAGCCCCCCGATCACCAGGCCAAAGGTTGCGCTTGCCAGGGTCAGCTCCATGACCCCGTGCAGATTCTGCACCGCCGCGAAACGCTCCGCATAGGCCGCCCCGGTGCCATGTCCCCCCGAGAGGGTGATCGATCCCGCCAGCAGTCCGAGGGACGGGATGCAGATCGAGCAGGAACGCCATGCCGGAGCCGACCGCGTTCTGTACCGCCAGAAATACCACCACCACGATCAGCAGACGCAGCAGGTTCTTGCCGCCCTGACGCAGTTGGGCGAGATCCGCGCCGAGCCCCACGGTGGTGAAGAACGCCATCATGAAGAACGACCGCAAGTCGGTGTTGAATGCCAGGCGCAAGGGGGTCTGCGTATAGATCAGGGCGAATACAATGGCAAACAGGATGCCGCCGGCCACCGGCACCGGGATGTTGTAATGATCAAGCACCGAAATGCGCGCCACCAGCAGATAGCCGGCGAACAGAATCGAGATCGCGACAATCAGGCTGGGCAGGGTTCCAAGCTCGATATTCATGATGCGATTCAGGTGGTGACCAACAGATCCGCCAACAGGGTTGCGATACCGAGAAAACTGAAGAATCCCGCGACATCGGTAACGGTGGTAAGCACGATCGATGATGACTGCGCGGGATCAAGACGCATCAGGGTCAACACAATGGGTACCCCCGCACCGGCGATTCCGGCAATCACCATCGAGGCGATCATCGAGATGCCGATCACCAGCACCAGCCCCGGTGAACCCGACCAGATATAGACCCCGATGCAGGTGGTTGCAGCTATTCCTAGGCCGTTGACGAATCCGACCAGCAGTTCCTTGCGCAACACTACTCCCCACTGCATCAGCCGCACCTCGCGCAGCGCCAGGCTGCGGATCACCACCGCCAGCGCCTGGGCGCCGGTATTACCTGACTGACCGGCGACTACCGGCAACAATATTGCGAGGGCAGTGAAGCGTGCGATGGTGTCTTCAAACAACCCGACCACGGAGGCGGCCAGAAAAGCCGTTAACAGATTGATCTGCAGCCAGGGCAGACGCTTGCGGATAGTGAACCACACCGGTGACAAGGCGCGTTCGTCGGCGCTTGCGCCAAACAGGGTTTGCAGATCGGTGACTGCATCCTCGCGTGCTGCGCGCAGTAATTGCTCCTGGCGCACCACACCGACCAGGTGGCCATCCGCATCGACCACCGGCAGACTGCTCAAGCGGTGGTTCTCGAGAATGGCGACTATTTCGTTCCTGTCTGCCAGCGTATCCACCACTGCGATTACCGGTCCGATCAGCCCGGCCAGGGTATCCCCCGGCGCTGCAAGGGCAAGATCCTGCAATTCAATCAGGCCGGTCAGGCGGCGTTCATCGTCGACGACATACAGGATGCGCCGGCCGCGCACCACGCGCCGGTGATGCTGGTCGCGGCGGAGCTGTTCGAGCGCCTCAGCGACGCTAAGCTGCGGCCTGAGCGTGAGCACCCGGGGATCCATCAAAGCCCCGGCGGAATTGACGGGATAAGTAAGCAGGCGGCGCAAATCGTGCTGCGCAACATTGCTCAATGCAGTGAGCAGGGATTCTCGCTGGCTCTCTTCCATACCCGATAACAGGGTGACCGCCTGAGGTGGCTGCATACGGTTGAGAACCTTGCGCGCCAGGGCGGGTTCGGAAACCAGCAGCATCTGACGACCGATATCCGGCAACAGGCTTTCCCAGACCGGAGTGATCAACTCGGCCGGAAGCGGCGCGAGCAGGGAGGTTGCTGCGTGCGGCTCCATTTTATCGAGCAGCTTGGCTGCCCCGGCCGGGTGTTTGGTGATGAACTCGCGCGTCAGCGCGGCTTCCAGATCAATGTGACTGGTCATTTTATCGATCTTCGGAACGGTGATAAGGGTGCAGGGGCCTGGCTGCTGTGCCAAACAGACGCGCCAGAGGAATCCAGACCGTCTCCGCGATAGCGAGCAGGATGTCGATCGGGTCGGTGTCGGGATCCTGCACATGGGTATTTGCATCAAGGGAAGCCTCGAACATATCGGCGCGTTCGAGGACGCCGAGAAAGCGGTTTTGCACACCGACTACGGGCACATACCTGTGTTCTCGCCAGAATGGCAGTTCCCGGACTTCATTCAGGTGCTGGCTTGCCTTGATGGTTGGCGGCGCCGGCTGGATCAGGGAATCCAGACTGGTTTCGTTGCTGGCAGCGGCGATCTTGTGGAGTGGCACGATTCCCCTGATATGTCGCCGGCCGTCCAGGATGAATGCCACCGCGGGTCCATTCTCGCTGTCTGTGGGCAGCTTAGTCCTCGCCTCAGCGACGCTGATGCCCTTGGGCAGGACGATGGTGCGGGTCTGCATGTGTTTACCCACGCTGTCAGGAGCGTAACTCCGGGTGCGTCGCACCGCCGCCAATTCCGCCGGCCGCAGCGTGGATAATAGACGCCTGGTCGTTACCGAGGACAGGGGTGTAATGATTTCCGCAATCTCGTCTATTGAAAGCGTTGGTAATACAGCCGCCGCGATGTCGGCGGGCAGTAGCGCGAGAATGTCCGCTCCACTGGATGTCGGCAGTGCGGCCAGTACTGCCCCAACCTGCTCAGCGCGTAACGAAGGTATAGATTCTGCCAGTAGATTGGCGACAGTCCTGGACATCGCTGGCGGGCAGTAGCTGCGCGGCCTCCAGGGGATATTGGGCGAGATAGGCGAGAGCGAGGGGGCCGAGTTGCGGTTCGGACATGGTTCGATCACTCCTGTGTTTCACCATCAATGTTTGGATTCAGGGAAATATTGTCTTCGAACAGGTGTGCGGGAATCATCGCGATCCCATTGTCGGTTTCCACTAATACGGCGGTTGGCGTGAAATCGACCACTTCACCTTGCGTATTGCCAAGCTGGACACGCGCGCCAACCGGGTAGATTCGACGCAGATAATGCGCGGCGATCATGTTGCCGACTGTGTTGCGTGCGCCGAAGCCGAAAGCAAGTCCGAAAGCCCCCGCCAGAGCGGCGAACGCGACGACGATCAGTATTGCAAGCAGGCTCACGTCGATACCGAGGTGACCCAGTGCGATTACCGCACTGACAGCGACCACCAGACCGTGCACCAGGCGCGCCATAAGCATGTCCTGGGAACGCTTGCGGACGGCGTGTGCGCCAATTATCGCTTCGCGCAGGATGCTGGCAAGGAGGTATCCGACCAGAAAGATTGCACCGGCCCCGAATAGTGAAGGTAATATCGACAATAGCTTGCCGAGCCAGGTTGCCAGTCCGGGCATGCCAAGGATATCGGCGGCCATGGTCAATGCGAACAGCAGCACCAGCCAGTAGAGGCATCCAGGAGAGCAGGTCCAAAGGCGAATGCTGCATCGGCGGACGATGGGTCTGGTGATGCCAGCCCAGGCGGACGGCAAGCCGCTCATACCCCTGCCCGAGGCGCAGGATCAGCGCCCGTGCGCCGCGCGCCAGCAGCCAGCCGCCGAACAATGCGGCCAGCGCTCCGAGCAGGTTTGGCAGATAAGCGCCAAGCACGGTGAGAAATTCATCGAAGCTTTGTGCGACCGTGTTCGTCCAGGTGTCGAGTTGATTCATAAAGTCCGTCTTGCTCTGGGTTACCGGGGGCTGGGACATTTATCAGAGTTGCATCTTGTATTGGCGGGCGCGGGTGGCGAGCCGGCAAGCCGCTGTCATCCTGTCAAATTGAACAGCCTAAGCATACCCCACTCGTGGACAGCATTTTCGCAGACTTTATCCCTGATTCTTCAGCGAACAGCCTGGTTCACCGTTGTGCCTCCATCCGCTGGATATGCGCTTTGCCGTAAGGGCGTTTCTCTTTATGGATGATCATGTATAAACTCCAGCGAAGGTCGGCCCGGCCGACCTAGGTATCGATCTCCAGCAGATCGATGGGCAGCTGGAGAAGGGGCTTGAAGTACTTTGTCGCCCCATATCGAACGCGGCTCTCTACACTCGACAGATTAATACATCAAGGTGCGAACATGAGCGGAAAGCCGATTACCTCCCTCCCGGACAAGGCCACCTTTGTGCTGTTCGGCGCCGCCGGTGATCTGGCCTGGCGGTTGGTTGTCCCAGCCCTGTTCAATCTCTACCTTGATCGTCAGCTGCCGGAGGATTTCCGCCTCATCGGGATTGATCGGGAACTGGATGATGCAAAACTGGCCACACGGCTGCGCGACGGCATCGAGCGCTTCTCCCGACGCGGCGCACCGAGTACGGAGCAGTGGAGTGGCTTTGCCGCCGCGATCCGCACCCTTGCCATGGATCTGAACGATGCGCAAGGCTACCAGGGGCTGAAAGCACTGCTTGCGGCGCCCCGTGGCGATCACGATGAAGCCATCGTTTTCTACCTGGCGATCCCACCGAGCCTGTTTGGCGCCGTGGCGGGTGGCCTGGCCGGCGCCGGGCTCGCCAGAGACAGACAGCGGGCGCGCATCGTGGTGGAGAAGCCTCTGGGACGTGACCTGGATTCCTTCGAGCGCATCAATCAAACTCTGGCGGCGCATTTCCGCGAAAGCCAGATCTACCGCATCGATCATTTCCTGGGCAAGGAGACGGTACAGAATATCCTGGCGATGCGCTTCGCCAACCCGATCTTCGAGCCCATCTGGAATCGCCGGTATATCGATCATGTGACCATCACCGTGGCCGAGACGCTGGGCGTGGGACACCGCGCCGGCTACTATGAACAGGCCGGCGCGCTGCGCGATATGGTGCAGAACCATCTGCTGCAGATCATGTGCCTGATCGCCATGGAACCGCCGGTCGTCTACGACGCGGAGGATATCCGCAACAAGAAGCTCGACGTGCTGCGCGCCTGCCGGTCGATTCCAACCGACGCCGTCGCCCAGTTCGCGGTTCGTGGACAATATGCGGCGGGCTGGCATCGGGGGGATCGGGTGACTGGCTACCGCGATGAGCCGGGGATAGCGCCGGATTCCAACCGCGAGACCTATGCAGCGCTGCGTCTGCTGATCGACAACTGGCGCTGGCAGGATGTGCCGTTCTATCTGCGCACCGGCAAGCGTCTGGCCGAGACTGTCTCGGAGGTTTCCATCCGCTTCCGTGATGTACCGCATAACGCCTTTCCCGCCGCCACCGGGCTGAATGCCCAACCGGTCCGGCTGGTTCTACAGCTCCAGCCGCAGGAAGGCATCATTCTCAAATTCATGGCCAAGGAGCCGGGTTCGCCGTTGCGCCTGCGCCCGGTGGATATGCGCTTTGCCTATCAGGATGCGTTCGGCAAGCCGTCCCCGGGCGCCTACGAGACCCTGCTGCAGGATCTGCTGGAGGGTGACTCCACCTTGTTCATGCGCGCCGACCAGGTGCGGGCCGCCTGGGAATTGCTGCAACCGGTGCTGGAGGTCTGGGAGGCCAACCCGGCCTCGGATTTCCCCAACTATCCGGCGGGAGGCTGGGGACCGGAGGCGGCCGAGCGTCTGGTGGCCCGTTATGGTCATACCTGGCTCACCCCGACCCTTGATCTTGAACCGACCGATCCTGTTGCGTAGTAACGCAGTCGACGGTGTGGAGCAGACGTATCCGGCAACCCATCAACTGACGAATGCCACCGGGATCGGTGGAGCGGAGGTTATCGATTAAAGTATCGGTGGAGTGGCATCCTTAGAAACGCGGAAAAGCGATAGCATAACGAGCCAGTCTGGATCGATGGGGTGGTGGCTGAATAAAGCCCTCTCTAAGCTCGACCGCTCAACTCAATAGCTCGGAAAAGGCCGCTCTGCCTCATCCACTTCGCGTTCCGCCTCGAGCCAGTCATCCAGTTCGTGGCCGGGTGCAAAACCGCGGCGTTGCGCCTTGAAATAGGCCAGCTCCCGGATTTTCCTCTGGCGTTGCTGCATGCCCAGATCGAAATGAGGTATGTTCTCATGAGCCGATTCGTTATGTGGGTTTTGTGAATTCATAATGCTCACTCCGAGGGCAGTCGGGAACCGTCACCGCGCCGGGTTGAGGATCGAAGAGTCCGGCAAGGCATTCTCGTTATGGCAAGATTACCGCCGCAGAGACCAGGGCCATCTTTGCGCCCCAGTTGGTCCTGTAGGTAAGACATGATATGCCATGAGCTTAAGTATGTACCTATGGTGAATTCCTGCATTGATAGTCGTCAACCGGATCTGGCGACGCTGGCTTGAATGCGGCTAAAAGTAGATGCAAGCGGCCGGCAGCAGCGATTACGGCGCCAGCAACAGCGCATTATCACCGGGCTTTACAGCCACGCTTTGCCTCAGGGTTATTTGTTTCCCGCCCTGGGATGCACCAACCAGTGGTAAACGATACCCAGCACCATGCCGTAAACCAGATGCTGGAGCAGGGTTACAAAGTGCTGTTCGGCGCTGAGCTGGATACCGAGCAGGCCAGCGCCTGTCAGTGGCAAAGCGATCAGCCAGGTCAGGAGTGTGGTCGTAATTCCAAAATAAAGGCCCTTGCGCCAGGGACGCCGGCCAGGGAGGATCGGTTCCATGATCGCATACATCCAGCCCCAGGCCAGGCAGCCCACTACGAAATGCCACAGCCATCCGGCGAACGGCGTCGGCAGACCGGCAGCCAGGGCCATATCGCGGGCGACTCCATCCATCGCAGTGACGGTGTCGAGCTGTGGCAGCCACTGTTTGCTGAGCATCAGCACTGACAACACAGAAGTGGCCACGAAACCGGCGGCGATGCCTTTCAGGATGGCGCCAAATGCACTCATATTCCCTTCTCCATCTGTTATTCTGGTGGCTTCCCGTCTGCAAATAAACGCTGACCCGAAAACGAATCTACACCAATAATGGCATCAAAGCAGTCTCTGCGATGCGCTTCATACACACTGAATCAGTGTGGTTCAGTGGTTTGCCGCAGTCAGGGCTGTTCCATTTTTGGCAGCAATCTTATCCTCGCGCTCCGGCTGTTTCGGGTCGTAGCTGATAATCACGTCGCCTGAACAGGCTTCAGTTCCCGCTCGGAAAGTTGAACGTTACCTCGCCATTATTGGTGATCAGCGCCGTCAGAAACACCGGTTTCATTCGGTGTTCAATCGCTCTTTCCCGACGCATCTATTTCGCCGGCGCTGCCGCTATCCCGCACCCTGACCGCTTGGCGGTTGCGCACGATCTCTTCAATCGCCGCCGCCAGGCGCGAATGGTCCCAGGCGGAATTTACTTTACGCACGTCCGAGGTGAGGGCCACCAGGTAACGCTTCTGTTCCGGGCCGGACTGGGCCGGGGACTCGATAATCACCACCGAGTTCATGGCATTCTCCAGGTTGCCCATGTATTTGCCGCACTTGAAGCCCTCTTCCGGCCGGCAGCGGTAGAGTGAGCCGCTCTTGAAGTAGGTCGCCGCCTTCGCCAGTTCCGGTGCATAGACATAACGGTAGCGGCGCTTGGTCATATACAGATAGCGCTTCATCTCCAGGCTGGACCAGGCATCCACCAGCCGGCCCTGCTCCAGGCGCAGCAGCCAACGCGCCAGCTCCCGAGGCGTGGCGCGGGAGCCGCCTACGCCCGGTACCTTTTTCTTCCCGGTCTTGGTCCAGAAACTGCCGACCCGCAGTTCCTGCGGATTCAGGTCTGCCGCAGTCAGGGCGTCGTTGATCACGGTCTGGGCCAGATCCCGCAACTCCGAGCCCGGCGTGTTACGAAAGTATGCGGTCTCCTGCTCACTGGATGGGGGATAGTCCTTGCCGAAGGCCCGCAGCAGCATGGCCTCCTTCCAGACAGTGGAGCCTGCCGCATTGGCCGAGGGAGAGATCATATGGTCGACCCACTCCCCCAGGGTGAAGCGATCTCCAGGATGAATCACCGCATAGCTCAGCGCCCGACCTGAGGCGTCCAAGCGCGGCACCTTGTGGCTGTCGCTGATCACCCAGTCGCTGGCATCCAACCAGTGCTCGCGCAGGATGCGCTTACGCTCTTCAATGTCCGGGAAGGCCCGCCGCAGGCCGTCGAACAGGGCGGTCATACAGAGTATCTTGCCGACACTGCCGGGGGCCTGGCTACGTTCTTCCCGCACTCCCGCCCAGCGGATGTTGCCTGGGTCGGTGAAGTCCACCAGCGTTACTCCATAGGAGGGGTCCCGTTGCCTGAATACCGCCTCCAGGGCGGACTGCAGCTGCGGATCCCGGTCCGCCGGGTTCAGGTTCCAGTCGGACTCTGCCTGCAGATGGAGTTGGATGTCGCTCGCCGGCAGCAGGGCGCCCGCAGGCAGTTTCGAACCACTCTTACCCTGCTGCAGGGTGCGTTGTCCCTGCAAACGGCGGATGCCACTGTCGTCCGCATCCAGAGGATAAGCCTGCAGCACGCTGACTGCCGCCAGCCCCAATCCCAAACCCAATAACGCGAGTGTTTTCTTCATGCTTAACCTCCAATGACGATGGCGGGTGGCTGCTCATCCAGGAGCACGATCCCGGTGGCGGTAACAGGCGGCACCCGGGTGTTCACCAGGGCATCCGCTTCCGCTCTGCCGCGCTGGATCAAGGGCCGGATCTGCAGCAGCCAGAGTTTCCCATCGGCGAAGCCAAACTCGATGTCCCAGGGCAGGGCAGCGCCGTTATCGTCCAAAGCGGGCGGGTAACGTTCACGCACTTCCTCCGCCAACTGACGCAGTTCGTTTATCTCGCTGTCGCTCAGCACCGGACCCGTCACCGCGGGCAGCCAGATGACGCCGCCCTCAGGGGCCAGCGCACGGCGGTAGGGGGCCTTCGCCTCCGCCAGCACGAGTGAAGAGCCGTCCTTACGCAGCACCCTGGATGCTGCGCTCTCGTTATCCACCGCACCGCCTACCCCCCAGGCCACGGAGACGGTCAGCCCCGGGTCACCGGTGACCAGGTCCGCAGTCACCAGCACGCCGGATTTTTCCGACGGCACGCTCTTCATCAGCAGCACCGAGGCAAACACTGCTTCCGGATTCTTCAGGATGCGTGAACGCCAGGCCATTGCCCGCTGGGTATACACTGAGGACCAGACCTGCGGCACGGCGTTGAGTTGTCGCTCCAGTCCCACCACGTGGGGAATGGTCAGGTTGAGGCCCGCGCCGGTAAATTGCGGCAGATCCTCGGCGTTGGTGTCCGAGCGCACGAACAGTCCATACTGACCGGCGGGCCCGAATGTCTGTTCCATCGTGGCTGTGAGCTCTCTGACCAAGGCCGGATGCAGGGACACGGCCGCCACCATCTGGCGCACCACTTCCAACTCGGCATTCAGGCCCGCCTGATCCAGTTCGCCGGCCCGGCGGCGGCGGAATGCCTGTTCCAGGCGTTGCCGCGGCGCCACAGTATGCTCTGCGAAGATGCCGAAGGGCAGGGCGATGGCGGGCGTAATACGGCCGGGAAACAGCCGGTTCAGCTGACCAACGTTGGCTGCTTTGGGGCCGACTACCTTACCGGACAGGCCTGCGTGCAACTGAGCCAGAGGCAGGGGGTGGACCTGACCCAGCTCCGGCTGCGGGGCGCTCACCACAGGCTCTGTCGCGGCATGCGCGGGCTGACTATCCGTTGTTTTAGTCAAGCCGTTCGACTGCTCCAGCAAGACCCGGCCATCGCCGGCAACCGCCAGCGTCACTTCCTGTCCCGCATGGGCGCGGAGTCGGGACAGCAGTCTCGGAGCTACAACTGCGTTGGGAATACCCAGATTGCGCGCCAGCATCTGCACATGGGAGAGGGGGTTGCCCTCACCCAGGGTCAGAATGCCCGCTACCGGCTCCAGATCGGCCACCGTCTCGGTCAGCACGACAATTTCATTGTCCGATGCCTGGACGCCGCCTGCCAGATCCCGGGGTTCCAACACCCTCAGCCGCCCCCGGGCCACGCCGGGATTGATGCCCAGCAGCCCCTCCGACCGGCTCACCGAACACCCGGTGTCCGATAGCGGCGGCCTGGGCCCCGTCCACCGCCAGCCGATGGGCCAGCTCACCCAGTGGCAGAAGCACCGAATCCCGCAGCAGGTCGTCCACGAAACGCTCGGCCTTGGGCTCCAGTGCAGCGTACTGCACCAGGGGTTCGGCGAAGGTATGACGTACCGTCTGTGCCGCCCATCCGGCAGCCAGGGAGAGGCGTCTGGTGGCGAATGCGTACTTACCCGCGGCGACCTCCGCCGATGCCGACAGGCCTTCGATGGGGAAACTCAGGGCCTCCCGTTCATTAGCGGAGAGAAACCCGAGGCCCCAGGAGGCGCGCAACAGGTCACGGGCGAGCGACAACAGCTCCCGTCGCTTGAGGGGTTCGTCGAGTCGCTCCAGCGCCGACGTGCGCAGTTCCGCTTCCAGGTCCGTCAACAGATCCAGTCTACGCAGACTGGCTCCCGGTTCCTTGTTACCGGCATCCTTGCGCAGCTGCTGCATGGCCTGGGACAGACGCTCGATACGCAGTGCGGACGGAGCGCCCTGGGCCTGGCGGATGAGGCGGGTCGCAGTCGGAGAATATTTGTTCAGAGCATCCGCCGCGGCCTGCAGGCGAAGTTTGCGGCCGGTCAGTCCGTACAAACTGTCAAGCTCGTCGGCCAGGTTCCGCGCCTTGTCGACTAGCTCGGAGGAGCTCTTCCCATGGTTTGCCAGCCAGTTTCTTACCCGCGAGGCGGTGCCGGCGGAGGGTTTGGAATGCGCCTCGATGCGCAGGTTCGAGAACGAGGCATCCATTTCGGCGATCTCCTCGGCCAGGTAACGGATGGTGCGGGTTCTGTCGACACCCGGCGCGCCATGCGGGAAGCTGCGGGCGAGTTCCCGGGCGAGGAGGAAATTCTCGTCCAGGAAGCCCGGCTGCTGCAGCAGTTTCAGCAACAGGTTGCGGCCGCTCTGCTCCTCGTCCTCCAGTTGCACCCGGCCCCGGTAATTCCGCGCCCGGCGCAGCACCCAGCCGTCATCCACGGCTTCCATGTAGTGTTCCAGAGGCAGCGACCGGAGGCGCTGGTGGCGTCGTTCCGGCTGCCATATTTCCTCCCAGGTAAGAGCGGCAATCACCGTACCCACCGGCCAGCCCAGCTCCGCCAGGCGGTTGCGCTCCACCGAATATTCCGCATGCTGAATTCCCCCGCCGCGTTCGGCGCAGGGGTAGGGCTTGGGGGGGTGTACGCTGCCGTCGCTGCAGAACCAGCGGATGCGGCTGTAGGGCCCCCGCTCGTTCTGCTTGAAGGAATTGACCAGGGCGCGGGCCTCCTGCAGCACCGCCTCAGAGGGTGGGGTCAGGGCAGGGGGCGCTGCCGCGACCAGGCTGGCAGCGAACAGCAGACTGAGTGAAAGGATAGGGCGCATGAAGTAATCCTTGAATTGGGGTGACGATGCTCGCAGGCGGCTATGCCTGTATTCCTGTTCGGTTTGCCGGAGCAACTTGGACATGACACGCTTGCTCCGCTGCCACGCGAACTCCATACTAGCGGCACCATTGTCTCATGTCTGAAATAACTCTCAAATGCCCATAACCGCCATGTCCGATTCCTCCTGGCCGCGGCGACTGCTGAACCTGATCACTGAGGTGCGCCCAGGCGAGGCGGGGCCGGCGTTGCTCCTGTTCTGCAACATCTTTCTGGTGTTGTGCGCCTACTACTTCATCAAGCCGGTGCGCGAGGGCTGGTTGTCGGTCTCGGTCGTAGCAGACTTGAGCAAAATCGAGATCAAGGCCTATTCCAGCTTCGCCCAGACCCTGCTGCTGTTCGCGGTCATCCCCTTTTATGCCCAACTCACTACACGCTGGGCGAGGCGGGACCTGATCACCCGGGTGGGTCTTTTCTTCGGCGCCAACCTGCTGCTCTTCTGGCTGTTTCATCCAGGGTTTCTGGTGCAGCAGGTGCCCTACCTGGGTGTGGTGTTCTATGTCTGGACCGGTATCTTCGCTGTCACCCTGGTGGCCCAGTTCTGGTCCTTCGCCGCTGATCTGTATGGTGAGGAACGGGGCAAACGGCTGTTCCCCCTCATCGCCCTGGGGGCATCCAGCGGCGCCGTGGTGGGCTCCTGGCTGGGGGAACGGCTGGTCAAGGAGCTGTCGGTGGAGACTTTCCACCTGTTGCTGATTGCAGGCATTCCCTTGCTGGCCGCCCTGGCGCTGGCGCGCTGGGTGGACCGGCACGGCGTGAGTACACAGCATGCCGGCGCCGTGCATGGCGTGCATGCCGCCGCGCCCGACACCGCCGGGGCCTATCGGCTGATCCTGCGCACCCGTTATCTGCGCCTCACCGCGCTGATGGTATTCGCCATGTTCTGGGTCATGACCAACGGCGAGAACATCCTGTTCGCCCTGGTGCAGCGGGCGCTGGAGGCGGAGGGTGCGGATGCCGCCGCCACCAAGACCGGCACCACGACCTTCTACGGCAATCTCTATTTCTGGGTCAACCTTACAGGGCTTTTGCTGCAGGCCTTCGTGGTGTCCCGGCTGCAGCGTTGGGGCGGATTCCGCGCCCTGATGCTGACTCCGCCTCTGGTCTCCCTGATAGGCTATGGCGCGATGGCGGCAGAAAGCGCTCTGGCGGTGGTGACCGCCGCCAAGACCGCCGAGAACGGCACCAATTATTCAATCAACAACACCGCGCGCCAGGTGCTTTGGTTGCCCACTACCAAGGAGATGCTGTACAAGGCGAAGGCCGCCATCGACACCCTGTGTGTGCGCTTTGGCGACGGCCTGGCGGCGCTGACCGTCCTGCTCGGCACGCGGGTATGGCAGGTGGAAGTGAGTGGTTTCATACTGTTCAACACGGTCCTGATCGGACTTTGGTTGCTGTTGGCTGTGCTGGTGGTGCGGGAGCACCGGCGGCTGTTGGAACATCCTCTCCCCGAGAAAATACCTGAATGAAACGAACCATCTATCGCCTTTGCGCACTCGCGCTCCTTTACCTGCCTTTGTACAGCAACGATATACTTGCCCAGGCCAAGGAATTAACCGGGTTACCGGCCAGTGTCCCCGAACAAGACTGGTTGCCCTTGCTGGAACAGGAGGACAAGGATCTGCAGCAGCAGCTGGAGCAGCGGCTGCTGCAAAAACCTCAATGGCGCAAGTTGATCAGCAGGCGCAAGCTGGGAGTCGGTCTGGTGGATCTGTCTGATCCCGGCGCGCCGCGCTATGCCCAGATCAACGGTAATGTGGAGATGTACGCCGCAAGCCTGCCCAAGATCGCCATTCTGCTGGCGGCCTTTGACCATATTGATAAGGGATTGCTGCAACGCACCCCAGAGGTGGAGGAGGATCTCAACGCCATGATCCGGGTCTCGGACAACGGCGCGGCGACCCGCATGATTGACCGTCTGGGTGGCCTGATGAGGGTCAATGCGGTGCTGCGTGATCCACGTTACCGCTTCTACGACGACTCCAACGGCGGGGGGCTGTGGGTGGGCAAGCGGTATGCCAAACAGGGCCCACGGCTGCCGGATCCGCTGAAGGGCATATCCCATGCCGCCTCGGCCTCCCAGGTCTGCCGCTTTTATTATCAACTTGCCACCGGTCGGCTGATCGATCCGCAAGTATCCCGCGAGATGCTGAAGATTCTTGCGGATCCGGCGATCGAGCATAAATTCGTCAAGTCCCTGCATAGCAAGGCCCCGAAAGCGGCGCTGTATCGCAAATCAGGCACCTGGCGCCACTGGCATGCGGATTCAGTGCTGGTTTGGGGGCCGCTGTGGCGTCGCTACATACTCGTGGCCATGGTGGAGAGTGCAGAGGGGGAACAGATCCTGCGCGACCTGGTGGGACTAGCGGAGGATGTGCTGCGGAACAATATGGAACCGGATGAAGATGATCTCGACGATTAGCCAGAAAAATTCCCCCGTTCGCTGAACATGATAACTGACGATCTGTGTGAACTGGAAATGGTTGGAATATGCGTTAAGCGCAGAGTGTAATCAGAGAATGCTGACTGCTCCACCAGGATGCCGGGCGATAGTTATTTCACCCGCGATTGACGGCTTTTTACCTTAAGCAGCAGGGTGTGGGTCAGGGCTTATGGGATCGCCGCCGCATCCAGGCCTTCTCGACTTCCACGGCAAGGAAAATCAATATTCCCACGCCGAGAATCCGTAACCAGGACTCTGCTCCGATGGATGCGGTGGCAAAGAAGTGCTGCATCAGGGGCAGGTAGGTGAACAGGAGTTGAAATATAACCACCACTCCAACCGCGATCAGCACGTAGCGGTTGCCCAGCAGGCCATTGCGGTTGAGCACCGAGGCGGTCAGGTAGCGGGTATTGAACAGGTAGAACACCTCGGCCATCACCAGCGCGTTTACGGCCACGGTGCGCGCGGTCTCGATCTCAGCGCCGTGCAGCCGCTCCCACAGGAACAGACCGAAGGTGCCGAACACCATCAGCACCGAGACAAACAGGATGCGCCAGGTCATGAAGCCGGAGAGCATGGGGGCGCGAACGTCTCTCGGCCTGCGTTGCATTACATCGGGTTCGGCCGGCTCGAAGACCAGCGACAAGGCCAGGGTCACTGCAGTGATCATGTTCACCCAGAGGATCTGCGCAGCGGTCACCGGCAGCATCCTGCCCATCGCGATGGCCGCCAGGATGGTCAGCGCTTCACCACCGTTGGTGGGCAGGATGAACAGGATCGACTTCTTGATATTGTCGAAAACGGCGCGGCCTTCCTCCACCGCATGGGCGATGGAGGCGAAGTTGTCGTCCGCCAGCACCATCTCCGCCGCCTCCTTGGCCGCCTCGGTGCCTTTGATGCCCATCGCCACACCCACATCGGCGCGTTTCAGGGCCGGGGCGTCGTTGACCCCGTCGCCGGTCATGGCCACCACCCGGCCACGGGCCTGCAGGGCCTGCACCAGCCGCAGCTTGTGTTCCGGGCTGGCGCGGGCGAATACGTCGATATCCTCTACCACCTGGTGCAGCGCCGCGTCATCCATCTGCTCCAGATCCACACCGGTGAGTGCGCGATGATGCTCGGCTATGCCCATCTGGACGGCGATGGCGGTGGCGGTGCCTGCATGGTCGCCGGTGATCATCTTCACCTGGATGCCGGCGGCGCGGCACTGGGCAACAGCGGCGATTGCCTCTTGCCGGGGCGGATCGATGATGCCCACCAGGCCCAGCAGCACCAGTCCCGTGTCGACGTCTGCAAAACGCAGGCTGCGTTGCCCGGGCTCATCAGCCGGCTTCACCGCCAGGGCGAGGGTGCGTTGTCCCAGCGCTGCGATTGCCTCCTGGTGCGCCAGCCAGCGCTCTCTCTCGATCGGTTCGTCCTGGCTCCCTGTGCGCTGCCACAGACAACGCGGCATGACCGCCTCGTAAGCGCCTTTGAGATAGATCAGTCCCTGGCCCTCATGGTCATGGTGCAGGGTAGCCATGAATCGGTGTTGAGATTCGAAGGGGATCAGGTCATCGCGAGGCAACGCCTGCAGCAGCGCGGCGGGTTCCAGTTCGGCCTTGACGCCGAGCACCACCAGGGCCGCTTCGGTGGGGTCGCCCTGGATGCCCCAGACGTGATCTTTCTCCGTCAAACTGGCGTCATTGCACAGCAGCCCCGCACGGCACAGCTCCATGAGTTCCGGCCGGGTTTCCGGTAACAGATCCACGCCGTCCAGACTGAAGCCGCCGTGGGGATTGTAACCGACACCGCTGATCTCAACCGGTCCGTCCGCAGTGATCACTCTCTGTACGGTCATCTCGTTGCGGGTCAGGGTGCCGGTCTTGTCGGAACAGATCACGGATACCGAACCGAGGGTCTCCACCGCAGGCAGTCGGCGGATGATGGCCCTGCGCCGCGCCATGCGCTGCACACCGACGGCCAGAGCGATGGTGATGACCGCCGGCAGGCCCTCCGGGATGGCTGCTACAGCCAGCCCCACCGCGGCGAGGAACATCTCATCCAGGGGATAATCGCGCACCAGGACGCCGAAGACTACCGTGGCAACGGCAAGCAGCAAAATGACAACTGTCAACCAGCGGGCAAAGGATGCCAGCTGACGCATCAGTGGCGTGGTGAGGGTATGCACATGGCTCAACATGTCGCTGATGCGCCCAATCTCGGTGCGTGCGCCGGTCTCCACTACGACGCCGGCGCCCTGGCCATAGGTGACGAAGGTGCCGGAGAAGGCCAGGCAGTGGCGGTCGCCCAGGGGGGCGTCTTCCCGTACGGGATCCACACTCTTAGTTACCGCCACCGATTCACCGGTCAGTATGGCCTCGTCAATGCGCAGCTCCTTGAGGCGGAACAGCCGCAAGTCGGCGGGGACTCTATCGCCGGACTGTACAAACACCACATCCCCCGGCGCCAGCGACTCCGCTGAAATCTGCTGGCGGTGGCCGGCACGGATTACCGTAGCCTGTGCGGACAGCATGTTGCGTACCGCATCGATGGCCTTTTCGGCCTTGCCCTCCTGGATGAAGCCGATCAGGCCATTGATCAGCACCACGCCGATGATGACGCCGGCATCCACCAGATGTTGCAGCAGTGCGGTGACCAGCGCGGCGCCCATCAGCACATAGATCAGTACATTATGAAACTGCCCCAGCAGACGCATCAGGCCGGAGCGGCGTTGCGGCGCAGGGATGAGATTTGCGCCATGTTCGCTGAGGCGCCGTTGCGCCTCTTCATCAGACAGCCCCTCAGGGTCGCTCGATAGATGCTTGAGCGCCTGTTGCGCATCCAGGGTGTGCCAAGCAGGGTTGGCGGCGCCGGGAGATATAGTTTGTTGGTTCATACTCAGGCTCCTTGCTGCGGCAGGTTTCAGTGCCCAGATTATCTGTTGTCAGGTTTTTTATGTAGTATGTTGGACTCTGAACGGTGCAGTGTTGTCACATACTCAGAGTTTACAACTAAATCCATACATGGAGCGGCGGGGCGCGGGATTCGACGATGAAAGATACGCATAAGGAAAATAACTGGTTCAGGCAACACGAGAAAGAGATGCTTGAGGACGCGGCAAGGAAACGCGATAAACGCATGCAGGAAGCCGCCGCGCAACAGGGCCAGGAGGTGCTTGACAAACTACGCGCCGAACATTGGCTGAAGTGCCCGAAGTGCGGGCACGATATGGAAGTTGTCACCCTCAAGGGCATAGAAGTGGAGAATTGCACCTTCTGCGAGGGCGTCTATTTCGACCGCAACGAGTTGGAGTCGCTGCTGCTGAGTAAGACGCCCAAACGCTTCCGATTTTACCGCAGGTTTTTCGGCCTGGATTGACAGTATCAAGCCTCCACCGGAGTGGTGAATGCCTTGGGTTTGACTGCCAGTACCGAACAGTCGACCTCTGCCAGGGTCTTCTCCGCGGTGTTGCCGATGAAAAATCCCGGTATGCCGGTGCGCGCCACTGTGCCCATGACGATCAGCTCCACCTTCTTTTTCTGCGCCAGCGCCGGAATCACCTCTCCGGGTTCGCCTTTCGATAGATGAACCTTGACCGCCAGCCCCTGCATGTCATAACCGGCAAGCAGTTCATCCAGCCATTTCTTGTGCGTTTTGCGGGCTTCCCGCACCAGTTGGTCGATATCCCTGCTCGGCAGATGAGCGCGGCCGCTGCGCAGGGTGGATTCATAGATCATGGACCAGGCGTGGACGATGTGAAGCTCGCTGTTTTCGCGGCGTGCGAGGGAGCTGGCGAGATCGAGGATCAGGGTATTCAATTCGGCGTTGGATTTTTCTCCAGGGTTCGGGTCGACCGCCGCGAGTATCCGGGCATACTTTTTCCGTTGTGAGGGTTTGATGATCCATACCGGGCAGGGGCACTTGCGTAACAGATGCAGGTCGGTGCTGCCGAACAACATGCTGGATAAGCCGCCGCGTCCCTCGGCGGGTTTGATGACTAAATCATGACCCTCCTGCACCACCTGCCTGATGATCTGCAGGAATGGGGTGCCGATCAGTTGGCTGGCCTTGAAGTTGACGCCTTCGGTAGATAACTCTCCAAGCAGTGCCTCCAGCTCCTCCTTCTGCAGCTGCCTGAAGGTCTTCTCCAGTTTGGTCATGGAGCGTGGAAACTCTTCAATCATGCTGATGATCGTCAACTCGGCTTCATTGGCGCGCGCCAGCTGCAGGGCCCGTTTGAGTGCGCGCTTGGAGTTGGCTGGGGGATCGTTGATGAAGAGAATCTTCGTGAAACGTTGCATGACCACCGCTCCTTAAGTCGTTATGTGCTTACTGTTTCAAGACTAGGATTTTTCACTACAGATAACAACGAAAATATTGTTCAGCTCTTGAGTATATTCCTGTATCCAGTACGGACAGAGATGAGTCTATCCATTACCTGGCCGGCTATTGCAGCAATACAGTGCGGCTTGCCGGCATATCGATCAGGGGAGTGAGCTGGTGCGTATGTTTTGTGACTCATGGAATGGGCCCGCGCATAGTAGCGTTGGTTGTTAATGGATCTGAATGTATCAGGATCTATGCTGGGGTACACTAGGGCCTGTTAACACTACGCTGGGCATCCGCTTAGTGTTAACAGGCCCTAGTTGAGATGGTTGTAAAGGAGATGAATCTGGTCGTAAAACAACTGGTTCGATGGCTGTTTCCAGGCGGCGTGCTGTGTCTCATGTGGGGCATACTCACCAACTGGGAGATGACGTCATGGCTGGTCGGGCTGCCCACTGCGGTGCTTGCGCTGGTTGTGTTCGATCACTTGCGGCCTCAGCGGAGGTGGCAGATACAAGCATCGCGGTTACCCGGATTTGCCGTCTGGTTTCTCTGGCACTCACTGCGCGGCGGGCTGGATGTGGCCAGACGCGCGTTACAGCCACGCATGCCGCTGCAGCCCGGTTTTATAAATTACAAACTGACGCTTGAGCCGGGGTCTCCCCGGGTCTTTCTGGTCAACTGCCTGAGCCTCCTGCCCGGCACCCTCAGCGCGGAACTCGAAGGGGATGAGCTGATCCTGCATGCCCTGGATACCGGGACTGACGTGCTTGCGGAGACCCGTATAGCTGAACTGCGGGTGAAAAAACTCTACGCTATCTGTAAAGGTTCCAGCCATGAGTGAATGGTATCTGACAACAGCCTTGATATTGTTGGCCACGGTATGCCTGGGTTTGATCCGGGTATTGCTGGGAAGCAGCCGGGTGGAGCGGCTTCTGGCGCTGCAACTGCTGGGTACTACGGTGGTTGCCGTCGTCTTGCTGCTGGCCCATGCATTCCAGCAACCGGGCTTGTACGATCTGGCCCTGGTCCTGGGCATCCTTGCCGCCATCGTCACGGTGGCCTTTGTGAGAGCAGACGGTTTCTCGGCTGATGATGCAGGTCGCAAGCCATGATGGAGCTGTTCGGTTGGCTGTTGATCATCCTCGGCGTTGCCTTTTTTCTTTCCGGCACGGTGGCCTTGGTGCGCTTTCCCGATCTCTATACCCGCCTGCATGCCCTCACCAAGGCGGACAATCTGGGCTTGGGACTGGTCGCCTCGGGGTTGGCTCTGCATGCGGGTTCCCTGATGGACGCCTTGAAACTGTTGCTCATCTGGCTGCTGGTGATGCTGGCGAGCGCCAGTGTTTCGCACCTGATCGCCCGGGCTGCACGGGCGGTGGATCAAAAGCAGGAGGCAGGTCATTGACCCCGCTGGAGTGGTTGTTCGACGGACTGCTCGGAGTGACCCTGTTAGGTCTGGCAGGGCGTGTGATATTCGCGCGTGAGTTGTTCGGCTCGGTGGTTTCCTTTATTGCTCTGGGGATGCTGATGGCCCTGGCCTGGCTGCGCCTGGGAGCGCCGGACCTGGCCCTGGCCGAGGCGGCTTTGGGGGGTGGGGTGACTGGCGCACTGTTACTGGCCGCGCTCAGTCGGCTGGAACATGCGGCAGCGAATCACAAGGAGGGGGATGATGACCACCCCTGAGCGGCTGCGGCCCAGTGCTGTTTTATTGGCCGGTTCATTGGTGACCGGTGTCGGAGCGATGCTGGTGTGGGCTTTGCTGTCCCTGGAGCCCCAAGCATCCGGATTGTCGAGGCAGGTCCGGGAAATGCTGCCGGAGAGTGGCGTGCGGGCAGAGGTCACTGCGGTGCTGCTGAATTTTCGCGGTTACGACACCCTGCTGGAGGTGGCCGTGCTGCTGGCAGCGCTGCTCGGGGCCTGGCAACTGGGGCCCTTGCAGTTGCCCGGAAAAAACACCCAGCCGGGGCCGGTGCTGGAAAATCTGCTGCGCCTGCTGACGCCGGTGATCATTCTGGTCAGTGGTTATGTGCTGTGGTTGGGAGGCCACTCTGCCGGTGGGGCCTTTCAGGCCGGCGCCTTGCTGGCCGGCGCGGGGGTCATGCTGCTGGTGTCCCGACCCAACGGGCTGGCGTTGCACGACCGGATGGGGCTGCGCCTGCTGCTGGTGCTCGGCCCGGCGCTGTTTGTCCTGGTGGCGGGGGCGGTGATGCTCACGGGTGGGGCGTTGTTGGAGTATCCACGGAGCCATGCCGGTAGTCTGATCCTGCTCATCGAGGTGGCCTCCACCCTGTCCATCGGCATCACCCTCACGCTGTTGTTTGCCGGCGGTCGACCGCCTCAGGGAGAGGGTGAATGAGCCAGATCCTGTGGTATGCCCTGGTCGGTGTGGGTCTGTTCCTGATGGGGCTGCTTGGGCTGATCCTGTATCGCCATCTGCTGCGCCGGGTACTGGCCCTCAATGTCATGGGCAGCGGCGTGTTCCTGATCTTCGTCGCCCTGGCGCGCCGCGCCGGAGCCATGCCGGACCCGGTGCCCCATGCCATGGTGCTTACCGGACTGGTGGTTTCGGTCAGCGCCACGGCTCTGGCGCTGGTATTGATCAGCCGGGTGCAGCGTCAGCAGGGCCGTCCGGAGCTGCCGGAGGATGGCACTTGAGCAGCATGGCCGTGTTGCTGTTGTTGCCTCTGTGCGGGGCGTTTCTGGCCTTTGTCCTGCCCCGGTTTGGTTACCTGATCGGCCTGGTGGTGGCGCTGTTGATGCCGCCGGCTGCGTTGAGTCTCGCCCTGCAGGTGCGCGCGGAGGGACCGTTGCGCATGGCGGCAGGCGGCTGGGATGCACCGTTGGGCATCGCCTTGTATGCGGATGGTTTGTCAGTATTGATGCTGTGTCTCACCGCGCTGGTGGGTCTTGGGGCCAGTCTCTACTCCCTCGGCTACTTTGGCCGGCATGGCGCTAAGGCCACCTCTGGCTGGTGGCCTCTGTGGTTATTGTTATGGGCCGCGCTGAACGCCCTGTTTCTGGCGGCGGATGCCTTCAATCTCTATGTCACCCTGGAGCTCATGGGGCTCGCCGCTGTCTCCCTGGTGGCCCTGGAGGCCCATGCCGTCACGGCGGCGACCCGCTACCTGCTGGTGGGTCTGCTGGGCTCCATGTTCTATCTGCTCGGGGTGGGGCTGTTGTATGCACTGCATGGTTCGGTGGATCTGACCGATCTTGCCGGTAAGCTGCAGGCGGAACCCGCTGCCTGGGCGGCGATGGCGCTGATGAGCGGTGGCCTGCTGCTCAAGGCGGCCCTGTTTCCCCTGCATTTCTGGTTGCCGCCGGCCCACGCCAACGCCCCGGCGCCGGTCAGTGCGGTGCTCTCGGCCCTGGTGGTGAAGGCCGCCTTCTATGTGCTGCTGCGGCTTTGGCTCGGACCCTTCGACGCCCTGGCCTCACCCTGGGTGGGCCAGCTGTTGGGTGTCCTGGGGGCGGGGGCGGTGCTGTGGGGTTCCCTGCAGGCGCTGCTGGCGCCGCGCCTCAAGTTGGTGGTGGCCTATTCCACGGTGGCCCAGATCGGTTACCTGTTTCTGTTGTTCCCCTTTAGTGGCATCGCGAATGCCGCCGCCATCGCCTGGTATGGCGGGGTTTGGCTGGCCCTGTCTCACGGTCTGGCGAAGGCGGGCCTGTTTCTCGCCGCCGGTAATATCATGCATGCCTCCGGCCACGACCGGGTGACTGATCTGGCCGGGGCCGGGCAACATATGCCGGTAACCCTGTTTGCCGTAGGCCTGTCCTGTGCCAGCCTGATGGGATTGCCGCCTTCCGGTGGCTTTGTGGGCAAGTGGTTGCTGCTCAACGCCGCCTTCACCAGTGGCCAGTGGTGGTGGGCTCTGGTGCTGCTGAGCGGGGGCGTGTTGGCCGCCGCTTATTCGTTTCGGGTGATGTTGCACGCATTCCGTAATAAACACGGCGATGCACCTATCCATACCCCGCATCCGATCATGGAGTGGAGTGCCCTGGGTCTGGCGCTTGGCGCAATTCTGCTCGGTGTTTTCTCCGCCGCCCCCCTGCAGTTGCTGGAGGTGGGTGCAGTGCTGGGTAATCTGAACCTGACGGAGGCCCCCCGATGACCGAGTGGCAAGGCCTGCCGCTGGCCATTTTGCTCAGCTCCCTGCTGCCGGGACTGGTGATCTTTTTCCTCGACGAGGAGCAGCATCGGTTGCGCACCTTGCTCAATCTGGCGGGCGCCAGCCTGAAACTGGTATTGGTCGGTGTGCTGATCTGGGGTGTTTTCCACGAGGTCGAGTACGAGACGCGCTTCCTGCTCGCCCCCGGCATGGAACTGGTGCTGCATGCGGATGCCCTGTCGGTGCTGTTCGTTACCCTCTCCACCGGCCTCTGGTTCGTTACCACCCTGTACGCCATCGGCTATCTTGAAGAGTCACCCCATCGCAGTCGCTTCTTCGGTTTTTTCAGTCTCTGCGTGAGCGCCACCATCGGTATTGCCATGGCCGGCAACATGCTGACTTTCCTGTTTTTCTACGAGTTGCTGACCCTTGCCACCTATCCCCTGGTGGTGCACCGGGGAACTCCCGAGGCCTTGCGTGGCGGACGTATCTATCTGACCTACACGCTGATTGGCGGCGCGGTGCTGCTGGCCGGGGTGGCCTGGCTGCGCGCCTTGGCGGGACCGCTGGATTTCACCGAGACAGGACTGCTGGCCACCCGTACTGATCTGGATCACACCACCTTGACCATCATCTTTGCGCTGTTGATCGGCGGTCTGGGGGTGAAGGCCGCCCTGGTGCCATTTCACGGCTGGCTGCCACAGGCGATGATTGCCCCCGCGCCGGTGAGTGCGCTGTTGCATGCGGTGGCGGTGGTAAAGGCCGGGGCCTTCGGCATCATCCGGGTGGTGTACGATGTGTATGGCGTGGAATTTGCTGCGGAGCTGAATCTGCTGACGCCGTTGGCGCTGGTCGCCAGTTTCACCATTGTCTACGGCTCGGTGCGCGCCCTGTTCCAGGACGAGTTGAAGAAACGCCTGGCCTACTCCACGATCAGCCAGGTCTCCTATATCGCTTTGGGGACCGCGATCTTCGGTCCCATCGCCAGTATCGGCGGCATCGTCCATCTGGTGCATCAGGGGCTGATGAAGATTACGCTGTTCTTCTGTGCCGGCAACTACGCCGAGACCCTGGGTATCCACCACATCAGTGAGATGCGCGGGGTGGGACGCCGCATGCCCTGGACCACGGCAGCCTTCACCCTCGGAGCGCTGGGCATGATCGGCGTACCACCGCTGGCGGGTTTTGTCAGCAAGTGGTACCTGGCGAATGGCGCATTGGCGGCGGGGCAGGACTGGGTGCTCTGGGTGCTGGTTGCCAGTGGTCTGCTGAATGCGGCCTATTTCCTGCCCATCGTCTACAAAGCCTGGTTCCAGGAGCCGGTGGGTGATTGGCCGGCGGAACGGAGTTACGGTCGTCTGGAGACTCACTGGATGTTGCTGGCGCCGCCGGTGCTGACCGGCGTACTGGCGTTGCTGGTCGGCCTGCTGGCGCAGGCACCCTATTCGGCACTGGTGTGGGTAAGGCTCATCGCGTTCCGGGAGTATGGTCAATGACGCGGGGTGTTGCGCTCATGCTGCTGGTGCTGTCTCCGCTGTGGCCCCTGCTGCTTGCCACAGCGCTGGGCTTGCCGATGGTCCGCAAGGCTGTCAAATGGCTTGTGCCCACGGCGGCGCTGCCGGCATTGCTGGCCAGCCTCTGGTTGCCTGCGGGGCTCAAACTTGAACTGCCCTGGCTGTTGCTTGGCGGCGGTCTCGGTATGGACTCGGTGAGCCGTGTCTTCCTGCTGTTTTCCGCCATCCTCTGGATAGTCGGCAGCCTGGCGCCGCCAACCGAGGGACGCACACGTTTCAGCGCCTGGTTCCTGATCACCATGGCGGGCAGTTTCGGCCTGCTGCTGGCGCGGGACATCCCGCTGTTTTTCCTCTCCTACGCGGTCATGAGCCTGGCCTCTTTCGGTCTGATCATCCACCAACAGACCTTGGCGGCGCGGCGCGCCGCCAAGGTCTATCTGGTGTTTGCCGTGCTGGGTGAGATGGTGTTGCTGGTTGCCCTGGTCCTGGTGGCGCATAACGCCGGGACCCTGGATCTCGAATTCGTCAAGGACCGGACCCCGCAGCATCTGCTCATGGCGCTGCTGTTGATCGGCTTCGGGCTCAAGGTGGGGACGCCCCTGCTGCATCTGGCGCTGCCCCCGGCCTATGCGGTGACACCACTGGCGGCGGCGGTGCCGATGGCGGGAGGGTTGCTGCATCTGGGATTGTATGGCTGGATGCGCTTCCTGCCACTGGGTCAGGTTGGCATACCGGTCTGGTCTGGAATCTTCGTCGGGGTCGGTGCAATCGCTGTGTTCTATGGAATTGCCGTCGGTTTGACCCAGCGTGACGCCAGGCCTTTGCTGGCCTACTCAAGTATCAGCCAGATGGGATTGATGACCCTGACGCTGGGGATCGGCCTGGGCTCACCTGAGGATTGGCCGCTGCTGCAGTCCATCCTGTTGTTGTTTGCTCTGCATCACGCCCTGGCCAAAGGCGCTCTGTTCCAGGGTCTGGGTGTGGCGGGGAGGGCGCGGCTCGGCCTCTGGCTGCCGGCCCTGGCATTGGCAGGTCTGCCCTACACTGGGGGAGCACTGGCCAAGAGCTTACTGAAGGAGCAGGTTCACCTGCTGCCGGAAACCTGGTCCGGTATGGCGGTCTGGGTGCTGTTGCTGGGTTCGGTGGGGACCACCCTGTTGATGGCGCGTTTTCTCTACCTGGCATGGCGAGACGGGGATGCCGTTGCACGGACTGGGCCCTTGTCCTGGTGGCTGTTGTTGAGCGGCATGCTCCTGCTGCCCTGGCTGTGGCCATTGCCGGTCGAGCGCTTCAACCCATTCTGGGGCGCGCTTTGGCCAATCCTGCTCGGAGCTGGTCTGGCTTGGCTGGTTTACAGCGGTCTATTCTCACAACTCTTTGTCAGGGTTCCCGGGATACCGCCGGGAGACCTGCTGATCCCTGTTGAAAGTCTGCTGCGACGCATCCCCTGGCCCCAAACCCGTCACGCGCTGCACAAGCCGGAGCATGATGCGGTGCTGGAACAGCACGAGGCGCCGTCGCTGGCCATTCTGCCGGAGCGTATCCTCGGTCGCTGGCAGATTGCAGTGGGGTTGCTTCTGCTGTTGACGGTCACGCTTTTTCTGCTGCTGGCAGGAAGCTAGCGCACCTTGCCATGATTTGATCAAGCACAGCGCCATCGTCCGGTATGCGAACTGATTGGCGTCAGTAAAAGATCTGCAGAAATTTGCTTCAATAGAGATATACAGAGCAACAACGGCATGGCGAGCGGGTTGTTGAATTCTACTCATGGAACAAGGCGGGAGTAATGCATGGCCAGATTAACTTTTTACGGCGCGACAGAAATTGTTACCGGCTCCGCTTATCTGCTGGAAACGGGAGGTAGAAAGATCTTGCTGGAATGCGGTCTGGTGCAGGGAAGCCGTGATCAGGAGGCCGCCAACGAACAGACATTTCCTTTCGAACCCGGAAAACTGGATGCGGTAGTGCTATCCCATGCGCACCTGGATCACTCCGGGAGACTGCCGAAACTGGTGGCTGACGGATTCAACGGACCGATCTATATGACACAGCCGACCTCCGAACTGCTGGAGATCATGCTCAAAGATGCCGCATTCCTGGAGCAGCGGGATACCGAGTGGGAGAACAAACGACGCAGCCGGGCCGGACAACCAGAAATCGAACCACTCTTCACCTTGCAGGACGTGGAAGCAGCCTTGTCACTCTGTGAAGGCGTTGACTATGCAAGCCGTCAGCAGATCGCTGATGGCATAGAGTTCTGTTTTCAAGATGCCGGGCATATTCTCGGCTCGGCGATCGTGGAGATCTTCATCAGGGAGAAGGGAGCGCAGCGGAAGCTGGTGTTCAGCGGTGACCTCGGCAACAGCAATGCGGCTCTGCTGCGTGATCCCGTGACTATACATGAGGCTGATGTATTGTTGCTGGAATCCACCTACGGCGACCGCAATCACCGGCCGATGGATGAAACCCTCGAGGAGTTTGAAGCCATTATCACTGAAGCGTCACAGGACGACGGGAATATACTGATTCCGGCGTTTGCCGTGGGACGCACTCAAGAGGTCATTTTTCATCTTGGCGAGTTGTATCAGCAAGGCAAGCTGAAACAGCAGGCCGTCTATCTGGACAGCCCCATGGCGATTGCCACCACCGAGGTCTACCATCGATATCAGGATATCTTCAATCGGGAAGACAAGGCCCAGTTGCGCCATTCCCGGGCCGGCAGTCTGCACACCTTCCTGCCGGTGCTGAGGTATTCAAGCAGCACGGAAGAGTCCATGGCGCTCAACAGAATCAAAGGCGGGGCCATCATCATTGCCGGCAGCGGCATGTGCACCGGGGGCCGCATTCGTCACCATCTGAAGCACAATCTCTGGCGCCGCAATGCGCATGTTGTGATTGTCGGTTTTCAGGCCAGGGGCACCCCGGGGCGCGCCCTGGTGGATGGGGCGACCATGTTTCGCCTGGGTGGGGATGAAATTGCCGTCAAGGCGAAAATCCATACCCTCGGTGGATTTTCCGCCCACGCCAGCCAGTCACAGCTGATTGACTGGGTGGAAGGCTTCAAGCGCAAGCCTGAAATTTATCTGGTTCACGGAGAACCTGAGGCCAAGGGTGTTCTAGGTGAGAAATTGTCGGAACGCGGCTGCAAGGTGACGGTGCCGGCCATGGGCAGTTCCATCACCCTCTGAGTCTGTGGCGACAACTCGCTTGCCTGGAATCAGTTCCAGGCGTTTTATGCAGCAGGTTGCGCGGCTGACGGCTGCAATCTGTAAACCCGAGTCAGCAGGCAGTTAGCTATGCTGGTTCTGCGATAATAGTCTTGATGCCTTTCTCCGAGATCGTCTCCACAGTAAATCGATAGCCTGAGAAAACGATCGATTCTTTGGCTTGGGGCAGATGCCGAAGCTGATTCATCAGCAGTCCTCCGATCGTGTGGACAGTGGTGTTAGTGAAGGAAATGTTCAGCGTATCGGCCACTTCGGAGAGCAATGCCCGTCCATCGATGCGATATCGTTCTGCGCCTATTTCATCGATGCTGCGTTTCTGCCGGGGGAGGTGTGACTCGAAGTTATAGCCAAGGTTCACTACTTCACCGACAACCTGTTCAAGCACATCTTCGAGGGTGATCATGCCCATGGCGGAACCGAATTCGTCGATCACTATGGCCATGTGGTCCTCCCGATGCTGCAACTCTGCCAATATCTCATCCGCCGGTTGACTTTCGACTACGTAGAACGCCGGTTTGATCAGATCCGCAAGTGATTGTTCCATCAGCTGCGGGTCCATCAGTTGCCAGATGCTGAGGGCCGCCACACCGACGATCTGTCCTGGTTCGTCTTCGTAGACCGGAAGGCGGAAATAACCGTGCTGGCGTGCAATCCTTACCGCTTCGGCCGTACTCTGGCGATGACTCAGCATGGTGACCTCGGCAATCGGGATCATCACCTCGCCCACCGTGGTGTCGGCAAAACGCACCGCACGGATCAGCCGGTCGCGATCGAACACATCAACATTGGCGGCCTGCTCCGCACCCTCCAGGATTATGCGCACCTGCTCACGGGTGACGAAGAGACTCTCATGGGAAGGCTTGACGCCCACCAGGCGCACCGCGATGCGCGCCAGACGAGAAAAAATAAACACCAGGGGATAGAACAGCAGCGAGAAAATCCGCAGCGGGAAGATGACCCGCGGCGCCAACTGGTCGGCCTTATGCTGGTAGACACTCTTGGGCACCACCTCGCCGAAGATAAGGAACAGCGGCGTATAGACAATGAAGGCGATGAGATCGCCATATTCGCCAAACAGACGGATCATCAGGAGTGTGCCCAGAGTGGTCAGCGTCACCAGTGAAACATTGGTGCCGACCAGCGTGGTGCCAAGTATCACCTCCGGGCGCTGGAACATCTTGGTCACCAGTTTTGCCCCTTTGTGTCCCTGACTTGCCAGATGACGCAGCTTGAATTTATCTGCGTTGACCAGGGCAATCTCGGAGCCCGAAAAAAAGCCCTGCAACAGCAGTAGCAGCACCATGGCCAGCAGGATCAACAGGATCTCAATCATTTGTCGCCCTCCGGGTCCGGTTGAGCGGCTTCCCTGTCTGTTTTATCCGGAGCCTTATCTGCAGTGGCGGGTGACATCTCTCTTGCCTGGAATGTCGATGGCATGACGCGCAGTCGTGAGATGCGATGTCCTTCCAGAGCTAATACCTGGAGGCGGATTCCATCCACGATCACCTCATCGCCGATGGCTGGCAAACGATCCAGATGACGCAACATCACACCACTGATGGTCGTCATCCGACTGTCGCTGATGCCGAAGTTGGTGATGGTATTGAAATCGTTCAATTTAATGGCTCCGTCCACTTCATATACGCCTGGCTCCGATTCACTGAAGAACTCACTCAGCGCCTCATCTGCGCTGGCATGACCAAAAATGAAATTGACGACGTTCTTGAGCGTAACCAGCCCATCGATGCCGCCAAACTCATTCAACACGACGGCTGCCTGGGCATTGTGCTGGAGAAAGAACTCGAACATCTCGTCGACCTTTTTGGTCGGCAATACCATGATGATTGGATGCAGAAGCTCCTCTAGCTGCAGGTGGTTGAAGTCTGCATCCTCCAACACCATCTGCATCAGATCCTCAGCATGCAGCATACCGACCAATGTGTCTCTGTGGTCACGGTAGACGGGAATGCGCCGGTGACGCAGTTGTCTGACCTGATCCATGATTTCAGGCACACTGAGATTGATAGAGGCAAACGCAACTCGGGTGCGCGGAATCATGATCTCCACTACCTCGGTCGAGCCGGCTGCCAACAGGTTGTCGATAAGTATGCGTTCCGTAGCGTGGAGTTCACCGCTTTCGACAACCTCTTCCACAAGCGTGAGAAATTCATCGACCTGTAAGATATTTTCCGGCGCTTTCTCCGGTCCTACCAACAGCGTGGTAATGCGGTCGGATAACAGCCGGACCAGCCAGCGGAATGGCGCGACCAGGCGCAGCCAGGCGGTCATCGGCGTGACGATGATGCGGGTGCTGAGTTGCACCGGATTCGTCACGGCGATGGTCTTTGGCGTGACCTCGCCGAAGAGCAGCAACAGCGGCACCATGATCAGGATGTTGAGCAGCACAACCTTCTCATCACTGTAGAGGTGAACCAGAATTGCAGTCATGTTTGCCGCTGCGGCCACATTGATGATCTCGTTACCGCAGAGAATGGAGATGATCAAACGGCGAGGTTTGTCGAGCAGCGCATGCAAGGCATCGGCCTTGGGATTGCGGTTGCGGCGCAGTTCTCGCAGTTCCAGCCGTGAAAGGGAAAAGAGCGCCGTCTCTGAACTGGAGAAGAAGGCTGACGCGACCAGCAGAAGGCCCTGAAGGGTGAGGCGCAGCAGCATATCAAGCTCCAGCAGCCGTGTTGAATCGAAGGCGAACAGTTGAGACAGGGCGCCCCAGTGATTGCCGATCTGTTGAACTATGTCTTCCATGTTGATTGGCAGGTATGTTGATGTGTCGCTCTGTTGCGATCACTCACTGTCGGTGCCGTAATCTATGTTGTGATAGTTCAAACTACTGTATCACAACGCCTCTGTGAGGTGCGTCGTGCGCACCAGGATATCCTTACCAGCAAATCAACCGCTGCTCTCATCCCAAACCAGTATCATATCTTTCGCTGCCCGCTATGCGGAATCAAACGGCAGGGGTGTAATTTTTCTGGCAAAGACCAGGTGTTTTATAAAGCCTGGTGGCCTAGTACGAGATGCAGGGGATTGTTGTGTTATCAAGCCATTCGCCGCACCTTCGATGCGAAGACCTGAGCGATTGGTTAGAGTCCTCCGGCTATCTGGAAAAGCAATACCCGCCATGCCTATCAGTTCGGCTGCCGTTGTTGAGGGTCTGGGATATATACAGATGCCGTTACATTTACTGATGTCTTTGCAGCACCCCGCGCAACAGGCGACCCAGGATGTCTGCGCCGCTGATGAGTCGGCGCTCCTCGCCCCAGACCAGAATGATATCCTTGTCCAGAACATGGTCCGAGGGATCGGGCTCCAGGCGCAGACGGATGATGGCCTCTCCAAGTGGCGACTCACGCTTACGGATCACTACCGGCCGATGGCAGAAGCGGTGCGGATCCACCTCCTCGTGCATCAGGATATTGCGCAGCAGTCCATCGGTGTCCAGCACCAGGCGGGGCTTTTCCTTCTGGTCAATCAGCACTACCCAGCGCCGGCCGGATGCTCCGATCCGTTGCAGGAAAGGATCTTCGGGCAGTTTTGAGAACGCCGGAAACGCGGGAAGTCCCTCGTTGAAAGGCAACTGGATCACGCTCAACGGATCAACCGGCGTGCCCTCGCTGAATACCGGCAGGTCATCCAGGGACAGAAAATTGATCGCGCCGATTGCCTCCATGCGGTCTATGTCGCTGTCTTCATCTTCCATGTGACGGCGAATCACATCCTTGAGATGGCGTTCATGATAATAGTTGATCGATTCCCGGCCCAGCCAGGTATCGAGTATCCATGCCGACGGCCAGACCACCGGATAGAACAGGATCCGATAGAACTGCAGCAAAGGGGCAAGCAGCGAGGCCATCCTCAGCGCATTGCGGGAGAAATAGGCCTGCGGGGCGATCTCCCCGAACAGGGTAATGGCGAAGGTCGAAAACAGGAAGGCGCTCGCCCCGGCGAGCACCGAATCGGAAAGCAGGGTCAGCAGTACATTGATGCCCACATTGCCCCACAGAATGGTGGTCAGCACCTGATTCGGGTCCGCTCTCAGGCGCAGAACTCGCTGGGCCGCTTTGTTACCGTCTGCCGCCTCCACCTCCAGGCGCAGCCGTGACAGGCTGAATACCGCCAGATTCAGGCCGGAGAACATGGCGGATTGGGTGAGGCAGGCAAAAATGCCGATCCAGGTGAGAGTTTCCATGTCGATATCGCTATGGTGTGGTGTGGCCTTTATACGTTACACCACACCAGGTTGGAATTGTTATCCGGGTTGTCGCGCTTCAGCTTTCTCCGGAGAGCGGGTTACCCGGCTTGGGTTGATTCATCATGCCGTGGAAGATCTCTTTCAGACCGACAAAACAGCACTGGCGTCACCGCGAGCGCTCAAGTCGGATCTGATTCTGCGATGGGAGCATGGCAGAAATGGGTCTTGGCGAATGCTATGCGTTCCGCCACATCGTGCATGCCCTGCGCCTGTTGTTCAATCTTTTTCAGGCGGCTGAGCAGACCGGCCCGGTTGGCGATCTGAATATTCAAACCCGGTCGCGCGTTGAGCTCCAGGATCAGCGGTCCCAGTTGCTCATCCAGCACCAGGTCCACGCCGATGTAACCCAGTCCGGTGAGGTCATGGCAACGGGCGGCCAGTTCCAGCAGCCGGTCCCAATGTGGGATCGGGATGCCGGTGACCGGCTCTCCGGTGTCAGGGTGCTCGTCCACGACTTCGTTGCGCCACACGGCGGTCAGGGTTCTGCCGCTGGCCAGATCGATGCCGGCGCCGATGGCCCCCTGATGCAGGTTGGCCTTACCGTCGGACATGCGGGTCGGCAGCCGCACCATCGACATCACCGGCACACCGAGGAAGACGATGATCCGCACATCAGGCACTCCCTGGTAGCTGATGGCCTGGAACACCGGATCGAAGCGCACCCGATACTCGATCAGGGCCTTGTCAGGATGACCTCCCAGGCTGAACATGCCGCTCAGAGTGTTCGACACATGGTGTTCCAGCTGACTCTCATCGATCAACTGTCCATTGGCCTTGCGGTACAGTCCCTTGGAGCGGCCGGTGATCACGATGATGCCGTCGCCGCCGCTGCCGGCGGCGGGTTTGATGACGAAGTCGTGGTGAGGACGCAGCAGTTCAGGGAGATCCTGAATCTGATGCTCGATCTGTATCACCCCATATAACGCCGGCACTGCAATGCCGGCCTTTTCGGCCAGGCGCTTGGTGGCGAGCTTATCGTCCACCAGCGGGTAGAGGTGTCTGGGGTTGTATGCCAGCGTATATAAAGCATTACGCCCATTGATGCCCAGTACGCCCCGCTCATGTAAAGTGCGGGCGAGGTTCCACATCAGGTTGTCTCCTTGGCCAGGACCTTGAAGCGTCGCAGCTCGAGCAGGCGGTAACCGGCATAGCGGCCAAGCAGCAGGGTGATGGCCAGCAGGATCAGCAGCAGTTCGGGAAACACGAACATCAGGTGTTCGGTCCAGCGGTTGAACATCAGCAGATAACCCAGCACCGCCACCAGCAGGCTGCCCAGCCCCTGCTGGATGGCATCTGCAGCGCCGCGCTCTTCCCAGAGAATCGACATGCGTTCGATGGTCATGCTGATAATCACCATCGGGAACAGGGCCACTGACAGCCCTCGTTCGATCCCCAGTTTATGGCTGACTACACTGAGCAGCGCCATCATGATCACCACGATGATCAGCAGGGCGCCGAGGCGCGGCACCAGCAGTAACTTCAGATGTTCCAGATAAAAGCGGATCGACAGCCCCAGCCCCACCAGCACGACGAACAGTATCACTCCCCACAGGAGCTGAGTCTCACGGAATGCCAATGCGATCAGCACCGGCATGAAGGTGCCGAAAGTCTTGATGCCGATTACGTTGCGCAGGATCACCAGCAGCATGGCGCCGAGGGGTATCAGCAGCATTATGCGGTAGACCTGCTGGGTTTCCAGAGGCAGGCTGAACAGGGAAAAGTCAATGAACTCACGGCTCAACAGCCGTCCCCGTTCCAGCGCCGCGGACAGCGCCGCCGCTTCGTTGCGGCGTACTGACCACTGCACGCTGGACGAGCGTGCGCCTTCCACGGTGAGTAACGGCTCCTCGCCGTAGCCCAATATCACCAAATCCTGAGGCATGCCCATCTCACCACTGCGGGGGTTGAAAGTCAGCCATCGACCGCCGTCGAAGGCCTGCAGCCAGGGTTCTGGAGTGGTCTGCAGGCGTTCCTGAAACAGGGCTACTCCCCAGGCAATGCGACTCGGCAGGCCGGCCAGGGAGAGGATCTGCGAGGCGACGGAGACAAGCTTCAGTGTGTCTGGTGCAGAGCCCAGCAGCAGTGGCCCGTTGGCATCCGCCGGGGCGCCGAGGTGCCGCAGCAGCTGAGTGGTGAGGGTTTCGGTGTCCGCCGACTGGGCACGCACTTCATCCAGCAGGGCCTGGGCGGCGGCCAGTTCGGAGCCGCTGAGTTCGGCTGGCTTCAGCGCTGGAGCGGTCTTGCTTATCGATGATGCTTCACTGCTGGAGGCCAGCTGCAGTGTGGTGCGGTAATAGAGCGCCTGCTCACCCTTCGCCTGGCGGCGGCTCCACACCGCGCGCCGTCCCGTCTCCGCCTGTTTCATGGTGAGTCCGAAGCCGCGCGAGACAAAGCTTTCATCCACCAGCAGTGTGCGCCGCGTGCTGGAAGGAATAGCGAGGGAAACTTTGGCGGAACCGCCACTGGCCACGAAGTGCAGGCGCGCCTCCAGGTCCCAGCGTTCCACCACATCGTTCGGCAGCAGGGGAAAGTTCAACACCAGGGCTTTGTAAAGAAACAGCAGCAGACCGATGGCCGAGAGACTTCCCGCCAGAAGAAACAGATGACGCTTGTTCATGGGCGCTCTGTCTCCTGGCAAACCGCCGGTAACTGGTGAGTCTTCGCTGGGTCGATGATGAACTCGCCTGCCAGGTAGGAGCGGCCGATCAACAGCGGATAGTTGAAGCCGGCCCGATCCACCAGATTGACCTCGACCTCTTTGCTGACGCCGCCGAGGCACACCGTCAACTTCACCACCGGCCGGCTCTGGGCATTGCCGAAGTGGCGCTTGATGCTTACCTGTCTGATTACAGGTTCGGTGAGTTCGACGGTTTCACCAATCTTGTTCTTGACCTTGAAGCGCACAAAATCCTCACCATCCCGGGTGAAAAATTCAATCTCCTTGGCGTTGATCGAGGAGGTCTTCGCTCCGCTGTCCAGCTTTGCCTTCAACTCGATGCCGGAAGGAATCAAACTCGCCTGTTCGACCCAGCCGGCAATCTGCCTGGCGGAGAGGTCGCCGGCCAGTAAGCAGAGCGTCAAACATGAAAACAGGTAAAACCTGGCCGAGTGAGCAAGGTGGAAAGGCCGGGATAGGGCGCTGTTTTTCATGCTGTTGTCCTGTCTGTTGACTATCAGTGGGTATAATACCGCATGGATATTTTCTGATGATTTGATCCGCGCATTCATGCATTGCCTTGAACAGGGTTGTGAAGATTGATGCCACACCTGCGGGTCAGGTTCGTGACGTTTCATCAGGGGCATCTTCGTCGGCGCCCGGCGGTTGCTGTGTTTGAAGGTTATTACCTGAATGCCGGCTATCTTAGCGCACTGACCCACCTGGTGAAATGACCTGTTGAAGCTATATGCCGTGGACGCCTGAGGTGTCACCGTCACGGATGATGGTATGCTTGATTTCATCACACTTAGCAAGCGGAAATGAAATATGAATTACGATGAGTTGATCAGGCTCTTCAGCCAGTTCGGACTTGCTGTCTTGGTGGGTGTCCTGATTGGCCTGGAGCGCGAGCTGCGAGACGGAGGCAACACCTCGCTGGGCCTGCGTGACTTTGTGTTTTTTGCGCTGCTTGGGGCCTTTTCTGCCTTCCTGGCGACTCGTTATGAGGCGCTTTGGATCATTGCCCTGGGCTTCACCGGGTTGCTGGGACTGGTGCTGTCCGGCTACTGGGCGGACCGCAGGCACGGCCCCGGCATCACCACTGAGCTGGCGGCGCTGATGACCTTCTTCCTCGGCGTGCTGGCTCTGTATGGCGCACAGGAGCTGGCGATTGCTTTGGCCATCGTGACGCTGGGGGTGTTGTTTCCCAAGGCGGCCATCAAACAGTTTTCCGCCAAGGTCAGCGCACATGAGCTGCAGGCGGTGCTGCTGTTTCTCACCATCAGCTTCATTATCCTGCCGGTGCTGCCGAATCAGACCCTGGATCACTTTGCGACCCTCGAGGCGGGAACTATCTTCCGCCTGGATGCCGGCTCGCAGCAGGTCTTCATCAAACCAACCGGGGCAGCGCCGCCCCCTGGCAGTCAACTGGAGGTGTTTGACAAGGGTTGGCAATATCTCGGCCGGATCATTGTGATTGCATCCGACGCCAAATCGACGACTGGTCGATTAGACGGGGAGGGTTTCGAGATTCTTGCGATAGGTCAGGGGGTACGCAGTCGACTGGATCTGGAAGCGCTGTACGTGGTGCTGGCGGCGGTGAATCCCTACCGGGTCTGGCTGATCGTGGTGCTCGTTTCCTTTGTGAGTTTTCTTGGTTATGTACTGATCAAGGCTATTGGCAGCGGCGCCGGGGTGGGCCTTACCGGGCTGATCGGCGGCCTGGTATCCAGCACGGTCACGACCTTGAGTTTCGCTCGACGCAGCCGGGAGAACGCCACTGCCGTTCCGGTGTTCGCGGCGGCGATTCTGCTGGCGTCGTCGATCATGTTCCCCCGGCTGATTGTCGAGATCGGGGTATTCAATACACTGTTGATGAAAAGCATCGCCTTGCCGCTGGCCGCCATGGGGTTGGCTGGACTGCTGCTGGCGGGATTCTCATTTTGGCGTTTTCGCGCACCGCAAACCAGCGCCACACCCACAGTAACCTTCGATAATCCCTTCAGTCTGAAATCTGCTGTCTCCTTTGCTCTGATATTCGCTTTGATCCTCGCCGCCACGCGGCTGGCCACCACCTATCTTGGCGATGCCTGGCTGCCACTGGTGGCGATCGTGAGCGGGCTCACCGATGCGGACGCCATTGCATTTTCCATCAGTAACCTGCATCGCAATGAGCTGATTTCCCTGGATTGGGCGAGCTTCAATCTGGTGCTGGGCGCCTTGTCCAACACCTTCATGAAACTGGCATTGGTGTTCAGTTTCGGCAACCGCGCTCTGTTCCGACAGTTGCTATGGAGTTTTCTCGGGATTGGCGCCGTCGGCATCCTGAGCATGCTTTTGTATTATGACCTCGGGCTTTTCGCTTGATCTCCATGATTCGAAGTATCGGTTGAAGCCTAGTCTGATCCAGCCTGCATAGGCGTAATAGACATAGACTGATAATCCCTCAGTCTGTTTTTCCCAGATAGCGATACAGTCAACTCCTCCCAGGCCGAATCCTGCAGGCTCTCCAGCAGCGCCTGGTTGAGCGACTCTCGGCGGGGGCTGCCGGAGGGCAGGGCGATGCCGTAATCCTGACGCGTGAAGCTGCCGGGCAGCACGCTGAGCTGGTCTATGTACTGCCGGCGTATCAGGTAACGCAGGATGGGCGCGTCGTAAACCACCGCGTCAACAGCGCCGCTGGACAAGCGCCCCCAGGGCGCCCGGCAGGTCCGGTTCAGCGCGAAAGCGGATGCGTGAGTCGGTCAGGTACTGTGCGCTGGTGCTGTCCGCCACGCTGGCGACCCGGGCGCGGGCCAGGTCTTCCTTGCCCTGTACCTTGCCTCCCAACTCGCCGACGGTCAGCGCAGTGGCGATGGCGGCGGTGAATGCGGAGATGATGATGATGCTGGCGAACATCCAAACCACCGCCACCGCCCGGCCGAAGAAGGTCTGGGGGGCCTTGTCGCCATAGCCCACCGTGGTCATGGTGACTGCAGACCACCACAATCCGGAGCCGATGCCCTGTACCGGGCTGCCGCCAAACTGGCTGTTGTGGCGGCGCTCGAACAGCCACACCAGTAAGCCTACCAGCAGCAACAGGCCGAGCAGCGCGGCTGTGACCTTGAGGAAGGCGGGGGAGATAAAGCGTTGGGTGACGGCCAGCCAGCCACCGCCGCCATTCAGCGGTACGGCGATTCCCAGGCCGGTGCTGAGGAAGGGGTGAGTGAAATCCATCTGTTTTTCACGCTCGCTGGTGATGGTCAGGGCGGCGACCGCGGCATCCACCTGATTGTTTTCCACTGCCGTCAGCATCTCTTTGAGTCCCATCTCCTGGAAGCGGTATTCCACACCGAGCCTGTCGGCCAGGTTGCGCCACAGTTCGATGCTGATGCCGCTGCCAGTTGCCGTCCTGGTCTTTGATGGCGAAGGGCGGGACATGGCGGGTGGCGACGGTCATCTCACTCTGGTTGCCTGCCGCGGTGGCCGCTGAGAGCAGCGGAAAGAGAGAGAGGCAAAGCCAGATCAAAAGCAATAAAGACTTCATTGATGCGTTTCCTTATTCGCTGATGGGGTGGACGGGTCGATGCTGGAATCAGTTGCTTCCCGGGGATGGGAAGAGTCGTTGCCGGTGTCTGCTTTGCCGAGTGGCGTTTCGCCAAGAACCAGGTCGCGTACCGTCAGTCCCTGCAGGGTCTGCTGCGTGGCTTGCTCAACGGCTGAGAAGACTCCGGCCACGGTGCGTTCGAGCGCAGGCTGATGCGCCAGTTTGTCCGGCTGGTCATCAGCGCTGCGCAGCGCGCTGAGCACCGCTTGGATGGACAGGCGCTCCGGGGCAATCCCCGGCAGATAGCGCTCAGGCACAGCATTCATGGTCACTACCAGATTTCTGCTTTGCAGCAGTTTAAGGGCGTCCTCTACCGGGCCGGGAGGGCTGCCGATATGATTGGACAGCTGCTCCACGGTGGGTGGAGGTAGTCCCTCGAAGTGGTGCCTGGCGATCTGACAGATCGCCAGGAGCCCGATCCACTCCCGCTCGCGGTTTCCCGGGCAGAGGTTTTGTGCGCGCTGCAAGCTGAGGTACTCGGGATGCTGGTGGTAGAAGGCAATGCTTGCTCCGACCAGCAGGATCAGCCAGGCGAGATACAGCCAGATCATGAACAGGATCAGGATTGCGAAGCCGGAATAGATTGCAGCGTACTTGGTTGAGTTGACGACGAAGGAGGCAAAGCCCCAGCCGATCGACTGCCACAATACCCCGGCCACCATGGCGCCGACAATGGCCGGTCCCAGACGCACGCGGGTGTTGGGGACAAAGATGTAGACGAAGGTGAAGGCGGCAATCACGAAGACAATAGGGGATCAGCTTGCCGAGAGTCTGGATCAGCCAACCCAGCAGCACAACCTGCTCCAGGCTCTGCACCAGGGTTGTGCTCATGATCGAGGCGGTGGCGCCGAGGGCGGAGAACACCAGCACCGGGCCGATCATAAGCACGCTGAGGTAATCGCTGAAGCGCTCCACAAAGGGGCGGCTCTGCGAAACGTGCCAGGTGTAATTGAAGGTGCGCTCCACTTTCTGCAGCAGGGAAACCACGGTGTAGAGGAGCAGGCCCAGACCCACTGAGCCGAGGACCCCGACCCGCATGTTGTCCACAAAGCCAATGATCGTGGATGTGATCTCCACACCCTTTGGACCCAGGGGGGTCAGGAAGTTGAGCAGCGCGGGTTCGATCTGGTTTTGCACATCGAAGGCCTTGAGTACGGAAAAGCTCACGGCCAGCAGAGGGAACCAGAGAGAGCAGGGTCGTGTAGACCAGGCTCATGGCGCGCATCGAAAGCTGCCCCTCTGACAATTCCCGGGAGATCAGCCAGATGATGCGCGCCCAGCGTATCAGAAAGGTCTTCCATGCCGGCTGTGCCGGGGTTCGCGTCTCCAGACAACTTGGGTGAAGCGTTTCAGAATTGCAATAGATAACGTCATCTTACTCAAGATAGCAGCAGATAGCCGGATCGCGCATGTGTAGCATAAGATTGCATCTCGCTACGCTGGGAAACCTGGCTGTTTCTCTCCCGGCGGCAAGTCTTTTGCAGGCCGTACCTGGATCTCCTGCCTTTCCGTTGCAATCTCTATTCCCGCCTTGGTCAGGCCTTGTTCGACGGCAGTATTCACCGCATCCATCACCTTGGCGTAATCATCACGTCGGATAAACACCCGCAGGTCAAAGCGCAGGGAGCCTGGACCAAACCCGCTGAACACCACGCTGGGAGGTGGATCGGTTAACACCAGGCGGTGCGCGAGGGCGATATCCAGCAGGATTGCGCGCACATTCTCCAGTTCAGAACCGCGACTCACCGCCACCGGGAAGACGACGCGGATGATGGCATCGGACAGGGTCCAGTTGAGGATCTCGGTGGTGATGAAACGCTTATTCGGGACGATCAGTTCTTTGCGGTCCCAGTCGGTGATGGTGGTGGCGCGAATGCGTATCCGCGAGACTACACCACTCACGTTACCCACGGTGACTACGTCCCCGACCCGTATCGGGCGTTCAAACAGGATGATGATGCCGGAGACGAAGTTGGCGAAAATTTCCTGCAGGCCGAAGGCCAGGCCAACGGTCATTGCGGCCACCAGCCATTGGACCTTCGACCAGCTGACACCGATCGCGTTGAAGGCGATCACTATACCCACCGCCGCAATAATGTACTTGGTGAGCGAAGTGATGGCGTACTGGATACTGGGGGCGAAGGGCAAGCGATCCAGGATGCTGACCTCCAGCAGACCCGGCACATTGCGTGAGGCAATGAAGGTCAAGACAATGATCAGCAGGGACATCCCCAGGTCCGCGAGGGTAATGGGGGTCTGTTGAATTAGCTTGCTAATGCCTGTGGTCCCGTCCGGGCGGGTCACCGTTTCCGAGGTTTCGATCTGGGTGCTCCATAAGTTCACTTGGTCCAGCACCGAAAGGGCCGGTAGAGTTTCGCCCCAGATCAGCCAGGCCCCGGTCACCGCGCTGACCAGCACCAGAGTGCGTAACATTTGTGCCGCCTGTGCATTGACGCTCGCCTCGTCCAGTTCCTCGTCCTCCAGACGCACCTGCATGCCATCACCTTCAGTCTCATCCAAGGCATTGCTTTTCTCGGCAGCATCCTGCACCGCACGTTGCTGCATACGCAGCTTCAGCCAGTGATGCACCAGCCCATCCAACAGGATCAGACCGAGCAGCAACCAAAAGGTCTCAACCAGCCTCCAGCTAAGAAAATAGGCGGTGTAGTAGTAGCCCGCTACGGCGGCGAGCGCCAATCCGGCGGGTATGCCCACGACCAAGCCATACCAGACATAGCGGAGTTGGAATAACCAACCCTGAGGGTTGTCGCCGATGAAACGTTGCATTACTTTACCGTCTAGCCTCAGCAGGCGGCGGGCCGCTACGGCGAGGGCCACAAAAGTCAGTATGAAAGCGATGCGTCCCAGTGATTCCCGATAGGCCTCGTTGGCCTGAAAGTCCATCAGTTCACTGAAGAATGCCGCAGGAATCATTAACCAGGCCAGCCAGCGTAATTGGTTGCGCAGGGGATGGCGCACCGATTTGGGCCATTTGAAGATCTTCGCGCCAATGCCACGATCAGTGCAAAGCCGCGAAACAAAGCCGACGCTCAGCAGGACCATGGCTGAAGCCCGCAATCCGGCAGCCACACTTTTGGCAAACTCCGAGGATTCGTAGGGGGATGCCAGCAGCCAACTGAGCAGCCACAGCAGCGCCGGCCAAGTGGCCGCCATGAGGAACGTCAACACGAACAGTTCGAGACTGTCCTTGAGTGAGCCGGCCGGGGGGTCTGCAGGCGTCTGCGCAGACGGTTGTGGAACCCCAGCAAGGCGCCTACCAGCGCAATGAAGGCAAGGCTTAACAGGGGGCTTGCGCGCATGGTCCCCCAGATAGAGACTGCGATGGCTCTCCAACCCTCGGGCCGCACCAGCCACAACAGGGCTTCACCTGCGCGCAGTACAGCAGACGGGCCCAGCAGGGGACCGCTCTCTATCCAGAGCACGTTTTCATCGATGTAGCGCGCGAAGCGCCGGGTCTGTTCCAGCAGTCTGCGCTGCATAACGTCAAGGTCAATCAGCTCTGTGAAATAGCTGCCCTGGTCGTCGATGAGCTGATTCAGGCATTCGCGCTGTGTGCGCAGTAATTCCCGGGCCTTATACTCAATCTGGGTGCGTTCGTCGGAACCTATCTCCGGACTCAGTCCTCCCATAATTGCGGCAACCGCCGGCTCCAGCTTGCCTATGGCATTGCGTTGGTCCTCCAATTCCAGGATACGCGACTGCACCTCACCGACTTCGCGTTTCAATTCGCGGATGCGCTTCTGCAGCTTGCGAGGATTGGGAAGGTCGGCTCGCTGCCTGCGCAGGAACTGACCGATGGCATTGGTCAGTCCTGCCGCCTCGACCCGTTCTTCGATCCGCTTGAGCTCGGTCTCCAGTCGTCCGAGTACCTGCTCGGTATCGGTAATGCGCTTTTCCGCCGCTTCAATGGCTTCGGTGAGTGTTCTCTGGTTTCGGGTCAGCTCCAGATTCTGCTTCGCCAAGGACTGTAAGGCAGGGTGTGCCTGCTCTGCCTGGCGTTCTGCCTCCTGCAGTGCAGCTTCGGCCTCATTGCTCCGCTGTTTGTCGAGCAGTTGACTCCAAGCGGCCAGGGTTTGCATGGAAGATGTAACGCGTCTATCCGCCAGTTCGATCCTGACTTCCAGGAGATCGCCCCGCGCTTCATAGCTAAGCAGTTCCTGCTGATAGGCGGTGATCTCATGCTGAATGGCCTCGCGCCTAGCTGCCTTCAATATCTCCTGAGCCTTTGCCAGGGCCGGCGGTAAGCCGATGGCCTCCGTCTTGGTTTTCATGGCATCCAGGCTGTCCCGCAGGCTGGCCAGCAGATTGGGTAGTTCGAGGCGCCTCTCACTGCGCAGTGTCTTCTCAGATTTCAGGTCGGCCAGCTCACGCTGTACAGTTTCCAGCTCGACCTCGGCATCGGTCACCTGCTGGGTCAGCTCCGCCAGGTCGGCGCCGGGTCTGGATGCTGCAATGGGCAGGGGTGCCGGCAGACCGAGTTCGGCGCTGAGGCTACGCAGCAGTTCCGGGGCCTGCAGTCGCGCTGCCTCGAATTCTGCAGCCTTGGCTTGCCACTGGGAGGACAGCTCAAGTTGCTCCAGGGCCTGGGAATAGGTTGTCATTACCTGGCCGCGCGTGGTTTCGTCCAGTGCCTTGTCCTGTTTCGCCTGATCGGAGAGTTTGGTGATTTGCGCGGTGTCAACTAGCTTGCCCTGCCGCGCTGAAACAGGAGTAGGCTGAGTTTCCGCTGCAGCAATCTGCGGCTGCCAGATGATCAGCATGGCGAGCAGCCAGAAGTGTATCGGCGATGCCTTGGCAAGGGTGGACATGAACATTCCAGGGACGGATTATGGGTGTAGGCTTAGGTTACCACGATTTACTGTATGTTCCATGCAAGACAGGAACTCCGGGAGGCGCATCGGGTGGAGATATGGTTTGTTGAAACGGCAAGGCGGCAATCGCCTTGTGCATGCTTGGCCAGTTTAAGGTATATGATAGCTAAACAATATGATTCGCTTGCATAATTAAGCTTGTCAGTGAAAGCAAAAGAGCTATTACATAATCATCTGTTGCCGCAATTCAATAATCTAACCTCGCTGGTTTTCGCGGTTATCTAACTGTTTTTGATGATTGGGATCATGATCGGAACGGGTAAGCTGTTTCTGCAACTCGGAGGACTGCTGAATGATGGCAAGATCACCGGCAGTTATCTGAATATTATCGCAGATGTCCTCTCTCTGTTTATTCTGATCGAACTGTCCCGCTCCCTGGTGGACTATTTCGAAGTAAACCGGCTGCGGCTGACCTTTATTGTGGATGCCGGGATTGTTTTTGTGCTGCGCGAGATCATGATCCAGCTGTTTCAGCACAAGCTGGAGCCCCAGGAGATCTATGCTCTGAGCGCCTTATTGCTGGTTCTCGGCATGCTCAGAATTGCTTCAACGCTTGTCCACCTGAAAGGGGCAAAGGGGTGGGCCGGAAGGGCAGTCTGGCCATGGATGAGAAGCAGTGAGTACGCTGTTTCTGCAGTATAAGCAGAATATACACAAGACTTTTCCAAGCGGTTACCGAGGGTATCCAGGCTTCAGCTACCAGCGACGGTCTACTTGAATATCCTGCAATCGAGATAGATAGCCTGCATAGGGTTAACAGGCCCTGGCCACTCGCTGATTGAATTTGGCGAGCACACTTTCAGAGGAAGCGTCCGATGATTTTCCGGCTTAAAGACTGGCTCATGTACCGTTTGGAAAGAGCGATGGTGCAGGGGGCCTTTTCACGTTTCGCAGTCATTGCGCTGATGGTCTTGATCGTTTCCCTCGGCGGGGGAATTTTGATCCGCATCCTGGTGCCTGAATTCGAATCCACAGGGGATGCGATTTGGTGGGCCTTCCTGCGCCTGACTGATGCAGGCTATCTCGGTGAAGACGCGGGTGGAGTCAAGCGCACGGTCTCGGCAGTCATCACCCTACTGGGCTTTATTCTTTTCACCGGCTCACTGATAGCAATTCTGACTCAATGGCTGGTTGAAACCATGCAGCGCCTGGAATTCGGCCTGACCCCGGTCACCTTGAAGGAGCATTTCGTGGTGCTCGGCTGGACCACTCGTACACCCACCATCCTGGAGGAAATCATGGCCTCGCAGGGCCGGGTGCTTCGCTTTCTGCGCCAGCGCGGTGCGCGAAGTCTGCGTCTGGCTTTGTTGGCGGAACAGGCTGATGCGGTTCTGATGCAGGAGGTCCGGGACCGACTCGGCAAGCACTGGAACGCCCGCCAGATTATTTTGCGGAATGGTTCATCTCTGCGCCTCGATCATTTGCAACGGGTGGACTTCGCGCATGCTGCGGCGATCATCATTCCGGCCGCGGACACTGCCGGCACCGGCCCGATTCAGGCTGATGCGCGCACCGTCAAGGCCTTGATGACGCTGGGTGCTGCGCTTGAAGAACAGTCAGATGGTGAACTACCGATCGTGATTGTAGAGATGCAGGATTTCAGTCTTGCCAGCCGCATGCGCTCTCTCTACCGTGGCCCGCTGGAGATCATCGCCGGCGACCAGGTGATCAGCCGCCTGATCGCCCAGACGGTGCGACATCCGGGGCTCTCCCATATCTATGACGAACTGCTGAGCGGCAGGTCCGGCAGTCAGATATACGTGCGTGATGCATCAGATCTGGTGGGCGGGACGGTGCAGCAGCTGGCGAGTTCCTTTGCCGAGGCCGTTCTGCTGGGGGTTGCTCGACTTGAGGCTGGCAGTTACCGGGCCATCCTCAATCCTCCTGATGAGATGCGATTGAAGGAGGGCGATCGGCTGGTACTGTTGGCTCGCCGTTATGACGATACGGCACCACCCGCGGCGCTGGGCAGCACGGAACCCCTTGCGGAAGAGATCTCGGCGCCCGCAGTAACCATGCCGGGACTCCGACGAGTCCTGTTGTTGGGCTGGAATCACCGGGTGCCGGCCCTGCTTGACGAGTTTGCCTCCTATACCAGCGAGACCTTCACCATAGACGTCATCTCCATGACTTCAGCGGCGAAGCGTGAGGGACTAATCAAGGTTCATGGGGTCTCCATGGAGGGGCTCAAGGTCAGGCACTTGGAACTGGACTACGCAGTGCCTGCGCAATTGGAGAGTCTGGACCCGGTCGGTTATGACAATGTGGTGCTACTGGCCAGCGAACGGCTGAAACCTGGAGACGAATCCGATGCCCGCACCATTCTCGGCTATCTGCTGATACGCGACCTGGTGGCGAACGGCGCCAAGGCTCCTGAGTATCTAGTGGAATTGACCGATCCGGACAATATCCAGCTTCTGGAGAACCGGGCCGGGGAGGTCATCGTCAGTCCTGTCATCATCAGCCACATGCTGGCCCGCGTAGCCCTGCGGCAAGAACTGCGGGCTGTATTCGACGAACTGTTCGGCCCTGGTGGCAGCGAGATCTTTTACCGCCATTTCCAGGACTATGGCCTTACCGCCGGTACCTATCCCTTTGCCAGATTGCAGCAGGCGGCGAATTCCCATGGTGAGGTGGCGATCGGTATACGTCGAGCAGGAACCGTTGCAGAGCCCGGCGTTCAGCTCAATCCGCTCCGGGATCAACAACTGGAGCTGTCCGAGGGGGATGAAATGATTGTTATCTCCACCCACGTTTAGTGCGCCTTGTCCTGCAAAAAAATGGCCGCCGTCGATAGATATTCGCATAGTCTTTGGAGCCCTAGTAGTATGCGGCTATGAGGCCGATGATCCTGTTTGGCAGGAGTAGAGAAAAGTGCCCATCATTCATAAGGCTCAACTGGCTATGGCGCTGAAATCGACCATCTTTAAGATAGACCTGCAGATTGCGGACATGGACCGCAATCATTATCAGGACTATGCGCTGACTCTGGCGCGCCATCCCTCCGAGACCGACCGTCGCATGCTGGTGCGTATTCTGGCTTTCGCCCGGCACGCGCAGGAAAATCTGGCCTTCACCCGGGGTTTGAGCACCGATGACGAACCCGACCTGTGGTGTAAATCATTGAGTGACGAGATTCTGCTGTGGATCGATCTCGGCCAGCCGGATGAGAAAAGGATCCGCAAGGCCTGCGGCCGGGCCAGGGAGGTCTGGATCTATACCTATAACGACCGCAGCGCCAAAGTCTGGTTCGAACAGCTCGGTGACAAACTGGATCGCTTCAGCAATCTGCATGTCAGCCATCTGCCGGAGACCAGCATCACCCAACTGGCTGCACTGGCGCAACGCAATATGCAGTTGCAATGCACCATTCAGGATGGAGTGATCTGGCTGGGCAGTGTGGCAGAGAGCATTCAGGTGGAACCGGAATGCTGGAAATGAATCCACTGCTCCCGGCAGGATCATCAGCTTGATGGATTGAAAGTCCGGGCTGGAGGTCAGTCGGTTTCCCGATACAGCGCCAGTGATGCGAAACACAGATCAGCGCTGAATTCCTGCCCGATGGCAACCATGGCAATGCGTTTCAGGTGCTTGAGATCCAGTTTTTTTCCAATGCGATAACCGCTGAAATCATCAAACGGCAGTTTCACCGACTGCCAGCGGGCGGGGGCTCTGAATGATGCGCGGTAGGATTGCCAGGGCAGCCAGACGTCATCGGTGCGCAGGTGCAGATTGTATTCCTCGTCGTTCCCATACACTTCAAGCAAGAGTCCCTGGTAGCCTGAAGCATCAGCGGCCTCAGTGCCTGCAACATCCAGTGCGGACTGAATGAAACCGCCGTTGTTTTTCAGGCTGACTTCACCACGCAGGCGCAGGCAGCTTCTACCGTCGATGTTATCCAGAGACAGGCTGCCGCGGGACACCCCGCCCATTACGCCGTCGGTGAACATGCGCCAACTGGAGCCAACCGCAGACTTCAGTTCACCAGACCGGCGGTCATCAATTATCAATATCTCGTCAGCCATCAGGTGCGCACCGCCAGAGTAGGAAAACAGAATTATTCCGAGAAACTTCAAGACAGGTTTCAGGTATTTCATTTTATATACATGATCCGAGCAGTTATGAATACACCAAGCACCGCCAGACCATAGGGGTAGGGTATGGCGTCGGCAGCAAAGGCGCATAATGACGTAGCAAGCAACCCCGACAAAATAAGCAGCACAGGGTCTTTGAACAGCTTCATCGCCAGCACTTATTGGTCAGCATCGCCTGTGAAGAAGTCGGCCCCCGGGCTTGAATCCCCATACGGCATACACAGGATCCGAAAAGGCTGTTTGACCCGCATGGGGATCATCGGCAGGGCGTGGCCAGCCGCGGGATGAGAAGGTGTTCAGGTTGGTAAAGCCGGCCTGCTGCAGCCACTGCGTCACCATGCCCACCCGCTCGAACTCATGCAGTTCACTCCAGATGCGTATCGCTTTGCTCGGGAACCAGCGGTTGCTGAATGTGATAATCATCAGGCCGCCCGGACGCAGTACACGCAGGGTCTCAGCCAATACCCTGCCGGGTTGGGTCAGATACTCGATTGATGCTGTGCAGACCAAGGCATCGAAGCAGTCATTCTCATAGCGCAGGCTGGGGGATGTGTTCAGGTCCTGTACGACCCAGTTGTGGGCAGTACGGTTGGCGGCCATTTCCTCTGCATTCATGCCGAGCAGATGCAATTTGATCGGGAACAGGTGTTGCAGGTGGGAGTCGTAACTGGCCATCAGATCGAGCACTTCCGCCTGTGCCGGAACCAGTCGACGGTACAGGCTATTGACAGTCTCCAGGGCGCGCTTGTCGAGGTGCTGCACCAGGCGGGGTTTGGTGTAGAACGCCGGGTCGGGTCTCTCGTCCATGCGCGACATGCCGTCAGGATCGTCACCATAATCAGTGGCCCGGCCATCTGCCTGGGGTGCGGCAAAACCAGGATGGAGCAATAGATCATCCAGCGGGCTGATGCAGCGTCCTCCACGCCGATCATATCCCGGCAGCACCTGTTCCAATTGAAACTGTAACTGCAAGGGGAATCGCGCCAGAGGATGATTGAGGTCCAACTCCAGCTGTTCCTGAGTCAGCGTAGTGATTCTTGAGGGCTCCAGCGCATCTTTGAAAATGCCATGTACGCCCTGAAAGAATCCCTGGGGATAAAAGCGCCCGACACGGGGGTGAACCTGCAGGCCACGACGATGATGACGGTTAAAGCGGGCGGGTTTGGTGGCTATCTGCCGGCCTGGCTGCCAGGCATCGATTACCGCCCCAGGCCGAATCTCTGCCTGGGCTTGTTCCCCGGCGCGCATCCCGGGAATATTTTGGCCAATTGCGGGTGGGAGAATGTCGGCTTCACGCCAGACGCTGAATTTCTCCACGTGCAGTTGGTCTTCGTGACTGGCCCGCTCGTCTGACCATTTTACTGTGAAGGTGACTGAGGCGAGACCGTGCTCGTCAAGAATCTGTGCTTCGTTGTGTGTGGACGTCGCCATACTGTTCATGGTGATCTCCGTTGGTTCTGTTGAGTAAATTGTTCAAGGTGGTCAGGATTTACGCATAGCCTGTTACCACAGGCCTGACGTATGCCTGCGAACTCAGGTATGGGGCCGACAAATGCCCGATAGCTTGCACGGTGGGCGCTCTCCATGCCGGCCTCCACTTCCGGACAGACAGGAATGAATTGCAGAACCTGGCTCAGCTGGTCGGTGATGAAACGGTCGCGTTTGTGTCTTCCGTTGTAGCGCACCGGGTGACCGAGCAGGCAGGCACTCACGGCAATCTTCGGGGTGGAAGCTTGTTTGGCTGAATCTTGCATCAAAACGATCTCCTGGTTACTCGAGAGCTGCCGAGGTTCACAGCCGCTATGCCCAGACGCAGTGGGCGGCCATGTTGAAAATCACTCACGCCTATGAAACGGTTTGCCAAAGCTTAACTCGTCGTTATATTCAAGTAATGTAAAGATAATAGATAAAAAACTTGTACATTTCAAATTGAAATGTACAATTGTATTCAAGGCATCAATCGTGAGTGGATGTTGCTCATGTAGCGATGACAGGATGAGATACCGATTAAATTTTTGTGGAGAAGACAATATGCGAGTCACGACCTTGGATCCCATGTCACTGAATGATGTTACTGACCTGGAAAATGCACCCTTCATAACCGAAGGTATGGGTGAAAACGCCATCAAGATCTACTTTGAGACGCTGCAAAACCGGGACGACTACCTCAACATGGAGATGCATGGATCCGGAGATCTGTCTGGTTTGAAGGGGATTTTTGACGCCATGGCGGACAACCCCGATACAGGCTCCATCAACTGATCTCTCTCGCACCACATGCGAGTCGCCCTATCCGATAGCGGAGCAGCCGGCGACTGACTCACTAACCAGACGGAAAGAGGTGCAAACATGCATGGCATTGATCCTTATGCCTATCTCAATCAGGTTTCGCAGGAAATGGACTCGCTGACACAGCGCAATGAGATTGAGACAGTGTTGGATGAAGTGGAGTATCTGTATGAGGTGATACCGCCGGATATGCAGCATCTGGCGGATCCAATCATTGAAACCTTGCGTAAGCGATTGGAAAACTGCACCTGATCATGAGTGTCTATAAACCATTAGACTCTCGTGGTCGGTGGGGAGGTTAGGGTGAGCGAACTGGGACATGTGGTGTTTTATGTGAGGCAGTTGAATGCTGCGGTGCAGTTTTATACCGAGGCTGTGGGCCTTCAGGTGAAAGGATATATTTTTAACGGACGCGGCGCCCTGTTGAGCGGTGGCCGCACCCATCATGAACTGTTGTTGATCGAGGTGGGGGATGCCGCAGGGCCGCTGCAGGGCAAGCGCATCGGTCTCTACCATACCGGCTGGAAAGTCGGTGACGATCTCGACACTCTGGCGCAGGTCAGACAGCGGGTGAATGACGCCGGTCATGTGATTGATGGAATGGCTGACCACACCATCAGTCATAGCCTCTATCTGAAGGATCCGGATGGCAATGAGGTGGAACTCTACGTGGATAATCCGGATATCGACTGGCGCAATGACACAGACTGGATGCGGGCACCCGTAAAACCCCTTGCTCTCAAGTAGATTGCCTGGCCCGGTAGTTTGATATGTTTGACACTATTCATGAATTAATGACAAGTCAGCCCTATGCGGTGTTGTGCACTCAAGGGGATGGGCAGCCATACGGTTCGGTTATCGCCTTTACGGTGAATCCGCAATTAAATGCAGCGGTTTTCGCAACGCCAATCGATACGCATAAATATCGACTGCTCTGCGCATGCGAACAGGTTGCGCTGGTGGTGGATAACCGAGCGGATGCTCAGCCTGATGATAACTCATGTATCGATGCATTGACGGCTACCGGACGCGCGGTGCAATTGTGCCAAGTGGATGAAATTGAGCTTTGGCAGAGGGCCCTATGCAAAAAACATCCACTGATGCAAGAGTTTATCTGCGCAACCGGCAATGCATTCTTTCGCATTGATATCCAACGCTACATCCATGTGACCCGGCTGAATGAGGTGAGTGAGTGGTTTCCGCCGAATGCTGTATGACAAGATCTCAGAACCGGTAGGAAAATACTCCACCTATAAAGGGTACTGTTGTCCAGATCAGCCGCAGTTATTTCATTGCCATTCCTGTCTTCCAGTTTCAGTCGACCCGCAAATTCGGAGCCAGCCAGAACACTGAATTCTGTGCTGCGTGAAAAAGCGTATTTGATGCCGAAAGCGACAGGCACGGATTTCTCCACGCCAACTCCCTCCGGCGCAATACCATCATCAGACAGACGGAAGCGCTGTTTCTCATAGCGTGCTCCCAGGCTGAAGGTCCATGCAGCATCAGGCCGCCAGCGTAGAGTGATGCCAGGTCCTTGACTGGCCGCAAGTCCGCGGCCGGTTTCAACCGATAGGGTGTCAGTCATCTGCCAATTGATGATCAGAATAGGGAAAAGGTTATTGTCGCCCTCGATCTCCGTAAAAAACCCGATGCCGGGACCCAGTGTCAGACGGTCGTTAAAGCGATATCCCGCTGCCGCGATTACTCCGGTCTCCTGGCCCTCGCTCAATTCGGCTTGTTTGTCTGCGCTAAAGCGCAAGGATGGGATGACAAAAAAATTCCATGCATCTCCTGTGTCATAGCTGATTGGCAGGCTAAGGCGTAAGCTGTGTATCTCGCTCCATGGTTGAGTATTGGCAAACGCTGCCACATCGTGGAAATCGTAGCTGTCTTGTGTATAGCCGAAAGAAAAGCCTGCAGAGAGGTGGTCTGTCCAGCTGCGTCTGGCAGAGAGCCTGAGTGCGAAACTGTCATGGGAGATGTCCCCACCTGAGTCAACTGATGTGTCACTGCGGCTGATAGCGCCTGCTTCCACTGCATATTTCCATACAGGGTCAGTGGGCCTGTCCGCTCCCCAACAGGTAAGCGATGTGGATGTCAGTATTCCAGTCAGGATCAATGAAATGTTATGTATCGGGCGCTGGTGTGATGGCATTGGCAATCTCGAGCAAATTTGGTGGTTAACAGTTTCAGTCATTATCGGCATTTATACGCAGATTATGCCAGTTGCGCAGCCGCTGTATGCAGCCGCCCTTGTGACTGTGACAGATAGGGAGTGACCAGTCGATTGACGGGTAGCGTGGCGCGTAAACGACTCAGCAGCAGATACAAGCCGCCCAGCTTACGGTGCAGGAAGAGTATCTCAGGGGGTGGTATTCGGGTAAATTTTTCATGCAGCCGCATATCCACGACGATCTCACTCATTCGCTTGGCAAGGTCAGAGTTGGCAAACGCATAATCACCAGGCAGGCGCGCTGGTTCAGTGGCGGTGCGTAACAGCTCGATCACCCGTGTATGGTAGTTCGTTGGGTCCTGTTCATCCAAGTAACCGACGTCTACCGCGCAACGCGCGACATCAGTGTCGTTTCCTTCGAGCAGTGCAATCAGTAGACCCTGCAGCGCCGCTTGTCGCTTTGCCGCATAGATACGGGTCGCGCCAAAATCCAGGAGCTGGATGCGACCTGTCTCCGGCTGGTAAAGATAGTTGGCAAAGTTAGGGTCGGTTTGCACCAGCCCCCAATCAAATACTTCACGCAGCGCCAGCTCAAGCAGTGCGGCTGCAACCTTGTTTCTATTCGCTGCCGGGGCCTCTGCCAGGCTTTCGATCGGCTTGCCGTCGAGGAAGCTCATGGTCAGCACCTCCCGTGTGGTGAGTGAATCGATGACATCCATCGTCTCATAGCGGGGATCTTCGCCCAGTTCACGAGAATAATGAGCTATTGCTGTCGCTTCCTGCAGATAGTCAGCCTCGCTGTGCAGCTGGAGTTTGGCTTCCTCGAGCAGGGGTGTGAAATCGATCTCAGCGGGAATAGCGCTGGATAAGCGCAGCAAAGCAGCCACATTGTCAACATCACTATCGATACTGCGACGAATGCCGGGATACTGAATCTTGACCGCCAGTCGCCGCCCGTCTTTCAACTGCGCCTCATGCACCTGTCCTATGGATGCGGCAGCCAGCGGAGTGAAGGAAAACCGTGAAAATTTACTGTCCCACCCTGAGCCCCAGGCTTCTTCGAGTACCTCTGCCACTTGTCCCAAGGGCATCTGATGCGCATCTTCACGCAACTGCGCAAGGATGCTGCTGAGTTGAGGCGACAGCAGATGGCCGCTGTCCATGGACAACAGCTGCCCGACTTTCATCGCCGCGCCCCGCATCTCCGATAGATGTTCTGTCAGTTTATGTGCGTTTGCAGGGGTGAGTATCAGCTCGCTGAGCTGGGGACGGCGCCCCTGCGCAAGCTGTCGGGCCCCTTCACTGACCAGGTTGCCGGCGATACCGCCAGCCAGCTTGCCCATCAGTGTCAACCGGCCAAGCCGGGAGCTGGTGACGCGGCGTTCGTTTGTCATGACGATGTCTCCGATTGGGGCTTGTCTCTATTGGGTTGAGAATCCTTGGGGTGCCTGACTACTTGTTCTGTACACCGGTTAATTACTTGCTTGCCCATGTCGCATCCCCTGTTTAAACACATTTAAATTAAATGTATAGGAAATAATTGTATATTACTATACACATATTGTACAATTTAACGCGTGGCTAAGATTTATGGACTTGTTACAGTCGCTGTAACAAGGATTGTCATCAGTTTGATTAACCATGATGCGGGATATCACAATGAATACCACCAGAAAGACCGGACTGGAATGCGCGCATCAGGTCTTGGATTGAGTCTCGGATAGAGCAGGACTCAGCAGAATAGTGAATAGGAGATATGAAAATCTTGCTCATGCAAGAGATTCTGGATGTCGGCTTATCGCCATACAATTGCCATGGTCAGACAAATGAATGACAAGACAAAAAGCATCAGGAATCTCATGGGATTGATCCTGTTTCTGGTTCTGTGTCTGCTGGTTGGTGTTATAGGCGGAGTGATAACCGCTAGCAGCGTCGATACCTGGTATCAGACGCTTAATAAGCCGGATTTCAATCCCCCGGACTGGCTGTTTGCGCCGGTTTGGACAACCCTGTATGTGATGATGGCAATAGCGGCTTGGCGAGTATGGCGGCGGGTCGGATCGAGCGCAGAGCAGAAGGCGCTGTTGGTATTCAGCCTGCAACTAGTCCTGAATCTGCTTTGGTCATATCTGTTTTTTGGTCTTCAGCGAATCGACCTTGCGCTGATCGGAATCGTAATCCTGCTAGCGGTTATCGTGCTCAACTCACTCATGTTCTGGCGCATCGATCGAGTGGCGGGAATGCTCTTTGCGCCATATGTGCTGTGGGTCTGTTATGCCACGTTGCTCAATACATCCCTGTTAATCATGAATGCAGGTTAAACAACCGGATACACCAGCGCCTTTCCCTTGTTTTCGTGTAAAGATCCCAGGCTACAAGAGCCGCTTGCCATCGAAGACCTCTGCTTCCAGGGCAAAAGTGTCGATGCCTTCCACGCAACCCAGGTTGGCTCTCAGGTGTCCTGGAAAACGCGCGGTTTCATGGAAAGGGTAGATGCCGCACCTGGTGCAGAAGTAGTGCTTGGCTGTCTTGGCGCCAAATTGGTAGAGTCCCAGCGCGCCATCCTCTGCTTCGAACTTGAAGTTCTCAGGGGCCATTGCTTGCGGCGTCATCATCGCCCCCTTGCGTGAGCACATCGAGCAGGTGCAGCGTAGGCCCTTGTCGATAGGTGGATGTTCGAATGAAAAACGAATTGCGCCGCAGTGGCAGCTGCCTTGATAGTGAGCCATAAAAATCCTCCGGTTGATTTAACGTTCAGTCTGACAGTTTTACTGCTGATTAGCCGCTACTGCTGCAATGTCCGGCCACCATCTACAGCGATGATCTGACCGGTGATGTAGTCTGCATTCCGCACCAGAAACAGCAGGGTCTTGGCGATGTCATCCGGTGAGCCGGCGCGTTTCAGGGCGGTGCGGCTGAGGATTTCCTGTTGCTCGTCGGCGCCAAGCCCCTGTTCAGGCCAGAGAATGGCGCCAGGCGCCACGCCATTGACGCGGATCTCCGGGCCGAGTTCCCGGGCCAGTGATTTCACCAGCATGGCATTGCCTGCTTTGGCGATTGAATAGATCGGGTGGTCTTTGAGTGGCCGCTCAGCATGTATATCCACCAGATTGATGATGCAGCCGGCGCTTTCCTTCAACAGGGGAGCGGCCAGCTTGGAGAGAAAAAAGGGTGCCTTCAGGTTGCTGCCGATCAGATCATCCCAATCAGCCAGACTCGCCTCGGCCAAGGGTGTCGGATAGAAACTGGAGGCATTGTTGACCAGCAGGTCGAGCCGCCCTTTGAAGTCGACTGTTGCCGTGATCAACTGATCGAGCCTCGCGGTGTCATGCAGATCCGCCTGGATCAGACGGACGGAATCCGCACGCTGGCCATTCAGTTCCTGCTGAATGGCCTCCGCGGCCTCGCTGGAGCTGCGGTAGTGTAGTACGAGATCCATGCCTGCGGCATGCAGAATGCGCGCAACGGTTGCCCCGATGCGATGCGCCGCGCCGGTGATCAGGGCGCATTTTCCGGACAGCGACTCAGGGTTTTGCGTCACACTTGGTCTCCATGATTGAATGATCCTCCTACTCTAACCAATTATTGCGGGTTTCAGAAACCATGCCGGACTGTTTTACATCCTCTCGACGCCCCTCTGTCACGGAAATGCCTGAACCGGGTGCGGAGGCCCTGGCTGTGAGTGACAGACTGCTGGAACAGATCCGGCAGGCCATCACCCGGTCGGGGGGGCGTATCCCCTTTGACCAGTTTATGGAGCTGGCCCTCTACGCGCCGGGGCTGGGTTACTACGTGGCCGGGAGCCGTAAATTTGGCGAGGCAGGGGATTTTGTCACCTCTCCCGAGGTTTCGCCGCTGTTTGCCCAATGTCTGGCGCGTCAGGCTCGGGAGGTCCTGGCAGCTCTGGGGGGAGGCGATATTCTGGAGTTTGGCGCCGGGTCTGGTGTGCTGGCGGCGGATATGCTTGCCGAGCTTGCCCGGCTTGATGCCTTACCGGACAGCTATCAGATCCTGGAGATCAGCCCGGATCTTCGGCAGCGGCAAACAGAGACCCTGCTGCAGCGGGTGCCGGATCTGCTGCCGCGGGTGAAATGGCTGGATCACCTGCCCCAGACGTTTTCCGGAATGGTGGTTGCCAACGAGCTGTTGGATGCGCTGCCGGTGAGCCGCTTTCGGATCGGAGCAGAGGGCATCGAGGAGTGCTATGTAGAGCTGGATGGGGAAGGGTTGCAGGAGGTCTTCGCCCCCGCTGAAAGCCCCGGCCTGGCAAAGGCTGTATCCGCGATCAGCAGCGCTGCGGGTGGATTTGAGGAAGGCTATGTCTCTGAGGTCAATCTGCGCCAGGCATCCTGGTTGCGGGCTTTGTCGGCAATGCTGGGGCAGGGCGCAGTGCTGCTGATCGACTATGGGTATCCTCAGTCCGAGTACTATCATGCTCAGCGCAGCAGGGGCACCCTGATGTGCCATTATCGCCATCGCGCCCATGCGGATCCGTTTCGCTGGGTCGGGCTGCAGGACATCACCAGCCATGTGGATTTTTCAGCCGCCGCCGCAGTGGGGGTTGAGTCGGGTTTCAACCTGGCCGGTTATACCACACAGGCGCACTTTTTGATGGCGAATGGCCTGGGTGAGATCGTTGCAGCATCGGACCCGAATGATCTCGCCAGACACATGGCGCTGGTGCAGGGGGTCAAGCGCCTGACCCTGCCGTCGGAGATGGGCGAGCGGTTCAAAGTATTGGGTTTGACGAAGGCGCTGCAGACAGAGCTGTCCGGTTTTGGCCTGCTGAACCTGCGGGACAGGCTCTGAGTTATGCAGCAGTCCGCACTGAGTTACTCACTGGAGAAGAGTGGCCTGAACGAACTTTACCGGGCCGCCCGGCAAGGGACTGAAACAATCAACTCAAATCACTTTTCAGATTTACCCGGAGGTATCGGTTGATGCAAGCCATGCAGCAGTTGCTTGAGATCATGGCGCGCCTGCGGGACCCGGATGGCGGATGTCCCTGGGACCGGCGACAGACCTACAGCAGCATCGTCCCCTATACCCTGGAGGAGGCCTACGAGGTTGCGGACAGCATCCAGCGGGGCGATATGCGGGAACTGCGCGACGAGCTGGGCGATCTGCTGTTTCAGATCGTCTTCTACAGCCAGATTGCCAGGGAAGAGGGGCATTTCGATTTCAATGCTGTGGCGCAAGGCATCTGTGACAAGATGCTCCGCCGTCATCCCCATGTCTTCGGCGATGCGGAGTATCACGATGAACAACAGTTGCGCCATGCCTGGGAGCAGAAAAAGGCGGACGAGCGGGCGCAATGCAGTAGCTCGGAAAACCCCAGTCAGATGGATGGCGTGGCGCGCGCCTTACCCGCCCTGATCCGGGCGGAGAAGCTGCAGAAGCGGGCGGCGCGGGTGGGATTCGACTGGCCGGATGCCTCCGGCGCCGTGGACAAGGTGCATGAAGAACTGGACGAGGTCCAGGCCGAGATGGAGCAGGGCGAGCAGGCCCCGCTGCAGGATGAACTCGGCGACCTGCTGTTTGCCATGGTCAATCTGGTGCGACTGCTTGGCATGGATGCGGAACAGACATTGAGTCGCGCCAACGAGAAGTTTGAACGGCGTTTCCGCGCCATGGAGCAAACGCTGCACGCCGCTGGCCATGCTGACCTGCATGAGCTGTCATTGGAAAAACTGGATGCCGCCTGGGAAAGTGTGAAGCGAAGTGAAGCAGGTGCGGAAGGTGGCGGTTGATAGCCTGCAATTGAAGTGCAGCGGGAAATTGCGTCCAGTTGAACTGTGTTGGTAGTTCTCCCTAACTATCATGTGCGGTAAGACCGTACGCTACTGAGAGTCAATCCATGGATACTGTAAGTGTAAACAAGTTCAGAGATAACCTGAATAGCTTCGCAGAACAGGTGTTTAATAAACATATGCCGATCAAGGTTACGCGCCGTTCCGGTGAGGATTTTGTGGTCATTAGCGCCGAGGAATGGGAACGGGAGCAGGAAACCCTATACGTCTTACAAAACACCGATTTAATGAAGCAAATTGCTGCTTCTATGGAAACCCACTTGAATGGTGAAGGGTTTAAGCAAACTGCTGAGCAACTCGATGAGATCACTGGTGTTTGAAGGCAATAAATAGATTGCCTATGAAGAACTCAGGCAGAAAGATAAGAAACTTCACAATGCACTTTGCCGGGTACTGAAGGAAATGCTGCGTGACGATCCTGCCACTGGTATCGGGAAACCCGAACCATTGAAACACTACCAGTCTGGATTATGGTCTCGGCGAATTAGCTAAAAAGACAGAGTTGTTTATAAACTCGAAAATAAGTACGTATATATTTTTGCTATCGTTGGGCACTACAGCCAATTTTGATGGCGCGGCAGTTAATATAGATTCGATGTTACAGTGTGAGAAATCAGTTCACGACAGTCCCCCCGATTAAATTAAATCATTTTTCATAGTGATACCTGCAAGAAATGATCGTGAGTTGGTTGTCGTCAATTACATACACTAACCGATTATTTTCATCGATGCGACGAGACCAAAAGCCAGACAAATTCTCTTTCAGAGGTTCAGGTTTACCGACCCCCTCAAATGGTGTTCTTTGAGTCTCGGTAATTAGTTTATTAATGCGCCTTAGTGTTTTCTTATCCTGACCTTGCCAGTAAACGTAATCCTTCCAGGATTCCCTGGTCCATGCCAATATTTCAATCATCAACTAACCCATGGTTTTCGACCTTTCCAGATCGATATTGGGCGATCGATTTTGCCAAGTGTGCAGTATTGGCTGGGCTCTTTAACAGGTGCACAGTCTCCATTAATCCATTGAAATGATCGAGAGACATGACAACAGCATCTTCGGCGTCTCTACGTGTAATAATTGTGAAATCTGAATCATCAACCACCTGATCTAAAACGCTTTTTAGTCGATTTCTGGCGTCGGAAAAATTAATAACTCTCATCTACGATTTCCATCTATGTACAATATACCGGACAAGCATAACATGTCTTATTATAAGTACAAGTGTGTTGGGCGGAGTTCTGGTCCTCCGAGTGGGAGTGATTATGATCAGAGTTATCGTTGATAACTTCGATGTTACAATGCGAGAACTGACCCTTTTCCCTTTGATAACTTCGATGTTACAATGCGAGAACTGACCCTTTTCCCTATGATCAGAGTTATCGTTGATAACTTCGATGTTACAATGCGAGAACTGACCCTTTTCCCTGACCCTTTTCCCTCTGGAGTCTGGTCGAGGATGACTCAGAGGGTAATTTGGGTAGGCCACCCGCAGCAGTTTAGTTCAATGGCTGGGCTCAGGTGGGTGAACGATAGCGGGTGTCCCCTGCAGCCCCTGGCTATGCGCTAGCTGCCACCAGAGGTTGAATATGATTTTTTGGCTTATGAAGCGATAAATCATGGATGGCTTGCAAATTAAGCCAAAACTCAGGTGATGTATTGAAAGCCTCTGAAAGAAGCCAAGCTGTATCCGGAGATACGCCTCTCTTACCTCTTACAATTTCATTGATTCTTTGTACAGGTATACCAATATGAGTTGCCAGTGCTTTTTGTGATATCCCCATTGGCTCGATAAACTCTTTAAGTAGAATAACCCCTGGATGGGTTGCAATTCTGTTGGATGGAATCATATTGACGTCTCCAATAACCCGTTAATGGTAATCAATTATCTGTACATCATATGCATTTGAAGCTTCCCACCTAAATACAATACGCCATTGATTGTTGATGCGAATACTATGGAAACCTGCAAAATCACCTTTAAGAGCCTCCAATCTATTACCTGGTGGTGATTTCAAATCTTCTAGTGATTGGGCAGCGTTGAGTACATCCAATTTATATAGCGCTGATTCCCTGATTTGGGAGGGTAGTTTTCTGACACGACCACTTGATATGCCATGAAATAAGTCTGATGTTGCACGATTTCCGAATGAATCAATCATACCTTAAGATTAATGGGTTCACGGTATCCATGCAACGGTGTTTGACTCTTCTGCACACAGCTGATTCTCACACCAGCATAATAATAAGTGATATGTTGCCAAATTAAGAATTAAAAGTCTTGTTTGAGGCATGGTTACAACCGGTTTAACCCCGCTGCTCAATTTTCTGCGTTCTCCAGAGTACCAACTCAACAAGGAGAATAGCGATGAAACGATCCAATCGAATCCTGTACAGATTTTCGGTGATGCTGCTGGCAGCGGCGCTCACGGCCTGCGGTACGGCGCCGGATAATGAAACATCCAGCACCGGCGCGACAAAGAGTACAGACGTTCCGGCCTCTCTTGGAAGTCCCGAAGTTATAGAACTGCGCACCAGGGAAGAGGAGAAGGTCCTCAGTCTTGATGAGATAGCCGGAAGCGCAAGCCCGCAAGCCGTCGCACCGGCGTTGCGCAAGAGTATGCCGGGGTATGCGCAAGCCGAGAGTGATCTGGCATCGATTCGTAATGCCAGTGCCCCGGTGGAGCGCGACCGCTTTGCACAGATCATCGATAACGCAGTCCAGTCCGTACTGAAGACCCCTGTCTCCACCTTCAGCGTGGATGTGGATACCGGGGCCTATTCACTGGTGCGCCGTTCACTGAATCAGGGCCGTTTGCCGGCGACTGATGCGGTGCGCATCGAGGAAATGATCAATTATTTTGACTATGCCTACGCAATGCCGGAGAGTCGTGAACAGCCTTTCAGTCTGATTACGGAAGTGAGCCGGACACCCTGGAACCCGAACAGCCACCTTGTGCATGTCGGTATCAAGGGTATGCAATCGGCCAAGGGCCAGAGACCCGCTTCAAACTTGGTATTTCTAATCGATGTTTCCGGCTCGATGAATTCAGCGGATAAACTGCCGCTGCTGAAATCCGCCTTCAAACTGCTCGTGAAACAGTTGAATGAAAACGACCGGGTGAGCCTGGTGGTCTATGCCGGTGCTTCGGGGGTTGTGCTGGAACCCGTCAAAGGTAGCGAACGGGCCAGGATTATGGCGGCGCTGGATCGTTTGACGGCGGGTGGTTCGACGCATGGTTCCGCAGGTATTCAATTGGCCTATGCGATGGCGGAGCAGGAGAAGATTCCCAACGGCATCAATCGGGTGATTCTGGCTACCGATGGTGATTTCAACGTGGGTACGGTGAATCATCAACAACTCATGGATCTGATCGAAGCGAAACGTCAGCAGGGGATCACTCTTACAACTCTTGGCTTCGGTCAGGGTAACTATAATGATCACCTCATGGAGCAGTTGGCTGATAAGGGCAATGGTAACTACGCCTATATCGATACCATCAATGAGGCGCAGAAGGTGCTGGTGGATGAACTCTCGGCCACCCTGGAAACGATCGCCAAGGATGTGAAGATCCAGATCGAATGGAACCCGAGCCTGGTCGCTGAGTATCGCCTGATCGGTTATGAAAACCGCCTGCTGGCGCGGGAAGATTTCAGTAATGACAAGGTGGATGCCGGTGATATCGGGGCTGGACACAGTGTTACGGCGCTGTATGAGGTGACGCTGGTTAATAGCGCCGGACGCAGGCTCGAGCCGCTGCGCTATCAAAATCAGCAGCCGGAAGTGCATGGCGATGCTGATGAAATCGCTTTTCTCCGCCTGCGCTACAAAGATCCGCATGGTGTAGACTCGAAGCTGATTGAGCGGGTGATCGGCGCTGATTCGATCATCGATGATCTGGCCGCCACCAGTGATACATACCGTTTCAGTGCCGCAGTGGCGGGTTTCGGGCAGCTGCTGCGAGGCGGCCGCTATACGGAATCGTTCGATTATACTGCCGTGTCTGAGTTGGCCAGAGGGGCCCGGGGCGAGGACAGGTTTGGTTATCGTGGGGAATTCCTGCGGCTGGTTAATCTGGCGTCCAGTCTTGGGTCATAAGCTTGTGTGGCGGATGGCTTGATCCCAGGCCATCCGGTATTGGATTCGTTGGGTGATATTGATGAGATGACAGACGAGGAGCTTTTTCAGCGCTTTCGCAAAGGTGATCTGGCGGCCTTTCAGAATCTTTACGGACGTTATCGCAGGTCGCTGTATCTCTATCTGCTCAGATCATCCTCCACTGAGGCGGAAGCGGAGGATCTCTATCAGGAGGCCTGGTCCCGGGCGATTCATGCCAAGCAGCGTTTTGCCAATGGCTCCTTCAAGGCCTGGTTGTTTCAGATTGCGAGAAATCTGCAGATCGACAGTTATCGCCGCCGGCGCTTGCAGCTGGTTACTGATGCTGCCGTGCTGGATGAGTTACCGGACCCTCAGCCGACGCCGGATGAGAAATCGCACAGTGAGGATTGCGCTGAACGTCTGAAGACGGAACTGAAGCAGTTGCCCCAGGAGCAGCGAGAGGTCTTTTTGCTGAAGGAGGAATCGGGCCTGACCCTGGAGCAGATCGCCGGCATGCTCGGGGTGGGGCGTGAGACCATGAAGAGCCGGATGCGCTATGCGCTGAAACGATTACGTCAGATGCTGGAGGATTGTTTGTGACAGACCGACAGAAAAAACCTGAAGACAGCGATGATCCGGCAATCAGCAGACTCTACCGCGCGACCCGAGACGCGGAGCCAGGCGCTGCACTGGAGGCAAGGATTCTGGCAGAGGCAAGAGCCGCGGCTCATCATCGACATCGGCGCTGGCTGCTGCCGGTGTCATCCGCGGCTGTCGTGCTGCTGGGGCTTACGCTTACCCTGAAGCTGCAGGATCAAGCGCCACGCCTGCCGCAAACGCTGGAGGATTTCAGTGCCGAAATGCCTGCAGAATCACCAGCCGTACGCCGGGCTGAAAAGAAACTGTCCTCACCTGCACCTGGCATGATGTGGGAATCCGCCCCGGGAGGCATTGAAGAGAACCGGCTGCAACTGCAAAAGTCAGCGCCCGAGGGATCAGTAACTACAGGCAGTTCGTTTGACGCCCTGAGGGAAAGGGATGAGGCCGAGATTTCGGAGCATGACGTTAAAGCCCTGCAGGCTGATGAAGTTGTGGAGGATCCGGCCGCCTGGTTGGAGCGCATCCAAAACTCTCTGCGCCGTGGAGAGCGTAGCAAGGCGATACAGGAGCTGAAGGCATTCAGCAGCAGATACCCCGAATATCCGATACCGGAAAAATTACAGGCGCTCGATCCTGATTGAGGGCTATTGAAGTTGAGTGGCGCGTCTGGCTTGCATCTTTTCCGTGGCTTCATCGATGGCCGCATCCAGATAGAAGCTGAACAGCTCGACAGTGTTGATACCGACGATACGTTGCACCAACTCATTTCCCTGTGGGTCGAGGAACAGCAGGGTAGGCGTGAGGTGAACCCCGTAACTGCGTGAGAAAACCGCCGCATCCTGCATCCTGCCCTGAAAGTCAGTGATCTGCAGGCCCGTATCGATCAGGATCTCCCGCATCAGAATCCTGTTTTTATAAGCCCCGCCCAGCTCCATGGGGTGCAGAACTTCGCGCTTCATCAGGTCGCAATAGGGGCAGTGGTCCTGGGAGATCATCAATAAGATCGGTTTTCCGTCCTGCTTCGCGAATTCCGCATCCTGCTGCAGGTTGGGGGTCAAAGGTATGCCGCTGTGCTCCATAGACCAACCCAGATTGAGGTGGGTGGTCAACAGCAGGGCGCTGCCCAGTAAGCCAAGGATGATTCTGCGCACTTATTGTGTCCTGACAGCGGGAGATTCAAAGGAGTATAAGAAGAATCTCCATTCAGTTCATTTTTATTCCTGGATACTGCAGCGTCGGTCGGTTAACCGGGGTGCGCAGCCGAACCGCTCAACTATTTTTGCGCCATGCGGTACTCGTCCAGATGAGACTCCAATAACGCCTGATACTGTTCCTTGGAGTTATATCCGACGATAGGGCTGGCCAACAGATTTCCATCGGTATCCAGAATCAACAGGGTTGGGGTGGCAAAGATCTGATATCGATCCTTGAACTGGCGGCTGCGAATTCGCTCACCGTCGAAATCGGTCATTTTACCCCCGGTATTGATATCGACCTCCCGGACAACCGCGAGTTGGTTTTGAAGATCCTTCTGAAACATAGGCTTCAACACCTCCTGCTTGAGCTTTTCACAGTAGGCGCACTCATGGGCGGTGAAAAGGATCAGGATGGGGGCTTTCGAATGTTGGGCTGTTCTGGATGTCTGAGCCCAATCTTTCGCTGTGCATTTGAGCATCTCTCCGGATGTCAGAGAGGATGCAGAAACGAGAAACAAGGCAGCGAGAATCAAAAACTTCTTATTCATCGCACTACTACCATTTGCTACTAGATTCCTCAGTATATCAGAAAATTATAATATTACAATATACAATGGATTTATCTGAGGTTGTTTGTCGCGTTCTATATCACTCACGGATCAATTTGTGGCCAGACATGACATAGAAATCACTCAGCTGTCGCTGAGTGATAAACGGTTAATTATAAAAAACAGGCTGTTAAGAGTACTGTGTGGCTCGGCATACCGTCAGGCGCAGAACCGTGTGCCATCTGGTGTGCGCTGAACTTTGCTACACCAACTTTCGGTAGCGATCAAAACGACCACGATAGCTTTGATTGACAAGGTAGCCCGGAACGATGCTTGCGATGCTGTGCGGAACTATGCCGAGTGCGTCAAGGCCGTTGCTTTCACAGACGCTGTCTGTCTGCAGCGACAGATAGTTATCCATGGAGAAAGGCTTGCCAGGCATATAACCCAGAACCTGTGCCTGGAGTCGGGAGGGGAGGTCGCCGAGTCCGATGACCAGGCGCCGCAGACCTAGGGTGCGGGCAGTGTACTCGACCAGTTGTTTCAGACTGAAAATTTCCGGGCCGCACAGGTCGTAATGTTTGCCGAAAGTGCTCGTGTCACGCAATGCGTGCATGAAGGCCTGTGCAACATCGCCCACATACACGGGTGCGAAGCGTGCATCCGGGCAGGCCAGTGGAAAAGCCAGAGGTGAAATTTTCAAGAGACCGGCAAAACGGTTGAAGAAGCTGTCGCCAGGGCCGAAAATGACGGAAGGTCTGAAACTGGTGACCTTGATTGAAGCGCCGCCATGGGTATGCGCCCGGTTTTCCCCTTCCCCTTTACTTCTCAGGTATTCGCTGGATCCTCTGGCTTCATCGGCATGCAGGGCGCTCATATGCAGCAGCCTGGGTATGCCTGCCAGATTGCATGCGTCAACAATCAGATCGACCAATTCAACATGGAAGCGGCGAAAGGACTCGCCCTTGCCGCTTTCATTGAGTATACCGATCAGGTTGATGACCGCATCACAGCCGGAAAATTGTTGAGCCAGCGATTTGACCTCGAACAGTTTGGCGCTGACCAGTTCAACGCCCTGATTGACTGCCAGATGGCGATAGCGATGAGGATGGCGGGTGATGATGCGGCAGGCGATACCCTGGCTGCTCAGGTGAGCTGCCAGATGGCTTCCGACAAAGCCGCAACCACCCAAAATACAGACCTTGTTTATTGCCATACTGAATATCCTCGTTTCAACTGCTTGGCGATGTGGAATTTTGAACAGGATAGCGCCGAGAAACAACCGATTTCTCCTGCGCTGTCATTAACAGTAACATTAACCCGATGGAAACTCTCCTCTCCAGCTTCGGGCTTTATCCCTTTCTATTGTTTCTGTTACTCGGTGGCCTGGTTGGCATTGTGGCGGGCCTGTTTGGGGTGGGAGGAGGGCTGCTCATCGTTCCGGCCCTTATCTGGGGCCTTCCCATTGTCGGCGTTAATCAGTCACACAGTACCCACATTGCGGTGGGTTCCTCACTGGCCACGATCGTGGTGACCTCAATTTCAGCCATCATTGCCCATCATAAGCGCGGCGCAGTGCTGTGGCGGAAGGTTGCGTTGCTGACCCCGGGGATTCTGCTCGGCGCCTGGCTGGGAGGGATGCTTGCCGGCATCCTGGCGGGGGATCTTTTACAGCGGATTTTCGGGGTATTTGCCATCCTGGTCGGATTGCACCTCTATTTCCGGGTTAAAACAGAGGCCAGTCACTTTTCACCCGGCCCTTTCATGACCTCACTGGTAGGCGGCGTAATCGGCCTGGTTTCCGCCCTGGTCGGCATAGGCGGCGGGAGTATGACAGTGCCTTTTCTGAATTTCACTGGCATAGAGATGCGCAAGGCGGTGGCCACTTCAAGCGCCTGCGGTCTGCCGATTGCCCTGTCAGGGGCCCTGAGTTTCATCTTTATGGGATGGGGACTGGAAGGTTTGCCTGCGGTCAGCAGCGGCTATGTCTACTGGCCAGTGGTGCTCATTATCGTAATTACCAGCACACTGTTTGCGCCACTTGGCGCATCACTCGCCCATCGTCTGCACGGTGATCATCTGAAACGAGTGTTCGCGGTTTTTCTACTCTTTGTCGGTGGCAGTCTGTTGCTTGGTTGATGCGGGGGTCTGGCCGGAGAAGAGGGTGTAGGGTGGGATGGGTATCGGTAGTTGGCGGAACAGCAACAGCTGTCCATCCTGACTTCTGAGAACCATACGGCCTTCACTGAGAGCAAATTCATAGGACCGCTGCGCCCCTGTTTCAGGATCGTGCATGATGAGCCGGTCATTACTCACTTCGTAACGCCCGTCACGGTAAGTGTCCGCATCGGCATAGATGCGAAAATTCCCATACATGACCAGCACCAGTTCTCCCCCCTGACCCTGCCAGATGCCATCGAGGGGGGATTGTGGAGGTGCGAGAATTTGCGGCTGCACGCCGGTGGTCATGCCCTGCAGCATCTGTTGGCCGCCAAGCGCCGTTGCCGGGGCCTGGGTGATCAATCCCTGCAACTGCTGCTGGCCGGGGATTCCCCCGCCGGGCAAGCCATACATTGCCCAGGGTGCGGCGTTCATTCCCTGCCAGCTATTGAAGGGCTGGGAGTAGTTGCCGGATGACCAGCCCTGGTTGCGGTTATAGCCCTGAGCCAGATTGCCCATAGCGTCCATCATGGAAAGCATTGCCTGGCTCATGAGGCTGGAAGCCGCCGAACTCCCGGCATGCGACAAGCCGTTCATCGAGAGCAGCATCAGCAGCAGACAAAGAAGATGGAGGGTTCGGGAATCGCTATGCAACATGGTTCGATTGAGAGTGGGTTGTCCTGAATGCAATCATCAAATTGGCTCAATGATAGATGATTCGGATCTGGAATGATCCCTCAATAAACCTTTTCAGGTCCATATATTGGCTATGCTTGGATTTATAACCTAAAAAAAGCAGCCCTCTTAACACTTAGTGAGTTTTCGTCGTTCAATCGGTACAAGGAGTGTCCGGATGAAAAAAAATATCATTAGTATCGCTGCATTATATCCTCGGTTGGTCCTGACTGTAATCGGCTTGCTCACCCTGGCTGCCGTCACCCAATTGCCTTACCTGCGGATTGAGATCACCGCTGAAGGGATGATGGTCAATGATCAGCAGGAGATGGCGAAGTACGCAAGGACGATGCAGACTTTTGGCAGCGAAAACGTCACTGTGGTCTACCTTGAAGATCCTGACCTGTTTGCCGCAGACAATCTGACTGCCATTCGACAGGCAGTCAGGCAGATTGAACAGCTTGAGCAGGTCGAAAGAACCACGAGCTTGTTTTCGGTCAGATATCTGCGCACGGTGGATGGTTTTGTTTTTACTGATCCCTATCTGAAAAAAAACCCCACTGACCGGGATGCGGCAGAGCAACTCGTCAAAGCCTCGCTGCTGAATCCTCTGGTGGAGAGGAATCTGCTGTCCAAGGACGGATCGGTGATGGCGATCAATATCTATTTTGACGCGAAGAATTATGCCAGGGGTTTTGATGAACAGGTGGCGGCCGCCATCGATCTGGCGATTGCTCCGCTAGAGAATCGATTGCGCAGGGTCTTCCATCTGGGGGATCCTTCAGTCAGGTCCGGTATTTCCCGGCAGCTCCGGGCAGATCAGCAGGTGATCCTGCCGCTGGCGCTGTTGGTGCTGATCCTGACATTGGGTTTCACGTTGAAGCGCATGAATGCCGCCCTGATACCACTTTTGACCGCAGGATTGAGCGTCATTTGGATTCTGGGTCTGATGGCGGCAATGAATATTCCGGTGAACGTCATGACCTCAATCGTGCCGGTTTTGTTGATCATCGTGGGTTCCACGGAAGACATACATCTCCTTTCTGAGTATCAGGCAGGAATTCAGCAAGGCCTGCGTGGTTTGTCCGCTATCGAATATATGGCTGACAACATGAAAATGGCCGTGGCATTGACATTCTTCACCACGTCCCTCGGTTTCCTCTCCATCGCACTGAGTCATATCGATCTACTACAACAGTTTGGTGTGTTGACCGCAGTTGGTTTGCTGCTGAACTTTCTGATTACCATCACCTTGGTGCCTGTCTGTCTGCAGTTGATGAAGACAAGTTTTGAAGTTAAATCACGGCGGGATGGTTTGATCTTCCAGGCTTTAACCAGACAGGTCTATACCACGGTTGTCCGGTTGAGGCATTGGATCCTGCTGTTGGTGGTTTTGTTGATGGCGTTCTGCTTTTACTGGTCGACAAAAATCCAGGTCAACAATAATGTGATGGACTATTTTGAAGCCACTGCAGAACTGCCGAAGCAGGCGGAATTGCTGCACAGCAAGCTATCCGGGATGCAGGCCATTTCAATTGTGGTAAGCGGCGCGGAAGAGACCTTTCTGCAGGTGCCCTATCTGGAGGAACTGCGCAGCTTGCAGGAGTTTGTCGAGGAGTCAGGGTGGTTTGACAAGAGTTTCTCATTCGCGGATTTCGTGGGGGTTGTGCACAGCGGCCTTGATGGACAACAACCGGGAGTAATCTACCTGCCTGAGCGGAATGAGGTGGTGAGGGAGTATATGTCCCTGCTCGATCACTCAACCGCCAAGGCATTCATCTCCCCCGATTACAGTCAGGCGCGAATCATTGTCAGGCACAATATCAGTTCTTCCAGCCAGCTCAATCAGGCGGTGGCGGAGATTGAAAAATATGCCGGTCAGTGGATGGATCCCGGACTTACGGTGATGGTTACCGGCGGCAGTTATCTGAACAGCCAGGCGGTGGATTATATGGCGGCCGGCCAGGCTCGCTCGCTGTTTCTGATGCTGCTGGCCATTCTGTTGCTGGTGGGATTTCTGTTCATGGATCTCAAGGCCGGGCTGATAGCGGTGATAGCCAACCTGTTTCCGATTGTGGTGCTGTTTGGTGTGATGGGGTTTTTCGGTTTCGCCCTGGATACCGGGACCGCCATGGTGGGCGCCATCGCACTCGGCATCTGTGTCGATCATACGATGCACTTCATGGTGCGCTATCAGCGTCTGGCGCGCAGCACAAGTTCGGAGTCCGAGGCATTGGAGCTGGTGGTGCATCAGGAGTCGATTCCGATCATTGCCACAGCGGTGGCGCTGGCGATGGGTTTTGCCACCCTGATGTTCTCGAATTTTCCACCCGTGGCCCGGTTCGGCATGCTGAGCGCCCTGGTCATGTTGCTGGCGCTGTTCAGTACGTTTGTGGTGACCACCCTGCTGCTGCGGCAAACCCGATTGTTTACCGTATGGGATCTGCTCTCACTGAGACTGCGCAAAGAGGTGCTTGAAAAGTGCCCGCTGTTTAACGGAATGCGACCCTGGCAGGTGAGAAAGCTGGTGGTGTTGAGTCAGGTGGGTGAGTTTGTGCGGGATGAAGTCATCCTGCTGCAAGGGAAAAAATCGGATGCGATGCAGGTGTTGCTGGAAGGTAGGGCGGAAGTCTGGCGTACCCGTTCTGACGGCTCGACCTATCAAAGCGACACCTATGAAGCGGGTGATGTGTTTGGTGTGACATCACTGGTATCCGGCAAGGAGGGACTTGCCGATGTGGTGGCGGTGGGAGGCCCGGTGCGGGTGTTGATGCTGCGCTGGCATAGCCTGCATGGAATATCCAGACTGTTTCCAAGGATCACCTCCCGGGTTTATGAAAACCTCTCTTTAATCATCGATCGGTTGCTGTTGAACGAGGGCTCCCATGATGGTCTTTACCGGGATGAATTGACTGGACTCTTCCGGGCCTCTTTTCTGAGCGAGATGTTGACCTATACCACGTCCCGGGCGGGCCGTTATGATGAACCGGTCACGCTGGTGCTTTTTTCCATCATGTGTGAACAAGAGATTGGGGATGGGTATGGCCGTCAGGCACTGCGCTGGGTGCTGCGCCAGACCGCCCAGACCCTGCAAAAAGCCTTGCGCAGGGTCGATATACTGGCGCGCTGGAATTCGGGCAAGTTTCTGCTCATGCTGCCGGTTGCAGAGAGTCCGATACTGGACGATATCTTCAAGCGTCTTGAGAGCGCGCTGCAGCTGGCGGATTTCGGGATAGTTCCTGAGTTGTCTGTGCAGCTCAGATGGTCGTGCCTGCGGGCTGGTGAATCTGCAGAAAGTCTGATTGCAAGGACTCACGCCAAGCAGGTGATGCTGGATTTCAATCTGGGCGAAGCCTAAATGCAGCGCTAAACAGCTGATTTTCCACGGATCGGCTGCTGAAAAAACAGCCCTTACCCGATGGAATCCAAGGGGTTCCGACTCTCAAGTATCCTAGAGCTTTAAGATCACTTATACTTGCCAATCGATTTGCTATCAGTAGGTTGGCTGTGAGTCGGCTTTACTCATTAAAATATCCATGTCATACAATAAGTTATAATTCCAATGGACCTCTCTAGTCGATATTTTCCGCTCTGATTCTGTGGCTGATGCTGGTATTCTCGCAGCAGGCGGCGGCATTTGTGGTGCAGGATATCCGTATCGAGGGATTGCAACGCATCTCTGCGGGTACGGTTTTCAACTACCTGCCGGTGAAAGTGGGTGACGAGGTAAATACCGGAAATTCGGCGGGTATTATCCGCACCTTGTTCAAAACGGGTTTTTTCAAGGACGTGAGGCTGGAACAAGAGGACGATGTGCTGGTGGTGTTCGTTCAAGAACGTCCCGGCGATTTCAAAAATAAAAATCAGCGGCAACAAGGATCTGGATACTGAGCAGTTGTTGACGGGGCTCAAGGATATCGGTCTGGCGGAGGGACGGGTATTCAAGCGGGCGATCCTGGAACAGGTTGAGCAGGAGTTGAACCGGCAATATTTCGCCCGCGGCAAGTATGGCGTCAAGATCGTCTCTACGGTTTCACCCCTCGAACGGAACCGGGTGGACCTGGATATCGAGATATCTGAAGGGCTTACAGCCCGCATCAAGCGCGTCAAAATCATCGGTAACCAGGCCTTTGAGGATGATGATCTGCTTGATGAATTCCAACTCGGGATTCCGTCCTGGTACGAATTCTTCTCCAGCAGGGATAAATACTCCAAGCAGGCGCTCGCGGGAGATCTGGAGAAACTGCGCTCTTACTACCTCAATCGGGGATATGTTGACTTCAAGATCGACTCCACGCAGGTATCCATAACCCCCGACAAAAAGGATATCTATATTACCGTGGTGGTTACCGAGGGTGATGTTTTCACCCTCAGCGATATCAAACTTGCGGGAGAGATGGAACTGCCGCAACAGGAGTTGTTCCCGCTTATTCATCTGCGCCGTGGCGAGGTCTTCTCCCGCAAGCAGGTGACCGCCAGCGCAGAGCGCCTGACCAGCAAATACTCAGATGCCGGTTATGCTTTCGCCAATATCAACAGCATTCCGGATATCGACCGGGAAAACAAGCAGGTGGCAATCACCTTTTTTGTCGATCCCGGCAAGCGGGTGTACGTGCGCCGCATCAATATTACCGGCAACACCAACACCAGGGATGTGGTGGTGAGGCGTGAGCTGCGGCAGATGGAGTCTGCCTGGTTTTCCGGTGAAAAGGTGCGGCTGTCAAGGGAGCGCCTGCAGCGTCTGGGGTATTTCGGCGATGTCAATATCGAAACGCCGGCGGTAACGGGCAGCACCGACCAGGTGGACGTGGATGTCAATGTGGAGGAGCGGGCCTCCGGCAGCCTGAGTGCCGGTATAGGCTACTCCCAGACCCAGAGTTTCGTCTTCAACGCGAGCATCACTCAGGACAATTTCCTTGGCTCGGGAAAGCGGGTTTCCGCCAGTTTCGATACCAGTCAAGCCACCAAGCGCTTCATCCTCGCCTATAACAATCCCTACTACACGATCGATGGGATCAGCCGGGGATTTGAAATCAGCTATCGGGAAACTGATTTCTCGGAACTGAATATATCCAGTTACAGTACGGATGTCAGTCGTCTGGGGATGAATTTTGGTATTCCCGTCACCGAGTTTGATCGTTTCAAATTCAGTCTGGCCTATGAACAGACGAAGTTTTTTATCGGTTCATCGCCTTCAACAAAGGTGCAGGAGTTTATCGACCAGAATGGCGAGAATTTTGGTGATTTTGAATTTGTCGCCAGTTGGATCCGGGATACCCGCGACCGGGCAATCTTTCCCAACCGGGGGGGTAGCCAGTCTTTGAGTTTGGAGACCAACCTGCCCGGCAGTGATCTTCAGTATTACCGAGTGAACTATCACAACTCGCGCTACTTCCCGCTGGCTAAGGCCTTCACCCTGAAACTGAATGCGAACCTGGGGTATGGTGACGGGTATGGTGAAGCTGAGGATCTGCCCTTTTTCCGGAATTTCTACGCCGGTGGTATCGGTTCAGTGCGTGGCTTCAAGAGCAATTCTCTGGGGCCACAGGATGAATTTGACGATGCCTTGGGAGCAAATGCGAAAATTGCGGGTCAAATGGAACTGCTGTTTCCCCCGCCGGGAGATACGTTCAGAGACAGTATGCGTTTTGGCCTGTTCTTAGATGCAGGTAATGTGTTTGATTTGAGTGGCGGCGAGGATATTGCTACCGATGAATTTCGGGTTTCTGCTGGCGCGATGTTGTCTTGGATGTCGCCAGTAGGTCCTCTCTCCTTCAGTGTGGGTTACCCGCTGAAGGATAAAGAAGGGGATGAGACTGAAATCTTCCAGTTCAATATCGGCGCCGGTTTCTAAATATAAGGAGCGATTTTGTGAAGAAAACAGGTTTTTTGGGTGCATCATTTGTTGTTCTTGCTCTGCTGTCCGGGATGGTTTCGGCAGAAACCTATCGGATTGGATTCGTCAATGCGACCAAGGTTTTCGAAGAGTCTGAACAGTATAAAGAGGCGAGAGATCGTCTGCAGACGGAGTTTTCACGCCGCGAGAAGGATCTGCTTTCCAGTCAGAAGCAAATGAAACAGCTGGAAGAGAAGCTGCAGCGGGATGGCTCCGTGATGAGCGAGTCAGAGGTGAAACGACTCGAACGGGACATTCTCTCCCGCAGCCGCAAACTCAAGAATGCCCAGACAGAGTTCCGCGAGGATCTCAATCTGCGTCAGAATGAAGAGTTCAAAAAGCTCCGCGCTCAGATCCGTGAGGTAATCCAGGAGGTCGGCAAGTCGGAAGGCATAGATCTGATCGTCTCGGACGGAGTGGTCTATTTCAGCAAGAAGATCGATATATCCGATCTGGTTCTGGAAAAACTGAAAAAGCTCAAAAAGTAGCGCTTCCAGGATCCGGATATGCGGGTTTGTCGACTGGGAGATCTGGCCAGCGCCGTTGGCGTCGAACTGTCAGGTGATCCAGCGATCGAGATATCCGGAGTCGGAACCCTGGAGCATGCCGTCCAGGGTGAAATCAGTTTCCTCAGTAATCCGCGCTACAGGCGGTTTCTGAAAGATACGCAGGCCTCGGCGGTCATCTTAGGCCCGCAGGATGCGGCTCAATGCCATACTGCGAAACTGATCAGCGACAATCCTTATCTGACCTACGCCAGGGTGGCAAGCCGGTTGATTCCTGAGCTGGAAGATCCGGCGGGATGTCACCCCAGTGCGGTCGTCTCCTCCACGGCAGATGTGGATGCAACCGCCTGGATCGGGCCCTGTGCCGTGATCGGCGAGCGCGTCAGGATCGAGGCCCACGCTTTCATTGGTCCGGGATCGGTGATTGGAGACGATTGCGTGATTGGTGCGGCAACCCGTCTGGTCGCCCGGGTAACGATATGCCAGGGCACGCAAGTAGGCGAGAGATGTCTGCTGCAACCCGGCGCAGTGCTTGGCGCCGATGGCTTTGGTCTGGCAAACGATGCCGGTCGCTGGGAGAAAGTGCCGCAGCTGGGACGGGTCATTCTCGGTAATGAAGTTGAAATAGGCGCCAATACCACCGTGGATCGCGGAGCGTTGGAAGATACCGTGCTGGGAAATGGGGTCAAGCTGGACAATCTGATCCAGATCGGCCACAACGTTCAGATAGGTGAACATACCGCCCTGGCTGCGGCCTGTGCAATTGCCGGTTCCACAAAAATTGGCCGATATTGTACGATTGGAGGGCTAACCGGGCTGGTTGGGCACCTCACGATCGGTGATAATGTGCACTTTTCCGGCGCCAGTCAGGTAACACGCTCATTTCCTCATGCAGGTTATTACAGTGGAAACCTGCCGGCCATGGAAAACAAGGACTGGCGTAAGGCAGTCGCCCGAATTCGGCAGTTGGATGGCATGGCGAAACAGCTGAAGGCTTTAGAGAAGCAGATTGCCGCTGCGTTTGGTGATGAGAGATTATCTGATGATTCAGAATAGGAGGGTAGCTTGACCGTGATGGATATCAATAAGGTGCTGAGTTTACTGCCGCACCGTTATCCCTTCCTGCTGATTGATCGGGTTCTGGAGTTCGAGAAAGACGCGCGGTTGCTGGCGTTGAAGAATGTCACCTATAACGAACCTTTCTTCAATGGACATTTTCCCATTCAACCGGTTATGCCGGGTGTGCTGATCGTCGAGGCGATGGCTCAGGCCACCGGCCTGCTGGCGATGGAATCTGACCCGTCGACCGTCGGTGAGACTACGATCTACCTGTTTGTCGGTATCGACAAAGCGCGCTTTAAACAACAGGTTGAGCCGGGGGATCAGCTGCACATCGAAGTCATTCAGAACAAGATGAAGCGTGGCATCGGGTTCTTTTCAGGCACCGCAACCGTCGACGGAAAAATCGTCGCCACCGCTGAGATTATGTGTACAGCCAGGGAGATAGGGAGCTGATTGATTCACGTGCTGTCATCGATCCTGCGGCGGAACTGGATGAAGGTGTAGAGGTAGGGCCTTTTACAGTTATCGGTTCAGGTGTTCAGATAGGTAAAGGTACCACCATCGGACCGCATACGGTCATCCGTGGCCAGACTCGGATTGGTGAAAACAACAGAATCTTTCAATTCGCCTCAGTCGGTGAAGATCCGCAGGACAAGAAGTATGCGGGAGAGGAGACGTGGCTGGAGATTGGCGACAATAACGTCATTCGCGAGTTTGTCACCATCAACCGGGGCACCGCACAGGACCGCGGCGTAACCCGCATTGGCAACGACAATCTGCTGATGGCCTATACCCACCTTGCCCATGATTGCTGGCTGGGTGATCACACCATCATGGCCAATGCCGCCTCCCTGGGTGGTCATGTCACGATCGGCGACTATGCCATTCTGGGTGGATTCACCACCGTCCATCAATTCTGTCAGGTCGGGGCCCACAGTTTCTGCGGCATGAGTTCTGCCGTTGGTATGGATCTGCCGCCCTACGTCATGGTCTCGGGGCATCCCGCCAAACCGCATGGCATCAACCGCGAGGGATTGAGTCGTCGGGGGTTCAGTGAAGAGACCATCCTGCAGATCAGGCGGGCCTACAAGCTGCTCTACAGATCGCATAAGCGCCTGGAAGAGGCCGTCGAGGCCATTCAGGAGATGACAGAGCAGACCCCCGAGTTGATTGTACTAGTGGATTTTCTCAGAGGGTCGGAGCGCGGCATCCTGCGCTGAGACTCTTGGAAGCAGGCCAGGTCCAGCAAGCAGCCTGCCTTGCACCCCAGTGGCTTGCCGCGGGGCGCGGCTGAGCGCTTCCTGACTCGCTGAACGTTACAGCATTGGTAATGAGGTGCACGAGTGAAGCAGCCGCAGCGGATCGGCATTGTGGTCAACGAGGTCTCGGGTGATCAGCTCGCGTCGGCGCTCATTCGGGCTCTGAACCTTAAACGGCCGGAACTCACTTACGAGGGCATGACCGGACCGCTGATGGAAGCGGAGGGTTGCATCAGCCTGGAACGGATGGACCCGGTGATGGGGCTGAGTGAGGTGCTGAAACACCTGCCGCACCTGCTGGGGGTGAGGCGACGGCTCTACCGCCACTTCCAGGACACCCCCCCCGCGCTGTTCATCGGAGTCGATGCCCCGGATTTCAATCTGAAACTGGAGACGCGGCTCAAGGCCGTCGGGATCAAGACCGCACACTTTGTCAGTCCCACGGTCTGGGCCTGGCGTCCAGGCAGGGCGAAGAAATTCAAAGATGCGGTCGACTTGATGCTCTGCATCTTCGACTTCGAGGTCGATTTTTTGCGCCGTTACCAGGTCAACGCCGCCTATGTCGGTCATCCCATGGCCGATGAAGTCCCCCTGGAACCCCTTGCAGCAGAAGAACAGCGCCGAACACTGGACATGGACCCGCAGAGGCCGGCCATCGCCATCCTGCCCGGCAGCCGCATGAGCGAGGTAGGCCGTCTGACCGATGACTTTATCGCCACTGCTCTATGGTGTCTGAAGAGACGCCCGGAACTGCAGTTCGTCGCGCCGTTGGTGAACGCCCAGGTGCGTCGGTATGTCGAGGAACGCCTTGCGGAACTGGCCCCGCATCTGCCCATCACCCTGCTCGACCAACAGCCCCGGCAGGCCATCCAGGCCGCCGAAGTGGTGCTCGTCGCTTCGGGGACCGCCACGTTGGAGTGTTTATTGCACAAACGCCCCATGGTGGTCGCCTATCGGGTATCGGCCCTCACCTACGGACTGATCCGGGGCTTCAACCTGCTCAAGGTGCCCCACGTGGCGATGGCCAACCTGCTTTCGGAGCAGCCCCTGGCCCCCGAGTACCTGCAGCATGATTGCCAACCACAGGCCATGGGTGAGGCGTTGTTGGGGTTTCTCGATTCACCGGTGAGTCGCGAGGAAGTGCGTGCCGCCTATCAACGGATTCATGAACACATGCGCTGCAACGCGGCCGACAGGGCGGCGGAGCAGATTCTGGCGCTGCTCAATGGTGAGGTAGCACCCAGCTCCTGAGTTGCCTGGCTTCTATTCTTAAGTAACCCCGAAACCGTCCTCGTTTCTGACGGAAATTTTATGACTGAAAAGCGTTGGCTGTACCTGATCCTCATTGTCTGCTTGAGTTCGACCCTTTTTCTGCGTTTCACGGAGCTGGGGAGGATGGTGATCTGGCATGACGAGGTGTTCAGTCTCGCCAGGATTTTCGGGATTTCTCATGGCAAGCTGATAGATGCCATCCACGATGGCCAGATACATACGCCGGCCGAGCTGTTACGAATGCAACAGCCTCAACCCGGTAATGGGTTGTCTGAAACGCTGCAGGCGCTGGAGGAGCATCCGGAACACAGCCCCCTCTATTATCTGATCGGCTGGGGTGTGGCCCGCTGGGTGGATGAACCGATCGTTGCGCTGCGGGGCGCTTCAGCTGTGCTCGGACTGCTGCTGTTTCCCGCGATTTATTGGTTAGGCCGTGAACTTGTCGGTCGCCGCTTTGCCTGGCTGTCGGTTGCGTTGGCATCGGTTTCCCCGGTCTATTTTCTGTATGCCAGAGAGGCGCGCCAATATGCCCTCTGGATCGCCCTGATGGCCGCCGCCAGTGCGGCGCTGCTGGCGCTGCTGCGAAGGAGAAATCTGCGGTATTTTCTGATTTACACGCTGCTGTTGATCCTGGCGCTCTATACCCACCTGATAACAGCCATGATGATGATCTCACATGCGCTCTTTATCTTCGGCCTTCACCATCGCCGGCGGGGGGAGTTGCTACAGGCTGCAAAGTGGGTCATTCCTGCCTGGGGTTTTGCGCTGCTGGCTTTCACTCCCTGGCTGAACGTGATCGTCGAGCAGCGGGAGGCATTCCAGACCTTTACCGGCTGGATGAAAACCGAAACGATGTTGGATAATCTGGTTGCCAGCTGGCTGGGTACCCTCACTCATCTGGTGATCGATCTGCCCATGGAGGGTGCGCTTGCGAGCGCTATCGTGCTCACTGCCTTGGTGGTATCGATCCAGAGCATGCGTCATGCCCCTCGTGAACTGCAAATTTTTACCGGTTCGCTGATCCTGGTACCTCTGCTGCTGATAGTGCTGCCCGACCTGCTGCAGGGAGGGCGGCGTTCCATGGAGCCCCGATATCTGCTGCCGCTGTTGCTCTCCTTGGGGCTGATTCTGGCCTGGGGCTTCACCAGCGGGCTCTCGAGTCTCAAACAATCCACCCGCAGGATTTCTGGCTTGATGCTGTGCGTGCTCCTGGTGGGCGGGCTGGGTTCCCAGGGTGTCATTGCCTATGCGGACAGCTGGTGGACCAAATCATTCAGCGCGGAGAACGTCGCTTTCGCGCGCCTGGTGAATCGTGCGAACAAGCCCTTGATTATCGGCAGCTCCACAGCGGTGAGCGGGGGCGAGATTGTCTCGCTGGCTCACCGGCTTGCACCCCATGTCCGCATCCTGATGGAGAACCCCGCCACTCCCCTGACCGTTCCCGTAGGCTATGCTGAGATATTCACCTTCATGCCCTCCGATGGCATTCGCCAGCAGCTGGAAAAGCATTATCGGCTAGAGTCCTATGTGAACTCATGGAAATGGTCTATTGCCGTGCCGTTGGGTGGTGAAAGACAGCATCATCCTCTGGATTGCTTTGACCATCAGTAATCAGCACCACCCTGAATTCGCGGCAAATAGTTCTCAAAACGGCTGGGTATAGATAAACCTAAAGTGTGTGAACCCATTCGCTTTTTTATATTTACACGCGATACAACGCCTTACGCCAGTCCAGATTTAATGCGCCCTGATTCAGTTTCACGTAACGGCCCACCTCGTTTTCATACCAGCTGGTATCACCTTCATTGGGCTCGTGCTCAAATCCCCACCAGGCGCCATCACGATCCTGCCCAACCCACCTGACCCAGGCAGGGCAAAGCTGCCGCAGTTGCTCCAGGGGTGGATTCACGCTAGCCATCATCGCTGGAAAACAGTCTATGGTATTCCGAGGCGTCGAAGATGGTCTCCATTGATTTAATGGTCCCATTTTCAACTCTAAAAAGAATGGCTGCCGTATGATCTTCGTAGCCGTTGAGGGTGATTGTTGAATCCACGATAGCGATGGCTTCATTGTCTGACAAGAGACACTTTCGTACCACCAACCGTTCGAGTATTTGTCCCAATGCTGAAATGTAGTGAATGAAACGGTCGGCGTCGTCGAAGTTGGCAAGCGGACTGATGTATTTGAATCCCCGATCTGCCAGGAAGGTCCGCGCCAGCTCGAAATCCCTTGCGGCGAATGCACCCAGATAGGAATTTACTAAAGCGGCAGTTTCACTCATCGTTGACCTCGGTGTTAAAACGCTCTCAATACTGAAAGAATAACGCTACCGACAACAATAATCAGTAGTTTGAGCATGGAGGATGTAGATGAGTAGTGAAATCAATACCAATACCGGCGAGTGGTCACTGGTCGTACTGCGACCAGTGGATTAGTCTGGGTTGGGACACTCTTCCCTACTTTAAAAATGCCGGACTTGGCGCGTGTGGAGCTGGAGTCGCCGGACGGTCCCGTCGTCACGAAACAGATCGTCAAGGCCGATTGGCAACGCTCGTTTCGCAAGATCAGAAAGCGGTTTTACACCAGGGTGGGGTTCGACAATCTTACACCCGGCGCCCGCTACCGGGCTTTGTATGAATGAGGGCCGGCTTCTGTGCGTCCCGAAGTTACGTTCCTGGCCGGTGACCAGGTCTGTCTTGATATCCATAGAGTGTTAACAAGTCCTGGTGAGTCTAGCGCAAGATCCGGGTCAACTCCGGGTCATTCACCAGGCCGGCTGAACTCTAGACGTTGTGCGAATCTCTGTAGCGGAGCTCGCCCATCATTCCCACCAGTGAGGCGGGCAGTCTTGGAAAGGCGCTGATCACCGACAGCAGCAGGGCCGCCGCATAAGGGACGGTCTGCAGCAGCAGAACGATGGACCAGATCTTTGCATCCGGCAGAGTCTCTCCCTTGGTCAGCAGGATGACACTGGCGCACAGGCTCATCGCCAGCATCAGCAGGCTCTCCTCCCGGGCATCGCCAATGGCCCGTAACAGGCCGTGGTGGCTGGCCTGTTTGGGGGTGCGGAAAAAGGCCAGTTTGCTGGAGACCATGCCTCTCAACATGGCCTGGGCAATGGTATGGGAGAGCGCCAGGCCGGCGATGGCCGCGGCGATGCTCTGGCGCACTGTGGCGTCCACCCGTCGCCGGTAGAGAAAGAACATCTTCAGTATCTTGAAGACGAACAGGCTCAGGGGCAGGATCGCGAAGATCGGCAGCGGAGCGCCGAAATTACTGGGCCAGATGATCATGCCCGCCGACCAGCCGATAGCCGCCAGGTTGAACAGCAGGTTGAAACCGTCCGCGAACCAGGGCAGCCAGCCGGCGATGAAATGGTAGCATTGGCCGACGCTGAGATGGCTGGGCCTGATCTTCAGCAATTCGCCGAGATGGCGTTTGAGGATCTGCACTGCTCCATAGGCCCAGCGGTAACGCTGCTTCTTGAAGTCGATGAAGGTGTCGGGCATCAGTCCCTTGCCATAGCTGTGGGGCAGGTAGGTGGCCTCGTAGCCGCGCTCGAAGACCCGCAGACCCAGTTCGGCATCCTCGGTGATGCACCATTCACCCCAGCCGCCGATTTCCTCCAGGATCTGCCGGCGCACCATGGTCATGGTGCCGTGCTGGATGATGGCGTTGCGTTCGTTACGGGTCACCATACCGATATGAAAAAAGCCCCGATACTCCGCCTGACACATGGCCTTGAAGCAGTTCTCCCCGCCGTCCCGATAGTCTTGCGGGGCCTGCACGACGGCGATCTCGGGGCGATTGAACTGGGAGACCAGGTCTTTCAACCAGTTATTTGTCACCTGGTAGTCGCTGTCGATGGCGGCGATGATCTGCGCCTCCGGGTGGGTGCGCTGCAGGGCGAAGTTGAGCGCCCCCGCCTTGAAACCCGCCAGCGGGTCCTCATGAAAGAACTGGAAGCGTGGGCCGAGGCTTGCGCAATGCACCTCTACCGGTTGCCAGACGGCCGGGTCTTTGGTGTTGTTGTCGATCACCAGGACTTCATAGTTCGGGTAGTCAAGATCCGCCAGGGCATCCAGGGTCTGCTGCATCATCTCGGGGGGTTCGTTGTAGGCGGGGACATGGATCGACACCATCGGCAGATGGGCGTCCGCCAGGGGCAGGGGGCGGATGGTGCGACGCCACTGGCGCAGCCAGAGTGACTCAGCCCATTCATGGGCCTCCGCCAGCAGCACCACCAGCACCCCGAGCATGCCGAGCAGCAGCAAGACGCCCAGCAGGGTGGCCTCCAGGGTCATATATTGCCGGGTGTAGCTGTAGACGATCCACACTGCGCCGGTGGCGCTGCCATAGGCCACCAGGGCGAGAAAGCCCCGCCCGCGAGAGGTCATGCCGGAACTGTCGCGAAACAGAAAGATCAGGCTCAAGACCCCGATCAAGGCGGAGATGGCGGCCAGTTCGCGCCACTGAGGCAGGCTGGAGATGGCCTCGGTGAAGGTGAACTTGGGCTTGCGCTGGATGTCGTAGACACCCCAGTAGGTGCCGATGGCCCCTTCCAGGGCCTGTTTCCAGGGCTGATCGAAGGCCTCCATGACGTAGTAGGTATAACCTTCCTGATTCGCCCGGGCGAGAAAGCGACGCAGGAAGGTGGCCTGATTGGCCTCCGAGGGTACCGCCTCTTTCAGGGGGCGGCCGTAGCTGGGCCAGCCCACCTCGGCGATCACGATGGGTTTGTCGGGAAAGGCCTGTTGCAGTTGCGCGTAGCGTGCGGCGACGAAATCGACGGCATGCTCCTCCGCTATTCCTTCCCAGTAGGGCAGGATATGGGCTGCGATATAGTCGACATGCCCGGCCAGTTCCGGGTGGCTGAGCCAGATGTGCCAGGGTTCGGCGAGGCTCACAGGCGCCCAGACCTTTTGTTTGACCCGGTCCAGATAGTCGATCATCTGCTTCGGGGTCACCTCTTTCCTCAACAGGGCCTCGTTGCCCACGATGACCCGGACTACCTGGCGGTGGTGGCGGCGCGCCAGTTTGATGAGTTGGGTTATCTCTTCCTCGTTGCTCGGCTGATTATCACTGATCCATCCCCCCAAGGTGACATTGAGGCCATGCTCCGCCGCCAGCTTGGGGATCTGTCCCAGGGTCTCGGCAACCGAGTAGGTACGGATGGCGTGAGCCTTGCCGGCCAGCAGGCTGAGGTCCTGGCTTATCTCTTCGACAGTCGGGTACTGGCCCTTGAGGGGATTCTGGTGCTGGCGCATGGGGGAAAACGAGAACCCCTGGATCCGCTCCGGCCAGGGCGGCTCATCAGCGGCCTGATCCAGGAGCGCCCATAAGCCGGTAGTTAGGATGGCAATGAGCAGGGTAATCAGGATGCTTGGACGTAACATGTGTGGTGGACAGGTCTGTGATGAAGATCGCACATAATAGCAAAAAGGTAATGAACTAATGCTGTGAATAAATTGGTTTTTTTAGAATCCGGGATTCCGATTCGCTTCCTTTGACCCTCGCCTTGGGTGAAAATGCCCGCACCGATTTCACCATTCAGTTAATTAGAACTCATGCATGAAGAACTGAGTGCGTCCATTCTGTACGCCGGGGTCGATGAAGTGGGCCGGGGACCGCTGGCGGGGCCGGTAGTGGCGGCGGCGGTGATACTCGATCCGGCCAGGCCGATTCCGGGACTCGCTGACTCGAAAAAACTCAGCGAGAAAAAACGCGAGCAGCTGGCCGGGCAGATCCGCGAGTACGCACTCGCCTGGTCCCTGGGGCGCGCGGAGGTGGAGGAGATCGACCGCATCAATATCCTGCAGGCCAGCCTGCTGGCCATGCAGCGGGCGGTGGAAGGGCTCTCAATCACCCCGCACAAGGCCCTGGTGGATGGCAATAAACTACCCCGCCTGGCGTGCCCGGCGGAGGCCATTGTGGGGGGTGACGGCAGCGTCGAGGCGATCAGCGCCGCGTCGATCATCGCCAAGGTGGCGCGGGACCGTGAAATGGTGGAACTGGATGGCATACATCCCGGTTATGGTCTGGCTAAGCACAAGGGCTATCCCACTAAATTCCATATTGAGGCGTTGCAGACCCTCGGAGTCACGCCGATCCATCGCCGTTCATTCGGACCCGTGAAACGACTCCTGGCATTCGATTGAGTGAATGTTTTTGTGTTGAGAGGCTCATGGTCTGAGTCCGTTTCGCGGTAGAATCCCTCCCCATGAATCCATCCTTCATTCATCTGCGCGTCCACTCCGAATACTCCCTGGTGGACGGTATCGTGCGGATCAAACCGCTGGTCGGCCGGGTGGCTGAGATGGGCATGCCTGCGGTGGCGGTGACCGATCAGTCCAATCTGTTTGCCCTGGTGAAGTTCTACCAGGCGGCGCTGGCCACCGGGGTCAAACCTATCGCCGGGGTGGATCTCTGGCTGCGCAATCCGGAAGACGTCAACAACCCGTTCCGGCTGGTGTTGCTGGTACAGAACAATGCCGGCTACAAGAACCTCACTCGGCTGGTTTCCCGCAGTTATCGGGAGGGCCAGCATCTGGGTCGGCCCATGCTGGAGCGGGAGTGGCTGACGGATAACGTGGACGGACTCATCGCGCTCTCCGGCGGACGCCATGGCGATCTCGGGCGGGTGTTGCTGGCGGGCAATCAGGCGGAGGCCGACCGCTTGCTGGCGGGTTGGCTGGCGCTGTTCGGAGACCGTTACTACCTGGAGTTGAACCGCACCGGCCGTCCGGAGGAAGAGGATTGCGTGCACGCCAGTGTGCAGCTGGCCCTGGCCAACGGGGCGCCGGTGGTGGCCACCAACGATGTCCACTTTATCCGGCAGGAGGATTTCGAGGCCCATGAAGTGCGGGTCTGTATCCACGAGGGGCGCACCGTGGATGACCCGCGCCGCCCCCGCAACTATTCTGAGCAGCAGTATCTGCGCAGCCCGGAAGAGATGCAGGCGCTGTTCGCCGATATCCCGGAGGCGTTGGAAAACAGCGTCGAGATCGCCAAGCGTTGCAACCTCGAGCTGAGCCTGGGCAAGAACTACCTGCCCGATTTCCCGATACCCCAGGGAATGACCGTCGACGAGTATTTCGCCGAGGAGTCGCGCAAGGGGCTGGAGTGGCGGCTGGAGCGGATCTTCGACAAGCAATCGCCGGAGTTTGCCGAGCAGCGCAAGGTCTACGACGAGCGCCTGCAGATCGAGCTGGATGTGATCAACAGCATGGGTTTCCCCGGCTACTTCCTGATCGTCGCCGACTTTATCCAGTGGGCCAAGGACAATGACATCCCGGTGGGGCCGGGGCGTGGCTCCGGCGCCGGCTCCCTGGTGGCCTATGCGCTGAAGATCACCGACCTGGACCCGATCGCCCTGGAGCTGCTGTTCGAGCGTTTCCTCAACCCGGAGCGGGTCTCCATGCCTGACTTCGATGTCGACTTCTGCATGGATAAGCGTGATCTGGTGATCGACTATGTGGCGCGCAAGTACGGGCGGGACTCGGTCTCGCAGATCATCACCTACGGCTCGATGGCGGCCAAGGCGGTGGTGCGGGATGTGGGACGGGTGCTCGGCCACCCCTACGGGTTCACCGACCGGGTGGCCAAGATGGTGCCGTTCGAGATCGGCATGACCCTGAAAAAGGCCCTGGAGGAGAGCGAGGATCTGAAGCAGGCCTACGACACCGACGAAGAGGTGCGCGACCTGATCGAGATGGCGAAGAAGCTGGAAGGCTGCGCGCGCAACGCCGGCAAGCATGCCGGGGGCGTGGTGATCTCGCCGGGTCTGCTGACTGACTTCTCCCCGCTGTATTGCGAGGAGGGTGGCGGCAATCTGGTCACCCAGTTCGACAAGGACGATGTGGAGAAGGTCGGCCTGGTGAAGTTCGACTTTCTCGGCCTGCGCACCCTGACCATCGTTGACTGGGCGTTGAAGACGGTGAACGCCGGGCGCGCCAGACAGGGCCTGGAGCCGGTGGATATCAACGCCATCCCGATGGATGACGAGGCGGCCTTCAAGCTGCTCAAGGCCTGCGAGACCACCGCCGTGTTTCAGCTTGAATCCCGGGGCATGAAAGAGTTGATCAAAAAGCTGCAGCCCGACAGCTTCGACGAAATCACCGCGCTGGTGGCCCTCTATCGGCCCGGTCCGCTGCAGTCGGGGATGGTGGACAACTTCATCAATCGCAAGCACGGCCGGGAGGCGATCTCCTATCCGGATGTCCACTACCAGCATGAGTCCCTGAAGCCGATCCTTGAATCCACCTACGGGGTTATCCTCTATCAGGAACAGGTCATGCAGATCGCTCAGGTGATGGCCGGTTATTCGCTGGGCGGCGCCGATCTGCTGCGCCGTGCGATGGGCAAGAAGAAACCGGCGGAGATGGCCAAGCAGCGCGCGGTATTCAAGGAGGGATCGGAGCAGAACGGCATAGATCCCGAACTGGCGATGAAGATCTTCGATCTGGTGGAGAAGTTTGCCGGCTACGGTTTCAACAAGTCCCACTCCGCCGCTTATGCCCTGGTCTCCTATCAGACCATGTGGCTCAAGGCCCACTACCCGGCAGCCTTCATGGCGGCGGTCTGCTCGGCGGACATGGACAACACCGACAAGGTGGTGCCGCTGATCGAGGAGTGCCGGCGCATGAAGCTGAAGGTGGAGTCGCCGCAGGTCAATCTCTCGCAGTACAAGTTCACCATCGCGGATGAGAAAACCGTGATCTATGGCTTGGGCGCCATCAAGGGCGTGGGTGAGGCAGCCATCGAAGCGATTGTGGCGGAGCGGGAAGGACATGGCGACGTGCAGGGAGGCACTAGTGTGCCGCACAGGGACGTGCAAATGCCGTGGGGAGATGATGTCCAGGAGCGGCCCGCGGGCGCAGGCAGGGATCGTTCCATACGATCCTCTGCATTTTCCCCATCCTTGGGGGGCAGACTCGCAGGAGCGACCCCGTTCTCCGATCTGTTCGAGTTTTGCCGTCGCATCGATATGAAAAAGGTCAACCGCCGGGTGCTGGAATCGCTGATCCGAGCCGGCGCATTGGATGGCATGGGGGCCAATCGCGCCAGCCTGATGCTGCAACTGCCGCTGGCGCTGAAGATGGCGGAGCAGCATCACGCCATGCAGGCGGTGGGGCAGAACGACCTGTTCGGCATGAGTGATCCCGAGCCGTCGCCGCCAGTCAGTCCCAGGTGGTGCCGGACGATGTGGAGGAGTGGGAGGACGAACAACGCCTGCAGGGTGAGAAGGAGACCCTGGGGCTCTATCTGACCGGCCATCCGATAGACCGCTATGAGGCGGAACTGCGGCAGATTGCCAGCAGCCGGATCGGTGAGCTATCTCTGGATTCAGGTCCGGGCAACGGCGGCCAGCAACGCCGGCGCGGGGTGCCCGTGGTGGTGGTCGGACTGGTGGTCTCCGCCACCCATCGCCAGACCCAGCGAGGGCGGATGGGTACTGTGGTCCTGGATGACCGCAGCGGCCGTATCGAGGCGACCCTGTTCAGTGAGACCTATGAGACCTATCGAGACCTGCTGACGGCGGATAAGATTCTGGTGGTCTCCGGCAGCCTCAGTTATGACGAATTCCGTGGCGGCCTGAGCATCCGGGCGGACAACATCCTGACCTTCGAACAGGCGCGAGGTCACTACGCTGGTCAGTTGGGTTTGAATGTAAAACTGAATGGGAACAATGCCTGCGGATTCCGCCATGAGCTGCTGCAGATCCTGTCGCCCTTCAAGGGAGGAACCACCGGCATCAGGCTGCACTATCAAAGTCCGCGGGCGGAAGGTGAGTTGCTGTTTGGCAAAGAGTGGATGGTCAATCCTACGGATGAACTGCTGCGCCGTCTGGAGCGTTTACTGGGGAATGAAAACGTAAAGGTGATCTATGGCAGGGGAGGGACAGGTTAGACTCTGTTGTGATATAAGTTACCAAATCTTCATAAAGCCATGGATATCCGGGAGTCGGCGTTGAATAGGATCTGCAAAAGGAAACATCCCTCCTCGAACTTTCTTAGCGTGATAAACCTGCCCCTCGAACGCTGATGCTATAGGTCCTGCGATGAACAGTGATCGTAAGTAGATTAATGAGGAAATTTGGCGGCATATCGCCTGTTTATTTCCGGCAGAGTCGTTCGATATTGCTGCCGGCAACATAATCACAATAAGAACTCTCAGGGATTGACAGAACCGATGAATATTGAACTATATCCAATAATGATATTTAAAAGACTCATGTATATAGTGCTTTTTCTATTGTTGGCAAACGTATTAGTCATAATATCCAAATATTATTTGGATTTCGGTTATGTTTATGGCCTTGTCCCATTGTTTGACTTTAATACTGAAAATAATATTCCTACGCTTTATTCGTCAATTACACTGATTTTTGTCAGTTTATTATTATCAATTATTGCATTAACGCATAAAAACAGTAATGCCTCTTATCTTCCTTGGGCTGGTTTGGCAGTTATTTTTTTATTTCTAGGTATTGATGAAATTTCATCCATCCATGAAAGGCTTGATGGACCAACAAGGAATTTACTCAAGACATCAGGTTTTTTCTACTATGCATGGGTGATTCCATATGGGTTACTTTTGTTGGTATTCGTGGTTTCTTATTTAAAGTTTTTAATTAGTTTGCCAAAAAATATTATGCATTTGTTTGTGTTGTCTGGTTCAATTTTTGTTGCGGGAGCAATAGGATTTGAAGTATTGGGAGGAAGGCGTGCTGAATCTTTTGGCAACAATAATGTCTTGTATGCATTTTATTATACCTGCGAAGAAACTCTTGAGATGCTTGGCGTAGCAATTTTTATTTATACTTTGTCAACGTATATAGTGGGCCAGTTTAATTCTCTTACAATAGTGATAACTAAAGATAATAAACTCGTTTAGCATGCATTCCACCCCATATGATGTCCTGTCGGTCAATAGGCGCGTTTATAGCTGATGGGGCGATAACAGTTAAGCATCATGACTCCCTAATTATTATTTACACGAATTTCTTTTTCATACGCAATTTCATGTCGCGATTTGAGGATGCTGTCAATCAGCGGCGATACCGCTGATGGAGTATTCAGATACTCGGAATGCAAAGGTCGAAATAAGAAGAGGCCAATCTTTTCTTATGTTCGCATGAATTCTTTTAATAAGAGGCTCTCGCCACTTTAATTACAATCGAGTAGATCAGGGATCTGAGGCCAGAGTGGTTAGGTTCCGACCTCATGGTGAGTCCTGTTGGATGCTAAACGAGGGCGCCGCCGATGACTATAACCATTATCAGCAGAATTAGCACAGACAAAACTTTTAGTGATGTATTCATGAAAATCTCCTTCTCAGAACTGCTCGACACCAAGGATAGATTAATGGAAATCTATTTCCTCAGTATTTCTGAAAAGATTTGAGGCGTTTCAGTGTGTTTCAAGGAAAACCAGCTTGGCGGAAAGGCGCCAGCAAGTTTTGGTAGAGGCTGAGTAGACCGGCGCTGCTTGGGGTCGGTAGCTGGATGCTCAGGTTTTTCTAGCCGCCTGTGCAAAAAAACGCTTTATTGATCCAGCTTGGGTATCTCATCGGATAGTATATCCAGATTTGGCAGCATGACGATCTCTATACGGCGGTTGAGCTGGCGGCCATCAAGTGTGGTGTTGTCCGCCCGCGGTTGGTGCTCGCCAAAGCCTGCGGCTGACAGATTTGATGGCGCCACGGCCGATTCTGTCAGCAGGTGCACCACGGCCAGGGCGCGCGCCGCGGAAAGTTCCCAGTTACTGGGATAAAGCGCACTGTTGATCGGATTGTTGTCAGTGTGTCCCTCTACCTGGAACCGCCTGTCCTGGAATTGTGCAAGAATGCCGGCCACCTGGGTCAAGGCTTTTCTTCCCTCGGTATTCAGTTCGGCGCGACCACTGTCAAACAGGATATTATTTGGCAATTCAATCACAATCCGGCCGTTTCTGATCGTTACACTCAACTGACCGGCATCAATCATGCTTTGCAGGCGCTCGACGAACTGGGCATAGATTTCGTTGCGTCGCTGGGTCTCGTACTCGACCTCCCGCAGCATTTCAAGCTGCAGGTTCGATTCCTGCAATGCCCGCTGCAGATCCTGACGTCTAATCTGCAGATCAATCAATTCCTTACCGGCGCTATCCAGTTGCAGTCGCAGTTGAGCGAGTTTCTGGTTGGTCTTGTCTATCTCTCCTTGTGCGCTGACCAGAGATTGCCGGGTCTCAGAGAGTTCCTGGTTGGTCTTGTCTATCTCTCCTTGTGCGCTGACCAGAGATTGTCGGGTCTCAGACAGTTCCTGGAGTGCTGCATCGTGTTTGCGTGAGGAGACACAGCCTGCAGTAGTCAGAACAAGGAAAATGACGAAGAGTATTTGAATGCGCATAAGGGTTTATTGGTTGGGTCTCGTCTGGCTCATGGGGATAGCATCCATGAGAAATCGGGAGCCTGTCAAGCTCCTGCGCCAGATTAGCTGAAAATTCGCAATAGATATCACGCTCTCTTTTGATTGGTAAAGGGGACAGAGTAATTTACAGGTGGTGGGTTCATGGCTATGCTTGGTTTGAATCAAGAAGAGAGCCATCAAATGCCTAGAAAACCGAGATTTTTTCTACCTGGGGTTGTTTGTCATGTAGTCCAGCAGGGACACAGCCTGCAACCGGTCTTCTTTGATGCGGCGGATTACTCCGTTTATCTGGCGTATCTGGCGGAAGCGGCTGAGCGCTATGCCTGCGCAATCCATGCCTATGTACTGATGAATAATCATGTTCATTTGCTGGTAACTCCGCAGGATAAACAGGGCATAAGTCGTATGATGCAGTATGTGGGACGCTACTATGTGCCTTATGTCAACGACACCTACGGAGCCAGTGGAACCATCTGGCAGGGGCGCTTCAAAGCGTCACTGATCGATGAAGAGGCATATCTGCTGACCTGTATGCGATATATCGAGCTCAATCCAGTGCGGGCCGGCGAGGCAAGATCGGCTGCTTTTTATCGGTGGAGCAGCTATCGAGCGAATGCTCAGGCCAAACCGAATGAGTTGTTAACTCCGCATCACCTGTATCTCAGCCTTGGCAGAACCAGGAAAGCCCGCAGTGAGCGGTACAAGAGTCTGTTCAAGGAAGCCATTGATGAGCATGTGCTCACAGATCTTCGAAATGCCTGGCATTCAGGGACGCCGCTTGGAGGCGAGAAATTTATCAAGCAGATTGAGCGCAGGCTGAGATGTAAAGTGGGTCAGGCCAGAAGAGGGAGGCCCTGCAAGTATCCTCGCCCCTAGCCGTTAAATGAATTGGGTGAAGCTCAGGAGCTGAGTCACGGGGTGGTCACTTCTCCCCATTTAGAGCCGACATTGGCGGTATTCGAAAAAGGAAGATATGGGACACATGTTAATCATCATTGCAATTTTGGCGGGCCTACTCTTTTTCTTCAGCTGGGGTGAGGAAGCAGGTCTCTTTGCTGCACTGATGACATATCTTTTCGGCGCCTTCTGGCAACAAAGACGCCGTCTGGCGGAGGTCGAACAGGAGGTCCGGCGATTGGGGGCCGCTCTGTCAGCGATGAAACAGACATACCAGGATAATGCCAAACCAGTCGAACAGCCCATTGGTGAGTTCAAGGCGGCAACGCCATCACCAGGAGTCAGGGTCGTAAAACCCATCGAGGATTCCCCGGACGAAGAGCCAATGGAGCTGGATGTCGATTTCGATCTTCTGGATGAATCCTCGCCGACGCCGACGCCACCGTCGCCCAAGCGGGAAGCGGTTCGTGGAGCTCAACGCCGGGCTGCTGGGAATTATGAAAAACGCCTGCTCGGATGGATCAAAAATTATTTTGCAAGCGGCAATCTGATTGTCAAAGTCGGCGTCATCGTACTCTTCTTTGGCGTTGCATTTCTGCTCAAGTATGCCGCTGATCAAAGCCTGCTGCCCATCGAGCTGCGACTCACCGGCACCGCGCTGGGTGGCTTGGCGCTGCTGATCTTTGGCTGGCGCTTACGTCACCGGCGGGAGAATTATGCGCTGACTCTGCAGGGTGGAGCAGTCGGAGTGCTTTATCTGACGGTGTTCGCCGCACTCAGGTTGTACAGCGTGATACCTCCCGGACTGGCCTTTGGCCTGCTGTTGCTGTTTGTCGCACTGTCTGCGTTATTGGCGCTGCTGCAGGATTCAAAGGTGCTGATCGTGCTGGCAACCGCCGGAGGTTTCCTGGCCCCGATACTGACCTCCACCGGGGAGGGCAGTCATGTCGCCCTGTTCAGTTACTATCTGGTGCTCAATGCAGGCATCCTGTTGATCGCCTGGTTCAAGGCATGGCGTATTCTGAATCTGGTCGGTTTTGCCTTTACCTTCGTGATCGGTACGCTGTGGGGGGTAGAGTATCTATCGGTCGGAGTTTTTCTTCTCTACCGAGCCATTTCTGGCGGCCTTTTTTCTGCTCTATGTGGGGATTGCCGTGCTGTTCGCCCTGCGCCAGCCCCCGGACCTGAAAGGACTGGTCGATGGCACCCTGGTATTTGGCGTGCCGGTGGTCTCAGCGGGGCTGCAGGCTGCATTAGTCAGGGATTATGAATACGGACTGGCGTTCAGCGCCCTCGCGCTGGGTGGTTTCTACATCCTATTAGCCACCTTGTTGTTCAGGAAAGGCGGCCAGCCTTTGCGCATGTTGTCCGAAAGTTTTCTCGCCACCGGTGTGGTTTTCGCAACCCTGGCGATACCTTTTGCCTTTGACGGTCATATCACATCCGCTTTTTGGGCGCTTGAAGGGGCCGCCCTGCTCTGGGTCGGGCTGCGTCAGTCACGTCTGGCGCCGAGAATATTCGGATCTCTGCTGCAATTTCTGGCCGGCCTGTTCTATCTCGGCGATGCCTACCGGATGAGCCAGGATGTTCCAGTCTTGAATGGACTGTTCCTGGGAACAATCTTGATCGCTTTCGCGGGCTTGTTCAGCAGTTATTATCTGGAGCGTGCGAAACACAGGACAACCCTTTATGAACAGCAGTTGGCGCGGCTGTTTTTCATTTGGGGGTTTGTATGGTGGTTGGGGGGCTGTATCCGGGAGATTGAGGATTTTTCATCAGCAGTGGCGCAATGGGCATGGCTGCTGGGGGTGTTGGCGCTGACTGCCGTGCTGAGTGAATTCCTGAAGCCGCGGCTTGGCTGGCCAAGGCTCAGGCTTGCCGCTTTGGGTTTGTTGCCGCTGCTGCTGCTGGCGGCGATTGGGATGCGCCTTGATGGAACACACCCTTTAATGGGCTGGGGAGTCGTAGCCTGGCCTGCTGCGCTCGCGGGGCACTATTGGCTGTTACGGCATTATGATGACCTCAGGCTGGATGTGATTCGACTCTGGCATGCGGGCGGGTTCTGGTTGATTGTGTTTCTGTTCTCCTATGAGGCCTCCTGGCAGCTAAATCATTGGGTGGCAGGCTCTTATACCTGGAAAATGATTCCCTGGGGGCTGGCGCCGATGTTGATGGTGATGGCGGTGCTGAAATACGGCCAGTTACTGGCCTGGCCGGTAGGGCGTTTCCATGCGCAATATACGACCTTTATCCTGGCGCCGGTGATGATATACCTGTTGGGCTGGGGGATGCTTGTCAATCTGACCAGCCGCGGTGATCCCTGGCCCTTGGAGTACCTGCCGGTGATTAATCCTCTGGACCTGGCGATCCTGTTCTCAGTACTCGTATTGATCAAATGGTGGCGTCATGCCAGAGATTGGCTGGCAGGGAATGGCGTCACTCAGCGGGGCTATTTTTCAGTCATCGGTGCGGTGCTCTTCATGTGGTTGAATGGCATGGTGGTGCGCAGCGTTCATCATTGGGCCAAGGTGCCTTTTTATGCCCAGGCGATGTTTGACTCGCAGGTGTTTCAGGCATCCATTTCGGTGTTGTGGGCGCTCTTGGGACTGGGAGCTATGCTGATGGGCACAAGATTGAGTAAACGTTTTATCTGGGTGCTGGGCGCCGGATTGATGGGGTTGGTGGTCTTGAAGTTGTTCGTTGTTGATTTGTCGAATACCGGAACAGTGGCGCGCATCGTATCCTTCATCGGTGTGGGTCTGCTGCTGCTGATCGTTGGTTATTTCTCGCCGGCGCCTCCGCGTCAAACGACTAAGGAGACTGAAGTGTGAAACTCTGGAAGATTGTCTTGCTGCTGCTTCTCACTGGCAGTCTGGGGTTTGCTGAGGACCTGACGCCGCAGAAATGGGATTTTGCCTGGGGAATGGAGCTGGAACTGGCGGAAACGAGTCCGTTTTACCGTATCTCATTGCCGCTGGAAGTCTATGCAGGGGTGGTGCGCCCGGACCTTGGTGATCTGCGCGTGTTGAATGGGCAGGGCAGAGTGGTGCCTCAGGCTCTCCAACTGGATCCGGTGCCTCATACATCAGAGGAATCATACGCCAGGGCAAAAATTTTCCCTCTGTATGGGACCCGGGATGCCGAGATTGAAACAATTCTCATTCAGTCCCCGGAAAAATGGCGGGATGACCGGCTGAGCATCGCAACCCGAGAACGTTACACTGCCAAGGATGAAGTGCTGCGTGGCTACATCCTGCAGCTGGATGAAGAAAATGTACGAACCGCGAAAAAGCTGCATCTGACATGGCGGGAGCAGTCCCGAGGCTTTGTTTACCATTTGACAGTGGAATCCAGCAATGACCTGGCGAACTGGCGCAAGCAGCCGGCCAATGCGGTGCTTGCGGACCTGCGCTATGACGGGGAACGCCTGCTCAAACAGGAGATCTCCCTGGGTCAGATGCGTGCAAAATATCTGCGACTGAGCCCGGCCAAGGGCTCGAAACTGATCGATCTGCTGGCTGCCAGGGTGGAGTTTGCCGGTGAGACCAGGGAACTGGTTCCGAGCAAACTGACTATCGCTCGGATCGAGCAAGGTGATCAGGCAGGCGAATATCTGTTCGAGCTGCCTGGTCCTCTCGCTGTCACCAGCATGGATATACTGCCGGGTGAGATCAACACCTTGCTGCGCGCAACTCTGTATTCCCGCGCTGAACCCGATCAATCCTGGAAACGCCGGGGCAGCGGCTTGATCTACAAACTGGTTGCCGAGGGTGAGCCTCTGCAGCAGACGGAACTTAAGCTCAGTCGAACCCAGGACCGCTACTGGAAGCTGGTGGTCGATTCTTCAAGCGGGGGATTCGGCGCTGCGTTGCCAGAGATCGTGCTGGGCTGGACTCCCTATTCATTGCTGTTTGCCGCCCGTGGCGAGGGTCCGTTTACACTGGTCTATGGGAGTGGCAGGACCGGACCGGTCAGCGCCAGTGCGGAATTGTCCGGGTTTGATGAAAAACGTTTGCCGGACCTTACCAGTCAGAATGTCCGGATCGGGAATCAGTTTGAACTCAGTGGACCTGCGGCGCTGTCAAAAAAGGTCGCACCTGACTGGAAGCGCTGGATACTCTGGGGAGTGCTGGTGCTCGGCGCCACCATGCTTGGCTGGATGGCCTGGTCGACCTTGCGGCAACTGCCTGACTGATAATGCAGTCCGAATATTGCAGGCTAACCGAAACCATCACTCGAATAGTGCCTTTGATCAGAAGACGCTATACTGTCGCATTAAATCTGATTCCGGTATAGTCCCTCCATGGATCTGAACTTTCTCGAATTTGAGCAGCCAATCGCCGAACTTGAGGCGAAAATCGAAGAACTTCGTCTGGTTGGCAATGATAACGAAATAAACATTCAGGACGAGATCACCCGTCTCGAGAGCAAAAGCCGTTCGCTGACGGAGTCGATCTTTTCCAACCTGAAGCCCTGGGATATCTCCCAGCTTTCGCGCCATCCCCAGCGGCCCTACATGCTGGATTATATCGATCGAATTTTCGACGAGTTCCATGAGCTGCATGGTGACCGGGCATTTTCCGACGACCATGCAATTATCGGCGGGGTGGCGCGGATACAAGGCAAACCGGTGATGATCATCGGTCAGCAGAAAGGGCGGGACACCAAGGACAAACTGTTTCGTAATTTCGGCATGCCCCGACCTGAGGGTTATCGAAAAGCCCTGCGCCTGATGGAGATGGCGGAGCGCTTCCATTTGCCAATCCTGACCTTTATCGACACTCCCGGCGCCTATCCCGGCGTGGATGCGGAGGAGCGGGGGCAGAGCGAGGCCATCGCGCGGAATCTGAAAGTGATGTCCGGCCTGCGCACCCCGATCATCTGTACGGTTGTCGGTGAAGGTGGTTCCGGTGGCGCACTGGCTATCGGGGTGGGAGACCGGGTGATGATGCTGCAGTACAGCACCTATTCGGTGATCTCGCCGGAAGGCTGCGCATCGATCCTCTGGAAAAGTGCGGACAAGGCCCCACTGGCGGCCGAAGCCATGGCAATTACCTCCGACAGGTTGAAAGCATTGGCGTTGATTGACGAGATCGTACCTGAACCGTTAGGCGGTGCGCATCGGGATATCGAGATGATGGCAAAAAACCTCAAGCATGCGCTCCTGGAAGGATTGGAGAATCTGCAGAGCATGGCAATCGATAAACTGCTGGATACCCGTTACAAGCGTCTGATGCAGTACGGCCAATTTACCGGCGACTGATGCCTGTTTCTTCGCTGGGCTGACCAGTGAATCTCAGCGCCGGACAGCTGTTAAAAATCCTGCAAGGCTTTCCCTCGGTGAGCCGCTATCATCTGGCGTTCAGCGGTGGTCTGGACTCCACTGTCCTGCTGCACTTATTGGCGGAACTACAAGACCGACTGGCCGGCAGTCTGCATGCCATGTATGTCCATCATGGTTTACAGGCTGAGGCGGATGCCTGGGGATTGCACTGTAGACAGGTCTGCCAGGCTCACTCCATTCCGTTCACGCAGCTCGACCTGAAGCTGTTTCCCCATCAGGGCGAGAGTCTCGAGGCGCTCGCCCGTGACGCCCGCTATACCGCGCTGGCCGCCGCGATGGGCAGAGGGGAGATGTTGTTGACTGCTCAGCATCAGGATGATCAGGCTGAAACGCTTCTGCTGCAGCTGCTCAGGGGCAGTGGTCCTGCCGGGCTGGCCGCAATGCCCAGGCAGACCCGCTTCGGTGAGGGCTGGCTGGTGCGTCCCCTGCTGGACTTCACGCGCGCAGATTTGGAGGCCTATGCCAGGCAACGCAACCTGCATTGGGTGGAAGATGCGAGCAACCAGCATCTGCGGTTTGATAGAAACTATATCCGCCATCGGGTGATGCCGTTGTTACAGCAGCGCTGGCCCTCTGCCGCCGCCACCATTGCCCGCTCTGCCCGGCTCAGTGGTGAGTTGCAGTCCCTGGTGGATGAGCAGGCGGCAGAAGATCGGGTTTTGGTACAGGGCCCCTGGCCCGATACGCTCTCGGTTTCGGCGCTGCGCGCGCTTTCTACTCCCCGTATGCGCAGCCTGCTGCGTCACTGGGTGCGGGAGCTGGGTGGAACACTGCCAGGTTCCCGTCATCTGCAGCGGATTGAGACGGAATGCCTGGCGGGCAGGAAGGATTCACAGCCCCTGGTGCATTGGGGGGATGTCGAGGTTCGGCGTTACCGGGACGGCCTGTTTCTGCTCAAGCAACAGCCGACTCACGATCCTTCCACGGTGATTTCCTGGCCGGATTTTCGATCATTGAGCTTACCCGCAGGGATCGGTGAATTGCTGCTGGAGCCAGCCGCATCAGGTATTTCAAAGCGGAAGTGGCAGGCCGCAAAGGTTGAAGTTCGCTTCCGGCGAGGTGGGGAGCGATGTATTCCAGCAGGTTCCGAGCATCACCGGCCGCTTAAAAAGCTGTTTCAGGAGTGGGCTGTGCCACCCTGGAATCGTGAGCGCATCCCTCTGATTTACCTGGATAATCAGTTGGCGGTGATAACCGGGTATGTGCACTGTGAACCCTTCAAGGCTGAGTCAGGTGAAGAGGCGATACAGCCTCGCTGGCTTAACATGAAGAGTGATTCAAGCGGCTGAAAACTGCCGAGGTATTCCGCTGCTATGCCAGGAATTATTCAGCGGCGGTGGCTGCGCTGATGCCTCATTAATCGCTAATACAGTTGTATAAAGGCTTGATCTACTATTGAATAAATCAATAGTTCGGGAGGATATGCCTGTGGCCACAACACCTCAGATACATTACAAACAGAATCGACTGAAGCAGTTGAGGGCCTTCTGTCACGCGGCGCAGACCGGTTCCATCAGTGAAGCTGCAGAGCGGCTCTACCTGAGTCAGCCGACTGTCTCACTGCAGATTCAGGCGCTTGAGCGTGAATTGAATACCATTCTGTTCGAACGCCGCGGTCCCAAAATAAAGCTGACTCCGGAAGGTGATGCCCTTTACAAGCTGGCGCAGCCTCTGGTTGAAGGTATGGACAAGCTGCAGGAGACCTTCGCGGCCTACTGTGGAAAACTCGAAAGCGGAGAGCTGAATATCGCCGCAGGAGAGTCCACGATCCTCTACATCCTGCCGGAGCCTCTGCGTCGTTTTGCCGAGCGTTATCCCGGTATTCGATTGAAGCTGCACAACGTGACCGGGCGGGACGGGATGGCTATGCTGCGTGCGGACCAGGCGGATCTTGCCATCGGCTCGTTGCTTGAAGTGCCGGATGATGTGATCTATCAGCCGGTGGTGAATTACGCGCCGGTGCTGATTACCCCTCTCGATCACCCGTTAGCCGGGCGTGAAACGGTGACACTGCATGACATCAGCCCCTATGGGCTGATTCTCCCTCCCCATCATTTGAGCACCTGGCGGATGGTCGACCTGGTATTCAATCAATACAAGGCCAATTATAAGGTTGCATTGGAAGCAGGGGGATGGGAGGTGATCAAAAAGTACGTGGAACTCGGCTTGGGGATCTCCATCGTGACGGATGTCTGTCTGACAGGTGAGGAACGGGTAGCAAAAATACCCTTGGGTGAATATTTTCCAGACCGCAGCTACGGCACTGTATTACGGCGGGGGAAGTTTCTTTCTCCCCAGGCAAAGCGGTTTTTTGAGATAATGCGCGAGGTTTTTTGAGCAACAAGCGCAGTCCCACGCTGTGCTTGAATGTTATTGCGTAGCTGCTGATCTCAATTTAAGGTTCAGGGAAAACCCTGAAGTGATTTATCGTCTTAAGCAAAGTTGTGTAGCAACATGTACATAGTACTATGTATTTCCTTGTATTCCCCAGTCCATTAGAATGACATCCAAATTATACCAAGGACCCTCGTGATGTTAGGACAAGCCCCTGAATTTTTATCTGTACTTCGCGCAATGAAGATTGTGTCCGCGACTGAAGCCACTGTTCTGGTGACAGGTGAGAGCGGAACGGGAAAAGAGCTTCTCGCCAAGGCGTTGCATCGTTACAGCCATCGTGGAGAGAAACCCTTCGTCACCGTGAATTGTGCGGCCCTGCCTGAGCATCTGGCTGAGAGTGAGCTGTTTGGTCACCGCAAAGGCGCTTATACCGGGGCTGTTCAAGATGAACGGGGCAGAGTGCAAGCCGCCAATGGCGGAACACTCTTCCTGGATGAGGTCGGGGAACTGCCGCTTACTGTGCAGGCAAAGTTATTGCGTTTCCTTGAAACAGGGGAGTGTCAGCAGTTGGGCCAGCCCGTTACCAAAAGGGTTGACGTACGCGTAATTGCCGCCACCAACCGGGACCTGGGCAAGGCAGTGGAGGAAGGCAGCTTTCGCCGGGATCTCTTCTACCGGCTATATGTGGTGCCCTTGGAATTGCCGCCCCTGCGCGTGCGAAATGGGGATGTAGAGCTGATGCTGAGAGGGCTGACCCGTGAGCTGGCAGACGAGTATGATCTGCCGCCCCCACTCTATTCAAAAAATGCGCTGCAGCTGTTGTATCGTTACCAGTGGCCCGGGAATGTCAGGGAACTGAAGAATTTTTGCGAGCGGATGCTGATCCTGTTTTCCGGCAGACAGGTGGATGTGGATAACCTGCCGCTGGAGATTCGTCAACCGCAAGGGGAAACGAGACCTGCTATTGGTGGTTTTATGCTGCCGGAATTGGGCCTGAATCTGGACGATCTGGAGGCAGACCTGATCCAACAGGCATTGAGCAAAGCCCGCGGTAATCGAAGCAAGGCCGCCAGGTTGCTTGGGCTTTCCAGGGATACATTACTCTATCGCATCAAGAAGTATGCGATAGACTATTAATACTAGGCTGCGTCAGTAAATACGGTAGCCGCCATGGCGTCGGCGGCTAACCCAGTCGAACAGTGCAACGCCGGCGAGCAACCCGATCAGCAGGCTGCAGGCCGCTATGGCAAGGCCCCACTGCCATGGAATACTCCACTCCGTCGGTAGGGCGTTCTCCAGAGAGCGTATTCTCTCCTGTAGAGCCGCGTTATCTTGTGTGAGTTCGGCTATCAACCCAGTATTGTTATCCTTATTCTCCTTGTGACCCGCCAGTTCCAAGGCGGTCTGTATTTTCTCGGCGCGAAATTCAGCAGCCAGTTTATTGCTGTTTTCCAGTTCTGCCTGGGTGTTTTTCAGCGCCTTCTCCAGCTTGAGCTGTGTCTGTTCGAGTTCGAGCACTCTGGCGCGGGCAGGTTTGTCAGTCATCAGGAAACCGGCTTTTGTCCAGCCGACGGTCCCATCCGGAGTGCGCACCTTGGCGAACAGGCCATGCTCTTCCAGCACCTCTAATCGGGTGCCGCTCTGGAGTCTTCGCAGCAATTTTCCTTTTGACCCCTGTTGTTCATGGAGCGCGAGCTTGAGATCGTCGGTGACATATTTCGTCTGCGCGCTCACCGCTTGAGATAACAGGAAAAGGCTGACTGCCATGAGCCAGAGTGTTTTGTTGATCACTGAAAAACTCCCCCAGCGTCAGAAAATTCATTGGGTCTTGGGATGTATAAGCTAACAAAAAGCAGCGGTCTGGGGGAGTAGTCAGGAGAATGCAATCCTCTTCCCCTATAAATTATGTGGTACGTGTATTTCAGTTAATCAGACCAATGGCAATCGTGGCATTCTCGCATTTTATCGCTGAAATAGCTGTTACTTCATGTGGCCTTGGCAGAATGACCTATTGCGCATAGGTCGAGCAACCAGACAATGAGGGTTGATTGATCCTTACAGGGTGGGGTGTGGAGGGCTGGGTATTGCTGGCGACAAATGGGAGATCCATCCATGGCAGGGGAGGGAGAGGATTCCTCTCCTTCCCCTGTTGAAATACAACTAACTGAATATCAGTCAAAAATTACCATAATTAGTAAAGTTGATAATACTGCGGTAAGTACAATCATCATTGTTGCTCCTCCTGAGTCTCTGATTTTCTTGTAGGAACTTATTGTTATTATGCATTAAATAATAGAGAAAAAAGGTAAACAGTTGTATCAGTCTTAGCCGATTCCTATGTAGGCCTAGTCTCACATTGAGAGAGGCCGTATATTTTGACCCGAGTCCTGTGAAAGATCTGTCTTGGGTCGAAATTTTCCAGGGCTGTACCCTGTATCCCACCCGGGTGTTTTTCATCTGTTCTCCAGCCGCCAAAGACCTGGAGTCGCCTGCCAAATCGATAACTTACCCAAGCTCGGGCAATATTGATTTCACATGTGTGTGGTTTTCATCCTGTTGTTAGAGGCGCCGCCACATGAAGTTGGTCTGGTGCGAAAGTTGGTAAAAAAAACCCGCTCAGAAATCTGAGCGGGTCAAGTCATCCATGAGGAGGAAGGTCTAACTTCCCATATGACAACAAAACAGCCTGAAATATCCTATAAAAAATAATTATTTAGGATTAATATTTTGTAATCGATACTCACTGTTACTACAGCTGGTGGTGAGAGTATTTAGTTTGAACAGAGAGAGCAGTTAGAATGATTCGGGGTTCACCGGTTGCCCGCCAGCGCCATTGCGGATAATGCGACTCAGCGTAACCTTTGACCTGGCCAGGTTTATCCCGATGAAACTATGTTTACAGCTTTGAAAAGGAAAACTGTATTGTGATTAAAAATTCATGGCAGATTGCAATCTTGATTGGCGCGGGCATTATTTTTCTGCTCTGTGTCAAGTTGATGTATGACATGGGTTCGAACATGGCCAGGATGACTGACCATGTCGGGTCTCTAGCCAGGGATGTATCTGATATGAAGACAAGTATGAATGGCATGGCGGAAGATATGTCGCAAATGCGAAAAAGCATGCAGCGTATAGACGCAAACATCCAGAATATGGGGAGCGCCGTTGAAAAAGGCGGCAAGGTTTTCCAGCAGTGGGACCCCACTCAGATGATGCAACAGCGATAAACAGATTGTTACCAGCTTGATACTGGGCGGCTTTAGCCAGAAAAAGTTGATATCGATTGAGGGCTCGAATCTAAGAGCAAGGGTTTGGCTGTTTGGCGGGAAGTGCCAGGCCAGGTCTCCAGATTGGGGGCTATTTGGATGTCATTTAGTTGTAACCGCAAAATAAACCGCACCCTGTCAAACTGACCAGATCCGTTACACGCTATACGTTTTCAACGATAGCGGGATATTGAGATGGATCAAGCACGCGAGAACGCACTGACAGAACAGCAACGCTATTGGCTCAACCACGTCCGGGCCTGTGAGGCCTCGGGAATGCGCATCACTATAAACTCCGAGCCCGATGCGTGGACGGGTCCGGTGTTCACGATCACCAGAGTCGGTGTTCAGTTTCAGCAGAATACGCACTTACAGGCTGCATAATCAAAACTTGCTGTAGGGGGAATACAGTGGCGTTTTACGCCTTGCTATAAGCAGGCACATAACATCTGAATCCACCATATTTGGTTGTTGGGTAAGTAATATGTCAAGGATCATGTCAGAGAGAGGCATGGCCACTCTCTGACAGTTGATTTACGCATAGCTATCAGCCACCGCCTCCCGGTAGGCGTGCCAGCTCGCATGGCCGATCAGCGGCATGCTGATCAACAGGCCGATGAAACCGGCTGCCATTGCTACGAAGGTCATAATCGCGATGATGGCAGCCCAGCGAAGCATGACACCAGGATTGTGTTTGACCGCTCGCATGCTGGTATAGGCGGCAGTCAGGATATCCACCTTGCGGTCTATAAGCATCGGTATCGACACCACGCTCAAGCTGAATACCAAGGCGGCCAGCACAAGTCCAACTCCCACATATAGGGCGATAAACTCGGGAGTAGCCAGAGTCTGCCAGCTCAGCAGGTTGCTATATGGCCCGATTGCAGGCAATGCGATAGCAACGATCAGACCGGTAAGTCTGCCCCAGGCTACCATCACTACACCTAACAGGATGCCGAACAGCAAAACAGCCCAGCCATAATCCCGCCAGCTGGAGAAGAGTGCTCTGAAGCCGGCTGTCTGTCCCTGTTCGAGACGCCGACTCAGGGCATAAAAGCCTAGCGCCAAGGCCGGTGCAACCAGTAGAAAGCTGGTCACGAAGGTGATCGTCAGGAGCGGAGTATTCCAGCTCGCCAGGGTGATGATGTAGCTTGCAATAACAAATAATAAGCCGAGACTCAGACTGGGTCCCAAGGCTGAGCGAAAGTCCTTCCAGCCCATGCGCATCCAGCGGTAAGGGGCGTCCTTGCTGAGATTGCGAATCTCTGGGTGGATTGACTGAGGTACGGATGTTGCTTCTAGTGACTGTGCCATGGCGGCCTCCTGATGTAATGTCTGATCAAAAACTAATCTGTCATATCTGCCTGCTTGATATGACAGATACTCAGGCTTGCCGTTGCTGTTGTTTATATCGGTATCAACCCAATAAGAGCTCGAAAAATTCGAACTGTTTGGAAATGAGGATGACCGGAATCTGATCTTGTGGAGGCCGTATACTGTGTCCGGTCGTTGTAGTCTGGTGCAGCCTAGAAACCTCAGTTGACCGCTCCATTCTGATAGCAAGGTGTTGATACCCAATTAATTTATTTCAATCTGCTTGCTCACCCACTGGGTGACTCACGCTACGGGCCGAATGGCACGCCCACGGTGGCGGATGTCTGGCCGGTTCTTGTTCCAGACGGAACCGGCATTTCCCACATCCCTGTGGGTCACGTTGCAACTTGGAATAGAATCACTATTATTCCGGACATCCTGCCCTCCACCCTTCGGGCCAGCTAGCGCTGTTTAAATCGCTCCCGGCGATTTATTCCGCGTCGTTGAGCCTTGCTCTACACCCCCCTGGACGCACCCTTCACGCCGTCCAACTGCGGATTCTAGGTTCAAGATTCTTTAACGAACTACTCAGCGAGGTTGCCCTATTCTGCTACCCGGTAGCCGGCTCACAAGAGAGGCGCCAGCACCCGGCATAGGGACTCGGTCAATTGCCGGGTGTGTGAGATTTTCTGCCGTTTTTCCTGGCGTACCTCATCTCCTCGCTCGCACAAAGCGAGAAAATCCGCTTCCATCTGGCTGGCGATCGATGCGGCGAACAGAAACACGTTGGTCTCGAAGTTGAGCCGGAAACTGCGCTGGTCCATGTTGGCGGAGCCCAGGGTCGACAGGTAACCATCGATGGTCACGGTCTTGGCGTGGTTCAATTCGAATACCCGCACACCGGCTGCCAGCAGTTCGTTCAGAAAGGAGCGCCCGGCGTATTGCACGAGCGGGTGATCGTCAACGTTCATTCCCCGTAACGGGTTGCAGCGGCCAGCGCTAGGTGTCTGGGATGTGGCAGATCAAAACATGCTGGTGCTGACATCGCACTCCGGCAGCGCCTGCTGGAGTGCTGCTGCGCCCTCACGGGTCACCTGGGTATTCCAGAGGATCAGCTCTTTGAGTTGATTCAGATGGCGCAGGTGCTGCAGGCCCGCATCACTGATTGCGGTATCCCACAGGATCAGCGTATCCAGTTCAGTCAGGGAGTGCAGGTGTAAGAGACCGGCATCCGTAATCGCGGTGCGGGTCAGGTACAAACCCTTGAGCTGGTGCAGCCCGCTCAGGTGGGCCAGCCCGGCGTCGCTGATGCGGGTCCCCTTGAGGTCGAGAATACGCAACTTCGGTAAGGAAGCCAGCAGCACCAGCCCGGCATCGGTGATCTCGGAATGATCGAGATGCAGTTCTTCCAGCTCGCTGAGGGCCAGCAGGTGCTGCAGCCCGGCATCGCCCACCTTGGTTTCAGCCAGCGACAGGAACCGCAGGTCGTGCAGACTCGCGAGCAGGTTGCCCAGCTCCTGATCACTGATCTGAGTCGCCAGTAGATCCAGCTTCTGGCCGGTCTGCAGCCGCGGCCATTCGAGGATCGTCTCCAGCAGGCGCAGCACCTCTGCTACCTGGGATTCATCAGTTTCGCTTTGCGCGTCCGCCAGGGAGTCTTTGGAACAAAGCTGCATGGCGGCGGTTTTGACTTCCTTGCCCAGGTTGGAAAGAAACTTGTCCTTGGTTTCGTTGAGCAATTCAAGCTCTTGGTTGGCCTGGTCCAGGGCCTCGAGGTTAGCCTGCTGCTGTTTGATCAAACCACGTATCTGCAGGTGGGTATTGACCCGTGCCAGGACTTCCGGCCGTTTGACCGGTTTGGTTACATAATCCACCGCGCCGGTCTCGAAGCCACGCGCCAGATCCTCAACCTCGGTCCTGGCGGTGACGAAGATCACCGGGATGTCGCACAGCGCCTCCCGTTCCTTCAATTGTCTGCAGGTCTCGAACCCGTCCAACTCCGGCATCATCACATCCAGCAGAATCAGATCGGGCAGCACATCCTGGGCAACCTTGAGGGCCTGCGCTCCGCTGGTGGCGAAAAAAATGTTGTAGCCCACCGGCATCAGCAGGTCACGCAGCAGATCGATATTGGCGGGCGTATCATCGACGATGAGGATCTTGGCTGGCTGCGGATCAATTTGGTCATGCATTGTCTATGGACCTTGAAGATCTGGATGGACATGGACGCCGATGGTGGGTTGCCGAACAGATGGGCGTCAAATGCGGCTTGCCCCACAGACGGTTGATCAGGATCATACACAAACTCAATGAGTCGATAAAGAGATGCCGTCTGATGCGTAAAACCTTGCTGATCATGGGTGCACTGTTCCTGGTGATCATCACCCTGATCATTGATCTCAGCTTCGAGCCGGGGGTGATTCACGGGGTGCCCTTCGTGGTCTTGATCTCTATGAGTTTCTGGCTGCCATGGCGCTTCGCACCGCCCCTGCTGGCCTTCACCGGGACGCTGCTGGTGATTGCCCGTTACCTGCATTTGTCCGACGAGGCGCTAGCGCAGGCACTGCTCTATAACTTGATCATGGAAACGGCGGTGCTCTGGGTGACGGCCCTGCTGGTGATGGCTTACCGAAAATCCGCCCGTTCGCTGGAAGACCGGGAAAAGCGCCTCAAGGCGCTGATCGAAACCGCGGTCGATGGTGTGATCATCATCGATGCAATGGGCATAGTTCAGGAGTTCAATCCAGCCTGCGAACAGCTGTTCGGCTATACGGCAGATGATGTGATCGGTAACAATGTGCGCATGCTGATGCCCGCCCCTTATCAGGAGGAGCATGATCAATACCTGTTCCGCTATCGCAATACCGGCGTCCGTCGCATCATCGGCATCGGCCGCGAAGTGGAGGGGCGGCGTAAGGATGGCTCGACTTTCCCCATGGAACTCTCCGTCGGCGAGGCCCGCCCGGGGGGTCAGCAGATATTCGTGGGGATCATCCGGGATGTCACCGCACGGCATGCGGCGGAGTTCTCCCTGCGAATTGCCAAGGATCAGGCCGAAGGGGCGAGCCGGGCCAAATCGGTGTTCCTGGCCAACATGTCCCATGAGATCCGGACCCCGATGAACGCGGTGCTGGGTTATACCCAGGTGCTGGAGAATGATGCACAGCTGCCGGCCAAATACCGCCAGCCGCTAAGGGCGATCCGCAGCGCCGGCAACCATCTCATCGGCCTTATCGACGAGATCCTGGATCTCTCCAAGATCGAGGCCGGGGCCATGGAGCTGCAACTGCACAGTTTCGATCTGCGTGAGTTGCTGGAGGGCGTGGCGCAGATGTTTCTGATTCGCTGCGAACAGAAGCAGCTGACCTGGAAGGCCAGTTGCGACATCAGCCAATCGGTAGTGACCGGGGACGACCGCAAGCTGCGTCAGGTGCTCATCAACCTGCTCGGCAACGCGGTCAAATTCACCGACCATGGCAGCATTGGCCTGACTGTGGAGCAGCAGGGGCAGCGCTATCGCTTTACGGTCGAAGACACCGGGCCGGGGATATCGGAGCAGGACCAGGTAAGCCTTTTCGAACCGTTTCAGCAGGCCGAGCAGGGCGCACTCAAGGGCGGTACCGGGCTGGGTCTGGCAATCTCCCGGCGCCAGGTAGAGCTGATGGGCGGCCAGCTGGAGCTGGTAACGGCACCCGGCGAAGGCTGCCGCTTTCTCTTCGAGCTGGAGCTCCCGGCCGGCGCTACATCGGCCATGGCAACCACCGGCGCCGCGCCAATCAGGATCAAACTGGCGCCGGGCCGTCAACTGCGCGCCCTGGTGGTGGACGATGTGGAGGACAATCGTGAGGTGCTCTCCCAACTGCTGGAGAGTGCGGGCATGCAAACGAAGCAGGCGGGGAATGGAGCCGAAGCCCTGGATTGCCTGGCGCAGGAGACCTTCGAAATCGTCTTCATGGATATCCGCATGCCGGTGATGGACGGAATAGAAACCCTTAAGGCGATCCGTGAGCGCTGGCCGGACAGAGCAATGGTGTGTATCGCCATCACCGCATCCGGTCTACTCCACCAGGCGGATTATTATCTGCAGGCAGGCTTCGATGACTTCCTGGCCAAACCCTTTCTGTTCGAAAAAGTCTGTGAACGAATAAAAAGGCATCTTGCTGTTGAGTTTACTGAACGGGAACCGGCAGCAGCAACCGATGAGAAAATCGAGAATTTCGAAACCAGCCATTGCCCCATTCCAGCAGACCTGCATCACCGACTGCTGCGCGCGGCGCAGACTAATGCCCTGTCAGAGATCGAGACCGGTATCGCCGAGCTGCGTCAGCTCGACGCCGCCTCGGGCCTGCTGGCGGAGCGGATCGCCAAACTGGCGGCGCACTATGATACGGAAGGCATAGTGGCGGAACTCCGCAAAGCGCCGGTGATTGATGGCTGAACGCCAGGCGCAGCGCCAGCCAGCTCGACAAGTGAACGTATTTCCCGCAATGATTGCCTGGTCAGGTTTGGCAGATAAGCGATTAAGCTTAACCGGTAGGTAAGCTTGTCATTACCAGTACAAATACTGCAAACTGCGATACCCCAGCGACGCAGATGGGTCCATTTCCTATAACAACAGGCTGAGTTCCCGCATGAATCACTTGGTTACATATTTACTTGGTCTAATCGTGCTTTTCGCTGCCGATCATGGCATGGCCGCGCAGCCGGTCCCTGTGATCGTTGCCGAAGTGCATAGCGAGCACTTCGTGGACCGTGCAGAGGCGCTCGGTACCCTCAAAGCCAACGAGTCAGTACTGGTGACCGCCAATGTCACAGAGACCGTCTCGGCCGTCTATTTCGAAGACGGCCAGCGGGTGGAGCAGGGACAGCTGCTGGTGGAGATGACCAATGCCGAAGAGCATGCCTTGCTGGATGAGGCGCGCATCCGGGTAGGTGAGGCGCAACGACAATACAAACGGGTCAAGTCCCTGGTGACCCAGGGGTCCGCTTCCGAGTCCTTGCTGGATGAGCGCAAGCGCGACCTGGACACTTCCCGGGCTCTGCTGGTGGCGATCGAGTCGCGGCTCGCCGACAGACTTATCAAGGCCCCGTTCGCCGGCGTGCTGGGGCTGCGTAACATCAGCCCGGGGGCTTTGGTCGAACCGGGGGATCTGATTGCCACCCTGGATGACGATCGCATCATGAAACTCGATTTCGCCGTTCCCAGCCTGTTCCTGACCAGCCTGAAGCCGGGTCTCGGCATTTCGGCCAAGGCGCGCGCCTATGCGAACCGCAGCTTCGAAGGGCAGGTCAGCGCGATCGACAGCCGGGTGGATCCGGTGACCCGTTCCATTCAGGTGCGGGCCCTGATTCCCAACCCGGACCGCACCCTCAAGCCCGGTGTCCTGATGCAGGTGGAACTGCTGCGCAACCCCCGCGAAGCCTTACTGGTGCCTGAGGCTGCCTTGCTGCAACAAGCCAGCGAACATTTCGTGATGCTGCTGGCGGATGCGAATACAGTCGAGCGGCGGCAGGTTCAGATCGGGGCTCGACGCCCCGGCGAGGTGGAGATCCGAGCCGGACTGGCGGAGGGTGATAAGGTCATTACCCACGGTAACGACAAGGTTCGTCCCGGCCAGACAGTCACCGTGCAAGGCCAGAAGACAGGCGCACCCGATTTGCCGCAGAGGCTGGAGCCCGGCCTGTGATCCTGTCCGACATATCGATCACCCGGCCGGTTCTGGCGGCGGTCCTGTCGCTGTTGCTGATCGCCTTCGGTCTGGTGGCGTTCGAGCGCCTGCCGCTGCGCGAGTATCCGGACATTGACCCGCCCGTCGTTTCGATCGAGACCGAGTATCTGGGCGCCGCGGCGAATGTGGTGGAGACGCGCATCACCCAGCTCATTGAAGACCGGGTATCCGGTATCGAGGGCATAGAGACCATCGAATCCGTGAGCGAGGACGGGCGTTCCGCGATCACCATCGAGTTCAAGATCGGCCGAGATATCGACGCCGCCGCCAACGATGTGCGCGACCGGGTCTCGGCGATTCTGGCCGAGCTGCCAGTCGAGGCTGATCCACCGAACATCCAGAAGGTCGACAGCAATGAAGACGTGATTATGTGGCTGAATCTGACCAGCGAGAACATGAGCGTACCTGAACTGACCGACTATGCACGGCGCTACCTGGTGGATCGGTTCTCGGTGCTCGATGGGGTGGCGCGGGTGCGGGTCGGCGGCAACCAGACTTTCGCCATGCGTATCTGGATTGACCGCAGCGCACTTGCCGCCCGGGGTTTCACGGTGGCGGATATAGAGAATGCACTGCGCGCCGAGAATATCGAGTTGCCTGCCGGCAGCGTGGAATCCCGCGCCCGCCAATTTAGCGTGCGGGTGCAGCGCGCCTTCAATACGCCCGATGATTTCGCCCGCCTGGTAGTTGCCCAGGGTGAAGATGGTTACCTGGTCCGACTGGGGGATCTGGCGCGGGTGGAGCGCGGCACCGAGGAGGACCGCACCTTCTTTCGCGGCAACGGTGTGCCGATGGTGGGACTCGGCATCATCAAGCAGTCTACCGCCAATACCATTGCGGTGGCGGATGCCGCCAAGGCGGAGATGCAGCGACTCAATCCCAGCTTACCGGAAGGGATGCGGATCAAACAGAGTTACGACACGTCGGTGTTTATCAAGGGGGCGATCAAGGAGGTCTATAAGACCCTGGGTATAGCTACCGGACTGGTGATCCTGGTGATCTTTCTGTTCCTTGGCAGTGTGCGCGCCATGCTGGTGCCGGCAGTCACCGTGCCGGTCTCCCTGGTCGCGACTTTTCTCATGCTCTGGGCGCTCGGCTTCTCCGTGAATATCCTGACCCTGCTGGCCCTGGTGCTGGCGATCGGTCTGGTGGTGGATGACGCCATCGTGGTGATCGAAAACATACATCGACGCATGGAGCAGTATGGCGAGAGCCGCCTGGTGGCAGCCTATCGCGGCACGCGCCAGGTGGGCTTTGCCGTGGTGGCAACCACCCTGGTGCTGGTGGCGGTATTCGTGCCTATCGCCTTTTTGGAGGGGGATGTGGGCCGGCTGTTCTCTGAATTCGCGCTCACCATGGCCGCTGCCGTGTCGTTTTCGACCTTCGTTGCACTCACCCTGTGCCCCATGCTGGCCTCAAAAATCCTGCCGCAGGGCCAGCAGCGGCGCGCCCGCCTGAGCAAGGGTGTCGATTGGCTGTTCCAGCGGGTGCGGCGGGGTTACGGCAGGCTGCTGCGCTTGTTCCTGCGATTCAAGCTGCTGGTGGTCGTCCTGTTCGCCGGCACCCTTATGGGGGCAGTCTGGCTGTTCCAGGAGATTCCTCAGGAGTACGCGCCCAAGGAGGACCGGGGGGCCTTCTTCATCCTGGTGAATGGTCCGGAGGGGGCGAGCTATGCCTACATGCACGATTATATGGAAGAGATCGAGCGACGCCTGCTGCCGTATGCCGAGACTGGCGAGGCACTGCGGGTGCTGGTGCGCGCACCGCGCAGCTTCGGCCGCGCCCAGATCTTCAACTCCGGGATCGTGATCATGGTTTTGAACGACTTCGCTGCGCGGCGTTCCGCCTGGCCCATCATGGACGAGATCCGCACCAAGCTTGCCGATCTCCCGGGCGTCAAGGCCTTCCCGGTGATGCGCCAGGGTTTTGGGGCGCGCATTCAAAAGCCGGTGCAATTCGTGATCGGCGGCGGCAGCTACCAGGAACTCGCCGCCTGGCGGGATACCCTGCTGGCTGAGATCGAGGCATCCAACCCCGGACTGAGCGACATCGATTGGGACTACAAGGAAACCAAGCCGCAGCTGCAGGTAGATATCGACTATGATCGCGCCGCCGACCTGGGGGTCACCGTGGGTGTGATCGGCCGCACCCTGGAAACCATGCTGGGTTCACGTCAGGTCACGACCTATATCGATACCGGTGAGGAGTATGATGTAATCCTCGAGGGCGAGCGAGACGCCCAGCGCACCCCGGCTTCCCTGGATAACCTGTATGTGCGGTCTGCGCGCAGCGGGGAGCTGATCCCACTCGCCAACCTGGTCAAAATCAGTGAGCTGGCCGACTCCAGGAGCCTCAACCGCTACAACCGCCTGCGCGCCATCACCATCGAAGCCAATCTGGACGACGGTCTCGCCCTGGGCGATGCTATCGAATATCTGGAGGGTCTGGTGCAAGCCCACCTGCCGGAACAGGCGCAGGTCGACTATAAAGGCCAGTCCCGGGATTTTCGCGCCAGCGCCAGCGGTATCCAATTCGTCTTCGGCCTCGGCCTGGTGGTGGTGTTTCTGGTGCTCGCGGCCCAGTTCGAGAGCTGGGTCCATCCTTTCGTCATCATGCTCACGGTACCCCTGGCGATGGCAGGCGCGCTGTTCGGACTCTGGGTGACCGGACAGAGCTTGAATATCTATAGCGAGATCGCCCTGATCATGCTGGTGGGCCTGGCGGCCAAGAACGGCATCCTGATTGTGGAATTTACCAATCAACTGCGTGACCAGGGCCGAGGATTTCACGAGGCCCTGCTGGAGGCTGCCGACCTGCGGCTGCGTCCAATCGTCATGACCGGCATCACCACCGCTGCGGGCTCCCTGCCCCTGCTGCTGTCATCAGGCGCCGGCACAGAGACCCGCATCGTCATCGGCACGGTGATTCTGTTCGGCGTGCTCGCCGCCACCCTGTTCACGCTGTTTATCGTCCCGGTTGCCTATGACATGCTGGCGCGGCACAGCGGTTCTCCGGGAGATGTGAAGCGCCGGCTGGAGGCGCAAATCGCAGAGTCAGAGCAAAAGGACTAAACCCAGACTGCGCCTGAATCCCGCAATTCTGACAGCTCGGCAGCTTTCCCACCGTAAACGGCAACCGACCGATGCCGGTAAGCGTCACTTAGGTAAATAGTCGCGGACGGCTTCTAAGCGCACATACCGGTCATTGAGCACAGAATACCCAAATATCATTAAGTCGTTTGAAAGCAGCCATTGAGGGGCGGAGTGGGAGGTGCGCTACCATCAGGCGCCAGCAGTGTGCCTTAAGCTTACATCCTTGGAATCGAATAACTGAAATATTAAAGCCTGGCCGATTATCGCTATCGTCACCTACGATATCGGCGTTGACAGGGCCGGAGAGGAGCACTAACAGATAGTCCGTAGAATCATCCTTGCTCAGGATGATGTAATTTTTCCTGTAGATGCGCTATCGCCAAGGGAGGCGATCTCGTCGAGCCATGATTTGCTCAAACCCTGGAAAAGCGTGACGTTCACCAGCATCTGTAACATGTCGATATATGTGTTGTAATGATCTTATTGGGAGTACACAGAGAAGTTGGCAACGCTGTGAACTGCTCCACATAAGGGCGGATAAAAAAAGCCCCTCCTTGTCAGGAGGGGCTCGTAAGTTTGAATGAGGAACGCCCGGGATAACACCCGGGCGCTATCCGTCCACCTTCAGATCTCAAAGCGGTCGTTGTTCATCACCTTGGTCCAGGCCTTGACGAAGTCGTCGATGAACTGCTTCTCGCCATCGTCAGAGGCATAAGCTTCAGCGACTGCCCTGAGTTCCGAGTTGGAACCGAACACCAGATCGACAGGTGTCGCAGTCCATTTTAGCTTACCGCTGTTGCGGTCCCGACCTTCGTACACGCCTTCTTCCTTCGATGGCTCCCACGTGGTGGACATGTCAAGCAGGTTAACGAAGAAGTCGTTGCTCAGCTGCCCTGGCTTGTCGGTGAACACACCATGCTTAGAGCCGCCGGCATTCGCGCCCAATGCACGCATACCACCGACCAGTGCGGTCATCTCCGGTGCTGTGAGGGTCAGCAGGTCGGACTTCTCGACCAGCATGTCAGCAGGAGAGCCGTAAGCACCGTCGTTGTAATAGTTACGGAAGGCGTCTGCGGTCGGTTCCAGTACGGCGAAGGAATGCACGTCGGTCATCTCCTGTGTAGCATCACCACGTCCTGGTCTGAATGGAACCTTGACATCGTGGCCTGCATCCTTGGCGGCTTTCTCGATAGCTGCAGCGCCGCCGAGTACGATCAGGTCAGCCATGGAGACCTTGATGCCGGAGTCTTTCTGGATTTTCTCCAGCTTGTTCAAAACACTGGCCAGTTCTTTCGGGTCATTGGCTTCCCAGTCTTTCTGCGGAGCAAGGCGTACGCGCGCACCATTGGCGCCACCGCGCATGTCAGAACCGCGATAGGTAGAAGCTGATGCCCATGCCGCTCTGACCAGTTCAGGCACGGTCAAACCGGATTTCTGGATCTTCCCTTTCAGATCGGCCGCTTCGCTGTCAGCACTGATCTTGTGATCGGCAGCAGGAACCGGATCCTGCCAGATGAATACCTCTTCCGGTACCTCACTACCCAGGTAGCGGGCACGCGGACCCAGGTCTCGATGCGTCAGTTTGAACCACGCCTTGGCGAAAGCCTTGTCGAATTCCTTCGGGTTATTCAGGAAACGCTCGGCGATCTTGCGGAAGCCGGGGTCTTTCTTCAGGGCCAAGTCGGTCGTCAGCATGATCAGGCGGATTGCGTTTATCCTTGACGTGGGCATCAGGTACTGCTGTATGTGCACTTTTATCGGTCGGCACCCACACTGTTGCGCCAGCAGGTGTCTTCTGCTTCTCCCACTCGTACGTGAACAGGTTATTGAGGAACAGGATAGACCATGCGGTAGGCGTCTGGGTCCAGGCGCCTTCCAGGCCGCTGGTCACGGTGTCTTCAGCATTGCCTTTACCGCACTTGTTCTTCCAGCCCAGCCCCTGCTCTTCGATAGCGGCGGCGGCAGGCTCCGGGCCGACGCAGTCTGCTTTCCTTGCACCGTGGTTCTTGCCCAGGGTATGTCCACCGGCGATCAGCGCGACGATCTCTTCATCGTTCATCGCCATGCGGCCGAATGATTCACGTATATCGCTGGCGGCAGAGACCGGATCGAGGTTACCGCTGGGGCCTTCCGGATTCACATAGATCAGACCCATCTGCAGTGCTGCCAATGGCTTTTCGAGTTCGCCGTCCTTGCTATAGCGTTTGTCGTTACCAAGCATCTTGGTCTCGGGGCCCCAGTACACCAGGTCAGATTCCCAGTCATCAACGCGGCCACCAGCGAAGCCCAGGGTCTCGAAACCCATCGATTCCAGCGCGACGTTACCGGCCAGGATCATCAGGTCAGCCCAGGAGACATTATGCCCGTATTTCTGCTTGACCGGCCACAGCAGGCGGCGTGCCTTGTCCAGGCTGGCGTTATCAGGCCAGCTGTTGAGCGGCTCGAATCGTTGCTGGCCGCCATCGGCACCGCCGCGTCCGTCATGCACGCGGTAGGTTCCTGCACTATGCCAGGCCATCCTGATCATCAGGCCGCCATAGTGACCCCAGTCTGCAGGCCACCAGTCCTGTGACCTGGTCAGTACTTTTTCGATGTCCGTTTTCAGGGCCTTGAGGTCGACGCTATTGAAGGCCTTGGCGTAGTCGAACTCATCACCGTACGGATTGGATTTGTCATCGTGATCTCTGAGCGGACCGAGATCCACCTGATCCGGCCACCAGAAGCTGTTTGGCTTGGCTTTTCCGCTGAACATGTTCTCCGATTGAGCCGCCGGCGCAATCGCGATCGCAATGGCAGCGACCAGTGGTATGGTTTTTTTGAACATACTGTTATCTCCTCCAGTGGTGAATGGGGTCGTCATTTGGGCGCCGTCAATCGCCCTGTTGACACCTTTATCCTGTCAGACTGTTGGCAGGGATTAGGAAATAAAGTATTGGGAAGGATTGCGTGATTGAGAAATTGTATTGCTCAATCGGCGCGATAGCGGATTTTAATCACGAACTATTCGTATAGTTATGATGCATTTCGGCACGTCCCCCAGCATTCTGTGGCCGCCAGCACAGCGTCCTACGACTGGTCTGCCATACCCTCCGTCGTTGCTGGGGTACAAAGGACCCCGCAATCATGGTCGGAGATGCACTCATGATGACAAGCGCGTATCGCTGCGGCAATGGCGGCGACAGCCCGAGGGCGGGGATAGGAGGCGCGCCAAGCAATGGCCACTTGGCGCATCGGCGGCTGACCAGCAAAAGGACGCATGATACCGAGGCTGCGGGTCTCGTCGAAGCCCTTGGCAGCAGTGCAGGGGAGCACACTCACACCCATGCCACTGGCTACCATGTAGCGTATGGTCTCCAGGGAACCTCCCTCTACGCTTCCCGCCAACCGATCTTGGCTGGCGCAGCCGGGGCAGGCGGCCAGCACTTGGTCGCGGAAGCAGTGACCCGGCCCAAGAAGCAGCACCGTCTCTTGTTCCAATTCAGCGCTCCTAATTGTCTCCTGACGTGCGAGGGGGTGATCGTCGGGCAACAACACGACGAAGGGCTCACTATAGAGTGGTTCGGTTGAAATCCCTGGTTCCAGAAAGGGCAGGGAAACAATAATCGCATCCAGTTCCCCCTTGCGTAGTCGTTCGGCAAGACGTGCCGTGAAGTTCTCCTCCACTATCAACGGCATCTTCGGGGTTCTCTGGCGTAGGGCTGGAATCAGACGCGGCAGCAGATAAGGGCCAATGGTGTAGATCGCCCCCAAACGCAGTGGACCGGCGAGCTCGTCGCCACTGGAGCATGCAATTTGCTCCAGGAGGGCGACCTCTTCCAGGATCCGCTTGGCTTGTGCGATGATCAGCTCCCCGGCGTGGGTCGGGATTACTTCGTTGTGGTTGCGCTCGAAGATATGCAGATTTAGCGTCTCTTCTAACCGCTTGACCCCGATGCTCAGGGTTGGCTGGGTCACGAAACAGGATGCGGCCGCCCTGCCGAAGTGGCCTTCACGAGCGACGGCAACAACGTAGGCGAGTTCAGTTAGTTTCATATTCCATAAACCTCTATTTTCAGAACCGATTATTGCGAATGATCGGTTTGATGACAAAACGTCTGCTAGCGTGACAAGCGAGTGGATCAGTCCCGCCAGCCAGATTTGCCGATTTTCGCCATGGGATAAATCCGCCCACACAGAGCATCATACGTATCGACTGATATTCACTGTGACACCATAGATTCAAATTGAGGTACTCGGAAATCGGTTATCCCCATTGTTTCGATAGGCATAGGCAATGAAAGAATCTGAGCCGCAGAAATAAACGTCGATGTGAACCGCCCCGGCTTTACCGGAATCTCCAAACCTTGAGAGGTTGGAGTCATGAACAAGACGAAGAGATACTCCTGATGTGGCTAGACTATCCCGGACACACAACCTCAAGTAATCTTGGGGCCTAACCGGAGAGTGTGTACCGATGAGTCATCAGAAGAAACAAAATCACTATGCGTCAGAGTTTAAAGAGTCAGCGGTCAAGCTGGCAATAGAGAGTGATCAGCCTATATCCAAGACGGCAGAGGAACTGGGTGTTAATCCGAATACGCTGCATACTTGGATCAGTAAATACCGTGGACCTCAGCTGCAGAAGGCAGCCCAGGTCGAGAATGAACATCTCTACGATGAACTGAAGAGATTGCGCAAGGAAAACAAACGCTTAACAGAGGAGCGGGATATCTTAAAAAAGGCGGCAGCGGGTCAGGGTCGGACCAAGCTATCTAGCGGCAGCGGGTCAGGGTCGGACCAAGCTATCTCCTCGATTATAAAATGAAAAGCAGTCCTAGCTGGGCTGTTATTTTGACTTAGAATGTCTATTTAGAGTCGAAAAATGTAGTTTTAAGGAAAGAGTCGATGCCGCGAGCAAATCGTCATCACATCCCAGGGCAAGTCTGGCACATTACACACCGGTGCCATAAGAAGGAGTTCCTTCTCAAGTTTGCGCGGGACCGGAAACGGTGGATTCATTGGTTATTCGAAGCGAAGAAGCGGTATGGACTGGATATTCTCAACTATACCGTCACATCCAATCATATCCACCTGCTGGTTGTTGATGGGGACAGGGAGACGATACCGAAGAGTCTTCAACTGATCGCGGGAAAAACAGCTCAAGAGTTTAATCGAAGGAAAGACCGCAAAGGAGCTTTTTGGGAGGACAGATATCATGCTACTGCGATTGAGACAGGCGAGTATTTTCTTCGTTGTCTGGTCTACATTGACCTGAACATGGTTAGAAATGGCGTCGTGCAACATCCTTCTATGTGGCAACATGGGGGTTACCTTGAGATACAAAATCCACCTCTGAGATATTCTCTGATTAATCGAGAAAAGCTAATAGCCTGCTGTGGCCTTGAAATCGATGAACAGCTTCGCAAGATGCACCGGCGGTGGGTTGAGGAGTTGATTTACAATGGCAATAACGTTCATCAGCCACAATGGACTGAAAGCATTGCAGTCGGAAGCGAAGGATTCGTGCAAGGCGTTGTACAGAAACTGGGACAACGTGCGAAAGGGCGATTGGTAAGGGAGGGTATTGATTTCTACGAATTGAGAGAGCCAGAAACGGCTTACAACGTCCTTTTTATCCCTGAAATCGAGCTTCTAAGAGTTTAAAACGAGTATTATTGGAACAAAGTCAACCTATAAACAATTGGTTAGTTTGGTCCGACCTGAACTGACTACTGATGTTTACTACTTCTACCCTCTACAAGTTATGCACTTATGAGTTGAATCTGGGAATGAATAAGTGACCTGCATGTGGACTAAAGTACCGCTCAATGCCAGAGTTCATGATCAGTGTATTGCTCATTTCTAAATACAAAAGGCAACTTGCACATTTCTTGCGCATTTTTCTAGGATAATAAGTTCATGCGCATCTCCATCACCTTCAAGGTCTTTGCCACCCTGCTGATCGCAAGTTCCATTGTCGTCGCGGGCATGTATCTGTTCATGCAGTGGTCTTTTCAGCAGGGATTCATCCACTTCGTGGAGGCCCGCAAGCAGCAGCATATTGAATCCCTCTCTCAGCGTCTCGCGGAGGAGTATCAGGATAATCAGGGTTGGGAGCATTTACGAAACAACAGACGACACTGGATACGCTTGCTGCGAGAACGACCGCTAAGGCACCCCGCAAACCCTTCAACCGATATCGAGGAAATTGATGATCCACCGCCAGTTGGTCGACAGGCAATACCGCCGCAGACTCGCCAGCATGCCCCCCGACCACCAAGATTGCCTCGCATGGTGTTGCTCGATGCAGATCACTCCGTGATCGTCGGCCGCCTGCGTGATACGAATGGGCTCGAACTGCACCCTATCATGCTGAATGATGAAACCATTGGTTATCTGGGGATGGAATCTGGTCCACTAGCGAAGGAGCTTGCAGAGATCCGCTTCGAAGAGCGGCACACCCGTTCCCTGGTCTTTATTGCGGTGGGCATGCTTTTGTTGTCCGCGGTTATGGGTCTACCCTTGGCGCACACCATGGTACGTCCTCTACGTCGTATTGCAGGTGCCTCCAAACAGCTTACCTTGGGCCATTATGAGACTCGGTTACCGATTACCGCGAGCGACGAGATCGGTGAGCTGGCTCGGGATATCAATGATCTGGCCCAGGCGCTGGAGAAGACTGAACATTCGCGACGTCAGTGGATCGCGGATATCTCCCACGAGTTGCGCACCCCGCTCTCGGTACTACGGGGCGAGGTGGAAGCACTGCAGGATGGGATGAGACCGCTTTCGAAAGAATCACTCGACTCGCTGCATGGGGAGACCATGCAGCTCAGCCGGCTGGTGGATGAACTCTATCAGCTTTCCCTGTCCGATGTGGGCGCTCTGAGATACCACAAGAAGAGGATCGACGCCGTCAGCCTTCTCGAAGGAGACATGCAATCATTGGAGAATGATTTCAGTCGAAAAGGGGTCAGACTGGATATGCAAAATCGTTTAACTGCAACGGCATACGTCCATGCAGATGGAGAGCGGCTCTCACAGCTCTTTCGCAACCTGTTGATGAATAGCCTCAACTATACCGACCCGGCTGGACGTGTCGAGGTGGGTATCGATGTGAATGAAGGTATGCTGATTTTCGATTTTCAGGATACGGAGCCTGGTGTGCCGGAAGATGCCCTGCCGCAATTGTTCGAGCGTCTTTATCGGGTGGATCGTTCCCGTAGTCGCGCCACCGGGGGTGCGGGGCTCGGTCTGGCGATCTGCCGCAACATAGTCGAGGCTCATGAAGGCCGAATCAGCGCGCGCCACTCCCCGCTGGGAGGGTTATGGATAAGGCTGGAACTGCCGATTACACCATGAACATGCGAGTCAACAGTCAACATATCCTGATCGTCGAAGATGAAGCCAAGCTGGCGCGACTGCTGGAAGATTATTTGACGCATGCCGGTTTCCGCACGACCTGGCTGAACAATGGAGCGGAGGTCATAGACTGGGTGAAGGCGCATGGTATGGATCTGATGCTCCTGGACCTGATGCTGCCCGGCATGAACGGCATCGATATCTGTCGTGAAATACGCGGCTTCAGCCAGGTGCCGATCATCATGGTGACCGCACGTGTCGAGGAAGTGGACCGCCTGCTCGGTCTAGAACTGGGTGCGGACGATTATATCTGCAAACCCTTCAGTCCCCGGGAGGTGGTTGCGAGGGTCAAGACCGTGTTGAGGCGGACCCAGCCGCAAGAGGCGCCGGTGCAAATGGGCCTGTTGACCCTGGATCGCTCCGGTTACCGAGTCAGGGCCGGGGAGCGGGAGGTGCAGTTGACGACGGTGGAGTTTCAACTATTGGATGCGTTGTATCGCGAGCCGGGCCGGATCTTCTCCCGCAGCCAACTGATCGACCGCATCTATGACGATCATCGCATCGTTTCCGATCGCACCGTCGACAGTCACATCAAGAAACTGAGAAAAAAACTGCTCGAAATGCTGCCGGAGCAAGAGCTGATCCATTCGGTCTATGGGGCCGGTTACCGTTACGAGCCGAGCAGAACGGCTCCTTGATTTTCACTTCCTTATTCTTTTCACATTTGCTGCAAACTTCCTCCTCGTTTTCTTCTTAATCTATAGGCATCGGAGCCAAGACAGCGGGCCGATAAAGAGCAGGTTTACTGCTCCCGGCCTGAACAGCGAGGGGAGAACCATGAAGAAATCAACCAAACGTATTGCTGTTGTGATCCTCGGTCTGACGACCGCGGTCTCAAGCAGTCTGGTCGTCACCAACAGCTATGCCGACCGTGTCATCGTGATCGACAAGCCACAGCATCATCATCGAGTGGATCCAGTACAAAAAGGCAAGGTTGTGGTGGCGCCACGCAATCGGCATTTCCGCGGCGTCAGGGTCGTGCGTCCCCATGGCAGGCCGTTTCATGGTTATGGACACTTCTATACCGATCATGATGCATTCAAATATCAAGACTTCACTGCCATCACCTTGAAGGTCCTGGACAACCTCAACGAGGAGCAACAGCGTTTGCATGAAGCAGCGCAGGTCCGGGCTACCGAGGCGGACGTGGGCGAGACCATTGTCTGGAACGAAGGGGGCGCAACCGGTTCCGTAACAACCACCAAGACCGGCACCAGCACCTCGGGACGTCAGTGTCGTGAATTTCAGCAGACGGTGACTATCGGCGGTAAAGAGGAGCAAACCTACGGTACCGCCTGCCTGCAGTCAGATGGGTCTTGGGAAGTGATGCAATGACAGAACACAAGGCGTTGATGGGCTGGATAGCGGCTCTATTGATTGGAACACACACAAGTGTGTCGTTTGCAATGGATGATAACGCTGCTGTTGAGATGCAGTCGGTAAAGGAGACGGCATCCCTATCGGCAGACGGGCCTATCGAGTATCAGGATGCGGTTCCGTCGGCCCTGCTCGAACAACAGCACAACAGTGGCAAGCAGCAAGCTGCCCAGGCAGCCTACGAACTCGGCCTGAGATATGCGGCGAAAAAAGACTGGGACAAAGCCGGTGCACTAATCCTGGAGGCCATACAGCTGCAACCTGAAAATACGGATTATCTCCATGCGGCCGCCCAGCTTGGCTATGAACTCAAGAATTTTACTGCGGCAAGAAAATATCAACTTGAGGCCATACGCCTGCACCGAGCCCATCATGGCGAGAGCAACGAACAGTTTGTGGCATTGATGGATGAACTGGCAATGATCTATGTGGGCGAAAACCACTTCATGGATGCGGAGACCTTGTTCAATAGAACCCTGCAGCTGCGTGAAGCGATGCTCGAGCCGAACCATCCCAATATTGCCGTGAACCTGTTCAGGCTTGCCACCGTCAAGATCCGCAGAGGTGACCTGGAACCTGCGGAACAACAGTTGCAGCAGGCCCTGGATATTCTCAAGGTTGCCGAGACGAATCAGGACACGGCGATTGCGGGGGTATTGCACAATCTGGGTGAACTCTACCGTGCGCGCAACGAATTTGCCAAAGCGGAAGCGACATTAAACCAGGCAATCGCCATGTGGCGCACCGATCCCGAACAAAACCAATATGAAATTTTGATGACCCAGAAGAGTCTGGATGCCCTGAAAGCGACGCGGCAACGCCTGAGCGATACCAGGATGCAACCAGGCAAGATTGAAGACAATAGTATTCAACTGTAGAGGTAAAACTGATGAAAAAGAGAGTAAAACTGATTGGTATTTCTAGTGCAGTGTTGGCAGGTGTTCTGATTTCCACGAGCTATCTCGCCGCGCATCCGATGGATTTCGGCATGTACGACCAGGGTCATTACCCGCGTCACATGATGCACAAACCCAAATTCGACAAACCTCGCCACCGAGGCCCCATGCAGGCGGTCTGGCAACTCGACTTGAGTGAAGAGCAGCAGGAGCAGCTCAGTGCGTTAATGCAGGAGAAACGCATGGGGGTTCGTGGCCGGATGCTCGCAAAACGGACAGCACGCAAGGCCTTGCGCGAGGCCATGGCCGCGGAACCCTATGACGCCGAGCGGGTAAAACAACTGGCGGAGGCACAGGGTGCGGCGGTCACTGAGCGGATACTCAAACGGGCTGAAACGAGGCAACAGATCCGTGCCATGCTGACACCCGAGCAATTGACCGAACTGGATAGAATGCGTTCAAGGCCGGATTGCCAAGACAAAGCTGACTGACTTCCTCCCCTTGGCGGGTCATACTTCCCTGGCCCGCCTTTTTTTACGGAGACTGTAAATGTTGACAAACAATAAACCCGACTCAAGTGCCGTGCAATGGAACCGGTGGTTTGTCTGCCTTTTGCTCTGCGGGTCTTTACAGTCGGCATTTGCAGGTCCCTACACTCCTGCACGGGAGATGGCCAATAAATTGGACCCTGCCCTTGGCCTGCAATCCGAGGTCTTTGTAACGGTAGCCAAGGTTACAATGCCGGATCTCACTGGCACCTGGGTACTAGACAAAGAGGCCAGTGATGACCCGGAAGCGAAACTGAAAGTCGCCCGGAGCGATAGGGCACGACCTGCTACCGGAGACCGTGGAGACGGTGGATTCGGTCGGCGGCCTGGCGATACGGGTAGACCGGCGGGCGGTAGGGAAAGCAATCGGAAGACCGGGGAGGGACGTTACAGGTCCGGCGGGCGAGCTGATTCAGGAGTGATGGCCGAACTGTCAGTCAAGACACTCGAAATCGTTCACCAGGAACCTCTGTTGACGGTGACCACGGACCGGCAGGGTACGCGCAAGCTCTACACGGATTTTCGCGGTGCGTCGGTATCGGCGCAGGGCGGCATGGATCAGCAGGTCGTCACCGGTGGCTGGGAGGGTGATGTGCTGGTCATCGAGATCACCTCGGCAGGTGGCGAGCATATCGTGCAGCGTTTACGCCTGCTGGATGAGCCGCTGCGTCTCGAGCGGGTGACGGAACTGCCGGGCCGGGATGAGAATAGCAAGGCTATTCAAGTCAAGCAGATCTTTCTACCCAAGAATTCGCTGGACAGGGACAATAAGCCGCAGCGAAATTCTGTATCCAGTGATATCAGTTGGCTGGATGAGTAGCGATTTCGATCATCTCTCATTGACCATATGAGTGATAAATAATATGACAGATCACAGATTGGAAAACGACATAACCACAACGTTGGGGATCGATGGCTCAAATGTGAGCCGGGGTCGTTGGTTGAAATGGCTCTTGGGCCTTAGCATTGTTGTGTCACTGCTGGGTGTGTTTCTGCTTTGGCAGGCAAGTGACAGCACTAACGGCGTACAATACAAGACCCAGGAGGCAAGGCGGGGTGGCCTGATCATCACCGTTTCGGCAACCGGCAATCTGGAACCCACCAACCAGGTCGATGTGGGCAGTGAGCTGTCCGGAATCATCGATAACGTTTTAGTAGACTATAACGACCGGGTCGAGGCCGGGCAGGTTCTGGCGGAGCTGGATACCGACAAGCTGCGTGCCGAAGTCCTGCAGTCAGAGGCGGCGCTGGCGGCGGCCGAGGCAAAGGTTAAAGAGTCACAGGCGACGGTGCTCGAGACAAGGCTCAAGCTGCAGCGCTGCCAGCGACTGGCGGAAAAAAAGCTCTGTGCCCAGGAAGAGGTCGACACAGACAGCGCGGCCTACAAGCGGGCCCAAGCGGAAGAGGGCAGCGCCAGGGCGCAGGTCGCCGAGGCGCGCGCCAAGTTGGATGCGGATCGGACCAACCTGGCTAAAACGGCAATCCATTCACCGATCGACGGGGTGGTACTGGTGCGGGCGGTCGAACCTGGGCAGACTGTCGCCGCCTCACTCCAGGCGCCGGTGCTGTTTACCCTGGCGGAAGATCTGACCGAGATGGAACTGCACGTCGATGTGGACGAGGCCGATGTGGGGCAGGTTCATGAGGGGCAGCAGGCAAGCTTCACGGTGGATGCCTTCCCCGATCAGATCTTCGAGGCACAGATCACACAGGTACGTTACGGTGCTCAGGAGGTCGACGGGGTCATCACCTACGAGACCGTGCTGCAGGTAGACAACTCTGACTTGTCACTGCGCCCCGGCATGACCGCGACGGCCGAGATCACAGTGAAGCAGATCGACGATGCGCTGCTCGTGCCCAATGCCGCCTTGCGCTTCAATCCGACGACACAGACCGACAAGCCTTCATCCCAAAAAGGCAGCCTGCTCAGTCAACTCTTGCCCCGCCGTCCGCCTGCTCCCGAGAAAAGCCGGAAAGAGAGTACGAACAACAAAGGCCGGCAACAGGTCTGGACCATACGTGATGGTGAACCCGTCGCCATTTCTGTCAGCACCGGCACAACCGACGGCATCTGGACCGAGATCGTCAAGGGTGAGCTGCAGGTAGGAACCGCCTTGCTGGTGGGTAGCGCCAAAGCTGGACGTTGAACATGACATCGGACGCATCCAACACCCACGCTCTGGTCGAATTGTCGGGCATCACCAAGGTCTACGGCAGCGGGGCAGCGGCGATGCAGGCGCTGCGCGATGTCGATCTGCAAATCGAAAAAGGTGATTTCGTCGCGGTGATGGGTCCCAGCGGCTCGGGCAAGTCCACCTGCATGAATATCCTGGGTTGTCTGGATACGCCTTCCGCCGGGTCTTATCGATTCGACGGAGTCGATGTCGGCAGTCTGTCACGGGATCAGCGCGCCTTGCTGCGCCGCCACTATCTGGGCTTCGTGTTTCAGGGTTTCAATCTATTGAACCGTACCTCGGCGTTGGAGAATGTGGAGCTGCCGCTGATCTATCGCGGTCTGCCGGTAGCGGAGCGGCGCAGTCGGGCCCTGCGTGCCCTGGAATCGGTTGGACTCGAGGCTTGGGGCCATCATACCCCGGGGGAACTATCGGGTGGGCAGCAGCAGCGGGTAGCCATTGCCCGCGCCATCGTTACAGAGCCGGCCGTGCTGCTCGCCGACGAGCCCACGGGTAACCTGGATTCCGCGCACAGCCGGGAGATCATGGAGCTGTTGCGGTCGTTCAACCAGGACCAGGGCATCACCATCATCATGGTCACCCATGAACCGGACATGGCGAGCTACGCCGGACGCGTCATTCGCTTTCTGGATGGTATGGTAGAGACGGATATCCGCAATGGGGTGAACAGTTCATGATCTGGAATGCCTTTGTTTTGGCTCTGCAGGAGATTCGCCGCAATGTCATGCGCTCCTTTCTGACCATGCTCGGTATCGTCATCGGGGTTGCCTCGGTCATCACCATGGTGACCATCGGCAGTGGCGCTACGCAACAGGTCACCAATCAAATCGAAAGCCTGGGCAGCAACCTGCTGCATGTCAGACCTGGTCAACGTGGTCGCGGCCCAGGCGGGACGCGCTCAACCGCTGACATGTTTGAGGTGGACGATGCAAAAGCGATCGCCCGGGAAATCTCTGAACTGGATGCGGTAGCTCCGGTTGCATCCAAGGGAACACAAGTCATATACGGAAACAAAAACTGGTCCACCACGGCTACCGGCAGCACCAATGACTTTCTGCAGGTGCGGGACTGGTCGCTCAAGAGCGGACGCCAATTTACCCTTGGTGAGCTGCAAGCCGGTAAGACGGTCTGCATCCTCGGGACCACCGTGCGTGCTGAACTTTTCGGGGATCAGGAAGCTCTGGGTACCACCATTCGTCTGGAAAAACTGTCCTGTCAGGTGATCGGAGAACTCGAATCCAAGGGTCAGTCCAGTTTCGGTCAGGATCAGGACGACTTTGTGCTGCTGCCACTGCGTGCCATCCAACGGCGCATCGCCGGGAATACGGACGTCGGCTCCATATACATCTCGGCTCAGGACGGTGTTTCCACTGAAAAGGTCAAGCAGGATATCGAACGCTTGATGCGCGAGCGTCGTCGCATTTCATCAGGTGAAGACGATGACTTCCATGTCAATGATATGCAGGAACTCGTCAGCATGATGACGGGAACGACCGAGGTGCTTACTGGACTGCTGGGTGCTGTTGCCGCGGTCAGTCTGCTGGTGGGCGGCATCGGCATCATGAATATCATGCTGGTCTCGGTCACCGAACGGACCCGCGAGATCGGCATCCGGCTCGCCATCGGCGCTCGCGAGAAGGAGGTGCTGATGCAGTTTCTGGTCGAAGCGGTGGTCCTGTCGTCACTCGGCGGAATCATCGGCATCATTATCGCCATCGCCGGGTCGGTGGGGCTGGCGCACCTGCTGCAGGTGCCGTTCGTCTTCAATCCGGGGATAGTGGTGATCGCCTTCCTTTTCTCGGCTGCCGTCGGTGTTCTATTTGGATTCTTTCCTGCGCGCAAGGCGGCACAGCTCGATCCCATCGATGCCTTGCGTCATGAATAACCCGGGAAGCTGAACAGTGAGCCGTTATTGCGCCTGGTTTTTTATTCAGTATACGAAAACTTTGAATGTCTTACTGGCTGAAGATAGGTCAACCATCAATAGACTGAATGACCCTTAACAGTTGCGGTTTCAACCGGTCGATCTTGCTCTACTCAGCGAATGACCGTTCCAGCCTGTACCGGACGTTCAATGGCTGATCGCCGACCGAGTGGTCATGGAAGACAGGGAACCACGGCATTGCTCTGAGGTTACTATTTTTTACACGTATACTGATCAGACCCGATGTAGAGCAATCTATGCTGTTGCGCCGCCTATACACGAATCCGCGCGGCGATTAAGGCGATTGCCGGAAAAGAAGATTCCAGATTACGCCGGATTTTTGTTTGGCTTCAAGGCGCGACAGCAGGCGCATAGCGAGTTATGTAACTGCTGGGGCAACGCCGAAGCCGGACAAAAAGACCAGTAAGATGGTATTTTCTTTGACAGAAATCGCCTAAGTCCACTGCTGAAAGATTGACTTGTATTGAGTCAAACACAATCTCAGTGTTGAGTTGTCGCCAGCGATAATTGCCGGAGGCTCAGACGAAATTACCGACGATGAACAGAGTGGCAAAGATCGCGCAGAGCGCAAGGGCCATAAGCAGCGCGGTCACGCTTAGCATACGGCCATGGGGACGCAACAGGGAGATGCCGCTGAGCACGAGACCGCTGACACCGGTTGCGACAGCTGAAAAGAACAACATCTGCACGCAGTCAGTCTGGCAGGAACGGTCCTCCAAATAACCGGAAAGCAGATTCATGCCCGTCAAGGCAGTTAAAATCCAGCCGGTGATCGTCAGTAGCAAAGCAAATAGCACAAGCAGATTCATGGTCTTCGACTCCTCGAAACAGACACTGTGGGTAATCCTAAGAGTATATCCATACTCTTCAGCTTAGCGATGGAAAACTGTTCTGATAAGTCGATTTCTAGGGGGCGATAGTAAGGTTTTTTCGAGCTAAGAAAACAGATCCAGACGCGCCGACTCGGTAATCGCCGCAACCGCCGGATGTTTGATCTTGCGTTCTGCAGAAATCGCGAAAAATCGTTCCTTGACCTCTTCGGTACGGCCGATCACAGTGACCGAGTATTTGTTAAGCACATCTCTCTCAACGGCCGTGGGTGTGGTGAAGATACCGGCAGCCGCCTCACCGAAGGCCTTCATCAGCGCCCGGTCCTCGAATTCGGCGACCATGCGGGGCCGCACTTTGATCCGTTCAAACCAGAGTTCCAGGGATCTCCTCAAAGCGCTGCTCTGGGTCGGCATCAACATCGGCGCACCATCCAGGCTGTTGGGGAAATCTTCACGGTATTGCCGCACCTCAGACTCCCTGGCGAAGAAACTGATCCCCGATTCGCCCAACGGATGGTTATAGGCGCGGATGTTCAGGGCCGGACTGAGTGGGCTGTCAGCCAGCACGATATCCAGCTTGTGCACCGACAGATCGGCCATCAGGTCGACGAAAGGCGCCTCATGACAACTCAGCAGTACCGGCTCATTCAACTGCAGCACCGGCGCCAGGATACGGTAAGCCAGCAGCTTGGGTACCACCATGGCGATCCCCACGTTGAGGGTCAACTGAGAGCCCGGGGAACGGCCCTCCAGGACATCCTGCAGCTCGCTGCTGAGGCGAAAGATCTCGTCCGCATAGTTGAAGACCATCCGCCCCGAGTCCGTCAGCACCAGATTGCGCCCGGCCTTCTTGAACAGCTTGGTGCCGAACTGCCGCTCCAGCTCACTGAGCTGTCCGCTGATGGTCTGGGGCGTCAGGTGCAGTATTTTCGATGCCTGTGCAATCGTGCCGTGACTGGCGACGGCCCAGAAGTAACGCAGGTGTTTGAGATTGAGCTGTGTCATGCGGCAAGCTTAGGGCAAGCTCACAGGTGATACAAACCCCAGCGGCTTGACCGCAAGAATCGAGGTCTGAGTAGTCTGCAGCACATCTTCCGCCGTATTGCCGATGATCAGGCCGGGCAGCTGCCAGGCAGGTGCTACTGGATAGGACGACTACTTGGTGCTGCTGCCACCGGGTACCCGCCTTGCGCCAAGGTGTCATCCAACCCGACATGTTGATGGCGTTTCTTTAGCCGAGCTGATGCAGCAGTACCAGGGCAGGTAGCACTGCCCCGGAAGCAAGCCGATAAGATGGTTTTCATGAGTCAAGCTCCCAATTTCATTTGCCTGCGCCCATGCCGGTGAGGCGGATCAGTTTCCAAGACCCTTTCATATTTCACTGCCTGCCGTTTCCCGCTGCCGCCGGAATCTCTTCTCTGCGCCAATGACCAGATTGATTACTAAGCCAACTGCCACGATATGCGCCCAGTCCATCAGGCCAATCGGCGCGGTGTGGAACAGCCGGTTCATCAGCGGGATGTAGGTGAACAGCAGTTGCGCCACGGTCATGGCAGCGATCCCGCCCCAGATCCACGGGTTACTGAACAGTCCCAGGCGGAACATGGAAAATCGCAGCGAACGGCAGTTGAGCAGGTAGAAGGACTGGCCCACCGCAAACACATTGACGGCGATGGTGCGTGCTTCGGCTTCACTGGCTCCCTGATACAAGGCCCATTCGAACAGACCAAAGCTCCCCAGCAGCAGCAGCAGCCCGACCAGCACGATGCGGAAGATCAGCTCACCACTGAGGATCGCGGTGTCCGGCATGCGCGGCGGGCGGCGCATGATGCCCGGCTCACGAGGCTCGAAGGCCAGTGCGAGGCCGAGCAGCACGGCGGTGGTCATATTGATCCACAGCGCCTGCACCGGCAGCACCGGCAGGGGCTGGGACGCCATCACCGCAGTGATGATCACCAGTCCCTGACCGGCGTTGGTGGGCAGGATCCAGGTGAGGAATTTGATCAGGTTGTCGAAGACACCGCGGCCCTCTTCAACCGCGGCTTCGATGGTAGCGAAATTGTCGTCGGTGAGCACCATGTCGGCCGCCTCTTTCGACACCTCAGTACCAGTAATACCCATGGCTATCCCGATGTCGGCGCGGCGCAATGCCGGGGCATCATTGACCCCATCACCGGTCATGGCCGTCACCTCACTGTGGGCCTGCAAGGCTTCCACCAGGCGCAGTTTTTGTTCAGGTGTGACCCGTGCGAACACGGCAGTGCCGGTGGCTGCCTGGATCAGCTCTGCATCCGACATCGCCTCAAGTTCATGGCCGCTCAACACCCTCGGAATTTCACCTGCGGCCAAGGTATCGTCCAGGCCGATCTGAGCGGCGATGGCGGCAGCGGTAACGGCATGGTCACCGGTGATCATCTTGACCCGGATGCCGGCGGCCTGGCAGGCACGCACGGCTTGTATGGCCTCTTCCCTCGGCGGATCGATCATGCCCTGCAATCCGAGAAAGATCAGCCCTTGGGCGACATCGGCGTGCTCGATGTCGGTGGTGTCCGGCAGAACTGCCAGACGGGCAAAGGCCAGCACTCGCTGGCCCTGGCCGGCCAGCGTATCTACCTGGGCATGCACCGCGGTGCTATCCAGTGGTTTGCTTTCACCATCGGCTCCCAGGATGGTATCGCAACGCGCCAGCAGGCTCTCGACCGAACCCTTCAGGTAGACCACCGGGCTGTCCCCTCCATGCAGGGTCGCCATATATTGATGCTGAGACTCGAAGGGGATTGCATCCAGCCGTGGATAAGACTCCTGCGCCTGTTTATTATCCAGTCCCGCCTTGCGTGCCGTCACCAGCAACGCCCCCTCCGTTGGATCTCCCTCGATCTTCCAGCCTTCTTCATCCTGTTTCAGGACGGAATCGTTACACAGCAGACCGGCGCGCAGCAATTCGGCCAGGGCGATATTTTTGTGGCTATCCACTGGCTTACCGCCCTGTTGCACCTCACCTTCAGGCGCATAGCCTGTACCACACACCTCAAAGTTTTCACCACCCGCCCACAGCTGTTGCACGGTCATCTCGTTGCGGGTCAGGGTGCCGGTCTTGTCCGAGCAGATGACGGTGGTACTGCCAAGGGTCTCCACCGCCGGCAGGCGGCGGATGATGGCGTTGCGTTTCGCCATGCGCGCCACACCGATGGCCAGCGTAATGGTCAGCACTGCGGGGAGCCCTTCCGGAATCATTGCCACGGACAAGGCAACCGCCGCCATAAACAGATCGATCCAGCTGTCGCCATGCCACAAACCCACCAGGAAGGTCATCGCCGCCAGGCCCAGAATGGCGTACAACAACAGGTGACTGAAGCGGGCGATCTTGCGGGTCAACGGCGTAGCCAGCACTTCGGCACTGGCGATGAGCTCAGAGATGCGGCCGATCTCGGTATTATCACCAGTCTCGGTGATCACACCGACGCCGGTACCATAGGTCACCAAGGTGGATGAATAGGCCATATTTGTCCGGTCAGCCAGAGTTGTATCGCGATCCAGTACGCCGGAGCGCTTCTCCACCGGTAGCGACTCACCGGTTAGGGCGGACTCGTCGATCTGCAGACTGCGGCTGTGCAGCAGGCGTAGATCTGCCGGCACCTTGTCACCGGAGGCGAGCAGGACGATATCCCCCGGCACCAGCTCCCTGGCATCGATGCGCTGTTTCTCCCCGGCACGCAAAACCGTGGTCTCGGTGGTCAGGGCACGTGACAGGGCATCCAGCGCGCTCAACGCCTTGCCTTCCTGTACAAAACCGATCATCGAATTGAGTAGCACCACGCCAAAGATGACACCGGCATCTACCCAGGCGCCCAGGAAAAGCTTGATGATGACCGCCACGAGCAGGATATAAACCAACGCCTGGTTGAACTGCAACAAAAATCGCAACAACGGCCCCTGTCCTTTGCGCTGAGTCAGTGCATTGGGGCCAAAATTTTGCTGACGGTCTTCCGCTTCAAACCGGTCCAGACCTTTTTCCAGATCCGTATCGAGCAGATCCAGCACTTCTACCTGAGGCAGGTGATGCCAGTGTTGTTCCAGCAAGGGTTTCATTCTTCTGCCACTCCTGTTCGGTGGGAGATTTTACATCTGCCCGTTCATTGGTTAATGACGCATTCTCAGCCCAACGCTCCGCATCCCGCTTTCGTTCAGCTTTCCGGGGCTCTACTCAAGATCAAAACGTCTCAGCTTGACCACCTACCAGTAGCCGATGCTGATGACAATCAGCACTGTCATGCAGGCGACGACCCAGAAATAACGCAGATGCTTAAGATTCAAAGTGCTCATGCAGCCAGCTCAGGGCAAGCTCACGGGTGAGACAAACCCCTGCGGCTTGACCGCCAGAATCGAGGTCCGGGTGGTCTGCAGCACATCTTCCGCCGTATTGCCGATGATCAGACCGGGTAGTCCGGTACGTCCGACCGTGCCCATGACGATCAGGTCTGCTTCGATCTCATCCGCCAGGGCAGTGATGGCCTTGGGGGCCTTGTCTTTGACCAATTTGATCTGCGGGCTGTCGCTGCTCAGTCCATAGTGCTTAACCAGGTCGTGCAAGCGCTGTCGATGGCTCTGCTCTGTATCCGCCAGCAGCCGCTCCAGTTCGCTAGCGGAAATTCGCGCCCGGCCGGATCTCAGCATGCTTTCACCGGTCAGCTGCCAGGCATGCACCACATGCAGTTGGGCGGCTTCCCGCTCGGCCAGGGAACTGGCCAGATCCATGATCAAACGATTCAACTCCCTGCATGATTGATCATTCGCATCCACCGCCGCGAGGATATTCCGATAGGGGTGTGCGCTCTCCGGGCGATCGATCCACACCGGGCAGGGGCATTTGCGCAATAGATGCAGATCGAAGCTGCCGTAAAACAGCCGTTCCGTCAGTCCCTCCGGCGGGTGCGGCGCCTTGATCAGCAGGTCGTAGCCATTGCGCTGCACGGCGCGGATCAGTTCGATGAAAGGCTTGCCCGAGCCGATCTGGGTATAGATCGGCAGGCTGCTGTTCATGTGCGGCTCGACCAATCGCTCCAGCTCTTCCAGGCGACGCTGGCGCAGCAGTTGGTTGAGATTGAGGTCGAGGCGCTTTTCCACATCGACCGCCAGTTCGGATTCGGCCACTACGTCCATCACGGTGAGCATGGCGCCGTTGCGTCGTGCGAGGTCCACCGCGCGGTCCAATGATTCGCTGTCCGCCAGGTCGCCATCGGCATGATAGAGGATATTTTTGAATCTTTTCATCACCTGTCTCCTGTAAAAAAATCAATCAAGTCTGAGTACTGCCAGCAGGATCAGCCCCGCCAGCAGCAGCCATAGGGCGCCTGCCAGGCCCCAGCCGGGAGTCACTGCGAGCGGGCCCATGGATCGGCGAGGAAACCAGGCCGCCAAGGCCAGCAGCCACTGCCTGCTTGATTGGGTGTACTGCTGCGGATGTCGGCCGAGAGACCTTGCTGAAAGCTTACTGGCCAAGTTACCCGCGGCATGACTGATAGGGTGCAGGATGTCTCCCGGGGGTATCCGCCCGACCCATGCGCCGAGCCTGGAGGAAGGATATCGCCAAAACAGCAGGATCATCAGCAGCGCTGCGGCGAGCGGCCAGCTACTAGACAGACTCGGTTGTGCGCCAGCCGCCAGTAGCGGCAGCAGTGCGAGCAATGCTACAAGCACTGACCATGCAGACAGGGCATAACCGCTTGAGGGCGGCTGACGGGTCCTCGTCTGCCGCAGCAGAAAGGCCAGACGGCCCATCAACAAGACTGAGGTCAGGGCTGCAGTGGTGAGCCAGGCGCTGAACCAGCTCGCGCTTTCAGGCAGCGCTGCCGCGAAAGCCACCTTGACGAGCCCGCCATTGGTCAGCGGAGCGCCCACCAGCATCAGGCCGAGCAGCAGCATGCCGCTCAACACCCAGGTCCTTGGGCTGCCACGTTCGAGCAGATCGAGGCCAACAAACAGGGCGCTTTTGACCAGCAGATGGTTGATGGTGTAAAGGGTCAGGGCCGACAGCAGCGCCACACTTGCCTGGGGGTGCGCGAGGGCGATGCCAAAGCCCGCAGCGAGCAGGCCCATCTTGCTGATGCTGGAGTACCCGAGCAGCACCCTGGGGTCTTTTTGCATGAGTCCGATCAGCGTACCGAAAACCACACCGAGCATGCCGATTACAATCAACCCGATGCCCCAGGTGACGAGAGCTTCATTGCCGGGAGGCAGGAAACGCATCCAGCCCAGCAACCCGGCGCTGATCATTGGCCCGCTGAGCACCGCAACACCGGCAGCGGGGGCCGTTGCATAGCTGAGCGGCAGCCACACATGGAGTCCGGGCAGAGCCAGCTTGATGCCGAACCCCGCCAGCAACAGGGCCACCGCCAATGGGGCCGGGTTGATTGTCTGCAGAGCGATAAATTCCAGGTTGCCGGACTGACCCATCAACAGGAGCAAGGCGCTGAACAACAGCATCTCGCCAAGCAGGGTCCAGACCAGATAGAGCCGACCGGCGCGGCGTGCCGCAGCACAACCCCGCTGCGCCACCAGCCCGGTGGCAGACAGCCCCATCAGGGTGAAACCCAGATAGAAAGAAAGCATGTCCTGAGCCAGGATGAGGCTGAAGTTGCCTGCCATCGCGAGCAGGAAAAAGACTCGAAAACGCTCTGCCCGGTATGCTGATCGCAGACTATCCGCCGCATGCACCGCAGCCAACAGCCAGATCACGGCTGAAGCCAGCAGGAACAGGCGGCCCGTATCATCCAGTCCCAGACTGGCACCGAGCAGCAGCCACTCAAGGTCTACGACCCGGGTGGTCGGGTTAGCAAGGGCCAGCGTCAGGGCCGGCAATGGCGCCAGGACGGCCAACCAGGGCGTGCGGCGCGCTGCCGGAATCCCCGCCAGGATCAGCGGCGTCAGCAACGCTGCAAGCAGCCACAGACCGGTCATGTCACCAGCCGGGTCAGCAGCCACAACGAAGCGCCGATGCATAACAGCAGTACTCCGGCCAGCGGCCAGCGGCTCAGGCGGTCTTCCATTGACAGGGTCCAGCCGGCTTGCGGCCTGAGTGGTCGACGCATCGCCAGAATGGCTTGCCGGACGCCGGTGCTGGCGCGGTGTCCAGCCATGGCGAGGTGCGGCCAGAGCCGGCGTCTCAAGCTCAGCAGGGGCTCGAGGATGTCACCAGCCGGGATGATTCCGGGCAGGCGCAGGCCCCAGCGGGGACGCCAGACAAGCCAGAGCAGCACCAGCAATCCACCGGCTGCCAGGGGCCAGCCGGCAAAGATCGACGGCAGCGCGTATGGGCTGAAGAAAGGCAGACTGAGGATCAACCCGAGCAACAGCAGCCAGGGTGCTGCAATCCAGGAAGCGGCATTGGCTGAATGTTTCGATTGTTTCGCCATCAAAGTCAGGAAGCGCGCCATCAGCAGGGTCGTCGCGAGGCTTGCAAGTGTCAGCAGCAGCGGCATGGCCGCCGCCCAGGTGCCCTGCAGTTCCTGCAATGGCGCTTCCAGCAGCTGTTTGGTCAGCGCCCCGCTGGTGAAGGGCGCACCGGCCAGCACCAGGGCGGGGATCGCGAGCGCCGGTACAACCCAGCGTGCGGTACTGGCGTGGGCCACGCCGACGCCGAGAAACAACGCCCCCTTGGCCAGGCCGTGGTGCGCGGCAAACAGCACCAGACCAGTCAGCAACGCCGGCGCCAGCGCAGGATTCGCCAAGCCCAGCCCCAGAAGCGCCGTCATCAGCCCCATTTTGCTGACACTGGAGTAGGCCAGCACCACCTTCGGGTTGGTTTGCACCAGGCCAACCAGAAATCCATAGATGACCGTGATCGACCCCAGCAGGAACAGCAGATAGCCCCAACCCCCGAGGGCCTCCTCGCCAAGGGGCAGGAAGCGCAGCCAGCCGATCAAGGCCGCCTTGATCATCGCCCCGCTCAGCACTGCGCTGGCGGGCGCCGGGGCGGCTGGATGGGCCAGCGGCAGCCAGACATGCAGCAGAACCAGGCCGGCCTTGATACCGAGTCCAAAGATCAGTAGACCGACCGCCCAATTGTTCAGGCCTACCAGTTGTGCCGGCAACGGGGTCAGGGAAGCGGTATGCCGAAAGATCAGCAGCAGTGCAGCGAACAGGGCGACCTCCGCCACCAGGGTCATGCCCAGATAGACCCGCCCCGCATGCAGCGAGGCAGGCTTGGCGTCATGCACCACCAGGCCATAGGCGGCGAGTCCCATCAGTGCGAAGCCGAGATAGAAGTTCACCATGTCCTGGGCGACTATGAGCCAGAAGTTGCCGCTCATGGCGAGCAGAAAAAACACCCGAAAGCGGCCGGCATGCGGGTCGTCGCGCAACGACAGATCAGCCTGCAGCCCGGCCACCAACCACAACAGAGCGGTAAACAGCAGGAACACCCGGCCGCTCGCATCGAGTCCGAACTGTGCGCCGAGCAACAACCAGGACAGTTCCCACTGGGCGCCGACGGGTACTTGCCAGACCGCGAGCAGGGCCGGAACGGCGGCCATTGCCGGCAGCCAACGACCCTGTTGCCGGAGGGCGAAGGGGGCGGCGAGCAGCGGCGCAAGCCAGCTCAGGACCAGCAGTCCGTTCATCGGCTGTACTCCCGGTCGGCGATCAATTGCGCCCATTCCAGCGGGCTATAGGGCGCAGCGGCAAACAACCCGGCCGCCAGGGCCAGCAATGCCGTGATCAGCGGCGGCCAGAGCAGGGCTCCATGGGTCTCCAGACGTCCCGCAGGAATCTCCTCGGCCGGCCAGTCGCCGTTCGATGACTTGAACCAGGCCCGGTAGAGAATGGGCAGGAAGTAGGCCGCATTCAACAGGCTGCTGGCGACCAGCACCGGCAGCACCCAGCCCGCCTGGCCCGCCTCCACCGCGCCGAGCCCCAGATACCATTTGCTCACGAAGCCCGCTACCGGCGGTACACCGATCATGCCCAGGGCGCCGATGGTGAAGGCCAGGGTGGTGCCCGGCATGCGCCGGCCGATGCCGTCCATTTCGCTCACCCTATGTACCCCAAGGGTCTCCGCATAGTTGCCGGCGGCGAAGAACAGGGTAATCTTCATGATCCCCTGGTGGACCAGGTGCACCACCCCGCCGATGGTTGCGATCGGCCCCAGAATGGCGGTGCCCAGGGCGATATAGGAGACCTGACTGATGGTCGAGTAGGCCAGGCGCTTTTTCAGATTGTCCTGGCTCAATGCCCGCACTGAACCATAGATGATGGTGACTGCCGCAGCGCTGCCGAGGATCGTCAGCAGACCCAGTTGATGGGCAAACTCCACCCCATAGACGTCATACACTACGCGCACGATGCCGAAGGCGCCGGCCTTGACCACCGCCACCGCATGCAGCAGGGCGCTGACCGGCGCCGGCGCCACCATGGCTTGGGGCAGCCAGCCGTGCAGGGGCACCAGCGCGGCCTTGACCCCCAGACCGACGATCAGCAGGACAAAGATCAGCTGCAGTTGGGGATGGACCTCGGCCGGCAGGCTGTCGAGGATACCTCCCTGTACGAAGGCGATGGGTCCGGCCAGTACCTGCAGCCAGATCACTCCCAGCAGCAACAGCAGACCGCCGCTGAGGGTGTACTTCAGATAGACCCGGGCGCCGCGGATCGCTTCCGGCGTACCGCGATGCGCCACCAGGGGATAGGTGGCCAGGGTCAGGAGTTCATAGAAGATCACGAAGGTGAACAGATTGCCGGCCAGGGCGAGACCCACCGTAGCGGTCACGCAGAGGCTGAAGAAACCGAAAAAACGGCTGCGGTGCGGGGAATGCTCCAGATAACCGATGGCGTAGACGGTGGTAAGCAGCCAGAGCACCGTGGACAGGGTGACGAACAGCACGGACAGGGCGTCCGCGTGCAGCACCAGGTCCAGGCCGGGGGCCAGGGTCCAGCGGGTCTCGTAGACGTGTTCATGAAACACCCCCCAGATCATCACGCCCACCAGCAGCAGCTTGAGCACTGCCCCACTCAGATTGAGGACGGTGCGCAGGCGATGGCTGTCCTCCCGCAGGGCGAAGATCAACAGCCCGGGCAGCAGGGAGCTGAGCACGATGAGGCCGGGCAGCCAGTTGTCGAAGTTCATGGTGTGACGCCTCCGAGCGCCAGGGAAGCTTGCAGCAGGGTCCAGATCGGCGCCGAAAAGAGACCGAGCGCCAGGGTCGCCAGCAGTCCCAGGCTCAACGCCGGTATCTCCTCACGCCCTACGGAAAGGACGCGTGACGGATAGCGGGCCTGGCCGAAGGCATGGCCGAGCAGACGAAACACATAGGCCGCAGCGAGCAGGGAGCCGGCCAGCACCACCAGCACCAGGGGCCAGAGATCGGCCTGCAGCGCCCCGGCGATGAGCTGCCACTTACCCAGGAAGGCGCCGCTCGGCGGCAGGCCGATCAAAGCCACTCCCGAGAGGGCTAAGGTGAAGGTGGTTACCGGCAAGGCCTGAGCCGTTCCATCGAGGTCCTCGATCCGGTCATGGCCGGCGTGCTGCTGCACCACCCCCGCCGCCAGAAACAGGGCGCTCTTGGCGAAACCATGGGTCAGGGCCATCAATACCAGACCCGCGAGGGCGGCCTGACGGGCCGGCCCCTCGGCCCACTGCAGAATCAGCGGCAGAAACAGAAACAGGTAACCGATCTGCGCCACCGTCGAATAGGCCGCCAGCAACTTCAGCCGCTTGGCGCGCAAGGCGCACCAGGAACCCCACAACACCGCGGCAGCCCCCAGCAGACTGAGCAGATAGGCCAACCCCGGGGTGGCCAGAGGAGCGAACAGCTCGAGCCAGAGACGCAGAACGAGATAGAAGGCGGCCTTCACTACCAGGGCGGAGAGGATCGCACTCACCGGTGCGGGGGCATTGGCATGGGCCGGCGGCAACCAGAAATGCATGGGGAACAGGGCGGTCTTGATCAACAGTCCGCTGGTCATCAGCGCGGCGGCGCTCAAGCCGGTGAGGTCGGGACCGAGGCTCTGCGCCAGGGCCGGCATGTCCAGGCTGCCGTAGCCGGTGTAGATCAGGGCCACGCCCGCCAGAAAGGCCAGCGAGCCGAGCAGCCCGAGCAGCAGGTAGCGCAGTGCTGCCTGCAGGGCGGCGCGGCTGCCGCCGAGGGCGGTCAAGGCCGCCGCCGTCAGGCCCAGCAACTCCAGGGTGACATACAGATTGAACAGGTCCGAGGCCAGAAACAGGGCATTCAGAGCCGTCAACAGCAGCAGCCAGAGAGGCCAGAAATGGCGGCGTTGACTGGGCTGCTGAAAATAGGCCGTGGCGTAGATGCTGGCGGCCAGCGCCACCAGTGCGGTCATCAGCAACAACAGGGCGCTCAAGCCGTCCGCGCGCAGTCCGATGCCCAGTCCCGGCAGCCAGCCGCCGATGGCATAGATCACCGTTCCCTGACTGGCGACAGTCTCGAGCAACAGCAGGGCCGCCGCCAGGGAGGCCAGTACTGCCGTCAAGCCTATCGCGCTCGCCAAGCGGGGCAGCGCAACACTAAGCAGGGCGCCGGCCAGGGGCATGGCGATGCTCCAGATCAGACTGTCATTCATCGTCAGGGGTCTCTTGCAGACGCCGGCCCAGGGCCAACGCCAGTGCCGTGGCGCTGAATGCCACGACGATACCGGTCAACACCAGGGCATGGGGCAGCGGGTCTGGTGCTTGGTCAAGGCCACGGTAAGCAACGGCAATCAACAGCAGGAACAAGCCGGCCCCTGCGACATTGATCGCCAGCACACGGCGCAGCAGCGCAGGGCTGGAAAACGCACTGCGCAGCCCCTGGCTGAAAAGCAGGATGCCGGCCAGGCCGTAGATGAGCTGTGCGTCAATCATCACGCTTCTCCCTTTGCCTCAAACGCTCCGGACCAACGGCAGTCTGCCCGGCACCGTGAAGCCCCGTCCATTGCGGCGGCGCGCCGCCGAGGAAGGCGAGCACCAGGGTGGCGGCGATGCCCAAGGTGGCGGCGGTCTCGATGAGCAGAATCAGTCCGCCCGCCCAGGAAGGCGGGTAATCGAGAAAACCCCGGCCGGCGAGCATCAGGCCCAGGCCAACGGCGAGAAACAGGCTGACGCCGGCGATGATCAGACCGCGCAGCAGCGTTGCGGGAGGAATTTGCTGGTCGGGAAAACCGGCCAGGCGCAGCAGAACCCCGGCGCCGGCCAATAAGGCCCCGGCCTGGAAGGCGCCACCCGGTGCGTGGGCACCAACCCAGAGCAGATAACCGCTGACTAGAATCAGTACCGGCGTCAGCCAGCGGCTGAGGCCCGACAGTATGGTACCCGAGGTAAGATAAGCGTTGCGCGCTGGCCCCAGCGCCATGATGCCCAGCACCGCTGCGAGCAGTACGGCCAGTTCCAGCAGGGTGTCATAGGCGCGGAAATTCAACAGCACGGCGGTGACCGGATTGCTGACGCCTGTCTGTTCCAGATGTATCTGAATCTGCTCTGCCAGGCGCAGCGGATCTGCCTGTCCCAGTGCTTGCAGGTAGGCCAGGGCGAGCAGCACGGCCAGTCCCCCGCTGAGCAGGGTCAGACCGACAGCCATGCCTGAACCATTGGCGGTTTTGGCGCCGCCAAGCTGGTCTGAGCCAGGCCCCTTCCGGGTGCTATCGCGCAGGGCCGCCAATAGCAGGGCACCGGTCAACCCGGCACCGATGGCGGCCTCGGCAAGGGCGATATCGGGGGCGCGCAGGCGTAACCAGATCAAGGCCAGCAGCAGCCCGAAGCCGATGAAGTGGACTACCGCGCGCTGCAAATCTTTACCCCTCAAGGCGCCCCAGCCGAGGGCCAGTAATGCAGCGATCAGCAGCAGGTCCAACAAGTTCCAGGCTAGGGTTTCCATAGGCCTCGCTCCCTGCGGCGTGCGCGCTGGGCAATGAGATGGGCGCTGGCGGCGCTGGATGCCAGCACCAGCAGCCAGACCAGCAATAATTTAAGCGCGATGAATAGATCGTCAGCCAACAGCAGGAGGCCGATGACCAGCAAACCGAGTCCGACATTATCCGCCTTGGTCAGGGCATGTAACCGCGAGTAGATGTCCGGCAGGCGCAGCAGGCCAATGCTGCCGGCGATGAAGAACACCAGGCCGGCGAATAGCAGGGCAGCGGCGAGCATTTCAATCATCATTCGCCTCCACACTAGATTCCCGTCTGGTCAATG
>CAWBPR010000002.1:0-312085 GCA_963790775.1 uncultured Gammaproteobacteria bacterium | reverse complement strand
GTGGGCAGTTTTGTGCGGGCTCTGGATAGTGTTGTGGGATGATGAATTCACTAAAAATGTCGATTGATCAATAATATGAAAATAAATTGTTTGAGTATTGATACGCTGCGAGGGTGCAGCTGATCAGCTGGCTCCAGGCAAGCGCCGGAATCTAGTCGTTTTTTCTAAAAATACCAATAACTTACCTTTAACTCACTCGAAATCCAAACAACTGAAAATAGACGGCTCAGCCGCCTAAACGCAGATTCTAACCTACACGGCGCACCGCTGCAGGAGTGAAATCGTGTGGGAGACTGGAGTGATGGATTGATCCGCAGGTTTGAGATTTTCAGCAGCAGGTGGGGCAGGCAAAGGCTTGGGTACAGAGGCGATGAGGCAACTGTTGCAGATTACTTGATAAGGATCATTAAAACAGAACATATTCAGGCAGAAATCACTGGCTTGCCTATTATCTTATATCTTATGGGGTGCAGAAAACGATTAAAACGATATCATGGGGTTTTCCATGCTTAAGCGGTATTGGATAACGGCCCTGATCTTTATGATCATCGCTCCCCTGTTCCTCTGGATCAGCAGTACCATGACCCGCCAGCAGGCGCTTGAAGACCTGGCAGAACACGTCCATGACAATCTGATGCTGTATGTGCGTAATCTGGAGGCGCGGCTTGCAGGTTATGAGCACTTGGTGCTGACCCTCTCCTCCAGCATGCAGGTGGTGAATCTGTTGCGCGACCCCTCAAACCCCAATGCGGTGCAGCAGGCTAATCACTATCTGACCCGACTCAATGATGAGGTCCAATCCAATACTATCTATCTGATGGACCCGCAGGGACTCACCCTTGCAGCTAGTAACTGGCAGGCTGAAAAAACATTCTTTGGCAAGAACTATGGCTTCCGCGCCTATTTTCAGCAGGCGATGCGTGGCGAGATGGGGCGCGACGTGGCGCTGGGCAGCACATCGGATGTGCTCGGCTATTACGTGGCTTACCCGGTAGAGGATGAGGGCCGGATTATCGGGGTGGCGGTGGTGAAGGTAGACATGGATGGGTTACGTCTGTTTTTCACTGACCTGGATCTGCACTTTTTCCTGGCCGACAGCGACGGGGTGATTTTTATCTCCAGTGACGACAGTTGGCGTTTTAACACTGTTCGCCCGCTGAGCGCCGCACGCAAAGAAGCGATACTCGAGATGCGCCGCTATCCGGAAGAGAAGCTGTCACCCTGGGTGGTGAAGCAATCTCAACAATGGGATGGGGTCTCTCGGCTGCTGACCCTGCCTGATGACCGCGAGTATTTCAGTCAGACCGCGTTACTGCTGAGTCGTGGCTGGGAGGTGCATGCCTTGGGCCCGACTGACCCGGTAGGTCGTCAGGTGCAGCATGCCTTGGTGGTGGGCGTGCTGGCCTGTGCATTCTCCTTGCTGCTGGTGCTGTTCCTGCAGCAACGGCGTGATTACCTGCAGGATCTGCGGGCTGCGGCCATCCACGATTCCCTCACCGGGCTGTATACGCGACGCTATATGCAGGACGCCGCCAGGGCCTACATCAGCCGCGTGGACCGGGGAAGCACGGTTAGTCTGGCTGCCGCGATGATCGATATCGACCACTTCAAACGGGTTAACGACGAATATGGCCACCGGGCTGGTGATCAGGTTTTGCGCCTGGTGGGGCAGGCCATCGCAGCAGAGATCCGTCGTGGTGACATTCCGGTGCGGTATGGCGGAGAGGAGTTCACGGTGATCTTTGGTATGAGCACTGACTGCGCCGCCAGCAGCTGTGTGCGACGTATTCTCGCACGCATTAAAACCCTGCATTTCAACGGTCCCATTCGCGGCCTGCAGATCACTGCCAGCGCCGGTATTGCGCACTACCAGGAAGGTGAAATCCTTGAGGATCTACTTGGACGAGCCGATGAGCTGCTCTATCAGGCCAAGCGGGATGGGCGAGACCGTTTCTACGATGATGGATGTTCAGCACCAGCGCCGGAAGCTGGTGAACAGAGATGAATACTCGGGCCTTAACGTTAATCTTCCTGTGCTGCGTGATGTGGCTCCCCAGCTCATGGGTCAATGCCGATCTGCTGATTTACGGTTCTCGTGAACCCAACCTGATGGAGCCGCTGTTAGAGGCCTATACCGAAACCAGCGGCGTGGCGGTCAGCTATGTCTGGGAAAAGGCCGGTCCCTTACTGGAACGCCTGCGTGCAGAGGGCAAGGACTCGAAAGCCGATGTGCTGCTGAGCGCCGATATCGGCGTGCTGGAGGCAGCCCGCGAGGAGGGCATCTTGCGGCCGGTGCGCTCTGCCCTGCTGAGTAACCTGATCCCGGCGGGCTATCGTGATCCTGAGGGGCATTGGTTCGGTCTGTCCCTGCGGGCGCGGACGATTCTCTACGCCCCGGAGCGAATCGCTGAAAATGAACTCCTCAATTATGCCGACCTGGCTTCCCCGTCGTTGCGGGGCAGGCTCTGTATCCGCGCCTCAGGCCATGAGTACAACCGCCTGCTCACAGCGGCGCTGCTGACTCGCTGGGGTCCCGAGCGAACCCGTGAATGGGTGCGGGGGCTGGCGGCTAATCTGGCGCGTCCGCCAGAGGGTGGTGATCGCGACCAGATCCGCGCGCTGGCAGCGGGGCTCTGCGACGTGGCTGTGGCCAACAGTTACTACTACGCCATGATGCTCAATGGCGCCGACGAAAGAGACCGACAGGCAGCCGCCAAGGTAAAACTGACTATGGCCTGCAGACTGGGGTGCATGTGAATGTCAGCGGTGGTGGCGTGACGCCGCATTCGCAGAATCACGAACAGGCAACCGGCTTCCTGGAATTTCTCACCAGCATTGACAGCCAGCATCTGTTCGCTGAGCTGAACCAGGAATATCCGGTAGTGGCGGGGGTGCCTGTCTCCCACACGCTGATCAGTCTGGGGGCCTTCGTAGCCGATCACCGGCCATTGGCGCGGATTGTCCGCCAGCGTAGAGCGGCAGAGGAGATCCTGCGGAATTCGGCATGGAAGTAGCGCCCCTGGAGACTGTGCGAGTGCCTCTCTCCTATTGAGCGTCTGAGCCGACACTCTCGAGTAACCTCCTGAACTCCGGGTTGCTGTTCAGCAGCTGATGTCCGGCATCGATCAGTTCGTCTATCATCGTGGGATCCAGCACGAAATCGGTAGGTATGGAGGTCAGACGCGCCCTTGCTCCCGGGTCAGGAATCTCTTCAAGGTGCAGTTCCACAAGGTAGATCTCCGGCGCCCTGCAATTTTTGATGCCCTGGCACTTATGCGCTTTCAGTTCCTGCCGCCAGCTTGAAATGTTGCTCCGCAGGTATTCCAGAGTTTCGAAATTGTAATTGACCAGCGGGGTAGTGGTCGCAGCATCGAGGATTGCCATGCTGGAAGGGGCAGCAGCGGATTGCTCCCACTTGGAGGGGAGCAGGGCGGAGGCATCCACCGATATCACCACTATGTCCTGTGCATTGTTCAGGTTGAAACGCTGCAGGGTATTCCACAGTCCGCCTTCGATGACGATGTAATCCATCACTGCGCGTAATCCCAGATTGTCTGCCAGGCCGCCATCCACCAGATGAATGTAGGGATGCGCCTCTCGATCGAGATAGGCGCTCAGGTTCTGCGCGATACGGTAGCGGCGGTGGTATTTACCCTTTTCCTGCAGACCCTCCTGTAGCCATTCTGGCGGTGTATAGGCGCAACTGCCGGCATGATTGGTCAGGGTTATCGGGGTGAAGATCAACGGCACGGCGCTGGACGCCGCCACAGCCCGGGAAACCGGGAATTGAGCGACATCCGAGCAGATCAAGGCAAACTGTTCAGCAGTAAAGCCAAACTGACCGCCTTTGAACAGGTCAGTAGCGTTGATCTGGACAAACGGGCCCTGCGAGTCGAACAACTTATCGAGGGTGGTCGAGCCAAACAGTTGCTGACGAAAATACTCATCCAGCACATCCCCGGTGCCAAAGGTTTCCGAACTGAGCCGGGTCAGGGTGCCGGCCGAGAGGATGATGTCCTTGAGCTCTGCACTGACATCCCGTTCGAGAAAATCTGCACGGAAATCCGTGAATAAACGATTGCCGAACAGGCCATAGTAGGCTGCTGTAATGCTGCCTCCGGATACGGCTGAAATCATATCGATCTCGTCGAGCAGCGTCGGCCTGCCCATTTTTTTTGCCAGCGGGGTATCGTGCAGTGCCTCCAAAACACCATAGGCAAGTGCGGCTGCACGGCTGCCGCCGCCGGAGAATGTCAGCACCAGGAGTATCTCGCCGCTGCCACGGGACTGAAGTCCCGACAGGGTCTTGTTGGCCTTCATATGGGTAATGGGCGCATTTTCCGGAAAACGCTCTGTCATCCCGGCACAGCCGGCAAGCAGCAGACTGCATATCCCGTAAGCATAAGATTTGAAGAATCTTTTCATCTGAATGGTTTAATAGGTTGATCGAACTGGTCAATGAAACTGCAAGGTTGGTTCACCGCAATTATCCCAATGATTTGCAATCCCTGGTGGTTCACGCCCATCTTGGTAGATGGTAATGCATTGCGTCAGATGCCAGTCGAGGGATCGACTGTATACACCAAGGTCCTGGTGAAGATTTCAGCAGGTCTTAGAGTCAGGCATTGTACTCTTTATGGCTTGTCGTGGTATCTATGAGCGACAGCATTAAAACCGTTCAGGCGACAGTGGAAGGATTTGATTGTCAGGAAGATTGACATGGCCGCCGAACAATAAAACAACGAAGCGGGACCCCATGTGGCCTGCTCACTCGCTGCGCATGCGAGTGCGGCGCCAGCAGGTGGTTCCGGATTACTCTTGGCAATAGCTGTTTGACCTGCGAAAAATCGCCAAAGGCGGTGGATATCCGCGTTGTGATAGCGAAGCTGGACAATAGGATTGTAAATATTGAGTCTATTGCTCCATACTGATTAGTCAGGAGAAAGTGGCATGCACCAGATCATGCCAGATAAAAAAATGTTTTTCACTAACACTTTGACTCCAGTTATGTAATGTTCCTCAATCTGAAAAGCCCGGGTGTACAGACTGCACTGTTGGCGATAGGTCTGCTGGCATCTGTTGTGATATGGGTGATGCAGTCGATCCCTGCAGCGCCGATTCGCATCGGGCTGGCCGTCAACCTCAGTGGTCATGGCGGAACGGCCGGGGAGTATATCCGTGAAGGCGCCTTACTCGCCGTGGAGGAGGCCAATATGGCCGGCGGCATCAACGGGCAACCACTGGAACTCCTGATCAGCGATGATCGCAACACCAGAGAGGGCATCATCGCCGCCGACCGGGAGTTGCTTGAGCAGGGCGTGCTGGCAATCATTGGACATGTCACCTCAAATTCCTCGCTGATCGCTTACCCGGAAATTACCTCCAGAGGCGTGTTGATGTTCACCCCTTACACCGCGACTACGGAACTCTCCGGGCTTGATGATCTGTTCATCAGAACCTCTGTAGATACCAGACAGTACGCGCAGGCGATGGCGAATCTGCTCCGCAGGAACCAGGCCGAATCTGTGGTATTCATCATGGACATGTCGAATCCCAGCTTTGTGGTCGAATATGCCGATCTCACCAATCACTATTATTCCGGCCGCACAAGACAGATCAGATTCAATCCGAATGAGACGATTTCATGGGGTTCCATATTGGCTGAAATCCAGACCTTCAATCCGGATGCTGTTGTGTTCCTGACCGAAGTGGGGATGACCGGAATTGCGGCGCAGAAACTCCGGGAAAACGGTTACACCGGTCCACTGATGGCGACCTTGTGGGCCCAGACACCAGACCTCATCCGATTCGGGGGCGCCGCAGTCGAGGGGCTGTCGCTTGTCACCTTCATCGATCTGGACAACCAGCGCCCGGAACTCCTGAAATTTTCCGATAGCATGCAGGCCCGAGTAGGGCAGCAAGCCAACGCCAGATCCGCGCGTGGCTACGAGGCCGTCAAGATTCTGGTTGAGGCCTTGAAAGCCTGTCCACAGCCGACAGCAGGTGCGCTCAAACAGCAGTTGCTCGCACAGCAATTCGATACGCTGTTGGGAACGGTGAGATTCGATGAATATGGTGATGTAGTGAGACAGATCATTGAGGTCAAGGTGGAAGCCGGACGCTTTGTCAGGGTAGCGACATTAAAGTGACCAGGACTCTCCCTTTAAGCTCCAAGCTGCGCTTAATGCTGCTTTGGGTCGGTGGGGTGGCTATTCTTGCCTCTTCCCTGTTGGTGGCCGCCCTTGAATACCGGGATAGCAAGGACGAAATGACGCAGATCTTAAGGGGTCGCGTGGCTGTAATAGAAGGCACCATTCAAGAACTGTTGCGTCAGGAGCAGCAGCACATTGAACACCTGGTCAGTGAGTTGGCTCTCGGTGGCAATGCCAATGACAAACAATTCATCGAGAATGCTCACTATGTGAGTGGTGAAGGAAATGTCTTCTATCTTCTGGACAGGGCAGGCAAGATCGAGCAGATTTCAGATCCCGATATCCATGGGCAGTTTCTGGGGCTGGATTTTTCGCACCTTGAATTTGTGATGGAGATGGATCTGATCTCCTCGGTATACCAATCGCTGATCACCCGGCGTTCGGTGATCAGCCTGTTGACCGTTGTCGAGGATGGACGGCTACTGGTGCTGGAAAAGGATCTGAAGGATTTCGTGCCCCTGCTTGCCCAGTTTGAGCGGGGAGAGATGTTGACTGGTGAACTGTTGTTTGTGTTGTCGAAGGATGGCGCGGTGATCTATCACCCGGAAACCCGCCTGATACAGAGTCGCCATAATTTGGGTGTAGAACTCATGGAGCGCACCGGGCCAGACTCACAGGGCCTGATCGGCTTCAAGCTGGGGACGACGCATTACTACGGAGTGGGACGGGAACTGGCATTGCCGTTGGGCTGGCGCCTCTACGATGTGGTGCCCTCGCGGCACCTCACGAACCATGCAATTGGTAAAATCGTGATTCAGGTTCTGGTCCTGGTCGGCGTGATCATTGTGTTGATGGTCACCTTGGGCTGGCTGCTGCAACGCTACTATTCAGGTCCGATAGCTAAAGTCATCCACTCGCTATCCGCTTATCAGGCGGATCATCGCCAAAATCATTTTCCTACATCCATGTCGAATAATATCCTGGAGTTGAGCAACCTCATCACTGCGGTCAACAGTATGTTCAAAAAGATCAGTTCCACCCAGAAACAGCTGGCCGAGCGTGAAGAGCTGTTTCGTACGGTTACTGAACATTCGGTGCACTGGTCGTTCTGGCTGCGCCCCGATGGCCAGCTTCGATATATCTCCCCTTCCTGTGAACGCATAACCGGTTTCAGCGCCAGCGAGTTTTACAATCAGCCGACGTTATTACGGGATATCATTCACCCGGAAGACCGTATCCTCTGGGATGACCACCTGCACCAGACCGGCAGCCATGGTGAAGTATTGCCGATGGAGTTCCGAATTCGGACAAAAGCGGGTCAGGCCCGTTGGATCAGACATTTCTGCAAGCCAATCATTGCTGAAGATGGAAAGAATCTGGGTAGCAGGGGGGCCAATATCGATGTTTCTGAGGAGAAGCGGGTCGAACTGCAACTGGTCCACAACAGTCTCTATGACTCTTTGACGGGGTTGGCGAACAGAGACCTCTTCATGGACCGGTTGTCCCGGGTCATCAAGCGGTGTGAGAGAGAAAATCTTCAGTATGCCGTGTTGTTTTTGGATCTCGATCGCTTCAAGAACATTAATGACAGTCTGGGACACCGGATCGGTGATCTGTTGCTGAAAAGTATCGCATTGCGTTTGCAGGATGAGTGTCGTCCGGCCGATACGGTGGCGCGGCTGGGTGGCGACGAGTTTGCCGCCCTGTTGGAAGGCGTAAATGGGTTAGCGGGCGCGCTATTGATTGCTGAGCGCATCAGAGAACGGGTGCGCGAGTCATACCGGCTCGAGAATTATGAAATCTTCACCACAGTGAGTGTCGGCATCACCATGAGTCATGGCTCACAGCACAATGCGGCTGATCTGCTGCGCGATGCGGATACCGCCATGTATCACGCCAAATCAAAGGGGCGTGATCAGATTGAGATCTTTGATAGCGAGATGCATGAGCAGGCCGTAGAGCGCCTGAATCTGGAAAACGATCTTCGCCGAGCCATTGAACGGCAAGAGTTTGTGAACTTCTATCAGGTGATTATGGATCTGCCATCCAATCAAGTCAGCGGTTTCGAAGCGCTGGTGCGATGGCAGCACCCACAGCGGGGATTGATGCCCCCCAAAGAGTTCATCACCCTTGCGGAGGAGACAGGAATTATCCTGCCGCTGGGACAACGGGTTCTGGAGTCTGCCTGCCGACAGTTGCAGATCTGGCAGACGGCGGCCGGCTTCCGGCATGTAACCATCAATATCAATCTTTCGGGCATTCAACTCTCCCAGCCTGGACTGGTCAAGAGCCTGCAAGCACTGCTTGAAGAGTATCAAATCGATGTTAAAGATATTGCGCTGGAAATCACCGAGAGTGTTCTCATGGAGTATGCAGGGCATTTGCGACAGACCCTCGAGGAGCTGGCGCAAATGGGCGTGCAACTCTGCATGGATGATTTTGGCACCGGCTATTCATCGCTCACCAACCTGCGGCGTTTCCCGATTGCGAAGATCAAGATCGACCGCAGCTTCATCGCGCGCATGATGCAAAGCGATGAAGACCATATGATTGTGCGGAGCATTATCGATTTGGCGCACAATCTGGGTATGAGCTGTATTGCCGAGGGGGTGGAAACCGAGCTGCAGCTCGAGGAACTCAGAAAACTCGGTTGTGATCAGGCTCAGGGTTCACTGTTTGCATTGCCGCAGAGCGCGCAGCAGGCCGGGAGGTTGATCAGCGACGGCTCGCTGCTCGCTTCCGGCAATCGCTGAAAATACGCGCCCGCCGGGATCAACTGATCCAGGGGTGAGTTGTCCGGGTTGCTCCCGCCGGGGGAGTGTGCCACAGGCGAATGGAAAATCTGACGCGAAAGGGCCGTGGTCAGCCTCAGGCCCGGATCATTTGATAGATATTCATGTAGTCACTACCGGGGCGATTCCATGACAGGTCCTGGTGCATGCCGTTTTGCCGCAGCTGGCGGAAATATTCCGGGTAGCGGTACCAGAGGCCGATGCCGCGGCTGAGGGCCGATTCCAGCCCTTCAGGTGTCAGGTCGTTGAATACATAGCCGTTGCGCTGTTCGAAAGGGACCTCCGAGTAGTTGGCGTCGAACACGGTATCCGCCAGACCGCCGGTATTGCGCACCACAGGCACCGTGCCGTAGCGCATGGCGATCATCTGGGTCAGGCCGCAGGGCTCGTAGACGCTGGGGATCACCAGCATGTCGGCGCCGGCGTAGATCTGGTGCGCCAGGTCCTCATCGTAGCCAATCTCCAGATGGCAATCTGGATTGTCATTCAGATAGTGTTTCAGTCCCCAGAAGGCGGCATTCAGCTCTTCCTCCGCAGCGGAGCCCAGCAGCACGAACTGGGCGTGGTTGGCCAGTGAGTAAAAGGCTGCATGGCGAATCAGGTCGGCGCCCTTCTGGCGGTCCAGGCGGCTCACCACCGCGACGATAGGTTTGAACGCATCCTGGATCAATAACCGTTGGCGCAGGGCCTTTTTGTTTATCACCTTGTCCTTGAGATCGTCGGCGCTGTAGTTGGCGGCGATATGGGTGTCGGTCTGCGGGTTCCAGGCATTGTAGTCGACCCCGTTGAGCACTCCGCCCACCTTGGCGCTATGCCTGTTGAGTGTATCCTGCAGGCCCTCGCCCAGTTCACTGTGACGGATTTCCTCGGAGTAGCGGGGCGACACGGTGGTGGTGAAGTTGGAATAGACGATGCCACCCTTCATCAGGTTGACGGCATTCGCATGGGTATGGTCCAGCAGCCGCTCCGGGGTCATCATGGCCACCGGATCGAGGCCGGCCTGGCGTAGGATGTGTTCACCGGTGACGCCCTGGTGACCGACGTTGTGCAGGGTGTAGCAGGCCCGGGGATGCTGCAGGCCGAGGCCATTATAGACCTCATACAGCAGCACCGGCACCAGGCCGGTCTGCCAGTCGTGGCAGTGGATGATGTCGGGGCTTTTACCGCTCTTGAGCAGGAATTCCAGGATGGCGCGGGAGAAGAAGGCGAAGCGCTCAGGATCATCGGTCTCGCCGTAGAAACGGCCGCGGTCGAAGAAGCGCTCGGTGGAGTTCGGTTTGATGAAGAAACACTTCAGGTCATCGACGATGCCGAAATAGACATCGCAGTGGATCCATGCATCATGGAAGGGCACCCAGAGGTCGGCATGAGCCTTTTGCAGATCATGGATCCTGTCAAATTTCATGCAGTCGTACATGGGCAGGATCAATTCCACCTGATTGCCCCGTATTGCCAGTTCGCGGGACAGTCCATGCACCACATCCCCCAGACCCCCAACTTTGGCGACGGGGGCGCATTCGGGACTTACCATGACGATAAACATGTTCGAGTTACTCCTCAGCGATAAAACTGCTGAAATCGAGATTTGGGAAAATGGCGTCCATCTGCTCCAGGGTCTGCAGGTGCTGCTGATCGAAATTGTTGGTCTTGATCGATTGCTCAAGATAACTGAAACGAGCCAGCAGATCCCTGACCCGCTGCTCCGCATAGTCTTTACTGGTGCCGGATTTCAGGATGAATGGCCAGTCCGATGCCTGGGCCAGCAACAGACAACGCCCAGCCTGTTGCAGCGCACGGTATTTCAGGCTGCCCGGTTGCTCATCGGCATGCTCCCTGGCAAGCTGCTGCATGCTGCGGGCCGCCTGGTGCAGATGGGGATAGAGCCAGTCATTCTGTTCATTCAGCCAGTAGGCGTTATGGCCCAATTCACCCCAACTGGAAGCTGAGGGCTGGGCGCACTGCAGTTTGGGATGGCGCTGCAGGTAGCGGAAAGGGGTGATCAGTTCAATCTCGTCCTGCTGGTGAATCTTGCGCAGCAGCGTCTCAAGCCATAGCGGCCCTTCATACCACCAGTGGCCGAACAGTTCGGCGTCATAGGGTGCAACCAGCAGTGGCGGGCGCTCCATACGGGTGCTGAGTTTTTGAATCGCAGTGCGGCGTTTGTGCAGAAAATCCTCCGCGTGGACCTCAATCCGCTGCTTCGCCTTGGCGGGTTCATAAGGCTGTTTGTAGCGGCCCTGATTGGTGACCCGGAAATATTTGATGCCGGTGGGGGTGCGGGAGCCGTCGCTCAGGATGAACTGGCCGAGTTCTTCAGCCGGACGCTCGAAACCTATATCCTGATGGAACTCTCGGTACCAGCTGTCCCCCGGATAGCCCTCATCGGCACTCCACACCTGCCGCGAGGACTCCGGGTCCCGGCCAAAGGCGGCGACGCCATTCGGGCAGGCCAGCGGGGCGGCAATGTCGTGCCAGGGCCGGTCGCTGGCGTGCAGGAGGCCGTGCGTATCGACCAGAAAATAGCGCAAGCCCTGTTCGGCGAGTTGTTCCTCCAGACCCGGATAGTAGCCGCACTCGGGTAACCAGATGCCGGGAGCGGCCCTGCCGAAGGTCTCCCGGTAATACTCCGCCGCTACTGCCAGCTGGGCCTGGATGGACCCCGGTTCGGTACGCAGCAGCGGGAGGAAGCCATGCGTCGCCGCCGTAGTGATGATTTCCAGCTGCCCATCGTCCTGCAGCTGTTTGAATGCGCCGATCAAGTTGCCCTGATACTGCTCCGTGTAGATGCTGCAGGTCTCCTGAAACAGCTGCAGATAGTGATCTGCGAGAACCCGGGTGCGCGGGTCGGCATGCTTGCGTGTGGTCTCCTGCCGGGCAAGTTCGATCAGATTCCCCATATGTTGCAGGTAACGTTGCTGCAGCAGTTCATCCTGCAGCATGCTTATCAAGGTCGGGGAGAGCGACAGGGTCAGTGGAAAATTGATCCCTGAGCCTGCAAGTCGTTCGAAGACCTGCAGCAGCGGGATATATGATTCGGTGATGGCCTCGAACAACCAGCGTTCTTCCAGGAACACCGGGTGTTCCGGATGGCGCACAAAGGGCAGGTGTGCATGCAGTAGCAGCGCCAGATAGCCGCGGGCCATCTTATTCCTCTCGACTATGGATGCCGGTCAGCAGTTGGGCAACAAGCCTTCGCGTTTCAGGGGGCAGTTTTTTATGCAGGGAGAAACTGCCATCCGCCTGAGTCGCGATTGGCTGCCCATGGAGTACGAAGTGACTGTGCGGTTGAGCTCTGCCGTGGATATGCAACTCGATGTGCAGTTCTTCCTCCGGGCTGTCCAGCAGGGAGAAACTGGATAGCGGATGAGATGAAACCGGCGGGCCTGATAGTGCTGTGTTACCCGATATTATCCCGGGAGGTGGAAATGTGCTTTGCTGCCTGCTGACCAGTGGTGGGAAAGCAAAGCCGGCAGGAACCTGTGCGGCGGCTGCCTGCAGGGAATCCAGGGGTATCAGGGGGACGAGCGGCTGTTTTGCAAACGCCTCTGCATCTGCAATGGAACAGAGGGGAAAGCTATCCAGTAAGCCGGAGTCTCGAGTTTGGGCTGCCCGGACTGGAGACACAGAAGATCGCTTGCCGGCTGGGGGAGGCAGCTCGATTTTCTGTGCGGGCAGGCCCATCAAAGGGGGCTGTCCCGCCGGGAATTCCAGCTCCAGGGTGCGCGCTTCAAACACCGGGGCCCCCGGGTCAGGAAACAGGGGAAAGAGTTTTGTGAGTCCCTGCTGCAGGGTCGCATCATTCAGTTGATTGCTATCTGCTTGCCAGGTTTGCCGGGACTTGCGTGGGCTGATGCCTGCGGCTGAGTCACTGCCAGGGGGTTGCTCATAAAGCGTGTCAGCCAACGGGGTAAGAGTCAGCACCTGGCTTCCATGTCTGGCGGAGTGGCCGGCTTTTGGGAGTTCTACGGTATTGGATCTGGTGAGATCTATCAGCTTGCCGGTTTTCGTCAGCAGGCCCAGCTCAGCAGAGTAACTTCTGGCATCCTCCCAGAGTTCGACATACTGGTTGCCGGAGGGGGCTGCGATCTCAATATCGAAACTGGGGGCGGTCTCCTGCGAAGTTTTCCCGGTCTGGTCATGAAAACGCAGGATCAGCTTCAAATCCGCGTCGCCCAGCCTGGCGCGGGTGGACTCCAGTTCCCAGGGAGTGATATGCCAATAGGCATGCAAGCGGTGAGGAGAGACATCCATCAACACCAGCCTGGTCTCCTCGACCGGCTGCGGAAAGTGCTTTTCCAGCGCGCGGTTGAGGTTCTGCATGGACTCCCTGTCCGGGGTATTGGGCGGATTGGAGTCGGAAGCCTGCATATCTCTGAATCGTTGGCTGGGTAGAGTTCGCTTGCCTTATGAGTGGATCACCACACCCCGGATGCTGGTGGTGAATCTGACATTCTCCCTGAACATCAGCATGCATGGGGAGGCTCATTATAGCAGAGATTGAGTCGGCGGCTATACATGAGGCCGTAGATGAAGCCATTGTTTTGTAGACTATTTTTTCCTCATATTACGGGCTGATGGTTTTTTTGTGGCAGCTTTTTTGTGGCTTGATGAGGTTTTGCCTTGGCGCTTGACGCCAGTGGCCGGGGGGCGTTTTTCTGGCGCTGTGGCGGCAGCTTGACTTGGCTGGACAGCGGCTGCCACCCGCTGTGATGCCGCCTGCGGCGGCTGTACACTTTTCTTTGCCAGGGCCTGTTCAGCTTGATCCAGCAGGTTGTCTACTTCGCCGGTGTGCTGATAGAGATGGGGTATCCAACTGTCACCCCAGAACAGGTAGCAGCTGGTTTCGCCCTCCAGCAGTAGATGACGGGCCTCCGTGAGTAGTTTGCTGACTACCTTGTCCGGGGAATTTTGTTGCGCCAGCTGGTGGTAGCGCTGACTTACCTGGACCACTTTTGCTACGGCCTTGCGCTGAGAATCCGAACCTGCCCACTGGGCGAAGTCGTAGCCAGAGGTGTCCCCCACATTCCAGGCGCCGGTCTCTACCTGGGCGCTCTGTTGCGCCTGATGCGCCTTCAAGTATGCAGAGAGCGATACGGTGCGGGAGGGAAATTCGCCATGCCGGGCATGCTCCATGTAGGGCGCGAAAAAGTAACCGAAGAAGCCGGCGCTGTCGTCCGTCTGGCGAAACCAGCCGCCGTTCTCGCCATCGGACCAGGTGGTGACCAGTCTGGGTTCGTGGGGGCGGGGCGACTGCCAGACTTTCTGCTGGATCTCGTTTGCAAACCAGCCGGGATTCAGGCCGCTCTCCTGAGCGTTGGAGAGATCCCGGTCGCGGGGAATGACAGTGATGCATGAGCCGTCATGGCAGGCCTGGTAGGGCCGATAGATATCCCGGGCGCCGTCCTCCGGCTGGACATGCACGCTGTCCACCACCACATATTCATAACCGGCTTTGACCAGCGCGGGGATCATCTCCATGGTGAAAGCCATTTCAGGCGGCCAGAATCCATTGGGTGCGCGGCCGAAGACCTGCTGCATGATCTGTCGGCCCATCAACAGATGATCCTCCCAATCCGGCTGGGGAATCAGGGGAAATATCGGGTGGTAATAACCCATGCCGATGAGTTCCACATTCGGCGTGTTGCGATACAGCTCCAGCATCGCCGGGATGTCGATAATGTGCCGGTAGGCATCGACGATCTGCGGATCGAGAAACTGCTCCAGCAAGATGCCGGAGAAACCCACATGCAGATGAGCAATATCTTTGTAGGTGTCAGCATAGCGGACGGCGCGTTCATAGCAGCGGATGATCTGTTCAGCCTCCCAGGGGTTCTCCTCGATCAACAGTTTCAGATTCCCTGGCGGTTGATGCATGTGCAGGCCGAGGGCGTGGGAAATCGTCTGCTCGTACATGGATGTTCTCCGAACTGTTGCTGTGCCTGTAAGTGTGTCCTGCCTGACAGCAGCATCCTGAAGGGTAATTAACCGCAGATGACGCTTTGATGTTGGGTCAATTGCCTAAGATGCGGCAGGTCTCACAACCGCTGACTATTCAAAGGCGTAGTGTTTTTCCACAGCTTTCAGGATCTCCCAGGTGCACTTCATGCCGGCGGGAAATGTCACCAGATCACCGCGTCCGAACTCCTGGGGCTCGCCACCCTCCGGGGTGACGATGACCTTGCCGCGCAGGAAGTAACAGATCTCCGTCTTATCGTAGCTCCAGTCAAATTTAGAGACCTCCTTCTTCCACACCGGCCAGTCGTAAACGCCCTGGATCTCGAGCTTCATGGAAGAGGGGCGGTGCTCACAAAGTATTTCGGTCTGGCTCATGGTGCTTCGCTTTCACTGTTTGAATCTGATTCGGCTGGCGCCTCAGCTGTTTCATCTGGCTCTTCGAGCACCGGTTTGATTACTATTCCGGCGAGTGGCGGCAGGGTAAGTTCCAGTGACCAGGGGCGGCCCATCCACTCTTTCTGTTCGGCTACCAGCTTGATGGGACCATTCCCCATGTTACTGCCGCCATAGTGGGAGGAATCTGAGTTCAGCACCTCCTGCCAGTGACCGTCTTGGGGAACGCCTATCCGATAGTGCTCTCTGGGGACAGGTGTCAGGTTGAGTATGGCAATCGCCAGATCGCCCTTGTCGTCCTTGCGCAGATAACTGAGCACCGACTGCTGGGCGTCGTTGCAGTCGATCCACTCAAAACCATTCCAATCGAAATCATAGGTATAGAGTGATGAAGTGTTATTGTACAAATGGTTAAGATCCTTCACCAGGTGCTGTACACCCTGATGAGCAGGATAATCCAAGACCCACCAATCGAGAGGCTGAGCGCTGTTCCATTCGCTGCCCTGGCCAAACTCGGTGCCCATGAAGAGCAGTTTTTTACCAGGATGGGTGAACATGTAGGTATAGATCAGACGCAGGTTGGCAAAGCGCTGCCAATCGTCGCCAGGCATCTTGTGCAACATCGACTGCTTGCCATGCACCACTTCGTCGTGGGAGAAGGGCAGCAGGAAGTTCTCAGTGAAGGCGTAGAGCATACTGAAGGTCAGCTCGCCATGGTGATATTGCCGATGGATCGGCTCGTTTGCTATATAGGCAAGGGTGTCGTTCATCCAGCCCATATTCCACTTCAGGTCAAAACCCAGGCCACCGAGATAGGTGGGTTTGGTGACCTGGGGCCATGAGGTGGATTCCTCGGCCATGGTGAGTACACCGGGCACCTGATCATGCACGACTTCATTCATCTCGCGCAGGAAGGCGATGGCTTCGAGGTTTTCGTTGCCGCCGTATTTGTTGGGAATCCATTCGCCCTCCTCACGGGAGTAGTCCAGATAGAGCATGGAGGCCACTGCATCGACCCGCAGACCGTCGATGTGCAACTCCTCCAGCCAGTAGAGTGCGGAGGAGAGCAGGAAGTTCTTAACCTCGTAGCGTCCGAAGTTGTAGATCAGGGTCGACCAGTCGCGATGCTCACCCATGCGTGGGTCTTCGTGCTCATACAGCGGTGTACTGTCGAAGCGGGCCAGTCCATGGGCGTCCTTGGGGAAATGGGCGGGCACCCAGTCGATGATCACGCCAATGCCGTTTTTATGGCAGTAATCGACGAAATAACGGAACTCGTCGGGGGTTCCGAAGCGGCTGGTGGGGGCGTAATAGCCGGTGGCCTGATAGCCCCAGGACAGGTCGTAGGGGTGTTCGGTGACCGGCAGGAGTTCGATATGGCTGAAGCCCAGATCCTGCACATACTTCACCAGAAGGTGCGCCAGTTCCTTGTAGTTGAGCATCTCGCCCTCGGGACCCCGCTGCCAGGAGCCGAGATGCACTTCGTAGATCGACATCGGCTGGTGCTGCCAGTCCGCTGCAGCTCTTTGTTTCAGCCAGTCGGCATCATCCCACGGATAGCTGCTGGGAGCTTCGACGATGGAGGAGGTCTTGGGCCGCAGTTCGCAACGGCGGGCGTAAGGATCGGCCTTGGAGAAGACCGCGTTCCAGCGGTTGTTGCGGATCTCGAATTTATACAGCTCTCCCGCCCCCAGGTTGGGAATGAACAGCTCCCAGGTGCCGCCGCTGCGCATGCGCATGGGATGGGCGCGGCCGTCCCAGCGATTGAAATCGCCGACCACGCTGACGCGGCTGGCGTTGGGGGCCCAGACTGAAAACAGCACCCCCGCTACTTTATCCACTTCATGCAGGTGGGCGCCGAGGAAGCGGTAGGCGTGCCAATGCTTGCCTTCGCCGAACAGGTGCAGATCCAGATCGCCCAACTGGGGTGGGAAGCAGTAGGGATCGTGATGCACATGTTCGTGATTGTCGTCATCATGCCAGATCAGTCGATAACGCTGCGGCAGCTTCTGTTTAGGTCCGCGCCATTCGAAGAGATCGGTGCCTTCGATGCGCTGCATGGCTAATTCACCCTCCGCAATGGTGACCCGTTGCGCATGGGGGAGGAAGACCCTGACAAGCACTTCATCGCCATTTTCGTGGCGGCCCAATACCTCGAACGGATCATGATGGCTGGCATCGACGATCTTTTGCAGGGCGGGGTCTAATTTTGGGGCAGTTGTAACCTTCATGGTATTCGCCTCTATAATACGGCTGTGATGGCGTTCTCAGTTGATCGCATCAGAAATCATTATTCAGAATACTCTCTGCCCGTCGGCAGATCTCCCGGCCATAGTCGGTCCAGAGGCCCTGGCCCCAATAGCGGTAGCAGGAGGTCTGGGAAGAGAGCAGGTGAAACAAAGCCTTACGGTAGCGCTGATCATCGGTGGCGATGCCTTTGCCGTCGATCTGCTCATGAAAGCGGATGCTGGCTTCCTCCATGGGGGCGAGCACGTTGTCATAGCCCTTCACCCAGGAGAGGTCGTTGGTCCAGCTGCCGCCCTCCATGTGGAATTGATGATCCTCCTTACGCAGGGTCTCGATCACCTTTTCCAGTTTTTCCGGTCCGTCACCGGGCTGCAGCCGTTCCCAGATCTTCTTGTGGAACAAGGGCTGCACCACAGGCAGGTCGCTGGTCTTGATGCCCATCGCGAACAGGTGCTCCAGATACTCACTGGCATTCATCAGCGGTACGTCCGAGCCGGACGCTGAGCCCACCACCTCCATGTACTTGGACGGAAATTCATTCATCATCACGCCGCCGTTTTCGCCATCGGCGACCTGGGTTACCAGGGGGGGCACCTGCTTGCCGGCCAGCTCCCACTTCTGCAGGCTCTGCGCCTCGAACCAGGGTTGCATCTGCGCCACCAGCTTGGTGTCTGAGCCCTGGGTCTTGATGATGGCGATGATCTCTGTGGTTTCGCCCTTGGAGTTGGTGCAGACCAGACGGTGGGGCAGGTGGGGGCGTCTTGGGTTCCAGCCATCCTCCGGTTGTTCCACGGTGTGTTCCTGCACCAGGAGCCACTGGTAGCCGCAGTCCACCAGGGTCTTGATGTACTCATAGGCCACTTCCGGATGGTTCGGCATGGCCATTTCCGAGGGTGAGAAGCCACGCACTCGTTCCAGGGCGGACATACCGAAGATGGCGGCAAAGTGCTGCTGCCAGGCCAGCACATGGCGGCGGTAGTCCTGCACCGGGGTGGAGGGGGCCACTGCGTGGCCCCAGGGCATGCCGAGCCACTCTGCGCATGGCTGATAGGCGGGATCACAGGTAATGGTCTTGAGCTTGTCGATGACCCAGTCTTGTCCCATCTTGCGCAGGCCGTGGAACAGGGTGCCGGAGTATTCCAGCATCACCCGGGGACTCTTGCCTTCATTCACCAGTTGCGGGATAAAGTCACCCATGCGCGCATAGCACTGTGCGAAGACACTGGCGTTGTGATTGTCCCCGATATCCGGGTGCTCCATCATGTACTGCAGATTGCTGATCAGGTCGGCCGTCTGCAGGTTATCCCCCCCGGCGGGAATCAGCGGCTGATGCATGTGCAGTGCAATCGCACTGGCGGCGCGGATACTGCCGAAGTTGATCCCGCCCGCCGTACGGAAAAGCTCCTTTTCGGCGCCGTTACGCATGGTTTGGATGATCTGATCTTCGGCGCCGCTGATGTTGGGCACATCTTCAATATATTCGGGTAGTTCTTTCATTAAGGGTCCCTGTACTATTTGTCACGGATGTGTTCGTAGATACTAAGATACTCAGCTCCCGGTTTGTTCCAGGAGAAGTCATAAGCCATACCCTGCAGCGCCAGTTTACGGAATCTGGCGGGATGTGCATGCCAGAGATCGATGGCCCGCCGCAGGGCCGATTCAAGCGCCGCTTCGTCTGTTTGATGGAAGACAAAGCCGTTGCGCTGCTCCTCGGGCTTGTCTGAAAAGTCGATGTCGAACACGGTATCCACCAAGCCCCCCACGGCCCGCACTACAGGAATTGTACCGTATCGGAGAGCGATCATCTGGGTCAGACCACAGGGCTCAAACATGCTGGGTACGACAATCAAATCGGCGCCGGCATAGATCAGATGCGCCATTTCCTCATTGTACCCGATCTCGAGATGGCAGTCCGGGTTGTCGTTGAGATGCCGCTTGAGTTGCCAGAAGTCGTGATTGATGCTCTCTTCCGGACTGGACCCCAGCAGCACAAACTGTGCGCCGCGCTGCAATGCGTACAAGATGGCATGGCGGATCAGGTGCACACCCTTCTGGGTGTCGAGGCGACCGACATAGGCGATCAGGGGCTTGAACCCCTCCCGCATCAGCAGTCGCTGGCGTAACGTCCGCTTGTTGTCGTATTTGTCTTCGATCTGGTCGGGTGTGTAGCAATGTGAAATATGCGGGTCCGTTTGCGGATTCCATGTTTCGTAATCGAGGCCGTTGAGCACGCCACGGAATTTTTCTGTAAAACGCTGCAGCGTCGGGGCAAGTCCGCACCCCTGATCGGTGTGCAGGGACTCCCAGGCGTGCTGAGGCGATACCGTGGTGGTGAAGTTGGAATAGGTGATTGCGCCTTTGGTGATGTTGAGGGCGCTGGGATTCTTTTCGTCCCGCATCTTGTCTGCCTGGAAGTAGTAGCCAGGACGCCCCAGTCCAGTGAACCAGAGGACATTTTCACCCACGATACCCTGGTGCCTGAAGTTATGGATGGTATGGCAAAGACGAATATTCTCCATACCCTGATAACGGTAGATCTCATACAGGATCGGAGCGAGCAGACCGGTCTGCCAGTCATGGGTGTGGATCACATCCGGCCGTTTGCCTGACCTGAAGATGAATTCCAGCGCGGCTTTGCTGAAAAATGCGAAACGCATGTGCTCGTCAGGAAAACCATAGTAGGCGCCGCGGTTGAAGAAGTTATCGGCTGAGTGCGGTTCGATGAAGAAGCATTTGCGGCCATGACCATGAGCAAACCAGACGGTGCAGGGGATATGCCCGTTGAACCAGGGCACCTGCAGGTTATCCATGGTGACCTGCAGGTCCCAGAGCTGATCGTAACGCATGCAGTCATATTTAGGCAGAATGAGCTCCACGGCATTGCCGCGAATCTCCAGTTCCCGGCTGAGGCCTGAAACCACGTCGCCGAGCCCGCCAACCTTGGCGACCGGCGCGCATTCGGAGGCAACCATTACGACGTACATGGTTGCTGCAGGGGGTTTATTTGGTGGATCAGCGGTAACGGCATAGCTCAGGCTTCAGGTTTGTCTGCTCCGGCTTCTGGTGTGGCAAAACCCGGCCAATCTACACCCTTGAGGATTTCCCGCACATGAGCGAGATCAGCTTCACAGCGATCAACCCAGGCTTCGCCCCAATAGAAATTGCAACTGGTCTCTGCACGCAGCAGGTGCCACAGGGCATCTTCCAGCTTTTTCCAGACCTGTGGGTCGGTCTCGTGGCGCTCGCCCGCCTGCCACTTGGTGTCGTGTACGGCTTTGCTCAGCGCGGGCAGCTGCGCCAGCGCATCCTTTTGTTTCTGGGATCCGGTCCACTGCAGAAAACCGTGGCCATTGTGCCAGCCGGTGTTCCAGGCGCCGGTGTTGACCTTGACTTCACCGACAGCGCCATGCTGGTCTAGATAGTTGTCGATAAACGTGGGTCGTACACCCGAACTGCCGGCATAAACTGCGTGCATGTATTTAGGATAGAATTCACCCCAGTATCCGCCGCCTTCAGTGGTGTTGCGGAACCAACCTCCGTTGTCGCCATCGGTACAGGTGGTGACCAGCGGTGAGAAATCACACCAGCGGGTGCGCTCGGAAACTTCATTTTGAAACCAGCCGAATTCCATGCCCGACTCCTGGGCGTCGGACATCTCGCGGTCCCTGACAACAACGATGATCTCGTCATCGCCATATCGGGCAATGTGCGGGCGGTAACGCAGCTCCTGCCAGCTCATTTTGGTGATGGGTTCAACGTGCTCTGAGTCCACCAGCACCCATCGATATCCCATGCGCTTGAGGAGTGGTATCAGCTCCATGCTGAAGCCCATTTCGGGAGGCCAGAAACCTGTGAAGTCAGAGCGCCAGAAGAGATGGTGTGCAATGCCAAGCCAACGTTTGAGATGTTCTTCCCTGTCTGCTTCGGGTATCAACGGCAGGACGGGATGATAGTAACCGGTGCCGAGGATATCGATAATGTTTCTGTTCTGCAGATGCCAGAGCATGGATCCGCAATCCACAGTGCCATACATCTGATGTTGGAAATCCGGATCGGATAAGACTTCCAGCAGGGTGCCTGACATGGCCAGGTGCACGCGACCTACATCCTTGTATTGCCATAACACCCGAGGGATGCGATCGATGGCGAACAGGATCTGCTCCGCTTCCCAGGGCTCATGTTGCAGCAGATGCTGAAGATTCCCCGTGGGTTGGTGCAGGTTGAGGACCAGCGCGTGTTGTACTTCATTCATTTTTCGACGTAGCTCGGGGTTGATGTGGTATTTTATCCTGTGCGGCGACTGATCATCGCCCGTGTTATGTGACAGGGTTTGCCTAGCAAGATAGGATACTCCTCAAATAAGCGGTCCAGACAGCTGGCCGGATAAACTATTCGATAGCTGTGTTTCTGGTCTACTTTATAAATTGTCCATAGCGGATAAGATAATACAACAACTAACAGGAGTGGACATGGCAAATAAAGAAGCACTCAAGTTGCTTATGAAACAGGATGTCGATGCATTCAATAAATGGGTCAAGCTGCGTCGTAGCAAGGGCAAGAAGGCAATCGACCTAGATGATCAGAACCTGAGTGGACTCAAACTTCACTGGGTCGATCTGAAAGACGCCCATTTGAACGGTTGTAATTTAAGAAATTCTGATCTTAAAGGCGCTAATCTGAAGAGAGCGAGGCTCAGGCAGGCCGATCTGCGTGGCGCAATTCTCACTGAGGCCAATCTTACAGGGGCCGATCTGCGCCGGGCAAACCTCAAGGGGGCGGATCTGGAACGGGCGATTATGAAGAAGGTAAAAGGGATCTGACCGCGGGCAAACGGCTTGTAGGCAAATCCTGCTGACGCAGTTAGCTGCGCTGTATCAATAATGACGCTTGAAATCAATTAATATAGCTGGAAATACACCTTTTAAAATCATACCCTTTGGTTTCAGGAATCTATGCCAGTTGTAATGCATGGAGTGTGTCAAGGCGTTAATCTGGAGATCGATAATGGCTGCAAAAAAAAAGAGTGATCAGTTAGGTGAAGGTGGTTTTTTGCATGAAGTGGAAAAAACCGGCACCGCGCTAATGGATGAAGTAAAACAGCTGTTTGACAGCTTAACGGATAAAGTCACGGAACTGGCAGGTTCCGCGGCCGATATGACTGCTTCCGTGGCTGAGAAAGTGAGCAATGAACCGACGGAAATGTTTAAAAGCGTCATCCATGATGTGAAAGAAGTTGGAGAGGCGTCTGTCAAAACCATTGCAGAGAACTTCGATTCACTGCGGGAGCATGTGCTGAGCAGTATTTCACCGGCGCCAGCCAAGAAGACCGTGAAAAAATCTCCATTCAAGAAGAAATCAGTCGCCAAGAAAAAAGCTGCACCCAAGAAGAAGACAGCGGTCAAGAAAAAAGCTGCAACCAAGAAAAAGGCGGTCGTTAAAAAGCAAGCCGCAGCCAAGAAAAAAGTCACCCCTGTAAAGAAAGCGACCATCAAGAAAAAGGCGGCTAAAAAGCAACCTGCAGCAAAAAAGAAGGTAACTGCCAAAAAAGCAAGGTAGGACTTGATCTGCTGATGCCGCTTAAAATTCTCTTGTTTCAAGGAGATCGCAGGGTGTCGGATTCATAGGGGGCATCAGACAGTGCATCCGGCGATTATCCTTGTGCCAGTTGCTGCAATGATTCTCGGGCCGAGAATCTGGGTGGGGCGTGTGTTGAGGCGGCACAACCAGGAAGATGAGAATCTCCCCGGCAACGCCGCAGATCAGGCAAGGGCCTGGCTTGATTCTCATCAACTGCAGTTGGTGAAGGTGGAACTCACTGATCGGGGCGATCACTATGACCCGGAAGCCAGAGCAATAAGGCTGAGTCGAGATAAATTTGATCGTAAATCCCTTACCGCGGTAACCACCGCGGCACATGAGGTCTCGCATGCCTTACAGGATGCGGAAGACTATGCCCCTTTTGTGTGGCGCACGCGGCTCGCCCATCTGGCAATGGCAACGAGTCAGGTCGGGACGGTCGTCCTGCTGGCAGTGCCTGCAGCGGCCCTGTTTGCCCATCGTCCGATTCCACCGCTATTGATCGGTTCCACGCTGCTTGCCATGCTGTCGTCAGGGCTGGTTCTGCAATTGGCATCGCTGCAGACTGAGCTGGATGCCAGTTTCAAGAGGGCGTTGCCGATGTTGCAGGATGGCGTTGTCGACAGTCGTCAGATGACGGATGCGAAAAATATCCTTATCGCCTGCTCGCTTACCTATGTGGCCTCTTCATTAGTTTCGGTGCTGAATATCTGGCCCTGGCTTGGCAGAGGCGGAGTGTTGAGTGGTTTATCGGTTCAAGCCGGGTCGGCCGCCGGGGCTGCTTGTTTAGCACTGCGGGAGAGTCAGCCTGGGGTGAGACGGCGGACTCGGAAGGCGCGGCAGGTGACAGCACAAACCAGTTCCCCGGGACCCGCCGTCGCAACTCATTCGGGGTTTCGGGAAACCCCTGATTCGAACCTGGTTTCGCTTGCGACGGCAACTGGGGTGAGAGCGATTGGATTGATTGACCGTTACCTGTTTGTTATGTCCTTTGGGCAAAGGGAAAGAGGCGCCGCTGGTTTATCTCAATCTGTATCGCTTGGCCTCAAGCGTATCAGTTTGCCGTTGTCCGCATCGGTCAACAGATAGATCAGTCCATCCGGGCCCTGGCGGACATCACGAATCCTGCCGTATAGGCCGGTCAATAACCGCTCTTCGTGGGTGACCTTTTCCCCATCCAGCTCCAGCCGCACCAGTTGTTGGAATTTCAGCGAGCCGACGAACAGATTGCCTTGCCAGTGACTGAATCGTCCAGCACTGTAAAAGGCCATACCGGAAGGTGCGATGGAGGGAACCCAGTAGTACACAGGCTGCGCCATACCCGGTTTGTGGGTGCCTTCACCGATCTGCGTGCCGATCACATAATTCACGCCATAGGTAATCACCGGCCAGCCGTAATTGATACCTGCTTGTGGGATATTGATCTCATCTCCGCCCTGCGGACCGTGTTCATGAATCCACAGCCTGCCGGTCGTCGGGTGCAAGGCGGCGCCCTGTATATTCCGGTGACCATAGCTGTAGATCTCGGGCTTCACCCCAGCTCGTCCGACAAACGGATTGTCCCGTGGGATGGCGCCATCTGCATGCAGCCGGATCAGTGAACCGGCGTGATCATTCAGATCCTGCGCGCGAGCTTTATCGCCCCTGTCGCCTAGAGTAATGAAGAGCTCTCCCTGCTGATCGAATACCAGGCGTGATCCGAAGTGATGCCGGGTGCCGGTTTTGGGCTCGAGGCGGAAGATTACCTCTACATTATGCAGGCTGTTTTCCTGTAAAACGCCCCGTGCCACTGCAGTTCCGTATCCGTCCTGACCGGGTTCAGCATAGGAGAAATAGACCCATTTGTTTTCGCTGAATTGCGGATGCAGAACCACATCAAGCAAACCACCCTGGCCGTGTTGCTGAATCCGAGGCAGGCCAGCGACAGGTGTTGGATCGAGTCTGCCATGCTCGTCGATGTGTCTTAAATATCCGGCGCGTTCCGTGACCAGCATCTCTCCATTGGGCAGGAATGCCAATGACCAGGGATGGTTCAGTCCATCAACGACAATCTCGGCTTGCAGGCGATGTCTTTCAGTCTGAATTCCCTCCTTAGCTAGCGCAGGAATGACAAGGCTGATGGACACCAGCGTGGTTAATGAAAACAGTAGATGGTAAAGAGACATATGAATGCATCCTCTAATTCGTCAATACAGTTACATTCGGGGCCTGTTTCACCACTTCCTGGCCCGCTGAACCTTGATATTAAACACTGGACCACAACGAAGATCCCATACTTTTCCATTGGGATTAATGCTTGAAAAAGTCTAAACCTGACTATATTACTAGGTTATTATAGTCGGCATCATGAAATAGAGCATTGGAGTAAACGCTCATGTGGATTCAACGCCTCGTATCACCAACATGCTGTGGTGGTCCAGTTCTCGCCTTAGCCTTGATGTGCATGGGAGTAGGTGTTCTGTATCTCACGGTTTCCGCCGCAGCACCCGGTCTGATTTTTATCTCTATTGGACTGGTCGCTGAAGGTTTCTGCCTGTTTCTGAGCCGGACTCGATGTATTGACAGCTACTGAAGCAGGTCAAGGATAGGCTGAAAAAAATTTGAGCACAAAACCAAGTAATATACTAGGTAATAAACCGGAGCAACACCATGGGTTTACCTGATAACACAATGGATGAACTGATCCATGCGGAATATGAGCAGGGATTTGTCACCGATATAGAATCTGACACCCTTCCTCCTGGTCTGGATGAGGGGGTCATAAGCACCATTTCAGAGCGCAAGGGTGAGCCTGATTGGATGCTGCAGAAGCGTCTGGCGGCCTATCGGCACTGGCGCACCATGCGGGAACCCAACTGGGCATCACTGCATCATCCGCCGATTGACTACCAGGCGATATCCTACTTCTCTTCTCCCAAGAAAAAGGCGGGAGTGAAGAGCCTGGATGAGATCGATCCGGAGTTGCTGGCGACCTACGAGAAGCTGGGCATACCGATCGATGAACAGAAGGCGCTTTCCGGCATCGCAGTGGATGCGGTGTTTGACAGTGTTTCCGTTGCCACCACGTTTCGTAAGAGCCTGGCGGAAGCGGGGGTGATCTTCTGTTCCATGTCTGAGGCCCTGAAGGAACACCCCGATCTGGTCAAGCAATATCTGGGCAGCGTGGTGCCAGACCGGGACAACTTCTTTGCCGCCCTGAACAGCGCGGTATTCAGCGACGGCACCTTCGTCTATGTCCCCAAAGGGGTGCGCTGCCCGATGGAGCTCTCCACCTATTTCCGTATCAACGAAGCGAACACAGGACAGTTCGAACGCACCCTGATCGTGGCGGATGAAGGCAGCTATGTCAGTTATCTGGAAGGCTGCACCGCGCCGATGCGTGACGAGAACCAGTTGCATGCCGCAGTGGTGGAACTGGTGGCCCTGGAAGACGCACAGATCAAGTACTCCACGGTGCAGAACTGGTATCCGGGGGACAATGAGGGGCGTGGCGGCATCTACAACTTCGTCACCAAGCGGGGTGATTGCCGGGGTGACCGTTCGCGCATCTCCTGGACTCAGGTGGAGACTGGTTCAGCGATCACCTGGAAGTACCCCAGCTGTATCCTGCGCGGCAAGGACACGGTCGGCGAATTCTATTCGGTAGCGGTGACCAAGGGACGCCAGCAGGCGGATACCGGAACCAAGATGGTCCATATTGGCGAGAACAGCCGCAGCACCATCGTTTCCAAGGGTATCTCGGCAATGCATGGCAGTAACGCCTATCGCGGCCTGGTGAGCGTGGCGCCCGGAGCGGAAAACGCCCGTAACCACACCCAGTGTGATTCGCTGTTGATCGGCGACCGCTGCGCCGCCCACACCTATCCCTATATCGAGGTGAAGAATCCCACCGCCAAGGTGGAGCATGAAGCGACCACCTCCAAGGTGAGCGAGGACCAGCTGTTCTACTGCCAGCAGCGGGGGCTCAGTGCAGAAAATGCGGTATCCATGATCATCAATGGATTCTGTAAAGAGGTCTTCAATGAACTGCCCATGGAGTTCGCCGTAGAGGCGCAGAAACTGCTTGCCGTGAGTCTCGAAGGTGCGGTGGGTTGATTGGCGGTCAAGTCAAAACAAACAAAGTATTGAGGTTGTAACGATGTTATCGATCAGGAATCTGCAAGCGAGCGTAGAGGGCAAGGAGATCCTCAAGGGGATCAATCTGGAGGTCAAGGCGGGCGAGGTGCACGCCATCATGGGGCCGAACGGCTCCGGCAAGAGCACCCTGGCGCACATCCTCGCCGGGCGTGATGGTTATCAAGTCACCGGCGGTGAAGTGGAAATGCTGGGGGATGATCTGCTGGAACTGGAGACCGAGGAGCGGGCTCACAAGGGCGTGTTTCTGGCCATGCAGTATCCGGTGGAACTGCCTGGGGTGAATAATATGACCTTTCTGCGCGAATCCCTCAACGCCATCCGCAGGGCGCGTGGTGAGGAGGAGATCGAAGCAGTCCCGTTCATGAAGCTGGTGCGGGAGAAGGCGAAGCAGGTCAAGCTGGATGAGAAACTGCTGAAGCGTTCGGTCAATGCGGGCTTTTCAGGCGGCGAGAAGAAACGCAATGAGATCCTGCAGATGGCGGTGCTGGAACCGATTCTGGCGATCCTCGACGAGACCGACTCCGGTCTGGATATCGATGCCCTGCGCACCGTTGCCGATGGCGTCAACATGCTGCGATCGCCGCAACGGGCGCTGATTGTGGTGACCCACTATCAGCGACTGCTCGAATATATCGAGCCGGACTATGTGCATGTGCTGGCTGATGGCCGCATCATCCGCTCCGGTGGCAAGGAGCTGGCCCTGGAGCTTGAGGAGCGGGGCTATGGCTGGCTGTTGGAGGAGGCTGCGGCATGAGCGGGCAGACAACCAATATCTCTGATAGCCTGAGTGCGGCACAGCGTTACATTGATAACCTGCCGGCCGATGGCCTGTGGTTGAACGAACAGCGGCGTGAGGCAGTGAGTCGACTGTTTGACCTCGGTCTACCGCATGCCCGCCAGGAGGCCTGGCGCTACACCAGTGTGAAGGGACTGTTGGAACAGGGCTTTGTCACCAGTGACGAGCCAGGCCAGGTTCCCAGCGCCGAGGTTCAACGGTGCTTTTTGACAGAGCCGGTGGCGGCCAGGCTGGTGTTCGTCGATGGCCTGTTTCAGCCGGCGCTTTCCGATGTCGAGACAGAAGGGGTAAAGATAGGCAGTCTGCGGGTTGCCATGGCGCAGTCTGACAGGTCAGTGCTGCAGGCGGTGGGTTCATTGTCTGGTGTGGGTGAACACGGTTTTTCCGCCCTCAATCTGGCGACCATGCAGGATGGTGCGGTAATCCACATCACAGCCGGTCAGGAGCTGGAAAACCCCATCGAGCTGCTGCATGTCGCGACCAAGGCGGCAGCCGGCCGGAGTCTGCGGCCCCGCCATCTGGTGATCCTGGAAGCGGATGCCAGCGCGACCCTGGTGGAGCGCTATCTGTCTCTGGATGAGGTCAGCTACTTCAATAATCTGGTATGCGAGGTCGTGCTGCAGGAACGGGCCAGTCTCAAACACCAGCGGGTGCAGCAGGAGAGCCTGCAGGCCTATCATCTGACCGAACTCTATATCGGATTGCAGGCGGGTGCCCATTACCAGGGAGTCAGCATTGCGCTGGGCGGGGCCTGGTCGCGGACCTCTATCAACAACCGTTTTGCCGCACCGGGGGCCAACTGTGAGCTGGATGGTCTCTATCTGGCGGGTGCGGGTCAGCTGGTGGATTTTCACCTGGATGTGGATCATGCGGTGCCGGGCTGCGACAGCCGGGAGAATTTCAAGGGCATACTCAACGGCCAGGGCAGGGCGGTGTTCGACGGACGCATTCTGGTGCGGGAGCAGGCGCAGAAGAGTAATGCCCATCTCTCCAACGCCAATCTGATGCTGTCACGCAAGGCGGAGATCGATACCAAGCCGCAGCTGGAGATTCTGGCGGATGACGTGCAGTGCAGTCATGGGACAACAGTCGGCCAGCTGGACCCACTGGCCCTGTTCTACCTGCGCTCCCGTGGACTGAATGAAGATCAGGCCCGCCGCCTGCTCTGCCTGGGTTTCGCCCAGGAGATACTCGATCGTTTCGAGTCCGAGAGTCTGCGCGAACAACTGGGTGAAGCGATTCGCCAGCGGGTGGAAGCGGGTGTGAGTGATCTGAGCTGATTGGAATGCAGGGTGTCTAACTTATGAGCAGCAGTAATTTGGCGGTACAAGCGATGCAACAGAATATCCCTCTGCGTGACGCACTGGTTGAAGCCATTCGCACTGTGCAGGACCCGGAGATACCGGTGAACATCTATGACCTTGGCTTGATCTATCGTCTGGAGGTCGATGAGCAGGGCAGGGTAGAGGTCGATATGACTCTCACCGCACCGGCCTGTCCGGTGGCGGGCACCCTGCCCCATGAGGTGGGTCGGGTGATAGATGCAGTGCCGGGCGTCACCGATGCTGTGGTGCGGCTGGTGTGGAACCCTCCCTGGAGCAAAGAGCTGATGTCAGAGGAGGCGCAGTTCCAACTGGGTCTGTTGTGATGAATTTTTCGCTTACCAAATATGTCTAATCAGGCAGTAGAGGAGTAACGATTATGGCTATTCAATTGACAGAGAGCGCGGCAGCACATGTGCAGAAAATGTTGGCGAAGCAGTCAGGAGTGGGTCTGCGCCTGGCCACCAGGAAGAGCGGCTGTACCGGTTTCGCCTATGTGGTGGAGTTCGCTGATGAGATACACGATGACGATCAGGTATTTGAATCGAATGGTGTGAAACTGGTGGTTAACAACGCCAGTCTGCCGATCCTGGATGGCATGACGGTGGATTTTGTGCAGCAGAATGTCCTGAACCAGGGTTTTGAGTTCCTCAATCCCAATGTGAAAAACATGTGTGGTTGCGGTGAATCCTTCAGTGTCTGAACCCGAATCAAACAGATTGAGCCGATGAGTGAAGTTGATGAAATTGTTGATATCTTCGAGTTTCTCGATGACTGGGATCAGCGTTATCAGTATCTGATGGAGCTTGGGGAGCAACTGCCAGCCATGCCCGATAAGCTCAAGACTGAGGAGAACTGGGTCAAGCCCTGCATGAGCACCGTGTATGTCAGTGCTGAACAGGTCCCGGATGAGCCCGATAAGATCCGCTTTCAGGGCGACTGCGATACCGCGATCATCAAGGGAGTGCTGGGTCTGCTGATAGATCTGCTTTCCAACCGTACCCTGGAAGAGATACGGCAGGTGGATGTGGATGGGTTGTTCAAACGCCTGCGGCTGGAAGAGCATCTCAGCCCCAGCCGCCATGTTGGCATCTACGCCATCGTCGATATGATGATCAAACGGGCAACCGCTCTATCTCATTCACGGATTCCCGATGCGGCGGCCTGAGAGCATGAAGATTACTGCATCAGGCATGTCTGCATTAGTTTGAATAGATGGTATTGCGACCCTGCAGCTTGGCTTGATAAAGACATTTGTCTGCCATGGAGATCAGTTTTTCAGTCTCATCCACCTCATGTGGGTAATCCGTAGCAATCCCGATACTGACTGTTACCTGCCTGTTGATGCCTTCCGAATGGGGGATTTTCAAATCTAATATGGCTTGTTGAAGGGTTTCAGCGATCTTTGTCGCGCCAGCGCAATTAGTTTCCGGAAGTACACAAGCGAATTCTTCGCCACCAAAACGCGCCAGCTGGTCCGTGGGACGTCTGAGTTGTTCAGCCATCGAGGATACAATGCGTTTCAGGCATTTATCCCCCGCAAGATGTCCATAGATATCGTTGTATTTTTTAAAGAAATCCACATCGATCATCAACAATGACAAGGCTGAATGGTTACGTTTGCAGCGTTTCTGCTCACGCTCCAGTATCTCGTTAAAAGACCTTCGATTGGGGATGCCCGTGAGAAAGTCCCGATAGGAGAGGACCTTGAAAAAATCTTGTTGGCGTTTCAGTTCCAGCTGTCTGTCGATTCGGGCCTTCAATATTTCCGGGTGATAGGGTTTGGTCACATAATCCACCGCACCCATGCGCAGGCTCTTGGTTTCATCGGCGCTTTCATGCAGTCCGGTAACCACAATGATTGGAATGTCAGCGATTTCCCGGGTTTGTTTGATCTGTCGCATCACATGATAACCATCCATCTCAGGCATGGTCAGATTCAACAAAATCAACTGCGGTTGCTCGGATCTCACCAAATCAGTTGCGCGGGTGCTGTCCAGGGTGGCGTGAATTTCATATTGTGTGCTGAAAAGCTTTTGCAGGCTGAGCACAAACCTGGGCTCATCATCGACAATCACAATCTTGGTGCGATCAACCTTCATCTAATTCTTCTTTTTCTGATAATGGCTTAGCTGAGAGTCAACCGATTTGAACAGCCGTGGAATTGCTTGCTGACTACCCATCTTCTCCAGCTCGAATCCTGCATCAGTTTGCAGCTGATGGATGCAAGCTGCGGGTGACTATCGGGAGGCAATCGGGTTCGAGGTTCACGTCCATCCGGGATCGCATAGGCATTCAATTCTTATTCGGTTCGGCGCCAGTCTAATCATTTAGCGTTGGCTCCGCCACTAAGAATTACCAGTAATGTTCGGCCGTATTAGAGGGATAACTCCCAATTTTATAGCGGGTTGTCACGAATCCATGAGATTCGCACCCGAGCGAGCGAGGCATTTGGATGAATCAATCCGGTTGGTTGAGAGAGGACATCCGCCAAACTCGATGATTCAATCGAGGCCGCTAAGCGGCAGCTTCCTCATGCAGCACCCCCAACATCCTGAGGGGGCGTAGCGAATTTGTGATTATATTCTTGTCATGCGCCTTGGCACATGTTTTTTAAGGTTTTTCCAGACAGAGGAAATCCTTTGCAAGGAACTTAAGTACCAGCAAACAAAGACGATATAGGTTCTGTCTGTAAAAAACTACCACGTTCTATGAACCATTCCCTGGCTGGGTTTCATGATGACCATGTTCTGAGTGAGAACATGCAAATCATAATCGGCAGTTACGAACCGGTTGCTGTGATGTTGTCGGTCGCGATCGCCATTCTCGCATCTTATGCGGCGCTTGAGTTCGCCAACCGTATGGGTGGGGAGGACAATCAACGTCGCAATCTCTGGCTGCTGCTGGGATCGGTGACCATGGGAGTCGGTATCTGGTCGATGCATTTTATCGGCATGCTGGCTTACCAGCTGCCTCTGCCGGTGCAGTACGATCCGACCACTACCCTGTTCTCGATAGTGCCGTCCGGGCTGGCCAGCGGGGTGGCCTTTTATGTTATTGGACGACAACGGGTCAGTGAGCTGGCCCTCGCCGGAGCTTCTCTGTTCATGGGGATGGCGATTTCCAGCATGCACTATATCGGCATGCTTGCCATGCGCATGCCGGCAGGCACGATCTATGATCCTTTTCTATTCATGCTTTCCATCTTTATTGGAATTGCCGCCTCCTGGGGTGCATTGAAATTAGCGATCCGCTTGCATGACCAAGACACTCCCCCGGAGTGGCAGAAGCAAACCTCTGCATTGCTGATGGGCTCAGCGATTTCCGGGATGCACTACTGCGGAATGGCCGCGATGCAGGTCTATGAGGCCCCCATTGTTGCATTCAGCGACGCCGGCAGCATCGTTCTGGCCGATCACGTTTGGTTGTTCGTCTTGATGGCGTTGCTATTTCCTTTGCTAATGGCGATGCAGGCGACCCGTGACCGGCTTTCAATCGAAGGGCTCAGCCTGACCGCTAAAATCACCTTGATGAGTTCTCTGTTCGTGATGCTGGCGGCCGCCGGTGTCGGTTTGCTGGCCTACAACATTATCCGGGATCTGGAAATCAATGATGAGGTGACGCAACTCCAACTTGGGGTTAAACAGAAGATAGAAAGGCTGGATCGAATCGTCGTAAGGCTTAAACAAGATGTTCGACATCTGCATCGTCACCCTCAAGTGGAAGCTGTGCTTGATCCATTGAGGCATTTGAATGAGTCCACTGATTCAAATTCAATCCAACTGTCAGAACTGAACAGGATGGCGGTTGTATTCCGGGAACTTCTCTATTCACGGCCGGATTACCAGCAGATTCGTCTGCTGGCCGCGAATGAGGATGGAAGAGAGCTGCTCCGTCTGGAGCGCAGGGGTGGTGAGATTATTGCTGTAGATCCAGAGGCGCTGCAGTCTAAGGCCGATGAGCCTTACTTCCAAGAGTTGCTTACATGGAAATCGGATTACATCTATCTCTCGGAAGTAAGCCTTAACCGGGAGAATGGGGTGATTACATCGCCTCATACGCCGATGCTGAGAGGTGGGGTGCCGGTACGCAGTTTAGATGGACAATTGCTTGCTTTCTTATTGATCAATGTCAATCTGAGTCCGCTTTTTCAGGAGTTTATCGTTATCGAGTCACCTGATGATGCGGATTACATTACAAATGAGAGGGGTGAGATTCTTGTATTCAGGGAACCTCTACATCGGTCCACGAATGGTGAAGTTCGGGAATTATTATATAACCGATATCCCGTGCTACAGAGGGCATACGCAGAGGAGCGCCTTTTCGATGCGTTTCATTTCGAGAATGAGGACAATGTAGTCAATTTGCATAAGCTATTTTACGATCGAGCGAATCCACAACGCTTTGTGGCCATCGCTGAAGTGCTGCCCACTGTTGAAATTGAACGCCGGATTCAGCCGGTGCTCAACCGCTTGATTATGACCACACTGTTATTCACCGTAATAGCCGCCTGGTTGGTGGTGTCTCTGGTTCGCATGTTGGTGCGTCCCTTGAACCGTATCACCGAGGCATCGGCGCAACTTGCTGCGGGAAAGCCGTTGCCTGTGCTGGATTTTAAACGTAGTGATGAAATCGGCGCGCTTGCAAGAACCTTCCAGCATATGGTGGAGCGGGTGATTTCCAGGGAACGCGCACTGGCGGAAAGCGAGGAGCTGACACGCAAGGTGATTCAGAGCGCGGGTGATGGCATTGTGATAATTAATGAGAAGGGTGTAATCCAGTCTGTCAACGAGGCTGCTATGGCAATCTTCGGCTACAAGCAGGAGGAGATGGAAGGTAACAATGTCTCTAAATTGATGCCTGAACCGCACCGCTCAAATCACAATGGATATCTTGAACGTTATATGCAGTCCGGGGTGTCGGATGCCATTGGCTCGATGCGTGAGCTGCAGGGTCAACGCCAGAACGGCGAGCTTTTCCCCTTGGAGCTGGTTACCACCGAAGTGATTCACGGCAGCGGACGACTGTTTGTCGGCATGGTAAGGGACATCTCCAATCGAAAAAAAGAGGAGCAGGAACTGCGTTTGGCCAGCCAGGTCATGGAGTCGTCCCTGGAGAGTATCGTCATTACCGATGCCGGGCATAACATCTGTGCAGTCAACCCCGCCTTCACCGAGATTACCGGTTACTCCGCGGAGGAGGTCATCGGGCATAATCCGAAGATGTTCTCCTCGGGTCGGCAGGATAAAGATTTTTATCAGCAAATGTGGGCGGATATTAGCCAGGAAGGGAGCTGGCAGGGAGAGATCTGGGATCGGCGTAAAAACGGCGAAACCTATCCAAAATGGATGAGCATCACTGGGTTAAAGGACAGTAACGGTGATATCACTCATTATGTGAGCATCGCATCGGATATCACCGAAAGAAAATTGTCGGAACGACGTCTGGAGCAGTTGGCGCATTACGATGCCCTGACCGGGCTGCCCAACCGCATGTTGTTGCAGGACCGGCTGCACCACGGTATCAATCTGTGCAAGCGCAGTCATTCGCATCTGGCGCTGCTGTTTCTCGATTTAGATAGGTTCAAAGCAGTCAATGATAACTACGGGCACGAGGTGGGTGATCAACTGTTGACGGCCGTTGCTGAGCGTCTGCAAGGCGGTATCCGGGAATCAGACACTCTGGCGCGTCAGGGTGGAGATGAGTTCGTGATCATGTTGAGTGAGGTGCATGAACCCAGCGATGCCGGCAAAGTGGCGGAGCACCTGATTGAATCACTGCAGGCGCCATTTCATATCGATGGTAAGGAGTGTTTTATCGGTGTCAGCGTCGGCATCGCCATCTATCCGGATGATGGCGATACCCCCGATGAACTGGCGCGCAAGGCGGATGCCGCCATGTACCGGGCCAAGGAGACGGGTGGAGATAGCTATAGTCTCTATGACCAGTTGATTGGCGAGCAGACCCGCCGTCGCCTGCAAGTGGAAAACAGCCTGCGGTATGCGGTGACAAAAAATGAACTGGAACTCCACTATCAACCCTTGGTCTCCCTGCAAACAGGCAAGGTCGTCGCGGTGGAATCGTTGCTGCGCTGGCAGCATGCCGAGCTGGGTGACATCAGTCCCGCCGAATTCATTCCTCTGGCGGAGGATGCCGGTCTGATCAATAACATCGGACACTGGGGAATCACGCAGGCCTGTGAACAGTTTCGTCGCTGGTGTGAGCAGGGAGTGAAGCTCGAGCGTCTGGCAGTGAATCTATCGCCACGTTGCCTGTTGCAGCCCGGTCTGCCGGAATACATCGAGACCCTGCTGAAAGACAATCATATCCCCGCCAGTGCGTTGGAACTGGAGCTGACCGAAACAACGGTAATGGAGTATTCCGGTCAGGCGGCGCGCTTTTTCGAAACCATCGAAAACATGGGGGTGCGGCTGGCCATCGACGATTTCGGTACCGGCTATTCATCCCTGGCACACATCAAACAGTTACCCATTCATGTGCTCAAGATCGATCGCTCCTTCGTACGGGACATCGGGCTTGATTCGAATGACCGGGAGATCATCCGTGGCGTGACTGCGCTGGCCCATGGTCTGGGGCTCGAGGTGGTCGCCGAGGGTGTCGAGACCATGCAACAGTTCGAGTTTCTCAAGTCCCTGGACTGCGACCTGTTGCAAGGATGGCTATATATGCCTGCAGTGTCCGGTGAAGAGATCAGTCGCCTCTTCGCACATGATATGCTGCTACTCCCGTCTGCCCCTGAATAGTCAGTCGAATAAGTCTATGACCTGAATGAAGCAGGTTTCAGGGAGTACCCAGACTTCATTCAGCGGACAGTACCCGAGTAGTCAACTGCAATCTTGGTTGACATGCTCCGCTAAAAATTCTCAGGGATATTGCCTTGGAAAAGTCCGATCCGACTGAGAACCCTCTCAAACTGAAGATGAAGTATTCCTGTGTATGGTTTAGCGCAGACTGCACAAAGTCAGTCAGGACAATTTTTACCCAAATAATTTCCGGGATGAGCCTAGAATTAAATATGAATGATGTCGAAAAGGAGTAGCGGGAAATGAGGAACAGGATACTTTTGGTGATTGCCATTCTTTCACTTTTAATAATCAATCTTGGCCATGTCTATGCAGGAGAACCCCTTAAGAAAAATGAAGTGATGAATCTGTTATCAGGCAACACCGTTAAAGGCTATTTTATGAAGCAAAAGGAATCAATTCTTGCCGGAAGAGTGGATATCACAATAAAATTTTTTAGTGACGGCACTGCAGAAAAATCCACCCATCGACCAAAAGGGGGGGACTTCTCAGAAATGGGTGCCTGGTTTGTCAATAAACAAGGAAAGTTATGTATGGTATGGAAACCAGAAGAGAAAAAAATATGTGGCCAGCTGAAACCAACCTCAGGTGGCAAGTATTCACTCCATAGCAAGCAACTAACGATCTTTTACGAGGAGATAATCCCCGGCATTTGAGCATGTTTTACTGACTAGGGCCTGTTCACAATATACGGATAACTATTGGCGAGAATGGCGATATATTTTGAGGAGGTTATCCTCTGGCAATTTTCCTCTGTATGACTGTTATTCAGTATGCAGAGTGACATAATAAGACACATCCAGCACCAAACTTCATGGGGATGTGTTTAGCAATGTGTCAGACCAGTTTGAACGCCGGATGGCTGGGTTTTTGGTCAAGCAGATCGATCACTCTCATTTGGGCTGTGCTGTTTCTTTTTCTCACGAGTCTGATATCAGTTAAGGCCGAGATCAACAACTGCCTTCTATGTCACATCTATCAAGCCAGTGAATTTTCTCCTGCGCATGCCTTTGCCTACAGTTCCTGCGTCAGTTGCCATATGGGAGATCAGGCTGCCACGGAATTACCTCTGGCCCATGAGGCATTGATAGCCAAACCGGGTGATCTGCAACAGGACAGGACTGTCTGCGCGGCCTGTCATCCACGTCATGCCGGGAATGTCATGGGCAGCCTGATGAATTCAGGCAAGGGGCTGGTGCAGAAGACGCGTCAGGCTATGGGGGAGGGTGAGCATCCACTGATAGAATCTGGTCTTGAGTCTCTGGGGGATTCTCCAGCCGACTCCATGTTGAGAAAACTCTGCGCCCGTTGCCATCTGGCCCATGCTTCAATTCATCCAGCAGTCGATGTGACTCAGGCCAGAGGTGGAGGCTGCTCCGCTTGCCATATCAATCAGCGGGAGGAGAAACGCCATCCCGGATTGACAGCGAAGGTTGAGGACGCGCGCTGTTTCGGTTGTCACAGCCGTTCCGGCAGGATCTCCCTGAATTATGCAGGACTGGCGGAAATGGACCCGGACCCGGCAGGTTCTCAAACAGAGTTATTGCAACTGACCGATGGCCGCACAGTGATCCAGCATGCCAATGATATCCATCACCAGGCGGGCATGAGCTGCATCGATTGCCATACCTCCACCGGGCTGATGGGGGGTGGTGACAACAGTGGCTTCAAGCATCAGGCGGTGGACATTGAGTGTGGCGACTGCCATCTTGCTTCAGTCACCGGGGTCAGTCGGGAGGATTGGCCGGACAACTTTGCTGAAATGCAGCGTTATCTCGAACCCGGCAGCCAGTCAGATAGAAAGGTTCCGCTGACCCGGCGTTATGCAACGCCGCTCTGGCACATCGAAATCCGTGAGGACGGCAGTCGTTTGCTGCATCCCAAACTCGGTGGTGCAGCGCTGTCGATTCCTGAGTACAAGCAAAAGGATCATTCCAACCAGGAACAACACACCCGGCTGACCTGTTCCGCCTGCCACACTCAATGGGCGCCTCTCTGTTATGGCTGTCACAGCAGCTATGACCCCAGCGGCAAACAGTGGGATCATCTGCGGCAGCAGGAGACCCCGGGTCGCTGGACCGAGACCCGCTGGGATTTACGGGCGGAGCTTCCTCCCCTTGGTGTGGATGGCCAGAATCGGATACGCCCGGTTTCACCGGGCATGATCATGCAGGTCGATCATCCGGCCTGGGAGCAACCCTTGTTCAAGCGGCTGTTCGCGCTCAGTGAGCCCCATACCACGGGGCCCTCACGCTCCTGCGAATCCTGCCATCGCAATTCCAGTGCCTTGGGGCTCGGGCAGGGGGGCTTGAGCAAGCGCGACGGGAAGTGGCAGTTTCAGGCGGCCAGGAAAACACTGCAGGACGGTCTGCCTGCGGATGCCTGGACTTCATTGGATGGGAAGCTCAAGGGTCAATCCACCGGTGACGATATCCGCCCTCTCAACAGGCAGGAGATTCAGATGATCCTGAATGCGGATATCTCCCGGTAGGATCGGGGCGAATCGATGATGGCCTTAATATTGTCTGATCCACAAACGTAGGGTACGCCATGCGCACCAGACAACTATGCGGTGCGCATGGCGCACCCTACGCTGGCGATCAACAACCTTCCTCCACCGGCGGACCCCCCGCTCCAGTTCCTCCAGGTTTTAACACGGGCGGCGTGTAACCCTTTGGTTGTTTTGTTTCGATCTGCCGGACTTTCATCACCGGTTGGTCACCGGAGGTGGAAAAATAACAGCTCACAGCGCGTTTCAGGGCATCTTGCGGGGTCTCGTCGTCCGCGGCTTCGTCAGGGATGTCGGGATTGAGGATGCGTTCCTGCCAATGGTTGTAACCACCCAGCAGCAGATAGGCATCGAAACCTGCCAGACGCAGCATCACGCTCGCCTTGGCCGCCTGCTCGGAACCGTTGGAATAGACCACCAGTTTTCTTTCCTGCGGCAGACTCTCCAGTGTTTCCGGCAGCAATAGTTTGGCCAGCGGTATATGTTCGGCGTGCTTGATATGACCGTCGTCAAACTCCTCCTTGCTGCGGATATCCAACAGACGGTAGTCCTGCTTGCGGCTGATGATCCAGTCCGCCATCTGCTCGGGTGTGATCCGGTCCTGTTGTTTTGCTGCTGCCTGAGCGATCGGTTCCAGGGCGGCTGATAATTGCCGCTCTCATCGCCACAACCGCCCAGGATTCCCGGCAGGCCAAGCAGTATCAAGAGTCTGACATGCCTCATCTTCAAGCCATTATTCAATTTCACATCAATCCTCGTGTTCGTAGTTGACTTTGACCCGCTCCAGAAGCTGCGGGTTGTGTTCCATACGGTAATCCTGCCAGGCGGTCTCCTGACCCAGATTGACCGTGACATGTCTCAACAGATAACCCCCCAGCAGCACCAGGATCGGACCCAGCAGCGCCAGGACTCGGCGCTCCTTCACCAGTTCCATAAATTCCACCAGCAGCGGAGCAAGCAGCCCCAGGCCGATGAACAGCACCCAGAATACCAGTGCATAGCCATTCAGGCTGGTCAGGTAGGTCAGGGCCTGCAGATGCTGTTCGGAACCGGTCGCCAGGTTGATCAGGAGCAACGCAATGATCACTATCTCGACCAGGATCAGGCCGATATCCATCTGTACATACCAGCGTTTTTCCGCTTTCTCTTTGGCCAGCAGAATCACCAGAGCCGCAGCCGTTGAGAGGCCGGAGACCAGAAACAGCACCCCCAGCAGACCGCTGTTCCAGAACGGCCGCGCATTGAAGGCGCTGAGCAGGATGCCGGTATAGATACCGAGCGCTACTGCAGAGGGGATCGCCAGCATGGCGATCTCCCGTTGGTAGCGGCTGGTCAGATCCAGCACCCAGCGGCCGATGCTGAGCTTATCGACAAATCCGGCAGCCCAGGGGTAGCCGGGACGCAAGGTGGAGAGGATCTGCAGAATGGTCACCGGATAGATGACCATCAGTATCCAGGCGCCCCAGGACATCGGTGAGGTGGGTTCGAAGGTGGTATAGAAGCGGAACACGAAAAGCTTGTGCTCGAGATCGAGAAACAGGGTCGTCATACCCAGGGACAGCGCGACCGGCGCCCACAGGGCGAGTTTGTTGAGGGAGTAGCTGCGTTCCGGAGTGCTCTTGTTGAGGGCTGCCAGGGCTGCGAATACGATGAGACCGGCGGTGAGGCCACCGAAAAACAGATAGACCGAAATCTCCCAGGTCCAGATGCCCAGCAGGGGATCGACCTTGGCGTTGAATCTCGGGGTGACCAGTAGTTCTTCCAACATGCCGGCTCTCAGATCAGGTAGTAGACATTGGGCTGATTGCCGGTACCCGGCATCAGGGTTTTATATTGGCGGGACTTCAGCAGTTGGCTCACCTTGCTGCCCGGGTCGTTGAGTACGCCGAAATGCATGCAGCGGGTCGGGCAGGTGGAGACGCAGGCCGGGATCCAGGCCCTGTTCCACCCGGTGATGGCAGAAGGTGCATTTGTCTACATAGCCGTCCGGGTGCATGATCAGCCGCGCATCATAGGGACAGGCGGCGATACAGGCCTTGCAGCCGGTGCATTTGTGGGCGTCCACCAGCACGATATTGGTGTCCCGCCAATGGTGACTGGCGCCGGTCGGGCACATGGTCACACAGGTGGCGTGGGAACAGTGGTTGCAGCGCTCGGAGCGGAATTCGGTATGCAGCTCGGGATACTTGCCGGAGGTGGCCTCCACGATCCAGTCCCGATTGAGGCCCGCGGGCACCTTGTTTTCCGTCTTGCAGGCCACGACACAATCGCCACAGCCGATGCAGAGGCGGGTGTCGATCACCATTGCATATTGCACACGTCATTATGCCGCCCCTTTTGCTTTGATGAAGGTCACGAAGTTGCCCCGCATGCCGGTTGCCCCCATGATCGGGTCGATCAGCAGGCGGCTCATCAGCTCGGAGTCATCGGCCCCGGCGCCCTTGGTCAGACGTAGTTTGTTCGAACGTTGCCCGAAACCATGGGCCATGAACACCGCATCCAGCCCGGTGCGTTCGGTGACCCGCACCCGTACTGGATTGCTGACGATGCCGTCCTGATTCTGCAGGCGGACGTAGGCTGCCGCTCTGCAGCTGCCATTGCCTGGCGACAATGGGATTGACCCAGAGGGTGTTTTCCGGCGCCAGTTGAAACAGTAAGGGATTGTTGGTGGTCTTGCCGAAGGTATGCGCCGGCATGCGTCCGTAATTGAGCCGATAGAAGTTATCCGGTGGCTCTGAGGGTGCGGTATAGCGGGGCATGGGGTCGAAACCCGCATCCGCCAACTGCTGGGAATAGAGTTCGATTCTGCCGCTGGGGGTCCAGAAGCGCGGCGGGTTTTCGGCTGAGAAATAGAGGGGCTTCTTACGTGGAAAATGTTTGATCCCGAGCTTCTGCATCTCTTGCAGCGAACTGCCGACTTGCTTCAACTGCCAATCCAGCACCTCTGAGTAATCCTTCCAGGGCCAGTATTTTTCCAGGCCCAGGGCCAGGCCGATCTCCCGCGCAATCCACCAGCCGGGTTTGCTGTCGTAACGGGGTTCGAAGGCCGGCATCCTCAGGGCCACCGAGGGTACGCGTGCGCCGGAGTTGCGCAGCACATCGTAGCGCTCCAGATAGGTGCACTCAGGCAGGATCACATCCGCGTAGCCGGTGATCTCCGCCGGCATGGTGTCCACCACCACGATCAGTTCGAGGGTCTCCGCCGCCTTCTTGAGCATGGGGCGGATGCCCGGGATCGAGGAGGGCAGATTGGTACCGTAGACGATCCAGCCCTTGTAGTAGGCGTCCGGTCCGGCGGAAGCCTCGATCAACGCCTGGCTGACGGTTTTGTTTGCCAAGGGAAAGCGCCCCCGGTGCGCCACGACATGCGATTCGCTGGCGGGTTCCGGGTAGTCGGGCAGGGGAAAGTCCGGCAGTTTGACCTTGTCCTGGACGTAAAATCCACCCTTGCTGCCCCAGGACCCAAGCAGGGCCGCGAGGATTGCCATGGCCCGGCCCCGCTGCGTGTCATCCCCATACCAGGTGGTGTGGCGGCCGGGGTGCACCAGGGTGGCGGGGGCATGCCGCGCCATCTCCCGTGCAGTATCACGAATCAGGTCAGGCTTGAGGCCGGTTTGCAGATAGGCCCATTCAGGTGGATAGGCCTGAATATGCTCGGTGAGTTCCGCCAGGCCGGTAGTATAGTTTTCTATGAATTCACGGTCATAAAGCTGTTCCGTGATCAGGACATGCATCCAGGCCAGCAGCAGGGCGATATCCGTACCGGGACGGATCGGCAGCCAATACTTTGACTTGCTCGCGGCGACCGAGAATCTCGGGTCAACGGTGATCAGGCTGGTGCCCTTCTCCAGCGCCTGACTCAGTTCCTGCACCTGCCCGTTGTGCAGATTTTCACCGATGTGGGAGCCGATCAGCACGATACAGTCGGAGTTGGCCATATCGGTGCGTTCCGGTGAACCCAGCGAATCGCCGAAAGTCAGCCGGTAGGCGATATCTCTGGGGCCGCGGCACTGGGCAAAGGCCGGTTCGGCGTGACTGTCCGAGCCGTAGGCGCGAATCAGGTGTTCGAAATGCCGGGCGCCGGTGCCATGATGCAACAGAGCCAGGGTGTCCGCGCCGTGCTTGCTCGGCAATCCCCTGCATGCGCTGGGCGATCAGCTGGATCGCCTCCTCCCAGCTGGCCTCCCGGAAAGACTGCCGGCCCTTTTTATCGGTCTGGCGGATCAAGGGGGTCTTGAGCCGGTCACGATCCAGATAGGCGCCGATACCCCCGGTGCCGCGGGTGCAGAATCTCCCCGAACTGTGCAGATCTTCCGGGTTCCCCACCACTTTCCAGGGCTTGGCATTTTCCTGATAGACGAAACCGGCGCATTTCCAGAAACACATGTCACAGATGGTGGGGGTCTTCTTTACCAGACCATCACCGGGCAGGGGTTTACTGCTGCAACCGCTAAGCAAGAGGGAGGGCATTACCCCTCCGGCGCCCAGCAGACCCGAGAGTTTGATGAATTCGCGCCGCTTCATTCTGCTTTCCCCTGTGGATTGAGCATAGCGCCGGGTGAGATCAGCGTAGGCCGAGGTACGATGTAGAAGCTGTCGTCCTCAGCTTCACTGGGAATAAACGCGCTGTTGGGGAAAAAAGCCATAACGGCTCCCAAGGAGAGGGCCAGACCTACCACCGCATATTGGGTCATTCTCAAGCCGGATGAAGCAATCGGTTCGACATTTTTCCAGACCAGGTGTTGAACCAGTCTGAGAAACAGACTGGCGCCAATCGCGACCGCCACCATGATCAGGATCGTCATGCCGATAGTGGTGCCTAATGCTTCATCGAGGCGGAAGACACCCCGATAGTCGCTCTTGTAGAGATCTTCAAAGAGTGGGAAATAATCCCCAAAGAACAGACTGCCAATGAAGAAACCGATGAGATAAACCAAGGCATCGATTTTACCGCCGACGATAGAGGCCATGGCGGTGCCCGGGCAGTAACCGCCGACCACCATGCCTACACCGAATATCAAGCCGCCGATTATCACCGGGAGCAGGTAGGTAGGCACCTGGTAGACCTGCGAGATGTCCAGGTAGCCGATCAGACCGAGACCCCATAGCCCCAGCATGCCGGTGACGATTGCTGTGAACATCACGACAGGGACATCGTTGTCCTTAAAGTAAAAGGCCTTGCCGATCTTACGCCCATCGGTAAATCCGGCGAGCTGCAGGGCGAGGCCAAGCAGGAATCCCGCCGGTATCGCAAGCCACAGATTGAGGGCGTCGCTGATCAGCCCGGTTTTTGCAAATGGGGCGATCATATCCATTGTTTTCTCACCAGATAAGCGGTTGCATAACCACCGGCGAAGACACACAGGGCGAAGACCCAGGCGCCTACCGCCAGTTCAGCGCCTCCCACCAGAGCCTGGCCACTGGTGCAACCGCGGGACAGCCGCGCTGCGAAACCGATCAGGAAGCCACCTAACAGGGCCAACAGAAGGCGTTTAAAGGATGAGATGCGATCGCCTTTCAGAACCTCGACCTTCCAGGTGCCGAGGATCAGGCTCATGACCAGGCTGCCTAGAACCAGACCCATGGCAAAGTAGGTCAACCAGTTGTCCAGGGGGTGAGTGTCGGTCTTGAAATAAGGCGCGAAATAGGCGCTTCTCTGCGTGACTTCAGGGAAAAGCTCGTATTGAACGGTGGCGATCAAGCGGGTCAGAAAGCCACTGGCTCCTATGCCACGGCCTGCAATGACAAAAGTAGCCAACATGGATAACCCGATCAGGATGCCGGAGAATACCGGAGGGGTTTTTGAGAGTTTATTCATCAGCTGTTTCTTATTGGAATAGAATTTTATTCCTATATGCTACATTATCCTGTTCGTCCTACACTGATCCAAATCAACGGATCAGTTTTACTATCTCTATGCTTTGTCAGCGAAATTCGTTGTCTGAGTGAGACAGGAGAACAGCGGGTGAGTGTTGCAAAAGCAGGTAAATCAGCTGGTGAGTTGTTGGTCGATATATCATTTAGCTGTCACTTTGTGTGATTTGAACCAATCATCTTTTCTCAATCCCTTGTTTTTGCTAATTATCCCAGTCTTTATGAATATTTTCCAATTAGGTGATTTACTTATATCTATTGGGAGCTGTATCGATGGATGTTGCTATCCATATAATAAAATAAAAAAAACAATAAGATATATACTTAATCTTTAATTAACTTTAATTAAATAACGACACCAAATTAGAGTTGCTTCCTTACTCAAGGAACAGGCCTGGAGGATAATCGCCAGCGCAACCAGAAGTAGCCGCTGAGCGCTGACAACAGGGAACCGCCCAGGATACCGAGCCGGTCGTTGACGGGAAAATCAAGCCCGCCCTGCTCGAAGGCCAGGGAACTGATGAACAGGCTCATGGTAAAACCGATGCCACACAGCATGGATACGCCATACATTTCTCCCCAGCCAACCCCTGCGGGAAGTTTCGCCAGGCGGAATTTTACCACCAGCCAGCTCACACCCATCACACCTATCTGGTTGCCAAAGAAGAGACCCAGAGCGATGCCCAGGGGCACCGGTTGGAACAATGAATCCCAGCCCAGGCCGGCAAGCGGTACGCCGGTGTTGGCAAAGGCGAACAGCGGAAGAATGCCGAACACTACAGTGGGATGAAGATCATGTTCCAGCTCACGCAGCGGTGATTTACCATTCCTGCCAACCGCACGTAATGGGATAAAGAATGACAGCAGCACGCCAGCCAGGGTGGCATGCACACCGGATTTCAGCACCGCAGCCCACATCACTACACCCACCAGCAGATAGGGCGCATGGCGGGTCACTCCCTGCCAGTTCATGATGCCCAAAACCGCCAATGCCCCCACTGCGATAACCAGGGACTGCAGGGACAGGTCGGAGGTATAAAAAATTGCGATGATCAGGATCGCCCCAAAGTCATCGACGATCGCCAGAGTTACCAGGAACAACTTCAGCGAGGTCGGCACCCGTTTGCCCAACAGGGTGAGTACCGCCAATGCGAAGGCGATGTCCGTTGCAGATGGAATTGCCCAGCCTTTCAGCGCCAATGGATCACCACTATTGATCAGGACGTAGATCAGGGCGGGCGCCGCCATGCCGCCGATGGCGGCAAAGGCTGGCAGGGCCACACTGGCTGGATCAGACAACTCACCCTGGAGAATTTCACGCTTCAATTCCAGTCCGATGACAAAGAAAAACATCGCCATCAGTCCATCATTAATCCACAGCAGGAAGGGCTTGGCGATGGCCAGTTCACCGATGCGCACTTCAACCGGTGTGCCCAGCAGGGCATCATAATAGACATTGAAAGCTGAGTTCTCGGCCAGCATGGCGAGCACGGCTGCAATCAGCAGCAGTATGCCACTGGCTGACTCCAGGCGCAGGAAATCTCGGATCAGCGAAACCATGGTCAGTTGGCTCCTTGAGTGGATGAGGTTCTATTCTTCAAGTTAACAATCCATCCATGGTGGATCGTCTAATAACGGGTAACCAACCATCAGCATAAGCTGATGGCCAATGACGCATCAACAGATGCCTGAGGTCAATAGGGTCAGGGGTTTTCTTCTATCAGTTCTCATATCAACCGATAATCATCAGTATCTCGCCGGGTTTTGATAAAGCATATACAGTTCAGGGATAAACGTCGGTGCTGCGATTTTTTCATAACAGCCAGATCAGGGTCTGTCAGCAGTTTTGTAGGGGATGTGTCGTTCCTTCAATAGTTCCTGCATGGCCTGCATGGCCTCCTCAGGATCAGCATAACCTCGAACCCCCAATTCCACGCATGGCTGCTCGCCGATTCTAGGCAGACTGAATAGCTTAAGTCCGGGAAATCGCCGCGAAAGTTCCTCCATGATCGTGATGAGATCACTCTCCGGGGTCTGCAGGACCTGCATAGAACTCTCCTGAAGTAGTGGTTGTGTGTGTGAATAGAACTCATCCAGGACCCATTCCGCCATGGGCCAGGCCATTTGGGGAAAGCCCGGCAGGAAATAGTGGGACTTCAGGGAAAAACCAGGCATTCCGTTGTAAGGGTTCGGTATCAATTGTGAGCCTGCCGGCAGGTCGGCCATTTTGATCCTTTGCGGATGAGCGTCGGCGCCGAATTTCTCTTCGATCAGGGCGGCGGCTCTGGGGTGACGTTCAAGTTCCACGCCAGCCGCGCCAGCCGCACAACCGCGGGTCAGATCGTCCGGTGTGGCGCCAATTCCCCCGCACACGAATACAGGCAGATCAAGGGAATAGGAGAAGCGCAGATGCTCGGTCAGGCCCTCGTCTTCGTCAGGGATCACCCAACACCGGCTCAGCATCAATCCCCGGCCGGCAAGCAGTTGTTTGAAATGTTCGAAATGCCGATCCTGCCGCTGCCCGATGAGGATCTCGTCACCGATGATAATAAGTCCGAATGCATGGTCGTTCATCGCGCACCAGTCTGTTGAGTCTGTGGCTCAATGCCATCCCAATTATCTGTACAAATAAGGGGGTTGACACTTAGCGTGGTCTTAAAAATAATTATACAATATTTATACATTGATCTGGCAATCAGGGATAAATTGGCGCTTATCGTTCCACGAATCTCTCAATAAAGCGTCGGATAACATATCAGGAGACCTTGCAGCATGCATGATACATCAGTGGTTCTGCTCGATGGCCAGCAGGATGAGGAGAAACCGAACAAAGCTTCCGAACTAGGATTGGAACATACCAGCAGTCATGCAATGTGCGCCATGCGCTTCGATCTGGAGTGGCGGAGTGAAATCGCCCGGCACACAGACTGTCGCGTAATGCCCAAGCTGAATCTCTGGCGCGACATTTTCCCCCCTGAGCTGGAATCCCAGGTGCTGGATAAACCCAGGGGATGCCAGCTGAACCACCATTTTAAATCGGGAGAGTTGCTGGGGGGCTATCAGAATGCACAATGCCTGGAAATCAGCAGTAAGGCATTCAACCGGAAATATCGCAAAGGTAACACCATAGAACCCCGCGCGGGACGTTTCTATCCGCGCGGTTTCATCGCTGGCACCCGCGGCATCTTCCCCGAAGAGTTGACCCCATTCAGAATCGGCAAAATAGCTGAGCAGATCACAGTGGATCTGAATCATCCCCTGGCGCGCTATGACTTGAGCCTGTCAACCAGGATTCTGGATATCTGGGCAGCGGGTGACGAGCATGGCGGGGCTTGTCAGGATATCGCCGAACTGGTGACAGAGGGCGGCCCCGGTATGCAGACGCGCTGGCGGGAGTTGCCGACTGATTTCTGGTCGGATATCCCTTATATACGTTTTTCCCCTGAGGTTGATCTGGAATTCTACCAGCAGCCGAGACTGGTCGAGCATCTCGATGCCGAGGCCATCCGTCAGGTAGAAGCGATCTACCAAAGGCTCATTCCAAAGGGGGCGGAGATCCTGGATCTGATGAGCAGTTGGAAATCGCATCTGAGTCCAGCTCTTGAACCCCGGCATGTGGCGGGTCTGGGAATGAATCAGCAGGAGCTGGACGCCAATCCATTGCTTGCCGAGCGCCTGGTGCATGATCTGAATCTTAAACCAGAACTTCCCTACGCGAGCGATCGTTTTGATGCGGTGGTGTGCACAGTATCCGTCGAGTATCTCATTAAGCCGCTGGAGGTGTTCGCGGAGATTCAACGGATACTCAAGCCAGGTGGCCGGTTTATCGTCACCTTCTCCAACCGCTGGTTTCCGCCCAAGGTGGTCAGGATCTGGGAAGAGATCCACGAGTTTGAAAGAATGGGCCTGGTGTTGGAGTATTTTCTCCGGGCCGGCGGGTTTGGCAATCTGGAGACCTGGTCGATGCGTGGTCTTCCTCGTCCGGCCGATGATAAATATGCCGCGCAATTGGCCTTCTCGGATCCAGTCTACGCGGTCTGGGGGGAGAAGTTCTGATGGAAGGTGTTGACCCTTTGGGTTACATGCAGCAAGTCGCCCGCCGGCTTGATCAGATCGATGACCCAAAGGAACTGGAGACACTGCTCGACGAGATCGAGTATCTGTTTGAGATCCTGGATCCCGAGTTCCAGGAGCTGGCCTACGACCTGGTCGATCGCATGCGGGCCAGACTCTCGGCTCTCCAGTGAATCTGCATGCCGCCAGGCTGGTCAATCCCTACACCGGCGTCATCCTGGCAATGGACCTCGATGGCGTCAGAGGACTGAGCCGCAATGGGCGTTTATGGGAGATTCAGGTTCAGGTGGAAACGCCTGGCAGGGCTTGGGGAAGCCTGAATCGAAGTCAAGGGGCGATGCGCTATTACCGTTGTGCTGTCTGGAACAAGGGTCAGGGACTGCGCATGCTGCCCATCGATCCAGCCCTGGATCAGCATGTCTTGTCGGTGAATTGTGCAGCAGCGGCAGACCGGCTCGATGAACTGGTGCCGCAGAAGTTGCCCTTCGAACTCGGTGATGTCTTTGAACAGTGGCTCCTCGACCGGCAACATCGGCCGCTGGCGCTGTTGGCTTCAGTGCGGCGGGAGGCCATGATTCCGCAACTTCATGAGTACCACTGGCATGCGGTTGCCAATGCCCTGGAGATTACCGGCTATACCCAAAGGCAGGGCATGCCATTGGAGGACCTGATACGCAGCCATGCAGGGCAGAGCCAATGGTTCAAACGGGATTGTTCAGGTGATGGAACAGGCTTGGATTACCGGTGTCCTGCCGGACTAAAGGGAAGGGTAATGTCCTCGGATGACTTCCCGGAACTGCTCTTGAGAGAGGATTGGGAAGATCCGGAAGCGCGGCGCCTGGTGGCCGAATGGACGACTCATCTGGCCCCCTGGTTGCTGATGCTGCCAGGCATCAGCGATGACAGGCGAGGCCGTTTGGAGCAGGCCGCTGCAACGAACCCGCTCATGGTGGATGAGTATTGCCGGGTCTATCCGCGTATGGTGGACCGACAGCTGATGGATAAGATAAGGATCGAATCCAAGATAATGCAATCAAATGAATGATGTCGCGACGCCATTAAATAAATCCATCGTCGATAGAAATCGCATGGTCTTGACAGGACCCTGTTAACCGATGCCTGATGATCGGCTTTGGTAGCGGCTATGCCTCAATCCCTGGTGGACTGAATCTGCGGGGTGCATATATCCGTAATAAACCAGGAGAAGCTGTGAAAGCCCCGCTTGCAAGGTGCTTCTTTTCTCGCGCCAGGCGGATACGGAAGTTTGATGTCAATATGAGGTTTGCGTCATCCAATGTGCAGTCTTGAAATGTACCAGGCACCCATCCAATACAATGCGATACAGCCACTCGCGGCAGCAAATTCTTCACGGTTGTCTGCTGTGACCGGGGTGGATACTGCAAAGGTGGCTGAACAGTCATTCATCCGTTTCGATAGGGAGATTTGCGGCAATCTGGAGGCTGCCGAAGCCAGGGAGTGGTGGATGACCAATGGCACCGGCGCCTATGCTGCCGGCACCCTGGCGGGTAGCCTGACCCGCCGCTACCATGGTCTGCTCATTACACCGCTGCAAGGGGGGTTGGACCGCCACCTGTTACTCGCGAAGGCAGACGCCACCCTCCATCTACGGGGTCGGGATTGGCCTTTGTTCACCAATCGCTGGCAAGGCAATGTAATCGAGCCGGCCGGCCATCTCACCCTGGAAAGTTTTCATCTCGAAGGCCGCATGCCGGTATGGCGTTACGTATTCGGTGATGTCTCTCTGGAAATGCGGATCTGGATGGCCCATGGTGAAGCTGCCACCTATGTGGCCTACAAGCTCGAGGGTCCGGCGGAGGGCGCGACGCTGAGTGTCAATCTGCTGATCAATCGGCGGGATCATCATCAGGAGATGTGTTCCGGATGCATGCATGCGCAGATCTCGTTGCAGGAGGGCAGGCTGGATATTGTCTGGCCAGAGGGTGATCGGATGCAGCTGCAGGGAACACAGCTGGACTTTGTAGAAGATCTCAACTGGTTTGAAGGGTTTTATCTGTGTGAGGAGCAGGCGCGAGGTCTGCAAGCGTTGGATAACCATCTGTCGATCGGCAGACTCAGGTTTGCATTGACACCCGGCAGTTGGAATGGCTTCGCCGCCACCACGAATCCATCCCACGAGTTCGCCCTGGAACAGCGCATGGACGCTTATCTGCGGCGTGAAAAATCACTCCTGAAAACCGCGGAAAGCACATTTTCCGGTTATCGGGCCGCGCCTGCCTGGGTGCGCCAGCTGTTGCTGGCGGCGGACAGTTTTCTGATCAAACGCCGCATGCCTACAGGCCGGGCTGGCGACTCGGTGATTGCCGGCTACCCCTGGTTCGGTGACTGGGGACGCGACACCATGATTGCACTGCCAGGCCTGACCCTGGCGACGGGCCGGCCTGCAACGGCCCTGGCCATGCTGCGAAGTTATGCCGCTCTGGTGGATCAGGGACAGCTGCCTAACCGGCTTTTCAGTGCAGGAGAACCACCGGAATACAATACTGTGGATGCTGCACTCTGGTTCATCCAGACCTGGTTTCTCTATATTGAAACAACCGGTGATGATGCTGCCCTAACCTGGGTGTTTCCCGTACTGCAGGAGATCATCGAATGGCATATCAAAGGCACCCGTCACGGCATAGGCATGGACCCGGATGACCATCTGCTTGCGGCAGGCGAACCAGGCCGGCAGCTGACCTGGATGGATGCCAAGGTTGGTGACTGGGTGGTCACGCCGCGTATCGGTAAACCGGTGGAGATCAATGCCCTCTGGTACAACGCCTTGTGCATCATGGGTGGATTCAGCCGCAGTCTTGGCAGGCCGCCGACTGAGTATGAGCAGTTGGCGTTGAAGGTGAAGCAGAGCTTGCGGCGCTTTGTACGGGCTGACGGGCTGGGGCTTTACGATCTGCTGGATGGGCCACAGGGACAGGACTGTGTGCGACCCAACCAGATTCTTGCGGTCAGCCTGCCGCATACCGCACTGGATTCAAAGGTGCAGAGGGAGGTGGTGGCGATCTGTCAGCGGGACCTTCTCTGTGCATACGGCCTGCGTTCATTGAGCCCGCATGACAGTGACTATATCGGTATCTATCGAGGCGGGGTGGTGGAGCGCGACTCCGCTTATCATCAGGGCACGGTATGGGGCTGGCTGCTCGGACACTATGCGCTGGCGGAATACCGTGTGACCGGTGATGCGCCTGCGGCGATGCGTCGTCTGGAGCCGCTCGCTGAGCATCTCAAGAGCGCAGGACTTGGAACGATCAGTGAGATTTTTGACGGTACACCACCGCATCCCGCCAAAGGCGCGCCTGCCCAGGCCTGGTCGGTTGGTTGTACCTTGGAGGCCTGGTGGCGTCTGCAACAGATCATGGATGAAAAACATGAAGAATAGAGTCCTGAATCTCAACCCGGAAAGGCTTCGTCTCGAGGAACAGCGCGCGGGAAAAGCCGACTGGCGTCTCTGGGGGCCTTATCTGGCTGAACGTGCGTGGGGCACGGTGCGTGAGGATTACAGTCCGGAAGGTACGGCCTGGGAGTATTTCGATCATCAGCAGGCCGAGTCACGGGCCTATCGTTGGAGTGAGGATGGCCTGGGTGGCATCTGTGATGAGCAGCAGAGACTCTGCTTCGCCCTTGCGCTGTGGAATGGACGCGATCCCATCCTCAAGGAGCGCGCCTTTGGCCTGACCGGCAATCAGGGGAATCGCGGGGAGGATGTCAAAGAGTACTACTTCTACAGAGATGCGCTTCCCAGTCATAGCTGGCTGCGTTATCTCTACAAATATCCTCAGGCGGAATATCCCTACGCCAGGCTGATACAGGAGAATGCCGGCCGCAGCCGCAGTTCCCCCGCATACAATCTGCTCGATACGGGGGTCTTCGATGATAACCGTTACTGGGACATCGACGTGCGCTATGCCAAGGCGACACCAACGCAGATTCAGATTCGTATCCGGGTCCATAACCGGGGCGATCAAGCGGCCGAACTTCATCTGATTCCCCAGCTCTGGTTCCGGAATACCTGGTCCTGGGGAGAAGAGACAGAGGCGCCTCGGATCAGCAGGGGGGAAACCAACAGCACCGCAATCTGGTCCGCGACCGCGCAGCATCAGACACTCGGCAGCTATACCCTGTACGGCGCACAACAGGCGGAACTGCTGTTCACGGAGAACGACAGCAACCTGCAAAAACTCTGGGGGCTGGCATTGGCCAGGCCTTATGTAAAAGACGCCTTTCACCGCCATATCATTCTGGGTGAGCATGGCGCAGTGAATCCGCAGCAACAGGGCAGCAAATGCGGCGCGTGGCATCGGCTCAGGGTTGAGCCGGGTGAATCAGCAAAGATCGATCTTGTGCTTACGGCTGACCCGTTGCAGCGGCCGTTTGCGGAAATGGAGAAAACCCTCGCCTTGCGGCGTTCCGAGGCGGATATCTTTTATGACGAAATTCTGCCGGAAGGCGGGACCGAAGACCACCGCATCATGCGTCAGGCTCAGGCCGGTATGATCTGGAACAAACAGTTCTTTCATTATGATGTGCAACGCTGGCTTGCCGGCGATCAGTCGGCGCCGCCCGCAGTGCGAAAACTTGGAAGAAACAGCCGCTGGCGGCATGTTCGGGCGGCTGATGTTTTCTCGATGCCGGATACCTGGGAATATCCCTGGTTCGCCGCCTGGGATCTGGCCTTTCACTGTGTGGCCATGGCGCTCACCGATGTGGACTTCGCCAAGGATCAGATCGAACTGCTGCTGAAGGAGAACTATCTCCACCCGAATGGTCAGATACCTGCCTACGAGTGGGCGTTCGGTGATGTCAATCCGCCCCTGCATGCCTGGAGCGCCCTCAAGGTTTACCGCGGTGAACGAGTGCAGCGGGGAACAGGCGACAAACGTTTTCTGCAACGGGTCTTTCACAAGCTGCTGCTCAACTATGCCTGGTGGATCAACCGCAAGGACCGGCAGGGACAAAACGTATTCGAAGGCGGATTTCTCGGCCTGGATAACATCTCGGTGTTCGATCGATCGAAACCCTTGCCGAAGGGATATACCTTGAAACAGGCGGATGCAACAGGCTGGATGGCCATGTTCGCCCTCAACATGACAGCGATCGCCCTGGAACTGGCTACCGTGGACAGCGACTATGAAAATATCGCAATCCAGTGCTACGAACAGTTCCTGGCCATCGGCAAGGCGATCGCCGGGGGCGATGAGCAGGGTCGGTCGCTGTGGGACCAGGAGGCTGGTTTCTTCAAGGATCTGCTGCTGACCCCTGAAGGGAAATCTCACCGCATCGATGTCTACTCCTGGGTGGGGTTGATTCCACTGTTTGCAACAGAAATCGTCGACCAGCGGCTGTTGACCAATGTGCCCCGGTTTCGCGCGATGCTGCAAACGCACAAGCAGGGCCTGTTCCAGGGGAGTTATGTCTGCGCCTGTCCTGCCTGGGAAAACGCTAGAGGTGAACATCTGCTGGCGCTGGTGGACCACAGCATGCTGCCACGCATTCTGCAGCGGCTGCTGAACGAGGATGAATTTCTCTCGCCCTTTGGCATACGCAGTGTCAGTAAAATACATCAAACGTACCAGGGGCCGGGCAGCCTGCCGGGTATCGGCAGCACGCATATCCGTTATGAGCCGGGAGAATCCGAGACTGAACTGTTTGGCGGCAACTCCAACTGGCGGGGGCCGATATGGATTCCCACCAACTATGCCCTGGTGCAGGCACTGGAGAAGTTCCACCGGTTTCTCGGCGACGAGTTCCAGTTCGAGCTGCCGGGGCAGCCGGGTGAGATGCTGAGCCTGCAGGAGATCGCCACCCTGATCTCTGAACGACTGGTGGATCTCTACCGTCGTGATGTTGAGGGCGTGTTACCCGCCCTGCGGCGTGACAGTCCGTTCCAGTCGGATAACAACTGGAAAGACCTCAATCTGTTCTATGAATATTTCCATGCAGAGACCGGGCGCGGACTGGGTGCGGCCCACCAGACTGGCTGGACTGGCCTGCTCTCCAATCTGGTGATGCGCCGCCACCGTAAAGATATACCGGTCTTTCTCAGCTATGAGGATGAGTCTCTGGCGCGCGACTGATCAGGGTGCGCTTTCGCTTCATCCTCGCTCAGCGTTTCCACGGCTTATCCTCTGAAGAGCCACTTATCTTCCCTCTGGATATGCTGTTGCGGCCACTTGGGCAGCTGCAGCATGCTGAATTCGGCAGGTTATAGCACCCTGGAAGCGATCAGCTCTTGAAGGAACAATTTTCCATACCCACATATAAAGCAGCAGAGGGTCGAGTTATCAAAACGGGGGACTCTATCATGTCGACACTACAGCAGTTCCGTGAAGGTATGAGTCAGGCCTGGCAAGCCATGCTGGATGGCTGGCGGGAACTCTATCAGCGGGCGGAAAACGCCCTGACGCATTTCTCACCGCATCGTCCGAAGGGTGAGTTGTTACCCAGGGATGAAGAGGAGTTTGCCATCCGCAGCTCCCGTTGGGGGGTCCTTGCCGCAGAGGTTTTCGATGACGCTGATCAAGTGGTTGTGCGTCTCGAAGCGCCAGGTATGGAGCCTGAAGAATTCAGTCTGCAGGTGATTGATGACATGCTGGTGGTGCGTGGCCAGAAGCAGCTTCAACGGGAACGCACGCATGGACACTACCACGTTTCTGAGTGCGCCTATGGCAGCTTTGAACGCGCGATACAACTGCCGGACAAAGTCGATAGTGAGCAGGCCACAGCCCGTTACCGGCGTGGCGTGCTGCGTGTGGAGTTGCCGAAATCGAAACTTCGGCGCAGACAATCCATCAAAGTAAAGGTGCAATGACCACTGCATAAAGAAACTGATTGATTCTATTCTGTTTATTCTTCAGAGAGGAGTGAGATGACGATAAATCGAATCGTGTTGTATCTGGTTTTCTTAATCACCGTTCTGTCACCAGTACATGCACAGGAGGGCGGCATTGAAAACCTGCGCGAGACTGGCAAGGCCTTTGCGTCAGTGGCGCGTTCAGTGTCACCCTCGGTGGTGTTCATTCAGGTCGAGGGCAGGACTGCGGATTCCAGGTTTACAGAACTGCCGTCACCCTTCGGCAAAGAATGGCCGTTTGGCGACGATATGTTCAAACGTTTCTTCGGCGAACGCTTTCAGGCAATCCCACGGCATCAGGCGCCTCAGAAACGGCGCCATACATTGTCCCAGGGCTCGGGCTTCGTATTTTCAACCAAAAGCGGTCTGAGAACGGACAAGAGCTATGTGCTGACCAACAATCACGTGGTTGAAGACGCCGATAGCATTCGTGTGAAAATGCATGATGGCCGTGAATTTGACGCCAAAATAGCAGGCAGGGATCCGCAGTCGGATGTGGCTGTACTGGAAATTAAAACCGGTGGGATACCACCTCTCAAGCTGGGCGATTCCTCGCAACTGGAGGTTGGTGAGTGGGTGGTGGCGATTGGCAATCCCTTCGGGCTGAGTAACACCCTCACGGTGGGCGTGGTGAGCGCCAAGGGCCGCACCAGTCTCGGGATCAACGACTATGAGGACTTTATCCAGACAGATGCAGCGATCAATCCAGGTAATTCCGGTGGGCCGCTGGTCAATCTGGATGGTGAGGTTGTAGGCATCAATACAGCGATCTTTTCCCGCAGCGGTGGTTACATGGGTGTGGGCTTTGCGATCCCCATCAACATGGTTAAATCCATCGCGAATCAGCTGATCGATGATGGCGAGGTGACCCGTGGATATCTCGGTATCGTGATTCAGTCACTGACGCCGGAGCTGGCGGACTCGTTTGGTTTGCCGCAGAACACAGGTATTCTGATAGCACAGGTCGGCGAGGACTCGCCCGCCGCACAGGCAGGTCTGCGTCAGGGGGATGTGATCGTTGCATTCCAGGGCGAATCGGTGTCGGATGTAGGGAGTTTCCGCAACCGGGTGTCACTTGCAGCGCCGGGCAGCGAGCAGCAGCTGAGCATCATCCGCGAAGGCAGGCGCGAGAATGTGACGGTGACCATCGGTCATGTCGACAAGGATGAGCAGATTACCGAAGCGTCAGCCGAAAGCGCGGAACAGATAGGCTTGACGGTACAGTCCGTTTCACCGCAGCTGGCGGAACATTTCAACGTCAAAGCAGGTGAGGGTGTGGTGGTTACGCAGGTCAAACCGGGTTCCATTGCCGCTCTGGCGGGCATCCAACCCGGGACAGTGATCATGCAGGTGAACCGCATGCCGGTAAAAACTGCAGCTGACTTCAAGCGTGCAGTGGAGAAGAGCAGCAGGGACAAGCGGGTGCTGTTGCTCGTTCGCCGGGGCGATATGCAGCAGTATGTGGTGTTGAGCTGGTGACGACAGGGCGGGTGTTTACCGCCCTGACGCCCAATTGATGAAATACAGGCGCGACTATGGAATATAAAGATTACTACAAGATCATGGGGGTCAAACGCGACGCAGCCCAGGATGAGATCAAGCGCGCCTACCGCAAACTGGCGCGCAAATTTCATCCGGATGTGAGTAAGGAACCTGATGCCGAGAAACGGTTCAAGGAGGTAGGCGAGGCCTACGAGGTGCTCAAGGACCCGGAAAAACGTGCGGCCTATGATCAACTTGGGGCCAACTGGAAGGCGGGCCAGGAGTTCCGGCCGCCACCGGATTGGGATGCCGGTTTTGAGTTCCGTGGCGGTGGTTTCACGCCGGGTGATGCTTCGGCCTTCAGCGACTTCTTCGAGACCTTGTTTGGCCGGGGGATGGGTGGTGGTTTTACTGGTACGCAGAGAGCCCAACCTCATTTCCGCAGCCAGGGGGAAGATCATCACGCCAAGGTCATGATCGATCTGGACGATGCCTTCCACGGGGCGACCCGCACCATCAACCTGCGCGCGCCTGCACTGGATCCTCAGGGGCATGTCATCACCCATGAGAGGACCCTGAACGTGCAGATTCCGAAAGGCATAAAGCAGGGTCAGCAGATCCGGTTGGCGGGGCAGGGCTCCCCCGGTCTGGGCGGTGCCGGACCTGGTGATCTCTATCTGGAGGTGGAATTCAGGCCGCATCCTATTTACCGGGTCGAGGACCGGGACCTGTATCTCGATCTGCCGGTGACGCCCTGGGAGGCGGTGCTTGGCGCAACGGTCAAAGCGCCGACTCCGACGGGCATCATCGATTTGAAGATTCCGGCCGGCTCCGCCTCCGGGCGCAAGCTGCGCCTCAAGGGTCGCGGCATTCCAGGCAAGGCTCCCGGTGACCTCTATGTCGTGTTGAAGATTGCCCTGCCGCCCGGCGATACAGAGAAAGCCCGTGAACTTTACCGCAGGATGCAGCGGGAACTGGCATTCAACCCGAGAGCCAGGTTGGGAGTGTGATATGAGAAACGAGATTCTTACTGGCCTGTTGCTGGACGAAGAGAGTTCACTCACCCTGGGTGAGCTGAGCCGCGCCTGCAGGATGCATGCGGAATGGATCGTTGAGCTGGTGGATCAAGGTATTCTGGAGCCGGGAGGGCCTGATGCTACTCATTGGTGTTTTTCCGGACCCAGCCTGCGCCGTGCGCGCACTGTGATGCACCTGCAGCGGGACCTGGGGGTCAACCTCGCGGGGGCCGCTCTGGTGCTGGATCTGGTGGAAGAGATCGAGGGTCTGCGCGCCCGCCTGCAGGTGCTGGAGCGAGACTGCCAGTAACCCAGTCCTGCGTGAATGTCTTCCGCATCCAGGCGCTGCCTGGTTTGTTGATAGTCTTCGTTTATATTTTTATTAAAAAAATATATTAAACAAAAGGATATAATTTTAATTTAAAGTAAATAATAAATATTGACAGCGCTCTTGAAAAGAAAAAATCCATCCCTATATCAATACTGAACTAAGAGTCAGATCGTTATAAATCCATAGGAGGTACTCAAATGTTCGGAAGTCTGAGCAGTTTTGACGGTGGCCTGTTCGATGAGTTCAGGCGCATGGAACGGGAGATGGATCAGTTGTTCGGCGCCGGACCCCTGCCGACGGGTATCCGCTCTGTCGCCAGAGGCAGCTATCCACCCATTAATCTCGGCAGCACCCCGGATCAGGTGGATATCTACCTGTATGCCGCTGGCGTCGATCCCAACAGCCTGGATATTTCCATCCAGCAGAATCTGTTGACCATCGATGGTGAACGCAGCCTGATCACCGAGGAGGGGGCCGATTATTACCGTAAGGAGCGTTTTGAAGGCAAGTTTCACCGGGTCGTGACCCTGCCCGATGACGTGGACCCCGACAAAGTGGATGCAAGCTATCGGGAAGGTGTGTTGCACATCACCATCCACAGGCGCGAGTCGGCCAAGCCGCGGCAGATTGAAGTCAAATAATCAACGGAAGGTGAACGAGATGAACGAAACAAAAGATGTGACAACCCAGGAGTCCAAGGCTGTGCAGCAGAGTGGGACCGAACGGCCGATCCGGCCGCCCGTGGATATATTCGAAGACAGCACCGGCATCACCCTGCAGGCCGATATGCCGGGGGTATCCAAGGAACTGCTGAATGTGCATATCGAGAACGACACCCTGTCAATTGAAGGCAAGGCGCAACTGCAGATGCCTGAAGGTATGGAGGCGCTCTATGCGGATGTCCGTTCCACGCAATACCAGCGCAGTTTCTCCCTGAGCAAAGAACTGGCGGGTGACAAGATCGAGGCGAACCTGAAGGACGGTGTACTGACCCTGCGCATCCCCAAACGGGAGAAGTTTCAGCCCCGCAAGATAGAAGTGAACGTCGCCTGAGTGAGGTTTGCATAAAGGTTACTCCGGTTCGTTCTGAACCGGAGTAATACGGCTTCATCTGATGCCGCAGTCTGATCAATAAATATAACAATATCAAATAATTGTGTAAGAAATTGCATGTGATTTACTATTTCCTGTACGCTCGAAACAACAGATGGCTCCTGGTGTACCGCTTCTTCAGCAAAAGCGCGGGGTCACGCCGATAAATCGATTCAGGAGGGTGAGTAAACAGGATGCAGGAACCGTCTGATGTTGGGGTGTAGTCATCAGGTTAGTGAGCTGAACTGCGCGGAGTGGGGCCATCCTAAACCAGCCCTGAGCAATCTTGATGTTAGATGCTTGTTGAAACAGACTGAATCGTAGATTTAACACACTGTTACAATCAAGCCGCTTGAATAGACTAAAATTCCGCATCAGGTGCTGCGAATATTCGCCAGATCCTAGCGTCATCACGGATGATGCCAACAAAGAACCCGGCCAGTGATCTGGCCGGGTTCTTTTTTTTCAGCAGTGCTACAAAGCATTTCGGGGGTAACAGGGATTAAAAATGCACCGGCATTTTTGGTTCGTGCAACAACCAATGCTTCCACTCCCGCTCCATCCCTTTCCGTCCCTGTGTGAAGTGTCTGGCAAACAGGTCGCTGGAATTGAAGCTGCGGCAACGGTTCTTCGCAAGGTGATCTAGGTAATCGCCGATGAACTTTTTACCTGCCAGGTCCGTTATCAAATAATGGATGATCAGCCAGGAATATTGATACATCAGATTCTTGTCATATTCTTCCCACTCAGGGTAAGACGTACTCATCAACCAGTTGAATCCCGGCAGATCATGGCGAGAGACCTTCCGCTGAATATTTTGCAGGATGCTCTCATCAACCCTGGCAATGGAGGCGTTCTGTCGGGTTTCAAGATGCTCGATGAATTCTGCGAGTCCTTCGTTGAACCAGGTCGGCGGGTTGCCAAATAGATTGCCGATAATCAAATGGGATATCTCATGCTTGGCGACCTGCAGGGTGCGTTGTTTCCCAGTCCAGCGCACGGCTGCCAGATTGTTTTTTGAGGTATAGAAACCGCTGTTGGTGCTTATCCCGGAGGTGTGTTTGTCACGGAATTGCGCAAAGCGCCTTTCCCCCTTGATCAGGGTAAGATTGATATGTACGGGAGACAGGTTGCCTGGGGAGAGGTAACGGGTGAAAAATTTGAAGACACTCAGGATTTCAGTGTTCAAGTTCCCCCTGAAAAGTGCTGGAGGCTCAAAACCCTCGGTGGTAAGGGACAACGAAAAATGCTCATTGCCCTGCAGAATGATGTCACCCATTATTTCGACATTCGATGCTTTCAGCGGGCTTTTGTCCGAAAAATTTACGATGCCCGAATCATCGGTCCACTTGTAAATCGAGGCCCGACGGGTACGGGACGGATTTTTCGCGCCATCCGCCTGACAGAAGGTGACCGGTGCATGCTCGAATTCCTGGTAGGGCCTGGCAAAAGGAATGGCCCTGGGGTCGGTACCGGATCCTTTGGTTTGTCCTGCCCGCGTGCTGACCAGCCACTCTTGCTTGATGGGTTGCCTGTCATGAACTCCCAACATTGAGAGATACCAGGCGCGCTGAATCGGAGTGGATACCAGCCAGACAAAGCATAAGAGCAGGCAAAATAGGATGAATGACTTGAGGATCTTGAGAACCATGGACCATCTTCCTGATGCTACAACAATCTGGTTTTTATCATGCTGCTGGTAGCGACTCGGCAGGCCTGATTCTTTACCGATTATGCATAAGGTCACATCGATAACCAGAAGGATATCACCGCTTCACCCGATGGCTTTGGATTTGAGGCTCCGCGGATTGTTGTAGAAGTGAAGCACCGCAAGGAAGCCACGGGTTCGCAGTTGATACGCAGTTTTCTGGGTGGGCGGCATCCGGATGATAAAGGGCTCTATGTCAGTACCGGTGGATTTACTAAGGATGCCCTGTATGAGGCGGAACGAGCCAATATTCCAGTGAAGCTCATGAACTTGCCGGAGTTGGTAACCGCGCTGCTCGAAAACCATGAGAAATTGGATATAGAGACTCAGCGGCTTGTGCCATTGAAGAAAACCTATCTGCCAGTGTAAAACTACTCTGTCGATAATCTTTCAGCCTGGTTGGATATTTCCAGTATGGATTAAACCCTATATGTAGAAGGGCTATTACAGCGTTTCATTCCGGGGCATCGACTAAAATTAAGATAGCTAGACAAGGCAGTGTTGTTGGCGCCTCAGGCAATAAGAGGGCATTGTCAGGTCAGAATTTTATAAGAAGTGACCGATTGTCAGTCCACCCATCTGGAGGCATGCCATGAGTATCTCCCATACCGTTAGAAGCTATCTTGAAGACCAGTCGATCAATTATGAACTGGTCGCACACCACCATACCCAGTCGAGCATGGAGAGTGCGGGCGCCGCGCATATTGCCAGTGATCATCTGGCCAAGGCGGTCATCGTCAAACAGGATGAGAGCTACATGATGGTTGTCGTCCCTTCCGATTATCATGTCCACCTGGGCAAGCTGCATCAGCTCCTGGGATTCAGTGTGGGTCTGGCTACGGAACAGGAGCTGATCTCACTCTTTCCCGATTGCGAAGGCGGGGCGATTCCTCCCTTGGGCTCAGCTTACAAACTGCTAACCCTGGTCGACGCAAGCCTGCTGGATCAATCCGAAATCTACTTCGAATCAGGCGATCACGAGCATCTCGTCAAAGTTACCGGACAGCAGTTTTCCGACCTGCTGAGTGATGCCAAGCCAGTGAGTGTGGTGACGCACCACTGAATGATCAGCGTGGATATTGCTACTCTGGATATGAAGCCGCGCCATGCTGGCCATTGTCCTCTGGTGAATCAGCAGCTGGAGATACCCTGAATCCGGGATACTGAGTGCATGATCTGTAACGAGGAAATCCGTTTAGCTAAAAGCGGCGATGCATTGAGTATCGCGGAAATGTCCAGAGATATCATCGAATTTGGCTTAGGCTGGTCTTGGAGGCCGGCACGCGTCATCAATGAGATCAATGTAAAGAACTCAAATGTAATCGTAACCTTTGCAGCAAATGAAATTGCCGGATTTGCTGTCATGAAGTATTTGGATGGCGAAGCGAGACTCAACCTTTTTGGCGTCCACCCAAGACACAGGCGAAAAGGCCTTGGAACGCGAATGATCAACTGGTTAGAGAAAACCGCTCTGATAAATGGGAATGGTGTTGTATATCTGGAAGTGAGGTTGAGAAATCAAGCTGCAAGGGATTTTTATAAAGGTCTTGGCTATAAGGAAATCCAACAAATCCCCGGTTATTATAAACAGCGAGAAACCGCAGTAAGGATGGCGCATGATTTATGGTCGGATGTAACGCCCACATGAGCCTAGCCTGGTATGCCCCAATGCCATTAAGTTAAACAAGTAAGTTATCCCGCACTTGCTCCGAAGGACGCCGTGAACCCATCCCTGGGGGCTCGACCACGGCCATCCAAGCCGCGGACGCCCTCGGATCAAGCAGGGGACAACCTTTAGACATGATCAATATTCTTAACTGAATGGCATTGGGTATGCCCGATTTTTTTCAATGACTCTCTTCGTGATCACTGGCTTACACCTGCAGCTGTGCCAATAGCCGCGTTTAATTCCAAACCGATACTCCCAGACCCATCGACTGGCATACTGGCCTAACCCTGTGCACAATGCCTCAGGTTCGCACCTGAAACCAACACTATGCCGAAACACAAACAGCCTCCACTGGCCGAACAGCGCCCATCCAGCCGCGATCTTCGCGTGCTCAAGCAGTTGTTCTCCTTTCTGCGACCCTACCGCCGTGCAGTGCTCGGTGCGGTATTCGCGCTGCTGGTCGCGGCGGCTGCGGTACTCGGGTTCGGAGTTGTCCTGCAACGGGTGGTCGATCAAGGCCTGAGCAGCGGTTCGGGTACGGCGCTCAACCAGGCACTGCTGTTGTTCCTGATCGTGGTCACGGTGATGGCGGCCTCGGTGGCGGCCCGCGTCTACCTGGTCACCTGGATCGGTGAACGGGTGGTGGCCGATATCCGCAAGGCGGTGTTTGCCCAGGTGCTCAAACTGGAGCCTGCATTCTTCGAAGTGACCCGCACCGGCGAGGTCATCTCGCGCCTGACCACGGATACCTCGCTGCTGCAGGTGGTGGTCGGTTCGACCCTGGCAATCGCGGTGCGCAATGCCCTGCTGATCAGCGGTGGGCTGGTGATGCTGACCCTCACCAGCGGCAAGCTGGCGTTGCTAGTGCTGCTCGGCGTTCCTCTCGCGGTGATACCGCTGTGGCTGCTCGGGCACCGGGTGCGCCGCCTGTCGCGCAGCAGCCAGGACCGGATTGCCGATATCGGCGCCTTTATCGATGAGGTGTTGTACGGCATCCGCACCGTGCAGGCGTTCTGTCATGAACATATCGATCGGCAGCGTTACGGCGAGCAGGTGGAGGCCGCTTTCGACTGCCGCCATTCGGCGCACCCGGGTCAGCGCGCTGCTCACCGCCACGGTGATGCTGTTCACCTTTGTTGCGGTCAGTCTCGTGCTCTGGGTGGGTGGCCATGACGTGCTGGCCGGGCGCATCAGCGGCGGGCAACTGTCGGCGTTCGTATTTTATGCCCTGCTGGTTGCCGGTTCGGTGGGCGCGTTGAGTGAGGTGGCCGGTGACCTGCTGCGCGCCGCCGGCGCCACCGAACGGCTGCTGGAACTACTCAACACCCAACCCGTCATAGCCCCGCCGTCCGCGCCCATTGCCCTGCCGGAACCCGCGCGTGGCGAGGTGCAGCTGAAGAATGTCACCTTCCGCTACCCCTCGCGGCCCGACAGCCCCGCTCTCAGTGGTCTGTCACTAAACCTGCAACCCGGTCAGAAGGTGGCGCTGGTCGGCCCGTCGGGCGCCGGCAAGTCAACCGTACTGCAACTGCTGTTGCGCTTCTACGACCCGGATACCGGTGTGATCCGTTTCGATGGTGTGGATATCCGCGAGACTGATCCACAGCAACTGCGCCGGCGCATGGCCCTGGTGCCACAGGACCCGGTCATCTTCGGCGCCGATGCCTGGGAGAACATCCGCTACGGTTTTCCCGGGGTCAGTGATGCAGATGTAAGGCGCGCCGCCGAAGCTGCGCACGCGGCGGAATTTCTCGACCAGCTGCCGCAAGGCTTCAACACCTTCCTCGGCGAACGCGGCATTCGTCTGTCGGGCGGGCAACGCCAGCGCATCGCCATCGCTCGCGCCATCCTGCGCGACCCAGCCGTACTGCTGCTCGATGAGGCCACCAGCTCCCTGGATGCCGAGAGCGAACGCCTGGTGCAGGCTGCGCTGGAGCAACTGATGCAGGCGCGCACCACGCTGATCATCGCACACCGTCTGGCGACGGTGCGCAAGGTGGATCAGATCCTGGTGATGGATGGCGGACGTATCGTCGCCAGCGGCCGCCATGACGATCTGGTTGCCGAACACGGTCTGTATGCGCGACTGGCTGCATTGCAGTTCCGTGATGCAGCCGAGCCCCTTGTGCAGCCCGGATTGCGCTGAGTTCCTTCCGGGCCACTTACTTTCCACAATAAGAAAATACTAATCCCCTAAATCCTTGCTGTTTTATCACCAAGCCGCGACAATTCATTGCAAAGCGATAGTAAAAGGATTCATACATCCATCAAAAGGGAGTAATCCAAAGTGTCAGCGAATAATACAAAGCGAGAATTCCTGGCCCTTTTTGTTATCACCTCTACACCCTGTGTGAGAGTAAGAAGTGGGCAGAAGAGGCCCGCGCCTATAACGAATTGATCGGCTCCTGGCATGTTATTGTCGCCCACCTTTCATAAGGTTGGGCACATTGGCACTCAGTCGGAACTCGGTTTTGATATCTAGGAGACGTTATGCATATTGAGTCCATAAAGCTAAAAAATTTCAAGAGCTTCCAGAATGCACAAATGTCAGATATTCCAAAGTTTTGTGTGATGGTAGGGGCAAACGGTAGTGGTAAATCCACTCTCTTCAGTGTTTTTGAGTTTTTACGGGAGGCATTAACAAATAATGTTCACATAGCAATGGTTAAGCTAGGTGGGAGTAGAGGTATCAACGAGGTTAGAACCCGTGGTGCGGTTGGCAATATTGAAATTGAGATAAAGTTCCGCGCCTCGGACAATTCCCCACTGGTGACCTATTTTCTCTCAGTGGGCGAACTGGATGGTCACCCTATAGTAGCAAGAGAAATATTAAAATATCGGCGAGGCAGCGGTGGTCAGCCTTGGCATTTTCTCGACTTTTCAAATGGCGAGGGTGAGGCGGTAACCAACGAAATAGAAAACGTTACAGATGTTAAACAACTTGACCGTGAGCACCAAAAACTCAAATCATCAGATATATTAGCCGTAAAAGGGTTGGCGCAATTTGAGCGTTTTCCTGCGGTGGTTGCGCTGGGTAGCCTTATTGAAAATTGGCATATTTCAGATTTCCACATCAGCAAGGCCCGCCCTGAACAAGAGGCCGGTTATGCCGAACATCTTTCTCGCGAAGGAGAGAACCTCTCACTGGTTACTGAATATTTACATTCACGCCATCCTGATATTTTCAGCAATATCCTCAACAAACTAACAGAACGTGTGCCTGGCATGACTTCAGTCGATGCCAAAACCACAGAGGAAGGCCGTGTCTTACTGCGGTTTCAGGATGGTGCATTTGAAGACCCATTTCTTGCTCGATATGTCTCTGATGGCACCATCAAAATGTTCGCCTATTTGGTTTTGTTATACGATCCTGAGCCACATCCTCTGTTATGTGTAGAAGAGCCGGAAAATCAGCTTTATCCCACTTTGCTATGGGAGTTGGCCGAAGAGTTCAGGGCTTATGCCGAGCGTGGTGGTCAGGTGTTTGTGTCGAGTCATTCACCCGATTTTTTGAATGCAGTCCAACTTAACGAGGTCTATTGGCTCGTTAAGGAAAATGGACAAACACGTATCAGGCGAGCTAAGGATGACCAGCAGGTCGCTGCTTTTGTCGCAGAAGGTGACCAAATGGGCTACCTCTGGAAAGAAGGATTTTTTGAGGGGGCCAGTCCACAATGACGCAATTGGTGTTTTTTCTTGAAGAGCCGTCTGCAAGGGAGATGTTGAAAGGTCTACTGCCCCGGTTGTTGCCCGAGCATGTTCATGTGCAATATGTCATTTTTGAGGGAAAGCAGGACCTGGAAAAGCGGTTGCCTATCAGGTTGAGGGCCTGGCAACGCCCCGATTCGCTGTTTGTCGTGCTAAGAGACAAAGATAGCGGTGATTGCCTTGTCATCAAACAGAACCTCATTGAACTGTGTGAAGCTTCAGGTAGGGCCAAAACTCTAGTGAGAATAGCCTGTCATGAACTGGAATCTTGGTATTTGGGTGATCTCGTTGCCGTCGCAAATACCATTGGACCTGACAATGTCCGGCGATTTCAAAACAAGCAGAAGTATCGAGAACCAGATCGTTTGGCTAATCCATTCGAAGAGCTGAAAAAGATCGCGCCAACTTACCAAAAGATTGCCGGATCAAGAGCGATAGGCCCTCATCTATCCACAGGCAATAATCGTTCAACAAGTTTTCGTGTGTTTGTTGCCGGTGTTCAACGCCTTATAGGCAACGGAGTAGATTTATAAGTTTGAAACCCTGGCGAGAGATTGCCACAACCCACAAGGATGTTCTATTGAGAGGGGCACACATTGTTATTATCGAAGGAACGATTGAGTGGTGAAACGTCTCAAGAAGGGTTGGTATGAATACTAAAGATGCTTTGGTCATTGGAAGAGATCTAATAGTTTCGCGAAAGGCGTTGTGCGACCTGGCCAAACGCTTCCATGTCAAGAAACTCGCCTTGTTCGGTTTAGCGACGCGAGGCGAGCTTCGCCCGGACAGCGACATTGATCTGCTGGTTGAGTTCGAGCCGGGAGAGGCGCCTTCTCTGTGGAAGTCGCCGGAACTCCAAGCGGAGTTTTCTCGGTTGTTTGGCGGCAGACCCGTGGATATTGTTCCTCCCGAGGTTTTGCGCAACCCATACCGCAGAATAACCATTGAACAGAATCTAAAGGTGTTGTTTGATGAAGCCGCTTGACCGGGATGCCCCATGTGTCAGGATAGTTGCCGCCTATCTTTGGGGCATGCTCGATGTGGCGAAACAGGCCGCCGTGCTTACCGAAGGTGTAGGACTGGAAAGGAGACTCAGTTCCCGTCCTGCCGTTGCTCAGATAGATTCAATCCCCGGGACCTCGTCTAGAAGCTCCGCGATCACCAGCCGTCGACCCGTCATGTCCAGCGCACGCAGGCCGTGGGTGTCGCGTATGGCGAGGGCGTAGGGCTCCTTGCTGGCATGGAGCCAGCAGGCAGAACCCGCGCTGTCGGCCTCGATGGAAAGACGTGTGATGATGATCAGTGTGGTATCACCGACGATGATGGGTGTACCTGGCTGGAGCCGGGTCATCGGCCCGTACCCAGGGCGTACAGCGCCCGCAACGTCACCGGTGAAAGGGCGAAGGCGAACAGTGTGCCAATGATCTCGATGGGCAGGATACGCACGGCCCCTTCGCCGTCGATCTGCAAGACCGCACCAGTGAACTCCGGTTGTATCACCAGTTCGGCCCTGGCCGGCACTGGAATGAGCAAAGCCAGTGGGCCGATTACACCCCAGAGTTGGCCGGTGTCGGCTGGGTCGTCCAGGCCCAGGAGTACGTGCAGGCGCAGATGGCGGATGTGGATGCAGCTTTTGAGGCGGCGCAGCAGTCGAATCAGCCGCGCGAGAAAGCCCTTGCTGCGTAACATGGCCCCCCCATGCAGGTCTCGCCGGACTCGGGTGCGCCTGGCTTTCTTCGGCGGCGGTGTGGGCCTGGCCTTGTTGTCCTCCCGGCGTACCGGTATCCGCACCAGGCCGAACAGCCAGTCGATGGTGACACGGCCCTGCAACTTCTCCTCGCGCTGCAGGGTGAAGGCGATGTCAACAGGAATCGCCAACACCGCCACCACACCGACCAGCAGCGCGACCAGGATCAGCACGGCGGGCTAGTCGCTGCTCTTCTGCACGGCCTTGCCGATAGTCTCGGCGACCTTCTCCAGCACCGAGCTGGTGCCGCCTTTGACAGGCTCCAGACGTACACCGTCCTTGTTGATAATGATAATGGCGACCGGCTTGACGCCGCCCCCGCCCCCGGTGCCTGCACCCTTGGCCTCACCGGATTCGCCGCCCTTCATGCTACCGGTGCCTCCACCGCCCCCGGCGCCGATGCCGAAGCCGAGGCTGACGAGGGGGATCAGGGTATTACCCTCGATGATAATGGGTTCACCTACAACGGTCTTGGTGTTGAGCATGCGCTCTACCTCGCCCATGGCGGTTTTCAACAATTTCTCGACATCTTCCATCCTGTACCTCCGAGTGGTTTTTGTGTGATGGGTACGCCAGCCTTAGCCTGAACTGAGCCGGGCATCCCTCCTATACATATAGGCCAAAATGGTGACCGTAGTATGACGGACGGCGGTAGACGTTAGGGTGATGCAATTTCAGCTCAGAATTATGATCCAAAGGGGTCAGTTCCCATTTAAGGAAAATTGTTATAGTTTGATTCATTTGTTCAGCTGATTGAAGGCAAGGTTGCCAAAGATGAACGGGGCAGTGCGCACCTGAGGCGTGCTTTTTTGGTACCAATACCAATATTCTGTACTGGTGCGCATAATATTAAGCATTGAAGTGGGTGAAAGCGATAAACAATCAGGTTAAAAAAATGAAAATTTCCGCAGACAATATCGATATTAACTGTCCTGAAACCGAGGTATACCATCGTCTGTTGTCGCTGGATGGAAAACACATTCTTGAATTGGGCTGTGGCAGTGCTGCGATCACCCGTGATATTGCGACATCCGGGCCTGACCGAATAGTGACTGCATTGGAGGTCGACGAATTCGCCCATGAAATAAACTGTCAGATAACGGATTTACCCAATGTGTCATTTGGTCTCTCCGGTGCGGAGGATATCCCGCTGGACGATGAATCGGTAGATGTGGTGTTTATGTTCAAGTCCCTGCACCATGTGCCACTGGAGTTGATGGATCAGTCGATGCGGGAAATACACCGGGTGTTGAAACCGGGTGGTCTCGTTTATATATCCGAGCCTGTCTTTGCCGGTGATTTCAATGAAATTCTGCGTTTGTTCCACAACGAGCAGAAAGTTCGTGAAGCCGCGTTTAATACGGTAAAAAATGTGGTCGATGAAGGGTTGTTCAGTTTAGTTGAAGAAACATTTTTCAATTCACCGATGAAATTCGAAAGCTTCGAGGATTTTGAGAATAGAATCATCAAGGCGACGCATACCGAACACAGGCTCGACGAAAGACTATACAACCTGGTCAAGCAGCATTTTGAACCACATGTCGGTAATGACGGCGCTCACTTCTTAATGCCGACCCGAGTGGATTTGTTAAGGAAATAGGGATAGATCAATGATGAGATTTCAATTTATTCAATAAACTAATGACTGTGGATGCAGTCGCGAAATGGAATCACATATCAAGAAAAATATTCAGCATGTAATCGTGCTGATGCTGGAAAACCGCTCGTTCGACAATCTGCTGGGATGGTTGTATGAAACGAAGCAACCGAAACATTTTCTGCCGGCGAATACGCCTGAATCGCTGAAGCGATTTAATGGGCTGCCTGGTACGTCTTATTCAAATCCGCTGGATCTCAATAACCCTGCCACTGCGATAACCGCAAGCAAGGGAGTTGACAACTACTGTGTGCCAAATCCTGATCCTCATGAATATTTCAAATATATGAACCGGCAGTTGATTGGTCTAGAGATCGATAAAAGCACCGAAGGCTGGTTGCCAAAACCAGCGGGCATTCCACCCAACATGCAGGGCTTTCTTGCCGATTACGCTACGGTCAAATGCGCTAGCCGGAAAATTGCGCCGCAAATTATGCAAACCTATTCGCCGGACAGTGTGGCCGTGATGAGTGGTTTAGCCGAAAATTATGCGGTGTCTGATATAAAAAATCTGTTGGGTTATTGTGCCGATGGATATGCTCTGTCGTCGCTACAAAAAAGTATTATTGTCGCAAATGAACACTACCGATTAGCAAAGGCCAGTGGCTTTACCGAAAAGGTTCATGCGGGACAGGTCAATGTCGATAAATTACTGAGCAATATTAAAACGGAATCAGACATGCTTGCGTATTTTCAAGCGAATATGCGTGAAGAATAGGTGGGTCAGATGCACAGCATTGACAAGGTGAATCATTTCCGCCAATGGCAGGTATGACCCACAATCCCATCATTCCCGCAATGATGAAGCCCTGTTGTTGGGTCAGGCTGCGCTCAAACTGTGTCGAATAAGTGGCAAGAGTGGCATTGTCGCGTCTCTAGCCCAAGCTACGATTTTATTCAACGTTAGGCTAATGATTGAAAAATATTCCGACTATAAAATGTCGTTTCAGCAATTGGTTTATTGATTAGCTGCTGGTCCATAGCGTTGTTTAAGAAAGCCGGCTCTCGTAATCCTGATAATTGAACTGTCTGACCAGTTCCAGTCTGCCATCTTCCCGGGCAATGGCGATCGAGGGATGCTGCACGCCGTTGAACATGGTGCTCTTGACCATGGTGTAGTGGATCATGTCTTCAAAGATAACATGGTCGCCTATGGCAAGCGGCTGATCGAAGGAGTAATCGCCGATCACGTCGCCGGCGAGACAGGTGAGGCCGCCAAGCCGGTAGGTATGGGCCTTCTCTCCCGGTTCTCCCGCGCCGCGCACTTCCGCCCGGTAGGGCATCTCCAGCACATCAGGCATGTGGGCGGTGGCGGAGGTGTCGAGCATCGCGATCTCGATGCCGCCCCGCTGGATCAGGTCGAGCACGCTTGAGATCAGCAGACCGGTGCGCCAGGCGATGGCGGAGCCCGGTTCCAGGATCACTTCAAGCCCCGGGTGTCGTTGGCGGAACTCCCGGAGCACGCGGATCAACAGACTCCACATCGTAACCAGCCCGTGTCATTAAATGACCGCCACCCAGGTTCAGCCACTTTAGCTCCGGCAGCAGATGTCCGAAGCGTTGTTCAACGGCTACGAGCAGACGCTGGGTCGAGTCCGCACCACACTCGCACAGCGCATGGACATGCAGGCCCTCGATGCCTTCAGGCAGGACAGGCAGTTCTTCGGCAGGGATGCCGAGGCGGGATTGTTCACTGCAGGGGTTGTAGAGGGCAGTCTCGACCTCGTCGACCCTGGGATTGACCCGCAGGCCGCAGGAGATGCCTGCCGCCAGCGCCTGCGTAGCGAAGCGCCGCCATTGGCTCAGGGAGTTGAAGGAGATCCTGTCCGACAATTGCAGAAGACTGGGGAATTCCGCCTCCGTATAGGCCGGGGCATAGAGGTGCACATGACCGCCGAATCTTTCCCTGGCCAGGCGCGCCTCGTTGTAGGAGCTGGCTGAACACCCGGCAAGATAGCGGCTCACCATCGGGAAGGCCGACCACATGGCAAAGCCTTTCAGGGCCAGGATGATGTTGCAGCCTGACGCTTGTTGCACTTGCTCGATGAGCCGGAGATTCCCCCTGAGCCTGGCCTCCTCCAGCAGAAAGCAGGGGGAGGGCAGTGTTGCAAGGTCGAGGGTCATGTCACTGGCAGTGCATCGACATCGATGTCACAGGCGACATCGTGCCAGGGCAGGCCATACAGGTTCAGGGCTTCCATGAAGGGGTCCGGATCGAACTGTTCCATATTCCATACGCCGGGTTGTTTCCAATTGCCTTCCAGCATCATCTTGGCGCCGATCATCGCCGGAACACCGGTGGTGTAGGAGACGCCCTGGGCGCAGGTCTCCTTGTAGCAGGCCTCGTGGTCACAGATATTGTAGATATAGCGGGATACCGGCTTGCCATCCTTGCTGCCTTTGATGATGCAGCCGATGTTCGTCTTGCCTTTGGTGCGCGGACCGAGTGACGCGGGGTCCGGGAGTAATGCCTTGAGAAACTGCAGCGGCACGATCTGCTGGCCCTGGAACTCGATGGGTTCGATGGAGTCGAGGCCCAGGTTCTGAATTACCTCCAGGTGTTTCAGGTAACTCTCGCCGAAGGTCATCCAGAAGCGCATGCGCTTAACACCGGGGATGTGTTTGGTCAGCGACTCCATCTCCTCGTGATAGAGCAGGAACATCTTGCGCGGGCCGATCTCCGGGAAATCGAATACCCGGGAGATCTCCATGGGCCGGGTCTCCACCCATTGACCGTTTTCGAAGTAGCGCCCGTTCGCGGTTACCTCGCGGATGTTGATCTCGGGGTTGAAGTTGGTGGCGAAGGCATAGCCGTGATCCCCTGCGTTGCAGTCGAGGATATCCACCGTGTCGATCTGGTCGAAATGGTGTTTCAGGGCGTAGGCGGTGAAGACATTCGTCACGCCCGGATCGAAACCCGAACCCAGCAGGGCCATCAGCCCGGCATCCCGGAAACGGTCCTGGTAGGCCCACTGCCATTTGTATTCAAACTTGGCTTCATCCAGGGGTTCGTAGTTGGCGGTGTCCAGATAATCGATGCCGGTCTCCAGACAGGCATCCATGATGGTCAGATCCTGGTAGGGCAGGGCGACGTTGATCACCATCTTTGGTTCGATACGGCGGATCAGCGCCACCAGTTCAGACACGTTGTCGGCATCCACCTGTGCGGTTTTGATCCGTTCACCGCCGATCTCTCTGGCGATCTGATCACATTTGGACAGGGTTCTGCTCGCGAGCCAGATTTCACTGAAAACTTCAGGCAGCTGGGCGCATTTGTGTGTCACCACACGACCGACACCGCCCGCACCAATAATCAAGATCCTGCTCATAACGACTCACCCTTTTGAGATTGAAATTTTACAGGCAGGATTTTAGTGGTTGGGGTGGGGATATGTCTTCTAAAAATTTCAACTCAGAGCAATCGGCGAATCAACATGCAGCTGATTTACAGGCGCCTAGCGATATGCTCTGAGCAGAAAAATTCAATGTCATTTGATAACAAATATAAAGGCTTGTATGCAGATAACAGTCCTGATTAAAGCCTGGTCGATAAAATACTTCACAAGCGGTTTGAGATTGCGTGTCACATAACGATAATATTAATCGAAGGCGGTTAAACGTTATAATGATCAAGAATAAAATTCCCCGTGAGCGCAGATTCTCAAATACCTTCGTCCGCTCATGTGAGCGTTTTCCCGCAACCCATCCTATGGAGGTAAAATATGAAGAAATCATTGTTCGTTGCCGGCTTGCTGGTTTTTGGCGGCGCCTATGCCAGTGGTGGGGCGCATTGGGGTTATTCGGGTCCTGAAGGACCTGAGCACTGGGGCGAACTCAGTGAGAAATATACGGCCTGCTCTGCCGGGAAGAATCAGTCACCGATCAATCTGACCGGTTTCATCGAATCAGAGTTGGAACCCATAGACATAGATTATCAGGCTGCTGGAACTGAGATTCTCAATAATGGGCATACGGTGCAGGTGAACTATGCGCCGGGCAGCAAGATCACCGTCGATGATCATGAGTTCGAACTCAAGCAGTTTCATTTTCATACCCCGAGCGAGAACCATATCAACTCGGAATCCTATCCCATGGAAGCGCATCTGGTACATGCGGATAAGGACGGGAATCTTGCGGTCATCGCCGTGATGTTCGAAAAAGGCGAAGCCAATGAATCCCTGGCTCAAGCCTGGGCGCAGATGCCGGAGAAGGCAGGTGACAAGCACAGTCTGGCCTCAAAGGTCTGGGTCGAGGGCATCCTGCCTGTCAACCGGGATTACTACCGTTTCAATGGTTCTCTCACCACGCCGCCCTGCACCGAAGGTGTCAGGTGGCTCGTGATGAAGAAGCCTGTAGCAGCCTCAGAAGCTCAGATAGAGCAATTCTCACACGTCATGCATCATCCGAATAACCGTCCGATGCAGGAGGTCAATGCACGTCCTGTTTTGCAGTAACTCCCTGTGAAAGAGATAGACTCAACCGACAACCGCGACGCGGTTGTCGGTTGAGTCCAGGCTCTGCGGAAGGTCTCTATTTCGATGAGACCTTCCTTGTTTCAACTGCAGGGTGCGCGCGGCGCACCCTACATTTCTCAACCCTTGTGCCTATTGGCTTGGATCAACGACTACCCCAGCAGCGCCGGCACCTGATGCTTTCTTGCTGAATTGCGGTTGCCTGACTTGGGGCGGTTTGCCGGTTTGGCCTGAGTAGCGGCGGGTTTTACCTGATTCTGCGCGGGCCTGCCCTTGGCTGAAGGGTCACGATTCCCATCAACCGGTTTGGCCTGAGGCGCGCGCCGTTGCTGGTTGGAGGTCCTTGCGGGGCGATTGTGCTGCGTATCCCGCTGGCCGCTGCGATGGCCTCCTGGCTGCGGTCGGCGTGAGCCACGGCCATTCTGGATCGGCTCCGCCTTGATGGAGGGATCCACCTCGTAGCCTGCCACGATCTCCGTGGGGATTTTACGATTCAGTACGCGTTCTATGTCCTGCAGCAGCTTGAGCTCATCCACACAGACCAAAGAGATTGCCTCGCCTTCCTTGCCGGCGCGTCCGGTGCGGCCGATGCGGTGTACATAGTCTTCCGCCACATTGGGCAGTTCGAAGTTCACCACATGAGGCAGCTGGTCGATGTCGAGGCCGCGGGCGGCGATATCGGTGGCCACCAATACACGCACTTCTCCCTGCTTGAAATCCGCTAGCGCGCGGGTGCGGGCGCCCTGACTCTTGTTGCCGTGGATTGCTGACGCGCTCAGACCGTCCTTCTCCAGTTGCTGGGCCAGCCGGTTGGCGCCGTGTTTGGTGCGGGTGAATACCAGCACCTGCCGCCAGTTGTTGGTGCCGATCATGTGCGAGAGCAACTCGCGCTTGCGGCCCTTGTCCACCGCGTAGGCCACCTGAGCCACTGTCTCGGCGGCGGTATTGCGGCGCGCCACCTCGATCAGTACCGGATCGTTGAGCAGGTTGTTGGTCAACTGCTTGATCTCCTGCGAATAAGTCGCGGAAAAGAGCAGATTCTGGCGCTGCTGGGGTAACAGCTTGAGTATCTTGCGGATATCGTGAATGAAGCCCATGTCGAGCATCCGGTCCGCTTCGTCCAGCACCAGGATCTCCACATGTGAGAGGTCCACGGTCCTTTGCTGGGCGTGATCCAGCAAGCGGCCGGGGGTGGCCACCAGGATATCCACCCCGTGACGCAGTTTCTCGATTTGCGGATTGATCTTCACGCCGCCGAACACGACCGCGGAACGCAGCGGCAGATGCCTGCCATAGGTTGCAACGCTTTCGGCTACCTGGGCGGCCAGTTCGCGGGTGGGTGTCAACACCAGGGCGCGCACCGGCCGGTGTCCTTTACCCTGGGCATGTTTATGCAGCAGTTCCAGTATCGGCAGAGTGAAACCGGCGGTCTTGCCGGTGCCGGTCTGGGCCCCCGCCAGGATGTCCTTGCCCTGCAGCACTACTGGAATGGCTTGATATTGGATGGGGGTGGGTTCGCTGTAGCCCTGTTCGGCAACAGCACGCAAAATATCGGCTGACAGGCCGAGTGTGTCGAATGACATGTGTGGGGGTTACTCCTGAATCCAGCCTGACAAGATTTGTGTCCTGTTACGGTCCAGACGGGTACTCAATTTGGGGTTAAAAGCAGCCGGCGGATGCCGACTAAGCGATGCTGGCGCTGACCGTTGATGGCGCCAAATTGGGTGCACCATAACAGATATCGCCATAGATAGCTTGTGAATCGGGCATGTGCTACTGAAATCCTCCTGGCGATTCTGTAGACTGTATAAGTCTTCGGGACGTCAAACCCCCGCTTTTGAACAACCATGGAGTTCACATGTGTGGCATATGCGGGGAAATCCGCTTTGATGAATCACATCCGGACGTTGAATCACTGCAAAGGATGAGTGCCAAGCTGGTTCCGAGGGGACCGGACGCCGGCGGCATCCATCAAATGACCCATTTGGCCGTTGCGCATCGACGCCTCAAGATCATCGACCTTTCCGAACATGCCCAGCAGCCGATGGTAGATAACCAGCTAGGCCTGGGCATCGTCTTCAACGGTTGCATCTATAACTATCAAGAATTGCGCGCGGACCTTCGGGCTCTGGGCTATGTCTTTTTCTCCGAAGGGGACACCGAGGTCATCCTGAAGAGCTATCACGCCTGGGGTATCGCCTGTGTTGAGCGTTTCCACGGCATGTTCGCCTTCGCCATCTGGGAGCGGGATTCAGGCCGGCTGGTGCTGGCGCGGGATCGTCTCGGCATCAAACCCCTCTACTACATGGAGTGGGACAAAGGGCTGCGTTTTGCCTCGACCCTGCCGGCGCTGCTGGCTGCAGGAGACGTGGATACCTCCATTGACCCCGTCGCCCTGCATCACTATATGAGTTTTCATGCGGTGGTACCGGCACCCCATACCCTGCTCAAAGGGGTGCGCAAGCTGCCACCCGCCACCATCAGGGTCATAGAACGGGATGGCCGCAGCCAGGATCATCGCTACTGGACCCTGCATTTCGGCACCCCACGGGAAATGGCGGATTTGAGCTATGAGGACTGGCAGGAACTCACACTGAATGCCCTGCGCAAGGCGGTGGAACGCCGTCTGGTGGCGGACGTCCCGGTGGGCGTGCTGCTCTCGGGCGGGCTTGGACTCCAGCCTCATCGTCGGCCTGCTCGCGGAACAGGGTCAGCATGGACTGAATACCTTTTCCGTCGGTTTCGAGGCGGCAGGCGGTGAAAAGGGTGACGAATTCGAGTATTCGGATCTCGTAGCCAGCCACTATGGTACTGACCATCACAAGATCTTTGTCGATTCCCAGCGCCTGCTTCCATCACTGGAGCAATGCGTGCAGGCGATGAGCGAGCCGATGGTGAGTCACGATGTGATCGGCTTCTATCTGCTGTCCCAGGAGGTCTCCAAGCACGTCAAGGTGGTGCAGAGCGGCCAGGGTGCGGACGAGGTGTTCGCCGGCTATCACTGGTATCCACCGATGGTGGATGCGGAAGATCCTCTGGAGACCTATGCCGGTGTGTTCTTCGACCGCGACCATGCCGAATACGCCCAGGCCATAGATCCGGCGCTGTTGGAGGAGGACCATAGCCTTGCCTTCGTCGAGCGACACTTTGCCATGCCGGGAGCCAGAAGCGGCATCGACCGCGCGCTCAGGCTCGACTCCACCATCATGCTGGTGGACGACCCGGTGAAGCGGGTGGACAACATGACCATGGCCTGGGGGCTGGAGGCGCGGGTGCCGTTCCTCGATCATGAACTGGTGGAACTGGCCGCGCGCATTCCCGCGGAGCACAAGATCGCCGGAGAAGGCAAGGGCGTGCTCAAAGAAGCAGCGCGCAGTGTGATCCCGCATCAGGTGATCGACAGGCCCAAGGGTTACTTCCCGGTGCCTGCACTGAAATACATCCAGGGCGAATATCTGGATTTCGTGCAGGACATCCTGAACAGTGATGTGGCCAGGCAGCGTCCCCTGTTTCAGCGCAGTTATGTCGATCACCTGCTGGCCGATCCCCGTGCCCATATCACCCCCTTGCGGGGTTCCAAGCTCTGGCAGATCACCCTGCTCGAGTATTGGCTGCAGCAACAGAACCTCTAGGAGTGAATATGAACATCAAGGAACGGCTGCGGTTGCGACTTCAGCGTCGCAGTTCGCGCAGCGTCAAACTCGAAGCGCCGGCGCAACCCCATCCGCAGATGCGGGAAAACGCTGTGATCGATTGCGGCTGGGGACGCCTGCTGTTCGCCCAGACCTTTACCGACCCCAATAAACTAGTATCGACCTTGTGCGACGAGCAGCCGAATCGCCGCGATATCACTCTGTATGTCTCGGATCCCCATGTAGCCGTTTCCCTGGCACCACAGGAGGTCTTTCTCGATCCCTCCAATACCTATCGCTTGTGGCTGGACCGCTATCGCCCGGCGCACCTGCGGGCGAGGGGTTTCACGATTCGACTGCTGAATAGCCAGGAAGATGCGGAGGCGGTGCACAACCTATACATACGACGGCATATGGTGCCGCCGGATGCCGATTTCCTCTGGGAAAACCGCGCCTCACGGTTGTTCACCTTCCTGCTGGCGGTGGATGCAGAAAATGGCCATGTGCTCGGCACCGTCATGGGGGTCGACCATAAGAACGCGTTCAGCGATCCGGAGCGCGGTACCAGTCTTTGGGCTCTGGCGGTGGATTCACAGGCCAGCGTGCCAGGCATCGGTCAGGCCCTGGTGCGGCAACTCGCGGAGCATTATCAGGCCCGCGGCCGTGCTTATATGGATCTGTCCGTGATGCACGATAATGCTCAGGCGATCCGGCTCTACAAGAAGCTGGGTTTTGAGCGCGTCCCCGTATTCGCCCTGAAGCGCAAGAACTCCCACAACGAACCCCTGTTCACCGGTACCGAAGTGGGTGAGAATCTCAACCCCTACGCACGCATCATCATCCGCGAGGCCCAACGGCGCGGGATCTTCGTCGAGGTGCTGGACTCGGATGGGGGCTATTTCGAGTTGAGCTTCGGCGGCCGCAACATCGTCTGCCGGGAATCTCTCAGTGAGCTGAGCACCGCCATTGCCATGAGCCGCTGCGACGACAAATCCACCACCCATCGTCTGCTGCGCCAGGCCGGGTTGCGGGTGCCGGACCAGATCAAAGTGGCGGACGAGTCACAGGCCCTGGGGTTCCTGGAAAAACACGACTCAGTGGTGGTCAAACCTGCGCGCGGCGAACAGGGGGCCGGGATCAGTGTCGACGTTCGTACCGGCGAGGCCTTGCGTCAGGCGATCGGCGAGGCGAAGGCGCTATGCGACACGGTGATCCTCGAAGAGTTCGTCAGCGGGGATGATCTGCGCATCATTGTCATCGATGAACAAGTGGTTGCCGCAGCAATCCGCAAGCCGGCCCACGTGATCGGCAATGTCAGAGACTCGGTGAAGACGCTGATCGAAAAACAGAGCCGCCGCCGCGCTGCGGCAACAGGCGGCGAGAGCCACATACCGCTGGACCGGGAAACCCAACGCTGTGTGGAGGAGGCCGGTTATACCCTCGATAGCATCCTGCCCGAAAGCGAACACCTGGTGGTGCGCAAGACCGCCAATTTGCATACCGGCGGAACCATCCACGATGTCACCGACCAGTTGCATCCGACCCTGCGCACAGCCGCGGTGGATGCCGCCCGCGCCATCAGCATCCCTGTCACCGGACTGGATTTCATCGTGCCCGCAGTGGATGGGCCGGACTACACGATTATCGAAGCCAATGAACGTCCCGGGCTGGCCAATCATGAACCCCAGCCCACGGTGGAGCGGTTTATCGATCTTTTATTTCCTCAGACTGCCGTGCGTTGAAGCCCGGCTTTGATATAACCTCTATGCGCTGCTGAACGCACGAGAAGAAGCATGAAGAAATTGCCCATCGATCAAACCTATGTCCTGGATGTCCTGGTTAAACTGCTCAGAACCCCGAGTCCAAGTGGCTATACCGACCGGGTGGTCCATTTCATGTGCGAGCAGTTGGAATCATTGGGCGTGGAGTTCGAGCTGACCCGACGGGGTGCCATCCGCGCCACTCTCAAAGGCGCCAAAAGCAGTCCGGATCGGGCCGTGGTAGCCCATGTCGATACCCTGGGGGCCATGGTCAAGAGTTTGAAGCCGAATGGGCGCTTGGAGGTGGTGCCGGTGGGCCACTGGAATGCCCGCTTCGCGGAAGGTGCGCGGGTGAGCCTGTTTGCCGACCTGGGTACCTACCGTGGCACCCTGCTGCCGTTGAAGGCGTCGGGCCATACCTTCGCAGGCGGAGTGGACAAACAGCCCTCGAACTGGGAGAACATCGAGATGCGGATCGACGAGCGCTGCCACAGTCTGCAGGATCTGCTGCAACTGAGTATTCATATCGGCGACTTCATCGCGGTCGACCCACAGCCGGAGGTCATGATGAATGGCTTTATCGTTTCCCGCCATCTGGACGATAAGGCGGGGGTCGCCGTGCTGCTGGGAGCCGTCAAAGCGGTGTTGGATGCAGGGGTGGAACTGCCGGTGGATTGTCATCCGCTGTTCACCATCTCGGAAGAGGTGGGGGTCGGCGCCTCGGCTATCCTGCACGGCGATATCGCGGAGATGCTGACCCTGGACAACGGCACCACTGCCCCCGGTCAGAACTCCAGTGAGTACGGTGTGACCATCTGCATGGCCGATATGAGCGGGCCCTTCGATTATCACCTCACTCATCGCATGTTGCAGATCTGCCAGGAATTCGAGATCCCCCATCAGCGGGACATCTTTCGTTACTACCGCTCGGACAGCGCAGCCGCGGTAGAGGCGGGCAACGACCTGCGTACCGCGCTGGCGGCCTTCGGTATCGATGCCTCCCACGGTTGGGAACGCATCCATTGGAGCGCCCTGGAGTCCCTGGCCCAGCTCGTGGTGCTCTACATGCAGTCACCGCCGCTCTACGAAAGGGACCGTCAAGCACGGGGTCCGTTGCCCGGTTTTTCCACCATGCCGGCCTAAGCGAGCAGCTTCCTCAGGGAAGCGATAAGGCTCAGGCGACTCTGTCGTCTGCGACATGGTAGGTCGGATCCTCCATCATATTGACCTCCACCAGATCACCGGCCTTGACCAGCAGATTCTGACACTCCTGATTCAGGTGGCGGATATGCAGCGCCTTTTCCGCGCGCATGTAGCGCTCCGCCAGGGCGTCGATGGCCTCCAGGCCTGAGTGGTCATAGACCCGGGCATTGGCAAAATCGACGATCACCTCATGCGGGTCATTGCGCGGGTCGAACAGATCGGCGAAGGTCCGCACGGAACCGAAAAACAGCGGGCCCCGGATATGGTAATACTTGATGCCGTACTTGTCGATGTGGATATCGGCATGCATCTGTTTGGCATGCTCCCAGGCAAACACCAGCGCGGAGACGATGACCCCGACGATCACCGCGATGGCCAGATCGGCCAGTACGGTGATCACCGCCACCAGGATGCCGACCAAGGTGTCAGCCAGGGGAATACGACCCAACAGACGGAAACTGGCCCATTCGAAGGTGCCGATCACCACGATGAACATCACGCCCACCAGGGCGGCCACCGGGATCATCTCGATCAGACTGGATCCAAACAGGATGAAGGCCAGCAGGAAGAGCGCGGCGGAGATACCGGACAGGCGTCCCCTGCCGCCGGAATTGATGTTGATCAGGCTCTGACCAATCATCGCGCAGCCGCCCATGCCGCCGAACAGGCCGTTGACCGTGTTGCCCACGCCCTGGCCGATGCATTCCTTGTTGCCCCGTCCGCGGGTTTCGGTCAGTTCGTCGATCAGGCTCATGGTCAGCAGGGATTCAATCAGTCCCACGCCGGCGAGAATGAAGGCATAGGGCAGGATGACCTGCAGGGTCTCCAAGGTCAGCGGCACCATCGGCAGATGGAATGCTGGCAGGCCGCCGGCGATGGTCGCGGCGGGGTCGCCTGACAGATCCCGCAGCACATCCTGTACCGAACGCGCGTCCAGGTCGAGCAGGATGACGATCAGCGTAACGGTGACGATGGCCACCAGTGAGGCGGGCACGGCAGAGGTGAGTTTTGGCAGGAAATGGATGATCGCCATGGTGAGGGCAACCAGTCCCAGCATGATCCACAGCGGGGCGCCGGCGAGCCAGGTCATCTCGCCACCCTCGCCGGGTATCTGGAACTGCTTGAGCTGGGCCAGGAAGATCACGATCGCCAGGCCATTCACGAAACCCAGCATCACCGGGTGGGGCACCAGACGGATAAACTTGCCCAGGCGCAGCAGGCCGGCCGTGATCTGAATCATTCCCGCCAGCAGCACTGCCGCGAAAAGGTATTCCACCCCATGTTCCGCCACCAGGGCCACCATCACCACCGCCATGGCGCCGGTCGCACCGGATATCATGCCGGGTCTGCCGCCGATGACGGCGGTGATTATGCCCATCATGAAGGCGGCATAGAGACCAACCAGGGGCTCTACCCCGGCCACGAAGGCAAAGGCAACTGCCTCTGGCACCAGGGCCAGGGCAACCGTGAGACCTGAGAGCACATCATTCTTGACGCACTGTTTACCCGGACAGGTCAGTTGAAACATCGGCTACCTCGGCTTAAGAACTGCAAAAACGAGGCAGTATATCAGAAAACAATTATATATTTAAAAGCGATCCGTGCCTGACGCGATAAAATTCATTTAAGACAGTTGGTGAGTAAGACTTGGATGCCCATGATTTCCGAGACCGTGTAACGAAAAGTCATCAGCAAGGACTCTGGTTAAGGATGCGGTGGAAAGGATTGAAACAGGCTATCATGTACCGCAACCGCAGCAATCATGTCAGCACCAGTTACAGGGATGTCGGTCAAGCACGAACCTCATGGAGAGGAAGCACTCCATTACGACACCAGCACTTCCTGACTCCAGACACTGCGAATCAATAAAATTTCTTACTCAATCAACTATGGGCGGTCGTCCGGCGGCGGCCTGGTACAAACAGTTTTTTCATAAAGAGAATCTGGATGCATCCGGTTTTAATATCAATATTTTTGCTTTTATGCAGCAATGTGTTTATGACCTTTGCGTGGTATGCACACCTTAAAGAGCTGAACAACAAACCCTGGATAATTGCAGCATTCGTAAGCTGGGGTATTGCACTGCTTGAATATCTGTTTCAGGTGCCGGCAAATAGAATCGGGTTTACCGTGCTCAGTGTTGGACAGCTGAAAATAATACAGGAAGTCATTACGCTCTCAGTCTTCGTGCCCTTCTCGGTCATGTATCTGAAGGAGCCGCTTAAACTCGACTACCTGTGGGCGGGAATCTGTCTTGTAGGCGCGGTTTTCTTTATGTTCAGGAGTAAATTTGGCTGATACGGGTTGGCAGTCGACACTAACTCAAGAGAATCAGACAGGTTTGATCAATACTCGCGCTCAGTTAATCCCACCAAACTCGACTCCGGAAAGCTCGGCCAGCTGTTTTTTCCAGGTGGTGAGGTCATCCCGGTTGAATTTCGAAAGGTGATCATGTCCGCAGGCGCGGGCCATGACCTGCATGAGTTCCACCGAGACATCGAAGTAGTTTTTCAGGCGCTGGGCGGATTTGTCGATGATCAGTCGATCCATCAGGTGCGGTTTCTGGGTGGCTATGCCCACCGGACAGTTGTTGGTGTGGCAGGCGCGCATGGCGATACAGCCAATCGCCTGCATGGCGGCATTCGAGACCGCAATGGCATCGGCGCCAAGCGCCATGGCCTTGATGAAGTCGGCGGGCTTGCGCAGTCCGCCGGTGATCACCAGGGTGATGTCGCTGCGCCCGAGTCGGTCCAGGTGGCGGCGCGCCCTGGCCAGGGCGGGGATGGTGGGGACCGAGATGTTGTCCCGGAAGATGATCGGTGCAGCTCCGGTGCCGCCGCCTCTGCCATCCAGGATGATGTAATCCACTCCAACTGACAGGGCGGCGTCTACGTCCTTTTCTATGTGCTGCGCCGAGAGCTTATAGCCGATGGGGATGCCCCCGGTGCGCTCCCTGACCTGAGCGGCGAAATCACGGATCTGGCTGAGTTCTGTCCAGTCCGGGAAACGGGATGGAGATATCGCGGGTTCACCTTCTTCAAGGCCGCGAACCTGGGCTATCTTGCCTTTGACCTTGGCTCCCGGCAGGTGTCCCCCGGTGCCGGTCTTGGCGCCCTGACCACCTTTAAAATGGAACGCCTGCACCTGGCTGAGTTTCTCCCAGTCAAAGCCAAATCGCGCTGAAGCCAGTTCGTAGAAATACCGGGAATTGGCTGCCTGCTCTTCCGCCAGCATGCCTCCTTCTCCGGAACAGATGCCCGTACCGGCAAGTTCCGCGCCTTGCGCAAGGGCGATCTTCGCGGGTTCGGAAAGAGCGCCAAAGCTCATGTCCGAGATGAAGAGCGGAATCCTGAGTGTCAGGGGTTTGTTGGCATTCGGCCCGATCACCACGTCGGTGCCGACCGGGTGCTCATCCAGCAGAGGCATCCGATGGAGTTGCGCCGTGAGAATCTGAATGTCGTCCCAATCCGGCAGTTCGCGCCGTGGCACTCCCATGGCTTCCACCTGACCATGCTGCCCGGTCTTGGTCAGGCCGTGCTTTGCATAGTTCTGAATGAGGCGGTTATAGGGTTCTTCAGGCGCCCCATGTCCGGTGTCCGCATAGAGTCCGAGATATGCCTCACGCTGGAACGGCTGGGGATGGTCTTTTGCCCAGACGTCGATTTCATCCGCATCGACAAATACCTCATCAGCTTCCACCCAGGCATTGAACTTCGGCAGCGCCTCCTCATTGGCATATTCGGAAACCCCCGAATCAAGACGGTAGTCCCAATAGTGAACGCCGCACACCAGGTTGTTGCCGTCAACAAAACCATCCGCCATCAATGCGCCCCGATGCAGGCAGCGGCCATAGAAGACTGCGACCTGAGCATCGTAACGCACCACCACCAGATCGACCTCCCCGACCAGCGCATAGGCAGGTTCCCGGTCATGCAGTTCGCTGAGCTTCGCAATGGACACCTTATTCATCTCGTGATTTCTCCCGATGGGTACAGATCATTGGATTGTTCTGCCTTTTCGTCAGTATAGTTTTGATCCGGTTGAATGACTGAGTCCATACAAGAAAGCTCGATGAACCAAAGGAGCGAAGCTGCAGGATCTCTTTTTACGAAATTAAATATAGGGTGCGCCGTGCGCACCAAATACTCTGAATTGCACCCGCTACGGTGCGCATGGCGCAACCTACTGAGGCGTACAGTTATAGTATTCAGTCAATCAGGATCGGGCGAAATTATCTTTCCAGAAGGACTGTCTTTTGCATGGTGCATGCGTTGCCTGATATCCAATAATCACAAAACCCTAAGGGTTAAGCAGACTTGTAATTGGGTCTGCCTCATCTAGTTTTTGATTTACAGGGATAAAAAATAATAATTTCAAAAGAGGACAGCATGGAAAGTCTTGCGTATCAGACTGATGACGACCCTTTCTGGTTATTGCGGTTAACGTTTGAGTTATCGCAGCGCAACCTATTTGCCTCTCCGCCTGGTTGCACCTTTCTGAATCTGTTTAATGTTCAATCAGAACTCCACAGGAGCAGGTTATGTCGGTAGAGGTGCCCGATCTTGTTGCAGGCCATCCTGTAAAGTCTGTGCGGCGCTGCAAGATCTGTTTCTGGGTATTGTCGGTACTCCTGGCGCTCTCCGTCTTGGTAACGCTCTGGCTGGTTTTACGTTTCACCCGTGACCAGCCGGTGGTCCATGAAGATCCCATAGAGCACTTTAAATATGGCTCCACCGGCGGTGAACGCGCATCCGGATTTCCTTACTGGATCTGGAGGGCGCTGCCGACTGTCTGTGCTGATTATCTGCCGGGTGAAGGCTATGCCTCACTGGGCATGTTGTACGAGCAGGGAAAGGATCTGCCTGTCGGTGTTTCCACGCGGCGTGTAACCGGCATCGACCGGGTGTTTCTCAACTGTGCTGTGTGCCACACCAACACACTGAGGGAGACCCCTGAGAGCGAACCACAGCTCATCGTCGGCATGCCGGCCAACACCCTGGATCTGTTTGCCTTCGAGCAGTTCTTCTTCAACTGTGCGGCGGATGCGCGTTTCTCACCTGACTTCATCCTGCCTGTGATTGAGTCAATGGATGCAGATCTGGATCTTCTCGATCGCTATCTGGTCTACCCACTGGCTGTGTTTCTGATGCGTGACCAGATCCTGATGCTCAAGGAGAGATTCAGCTTTGTCGAGCAGCAGCCGGAGTGGGGGCCGGGCAGGGTGGATACCTTCAACTCGGCGAAGGTGATCTTCAATTTTCCACTGCACAAGGCGGCGCCGGAAGAGCTGGTGGGTACCACTGATTTTCCCTCCATCTGGCGCCAGCGGCAGAAGGAGGGCATGCAGCTGCACTGGGACGGCAACAATACCCGGGTGCAGGAACGCAATCGTTCTGCAGCCTTCGGCGCCGGGGCGACACCCCCGACCCTGGATCGTGCAAGCATCAAACGCATGGAGGAGTGGTTGCTGGACAGTGAACCGCCGGCATGGCCATGGGCCGTAAACCAGACGTTGGCTGCCAGGGGCGCCGAACTCTATGCCCATTATTGTGCGGATTGTCATGGCGTCAGCGGCACGGATTTTTCCGGGGCGCGGGTCGGTACGGTGACGCCTATCGATGAGATTGGTACCGACCGCTATCGCCTCGACTCCTATACCCGCACCCTGGCAGTCAACCAGAACCTGTTATATGCCGGTTACGGGGACGAACGATTCAGCCATTTTCGCAAGACCAACGGTTACGCCAATATGCCGTTGGACGGCCTCTGGTTGCGGGCGCCCTATCTGCACAACGGCTCGGTGCCGACCTTGCTTGATCTGCTCAAACCCGCTGCAGAGCGTCCCCAGGAGTTCTATCGGGGATATGACGTCTATGATGCGGTGAATGTCGGATTCGTCACCAGTGTCGCTGTCGAAGGAGAGAAATCATTCTTTCTCTTCGATACCCGGGTGGCGGGAAATTCCAATCGGGGCCATGAAGGCGCGGCCTATGGTACGGAACTGCCGGACTCAGACAAGCAGGCGTTGCTTGAATATCTGAAGACATTTTGATCTGCCTGGAGCACGGTTATGAACATGCCGCTGGATAACAAGTACAAATGGTCATTGGTGATCGCCCTGCTTGCCATTCTGGTCGCTGCAGGAGGGTTCATTGCCTGGTACAAATTTTTCAGGGAAGTGGATCAAGCCCCGTTTGCGACTGCTGAAGAGCGCTTCATGTACGGTTCAATTGGCGGGGAGAACGAGGCTGGGCTGCCCTATTGGATCTTTATGGTGTTGCCGAGGATGTTTCCGGAGTATCTGCCGGGCCAGGGTGGTTATGCCTCTTTGGGCATCGCCTGGGAAGAGGGTAAGGAACTGCCTATTGGTTTCACGAAGAAGATCGTCGGATTTCCACGGGTGGGCAATACCTGCGCGGTCTGCCACACCACCTCATACCGGACATCCCCCGATGCGAAACCTGTCTTTGTGGCCGCAGGACCTGGACACACCTCGAACGTGCAGGGATTTTTCAGCTTCCTGCGGGATGCGGCAAATGATCCCCGCTTCAACGCGGATAACCTGCTGAGTGAAATCAAACAGGTGACCGATCTTTCGTTGCTGGATCAGCTGCTGTATCGATTCATCATCATCCCCTTCACCCAGAAGGCCATACTGGAACGCAACTTCGACTGGATGGAGCGCGAGGATATGGCTCCCTGGGGGCATGGCAGGGATGACGCAATGAACCTCACCAAATACTTCATGCTGGAGATGGAGGAGGACGGCACCTATGGACCGAGCGATTTTCCGTCCATCTGGAATCTGCAGAAATACAAGCCGGAAGAGGGGATGCGCATCAACTGGGACGGCGCCACCTATGACGCCTATTCGGTACTGGTCGATTCCGCCCTGGGCGTCATCGCTGAACCCCAGGACGACTTCGAGGAGCAGATGCAGTGGCTGCTCGACTATCTTTTAAAACTGCAGGCCCCGAGTTATCCATTTCCAATCGATGCGCCCCTGGTCGCTGTTGGAGAGACCGTATTCCATCAAAACTGCGCCACCTGCCATGCCAGCGAACGCACCGGCAAACGGGTACCCCTCGACGAAGTGGGAACCGATCCCAACCGCATCGCCAGTTGGAGTACGGATGCGGCCAAGGCTGCCAACCGTAAAGCGGCTGAACTGGGCGCCAAGCGCAGAGGCATGGTGGAGGATGAAGACCTGGGTGGTTACGTCGCGGTACACCTGGATGGGGTCTGGCTGCGCGCGCCCTATCTGCACAATGGTTCGGTGCCCAATCTGCGCGAGCTGTTATCACCGGCAGATGATCGGACAAAGATCTTTTACCGGGGCTACGATGTCTATGACACAACCCATGTCGGATTTGAGTTCCAGGGCAAAGAAGCTGAGAGGATCGGTACGCGTTTTGACGTGAACCGTAGAGGTAACGGCAATCAGGGACATGAATTTGGAGCAGAACTGCCGGAGTCGGAGAAGTCAGCGCTGATCGAGTACCTCAAAACGCTTTGAGCAGAATTTAACAACAATCTTGTAGCTTCGGCCGGAATCATCAACTCGGGGCGGTTTTTCTAGTATCATTGGCCCCCAACTCAACTGCAGTAAAGGCCAGACGATGCTGATTCTCCGTGGCGCACCCGCACTTTCCGACTTTCGTCATCAAAAACTCATCCGACGGTTGGCGTCCGAGCTTGACAGGCCGCTCAGTGTGTATGCCGAATACATGCATTTTTCAGAGTTGGATCAGACGCTGAGTGATGAAGAGCAGGCTATCCTCGAGCGGCTGCTAAGTTACGGCCCGCAACTCGCCGGACATGATCCGGAAGGGCTGCTGCTGCTGGTCGTCCCCCGGCCGGGCACTATCTCCCCATGGTCCAGTAAGGCGACAGAGATTGCCCACCATTGCGGTTTGCAGAGTATCAAACGCATCGAGCGCGGCATTGCCTACTATCTGCGTTGTGAGCCCGAGCTGAGTGATGCCGAGTTGAACCGGGCCATGGCACTGCTGCATGACCGGATGACTGAGGTCGTGCTGCTGGATATGGAAGACGCCAGCGGTCTGTTTTCACACGCCGATCCCAAACCCTACATCCAGGTGGATGTTATGGAAGGTGGTCGTCCGGCGCTGGTACAGGCCAATGGCGAGCTGGGACTGGCGCTCTCCGACGATGAGATCGACTACCTGGTGGACAGTTTTCAAGGGCTGGGTCGTAACCCCATTGATGTGGAATTGATGATGTTCGCGCAGGCCAACTCGGAGCACTGCCGGCATAAGATCTTCAATGCGGACTGGATCATCGATGGTAAATCCCAGAAACTCTCTCTGTTCAAAATGATCAGGAATACCACCGAGTGTGCGCCGGACGACGTGTTGTCCGCATACAAGGACAATGCAGCGGTCATCAGAGGTCCAAAGGCAGAGCGCTTCGTGGTCAATCCGGCGAACCGCACCTATGAGTTCGGCCAGGAAGATATCCATATCCTGATGAAGGTGGAGACCCACAACCACCCCACCGCGATCTCACCGGACCCGGGTGCGGCAACCGGTTCCGGCGGTGAGATCCGGGATGAGGGCGCTACCGGCAAGGGTTCGAAACCGAAAGCCGGCCTGTGCGGCTTTTCCGTCTCCAATCTGCGGATTCCCGGCGCCGAGGAGCCCTGGGAGTCGGATCACGGAAAACCGGAGCGGATTGTCTCTGCCCTGGATATCATGCTGGAAGGCCCGATCGGTGCGGCGGCGTTCAATAACGAGTTTGGGCGGCCCAATCTGTGTGGATATTTCCGCACCTATGAAGAATGGGTTGCAGGGCCGGACGGCAGTGAGTTGAGAGGTTATCACAAGCCGATCATGCTGGCCGGCGGCCTGGGTAATATCCGCGAGGAGCACATCGAGAAAACCACATTCCCCAGTGGCTCGCCCCTGGTGGTGCTCGGAGGACCCGCCATGCTGATCGGTCTCGGAGGCGGGGCCGCATCCAGTATGGCGAGCGGCGCCTCAGCCGAAGATCTGGACTTTGCCTCGGTGCAACGCTCCAACCCGGAGATGGAACGGCGCTGCCAGGAAGTCATCGACAGCTGCTGGGCGCGGGGTGATGAAAACCCCATCCTGTTCATCCACGATGTGGGCGCGGGAGGTCTCTCCAACGCGCTGCCGGAACTGGTGCATGACGCAGGCCGGGGAGGGAAATTCGAATTGCGCGCAGTGCCGAATGACGATCCCGGCATGTCACCCATGGAGATCTGGTGCAATGAATCCCAGGAACGCTATGTGATGGCGGTGAATGCCGACCAGCTGGAAGAGTTCAAAGCGATCTGTGAGCGGGAACGCTGTCCCTATGCGGTGGTTGGCGAGGCCACGGATGATGAGCATCTGTTTTTGGGTGATGCCTATTTTCATAACAGTCCCATCGATATTCCTATGCCGCTGCTGTTCGGTAAGCCGCCGCGCATGCTGCGGGATGTACATTGCCGGACCTTCCATAAGCCTGAGTTGAGTTTCGAGGGTATCGATCTGAAAGAGGCGGCGCTGAGAGTGCTGCATCTGCCGGGCGTGGCGAACAAGACCTTTTTGATCAGCATCGGTGATCGTTCCATCACCGGCATGGTGACCCGCGATCAGATGGTGGGTCCCTGGCAGACGCCGGTGGCTGATCTTGCGGTGACAGCATCGGGCTTGATGGGCTACACCGGCGAGGCGATGGCCTTGGGTGAGCGGACTCCCCTGGCGCTGCTGGATGCCCCGGCCTCGGGACGTATGGCGATAGGCGAGGCGATTACTAACATTGCAGCAGCCCGGATAGAGAAAATCGCCGACATAAAATTGTCCGCCAACTGGATGGCTGCGGCAGGACACCCGGGTGAAGATGCCAGACTCTATGAGACGGTCAAAGCGGTTGGCATGGAACTTTGTCCGGCCTTAGGTATTGCCATTCCGGTGGGCAAGGACTCGATGTCGATGAAAACGGTCTGGGAAGAGCGGGGAAAGAAGCGGGAGGTGACGGCTCCACTCTCTCTGATAATCTCCGCCTTTGCCCCGGTGACTGATGTTCGCGGTACGCTCACCCCGCAGCTGCGCACGAACCAGGGTGATACGGACCTGATCCTGATCGATCTCGGTAAGGGGCTGAACCGGCTGGGCGCCTCAGCCCTGTCCCAGGTCTACAAACAGCTGGGACATCACGGTGCGGATGTTAAAGATACTAAAGCATTGAAACGTTTCTTCAACATTATTCAGGAGCTGAATAGGGCTGAGCAGATACTGGCCTATCATGATCGTTCAGATGGTGGTCTCTTCGTAACCCTGTGCGAAATGGCGTTTGCTGGGCATTGTGGCGTCAGCATCGATCTCGACGAAGTGTTTGAGGAAGACTTGCCGATACTGTTCAGTGAAGAGCTGGGCGCGGTGATTCAGGTCAGGCATACCGATACGGATGATGTGCTCAAGCAGTTAAGTGACGCCAGCCTGGGTAAAGTCAGTCATGTGATCGGCACACTCAACACCGATGACCGGATTGAGTTCAGCCGCAACGGTCAGCTGGTTTTATCCGGCAGCCGCATTGAGTTCCAGCAGGCCTGGTCTGAAACCACCCGGCAGATGCAGGCATTGCGTGACAATCCTGAATGCGCCGCGGAGGAGTATGCGCGGATTGCGGAAGATGATCCGGGACTGCAGGTAAAGCTCGCTTTTGAGCTGGATGAGGATGTGGCGGGGCCGATGATTGCCAGCGGGGTGCGTCCGCGTATCGCTGTCCTCAGGGAGCAGGGAGTCAACGGTCAGCTGGAGATGGCGGCCTCATTTCACCGTGCCGGATTCGACTGCGTGGATGTGCATATGACCGATCTCATGGAGGGACGCGCCTCTCTGGGACAGTTCAAGGGCATGGTGGCCTGTGGTGGCTTTTCCTATGGCGATGTGCTGGGCGCCGGTGAGGGCTGGGCAAAATCGATTCTCTATAACAGTCGCACCAGGGATCAGTTTCAGGCCTTTTTCAGCCGCCCGGACAGCTTCACACTGGGCGTGTGCAATGGCTGTCAGATGCTTTCCAATCTGCATCAGCTGATTCCTGGTGCGGAACAGTGGCCGCGCTTCGTGCGCAACCGGTCTGAACAGTTCGAAGCCCGCTTCATCAGGGTCGAGGTGGTCGAATCGCCATCCGTTCTGCTGCAGGGAATGACGGGTTCAATGCTGCCTATCGCGGTGGCGCATGGTGAGGGCCGCGCTGAATTCAAAAATGACGCGCATCTCGCGGCCGCCAAGCAATTGATGACCCTGCGTTATGTCGAAAACGATGGTCAGGCAGCCACCCGGTATCCTGCCAATCCCAATGGTTCGCCGGACGGACTTACCGGTCTGACTACTACAGACGGCAGGGTGACCATCATGATGCCGCATCCGGAACGGGTCATCAGAACCGTGCAGAACTCATGGCATCCCGATGACTGGGATGAGGATGGCCCCTGGCTGAGATTGTTCAGGAACGCCAGAGCCTGGGTGAATTAACGCCAAATATCATTATTAATTGGAAGACTCGCGACTGATCCCATGTTGGATAGAGCTACGGATGTATTGATTATTGGCGCCGGCCCGGCGGGATCGACGGCGGCATCCCTGCTGCAGCAAGCAGGCCTGGATGTGCTGATCGTTGAAAAACAGAAGTTTCCACGCTTCGTGATTGGTGAGAGTCTGTTACCCCGTTGCATGGATCTTCTGCAGGAGGCGGATCTGCTGGATGCAGTGCGTGATCAGCAGTTCATCATCAAGGATGGTGCAGTTTTCAAGCGCGGGGATGAGACCTGTACCTTCAAGTTTTCTCAGCAGTTCACCAATGGCTGGAGCTATACTCACCAGGTTCCCAGAGATCAGTTTGATAAAGCCCTGGCGGATGCGGTGGCAGCCAGAGGTATCCCTATTCTCTGGGAATATGGGGTAACCCAGGTTGAATTTGCGGAGGGTGGACACTCCGTGACCTCCCTCGAAGGGCCGGATGGCGATAAGCTCAATATTTCCGCGCGTTTTATCCTGGATGGCAGCGGTTATGGTCGTGTATTGCCGCGTCTGCTGGGTCTGGATGAGGCTTCGAGTCTGCCGCTACGTGAATCCTTCTTTACCCATGTAACAGGAGACCGGCGGCCTGCCGGGGAGGCCGAGGGGCGCATCTGGATCTGCCTGATGGATGATCCGGATAATGCATGGATGTGGATCATTCCTTTCTCCAATGGCAAGACTTCCATCGGGATTGTCGCCAAGCCGGACTTTCTTGCGCGTTACCCGGATGACCCGGACGAGAAACTTCGCGCCATCCTGAATGACAGTCCCGCCACCCGAGAGAGATTATCCGGGGTGGAGTTTACCTTTCCGGTAAGGAGTATTCGGGGTTATTCCATCTCCGCGAAACGTCTGCACGGCCCTGGCTTCGCCTTGATGGGTAATGCCACGGAGTTTCTGGATCCGGTTTTTTCATCGGGCGTCACCCTCGCCATGGAGTCCGCCAACCGGGCTGCCAGGACCCTGATCCGTCAATTCAACGGGGAGGCGCCTGATTGGGAGCAGGAGTATGCGGAGCATCTGATGATGGGGGTGAACACCTTCCGCACCTTTGTAACCGCCTGGTATGACAATCGGCTGCCAAGCATCTTTTTCAGTGCCATGCAGCAGGAGGTGTTTCAGCAGCAGATCTGTTCTGTTTTGGCCGGATATGTCTGGGATCAAAGCAATCCATTCGTGCGCCAGAATGAGCGGGCGGTGGAAACGATTGCCAATGCCTGCAAGCTGCTGGTCTGAAAAAGCCGTGTTCGCGCTGTTCCGGGATTTTCTCAGCTCGCAGGTAGCTGCATGGGAGTTCATTATAAATCGTAGGTTAAATTTGACCTGACAGTCACACCATCGAAACCGGTAACTGTCAGGTCAAGTTGCGACTACTACAAATAATGGTGCTTCCCCGATCAATTACTATATTGCGAACCCAAATCATTCTTATCGCGACATAGACTGATCAGAAGCGTCAGTTCCTCACACAGGGTTTCGAGTTCATTCATGTGATATTCCACCTCTTTCAGCTTCTCGTGAGTCAATTTACGCAAGTTATCACATGCTATTAGTGGTTTCTCACCCATCCCCATGAGTTGTCCGATCTCATCAAGCGAGAAGCCCTTCGACTTCGTATGCTGAATAAATTGCAGTTGTGACAGGTCGAGTTGATCATAAACACGATCACCCGAAGGCGCCAAATAGACCTGAGTTAACTGGCAGATAGTCTCGTAGACTCGTAGCGTGTCAGTATTGATGCCAAAATATTCCCTTAGTTCACCAACTTTGTAACGATTCTTAAGATTTACTGTTGCCATAACAAAAGCTCATATTGGGGTTTTTTTCAAAATACAATCCATTACTCGACAAATGTCTCATATGGGAAACTATTACCAAATTTTTAACGATATTAATGAATCTAGCGTCAATAAAATGTGAATGTCGTATCACTAATGAAAATAACCAGGAAGGAACGTGATCAGAAGCATCATAAGATTCCGATAGACAAGGAGCTTATGATGCCTCCTCACTTAACTGGCAAATTGCGTCTGACTCACTCAAATGGCTAATATAAAAGCCACTTCAGAGAGCGAAAATGCAGGTTGTTCTCATTGTAAGAACTTGGGCGATGGGCAAAGCGAAAAAACCTCAATTTTTCAGACCATCATAAACTGGTAGCAAAGTTGCCGTCATATCTACACGTGCCCTTGCCATTTCATTGCCATCTCTTGAAAAATTGAACTGCCAATGCGCATGTGCGCATAAGCGATCGATGATATTTAGTCCAAGACCATTGCCTCGGTTACCATTTTCCGTTTTTCGCACCCTTTCTTGAAAAATCTTGGCAACTTCGCCAGGTGTAATGTGCTGTGAATAATTCGTCACAGTCAAAATCCCTGACGCCAGACCAATTTCAATAGCTCCGCATGCCGTGTGCTCTATAGCATTGCGGATCAAATTACTAATAACAATAATAACGATGATGGGTGGTGCGACGATGGAACAGGGTTCAAGACTGAGTATATTGACCTTCAGATCCTTATTTTCAAGAAGATAACTATGGTCATCGGCAATTTGTGATATTAACTCATCTACTTGACATATCTCATCATGAGACTTTGTACTACCTGATTCTGTAGCCAGATACAGGAAGGCATTAATCATCTCCTGCATATTGCTCACTGCACTTTCAACTCGCGCCAAAGACCGGAAGGCTTTGTTAGGCAAGTCAGGAATTGCCTTCAGAACATCAATTGCGCCCGAAATAACAGCTACTGGTGTGCGTAGTTCATGGCTGGCGGTACTGGCAAACTCCTGCTCACGCTCAATGAATCCGTCGAGTCTTTGCATATATGCATCGATGGCATTGGTAATGGTAGTCATCTCCGCATCACGGTATTCACGGTCCACACGTTCACCGCGTGCCTGTGGATCAAAGTGACCAAGACGTTCAGCGAGGTCACGAACCGGGGCGCTCAGTCGCCAGCCAAGCCATGAGCCAGCAAATACTAATGCAACACCTACCAAAACTATGCCGATGGCAATCAATGCAGACAACTGGTGTTCGTACTGCTCAAGGTGGGTTATATCGTAGGCGAGAAAAACGCGGCGATCATCGAAATCTTTGATTAATACAGCAAATTGACGATCACCTATTACGAACTCATCGTGCAAACCAGGTTGCAAATCGCGAAATTCTGCAGGGGGGGGCGTTCAGAAGCAGAATTAAGCCCCAGCACATAGGTCTGCAGACTACTGGTTTGTGGTCGTATTGGCTCTGAATCTCGGTTTCGAGATGCCAAGTAATAGGTAAATTCGGTCTCCAGTGTAGAGCGCCAGATAACCTCTTCAACCCGCTCATTCACCATATAACCTAATCCACTTACTGAAATCGCTACAAATGCCGCATATAACAGTAGTGAAAATATTACGCGGCTACGTAGCGATGGTTTCAACATCTTTATTTTCTTCGTCGAGTCGGTAACCCTGACGGGGTACGGTTATCAATTGTTCCGTACCAAAAGGACGGTCGATTAAGTTTCGCAATGTATATATGTGCGTTCGTAAAATGTCGCTATCTGGCAACAGATCACCCCATAACTCGTATTCCAGTCTTTCTCGGGGTACGATTCGCGGTGATTCACGCATCAGAATTTCAAGCATGCGTCGACAAGAAGGATTCAAAGTGATTTTTTGACCCCGCTTAGACGCTTCGCAAGTGTCCATATCGTAATATAACTCACCAACCTGCAGCAGGCGTTCAATACGCATAGGAGCGCCTCCTCGGCGCGTTAGTGCATTGAGTCGGGCTTCCAATTCCGGTAAAGCAAAAGGCTTAATGAGGTAGTCGTCAGCCCCACTCTTGAATCCACTCAACTTGTCAGAGAGGCTGTCTTTTGCAGTCAACATGATTACCGGTGTATCCAGTCTCATCTCTTGGCGTATGCGACGACACACTTCCCAGCCATCCATCCTAGGCAGCATGATGTCGAGTACGATGGCGTCATAGTTATTCGCTCCAACCAGGTGTAAACCTGATACTCCATTCGGCGCCGTATCCATGATGTAACCCAAGGGCTCTAAATAATCAAAGATATTCGCCACTAGCGCCTGATTATCTTCGATCACCAACACTCTCAGAGAAGACATCTCAACCCCCACATCTAATTAATCATTAGATTTTCAGACACATTGTTTCCCACCCAATGTCAAAATTTTGTAAAAAACGGTACTCACATTTTGTTGACAATTGATAATTTACTATTCCAAGTAGGTGCGGTAATAGGAAGGTTTCCCATTTATAACGCCTGAGGACGAAATTTATTGTGCCCAGTGGACCCTCGTTACACTGGATTTGCGGTTGGCCCGATTTATCCGGGTCAACCTTTTTTTGCATCATATTCTTTATAGTTGAGCTTTTGCTCGATTATCAAGCTATCAGGTAAGTAACTTGTCATCAAAATTTTCAGTGGCTGTGAGTGCATAGAGAAACAGCTTTCCAAGTTTGACCTAGATATTTGATGGACAAGCTCGGTAATCCCGAGAGGTCAAACCCTGGCGGGCCCCTGATGCATTGTAAACTTCCTGAAGACGCTGTGATTATGTAAGCCCCAGAGCGCATACTCACCGCTGTTCACCAGCGGTCGGAGTTCGATGCAACCCAATAGATATTCAATCCCATTCTCAGTGATACTGACACAAGCTGGCAGGGGTAGCTGTCAGCGAGAGCGGGACATGCACTCACTGATTACGAAAATCGCGACTCCAACACGTGATGTGCATAGCTTTAGTTTCGAGTCAGCGGGTGCGCTTGAGATCGTTAATGAACACTCAGGGCTAGCCGCAGCAGCACCGGCTCACCTATATATTGCCATCGCAGATCTTATGCAAGCGTGCCCCCACACCATCAAGCTTACAAAATGGAGGAATGTATTGGCGTCGACTGGGCATAGTCATTACATGATATCGAGCTTGAGACCGAACAGCAGCTTATCCGAATTGAGCGGATCGTTGGGTTCTTCTATGCCGCCGTTGGAAAGGTGGTGAAAACGGTATTCCATGGTGAACTCGCTACCCTGCAGACCAATCCGCATCCCGATACCCGCTTGATAGGAGCCTTTGAATTTAGAACTGGTGCCAGGTATCTCGGCGCGGGTATACACCGGCCCGCCACCGGCCAAAAAGTATGGCTGCACTTTCTGCCCGGGCCGGAAAGTCCAACAGGACTGAAAATAGAGGCCAAACATGGGTGGATCCTGCGGTGATGCCAGATGATGAAAGGCGGTTTCTATGATGATCGAACGGCGGTTGCGATACCAGCCGCGACCCTTGAGCACGGGTTGAGGGCGTTCATAGCGCAGTATCAGATCGACGGTTTCGACCCGTTCTTCGGTGTCTCCCCAGCCTGGGTGTGAGCTGCCAAAACCACCCAGCAGATGCCATGCCGTGTCCGGTTTAGCGGCGGAATCAGGTTGCGATTCCTCTGCGCTGACGGCACTCGTCAACAGCGCCAATGTCAGGTTCAACAAAAGCAGTGGAGCTAATCGGTACATAGAGTTTCCGTCATAAATCAAGTCACTCGCCTGAGCATGCGTTGATTGCCCGTCAGGCGCGCCCAGGTCTTTCCGGCAGTGAACCAGAGGATGTAAAAGGCCTCGAACACCAGTCTGCCCATCACCGACGGAGTGAATGGGAAACTTGCTTCGGCGGGGCATAAGGCATGTTTGATACCAAGGCTGCTGGCGATCATCCGGCTGCGGGCGAGATGGTAACGATTGGTGATCAGCAGCGTTGGACTGGAGTCTGTCGACTGAAGTATTTTCCGCGCATGCCGCAGGTTTTCCAAGGTATTCCTCGAGCCCTCTTCAAGCAGGATGCCGCTGAGACCATCAACGCCTTTTTCCTTGAGATAATTCAGTCCAGTCCTGGCCTCGCTGACTTGCTCGGAGCGAGGGGTTCCACCGAGCAGAATGACGCTTCTATCCGGGTCTTGTTCAATCAGTTCGGCTGCCTTGTCCAGGCGCAATCGATAATCCTGGTCCACTACGCCATTCGTCAGCCTTTTGCCGAATACCAACAGACAGGCGCGATGTTGGGTGCGGCAGCGACTTGTGATGGCAATGCGTAAGGCATGCAGGTAAGTCACAAACAGTGGCAGGCCCAAACCAAACATCACAACCACTAAAGTGAGAAAGAAGGTGAATAGGCTGTCCCAATCGATGCCCTGTGGCTCAGGGTTGCTAGACATTGCTCTGGGGTTTGAAGCTGTTTCTGCGGGGGCGAGCGCCCCCGCAGTGAGTCAGTGTGTCTATTACAATACGGACAAGCCTGCCTGGATAGCCCGATCCAGATTTTGCACCCAGCCGTTGTAGTTTTTATGGATGCTGGAACCATCGTAGCCCAATTCAGCGCTGTCTTTATAGAGGATGCTGTAATCGGTCATGGAGTAGGGAATTTCAACCACGGCAGTATGCTTGCGTAGATTGAGGGTGCCGGTAATCAGGCCTGGAGCATTTTCTTGCATTTTCCAACCCAAACCAACACCCGCAACAATGATTACTTTTTTGATATCCTTGAGTGTGGCCTGCGCACTGACTGCGATCGGCGATTGTTCCACATTATAGACTGGTGCAGTGCGGCAGCCCATCAGGCCCAGCGTAAAAACAAGTGCTGCGCCGAACAGAATAATTTTTAGATGTTTCATCAGATTGCTCCCTTTGGTTTGATGATGGATGAAAGTTAGATGAAGATTCGGGTAATCAGGATGATGGGACGTTCCTTCAATTAACTTTCCTTGGATCAGGCATCAAATGAATGGCCTGTAATAAACCCCTTAAATAAAGTCCCTTGCGTAGCAGACGCCCTGCTATCATGCCTACGATACGCCAGGTATCTGTCCATGGTCTGTAGTGGCTGGCCCGCCCGCCTTGCCGATAGATCGATTCGACGGGGACCGAGATACTATAGATTCTGTGCCGGGCGGCTTCAATCAGTATTTCACTCTCGAAGACGAAGCCTCTCTCCCGGCTGATCTGCACATGCACCACTTCCAATGCCTTGCGCGGGTAGAGACGAAAGCCGGATTGCGAGTCGACCACCGGGTAACCTGCCGCCCAGGAGACCCAGAAATCGGCAAACTTATTCGCAAACAGGCGCAGTCGCGGTGCGTTCTCCCGTTGTTTGAGCCGGGCGGCAATAATGATCCTGTGCGGGTGGCTTGCAGCCTGTCTGTAACAGCCGTGAAATTTCATCGGGGTTGTGCTGCGCATCCCCATCCAGGGTGACGACCACCTGGACATCCAGCGACAGGGCATGCTGCAAGCCCCTATGCAGACTGTAACCTTTGCCCATGTTATGCGGGTTGCGCAACAGGATGACATCCAGGCCTTCCAACTGCCCCACGCTGTCATCTTCAGAGCCGTCATCCACCACGATCACCCATGGGGTTTGCTGGAGTGCACTCTGCACCACGCTGCGGATGGTGGCGGCTTCATTGTAGATGGGGATCACGGCGGCGGCTTGCATGTCAGGCCATGGCTCCATTGATTGAGATTACCTGGCCGGAAATATAGGCGGCCTCATCCGAGGCAAGAAAATTTACCAGAGCCGCTACCTCTTCCGGTCTGCCGGTGCGCTGCATCGGTACCAGTCTTTTGATGCTGTCGCGGTCGAAAATATTCGTCGTCATGCGGCTTTCGATAATGCCTGGGGCTACCACATTGGCGGTGATGCCGCGGGAAGCAAGCTCGATCGCCAGTGACTTGCTCGCGCCATGCAGGCCTGATTTGGCGGCGGCATAGTTGGCCTGCCCCCGGTTGCCCATGACGCCTGCGATGGATGAAATGCTGATGATGCGTCCCCAGCGGGTCGCCATCATCGGCAGGAGCAGCGGTTGGGTGACATTGAAAAAGCCATTCAGCGAGACATCGATCACCCGTTGCCACTGAGTTGAGGACATACCCGCCATGGGGGCGTCATCGTGGATGCCCGCATTGTGTACCAGAATCTGTATCGGACCCTGTTGCAGCAGTTGTTGCAGAGAGCGTTCCGTGGCGGCGCTATCCGAGATATCAAAGGCAATTGCTTCGGCGGAGCCGCCGCTGCTGCGGATTTCCTCGACTATGGCCTCGGCGCGTTCGAGCTGCCGGTTGGCATGCACGATGATATGCGCACCATGGGCAGCAAGACGCAGGCAGATTGCAGCTGCCGATATCGCCACTGCCGCCGGTGATCAAGGCACGTTTCATTGCTTCTCGTCCGCTTGCGCCATGACGGCGGCCTGACCCCTGGCGATGAGCGATTGATGCGCATGGATTTCGAACTGATAGAGCAGATTGCCGCCATCCGCGAGTAGTTGCCTGGCCGAGACGGTGAGCGGCGGTTCGATCAGATCCAGGCGCTCAACCTGCAACTCCACGTTGCGCAGACTGACCAGGAAGCCGGGCCGGATGGATTCACCGGTTTCCCGCGCCATCAGCCCCCCGTGCACCGCCATCGCCTGGGCACCATACTCGATGGCGTGGATGGCGGCCAGCTGTTCGCCGTCGCGCAGCGGGTGGTCCTCACGTCGATGGGATCGACTCAGACAGACGACGGATTCCCGGTCCCAGGCAAGGACCTCGTCCAGCAGGCACATGCTGCCGGCATGGGGGATCAGACTGGCAGAGTTCACTGCGCGCTAGCATGGCTTAATCCCGACGGCCAGCTTCAGCTCCGGCAGATAGGGCAGGATGAGTTGTCGTTGTGTCGCCTGAAGCGAGGGCCTGCAATAGCGGGAGAGCCCTGGCTGCCGGGTTGTTCAGTCTGAGCTGCTCGAGCTGCTGCATCGGTCAGGCGGTCTCTTCGCCAGTCCGAGCCAATTGCAGATCCAGCTCTGCCAGATTGTCGCCCGCAGCAGGGTCTACCGAGAGCAGCAGGCTGGTGGCGAAGGGCAGGGTGATCGGAATCGGATCACTCAGTGGAAACGGAACCGGATAGTCATAAGCGACCAGCATCACCGGCTGCTGCTCGGTGCAGGTCTGGATCGCCGCCTCAAGCAGGCCGCTGGCGAAGCTGCCGTGTAGTGCGGCGATGCTGGTGGATGCACTCCGGGAACCCGCGGCGATGGAGGCATAGCCGGCCGGCGCATTGTGCACTGAATTGTGAAAATGGGTGGGCGAGACAGGCCGGTCAGTGGTGTCCAGGGCTCTACAGATCCTGATCGACGATCTCCATGTCACCTTCGGATGAGGTGAAGACCGTGGCCAGATCATTCGCCAGGGAGCGCGCGCCCAGGCCATCATGAATCGCCTCTAAAGCCAGTTTGATGGTGTTGCTCGAGACGCCGCCGCTCGTTGGGTTTGAGCATCTCCGGTTTGAGTGCAGGCAGATCCTCGGGTTGGTAACGGACTTGCACCGTTCAGGATGCGCTGTGCCTCATCCCAGGCCGATAGCCCGGGAGCTAGTTATGCCTACCCCCTGGATAAACACCGGCTTCATACGGATTTCCCAAACAACAGGCTGCAGTTGTTGCCGCCGAAGCCAAACGAGTTGCTCAGTATATAGGTTGGATTGGCGGGCCTGCTTTCCCGTTGGATGGATGCCTGCAGCGCGGGGTCCTGTTGCTGGGTCTGCAATGTTCCCGGGATGAATCCATGCCGCAGGCTGAGCAGCGCAGAAGATCGCCTCGGTAATGCCGGCGGCTCCCAGGGTGTGGCCGGTCCAGCCTTTGGTCGAGCTGCAGGGGACCTGATCTCCCAGGGTTGTGACGATAGCGCTGTCCTCCGCCGCGTCATTGGCGTGGGTGGAGGTGCCATGCAGATTTACATAGTCGATATCACTGGCGCTCAGTCCCGCCCGATCAATGGCCTGCTGCATGGCCAGCGCGGCGCCTTTTCCCTGCGGGTGCGGGGTCGACATATGATAGGCGTCGCAGCTCTCACCATAGCCGAGCAACAGATCTCGGCGAGTCCTGGGGACGGGAGCGTTGCAGCAGGGCAAATCCGGCGGCTTCACCGATATTGATGCCATCCCGCTGGACATCCCAGGGGCGGCAGGGGGAGGCTGAGATCAAGCTCCAGCGCATTGAAACCGTAAAGGTAGTCAGGCAGAGACTGTCGACGCCGCCGACCACCGCCGCATCACACAGTCCTGACTCGATATATCGATGCGCGGCGGCGAACACCTTGGCACTGGATGAGCAGGCGGTCGAGATCGCCAGGGCAGGACCTGTCAGGCCGAGATATTGCCGCACGAACCAGGTTGGCGAGAAGATGTTATGGCTGTGTGAAGGGTTGTAATCATGCGGCAACGGTCGGTCTCCCTGTTGCGTCAGTGATAGGCATTTTCCGTGGCGCGGATACCGGATGTGCTGGTGCCGATGAAGACGCCGATGCGGTCTGCACCGAACTCTCTGGCGGCATCCGCGACACGATCGGCAGAACCCATCCAGTTCCAGGGTGAGTCTGGCCAGCCGGTTGTTGCGGCATTCGAATTCCGCCATGCTCTCGGGCAGGGGAGCTTCTTCAAGGCCATCCACCCGGCCGATCCAGGTCTCCAAGACGGCATCCTCGAAATCGCAGGGACGCAGTCCGGAGCGGTTCGACTGCAGGGCATTTAAGGAATCCTGCACACCTCTGCCGAGGGCGTTGGCCAGGGTATAGTGGGCAATACTTAACGGTGTAATTGGCATGATCAGGTCAATCGTCACCGGCCATGAGACCAGCGCATCCTTGTGCCGATGCTGGGGCAGCAAAAAGCGGCATTCTAACGATTAAAGCTGTTTGCATACAATGTTTATTAGCATTCCAGTTCCTTCCCTTGAGTGGTCTTTCGGATCTGCGGTATGTCGCCATCCTGTCAGCGGCCAGTCTCCGGCGGGTTGGCTGTTTGCATGGGAGGTCTGTAATTCGTTCATCATTCGCAACAACGGTTCCCGGGGCAGCTTTCCCGTGCTGCTCCTGGGTAGTTTCTCCACCAGATAGAGGGGACGGGGCAGAAATGCCGGATCCAGGGATCGGGCCAGTTCTTCAAGCACGGTTTCCTTGCTCAAGCCGGGGGCCACCACCAGGGCAGCCAGTCGGGTGATCTCTTTGTCAGCGCTGTCGGGCGCTACAAAAGCACCGTCCTGCACCCCCTCGATGGCATTCAGCTTGTGATTGAGATCTCCCAGGGAGGCCCGCTTGCCGGCGATTTTGAGCATGTCGGACTGCCGACCCAGCAGTCTGAAAAAGGGGGCTCGAGGAGCTCCAGCCGGTCGCCCAGCGCAACGGGTTGAGGCAACTGTGGGCCCCTGTGCCTGAAATAATTCATCTGTCCGGGAGAGCTGCATCTCTTCATACAGGGTCCAGCTGTCCCCCGCAATGGTGCGTCGCGAAGCGATTGAGCCTGTTTCAGTAGATCCGTAGATCTCCAGCACCTGAGTGCTGAGCACCTGTTCCGCTGTCTCTGCCAGAGATTTCGAAAGCGGTGCGGTGGCGGAGATCAGGAACTTGATTTCGGGCCATTGCAACTCGGCCACAACACAGGCGCGCAGGTGCAGCGGTGTGGTGATCAGTACCCGGGGAGTCTCCAGGGAGGCGAGCGCATCCCGCACATCCGCGGGAAACAGCGGGCGGCCGGAGTGAACCCCGATACCGCCAAACCAGGGAATCAGGACTGAGGTCTCCAGACCATACATATGTTGGGGCGGGACGGTTGCGACCAGGGAATTGACCTGGTCCGCGTGGAGGCCAAACCGATTCGCGGCCAGTCGAGCCCCGCTTTGCAGATCTCCCCAGTACTTCAGATTTGCCGTGGGTTTGCCGGTGCTGCCTGAGGTGAAAAGGATTGCCGCCAGTCTATCCTGTTCTATTTGCGGAATTGACTGCGCAGTCGTTCCCCGGCTTGACAGATTCTCGGGCGATCTGGAATTGGGGAATCACCAGGTCATCCAAAGCCTTGTCGGTCAGGCAGATACAGTCCGGATATTCCCTGACCAACTCATTGATGACACCAGGCGTTGCGTTGGGCGGCAGCAGGGTCAATTGTTTCTGCAACAGGCAGGCGGCAAACCCCAGCATGAAGTGGTAGCGGTCATCACAAAGATTGATCACATGAGCAGAGCGGGGCAACCACTCCGCAGTATGCAGTACATCGCTGAGGAACTCCCCGGCGCTTACCGGACTGCCTTTGTACCAGGCGATGACCTGATCCGGGGCATGATGAATTAGGGGATATGACCGGCTCATGGATCGGATCTTATGCTTTCGTTAGGCGGTAAATAATACTTCATTGAAGGATTAACCGGATAGGACTGGCCTGGTTGCGGGCGAGGGCGAAGGTGGTCAGAAAGCTGATTCCCACACCGATCGCCACGGTCTGGCCTATCGCCTGTAGTACGGGAAGTTCGGAACTCCCGAGTATACCGAACACCAGGCCGGTACTCAGAGCGCACACCAGCAGGGCATGCAGGGTGCGCGTGCGTTCCTTGATATTCGTTTCACAGCGGCTGAAAAACAGGCTGTAGTCGACGCCGATACCCAGCACCAGCATGAGTGACACCAGGTGAAACAGGGTCAGTGCAATGCCGGCCCAGTAGAGCAGTCCCGTAGTCAACAGTATTGCCAGGATCACCGGCAGCAGGGTCTGCATGACGCGGACAAAGGATTTGAGACCGATGCTCAGCACCAGCAGCATCAACATGCCGCCCCATGCCAGGCGCTCATTGATCTGATGGCGAAAGCCGCTCACCAGACGGCTGGTTTCGGTTCTCAGGTTCAGGTATTGCGCGGCGGGCAGATGCTGCTGTAACAGATCAGCCACCACGGCAGCGTCATTCACCTGACTCAGCGGCGTCATCAACAGCCACCCTTCTGGTTGTTTTCTCAATAGGGCCTTCAGGCGCATGCCGGGTGGGGTATCGTCGAGATCGTCTTCGGTTAGAGGCGTCTGCTGACGGGTTTCTTCGAGGTCGGCAATGAAGTCTTTGAAGCCGTCCTTACGGAACGGCAGACCCTCTAGGGCTGCCATCAGACGGGCCTCGATGATTTCCGTCGGGGGGATGGCGGCACGCCTGGCAAGCTGGGTTTGAATGCTCGGCAGATAGCGGCTGGCGGAGTCGAACCCACCGATGGCCCCCTGTTCGATCAGAGGCTCCAGCAGTGTGTTCAAGCGCTCGGCGGTCTGCAGGGTGGCTTCCAGGTCATGACCGGTGACAATAATGAGTTGATTGGGTTCAGGAGCACGCAGTTGGCCTCTGAGTTCCCGGTCCTGTTTGAGTATTGCGCCGGAGATGGGTGTGAGTTTGCCGATGTCATCCTGCCAGATCGAGTTGCTGGTGAACAGCAATGAAATGGCCACTGCCAGGCCCATGACCAGCACCAGCCGGGAGAGTGCCGGTGCTGGTTTCAGCAGGGGAGCAAGCAGCCTGATCCCGCGTAGTTTTGCTGCCTTGGTGTCATCCGGGAGCAGCAAGGGGAGAATCAGACGGCTGCTCAGCGCAGCTGCGAGCAGGCCGGCAACCGTGAAAACCCCAAGCTGTTGCAGACCGGTGAAATCGGTGGTGATCAGTACCAGATAGCCGATACAGGTCGTAATCACCCCGAGCCGGAGGGTGCCCCAGATTCGTTGCATGGCAAGGGCGGTTGTTTCACCTTTACGCAGATGGCTGAAGAGGTGCAGCGGGTAGTCGATCGTCACGCCGAGCAGGGTGATGCCGAATGCCAGGGTGATGCCATGCAGGACATCGAAGAGCAGGCTGGTGGCCACGATGCCCGCGAGGAATGCCGAGGCAAGCGGCACGATCGCGAGGAGCAGATAGCGTTTCGAACCGTAGGCGGCAAACAGCAGCAGCATGACGCCGGCTGAGGCAAGCAGGCTGAGGTTGCGGGTCTCGTGCTGGATCAATGAACGGGACTGCACCCCAAAGGCCCCTGGTCCGCTGATGATGAGATTCAGTTGATCACTGTGCTCAACCGACTGAAATGAACTGTGTAATTGCTCAACGGCCTGCTGCTGTGCATCGAGGGCGAAACCACTGGCTTTGGTCTCCACAACCAGCAGGGTTCGGCTGCCGTCCGCCGATGACCAGACGCCCTGGGTGAGATGCGGGCGTGATGTCGGCAGCCATTGGCGCAGCAGGGCCTGATATTCGCCGCCGGGGTCCGCGGGCAGCAAAGATTTGAACGGAGACGGAATGGGCGACTGGAGCTCCCGCAGACGCTCCGTCAGTGCCTCCTTCAACCGCTCCGTGGTGAATGCATCAGGGTTGCTATGCTGACTCAACAGATAACGGTAGTTGAACAGTGGCCGCTGATGGATGGTGCTGACAGATGCAACGCCATTATCCACCCGGGAGAACAGCTCGCTCTGTTTGAGCTGTTGCGCCATCTGCCGGCTGGCGGCTACCCGCTGCTCCACACTTCCACCTTGGATGCCAATCAGCAGCAGTCTGGTTGCCGGGCCATTATTCAATTCATTCAGCAGGAGTCGTTCAACGGGGGTTGCACCGGTGGGCAGGAACAGGCTGAGGTCGGAGCGAATCGTGGTTTTGTTGAAGGTCCACCAGAGCGCCAGCAGCAGCAACACAACCCACAGCGCCAGAGTGGTTCTTTGCCGGTTAGTCACGGAGTGGTTCGAGGGTGGTTGTGGTGCGGTCTCCACCATGCTCCAGCACAATGAAGCGTTTGAGTTCCGTTGCTTCGCCCTGGACTTCGATGTGATCAATCTGCATCCCGAGCAGCTTGTCTACAGGTGCCAGAAAAAGTTGCCAGTCTTCCGGCGAGCCTTCCAGACGGGTCTCAAAATGGCGCTGTAATGCCTGCAGGTCACCCGCCAGGACGGCGCGGATGGATTCGGAGAAGGCGCGCAGTTGCGGATTGTCGTCCAGCATCATGATCTGATCCGGATTTCCGGCGGATTTGATCGTGAGTTGCGAGCCTGCAATTTCAAAGGAGGACGCCTCCGGCTGCAAAATCCGCTTGTCCAGCCTGTCAGGCGACTGAAAATGGAGTATGCCGGTTTGGGTCAGCGTCAGATCGAGAATTGCCAGCTCCTTGCTTTCGCTAAAACGATTGCTGCGGGATTCGATACTGGCAATCGACTGCATCAGGTTTTCCAGGGACCAGGTTCTCTGATCTGGCATTTCAGCCTGCAAAGTCATGAGCGGTAACAGCAGCAGTGCAAGCAGCAGGCGGTTAAGAGACGGTTTCATCCTCATTCCAGAAGTCGTAGAAATTAAACCAGTTGTAGGGAGCCTGGCGTGCATAGTGTTCCAGGCGATTGACGTAGCGTTGGGTCCATCGCTGGAGATCGGCGGAGCGGTTGTTGCGATCGACCGTCACCTGATCGGCAAACAGTTCAAAATAGATGTCATAGCGATTGCCCCCCCGGTAGATGCCATAGAAGAGGATGACCGGCGCTTTCAGCACCGAGGCCAGCAGCATCGGACCTTCGGAGAAGGTCGTCTGTTTGCCGAAGAATGTGCAGTGTGTGAGCTTGTCGTCTTCGACAGTCCGATCCCCCAGCATACCCACCAACGCGCCGTCTGCAATCTCTTCTGCAACCCGGATCAGGGTATCGGTTCTGCCGAGGGGAATCACCGTTGCTGCCATAGCTGGGTTGATTTCGGCAAAAATCCGGGTAATGCGCTCGTTATGTTGCGGATACATCAGGATCTTGACTGGGATGTTGTGTTCCAGCTTGGCCATCGAGCGGAGGATTTCAAAACTCCCCAGATGCGAGCCGAGCAGGATACAGCCCCTGCCTTGTTGCGCCATGTCCACCACTATTTCAGGGTGATGGTAGGTTACATCGAAGGTATCTTTGTCTTCCGCCAGCAGGAATACCCGGTCGAGGATAGTGGAGGAAAAGGTATGAATATGTTTTGCCAGATCGGCTAAACGGGGCTTTCTGTTGAGTGCAAGGCTGAGGAACTGTTTTGACGCCCTGCGCTGGGCGGAGCCGGTCAACAGGAAATAGAGCGTGATGGGATAGAGGCAAAGCCTGGCGCTACTGCGTCCCAGATTGAGGGCAATCCAGAGTATCAGGCGCAGTGCGCTGCTGCTGCCCCGTTCCCGCTGTTGTTTCCAGGTTATGCTCACATCGATTATCCATCGAGGCGCCCGGTGGCGAGCAAAACTCCGTTTCGCCTGCATTCAAAATTTACAACTCCCGGCTGTCTGGTGATGCGCATCGAGTATTGCTCGCCGGGTTTCAATGGTGCTAGAAATTTTGCGGTAACAACTCTGGAAACACGCACTGCAGGCCATTTCTCAGCGAGGGCCCGGAGAATGTTCTGCAGAATGAGGGTCCCCGGAACGACCGGGTTCCCCGGGAAATGTCCCGCAAGGCATGGGTGATCAACGGGGACAAAGGTGTCCTGCTGAATCTCCATGGTCATTTGTGCGCTTGGATATATTGGCTGAGGGTCGCCACGGAGGTGAATATATTGGCTATATTCTGATCGTCAGCTTTCAATTGGATACCGTATTTCTGTTTAATACCGAGAGAAAGCTCCAGAGCATCAATGGAATCCAAGCCGATTCCGTCACGGAAAAGCGGGGTCTGCGGGTCAATTTCGTCTGCTACGAGATCTTCGAGATTCAACGTCTCGACAATCAGTTGCGCCACCTCGAGTTCTTCTGGGGATAATGCAGCCATGTTCAGATTTTCTTGGAATTCCGTCTATCAATAAAGATAAATAAGTGACAACCACCGGGGCTGAACGGCAAACTATACTACAAAATCTGCCGGAAATGAGATGTTTAGTCGCAGTCGATGCGTAACTACCAGGAACAGCAAAATGTACAACTCTGAGGGTACAGGCATTGCGCGTGCCGGGTCAGCTGCTGGCATGTGGGGCGCGGATACGAATCGACTGCCGTTTCCGGGCATTATGCACAAAAGGCAGTGCAAGGAAGCGTGGAATAAAGCGCCAGTAGGGTGGTGCAACGCCAAACAGATGCATCAGGCTGAATATCCTCCCGCCCACTGAGCTGCTGGAGGGGTCCTCCGCTGCATGTACCACGGTTGGGCATTTGGCGATGGCCTTATTGACGCGCCGCAGCAGCCAGCCTTCCGATACCTTGGGCGAGAAGTAAAAAATCGAGTCGGCGAGGTCCTGATCGGGCTGCAGATAGCCGTCCTCTCTGGCCTGACGAGATAACTCGGTGCCGGGCAAAATACGAATCCCGGTGGTGAACATGGGGAGGCAGTTATTCCAGTTCAGATGCTGCTCCACGAAACTGAGCGTCTCGTTTGCCGTCTCTCTGGTTTCACCCCTGGCTCCCAGCATGAAGAACCACATGCTGGGGATGCCGGACTCCCGCACCAGCTCTGCACAGCGTTTTACATCATCCTGGGTGAAGCCTTTGCGCATCTCATCCAGCACCCGGTCGCTGGCGCTCTCCGGGGTTATCATCATGGAGTTGAAGCCGGCCCTTTTCATTACGCTGAGCAGCTCCCTTGACATGGAGCGGGGGTTCACTCCCATGGTCGTCAGCTTGACGCGAAGGCCGGAGCGAATGATCTCCTCACACAACTCGATGGCGTAACTTTCAGGTTGATTGAATACCGAATCAATGAATTTCAAAACAGCGGGGATTGACGCTGCGGACGACCTGTTTGATTTCTGCCACCACTTCAGCCGGCGGGCGTCTGCGCAGGGTTCTGCCTTCGATGGTGGGATAGGTGCAATAGGTGCAGTGCAGGGGGCAGCCCCGTTTGCACTGGATTGGCCAGGTTGCACCCTGACGCTCATAGATTTTCCAGTCGATCCACCGCTCCATTCCCGAGGGACCAAAACGCGCCAGGAGTTGCCCGGGGTTTTCCACAACCTCGCCATTCCTGCGGTGGCAAACCCCTGGAATCGAGCCGAAGTCCTGATTGCCAGCCAATTCGCGCAGCAGCATGGGAAAACTCTCTTCACCTTCACCCAGCACGGCGAAATCCGCGGCAATGTGCTGCAGAGACTGTTTTCCGAGGATCGAGATGGCCGGCCCGCCCAACACGATGCTTGCCTGGCTTGCTTCGCGGATCAGGCTGATCTGGCGTCCCAGTTCGTCCAGGTGGGTCTTGAGACGCTGATGCACCACGTTATCGATGTTGCGTACCGAGATGGCCACCACCGCGGGTTGGAATGATTGCAGTGCGCCCTGTAATTTTTGCATCCCACTGGGAGACATCAGCAGATCAACGAACTGCACCTCATGGCCTGCATCCGCTGTCGCCGAGGCGATATAGCTGAGCCCGATGGGGGGCGCGGGCAACAGATCACGCACCCGGTTGGAATAGACAAACAGTACCTTCATCGGGGACGTTTTCCTGTATCAGGTCCTAAACGTATACTGACCGCCCGCCGCTGACATCATTGCGGTTGACAGGGTCCGGCTGTCCTGTGAGATGATTCCTGGCATCGAATGGGGAGATGGTTATGCATAAGGCCACAGTATTCCAAATATCAGGCTGCTTGCCTATACGCCATCGATAGAAATCGCATTAGGAACATAAGGTTTCATAGCTGTGCGAATATCACCGGTTGGTATAAAAAAACTCAGGGTGCTCACCCTGGTGCTGACCGTCAGCTACCCGATTGCACTGCATCTGATCATTTTGAGTGGACATACTCAGGCTGCAGTCTGGATTTTACTCATCATCGCTTTGCTTCACTCATTGCTGATTTTCAGTTCCGGCCAGGGACGCCTGACAGAGTTGCCGGTTCCCGGCATAGCTGGGTTGGCGGTGATCAGCCTGTTTATCGATGATGCAAGCATACTCTATTTGCCCCCCATACTGATTGCCAGCGGCCTGTTGGTAATTTTCGGCCGCACACTCCAGCCCGGTGAGGAGCCGTTGATCACGCAATTTGCCCGACGGGTGGAAAGGGAAAGTGACGCGGCGGTGCTCCTCTACACGCGCCGGCTTACCTGGGTCTGGACACTGTTCTTTGCTGCGATGCTGATCGAGTCGATCCTGCTGGCCCTGTTTGCCCCCATCGAGGTCTGGTCGCTGTTCACGAATCTGATCAACTATCTGTTGATTGCAGGCCTGTTTACGCTGGAACTCCTGTACAGGGTGTTCCATTTTCGGCGTCTGCCATCGCTTGGTTCCCTGAAGCGTTATTTCAGGTATTTCGATTAGTCAGGGAAGATTCCAGGTTGACCAGCGCGGCATTGAAATGTTTTCGATGGTTGGTTTGCTGATTTTGAATGGCGGGCTCTGATCGTGGTGCTTTTATGGCCCGCTAAGAAATGCAGGATGAGGAAAAGCACTTCGTATGGTTACGAACAGTGTTATCTTGCTGAGCCTATTCAACCATCATGTTTCGAATTGGCATTATTCACTGAAAGCGGCCAGAGTGGCGCGGGTTTCAAGGGTTCAATTTTCGTTCCAGATCCGGAGAGATTTACTCTTAGGGGGGATTCGCTGATCTCCCATTGTCCTTTGAGACGGTTGTCTGGCGCTTCGCCGCTGAATACCAGATAGCTGTACTTGCCATAGTGAGGGACTTTCCGGGTCAGCCCGTTCAGGGCATTGGTGTTGTTGCTGGCTATCACGCCCAGGATCTGATCTGCGTTTTTATTGCCGTCACTCAGCATAACCAGACTGTCTGTGTTCAGCTGGAAAGCGTGTCCGGCGAGTTTGAAGCCGTCATTCAGTTTGAGAAATTGACTGCCGCTGGTTTGCTCCAGGGTCTTGGCAAAAAAACGATTTTCCCAACCCAGCAGCCAGATGTTTCCCTGGTCGGGTAAGGTTTGCAGATCGCTGTCGAGCACCATGGCTGCGTCCGGATAGCCTTTGCTCCAGCTTTCAGCCAAGGTTTTGTATGCCGCAAATTGTGCTTTGGCGGCATCAGCGGGTAGCACGAAGAGGATCTTTTCAGCGCCAAAGAGTTTTCCAAAGGTGGGTGGGGCTTCATCCGCATGCAGTTGCCGAAACAGATCGAACCAGGGGTCGATATCGAGACGCAAGGGCCGGGAAGGCAGATCGATCGAGAACTCTTGAGTCTTAGACTGGGTCGATATGCTGTGTCTGACGGGTTTGCTCCTGTCCTCCAGGTAGATAATCACCGGCACATCGAGCAGGAATGGATCGTTGGCCTGCGTCTGTTCTAATAATCCCGTCAGTTGATAGTCCGTGTTGCCGGGTGTGATCTTGAGATCGCTGACCGCCAGCGCAGGGGCTCCGGTGCGTTGCGTCCACTGTGCAAAAAATCCCTGCAGATCACGTCCGCTGACGGCTTCGAAAGCGTCTTGCAGTCTGGAAAATCCGGCCGTCTGGAAAAGGTTCTCTTTATAGAAGCGTTGCAAGCCTGCGATGAAATGCTCGTCGCCCAGCTTGCGGCGCAACATATGAAACAACATCAGGCTCTTGTCATACCCTACCGACTGACTGGCGGTGGTGTGGCGGGAGCGGAAATCGGTCAGCGGGAAGTCATTTTCAGAGCGTACGAAATCACTGAATCTCTGCAGGGCGGAGCGGCGGTAATCAATGCCTTTGCCCTGCTGTTCCTGAAGCAGGTGATCCGCCAGGTAGGCAGTCAGGCCTTCACTCCAGTTGCCTGTCGGGTAGTCCACATAGACCCCGTTGCCCCACCAGTTATGCAGGATTTCATGGGGAAAGGAGGTGTGCAGGATGAAGGGGAGGCGGATCACCCGTGAGCCGAGCAGGGTGAAGGACGGCATGCCATAGCCTGTCTCCCAGAAATTCTCCACCAGGGCGAACTTGGTGTAGGGGTAAGGTCCGATGAGGTCCTGATAGAGGGCGAGATACTGCTCCGTGGCATCCAGATAACGCCTCGCCAGCGCCGCATCCGGTGAGCGCAGGAAGACCTGGGCCTGAACCCGCCCGTTCTGTTGAGAGTAGAAATGGAACGGCGCAGCTATCAGATAGATATCATCCTGAGGATTGGTTTCATGCCAGGTGATCACCCTCCTGCCCGCTTCGGTTTCTACCACAGGGCCGGCGCCCTGGCTGACCGCATGCCAGTCTTCAGGCAGCTCGATGCTGAGCCGGAAACTTTGCAGGGTGTCCGCAAAGCCTGGATACCAGGCGACGCCGCTATCCAGGAAAACCCCTGCGCTGGAGATGGTGCCCGAGAGCAGTTGCTGACTGCGTCCGGGGCTCTCGTCCCTGGTACGGAACTCATGGGCAATCTTCCCGCCATATTCCAGGGTGAAATCCCGTACGTCTTCAGGCAATGTGACTCGATAGGTGTGAAGCGGAGAGCCGGGATAGTATGCGCCGATTTTGGTGAGTTGCGCCCCCGGCGTTAGAATGTGCGGGTCTAGACCTGCATGGAGGTTGAACTCCAGCGGGCTGTCCTCAGGCAGGTGGATATGATCTGTTACCTTCAAGGACTGAGTTTCAGGTGCAACAGCGACCTTGATCTCATGTTTGATGACCAGGCTGGCGGCGTGACTGTAATTCACAGCGAAGCTGATCAACAGGATGAACCAGTAGAGGCGTTTTTGTGTCATAGAGCGCATAGTTCCCATATTCTACCCATTGCAGACGGGATCGGAAGATAAATTGACAGGTTTGGAGGAATAATCAGTGTTGAGACGATTTTTGATGGCGGGCCTGTTGACGGTCGCTCTGGGCGACAGCCTGGCCACAGAAGAGGAGGCTCCCACAGTGATTGATCTGTCGAGCCTGATTACCCTGGACCGCCTGATCGAACAGATATCCGACAGGCAGGTGCTGTTCGTCGGGGAATCCCATGACCGCTACGAACATCACCTGAATCAACTGGCTGTGATCGAGCATCAACATGCCCGTCATCCGGTCTTGGCGATCGGGCTGGAATTTTTTCAACAGCCCTTTCAGCCCGTGCTGGATGACTACATCGCGGGCAAGATCGACGAGGCTGAATTTATTCGCCGCACGGAATACTTCGACCGCTGGCGCTATGACTACCGTCTCTACCGGCCAATTTTTCGCTATGCGCGGGAACATGGCATCCCTCTGATCGCGCTGAATGTCGAAAAAGAGATTACTGACCAGGTGCGGGAGGGAGGTATGGAGAGTCTGGATGAAGCTCAGCAAGCCAGAATTCCGCAGCAGATCGATCGGGACGACGAGAAATACCGGAAGCGACTCGAAGCGATTTTCAAGCATCATCCACAGACCGAGAGCAGTGACTTCGAGCGTTTCCTGGATATACAGCTGCTATGGGATGAAGGCATGGCGGAGCGGGCCGCAGGCTGGTTGCGCGAGCATCCCGACGGGCACATGGTGATCCTGGCCGGTGTCGGCCATCTGGTTTACGGCACAGGTATCCCCAACCGCCTGAAACGCCGGGTGCCGGTCTCATCCGCCATCGTGATCAATGCCAGGGTCGGCAGTGAGGTGGATCCCGAGATGGGCGACTACCTGATCATGACCAAACGGCAGGACCTGCCGGCCTCCGGGAAATTGGGCGTGTATCTCGATACCGAAGACTCGCCTCCGGAGATCTCCGGTTTCAGCAATGTGAGCGGCGCAGAGGAGGCGGGCGTCAAGAAAGGTGACGTGATTTTAAGCATCAATGACCGGCGGATCAGCACTTACACCGATATCCGGCTCGCGTTGATGGATACGCAGGTGGGCGAAAAGGTCACCATCAAGGTGCAAAGGGATGGCATCATCCTGGGCCCCATGACTCACCGCATGGAGGTTGAGCTGAAATAGGCTCAGGTTTAATGAAGAAACCCGAACTGCTCTCTCCTGCAGGCACCCTGAAAAACGCCCGCTATGCCTTTGCCTATGGTGCGGATGCGGTCTATGCGGGCCTGCCGCGCTACAGCCTGCGGGTGCGCAACAACGACTTTCTGCCTGACAATCTGGCGATCGGCATGCGCGAGGCCCATGATCTGGGCAGGCTTTTTTACCTGGCCTGTAATGCGATGCCCCACGGCGCCAAGGTGAAGACCTTCATCGATGACATCACCCCGGTGGTCGAGATGGGGCCGGACGCTTTGATCATGTCCGATCCCGGGCTGATCCTGCTGGTGCGTGAGCGCTGGCCGGAGATGCCGATTCACCTTTCGGTGCAGGCCAACACGGTGAATGCCGCTGCGGTGCGATTCTGGCAACTGCAGGGCTTGTCACGGGTGATCCTCTCCCGGGAGCTCTCCCTGGAGCAGGTGGCGGAGATCCGCCAGGCCTGTCCCGACATGGAGCTGGAGGTATTCGTGCATGGCGCCCTGTGCATCGCCTATTCCGGGCGTTGTCTGCTGTCCGGTTATTTCAATCACCGGGATGCCAATCAGGGGACCTGCACCAACAGTTGCCGCTGGGACTACAAGGTCAGCCAGCCGGTGGGCGGGCCCGATTTGAGCATGGATCTCACCGGTACACCCCGTCACCCGGAATCCGATAATCTGGTCTATCTGGAAGAACAGGGGCGTCCCGGTGAACTGATGCCGATGTTCGAGGACGAACACGGCACCTACATCATGAACTCCAGGGATCTGCGTGCCGTGGAGCACGTACATCGTCTGGTAGAGATCGGTGTCGACTGCCTGAAGATCGAAGGCCGCACCAAATCCCACTATTACACGGCACGCACCACCCAGGTCTATCGCCAGGCCATCGACGATGCGGCTGCCGGGCGTTCCTTCCGGCCCGAGCTGATGGCGGATCTCGAAAGCCTGGCCAATCGAGGTTATACGGATGGCTTCTATCAGCGTCATGAATCACAGGAGTTGCAGAACTATCGCTATGGCAGTTCACAAAGCGATCGCCAGCTGTTCGTTGGGGAGATTACCGGCGTTGACCAGAGCAGCGGTTTCACGGCGCTGGATGTAAAGAATAAACTGAGAGTGGGTGACCAGCTCGAACTGATGACGCCGGCAGGCAATCACAGCTTCGAGTTGCAGGAGATGCTGGACCGCAACGGCAATCCGATCCAGGAGGCGCCGGGTGGAGGCTATCAGGTGATGGTGAAGCTGCCGGTCAGCGGTCTGCCCCGTGGCCTGCTTTGCCGTTATCTGAAAGCGGAAAACAGCCCGGCAAGCTGACGCCTGCCTGCTGCTGCTCGGGCTGTGTTGGCTGAGGCTCAGGGGATGATGCTGGCGGAGGAGATTTCGGAATACCCATTCAGGTCGCAGCGGCCTGTCACATAGACGCGCACCTGTTTTCCCGAGGTGACCGAGCCGAGCAGGGCGTTGAACATCAGCTCCACACCGTTACCGGTGTAGTCCCGATAAAACCAGCCTTTTTCCCGGCAGCCACTGGGGTTTGAAGCCACGTTCAGCTCCACCAGGAAGCGCCCGGCGGTGGTGGGATTGAGCTCCACGACCTGGCCATAGGCGGTCCATCCGGCGCCCGCCCACACAGATCCCTGAATCAGGCTCAGGCACAGCAGGTGAATCGTAAATCGGACTTTTCTGCTCATCATAGACATTCTCCATGTTCCGGCCTGCTGATTAATCATTCAGTTATCACGGGGTTTCGACTCGGCGCCAAACCGTGATGCTTCATCCTAGAATCCGCAGTTGGACGGAGTGAAGGGTGCATCCACGGGGGTGCAGAGCAAGGCTCAACGACGCGGAATAGTGATTCTATTCCAAGGAGTTGCAACGCAGCTATGCGCCGCCGTGGGCGTGCCATTCGGTCCGTAGCGTGATGCACCCTGCGGGTGAGCAAGCAGATTGAAACAAATTTATTTTGTATCAACATCTTACTATAAGAATGGAGCGGTCAACTGCGGTTTCTAGGTTCATACCTGGTGGTGCGCATGGCGCACCCTATATTGTGGATTGTGCTACAGATGTTTATTCCATGCTCAGTATCGAATAGGGCCGTTCCAGTTCCGTTACCAATTCGTTGAGGCTGAAGCTACGGGATTTGCGGATGCCTTCTTTGCCGTTTAGGTACACGATCAGTGTCGGAATCGTGAAGACGATTTGCTGGGCCGCCAGTTGTGGACTTGCTGCGCAATCGACTTCACCAATTACCAGCTGTGGAAATCTGTGAGCCAGCAGGTCGAAAAGCTTCGGTTTCAATGCCTTACAGACAGTACAATCAGGGCCGCTGAAATAAACGGCGCAGACCGGATGGCTGCTGATGAAATCGGAGAGATCGCTTTCGCTATCCATATGTGTCACCGAGAGCTAAATGGTGGAGATCATAGACAAGCGCATCCGATATGCGGTCCAGCTAGTTGAGGGGGTGCCTCGTATCCGGCACCGGGCGCAGCAACGGTGAAGCAAAGCGGCATGGATGCAGCGCGACCAGGGTGTAACAGGTTGTCGTCATGCGCGTGGATGAAAGGGTCACTTGGATGTCCCGTTTCAAAACTGTGCGTCACAACACTCCACTACACCTCCAGTCGCATGGTACCGCCAAAATCAGATATTAAACAATTCCGGTTAAGTTATTCAAACGACATGTAATTGCCTTCAATTTGATAATTTGTCTATTTCAAGCAATTTTTTAATCAGCACATTTGAGAGCTTATGCATCTCCGTGACTGCCTCATTGGCCCCTTCTTTGTCTCCTGCTAAATGCTTTTGCACCGCCTCATGGCTCGAATCATGAAAACGCTGATGAGGTTCAAGCAGTGTGTCAAACAAGCTTCTTGCCTCGTCACTGACAGCGGATGCCTCTTCAGGCCCTAGGCCATAGAGCCATTTTCCCAGTTTGCAGTCATGGAAATCCGTCCCGTGAAATTCCCCTTTTCCATCAAGGGTCGCCTGAATCTTTTTCAGGTATTGAACATGGTCGTTCATGCGTTGAAAAAAGAATGCCTTTCCCGCCATTATTCTATCTCCATATCAGTACTCCCGTCTCGGGGCAGATAATCTGTGCTCACAGCCCTCGATTGAGTATATTCTAGTGATGGACGGCATATTCATGTCAGACACCACAGTCGCCGTCCCTTCGTAGCACTTTAATCTACTACTCTGACTGGCAATCCGCCGCAGGGGCTATTATCAGTCCGAAGTCAAAGATGTTTGATAGTGCCTTTTCTGGTGATCTGTTTAGGTTGAATCGCCTCATTGGCTTGATGTCTAGATCAGTTTAGAGATATTTTCCGCCGCTCGTTTTACATCAAGAAAAATTAGGCCAAGTTTGGCCTTGGGCTTAGCCATGACGGTAACCACGGCCTCAGCACCGGCGCCGGTCATCAACACGTAACCGTTTTCACCCTTGATAAGTACCTGTTCAAGAGCTCCCCGCGACAATTCCTGGGCGGTGCGGTCGCCTAGAGAGAGCATGGCGGCACTCATCGCGCCAATTCGATCTTCATCCAGTTCGGCTGGCATCTGCGAGGCCATCATCAGGCCGTCGGTAGAGATTACACCGGACGCCTCGATATCTGCTGAGGTTCCGTTCAATTCGTTCAAGATTGAATTAAGCATATCTGCACGCATAGCGTTTCTCCTTTCCCCTGTCTTCAGTTTATGGATGGCTGGCGAAGGCTTTCGCCAGGTTGTCGAAATGTTTTTTGCTCATGTTGGTAATGGAAAAAGATCCTTTCATATCCGCAACCTGACTGGATGTCTGATAGGTCTTTCATAAGTTCATCGGAGTGATGTCGAGTTCCAGTTTGATAGCGCTGTTGGCATTCGGTTGCGCTCAGCCTGTAATTAGATGTTTGGTGGATCTCAATCAGCACGGAATTGAGATCAAGGCCGGATGCCATCGACAGCAGGTCGTGTTCTGATGTGCTGGCGTATGGCTGTTTGGTGGCTTTGGTTAAAGCAGTAATTTTTGATATGGGTATAAAAGTATTCATGCTTGAGTTTTGTTGACATTTCGGATGTCGGGTCATCAGGTCCCATACCTTATGCTCAGGGTCCAGATCAGTGTTGTCAGGGCTGTTTGGTTGAAATGTGGCATCCCTCCCACGACCAGTACGAAACGCTGATCGCCGACAAACAGGGGCCAGAATCCCACCTGGCTGTTGCCGGCGGCATCGATTACCGCCCAGGCCCCAGTGCCCAGCCCCAAATTGTTTTTCAACAATCCATGATGGCGATCATGCAGAGACGCAATATCGGCGCTCAGTGCAGATAGTTCCTCGGCGGTCTCATGAGCAAACCCCTGTGATGAAACATAAAACCCCTGGCTATCAGCAAGCAGGGCCTTACCGCTTCCTGATAACACCGGCAGGAGATCAGGAACTATGTCTTCCAGGGCGCCGGTCGGCACGCTCTTTGGTGCATTGATTCCTTCCACCCAGCCGAGTTTCTGCGCGTGATAGAGGAGTTCAAGGGGCACGTTATCGTCATCGGAAAGGGTCAGCTCTTTCAAACCTTCTTGTGATAATGATGGGCTTGTCTCTTGCATCAACAATGCCCTGAGCAGTTGCCGGGAAGGGTTTCCTCCAGCTCCGGATACGGCGTAGTAAGCACCGGCAGGGGTAACGGCGATATAGAGATTTTCGGCCAGTTGGTATTCTGTCATATCAATTCACCAATCCTGGATCGAGTGAATAGAGCAACGCCTGAACCAGCAGTGAAACATCCCGACGTTCACGGGCATCCACCTCAAAGATGGGGATCTTGTGTCCTGATTGTTGCAACTGCAGATGATAATCGGCGATCGTAGGACGAACACTTTCATCCATGCGGGTCACACCGATAGCCACGCGGGTTTGGCCGATAAAATCACCAAAGGCATCGAGAAAAAAGTGCATATCCTGGAATGGATCTGGCCGGGAATTGTTCACTAACAGAACGAGACCAATGCCTCCTTCGGTGAGTATGTCCCACATAAAGTCGAATCGCTCCTGACCCGGAGTGCCATATAAGTGAATACGCTCGGTTCCATCCAGATTCATCACGCCGTAATCCATCGCCACTGTGGTGGCAGCCTTGCGGTTTTTCGTCATGTCGCTGGCGGCTTCATCCGTGGACACGGGAGGAATATCACTGATCGAGGCGATAGCCGTACTCTTGCCGGCCCCCACCGGCCCGGTAAAAATGATCTTGTGGTTACTCATCCGTTATTAAGCTCGATGTACTCAAAGTTTACGTAAATGATTCAGGATTCTGCTGAACAGACTATGTCGGCGGTTCTGCTGCAAGGGTGCGGGTTCAAAAAGTGTGTCCACCGCGCGCTGACTGGTTGAGGCCAGCCCCAATGCGTTGGCGGCGCTATAAAATCCAAAGACATGACGCTGCGGAATACACAGGGCCTTTGCCGTAGCCAACAAGGAATAAGGCTGATTAGCCCATAAAGCTGCAATACGTAATGCATGAGGAAAAAGCAGCAGACGCGTCAGGTTGGGCCAGCGGCGGATAAAGACCGGTATGTCCAGGCGGGTGCCAACCGGTATACGGCCACGCGAAGCCCAAAGTGCGGTCTTCCAGAGCAGGGCCTCTCGATTGATTATTAATGAATCAGCATCCTGTTGGATTATGGAATCGGCTTCCAGAACAGCAACAGAAAAACTGCTCTCGACAACTGGCACCCCAGACAGTGTACGTAACTGTAATTCACTGAATTTAATCAACACATCAAGGCTGTTGGGGTTGATGTAAATCGATCCACGGGGTGTTTCCATGCGCACACAACGGTTACTGTCGTCCGCCGACATATAAGCACGCTGAATATGGTTTTGCAGAAAATTGTTCGGATCGTAGTGAGCATTGACCAGTTGTTGTGGGTCATTGGGATCGATATCGGGTGCGGTGCCGATTAATACCTTGGCGTTCTGCTCTCCCAGATACATGGCGGCATGATGAGTTGAGGGCGCTTCGGTTTTCTCCGTTTTACGCTTCGTTTCCTCTGCAACTTGCTTCGGCGGATGAGCGATCCGTTGTTCTTGGGTGTTTGTTGGCGTGGGCGCCACAGGCTTTATCTCGGTAACCTGTACTGGCTTCCCTGGCTGCTCTTGCAATGTTTGCCTTGCTTTCCTCAGTGCCGAGACCAACTCACTCGCTTTCAGCGGCTTACGAAGAAAATATCCATTCTCAATTGCTGATTCATGGAGTGAGATCAGAATCATCGGCTGGTCAGGATGGCGTTTTCGATACTCCTCAAAAATCTCCTTACCATGATAGGCATCCAGATCGATAATGCTGGTTTCTGCGGAACCTTCCTCCACCATGACGCATCGGTTTTTGCAGGGTCCCTGGAAAAACATGCGTAGTGCATTTTTCATCCGCTCGTCCATTCCTACCACGGCCACTCGAATCGGTCTTGACTTCAGCTCCATGAATTCAGATCTCCATAGCAAAAAAGGCAGCCAATGCCTGCCAAGCGTCCGCTACCGGATTGGTATCGACACAGAGCTGTCGGTGCATTGCCAGAAAAGATTCTCTGGCATGCGTGCTTTTGTAGATTTCGAGCAGATCGTGGTGCAGTTCCGGACGAAGGGGCTCCCTGAGTATGGCTGCCTCCAGCACCTGTCGTGCCTCATCTAACTGTCCATATTCGAGATGATCACGGGCTTCTTGAAGAGGATCCTGTCGTGATGTTTCTCTGGACTCTAGCTTTAACACCAACTGATTAGTGCCGGTAAGTCCTTTATTCAGCAATGATGTCCTGGAAGGCGGTAGTGCATCAGTGGCTTTAATGCCCACACCAAGACGCAGCATCAGAGAGCGGTACCGCTCTTCATCAAGGACTGTCCTGGAGGCGCTGAGCATGCGTTCGCGAAGTGGTCGTCCCCGCTCCTTGAGGACGATGAAAAGATCTAACAGGGCGCCATAGACTGCGTCTGCATCCTTCCTGTCAACATGAAGGTATATGCGTTGTACGTGGCTGCGCAGATCATTTTTTGTTCGGGTTACTGCGTGGTCGAGGTATTCCACCGCTTTATCACACACAGCAGGGACGTTGATCTGTAGTTGGGTATTGCCAGAAATAAGGAAAGTCGCATCGAATAGAGATGTTTCATCCATGCGTCTTTGCTCTATCTCATCAGGGCTGTTGTTTAGCCGGATAATCAGCGAAGAGGTTTCCACTATTCTTTTATCTATTCACTCGTGGTTAGATATTCAAATTTATGGCATACAGCTATCTTTTTACGGATGAGGATTTGCAATTACTCTCCATTAGAGAATGTGAATGTCCTGTTATGATCTGATTGTTTGTGCTGATTCTGGATTAAGCGGCTAGTCCTGCATAAAACTTAAATAAAAAAACTGTCTTCTCGAACGTTTTTCATGATCCGCGCCTTTCGACGGATGAATGCGCTTGCTGCGATTTATTTTCCTGATGATGGCTAAGCAGGTTCTGAAATTCTGAGAGCTGAGTGCAACCGAACACCGGAAGTTGGCTCCTCACTCAGTTCATGCCGGGCAAGGTTCTTCGTGGCGAATTGATTATTGATATGTTAGCCTTCACGGCCGATCAATAAGATGCGGGTGGCTGTTGGTGATTTTTACCAAGGTCATGCCCGTGATGTGCGCCGTACCGACAGGGCCGGCTTTTTTGTTCATGTGGCCTCACGTATGGGTCACCACTGATGAGGGATAGCAATGCCTGTAATCACACTCCCCGACGGTTCCAGCCGTGAATATGATCAGCCGGTCTCTGTGCATGATGTCGCTGCCGATATCGGCCCTGGTCTGGCCAAGGCCGCGCTGGCCGGCAAGATTGACGGCAGGTTGGTGGACACCTCCTTTGTCATGCAGGAAGACAGCAAACTCTCTATCGTCACCAGCCGTGACGAGGCGGATGCCCTCGAACTGATGCGGCATGATGCCGCGCATGTCATGGCTCAGGCGGTGCAGGAGCTCTATCCTGGCACCCAGGTCACAATCGGTCCGGCCATCGAAGATGGTTTCTACTACGACTTCGCCCGCAATGAGCCCTTTACTCTGGAGGATCTGAAGAAGATCGAGCAGCGCATGCACGAGATCGTCAAACGGGATCTACCGCTGCAGCGTGAGGTATGGGGCCGGGATCAGGCGATCAAGACCTTTGGCGAGCTTGGTGAACAATACAAGGTGGAGATCATCACTGACATCATTCCGGAAGGGGAAGAGGTCTCGATCTACCGCCAGGGTGAATGGTTCGATGTCTGCCGTGGCCCGCACCTGCCGAGCACCGGCAAACTGGGCAAGGGCTTCAAACTGATGAAAGTGGCCGGCGCCTACTGGCGCGGGAATTCCGACAACGAGATGCTGCAGCGCATCTACGGCACCGCCTGGCGTGACAAGAAAGAGCTGACGGCCTATCTGCATCGTCTCGAAGAAGCGGAGAAGCGCGATCATCGCAAGCTTGGTAAGACACATGACCTGTTCCATACCCAGGAAGAGGCGCCGGGCATGATCTTCTGGCATGACAAGGGCTGGCAGATCTATCTGGCCGTCGAGCACTATATCCGTGAAAAGCTGCGCCACCACGGTTACCAGGAGGTGCATACCCCACAGGTGATCGACCGTTCACTGTGGGAGAAGTCGGGTCACTGGGACAAGTTCGGCGACATGATCTTCTCTACGCATTCCGAGAACCGGGACTACGCCATCAAGCCGATGAACTGTCCGGCGCATATCCAGATCTACAATCATGGGTTGAAGAGCTACCGGGATCTGCCGCTGCGACTGGCGGAGTTCGGCTCCTGCCACCGCAACGAGCCTTCCGGCACCCTGCACGGGCTGATGCGGGTGCGTAACTTCGTGCAGGACGATGCGCATATCTTCTGCACCGAGGAGCAGATCCTCTCCGAGGTCTCCGACTTTACCGACCTGCTGTTCGAGGTCTACCGGGATTTCGGCTTCGAGGATGTCCTGATTAAACTTTCAACGCGACCTGAAAAACGTGTTGGATCAGATGAGGTATGGGATAAAGCTGAGAAATCACTTGAAGATGCTTTGAACCAGAAGAACCTGGACTGGGAACTGCAGCCGGGAGAGGGGGCATTCTACGGACCCAAGATCGAGTTCTCCCTGCGCGACTGTCTGAACCGGGTCTGGCAGTTGGGCACCATACAGCTCGACTTCTCCATGCCGGGGCGTCTGGACGCCCATTATATCGCTGAGGACAACAGCAAGCAGGTGCCGGTCATGCTGCATCGCGCCATCCTGGGTTCCCTCGAGCGTTTTATCGGGATTCTGATCGAACACTATGCCGGCGCGATGCCTTTATGGCTGTCGCCGGTGCAGGCGGTTCTGCTGAATATCACCGATCGGCAGACAGAATATGTGAAAAACTGCCACAAACGCTTGCGGGATAAAGGATTTCGTGTCGAAACAGACTTGAGAAATGAAAAGATTGGCTTTAAAATCCGCGAGCACACGTTAATGCGGGTGCCCTACCTGCTGGTCGTGGGTGATCGGGAAATGGAGCAGGGCGCCGTGGCTGTAAGAACCCGTAAGGGTGAAGACCTGGGTAGTATGCCGTTGGATGACTTCATCCTGCGCATGCATGCCGAAGCCACACAACGAGTGAACTGAGTGTGAAGCACCGGCTGTTCCGGTGCTTTTCTACTTTTTCGGGATAGAACTTTGAGGAGGAGCCGGCTATCGCTGCAGCAAAAAAACATCGCCTGAATGATGACATTAACGCACCCCAGGTACGCCTGGTGGGCCCGGATGGCGAACAGGTGGGTATAGTTTCGATCAGGGAGGCCATACAGGCCGCCGAAGAAGCTAAATTGGATTTGGTGGAGATCGTACCAACCGCGGAGCCTCCGGTATGCCGCGTAATGGATTACGGTAAGTTTGTTTTTGAACAGAAGAAGCAGAAACAGGCCGCCAAAAAGAAGCAGAAGCAGGTTCAAGTCAAAGAGATCAAATTCCGGCCAGGGACGGGAGAAGGGGATTATCAGGTAAAACTACGCAACCTGATACGTTTCCTGGAAGACGGGGACAAGACCAAGGTCACCATGCGGTTTCGTGGTCGCGAACATGCACATCGCGAACTCGGACTGAAACTTCTGGAAAGGGTGGAGTTGGATCTGGCGGAATACGCACAGGTCGAGCAGAAACCCATGATGGAAGGCCGTCAGATGGTGATGGTATTGGGCCCCAAGAAAAAGTAAGGGTTTCTGAGAAACCCATTAACCAATCTGGCGTCACTTGTGTAGTTGAGTGTGCGCCACAAATCGCGGAGTAGAAGCAATGCCAAAAATCAAGACCAATCGAGGTGCCGCCAAACGGTTCAAGCGCACCTCATCCGGTTCGTTCAAACGGAACGCCTCACATCGTCGGCATATCCTGACGAAGAAGCCGACCAAGCGGAAACGTCAGTTGCGTTCCCCAGCCACGCTGGCCAAGGCCGATACGGCTGTTGCACGTCGTATGCTGCCATACGCCTAACCACAAACGAAGCGGATTATATAAGATGCCAAGAGTAAAACGTGGTGTACAAGCACACGCCCGTCATAAAAAAGTGCTTGCAGCGGCGAAGGGTTATTATGGAGCCCGCAGCAAAGTCTATCGGGTCGCCAAACAGGCGGTCATCAAGGCCGGTCAATATGCCTATCGTGACCGTCGTCAGAAAAAGCGTCAGTTCCGCGCGCTGTGGATTGCCCGTATCAACGCCGGTGCGCGGGATAACGGACTCTCTTACAGCCGCATGATCAACGGTCTGAATATCGCCAATATCGAGATCGATCGTAAGATGCTGGCGGATCTGGCAATGAACGACAAACCGGCATTTGCCGCGCTGGCGGAACAGGCCAAGGCCGCTCTCTCCAGCTAATTTGTCGTGCCTGTGCGGGAGTGATCCTGCGCAAACAATGACACTCAAAGGGGGAAGGTCTTCTTGGCTTTCCCCTTTTTCGTTTTCCTGAGGATCTTTAAATGGATCAAGCGCCATTGGACTTAGAAAGCCTGCTTGAGAATGCGCAGACCGCAGTGGCGAATGCCGCCGAGCTGGCAGCCCTGGATGATGTCCGGGTACTCTATCTCGGTAAGAGCGGTCTGCTCACCGGTCAGCTGAAAAAACTCGGCAGTCTGCCGCCGGAGGAGCGTCCGCTGGCCGGTCAGGCGATCAACAAGGCCAAGCAGTCTCTGCAGCAGCTCATTGAGGCGCGCAAGGAGCTGCTGGAGCAGCAGGCCCTGAGCGATCGACTCACCTCCGAGCGTATCGATGTCACCCTGCCTGGACGGGGAATCGGGGTGGGCGGCCTGCATCCGGTAAGCCGCACCCTGGAACGCATCGAGTCCCTGTTCGCCCATGTCGGGTTCGAGGTTAAGGAAGGGCCTGAGATCGAGGACGACTATCACAACTTCGAGGCCTTGAATATTCCGGCGCACCATCCTGCCCGGGCGATGCACGACACCTTCTATTTCGACGCCCATCTGTTGTTGCGCACCCATACCTCGCCGGTGCAGATACGCACCATGGAGCAGGGTGAGCCGCCTTTGAAGATCATTGCGCCGGGCCGGGTCTACCGCTGCGATTCCGATCTGACGCATACCCCGATGTTTCATCAGGTGGAGGGCTTCCTGGTGGATGAGAATGTCTCCTTTGCCGATCTGAAGGGTGTCCTCAACGATTTTCTTTCGAACTTTTTTGAACGGGAATTGAAGCTGCGTTTCCGCCCCTCCTATTTTCCCTTTACCGAGCCTTCGGCGGAGGTGGATATCGAGTGTGTGATGTGTGGCGGAGAAGGCTGCAGGGTCTGCAGCCATACCGGCTGGCTGGAAGTGCTGGGGTGCGGCATGATCCACCCCGAGGTGTTCCGGCATGTGGGGATCGACAGTGAGAAGTATACCGGGTACGCCTTCGGCATGGGGGTGGAGCGCCTCACCATGCTGCGCTACGGCGTCAACGACCTGCGGCTCTTCTTCGAGAATGATCTGCGGTTTCTTAAGCAGTTTGCATGATGGTCAGGGAAATTCAGAGTTAATAAACTTTATTAACAATATTTATATACTGGCTGATAATAAACGGAAAATAAGATGAAATTTAGTGAAGCCTGGTTGCGGGAATGGGTCAACCCGGATGTCTCGACCGAGCAGCTTGCGGATCAGTTGAGCATGGCGGGTCTCGAAGTGGACTCGGTGGAACCCGTGGCGCCTGCCTTCAGTGGCGTGCTGGTGGGCGAAGTGCGCTCCATTGAACCGCACCCGGATGCCAAGAAGCTGCGCATCTGCAGCGTGGATACCGGGGCCGGGGCGCCTCTGCAGATCATTTGCGGCGCAGCCAATGTGGCGCAGGGCATGCGTGTGCCTGCCGCGATCGTGGGGGCCAGACTGCCAGGCGACTTCAAGATCAAGAAGGCCAAGCTGCGGGGCGTTGAATCCTTCGGCATGATCTGTTCCGCCAGCGAACTGGGGCTGGCGGCCTCTTCCGACGGCATCATGTCCTTGCCCATTGATGCGGCGATCGGCAGCGACTTGCGTGACTACCTGGCGCTGGATGACCGCGCCATCGATGTGGATCTGACCCCTGATCGGGGTGACTGCCTGAGTCTGGCCGGCATCGCGCGGGAGGTGGGGGTGATCAATCGTTGTAAGGTTAATACCCATGAAATCAAACCTGTTGCGCCGACTGTCGAAGATGGTTTCGAAGTGCAGCTGGAGGCCGGCGAGGCCTGTCCCCGCTATCTCTGCCGGGTGCTGCGGGGGATCGATGTGAATGCCGAAACCCCGATGTGGATGCAGGAGCGGCTGCGCCGCAGCGATATCCGCAGCCTGGGTCCGGTGGTGGATGTTACCAACTATGTGCTGCTCGAACTCGGTCAGCCGATGCACGGTTTCGACCTGAGCAAACTCAAGGCGCCGATCCGGGTGCGGATGGCTGAGGCGGGTGAGAAGCTCACCCTGCTGGGGGAGCAGACCGTCGAACTGCAGGCCGGAACCCTGGTGATTGCCGATGCCGAGCACCCCCTGGCCCTGGCCGGTGTGATGGGCGGGCAGGACTCCGCAGTCTCTGAAACCACCCAGGATGTGTTGCTGGAGAGCGCCTTTTTCTCACCCACCGCAATCATCGGCAAGGCGCGGGCCTATGGTCTGCATACCGACTCCTCGCACCGCTTTGAGCGTGGTGTTGATCCGCAGCTCCAGGCGCAGGCCATGGAGCGCGCCACCGCCCTGCTGCTGGATATCGCCGGGGGAGCAGGCGGGACCTGTCGTCGAAGTCAGCAACCCGGCGCAGATTGAGCAGCGCCCGGCGATTCTGCTGCGTGCCGAGCGGGCGAGAAAACTTCTCGGGGTCGAGGTATCCGATGATGAGATCATCGACATCCTGACCCGTCTGGAGATGACGCTGACGGCAACGGATGGCGGCTGGCAGGTCACCGCGCCAAGCTGCCGGTTCGATATCAGCATCGAGGAGGATCTGGTGGAGGAGATCGGCCGCATCTATGGTTATGAACGCATTCCCAGTCATCGGGGCATGTCGGCCATGGCGATGCGCGGCAGGCAGGAAGCGGCCTTTGATCTGCATCGCGCCAAACAGAGTCTGGTCGACCGGGATTATCAGGAAGTCATCACCTACAGCTTCGTCAGTCCGGAGATTCAGCAGATGATCGATCCGGACCTCCAGGGTGTGAAACTGGCCAACCCGATTTCCGCCGAGATGTCGGTGATGCGCACCAGTCTCTGGCCCGGATTGTTACAGACCGCGCAATACAATCAATCCCGTCAACAGGAGCGGATACGGATCTTCGAGACCGGCTTGAACTTTCAAACCCATCCGGCCGGGATCGAGCAGGAACCGATGCTGGCGGGCCTGATTGCCGGCGCGCGTCAACCCGAGCAGTGGGACGGCAAACAGATTCCGGTGGATTTCTTCGATCTCAAGGCGGACCTGGAAGCGGTGCTGGCGCTCACCGGGGCCGATGATGAGTTTGTTTTCCGCCCGGCGGCGCACTCAGCCCTGCACCCGGGCCAGACCGCTGCAATCGATTTTCGGGGGCAGCCGATCGGCTGGATCGGCATGCTGCATCCCGAGCTGGAGAAACGCCTCGACCTGGCAGGGCCCACCTACTTGTTCGAGATCAAATTGCGCGCCGTGGAAATGGGTATACTGCCTGCATTCGAGGCGCTTTCTAAGTATCCATCCATCCGGCGCGACATCGCTCTGGTGGTCGATCAGGCAGTCAGCTTTGAAGAGATTCGTTCCTGTATCCGTGATTTAGGGCTCAAAAATATACAAGACATTCGACTTTTTGATGTTTATACTGGTGAAAACATAGATTCAGGTCGAAAAAGTCTCGCATTGGGATTGATTTTACAGGAAAAATCCCACACTCTTACAGACCAGGAAGTTGATGAAGTGGTCAACACCGTACTGCATGGGTTGGCCAAGGAACTAGATGCGAAGTTGAGAGATTAGGATATGGCACTGACCAAAGCAGATATGGCCGCAAGGCTGTTTGAAGAACTTGGGCTCAACAAACGTGAAGCTAAAGAGATGGTAGAGATGTTCTTCGAGGAAATCCGCCAGTCTCTGGAAGTTGGGGGGCAGGTCAAGCTCTCCGGTTTTGGCAATTTCGACCTGCGCGCAAAAAAGCAGCGGCCAGGGCGTAACCCCAAAACCGGTGAAGAGATACCTATCTCCGCCCGACGGGTGGTCACCTTCAGGCCAGGACAAAAACTAAAAGCAAGGGTAGAAGCCTATGCTGGATCCGAGCAGCAGTAACACAGATCTGCCCGCCATACCGGGCAAGCGTTATTTCACGATTGGCGAGGTCAGCGACCTGTGCCAGGTGAAACCCCACGTGCTACGGTATTGGGAGCAGGAATTTCCTCAGCTGAAACCGGTCAAGCGGCGCGGCAACAGACGCTACTATCAGCGCCATGATGTGCTGATGATCCGCCAGATCCGCGGTCTGCTCTACGAACAGGGCTTCACCATCGGCGGCGCCAGGCAGCAGCTTTCCGGTGACACCGCGAAGGACGATCAGAATCAGAGCCAGCAGATCGTCAAGCAACTGCGCACCGAATTGGAAGAAGTACTGCATATACTCAGAAGGTAGCTGGCGTCATTGACATGAGACCGCTAACTGCCTAGTATTCCCGCTCTCTCCGGGCGTAGCGCAGCTTGGTAGCGCACCACAATGGGGTTGTGGGGGTCGGATGTTCGAATCATCTCGCCCGGACCAATAGCAATAGATAAAGTGAAAAAGGCCAACCAGTGATGGTTGGCCTTTTTTTGTTGGCACCGGTAAGAAGTTGTCTTCCTTCCTGACCATTCTGCACAAGCCGCAATCCATAGCGAGATCTGCTGACAGTACCTGGTTTACCTGCCCAAACTGCCATACACCACTACGCATCCTGGCTGAGATTCCACCCCGGTGGTAAGGGGGCTGACGAAGTGATAACTGATCCTTAAAAACAACAGAAAATAATAATCCCGTCCGCTGAGGAAGCGGTGCGGCCAACAGGATAAAAAAAATAGGCTATCATGGATCCAAAAGGGAGGAATCATGCCAGCACTCGCCACAGGGAAGTCGATCCAATCAATGCACAATAAACTGAAACCAAAAGGTTACGCTAACGCTATCGACAGCAGGACCTCGAGATATGATTACGTCTGTCATCCCGCGAGCGTTGGTCAGTTCGATCGATAGAGGTATGCATTGGTGGTCTGGTCCCCTAATGTCCTTGTATTGGTGGTCTGTCACCAATGCCCTCTTGGCGGTACACTCAATCGATCTCATCGCATTGCCTGGTATCTATCTGTTGTGTTCACCTGATGTTAGTTAGCAGCGTCCCCTCATTGCCCACCATGACGAAATGGGTCCGGGACTGTTCTTCCAGCCATGTGATGTCGTTGAGCTGCTTATCAGTACCCGATGGCAAGATGACCCAGGTGGCTGCGTTGGTACTCGTCAAGATGGAACCACTCGATCCCCCCACGACCAACACCGGGATTGGCAACAGGGGGGATTCCCAGTATGTCGTACCGAAATAGGAGACACCGCTCGTACCCGGACTACTGTCATTCCAGACAGTGCCATCCGTGCTGGTCAGGATAGTGTCGCCCGCACCCGCCACGGTGAACTGACTACCAGTCCAGGCAGCATCCTCGAGCGAACTGTTCGTGCCAGAGGCCCTTGCGGTCCAGGTAACACCGTCGGGACTAGTGAGTATGGCACCGTTATTGCCCACCGCGACAATCAGACTGCTGCTGGCGGTGACGCCACGCAGCGACCCGGTCACGACAGGAGGGATTACCTGTTTTGTCCACGTGATGCCATCGAGACTGGTGAGTATGGTGGCGCTGCCCCCCACCGCCACGAACTGGCTGTCTGTCCAGGCCACGTCTTCAAGGTCGATGTTTACTTGCGAATTCTGATTGACCCAGATATCACCGTCTGCACTGGTAAGCACGCTTCCACCGCCACCCACGGCCAAGAACTGAGCACCGTCCCAGGTCACGCCTGCCACAGTCACGTTGGTACTGGCAAGCGGGTTGACTGCTGCGAAATTCCAGCCATCTGTCGTCCCGTTAGGGCTGTTGATGATCACACCACTGTTGCCTACCGCAACCAATGTGTCTGTGCCGTTCCAGGTTACGCCCAGCAGATTCTGACCTGTGATAGATGCCTGTGGTGTACCGACGACTTCCGCGGACAACACGGAAGCCTGACTGCCCGAGCGCGCCTCGACCCGGTAGTAATAGCGGAAACCTGGAGTCAGCCCGACATGGGTTAACTGAGTGTTGCTCGCCGGCACTGGCACCAGCACGTTGCCGCTCCCCGTCACCCCGGGCACATCATCCCAGTAAACTACATAATCGGTGGCAGCAGTGGTCGGATTCCAGGAAATCGTATTCTGGGGGCCAAGGCTGCCACCGGTCCCCGCCACCGCCTGCACATTCTGAGGTGCCGCGTTTGGGTCAAAGACAGGTTCCGGGGATCCACCACCACCGCCACCACTGCAACTGATGATGGATACTAGACCGATGGCTACAACAAAGCCGGTGAATAGATATCGGACTGGGATGGATCTCTTACTTGCCTGTTTCATGGCTGCTACTCCTTTATCGCGTCAGTGCACAGATTGCCACTGCCGCCAAAACACGAACAGTAAATATGGGGTATTTACTTCATGCCTTACCCAAACAGAAAACAACTTTCCATATTGGATTATAGCCCACTCATTTTACTTAAGGGCCGCGGAAAAAAATAATTATCCAATTTGAGGCTGCGGAACGATCTTGATAAACCACGGTTCCAGACCTTCGGTCCGATCCAGGCGCGCCTAAATATCCCGCATCGCACTCTTCGCTACCGAAATGCCTTTTCGGTAAGCCTGGGTGACCTTGCGCACAGTCGGTTTGAGGCCTCGATAGGTCATACTCCGCGCCAGACCCAGCGCCTTGTCGACGGTGTCGATGATCTCGCCCCGCCAGTGATTTTCCAGCACGCCCCACACGCGCTCCACCGAGCAAAAAAAAGGGTCACAAAAAAAAGCAAACAAAAAAAAGGGTCAAAACAAAAAAAAGGGTCAAAACAAAAAAAGGGTCAGGTCTTTCGCTATCATATAACTCAAAGAAAAAATAGGGTCAGGTCTTTCGCTATCATATAACTCATGATAAAGTTCGACCATGGCGAGACCACTACGATTAGAAATTACTGGCGGACTTTATCACGTCACCTCAAGAGGCAACAGACGAGAGCTTATCTACGAAGGTGATGAAGATCGTTCGCTCTGGCTGGAAACCCTTTCCCGAGTCTGTGCACGCCACAACTGGCGGGTTCATGCCTACTGCCTGATGGATAACCACTACCATGTGGTCATAGAAATAGCCGAGGGTAACCTGTCCAAAGGCATGCGCCAGCTCAATGGCGTTTATACCCAGGCATTCAATCGACGACATAACCGGGTAGGGCATATCTTTCAAGGCAGGTATAAAGCCATACTGGTCGAAAAGGAAGCCTATTTACTGGAGCTTGTGCGATATGTTGTACTCAACCCGATGCGTGCCCATATGATCAAAAACATAGATAACTGGCCCTGGAGCAGTTATCTTGCCACCACGGGAAAGCGTGATGCACCCGAATGGCTGGAGGTTGACTGGTTGTTGAGTCATTTTGGAAAACAACGAAAAAAAGCGAGGGAGAAATACACCGATTTTGTAAGAGCAGGTATTGGATTACCCTCGATCTGGGATAATCTACAGAATCAGATCTATCTGGGTACTGAAGGCTTTATTAATAAACAGCAGGAAGCCATCAAACGAAAAGATAGCCTGGAAGATGTGCCCGTCTTGCAGAAAAGAGCTATTCCAAAATCACTGGAATATTACCAGGTAAAATACAAAGACAGGAATCAAGCCATAGCCGAAGCTTTTCTATCGGGAGCTTATACAATGAAGCAGATCGGGGATTATTTTGGTAGGCACTACACAACAGTCAGTCGAATTGTAAAGCAATATGAATTGTGATGATAAAAGACCTGACCCTACTCACTGACGCTCACTTACTCACGGTTGGCCACGCGGCAGGCACCATCAAGGCGCTCAGGCGTGTATTGCCGACTAAGGTTCAACAGCCCCAGACAGACCCGGTAGGCCTGCTCCGGATGGTCTTTGACGGTGAGTTGATGGGACACCCAGGTCAGGACTTCAGCACCGATATCTTTGGCCCAGTTTTTCAAACGCCCGGGAGTCCATTGCTGGTGCTTTTGATGGCGCACCGGCATGTGTGCCGCTAACGTGGTGGCGCCGGGCCGATGTTTGCGCGGATGGGCCGCAATGGCCTGGCCCTGGAAGTACAGGCTGATCAGCGTCTCACTGGCGTGCAGCTCCAGCTGTTCACCCACATACTGATGGGGTACCGAGTAGTGATGGTGTTGATACTGTACGTGGTAATCGATGTTGACCTTGACGGTCTTGATATCGACATAGATGTAGGCGCGGCTCGGTAAGGGTTTCAAGGCCGGGCGATCGAGTTGCTCGAAGGCGCTGCGCCGGTTGCCGGGTAACTGCTTGAAGGGTTTGGCGTTGAGTTCGTAGAGCAGACTTTTAATACACCGGTTCAGTTCCGCCAGGCTGAAGAAGCTGAGCTTGCGCAGCCGCGCCAGTATCCAGCGCTCGACGATCTGCACCGCCACTTCCACCTTGGCCTTGTCTTTCGGTTTGTAGGGCCGTGCCGGCATCACCGCGACCTGGTAATGTGCTGCCCACTGCTGATAGCTCGGATTGAGCTGCGGATCATAACGACAGGGCTTGTTGACACCCGATTTAAGGTTATCGGGGATGATCATCTCCGGACAGCCGTCAAAGAACGCCAGCATGCGGCTCTGGCTGGCCAGCCACTCCGGCAGGGTCTGACCATCGGTCGCCTCGGCATAGGTGTAGTTGGACGCCCCCAGGGTGCCGACAAAGATCTGTGCTTCTCGGATCTCGCCACTGGCTGGGTCGATCACCGCCACCGTCTGGCCACAGTAGTCGACAAAGCACTTTTCACCGGCCCGGTGAGTCTGGCGCATCGAACGCCTTTGCCGCTTGAGCCACTGACGGTAGCGATCGCAGTATTGCGAGTAGCTGTAACAGCGGTTGGGGTAGGCCGCTGTATACTCTTCCCACAGTAACAGCTTGGTGACGCCTTTGCGTTTGAGTTCCTGGTGCACTACCGCCCAGTCCGGCTGGACGCGTCGCTTCGATACCGCGACGTCCGCCGAGGGATAGAACAACCGGGCCAGGGCCACATCGTCGAGTTCATCCGGCAAGGGCCAGGACAGGCCCAGTTCTTCGGCACGATTTAGCAGGGTCCGGATACTGCCGAGACTGACCTTGGTGCTGTGACTGATCTGCCGATACTTAAGCCCCGCACCCAGTCGTAAACGTAAAACTTCTCTGATATTGCGCATTGTTATCCTCTGTGCCGCCACCACTGCTCTCCCAAAAGGGTGAGAGGGTAGCAAAAGGCTTTAAAAACAATGCGTTGAAAATAACTCCCGCCAATCTGAACATCGATTCCGGCATGTTGAACACGGATTCTGGAAAATCCGCGATTTTGTTCAACTTCAACCGGAATGGCTGTTCAGATTCGACCGGAATGTTTGTTCAGATTGAACCAGAATGGGTGTTCAGCATGGGCCGGAATACGCAAGCTACAAGAATAAAAGCAAAATGGAAGCAACGAAGGAATATAAGCATCTTGTTAAACTAATTCGACAGCGCCTAGGAAAATGGCGAAAGTTCACTGTAGCTGTTGATGGTCTAGATTATTCTGGAAAATCGACAATCTCCCGTTACCTAGCCTGGCAGCTAGGAATGTCAGTTGTCGAAACTGATTAATCCTTCTGCTGAGTTTTTCTGTAGTGCTTTTCCATTCCATCAAGAACGTTACGGAGCAATTGATCCTGGCATCTTCGATAGTTTTTATGGTCAGGGCGTCGAAATAAGGCGCTCAATTCATGCTTACTTAAAGTGAACTCGTTCAGTTTAAGTATCTCAATCAAGTCATCTGCCTGTAGGTTTAGAGCAATTTTCAACTTCCGCAATACCATGTTATTGCTCAGAACTGGTTCAGGCTCAGGTGTGTCGTCACCTTTAGAGCCTCTATTCTTTATGATCAGCCCATTTAGAAACCGTGCAAGCATTTCATCTTCACACAAAACAAACTCTGGCTCTCCTTCACGTGCCAACCAGGTAGCCAGCTCAGGCTTACTTCCTTCATACCCGCCCAGCTTAAATATAGAAAGCGTAAGCTGATCGCTAAAATCAAAAATATAACGCACTCGGCGTAAGATATCGTTATTGTTCATAACTCGTCCTCCTATGCAGGCGGTTTTTTAACGGCCTCAATGGCTTTCGCTGTAATTTCTACATAAATGGTCATAATGTTGTTTTCAACAAGCTCATCGATATTTTTCGTTAGCGATGACAGGTGAACCTCAACAGCTGTCTCTTCAGATTGCCCTAATTTGCAATCGAAGTCCCAATAGTCAGCACCAGAGGGTAAGGTTTTTTTGCGTTCTTTTTTGAGAAACTTTTTGATGTCGTGCTTTACCGAGTCTACGACGCGAGGCACTTTGATTTTAGGGTGGTCTAACTTAAAGGTTTTTTTCATTGAGATCCTACTGGGTTGGCTGCCACTGTTCGCTGGAGAGTTTCTAATGGCGCGCAGTGTAATGGCATTCGGGACAGACCACTATTATATGCAAGGTTTGCCCTAACGCTATCGACAGCAGGACCTTGAGGTATGATTACGTCTGTCATCTCGCGAGCATTGGTTCAGTTCGATCGATGGAGGTATGTAGCCTAATTCTCTGTCCCCTAATTCTCTCTGTACAGCGCCCGCGGTCGCTAATTAAGACTGGCGACCTGGATGGGGGTCTGCGGACTTCGGCCGGTAGAAGACGTGCTGGTCGATACGGGCGGTACGCTCTAAGTTCCGTGACCAGCGCGGCTTCACATAGGTTGCGTGGTAATAGAGCGCCTCGTCGGTCGGGTCCTCCGTCAGCCCCAGGAGGACCAGGCGACTGATACGTCGCGCGTTCTTCCAGGCCTCAGTCTCGGTGGGGCGATCGCTCTTGCCGTCGCACCACCATGAGAACTGACATCGGTTACGTTGCTGCCCGCCTTGCTTGACCACTTCGCACACAGAATCCGGGAAGGCTTCGGAGCTCACCCGGTTCAATGTCACGGCCGCGACGGCCAATTGGCCGATCTCCGGCTCGGAGCGGGCCTCGTGATAAACGTTGAGCGCCAAGCAGCGCAGAGACTCATCGAAGTCGGCGGGGCCCACCAGGGGAGCCGGGGGGGCAACCTTGGCGATCGGACCGTGTGTATATCCACTGAAGGCTACCGTCAAGGCACCCAACAGCATTGTCCGTGGGAGTGCTGGCATTGCGTTTTCTCACTGGGCGGAAGTCTATAAGTAAAGGTTAATATAATGATTAATTGATGTGTGTCAAGTTTTCCAGCTTTGGCGTATATCGAGGCTGTTCCCTGCTCTGAAAAAACGCAAAGATAGCACTGACCCCATGGTGAATTCACCTTCTCTCATTCAATAATTGCAATAATCAGGATTTGAACCTGAATGCCCAGACGCCCACGGCTCAAGCTTGCGGGAATCCCCGTGCACCTCATCCAGCGGGGCAACAACCGGGGGCTTGTTTCTTCGCTGAAAACGATTACCGGTTCTACCTTGAGCATCCCGGTAAGGCTTGAAAGAAGTACGCAGTCGAGCTTCATACCTATGTGTTGATGACCAACCATGTCCACCTCTTGATGACGCCGGAAAAGGGTGAGGGGCCTTTGTGAGTGTTGACCGAGCCCGATGGAGGCAGTTATTGGTGCCCCTAATACCTGGAGGTGAGACGTGAAGTCTCCCGTATTTCTGCGGTAGCCACTGGACCAGGTGTGTTGTCTTGCATCGATATCTCCCGAGCGCACGAGCAGACTCATTAAAACCAATGAAAAAAAGCAAATAATTAGCCTGCTGAAGATGGAATGAGAAATATTTCGTCGCGCTGAGGATATGCTCTAGCCGCTCAACATGGAAGTGCATTGGGAATGAATGAGCAAGATTAAGCGTACCTTAAGTCATTGAATGTTATAACATGTGGCCTTCCTGAGAATCGATAGCCAGGTGACAGGCAGTCGGCTGGGCACCATGGCTGCGGGAAAACGTGTTTTTGAGAATTCTCCTTCCAAGAATACAATATAGGTAATGGATTCCGCAGGATACGAACAAATCTGTAGATTTGAGTATCAGCTGGGCCAGTACACCCGGAATCAGTCGAGTACTCCATCAACTTAAGATTGATGGATGCTGCGACCCGACATTATTATAAAGACAGAAGTAGACCAGGGGTGCATAGTTACAATGAAGCAGATGATAGGTGCAGTTTGGCTACTCTTACTGCTAAGTGCTTGCGCTACTCCCATCCCGGAACAGAAAGAAGAGGTAGCGCAACAGCCCCAGATACGAACCGAGCCACTCAATGACAGCGAATTAGTGACACGGCTTAGCGGGATTTCACTGACTGCAGTCGAAGACATGCGGGGTGTGGCGCTGAGCCTGGATGATCTCTCATTTGCTCCGGGAAAATCAGCGCTCACACACAAAGACCGCATGACATTACGCGATCTCGCCAGGGTTCTGAATGATCCTCTGGTAGCCGATCGTCCAATTGCCGTAGAGGGCCACACTGACTCCATTGGTAACGCAGCCTATAATCTTGAACTTTCCAAGAGACGGGCGCTGAGCGTCGCACAGGAACTGATTTTCAATCAGATCCCGACCGAGCGCATCATCGTGCGCGGCTATGGCGAACAATTTCCGATCGAGGCGAACAGCAACTCTGACGGTACCGATAATCCCGCTGCAAGAGCAAGAAATCGACGGGTCGAGGTGATCATCGGTTACCCCGCAGGTGAGGTCTCCGAGAGAGACGTACAGCAATAACGTCCCTGTCGAGGAGGAGAAGACATGCTTGGCCGTTATTTCAATTTTCTGCAGGATCCATTTAATCCGACTCCGGATCCCCGGTTTTTCTATGCCAACCCGATGTACCGGGAGGCATACGATTCATTGTATGGGATATTAAGGGACCACAAAGGGTACGCGTTGTTGACGGGCAAACCCGGGGTAGGAAAGACAACGCTGCTGAAAACTCTGATGAATAATCTGGGCGCAGGCTACCGCTGCGTCTATTTCGAATACTCCAATCTGACTTTCGACGACTTCCTCGGGCTTGCCTGCAACAAGCTTGGACTGGAAACAAAATGGAAAGGCTGTGGCGATGAGCTGAAAACGTTTCTGCTTGAGCAGCCGCAACAGGGGATTACCGTCGCCTTCATCATCGATGAAGCGCAAAACATGCCGCCTGAGTTGCTGATAGAGATCCTGAACTACACCGATGGACTCTCCGAACAGGAAAATCTCGTCCAGATCATACTCTCAGGGCAAACCAAGCTGGAGGCACGACTCGAACAACCCCAATTTCGCGCCCTCAGGCAACGGCTCTATCTCCACTACCGGCTTTCACCTCTGTCACGCGATGAGGTGGGCAGCTTCATCCGCCATCGCCTCAACGTCGCCGGCAGCACGAGTGGTGACATCATGACCAATGAGGCCATCCAGAAGGTCACCCGGCACGCTCAAGGTAGACCCAGGCTGATCAACAAGCTATGCAGCAGGGCCTTGATAACCGCCTACGCCACCTCGCAGAAAAGGATATCAGCAGAACTCATGGAAGAGGCTATCCAGGAGTTATATGAAGAGCAGGGAGATGCATTCAAAAGCCAGGAGAAACCACTGGCACAGGCAGGGGCAGGGGCACATGAATCAGCTGACGACGGACCTGGCCATACACCCCCCGCGCATGAAGTCCATGGCTTACTGCCCTGGACGGTGGAACGGGAACCGCAGAAACACTGGGTAAGAACCTCTCTTTCAGCAGTACTCGAGACTGGGCGCAAGATGCTTCATCGAGGTATGGACAAGCTGTCAGCGCTGTTTCCCGAACAGCCGCTCCGACTACCCTGGAAATCAGCCTGGGAGAACCGGGAACTGCCATTCATGGCGTCGCTCTCGGTGCTTAGCGAAGCTGCTCGCAAAACACTTCAGCGGACCATCAAGCATCTGTCCGGTTTGATCTCCGAACTACCGATTGGACTATGGAAAGGAGGCGCAGTATCGATACTGCTCTTGCTGCTCCTTTACTCCGTAATGGAGCAAAGCCCGGAAGAGGCTGAACCTGTCCCAACCAAGGATCTGACAGCACAAACGTCGGTGAGACAGAGCCATCAGATTGATCCATCAAGTACACCAGTAATGGATAATGCGATTCCTGCGGAAAGACCTTCCCGCAACTTATCTGCCAATAACCAGAATTTGGGCATCGAATTCGCCGCCCTTGAGGTTGTCAGCAAACAGATCGATCTTACCGCGTTGAGGTCAGAAGGGAGTGTGGTAGCGACTCTGCCAGACGGTCTGCCGAAGCAGCTCGCGGGATTCCCGGATACAACTGTTGCCGCGACGGCAGATTCAGCTGCCAGGCAGGATAAACTGGAACAGAAACTGCGCGCCTCCGAGGAGCGATTGGCGCAGATGGAGGCGCAACTGGCGCTAAGCCGCGAGGAACTCGAAAAAGCCCAGGCCAGGATCCAGCAAAACGAGGCACAAATCGAGGCGTATACCAGCCAGACTGGGCAGTCGGACACCGAAAGCGACGAACCGACATACTCAGTACTCGCCAGAGAGGAACACCTGGCACAGCAGAATAGCAGCAAGCCACTAAATCCCGACCCCAGCGAACAACCGCCCACTCAGGATCAGGCAAGGTCAGAGATACAACAGCAGGTAGTGACTGACCCGAGTTCAGGGATCGACCAGTTGTTGAGCCGTGCGAATAGGTTAATGAAGGCCCGGCATTTCACCACACCTGTTGGCAACAACGCGTTTGAGATCTTCAGCCAGGTACTGAAAACGGACCCCGGCAATAAAGCAGGGCTGAAAGGGATCCAGCAGATCACGCAGCAATATCTGGAATGGGCTGTCATAGCAGTGCAGGAGAACGATTGGTTAAACGCTGGCAACTACTATAAAAAAGCCCTGCTGGTCGACCCATCCAGTCCGGCAGCGGAGGCCGGTCTGCGGGAGGTTAGGGAACAGGTAGCCAGGAGCGATGAAAAGAAGGTCTTGGAGGCACTGGCGCTATCCAGAGTGCAGGAGGAAGCCCGTCAACGTCTTGCACAGATGGGGATACCAGAAACACCAAAAGCGCTTTTGAATAATGCAGAGCAGGGGAACGTTGAGGCAGTGCACTCTCTGCTGGCCGCAGGGATAGCACCGAATGCGCAGCTGTCGGGAGGCTGGACTGCGCTGATGTCTGCAGCAACCCATGGGCACAACAATGTGGTTCAGGAACTGCTGAGACAGGGCGCCGAGGTAGATCTCAAAAATGATGATGGAAAAACAGCACTGATGGCCGCAGCCTGGAACGGTCACACCGATGTGGTGAAAGAGCTGCTAACCAGTGGAGCCGCTGTAAACGAACAGAATAACGACGGCTGGACAGCCTTGATGTACGCCGCGTGGAACGGCCACCGCCAGGCAGTGCAAACGCTGCTGGAAGGTGAAGCCAGTGTTGCTGTCAAAGATGCCAACGACTGGACAGCGTTGACCGCCGCCACCAGTGAAGGCCATGTGGAAATCGTCAACATCCTAAAAATGGCAGAGGGGTCTTAAGCGAACAGAGTCCAGTCTATTTGAGACCCTGCTGCACGTCCCTGAGCCCAAGCGATACTAAAGCTCAGCGTTCAAACTTAAGAATATGCCCTTTGAATTCTTGGTCGAGATAGTCCGTGTGGCTTGGTTTTTGTTGAAAAGAAGTAAAACCGAACTCCATCATTCGAGAACTTAGCTTATTTTTTCTTCCGCGCCCTGGGTCAACAATAATAACCTCGCAGGCTGGTTTTGAATGCCCTTCAATGAAACTAGCCAGTAATTCAATATGATTGTCCTCATACAATAGGTCGCTGCCAATTATCAGGTCAAAAAGGCCGAGATTGTCATTTTTTTCAGCCCAATCTACTTGCTCGAACGCGATAGCCCTACTTTCATTAAGTAATGCATTCCTTTGTAAAAACTTCTGCGCCTCTGGGTGATAGTCGGTCGCAGTAATATCCGTGCATTGTTTGTTGAGGAGCAAACTGGATAGCGCCATGCCACATCCGACTTCCAATATTCGTTTTGAGTGAGTTTCGTAGTCAAAGATGAAGTGAGCAAGAACTAAACTCGAAGGCCAGATTACACCAAAAATAGGCCAGGATGCCGAGGAGATACCGAGTTTTTCTGCAATACCTGCGGGGTCATGAAATTCTTGCTTATTGCGTAAAGTACACAAATGAATATCTATTTTCCCGAACTCAACGGTTTGATAGCATAAGCGTAGATTTGTAATAAGGCTGCCTCAATATTTGGGCGCTAAGCCAGCTATCGAGGATAAATGACGTAACGAGTATGTCCGTCTAGGGTATAGCATTTAACTATAAAGGCAACGTATTTAACAAATCAATCAATGACGCCTTCGGCTGGACCTCAGCACTGCCTGCTCCGGCCCATTATTGAGGCATTAAGGCCAATCATTGACATTCGGCGCAGCGTACATACACTGTACTTATGATTACGTTCGAGTGGGATGAGGCTAAAAGTCGTGCGAATCAGAAGAAGCATGGTGTCTCTTTCGAAGAGGCGAAATCCGTGTTCTTCGATGAGTATACGGTCCAATTCTTTGATGAGGAGCGCTCCTCAGAAGAGGATCGCTTCATCATGCTGGGTATGAGCGATCAAAGTCGTGTACTCGTCGTCTGCCATTGTTAGCGCGGTGGCGGCGATAAGATCCACATCATTTCTGCTCGAAAAGCCACAAAGAAAGAAAGCGGGTTACATCCGCGAGGTGCGTGATGAAAGCAGAGTACGATTTTTCGAAAATGAATTTCCGAAAAAACCCCTATGCATCGAAGCTGAAGAAGTCAGTAACGATTCGGCTGGGTGAAGATGTTATTGAATACTTCAAGAAAATGGCGGAGGAAACAGGTATTCCGTATCAAAGCCTGATTAATCTCTATCTGAGAGATTGCGTCGCGCAGCATCGTGAGATTGATTTGAGCTGGCAAAAGAAAGGGCCTTAACAAAGTGCTCTAGTCGTTCGCTGCGCTCACTCGGACGGTTAGTGCTCCACGCCTGTTGCGCATACCTGGTGGCAATATTGCGCAACTCCTCCTCCGCGCTGAGCGCTGCTTACCAAAGCATTATGCATAACCACATGAATAGATTCAGATACGTCATCATTTTCTTGGCTTCTTTGTTGTCGTCCCCTGCAGTTGCGGAAGACGAAGCGATTGCAAAGCTTTTTGTAGAGCAAGGCGTCGACGGAACAATTGTGATTTCATCGCTAAAGACAGGGCAGACATTTACCCACAACGACATCCGTGCAAATCAGAGATTCCCAATTGCATCTACATTCAAAATAATGAATACGCTGATCGCGCTGGAGGAAAATGCGATTTCTGGAAAGGACGATGTGTTAGAGTGGGATGGGCAGATTTACGACATTCCAGATTGGAATCATGATCAAACGCTAGAAAGTGCATTCAAGGTTTCCTGCGTTTGGTGCTATCAAGAGCTGGCAAGCCGGATTGGCGCGGAGAAATATAAAAATTACCTGCAGAAAGCAAACTATGGCGAATTTCACGAGCCATTTGAAGAAACAACATTCTGGCTTGATGGTTCGCTTCAAATCTCTGCAGTAGAGCAAGTCAATTTTCTACAAAATGTTCATCAGCGCACTATGCCATATAGGGCATCTACGTATGAAACATTAAGAAAAATTATGCTGATGGAACAAGCTCCGACTTTTTCATTATGGGCAAAAACAGGCTGGGCAATAAGTGCAAATCCCCAGGTCGGCTGGTATATCGGCTATGTCGAAACAAAAAATGATGCATGGTTCTTTGCCACGAACATTCAGGTACGCAATAAAGATGATTTGTCTTTGAGGAAAAAGCTGACACGCGCCGCGTTGTTTGAAAAGCAAATAATAGAATAATGCATACAAGGCAGTTCACTTCGCAACACAAGACCCGGATGTTCATGCCCTACGCACCGGTGATTGCAGGGTTAAATGCCAAAAATGGCGAAATCCAGGGCACTCATCCTCTGTTCACGGAAGTGCGATAGAGAACCTAAGTACTGTGGATGCCTCCGCCCTATGACTGGTCTTACCATGGAAAGAGTCGCTATCTCTTATTAACCGCAGAGGGCAGCGTGAGTTGCAAAAAGAGATGAGTATCGAATATAAAATAAATGCACCAGTATCTACGGATCAATTCATTGAATTGTTGCACAGCTCGACTCTTGGAGAACATAGGCCCGTTGAGGATCGTGAGTGCATGGAGGGCATGGTGAAAAACAGCAATCTAATGGTTACCGCCTGGGATGGTGAAAAACTTATTGGCATTGCTCGTTCTATGACGGATTTTCATTATGCCTGTTATCTTTCTGATCTAGCAGTGGATGAACAATATCAAAAATGCGGTATAGGAAAACAACTACAAACTCTTACTCAAGCGCAGCTAGGCCAGAACTGCAAACTGAGTTTAATCGCTGCGCCAGCTGCAAATAGTTACTATGCGCAGATTGGTTTTTCAAACAATCCAAGGTGCTGGGTGCTTGAGCCCAATCAGCGTATCAGTAGCGATCAAGGAGTATCAGCCGACTCTTAAGTTATAAAGAGTGGTAGTCGGTGAATAGCCTGGTAAAGTGACTGGCTCGAAATTCGTATGCAATGCAGCCCCGGTAATTTGTCGATTAGAATCTCAGATGGCTTGACGCATTCAAGCTCTGCTGTGCGCCTCGCCAGTCGTCGATGTGGAATTTGGTGAAGGGAAGCTCCGTCAGTTCAAAAAATCGTGGCCAGCCGATGCGTTCTATCCAGTCGTTGATGCGTTCCCAATCCTGGGCATTGTCCTGGTAAGCATGCAGGATACGTTTAACGATGGCAGTTGCTTCCGGCCAGCGCGGTGGATTGTTGGGGATGCCGGCCGCAACCAGTTTCTGAAATGAGGGACGGGAGCGGGCATTGGAGTGGTTACCTCCGACCCAGACCGCCAGTTTGGAGTACTGAGGATCATTGATCTGCATGGGCGGGCAGGGCGGGTAACAAGCGCCGCAGCAGATACACTTGCGCTCATCCACCTCGAGCGACGGTTTTCCATTCACCACCGCAGGCCGAATTGCGGCAACCGGGCAACGCGCCACCACCGAAGGGCGTTCACAAACATTGGCCACTTTGTCATGGTTGATCTTAGGTGGCTTGGTATGTTGTATGTTGATGGCAATGTCGCCCTGTCCACCGCAGTTGATCTGACAGCAGGAGGTGGTGATGTGTACACGGTTGGGCATGTTCCAGGATCTGAACTCGTCGATCAGTTCATCCATCATTGATTTGACTACGCCGGATGCATCGGTCGCGGGAATGTCGCAGTGCAGCCAACCCTGGGTATGAGAGATGAAGGCGACGGAGTTTTTCGTCCCGCCGACGATGAAGCCATGCTCTTCCAAGGCTTGGATGAGTCTCTTCACCTTGGATTCACTTGCCACCATGAACTCGATATTGCTGCGGATGGTGAAGCGCACATAGCCGTCGGCGTATTGATCACCGATTTCGCAGAGCTTTCGCAGGCTGAACAGATCCAGGATTCTTTGTGTGCCGGCGCGAACGGTCCAGATCTGGTCACCGCTGTATGCCACATGGCGCAGGACACCCGGTTGCGGGTCATCATGATATTTCCAGTTGCCAAAGTTTTTTTTCATCACCGGATGCATGAACTGAATACCGTCGGGGCAGCCGCTTTCTATGGGCGTCCTACGTTGTGCTTGGGCCATGTCTGCCTCCAGTTCTGAGATTGAACCTGTTGGATGATCGTCAGGCGGCGTCTGCCGCTCTCTTTGTCTGGGGATGGCGCTCGAACCATTTGGCCGCCTCTTCATCCCAGGTGTCGGTGCGGACATAGGAGTTTTCTCTGGGATGCAGGACCATCCTCGGGTCTATCTCCAGATGCATGGCTTCGAGAAAATTGACCAGTCCGATGCGTTCGATCATCTCACCGATGCGCTCGTGCTCAAGGGCGTTTTCCGCAAAGAAGTCGATGGTGTTCTCAGCCAGTTCAAGGAGCTTTGCATAATCCTCTTCGGTGTCGAGTTTCATGAAAGGCGCGACGATGGTTCCGAAACGATCACCGATTTTAAGGGTGCGTTTGCCGCCAATCAGTACACTGACGCCTCTGTCCTTGCCGGGGGTCAGCGCTTTCGGCATTACATTGAGGCAATGCATGCAGCGCACACAGTTGTGATCATCCACCTCCAGGCTGTCGTCATCATTGAGCGACAAGGCATGGGTGGGGCAGCGCGAGATGACGGTGTCGGTAATATATTTGCGCCCCTTGTGGGCGACATAGTCTTTGACTGCCTGCTGATCCAACTGCATCTCGTCCCGCCAGGTGCCGATGACCGCAAAGTCGGCGCGTTCAATCGCATTCATGCAATCGTTCGGGCAGCCGGAGATCTTGAATTTGAATTTGTAGGGCAGGGCGGGACGGTGCATCTCGTCCAGGAAATTGTTGATCAACAGCCGATGAATCTTGTGTTCATTGGCGCATGACATTTCGCAGCGTCCGGAGCCGACACAGGACTGGGCGGTTCTGACGCAGGGACCGGCGCCGCCGAGATCGAATCCGTATTCGTTGATCTCATCGAAAAAGTGTTGGGTGTTTTCCGTCGTGGCGCCGATGAACATGATATTGCCGGTCTGACCATGAAAAGTGACCAGACCAGACCCCCACTTTTCCCAGCTTTCCGAAAGTTTGCGCAGGATGTCGGTCGTATAGTAGTTGCCTGCAGGGGGCTGCACGCGCAGGGTGTGAAACTCTTTAGACTTGGGGAAAAGATCCCCTACTTCCGAGAAGCGGGGAATGATTCCGCCTCCGTAACCGAAGACGCTCACGGTGCCGCCCTTCCAATACCCCTTGATGGTTTCATAGGAGTGTTCCAGTTGGCCCAACAGATCATTATTCGTCTCTCGGATGCGCTCATCCGGGTGATTGTCACGCAAGCGTTTGATGCCACTGACGAAGCTGGGCCATCTGCCGGATTCCAGCTGGTCCAGCATTGGGGTATTGTGTTTTTTCATCAGTTGACCTCCAGTGTAACTTGAGGACGAATGGAAGATTCGTGTCCAGTATGATCAGGCGCCGACACTCAAGACGCCGAAGAAATTGTGTGAATCTAGTATTTGATCTAAATAATAATCATACTCATTTACAATATTAGCCGACAGTGACTGAAAATTAATATCACCAATGGTATAGGCTGTTATTCAATGAGCCTTTCGTCTCCAGACCGAACCGGCAGGCAGGCTGCTTGAGCGAAATGACGGGATAGAATGTGGGAAAGGATAGGGGATGGATCAACTGACAACAGGAGCAACGCATGTCTGGTGCGGGATTTGATTGTGTCGGGCGCCGCAATCTGCTAACAATTCATCAGTGGATAAGAACAGACTCCCATAGCCGGCGCATCACGCGTCAAGCAACCGAACCAACCCATGTCGAGATAATCTGTAGTAAATGGAAAATATAGACACAGGAAAATACTCATTGTCGAAGGTCGGTGAAGCGTATGTGGAAGTGGTTGTGTACTCTGACCAGGAACTCTCCACTGATGAAATACCCATCGTGCTGAATTATTTCAGGCAGTTTGAGGGACGAGTTCCTGTGCTCGTCAATCGAAAAGGCAGGTATGCGCTCAGCACTGGAGCACAGCTCGCTTTTATCAAACATGCAAAGAAACTGTTTAGCGCCTTTGCCTTTTTGGACAGCACTCCTCTGCAAAGAAAGATCACTCAAATCGCCAGCATCACTTATCTGAGGGAACTCCCCGTTAAATCTTTTTCAGATCTCTCCAGCGCCGCTGTCTGGCTGGAACAATACGGGCCCCTTCCGCCATTCAAGGCAACCTAGTTACAGCCCGTCCTGGTTACATCTACAGCCTGCTTGGGATGTTGATTTAGAGGCTGTGATTTTTCACAGAACTGTTCAGTTTGGGTTCATCCTGGTTGGCTTAATCTATGCCTGAGGTTCACTAATCACTCAGGAGCTAATACCATGAAAACACTTACTAAAACCTTTATCGCCGCGTCATTTTGTCTGATTGCTACAGTGCCTGCCTATGCAGGTCATGGACAGGCGAATGATCGTCTTTTCGATCGCATGGAACGTCAGCAGGAACGCATCGAGGATGGAATTCAGTCCAGGGAGCTGACTCGCAAAGAGGCGAAGACTCTGAAACAACAGCAGCGACATATTCGTCAACTGGTCCGGGTGTATCGTGAGGATGGAAGGCTCTCTAAAAAAGAGCGGCGCATCCTGAAGAATAAGCTCGACAGGGCGAGTTACACGATCAGGGAATTAAAACACAATGATTTGAACCGTTATGTCCAGCTGCACAGGCGTTACGGCGAGTGCTGCGACCAGGTCTCCGAGGGCATGGATAAGAGCAGAGGCAAGGATAACAAACATCGCATTCACCATGCATGGTGATAGTTCAGGAAAATATGCCGGCCGAAGCCAGATCCACCTGGTTTCGGCCGGCGTAATTACTTCTTGATTACTCGAATAATTTGAAGACCTTTGATTGTCATACGGCTGTCATCCTTATTGCCTAGAATGTGGCTCCAGGTAACTAGCCAGATTTCTGGCGGAACTTGGATAGCGCCAAGTGATCATAGACATTGATTCAACCCTGTTGCCCAGGCATGGTGCTGAGATAGAAGAGTACGGCATATCGTTGCACAGCCAGGGTGCAACAGTAATTCAGGTTTGTGGTTGCCGACTGATTGCTGATGCAACTCTTATATCGGGTGATTTAGCCTTCAAAACAACATATTAGTGTGAAAAATGACAGTAACAGGTTATTTCCAGAACAATACCATAAAAAGTCTGGCTTTATATGAATCTTAAGCCATGCAGATTCACGCCGATAGCGTATAATGCCGGCGCAACAAGGGATGCTGAATTCTCAAACCGAGAATTCGGGCAATGCATCGGAGTGCATGCATCGACTCAATGCGACTGCCATTGAACCTGGCTGAATGCGACTCAAATTTCGTTGCCCATACTTTGGTTTTACAGTAAGAATCGTCTAGCGGGCAACGGGATAGTATGAGTTCAGACAAGCGCCGTCAGGCTGGGCCCCAACGATGTTATGGCTGGGTTCGGCATCCTTGATATGGCATGACAACTGTCATCAATTTTCTGGAACTGCATCATATTTTTCATCTGCATGTAGTACAAACTGCCGGAGTCAGTTGGGGTAGTCTGTTGTGTTGTTTTGGAGCAATTATACAGAACGGTGGTTCTGCTGCCGTTTGAATGTATCGATGAGAATTTTCAGTTCGGACAACTTGCGGCACTTAGGCATGAGGATTGCTTCAAAATCTGAAGAATTCCTCGGGCCAGATGCGCATACACTCACTGTCCGGACGCCATTACGCGATTTAGAATTTCGATTATTTATTTCACTGCTGTTAATGCCGGGTCGCTGCATGTGCTCGGTATAGGAGAAAAATCATGCGCCACTCTCAAGTCAAGGATTTGGGGAATGAAGAGGTTGGGTCGTTGTCGGGTACGGTTGGCACCAGCAATACACCAAAAGAAAAAGAAATGAAAAATGCATTCAAATACCCAGGTATTGAAGCCGTTATTCATGGTAATGGCGCGGTGGCGCATGTAATGGGGCATGTGTGTGGAGGCGTGATCGGTTATCCCATCACTCCGTCCACCGAGATCTCCGAATTGTTCGAGGCATATCGCGCCAAGGGCGGCTGTAATGTCTGGGGCAAGCACCCGTTCTTTTTCGAACCGGAAGGTGAGCACTCCGCCCAGAGCGGGGCCATGGGCGCGACTCTCACGGGCGGCAAGTACGTCTCCAACGCCTCTTCCAGTCAGGGCATACTCTATGGGCTGGAGTCTCACTATGTGACGGTCGGTAAGAAGGTCAGCGGTTTCGTTCTGCAGGTGGCGGCCCGAGTGGTCTCCAAGCATTCCCTCAACGTAATGGCCGGGCATGACGATGTGTATGCGTTGCTGCCCTCCGGTTATACCATTCTATTCGGCAGTAACCCGCAGGAGGCGGCGGACTTGGCGGCTATCTCCTATAAGGTCAGTGCGCTCTCACTGGTCCCGGTGACCAACGCTATGGACGGATTCGCCACCAGCCACATGCTGAGCGAGGCCCGGATGCCTGAGCCGGAACTCTTGAAGGAGTTCCTGGGTGATCCCGCCGGGCGCATCAAGTGCCCGACCCTGGCTCAGGAGATGCTTTACGGCGCCAAGGGCCGGGAATTCCAACTCCGCGAGTATCTGCGGCGGCACGAAGGCGACATCTCTCCTTCCGCTCTGGAAGCCCTGGTCGCATTTCTCGAAAGCCGAGCCGACGACATCGAGGCCGACAACGACGGTACTTTGATCGGTGAGACCCTGCAATGGGTGCCCGCCGAGCTGCATGGCCAGTGGCGCCGACAGTGGGTCAACGCCTTCGAGAAGGGCACCCGCCAGCGCGTCCCGGCCCTGGTGGACGTGAACAATCCAGGCCTCACCGGCGGTGTGCAGAACCAGCCGGACTTCCAGGCGGGCATCGCGGACCACCGCACCCACTTTGCGAATGAAGTGCACACCTTCGTGCGTCAGGCCATGGACGAATACGGGGTACTGACCGGACGGCGTTATCTGCCGGTTAACACCTACATGACCGAGGATGCCGACTATGTCATCGTGGGTCTGGGATCTGTCACCGACGACGCCGAGGCGGTCGCCGCCCACCTGCGCCGTCAAGGCATGAAGGTAGGCGTGGTCTCGATCAAGATGCTTCAGCCCTTCCCGGAAGGCGACGTGGTCGCGGCCCTGGAGGGCAAGAAGGCCGTCACGATATTGGAGCGTTCAGAGGTGACTGCATTGACCAACCTGGTCACCCAGGCTTTGTTCAAGGCCCGGGAAAACGGCGACCTGATCCGCCATGAGTGGATTCCGCCCATCACCAGCATCCCCAAGATCAGCACCGGCATCTTCGGCCTGGGTGCTCACGACCTGCAGCCCCGGCATCTGGTCGCCGCCTTCAAGAACATGGAGAACGTGCTCAACGTGCCATTTTTCTATCTGGGCTCCCAGTTCTTTGACGCAAAACCCCTCACCGGCCACGGCAGGGATGCAGGAACGGCTGCGGGATGCCTATCCGGAGACCGAGTTCATGGCCTTCGATTTGGAGCCCAACCCCTCTCTCCTGCCACCCGAGGCCATGCGCATCCGCTTCCACTCCGTGGGCGGCTACGGGACCATCGCCACGGGCAAGCTGCTCACTGACATCCTCGCGGGCGTCACGGGTATGTATTCCAAGTCCGCACCCAAGTACGGCTCCGAGAAGAGTGGCGCCCCAACCAACTACTACATCACCCTAAGCCCCGAGCCCATCAAGATCACCAACGCGGAACTGGAGGACGTGGAAGTTGTGGTCTCACCGGACCACAAAGTCTTCATTCACACCAACCCATTGAAGGGCCTGATCGAAGGCGGCACTCTGATCATACAGTCCGGCAGCACCCCCCTTGAGGCCTGGAAGGAGCTGCCGGCCCATGCCCGCCGGACCATTCGGGAGAAGGGCATCCGTCTGTTCGTGGTGGACGCCTTCGGCGTGGCCAAGAAGCACGCTCCCTCGCCGGACCTGGAGATACGCATGATGGGCATCGCCTTCATCGGCGCCGTCTGCGGCAAGGTGGAACGGGTAGCCTCCGGTGCTCCCGTAGCCGTGATCCTGGAGAAGGTCCGTAGCCAGGTGACCAAGAAGTTCGGCGCCAAGGGCGAAGTGGTGGTGGAGAGCAACATGGCCGTGGTCCAGGAGGGTCTGGAAGCCACCCAGCCTGTGGATTACGAGGCTCCGGAATTTGTTAACGCTGAGCAGTTGGCGGAGGTGTCCGCTGGCCCGGGCATCGAGGTATCGGCCTCCATGCAGAAGTACATGGGCAGCGCCAGCGCCAGCGGCATGTTCGACGCGGATTACTACGACAAGATAATGATGGATCCGATTAAGGACGGCAGCATTGCCGAAGCCCCCGTCATCCCCGGCATCGGTATGTTTATGCCTTCGGGTAGCGCCGCCTTCAGGGACAAGGGCCTGTTCAAGCTGACGGTGCCCCGGTACACGGCGCACCTGTGCACCGGCTGCATGGAGTGCGCCATGGCCTGCCCAGACGGGGCCATCCCCAATACCGTCCACGAAATTCACGACCTGCTACTGACCGCGATAAACGAGGTGGACGTGACGGGCCAGCAGAAGCAGCTCTTGACCGCCCAGGTCTTTCCCCTGACCAAGAGTATTCGCGATGCCTACCGCAAACTACCCGCCAAGGACGAGAAGTCCTTCAAGGACATCACCGCCGAGGAGGTGGCGCGCATCGGCATCGACAACCCCACCCTGAGGCGCAGCTTCGAGAAGATGGTGGAGTCCCTCGCCGTCTACCCGGTGGTCAAGACCCGGCCCTTCTTCGATGCCATGGAAAAGGATAAACCGGGCAGTGGTGGGCTGTACTCGGTGAACATCGACCCCTGGAAGTGCAGCGGATGCGGGGAGTGCGTGGATGTCTGCGGCCCCGGTGCCCTCACTGTCCAAAAACAAACTCACGGCGTGCAGGTATCCCTGCAGAACAGCTTTCAGTTCCTGAGCAAGATGCCCAACACGGCGCCACGATTCACGGAGAACGCGATACAACCCGGCGGCGACGCCAAGCGCCTCATTCTGGATCACGAGAACTACTACGCCATGACCGGCGGCCACGGGGCCTGCCGGGGCTGCGGCGAGGTCACCTCCCTGCGCCTGCTCAGCGCCACTAACCGGGCCCTCCACGAGCAGAAGCGCCGCCGGCACATTGCTGAACTGGAGGATCTCCTCGATAGTCTGAAGGCCAAGCTGGAGTCCCTGGAACTGGATGAACAGGACCTGAACCGGCGGCAGCGCATGCAACGCACAGCGGAGATCCTGGAGAAACGACTCTACCGGTACGAGAGTGGGCCAACTGGGATGGGTCCGGCCGGGGCCGCAATCGCCAACGCCACCGGCTGCAGCAGCGTTTACGCCTCCACCTTCCCCTTCAACCCCTACACCGTGCCCTGGGTGAACAGCCTGTTCCAGGATTCGGTTCCGGTCGCCAAGGGTATCTTCGAGGGTCTCTGTACCAGTGAAGCGGACGACTTCGCCGCGCTGCGCTCGGCCAGATTGGACCTGGAGGATCAATACGACCCCGAGGTGCACGATGGTTTCTTCCGCACCTTCCGCTGGCAGCAGTTCTCCTGCGAGGAGCTTGATCTCATGCCCGCGGTCATCGCCATCGGCGGCGACGGCGCCACCTACGATATTGGCTTCGGCGCCCTGTCACGGCTGTTGGTCACGGCGACGCCGCTCAAGATTGTGGTGCTGAATACCGGGGCCTACTCGAATACCGGCGGTCAGGCCTCTACCGCCAGCTACACCGCTCAGGACTCGGATCTGACCCGTTTTGGCGTGTCCCACCGGGGCAAGTACGAGGATCGCAAGGAGTTGGGCCTGATCGCTGCCTTCCACCCCAAGGTGCTGGTGGTGCAGACCAACTCCGCTCTCCAGGGACACTTCATGAAGAACACCATGGAGTTCCTCAATTACAACTGGTCCCCGGCGGTGTTCGACACCTACACCCCCTGCATGCCGGAGCATGGCATCGCTGATGACGCCAGCAACCGTCACGCCCTGCTGGCGGTGCAGAGTCGCATGAGCCCGGTGTTCGTCCACAACCCGCGCAAGGGCGAAACCCTGGCGGAACGGTTCTCCCTGGAGGGTAACCCGGACATCGGCAAGGACTGGACCACGGGCACCCTGGAGTACCTGGACGAGGACGGTAACGCCCAGCTCAAAGAGATCCCCCTTACCCCGGCTGACTTCGGCGTGAACGAGGGCCGATTCAAGAAGCAATTTAAAAAGATCAAGAGTGAGACGGGTCTGGTGCCTCTGCACGAGTACATCGATCTGGAAGCCGAGGACCGCCACGGTAAGACCCCGTTCATCTGGTATACGGATGATAAGAAACGGCTGATCCAGTTGGAGGTCTCCACCGCCATGGTGTCGCTCACCGAAGAACGGCGCCGCAATTGGCGCATGCTGGAGTACCTGAGCGGTCTGCACATCGACCGCATGGAGCAGACCCATAGCCACGAGGTAAAGGAATGGCGTGCCAAGTACGAGCAGGCCAACACTGAGAGGGAGGCCACCATCGACTCCATCGCCAGGGGCATGGCCGAATTGGCATCCTCCTCTGGCGCCCCTGCCTCAGGCGCGCCTGCCATGGGTGGGTTCTCCATGGCCGTACCCCCTCCCGCCTCCGAGACGGCACCCGCCGAGGCCACTGCGGCCGGCGATCTGCCCCTGGTTGAGATCACGGACGATGACATGCCTCTGTGCACCAACTGCAAGACCTGTTACCAGGACCTTGGCGAGCTGTTCGAACTCACCCGGATGATGGTGGACGGTGCGTCCAAGGAGGTGAGCCGAGTGAAGCCGGGTGTCCTGGAGACCATCGAGATCACCCCCGAGCTGATCCAGCGAGCCAAAAAAGTGGCCGACAACTGCGATGCGGAAATCATCCATTTCCACAATCAGGGCTGATCAGTAACGCGGAGACCAAATCATGTCAGAGCATCAAGAACAAACCCCGGGCGCAGCAGGCGGCGAACCCGCCGCCAAGCCCACTTACGTGTACCATCGGGAAAACGTGGACCGCTATTTCCAGGCCAACCAGGAGATGGAGGCCACCCGCAAGCACTTGGACAACGCCAGCGAGGCCATGCAGGCATTGGAGAGCACCGACGACGTTGAGGTGTTTCAGAAGCAGATTGATCTGCTCAAGCGACGGCTGTACGAACAACCCCAGTTTTTCCACCAGGTGTTCATCACCGAAGGCACCAACGCCATTGCCTGGGAATTCCAGCAGCCGGAGCTGGGCAGGGACTTCATTCAGTCCTTCTGGAAGCTGCTGACCCGGGACGACGCCATGAGCATCCTGCTCATGCGCTTCATCTGGAACCTGCCCCTGGGCTACAAGCGCAAATTTGTCCGCGCCCTGGATAACCACCTGTCGGACCGCTACCCCATGTTCAAGGGCCTGTCCCAGGGTTGGCCTGCCGAGAACGGCATCTCCCCCTACATCCGCCCGCCGGCGGAGCGTGCCAAAGACTTCGACCTGGTGAGCCAGGGTTACCTCGGCTACATGGGGCTGGGCTACAGCGCCCGGGAGGTGGAACTGCTGGTGTGGTTGGAGGTGCTGCGGGACAAGCAGTGCGAAGACGGCCCCTGCCAGGTGGGTGAGGTGATTCCGGACCGGGACGAGCCCAAAGGCGGCTGCCCGGTCAGGATTCACATCCCGGAGGTCCTGCGCCTCATGGGCGAGGGTAAATTCAGGCCTGCCATGGAGCTGATTACAGAGGCCAATCCCCTACCCAATGTCACCGGCCGCGTCTGTCCCCAAGAAATCCAGTGCCAGGGGGTCTGCAAGCAGAACAAGCGTCCGATCGAAATCGGCCAGCTGGAGTGGTACCTGCCTCAGAGCATGAAACTGTCCCAGGACCCCGTCGACGATATTGGAGAGGTCGTCAGTCCCTGGGCCAAGGCGGATAGGCCGCCCATCGCTGTGGTGGGCTCGGGCCCCTCCGGCCTGATCAACGCCTATCTGCTGTCCAAGGAAGGTTTTCCGGTAACCGTGTTCGAGGCCTTCCACGAACTCGGTGGCGTGCTGCGCTACGGCATTCCCGAGTTCCGCCTACCCAATGAGCTGGTGGACGATGTGGTGGAGAAGATCCGTCGCTTGGGCGGAGAGTTCGTGACCAATTTTGTGGTCGGCAAAACGGCCACCCTCGAGTCGCTGAAGCGAGCCGGATTCTGGAAGGTCTTCATCGGCACCGGCGCCGGCCTGCCGAAGTTCCTGAGCGTCCCCGGCGAACACCTACTGGGTATCATGTCCGCCAATGAATTCCTCACCCGCGTGAACCTCATGCAGGGCCATCGGGAAGGCTCGGAAACGCCCCTGCCGGAAACCAAGGGCAAACAAGTGATCGTAATCGGCGGCGGTAACACCGCCATGGACGCTGCCCGTACGGCCAAGCGCCTGGGTGGTCATGTGAGCATCGTCTACCGGCGAACTCAGGCGGAAATGCCCGCTCGCGTGGAGGAACTGCACCACGCCCTGGAAGAGGAGATCCAGCTCAAGGTACTGCGCTCGCCCAAGGCGTTCCTTGGAGACGACAAGACGCATTTCGTCACTCGCGCAGTGCTCGACGTCATGGAGCTTGGCGAGCCCGATGCCTCAGGGCGGCGACGGCCCGCAGCCACAGGAAGGGTGGAGGAGATCGAGGTTGATCTGGTGATCATGGCCCTGGGCAACGACTCCAATCCCATCGTCAAGGACTCGGAGCCGGATCTTCGCACCTCCAAGTGGGGCACCATCGAGATCGTTACCGGCCAGGAGACCTCCGTGGAGGACGTCTATACCGGAGGCGACGCGGCTCGGGGTGGTTCAACGGCCATCAACGCTGCAGGCGACGGTAAGAAGGCCGCCTTGCAGGAGATCAACGAGCGGGTTCCCTTCAACGCCAGTGAGATCAAGGCGCTGGTGGTACGGGCGGAGCACTTCACGAAACAGGGTCAGGCGCGGGCGGAAATCCTCGCCAAGACCGATTTGGGCCTGGGCATCGTGGAACTGGTGTTGCGCGCTCCCCTGGTGGCCAAGGCCGCCAAGGCGGGTCAGTTCGTCCGCGTGCTGCAGGCGGAAAAGGGCGAGCTCATTCCTCTCACCTTGGCGGACTGGGACGCCAAAGTGGGCACTATCACCCTAGTCATCCAGGGTCTCGGCAGCAGTTCCATCATGATCAACCATATGGACGTGGGTGAGGCCTTGGCGGGCGTCGCCGGACCCCTGGGACTGCCCAGCGCACTGCACCGCTATGAGAACGGCGAGACCGTGGTGTTCACCGCTGGTGGCGTGGGCCTGCCGCCGGTATACCCGATCATGCGCGAGCACTTGCGCATGGGAAATCATGTCACTCTCATCGCCGGCTTTCGCACCTCCGACGTCATGTTTTGGACCGATCCTGGTGAACGTATCGAAAACCTGCGAGCAGAGTTCGGCGATCAACTGGATGTGATCTATGCCACCAACGACGGCAGCTACGGCGTCAAGGGATTCGTCACCGGACCGCTTGAGCAAATGCTGGAACAGGCCAAGGCGGGAACCGGTCGTGCCATCGGCGAGGTGGTCACCATCGGCCCGCCGCTGATGATGCGCTCTGTCAGCGATCTAACCAAGTCCTATGGAGTCAAGACGGTGGCCAGTCTCAACTCCATCATGGTGGATGCCACCGGCATGTGCGGCGCCTGCATGGTGCCCGTCAACATCGACGGCAAGCTAGTGCGTAAGCACGCCTGTATCGACGGCCCCGAACTCGACTCCCATATCATTGACTGGGACAAGTTCCTGCCGCGCTTCATGCAATTCAAGAAACAGGAGGATCAGAACAAGTCCAACCACGGATTTGCCTGATCGATGACACACCAGGCGCACTGAATATTTCTTTCAGTGCGTCTGGTGTCGGTTGCAGGTTGAAACTGTGCAGATCTGAGTGATAAGCGGCAACTTTCAGCCGCAACTACTGCACTATCTCCCATGAACCATCCGGTTGTTGACAGGCAGTGCCATACACACTCTCTCTGTTCCCCCCAACCGAAACATCACTCTGGTATTCACGGCAGTAGCGGCCGCTGGTGCTGGTGCCTTCCCGAGTGGCAGTGACTGCCCCGGATGCATTGCCATCCCGCCAGTATATCGTTTCACCAAGGGGCGTGGTCGTGGCATCGTATAACGCCCGTTCGTGTTCCCGCTGCTGTTGATCATTCAGGTTGTCCAGGATCGCCAGGGTGATAGCGGTGAAGGTCAACAAGCCCCAGATATGGCTGTCATGCAGATGCTGTCTGCGGCGTGGATAGTCGTAGCGGAACGGTCTGACGACAACCCGCTCTCTTGGATGGTGGTGTCGTGGATAGATTACCAAGGGTGGATTGTTTCTCTGAAAACGTGGAGAAGGCTGCACGCGATGGCGTGATTCGGTTTGATACTTTCTCGGCATCACTTGACCCCTGTGGTCTCTCTGATCTCTGTGGTCTCTCTGATCTCTGTGGTCCCTCTGATCTCTGTGGTCCCTCTGATCTCTGTGATCTCTCTGGTCTCTCTGATCTCTCTGATCTCTCTGATCGCGAGTCTTGTCCCCCGATTCTCTGCGTCTATCTGATTTGTCGGGTGAACGCCTTTTGTCGTATTCCCAGTCACCTGTTCGGGAGTCGGCAATCAGTGGGTAACCTTCAGTTGAATGGAGTGAGCGTGACGGCCGCTCATCTGACCCTGCGAAAGCCAACCCGGTCGTCAGTAGCAGGCCACACACAATGAATGTGGTTGAGACGGTCCTGAAATGAATGGATTGAGGTTGGGTAAAAAGCTCTTTGATTTGATTTCTCATATAAAATCCTCCTTTACTATGGCTTGAATAACTCTGAGCTTAAAAAAACAAAGTAACAAGAAAAAAATACCTTCGTTGTGCACGAACAATAATCTCGCCTGCCTTAACGATTGCTTAACAATCTTCACTGCTATTGAGTGCTTGATCTTATGAGAAAATTTAAATAAATGTTATAACAATATGAAAAATAATAATTATAGTGATATTAACCTAAATTCTATAATGCGAAATAATTTCCTATTTATGTGAATTGCAGCAAAGTTTTTTAAAGTTGAAAGTTGTCTTATGTTACTGGAAGTTCCTGATTCAGGAACTCGGATCGAAAAACCATTAATGGAGAATATGATAATGCAGATTACTAAAACTGTTGTTGCTGTCCTGGCTGCTGGTTTTATGGCTACCGCAATTGCTTCTGAAAATCAGTTCAACAAACTGGATGCTGATGCTGATGGTTATATCTCAGCTGAAGAAGCCGCTGCTCATGAAGGGCTGAAAAGTGGCTGGCAGGCAACAGATGCCAATATGGACGGAAAAGTCGATGCTGCTGAATTCAGCGCATTTGAAATGTCAAGCGAAGAAGAAAAGGCGCCTGAAGGCGAGTAAAACAGCCTTAGACAAGGTTGAAGGTCGGGTTTCCGGTCAATCTCGATTGATCCGGATACCGTTATAGGCCTTCAGGGCCGGCAGCCAGTTCTGAATGGCTGTCGGCTTCTGCGTTCACCAACCGACAATGGCTCAACTGCAGACTGGGTGGTTCGGTGGAGAAAATGAAAGGGGCTGCCTTCGAGAGTGCGCTAAGGCCCAGGATCTGACGCGTATCACCGGGAAAAACAGCAGCTTCGACATCCTTCAGTACACAATCGTCGCCAATGCGCACCGTGGAAAGCGTATACACAGGCACCCGCATTTCATCCCCATTGGCTAATATCCCCGTCAGTTCACGCAGATACTGGGCGTCTCCGGATTCCTCAAGCAGGGCCAGGGTGATTTCATTAATCATCATATAACTGGACCCCGTATCGACCATGAACTCGCTGTGAGAGATCCCCCCGATCTGTCCTGAAATGTAGTAGGTATGTGCATCTTTGAGTTGCATCGGAACATCGACACTGAATTGGTCAGCAGACAAACCACCGGCAAAGATCAACAGCGAAATACAAAACAGGTGCTTCATGATGTTCATAATACGTCCTGACCGATAATTAGATTCAAATTTCATTATCTGAATAGATCGGTCAGGATTTCCCGAACTTAAGGGCCCCGGAAGATTTATATTGTCCCAGAATTACATCGCATGGTTGCTCAGATTCAAGGCGCGGTAAGGGGCGCACAGTCATGCTATGTAATCCTTGCCGTAACGCATGACTGCAAGGATGCAGGAGTTAAAGCAACGCAGGAACGGTTGCCGAGAAGCTGGGTAGCCAGGCAAGTAAGATGGGATGCTGTGTTTTTGCCGCGGCCTAAGGCCTGAATAAGCAGCTGCGGCTGATTTGCCGGGAAAGCAGTCGGTTGTTCAGGATTGGCCTGGCTCAATCCTGAACTGTTGGTTGTCGATTTTCCTCCAACAGGCCGACGCGTGCCTCCAGTGCATCCAGTTGCTCCTGCATTTCCAGCAGTAATGCCTCCAACTGCTCAATCCTCGACTGGGGTGCGCGCACAGATATCGATTGATCATCCATACCCGGCTGGTGAATTGCAGAAGCTTCAGGTGCGCCACTGAAGAGATGGGCAAAGCGCGACTCACGTTTGCCGGCTTCCCGCACAAGACGCACGACAAAGGGGCCGTCCTCCCGCTCCATCAGGTGCTGCAGTACGGTCTCCGTCTCCTGCACGTCACTGAAGCTGCACAGACGGTTGGTGCGAGTGCGCAGCTCCCCTGGTGTCTGGGGTCCGCGTAACAACAGCACACAGATAATGCCCAGCTCCTGCGCTGAAAACTCCAGGCTGCCAAACCCGGCATTACAGAAACGGTGTTGATATTTGGTCACGCGGCTGCCGAAGCCGCTGCGGTCGCTGAGCAGATGCTTCTTCACCAATTCATCGACTATCTCCTGCACCGCTACTTCACTCAGCTGCAGCACCGGATCCCGGCTGCTTTTCTGATTGCAGGCATGCGTCAGCGCGCTCAAGGAGAGCGGATACTGATCGGGGGTGGTGACCTCCTTCTCGATCAGGCAACCAATGACACGGGCTTCATGGGGTGTGATCTCAATGCGCATTCAACAAACCTCGACACAGGTTGAAACACAATCAACCCTTAGAGAAATAAATGAGAAACAGGTAACAACTAATATGGTGCGCTGCAAGTCTGTGTTTTCAAGTAGTTTAAAGAGAACCGATCCAGGGAAAGCAGATGTTCTCTCTATAGAACCCTGCCGCTTTATTAATAATCAATCAATACAAACGGAGGTGTAGTATGAACCTTAATAAAAGCCTTTTACAGACAACATTGTTTGCCACTCCACTTTTACTAACCTTTACGGGTTTGTCAGTCAATGCAGATGGGAACCAACCCGCTACCCCGAATTCCATGGAGTGTGTGGAAATCCTGGGATATGCCCAACTGGGAGAGGACCTGTCCTGCAAGATCGCAACCAGTCATCATCGTACAGAGCAATATCCGGAAGCGACCTTTTTCTACGACATGATGCCGGAAGCCTGTTCCGACCCCGAGAACCCGATGATCTGCTGTGTCAAAGGCAAGATGTGGGGCACCATCGCCGATTATGATTTCGTTGCTGGAGTAGGCTGTGGCTTTACCGTCAACGATTTCGCAGTCTCAGATCTGGGAGCGGATGCAGCCGCGGACCTGGCGGAAATTGGTTATCAGCAGTTCACGGCACGCACCATGATGCGGGTATTTTTGAATACCACAGAGATGCCGGTACACCCAAATCCGGATAAAGAGGTCAAAGCTGATTTCGGGCTGTTCCTGGGGGATTCAGGTGTTTCCCGTGACGATATGTTTGTCTCGCAGCGCATGGTGCTGTCCGGCGCACGCAAACTGCCGCAAGGCACAAAAATGGAACTCGACATGGTTGGCCTGCCCCCGGTGAGGGAGATCGGTGGCACCATCTGCGGTCCAAATCTCAAAAACACCCTGGATATCATCGCCCGCAAAGGATCAGGTATGGAAGATGATGATATAAAAGATGATGAAGATGATTGAGCGAGGAGCTTAAACCCGCCGGCCGCCAGCCTGCACTAGCCATAACCGATCAGCATTGTCTTGTGAAGCATGACAGGCCTGAGCTAACTTGACCGATCATAGACCACCGGCGAAAGGCCGGTGGTCTGGTCATGCCATAAACAACAGAAGAACATGGCCTCTTCAGTACAGGTCAAATGTAACGCACCCCGGTAGCGTCCTCTCTCATGCCGTCTGTTTTGAGGCACTATGTCGCTACTATTCTCAGATTATTACTACTGTCAAGGGTGGATTGGGATAGTTGCTCAGCGCACCAATATTCTGTGTTGGGCATAGGCCAGCCTGGTCAAGACAGTTCATTAACCTTTTGTTTATAACCCCGATTGTTGATTATCAATGATCTGCCGCCAGGCTAGGAGATATATTCCCACGCGAATTTAGGTTTGTTCAATCTGGCGCGCATCCTGGTGCAGTTTACCCTGATTTCGCCCATCACTAAGGGGGACATATGTCCGTATCAATAAGCAAAAAAAAACCAGCAAGATGGACATCGATATTCATCGGCTGCATCACTTTGTTATGGGCCATCTCTACATCACTCCTCATCGCTGACGCTGACATCAACTTGCCAGAGCTGCAGCAAGATGAAAGGCCGGGCAACAAAGAAGAATCAAGTCCTACTGAATACTGTGTGCGTATCAGGCGAGAAAATGAGGATAAGCAGAGTGGCAATGAGCCGGACGATGATGAAAAGCCCGGTAAATTGGAAGATGATGACGATAACGACCACCCAGAGGTCTCGATCAACTCCACCAGCCAGAATAATCCGGATGGACCACCGAAAGAGCCGGTAGAGGAGCAGCCCCTCACCAATCTGGATGATTTCACTGTAATCGCGGTCAACGACCTGGGTATGCACTGCGGGGATATGGATACGCGAATCCTCACCATCCTGCCACCCTTCAATGTCATGCATGCAGTGGTCCTCCTAAAGGGGGCAAACGGACCGGTGGCATTGGACAACACCCAGGTAGAGGTGATCTACTCGGCAGCCTCCAATCCGAATGACCCAGCCTTGAAGCTGTCACCCACCCTTGCCCCGGATGGCAGTGTGTTCAAGACCAACTTCTGGGAATCGGTTGAAGACGGCGCTTATGATCCACTCTATCCACCGGCCCTGGCACCGTTGGATGATCTGATGGTTGAGGACTTGAGCCTGCCGGTACCGGATATAGAGGAACTCGTACTGGGCAGCGGTGAGCTTATCCTCGACTTCCAGGCCATGCCTGGCATCGATGAGCCCTACGAAGACAATCATCCTGAGCATTTCGAGCTGTTTGTGCGTGATTATCCATTCTTTATGAACCTGCCCTTCGGCTATGTCGCCAATGACGTAAACTGGTTCTCTGCGGAAGGCATCCCAATTAGCACCTTCGATGACTCAGGCCGAGAAAACTCCTACCCGTTGGTGCGTGTCCAGGCCCTGGCCACGAAGGGCAACCGCCTCGGCAAACCTGATGGAGAGGTGCTCGCCTCCATCGATACTGTATTACCTGTGTCGGGTGAAGCCAACTGCGCTGGTTGTCATGCAGCTCTTGAAGATGGCGGCAATGGAGAAGGGACTCAACTATTGGTGGACAACGACATCGAGCTGATCGAGTCAGAAGACGACCCCAACGCAGAAAGTGTGCCCCATGTCGTGAGCGTGGAATACGCCAGCGACATGAACATACTGCTGCTGCACGATCTCAAGCACGGTGACCTCTATTCACCTCCACTGGTAGAGAGGACTCCGGTATTGTGTCAGGTGTGCCACTACACACCTGCCCTGGATCTGGCGCAAATGGGTCCGCTCGGGCCGGATGATGAGCTTGCCAATGGCCGCGAACAGATGATCAACAAGACCATGTCCCGCGTGATGCACACCACTCACTACAGCACCGGACTGTTCGCGGAGCTGCCACCACCTACGGACCCGCTGCGTACCGCAGATCAGAAGACCTCGCCGGTCAATGATTACGAGTGGAACACGCTCTTGGGAAGTTGTTTCCAGTGCCACCCCGGCGAGCGTACCAAATGTCTGCGTGGTCCCATGTACAATGCCGGCATCCTCTGTCAGGACTGCCATGGCAACATGGGTCAGGTGGGTAATGACTTCTCGGCCGATGTATCCCTTGAAAATCCGGGTGCCTTCGTGCTGGCAGATGACTTCTACACCAATCCCGATACCCCAAGAGTACCCTGGGCCAATGAGCCTGGATGTCAGTCCTGTCATACCGGTGATGCCCTCAGCAACCTGGCCGTTGAAGACGATACCATTGCCGCGGCGGACGGTATCCGGTTGCTGCAGGCCTACCGTGTCGGAGATCCTAAAGCCACTCCAATCCTTGCTACTAATCGTCGCTTCGCCGAAAATCAGCTGGATAACGGCAATCCGATGCTCTATCGAGTGAGCATCGATACCCATGCAGGAATATTCTGCGAAGCCTGCCATGGACCCACCCACGGCGAATGGCCGGTGGTCAATCCCATGGCAAACGATCAAGTGGCGGCGAATCAGCTGCAGGGTCACAGCGGTTTCATTATCGAGTGCGCAACCTGTCATGAGACCACCGACAGCGGTCTGCCGCTCGGGCTCAAGGGTCCTCACGGCATGCATCCCATCGCAGACTTCAATGGCCCGGATCAGCGTTGGAACCTGAATCACACTGGTTTTGGTGGCGCCAAAAACGGAGAGTGTCGCGCCTGTCACGGTCTCGAGCTGGAAGGGACAGTCCTGGCGCGCACCGCTACAGACCGCTTGGTTCAGTGCCTGAATACTCAGGGATCTTTGCCGGAGTGTGCCGCCGGTGAGCAGTTCGCCACCATCCCCAAAGGTACCGAGGTAAGCTGTGGTATGTGTCATGAATCCCAGTTCAGCCAGGGAGCCCAGCAATCGGCATCCGTCGGTCCTGCCGGGCCTAAATCCCAGTCCATTCCTTGAGTCACAAGGGCGTTCAATTAGCCCGAAGAGGTTGGCGAACCCGGCAATCAGCAACCGGTAGACTGAACGCACAGTAGCTGTATCTATAATCTGCCGGCCGCAAGGAGACCTCCAGGGAAGGGGGTCATTACCCTTCGCTGAGTGTAAAAAAGTCGTGCATCATTATTGATTTTCGCCCTGCCTGTGTATGGACATTTTTTCAGCCAGTTAAAGCTATTGGCGTTCTACCGGATTGGATTGGACTGACAAAATGACAGGTTGGCGTTCCATTGAAAATTTGCTTCGGATCTTGTTAATTTTCCACTACAAATCGGGAATAAAGTTCCGGTCAGTGGCTGTGAATGCAGAATAATACTGACAATTTGTCAGAATGAACGCCCTGTCTCCTATATAAACACGGCTGCAGTTATGACCGGCAAGCACGGTGGAAGCCAATATGGAGTTCATCTACTTTATTTTGATAGTGATGTAACAACATGAAACAAAGGTAATAGTTTGTCTCCGGTTTATTCCTTGATAGATGCTGGCTATTTGAAAGGTATGTTTATTGCCTAACAGTAATCTGGACTGCGGGATTATTAATGACCGCGCCAACTATCTAGGTAGTCAAACAAATAACTCAGGAGATCGATCGATGATGAAAGCAACTTTTTCTAAGCATTTTTCCCGGATTGCACTGGCTGTTGGACTGATGTCGGCAACGCTGGCCTTTGGCGCCCAACCCGGTATGTCAGGCATGGGCGGTATGTCAGGGATGTCCGGCATGGGTGGCATGGGCGGTATGTCAGGCATGGGCGGAATGTCGGGTATGTCGGGTATGGGTGGCATGTCCGGCATGGCGGGTATGTACGGTACCTACCAGAGAACACCTGGCGGTGTGGTCCTCCGTCCCATGGGTATGTCGGGAATGTCAGGTATGGGTGGCATGAGTGGTATGTCGGGAATGTCCGGCATGGGTGGCATGTCGGGAATGTCCGGCATGGGTGGCATGTCGGGAATGTCCAGCATGGGTGGCATGTCAGGAATGTCCGGCATGGGTGGTATGGGCGGCATGTCAGGAATGTCCGGCATGGGCGGTATGTCAGGAATGTCCGGTATGGGCGGCATGTCAGGAATGTCCGGCATGGGTGGCATGGACGGTATGTCGGGAATGTCCGGCATGGGTGGTATGGGCGGCATGTCAGGAATGTCCGGCATGGGCGGTATGTCAGGAATGTCCGGTATGGGTGGCATGCGCTAATCCACACTCTGACGGTCAAGCTCACCGACGCCCCGGATTTTTTCTCAGCATGAGTGAGAGTTTCCGGGAAGTCGGGTCGCTTTAAGATTAAACCTCCCGCACTGAGTGACAGCGGGCTGGCGCCTGCATCGCCCGCTCACATCTCATCTGTCAGCACGCATTTTCCTCTCCCCAATTATCAGAAAGAAACCAGGCATAGGGTGCGTTATTGATGCATGCCTTGCTACTCATCCGGCGACTTACTGTATTCTTTGCATGAAAATTCGGAGTCATGGCATTGGAGCATTGCTCTATGCAATCCAAATAATATTCTGCCAGGCTGGTGCTGTGTGTATATGAGGCTGTAGCAAAGACATCAAGGTTGTAGGGTTGCGATCTTCTGGCTACTGGGTCAAAGTTCTGGTTTGTCATCGAACCGCTCAAGAGACCCATGAATCATAGCCAACATCATCCTGGTTCCGCAGATCTAGTGATCGACAAAGCAGGCCTGGTGCAGCGTCTGGTCGAACACCTGCCCCAGGACGCGCTGCTCTTCGAGGCGGAGGACCTGCGCCCCTACGAGTGCGACGGGCTCTCCGCCTACCGCAAGCTGCCGATGCTGGTGGTCCTGCCGAGCACCCTTGAGCAGGTACAGGCCATTGTTCGGATCTGCCATGAGCTGCAGGTGCCGGTGGTGGCGCGGGGTGCGGGCACCGGACTGTCCGGTGGCGCTTTGCCCCATGAGCAGGGAGTGCTGCTGAGCCTGGCGAAATTCAACCGGATCCTGGAGATCAACCCGCAGCGGCGTACTGCGCGGGTGCAGCCAGGGGTGCGCAATCTCGCCATTTCCCAGGCCGCCGATCCGTATAATCTCTACTACGCCCCTGATCCCTCGTCCCAGATCGCCTGCACCATCGGCGGCAATGTGGCGGAGAACTCCGGCGGAGTGCACTGTCTCAAATACGGCCTCACGGTGCACAACATACAGGCGCTGAAACTCATCACCATCGACGGCGAGCTGCTGGAGATCGGTGGAGCGGGGCTGGACGCCCCCGGTTACGACCTGCTGGCGCTGCTGACCGGCTCCGAGGGCATGCTCGGGGTGATCGTCGAGGTCACGGTAAAACTGCTGCCCAAGCCGGAGCGGGCCCAGGTGCTGCTGGCCGCCTTCGATGACGTGGTCAAGGCAGGCGCGGCGGTGGGCGACATCATCTCCGCCGGCGTCATTCCCGCGGGCCTGGAGATGATGGACCGGCTGGCGATCCAGGCAGCGGAGGATTTTGTGCATGCCGGTTATCCCCTGGACGCGGAGGCGATCCTGCTGTGTGAGCTGGATGGCACCAGCGAGGAGGTCTCGGAGCAGATCTACAAGGTGCGCAAAATCCTCTCCGGCAGCGGCGCGACAGAAGTGCGCACCGCGAAGGACGAGGCGGAGCGCCTGACCTTCTGGAAGGGGCGCAAGGCGGCCTTCCCGGCGGTGGGCCGGCTGGCCCCTGATTATTACTGCATGGACGGCACCATCCCGCGCAAGCGCCTGCCGGAAGTGCTGGCGGCGATGGCGGATCTGTCGCAAGAGTATGGACTGCGAGTGGCCAATGTATTCCATGCCGGGGATGGCAATCTGCATCCCTTGATCCTCTACGATGCCAACAAGCCCGGCGAGCTGGAACGCACCGAAGAGTTCGGCGGCAAGATCCTGGAGCTGTGCGTCGAGGTAGGGGGCACCATCACCGGCGAGCACGGGGTGGGCATGGAGAAGATCGACCAGATGTGCGTACAGTTCAACAGTCTGGAATTGACCCAGTTTCACGCCATCAAGGAGGCCTTTGATCCGAAGGGCCTGCTGAATCCCGGCAAGGCGGTGCCGACCCTGCACCGCTGTGCGGAGTTCGGCGCCATGCACGTGCATCACGGGGAACTGCCGTTCCCCGAACTTGAACGTTTTTGAGGTTGAAGATGACAGATCAGGACCTCAGCCCCCAGCTGCAGGAGCAGGTCAACCAGGCCCGCCAGACCACTACCCCGCTTTGTATCCGCGGCGGCGGCAGCAAGGACTTCTATGGCCGGGCGCCGGTCGGCGAGCTGCTGGATGTCAGCGCCCATCGGGGCATACTGAACTACGAGCCCACCGAGCTGGTGGTCACCGCCCGGGCCGGCACCCCGCTGTCTGAGATCGAACAGGTCCTGGCAGCGGAAGGCCAGATGCTGCCCTTCGAGCCGCCGCATCTGGGCGCTGGCGCCACCCTGGGCGGCAGCATTGCGTGTAATTTCTCCGGCCCGCGCCGCGCCTACGCGGGAGCGGCGCGGGATTTCGTGCTGGGGACCCGGGTGCTCAACGGCCGGGGCGAGATCCTCACCTTCGGTGGCGAGGTGATGAAGAACGTGGCGGGCTACGATGTCTCGCGGCTGATGTGCGGCGCCCTCGGCACCCTCGGCGTGTTGCTCGAGGTGTCACTCAAGGTGCTGCCGCAAGCCGCGAGTGAACTCACCCTGATCTACCAGACCCAGGTGGAGGATGCGCTGGAAACCCTGCACGACTGGGGACAGAAGCCCTATCCCATATCCGCCAGCTGTTATGACGGGGATCACCTCAGCGTGCGGCTGTGCGGGGAAGAACGCGCCGTACAGGCCGCCCGCAAGCTGCTGGGTGGGGATGCCCTGGCTGAGAGTGAGGCGTTCTGGCGCAAGCTGCGCGAGCAGCAGCATGGCTTCTTCGGTTCGAGAAAACCGCTGTGGCGACTCTCGCTGGCTTCCGACGCCGCCCCCTTGGATGTGCCGGGCAAATGGCTCTACGAATGGGGTGGCGCGCAACGCTGGCTGAAGAGCGAGGCCGCGCCTGAAACGATCCGCGAGGCGGCGCTGGAGGCGGGTGGACAGGCGACCCAGTATCGCGGCGGTGATCGCGAGCAGGTCTTCCAACCCCTGCCGGACGGGCTGATGGCAATCCACCGGCGGCTCAAATCCGCCTTCGATCCCCAGGGCATACTCAATCCCGGGCGCATGTACCAGGATCTCTGATGCAGACTCGAATCAGTGAGACATTTCTGCAGACTCCCCTGGGGCAGGAGGCGGACCAGATCCTGCGCTCCTGTGTGCACTGCGGTTTCTGCACCGCCACCTGCCCGACCTATCAACTGCTGGGTGACGAGCTGGATGGCCCCCGCGGGCGGATCTATCTGATCAAGCAACTGCTGGAAGGGAATCGGGTCAGCGTCAAGACCCAGACCCATCTGGATCGCTGTCTGACCTGCCGCGCCTGCGAGACCACCTGTCCCTCCGGGGTGCAGTATGGGCGGCTGGTGGATATCGGTCGGGAGCTGGTGGAGGAACGGGTAGCAAGGCCGTTGCTGGAATCGCTCAAACGCTGGCTGTTGCGCAAGATATTTCCCTACCCCTCGCGGGTTGCACCGCTGCTCAAGGTCGGCCAGCTGATGCGGCCGTTACTGCCTGCCTCGATTGGCCGCAAGATACCGCTGCTCCAGCCGACTCAGCCTCGCCCGGCTGCAGATCAACCGCGCAGGATGCTGCTCCTCGAAGGCTGTGTGCAGAGCGTCGCCACCCCCGCCACCAACGACGCGGCGGTCCGGGTGCTCGACACACTCGGCATTCAGCTGATCAGCGCCGCTGGCGCGGGTTGCTGCGGTGCGGTCAGCCAGCATCTGGCGGCCCCCGAAGAGGGACAAGCCTTCATGCGCCGCAACATCGATGCCTGGTGGCCGCACATCGAGGCGGGGGCGGAGGCCATCCTGATCAGCGCCAGCGGTTGCGGCACAGTCGTGAAAGAGTACGGGTATCACCTCAAGGATGATCCCCGCTATGCCGCAAAGGCCGCCCGGGTGGCGGCGCTGGCGAAAGACATCGGCGAGGTGCTGCGGGACGAGCCCCTGCCCCTGGAGCGCATCAAACCGCAACACAAGCGGATTGCCTTTCACAGCTCCTGCACCCTGCAGCATGGCCAGCAGCTGGACGGCGTGGTGGAGGGGATTCTGCGCAAGGCGGGATTCCAGCTCACGCCAGTGGCCGATGCCCATCTCTGCTGCGGCTCGGCAGGTACCTATTCGATCCTGCAGGCCGGCCTCTCGCAACGCCTGTTGCAGAATAAGCTACAGGCCCTGGAGCAGGGTCGGCCGGAGGTCATTGCCACCGCCAATATCGGCTGTCAGCTGCACCTGGCCAGTCAGTCCGGCCGTCCTGTGAAACACTGGATCGAGCTGCTGGACGAAGCCTTGCTATAAGCTGGAGCAGCGCCGCACTGCCATTGATGATTTTTCCGCAGGCTGACTGAATCCGGCAGTACCCTGGCGCTGAATTCTGTCTGAGGAAGAGGATGTTATCGTTCCCGGATAGAACTCATTTTAAAGGTTATTTCCCTGCAGACGAACAACCCTCCATGAGGGTGTTGCAACTGCCGCACAGTCTGGAGGATGTGACTATGCTTCAGAACGGTTCCCGGCAGGCGGTGACTGTGATGGGACAGAGCAAGGATAAGGCACAAAATGCAGTACAGCGACCGGCTCCCAAGAGACATCCGCGGCCAGCAGTGAGTTGTCCAGATTGGCCGCCGAGCTGAGCACCCTGGTGAGGCAGTTCTCGGTTTAGCCATCTCCGGCAGCATGCCATGAGCAGCGGTGTGCGAAGCTGCATCTGAAGGTTAGGCATCCATAAGCTGTCAGCAGGCCCTGACATGCGCTAGACAGGTTTAGTTTTTTCCTTCGCTCAAGCGCCTGACCAGCCAGCCGCGGAAAAAAGGGTTCTCCAGATCGGCGAACAGCTCAGCATCCAGCAACCAGGTTCTAAGCTGCTCCGGATCATCGGAGCGGCGTCCATGCTGGGCGTAAAAGCAGTCGAGATAAAATTCTCCCTGCATCTCCCGCCACTGCTCGTCATCGATGGCATCCCTCAGGGTGCCGGGGAATTTTAGAATATTGTTGTCGGCCATAGTCAGGTTCATCCAGGTTTGAGTGCCCAATATGACAGCAGTTGGCGTTGTCCGCCAGCCATACTCGCGCAGAATTCCCGTTGTAATCGCATGTAAAAAATGCCTGCTTGCTATTGACCCGGCCGCCTTGTGCGAGTTAATTTCAGATGCAATTTATATGAAGGAAACATGTCAATGACGGTCACTGAAGATATGATCAGGGTCAAGGCCTATCAGCTGTGGGAGGCGAACGGCAAACCGCCGGGGACAGAGCAGGAAAACTGGTTTGCCGCCCGGGCCCTGCTGCTGGATGCGTCCAGCACAGCATCCTCTCGAAAGCATCAATCACCGCCCAACGGGCTGCGGCAACTCACCCCACCTTAGTCCTGGTGCACGACAGGATCATGCCGACTCTGTCGATCTCCAACTTAACCACAAAACTGTAATCGGCATGGCGTATAATGCCCGCCAATTCAGGCGGTCTCTGTTTGATGCAGGGGAGCGCCATTCGTTTTTCAGTCCGACACCAGAGGTATTTCCATGACCGGGCAGTCACCATCTTTCATGAGCCGTCTTGGGCTGGCATTCCAGCTCTTTTTCCGCACCCTGTTGAATGCCGACTTCGCCGCTTCGGTGACACGCCTACTCAGCGCTCCTGAAGCTGAAAAGGCAACCCCGCCAGCGGCTGAGGAAACCCCGGTTCTGGTTGAAACCAGTCCTGACTCCGCACTTCAGCTGCTAGGCCTGCTGCAGCAGGAGGGGCGGCTGGTGGATTTCCTCGAAGAGGACGTGGCCCAGTATACCGACGCGGAGATCGGTGCGGCGGTGCGGGTGGTGCACGAGGGTTGCCGCAGGGCGGTGCATGAACATCTTACCCTGCTGCCGATCCGCCAAGAGGCGGAAGGCGACCGCGTCACCCTGGAACCCGGCTTCGATGCCTCGGCGATGCGCCCGACCGGTAATCTGGTGGGTGAGCCGCCATTTACCGGCACTCTGGCTCACCGGGGCTGGCGCGCAACCGAGATCCGCCTGCCCAAGCTGGCCAAGGGGCATGATGTGCGGGTGATCGCCCCGGCAGAGGTGGAGCTGTGAGCGAAGCACGTTATTCAATCGGGGTGGATCTGGGCACCACCCATTGCGCCCTCTCTTATGTGGATCTGGCCGCCAGCGAAGGTGAAGAAGTCAGTCTGGCTATCTGCCCGATCCCGCAACTGACTGCGCCGGGCAGCGTCGAGGAGCGGCCTCTGCTGCCGTCTTTCCTCTATCTGCCGCATCCTGATGAACTGGCGAGCGGCGACCTGATTCTGCCCTGGGTGGCCGGACAGGCCTGGGCGGTCGGGCATCTGGCCCGCGACAAGGGTGCCCAGACCCCGATCCGCCTGGTCTCCAGCGCCAAGAGCTGGTTGTGTCATGCAGGCGTCGACCGGCGCGCTGCGATCCTGCCGAGTGAAGCACCGCAGGAGATCGAACAGATCTCCCCCTTCACCGCCTCTATCCGCTATCTGGAGCACCTGCGTCAGGCCTGGAATCACATGCATCCAGAGGCTCCGCTGGAACAGCAGGAGCTCACCATCACGATCCCGGCCTCCTTCGATCCGGCGGCCCGGGAACTCACTGCCGAAGCGGCGCAGGCTGCGGGCTTCCCCCATGCAACGCTGCTGGAGGAGCCCCAGTCGGCCCTCTACAGCTGGATCCAGACCAGCGGCAGCGCATGGCGCAAGCAGGTCCGGGTGGGTGACGTGATCCTGGTGGTGGATGTGGGCGGCGGCACAACAGACCTCTCACTGATCGCGGTGGTGGAGCGGGACGGCGCTCTGGAGCTGCATCGGGTGGCGGTGGGCGAGCACATCCTGCTGGGGGGCGACAACATGGACCTGACCCTGGCGCATACGGTGGCACAGAAGCTGGCAGCGCAGGGCACCCGCCTCGATCCCTGGCAGATCCGCGCCCTGACCCACGGCTGCCGTACCGCCAAGGAAGCCCTGCTCAGTGATCCTGACCTGGACAGCGTGCCGGTGGTGGTGCCGGGACGCAGCTCCAAGCTGATCGGGGGCACTGTACGCAGTGAATTGACCCGTGACGAGGTCACGTCCATCGCCCTGGATGGTTTCTTCCCGGTGGTGGATGCCGCTTCCCGGCCGGTGGTGCGGGCGCGCACCGGGCTCACCCAGTTGGGCTTGCCCTATGCCCAGGATGCCGCGATCACCCGTCATCTGGCCGCATTCCTGGGGCGTCAGGCCGAGGCCACCAGCGACCTGGACGGATTCGTCAGCAGTCTGCCGGAGGGCGCCAGCTTTCTGCATCCCACTGCGGTGCTGTTCAACGGCGGTGTGTTCAAGGCCCAGCCCCTGGTGGAGCGCGTGATGACGGTGCTCAACAGTTGGCTTGAGGCCGAACAGGCCCCGGCGGCAAGATTTCTGGAAGGCGCTGATCTGGATCTGGCGGTGGCCAACGGCGCCGCCTACTACGGATATGTCCGGGGTGGCGAAGGGGTGCGCATCCGCGGCGGCACCGCCCAGGCCTACTATGTCGGGGTGGAGTCGGCGATGCCTGCGGTGCCGGGTATGGAACCGCCGGTGAATGCCCTGTGCATTGCCCCCTTTGGTATGGAGGAGGGGAGTCAGGCGGAGCTGCCACCTCAGGAGTTCGGCCTCATCGTGGGTGAGCCGGTGCGTTTTCGCTTCTTCGGCTCCTCGGTGCGCCGCCATGATACGGTCGGCACCCTGCTGGATTACTGGGATGAGGAGGAGATCCAGGAGCTGGAGGGGATCGAGGCCAACCTGCCTGCCGAGGGGCGCGCCCCGGGCGAGGTGGTGCCGGTGCGACTCAGTGCTGCGGTTACCGAGACCGGCACACTGCGCCTGGAGGCCCTGCCCCGGGGAGGGACGGAGCGCTGGAAGGTCGAGTTCGAGGTCCGTAGCTGAGCTCGGGTCAGCGGCGGAATTTGCTGCCCTCTGTGGCTGCTTAGAATATTTATAAAACCAGTCGGATTGATAGCTATCCATCATGTCCCGTTATTTGATCGGCATCGACCTTGGCACCACCAATACGGTGATGGCCTATACGGATCGTGAACGGGATGAGTCGATCCGCATCTTCGAGATCGAGCAGCTGGTGGCGCTGGGCGAGGTGGCGAAACGGCCGCAGCTGCCTTCCCTGCGTTATCATCCCAGCCCCGGTGAGCTGAATCCGGCCGACCTGGCGCTGCCCTGGAAGAACCAGGATCCGGCCGGGGCGCCGCAGGCCATCGTCGGTAGTCTGGCGCGGGAGCTGGGCGCTCAGGTGCCGGGCCATCTGGTGGTCAGCGCCAAGAGCTGGCTCTCCCACCGCTCAGTAGACCGCACGGCCGATATCCTGCCCTGGGGCGCAGCAGAGGAGGTGGCCAGGATCTCGCCCCTGGCGGCCAGCGCCAGCTATCTCGCCCACCTGCGCGCGGCCTGGAACCATAGCCATCCGCAGCATCTTCTGGAGCATCAGGAGGTGGTGCTGACGGTCCCCGCCTCCTTTGACGAGGGCGCCCGCGCCCTGACCCTGCAGGCCGCAAAGCTGGCTGGTATTGCACAGGTGCGTCTGCTGGAGGAGCCCCAGGCCGCCTGCTATGACTGGCTGCACCGGCACCGCGAAGACCTCGACGATCGCCTGGCGCAGACCCGCTTGGCGCTGGTCTGCGACGTGGGTGGCGGCACCACCGACCTGACTCTGATCAAGGTGGAAACAACGCCGCAGGGACCCAGCCTGACCCGTATCGGGGTGGGCGATCACCTGATGCTGGGCGGAGACAATATGGATCTGGGGCTGGCGCATCTGGCGGAGGGGCGCATCACCGCCGGCGGTGGCCGCCTCAGCGCCCCCCAACTGGCCCAGCTCAGCCAGCAGTGCCGCAATGCCAAGGAGCGGTTACTGGCTGCACATCCACCCGAATCGGTGAAGGTGACGGTGCTTGGCGCTGGCGCCCGGCTCATCGGCGGCGCCCGATCCACCGAGCTGAACAGGGCGGAAGTCGATGCGATGGTGCTGGAGGGCTTCTTCCCCCGGGTGGGGGCCGATGCGCGTCCGCAGCGCGTGCGGGGGGGCATAGTGGAGTTCGGACTGCCGTATGCCGCCGATCCCGCGATCACCCGCCACCTGGCCGGTTTCCTGGCGCTGCATGCCCGGGTGTCAGCTGAGGCTCTGGAGCTTCCCCCGCAGCCGGGATCAATGCCGATACCCGATACCGTGCTGCTCAATGGGGGCGTGTTTCTCAGTAGTTCATTGTCGGAACGCCTGCTGGAAACCCTCGGCGACTGGCGCGGCCGGCCGTTGCAGCGTCTGCTGAACGAGCATCCTGAGCAGGCGGTGGCGCGGGGCGCGGTAGCCTATGCCCTGGGTCGGGCAGGTAAGGCGCCGCGGATCGGTGGCGGTTCGGCGCGCAGCTATTTTCTGGCCCTGGAGGACGCCGCCGGCGAACCTTCTGGGGTCTGTCTCTTGCCGCGGGGCAGCCGCGAAGGCCAGGAGTTGCTGCTCGAAGCACGCAGTTTCTCCCTGCTGGTGGGACAACCGGTGCGCTTTCATCTGTATTCCAGCATCGCCGATACCCCCTGGCAGGCAGGCGAACTGGTAGAGCTGGATCCGGCAACGATGCTCGAACTGCCTCCCATCGCCACCGTTCTGGGGAGCGAGGGAGCGGATGCTGCTGCAGAGATTCCAGTGCAGTTGGCTGCCAGTCTGACCGAAGTGGGCACACTTGAAGTGCAGTGCGTGGCGATGAGTGGAGCGCAGCGGCGCTGGCGACTGGAGTTCCAGTTGCGCGGCCAGGGAGCGGAGTCAGAAATCGCGCCAGTCGAGCTTCCGCCTCGCTTCCCGGAAGTTGTTGAGCTGCTGCAGCATATCTACGGCAGCCAGAAGAGAGCGGTGGGAGCCGGCGAGGTCAAGCGTCTGCGCAATGAACTGGAACGCTTGCTGGGTCCCAGGGAAGAGTGGCAGGGTCCGCTGCTGCGCGAGTTGTTCGGGGTGCTGTGGGATGGCGCTGGCAAACGGCGGCGCAGCGCCGATCACGAACGGGTCTGGCTCAACCTGACTGGCTACTGCGCGCGTCCCGGGTTCGGTTATCCGCTCGACGCATGGCGGGTGGAGCAACTCTGGAGCCAGTACCCGTCCGGTATCCAGTTCAGCAAGGAGGCGCGAAACTGGGCGGAATGGTGGATCCTGTGGCGGCGCGTGGCCGGAGGACTGGATGAAGCCGCGCAGCTCCGGCTGTTTGAGGATATCGCCTACTACCTGCAGCCACCGGGTCAGGCGAAGCGCCCCCCCGGCCCCAAGAAGCAGGGCTATGACGACATGGTCAGGTTGGCGGCGTCTCTGGAGCGGCTGCCTGTGGAGCACAAGATAGAGATCGCCGGATGGCTGCTGCAGCGGCTGCGCAAACCCAAGGAGAATCCGCAGGGCTGGTGGGCCATCGGCAGACTGGGAGCGCGGGAGCCGGTGTATGGCAGCGCGCATCGCATCGTGCCGGCAGCGATCGCGGAGCAATGGCTGGAGCGGCTTCTGGCTGTGGACTGGAAGCAGATCGAGCCAGCCGCCTTCGCCGCCGCTTTGATCGCCCGCATGACGGGTGACCGGGAACGTGATCTCGCCGGGGCGGTGCGGAATCAGGTCATCGATCGACTGACAGCGGTCAAAGCACCCAACTCCTGGGTGGAGATGGTCCGTGAGGTTGTTGAACTGAGCGCGGTGGATGAAAAAAGACTGCTCGGTGACAGCCTGCCGGTGGGGCTGAAGTTGCTCAAGTGAGGAGATCTGTCGGTTAAGGATTTGCCGTCGACTTCGGCTTCATGACACTCCGAGGTCAGGCTGGAGATCGGACCACGGAACCGAAATAAACAGCTGACCAAGGGTTTTCCCCGATACATCACAGAGCGAATTGCGCAAGAATAGAGATCCGCACAGTCAATCGCTGACACTCCGGAGGTTTGCAGTCATGCTCACAGTCACAGGCATCATCCGTTATTCAATCGTTGGGGGATTCTTCACCGGGGTGTTGCTGCTTGCCGGTTGCGGCAGCGGCAGCGACGAAGATGAAGCGGGTACGCTTGTTTTAAGCGATGACAGCTACACGGTGCTGGAGAACGCCGGCGCCCTTTCGATAACCGTCAATCGACTCAATGGCAGCAGTGGTGTGGTCAGCGTGCATTTTGCCACCCAGGATGATACAGCCCTGGCGGGGGTGGACTATGTTGCGGCCGACGAAACTTTGACTTTTATCGAGGGCGAGACAAGCAAGCAAATTTCGTTAACCATCAAAGACAATGACATCATAAACAGTGACAAGACCTTCCGGGTGGAGTTGTCGGATCCCACCGGCGGCGCCCTGCTGAGCATACCGAACTCTGCTGATGTAACCATACTCGACGAAGAATCGATAAAAATCTACGATTTCGAAAGCCTGGGGCTGGGTAATATCATCGGGCAGGATGGCTGGGTCGAGACAGTGGCCAATGCCACCATCGTCAATGATTTCCTGGTGAATGGCACCCAGGTCGTGCGCCCCAATGTTATCAGCGGGCTGGCCGGCGATACCGAGTTGACCCGGGTCAACGATGTCAATTTCAACTACCCGGCTTTCATCCGCAACGGTGAGGCAGAGATCTGGTTCGACGCCACGGGTGACGACAATGCGGTTTTCTCCCTGGGTTGGGACATCAATAATGACGGGTTTCTGAGTGCGGATGATGATGAGATCGGGGTGCCTTTTGGCATCTGGGAACGGCAGTTCTCTATTTTTACCGGGAATAGCCTGATTGTTCGCGCCGGTGTGGCGGATCTGGGCGACGGCAACGACCCGACCCACTGGTACCGGATGCGCCTGCGCATCGATTTCGCAGCCAATTCAGGGAATGGCTCTGCCAGTTTCTCCTATATGAACCTCAGCACTAGAGACGCCAGCTTCACCGATGTCCCCGGCCTGCAGGATCTCAATCTCAAACTCCTGTTCAACAATGCGCCGGACGAGGCAGAATGGGATGCGATGTTCCTGAAGCTGCGTGTCGACGCCACCAACATTCCGAAGGTGGATAACCTGATTCCGAATTTTCCCATCAATCCCTGAGTAAGGGCTCTGGCCGATTCATCGAAGCACCGCTTTGCCTGACCTGGAAAGGGTCAGGCAAAGCCGATTGGGTTTCACCATCAAGTTAATCAGTCACCCAGTCGACGCATGAGTTTATCAATGCCTGCCTGGGCGCATACCTCGTCCAAGTCCCCTCCGGGGGCGCCGCCGACACCAATACCGGCGATGATCTCACCATCCACGGCAATCGGCAGTCCGCCACCCAGGATCAGAATGTCGTTGTTCATATCACGCAGGCCTTCAGTCGCCGGGAAACTCACAACCACATCAACCAGGGCCGTGGTTGGGCGTCCCAGGGATGCCGATGTATAGGCCTTCTTTCTGGCGCTTTCCAGGGTATGCGGTCCGGCACCGTTGCCGCGGATATGCGCCTTCACCAATCCTCCCCGGTCAACCACTGCCACGCTGACTCGGTAACCGTCATCAGCACAGACTTCTTCTGCTTCTAAAGCCGCTATCAGTGCGAGCTTGAGGGGTAGTATTTTGGCCTCTCCCAGGTCATGTTGGTGTCTGTCATCCGCATAGACCACAGCCGAGATCATGCCAAGAATAACAACCGAAGCATAAACAAGCAGGTGAAGGGGATGAATCAACCCAGTGAATCTATGTCTTTCCATATCATTTTCCTCCGAGTTTGTTGTTTGGTATTTTTCATGTGAGGCATGTTAACGTTTTACAAGCTGATCCTTACTATCAACATGGCCCACCTAACAATCACTAGACGAGATCTGATCTTTAATCAATAGAGGGCTTATAGGCGATTTCTTACACTTGCTTTCAGCAATGATACTTAAGCATGACAGGTTCTTAGGCACGAAAGGTCGAAATACCGGTGTATGTAAAAGACTACCACTGGGGCTCAGCCATCATTCAGCCCTTTTATCCGTAAAAGACAATAAACCATAGATCACACGACTGCAGGGATGCAGGAGGTAGAGTTACCCAGGGAGCAGTTGCCGAGAGGACTCATAGTAAAAGCAGGGCTGCAATGTTGCGCTGGCGGCCACCTGGAGTCCTCTGTGATTTCTGTGGTTATATCAATTTTCAACCGGTTACAACGCTTCGCTGTCTCCTGTAATGACTGAGTATCGATTTGAGCACATGGCCCCATCCAGGACTTCAGCAGAGCTTTTTTCTATTGAACGAACAGAATCAGCAGATAGATGAGCGCCGCCATGAATCCGGCGGCAGGCAAGGTCAGCAGCCACATCATGATTATCTTCAAAAAGGTGGATCTTTTGACGAACTCCTTACGATAGAGTTTACGCAACTCCTTGCGTTCACTCACGGTCAGATCCGTAGTGTGGGACTGTGTCTCCAGTTCCCTCATCATCGCTCTTTTCTGCAACAGCCCGGCCTGATGAAAATCGTCGATAAAACGGTTGATCAATGACAGTTTCTGGCCTTCGAGGTGCCGGGTAATCTTTTCCCTTGTCTTGGCATAGTGGCTTTTCAGGAATTCACGCAGAAAACCAACGCCGAATACGGCGCCGATCACAGTATGGGTAGTGCTGACAGGCAGGCTCAGTTCACTGGCGAGGATGATGGTCAGACTGACCGCCATGGCGATGCTGTAGGCGCGCATCTGGTCCAGTTCGGTGATGCCGTTACCCACCACGCGGATCATTTTGGGGCCATAGAGTACAACCCCGATCGAGATTCCAACGGCGCCTATCAGAATAATCCAGAAAGGAACTGTGGTGAGTTCGGCAACACTCGAACCGAGCATGACTTCATGAATTGCCGCAACGGGTCCGATGGTATTGGCGACATCATTGGCGCCATGCGCGAAGCTCAGCAGGGCTGCGGCAAAGATCAGCGGCATATTGAACAGGGTGTTTATTCCCATTTTGCTCTGCGGGAGACGATCGGCAATTTGCGTGATCGCCGGGTGGACTATCAGATAGATGCCGACCGCGATGATGAAGCTCGTCACCAGGGTGGTTTGAAAGTCGACGTTTACGATCTGCTTCAGGCCTTTCATGATGATGTAGGTGGCGAATGCCCAGGCCATGGCTGCCACGAGTATGGGTACCACGCGTTTCGCGGCCCGGATCATATCCAGTTTATGAGTCAGCGTGCGCTTAATCAGGTAGAGGAAGGCGGCTGCAATCAGCCCACCCATGACGGGAGAGACTATCCAGCTGCTGACAATGATTGCCACATTAGACCAATTGGCGATGCCAATACCACCGGCAGTGATGCCCGCCCCCAGAATGCCGCCGATGATGGCATGGGTGGTGGAAACCGGTATACCCATCATGGTGGACAGATGGACCCAGATCGCGGCGGCAAGCAGTGCGGAAAACATCAGCCAGACAAAGTCCTGCGGGTTGCCGATCAGACCCGGATCGATGATTTCACCCTTGATGGTGTTCATTACATCATCACCGGCAATCAGTGCGCCGGCCGATTCGAAAACAACAGCGATGACCAGGGCTGTCGAGAGGGTGATTGCCTTGGAGCCGACTGCCGGACCCAGGTTGTTCGCCGTGTCATTGGCGCCGGTCGCCATCGCCATATATCCGCCGCACAGTGCCGCGAGAATCAGTGGTCCCTGAATGGCGGCGCCCTGCAGAAACAGGCTGATAGAGAGAGTGATTCCGATCAGGAAACCGAGCGTGAGGGCGATCTGTAACAGACGATTGTAGCGTGAGATCGGCAACATGCTTACTGTCAGAGCCTGTTATGCGCGGTATGCAAAGTCAGTCTTAAAGCGGCCTTTTTTCTCAACCTGAGATCGACTGCCTCAAGTTTCCTGTAAGCTTTGGATAAATTTTGTGGAATGTTCAATAGAGAGATTCATTTTCTCAATCAAGCGGCTGATATCGGCTTTGAGACTGGAGAACTCACTCCGCAGCGCGCCGATGGCCTGGGCGTTGAGATTGTGCTTCAGATAGAGCACATTGTCACGGAAGGTGTTGAGCACCGGCTGCATGCTGCTTTCCGCGCGTTGCATGGTTTTCAGCATTTCCCGGTAACGTTTTTTTGTCTCTGTCAGCTTCCTGCTGCTGGCTGCCTTGAGGGTCTGGTTCTGGTAGAGGTTGAGTTCTTCCTGCCATTCGTCGAACAGCGCATCGGCAACGGATTCAACATTTTCAATACGCTCGGATACCTCTTGTGCGGCAGACTCACTCTCTTCGTACTCGTCATTCAGCTTTTCATAGGCCTGTTTGAGGTCGGTGTCCTTTAACTGGATCACTGAGGCGAATTGATCCAGAGCTGATTTAAACTGTTCCTGGGCATCTGTCTGAGCATCCCGAGTCGACTCCACCCGGTCCACGAGAATATCCCGCTTGTGCACTCCCACTTTCTCCATCGTTCCGTAGTAAGCTGAGGCGCAGCCGGTTAATGACAGGATAATCAAGATCAGCAAAAAACGAGATGAAAGCATGGGTTCTGTTTCTCATTGATTACAAATGAATGATGCATTCTGCCATAGACCAAAAGGAGAAAGCGATCCTCGTGTACCTCGTCACTAATACTGTGACATTCAGAGTGCGCCTATGGGGCCAGAGCAAGGCACGATCCGCAATGAATGGCGGGTCCTTGATAAGGATTGTAACGCAGCACTGGCCCCATAGGCACACTCCCTGCGGGCGAGCCAGGAAGCGGTCATCCGCTTCGTTATGCCTCTTGTAAAGGGCCTGCCATTCCCTGCGCGGCAAGCCTTGCGGCTAACCGTTTCCTGACTCGCTGAACGTTACAGAATTAGTGACGAGGTACACCAACTTTGTGGTAAAAGGTCACATGGCCAGGCGCCAAGTTTGGTCACCCCATTAGATCCGGCGGGAGCGCCTATGTTATACAAGCAGAATCTGCCCCTCGGCGCACTGCTGATTCTCCTTTCAGAGTTGATGTTTGCCTCCATGGGCGCCACCGTAAAATCCGTTACCGCTGAACTCCCCAGCGAAATGGCTGTGTTCATGCGAAATCTATTTGGTCTGATGGTGCTCTTACCCCTGCTGTGGAGAGGGGGGATTGATGGGCTGAAAACCCAGATTACCGGTCTGCACCTGTTGCGTGCCCTCGCGGGTGTGGCGGCGATGTACTGTTTTTTCTATGCCCTGTCGCATCTGCCCCTGGCTGAAGGGATGTTGCTGAAGATGACAGCGCCATTATTCATGCCGCTGATAGCCTGGCAGTGGCTGCAGGAGCCGCTGCGCCGTCGGGTACTGCTGGCTATCGGCTTCGGCTTCTTGGGTGTGGTGCTGGTATTGAATCCCCACGGGGGGGTCAACGAGGTTGCCGGTGTGGGCCTGCTGGGTGGATTACTGGCTGCATTGGCCATGGTGACTGTACGGCGCCTGGGCCGGACAGAGTCCTCACTGCGCGTGGTTTTTTACTTTACCTTTTTCAGTACCCTGATCTCGTCGGTTCCGATGCTCTGGAGTTGGCAGACGCCCAATCAGTTGCAATGGATATTGTTGTTTTTGATCGGGGCTCTGGGAACTCTGGGGCAGTTGCTGTTGACTCGGGGATATTCCATCGCTGCGGCATCCAATGTCAGTCCTTTTACCTATTTTTCAGTCATTTTCGGCGCAATCTATGGGTATCTGTTCTGGAATGAAACCCTCAATATCCTGTTTGTCGCGGGCGCCCTGATGATTGCCCTGGCCGGGGTGCTGGCATTGAGTTCTTCTCACTCTCAGAGTGCAGCGCTGATCAATCAAACGGCCGAATCCTGATATGATCCTGTCGGTGGAATGAACCATCCAACTGAACTTATGACGAGCAATTGACCCATGTCCATGAATTGGCCGCAGCTTTTATCCAGGAAGAGACTGGGGTCGAAGGAAGAACCCTCCGTCAGCACATCCCGCACCGACTATCAGCGGGATTTTGATCGTATTGTCTTCTCTTCGGCGTTCCGCCGCATGCAGGACAAAACCCAGATTTTTCCATTATCCAAGATCGACTATGTGCGTACCCGGCTGACACACAGTCTGGAGTCCTCCAGTGTGGGCCGCTCGCTCGGCACCCTGATCGGTGAGCAGATTATTGCACGGCATAAGCTGCAGAACACTGAGGCCTCGGATTTTGGTGATATCTGTGCGGCTGCCTGTCTGTCCCATGACATCGGGAATCCTCCCTTCGGACACTCCGGCGAGGATGGCATCCGTCACTGGGCGGCGACGGCTGATTACGGCAAGCGTCGTGTCGGCGTGCTCAAGGGTAGTCAGCGGGAGGATTTTCTGAATTTCGAGGGCAATGCGCAGGGTTTCAGAGTGCTCTCCAGGCTCCAGAACAGAGATAATCCGGGAGGCCTGCAACTTACCTGCGCCACCCTGGGTGCATTTACCAAATATCCCCGGGAATCCTGTATCGGCAATGGGCGGTTCACTGGCGTAGGCGCAAAAAAACAGGGCTTTACCGCTGAGGATCAGGGACTGTTCCGCGAGGTGGCGGAGATCCTGGGGCTGATAAGCAAGGATCCGGTGCTGGCGATCTGGTGCCGCCATCCGCTGGCATTTCTGGTGGAGGCGGCCGATGATATCTGCTACCGGGTTATCGATATCGAGGACGGTTATCGCCTCGGCCATCTTACCTTTCAGGAAGTGATGGATCTGTTTTGCCCGATCCTGCCTGATCAGGCCAGGCCGCAAGCACGCCTCAACGGCATCACCGGGGACAAGGAGAAGATCGAATTTCTACGGGCCAAGGTGATCAGTCATGCTATCAGTGAGGTGCTGAGCTGTTTTCTCGACAATGAAGCGGAGATGATCGCCGGTCGTTTCGATGAACCGCTCATGAGCCATATCAGCAGGAGAAAGGAAATGCAGCGGTTGATCGCAGTGGCAACGGAAAAGATCTATTGTGCGCCGGAAGTGGTCGAGATTGAGACGGCCGGATTTCAGGTGATCAGCGAATTGCTGGAGCGGTTCATTCTGATTCTGGATGATATCGCCGAGCATGGCGAGTCGGCCTGTCCCCGCAGCCAAATGATGGTCCGTCTGATTCCTGATCAGTTCATCGGCTTGAACCGTATTCCTGCAGAGGATGATTACACCCGTTTACTGCGTCTCACCGATTTTGTCTCTGGTATGACTGATTCCTATGCGGTTTCCCTATACAAAAAGGTTACCGGGATTTCACTGCCGGGTGGATGAGAGTCAGATATTGCCAGGCAGGCTGACAAGGCCAGGTTCTTTATGGTTTTATATCTTTTAGAGGTTGTATAATCACCCCTTCCAATTACTTGTTGTACTCTTCAGTAGTGCCTGAATTAATCCGATGACTATAAAACTACCAAGAACCTTGCTGGATATTCCTACTAGGGAATCTAATTTGTATCTGCTAGATTTAACTATATAAAAATAATGGTTTTACGTTATTCAAGGAGGTAAACGTAGTCATGCAACAGACATACACATCATTACCTTCTGCCTTGCTTATTCGTATCAGAGAGGCCTTAATACGCGGTCTTATATGGGGATTTATCGGCACCCTTTATGGCGTATTATTTGTGATCTTTGCTGCCTTGGCGGAAGAGTGGCATCTACCTGTACATCCATACCTTTTTGCCGGCGTATTGGCAGGTACAATCGGCGCCTTGATATACAGCAGTATGCGCCTTGCCGTGCTCATGGCAATCATTATATCTCCCGTCTGCGGGATTCTGATGGTCTTTTCGAGTACACCGATCAGCCCGCTCAATCTGCTCTTGATCGTTGGCGCGGTTGGCGCGGTGGCAGGAGGTCTGTATGGCCGGTTTACGACGAATTCCCGAGTCAATAGGGCAGATGCAAAAACTCTGACAGGTTTCACTGCGGGTTTGCTCGTGTCGCTCGTGTATATCCTGTTTGTCACCCAGTTCCCGGATATTCCTCTGGGGATCGTGATCGGTATCATGTGCCCCTTCACCGGCTTCATCTATGTCTTGCTGGTCCCCACTTTTATCCGTAAATTCGGCAATCTTCTGCCTTCGACCGGAGATGGGGCATTGGTTGGCATTGGAGTGGCCGTGTTTCTGACGCTTTGTAACTTTGTCATGGTGCACAGCATCGATATCGATTCTACCGGCGCGTTCCATGACCTGGTTCATCATGTCCAGGATCTGCTCCCGGAAGCTATTCTTGGCGGATTATTTGGCGGTACATTGGCCGGGATCATCTCCAGTCTGCTTTTTGATGAGTGGCAGGATCTGTAAGGAAATCGGCTTTTAGTCTTTTTCAATTTGCTTGAGGCCGAGCATAAGCCGGGTCATTTATCGATTGGTTCCAGGTTCGGCAATGCAGGAAAGCTCCCGCTCTTAATAGACAACGCCCCTCCCCGGCAGGGGAGAGGCGTCGTTGGATCTCAGTCGCAAAGACTTGACGGGAGAAACCCGCTCAGTCGCGGATCACTATCTCAACACGACGATTCTTTAAACGCCCCTCAGCGATGTTGTTGTCAGCAATAGGACGTGCTTCTCCATATCCAACGGTGTTTATCCGGGTAGGATTGACATTGGCATGGATAAGTGCGGTTCTTACTGACGCAGCTCTGCGTTCAGAAAGCCCCTGGTTATATTCGTCGCTGCCCACACTGTCGGTATGACCTTCGATCAATACGCTCTTCTCAGGGTACTCAGTGAGGAAGTTTGCCAGTCGTCCGATGGTGCTCAAGGCGCCGGGAAGCAAATCAGCCTTGCCGGTGGAAAACAGCACGTCGCCTAACGTCATTACCATGCCGCGTTCGGTCTTGACTGCCTGCAGCGCCTCCAGTTCCTTTTTCAAGGCCTCTGCTTTGTCCAGAGCCTGTTTCTTGGCTTCCTGTTCATAGGTGATCTCCAGCTCTCTTGCCTTCAAGCGCTCAACATCCTTGATCTGGCTGAGTTCTTTCAACTTGGCTTTGGCGGCTTTTCGATCTGCAACCGCTATGGCTGTCTGGGTGCGGGTTTTACCCACATAGGCGAGCGAGGACATTGCCTCATCAGATTCGGCTACAGCAGCCAGGCTGAGCGCCTTCTCCGCCCGTTCCAGCTCGGTGGGTGCATACTTGAGCACATTTTCATCCTGCTTGGCCTTTCCATAAATATCTTCTGCTTCGATTAGGGCCTGGTTTTTTTGCATGCTGCTGCAGCCTGAAGCCAGTGCAGCAGCCATCGTCAGCGCCCAAAAGTTTCTTAAAGTTAATAACCTCATGGATATCCCCTAGTTATTTGGTGTTTTGTAATCAATAACCCCTGGCGCGCTTGATCTCGTCGCGCAGAACCTCGATGCTGTTTTCCAGTTCGCTGACTGATGCCTCAACTTGCGCCTTGTCGGCCAGCGCCTGAGCCAGGTCAGCATCGGCCTGGGCCTCTTCAGCCAGCCGCTTTGCCAGGACATAATCCTCTTTCAGCATGGCCATTTCGGCCTGTTTCAGCTTTTCCCTGGCCCGGTCCATCGAAACAGGTGCATATTGAGTGGCTTCCTTGCTTTCAGCGCTCATCACCGCGGTACTCGCAGCTGACAGCTCGGCAACGGGTTTGGGGGCGCTGCTGCAACCCACTACGGAAACCGCCATCAAGGACACCAGCGCAGACGTCTTGAGCCACTGTTGCTGATTCTTGGTTTTGCTCGTCATCATAAAAACACTCCAGAACAGATTCGTGATCGATGCCAACAGGCAGAAAAATAGTACTTAAACGCGCTACAGTCTGCGATTATTGGCCTCATAGAAGGTCGGGTCAAGGTAAATCGTGAATAGCGTTAAGCCTGGTTGAGAGCCTTTGAAACCAACCTACGGGTCTTGGATTAGGCAGCTCGGGTCTTGGTAAGACTTAATGATGATAGCGATACCCACCAAGCGTTTTCCTGGTTGCTGTGAAGGGATTGATGACAGATACCTGTCACGCTGTCTGCCCATATATTGAGTCTGCTGTGACAACACAAGATTTTGTAGTGAAAGATCTTCAGCGTATCAGCGGAGCATCCAGTCGTGTTGAAATTTGCTAAGAAGGAAAGTTTATTGAGATCCGCTCATGGTAGAATCTGCGGATATTTCAGCATAGGTAATTCGCAGCATGACTGACAACGAAGATTTTGCATCGCTGTTCGGCGAGTTCGAAAAGAAACAGTCCAGCAAGGGAAAAAAGCAACCCGAGGCGGGTGACAAAGTCACTGGCACCGTGGTGTCGATCCAGAATGATCATGTTTTTATCGACCTCGGCGCCAAAACCGAGGGGATCGTCGAGCGGGATGAGCTGACCGATGATGAAGGCAACCTGACAGTCAGTGTCGGGGATACCATCGAGATCCTGGTCAGTGGCAAAGACGAAGCTACGGGTACGCTTCTGCTTGGCGCCCGGCACGCCCGGCGCATGCATGGGACTGAAGGGCTGCAGCAGGCCTATGAAGAGCAGCTTCCTGTTGAGGGCCTGGTTACCGGGACCACCAAAGGCGGGCTCGAAGTGGAGATGTCTGGAACGCGGGCGTTTTGTCCAGCTTCCCAGATCGATATCAGTTATGTCGAGGACCTGGAGACCTTCGTCGGTGAGCGGCTGGCGTTCCGCATCACCAAATTCGAAGGTGGCCAGCACACCAATCTGGTGGTTTCGCGCCGTGCGCTGCTCGAAGAGGAACAACAGGCCCTGGCGATCGAAACACGCGCCCATCTGGAAGTGGGCGCCGTGCTGCAGGGCAAGGTCAGTTCACTCAAGGAGTTCGGCGCGTTCATCGATCTGGGGGGCGTCGAAGGCATGGTGCACATCAGTGAGCTCGCCTTCGGCCGGGTGGAGCATCCGCAGGATGTACTGTCAGTCGGGCAGCAGGTGGAGGTGTCGGTGCTGAAGATCGAGCAGACTGACAATCCCAGGCATCCGGAAAGAATCGCCCTGTCGATCCGCGCTCTGGAGAAAGACCCCTGGCGGGATGCGCTGGATGATTATCCGGTAGGCTCCCAGGTGCAGGGAACCGTGAGCCGGGTGCAGCCATTTGGCGCGTTCATCGAACTCGCTCCCGGAGTCGATGGTCTGGTGCACATCAGCGAGCTGGGAGCAGGCCGCCGCATCACTCATCCGCAGGAGGTGGTGAGTGTCGGAGATCAGGTGCAGGCAACAGTGCTGAGTGTGGATATGGACAAACACCGCATTGGCCTGTCTCTGGACACCAAACGTCAAACAACTGACGAAAGCGCCAAGCCAGAGGTGAACCTGGCTGACTATACAAAGCCCAAACAGGGTTTCGGCACCTTGGGTGATCTGTTTAAAGAGAGCATGAATAAACAGAAAGAGTGATTGTCGTTCAAAGTATCACGACACCGTAATTGATCCCCGCCGGGGTATGGCACACACATTATGACCCGACTTCAGCCGCCCGGGTGATGTGGCAGATGCCGCTGTGAATGCCGCACTTTCGACTTAGCTGTAGTAGTTCAGACTTGACCTGACAGTTACCGGTTTGTTCGATTGCTCTTTCGCAAGCGTTGAAGTGTCATCGGTGTGTGTGGCTTGGACTGCCGCATTGCTTGCGGCTTGCTCCGCATTCAAGGCGAGGCGGATGATCGCCGCTGAGACATCCTCGCGCTTCACGTCTAGCTCAATGCTGTGCATTGCGCCCCCCAGGCATGATTCAGTAAGAAACCCTTGGCTGCGGGGGAACTCTCCGACCCCGCGCCGTCGAGAGCATTTTCCAGACAGCCTGTCAGAAACAGGCTCAAACCGAAGATAAACCAACCAGGTCCTTGCATGACTTTCTCCATACCTGCCAGAAAAAATGAGCTGAGTCCTGCAACAGATTATATCCCCCTCTGTTGCCAGTCCAGCTTAGGTGATTGATGGTAACCTCTTGCTGTGCTTCTTCCGGATGTCTATATAATTAGGGTAACAATGATAATCAGGAGACTCGGAGGAGAGTATGTTGCGTCTTAGCATCAACGGCGAAAGCCGCGAACTCGATATGGATCCCGCCACCCCGCTGCTGTGGGCGCTGCGTGACGGTTTAAAACTGACCGGCACCAAATACAGTTGCGGCATTGCGCAATGCGGCGCCTGTCTGGTGCTGGTGGATGGCAAGCCGGTGCACAGTTGCGTCACCCCCGTTTCATCGGTGGTCAATCACAAGATCACCACCATCGAAGGCCTGTCCCAGGATCGCTCACATCCGCTTCAGCAGGCCTGGATCGAAGCGGAGGTGCCGCAGTGTGGCTACTGTCAGTCCGGCCAGATTCTGGCGGCCAGCGCACTGCTGAAACAACATCCCAAACCCACGGATGCGGACATCGACGAGGCGATGCGCGATGTATTGTGCCGCTGTGGCACCTACCCGCGTATCCGCAAGGCGATCAAACGGGCCGCTGAACTGACTGGTACGCCGGAAAAGGAGGTCTGAGATGCAATCCTATAAGCTGACAAGGCGCGATTTTATCAAGATCTCCGCAGCGGCCGGTGGCGGTATGCTGCTGGGCTTCCCGTTCACGGGTCTCTCCAAAACTGAGACTGGATGCCGGCAGTGACGGCTTCAATCCCAATGCCTGGATCCGTATCGGCAGTGACGACCGGGTGACCCTGCAGGTGGCCAGCTCCGAGATGGGGCAGGGCATCATGACCGGGATCGCCATGATCCTTGCCGAGGAGCTGGATGCCGACTGGTCGAAGGTGACGGCAGAGTTCGCCCCGGCGGATATGGCCTATGCCAACCCGTTGATGGGCCGTCAGGCGACGGGGGGCAGCACCGCAGTGCGTGGTTTCTGGAGTCATCTGCGCAAGGCCGGTGCAGTTGCCAGGGAGATGCTGGTGCAGGCGGCAGCGCAACAGTGGCAGGTCGATGCTGCGGATTGCCGGGCAGCAGCCGGCGCCGTGCTGCATGAGGAGAGCGGCCGAACCCTGCGCTTCGGGGCGCTGGCGGATGCCGCTGCGAAACTGCCGGTGCCGACAGATGTGTTCCTCAAGGAACCGGAGGAGTTTGTGCTGTTGGGCAAACCCATGCCGCGTCTGGATACGCCGCTCAAAGTGGATGGCTCGGCGGTCTTCGGTATCGATGTGCAGCTGCCCGGTCTGCTGACTGCCAGTGTGGCGCGCTGTCCCACCATCGGTGGCAGCGTGAAATCATTCGATGCAAAAGCGGCGCTGGCGCTGCCTGGTGTAAAGGCGGTGCAGCAGATCTCTTCCGGGGTGGCGGTGATCGCCGAGCACTTCTGGGCGGCCAAGCAGGGGCGGGATGCATTGCAGATCGAATGGGACGCGGGCCCGAATCAGGGGCTGGATTCCAAGGCCATCACTGCCGGGTTCATCAAGGCGCTTGCATCTGACGGGGTGGTGGAACGTAACGATGGCGATCTCGAAACAGGTTTAAAAAACTCTGCCAAGACATTGAAAGCAGACTACAGCGTGCCTTATCAGGCCCATGCCTGCATGGAGCCGATGAACGCCACCGCCGACGTGCGGGCCGACGGCTGTGATCTCTATCTGCCGACCCAGAACCAGAGCCGCAGCCAGGCGACCGCGATGAAAATCACGGGTCTGCCGCAGGAGAAGGTCAAGGTGCACACCACCTACCTGGGGGGCGGCTTCGGACGCCGCGGGGATGATGATTTCGTCATCGATGCGGTGGAGTGCTCAATCGCTGTGGGCAAGCCGGTGAAGGTGATCTGGAGCCGGGAAGACGACATCCTCTACGACAAGTTCCGCCCCGCTACCTATAATCGGCTGCGCGGCGGGGTGGATGCCGATGGCAAGATCGTCGCCTGGGAACACCGCATCGCCGGCGCCTCGATCATGGGGCAGAAGCAACGCGGCCTGGTGCCGGGCGTCAGTGACTGGTCGAATACCGAGGGAGCGAAAAACATCCCTTACGCGATCCCCAACCTCAGCGTCAGCTTCGCCATGGTCAACCCGGGGATTCCGGTTGGCTTCTGGCGTTCGGTGGGCAGCTCCCAGAACGCCTACATCACCGAGTGTTTCTTCGATGAACTGGCTGCTCTGGCCGGCAAGGACCCGCTGCAGGCGAGGTTGGAACTGATGGCCGGACACCCGCGTCATGCAGGGGTGCTGAAGCTGGCGGCAGAGCAGGCCGGATACGGCAAGCCTTTGGTCGAGGGGCATGCCCATGGCATCGCAGTGGCGGAATCCTTCGGCAGTTTCGTCGCCCAGGTGGCGGAGGTCTCCATCGAGCGGGGCAGGGTCCACGTGCATCGGGTGACCTGTGCGGTGGACTGCGGGATGGTGGTCAACCCCGATTCGATTCGCGCCCAGATGGAAGGCGCCATCGTGTATGGTCTGACCGCCGCCCTGAAGAGTGAAATCACCATCCAGGATGGACATACCGTGCAGCGCAACTTCGATGATTTTCAACTGTTGCGCATCGATGAGATGCCGCTGGTGGATGTGCATATCCTGCCGAGCAGCGAGAACCCCGGCGGCATCGGCGAACCCGGGGTGCCCCCGATTGCTCCGGCGGTAGCCAACGCGGTATTCAAACTGACGGGCCAGCCGGTGCGCTCGATCCCGATTCGTCTGGCCGGCTAGGGGCTGGGTGTGGATCGAAGCAGTGATCGTGAGGTGTTGCAGGCCGCCCTCGACTGGCTGGAGGCCGGTGAGCCGGTTGTCCTGGTGACGGTGGCGGAGACCTGGGGTTCATCTCCCCGCCGTCCTGGCTCTTTGATGGCGATTCACCCGGACGGACAGTTTGTCGGTTCGGTTTCCGGCGGCTGTGTGGAGGATGATCTGGTCCAGCGTATGCTGCGAGGTGAGTTCGATACCGACCTGCCGAAGCTGGAGCAGTACGGTGTGCTGGCGGAACAGGCCCAGCGGGTCGGTCTGCCTTGTGGCGGAACCCTCGTGTTGCTGGTGGAACGCATCACTGCTCCGGATCAGCTGCGCATCATCCTGACGCGGATGGATGCCCATCAGCAGATCATTCGCCGGGTCTGCCTGAATACGGGAGAAACCAGCCTGCACCCGGCTGAATGGGGGGCGGATCTGAAATTCGATGGAGAGAACCTGAACAAGCTCTTCGGCCCCCAATGGCGTCTCCTGCTGATCGGCGCGGGGGAGTTGACCCGGCGAGTCGCCCAGCTCGCCCTGACCCTGGATTACAGTGTGACCGTCTGCGATCCCCGTCCCGAATATGCACCTCAGGAGGGACAGCAGTGGCAGGTCGAGGGCGCGACCTTCGTCACCCGTTCACCGGTCAGCGCTGTGCGCGACCTGCAGGCCGATGAACGCACCGCAATTCTGGCCCTCTCCCATACCCCGGCGCTGGATGATGAGGCGCTGAGCGTTGCTTTGCAGAGTGAGGCCTACTACATCGGCGCCCTGGGCTCGAAGAAAAACCAGCAGGCGCGTTGTGCTCGACTGTTGCAGCATGGTGTGACCCAGGCGCAACTCAACCGCCTGCATGGCCCGGTGGGATTACCCATCGGCAGCCACACGCCGGCGGAGATTGCGGTGGCCATCGCCGCTGACCTCATCCAGTCCCGCCGGCAAGTCGTCCAGTCCCCGGACAAGGCCATGCATGCCTGAGATCACCGGTCTGCTGCTGGGTGCGGGACAGAGCAGACGTTTCGGGAGCCAGAAACTGCTGCATATCTTTAACGGGTGTCCGCTCATCCTCCACAGCGCTGCGAGTCTGTCACCTTGCGATCGAATCGTCGCGGTAGTTCGGCAGCAAGACGAAGCCCTGCAACGACGCCTGCGGGATGCGGGCATCGATTGCGTGATCAATCAGGAAGCGGAGCAGGGCATGGGCAACTCCATCGCCTGCGGCGTCCGGGCGACGCCAAAGAGTCACGCCTGGTGCCTACTGCCGGCCGATATGCCCTGTGTCAGTGAATCCACCACACAGCAGATCGTCAACCGACTGCGCGAGGGTGCGCAACTGACAGCACCTTTCTATGATGGGCGCCGGGGCCACCCGGTGGGGTTTTCCAGGAGCTTCAGAGCGCAGTTATCTGGGTTGAAGGGGGAGACTGGTGCGCGAAATATTTTGATGTCGAATGTAAATGACCTCGTAAGAATCGATATCGATGACCCTGGCATTATCATAGATATCGATACGCCGCAGGATCTGAGAATACAAGGAATGGTGCAGAGTGATCAAGCATAAGGGGTCAGGTCTAGCGTTGTACATTCAATAGCAGAAGCAGAAGAGAAAGCAGAAGGGGTCAGGTCTAGAGAAGCAGAAGGGGTCAGAAGCAGAAGGGGTCAGGTCTAGCATTGTACATTCAATGAATGTTGGTCTACTCTCCTTATCATGGCAAGACCTTTACGCATTGAATTTCCTGGGGCTTTTTATCACGTTACTGCTAGAGGCGATCGGCGAGAGGCGATCTATGAAAGCGACGAGGATCGCGAATCATTTCTTGAGATCTTACAGGATGTCCTCAAGCGATTTGAATGGCGTTGCCATGCCTATTGTTTGATGACGAATCACTACCACCTGTTCATTGAGACTGACCAAGGCAATCTTTCAAAGGGTATGCGCCAACTCAACGGGGTCTACACGCAGTGGTCAAATCGACACCATCAGCGCAATGGTCATCTCTTTCAAGGCCGGTTCAAAGGCATTCTGGTAGATTCGGATGCCTACCTGCAGACACTTTGTCGTTATATTGTTCTCAATCCGGTGCGGGCTGGTATGGTTAGAGATCCGGTGGACTGGCTTTGGAGCAGTTACCGTGCAACGGCAGGTCTTGAGCGAGCATCAACTTGGCTGACGACTGAGGCCATACTCGCCACTTTCGGACGTAACAAGGTGAATGCCCGGAAAGCCTACAAGCGTTTTGTACAGGGTGGTATCGGTAGCGAGAGTATTTGGAATGAGTTGAGCAGGCAGATCTACCTTGGCGACGAACGGTTTATCGAGCGTATGCAAAAGTTGCTTGATAATAAGCAAAATAATGCTCAGATCCCCAAGGTCCAGCGAAGAAAACCACCACCAAATCTAGAGCAAATCTACCAACAAGCGAAAAGCCGAGATGCAGCAATTGTTGCAGCGCATGCGACCGGAGAATACAGTTATACCCAGATTGGATCTTTCTTTGGGTTACATTTTGCGACAGTCGGGAGAATTGTTAGGAAAGGAAAGACAAATGACCAATGATAAGGGATTAGAAGCTGTGACGTTTGGTCTATGATAATGCTATCATGCTAGACCTGACCCCTGACCCCTTTTTGCGACAGTCGGGAGAATTGTTAGGAAAGGAAAGACAAATGACCAATGATAAGGGATTGGAAGCTGTGACGTTTGGTCTATGATAATGCTATCATGCTAGACCTGACCCCTGACCTTGGTGCTATCATGCTAGACCTGACCCCTGACCTTGTGACCCCTGACCTTGGGACCCCTGACCTTGGTGGTGGGGCCGCTTACACCCGTTTTCCGAGGCATTTTATCTATGAGCGTCTGAGCTTATATCAAGTGCCGACCACTCCGGCCTGGAAAGGTGTGCATGCGTAAGGAAGAAGAGCATCGGAAAGCCGTTCGCGGGAGAACCGCGTGACCGGTTTGATGAGGGGAGGCAGCGCAACTTACTTATATTTATCAGTATGTTGTGCTGTCTTCTACTCTAATCGCATTGTAGCATGCTCTCCCAGTGAGGTATGCTTACTGTTATAGCAAGACCTTTTCGAATTGAATATTCGGTAACATCAATAACGGGGCCAGGCCTTACGTTTGACATATCTCGGTGTGAAATTGTAAGACCTGCCCACGTGACCCCTGAAACTGTCCCTGTTTACTCTGGAACACCTTCAGTTAGCCTACATCACTCAGTTGCGAGGTCTGCTGCCGGAGGACGATTTCGTCTGCCAGGGTATCCCAAAACATTAACCGGGACTGGATGGCAGCTTCCGCAGCTTTCTCCAATTGCATCAATGCATCATCATCGCCGTCTGTAAATGCCTTAAGCATCTTGAGTGCTGCGGGACCGTGTTCGTCACTATCCAGTTCAATGTGACGTTCCAAGTAGAATATAAATACCGGAGCCTGCTCTCGCGTCAGATGCCATCGGTCAAGCAAGCTCTGGAACATTCGGGGAATAATGTCCTCACGGCCGAAAAAGAAATTACCCAATACTTCTACCAATTGCCCGTGCTGAACCGTCTCCAGTGTCTGGGTAACAAATTGCTGAATGGCGGGATGAATGTTGCCACATTTGAGCGCCTCGATAGGTTCATTACCAGAAGTGACTGAAGCGACAAATTTATCCACAGTCGAGGTATCTGCGCCAATTTCATGCATCGCTTCTAGATACAGTTCGTAGTGACTAAGGTACCTACCACCCGGAGCATCATCGCTTTCCTCACCCAACACGATCTCATTTATCAGTCGTGCGGGCTGTGGATAGGGTGACGGCACCCACGGTGTTGTTATCACTGTTAGTTCCCGCTGAAGGCGCTTTACCAGGGACATGAAATCCCAAACGGCAAATACATGCCATGACATGAATAACCGCAAGTCATCCAGTGTCTTCAACAGGCCGAAAACACGGTGATTTTGCAATGAATGCTGTCGCTCATTGAGCCGTTTGAAAGTAAGTTGTTTCTGCATGGATTTACCCAACTCGTATATGGAGTAGTACATTTTACAGATAGCATATCATTTAACAATAATGTTCTAAATTACGGCTCTTTCGAGTCAGGCACGTAGGGCCTGTTAACACTAAATCTAATATAATTCACAGATGAATATGGGTCGTTAAGTGGCTTAGAAGCTACATATTGGAGCATTATGAGAGGAAGAATTACGCAGTGGAAAGATGATAAAGGATTTGGGTTTATTGTTTCAGAAGATAACAGTGAAAAGTTATTCTTTCATATTTCAGCTGTTAAAACTCAAGGCAGAAGACCACAAGTAGATGATGTTGTACTCTATGAATCGATGCGCGATTCACAGGGGCGACTAAAAGCTAAAGCTGTGGTGATTGAGGGCGCTGTATCTGCACCAAAGACATCTAGTAAAAATCGAATTTATACAGCGCCACCTAAGAAAGACACTTTGGATTATGTAGCTATTGTATTGCTCATTGGGTCATTGGCTGGCGCAGTATTTAGCATTACTCAATCAGGTAACATTGAAAAAGCAATACCATATGGGATAATTATTGTAGTTGCGGTTGTTCTGCTAAGTAGGCAGAAAAAGCCAAAAGAAAAAAGATTTACCTGTTCTCGCTGCAAAAAGATATCGGACCACGATAAACGTACTATTAAGGCTTGGAATAATGGTTTCCTTAAACTGTATTGTAATATTTGTCACCGAAAGTGGTTAGCAGAGCAACCTCAACAAACTCAGCATATTCCTGTGTCTAGACGAGGCGGGGGCTGTCTAGGAGTATCAGCTTTGCTTTTCATATTACCGATAATGGCCGGTGTAGGGCTGTATCAGTGGTTTGCTTAAAACGTCCTATGTGGCATTCAGCTCCGAGTTCGCAATTGGCTGAATACTGTCGTCAGGCTTTTTCCTGGTTTGAATGCAAGGTAGAGTTGCCGGCATCTATTTCATAGGAGCAGCAACATCATGTCTGAACCACAAACTCAGGCAGAGGATCCTGCCTACATTCCCCTCTGGGTCTTTTTTGCTTCCGGCTATAAGTGGCTGGGAGGCTTTGTTGGGGGTTGTTCCGGTCTCTATATCACACAGATGTTCACTGCAGAACCGCTGTGGATCTCACTGGTGACAGCCATATTGACATTTGCCGGATGGTCCACGGGCAGTTACCTGGATATCAACACGTTTATCAATAAGAAAAAGTTCAAGCCCGCCTAGGCTCTGGTGAGCTTTGCGAACCGCATGTCTTTTGATTGGTGGTTTCGCTACTGGATACGGCGTTTACACTGGCGGCTCGTGAGATCCGGATGATGCCCTTTTTCTCTGCCGGAGTTGATTCTCTTTGCATTTTACGAGCAACTTTGTCAGAGTTTTGTTTCATTCTGACAAGGAGCCTGACGCATGATGTTGGTAAGTCTTCGATGGTTGATGTTAGTGCTGATCCTGAGTCAGCTCGCGGCGTGTGGTATCAACAACATTCCCACCTTTGATGAGCGAGTGAAATCCTCATGGGCGCAGGTTGAAAACCAATATCAACGGCGCGCCGATCTCGTGCCCAATCTGGTGGCTACAGTCAAAGGCTATGCCGCTCATGAACGGGAAACTCTGTCGGCAGTGGTGGAGGCGCGCGCCAAAGTGGGCAGCATTCAGGCCACCGGCGATCTGCTGAACAACCCCGAGGCGCTGCAGCGGTTCGAGCAGGCCCAGTCACAGTTGAGCAGCGCACTGCAGCGCTTGATGGTGGTGGTCGAACGCTACCCGGATTTGAAGGCGAATCAGAATTTTCTCTCGCTGCAGTCTCAACTGGAGGGTACCGAGAACCGCATCTCTGTGGCCCGTCGCGACTATATCGCTGCGGTGGAACACTACAATACAGAGATTCGCACCTTCCCCGGCCGCATCTGGCACAGTGTAATGTACAGTGATATGCCGATCCGGGATACCTATCAGGCAACGGCGGATCAAGCGGAACAGGCTCCCCAGGTTCAGTTTTGAAGGGCGCCACACTCGCGCTACTCTTGCTGCTCGGCTTGGTTGCCGTCGCGTCTGAGTCCGCACCCACCTTTCCAAAGCTCACCGGCCGGATTGTCGACAACGCTACAATGCTGGATGAGGCGCAGGAACAGCGACTCAGTCAGTTGCTCGAAGCACATGAGAAGGCTACCACCAACCAGATTGTGATCGCCACCCTGCCCAACCTGCAGGGCTATGCCATCGAGACTTACGGCTATCAGCTGGGGCGCGCCTGGGCCATCGGCCAAAAGGACAAAGACAACGGCGTCCTTTTGATTGTGGCAAAGCAAGAACGCAAGGTGCGTATCGAAGTCGGTTATGGACTGGAGGGAGTGCTGACCGACGCGATCTCCTCCAATATCGTGCACACCGTAATCTTGCCCCGGTTTAAACGGGGTGACTTCAGCGGCGGCATCGAAAGCGGCGCCAAGGCCATCATTCAGGCCCTGGGTGGGCAATATGCGATGCAGCACGCAAGTAAGGGCAAGTCTAAAAAGCGATCGGACGTTTCCCCTGTCTTTATGTTTTTTATCTTACTTGGGTTTGTTTTTTTTAATATCCGTAATCCGATCAAAAACGGGCTATAACTCTAGCGGCAGAGGTTACTATGGCGGGCCTGGCGGCCTATCCGGGGGTGGGTTCGGAGGCGGAGGCGGTTTTGGTGGCGGTGGGGGCGGCTTCGGTGGCGGTGGCGCATCGGGAGGCTGGTGATGACATTATTGACTGAAGTGCAAAGACAACAGGTGTCGTCGGCAATAGCTGAAGTGGAAAAAACCACCGATGCCGAGCTGGTGGCGGTGTTGGCCCGGCGCGCCGACAACTATTTCTACATTCCCACCCTCTGGGCGGCGTTTATCGCGCTGATCACGCCGGCCGTGATTAACCTCACGCCCTTTTGGCTGTCGTATCATGAAGTGCTGTTGGCCCAGTGGCTGGTGTTTTTTGCCTTCGCAATTTTGCTGCGCATCCCACCGCTGATGGTGCGCCTGATCCCTAAAGCCGTTCGCTATCGTCGGGCCTCGAATTTTGCCTATCGACAGTTCCTGGAGAATGGTCTGCATCACACCCAGGGGGAGACGGGCGTGCTCATCTTCGTCTCGGAGGCGGAACACTATGTGGAAATCCTCGCGGATCGCGGCATCGATCAACACGTATCCGCTGAGAAATGGCAAAGCATCGTTGATGATTTGATCGCCCAACTCAAGCGCGGCGATACGCTTGAAGGCATGCTTGAATGTATCGAAGCCGCCGGGGCATTACTCAGGCAATACGCACCCGTCACTCACGATAAGAACGAGTTACCCGATCACCTTGTGATAATCGACTGATCTGGCGAGGGTTACTAAGCGCATCCTCCAAGACTACAGGATTCTGATATAAGAAAACGGTGCCGCAGATCGAGAAATGGGTCGTTGTAAAAGCACGTCGCTTTTCCCTGCGCTATCGGAGTAATGGACAGCTGCTGTTTTCGATTTGAGAGGATTGAAGACCGATCTCCTGTTCGGAATCCCGCAGATTCGCATCTTCCGGCTCAATTTTCAGTGCCTTGCTGATGGTGTCGCGGGCGTTTTCCCCGCATCCCGCGGCTAAATAGACATAGGCCAGATTATTTAAAGCTGTGATATCGGCAGGATCGATGGAGAGGGCCTGCTGCAGCGCCTGATGAGCCTCGTTTAACAGATTGAGTCCAAAGGCGCTGTTGCCTAGAGCCAGCCAGGTGCGTTTGTCATCGGGCCAGCGGGTAGTTGCGGCGCGATAGGCGCTGAGGGCTGCTTTGTTTTTCTGCGTAGCCTCCAGGTCGTAGGCTGCCTTGAGAAAGGTCTCGGTTGTTGCAGTTTGTGGGATTTTATCCGCCGGCAGAATCACCAGCGCCCAGTTGGCGGATCGGCTCCAGGTGTTGTTGAAGGCGCTCAGTTTGCTGCGCCAGCGCCGCTGTTTGCCCGATCTGAGGATTACCTCATGCCGGGCAAGATCATAGCCGATCACCACGGCGTAGTGCCATTTCGGCAACCAGCTGAAGGCCAGGTTCTGCAGCACCAGCACCGGATTGCCAGCGGCGACTTCCGTCATCAGATCATTCAGATTACCCTGCAGGGGATAGACGAGCATGCCGTAACGACGGGCAGTTGCGGCGAGTTCGATCTGCAGGCTGCCTTTGCGCTCCGGTAGATAGACCTGGGGCGTGAGCTCGGCGGGTGTGACGTCGAGCTGGTGGTAGTTCAGTACCGTGGCCAGGGCGGCAGGACCGCATTGATATTCCTCCTGGGGGAAAAACGGGGTGTCGACCAACTCCACGGCAGGTGGCAGGGTAGCTGTCAGCTTGGGTAGGCTGGTACAACCATTAATCAAAAGCAGCATTAAAAAACCCGCCAACAGGCGGGTTTTGGCATAACACATCGTCAGTATGCTATCTGACGGGGTGTATGAAGGGGAATATGTCTGTCGCGCCAATCACGTCGGTGATGATGAAGACGAGGAAAATCAGCACCACAACACCAAGCACATCACCGCCCGCAGGCAGATCAGCCAGTTGCTGGTTCAAATGAGCGACCTCCAGATCGGTCATCTGGGCAATACGCTCCATGGCCTGCTCCTGGGTGATACCGAGGGCAGCCAGTTGTTGCCTGGCGGAATCGCGATCAAGGGTCTCCATCAACAGAGTCCGGTCGGCGCTGGTTGCTGCCGAGCCAATCAATTCGGCGTTTCCGACCAGTGCTGCCTGAGTTGGCGCAATAGGCAGTATGACGAGGGTAAGGGATAACAGCACAGAGAGCAGTTTGCGCAAGTATTTCATTGTGGTGGTCCTCCAGGAATTTTAATGATTATCGGATTAGATCCCGCTATGTAAGGATTTTATTGCCTCACAGCTGTGGATGATGGCATTTTTTGATCAAATGATGAAGATTTTTTAACGTTTTTTACGCCGCTGTGTGCTCTTTTCCCTGATTCCTTCCACATACAGATTCAATTGTACTGCTTCTGATGCAGGGCCCAGATCGAACTCTATCCCGTAATCTTTCAGGCGCAAACTGGTGGCGCCTTCGAAGCCCCGGCGATAGCCTCCCCAGGGGTCAGGACCAGAACCGATCTGCCGCACATCGATGGTGATGGGGCGCGTTACCCCATGCAGGGTGAGATCCCCGAACAGTACACCCGTACTGGGGGACGACTCTTCATAGGCGGTGCTTTTGAAATAGGTCTCGGGGAAGCGGGCGGCGTCCAAAAAATCCTTTCCTCTTAGATGCTTATCCCGTTCGGCATGGTTCGAATCGATGCTTTCCGTGTTGATCATGACCTCCACCCAGGCAGCGGATGGTTGCTGTTCGTCATAGCTGAAACGGCCCTCGAAGGTATTGAAGCGGCCCAGCAACCAACTGTAACCAAGATGAGGAATCCTGAACTGGATGAAGGCATGGGAGCCTTGCGTGTCTATCACATAATCACTGGCCGACAGCAATGGCGATAGCGTAAGCAGATATAAGGTGAACCAAAGCTTTTTCAGATTCATCGTCTCTCCCCCTGTTTTCCTTATTCGAGTAATGTCACTTCGAATTAGTTCGCAAGCCTGATAAAAAAGGATTGGATCAGAAATGCCTGTATCGATGACTGCGGCTTTTTACATCAACCAGTGTAGGGTGCGCCGTGCGCACCATTATCAATGCTTGATATCACTGGGCATCGAATGCCCGGCCGTTTTCGCCTTTGCCATCGGGGCCCATCAGATAGAGATAAAGATTCATGATGGAATCGGGTTCAGGAACTGATGCAGGGTCCTCACCGGGATAGGCCAGCGCACGGAGTTTAGTGCGAACCGGTCCGGGATTGAGGCTGTTGACCCGTATCTGACTCGACTCCAGTTCCTGGGCGAGGATCTGCATCAGGCCTTCGATGCCGAATTTTGAAACGCCATAGCCGCCCCAGTAGGCCTTGCCGGTTCGTCCCACCGTGTCAGAAGTGAAAATAATCGAGGCGTCTTCTGCCTGGCGCAGCAGGGGCAGGCAGGCCTGGGTGAGGATGAAAGGGGCCGTCAGGTTGACCTGCAGGACCTTGTTCCATGTTTCCAGGTCATAGTCGTCGATGCGGCTGAGCAGCGCGAGCTGGGCCGCGTTGTGCAGCAGTCCGTCGAGGCGTCCGAACTCATTGTAGAGGGTCTCGCTCAGGCTGTAATAATCCTGCTGTGTGGCGGATTCCAGATTCAGCGGGATGATCGCCGGCTGCGTCCCTCCCGAGGCTTCGATAGCGTCGTAGGTCTCTTCCAGTTTGCTGAGGGTACGTCCCAGCAGTACCACAGTGGCGCCATACCTGGCAAACGTCTTGGCGGCCGACTGCCCCAGTCCACTGCCTGCTCCGGTGACCAATATGATACGGTCTTTGAGTAAATTGGCTCCAGGTGTGTAGTCATGCATCTGTATTTCTGCCTTGAGTTTTATTGATCTTTATTATAGTTGCTGGCGTGGCAGTGATGAATGCCAAGTGGACTTAATATGGGTAAACATGAAGTCCGGGTCACCCCAGCCAGTTGATGATATCCAGTGGGTGATCCACCGCGCCATCGGCCTGCCAGGTGTCCGGGGCGTCATCCTCGGCGAGATAGCCGAAAAGCGCCACCAGCGTGGTGGCGCCAGCCCGGTTTCCGGCCTCAATATCCCGTTTTGCATCACCCACATAGATCGATCTTCGAGGATCCGCCCCAACCAGGCGACAGGCATGCAGAATAGGTTCAGGGTGAGGTTTTGCATGGGCGGTGGTGTCACCGCTGATGACGCAGCCCGCGCGCTTGCTCAGTCCAAGTTCATTGATTAATGGATCCGTCAGCCAGGCTGGCTTGTTGGTGACTATGCCCCATGCGATGCCGCGCTCATCGAATATGTCCAGCAGGCCCTCCATGCCGTCGAAAAGCCGGGTCAGCTTGGCGATATTGGCAAGATAGGTGTTGAGGAAGTCTTCCCGCAGTGAGTCATAATCCGGGTCACCCGGAGCCAGGCCAAACGCCACCTTCAGCATCGCCTGGCTGCCGTGGGAGACTGCGGGACGGATCTGCTCAAGCGTCAGGGGTGCAAGTCCTCGCCGCAGCATCACCTGATCGAGGGCATAGTGGAGATCCGGAGCGGTATCGGCAAAGGTACCATCCAGGTCAAACAGGACGCTTTGCACGTTCACCCGTCAGATTTTTGCGTGTAGACCATGTAATTGACATCCACGTCCGGCCCCAGTTTGTAGCTGCGGGTCAGCGGATTGTACAGCAGTCCGGTGATGTCCCGGGTAGCAAGTCCGGACGCCCTGATCCAGCTGTCGAGTTCCGATGGACGGATGAATTTAGCGAAGTCATGGGTGCCTTTCGGCAGTAACTGCAGCAGGTATTCGGCGCCGATGATGGCGAACAGAAACGATTTTGGATTTCTGTTGAGGGTCGAGAAGAATACCTGACCCCCAGGCTTTACCAGTTGCGCGCAGGCATTCACCACCGAGGATGGATCGGGCACATGCTCCAGCATTTCCATGCAGGTCACCACGTCGAATGCGGCGGGGCGTTCTTCTGCCAGTCGTTCCACCGGGATGCGCTCGTAGTTGACATGCAGGCCGCTCTCCAGCAGATGCAGACGGGCCACCTGCAGCGGCGCTTCGCCCATGTCGATGCCGGTGACATCGGCGCCCTTGGCCGCCATGCTTTCCGACAGGATGCCGCCGCCACAGCCTACGTCGAGCACCCGCTTGCCGGCGAGGGGGGCGATCTTTTCGATATAGCCGAGGCGCAACGGATTGATCTCGTGCAGCGGCTTGAACTCGCTGTGGGGGTCCCACCAGCGGGATGCGAGTTCTTCGAATTTACTGACTTCGGCGTGGTCAACGTTGAGTGTTTCGTGGGTCATGGCATGGTCTGTCAGGTGACTGCGAGGCAGGATTATAGCACTAGTCAGCAGTGATTCTGCTGCGCCAGTGAGCGGCCCTGGATAACAGTTTGGCTTGGTCGAGGGTGGTGAGTTCAGCATTTCTGACCAGCTGGCGGCCGCCGACCCAGACATGTTGAACCTGTTCGCGACCGGTCGCATAGACCAGTTGCGAGATGGGGTGATAGACAGGCTGGGTTTGCAGGCGGTGCAGGTCAACGGCCACCAGGTCGGCGGATTTGCCGATCTCCAGTGAACCTGTCTCGTCGGCCAGCCCCAGGGCCCTGGCGCCATTGATCGTCGCCATGGAGAGGGCGCGGGCCGCGGGCACCGCACTGGCGTCAGCAGTCACGCCTTTGGCCAGCAGTGCAGCGGTATGCATCTCGCTGAACATATCCAGGTCGTTGTTGCTTGCGGCGCCGTCTGTACCCAGGGCGACATTGACGCCCGCTTTCATCAAGCGGGCGACTGGACAGAAACCACTGGCCAGTTTCAGATTGGATTCCGGACAATGCACCACATGACCGCCACCCATGGCGAACTGTTCGATCTCCTGCTCCTCCAGGTGGGTCATATGCACCGCAGTCAGGGAGGGGGAGAGCAGTCCCAGATTCTGCATGCGCTGCAGCGGGCGGTTGCCGTGATGCTGCAGCCCCTGAAGGATCTCGTCATGGGTTTCATGCAAGTGGATATGGATGGGAATCTCCAGCTCATCCGCAAACACCTGAATGCGTTCCAGCAGTCCATCGGCTACCGAATAGGGGGCATGGGGTGCAAATGCCGTATGAACCAAGCTGTTGCCGCGAAACTGGTCATGCACTTCAAGCCCCTTGCGCAGATAGGCATCGGCATCCGCAGCCCAGACAGTAGGGAAGTCGATGGCGATCAGGCCCACTACGGCGCGGATTCCTGCAGCATCCGCAGCGCGTCCGGTCACATCGGGGAAGAAGTACATGTCATTGAAGCAGGTTGTACCGCCCAGCAGCATCTCAGCAATCGCCAGTTGACTGCCGTCATGCACGAATTCTTCGCTGACCCATTTGGCTTCCGCCGGCCAGATATGTTGATTCAGCCAGGTCATGAGGGGCAGGTCATCCGCCAGACCGCGCAACAGAGACATCGCAGTGTGGGTATGGGCGTTGATCAGACCCGGTATCAGCACCTGTCCCGGTAACTTGATCTCATTGCTCGTCCGGTACTTCTGATGGGCGGATGCCGAAGGCAGAATATCGTGAATGCGGCTTCCCTGGATGGCCAGGCAGTGCTGCTCAAGAATCAGGTTTTCAGGCACCACTGGGACTATCCATTCAGCATGGATCAGACTGTCAATTGGTTCCGGCATAGCGCGTCATAATTTATCGGCTGGTAGCTTGTAGTGGGGAATTTAACATGCTCCACAGGTGAATGAGTAATCTCAGACAGTATGGAATTAGCGTATGAGGGATAAAACAGGTTTTGTTAACTCATCGCATTCCAGCTTTTTCAGATTCATTGCATACTAACCGGGGGTGGCCGAGCGGATTAACTTTGAGCGGGGGGATCTTGAACGTGTCAGGAGCAGACGTGTCGGACAGAGATCAGATGCTGAGTGAGATCGAGCGCGAGGTGGAATACACCCGCAGTATGATCGGCAAGGCGGCGCTCGACAAGCGTGTCATGCAGGCGATGAAAACGGTGCCGCGGCACCTGTTCGTTCCAACAGAGGCGCAGCATCAGGCTTATTACAATGGCCCCCTGCCCATCGGTCATGGCCAGACTATCTCCCAGCCTTATATCGTCGCGCTGATGACTGATCTGCTGGAGCTGGAAGCAGGGGATCGGGTGCTGGAGGTGGGGACGGGTTCGGGGTATCAGGCCGCCGTACTCTCGCAGCTGGTGGAACAGGTCTATACCCTCGAGGTGATAGCACCACTGTCACAACAGGCAGCGGAGAGATTCAAACAGCTCAACTACACGAATATTGAGTGCCGGGTGAGTGACGGATACGATGGCTGGCCGGAAAAGTCTCCGTTTGACGGTATTATCGTTACGGCTGCCGCGCCGATGATTCCGCCGCCCCTGGTGGAACAGCTCAAACCCGGTTCGCGTCTGGTAATCCCGGTGGGCCAGCCTTACTTTCATCAGGACCTGATGCTGGTGGAGAAAGATATGCAGGGTGAGATATCAGTGACAGATGTGCTCGGTGTCGCCTTTGTTCCACTGGTCAGAAAAGCAGGATTTTAAGGCGATGATGCAGCAACAGACACCTTATGAACAGTTGGGCGGCGAAGCCGGTGTGCGGAAACTGGTCGACTATTTCTATGATTTCATGGATGAGCTGCAGGAGGCCGCAGGGGTTCGCGCCCTGCATGCGAAAAGTCTGCGGGCATCCCGGGAGAAACTCTTCATGTTTCTCTCAGGCTGGCTGGGAGGACCGGACCTGTATGTGCAGCAGTACGGTCATCCAAAACTGCGGGCGCGCCACCTGCCGTTCAGTATCGGCCAGACTGAGCGCGATCAGTGGATGCTCTGTATGCGCAAGGCGCTGCAGGAGATGGACATCCCGGATGAGCTGAAATCACAGCTTGAACAGTCTTTCTGGAAGACCGCCGATTTCATGCGCAATCGTGCTGAGCATGAAGCAGAGGCCGGCTTGAAAATCTTCCCCGGCCCGCAAAAGTAGCTGCGCATCGATCCCACGGCCAACTGACCGGATCAGCGGGATCTGCGATAGAGAAAGAAAGCGGCCAGGGCGGCCAGGATCACCAGCAGGGCCCCCATCATGACATCGCTCTTGCCCAGCGTCATGGCAATTTCCGGCAGCTCATCATAGAAGCGGGTGCTCATCCCGCCGGAGAGGTAGTCGTGCAGTCCGGTAAACAGGCTGACCAGGCCCAGCACACCGATGATGAAGAGGATGATGTTCATCATGTCATCATTCTTCTTTTGCAGGTTGTCACTGGCGGTGCGGGTCAACTGCCGCAGGAGTCCGAGTTTCTTGTCGATCCCGTCGATCAGCTCAGCCATGCGCCAATTGGCATAATAGGCGTTGAGCACCTGGCCGGCCTCGCTGGCCGCACGGGAGCGCAGATCGGCATAATCGTTTTGCAGCACCTGCAGACGGTTGCTGATCTGTTCGGTATCCGCCAGTACGCGGCGTGAATGGCCATCCAGGGTTGCGGCGCGCTGGCGGGCGATCTCCATGGGCAGGCCGGTATCGGCGATGTCGAGACAGGCGTAGTAGTATTGACTGACGCTGGCAGCCTCCCGCCACTGCAGATCCAGCGCCTCCCGGGCCGGGCGCAGACTGCCTCCCCAGCCGTAGCAGCAGCCGTTAGATTTCAGCCATGGCTCGATGACCTCATCGGAGAGAAACCCTGCCAGGGAATCCGCCACCTCCCGGGTGACCTTTTGCGGATAGGATGGCAGCTCGCCCGCATCGAAACTGTAGGCGTTATGGGTCCATAATCGCTGATAGACCCGGTCATAGATGGGATTCGCGCTCAAGTCTAGGATGTCGACGCCGCTCCGTCGTTCGCTGTCCTCCTCAGCTTTGTTGAATGGCAGACAGGCTTTCAACCAGCGGCGACGGGAGCGCCCTGGCAACATCTGCAGGAAAGGATTGAGCAGGTTCTGTTTCAGCCAGTGCAGCGCCAGATCGATCTGACCGCTGTTGGGGCGGCACAGGTCTGCCAGCACTCCGTCCACCCATTGATCCGTCCAGCGTGCATAGGCCTCCCTGCCGGCTTCGGTACAGGCCATCACAGGCTCGAGGGACTCTGTCTTGAAGCTGAGTATCAGCACCGCAAGGTTACTGTCATAAATGCGGCATTCCCAAAAGCTGTCGCTGGGTTTCAGGGCCTGACCTGGGGCCAGCTCCGGCAGCTTGGCGTCGGGTGTGGGAAGGGAACCGGAAAGCAGCAGCAGGTGATGCTCCTTGAAGAAATAGCCAGGGTCTGAATATCCTTTTTCTCCATACAGCGCCCGGGAATGGGCCTTCAATTCATCCAGCCTGGCCCAGCCGTAGTTACCCAGTGATGCCGATGTGAGTGATGGCTCCAGATGCAGCGCCTGATCTGCTGCGGCAAACACCGTTTTCCACTCATTGGGATAGGCGCGGATATAGTGCTTGGGCATGTTCAACGCCACCCGAAAAGGTGTGATCAGGTCACATCGCATGAGGCTTGCCTTGATTCATTAGTGGTTTCAGGCTTTATAGCGCATTTTCGGCGGCTTGGCCTAGTGCGCCATGTCTGAAATTATGTCCCTTGAGATACATGGAAAGTAGCGCCGGCTTGCCGTATCCGGCAACAGCTACGATACTCACAGGCAACAATAAGCAACACAGGAGGGTCAAGATGCAGACTTCCATTACCAGGCAATGGGGCGGGTCTTTCCTGCTGTTGCTCCTCCTTGGCGTCAACACCGCAACACTTGCAACGCCCAGAAATTTCATCACCCTGGCGACCGGCGAGTGGCCTCCCTACACCACCTCGGTGCCGCTGTCTGACACCCCTGATTCAGGAAAAGCCACCGCTTATGGTATTGCGGTTGAAATCATCGGTGAAGTATTGAAGGGGATGAGTTACATACCCCATTTCGAGTTCATGAGCTGGCCAGAGACGCTCAAGGTGGTGGAGCAGGGGGCGGTGCGGGCGGCTTTTCCCTACGCCAGGTCGGCGGAGCGTGAGCGGTTTGCCTACTATTCCGATGCTCTGATGAAAACCACCAGCGTGATCTTTTACAACATCGATAAGCTGAAACAACCGGCAACCTACAAGGACTACTCGGATCTGGCCAGTTGCACCGGTGAGTGTCGCATCGGTTTTGTTCGCTCCTATGCCTATCCGGAGGATATTCAAGACAACGTGGTCAACCCGACGATCATTGATGACGAACGGCTGGCGTTCAGAAAACTGATCAGCGGTGAGATCGATATGCTGCCGTCCGACCGCCGGGTGGCTCAAGTGTTGCTGGATAAATATTATCCGACTGCCCAGCATCAGATTGCCGTCCTGCCCGCATTGCAGGGCATCGAGCGGGATGTCTATCTGATCGCCAGTCGTAAAAACTCCGAAAACGAGGCATTCATCAAACGTTTCAATACTGAACTGGCCAAGCTTCGGGATGCGGGCGAGATAGACCGGATCATCGAACGGCATCGCCGGGAAGGGCAACTGGTGTATGAGGTGAGGCTGACTACCACCAGTTCCTATCCACTGATCTTCGGCACCCCGGACAATGAGAAGAATTCTCCAGAGGGCCTATTGATTCCCCGGGGAACCCGTGCGGTGGTGGTGAGCTGGCATGCGTCATTTCGGGAGCCGGGGGAACTGGATGTACAGCGCCAGATGCGCGAAAAGTCGCTGGTCAAGATCATGGAGGGCCCCCTGAGGGGGCAACTGCTCTGGGTCCCGAATATCTTTATTTCGTTCGAGTAGAAAGGATGGGTATCTGAAATTCAGTGCTCAAAAGACCCAGGCGATCAGCAGGGTGATGATGACGAAAAACAGAAAGAATCCTCCCAGCATGAACTGAATTTCACCCAGCAGGCCGTCGCCGGCAACGAGGGCGAAGAGCAGAAACATCACGAAGGTCACGCCGAAGGACCAGGTGGCGGCGGTTTTCAGGTCAACGCCAGGCTCAAGCAGGACGATGAACTCTTTGAGGAGCGGAACGCCGAAAACCAATCCCAGGGCCACCAGCAGCAGGCCGATGCCGAGGATGACTCCCCACATCTTCATTTCACTGCGCTGCTCGCTAGCCATGATCAGTCCTTCAACGCGACGCCTTTGATGAGCTCGCGAATCTTATGGGGATTGGGCATGCCGTTGACGGTCAATTCAGGGTTGTCGCCTGCTGTATAGATCTCCAGCTTGCCGGCATTCAACATCCGCTGCAGCAACGATTGCTCAACCCTGGTAGTGCGGATCGAACTCATGTTGATCTCCACATACTGCTTGCTCAGCAGGCCGTGAGTCCAGATGACTTCATCTTCCTTGATGGTCAGCTTGTCCGCCTTCATGGTCAGGTACCAATAGAGCAGGATCAGGATGCCGATACCGACAGGAATGAGAATGATGGCGATCACCGTCCCCAATGGATGGGTCCGGATCAGGGAGGGGTGTTCTTCATAGAGTATTTCAGACATGATTTTTCCTTTCTGAATCGTCAAAATAAACAAGCCAGTCACTGGCGGGCGCCAACCATTGCCGGTGCTGCAGTCGAATCGCGCTATTGTACATGTTCCCGGGTAGACGCGTGAGGACCACATCAAACCCTGATCATTCTTCCACAAAGCGGAAAAGGTTTAATGTTTTTGCGGCTTATGGACATCCCCAGTCCTTCAGGTCAAACTGAGGCATGTCTGATGAAATATTTACCACCAGCCTGTTAAACCATCTGCAATTTCTTTACGGGAAAGAGAAGGCGCCTGAACTGGTTGAGCGGCTGCTCAAGCTGGTCTCTGACCATGTCGAACTGAGTCGCTCGGTGCAGACCAGATCAGACCTCTGGGATGAAAAGGACAATATCCTGATCACCTATGGCGACAGCGTGATCTATCCCGGAATGGAACCTCTTGAATCACTCAAACGATTCCTCGACCAGCGCCTGAAAGGTGTTTTCAATCGGGTGCATGTGCTGCCATTTTATCCTTACAGTTCAGATGGGGGGTTTTCGGTTTCAGATTTTCGCTTGGTGAATCCGGACTTGGGCAGCTGGAGTGATATACAAAAATTGTCCGAAAACTTCTCGTTGATGTTCGATATGGTGCTGAATCACATGTCACGGGAACATCTCTGGTTTGTGCAGTTTGTGAATTGCGATGAGCCGGGAAACGACTATGTCATCAAGGTCGATCCCGGTGAAAACCTGAGCATGGTGGTGCGGCCGCGTAGTACGCCGCTATTGAGCCGGGTGCGCCGCCCCTGTGGTATTGAACATGTTTGGGCAACATTCAGTAACGATCAGATCGATCTCAACTACGCAAATCCGGAGCTGTTGCTGGAGATGATCGATCTGCTGTTCTCTTATGTGAGATACGGCGCGAAGGCCATTCGTCTGGATGCTGTGGCCTTTCTCTGGAAGGAGATAGGCACCCCATGCATCCACCTGCCGCAGACCCATGAAGTGGTCAAGCTGTTCCGCACCCTGATGCAGAAGGCTGCGCCGGATGTCATTCTGCTGACTGAGACGAATGTGCCGCATGCGGAAAATATCAGTTACTTCGGCGCGGGTGACGAGGCCAACATGGTCTACCAGTTTGTTCTGCCACCGTTATTGCTGCATGCAATCCACACCGAATCTTCCGCTTATCTGACAGATTGGGCGAAGAGTCTGGAAGGTGAGGTGCTCCCTGCCGGATGCACCTATCTCAATTTTACCGCTTCGCATGATGGAGTGGGGCTCAGACCCCTTGAAGGGATTGTGCCCGATGCAGAAGTCGATGCACTGATCGAGGAGATGCGTCAGCGAGGTGCTTTTGTCTCCATGCGCTCCACGCCAGATGGTCTCGATAGACCCTATGAGTTGAATATCAGTTATTTCGATGCCTTTCGCTCGCCCGGAGATGAGGTGGATCCCTGGCATCTCTCTCGGTTTTTGCTTTCTCAGGTATTGCCGCTTTCGTTGCGCGGTGTTCCGGCTGTCTACATCAATGCAATTTCTGCGGCCCCCAACGATATATTGGGTGTGGAGCGCACCAGCATTACGCGGAACATCAACCGCAGAAAATGGGACGCCGCCGAACTGGAGCGGCTGATCGATTCCCCGATGTCGGAAACCGGGCAGATATTTCCTGAATATGTAAGGGTTTTGAAGGTCAGGAAGGGTGTCAGGGCGTTTCATCCTGACGGGCCGCAACGCGTGCTGTCGCTGCCGGATGGAATGTTTGGTATAGAACGAAGCAGCGTGGATGGAGCGCAGCGGGTAATCGCCATGCACAACCTTACCAGTGATCTGAAAACGCTGCCTTTGAGCGAGGTGTGCGGCCTGGAATGGAATTTTGTCGATCTCCTGCATCCGGAGCCACCGGATATTCAGCAGGGAATTCTACACATGCGTCCTTTCCAGGCGATCTGGCTGCTGGTTCAATGATTTTTCAGGCGATTGAACAGAGGTTCAACAGGCTCTAGTCAACGGTTATCCTCTTCCACCGCAGTATACAGCCGCTGGGTGATGTCGGGCACAGCGGAAAGCACACGTTTCCAGTTGTTGATGAATGGGGCCTCCAACGGATCAGCGACGAAGCTGTGGCCCGCATCCACGATACTGTGCTGAAATACCTCGATCGCCTCCTCTTCGCCGTGCCGGTTGAAGCTGAGGCCATTGATTTTTGCGTCGTGGCAGTACATCTCCACGAAATCCAGGGCGATGCGCAGGTAGGATGCCTTGAGGCTGCGAAAGAAGGCCTTGTTCATCTGGATGCCTTCCGTGGCCATCTTGCGGTAGATGGATTTTGCGATGTCGGTGCTCATCTTGGCCAGGCCGCTGGCCCGGTCTTCCGCAGAAAGGTCCTGGTGTTTATGATCGTAATGGTCTGCAATATCGACCTGGCAGATCTGATGGCGGGAGATACTCCGGTAGACCTCGGACAACAGTCCAACCTCCAGACCCCAGTCGCTGGGAATGCGAACCTGTGAAGCCAGTTCGCGGCTCATGGCGAACTCACCGGACAGCGGGTAGCGGAAACTGTCCATGTATTCCAGGTAGTCGATTGGCCCCGCCAGTTTTTTCAGGGCGCGCAACAAAGGGGTGACAAACAGCCGGGTGACCCGGCCTCCCAGGACATTCTCGTTGACCCGCGCATAATAGCCCTTGGCATATTCAAAGCCGAAATTGGGATGCGCCAGCGGGTAGAGCAGGCGGGCGGGCAGATCACGCGAATAGGTCACAATGTCGCAATCATGCAGGCCAATGACCTTCAGCTCTTCCAGCCCCAGGGCATAGCCCAGGCAGAACCAGACATTTCTCCCCTTGCCGTGCTCGGGGGGGAGAGGCCGAGGCCATGGAGTTCGTGATCCAGGGTCTGTAAACGGGGCCCATCGTGCCACAGCAGATGAACCCGCTGGGGCAGCACGGAGAAAAACTCTCTGGCATGCTGAAATTGCGCCTCGTCTGCACGGTCGAGACCGACAATGATGTGCGAGAGATAATTCGCCTGTTTGAGCTCATCCAGAATATTCGGCAGCGCCGGCCCTTCCAATTCAGAGAAGAGACTCGGCAGAATCAAGCCCATCGGGCGCTTGCGTGAAAAGACCCGCAGTTCATCCTCCAGGGTGGCAAGCGGGAGATCGGTAAGTCTGTGAAGGGTGGTTATGGAACCACCTTGAAAGAAGTCTGCCATTCACTGTCTCCCTTGCTCATTCAACAAGTTATTGAGCGCCTGATTCCAGCCGGCAGGGCCTGCCAACTCAGTCACGATGGCGTCATTTCTCGATGCGAGATCGAGATGCGAGCCGTCTTTCTTTCTTATGATAACCGGAATGTCCACATTGAGCAGCATTTCCACATCATTGCCGCTGTCACCCAAGGCCAGGCTGACGATATCGGTCCATCCCCGGGCGCGATACCAGTCGATAATGCGATGTACCGCCCGCCCTTTATCCATGTTACCCAGCAGATGGAGGAAGCGTCCGCCTTGCAGCATGTGCAGCCCATCGGCTTTCATGGCTTGCTTGAATTGCCCCAATGCAGGCTCAGAACCTTGCCAGAGAAGAGGCTCGGATGCTAAACGCTGCATGGCAAGTCGGGCCGATTTCAATGATAATCCTGTTTCCTGAATGACCACTTGCACCGTCATGTCGCCAAAGCCGGTAAATTTGAATTCCGGATGAACGCGTTCTTCTGACAATAGCTTGCGGATCGCCGGGTAGCCTGGTGGTGCAATCGTAGGTTGTTCTCCCGGGAGCTGGATGACAGTGCCGTTCTCCGCAATCAACGGACCATCCAGCCCCAGCTCAGTGACGAGTTCCTCCAACTCGGCCAAGGTTTTACTGGAAACAGGTATAATGGGTATCTCATTGCGCTTCAGCCGTTCGATAGCAGGCAATGCGGGAGTAAAATCGTAGCTGTCATGATCCAACAGCGTGCCGTCGAGATCGGTAAAAACAAGCCAATGGGGACTCATGGTTGTTGTCTCCAATATGGGGGGATCAGTGCAAAAGGCAGATTGTTCCACTGAAGGATTTCCAACCTGGCATCTGAAATTGTGCTGAGAGAGTCTTTAGTATCAATAAACTGAACGGGGAATTTCATCTAACTGTTTCGTTGATCAATCGGAGCGGTTGCTTGTCGTATGAGAGTGGTTATGCAAAAGGTCAGTGATCCCAAATATGCAAAACGATGACAGATTATCCGGTCAGGGTGCTATTCTACCGAACGTGGCTGCAAAACGTTTATTATGGCTGCTGACTGTTGCAACGCTGTTACTGGTGATCGGGTTGAGCACGCCAATTCTCACCATTTCACAATTCATCTTTATCAGGAACTCATTTTCCGTCCTCTCCGGTATTTATGAACTGCTCAACCATGGTCAGATCATTCTGTTTTTGGTGGTGTCCCTGTTTAGTGTAATTCTGCCTGTATTCAAGATTTGGCTGCTGTTCAGAATTGTGCTTAATCGACAGCTGCATTCCGCAACGATTCAAAAATACCTCAAGCTGATGCACCACTATGGCCGCTGGTCCATGCTGGATGTACTGGTTGTGGCCATGATGATCGTGATGGTCAAGTTAGGCACTATCGCAACCATACAGGTCCATTATGGTCTGTATGTCTTTGGCGCGGCTGTTCTGCTGATCATGTATCTCACTCACCGCGTTGTGGTTCTGACGACTTGTGATTGAATCCGGTGATGGCCATATCCTTGCTATCTATAGAAAGCTGTTAAGCAGTCGAACCGACTGCCTGGAAGCGCAGGAAGTGAGGCTAGATATCCCTCAGTAAAGTCTTTTTACCTCTTTCATTAAATTTTCACCCGAAATACTTTCATTCTGGCTACAGGCGCTCAAACTGTGCGAGCTGTTAATCAGATGCTGTTGACAGCGCCGATCACCCGTCTGCTGAATGACATCTGTGGCGCGGATGCTTGGAGAATATTTACAGCTGACCAGTTGTACAGGGAGAAATTTCTGAACGCCCGGCTAAGGATGATAATTCTCCAGTTTAGATATCTGAGGGTATTCTCCAATTCTGAAGTCTAAAGTAATAGGCTGACATTCAGACAAATATCAAAATACCTGTTTATTGAGTATTTCCAGTGCCGCATAGTATTGAAGCTGACAGGGCCGTCGACTCCGGTATTTCATGCCTTGTCATCATGGCCCGTTTTCATGGTCTTCCGGCCGATCCCGATCATATAGCTCACCAGCGGGGCCAAACCGATTTTTTCTCGGTGCGGGATATCGTGATATCGGCCAGGGAACTGGGCCTCAAGTCGAAGGCAGTGATCAGTGCATGGAAACGACTGCTGAAAACTCCGCTGCCGGCTATCGCAGTACACAAAGATGGTCACTTCTTCATCATCGCCCGCTGCGATGACGGCAAAGTCCTGATCCAGGATCCTCTGGAAAAGCGTCCGCTGACCCTGCCCAGGGACCTGTTCGAGGAGGTCTGGAGCGGTGAGTTGATTCTTGTCACACGTCGTGCTGGTTTACTGAGTGGCAGTGGTCGATTCGATTTCAGCTGGTTCATTCCGGCTCTCGTCAAATACCGCAGACTGTTCGGCGAAGTGCTGCTGGCCTCTTTCTTCATCCAGCTGTTCGCGCTTCTTACACCGCTGTTTTTTCAGGTGGTGATCGACAAGGTGCTGGTGCATCGCGGTCTGACGACCCTTGACGTGCTGGCTATCGGCCTGCTGGCGGTTTCGGTGTTCGAGGTGGTGCTGACTGGACTGCGCACCTATCTGTTCTCCCACACCACCAATCGTATCGATGTCACGCTGGGGGCAAAACTGTTTGATCATCTGCTGCGCCTGCCTCTGGCCTATTTCCAGGCGCGCCGGGTTGGCGACTCGGTAGCTCGGGTGCGGGAGTTGGAAACGATCCGCAATTTCATTACCGGTTCCGGCCTCACTGTGGTGATCGATCTCTTCTTTACCGTCGTTTTTTTCGCGGTGATGTATTACTACAGCCCGACCCTGACCTGGATCGTGTGGGGCGCCATCCCCTTTTACGTACTGCTGTCGCTGTTCGTTACCCCGGTGCTGCGCCGGCGTCTGGATGAGAAGTTTGCCCGCGGGGCGGAGAATCAGGCCTTTCTGGTGGAGTCGGTCACCGGGGTGGAGACACTCAAGTCGATGGCGGTGGAACCACAGATGCAGCGACGCTGGGAGGAGCAGCTGGCGGCCTATGTCAATGCCAGCTTCAAGACTGCGAATCTGGGTAATATCGCCAGTCAGAGCGCCGGACTGATCAACAAGGTGACCACTGTTTTGATTCTCTGGATCGGCGCCACACTGGTGATGAAGAACGAGCTGAGCGTTGGTCAGCTCATCGCCTTCAACATGCTGGCCGGACGGGTCAGTGGTCCCATCCTGCGCCTGGTGCAGCTTTGGCAGGACTTCCAGCAAGCCGGTATCTCGGTGCAGCGTCTGGGCGATATTCTCAATACTCCGCCTGAACCGGGCTACAATCCGGGACGCGCCACGCTGCCTGCACTGCAGGGTGAGGTACGCTTCGAACATGTCGGCTTCCGCTATGCACCTGACCGGCCCAGGGTGCTGGATGACATCAACCTGCAGGTCAGGCCCGGTGAGGTGATCGGTATCGTCGGTCGCTCCGGTTCGGGCAAGAGCACCCTGACCAAACTGGTACAGCGCCTCTATATTCCCGAGTCGGGCCGGGTGCTGATTGATGGTGTGGATCTGGCTTTGGTGGAACCCGCCTGGCTGCGCCGTCAGGTCGGTGTGGTGCTGCAGGAGAACACCCTGTTCAACCGCACGGTGCGGGAGAACATCGCCCTGACCAACCCGGCGCTGGGGATGGAACAGGTGATACAGGCGGCCAGGCTGGCAGGCGCCCATGAGTTCATTCTCGAAATGGCGGAGGGCTACGACACCCTGGTAGGGGAGCAGGGCAGCACGCTCTCCGGCGGCCAGCGCCAGCGCATCGCCATCGCCCGCGCGCTGATCACCAACCCGCGCATCCTGATTTTTGATGAGGCCACCAGCGCCCTCGACTATGAATCGGAACGCATCATCCAGGACAACATGCAGGCCATCTCAGAGGGCCGTACCGTCTTCATCATCGCCCACCGCCTGAGCGCCGTGCGCCGGGCAAATCGCATCATCGTTGTCGAGCAGGGACATATCGTCGAGCAGGGCAGCCATAGTGATCTCATCGGGCAGGGCGGCCACTATGCGCGGCTGCATGCATTCCAGAATGGCGTGAGTCAAATGGAGGCTGGACGATGAGCGAAGCCAATAAACAGAGCTACCATCGCACCGAGGAGCAGGCCTTCCTGCCCGCTGCCTTGGAGGTGCGTGATACCCCGCCATCTCCCATCGGCCGAGCCATTGTCTGGGTAATACTGTTCTTCTTTCTGCTGGCTATTGTCTGGGCAAGCATTGGTAAGGTCGATATCGTCGCCGTGGCCCAGGGCAGGATCATCCCCAGTGGTCACAGCAAGATGATCCAGCCCTTGGAGACCGGGACGATTACGGGACTGCATGTCAAAGAGGGGCAGCGGGTCAGCCGGGGCGACATCCTGGTTGAATTGGATATCACCACGACTGCAGCGGAGCTGCAACGACTGCAACAGGAGGCAGATGAAGTCACTCAGCAGATCACACGCCTTGAACTTATCGATAAGCTGATCCGTGATGAAACCCTTAAACCCGATCAGACCTCATCACATGAGGCCGGGCTCTCATCATTACAGTCTAAGCTGCTTCACTCCCAGTGGCGGGAATACAGTGAAGGTCGGCGGACCTTACAGAAGGAACTGTCGAAACACCGGGCTCAACGCACCACGCTGGAAAAGCAGATCAATAAGCTCCAGGCCACACTGCCATTGATCAGTGAGCGGGCCGATGACATGCAGACACTGTTGAAAACCAATGCGGTCGCCCGCCACAGGGTACTTGAAGTGCAGCAGGAGAAGCTCTCCGCCGAACACGATCTGAAGGTCCTGCTGAGTCAGCGCCAGGAATATCTGCAGGCCGAACAGGAACTGCAGGCGCGTATTGATCACTACAACAGCCAGTTCCGAAAACAAACCCTGGAGGAGCTGACTGCGGCCACACAAAAGCAAGCCGCCATCGAACAGGAGATCATCAAGGCGACTGTCAGAAAAAATGCCCGGACCCTGCGCTCACCTGTGTATGGCGTAGTCCAGCAACTGGCAGTGCATACCATCGGAGGTGTGGTCACTCCGGCACAGGCACTGATGGTGATCGTACCGGAACAGGAGAAACTCGAAGTCGAGGCGATGCTGGAAAACAAAGACATCGGGTTCGTCGAAGAAGGTCAGACAGTAGAGGTCAAGATCGATGCCTTTCCCATTCACCAAGTATGGCACTATCGATGGAATCCTCATCGATATCTCAAACGATGCCATCCTGGATGAGGTCAAGGGTCTGATGTTCAAGACCCAGGTCAGCCTGCAGCAATCCCTGATGCAGATCGGCAAGGCGGCAGGTGCAACTGACGCCCGGCATGAGTGTGACCGTGGAGATCAAGACCGGAACCCGGCGTGTGATCGAATTCTTTCTGGCGCCGTTGTTGCGCTATAGACAGGAGAGTATTCGTGAAAGATGACGCTATGTCTCAAATTCATGGCAAGGAAATTCATATATACAAGGAACAGATAATCCGTATGTTCATAATCAATACCAGGGATGGCAATATTGCCATTTACCCAGATGAACAATGAAAGCGTCACACACATGCTGCTATATGCCCATACTTTTACGCTCAATGAACCTGGAGATAGATGAATGGTTGTCGGATTAATCATGCTTGTGGGTTTGGTTCTCTACCTGGTTGTATCGATCATGCTGACCCTCTTTGGCGCCAGCATTGCACGAGAGCAGGGCAAGCCAGGCTGGAAGGGCGGGTTGTTCATGGCTGTAATCATGTACATGATCCTTTTTTGGGACTGGATCCCCATGAGAGCAGCCCATCAATACCTCTGTATGACGCAGGGGGGCTTCGCCCTTAATAAAACCCTGGATGAATGGAAACAGGAAAATCCCGGGGTGGCGGAGACTTTAATACCCAATCAAGAGCATAGCTCAACGATCTGAGGATAACCGTAGGCGTTACATTCTCAACCAACGCTTCGCCTGGGATATCCATACCTCTAAACGTCTGCTTGGTATCCGTGAGCAGGACGAGCTGATCGTGGATCTTAAAACGGGAGAAGTATTGGCGCAGTACATCGATTTTGATTCCAAACTCAATCAACATGAGCCTAAGGGTATCAGGGATTTCAAGTTCTGGCTTAATATGAATTCGTGTGAGACACCTGAGGGGCGCAGAACGAGGCCAAAAAAATATGTGTTTAACAGATTCAAAACGTTGATTAAATTTCAGCATCAAAAGGAGTACTAACCAATGGAACTAACAATAATTCACAAGTTGTCAGTGTTATCTGAAGCTAGTTATTCTGATTTCAGTACTATTGATGGTGATGATGACGTTACAAAGGCCCTCATTGACGAAAGCTTTTCCCCCACCCAAGCAGCCGAATTCGTATCTCACTGGCGAGTCGCCGACCACATTCCGAATTCCTCAAACGGCTTTTCCGCCACGGTATTTGTGAGTAAAGACAATCCCGGTGTATACACCCTCGCCATACGCGGGACTGAGCCTTTTACACAATGGACCACCGATTTGACCCTGGCCGATATAGCCGATATTGGTGCGGATGGTATAGCCCTCAATCAGGCTATTGATTTGGTTAATTACTACCAGCAGTTAATTACGGAAAAAGGAAATCAGGCAGTTCAGTACGAGGTCTATGAAGGGTTTGTCCCGCCGCCGGAAGGTACAGATTACCAACTCGTGACGGGGATCATTCCATTGCCAGTGGCAATGTATCGTTACATAAAGGTTTCAGATTCGAGCGATGGATTAGGTGTGATTCCAGTAGGAACTAAGATCAATGTTACCGGCCACTCTTTGGGCGGACATCTTGCCTTGATCCTGTCACGGTTCGATCCAGCCCGGATCGATGCAGTGCATACTTACAATGCACCGGGTTTCGATACGGACATAATCGGCAGCGATGATACAGAATGGTTCTTTGCGGCCATGGCGCAAGCAGAAACTTCGGCAACGGGATCGACTGGAATTGGATTTGCGTTTCCAGTGACAAAAATCATCAATATGGTAGTGCCGGAGGACCTTATATCGGATATCGGTACCCTTCCAGGTAGTGTGATCGAGCATTATTCAGAGGTGGACAATAGCTCAGAGCTGCACTTTGGCTATACTGCTCATTCAATACCGCGTGTTGTCGATTCACTTGCTGTACTTGACCTGCTCACGGCCATCGATGCAACTATTGATCTGGCCAGTTTGACTCCTGTCCTGGAAGTGTCTTCAGTACAATCTGAGAATAGTCTTGAATCAATACTTCGGAATATTGCAGAACTCTTCGCAGTACCGGTCACCCTGACGGTTGATGGTCGTGAACAACTCTACCAAAGCCTGCAGGCAATCGAGACTGAGTTATTCGTGGACCGGACACTTTCCAGTCCGGTATTGAAATCTGAATACCAGAACCTGCATATCATCGATTTGAGCGGGTATACCCGACAGGGTCTGATCGATGGCGCGAAAAGTGGTATAGCGATTCGCTATGCATTGACGCATCTAGACCCTTTCGCCATCATCGGCAGTGACACACTCTACTACGCCACACAATCAAAACGGTGAGTTGGACCTCTATAACGAAACCACCCGTGAAGGTACGCTGACGCAAAGTTATCTGGAAGACCGCGCACGCTTTCTCACCCTGCTGAATGAACGCAATCTTCAACGATGCATCGGTGAATGGGGATGGCAGTTGAATTCTTCGATTTGTCTACCGGGGAACTCGCGCAGTATGACAATGCCTATGCTGGTGATCGGTATGCCGCTACCATTTCGGAGATATGGATAACAACTTTCTCAAGGGCGGCGACAACAGTGACCATCTCTATGGTGGCGGTGGTGATGATATCCTCAAAGGCAGAGGCGGCTCTGATTACCTGGAAGGGGGCGAGGGCGACGATACCTATGTAGTCGGGAGACGGCGATGTCCTCTATGACACCGACGGCTTTGGTCGCGTAGTGTTTGATGAAGCAGTTCTGTTCGGTGGTATTCGTACAGGTGCCAGCGGTGCTTTTGAATCAGGCGATGGTGCATTTCGCTATTCCCTGACTGATAACGAGCTGCTCGTGGAGCGGGTCAGTGACGGTGCCGTGCTGAATATACAGAACTTCCGCAATGGTGATCTTGGTATTTCGCTCGATGAGATCGAGCCTCTCATTCCTTCTGACTACTCGCTGATACAAGGTACTGCGGACTCCGAGGTCCTTAAGGGGGGAGTCGATCTTAGCGCCACAGATAATACCCTGATCAATGGTTACAACCTGCCGGATCACATCCAAGGTGGCGATGGGCGCGACTGGATCTTTGCCTGGGACGGCTCTAGAACCTACGTCGAAAACCAAACAGTGATCAATCAAGCACCGGATACTGACCTGGTAGAGGGTGGTTCGGGTAAAGACGTTATTCAGGGTGGTCCTGGTGACGATATATTGTATGCGACAGAAGTTGTTGACGCGCCATCCGTCATCGCCGGGCAGGGCTCGATGTCCTATGGTGGATCGGCGAATGATGAGGGGGATTTCGTCAGTGGCCAGGACGGGAATGACGAGTTGTACGGTAGCGGTCGGGTCGATGGCCTGTTCGGCGGCGATGGCGACGATCTGATCTACGCGGGTGGTGGAGATGACATCATCGCGGGTGACTGGTCGGCTGGTGTGAGTCTATTGTCGCTGAATCCTGCGAATTATGACTATGAATGGTACTCAATCGACTCAGCGGGTGCATTTCAGTTGTACCTGTTTGATTACTATGGGGGCACCGGAAACGATCGAATATATGCGGGTGATGGGAATGACACCGTCTGGGGTGGAGCAGGCGACGACATGGTCCATGGTGGCGCCGGACACGATCAGCTGAATGGTGATATGTCTGGTATAAACAGCAATGGAGATCCGAAAATTCCATCTGAGAATCACGGTGATGACTTTATCTTTGGCGGTCTGGGCGATGATTCTCTGATAGGAAACGGTGGTTCCGATTGGTTGTTGGGTGGTGAAGGCAACGATTGGTTGGAAGGTGACTTCAGAGTGGTCTTGGCTGGTGATCTTCCCTTTCACGGCGATGATTATCTTGACGGCGGTGCTGGATCAGATACCTTGATTGGTGAGGGGGGAAGCGATGTCCTCTTTGGGGGTACAGGCAACGATCTGCTGTATGGAGACCTGGGTGGATTAGATGCAGCCTACCATGGCAATGATGAATTATTCGGTGGAGATGGTGACGATCAGTTGCTGGGCTTTGGGGGCGATGACACTCTGGAGGGGGGTGAGGGTAACGATGTGCTGGTAGGCGGTGTGGACGCCAAGGGTGATGCCAGTGGTGATGACACTATTTTCGGTGGTTCTGGTGATGATGAAATATATGGCGGCGATGGCGTCGACCAAATTGCAGGAGGGCCTGGTGCGGACTATCTGGAAGGAGGTGCAGGCGCAGACGCCTATTTCATGGAAGCTGGTGATGGTGCCTTGGTGGAGGGGTTTGCGGATATGATTGTCGACAATCCCGGAGAGGGAAATATACTGGCTTTCGGCAATGGCATAAATAAGGAAAACGTGACATTCACCTTATTCGACAATAGCCCATCTCTAATAGTTAAATATGCTTCAAATGACTATTTAATAATCGAGCATGGCGCCTTGGGCGCCATTTCGCAATTTACCTTCTCAAACGGTGAAGTGGCGGACTACTCGGATATGATATGGAAGGATCGAACCGATCCTCTATACCTGATTGCCGGTGGAACTTCTGAAATCCTTTATGGTTCATTGGTAGCCGACAGGATCGACGGCCAGCAAGGCGACGATATCATAATAGGAGGTGGTGGTGCGGATCATCTGATCGGTGGACTTGGGGACGATGAGCTGTACGGTGGAGAGGGTGACGACTATCTGGCTGGAGGTGAAGGTGATGATCTTTTGATCGGAGGTGAAGGAGACGACAAGCTGAATGGTCAGACAGGTGACGATGTTATGGTCGGTGGGATAGGAGATGATCGATACTATGTCGATGCCATCGGAGACACTCTTGAAGAGGAATTAGATTCTGGTCTGGACCGGGTTTACAGTACTATCGACCACGCCCTTGGCAGCAACTTTGAAAATCTCACGCTGCTTGGCGATGCGGATCTGCGGGCTACCGGCAATACGGCTGACAACCGCTTGAATGGCAATAGTGGTGCCAACGAACTGATTGGAGATGCGGGGAATGACTGGCTGCACGGGCGTGCCGGCAACGACTACCTGCTCGGTGGTGCTGGCGATGATGTCCTCAATGGCGAGGCCGGTAATGACCGGATGATCGGTGGCGAGGGAAATGATCGCTACTATGTCGATGCCTTCGGCGATATCCTGATTGAGGAGGCTGATGCCGGTCTGGACCAAGTCTACAGTTCTATCGACCACACCCTCGGCAACAACTTTGAAGAACTCGTACTACTGACTAGTACGGATCTACACGCCACTGGCAATGCTGCCAATAACAGCCTGTACGGAAACATTGGCGATAATGAGTTGAATGGGGAAGCCGGTGACGATCGGCTATACGGACGAGCCGGTAATGACCTTCTTTTGGGTGGCGCCGGAAATGACCTGCTCAATGGAGAGAATGGTGATGACCAGATGATGGGTGGCATGGGTGACGATCGCTACTATGTGGATGCCATCGGCGATACTCTGGTCGAAGAGACGGATTCCGGCCTGGACCGGGTCTACACTACGGTAGACTATACCCTGGACAGCAACCTTGAAAACCTCACGCTGCTCGGTGATGCGAATCTGCGCGCTACAGGTAATGCATCTGACAACCGTTTAACTGGTAATTCCGGGAATAACGAACTGGCAGGGGGTCCTGGGGATGACTGGCTACGCGGAGGTGCCGGTAATGATTATCTATGGGGTGGCGCTGGACAGGATTCACTTTACGGTGAGGCTGGCGATGACATCTTGCGAGGTGGCGCGGGCGTTAACGACACTCTGTCGGGTGGTTCAGGAAATGATATCTACCAGTATGCGGTGGGTGACGGAAGTACAACTATCAATAACTATGACACGGATACCAACCGTCGTGACGTGTTGCAGATACTGACGGATGCGGTACCGAGTGAGATGGTCAATATTGAGGATCTTTGGTTTAGCCGCAGTGGCAATAATCTACAGATCACCCTGGTTGGGTCCAACGATCAGGTGACTGTCAGTAACTGGTATAGCAATGCGGATTATCAGTTGAATCAAATCAAAGTTGGCGCCTCTGTTTTGCTGAATCATCAAGTGGATCAGCTGGTCACGGCAATGGCGTCCTACAACGTTCCCAGTGGTGCAGGCAACATGATTCCACAAGAGATTCAGGATCAATTGCAACCGATACTGGCTGTTACATGGCAGGCAGCCTGAACTGGATGTTTCGTTCTGCTGATCAGAGTGGTCTTTAATAAATACGCGTGATCAAGAGGCGTCTTTGTGTAATTGTTGAGAGGATCATTGGAGAAGATCCGAAATCCTAAAATATACTGATAAACGGTGCCTGCACGATTAGACGATGGTTGAATTCAAACTGTGACTCGATTCAGTGCATTGCCACTGATAAATGCCTGCAGATTGTCAATTGCAATATCCAGCAGTCGCTTTCGGGCGGCTGTTGTGGCCCAGGCGATATGTGGCGTGATCAGACAGTTGTCCAATTGCAGCAACGGACTATCCGAGCTGGGTGGTTCCTCAGCCAGTACATCCAGTGCGGCCCCGGCGATGTCTTTTCGTTGCAAGGCTTCCACTAGTGCCGCTTCATCGATCAGCGGACCTCGTGCGGTATTGATCAAATATGCGCTCGACTTCATGTGTGCTAGAAAATCCCTGTTCACCATGCCCTTGTTGTCATCGGTGAGCGGGCAGTGCAGGCTGACCACATCGCTGTATTGCAGTAGTTCATGCAGCGGCAGATAGCGGATGTCTGAGGGCAAATCCTTGGGTTTACGGGGGGCTGTGGTGACAACCTGCATATTGAAGCAACGGGCGATTTGAGACACTTTTCGGCCGATGTGTCCAAATCCCACAATACCCATGATTTTTACCGCCAGTTCGAGCATGGAGTGATCGTAGTAACAAAAATCGACAGCCTCAGACCAGCGGCCTGTTTTGACTGAAGCATCGTAGTAGTTGACCGGCTGAACGAAACTCAGGAGTTGGGCAAACACAAACTGCGCCACGGATGCCGAGCCATATCCCGGGGTATTGGTGACGACAAGGCCCAATTCATTGGCGGCCTGAATGTCCACCACATTAAAACCGGTTGCGAGCACGCCAATATATTTCAGGCGGGGCAACTGTTCCATGAGTTGCCGGGATAGAATGACCTTGTTGGTGAAGACAGCCTCGGCATTTTCACAACGAGACAACACCATGTCCGCCGGTGTGCGCTCATGGATTTCGCAATCTCCCAGCCGCTGTAAACCCTCCCAGGACAAGTCACCGGGGTTTAAGGTAAAGCCATCCAGCACTACTATTTTCATTTGACTGTATCTTGGTTGTATTAACGAAGGAATCAACGTTGTCAAAGTGTATTAACATATCAATATAACCTGTTTCACTTCTACCTGGATTCGCTCTGTGGATATGGTTCACGATGCGGTCCGCTCGTCGTTTCCACCATTGCCTAGAAGCGGGAACTCCCGAACGGCTGTTTCTGGCTCAGAGCCAGCTGAATATCGCTGCAGATGGATTCGTTATTGCGTCGACGTTGAAGATGCGTGGGGATGTCTATCAAGCATAATAGGGAGACGACAGGGCGTGAGCAGACTATAGTAGGTAGATTCGTCCTGGACCGTTACCGGTCCATAGAATCAGTATGACCGTTGATTGGCTCGTCAAACGATATTACGCTTATGTCGGTTAGAGTTTGGGGCTGGCTTCGCGAGTGACCGGGGATACGCAGGACCGCTGTTCAGTGACTTTTTCGATGGTGCAGAATCCTGCTGCAGCTGAACTATAAACATTCGACAACCTGGCTTTCTAACCGGTCGGAGACTCATTAATGTATTTCGGGCATTCACAGATGCCTGACCACCTTGTTTCGGAGGATTGAAGATGGAAACCACGGAATATACCGGCAGCACCCGGTGGAACGAACTCGTTGTAAATAAAATCGGCCTTACCGCGCCTTTCGAATGGCTTTCGAAGGGCTGGCAGGACATGCGCGATGCAGGGCGATACAGCCTCACCTATGCGGCAGTTATCGTGCTGATCAGCGGCCTGATGACCTTTGGCCTGATAGCGACGGATAATCTGTTTCTCTTGACCTTCCTCATCGCCGGTTTCTTTCTCGTTGCGCCGGTCATAGGCATCGGCCTGTATCAGATGAGCGCACATCTGGAGCAGGGAGAGCCGCTCAAGAGCTGTAACGCCCTGGAAGCCTGGAAGCGCAATCAGGCTCAGATCAGTATGGTCACCGGCGGGTTCTTCATCATCATGCAGCTCTGGATTGCTGTGAATTTTGTGCTTTTTGCACTGCTCTATGCGGGCATTTCACCGCCGCTCGAAAACTTCTTCAGTAAGTTATTCCTGTCCGAAGATGGCAGGATGTTCGCGATAGCAAGTGTCTCGGTCGGCTTCTTCTTCGCCTGGTGTGCCTTCGCGATCAGTGTCGTGACCGTGCCCATGCTGCTCGATCGCCAGGTGGATGGATTCACGGCGATCCGCATCAGTATCAAGACCGTGTTGCAGAATATGCCAGCGATGATGTTGTGGGCGTTTCTGATCGTGCTGATCGTCGGACTTGGCCTGATCACTTTCTACATCGGCCTGCTCGTTGCCCTACCCCTGATCGGACACGGAACCTGGCATGCCTATCGGGCGCTGGTGCCGACTGCGGAATGACGCTGTGTCGGACGTCGATGAAACCGTCTCTTCTGGTCTTTGATTATAATGGATGAGTATTATTTTTCCGCAATTATATGCTGGACCGCCCTAATGGCCACCTTTAGTGCATAAGGAAATGAGATTAGTACTTTTTAGGAAAGACCGGATTTTTCCATTTGGCATTCTGCTGATTGCTTGCTTGTGTATTCCACTCGCCACGTATGCAGAACTACCCGATCGACTGGTATTTAAATCTGCATCAGATATTCAAGATCATAGTGTAGGCTTGACGGAACCCTCGGGCCTTACATTGTCAGATGGAAAGCAATCGCTTTGGACTGTAAGCGACAGCACATCCAGGATATTCCAATTGAAATTTAATGGCTATCTGGAAAAAGGAAAGAGCATTAGCGACTCATACCTTCGCGAACTTGAGGGTGTTGCAATAAGCAATGATGGAAAGCGCTTATATTTGGTAAAAGAAGATACCAGTGAAATAATTGAAGTGAGTATGGCTCGAAAAGAAATCTCAACACGAGCATCTCTTACAAATATGATCGGCTATGATGGCATGCGCAAAAATGCGCCAAATCACTTTGTTCCGGGACTTGGAGATAACAAGGGCCTGGAAGGAATAGTGGTGCATCCTGACACAGGGGAAATCTATGTATTAAAAGAAACTGGCTTATTGATTAAATTATCAGCTGATCTATCGGCGATACTTCTAACTTTCGAGCTTGATTTTGCTGATGATTACTCCGGCATCTGCTTTCAAGATGCAGCTCTCAACATTGTATGGATAGTGAGTGATAAATCAAAAAAAATCTATTTGTACGATCTGGATAGAGCCAGCATACTCAAAGCATTTAAACTCAAGGATGGCAGGGGAAAAACATACTCAAGCGCTGAAGGCGTTGCTTATGATTCAGATACTCGAGAGTTGTTTGTTGTAACTGATAAAGGCCACACGTTGTACACATATGAAGTCAAATAGGATGGGCGTTTGGGGGCGGCCAATAATTCTGCCTGAGTGATTAATCCCGTTAAGCTGAATTGTGTCAGCGAAATATGAATCTCTTCAAAGCACAGCGTTCTCGGTGCGAAGAAAGCTCAAGGTGTAGAGCGGACTTTTGATCAATATACGATACGGGATGGATCTTGCCACTTTTTGTTCATCACAATCTTTGTTGGTTCATTGGCATCTATTACTACGTAATAAGCACCATCTTTTATTATTCTCCGACCTTCAGCGTAGAGGGTGTTGGAGAGTACAAATCCAATCGAAATCCAGATCACAGTGGACAGTATCATAAATAGGTATTTCATCGCTTACACCTGGTTACACTCACCGAGCATGATTGAAAAAAGAATCCAAGCGTGACGTCTTTGGTGTTGGTATAAACCTGGAATTAATCCTTGTTCATTCAAGGGATCACCCGTTACCTTCATGTCTGGCTCAATCAGAGCAGAGAAGAGTAAGAAGTGATATTCACTTTTACAGACGTACAACGATGGCTCGTTCAGTATTTGGAATAGCGACTTTAGTTGATTTATCTTTAAATTAGGAATCTTGATATTGATTCCTGCAATGCACTTTGACGGTCATGGGTATGACTTTTGTAGATGGCGGTCAATCTCACTGCTTAGAATCATCGGTTCCAACTGAAACCGCCTGCAGAAGATTCATCGGACCAATGCGGCGCAGCGTTTCAAGCCCGGTCTGATCCTGTACGAACAGGGAACCGACAAAACCCAGTGCATTGACCGAGATACCGTGGCTGATTTCCCGGGTACGCGGCACCAGCAGCATCCACTCCTGGGTCATCAGCAGGTTATAAGGGGATGACTGACTTTCCCCGTCTGGGCCTGCCACTGTTCCAATCCCCATTGCATTCAGCATCTGCCGATAGAGTGTTAGGCAGTGCGCGGCTGCTTCGCCTGGATCCTGCCCAGGTCTGTCGGGCAGGCGGCTCCAGGCATGTAGAAAGGGAAGCGCCCTGAGTCTCTGTATGCCTTCCTGTCGTGGCGCCGATATGTAGAGTTTCTCCAGCGGGTAGTTGCCTTTACCTGAGTAGAGTGGCAGGGGCACAAGCTGCAGGTGCTTGTGTTGCTGACTGGCGCCTGCAGCTTCTCCTCCATTATAAAAGCCCAGAGAGGAGTATTCCCGCTGACAGAGCCACAGGGCTTCAAAATCTTCTCGGGTAAGCAACTGGTCCTGATGCTCGAAGGTGCGGGTGACGATCAATAAATGCCGTTCGATCACGTTGAACTTGTTGAGTAACGCCAGGTGGGTATCACTGATCTGCGCCACAATGAGTTCCGCTTCCGGCGGCAGGAAGGGATTGAATAGCTTGCCTGGCAATGATAACTCTGACCGTTTGCGCCGCTCCTCAGCCTTGCGTATCAGATTCGTGGCGACGCGAACGGCGAAATCCAGACCGTCCTGTTGCAGCACTTGATGATCGGTTTCAATGTGGTGCAGGGCGCCGCAGGCAAGCGCCGATTCGGTCCGGTCAATGAGCAATTTCCACAGAGTGCCGGGTTCAAGTTGAATGCTCATGCTGAGAATATGCCGGGAAATGAAAGAAATTCCACAAAGCCCCCTGCCGTAGATCGTCGATCAAGGTTCCGGATCAATTTGTATATCCGATCAAAGGATATCCCCAAACATCACAACACGATTTACATCAGTTAGGATCGTGTACTGCCATGGTAAATGGTGAAAACCTCTGGGACGCTGTAAGGCCTCTGACTCAGATTTTCAGGATCAAAGCATTGCCATTTCTTCATTGGCAAAGTTCCGATGGTAATGGCCCATATAAGCGACTTTACGCGACAGAGCATTGACCACGGCTTCGTTAAAATTAACCTTCTCGAACTGTTGGGCGCTGCCCAGTCCACCTGGGCTGAAGACGTTGATTTCCATGAGCTTGTCACCAACGATATCCAGGCCAACGAGGAACATGCCATCCTGCACCAGCTTGGGCCTGACGATTTCCGCGAGACGCAAATGCACGTCTGTAATATCGGCTTTAGCCTTTGTTCCCCCTGCATGAATGTTGCTGCGCAGGTCATCACCATGGCGCAGGCGCCGGAAAGCCGCATATTTACCCCGATATCGTAATGGTCTGCCATTCATCATGAACAGGCGCGTGTCGCCTTCCGCCGCGGCCGGCAGATATTCCTGGGCAATGACATAGCCGTTTATCACCAGGGTGTCGATCATCTGATTGATATTCGAACGGTCATCAATCGTAGCCATGAATACACCGGCGCCACCGGAACCGGAAAGTGGTTTGATAACCGCATTGCCGCCCATCTCCGCAACAAAATGTTTGATGTCTTCCCGGTTGCGGGAAATGAGAGTTTTAGGCCGCACCTCTTCGGGAAAGTGCTGGAAATACATCTTATTCATTGCCTTGAGCAGACCGTCTGGGTCATTCACCACGATAACGCCACGGCGTTTGGCGACGCGTCCGAAGGTGATGCCCGCAGTCTGCGCCCAGACGCGATCTCCGATTTCTGTAGAGGGATCGCTGCGCAACATCAATACATCAAGTGCATCGATGGTGACTTTCTGTTTGACGGCATTCGGTCCCTGAAGATCACTCAAATAGGCAGTGTGTGTCCGGTATTTCTTTTTTGGGACTGTGGTGCCGTGAGCATAGATAATATCATCAGCCCCATAGATAAAATCCGCTGCGCTGAAATACCAGACTTCATCACCTTGATTGGTGGCAGTCTGAGCCAGGCGGGTGGTGGTGTATGCAGCAAGTTCTGTGGCCACATTGTTGACAAAAAATCCCAGTTTCATCAGATCAACCTCTGTTATTAAAGTGTGGCCATATCGACATTGTCGAAGCGTCTGCGATAGTACGCCATGTAGTCAACTTTCCTCTGCAGCGCATCAATCACGGCCTCGCTGAAATTGATCTTTTCGAAAGCCTGTGCCGTAACCAGTCCATCCGGGCTGAACATATCAACATCGATTAGTTTGTTGTCCACGATTTCCAGGCCAGCCAGGAAGATGCCATCCTGAACCAGGCGTGGCCTGACCGCCTCGGCGATATGATAGTGTACGTCTGTCAGCTTGACAGTCTGGGTGGAGCCAGGGGCATGAATATTGGCGCGCATTCCTTCCCCTGTACGTACCCACTGAAAGGCCGCAACTTTACCTTTATAACGTAGCGGTTCTCCGTTCATCAGGTACATGCGGATGCTTCCGTGTTCGGCTCCTGGAAGGTATTCCTGAGCGATCACATAACCATAGGTCACAATCGCGTCGATCATCTGATTGAGGTTGGCGCGATTGTCCTTAGTCACCAGAAACACCGCCTGCGCGCTGGATCCCTGAAACCCTTTCAATACCGCCATGCCACCCAGTTCCTGGACGAAGGCCTTGATCTCTCTGCGGTCACTGGAGATGAGGGTTCGTGGCCGGATATCCAGGGGCAAGAGTTGCATATACATCTTGTCCAATGCGCCGGCGAGTGCTGTGGGATCGTTGAGTACGATGACGCCACTGCGCAGTGCGATAAGGCCAAAGATAATCCCGGCTGTTTTCGACCACGCCTGATGCTTACCGGTTCTTGCCGGATCGTTCCTCAGCATCAGAATGTCCAGGTCATCCACGGTGATCCGCTCAACTTTTGCCTTACTGCTCTTGAGGTCCCGGAGATAGGCGATGGATGTCTTATATTTACTTGTAATTGTGGAGCGAGCCGGTGTACGGATTTTTTCATCCGCATCATAGGTCATGTCACCTGAGGAGATGATCCATACCTCATGACCGCGATTGACTGCAGTCATCGCCAGATGCATCGTCGTATAGCCGGCCTTTTCTGTTTCGATGTCGTTTATTAAAAAACCAATTCGCATGCCTATATCCTCTTGACCAGATCTTCCAGAGTCACGCCCTGGCGAACATGTTCTAATAGTGAAACCGCTTTAGGGTTTTCGAGGTAACGTGGTTTGAGTCTGGGCGGTGAAAGCACCTTGCGCCACTGTAGTTCACGGATGATATGCAGGTGATCTGCGCCGAATTTTCCTAACAGCAGTGGTTCAAATTCACCACCATCACCCAGATATACCAAGAGACGTTTCAACCCCCTGAGATAAACCATATCTTTGAGCAGTCCACCGCCTCGAAAGATACGGAGTGTGATATTGAAAGCCGTACGCTGGGCAAATCCGTAATCATCATCCAGCGTTTTGAAAACCTCGCTGAATTCCGCCCCTTCTGTAATCATATGCGCGGCGAGCACCCGCGCCGCCAGCATGCGCAGCCGGGAACCGGTCAGACCACCCGTAAGATATTCAGCCAATACGGCGAGCCCTTCCTGCAGCTCTTCATAATCCGGCAGCCCCGCATAGAGTTGCCGGAATGGCTGCAGCTGGCCATTGAAGTAGGTCAGTACATGGGTGCCGATTTCATGCGCCAGTAGGGGTTCGACGCGATTCTCGGGAATTTTATGGCGGCGATTGATTAACAGGTTGCCGTGGGAGACAAGAATGCCGACTATATCGTCACGAATCTCCACCCGGCTCCATACTTTCCGGTTCTGCGCTTTGTAGTAATTGATCTCTTGTTCGGCGCGGCCGGCAAATGCCTCAGCATCGAGTTGTGGTGCGCTTGCATTGGTTCTTGCCCTGGTCGGGATGGTCTCAAGTATATATTTTGCTGTCTGCAGAAGAGCTTCATCGACCGGACCATAGAGGGAGAGACTGCCGTAGAGAAAACGCCGGGTTCCTCGATTGCTCAGCATGGTGAGTTTGCAATCCAGCTCCATCTGCTGGGCGCGGAACAACGACTCAAGCGCCGGGTCTTCTATCTTTTCTATGGGAATCCGGTAGAGCTGTCGTTTGATCAAGGCAGGATCAACAGGCAAGGGGCGATACAGAAAGCTGGGTGTGGAGGTGAAGCGGCTGCGTTTGAAAGCGTTCCAGGAGCGGTCTGCGTTGATCGGAGTGACACTCAACAGGAAATCGAAATCCTCTGCGATCTCCGCCAGTTCCTGATCGACCTTCCATACCAGTCTTACCAGACTGCGGGGTCCCAGGGTATGGAAATGCGCTGGCTGCTGAGTGGTCCGGTCATGGGTAAACCTGAATACGGTACGCCGAACAGCCCGTCCCAGACCGCGATGCAGGATGCGCTGAATCAGTGGAAAGTGTTCATCCGTCTGCGGATTATGATAGACAGGCCGAATGCTGATTCCCACACTGTAACAGTTGATGCGTTTTGCCAGTTGCGCCGGAACCAGGCAATTCAGACCTGGTTTCCATGCTCTCTTGGTGGCCGTCAACTTCACGACTGCCTGCGAACGCTGTACAGTGATTCTCGACAGGGCCTTTTTCAGGCTCAGTATGGTCGGATTCAGCGCATCATTTGTTTCCGCAAACAGCTGGAAGGCGGGACGAAAGCTGGGGGTCAGTTCGGCTGACTCCTCAGACGTGTCTGACCAGATTTCGATCAGCAGAAATGCGCCAAAGGTTGCAGTCAGACTCTCAGCGATGGCTGAGACCAGGGCGGCGTTGCTTTTATTGAACTGCCGACGACCATCCAGAATCACGTATGACGCTTCACCCCGCAACAGATGTTCTGTTGAGGAAGAATGCTGCTTGGCGGGACGTCTGAAGACAAGCAGAAAAGGCACCTGCCGATCCAGATGAAGATAGCCTCCGGAGGGCAATGTGCGTTTTACGGCTTTACCGGTTTCCAGACGTTTTATGATCGCTGCGATCAGCGGATCACTGACTTGTTCATGTGGGGCCAAAGCCTCAGGAGGCCTGGGCGCATCATCTTGATGCTGAAGGTTCATGGTATTTGAGTATTTGCCAATGTCGAAATGCTTACTGGCTGGCCATGCGGACTTTATTCAATTCTTCCTCGAGGCCCGGCAGAGTAGAGGCGAGGGCGCTTCGAATCGCTGCATGCTTCTGCCTGTCGAGTTCACCGGTCCATTCATCCATGAAGAACTTCTTGAATTCGATGGCAATGGCGCATCCTGATTCAGGAAACTGTGTGTGCACCAATTTTGGAAACTGACGCCCGACAAATTTTACATTCTCCCGAACATCCAGCCGGCGTCCAAGAAAGTCATAGCTGCTCAGCTCTTCCATGAAGCGGTCCACCAGGTTGCCCCAGCGGTTTCTGTCCATGGTGCCGGTGCCGATGTTTACCTCCGGATTGCCAGTCGGATCCGCAACTGGTCCATCAGGGCCATCCCGACGGTGGTTGTAACTATGCAGATCCAGCACCGCAAAAGCGCCATATGCCTGCTGCTTTGCAAGGCAAAGGTTGTTGAGGGTCGCATAGTATGCGTCATAGTTTGCCAGGGTTTCCTGGATGATATGCTCAGGAGGTGGTGTTTTCCAAACTTCGAGTCCCCAGGCGTCTTCAGGCTTGAGGTAGACGGCATTTTCCCTGGGTCGATTCAGGTCCACTTCAAAACGGGAATGTTGAGCGATGAGATAAGTTGGGAGCAATGCCGCCCATTCACCGGTATAAGGGTCTTCCTCTTGCAAACGCGCAGCCTCATCCAGCGCCATTATCTCGGCGACTTCCGGTCTCAGAGCGTGACCATGATGGTTTGCTACGGCAATAATCGGGCCTGCGCCGGATTTGCTTTTCCAGAATGAATCAATCATGCCAGGATGCCAATATTCATCATATTTACCGATTGTTTAGGATTTGGCTGTAACTGAATTCAGTTGTTCAACGAATCTTTCAATAGTATTCGTTGATGTATATATTTGCACTACTTATCGTTGTGCTGCAAGCACTATATCTTCGCGTTTTGTTGCGCGCAAGTCAGCCCCGGGGCCTCATCGAGACACACCAACCATCCTTGTTCTTGCAGCTCTGAGTACGGCCATCCCTGGCCTAGGTATATCCTTATATTCTACCGATTTGAAAAGACTGGTGTGTTAGTTCTTTTTGAGCTTGATGGCCTTGCCGGTAAAGCGGATCGCCTTCTGTGACACCTCTGAACGATCGAAGGTCTTCTCGATGATCCGACTACTCAGCATGCCTTTATCCATGCTGTAGTTGCTCAGCATCAATTCATCCACGGGCACCGCTGTGGAGTCGATGTCCATACCCAGCATGGAGCCTGTAACCACTGGAGTTTCGAGTTGCGCGATGCTGTCCTTGAGGATGCTGCGTTTGACTTCGATCAAACCATCGGCGTCAAGCTCTTTGGCCATTGCCTTGAGCTTCTTGAAGGCGATGACTTCTGCGTCTGCCTCACTCTTGGCGTCGATCACGTAGACCTCGCTGCGTATCTTTTTCAGCAGGGTGTAGCGGGATGGCGGATTGTTGACATACACCTTGACGCTGGTCCCCTCGATCTCCTCGCGGATATCTGACGCCTTGGGTATTGAACTCTCCTGCTCCACGCCGGCACCAAATGCCGCGTCTGGGGTTGCGACTGGGGCTGCGTCTGCTTTCTCAGACACGGCTTCAGCATCCATGGCCGGGGCTGTAGCTTCAGTGTCAGCAGGGGTTTCTTCCTCCGCTGTAGCCCCTTCCTCGCCATCAGTGACGGCTTCCGCGGCTTCTTCCACCACTTCATCCACAGCTTCTTCCGTCGCTTCCGCTGCTTCCAGCGCTTGTTCCTCAACGGCATCAGCTGTGTTGCTTAGCGCATCTTCCAGCACTTCGGTTTCGGCAAGCGCGGCGGAGCTACCCACTAGCATGCTCAGAAACAATGCTGCAGTGGTTATGACTGTCGGTTTTTGCATCTGTTAATCTCCCAATTAGAAGCTGTAAACCAGATTGACACCGGTGATGGTATCGGTCTTTTCACCCAACACACCCTCGATGTCGGTGTTGTGCCGCACGGTATAGGTGATGCTGGACGAGAGGTCGCCGGCGATGGCCAGTTGCAGACCGGTGATGGACTCGATATAGGTATTGTCCTCGCCAAATTCTGCGCGCAGGGTCTCCAGGAAGCGGGCGTTCTGTGACAGACGGATACTGAATTTGGTGCCGAGAAAGCCGATCATCTCGTCCTCTTTCAGATCGACAGTGCTGGGATCATCGGTATAGTCGGTCTGACGGGCGCCTACGCCGACCTCACCATCCCAGTAAACTTTATCGTCGTTGAAGAACAGACGGCCATAGCCAATCACTTCCGTGGTGCGATCATCGATGAAGGCAAATTCATCGGTGTCATAGCGCAACAGGCCAAACAGATAGTCCACATCGGTGAAAAAATAGCGTGGCTTGTAGCCGAGTGCATAACGCTCTGCGGTTTTATCGCCATCAGCTTCGGCATAGTAGGCATCGCCGAAAATGTTGTGATGCCAATCGCCATTGGCATGGTCTATATCCAGTTTGGCGTTGAGCGAGGTATTCTCGGTATTACCCGAGGAGCTTGCATAACCCAGCTCAAAATCGCCAGTCCAGGCGGAGGCTGCGGTGCTTGCAGCAAACAGGATCACTGTGCTGATGGAAGCAGCAAGGTTGAGTTTTTTCATCTAACGAGTTCTCCTCAAAAATTGATAGTGATTTACAACACCAGCCACATCGTGTGTCCGGGTCTGTATGTGTTTGACTCTCTGTGCGGCAGGTTCGTCACATCATTTGGATAGAATGTTTGACAGAATGCCTTTTTCCAGCTCATGTTTGGTTGAGTATTTTAAAGTTCATCAATTACTTGTGACTTTTTAGTTCTATCATACGTCTACCTTGTATTTCTCTATTTATCTGAATCTGCATCCATGGATACAACTACGAGTTTTATTGCGATAACTTTGTTGTTAGTTGCTAACGGTTTTTATGTGGCGGCGGAATTTGCCTTGGTCAAGGCGCGTGGTTTCCGCATTGAGCTGTTGGCGACAGAGGGCAGCGCGGCAGCACGCCTCACACTCCGCATTCAGCGGCGGCTTGAGGCCTATCTGGCGACCTGTCAGCTGGGTATCACCATGGCCTCCCTGGGACTTGGCTGGGTGGGTGAGCCGGCGGTGGCCGCAGTCCTCGAACCGCTGCTTCACTCGGCCGGTCTGTCCGAAACTGCGGTGCATACTTCCGCCTTTCTGTTTGGCTTTCTGATTTTCTCCTCGCTGCATATCGTGGTCGGTGAGCAGGTACCCAAGACCTTCGCCATCCGCAAGGCCGAACCTGTATCCCTCTGGGTGGCCTATCCACTGCACTTCTCTTACCTGGTGACACTGCCGCTGAACTGGCTGCTGAATCATGCGACTGCCTCTATATTGTCCCTGTTCAGGGTGGAGGAAGCGAGCCATGCGGAGGTGATGAGCAGCGACGAGATCAAGGGGCTGGTGGCTACCTCGCATGAGTACGGGGAGATCCATCAGGACCAGGCTGACATGTTGCGTAATCTGTTCGAGTTCGATCAACGGCAGGTGGGGAGGGTGATGTTGCCCCGCAGTTCCGTTATTTCCCTGGATATCAGCGCCGAACCGGCAACTAATCTGCTTATGATTCGAGAGACCGGCCATTCCCGCTTTCCCGTGATCAATAGCCAGGATGGCGATCTCCTGGTTGGCATCCTGTTGGTCAAGGATATTTATCATGCGCTGCTGGATGGTGTGCAGGAGCCCTGGCGGGATCTGAAGTCCTATTGTCGCGATCCCCTGATCGTGACCGAATCCCAGCGGGTCTCCATGCTGTTCGATCAGATGAGAGTGAAGCGCGCCCATATGGCCTTCGTGATCGACGAATACGGGGAGTTCATCGGCATTATCACCCTGGAAGATCTGCTGGAAGAGATCGTCGGGGAGATCCGTGACGAAACCGATACGGATGAATCAATGATCGCTGTCGAGCAGCAGGGTGAGGGTCTTTGGGAAGCGGATGGCCTGGTTTCACTGACTGATCTTGAGCGTTTTATCGGTCTCAGAGTACCGGTGGAACTGGATGCGAATACGCTCTCCGGCCTGATTATGCAGCGTCTGGCCCGTATGCCCGAGCCAGGCGACGAGATTTTGGAGGGCGACTACCGCGTGCGGGTCTTGAACCTGGAGGACAGGAGGGTCGGCAGGGTCGAGATTCAGCGGCTGGAACAGCCCGTTGATGACTCTGCAGAGTTCAACACTTCAGGAGCAAACAAGCCTGAATGACTTATGATTCCTCACTCTGTAAACCAATACTAAGAAAAACCGTCACGGGTGCCCATTAAGATGATTGAAAACAGCAACGAACAGACCACTGCAGAGCAGCTCCAGCAAGTCGTAGACGATCTCGAGGCGGGACGGCAGGACTCCATCAGTCAATTCCTGGAGGCTGCCCACCCTGCTGAGGTGGCCGATCTGCTCGAGTCATTACCCCCGGGACAGCGCAGCGATCTGTGGGAGGCGGTTGCCTCGGATCAGGAAGGCGAAATCCTCAGCCATCTGCACGAGGAGGCGCGCGCCAGCATCATCGAGGAGATGGATCCTGAAGAGCTGGTCGCCGCGGCTGAATCACTGGATCCGGAAGATCTGGCGGAGATTGTCGAGACCCTGCCGGAAGACCTGACCGCGACCCTGCTGCAGACCATGGATGAGGATCATCGACAGCGGGTCGAGGCGGTGCTGACCTACGGAGATGACACCGCCGGACGGCTGCTCAGCAAGGAAGTGGTCAGCGTGCGTAAGGATGTCAGTCTCGCGGTAGTGCTGCGCTGGTTGCGGCGTCATGAGTCTCTGCCGGCCTATACCGATGCGCTGATGGTGATCGATGAATCCGGCCACTATCTCGGCAAGCTGGATGTGGGGGCGTTGTTGACCGGCAATCCGGATGTACTGGTGGAGGACGTCATGCAGAGCGATGCCGCCACCGTGCATGCGAATGACTCGGAACACGATGTGGCGACTCTGTTTGATCGTCGCGATCTCATTTCAGTCGCCGTGCTGGATGACGACGGACATCTGCTGGGCCGCATCACCATCGATGATATTGTGGATGTCATTCGCGAGGAGTCCGACCGCGCCCTGCTGAACAGCGCGGGTCTTGATGAGGACGAGGATATGTTCGCCCCGGTGATCCCCAGCGCGCAGCGTCGCGGGCTATGGCTCGGCATCAATCTGGTGACGGTATTTGCCGCCGCCTGGGTGATCGGGCGATTCGAAGAGGCGCTGGATAAACTGGTGGCCCTGGCAGTGCTGATGCCGGTGGTCGCCAGCATGGGCGGCATAGCCGGCAGTCAGACCCTGACCCTGACCATACGAGGCCTGGCGCTGGGCCAGATCGCCAGTTCCAACCTGCGCTGGTTGTTTACCAAGGAGCTGTTGGTGGGTGCGCTCAACGGCCTGGTATGGGCCCTGGTAGTCGCACTGGTCTCCTACTTCTGGTTCAAAAATGCCGGGATTTCGGTGATCATCGCCTGCGCAATGCTGTTGAATCTGCTGGCGGCCGCCATCTGCGGCATCAGCATTCCCTTGATCCTGCGACGGTTTGGGATTGATCCGGCCCTTTCGGGTGCGGTTATCCTGACTACGGTGACCGATGTGATCGGCTTTCTGAGCTTTCTGGGGTTGGCCTCCCTGTTTCTGTTGTGATGCAGATTCTCAGTCGATTTGAAACAGCGTCAATACTTCCCGGATCAGCTGGCTGCGGGCGCTGCGCACCGGAAACACGGCATATACCGTCAGCTCGATCTCCGGTGCATCCTCCACTACGAATAACTCGCCTGATTCAAGGCGCTTCTGGATCAGACTTTCCGGCAGATAGGCCGCGCCACCCAGCATGCTCAGGTGATACAGGGCCATGCCGGCATTCGCCAGGCGTACATGGGGTTCCGATGCATCGGGAAACAGCCGGCGATGGTTCAGGGCATGCGCCAGGCCCCAGTCAACCATCAGATAATCGCCTTCCAACGCCTCATCCACTGACAACCCGGGTTTGTCAGCGGTCAACAGTAATCTGAGCATGGCGGTCTTCCTGATGTGCAATACATCTAGCTGGGGAGGTTCCAGCATGAAGGCCAGATCCAACACGCCATCGAGCAGTTTGCGGGTCATTACCTCCGGGCTGTGGGACTCCACAATCAGGGCGATGTCCGGGCGTTTTCTGCGCAGATGGATCAACCAGTTTTGCAGCAGTAAATCCCAGAGCCTGACACCCCCACCCACCGACAGTTGCGCCACCGCGCCGCCCGCAGTGATCTCCTGGCGGGTCTTGCGCCATTCGGCGATCAACAGATTGGCATGGCGCAGCAGGCGATTGCCTTCCGGTGTCAGGCGGATGTCCCGTTTTACACGATCAAACAAACGCACACCCAGAATTTGTTCCAGAGACTTGATGCGCGCGCTGACTGCAGCCTGAGTCAGGTGCAGGCCCTCGGCTGCCTGACCGAAGTGGCGGGTGCGGCTGACCTCCAGAAAGGTGCGTAAAAGCTCCAGATCCATAACAAAAAATATTTTAATAAAAGACAAATAATTATAGTTTGATTTGTCATTATATTTCAACTAGAGTGCCGGTCCTCATGCAGAATCCAGGAGGACAAGCATGTCAAAAATACACTTTCAGGAACAATATCAAAAGCTTACCGATGAACAGCTGGTGCAGTGCATACAGCAGAGGAAACCAGGCTCGAGAGCTGTCTTGAATGAACTGCTGCGGCGCCACCATGTGACTCTAGTATTGCGCTGTCATCGTTATCTGAGAAACTGGGACGATGCTGAAGATGCGGTTCAGGAAACCGAGTTGCGGGTGTTCCGGGCGATTGGCGCCTACAAGGGTGAGGCCTCGTTTCGCACCTGGTTGTTCGCCATCGCTGACAATCAGTGTCATACCCTGGTGGCCAAACGCATGCGCAATGTAATGGGCGATCACCTGCGCGCATTGTTGCAGCATGCCGAGGAGACAAGGAAAAAATCATTGCAGAACCAGAACGATCAGATCGACCTGGCAAGCGTGGTGGAGCGATTGTTGAAGTCTCTCCCGACCCAGGCGGCAGAAATTTTAAGCCTGCGGTTTTTTTACGAATGCAGCATGGAAGACATCGCCCAGATTCTCGGTATCGGACTCAGTGCTGCCAAGATGCGCCTGTATCGCTCTCTGCATCTGGCGGAGTCCCTGTTCCCGGAAACAACCCCAAGGTTGCCTGCCTGACAATTTTCTGCTGCGTTAACAATTCTGCGGTACCATTTGTTTCTGGCTTCCCAGCAGCACAGGAAGTCATAACGCTGGAATATTTTCGATAACAATTTAGTAACAATGAGGATCAACACTATGAGTGACATATACAGAATTAAACCCCGGCCAATCACTGCCGCAATTATGTGTCTGGGCTTCGGCCTGGCAATTCAGGGCAATGATCTCCAGGCTGGCTATTTGACCAACTCTTACGGTGAGGTGGTGATGACGGGCGGCCAGGAATGCTGGAATATCGGAGGTGGCTTGGAGGGACCGGTCGAGGCCTGCGGAGATGTGATCGAAGTGGCCGCGGTTGAAGAACTGGACAGCGACGGGGATGGTGTGCCAGACGGTCAGGATGAATGTCCTGATACGCCTCAGGGTGTGGAAGTAGATGCCAACGGTTGCCCCAAGGACTCTGATGGTGATGGCGTACCGGATTATCTCGATAAATGCCCTGGCACCCCAAGCGGTTCCAAAGTGGATGCAAACGGCTGTCAGATCATCGAAGATTTGGTGCTCAAGGTGACAACCGACCATTTCAAATTTGACAGCGCCAGCCTTGAGCCGGCGATGATCAAGGCATTGGATGGCGTGCTAGGTCAAATCAACGCCAGTACCGGTGACGAAAATTTGCAGATAATCGGTCACACGGACAGTACCGGGCCGGACAGTTACAACCAGGGCCTGTCGGAGCGTCGGGCTCAGTCAGTCGCGAATTATCTGATACAGAACGGGTTCCCGAAAACCAAGCTGACTGTCAGTGGAATGGGGGAGAAGCAACCTGTGGCGGATAACAGCACCCGGGAAGGCAGAACCATGAATCGCCGGGTGGAAATCCTGACCCACTGACGCAACCGGTCCGGACTGATATTCACTTTAACTGGAAAAGCCGCGAGTCATCGCGGCTTTTTGTTTTATGGCGTCTCAAAACCGTACCCGACTGTCTTTTGCGGTTGCGGCGGGAAGATAAAAGCTTGGCTAATCGAAGCTGTCATCCAAGTCAGGGTCACCCAGCAGTTCGCGCAGGCGTTTGAGTTCCAGTCGCCGCTCGATTCTGCGGCGCGCATCGATACTGCTGAAAAGCGCTTCTTTCATCGGTTCGTTGTAAGCCTCCTGTTCATCGTCGTCCAACAGTAAGGTTCCATCGTCTTCATCGGATTCATCGTCTTCAATCATCTTCTCAGGGTCTGGTTATTTCTTAAAATCCCGATATTTACCTCGGCATATTCTGCGTGAAAAGCAAAATATTTTAATCGTTACGACAATGGGTATTTATCGTAAAGTTGTTGTTTTTCCCTGCTGCCACTCACTGCGCCGGGAGTGGCGCTCAGCGATTGGTGTTGATAAAAGTTGGTAAAAATTTCAAGAAATGCATATCCAGCGATTGTGCTTCCAGATCGGGTTTGGTATTCAACTCACCGGTCTGCCCCACTGTTATGACAGGCGGGCATCAATAATTTTAACAGGCCCTAACAGCACCTGATTGAGATCCAATGGATATATCCCTGCTCAAAACCTTCCTGGAAGTCGCCAGGACCCGACATTTCGGCAAGGCGGCGGACGCTCTGTTCGTAACCCAGTCTGCGGTCAGCGCCCGTATCAAACTACTGGAAACGAATCTGGGGCTGGAGCTGTTCACTCGCCAGCGCAACGACATTCAGCTGACGGCCGCGGGTCTGCGTCTGGTGAGGCATGCAGAGACCATCGTGAAAGGTTGGGAGCGCGCCCGGCAGGAGATCGCGCTGGATGCTGAAGGGACCGAATCCATCGCTGTCGGTTGTCCGTTCGATCTTTGGCGGATTCTGCTGTGCGACTGGGCCGCATCACTGCGCAGACGACAGGCGCAACTGGTGCTGCAGATCGAAGTGCAGCCTTCGGATATTCTGTTGAACCGTCTGGTAAACGGACTGCTCGATCTGGCGCTGTTATTCGAACCACCGCAGATTCCCGATCTTGCCATCCGGCAGGTGGCGGAAATCTCGCTGATCCTGGTCTCCTCCCATGCCGGACGCCGGGTAGAGGAGAGCATGCAGAGTGACTACTTCATGGTGGACTGGGGCAGTGTCTTCGCCCTGAGTCACGCTGATTACTTTCCGAATATCCCTGCACCGGCGGCGCGTCTGGCTTCAGGCACCCTGGCCCGGGACTTGATGCTGTCCACCGGTGGCTCCGCGTACCTGGCGGAACAGATGGTGCATCAGGATCTGCAGCAGGGAAAGTTGTTCCGGGTGGCGCATGCGCCCGTCATCGAGCGCACCGCCTTCGCTGTATACCGGCCAGGGGACGAGAAGCATAAGGAGATGAAACTCGCCTTGGATGCATTGCGAGCGCTTGGGGGTAAAGTCTAGCCAGTTCGCTGCAACTGTTCTCTCGGATGCTGCTGCGGAGAGATATCCCGCACTACTGGCGGATACCAATGGCTGGCGTTTCGCTGGCTGGAACAGTCGCTGCGGATTCGGCGCCGCTTCGAATATGCAGGTCGCGCTGTGGGAACGGAATCTCCACGCCGTGCTCATGAAAGGCATCCCAGACGCCCAGCAGCACGTCGCTGATCACGTTCGCGCGGCCATGCTGGGGATCGTTGATCCAGATACGGAGTTCCAGGTCCACCGAACTCTCTCCGAAAGCTCGCAGTTGACACTTTGGCTCAGGGTCCAGCAGCACTCTTGGCACCATCTGGGCCGCTTCGATACAGAGTTTCATCGCCAGTCGCGGGTCGCTGCGGTAGGAGATGCCGACTGGGATTCTGAGCCGCACCAGACTGTCACTGTGGGACCAGTTCTCCACCCGCTGGATAATCAACTCTTCGTTAGGGATCAGGTGTTCAACGCCGTCCCGCGTAACCACCGAAACATAGCGCGCACCGAGGTGGTTGATCCAGCCATAGGTCAGGCCCACGGCGATCACGTCTCCGGGCTTGATGGATTTGTCCATCAGCAGGATCACGCCGCTGACCAGATTGGAGAAGATTTTCTGCAGGCCAAAGCCCAGGCCCACGGCAAGGGCGCCGCTCAATACCGCCAGGGCAGTCAGGTCTATGCCCAGGCTGTTCAGCGAGATCAGCACCGCCATCGTCAGCAGGCCGATGCGAACGAATTTCGCGAGCAGAACCCGTGCCGCGGAATTGACCCCTGCGGCATAGCGCAACTTGCGCTCGATAAATCCTGCCAGGGCCACCGCCAGCCAGAGGAGCGCGCCGAAGGTGATGACACCCTGGATCACAGTCAGTGCGCTGATGCGGAACGCCCCCAGGGTAATGGCGTATTTATCCAGCAGGACGATAGTCTCTGGCAGCAGACCCACGATGTTGAGCGCCGCCACGCTCCAGGCGCTGAGCGCCAACAGGCGTGACCAGAAGGGGCTTTCGAGCCAATGTGACATCAAGCGTATCAGCAGCCATGCGGAGAGCAGGCTGGCGGTGGTGATGAGCAGGGTATGGGGCAATTCAGCAGCCTTCGCTGCGAGAATCGCGAGCCATTGCATGGCGAGCCAAGCAAGGGTGATGGTGATTGTATCAACGGCATCGAATACGCGACGGATGGCCGGAATCTGCGAGCTGCGTTCACGCCAACGGCTCAGAAATTTGCGTAGATGGGGTGAAAACAGCTTGGCGACCACAAACACCAATCCAATCAGTACCAATTGGATCAGGTTCGATGGAATGAGCACCGCATCGAACCACCATACTTCAAGATTCTGCAGAAAGGTGCTCCAGGTGCTCAGTTCCAGCCACTGTCCCATATGCCCCCCTTGTAATTGGCGTCGTTCTGACAGGAATGCCACTTTGCCGATCTGATGGCATTCTAAAAGTGACAGACTACCCGTGTAATCAGTTTGTCACAAATCTGCAATATATACCGATTCCTGGCAGAGGCTTTTCTTACCGGGTGACTGTAGATAAGCATGCAGAATCTGCTGCATGATTTGAGATTCGAGAAAGTCAACAGACGAGCGTTGAAACAGAGCGTCTATGCAAACTGATTTAACTCTGTAGAATTGATTGAAATGCGCAGTTGCCAGCCGTCAAGTCACAAGCAGCATGGCTGTCTGTCTGTGGATAGAACGCCCAGGCTTCAAGTTCTTTCGATGATCGTGACGATTATCAAATATCGTTGTACTTAATGACGCATGCAGGGGTAAAAGTCCTCTCACTGCCTCTCGGCGTGATCACCTGGAGGGGTTCGAATCGTCCCGGCAGATCATAATTTGCGGGAGCGTGCTGGCCAGCGCCCAGGTTCCATCTGGCGAATATTGAAAGGGTCGCGGTCTCCATCAGGATGATTTCATTCGAGAGTGTTTGGGCTCTGAGGTGGAAGCTGGCAGCAACAGGACTTGACCGGCAACAAGCTGACAGCCGGCAAAGACGACAACAGAAACCGGTATTTTCAGAACGGTTTATATAATTATTTTATTTGAATTTGGAGTAGAGATCATGAAATCAAAACTTATTGTCGCTGCAGCCCTGGCTGCCGTTTTCTCCGTCAGTGCCCAGGCGGAAATGGATGATGCACAGAAAGAGGCCTTCGAAAAGGATTGTAAGAGCTACGCCGCTGAAGAAGCTGTGCCTGCGGATGAGATGGAAGGCTACATTGCGCAGTGCGTGCAGGATCTGGCTGCTGCTGAAGCCGAGGGGGCAAATGAGTCCAGCGAGCCGAGCGAGGATTCCGACAAGGAGTAACCACACAATCCTGCCCCGGCTTACCCTCCCGGCGAGCCGGGCTGGGCAAACGCAGCGAATGCCGCGTTTTTGTTCAGTCTGTGCGCTGCTGATCCAGCCGCTGGCGGAACGAAGCCATCACACGACGATACAATTCGTCCCCTAACACCTTGTCTTCCACCTCAGAATCGATGCTCGGGTTGTCGTTTACTTCGATGACGAACACCCCATCGGGGGTCTCCTTCAAGTCTACCCCATACAGACCGTCACCGATCAGCCTGGCGGCGCGCAGGGCCGTCTTGACGACTTTTTTCGGTGCATCCTCCACAGCCAGGGTTTCAAAATCGCCGCTTTCCGACTGGTCTGAGCCATTGTGGTCATAGATCTGCCAGTGTCCGGTCGACATCAGGTATTTACACACGAACAAGGGCTTTTGGTCGAGTATGCCCACACGCCAGTCAAAATCCGTGTACATATATTCCTGGGCCAGAATCAGGTCCGACTCCTTGAACAGCTTGCGACAGATATCTTTCAGCTCTTTTTTGTTTTCGGCCTTGTAGACGCCCCGCGAGAAGGCGCCATCCGGGATCTTGAGGATGATCGGGAGGCCCAATGTCTGGAGCAGCAGTTTTTCCTGCCCCTTGTGCAGAATCAGGGTTTTCGGTGTAGGGACCCGGTTGGCGCGCAGCAACTCCTCCAGAAACACCTTGTTGGTGCAGCGCAGAATGGAATCAGGGTCATCGATGACGACCAGCCCTTCATTCTGCGCCCGGCGAGAGAAGCGGAAGGTATGGTGGTCGATAGCGGTTGTTTCACGGATGAAAAGTGCGTCATATTCGGCAATGCGCCCGTAGTCTTTTTTCTGCACCAGTTCTGCATTTATGTCGAGCTGTTTGGCGGCGGCTATGAAGAATCGTAGCGCGTCAGCATCGGATGGCGGCAGCTTTTCCAGCGGATTGTGCAGTATGGCGAGGTCATATTTGAAGCGTTTGCGCGCCTTGGGTCTTCGCCAGGGTTTACTCATATAGCCTTTCAGCGCCTCGACAAAGGTAATTTCCTCGTCAGCGCTCAAGGATTTGAGGGGTACCGGGCGAATGCCCATGATAAGCCAGCCACTCTTGTATTTCAAATCAACCAGCAGCAGAGGTGCGCGAAATCCTTCATAAATCTGTTGTGCGAGATCCTGCAGTTCAGGAAAGGATGAGCGGCCAAAATAGACTGCCATCTTCAGCTTGTTGATATTGGGTGACAGTCCCTCGCGGCTGACGGCATTCTCCACCTGCTGGTTCAGTTCCTGGGTCACCAGACTGTAGATGGAACGGCGGCTCAAATCCTGAGTCGTGCGCACTGTTGGGATTACCCGATGCCCCCGCGCCTCCGCCAGCAGGGAGCAATAGTAGCCGAGGCTGGCGTAGCGGTAGCTGTGGCATAGGTTGACGATGTGCAGGCGCCGTTGCGGTGGATAGTCACCGCCGGTCAGGTACTCCTTGGCGGTGACCACCGGCAGTTGGGGATAGTGTGCGGGCCAGTCGGATCTCTTTTCGACGATAAGGATATGTTCGGACATGGTTTGGCTCAGTTTGCCTGACGGGACAGCATTATGACCGCCTGTAATCCGGCGCGCCCATAACGGGCCATACGGGTGAATTCCCGCCTTGGAATGGCGAGGTTGATGGAATCGGTGGGTGTCTCACCCTCGTCACGATCCACGAAAGGGTCGTTGACGTAGATGAAATTCCGGTCGAAGCCGGTCACTGCCACCCAGTGTGGATTCTTCTCTCCGTAAATTCGGTAGGAGCTGATCATTACAATCGGGATGGCGCCGGCAGTGAAGTATTGCTCCATCTGTTCCAGGGCGAGGTTTGCGTGGTGCACCGGGATTTTAAACTCCTCCACTTCCTGCAGCATCTCTTCGTGCACCAGCCGCATTACCTCTTTCTTCTCTGGGCTGCGCACCGAGTTCACCAGCGGTACACCGGGGTCGTTGACGTGGATTACCACGTTGAAGCCGCGGTGGTGAGCGGCCAGGGCCAGGCCGAAGGGACCACAGCCACCGTGACCGGAGGTCATGAAGATGGTGGTGGCCTCGCGCCAGATGCGCAGTTCTAGGGTGCGGTTCAAGTTGAGTTCAGGCTGCAGCGCCTTCATTGCCATCATCAGGGCCGAGGCGCCGCAGGTGAATTCCAGGGTCTGCTCGTAGAACGGCATATGGGCCAGAGCGGGATGCAGATCTGACAGTAGGCTCTTCTGAAAGCGTACTGCCTGCATGTGGTCTTCATAATAGTCGTCCAGGATCCCGAAGCGTTGATAGCCCAGGCCCTCGAACAGCCCCATGGAGGGAGTATTGTCCTGGCGGATCTCGAGCCGCATGTAGGCGCGGCCATGATCCCTGGCGGCCGTCTCGGCCGCCTGCACCAGCCGTGACCCCAGTCCCTTGCCGCGCGCGCTGGATTCAATGGCGATGGAATAGAGACGGGCCACCGAGGTGGCATGGTTGTAGAGCAGCAGCACATAACCCTGCAACTGGTTTGCGTGTTCAGCCACCAGAATGTCCGCATGGGCCTTGGTCAGCATATAGCGCCATTGCCTTCGGGTAAGCCGGTCGCTCTCGAAACAGCGTTGCTCAATCCCGAACAGGGCTGGCAGATCTGACAGGGAGGCAGGGCGGATCATGGAATGGATGGTAGCCAATGACAACTGGAGAAATGGATTCTGCACTATTTCATGAGTGAGGCCAACAGCGGAATGTGTTGTGTCATTCCACTGGCGGTGGTAACTGGTGTGAAGGGCGGATGGATGCGGCTGATTAGCCGATCCGCCTGCTGTTCTGCCCATAACGCACTGCCAATCTTCCATCTTCAATTCAGCAGATTGTTATAGATGAAGGCTTTTGCGGTGAGACCTGCGCAGGGCACAAATCAGATCAGAATGATAAGGCCGATGCTGACCAGGATGGTCATGGGAGCGCTGTTCGAAATGCACTTCAGTGTACTGAATCTAAGTTAAAAAGCTCACTTGGAGCGAATTAGACGGCAGTTGCTGATGGCAGGGAAACAATAAAAATTTCTGGTGTGTATTCTTATTATTTATCGATGCGCCGCGGCGCATCACAGATGCAGTCTCACCAGCTCGAAATCTGGTTCAGCTCTTTCCCAGGCTTCATTAAAGACCGCCTCCAGCTGAGACACCTGGAGGCGGTCATTATAGCAGGCAGTGGCCGGGTAACGGTCGGCCAGTTGGCGATGCAGGTAACCGCAGTCGTCCACCAGCAGGAAGCTTTCGGTAAATTCCCGATACGCTCTGTCCGGTTTGCGGATCTCCATGGTTGAGGTCAGCCGTTGCGCCAGTTTGATCAGTCTGTGGCCCTGCTGGCGCGCCAGGCTGTTGTCCTGCACGATAATGCGTATCCGCGCCACCCGGCTCTTTAATGCCAGTCGCTTTACGGCGCTGATGAAAGGAGCCTGATCGTAGATCAGTGGTTCCAGATCCGGGCTGATCAGGCTCAGGGATCTGTTCGCCTGTGCAACCATCCGCGTGCATAAACTCCGGAAATCATCCGGCGAGTGCAGATAGAAGAGGTCCGTGGTGGCGGCGAGCTCTGCTTCGAGGAATGCAGGTGTTGTATCACTCATCTGGCGATCGTCTGGTCATGCGTTGGTGAGGGATGCCGGCCTCAAGGAAACTCTCTCCATGCCGGTGAAAGCCCTGATGTTCATAAAAGGAGAGTGCAGTCAGCTGCGCATTGAGAAATGGTTCTGGAAAATCGCCTTGCTCCGCTTCGGCGAGCAGCCGGGCCAGCAGTGCGCGGCCAACGCCCTGGTTACGCCACGCCTTGATCACCGCCATGCGGCCTATCTGGCCGGATGGCAGCAGGCGTGCGGTGCCGATCGGTTGCTGCTCAGTATCCAGAGCGAGAAGATGCACAGCCTCACTATCCTCTCCATCCCATTCCAGTTCCAAAGGGATTTGTTGTTCTTCGATAAAGACCTTTTCCCTGACCAGTCTCAACTGTGGCTGATCCTCACTCCAATGCGCGACGCGTATGGAATATCCGGGTTTAGCCATGGGGCAGCTCAAAATGGCCGTTGTTATACAGATCGCAGACCAGTTGCAGGTAGTCAGGCTGCTGCAACCACTCCTCCAGGTAACCGAAATGGAGCGCCCGGTAGTGGGTGATGACCGGCAGAAAATCTCCCTCTTCGGATGGGATCAGGTATTCACTGCCGTTGGCGAACAGGCTGTCCTGTCCCGCTGCGCCACGGCTGAAGGCGAGGCGGGTGTAGCTGTTGCGGTGCATTACCCCCTGGCGCGCGATAGCGGTTCAAAAATTCCAGGGGTTCAAGTTGGGGGTCGGCTGGTTCGACTTGTAGATTCTGTTTGGTTTCGGTGATGTAACGGCCGAACCAGCTGCGCTGCCACTCCAGATCCGCATCCAGGAAGCGCTGCAGCAGCTGGTGAATTTCCGCGATTGCTGCGGGCTGGATCTCGGCGCTTGCCAGTTGAGGCTGCAGGGGCGGATCGCGATAACGACCGGGGGTGACGCGGTAGTCGAGCAACTCATCGCACCAGGCGGAGACCAGCTCCTGGTAGGAGGGGGCGCGAAAGCCCACGGAACAGGTCATGCATTCGCCTTCTGCGACACCCCAGTGGGCGAGGTTGGGGGGCAGATAGAGCATGTCTCCCGCTTCCAGCAGCCATTCCTCCTCAGCCTGAAATTCAGGCAGGATACGCAGATCCAGATCGGGGATGTAATCCTCCTCTGAGATCGGCTGATAGTGGAGCTTCCAGCGCCGTCTGCCCTGCGCCTGATAGAGGAAGACATCGTAATCGTCGCTATGTGGCCCGACGGAGCCCTGGTCCGCCGCATAGCTCACCATAACATCATCCAGCCGCCAGTCAGGTAGAAAGCGGAAGTATTCCAGCAGCTGGGATACCTCAGGCACATGCTTGTCCACGTCCTGCACCAGCAGGGTCCAGTGACTCTCCGGCAACTGGCGGAAGTCGCCCTCACTAAACGGGCCGTGACGCGTCTCCCAGGGCGTCCGGCCACCTTTCTCCAGCACCAGACGGGATTCGGTCTCCTCTTCGCATGCGAGACCGGCCAGTTCGTCCGCCTGCAGCTGGCAGTCGAATCCAGGCAGGGCCTGACGCAACAACAGCGGTTTCTGCTGCCAGTACTCATCCAGGAATCGCTGGGCGTCCAAACCCTTTGGAAACCGGAGTTTGTGTGTCATGTTCGTCTCCCGTCCTTATCAATCCGTCAGCTGTTGCTGGCCTGTTCAGCAGCGTTGCCGAGATAGTTTGCCGGTGTCATCCGCTTGAGCGATTGTTTAGCATCTTCCGGGATCTCCAGCTTGTCGATAAACGCCTGCAGGTCCTGCGGCGTGATGCGCTGGCCCCGGGTCAGCTCCTTGAGTTTCTCATAGGGCTTTTCGATGCCATAACGGCGCATCACGGTCTGTATTGGTTCCGCCAGCACCTCCCAGTTCGCATCCAGGTCGGCCAGCATGGTCTCGGCATTGGCTTCAAGCTTGCTGATGCCGCGCATCACAGACTGCAATGCGATACTGGTGTGGGCGATGCCGACCCCCAGGTTACGCAGCACGGTGGAGTCGGTAAGATCCCGCTGCCAGCGCGAGACAGGCAGTTTGGAGGAGAGGTGCTGGAACAGGGCGTTGGCGATGCCCAGATTGCCTTCGGCGTTTTCGAAATCAATCGGATTGACCTTATGCGGCATGGTGGAGGACCCGACCTCCCCGGCAATGGTCCGCTGTTTGAAATAGCCGAGGGAGATGTAGCCCCAGACATCCCGGCAGAAATCGAGCAGGATAGTATTGAAGCGCGCGACGGCATCGAACATTTCTGCGATGTAGTCATGCGGCTCGATCTGAATCGTATAGGGATTCCAGGTCAGTCCCAGGGACGTCACGAAGGAGCGGGCGAATTCAGGCCAGTCCAGTTCCGGGTAGGCAGACAGGTGGGCATTGTAGTTGCCCACCGCGCCATTGATCTTGCCCAGCAGCTGCTGGGCGGCGAGCTGCTCGCGCTGGCGTTGCAAGCGGTAGACCACATTTGCCATCTCCTTACCCATGGTGGAGGGGGAGGCCGGTTGGCCATGGGTGCGGCAGAGCATGGGTTGTCCGGCCAGGTCATGGGCGAGCTTGCGGATTGCAGCGATCACTTCATCCATTTGTGGCAGGAGTATCTGCCCCCGGCCTTCACGCAGCATCAGCGCGTGCGAGAGATTATTGATGTCTTCCGAGGTGCAGGCAAAATGAATGAACTCACTGATCGCCTCCAGTTCCTGGTTGCCGGCGATCTTTTCCTTGATCGAATACTCCACCGCTTTTACATCGTGGTTGGTGGTCCGTTCGATATTTTTTACACGTAAGGCATCATCTTCGCTGAAGTTGTCAACAATGCTGTTGAGGATGTTGTTCGCATGTTCGCTCAGCGGCGGGACTTCGCTGATATTTTCATCCGCAGCCAAGGCCTGAAGCCAGCGTATTTCAACCAGCACACGATGTTTGATCAAGCCAAATTCGCTGAAAATGGGCCGCAAATCCATGCATTTACTGCCATAACGGCCATCGATGGGGGAAACTGCGGTAAGAGAGGAAAGTTCCATGCTGTGGTCTCGATTATCGATCAAAAAACGATCATTATACTCATTAATATTGTGAAACATTCAATCCCATCTGTCTTCTAACGAAGATGATCCGCATGCGACTGTATACCCTGTGAAGCATTCCGTAGCGAGGAAATAGATTCAGAATTTCACTGGCAGGCCGAAAAACGCTAATTAAGTTGCGAGACAAATCGATCCCCTGCAGTGTGTGGGGGATGAGGTAATAGATGCCAGTATCGAATACAACCAAGCCGAATTTCAAAACCCTCTGGATTATCACCTTCGGGGCCACTTTGATCTGGACGGTTATGTTGATTGGTTTGTTGGTTGGCGCGATCGATAAGGAAACGAAACATGTGATCGATCTGGCGCTCAAGGAGGCCAGGACCAATTTCAATAAGGATCTCGCCATGCGGCATTGGATCACCAGTCGTGGTGGTGTCTATGTGGAAGTGGAGAAGGGTGCATCACCAAGCCCATACCTGGCGCAAATTCCAGACCGTGATATCGAGACGCCGGCCGGAAAGCGCCTGACTCTGCTGGATCCAAGCACGCTGTTGCGTCAAGTCATGGAGGAGTTTTCTGACCTGTATGGTGTCAAGGGCAGGCTTATCAGCCTTAACCCTTTGAATCCGGTGAACAGGGCCGATGCCTGGGAAAGTGAGGTTTTCAACAGATTCCAGAAGGGCGCCAAGGAGGTGTCTGAGGTTTCGCTCATCGGGGGCGACTCTTATCTGCGCTATATGCAGCCCTTGACGACCCGTGAGGGATGCCTGAAATGCCATGTGCAGCAAGATTTCAAGGTTGGAACAGTGAGTGGCGGCATCAGTGTTTCTGTCCCGATGCTGGGCTTTACGGCGCTCAAAGAGAAAAAGATTGAAACCTTGAAGGCCTCTTTTGGCGCTATCTGGCTGCTCGGTTTGTTCAGTATTGTAATGGGCAACGGTTATTCCAGGCGGCAGATCAGGCAGCGGTGGCGTGCAGATCAGGCCTTGACCGACAAAAGCCGGCAGCTGCAACAAGAGCGCCAGCTGTTTATCACCGGGCCGACGGTTGTCATCAAATGGCGACTTGGTCAAGGCTGGCCAGTCGAGTATGTATCACCCAATATCAAGGAGCTTCTGGGTTACACAAAAGAGGAGCTGGAAGCGGGTGAAGTGATGATTTCCGATCTGATCCATGCTGATGATTTGCTGCAGGTTAAGGCTGAGATCAACGCTCATTCGAAAGCATTGAAAGATTCTTTTGAACAGGAGTTCAGATTACGCCACAAAGACGGTCAGTATCTATGGCTCTATGATCTTACGAATATTATTCGAGATGATGACGGCGAGATCACTCACTTCCATGGCTACATCCTGGATATATCTGAACGCAAGCAGACCTTGGAGCGACTGGCGAAAAATGAATTGAAGTATCGCTCAGTGGTTGACAACGCCCATGAGGGGTTTTGGCTGATCGATCGGGACTTAACCACACTGGAAGTCAATGATTCGCTATGCACCTTGCTGGGTTATCCACGTGAGGAGATGCTTGGAAAGACCCCAATGGATTTCGTCGATCAGGAAAATCGAAAAATCTTCCAGGATCAGACGAGAAAAATACCTTATACCGAACACCGTATATACGATATTGCGCTACGGCATAAGTGCGGGAGTAAAGTCTACACCCACTTTACCACCACCACCTTAAGAGATAACCAAAACGAAGTGGTTGGCGCCTTCGCCTTCGTGTCTGATCAGACCCCGCAGAAGGAGGTGGAAGATACCCTGCGTAAAACCAAGGATCGTCTGGCATTCGCCCTAGACGGTGCTCAAGAGGGGTTCTGGGACTGGCAGGTTCAGACTGGAGAGGTCTATTTCAGTCCCCGCATGGAGATCCTGCTGGGTCATCAGGCTGGTGACTGGAGACCCCACATGGATGCCTGGAAAGAGCTTGTGCATCCGGATGATATTCAGCGGGTGATGGCGCTGATGAATGATCATTTGGTCGGTAATCGGGAACACTTCCGGGCTGAATACCGTATGCGGCACAAGGATGGACACTATGTGTGGATCATGAACAGTGGCCGGGTGGTAGAACGGGATAGCGAGGGTAATCCGATCCGGGCGGTAGGCACCCATGTGGATATCTCTGAGCGGAAAGCGATGGAGCATGCCCTGGCGGCCAGTCAGGCGAGTCTCGCCGAAGCTCAGCGGATTGCCAAGACGGGCAACTGGGAGCTCGACCTGATCAAGAACGATTTGATCTGGTCTGATCAGATCTATCGGATATTTGAGGTCGACAGAAAGACATTCAACGCATCTTACGAAGGCTTCCTGGAAGTCATTCATCCGGATGACAGAGAGGTGGTCAATCGGGCTTACACCGAGTCGCTGGTGAGTGGAAAGCCCTACGAAATCACCCACCGCTTACTGATGAAGGACGGCAGAATCAAATATGTGCATGAAATCTGTGAAACCCATTTTGATGAATCGGGCAAGCCGATTGCTTCCCATGGCACGGTGCAGGATGTCACTGAATATCATCAGGCAAAATTGGATCTGATTGCCGCGAAGGAACGGGCAGAGGCTGCTACCAGGGATAAGAGTGATTTTCTTGCCACCATGAGCCATGAGATCCGAACGCCGATGAATGGCTTGATCGGCATGGCTGAACTCCTCTCCGATAGCAAACTGGATGGCACGCAACGCGACAGTGTTGAAGTGATCCGCAAGTCGGGTCAGATGTTGCTTGATATCATCAACGATATCCTGGATTTCTCAAAACTCGATGCCAGACAGGTGGAGTTGGAGTCAATCCCCTTTAATCTGGAGATTGTTTGTCACAATGTCATGGAACTGATCGCCCCGCAGGCCAATGACAAGGGGCTGGAACTGGTCCTCGATTTTCAGCCGGACTGCCCGAGAATGATGCATGGCGATCCTGGTCGGTTGCGCCAGGTGCTGTTGAACCTGGTTGGCAATGCGCTGAAATTTACGGAAGAAGGATTTGTAAGGCTCAAAGTCAGGTCGGAAGATTCTAAATCCGGGAAGCTGAAGCTCTGTCTATCGGTGGAAGACACCGGAATCGGTATTGATCCCGCCAAACAGGATAAGCTGTTCGAGGCCTTTATACAGGCAGATCAGGCGACAACACGGAAGTATGGCGGCACCGGCCTCGGTTTGTCGATCAGCAGGAAGCTGATCCATCTGATGGATGGTGAGATTAGTGTGGAATCAACCCCTGACAAGGGTTCGATTTTCAAGGTGGAGATGCAGTTGTCGGCAGTGAGCATGGATCCGTTTTTCCCGGCGATGGAGATGGAGGGGGTCAGGCTATTATTTCTGGATCAGTCGAAACAGACCGCAAAAGCCTTACTGCCACTGTTTGAGTATCTTGGAATTCAAGCGCTGGTTCTGCATGATAAAGTCGATGTAATTCCACACTTGCATAACGCGGTCAAGGAAGGGGCGCCGTTTCACATGGCGTTTCTGGACCAGCCAAAGTACGCCAGTGACGGTGTTGTGCTGGGACAGGCGATCCGCAGTCTGCCGGAGCTGACCGGTCTGCGGCTGGTCGCTCTCACCAACCTGGGGCATAGAGGAGATGCGGCATATTTCAGTAAAGCGGGTTTTGACGCCTACCTGAATAAGCCCTTGAACAGCACCACCATTGTCAAGGTTATCCGTTCGCTGATGGATAAAAATGAGGCCGGCGAACAGATATTGACGCGCTATTCGATAGAGAACGAAACCGAATCCAGAATAGACGCGCAGCAGTTCAAGGGCAGGGTGCTGCTGGTGGAGGATGTGCATGCCAATCAGAAGGTTGCCAGCACCATGTTACGCAACCTGGGGGTGCGGGTGGACGTCGCGGAAAATGGGCTGCATGCCCTCATCCAATGGAAAGCAGGCACATATGACCTGATTTTCATGGACTGCAGAATGCCTGAAATGGATGGATATCAGGCCACTCGCATGATTCGACAACAGGAAAAAGGCAAAATGGTGCCGATCGTTGCGCTCACCGCCAATGCCACCCCGAGAGACAGGCAGCGGTGTATGCTGGCCGGAATGAATGACATCATTACCAAGCCGTTCAGTAAGGCTGATCTTGCAAATGCCCTGAAACGCTGGATCGGAAATGTCCTGATTTCGGAACAGAGTACGCAACCGGAAGCAAAAACCTTTGTCTCACTTACTCAGAAGGTTATAGATTTCAATGTGCTTGAAAAATTGAAATTGGATATGGGTGACGAATTCAGGATAGTCTTTGATGCAATCCACCAGAATATCGCGGAGATTCTGGAACGTCTGGAGAGTGAAGTACAATCTCTGCCTGCAGACGAAGTCGCCAGACTGGTGCACAGTCTGAAATCGCCAAGCGCCAATATTGGCGCTGCACATCTTTACGAAATGGCAACAGAATTTGAAAAAATGGCTGATCAAGGTGAGCTGGAAGATGCATCGGAGCGTCTGTTTGCAATGAAACTCGAGTATCAACAAATTCTCAAGGCATTCAGAGAGAAGGGCTTTTGAAGATTCTGGTGGCGGAAGACAATCTCGCGGATCGGCTGATTATCCGCCGTCATCTTCAGTCGATGGGGCATCAGGTCGTACTTGCTCAGGATGGCGAGGAGGCGATCGATCAATTCAAACGCGAAGATCCTGAAATAGTCCTGCTCGATGTTCGCATGCCGGGCATGGACGGCTATGCCACGATAAAGAAAATGCGCAGCGTGGATCTGGAGTGGCGGCCGATCCTCTTCCTCAGCAGTAATACCGAACCCGAGGCGTTTGTGGCAGGCATCAAGGCGGGTGGGGATGATTACCTCTACAAGCCCATCAACAGGGATGTTCTGGAAGCCAAGCTGATCGCCATGGAAAGAATTGTCGCAATGCGTAATCAGTTGATTACCGTCACCGCAGAACTTGCCTGGGAGAGTGAAAAGGCGCAGCAGATAGCGAATCTGGATGGTTTGACAGGACTGGCCAATCGCCGCTATCTGGATCAGGTGCTGGATCAGGAGATCAAAAGGGCGGCGAGGGAGAAACAACCGATAACCGTGATCATGATCGATATCGACTTTTTCAAACACTACAACGACCATTTTGGTCATCTGGCCGGCGATGATGTGTTGCGCAAGGTGGCCAGGCTGCTGCAGAACTCGGTCAACCGCGCAGCTGATCTGGTGAGCCGGTTCGGCGGCGAGGAGTTCTGTATTGTGCTCCCCAACACCGCCATCCAGGGGGGTATGGAAATCGCGGAAGGGTTACGCAAGGCAGTTCTGGAGGCGCAGATATCCCATGCTGAAGGACTCGAAAGCCCCTGGTTGACGATCAGTCTCGGGGTCTCGAGTCAGGTACCGGAAGCGGGCGCTTCAGTTGCTGAACTCATCCATTTAGCGGACAAGGCGCTGTATCGAGCCAAGGCGTCCGGCAGAAATCGTGTGGCTACAGTCAGCGCCAATCAACCTCAGCCGGCGCCATAAGGCCTCGAGGCGCAAGCGGGCCAGTTGTATCATCCGCTTCCTGGAAGATGCGGGATATCGTCCTCAGGAGTTCCTCGCAATCGATAGGCTTTGGCTGGTAGTGGTCGATTCCCGCCGCTGATGCAGTTTCCGCAGATACCTCTTTGCTATAGCCGCTGCAGAGAATGATCGGCAGTTCCGGACGAGTACGCCTGACGGCCGCGGCAAGCTCCGTGCCGGTGATCGCCGGCATGGTCTGATCGGTGATCAGCAGTGCTATGTCATGCTCAGGATTGGTGAGTTGTTGCAAAGCTTGTCGGCTGTCCGTCAGCATGACGGTCTGGTAACCGTAAAGTCTCACACATTCCGACAGGAACATCGCCAGGGCTGGCTCATCATCGATGATCATGATCCGCTGCCCCTGTCCCTGGGGAACGGGTACGTCTGCTGCATCCTCCACTACTTGCTGCGCAGGTGCGTGGCTTGGGGGTAGCAGAATACGGAAACAAGCGCCTTTGCCGGCGGCAGTCTGCACCATGATGTGACCGCCGGCAGCAGTGACGATGCCATGCACTACGGAAAGCCCCATGCCGCTGCCTTTGCCGATTTCCTTGGTAGTAAAGAAAGGGTCGAAGATGCGTTGCAGCGTCTCCCGGGACATGCCTTGGCCGCTGTCGGTCACCGATAGCTCGAGCCAATGGCCACTCACTGGCTTGTGGCAGGCGTTGCATTCTTGAGGGGCAATATCGACATCATGCAAGCGGATCACCAGGCGACCCTTGTCGGACATCGCGTCGCGGGCATTTAAGCACAGGTTCAGGAGCAGCTGATGCAGCTGCACCGGATCAATTTCCGTTTGCTGTGGATGGCTGGAGATTTCAATCCCCAGGGTGATACTGGATGGCAGCACGGACTCCAGCATCCGGGCGACCTCTTTCACCAACGGCCCGATATCGACCGGCTTACGGTTCTGTTGCGGATTGCTGCGGGCAAAGGTGAGCATCTGTGCCACCAGTTCCGCGCCACGCCGTCCCGCTATTTCGATCTGGGCAAGATAACCGCGCACTTTCTCCCAGGAAATCCTTTCGCCTTGTTCCATCGCCAGCTGGGTGAAACCGAGAATGCTCGCAAGCATATTGTTGAAATCGTGGGCAATGCCGCCCGTCAGCTGGCCAAGCGCCTCCATCTTGCGCGATTGCCGCAACTCCCGCTCGAGCCGCTCTCGCTCGGTAATCTCTCTGGATTGCGCAAGAATCACACCGCTGTCGCCGTCTGTGAGATCTTCGATGACGTGGCTATTGGTCTCGAACCAGACATACTCTCCATCCTTACGCCGAATGCGGTATTGCACCGTGTAGATGAGCGGGCCGCTTGTAATGGCCTGGTGCGATTTGCGGATCGCCTGCAGGTCGTCCGGATGGAAGAAATCATAGGCGGAGCGGCCAAGAAGATCCTCTGCTTCGTAGCCCAGCAGGGTGCCGCAGGACGGTGATACATAGCGATACACCCCCGCAGCGTCGTGGGTGGAGATCATATCCGTGGAATGATCGGCCAGCCGTCGGTAGTTGCGTTCACTCGCGCGCAACGCCTGCTCAGCCCGTTGGGTGGCCGTGATGTCGACCAGGGCAATGTGACACAGGCCGCTGGCAGGAGGGCTGGCGGATCCTTCGCTAAGGACCTGCAACAGCTGGCCGTCTTTGCGGGTCAGGGAGAAGATGGGTTTCTCCTGAGCACCCGTATCCAGCAGCCTGCGCAGATAAGAGCGCAGTAATTGTCTCTGCTCCGGTACGACATAGTGGGGCAGAAAGGTTCCGATCAGCGTCTGTCTCTCCCATCCCAACAACGCCGCGCCGGCCAGGTTTATCTCACGGATGAGCCCGGTGGCTTCCAGGGTGAGATAAGCCACCGGGGCAAAATCATACAGTTCGGCATAGCGGTCGCGGGATGCCTCCAGCTCCATCTGCACATCCTGCAGTTGCCGATTCTGTTGCTCCAGCTCGATCTGGTGTACATGCAGTTCGTGGAGCAGGCGCTGCGCCTCGTCCGTATTTTCGGGTGCGCGTTGTAACTCCTTCAGCAGCTCGGTGAGCTCAGCGTCGTCCAGCCGTGTAATCTGCTTCATTGAGGAATGTCTGCTTCCTGTAAAGGGCTAGGTTTTTGACAGAACCCGTTCAGTAGTGGCAATGGCATAGGTTTGATTGTGCTCATTGAGCAAAGCGGTTGCAGTGAGCAGGATCGAGAGCTGGGAGCCGTCCTGGGTGATGCGTTGCGTCTCAAATGCGTCAACAGTCATGCCTTTTCTGAGCTGCGCCAGTTTTTCGAGATAATGATCAAGCTGGTTTTGCGGAATCATCTGTTCGATATTCATGCCCAGCGCCTGTTCCTCAGTATAGCCATAGATGCGTTGCGCGGCCGGATTCCAGGCCTGGATCCTGCCGTTGAAATCCTGCACGGTGATGGCGTCATTGGCGTCCTTGACCACTGTGGCCAGGCGGCGCTCCTGTTCCAGGGTCAATTTAAGCTGTTCCCTGTCCTTCAACATATCGATGTCCACAAAGGTCAATACTGCGCCATCGATCCGCTTGTCCAGGGTTTTGTATGGTCGTATGCGCACCGAAAACCAGTGCCCGTCCTTGTCCATCAATTCTAGATTCCTGCTGGTCATGGTATCGATGACTTCCAGCACCTGGTCCTCCAGCTTGGGTATCTCGATATTGGGCATGATGTTGTTGATGGGCCGTCCCAGGTCGGCATCGATCAGGTTGAGCAGTTGCTTTGCCTGGCTGGTGAACTGGCGTATTGTCAGGTCGTGCCCGAGCATCAGGATCGGCAGGTTGACGCTGGCCAGCAGGTTGTTGAGGTCGTTGTTGGAGGCTGCCAGTTCCGTGTTGCGGTTTTCCAGTTCCTCGTTGACGGTGGCCAGTTCTTCGTTGATGGATTGCAGTTCTTCCTTGGCGGTTTCCAGTTCCTCGTTAGTGCTCTGCAGCTCTTCGTTGGTGGACTGGATCTCCTCGTTGGCGGATTTCAGCTCTTCGTTAGTGCCTTCCTGTTCCTCGATGATGGACTGCATGTATTCCCGTGTGGAAGCAAGCTCCTGTTCCAGGATTCTGACCAGCTCTTGATCAGAGGCGGTAGGCTTTTCCTGCCCTTTGCCGGTCGCTGTTTGCGCATCTTTGGGCGGCCGAATCGCCGCTTCAAACAACACCAGCAGACAGGGTTCATCGACAGCAGCGCTCTGCAAGGGATGGACGATGATGTTCACCATGCCTTCGCTGCCGTTTTGCCGGTAACTTGCGCCTTCCTGGCGCACCGTGATCTGCTCTTTGCGCGCCTTGTGGATCGCGGAGCGCAGTTCCACAGAAAGTTCCTGACGCACCAGTTTCAGCAAATTCAGACTGGCGGATCCCGGTGCGGGATTGAGATAAGGCCCGGTTGCACCGCGGAAACTGAGGATTTCCATGTCCAGGTTGATTACCACCCCCGGCGGACCGTATTGGTTCAACACCAGTTGATCGGCTTCTTGTTGATACCCCGCAGCTGACGAGCGCGGCGCCTCACGTGGGTACGGCGGCGGGCTGTCATCAGCATGGTAGGTGCGGGTATTGAATTCATAGTTGATGCGGCTGGCGATGGACTTTTTTGTATAGATCTTGGACTTTCGATCCACCATCGCAAACAGATCTGCGTGACTGCCGATCGATTCAGAAGTCCCCAGCATCAGAAAGCCTTCTGGATTCAAGGCATAGTGGAAAATCTGCAGCACCTTCTTTTGTAACACGCCGCCCAGGTAAATCATCAGGTTACGGCAACAAATCAGATCCAGTCTGGAGAAGGGCGGATCCTTGATGAGGTTCTGGGTGGCGAACACGCACATGTCGCGGATCGTCTTGTTGATCTGATAGCCGCCGGTCACCTTGACGAAATATCTGCGCAAGCGCTCCGGACTAACCTCTTCGGTAATGCGCTCCGCATAGACGCCGGCGCGCGCCTGGTCGATGGCCTTTTCATCGATGTCGGTGGCGAATAGCTGGACCTGCGGTACGCTGTTCTGCAACTCCGCCTGTTCCATGATGGTGATGGCCACCGAATAGACCTCCTCACCGGTGGAACAGCCGGGAATCCAGATACGAATGGGCTGATGCCTTATGCGTTCCTGCAGAATGCGGCTCAGCACTTTCTCCTTCAGACTGAGAAAGGAATCCGGATCACGGAAAAAGCCGGTTACATTGATCAGCAGATCCTGAAACAGCAGATCAAGCTCCATCGGCGTCGCCTGAAGATAGCGCACGTAGTCGGGCAGCCGCTCCAGCTTGTGCACCATCAGGCGGCGCTTGATCCGACGCAGGATGGTGGTCTGTTTGTAATAAGTGAAATCGTTTCCGGTACGAGTCCGCAACAGCAGGAATATCTTGCTCAGGCTGTCATCGATCTCTGATGTCGACGCTGCCTCGATCATCTGGTTGTGAAACAGGAAGGGATGGCGGGAGATGCGTGTCAGCTCCTTGGCGATGTCCTTAGGGGGCAGCACCAAATCCACACATCCCGCCGCAATGGCATTGCCGGGCATACCGAAGTATTCGGCGCTGGCCTCATCCTGTGCGAAGGTGATGCCGCTGGCAGCCTTGATTGCCTTCAGTCCCAGCGTGCCGTCCGAGGCGGTGCCGGAGAGGATGACACCGATCGCCTTGCTGCCCAGGTCATCCGCCAGATTACCGAAGAAATTGTCCACCGGCAGGTGTAGGCCTGCATTCAACATGCGCGCCATGAGTTGAAGTTTGCCGTGATGAATCCCCAAGGTGCAATTAGGCGCAATGACATAGACATGATTTGCTTCCAAGCGCTGGCCGTCCCTCGCTTCAACCACCGGCACCGCCGAGTAATCCGCCAACAGTTTGGGTAGCAGACTCGTATGGTGAGGGTCAAGGTGCTGAATCAGCACGAATGCCATACCGGTGTTCGCCGGGAGGTTTTTCAGCAGTGCGCGGAAGGCTTCCAGACCGCCTGCCGAGGCGCCGACTCCGACTACCGGGACAGTGCTGTCAGCGACATCCAGCACCGCACCTGCCTGGCGGATCGTGGTGGCTGCCTGTTTCTTATCGAGCAGCGGTTTTTTCGCCGGAGTTTTGTCTGCCGGTGCGCTCTTTCGGGTGTTGCCGGGTCTCGCCGAGTTGCCCGGCCGGGACATTTTTACCTTTTTGGAGGCCCGTTTCTTTTTCGTAATGTCGTCGCCGCTGGTCACTGGAAGTCCTCCATGGATAGCAATTTGTTTATCGGCCTGCCTTGGCGTTATTCTGGCACAAAAACATACTCTATCGTTCCTGTGCGGCATCTGCATAGGATGACAGGAAAGGTTGATTTGGTCCCGCTCACGGCTATTGTTTGGACCCTTCTCGCGTTACTATAACCATTGGGAGTATTTTTTGACGACTGAAAAGTCGCTGACCCCAATTAAACAGGCAGTCTCAGAGGAAAACCCGCTTTATTGGAATGACCGGGCAGGGAAATAGGCCTAAATACTATACACACTAGATGGTGTCAGCGATGGGACGATACACAGGACAGGATGACGATAGGCTTGAGCTGGTACTGAAAAACCTTGGTCTCGACGTCAGCGACAGAGACACTCTGCATAACGTCTTACATGAACTGAACGTCTACCAGGTCGAGCTGCGGCAGCAAAACATTGAGTTGCAAGAGGTCCAGCAGGCCCTCGAGCAATCCCGGGACCACTACGCCACGTTATACGACTTTGCTCCCGTAGGCTACGCCAGCCTCGATCCCCAGGGCATCATCCGGGACATCAACCTGACCGGCGCCGCACTTTTAGGCCAGGAGCGCAGCAGATTAATCGGATCGCCATTCGCGCATCGACTGGCGCGGGGTTCCAGTGATGAGTTGTTCGGTTTGCTGCGCCGGGCCTATGCATCCAGGGGGCAGGTCGAGGGAGAGATCAAGCTGGCGTCCAAGCATGCAGGGGAGCTAACGGTCCAACTAAACGGCCAAATTGTCACCACTCCAGAAGGCAATACCTATTGCTTCACAAGTCTCGTCGATGTGACTCAGCGCCGCCGCATGGAGCGTGATCTGAAAAAGAATCACGACGAACTCAACTCGATTCTATCCGCCGCTCTTGTGGGCATAGGACTGGTGCGCGACCGGGTCTTCCAATGGTTGAATCTGCGGTTTCTTGAAATGGTCGGTTACTCAGAGAATGAGCTGATCGGGTTCAGCTCCAGGATAGTGTATTCCGATGATGGGGAATTCGAACGGATCGGTAAGGAGAAGTTCTCGCAGATCTCAGTAAAAGGAACGAGTGAGATTGAAACCCGTTTGCGGCGCAAAGACGGCAGTATCATCGACGTTCTGTTGCGTTCCACCCTTGTGGATCGGGAGGATCCCGCGGCCGGCGCCATCTTCACGGCGTTGGATATCACCGAGCGAAAACGGGCCATGCAACGGCTGCGTCTGGCCAAGAGTGTACTGGAACATGCCCCCGAAGGCATCATGGTCACTGATTCCGAGCTGCGCATCATTGAAGTCAACCCGGCATTCACCGAGATCACGGGATATTCGGAAACAGAGGTGCTGGGCCACAATCCAAGCATCTTGAGATCTGGCCGCCACGACGAGGTGTTCTATAAAAATATCTGGGAGCAATTGAATTCCCAAGGAAAGTGGGAAGGGGAGATATGGAACCGGCGCAAATCCGGGGAGATCTTTCCCGAATGGCTCACCATTACTGCGATTCGCGATCCGGCGGATAATGTTATCCATTACGCAGGTATTTTTACCGATATTACCAACCAGGCCCATCTACGTGAACGTCTGCACCAGCTCGCCTATTATGATCCGTTGACTAAACTGCCGAACCGGGAACTGTTTCGTGACCGCTTCGAGGGCTTAATACATCAGGCGCGGCGTCACAAACAGTTGCTCGCTCTATTGTTTCTGGATCTGGATAATTTCAAACAGGTCAACGATACGCAGGGCCACCTGGTCGGCGATCAATTGCTCAAGAGAGTTGTTGTGCGTCTGCGGAATTGCGTGCGGGAAACGGATACGCTGTCCCGTCTGGGCGGTGACGAATTCACCATCCTGCTTTCCGATCTGGAACATGCCCATGATGCGGAGTTGGTGGCGGAAAAGATACAGCAGGCATTAGTGGCGCCGTTCGTCTTTAATGGGGTTGAATTTTTTATCACCGCCAGTATCGGTATCAGCGTGTTTCCCAGCGACAGCCATGATATCGACACCTTGATAAAAAATGCGGATACCGCCATGTATAGCGCGAAGCGCGCGGGCCGGGGTACGCACCGTTTTTTTCTTGCCGAACTGTCGGCACAGAACCATGAACGCATGACCATCGTCAATCATCTGCGCAGGGCCGTCGAGAAAGGCCAGATGCATGTCCACTACCAGCCTCAAATGTCTCTACGGACAGGACGCATTCATGGTGTCGAGGCACTGGCCCGCTGGACGCATCCAGAACTGGGGGCAGTACCACCGACCAGGTTTATAAGGATTGCAGAGGAAACCGGACAAATCATCGCCTTGTCCGAATGGATCGTGCAACAGGCAATTGACGATTGGAATGCACATTTCTCCGAGTTATACGGCGCTCAACAGCCCTGTCTCAGTGTGAATATTTCGAGTGTTCAGTTCCAGCAACAGGATGTGTACGCCTTTATTGCCGGCATCCTCGACCGGACAGGGATGCAACCGTGCAAACTTGAGGTCGAACTTACCGAAACCGTCCTGGTGCAGGATGCGAAGAAGGCTGAAAGGGTATTGGCGGATCTCGACTCTCTGGGTGTGCGTATCGCGATTGATGATTTCGGCACAGGATACTCTTCGCTGAATTATCTCACCCAATTTCCCATTCATACGGTTAAAATCGATCGTTCATTTATTCATCACATACTAGGCAGAGACAAACAGACATCCCTGGTCAGTGCCATCATCGGCATGAGCCGGTGCATGGATTTTGACGTGGTGGCCGAAGGCGTGGAGACGACCGGGCAACTGGCCTTGCTAAACGAACTGGGTTGCGATATGGCCCAGGGCTTTCTCATCAGTCACCCCAAAGGGGTGGGTGAAATGGCCGGTTGGATGCGCCAACGGGGGATTTAACGCGGCGCTGGGGGCCTTCATGCGGGTCAACAGGGTGATTGGCAGCGGAAAGCGCTCCATGCATGCTTTTTGTCAGGAGAATGACGAAAGTCATCCGGCGTGGGGATTGGCTGAATTCTTTTATCGTTTCAATGCGCGAATCTATATCGATGGATCAGGCCAACCTCCATGTTAAGCGAGGTTGGCCTGAGAGGGTCTTGCATCGGGGAAAGCTGTGTATTACCCAAATGACGAAGTGTGACCTGTCATCATTCCTGATCAGCGGGGGGTGTCGTGTCCTGCATCAGGGAGCTGCCGGCATCCTTGGCGCTCTCATAGACCTCGCTGGTCTTGTCGCTGATAGCCTCACCTACCTCAACAGCGGTATCTTTTGCCGATTCATAAAGTTCCTGGCTGGTTTCGCTGACCGCATCCATGGACTCACTGGTGACCTCTTTGGTCTTATCCCAGGTCTCCTGGCCAGCTTCCTTGGTCTTGTCGATCAGCGTTGGTGCGACTTCTGTGCCGGCTGCGGTTTGGCTCATGGTCGATTCCGACATCGCAGAACTGCTGTCACCGGCAGGCGTGCTGCTCTGTTCAGGCGCATCACCACAGGCGCTGATGAGTAAGGTTGCAAGGCTGAGCGTGATGACAGTGTATTTTTTCATGATTTCGATCCTTTTATAATGATAATGAATGTTTTGAGACGGTTTGCAGGCAGGAGATGATGATTCAAGGTAAGGAGAATAGCTGTTTCTCCTCCTGATACTCCGGGCTCATATTTATACTCCATTACTGCTCAATTTTCTGTGACAGATTATTAAATCCTCAGTTTTCAAGCCTGATTCAAGAGTCCTTTGGCTTGATTGAGATAGATTTTACGATTGAATAGAAACTGCCGGCGGCGACCTCCTGTCTGACGCCATAACATTGCGGAGCGGATCCCGGAAAGCAACAGAGAGCGGATTTTATTGACATTCTCCGGATTCTGCAGATAGACGGGTTCGCCCTTCACCATGATGCGGGGTTGCAGGCTGCTGATACTTTTTGCGTAGATGTCCGCCAGTGCAGCGAGAATGTTTGGATGGAGTTCAGCAAAATGGATCAGTTTGGCGCTGGTCTCATGGATGCCCAGCTGAATCTGCCCCGTTCGCTCGTCCTGACTGGCGAGTTTTCTCTCCAGCTGAATCAGGCTCAACAGGTATCCTGTCAGCTCATTGTCCCGTTTTACCTCGCCCGCGAGTTGACGGTAAAGTTCACGCAGGCCCTTTGAGATACCCGCCAGACCACCATATACCTCAGCCACACTTCCAGCATCGATCTGAAAAATGCTATGAATGCTGGCTCCCATTGCCTCGCTGTCCGCCAAGCCTCTCCTGGCAATCTGCTGGACCAATGAAGCTGCCTGGAAGATGCCCGCGAGGGCGATGGTGCGGTCCCGGTCGTCATATTTCATGCTGATGATGCCTTCTTGACTGACTTGATGATTCCGCCGCCAAGGCAGTTGCGCGAATCATAGAATACGATGGACTGGCCCGGGGTGGCTGCGCGTTGCGCCCTGTCAAACAGGATCCGGCAATGGTTTTCGCCGTACTGGTTTACTTCGCAGGTTTGCAGCGGCTGGCGATGCCGCAGGCGGGCCAGGCAGCGGATGGGGAATTCCGGAGTCCGGCCCGAGATCCAGTGAAGTTGGTCGGCCGTCAACTCATGACTCATCAAGAGTGGGTGTTCATGTCCCTGCGCCGCAATGAGTTTATTGCGCTCCAGGTCTTTGCCTACCACGAACCAAGGCGCCTCGGGGGTGTCTTTCATGCCTCCGATGCCGAGTCCCTGACGCTGGCCGAGGGTGTAGTACATCAGCCCCTGATGGGCGCCGATCACCTGTCCCTGCGGATCTTCGATGTCGCCTTGATTGGCGGGTAGATAACGCCTCAGGAATTCACGGAATTTTCGTTCTCCGATGAAACAGATACCGGTACTGTCCTTCTTTTTATGATTCGGAAAACCGGCGGATTCAGCGAGTTGACGCACGCTGTGCTTGGCCAGGTTTCCCAGTGGAAAAAGGCTGCGCGCAAGCTGTGTCTGACCCAGCAGATAGAGAAAATAGGTCTGATCCTTGTTCTCGTCCAGGGCTCTTTGCAGAACGTATTGTCCGGCATCCTCTTCGAGTCTGGCGTAGTGGCCGGTGGCGATTTTCTCCGCGTCGAGCTGCTCCAGCGCATACTCGAGAAACGCCTTGAACTTGATCTCCTTGTTGCACAGCACATCCGGATTTGGCGTTCGGCCGCTACGGTACTCGTCCAGAAAGTATGAAAATACCCGATCCCAATATTCAGTCGAGAAATTGACTCTGTGCAGCGGGATATTCAGCTGATCGCATACGGCCTGGGCATCCGCCAGATCCTGCGCGGCGGAGCAGTAATCTTCACTGTCATCCTCCTCCCAGTTCTTCATGAACAGCCCTTCGATATGATGACCCTGTTCCTGCAGCAGGAGTGCGGCGACTGATGAGTCGACGCCACCCGACATGCCGACGATGATGCGTTGTTTAATCTGCTTCATGGACGCTGTTATTCTGCTGACCCTGTCAGATATCCAGTTTGCGCCATTCGCCCGGCTGCAGCCGGCCCAGACTCCAGCGGCCGATGGCGGTGCGAATCAGCCGCAGCGTCGGGATGCCTGCTGCAGCGGTCATGCGTCTGATCTGACGGTTGCGTCCCTCTCGAATCTCTATTTCCAGCCAGCTGGTGGGAATATTCGCCCGATAACGGATTGGTGGGCTGCGCAGCCAGATCTTCGGTTCGTCGATGCGTGTTACTTTGGCGGGCAGGGTCACGCCATCTTTCAGTGACACGCCGTGTCGCAACTGATCGAGTGATCTATCCTTCGGGATACCCTCAACCTGTACCCAATATGTCTTCCAGGTCTTGGTTTTTGGATCTGTCATGCGGTGCTGAAGCTTCCCGTCATCGGTCAGCAACAGCAAACCCTCGCTGTCACGATCCAGTCTGCCTGCGGCATAGATATTGGGGATGGGTATATAGTCGGCCAGGGTGGCGCGGTTTTCCGTGTCAGTGAATTGGGTCAGCACACCATGGGGTTTGTTGAACAGGATCAGCATCGATCAACGACAATCTTGGTACAGGGCGGAGAAAACCATGAACAGGCGGTTAGTTAATTAGACCTGCACATTCTAAGTTAGAATCTGGTTGGGGCGCCAGAGCAGACAGGTGTTTATGTTTTGCAACTTCAAGTGAACTGGCTGAATCTGCGGTAGGGTTTGGCGTGACCGGGACTGCTGATTCGCAGCCATTGTGAATGCCGAGCAGGGCTCCCGTGAGCATGGACTGTATCAAACGGTATGTCTTAAAACTATGCCGATGATTTGAGAGTCATCGGCATAGTCTGGTCTAGCTTTGGATTAGGTCTGTCTACTCATTAACAATATTCTGAATATTGGTGGCATGCAGACCTTTGGGCCCCTCGTTGATCTCGAACTGAACCCTTTGTCCCTCTTTCAAGGTTTTGTATCCGTCCATTTCAATAGATGAAAAATGGACAAACACATCTTGTTCGCCATCTTCAGGGGTTACAAACCCGTAACCTTTGGCATTGTTGAACCATTTTACGACTCCAGTCGTCATAGCTAATACTCCTCAACGATCTATGTCCCGGAAAAATGGTGTTATATAATTGTTGTGCAGAACAGTCTTGTTGACCTGTTCTCCCACTTACCAAGAACATTCCAGTGGTAAAAAACATGTGGGCGTATATGCACACGACCCTAAACTGAGCTATACCCCTCTGAATCGAGAGTTTTTTTAATTGCTCATTCGCCAGTATAGTGCTCACAGAATATTGGTCAACTATTAACCTATCAACTCAGTGAGATATGTTTGAGTCAATAGGGTGTTTGCCCTATTTTTTAAGTCGAATGCCAGAGAAAAACCATGTTCAATACTGTTTGTAGAAATTAAAGGCCTGCTAGAATTGTAGCCATGAGTGACCAGGAAAAAACCATACGGGACGATGGACTTGCCGTACAGGAGAGTCTTCCCAAAGTAAAAAAGCCACCGATGTACAAGGTCATCATTCTGAATGATGACTACACTCCGATGGAGTTTGTGATACTGGTGCTAGAGACTTTTTTTACAATGGATCGAGAAAAGGCAACCAGAATAATGCTTCATGTACATACCCGGGGGATGGGGGTATGTGGTGTTTTTACCCGGGATATCGCCGAGACCAAGGTCAATCAGGTCAACGACTACTCCCGGAACAACCAGCATCCTCTGCTATGCACGATGGAAAAGGCCTGAACAGGGCTTTAGGAGTCTGACCGATGTTGAGCAAAGAACTCGAATTTACCCTGAATCAAGCATTTAAGCGGGCAAAGGAGAGGCACCATGAGTTCATGACGGTGGACCATCTGCTGCTGAGCCTGCTGGATAACCCGGCTGCAGCAGAGGTGCTGCGCGCCTGTGGCGCCAATATCGAGGAACTGCGCAAGCAATTGTCAGAATTCATCGATAAAACCACACCATTGGTTGTAGAAGGTGATGAGCGTGAAATTCAGCCTACTCTCGGCTTTCAGCGTGTGTTGCAGCGTGCAGTGTTTCATGTTCAATCCTCGGGTAAAAATGAAGTGACCGGCGCCAATGTGCTGGTCGCCATCTTCAACGAGCAGGATTCTCAGGCGGTCTTCTTTCTCGATCAGCAGGACGTGGCGCGTCTGGATGTGGTGAATTTTATCTCACATGGCGTCTCCAAGCTGGATGATGAGAGTGGAGGCGATGAGGATTCTATTGAACTGGGCGCCGATCAGAAGGGCGAGGCGCAACCATCCCCGCTGGCCAGTTATGCCAGTAATCTGAATGAGCAGGCGGTTCTGGGGAAAATCGATCCGCTGATCGGTCGGCGCAATGAAATTGAGCGGACCATCCAGATTCTCTGTCGGCGGCGCAAAAATAATCCCCTGCTGGTAGGCGAGGCGGGGGTCGGCAAGACAGCCATAGCCGAGGGGCTTGCCAAGATGATAGTCGACAAACAGGTGCCTGAGGTCCTCTCCGGCGCCACGATCTACGCCCTGGACATGGGCAGCCTGATTGCCGGCACCAAATACCGGGGCGACTTCGAAAAACGCCTGAAGTCGATTCTGGCGCAATTGAAAAAAGAGTCCGATGTGGTGCTCTTCATTGATGAGATTCATACCATTATTGGAGCTGGAGCAGCTTCCGGCGGCGTCATGGATGCCTCAAATCTGATCAAGCCGGTGCTTGCTTCGGGGGAACTGCGTTGCATCGGCTCCACCACCTATCAGGAATTCCGGGGTATATTCGAAAAGGATCGCGCCCTGGCGCGGCGCTTTCAGAAGATCGATGTCGAGGAGCCGTCGGTGGAAGAGACGGTTGAAATCCTCAAGGGTCTGAAGTCCCGTTTTGAAGAGCATCATGAAGTCGAATACACCATCGAGGCCCTGAAGCGTGCAGCGGAACTGGCGGATAAATACATCAATGACCGTCACTTGCCTGACAAAGCCATCGATGTGATCGACGAGGCTGGCGCCAACGTTCAGCTCCAGCCGCAAGATGTGCGTCAGAGGCTCATCGATGTGGAGGATGTTGAAAACATCGTCGCCAAGATAGCCCGCATCCCGCCGAAGAAGGTCTCCACTTCAGATACCGAGTCACTGCGTAATCTTTCCCGAGACCTGAAACTGGTGGTTTTCGGCCAGGACCCGGCAATCGAGGCTTTGACCGCTGCGATTCGCATGAACCGCTCAGGACTGGTGAGTGAGGGCCATCCGGTAGGCTCGTTTCTGTTCGCCGGCCCAACCGGTGTCGGTAAGACCGAAGTGACACGACAGCTGGCGCGCATCATGGGCATGGAGCTGATTCGCTTTGATATGTCGGAGTACATGGAGCGGCATACGGTTTCCCGTCTGATCGGCGCGCCTCCCGGCTATGTCGGGTTTGACCAGGGAGGCCTGCTGACTGAAGAGATCAGCAAGCATCCGCATTCCGTATTGTTGCTGGATGAGATAGAAAAGGCTCATCCGGATGTGTTCAATCTGTTATTGCAGGTGATGGATCACGGCACCTTGACGGATAACAATGGCCGCAAGGCGGATTTCCGCAGTGTGGTGATCGTGATGACCACCAATGCCGGGGCTCAGGAGATGAGCCGCTCCTCCATTGGGTTTACCACCCAGGATCACAGCAGTGACGGTATGGAGATGATCAAGAAGATATTCACCCCCGAATTCAGAAACCGGCTCGATTCGATTATTCAGTTTTCCGGGCTCTCCCAGGAGCACATCGCCAAGGTGGTGGATAAGTTTATCTTTGAACTGGAAGGGCAGCTGCAGGAGAAAGGCGTCAGCCTGATCATCGAAGCAGAGGCCAGAGTCTGGCTGGCTGAAAAGGGATACGACCCGAAAATGGGTGCGCGTCCCATGGCAAGACTGATTCAGGAAAAGATCAAGAAACCGATGGCTGAGGAGCTACTGTTCGGGCGGCTTGCCGGCGGTGGAACCGTAAAGGTCGATATGAAAGAGGGTGAGCTTGTATTTGATTTCCTGGATGAGCCGGTTCACTGAACCCTGCTTACCCCAGGAGCAAGAGTCAAGGGTCAGCGCGCACGATAGGTGATGCGGCCTTTGCTCAGATCATAGGGAGTCAGTTGTACCGTGACCTTGTCGCCGGTGAGAATGCGGATGTAGTGTTTGCGCATCTTGCCTGATATGTGGGCTGTCACCACATGACCATTTTCCAGTTCAACCCTGAACATGGTATTTGGCAGAGTCTCTACAACCGTACCCTCCATTTCAATAAAATCTTCTTTCGCCATTCTGTACCTGCAGTTTGCATAAAATTTCAGGGCGGGGAGTATACCATAGCCCTGAACTGATGAAGAGCGCCATTATCAGCTATTTTCTAATTAAGGCAAGCGACAGTTGAACGGGGTTAGGAGCGACCGGCAATGGACAGAGCGCTGGCCAGCTGCTGGATATCCGCATAGCATTAACAGGCCCTGGCCGCCATCATAGGCGGTTTTTTTTGGAGATTGTTCCTGATTCTGGCAGAGTCCTTGTCGGTGAGAACATTATTTAAACTGGAATGAGCAGTTGGTAAGGAGATGACAGTGTCTAAGCAGAACCCAGAACAGTGGCAATTCGCCACCCAGGCTATCCGTACCGGTCATCATCGCACTCCCGAGGGTGAGCATGGAGAGCCGATCTTTCCCACTTCGAGTTTTGTCTTCGCCAATGCGGCGGAAGCGGCGGCCCGGTTCAGCGGGGATCAACCGGGCAATATCTACGCCCGGTTTACCAATCCCACGGTGCGCAACTTTGAACAGCGCCTGGCCGCCCTGGAGGGTGGCGAAAGTTGCGTGGCTACGGCCTCAGGCATGGCCGCAATCCTCGCCGCCTGCATGGGGTTGCTGGAGCATGGCGACCATATCGTTTCATCCCGCAGCATCTTCGGCACCACCACTATTCTGTTCAACAAATACCTGAGTCGTTTCGGGATCGACACCAGCTTTGTGGCGCTGAGCGATATCGGCGCCTGGGAGCAGGCCATCCAGCCGCAGACCAAAATGTTGTTTCTGGAAACGCCTTCCAACCCGCTGACCGAAATGGCGGACATCCGGCTGTTGGCGGATCTGGCCCATGACAACAGCTGTCTGCTGGTGGTGGATAACTGTTTGTGCACTCCGGCTCTGCAACGCCCCCTGGCCTTGGGGGCGGATATCGTTATCCACTCCGCCACCAAATACCTGGACGGGCAGGGCCGTTGTATCGGCGGCGCGGTGGTGGGCAATGCGAAGCTAGTGGGAGAAGAGGTGTTTGGGGTGCTGCGCACTGCCGGCCCCACCATGAGTCCGTTCAATGCCTGGGTCTTTCTGAAAGGCCTGGAAACCCTGGAACTGCGCATGCAGGCGCATTCCCGGAACGCCATGCAGTTGGCGCAGTGGCTGGAACAGCATCCAAAGATCGAGCGTGTCTATTATCCTGGACTGGCATCGCATCCGCAGCATGCCCTGGCGGAGATCCAGCAACGCGCACCGGGCGGCATACTGTCTTTTGATGTCAAAGGCGGACAAGCGGCGGCCTGGTCTGTCGTCGACACCACCCGGATGCTCTCAATCACCGCGAATCTGGGTGATGCCAAGACTACTATCACCCACCCGGCCACCACCACCCATGGCCGCTTGACGCCTGAGCAGAAGAGCGAGGCAGGCATCGGCGCTGGATTGTTGCGGGTGGCAGTGGGCCTGGAGGCGATCGAGGATATCCAGGCGGACCTTGCGCGCGGTCTGGACAGTCTCTGAAGCCATGTCTGAGCAGGATGCATCACAGATCAAGTGGAATCAGCGGCATGCGGATCCCACCCATCAACCCCGTGCAGCCGAAGTGCTCTATCAGAATCGCCATTTGCTGCCGGCCGCCGGCAGGGCGCTGGATCTGGCCTGTGGTTTGGGCGGCAATGCTCTGCTGATGGCCAAGGCTGGGTTGGAAGTGACTGCCTGGGATCTCTCTCCAGTGGCGATTGGGCGGCTGCAAGGCTTTGCGGATGCGCAAGGGTTGAATCTGCGGGCAGAAGTACGGGATCTGTCACTGGATCCTCTGCCGGTTGATTGGTTCGATGTCATCGTGGTCAGCTATTTTCTCGACAGAAGTCTGATTCCGGCATTGATTGCCGGACTCAAACAAGGCGGTTTGATCTTCTATCAGACTTTTACCCGGATTGCAGTGAGCGGGCAGGGGCCTGCAAATCCTGACTATCGGCTGGGGGACAATGAACTGCTGCGGCTGTTTGAGTCACTCAACCTGCGCTGCTATCGGGAGGAGAATCGTTTGGGTGATCTCTCAACAGGGCAGCGGGATGTCGCGATGCTGGTGGCGGAGAAAGTCAAGGCGTGAACAGGAGTTGTGGATTAACGCCCGACCTTGCTGAAATCCGTACCGGGTTTCAGGCCAAATGCCTCCTCCAGTTCCAGTTCAGCGATCAGTCCGTCCACCGCATGCTGGCCGTGAATGCGATGCACCTCTCCCAGGATCAGACGCACCGAGTTGCGGTTATAGCCACTGCCGAAGCTTACCTGTTGTGCGATCAGTTCGCGGGCTCTGTCTAGCGTCATATCTGAAAACCTCTGATTGTGGCTGTTTCTGTTATCTTAACAGCAGCCGGTGAATCCTCAGTATAAAATTCCCTGGCGCATTCCGGGTTGAATCAGACCGCTGACTGCCTCATATACAATGAACCAGAAAAAAGATTAAAGGTTAATTCAAGATAATGGACCGAAAAGCACTCGAGGAGATGTTGGCCAAGGGAAATGATAATCTGCTACTGCGTTATACGCTGGGGACAGTCTGTCTCAAGCAGGGCGCGGTGGAAGAAGCTGTCGGTCACCTGGAAGCTGCGCTTAAGCAGGATTCAGAGCACTCCGCCAGTTGGAAAGCCTACGGCAAGGCGCTGGCGGCGTTGGATCGCGTGGCGGATGCCGAGGCGGCCTATGCAAAGGGCATCGCAGTCGCCGAGGCGAAAGGGGATGTACAGGCCGCCAAGGAGATGAAGATCTTTCTCAAGCGGCTGACGAAATAAACCGAAACATTCTAACCAGATAATTGACGACTAAAATCCGATGACAATAGAAACACCTGATAAAGCCGCTGTGAAAAATTATCTGCTGGGTCTCCAGGAACGGATCTGCAGCGCCTTGGAAACAGAGGATGGCGAGCAGACATTTTTCCGCGATGCCTGGGAGAGAGAGCCAGGCCATGGCCTGAGCGGCGGCGGCATCAGCAGCGTATTGCAGGGCGGCAAGGTCTTCGAGCAGGGCGGCGTCAATTTTTCCCATGTGGTGGGCGATAAACTGCCGGGCTCGGCCACTGCGCATCGTCCTGAACTGGCCGGGCGTGGCTTCGAGGCGATGGGCGTCTCATTGGTGATTCATCCCAACAACCCCTATGTGCCGACCTCCCACGCCAATGTGCGTTTCTTTATCGCCGAAAAAGAGGGGGAAGCTCCGGTCTGGTGGTTCGGTGGCGGGTTCGATCTCACCCCCTATTACGGCACGGATGAAGATTGCCGGCACTGGCATCAGACCGCCAAGTCAGCCTGTGATCCGTTTGGCGACGAGGTCTATCCGCGCTACAAGAAATGGTGTGACGACTACTTTTATCTCAAGCATCGCCAGGAGCCCCGGGGGATTGGCGGTCTGTTTTTCGATGATCTGAATGAATGGGGTTTCGACAAGTCGTTCCGCTTCATGCAGAGCGTCGGCGACCACTATATTCCGGCTTATCTGCCTATCGTGCAGCGGCGCAGGGAGAGTGAATTCGGCGAAGCAGAGCGGGATTTTCAGCTCTACCGCCGCGGGCGCTACGTGGAGTTCAATCTGGTCTATGACCGGGGCACGCTATTTGGCCTGCAGTCCGGCGGCCGCACCGAGTCAATCCTGATGTCCATGCCGCCCCTGGTGAAGTGGCGCTATAACTGGCAGCCGGAACCCGGTTCAGCAGAGGCGGTGCTGTATGAGCGATACCTGAAGCCGAGGGATTGGTTGCATGATGACTGAGAAACCCTTTTCCGAGGCCTGCGAACAGAACAGGCAGCCGATTCTCGATGTCCTGCAGCGGCTGTTTGCCGGTGTGGAACGGGTGCTTGAAGTGGGTAGCGGCACCGGCCAGCATGCGGTCTACTTTGCCCAAGCACTGCCCCATCTGTTCTGGCAGACCAGTGACCGGGAGGAGAATCACCCGGGTATCCATCTCTGGCTTGAGGAAGCCGGGCTGTCGAACACAGGCCTTCCTCTCAGTCTGGATGTTACCGATGATTGGCCTGAGCAGACCTTTGACGGGATCTTCAGCGCCAACACCACGCATATCATGTCCTGGCCGCAAGTCGAGCAATTCTTCAGCGGCGTCGGTGAGGTCCTGCAGCCCGGCGGTTGTTTTGCCCTTTATGGACCATTCAATTTCGGCGGCCAATATACCAGCGACAGCAACCGCAGCTTCGATCACTGGTTGAAGGATCGGGATCCGCTGAGTGGTATCCGCAACTTCGAGGATCTGAATCGCCTGGCCGGTGAACAGGGGATGGTGTTTCAGGAGGATATTGAAATGCCGGTGAACAACCGAATCCTGGTGTGGCGCAGATAGCCGATATTGGTCTGCAACTCCAGAATGGCCAACCTGGCGTTTCAAACTTGAAGCATGCATTCAACTGCACGATGTGCGGATATAGACCTGGGTGAACCAGCTGTTCGTCAGGGCCTGGTAACTCTGCTCGAAACCATGCTCGAGGATGCGTTGCTGGATCTTCTCCGGATCATGGATATAGGGCTGATAGCAGCAGTGGATGAGCTCCATTCCCCAATGCAGTATGCGGCCGCCGGTCCGGGTGATGACGCGGTCGCGGGGATAGGTCAGGGCGTAGACCCGCCGGGTCTTCTGCAGTGAGCGGTCGAGGAGGTTTTCCCAGTCAGGATAACAGCAGACGACCTTGTCCAGAATCGTGATGTCGGCGTCAGGCGCCTCAGCCGCGAGCTGCACGAAATCCCCCAGCCGATAGTCTGTGCGGTCTTCCAGTCCGGCGGCTTTGGCTGCCTTGCGCGCTTCAGCCAGCATCCCGGTGGAGAGGTCGATGCCGACCGCGCGCGCAGCGCCGTCGCGCAATAAAGCCTGGTGCAGGTAACCTGAGCCGCAGCCGATCTCCAGCAGCGTCTGCGTCCCTGAAGCCGGCTTGTCTGATGCCGGCCAGCAATTGGCGCTGGGTCTTCTCGAATCCGAACAGGCGGAAACGCAGGCGGTTGGGAATGGCAAACCAGCTGAACAGGCGTCCGGTGTCGGTTTGGATTGGGTTGCAGCAATTCATGATCCGCCAAGTTTAACCTGATAATTCCATGCAAGGATAATTTCACTCACTAAGTCAAAGATGCTTTTGTATTCATAGCCGCCGCTGCATATTCCATTCAAAGGGCTGCAAGGGTATATTTTCGTAGCGCCGCAACCTCAAAAACTGGCAAACTCCGCATCCATGACACATCCGATGCATTTTCTTGGACTGCCCAATGCCCCGCTAGCCGAGGCGGACGTCCTGATCCTACCCGTTCCCTATGAACAGACGGTCACTTACAGGCCGGGCACCGGAAATGGAGCAGCGGCTATTCTGGCTGCCAGTGAGCAACTGGAGTTTTATGAAGAGGATGTGGGATGGTGTCCCACTGAATACCTCAAGCTGGCGGTGCTTGCGCCTGTCACCGCAGCCCCGGACGAGCCTGAAGAGACAGTTTCACGCCAGGCTGCATGAGACGGTCGCAAAGCTGCCGGCAAGCCCCGTTATTCATTGCCCTGGGCGGCGAACACTCGATCACCCCGGAGATGGTCTTTGCCCGCATGCCAGCAGGGGGTACGGTGGTGCAGATCGATGCGCACGCGGATCTGCGCCCCAGCCTATCATGGTTCGATCTATAATCATGCCTGCCCCATGTACCGCCTCAGAGAGCGTGGCTACCGCCTGTTGCAGATTGGCATTCGTTCGCTGCATGCCGATGAGGCGCAACGCATTGCCGGGGATGAGGGAATTACCACCTATTTTGATCGAAGGCTTCAGCAAGCCGAGGAATGGCGCAGGCTGCTCGATCATCTGTCTGCCCTGGAGGGGGATGTCTGGCTTACCATCGATATGGATGGCTTCGATCCGGCATTGATCGCCGGCGTCGGGCACGCCCCAGCCGGGAGGGCTCTCCTGGCATCAGGGGCTGGATATCCTGGAGACCCTGCTGGCGAATCCGCAGATCAACCTGCGCGGCATCGATATCCTGGAACTGGTACCCGAGGCATCCCGGGTATCGGATATGATGGCCGCCAAGTTGGTGCAGAAGTGCATCTCATACTGGGGCAGGGCGCAGCATTTTGATCAACGCCCAGCCATGGGTTCTCAGCTTGGAGTGAAAGATGAGTAAAGGAGCATGGGACTACAGGGATTCGGCCAGACTCTATCAGGTCGAGGGTTGGAGTGGCGGCTATTTTACGGTCAACGAACGTGGCAGTGTCGAAGCTGTCGTCGGTGACAAGCAGGGTATAGATCTGAAACAGCTGTGTGAAGAACTGGCCATGCAGGATCTCCATCCCCCCTTGTTGCTGCGCTTCTCCGATATGTTGAAGCGACGCATGAAGCAGATCCACAAACGTTTCTCCATTGCCTGTGAAGAGGCTGGCTACAACGGTCGTTATTACGGCGTCTATCCGATCAAGGTCAACCAGCAGCGCCAGGTCGTGGAAGAGGTCGTGGAATTCGGCGCGGAATTCAACTGGGGTCTGGAGGCGGGCTCCAAACCTGAGCTGCATGCAACCCTGGCCACGCTTGGAAGACGTTGAAAGCCTGATCATCTGTAACGGTTACAAGGACCAGGAATTCATTGAGCTTGCCCTGATGGGGCTGAAAATGGGCAAGCGTGTCTTTATTGTGGTGGAAAAACCCAACGAGCTGGATCTGATCCTGAATGTGGCTGAACGGCTCCAGGTCAATCCATTGATCGGCCTGCGCTGTCGCCTGGCCACCACCAGCAAAGGCTTATGGGACGATTCCGGAGGGGATCGATCAAAGTTCGGCCTCTCCGCCTCGGAACTGCTCGATGCCGTCAATAAACTGAAAGATGCGCAACGCATCGATTGTCTGCGTCTGCTGCATTTCCATATCGGCAGTCAGGTGCCGGAGATACGCCGTATCAAACAGGCGATGCAGGAGGCGGCGCGTTTCTTTGTCGAGATCTGCCATCTGGGTGCGCCGATTGAGTTCATGGATGTGGGTGGCGGCCTGGGTGTGAATTACGATGGCACCATCTCGGGCAATGTCTCCTCTGTGGACTACAGTCTGCAGGAGTATGCCAACGATATCGTCTGGACCATGAAGCAGGTCTGCGATGAAGCAGGACTCAAGCATCCGCATGTCATCTCTGAATCCGGACGGGCGCTGGTGGCCCATCATGCGGTATTGATCGTCGATGTGCTGGGGATATCCAAGCGTTATAAAAAACGATCCCCTGAGGAGCCTGCGGCAGACAGTCCGGTACAGGTACGGGAACTTTGGGAGACGTTCAACGATCAGGACAAGATGTCGCCCCGTGAAGCCCTGCATGATGCCGTCTCGCTACGTAGCGATATCAACAAGCTGTTCAGCCTGGGCCATGCCACGCTCGCCGACCGTGCGCAAGCGGATGATATTTACTGGCATCTGGTGAACAAAATTCTGCAGCATCAGAATAAGAATGAGATCGATCAGCTGATGCCTGATCTCGTCTCCGAGACTGCCGACCGTTATTTTTGTAACTTCTCTGTTTTCCAGTCCCTGCCCGATGCGTGGGCGATCAAACAGCTCTTTCCGGTGATGCCGATCCACCGCCTGAATGAAAAGCCGACCCAGCAGGCGATACTGGTGGACATCACCTGTGATTCAGACGGCACCCTGCAGCATTTTCCGTTGCAGTCCGGCATCTCGAACACGCTGCCTCTGCATGAGGAGAAGCCGGGTGAGACTTACCAGATTGGCATCTTTCTCACTGGCGCCTACCAGGAGATTCTCGGCGACCTGCATAACCTGTTTGGCGATACCCACGCCATCCATATCCGCATGGATGGCGATCACTATGAATTGGAACAGGTTGTTAAGGGTGAATCCGTCTCTGAGGTGCTGGACTATGTGCAGTTTCATGAAACAGTGCTGATCGATCGCATGCGCCGTCAGGTGCAGGATGCGCGCAACCTGGGCAGGCTGACCCCCAGTGAGGCGAATGCCTTCCTGCGTTTCTATCAGGAAGGACTGAATGGCTATACCTATCTCGAAGATGAATCGGCCACATGAGAAATCTGCTTGATCGGCTCTGAGGTGCAGCCATGCGGTTGTGTGATGCTGGGGTTTTTGAAGTTCCAGCCAGTTAAGACTGCTTCGCTGGAAACATCCAGCACAAATGGAGGCAGGGGACAATGCAGGATCGCACAGATTGCGCGCAGCAGTTCAGCCTCGCTGACGGTGACTCTCGCATCGTGTGAGATTGTCACGGTCAACGCCTTCACCAGTTCCTCCTTGGCGACAGCGGGCAGGCCATCCAGTTTGTCCAGCGCCGCGTCCATTTGCCTGACCCACTTTTGCGGCGGATTGTACTCAGGCCAGTCGATGCTGTTCGGCAGCAGCGCCAGCATGCCGGCCTGATAGGCGTTGCGCGCCGCAGCATTGCCCTGTTCGTGTCCCAGGCGGGCGACCACGGAGAACAGGGTGTGCAACTCCTCGAGACTGTTTACCAGTTTGCTGCCGCGTCGCGCGGTGGCGCGTTGTGGATGTTCGGCGTCCTGCAGATGGGATAAAAGCGTACGTGACAGCAGATATTCGAAGCTGTCTACCAGGCCGTCGCTCGCGATCAGTTCGTCGACCAGCTTCAGCAAGGCGTCGAGCTGATCCCGTGGACGCTGCTTGAGCGCCGGGAAGGCCAGTTCCAGCAGGGGCAGGCGGAACTGGGGGCCCAGCTCCCGCACTGCAGTATGTAACTGAGCGATGTGCGCCAGCGCCTCGGAATCGAAGGATGCTGACAGGCGAGCCAGTTGTCGCCCGCGGATGCTCTCGTCCCGGTCCAGCAACAGGGAAAGGATCAGCAGCAGGGCGCCGCTGCGTGACTGTGCGGCCTGCTGGACCTGCCGCGGAAGCAGTCTGCGCAGTTCAGTGGCGTGCTGGATGTGCCGCTCCTGGGGATTGCCGATGGAGTCGCTGACGGCGCCCGGCGTGAGGATCAGCAATGACTCCATGAGCCGTCCCCAGTGCTCCTGGGCGGTGTGGGCATCCGGCTCTGCCTGGGTGAACTCTGCCTGCGCAACGCGTTCAGCGGCGGCAGCCTGCCTTGACCGCTCACGCAGGTAGGCGGCGGGATTGAAACCGGGCTCCAGGGCGCGGATGCGCTCCTCGATCGGCGGGTGGGTTGCATACAGCTTGAGGAACGAGTTCAGGCCATTTGCAAACAGCATGTGACTGACTTCCTCGCCGTCCGAATCCTCTATCAGGGAGGAAGCGCCGTAACCGATTTTCTTCAGCGCGCCGGCGATACCTCCGGTCTGGCGTGTGAATTGCACCGCAGAGGCATCGGCCAGGTATTCGCGCTGGCGTGATACGCCCGCCTTGATGAGCCGGGCGAAGAACAGTCCGACATACCCGATAACCGCGAGTGCGGCACCGAGGGCGATCACTACGACGATACCACCACCTTTTTTGTCGGAGCGGCTGGAGCGGAAGCGTGTATGCCGCAGGCTGCGCAGAATGGTGCGGCCGATGAGGCTGATCACCTGGATCCCGAAGAGGATGCCCATCAGCCGCATGTTGAGGCGCATGTCGCCGTTGAGCACATGGCTGAACTCATGGGCGATAACGCCCTGCAGTTCGTCGCGGTTAAAGGATTCCAGGCTGCCGCGGGTCACGGCAATGGCCGCATCGCCTGTTGTGAACCCGGCGGCAAAGGCATTCAGGCCCTGCTCCTCTTCGAGCACGTAGACCTCCGGCACAGGCACGCCGGAGGCGATCGCCATCTCCTCCACCACATTGTGCAGGCGCCGGCGCAGCGGATCCCGGGTGTCGGGCGAGACAAGGGCGCCGCCCAGGCTGCGCGCTACCTTACCGCCCCCGCCGCCAAGCATGGCAATGCGGTACAGACTGGCCATGCCGATCAGTCCTGCCACACCCAGGCTGGTGATTCCGATCAGTCCCTGGTGTTCGCTGGCCAGTTGCAGACCAGGCATCAGCAGTTGATTGGTCTGGTTGTCCATATTCACAACCAGGGTGAGCACCACCAGATCGACCGTGAACACGATGGCAATCAAAGCGAGGATGAACATGAAGATCAGGAACCGGGTCTGGCGCTGGGCCTGTGCCTGGTGCTCGAAGAAATCCATATCTATGGAGGATGAGGAAGACGAGCCTGGCTTAGAAGGAGACCTTGGGCACTGCGCGTTTTTCCGGGGCCTCGATCTCCAGGAACTCGGCGGTCTTGAAGTTGAAATTATTCGCAATCACGGAGCCGGGGAAGCTCTCGCAGCCGTTGTTGTAGTTCATCACCGCATCGTTGAAGGCCTGGCGTGCAAAGGCGACCTTGTTTTCGGTAGTGGTGAGTTCCTCCTGAAAGTGCAGCATGTTCTGATTGGCCTTGAGATCCGGGTAGGCCTCAGCCAGTGCGAACAGCCGTCCCAGGGCGCCGTTCAGAGCTCCCTCGGCAGCGCCCAGCTGCTTGATCGCGGTGGGGTCCGCCGGGTCCGCCGCTGCAACCTGCAGGCCGCTGACCGCAGTGTTGCGCGCCTGGATGACCGCATCCAGGGTTTCGCGCTCGTGCTTCATATAGCCCTTGACTGCTTCCACCAGATTGGGAATCAGGTCGTGACGCCGGGTGAGCTGTACATCGATTTGCGAAAACCCGTTCTTCACCCGGTTACGCAGGCTGACCAGATTGTTGTACAGCACGATTGCATAGATAATGATTACGGCGGCAACGCCCAGAATCACCAGTAATGTAGTCATCTGCGTAGGGTCTCCAGGCTGGTTTTTTGGTTGCAATCCATAGCATCGATGGGGATGGATGATTCCTCTACCGATTATACAGGGAGGTCGGGAATTAATCCTCCCTCACCAGATACCAAGAAATCGGGTCCAGATCGCGATATTCTCTAATTGATTTGAAATAATTCCTTCCATGTGCTTCCTGTAGTGACTAATCGTATGACACCCATCTTGACGGTAAAGGATTATTTGGTAGCAGCAGGTCTGCAAGCCGATATAGATCGCATTAAGCTGGTGAAGCACGTTGACGATGCTTTAGGCGCATGGACGATAAGAAGCTTGATTAAACAGGGTGTCTTTGAATTCTATCAATCTGAACAGGGTGGCTTGAAAAAGCCATTTCATGATTGCGATGTCATAGTCTCATTCCTGGTGTTGGAAAATAATCTTGCAGAGTTCTGGGGTGTATACCAGGTCAGGGATTGGCGTGCATTTACCAAGGATGATGTTAATCGGGCCCCTAAGATTCTCGGTATCGAGTCTGCGTTCGATTACAAAGGGAATGAACGCATTTGGTATGACCTAGAAGAGATTACAGAGTTTAGGCCATTGAGAAATCGATTGGTGGTGCAATGGTTATCAACCCGGGGATGGGTGCAAAAGAAGGACCTTGAGATTTATGAACTGCTTCCTCCTGTTCATGCAATACCTTTTCCTGGCTATCAAGATACTATCTTGTCGTTTGATGAGCTAAAACTCATCTTTAGTAATCCTCGAGCGCACAAGGACTGGAAGGCGGCTTTAGAGGCCAACGCTGGCATTTATCGAATTGTCGATATGTCTACGGGTGAAATGTATATTGTCTCAGCTTACGGATATGAAGGCCTATGGGGACGTTGGAAGAACTATGCCATGACAGGACATGGCGGCAACAAGCTTTTAAAGGGGCGTGATCCTAATCATTTCCTGTGGTCAGTGGTACGCACGGTCTCACGTACGATGTCGGAAAGAGATGTCATTAAAATAGAGGCGGTCGAAAAACTTAAGCATGGCAGTCGCGTACATGGCTTGAATGATAATTAGTGAAGATGAGGTTATTATCCATTGTTCAAAGAAGTTCGCCGCCAAGCTTCCTTAATGCCTTTCTGATGCTCCGCCTGGACAATGTATTTCTGGATTTTTATGTCGAGACGGCCGAACGCCTGCTGCGGCAGAACCAAGACGGTATGCCGGCGCAGTTCATTGGACCGAAGTTATTTGCGGCTTTGCATAACGTCTGCCAATTGCCGGTCATGGAATCGGCCGGCATGTTGAGTCCCCTGGTAATAAAGGACCTGGTGCAGGGCCGGGGTGAGGCGCTGAGATGTTTTCTCGAGCATTCGCCCGCTCCCATTGCCGGGGCCAATCTCTGCATATTTAGTCATGAAAGACAGGAAGTGAGCCGTGAAGAGATGGGACAAATCATCGACTTGTTGACCGGGAAGGAAAGTGGTTTATTACCCTTTCACTGCTTATCTGCCTGCAACGGGACCTGAAGAGGATGCACGATATGAAGATTATCGTGGAAGTCTGTGCATGAGTCACCGATCCCACCCGGCTCTCAGCAACCATGTAACTGACACCAAAGTCCACTGAAAGATTGCCTATGAAAACCCCCACTTTCAGCCGCTACATCGGCATCGATTACTCCGGTGCGGAAACGCCGGAATCCAGCCTCAAGGGGTTGCGGGTTTACATGGCGAGCCGTGAATCCATGCCGACGGAAGTGGGGCCGCCGCCCAGTCCGCGCAAGTACTGGACCCGGCGCGGTCTGGCCGAGTGGTTGGTTGAGCGATTGTCCGAAGAGGTACCGACTTTGGTCGGTATCGACCACAGCTTTTCCTTCCCTCTGCGTTACTTTGAAGTCCATCATCTGGAGCCGGACTGGTCGAGCTTTCTCGACGATTTTCATAAGCATTGGCCGACGGACGGTGCGAACACCTATGTGGATTTCATCAGAGATGGCCTGAAGGGAGACGGTGAGGCGCGCTCCGGCAACTCACGTTGGCGAAGGATTGCGGAGGAACGAGCCGGAGCCAAGTCGGTGTTTCATTTCGATGTGCCCGGCTCGGTGGCCAAATCGACCCACGCGGGGCTGCCCTGGCTGCGTTATCTACGGCAGAAGCTTGGAAGCCGCATCTTCTTCTGGCCTTTTGACGGCTGGGAACTACCTGCAGGCACATCGGTCATTGCAGAGGTCTACCCATCGCTCTGGAGCAAGCAGGTTCCCCGTGAAAACCGCACGCCTGATCAGCATGATGCGTATGTAGTCGCCGCCTGGCTGCGACAAATCGATCTGGATGGCAGCCTTCAAAACTACCTAAAACCTGCGATACAACCCAGCCAATACGGTGTTTCGAGAATAGAGGGTTGGATTCTTGGTGTAATGTGAGTCTGAAAAGGAGGCCATAGTTGAGCCAAGTCAGGTCGCTACGAATAAGCCGCAGGTCGCGGCAAAACAGGTCGCAAAGAAGACGGCTGAGAAACCCGCATAAAAAGTAGTAGATCCGCCTCAGAACCCTACGCAATCGACCAATGCAGCTGCTGCACTTGAAAAGGTACTCGTCCACCTGCGGGCACACCACAAGAATCGTCCGACAAAGCGAAAAACGCTTGAAAACCATCTTCCAAATATGGTTGGAGGCAAGGTGTCGAAAGGGACAATCAAGGACTTGATGGCTAAGCTGGTAAAAGACGGATACGTGAAGATTACAGATCAGAAAGTGGACTACAAGATACCAAAGGTTAAAAAGCAGGCAAAGAAATCATGAAAAAAAGGATTTGGATGCTCCGGGCATGAAGAGGGCGATATTTCATAAAGAGAATCCAAGATAATGTAGCTAAAAAAAACATATCTGCAGACAAAAGAAGTAAATCATTTCCTGAACCACATCTAACAGACACAAGGAACGGTTAGCATGGCAAGACGTAATCAAAGCACTATCGAAGATTTGATCGATCTGGCAGCAATGCTGCCCTGGTGGGCCGGTGTTCTGCTGGCTTGCGTAGCATATTTCGTTATTCATCCTTTTGCCGTGGAACCTGTTCCGACCGCCACCGCCATGAGTGACATGGGCCAAGCGGCTGCAAAGCAGATGGTCCGGACTTTTGCTCTGTTTGGCCAATATATTCTCCCAGCGGCATTTCTGATCGGGGCGATATTGTCCTTTATTAAAAGGGTAAAGAAGCAACGTCTTCTTACCAATACAGCATCGGTGACTAGCCAAAATGCCGTGAAGTCCCTGTCCTGGCAGGAGTTTGAATTGCTGGTTGGCGAGGCATTTCGCCAGAAGGGTTACATAGTGCAAAACCCCTGGTCAGTTCTCTGGTTCAGTGAAAGGGCCGCCTGGATGATCAGGCGACCCTGTGTGTTCCACTCTCATTCAAACCCTTTCATTCCGGCCCCGATCACACCAGGTGACGGTTTCCAGGCTTCTGCACGAGCGGGCTCTACTAATTGGAGTTGGGTCGTCATTGAGTTCCACATGGATTCAAGGAATTTGTCAGCTTGGTTGGCTTGCTGATCTGCGTCGGGTCTAATGAATCGTCCGCTATGAATGTCGAGTATCAACATGGTTCAGTCCTCATTCTGTGTGACTGCCAATAATCAAGCAATTCCCACTCCAGGTTTTTTAAGTCATGTAAAAACAAAATGTTATCTATTTTATCTGGCTATGGAAGCGTTTCTGATGTTTACAATGCAACAAATTTGAACATCAGGAGACGATTTGCATCGTTTTGATCATGCTGGATCAAAACGAGGTCAATGTTGCCTGCGTGAAATAACTGAACCCGGTCGATAACTCACAGAGCAGAATATTTACCTAGCTCTATGATCCGGACGCGGGCAATAACAGTGTGACGGTCATATCCGCTTTATGAGCGGTGGCTCAGGTCAGAGATAGTCGCCGTTGAACAGGCCGGGGGATGACAGAGATGCGCTCCGGACTCAGACAGGGACAGCTCCCTGTCGGTTTTGAGTTATCCTGACCAGCCCGCCTGTTGCCGTTATTTTACCGCAAATCCTGCATCGCGCAGGGCGTGGCGGATCTCTTCCACGTGCTCGAGGCCACGGGTTTCCAGCAGCAACTCTATCTCTGTCTCTTGCAGTTTGACTTCGCTCACAGAGCGGTTCTGGGAGATCTGCAGTATGCCTGCATGCTGGTCCGCCACCAGGCTGGCAACCCTGGCGATGCTTCGCGGTCGATCGGGAACGATTACCTTCAGCCGCGCCAGACGGCCATCCGCTTCCATGCCCCGTTCGAGTATCTTCGAAAGCAGGGTCAGGTCGATATTGCCACCGCTGATCACCACCACCACCTTTTTCTCAGCGATATCTTTGATCCGGTCGCAGTAGAGGGCGGCGAAGCCGGTTGCTCCAGCGCCCTCCACCAGCGTTTTCTCCCGCTCCAGCAGGAGCATGATGGCAGTGGCGATCTGCTCTTCATCGACAGTGACGATATCGGAGACATAGCGGTCGACGATGGGCAGGGTGTGCGTTCCCACCCTGGCCACGGCGATACCATCGGCCAGAGTGTTGGCACCACTCAGAGTCTGGATGACACCGGCGGTTATGCTCTGCTGCATCGCCGGCATGCGGGATGCCTCCACGCCGATGATGCGCACCTCCGGGCGCTGTGTTTTGATCGCAGTGGCGATGCCGGAGATCAGGCCGCCACCGCCAATCGGCACCACCACCACATCCAATTCAGGAACCTGTTCCAGCAACTCCAGGCCAATGGTCCCCTGGCCGGCGATGATCTGCGGATCATCGAAGGCATGGATGAAGGTATAGCCTGCTTCGGCCTGCAGTTGCAGGGCCTTTGCATAGGCCGCATCGTAACTGTCGCCGTACAGCATGATCTCCGCCCCGAATTCACGGGTGCCTCTGATCTTCGCCAGAGGGGTGGTCTCGGGCATCACGATGACCGCAGCTATGTGGCAAAGTCTGGCGGCATGAGCGACCCCCTGGGCATGGTTGCCGGCGGAGGCGGTTATCACACCGGCCGCCCTCTGTTCATCTGTGAGCTGCAGTATCTTGTTGAGTGAACCCCGCTCCTTGAAGGAACCGGTCATCTGCAGGTTTTCCAGTTTCAGGAAGACCTCACAGCCGATCAGCTCGCTGAGAATCTCGGCCCGGGTACAGGGAGTGGCGAAGATGGCATCGCCGATTCTCTGCCGTGCCGCTTGAATGTCAGTCAATGCAACCAATATTCCATGCTCTGGTAAGAAGTTCGCTGAAAGGTCAAAATTGTGCTTTGCTTGAATCATCCCAAGCCCAATCATGCACTCCCCATTACATACAATGCAGCATTCAATGACAACAACCTTCAAGGAAATTCAACACTTCAAGCAACCGTGGCTCTGGATCATGCTTATTCTGACGCTACTGGTGCTGGTCGGGGTGTTTGGATATGGACTGTTTCAGCAGCTGGTGCTGGGCGAACCCTGGGGTGACCGGCCGATGTCCGATGCCGGTCTGATCGCAGTTGGCGGTGCCGCGGTCTTGTTCAGCGGAGGGATGATCTACCTGTTCCATAGTCTGCACCTGATCACTGAGGTCAGGCTTGAGGGGCTGTCGATCCGTTACTACCCGCTACACCACAAAATGATCCCTTACCGGAGCATCCGGTCCTGCCAGGCGCGCACCTATAAACCGCTCAGGGAGTATGGCGGCTGGGGTATCAAATATGGACCCGGTGGCTGGGCCTATAACATCTTCGGCAATCAGGGGGTGCAGCTCATCCTGGACAGCGGCAAGCGTATTCTGATTGGTTCGCAGCGGGCCGAAGAGTTGGCAAGGGCGATCAAGCAGTATGGTGACTGTTAACAGGCCCTAGTCTGACACAATTGAGTCTGGGATTATGCTGCTTTGCCTGAGAGTCTTGGCTAACTCACTGGCGGGTACCGGCCGACCATACAGAAAACCCTGCAGCTGATCGCAGTGATGGTGGCGGAGAAAGTTTTGCTGACTGGCGGTTTCCACACCTTCTGCAATAACATCCAGATTCAGGCGATGGGCCATGTCGATAATTGCCAGGGTGATTTCTGCGGTCTCGGTGTTGGCATCGAGCTCGTTGATGAATGAACGGTCAATCTTGATCCTGTCCATGGGGAAACTCTTGAGATAGCTGAGTGATGAGTAACCGGTGCCGAAGTCATCGATTGCCAACTGAACGCCCAGCGCTTTGAGATGTGACAGGGTTGTTGCTGCGGAGTGCATATCCTGCATCAGGGAGGTTTCCGTCAGCTCCAATTCCAGCAGGTGCGCCGGCAGCCCTGAGGTGTTGAGGGTTTCTGCAACACTGTCAACCAGATGAGGGTGATTGAACTGCACCGCAGACAGATTAACCGCCACGCTGATTTCCGCCAGACCGTCCTGTCGCCATTGCTGCGCCTGCCGGCAGGACTGCTCGAGCACCCATTTGCCGATGGGTATTATCAACCCATTGATCTCCGCAATTGGAATGAACTCTGATGGAGGTATCAGACCTCGTTCAGGTTGCCGCCATCTGAGCAGGGCCTCCACCCCGATAACGCGTCCATCCCCGGCAATCACCTGAGGCTGATAGAAGACTTCGAACTCTTTACGTTGCAGGGCAAGACGCATGGCGTTTTCAAGATCGGACTTGGCTGCGATCTCGATCTTCATGCCTTCATCGAAGAACCAGAAGTCCTTGGTCTTGTCACTCTTGGCCTTCTGCATGGCGGTGTAGGTGTTGTGCAGTAAACTATCGCTGTCACTACCGCCCTGGGGGTAAGTATTTGCGCCGATGCTTGGGGATAGAAAAAACTGCTGTCCCTGCACTTCAATGGGATGATGAAAAGTGAGTGCAAGCCTTCCAGCCATATCGATGACGGTTTTTTCACTCTTCAGATCCACCATCAGTACGGCAAACTCGTCCCCGCTTAGGCGGGCCACGATATCGTTGCCACGGATGACTTTCCGTAAGCGTTCCGCCACTGCACTGAGCAGTTGATCACCGCCCTTGAGTCCCAGACTGTTATTGATCTGCCTGAATCGATCAAGACTGATGATCAGTAGGCCAAGATAGCTGCCGAGCATCTCGGCCCGGCTTACAGAGCGCTGCATGTATTCCTGGAGCATCTCCCGGTTGGGCAGCCTGGTGATCGGATCGTGTCTGGCCTGATGGCGAATCCGGTGCTCCAATTGCTTGATTGCACGAGATGCGGATTGCAGTTGGTACCAGCTCCATAATGGATAGGAGAGTCCCTGCATCAGTAGCAGGGCGACCGGAGGAAACCAGCGTTGCAGGCTGACCAGCAGAGCGATGGTTGTGAGAATGACAGTGGCTATGCCGACCGCCAGGATCAACAGGGAATGCCTTGCCGGTAACAACAGGAAGGCCAGGTAGAGAGCGGTCATGAAACCCAGGCTCAGGAAGAGTCGTATGCGCGGGGAGAGCGGAAAGATCGCACTTTCTGACAGCAGGGCGTTGACCACATGCGCATTCATCTCCACGCCGGGCATGCGACGGTGATCCCAGGAAACGGGGGTGGCGAGTGCGTCTCCGAGTCCGCTGGCCGTCGAGCCGATCAGGATGATACGGTCATGCAATACTTCAGGTGGAATGTTCTGCAGCAGGACATCGATGTATGAGACCTGCTTGAAGGAGCCGATGGGTCCTGCGAAAGGCGTGAGAATCAAATCGCTTCTGATCCATCCGGTTTTCAGCACAGACCTGTCAACCAGCTCATGCTGAGCCGAAAAGTCTCTGGGTTTGAGGCTGGGCTTTGCAAGCTCGGCCAAGGCGAGGCTGAATGCCGGCCAATGGGGATCGCCCAGGCCGGCTCTGAGAAAGACACTGCGGGTGACTCCATCCACATCCAGTTCAAAATCCACATGGCCCAATGCAGCCGCCTGTTCAGCAAGCACCGGAATGGGCAGGATTTCTGATATCAGCCTGCCCGCTTCGCCATGGCCTGGCGCAACGGGAAGCACGACCCGACCGTTTCTGGCGATGGCTTGCGCAAACAGGCGATCTGCATCAGGTGCATCTGTTTCAGGTTCGGCAAAGAGAATGTCGAAAGCGACGGCTTTAACCCCGATCTCGGTCAGGCGGTCCAACAGTTCCGCATGCACCTGCCGCGACCAGGGCCAGCGCCCCAGTTTCTGCAGGCTTGGTTCGTCGATGGTGATGATTACCACCTCTTCACTCGGGGCCTGATACTGGAGATGCAGCAGTGAGTCGTAAAGGACCAGATCAAGCCGTTCCGGCAGGTTGCTTATCAACAGAGTGAGCGTCGCCACCAGCAAGGCCAGACCCGGTAACAGGCGGCGAGAATATGCGAATATTCGCTTAGTGATCATATCTCACAACAAAATAAATCCGAGTATGCCGCTGAGTATTACATACAGCCAGCCATGATCCGGCAGTGGGTCTATCTGCTGAACTGCCCCCCAGGGGCCCAGATAGCCATCAGGTTCGACAATGCGCACCCTCAAATAACGCACCAGGCCAGCAAGCTGCGGGATCTCGATCTCGGGTGTTGCAACGGGTTCGTCGAGCAGCAGAATTCTGAACTCAGGATCTTCAGCTATCTGCACCTGATAGCTTTGTCCTGCTGCACCGGCCTGCCAGGATGCCCGGACCTTTTCCTCGTCTGCTGTCAGGGCCGTCAGAGGAGTGGCGGGAACCGGTTTGAGTTCTAAGGAGCGTGACGGCCCGAAAGGTCCCTGCTCGCCAGTGCTGCTGATACTCGCGAGCCGCCAAAAATATTTTCCGGGCGATAGCTCGGGTGGTTCGAAAGAGCTGGCCGCAAGGTTATGCTGATCGGTCGCCAGGTCAGCGAAACCATCGTCCATGGCAATCTGCAGCCGGTAGCTTGTGGCTTCAGCCGAGTCAGTCCAGCGCAGCTTCGGCGCTTCACCCCTTAGCACGGCTCCATCGGCTGGCTCCAAGGGCGCCGGTGGTTGAGGCCTGGCATCGAGTTCCAACTGCTGCATCCGATTCAGCCCTTCGAGACCCAGTGCATCGATGCCCCGCACGCGCACGAAGTATTCGCCGTCTGCAAGATCGGGAAGCGGGGTTCGAGCGCTTTCGGTGGTGCGTTCCCACAACACCAATGAGAAATCGGATTGAGAAGAGACCTCGATATGGTAGCGCTCGGCGTGCTTGACGGCCTCCCAGGTTAACGGCCAGTTGAGACGTTGGATCTTTTCCGGCAGCGGGTTCAAAAGCGGCGCTTCAAGCAGCGGTCGAGGGGGCAGGGGAGGCTCACCCAGAACGACCCTGGTGCCAAACTCGGCCGGCACCAGGGTCGTTGTTGCGCCCCCTGTTGCGGCAACCTTGCCTTCCAGCACTTCCACCCAGGAGGTCTTTTCCGCATCCTGTGCAGCCGCACGATATTGGGTGCCGCGCACCGCGCTCACCGCTGCCGGGGTGTGGATCTCAAAGCGGGAGCCGGGCCCGGCCGCGGGCTTGGCTCGTATATCCACCCGGCCATTCGTAAGACGTAGCCGGGTATCCACCATGCCGGTGTCGCTGTAGGCGCTCAGATGGTCGAATGCCAGGGTTGTATCCTGACGGATGGTTAAGATGGAGCCATCCGCAAACTCTACCGCGGCACTGGCGGATGACCCGGTCTGAAGCAGATCTCCCAGGTGGATCAATGCGCCTGAAGTTAAACCCTGCTGAATATGAGTTTGCCCAGAAGTCAGCTTGACATCGCCGTTGACAGCGATGACTTTCGCCGGCACCGCCTGGTCACTCAGCCAGGCCAGAGGGATACGCAGTCGCGTTCCAGGCTTGATTCTTTTTGGATAGGTGATGCCATTGAGTTTCTGGAACTTCTGCCAGTAGGTGACGCTGGGGAGGTACTTCTTACTCAAGTCCCATAAAGTGTCATCTTTGGTAACAATGTAAATCCAGTCCTGTTGTTGCGCCATTGCCAGGCTGAGATTCAAGAACAGACTGAATACGACCAGGAATCCTCTTAAGCAAAGTCCTTTGAATGTGTTTCTTTTATCCATTTCAGCTCTTTTTCCGCACTGCCAGGTCGGTGTGAAGGGTACAGTATTGCCTGCGAGGTACACTCTTCCGAATTTTCGTCATGAAAATAACATGCTGATAAATTTTAACACTAACGAACCGTGTGAAATGTAAATGATTGTTGGCGCCGGTCGCCGATGATATTTTCCATGGGAATCAATAAGTTTGAGAAATTCCACGATAAGTATTTGATCCAGGCTCGGATTCTGTCCGGGAAATCTATTCACCATGTCAGGAAAGAGATGATTATTGCTGTGCGTAAAAGACAGAGGCATGGTCCAGAGACGCTGCGCATGGATGCGCGGTTAACAATCCGCCAAGAAGAGCAATATACCGGTGGTTGCCGCCAGCTGCAGATGAGACGACCCCGCCTGTTTGTATTACACAGCCGCAGAATCAATCAGTGGTTCGTTAGGCCGCCAAAGTCTAAAGCTAGAACTGAGTGCGAAATTGTACCGCCCCCCCATCAAAAGGATCGCTTTGAATCTCATCCAGATTGAGTGACAGGGCAAAAGTCAGCGCGCTGCTCTGGTCAGTAGAGAACAGCTCCCAGGCAGCGCGCAGTTTGGCTTCGATGCGGTCATCGTTGCTGTCTGCAAGCGACCCATCCAGATAATCATATTCCTGGGAAGCCTGTCCTATAAAAAGTCCCAGCTCCCAGGCCTGATTGGCGCTGTAAGGATGGTAATAGCTGCTGTAGAGCTGTGTTGTGAAATGTGAATAATCAAACGATGTTGTCGACTCTGACGGGGTGCGCTCCTGATTGAGAAAACTGTCGTATTTGAGTCCAACAGTCCATTCATCTTTCTGCTCCAGCTGCTTGAACCAATAGCTGTCAATCGAGAAATAGCGGATATTCTGTGACCTCGGCGATGCGCCATCGTCAAGACTCTGGGTGGTTTCGAAGCCGCGCAGTGCGATGCCGAAATGCTGATCCGAGTCTGCATGGTAATCAAATGTCATCTGGTAATTGCGGTTTTCATAAGCGAATATCGCGGTCTGGTCATCCAGCACGAACTCCAGTGGATTGTTGTCCTGCCATAACAGCCTCAGTTTGAAACGATCCGCCCATTTGAATGCCGCTTCCAGGGTCAACTGGCTGGGTTCACGCTGATAGTAGGATTCATCCAGTTCATTTTTCTCATTGAAGTAATGGTCTGAGCTCAACCATGCGACACGGAAGAAGTTCCAGGGCCGTTGACCAATGCTTGCGGCCACTCCCAGGTCTGCTTCACGCTTGGCATAGGCGGGAGTGCCGATCAATGAGAGTGATAACGGCAATGGGGTGGGCGTAACTTCCAATTCGAGCAGGGGGCGTGGAAAATCCCGGGATTCGTAGAACTCTTCGTCTGCCAGGTTTAATCGAACGTTGACATTGGGAGTGATCTCCTGTTTCAGACGCAGATCCGTGGAGAGATACAGAAGATTGGTTTCAAGACTGCCCGCGGCAATGCGCAGTCCATTCTCCACGTCATACCATTTAATCTCTTCAGAACGACGGAATTGATAGGAGTTGATATCGATAAAACTTTCAAGGTTTAAATCGATGGCCTGCAGCGACGGTTCGCCATCCCAGCTGGCCCACGAGCCTTCTGTCAATGCGGCTGCCAGTGCCAGCACTGCGCCCGCGCGTCGCCAAAAGTCCTTATAGTTCATGTTTCATCCTCACTTTCGGCGATCACAGTATGGTTTGAGAAGTGGTTTCCGCTTGAGTGGCATGATGCAGCCACGCCCAGTCGGCCGGGGAGTCCATATTATCGAACTTCTAGCCAGTAATTCCAGACAGAGTGAGTGGTCAGTCGAGTCGCATATGGCGCTCAGAAGGTACACTAGGTTGCAGGGTAGATGGAGCGTATGTGTGGGACGGTTTTTGCAGATTTTCTGTTCCGGGTAAGAAATTCAGCGACCTCATCGGCAGGCGCGGCTTTCGCAAATAACCAACCCTGCACCAGGTCACAGTGCATTTCACGCAGGATATTCAGCTGATCCTCGTCCTCGACACCCTCTGCAACGGTTTTCATGGACAAGCTGTGCGCCAGGTCAACGATCGCTTTGGCAATGTCGCGATCGTTGGGGTCCGATGTCAGGTCTCGCACGAAGGAACGGTCGATTTTCAGTATATCGGCCGGCAATTGCTTGAGATAACTGAGCGAAGAGTAACCCGTCCCAAAATCATCGATTGCAGAATGAATGCCGAGCAGCTGCAGGCCTCTCAGTACACTGACAGTCTCCTGCGGTTCGTTCATTGCCGTCGATTCTGTCACTTCGATGGCAAGCAGGCCAGGTGGGACATCATACAGTCTGAGGGCATTCACAATGCGTTGTTCCAATCGGGCGTCACTGAGGTGCTGGGCAGACAGGTTGATGGAAACAGGGACCAGGGGAATCTTTGCCTGCCGCCAAGTGTGGAGTTGACGGCATACACTCTCGATCACCCAGTTTTCCAGCTCGGTGATCAAACCGATCTCTTCCGCGATTGGTATGAAGGTGTCAGGGCTCACCAGACCGCGTTTCGGTTGTTGCCAGCGTAACAGCGCCTCCAAACTAACGGCCTCTCCCGTCACGCTGTCCATGATCGGCTGAAAATAGACGATCAGCTGATCCTGTTTGATCGCATCGCGCAACTCGGTTTCGATAACGATGCGCGACTCAATCGCTTCCTGGGTCTCTTTATCCCAGAAACTGTATCTGCCCTTGCCTGAGGCTTTGGCAAGGTACATCGCCGTATCGGCTTTCCGCACCGCATCTTCAAAGCTGGACGCCTGATCGGGCAAAACGCATATTCCAATACTGGCGCCGATGTAAATTTCCTGGCCCTTTATCTGGAAAGGTTTGCTTAGCGACTGGATCAAGCGCGCTGCAATCTCATCGATCATCGACTCGTTCTCGAGGTCGATCAGGCCAATCGTGAATTCATCGCCTCCCTGTCGGGAGACCAGGTCCCTGCTGCGTATCTCATCTTTGATCCGTTCGGAAACTCTCACCAGCAACTGATCTCCGGCGAGATGTCCCAGGGAATCGTTGACATACTTGAAACGGTCGAGGTCCAGGTATAACAGGGCGAGCTTTAGCGAGTTTTGCTTTGCAGTCTCGATTTGGCTTTCGATGCGCTCCTTGAACAGGCGGCGGTTGGGAAGGCCGGTAAGTGAATCGTAAAATGCCAGTAGTTGAAGTTGGTCCTCGACCTCTTTCAACTTGGTGATATCGGAGAACATTCCGACATAATTTGATATTTCGCCTTTCTCATTGCGCACAGCACTGAAGCCGATCCAGATCACTTGGTTGGCGGCGCTCTCTGAACCGGATCGCAATTCACCCCACCATTCTCCCTGCGACTGCATCTGCTCGATGAATCTTTCATTGAATGAGGTGACCTGATCATGCTCCTCGATCTTTTGTAACAGTTGACCAAGCAGTTGTTCAGGTTTTTTAGCCAACATCCCGCAGAGTGATCCATTCACGTCGATGATCCGGAACGAGGGATCAGTGATGAGGATGCCCTGCGAGGATACTTCGAAGACCCGGCGTGCGAGTTCCAGGTTTGCCTCGGCAGCCTTGCCCTCGGTAATGTCACGGAACGACCAGACACGGCCTATGCATTCGCCTTGCAGAATCTGTGGGCTGGTATAGCGTTCCAGCACACGTCCGTCGCGCAGTTCGACGATGTCCACACTCTCTGCCATCGGGTCGGCGTAAAGCTCTCTGACCTTGTCAAGAAACTGCTCGGGATGGGCAACCTTTGACAGCCCGTCGCTCAGCACGGCATCATCATCCCCGCTTTCCATCAATGTTCTCGGGGTGCCCCAAATCTTGATAAATATCTCGTTAAACTTGACGATTCTGCCGGACCCGTCCACCACTAGAATACCTTCCTCGGTAGCGTCCAGAGTTGCATCCAGGAGTGACAGGGTATGTTCCAGGTCTTTCTTGGCAGCTTTGTTGATCCGCAACTGCCGCTCAATTCCTTCATAGCGTTCGTTCAATTCCCGGGAACTCAGTTCGAGCGATCGTTCAAGCAGTTCTCTATCCTGGTCATTCTGTGAATAGGTCTGGTCGATAGCACCGATCAAGCGCGACAATTCAGGCGGCAATTTCTGATCATCGTAATAACGCTTTATTTGTCGGCGCAACAGGGGGTGCAAGGTCAGGTTTCCGTAAAAGTGGTGATGGTCATCGTCTGGTTGTGGAGTTCACAGGCGCCGTTGACGACCGGTGACAATTCGCCATAGGAGTAGAACCCGATGATTGTCGGGGTATTGCCCAATACCTCACGTACCGCTTCAACTTCCTCTTCGATGCGGTCACGCAGGACCATTTTTCTGCCCACGCAGCTGATGAGCAGGGCAACTGAAGCATCGTCCTGCATACTTTTCAATGTCTGCGTCGCGGCACCGATCGCCCCGTCGACCAGGCGGTCGAAATTGGCCTTCATGAGTTTGGCTTTGCTTCCCTCGGGTATGGACCCTGCAAACGTCATGCTCTGCTCCTGTTCATTTACGGCGAGCAGCGTACGCACCAGTTCATGCCCCTCGATTTCCGTGGTGATACTCAACGGGAAGAGGAGGCCGCTGGCGGGCAGGTTATCAGCATAGGATCCAAGATAGCGTTTGTATAGTTCAAGTGCGGATTGGTGATCAAGTTCATACAGCACATTGCCCGCGGATCTGGTGACTGTCCGTGTCGGTCCAAACGGATCCCAGCCGCCGAGTGAACCATGCCCGATTTTCAGGCGCACTCCGTAAAATCCCACCGCCACGATAGCATCCTTGAGTATCGCGCCATTGTAGAACACGGCTGTATGTTGAAATCGGTCGCCATCACCCGCCAAACCACCGGTAATAACCACATCTTCAGGAAAATTAGCGCGTAGCGTCGCTGCGAGTTCAGAACCATTCACAGCCAGTCCGTCGGACAGCACAAAAGTGTACCTCAGTCCCTGAGGGTCAAGTTGTTTGGTAAGCTCTTTGACTGCCTCGCTGGTGCTGCGCTGTCCCAATTCGACCAGTGCGCCACGTGTCTCAGTGGCATCGAAACGCAACGCGACAGCAACGATGCTGGCATCGCTTACCTGGAGGTCAAGGATTTCCCCCGCACTGCTGCAACCGACAACGAGCGCATTGTGATAGGCGTCAGCTATCTGTCGCAGGGGGGCTTGCCAGATATCAGCCAGATCACCTGAGGCAAATACTATGATCAGCTGTGCTTCATCCGCGATCGGGAATGCCTCACATGTGAAACCTTTTTCAGGATTCCATGAGAAAATTTCTCTCTGAATGGTCATTCTTACACTTATTAATTTAAGGTAGTTTCACTGTCAAGTGAGCATGGTCTGCAAAGGGTCCGAATTGCAGGATCAGTCAGAAACGGGTCGCTGATATTCCTGGAGCTGATCGACAATTAGCCACAAACAGCGGCGGTATAGCATGTCGGTTAGGTAAATATAATCTTGAATTATAGGCGAATGGAATGGATATTTCGCCGGATACCGTCCTTGCTAACCCCGTTTTCCTGAAAAGGGCAGATTGAGAGGGATCATGCAGTGGCTGACACTTTCAGTGATTCCGCGGGATTGTCCGGATATTTGCGGCTGAGCGGATGATCTCAGACGAACAGGCTCAAGACACCCGTATAACCATAAAGCCGGCCGTTATAGATTTCTCCATTGGCGAAAAAACCCACCAGGGGAAATCCTCCCAATTCATGCTGAATCATCTTCATCTCTTCTGAATGTTCGCCAAACTGGTAGCGCCCGCGCCCGAGACAGGAGATATAGATCCCACCACGGATCTCCCTGCCGCCGAGACGGGTCTTCAGACGCCGCAGCATCCTGAGCATATCTTCACTGGCGCTGTTGCCATCACGACGACAGAACATGATCTGATTCTGGTCATCCAGGTAATCGCCGATGGCGAGCAGACCCTGATCCTCGTCTATTCCCATCAGGTTGCGAACCAGGTAATCCCCTGTGTCTGAACCCGGTATTGGCAGTGCGGTGAAGATGTAGCCGGTGGACTGCGGCAGATTTCTGGACATGACTTCACCGATATCCTCTTTCAATACCTCTACAGCAGAACGGTGGTCGATACGGACGGCGATGTTTCTCCGGGACTCGGTCAGGGTGTGGATGGGCCCGATGGGAGAGCAGCCCTGGGTATGATCAGTGAGCACCTCGACCTGTTCATTGAACAGGATGCCGGAGAGTTCACCACTGATAACCCGGTCTGCAATCTGGTAGTTTTCACTGCTGGAGGAGCTCAAGCCACCATTCAGGAAGCTGGTATAGGACTCAGCAGCTATCCTGTTCAATGATTCAACTATCCGGGGGTTGGTGGGATCACCATGCAGCAGCGCGAAACTGGCTTGCTGCTGTTTCCACCAGTTATCCAGCTCAGCATCGGTAGTGTCGGATGACAGGGCAGGGGCGATGCGGAAACTGTTCTCAGGAAAAGCGCCAATCATCAATGCTAGGGCCGGTTCTTCGTAATACTCCTGGGCTGTCGAACAGAGACCGATTCCGATGCTTCCCACCCAACTGACCTGTGGCGCATGGGTTTTCAATCTCACCAGCAGTTCCTGAAGGTCACCGGCAAGACTGTCTGTCGCATACACAAAGCCGACATTGGCTTCCTCTGGGATTACCCCCATGGCGTGCAAACAGCTATCGAGCAATTGATGAGTCGGTGCTCCATGAGCGGCAGCGTGGAGAAAGGTATGCATGGCAGGTCCAGGATCAGGTAATTTTATCATTTCCGAGTATACCGGAAACTCAGACTGGAACTATGCAGCGGCATTGTCATGGCCTGCATCTGGCTGGATGCCATCAAAGCTGGTGTTCTCTAAACAGAGCCTGGCCCCCACTTGATGTTGACATTGTCTCCGGGTTGCAAGAGGATGAACGGCTTCGACAGATCAATGCCAAGCAGTTATGAACAGCACCTCACAATCGATCTCTCCCGCACCGCTTATGCCCGCTCCACTGGCATTTCCTTTAGCCCTCATCCCCCGCCGGGTGCATAACACCCTGTTGGTGCAGATACTGAACCGTCTGTTCGCAGCTGAACTGGCGGAAGGTGAACTGGATTTTCTGCAGGACCGGGTGATGCGGGTTGAGGTGACGGATGCGCGCCTGATCTTCCACATAACACTGCGCCAAAACCGCTTGAGTGTGGTAGCTGATCGGCGGGCGGATGATTTGAGCATCAGCGGCTGTGTGTATGACTTTCTGCTCTTGGCGACCCGGCGTGAGGACGCGGATACCCTGTTCTTCAACCGCCGCCTGAAGTTGGGAGGGGATACCGAACTCGGGCTCTATGTGAAGAATTTTCTCGATGCCCTGGAGCTGGAAGATCGGCTTGGTCCTCTCCTTAAACTGATGAATCTCTCCACTGATCTGATCCGCCGGTTTTCCTGAACCGGTCAGAATCAGCCGCGAGTTGCACCGACCGGCACTTGGCTTGTCTCCATGCCGGCCCTGGCATGCCAGTAACCGTCACAACTGCCGGTCGGCAGTAGCGATTCAAGCAGCGCTGCCGCCTGCTGCAGATCAAGTTCATCACTCAAGGCTTTACTGAAGGTCTCGACGACAGTTTTCATGTGCTTCGCCTGGGGGCTGAGGCGGATGATATCCACTCCGAGGTCGCGCATCCGCCCCAACTCAGTGATCAGGTTGAGGCTCCTGGCCGATTGGGTCTGGATGCCGTTGATCGTCAGAAAGCGGGTCTCGTCCTGGGTCGACAGGGTCAGGCCGTCGGGATAGTCGAGGCAACGGTACTGGCAGTCGTCCTTGGGCAGCTTGTGAGCGCGGGCGGTGAAGCAACGCGCGGAGTAGGCCAGCGGCATGCGGCCAAAGGCAAATACCTCGGTCTCAACCCCTGCCGGTCGTTCGTGTTGCATTTCAGCCAGGGTTTCAGCAGAGAGTTCCAGCGGAAACACCCAGCGTTTCAGCCCCTGGCGGGCCAGCATGGCCAGGGTTCTGCCGTTGTAGATATTGACGCTGTGGCCGGCCACGAAGGGTTGTCCTTCGAGTAGATGGATAGCCCCCACGTCGTTTGCTTCGACCAGAAACCGCCCGTTGGCACACAGACGCCGCAACCGCATGAGGTCGGACTCCGCCTCCAGCAGCGCCAGAGTGGAGAGCACCACCTGCTTGCCGGCAGCCGTAAAACCCTCCGCCAGCTCCAGCCAGTCTGCGGTGCGCAGCAGCGTGCGTTTGGCGCAGACCGTCTCTCCCAGGTAGACGATGTCCAACGGCAATTCCAGCATCTGCGCATAGAATTCCAGGACCTGGTCCCTGGGCCAATAGTAGAGCAGAGGACCGAGGGAAAGTCTGAGGGTATTGTTCATCATTGCTTACTGCATTATTGCCAGGGTCGGGCGTAAGCGCCCAGAGTGGTCTGGGTTCCTTCGGAAACCTTGTCGAGTTGCGCCATCCATGCGCTGCGCGGGCGATAATTTTCCGGGTCCCGGGCGCAGGCGTCGAGGGCGGCGCGCCACACCTCGGTTACTTGGGCGACATAGACCGGACTGCGTTGACGGCCTTCGATCTTGATCGCCGCGATCCCCGTGGCCTGGAGTTCAGGCAGGAGTTCCAGCGTGTTCAAGCTGGTGGGTTCCTCAATGGCATGGTAGGTATGCCCTCCGACCACGAAGCGTCCCTTGCAGAGGGTTGGATAGCCGGCATTTTCACCCCTGCCATAGCGTTCGATCAGCACGCCACCCAAATGGGTTTCCAGGCCCTGTTCGGTTTCGCGCCACTCGACATGACTGGCGGGTGAGCAGGCGCCGAAGGTGTTGGGTGACTGGCCGGTGGCGTAGGAGGAGAGAATGCATCGTCCTTCGACCATCACACACAGGCTGCCGAAGCCGAACACTTCAATTTCGATGGGGCTGTGCTCCACCAGGTGTCTGACCTGGGAGATCGACAATACCCTTGGCACCACTGCGCGGCGCACCCCGAAGTGCTCATGATAGAAACGCAGCGCCTCATAGTTGGTGGCCGAGCCCTGTACCGAGAGGTGCAGATTGAGATCCGGGTAATGCGAGGAGGCATACTCCAGCACGCCCATATCGGCTGCGATCAGTGCATCCACTTGCAGCTCGGCGGCACGGTCCACCGCATTTTGCCAGCGCTCCCAGCCATGGGGCTGGGGATAGGTATTCAACGCCAGATAGATTTTCACTCCCGCTCTGGCGCGCATAGTCTGATACCCTGCTGCATCTTGGCCGGGGTGAAATTGAGGCCGGCAAAGTGGCGCGCATTGGTATCATCCTGGAAGCCGAAATAGACCGCATTGGCGCCGTTGTCCACGGCGGCCTTGAGTGAAGGCAGGTTACCTGCCGGACAGACCAGATCCATGAGTTCGCCTCAGAGTGTTTGATGTCAGATTGATTTCAGCCATGGGTGCCTGAATGGACTGCCAGTTCCTGCGTCAGACTGGAGCCCTGACTGCTGCCGCGCCGGGCGAGTTCAGTCTCGATGCCGTTGAGTATGGCCCATTTCTGCGCGCACCAGTCCGGCGCCAGCAGGATGGCTCGTTCCGCTGTGCCGGTGACCCGGTGATAACGCACCTCGAGTGGTGTGCGCTCGATCATATCCGCCGCCAGGGAGATATAGTCGGCGGGGGTCAGGGGAGCATATTCCCCGGCCCGCCACTGGTTGGCGAGCATGGTGCCCTTGACCACATGCAGTGGATGCAGCTTGAGTCCTTCCACGCCCAGTTCGAGGACCTGGGCGAGGCTTTGCAGCGCCGCCTCCCGGCCTTCACCGGGCAGCCCGGCAATGAGATGGGTGCAGACCGGCAGTCCCCGCGCATGGGCTGCAAGCACGGCGCTTCGGTACTCGTCGAACCCATGTCCCCGGTTGACCCGCTCGAGCGTCGCATCGCAGGCTGATTGCAGGCCCAGCTCCAGCCAGATCTCGAAGCCCTCAGCCTGATAACCGGCCAGCAGGTCGAGGACCTGCTCAGGCACGCAGTCGGGCCGGGTGCCGACTGAGATGCCGACCACATCCGGTTCGCTGAGTGCCTGTGCATAGAGACCGGCGAGGTAGGATACATCGGCGTAGGTGTTGGTATAAGCCTGAAAGTAGGGCATATAGAGCCTGGCGCCGGTGCGCTTGGGGATTACCCTCCGTCCCGATTCGATCTGCTCCGCAATGCCGGGAGGACGGCGGGAGGCGGGATTGAAAGAGGCATTATTGCAGAAGGTGCAGCCGCCACGGCCCTTGCTGCCGTCCCGGTTGGGGCAGGTGAGTCCGGCATTGATGGCCAGTTTGTGGACCCGTTCGCCATAGCGTTTGAGCAGGTCCTGTCCAAAGGTGTTGATATAGTCGGAGAGTGCCACTTCGCCTCATTCGGTGCTGCTGGAGCCGTATCCCAGACGGAGGATTATTACATACAGGGCCTGCATCATCACCTATCGGATCCACCCTGTTCGATGTTTGAGAAATCCGCCGGCGCCGAATATCTTCTTGCAGCACCCAGAGGACAACCGGTGGCAGCCACTTCGTCTCGAGGTGATTGGAGAATATGATCTGAATTATCGGATGCCATTTTCATACCGGCCCTGCTGCTACCAGGTCGGGAACTGAGACTCTCAGGCGAGGGGTAATCATCCACCCGAGCCATGTGGATTAGTGCGGGGCTCTGTAAGATCATTCTGAACTTCACTCAACCAGTTACCTGACAAACTAAAGGGACATCGTTGGGAAATGATCTGATCCTGAACTGGCTAACCCGGAAAAACCTGTTTGGCTCGATTCTGTAATTGGCCAGGAGGCGGAGGATTGAGAATTCGCCTTGGTATTGGTGGTCTATATTGCAATGATAGCAATACTGCAGATGTCTCCGACCCGGTGCCTAGACGTGTGCTGTTCAACTGGAGATATGGAGTAATCTTGATGCGTGAAGATGACGACAGCGCCAAACCGTCCATCGATAGTGCGCTTCTTAAGTCCATCGTGGAGACAGCGGTCGATGCGATCCTGGTAATCACCGCAGAGGGAAATATCTGCCTCGTCAATCCGGCGACTGAGAAACTGTTCGGCTATCTATCCGCGGAGCTGGTGGGACGGAACGTCTCTGTGCTGATGCCTGAGCCCCATCACAGCCAGCACGATGGTTATCTGCACAACTATTTAAATACCGGTAAACGCAAAATAATCGGTATCGGGCGCGAAGTGGACGGCCGCCGTAAGGATGGCAGTACCTTCCCCATGTATCTCTCGGTGGCCGAGGCTCGCTATGGCGATAAGGGGTTTTTTACCGGGATCATTCATGATCTGAGTGAGCAGAAAGCGTTTGAATCAGCATTGCGCAAAAGCGAACAGCACCTGCGTGATGTTACCGAGGCGGCCAGTGATTGGACCTGGGAAATGGATCAGCAGTTTCGCCTCAGCTTCGTCTCCGACCGCTTCCGCACCTTGACCGGTGTGGCGCTGACCCAGGTGGTGGGTCAAACTCGCTGGGAGCTGGCGGGAGAGGCTCCGGATTCTGAAGACTGGAAACAGCATCAGGACGACCTTGAGCACCATCGGCCATTCCGGGATTTCATCTATCGTGCCAGTTTCGATGAAGCCCCGGGGCGGCATTTCCACTTCAAGATCAGCGGTAAACCCGTGTTCGATAAAGCGGGCCATTTCGAAGGTTACCGTGGCACCGGTACAGATGTCACCGAGCATATATTGGCAAAGCGCGCACTGCGTGAGAGCAGACGCAGCCTGGAGACACTGGTGAGCAATGTGCAGGGCATGGTCTATCGATGCAGGAATGATCGGAATTGGAGCATGGAATTCGTCAGCGAAGGTGGTAAAGAGATTACCGGTTACCGTCCCACCGATCTGGTGGAAGGCGCTGTCACTTTTGCCAGCCTGATTTACCCCGAAGATCGGGAGATGGTGTGGAACGGGGTGCAGACGGCGCTGGCTGCTCAGCTGCCATTCGATCTCACCTACCGTATCCGCACCGCAACGGGTGAGGAGAAGTGGCTCTGGGAGCATGGCTGCGGCGTCTACAGCGAAGCAGGCAGTGTCACGGCGCTGGAGGGAATGATTCTCGACATCAGTGAACGCATGCAAACCGAACAGGCGCTGCGCGCCTTGGCCGCATCCACCGCGCTGGGCGGCGGCCAGGACTTCGTCGCCAACTGCGCCAGGGAACTGGCCCGCACCTACGGCGCTAAGTTCGCCCTGGTTGGCGTCTTCAGCGACGACACACAGCAGTCCATTCAGACCCTGGCGTTCTGGATGGACGATGCATTCAGACAGAACATGACTTATCAGCTTGCGGGCACTCCCTGTCGGGAAATTCTCGATTCCGGTATGCAAATCGTACCGAGCGGGGCCGCCCTGCGTTTTCCGCAGGATCGGTTTTTGCAGGATTTAGGTGTGGAAAGCTATTTTGGGGTACCGCTGATCGACTCCACCGGCGCCACCCTGGGCCTGGTCGCAGTACTGGATACACGACCCATGCAGCCGAATGCCTGGACGCATCCGATCCTCGGTATTTTCGCTGACCGCATCGCCTTGGAACTGGAACGTCAGGCAGCGGATAACCGCTTGCGACAGAGTGAGGAGTATATGCGCCTTACCCTGGAGAATGCGCCTATCGGCATCGCCTCAGCGGACCTGGAGGGACGGCTGCTCGACTCCAATCCGGCCTTATCCGCGCTGCTCGGTTATTCCCAGGCCGAGTTGGCCAAGATGTCTGTCAAAGACTTCACGCATCCGGATGATTGCGCAGCGACGCGACGTCTCCTCGATGCGCTGAAACGCGGTGATTCAAACCGCTTCACACTACAGAAGCGCTACCTGCACAAGGATGGCCACATTATTCATGTCCGCGTGCAGGCAGGTCTGATACGGGATGCCGAGGGACGCCCGGTGCGGGTGGTGGGAGAAGTAGAGGACGAGACCGAGCGGCGCAAAGCGGCGCGGGAAATCCGGCGTATGCGTTCCTACCTCAAGAATATCATTGACTCCATGCCATCGGTGCTGGTGGGTGTGGACGCACAAGGCAGGGTTACGGAGTGGAATCGCAGTGCCGAGAGCAGTACAGGCATCAGTCAGGATAAAGCCGTTGGGAGAGACTTCCAGGAGTTGTTCCCACAACTGGCCGGGCAGATTGCCAACGTCCATGAAGCCATCCGCCGCCAGCAGCCGATCCATACTGAACGTCTGCCGATTAAGCAGCATCACGAGACCCGTTATGCGGAAGTGATGATCTATCCACTGCTTGCCGATGACACCACGGGGGCGGTGCTCCGCATGGACGACATCACCGAGCGCATCCGCATCGAGCAGATGATGGTGCAGACCGAGAAAATGCTTTCGGTGGGCGGCCTGGCGGCGGGCATGGCCCATGAGATCAATAATCCGTTGAGCATCATCATGCAGAGTGCACAGAATGTGCTGCGCCGCGTCTCAATGGATCTGCCTGTCAACCAGGCCAAAGCGGAAGAGCTGGGGCTGGATCTGGAAGTTCTCCATCGCTATCTGCAGGATCGGAACATCACCGGTTTCATGGACGGGATACTGGAGGCCGCTAACCGGGCCAGCAAGATCGTGGCGGACATGCTCGCTTTCAGCCGCCGCAGTACTTCGGAGTGTATCCCCAACCGTCTGGATGAAATGCTGGAGACAGTAGTGCGGCTGGCGGGTAGTGACTACGATCTGAAGAAGAATTACGACTTCCGCCAGATCGAGGTGGTGCGGGAGTACGATGCCTCTTTGGGCGGCGTGTGTTGCGACCGCCCGCAGATCGAGCAGGTATTTCTCAACCTGATCAAGAATGCAGCTCACGCGATGGTCCTGGCGGAGACACCCCTGCCGCGCCGCATCACCCTGCGAACCCGGCGTGATGCTGATTTTGCCAGAGTCGAAGTTGAAGACAACGGCCCGGGAATGGACCTGGCTACCCGCAAGCGCGCCTTCGAACCGTTTTTTACCACTAAAGATGTCGGCATAGGCACGGGACTGGGGTTGTCGGTATCCTATTTTATCATTACCGATCAGCACAAAGGCTCCATCACGGTCTCTTCCCGCAAGGGGCAAGGGTGCCGGTTCACGATACGACTCCCGATAGCGGGTACGGAGGCATCATGAATCTGCGCTTATTGGTGGTTGATGACGAGCCGGGTGTGGCCGGCACACTGCAAGCCTACATGGAGGACGAGGGTATGGAAGTCCGAACTGCAGGTTCGGCGGAAGAGGCCCTGGAAATGCTTGTCCAGGGGGCTGACTTCGATGTTTGCATCATGGATCTGCGGCTGCCGGGTATGGATGGCGATGCCGCGATACTCAAACTGCAACGCCTGCGGCCGGCGTTGAAATTCCTGATTCATACCGGCACCGCCGGTTACGAGTTGCCAAACGATTTACAGGCCATCGGCATCGAAAATATGCATATCTTCAGAAAGCCCCTGCCGGATATGGCGCCTCTCGCGGCGGCCGTCAGAACCCTCGCCGGAGCGGCTGGACGAGGCTGAATATGTTGGAAGCTGACCTGAGAGAGAGACAAGTACTTCGAACAAATGAACTTGATCGAATGAATACTTCATACCCCTCGCTATGCGGATGGTACATGATTTATCATTGAATGACTGCTAACAGCATCTTGTTACTATTAGGTAACGAGCCAAGAATGTCTGCTTTTCATCGACTCTCCTCGAAAGTGAAAATGCCAGCAGTGTCCGGTATGTGCTGTGCAAAGTGGACATTGCCATCATCTCATAAAACGAAGGTTTTTGAGAGATGTATAGATACGCTGCTATCTTTTTTATATCTACCAATTTCAATCAATCAGCCTCGAAGTGATTCAACTATCCCCAGGGAGATCGCACAACCCAATATGCCCTGACCGATGCGGCGACGTGAGATGCTGCCCAGCGTTTACTGCAGCCGCCGGATCGACCGCACTGGCAGTGTGGAGCTGCTGCAACAACGCGGCATTCCCTGCAAGCGCCCCGACGAGCACCTCATCCAGCGATGCTTCGACTGCCTTGTTAGGGGACAACTGGCCCAGGGGCATCGAATCCACCAGCCACTAACGCTGTGCCTCCCTGTCATGCCGGGGGGTGAAGGGGTGCCCGCAATGCTCGTTGCCGCCACATAGGCGGCCCAGCCAGGACCAAACCACGCCTCTTTAGCTTATATCTGGCCTGTTCACCACAAAAGTCACGGTCGCCGCTGCGAATCAGTATCAAGTACCGTTAACTCAACTCCAACGCGGATAGGACGTATCCAGGGATCCATAGCGACGAGTGCGGGCGACAGATTCTGCAATTGGGCCGAGGCCGAGGCGTAATTCTCGTGCAGGCTATGGATCAATGAGAACCAAGTACGTCCCCGGACAATCTCCTCGCTGTAGTACAGCCGTTCCGGCATATCGTTTCGATTGGCAAACCTCAGCAGGTCATCCAATTTATAGAATCCGATCAGCTGGAGCAGGTAGGTGCGGTCAGCAACGAACACGGTTTTCGTTGTGTTCGCGTCCGGGCTCACATCCGTGACCGCTTGCCCTGAGTCGTCGCCGAAGGGTTGTTCCGCGGCGGCAACAGGTGTCTCGTCGGGACGGCTTACCCCTTCGGTGGGAGGGGTAGGGGTGAAATTCAAATGTGGTTCGACAATCGTGGTGGCGGGCGCTTGCGCGGAGTCTTGTTTCGCGTCCTCTGCGGGTGAGCTGTCAGACAGGCCGGGACCGGGCGCGGCCTTTGTCACCTCCGCAGTTTCCAGTGCCTCGCGCATGGTCTCGAGTTCCCGCATCAGGCTTTCCTGCTTGGCCTCCAGCTGTTGGACTTCCGCGCCAACCACAGCATCAACCTCATCGCGGGCAATGCGCTCGTCTTTGAGGATAGCGTCCAGACTGTCAGTCTGTTCCTCGTCCTGCTGACCAAGGGAGGAGGAGATCTCGTTGACCGCGGCAGACAATCGGGTCAGCTCAGCCCTCACAGAATCTGTAACAGCTGACTTCCCGGACGTCCGATCCAGTTCCAGCTTGAGTTCGGCCAAGTCGTCGGCCAGCAGCTGCCGGTCGATATTTGCCTGGTGGTATGCAAGGAACAGGACAACGCCAACCACGACCAGGAACAGGACCAAGGCGCCGATCACGATCACCATCTGTCGCCCCAAGCGGTCATTGATCTCTTCGCGCTGGGACTGCCAGGCCCGCTGCAGCTTGGATGCGGTCGTACGGCGATCGTCGTCGACGTCGGCAATACGCTCCACCAGGGACTTCTCGTAGTCACGCAGCTGGTCCTGTTGTTCGGCTATCTGCCGTTCCAGCGTGCTCACTTTGTTCTCAAGCGAGCGAAATCCCGGGTCGGGATGTCCCTGATTTTCGAGTTCGTTCATGTTGTCCATAGTTTGGGTCTTCCTGTGCTTTGTGACTGGCCAATACTCCCATGATCCACTACTGGCGTCATGAATCCAAGGGCATTGCTACGTTAAGAAAGCACAGCGGGACTCAACCTGACCGAGATATTCCGTCCATTGACGGGTTAAACTCGACTAAAGCTGTTCTGAACATTGTGCGTCCTATGAGAATTCGTTCAGCCACCCTGACTGACCTGCCGACACTGCGTGATATCTATGCCGACGCGGTCCTGAGTGCGGCGCCAACAGCATATACAGCCGCGCAGATAGCTGTCTGGTCAGCCTTTGCCAGGCAAGATGCCTTTAGTGATTTTATATCCGACGTAAAAACCTATGTCGCAGAAAAAGGTTCGGCGATTGTCGGATTTTGCGGCATCGCTGCAGACGGACACATTGCATCTGTCTATGTCAGGGGGGGTTGGCACAGACAGGGCGTCGGGTTGGCGTTGCTGAAATTCGTCCTCAAGGAACATGCGACACCGTATTCGGGCCGTTATACCGCCGAGGCCAGTGTTTTCAGCCGCCCGCTCTTCGAATGCTGCGGTTTTCGACAGGTAGGTACCGAGCATGTGGTCCGCGAGGGTGTGCCTTTTGAGCGCTTTCTCATGGAGCGGTCGGTCGACGAGCGATAGTCAGATTGTCCAAGACCGTTGTGCGATTCAGGTCATTGATCGAAGCAAGCAATAAATTTTATAAAGTCGCGAAAGGCCCTCGTTGAGGGGCAGGTCTCGAGCATGGTCAGGATTTTGCAACATCTGGTTACACATTGAGGGAGATGAGAAACACACGAGAAATACCTCTTTTCTAAAATAATAATCACAAGAAATGACGCCCTGCTGCCTCATAAGAGAATTTGCGCATGGCGCCGCATTCAGCTGAGGGATACAGCTTTGCAGAGAAGAAAAACTAACGACCTTGATTTCCTCAGGCATGTCCGATCGGAACCGCAGCGAGAGGCTCACGCCCGAGCCGAACACCTCAGAATATTGGCGCGCCATTCGACGTATAGCGTATTAGGTAATCTTGCGGGAAGCTTGACCTTGGTCGTTGGCTTGTGGTCTACGATCCAGAAAAGCCTGCTGATTACCTGGCTATCGTTCATGATCCTGTTCGGTGTCATCAGGTGGTTAACGGGACGACACTTTCCCACCGGGATTATCAGTGACATCGAGATACAACGCTGGGAACGATGGTATATCGTAACAGTGGTGATTTCCGGTGTGTTGTGGGGAGTGGCAGGCGGTCTTTTCTACCTGCCGAATCAGCCGGAACAGGGCCTGTTCCTGGCATTGCTGATTGCTGGTATGTGCGCAGCGGCTGCGGTGTCCCTGTCATTTCACCGCACTGCCTATCTGGTGTTCCTCTTACTCGCTGTCTCCCCGATTAGCCTGCAGCTTATGTTGGACAGGCCATTGGTGGCAAACGCGGTGGGATTTGTGCTGCCCTTTTACTTTATATTACTGTTTCTGCGGTCAAGGGACATCTATCAGACGGCCCATGAATCGATTGTACTGCGCATGAATAGTCAGTATCAGGCGATGTACGACTACCTCACTGGGGTGGCCAATCGTCGAGCCTTCGAAGCTGCCCTGGAGCGAGAGTGGTATCGCGCTCGGCGTGACAAGCAGATGTTGTCACTGGTGATTGCGGATATCGACAACTTCAAGCACTGCAACGACACCCATGGGCATGTAGCCGGTGATACGGTGCTTAAGGCGGTCGCTGCGCTTTTAGAGCAGCACATCCGACGCGGAGCTGACTTCGTGGCTCGCATCGGTGGAGAGGAGTTTGCCATACTCCTCCCCGAAACTGATCTGGATGGCGCGTTCGCCCTGGCGGAATCCATCAGGGATGCTGTACGGGGGCTGACAAGCCGTTACCAGGATGAAATCCTCGAAGTGACCATGAGCTTCGGCGTATCGAGCCTGGTGCCGGAGCCTTCGCTGAAGCCTGGACTGTTGTTCAGTCGCGCCGATACCGCACTCTATCAGGCGAAGCACAAGGGTAAAGACCGGGTTGAAGTCATGGAGGTGTAATAGCCACTGCGCGATCGAGAAGCCACACAAAACTGAATCATTTAACGACAAAAGTCAGCAGGGCGTTGCGGCCATTGGCCTCAGGCAATCATTACCTATCAATGATCGAAGGAAACCGTCATTGAGGACGATGGTGATTTTCATACAGCGAGTGACAGTTATTTTTCGAAATAGATGAGCTTTTAACAAATCTCATAGGGAAAAACCAAGAAATTGACATGGTACGCTATAAAGACTATATATGGTACCTTCAAAACCCCAAACGGTAACTACTTATGAAATTAAGCCAGTCTGTCAAGCCAATCAGTTATTTAAAACAAAATACTGCCGAAGCGATCAGAGAGGTACATGAGAATCATACACCTATGGTGATAACGCAAAATGGTGAAGCCAAAGCTGTATTAATCGATTTAGCGGAATACGAACAAGACCAAGAATCGTTATCTATGCTGAAGATGATTGCGCAGAGTAAACAATCCTATGCCAAGGGTGAATATACAACAGCAAAGAAAGCCTTCGGTGCTATCAGGAGACGGATTAAGGATGCACAACATTGAAGAAATACCAGGTAATCCTAACCCTCGAAGCTGAGAAGGATATCGATGACATTTACTATTACATTGCCAAGAAAGACGCCATAGATAACGCAGATCATGTTTTAGATGAATTAGAAACATTGATTCTCAATTTAGAGCAGAACCCAGAGCGTGGGGCTTACCCGCCTGAATTGATTCGGCAAGGTATTAAAGATTATCGCGAAGTGTTTTTTAAACCTTACAGAGCAATTTATGAGTTTACCGGTAGCAAAGTGATTGTTCATGTGTGTGTTGATGGTCGTCGGGACATG
>CAWBPR010000001.1:0-146702 GCA_963790775.1 uncultured Gammaproteobacteria bacterium | reverse complement strand
ACTGGAACATGATTCGGGGCTGGCCCGAAAAATCTTTAATGCGGCGATAGATACCGCCGGCTGGCAATGCTTTGAACAGCAACAGGGACGCAGAGGTTGGTCAGCAAAACAACTGGCCTGGCCGCCACTGAACAGGCTTGTCGCAAGTAAGATCCAACAGAAACTTCAAGGCGGTAACAATAGGCCCGTTTCCAGGCGGTGCGCCCCTCACCCCGGACATCGCAAAAGTATTCATTGGGCTGGGCATCCCCATATTACAGGGTTATGGCCTGACCGAGACCAGCCCGATCATCTCCGCAAATCCGATTAAAAACAATCTACCCGCCAGCGTAGGCGTCAATCTGCCGGGAATCGAGACTAAAATTGGCGCCGATGACAAGTTACTGTGCCGCAGTCCCAGTGTAATGTTGGGTTACTGGAACAATCCCAGCGCCACGACTGAGATTATTGACGGTGAAGGATGGTTACATACCGGTGATAAAGTCAGAATTGAGGATGGCCATATATTTTATCACTGGCCGGATCAAAGAGATCATCGTATTGGCAAATGGTGAAAAGGTACCGCCAGCCGACATGGAGATGTGCATTGCATTGGACAGTCTGTTCGATCAGGTAATTGTCATCGGTGAAGGGCGTCCCTATCTGTCAGCACTTTTGATGCTTAATCCTAAGGCCTGTGAGCGATTATTCCATCGATCCCCGTGATATCAGCGAAGCGTTGGAGCTAAGGTTGATCAAGCGGATTTCACAACAACTGGACACTTTTCCAGGCTATGCGAAAATCCGTCGTATTTCAATTGTCAATGAACCCTGGACCATTGAAAATGGTCTGATGACACCAACCATGAAAATTCGACGCTCGCGAATTCTCGAACATTACAAAGATAGGATTGATTTACTCTATGCAGGACATTAGCGTCAGCCAATTCAAGCAAATACATAGCCACTGCTATCCAAGCTGACAACTAACTTCCAATGTAGCCCGAAAAGACCGGCTTCACTGCGTATTTTAAGTGATCACGCCCAGCTCTTTTGCCGCTTCCTCACTGGTCATTCGGATCCCTCTCTCTTCACACTGCTTATCCTTGAAACGTTCAATGAGGGTTATTTCCTCTATGGCAGACTGATTAACCACATCTTCGAACTGAATGCCCACCAGATAACGTCCCCTCTGCCCCGGTTGACACCAGGCTATTCTGCCACTGGTTTTGCAGGGTTCGTCAGAGAATGGGATACAGATGTTGATGATCGTACCGGGTTCTAACCAGCCTGCCCCTCTCAAACAGAGGCCACCCCTACCTGCGTTCTGCAGACAAACCTGATGTTCACCGATCATGTTTCCGGAAGAGAACTTGATCGGAATGTCTGTGGGAAAACGTGTGTATTTTCTTGGCTGCATGATCGTATCTCGATGAGAAATCGTAGTAGTGCTGATCAGTGAATGCCCTTAACTTCCCGCATTTGTATTCAACTATTTAAATAAAGCTGCTACTTGATCTTGTAATTACAGCCATGATATCCGATTAAACATCGAACAAAATGAATAGGTTCACAAATGTGCATTCATGCAAATAGTTATTCCAACTCCTTACACAAAATCCGCATCTAAATGCTGGTTGTCAGGGAAGAAAGTTGGGTAACTGATTCAGGTATATCCAGTATAGACATAATTTATATTTGGTATCGCATCATTGATAAAACACCACTACCTCAAAAGGTTAGGATACTGTATAGTTTTCGGGCACGAGCTAACGACGGATGTATTGGGAACGTATTTCTCTTGAATAATAGGGAAGGCGTAGAAAGGCTTGCTGCTACGCAGCACAAAAGCCCTAACATTTTCCTAAGAAAACCATAACGTTATAATTTCCCAGAAAATCCGCTACTCAGAAGCACTGGTGAAATCCATTTGTGTTTGTAGCCTGATGGCTCAGGGCTATATAGCTTGATTTTTTCTCATATGGTCGGATGAATCTCCGTTCAAATCGCGTACGGATTGCTAATGAACATGCTTTTGGGTTTTTTAATTGCTTTTTTTATAGCCATGGTGATTGGTATTTCCGTCGCGGTTGTCATCATGATAGCGCTTAGAGAGGTTACGAATCACATCTACGAAGGTGGAAATTATAGTCCTCCAATGCATGGGTTTAGAAGCCACCTGAGGAAGTTGGGCGATGAAGACGAGCAAGGAGGCAAAAAAGCTTCCCGGCATACGCATTACCATGAGTGACGGAACCTTTGACATAAAAACTGATTATTCGAAAACCTAGGCCAGTGAAATTTCATCAAGATTCTACAAAAATTGAAAATCCCACCCATATTTAAGCTGTCTCATCTCCAAAAGCTTTGAGGCTTCACTCCAACATAAAACTAATGTATTATCCGCCTTCCAAAATGCGGCAGGCCCATGAAACATGGCTGGCTTAACAGGGCTCGTGGAGAACTGCATTTTCTGGGTCGTTAGCTCAGTTGGTAGAGCATCTGACTTTTAATCAGGTGGTCGCAGGTTCGATCCCTGCACGACCCACCATACTTTTATAAAAACAATAAGTTACTGTCACAACCAGCAATCACTTTCTATTTCAGCATAACCAGTCCAGGATTACTTTCACGAACCTTGAGCAGGTCCATGCTGGCCAAATACCCAGTCATAGAACGACATTTGGTCCAGAGTAGGGCTAGGTTATTGACTGGCTTTACTCACGAGAAAAAGCTGAAACTGGCCAACATGTTGGCTTCTGACTGGTTTCTTGGTCTTTAGCCTAGCCCACCACACGGCACTTAATCAGTGCCATGCAGCGGAAAACGGATGCTACTGCCTGAGTTTGAGCAGCTTTTCGAGTTGTCAATAGGCTTTCATGTCGCCTCGTATTGGACTCTAGATGCGGCATATGCTTATCCAGGTACATGTTGTCACCACAGCCGGGCGACGTAGCTGCCGTGCAACCCTGAACATCCCAACCGAGGGTATTGTCTGTCCAGCCATTACCGTCATTGTCAACACCATCATCCGACACCTCACCTGGCTTAGCCCAGAGATTCGGTATCAGATCGGATGAACGGTATCGAATCCACCATTTTCATGAATGGCAATTACGGTGCCGGCAATGATTCCATCCGATTCTGTGTACTTAGTATCAAAGGTAACACATTCATATCAGAGACATAGTATGAGCAATAAGGTGATAACTTTAATCATTTGATTGCATAGGTTTAATCTCTGTTTGATCCGATACTATTTAACGCTGAAACCATTCGTTATAAATAGAACACAAATTGCATGGAGTATCTTAGTTGGAGATTCGACTGACCTCTGACCGCTTGATTCTTTGACTCAGTACCTCTGTGCAACCATGGGAATAATTCTTCTCTTCGGCTGTATATTAAGAGATTAACTTGATTGCACTGGAGGCTCATCGATGAAACCATCCTTTAAACCTGTTCTGTTTTTCTTGCTTGGCTTATTTACAACGGTCACCACAGCTGAATCTGTTCCAGCTGCACCCAACGGCATCGAGTTCCCATCCGACTACCCGAATTGGCGTGTCATCTCCCTCTCCCACCGCACCGACAATCATTCGATGCGCGCAATTCTTGGCAATGATGTGGCCATACAGGCGGCGCGGGAGGGTCAAACCAATCCCTGGCCCGATGGATCAGTGCTAGCCAAGGTGGTGTGGAAGGAAGTCGCGGAGGAATTCTGGCCGACTGCCATTGCGCCGGATGAGTTTGTTCACGCCGAGTTCATGTTTCGGGATACGGAGAAATATGCCGCCAACGGCACCGGCTGGGGCTGGGCCCGCTGGGTGGGAAAAGATCAGAAGCCATACGGAAAGGATGCCGACTTCAGCCAGGAGTGCATCACTTGCCATACACCGGTAAAAGACCGGAACTGGGTATTTACCACACCGGCCTTTTTTCCTGCTGTTTCGAAACCGTAACCGCGACCGGTTTTAACTATTCAAGAGTTGAATCCACTTACCCCCGGCATTGCCGGGGTTAGTACAACTTATCTGAGCCCTAGGCTGTAACTGGCTCCAGTCTTTGGCCCCGGCGCATGCCAAAAGCCGCCAGGCCAAGTATCATCAGAGCGAGGGGAGCCGGTTCCGGCACGGATACAGGCACGGTGGAATCAGCACTGCCACTGGCGATCAGATCCATGGAAATCGTTGAAAATCCATAAGGGTCGAGATCGATGGAAAACAGCTCCAAGCCACCGCCGAAATCACTCCCCCGGGTGCGGCAAAGGTCGATATATCCACCAGAGTGGTAAACACACCATCAATCTCGAGTTCCAGGAAGAGATCAAGACCGGCAAACTCCAAGGCTTCAGAATCAACGCCTAAACTCCAATCCCATAAATAGTCGATGAAGAAATACACCGTCAATGTGTCTGCTCCCCCGTTGAAGAATTCCACATCCATAAAGGCATAGGCTTCACCAAAGGATTCCACAACCGTAGTGTCTCCACCGGCACCACTGGGAACAGCAATGCCGTCAGCATGCGCATACGCAGAAAATCCATCCGGGGTGCTGAAAAAGCCGGCATCACCGAATGCATCACTCCCAGGACTGGATGGCGTCACATCAGCAGAGTCCAGGCTCCGGCACGTCGATCCGGATACGCAAGCGGGTAAACGGAAACTGATCGCCATCCACCGGCACTTCAGACACAAAAACCGCTTCCACGGCCTGAACTATGAGTGCCGGCAACCGCAGCGTATCTATGCCCGTTTCCGCCAGCCACCAGAAGCCCTCGGCGCCAAAGCCGATCTGCGCCGAAAAGCTGTTGGGATCGAGGTCTGGCGGGTCGAACAGACAGGCAACCGGTGAGCCGTCACTGGCCACCTCATCCAGACAGATCTGCAGGGCCGTGCCTTCCGAATCGAGCACATATTCCGGAAAGCCGTTAACCGGGTTGGTTGGCCCGATATTGATCGGTGTTGCGCCGTCCGCCGGACATGCGGCCATTGCCCCATGGGCAAAACCCGCAAGCAGTACGGCCAACAAGGTTCGTTTGACATTCATCTCATCCCCTCCTCATCACATTGTTGTTATGTTGATACCCGATGGATCACCCGCCCCATACATAACCTCATCTTCAGCAGCATCCATGCCACATCCATAACGCCTTGTTATTTAATGAGATTCAATAGTCTGGTCGAGTATTTCAGGGGAAAACACTCGCAAAAGTGAAGGCTTCAAAGATGCCCTTCACTCATAATCGCGAGAGTCGGGAGAAAGGATAAGAATTAAACTGGGCACCACAAATCAGCTATCAGCCAGCGCTCAATTCCATGCTTGTCATGACTATGATGTTTCTGGAAGGATTAAGTGAGTAAGAAATATTTATTCAAGCCACGTAGTGTGTAACCAGGCAAGTTGTTCACGATCGATGAAGCCACCCGCAATTTTTATCTGGCTGCGCGATCAGACTCATCTGTTCTTTTATCTTGTGGTACATTGGGCAGCCAACGCGACAGCGTGGTACTCAGTTGCTCCAATGTGAAGGGTTTACTCAGATAGTCATCCATACCGGCAGCCAGCGCCTTTTCACGATCACCCTCGAGCGCGTTGGCCGTGAGTGCAATGATAGGAATTCGCTGTCCGCCATTCTGTTGCTCGCGTACGCGTATGGATTGGGTGGCCTTATAACCATCCAGTTCCGGCATTTGGCAATCCATCAACAGTAGATCATATTTCTCATTTGAAACTGCTTCTACCGCTTCAAGTCCGTTTTCAACCGTAGTGGACTGGCAACCGAGAACATCGAGTATCTCCTGAGCCACAACTTGATTGACCGTATTGTCTTCAGCCAGCAGGATGTGAGCGTTGAAGTCGGCGGGGGTCGCCTCCGGTTGTGGATCTTTGAAGCAGGGCTTGTGGGAAGTTGGCGTCTCCACCAACTCATTCAGGCAATCGAAGAGTTCAGACTGTCGCACCGGCTTATTGAGGTAACGATCGATGCCAACCTTCGCAGCCTGCGCCTGCTCATCGCCCACTCCCCCGGAACTGAGCATGACAAGCCGCATGCTCTGGTATCCGGGCTCGGCACGGATGAGCTGCGCCAGTTTCATGCCATCCATTTCCGGCATGTGCCAGTCCAGAAGTGCAAGTTGATAGGGTTTATTGTTGCCATCGGCACGCCGCAGCAGCTCCAGCGCCTGCTTGCCCCCTTCCACCTGATCGCTTTCCATCTTCCAGGTCTTGGCTATATTGCGCAGAATCTCCCGGTTGGTGGCATTATCATCGACGATTAAGACCCGCAGCCCGGTCAAATCGCAGTGCGACGCTAACGGCTTTTCGGTTAGGTTTAACTGCTGCTGCAATGGCAGGGTAAACCAGAAGCAGGAACCTTTATTCACTTCACTGTGCAGACCCATCTCGCCACCCATTAGCGCCACCAGATGCCGGGAAATTGCCAGTCCCAGGCCGGTTCCGCCGTATTGTCGGGTAGTCGAGCCGTCTGCCTGGGTAAACGCATCAAATATTTGCTTCTGGGACCCGGGCGTCATGCCGATGCCGGTATCTTCAACCTCGAAGCGGAAATCAGTCTGCTGGTCCTGCTGCCCGGTTCGTGTCAGCCGGATGACAATCTCACCTTCGTGAGTGAATTTGATGGCATTTCCCAGCAGGTTCAGCAGAATCTGCCGGATGCGCATGGCATCGCCTTGATAAATTTTTGGAATATCAAGCGGGATATCAACGTTCAAATCCAGTCCCTTGGAATGCGCCTGATCAGCAAGCAGGCTTGCCGTTTCCTCCACCAGTTGAGGTAGATCCAGGTCATGGTAATCCAGGGCCATCTTGCCGGCTTCGATTTTTGAGAAATCCAGAATGTCATTGATGATCACCATCAGTGCGTCACCTGAATTCTGGATGGTTTCGGCGAAGCGTTTCTGATTGACCTGCAAATCGGTGCCTAACAGTAGTTCAGTCATTCCCAGCACGCCGTTCATGGGGGTGCGTATTTCATGACTCATGGTGGCGAGAAATTCGCTTTTCGCCTTACTGGCAGCCTCCGCTGCCTCCTTTGCTGTGACCAATTCCACCGTTCGCTCTTCCACCTCCCGCTCCAGGGAGTCTTGGTATTTCTCTTCTCTCTCCCGTGAGATTTGTAGATGCTCGAGCATGCGATTGAAACTATGCGCCAGCTGGCTCAGTTCATCCTTTGTCTTGACCTCAAGACGGTGGTCCAGCCTTCCCTCGGATATCTCTTCCGTTGCCTGTACCAGGGAGGTCAGGGGTGCAATGATCCGACGTGTCAGGAGAATGGTCAGCAACACCGCCACCAGAATGATCAGGCAGGTGACGATGAGGATCGACATCAGGGCCTGATCAAGCCGGATACGCATGGGTTGCTGACTGATGATCAGTCGTACAAAGCCGATAACCTCCGGTGTCCTGACTTCAGGCTCCAGATTCAGCTCGATCCCCCCAGGTTTACCGGCTGCTGACTGGCAACAGGCGTGAGGATATCCAGGTAGGCTGTCTGGTCCGAAGCGGCGCTAAATTCACTGATCGCCACACTGGCGTTATGTGAGCCGTCAGCGTAAGGGTTTTTGTTTATCCGGGGTGGCGCAAAGCCGGTTATGAAGGATCTCTCCAGGATAGGCTGTGCATCGTCTCTCAGGAACGCGACGTAGACCGTCTCTTCACTGAGAATACCCTCGGCTATCTGGTTGAGGTTCTCCAGGTCTTCTGTGTAGATCCCATACTCACTGAGTTGTGCTGCAACCTCGGCAATCTTCCTGCCATGATCGTTCAGCTGCATAAGACTGGCATTCAACTCATGTCGTGCAACAAACGTAGCGATGGCGATCGATGTCAGAAGGACCAGCAGGATTGAGAGAAAGTTGAATTTACTGGTCAGGCTCAGGGTGTTGATCTTCATCTAATGCCTCCCTGCTATCGGTATATCTGTGAGGTGGCATCAAGCAGGTCGCTCGAGATGTCAGTTTTCAGATGTTCCGCAGTTTTCAGATTCACTGTATATGCCAGCTTTTCAGGGGGTTCCGTTGGGAGTTTGCTGACTGGCGTACCCTCCAGGGCCCGAATAGCCAATGCATCGCTCTGTATCCCGAGATCCTTGTAATCCGGTTCCAGGGCATACAGCGCCCCGGCCTTCACCCAGGATTTGGACAGCCCAACGAAGGGTATGCGGTTACGAAAAGAGGACAACAGGACTGCTTTTGCCGTTTTCCGCGAATAGACCGTCTTATCCGGGATCCCTAACAGGACATCGGCCTGCCGGGCTAGAGTCTTTAGGGCAAGCGGCAGATCGGTGGGATCGTTGACCGCGATCGGGATCAACTCCAGTCCTACTGCCGAAGCTGACTTTTCCGCCAAGTCGACCCAAGAGCCGTTTTGTTGTGGATCGTAGAGCACGCCGATCTGTTTGGCATGAGGCAGAAAGCGCCGTAGCCAATCAAATTGTGTCCTAGGGGCTATGCGCAGTGAGATACTGGTGACATTGGGATCTGCCGCCACCTGCTGCTCATCCATGATAAAGGTACAAACCATTGGCCGGCCAGGAAATTGTTTGTGCGCCATCCGCATAGCCTGTATTCCCAGACAAAAGACGAGGTCGGGGGGAGATTGACGAAACTGATCAGTGAATTCGTCTTGTTCAGCGTTCTTATTGTCTGGCAAGAGGCGCAGTATGATGGCGGATGGGTGATACTTGATCAAACTGGCGGTAAAGGCATCAACAGTCTGCTGATGGGCTTCTGTCCGGCTGCTACTGAACACGGCTATCCGAGGTGGTTCTGCCGCCCCGCAATCCAGACCCAGGACGGCAAGCAGGATGAGCTGGACCCAGGCCATCCAGGCAGGCTCGAATCGAGCACCAGAGCATGCAGCCACAGGCTTAGGCAGAACCTAAAATGCGTAGTTCAGCTTGGCCCGGTAGCTGCGGCCATCCTGTTCGATGGCGTCCTGCACATGCTCTTCCGAACCCGGATCACTGTACTCCTGGTCAAACAGATTGTAGATGCTCAAGGAAAGATCCAATCCCTTGTAAACCTGGCCTGCAAAGAGAGTCAGGTTGCTGACGCTGTAGGCGTCGACCTGCTCGCCACTCAAGGTTTCCCGCTCATCGATATAGCGTACCTCGACACCGGCAGAGAGACGGTTTTCGACGACCGGCAGGATCAGATTCAGCTTTGCCTGCTGCTTCGGTGAGTTGGACAGGATCTCACCGGTATCCTGGTCTTCTGTCTCCTGATAGGTATAACTCACCCGCCCTCTGATGCCGTTTGACCACTTGCCCTCCAGTTCCAGTTCCAGGCCATGGGCCTCCACTGCGCCGGTATTGTCCAGGTAGAGGCAGCCGGGTTCGTCATTGCCGGTGCAGTCCGGGTCGGTGGGATCGAATTCCAACTCGATAAGTTCATCCATCTTATATCGATAGATGCTGGCCACTCCGCGAAGCTGTTGGTTGATCTGCTGCTCCACCACCAGTTCCAGGGTCTTGATGGTCTCTGCATCCAGATCACTGGACGGCCGGTAGGTCACATAGTCGTCATTATAATACTGCTCATAGGGCGAGGGCGCCCGAAAGGCGCTGCCATACAGCAGTTTAAGGGTAGTGGCTTGGACCGGATTATAGATAACCGCCAGGCGTGGATTCAGTGTGCTGCCGGACTGCTCATAATCGTCATAGCGCAGGCCCAGGTTGAGGATCAGATTGTCCTGCAACCGGTACTCATCCTGGATATAGAGTCCCCAGTCGAGGGAGTCGTGCTGCTCGTCGAGGTAGACCTCCTCATCGTAGTTCTGCAAATTCTGATCGATATTGTATTGCAGCCTAGTGCCGAGAATTATCCGATGCTGTTGCCAGAGGGTCTTCGTCAGCTGCAGCTCGCCACTCCACCAGTTGCCCTCAATTTCATCCTTATTGAGCACCAGATACGGAGGGTCCGAAGGCTCCGCATAATCGAACCTGTAGTCACCCTCTTCTTTGTAATGGGCGCGGCCGAGCCGGGCAAGCAGACCCAGGCCATCCGCCGTCTCATGCTCATACTTCAGATCCAGATAATAATAGGTATCAGTCGTCTGGGTGTCGGGATCATTGAATACCGTGCCATAAGAGGCAGTGGGGATTTCCTTGGTGCGTTTAGCGTAGATTGCCTGGAAGGTAAAATCAGCGTAGCCGATCTTGGTGAAGAGCTGTTTTAGTTCATCACCATCCACCTCCTCAGCGATTCCGTTATTGGTTGCCGGATCATCGTATTCACGGTAGTAGAGCCGGTCATCGCCATCACTGTCCATAGTACTGCCGGAGACCAGCAGTTCGACGCCGCTCTCCAGCCTGTTGCCGTAGCTGAAACGGCCCTTGTTTCTGGCATGCGTACCGGTTTCTGCGCCCAGCTCTGCACCCATCAGGTCACGCCCCCGCTTGGTGATGACGTTGATCACCCCGAACAGGGCGCTGGTGCCATACAGGGACGAGCCCGGCCCCCGCACCACCTCAATGCGCTCGATCAGGTCCATATCGACCGGGAATACCTCACCCATGGGAGCACCGGAATAGATATTGTCATTCAGCGTATTGCCATCCACCAACAGCAGCACACGACTGTCATAGTCACCCGGCCGGCCGAAGCCGCGCACATTGGTGTAGTGGTAGTTGCGGTCGTAGTAAGCGAAGAAGCCCCGCAAGCTGTTCAGGATTTCAGACAGGTTGCGATAACCGTAGCGTCTGATCTCATCCGCGGTGACGATGCTCACCGCGGCGGGAGCCTCGGTGATTTTCTGTTCATGTTTGGAGGCCGCATAGACTGAGGGAATGTCCTGAAAAAAGAGTTCCTCATCCCCAAAGCCATCATCAATGTCCGAATCATCGTCTCCAGGGCCTTCCATGGCCGCAACCGGTGCGGCAAGAAGGGTCATCGTGAAGGCAGTCGTAACGGAAATCGCCACTCGTCCATTCAGTCGGGTCAATATCTGCATGGTCATGTTTCTCAGCAATAGGTCAGGTGTTAAACCGACGACAGCAACAGGGGTTTCTGCCAAAGGAAATACAGCTGGCCGGGAAGCAGCCCGCCACTCGGTACCAAACTTGAGGGTTGATTTGTACTAAAAAAACTATCGACATGAATGTTGAGCGGCCTGTTTCTGCCAATCTTAAGTTGCGGAGATCTTTGCACAATGCACTGGAAACCGAAGGATTACTCAGCATCAGTTGGACTCACCGCGCCTGGAAAAAAGTTACGGTGTGAAAAACAGGTAGTGAAGACGGGGTTATTGCTGAACTAGCCGCCCGTCGAAAGTCCAGGCTGTATAGCTGCAAGGGGCGGCCTGTGGCCTTCCACATCTGAATGACCGCTAACAGTTGTCATTTGTTTTACTCTGGACATTCCGAACAGCCGCTGATATTTATCGGTCTGGCCGTCAGATTTTCGTATACTCATGGCAGCAAATTTCACAACGATACAAATAATAACCCGTCATGATCCCTCCTGAATCACTTTCCGTTTCCTTATCGACATTTGCGCTCATCGGCCTGGCGGAGATTGGCGACAAGAGCCAATTGGTGTGCATGACGCTCGCGGCGCGCCACCGTCATTGGCCTGTGATACTGGGGGCGGCAGTGGCTTTCATTATTCTCAACGTCCTGGCGGTGCTGTTCGGCGCCGGGGTGGCGACATGGATTCCGGAACGGCTGACTGCCGGCATTGTGGCGATACTGTTTGGTATTTTTGGCATTCACGCCTTGTTGTATCAGGATGATGATGGATCGGATGAGGTAAAGGAGAAGCCCGGCCATGGCATTTTCATTACGACGCTGCTGCTGATTCTGGTGGCCGAGTTCGGCGATAAGACGCAGATTGCCGTGGCGGGTCTGGCCAGTAACCTGTCCCCCCTGCCCGTCTGGCTGGGCGCAACGGCCGCTCTAATTACGATCTCCGCCCTGGGTGTCTGGGCGGGACGCACGATATTACAGCGCATTCCCCTGCCATGGTTGCACCGGACTGGTGGTGTAGTGTTCCTGCTGTTCGCATTGATGGCGGCCTGGCGGGTGCTCACCTAAGGTAAATGTATTGGTAAAACAATCGGTTAACTGAAAACTCGGTAACTGCTGTTTAGTTTCAGAAAAATCAGCACCGTAGATTTGCCGGACAGATATATACAGACCCTGTTATCCTCATCTAACAACTCCTCCAATTCTGCTCTGAGTATTGAGTTGTGACGTCACCATTGAGAAGATGCGCCTATGATGCGTTTCAGTTTCTCCGGCCTGTTCAAGTTTCTGACTGGAATCCTGTTGGTACAGATTGCGACCGGCATTCTGGTTGTGGTGGCGCTGCGTACGGAAAGTCGCGAAATGTGGCTTCTATTCGCGCTGCTCGCTGTCACCCTGTGCCTGCTGACCGCATTTTGGTTTGCCTCGATTATCAGCCACGCCAGGAGGGATGCCGTGTCTCAGGTGCGGGAGGGTTTCTCTCGTGAACGGGAGAAGATCCGGGTACGCGCCGAACGAGAAAAATCCAAGGTAATTGAAAAAAGCCACCAGCAGATCATCAAGGACCGCAGCCGCACCCAGGCCAAGGCGAACGCCAAGTCAGCCGCCCTGTTTGCCGGCGTGCTGGCACTGGGCGGTATTATGGTGTTCACCCAATTCTTCACCTTCGGTCTGCTGCTGATGACCACAGCCGGCGGCGCCCTGGCCGGTTATCTGATGCGATCCCGGCAGATTTTTCTCAGCCGCAGGCAGAAGCCGTCTCTGGAGGCCGGGAAAACTGAAAAGCAGATAGGGGAAAGGATCAGTGCTGACTGATGATCATTGTGTGGGATGTATCTACTGCTCTTATCTTTTCCTATATCATCACTCGCATCATCTTACGGGCAATCAGCCATGCTACAAGCCCCAACACTAAGCCTTCAAAACTGCCAAGCATAATGTCTAAAGGCGTGTGAACCTTCAAGATTGGCCGGGAATAACAGACGGCCAGAGCCCACGGGAGCAATGCATAAAACAGCCAGATCCTTCTACTTGTCAGATAGCTTGCGCCGATCAACAAAAAGAAAGTAGCAAAGAACATGGCGGAGAATGCATGTCCTGAAGGCAATGTGTAGCCCGTCTCTTCTATCCAGTGAGCTTCGATGGATGGACTCAGTGGAACAGGGCTTGACCCTGTTGTCAGTACTTTTTCCAGTATCGCACTACGGACTTCTTTGTTCCCGCTCTCATAAAATTGTTCAGCTGTCATCCCCAGCGGGCCGGATCCCCCTTCCCCTGCCAGCCAGATAATGTTTGGCCGAGGTAATTTCAACGCTGCTTTCACTACATGTTCGTTAAACAGCGCACCACCACCAGCGAAGATCAACACGATGCTCAGGATGATCCCGGTCTCCTGCAACCTCCGCTGATGGGTGATGCGCTTGCGCGTAACCAAGAGCCCTAACATCAGAATGCCGACAATGGTTGCCCCATACTTTCCTCCTGACTCTGTGAGCCAGTATGCGGAGACGAAAAATATTTCAGTGAGGTCGAAATCAGCCGCCCTCGCGCCATTGAACTCAGGGATCAACAAGCCCATGGGTATCAGTGACCAAGCCGCGATCGCCGGCAAGCCGGCGCGCAAGAGCACCTGCAAGACAGATGCTTCAGCTCTTTCTTGATTGTTAATTGTCGCTCCTCTGTATGTTGCCCTTATCTGCTGTATTCATGAGAGGATTCGCGCTACATAGCCTATCGGCACACCGGGAGTCCGTGAGCTTATCAATATCCGCATCAGCAGTGAAAGTGGCTTCTCACCAGATCCTGATTATTGAATTTTCCACGGTAACAAGGACCGCTTCTACGGGTAGCTGACGCGCCTATTTCACACGCTTTTTTTCGATGTCTATCGCTTCCCAAAAATAGGGGCCGTAGTCAAGAAACAGCTCCTCTCCTGGCCGGATACGCTTGATAGCCTCAACCCGCGCCTTCTTCCACCGGGTGGATACTACAAATCGCACGTTCGGCTTATCACTGTGGTTGATATAGCGTGTATAACTCGCCTTCTCGCCCTCGGCCACAATATTATGGTCCTTGCACAACCAAAGGGTGTAGTGGGAATCGGCGTAAGGCTCGGAACAGCACTGCTCGTCGTCCAGCACAATTCCTGTGTAAGGCCCTATGGTGTCACCTTGATGAATAGTACGCAGCGAGAACAAACCTTTCCCTATACCCCTGATCGCTGATTCCTTTACCTCGAAGTCAGCATCGGCCCATAACTGTGATTTGCGCGTTGGTTTTTTCGACATCTTATAATTGATACATTATTTACAATAACTATCTGCCAGGTGCTGAAAGCATTTCAACGGCCAGCCATACGCTCCTGCCAAAAGCTGCACCTCTCCAACTCAGAGGCCGGCAGACAGATTCAGACTCAACTGCGCGCTGCGCAGATTTGTGTCTCAGCGTCACGACTTAACCCCGTCTATATAACGATCCCTGGCGGCTTTAGCTCTTTCGAAAATATTCAATAAGCCATCTGCATCCTCTTCATCAAGGGTATGCGCCAGGTCCTGCAACTCCCCTGCAAAGCGCTTCAACATGACACCGAGCGATTCCCGGTTGGCGAGGCAGATATCCCGCCACATGGTCGGACTGCTTGAGGCGATGCGGGTGAAATCGCGAAAACCGCCTGCTGCATAGCGGAAAATCTCATCGTTTTCCTTCATTCTCGCCAGGCTGTCCACCAGGGCATAGGCCAGCATATGTGGCAGGTGGCTGGTGGCGGCAAGCACTTCATCATGATGCCTGATCTCCATGCGGGTGGTCTCTGCGCCACACTGCCGCCAGACCTGTTCAACCCGCTGCAATGCCTCTGCAGCGGTGTTTTCAATCGGGGTCAGGATCACTCTGCGGTTGCGAAACAGTTCAGGAAAGGCAGCCTCGACCCCGCTACGCTCGGTTCCCGCGATCGGGTGGCCTGGTACGAAAAAGCTCGGCACCTCGCCAAAGACATGTTCGGCATCCCGGATCACGCTGCCTTTGACACTGCCGACATCGGTCACCACCGCATCATCCGCCAGGTGGCCTTTCATCATTTCGAAGGTGTCCCGCATGGCGCCAAGCGGGACGGCCAGCACCACAAAATCCGCACCCTGCACCGCCGCAGAGACATCATGGGTGAAATGGTCGATCACACCCAGTTCCACGGCTTTTTCCAGATTCTCTCTGCCTCGACCACAGCCAACAATCTCCTGCACCAGACCCTCATCCCGCAGGACCCGGGCCATGGACCCGCCGATCAGGCCGACACCGATAATCGCCAGTTTGCGGATCACTTATCCAGCACCTTTTGTAAGGCCTGCAGAAAACGCGCGTTTTCCGCGGCTGTTCCGACGCTCACCCGAAGATGGTTTGGAAGCCGGTAGTTGGCTACCGGGCGCACCACCACTCCCTCCCGCAGCAGCGCATCGTTGATCACCTTTCCGTTCTGCTGCAGATCGACCGTCATGAAGTTTGCGACCGAAGGGATCACATCCAATCCCAGTGCGGCAAATCCCTCCTGCAGTTGCAGCAGGCCCTGTCGATTCACCTCCACGCTGTGAGTGATGAATTGAGTATCATCCAGGGCCGCTTCGGCCGCGGCCAGCGCCGGGCTGTTGACATTGAATGGATGACGCACACGGCCAATCAAGGCCGCCAGCTCTGGGTTGGCGATCCCGTAGCCGACCCTCAACCCCGCAAGCCCGTAAATCTTGGAGAAGGTACGGGTCACGATCAGGTTTGGATAGGCCGACAGCAGTTCCACGCCGTTGGGAAATGCAGCTTCGCTGACATACTCGGTATAGGCCTCATCCAGCACCACCACCAGGTGCTCAGGCAGATTGTCCAGAAAGGCTGTCAGATCATCCTGGTTCAGCCAGGTGCCGGTTGGATTGTTCGGGTTGGCGATAAATACCACCCGGGTATTTTCATCCACCAGTTCAGCCATCGCTGACAGGTCGTGGCCGTAGGGCATGCTGGGGTGATCCGGTGGCAGCGGACGCGCGACTTTACCCTCCGCCCCCACCGCCTGGGTATAGATTGGATACATGGCGAAGGCATGTTCGGAGAACACCGCATTGCGTCCGGGACCGAGAAAGACCCGCGCCACCATGTCGATCACATCGCTGGAACCGCTGCCGACGATGATCGAATCCGCCCGCACGGCATATCTGTCCGCGAGTGCATTGCGCAAGCGGAAAGCCGAATCGTCCGGATAGATATTGGCGCCAGTCACCGCATCCCTGGCGGCTGCCATGCCCAGTGGACTTGGGCCCAGCGGGTTCTCATTCGAGGCCAGCTTGATGGAGTCGGTGATGCCGAGTTCCCGTTCGAGTTCCGATACGGGCTTGCCGGGCACATAGGGATGCAAGCCATTTATTCCTGGCGTTGCTAATGCACTAAAGCGGTTCATAGTTGGCTATTCAGTTTTTCTTCAATCTACAGTGCGCGAGGTCACCGGTTCCGCATAGTGTTAACAGACCCTTTACAAAACGGCTTTAGGATAGGAGCCAAGGATCTTGAACAGTGTTGAGGCCTTTTCAAGCACCAGCAGGGCCTTTGCCACCTTTGTGTCCTTCCTGTGACCCTCAATATCCACGAAGAATACATAATCCCAGCGGCCGCGGCGAGAGGGACGCGATTCAATGCGCGTCATGCTGATGCCATGTTCCGCCAGAGGGGCAAGTATCGAGTGCAGTCCGCCGGCCTTATTGTGCATGGAGAACATCAGACTGGTCTTGTCTTCGCCACTCGGCAAGGCATCCTTTTTACCGATCACCAGGAACCGGGTTGTATTCCCGGGTTCGTCTTCGATGTTTTTTTCGAGCATCGGAACCTGATAGATTTCTGACGCGGCTTCCCCGGCTATCGCGGCTGAGGATGCATTCTCCCTAGCGAGGGATGCCGCCTCGGCATTGCTGCCAACGGCAATCCGCTCTGCATGCGGCAGATGCCGGTCGAGCCAGCCACGGCATTGAGCCAGCGACTGCTGGTGCGAATAGACCAGTCTCACAGTATCCAGGGCCGACGCCTTGCTGAGCAGATGATGATGGATACGCAGGGTCACTTCGCCGCAGATATGCAACGGCGAATTAAGAAAGGTATCGAGGGTATGACTGATAACACCTTCCGTAGAGTTTTCGACCGGCACCACTCCGTAGTGACAGGCGCTGGACTCCACTTCCCTGAAGACATCGGGAATTGAACCCATGGAGATGGTTTTCACCGAGTGACCAAAGTGCTTCAACGCTGCCGCCTGGGTAAAGGTGCCTTCGGGGCCCAGAAACGCCACCTTGAGCGGTTGCTCAAGCGCCAGACAGGCCGACATGATTTCGCGAAACAGGCGGGCCACCTCCTCCCCGTCAAGCGGACCGCTGTTGCGCTCCTTAACCTTTCGCAGCACTTCAGCTTCCCGTTCCGGCCGATAGAATTCCGCATGCGGATCTTCAGCTAATTTGATGCGCGCCACCTCCTGTGCAGCTTCAGCCCGTGCATTCAGCAGCTTCTGGATCTCCAGATCCAGTTCGTCTATACGCTCCCGGATAGCGTTTAGTTTCTCTTCATCACTCATACGCTGACACTTGGCTGATCATCTTTTTGTTACTGTTTTTGCGGACATCCCAGGCACCGCACCGAGAGCACGCCTTCAATTTTTCTCAGCTCATCCTGTATCTGCCGGGAAGGCTCTTTATCTACATCCAGCAGGGTAACAGCAATGTTCCCCCGCGACCGATTCAGCATATCCAGTATATTCAATCCACCTTTACCCAGGTCGGAGGAGATCTGCCCCACCATGTTAGGCACATTACTGTTGACCACCGCAAGCCGGTGGCCACTGTTACGGGGCAGATTGATATCCGGAAAATTCACTGCGTTGTTGATATTGCCATTTTCCAACCATTCCTTGACTTCATCAGCCACCATGATGGCGCAGTTCTCCTCAGCCTCGATGGTGGAGGCCCCTAGATGAGGCAGCGTCACCACTCTGGGATGATCCTTGAGAAGGTTACTTGGAAAATCGCAGACATACGCATACAACTGGCCTTCGTCCAGCGCCTTGACCACAGCCTCATCATCCACCAGACCATTGCGGGCAAAATTGAGGATCACAGCACCGCGTTTCATCATTTTGATGCGTTCGGCGCTTATCTGATTGCGCGTGGCCTCGATCAGCGGGACATGCAGGGTGATAAAATCGGAACGGGCGACCAGGTCATCCGGCGATACGGCCTGCTTGACCCCTGAATCCAGTTGCCAGGCGCTCTTGACGGTAATGGTTGGGTCATAACCAAGCACTTTCATGCCCAGGGCGCGAGCGGTGTTTGCCACCTTGACACCGATCGCACCGAGCCCGATTACACCCAGGGTGCGGCCGGGTAGTTCGAAGCCGCGGAACTGTTTCTTACCCGATTCCACGGCCTTGCTGACATCTTCATCGCTGCCACTCAGTCCGGTGGCGAACCTCCAGGAGGGAAGAATGTTACGCACCGCCATCAACATGCCGGCGATCACCAACTCCTTGACCGCATTGGCGTTGGCGCCCGGTGCATTGAAAACGGGAATGCCTCTGGCGGTCATTATCTCCACCGGGATGTTATTCACACCCGCCCCGGCGCGTCCAATCGCCTTGACAGTCTCAGGGATTTCTATGTCATGCATTTTATAGGAGCGCAACAGAATGGCGTCCGGATGCGTCATCTCGGATGCGACCTCATACGCGTCGCGCGGCAACCGATTCAGGCCTGCCACTGAGATATTATCTAAGGTAAGAATCTTGTACATGAACCTAACTCTTGATTATTTTCGTTGAGAAGACATAGGAGACAAAGCAATTAACTGCCGTTATTTCTGATAGTTAGTTAACTTATTTAATTAACATTCGAATTGTATTCAGATATCCTGCAGTCGGATGCGGTATTTATTCAGCCATACCTGCGTTCAAACTCAGCCATGAAATCGATCAGCGCCTTGACCCCTTCTTCAGACATGGCGTTATAGATACTCGCCCGCATACCACCCACTGAACGGTGCCCTTTCAAAGTTTTCAAGCCCGCGCTGCCGGCCTCTTTAAGAAACGGTGCATCCAACTCGGCATCAGCCAGCGTAAACGGCACATTCATCCAGGAACGGCTCTTCAACTCAACCGGGTTGGCGTAGAAGTCCGAGCCATCGATTGCTGCATACAAAGCCTGCGCCTTGCGCTGGTTGATCGCCCCCATCGCAGCAAGCCCGCCCTTACCTTTCAGCCATTGGAAAACCAGACCTGCCAGATACCAGCCAAAGGTAGGGGGCGTGTTGTACATGGAGTCGGCTTGCGCATGGGTTTTGTATTGAAACATCACCGGCGTACCGTCGATGGCGTTGCCAATCAGATCATCCCGGACGATCACCAGGGTAAGGCCGGCTGGCCCGATGTTCTTCTGCGCACCCGCATAAATGATGCCGTATTTTGAAACATCGATGGGCCGCGAGAGGATGGTGGATGAGAAGTCCGCCACCAGCGGAACATCGCCTGTATCGGGAACATAGGGAAACTCTACACCCTCGATGGTCTCATTTGGGGTGTAGTGGACATAGGCCGCATCCCCACTCAGCTTGAGGTCGGCCTGATCGGGAGTCATGGTGAACTTCGAAGCTTCAGTGTTGGCTGCCAGATTGACATCACAGTAACGCTTCGCCTCGGCAATGGCCTTTTTCGACCATGAACCGGTGTTGAGGTAATCGACCTTGTGTTTGTCACGGCTCAGATTCATCGGCACCATGCCAAACTGGCTGGATGCGCCGCCCTGCAGAAACAGCACCTTGTAATTGTCCGGCACCGCCAGCAGTTCCCTCAGGTCGGCCTCCGCCTGTTCGGCGATCGACATGAACTCCTTGCCGCGATGACTCATCTCCATCACCGACATACCGGCAGTCGCGCCACTCAAGCAGTTCTTCCTGGGCCTGTTTCAGCACTGTCTCCGGCAGGGCTGCCGGGCCTGCGCTAAAGTTATAAACACGTGACATCTTTATCTCTCAACTTATTGTTTAATTTATTAATATTATTCTAAAAAGAAACCGACATTTAAGCATTTCACTCAGTCTCAGGCTCAGTGCCATCGTCTTCAACACTAACATCCTCAATGTCATCAATATCCTCATCGGAATCAAGGCTCTCGATACGCTCGATACGCTCGATGCCAGATGCTCCTTTCTTTTGCAGACGAATCATTATCACACCCTGGGTGTTACGGCTCATGCGTGAGACCTCGGCGACACGATTGCGCACCAGGGTTCCACCATCCGTGATCATCATCACCTCGTCCTCATCGACCACCTGCACCGCACCTACCACTGCGCCATTACGCTTCGAAGTCTGAATCGAAATAACGCCCTGACCGCCTCGGCTGTGTACTGGATATTCGGCCACGGCAGTCCGCTTGCCGTAACCATTTTCCGTCACTGTCAGCACATCACCTTCCTTTGCGACAATCAGTGACACCAGGAAGTGTCCCTTGCCCATGCGAATGCCTCTCACACCACAGGCCGTTCTCCCCATCGCACGCACATTGGATTCATTGAAACGAGCCGCTTTGCCAGAACTGCTGAACAATAAAATATCCTGCTGACCGTCGGTAATATCCACTCCAATAAGTTTGTCGCCATCGCGCAGATCTACCGCGATAATGCCTCCGGCACGGGGTCTGGAGAAGGCTTCCAGGGAGGTCTTTTTCACTGTTCCGGCGCTGGTCGCCATGAAGACATAACGGTCTGCGGTGTATTCGCGTACCGGCAGGATGGCATTGATCCGCTCCTCCTTCTCCAGTGGCAGCAGGTTTACGATGGGTTTACCCCGTGCATTGCGGCCCGCCTGGGGTAGTTCATAGACCTTCAGCCAATAGACCTTGCCGAGATTTGAGAAACAGAGAATGGTGTCGTGGGTGCTTGCGACAAACAGTTGATCAACAAAATCCTCATCCTTGGTGGCCGTCGCCATTTTGCCTTTTCCGCCCCGCCGCTGAGCCTGGTAGCTGCTGGTAGGCTGCGCCTTCGCATAACCGCCGTGCGAAAGGGTCACCACCACATCCTCCTCGGTGATCAGATCCTCCAGAGTCAGGTCCAGGCGGGTCTGGATAATTTCGGTGCGGCGCTCGTCGCCATACTGCTGCTTGATATCCAGGAGTTCATCCCGAATCACCTGCATGAGGCGGTCAGGGCTGCCCAAAATATCAAGTAAATCAGCAATTTTTTCCAGTAACTCCTCGTATTCCTTTATTATTTTATCTTGTTCAAGCCCCGTCAGGCGATGCAGACGAAGATCCAGAATAGCCTGCGCCTGAATCTCCGTCAGCCGGTATCCTTGATCTGTCAGACCAAATTCAGGAGCCAGATCTTCCGGCCGGGTACTGCTGGCGCCGGTGCGTTCGAGCATTTTCTCGAGAGTGCCGGATTTCCAGCGTCTCTCCAGCAAGGCTTTTTTGGCGTCCGCCGGGCTTGCTGCCTGCTTGATCAGTTGGATGACCTCATCGATATTGGCCAGTGCGACAGCCAATCCCTCGAGGACATGGGCTCTATCCCGGGCCTTGCGCAATTCGAACAGGGTGCGGCGGGTGACCACTTCCCGACGATGCCGGATAAAGTATTCCAGCAACTGCTTGAGATTGAGCAGACGCGGCCGGCCATCCACCAGCGCCACCATGTTGATGCCGAACACGCTCTGCATGGCGGTCTGCTGGAAAAGGTTGTTCAACACCACTTCCGCCACCTCTCCCCGGCGCAGTTCTATGACCACGCGCATGCCGTCCTTGTCCGATTCGTCCCGAAGTTCGGTAATACCTTCGATGCGCTTGTCCTTCACCAGCTCCGCGATCTTTTCGATCATGCGCGCCTTATTCACCTGGTACGGCAGTTCATGGACCAGAATGGTCTGCTTGCCGGTAGCAGGATTTGTCTCTATTTCGGTGCGGGCGCGCATGTAAATGATGCCGCGCCCGGTGTGATAGGCTTCTTTGATTCCTTTGGCGCCATTGATCAAGCCCGCGGTAGGAAAGTCCGGACCAGGCACATGCTGCATCAGTTCATTGATGCTGATGGTTTCATCATCGATCACCGCCACACAGGCATCGATGACTTCATTCAGATTGTGTGGCGGTATATTGGTGGCCATGCCCACTGCAATGCCGGCAGATCCGTTTACCAGCAGGTTGGGCGCCCGGGCGGGCAGCACCGCCGGTTCTTGCTCCGAATCATCATAGTTCGGGACGAAATCGACCGTTTCCTTGTCCAGATCGTCCAGCATGGTGTGGGCGATCTTGGCCATGCGAATCTCGGTGTAACGCATGGCGGCGGGAGAGTCACCATCAACCGAGCCGAAGTTACCCTGGCCATCCACCAGCATGTAACGCATGGAAAAAGGCTGCGCCATGCGCACGATGGTGTCATACACGGCTGTATCACCATGCGGGTGGTACTTACCAATCACATCACCCACGATGCGCGCGGATTTTTTATAGGGTTTGTTCCAGTCGTTGCCGAGTACGCTCATGGCAAACAGCGCACGACGATGAACCGGCTTCAGACCATCCCTGACATCCGGCAATGCCCGTCCCACAATTACGCTCATGGCGTAAGCGAGATAGGATTGACGCATCTCATCTTCAAGATTAACGGGGAGGACTTCTTTGGCGAATTCACTCATGGGCGTTCAAATCTTCCATTTTCGCCCCATCTGGTTTTTTTTGGGGCGTTAGAAAAACGGGAATTGTAACATAGCCGATACCCCCTTTGCTGTATAATTAACGCCTGATAATCGATTTCAGGCGGTCTCAGCTAGATTCGACATCAGCTTTTCCATCTTTTCCCTTTTTGGCGAGTGAACAACACCCCTCTCAGTCACGATCACATCCACCAGGGCCGCAGGCGTGACATCGAACACTGGATTCCACACCTCTGCTCCATCGGCTCCGATGCGCCTGCCAGCGCAGGAAAGCAGCTCATCAGCAGCTCTGACCTCGATTGGAATCTCCCGGCCAGTTGCGATTTGCATATCGACGGTGGAGGTAGGCGCAACCACCATGACCTTGACCCCATGGTGCTTTGCTGCAACAGCCAGGCCATAGGTGCCAATCTTATTCGCCACATCCCCATTCGCGGCAATTCTGTCGGAGCCGACGATAATCCAGCCGATCCCGCCAGCTGCCATGAGACTCGCTGCCGCCCCATCCGCCAGGAGAGTCACCGGAATCTTATCCTGCAGCAGCTCCCAGGCCGTGAGCCGTGAACCTTGTAACCAGGGCCGGGTTTCGTCAGCAAAGACCTGCTTGATGCTGCCCAGCGCATAGGCGCTGCGAATCACCCCAAGCGCTGTTCCATAACCGCCCGTTGCCAGTGCTCCGGCATTGCAGTGGGTGATCACTGAAGTCGGTCCTGCAATCAGTTCCGCGCCCAGCTTCCCCATGCGCCTGTTGTCGGCAATATCCGCGGCGTGAATCATCACCGCTTCAGCAAGCAGCTCAGATTCGGGATTCACCAGATCAGCCAATCGGTCTACTAAAAGTTGCATCCGGGCCAGGGCCCAGAACAGATTGCTCGCCGTGGGACGCGATTCCCTCAGCCTGTTCAGATGGGAAACAATGCCAAGCTTCCAGGCGTGAGGATTCTCTGAATATGCTTCCCGCGCCGCCAACACCACACCATAGGCTGCAGTCACGCCGATTGCAGGAGCCCCTCTTACCACCATATCCCTGATCGCGTCTGCAGTGGCGGCTGCCGTGCGTAATTCCAGGTATCGTGCCTGTGCAGGCAGCTTCCGCTGATCCAGCAGAAACAGGCGATCATCCTCCCAGACGATTGCGGCATCAGGTGCAGGTAATGGTCCAGAATGTCGATTAAGCATGGTTTCGTAGAAATCTTTTGATGATGTGTTTGAAAAATTGGAAGCAGAAGCTCAAATCCTAAGAATTTAGAATTGTTAACAAGATTTAATGCGTCGTTAAAGTATTTGTGGTACACATACGATCTATAATAATAAGAATAGAAAATAACAAAAGATACCGATTATTCATTTCCAATCCTACTGCGTGGAGATCACTTGAGTGGCTGCTAGAAGATTCGATACTGATACCCTACTGGAGCAGTTGCTGGAACATAAGGAAGATGCATTCAAGGCCTTTTATGAAAGATACCGGGGTCGGGTTTACCGGTTTATTGTAAGACAGGGCGGAAATGGTGAAGAGGGGCAAGCCGCATATATCGCCATCTGGGCCAACCTGATCGACGCCCGACTCACCAGCAAGGACGGTAAATCACTGAAACTGGCCTTTCTGGAAAGCCTGCAACGCCCTACTTTCAAACCCCTGGTGAAAACCAACATCATTATCCCTTTCACCCTGATGCCCCGGGAGCTGGAAGAGGAAGGTGGTTGGTCGACCCTGTTGGTCGAATTGGTCAGAAGGCTTCCGGAAGGATTACGCAGGCGTTTTCTTTTCCGCCATGAAATTGGCCTGAGCCGTAAGGCCATTGCAACCATCAGCCATGAAGAGACGCGGGTTTCAATAGGTTATCTCGAAGAAGCGGAGCGTAAGCTATTGGAAGGGCTGGAGAATGCCGGCTGCAAAAAGCAAATTTCCCTGGACGTGCTGTATCGCGAAACGCGTTCATTGAGGCCTCCGGCAACCTGGGATCAGGAAGTGCTGATGGCCTATCCGGGCTGGCTGAAAAACGGTGTACCCGAAGCATTGCGCAATTTGCAGTCGCGGAATGATTCGCATAGCAGGATGGCGTCTGTGAAGGCCTTCATCAAAAATACCGTGGATCTTATGCATATGGATCTATCCGTTAGAGGACATAACCCGCAACAATCAACTACCTGCATTACTAAGTTGTAGCTCTGATGAGGAAACCTGAAATACCAATTTCCGCCCCCGGAAACTGAAGATTCAGCTGAGTTCAGCGCACTCAGCTGAATAACTATCCATTCAATGAACGCATATTGCTTTCATAGCTGTTCTCTGCTGGTGTAGAATTCACGGCTTTTGCCGCGAGTCGAGATACATGCAAGAACTCAATCCAATCACAAACAAGATCAGTGACCTGAAGGGACGCGCGCAATCCCTTAGGGGGTATCTTTGACTTCGAGGAAAAGCAAGAACGTCTAACCGAGGTACTCAGAGAACTCGAGGACCCGGATATCTGGAGTGATCAGGAGAAGGCTCAGGCCCTGGGGCGGGAAAGGGCGAGCCTTGAGGCCGTTGTGCTCACCCTTGGGGAGCTCTTCAATGGCCTGGACGATGCGGCCGATCTGCTGGAAATGGCGATCGAAGAGGATGAGGAGGCTGCGGTCAGCGCCATTGAAAATGACCTGGAAGGCTTTGAAAAACAGGTCGCCGAGCTAGAGTTCCGGCGCATGTTCTCCGGTGAAACCGATCACTGCAATGCGTTTCTGGATATTCAGGCGGGGTCCGGCGGCACTGAGGCCCAGGACTGGGCGGATATGCTGTTGCGCATGTACCTCCGCTGGGGTGAACAGCATGGCTTCAAGACCGAGATCATCGAGGTATCGGCCGGCGAAGTAGCGGGAATCAAGAGCGCAACCGTGCGTTTCGAGGGTGACTACGTTTTCGGCTGGCTACGCACTGAGATCGGCGTTCACAGGCTGGTGAGAAAATCCCCTTTTGATTCCGGCAACCGGCGTCACACTTCATTCGCGGCAGTATTCGTCTCACCTGAAATCGATGACTCCATCGAGGTTGAGATCAACCCGGCCGACCTGCGTATCGATGTCTATCGCGCCAGTGGCGCAGGGGGACAACATGTCAACCGGACTGAGTCAGCGGTGCGCATCACCCATAACCCAACCGGCGTTGTTGTGCAGTGCCAGAATGATCGCTCCCAGCACAAGAATAAGGCCACTGCCATGAAGCAGTTGAAGGCCAAACTCTATGAACTGGAGGTGCAGAAGCGCAACGCCAGCCAGCAGCAACTGGAAGAGACCAAGTCCGACATCGGCTGGGGCAGCCAGATCCGCTCCTATGTCCTGGACGCATCGCGCATCAAGGATCTGCGCACCAATGTGGAAACCGGCAACACTCAGGCCGTGCTCGATGGCGCCCTCGACCAGTTTATCGAAGCGAGTCTCAAAAGCGGCCTGTAACCAAACGCTTCTGCGCAGTGGCCGTGATCCGTCAAAGCAGAAATTTACCTAACAGAATTGAATCAAATAGATGAACGATCAGGTACAGGACGAAAACAAGCTGATTGCCCAGCGACGTGAAAAGCTGGAGCAACTACGGGAAAACGGCAATGCGTTCCCGAATGATTTCCGGCGTAACTGCATGGCCGGTGAACTGCATGCGGAATATGGTGAAAAAACCGATGAAGAACTTGCCGAACTGGGTCTGCGGATCAGCGTCGCAGGACGCATGATGAGCCGCCGGGTGATGGGCAAGGCAAGTTTCGCCCACCTGCAGGATATGTCCGGACGCATGCAGTTGTTTGTGCAGCGCGATTCCCTGGATGAAGGCGTTTACAACAACCAGTTCAAGAAATGGGATATCGGCGATATCATCGGCGCGGAGGGGCAACTGTTCAAAACCAAGACTGGCGAATTGTCCATCAAGGTCGATAACATCCGCCTGCTGACCAAGGCCCTGCGCCCGCTGCCGGAGAAGTTTCACGGCCTGTCAGATCAGGAACAGCGCTATCGCCAGCGCTATGTGGATCTGATCATGAACGAGGCGACCCGGGAGACTTTCCGGACCCGCACCCGTGTCGTGCAGTTTATACGCAACTATCTGAATCAGAAGCAGTTCATGGAGGTGGAAACGCCCATGATGCAGGTGATTCCAGGTGGCGCCACGGCCCGTCCCTTCACCACCAAGCATAACGCACTGGATATGGATCTGTTCCTGCGCATCGCGCCTGAGCTGTACCTCAAGCGTCTGGTGGTGGGCGGCTTTGAAAGGGTCTATGAGATAAACCGTAACTTCCGCAATGAAGGCCTCTCCACCCGGCATAACCCCGAGTTCACCATGCTGGAGTTTTACGAGGCCTACGCAGATTATCATGACCTGATGGACCTCACCGAGGACATGCTGCGCAACCTCTGCCGCGAGGTTCTGGGCAGTGTCGAGGTCACCTATCAGGGCGAAACCTATGATTTCGGCAGCCCGTTTCAACGCATGACGGTAAAAGGATCGATTCTCCATTTCAACTCGGAAATCAGTGCAGCGGAGCTTGATGACCTGGAACTGGCGCGAAGCCTGGCAAAACGTCTTGAGATCCCGCTCAAGGAATCCTACGGCCTGGGTAAGGTGCAGATTGAGATCTTCGAGAAAACCGTGGAACACAGGCTGATGGATCCGACCTTCATCACCGCCTATCCCACTGAAGTATCACCCCTCGCCCGGCGAAGCGATAAGGACCCCTTCGTCACCGACCGCTTTGAATTTTTTGTCGGTGGGCGGGAGATTGCGAATGGCTTTTCCGAGCTGAATGACGCGGAAGATCAGGCCGAGCGGTTTCGCCAGCAGGTGCAGGAGAAGGATGCCGGTGATGTCGAGGCGATGCACTATGACGAGGATTATGTGCGGGCGCTGGAGCACGGCATGCCGCCCACCGCCGGCGAAGGCATCGGCATCGACCGGCTGGTGATGCTGCTGACCGACTCCCCCTCGATCCGCGATGTGCTGCTCTTCCCCCACATGCGGCCCGAGGTGTAAATCTGTGACTCCATCAAATAGTTATCCGGGCCAGCACTGAGGCGCCATCTATAGCAAGCAAGCCCTAGCCAGGCCTGCCGGGGATGTCTGCATGGCTGGTCTTTCAAGTCTGGCGCAGAGATACAAGCGGCCCTTGCAGGGTCATCTGTAACTTGACTGATTACTGATCAATAGAGTGATCTAATGACCATACAACACCAGCCCTTCGGCATGTTCCAGATGCTGCGGGGTGCCAGCCAGCACCAGCACATCGCCGGCCTGTAGACGGGTCTCGGGTTGCGGCGCTTCGCCGCGAATCCCGCCGCGCCGCACCGCAGTGACACTGACATCCCAATCCCACAGGTGCAGATCGCCGATGGTATGCCCGACGGCAAAGGCCTTCTCCGGCAGGGTCACCGTATGCAGGCGCTCCTGGAACGCCTCATCGTGCTCCAGATCCATCGACTCATCGCCATGAAAGAAGTCACGCAACAGCTTGTAGTGGCCCTCCCTGATCTCACGCATGATCTTGAAGATCCTCGAGCCTGGCACCTTCAGCATCAATAACAGCTGACCACCCATCATCAGACTCGCCTCGACCGCCTCCGGCATGACCTGCGTCGCCCCTGCGGCTTCCAGCGTTTCGAGATGGCTGTCATCATGCGTACGCACCAGCACCGGCATTTCAGGCCTCGCCTTGCGCACCCGCAGCAGGATCTTCATTGCCGTGTGGTGATCCTCGAAACTGAGCACCAGCACACTGGCCCGGCTGAGTCCGGCGGCATCCAGAATCTCACGCCGCGCCGCGTCGCCGAAATGCACCGGCTCCCCGGCTTCATGCGCCTCCCGCACCACCGTAGGGTCCAGATCCAGCGCCACAAAGGGAAAGCCTTCATGCTGCAGCAGGCGTCCGAGATTCTGGCCGATTCGGCCGTAACCACAGATAATGACGTGCTGTTTCAGTTGCTCGGCCTCATGCGCCAGATCATTGATGATCTGCACCTCATCACTGAAGTTGCGCAGGGTGCAGAAGGTGTTTGCCAAGCGACCGTTGTAGCGGATCAGAAAAGGTGAGGCCACCATGCTGATAATGATCGCGGCAAACAGGATCTGCCCCGCCGGCCCGGGCAGCAGCGCCGATTCCAGAGAGAGATCGAGCAGCACAAAACCGAACTCCCCGCCCTGGGCCAGCAGCAGGCCGGAGCGGAAGGCGGTGGACATCGAGCGGCCGGTCAGACGGACCAGCAGCAGGATGATGGCCGCTTTGAGCAGAATCAATCCTGCAGCCAGCAGCAAGACCCAATGCAGGATGGGGGCAAGGGACAGCAGATCCACCCGCATCCCCACCGTGATGAAGAAGAGCCCCAGCAGAACATCCTGAAACGGCCGGATGTCAGCCTCGATCTGATGCCGGTATTCGGTTTCACCCAGCATCATGCCGGCGAGAAAGGCGCCGAGGGCCAGCGAAAGCCCTGCCTCATGGGTCAACCAGGCCGCGGCAAGCGTCACCAGCAGCACCGTAAGGGTGAAAAGCTCCGCGGAGCGTGCTGCGGCGATTTCGTGAAACAGCGGGCGCAGCAGCCAATGTCCGACCGCCATGATCAGTGCAAATACCAGGGCCGCCTTGAGCAGCGCCCAGAGCAGCAGGGATGCCATGCCCTGATCAGAGGAACCCGCAAGGATTGGGATCACCACCAGCAGGGGTATCACCGCCAGGTCCTGGAACAGCAGTATACTCACCGTAAGCCTTCCATGCTCTGAATTGAGTTCCACCTGTTCCGCGAGCTGTTTGATGACGATTGCCGTGGAAGAGAGAGCGATCACACTGCCGGTAATGATCGCGGTTTCCACTTCGAGCCCGAGCGTCCAGGCCAGCAGCGCCGCCAGACCGCCCGTGATCAGCACCTGGCTGCCGCCGAGACCGAATACCGAGCCCTTCATGGCGATCATCTGTGGCAGGGAAAATTCCAGACCGATGGTAAACAGCAGAAACACCACGCCGAATTCTGCCAGAAACCGGGTCTCTTCACTGGAAGCCACCAGACCGCCGCCGAAGGGTCCCACCAGCACCCCGACCATCAGATAACCCAGAATCGGCGGCAGGTGAAAGCGCCTGAACAGAGTGACTATCAGCACGGCAATCGCGAGCAGTGAAAGGATGATCTGCAGAGTGTGAATATTCATAAATGTCTTGGTTTCTGAGGAAAACGGACTACTTCCGGGCCTGATAGTCATCTCCAGCGAACGCTGTCTCTGCCGGCAGGAACCAGTGATCTGACAGTGTAAGCAGGTATCCTAGGCTGATGGACATCAGCGTTATCATACCGACTTTCAACCGGGCGCATACACTGCCCAGGGCGCTGGATTCCGTCATTGCCCAGACGCCTGCCGGCCGCTGAGATTCTGGTCATTGACGATGGCTCCGATGATCAGACCCGAAAACTGATTGCGCAAGATTATCCACAGTGCCGCTACCTCTACCAGACCAATCAGGGTGTCAGCAGCGCACGCAATCTGGGCATTCAGGCCGCGCAAGGCGAATGGCTGGCCCTCCTCGACTCGGATGATGCCTGGCTGCCCGATAAATTGATGCAGCAGTTTCAATCGCTGCAGGCCAATCCGGGATATCGACTCTGTCATACGGAAGAGATCTGGATACGCAACGGGGTGCGGGTCAATGCCATGAAAAAGCACACCAAGAGCGGTGGCCGGATCTTTCAAAAATGTCTTCCACTGTGTGTGATCTCGCCTTCATCCGTGGTGATGCATCGCTCGCTGTTTGACGAAGTGGGTCTTTTCGACACCTCGCTTCCCGCCTGCGAGGATTACGACCTCTGGCTGAGGGTCTGCATCAGAGAACCGGTACTGTTTATCGAACAACCGTTGATCATCAAATATGGCGGTCATACCGACCAGTTGTCACAAAAGCATTGGGGGATGGATCGTTTCCGCATTCAGGCCCTGGAAAAGATCATTCTCTCCGGGGCGCTGAGTGAAACAGATCTCACCGCCACCCTGCAAACACTGCTGAAAAAAGCTGAGATCATGGCCCAGGGCGCAGAGAAGCGCGGCAATACGAGTCGCGCCGATGACTACCGGCTGTTGCTAAAACGCTATGCGCCGCTGTTGCCCGTCAACTGATGAATAAGAAGGATGCCAGACTCAACATCCTGGTGGCGCTGCCCTGCGAAGCCAAACCCATCAACCGGCTGCTTGACCTGAAGCGCTTACAGCCTGATGGCGACCTGCCTCTGTATGGGAGTCAGGATTGTCTGCTGGTCCTCGCAGGACATGGCATGCAGGCCGCCGCCGCAGGGACCCGATATCTGCATCAGCACAATCGGAATAACAACCCCTCCTGGTTGAATATCGGGATTGCGGGGCATGTCGAACTGCCGCTGGGAGAGGCATTGATTGCCGCGTCGGTGATAGCGCCGGACGATGAACAAACCTGGGTCACGGCTGTTCCGGAGCAACTGGGCTGTCCACAAGGAACCGTGCAGACAGTGACGCAACCGCTTGCCGGTTATCCCGGCAAGGCCGCCTACGACATGGAAGCCGCTGGCTTTGTCTCGACAGCCACAGCGTTTTCGCCAATTGAAAAGATCCATGTCCTGAAGGTTATTTCCGACAATTCCGACAACCCAAGCAGTGGGATAAACGCTAAAATGGTCACCAGATTGATACAGGCGCAGTCCCGACTGATCAGACAACTCGTGCAAAGGATACTCAGAGAAGATGTCTAACCACCCACCACGCAAGATTCTCGTAACAGGCGCCAGCCGGGGCATTGGAGCAGCAGTCTCCCGCAGACTGATCGATGAAGGGATGGAGATCGTTGGCATAGGCCGGGATTTCTCCTCCTGGAGCGAGATACCCGAAGGCATGGAAATCATCGAACTGGACCTGTCTGATCTGGATAAACTGCCGCACAGGATGGGTGAGATTGCCCGCGCCCATCCTGAACTGAATGGGCTGGTGCTGAATGCCGGGTATGGTCGTTTTGGTTCCCTGGAGGAGTTCTCCTATCAACAGATTCGCGAAATGGTAGACACCAATCTGGTGCAACACCTGTTCATTGCCCGCAGCTTCCTGCCCCGCATAAAAAAGCTCAATGCTGGAGATCTGATCATTATCGGCTCCGAAGCGGCGCTCTCCGGCGGTAAGAAAGGCGCTGTCTATTCAGCCTGTAAATTTGGACTGCGTGGATTTGCCCAATCCTTGCGGGATGAGTGCAGTGGCAATGGCGTACGGGTCAGCCTGATCAATCCGGGCATGGTTTCCACTGAATTTTTTGATGAGCTCAATTTCACGCCCGGTCCCGACCCGAGCCAATCATCTGCGCAGCTGAAGATATCGCGGAAACCGTGGCCATGGTTCTCAAGGCCCATCCCGGTACGGTATTCGATGAGATCAATCTGAATCCATTGAAGCGAGGTCATACAATTCCGACCCTCATGAAGTTATGCGTTCGAACCTATCGGGATAATCCACTCCTGCTTCAAGGAAAAGTTCGGCATTCCCAGGCAAGCCGGACTGATACCGGAGGCGATCGGCAGGCTCGAAATACTGCCTCCCTACAATCGACCTGAAGCATTCAGAGAGCTGGATGGTTTCTCGCACCTCTGGCTGACCTTCGTCTTTCATGCGGCGATCCGCGAACAGTGGAGTCCCAACCGTGCGGCCACCCCGCCTGGGGGGCAATCAACGGGTTGGCGTTTTCGCATCCCGCAGCCCGTTCCGGCCCAACCCGATTGGCCTTTCAGTGGTACCCTGAACTCTCTGGAGTTGCACATCGAGACCAAGTCACACTGAGCACTCGGCGGCATCGATCTGCTGGACCAGACCCCGGTATTGGATATCAAACCTTACGTACCCTACTCTGACGCCATTCCCGATGCCCGCGCCGGTTTTGCTCCCGGACCACCCGCACAGCCGGTCAAGCTGAACTATTCTGCCGCTGCAGAGGCGTTTCTCTTGGAACTGGAAACCTCAATGGCCGACCATTTACGGCGCCTGGTGCGGCAGATCCTGGAGAACGATCCACGTCCCGCCTATCTGCAGGGAAATGATTCACGCCGGAACTTTGGCATGCGACTCTACGATTTCAACATCCGATGGCGGGTTGAGCCAGACAACATTCTGATAACCCGGATAGAACCTCATCAGGCAGTCAAGCGCGGCCCCATCCACCATGAGTGATTTCGCGTCTATTATCCCTTGTTGAAACAGCTGCATATTACAACCGTTGTGATCAGCGGCATGCTGTTTGGCTGCGTTATTTCTGGATGCTGCAGGACAATCTGCAGAAAAAAGCCGGCTGGGTTAGAACAGTTCCACATCTCAACGATACCATGCTGCTGCTCAGTGGCCTGGGCATGGCAAGCATCATTCAGCAATATCCTTTGCTGGATGGCTGGCTGAGTGCAAAATTCATTGCCCTGCTGAGCTATATTATAATCGGCAGCATAGCCTTGAAGCGGGGTCGTACCAAACGGATTCGCATTTGGGCGGGACCGGCAGCGATCGCCTGTTATCTGTACATTATCAGCGCCGCCTTGAGCCGCTCCCCAGCTGCCCTCAATTGAAGCATGATACAGTCTTTGACAAGCTGATAGAGCACACAAGAAATCTTTGCTGTTACAATCACTTCCGAATAATCGCTCAAACCGTTATCATGCTGGCAGTAAGCAGGCTTTCCGGCTGACTATCAAGAATAACTCGAAGTTGGGTTTGCAGACCTGAGACATCCAAATAGACCATGATTGGCAATGCATCAACCATTAACGCCCGCAAGGCCGAACTGCTGACGGGCATTCCTCAACCAGGTTCCGGGGCGTGTCTCCGCAATATTGGAAAACTGGCATAAACTGGTCCAGGGCGATTGGGACAGTCAATTTCTCTCCACCCTGCAGGAGCGGCTTCACACCCTGACTGAAGCGAGCGGGAAATTCGGTGTAATCCAGATCAAACTCAGCGGACAGTCGCTGTTGTCACACCTGACCAAGTTCAGTGACACCAAAAGCAAACCGACGCATAACGAGGTCGTGGCGCTGGATGGCTTGATCCACGCCTTCAAAGATGCCGCCCTACAGGCCTGTGACCTGCAGATAAGCCAGGATCAAGCCGCAGCAGGCTCGCAGGACCTCGCTGGTGATTCAGCGCAGAGAAAAATTTTCTTACTGGGAATCGATGCAACATCCACGACAGCACTGACCAACACCCTGCAATCCCATCATTTCGAAGTGGAAGCCGTACCTGACGCCAAGACGCTCTATGAGAGACTGGCAGCCGGAATCAATGTCCCCTGCGCCCTGGTCAGCCATACCGATTGGCTGGAAGAGCTGTATCCTGCGCAAAAACATCAGGGACTCTGGCATCAGAGTGGTGGTGTGCCAGGGCTCCCGGTGGCCTTCATCGCCAATTCCAATGACCTGCAGATTCGTCTGGCCGCCATGCGCACCGAATCCAAGGCTTACTGGACAATCCCGATCGACCCCTTCGTGGTTGCCGCACGGATGCAGGAACTCACTGCACCGGATAGCCATGCCGCCTATCGGGTGCTGATTGTAGAAGATGATCCCTCACAGGCCGATTTTGCCTCCGCCATTCTGAAAAAAGCCAATTTCGAGTGCCGGAATGTCACAGACCCCCTTGTTGTCATGGAGACGTTATACGATTTCAGACCGGATCTCATTCTCATGGATCTATACATGCCCGGAGCCAGCGGCACTGAACTCACTAGCCGTGATCCGCGAACAGAGTGAATTTGTCGACACACCCATCGTGTTTCTTTCAGGCGAACAGGATCGGGACAAACAGCTCAAGGCGCTCAGTTTCGGTGGCGAGGATTTCTTATCCAAGCCCATAGCACCGAAACATCTGATCTCTACGGTTACCAATCGCATACACCGTGCACAGCAACTCACCAATCGTCTCGGTGAATTCAACAGTAATGTGGATGAATCGGGTCTGTATACCCGTGAATATCTATTGAAAAGAGTTGATGCTCTGTTGAGCCGAAACTCTTTTGAAAAAAATCCAGCGGCGGTTCTCTATCTTGAAATTGATAATGCCGATGAGATCCTCAACCAGGTCGGAATCGGAGGCATGGATGTAGTGCTCGCCGAAATCGGCACTCATCTCAGCCTGACCCTGCTGCCGAATGATGTGCTAAGCCGTTTCGGTGACAGCAGCATCGGTCTGCTCGCCACTCGAGATTCAAGGCAGACGTTTGAAGCATTCGGCAGAAAACTCTGCTCCGATGTCGCCAAGCAGATTTTCGACGTGGAAAACCATACGCTTGGCGTGACTCTCAGTATCGGCATCCAGCTCATCGAAGATGCACGGCAGGATGCCAGAACCTTGTTCTCGCGGGCGAAACTGGCGAGCAGTGTGGCGCGCAACGCCGGCGGCAACCAGGTCTATATCGAGCAGCCGAATTGAGGAAGAACACAACGCAAAGATCGGAAGAGGCGCATTCGAAGCTGATCCTTAAAGCCATCGAACAAGGGCATTTCGAAATCTTCTTCCAACCCATTGTAGCCCTCAAGGGCTCAACGTCTGATGAAGCCCTTTATCAGACGCTCCTCAGGCTAAGAGAGCCTGGAGGGAAGCTTACTGATGGCGGGCGAGTTCATTCCTGCTGCTGAGCAGATGGGAGTGATCAGTAAAATCGATCAGTGGTCGACCCGCTCAGCCCTCTCGATCATCAATGAGCAGCATGGCCAAGGCAATAAGTTACATCTGTTCGTATCACAGTCGGTCGATCTGCTTGAGAACATGGAGCGCCTCAGCTGGCTGCGTGAGAGGCATCGCACGGGTGTAGTGCTAAAAAACAGCCTAACCTTCGAATTCAGCCTGTCTGAGATCACGAAAAACCTGAATTCCGCGAAATTGTGTTTTGATATGCTGGCCAACACAGGCATCAGCACCCTCCTGAAAGGCGTTAACAATTCCGCTGATTCTCAACGCGTGCTTAATTATCTAAAGATCAAGTATATAAAACTGGATACCGAGCTTCTGCGGCATCCCGAACAGGGCCTGAAAGAGCTGATTTCCCTGGCGCACTCTTTAAAATTAAAGGTGATAGCGCCGCAGGTAGAAGACCCCAAAAGCATCGCTTTGCTGTGGAGCAGCGGCACCGACTATGTACAAGGATTTTTCGTGCAACGTCCTGAAAACAACCTGATCTATGACTTCAATGATTCTGTTCTGATCTGAGAAACCACATCAATGTGAAACGCCAGTCAGGAGCCGTACAATGCATACAACTGCGATCAAATGGATTTTCATACTGTTGTGCTCAGCAGCAGCTTCGAATTTCAGCCATGCAGGAGAGTTGACGCTTTATCCGCACCCCCCAAGCCCGGTCTATCAGGCGGGTGATCGGGAGCTTTCCTGCGAGCAGTTGGAGACAGAGCTATCCGCCCTCGAACCCTTGACCTATTCCTACAAGCCTGGTTTCTACTCCGATCCCGCTCATGGAGCAGCCATCTGGGCAGGCGTGCTGGCCCCGCCAGCCTGGGGCTATCTTGGATATTCCGGCCTTGCGGAATACTACGATGAAAAGCGTATTATCGATGCCCGTCACCGGATCAATGTACTGCGTCGCTTGAAAGCCTATCACCGCTGTTACGAATAATTATCTAGTGATGCCCGAGCAGCCGTCAGCAAGTGACTCACCGATTCGTAATCAGGAATATACCTGGAGCGAACTGAAACAGATGGTGCTGGCGCATCGCAGCCAGCTGCTGGCCGCCAATATCATTGCCGTTTTTGGCGCCATTGCAGCCGTCCCTGTCCCCCTGCTGATACCACTGCTGGTGGACGAAGTCCTGCTTCATCAACCCGCTCATGCGGTTACTTTTATAAATTCGCTCTTCCCGCAGAGCTGGCATGGTCCTGTGCTGTATGTTCTGGCAATCCTGCTGCTGACCCTGACTCTCAGGTTGATTGCGCTGCTGCTCAGTGTCTGGCAGACATGGCAGTTCACCTGCATCGCAAAGAATGTGATCTTTCATATCCGCCGCGACCTGCTCCGCAGGCTTGAACAGATCTCCATGTCCGCTTATGAAACCCTGGGCAGCGGCACCGTCGCCTCGCACCTGGTGACAGACCTGGCTGCGGTGGATAACTTTGTCAGTGTCACGACCAGCAAATTTCTGGTCGCCATTCTCAGCATTCTTGGTACCGCTGTCGTGCTGCTCTGGATCAACTGGCCACTGGCGCTCTTCATTCTGTTTCTCAATCCGCTCGTCATCTATTTCACGATGATTTTCGGTCGCAAGGTAAAGCACCTGAAGAAGCGTGAGAACTCAGCCTTTCAGGCATTTCAGGAGACGCTGGAAGAGACCCTGGATGCCATCCAGCAGATCCGGGCCAGCAATCGTGAACGGCACTACATCAATCGAATCATCGATAAAGCCGACCATATCCGACACCACTCCGCGGCCTTCACCTGGAAGAGCGATGCGGCCAGTAAGCTGTCATTCGTGATCTTTCTATTTCGGCTTTGACATCTTCCGTGCGGTGAGTATGTTCATGGTGCTCTGGTCGGATCTCACCATCGGTGAAATGCTTGGCGTATTCGCTTATCTCTGGTTCATGATGGGGCCGGTGCAGGAGGTCCTCGGGATTCAATACGCCTACCAGGGCGCACAGGCGGCGCTGGGCAGAATCAATGAGATGCTGCGGGTGGACCTGGAACCCAGCTATCCGCACGAGATCAATCCTTTCGCGGGAAAATTGACGGTTTCCGTGAGCCTTGAACAGCTGAGTTTCGCGTATGGAGACGGACCACAGGTACTGAAGCAGATATCGCTGCATATTCCGGCCGGTGAAAAGGTGGCATTCGTGGGCGCCAGTGGCGGCGGCAAGACCACCCTGGTCCAGGTGCTGCTCGGACTCTATCCGGCCAATTCAGGCAAGGTCCTGTTTGATGATGTTTCAGTCGAACAGATTGGCATGGATGTGGTGAGAGACAACGTTGCAACAGTCCTGCAGCACCCCGCCCTGCTGAATGACAGCGTCAGAATCAACCTGACCCTCGGGCGTGAGGTGGCTGACGAAAAATTATGGGAGGCGCTGAAAATTGCGCAGTTGAGAACCACCGTCGAAGATCTCCCGAACGGACTGGAGACCCTCATCGGGCGCTCAGGCGTACGCCTCTCTGGAGGGCAGCGACAGCGGCTCGCCATCGCCAGAATGGTTCTGACCAATCCCAAAGTTGTGATTCTTGACGAAGCCACATCCGCACTCGACACCACCACCGAAGGAGAACTGCATACCGCATTGCAGGCATTTCTCAATCATCGCACCACGATCATCATTGCCCACCGCCTGAGCGCAGTGAAACAGGCCGACAGGGTATTGGTATTTGAAAACGGTCAGATTGTCGAGGATGGCAGACACGATGAACTGCTGGCGCAGAAGGGTCTCTACTCTTCACTCTACGGTCGTCAGGAAACGACAACTTAAACCCGGACTCTGTGTAACAGTCGGCATCTAAGCTGTCAGATGGAGCCATCCACAGCGGAGGCTCAAACCGCAGGATAATAGACTCGCATAAGTCACAGAGCAGTACATGGCGCAAACGACGCCCAGTTGTGTTCTCGAGTGGTGATGCCATCTCTGGGATAGTTTTTTGACCAGAGTCAGAAAAATGGTGGCCTCATGCTCTCCGACTTAAATCGCTATTGGAGGCTGTCCAGCCAGGTGTTGATAGATTCAACTTCCCGCTTGACGAGTTTTCTGTCCCCGTAGATTGATGCCATCAGGGCGAGCCCTTGGGTGCGTACAAGTAAATGCATGGTCAGCGTTTCTGCATCACCGACAGGTTGCAGCAAACGAAACTGTTTGTGCAGCCAAGGCCTGATAACTTCGAATTGCATTTTGCTGATTTTCTTCAACTCGGGTTGGGTCTTTCCCAGTTCCGAATTCAGTGAACCCATTGGGCAACCGTACTGCAGGACATTGTCGAGTTCATTTAACGAAATTCGGACATAGCGCTTTAACTTGTTCAGTGGCGAGTCGATCGTGGTTTCCCATTCCCGCAACATAATTTTCATATTGCCGAGGCGGTGATCTATCACGGCGGCGAGCACTTCTTCCTTGGTTTTGAAATAGTAATAAAGGTTGCCTCGCGGCACACCGGATGCGTCGGCAATGTCACTGAACGACATCTGGTTGAAGCCCTTGTGATAGAGCAGGTCATCGCAAGCCTGTAGAATTGCCCTGCGGATAACCTCTGTTTTTTCTCGTCCTGCCATCGCAAGACAATAACCGTAATTCACACATCAGACAATGTCCTTCAGGAATCTGGCATGGCCATGCGCATTGGTCGCTGCTGTCGCTGTTGCATTTCGGCAACTTGTAAACGGATAGTATCTCGCCAGTCGTATTCTGGCCGGTATCCCAGTGCGGCCGTTACCCGGTCGTTATCGGCGCCGGTTTCCTCCAGCAGATGCACGATACTGCGCACAATCAGTGGCTCCCAGGGCACGAACAGATCGATTTGTTCCATCAACCACGCAAACGCATAGGCGGTAAAAAACGGCACCGAGAAATGCGGTTTCGGATAACCGAATTCGTGATGTATAAACATGATGACTTCTCGAGTCGTGGGCACTTGCTTGCCGACGACATTATAGGAATTGAATCCGCGCAGTCCTTCGTCTATTGCCGCCAGGCCCATCGCCTGTGCATAGTCGCGTCCATCGGCAATAGGCAAATGCGTTTTACCACCGGCGACCCATGGCACGAGATGGGTCCTGAGTCTTGGCAGCAGAATCGGTAAAATGCCAAGTGCGTAGTGCTCACCTGCGAAAATACCGAGCCGCAGGTTGACCACACATTTTTCATCATTGGCGATTTTCCGCAGATGGTTTTCAATCCGGATGACGTTGCAGAGATGGGGCCAGTAGCGCCGGGAAATACCCGCTGACATGGCGTCACTGGACTTGTCAGGCGAGGCGGCCGAAGTTGTGCTGATGTTGATCAGGCGCTCGGCGCTACTGCGCACAAACCTGTCGATAAGCGCCACTGTCGGCTTTAGAAACATGGCCTCGGATTCACGCCTGTGACGCCAAAGTGACGTCCAGGCCATGGCGTTCACCACCACATCAACCCCGTCCAGCAAGTGTGCGAGGTAGTCCGGGTCTCTAAGATCTCCCTGGCGGATTTCGCCATCAAACGCAACCGGTAGCCGGTCCATATCTCGACATGCCGCGATCAGGTGGATGTCACTGACCTTTGATAACCAGTTGAGAGTATGGCTGCCAATAAAACCACTGGCGCCGATAACAAGAATAGTTTTCATCATGCCCGCCTTTCGTTTTGGATGATCGTCTGAATATTATAAGACGACCATCTGAAATACAAGAGAGTACAGGCATGGCACATCGCTGCGCCTGATATTTCAGGAATACTATCCTCGCTTGCACGCTGTGCTCCTAGATTCCTTGAACGTGTGGAGTCCCGAAGAACTCAGGAGGCTGAAGCTATACCACCAGAAGCTAACAATCACCGCTGCGCAATAGCAGGTACTCGGAAAGAGGCCTTCGGAAGTTGGAGCTTTCGATAGTAGCGTAGAATCAGAAGTGCATTATGTGATTCGCCCATGCGAGGTTGAATCTCGTCTTATTGCGAATAATTATGCCATTTCAATATCAATTTGGTCGGCACGAGTGTACCAAGTAATAGAAAGCCCCCCGTAAAACGGAGGGCTTTCTGCATTATAGCGACGTCGCTTTCGATGATCAGTTACCTGCGCGACCGGAAACACCCTTGGTGCCACGGGCGATCTCCTTCCTCTTGCCTTTCGGGCGCAGCGAGCGGGAGGCTTCGCCAGCCTTCCACATTTCGGAGTCGTGGATGGCGCCAAGTTCCTTGTCGAGTCGTTCCTTGTAGTTTTTCGCGCCGCAGACGCGCAGCACGCGCTTGGCTTCGTCCTTGTTCTTAACGGCCTTGTAGAGGTCGCGGAAGACAGGCAGGGTGGCCTTCTTGAACTTGGGCGCCCAGTCGAGCGCACCGCGCTGCGCGGTGGCGGAGCAGTTTGAGAACATCCAGTCCATGCCGTTCTCGTCGACCAGGCGGATCAGACTCTGGGTCAGCTCCTCGACGGTTTCGTTGAAGGCTTCAGAAGGGCTGTGGCCGTTTTTGCGGAGCACGTCGTACTGTGCTTCCATGACGCCCGCCAGCGCACCCATCAGGATTCCGCGCTCGCCGACAAGATCGGAGGTGACTTCGTTCTCGAAGGTAGTCGGGAACAGGTAGCCGGAACCAATGCCGATACCCAGAGCCATGCAGCGTTCCTCGGCATGGCCGGTGAAATCCTGGTGGACGGCAAAGCTGGAGTTGATGCCCGCGCCGCTCAGGAAGTTGCGGCGGACATTCAGGCCGGAGCCTTTCGGGGCGACCAGGATGACATCTACGTTTTCCGGCGGAATCACCTTGGTGAGATCGTTGTAGACGATGGAAAAGCCATGCGAGAAGTAAAGCGCATCGCCTTCTTTGAGATTGCGCTTGACCTGCGGCCAGCAGATTTTCTGTGCGGCATCGGAGAGCAGGTATTGGATGACGGTGCCTTTCTGGACCGCTTCCTCGATTTCGAAGAGGGTTTCGCCGGGCATGAATCCGTCCTTCTTGGCGCGGTCCCAGTCGTTCTTAAACTCTTTCGACTGACCGATGATCACGTTGAAGCCGTTGTCGCGCAGGTTGAGTGCCTGGGCCGGGCCTTGCACGCCGTAGCCGATAATTGCGATGGTTTCTTTCTTCAGCACCTTGCGGGCTTTCGCCAGGCTGAACTCTTTGCGGGTAACGACGGTTTCTTTCACGCCGCCAAAGTCGATGACTGCCACGATAACTCCTCCATATTTGGTTAGTTAAGTAAATTCATGCCCAGGGCATAAAATGCAAATGTCTAAAAGTTACATGTAGAAGCCTCTACGAGATTTCTGCGACAGCTGCTGATATTTTCAGCGCTTGGAATCATGAAGTAGATGAGTTTAACGGAAAAAGCTTTTTCAATATTCAAAATTCCACCATTAAAGGCGAAATCTTCGCGTAAAAGCGGAATATTCACCCACATCGCGATGAGATTTCCAATGAAAGGAGACAGTAAGTGCTTCAGGCGCATAATTCATTGGCAAAAACAGAAGGGCTTGATGACATTCTTGAGCATCTAAATGCCTTGTCATTGATCCTGAATCAATATGAGTATTGAAAAATCGTTACACGTCACCTGTCGGTCTTGGGATAACCACTGGCCAGGCGATAAAATGGTTCATCTGTCTACTATTGCCTATCGCCTGTGGCTCCGACAGCAAGGTCAAGCATGATTTGCGCGATGACATCCTCCCGCTTGGCGATACCCGCTATTTTTCCGTTCCCATCTACGACGATGACGGATGCTGACTGTTTTTCCTCCATCAGACGCAACTTTGGCTTCCAGGCCACCAGGGCCCTTGAACTCACCCAGGCGTCCGGACAGGATCAGATATGTGACCACCGGAATGATCATCAGTCCTATAAGTACCGCACTGTTCTCTATTTTGGTAATGCGAATACTGAACCACATGGTCATGAGGGCAAGCACCAAAATAATGAAGGCACCCATAACAGCCCATGTTTCATTCATCGTAAGTACTCCTGCTCTGATCCTTCATATCGCCTGGTTCTCATTCCTCTCATCCTCTCACCAAATTTCAATGGCTATCTGCTGCAAGCATCAGTAGCCGAACAATCCGGAAACGACCTCGCAGATTGGCAATGTTTTCTTAACAGAACGATTAAGCAGGGTTCATCACTCAGGTTGAGAGTTTCGGCAGTAGCCTTTTATATCAGAGCGATCTGCCGGCCAATACTCCTCCACTTCAAATCTATCATCCGGCGGTGCACCTATTTCATATATTCTATAGCACCTGCCTGGCTCTACCCGGAATCGCAAATTTGTCCTTTCGGGTTCTGTAATAATGAACGTTGCCCCATCGGCAAGGTTCGACGTGACCATACCATGTACTATTGGTGGGGTATCTGGTCCTTTTTTAAACCGATAAACTTTAGGCACATAACGAGGAAAATCAAAAGTATAGTCGCCAGCTGGCAATACAACTACAGCTCTATTACTCCAAACAGGTTTATCATTATCATCACGATAAATGCTTATATCAACCACATTTCTAGGGCCAACAGTTTCGCCGTAATATACCAGCCCAACAGTTGTGGGGTCGGGCTCAAGTTCAGCATCAAACAGAGCTACAGGGGGCAGCATCCCACAGGAAGTTAATAGCCAAAGCACCTGACTGAGCAATATCAAACGAGTCATTCTGTTCCCTCGACCATGCTTTCACAAAGATAACTTAGTGTACTCTCTTTATGATGATTTCTAAGCTGGCTTGACTGCCCGGAATAATGCGCCTCTTGTACTGCTCGCTGTTTGATACTCGGTAAAACCAACCAGCTCAACATCGACAAATCCGGCCTTGCTCAGCATTGACAGGAACCTCTTGGGGTCAAGCGTTACCGCGACACAGTCGGCCCAGGACTCATCTCCGGAACAGCGGATTTCTTCACCGGCAGACGGGGCTTTGACCATGTCTGCGATCTGCAGCCGCTCAAAGGCGCTTCTCCGGATTACTCATTCTCTCCCTGTTTCAGGAACCAAGCTGCATTGTAATACGGACCCCTTCGACCTGCCGAGTGCAAGCCCTCTTTGAGTCGAGAGATCAGCTAACACTGCCTATACGATCGAGTCTGAATTATCACAAATGAATCATTCCAAACGGACCTCCTGGATGTAAAGCGTCCGGGGCTCAGCAAGTGCGGAGACAAAGATTCCGAGTCTATGAATACGGCTAAGATCCATGCTACGGCCTTTGGGTGAAGCAGTTACTTTATCCAGCTCGATCTCGATATCGTTGAATCCGGGCTGCAGCAGATAGGCGTAATTGAATCGATCCGTATAGTTTTGCCTGCCTATGGCATGCAGCCGGTCATGAATCCTGCAGGTTACCGAAACAGCTTCGGCATCCGGGTTATAGATCTGTAGACTCAGTGTGTGAAAGCCGCGCCAGTCGCCAGGAAAGTATTTCAAGGAGATCCCGGAATGTCTTTGAGTCGTAAAATTTACTTTCATAAATCCCACAGCACTCAAACCTGCGGGACTTTCCCTGAAGCGTTCTGCTCCTCCCGACCAGCGCCCCATCTCAAATGGCGTTGAAAAATTCGCCAATACAGGAAACTGCTCCCTGGCGATCGCCTCATCCACAAGACTGATCATGAGGGGTATGAGCTGAATCAACAGCAAGCTCAGCGCTGCGATCTTCGACAATAATGTCCAGGGTATCGCCTTTGCATGATGTTGACTTGAGGTGAATGCAAGGACCAGCAGGCTGCCGATCAGATCCCTGAGAATATCGCCGCTATCGGGAGTGCGTTGCGTCCCATAATACTGAGCTACCTCTATCAGCCAGCCGGTCAGCAGGGTCATGGAGAGAATTATCAACCACTGTACAGCCGGCGACTGGCGTGCAATGAATTGGGACTTCATCAACAGATACGCCACCAGGGCAAAATAGAAGATATGTCCTGTATTCCAGAGGTTTCGTACTGAACGCGCCGGATCAACCCCCAGATCGCCCCAGAACATAAACCAGGTCAACACCATTAAAACAGGACCCAGAATCCAGATGAGATGTCTTCCCGATGACATGATTACCTTTGGACTAACATTGCCACGTTTGCGTGACTGCTTCAGTTGCGCATCCTGACATGCTTTATCCCCGGCGCGCAGCAAAAATATCGCCTTGCATGATCACTATTAGCTTGGATTTGCAGTATGTTCACAGAGCGAGCGCAGACAACAGTTTTCGCAGTCAGGCCTGGTTCGGCAGACCAGCTTGGCATGATGAACAATCAACGCATGGTACTCATTGAATAGTCCGGCGTCAGCATCCAGCGCCTGTTCAAAATTCCGGCGCAGGGTTTCGTAAGCGGATTTTCCGTCTACCAGGCCGAGTCTGCCAAACAGCCGGCGGGTATAGGCATCGATCACGAACACCGGCCGCTTGAAGGCATACAGCAGGATGTCGTCTGCGGTCTCTGGACCGATGCCATGGACCCTCAGGAAGCGTTCACGCAACTCCCGATCTGCCAACTGATCAAGCTCGGGATTCTCCAGCAGAAATCCGCACAGTGCGCGCAAGCGTTTGGCCTTGACGTTGAAATAGCCGGCGGGACGCAGCAGAGCAGCGAGTGTATCCTGACCCTCCAGCAGTATGGCCTGGGGATCGAGCAGCCCAGCTGACTTGAGGTTATCAATCGCCCGCTCCACATTCGACCAGGCAGTATTCTGGGTGAGTACCGCACCCACCATGATTTCGAAAGTCGAATCCCCCGGCCACCAGTACTGTGATCCGTAGCATTCGAACAATTGCTGATAAATTTGATTAAAACCAGGGCCTGAAAAGCTCATCGCCCCCGTTTGCCGGGGCCTTTTCTGCCCCATGGATTATCCGCGGGGGTTTTCTCACGCTTGCTTTTATACGGACCGCTCTCGGCGCGTTGCGTTGCCCGAGGTGATTTTGCGCGACCTTTATAGGGACGCTCCGGTTCTTGCTGACGGGGTTTTCTTTGCTTCTTTTCAGCGGGCAACCCCATCGATGTCAGCAGCTCGTTGATCTCATCGTCGGTCAGATAACGCCAGCGTCCGATACTCAGGGCGCTCTCCAGGATGACGCTGCCATAGCGGACGCGTTTCAGGCGGTTGACGGTGGCGCCAACCGCTTCCCACATGCGGCGCACCTCGCGTTGACGCCCTTCCATGATCACCACATGGAACCAGCGATTGATCCCCTCCCCGCCCGATTCCACGATCTCTTCGAAGCGCGCCGGGCCATCCTCGAGTTCGACGCCGTGGGTCAGCTGTTTGAGCTGATCCTCCGTGACCTGACCCATCACCCGCACTGCATACTCCCGTTCGACCTGCTGACTCGGATGCATCAGACGGTTGGCCAGTTCCCCATCGGTGGTCAGCAGGAGCAGGCCGGAAGAGTTGAGATCAAGGCGGCCGACCGGAATCCAGCGGCCATGCTGCAGTTTTGGCAGACGCTCGAAGACGGTGCGCCGGCCTTCCGGGTCCTTGCGGGTCACCACCTCGCCTTCCGGCTTGTTGTAGACCAGCACCTCGCGTTCCGGCGCCTCGAGACGGCGATTGGCCACCGGCTTCCCGTCCACTTTGATCTGGTCGGTGGGAACCACCCGTTTCCCCAGTTGCGCCAACTCGTTATTCACCATCACCCGGCCGGCGCTGATCCAGCCTTCGATTTCACGGCGAGAGCCCATACCTGCATTCGCCAGCACTTTTTGCAGGCGTTCACCCGGCAGCGGATTATTCGATTTCATCTGATCGTTTGGCCTGTTGCTCTGGAATCTCATAGGATTCGTTGGTGGTGTCTGTTTCGCCGTCCGAATCGAAATCGACAAGGTCATCCGATGCGCTACCGGCATCGGCCTCATGGGGGGTATGGGATCGATGCATGACACCGGAGTCGGTCTCACCATCCGGGTCGGCCTCGACCAGCGACTCCGGATCAATTTCATGTGCGACTGCAGCAAAATCGCTGTTCAGCGGATCATCCGCATCCGGCTGCTCCGACTCAGCTTCCGCTTGAGACACCGCCTGATCAGGTTGATCCTGTGCCTCGTATACATCCGGATCCTTCAGTTCCAATTCACGGTTGATCGAGTCGAGATCCCGTATTTCCGCTAGCGTCGGCAGTTCACTCAAGCTCTTGAGATTGAAATAATCGAGGAACTCTCGGGTCGTGGCATACAGCGCCGGCTTTCCCGGCACGTCCCGATGTCCCACCACTCTGACCCACTCCCGCTCGGTGAGGGTCTTGACGATGTTGGTGCTGACACTGACCCCCCGGATATCCTCGATCTCGCCGCGGGTGATCGGCTGCCGGTAGGCGATCAAGGCCAGGGTTTCGAGCAGTGCGCGGGAGTATTTCGGTGGCCGTTCCGCATACAGGCGTGAGACCCAGGGGGCATATTCCGACCTGACCTGGATGCGGAAGCCGCTGCCCACCTCGCAGATCTCGATGCCATGACCTTGAGTCTCCAGCGTCAGTTCGTCCAACACCTCACGCAGTTGCTGCTTATCAGGCTCACCGCCTTCTTCGAACAAGGCCTGCAGCTGTTCCAGATTGAGCGGCCGTCCGGCCGCCAGCAGCGCTGCCTCGACGATTTGTTTGAGTTTATTCTCGGATGACATTTCAGGATGATTTTGCTTTGACGTGGATCGTGGCAAAGGTTCCCGCCTGCACCAATTCCAGCAGTGAACCCTTGATCAGTTCAAGTATCGCCAGGAAGGTAACCACCACCCCCAGACGACCCTCGGTGAAATCGAACAGCGCGGTAAACTCGGTGAACGTTTCGCTGTTCACCCTCTCGAGCACCAGGGACATCCGCTCCCGGACTGACAGCGCTTCCTTCTCGACCCGGTGGCTGGTGAACATATCGGCGCGGTGCAGCACATCCTGGAAGGCCAGCAGGACCTCCCGCAGCTCCACATCCGGGTCCTTCGCCTCCACATGCTTGTCCACCAGCTCGGCATGCGCCTGAAAGGTATCCCGGGTCATGTGTTTCAATCCGTCCAGGTCCTCGGCCGCCTGTTTGTAACGCTCATACTCCTGCAGGCGCCGGATCAGCTCCGCGCGAGGATCACCCTCCTCCTCTTCCTCGCTGACATGCCGGGGCAGCAGCATACGGGATTTGATCTCCGCCAGCATCGCTGCCATCACCAGATATTCCGCCGCCAGCTCCAGGCGCAGGTCGGTCATCATATCGATGTACTGAATATACTGGTCGGTTATCTCCGCAATCGGGATTTCCAGGATATCCAGGTTCTGCCGCTTGATCAGGTAAAGCAGCAGATCCAGTGGACCTTCGAAGGCGTCCAGAAAGACTTCGAGGGCATCCGGTGGAATATAGAGGTCGGTGGGGGGGTGGTGAAGGGCTCCCCCTGGACTCGTGCAAAGGGCAGCTCCTCCTGCTCCGGATGGTGGTGTGGATGCGTCTCAGTCTGCTCCATGGAAGCCATTCAGGAAAGATCCAGCGACATGCTCTGGCGCACTTCCCGCATCGTTTCCCTGGCCACCTTGCGCGCCCGCTCGGAACCGGCCTCGATAATCCGCCGCACCTGTTGCGGCTGGGCCTCGAACTCCGCCGCCCGCTCCTGCATCGGTTGCAGCTCCAGCAGCACCGCTTCGATCACCGGCGCCTTGCACTCGAGACATCCGATAGCCGCGGTACGGCAACCATCCTGCACCCAATTTTTCACCTCGTCATCGGAATAGACCTCGTGAAACTGCCAGACCGGGCATTTAGCAGGGTCGCCGGGGTCGGTGCGCCGCACCCGGTTGGTATCGGTCGGCATGCGTTTCAGCATGTTCTCCAGATCCGCCGGCGACTCGCGCAGAGAGATGGTGTTGGCATAGGATTTGGACATCTTCTGTCCATCCAGCCCCGGCATCTTGGAGGCCTTGGTGAGCAGCGGTTGAGGTTCCACCAGGATCACCCGGCCACTGCCTTCGAGATAGCCCAGCAGACGCTCCCGGTCATCAGTGGTGATGTTTTGCTGCGCTGCAAGCAACTCCCGGGCGGCCAGCAGCGCCTCCGCGTCCCCCTGCTCCTGATAGGCGCGGCGCATGCGCTCGAAATTCTTCGCCTGCTTCTTGCCCATCTTGTTCTTCGCCTGCACCGCGCGCTCCTCGAAATCGGGTTCACGGCCATAAATATGGTTGAAGCGCCGCGCCACTTCACGGGTCAGTTCGACGTGGGCCACCTGATCCTCTCCCACCGGCACATGGGCCGCCCGGTAGATCAGAATATCCGCCGACTGCAGTAGCGGATAACCCAGGAATCCATAAGTGGCCAGATCCTTCTCTTTCAGCTTCTCCTGCTGATCCTTATAGCTGGGCACTCGCTCCAGCCAGCCCAGCGGGGTGATCATCGAGAGCAGCAGATGCAGCTCCGCATGTTCCGGCACCTGAGACTGTACAAACAGCGTGGCCTTGTCCGGGTCGACGCCAGCCGCCAGCCAGTCGACGACCATCTCCCAGATACTCGCCGGGATAATACTGGGGTCGTCATAGTGGGTGGTCAGGGCATGCCAGTCCGCCACGAAAAAGAAGCATTCGTGTTCATGCTGCAGTTTCACCCAGTTCTTCAGCACACCATGGTAGTGGCCAAGATGCAGGCGACCAGTGGGACGCATACCGGAAAGCACTCGGGATAGTGAGGTAGATGCGCTCAATGTCAACTCCTTGCAGGACTGAGGATCACAGGGACATATTGCAGGACTATATCCGTGGCGGGCAACAGTTTGATGATCAATTCGACTAATGGCCAGAGGATATACCCGAGCATGCCGGTGGCCAGCAACAGGATCACCAGGATCAGGCCAAAACCTTCGAGCCGCGAATAGACCTGGGCCATTTTTGGCGGCAGCAGGGAGTTGAGCACCCGGCCTCCATCCAACGGCAGGATCGGCAGCAGGTTCAATGCCATCAGCACGGCGTTGATCAGCACACCGGCGACGCTCATCAAAATCAGCGGTACGGCTATCCATTGTGAGCCCTCAATCAGCGCCACGCCGAGCAGGATCGCCAAAGCCCAGATCAGCGCCATCACCAGATTGGCGCCCGGCCCTGCCAGGGCCACGAGCGCAGAATCGCGGCGGGGATTGTGCAGATTACGATAGTTGACCGGCACCGGTTTGGCCCAGCCGAATATAAAGCCACTGGTAAAAAACACCACCAGCGGCACCAGTACAGTACCGATCAGATCGATATGCTTGAGCGGATTGAGGGTCACCCGGCCCAGCATCTCCGCAGTACGGTCACCCAGGCGCTTTGCCATCCAGCCATGAGCCGCCTCATGCACCGTAATGGCAAACAATATGGGTAGCACCAGAATGGCGATTTTCTGCAACAGGGTAAGCATCGGCTGATTATATCTCGAACATGGAGGTGTCGCCCTTGCCGATCCTGACCACCTGCGGTGTATCCTCGGTCAGCACCACCACCGTAGTCGGTTCAAAACCACAGTAGCCGCCGTCAATGATCAGGTCTACCACATGGTCCAGGATCTGCCGCATCTCGTAGGGATCGGTTAGCGGCATCTCATCCCCCGGCAGATTCAGGGTGGTGCTCATGATCGGTTCCCCCAGTTCAGCCAGCAGGGCGCTGACGATCGCGTTGTCCGGCACCCGGATGCCTATCGTCTTGCGTTTCGCATGCTGCAGACGGCGCGGCACCTGTTTGGTCGCCTGAGCGATAAAGGTATAAGGCCCCGGGGTCAGACTCTTCAGCAACCGATACTCTTGATTGCCGATCCTGGCGTAAATGGATATTTCACTGAGATCCCGGCACACCAGGGTAAAATTATGCGCGTCATCGAGCTTGCGGATACGCCGAATACGTTCCATCGCCCCCTTGTCTCCAATCTGACACCCCAGGGCATAGCTGGAGTCGGTAGGGTAGATCATCAAGCCACCCTGCTGAATGATCGACACCGCCTGCTTGATCAGCCGCGGTTGAGGATTCTCGGGATGAATTTGAAAAAACTGTGCCATAGCTAGGAAACCGTAAGTGAAACAGGTGAACTGTCGGACAGTGACCAGTCATGCCAGATGGGACGACACCCGTCAGGCAGCAGGGGCAAGCGACCGTGGGCAACCCAGGGGGTTTCCGGGGAGTGGAAATCAGAACCGGCTGAAGCCAGCAGTCCAAACTCCCTGGCGTGTTTCGCCATCACGAAAGCGTCGTCTTTGCTGTGACTGCCGGAAACCACCTCAAGGGCGTCCCCACCCAGCGCTGCGAAATCCGCCAGCAGACGACGCAGTTTCGAGCGCGTCATGCGGTACCTTGCGGGATGTGCAATCACCGCCTGTCCACCCGCAGCATGAATCCAGTTCACCGTATCCTCCAAAGTTGCCCACTGCCCCGGTACATGACCGGGTTTGCCATTCACCAGAAAATGCTTAAACACCTTCCTTTCATCCTTCGCGGCTCCCACCTGCACCAGGTAACGGGCAAAATGGGTGCGGCTGATCAAGCGACCATTAGATAAGGCCCGGGCCCCCTCGAAGCTGTCGGGAATGCCCGCTTTCTCCAGCCGGACTCCGATCTCCAGCGCGCGCTGATCGCGAAATGCCCTGAGACCTGACAGACCCTGCTGCAGTTGATCGTTGTGTATATCCACATTCAGCGCCACCATATGGATGGTCTGCTTGTTCCAGGTCACGGAGATCTCCACCCCGGGGATCAGATCGATGCCTCTTTCCGCTGCCGTCCGCTCAGCCTCCGCCACACCTTCCGTGCTGTCATGATCCGTCAGCGCCAGCACCCGCACGCCTGCCCCGGCAGCCAATCTGACAAGGTCGGCCGGAGACAGGGTGCCGTCCGATGCGGTTGAATGATTATGCAGGTCATAAGTACAAAACATGACGGCGAATTGTACATTATTTAATTATCCTTTGGCTGATAGTCTTTTTTTTCTTTATAGGGCATGCCAGGACTGGCGAGACGCTCAGCCAGTCCCCTGTTACAATCGCGCCATGAATACCATTGATCTAAACACCCTGGATGAGACCTTTAAGGATCTCGCTACGCAACTGATTGAGGCGCAGGCGACGGCCCATCCCGCACTGCCACAAACTACCGACTCCCCTGTGCTGCTTGCGGAGGCCATGCAGAAGGTATTTAACCTGTTGCGAGTACTGCAGAAAAAACCCTCTACTGATGCCTCAGAAACGAATCAAGAGCATGATATCCACACCCTCGGGGACTACGGTTTCAACCTGCTTGCGGACCTCTCATCGGTTGCAGGCGGCGGCCTCGGACTCGATGAGCTCAGCCAGGAGCTAGAGGCGCTGAGCTTCCCGCTTGCGATCTGGATTACGCGTCAGGGTGGGATACTGAGCACCCTGGAGCCGATCGTCAACACGATCGCCCGCCAGGCCAACTCCGTCAGGGAACCATTTGCACTGGAACAACTCTATGAACTGACCGAAGAAATTCAGCAGGCGGTGGCCCCGACCCTGCAGCAGGATTTGGAAAAGACCAACCCGGGCCGTCCCTGGCGACTCCTGCTGCTCAACCGCGCAATCATCGCCACCCGAACCCATCGCCCGGAACTGATAGAAGTTGCATACGAAAACCTGGTTCAACATTTGCCGGAAGAAGCCCCGCGTTTTTTCCGGGAGGGCATGCAACAGATGGTCGCGTTGAACTATCCACAACCTGTAAGAAATGTGGTGAAAAAGTACTATGACATGTGGAGTGTGGAAAGGACACTGCATTGATTAAATCATCCCTGACTCAAGCACTATGAAATTTCTCGCTGACTTTTTCCCCGTTATACTCTTTTTTGTCGCCTACAAGCTGTATGGCATTTATGCCGCCACGGCAGTCGCCATTGCGGCATCATTCCTCCAGGTTGGGTACAGCTGGCTGCGTACGCGTCATGTCCAGAACATGCACCTGATCACCCTGATAATCCTGGTGGTGTTTGGGGGGCTGACGATTCTTCTCCAGGACCGCACCTTCATCATGTGGAAACCCACAGTGATCAACTGGCTGTTTGGCATCGTCTTTCTGGGCAGCCAGTTTATCGGCAAAAAGCCACTGGTGGAGCGCATGATGGGCGGCAGTATCTCAGTACCTCAGGCAATCTGGCGCAAACTCAATTCCGCCTGGGGCATCTTTTTTATCCTGCTCGGATTTCTGAACATCTATGTCGCTAACGATTTTTTCATCGCAGAACAATCACTGATACAGCTTACCGGACTGGAGCAGATCGATTTCGACAACTGCGGCAGCCTGTTCCAGGGAAATGAGCTGGCGATGTGTAACACCGCACACTCCCTGGAAGAGAGTTGGGTCAATTTCAAACTGTTTGGCATGATGGGACTGACCATGCTGTTCATCATTCTGCAGGCCTTTTACCTGGCAAGACATATTCAAGAACCGGAAACAGCGACGGAACCAGAGGAGAGTTGAGTGTATTACGCAATCATTGCTGAGGACCGCGAGGACAGCCTGGAGCAACGCCTCAAGGCCAGGCCCGAACATCTGAAACGACTGGAAGCACTGCAGCGTGAAGGACGCCTGTTGCTGGCTGGCCCCCATCCCGCCATCGACGCTGAGGATCCGGGACCGAACGGATTTACCGGCAGCCTGGTTGTGGCTGAATTCACAGATCTACAGTCAGCCCAACAGTGGGCGGATGCAGACCCGTATGTCAAAGCAGGTGTCTACGCACGGGTCAGGATAAAACCATTCAAAAAAGTTTTTCCGGCATAATCGCCTTTATACCACTAACCAATCACCATTAAAGATAGAGATAGAACTATGAAAAAACGCATATCACTGGCTGTGCTTTGCGGCCTCGGGCTGCTCCTGGGCTGCACACAGGAAGACACCCAGGCTGAACCAACAGCATCTGACGCTGCTGCGGAAAAGCGCTCAGCTGTTTTGCCTGTTACCAAAACTGCGGATGATGCAAGCCAGGGGTTGGATGAGAATACCCTGCTGACCGTAAATGATCAGGCGGTGACTAAAATGATGTATGGAATCTACTTCCAGGATCGCATGCGCACTGTGCCGAATGCGCAGAACACCCAAGAGATGCAGATGAGCATTCTCAACGAGCTGGCGAATGTGCTGATCGTTGCCCAGGATGCCGAGAAAAAGCAGATCGACAAGCGTCCGGAAGTCGAGGCCACCCTGGCCCTGCTGCGGGCAAAACTGCTGACCCAGACGGCTCTCCAGGAGTATGCCAGCGCCAACCAACCGGAGGAGAGCGCTATTCAGGCTGTATATGACACTGACTACGCCAGCAAATCCACCACCGAGTATAAAGCGCGCCACATCCTGGTCAAGGAAGAGGAAGAGGCCAAATCGCTGATCACCCAACTCGATGAGGGTGGCGATTTTGCAGAACTCGCAAAACAGCACTCCACCGGACCTACGGGCAAGAATGGTGGTGACCTCGGCTGGTTCGACGGCGAACAGATGGTCCAACCTTTCTCCGATGCAGTGAAATCCATGGAGCCGGGGAAATATACCAAGGCACCCGTCCAGACCCAGTTTGGCTGGCACGTCATCTTACTGGAAGAGAGCCGTGAAACCCCCCCGCCATCTCTGGAACAGGTCAAAGCGGAAATCACCAATAAGCTGCAACAGAAAGCCCTGGCTGACTACATGAAGGGCCTGAGGGAAAACAGCAGCCTGCAATTCAACGAAAAGGCGGGGCTGAAGAAAGTAGACCCTGAGCAGGCAGAGTCCGAATAGCAAACCATTAACCTGCTAAAAAAACCGGCGGTGTTAAACCGCCGTTTTTTTAGCATCTCCCCAGCCCCAATATTACGTAAAAAACCCACGCTCTAAGAACATGTAGTTACAATATATAAAGCTTGAAAGATCCAAACGAGGCTCGATATTTTTGAGTCAATCAACCTCTTTCTGTTCACAAATTTCCCTGTCCTTCCCCCACTCTAATCCTATTCCGTGCTATTTGATTCAGCTGCTTGACGGGCCTTTTCAAAACGTTGCTGAAGCTTAGCTTCTTCTTTGGCTGGAGCGCCGCCCGTCAGGCACCAGCTGAGTACCAGTTCGGCCATATTTCCGACCGGGTCCACTTCCCCCTGCCCCATCGCTTCAGCCAGTCGGTTGGCCTGGAATTCCATACGCGCCTGCTGCAGTTCAGGAGGCGATTCCACACCAGACAGAATTTCCATGCGCAGGCAAAGCTCTTTTCGGAACTCCAGATTCGCCTGCAATTCTTCCAGCAGCTTTACCCGTGTTTCGCCGGTTTTATCCTTCAGTGCCGCACAGACTTTGTCATATCGCTGCTGTATCTGAACCTCGCTTTCAGCATCAGTCATTGGTGAGAGTTTTTCCCAGCTTTGATTGATTGCATCCGATTCCAATACCGGATCAGAATTTTCCAGCATCTTTTCAAGTTCCCTGCAGAGTGCAGCTTTTTCACCCAGCAGATTTAATTGCGACCTCTCCTCTGCCTCCTGCAGCGCCCGTCTTTGTAAACGGAATTTTTCCTGCGCCTTTTCAAAACGCTGTTCCAGCGCCGCGCTGTCGCGTTTTGCCACATTTCCAACGGCTTTCCACTCATCCAGCAGTTTGTGAATCTGTCGCTCAGCCGCCGCCAATTCGTCAAGTTTGGATTGCGCGAGCTGCTCTAGGGTAGTGCAGATCTCCTGTTTCTTCGCCTTGTTTTGCTGCTCCTCTGCAAGACGCTCACTCTGTTGCTGCTTACGACGATCGAAGACCGCATCACAGGCCTCCCGAAACTCCTCCCAGAGTTCATTTTCCTGTTGGCGTTTGCCTGGCACGGTAGCCTGCCACTGCGACTGCAGCTGTTTGCACTCATCGATGGCCTGGTTGATGTCTTCCGTCTCCATGAGGGTGCGAACCTTGTCTATCAGGCCCTTGCGTTGCGTCAGATTACGTTTCTGTTCCAGTCCTAGATGTTCGTTCAAGACGCCCAAAGCCTTCTGGTACCGATCATCGATTTCCCTGGCATCACGTCTGTCAACCGGACCAGCCCGCCGCCAGTCAATACTCACCTGCCGTTGAAACTTGACTGCCGACTTCCAATCCATATGCGACCACTCTACGCTCTCAAGATAGGATTCCAACCGTTGCAACAGTTCGCGCTTCTTTTCCAGGTTACTGCTGCGCTGTTCGGATTGCTGCTTGAAAAAAGCCTCACAGGGTTTGTAGGCCTCGTTCGCTGCCTTGTCGAAACGTTTGCGCAGGGTTTTACCCGTCACTCCGCCATCTGAACTCAGACGATTCCACTCGGTACGCAGACGGCGTATCTGAGTTGCGAGTTCTGAAGGTTTGTCCTCGCTGCCGATCAAAGCCTCCATCTCATCACAAAAACGCTCCCTGGCTTCATCGGCTCCCCAGGTTCGCCAGCTTTGCAACTCCCTGACCTGTGGCGTCACCCGATGCAGCCGTTTGACAAATGGCGCCAGCTTGTTCTGCGGCATACCCATGGCCTGCAGATTATTCAGGCTGCTCTGGACTCGATCATGCATGGGAGCCGCCTCTTTCAGCAACTTCTCATTCAACAGCGCATCCAGTTTGTCCAGGTATCCAGGAAGCTTTTCAAACTCTTTATCACGTTTTTCAAGCTGATGGGTAAGGCGCGCACGCAGTTGCTTATGCAATTCTACATACTGTTCATTTACGGAAACGAGCGTATGGCTGTCAGCTGCGCCCTGCTTTGCCTCCCAACGCTTGCCCAGCGAATTGATCTGTTTCTCCGTGATTGGCTTTTTCGAATTCAGTAGTTTTTCGGCTTCGCTCAGCAAGGCGCTGAGCGCCGCCTCCGCTATACGGCAATCTTTTAAGACTGCAATCTGTTTTCGTATTGCACCCAGATCCTTCTCATAAGTGGCATTCAGCGGCGCTGCCTGGAGATCCGGCAGCCCCGTTACTTCATTCCACGCAGTCTGCCAATGCTCCAGGTCGGTTTTATACTTTGACTCGAGCTCCTCATTCAGCGTGTCAAGGTCTTGCATTTCGACAAGGCACTTCGCCAACTCTGAAAGAATGGCCTGTTTTGCACTCTTCGCAATGCCCCACGCCTGTTCCTCGGCTTGCCGCGCCTCGCGATACACTGCGGAGCGCCTCAGGAAAGCATCGCGGGCCGTTGCATACCGAGCCTGAAATTCTGCTTCGGCTTCGATGGACAGCCGCTTCCAGCTTTCCTCGAATTGCTCGAACTCAGCCAGTTCAGTTTCCCAATTCTCACCCTGCCCCATCTGCTCAAGACGCTTGCAGATAGTTTCACATTCCGTCTGGTTTCTGAGGATTCGCTGCTGCGCCTCAATCAACGCATCGAGTTTCGACCGCGACAGCCGGTTGATCTGTTTATCGTGTTTACGCGTGTCGTGAAAAATCTTTTCCAGCACACTGGAGTCGTCGATCCTCTCCAGCGCCGCCAGCCGATTGGCAAACACCGGGTCATGCACGGCGACTTCACCAAGCACCTCTTCCCGCATCACCAAAGCTTGAGCAGATTTGCGTAATTCGGGCTCAGCACCTTTCAATGCTACATATTCCAAGAATTCAGGTTCCGGATGGCGTGTCAGAAAGTCCAGCCTGATCTCCAACGGGTGGAACTTTTCATTCACCCCCGCCAACAGTTCCGACAAACAGCGTCTGGCGAAATCGCGGACTTCCTGATCGCGCTCTTTATCCACGGCAGTACGCAGAAACTGGAGGTCGTGGATGCGACTCAATGCCACTCTGCGAACAGCTGGAATCTCATCCTGAAGCGCGACTTTGTTCAACACATCTGCATTGTCAGATGCCAGGGCTTCGACCGCCTGACAGCGCACGTCTGGATTGGGATGTTGCCATTTGGGCTTAAAAAAACGCATAAGGGGCATGAAAATTCCTCTCAATCTCTCCTCGCGGAGCAATGGGTTTGATTTACCCAATATAAGTATCAAAATGTTTGATCGAGCAACCCGAACAGTTGATCAATCAGCAGTTATCTCAGTTATCGTCTGTATATCCAGTACAAGGGAAAATACCACTTGTATCGAGAGCCCATCACGCAATTGCAGAATCAGCGGATGATTCAATCATTTCTAAGCTCACGACTAAATCAGGGTTTTCCCTAGCCCCTAAACATCCTGACCATTATCTCTCATCCCCTGATGCCAGAAAACTGCTCGGGCAGACCCTCGGCAGGTCTCAAGTATGCGGCAACCGTTAATGCCATCACAGAGTGTTATTGTTTTGAGTCCCCCGGCCTGGCGGAGGGCAAAAGCTTCGAACAAGATAACCCAACGACCGCACAATGCTCCGCAGGTGATATCCTACAGCATATTCAGTGCGGATATTCTCATGTTTAACCGCTCAGGATATAGTGCACAGGCGCTTTTTCAACCGAAGATATTCTGCCTGTAAAAGACTGCAGGCTTATTGACTGATCGATAATTTTATCCACCTGTTAATTGCGAGCTGAGAAAATGTTCACCGGAATTGTACAGGGTACTGCCGAAGTGGTTGATATCCTGGAAAAAGAGAATTTTCGCACCCACCAAATTCGACTTCCTGAAGCCGACTGCAAGGGCCTGAAAAAGGGTGCTTCTGTTGCGCACAATGGTTGTTGTCTCACTGTCACTCATATCACTGGAAACCTGATTAGTTTCGATCTGATGCAGGAGACGCTGCGTGTGACAAACCTGGGTAGCTTGCAGCTGGGAGACAGCATCAATTTCGAGCGAGCCGCCCGATTCGGCGATGAGATTGGCGGACACCAGATGTCCGGACACATTATCTGCACCGCGGAAGTTGTACAGGTCATTGAGAGCGAAAATAACCGGCAGATTCGCTTCAGATTGCCCGAAAATCTGAAAAAATATATCTTCACAAAAGGGTACATCGGCATCGATGGTATCAGCCTGACTGTTGGAAACGTTGCAGCTGACGAGTTCGAAGTCAATCTGATCCCTGAAACCCTGCAGAGAACGAATATTGGAGGACGTCAGCCAGGGGACCTTGTCAACATTGAGATTGATCCCCAGACTCAGGCTATCGTTGATACTGTAGAGAGAATACTGCAGCAAACAACAGGCTGATCGGCCTGCTTCCCGGGAATACTATAGAGCCAGCACAACCTGTTCAGCTGGCTGGGGCAGGGAGAAGTTGTATCCCTGTCCATACTCACAATCCAATCTTCTCAAACACTCGATTTCCTGAGGGTTCTCACCCCCCTCGGCGATAACGGCCAACCCCAGACTATGCGCCAGAGTAATGATCGCCTCCACTATCAACTGGCTATTGGAATTCTGGTCCAGTTGCTTGACGAAGGTCTGATCGATTTTCAGGTAGTTGAACGGAAAATTATGCAGGTAGCTCAAGGATGAGAAACCGGTACCGAAATCGTCGATCAAGAGGTCTATGCCTCTATCCCTTAAGGCTGTCATCACCGCCGTCGCCCGCTCGAAATTATTGATCAAAACCGTTTCGGTGATTTCAAGCTTCAGTGAACCCGAAGGCAACTGCGATTTATCGAGCAGCATATCGATATAATGTAATAAATCATTCTGTGAGAACTCCTTACTTGAAAGATTGATGCTGACATAAGCATCGCTGAGCTTGGAAATCTTGCTGCGCCAGACCGTCAGCTGTTCAACCGCCTGCTTAATAGCCCATCGCCCCAAAGCTACGATCAGACCTGACTCCTCGGCAATTTCCAGAAAATCCTGGGGCATCAGCAATCCCTGCTGCGGATGTTGCCAGCGCAACAGCGCCTCAAACCCGACCAGCTGCTGATCGTTCAGCCTATAGATAGGCTGATAATGAAGTCTGAGTTCATTGTTTTCTAATGCGTCATGCAGTGCTGACTCAATGCTCAGCACCCGGCTGGCGCGTTGATGCATGTCGGAATTAAAAATTTCAAATCTGTTTTTTCCAGACTCTTTCGCCCGGTACATGGCGAGATCCGCATCACGTAAAATATCATCCGGCCGGGAGTACTGGCCTTCGCTCACCGCTATGCCGATACTTACACTGATCCGCAAGAGGTTATTCTCAATCGTAAAGGGCAGAGCGATCTTGCGCCGTACGCGCTCCACGATCGAGATCAGAGATTGCAGATCGTGAAATTCGGAAAACAGGATTACGAATTCGTCACCACCGATCCGCGACAGCAGATCGGTATCGCGCAACAACTCCCTGATCCGCTCACCTGCTTTCTGTAACAGCTGATCCCCTACGTGATGTCCAAGACTGTCATTGATGGTTTTAAACCGGTCAAGATCAAGAAATGCCAGGGCAAAATACTTCTTTTTATTTCTCTGCAACAGGTTGATGCTGTATGAAATCCTCTCCACCAGAAGAGACCGATTAGGCAGCCCGGTCAAACTATCGTGCAGGGCATCATGCATTAACTGGGATTCCGCTGACTTCTGCTCTGAAATATCAGTCTGCGAGCCGGCCATGCGATATGCCGTATCATGCTTATCGTGAATCGCCAAGCCACGGCACAGCATCCACCGATATCTCCCCTGATTATTTTGGATGCGATATTCGAGCTCAAATTTTTCAGAATGTCCGCTGACATGGGAGTCGAGTTCCGTTTTGAACAGTTCCCGGTCTTCTGGATGAATCAGCTTGATCCAGTTACTGAGCAGTCCATCGAGCTCTGCCTCATGATATCCAAGCATCTCAAGCCAGCGTGGTGAAAAGTAGACAAATCCCTGTTTGATGTTCCAATCCCATAGTCCATCATTGGCGCCTCGTGCAGCCAGCGTGTAGCGTTCCTTGCTCTCGGACAGGGCCTGTCTGTCGTGCCAGGCGCGCAACACAAATTGTATCTGGTGTTTGAGCACCAGCCAGTTGATGGGCTTGGTTATGAATCCCGTCACCCCGAGCCGATAGGCCCGCTCGATCGATTGCTCGTCATCGAGTCCGGTGATCATAATGATTGGAAACTGCTGCTGGTTTGAATCGTCCAGTAGTTCCTGACAGACTTCAAAACCACCTTTAAGCGGCATTACCACATCCAGCAGCAACAGGCTAGGCGCAGAGGCTTCTATCATCCGTAATGCCGCTTCACCATCACTGGCTATGGAAATCTGATTGTTTTCATCCGTCAGCGATGCCTCCGCAAGCACCCCGACAGCCGGATCATCATCGACGATGAGTATATGCGCTTTTTTTTGGTCGTTGATAATCATCTGGCTGTTATCTTCTCGATTTCGCTCGGAAAGCGACGCCTTTACCAATCTTCACCTGCGCTGCAGATTATTACGCTGCCTCAAAGAAGGCAGAATGTTTGGATGGCATTGATCCCTGTGTCAGCGCACCAAACCGTGGCTTCTGGTCCACAGACTTCCCGAATGCGCTTGAGAACCTTATTTATTAATTTTTTATTGAAATGTAAATGAACTATTTATTATTTATAAATCCACTTCTTTGGACATGATATTACAGTTTCATTAGATCCGGGCAAATCATTTAAGGTTTACCCTGCTCCAGCCTGATGCAACTTAAACCCAGCGGTTTATTATCATATTAGTAATTATCGATGACATTTCCAATTCAGCATGGTATTGTTTTCGGCCTTGAATCGAGGCCATCTCTATCCAACTCAGTGTGACTGGGTTGCTCTACTCCCGTACGGAGTCACGAGCTAAATCCACGGTCTCGTTACACTCAGCAACAGAGCATGAACTGTGTCTGGGTGGCGAAAGTTTTTCGTACGCCTGAGAGCTGGCTTAGCATGGGATTACTGACTCAACTGTTGATCACGCCGGTTGTAACAGCAGCTATCCTGGCGCTGCTGCCGGGACAGAACGCACGCCTGATTCGCAATTTCGCCCTGTTTGGCTCGGCGCTCGCCATGCTTTTCTCCTGGCGCCTGCTGATGCACTTCGACAACGCCAACCCCGCGTTGCAGCTCATGGAGATCGTGCCCTGGAACACCCGGCTCGGCACCTCCTATGCAGTGGGTATCGACGGCATCTCCCTCTCCATGGTGCTGCTGGCCACCCTGCTCAGTTTCATCGCACTACTCGCCTCCGCCAGCATCAACAGACATGTGAAAGGCTATTACATGTTGGTGCTGTTGCTGGAATCGGCGATGCTCGGCGTCTTCATGGCCCAGGACTGGTCCCTCTTCTATGTCTTCTGGGAGCTGACCCTGATCCCCCTGTTCTTTCTCATCGATCGTTGGGGAGGCAAAAATCGCCAGGGTGCGGCCCTCAACTTCGTGCTCTATACCATGGGTGGCTCAGTCTTCATGCTGCTCAGTCTGCTGGTGCTGTTCGATGCGGTGCCTAGTCACTCCTTCGCCATGGAACAGATGAGCGCCGGGGCAAAATCCCTGGACGAGCACAAACAGCTGTTGATCTTTCTCGGCTTTCTCATCGGCTTCGGGGTGAAGATGCCGATTTTCCCGATTCATGGCTGGCTGCCACTGGCCCACGTGGAGGCTCCCAGTCCAATCAGTATCCTGCTGTCCGGCATCCTGCTGAAAATGGGCGCCTATGGCCTGATCCGCGCTGCACAGATGCTGCCCGAGGCGGTTATCGCTCTGCAGTGGGTGCTGGTGGCCCTTGCTTTGATCAGCCTGATCTATGGTGGCTTACTGGCCTGGCGTCAGTGGGACCTGAAGGCGATGATCGCCTATTCATCTGTGAGCCACATGGGTGTGGTGCTGCTGGGCATCGCCACCCTCAACATAACCGGACTCACCGGCGCCGTGCTGCAGATGGTAGCTCATGGGCTGGTGGCGGGCGTGACCTTCCTGCTGGTCGGTCTGCTCTATGAACGCACCCACACCCGCAATGTCAACGACTACAGTTCGCTGGTCAAGATCACACCCCGCTTTGCCTTCTTCACCACCCTGGCCTTCGTCGCCTCGGTAGGCCTGCCTGGCACAGTGGGTTTCATCGCCGAGTTACATGCCCTGATTGGCGGCTTTCAGCGTTGGGGCTGGCTGGTAGTGGTGTTGAGCATAGGCGTCATCATCAGCGCCGCCTATGCCATCCGTACCGTAGGCCGGTTATTCACAGGCCCGGTCCGCAGCCGCATGAAGGAGATAGAAGATCTGCGTCCGGTGGAGATGCTGGCCGCGGGAAGTCTCACTGCCGGCATTATCCTGCTCGGCATCTTTCCCGCCCCGTTATTGAACATCTTCTCCTCCACGGTGGCTCTTTTGAGTCAGACCTTCGCAGGTGCACTTTAAGAGAGGATCTTGATGCAGCACAAACCGGCAGTTATTGAAGAGACCGATATTCGCGCGCGCTTGCGCCACGCCTTGGATCATTTTGAGCACGTACTGCCGGGGCAGGCGCCGATCAAGGACTTCGTCCATCACAATACCCTGCACGGATTTCAGCACCTGGAATTTACGCAAGCCCTTGCCGAGGCGGAGCGGATCACCGGTGCGCGCGGTTATCTGCCGCTGGAACGCTTCAGGGAGTTTTATAAACAGGGCCGCATTACCCGCGAAGACCTGGAACGCGCGATTAACGATACATCTGGGCTAGAACCCGATGCAGTGATTCTTGAAGAATTCGCCGGCACACTGACACGGCGAGATGTGTTGCTCACTGCTCTGCTCCATCCGATCAAGAAACTGACCGGTTGTCAGCTCAATTGGCAGATCGAGGAGATGCAGGCGCTCACGCGCTTTCAGTCAGACGTGGACAGCGCCAGCCGCCGCCGACTGATGGAATCTGCAGACCGCCAGGGACTGAAAAGTGAGTCGGACGCCATTGCTGACCTCTGGTCGGGCTGTCTGGAAGCGTTGAACCTGGAGTTCAACATGCTGCATCCGGAGGAGTTGATGGACCTCTCCCCTGAACAGGCGGAGCAGATCCTCAGCCGACTCACCGCTGAAGAAGGACCCGTGGCTGGAGCCCATGTAGTGATCCGCAAACAGGTCGCCAAGGCAATTGATCGACTGCTGGGACGGGTCGGTCCGGAGCTCACCCTGCGTGGACTGCTGCTGCGCCTGACCGGCAAGGATCTGCTGGAGGATATCCGCCCCCTGATTATCCGCCATTTCGCCAACCATCTGGACCAGGGCATGGCTGCCTGGCACGCCAAGGACAGATCACTGGGCTTCTATGCCAGCTGGTGTAAGAGTGTTTCCGTCGACCTGACCGGGTTATTTTCCGACATCCCGGAATGGCTGGAAGAGATAACCATTCTGGATCAGGATCCGATGGAGACGGTGATCTCCGAACTGCAACGTCTGCAGTTACCCCAGGACCGCTGGGAACAGTATCTGGAGCGTCTCGCCCTCGAGTTACCGGGCTGGTCCGGCATGTTCTACTGGCACCACAGCCATCCAGGTTACAAGGGGTTCGAAAATATTCCGGTGGATATGGTCGACTACCTGGCCGTACGGCTGGTGCTGGATCGCCTGTTTGCCCAGCAACTCTGTCGGCAACAGTGGCTGGTTGCCCCCAGCCTGGATATGCTGCGCTGGTATTTTCGCAGTCACCGCTCTGAATTCATGGTGCGCGACCACCTCAACAACCGGCATCTACCGGAGTATCTGACCAGCCAGGCCCAGCGCCTGGTAAACCAGGCGGCCGCTTTTTCCGACGACTATCATCAGTGGCAAAGGCTGGCGGATATGATCTGGACCTGGCTCCACAGCCCCTCCGCCGACCTGCCGACGGGTTACAGTGTCTATCGTCATGGTTGGGAATTGTTTCGTCTCTGCCAGCATCTCGGCCTGAGTGGCGATGAGGTACGCAGCCTGACAGCGCTACAAATTGAATCCATTTTCGACACCCTGAATCAGCTGACACCCGATACAGCGGCCTTTCTCTGGCTCCAGGCCTACGAACACAACTATCGGGAAAAGGTATTCAACGCGATAGTGAACAACGAGGGTCGTGGGCGCTGGAAGCAGCGCAAGCAACGCCCTGCGGCACAGATCGTCTGGTGCATGGATGAACGGGAAGAGGCTATCCGCCGCCATCTTGAGGCGATCAACCCGCAAATCGAGACCTTTGGCGCAGCCGCCCATTTCAACGTACCCCACAACTGGCGCGGGCTGGATGATACTGAAATTACGGGGCTCTGCCCGGTGGTAATGGTGCCAGCCCACGAGATCAGGGAGATCCCTAAACCGGCCAGCGCAGCGCTGGCCCGGCAACACAGCGAGCGCCACAAAAAAAGACTCTGGCTGAAGGATCTGCTGCATCAGGAGACGCGCCGCGATCTGTTTGCGGCCACTGCCATCATGGCCCTGGCCGCCCCAGCGACACTCGCCGTTTTGATAGCCAAGCTACTGACACCACTTGGTCTTGCAGAACTAGCCGGTAAGCTGCGTGAACGTTACGAAATGCCAGTGCCGACTGACATCACCCTTACCGCAGCCCCTGATGCACCGGAGGGAACGATCGAAAACAACCGCCACGGCTTTTCCATCGAGGAACAGACCGACCGGCTGCAAACCTTTCTGCAGAATATCGGTCTGGTGGATGGTTTCTCTCGGCTGCCAATCATCATGGGGCATGGCTCCAGCAGCGAAAACAACCCCCACAGGGCGGCATACGATTGCGGCGCCTGCAGCGGCCGCCACTCAGGTCCCAATGCCAGGATACTGGCAGCCATCGGCAACCAGCCCGAAGTCCGTGAAAAATTGCGGGAGAGGGCTATCGAGATTCCTGATGACTGCTGGTTTATCGGAGCGTTTCACAATACCTGTAACGAACAGATCGACTGGTTCGACCTCGATCAGGTCCCGGATTCGCATCGCAGTGAGTTGCAGGATATCCGTGACGATATCGCCCTGGCCTGTCACCATTCGGCCCACGAGCGCTGCCGAAAATTTTTCTCCGCACCCAAACGACCCGATCATCACAAAGCCCTGGCTCACATCCAGGGACGCGCGGTGGATTTCAGCCAGGCGCGTCCGGAACTGGGACACGCCACCAATGCCTGTGCGGTAATTGGCCGCCGCGCGATCACTCAGGGAGCCTTTTTCGACCGCCGCACCTTTCTGATCTCCTATGATCCGAGCACGGACCCGAGCGGCGCGGTCATCGAACGCCTGTTGCTCGCCAACGGACCGGTAGGCGCCGGTATCAGCCTCGAATACTACTTCTCCACCGTCAACAATGAGGAGTACGGTTGCGGCACCAAGGTATTGCATAACATTACCGGGTTGTTCGGCGTGATGGAGGGCGCCAGCTCCGATCTACGTACAGGCCTGCCCAGGCAGATGATCGAGATCCACGAGGCGATGCGTCTGCAGGTGATCGTGGAAGCGAAGATCGACCTGTTGACCGAGATCTACATACGCCAGCCACCACTCCAGGAGCTGGTGGGTAATGGCTGGCTGCTGCTCAGCGCCAAAGACCCGGACAGTCAACGCATCGATGTTTTTTATCCCGATAAGGGATGGGTGCAATGGGACGGCCAGGTCACTCCTCTTCCCACCGTGAAAAAATCAGCTGACTGGTATGAAGGCCAGATGGAACCACTGACACCGGTCCTGCTGCAACAGCCGGAGATTGCCACTCATGCCTGATTTCGCCAAGATTGTCTGGCTGGTTCCCTTGCTGCCGATCCTGGCCGGCGCCTTGATTGCCACCGCCTATCTCTTTTTCAATAACCGCGGGGAACGCGGGGAACGCTTCACCGCAAGCATAGCGCTCGGCGCTGCAAGCCTTGCACTGCTGCTGGCCCTGCTGATCGATATTGCGGCGCTAATCAAGGGCGTCACACCGGGCCAGGTGCGTCTAGGACAATGGCTCAGCAGTGGAGAGTACGCCATCCATATCAGCTTTACCCTGGACACCCTTGGGCTGGTTATGATGACACTGGTAAGCACCATTGCACTGATCACCTTGCGTTTCTCGGTCAATTACATGCACCGGGAGGCAGGCTTCCAGCGCTTTTTCCTGATCCTGTGCCTGTTCATGTCCGCCATGCTGCTGATCGTCATCGGCGGCAGCGCGGCAATGGTCTTCATCGGCTGGGAACTGGCGGGAGTCAGCTCCTACCTGCTGATCGGCTATGCCGTAGAGCGTCCCACTGCAACCAACAACGCCACCCGCGCATTTGTCACAAACCGCATTGGCGATGCCGGTTTCATCCTGGGCCTGTTTCTGGCGCTCTACTGGGTGGGTGATCTGGAATGGCCAGCCCTGCTGTCCGCCGCCGATGACCTGCCAACCCTGGCCAGTGGTCTGCTGGTGCTGGGTTTCCTGATAGCCGCCCTGGTGAAATCCGCGCAGGTGCCGTTTTCTCCCTGGATCGCCCGCGCGCTGGAGGGCCCCACACCCTCCAGCGCTGTCTTCTACGGTTCCTTGATGGTGCATGCCGGCGTCTACCTGGTTATCCGTCTGGAGCCGATACTCGAACAGGCGCCGCTGGTTATGATCCTGATGGTGCTGATCGGCCTGCTGACTGCCCTGTATGGTTATCTCGTGAGCCTGGTGCAAACCGATGTTAAAAGCACCCTGATGTTTTCCACCACGGCGCAGGTCGGATTGATGTTTCTGAGCTGCGGTCTGGGCCTGTTCGAACTGGCTGCTGTCCATCTGGTGATGCATGCCATCTGGCGCGCCTATCAGTTTCTCAACTCACCCTCACACATGCATCTCATGTCGCGGCCCACCCGACCGGTGCCGAACTGGCTGGCGCAGCAGCGCTGGTTGTATACCGCCGCGCTTAACCGCTTCTGGCTTGATCCCCTGGGTGACTGGCTGCTGACGCAACCCAGCAAGGCACTGGCCCGGGAGTCCCAGGCCTTCGACGATCGAGTTATCGTGCCCATAGTCGGCCTGCCGGCGCGCGCCAACGCGGTTACCTCCCTGGCGGATTGGGAATCCCAAAAGCGTGGCTTCAGCCGGCTTGCTGAAGGCGATGTCGGGCATGGCCAGGGCGTTGCGGGCAAGATGATGGAGGGAATCGCCACCCTGCTTCACTGGTTCGAGGAACACCTGGTGTTGAAGGGCGGCGGCGAAGGCCTGGTGAATGCCATACAACGGGTTGGTTCCCAACTGCAAAAAGTTGAGCAATTGTTGAGCCATCCGCGCTATCTGGTGCTCTTTGTGATGGCCACATTTGCGGTGATCCTATAATGATTATCAGCGAAATTCACTGGACCGTACAATCGGGCTATCCGATCCTCGCCACGCTGCAGCTGTTGCCACTGGTATCCCTGTTACTGATCACCACGCTGCGCCCGCAAAGGATGCTGATGCCCACGGCAATCATGCTGGCTTCGCTGGAACTGCTGTTAGCCATTGTCCTGCTCAACAAGTTCGACACCGGCATCACGGCCATGCAGTTTGCCGAACGGCTGGAACTGCTGCCGCTGTTGACCTATCACGCTGCCGTTGATGGCATCAGTGTGCTGTTTATCCTGCTGACCGCCCTTCTTACGCTGCTGGTCATAATCTATACCGTGGTGCGCAACATGCTTCCCCGGGGGCCTCTGATTACGGTGGTGTTCGCCATACAGACCAGCTTGATGAGTATGTTCTGTCCGGTGGATCTGCTCTGGTTCACCCTGGCGTCTGCCGTGGAAGTCGGGCTGCTCGGTTATCTGATTGTTCGATGGACCACCTCCCCGGACAGCGGCACGGCCCAAGCCCGTTACTACCAGTTTGTCGGCACCGGTGTGCTGTTGCTGTTGCTGGGCGTGGTGATACTGGCCTGGAACCATGCGGATGCCAGCGGCGGGGTCTGGAGTTTCGATCTGTTGAAACTGGCGGGCACACCCATCGCTCCAGCGCTCCAGTCAGTGATCTTCTTTCTGCTGTTTTACGGCCTGGCAGTGCGCATCCCCCTATTCCCGCTGCACGGCTGGCTCCCGCTGGTGGCGGAACACGGCACCCTGGCGGTAGCACCGGTATTTCTCATCGGACTCAAGGTTGGTGTCTACGGCCTGCTGCGTTTCGTCTTGCCTTTAGTCCCTGAAGCAGTCATTCAATGGCACCAGTTCGTCGTCGCCTTTGCGGTGACCGGGATCTTTTATGCCGCCCTGCTGGCCATGTTGCAGGTCAATATGCGTCGCCTGCTGGCGTTTGCCGTGGTCAGTCATACCAGTGTGCTGGTGATCGGTCTGTTCAGTCTGAATCATGCCGCTTTCCAAGGCAGCATCATGCTCGCCATGGATTTTGGTCTGGCCATCACCACCCTGCTCTTCATGATCGGCATGGTCTATCAGCGCACCCGCACCGTGCTGTTCAGCCGCCTGGGCGGCCTGTTCGACAGTATTCCGTTGATTGGCATTGCGTTTTTCATCGGTGGCCTGTCGATAGTCGGGATGCCCGGCACCCCCGGTTTTGATGCCGCCCACCTGGTTCTGGAAGCCGCAATTGAACGCTTCGGAGCATTGGTGACGATTGCCGCCGCACTGGGTAACGTGGTCGCGGCGGGTTTCCTGTTGTGGGCTTTTCAACGCGCTTTCCTCGCACCGCAGGACGAAACCCAACCGGTCAAGAAGGTCAAACCCACCACCGGACTCGAACGGCTGGTTGCTGGAGTGATGATCCTGATTCTTTTGGGCGCAGGCTTCTACTCCGAGCCCTGGCTCGATCTGATCGAGAAATCGCTGCAAGGATTGAGTCAACTCTATGCGCCAGGGGCGCACAGCTGATGACAGGCATGATGATAGATCCCGGACTCCGCAATGATTGAAACAACTCAAACTGCAGTTGATGCATTACCGCTCGTCAGTCTGCTGATCCTTTCCCTGCCCATGGGAGCGCTTCTGATCTGGCTGATCCCCGATCAGCGCAAGGCGCGCTGGATTGCCCTCGGAACAGCACTGCTGGACTTGTTGCTGGCGCTCAACATACTGTTTCTGTTCGACTCGAATCAGGCCGGTTTCCAGATGGTGGAGAGCCTGAACTGGATACCCTCGCTCAACATTCACTATCAGGTGGGGGTCGACGGCTTTTCAGTTTTATTTCTGCCGCTTACGGTACTGCTGTTCATCGGTGTGCTGCTCGCCTCCTGGAACAGTGTCAGGACCATGCCACGCCTCTATTTCTCCCTGCTGCTGCTGCTGGAGAGCACCACGCTGGGCATCTTCTGCGCCCTGGACACCATGCTCTTCTTCATGTTCTGGGAACTGACACTGCTACCGCTCTACTTTCTCATCAGCCTCTGGGGCATAGGTCCGAACCGGCGCTACGCCGCAGTCAAGTACACGCTGTTTATGCTCGCTGGCGGTGTGCCGCTGCTATTCGGTTTTATCCTGCTGGCCTTCAATCAGGCCGAGGTGGCCGGCGCCTCATTACCGGCGGGGCTGGTGTTTGATTATCAGGTTCTGCTGAGTCACCCATTGCCGGTGGAGATGCAGACCCTGGTCTTCATCCTGTTGTTGGCCGGCTTTGCTTTCAAGACCCCGGTCTTTCCTCTGCACACCTGGCTGCCGGTGGTGGCTATGGAAGGCCCCGTCTCTATCGCTGCGTTGATGACCGGACTCAAACTCGGCGCCTATGGCATGATCCGTTTCGTGGTACCGATGGCGCCCGCCGCCGCCCAGGAATTTCACTGGCTGCTGGCCGGGCTTGGGGTGGTTGGCATCCTCTACGGCGCCGTGCTGGCGCTGGCGCAGACCAACCTGAGACGCATGCTGGCCTATTCCAGTATCAGCCATGTTGGTCTGGTCCTGCTCGGGATTGCCTCATTCAATATCCAGGGTATTCAGGGCGCGGTCTTCCATCTGCTCAATTTCACCCTGATTGCAGGCGGCATCTTTCTGTTGGTCGGTTATCTCCATCAGCGCATCGGCTCCACCGATATCGCCAGCCTGGGGGGCGTGGTGCAGACCATGCCGCTGCTTACCGCTTTTTTCTTTCTCTTTGGCCTGGCCAGCATGGGCGTACCGGGCACCAGTGGTTTCCCGGCTGAGTTTCTGGTCCTGGTAAGCGCCCTGGCTACCCACACCGGTGCGGGACTGGCCGCGCTGTTCGGTATCGTGCTTGGCGCCGGCTACTTTCTGCGCATTTACCGTCACGCCTTTCTCGGCCCCGCGACTTCCCCAGTCGTCCAGGAGGCATTGGACCTGCGCCGGCGTGAACTGCTCGTCGTATCAGTCATAGCCTTGCTGATTCTGCTGGCTGGTCTCTATCCCGATGCAGTGCTGGATATCACACGCCTGAGCAGCGAACAGTGGGTCTCCGAACTGGCCAAACAGGTTTCGCCGGCTATCGATTTAGCGCGGCAATAGCTGGCTGCATGTATTGCGAGATACTCGACCTGCCAGCCTGTCTAACCTGATTGTTGCCTGATACAGCCTTATCGCCAAGCCATTGCGGTAGGCGATGAGGAAAGCAAACCGGGTAAAGCTCATCGGACCTGGACAGACAGATACTACATGCCTGGCCGGCCAGTCGCCTTTCAAGCTCATTTTCCTCTGTAAACTCAGTGTCCTCTGTGGTTTTGCTTTATATCAACCGGTTTATGGCTGAATTATGGCTGATACTCAGGCCTATCCGGGCATCTTTCGGGTTGCAGCTACTACCAGGCATTCAAGGTATCTGACCAAGGGTTTCAGCAAGCTGCATTTATTGAATGCATAAAAAAGGCCCCGCCAGTTGTCCGGCGGGGCCTTGGGTTAAATGACGGCATCCCTGCCGCCTGGTTGATACCTACAGTTCGTTACCGTGACACATGTTGCAGGTGACCGGGGTGCCTTTGGGCACCAAGCCACCACGGCCCATACCGCGGAAGTCCCGATCTGCTGCGGTGCGTGAGAGCACCGAACCTTCACCGTTCTGTCCATGGCAATCACGACAGGCATTGCTATTGAGACTGTCCCGATGACCGCCATCGGCAAACGTGGTTTCACCCACCACATGCATGCCGTGCGGTCCCTGCAGGCTGCTGGTGGAGCCGTTGGTGCCCAGCGCGTTGAGGTTGGTGTGGCAGGTGCCGCATTCAACGATGGTACCGGTATGTCCCTGCAGCTGATCTGCTGTGATGTTGTCGTTGGAGAACGGATTGGCGTTCGGCCATTCCGCATGGGTTGCACCATGACAACCTTCACACATCACACCACCATGACCGGTACTGACCCGATACAGCTGCGGATTACCCGCACCGTTATTGGCGGTGCCATTGAAGCTCGCCGGTACCGCAGGTTCGGCAAACCGCTTGTTGGTCGGTACGATGGGCACAGCCTTGGCGCTGCCGGTACGGAACGCCTGACGCAGGCGGATACCGTCCACGTTGCCATCCATATCCCGGTTATTCACCAGGGTACTGGCAGTACCCGCCATGTTGTTCCTGACATCACCGGTGTGGCAGGAGCCACAGCCCGGTTCGTTGGCCCAGGGCACACGGGGTTGCGGGTCGTTTTCATCGTAGAAGTTACCTGTCAGCTGAAAGGCGCCAGGATTGTTCGGCGAAACATCCTTCGAGAAGTCGTCACCTACCTGCTGCATGCTGCCATGACAGTCACTGCAGAGCATGCCGCCGTTGAACATCGCGCCACGCAGGCACTGCGAGTTCTTGCCGGGATGGCACTGGTAGCAACTCTCCTCCAAGGCCTGCAGACGTGCATCCTGGTTGGTGATGGTGCCATCAGAGGCCTGGATCGGCGCCGGGATATCCGGGAACAGCCCCGTAGAACCATGATGGCTGTGCATCACGTTGGACATGGTGCTCTGGGTCAGCTGAGTACGGCCATTGGCGTTTGGATCGTCAGCGACCTAACGGGCCCACATGGGCCAGATCCAGCGCCGGAGTATAGTGACAGCGCTGACAGACCACCGGTTTCTCGTCTTCCAGGGTCGTGCCATGCTTCTGGTCATGCAAACGCAGGATGTTGATATCGGTCGCATACTCGATACTCACGTCCACCGGCAGGTTGCCCAGAGCCGGGTCATCGAGCTGGCTGGCAACATTTGTCAGATTGGCCAGAGCCGATCCTGCATGTGGCGCATCGGCTGATACATCGACGTCCGCTGAATGGCAGTTCATACAGCTTGCCTCACCGGAGATCGGCAGCACCGTATCGGTGGTTGCTACCGTGTTGCCATTCAACAGTGGCCTGCACCCGCACCAGCGGATAAGGATTTTCCCGACCGAAGTCATCAAACGCGGCAAACGGCACGCCCGCGCCTTCGAACCAGTTCAGATCACCCGCCACATAGCCGAAGGGGAAGTTGACGAAGAACGGCTTGTCGACATAGAACTCCTCGGCCACATGGGGTGCATTGCCCAGATAGGGAGCCGTCATGCCGGACATTGCATGCTGTACTGCAACCAGATGCTCGTCACCACTGTTGAGCAGACCATCGGGACCGATATACAGCTCTTCCACATTCGGCACCGGCAGACCCACATCCACGTTGTTCGCTGGATTGATCGGATCATAAAATGCATCGAGGATACCCGGCGGATAGAACGGACCGTAGGCCTGGGTGGCAATCTCCCAGAAGTTTGTCTTGAACACACTGCCATCCGGCGCCACCCCTCTAAAGGCATTCGGGTTACTCAGGATCGGATCATTGGGATTGGACACGGCTGAGTAGGTCACCTCAGCCTGACTCCGGTCGAGGATTTGAGGTGTGCTGCCCATCTGCACCACCTGCGCCAGGAGCACCTGAAATGGCGGCAGGATACTCGCAACACGGGTATCCAGATCACCGCAGTGCATACCCAGGTCATTGATCGCAATCACCTTATGGGTGGCATTTCCAACAAAGGGCTGCTCCGCTACCGGACCTTCATTATTCGGGGAGACGCCCTCCTCCGCAGAATTCCGGCTGGTGGAGTTGATGGAAACATCCGGGGCCGGGGCTGGCGGTGCAATGTCCTGCACTGTAATGGTACGGGTCTGCGGTGCGCAACCGTCCTGACCGTCGCTGGCTGTCAGAGTGGTGGTGAAGACACCTGCCGAGCTGTAATTGACAGTGCCTGGGTCCACCGTACTGCTGCTGCCAGGGCTGCCGCCGCCGAAGCTCCAGTTGACTGTAGTTGGATCATTGTCCGCGTCGGAGACCGTCGCCGAGTAACTTACTGAGCCACCCACTGTAATAGTAACATTGCCGGACGGAGTATCGATGGCGCAGACAGGCGGATTGTTAACCTGAGGGGCCTCGATGGCCACAGTGGTGGAGTCCGTATTGCTGTCACCGTCGTTGTCGGTCACGGTCAAGCTCACCGAATAGTTACCGGCGGCCGCATAGGTATGGCTGGGATTGGCATTGTTGCTGCTGCCACCATCACCAAAGGTCCAGCTGTAGGCGGCAATGTTGCCGTCTGAATCGTTGGAACCGGCGCTACTGAAACTCACTGCAGCTCCGCTGGTGCCGCTGTAGGGACCGTTGGCATTGGCCGTCGGCGCCACATTATCAGGAATTGGATCAACGATGCTGGCCGTCGTGCTGTTGGAACCCGTTGCACCGTCGTTGTCGGTCACGGTCAAGCTCACCGAATAGTTACCGGCGGCCGCATAGGTATGGCTGGGATTGGCATTGTTGCTGCTGCCACCATCACCAAAGGTCCAGCTGTAGGCGGCAATGTTGCCATCTGAATCGTTGGAACCGGCGCTACTGAAACTCACTGCAGCTCCGCTGGTGCCGCTGTAGGGACCGTTGGCATTGGCCGTCGGCGCCACATTATCAGGAATTGGATCAACGATGCTGGCCGTCGTGCTGTTGGAACCCGTTGCACCGTCGTTGTCGGTCACGGTCAAGCTCACCGAATAGTTACCGGCGGCCGCATAGGTATGGCTGGGATTGGCATTGTTGCTGCTGCCACCGTCACCAAAGTTCCAGTTGTAGGCGGCAATAATGCCACCGGTATCACTGGAGCCGGCGCTGCTGAAGCTCACTGCAGCTCCGCTGGTGCCGCTGTAGGGACCGTTGGCATTGGCCGTCGGGGCCACATTACCTGAAGGCGGAGGCGGATTCGTGCCGTCTTTTGGCGCACAGTCAGCAGGTGCATTCCTGACATTGCCTTCGACCGTCTGTCCATCGGACTGGATGGCGCGCACCCGGCAAGGCACCGGCGCTGGACGCCGGTCACTGACACGCCATGACCGATCACGAGTATCATTATCGCTGCCGAAAACCTGAGACAGATCAAAGGCGTTCACCAGGGTAACAGTCGCCGAGCGGGATTTTGATCCTCTGGCATAGAGCCGGCTCCGCCTTTGGTCCCAGCTGGCACCTATGGTCAGTGAGCTGGAGCCACTGTCGCTACTTCCTTCGTCATCATTGTCACGATCTCGATCGGCCCAGACTGAGCCGGTTGTGGTTAAGGCAAACAACATCGCGGCGAGCACGATGAGAAATCGTTTCGACCAGAAAAGACTTCCTGGCGTTGCCGATTCCGTATTGGTATTAATTGAAGAACAAGTCATTTATGTCCCCTCTACATCCTCTGCCCGCCCTTTGACTTTGGTTGGGCATTGCGTGATTGGGAAATCACTGTGATCCATGCGGGTGATTTCTTTGACTGCCTGAGGCAGTTGAGCACTTGGTATACAACAGCAGCTTTTTTTCATAGATTTGTGCATTGGTATTTTCTAGACAGCAGAAGCCGAGTGCCGACGACTCCACGAGAAAGTCAGACCCAAATATTATTTATTCCTGGAGATGGGGTGGATCATGGGATTCCAGTCCCCCCCTTTACCCATGTGGCGCACGTCTATTACTGACGCTCAAAATACGCGAGTGGGTGAAATGCACGGATCACATGCTACGTTGCTAACCTCAGTAAAATTGTGAAATTCATCCCAAAATAATACTTTCGACCTAGGATGACGTAATTAGATATCTTTGGGGGGTGAGGTTCAACGATAGTCATACTCTTTCAGGATCAGCCTGATACACAGCTTGGCCGCACCCTGCCATGACAACTGATCAATCAAAGATATGCAGAAAATACCCTCGATGCATTCACTCGTGTCAATTCGAGATAAATAGAGTATCTATTTGAATTATATTTTAAATAATCGAATAATCAGGACGAGATCATCGTCGATGACTACACTTGGTCAGACAACGTTTTAATCAGGAATGGGTGCGGGTAACACAGCAGGAGCGGAGAAACTCGCCACCGGAAGTGGCGGAATCACGGACTGAGACACAGGTTGATAGTATCACGCCGCCTGCGCTTAGATGGCCCCCGCCAGGCTCTAGTCCGTCAGCCAATAGAAACGGTGTGGCGGTATCACCAGCTGATCATTGAACAGGGCAGGTGTTTCACCTGTTGCCAGATCCTGTGGCTTACCGTACTGGAACAGTCCCCTGTTGCCCAGATTCCCGAGATCGAGAAATTGTTGTTTGGCGTCAAAATTCGCTACCACCAGCACCGTTTCACTGGATCTTTCAGGATGGCTGCGCAAGAAGGCAAACAGATGATCATTGTCCACCGCCAATAACTCCCGGTTATTAAAATCAGCAAATGCCGGTATCGTCTTGCGTACCCCAATCAGGCGCTTCAAACCGTCGAAGATCCGCTGCTCCACCGAGCCGTGCTGGTGGCGCAGTTCGGCCTTTCCCCAGTCAATCCGCGGGCGATGCATCCAGCGGTTATCCCCCGCCTTGTTCTCGTCTTCCAGGAAGCTGCAGTCATTGAGGGTGCCAATCTCATCTCCGTAATAGAGCAAGGGAATGCCGCCGAATGAGAGAATCATCCCGTGCAGTAGCAGGATCAGGTTTATCGAGCGGTCAATGGCCTCATCATTGTTTTCATGAATGGCGGCCTCCAGACCGACCAGTGATGCCAGGGAACCGGATATGCGGGCGTCTCCTGTCTTGTCATTGCGGCCGAAGGGCTGACCGCGGGCATCCGATTCTGCATACACCCCGGTAAAATAATCCAACAGGAAGCGGCGGTGAGAATAAGGCTCGTAGCCGGCACGCACGATATCCGCATCATCGAAGCCCAGACCGATGTCGTCATGACAACGGACATAATTCAGCCAGGTAGCGCGATCGAGCTTGTTAGGCAGGCTGAGAATACCCTGGTTGAGCAGTTTGGCGTTCTTGGTGGCGATCGAATCCCACAGCAGCGCCATGAAGGTGGCGTTGTAGGCAATCTCGCACTCCTTGGCGATCACCGCGTCCTCACCAAAGTATTTGATGATCTCGAATGGCGCCACAATCGCCTCGGCAATGAACAGCACCCCGGGAGCGGTGACCTGACAGCAGTCCTTCATCATCTGCAGAATCAGGTGCGCCTCGCGTTGGTTCTGACAGTTGGTGCCGATCTTTTTCCACAGAAAGGCCACGGCATCCAGGCGAATGATATCGGCGCCCTGATTGGCCCAGTGAAGAATGACATTGACCATTTCGATAAACACACTGGGATTGGAGTAGTTCAGATCCCACTGGTAATTGTGGAACACGGTCATCACCCATTGGCCCAGGGTCTCATCCCAGGTGAAGTTGCCGGGCGAAGTCTCCGGAAAGATCTCCGGCATGCTCTCCTCGAACATATCAGGGACATTCCGGTCGGGAAAGATGTAGAAATAGTCCTGATATTTCTGCTCTCCTTGTCGCGCCTTTTGCGCCCACTCGTGTTCGTCCGATGTATGGTTGACCACCACATCCAGGGTCAGCAGCATGCCACGTTTACGCATCGAGCCGACCAGTTCATGAAGCTCTTCCAGGCTGCCGACACGTGGATCGATATCACGGAAATCACTTACTGCATAACCGCCATCACTGGCGCCTTCGGGACAGACCATCATGGGCATGACATGCACCAGGTTGATGCCCAGCTCCTGCAAATACGTAATATGTTCCTTCATGCCTTTCAGGTTTCCGGCAAAGCCGTCGGCGTACAGCGCCATCCCGACCCAGTCCTGGCTGAGAAACCAATTATGGTCCTGTTCCCTGGCTATATCGCACAATTCCAGTTCCGAAGAACGCTCGATATAACGACTCGCCATCACTTCAACCAGCGCAATCATTTGCTGTTTGAAGTCGCCTCTTTGACCATACATGAGGTGAAAGAGCGAATGGATGGCATAAAAGTTGGCCCCAAGGCGGGTGTAAAAATGACGTAGATTCTGGCGACGGATTTCGGGTTTCAGTTCGTCGAGAATTTCATTCAGCAGAGAGTGGGATACCTGTTCGTACATGGTTTCGTATGCTTTTTATTTTACCGATTGCCACTCATCAATTATTGAATGATAAGTTGCAAGATCATTAATGGTTGCCCCACGCTGGCCAACCAGCAGTGCAGCAAAGCTTTGGGCCCGTTGCAGAATCAAGTCAAGCGACCAGTTTTGTAGCAGACCAAGGATGCAGACAGAGGCAAAGGCGTCTCCCGCTCCCACCGTATCGACAACTTTTGTTGCAGGGCTTGGTGAAATCTCATGCAGTTCGCCGCCGCTGTCGAGGGCGAAAGCCCCCTTCTCCCCCCGAGTCACGATCGCCCAGCTCAGATCGTGGCGCTGCATGAGGATTTTCGCTTTGCTTGGCAGATCGCCGGGCTCAATCACCAGGGTTTCAAGCTCATGATCATTGATCTTTACCCAGCGAGCGCGAGCAAGCAGCCTGATCAACTGGTCTTTGTCCCACCAGGGCGGCCGCAGATTGACATCCATAAACACCGGGGCGGAATACCGTTGCAGCAACTGGTCGAGGGCAGCGGCGGATTCCGGCAGTCTGACCCCGAGACTCCCATGATAAAAGAGTGAGGGAGCCATCGGTGGAAGGGCATCGGCCCGGATATGGTCGTAGGCCCGATCCGGCAGGATGTCGAAACTGGGTTGCCCCGCCTGCAGGCTTACCCTGACTTCACCCGTCGGATGTGCAGAATCCATTTGCAGACCTGCCGTGGTCATGCCCCAATGCTGCATGATATCCCGGATTTGCCGCCCCTGAGGATCATCTCCCACGCGGCTGATAAAAAGCGGAGCACAGTCAAATGCCTGCAGATGCCAGGCGATATTAAATGGGGCGCCCCCCAGCACCCGACTGCCATCCTCAAAACAGTCGAACAGCACCTCACCAAAGACTACCGGAGTCTGATCCGTCATGTTTACATTCCTCTCGCTTTGAGTTCTTGTTTCTGTCAAACGTCGAACAGCTCAATCAGGTTCCTGTGAAAATGGGCCACGCCTTCCAGAATACCCGCACTGTAGTTGCCGTTCATCCCTAGAAAACCACCTTTCGCCAGATAGAGAGCCTGCCTGTTGCCAAATGCCTCTGCTGCAGCTACGGCATCCGCCACAACCGAGGGCATGGCATTGGCGACCAGCACCGAGGGGATGGAACTGGCCAGCACCGGCAAGTCGTTCCCACTGTCACCGGCAAACAAGGTATCCGCTTGGGAGACTCCAAGGCCGTTCTGGAGAAATTCAAGGGCATGCAGCTTGGTGGCCCGTTTAGGCAATACATCAAGCAGACCGATTCCAGCTGGTTCATCAACACTCCAGATCAGGCTGGCATGTATGTTCTGCTCCTGCAGACACTGCTGCAGCTGAATATCGAGCTGCGCCTGGTTTTCATGCAAAGCAAAATAATAGCTCAGTTTGAAGGTATTCTGCTTGCTGACCTCCTGCAGGCGCAGTTGCGTAAAATCGCTCAGCAGACGGCTCAATTGATGGTGACTGAAGCCATTCCAGTCCGGGGCTATCTCTTTCTGCCACTCTAACCATACCTGCCACTCACCGCCACGCAGATCATAGATTTGTGTACCGACATCACTGATCACGAAATCCGGAGTTGGCAGGCGGTAGTTGTTTATCGCCTGCTCTATCCTGGCCCTGTCCCGTCCGCTGACGAAGACCAGGCAAACTTCAGGATGAGACGCCAGCGCCGCAAAGCGCTGACGTGCTCGTGGGGACTCCGGTTGCGCTCCATTGGGCAGCAGAGTGCGGTCAAGATCGGTGCAGAGCAGGAGCCTGAAATCTTTCACTTGACGGGATTTTCCGGCGGTACATGGCAACTATCGAAAAAATCGTAATGGTCGAGCGCCTCGAGAATACCCCCGGCACCCGGCGCCTTGGCGAAATAGATGCTTTCGACATCTTCCAGCTGGGACAGCTCTTCATGATGCCGGTTACCCACTACCACCGCCAGCGTATTGCCGCGCATCATATCCTCATCCGCACCTGATCCTCCTGCTACCAGGATGTGATCGAGCGGGATATTCCATCGCGCTGCCATATAGCGCAGGGCCAGGCCCTTGGAGGCGCGTATCGGCAGAATGTCCAGAAACTGACCGAACGAGATGGTGGCATTGACTGCCTGCTCTTCCTGATGCAGCAGTTGATTGATGTTCTCCAGGGTAGGCGCCTTCTCCGGGTCTATGTAGTAGCTGATTTTGAAACGGCTCTGCTCATTTTTAGGTTGTTTCTTCAAACCAGGCAGAGCATCCAGCACACGTCGCACTACCTGAGGCGTCCATTGCTTTTCTATATGGCGGGTCCAGGCTGTATCTTCGGTAAGCTTGGGAGCATAGTGGATCTCGGTGCCGCCGCTGGTGATCAATACATCGGGTTCTGGTATCGAGTATTTCTTCATCACCTTGAGTGCCGAATCGAGTCGGCGCCCGGTGGCAATACCGAACGAGGCGCATTTGCGATTTGCGCGGATCACCCGAAGCAGTTCAGGCAGCGCATCCAGATTACCCAGCAGATTCTGATCCAGATCGGTGAAGATGGCCCGGTCGTGATACAGCATGGGGCGGCGGGTTTTTGAGGGACGGGCCAAAGGCTCTGAGGTACGCTCCACAATCGGTTTCACCATCTCCAGATAAGAACGCGCATGTGCCTGCCATGAGTAGTATTCCCGGACCCCTTTGAGCCCGGCAGTTGAACGCTGCTGCCAGCTCTCCCAATTCATCAGGACATCCCTGATACCTCTGGCAATTTCTTCTGTATCCAGCGGATCCACCAGGACACCATTCTGACAGTTGTGAATGATGTCGCGGGGCCCGCCGTCCTCAGTGGCGACGATCGGCAGACCACTGGCTGCGGCCTCGATCAAAGTCAGGCCGAAGGGCTCAGTTAATGCTGGATTGACAAATACACCACCCGAAAAAGCCGCCAGCCGATAGATCAGAGGGACATCATCAGCGGCATGGTGTTTTGGATAGGCCACCCTGCCATAAAGATCATAACGGTCGATCAGTTTCAGCAATTCCTCCAGCACCTCCTGAGCACCAATATCCAGGTCATGAATATCCTCCCGGTTACCGGCAATCACCACCAGGTTTGCCGCCTGCTGCAGGGACGAGTCTTCCCCAAAGGCGGTAATCAGTGCGGAGATGTTCTTACGCGCATCCGGACGCGAGAGTGCAAGGATGATCGGTTTTTCAGGATCTCGCAGGAAGCGGCCAATCTCCCCGGCGATGTCCGATTGCCACTCATTGCCTTCAGGAGGGTGGAAGCGCGTCAGATCCGTTCCCGGGGGTATGACCCGCATCTGCTCAGGCTGGTAGTAATCATACAGTTCATATTGCTCTTCGATTTCCTGATTGGTGCTGGTTATCACCCTCTCCGCCGATGCCAGCGTCGTCTCTTCAGCGTCGATCCGCCGGGCCATGCTGTAGCGCTCCTCCACCTGAGCAGCATCAAGTCCGGAGGCCAGAAGCCGGCTGCGCTTGACGCGCCCGAGGGAATGACCCGTATGGATCAAGGGGATTCCCAGCACATGGGAAAGCCTGCTGCCCACGTAACCCGCATCTGCATAGTGGCTATGCAGAAGATCCGGCAGGCGGTCCTGTTCATGCAGAAAATTGAAAGTGTTATCCACGAAGGCATCCAGATAATCCCACAAGCCTTCTTTTGGGAGATAGCCGGGCGGTCCTGCTTCAATGCGAATGATGCGTGCGCCGTCACCCATATCTTCCATGGGTAAAGCGTAATCACGACTCATTTCAGGACTCTCGACTCTGCGCGTCAACAGGTCTACCCGTGACACCTCGGGATGGGCGGCGAGAGCCCGCGCCAGTTCCACGACGTATTTGGTCTGTCCGCCGGTATCCGCGTCACGCCCGAGCTCAAGCTGGTCACCGCGAATCAGTCCATGAATACTGATAAGACATAGATACAGACCTTGTTCTTCTGCCTTCGTTGAATCAATTTTTGTCAAGATATCTCCCCGAGCTGCTATAGGATCTGCGATATTATAAACGGTACGCAAAATAATGTGAGCCGGGATTAGTCAAAACAGGTTCAGTATCGGATTAAATTTACCCTGCACTTGCCTCTATATGCCGCCACTCGACTCGCAACTGATCAGTGTTCTGAAATATTTTTCATTATCATATTGTTAGGAACAATTCACTCTTCTCAGGTAACATCTGATTACCGAACGAATCAGGGCGAACCATATGGGCTACCAGGACTGGTTATTCAAATGTTGGAATAAGAGGTAGAAATAGTTATTTTCCCTGGTAGAAGGAGGAGAAATCAAAAAAAACCAAGCCACTGTAGAATACCAGCGTAAACTCCTTGGGAAACTGCTCTGGGTTGCTCAGGCTTATAAGGTTGTTGCTCTCGATGATGAGAGTGATGCTTGCGATTCAGTCCAATTATTGACCAGTTGATCACCGTTGCCCGGGCTGCTCAAAGCTGCGTTCTCGTTCCTTCAATCCCGACTGCAATAGCCACTCATTGCACCCCCCTATCCTGATGGATCATTGTGACTCAACGGATCTCGTCTATAGATCTGGTGCGCACGAAGACTTGCGGGACGATCAGAGCATATCCCTGTTGTTGCCAGTGCGCCAACTCAGTGAAAGCTGAAGGAACCAGTTCGACAAATTCAAAAAAGTCGTCCACGCTGTAATTATAATCTTCTGCCGCCATGCTACAGACTTTGAACTCCACTCCCAAGGCCGCATAGTAGCGCATTCGCTCAACGACATCCTTATAGTGCTGGTAGTTCTTTTTTGCCAGAGTAACGATTTCTGAGCCGTGAATCACTATTTTGATATCCATGAACTCCGGGGCCATGTCGTAAGGCGAAGCCATCAAAGGATTCATCAATGCTCTTACCCAGTAGAGGGCTGACGACATCTTAGCCGGATCATCCAGGTAAAACTCATATACAACTTTAGGGGACTCGTAAGCAGGCTCGACATATTTCGCCTTTTCCTCACACCAAGCCGAAAAAGATAAGATCAACAACAGGATCAATACACTGATTTTTGACATTTCAGGTCTCCAGTAACACACAGCGCCGACATCCTTGTAATAAGAATCTCTATGGAATTTTAGTCAGTTTATTTCAAATTTAGTTACTGGCGGATACTGAGGTTATTTAATCGCGCCTTTCTTCGAGACGCTGGAATACTCAGCAGTTGCGCCTGCTCCAGGAGGATACAATCTTCTCAAGTTGCAGAAACATGCGTAGAATCGGTTGTTTTATTGGTTTAATAATCTTTATTTTAAATTCAGCAGCTGGAATTTATTCTTAATATTCATGACTTTATTCACCGCTAATCGACTGCCACTCCGAGCAGGGCCCGTTACAGTGAATCGAGTAGTGAAGCGGTAGACAAAACAGCCCAATCAATGTTTTACAACATAAAATAACAGGAAAGTTTATGGATACTCCCGATAAATCTCTCACTGTCAGAGATATCATGAAGAAAGATTTCGGCACCATCGATCGTATGGCAACGATTCATGATGCACTGCTAATGATCAAGGAATACAAGACTTCCATGCTTGTAGTAAAAAAACGCAATCAGGATGACGAGTTTGGCATGCTGCTGGTTTCCGATATAGCTCGCCAGGTTCTGGCAAAAGATCGTTCATCCAAACGGGTTAATGTTTATGAAGTCATGATGAAGCCAGCTGTCTATATCGACCCGCACATGGATATCCGTTACTGCTCCAGACTGTTTGCGCAATTCAATCTGGTTCGGGCATTGGTCATTGAAAACGGTCAGGTAATCGGCATTATCAGTCCGAATTTACTGGTTCTCGATGGGTTGTTTGCTCTTGATGAAAATTAGAATATAAGTATGTAACTGCCACTCATCCCCAGAATGGCTGGCACATCCCTGTGCTGAGGATGCTTTTTTCCGTTTTGCTCAGCTTCAGTAACTGATTACAACCGTATCATCTGCGGTCATCAATTTCATGGTGATATCGGGGCCGCCTTTCTCTACTCCTTCAATTAAATCATCCTTGCTCATTCCAACCTTCTGCATGCACATCGGACATATGATCGCTTTGCCGCCCTTCTTGATTGCAGCCTTCAACATATCCTGCAGGCTCATGCCAGACGCAGACAGTGTATCAGTCTGATAAGACTTGGAGGCTAGAAACACGCCTCGAACATTCAGAAACAGTACGACTTTATAACCATTCTCCAGCGCCTTGTTGGCTTGGGCCAGCGCCATCCCTCCGGCCCATGCCTCGTCAGTTGTAATGTTGTAGAAGATAGTCTTGTTATTTTCATCCGCTGACAATGGCATGACAGACAGGATGAGTAGAAGAAATGAAAGGATATACATGGGTCTCGACTTATTTTTCACTTGTTATCTCCTTGAGATGAATGAATTGCAGGGGGATGGTAAAACAGCTTTATCTGACGTGCCATGACATTCATCACGGATTCCTGGAAACCATTTCGAAGCTTTTTCAAGAGACCCTGATTAAATCCATCCTGGAATTTATCAGAGCACGGCCACGAAAAATGCGATTTTCCGTTTCCTTCATTTTCTATCGCTTTCAGCGCTCGAAAATCGCGGCACATCCATGTGTCGCAGGAAAGTCTGCGTTAATCAGACCTTTTGTAAAGTTAGTTCGATATCCGTCACTAATGGCACTGCCAAATTCGTGATTCAGTAGAAAAGTCTGCTATAACATTAGCTGATGTCAGAAACGGCCTGTTTGCCATTTTGCTGGAATATGCCTCGCTACAGATCGCAGTTTGCTGTGGCTGGCGATCCAACCCGCAAATAAAGTCATTCCTGGCACTCTGCAATTTTTAATTTATTATCAAAGGGATAACCATGCCAACAAACAAAAATTCCGATATCGAAGGTATCTCACGCCGGGATCTGCTGATCGGCGCCGGGGCTGCCGCGGCAGTTCTGGCCAGCGGTACAGCACACTCCGAGGATCACTCTGCTCACAAGATGGAAGACCATGCAGGGCATAAAATGGGGGACCATGCTGGACACCGGCACGAAAATCACGCACCCCGTCACCCGGACCTGGTGGATGCAGTCAACAACTGCCTCGATAAAGGTCAACGTTGTATTTCTCACTGTCTGGTGGCATTCACAGAGGGTGATACAAGCTTGGCCTCTTGTGCAAAGAAGGCCCATGAAATGGAAGCCATTTGTGATGCATTCTCATATCTGGTGACTGCGAATTCGGTCTATATGGAAGATTACGCCAAGATTTGCAAACTGGCCTGCGCGGATTGTGAAAAAGAGTGCAGAGAGCATGAGGATCACCATAAGGAATGCAAAGAGTGCGCTGAAGCCTGCGCCGATGTCATCAAGACAATCGACAAAGTTTTCTCTTAGAAAGTATCAATACCCGTCCTGCCCCCATTCTCCGGGGGCAGTTCTGTTTCATTAAACAACCCGCTATTTCCAACCTTTTAAACCACAGTTGATCCCATGATCACGAATCGCTGCATACTGTAATATATATCGGCACTCCTGTTCCGCTGTCCTTCGCTGAATAAGCGATTGGGAAAGACTGTTTTACTGACACCGATTAATGAACGGCGACCTGGGCAAAGGTAAACTTCACCCGATGTGATATGTTCATTTTGCGTGGAGTCTTTCGATGAATTCCAGTAGAGTCATTCGTCTGCAAATCAGTCTGCTGATTGTTCTCTTCCCAGGAATAGCTCTTCCTGTCCTGGCGGACTACCGGACTGAGTGTCCGGAAGATTCCGCAGCACAGACAATCAATGACCCACAACTCCCTCAGGATGAGCTTGAAATTCGTCTCAAACCCATGACTCGCTGTGAACTGTCGGAGGAGACAAAAGGCTGGATGGGGCTTTTAAAAGCCAAAGCTCAGGAGATCAGCGACGAAGAATTGATCGCAAAGCACAAAAAAACCGAACAGAAACAGGTCAAAGAGGCAATTGAGGCCCTGGAAGAAGCCAAGCAGGCCATTACAGATCCTGCATCTGCCGGACAAACAGCAGCTACAGCGGAAAAACTTGCTGAACAACAAGACAAGGAAGCCGTGCTCGTGGAGGCCCAGAAAAAAATTGATGAAGCGATCCAGGTTCAGCAAAATTCTGCGGATGCGGTGAAAATCGATATCGCCAAGGAGACGCTGCAAAAGACGGAGGCAGTACAGGATAGTGGAAAGCGCACCGGAGATGAGGCGCTCAAAGATGAGACAGCCGCAGCCAAACAACTGGAAAAAGTCGAGGCAGATGAACTCCAGGATCAGGACAAACTGCAACAAACAACCGACGCTGCAGCCCAGTTAGCGGATTCAAAAGCAGAGATACGGCAGACACTGCTCGAGCATATCAACCAGTTGCATGCCGAAAGAACCGCGCTTATCGACAGAACCAATCTGGTAATCGATGCGTTTGACGATAAGGGGGGAGATAAAGAGGCCATTGCTGAATACCGTCAGTACATCAAGGCAGTATCCGGCCTGAAGGTTGATGTCGCGGATGTAGATGCCACTTCGACCGCAATTAAAGGCTGGCTTTTTTCAAAGGAAGGCGGTCTGCGCTGGGGTAAAAATATCGCTATATTCATCGTTACGGTGCTCGCCTTCTACTTTCTTTCGATGCTGGTGGGGAGAACAGCGGAACGCGCACTCAAAGCATCGAAGCATACCTCCGCCCTGTTGTCCGATTTCCTTGCCAAAGCAATTCGCCGTGGCGTCGTTGCATTGGGCATCCTTGCCGGACTGGCGGCATTGGAAGTGAATATTGGACCACTGCTGGCAGTGATCGGCGCATTGGGCTTTGTTGTCGCTTTCGCCCTGCAGAACTCTCTGGGCAATTTCGCCAGCGGCATTCTTATCCTGCTCTACCGTCCGTTTGATGTAGGTGATCTGGTCGAGGTCTCTGGCGTGTTGGGCAAAGTATCTTCGATGAATCTTCTCTCCACCCATATCAAGACCCCCGATAACAAATCGGTCATTGTCCCCAACAATTCCATCTGGGGCGGCGTCATCACAAACGCCACTGGCACCAACAGAAGGCGCGTGGATATGATATTCGGGATCGGCTATGAAGACGATATCGATAAAGCACAGAAGATCATGGAAGATATCCTCACATCGCACGATCTAGTTCTGCAGGACCCTGAACCGGTAGTTCGCCTGCATGAGCTAGGGGATTCATCGCTCAATTTTGTCTGTCGCCCCTGGACCAAGACCGAACATTACTGGGATGTCTACTGGGATGTCACCAAGGCGGTCAAAGAGCGGTTTGACGCGGATGAGATATCCATCCCCTTTCCGCAACGGGATGTCCATCTTTTCAGTGATCAACCAGTAAAGCTCAACAGCCTGTCGAACGGGGGGGCATCTTGAGTATCTTGAGCGGCGGCAACCGATTCAGGCATATCCAGCAAGGAGTTGGATAACCGCAACAGACCCAATAAGCCGTTTCTGTTGACTGCAAAACTCCGACAGATCGGGCAAACTAGGTCATAAGTATTATTTGATCATGGCAAAATTTTTTCTTGCCAAAATAATTTCTCCGGCTATATTTTTCTCTATGGCAGCAGTTCAATCCATATGGCAAAGAACTGGGTACAGCCTGTTCTTAGAAAATAATGATGGTGGAGATAACTCAAATGGCACAACTAAGATTTCATAATCCTGAAGTAGGTAAAGGTAATGTAGCGCTGGATTTCGATGAAGACGGCTTTCTCATCAACTCCAGCGCCTGGAGTCGCGATACAGCCCGCATGCTGGCAGAACTGGATGGCGTGGGTGATCTGGGCCCCAATCACTGGTCAGTGATCTTCTATCTGCGGGAGCGTCATCTCGATAAGGGTGGCCTCCCGGTCATGTCACACGTCTGCCGGGCCATGCACCTGGGTAAATATGCCGTCGAAGGACTCTTCGGAGGCTGCCGGGAAGCCTGGCGTATAGCCGGGCTGCCGAATCCTGGAGAGGAAGCCAAAAGCTACATGAATTAGAGGCTCATCTCCCATCGGCAGCAATCTGCCGATGGGAGTGCCTTCAGTCCTGCCAGCAAAGTATCTTGCAGTTATTATCGGCAGGGTCCATTCCTGACATTTTCGGGGATATTATTCAAAACGTAAGACTGCCGGATCGTTTCTGTCGGACAGAATATCTCCCATCGACACATGCCACTCAGCGCTCAGGCTGTTTTTTTGCTTTTCCAATAGCTGAACTTTCCTTTCCTGCAAGTCAGATAACCCTGGTAACCTGCCTGCTAAGGCCTGTTAACACTATGCGGATATCCTTCGACGGGCATCCGTATAGTGTTACCAGGCCCTAGGGTTATTGCTGTAATTCTCCAATCCAACCCATTCATATAGAATGGATCGATTTCACGGGGCAGCCACAGAGTGAATAACGACAGCGACTTTTTACTGATGGGAATCCTGCTTGCCCTGGGCCTTCTGGCGGGTCGTGTCGCGTCCCACACTGGTTTACCACGAGTAGCCGCCTATCTGCTGGTTGGAGTGCTCTTTTCAAGAGATTTACTCGGTGATCTGCTGGGATTTCACATTGGCGCCTGGAGTGAAATTTTCACGCATGGCGCTCTGGGTGTCATCGCCTACCTGATCGGCGGCTCTATCACCATCGGCCATCTGAAACGCATAGGAGGAGTCATCACCGGCGCCATAGTGGGTGAAACAGTTGGCGTGGTTCTGGTTGTTTTTGGCGTGTTCTCTGGCGTGTTGGTTTTTCTAGGAAACGCCAATGCCGTGTCCATTGCGTTGACTTTCAGCGTACTCGCATTGAGCACTGCACCCGCCGCGACCCTGGCGCTGATTCATCAATACCGCAGCAAGGGTCCACTCACAGACACAATGCTCGGCGTAGTAGCACTGGATGACGCTGTCGGCATGATGGGTTATTCATTGCTGCTGATTCTGCTGACGGACAACTCTTTCGGCAGCAGCATAGCACTGACCCTATTCGAGATTGGCGGAGCTATCCTGCTGGGTGCTGCGGTGGGTTGGTTATTGAGTAAATCCAGTGTCTGGTTTGGCGCTTCGGTGTTTCGCCTGCCGATCATTTTAGCGTCAATATTGATTGTTCTGGGCTGCGCTGAAAGTCTGCATCTGTCCCAATTACTCGCCTCGCTTGTACTTGGCTTCGCTGCTCGCTATTTCTCCCAGGCGAGCGCCGGCCGGCTCTTCAGTCCCATTCACCCCCTTGAAGAGACCATCTATCTATTATTTTTCACCATTGCCGGAGCCCATTTTGATCTAAGCCTGTTCCTGAACTACTTCCCGTTCATATTGCTCTATTTTACGACACGCATTGTGGGGAAAGTCCTGGGCGCTTCAACTGGGGCCAGCCTGGTCGGCGCGCCCCCTCAAGTTACCCGCTGGATCGGCCTGGGGCTGCTGCCTCAGGCAGGCGTGGCGATTGGCTTAGCGTTGACATTCAGCCACGAAGCGGCCTTCGAGGGTATTGGATCGATGGTATTGAACGTCATCATCGGCGCCACCCTGTTGAATGAGCTAACAGGTCCGATTGCAGCAAAATACGCCCTGCAAAGGGCAGACGAGATACATCTGAAACGCGAGAGGCACCGCCATGAAGGTTTCTGACTGGTTGTTCGATCAGCCTGATGGCATCGTTGTCGCAGGTGAAGATCTCTCCATCAACGAGGTGGCCGATCTCTTTCTTGCTCACCCTAAACTGCGGGATCTGTATGTCGTCTCTGCACAGGGAGATATTCTTGGTCATATCCGCCACCGTAGACTGGCGCAACTGCTGTTGTCAGAACACATGCCGTTTCAGACATCTCACCAGATCATGGAAAGAGTGTTCGGCGGTACAGCAAGTGAGCTTATGGAGCGTGACTATGTTACCGCGCACCCGGAAGAGGAATTGGATAACATACTGCATCGAATGCTTGAGTACAGAGTCGATGACATGCCTGTGGTAGACGACGCGAACAAAATCATTGGCACTATCAACCTCACCGATGTCATGCGCGCTGCACGAAAGGGCCGCCTGTAAATCGATTTTCGGCAAGACAGACCGACCAGCACTTGAATAGAAAAATATCCAGGGATCTCTTATGCGGAAATCAGCGCTCGATGACATCATGCAACGCCTGCAAACACTGCAACATGAACTTGAAGAGGAGATAGATCGCCTTCTCAGGCAGAAACGGAAACAGTTCCAGTATTCACTGGAGCAGGGGAAGGTGCGATTTGAACAGGGCATGAGGATGCTCCTGAAGAAGCATGAACCGGAGTCTGGAGCTATCTGCGTTCCGCTCCCCTCAGTCATCTGCTGTCCGCGCCGTTCGCCTATCTGTTGGTCTTTCCCATTGTCCTGATGGATATCAGTGTCACGATCTACCAACAGATCTGCTTCAGAATCTATCACATACCACTGGTGCGCCGGGGAGATTTCCTGATTCTTGACCGCCATCATCTCGCCTATCTGAATGCCATCGAACAACTGAACTGCATCTATTGTGGATACGCAAGCGGAGTCATCGAATACGTACGTGAGATTGCCGCCCGCACCGAGCAATACTGGTGCCCGATCAAGCATGCGCGGCGCTCACCAGAACCACATCGGCTGTACCAGCAATTTGTCGACTACGGTGATGTCGAGGACTACCGTAAAAGACTCATGCAGCTGCGTAAGGCTGTGGCGGAACACACCAGCCCCTTAGAATGAGGCTGAAGTCCAAGTGAATCGAGTAGATAATTATGCAAACGCCACGCTGCGCCTGGGTGGGCGACAAGCCTCTATACCAGGAGTATCACGACCTGGAGTGGGGTGTGCCCTGCTTCGACGATCGTACTCTGTTTGAATTCCTCATTCTGGAGGGGGCCCAGGCAGGCCTCTCCTGGGTGACCATCCTGCGCAAACGGGATAATTATCGACGCCTGTTCGACAACTTCGATGCCCAGCGAATCGCTCGCTATACCAAGCACAAGAGCGAATCATTGATGCAGGACCCCGGCATCGTACGCAACCGTCTGAAAATCGACTCAACCATCAGCAACGCGAAAGCCTTTCTGGACATCCAGTCACAGCATGGGAGTTTTGCGGGTTTCATCTGGCAGTTTGTCGAGGGTGAACCTATCCAGAATCACTGGAAATCCATTCAGGATGTGCCAGTCAGCACGGAGCAATCGGACCGGATGTCCCGAGAGCTGAAAAAAAGGGGCTTCAAATTCGTTGGCTCGACGATCTGTTATGCCTACATGCAGGCTGTGGGTATGGTCAACGACCATACATCTGACTGTTTTCGACACCGACCCATCATCGAGATGGCTCAGCGCCGAACCAAAAATGGCGCTTGATCCACTCTATCAGCAGACTGATCAACAGACCCGGTCCCTGCTCCGGCTGGCGGAAAAGCATTTTGCCGTTCACTGCCCGTTGAGCGGTATTCGCTTCGATCTGAAGGGGAAAACCGCCGGAATGGTCGTCTTTCCTCCCGGCAGTAAACCCTATATCCGATATAATCCGGATATACTGCGGCACAATCGGGACCAGTTTCTCTCCCAGACCCCGCCTCACGAAGTCGCTCATCTGGTGGCCCGCTGTGTATATGGCTCAGCCATTCGACCGCATGGTCAGGAGTGGCGCAGCGTGATGAAATTCTTTGGCGCCGCCCCCGTACGCTGCCACAACTACGAGATGAGCAGGATCCAGAGCAGAACCATGCGCCGACTCCCCTACCGCTGTGGCTGCCGGCAACACTTACTCTCAGCGATCAGACACAATCGGATCCTAAAAGGCCAGACTTACCGCTGCCGGCGCTGTGGTGAACCTCTTCGCCCCATCAACGTTTAAGGGATTTTTTACACAGGCGCTGGGCAGTGATCAATGCTATTTTTTTCTTCTTTGGCAACTGCTTGATGGAATATTCACGCTGTAATGCCTGGCCATGATCTCCCACTTCCTCAGTAAAAAGCAGTTCGACCGGCCGCCTGCCGCGGGTGTACTTTGCGCCCAAACCACGGTTATGCTGCTCAACCCTTGAGACAACATCCTTGGCCACACCTGTATAGAGACTGCCATCGGCACAGCAGACCAGGTAGACTGACCATATGGATATATCTGAATCTGGTTTCTCTGTAGTCATTATCCGCCGAACCTGAATGCATTTTTAAATTGAAACATTGACCTTTTTCAAATAAGAATTATCTTTTATTAGCTGCGTTCTTAGGATAGTCGATCCCCTATCAATTGCGTGAAAGACCCGCCCTGACTGCGGTATTTCGTAAAGAAATAAATTCAACCTGCTGATTAGATTGTAAATATTTCACATCCTTATTAAGGAAAACCATTATGCATTTGGCTGGTTGCTGTACTTTCCCTGACCCCAGGTTATGTTGCACAATGCCCCTGGCGTAAGAATTTGCCCAGAAAGAGGCAACTGCCTTCGATTGATCCGCTGTAGAATCTTCTATTGACCCAAAGTCAGACAATGGCAGGGTGCTACAGCCGGTCAACTTTCATTTAAGCCCCTAATGGAGGTAATGATGTTTGGTAAAACCAGTAAATGGATCGGAATGTCCAGTGCTCTCGCAGTACTCGCCGGGCAATTTCTGATCACACCCGTTTCTGTCGCTGCCGGAAGCAGCCTAGTAGAAGAAGGTAAGGCTCTCGCTTTCGACCGAATGAAAGGTAACTGCCTGGCCTGCCATATGATCGAAGGTGGCAATCTACCCGGAAATATTGCTCCTCCGCTGATAGCGATGAAAGGTCGTTATCCCAATAAAGAGGACCTGAGAAAACAGATCTGGGACCCGACCGTTAACAACCCGGAATCGTCTATGCCTCCATTCGGTAAGCATGAATTACTCACGAAGTCCGAACTCGATAAGGTTGTAGAGTTCATCTGGTCACTTTGAGCGGTCTGAAAGACAGCCTCAACTCAACTGCTTGGAGGATTATCCGATCATGAAAAAATTTTTCCAGAAAATGGCTCTGCTGGCGCTCACTGGCGGCATAGCTATTTCAGCACAAGCCACTACCCCTGAAGAAGATCTTGCCGCATTTCAGAGCTTCTTCAAAAACCGTTTCCCCGGTGTACCGATGGAAGAATACGTCAATGGCGTCTATTCCATTGATCCGGTTGGGCGTGAAAACTGGGAGGCAATTGAAGAATTCCCCCCCTATGAACCCTTCATCGATGATGGACGGGAGATGTGGGAGACCCCCTTTGCCAACGGCAAGACCTATAAGGACTGCTTCCCAGACGGCCCGGCTATCAATGGCAAATTTCCTCACTGGGACAAACAGCAGGGCAAGGTTATCACCCTACCCCTGGCGCTGAATCAGTGCCGTGAAGCAAATGGGGAAAAGCCTCTGAAATACAAAAAAGGCTCTATCAACAATATTCTCTCCTACATCGCTTTTGAATCTCGCGGACAAGTCACCAACGTAGTGGTGCCGAATGACGATCCCAAAGCAATCGAAGCCTATGAAGCGGGCAAGAAATTTTACTATACCCGTCGCGGACAGCTGAATTTCTCCTGCGCCAACTGCCATCTGCAGAATGCCGGCATGATGATCCGCTCAGACATCCTCAGCCCTGCGATGGGGCACACCACTCACTGGCCGGTTTACCGTTCCAAGTGGGGTACTGTTGGAACCCTGCACCGCCGTTTCACGGGTTGTAACAAGCAGGTTCGTGCAAAACCATTCGATGCCCATGGTGACGAATATCGCAACCTTGAGTACTTCCTCACCTATATGAGCAACGGCCTCCCCCTGAATGGACCCGGCGCACGTAAATAGTTCACTAACCTGATGAAACCGAAGAATCGGGAGTTAAAGAATGCAAATTAAACGTTTTATAAGAATCTCGGGTATGGCGCTTCTCATGAGTGTCTGCCTCTCATCACAGGCGGAACAACCGGCGCCAGCGGCTGATCCCATGATCGCCAAGGCACAGCAGATGATCGATGATGCCGACAATGCCAGAAAAAAAGCCGGCAAGGTGGATGGTGAGTGGCGTGACACCGGCAAGATGATCAAGCAGGCGAAAGCAGCGCTCAAGAAAGGCGACCATGTCACCGCCATGCAACTGGCCGCAACCGCCCACAAACAGGGAGTATTGGGTTACCAGCAAGCCATGGAACAGAAAGACTTGGGCATGCCTTCCTATCTGAAGTATTAATAACGGATTCTCACCAGGAGTAAACTTACGATGAAATTTGCCAAGGCACTTATTCTCTCCGCTCTGGTTGGCGGCACAATGCTTGCAAATCCGTTATTTGCCAGCAACAACATCGCTAATGGCTTACAGGCCGTAGATGTCATGCATAACGGCAAGTCGGTCAGCATCACCCGGAGCGACGAGAAAGATGCAACAATCCCTGCGGCCTTTGCGAAGGTATCCCGCCACTGCCCGCCATTCTGTGTACAGCCCGCGAAACTGGCTCAGGGTGTGGATACCGTGGGCGAACTGGAGGTCCTGGGTTATCTGAAACGCATTTCAAACGGCGATCGCACCCTGATGGTTGTGGACTCTCGCACCCCCGAGTGGATCATGCGCGGCACCATCCCAGGCTCTGTGAATATACCCTGGAATAAGATCAATGTTGATGTGCAGGGCAGCTTTGACGTTGCTGCTGAGGCCGACACCTTGGAAGAGATCCTGAAAACTCAGCTAGGCGCGCAGTTGGTCGATGGGCATTGGGATTTCCGCAATGCCAAAACCCTGGTGCTTTTTTGCAACGGCATCTGGTGCCCGCAATCCAGCGCCAACATCAAGACGCTGCTGGGCCTGGGTTATCCTGCCTACAAGCTCAAGTGGTATAGAGGCGGCATGCAGGACTGGGTGAGTGTTGGTCTGACGACCGTGAACAACTAGCCCTATTCTCTCATGAAAAATCAAAGGGTTACCGGCTACCGGTAACCCTTTTTTTATCGCCTAGCCTCAGCAACCCCCTGGATTTTCACCCGACATTGACGCACGTCTTTACGCGTCAAAGACTTCAACGTCTTTTCTTTTTTAGAAATTACTCCTCAAGCTATAATTTTCGCTTCGGCGGACGATATCCTTTTATCAAGGCATGGAATCAGGAAAGGTTTTGACCACACTAGACAGCAGTCATATCAACCAACCAGAAGACGATATTACTCAAGCAGATCGTGACCTTGGCAACCAGGGGTTACCTGGCAGCATGTTGTATGCCGCGATCTGGCTGCTGATTATCTTGAGCACTCCTGTTGCAGAGGACTGGCCTGTTATCTCCTGGACAGTCTTTGTCTTGCTGACAGTCTCCGGATTAGTACGCCTGACACTCGGCATCAGATTCGACAACATCTACCCAGGATCTCCCAGATACTGGTTAACCAGTTACACTGGGGTTGTGATAACCCAGGCTGCCGTGTGGGGTTGCATGACGGCTTTCCTGGTCTGGAAGTATGTTCCAGATTGGCCGGCATACCTGAGCGGCTTTTCCACCGCGGGTATTATTGCTGGAGGAACCATAAGTCTGAGCACCCATCTCAGGCTTCAGCGATCTTATATCGTTACCGGTCTGCTGCCGAGCGTTATAGTCTGCTGGATGGAGCCCGATTCCATCGCCAACATCCTTGGCATCCTGTTTCTATTGAACATCATTTTTTTGCTTATCATGGGCCATAAGCTGAATCTCAGTTATTGGACCAGCCTAAGAAATAATCGACTACTCATAAAACGCGCTGAGCAGCTTGCTGAGGCAAAGATTAAGGCAGAAAGCGCAGACCGTGCGAAGAGTCAATTTGTAGCCAATGTCAGCCACGAACTCCGAACTCCACTGAATGGCCTGATCGGCACACTTGAGATGCTGCGGGTAAACGCTTCACCAGACAATCAGGCTAAATATTTGGATGTCATGGCTAAGTCGGCGCAGGTTCTTCTGCATAGAATCAGCGAAATTCTCGACTTCTCCAAAATCAATGCAGGTAAGCTAGAACTCGACGCCACAGCCATGGACCTTGTGCAAGTCGTTCAAGAGACGGCCTCATTAATGCGCGACTCTGCTGAAGCGAAAGGATTATCACTGGAAACTGACATTGGAGGTAACCTGCCCCGCACTGTTATCGGCGATCCAAATCGTCTTGAGCAGATTCTATTAAATTTGATTTCTAATGCCATCAAATTCACTGACCAGGGACGGATTACCATAACACTTGCAAGCACCCAATAATTTATCCGATACAGTGACTATACGCTTCACGGTAAGCGATACGGGCATAGGAATACCTGAAGAGGCTCGAGAACGTATCTTCGAATCATTCGTGCAGGCAGAGGGCTCTACCACACGTAAATATGGCGGCACGGGTATAGGCCTTACAGTCTCGTATGAACTCGTCAAACTGATGGGAGGAAAGCTCAATGTGGATAGCCAAGTAGGTGTAGGAAGCCATTTTGCATTCGATGTGACCTTCAGAATCACAGATGATGTAATGGACGATCAAAACCCCACAACCAAAGAAATCAAAGATAGCATACCGCAACCTCTGAGATTGACTGTATTACTTGCCGAGGACAACACAGTCAATCAATTCATTGCCGGAGAAATGCTGAGTGTCATGGAATGCAAAACCCGGTTCGCCGAAAACGGCCATTCCGCTTTAGAGCAGTTTGAAGCGGGTAGCGTAGACGTTATCCTGATGGACTGTGAAATGCCTGGAATGGATGGCTTCGAAGCGACTATGCGAATTCGCGAAATTGAGACCAATAAAAAGTTGGCGCCAACACCGATTGTCGCATTGACCGCCCATGCTTCAAATGAAGACCGGAAACGCACTGCCAGTGTCGGGATGAATGGTTTTCTGAGCAAACCCTTCACCCTCGAAAACCTCCATAAAGCACTTACCGAAGTGACGACCAGTTCAGGCTCGAATACCAAAACTGCAGGCCCTGAGGTAAAACCAAAGTAAACTGATCGTCCCTGTCAGTTTTTCTTCGCACTTTGAATAGACGGAATTCTATACATCAGCCTGTTATATACAGGCTGATGCGGGGCCAGAATTATCGTCCGCTTGACTTGAAAAGAGTTTGTTTATTTCTTGAGGCAATGTCTTTATTCAGCCACTTAGTCAAATATTCATCATGTTTCTGTTTAATGCTGGGTGCATTATCCATTGCCCATTGTTCACCTTTCTCGTTCATTTGCATAAGGGTCGTTTCGCTGATCCATTCCTGCAAATCAGCTTCAGATTCATCGCCGTTAAAAGGAATGAAGCTGAATCTTGCTTTCCAGATGCCCATGCGCGCAGCGACTCGTGCATAGTAAGTCATATCCGGAGCTAGATCCGCTTTCATAAAATCAGCGCTTTCACCGATAACCATGAACATATGTTCGCCAGGCTCAGCCTGATAGGCGATTTTTGAGTTGGCGGGTATTGTCCCGATGTAATCCATATCATCATATATTGTTGCCAGTATTGCACCACCGTAACTTGATGGACGCATGAATATGACCAACGCTTTACCAGGGTCCGGTTTCTGCATAGCTTCGCCCTGCACCGTTGTCATATGCTCTGTAGTAGCGCAGCCCGTGAAAAGTATCAAAATGGCGGAAATGAAAATAATCCTGGATATATACTTTTGCATAGAAGTATCCTCCATGTGTGATGGTTAAACCTGAAGCAGCATTGATATGAGTCCTGTATCCGATGGCGCCGCCACCTGCTGATTATACTCCTAATCGCTAAGCTCAAAACACGTCAGCACTGGATGCCAACCGTTGCAGTGTTGGACCTGACCTTTGTTTGGCTGCAAGCAGTCCAATCACAAGGCTCAGAATCTCTCAGACACCACGATAGATGTACTCACCGGCACCAGGAACCAGAGAGCGTTAACCAGGAATATCCTAAACCTGGCCAATCCTTTTCCATCAGGTAGTTACCGCTACATATACAGTCCCCTCACATTAATATGCAGACACATTGATGCATCCTGCAGCAGGATATGATAGCCCTGTTCTGAAGTAAGATTACTCGCTTTGCGCATTCATTTATGCTAGAGGTACATATAGAGAAATATTACAAGATCATTACAACAACCAAGGGGGGGAAGGATGAAATCGAAACGCGTCCTGCTGGACAGAAATATAGCGCCGATAGTTCAGGAACAATTCCACGCCGCCAAACTGGAAACCGATATCGTCACCATGAAGAGAGGAATGCTCGAATCACTGGTGAAAAATGGTGACTATGCAGCTTTGTTGTTGCGATGTAGAACGCCTATTCCTGCAAATATTCTGGATGCGGCAGGCAAGGGCCTGAAGGTCATAGGCATCGTTGGCGACTCCTTGGATAACATCAATGTAACGGCTGCATCACGCAGAGGGATACTGATCAAGGTCACTGACTATATCAATGCCTATGAGGCAGCCAACCTCAGTCTGCGACTTATGGTAATGTTGTTAAGCCAGTCGTTTCGTAATCGGGATGCGGAAAAGGCCTTTATCATATCTGATACTCAGGATTTTCTTGCCAGAGATCTTTCCGGATTCGAGCTGGCAGGCAACACGTTGGGGTTGATCGGGTGCGGTAAGGTGGCCCAATCGCTGGCGATGCAGATACAGCCCTATTGCAAACGGATCATCGGCTACGACAATCACCCTCGCAGTGTATTCGAAAACTTTCACCGACACACGCCATTGGAGCGTTCCGTCATTGAATATGATCAGCTCAGTGAGTTGCTGGAATACTCGAACATCATCAGTATTCACACCGCTGGCGCTGACAAGGTTTTCAAAGGCAATGAGTTATATTTCGCCAAAAAAAGACCGTTTATCATCAATACTTCCCGTACCGGCCATATTGATGAAGCTGCACTGCTGGCCGCATTGCAGGAAAAAAGAGTCAGTGGCGCAGCCATGACGCTGCCACTCACGCAAATCAAAAAGGCTGATTTCGCAGACTGGGTCAAACCCTTTCTAAAGATGAAGAATGTGATCATTGCACCCTCTTCCGGTAGTCCTGCACCAGAGATGAAGAAGAAGAGTGTACGCCGGCTTGCTCAGTCAGTGATAGATTTCCTGACGACCAAGGATTTATCCCTGGCGGTGAATCCGATGGACGTTTTTCCTGGATGCAGGAAGATGCAATACCCCATCACACGGAAATCTCGTCGAGGGGCAATTCCCCTGCTTCTGGGGCAGTAAAGAATATAGGGTGCGAATTGAGTGGCACGGTTATTTTATCCAAAAGATGCTCATGCACCTTCTGTATAGGAATTATAAAACTGCTTAGCCGTCCTCCCACTTCGGGATGCCCGGAGCATCGAGAATTGTCTGGCCGCTTCATGCAGTACATGTCTGTCACCTGAAAAGTCTGGAAAATAACTGTCAACAATTTTCAGATAACCTTCGAGATTAGACGGGTAGAACGACAACCAGAGCCCAAACCGATCGGAGAGTGAAATTTTCTCCTCGACGGTATCCGAGTAGTGCAACTCCCCATCCATGACACGGGTTTCCAAATCGTCCCGCTGATACTCCTGGACCAGATGCCGGCGGTTGGATGTCACATAGAGCAGTACATTCTCAGGCGGCTGCTCAATCGAACCCTCGAGGATGGTTTTCAGGCCGACATAGGTGTTTTCATTCGCCTCGAAAGAGAAGTCGTCACAATAAACAATAAATCTTTGAGGCAGCTCACGTATATCATCGACAATATACGGAAGGCTGAGCAGATCGTTTTTGAATACCTCTATCAGACGCAGGCCTTGTGATTTATATTCATTCAGGGTCGCTTTGATAAGCGACGATTTCCCTGTACCTCTGGCGCCCCACAGCAAGGCATGGTTTGCTGATTTGCAAGCAAGAAACCGTTGGGTATTTAAAACCAATGCCTGCTTTTGCCGGTCTACGCCAATCAGGTCATCCAGACTAATTGGATCTATTGCCTTGACTGCCCGCAGTTTCTTCTTCGGCTGACGCCAGATGGCGGCATGGGTCTTTTTCCAATTGATGCTCATTTCAATTTGGTTGGTTTTCTATTGTTGTGTCAGCTGGACAAAGATAAATCATAAAACACTGCAGATTATTTTATTATGTAGATCTTCCATGGCGCAGGGGCTTAACGCACACATGCCTCATAGATCATCGCAGCGTAGAGACGGGCTGCCTGCTGAGTCTCCTGCAGGGATACATGCTCCCCCCGCGTATGGGCCACTTCCAGCCGACCGGGACCGCAGATAACCGGGATGGATCCCTTCTGGTGAAAGAGATTACCGTCGGAATGCGAACGGAATGCCGTGGGTTGCCAATTGATTCCCGCCGCCACAAATGCCCGATGCAGCGGCTCAACCAGCGGATCCTCCGCCAGGTTGCTGTACCCTGCAGCCCAGAAAATATTTTCAAAATCCAACTCACAAGCAGGATGGGTCGAGATGGCCTGCAATCTTGTCTCGTCAATCAATGCTTCAATCGTCCCGATCGGCATATCCGGTGGTGCATGGATATTGATAATGGCCTCACACTGCTCGGCCACCATGAAGTGACCCGCTCCACCGTTGATTTCCCGGGTATTGATGCTCAGGCCCTGGTTAAAATAACGTTCATTGCCGATTTCCAGAATATGCCGCATCCACTCCAGCATGGCATGGATGGCGCTGGCGCCGATCTCCGGTAGCGCGGCATGGGCGCGAGCGCCCCGAGCCTGCAGCCTGCATTCGTAGTAACTGTAATGATCCAGGCAGGCAAGCAGTCCGGTAGGCTCGCCGATCACGGTCAAAGGCGCGGTGTGTGACACCAGCAGCGCTTCCGAGCCATCGCCGGTCTCTTCCTCTCCCACCACCAGCGCGATGGTGAACCCGCGTTTGAGTTTGACGCCGGACTTTACGATGGCCACCAGGGCTTCCACGATGGCGGCACAGCCGGATTTCATGTCAGCCGTTCCCAGACCGTGCAATACATCCCCCTCGCGATGGATGCGCTGCTCCTCTTCATTGATGATCGGCACTGTGTCTACATGCCCCACCCACATGAATGAAGCAGGCTTAGGACCCAGTTCAATAATCAGATTGGCGCGATGGTCGGCAATGGGTCCACCGGCCTCCGCAAGGGGCTGGCGCAGATAGCTGATACCGCTCTCGTTCAGACGTGCCGCGAATACCTCCATGGCAGGCTCCTCGGCAAAGGAGGGACTATACTGCTCCACTGCTGCAATCAGCAGTTCGACCAGCTTTTCGTAATCCAGGTGGTCGAGAATACGCTTGAGTTCATCATTCATCATGCAGCCTGCCTGGAGGGATCATTAGAGTGAGACAACACACTACTCCTTGCGACGCCGGAAACGCCGGTAACCCGGATGACTGGTCAGGTTCTTGCTGAGATAGACATGCTGGTCTTCATTCAGAAAACCGTGGCGGCGAAAGAAGCTGATGGCCGGCGTATTCTCGGCATCGGTATCCACGATCATCATGCGTGCACCGGCGCGAATAAAGGCGTCGGTCACCGCTTCCATTAAACGGGATGCAACACCCATGCGTTCGAGCGTAGGATCGACAGCCAGCCAGGTAAGATAACCGTAGCTCCATGCACTGTTGCGTTTGTCGATCAACGAACCCAGGGTGAATCCGGCCAGTTTCTCTTCGTACTCCGCAACGAAACAGTATTCGCCGTCTGTGGTAAACAGGCTGACCGGTTCGTATTCATCCCAGGTTCGGTACAGGCTGGGCCATTTATCGGCGGTAAATACTGCTTCGCCCATAGCATAGACGGCAGACAGATCCTCCAGTTCCATTTCACGGATCTGTAAAATTCTTTTATTGATGTAGTGCATGGTATATCAGTGTAAATTCGTAACAATCGCTTGTATTTCATAATTTTTATGGGGAAGCGTACAAAATATGCGCGTCAGTGTCAGCAGTTCTTTTCCGGCATGCTGGGATAAATCCTCAGGCCACCCATTACTTGGATTGGTATGGATATGGCGGCGTGGATGAACAAAAAACAGGAATGGAAGAAGCTATCATTATTGGCTATTACCCACTGTTTTTTAAATGATTTCATACAATCATTCTAACCAGCTACCACCTGCAATCCGGGAGGTAACTGATTGAGGTGTGCGCCCATCCATCAACCGTTCGCTATCAAAGCAGAGTCACCAGGAATATCTATCCCTGCCCCCCGTCAGGGAAGGTTCCCCTTCCCTGATGAGGGGCAGCGCTGATTTATAGTCCTTTCTTCAGGGTAAAAGCACCGCGGAGATCACCTACGTTGTACCCACGGGCCTTATCTTCAGGATAGAGTTCATCCAACTTTTCTACCACAGGACCAGGCAGTTCAACACCATGACATTTGGTGCAGACCTCAGCAGTCGGTATCGCCTTCATCATTCGGAATACCTTGCGACCATTGTCTTCGACAATCTCAGTCTGTACGAGCTTCATTGGATCTTCACCCGCCGCCTTTCTTTCTTCAAACTTATTCAGCACCTCGGTTTCCCAGGCATCCGGTGCATTCATTGGATTGCGCGGTTTCAGGCTGGTCCGCGCGACTTTCCAGCCGCTCATCTGTGAATGAGCCTCGCTGAGATTGGGCGCCACCTTGTTGCAGACATTGATGGTGTGTACCGGGCCGCCCTCCTTCATGCCTTTTTCCAACTCGCCCTTGAGATCACCAAAGAAGGACTGAATGACACCTTTACCTTCAGCGGTCAGTTTCGACATGTCCTCTGCCGCCAATGTCAGCATCGGCATACCAATAACTAACAGGGCTACAAGCGTCTTTTTCATGATCAAATCTCCTCATATAATTTTACAGTCAATCCAGCAGAACGGAGTATAGCAACTTCCAGGGCCTCCACTTATTGACAATTCTTCGTTCAGATCTGAGGATTATCCATGCAGCACAGATGGATATGGTCCGTTGCAGTATGCCACGAGTCATTAACGATGCGTATTGGCTGATCCAGTAAACCGGCCGGTGATTCTCAGGCTCCAGCCACCCTTGACATGCCCCCTCACGCGGAAGCCTGCCTGTTCTTTGCCGCTGCATGTTTGCCTTGATCGAGACATTATAAGGTGGCCCTGCTGTTAATAAATCAAGACAAAGATGTCGTGTATGGCATTATTTCTCTTGACTTTATTTCCTAGTAATCTACTTTGTTATTTAACAACAATAAAAAAACTCTTTATCCTGTTACATGCCAACGCCAATCAATTCAGCGAGAGGATGATTTTTTAATGAATTCAATCCAGAGAAAATTACCAGCTTCGGTTCTCATGTGCATCGGCCTTATCGGTTGCTTGGGGCTGAATACTGCAGCAGCAGATTCATCGATTCAATTACCCGTCTATGTTGATGCAACCAATACTGACAGATTACAGTCTGTGCTCAATGCTCGGGGCTGGGATGCTCAATTCGATGCATCAGGGTCACTGATCGTGCAGTACCCGCAGCAACGGATACCAGCAAGCCATAAGCAACTCTCCTCAGGTTTTGAGCAATTCGCCAACGCTCTGGCTGATAGGGGTTGGTCAGTCAAACGGGATGATGGCGGGAATCTGATCTTACGACCAAATCAGTCAGTTGCTGAGACGTCCGGCCACTCACACATTGCACCGAACAGATCACTGCAGGCCACTGTAGATTCGTTCAGCCACCAGCAATCGTCAGCAATGCTGCCGCAGTTTTCACAAAGGTTGGAATCTGCGGGTTGGCAGACAGACCTCACCCGCAATGGCGACTTGATCATTCACCTACCCGGCAGGCAATCGGCAGTGCATACTTCAGAGACCAATCAGGCATTCCAAGCCCCGGTTCAAACCAGCATGGATCGGCTCGCCAATCGATTGAAAAACACTGGCTGGATGACTCATCGGGATGAAAACGGAGGTGTGATCTTCTCACACCCGTCACTGCATACGACGCTGGATCCCACAAACCAGGCAACATCTTTCAAAGCAAAAACCTCAGTTCCGACCCTTCACAACAAAGCCCCGGGTAGTGTTCAGGCGATTGTAAAGAGCAATGACTTTTCTGCTTTCAGGAAAGCGGCTGAAAACCGAGGTTGGTGGTTATCCCGTGAAGTAGATGGAGATCTGTTTCTTATTCCGTTCGGTTAGCTGGCACTTTTCAAATGGTGAATAGGTTTTATCTATTCACCGGGGAAAAGAGGGTTATCAAACCCTCACCCCAAATAGAAGGGCTAGAATACACCCGAATACCGCAGGCCAATCACTACCAGCACCAGACAGAGGAATGCACGCAGGCCCCTATCCGGGAGGTGCTTGCTCAGCAGCGGCCCAATAGCAGAGCCGATCACGACTCCGATGATCAGGATACCCAGCAACGGATAATCCAGAGCAATGAGATCGAGTCGGTTCGCAATACCCGTATTGGAAAGACCCTGACTCAGCAGGAACAGAACGTCTTTTTACCGCTGGGTTAGCTTATCGTGTTTGATCGATCCAGACAGTAAGGGGTTATTGTTAGCCGGCGCCATCGTTGCCGCTGGCCCGAAACCACCGGCAAAAGCAGGTGGATTGTTCATTGACAAATTCCAGTGCTCTGGATGGACCGGGCTTTCCTATAAACATCAATCCTGCTGGAAAGCCCGACCGCTCAGAGATGCCACAACCTTTGGCTATCTATCAGTCGTCCCACACTCCCATCATGATGGGGATAATTTCACAGGAAGTGTCATCACTGCAGTTGATATTGTCGAAGCCCAGCCAGGGTGCGCCAAAGCCGACCATGGCGCCATCATCTTCATTGATCTCCGGCATGCCCTCTTCACCGCCTGATATATTGAACACTACGCTGGTCATGTTGCCGTCTTCGTCAAACTGGGGAACCACCTCAGTATTGTCGAAGTCTGTCCAGCAAACACCACTGCCTTTCAAATCATCGTCATCCTCTTCACGCAGAGCCATTGCCCAGGCTGCATGCAGAATACCATCCGGATTGACTTCAAGATCATCGCTACCACCGGTTTTGAGCACACAAATTGATGTAGGACCTTCTGTCATGCAGGTGCCATCACCGTCCTCGTCTGTGCCGATAAATATTGTGATAACCGCATCTTGATAATTCTCAGTGGTAATCCCCAAGTGGGAGTTTAGAACCGCAAGGGTGTTTCCATCTGCATCAAGTTTTTCCAGGGCAATGCGGACATCAGCGTTCAATACCGTCTCGATATCCCCGCCTTTCATCTCAAAATACTGGCCATCCCCCTTGCCTTTGGTCGGCGGAATGGCAATAAAATCAGAAGTCAGTGCATCACGGGATGCACCGCCGTTGCGACCCCGATCTTCATTACGGCCACCATGATCATCATCAGAGTCAGCCAACAGGCTGCTACTCCCAATTGAGAACATTACCAATAAGACAAACAGGAGGGATTGCTTCAATGATTTCTTCAGTTTCATTTCTTACGTCCTTTGCAACGAGTCACCATGTATGTACATACAATCAACCTAAGATAGACTTGCCCATGACTCATTGGGCCATCTCATCTCAGGATAAATTTTATTGGCAGACAAGTTGAGCGGCAATGAGAGTAGTGTTTCAGTTTGTTTCCACTTGGACGAATATTAGGGTTTACACTATATATATAAAATCAAATTATGGCGTTTACAACCCATATACTGGTAATCACCCTTAAATGACAATGGTGCATTTTTTTAGCTGGCCGATGGACCTGTTAACTGCTGGTAAGTTTGTTATTTTGAAAGACCGAAGGGTTGTTATGAAACAGCTAATCGCGCAAGTTATATCGAAAATCCCATCGGCATTGTCTGCAGTAATAACGAATTTTATAATCCCAACTCCCGCCAGCGTTTCTCGATGCGCTTGAGGGAGACCGGATAGGCGGTGCCCATCTCCTGGGCAAACAGGGAAACCCGCAGCTCCTCGAAGTGCCAGCGCATCTCTTCGATGCGTTCATCGATACGGCCATTCTCTCGGCAGCGCCGATCCCACTCCTGCCATTTTGCATAGGCCCCGGCCATCTCGCGCAGACGCTGCTGATCCCGTGCTGCGGCGTGCTTCAGTTTTTCGATGCGCATCTGCATGGCCTGCAGATAACGGGGCAGTTCGGTGAGTTTATCCACCGGAGTCTGTTGCAGAAAACCTTTATAAACCAGTTGATCGAGCTGTTGCTGCATGTCGCTGATGGAGGCAATCCAATTGATCTGGGTGGTGTCCGCAAGACGCTTTCTGACCTGCTGATAGCAATTCATGATATCTGCAATCTGGGTGCAGACCCGGCTTGCGATGATCATCAACTGACCTCTTTTGCTCTCCACCCTTTCGTCAAATTTCACTCGCATCTCTGATCTCCGGCTCTCCATCCAGAAAGGTCTGATCGACGATATGCAGCACCAGTTCATCCTCCAGACTGCGGCGTTGTTCCACCTTCAGTCCCTTTGGCGCATCCGGCACCTTGGTGTACTGCAGCCGCATACGCGCCAGATTGGGCAGGTTCTTGCGCAGATAGCGGATCTCCTTGCTGAGCTTGAGCATGATCAGACGCCGCACCCCTGCCTTGTGACTGCGCTGTGCAGCGGGCTCGGAATCCAGCAGCCGGAGCGCCACACTATCACCTGCATCGATCAAGGCAGGAAAGCCTTTCAAACGGATACCTCCCTGCTCCACCGTGACACTGGGTTGCAGTTCGCCAAAGTCCCAGGACTTGATGTCCGACTTCTCCATCCCGGGCGTCGCCAACTGATGGGGTTGACTCTGCCCCTTTTGTTCTGCGAGTCGCTTCACCTCAGCCAGGTGACGGCTGCTGCCGAGCGTCTTGCCCTGCTCGTCCACCACTCTCACCTGCATCCGCAGGTGCTCGGGCAGGTCCGCCTCATTCCAGGCATCCTCCGGGATGTGTACCCCGGTCATCTGTTTGAGGCGCTCCCCCAACACCTGTACCAGCGGCCGGTCAGAGGCCTCCAGCCCCTTGAGACAGGCATCGGCATAGTCCGGCACCGGGACGAAGGATTTGCGCAGGGATTTAGGCAGTCCGCGCAGCAGGCCGATCACCCGCTCCCGCAGCAGGCCCGGCACCAGCCACTGCAGTCGCTCTTCGGTGACCTGGTTCAGGACACTCCGGGGCACCACCAGGGCAGACCCCGTCCGCCCGCTGGCCGGGATCGAAATGATATTCCAGCGGCAGCTGCATGCCATTGATCACGAGTCGATCCGGAAACTGCTCAGCAGAGACCGTATCTGCGTCTTCCCGCAGCAGGTCGGACTCCTTGAGATAGAGCAGCTTGGGTTGCTGTTTCGAGATCTGCTTCAGCCACTTCTCGAAGTCCGGGGTGTTGAAGATGTCCTTGGCGATGCGTTGCTCATAGAACTCGTAGATCCGTTCCTCGTCCACCAGGATATCCCGCCGCCGGGACTTGGCCTCCAGATCCCGCACCGCCTCGATGAGTTCCTGATTGTGCCGCCAGAATGGGGCGCGGGTGTGAAAATCACCATCCACCAGGGCGGAACGGATAAAGATCTCCCGCGCCACCGGCGGATCGATAGGACCGAAGTTGATCCTGCGCCGCGCCACCAGGGTCAGGCCGAACAGAGTGACCTTCTCATAGCCCGCCACCTGGCCGCGCTTCTTCTCCCAGTGGGGCTCAGAGTAGCTGCGGTTGAGCAGATGCCCGGCGGCCGCCTCGACCCACTCCGGCTGGATGCTGGCAACGGTGCGGGCATAGAGCTTGGTGGTCTCCACCAGCTCCGCCGCCATCACCCACTTGGGCTGCTTCTTGAACAGCCCGGAACCGGGAAAGATATGGAAACGGCTGTTGCGCGCCCCCAGGTAGTCCCGCTCCTTGCTGCGGAAGCCGATATGACTCAACAGGCCGCTGAGTACTGCGCGGTGAATCTCCTCATAGCTGGCTTCGACCTCATTCTCCTTGAAGCCCATGTCGTGCATCTGCATGCGCAGCTGGGTATGGATATCGCGCCACTCCTGCATGCGCGTCCAGGAGAGAAAATAGTCGCGGCAGAGTTTGCGAAACTTGTGCTTGGAGAGATGCCGCCGCTGCTCTTCCATGTGGTCCCACAGTTGCAGGTAGCTGAGGAAATCGGACTCCTCATGCTTGAACTGGGCATGCGCCTCGTCCGCCTGCTGCTGTTTCTCCAGCGGGCGGTCTCGGGGGTCCTGCACGCTCAGGGCGGCGGCGATCACCATCACCTCCCGCATACAGTGTGCGTGCGCGGCAGCCAGCAGCATGCGGGCAATACGCGGGTCCACCGGCAGGCGGGCCAGTTGGCGACCCAGCCGGGTGACCCGTTTATCGCCGCCGATGGCGCCGATTTCTTCCAGCACCCGGTAACCATCCTTGATCAGACGCGCTGTCCGGCGGATCGACAAAGGGAAACTGCTCGATCTCGCCAAAACCCAACAGTTTCATCTGCAGGATCACCGAGGCCAGATTGGTGCGCTGGATCTCCGGTTCGGTGAAACGCCTCGCGGGACTCGTAGTCCTCCTCCGCAGTAGAGGCGGATGCAGACACCCGCCGCCAGCCGTCCGCAGCGGCCCTTGCGCTGATCGGCGGAGGCCTGGGAGACGCGCTCCACCGGCAGCCGCTGCACCTTGCTGCGATGGCTGTAGCGACTGATGCGGGCGAAGCCGGCATCGATCACATAGCGGATGCCCGGCACCGTCAGGGAGGTCTCCGCCACATTGGTGGCCAGCACGATGCGCCGCTTGCCGTGGGGTTTGAATACCTGCCCCTGCTCCGCCGGACTCAGGCGGGCATACAGCGGCAGGATCTCGGTCAGCTGCAGCTTGTGTTTGCGCAGGGTCTCGGCGGTCTCGCGGATCTCCCGCTCACCGCTGAGAAACACCAGGATGTCTCCCCGGTCGATACGTGAGAGCTCGTCCACCGCATCGACGATCGCCTGCTGCATGGGATCGTCCCGCTCGGCGCTGCCCTCCTCGTCCAGAGGCCGATAGATGCAACTCCACCGGATAGGTGCGGCCGGAGACCTCGATCACCGGGGCATCGCTGAAATGCTTGGAGAAGCGATCCGGATCGATGGTCGCGGAGGTGATGATCACCTTCAGATCAGGGCGCTTGGGCAGCAGCTTTCTGCAGATAACCGAGCAGAAAATCGATATTCAGGCTGCGCTCGTGGGCCTCGTCGATGATCAGGGTATCGTACTGGTTGAGATAGGGGTCCTGCTGAATCTCGGCCAGCAGGATGCCGTCGGTCATCAGCTTGATGTGAGTGTCGGGCCGGGTGCGGTCGCTGAAGCGCACCTTGTAACCCACCGCACTGCCGGGCTCCACCCCCAGCTCGCTGGCGATGCGCGACGCCAGAGTGCGGGCAGCGATGCGCCGTGGCTGGGTATGGCCGATGGTCCCCTCCACACCCCGTCCCAGACTCAGGCAGATCTTCGGCAGCTGGGTCGACTTGCCGGAGCCGGTTTCGCCGCACAGCACGATGACCTGGTGCTTGGCAGATCAGGGCCTTGATCTCCTCCACCCGGGCGGTAATGGGCAGCTCCATGGGGAAGCTAGGTTCGGGAAGCAGTTCCTGACGCCGCATATAACGCTGCTGGGAGGCCTGAATATCCTTGAGCAGCTTGCCCAGCCCCTCATCATAGGGCTGACCGGCTTTCACTCTTTTGCGCAGCCCCTGCAGCCGCCTTCGAAAGCCAAAGCGGTCCACGCCCATGCAGAGATCGAGATCGGAGTTATCGGGAAAGGCGGGTGACGGCTGGTTCATGGTGACCGGGTTTATACCACAGGCGGCACCATCGATGCATGATGGGAATGCCGCTATGGAGCCCGTCCTGTCAATGAAGGGTTACCCTGAGCCGTTCGGGAATACTGGCTGGGTCAGGGTTTTCGATTCTCCGACGGAGGGTCCTGCAACTCGGGAGACCTGGTGTTTGTTGAAAACATCAAGCAACAGCCCGAATGATCAACAACGAAGCAGGTCCTGCAAACGTCTAATAGATATTTGCAGGACCTATACAGATCGTCGGATTTGCTTCGTTGCGTGCATGCTACAGAATGTGACCACCCTCAGATGCGCAAGCGAAGCTTATTCTCTGATCAGCTTGCGGAGTCGAATACCAGCACCAGGCTGACCGGTACCGCTGTGCTGATGGCGGGTAGATCTGCGATCTTGCGCAATTCTTCGACGCCCTTCGTTAGTTCGAAGTCATCTGCGTTGACGATGATCGGATGGACCGTACTGACCATGAAACCGCCACTCTCCAGCTTCACCACGCTGACCACGGCCTTGTATTGCTTGCTCTGACCACGCAGGCCCACGGTGACATCCGTTTCGGTGTTACGGAATTGCCCCGGCGCAAGCTCCATGAACGCCTTTGGATCGACCTGCGCGGTAACGCTCGCCGTGGGAAACAGATTGGTCTGAAACAGCATGTCGCGCATACGCTCATCGCGAATCGGCACCGCGGTATCCACGCTGGCGAGTTGAATCACCGCTTCGACCTTGCCCTTGTCATCCACCGAACCGGAAAGATGGGTAAACTTATGAACTTCGGCAACCGCGCCTTTCTTGATGGAGATGAAACTCAGACGTGAAGCTTCATTGTTTAGGCTCCAGGCAGCGCTAAGCGATCCGCTTAACAACAACATGATCAAACTGGTAAAAACCAGGGTTGAGTATCTTGATATTGGCATGGTATTCCTCCGAGTGAGATTTATGGGTTAACTATGATCCGTTGGGTATGCCGCAGCAAGATCTACAAGAGTAAGCAGATCCCAATGAATAGGTTATACCTGCTTTTCCCATACCGAATCAAATTGGCGCTTAGGGTACGAAAAATAATCTCTCCTATAACCCCCGAACTTTGGTGGATTATGAATCGGTAGCTCGTATTTTTAGATTACGAAGACAAATAGATCAATAAAAAACGGGCCGCAGCCCGTTTAACGTTCCATTCAAGAGGGATCAGGTCAATGCCCACCACCTTTCAAGGCACTAGCCATGCCCTCGATGGTGTCCTTGGCATCGCCGAATACCAGGGAGGTGTTGTCCTGATAGAACAGCAGATTGTCCACCCCGGAGTAACCCGGCCGCATGGAGCGTTTCAGGAAGTAGATCTGCCGCGCCTTGGCCGCCTCGATGATCGGCATGCCGTAGATCGGGCTGGAGCTGTCCGTCTTGGCCGCCGGGTTCACCACGTCATTCGCGCCGACTACCAGGGCCACGTCGCAACTGGGGAATTCCGGATTGATCTCGTCCATCTCCAGCACGTGATCGTAGGGGATGTCGGCCTCCGCCAACAGCACATTCATGTGGCCAGGCATGCGGCCGGCCACCGGGTGGATGGCGAATTTCACCTCCACACCGCGCGCCTCCAGCAGTTCCATCAGCTCCTTGACGGCGTGCTGGGCCTGGGCCACCGCCATGCCGTAGCCGGGGACAATGATCACCTTGTTGGCGTCTTCCATCCAGTAGATGGCGTCCTCCACCGAGGCGGACTTGACGCCTCTCTGGGCCGCCTGGGCACCGGCTGATTCCGCGCCCGCACCGGCATCCGAGCCGAAACCGCCAAACACTACATTGATGATGGAACGATTCATCGCCCGGCACATGATGTAGGAGAGGATCGCGCCGGAAAAGCCCACCAGGGCTCCGACAATGATCAGCAGATTGTTGCCCAGGGTAAAGCCGGTAGCTGCCGCGGCCCACCCGGAGTAGCTGTTGAGCATGGAGATGATCACCGGCATGTCCGCGCCACCGATGGGAATGATCAGGGTAAAACCGAGCACGAAGGCGATGAGTGTCATCAAGACCAATGAGGTCATACTCCCGGTCATACCGAAATGCACACCCAATCCGATCGCCGCAATGGCCAGTGCCGCATTCAGCGCATGCTGACCGGCAAATTTTACCGGGGCGCCGCTGACCAGACCCTGCAGCTTGGCGAAGGCCACCACCGAACCGGAGAAGGTGATCGCACCGATGATGATGCCGGCGGAGAGTTCGCCCATCATCACCGGATTCAGGGTCCCCGCAGCCGCATGATTCAGGTAGGTGCCGATCGCGACCAGCACTGCCGCCATACCCACGAAGCTGTGCAGGGCCGCCACCAGTTGTGGCATGGCGGTCATCTGCACCTTGGCCGCCACTACCGAGCCGATCACCGCGCCTATAGCGACGGCAACGATGATGAAACCGTAGGATTTGACCTCGCTGCCCATCAGGGTGGCGGCAATGGCGATGGCCATGCCGATCATCGCCAGATAGTTACCCCGCCGGGCGGATGCCGGATGGGTCAGCCCCTTCAGCGCGAGAATAAAGAGGATCGCCGAAATCAGATAGGCGATAGCCTGGGTGTTTGCTGATATTTCCATCAATTACCGCCTCACTTATCTTTTTTCTTGAACATGGCGAGCATCCGGTTGGTCACCAGAAAGCCGCCGAACACATTGATGGATGCCAGCAGCACCGCGATAAAACCGAAGATCTCTGCCACCGTGCCGACGGACTCGAGACCGGTGACCAGCAGTGCACCGACGATAATGATGCCGGAAATGGCGTTGGTCAGCGCCACCAGCGGGGTATGCAGAGCGGAGGTGACTCCCCAGATCACAAAGTAACCGATGAAACAGGAGAGAACGAAAACATACAGTGCAACCAGTGTATCAGGCATTGGAGTGCTCCCTTTTTGGCGTCAAATACTGCGCCGGAAAATCGTTATTGCGTATCAGGATCAGGATTCGGCCCTGACCTGCATCGCCTGGGTGATCTCATCCTCATCGAGATTTTTCAGTGTCAGGCCATCATCTGTCTTATCCACCATGATATTCAGCAGATTGGTGATATTGCCGGCATAGAAGGCGCTGGAGTCGGAGGGCATCATCGAGGGGTAGTTGGTATGGCCGATGAGGATCACGCCATGCTTGGTTACCACCTTGTCGGCTTCGGTCAACGGACAGTTGCCGCCGTTGGCTGCGGCCAGATCGACGATCACCGAACCCTGGCGCATGCGCTTGACCACATCCTCGGTAATCAGGGTCGGTGCGGGTCGACAGGGGATCAGCGCAGTAGTAATGATTATATGGGCCTTGCTCAGCTCATCGGCCAGCGCCGCCTGTTGCCTAGCCTTGGCCTCGTCAGAGAGTTCCTTGGCATAACCGCCCTCGCCGGAGCCGCTCTCGCCCAGATCCAGCTCGATGGCCTTGGCCCCCAGGGATTGGATCTGCTCCTTGGTTTCGGGACGGATATCGTAGGCATAGACATCACCCCCCAATCTTCTGGCGGTGGCGATCGCCTGCAAACCGGCCACCCCGACACCGAGAATCACCACCCTGGCAGGTTTTGCCGAGCCCGCCGAAGTCATCATCAGGGGAATGAAACGACCATAGTGATTTGCTGCCTCCAGCACCGCGCGGTACCCGGCGATGTTGCTCTGTGAGGAGAGTGCGTCCATCGACTGGGCGCGGGAGATACGCGGTATCCGTTCCATGGAGAGGATCGTGACGTTCTTCGCGCGCATTGCGCTGAGAATCTCGTCATCACCACAGGTCTCAGTCAAACTGATGTGTATGGAACCGTTTGACAATCCACTGACTTCAGCCTGAGTAGGCTTACGGACCTTCACCACAATACCTGCCGCCAGAGCCGTTATGTGATCGACGATACTCGCGCCCGCTGCGGTATAATCCGCATCGGGAAAATGTGCTGCCAGACCAGCACCGGTCTCCACCTGGATCTCAAAACCCTTGCCTGACAATTTCTTCACTGCATCGGGTGTCAGGGCAACCCGCTTTTCTCCTGCTGCTGATTCTTTCGCTAAACCAATCTTCATATTGTGCCCTTGCAGACCAATTTGGGGTCATAAAGACCCAGAAAGCGTGGGATTATGGTGCACCCCATACCAATGCTCAAGTAGATCTTAAGATCCTCTTGAATATTTGGGAATTTTTTCACAATAATAGTCGTAAGGTAGTGAATTGCTGTTTCTCCAATGAAGATGGAGTGACGATCAACATAAGCACTTGAGTGTAATCGTTCCTCAGGTCCCCTCGGTTCAGTATCGTACAGTCACAACGACATCACAGGCTAAAGATTATCTGTTGAACCTCATGCAGCTTCCCGGTTCAATGATATACAGCAAGCTCTGCATCGCTCAAAAAACGGAAAATCGCCATGTTCGACAACAATATCTCTCGCCGCAGATTTCTTGGACTCTCAACTGCGGCAGTGGCGGCCACGCTGTTTGGATCAGCCTGCACCCGAATACGTCAGACCAAACGTGTTGGACTCGCACTGGGGGCTGGTGGCGCCAGGGGATTGGCGCACATCCCGATTATAGAACTGTTTGACGAACTCGATATTCGACCAGACATCCTTGCCGGGACCAGCATGGGGGCAGTGATTGGTGTGTTGTACGCCTCCGGCATGTCGGGCAGGGCAATCAGAGACCTGATCGACGACCTTGTGGTCAGGGAGAACGAAAGCTTCACCGACGCTCTGAGCCGCTGGGAAGCCTTCAAATGGCTCGGATTCGTTGCTCCGGAGCTGGGTAATGGCGGCCTGCTCAGCACCGAAAAATTTGTCAGCTATATACTGGAAGCGATCAACCGCTCCACATTTGAAGCGTTGGAGATCCCGCTCAAAATAGTCGCGGCGGATTTTTGGAATCGCGAACAGGTGGTATTCGAACAGGGTGAACTGTTACCCGCACTGCAGGCGAGTATTGCAATACCCGGCCTGTTCACGCCGATCATTCATCAGGGACATGCCCTGGTTGACGGCAGTGCGGCCAATCCTGTTCCCTATGACCTGTTACTCGGCGAGTGCGACATCACTATCGCAGTCGATGTCCAGGGCGCATGGACACCCACTGAAGATCTGAAACCTTCATTCTTCGATGCCGCCATGGGAAGCAGTCTTATCATGCAACAATCGATCATCCGGGAACAGCTGAAACATCAGCCGCCAACGATCTATCTGACACCGGAGATACAGGACATCAGGGTGCTGGACTTTGACAAGGCGGACACCATCTATCAACAGACAGCCGCCAGCAAGGAGATGCTCCGCAAGCAGCTGAAGAAACTGTTATGAATCGAAATTCATCAGCAGAATATGATTAAGCTGTACGCCACATGCTTGAGTAGACGGGTCGCAGGGTGCAATTCCCTGCCACTTTCTGAATACTGAGACCCCCTTCTACCGCTTCAGCGGATCATGCTCACTTCCTGCATCAATCGTTGAGTCCTAGGTCTAATAGCCATCTCAGATCATCTGAATCACAAGTTGAGGGTTTGTATAAAACACCCGCCCATAAAGCGCTCGAATACTCAGCCTTTAAACCCATTTAACCCTTGGATAAGTGTGTTTGCATTTATATCCATGGACGGTAGGATCTACCCTACTATTATCCTAGGCTAAATAGGTCGATAATTTGCTAAAAGCTTCTATTCACACACTATAAGGAAATACTTCAATAGTGGACGCATCATTCTCTGATACACATTTTCACCTTGATTTTTTTTCCAACCAGAGAAAAAAATAGATCAAAGCGATTAACAAAAAACAAAAAAGAGCCGACCCTGTAGGCTATTGGGGAAATTAAAGGCTCAAGAGCTGAGGATTATTTTATGTCGTGGTTGTTCTGGCGCAGGCCGCATATCAATTTTTACAGGCCTGATGCGGATGCAGTAACCCTCGTCGTGGAGGGTCAGAAGAGGCCCTGGCCGATGAGAAAAGACCTCGGTGGCCGTTGGACTGCGCGACTTCGCCTTCCCTCTCGCGATCTGCATGGCCTCGCGTATCACTTCCAGGTGAAGTGTAACGGGGATACTTACCAGATTGCTGACCCACTGGCGCCTCGCACAGAGCGCCGTAATAAACAACTGATATCCTATTTCAGTGATTTATCGTACAAGCATCACTATACCAAGTTTAAGGCGCCTCCCTTCAGTCAGCTCGTCATCTACGAAACCCATCTAGCTGCGCTCAGCCGTCATGCCAGCGCGCAGGTCAGCGATGAAACTCACCGCGGCACCTACGCAGGAGCCAATTCACCTGCCATTCTGGGGCATCTGCAGCGCCTCAAAGTCGCCGTCGAGTTCCTGCCATTGCATGCCCATAGTCCGGAACTAGGAGCGGACTGGGGTTACTTTTCCACTTCTTTTCGCGCCATGCGCAACGACTTCGCGTCTGACAAACAAAACGTAAACCGTGAAGTCATGGCGCTGGTGGATAACATGCACGGCCGTGGCATCCCGGTACTGCTGGACGTGGTCTTCAATCATGGTGGAGAGTTACTGGTCAAGGCATGGGGTAAGGATATCGTCTACCGTAAACACGACAATGGGGATTTCTGTCACGGCTCCGGCTGTGGCCCCACGATTCAAACCGAGCACCCGGTTATCCGGGAAATGATATTGGAGACGCTCGAGAATCTGGTCGACAACTACCGTTTTGACGGATTTCGTTTCGATCTGGGCGCATTGCATGACAAACAGACCATGCTCGAAATCGACCGCCAGCTGCCCGAGCGCATCTATCTGATCGCAGAACCCTGGGCGCTGGGAGGCGTCCAGTGGGGCAAAAACGACATGCAGGGTGATTTCGCCTCAACCCGTTGGGCGATCTGGAACGACGATTTCCGTGAACCCGGCAAAACTTTCATCAAGGGTTGCGGCGACCATCTCAACCGTGACCGTCTGATGCGCGCCATTGCCGGCAGCAACATCAAGGATGGCGGCTGGGCAATCAGGCCCCAGCAATCCATCAACTACCTCTCCAGCCATGACGGAAAAACCCTCGCTGATTCGGTACACGGAGATAAACATCGGGTGTTTTTAGGGATCATTCTGCTTTTAACCTCGCAGGGTGTGCCCATGCTGGGAGAAGGCACTGAACTGATGTATTCCAAGAAGGGGCATCACAACAGCTACAATCGCCCGGACCTCAATCAAATCGACTGGGGGAATGCCCATGAACATCAGGATCTGCTTGAGGCGGTCGCCCGCCTGATTACCCTCAGAAAACAGCTGCCGCATTTCCGCCACACCCGCCACCTGAAGGTAAACGATCACAAAAGCGACCGCTGGGACATCGACTGGATATACCCCACCGGCTATCCACATGATGACAATGTCAATGCCATCGGCTTCGTCCTCAGGCCTCCTGCCCAGGATCTGTTCGGACAAAGGGATAAGCAGCATGCCCTGGTGACACTGCTCAATGGCAGCACCAAGGGCGTGCGATTCCAGCTACCCAAGGGAGAGTGGAAGGTGCTGGTGGATGGTCACTCCTTCGAGGTCAATGCCTTCGGTCTGAGCAATGTGCCCTACGCCCGTCAGAACTACCATACTCATCCGGGTACCGGGGTCATTCTGGCCAGCGCATAACTGGCGACAGTCAATGGCGTGAGGGCCTGGACCCCTGCTGATAGGAGATTTCCAGTGAGGCCAGCAGTGCATCGGCGCGCTGATGGGGATCCAGTGTTTCCAGTATCGTCTGCTTATCTGCACCATCCAGCGGCAAAAGCGTTGCCAGCATATGCACCAGGAGCATATCCGGCATCCGCTCCAGAACCTGCCAGTCTACTTCCAGGCTTCTTTCCTGAAGAAAACGCCGTAATGCCTCTACAAAGTAGTCGCGGTCCAGAATATCTGAACTTTCAAAGTTCATATCGGAGGCAAAATCGCTCCATCCAGGAACGATAACACGATAGCCGCGTATACTGGATAACTCCTGCTTGATACGAAACCTGAGCAGCCCGGTCAAGGTGAGGACAATACGCCCATCGCTGGTTTCACTGTAGGAGGTGATCCGGCCCGCGCACCCCGTAGCATAGAGTGTTGGGGGCTCACCCTTACCAGCAGGATCGGGTTGCGCCATACCGATCATGTGGTGGGTCTTCAAAGCATCATCGACCATATTCAGGTAACGCGGTTCAAAAATATTCAGCGGCAGTTCCGCACCGGGCATCACGATGACATGCTGCAGAGGAAATACCGGCAGTGTCGAAGGCAATTCATTGAAACGTGGAAAAAAGGGTGAGAGTGACATGGTTGATGAATCGCTATTTCCGGCTGCAGTCCGTCAATATGACCGATGACTGAAATCAGAGTTCCTGACCAGCCTGGAAACTTATCACAGGCCACCAGGAACGACTAAGGAGCTGGATCTCTGCGCAAGGTATCGAAAAGATCAAGAATATGCCTGGCATTTGCACCAAAATCGCCCTTCCCCACCCGTGAAGCCGATCTGACCTGAACCAGCACGCCGTCGGCAACCGGCTCAAGGCGCACTTCGATATCATCGGTGAAACGCAACCAGCGGGTAGTGACTTGCGCGGTTATCACCCCACTCTGCTCGCTGATTTCAGTCCAGTGCAGGCGTTGCATACCTCGCTGAACCCGCGCCGCCGCCTCCTCCACCGACAGCGCCAGATGCAAGGGGCGCAGTTCCGCCTGGGGATGATCCAAGGCAGTCTGAGCAACATTGGCAGTGAGCGAGCGTTTCAGACGAACGACTGGTCCTGGAGGCTCGAGCAGCGCAGGCCGGTTGGCGATCAGTGCACCTGCCGCAAGCAGAAACGGCAGTAATAAAAGTACCAGCAACCACTTCATCATTCTCAGATACCTTTTTCATATTCAGTAGAATATGGCATTGAACCTGAGTGTCTTCGATCTGTCTATCTGATGGACTGTAGCGTTATTATTCTGAGAACCATGGGCTAAACGAAAGGATCCACCATGACTCGCCATATTTTCAGCGGAATCGGCATCCTGGCCACTGGCGCAGCAGCAGGCGCGCTACTGTTTTCGGCCTATAACCAGATTGAGTCTCAACCGGCAGCTATCCCGTCGACTCCGAATCTAACCGCAGCATACCCGGAACCCGTAAACCCCACATCCCCCGAACTTACCAAACAACTCGAGGCGCTGGAAGAAGAGCTTAACCACTATCGTGAGTGGGCCTTTCAACTTGAAAATCAGGTCATCGAATTCGAAAGCCGTCTTAACCAATTGGAAGCAGTTGCCAGTACCACCGAGCCGAGCACTATCGCTGCACCTGCAGGTGATGCCAGCGTCGAAAACACAACTGACACGTCGCAAAACCTGCCGGGGATATTGAGCGTCGCCGCCCTGGTGGACAACGGCGTCGATCCGCAACTCGCAGCAGAGATCGTCAAGCAGAAAAACTTACTCGATATGCAGCAGCTCGAACTCCGGGACCGGGCGATTCGGGATGGAACATTTGGTAACGAAGAATATTTCAAGGAGCTGCGTGAACTCAACGGCTCGACTCCCATTCTGCGTTCTGAAATTGGCGATAACGCATATGACCGCTACCTCTATACTTTGGGTCAGGCCAATCGGGTGGTAGTTACTTCCGTGATACCGGGATCACCCGCTGAACAGGCTGGCATCCAGAATGACGATATCATCCTCGATTATGACCACAAACGCATTTTCAGCTGGTCTGAACTGAGGGACGCCACTTCTGAGGGTGAGCTAGGCGACTATGTCCCGCTCAACGTGCAAAGAAAAAACACCCGGATCAGCCTACTCATTCCGAGAGGCCCATTAGGAGTGAGAATGGGCAGTAAGCGGTACAACCCTGCGGATAACTGATCCCAAACTCTGACCTTTGTTGACTGGATCTCCAGCCAGAATCACCGACAAAATAAGTTATTCAATCAATCGCTGTCTCAGCGCCTGCAGGGTTTTCCGGCTGACCGTCTCGAGTGAGTCGAGCAGCAACTCTGCGTCCCCCAGCCGATCCTCATGCCCCGCTTCCTCCAACTGCCGACACAGATCAGATAACGTTTGAGCCCCCAGATTGGCACTGCTGGATTTGAGGCTGTGGGCGCTATTTCTGAGCGTCTCAGCGTTTCGCGACGCCACTGCAGCGTGAATAGCTTCTATAAGTTGCGGGGCACTCTCCAGATAGAGCTGGATAACACGCTCCAGTACCGGCGGCATGCCAGGACGCTGTAATTTTTGAATACTTAGCAGTACCGATGTGTCCAGCACTTCATCAGCCTCATCTGGGGACCCTGGATCCGGAGCGGTGATAACAGCACAGGACTCAGCATCCGGCAACCACTTCTGCACGATACTTTGTAATTGCTGCAGGGTAAACGGCTTACTGAGATAGTCATCCATGCCAACTGCTTGACAGCGGCCCCGGGTCTCCTTCTGTACATCCGCGGTCAACGCCACGATAGGCACCCGCCCTGTAACGTTCTCATGCTGCCGGATATGCCTGGCCGCTTCAAAACCGTCCAACCCAGGCATATGGCAATCCATCAGCACCAGATCGAAGGTTTCTGCGGCGGCAGCCTGGTAAGCAGCCTGTCCGTCATCCACCAGCACAACATCGCAGCCCAGTATCTCCAGCATTCCCTGGACCACTTCCTGATTGACCGGGTTGTCTTCCGCCACCAATACCCGTCCCGAGCACAGAGTATCGAGTTCCTCTGATCGGGACTGCCTGGAACTGGTAAAGTCTGTATCTGGATTTACTTGTAACCGCACTGCAAATGTAAATGTGGTACCGACATCCGGCTCGCTCTCAACCTCGATCTCTCCACCCATCAGCTGGACCAGCTTTTGCGTGATCGCCAGTCCCAGCCCGGAACCGCCGAAACGGCGAGTTGTGCTGCTGTCCGCCTGGCTGAATGAATCGAATATTTTATGCAATGCATCGGCGGCGATGCCTATGCCTGTATCGCGCACCAGACAGTTCAACTGGATTTCGTCTTCCCTCACCGGCTGTGTATCGAAAACAACCTCCACCCTTCCCTGCTGAGTGAATTTCACGGCATTGCCGGTAAGGTTGAGCAGGATCTGCCGGAATCGTGTGGAATCGCCGATCAAGTGACGTGGTACGGCCTCAGAAAGCTGAATCACCAGTTCAATGCCCTTTTTCCGGCTGGTCTCATTGAACACCTGCAGTACGTCGTCCGTAATATCCTTCAGATCGAACGGCACCGGCTCCAGTTCCAGCCGGCCCGCTTCAATGCGTGAAAAATCCAGGATGTCATTGATCAGCGTGAGAAGGTTCAAGACGGACCGATGGGCGGACTCGGCAAGTCTGTATTGTTTGCCGGACAGACTGGAACTCAGCAGAAGCTCCGTCATACCCATGACGCCGTTGATCGGCGTACGTATTTCATGGCTCATGGTAGCGAGGAACAAAGACTTGGCTTTGCTGGCTGACTCTGCGGTCTCTTTTGCCTGCTGCAACTCAAGCATGGCATCCGCCAGCGCATCGTCGCGCTTTTGGATCTGTTCCAGCATGCCATTAAACCCCCGGGTCAGGGAGCCCAATTCATCTTCGGTAAACAAGGGGGCTCGTAATGCATAATCCCCCTGGCCGGAAACAGTTTTCATCGTCTGCATCAGGGATGAAATGGGTGTCGATATAAACCGCTGCAGACGGGATGCAAGCAGATAGGCCAGCAACAAAGCCGGCGCCAGTACTGAAATGGAGATAATCAGTTGCCGCCTGTTGCTGGCTTCCAGCGACGCCAGATTAAAGCGCAGATCGATGAATCCTACCAGACGCTGTTTGACATGGATTTCCTGGCTCACTGACAGGTGTGATTCGTGAAACAGGGGACCACTCCTTTGCGCTTGGACAAAGGGTGACTGCGCAATCGCCTGAAGCAACGTCTTCGCGGCATTTTCTTTCGTGTAGTGAGCCAGCAGTTCCCCGTCGGCGTTGAAGATATAGCCTGCCAGTACATTCGGCTGTTCCCCCAGCGCCGAGAGAATCTCTTCAGCGGTATACGGGTCCCTGAATACCAGGGCTGCAGAGGCATTCACACCGATCACACGGGCCAGGGCAGTGGCCGATTCCGACATGGAGGCGCGCTGCGCCCGGTTTTCCGCAATTATATATGCCAATGTCGACAGCACCAGCACGATGCCGGTGATGACGAGGACCATGGCAATCGCCTTGACCTTGATCGGCAGATGACTCAAGGAACGCAACTGGAAAATCATTCCCTGCTCCCCGGCCTGACCAGGGTCGCCAGACGCAGAAGTTTGGAGCTGAGGCGAAGCGCTGAGGCATCCAAGGCATCCATGTTGATGACCGGATGGATGCGCTTGCGTTGACGCAGCAGGGCAATCATCCCGCCGCTTTCGACAAATGCTTCACTATCCCCTACTGTCAGGATATCGCGCTCCCATCCCGCCGGCAGCAGAGCATCATTCCCCGCATCTCTTCCCAGGAACAAAATATGGCAACCCGCAGCATCCGAGATGCTATCCAGGCACAGCAGCTCCAAGGACCTGCCGTCCTGGTGTTCATCTGAGATGAGCTGTTCCAGGATACGGCTTACCGCATTGGCGCCCAGGGTACAGTAACGCAGTGGGCTTACAGGGGATTCGAACAAGGTGTCCGGCCAGCTTACAAAAGCTGCAAAATTGAACAGAAAGGCAGCCTGGATCTGAGATTCGGGCAGGTCACGGCTCTGGCCTGAAGGAACCACGCCAAACAAAGCCAGTAATAAAAGGCTAATACCGAAGCGGCGTCGGAATAATGGGTTTGGCGCGACGAATGTAAGCATGGTGCAGACTGCCGCTACGAACCTAGAACTGCCATTTGGCCTGCACCAGAAAACTACGCTCCACCTGTGTGGAGACCAACCCCTGCCCCGGCGAGTTACCGGAGTATTCGACAAATTCGGGATGTTTGTCATCCAGCAGATTATTTCCAGACAGACTCAGCTCCAGGTCCGACACAGGACGCCAGCCCAATCTGAGATTCAGGCTTGTATAGGAAGAGACCGCCTGGTTTGGGATTCCGCCTACGTAGAAGAGACTGGTATCGAGTTCCAGAGCATGACGCAGGTCCAGCAGAGAGCGCAGACTCAGCTGCTGCCGCGGCGCCCTGTCCCACAGCTCTGCAGAGGTAGTGTCCGTACTATCTGCCTCAGGTTCGATATCCAGTTCGAACCAGGAATAGGCCCCCTTCAGTCGCCAGTCCCGGGAGACATCCCAGTTGGCAGCCAGCTCAATGCCATGGCTGCGACCCTGCATCTGGTTGTCGACGACCTGATGAAAAGGTGGCGAAAAAGACGAACCCGTAAATTCGAAAGTCTGCAGGTGGTCATAGTCATTGTAAAAGGTGGCCAGATCCAGAGAAAGATTGTCCAGCGGCCGCACACGCAAGCCGATCTCATAGGCGGTTAATCGTTCCGACGACATGTCCGGATTCCCTGAAACCACAACCGGTCCGACTCTTATGGTGACATCACTATCAACCCGTGATGGCGTACGCACGGCACGCGACACCGCTGCCCACACAGTGGCGTCCACGGTTGCATTCCAAAGCGCTCGGATATTGGGTTGCAGTTCCCACCCCGTATAGTCGTTGTGCTCTAGCTTAGTGCCAATAATCAGATGCAGCGCATCATCCGCAAATTCGATATCGTCCTGCATAAAAACACTGACAGTGGAGTCGTCGCGTTGCATCGGATCAAATGTAAAGATGCCGCCGGGAACGCTGGCGATATCATCCTGCGTCAAACGATATCCAACACCCCAGACCAGCGCATGCCGGCCGGATGCAGTGAAGTGGTGCTGAAAATCCAAGTCATAGGTATCCCGCTCTTCGCTCAGTGTCCCGCTCAAGCGCCGCGTGTGATCGTAGTAGAGCTGCAGCTCGATGCCGGCACCAGACGCCAATCGGCGCGTCCAGCGTGCTTGCAGGTTTCCACCCGAGGTGTCAGTATCGGTATCGCGCAGCACAGGACCTTCGGCTAAGGTTGCACTCGCTTCCCCTTCATAGATATCACCCTGCAGGGTCAGTGTGTCGGCCTGTGAAACATCACTATCGCTACGGAAACCGATGCGCTGGTCTCGCCATTCATCTGCAGCCTCTTCTCCCGAGAAGTAACGCCCGCCATCACGTTTAAATGCTTTCGCGTAAAAGCGTACCGATGTTTTCTCACCGACAGCAGCACCATAGCGAAGAGCGGTTGATGCCTTGTCCTCGTTTCCTGCGCCCATAGTCATCAGGCCGCCCTCGGTGTCATGGGCTGAGCGGGTGATGATATTGATGATGCCGTTAACTGCGTTCGAGCCCCACATGGTGGCGCCCGGCCCGCGGATGACTTCAATGCGTTCGATATCTTCCAGTAATGTATCCTGCACATCCCAATAGACGCCGGAATACAAGGGGGTGTAGAGGGTGCGACCATCCAGTTGCACCAGCAGCTTGTTTGCGTAGCGCCCGTTGAAACCACGCGCTGAGATGGCCCACTTGTTGGCATCGATATGGGCTACCTGCACGCCAGGCACCATGCGCAATAACTCCGGTATATTGATGGCGCCGGAACGGCGGATGTCGTCGCGTGAGATCACAAACAGGGCCGCGGCCGCATCGGAGTATTTCTGCGGCCTGCGCGATACAGAGGTGACCGGCACATCCAGAAGTTCCTGGATACTCAACCCTTTGAGATCAGACAGCTCTTGTGTAGACGTGATTTCCTGAGCTATTGCAGGCCAGGTAACCAGCCAAATAGACAAACTCGCAAAGCATATCCAGGTAAGCATGGAGAACAACTGCCTGCAGGGGATTTCATTGCCGGTCATTTTCATTCCAATATGCTCTTGACGTAATGCCTATGTACTTTACCCAGGGACAGGTCCTGACCCCTGGATTGTCGGAATTTCGATGGGAGTCTAAAGCTATTGAGCTTGTATTTAAGAATTCCATGATCTTGTGCCAACTACGCGGCATGGCTAACCTATCCTTTGCGGTGCGCTTTCTAGATAGAGCCTTATCATGCATTCCAGAACAGCCAGCGATTCCATTGGCAAGGAGAACGAATCAGAATCCGGGCCAGCGTTGGCAGGGTATCTATAAAATCCGCTATGCCATCCTTACCGTTATTTTCGGTATGGATCACACCCTATCCATACGATTAACCATATCGTTCGCTAGCGGTAAAACTTGATCGGGTGATACCAGTTGGTTCGAAAAGACCCTGTAAAGTCTATCGACGCAATATGAAGAGCTGTTTTCGGCGAATCACGGGTATGCAGAGACTCATTTAATCGAATGGCTGGAATCACCGGAGAGGATCTCCGTAGCCTCCTCCACCGAGCCCGCATGCGGATCGTTGAAGCGCGTCAGATCCAGCGCCCCCTCGCCCTTGGCGATGATGCAGGTGACGGCACAGTCTCCAGTGACGTTGCATACAGTGCGCATCATATCCAGCAGTCTGTCCACTCCAATGATCAACGCTATCCCCTCCACCGGCAGTCCTACCTGGTTGAGGACCATAGTGAGCATCACCAGCCCGACCCCAGGCACGGCTGCGGTGCCGATAGAGGCCAGGGTAGCGGTGAGTATCACCATCAGATACTGCGTCATACTCAGATCGACACCGTAAACGTTGGCGATGAACACCGTGGCCACACCCTGCATCATGGCTGTGCCATCCATATTCAGGGTAGCGCCAAGCGGGACGGTAAAGGAGGCCACCGAATTGTCCACACCCATCTTTTCCTCCACCGTGCGCATGGTCACCGGAATGGTGGCGCCGGAACTTGCCGTGGAGAAGGCGAAGGTAGCCGGATCACGCATCTTGCGCAGAAAGCGTAGCGGATTGAGACCTGCCAGCAACTTGATCAGCATGGGATAGGTAATAAAGGCGTGCAGGCCGAGAGCAACCGTCAGGGTAAGAAAATAGGCCAGCAGCGGGGCAATCACATCCAGTCCCTGGGTGGCGAAGGTACGGGCGATGAGCGCGAACACACCATAGGGGGCAAGCCGCATGATGATTTCAACCATGTGCATGATCACCACATCCAGGTCGTTGAACAGGCTCAGAACATGCTTGCCGCGTTTACCAGCGAGAGAAATCGCTATACCGAACAGCAGTGAGAAGACAATGATCTGCAGCATATTCCCCTCGGAAAGGGCAGCCACCGGATTGGTCGGCACCATATTGATGAAGACCTCTGAAAGTGGCGGAGCCTCCTTGCCCTGAAAGGTCACTTCGGCGCTGCCGGCATCGAAACCCTGGCCCGGTCCCACAGCCGTGGCCAGAGTCAACGCGATGCTGATCGCTACCGCCGTGGTGAAAAGATAGAGCAGAATCGCCTTGATGCTCATGCGGCCCAGGGCCGAGAGATTGCCAAGGGAGGTGACACCACTCACCAGCGAGACAAACACCAGCGGCACCACCAGCATCTTCAATGAGGCGACGAAGATGGCGCCGATCACATACAGCAGACCATCGATCAGATAATCCCTGAGCAGTCCATCAGCGCCTATCAGCAGATTGAGCGCAATACCGAACAGAGCGCCACCCGTCATCGCGATCATGATGCGGCGGGTCAGGTTATGGATTTTGTGATCACTCATGGAAATTCCTGGTTATCGGTTTTTATGTGTCAGAGGGACAAAGTAACAGACCGGTCTAAACGAGTAAAAGTCATCCCTTCACTACAGATGGTCGAAGGGCATTTATACATTCGAGTTTGCTAGAAGGAAGCTGCTTCGTGTTTGAGATGTCAAGTTCACAGCCAAGTGTATGGCTTTCACAATTTCTGATATTAACGGTCGATTCTCTTTAACAATACCTTTTACAAACATGTCTACCGATTCAGCATTCAATACCTATGCGCTATGAAATACCTTCATTAATAATAAGCTAACAACTATTTAGTATAATTTACTTTAATAAGATAATGTGCTTATAAAATCTACATTGGAGAGCATCGAATTCATTTACCCTGCATGGCGTCCCTGGCATTGACACACAGATTCATCAACGCCTGATGGATCTGTACCGGATCAGCCAAGATTGCCGGGGTATCCTCCTCTAGCTCCTGTTCGATCAGGATACTGGACGGCAGGGTCGCCTGCTGCAGTTTGATAACCTCCTTGATCAGGGACTGGATCTGCAGCGGCTGCTGTTCACTGCCGCCGCTGCGGGCGGATCGCATCTTCTGCCCCACCAACTCCTTGTCCCGCTGACCTGCGGTATGGATCTCGCGCAAATAGGCCTCGCGTTTCGCGGTATCCCCGGACTCGATACGCATCAGACCGAGATCCGAGAAACCCAGAATGGATGCGAGAATATTATGGAAGTCGTGAGCGATGCCACCGGTAAGCTGGCCCAGCGCCTCCATCTTGTGGAGCCGCTGCAACTCCTGTTGATTGCGTCGCCGTTCGCTGATGTCCCGAACGATGGAACAGTTATACTCCTTGTCGCCAAACACCAGATAATCGGCGGTGATTTCGACAGGAAATTCCGTTTGGCCCTTACGCCGGTGAATCGATTCGAACCGGACAGTTCCCTCCGTTTTGATCCGGTTCCAGTTCGATGCACATTTATCCTGGGTAATTTTCACATCAAAATCCGGCACACCCAGTGTCAGGAGCTCGTCACAACTGTAACCCAAAGAATGGCAGGCGGCGTCATTCGCATACACCACCCGGGCGTCCGGGGTGAGCCAGAAGACGGCAACCCCGGCCCTGTCGAGGGCAAAACGGGCAAGTTCCAGTTCCTGCCGGATCTGCTGCTGCTCGGTAATATCCAGGGAGATGCGGCCGATCAGCGAAGCCTTCCCCTGTTGAGGAATCACAAACGGGAATGCGATCCCACATAGTCAGACCGATCAGTTCGCCGGGCTCATAGCCCAACATCCGGTGGTAGGCCGAATTTCCAAAAACAACCCGGCCATCGGTATCCAGCTCTTCAATCCCATAGGGCAGCGTCTCCAGCAGCACCCGCAGATGAGACTCCTTTTCCTGCAGACTCTGCTCCAGGATGACACGTTCGGAAATATCGCGCGCCAGCAGCAGATAACCCGTAAGCAGATCCTCCTGCCACAAGCCAGAGACCCGCATTCCGAGAAATCTGACACTGTCTTTGTCCGGCTGTTCCAGGCGGAATTCATAGGTCTGCCCTGCCTTGATCTGCTTCACCGCCGCATCGAAACGCGCCGCAGCAACCTCCTTACAAATATGCAGGTCACGTAATGAACGGCCGATTAGCTGCGCATCGTTAAAGTCAAATATTTTGTTTGCTGTGGCGTTCAGATAGATCAGACGAAATTCCGTATCCAGCGCAACGAGAGCAGCGTCTGTCGCTGCATCCAACAGTTGCTCAAGCATCGCTTTTGATGCACCTCATGGTGCCTGACCCCAATCAGCTCAGACTCTGAATAGCCCAGGAGGCTGCATGAGGCGGGATTGACGAAGGTGACCAGACCCTCACTGTCGAGTCCGAACAACCCGACGGTGGTCGTATCGAGTATCGCGGTCAAGCGCTGGGTCAACTGCTCATTGTGCGAGATTGATGTAGTGGTTAAGGATCTGGTAGGGACTGCTGGTTTGGGAATACTCTTGGACAGGCATCATGATCTAATCTCTACCGGTGAGTCTCTTCTACTGGATTCTCCTTAGAATCCAGGTTTTTGGAATTGCCTACTCCAATCGCCTGCATCAGTTCCTGCTTTTCAAAGGGCTTTGCCAGGCAGATCTCTGCCCCCGCCTCCAGGATGCGCTGCTTGTTTTCATCGGTGCAATAGCCGGACATGGCCACAATCCGTATGCCCCTGGTCGCCGGGTCCGTCTTTATCATCCGACACACGGAAAAGCCATATAATCCAGGCATCATCAGATCCAGCAGAATAATGTCGGGGGTAAACGTACGCACCTTCATGCCGGCCTCGAAACCATCATAGGCGCTGTCCACCTTGGTGATGCCGTCTTCAATCTTGAGCATTTCCGTGAGATAGAGAACCAGCTGGCGGTCGTCATCAACGATCAATACCCGCAACCCACCATCGTGGTGGAAATGCAAGGTCATGCCCCTGTCGTTGGCAAACCGTTCCACATCTTTCTTATGGAAACGACGATGTCCTCCCGCTGTCAGATCGGCTTTGAGCCATCCTTTCTGCGCCCATTGACGCACGGTCACCGGCGCAACCAACAACAGTTCCGCCACCTCTGAAGGGGTGAGATAAGACACGGCTTTTCTCCTTTATATTGACAATATTTAGGTAAATTTCTTATACGACATTCAACCCAATATGGGTTAGGCCTGTTGATTGATTCAGGTAGCGTTTTAACCTATTTAATCGCTTACATCGAATTTATCACAAAAATACCCTATTTTATAGGGGGAATTGAGCGAGTCGCTGAGAACCGGTCACCTAGCGCGTTTGTTAAAGCATCGGCAAACGCATGTGTAATTCTTTCACGTTATGGAGATAGAATATTTCGAACCCTAAACCGCCCCAGGCAGCATAAACGCCCACCTGATCAAACCCCGAACAAGCTCCTGCGCCTGAAAACAAGCCCGGCAAGCTGATACGCTAAGATTTCATATCCTGCAGATGTCCTGTGTTACGCGCGATCTCTATCAGGTTGGCAAATGATTTAGCGCCTGTCTTTTCGAACACCCGACGCCGGTGACCTTCAACGGTACGAGTACTGATATTCAGTTCACGAGCAATCTGCTTGTTTGAGTGTCCAGCGGTTATCAGCGCCATTACTTCCCGTTCCTCTTGGGTCAATTGCTGAATGCGCTCCCAGTCAGAGAGGCAGCGCAGCTCCTTTGCGCGTTGCCGGGCATCCTTGGCGAGCGCCTGGGTGATTCGCTCGAGCAGGATTTCCGTGGCAACGGGTTTTTCCAGAAAATCGAACGCACCTTTTTTGAACGCCTGGGTGGTCTTGGATATGTCCGCCTGACCTGTCAGAAAAATAATCGGGATATGCAGACGCATTTCTGCCAGAAAGCCCTGGAGCTTCAGGCCATCGGTGCCTGGCATATTGATATCGAGCAGCAGGCAACCCGGAAAACCGGGTTGGTAGGCATCCAGAAAGTCATTTGCTGAGGAATACGCCTGGACCGCAAAGCCTTCTTCTTCCAGCAGCGCTACCAGTCCCTCGCGTATCGCAGCATCATCATCCACCACAAATACTGTTGGCCGCCTTTCTTCAATGTCTGCTTGTGATTCGACCATTTTTTCCGTGATATCGGCAGCCCATTTTACGCAACGCCCGCACCTGTTCAGGCAGGTGGCGAATTCTCCATGCATTGTTCGCGAGGAGCCGCGGAAATCCCCATCTGAACGAACGCGGGTTCGTCTCGTTTACCACGACTCGAAAAACACTTCCATCATACTTAAATATAATCCAACTTATCCATATCACAGGATGGATAAGGAGTGAGCGGGAGGTATTGTTGAGAAACAATCCGATGGGAAGCAGATACGCGCCAAATAATCTCCTGACGAATGTAATTTTAGCTGTTTCAGGGAAAGCCGCAGAGATCCTTGTGGTCGAATAAGATCAATGGTAGATCGAGATTCTGAGGAGCATCGCAGGCGTGATTTCTTGTGGTTTTTTCGTATACCCTCTCTTTTTTAATAAATCGCCAGCGTGATCTGGGAGTCGGTCACATCACTCCAGCTCCTGTCTACAGGATTATAGGGATTACCCGGTTATCTGCTCGTGTGGCTTAACTTATGATTCGGCGTGCTCAATTTTGAGATGTCTCAGTTTGATGTCACAATTACTGCATAAAGTCTTTTGCTAGAGCGCTAAGGATGACCAAAAAAAAGAAGATTGCTGCAAAAAAAGTCAACCTAGCCAAAAACAATCCCAGGTTGACTGCCGCTCCGACAAACCCTCCCCTACAGACCAGCGGGTTCCCGATCGTCGCCGTCGGTGCATCAGCGGGTGGTCTGGAGGCGATCGAGCAATTCCTCAGGAAAGTACCCGTCGATACCGGTATGGCCTTCATACTGATACAGCACCTTGACCCTAACCACAAGAGCATACTCACCGACCTGATCAAACGTGTTACCCCCTTCAAAGTCATGGAGGCAACCGATGGTGTAAAGGTTATGCCGAACTGTGCGTACGTCATCCCACCCAACCGTGACATGGCTATCCTGCGCGGCTCGCTGCAACTCCTCCAACCCACCGCGCACCGTGGCATGCGCCTGCCGATCGATTTCTTTCTGCGCTCTTTTGCCTTGGACCAGGCAGACAAGGCGATCTGCATTGTACTCTCCGGCACCGGTACCTACGGCACCCAGGGTTTGAAGGCGATCAAGGAGAAGGGTGGCATGGTGATGGTCCAGGACCCAATGACGGCCAAGTACGACGGCATGCCGAGGAGCGCCATCGGCACCGGTCTGACGGACTTCGTGCTGGCGCCTGAACAGATGGCCGAGAATCTCATCACCTATTTCAAGCGGACCTTTGCAAAGGGTTTTAAACCTGCACCTCTATCGATCCCCAAACGCAACGAGGACCTCAACAAGATCTGGTTCTGTCGCAAACTCAGCAAGGACCCAAGTTTAGTACAGTCAGGGTGCACGTTACGCAGCCAAACCATAGAACGTTCTACAGGCGACAGACGGTCCCCATGCGTAGTCCGCATTTGCCCTTTATTGAGCATGTTGATCAACTCAATCCCGGCCAGTGTGATCTGTGCGGAATGAAAACTCTTGAATCCCAACATCGGACGACATTGGCGTTTGATGCTCCGATGATCCTGTTCAATGATGTTGTTGAGATATTTGCATTGCCGGATCTTGATACGCTTGTTGTGGTCATCATTGTAGCCTTTGATCGCGGCCGTATTGGCACCACTTTTGTCGATATTGATGAGCCCCGGTTTACCATTCCGCTCAATCGCTTTGGTCAGAAATCGCAGTGCGGCCTTCTTATCGCGCAAAGTACTTCCATTGCCCCTTGACCTTGATGTAAGTCTCGTCGAGCCGCCATCGATCTCCTGGCCGTTTCTTTTCTTGTGGAAGGCCATCTCGAGTTCCGGTGAAAAATGAACAACGCTGCCTTGAATCGTACTGTGATCTACCTCAAAGCCGCGCTCCATCATGATCTCTTCGATATCGCGATAGCTCAGAGAATACGCCAGGTACCAACGAATGCTTTGGAGTATCATCTCCTGTTGAAAGTGTCGTCCTTTAAAGCTGATAATGTTGTGGCTGAACCGTTTGATAATGTCGCTTTCATGGTACCATCGATGCTGGTTCGGTGCTGATTGCGACAGAACCAACTTTATCAGGTTATCCAATGACCCCACGAAATTAATACTCTCCTCACAACTCTAACCACACGATCTGCGGATAAGATTACGTGCAGTAAATCATTCAACCTGGGCGTCTCAGGGTTCAGAGTCTCTGGTTTGGGTCGCTTTCTGATTAGATAAACTTGTAGCCGATTTCCTGCGCGACAATCATCAGCGGTTTGTGCAGCACCGGATCGGCGAGCGCTCTGTGCAGTCGCGTAGTCGACGGAAATAAATCGGTGGTATCCGCACGCTCGTACAACGCGATGGCCGTACGGTTGGTCAACGACGAGGCGTAGTACAGACCATGAATGTCCGGATAAGCATCACAAAAGCCTTGTGACCACCGTTGCGCGTGGCTGAACGGTCCACTCATAAGCTTCATCGACGCACCGACGCGCACACAAAACGTGTCGGTGAGATCCAACAGCTGAAGTTCGACAGGCAAGGTGAACGAGGCTAACCACGGCCTGTGTCGGAAGCGATTGATGCGGCGGCGGTTGCGTTGGAAATATTCAGCGACCGCGGTCGGGATCTCGCTTGCGGCGTACAAGATACCGCGGTTCTGCAGAAACGGCTCGTTTTTCTCATTTGTAAGGTGATGGTCAAACCTAGACAGCGGCCCGAATTGCCGAAATGTATTCCATAAGGTGGGGTAATCCCCGCCACGCTTATAAATCCGGTGCAACGGTAGATTTGGCCCAACGGTGATCAAACTGGGTGGCGTATCCCGCAGCCGGTCAAGGTCGGGCTCCTTCGGCAGTTTTGACACAGTGCGATTACTGGCGCTTCGCGAGCGTCACCAGGGTTTGGTAATCGCGCCCGGCAAGTAGCCAGGCGATCGGGCTGATGGTTTGCTCGATAGCGACGCCGACGTACAAGTCAGGATCGGGTTGGGTGTACCACTCGAAGACTTCGACCGGGTGTAAATCGGCGTTCAAAGCGGCATTGACCTTGGTGATGTTGGGCAGCAGGCCGCCGTCTTTCCTGAACTGAAAGAGGGGTATGTAGCGCCGGTTATCGAGCATGACGCTGTAGAGCGTGCGTCGCGCGATCATCTGCCGCACCTGACTTTCCGGTTTTTCCATACGCAGGGCCGCTTCTTTAATTGTCAGACTGCTTTCTATAATGGCCGCGAACTGGACCGCCGTTTCAGCCACCGGGTCTTGGTTCATAACCCTGGTAAGATCGACGCCGCTTTCCTTGAGCACACGCTGTTCCTCGGCCGTCAATTCGTCAGTGGGATCACCGTAGAGAAGGGTCGGCATCGTGTCCAAAACCAGACGCAGCGCAGCATTCAGGCCCTCTGGGGCGGTGGAACGGAGTCCTCGAGCGGTGAAGTAATCAACAGCAGTATCTTGTGCCATCATGGGTACCCGGGCAATATGTAACTTTTATTAGCAGTATAACTTTCCGTTACATTCTGTCAAGTGTCGATAATCGAATTGGGAGAGCTGTTTTATCTTCGTCTATGCAAATCGTTTGTGAAATCGATATCAAATTTGTCCCTTGACCGAGCAATACCCGTGTCGTTGTATGGGGCACTGCTAAAATTATGATAGGAAGTAAACAATGGATGTGATGCTTCCCAGCCCATCTGAATATCTTGGATGGGATTTCAAGTAAAAAAGGAGGACCCCAGATGAAAGTCTTCACTTATTTATGTGTATTCGTGCTCTTGTTTGTGATAAGCAGCAGTCTCGCGATGGCGGAGAAGGGCGGGCATCACGAGGACGTAGATCCGCTTGAAATCGATGGCCTCGCCGAGCCGATCCTAGGCCTGATCTACAGTGGAGAAGGACTCGAGTTTCAGGTGCGCAGTACCGGATGTACGGAGAAGGCCCACTTTGTCGTGCAGCGACTCAGCCCGCAGAGCCAGATCATTTCACAACTGTTGCTGATTCGGGTTACACCGGACTACTGTGACGCCTATGTGCCCTTCGGTACCAGATTCTCGTACAGTTTCGAAGAGCTTGGCCTGGAGTATGACGAGCTGTTCACATTGTTGAATCCACTCTCCGGTTATCGCGCCAGAAAATATTAGTGAGTCGCGAGATCTTCTTTGGCGTTAACAGACACCTGCTGCAATAAAATCAAGGGACCGGTACTGTCAAGTTATTGATTCCAAGGTCTACGATCTCATCTGTATAGACAGACGTTTGCTTTCAGGCCATTTCCCAGGTACTCGTTACCTCATTCCAGATATTAAAGGCCCTATCGCGAAACAACCGATAATGTCTAGCTTTCAAAAGGTGGCGGCCAACTCGAAACAGATTGTTGATGGGGCCATGAGCAGAAAGGAATCGTTGTGCATGGCAATGTGATTTAAATCTTCGCATTTGCCGTTCTCGCTGACGGGTTGGTTGGTGTGAAACTTCGGCCCGGTTATTCTCCCATTTGCCCTGGTGGTGCATGACATCCGGCATGATCTCTTTCTTTGCTGCGCCATAGCTCCTCAATTTGTCTGTCACAATGACCCGCGGTGAGTAGCGCATGCCTTTCAATAGCTTACGAATGAAGTGTTTGGCTCCTGCACGCTTATCGCGATGCTTCTGTACAAGGATATCCAGTACATCACCATCCTGATCGACTGCACGCCAAAGATAATGCAGTTCGCCCTGAATCTTGATAAACACCTCATCAAGGAACCACGTATCACCGAGTGTTCCCTGTCGATGCCGAATATTATTGGCGTATCCCTGACCGAATTACAGACACCATTGGCGAATAGTCACATAGGTGACAACAATACCCCTAGCGGCAAGGATTTCTTCGACATCACGAAAGCTCAGCGAAAAGCGGAAGTATATCCACACCGCATTACTAATAATTTCATAGGAGTATCGATAACCTGAATAAGGATTAGGTGTGGTTTTCATCGGGTGTTTATACTATTCAGCACTTTGTATCTGAGATCAACTTGACAGTACCGCCGTATTTGTATTGGAAAATGGCCGCGCCCACCGTCGCCCGATTAAGATTAGTCAGCGAAATGGACTCGAGAGCCCAGGTGCTCGATGGATTGAAAGCAGATGAAAAGGTTATTGTCTATCCCGATGATGAGATTGAGGAAGGCCAGTCGAGTAAAGGTACGTTCCTATGATTAGGATTATCACAATGAGATACTAAAAATATTTGTTCAAGCAACATCGAAATATGATTGTTTACTCACGGGACGGGATTTGTCGAAAGAACCTAACATGAGTGTCGAGCAATACAAACGAAACGACTTGGCGAGAAGAGTCTTAGGACGATTTCTGGCAGCAATTCTGCTCATTGCTGCAATGCTGTTTATACCTGCAGGAACGATACGTTATTGGGAGGCATGGGTGTATTTGGTGATTCTTTTTGTCCCCATGTTTTTTGTTGTGATCTATTATATCAATACTGAAGTTTCCCAGTTTCCCCTATGCGACCATGCGTAACAATGCGCTGATGAAGGGATTTTTCTTTGGTTTACGCGGATTAGGGCAAAGGGTAACAAAATCATTATCGAGAGCTGCTTGAGTGATGAGTTTTCTCACATCGGAAAAGGCGAAGTGCTTTCGATTGTTAACAGCGTAACAACGCTTTGGAGTGTGATCAAGGTGATCGGCGTAAACCCACGTAACAGTAGCTGCCATCATACAGAAGTTGAGATGGTTGGTGACGGCATGAGGATTCCAGGTTTGGCTTTTTGAGCTACCGATTTCTTGCTTGATTTCTTTGAAACCGGACTCGATTTTCCAACGGGCGCCGTAGTATTCGATGATCTGTACGACGGAGAGATCGAGGTCCGTAGAAAAAAGCGCAATCCACTGAGATTTGCGATAAATCCAGACGACCCGGACGGCACACTTAAGTGTTTTAAGCATGACAATTTTGTCGTAGGCCAATACATCACGTTGTTTGCCATAAAGGTTGACTGAGTAGGGAGTAACGCGACTTTTAGCTCGCTTTGCCAGTGTCGTTGCGCAACCCAATTTGCGGCCATACTTTCTTGGCCTCCCCCGTTGGTGCTTGCGGCGTTTGGGTGGCGAATCGAAAAGAGAAGCGTTGACGCGCAACCGTGAAAGGATGTGGCAATGCTGTCCGATGGTTTTGCGCAGGGGTTTGAATAAGCCATTGTTTCCGAACCAGCTATCAGTCACGATCAACAAGGGGGTATCGGGAAAAGCATCGGCTATTTTAGAGAGCATCTCAATAGCTTGCTCGAACTTGGTTTGGAAGAGGAACGTTTTGTCGTTGACCGTAACGTTACCGGCGTCGATAGTTTTTTTCATGTGGTAAAAGCGAAAGGCCAAGGGCAAGCAAGCCCAGCGACCTTTGATGATTTTCAACAGGCCGATGGATACGACGTTTTGCGACCAGGGATATTTGGATTGATTGATCTTAGCGGCGTGATCGAAAAAGGAGGCGCAGCCGAAGATCTTTTTGCCGGTTTTTGGGTTGATGTAATCATCCAGCGCCAACAGCATTCGCCCATTCACAGTCGGCTCTGGAATGAGAGACCATAGAGCGGCCCACAGGCGCTGCCAAGGTAACTTCGGCGAAGCCATAAAGGTATAGAAGCGGCGTTGGCAGACAGGCAGTTCAAACAGGGTCTGTAAACATCGCAACAAGTTAGAGGTGCGCGAAGAGGTGAAATGGGTAATGACGGCCAAGAGCGTATAGACAAACCAGGTGCCGCGCTCAGAGCCCTTGCGGGAGTGTTTAAATTGGTCTTGGAGCGGGTTGAGGATATTGCGTAGAATGAACACGTGGTGGCGGTCCTTTTGTTCTTTATTTCAATCGCTTAGCAGCAGAAATTATAACAAATGCGGTGCGCCACCACAACCGTAACTCATTGTTATTCAATGGGATTTTCGAATTTTTACCCTGTATAACACTTGGTTATTATCGAATCGTTCTGCTGGACATAAAAAACGCGCAGAGCGCGCGAGAAAAATAGTGAGGCCATTTAGAACTCATAAAAACCGTGAAACTTTAGTTATATAAAAAAAGATCCTGAGTTACTTGAACGCCGGATGAGAATGAAAGAGAAGGAGGTAGAACAAAAGCTCATTGTTGGGCTCTCCAGTCTTTATTTTGTGGTTATTTTTCTGCTCCCCGGATTGGATAAGCGCTTTGGTTGGTCCTCCACAGATTTGATCACCGTGATGGCTGCCGATCTTGTCATCGTGTTGAGTTACGCTTTATTCGTTCTTGTACTCAAAGAAAACCGGTATGCGTCACGGATAGTCGAGGTTGAACCACAACAGCAGGTAGTTATGACTGGCCCCTATGCATGGATACGGCATCCGATGTATCTTGCCGTCTTTCTGATTTGTATCTTCTCTCCATTGGCCTTGGGATCTTACTGGGCTATGCTGCCCACACCCTTGTTACCCATGCTTCTGGTGGCAAGAATAAAGAGTGAAGAGCGTCTATTGCTCAGGGAGCTTGCAGGCTATGGCGAGTACACCCAAAAGGTGAAATACCGGATGATTCCTGGTATCTGGTAGCCTTTCGCGTACCTTTCATGTTGGGGGCTTCACGGTACCTATCAGATCCATCATTGAGATTGAGCCAATCACGCGAGTGAAGAGTAGCGAAAATTCAATAGTTACCTGTTTTCACCTCCCTTATTTCCTGCCTATATATACACCGTAGCCAAGATATTCGAGCAAATCCTTCGGCACAGACATCGCTTCCTTGATAAAATACCTGAAGTCACGATTAGTTAGATAAAGGTAGAGGAGCATATACCAAACCTGTACCAGGTCCTTGATATTATCGGCCCTGTCACTCAACGCGGTTACTTTATGGGTTTTGGCGGCCACATCCCGCAAGCCGGCGTTTTTTAATAAGGCTTTCCACTGATTCATATCCAGCATTTCCACCGTAATGCCAAACGTGTTACGCAAATAGTTGGTCAATGATTCCGGTGGTGGAGTCTTTATCAAGGTCCCCTCGTTAAGCCCAATATAGCCCCCGGGTTTGAGTACTCGCAGGTACTCCTGCACACCGCGTTGCCTGTCAGTAAGCAGACCGGTAATGAATTCACCCAAGATTAGGTCGAAGCACTGGTCGCCGAATGGCAGGTCTTGTGCATCCGCAACCAAAAATCTAACCTGCGGCGTTACTCCTTCCCGGTGCGCCCTTTGGTTGGCCCGTTCGATCATTCTGGGCAGAATATCCACTCCCACCACGTGACAGCCGTAATGACCGGCCAGGTAACAGGCCGTTTTACCGGTGGCGCAACCTACATCCAATATATAGGTTTGACTATCAATGTGACAGGCATCGATTAACTCACGGGTTGCGACGATGCCACCGAAATGAAAATATTTCCGAAAGCCGGCACGCGCCATCAACTCGTATATTACTGTGGGTGATAAGTGTGTTTCCATGTCCATGAAGCGTCTTATACTATCCCTTACCGGGTGGGCATGAACTGAATACCACCGCCAATGCCATAAAGAAGGGGACCTAAAAAATCAGGAGTATCAGACCAATCAGAAACCCCAATACAGGAAAGATCCATTTCAGATGCTTTTCCGGGAAGCTGATCTTACCCGTCAATGCCATTCCTCGATGGTTCTGTATCCTCACCAAAATACTGAGTAGATAGAAACCCGATATGGAAAGAGAAAGTACTACAATATGACTGGCGTCAGGAAATCGCTCAAAGTAGAAAAATATAAGCCATAACATTAAGCCTGAGATTACGGATACTACCAACCAGATAAATTCATCTTTCCAGTCCATCCGATCTGTTTTATCATTAAAACTCATATATCAATCAATCCTCTAACACCGGAGGATAGTTTCCTGAAGTATCGAAACTTAACACTTCATTATGGCTAATTCTACTATTTGTAAACTATTTGCATAAGATTGAGGATGCTGAGTGGAGAGATTGGATACGTTAAAGCTGTGAGGCTTTTAGAACCGGATATTGAAAGGGGTGGTGAGCAAGGATCATGTCCATATAGAGGGAGGGCCTCCAGTAAGCTATTTGGAGGGTACTGTCAAGTTATTGATTCCAAGGTCTACGATCTCATCTGTATAGACAGACGTTTGCTTTCAGGCCATTTCCCAGGCACTCGTTACCTCACTCCAGATATTAAAGGCCCTATCGCGAAACAACCGATAATGTCTAGCTTTCAAAAGGTGGCGGCCAACTCGAAACAGATTGTTGATGGGGCCATGAGCAGAAAGGAATCGTTGTGCATGGCAATGTGATTTAAATCTTCGCATTTGCCGTTCTCGCTGACGGGTTGGTTGGTGTGAAACTTCGGCCCGGTTATTCTCCCATTTGCCCTGCTGGTGCATGACATCCGGCATGATCTCTTTCTTTGCTGCGCCATAGCTCCTCAATTTGTCTGTCACAATGACCCGCGGTGAGTAGCGCATGCCTTTCAATAGCTTACGAATGAAGCGTTTGGCTGCACGCTTATCGCGATGCTTCTGTACAAGGATATCCAGTACATCACCATCCTGATCGACTGCACGCCAAAGATAATGCAGTTCGCCCTGAATCTTGATAAACACCTCATCAAGGAACCACGTATCACCGAGTGTTCCCTGTCGATGCCGAATATTATTGGCGTATCCCTGACCGAATTACAGACACCATTGGCGAATAGTCACATAGGTGACAACAATACCCCTAGCGGCAAGGATTTCTTCGACATCACGAAAGCTCAGCGAAAAGCGGAAGTATATCCACACCGCATGGCTAATAATCTCATAGGGGTATCGATAACCTGAATAAGGATTAGGTGTGGTTTTCATCGGGTATTTATACTATTCAGCACTTTGTATCTGAGATCAACTTGACAGTACCATTGTTGATCTTGCAACAAACGCCATACCACTCGGTAATTCCCCAGGTAGAACTTGAATCCACTAGGAGGATTGTTATTCCTGCAGGCTGGACTATGATTAACATATATTCTGTAGGGAAATAGGAAAAGTGCGAGTATAAGAGGATGGCCACATCAAATTGCCTTGCAAAAAGGATGCTAGTAGCCGTTGTTCTCGTACTGTTCACGCTACCCATATTTAGTAATCCCTTCGATACCATCATGATTTTGACGGAACGCCATTCAGGGTCAGTTGTGTCGATCAAGCGCGACCAAGTATTTAAGGTTGTCCTGCAAACGAATCCTACAACGGGATATCGATGGGAGGCTGTTTCGTTTAGTCAGGATATATTACGACAACATGCAGCAAGGTCTTTCCCTCATAGCAAATTATATGGATCGGGTGCTGTTGTAGTATTCCAATTCAAGGCGCTTGCTCCAGGTGAAACAGACCTAGTGATTGCGTACTTCCGACCATTTGAACCAAACAAACCCTATAAAAGACTTTTTCATATCAAAATAAATGTCACTTAATGGAGCGGTTTTTACGACAGATATTAATTCAATCAATATGGGAAGATTTGATCATCAATCAACTGACTCCCTATCAAACACTTACGAACCAGTCATAAAAAAGGAGGTGATAGATACCTATTTTGAGTTTATCCAACTGACGCAATGAGGAAGCATGCGCAGGATTTTTCATATTATTAGAAATACGGAGTGAGACAATGATGGATAATAATGTAGTTTATAAACTCAAGGGTATGGGATGGATTCCGGATATACCGGATCTCAGAGACTACACGCTCTCACATAAAAAAATAAAACCAATGCTTGAAGATATTGGTATTAAGAAAGCTGAATCTACCAGCTTACCGGAGAAAACTGATTTACGCGCTTGGTTTACACCTATAGAGGATCAAGCCGCTTTAGGCTCATGCACTGCTCAAGCGGGAGTCGGTCTCATCGAATACTATGAAAACCGGGCCTCTAATACCTATATCGATGCATCAAGGCTCTTTTTATACAAGGTAACGCGCAATCTTTTAGGTCTGACGGGAGATACTGGCGCCTTTTTGCGCACCACAATGGGTGCCATGTCCTTATTCGGTGTTCCACCAGAGAAATATTGGCCCTATACGGATGTTCACCCGAATCCACATGATCCGAGTGAACCTCATTTCGATATGGAGCCTACGGCATTTTGTTACGCCTTTGGGCAAAATTACCAAGCTATCAACTACTTCCGGCTCGACCCACCAAACACGTCATTCAAGACAGTTGTTGAACGTGCCAAAACACTATTAGCTGCGGGTTTACCCTCCATGTTTGGTTTCACCGTAATGAGTTCGATGAGTCAGGCAGCGGATGATGGTGCCATTCCCTTCCCCTGCCCGAATGAAAGCGTACTGGGGGGACACGCCATGATTGTGGTTGGTCATGACGATGGCAAAAAGATCGTCAACACCACCTGTAACAAACAAACAAAGGGCGCCTTCCTGATTCGTAATTCCTGGGGAGATGACTGGGGTGATAAGGGATATGGTTGGTTGCCTTATGAATATGTACTGGAAGGTGGTACGAGAGATTGGTGGACCTTATTTAAAAATGAATACGTAAAAACCAAAGAATTTGGTTTTTAAGCGAAACCATGAATGATGATCTGGTCCCTGCATACGCTCAGATTTCGTTAGAAAATTATTCATTGTCATAAGGACCACAGATAAGAAGACTGCATGCCCACTCTCGATTCGGTGGTGGGCCATGCAGCTATCACACAGATAATTGGGTGACGTACCCTCTACAAATAACCCAGCTTGGCCAATCTCAATCATATGTGATGGGCAAATCTTACAAAGCAGAACAGTTGACCAAGCAGGATATTTCCATACTTTAAGGAGATACGATATGAATAGACACAAGCTGTTTCCCATTTCATTTCTCTTCACACTGGTGCTCGCTGTTTTCACTTTCCCGGTATTTTCCCAGGTGGCGCCGGAGATCACCGGATCTCTGAGTAACTTCGATGTTCGCAACAATGACACTGTGCGGTATGAGGATTTTGAACTCTATCTCTCAGGTAAGCTCGATCCGAAGTGCGTCACGGGCCATTACCCTGGTTGGGGAGCACCTCCGAAGATCATGTCCGGCACACCCTTCAGTCGTGGAGGTGTCTCGATTACCTGGAATGATCGCAGAGATTCAATAGCGCCTGGTCGTGTCGAACATTTCGGCATCAAGCTAGAGTGTAACGCAAGGTTCGACGCCCGCGGTTTCTGGTCGATCGAGGGACGACCAGTTCGGGAAGTACCTCTACCCTGGCAATTCTGGCAGACCCGTGAGGGGGCGATTTGGGATGTGATTATGCTATCGAAGGAGAGTGAGGCCGGTGCGGTAGCGATCAAACGCGAATACGTGACTCTACCCAGACCTATTTTCCTTCAACAGCTTGATTGGGATCAGATCGATGGACTCGTGCGCGAGTTTGGCCAGAAGTGGAAACGCTACGAGCGTGCCGCGCAACCGCTTGAACCTGGTCAGAGAGCCGTGCTCAAGATACCGGTGAATCGCGAGATTGGCGCCGTCGTTGTGCGCTACACCGTTTCGCAAAAAGGAAGAGTCATCACCCGATTTATCAACGAGGCCGTTCTTGCCTGGCCCGCAGGGCCATTCTGTTTTCCAAATTTACCCAATCCACAGCTCGAGGTGGCAGGGACCGAGGATTACACAGGTAGCGACGGCAATCCCTATACCCGATATCACGTTCCGGTTTTGAATCGTGCCGCATTTTCCGATGCACTGTTTACTCCGGCACCCGATCTGCCACCATGCGGCGCCAATCCAAACTCGGCCCGCACCTGGGTCGATATCAATGATGGTGAGGGTGATCGTCTATACGGCTTCTGCGCCCTGTCGAGTGCGGAAAGCCTGGGTAACCTATGGTTTGCCCGTCCGCGTGGCGAACCACCACCAGAGTGCGTATCAGTCACCCTCAACGACCGACGTTGTGAGCAGACCTACCAGTCCAACTGCGCATCGACTGCGGGTTACGGACCGGAGTGTATCAACTTCGAAGAACCGCCTCTAGGCACGACCTATCTGATCGGCAACAGTTTTACCGACTCGGGCGCCAGCATGACTGTAGATAACTTTCAATGGTCGAACGGCACCTGGACTTCCGGCGGTTACGCCAGGATCAGCAATGCCGGTGATGCGGGATACGTCGGACAGGAAGTTACGATCAACAATGTCAATCTTGATTTTACTTTCCCGACCTTGCCCAATGCAGTCTCACTCAATTTCGGCGAGTATGGCGGCAACCTCAACATCGAGATCAATGGTGATTTTCGCAACTTCTCCGACTTTGCCGACATTCATAACGCTGTGATCGGTGGTGCGACTGTCACAGTGGTCAACGGTTTCGGCAATGATCAGGGTACCCTGCGGTTGAATGGTGATATTCACTCATTCGCCATTGGTGGCCAGGAGTTGGTCATCGATCACGTATGTATCACAGCGGCGCCAGGGATCGATGCTGATGGGACATGGATCTTGCCCTATGGTGTCGGAGGCACCCGTCTAGATGGTATCCAGCCCGATGGGCTGACAGATTACACCGACAGTATAAGTAACCTGCTCATGGAGGATGCGCCCTTCGGATCGCGCTTGGGATTCCGCATCGGCGCTGCAAACGTCATTCCGACTGAGGGTATTGCCTACTATCGCTTGCTATACAAACAGGCAAGTGCAGTTGACTGGATCGACTTCGACGAGGCGGTCGCGGTGCACTATCAGTTGGAGGCACCGGCCAAACCACCGGTTTTTCCCGCACTCGTTTTGGGTCCAAACGACTTCGGCGGCAAGAACCTCTACCGCTTCCGTCCCCATGCAGAGGATCTGCCCGGATTGGTACCGTTCGATTCGGATGCGGGTGAAACCGTCTCCTGGCCGTCTTCTGGATTTCTCGGTGACATCTACAGCGGATTTCTCAACACGACAGCAAAGCATCTGGCGCCCGGCCGGTACCTGATCAAGCTCGAGATCTACAATTCGAGTGGCGAGAAGGTAGAACCTGATCCCACCACCTTTCGGTTTGTTGTTCCAATCGGTAGTGAACCAGACGGGACAATTATCACAGATGACGCCGATCCCGGTGATATCGTCACAGGTGGATTCGTGTTCTCCCTGTATATCGATAACCGCATCACTTTGGCCGTGATTGATGAACCGATGATTGGTGCAGTTGGGGCTGGCGACTGCGGCTTCCTGGAGTACGATCCTTCTGTTAGTGAAATAGACGCTCCAGTCGATGTATCGTTTCACGCCGTACATCCCGCGAACAGAGCATTGTTAAGGTTCAACATTTACCGTGGACCGAATCGGGTAGAATTGGCAAAAATCGACGGTGCCGAGGTATCGGCGCTTACGACAGGAACGGCTGGAATCTTCGGCACTGCCTATGATGGCGACGGTAGCGGAAACTTCGATCGACCATTCGGACGATATGAGCTACTCAACTGTTGCGGACAGCCTTGCATCGAGGCGGCCTTCTCAGCCAACCTGCATGTGTTAGCCAAGTCAACTAACGGTTGGCATCGGCGGATCAACTCACTCGACTCCCATGCAGTGCGTGCCTTTGCGTTGACGCCACAGTAGGGCCATAAAAAACGCAGTGGGCAAAGTAATGAGATACAAGCTTTGCCCACTGCCGCGTCTAGTTTCTAGGCGAACCGCCGGGTGAGTGCTAAATAGCCTGTAAGTTACTAATCGGAATATTTCCTTAAATAGTCAGGACTACCCCCGTTGTGTTCACATTATTTCGTAAGTTCCACCCTGACCCTAAACGACAGCTTTCTTCGCTTGATGATAGTTGTGGATTGTCTGATGACAATGACCGCTCTGTCGGCTCTACAGCCTAGTGTACCTCGTCAAACAGTCTGTAACTTATTGAGATTTTCTCTCCTACGCTTCACTTTCTCCAGGATATCGGTTGCTGACTTGGTCCAGATGTAAGGTGCTGGCCTTATTGTGCTTCTCAATGAATGTCATCACTGACTCTTGAAGTTCTTTCACGCTGCTAAACACGCCCCGCCTTAACTGATTATCAGTCAATTCACGAAAGAATCGTTCTACCATGTTTAACCACGATGTACTGGTCGGCGTAAAATGGACATGAAAACGTTTGTGATATCTCAACCAGCTTTTTACCTTTGGGTGTTTATGGGTTGCCTAGTTATCACAGATAATATGAATATCTTTTCCCTTTGGCGTGGATTGATTGATCTTGCGCAGAAACGCCAGCCATTCTTGATGTCGATGCCGTTGGGCACAGGTACCGAGTACTTCTCCTGTTAACGTGTTCAGTGCGGCAAATAGGGTCGTGGTGCCATTGCGTTTATAGTCATGCGTCATGGTTGCCACCCTGCCTTTCTTCATCGGCAAGCCAGGCTGTGTTCTATCCAATGCTTGTATCTGACTCTTTTCATCACAACTCAATACGATGGCATTTTCCGGAGGAGACATATAAAGGCCAACAATCGCCTCCAACTTCTCAGCAAACGCTTTATCATTGGATAGCTTGAATGTGTTCACCCGGTGTGGTTTCAAACCATGACTTTTCCATATCCGGCCCACTGATGACATGCTGATCTTTACCTTCTCTGCCATCAGGCGCTGGCTCCAATGCGTGGCGTTATCTGGTGTCGTTTGTGTGGTGAGTTCAATCACTTTCGAGACTTTGCATGAACTGATCTTTGGTTTTCGTCCGGGTCGAGAGGCATCTTGGCTGATACCGTCTATTCCGCTTTCCGCATACCGTTTTCGCCAACGGCCCGCCTTCTGTCTTCTTGTTATGCCCAGTTCGTTACCAATGTCTTCATTGGTCATGCCCTCACCTGCAAGCAGAATAATTCGTGAACGTTCTGCTAGCCGGACTGATACCGAACGTGATTTTGACAGCTTGCTAAGATGAGCTATTTCATCCTCAGACAAAGCGATTTCTACAGCAACGCGCATAGGAAGCCCTCAGTACTCGCGAGAACCCATATGTTACATTAGTTATGACGAGGTACACTAGGTGAACCCACCACTCACGCGCTCGGGCTAGACGATTAGGAGTGATTCGCAAATATGCGTTTGGTTACCTTCATCCTATCCTCTCTTTTCTAGCGTTATCTGAATAACCGCCGCTCTAACAATCCCTGCAACACTGATAACACGGATGAATCTGGAGATGGGCCCGACTCGTCCCCCAATCCGTTCCATCCGTGTGATCCGTGGTAAGTCTCTCGTGTTCAGTGCGTTGCCCCGAATGTGAGCGAGTTGATGAATAGGTCAGGCTAAAGGTAATAGTTCACTCGGGTATCGAGTCGTCTTAGTCTGTTGCTATTATCTTTAGGACCGTCCCCGATTTCCGCGGGAGGCCTGTCCGTGCGCCGTCCTCGCTCTATGAGCGGCCCTCGATACGATAATGGGCGAGCCCCTCGATCAGAGCGTGGACGTTGTCGTGATTGGTTCCGGGCGCAATGGAGCTGCTGCCGCCCAAGAACAAGCCCACCGTCGGCCCGTTCTCGACCAGCCACTTCATCTGCTGCCCCACGTCTGGGTCGTGCCGTGCGGCAAGGTGGTGGTGACCGAGACGCCGCCGAGATCATCAACGGTTCCCGTCCCGCTCCGGCATGCGGCAGATCTTCTCGTAGTCCATGCCGTCTTCGTACTGGAAGCCCTGGAAGCCGCTCACGCCGCACTCGAGCAGGCGCGGGACCATCTCCATCAGGTTTCCGTCGCAGTGCCAGATCAGCCGGATGTCGGCGTCGAGGAGGGGTTGGATGGCGCGCGCGAAGTGGGGGAACCAGATCTCGTCGAGCGACTTGATATCCACCAGCGTCCCTCGCGAATCCGCCATGTCGTGATCCAGGCGGTTCAACGGCGGCAGGCCGCCCTCGACGATGGCTCGGGCCGCGACCCGATTCCTCTGCAGCGCAAATCGGCCTGAAGCGCGAAGCCGTTCGATCACCTCGGGATACAGCGCGTAGGCCATGAAGTAGTTCTCATAACCGTACTTGAAGTAGGCCAGCGAGGGAAGAGAATGGAAACCGTCGTAGGGCGCCTTGAGCATGTTCATCCCGAAGTGGCGCTGCACCGGGATTCCTGTTGAATCACCGGGCGACCTCGCCTTGTCCCCCGGTCGGCGTTCTGGCTTCCACTTCGAGCCGGGGAATTGTGCACGTTCCATGTGCTCAACGGCGGCTTCGGGCGAATCGATCCGCATGCCGTCTACGACGATCTCCTCGGCGCCGGTGGTGGCTTCGCGCTGGGTTCCGGCTTCGTATCCTTTATCCCGCATGCTCAAAGGATTGCCCGGAATCCATTGATCAAGCAGCAAGTTCCGGCGGCAAGCTGAAAGTCGCGATACACGTTTTCCGGCTGCTCGGGATCGATCCTGGGCGGCCCACACTTCTTCGATCAGGGCCCAGTCCATCAGGAACAAGAGCTTTGGAGGAATTCCCTTCGTCTGTTTGAACGCGATCGTATCCCACGCGAGTCGTGCATTCTCGCCCCACTGTCCCTCGAAGGACTGAAAGCCCACGGTCATGTTC